>NZ_CP109131.1:0-4800000 GCF_035917995.1 Streptosporangium sp. NBC_01755 | reverse complement strand
GATCCACATATCCGGGCCGGCCGCCGGCTGACCGTTGAAGGAGGAAACCCGATGCGCGTAGCCACGCCGGTGCTGTTTCAGGCGGGTACCCCGCACCGCGTCGTCGAACTGGACGTCGACGAACCCCGCGCGGGCGAGGTACGGGTACGGATGGCGGCCTCCGGAGTCTGCCACAGCTGCCTGTACACGATGAACGGCCAACACACGGGGATCCCGATGCCGATCGTGCTGGGCGACGAGGGGGCCGGGGTGGTCGAGTCGGTCGGCCCCGGCGTCACGTCGGTCGCCGAAGGCGACCATGTCATCGTTTCCTGGGCGCCCGGCTGCGGCCGGTGCCGGACCTGCCTGCGGGGAGCGCCCGCCCTGTGCACCGCCCAGCCGCCCCTGGGCCGGATGGCCGACCACACCACCCGGTTTCACCTCGACGGCGCGGAGGTCTTCCACTATGGCCCGGCCACCAACGCGCCGCTGACCGTGCTGAACGAACGCGCCGTGGTCACCGTCGACCCGCGGATCCCGCTGGACCTGGCCGCGCTGATCGGATGTGCCGCCGCGACCGGGGTGGGCGCGGTGCGCAACACCGCGCGGGTGCGGACCGGCGAGAGCATGGTGGTGGTCGGATGCGGCGGGGTCGGCATCAGCGCGCTGCACGCGGGCGCACTGGCCGGCGCGTACCCGATCGTGGCCGTCGACGTGGTGCCGGAGAAGTTTCCCGCGCTCACAGCGCTCGGCGCCACGCATTGTGTGGACGCGACAGCGGACGACGCCGCCGAGCGCATCCTCGACATCACCGGCGGTGGCGTGGACTACGCGTTCGTCACCAGCGGTGCGCCGTCCGCGTTCCCGATCGCGACGCGCGTCCTGGCCGCCCAGGGCACCTGCGTGCTGATCGCCGGGTATCCGGACGGTGCGACTCTCTCCTTCGACCCGGGACACCTGCTCAACGGGGAACGCCGGATCATCGCTTCCAAATACGGCTCGTCGAATCCACCGGTCGACTTCCCCGATCTGGTCGACCTCTATCTCGCCGGGCGGCTGCGCCTGGACGACCTGGTCTCCGGAAGATGGCGGATCGATCAGGTGGACGAGGCGTACGACGCGCTCAGCTCCGGCACCCAGACCCGCGGCCTGATCGTCTTCGCGTGACCCGAACGAGGAGAAGCCAATGTACGCCGTAGTGGTAACGGCACCGGACCGGCTCGCCGTGACCCAAATGCCCGATCCGACACCGGCACCCGACGGCGTGGTGATCGCCGTCCGTTCGTGCGGCATCTGCGGCACCGACCTGCACCTGGTCAGCGGCGACCTCGGGGTGGACCGGCTGCCGCTGATCCCCGGGCACGAGCCGTACGGCGAGGTGGTCGCGGTCGGCGCCGGCCTCGTCTACCGCTGACCCTGTAGCCCATCCGTTCCCACCTGGAGAAACGTTCATGTACCTGATGCGCAGTCGCCGTCGGCGGCCGGGAGTATCCGGCTGTGGAGTTCCGCGAGGGGGACCTGCCGGCCCGCAGGACCTGAACCGCTCCGGCGTACGGGACGTCGGAGCATTTCACGCCCGTCTGCGGGGTGGGACTGGAATGCGGTCGAGGTCGTGGGCGACGACGATGTCGCCACGGAACGCGGCGGCCGCCTGGTCGGCGAAGCGGTGCTCGTCCTCGGCGCGGTACCGCTCGGAGAAATGGGTGAGCCCCAGCCGCCGGACGCCGGCCTCGGAGGCGACCCTGGCTGCCTGGCCGGCGGTGACCTGGCCGTCTTCCCGCAGCCGACGTATGGCGAGGCCGTGCACGCCTCGGGCGGCGAGTTCGTCCGGCAGCATGGTGATGCCGTCGGGCTCGACCAGGCGATAGCCGTACGCCTCCACCGGATGGTCGAGCCGGCGGGCCGTCAGGATGAACGGCGCGCCGGTGGTGTCGAGTTCCGCCACGGAGCCGCCGAGCGGCTGCTCGCGGATCCGGATGGTGTCGTGGAAGATCGTCGCATGCCGCAGCCGCTCCCAGTAGAGCGCACCACTGGCGGGAAAGGCCGCGTTCGCCTCGGCCACCCCGTCCCGTGACATCCGCTGGACGATCCCCGGCACGCCGAGGCAGTGGTCGCCGTGGAAATGGGTCAGGCAGATCCAGTTGATGTTGTGCACGCTGAGCCCGGCGTGAATCATCTGCCGCTGCGTCCCCTCTCCCGGGTCGAACAGCAGGCCGTGTCCGTCCCAGTGCAGCGGATAACCGTTGTGATTACGGGTACGGGTGGGAACCGCACTGGCGGAACCGAGCACAACAATCTCACGTGCGGACATACGTCAATGATCACTTAACGGGGGGCGGCGAGCGACCGAATAACGACCGGGTGAACGGCTCCGGCTCGTTCGAGGAGGCCCGCGCCCGGGTGAGCGCACCCCGGCGGTCCAGGTACGAAGTCAGCCGTCGAGTTCCAGCAGGGGCAACTCGGCCCTGGTCGGGAGACCCTGCCAGTCGCTGGGGCCCGAAGAGGCGAAGGCGGAGAGCAGGAATCCACGCCGCAGCCGGTCGGTCGGGTGCAGTCCTTCCAGCGCCGCGCTGAGATAGCCCGCGACGAAGGCGTCCCCCGAGCCGTTGGGATCGACCACGGGTGCGGAGACTCCGGCGGCGTCATGACGGACGCCGTCGACCCGGACGCTCGCCCCCCGGGTGCCGCGCATCACGATGACCTCGCGGTCTCCGGCGAGCGCGGGCTTGACCAGGTCAAGCTCGCTCTGCCGGACGAACAGCACGTCCGCCGAGCAGGCCAGCACGCTGAGGATCTCCTCGGCCTCCCGCAGGTCGGGCCAGAGCTGGTCGTGGTAGTCGATCGCCACCGAGACGGGGACCCCCGCGGTCCGCGCGGCCCGTACCGCGGCGTGCATGGCGTCCCGCGCGCTCAACCCGGCGGTGATCCCGCTGACGTGCAGGACGCGCGATGCCGCGACCCGGTCGACGGGAACGTTCCCCTGGGCGAGCCTGACGCCGGTGCGGTAGTAGGTGACCCTGGCGGCCTGACCGAGCCTCGACTCCTTCAGGATCATCCCGGTCGGCGACCCCTCGTCCACCCGGGCGTCTGAGACGTCCACCCCCTCGCCACGCAGCACGGTGAGGATCCGTGCCCCCAGCTCGTCACCGCCGACCTTGCCCAGCCAGCTCACCCGGTGGCCGAGCCTGGACAGCCCGATCGCGACGTTGAACTCGGCGCCGGCGACGTCCAGCCTGGCCTCGTGCTCGTGGCGGATCCGGCCGCTGGTGACCACGCCGAACGCCTCGCCGAGGGTGTAAACGTCCATGCCTGACCGGGATTCAGACGATAGGTGGGCGGCCGAGGCGCAGCATGCGCCAGGCGGTCTTCCAGCCCATCGGGCGGCGCTCCCCCGCAGGCTCCCTGAGCCCCTCGCCGAAGCCCTTGAACCAGGCGCGCAGGGCGGGCCCCGAGCGCTCGCGGAGCAGGGTCAGGATGATCCAGTTGAGCAGGTAGAGCGTCGCGAGCGCCCAGGGAAGGTTGCGGCGGGCCAGCCAGACCCGGTTGCGTGCGTTGAGCCGGTAGAAATCGGTGTGCCTGGTCGGAGGGACCTGCGGGTGGTACATGACCGTCTTGGCGTCGTACTCGATGCGGTAGCCCTCGCCGAGCAGCCGCCAGGCCAGGTCGGTCTCCTCATGAGCGTAGAAGAAACGCTCGGGAAGCCCGCCGACCTGGAGGAACGCCGACCGGCGGATGGCGCACGCGCCGCCCAGGAAGGTGGTGACCGGGGAGGAGCGCTCGGGGTCGCCCGCCCGCAGACGGGGAACGTGGCGGCGCTGGCCGATACCGCCGTCGGGGTCCTTCACCCGGAAGGAGACGACCGCGAGGTCGTGCTCGGTGGAGAAGCGCTCTCGCAGGTGGGAGACGAGCCCCGGGTCGGCGTACCAGCCGTCGTCGTCGAGGAAGAGGACGACATCGCCCGTACACTCCTCGACGCCCCGGTTGCGTCCCGCGGGAATGCCCGTGTTGTGACTCAGCCGCACACTTCTGATCGAGGCCGAGGACCCCTCGGGCACGGTGACCGACAACTCGGGCACATCGACGCCGTTGCCGACGATGACCACCTCGACGTCGCCGTCGACCTGGTTCAGCGCGGACTCGACCGCCCGGTCCAGCTCGGGGATCCGGTTACCCATGGTGAGGATGACGCACGAGATCTTCAACGGGTCATCGCCTTGACGCGTCGAGAGCACGTACGGAGCATACGTTCATGATCACCGAGTCTGCTGGGTCGGGCAATTCTGGCAGGGTCAAAGCTTCCTTGTTTACCGGAAACAAGCGTATCGGAACCGTCGGCGAACACCTGCCAAACAGTAAGGTGTTCGCACCTACGACGCGCCCGAATGCCATCCGGTTCCTCATGAAAGCCGCCTGGACGCCAGAATACTGATCAGATGCAGGATCATCTGCAGCACGGCGACCACCACGCAGGCCACCACGAGCACCCTCGTCGCGGCCAGACCCCCGTTGATCGCGTCCCAGATCGCCGCGACCACCACGAGAAGCGACAACTCGACCGCCTGCACGATCCGGTGGAACCTCAGTGCCGCGGCGGCCTTACGCGCCAGGCCCAGCCCGCGCGACTGGAAGTGCTCGGCCGAGGCCTCGGTCGCCGCGACCAGCCCTGAGCGGGCGCGGGCCACGTCGACCAGATCGGTCTCCGCCTTGATCAGGATGGCGCCGAGCGCGGCGGCGAAGCCCACCACCGTGTACCAGTCGGGCAGGATCTCCGACGCCCGGAACCCCAGCCCGATGAGCAGGGCGGCCTCGGCGAAGTAGTGGCCGACCCGGTCGAGGTAGACGCCGGTGATCGAGGTACGGCGAGTCCAGCGGGCCAGCTCGCCGTCGGAGCAGTCGAGCAGCAGGTAGAGCTGGACCAGCAGTGCCGCCAGCACGGCCGCCCAGAGGCCGGGCAGCGCGAGCACCACTCCGGCCAGCAACCCGGTGAGGATCATCAGCCAGGTGGTCTGGTTGGGCGTGATCGGCGTCTTGGCGAGGAACCAGGTGACGTAGATCGACAGCTTGCGCATGTAGAGCACGCCGGCCCAGTGCTCGCCGCTGTTGCGTTCCATGGTCGAGTGCGGCTGGGCCACCGCACGGAGCTCAGCGACCGACGGCCCGGACATAACCCTCCACCCGATCGCGAATCTCCGGCTCTGACAGGCGCAGGTGCTCAAGGATCGTGTAACGGCCGGGGCGGGTCGACGGCGCCAGCATGACCGCCTCGGCGAACTGGGCCGCGGTCAGCCCCACGTCGGTGGGGCTGACCGGCAGCTCGTGCCCACGCAGGCAGTCGACGACCTGGTCGAGCCTCCGCGAGTCCTCGCGGAGGAAGAAACAGAACGCGGCACCTATCCCGGCGAGCTCGCCGTGGTTGGAGGTGCCGGGAAAAAGCTGATCCACGGCATGCAGGATCTCATGGTCTCCGCCACTCGAAGGACGGGAAGACCCGGCGACCACCATCGCCATGCCCGACAGGATGAGCGCCTCGGCCAGCACGGTCAGGAACGCGTCGGCCTCGATCGAGTCGGACCTGCCGATCACCGCCTCCGCCGCGGTGCGGGCCATCGCGCAGGCCAGGCCGTCGATCGGCTCCCCGCGCTCACTCGCGCCGAGCTGCCAGTCCTCGATCGCCGACAGGTTGCTGACCACGTCGCCGACCCCCGAGCGGACCAGCGAGGCAGGCGCGTCGTGGACGAAATCGAGATCCACCATGATGGCCAGCGGCATGGGCACACCGAAGGAGCCCTTGCCGCCGTCGTGCGTCAGCGAGGCCACCGGCGAGCAGATCCCGTCGTGCGACAGGTTGGTGGCCACCGCCACCATCGGGATCCCGGCCAGCGACGCGGCGTACTTGGTCACGTCGATGGTCTTGCCACCGCCGATGCCCACGACCGCCTCGTACGCGCCCTTGCGCAGGTCCGCGCCGAGCGAGATCGCCTCGTCCACCGAGCCGTCGGGGACCCGGAAGAACCTGGCCTCGTCGAGCGAGGGAGCGATCACCGAGGTGATCCTGTCTCCCTGGCCCGGCCCCACCGCCACCGCCACCCGCCCGGAGGTCGCCACCCGGCTGTCGGCCAGCAACGATCCGAGCTGGGCGATCGCGCCCCGCCGCACCTCCATGGACAGGGGTGCCGGGAGCATCCTGGCTAGTATCGGCACGCGATCTCCCGCGCCTTGGCGAGGTCGTCGTGGTTGTCTACCTCAACCCACGGGACGTCGCCGATCGGGGCGACCGCGATCTTCTCGCCTCGGGCGACGAGTTCCTGGTAGCCGTCCTCGTAGTAGAGCTGCGGGTCGCGCTCGAAGGTGGCCTGGAGGGCGTCGGCGAGGCGCCCACCGATGCCGGGACGGATGAGCGTGGCGCCGATGTACTCACCGGCGGCCTCGGCAGGGTCCATCAACTTGGTGATCAGCCGCAGGTGGCGGTCACCGTCGAGGGTGACCTTCATCTCCTCGTCGGCGAGCTTCTTGACGTCGTCGACCGCGAGCAGGATGTCGCTGGTCGCGGGCGCGGCCAGCAGCGTCTCCTCCACCGAGACGGGGTGCACCGTGTCGCCGTTGACCAGGATCACGCCCTGGTCGAAGTAGTCGCGCGCGCACCACAGGGAGTAGGCGTTGTTCCACTCCTCGGCCTTGTCGTTGTGCACGAGGGTGAGCTTCACGCCGTGCCGCCGTTCCAGCTCGGCCTTGCGCTCGTGTACGGCCTGCGCCTGGTAACCGACGATGACCACGACATCGCGGAGATCGGCCGCCGCGAGGTTACGCAGCGAGATGTCCATGATCGTGGTGTCGCCGTCGACCGGCACGAGCGCCTTGGGCAGCGTGTCCGTGTACGGCCGCAGACGCCGTCCGGCCCCGGCGGCCAGCACCATTCCCAGCAACGCGCACTCCTCATTCGGGTGAGAGCCTCCCGGCGGGCACTCCTAGGCCCCAAAGGTTAGTTGCCTTCAGGCCCTGATCGTGTAATCGAGGGTTTGCCGGGCGTTCTCAATCGTGTGCGCCGAGGTCGGCCGCGTCCACCCCGAGCCTCGGGGCCGCCAGCCAGCAGGTGATGCTCTCCCAGCCGAAGAGGCACCACAGGTACAGCGAGAGCAGCACGAACACCAGCGTGACCTGCCCGGCGAGGCCGCCGAGGGCGACCAGCAGCATCCTGCCGTCCCAGCCGAGGCCGGATGTGGCCAGCCAGGCCGGCGGGTAGACCCGCTGCCGGAGGCGGTAGACGACGTCGTAGTGGTGGAAGGCCATCGCGCCGAGCAGCACGAGGATCAGCCACGGCGGCACGTCGTGCGCGAAGCCCACCGAGGCCACGAAGCCGTACTCGGTGAGGCGCAGGATCGGCGGCACCAGCCAGTCGAGCCGGCCGTCGTGCGGGTGGGAGCTGCCCGGACCGGCGAGCAGCAGCGCCACCGCGGGGGCGAACACCGCCAGCCCGTCGGTGCCGGCCACGCCGACCAGCAGCAGCACTCCGGTCACGAACATCCCGACGATCGCGGGCGGCAGCGGCGGGAGTTGCCCGGCGACCAGCGCGCCCATGGCCCTCGATGGCACCCCGTCGTCCCGGTAGGCGACCACGGCGCTACGCGGCACCGGCGTCATATGCACAGAAACCATGATCACACCCGTTTTCCACTCGCCTCAAGAAAAGCCGCCCGGTCCCGCCCGCCCCGCGACAGGCCCCGCCCGCCTCACGGAGGGCCCTGCCGACCCGATGGCAGGAAGCACCGCCCCGCCGAGGTCTCCCGTCTCGTGGCGGGCAGCCCCGCCCTCCCGCCCTCCCGTGCGCCCGTGCGCCCGTGCGCCCGTCGTCTCCGGTCACCGGCTCAGCGACCTGCCCATCCGGCCGGCGAGGATGTAGGTCGCGGCGATCCCGCCCCAGACCAGCAGCGCGACGAAGGTCACCCTGGCGTTGAAGAGGGCGGCGGTCACCGCGATCAGGGCCATCCGTTCCCCGATGGGCAGCACGATGATCTTTTTGAACCAGCGGGTCGGGGACGCCTTCTCCATGGTCCGCGAGAGCCGCACGATCGCATTGCCCGCACCCGGCCCGCCGCCGTCCCCGGCCCCTTTCCCGGCACCCGGCTCAGCCCCGATATCCGGCTCAGCCCCGGCACCCGGCTCAGCCCCGGTATCCGGCTCAGCCCCGGTATCCGCGGCCTGCCCGGCCCCGGGCGCACGCATCACCTCGGCACCCGCGAACGCGGCCTGCCGTTCCGGCTCGTGGAGCGGCACCGGCCGCCTGGCGCCGGCGTCGGCCGGGTCGCTCAGCGAGCCCGGCGTCCTGGCCCAGGCCGCGCCCACCCGGCCGGCGTCGGCACGCGCCCCCGCGTACGAGAAATCGATCATGTGGCGGAGCAGCTGCAGGATCATCGCGGCCACCGCGAGCCCCCAGATGCCGTCGGGCCCGCCGCCGGTGGCGTCCAGCCCGGCCGCGTACCCGAAGGCGAGGCCCACGTAGACGGCGTACTCCTTGACCCGGTCGAAGGTGGCGTCCAGCCACGCCCCGAACGGCGAGAAGGCGCGGGTGTAGCGGGCGAGCTGGCCGTCGACGCAGTCGAGCACGAACGACAGGTAGAGCAGGACCGCCCCGGCGATCAGTGCCTGCCGGGTGCCCGCGGAGAACCAGACCGCGGCGAGCGCGGCCAGGCCGACGGACATCCCGGTGATCGCGTTCGGCGTCAGACCGAGCCTGGCGGCGAGCTTCACGAGGTGCCTGGACCAGGAGCTCACCCCGTACGTGGCGAAGAAGCCGTCGTTGGTCTTGACCGCGCCGTCCAGCCTGGCCTCGGCCTCGTCGACCTCCGCCAGCCTCGGCACCGCCGAGTCGACGTCCGCCTGCTCGGCCATCCGGTCGCCGTGGAGCCGGCCGAGCCCGGCCGCGTGCACCGGGACACCGGAGCGGACCAGGCCGACCAGGAGCAGCTGCGGGGCCTCGCCGCCGTCCATCGGGCCGAAGCCGCCCGCCTCGGCGAGCTCGGCGAGCGTCTCGGCGGTCTCGGCGAGGCGGGCCAGGTCGGACACGCCCACCTGGAGCGCGCCCCTGAAGGTGCCGCACGCCTCGCCCACCTCGTGAAAGGAGGTGCCCGCGGCCACCACGAACCTGCCGTCGATCCTGATCGGCGGGCGTGACGGCCCCGGCGCGTCCCTGCCGTCGTCGCTCACCAGCGCGCGGGTGTCACGGGCCGGATGCTCCACGAGCATGGCCAGCGCCTCGGTGTGCGCCACCAGGTCGCCGGCGACCAGCAGCACGGGGCCGATGGACGAGCGAGCCACCTTCGCGACCCGGCGCAGGTCGTCGGCGAGCCCCCGCGACCCCTCGGCCCCGATCATGTGGGTGCCGCCGGGCGCGTGGATGATGTCGCTGGAGCGGGCCACCACGTGCACCTCCCGCACCGGGAGTGTGGCAAGCTGACCGGTCAGCCTGTCGAGGAGTGTTCCGCCGGGACAGCGCAGGGCGGACGCCTCGGTGGTGGCGAGCACGACCGCGGCCGTCTGGGAGGTGGCGTGAGAGTCAGGCAATCCGGGCTCCTTCGTATCCGACGGGATCACCGTACGAATCGGGGAGTGCGCACTCAGGGTAGCTAGATCTTGACGGGATAGCACGGGAGCACGCCGGACGATCGGGTACGCACCCATTACGCTCGCCATATCCGAACTGTCAAAGGAATCTGATCTTGGCCGAACGTGAACCGCGTCTTCGAACCGTCGGAGTGGTCCTGGCAGGCGGCGTCGGCCGGCGCGTCGGCCTCGGCACCCCCAAGCAGCTGCTGGAGGTGGCGGGCCGGACGATCCTGGAACACACCCTCGCCCTGTTCGAGGGGGCGCCGGAGATCGACGAGGTCATCGTGCTGATGGCGCCCGGCTTCACCGGGGAGGTGGAGCGGATCGTCGAGGCGGGCGGCTTCGCGAAGGTCACCCGGATCCTGGAGGGCGGCCAGAGCCGCCCGGAGACCACCTGGCGGGCGCTGCGGGCCCTTGGGTCGCAGGAGTGCGACGTGCTGCTGCACGACGCCGTACGCCCGCTGGCGGATCGGAGGATCATCGCCGACTGCGTCGAGGCGCTGAGGACCTGCTCGGCCGTCGAGGTGGCGATCCCGAGCTCCGACACGATCGTGGTCATCTCGCGGGATCCGGATGGGGAGATCGTCCGCGACGTCCCCGACCGTTCCACCCTGCGCCGTGTCCAGACCCCGCAGTGCTTCCGGCTCTCGGTGATCCGCGAGGCGTACGAGCGGGCCTTCGCCGACCCCGGCTTCGGTGACCGGCCGCCCACCGACGACTGCGGCGTGGTGCTGCGCTACCTGCCCGAGGTACCGATCCACGTGGTGCCGGGCAGCGAGCGGAACATGAAGGTCACCCACCCGGTGGATCTCCTCATCGCCGACACGCTCCTGCGGCTCGCCGCGAGCGAGGTTCCCTCCGTCTCGGCCCCCGCCCTGCGCGAGGCGATGGCGGGCAGGACCGTGGTGGTCTTCGGCGCGGGCGGCAGCGCCGGCGCGGAGGTGGCGGAGCTGGCCGGACGGTACGGCGCCCGCGTGTTCTCCTTCCCCGGATCGTCCGATCTCTCCGGGCCACTCGAAGAGGTACGTGTCGAGGACCCCGGCGCCGTGGCCGACGCGCTCGCCCGCGCCGCCAAGGAGACGGGCGGGATCGACTACGTGGTCAACGCCGCGGGCGCCCCGTACCCGGGCAGGCTCGACGCGGTGGACGACACCGCGATCGCCGAGAGCGTGAACGTGCACCACCTGGGCCCGGTCAACGTCGCCAGGGCCGCCCTTCCCCATCTCCGCGCGACCGGGGGCCGCCTGCTGTTCCACGCCCCCTCCCGTACCGAGAGCACTGAGGGTACTGAGAGCACTGAGGGCGCCGAGGGCGCCGAGGGCTACGTGGGTGACAGCCTGAGCTCCGCCGCGGGTGCCGCCGTGGCCGGTCTGACCCGGTCGCTGGCGAGGGAATGGGCCTCCTGCGGGGTACGGGTCAACTGCGTCGTTCCCGAACGGGGCGACGCCCCGCACACCGTGGCCCGTACCTCGCTGGACGTGCTCGCCTCCGATGTCACCGGTCAGGTGGTCGACGCCCGCCCCTGACGGGTGCCCGCCTCGGTGAACCTGACGGGTGCCCGCCTCGGTGAAAGGTGAAAGGGTCAGCCCGGCTTGCCGAGCCTTCTCGGGCTGGTCAGGAAACCCCAGCCCCACGACATGTGCATGGTGACGTAGACCAGCGGCAGTCTCACCAGCGCCGGGACGGGCAGGCCGATGCCGGTGACCGCGGAGCCGGCCAGGATCGCCGCCAGGTAGCCGCCGGGGATCAGCAGACCCGGCCAGAGGAAGGGGGAGATCACCAGGCCGGCGAGGATGGCCAGCACCGCCAGCGGCGGCGCCAGGTAGCGCAGGTTGATCGTGCCCTCATGGGTGCGGGCGACCACCCTGCGCCAGCGGCCGTAGTGGAAGTACTGCTTGGCGAGGGCCTTGATGTCGGGCCTTGGCCGGTAGGAGACGCGCATCCGGGGCTGGAACCAGACCAGGCCGCCCGTCTCTCGGATGCGGTGGTTCATCTCCCAGTCCTGGGCCCGCTGGAAGTGCTCGTCGTAGCCGCCGACCCGCTCCAGCGCCTCCCGGCGGAACACGCCGAGGTAGACCGTGTCGGCCGGGCCCGCGGTGCCGCCGGTGTGGAACCTGGCGCCGCCGACACCGATCTTGGAGGTCATCGCGCGGGCCACGGCCTGCTCGAACGGCGTGACGCCCTCGGCGGCCATGATGCCGCCCACGTTGTCGGCGCCGGTCTCCTCAAGGGTCTCGACCGCGACCCGGAGGTAGTCGTCGGGGAGCATCGCGTGCCCGTCCACCCTGGCGATGATCCTGTTGCTCGACGCGGCGATGGCGGCGTTGAGCGCGTTGGGAGTGCGGCCCGTCGGGTTGGGAACCACGATCACGCGGGGGTCGTCGGCGGCGATCGCGTCGGCGACCTCCTGGGTCCGGTCGTGGGAGGGGCCGATCGCGAGCACGACCTCGATCGGTCCTTCGTACCACTGCGACAGCACCTGACGCACCGCCTCCCGCAGATGGCGCTCCTCGTTCAGCACCGGGATGACGACGGAGATCGGAGGCCAGACGCGTGTCTCGGAAGACGACGCCGGCGCGGGCGAGTCGGGGAACTGCTTCATGGCGTCGCTCACGCTACTGTACTAACGGGTACCTCATCGACCCAGCAGGAGCCTAGGGGGCCATGCATGCGTGACCCGCATGAGGATTCGGGTGTGCAGGTGGGCGGCGACGCCTACGGCAGCATCCGATTGAACCCGAGACGTGACCGCAGGTCAGCCAGGGGTGCCCGCACCAGGCGACGCGGCCTCGTCATCGCGGGCACACTCTCGTGCCTGGTCCTGGGCAGCTCCGGAGTGACGTGGGCGCTGACGAACTACGCGACGACGAAGATCAAGTCGGTCGACGCGGGGTTGCAGGGGTCGCGGCCGAGCACCGGCGCGATGAACATCCTGGTGGTCGGCGTCGACAGGCGCGACGACCTCACCCGCAAGCAGCAGAACCAGCTCAAGCTGGGCCGCGAGAGCGGTGAGCGCACCGACACCATGATGGTGATGCACCTGTCGGAGGACCATCGCAGGGTCACCGTGGTCAGCCTCCCCCGCGACACCTGGACGACGATCCCCGGCAAGGGCCAGCACAAGATCAACGCGGCCTACCAGCTCGGCGGACCCAAGCTCGCGACACGCACGGTGCAGGCGGCCACCGGCCTGACCCTCCACCACTACGTCGAGGTCAACGTGCTCGGCTTCATCAACGTGGTCGACGCGCTCGGCGGCATCTCGGTCTGCACGCCGGTCCCGATCAACGACCCGAAGACCGCGCTCAACCTGGAGCCGGGCACCTACTCCTTCGACGGCGTCAAGGCCCTCGCCTATGCCCGCACCCGTGCCACCGCCCGCTCCGACCTCGACCGTATCGACCGCCAGCAGCAGGTGATCTCCGCACTGCTGAACCAGGCGCTCAGCGGCGACACGCTCACCAACCCGGTCAGGCTGGCCTCGTTCGTCGACACCGCCCTCGACACGGTCCGGGTGGACGACGCGCTCCGCAAGGACCTGCTCGGCCTGGCCGACCAGCTCAAGAACGTCTCCACGGACGACGTGACCTTCGCCACGGTCCCGCTCGCGGACGTCGACCACCGGACGCCGACCGGCGAGTCCGCCGTGCTCTGGGACTCCGAGGCGGCCAAGGAGCTGTTCCGCCGGATCGCCGCCGACGAGACGCTCGTCAAGCCTTCCAAACCCGTCAAGTCCACGCCCACCCCGAGCGCCTCGGCCTCCCCCTCGGCTCCCGCGCTGACCGTGCCGCCCGCGCGGATCTCCCTCAGGGTTCTCAACGGCACCACGATCAAGGGGCTGGGCGCGCAGACCAGGACCGAGCTGCAGCGGGTCGGATTCCTGGTGCCCGAGACGGCCGGCAACACCCCGCAGAAGGGCTTCGAAAAGACGGTCGTCCGGTACGGCCCGGGCCGCGAGGACTCGGCGCGCACCGTCGCCGCCGCGCTACCCGGCGCGGAGTCGCGCCGGGTGGAGAACCTCGGTGACACGATCGAGGTGGTCGTCGGCCTGAAACACGCGCCGGCGAAGAAGGTCACCGTGAAGGGGACGGCCACGCCGTCGACTCCGACCGCCTCCCCCTCTGCGACTCCGACGGCGAGGACGGCCACGGAGAACATCTGCAAAAAGTGATTTATGCGCATGACAATCTTCGGTCAGGGCAGTCAGTGGCGCACGGAGGTGATGACCGTGATCTCAACATTCGACGTTCAGGCGTGGCGCAGCGGTCCCTGCGCGGTTGTGCGGGCGACAGGCGAGCTTGACCTGGCCGTCGCTCCCCGGCTGCGCGCGGAGATCGACCGGCACTTCGAGGTGCGCGGCAGCCTGCGCGAGGCGCTCGACACCCTGACTCCGAGCCACTCGCCGAACTGAATCTTCCCAGCTCAGAGCGGCTTTCAGTGCCGACCCGCACCCCCTTTCCCGCCCCTCGGACCGAGGGCGGACAGGCGCCACCCGCAAACTGTTTCCTTGAATAGCTGGCACATATACGGGTAGGCATCTACACTTCGCTTCGAAGCTATACGATCACGGAAAGCGATGGTTCGCACCGTTGAGGAGTATCGTGGCTTCAGATCGTCCATCCTTCTTCGCGCCAGGTAAGGCGCGACCGGGGAGACGAGCTGGGGCCGGACGTCAGAGTGACGCTCTCCGGCCGGATACGTACATTCACGTGAGCCTGCAGGGAAGTGGGCGATGAACGCACTTCAACTCACGAGCGAACACGCGAGCGGCTTCGTGGTCATCACGGTGGCCGGTGAGCTCGATCTGGCCACCAGGCCGGAACTGTCCGACTGCGCACAGGAAGCCGTCGACGCCTGCCCCGGCACGGTCATCATCGACCTCTCCGGGGTCACCTTCATCGACGCCTGCGGCCTGAGCGCGCTGATCGGTATCAAACGGTACGCACGCGAACACGACACACCGCTACTCCTGGCCGGAGCTCCCCCCGTGGTCCTCAAGCTTCTGAAGCTCACCAACCTTGAGGCCTCCTTCACGGTGATCTCTCGCTCGGAGACGATGGGTCCCCCGCCGGGCTGCCCCCAGTCCGCACCACACGTCCGGACGGTCATCCCCCTCGCCGACCGGTAGGAACCCCCGCACGTCGACGGAGGCGGCCACTCCGGCCGCCTCGCGCCCCCTCAGCCGCCGTACCGGCCACGCGAGGGCGATCGCCCCCGTCCGCTCTCCTTAAGCGTGGAGACCCCCGGCCCGAGCACGGCGGCGCACTCGTTGTCGGCGCTCCCCTCGGCTGGTGCGGTCGGCGACACTCTTAGCAACTCATGTTGACCAATCGAGAATTAGTCAACTAGGGTTGCTTGCATGTCCGACGTTGAGAGTCCCGCTTCCCGGGAGCCCGCTGACGCGCTGGCGGCCGTGGCGGCGTTGAGACGCCTGGCCGACCAGATAGAGGACGCCGCCGTCGAGCAGGCGATGCGAGCGGGCTGGAGTTGGCCGCAGGTCGCCGAGGCGCTCGGCGTGACACGCCAGGCGGTCCACAAGAAACACGCCAAGCGGCTCATCACCGCGGGCGTGACGCTGAGGAGGCGCTGACGATGGCCGCCATCGACGAGTACATCAACACCATCATCGAGCGGGGAGGGCGCGCCGCGCACCACGACAGATCGGCGACGATCGAGGCACACCATCTCCTGCTGGCGATCGCCGCCGAGCGGGAGACCACCACACATCAGGTTCTGGCCTCGGCCGGGCTCGACCGTCGGGCGATCCGCGAGGCGCTGGATCGCGAGTTCGAGCACAGCCTGAACGGGGCCGGGGTGTCTCTGGCCACCTTTGACCTCCCTCGGCCGAGCGACATCGGCAAGCCTTCGACGCACTTGGGGGCATCGGCCAAACTCGCGCTCGAACGAGGCTTCTCCTCCGTCGGCTGCAAGAAGGATCTACGGCCGGCGCATCTGCTGCTCGGAATCCTGCAGGCGCAGGTCGGCACCGTGCCGCGCTCGCTCGCCCTGGCCGGTGTCGACCGGGAGGAACTGAAGGCGCGCCTCCTGCGGACACTCACCCACGAGGGCGAGTAACGAGCGGGCGCGGCTTAGGCCGTACCTCCCTCTGCACGGTTCGCGTCACTCGAAAGGAAACACCCTCATGCGTACCCGGGTGATCGGCCTCCCGCCGAATCGCCGCGCCCTCCGCACGCCGCCACGTTCACCGGTCGAGGTTCGCTGCCAGGGCGACAGCGCCGCCGTACCTCAGTCCTGGAGATCGCCGAGCCAGCGCAGGGCGCTCAGTCCGGGCATGAAGCAGTACTCGCCGCCGCGCGTGACGACGAACCGCGGAAGCTCCGGCAGGCGCCGCCGTACCGGCCTCCGGGGAATGATGAAGTCACCGGAGCCGTCATTGGCCCCGATGACGGGATCCCTCGCCTTGCCCGCGCCGAAGAAGACGCCGTCGTTCATCCATTCGGACTGGACGAACTCGAACTGCCGCCCGAGGTGCGCGCCGACGAACGCGAACATCAGCCCCCGATCGGCCCCGTCGTCCACCAGGACTCCCTCGGGCAGCGGCGGGCCGTACGCGGTGCCACGTCTGATCATGCGGTGCAGCCTCGGTGCTCCGGCCACCGACGCGTCGCGGGGATTGCCCCGGCGGACGTGGCAGCCGCCGGGAGTCGTGAAACCCGCCGGATCGTCCCGCGCGTACAGGAAGTCGTTGTTGCGGTGTCGGTCGGCGCCAAGGTCGGGGTCGTCGTGCAGCGGGCTGAGTGCCAGCGGCGCGCCGCTGCGCCAGCGTCCCATGATCTTCGCCGCCAGCAGCTCCTCATCCTCGGGGCAGGTGGAGTTGTCCTTCAGATACTGCCGGAACAGGGCGACACGCTGGTGAAGCTTGCGAAAGACCACATAGGTGCCGTTGCGTCCCAGCACCTCGGGCTCCGTGGTCTGGAGGCCGCCGATCTCATCACGGTAACCGAGCACGAACTCACCGGCCTTGAGCGGCACTTCCAGCTTGTTCGACCCGGCAATGCCACTGCCCTCGACCGCAGGGTGACTGATGCCGTCGCGATAGCCGAAGGGTTCGGTCTCGGTAGGCAGCGCGTGGCAATTCTGCCGCCAGATCGCCGTCACACCGGGGAGGCCGTCGTATACCGGGCGGGCGCGATCGATGGCGGCCTCCAGCTGCACGCTGTCAGGCGCGAGCGCCACCAGCACCACGTGGACATCGGGCGTGCCAAGCGGTGCCTCCCAGTTCTCGGGGCTGCTCTCGTCGATGTCGCCCAGCACTTTCGCCCGTGCGGCCATCCCCTGCCGGAACTCCCAGGCGAACGTGTCCAGCGATTCCTGTGGCACGCCCAGCGCCTTGAGGCCGTGATAAGTGACCGCGACGCTCACCCAGGTCTCGCCCAGGGGACTCATCGAATCCGCGGCCGAGGTCACCACCGCGCTCGCGCGCCGCATCAGCTCCCGCCCGTGCACGCGGTCGTCGATGCGGAACAGGACGTAGGTGGCCGCGTACGGGGTCGGCCGAGGGCTGAGAACCCCGCGTTGGATATCGTCGAGTTCAAGCGCGACATGCTGCGTTTGTTCGGCCACGAGAACCCACCTTCCTGCGGCGCTACTTCGACGAGACGATGTTTCCCCAGAAGGCGCGCAAGCTCTCGTCGACGCCGAACAACGAGCTGAAGATCGTGGTGTCCGCCATGAGCACATCACCGGCCCGATCACCGCTCGGCGGCATCCACAGGAACATGTTGAACTCGGTGTTGCCGGCCTCGGTGAACGGGTGTGGCTTGGACATGTCGATCGGCTGCCTGCCCAGCACATGGATGACGTTCGGATCGTCGGTGGTCACCGCGTAGTGCGGTAGGTGCATGTGGAAGTTGAAGTGGGTCACCCCTGCCAACCAGCCCTTGGTGTCCAGATCCCGGACAACGGACAACGGGGTGATCTTTCCTGCTTCCCGCACCGCAGGACGCAACCCGTAGCGGTTCTCGACGGGCACCCCGAGCCCTTCCATCAAGGACCGGGTGTACCTGCCGAACCGTTGCTGGCGCGGCACCAAGGCGTCGCCGTGATGGTGGTACTCCATGTCGCGCACGGCCAGGTCGTCCGATGCCCCGACATCGTGATGCGGCCCCAGGACCAGGCAGGTCCCTTCCCGGGTGAGGAACCGCCGCAGCGCCTCGATCTCCTCGGGTGCGGCATCCTGCCCAGTGATCATGTGATCCAGCCCCCACACGAACAACGTGTCGGTATCCGCCAGCACCCGCTCATCCAGCGGAGTATGGAAACCGGCTTGATCGACGCGTTGGTACACGGGTACGGCGTATCCGGTGGCCTCTTCGACGAACTGCTGGAACGGCAGCCAGCCCCAGAAGAACAGTTCCAGTCCTCCTGATATGCCCTGCTGGAACCGGAGCGGGTCGGACCACTGTGGCTCCTCATAGGCCGGCCAGGTCACGCGCCGCACTTCGGTCATCGTGGAGAACCGGTTGTCGAGCTCGGCCGGGTTTCTGCCGGCCTCGGCCGGATAGCTCCACGAAACGTATACGCTCAATCGCCGCCGACCAGGGGCATACGGGCGCGGCGCATGATTCTGGTTGTACGTGCGTGCACTCCTGAACTCGTCCATCTCATCTCCGAACAGGTCATGCGGGTGAACTCACTGCAGCCGATCGAGCACCTCCGATGAACTCACTGCAGCCGATCGAGCACCTCCGATGAACTCACTGCAGCTGATCGAGCATCTCCGACAGAGCGCCCTTGATCCGCAAAGCCTTCTTGATCTCGTCGGCGGTGAAGTACGGATACTCCCCGTACTCGATGAAGCTCGGGCACTGGTGCTCACGGACGAACCTGACAAACGCGTCAGGGTTGGTCTTCCAGTCCTCGGGGAACCCCTCCAGGTTCTCGAAGGCCGTGTTCACCCCCGCCTGCGAGAAGAGCGCGATGGCGTCTTCGGTGTACTTGTCGAAGTCGGTGTCGAAGATCCCCTGGTACATGAATCGCGTGTCGTCGTCGAAGAGCACCCAGCGCAGGTAGTGCAGCTTGAGCGGGGCGAGGATATGCGGATCGGCTTCCAGCGCCTTGGCGAGCGTGTAACCGTAGTCGCGGATGGTGCCGGCCCGGCCGGGCTTGACCCTCGCGATGATGGTGAACCCGTAGCACGCGGGCGTCTTCGGAAAGATGGGACCGTATTTCCCCTGTTCGAGGTGGTCGGTCTCCTTGGGGATGACGACTGCTTGTGGCGTGATCTCCATACCTGTCCCTTCCGTCACTTAGCCCGGGGGAAAGGCCAAAGCTGCCTAACTGTGGAATTATCGCACAGTGCGATCGATGAGTAATGAGGGGGCAGATGGTCACTCATGTACCGCCGCATCTGTTCTGCGGTGTGGCCGACCTGCTGTGGACCGTCTCCCGCCGGCCCTGTAACGGCACATGCGAGGTCCGGTCCGAGAGCCTCGCCCGGACCGGACCTCCGCTGTTCAGGCCCTACTTCAGCAGCTGGCGGGCCATCACCACGCGCTGGATCTGGTTGGTGCCCTCGTAGATCTGGGTGATCTTGGCATCGCGCATCATGCGCTCGACCGGGTAGTCCCTGGTGTAGCCGTACCCGCCGAGGAGCTGGACGGCGTCGGTGGTGATCTCCATGGCGGCGTCGGAGGCGGCGCACTTGGCGGCGCTGGAGATGAAGGTGAGGTCGGCCTGAGGCTCGCCGTGCATGGCACGCTCGGACTTGGCGGCGGCGACGTAGGTGAGCTGGCGGGCGGCCTCCAGCTTCATCGCCATGTCGGCGACCATGAACTGGACGCCCTGGAAGTCGGCGACGGCCTTGCCGAACTGCTTGCGCTCCTTGATGTAGCCGATCGCGTAGTCCAGCGCGCCCTGGGCGATGCCGAGCGCCTGGGCGGCGATGGTGATGCGGGTGTGGTCCAGGGTGGCCAGGGCGGTCTTGAAACCGGTGCCGGGGTCGCCGATCATCCGGGAGGCGGGAATCCGCACGTTCTCCAGGATGACCTGGCGGGTCGGGGAGCCCTTGATGCCGAGCTTGCGCTCCTTGGCACCGAAGCTGACGCCCTCGTCGGCCTTCTCCACGACGAACGCGGAGATGCCCTTGGCCCCGACGCCCGGCTCGGTGACGGCCATCACCGTGTAGTAGTCCGACACACCGGCGTTGGTGATCCACATCTTGGCGCCGTTGAGCACGTAGTGGTCGCCGTCCGCGACCGCGCGGGTCTTCATGGCGGCGGCGTCGCTGCCCGCCTCCGCCTCCGACAGGGCGTACGAGAACATCCCGTCACCCCGCGCGACCGGTGGAAGGTACTGCTGCTTGAGCTCCTCGGAGGCCGACAGCAGCAGCGGGACGGTCCCGAGTTTGTTGACGGCGGGGATCAGTGAGGACGAGGCGCAGGCCCGCGCCACCTCCTCGATGACGATGACCGTCGCGAGCGCGTCGGCACCGGCGCCGCCGTACTCCTCGGGAATGTGCACGGCGTGCAGGTCCGCCGCGACGAGGGCCTTGTATACGTCCGAGGGGAACTCCCCGGTCTCGTCGGCCTCGGCGGCGCGAGGGGCGATCTTCTCGTCGGCGAGGGCGCGGACCGTCTCGCGGAGCATCTGGTGCTCCTCGGGTAGTGCGTAGAGAGGGTAGCTCATAGGGAAATAGTAGGACGTCCAACAAACGCTGGAGCGCTCCACCCCATGTGGTATACCCCTCCACGTTTACGCAGGTGGCAAAGTGGAAGTGTTAGATGCCGATACTCTGGCGGCAAATAATCGGGCAGAACCGAAAGGAGCACCAGTGGCCTACCGCCTGACGATGGTGGGAACCGGATACCTCGGTGCGACGACGTCCGCCTGCATGGCCGAGCTGGGCTTCGAAGTCCTCAGCCTCGACGTGGACGCGGAGAAGATCGGCCGCCTACAGGCCGGCGACCTGCCCATCTACGAACCGGGCCTGCAGGAGATGCTGCGGCGCAACCTGGCCAACGGGCGGCTGCGCTTCACCACCTCGTACGAGGAGGCCGCGGCCTTCGGAGACGTGCACTTCCTGTGCCTGGGCACCCCCCAGAAGCCGGGAGAGTACGCGGCGGACGTGTCCTATCTGGACGCCGCGATCGAGTCACTGGCCCCTCACCTGAGGCGCGAGTGCCTGGTCGTCGGCAAGTCCACGGTTCCGGTCGGCACCGCCCAGCGCCTGGCCGACAAACTCGCACAGCTGGCCCCCATCGGCGCGGGCGCCGAGCTGGCGTGGAACCCCGAGTTCCTCCGCGAGGGCTTCGCGGTGAAGGACACCCTGCACCCCGATCGGATCGTGCTCGGCGTCGCCTCCGACAGGGCGGAGAAGGTCATGCGGGAGGTGTACGCCTCCATGCTGGAGATGGACATCCCGATGGTGATCACCGACTATCCCACGGCCGAGCTGGTCAAAGTGGCCGCCAACGCCTTCCTCGCCACGAAGATCTCCTTCATCAACGCGATGGCCGAGGTCTGCGAGGCCGCGCACGCCGACGTCAAGCAGCTCTCCCTGGCGCTCTCCTTCGACGACCGCATCGGCGGCAAGTTCCTCAACCCCGGGCTCGGCTTCGGCGGCGGCTGCCTGCCCAAGGACATCCGCGCCTTCATGGCCCGCGCCGGAGAACTCGGCGCCGACCAGGCGCTGACCTTCCTGCGCGAGGTGGACGCGATCAACATGCGCCGCCGGGCCCGCATGGTCGACCTGGCCCGCGAGCTGGCCGGAGGCTCCTTCCGCAACTGCACCGTCGCCGTGCTCGGCGCCGCGTTCAAGCCCAACTCCGACGACATCCGCGACTCCCCCGCCCTGGATGTCGCCGTCAAGATCAGCGAGCAGGGCGGCCGGGTCACCGTCTACGACCCCGTCGCTCAGGAGAACGCCCGCCGGGCCCACCCCGGGCTCTCCTACGGCATCTCCGCCCTGGAGGCGGCCAGGGACGCCCACGTGGTGCTGCTGCTGACCGAGTGGCAGGAGTTCATCACCATGGATCCCGAGGAGCTGGGCTCCGTCGTGGCCTCCCGCAAGATCGTCGACGGCCGCAACGCCCTCGACGCCGAAACCTGGCGAGCCTCAGGCTGGCACTACCGCGCACTCGGCCGCCCCTGACCGCACTGTTCCTCCGCCCTTGCGTCGGTCACCGGGAGGATCCTCAGAGTGGGAGTACGGCGCGAACCGTCTCCGAACACGGCGACGGGTTCCCGGCATGTGCCGGGAACCCGTTCGAATGCGCGTTGACCGTCCGGGAACCTCGTCGACCGTCCGGGAACCTCGCCGCTCCGCACCGTGCCGCGCTCACCACCACCAGTCCCAGTAACGCCTGCGCCAGCGGCGGCGACGCCAGCGGCGCCTCCAGCGACAGCATTCGGCCCGGCCCGCCCCAGGAAAGATCATGTTGAAGTTCATAAGCCCTCCTCATGTCAATCCTCCGAATCCACCAATAATCACAATATTCGCCATATCCACACAAGCTCATAAAAACACCCCCAATTTAGTATAAGAATACTTTTGGGGAATATTGTGTTTTCAAAAAACACGCGGTCGATCTCACGCGCATGGCCGGCCCCCTCAGGCCCGGCTTTCACGACCGATCGGACATTTGCCCAGGTCAGAGCGGGATATCCGGATTCCGGAGGCACGGGTCGCGGGAGCGTCTCCCCCTTCAAGGCCAGGGAAAAGAATCGCACTGGAGGAGCCAGGCAGGACCCGGACACACAGACCCGGAAGGCCAGATTGGCCTCCATGCGGACATCGGCCACGTCGCCGAAGAAGTCGGTGAGGAAGAAGTACAGGCCCGGCCACCCGGACCGGAAAGACCGGGCCGGGACCGGCCGCCATGGACCGCCGAACGAAAAGACCCCCGTCCCGGACGGGGGTCTTCAGGCCTGACTCCGTCAGTTGTCGAACTCGCCGAGCTTCACGCCGCCGACGAAGGCGTCCCACTCCGAGCGGGTGAAGAACAGCTTCGGGCCGTCCGGGTTCCTGGAGTCGCGCAGCACGTAGAGCGGACCGCCCCTCGTCGAGGTCGTCGACCGTGGTCACACTCACCTCGGACGGGCCGCGCGGCAACAGTGATCCGGTCCGGGGCGGGTGGTCGCCTTGGGGGAACATGAGGGTCGTGTGCGCGAAGTGAGCCGAGGTTCCCAGATATGGTGAAACCGCTCGACAAGCATGAGGGGGAAGACCGTGAAGCAGCCGCCCGAACTGAGGCCATTGATCGACAACTCCGCCGACGTACGATCCCCGGCGCAGTACGCCGACGAGCAGGCGATGGGCGAGATCTCCGGGACCATATCGGGAATCGAAGATGCCATCCGGCGTGCGGACGCGGCGCGCAAGAATGTCAGTCGCACGGTAGACAATCCCAACCTGGTGGTCGCACTCGACACGGCGATCAACAGATTGGAAGCGATCCGCAAGGAGCTGTTCCAGTCCACCTACTTCGGGGGCGACCAGCAGCGGATGTTCTGATGCCAGGAGGCGGCGTTGCGCAGTGGTGAAGAGATCCAGTCCGCCCTACGGGACTTCGTCTCTCGCTGGAAGGACTTCCAGGGCACCGAGCGGTCGGAGGCCCAGACCTTTCTGAACGATCTCTTCGCCTGCTACGGCAGCGATCGCAGAGCGGTCGGCGCCACGCTTGAGGACAACCAGTCCTCGCAGGGCTTCATGGACCTCTACTGGCGCGACGTCTGCATCATCGAGATGAAGGCTCCTGGACAGGCCGGCCGTCTCGACCAGCACCGCCCACAGGCCCTGACCTACTGGCGGGAGTCGTCCGACTCCGACACCAACCGCCCGGCGCCACCCTACGTGGTCCTCTGCGCCTTCCACCGCTTCGAGGTATGGGAGCCTGGGCGCTATCCGAAGGCTCCTCGGGCGGTCCTGTCGCTCGACGAGCTTCCCGACAAGTACGAAACCCTGCTGTTCCTCGCCGGTCCTAGCGAAGAGCCGATCTTCGACATCGCCGACCGGAGCCTGACCACCCAGGCCGCCACCACCATGGCGAAGCTTTACCAGAGCATGGTGTCCCGGCAGGCGGCCTCACGGGAGAAGATCGGCGCGTTCGTCCTCCAGACCGTCTGGGTCATGTTCGCCGAAGACTGCGGGATGCTCCGGGGACATGCCATGGAGCACCTCGCGAGGGCAGTGCTCGACCATCCGAAGGTGTGGAACACCTACATCACCCTGGGAAGCCTGTTCGACGCTCTCGGCGACCCCGACTACCGGCCCCGTACCAGCCTCCTCAAGGGGACCCAGTACGCGGGCGGCGACCTTTTCGCCAGACCCGCCAAGATCGACCTGGTGGAGGGGGAGCTGAGGATCCTTCTCGAAGCGTGCGGATACGACTGGCGAGAGGTCAACCCCACGATCTTCGGTTCCCTCATGGAGGGTTTCCTCAGCAACGAGGGGCGCCACGAGCTCGGTGCGCACTACACCCACGAGTCGGACATCATGAAGATCGTCCGCCCTGTGATCGTACGGCCGTGGACCGAGCGGATCGAGGCGACGACGACCCCGGCCGAGGCCCGGCAGGTGCTCGACGAGCTGTGCGAGTTCCGAATCCTCGATCCCGCCTGTGGCTGCGGCAATTTCCTCTACGTCGCCTACCGTGAGCTGCGCGCCCTGGAGTACGAGCTCAAGCAGCGGATGGTGCGCCTGGCCGACGAGACCGGGCTTCCGGTGCCACCTGGCGTTCCGCCGTATGTTCCGCTGCGCAACATGCTTGGCATCGAGGTGAACGGCGTCGCCGTCCAGATCGCCCGCCTCACCCTGTGGATGGGCCAGCGGCAGATGATCGAGAGATTCGGCCATGCTGAGAATCCCCTGCCGCTGCCCGAGCTTCCCGGTATCCAGCGCAACGACGCATTGCGCGTGACCTGGCCGGAGGCCGACTGTGTGATCGGCAACCCACCGTTCCTGGGCTCTCAGCAGCTCCGCGCCTCGCTGGGCGACGAGACGATGAAGTGGCTGCAACGGACCTTCAAGACCGGCATCAAGGACTACTGCGTCTACTGGTTCCGTAAGACCCACGACCATCTGAAGCCGGGCCAGCGCGCGGGCCTCGTCGGCACCAACTCGATCTCCCAGAACCGGGCGCGATCGGCCAGCCTGGAATACATCACCGCTCATGGCGGCGTGATCACCGATGCGGTCTCGACCCAGAAATGGCCAGGCGAGGCCAAGGTCCATGTCAGCCTGGCCTCCTGGGTCAAGCGCCCGCAGTCCCCACCGGCCGAATTTTTGCTTGATGGTCAGCCGGTGTCGGGGATCACCGCCGAGTTGCGTTCGACGGAAGATTCCACTGGGGAGGCACAAATACTTGCCTCAAGCAAAGGCTACTGTTTCCAAGGACCGATCCCCAATGGGGACTTTATTCTTTCGGACCATGAGGCAGAAACAATTCTTTCTGACAAAAAGGCCGACTATCGGGAAGTTGTTCGCCCGTACCTTATTGGCGACGACATCGCCCATGACCCCAAGCAGCACCCCCGCCGTTGGATCATTGACTTCGGACAACGCCCTCTGGAGCAGGTGCTCAAGTACCCCTCTGCCGAAAAAATCGTTCGCGAGCGAGTAAAATCTTTTCGGGAAACCAAAACTGACAAGCGCCTTCGCGAGCTGTGGTGGCAGTTCGAGCGTCCCCGCGTCGACATGCGCAATTCACTGGACGGCAAGAGCCGCTACATAACAGGTATTCGCGTGGGTAAGCGGCCGCTGTTCTCATGGACAGACGCATGGACTTGCCCCAGCGATCTCACGAATGTGTTCGCCTTCGATGATGACTGCACAATGGGAATTCTCTCATCATCTGCGCATGCCGCATGGGCATGGGCTAGATCATCGACGCTGAAAGGCGACATCCGCTACACCCCGACCACGGTGTTCATGACCTTTCCCTGGCCGGATCCGATCAGTGGGGAGATCAGGGAACGGATCGCGCAGGCGGCGCAGAAAATGGTCAAGCGGCGGCAGGAGATCTGCGCGGCGGAGAACTTCGGGCTGACACGGCTCTACAACCTGGTCGATGAAGGTGCCTACGCCGACCTCAAGGCGCTTCATCGGGAGCTGGACGAGGCTGTTGCCACCGCGTACGGCTGGCCGAAGAACGTGGCCCAAAATCCTGACGAGATCGTCAGCCGACTGCTCCAGCTCAACAAGGAGATCGCCACCGGTCAGCGCCCGTACGAGCCGTTCGGCTCCCGGGACGACCAGGGCACGCTGGACATCGGAGTCTGAGCGTTTTCCGGTGCGATGTGTGTCTTCACCACGATGACGACACACATCGCACCGGCTCTGAATGCTTCCTCTGGGCCACCAGGAGGCACCCGGAATATGTCCGATCAAGCCCCGGACATCCCTCAGAGCCGGGAGCCGAGGCCCCCGGCTCCCGGCTCTGTCAGTTGTCGAACTCGCCGAGCTTCACGCCGCCGACGAAGGCGTCCCACTCCGAGCGGGTGAAGAACAGCTTCGGGCCGTCCGGGTTCCTGGAGTCGCGCAGCACGTAGAGCGGACCGGCTCCGGCCTTGTGCCCCTCGTCGAGGTCGTCGATCACGGCCACCTCGACACAGTCCTCACCGCTGTCGCCCCCCGGAGCCGCCTTGCGCCAGACGGCATTGCTCAGGTCCGCGTCCATGTGTCCATCACCTTCGTCAAGAGGTCGATGCCCGCTCGCGGGGGCAGGGCCTCCGTGCGGAGCTCTTCAAAACGGGTGCAGATCCAAGCGACGTCTCGGGGATGGTCGGTGACATGCCCTTCGACGGCGCGGTCCACATACACAGTATCCGGACCGCCCCGGCAGGTCTCCAATATCGGTACCGCTCCCAGACCTCGTATAAAAACGCGTGGAAAGCCTCGCCTGGACGGCCGGAGAGCCTTCGGACAGCCCGCCGGCAGCCAGGAGTCCCCGTCACCGGATGAGCTCCCGGAGGGGTTCGACGCTCGGGTCGTCGACGTCCGCGTGGTAGTCGTCGGCCGAGGTCTCGTCGCGACCCGCCGGCCGTTTCGCCGCGCGGAACGCGAAGGTGGCGGCCACGCTGACGACCGCGTTCAGTACGCAGGCGGTCAGGGCGATGTAGCCGAGACGGCCGTCGCCTATGACCGGGATCTCCGCGAGCGATCCACTGAAGTGCCTGCCGGTTCCGGGGTTGACGATGCCGTAGGCGGTGACGGTGCCGTATGCCATGCCGAACGCCCAGCCGATGAGCAGCGCTCCGGGGTGGAACCAGCGGGTGTAGAGCCCGACCACGATCGCCGGGAAGGTCTGCAGGATCCAGATTCCGCCGAGGAGCTGGAAGTCCAGCGCGAACTTCCTGTCGAGGAACAGCACGAAGACCAGCGCCCCGAACTTGACGAGAAGGGAGGCTACCTTGGAGACGCGCAGCTCCTCCTGGGAGCTCGCGCCCGGCCTGATGAATTCGCGATAGACGTTACGGCTGAAGAGGTTGGCGGCGGCGATGGACATGATCGCGGCGGGTACGAGTGCGCTGATGACTATGGTGGCCAGGGCGATGCCGGTGAACCAGCTCGGGAACAGGTCCGCGAAGAGCTGCGGGATCACGAGTTGGGGGTTGAACTGACCGTCCACGCCGACAGGGCGCGTACCGGCCGCGATCGCGAAGAAGCCGAGCAGGGCGAACAGGCCGAGAACCAGCGTGAAGGCCGGCAGAAGTGCGGCGTTGCGGCGCACGACGTCGCGGCTTCTTGTCGCGAGCACGGTGGTGACCGTGTGGGGGTACACCACCAGTGCCATCGCCGACCCGAGAGCCAGCGTGGCGTACGGCCAGAAGCCGCTCTCTCCCGGAATGAAGACCCCGGTGGGCCGCCCCGTCTTCGGGTCGGGCGCCGCCATCTTCTCCTGGGCCGAGGCGAAGATCGCCTCGAAGCCGCCCAGCCGATGGAGCAGCACGACGAACGCGGCCGTCACGACGAGGCACAGCAGAAATGCCTTCAGGACCGCGATGAGCGCGGGTGCCCGGAGCCCGCTGACGTAGGTGAAGGCGGCCAGCACGGTGAAGGCGACGGCGAGAGGCAGGTCGTTGATGAGGGGGTTGCTGCTCCCGAGGCCGAGCACCTCGAACACGGCCTGGATCCCCACCAGTTGCAGCGCGATGTAGGGCAGGGTGGCCAGCAGTCCGGTCAGGGCCACCGCCAGCGCGAGCCCCCTGCTCCGGTAGCGGCCGCGCACGAAGTCGGCGGGAGTGACATAGCCGTGACGATGGGCCACCGACCACAGGCGTGGCATGACAATGAAGATCAACGGATACACGATGATGGTGTAGGGGACGGCGAAGAAGCCGCTCACCGCGCCCGAGGCGAACATCGCCGCCGGTATCGCGATGAACGTGTAGGCCGTGTAGATGTTGCCGCCCAGGAGCAGCCACGAGGAGAGGGTGCCGAAGCCCCGGTCGGCCAGCCCCCACTGGTCCAGCGCGTTCACGGTGCCCGTGATGTGGCGGCCCTTCCTGCCCTGGACCGCGGCGAACCCCATGAAAGTGACGATCAGAAAGAAGATCACGAGGACCGTGAGAGCGGTCATGTCGATGTCGTCTCGGTTCATCGGAGTCTCTCTCCGCGCTCTCCCCGATCGGCGCGGCCTCCGCGGTCGGCGTGGTCTCCGTGATCGGCGCGGCCTCCCCGATCAGCGCGGCCTCCGTGATCGGCGCGGCCTCCGCGGTCGGCGTGGTCTCCGTGATCGGCGCGGCCTCCCCGATCAGCGCGGCCTCCGTGATCGGCGTGGTCTCCGCGGTCGGCGTGCTCTCCGCGATCGGCGGGCCGGTGCGCGCCGGTGCGCGCCGGGCGGGTGGGGCGGGTGGGGCGGGTGGGGGTCGTATGGAGGTAGGCACACCAGGTGAGGCCGGCGGACAGGAAAACCCACAGGAACTGGTACCAGTAGAAGAATGGGAAGCCGAGCAGCCGTGGCTCCGCACCCGCGTAACCTCCGACCCAGAGCAGCGCCGGGAAGGGCATCCACAGCGCCACGGTGCTCAGCTTCGCCCAGGGGCTTGAGGTCCTGGACCTGACCGGCCGGGCCGGCGGTGACGATGGAGCTGCCACGTCGTCTCCTGAAGTGTCGTCGTCTCCCCCGAGGTAGGACAGGACGCCGGCCCCCTCCAGCCCGCTCACCCTAATGTGGTGGGCGAACGGGCGGGAGGGGCCGGCGAGGATGGCGCGGATACGGTGACGGATCCCGCCTCAGCAGCACCGGATGCCGGGACTCTTCTCCCGCAGGTCGGATCGGCGCCGCTCGAACTCCCGCCGTGATGGCGGCGGCGAGTGCGAATGGGATCGGTGCTGGGCGAGGTACCGGTCGTATTCACCGGAACCGGTGAGTTCGCGCAGGTACCAGCGGGCGAAGCGCAGCAGTGCAGCCACGGTCATGATCGCTCGCTGTCCGCTCCGTTGTTCCCCGCCCCCACCTCGGCCAGCTCGCGCCGTTCCGCCGCGGTGGCGAACAACCCTGCGGGTGCCACGATGCTGGATTCGACGTAGGGCGCCTCTGCCGTCGACAGGAGGTCACGGGACCGTATCGCGCGCCGGCACACGACCACGGCGTTGACGAGGACGATGATGACCAGCAGCGCGAACATCGCCGCCAGCACGCCGTCTACGGTGGAGTTGACGACGACCGCCTGCATGTCGTCGAGGTTCTTGGCGGGCGCGATCACCTTCCCCTCGGCCAGCGCGTCGGCGTACCGCTCCCGCTGGGCGAAGAAGCCGATCTTGGGGTCATCGTGGAATACCTTCTGCCAGCTGGCGGTCAGCGTCACCGCCAGGTCCCAGGCCAGCGGTATGCCGGTGACCCACGCCCACTTGAGCTTGCCTGACTTGATCAGGAGCGTGGTGCAGAGGGTCAGCGCGATCGCGGCCAGCAACTGGTTGGCGATGCCGAACAGCGGGAAGAGCTGGTTGATGCCACCCAGCGGGTTGGTGACACCGGTGTAAAGGAAGTAGCCCCAGGCCAGCACGACCGCCGCGCTGGTGCCCCACAGGCCGGGCTTCCAGCTGACACGCCCGATCGGCTTCCAGATGTTGCCGAGCATGTCCTGCAACATGAAACGTCCGACACGCGTGCCCGCGTCCACGGTGGTCAGGATGAACAGCGCCTCAAACATGATCGCGAAGTGGTACCAGAAGGCCTTGAGGGCCGCGCCGCCGAAGACTCCGGACAGGATCTCCGAGATCCCCACGGCGAACGTGGGTGCCCCGCCCGTACGAGCGATCACGCTGCTCTCCTGGACCGCCGCCGCCGCGGCGCGCAGATCGTCCGGGGTGATGGTGAAGCCCAGTTTCGCCACGGCGGCGGCGGCGCTTTCCGGCGAGGTGCCGAGCAGACCCGCGGGAGCGTTCATCGCGTAGTACAGACCGGGGTCCAGCACGCAGGCGGCGATCAGCGCCATGATGGCGACGAACGACTCCATGAGCATCGCACCGTAGCCGATCAGACGGACCTGCGACTCCTTCTGGATCATCTTCGGGGTGGTACCGGAGGCGATGAGCGAGTGGAAGCCCGAGAGGGCGCCGCACGCGATGGTGATGAAGAGGAACGGGAACAGCGACCCGGCGAACACCGGTCCGGTACCGCTGACGGCGAACTTGGTGATCGCCTCGTTCTGCAACGGGGGCGCCACGATGATCACACCGACCGCGAGCAACCCGATCGTCCCGACCTTCATGAACGTCGACAGGTAGTCACGTGGGGCCAACAGCATCCACACCGGCAGGACGGAGGCCAGGAACCCGTAGATCACCAGGCAGATGACAAGGGTCTGCGGGCTGAGGGTGAAGGCGTCCGCCCAGGCCGACTCCTGGACCCAGCTGCCGCCCACGATGGCCAGCAGCAGGAGCACGACCCCGATGACCGTGGTCTCCATGACCCGCCCCGGCCGCAGAACGCGCTGGTAGAAGCCCATGAAAAGGGCGATGGGGATGGTCATCGCGATGGAGAACGTGCCCCAGGGCGACTGCGCGAGGGCGCTGACCACGACCAGGGCGAGGACCGCGAGCAGGATGATCATGATGGCGAACACCGCGATCAGCGCGGCGGCGCCGCCGATCGGGCCGATCTCGTCCCGGACCATCTGGCCGAGGCTCTTGCCGTCGCGGCGCATCGAGAAGAACAGGGTGACCATGTCCTGGACCGCCCCGGCCACGATGACCCCGACGATGATCCAGATGGTCCCCGGCAGGTATCCCATCTGCGCGGCGAGGACCGGGCCCACCAGCGGCCCGGCACCGGCGATGGCGGCGAAGTGGTGGCCGAGCAGCACCCGCCGGTCGGTCGGTTGGTAGTCGATCCCGTTGTCCAGCCGTTCGCCGGGAGTCGCGCGGCGGTCGTCGACGCCGAGCACCCGGCGGGCGATGAACCGGGAGTAGAACCGGTAGGCGATCGCGTACGAACCGAGGGCGGCGGCCACCAGCCAGATCGCCGAGATCTCCTCTCCTTGGGACAGGGCGATGACCCCCCAGGCGGCCGCGCCCACCAGGGCGACCGTCGTCCATATGAGTATCGACTTGGGAGTCGACCTCGATTTCGTGGTGCCGGTTTCGGACATGGGTGTGATCCTCCTGAACTCAGGGCATGGCAGAACAGCTCGGTACTACACATGGCAGAACAGCTCGGTACTACGAGGGGAAAAGTCGCCCGGAGATCCGAACGGAGTGACGTGGTCGGTACTACCGGCGATGCCGGTCGCAGGTGGGATGACGATCGCGAGGCGGGCGATCCGCGCCACGTCTCAGGACGTAGGCGATGGCCATGAACACCACGCTCCCCGGCACCCAGATGAGCTGGTACCAGAAAAAGAATTTCATCCCGGCCAGCTGCGGCGCGTCATGGGAATACCAGGGCACCCATAGGAGTGCCACGATGGGCAGGGCCAGACAGATACCGGCCGCGAAACGTCGCGCCCGCCGTGTCGGCTTCACCATCGTTGTCCTCCGGAATGTTCCCGCGTTCTTGTTGCAAGGGTTGTCGACAGGTCCGGTCTGGTTTACACAGATTTCGGGGAGGTTTCGTGTCAACCGATTGTGCGGACTACGCAACCTAGGGGTACTGCCCGGCGTAGTGGACGGTGGCCGATGATCGATCCGATGAGTACGGCGACGTTCCTCGTCGTGCTCGGCAGCACCTCTCTGCTCGCGGTCGCCGCGCGCTGGTTCCGGCCTGCTCCCGAACTGCCCACCCTGGAGGACTGGGCGCTGGCGCACCGCCAGTTCGGCACCCCGACGACGTGGTTCCTGCTCGGCGGGACGATATACACGGCCTACACATTCGCCGCCGTACCGGGCCTGGTGTACGGCACGGGTGCGCTCGGGTTCTTCGCCCTGCAGTACACCGTGATCATGTGCCCGCTGGCGTTCGTGCTGCTGCCCCGGCTCTGGTCGGTGGCACGCCGGCACGGGTACATCACCCCCGCCGACTTCGTCCGGGGACACTACGGCTCCCCCACCCTCGCCCTGGTCGTCGCGGCGACCGGTGTGCTGGCGACCATGCCCTACATCGCGCTGCAGCTGGTGGGCATCCGTTCGATCCTGGCCGCCGTCGGCCTGTATCCGAGGGGGGTGCTCGGCGACCTCGCGCTGGTCGCCGTGTTCGCGGTCCTCGCCGTGTCGACCTACCGGCACGGGCTGCGCGCGCCGGCGATCATCTCGCTGATGAAGGGCGCGGCCGTCTTCTGCTCGATCCTGGCCGTCTCCTTCCTCGTCCTCGACCGGTTCGGCGGGCCCGGGCCGATGTTCGACAGCGCGGAGCGCGCGCTGTCCGGCGGGGAGACGACCCAGGCCACGTTGACGCTCGATCCGAGCCAGTTCCCCGTTTACGCCACCCTGGCTCTCGGCTCGGCCCTCGCCCTGCTGATGTACCCCCACGTGCTGACGGCCGCCTTCGCCGCGTCCGGCCCGGACACGCTGCGCCGCGCGGTGGTGGCGCTGCCCCTGTGGACGGCGGTGCTCGGGCTGTTCGCCATGCTCGGCGTCGCGGCGCTCGCGGCGGGCATCCAGGCCCCGTCCACCGGCGCGGAGACCGCCGTCCCCCTGCTCGTCAAGGACCTGATGCCCGCCGCCCTCACCGGTCTGGTCTTCGGCGCTCTCGTCGTGGGCGCGCTCGTACCGGCGGCGGTCATGTCGATCGCGGTGGCGACCTCGTTCGTCCGCAACATCTACGTCGAGTACTTCCATCCGACCGCCACGCCCAAGCACCAGACACGGATCGCCCAGATGGTCTCGCTCAGCACCAAGGTCGGGGCGGTCGTCTTCGTGTTCGGACTGCGCAACCAGGACGCCATCAATCTTCAGCTGCTGGGCGGCGTCTGGATCCTGCAGACCTTCCCCGCCGTGGCCCTCGGGGTGTTCACCCGCCGCCTGCATCCCCGAGCATTACTGGTCGGGTGGATGAGCGGCATGGCCGCGGGCACCCTCCTGGTGGTACACAGCGGATTCTCCTCGTTGGTGCCCTTGGGCGTGGGCGGCCAAGAGGTGCAGGCATACGCCGCGGTGGTCGCCATGACACTGAATCTCGCCGTCGTCGTGACGCTGACCCCGCTCTTCAACCGAGTGGGCAGATCACACGTTCCGAAACCGAGCTCTCCGGTCCCCATCCCCCCCGAAGCGGAGACGATCATATGACCGGAATCCGGCCACATGCACCATTAACGACGTTCGTCGAATCCGGCTCCGTATCGGTTGACATGCCGCCCCCGGCACGGATGGACGGGCCGTCCGCCGAGGGACCGCAGGCACCCGGCTCGCCGGACACGGGACGTGAGGCCGCCCTGACCCAGCTGTTCGAGACGCACTACACCGGTCTGCTCCGGCTGGCCGTGTTGCTCGGCGCCGACGACGCGGAGGACATCGTCGCCGAGGCGTTCTGTCAGCTGCACCGCCGCTGGAACCGGCTGCGCTCGGCCGAGGCCGCCCTGCCGTACCTGCGCTCGGTGGTCTGCAACCTGACCCGCATGAGACTTCGCCACCTGCAGGTCATCCGCAAGCACACGGATTGGACCACGGGCCTGGAACGGTCGGCTGAGAGCGTCGCCCTGCTCCACGACGATCAGAAGGCGCTCACCGAGGCCCTGCAGCGGCTCTCGACTCGGCAGCGAGAGGCCCTTGTCCTACGCTACTGGCTCGGTCTACGCGAAAGTGACATAGCCGAGGCCATGAGCATCTCCTGCGGTGCGGTCAAGGCGCACACCAGCCGGGGCATGGCCACTCTCACCAAGATCATGCAGGAGCGACGATGACGACCGGCCCCGCCAGCACCGAGGATCAGTTGCGTGAGGTTCTCGACAAACTCGCCAACGGCGTCCAGCCGGCCCCGGACGCCTACCGCCGGGTCCAGGGCGAATGGCGGCGGCGCGAGCGCAGACGCCGGATCATCCTGGCCATCCTCGTGGTGCTCGTCCTCACGATCGCCGACATCGTGGGGCTGTGGGCACTGAACCAGTACCAGGACCAGTCGCGCATCGCCCCCGGGGAGCCGGTCCCGGCCAGGTCGCACGCACCGCCTGCCGTCGACCTGCGATACCTCCCGGTGGGGTGATCGAGGCCAGGCCCGCACAGTCCCACGCTGCCCGAATCCGCGCGGGCAGAGCCTGATGTCCGGCACCGGGGTGCCCTCCACCACGTCTCAAGCTATCGGGCAAAGATCGCGATATCAGGCACCTAGCTGGGCGGCCTCGGCGCGGAGTCTGGCGCCCTTGGCGTGGGCCTGATCTTTAAGGGCGAGCTGGAACGCCTCCATTTTCGTCCGCAGTTCCTCGTCGGCGGTGGCGAGGATCCGTACGGCCAGCAGTCCCGCGTTGCGGGCGCCGCCGACGGCGACCGTCGCGACCGGGACCCCGGCGGGCATCTGGACTATCGAGAGCAGGGAGTCCATGCCGTCGAGGTACTTCAGCGGGACCGGGACACCGATCACCGGCAGGGGGGTCACCGAGGCGAGCATGCCCGGCAGGTGGGCGGCTCCCCCGGCGCCCGCGATGATCACCTTCAGCCCGCGCCCGGCTGCCTGCGCGCCGTAGGCGATCATCTCCTCGGGCATTCGGTGCGCGGAGACCACGTCGGCCTCGAACTCCACCCCGAACTCGGCCAGCGCCTCGGCGGCGAGTCTCATCACCGGCCAGTCGGAGTCGCTGCCCATGACGATGCCAACGGTGGTCATCTTCTCTCCCTGCCTCGCGGCCAGAAGGCCGCACGCGTTCTTGGTGGTGCCGTGGCCCGCCGCCGGTACGGTGGCTCAGGTGTATCTTCCCTCGGTGAGGTAGACGGCGGCGTGCCGGGCGCGCGCGCGGACCTCCTCCAGGTCGGTGCCGAGCGCGGTGACGTGGCCGATCTTGCGCCCCGGCCGCACTTCCTTGCCGTAGAAGTGAATCTTGATCCCCGGGTCGTGGGCCATCACGTGCTCGTACCGGGAGAAGATGTCGGAGTCGTCGCCACCCAGGAGGTTGGCCATCACCACAACGGGGGCGGCCGGCGCGGGCGAGCCGAGCGGGAGGTCGAGGACCGCGCGCAGGTGCTGCTCGTACTGGGAGGTGCGGGCCCCCTCGATCGTCCAGTGACCGCTGTTGTGCGGGCGCATGGCCAGCTCGTTGACCACCAGGCCCGAGGAGGTGGCGAACATCTCCACGGCCAGCAGCCCGGTCACGCCCAGTTCCTTGGCGATGTTCAGGGCGATCCGCTGGGCCACCGCGGCCTGCTCGGGATCGAGGCCGGGGGCGGGGGCGAGGACCTCGACGCAGATGCCGTCACGCTGGACGGTCTCCACCACCGGGTAGCTGACGCCCTGGCCGTGCGGCGACCTGGCGACCAGCACGGCGAGTTCCCGCTCGAACGGCACGAACCCCTCGGCCATCAGCGGCACCCCGGAGGCCAGGGGTTCGGCCGCATCGCCCGCGGAGCGGCAGATCCAGACGCCGCGCCCGTCGTACCCACCCCTGATCGCCTTGAGCACGACCGGCCAGCCGTTCTCCGCGGCGAACTCCTCGACGTCGGCGGCCGTCCCGACCCGCCGCCAGGGCGGGCACGGGGCGCCGATCTCGGTCAGCCGCTCGCGCATCACCGCCTTGTCCTGGGCGTGTACGAGCGCGTCGGCGCCGGGGTGCACGGCGAAGCCGTCCTCGACCAGGGCACGGATGTGCTCGGTGGGCACGTGCTCGTGATCGAAGGTGATCGCGTCGCACCCCTTGGCGAGGTCACGCAGGTCCGCCAGGGACCGGTAGTCGCCCAGGCGCACGTCGGCGATCACGCGGGCGGCGCTCTCGTCCGAGGAGTTGGCCAGGACCCGAAGCTCGACGCCGAGGGCGATGGCCGCCTGCTGGGTCATCCGGGCCAGCTGGCCCGCTCCGATCACGCCGACGACGGGTCCGATGGGACTGGCCAAGGAAGGGCTGCTCACGGGGGTTGAGTTTACCGTCACGCGATACGGGGACGGCCGCCGGATGACAGGAGGAGGGACCGGGAGCGGCTGGTGAGGGTTCCGCCTCGGGGACGGTGCCCCGCATGTCTCTCTGCGCGCCGCAACCGGTCATCGTCGACAGACCGAGGATCAGAGCGAGGAGTCGGCGGCGCAAGGGTTGATCCCCGGGGTAGTGGCCGACGCGTACGGCAGTCCGTCAGGACCGATCACGATTTTCCAGAAGCTTTCCGTGATCTACCGGATTAGCGTAACCTCGGACGCGCCGATTTAGTCGACGTTATGCGATATTTATTGAAATAGCGCCTGATAGCGGCTATGTGGACCACCGGAGCCACGTCGCGCGAATCGCGGCCGGGCACCGGTAACCTGGCTCGACAGTGTTCGAGGGCCTCCTCCGTGGCGGATCAGTGGCCGACCCCCGAAAGGACCGTGCAGGAAACGTGGAGTTTCTCCGACACGCCTACCGGCGGCTCGCCGAGCTGGCGCGAGAGCTGGCCAAGTTCGGCACGATCGGGGCGGTCGCCTTCGTGATCGACGCGGGCGGCACCAACCTGCTCCGGTTCGGCCTCGACTGGGGACCGCTCACCTCCAAGGTCATCGCCACGATCATCGCGGCCACCTTCGCCTACCTCGGCAACCGCTACTGGACGTTCAGGCACCGGGAGCAGAGCGGTCTGGCCCGCGAATACTTCCTGTTCTTCGTGCTCAACGCCATCGGCCTGCTGATCTCAGTGCTGGTGATCGGCTTCGTGACCTACACCCTGGACCTGCAGGACGCGCTGAGCTACAACATCGCCATGCTCACCGGCACCGCCCTCGGGACCCTGTTCAGATTCTGGTCGTACAAGAAGTGGGTCTTCCTGCCCGGTGCCGACGCGGACCTGCCGATGGCGTCGAAGAGCCAGGTCAACGGCCACGTGTACCTGCTGAACAAGAGCACGGAGGAGAACTCGCCACCGCCCCTGCCTCGCTAGGACCCGGAGGAGAATCTCGCCGCCGCCCCTGCCTCACCAGGACAGCCGCCCCTGCCTCACCAGGACACGGGAGAATCTCGCCGCCGCCTCTGCCCCGCCAGGACACGGCCCCGCCGGCACCGCGAGAGCACACTCAGGCAGGCCCCCGGACGACACGGTTCCTGCCCGTCTCGCCCACCTGGCGCAGGAAGAACGCGAACGCCGCGGGACGCGGCCGTACGAGCTCCAGGCGCCCTCCGTCGGCGGCGGCCAGCGCTCTCGCGAGGGGCAGGCCGAGACCCGTACCGCCGGCCCCGCTCACGTTGCGCTCGAAGACCCTCGGGGCGAGGTCGTCGGGTATACCCCTGCCCTGGTCCGCCACCTCGATCACGACGGACCTCTCCTTGGCGCTGGTGGTCACGATCACCGTGCCGCCGCCGTGCTCCAGCGAGTTCTCCAGCAGGGTGGAGATCACCTGGCTGATACCGCCGGCGGTGCCCAGCGCCTGGAGCTCACGCGTACCGGCCAGCCTCAGCTGCCGCCCGGCCCTGCGGAACGCCGGGCCCCACTCGATGAACTGCTGGTCGAGCAGTGCGTCGAGCCTGACGCTCTCGGCCTGCGCCTGACGCTGTCGCCTGGCGGTGGCCAGCAACTCGTCGATCACCGCGGTGAGCCGCTCGGCCTGCACGATGGCGGCCTCGCCCTCCTCCTTGACGATCCCCGGCTCGTCCGCGGCGGCGACGATCTCCTCAAGCCTCATGGTCAGACCGGTGAGCGGGGTGCGGAGCTGGTGGGAGGCGTCGGTCGCGAACTCCCGTTCCCTCGCCAGGAGGTCGGAGATGCGGGTCGCGCTACGGTCGAGCACCTCGGCCACCCGATCGAGCTCCTGGATGCCGTAGCGGTGCTTGCTCGGCCTCGCGTCACCGGAACCGAGCCGCTCAGCGATCATCGCAAGGTCGCTGAGCGGTAACGTCAGGCGGCGCGACTGCACGATGGCAAGCCCGACCGCGACCGCGAGAGCAGCCGCGGCGAGCCCCAGGATGAGAAAGAGCCATGCGTGGATCTCACGCTCCACCCCCGTCCTGTCCCGGCTGACCGCGACGTACACGCCGTTCTCCGACTGTGCGTCCGCGGTCATCTTCTGGCTCTCGGGGGGCTCGGTGCCCACCGTTATCACCTGGGGAGGTGTCCCCTTCGCGTAGATCTGAATGTAGAGATGGGAATACTTACGTTCCAGTTGCTGCTCGTCAATGGGCTGGTCCTGGATCCGGGCGTACTCGACCTCCCCCAGCAGGCTCTTGGCATGGGAGGCGAGCTGCTGGGTCGCCTCCTCCTCGATGAGCCTGTTGACCGCCACGGCGAGGGGGATGCCAAGCAGCAACACCCCGATGACCGCGACAAGGAGGGTTGAGGAGAGCAGGCGTCGGCGCATTTCCTACTCGCGCTCGAACCTGAAGCCGACCCCTCGAACCGTTGTGATGTATCGGGGCTTGGCGGCGTCGTCACCGAGTTTCCGGCGTAGCCACGATATGTGCATGTCCAGGGTCTTGGTCGAACCCCACCAGTTGGTGTCCCACACCTCGCGCATGATCTGCTCGCGAGTGACCACCTTTCCGGCGTCGCGGACCAGGACCCTCAGCAGGTCGAACTCCTTGGTGGTCAGATGCAGTTCCTTGTCGCCCATCCACGCCCGACGGGAGTCGGCGTCGATGCGCACGCCCTGGACCACGGGCGTCTCGGACGTGCCGCGCCGCAGCAGGGCGCGGACACGCGCCAGCAGCTCGGCGAGGCGGAACGGTTTGGTGACGTAGTCGTCGGCCCCGGCGTCGAGGCCCACCACGGTGTCGACCTCGTCGACACGGGCGGTGAGGATCAACACGGGAGTTCCGTGGCCTTCGGCGCGGATGCGCCTGGCCACCTCCAGGCCGTCCATCTCGGGCAGGCCCAGGTCGAGAACAATCAGGTCGATGCCACCCGACAGAGCCCGCTCCAGAGCCTGCGGGCCGTCAGGGCTCACCTCTACTTGATAACCCTCGCGGCGCAGAGCTCGCGCCAGTGGCTCGGAAATCGAGGTGTCATCCTCGGCGAGTAGTACACAGGTCATGTTGCGATCGTAGGACCTTAGAGGATCGTTTCCCGGGTACAGCGCGCGGTTTGACTCGTCGTTGACCTATCCATTGACCTGGGCAAACACTGATAAATCCCGGATAGTCATCCCGCAACGGCCGAGGGTTCCGGAGTAGGTCTCCCGCCTTGGAAGTCCCTCGAAAGCACAGGAGCCCCAAAGGATTGACCGGCAAAGCAGAACACGCCCTACCAGAGGGGATCTGGTGGGCGTGTTCTTCTTAATTCACCTCAAGACGCCGAGGGCGGCTCGGCGTAGCGGGCGAGGTAGAGCTGCTCCCCGAGACTGTCCATGAGACCCAGCTCGGTCTCCAGGTAGTCGATGTGGTGCTCCTCGTCCTCAAGGATCTCCTCGAAGATGCGGGCCGAGGTGACGTCGCCCTTCTCGCGCATCAGGATGATGGCCGGCCTCAGGCGGGTGACCACCTCAAGCTCGATGTCCAGGTCGGCGCGGAGCTGCTCCGCGACGGTCTGGCCGATATGCAGGATGCCCAGCTTCTGGTAGTTGGGCAGTCCTTCGAGGAAGAGAATTCGGTCGGTGAGCTTCTCCGCGTGTCGCATCTCGTCCATGGACTCTTCGCGGGTGTACTTCGCCAGCCTGGTGTATCCCCAGTTCTCCTGCATCTTGGCGTGCAGGAAGTACTGGTTGATCGCGGTCAGTTCCGCGGTCAGCTGCTCGTTGAGCAGCTCGATGATTTTCTTGTCGCCCTGCATGGCGGGCTCCTCGTGCTATGCGGTCGGCATCAAGTCTTCAGACCGCTTCAGGATCGCACAGATCTTGCGCACGCAAGAAGCACAGTCGCCACCGGCACCCGTAGCGTCGCGAATCTGGCGCGCGCTCTTCGCCCCTGCCGAGATGCAGTCGTGCACCTCGTTCTCGGTGACCGCGCGGCAGACGCATACATACACGGGGGTGCGACCTTTCAGCAGCATAGCATAGGTTAGGCACACCTAAAGTACCTCATTTGGTTAGGCTTGCCTATGTGAAGTACGGCACACAGCCCCAACCTCATCGTCATCGCTACGAAGCACCCATTTCACACGGCTCCGAACACGCGAACGCGCCCCGGCGCGGGCCGGGGCGCGTCGCGGCGGACGTGCCGGTCAGTGTCCCCTGGCCAGCCACTCCTCCAGGTGCCCTGCCTCCTCGCCGATGGAGGTGGAGTCGCCGTGGCCGGTGTACACCGTCGTCTCCGGCGGCAGGGTCAGCAATCTCCCCTTGATCGACTCGATGATCGTGTCGAAGGAGGAGAAGGACCTTCCCGTCGCGCCGGGACCGCCGTGGAAGAGGGTGTCGCCGCTGAAGAGGGCGCCGATCTCCGCCCCGTACAGGCAGACCGCGCCCGGAGCGTGACCCGGCGTATGCAGCACGGTCAGATCGACGCCTCCGGCCGAGATCATCTGACCGTCCTTCAGCGGGGTGTACGGCAGGTCGGCGTAGACCATCTCCCACAGCACCCGGTCTGCCGGGTGGAGCAGGATCGGCGCGCCCACCCGCGCGGCGAGGTCTGCCGCCGCGTCGATGTGGTCGTTGTGCGCGTGGGTGCAGACGATGGCCTTCACCTCTCGGTCACCGACCCGCTCGGCGATCGCGGCGGCGTCGTGCGCGGCGTCGATGATGACCACCTCGCTGTCCGAGCCGACGATCCAGACGTTGTTGTCGACGTCCCACGTCCCGCCGTCCAGCGAGAAGGTGCCGGAGGTGACCACCTTGTCGATCACAGGATCACCACCGAGCGCAGCACCTCACCGCGGTGCATCTTCGTGAAGGCCTCCTCGACGTCGCCGAGGCCGATCGTCTCGGAGACGAAGCGGTCGAGGTCGAGCCGCCCCTGCAGGTAGAGGTCGATGAGCATGGGGAAGTCGCGGCTGGGCAGGCAGTCGCCGTACCAGGAGGACTTCAGCGCGCCGCCGCGGCCGAAGACGTCGAGCAGCGGCAGCTCCAGCGTCATCTCCGGGGTGGGCACCCCGACCAGGACCACGGTCCCGGCCAGGTCACGGGCGTAGAAGGCCTGCTTGTAGGTCTCCGGGCGACCAACCGCCTCGATGACCACGTCCGCGCCGTTGCCTCCGGTGAGCTCCCTGACCGTCTCGACCACGTCCGAAGTGCGGGAGTTGACCGTGTGGGTGGCGCCGAACTCCTTGGCCCAGCCGAGCTTGCGGTCGTCCACGTCCACCGCGATGATCTTCGAGGCGCCCGCCAGCCTGGCGCCGAGGATGGCCGCGTCGCCGACGCCGCCGCACCCGATGACCGCCACGCTGTCGCCGCGGGTCACGCCGCCGGTGTTGATGGCGGCGCCCAGGCCCGCCATCACGCCACAGCCGAGCAGCCCGGCCACCTGCGCCGGCGCCGACGGGTCGACCTTGGTGCACTGCCCGGCCGCGACCAGGGTCTTCTCGATGAAGGCGCCGACGCCCAGGGCGGGGCTGAGCGGTGTGCCGTCCTCCAGGGTCATCTTCTGGGTGGCGTTGTGCGTGTTGAAGCAGTACCAGGGACGGCCGCGCCGGCAGGCCCGGCAGTTACCGCAGACGGCCCGCCAGTTCAGGATCACGAAGTCACCGGGCGCCACCTCCGTGACCCCCTCACCGACGGCCTCGACCACTCCGGCGGCCTCGTGGCCGAGCAGGAACGGGAAGTCGTCGTTGATGCCGCCCTCGCGGTAGTGCAGGTCCGTGTGACAGACACCACAGGCCTGTACCGTCACCACGGCCTCGCCCGGCCCCGGATCGGGCACGATGACGGTCTCCAGCGAGACGGGCTCGCCCTTGCCACGCGCGACCACGCCTTGGACGGTGTACGGCATGTCCTGCACCTCATCTGTTGTGAAACTCTCCGAGCCCCCAGGGCTCGGCTTACTGGTTGAACGGCCTTGGAGAGGCCCCCGCCTCAATCATTACCAGCCCGGCGCAGCACGTACGGCTGCACCACCCCCAGACCGCGGGCCGGCCGCCGCCGGATGCGGCCGACCTCGACGCCCGGCGCGCCCTCCAGCGCCTCGGCCAGCTCGCTGTCGACGACGATGGTGCCGGGGCGGGCGATGGCCGTAAGCCTGGCCGCCAGGTTGACCGTGGTCCCGAAGACGTCGCCCATGATCGGCAGCACCGGGCCGTACGCCAGCCCGATCCGCACGTCGGGCCCGTACCGGCGGATGGCGCTGACCAGGTCCAGGGCGATCAGGGCGGCGGCCCGCGGGTCGGCCGCCGTGAAGAGCACCTCGTCGCCGAGCGTCTTGACCAGCCGTCCCCCGTGCCCGGCGACCACGTCGGAGGCTCGCGTCTCGAAGCCCTCGACGAGCTCGGCCAGGCCCCGCTCGTCCAGCTCACGGGAGACCCGGGTGAAGGAGACCAGGTCGGCGAAGCCCACCGTGAGGGTGAGCCGGGTCGGCACGATCTCGTCGGTGATGTCGGCGATCGTCAGCAGGCGGGTTCCCGCGGCCGCGAGCTGGGCGCGCCAGACGTGGATCAGGACCCGTTCGAAGCCGGGGAGCAGCCGGCGCGAGGTCTCCATGACCCCCGCCAGATCCTCGTCCGTGGGCCGGCGGCCGGGGTCGAGCAGGGCGCTGACTATGATCTCGGCCTGCCAATGCGCGAGCCTGGCCGTTGTCTGGCCGAGTGCCCTGGCCATCTTGATGACGGTCCGGTCGTCCAGCAGACCGCTCTCCATCATCGTCCGGACCTGTTCGAGCGCCGCCACGTCCGCGTCGGTGAAGGCCACGGCGTCGTCGGAAAGCGTGGCGAACCCCAGTGCACGCCAGATCCGCTCGGTGAGCTCCTGCGGGAGCCGGGCGAGGCTCGCCACCTGGATCCGGGTGTAGCGGGGAGAGGTGCCGACGAACAGGTGCTCGATCTGTTCGGCCGTGGGGCGTCCGGTGAAGACTTCCTCTCCGCCCACGCCTTCCCCCTGGCCCAGAGGGTCATGCCCCACCGGTCACCGCCCGCCGTGTTCCGAGGGCTCCCCGTCGATCGCGTCGTCGAGCGCGCGGAACACCTCAGCCCGCACCTCCTGGATCCGCGGGATGTCCCGCAGCGTGATCCGGCCGTGGTCGCCCGCCGACTCGACGACGAGCGTGCCGCAGCCGAGCATCCTCTCCATGAGGGTCTGGTCGGCGCTGACCGTGTTGACCTTGGCCATCGGGATGTCGTCTATGGACTTGTTCAGCACCCCCGTACTGATGGTGAACCGGTGCGTGGTGAGCACGTACGAGGTGTTCTTCCACCTGAGGTACGGCACGAACGACCAGACGGTCAGCAGACCGACGGCGAGCACGGCCACCGCGATACGCGCGTAGGAGTCGTAGGCGAAGGCGGGCATGAAGAAAATGGCGGCACCGGACCCCGCGATGATCAGGATCATCGCGAGGAACGGGCCGATCAGGCGCTTCCAGTGCGGGTGGAACGACCGGATTCGCCGCTCCCCCTCCGTCATGTGGTGATCGGGTAGACCCATGTGGCAAATCGTGACACGCCTTCGTGCCCCACGTCATGAGCTGTGCGGACGAACATGCACGACGTCTCCCGCGCTGAGCGCGTGCTGCTGTCCCTTGGAGCTGACCAGCAGGTGGCCGGCGCCGTCGATACCGGTGGCCGTGCCGGTGAGCACCCGCTCGCCGGGCAGCTCCACCCGGACCTCCTGTCCGACCGTGGCGCTGATCGCGAGGTAGGCGGCCCGCAGGCCACACGCCTCGGCGTCGCCGTCCGCCTCCGACCACTCCCGGTAGTGGAGCTCGATCTCCCGAAGCGCCGCCCGCAGGATCGGGTCGCGGTCGACGCAGGCGGCCTTCTCGATGGCCAGGGAGGTGGCGGTCTCCACCGGCAGCTCCTCGGCTCGCACGCTCACGTTGAGCCCGACGCCCACGATCACCGCGTTGTCGATCCGCTCGGCGAGCACCCCGGCGAGCTTGCGCCCGCCGACCAGCAGGTCGTTGGGCCACTTGAGCCGGACGTCGACCTCCGCGACCTTCCGCACGGCCGACGCGACCGCGAGGGCGACGAGCAGGGACAGCCAGCTCTGCCTGGCCGGGGGCGGGTCGGGACGCAGGAGCACGGAGAAGGTCAGGCCGGAGCGCGGCGGCACGCTCCAGACCCTGCCGAGCCTGCCACGCCCGGCGAACTGGGCCTCTGCGACGACGACGGCTCCCTGCCGCGCACCGTCGCGGACGGCCTGCGCGAGATCGGCGTTGGTCGATCCGGTCCTGGCGACGACGGCGATGTCGGACCAGAGGCCACCGGGACGGACCAGCGCACGGGTGAGCGCCGCCTGTGAGAGCGGCGGGCGGTCGAGATCAGTGAAGGGCGAGTCGAGCACTTAGCCATCTTGCCTCCCTTAACGACCCCCTGTTACCGAATTAGGGCAATGACCAGGGAATACTATTAACGAAGTCTGGGTGCGCAGGCGAAGCCCGGCTTTCCAACCGGGGAGGAAACCGTTTGGAATGTGGCGAAAAGGAAGATACCCGCATGAGCAGACACCTTGCCCCGCGAGACGGTACCGAGGTGGAGGCCGTGCACAGACCCGGGCCCACCACGCGGGCGCGGATCGGGCAGATGCGCTCGGGGACGCTCCACGAGCGCAGGGACGACCTGGCCACCGAGGAGCCACTGGAGATCCGGATCCAGGCGGGCGAGGAGCGCCGCACCGTCGCGATCACCATGCGCACCCCGGGGCACGACTTCGAACTGGCCGCCGGATTCCTGTACGGCGAGGGCGTCGTGGCCCCCGCCGACGTGGCCTCCATCGCCTACTGCACGGACGACGACGTCTCCCCCGAGGCTCGCTACAACACGGTGACCGTGCGGCTGCGCGGCGGCACCCTGCCTGATCTGCCCTCGCTCGACCGGCATTTCATGACGTCGAGCGCGTGCGGCGTCTGCGGCACCGCCAGCCTCGACGCCCTGCGTGGCCGCTGCTCGCCGCTGCCCGCCGCCGATGACCTGCTGCGCGTCTCCCCCGAGGTCCTGTACGGCCTTCCTGACCGGCTGAGGCGCGCTCAGGGGGTCTTCGGCAAGACCGGGGGGCTGCACGCGGCCGGGCTGTTCACCGCCGGGGGCGAGCCGCTCGCGGTCCGTGAGGACGTGGGGCGGCACAACGCGGTGGACAAGCTGATCGGCTGGGCCATGATGACCGGGAGGCTGCCGCTGGGCGGGCACCTGCTCATGGTCAGCGGGCGGACCAGCTACGAGATCATGCAGAAGGCCCTCACCGCGGGCCTGCCGGTCGTCTGCGCGGTCTCCGCGCCCTCCTCCCTGGCCGTCGACCTGGCCGGTGAGTTCGGGATGACGCTGGTCGGCTTCCTGCGCGAGGAGCGCTTCAACGTCTACGCGGGGGCGCACCGCATCGGCCCGTGAACACCGCACCCACCGGCCCCTGTGTGCCGGGGACCGGCGGGTGGCGGGTGGCGGGTGGCGGGTGGCGGTGCGGCGGATCAGCCCGTGTTCTGCAGACCGGCGGCGACCCCGTTGACCGAGAGCAGCAGCAGCGTGGACAGGCGCTCGCGCTCCTCCTCCGACAGCCCCTCGTCCGCGCGGAGCGTGGACAGGGCGCGGAGCTGCAGGTGGGAGAGCGCGTCGACGTACGGGTCGCGGAGCTGCACCGCGCGGGACAGGACCTTGCGGTCCTCCAGCAGGCGGGTGTGGCCGGTGATCTCCAGGACCAGACGGCGGGTCAGGTCGTACTCGGCCAGGACCTGCTCGACGAAGTCGTCCCTGGCGCCGAGCGCGAGGTAGCGGGCGGCGATGTCGCGGTCGGTCTTGGCCAGCGACATCTCCACGTTGTCCAGCAGCGAGGCGAACAGCGGCCACTCCCGGTAGGCGGCGCGCAGCTCACCCAGGCCCGCCTCGGAGATGACCGCCTCCAGGCCGCTGCCCAGGCCGTACCAGCCGGGCAGGTTGACCCTGGTCTGTGCCCAGGCGAACACCCACGGGATGGCCCGCAGGTCGTCCAGGGACCGGGGCGCGCCGAGGCCGCGCCGGGCCGGGCGGGAGCCCAGGCGGAGCGAGCCGATCTCCTCCAGCGGGCTGACCAGGGAGAACCACTCGGGGAAGCCGGGGGCCTCGGTCAGCAGCCGGTACGCCTTCTCCGAGGCGGAGGCCACCTGCTCGGCCACCCCGCGGAAGCGTCCCGCGGCCTCGGCCGTGCGCGCCTCGATGGACGGGGTGGAGGCGAGCAGCACCGCGGAGGTGACCTGCTCCATGTGACGGCGGGCGATGGCGTCGTGGCCGTAGCGGGCGAAGATGACCTCGCCCTGCTCGGTGACCTTGAACCTGCCTCCCACCGAACCCGGGGCCTGCGCGAGCACCGCCCGGTTGGCGGGACCGCCGCCCCGGCCCAGGGCGCCGCCCCGGCCGTGGAAGAGCGTCAGCGGCACATCGTGCTCGGCCGACCAGGCGGCCAGCGCCTCCTGGGCCTCGTAGAGCTTCAGTGTCGCCGCGGCCGGGCCGAGCTCCTTGGCGGAGTCGGAGTAGCCGAGCATGACCTCCAGGCGCCGGTCCTCGGCCAGCCTGGCCTGGACCTGTGGGATCTGGAGCATCCCCGACAGCACGGTGGGGGCGGCCGCCAGGTCGGCTCCGGACTCGAACAGCGGGACCACGTCGAGCCGTGGCGCCCGCTCGCCCAGCGCGTGCGCGGCCAGCGCGTGGACGGCGGCGATGTCGTCGGCCGAGCGGGTGAAGGAGACGACGTAGCGGGAGCAGGCACCCACCCCGAACCGCTCCTGGATCCAGGCGATCGTGCGGATCGTGGCCAGGACCTCCTCGGTCCGCTCTGAGGTTCGCCCGGCGGCGATCTCCTCCAGCGCGGCGGCGTGGACCTGCGAGTGCTGCCGGACCTCCAGCTCGGCCAGGTGGAAGCCGAACGTCTCCGCCTGCCAGATGAGGTGCTGCAGCTCCCCGTACGCCTGCCGCTTCGCCCCGGCCGCGACCAGCGAGTCCTGGGCGATCCGCAGGTCCTCCAAGAGCTGCTCGGGCGAGCGGTAGGCCAGGTCGAGGCCGCGCTGCCTGGTGGCCGCGATGCGGGCGGCGACGAACATCAGCCACTGCCGGTGCGGCTCCTGCGGGGAGCGGGTGGCCAGCTCCGAGACCAGGTCGGGGTGGCCGTTCACCGCGGCGGACAGCTTGGCCCGCAGCTCGGGCGAGGCGGGGGCGTAGCCGGCGGCGAGGGTCAGGGAGCGGCCGATCCGGCCGGCGGCGTTCTCCAGGGCGAACAGCACGTGCTCGGACTGGATGAGCACGGCGTCCCTGGTCACCTTGGCCGTGACGTTCGGGTTGCCGTCGCGGTCGCCGCCGATCCAGCTGCCGTACCTGACGAAGGCGCGGGCCCGGGGCTTCTCGGTGCCGCCGCCCCCGCCGAGCGCGGCGTCCAGGGCGCGGTAGACCTGCGGGACCACCCGGAAGAGGGTCTCGTCGAAGGCCGCCATGGCCGTGCGGACCTCGTCTCGCGGGTCCAGCTTGGTGGATCTGAGCTGGGCGGTTCGCCAGAGCAGGTCGATCTCCTCCAGCAGCCGCCGGCGGGTCTCCGCCCGCTCGGCGGCACCCCGCTCGGGGCTGTTGTACGTGGCGAGCCGGCCGCTGATGCGCTGGATCGCGGTGACCACGGCGCGCCTGCGGGCCTCGGTGGGGTGCGCGGTCAGCACCGGGTGCAGGCGCAGGCCCTCGACCAGGTCGGCGACCCTCTCGCCGCCGAGCTCCTGGACCGCCTGGGCCAGGGACTCCGGCAGCGGCTCCTCGCCGGTGTCGCGGACCCTGAGCGTGCGGATTCTGAAGTGCTCCTCGGCCAGGTTCGCCAGGTGGAAGTAGCACGTGAACGCACGGGCGATCTGTACCGCGCGCTCGACGGGCCACTCGGCCACCATCGCGGTGATCTCGTCGACCGACACCTGCCTGCGGCGGGCACCGATGACCGCCTTACGCAGCCGTTCGACGTCGGCGAGCAGGTCGTCGCCACCATGCTCGGCGATGACCTGCCCCAGAAGCTCACCGAGCAGTCGCACGTCCGCACGCAGCTCGTCGGGCATCTCGGTGACAGCGGAGGAGCGCTCTACCTGATGAGACACGGTGGCTGGCATGTTCGTCAGCGTACCCAGTCCGTTTTCTCCGGCGGAGACCGGTCTCACCCATTGGACTAGACCATTCAGGTGGCCCTGGAGGTCGCCTGCAGCAGCTCTGGATACCTGGCGAAAGCAGCTTTACCTGCGATTCTTCGGCCGCCCCAGGAGACCAGCACTCCGTACGGCACCGCCAGCGCGGCGACCCAGGTGAGGCCGAGCAGCATCGGCAGGACGATCGGCAGCGCGAGCAGGCCGGTGCCGATCAGCGCGCCGAACGACGCCACGAAGGCGATACCGCCCTGCCCCGGGGCGGCGCCGGTGAAGGCGTTCAGACGCTCGGGCACGCTGTAGGGCAGCTGCACGCTGGTCAGCGCGCCCACCCCGAGCCCGACCCCGAGGACGCCCCAGGCGGTCAGCGTGGCCGGGACCGCCCAGACGACGTCTCCGGCCCGCAGGGCCGCGACCGTGGCGAGCGCGATCAGCAGCGGGAGCGCGATCGTCGCCACGGCCAGGTGCCGCCCCGCCATGTCCGTGCGCCAGTCGCGGTCGGTGCCGTAGGCGACGGCGTTCATCCACAGGGAGCGGCCGTCGATGCCGAAGGCGTTGCACCACTGCATGCCGATCAGCGCGGCGCCGATGCAGGCCGGAACGACCGCCAGGGCGACCCCGGTCGGGCCGCCGCCGTCCTGGTTCAGCGAGAAGGACATGATGCCGGCCACCGCGACGGCGGCGAACCAGCCGACCCTGCCGCGCGGGTCTCGGCGGGCGTACCTGAGCTCCTTGCCCGCGACCGCGGCGAGCGGGCCGTCGGGCAGGACGGAGGCCAGCAGGCCCCGGGAGTTGCGCACCGAGGAGCTCTGGGTGGAGGCGTCAGGGGAGACCAGGGCGCGGCGCAGCGCCGCGATCCACAGCCATCCCACCCCGGTGACCAGGGCGGCGAGCACGACGATCGCCAGGAGGGCCGCCGCGCCTCCTGTCGCGACGGCGTGCGCCGCCATGCCTGACGGGGTCCAGCGCAGCACCGAGGCGACGCCGGCCAGCATCGCCGCCGGGTCGGCCGACAGGCCACCGTTGAGCAGCAGGTTGGGCAGCTGGGCCGCCAGCACAACGAAGATCACCGAGACGGCCAGCACGTCGCGGCCCCTGCGGGTGCGCAGCACGCCCGACAGCGCCGTGGTGACCAACCGGGAGAGAACGACACAGAGCGCGAAGTGGAGCAGCACCGCCACCGTCCCCAGGAGCACTCCGCCGACCCCGCCTGCCAGCCCGGCCACGGCCCCGATCATGACGACCAGCGTGGCGACCGGCCAGACGCCGGTGACCGAGGCGGCGAACATGCCGGTGGCGAGCCGGCCGGTCCGCAGCGGGAAGAGCGCCAGCCGCGACGGGTCGAGCGTGTCGTCCAGCCCGAACGCGAGCAGCGGCACGACCGCCCAGCCCACCAGGAAGGCGGCGAACAGCACGGTGACGACGTCACCCGCGACGTCGGGGGGCATGAAACGCAGCGTGCTCATGGCGAGGAAGCCCAGGGCGGCGAAGACGATCGCGGCGATCACCGTGAAGACGAACCCCAGCAGGTGCTGGACGCTGCCGCGCAGGTTGCCGGCGACGAGCCGGAGCTTGAGCCGTACGAACACCGAGGGCCCCACCCGCACCGCCCCGGTCACGGCGTTCTCCCGGTTCACCGCGCTCATGCCGGGGTCGTGCCCAGCCACGACAGGCCCTCCTGCCCACTCGCGCCGTCACCACGGACGCCGACCAGCCCCAGGAACGCCTCGTTGAGGCTGCGGCCCGCCCTGATCTCGTCCAGCGGCCCCTGGGCGACGATCCGCCCGCCGTCCATCACCGAGACCCAGTCGCACAGGCGTTCCACGAGATCCATGACGTGGCTGGAGAAGACCACGGTCGAGCCGGAGGCGGTGTAGCGCCTGAGCACCTCGACGAGCGTGTTGGCGCTTACCGGGTCGACGCCCTCGAACGGCTCGTCGAGAAAGAGCACACCGGGGTTGTGCAGCAGCGCGGCCGCCAGGCCGATCTTCTTACGCATGCCCGTCGAGTAGTCGACGACGAGCTTGTCCGCCGACTCGGTCAGGCCCATGACCTTCAGCAGCCCTTCCGCCCGCTGCTCCACCTCAGCCCTGGGGATGCCGCGGAGCTGGCCGTTGTAGGACAGCAGTTCCCTGCCCGACAGCCGCTCGAACAGGCGCAGCCCCTCGGGGAGCACACCGATGCGGCTCTTGACCGCGACCTGGTCGCGCCAGACGTCGAGGCCGCCGATGTGGATCGAGCCTCCGTCGGGACGCAGCAGGCCGGTGACCATGCTGAGCGTTGTGGTCTTCCCCGCCCCGTTGGGACCGACCAGCCCGGCGAAGCTGCCGCCGGGCACCACGAGGTCGACGCCTCCCACGGCCACCTGCTGCCCGAACCTCTTGAACAGCCCCTGCGTTCTCACCGCCTCGATGGCGTCCGGCATGCTCCCCCCTTCCAGGATCACGACTCCGGCGATCAGCCGGCTCACCCGGGAAACGAACGGTCGCCCCCGATAGTTCGCACTGTCAGAGGGCGGTTTACCCTGCTGGCATGAGCGAGCCCCTGAGCGCCGAAACCACGGCCGCCGCACCCGACGTCCGTACGACGGCCGGCAGACTGGCCGACCTGGAACGCCGTCTGGACGAGGCCACCCACGCCGGTTCCGCACGCGCCATCGAGAAACAGCACGCGAAGGGCAAGATGACCGCCAGGGAGCGGGTCCTCGCCTTCCTCGACGAGGACAGCTTCGTGGAGTTCGACGAACTCGCCAGGCACCGCTCCACGAGCTTCGGCATGGAGCGTGCGCGTCCGTACGGCGACGGGGTCGTGACCGGGCACGGCACCGTCGACGGCCGCCCCGTGGCGGTGTTCTCCCAGGACTTCACGGTCTTCGGCGGCTCCCTGGGCGAGGTCTTCGGAGAGAAGATCGTCAAGGTCATGGACCACGCGCTGAAGACCGGCTGCCCGATGATCGGCATCAACGACTCCGGCGGCGCGCGCATCCAGGAGGGCGTCGTCTCGCTGGGCCTGTACGCCGAGATCTTCAAGCGGAACGTCCACTCCTCCGGGGTGATCCCGCAGATCTCGCTGATCATGGGCCCGTGCGCGGGCGGTGCCGTCTACTCACCGGCCCTCACCGACTTCGTGCTGATGGTGTCGGAGAAGTCGCACATGTTCATCACCGGCCCCGACGTGATCAGGACCGTCACCGGCGAGGAGGTGACGTTCGAGGAGCTCGGCGGCGCACACACGCACAACTCCCGCTCGGGTGTCGCCCACTACGAGGCCTCCGACGAGGCCGACTGCCTGGAGTTCGCCAGGGCGCTGCTCTCCTACCTGCCGTCCAACAACATGGACGAGACCCCGGTGTTCGACGCCGAGGTGGTGCTGGAGACCACCGACTCCGACCGCGAACTCGACACGCTGATCCCCGACTCGGCGAACCAGCCCTACGACATGCACTCGGTTCTCGAACACATCTTGGACGACGGTGAATTCCTGGAGGTACACGCGCAATTCGCGCCCAACATCCTGGTGGGTTTCGGCCGGGTCGAAGGGCGCTCCGTGGGAATCGTCGCCAACCAGCCGATGAGTTTCGCCGGCACGCTGGACATCGCGGCCTCGGAGAAGGCCGCGAGATTCGTACGTACCTGCGATGCCTTTAACATTCCGGTGCTGACATTCGTCGATGTCCCTGGATTCCTTCCCGGCACCGACCAGGAATGGAACGGGATCATCCGTCGCGGCGCCAAACTGCTCTACGCCTACGCCGAGGCGACGGTGCCGCTGGTCACGGTCATCACACGCAAGGCGTACGGTGGAGCGTACGACGTCATGGGTTCCAAGCACCTGGGCGCCGACATCAACCTGGCCTGGCCGACCGCGCAGATCGCGGTGATGGGGGCGCAGGGCGCGGTCAACGTCCTCTATCGGCGCGAGCTCGCCTCGGCCGATGATCCGGACGCCCAGCGGGCCCGGTTCGTCACCGAATATGAGGACACGCTCGCCAACCCGTATCTCGCGGCCGAACGTGGGTATGTGGATGCGGTGATTCGCCCTTCCGCCACCCGGGTTCAGATCGTCAAGGCGCTCAGGGCCCTGCGCAACAAGCGCGCGACCCTGCCCCCGAAGAAGCATGGGAACATCCCGCTGTGAGACACCTGAAGATCATCAAAGGGGACGCGACACCCGAGGAGATCGCCGCGGTGGTGATCGCCCTCTCCGTCCATGCCGCGGCTGCGACTTCGGGCCATAAAGTCCCACAAACGCCGAAATCATGGAGCAATCACTCACATCGCATGCGAAAACATCTGCCTACCGGACAAGGCGCGTGGAGATCGAGCGCACTGCCGAGATAGATCCTCAGAACGGGGTGTCAACTTGCACGAGAGTTGGGACCATCTAAGAAATGGGCGCATATAGTCAGCCGATCAGCTAGTTCCGAGGCCTGGAGGACGACATGACCATCCTGGACCTCACGTCACACCCCATCGCCGCGAAGTACGCCGTCCTGGTCGACGTCGGATACCTGTACGCCGCGGCGGGGGAGGTGCTTCTGAGTGCCAAGGAGCGCAAGGAGTACCGGGTGGCGGCGGACGAACTGATCCAGGCGTTGCAGAAGCACGCGGAGGAGCGGATCCACGGCGAGCTGCTGAGGATCTACTGGTACGACGCCGCCCGTGACCGGGTGCCGACCGTCGACCAGCGGGTCATCGCGCAGCTCCCCTGGGTCAAGGTCCGCCTGGGCAACCTCAACGCGAGGGGCCAGCAGAAGGGCGTGGACGCGCAGATCAGGAGCGACCTGGAGGCGCTGGCCAGGCACCACGCGGTGAGCGACACGATACTGCTGGCCGGGGACGAGGACATGGTCCCCGCCGTCGAGGCCGCCCAGGCCTACGGTGTGCGGATCCACCTGTGGGGGGTGGAGCCGCCGTACGGCACCAACCAGGCCGAGCGCCTGGTCTGGGAGTCCGACACCGTCGAGATCATCAGTGCCGACTTCCTGCGCTCCTTCTTCAGCCGGGCCCCCGCGCCGGTCCCGGTGCCGGCCGCCCCGATCGCCCCCTCCCCCGCCCAGGTCTTCGCCGGGCGCACCGCCGCCACCGCCACCGCCAAGCCCAAGTCCCCGGCGGGCCAGGTCACCAAGCTGGGCCCGAGCCGCCCTCGCGTCGAGGAGGTCGGCGAGCACGTGGCCCAGAAGTGGATCCTCACCCGCGGCCGCGACAACATCCGCGACCTGCTGCCAGGGCCGATCCTTCCCACGGTCATCGACACCGAGTTGCTCATCGAGGCGGAGAAGGAGCTGGGTCACTCCCTCCGCCCCTACCCCGAGGCGCGCGTCTGGCTGCGCGACGGATTCTGGGCCCGTGTCTACCGGGAGTTCGAGATCGGGGTCGGCGTCTCCTCCAAGTGACACCTCGTCGCGCGTGTCCCCTGCCGCCCGAGACGTCCGGCACGCCCCCTGGGTGACGCCTCCCCCCGGCCGCGCTTTCGGTGAGGCACTTCCCATGCTCCCCGGCCCCGGCCCGTCACGGCCCTTCCACGGGCCGTTCCCGCTCCGCGACGGGCCACCACGACCATGTCCGATTCCCGCCAGCAGGATGACTTGGGCTGCGAGTAGCGTCGTCAGCATGTCCGTGAGAGAGCTCGACTTCGATGCCTGTTACCGCGCGGTGGCCGCCAGGGACGCCCGGTTCGACGGGCGGTTCTACACGGCGGTCACCTCCACCCACATCTACTGCCGGCCGATCTGCCCGGCACGCACCCCTTCCAGCCGCAACGTGCGGTTCTATCGCCACGCGGCCTCCGCCGAGGCGGCCGGGTTCCGGCCGTGCAAGCGGTGCCGGCCCGAGCTGAGCCCCGGCGATCCCGGCTGGGACCACCGGGGCGACCTGGTCGGCAGGGCCCTCCGGCTGATCGACGAGGGCGTGGCGGACGACGGCGGGATGGCCCGGCTGGCCGCGCGGCTGCACATCACCGGGCGGCATCTGCACCGGCTGTTCACCACGGAGATCGGCGTGGGGCCGCTGGCCGTGGCCAGGACCAAGCGCCTGCTGCTGGCCAAGCAACTGCTGACGGAGACCGGACTGCCGATCGTCGACGTGGCGTTCGCGTCGGGTTTCGGCAGCGTCCGGCAGTTCAACGCGACCATGAAGGACACCTACGGCTTCACCCCGGGCGAGCTGCGGGCGACCACGCGGCACAGGGCCGGTGTCCCGGGCGACGCACTGACCCTGCGGTTGCACCACAGGGAGCCGTACGACGCCGCGACCCTGATGCGGTTCCTGGCCGCGCGGGCGATCCCCGGCCTGGAACACGCGGACGGCACGTCCTACAGCCGCGCCGTCCCCGGCGGCACGGTCACCCTCACCCCCGAGGTGGACCACGTCCGGCTGGACGTGCGCGTCGACGACACCGGCCGCCTGGCCAGGATCGTCGCCCGCTGCCGCCGCCTCCTCGACCTCGACGCGGACCCCCAGGCCATCTCCGCCGCCCTCGGGGAGACCTCGCTGGAACCGCTCGTCGCCGCCCGCCCCGGGCTGCGGGTGCCCGGCGCGTGGGACGGCTTCGAAATGGCCGTCCGCGCCGTGATCGGCCAGCAGATCTCCGTCGCGGGCGCCCGCACCATCCTCGGACGCGTCGCCGCCCGAGCCGGCCGCCCGCATCTCGAAACAGGCGGCGACGAGGGGCCGGCCCACCTGTTCCCGACCGCGGCGCAGCTCCACGAGGCGGATCTGGGCGGGCTGGGCCTGACCGGGCGGCGGGTGGCCACGCTGAAGGCACTCGCCGCCAGGGTGGCGGACGGCGAGATCGACCTGGACGGGGCGCAGGAGCCCGCCCAGGCGGTGGCCGGGCTGCTTGAGGTTCCCGGGATCGGGCCGTGGACCTCGGGCTACATCGCGTTGCGGGCGCTGCGTGACCCGGACGCCTGGCCGGGCGGAGACCTCGGCCTGCGGCGGGCCATGGCCTGCCTGGGCATCCCGGAAGAGCACATCGAGCGGTGGCGTCCATGGCGGGCGTACGCCGCACTGCACCTTTGGAGTTCGGAATGATAGAGGCACAGGTACTCACCACCCCGACCGGTCCGCTGGCACTGCTCGCCCGCGAGGGCGTCCTGGTCGCGGCGGGCTTCACCGACGCCCCGGACGAGATGTTCGCGCGGCTCTCCCCCGGCCTCCGGTCGGAGGGCCTGGCCCTGACCGACGACCTGGGCCACCCGGCGCGGGCCGTACGCGACTACCTGGACGGCGACCTGAAAGCCCTCGACTCCGTGGCACTGGAACAGCCGGGCACGCCCACGCGGCAGCGGCTGCTCACCGCCCTGCGTGAGGTCCCGCCGGGCATCACGATCGGCTACGCCGAGCTCGCCGAGCGGGCGGGCCTGCCGAGGACGGCGGCCAGGGCGGCCGGGAGCGCGTGCGCGCAGAACCTGATCGCGCCGTTCGTCCCCTGCCACCGCGTCCTGCCGGCCACCGGCGGGTTCGGCGGCTACTACTACGGCACGCCGGTCAAGCGGTGGCTGCTCACCCACGAGAAGGCGATCGCCGGCGAGTAGCGCGGGCGGAGGTGTCCGGCCAGGCGCCGACCGGGAGTCCTCACCGGCTTCCCGGGAATCCCTGCCGGGGCCGTCTCCGACGGCCTCCTGCCGTCGAACCAGGCGAACATCGGCGGTCACCGCACGTTGGCGTCGAGGCCGGCCCGGATGGTGCGGGTGGTCGGACCGGGTGAACATGGGCGGTCACCGCCCTAGCCGGTCTTCCTGACCGTACTCTGCACCTCGCCCACCGGGACGTCTCGGGTGACCCCGACCTCGATCGGATCGTAGGCGAAGGGGACCACGTCGTCCTCGATCTCGATGGGCCAGACCGAGGTGACCGTCAGCACGTAGGCGTCACGCGGCTGGTCGATCGAGGCCCGCAGGTAGCGCACGCCGCAGGTGAACGCGGCGCCCTTCGCGTACGGCTTGCCGCCGGGGCCGCACTCCTCCTTGACCTCCGCCCGGTCGGCGGTGGTGCCCGCGTCGATCTGGATGTCCTCAAGGGTGGCGGTCACGGTGGCGCTCATGATCCCGGGCAGCGTCGCCGTCACCGACCTGGTGGTCTCGCCGATACCGCTCAGCCAGACCCAGGTCGGCAGGTTGACGTAACTCTTGGCGTCCGGGTTGAGCTCGATCTTCGGCTCGGGCACGGTCAGCGCGGCGCGGGCGATGTCGACCAGCTCGGCCATGGTGATCCCGGCGGGCGGGGTCGTGCCGGGCGGCACGAACACGTAGGTGTCCAGCGCCATCTGGCAGCTCACCCCGTTGGGATCGGACGAGTCGTGGGCGACCGTCCACCAGCGTCCCTCCTCGCCGAGCTTCTCCACGAACGGCTTGAGGGTCTCCTGCCGGGACTGTGGCGCGTCCGGGTCCACCCGGGTCGACCGCTGCTGGAAGTCCAGCATCTCCTCGGCGTTCTGGCTGGGTTCGTACCAGCAGGGACGCTTGAGCCGATAGCCGTCGCTCCTCCCCCCGCGGCCGTTCCCGCTGATGATGATCTGGGAGTTCTTCAGGCTGATCTCCGCTTTCCTCCCGCTCTGGCTGCCCCGGGCCTCGACGCTGGAGACCCCACCGCCACCGCCGGCGGTGTTCGGATTCGGATTCGGATTCAGCAGCAGCAGCCCGGCGACCACCATGTTCATGATCATCGAAGACATCCCTTCGAGGCCTCACTGAGAGGTTCGGCATGCTGGAGCAACTTGATCCGCCAGATCCCGTCGTCACCCCGCCGGAGCCCGGCGATCTGGAGGAAGGGGTGCCTGGTCCAGTCGGGTTGCCGGCGGACCGCCTTTCCGGTCTCCGTGTCCAGCAGCCGCATCCCGGTCTCGTCCACGCACGCGTTCAGCTCGGCCCCCCTGCCGGTGACCGAGACGATATTCAACGCGTACAGCCGGGAGGTCCCGCGCACCGAGCGGCGCTGGTTCAGGAACTCCTTCACCCACAGGTACGCGTCCGTGCTCGCCCCCTCCTGGACCGTCGCGTGATACGCGGTGTCCTGGCCACCGGTGACGACCGCACGGAACGATCCGGCCCGGTAGTCGCGGAAGGTGTTGATCATCCCGATGGCGTCCCTGTCGGCCGTGGCCGGCCACTCGACCACCACCCGCACCCCCGGAGCGACCTGGACGGTCTCCGCCCTTGGCGCCGTCTGCGTGGGCGCCGGCGAGGAGGTCTCGACGGGAAGGTCGGAGGGGGTGAACTGCTCAGCCTCCGACGGGGCACAGGCCGCCGACAGGAGCACGACCAGCGCGATCACAACACGCACACCGATCACGCTAGGAGCACCCGCCCGCCGAAACCACCGATATGCACGATTCGGCATGACTCCCCTCCTGGCCTCGCCCCTCACCCGGCGGCCCACCACGCCACTGCTCCCACCGCGGACCGCCACGCCACCACCCCCGTGGTGCCCCTCCGGCACGGCACCGGCCCCGCCGCGCCCCCGCGTGACCCCCGGCTCGCGGACCGGGCCCGCCGGGCCCGTCATGCCGTCGGGGCCGAGCGCATCCGCCACGAGGGCAGCAGCTCGTCGATGAGGGCCTCGGTCTCCGGCGCCATCCCGCCGCCGTAGGGGTGGGAGGCGGCCCGCCGGTGCAGGGCGTCGGCCACCGCACGCAGGCGGACGGGGTCGTCGGTGAGATGCGTGGCCCGCAGCAGGTCGCGCCAGAGCCCCTCGTCGTCGGCGGCCAGCAGCAGCCCGGCCCGTACCGCCGCCACCGCCTGGTCGGTCTCGCCGCGGGCCAGCCGCACCTCGCAGAGCCGGTGCGCGGCGTCCGCGACGCCCGCGGTCACGTTGTACTCCAGGTCGTCGGCCGCCAGCCAGGCGTAGCGGCCCCGCGGGCGGCCGTTCAGCAGCGGCCCCCGTACCAGGCCCAGTGCCCGATCGAGCAGCGCGGCACGGCCGCCGGGGTTGGCGTGCGACTGCCGGACGAGGTCGCGGAAGAGCATCCAGTCGGTGCGCACCTCGGGGCCGAGCCGCAGCCGCCCCGACTCGTCGGTGCAGAGGTTGGGCCGGCCCTGGCTGTCGGTGCCCAGCCACGCGACGACCCTGGCGATCGTGGCGTCCCTGACGACCGCCTGCACACCACGCGGCCAGAGGATGCCGCCGAGCACCACGGGGTGGACGCCGCCGGGGTGCGTCGCCAGGTAGACGACGAGCTCGACGGCGATCACCGCCCGCCCCTCCTCCATCGGCGAGGGGCCGGCGACCTCGGCGGGGCCGAGGATCCGCACCTCGACCGAGGGCGTCTGGGTGACCGGTTCCGGCTCGTCGGCGAGCGGCTCGCCCTCCAGCCGCTCGGCCGCCAGGAACAGCTCGATCAGCGCCCGGTACTGCCGCCGGGGCAGCAGCTGCGCGGCCACGTCGAACCCGAGCGCGTCCACCTCGGCGCGGCCCTCCTCGGTGATCGTCCAGTTCCAGGTGGCGTGCGGGACGTCGCCCGCGATGACGTATCCGGCGGCGGTCCTGACGCCCTTCCTGGCGAGCAGCGCCAGACGGCGGCCCTCCTCCTCGGTGGGGGCGATCGCGGACAGCAGGTAGTGCGGGGTGCAGACCGGGTCGGCGGCGCGTCCGTGGATCCTGCCGGTGAGCACCTCGCCTCCGTGACCGCGGCCTCCTCCCGATGCCTCCAGCTCGGGCAGGATCTCCGCCAGGCTGCCCACATACCTGATCCGATCGGAGGCGATCACGGTCAGCTCCTCGCCGAAGCCGACCAGCGTGACGCGCATCCGGTCCGACCAGCGGTTGGTCGCCAGCTCCACGGCGAGCGCCGCCAGAGCGGCGGTGGCCTGCGTGCCCCCGATGCTGATCGGACCGTGGGCGGCCTCCAGGTCGACGAGCACCCGGCCCTCACCGCTGGAGCCGAGCGAGACCAGCCCCGGGTACGGCGCGGGCGCGTCGGCGAGCGCCTGCTCGTCGAGCATCCGGCCCTCGTGCGCGGGAAGCCGCCAGACCTGGCCTCCGTCGTGGGCGGCCCAGGGCGCGGGCGCGTCGGGGTCCGGCGGGTGGATCCACAGGTCGAGGGTCTGCGCCGACAGGTGGGCCGCGTAGACCGTGGGCGGGACGCGGTTCTGGGCGGCCAGGGACCTGCCCAGCAGCCGGAGCCCGACGTCGAGCATCCGGCTGCCGGGGGCGTCCGCGCCGAGCCTGAGCGCCAGCTCGGCCTGGGCGGCGTCGTCCCTTGGCCGGGTGATCCGACGCCCGAACGCCCGGTGCCAGAGCTGCCGTCTGCGCCTGCGGCCGAGCGCCACCAGCAGCCCCGCCGCGGCCAGCGAGGCCCCGGCCAGGTAGTCGAGCATCTCCAGGCCGGTGTTCTGCCCCGTGTTCTGCCCGTTCTCCGCGGGCCCCGCCACCGCCGCTCCCGGGTCCGCCGCGCCGGGGTCCTGCCGCTCGGCCCTGGCCCCGCCGGTGCCCGGCGCGTTGGTGGCCGCCGTGTCCGGGCCGCGCTCGGCGGCCGGGCTGGGGGCGGGCACCTGGCGTGGGTCGTGGGTGCCGCGCTCGGCGGCGGTGTCAGGACGGTGCTGGGCCGCATCGTGGCGCCCCTGCTGTCCCCGGCCGGTCTCCCGTGCCCGGTCCGCGTCCGACCTCTCGCCGGGGGTGGAGATCTCGGGTGCGGGCTCCGCCGGAAGGTCCGCGTCGCCCGGGGTGAGGGCCTGAGTACGGCCGTCCAGCTCGGCGGGCTTGCCTGGGTGGTCCTTGAGGGTGTCGTCGCGCGGCTGGGACGCCGGGACGATGTGCACGTTGCGCGCGTCGTCCGGCATGTCCAGGACCCAGCCGGGCCTGATCAGGTCGGCCATCCGCAGACGGCTGCCGTCCGGCTGCTCCCTGTGCTGGTTGAGCCGGTAGATCTCCGGATACCGCCGTCCGTCACCGAGGCACTTCTCCGCGATCTCCCACAGGCTCTCGTGGTGGCGGCCGTGCGGCGGCTGCACCACGTAGACCTTCTTGGCCTTCTGCACCGGCTCCAGCTCCGCCCGCTCGGCGGCGGTCGGGGCCGACGCCGTGGACATCCCGGTCGAGACGATGGCGGAGGTCGCGGGCGGCAGGCTGGTCAGCTTCGCGATCGGCAGGGCCACCGCCGAGACGGTGAACAACAACATGGCCGCCGAGACCAGCCGGTTGGCGAACATCTGGGTGCCCCCGGAGAACGGCACCCGCGCCGGCATCCCGACCCGGCGCAGCCCGGCGTAGATCTCGACCAGCACGCAGACCACCATCTGCAGCCAGGCGAGCCAGACCAGCAGCACGAGGATCGCGACGATCGTGCTCGTGCCCACCTGGCTGGTCAGCAGGTCGAGGTCGCGCAGCTCGGCCGGGAGCGGCGGCCCGGCCAGCCGGAACAGGGCGTAGGGGACCCCCGCGATGAGCGCGACCAGGACGATCAGCGCACCGAGGCCCGCCAGCAGGTCTCCCGGTGTGCGCCTGTCCTTGATACGCACGGGCTGTCGCGTGGGCATTCGTCTCCCTCCTCGTCCAGATTCGTCGTCGGTCAACCGGTGGGCCGGCAATTCACGGCAATTGGTCTGCCCCGGTGTCCGGCCCCGCCGCGGCCAGGGCCTCCATGTCCGAGCCGGGGAAGCCGAACGCGGCCAGGAAGAACGCCTTCCAGGTGACGGAGACGTTCACGGTGACCTCGGCCTGGGCGCCGCCGAGCGCGCACTGGGTGAGCTGTACGTCGCCGGAGCCGTGGGCGGAGACGATCTCCTCGGCCTTCGCGCACACCTCCCCCTCTCCCAGCAGCCGGGCCTGGCCGGTGGCGCGCAGGTGCTCGACGTCGATCTGGTCCGCGGCGGCCCTGGCTGCCTGCTCGGCGACGTCGGCGGCCCGCAGCCGGGCGTTGATGGCGGCCCCGCCGTCCACGAGCAGCCCGGCCAGCAGGAACACCACCACCGAGAAGATCACCGTGAAGATCGACATCGACCCCCGCTCGCCGTGGCGTCCTCTCCCCGCGCCCGAACACGCCGGACGCCCGGACGTCCGGTACGCCACGGGCAGGGGTGCGAGGCGACACGGAGCGTGCGAGTGCCCGGACGTCGGGCATGCCATCGTCGGGCATGCCATCGTCGGGCGGGGGAGGCTCCGGCACCGCGAGGGTGGGTTCACGAGGTTCACTCGACTCTCCGGAACTGTTCCAGCGGGACCACCGAGTCGCCCTTCATCTCCTTGGCGGCGCCGAAACCGAGGAACTCCAGATCCAGGGAGCAGGTCACCTGGGCGTGGACCCGGCCGCCCTCCTGCCAGTCCGTACCGGCCAGGCTGACCTCCGGCTCACACTCGCCCGACAGGGCGGCGCGGGCCACCTCGGCCGCGGCGTCCTCGGCGTCGGCCAGCGTGCGCTCGACGGAGGCGGCCCTGGCGGCGTCCCTCGCGGCGCCGTTGACCTCGCCCTGAGCCTCCACCACCCTTCCCGCGCCGACCAGGAACAGCAGGAACAGCAGGAAGACCGGGGCCAGCAGCACCGTCTCGGCACTGAGCGACCCTCGATCGTCCCCGGCCGCGGGAATCCGAGGGTTCACTCGCATCCTTCGCTTCCGTCGTCGGGCCGGAAGCACTCGACGGGACCGCCGAAGCGCGCGGTGACCGTGAACGTGGTGGAGGGCAGCAGCGGGACGACCTGGACCGCCGAGGCGGTCACCTCGACACCCCGCTGGTCGCCCTCCGCCCAGGCGGTGACCGTGGCGCCCTCCAGGAGCTTCGGGCCGACGGTCCGGATCACCTCCTGGGCGCGGGACTCGGCGTCCTGCTGCCAGGACTCGGTGTCGACCCGGGCCAGCCGCGCCCCCTCCCTGGCCGCGGCGTCGGCGATCTGGCGCCCGTGGAACCAGAGGGCGGACTGCACGATGAGCAGGATGACGACCAGTACCACCGGCATGATGATCGCCAGCTCGATCACGGTGGCGCCGCGCTCACCGCCCCGGCCTCGTCTGCGCGTGGCCGAACGCGCACCGCGTTCCGTGGCACCGCGTCCCGTGACATCACGTCCTGTGGCGCCGCGTTCATCACTCCGGCCGCCGTCCCGGCCGGGCTCGGCCCCCCCGTTCCCGGGGCGGCCCCGCTCACGGTCACGGGTCTCCAAGGTCGCCGCCCCCGCCGCCCCCGCCGCCGAACTGGCTGGAGATCTCCGCCTGCTTTCCCTCGACGAGGCTCTTGATGAGCGTGGCGAGGCCGAGCGCCACCCCGGCGATGATGGCCGTGATGATGACCCACTCGACGGCGGAGGCCCCCCGAGTAGGGGCGTTGCGCGCCTTCTCGATCCGGACGCTCAGAACGGCGGTCGCGTAAGTGATCCACGGATGGCTCAGCATGGTCAGGACCCCAACATCTTCATAGCGGCCGGAAAACTCAGGAAAATCACGAAACCCGCGCAGAGCAGGAGCTGGGCGACGAGCATCGACTGGGAACGCTCACCCGCCTGCCCCTCGATCTCGGCCAGCTCGCGGCGGCGCATGGTCGCGGCGCGGGCGGTGAGGGAGGAACGGACCTTGGCACCGTCGTCGGCGACCAGCCCGAGCGCCGCGGACAGGTCGCGCAACTCGTCGACGTTGATCTCGTCACCGAGCTGGCCGAGGGCCTGCCAGGGGGTGATGCCGACGATCCTGGCGTTGCCGAGCGCCTGGCGGATGCGGGACATCGCCCAGTTGGCCCCCTCCTCGTCGGGTCCTGGGCTGCCCACGGAGACCGCCATCATCAGCGCCTCGGGCACCCCTCGCCCGCCCGCCAGGTTCATCGCGACGAGATCCAGGAAGGAGCCGACGACGTGCCGGAAGTCGCGGCGCATCCGCGCGGCGTCCCGCTTGACCTGCAGGTCCGGCAGGACGAAGAAGACCCCGGCGACCACGAGCGCCGCCCAGAGCGGGACGGTGACGGAGATGCCCCAGTCCATCAGCACCAGCCAGCCGACCAGCAGCGGGAAGGCCAGCAGCCCGGAGACCGCCAGCAGCACCTTGGTGGCCAGGAAACCCTCGAACGACCTGCCGAGCAGCGCCAGGTCGGCCCTGGCGGAGCGCGCCTCCCAGCCCCTGGCCGCGTAGAAACGGGCCATCCGCTCCCCCAGGCCGCGGCGGAAGGCGCTGACCTCCTCGTCGGGCAGGATGAGCCGGGCGCGAGGCGCGTCGGTGCCCTCGCGTGCGGCATCGAGCGCCAGCAGCCGCGTCACCAGCCCGGGGCGGGCGGGGAACAGGGCTCGAAACAGCAGGAACAGGCCCATCCCAAGCACGGAGCCCGCCAGCAGTGCCTCAGTCATCGGACACCTCACCCCCGGAAGGCAGGCCCAGCAGGCGGGCGGGCTTGTCGAAGCGGGCCAGGCGGCGCATCCAGGCGAACCCGGCGCCGAAGAGCCCGGCGACCACCACGAGCACGGCCTGGCCGAGCGCGTTGTCGTACTCCTCGACATAGGAGGGGTTGAACACCACGAGCATGACGGCGAAGGCGATGGCCGTGCCGACCACGATCTGCACGCTCCGCCGGGTGGAGCGGCGCTCGGCCTCGACCCGGCGGCGCATGTCGAGCTCCTCGCGGGCCGAGACGGCCAGCGCGCCGAGCACGTCGCGCAGGCCGGGACCGCGCAGCTTGGAGTTGAGGATGAGGGCGGCCACGACCAGGTCGGCGGAGGGGTCGTCGAGCTCGTCGGCGAAGCGTCTGAGCGCGTCGGGCAGCGCCATCCTGGTGTGCAGGCGGTCGACCAGCGACCTCAGGTGCGGGCGGAGCGTGGGGGCCGCCGCCCGGATCGAGGACGGGATCGCCTGCTCCAGTCCGGCCGCTCCGGCGATGGTGTCGCGGAGCGACTCGGTCCAGGCGGCCAGGGCCTCCAGCCGTCGCATCGCGGTCCGCTCCTCCGCGGCGCCGCCGGACAGGCCCCGCCAGGCCAGGGCGAGGAGCACGGCTCCGACCGCCATGACCGGCCACCCGGTCACCACGAGCACGACCGCCCCGACTATGGCCCCCACCGCGGTCCGGGTGGACAGGGCGCGGAGGAACTTGCGCCTGCCCGCCTTCCTGCCGGGGGCCGACGGGCGGGGGCGCACCCCGTACAGGGCGACGACGAGCAGGAACAGCCCTGCGCCGACCGCGATGCCCGCCAGCAGCACCAGCGGGTCGAACAGGCCCTGAGGTAGGGAGGTCATGTCCAGCCTCCCGGGTCGTAGCCGAAGTGGACGAGCTCCTCCAGGCACGACAGCGGCGCGTGCGGCACGACCCGGCCGTCGGGCGCCGTGGCGAACACCTCCGAGGAGAGCACCCTGCCGTCCACCCCGGCCACCTCGCGCACGCTCGACACGAAACGCCGCAGCCTGCCTCCCACCGCGTAGTCGTTGCGCTTCTCGATGAACACCACGAAGTCGATCGCACCCGCGATGAGCATGTGGGTGGCCTCGATCGGCAGGCGCTCCGTGGCCTGGAGCGCGTAGGTGGCGATGCGGTTGAAGACCTCCATCGAGGAGTTGGCGTGAATCGTCGACAGTGAGCCGTCGTTGCCCTGGGTCATCGCGTTGAGCATGGTGACGATCTCATCGCCGAGGACCTCTCCGACGATCACCCTGGACGGGTTCATGCGCAGGGAGCGGCGGACCAGTTCCGCCATGGTGATCTCGCCCTGGCCCTCGGAATTGGGGAGCCGCTGCTCGAAGGCGACCACGTTGGGGTGTAGTTCTGGAAATTGGTCGAGGCCGAGTTCGAGGGCGCGCTCGACGGTGATGAGCCGCTCGGAAGGCGGAATCTCGTTGGCGAGGGCGCGCAGCAGCGTCGTCTTCCCGGCGTTGGTCGAACCGGAAATCATGATGTTCTTCCTGGCCGCCACCGCCGCCGCCAGAAAACGCCCCAGCTCCGGAGTCAGGCTGCCGTTTCCCACCAGGTCGCTGATGAAGACCTTGCCCAGCCGGGAGCGGCGGATGGAGATGGACGGGCGGACCGTCACGTCCATCACGGCCGAGAGCCGGGAGCCGTCGGGAAGGCGCAGGTCGAGCTGGGGGTTGGCGGTGTCGAACGGCCTGCTGGACAGGCCGCTGTAGGCGGCGAGAATCTGGATCAGCTCGACCAGCTCATCGTCGGACTCGGCCACGGGGTCGCGCATGAGCTCCTGGCCGTCGGCGTAGCCGACGAACACCCGGTCGCAGCCGTTGATGTCGATGTTCTCGACCTCGGGGTCGTCGAGCAGGGGCTGGAGGCGGCCGACGCCGAACAGGGCCGCGTGGATTCCCGCGGCCAGCGCCTCCTCCTCCTCGGCGGTGGGAGGGGTCCTGCCGACGCCGATCTCGCCACGGGCGAACTCCTCAAGGATCTGGGCGATCAGCGCGCGGGCGAACTGGCGCTCGTCCTCGCCGGTCATCGGCTGCAGGCCGCTGGCCTGGTCCAGGCGGCGCTGGTGGGCCAGCCTGTCTCCGACGTCCTGCCGGAAGCGCTTCACCAGCGTGTGGTCGATGGTCACGGCCTGGCTCCGCTCGGCGGCTCGACGGGCACGCCCACGACCGGCTCGGGAGCGCCGACCTGGGCGGGAGCGCTGACCTGGGCGGCGAGGCGGCCGCCCAGCTCCCGGGCGGTGCGGATCAGCAGGGAGCGGTCCAGGCGCCCGCCCCACTGGCCGCGCAGCAGCTCCGCGCCCTTGGGATCGTGGGCGAGCCCGCTCACGAAGGCGAGGTTCCTGCCGGTGCCCACGACGATCCTGCGGACCTCCTCGATCGTCGTGCGGTACTGCCGGGGGTCGGCGATCACGACCACGCCCACCTGCGGCTCGCGAGGCATGATCTGCAGGCGTTCTCGCAGGTGGGCGACGTGGTCCAGGCTCGCCCTGGTGAACAGCACCACCAGCGAGGCCTCCGCGGTCAGTTCGGCCAGCTGCGGGTGGCCGCCGAGGCGTCCGCAGTCGGCCAGTACGTCGGCGCCCGGCATCGTGGCCAGTGCCCGGCCGAGCGGGCCCCAGAGCCAGGTCAGCCCGGCCGCCTGCTCGCCGTGGGTCAGCCCCGCCAGTATGTCCAGACCACCGATGATCTTCTGGGTGTGCTCGTGGATCTGTTCGGGGTGCAGGCCGCGCCGGGCCGTGGCCCCCAGGGTGAGCAGGCCTCTGGCCGGGTTGAGCACGCCGCCGTCGGCCGCGGGCAGGCGGTAGGCGAGATCGCCGCCCGCCGGGTCGCACTCGGCGAGCAGCACCGGACGCGGCCAGATGGCGCCGAGCGCGGTGGCCGCCGTGGTCACGCCGGGCGCGCCCTTGTCCGCGGCCAGCACGATGAGCGCCACGTCAGCGCGCTCCCGGCAACTCGGCGAGCGCGATCTCACCGGTGGAGGCGTACGCGGCGACCTCCGGTGAGATGGAACTGTCCACGATGATGGTGACCAGGCCGTTCGCGCCGCTCCTGCCGGGCGTTCCGATCTGGTGGACCAGGGCGCTCTGCGCCAGCACCCGCCGCTCCTGGCCCACGCCGCCACCCCTGCTCGGCACATAGACGACCTGGACCCGGTCTCCGCGCTCCAGGGTGCCCGGTGACTGCCCGGGTTTGAGGGCGAGACCGACCTGCGCCTTGCCGGGGCCCTGCTCCCTGCTGGAGGAGACCACCATCTCGCGGGTCAGGAGCGTTCCCGGGATGAGGGTGACGCGGGCGAAGTTCTCCGCGACGCGGGCGCGCTGGGACCAGGCCACGTAGCCGATGCCGGTGTCGGCGATCTGGACCTCCTTCAGCATCGCCTCGGTGAACTGCTGGCCGGCGCCGATCTGCTGGGAGACGGCGATCGCCGAGACACGATCGCCGCTGCGCAGGACGAGCAGGGTGGTGGCGAGGGCGCCGCCCAGGATGAGGAGGACGGCGAGGGCGGCGAGAGCTGGTTTGCGCTCGCGTGGGGGCACGGGAAGCTTGCGCGACGCCGGCCCGGACAGAGTGCCCGCCGACGACTGGCGCTCGGCGTTCACCGGGACACGGCCCGTTGGCTTCTCACTGGTCCTCATGGGTAGGGGGACTCCCAGAGTGATCATAAGTATGGGGACTACTGGTCGAATTTACGCCATTATGCGCACCATGCCGACGGGCTGCCGGACAAAAACCAGAACCCATGCTCGTTTGATAGGAACACGTCTGTCAACGCCACTTCAGAAGAACATGGCGGTTTCGCTAGATGACGGAACACTTATCTAGGTGATAAGGACGGTAATTAACTCTTACACCAATCGTCCCAGCGTTTACCTACCTCTATCTACCTCTACCTACCTCATTCCGGCCCCCACCCCCTCCTTCACTTCGCCGCTCGCGGGGGTGTGCGCCCCGCTTAGCCCTGGACCTGTTCACAATGTGGAACCCTGGAAAGATGGCCACATCATCCGGGCGCGGCCCGCCGCCCCCCGGTTCTCCGAACAGGTTTTCCACAGCCCCGCACGACAGGCAGGCCGACCCCAGGAGCCGATAAATCATCAAATATCCCCATAAAACGGCATAAGTAGCCGCCACTTCCGGGGAGTTATCCACAGGCTGGGATGTTTTCCACATACCGGGTCGCGAGCCATGAGATTGCCGCGAACACCCTCTCGGAGACCGTTTCCACTCTGTACGGTGGATCCGGGGCCTGACCCGAGGAGAGCGTCAATGCGGATCATGCTCACCGTGCTCAGCGAGCACGCCGACCGCGATGTCGTGGTCGAGGGCGACGAGACGACCACAGTGGCACGGCTCGCGGAGTCACTCGCGGGCCAGGGCGGCGAGCGCCCGAGCAACGTGGTGCGGCTGACACGCAGCAAGGCGCCGTACGGGCTGGGCCGCGACTCGGCCGGGGCCGACCCCCCGGCGCTCTGGCTGGACGGCCGTCCCCTCGACCCCACCGCCCCCGCGCTCGGCCTGCTCCGCGACGGCGACCTGGTCACCCTGGAGCGCTCCCTCGCCATGGCCACCCTCGCCGAGGAACCCGGCGGGATCGTGGAGATCCGGGTGGTCGGCGGGCCCGCCGCCGGGTCGGTGCACCGACTCAGCCTGGGCGTGCACACCATCGGCTCCGACCCCGCCTGCTCGGTGGCCGTGTCCGACCCCCGGCTGCCCGCACTGGCCGCCGTGGTGCGGCTCACCCCGGACGCCATCACCGTGGAACCGGGGGAGGTGGCCGGCGCCCTGCTCGACCGCGACCCCCTGGAAGGTCCGCTGCCCTGGCCCGAGCACGCCCTGCTGAGCTGCGGCGGCACCGTGCTGACCCTCAAGGCGGTGGAGCCGCCCGACGCGCACCTGGACGCGCAGCCGGACGGCGGCCTGGCCTACAACCGGCCGCCCAGGTTCCGCCCGCCGGGCGGCGCGCGGCGTTTCGAGGTCCCGGCCGAGCCCAGGCGTGCCGAGACCATGCGGCTGCAACTGCTGACCGCGTTCCTGCCCGCGGCGCTGGGGATCGGCATGGCCTGGGCACTCAATACGTGGTACTTCCTGCTGTTCGCGCTCATGACACCGCTGATCATGATCGGCCAGTGGTGGAGCGACCGGCGGCACGGCCGCAAGCAGTACCGCCAGCAGGTCAAGGAGTACCGGGAGCGGCTGAAGGTCTTCGAGGCGGCGGTGGAGCGCGCCCGCGCCGACGACGAGACCGCCCGCCGCGCCGCCGCGCCCGACCCCGCCGAGGTGCTGCTCACCGTGACGGGCCCCCGGCGGCGGCTCTGGGAGCGGCGCGATCACGACCCCGACGCGCTGCGGCTGCGGGTCGGCCTCGCCGATCTCCCCGCCGACCTGGAGTTCTCCCCCGAGCGCTCCGCGCCCCTCGACGCCCCGATGCCCGCCCCGCCCACCTGCCAGGCGGTGCCGGTGGCGCTGGCCATGCGCCGCCTGGGCGTCGCCGGCCTGACCGGGCCCAGGGAGACGACGGCCGGGCTGGCACGCTGGCTGGTCGCCCAGGCCGCCGCCCTGCACAGCCCACGCGACCTGGCGATCGTCGTGCTCTCCGCGCACGGCGACGGCGAGGAACGCTGGGGTTGGGTGCGGTGGCTGCCGCACTGCGCCCCGCGCGGCGGCGAGGACTGCGTGGCCCTGATCGGCGCCGACCCCGAGGCCGCGGCCCACCGGGTGAGCGAGCTGGCCGCGCTGATCGACGAGCGCCTCGGCGACGACGCCGCCGCAGGACCCGCGGCCAAGCTCGGCCGCGTTCCGGCCGGCTGGGGCGACCTGGGAAGCGGCGGCTCCGAGCAGCCGTACGCCGCCCCCGTCTACGACGAGCGCCCCTACGACGTGCTGGTGGTGCTCGACGGCGCGCAGGTGCTGCGCGCGCTGCCGGGGATGCCCCAGGTGCTGCGCCAGGGACCCCGCGCGGGCGTCTACACCCTGGCGGTGGACGGCGACCAGCGGCTGCTGCCCGAGGAGTGCGCCACCGTCGCCGCCATGGAGGCCGACGGCACCGTGCGGCTGCGCGGCGGCGGCCTGGACGACCTCGGCGAGATCCTGGCCGACCAGGTGACGGCCACCTGGTGTGACCGGCTGGCCCGCTCGCTGGCGCCGATCCGCGACGTCAGCCGGGACGACGCCGGCCTCGCCCTGCCGGGCTCCGCGCGACTGCTCGACCTGCTGGCGCTGCCCTCGGTCTCGGGCACGGTCCTGGCCGAGCGCTGGGGCCGGTCGACCGAGGCCGCGGTGGGGGTGGGCCCCGAGGGGCCGTTCTCCGTCGACCTGCGCAGGGACGGGCCGCACGCGCTCATCGCGGGCACCACCGGCGCGGGCAAGTCGGAGCTGTTGCAGACCCTGATCTGCTCGCTGGCGGTGGCCAACAGGCCGGACGAGATGACGTTCGTGCTGATCGACTACAAGGGCGGCGCCGCGTTCAAGGAGTGCGTGCGGCTGCCGCACACGGTGGGCATGGTCAGCGACCTCGACGGTCACCTGACCCAGCGGGCACTGGCCTCCCTGGCCGCCGAGATCCGCCGCCGCGAGCGCCTGCTGCTGGCGGCCGGGGCGAAGGACATCGAGGACTACCACGAACTGCGCGACGCCCGCACGGCTCGCGCCTCCCGCGACCTGCTCGTCGCCGGGGGCGGTGCGCCGGTCAGGCCGCTGCGCGGGCGCGCCGAGCCTCCGGCCCCGCTGCCCCGGCTGGTGCTGGTCATCGACGAGTTCGCGGCCATGGTCAGCGAGCTGCCCGACTTCATGACCGGACTGGTCGACATCGCCAGGCGGGGGCGCTCGCTCGGCATCCACCTCATCCTCGCCACCCAGCGCCCCGGCGGGGTGGTGACCGCCGACATCCAGGCCAACACGTCCCTGCGGATCGCACTGCGGGTCACCGAGGCCACCGAGTCCGCCGACGTCATCGACCGCCCGGACGCCTCGTACATTCCCAAGTCCGCTCCCGGCCGGTGCTACGTGAAGTCGGGCGCGGGCGCGGCGACGGCGGTGCAGACCGCGCGGATCGGCGGCCGGAGCCCCGGCGCCTCGGGCGGCGAGACCAGGGTGCGGGTGACGGAGATCGGGTGGCAGGCCCTGGGGCGCCCCAGACCGGCGCGCGCAGGGGTCGAGGGGGGCCACGTCACCGACCTGTCCATACTCGCCGACGCCCTCGTCGAGGCGGCCCGCGTCGCCGGAGTCGCGGAGCAGCCGAGCCCCTGGCTCGAACCGCTCCCCGAGCTCATGGTCGTCCCCGGCCTCTCCGCGGCGTCCGGCGGCCTGCCCTACCGGGCGGGGGTCGAGGAGGTGCCGCCGCTGGCCTTCGGGGTCACCGACATGCCCTGGGCACAGGACCGGCGGGCACTGGCGCTCGACCTCGCTCAGGGAGGGCACCTGCTCGTCGCGGGCGCCGCACGGAGCGGGCGGTCCACGGCGCTGCGCACGCTCGCGGGGGCGATCGCCGGCCAGACCTCCCCCGACGACGTGCACCTGCACGCGATCGACTGCGGCTCGGGTTCGTTGCTGCCCCTGATGACGATGCCGCACTGCGGGGCCGTGGTGACACGCGACCAGCTCGACCGGGTGGAGCGGCTGCTGGCCCGGCTCCGCGCGGAGGTGGGGCGGCGCCAGCAGCTCCTCGCCGAGGCCGGGTACGCCTCGCTGGCCGAGTTGCGCGCCGGCACGGACGGGCCTCGGCTGCCGTGGCTGGTCCTGATGCTCGACCGGTGGGAGGGATTCGTCGCCGCGTTCGAGGGCTACGACTACGGACGGCTGATCGATTCGCTGATGCAGTTGCTGCGGGAGGGTCCCGCGGTCGGGCTGCGGGCCGTGGTGACCGGCGACAGGTCCGTGCTGCTCGGGCAGATCTCCACGGTCTTCGACGACCGGCTGATCCTGCGGCTGGCCGACCCTTCCGACTACGGCCTGGCCGGGCTGCCCGTCAAGGACCTGCCCACGACCCTCGCCCCTGGCCGCGCGCTGTCCACCGGCGAGCACGGCATGACCGAGAGCCAGATCGCGCTGCTCTGCGACGACCCCTCGGGACCGGCGCAGGTCGCCGCGCTCCAGGCGCTGGCCCGCTCGGCACCGGAGATCACCGCCGACCCGCCGATGCGGGTGGACGCGCTGCCGATGCGCGTCACCGCGGCGCAGGTCCTGGATCTGGTGCCCTCCTTCCGGCCGCCGTCGCCGCTGTGGGCGCTGTTCGGCGCCGGGGGCGACTCGCTGGCCCCGCTCGGCGTCGACCTGCTCGCCCACGGCCCCGGCGCGGTCGTCGCGGGGCCGCCCAGGTCCGGCAGGTCCACGGCACTGCTGACCGCCACCCACTCGCTGCTCTCCCAGGGCACCCCCACGGTCCTGGTGACTCCCCGGCGCAGCCCGCTGTGCACGCTGGTGGACACCCCGGGCGTGCTGGCCGTGCTGGACGCGAACGGCGACCTGCACGAGGCCGTCGCGGGACAGGACCGCTACGTCGTGATCGTCGACGACGCCGAGCTGATCTCCGCCGACTCCCCGCTGGGCACCGCGCTCGAACAGGTGCTCCGGAGCGGCAGGGACGGCGAGCACGGCATGATCATCGGTGGTAGCACGGGCGACCTGACCACCGCCTACCGAGGTTTCGCGGCCGAGGCCCGCAAGGGTCGCACCGGCCTGCTGCTCTCGGTGCAGAGCCCCGCCGACGGCGATCTGTTCACGGTCCGGCTGCCCCGCGGCGCGGTCGGCGGCCCCCCGGGGCGCGGCCTGCTGGTGACCCTGGGCTCGGTGACCCCCATCCAGGCCGCCATCACATGAAAATGCCCAGAACGGCCGAGCTCGACCTCATGCCGGGCGTGCCGGTGGTCCGAGTTCTACGGACGGTTTACGACTCCGAGAATCGGCCACTGGAGGTTCAAGAGTCGATCGTGGCCGCAGACAGCCACGAGTTCCGATACGAGGTGAAGATGCGGTGGCGACACTCACCATCGGCGCCTGCCTGTCCCTCTCCGGCAAGCATGCCCGCTTCGGCAAGCAGGCCCGGCTCGGTTTGGAGATCTGGCACGCCTCAGACAGCACGCTGGACCTGGTGATCCGGGACGACCAGAGCGACCCCGCAGTCCTCCAGGCATCGCTCCGCGGGCTGTCGGATCGCTGCGACATCCTGCTCGGTCCGTACTCGACCCAGCTGATGCGCAGGGCAGGCCGCCTCGCCGCCGAGCTCGGCCGCCTGATCTGGAATCACGGCGGGTCGGGTGACGATGTCGAGGCGGCCCACCCTGGACATGTCGTCTCGGTTCTGACGCCTGCCAGCCGATACGCAGAGCCGTTCCTGTGGCATCTGGCCGGCACCGAGGCGCTCCCCGTATGGATCGTCCGCGGCAAGGGTGGTTTCGGCCGGCAGGTGGCCGCCGGCGCCGAGGTGATCGCGCGTTCCCTCGGCATCGATACGGTCCTGCTCGGCCCCGGGGACGGCCTGCCGCAGACAGCCGGAGGCGCTTGGGCTCTCCTCTGTGCCGGCGCCTTCGAAGAGGACATCGAGACGATCAGGCGGGCCAGATCGCTGCCTACGCCACCACGGGCGGTGTGCGCGGTGGCGGCGGGCGTCCGCGAGTTCGGCCAGGCGCTCGACGACCCCCACGGCATCTACGGGGTCGGCCAATGGTTCCCCGGCACCGGAGACTCGGCCGAAGTGGGCATCGGCGAACCTGACTTCCTCGCCGCCTATCAAGACCGCGCCGGGGTGCTCCCCGACTATCCAGCCGTTCAGGCGGTGGCCGCCGCGATCATCGCGACCCACTGCGTGACGGCGGCCGGCGACACGGGACGCGATGCCTTGTGGTCGGCTGCCGCGTCGTTGGAGACAACCACGCTGTTCGGCGCCTTCAAGATCGACCCCCACACCGGTATGCAGCTCGGCCACCGACCGGCGCTCATCAGATGGAAGTCTGACGGACCTGCGATGGCCGGGTGACCTCCGGCCCAGGCGCCAGCACATGAAAATGCCCCGGCCTGTCAAGCACCGGGGCATTTCGGCGGGCCGTTTCCTATCGCGTGGCGGACTCGATATTGCCGCGATAGGTGTTGATCACCCGAGAAGCCTCACCGAGCTCCTCGGACATGCGCTGGAAAGCGGCGCGATAGTTCTGCCATGCCTCGCTGAAACGCTGGGCGCCGGGCCCCGTCCAGGCGGTTCCGACCTTCGCCGCCTCCCTGTCGAGGGCGGCCACGGTGGCTCTGACCTGGTCGGCCTGCTGGGTGAACTGGGTGGCCATCTGCTGCATTTCCGCGGGGTTGCCGCCGAGCAAGTTCTGGCTCATGCCAGTCTCCTTCGGATCGATGTCGGGGGTTGGTCACCAAACGAAATCACGATAGGCGTACGGATCACAGGGGTATCCGGGATATACCGAGCGGCTATGGACGTTCCCCTACCTACCGAGAGGCTAACGTTCTTTATTGTCTTGATTTTTCATGATTCAAGGAGCTATGGACAGTGGGTGAGATTGTGGTAACGGGCGGAGGCACCGGGATCGTGAGGTTCGTCGCCGCTCCCGAGGCACGCCACCTGACCGGGCAGGTCCTGCACGTCAACGGCGGCGCATACCCAGGCAGGTAGGACCCATCCTCTCCCCGGCCATCAACTGGGCAGGTAGGACCCACCTCTCCCCGGCCATCAAGCGCCGCCTACACTCCGTGAAAGGCCCGCCAGCCCCCCTGCTCGCACGTACTGAAGGGAACGACGTCGGTGCATAAGGTCCTGATCGCCAACCGTGGTGAGATCGCGGTGCGAATCGCCCGCGCGTGCAAGGACGCCGGGCTGACCAGCGTCGCCGTCTACTCCGACCAGGACTTGGACGCGCTCCATGTCCGGGTCTCGGACGAGGCGCACGCGCTCGGTGGCCAGACCCCCGCGGAAACCTACCTCGACATCACCAAGCTGCTGCGGGTCGCCGCCGAGACCGGGGCGGACGCCGTGCACCCCGGCTACGGCTTCCTGGCCGAGAACGCCGACTTCGCCCAGGCCGTGATCGACGCCGGCCTGACCTGGATCGGCCCGCCGCCGGCCGCGATCACCGCGCTCGGCGACAAGGTGCAGGCCCGCCACATCGCGCAGAAGGTCGGCGCGCCGCTCGTGGCCGGCACCAAGGACCCGGTCTCCGGGAGCGACGAGGTCGTCGCCTTCGCCGCCGAGCACGGCCTGCCGATCGCGATCAAGGCCGCCTACGGCGGCGGCGGGCGCGGGCTGAAGGTGGCGCGCAACGCAGAGGAGATCCCCGAGCTGTACGACAGCGCGGTCCGCGAGGCGGTCACCGCGTTCGGCAGGGGCGAGTGCTTCGTCGAGCGCTACCTGGACCGTCCCCGGCATGTGGAGACCCAGTGCCTGGCCGACGCCCACGGCAACGTGGTCGTGGTGTCCACCCGCGACTGCTCGCTGCAACGCCGCCACCAGAAGCTGGTCGAGGAGGCCCCCGCCCCCTTCCTGACGCCCGAGCAGCTCGACCTGCTCTACACCAGTTCCAAGGCGATCCTGCGTGAGGCGGGCTATGTCGGGGCCGGTACCTGCGAGTTCCTGGTGGGCCAGGACGGCACGATCTCCTTCCTGGAGGTCAACACCCGCCTGCAGGTCGAGCACCCGGTGACCGAGGAGGTCGCCGGCGTCGACCTGGTACGGGAGATGTTCCGCGTCGCCGACGGCGAGAAGCTGGGCTACGGCGACCCCGTGCTGCGCGGCCACTCGATCGAGTTCCGGATCAACGCCGAGGACGCCGGGCGCGGCTTCCTGCCCGCCCCCGGCACGATCACGCGTATGAGCGCCCCCTCCGGTCCCGGGGTGCGCCTGGACGCCGGTTACGAGGCCGGCATGACCGTCCCGCAGTCCTTCGACTCCCTGGTCGCCAAGCTGATCGTGACCGGAGCCACCAGGGCGCAGGCCCTGGAGCGCTCGCGCAGGGCGCTGGCCGAGTTCGAGATCGACGGCATGCCGACCGTGCTGCCCTTCCACCGGGCCGTGGTGGCCGACCCCGCGTTCACCGGCGAGCCGTTCTCGGTGCACACCCGGTGGATCGAGACCGAGTTCGACAACACGATCGCGCCGTACGCCGGAGGGCCCGGCGAGGCCGGGGAGCCGGGCGAGCGGGAGCGGATCACCGTCGAGGTGGGCGGCAAGCGGCTGGAGGTGGTGCTCCCCGCGGGGTTCGCCGTCGGGAACGCCGGCGCGGGCAACGCGGCGTCGAAGGCGCCTCGCCGGGGCGGCGGCGGGGTGGCCAAGAAGGCCGCGAGCGGCGACTCCCTGGTCAGCCCGATGCAGGGCACGATCGTCAAGGTCGTCGCCGCCGACGGCGACACCGTCGCGGCCGGTGACACGATCGTCGTGCTGGAGGCGATGAAGATGGAGCAGCCGCTCGCCGCGCACAAGTCGGGCACCATCACGGGACTGGCGGCGCAGGTCGGCCAGACCGTCACCGCGGGCGCCACGATCTGCGAGATCAAGGACGTCTGAGTTCCCACGATCTACGAGATCAAGGGCATCCGAGTTCCCACGATCTACGAGATCAAGGGCATCCGAGTTCCCACGATCTACGAGATCAAGGGCATCCGGGTTTCAAGGACACCCGGCCCCCGAGCGCGTCCCAGAACGCGCTCGGGGGCCTGCTCGTTCGGCCCGGCGCGCGCCCGGCCGAACGGCGGCGGCGGCGGCGGCGGCGGCGGCGGCGGCGGCGGCGGCGGCGGCGGGTGTGACGGTCCACACGCCGAATGCCCCGGTAGGTGCCTGACACGATTCGGAAGAGATCGTGACGGTCCACACGCCGGATGCCCTGGTAGGTGCCTGACACGATTCGGAAGAGGATACGGTCAAGATGTAGGAACTCTGCCGTCCGCTCATTCGTCTTCAGGACGAAGGAGGCTTTCTGCCGTGACCACGATTAGAACCGCGCCAGGCCGTTTCGGTGCCATGCTCATGGCACTGTTCGCCGGGCTGCTGGCCGTTTTCATGCTCGCCCCGGCGGCCCACGCCGCGGCGCCGGACCCCAGTGCGATCGTCTCGGAACTGAAGGACGGGGACCACTTCTACGCCGATCCCGCGGCGGGCCTGCCCGCCAACGCCGTCGATGCCATGCGCGGCGCGGCCGAGCAGACTTCCTCCGTCTACGTGGCGATGCTGCCCGACGGCTCGGTCACCAGCCAGTCCCAGGCGAGGACCCTGCTGAGCTCGCTCCTGAAGGGCGTCGGTTCCAAGTCGACGGTCCTGGTGATGAACGGCAGGACCCCGTTCGGCGTCACGAACATCAAGGGTGTCGACGTCGACGAGCTGCTCGGACGGGCCAAGGCCAACAGCCCGACCGACAGCGTGATCAACTTCGTCAAGCTGGCGGACGACGCGGCGTCGGGCGCCGGCGTGCCCGCCAACTCCTCCAGCTCCAGCTCCTCAAGCGGCTCCAGCACCGGCGTGCTGGTCGGCATCCTGGTGCTGGCCCTGGCCGGTGGTGCGGGCATCTTCCTCTACTCCCGCAAGAAGAAGAAGGATCGTGAGATCCGTGAGGCCGCCGAGCTGGCCGCGGTCAAGCAGACCGTGGACGAGGACGTCACCAAGTTCGGTGAGGAGATCACCGACCTCGACACCGACGTCAAGCTGCTCGGCGACGGCGCCGACCACCTGGAGGACTGGCAGCGCGCCCTGGACTCCTACGAGCGGGCCAAGGTGGAGCTCGCGGCGGTCAAGCGCCCCGACGAGTTCCGCGGCGTGACCACCGCGCTGGAGGAGGGCCGCTACGCCCTCGCCTGTGTGAAGGCGCGCGTCAACCACCAGCCGCTGCCCGAGCGGCGCTCCCCGTGCTTCTTCAACCCGCAGCACGGTCCCTCCGTCCGTGACGTGCGCTGGGCCCCGCCCGGCGGCGCGCTGCGCGACGTGCCCGCCTGCGCGGCCGACGCCGAGGCCGTCGATCGCGGCTTCGAGCCCCAGACCCGCGAGGTCATGGTCAACGGCCAGCGCCGCCCGTACTACGACGCGGGACCGGCCTACCAGCCCTACGCCTACGGCTACTACGGCGGCTTCGGCGACGTCATGACCGGCATGCTCGTCGGCACGATGATGGGCAGCATGCTGAGCGGCGGATTCGGTGGCTACGGCGGCTACGGCGCCGGCGCCGACAGCGGCACCGACTTCGGCGGTGGCGGCGACTTCGGCGGCGGCGGCTGGGGTGACTTCGGTGGCGGAGGCGACTTCGGCGGCGGAGACTTCGGCGGGGGCGACTGGTAGCCCCACCCACGGCAGTACGCCGAGCCGCACGACGATGGGCGCGCTTCCCCTTCGGGGGGCGCGCCCATCGGTGTCACCGGAGCCCGCCGCCGTATCCCCGGCCTCCCCTGCGCAGCCGGCCGTCGAGGGTGATCCCGGCCCCGACCCCGATCTCGCCGATGAGATAGACCAGGTTGGCCGTGCCGGCGGCGCCGGGAAAGGACCTCCGCGCGGGGACGAGGCCCGCGACTCCTACCTGAAGGTCCTGCGGGACAACGGCCGTGCTTAGCGACCACGCGAAGACCGGACCGGCGGGTGACCTGACCTCACCCGCCGGCACCGGCACCTCCAAGGATGTCCGTAAAGGGGGGTCGAGGACAAGCCGGGCGCGCCCGCAACCCTTCGGATCGCGTCTGAAACGTGACTGGCAGCTGCTGCTGATGGCGCTGCCGGCGATCGGGCTGCTCATCCGGTTCCGCGGCTGACCTCGTCCACGGTTTCCGTACCGACAGGGGCTACGACGCGGACTGAGCACATGGGAATCCCCTGCCGCCGGCCATTGCCCGGCTGGGCCGGGCAATGGCCGAAGGAGTCAGTGGTCAGGCCAGAGCCCGGTGGCCGCCAGTGCCTCCTGCGGGGACGAGACGTACCTGACACCGGCGACCTGATGCCCCGCACGGTCAACCAGCCGCCAGCCGCCGAGCTGGACCACGGGGGCACGGCCGTGGCGCATCGCGAGCGCCAGTTCCGACAAGGTGCCCCACGATCCACCGACGACGATCACGGCATCACCCGAGTTGACGATGATGTTGTTTCGCGCCTCCCCGACGCCGGTCGGGATCACGATGGAAAGGTCCGGGTTGGCGTGCTCCCGGTCCGCTCGGGACAGGATGCCGACCACCGTCCCGCCCGCCGAGCGGGCACCGGACGCCACGGCGGCCATGACTCCCGTGTAACCACCGCAGATCACCACCGCACCGCGCTCCGCCAGCAGCCGGCCGATCTCGCGGGCATTGGACTCGTCCTCGCCGGTGCAGTCACGCGGACCGCAAACCGCTATCTGGATCGTCACGATGAGACCTTTCCAGCGGGTGGCGACCACCGGCCGGGGATCTCCAGAGCGAACCGAGCCGGTCGTACATCGACATCACGGCGGGCGAGGAACGTCGCCGCCGGCAGGACCGGCGGCGTCCGTCCTCCTCTCTCAGGCCCCCTTGGACAGGGCCGCGAACTCCTCGTCGGTCAGTTCGACGCCTGCGGCGGCGACGTTGTCCTCCAGGTGGGCGACCTTCGAGGTGCCGGGGATGGGGAGCATCACCGGGGAGCGCTTCAGCAGCCAGGCCAGAGCCAGCTGCGACGGGGTGACGCCGTGTGCCCTGGCCGCCTCGGCGAGCGGGCCGCCCTCCTCGGCCAGCTTGCCGGTGGCGAGCGGGAACCACGGGATGAAGCCGATGCCGTTGGCCTCGGAGTACTCCAGCAGCGGCTCGGCGTCGCGCTGGGCGAGGTTGTAGAGGTTCTGCACCGAGACGATCCTCGCGAACCTGCTCGCCTCCTCGACCTGCTCGACGCTGACCTCGCTGAGGCCGATGTGCCGGATCTTGCCCTCCTGCTGCAGCAGGGCGAGCTCCCCGACCTGGTCGGCGAGGGGCGCCTTCGCGTCGATGCGGTGCAGCTGGAACAGGTCGATCCGCTCCACGCCGAGGTGGCGCAGGCTCAGCTCGGCCTGCTGGCGCAGGTACTCGGGGCGGCCGACCGGGCGCCAGTCGTCGGGGCCCGACCGGGTGAGCCCCGCCTTGGTCGCGATGACCAGGTCCTCGGGGTAGGGGTGCAGCGCCTTCCTGATCAGCAGCTCGGAGACGAACGGGCCGTAGGAGTCGGCGGTGTCGATGAAGTCAACACCCAACTCGACGGCGCGACGCAGCACGCGGACCGCCTCCTCAGGGTCGCTCGGTTCTCCCCACACGCCTTTCCCGGTGAGCTGCATCGCCCCGTACCCCAGGCGGTTGACCGTGAGGTCGCCCCCGATCGCGAACTGGCCCGACGCCTCGGCGGGACGTTCCGTACTCGTCATGGTGTTCTCCTCATAATTGATCAAAATCACGGTTCGAAACGGCCACCGCGGCGTCTGGGCCGATGCTTCCCCTTGCAGCGCCCGTACCCGGAAAACCGCTTTCAACCACGTACGGCCGTGGCGGCCAGGATGAGCCCGATGAGCGTCGGGACGATACCCTCTCTGACCAACCCGCGATCACCCACCACCCGTACGGCTCCGGAACGGTCCTGTACGTCTCCACCCACCTGTCCGACGCCGCCTACGCCCGCCTGCTGGGCCTGGAAGTTCGTACGACGCGGCGACTGGCTCTTCGCGATCAACCACAGCGACCAGGAACACGAAGTGGATGGCCTGTGCCCGCCGCCCGGCGGTTTCGCCGAAGAACACGCGGCGACTCAGTGCCCTGATTGCTGCGCCCCTCACCGACCCCGGAGGGCCGGTGCTGGGACCAGATCGAGGCCGTCTACCGCCTGTATGAGTCCACGTTGCGATCCTCACCGACCCCGGAGGGCCGGTGCTGGCCGACCAGCTCGACCGCGACTTCCCCGATTTCGACCAGGTTGCAATCCTCACCGACCCCGGAGGGCCGGTGCTGGTCGTGTGCTGCCACACCCTGACTGCCTCCGTTGTCTTGTTGCGATCCTCACCGACCCCGGAGGGCCGGTGCTGGAAGTCGCGAGCGGTGCGGGGCTCGCCGCTGTGGTTGCGGTTGCGATCCTCACCGACCCCGGAGGGCCGGTGCTGGGCTACGACACGTTGCCCGAGGCCCAGGGCGAGTACCCGTTGCGATCCTCACCGACCCCGGAGGGCCGGTGCTGGTACGACCTCGGAGGCGGCGACGGCTGGAACATCCGCGTTGCGATCCTCACCGACCCCGGAGGGCCGGTGCTGGCCGTGATCGACACCAGCGGCATGACGACCTCCATGGTGGTTGCGATCCTCACCGACCCCGGAGGGCCGGTGCTGGATCAAGAGCATGCTGCACGCTCACATCGCTGACGAGGTTGCGATCCTCACCGACCCCGGAGGGCCGGTGCTGGCATGCATTGCTCCATGGGCTCCCCGTCCGGTCCCTGGTTGCGATCCTCACCGACCCCGGAGGGCCGGTGCTGGCGGTGCTGGCCGCTCTACCGGGGCACAACCCCCTGGCTGTGGGTCCTCACCGACCCCGGAGGGCCGGTGCTGGCGGTGCTGGGGAGCGGGGCAGCGGTGTGCCGTCCTGCGTGAAGAGCCTCACCGACCCCGGAGGGCCGGTGCTGGCGGTGCTGGGTGAGCACGTTGTTGCGGATCCGGGCCTTGGGGCCGGCTCACCGACCCCGGAGGGCCGGTGCTGGCGGTGCTGCCCTGCAAGGGCCGGGAGAGAGGCGACAGCGATGGTGGCTCACCGACCCCGGAGGGCCGGTGCTGGCGGTGCTGCGTTCTTGAGCTGGGATTTTAACCATTTCTCAACGAAGAAGCATCCGACAGGTGGGGAGAAATGCCCGATTGGTGTTGATTTCCGGTTCGGAACAGGTGGCGTGTCGCGGGCATACCGGAGGTTCCTAGATCACCAAGGGGCCTCGGGGGTCAATGGCCCGTCTGATGCCCAGGTGTTCGACGTCGTCCAGCGCCTGGGCGGGGAGGCGGTAGATGCGCACCGTGTCGCTGCTGTGATCGATGGTATGGGTAAGAGCTGCGACCAGGCGGAGCTTGTCCGCCTCGGAGCACACGATTTCGAAGACCGATTTCTGGACGCGGTGGCCGTAACCCTCGCAGATCTTCGCGACCCGGCGCAGCCGTGCCTGCCCCTCCTTTGTGATGGTCTCCACGTCGTAGGTCACCAGCAAGTCCATGTCAGTTCACAGTCCATGGGAGGTATTCATCCAGATCACCGCGCAGGTGTCGGGCCAGCAGCCGGGCCTGAATGAGGGGCAGAAGTGCGGCGGGCACCTCGCGTTGCAGGTGAGCATGTGGCCAGGTCCGTTGGCGGCTGGTCTGCCAGGCGTTCAGGACGGTACGCCGGGCGTTGTCGGTGAGACGGACCACGTCCCCGGGTAGGCGTTCGAAGTCGCCTTCGCTGAGCTCTTTGCGGTTGAGCATGGTCATGACGAGCCTGTCGGCCAGCAGCGGCCTGAACTCCTCCATCAGGTCCAGCGCCAGAGCGGGCTTTCCTGGCCGTACGCCGTGCAGGAACCCGATGTAGGGATCAAGTCCAGCCTGTTCCAGGGCTCCATGGACCGCGACGCGCAACATGCCGTACAGAAATGACAGCAGGCAGTTGACCGGGTCGGCCGGAGGGCGGCGGGTACGTTGGAAGGGCGTGGCGGCGCTGGGACACATCGCGGGCAGGGCTGCGAAGTAGTCACGGGCGGCCATGCCCTCGGTACCCATCAGGACCGAGATGTCATCGGCTTGGCCCGTTTGGGTCAGCGCGACGGCGTTGCGCTCGGCGGCTGCGCGAAGAGTGCTCTGTTTGGCGCCGCTGGCGTCCCGAGCGGCACGGAGGAGCACCTGCCGGCTGTTGTGGATCTTTCCGGCGACCATGCGCTGAGCGATGGAAAGCCGCCAGGCTTCATCGTCATGGGCACGATGTTGGGAGCGGCGCAGCAGTGGGTTCCCCGCTGTGGGGCCACACACGCGGGCGCGGAAACGTCCGAAGCCGGTCAGCCAGCTGATACTGCGACGGTCATCGGCGCAGCGCAGCAGCAGATCATCGGTGATGGTGACGCCGCCGAACAACACCAGATGGTCGATGCGCGCGAGCGGCAGAATCTTACGGCCGGGCTGGTCGGGGTGAACCACTCGGAGGGTGTCGTTTTCCAGGTGCAGGCTGCTACCGGGCGTCTGGACGTACAGGGTGTTGAGGAGTTCAGTCACGCCAGGTTCCCAACGGACGGATTTCAAAAGGGGTGGTGGTCCGGTGCGATGTGTGGGTGAGTTCGGGCATGCAGTCATCGCGGAGCGAGCAGCGACGGCAACGGCGGTCGTTGTGGGCGGGAGGGAGCCTGTCCTGGAGCAGGAGATCACGCATTGCGACAGTGGCTTCGAGGGTACGAGTGATCAGTTCAGGGGTGATAGGTATCTGGTGGCGACGACGGTCGGCGGCGGAGTAGATGTAGCCCTCGGGTACGGCGTAGCCGGCTTCCGCCAGGCAGACGGCCTGACCTGCGAGTTGGAGGTCGGCCGGCCCCTGAGGATGGTAGGGGCCGACCTTGTACTCCACGGGTGTGGCGTGGTCGCCTTCGATCTCCACCAGGTCGCAGACACCGTGCAGGCCGTGAACACGGCTGCGGACCGGCAGAGAACGCACCAGGGCCACACTGCGCCGCCGACGGGTACCCGGTAGGTCGACGACGGCGTGTGCGAGTTCGCCGCGTACGGTGTCGACGTTGTCGGTCCAGGTGGCCTCGACGTGGATCAAGGCCGCCTGGCGTCGGCAGTAGGTCAGGTGTTCCAGCGCCGACAGCGGGATGCTGACCAGTTCCGCGCTCCCGTCATCGGTGGTCAGGGCCACAGATCCACTGCTGTCCAGAAGGTGACGCCTTCTGGCAGGTCGTCGTTGGCGATGACGCGCCGGTAGTCGGTGTAGTGGCGCGGCGGCTTTTCAGTGTCGGAACGCTCCACCCGGATGCGGCTGGAAAGGGCCGCCGCGGGTGCCACGCCGAGGGCGTTGGGGTGGCTGTAGACGTACAGGCCGCACAGTCTCATCTCTCCGCGTGCGGCGGAGCGGTCATGGTCGAACATCAGGGTCAGGGCCGTCCACAGGGTTTGCAGGTCTTCGCCGGTGACGCCGGTCTTGGCCGCGCGTCCAGCGGAGTAGAAGGCGTGGGCTCGGTAGAGCCCGTAGGGAAGGGTCCATTTGGAACCCATCTCGGTGCGCTTACCCGAGTCGAGGTCTTCTTGCCGAGTAGGGGTGACGCGGGTGATGGCGTTGTCACTGGGCAGTACCGGGTCCAGACTGCGTGCGAAGGTGAACTGCAGGGGGCCGCGTACCTGTCCCGCTCCGGCGGTTTTGCTTCCCTCTTCCTTCTTGCCGGTACTGAGCACCGCGCCGAACAGGCGGATGTCAACATAGCGGTCACACAGCCAGCGCTGCTGTTCCTCGGTCGTGCCCTTGGTGATGGTGCGGGCCTGCTCGATGCGCGGGTTGAGGGCGTGTCCGGCTTCGACGAAGATGCCGTAGCGATCGTCTGCGGGCTTGATCTGGGGAATGACGTCGCGGATCTTGCGCTTGAGCGCGACATCGGTGACCAGGCCCTGGCCGGTCTCGTCGTCGGTGCGTGGCTGGTTACCCGCGTCCGGGTCGCCGTTGGGGTTGCCGTCGGTGACGTCAAACAGCAACACGATGTCGTGCCGGACGGCCGGGTCCAGGTGTGCGCTCATGCGCGAGCTCCTTCTTGCGGGTCGAGCTGCTGGTTGGAGGTTTTGGCTGCTTTGCTGGCGATACGCTCGGCTCGGGTGGTGGCGCGCTGGTGGTGGTAGCCCAGGATGAAGGCCGCCTGGTCGGCCAGGACTGCGCCGTGCGGGACGCCCCCGGCGACTACCAGCTGGGAGAACAGATCGTCCAGGGTCTCTTGGGCGCGCTGGGCCCAACCGGGCTGGTCGCGGCGCAGTCGTTTGAGCCAGGCACGCGCGTCTTTTCGGCCGGCGACCAGAGCGACGGCGGGGCTGGTCACCGCTCGGCTGAAATAGCGGTCGGTGAAGGTGACGTTGGGGGCGTCGTCACCGCCCGCGCGAGAGGCCGAGAGTTGCACGTCTTCGAGAACGGCGAAGAGCCGACCGGCCAGGTAGGACGGCTGATGATGATCGGGATTGAGCAAGGGCATGTATGCCTCCGGATGGGAGATACCGGGTCGCCGGACCAGTGCCAGGCGCAGCAGGGCCGCGCGTTCGGTGTCCAGGCGGCCATCGGCTCGGATTCGGTGGACCACGTGGGCCAGCAGCTTGGGCGGCAACGGTTTGTTCAGCAGGGCGGCGCGAAGCAGTCCTTGATACAGGCCGTCGGGGCGATCGGCTCCGGAGGCACCGAAGGCGGCATATATTTTGCGGTCGCCCAGCCAGCGGCCACCGGCCAACGCCATCCTGCCAAGCCCGGTGTGGCGAACCTCTCCGGTCCAGGCATCGGTGATCGCGTGGTCGGTGAACCAGGCCGCAAGGTTGTCCTGGATATCAGCCAGGGGCAGTTCGATCCAGTCGCGGACCATGACCCGTGAGACGTTGCCCCCGATGGTGACCGCGCAGAAGGTGCTCAGGTCCTCCTGAGTCAGTGGGGCCGCCTGCCTGCCGCGTGCTGCGGCGCCCAGGATGCGGGCCACCTGTTCGGGGTGAGCACGAGGGTCGTCCAGCGGATCCAAGGTGAGGTCGCTCTCTCCGGTGACCCACCAGGCCAGGCGAGTGTTCTGCCCGGTCAGCGCGCTTCTCCACTGATGGTCCAGCAGGCTTTCCAGCGCACCCATCGCCGCCAGACCGCACTGTACGCAGATCGGAGTGTGGGTGAGTTGCTCCTGCAGGGCGAAGCCGTGGGTGGCCTTGTTCACGCTGACCAGGGACGCGCTCTGACTTGCTTGTGGCACCAGCCTCGCGGGTAACTGCTGGGGAATGGTTTTCAGCAGTTTCCCCATGCTGCCACAGACCAGGCAGAGCCCACTGTTTCCTAAACCTTTTCGCGAATAAGCCACCGTGTCCCAGAACTGGTGGGCCGATTCGGTCTCGTGCAGGAAGACACCCCCAGGTACCGAATCATCATGGATCCGTACCAAGATCAGGTCTCCCCGGCCCCACCCTTCCTGCTCGGTGAACCGCTCAACATGTCCCTCGGTCAGGAAGCGGTGCAGTGTATGCGCGGGAGAGTCAGGATCAGATTTCACCCACTGGTCAGTCAGGTCGATGAATGCCTGATGGGCTTTGGCCACCCGATCAGGTTTGGCAACTTTGGCGATCCAGCCCAGCAGGTATTCCGGGTTGTCCAAGGCAACCTTCGGTTCGATGCCCACAGTTTTGGTGATCGAGGGCACCACGTACTCGACGCCGTTCTTACGCAGCGGATCGCCAGGGTCGACCAAGGGCGTCAGCGTGGGCGACAGCGGAGAACCATCGGCCCGCAGTTCCAGGATCCATTGGGCTTTCTGTGCTCTGTAGAACGGCGGTGGCGATATCAAGCGGTCTCTGGCGTACTCCACCAGGCGTGCCAGCAGCATCAGCCACCGCCGGTCGAGACCGCTGGGACGTGGATTCCGCGTTCAGGCACGTACAGCACACCATTGTCGAGTCGGGCGGTGAACCACTCCATCTGGATCGGTGGCCCGAAATGGATGGTGTGCAGCATCACCCCCAGATCCTCGGTCCGGTTGATCGGCGGTGTGTCGTCGGGATCGCCGAAGTCCGCGCTGAACTCCTTGGTGCCCAGGAACGGCTGGTGGAAGCAGGAGCCTCGGGTAACCCTGCGCCGGAACTGGTCCCGGTAGGCTGCGGCGTTCTTGTTGGCCTGCGTACCGGCCTCGATATGGGCGTGGATCCGATAGGCCACATCACGCAGGCACACAGCGTTGCGTTGGTCCCGATTGGCGGCGGTGTCCACCCGATCCCCGCGCAGCGCCCCGGCCATCGACACCACCTGATGGGTCTCGTTGCGCCGGATGGTGAACTGTTTGATCGGTTTGAGCACTTCGACGGCCACCACCCGGTAGCGCATCTGCGGCTTCCAGAAGATCGCCTCCAGCACTCCCCTGGCGGCAGTCGGTGTCATCACCGGATAGGTCAGCCGCTCGGCCTTCAACTCCGGCCGCGAGAACAACGCGGCCTCACCCGCGACCTGCACCACCACCGGAGGTGAACCGTCAGAGGAGCGCGGCAACTGTAATGAGGGTTTGACCGTGTTCAACAGATGAACTCCTCGGTGCGGGGGTCGAGTTCGATACCGGTGTGAGAGTCGTAGTCGCCGATCCACTCGGCAAGAGAGCCGGCGCGTCCGGGCTCACCAATGATTGGTTTCATCAGGGCGACCACTCCGGGCTTTCGCAGTGCGGAGGGGTGCACGGTGGTCACGTACGGCTGAAGCAGTCGCAGGTCGGCCCCGTCGGGGCGGGCGGCGGTACGAACCCGTTCCACGACCTGATCGATGAGTTCCCGCTGCTCCTCATCGACCGCTCCTCGTGAGGTCACCACGCTGACACCGTCATCGGTGATCATACGGAAGGCATAGCGGCGATCACGGATACCGGTGACAGGGTCGGCCGGCCCGTCGGTCACAGCGGGGAAGTCCAGAATGCCTCTGGCGTCCTGAATTCGCTGACCGGCGCTGCGTGAATCCTCCAGGTTCAGTGCGCCGTACACCGACCGGTAGTAGCCGCGTAGCGCAGCGAGATTGTCGGGATCGGCCTTGCCTGGACCGAAATACAGGCGGGTGGCAGCCAGCAGGGTTTTGTATGCCTGTGGATGGCCGGCGTCCTCGGGATCAACAATGACCACCTTTCCCAGGCCGAGCAGATTGCCTTCACGGTTGGCTCGTCCCGCCGCCTGAAGCAAGGAATCCGCCGGCGCCATGACCCGGTAGACGAGGGGAAAATCGACATCGACCCCGGCCTCGATCAGCTGCGTCGACACCAGAAGAACCGGCATCCCCTCAGCTAACCGAGTACGGACCGTTTCGAGCACGCGGCGCCGATGTGCGGCGCACATCCGGGTCGACAGGTGCCAGGCCACACCCTCGGGAACCTGCGTACGCCAGATGTTGAACACCGTACGGGCGTCGGCGGTGGTGTTGACCACGACCAGCGCCTGCTCCTGGGCGGCCGCCTCATCGGCGAGTTCGTCCAAGGTGGGGCTGGGATCGATTCGCCAGTCGAATTCGACTCGCCGCAACCGGGATACCAGCGCGGCGGGATCAGCAACGATCTCGGTCGCCGGAAGGGTTTCGAAAGGACTCAGGTGCCAGAAGTCCGGCTGGGTGGCCGAGGTGAGGAGCACGGTCGTCCCGAAGTGGTCGACCAGCGTTCGAAGGGCGTCCAGAATCGGCACCAGCATCTGGTGCGGTAGTGATTGAACTTCGTCCAGCACGATCACCGCTCCCGCCAGCCGGTGCAGTCGGCGCATGGCAGCGGGTTTCCGGTCGAACAAAGCCTCGAACAGCCGGACGGTGGTCGTCACCACGAACGGAGCGTCCCAGTTTTCCGCGGCCAGACGTGCCCAGCGGTTGGACGGTTCGTCCAGATTGACCCCGCTGTGATGCTCCAGCACGACCTGTGCCCCCTGCGAGGTCTCCAGCAAACTCCGGTAAACACCGGCGTTCTGCTCAGTGATCGTCAAAAAGGGGACCGCCACGATCACTCGGCGATGTCCGCGCAGAGCGGCGTGGTGTAGCGCGAATCCTCCGGCCGAGATGGTCTTGCCCACCCCCGTGGGTGCGGCCAGCCGGAAAACGCCGGGCTTGGCAGCAGCGGCACGTACGCATGCTCGATAGACCTCCTCCCGCTCGGCATCAATGACGGAGCGGACGAGACGATCTTCCAACAGAGCTGTACGTCTCTTCTCGAACCGATCACGTAAATATCCGAAATCAGCGTCGGGGCGTACGACAGGACCGGAGGCATCCGCGAAATGGGCGGCGGTGTCCAGGAAATCCGCATCGCACAGCGCGCTGAAAGTCAGCCGCAGTGCCATCTCTCGCACCAGCGGTTGCCTCCATGCCGGGGGGATCACCACGCGATCGGTATTGTCCAACTCCGGGAGTATTCCGCTTTCCAGCACAGCGAGTGCATCGGATTCCCGGTCGCGATCCGCTTTCGTCGGGTTGTCCAATCGCTCGCGCAACGCCTGCGGATCCACGAGCCCACCATGATGACCGGCGATCGCCAGAGCAAAGGACCCCAGCCCTCGCTCCCGGGCCATGCGGGCACCCAATGTCTTGTGATCGATGCCCACCGGGCGCCCGGTTCCCGACACCTCTGCCAGGCGTTCCTGCCAGTCACACGAGGCCTTGCCGCAATCGTGCAGCAGGCCAAGCCACCAGGCGATGCGCTCTCCGCCGAACCTCTCAGCGAAGCGGGCCGCCAACTCCGCCGTACCCCGTAGGTGATCGGTCAGCAGATGCCAGTTCCGTAGCCGGTCACTCTCACTATGAGCAAAAACCACAATGATCCTCAGCTAACACCTTCACATCCCTACCTGGGAAAACAACCGGTTCACCATAACAGGAAAAGGAGGCGTTAACCACGCCAAAGCAGAACATGAAAACTATTCAGTACACCACATCCGACAATTGCGACTTATATTTATAAATATGACAAAATAGACATAAAGCGCAAACCCGAAAACCATGGTGAGAGGGCGATTAAATTTCCCGATAATTCACGTTCCCCCCGCCAAAAATCATGGGAGTCATGGGAAATATGTGTTCGAAGAGCCGTACACGCAGGCCGCCGACAGAGCTTACGATCACGAAGACGCGAGTCGAACCGGTGGCGATTATCGTGGAGGACCACGACCAGGCCATCGAGTTCTTCGCCAACGCCCTGGGCTTCGAGTTGGTCGAGGACTCGCCGTCGTTGACGAACAATGGTCGCCCGAAGCGGCGGGTCGCGGTCCGGCCGGCGTGGTGACGGTCCTAAATATGCCGTTGCGATCCTCACCGACCCCCGGGGGGTCGGTGCTGGCCGCCTACCCGGGCGTGCACCTGATGTTCCGGGTCCCGTTGCGATCCTCACCGACCCCGGAGGGTCGGTGCTGGTCTGTGGACGAGGGCGGGACGGCGGGCGCCGTGGCGGTTGCGATCCTCACCGACCCCGGAGGGTCGGTGCTGGGGGCGGGGTCTGCTCGACACCGGTCAGAACCTCGGGGCGTTGCGATCCTCACCGACCCCGGAGGGTCGGTGCTGGCCGGCCGACCGCCGGCCGGAGGCGACATCCCACAGCCGTTGCGATCCTCACCGACCCCGGAGGGTCGGTGCTGGGTTGTCCTCAACGCCGGTCACCGCGACCAACGCCACGTTGCGATCCTCACCGACCCCGGAGGGTCGGTGCTGGGCCCGCCGCGACCCGCTCAAGGTGGCGTTGTCCTGGTTGCGATCCTCACCGACCCCGGAGGGTCGGTGCTGGTCAGCTTCCGCCTGGCCTTCCGGACGCGCTTGGGCTCGTTGCGATCCTCACCGACCCCGGAGGGTCGGTGCTGGACCGGCCCCCAGGCCGCATGCCCGGACGCCTGGTCGCCGTTGCGATCCTCACCGACCCCGGAGGGTCGGTGCTGGTCGCGCTCGGCGCCGCGCTGGACCCGGCCACCGAATTCAGTTGCGATCCTCACCGACCCCGGAGGGTCGGTGCTGGGGGGCGGACGCGGGTGTGCTCGCGCCGCTTGTCGCCGTTGCGATCCTCACCGACCCCGGAGGGTCGGTGCTGGGTCGAGGCGTTCATTGCTGCGGGCTTCCTCACCGCCGTTGCGATCCTCACCGACCCCGGAGGGTCGGTGCTGGGGGGCGGACGCGGGTGTGCTCGCGCCGCTTGTCGCCGTTGCGATCCTCACCGACCCCGGAGGGTCGGTGCTGGAAGGATCTTCACTTCCTCGGTGCGCAGCAGTTCGAGGTTGCGATCCTCACCGACCCCGGAGGGTCGGTGCTGGAAGACGATCGAGTCGCTCGCATTCGACAACCGCCCCGTTGCGATCCTCACCGACCCCGGAGGGTCGGTGCTGGAGGCGGGGCTTGAGTGGTGTCCGGGGTGTCGACGTCGTTGCGATCCTCACCGACCCCGGAGGGTCGGTGCTGGCCCAAGTCTCTGGACGTGGGCAAGGCGATCGACCGGCCGTTGCGATCCTCACCGACCCCGGAGGGTCGGTGCTGGCGGTGGGGACGTCTCAGGCAACGAGCCGAGCACCCCCAGTTGCGATCCTCACCGACCCCGGAGGGTCGGTGCTGGCGTTCTTGAGCTGGGATTTTAGTCTTTTTCGGGGGAGAGACGTCCAGCAGGCAGGGAAAAATGTCTGATTGCTGATGATTTCCGGTTCGGAACAGGTGGCGTGTCGCGGGCATACCGGGGGTTCCTAGATCGTTAAGAGGCCGAGGGAGGTAACGGCCCGCGTGATACCTATGTCCGGCATCGTCAAGTACCTGAGCAGAGAGATGGCAGGTGTGCATCGCAACACCTTCATGACCTCCCCTGCTCATGGTGAACAGGAAAGTTTCTGCTGTCTTGCCGACTCTCGGATTAGGTCACAGTGGTGTACTCCGAATGCTTCAAGCAGGTGGCGCCGTACCGTGTCTGAAATCTGGGCGTTACTACGGTGGGTCGGATAGGACGGTGCCGGTCTCGGCGATGAGTCCGGCTGGGAGTCCGGGCTGGTATTTCATGAGCTTAAACCAGTTCTTGATCAGAGTGGTGAGTTGGCCGAAAACTCAGCGGGGGAAGCGGCGCCCCGTCGGTCAAGCCTGGCATGCGGGACGTTGAATCGAATGATGTCTATCTCACGACCTCAAGAGCCAGAACTTCACGAAATTCGCCAATGGCCGGACGGTTTCGCTGGTCGGGGGGAACAGCGCGCAGCAGCATCCGCCCGGTTTCAATGATGTAGCGGCTGCGGTAGGCGGGCGAAAGGGCATCGATCACTGTTGCCGCGCGTTGCATACCCTCGTCAACACCCCCATTGACGACCGTGCAGAGCGCCTCATGGAGCATGACGTTGGTTCCGTATTGGTACTCGGGGGTGAACCCGAGCACATTCTCTCGGGCCGCGTCTGCCTTGGCCTCGTCACCCGCACCGGCGTAAACCCAGCTCTCGGCGAAATGGATCTGATCTGGCTTCCAGAAGCCGAGAGAATCTCCAGCGGCACCCTTTTCCGCCAGATCGACAAGAGCGTTCAGTGTCGTGCGCGCATCATCGTGCCTGCCGAGCAGGGAGAGTGCCTTTGCCCGGGTGGTCATCAAGCCGACGGAAGGTTCGCCGGCGATCCGCTCCGCGTCGTGAATAAGGCGGACAACCGTCTCCGGGGCGCGCTGTCCGTACAGGCCCGTGCCCGCTTCCGACACACGAACCAGCAGTCGCACTTCCCGATCGCCGGACGCATCGGCCGCATGGCGAGCCGTGTGCCACCACCGGATGGCCGCCCCGTGGTCGCCCAGGCGGGTCAACGCGTTGCCGTGGATGGCGGAGAGTGTGGCTAGGACCCGCTGCAGTTCGGCGACCTCGGCGGGAGGCGACACTTCCATCTGCCGCCGTACCAGGAGCAGGTCGATGATGAGGTCGGCCGCCACCTGCGCGGGAGGCCGGGTCCGAAGCGCGTGCAGGTGGTCCTCGCGAGCCAGTTCCCATTCCTCTGCACTGCGGAAATCGTGATCGAGGGACAGGTCGAGGAGCTGGCGAACCGGCTCGCCGGAGATGCCGAGTATGCCGATTCCGGCACCGGCGGCAAGCCGTAAAAGTCGTCGGCGTTCCATGTCGTCGTCTCCATCTGACGCCTTCTGGATGAGACTATTCTGTGACGCTTTCCCCGGTTCGGGAACATCCAGCGAGTCGGCGAACAACTTCTCCTCGCTGACCCCGAAGGCCCGCGCGAGCAGCCGCGGGTAGGGCTCGTTGGGACGGTGCTTACCCGACTCCCACGCCCTGAGCATCCTGGTCAGTGACTCGCGGGTCGGCAGGTGTGCCCGCGTGGACTCGTCGGCGGCTTCGGCCAGCCGCCGGATGGTCCCTCTCTGTGACCAGCACCGCTCATTCCTCGCCGCTCGGAGCCGGGCGGCCCATGCCGGTACGTCAGCCATGATGCACCTCCGCAAGGGGCGGACACACCAGAGGACGTCCGCTTTCCATCCTCCATCGTCCTCTAGCGGATACCAGTGGCGCTGCGTTCTGATGATTTCACTCAGTGACATTACGACTACAAAAAGCGGGACCCGCAGGCGCTCACAACGCCGTACGGGTCCCTTGATCAGGAAGGGAGTCCTGACCCGATGCATAACCCTAGTGCTCCGGTTCTCGACCGGGCCGTGGTGAGCGGCTGCGGCTGTTTCGCGGAGAGGCCGCCGCTGCCGATGGGGTGCGCCGTTTGTGGGCACGCGCCGTACGCGCACGGCTGCCCCGGCCAGGCCGCCGACCACGAGTACGCGCAGCCGTCCGGTGAGCTGATGGCCGAGCGCCTCGATGTGCGCCGCCGACTCGGCCTGGGCCGGACCCTGCCGACCTTCGAGCCCGCTCACGAGGTCACCGCGCACCTCGTTCCGGTCGTGCCCGCGCCCCGCCAGGCCGAGCGCGAGATTCCATCGGCCCACACTCGGCCTTCCGGGCGTACGGACACGCGCCGCCCGGTAATGCCCGGCACCGGCCGTCCGCACCGGCCGGAGCTCACCATCGCTCCCGGCCGGGACCATTCACCGGACGCCCCTTCGTCCTGGCGACACCACCCGCACCACCAGGGGGTCGCGGCATGAACACGACCCCTGAGCGGGACGACACCCTCGCGTGCGGGTGCGATTGCAGGTGCGGTGGCGAGCCCGCGTCCCAGGCGATCGCCGCCGCGCCGCCGACCGCCGTGGAGTACGCCCAGGACCTGGCCGCCGTACTGGCCTGAGGTTCACCACATCCACGCGGACGTCCACGAACTCTCCTCCGGCAACGCCATCGTCTCCGTCCACTACGGGCTGCTGGCCTACACCGACGGCGAAAGCTTCTGGTGGACCGGCCCCGAACTCAACCACGCCGGCAGCCCACTGCTCAGCTCCGAGCCGACACTGCTCGCGGCTGCCAGACAGCTCGCCGAACACCACGCCATCCTGCGCACCAAAGACGCAGCCGATGTGGTGCGCAACGGGCTGCCGCTGCCGGCCGATGTGATCCTGGCCGAGCATGTTGACCCTCGCTGACCTCGACGCGGCCCGAGCCGCCCAACAGGTCCAACAGCACGCACCTGACTGGTTCGTCATCTGGAGCCTGCGCCACCGCCGCTTCGAAGCCTGGCAATGCACCGACCCCAACGAGTGCCGCATCGTCTGCGCAAGCAGCGCCACCGCCCTGTGGAACCTCATGCAACAGGCAGAACTCGACCTCTGGCGGACCTCACCACCCGCCCCCACACCGCCCACACCCGGCGCGGCCAGCCGTCCGGACCCGCCGCTCTCCGCAGCCCCGCCCTCTCTGTCGGACTCTCGTGAGGCATAGGACATCTAACTCCTTTTAGTGCGAAGTAGGGCGAGGCAAGGCGATCAAGACCATGCGCCGGTGTTTGCCTGGCTCGACGGGCGGCGCTACGGCCTGGCCCCGCCATGGTCCGGGCCACCGGATTGTGCGATGGTCTGTTGCAGGGTCTGGCACGTCTGGCCGAGACCTCCCAGCGCAAGGAAGGCTAGGTCCCCCCATGTTCAGCAAAGTCCTCGTCGCCAACCGAGGCGAGATCGCCATCCGTGCCCTTCGCGCGGCGTACGAGCTCGGGGCCGAGACGGTGGCTGTGTTCCCGTTCGAGGATCGGGGTTCGGAGCACCGGCTGAAGGCGGACGAGGCGTACCAGATCGGAGAGCGTGGGCACCCGGTACGGGCGTACCTGAACCCGCGGCTGATCGTGGAAACGGCGCTGTCTGCGGGTGCGGACGCGGTGTATCCGGGCTACGGCTTCCTGTCGGAGAACCCTGAGCTCGCCGAGGCGTGTGCCGCGGCGGGCATCACGTTCGTGGGCCCGTCGGCCGATGTGCTCACCCTGACGGGCAACAAGGCGCGCGCCATCGCCGCGGCGAAGGCTGCCGGGGTTCCGACGCTGGCGAGCATCGCACCGTCGACCGACGTGGACAGTCTGGTCGAGGCTGCCACCGCGATGCCCTATCCGCTGTTCGTCAAGGCGGTCGCCGGTGGCGGTGGCCGGGGAATGCGCCGGGTCGATTCGCCCACTGGTCTACGTGACGCGGTGGAGACGTGCATGCGTGAGGCCGAGGCCGCGTTCGGGGACCCGACGGTGTTCATCGAGCAGGCGGTGGTCGACCCCCGCCACATCGAGGTGCAGATCCTGGCGGATGCCACGGGCGAGGTGATCCATCTGTTCGAGCGGGACTGCTCGGTGCAGCGGCGGCACCAGAAGGTGGTCGAGATCGCGCCGGCACCGAACCTCGACCCGGACTTGAGGGACCGGATGTGCGCCGACGCGGTGCGGTTCGCGCGCACGATCGGGTACGTCAACGCGGGCACGGTGGAGTTCCTCCTCGACCGGGCAGGCACGTATGTGTTCATCGAGATGAACCCGCGGATCCAGGTCGAGCACACCGTGACCGAGGAGGTCACCGACGTCGACCTGGTGCAGGCGCAGCTGCGGATCGCCTCGGGTGCGACCCTGGCCGACCTCGGGCTCTCCCAGGACTCGGTGCGGCTGCGGGGCGCGGCCCTCCAGTGCCGGATCACCACAGAGGACCCGGCCAACGGGTTCCGTCCCGACACGGGCACGATCACGACATACCGCTCGCCGGGTGGGGCCGGGGTCCGCCTCGACGGGGGTACGACGTACACCGGCGCGGAGGTGTCGGCGCACTTCGACTCGATGCTGACCAAGCTGACCTGCCGGGGCCGCGACTTCGCCACTGCCGTCGACCGGGCCCGCCGCGCGGTCGCGGAGTTCCGCATCCGCGGCGTCGCGACCAACATCCCGTTCCTCCAGGCGGTCCTGGACGACCCCGACTTCCAGGCCGGCCGGCTCACCACCAGCTTCATCGAGACCCACCCGCAGCTGCTGACCGCCCGGTCCAGTGCCGACCGCGGCACCAAGCTGCTGACCTTCCTCGCCGACGTGACCGTGAATCAGCCCCACGGCCCGGCACCGACGGCCGTCGACCCCCTGGCCAAGCTGCCCACCGGGTCGGGCGCCCTCTCCGACGGCTCCCGTCAGCGGCTCCTCGAGCTCGGCCCCGTCGGGTTCGCCCGGGCGCTGCGGCAGCAGACCCCGGTGGCGGTCACCGACACCACCTTCCGCGACGCCCACCAGTCGCTGCTCGCCACCCGGGTGCGGACCAAGGACCTGCTCAACGTCGCCGAACACGTGGCCCGCACCACGCCCCAGCTGCTGTCAGTGGAGGCCTGGGGCGGAGCGACGTACGACGTGGCGCTGCGGTTCCTGTCCGAGGACCCCTGGGAACGGCTGGAAGCGCTCCGCGCAGCGATCCCCAACATCTGTCTGCAGATGCTGCTGCGCGGCCGCAACACCGTCGGCTACACACCGTATCCGACCGAGGTGACCGAGGCCTTCGTCCACGAGGCCGCCGCCACCGGCATCGACATCTTCCGGATCTTCGACGCCCTCAACGACGTGTCCCAGATGGCCCCCGCGATCCAGGCCGTCCGCGACACCGGAACCGCTGTCGCCGAGGTCGCCCTCTGCTACACCGGCGACCTGTCCGACCCCCGCGAGACGCTCTACACACTGGACTACTACCTGCGCCTGGCCGAACGCATCGTCGACGCCGGCGCCCACATCCTGTCGATCAAGGACATGGCCGGTCTGCTCCGCGCCCCGGCCGCCCGCACACTGGTGACCGCCCTCCGCGAGCGCTTCGACCTGCCGGTCCACCTGCACACCCACGACACCCCCGGCGGCCAGCTCGCCACCCTCCTCGCGGCCATCGACGCCGGGGTCGACGCCGTCGACGCCGCCTGCGCCGCCATGGCGGGGACCACCAGCCAGCCGGCGCTCTCCTCGCTGGTCGCCGCGACGGACCACACCGATCGCGAGACCGGGCTCTCCCTCGCCGCGGTCTGCGACCTCGAGCCCTACTGGGAGGCCACCCGCCGCCTCTACGCACCCTTCGAGTCCGGACTGCCGTCCCCCACCGGCCGCGTGTACACCCACGAGATCCCCGGCGGCCAGCTGTCCAACCTGCGGCAGCAAGCCATCGCGCTCGGTCTGGGCGAGAAGTTCGAGCAGGTCGAGGGCATGTACGCCGCCGCGAACGGCATCCTCGGCAACATCGTCAAGGTCACCCCGTCGAGCAAGGTCGTCGGCGACCTCGCCCTCCACCTGGTCGCCGTGGGAGCAGACCCCGCCGCCTTCGCCGACAACCCCGGCGCGCACGACATACCCGACTCCGTCATCGGGTTCCTGGCCGGGGATCTTGGCGACCCGCCCGGAGGCTGGCCCGAACCGTTCCGCACCAAGGCACTGGCCGGCCGCACCCAAAAGGCCCCCACCGTCGACCTGACATCCGACGAACGCCGCAGCCTGGAGAAAGACGCCAGGCTCACCCTCAACACGCTGCTCTTCCCCGGCCCCACCCGGGACTTCCTCGAGTCCCGCGAGAAGTACGGCGACATCTCCACACTCCCCACGCTCGCCTACCTCTACGGACTCAAGCCCGGCGAGGAGCACGAGGTCGTCATCGACGAGGGCAAGACCCTCATCCTCGGCCTGCGGTCGATCAGCGACCCCGACGAACGCGGCATCCGCACCGTCATGTGCACGATCAACGGCCAGCTCCGCCCGATCAACGTCCGTGACCGGGCCGTCTCCGCCGAGGCACCCGCCCAGGAGAAGGTCGATCCGGCCTACCCCGGGCACGTCGGCGCACCGTTCGGTGGCGTGGTCACCCCGGTCGTCAAGGTCGGTGACATCGTGGCTGCCGGCGACACCGTTGCCACCATCGAGGCGATGAAGATGGAAGCCTCCATCACCGCGCCGCTCTCCGGCACCGTGCGGCGCATCGCCCTCAGCGGCACGCAGCAGGTCGACGGCGGGGACCTGGTCCTCGAGATCACCCCCGCTTGAGGCGCGCCTGGCGAGTCAGGTGACGAGCCGCGTCCCGAGTGTGCTGGGCTTAGAGGTCACACGCGATGATCGCTTGAGCCTAAGAGCCTGCTGACAAAGGGATCTGGCGTCGAGGTTCGAGTCAGGAGACCGCCGGGGTGTGGTCATTTCCGGGTCGTTGACCCGTGAACGGGAGCGGGCTCCCGGTAGCTGAGGTGTTGTCCAAGCAGCTCAGCTACCGGGAGCCCGTGGTTGTCCGTCTACACGTCCGCGCCGGCGTAACCGCGAGACCGCCCCCGGTCCCGGTTTCGCCGGGGGTGTCGTCGGAGGTGTGGTGGATGAACCGGCCGGCGACCCTCGCGCAGAAGTCCCGGTACTCGCGGGTGTACATCAGGAACGTGTGCCAGCCGATGTCGACCTGCTCGGACGGCCCGAGGCCCGGCACCTATGGCGTGCCGGTGAGCCTGCTCAACACCTCGTAGACCTGTTGCGGTGTCGCTGGGCCGATGGGGAGCGGATGGCGGGCGGCTTCGGTGCGCAGGCCGTCGAGGAGGAACGTGATGCTGCGACGCCAGGCGTCGGGGGCGGCATCGGCTCCGGCGCGGGCGAGCAGGGCGATGGCCCCGAAAGTGAACGCGAGGTCCCCCGAGTGCCCACTTCAGCGGCCCGGGCCCGGTGATGGCCGCGGCCCGCAACTACCTGTACTCGCTCAGTGGATTCGGGCGCGGGTGTGTCCAGTAGTTAACGGTGTAACTCGATGCGGCCTCCTTCATCTCTCGCCTACTCAAATGTTGTGACCATTTGGATTTTGTGAATATCCTAATTTGGGTTGCCTGGGGAAGGAGCAGGGATGGTTCGGCTGACTCGGAGTGCTCGGCTGACTCGGAGTGCGGTGTGCTCGAACTTTCCGGGCAAGCCAGCACCGGATGGCGGGGACGAGCGTCGGCTCTTTCCACGCGGTATGGATGGAGCCGCACGAGGATCCGGCCACCGCGCTCGGTATGCGGCGCGGATTAGGCCCGGGGTCTGACAATGGCGACTCGGCACTTGTACGTGATGAGGCACGGCGCGGCGGACCCGTTCGGCGAGTTGACCGATGTTGGGCAGCGGCAGTCGGAACTGGCCGGGGAGCGCCTGGCCGACCTGCCGGTCGATGCCGTGTGGCATTCGCCCCTTCCCCGGGCAGTGCGGTCTGCCCAGATCGTGGGTAAGCACCTGCCGGGCGCCGCCGTGCGGGAAGCGGCCGAGCTGGTTGACCACGTGCCGCATGTGCCGAACGAGATGCCCCCCGCGTGGGCGGGGTTCTTCGATGGGTACGACGCCGCGGAAGCCGCTGCGGGCGCAGGCCTTGCGGATGCACTGATCGACAGGTTCGCGCGCCCCGCCGAAACCGAGACCCACGAGGTCCTGGTCACCCATGCCTATCCGGTGGCCTGGCTGGTGCGGCACGCCCTCGACGCACCACCGGCGCGGTGGCTGGGGCTGAACTGCGGAAACACGGCGCTGACGGCGATCGAGTATCGCGACGGTGTAGCACCGACGGTGTTGTTGTACAACGACATGGGTCACCTCCCGCCTGACCTGCGTTGGACGGGGTTCGGGCCCGGCGCGCGGCCATGAGTGGCGGTGTGGTCGCCACGCAAGGCCGGACCGGCGCGCCGGAGCGGTCCAGCCGTGACGATCCAGCTGGCGGATGCGCTCGCGCGTCAGGCCGACCAGCCGGAGCGGTCTAGCCGTGACGAAGTACGGCATGGGCGGCACCGAGGCGCTGGGCTTCATCGCGTTCGGAACGGTCGCCCGATACGTCGTCGGCCCATTCGAGTAGTCGATGCAGGTGGACGTCGGCTGTGGTCGTGACGATACGGGGGCTGCCGAGGGCGACTTCGCCACCGGTCCCGTCGATGGTGACGAGGGTGCCTTCACCGATGGTGCGTCCACCGGCTCTCACCGAGGCGTCGGCGACGTCAACGGTGAGGTCGGTGATCCCCACGACGGCGGGCTTTCCCATCGCTCGTGCGACGACCGCGGCGTGGCTGGCCGGCCCGCCACGGGCGGTGACGATTCCGGCGGCAACCGCCAGGCCGCGCATGTCGTGCGGGGAGGTCTCCGGCCGTACCAGGATGACCGGGCCGTCCGCGGCCATGCGCACTGCTCCGTCGGCCGTGGTCGCCACCTTGCCGACCGCGACACCGGGACAGGCGCCCAGCCCTCGGGCCAGGATGTCGACCTTCTCGGTGGTCGCTATCCGGGGTGTGCGGACGTGCTGGAGATGCCGCGGTGAGATCCTGAGCAGCGCTTCGTGACGCCCGATCACACGCTCGTCGGCGAGGTCGGTCGCAACGCGGACGGCGGCACCCCCGACGAACCGGCCGGGCCGGACCTGCAGAATCCACAGCTCCCCGGCCTGGAAGGTGAACTCGACGTAGCACGCGTCGCGGTAGTGCCCCTCGACCCGGCTCAGGGCATCGAGGAGGCCGACCCACACTGCCGGTTCTCGGCCGGCGAGTTCGTGCAGGGGCCGGGTCAGTGATCTGCCGGAGACGACGTCTTCGCCTTGGTGTCCGAACAGGACCTCGCCGAACGGGACGTTCTCCCCGGTGTTGGGGTCGCGGCTGAACGCGACTCCGGTGCCGCTGTGGTCATCGCGGTTCCCGAACACCATCGTCTGTACGATCGCGGCTGTGCCGAGGTTGTGCGGGACGTCATGCAGTTCGCGGTAGGTTCGTGCGCGCGGTGTGTCCCAGGACGAGAACACGGCCTTGACCGCCAGCTCCAGCTGCCGGGTCGCGTCGTCCGGAATCGGCCGGCCACCTCGTTGCCGGATGAGGTTCTCGACCGCTCCGATCGCGCTGGTGATGTGTGCCTCCTCGTCGCCGGTTCCTTGCCCCGGGGCTCCGCTGAGGACGGTCCCCACGCCGTCCACGTCCAGGTTGGCGATCGCAGCGGCGAAGCCGGACAAGAACCGCAGCCGCGAATTCAGCGCGAACCGCGAGTCGCCCGTCTCGGCCGCCAGCCCGGCTGTGGCTCCGGTGGTGAGGCCGAGGTTGAGGATCGTGTTCATCATGCCGGGCATCGACACGGCGGCCCCGGAGCGAACGGACACCGCCAACGGCACCTGTGATCCCCCGAAATGGCGTCCGGTGGAGGCTTCGAGGTCGGTGATGGCCGTCGCGAGTTCGTCGTCGAGTCCGTCGGGAAGACTCCCGTCACGCAGGAACGCGCGACATGCCTCCGTGGTGACGACGAACCCGGCGGGCACCCGCAACCCGAGACGCTGGAGGACCAGGAGGCCGTGGGCCTTGCCGCCCAGCATCTCCGCTGTCTCCTCGACCTGCGTGGAGAGCCGGCGAATCCATCTCATCCCCATCGGGGGATCCCGAGTGTGGCGAGCAGGTCTTCGTGAAGCTCGAACCACACGATGTGGTACGACGCGGTGTTGTCGGCCACGTACTCCAACGCGCCGGCGGTGGCGCGATCGAGGGCTTCGGTGAGGCGGGTCCGGTAGCGGCCGAATCGAGGCAATGCCGCGGACAGCTCGGCGCCGACAACGGCGGCACGCTGGTCGAACTCGACGAATCGGGCGAGGACGCGGGCGTCGTAGGAGGGATCTCCGTGGTCGTTGGCGGTCATGGCACCGTCGATGGATCGGAGTTGCCATGCCGTGCAGAGGTCGAGCAGTTCCGGGTTGAGCACGAGAAAGCCGTCGAACGCCGCTGTCACGGCGGCGCGAGCACCGGCCGACTCCAGCTCGTCGGTGATCCGTTCGGCATCTACGGCACGGCCGGTGTCCGACAGACTCCACCCGCCGAAGTCGCCGGCCATATGCGTGACGAGACCGGCGACCGCGAGATCGATCAGCTCGGACTCGACGTCGGATTCACCGAGACCCGTGGCCTTGGCCAGGCGAGCGAGGCCGGCACCGCCGCCGGCACCGCCGCCGCAGCGCAGGGCATGGAGGACCAGCAGGCCGGTGTCGGTCGCAGGAAGCTCGGGTCGGGTCATGTCCGGGCACTCCGCGGCCGCGTGCCGTTCGAAGCGCCGGCGGTCGATGCCGCGTACGCGGCGCCTCGCCCGTGGGCTCGGGCGACGATCGCACCACCCTGGACGCGTACCGCGGCCTCTGTCTCGTCGTCGAGGTCCGTCAGGCCGATCGCCGACGCCGTCAGGGCTTCATCATCGAGGACCAGCCGAACGCACCGCCAGACCTCGGGAGCGAACACCCGCCGCAGGCAGCCGATGAGGTCGGTGATCCTGAGCCGTACGAGGCGGCCCGTCTCGGCGGCATCATTCGCGACGACGACCACCGTCACCTGCTCGCCGGGCCGAGCGGAACGGACGGCTTCCTCGGCGGCGGCAAGGCGGCCGGCCCCCAGCACCGCGATCAGCCCATCGGCGCCGAAGTCGACCTGATCCCCGCTGATCCGATCCGCGAGTCCCGTGGGCGGATCCCACGCGTCCCCACACGGTCGCGCCGGAGCGACATAGGGCAGATACGGCGGCGTCCAGGTGTCAGCGAGATCGATCCCGGCCAGATGCTCACACGCACGCGCCAGGTCGAAAGGGTCACCGAATCCCGGTGCGGTCTCAGCCAGGTGACCCGAACCGTCCAGCAGCGTCAGCACCAGCTCAGCCAGCCGTACGCGCCGTACCGGCGTCGCATGGGCCGGTTCGCACGATTCCAGCGCGATGGCGAGCAGCAACGCCTCCAGCCGGACGACCTGCGCCAGCACCGTGCGCCCGTGCTCGTCATCGAGGACGCCGACCAGCGAGCGCAGGTGCAGCCGCCCTCCCGAGGCCGTGTCGTCGACCAAGGGCAGCCGTTCAAGCCAGGCCCGGGCGAACACGCCCAGCGCGTCGGCCGACGACACCGACGGCACCGGCGGCACCGGCGGCTCACCCGTGCCGGCGTTCTCCACCATGTCGATCAGCACCGCCAGATACAGCGCGCGCTTGCTCGGGAAGTTCGAGTACACCGCCCCGCGGGTCAGTTCGGCCCGCTCGGCGATCCGATCAACCTTGGCCAAGGCGTAGCCGTGCTCGGTGAACTCCTCCCTCGCCGCCGCCAGCACGGACGCCCGAGTGCGCTCCTGCTGCTGCACCCGAGTCAGTCGAACCATCGCAATTCCTTTCCCTAGAGCGCCGATATCAGGATACTCTCAAAATTCAGATGTTAGAAACATCTGAATCGCCGGAGTGGCCGAGGTGAGGGATGGTGACGGTGAGCGATCACGGGTTCGAGACCGAGGGACTGGCCGAGGTCTTCGGTGCGGCACTCCTTCTGGATGAGGTTGCGTTGTGCGAGGAACACTACGAAGCAGTGGCGGGTAATACAGGTGTGGGTTCCGGTGAGTGGGAGGCGGAAATCGAGACCTCCCATTCGTGCTCCTGGTGAACGGATTGGCTTTGGAACCCCGATGAGCCGGTCGTCGAGCTCCTCGCGAGATCTCCCGGTGAGTGGGAGGAGTAATGGCCGCCTTCTCAGCGAAATACCTAGCATCACGACCCAGCGGCGACCGAGCGTCGCATCCGCGGGTGTCCCTGCGGGGTTCCTCATCGAAGAGAAGGTGGAAACCACCGATGACGACAGTCGAGATCGCACCAAAGGTGAGCCGTGGCACCTACGAACTGACCTACCGCGAGGCCGGCACCGGACCCGTGGTGGTCATGCTGCACGGTTCGGGCCCCGGCGTCTCCGGCATGTCGAACTTCGCCGCCAATCTGGCACCTCTCGCTGAGACGTTTCGGACGATCGTCATTGACATGCCCGGTTTCGGTGACAGTCCCGAAGTGCCCTATACCCGCCCGTATCCGGAGCACGCGGCCGACGCCGTCATCTCCCTGCTCGACGACCTGGGCATCGCCAAGGCCCATCTGGTCGGCAACTCGATGGGAGGCTTCGTCGCGCTGGAGACCGCGTTCGCCTACCCCGACCGGGTCGATCGGATGCTCATGATGGGCCCCGGCGGGATCGCGGCCGAGATCTTCGCCCCGCCGAGGTCGGAAGGGGCTCGACGGCTGTTCGATTTCGTCGCCTCTCCCTCCCCGGCCGCCATGCGGGCGTGGGTGGACACCATGGTCTCCGATCCGGCCGGCGTGTCCGACGAGTTGATCCAGGAACGCACCGACCGCGCACTCGCGCCCGGCGCGATCGACCGGATGCGCAACATCTTCGGCAGCCTCGCCATCCCGTCCGTCCACGGTCCGATGTGGACGCGAACCGGGCAGATCCACCACCGCACGCTTGTCACCTGGGGCCGTGACGATCGGATGCTGCCGCTGGAGGGCGCCTTCTTCGCCACCCGGCGCATGCCCAACGCCGACCTGTACGTCTTCTCCAACTGTGGCCACTGGGCCCAGGTGGAGCGCAAGGCGGCGTTCGAGGCGCTGGTCCGCGACTTCTTCACCGCAGCCTGAACAGAAGGCGCGTTCTGGGGGCACCGCTTCACTTCACCGCCCGCGCCTTCGGCCTGATCGGGTCGACCGGCGGCGGCCGAACCCCCGGCCGCCGCCGGCGCCTGTTTCCCGCTCCCCCGGCGCACGTACCTCGCGCTACCGGGCGCGGGCGTGTCGAGCACACACCCGCTCGTCGAGGTACGCCGTAAGTCCGCCCTCGGCGACGTCTTCGGTCGGTGGGCTGATCGTGGACGAGGAGTACGGCGAGGTGCGCCGCAAGAACGGCACCGCAGTCCGCGGACCGCGAGAACGGCACCACAACCCGCGGACCGCGAGAACGGCACCACAGTCCGCGGACCGCGATGCCGTCGGAATCCGCTCGCTCTCCTACGTCAGCGGGCCTTCTCTCACCGACTGTGTCTTCAACGCCGCAGCGTCAGCCGACTGTCCGGATCCATCAGACTCTCCCGAGGCGGTTCGGATCCCTGTCCGGGGCGCGCCCGCCGGGCGGACGAGTGGTCAGGTCCGGTCCCACTTGTGACCCCAGTAGCTGTCGGCGGTGATCTCCTCGGCGGTGTAGGAGGTCTCGTCGACGAGCATGCCCTCGCAGCCGACCTCAAGGTCCCAACGGCCGGGGGTGCGCACGTAGAAGGAGACCATCTTGTCGTTGGTGTGCCGGCCCAGCGTCGAGGAGAGGTGGTAGCCGCCCGCCGTGACGCGGTCGAGTGCCCGGCCGACCTCATCGAGGGTTTCACACTCGACCATGATGTGCACCAGCGCCGGCGCCTTGAGGTCCGGGGTCGGCAGGATCGCCAGGCTGTGGTGCCGGGCGTTGACGCCCATGAACCGCAGCCGGATCGGGCCGTACTCGGGCGGCACCGGAAGGCGGTACGCCCCGCGGGGCAGGAAACCGAGGGTTTCGGCGTAGAACCGGTGGTCGCCCTCCAGATCGCTCACCGGCACCACCACGTGGCCCATGCCGAGCCGCCCGGCGACGAAGCGGTTGCCGAACTTCGTCGCGATCGGGCTGTGGTCCAGTGCGGGACCGTGGAAGACCTCCAGTGGAGTCCCACCCGGGCTCTGGAAGGCGATCCCCGCCTCGATCCGGCGGGCCTCGGCGTCCTCCAGCGACAGCGGCTTCGTCGCGATGCCGGCAGCCTCGACGGCCGACTGCACGCGCCGCAGCGCCAGGTGGTCGCGGACCTCCCACCCGACGGCCTCCACCCGGTCCTCCTCGCCGGGCAGCAGCACGATGCGGGCGTGCCGCTCGTCCATGCGCAGGTACAGCGCGTCGGATTCCGGCCCGGTACCTTCGGCGAATCCGATCGTGTCGAGGGCGAACGTGCGCCATGCGTCCAGGTCCGTGGCTCGGACGCGCACGTAACCCAGCGAGCTGATGTCGGTCATGCCCATCTCTCCTGAATCGATTGAGGTGTTGGTCGAGATCGTCCGGAGCGGGGATCAGATCAGCGCGCGCAGCGCGCCCTGCGGCTCGACACCCATCTGGGTCAGTGCCGTCGCCTGGTAGGCGTTGCCGGGAATGTGGATGGCGTGCTGCAACCCGACGTGCGCGTCGCGCCAGAACCGCTGCATCGGGTTGTTGCGGCGCACCGCGTTGCCGCCGGACCGCGCGAAGATCTCATCGACCGCCGACACCGCCCGCCACGCGCAGCGAACCTGGTTGCGCCGGACCACGGCCCGATCCGCGAAAGTGATCGGCTTTCCGGAGTCGGCGAGGTCGTAGAGCCGGCTGATGCCGTCGAGCAGTTGCAGCCGCGAGGACTGGATGTCGGACGCGGCCTCGGAGATCGCGTACAGCGTGTGCGGGTCTTCCTTCACCTTTGCGCCGGAGGCCGTCACCCGGTCCCGCTGGTAGTCCAGGTGCGTGGCGAGCACGCCCTCGCAGATGCCGATCACCGCGGCGGTGATGCCCAGGGGGAACATCGACCAGAACGGCAGCCTGTACACCGTCTCGGTCCGGCCGGCCCGCTCGGCCGCGACCTCGCCCTCGGCGACCTCCGCGGCGTCGATCGTCCGGTAGGCGGGGATGAACGCGCCGTCGACGATGATGTCCTTGCTGCCGGTCCCGCGCAGTCCGATGACGTCCCAGGAGTCCTCGACGATCGTGTAGTCGGAGCGGGGCAGCACCACGTGCATTCCCTTCATCGGCTGCGCCGGCTTGCCCTCGGCGTCTCCGAGCAGCGCGCCGAGGAAGATCCAGTCGCAGTGGTCGGTGCCCGAGGAGAACTGCCAGTGGCCCTTGAGGATGTACCCGCCGTCGGTCGGCGTCGCCACCCCGCTGGGCATGTACGGCGAAGCGATCCACGTGTTCGGATCGGAGCCCCACACCTCCTCCTGCAGCCGGCGGTCGCACAACGCCATCTCCCACGGGTGCACTCCACCGACCCCGCACACCCAGCCCGTTGAGCCGCACGCCTTCGCCACCGCCATCACCGCCTCGGCGAAGTCCCGGGGGTGCGCCGCGTATCCCCCGAAGTCGGTCGGCTGCAGCAGCCGCATCACTCCGGTCTCGCGGATCAGCTTCACACTCTCATCGGACAGCTTGCCCAGGCGCTCGGTCTCGTCCGCGGCCGCGGCCAGCTGACCGGCGATCTCCTCTACTCGGGAAACAACTTCATGCGCCATCAAGGCACCTCCGGACTGAATCTGAGAGAGTCGCAATCCGCCGTTTCTGCGGCGGCTCGCTGACGCTAAGTCGCCCTCGACCACCGAGTCCACGGCACATCCCGCTGGCCGGGACTGGACAACGGGGTACGGCGGGCAGGTCCGTCATCCTCTTCGGGGGAGACTCCGGCGGGCACCGCGCCGCGTCGGGAAAAGACGCGGCCGACGACCGGGGACCGGCGGTGGCATGGGGGCGACGGCAACGGTCGCGAGGTTCCGGTCACCGGGACTCGCGGGGTGACCTGGGGCGGGTTCCCAACGCGGTGACAGACGGCGGGAACCGGCCCGGTCACCGGGACTCGCGGGGGTGACGGAAGGCGGGTTCCCAACGCGATGACAGGCGAAGGGAACCGGCCCGGTCACCGATCGTCGGAGTACGGCGCGAGGAGCAGCCGCGCGGCCAGCCGGATGTCGGCATCCGCCCTCGGCAGGGTCGTCTGGCCCCCGAGGGTCGAGATCAGCGCACCCCACCAGCAGTGCGTGAGCAGCCGCACCACGCTCAGATCCTGCCTGTTCGGCTCCTCTGCCCCGATGATGCGCAGCAGAATGCGGCCGAGCTCGGACTTCGTCGGTTCGACCTCGTCCATCGTTGCCGTTACATATACGGCGCTGGTGCCCTGGAACATCGCGGCGGCCAGCATCGGCCGCACCAGCAGATGGCGGCTCAGCCCCACCAGGAAGTCGGTGACCTGGTCGACGAGGTCCTCGCCCTCGCCGGGCCGCCTGCTTTCGCCGAAGGCTTTGATCTCCGCCCAGAAGACCGCGGCGAACAGCGCGTTCTTGGAAGGGAAGTAGCGGTACAGGGTCGCGATCGCCACGCCGGCGTCCTTGGCGACCTCGTGCATCTGCACCACGTCGACTCTCTTGCGGGCGCCGAGCTCGGCCGCGGCGTCCAGAATGCGCTTGTACCGGGCGATCTGGCTCTCCGAGGTCGGCGACGCCGGAGCCCGCGCTTCGGCGATTCTCGCCACGAATTCCCCTTGTCTTGCCTGTCTACTCCCGAGCGAACCGTGTGTGAGTACCGATCTCAGGATATCGGCCCCCCAACGGACATGGGCTCCACCGCGTCATCGGAGTGGAGCCCATGTCTTCAGCGCCCCTTGTACCGAGTGGTCGGCGGGGGGCGGTCTCGCCGGCCGTCTCAGAGGTCAGGAACCGGGATGGCCCCGAGGCGGACGGAGTTCTCGATGCTGTCGCGCAGTCGCGTGCAGGTCGGGACGACACCCCGGTCGGTATCCCGGCTCAACTCGACACACTGATCGGTCTCTGTGGTCCACTGGACGAGCGTGTGCGCCAGGCTGTGCTTCTTGACCAGGACGCACGAGCCGCAGCTGCTGCAGGACACGGGGCGCACGGAATATCTCCTCGGTTGCGATCACTAACGTTCCTGACGGTGGTGGCGCGTCGTCGCGAAGCGCCACCGCCGGTCCGTCCCGGCCGATCGGCCGGGACGGGCTAAGCCGGACGGGCTAAGCCGGACGGGCTAAGCCGGACGGGCTAAGCCGGACGGGCTAAGCCGGACGGGCTAAGCCGGACGGGCTAAGCCGGACGGGCTAAGCCGGACGGGCTAAGCCGGGGCCGGGGCCGAGGTGACGATCCGACCGTTGGCGATGTTGTCGTCGACCTCTTTCTGCCAGAACTGGTTGGCCCGCTCGGTGTCGATCTCGAACTCGAACCGCTGGGTCATCTCCGGGGCGACGTCATCGACGTCGACGTAGAACTGGTCGTACCAGCGGCGCAGCTGGTAGACCGGGCCGTCCTCCTCACACAGCAGCGGATTGTCGATCTTGGCCTTGTTCCTCCAGATCTCCACGTCCTGCATGAAGCCCGTCTCCACGCCCGCCGCGAAGCCCGCCGCCATCGCCTGCGCCGCGTCGTCGGAGACGCCCTGGGGCTTCTTGACCATCGCGCCCCACTGGAGCACGAAGCTGGTCGGCGACACCGGGTAGTGGCAGTTGATCAGGACGGACTCGATCGTCTGCCCCGCCACGGTGTGCCACAGGTAGTCGATCATGTACGACGGGCCGTAGTACGCCGCCTCCGAACGCCCGTCGGTCCTGTCACCGGAGTAGTTCGTACCGATCTGGATATCCGGACGGGGCCGGCTGTTCATGTACTGCGCGGCGACGTGCCCTTCGAAGACGTTCTTGAAGTACGTCGGGAAGGCAAAGTGGATGTAGAAGAAGTGGGCCATGTCGACCACGTTGTCGACGATCTCACGGCAGTTGGAGCCCTCGATCTTGATCCGGTTCCACGTCCAGGAGGTCCACTCCGATGTGTTCACACCGGCGATCTCCGGGATCGTCACCTCCGGCGGGGGCGGGTTGCCCTGCGGGTCGTGCCAGACGTACAGCTGCGCGTTGCGCTCCAGGGCCAGCCATGTCCTGGTGCGTGCCCTCGGCGGCACCCGGCGGGCGTACGGAATGCTGGTGCACCGGCCGTTGCCCGCCCAGCGCCAGTCGTGGAAGGGACAGGCGAGCGAGTCGCCCTTGACCTCCCCCTGGCTGAGGTCGCCGCCCATGTGCGGGCAGTAGGCGTTGAGGACGTTCAGCGTGCCGGTGCTGTCGGCGAACACCACCAGCTTGGTGCCGAATGCCTCGATCTTGTGCGGTTTGCCGTCCCTGAACTCGTTCGCCAGGCCCAGGCAGTGCCAGCCCCGGGCATAACGCGCCGGAGGTGGGGCCGCCTCGATCACTCGAATCTCGTCATCACCGGCGGTCTGTATCGACGTCATGAAGTCTCCCTTGCCGTCCAATGCGCCCGGGCCGAATCGCCCTGCCCGCGGGATCCTCATCATGCGAAGCCGACGGTGTGCGACACCTCCCCTTTCCCACTGACCGGGACCTCGTCTCGCAAGTCACGGCAACGCGTTCCGCGAAACACCGGTCTCCGGTCTCCGGTCTCCCGTCGAGATCGAGCAGTTCGAAAGCCCGTCCCGCTCGCCGGGAGGACGAGTTGTGGGGCACCTCGGGCATCGACACCGTGGGGTCGACCGATTCGGGCGAAGGAAATCGTCCGATCCGGGCGAACGAAGGAGACCGAAGGCCGATATGACCACTCACCAGATCTTGTCCGGACCCGGAAGCGGGGATTCGACACGCGCTCCGGATCCGGCCCCCACCGTGGTGAAGCACCCGTTGCGGGTGGTCCTCGTCGTCGCCTTCGCGACCCTGGTGACCACGCTCAACCAGACGCTGGTCGTCCCGGTGCTGCCCGAACTGCCCGGCCGCCTGGGGGTGACGCCCTCCATCGCCACCTGGCTGGTCACCGCGACGGTCATCGCCGGCGCGGTGTCGCACCCGGTGCTGGGCAGGCTGGGCGACCAGTTCGGGATGCGCAGGATGATGATCGTGGCGCTCGGCGCCATGATCCTCGGGTCCCTGATGTGCGTGATGAGCGACAACATCGGCGTCCTCATCGCCGGGCGGGCGCTCCAGGGGATCTCCAGTGCGACGATCCCGCTCGGGATGAGCCTGGTGGGGGTGGTCCTGGAGCCAAAGCGCCGCGCCTCCGCCATCGCCTCCGTCAGCGCGATGATGGGGGCCGGCGGCGCGCTCGGGCTGCCGACCGCCGGGCTGGTCTCCCGGCTGTGGGGCTTCCACGGGCTGTTCGCCGTCTCGGCGGTCGCGGGTGCGATCGCGGTGGCCGCCCTGCTGCTGGCGGTCCCGGCGCCGCCCCGGCGCGAGCACACGCAGCGGGTCGACCTCTTCGGCGCGGTACTGCTCACCTGCTTCATCGTCACCCTGCTGGTCGGGCTCGACCGCGGCGGCGAGTGGGGGTGGACGAACGCGCTGACCATCGCGTCCTTCCTCGCGGCGCTGGTGTCCGGGTGCCTGCTGACCCTGGTGGAGCTTCGCCGCCATGCTCCGCTCATCGACCTCAGGGTGGCGGTGAGCCGCTCCTCCGCCACGATCAACGGAGGGTCGATCCTGATTGGTTTCGCGCTGTTCACGAACTTCCTCGGGATCGTCGGACGCCTCCAGGCGCCGGTGTCGACCGGTTACGGGCACGGGCTGTCGGTGCTGATGACCGGTCTGTGCCTGCTGCCCGGAGGGCTGCTGTCGGCGGTGGTGGCGCCGCTGTCGGCCAGGCTGAGCGCGATCGTCACCCCACGGGTGACGATCGCGCTGGGCTGCGCGATCTCCACCGCCGGGTTCGCGGCCCAGATCCCACTGGGACACGGATCGCTGTGGGTGCTCGTCTGCGTGATCGCCGTCGTCTCGGTCGGCAACTCCATGGTCCTGGCGAACCTGCCCGCACTGATCCTTCAGGTCACGCCGGAGGAGAACATCGGTGTCGCGAACGGACTCAACTCGCTGGCCCGCGCCGTCGGCATGTCGGTGAGCAGCGCGGTGTTCGGCATCGTCACGACGATTCCCGTCGGCGTCGCGTTCGTACCGCGCGGCTCCTACGACGCGTTCACCGCCGCCGGCGCTGCCGCGGCGCTGGTCGCCCTCGTCCTGTTCCTCCTGCAGCGCCCCCGCCGCAGCGCCACGGCCCGGTGAGAAGCCGGTGAGAAGAAAGCAGCCGCTCCACCGATCCGAAGATCGGTGGAGCGGCTGTCCCTGGTCCACCGGGCGGTCGGCGTCCGTTGTCCGGACCCGCCGCCCCTGGCCGGGCGGTCAGCGCCCGATGGCCGGACGGTCAGCGCCCGATGGCCGGACCCGCCGCCCTGGTCCGCCGGGCGGTCAGCGCCTGCTGTCCGGACCCGCCGCCACGGTGACCGCAGGCGGATCGAGCAGCGAATCCGGGTCCTGGCTGATCATCGCATCCTGCTTGGGGATCCGCAGGACCGTTGAGGCGAGGAGCAGCCCGAGGGTCACCAGGCCTACCAGGAACACTCCGCCCGCGTTGATGGCGCCCTCGGGGTACCGGATGGCACCGTCCGGGGTGCGCATCGCGAGCTCCCCCATGATGACGAACAGGATGACCGGCGCGGTGCTGGCGAAACCGCTGTAGCTCACCTGCACCATCCCGGCGATGGAGCCCTGCTTGTCGGCCGGGGAGCCGGCGATGACCAGGCCGGGGACCGAGCCATAGGCCAGGCCCGTTCCGGCGCCCACCAGCAGGGCGGCGATGAGGACCTGCACGTAGCTGCCGTGGTTGAAACCGAGCTGGATACCGCCCACCAGCAGGAGCAGCAGGCCGATCCTCATCATGGTCGCGCCGCCCACACGGCTGAGCAGCTTGCCGACGACGACGCCCATGACCACCATGGCCACCGACTGGGGTGCGGTGATCATCGCGTACTCCGACGCGGTCATCCCCAAGCCGTAACCGAGCCCGGCGGCGCCCGGCGTCATGCCGATCATTGGAAGCATCGAACCGGTGATGGCGGTCGACCCGTACGCGGTGGCGGCCGTCACCGCGGCGAGCACGATCGGCCGGCGGGTGAAGATCCGCAGGTCGACGATCGGCTGGGCGAAGTTCAACGACCGCTTGACGAACCCGAACAGAAGCAGCAGGCCGACCGCGAACGCGCCCAGCGTGGCGACCGAGCCCCAGCCCCACTTGCTTCCGGAGCTGATCCCCAGGAGCAGGATGCCCAGGCCGAAGCCCAGCATGCCGGCGCCCAGGAAGTCGACCTTCGAGGGGACGCGGAGCCGCGTCTCCGGGGTGGTGATCAGCAGCAGCGGCGTGAGGATGATCATCCACAGCACGTCGAAGGCGAACAGGCCGCGGAAGCCCCAGTTGTCGAGCAGCCAGCCGATGAGGAACGGCACGCCGATGGAGAAGACCCCGATGCCGGTCATCGCGATCGCACTGGCCAGCGGCAGGATCCGCCGAGGGTACACATCGCGCATCAGCGAGTAGCTCAGGAACATCGTGGGCAGCACGGCGCCCTGCAGCATCCGACCCGCGATGAGCACGCCGAAGGTCGGCGCGACAGCCGCGACGACCGAGCCGACCGTGCTCGCCATCAGACAGACGATCATCATCCGCCGCTTACCGTGGATGTCGGCCAGCTTCCCCACCAGCGGGCAGAGGACGGCCCCGGCGAGGATGAAGCCGGTGAGGAGCCAGCCTCCCTGGTCCGTCTTGAAGTGGGTGGTGATCGCCGGCAGCGCGGTCGTCACAAGGCTGTACCCCAGCGCGGTCCCCTCCATGATCATGACCATCGTCAGCATGGAGAGGGCGAGCCGCGGGGTCCACCCGCCCTTCTCCGCCGTCGTATCTGTCGTACTCATCGTCAGGCCTCCAGAAAAACGTGATATTTCAATGAATCTCGGCGTGGCCGCGGACCCCGGCGTCTTCGTGGCGCAGGTCCCGGCGGGGGGATGCTGTTCCTCCTTGGCACCACGCGGACACCACGGTGTCACGCACGTTTTCCGGTCGATAACGGACCGCAGGTTCCCCCACGACGGGGGTGCGGTCATCCCGGCCCGGCGGGGAACCGCCGGGGCTCGGGGAGATCAGGGGCGGCGCGGAGCACGACCGGCCCGCCTGGCTTCAGGTCGTGCACTGGCGCAGACGCTAAGTGCCCGGTGACGTAGATCACGTCGGGCATCCCAATGAGCGGGACCCGGCGGTGAGAAGGCGGTGACACACATCTCATCCGCACTGCGACGTCCGTACCCGGCGGCCGGTCGGAACCGATGATCGGCAGGTCGTTCACGCCGCCGGCCGGCCCCTCACCCCGGTCTTGCCCCGCGCGTCCTGCTGAGCGGGATCGGCCCGGGAGCGCGGCGAGACCGTTGATTACGGTCCGGTTACCCGGAAGGCCACGCCCCCGGGTTCCTGCGGGCCAATGCGGACGGAAGTGATGATTCGGTGAGCTCCACCTGTAGCCGGGCGAAGGACGGTGGGTTCCACATCGCCGACACCCTCGCCTTCGGACAGGTCAAGGACGGCGGGTTCCACATCGCCGACACCCTCGCCTTCGGACAGGTCGCCGGCCGCACGGCCGCCGCACCGCCCGCCAACACGAGCGATCTGGAGGAGATCAGTGCCAGTTCAGTGGGATGAGACGGCCGACGTCGTCGTCGTGGGATCCGGAGGCGCCGCGCTGACGGCGGCCTACACAGCGGCGGCGGGCGGATTGCGCACCCTGGTGCTGGAGAAGACCGAGTACTTCGGCGGCACCAGCGCCTACTCCGGGTCGGGCCTGTGGCTGCCCGGCAACCACATCCTGCGCCAGGCGGGCGTCGAGGACAGCGTGGAGCGGGGGCTGGAGTACTTCCGGGCCGTCGTCGGCGACCGCACACCGGCCGCACTGCAGAAGGCCTACGTCTCGACGGCGCCCGAGCTGGTGGAGTTCCTGGACCGTGACCCGGTGCTGGAGTTCGAGTACCTGCCGTTCCCGGACTACTTCGCGGCTCCGGGACGCGCCCCCGGCGGCCGGGGAATCCGCCCCAAGCCGCTGCCGGCGCACCTGCTGGGCGCCCGGCTCGGTCAGGTGCGCCCGCCGATCTCGATCGACCAGTTCGGCGTGCCATACGACCGGGAGACGCTGACCGGCGGTCAGGCCCTCATCGGCAGGCTGCTGCTCGCCCTGGACGGCACCGGGAACGCCACGTCGCGGACCGGAACGCGGATGCGCTCGCTGGTGGTTGAGGACGGCCGGGTCGTCGGCCTTGAGGCCGAGCATGAGGGCCGCACACTGATGATCCGCGCCGAGCTCGGCGTGATCGTGGCCGCCGGCGGGTTCGAGCGCAACGCGGAGTTGCGGCGCGAGCTACAGGACCTGCCCGGCGCGGACTGGTCGTCGGCGGCGCCCGGGTCGAACACCGGGGACGCGCTCGCCGCGCTCCAGGCGGTGGGCGCCGCGACGGACCTGACCGACGAGGCGTGGTGGTGCCCGGCCGTGCTGTTCCCCAACGGCCACGCCGCCTTCACCCTCGGCCTGCGCGGAGGCGTCTTCGTGAACGCCGCGGGCGAGCGGTTCGCCAACGAGTCGCTGCCGTACGACCGGATGGGCCACGAGATCCGCGCGGGGCACGCCACCGGTGTGTCGCACCTGCCGGTGTGGTGGATCTTCGACGGGCGCTTCGCCAACGTGCCGGGGATGTCCCAGCCCGCGCCCGATCCCGAGGCGTTCCAGGCTGCCGGCCTGTGGCGCACCGCCGACACACTCACCGCTCTCGCCGAGCGGATCGGCGTGCCCGCCGACGTGCTGGGCAAGACCGTCACCCGGTTCAACGGGTTCGCCGCCTCCGGCGTGGACAGCGACTTCCACCGGGGCGAGGACCCCTACGACCGGTTCTTCGCGACCGGTGACGGCCCGAACCCCGCCCTCGTCCCGATCGAGCGGGCCCCGTTCCACGCGGTGCAGGTCGTGCTCGGCGACCTCGGCACCAAGGGCGGCGCGCGGGTCGGGGAGGACGGGCAGGTGCTCGGCGAGGACGGAAACGCGATCCCCGGCCTGTACGCCATCGGCAACTCGGCCGCCTCGGTGGCCGGGCATGTCTACCCGGGCCCCGGGGTCCCGCTCGGCTCCGGCATGGTCTTCGGCTACCGCGCCGCCACCCGAATCCGGACGGCGGACCGATGAGCGCCGAGAAGATCAACGATGCCGTCGTCCGTTACCTGGACGCGGTGGCGAACGGGACCGCGGACGACTTGGCGGCCTGCTACGCGGAGGACGGGACGCTGGAGGACCCGGTGGGCAGCGAGCCGCGCCGGGGCCGCGCCGCGATCCGCGAGTTCTACTCGGCGCTCGAAGGCGCGCGCCGGAGCACGGAGTTGCTGACCGTCCGCGTCGCCGGCGACAGCGCCGCCTTCCACTTCCGGGTACGGAGCGAGCGGGGTGACCGGGCGTTCGAGATCGAGCCGATCGACGTGATGACCTTCGACGAAGAGCAGCGGATCACCAGCATGCGGGCGTTCTGGAGCGGCGACGACATGCGGGAGGCACAGTGAACCCTCGGTGCGCGGCCGGCCGGGCCGTCGTCCTCCGCCGCAGGGCGGACCGCCCGGCCGCATAGGCCGAAACCGTTCATGCCACAGGCCCGGCGCATCGCGCGCCGGGCCTGTGGCCGTTCCACCCGCCCGTCCTGGTCCCACCGGGATGCCCGCCGGGATGCCCGGCGGGACCGGGTGGCATCAGACCAGGTTGTCCTCGACGGTCAGGCCGAACTCGCCCTTGCCGTACATCCCCAGGGCGCGCTCGGCGTCGTTGGCGACGTGCACGCTGCCCGCGTGCGCGTCCCGCCAGGCCCGCTCGATGGGGTTGCCTCGGCCGAGCGAGTTCCCTCCGGCGGTCTTGAAGAGACTGTCGATCGCCTCCACCGCCCGCTCGGTGGCACGGACCTGGTCCCTGCGGACGCGCAGCCGCAACTCCATCGGAATTCGTTCGCCCCGGACGGCGTACTCGTACACCCGGCGCACGTTGTGGTCCGTCTGCAGCACCGCCGCGTCGATCTCCGAAGCGGCCCGGGCCACCGCGACCTGGGCGAACTGGTCCTCGGCGAACCGGCCGCCGCCCAGGCTCAGCCGTACCCGGTCGCGCATCGCGGTGACGTAGGCCCGGTAGCAACCGGCCGCCATGCCGACGACGGGAGCGGTGATCGCGTTGGTGAAGACGGTCGCGAACGGCATCCGGTAGAGCGGGCCGGTATTCACCTTCTGGCCGGGACCGCGCAGTTGTGCCTGCTCGTAGTTGCGCATGGCGCGGTGCTCGGGCACGAACACCCGCTTCACGATGATGTCGTTGCTGGCCGTGCCGCGCAGTCCGATGACGTCCCAGACATCCTCGGTCACGTAGTCGGTACGGGGGACGAGGAGGGTCATGAAGTCCACCGGCCTGCCCTGCTTCCCCACCACCAGGCCCCCGACCAGTGCCCACGACGCGTGGTCGCAACCGGAGGAGAAGCGCCACCGACCGGAGAGCTCGTATCCGCCCTCGACCGGAGTGAGCCGCCCCACGGGAGCGTACGACGAGGACACGAGCGCGTCCGGGTCCTCCCCCCAGACCTCGTCCTGCGCTGCCTCGTCGAACAGGGCGAGCTGCCACGGGTGGACGCCGAGCACGGAAACCAGCCAGCCTGTGGATCCGCAGACCGCGGAGATCTCCCGGACGACCTCGAAGAACTTCACGGGGTCGCTCTCGGCGCCGCCGTACCTCCTGGGCTGCAGCATCCGGAAGACCCCCGTCCGGATGAGCTCCCGTATCGTCTCCTCGGGCACCCGCCGATTCACGTCGGCTGCGCCTGCCCGCTCCCCGATCGTCGGCAGCAGTGCGCGGACCGCGTCCAGGACCTCGTCGCCCGGGGGAGACATAGGAGAGTCGCGTTCGCCCGGCCCGTGCCGTTCACGCCGGTGCGCCGTACCGATTTTCACCTTACCTCCAGCATTCGGTCCTCCCGAGTTCGTGTCCCGCATCGTGCTCGGGCAGTGCGGGCGGTTGAGAGATGGGGATGGTCAACGGTGCTGCGGGGTTTCCGTGACGGCTCTCCCAGCGGTGCCCGTCTCCCCCTCGGCGAAAGGGTTCCGGGCCCGGACGAGGTTCACTCGTCGTAGGTGATCCTGAGGTGCTCGCTGAGCGGGGTCGCCTGGCAGGAAAGGATCAGCCCGTCGGCGAGGTCCTGCGCGTCGAGGACCGTGTTGCGCTCCAGCGCGACCTCGCCCTCCAGCAGCACGCAGGCGCAGGCGCTGCAGGACCCCTCACGGCACGAGTACGGCGCCTCCATGCCGGCCGCCAGTAGCACGTCGAGGAGCTTGTTGCCCTTCGGCCAGGTCAACGTCCTCTTCTCACCGTCCAGCTCGATCTCGAGCGTGCTGCCGGGGCCCGAGGAGTCGACCGCGACACCGGGCCCGGCGAAGGGGTCGGTGGCCAGCGACTCGAAACGTTCGACGTTGACCCGCCGCCTCGGGACACCCAGGTCGGCGAGGACCTTCACGGCGAGGTCCATGAACGGGCCCGGGCCGCAGATGAACGCCTCCCGGTCGGTGTACGGCCGGGTCAGCGCGGCCAGGCTGCTCGCGCTGGGCAGGCCCTGCACCGACTCCAGCCAGTGGACGACGGTCAGCCTCTCGCCGTACTCGGCGGTCAGCGCCACCAGTTCGTCACGGAAGATCACCGAGTTCTCGTCGCGGTTGGCGTACAGGAGGGAGACGGCGCCGGTGCCCCCGCGCAGGCACGATTTGAGGATCGACATGACCGGTGTGATGCCGCTGCCGCCGGCGAGCAGCAGCAGGTCCTCGTCGAGCGAGACGGGGACGAACGTGCCCGCCGGCCGCAGCACCTCCAGCACGTCCCCCTCGATGACGTCATCGCAGATCCAGTTCGACCCGTAGCCGCCCCGGGTGCGCTTCACCGTCACCTTGAGCTTCTCGTCGCACACCGGTGAGCTGCTCAGGGAGTAGCAGCGCGCCGCACCCTCGGGGCGGGTGGTGGGCACCCGGATGGTGAGGAACTGGCCTGGCCGGTAGCCGAACCGGGTGTGGTCTCCGTCGGCGGGCTCCAGCACCAGCGAGTGCGCGTCGGAGGTCTCCCGGATGACCTCGACGACCCGCGCCTTCAGTGGTCCCGGCTGGGTCATGCTCCCCACTCCTCCCTGATCGCGGAAACGGTCTGGTGGGATCGACCCGCCGCGTGCCGGGCGGCGATGTACCCGAAGACGATCGAGGGGCCGATCGTAGCGCCGGGACCCGCGTACTCGTTGCCCATGACCGATGCGGAGGTGTTCCCGGTGGCGTACAGCCCTTCGATCACCGAGCCGTCGGATCGCAGCACCCGGCTGTGCTCGTCGCAGACCAGCCCGCCCTTGGTGCCGAGGTCGCCGGCCTCGACACGAAAGGCATAGTACGGCGCCTTGTCGATCACGTCGAGGTTCGGATTCCTCAGCGTGGGATCGCCGTAGTAGCGGTCGTAGGCGCTGTCGCCCCGGCCGAAGTCCTCGTCCTTGCCGGCCCTGGCGAACCGGTTGAAACGCTCGACGGTCTCGGCCAGCGCGCCGGCGGGCATGCCGACCTTTACCGCCAGCTCGGCGAGCGTGTCGGCGCGGAACGCCACACCCCGCTCGTAGAACGCCTCCGGTATCGGCATCCCGGGAAGGATCTGCGCGAACGGGTACCGCGTCCGGGCCTTGGCGTCCATCACGAACCACACGGGCACGTGCCCGCCGGCCAACTGGTCGTGCACGAAGTTGACGTATGGGGCGGACTCGTTGGTGAACCGCCGCCCCTGCTGCGACACGATGACCGACGGCGGGATGCACCGCTCGGACACCAGCGGGATGGTCGCCCCCGCCGGGTGCCGTACGGCCGGCATCCACCAGGCGTCGTCCATCAGGTCGAGGGCCGCGCCGAGCCGCTCGCCCGCCAGGATGCCGTCGCCGGTGTTCTCCGTGGCCCCCATGCCGAAGTCGGTTCGGCCGCCGGCGGGCAGGTACTTGTCGCGCATTTCCTGGTTGTGGTCGAAACCACCGGTCGCCAGCAGCACCCCGCGCCTGCCGCGGATCCGGACGGTCTTCCCGTCGCGCCGAACGACGACGCCGGTGACGGCGCCGCTTTCGTCGGTGACGAGTTCGGTCATCGGCGTCCGCAGCCACAGCGGGATCCGCGCGTCCTTCAGCGCCATCCGCAGCCGGGCGACGAGCGCGCGCCCGCCGGTGGACATGTGGCGGCGGCGGAACAGGTTCGACCAGACCCGCCAGGCGGCGACGATCGACGCCCGGCGGCCGCTCCAGGTGCGCTTGACCATGGCCAGGTCGTGGTAGTCCTTGCTGGTGACCCAGAGCCCCAGCGGGCCCTTCATGCCGTTGGGACGCTGGTACTTCTCGTCCTCGCCGAGCGCGCGGGTGTCGAACGGGATCGGCTCGATCGACCGGCCCAGCGGCCTGCCGCCTTCGAACTCGGGGTGGTAGTCGGCGTAACCCCTGGTCCAGAAGAACCGGATCCACTTGCTCCTGCCGAGCAGTTCCATCGCGGCCGGACCGTTGTCCACGAACGCGTCGAGCCTGGCCGCGGGGACCCGGCGCTCGGTCAGCAGATCGAGGTAGCGGCGGATGGACTCGCGGCTGTCGTCGTGCCCCTCGGCCCGCAGGGTGGGATTGTTGGGGATCCAGATGCCGCCACCGGAAATCCCGGTGCTGCCGCCGAACGCCGCACCCTTCTCGACCACCACCGCGGACAGGCCGCTGTCGTGCGCGGTCAGCGCCGCCGTCATGCCGCCGCCGCCGCTGCCCACGATGACCAGGTCGAACTCGTGGTCCCACCCACTCACCGCTCGTCCTTCCTGGTCAGGAAGGCCAGCACGGCGCTCTCCCAGGCGGCTTTCTGCTCGATCATCACCCAGTGACCGCAGTCGGGGAAGATGTGCACCTCGACGTCGGGGATGGACCGCATCGGCAGGATCGCCATGTCAAGCGGGCTGACCCGGTCGTCGCGGCCCCAGGTGATCAGTGTCTTGGCCTTGACCTTGTGCAGCATCGCCCAGTACGGCGGGGCGTCCGAGGCCGCCGCGGCCGCGGCACGGGCGGCGAACGCCGCCTTGCCGTACATCTGGCGGGCGCCGGCCAGGGTGGCCGGTTCGGTGGCCAGCGCCCAGCGCTCCTCGATCAGTTCCTCGGTGACCAGGGACCGGTCGTAGACCATGGAGTCCAGCCACTGAACGAGCCGCTCCCGGGTGGGCTCCTCGGTGAAATCCATGAGCAGCTTGATGCCCTCACCGGGGCCCGGGCTGAACAGGTTCCTGCCGATGCCGCCGATGGTGACCAACCGGCGCACCCGGTCGGGATGGGCCATCGCCACCTGGGCACCGATGGCTCCGCCCATGGAGTTGCCGATCACGTCGGCCTGATGGAGCCCGAGCCCGTCAAGGAAGCGGATCACCGCGGTCTGCGCCCCCACCATGGGATGCTCGCCGGTGGAATCGCTCACCCCGAAACCGGGGAACTCCAGGATCAGGCAGCGGAAGTGCTCCGCCAGGACCGCGAGGTTGCCTCGGAAGTTCCGCCAGCCGGTGACTCCGGGCCCCGAGCCGTGCAGGAGCAGCAGCGGCGGGCCCTCGCCGGCTTCGTGGTAGCGCAGTACACCCTGGTCGGTCGCAAGTTCCCGCGCCGTCGACTCATAGGTCAGCTCGGTAAGCATTCATCCGTCCTGTTCATCGCGGAGTATCGGCTTCGGGGAAGGTAGCCCGCGAGGGCCGGCGAGCGGGTCGCCTCTCCCGATGAGTGAGACCCGGCCCACCTCCGCCCGGGATCGGCCGGGACACCGGGTCGCGCCCCGAGCCCCTTCCGCTCAGCGGGATCCAGCCCTGGTGAAGCCCACCGGAGGTCCGTAACTTCGTTGCCCGAGGCCGCCGACGGGGCGGCGCCCGACGTCACCCGAGGTGAACCGCATGACAGCCGAGACCTCCGAGCCCTCACTAGCTCCGGACTTCACCGGGGTGACACCACCCGATCCCGCGGAAATGCGGCAGGCGATGGGCATGTTCGCGAGCGGCGTGACGATCATCACCGGCATCGACGGCGGAGAGCCGGTGGGATTCGCGTGCCAGGCGTTCGCGTCGGTGTCCCTCGAACCGCCGCTGATCCTTTTCTGCGCCGACCACAACAGCCGCACCTGGCCGAGGATCAGGAGGTCCGGGAGGTTCAGCGTGAACGTGCTGGGCGAAGGGCAGTCCGACCTCTGCGGCCGGTTCGGCTCCAGCAAGGGCAGGAAGTACGACGGGCTCGACTGGGAGCTGTCCCGGTGGGGCACTCCGGCGCTGCGCGACGTGCTCCTGCGCGTCCACGCCGAGGTCGCCGACGTGCACGTCGCCGGGGATCACGATGTGGTGATCGGCCGGGTACTGGAGGTGGAGCGGGACGTCGAGCGGCGTCCCATGGTGTTCTTCCGCGGGCGGTTCGGCATCGACCATGAGACGGACACCGAACAGGCCCTGTTCGCTCCCGGTCTGTGGGGCTGGGCGGATCAGTGGGACTGGAATCGGGCCCGGGAATGACGCCGGGCCGCGCGAATCACAGCCAGCCGTCGTTCCCGCCCATGGTGAGCAATCGGTTCATGGTCTCCGTCGACCAGTTGCGGTCCGGCATCCGAGCGGCTTGACGGGATCGCCCCCGCTGGCTGTCCAGGTCGGGGAAGAGGGCGAGTGAGGCCTGCCGTGCCGCGTCGACCACCAGCGGGGCGACGTTCTCCAGCGGCGTGCGGGTGTCGCCGACGAGAGAGATGCTCGCCACCGGGCCCTCGTGGCCTCGGATCGCCGCGGCGGCACACGAGATGCTGGGGACGTTCTCGCCCCGTTCGAAGGCCAGCCCCTGCCGCTGCCGGATGCGGTTCAACTCCTGGTGCAGGGTGCCGATGTCGCCGATGGTGCGGCTGGTGAGCCGGCTGACCTTGCCTCCGACCAGTTCCTCGACCCGCTCGGGCTCCAGCCAGGCGAGGATCGCCTTGCCCAGCGCGGTGGAGTGCGCCGGGGCACGGCCGCCGACTCGGGAGGGCACGGACAGGGCGAACCGCCCGCCGGCCTTGTCCAGGTAGAAGATCTCCGAGCCGTCCAGGACCGCCAGGTGGACGACCATCCTGGTTCTCATCTGCAGGTCGTGCAGCAGCGGCGCGGCGGCCTCTCGGATCTCGCCGTGGCTGCCGTCGCCTCCGCCGATTCCGAGTGCCCGCTTGCCCAGGCTGTAGCCGAAGGACGAGTGCTCCAGCCAGTTCAGTCGTACGAGCTGGTCAAGGATGCGATGCGCCGTCGAGCGCGGCAGGTGAGTGCACCGAGCCACGTCCTCCAGGGTGAGATGGGTGAAACGGCCGTCGAACGCGTCGATGATCAGCGTCATTCGCTCGACCATCGAGGGCGGGAGCTCTCGCCGCGCGGACGCGGCCTGGCCAAGCTCAGAGAGAGCGGTCATCACATCTCCCCAAAACTGAAATAAATTCTTGTTTTGGAATGTAGCAACGGGACGAGCAACAGGGAAGAGAGGGAGAAAGATCGCCGAATAATACTTTTTGTTCGGTTCTTCCTGCGGGATGTCCGGTTCGTCCCGTGGGGCACGGGAGCCCGCCCCCCTCCACGCCGGGAAGACTTCCGCGAGGAGCGCCGGGGTACGAGAAGCCGCTCACCACACTGCGGAGGAGCGCGGCGGCGCGCCGAATCAGATTCATGCCATATGTAACATGTGGCCAATAAGTGCGTCAACGGACACAACCCCGCCATACTCCCGCAACAAGCCTGTGTAAGCCCGCCCCTCGCCTGACCGCCTCTCAGCAGCGTGTTCAGCTGAGACGGACCCCCGGAGCGCCCCATCGAGGACTCGCCGTCGCTGACGAACGACGGCCGCCCGAAGCGGTGGATCGTGGTCCGGCCGCCGGGTGGTGAGACCGGCATGCTGCTCGCCCGCGAGCACCTGGTAGTAAAGGTGCAAGTGATTGTTTAGCGTGATGCAATGATCTGCTGACACGATCGGGGCCGGTTTGAAGGAGGCTCCCCCTTGCGTCGTTCCATCCCCCTGGCTCTCGTTGTCGCGATCTTCGCGCTGTCGGGGACGGTCATCTCCCCCGCCCAGGCCACGGCCGGGCCGTGCAAGCCCGGCCAGGGTGCCAACCTGCGCGGCAGGGACTTCACCAGGGGCGCCCGGCTCCCCGACGACCTGCGCTGCGCCGACCTGACCAAGGCCAAGCTGAACGGCGTGGAGCTCATCCAGAAGGACCTCACCGGAGCGATCCTGCGCGGCGCCTCGCTCAAGCAGGCCAACCTCACCCAGGCCACGCTGAAGTACGCCGACCTGCGGGGCGCCAACCTCACCGAGGCCGACCTGGGCCAGATGCACGCCGACCACGCCGACCTGCGAAACGCGATCCTGGTCGACGCCGAGGCCGGTCAGGCGGAGTTCCCGCACGCGAACCTGACCGGGGCGAAGCTGACCAGGGCCGAGCTGACCCAGGTCAACTTCACCGGCGCCAAGCTCATCGACGCCGACCTCGACGAGAGCACCCCCGGCCAGCTCAAGGCCCGCAAGGCCGACTTCACCCGGGCCAAGCTCCGCGAGGCCAGGCTGAGCCAGTCGAACCTGCGCAACGCGACGTTCAAGTACGCCGACGTGAGCGAGGCCCAGTTCACCCAGGCCGAACTGAACGGCGCCGACTTCACCGGCGCGCTGGTCCAGGGCGCGTCCTTCACCCAGGCCGACGACGTCGACCTCACCGGTTCCCGGGGCACCCCCACGGGTCTCACCATCTCGGTGCCGACCTCGGTGCCCGGCTCCGACGCCCCCGAGATCGAGAAGACGGACACCTCGCAGGCCGAACCCGCGCGAGGCGGCGGCTTGTCCGTGGGCCTGGTCATGGTCGTGCTCAGCGCGGTGGGCCTGGCCCTGACCGTGGTGGCCTGGGGTGTCAGCACCCAGCAGCGTACCCGGCGCAACGCCCGGTTCGCCGTGGCGCGGCGGGGTGCCGAGGACGACATCACCCGGCTGGGCGAGGAGATCGACCAGCTCGACTACGAGTTCCAGGTCAGCGGGCGCGGCGGCATAACCGCCGACCACGACTGGCGGCACGCGCTCGACGCCTACGAGGCCGCCAAGCAGGCCCTGTCGGTCGCCCGCCGCTCCGAGGAACTGCACTTCGTGGCCCGCGCCGTCCAGGACGGCAGAGCCGCCCTGGACCGCCTCCGCTCCCGCGTCCGCTGACGCCCATCAGCGGAACTCGGCTCGGCAGATCCACCACGCAACCTTCGGCAGATCCACCACGTATCCCTCGGCAGATCCACCGGTCGCGTCCGCGCAGGTGGTGTACGAGTGTTTGAGATCGGTACCTGCGTCGCGCCTGGCTGATCGCCATTGAAAAGCGCGGCGTAGTCCGTGGGGAAAAGCGCGGCGAGGGTGGTGGAGTGGTTGGGGGCCGCTCACCGGTGTCGCATCGTGCGGGGTGGTGGCGGGCGTTGGGCGGGTGTGGGTGACCGGGGGCGGGCCGGTGGAGCTCCGGGAGGGGGCAAAGCGGGTCATGGCGGGCGTGGAGGCGGGGCCGTGGTGGTGACGATCGGGGATTTTCCATGATCTGGGTGAGTTGGCACGCTGGGGGCGTGCGGATTCACCCAGATCAAGGAAGGCGCCACTGCCACCCCTCGGGTGGGCCGCTTTTCGTGGTGGAAGGCCCGATTCGTCCCCGCGCCCGGCCGAGGGCGACCCGTGACCGGACGCCCCGCGGACCTTCGTACCCCGCACGGCGAGAGCCCCGCACGAGGCGGCGGCGAGCAGCGGCGAGGAGCGGCCCCGAATCCTGCCGCACCGCGGCGGACCCGTACCGATGGGCGGTCTTGGGCCACTCCACTGCCCTCGCTGCGCTTTTGATCTTCGACCCCGCACGACGCGACACCGACGAGCGGCCCTGAACCACTCCACCACCCTCGCCGCGCTTTCACCACGGACAACGCCGCGCTTTTCCACCGTGACCGGCTTACCGGATTCGGATGCTCGTACACCACATCCGTGGACGCGACCACGGGGGACAGATCTTATCGACCGGCTCGATTACGAGTTCCAGATCAGCGGGTGCGGCGGCGTACCAGAGCGGGCAGCCAGGGCGCGATGCCGATAAGGACCAGCAGCGAGAGCAGTGGCATCCGCCACCACCACGAGATGCTCGCCGGTGGCGGGGGCGGCGTGGGCGTCCCCCATGGAGGTGCCTCTGGCCACCTCGGCCGGCTCGCCGGTGTCGGGGTCGACCCGGTGCGGGAGCAGCCTGGTGCGCGGGTCGAGCCGTCGGCGCGCCTCCCGCAGCCAGCGTTCGGCGGTCCCGGCGAACCGGGCCGGCAGCAGCGTGTCGTGCAGCCGCAGCGACGCGATCGCCACGGTCGAGTCGACCGGCCACGCCTGACCGGGATAGGCGGTCAGGTAGGGCGACGCCGAGGCGTCGAACGCCGCGCCGAGCGCGGCGGAGTCGTCGGCGAAGCGGCGCAGCTCGCCCGGATCGCGTTGCCCGGCCGGTTGCAGGCTCAGCACCTGCCCGCGCAGCCAGTTGCTCCAGCCCCGGTAGAAGACACCGTACGAGGGGGTGAGGTCCGGGCTGAACGGGTCGCGGCCGGACGGCGAGTCCAGCCGCTCCAATGCCCACCGTGCCTCCCGCAGCGCCGACGCCCGCTCGCCGGCCGGTTCGCGTATCCCGATCTCGGCCCAGCTCAGGCCGTACAGCGCGTGCAGGAAGAAGTACCCCTCCGGAAACAGCCGCTGCGCCTCGTCACCGGCCCCGCCGTCCAGCGCGGCGCGCAGGAACGTCAACTGCCGCCTGACCCCGGCCGGTTCCTCGGTCGTCCCCGCGGTGGCGGGCGCGACCAGCCGCACCGCCCCCACCAGCGCGCAGACGCCGATCACGACGGCGACCAGCCGACGCGCCCAGCGCAGCACCCGGCGCGTTGTTGATCGCGGCTTGGACATCCGCCGATCTTAGTCCGGCACGCAGAGGCGACGGGAGGCTCCTCGTCCTCGTCCGCTAGCACCTCTCTTGGGCACCCCACTTGAGCTCCGCCCACACAGTGCGGCCTTCCTCGTCGCCCTCGGTGCCCATGTACGTGCTTAACGCAGCGACAATGGCCAATCCCCGCCCGCCTTCGAGCATCTCCCCCCGGACGGGAGAAGGAAGAGCCGGCACCGTAGGCCCTCCGGCGTCCGTTACGGCGATCCGGACGGAATCACCCACCAGCCGGAGCTCGACCGTGAACACGTCGCCACGCGACTTGGTGTGGACTACCGCGTTCGAAGCCAGCTCGGCAAGGCAGGCGATCGCGTCATCCAGGACGGGGCATTCGGCCAGGAGTGCTCCAACAAGTTTGCGGACATCGTGGAGCTGGGCCGGATCACCGGGAAAAGATCTACGCCACGTTACGCCGATCATGATGGGGCCTCCTCGGCACAAGGAGCGCGGTTAACGCACGCCAACGTTCTCATGTCGTTCACAACCTCTCGAACACGGAGAGTAATGAATTGAACACGATGAACTATGGCATGCGCTCTGCAAACCTGCACAGCGGAATCGTGAACTCCTCCCATATGCGTGACAGAGGTGTAACCTTCGACCACTGTCCGTGTATGAGGAAGGAACGGCTGTGAACGCCAAGCGCGGCGTAACCCTGCGATCCCAGTGGCTGGGCAAGCAGCTCCGTGAACTACGGGAGGCGGCCAACCTCACCCTCAAAGAAACCGGCGAGTTCCTTCAACGCGACGGCTCCACGGTCAGCCGCTTCGAAGCCGGTCTGTACCCTGCCCGGACACCGGATGTCATCGCGCTGCTCGACCTGTACGGCGTCACAGGGGAACAACGGCGAGAAGGGCTCATCCGGCTGAGCCGCGACGTCTGGCAGAGCGGCTGGTGGGACAACTACTCCGAGGACCTGTCCCTGAACATCGTCGACTACGCCTGGCTGGAGTCACGCGCTCAGAGGATCAGGTCGTTCGACGCATTCGTCATCCCAGGGCTGCTCCAGACCAGGGAATACATGAACGCCATGATCCGAGCCGAGGAACCCACGGCAGATCCGGAGCAGGTCGACCGCTGGATCAGGTTCCGGCAGACCCGCCAGCAGGTCTTGACCGTGGAGAACGCGCCAAACCTCATCGCGGTTCTCGACGAGGCCACGCTGCGCCGCAGGGTAGGCGGGTCCGAAATCATGTGTGATCAGCTCGCTCAGCTCGTCGCCTCCGCGAACCAGACGAACATCGAGATCCGGGTATTGCCCCTGACCGCGGGCGCTCACGCCAGCCCTGACGGGGCCTTTCGAATCTTCGAACTCCCTGGCCCCTACCCCGCAGTCGCCTATGTCCCGAGCCCCGCTGGTGCGATATACGTAGAAGCCGGAGCCGCCGACAGGCTTACGTCTAAGTTCGACCGCATTTGCAATGATTCGCTCAGCCCAAAGAGGTCCATCGAGCTGATCACAGCGATCGCGGAAAAGTTCCATCAGCCCGCATGAATGGAGCCGCACCGCTCATGTCTGCTCCCGAGCACGCCCCGATTTCCTGGCACATCAGCAGCTTCAGTGCCGACGGTGGCGGCAACTGTGTCGAAGCGGGTCCCGTGAACGACGGCACCGGACGTGTCGCCGTACGGCACAGCAAAGATCCCGATGGACCCGTGATCCACTACACCCGCACGGAATGGGACGCCTTCGTCTCCGGCGTCCGTGCCGGAGAGTTCGACTTCGGTCCGGGACCTGTCTGAAGAACCAAGACGGTTGAGCCGGACCGATTCCGCACCGGTAAGGTTCATCGGGTTCCTCCGGAGCCGCCCACCGGTTCGGGAGCACTCGACTACAGGGACGACGCCTGGCGGTCACTCCCGTGCTGAGCGGGCACCTCGGCCAGTGAGGCCGAGACGGCTGAGGTCTCCTCCTGGCCGAAGGTGATCACCATGTACCTGCCGTTGGCATAGCTGACCACAGGCCGCCCGAGCGTCTCGCCCACCCGGCGGGCGACCGCCTGGAACAGCTCCACCATCTCCGGCGTGTCGGCGCTCACCCTGAACCATCCGTTGGCGACGAGCTGCTGGGCGACCAAGGGGGCGAAGTTCGCCTCGCTCCGGACCCTCTCCTCCGCGCTGAGAGGGGTGCGCCGAGGCGCGGGCGGCGTGCCGAGAGGGTGGGGCATGGCTGATCTCCTTGTGATCGCGGGCCTCCCAGGATGCCAGCCGTGCCTCCCACCCGGGGGCCACGTCAGATGCCGCTGGGGGTCATGGGCTGCATGAGGCGGCGGGCGGCCTCGGTGATGGAGCCGGACAGGGAGGGGTAGACCGCGAAGGTGTGCGCGATCTGGTCGACGGTCAGGCGCTGCTGTACGGCCACCGAGACCGCCAGGATCAGCTCGGAGGCTCGGGGGGCGACCACGACACCGCCGAGGACGATGCCGGTGTGCGGGCGGCAGAACAGCTTCACGAAACCGTCGTTGAAGCCCTGCATCTTGGCGCGGGCGTTGGTGGCCAGCGGCAGCTTGACGATGTTGGCCTCGATCTCGCCGGCCTCGACCGCCCTCTCGGCGACGCCCACGGCGGCGATCTCGGGGTCGGTGAAGATGGCGGAGGCCACGGTGGCCAGGCGGAGCGGCTGCACGGCCTCGCCGAGGGCGTGCCAGACGGCGATCCGGCCCTGCATGGCGGCGACCGAGGCGAGCATCAGGACCCCGGTGCAGTCCCCGGCCGCGTAGACGCCGGGCGCGGAGGTGCGGGAGACCTTGTCGACCTGGATGAAACCGCCCCGATCGAGGGTGACCCCGGCCTCCTCAAGACCGATCCCGGCGGTGTTGGGGACCATGCCGACGGTCATGAGGCAGTGGCTGCCCTCGGCGGTCCGGCCGTCCTCCAGCGTGACGACCACACCGTCCGCGGTGCGCTTGACGGATTCGGCGCGCGAGCGGCCCATGACGTTCATGCCTCGGCGGCGGTAGACCTCTTCGAGGACCTCGGCGGCGTCGGCGTCCTCATTGGGCATCATCCGGTCGCGGGAGGAGACGAGCGTGACCTCCGAGCCCAGCGAGCGGTAGGCGCCCGCGAACTCGGCGCCGGTGACGCCGGAGCCGACCACGATGAGGTGCTCGGGCAGTTCCTCCAGGTCGTACAACTGCCGCCAGGTGAGGATGCGCTCGCCGTCGGGCTCGGCGCCGTTCAGGATACGCGGGGTCGCGCCGGTCGCCACGATGACGACGTCGGCGCGGATCGTCCTGTCTCCGGCCCTGACCACCTGCGGGTCGACCAACCGCCCCGGGGCCTTGATCACCTCGACGCCCTCGGCGGCCAGTCGCGCGGCGATGTCGGCGGACTGCGCCCTGGCGAGATCCTTGACGCGCTTGTTGACCAGCGGCATATCGGCGATGACGCCGCCGACCTCGCCGTCGGGGCCGCCGGTGAAGTGCACGCCGAGCATGCTGGCGTCGAGAAGCGCCTGCTTGCGCGCGGAGGTGGCGATCAGCGTCTTGGAGGGCACGCAGTCGGTGAGCACGCAGGCTCCGCCGGGGCCGTCCTGTTCGACGACGGTGACCTGCGCTCCCAACTGGGCGGCGACCAGCGCAGCCTCGTATCCACCGGGCCCGCCACCAATGATCACTATCCTCGTCACGTACCCTATTCTCCCGCATGGCGGGACCGGCCATCGCTCAGCATCCCTCCCAAAACGCGAAAGTCCTCCAAAACCGCCGTAATTCCACGGGACACCGGCGTGGCTTCGAGGCTGGGTGAGCGTCTCGCGGATCTTCGATTAGTGTTGGCCAACGTGCCTGTCTACGCCGCTTACGGCAGCAACATGGACCCGAAGCAGATGGCCCAGCGGGCCCCTCACTCCCCGATCAGGGGAACGGGCTGGCTCCAGGGCTGGCGTCTGACCTTCGGCGGGAACGATCTCAGCTGGGAGGGCGCCCTCGCCTCCATCGTCGAGGACGCAGCCGAGCAGGTCTTCGTCGTCCTCTACGACGTGCCCGAGTGGGACGAGAGCTCTCTCGACCAGTGGGAGGGTGCGGCGCGCGGCCTCTACCACAAGGTCAGGCTCCGGGTGCAGACCCTGGAGGGCGAGGTCGTGGCGTGGTTCTACGTGCTCGACGGCTACGAGGGTGGGCTGCCCTCGGCCCGCTACCTCGGCATCCTGGCCGAGGCCGCCGAGCGCGCGGGCGCCCCCGACGACTACGTCAAGGAACTACGCGGCCGCCCCTGCACCTCCCTGGGGAGCTAGGCCCTGTATTCCGCACATGACCCCCGATCGACCTGGGGTGATTACCTGCTGCACTGGATCAGGTATAGCTGCTGACCTGCAACGACGCGGCACATACGGAGAACGGGGCTAGCCGTGCTGGAAGAGGACGGACGGGGCGCTCTTCGGCGCCTGTCCGCGGCCGTCCGCCGGACGGCCATGGACAGGTAAGCAGAAAGCGGTACGGAGCGGACGAGACGCCACCGTCGGCCGGTACGCTCGGTGAGGTGAGCAATGATCCCTATGCACTCGCCACGGACGCCGCGGACACGCTGAGGAGCACCGTCGGCGTGGACTCCTTCGACGTCGCGCTGGTGATGGGTTCGGGCTGGGTCCCGGCCGCCGACGCGATCGGCGAGACGATCGCCGAGATCCCGGTGACCGACCTGCCCGGCTTCGCTCCGCCCGCGGTGGCCGGCCACGCGGGCCGGATCCGCGCCGTGCGGACCGGGTCGGGCAAGAACGTGCTGATCTTCCTCGGCCGCACCCACCTCTACGAGGGCCGCGGCGTGGAGCCGGTCGTGCACGGGGTACGGACCGCGATCAGGGCCGGGGCGGGCACGGTCGTGCTGACCAACGCCGCGGGGGGCCTGCGCCCCGAGACCCAGGAGGTCGGCGAGGCGGTGCTGATCAGTGACCACATCAACCTGACCGGTGCCAGCCCGATCACCGGCGCCACCTTCGTCGACCTCACCGACGTCTACACCCCGCGCCTGCGCGAGCTGGCCCGCGAGGCCGACCCTTCGCTGGCCGAGGGCGTCTACGTGGCCTTCCGCGGCCCGACGTACGAGACCCCGGCCGAGGTCCGCATGTGCCGCATCCTCGGTGGCGACATGGTGGGCATGTCCACGGTGCTTGAGGCCATCGCGGCCCGCGAGGGCGGCGCCGAGGTGCTCGGCATCTCCCTGGTCACGAACCCGGGCGCCGGTCTCGTGGGCGAGCCGCTCAACCACGAGGAGGTGCTTGAGGTCGGCCGCGCCACCGCCGCACGCATGGGCGGCCTGCTGGCCAAGGTCGTCGGCAAGCTGTAGGCCCCACAGCCCGGACCACACGGTCTGAGACCACACGGACCACACGATCTGAGACCACACGGACCACACGATCTGAGACCACACGGACCACACGATCTGAGACCACACGGACCACACGGTCTGAGACCACAGCCCGGACCACACGGTCTGGGACCCCCTGGCCGGGAACCGGTCAGAGGAAGCACCCGGCTTTCAAGAATCACCCTGGTTTCAAGGGTTCAACCGGCGACGGGCCCAGGCCCGAGAGGTGACAATGAGCAGCGATCTCGCGGGGCTCGCCCGTTCCTGGCTGGCCCAGGACCCCGACCCCGACACGCGCGCGGAGCTGGCCGAACTGCTGGAGAGCGGCGACGGTGACGCGCTGCGCGAGCGGTTCGGCTCGAAGCTGGAGTTCGGCACCGCCGGGCTCCGCGGCGAGCTGGGCGCCGGCCCCAATCGGATGAACCGGGTGACGGTCATGCGTGCCGCCGCCGGTCTGGCCCGCGTCCTCGGTCCCGGCAGGCATGTCGTGATCGGCTACGACGCCCGGCACAAGTCCGACCTCTTCGCCCGCGACACCGCGGCCGTGCTCACCGGGGCCGGACTGCGCGCCTCGGTCCTCCCGGCGCCGCTGCCCACGCCCGTGCTGGCCTTCGCGGTCCGCCACCTCGGCGCCGACGCGGGCGTGACCGTCACCGCCAGCCACAACCCGCCCCGCGACAACGGCTACAAGGTCTACTGGGGGGACGGCTCGCAGATCGTGCCGCCGATCGACGCGGAGATCTCCGCCGCCATCGACGCGGTCGGGCCGGTCTCCGAGCTGCCCCTCGGCTCCCCTGACGACCCCGCCTGGACCGCGCTGGACGACGGCGTCGTGGCCGCCTACCTGGAGGCGGTGACCGCGCTCCCGATCGGCGGCGCCCGCGAGCTGCGGGTGGCGTACACCCCGCTGCACGGCGTGGGCGGCGACACCCTGGCCAGGGCCTTCGCCGCCGCCGGGTTCGACGCGCCGGCCATCGTCGAGGCCCAGGCCGAGCCCGACCCCGACTTCCCCACCGTCGCCTTCCCCAACCCGGAGGAGCCCGGCGCGATGGACCTCGCACTGGAGCTGGCGGAGCGGGTCGGCGCCGACCTGATCCTGGCCAACGACCCCGACGCCGATCGCTGCGCGGTCGGTGTGCCGCTGCCTGGCGGTGGCTACCGGATGCTGACCGGCGACGAGGTGGGCGCCCTGCTGGGCGAGCACGTGATCGGGCAGACCTCCGGCGAGGACCGCCTGGTGGCGACCACCATCGTCTCCTCGTCGCTGCTCGGCAAGATCGCTGCCGGGCACGGGGTGCGCTACGCCGAGACCCTGACCGGCTTCAAATGGATCATGAAGGCCGGCCCGGGCCTGCTCTTCGGGTACGAGGAGGCGCTGGGGTACAGCGTCGGCTCCGACCTCGGGCTGCCCGTGCACGACAAGGACGGCATCGGCGCGGCGCTGACCGTCGCCGGGCTGGCCGCCCAGGCCAAACTCGACGGCCGTACCCTGCTCGACCTCCTCGACGACCAAGCTCGCCGCTACGGCCTGCACGCCACGTCCCAGCTCTCGGTCCGGGTGGACAACCTGTCCCTGATCACCGGCGCCATGACCCGCCTGCGCACCACCCCGCCGGTGGAACTCGGGGGCCGCAAGGTCGAGTCCACCGACGACCTGATCGAGGGCTCCGCCGACCTCCCGTCCACCGACGGCCTGCGCTACCGCCTGTCCGGCGACGCCCGCGTCGTCGTCCGCCCCTCGGGCACCGAGCCCAAGCTCAAGTGCTACCTGGAGGCCGTCGTCCCGGTCACCGGTGAGGTGTCCGAGGCACGGGAGCGGGCCGCGCGGGACCTCGACGCGCTGAAGTCGGGCCTGGCCGACGTCCTCGGCCTGACAGCAGGACAGTAGCCGCAGTCGGGCCTGGCCGACGTCCTCGGCCTGACGGCGGGACAGTAGCCGCCAGGCGCGACAGGCCGGGGGCCGGGGTCGGCCATCCGGTTCACGGGCCGGGGTCAGACGGCGCGGCGGGGGGCGACCAGCAGCGCGCTGCCGTTCCGGTGGACGTCGATGGCGCAGCCGTACACCTCGCTGAGGGTCTCCGAGGCCAGGACCCGGTCCGGGGAGCCGTCGGCGACGAGCCGCCCGCCGGACATGACCAGCACCCGGCCGGCGTAGGCGGCGGCGAGGTTGAGGTCGTGCAGGACGACCACCACCGCGTCCCCCGCCGCCGCCCGCTCACGGGCGACGCACATGACCTGCTCCTGGTGGCGCAGGTCCAGGGCCGCGGTCGGCTCGTCCAGCAGCAGGATCGGGGCACTCTGGACCAGGACCCGGGCCAGTGAGACCCGGGCCTGCTCACCGCCCGACAGGGTGGGGTAGGTCCGCCCGGCCAGGTGCGCGACGTCGGTCACCTCCATGGCCCGGGCGAGGATCTCCTCCTCCTCGTGGGCGGGACGGCGGGAGCCGTACAGGCCCATGGCGACCACCTCGGCGACGGTGAACGGGAAGGCCAGCGTGACCCGCTGCGGCAGCACCGCGCGCAGCCGCGCCAGCGCGGCCGGGCGCAGCGCGCGCACCGGCCGGCCAGCCAGGGTGACCGCGCCGTGTGTCGCGGGCACGTCCCCGGCCAGGACGGACAGCAGCGATGACTTGCCTGCGCCGTTCGGCCCGGCGATCGCCACCAGTTCGCCGGGCGCCACCCGCAGCGACACGTCGTCGAGCAGCCGGGCGGAGCCTGCGGTGAGGGACACCCCGGAAACGTCGATCATGCCCATCCTCCCTGCTGGGATCGGGTACGGCGGAGCAGCCAGAGGAAGAACGGGCCGCCGATGAGCGCGGTGAGCACGCCGATCGGCAGTTCGGCGGGGATCGCCAGCGTCCGGGCCGCCAGGTCGGCCGCGAGCAGCACGACGGCTCCGGCTAACGCCGAGGCGGGCAGCAGGACGCGGTGCCCCGGCCCGGCGGCCAGCCGGATGAGGTGCGGGACGACCAGGCCGACGAAGCCAATGATCCCGGCGGCCGCGACGGCGGCGCCGGTCAGCAGCGCGGCCAGCAGGATCACCCCGACGCGGACCCGCTCGGTGTCCACTCCCAGGTGCCGGGCCCCGCGCTCCCCCAGCGCCAGCACGTCCAGCGCTCGCGCGAAGAAGGGGATCAGCACCAGCCCCGCCGCGGTGAACGGGGCGACCGCCGCGACCACCGGCCAGGTCGCGCCGCCGATGCTGCCCAGGCTCCAGAAGGAGATCGAGCGGAGCTCGGCGTCGTCGGCCAGGAAGGTCAGCAGGCCGACGATCGCCCCGGCGACGGCATTGATCGCGATACCGGTGAGGACCAGGGTGACCACCTCGGTCCTGCCTCCGGACCGGGAGAGCAGGTAGACGGCGAAGGTGGCGATCAGACCGCCGAGGAAGGCGGCCACGGTCACCGACCACTCCCCGAAGGCGCTCACGCCCAGCACGATCGCGCCGATCGCACCGACGGCCGCGCCGGAGGAGACGCCGATGACGCCGGGTTCGGCGAGCGGGTTGCCGAAGACGCCCTGCATGGCGGCCCCGGCGACGCCGAGCGCGGCCCCGATGAGCACGGAGAGCACCACGCGCGGGAAGCGGATCTGCCAGAGCACCGCGTCGTGCGGTCCCGAGCCACCGAAGACCGAGGCGGCCACCTCCCCGAGGGGGACCGGGACGGCGCCGATCCCCGCCGACGCGACGCAGAGCGTGGCGAGCAGCACCGCCAGGGCGGGGATCAGCGCCTTCCTGAGCACCACGCGGCCGGATCGGGGTGTGGACGGCCGCGCCGGCGTCCCCCCGGTCTGGCCGCGGGCGGCGGCGGGTGCGCTGTGGGACGCCTCCGCCACGGTCTGTGCGGGGTTCACTTCGCCTGGAAGGCCGTGACGAGCTTGCCGATGGCCTGCCCGGTGCGCGGGCCCATACCGAGCAGTTCCAGGTCGTCCAGCGACACGATCCGCTTGTTCTTGCCGGCCGGGGTTTCGGCGACGCCGGGCAGCTTGAGCAGGCCGTCCACGCCGCCGACCGACTCCAGGCCCATCTTCATCACCAGGATGTGGTCGGGGGCGGCCTTCACCATGGCCTCGGCGGTGATCGGCTTGTATCCCTGGACGCCGGCGCCGGTGCCCGCGTCCTCGGCCCCGGCGGCGGCGATCATGGCGTCGGCGCGGGTGCCCGTGCCGCCGATCTGGTAGGTCTTGGACTGGCCGCGCAGGTAGAGGAAAGCGACCCGGGGCTTCTCCGTGCCCGCGGCCGCCGCCTTGGCCCTGGCCGCGTCGATCTCGGACTTGGTCTTGGCCGCCAGCTCGGCGCCCTTGTCCGGCACACCTAGCGCCTTGCCGATGAGCTCGATCTTGGCGGGGACCTCGTCCACGCCGCCGGCGCCGGAGGGCACCATGACGACAGGGATCCCGGCCCCCTTGAGCTGCTCGATGACCGGCGGCGGGCCGGCCTCCTCGGTGCCGAGTAGCACGGTCGGCTTGAGCGAGAGGATGCCCTCGGCGGCCAGCGCGCGCTGGTAGCCGATCTGCGGCTTCTGCCGCGCCTCGGGCAGCCCCATCGCGGACAGGTCCACGCCCACGACCCGGTCGGCCAGGCCCAGCGCGAACACGATCTCGGCCACGTCGCTGGTCAGCGGGATGATCTTTGAAGCGTCCTTGACCTCGACGCTGGATCCGTCTGCGGACTGCACGGTCACCGGAAGCCCCTGGGCCGCGGGGGCAGTCGAGGCAGCCGGGGCCGATGTCTCGGGTGCGGCTTCCGCCGAGGTCTCCGCCGTGCTCCCGCACCCGGCCAGGACGACCGTTCCCACAGCCAGTAGGGCGATCAAACCGCGCTTCATGCTTCTGCCTTCCCGCGGGCCCGCACATCGACGGACTCGCCGACCCCGATGTCCGCCGTACCGCGGAACGTGACGCCACCGTCGTCGAGCGGCAGCTCGGCCGGGAAACCCGCGAACTCGGCGGGCCGCCGGCAGATAGGCGCCTTGACACGTTCCAGAAGTACGACTTCCGGGTCATCTCACTTAAAAGTTAAGGTAAGCCTAAACTCAATTAGGCAAGCCTAACCTAATCAGGCCGCCCTCTGAGCGTCAAGATATACGGCCAGAAAAAGGATGAAACGCCCATATCCTCCTCGGGCGGTATTCGAGCACCAAGACGGGCGACGCACCGCTCGCGGAGCACCGCGGCGGGTGGTCCACCGGGTTCGAAGCATCGGGACGCGCGGTCTACCGGCTGCGGAGCACCGCGACAGACGGACCGTCGGTCACGAAAGCACCACGACAGACGGCCCGCCGGTCACGAAAGCACCACGACAGACGGCCCGCCGGTCACGAAGGCACCAGGATGGACGGCCCGCCGGTTGCGACGTATCGGGACAGGCCGGAACGGCCGCCCCTCCGGCGCCTCGGCCCGCTCAGTGAGCGGCCTTCAACGGCCGCGGGAGGAGCCGTCAGGCGACGAAGGCGGCGACCACGAGAGCGAGCGCGAGCACCAGGGCGACCAGGGCACTCGGCGCCCAGGTGACTTTGAGCCCGTCATTCCCGGTTCCGGTCTCGGACCCGTTCTCGGTCCCGGTCTCGGACCCGGTCACTGCCGCAGCCCCGTTCCCGGTTCCGTTCTCGGTCACTGCCGCGGTCCCGGTCCCGTTCTCGGTCTCGGTCTCGGGCACTGCCGCGGTCCCGGCCACGGAGGCCGTCCGCTGGGCGGCCTCGGCGCGTTCGGTGATCTGCTCGGCCACCCAGTCGGCGTGCGTCTTGCCCGCCATCGCCTCGTCAGCAGCCTGCTCGGCCTTCGAACGGACCGGCTCGGTCCTGAAGCGACCCCGGGCGGGCGCGGGCCTTCCCTTGCGCGCGGCCGCCGCCCGCTCGCGGGCCGAGGTCTGCGGCGCCCAGCAGCGGACGCTCCGGCCGCCGGAGGTGATCGTGATCGAGTGCGAGACCGTGACCTCGTCCACTCCGCTCCAGGGTACGAAGGCGTTCCGCAGCGGGTTGCGGACCAGCACCCCCTCCTCGGACATGACGATCACCGGGCGCAGGCAGGTGACGAAGACCAGCGCGGTCAGCACCCCCAGCACCGCCGCGGCGACCATCGAGGGACGGCCGTTGTAGCGGACGACCAGGTCCACCGCGTTGTACGCGGCGAACACCATCCAGAGCCAGCCGACGATCATCGCGAGGTTGGAGCGGAACACCTGCTTCATGGGAGAAGGCTCACTTCACTCGTACGAGCCCGGTCACGCCTGCCACTTGAGGCGCGCGAAACCGGGCTTGATGACGCCGTTGATGAGCGCCAGGCGCTCGTCGAACGGCAGGAACGCGGACTTCATGGCGTTGACCGTGAACCACAGCATGTCGTCCCAGTCGTAGCCGAACGCCTCCGACAGCTTGGCGAACTCCTCGGAGAGGCTCGTACCGCTCATCAACCGGTTGTCGGTGTTGACGGTCACCCGGAAGTTCAGCCGACGCAGCAGGCCGATCGGGTGCTCGGCGATGGAGGCCGCCGCACCGGTCTGCAGGTTGGAGGTCGGGCACATCTCCAGCGGGATGCGCTTGTCCCGGACGTAGGCCGCCAGGCGGCCCAGCTTGGGCTCGCCGTCATCGGAGACGGAGATGTCGTCGATGATCCGGACGCCGTGGCCGAGCCGGTCCGCGCCGCACCACTGGATCGCCTGCCAGATCGACGGCAGGCCGAAGGCCTCACCGGCGTGGATGGTGAAGTGGGCGTTCTCCCGCTGGAGGTATTCGAAGGCGTCGAGATGACGGGTGGGAGGGTAGCCCGCCTCCGCGCCGGCGATGTCGAACCCGGCCACCCCGGCGTCGCGGTAGCGGACCGCCAGCTCGGCGATCTCCATGGACCTGGCCTGGTGGCGCATGGCGGTGAGCAGGGTGCCCACCCGGATGCCCCGCCCCTTGGAACCGGCCCTGAAACCCTCCTGCACCGCCTCGATGACCTCTTCGAGGCTCAGCCCCCTGGAGGTGTGCTGCTCGGGCGCGTAACGCACCTCGGCGTAGACGATGCCGTCGTCGGCCAGGTCCTCGGCACACTCGGCGGCGACCCTGACCAGCGACTCGCGCGTCTGCATGACGCCGACCGTGTGGTCGAAGGTCTCCAGGTAGCGCACCAGCGAGCCGGAGTCGGCGGCCTCCCTGAACCAGGCGCGCAGGCTGTCGGCGTCGGTCGTCGGCAACCTGTCGTAGCCGGAGTCGCGGGCCAGCTCGATGATGGTCTCCGGCCGGAGCCCTCCGTCGAGGTGGTCGTGGAGCAACACCTTCGGAGCCAGACGGATCTGCTCAAAAGTGGGTAGCTGACTCATCTACATCCTTCCAGCGGGGAGACCTCGACTTTAGTCACGGGGACGGGGTGCGGCGCGGTCCCGCGTGTTTCGGGTGACGTGTTCACGACCGGCCCATCGCGCGTAAGGGCCGGGACCCTCGGCTCTGGCATGGCCGAGGGTCCCGGAGCCGCGGACCTGGTCGACGTCGTACGGGCGGCTAGTCGTCGCGGTTGGCGGTCTCGGGAGAGAAGGCGGGCAGGCAGACGGCGACGTATTCGGCGCCGTCGGGGCCCGAGCTGTAGCGGATCCGCTCCCCCGGCTCGCACGTGAACACCTGCCCCGCGCCGACCTCGGTGGTGCCCCCGTCGTGCTCCACGACGACCGTTCCGCTGAGCACCAGGGTGTACTCGGCGAACTCCGGGGTCTGGGCGGGCTCCTCCCACCCCGCTGGGGCGATCATGCGTGCGATCGAGATCCGATCGTCGCCGCTGTTGACCCGGCCGACGTATTCGTCGATCGTCTTGCCCCCCGGAACGGGAATCCGCGTCGCGCTGTCGATTTTGCGTACCATCAGACCAGTCTGTCACTGGTCTCGGGGTGCGGCGCCTCTCAGTTCGCGACGTCGATGACCAGCCGGTTCGGGCTCTTCTGCTCCAGCACCCGGAACGGCGCCCTGCGGTCGAGGACGATGCCCACGCTCACCACGGCCTCGAAGTCGCCCGTCTTGACCACGTGCTGGACGTTGCCGAGCTGCGCCTGGAACACCGGCCCGCCCGTCCAGGTCGTCTTGCCCGCCTCGGTGTGCGCGACGGCGGGGTTCATCGTCAGCTGGAGGTAGGCACCGCCCTTGACGTCGACCCGGTCGCCGGAGCCGTCCTGGACGAGCTCGGGCACCCACCGCACCGTGTAGCCGGGCAGGTCTCCCTTGAGGTCGATCACTACGCGGTCGAACCCCTGATGCTGGGCGAACCGGGCCCCGGTGACCGTCGGCGGGGTGCCGGCGGCGCGGTCGACCTTGATCTCCTTGGTGCTCATCGGGGGCTGCAACTCGGCCGGCGCGGCGGAGGGCGTGGCGGTCGGCGTGACCACCGGGGCCGTGGCCGCCGGGGCCCCGGTGGACGGGGGCGCGGTCTGGGTGGCCGAGCCGCAACCGGCCAGCAGGAAGAGGGGGACGAGCGCGAGGGAAACGAGGGTGCGGTTCATGTTGAGCCTCCTGCCCCGTTAGATGCCCAGGTCTCCGGAGAGGTTCACCCTCTGCCGTCCACATGCGCCCCGAGAAGATCCTGACAGCTTGTCGAAGGGCGAGTCAAGTACCGCGATCATGGTAAGACCCGCGGCGATTCGCGGCACACGGCCGTGAAGTCGGGGCGAGCGGTGCGGAGGCAGCGGGGATGCCGCCGCCGGGCCCCGGTATCCGGCGGTTGAGCAGGCCGGAGGCCAGTCCCTGCTCGTCGGCGATGTGGTCCCAATCGGGGTATGTGGCCCGGGCTCGGTCGTCGGTGAACACGAACCTGACTCGGTTCGGCGGCCGGGCGGCCAAACCGTCAGGCCGTGATGCGGTCGATCACCAGGGGGAGCAGGTCCGGATCGGCGCTCTCCCCGACGGTGTAGGCGCCCTCCAGGGCGGCGAGTGCCCGCTCGAAGCGGAAGGTCTCGTCCGCGTGCAGCGTCATCAGCGGCTGCCCCTCACGGACGAGGTCCCCCGGCTTGGCGTGCAGCACGATGCCCGCGCCGAACGACACCGGGTCCTCCTTGCGCTCCCGGCCCGCGCCGAGCCGCCAGGCCGCCAGGCCCACGCCGTACGCGTCGAGCCTGGACAGCACGCCGGACGCGGGCGCGGTGACCTCCATGGTCTCGGCGGCCCTGGGCAGCAGGGCGTCCGGATCGCCCCCCTGAGCGGAGATCATCCGGCGCCAGGCGTCCATCGCCGAGCCGTCCGCGAGGGCCCGCTCGGGGTCCTTGCCCCCGGACAGGCCCGCCGCCTGAAGCATCTCCCGCGCCAGCCGTACGGTCAGCTCGACCACGTCGGCGGGCCCGCCTCCGGCGAGCACCTCGACCGACTCGGTGACCTCCAGCGCGTTGCCCACGGCCCTGCCCAGCGGCCGGTCCATGGCGGTCAGCAGCGCGACCGTGTTGACTCCGGCGTCGGTGCCCAGCGCGACCATGGTCATGGCCAGCTCGCGGGCCCGCTCAGGAGTCTTCATGAAGGCCCCGGAGCCGACCTTGACGTCGAGCACCAGCGCACCGGTACCCTCCGCGATCTTCTTCGACATGATCGAGGAGGCGATCAGCGGGATCGACTCGACCGTACCGGTGACGTCGCGGAGCGCGTACAGCTTCTTGTCGGCCGGGGCGAGCCCGTCGCCCGCCGCGCAGATGACCGCGCCGGCCTTGCCGAGCACGTCGAGCATCTCGTCGTTGGACAGGGACGCCTGCCAGCCGGGGATGGACTCCAGCTTGTCCAGGGTGCCGCCGGTGTGGCCGAGCCCCCGGCCGGACAGCTGGGGCACGTGCCCCCCGCACGCGGCGACCAGCGGAGCCAGCGGCAGCGTGATCTTGTCACCGACGCCGCCGGTGGAGTGCTTGTCCGTGGTGGGTCCCGGCAGCGCCGACCAGTCCATCCGCGCCCCGGAACGGATCATGGCCTGGGTCCACTCGGCGATCTCCCGCCGGTTCATACCGTTGAGCAGGATCGCCATCGCGAGCGCGGACATCTGCTCGTCGGCGACGACGCCCTTGGTGTAGGCGTCGATCACCCAGTCGATCTGCTCCGCCGACAGCTCCCCGCCGTCCCGCTTGGTGACGATGACGTTGATCGCGTCCATGCTCAGGCCCCCCGGCTCAGGTCGTCGGGCCCGAAGGCGTACGGAAGGATCTCCGACATCGTCTTCGGGCCGTCGATGGTCTCCAGCAGCAGCTCGGGACCGCCGAACTCGTACAGCAGCTGGCGGCACCTGCCGCACGGCATGAGCAGTTCCTCGTGCCCGTCGACACAGGTGAACGCGACGAGACGGCCGCCGCCCGTGGCCTGGAGCGCGGAGACCAGCCCGCACTCGGCGCACAGTCCGATGCCGTAGGAGGCGTTCTCGACGTTGCAGCCGGACACGATCCGCCCGTCGTCCACCAGGGCGGCGGCGCCGACCGGGAACTTCGAGTAGGGGGCGTAGGCGTGCCCCATGGCCCGCACCGCCTCGGCCTTGAGGGCAGTCCAATCGATCGACACCATCAGTGTTGCTCCCCCCGGCGGTAGCGCACGCCGTCCGCCTGTGGCATGCGCAGGCTCTGCGAAGCCGCGGAAAGCACCAGCAGGGTCAGCACGTGCGGTGTGATGAAGACGAATTCGTTGGGCAGCTTGTCGACGGTCATCCAGAGCCAGATCAGCACCACGGCGGCGAGCACGGCCGCCACCGCGGCCGTGTACTGCCTGACACCGGGCTCTCCCGCGGCCAGACGCCTGCGGACCTCGTGGCCGGTGTAGATCAGCAGCAGCAGGGCGCCGAAGAGCAGCAGGCCGGTGACCGCCTGGGAGCTGCGGAGCTGGAGGCCGTCGGCATAGCCGAACAGGGAGGCTCCGATGGCGAGGCCGCCCGGCCGCCAGTTACCGAAGATCATCGCCGCCAGCCCGATGAACCCCCGGCCCGCGGTCTGCCCCTCGACGTACTTGGTGGTGACGAAGACCAGGAACACGCCGCCGAGACCGGCCAGCGCGCCGGAGATGACCGTCGCGACGTACTTGGTCCGGTAGACGTTGACACCCAGCGACTCCGCCGCCCACGGGTTCTCGCCGCACGAGCGCAGCCGGAGCCCGAAGGAGGTACGCCACAGGACGAAGAACGTCAGCGGGATCAGGGCCACGGCCAGGATGACCAGGACGTTCACGTCGTGCGTGAGGCCGCGCAGGATCCCGGCGACGTCGGAGAGCAGGAACCAGTGCGTGTTCTCCAGCTTCCCGAGCAGGTCGGGGCCGTCGGAGAGGATCGGCAGGCTGACGCTCGGGGCGTCCGAGGAGAGTGTGGGCGAGGAGGTGATGCCCGCGCCCTTCTCGCCCGCGACCGTGCCCTGCGCGTACAGCACCTCGGACAGGAAGCGGGTGACGCCGGGGCCCAGGAGGTTGATCGCCACACCGCTGATGATGTGGTCGACGCCGAACGTCACGGTCGCGATCGCGTGGATCAGGCCGCCGATCGCCCCGCCGGCCAGGCCGGCGAGCAGCGCCGCGGTGGCCCCCCACTGGTAACCGGCCCATCCGGCGAACCAGGTGCCGAGCACCATCATGCCTTCGAGACCGATGTTGACGATGCCCGCGCGCTCGGCCCACAGCCCGCCGAGACCGGCCAGCCCGATGGGGACGGCGAGCAGCAGGGCCGCCGAGAAGGTTCCCGAGGACGTGAGTTCGGGCGCGCCCGCCACGGTCCGGGCCAGGGAGAGCAGCAGGATGAGCGCCGCCACCCCGAGGAGCGCCAGGTGGTAGCGGCGTACGCGGCGGGCTTCCGAGGATGCCACGGACGTGGTCATGCGGCCACCTCTGCTTGCTGAGTGGTACCGAGTTGGCGGGCGGCCCGCCGTTCTTCCTGACGTATCGACATCCTGCTGGTGACCTCGTTGGCGATCACGACCATGAGCACGATCGTGCCCTGGATGATGGCGACGACCGAGGGCGGGATGTCGGCGAACTGCAGGGGCGCGGCCGCACGGTCGAGGAAACCGAAGAGCAGCGCGGCCACCGCGATGCCGACGGGCTTGTTCCTACCCAGCAGCGCGACCGCGATACCGAGGAAGCCGAGGCCCGCGGTGAAGTTCGAGCCGTAGGCGTGGGTGCGGCCGAGTATCTCCGGCAGGCCGATCAGACCGGCGATCGCGCCGGAGAGGACCATCGCGGAGATCACCATGCGCTTGGGGTCGACCCCGGAGGCGAGGGCCGCCGAGGCGTTGAGGCCGCTGGCCCTGACGTCGAAGCCGAACCGGGTGCGTTCGAGGACCACCCAGATGACCACACCGACACCGATCGCCACCGCGAGGAATCCCCACAGCCCACTGCGCGGGGCCGGCAGGCCGAACATCTCGAACAGGAAGTTCAGGTTGGGGAACCACGCGGACTCCGGAAGTTCCGGAGTGGACGTCGTCAGCTTCCCCTCCGTGCGCTCCCCCGCGAACGGGCCTCGGACGAGGAAGGCGGCGAGGTTGATCGCGATGTAGTTGAGCATGATCGTGGAGATCACCTCGTTCACCCCCCGCGTCACCTTGAGCATCGCGGGGATGAACGCGTAGAGCCCGCCCACCAGCATCGCGACCACAATGATCACCGCGATCTGGATCGGCGCGGGGAGCATGAACTGGGATCCCACGAAGGCGGCGACGATCGCCGCGATCCGGTACTGCCCCTCGACACCGATGTTGAAGAGGTTCATCCGGAAGCCGATGGCGACCGCGAGGCCCGCGATGAACAGCGGGACGGCGCGGTTGACGATGAAGGTGAGGGAGTTGACCACCTGTGGTTGGGTGTCGCCGAAGTCGAACATCGCCCCCAGAGCGGTGACCGGGCTGGCGCCGGCGGCCAGGATCGCGATGCTCGAAACCCCGACGGCGAGCAGCACCGCCACCACCGCACCCGCCACGGTCAGCAGCGTGCGTTGCAGCCTCGCGGGCATCATGACCTCTCCTCCGCGATGGCACCGGTCATGTATCCGCCGAGTTGTTCGGGGGTGACCTGGCCTGGGTCGAGGCGGGCCACCATGCGCCCGCCGTAGATGACGTGGAGGGTGTCCGACAGGCCGATCAGCTCGTCGAGGTCGGCCGAGATCAGCAGCACCGCGAGGCCGCCCGCGCGGGCGGCGCGCAGGTGGTCCCAGATAGCGGCCTGTGCGCCGACGTCCACTCCCCGGGTCGGATGGGCGGCGATGAGGAACTTCGGGTCGCCGCTCATCTCACGTCCGACGATCAGCTTCTGCTGGTTTCCGCCGGAGAGCGCCAGGGCGAGGGTGTCGATGCTCGGGGTACGGACGTCGTACTCGCGCACGATGCGCTCGGTGTCCTTGCGCGACGCCGCGCGGTTCACCCAGATTCCCTTGCGGGCGGGCTTCCTGGTCTGGTGGCCGAGCACCCGGTTCTCCCACAGGGACGCCTCAAGCAGGAGCCCCTGGCGGTGCCGGTCCTCCGGAATGTAGCCGATGCCGGACTCACGGCGGCGGAGCGTGGACCAGGCGGTGATGTCCTCCGCACCGAGGATGATCTGCCCGCCGTCGAGCGTCTGCAGGCCCATGATGGCCTCGATCAACTCGGACTGGCCGTTGCCCTCGACCCCCGCGATGCCCAGGACCTCACCGGCGTGGACCGTGAAGCTGACATCGGAAAGGAGAGGTTTGGCTCCCGCTCCCTGAAGCGTCGCGTCACGCACGTCGAGGACGACGCGGTCGGTGACCGTGGAGTCCCTGGTCTCCGGGGTGGGCAGCTCGCTGCCGACCATCAGCTCGGCGAGCTGCCTGGCCGTCACGGAACCGGGGTCGACGCTGGCGACGGTGGTGCCGCGCCGGATCACCGTGATGGCGTCGGCGATGCTCAGCACCTCGTCGAGTTTGTGCGAGATGAAGATGACCGTGAGGCCGTCGGCCTTGAGCTCGCGCAGGTTGGCGAAGAGCTCCTCGACCTCCTGGGGTACGAGGACGGCCGTCGGCTCGTCGAGGATGAGGACGCGCGCGCCCCGGTAGAGGACCTTGAGGATCTCCACCCGCTGCCGGTCGCCGACGCCGAGTTCCTCGACCATCCGGTCGGGGTCGACCCGCAGACCGTGATCTCCCGCGAGCTGGACGATGCGCTTACGCGCGCCCTTCACATCCAGGACGCCGGCCTTCGCGGGCTCGGCGCCGAGGATGATGTTCTCCAGCACCGTCAGGTTGTCGGCGAGCATGAAGTGCTGGTGCACCATTCCGATCCCGGCCGCGATCGCGTCGCCGGGGGTCCGGAAGGTGACTTCCGCACCGTTGACGTAGATCTTGCCCTCGTCGGGTCTCTGCATGCCGTACAGGATCTTCATCAGCGTGGACTTGCCCGCGCCGTTCTCTCCCACGATGGCATGCACGGAACCGGACTCGATGACGATCCGGATGTCGTGGTTGGCGACGACGCCGGGAAAGCGCTTGGTGATTCCCTCCAGCTGTACCGCGGGGGGCGCCTCGGCCGGGGTGTCCGAGCTCGTCGACAATGCGTTCTCCTGAAGAACCAACCGGCTCACGGATCGTGATCAAGACAGGGAGAAGCCCGGGGTCACCCCCGGGCTCTCGAAAGTCGTTCCCCGCCCCCTTTTTCCGAGGGGGCGGGGAACAGGCTTACGGCTTCGAGGGAACGGTGATCGAACCGTCGACGATCTTCTTCTTGGCCTCGTCGACCTTGGCGGTGACGTCGTCGATGAAGCCACCGGAGGTGGACAGGCCGACGCCGTCGACCTTCAGGTCGTAGATGCTGTTGGTGCCACCCTTGGCGCCACCCTGGAACGCCTTGATGAACTCGAACACGCCGACGTCGACCCGCTTGAGCATCGAGGTCATGATGACCTTCTTGAGGTCGGCCTCCTTGACCGTCTCGTACTGGTCGGAGTCGACGCCGATGGCCTGCTTGCCCGCCGCGGCGGCAGCCTGGAAGACCCCCAGGCCGGAGTCGCCGGAGGCGTGGTAGACGATGTCCGCGCCGTCCTGGTACATCTTCTCCGCGGCGATCTTGCCCTTGTCCGGAGCCTTGAAGCCGCTGAAGTCGCCGTCGGGGGTCAGGTACTTGATGTCGACCTTGATGTCCGACTTGATTGACTTCGCACCAGCTTCGAACCCGGCCTGGAACTTCTTGATCAGGTCGTTCTCGACGCCGCCGACGAACCCGAGGTGCTTCGCCTTGCTCTTCTCGGCCGCCGCCACACCCGCGAGGTAGGAGCCCTGCTCCTCCGCGAAGAGCAGACCGGTCACGTTCGGCCCGTTGGAAGCCGAGTCGACCACCGCGAACTGGATGTCGGGGAACTCGGCGGCGGCCTTCTGGATGTCCTCGCCGTAGGCGAAGCCGACGCCGACGATCGGGTTGTAGCCCGCCTCGGCCAGCTGGCGAAGCAGCTCACCGCGGTTGGAGCCGTCGGCCGCCGGGCTGAGGTCCTTGATCTCGGCGCCGAGTTCCTTCTGCGCGCGCTCCAGGCCGGCGTAGGCGGAGTCGTTGAAGGACTTGTCCCCGCGACCGCCGACGTCGTAGGCCAGGCCGACCTTCAGTCCGGACGCCTGAGGTGCCTCGCTGCTCGCCCCTGCGCTCGCCGCCGGGCTGGCCGCCGTATCCGTACCGCCGCCACAGGCGGCCGCTGCCATGAGCATGGCCCCCGCCGCGGTGGCCATCGTCATCTTGCCGAACTGACTGCGGAGCAAGGTGACTCCTCCGTCCTCTTCGCCGTACCGAATTTGTGCACGCGCGAAGAAACGCACGGCAACCCTGGACGGAATGTAGTTGGTCGGATAGAGCACTCCAAACCATCACTCAAGTCCGCAACCTGCCTGTTACCGACCTCAAGCGAGACTGTGACCAGAGAGGACTTCGCCCCCGACATCTTTTCGGAGGATCAAGGCTCCGAACATCGGCCCACCGGCCTCTCCCCCCCGGTCGCCTCCCCTTCGGAAACGCCCGGTGCTTGTGACCAATCTCTCCGTTCCGGCTCCTGGTTCGGCCGTCGGTTCCGTGGGATGCACAACGGGCCCGGCGGGGCAGCCCAACCCCACCGGACCCGTATGGTCTCAACGCGTCAGTTGTCGGCCTTCAGTGCCTTCAGCGCCATCAGGGCCTCGCCCGCGACGGGGCGCTGCCCCTCCCAGAGCGCGGTCAGCGCGGTCGCCGCGAGGAAGCGCACCCCGGTGCCGATGGCACTCTCGTCCACATCGAAGGTGCCCTGGTGGATGTCGGCCAGGTGCGCCGTCCCCGGCTCGCGGGTGCCGAGCCTGGCGAACGCGCCGGGGATGGACTCCAGGTACCAGCCGAAGTCCTCACCCCCCAGGCTCTGCTCCGTCGGCACGGAGGAACCCTCGCCGAGCACACCCTCCGCGGCCTCGGCCAGCATCTGCACGCTGACCTTGTCGTTGACCACCGGCGGCACGCCGCGCGCGTAGTCCATCTCGGCCTCGACGCCGTACGCGCCGGCGACCGACTCCAGCAGCGATTTGATCATGTCGGGGGCCGCGTGCCAGGCCGCCTCGTCCAGGCAGCGCACGGTGCCCTCGGCGATGCCGTCGTCCGGGATGGCGTTGGCCACCGAGCCCGCCTCCACCCGGCCCCAGACCAGGCTGAGCGAGGATCGGGGGTCGACCCGGCGCGAGAGCGCGGCGGGCAACTCCGTGAGGATCTTGGCGAGCGCGAAGACGAGGTCGGCGGTGAGGTGCGGCCTGGCGGTGTGCCCGCCGGGACCGCTCACCCGGATCGTGACCCTGTCGCAGGCCGAGGTGATGGGACCGGCTTTAAGGCCGACCTTGCCGACGTCCAGCCGGGGGTCGCAGTGCAGGCCGAAGATGCGGTCGACGCCGCTGATGCCGCCGGAGGCCATGACCTCCAGCGCACCGCCGGGAAGCTCCTCGGCGGGCTGGAAGATCAGCCGGACCCTGCCGGGCAGCAGGCCGGCCTCGGCCTGCTGGGCGAGGAAGAGCGAGGTGCCGAGCAGGACCGCGGTGTGCACGTCGTGGCCGCAGGCGTGGCACACGCCGGGGACCGTCGAGCTGTAGGAGACGTCTTTCTCGTCCGGCACCGGCAGCGCGTCGATGTCGGCCCTCAGCGCCACGGTCGGGCCGTCGCCGCTGCCGACGTCGCAGAGCAGGCCGGTGCCGCGCGGCAGCACCGAGGGGGCCAGTCCAGCGGCGGTCAGGCGCTCGGCGATGCGCTGCGTCGTGCGGTATTCGGCGAACGCGAGCTCGGGATGCATGTGCAGGTCTCGACGGAAGTTGATCAGTTCCTGCTCGCGACCGGCGAGGAACGTGTCGAGTTCTCCCCGCAAATTACGCCCCCGCATTGCTCACCGTCCTATTCCGCGCCGGCGGTCCGGAATCCTCGACGCACCGTGCCACTGCCCAGGATCTCGAAACCCATGAGGCAGTCTCGAAAAAAGCGATCGCCGCACCGACGGGCCGGAGTGGGTCTCACGGGCCGTGTCAGCGCGGGCTGGTTGACGCCGCCGCGGGAGCTGCGGGCCTGTTGTCCGGGGCAGCCGTCGCATTGGCGATGACAACGACTTTATCTCGCCCCGCGAGCAACTCGCCGACATCCACACCAAATGTTTTGCCGTCCCATACCCCCCTCGTACATCTCCTGCCCCGAAAGAACCAGAAGGGATGACTCGTATTGACCACGAGACGTTAGTCACGTTGGGTGACGGCCGGGCCGGAGGGTGGCAGCCCCGGACCACTTCCAAACATCGCCGACCTGGCAACTTACCTGACCTCCGGTGCCGGTCATCGAACCCGGCGGAGTGATGCAAACGGGAGGAATGCATGTTTCACTCCTCGCATGATCACTAACATCCCATTCGGGGAGAGGCAGTCGCGTTTGAGCATATTTGAACCGAACGAGGGCACGCTGGTGGTCCTTCCCTCGTTGTCGCTTCCCCAGGATGAACTGCGCAGGATCACCGGAGCCCTCTGCTACGAGGAACGACTGCTCTTTCTTCTCCTCACCCTGAGAGAGCCGAAGGTAGAGGTCGTCTATCTCACCTCGACGCCGGTGAACGACGCGGTCGTGGACTACTACCTGAGTTTCCTCGACGATCCGGACGAGGCCCGTACCCGCCTGCAAATGATCAGTTTGGATGATCCTGACACGCACCCGCTCAGCGAGGCGCTGCTGCGCCGTCCGGACGTGATCGAGCGCATCCGCACCGCACTCGGAGACCGCCGGAAGGCCCGCGGGGGCGGCGGGGGCGGCGGGGGCGGCGGGGGCGGCGGGGGCGGCGGGGGCGGCGGGGGCGGCGGGGGCGCCTGGATGGTGCCGTTCGTGGTGAGCGAGTACGAGGAACGCCTCGCCGGGATACTCTCCCTGCCGGTGTACGGCCCCGCCACCTCCCTGACCCACCTGGGATCCAAGAGCGGCGGACGCGTGATCGGCGACGAGGCCGGGGTGCCGACGGTCAGGGGCTTCGGCGACCTGCGTTCGCTGACCGAGGTGGAGCACGCCGCCCGCGCGATGGGCCCCACGACCAGGCTGATGGTCAAGCTCAACAACAGCTACTCGGGGCTCGGCAACGCCATCGTGACCAAGGACGACCGGCCGCTCGTCTCCTGCCCCACGAGCTTCTCCGCCTCGGACGAGAGCTGGACGACGTTCGCCGAGAAGATCGCCGAGCGGGGAGCGGTGATCGAGGAGTTCATCGAGGACCGGCCGCTGCGCTCACCCAGCGCGCTGGCGAGGATCACCCCCGGCGGCGCCTACGACGTGGTCGCCACCCACGAGCAGGTCCTCGGCGGCCCCAACGGGGACGTCTACCAGGGCTGCAGCTTCCCCGCGCGGCAGGAGTACCGGGCCGAGCTGGGCGCGCACACCGAACGGATCGCCAGGGCCCTGGCGGCCCGTGGCGTGGTGGGACTGTTCGGCGTCGACTTCTTCGCCGTCAAGACCGACGGCGGCTACCGGACGTTGCTGTGCGAGATCAACCTGCGCATCGGCGGCACCACCCACCCGCTCGGCGCCGCGATCCTGACCACCGGCGCGTCGTACGACCCCGGCACCGGCACGCTCATCCGCGACGGCCGGCCGAAGCACTACGTGGCGACGGACAACTGCGCCTCCCCCTCACTGAAGGGCCGCACCCCCGGGGAGGTCGTCAAGCTGGTCCACGACGCGGGCCTCGGCTTCGACCGCGAGAGCCGCACCGGGAACGTGCTTCACCTGCTGGGCGCGGTCACGGAGTTCGGCAAGCTGGGGTTCACCAGCATCGGCGACTCCGCCGAGGAGGCCGCCGAACTACACCGAAGAACCCTGCTTACCCTGCGACCAACCGCGTAGGCCGATCACACCGAGCACGATCGCGAGCACGATGTTGACGGCGATCAGAATTCCGTGGACCACGTAGAAGGCCGTCGGATGGCCGTCCGCGAGGTTGAAGCCAAGGTTGATCCATTCGAAGATCATGAAAGCGGCAAGGCCGATCAGAAAAGCGGCGATCTTTCGTGACATTTGCATGATGTCAGTATCCCTCCGAGTGGCCTGTACCTGGTCAGGGCACCTCTAACTCCATGCGAACCGGCACGAAGCTACCCTGAGATCATCATGGGGACCAAACATCTCGCGCCCGTCGGGGTGCTGCTCGCGGCGACCACTTTTCTCGGCGCACCCGCACAGGCCAGGACCGCGACCGTGCCCGCGACCGGTTCTCCGGCCGGTCCGCATGGCGCGGATCTCCTGAACGACCTCGGGGGCCTGCCGTCGGGCACCGGTTCGCTGGGCCCGCGCGCGCGGGGCGAGAGGGAGCCGGTCGGCGGATCCCGGCTCGGTGAGCGGGGCCTCATCGTCCCTTCGGGCGCGAAGGCCCCTCCCAAGACCGCCGCGAAGGCGTACGTGATCGCCGATGCCGAGACCGGCGCGGTGCTGGCGGCCAAGGACGCCCACGGGCGCTATCTTCCGGCGAGCACGCTGAAGGCGCTGACCGCGCTCACCCTGATCCCCAAGCTGAACAAGAACCGGAGGATCAGGCCGAGCGCCCGCGCCGTGAACGAGGAGGGCAGCGCGGTCGGTCTGGTCACCAAGCCCCTCTACACCGTCGACGACCTGTTCAAGGCGCTGATGGTGGTCTCGGGCAACGACTGCGCGATGGCGCTGGCCGAGGCCAACGGCGGCCTGACCGCGACCCTGGCGGACATGAACGCCGAGGCCAAGCGCCTGCAGGCTTTCGACACGGTGGCCAAGACCCCGAGCGGGCTGGACAAGCCCGGCCAGAGCAGCTCGGCGTACGACCTGGCACTGATCGCCCGCGCCGGCCTGGCCAACGCCGATTTTCGGCGATATATCAGCACGAAGACCGATAAATTCCCGGCGCCCAGGGGCTACTACGAGATCGGCAACCACAACAAGCTGCTCTGGCGCTACAAGGGCATGATCGGCGTCAAGAACGGCTGGACCTCCAAGGCCCTGGGCAGCTTCGTCGGCGCCGCCAAGCGCAACGGTCACACGATCATCGTGTCGATCATGCGCCACGACGGCTACTTCTGGGAGGAGGTCTCCGACCTGCTCGACTGGGGCTTCGCCAACCGCGGCAAGGTGACCCCGATCGGACAGCTGGTCGACCCGATCCCCGAACCCACCCCGCTGCCCGCTCCCCCGACCGCCTCGGCGTCTCCCGCCACCCCCGCACCCGCCTCCGGACAGAACCCCGACGCGGCCTCGAGACACGACGCCGAGGGCGTCCCGATCGGCTACTACGTCCTCGGCGCGGGCCTGCTCGGCGGCCTGCTCTGGCTGGCGTACGGCCTGCGCAGGCGCTTCCGCTAGGCGCCCCCGCCCGGGGAAAGGTCGCGGAATCGTCCTCTCGCCGGTCTTCACGGGTTCGCCGGCGTGTCCTTCGATGCCCCGGCCTCACACCGGTGGTCAGGTGGGGATGGCGTTGGCCGGGATCGGGGTGGGAGAGGGCGGGGGGCCGAGGGAGGCCGTCGCGGTCCAGGCGGCGGCGTACATGATGACCCGGGCCGAGAGGTTGATCCACACCAGCAGGCCGACCACCACGGCGAACACCCCGTAGACGGGATTGTTCAGGGTGTGCGCCAGGATCAGCGCCGCGAGCTGCTTGAGCAGGGCGAAGCCGACCGCGCCGAACAGGGCGCCGCGCAGCAGCACCCGGAGCGGCTGCCTGGAGCGCCCCAGCCAGCGCAGGATGATCAGGAAGACGACGACGTCGGCGAGCACGCTGACCGCCACGCCCACCAGCCGGATCGTGACCGTGCCGACCACCGACTCCGACAGGCCCAGCCATCCGGCCACGGTCCCGCTGGCCTGGGTGGCGAAACCGCCGACCAGCACCGAGACGACCATGGTGGTGCCGAGGAGGACGAGCGCCGACAGGTCCCTGAGCTTGGCCAGGAAGAAGTTGAGCGGCGGCTCGGTCGTCATGGAGATCTCACGCAGCGCGCCGCGCAGGGCGTCGACCGCGCCGAGCCCGGCGTAGAGCAACCCGAGCAGGCCGATGACGCCCGCGCTCGCCCGCGAGTCGGCGATCTCCTGGATCGGCAGCTTGTCGGCGAGACCCGGCAGGTACTGGTTGATCGCCTCCCGCAGGGGCGCGGTGGCGTTGGGCCTGACGGAGAGGAAGTAGCCGAACACCGCGAAGGCCAGCGCGATGATCGGGAAGAACGACAGGAAGGCGAAGTAGCTGATCGCTCCCGCGAGCCGGTCGCCGGACTGAATCTGGTAGCGATGGAAGGTCCTGACCAGATGGTCGAACCAGGGCCATCTGATCCGGGTCGCGTTCAGCACCGCTCTGAACCGTTCACGACCCGCTTGCACACGTTCCATCACACTTGCCACGTGCGCCCCCTACCCAATCACCGCCGTACCGATCGTGGACGGCGGTGAAAAAGCAGCCGTGCGTGCACGGAGGATCACGGGGTGGGCAGGAAGCCCACCCGGTCGCGGACCTTGGCCATGGTCTCGGCGGCCACCGCGCGGGCCCGCGCGGCCCCGACGGCGAGCATCCTGTCGAGCTCGGCCTCGTCGGCGAGCAACTTCTCGGTCCGCTCGCGGATCGGGGTGAAGGTGTCGACCACCAGCTCGGCGACGTCCTTCTTGAAGGTGCCGTACCCCTGCCCGGCGTAGCGGGCCTCCAGCTCACCGATGGGGGTCCCGCTCAGCGCGGACTGGATGCGCAGCAGGTTGGTGATGCCCGGCTTGTTCTCGTCGTCGGCGAGGACCTCGGAACCGGTGTCGGTGACCGCGCGCATCACCTTCTTGCGGAGCGGCCCCGGCTGCTCCAGCAGGTCGAGGATGCCGGCGGGCGAGGAGGAGGACTTCGACATCTTCGCCGTCGGCTCCTGAAGGTCGGTGATCTTCTCGACCCCCTTGACGATGTGCGGCTCGGGCACCGTGAAGGTCTCGCCGAAGCGGTGGTTGAAGCGCTGCGCGAGGTCGCGGGTGAGCTCCAGGTGCTGCTTCTGGTCGGCGCCGACCGGCACCTTGTTGGCCTGGTAGAGCAGGATGTCGGCGGCCTGCAGGATCGGGTAGGTGAACAGCCCCACGCCGGCCGAGCTCTCGCCGTGCTTGGCCGACTTGTCCTTGAACTGGGTCATCCGCCCCGCCTCGCCCATGCCGGTGAGACAGATCAGCACCCAGGCCAGCTCGGTGTGCTCGCGGACGTGGCTCTGCACGAAGACCGTGGACCGCTCCGGGTCGAGACCGGCGGCGAAGAGCTGGGCGGCGGCGACCCTGCTGCGCCTGCGCAGCTCATCGGGGCGGTAGTCCACCGTGATCGCGTGCAGGTCGACGACGCAGTAGAAGGCGTCGTAGCCCTCCTGCATCGCGACGTACTGCCGCACCGCACCGAGGTAGTTTCCCAGGTGGAAGGAGTCGGCGGTGGGCTGGATTCCCGACAGGACGCGAGGACTGGCCATAGCCACCAATTCTGTCAGCTGTCGGGAGTGGTCGGTGCCTCGGTGCGTGAAGTGCTCCGCTTGATCCTGACCCTGGCGACCCGGCGGCCGTCCATGCCGGTGACCTTCATCTCGAACCCGGGGATCTCCACCCGCTCCCCCAGCGCGGGCAGGTGGCCGAGCTTCGACATGACGAACCCGCCGAGGGTCTCGTACGGGCCGTCGGCCAGGCGGATCCCGCTCTCGGCCGCCACCTCGTCGAGGTTGGCCAGCCCGTCGATCTCGACCTCCCCTGCGGGCAGCACGACGTGCTCGTTCGCCACGTCGTGCTCGTCGCGGATGTCGCCGATCAGCTCCTCGACCAGGTCCTCCAGGGTGACGATGCCCGCAGTGCCGCCGTACTCGTCGACCACGATCGCCAGGTGGTGTCCCTCCCTGCGCATCTCCGACAGCGTGGCCATCACCCGCTTGCTGGTGGGGACCAGCTTGATCGGGCGGATCGGCACCAGCTCGCTGATCGGCTCGATGGACCCGGTCAGCACCGGGTCGAGCAGGTCACGAATGTGGACGAAACCCACGATGTCATCATAGGAGTCGCGGTAGACGGGGAAGCGGGAGTGCGGCATGGCCGCGGCCAGGATCGCCGCCTCGGCCAGCCGCGTGTCGACGGCCATGAACTCCACCTCGGTACGCGGCAGCATCACCTCGCGGAGCTGCCGCTTGCCCGCCGCGAAGACCTCGCCGATCAGGTGGCGCTCGTCGTCGGTGAGCTCCTGGTGGCCCACCACCATCTCGCGCAGTTCCTCGGTGGAGATCTCCTCCCGGTCGGTGCCGGGGTCACCGCCGAGCAGCTTCACCACCCCGTCGGTGGACTTGGACAGCGCCCAGATGATCGGCCGCGAAAGCGCGGCCATCCTGTCCAGGAACGGCGCGACCAGCAGGGAGATCCCCTCGGCGCGCTGCCGGGCGATCCGCTTGGGCGCGAGCTCGCCGAGGACCAGCGAGGCGTACGAGATCACCAGCGTCACCAGCACCAGGGCGAGCGGGTCCGCCACGGCCCCCGGCACCCCCCAGCCCGTCACCACCGGGATGAGGTCCCTGGCGAGGGTGTCGGCGCCCAGGGCGGCCGAGAGCATGGTCGCCACGGTGACGCCGATCTGCACCGCGGACAGGAAGCGGTTGGGGTCCCGGGCGAGCTTGGCGGCCCTCGCCCCCCTGCGCCCGCGAGTGTCGAGCCGACTGACCTGGCTCTCCCTGAGGGAGACCATGGCCATCTCGGCTGCGGCGAAGAAGCCTCCGATCAGTACGAAGAGCATGACCAAGGCGATGTTCGCCAGGACGCTGTTCACGAGATCGTCTCCGTCATGGCGCTCGCCGGTTCCGGCGGTGGCCGATATTTGATGTGCCAGCATATGCTGGCGTAGAGTTACAAAAATAAACAAGTACAAACAACATCAAACAGGAGGCCTTGTGAAGCTGCTCGTCACCGGAGGCGCCGGATACATAGGCAGCGCCGTGGCGGCACAACTCGTCGAGGCGGGCCACGAGGTCACCGTGCTGGACGACCTCTCCACCGGCCACGCCGACGCGGTGCCACCGGGCGCCCGCTTCGTCGAGGGGTCGATCACCGAGGCCGCCGGAGTGCTCAACGGCATCGACGGCGTGCTCCACTTCGCGGCGAGGTCCCTGGTCGGCGAGTCCGTAGAGCGTCCCGGCCTCTACTGGGCGCACAACCTCGGCGGCACCCTGACCCTGCTCGACGCCATGCGGGGCGCCGGGGTGGGGAGAATCGTCTTCTCCTCCACCGCCGCGACGTACGGCGAGCCGGAGCGCTCCCCGATCTCCGAGACCGACCCGACCCGGCCCACCAACCCCTACGGCGCGTCCAAGCTCGCGGTCGACACGGCGCTGAGCACCTTCGCCGGGCTGTACGGCCTGGCCGCGGTGAGCCTGCGCTACTTCAACGTGGGCGGCGCCTACACCGCCGGGGACGGCAACGTCTACCGCGAGCGTCACGCCGTGGAAACCCACCTGATCCCCAATATCCTCGCCGTCCCGCTCGGCGAGCGCGAGTCCGTCAGCCTGTTCGGCACGGACTACCCGACCCCCGACGGCACATGCGTGCGCGACTACATCCACCTGGCCGACCTCGCCAGGGCCCACCTGCTGGCCCTGGATGCCTGCTCGCCGGGCGAGCACAAGATCTACAACCTGGGTAGCGGGACCGGCTTCTCGGTCTCCGAGGTGCTGTCGGTCTGCCGCGAGGTGACCGGCCACGAGATCCCCGCGGTCGTGCGCGAGCGCCGCGCCGGTGACCCGGCCGTGCTGGTGGCCTCCTCCGAGAAGATCCAGCGCGAGCTCGGCTGGAAGCCCGAACACCCGTCGGTCCGTGACATCGTCGCCGACGCCTGGGCCGCCCTGATCCGCTGACCGTCTCCCGCCGCACCCGCTCCCGCCATACCCAAGGCGCCCGCCCACCGCGTCCGGGGAGGTGACCTCCGGCGACGTACGGCCGGAACCCGGCCACACGCCGCCCGGGGGTGCCACGCCTACCTCAAACTGAAGCGAGCCGTGTTGTTGGCCGGACGGCGGTCACCCAGCCGCAGGGAGTAGACGGTCGCCTCGGCCCGCGGCGCGTGCCTGCGGGCCACGAAGGCGAGCATGAAACTCACCCGCCTGCCCGCGCCGACCGTACGCAGCCTGCAACCGACGTAGGCGAGCTGGGAGTCGCACCGCGCCCCCCTCGCCGACATGAGGCGCGCGCCGCCGGTGTCGAAGAAGACCCCGGCGTCGTGGACACGCCGCGGTCCGCGGTTGCGCACCACCGCGGCCACGGTGACCAGACGGCCCGCGCGCGCCGCGCGCGAGAGCCTGACCGCGAGGTCCGTACCGTCGTCCACCTCGGTCAGCGTCTGGGAGCGGTTGTTCGTCTCGTCGTCGTCCACGACCTCGGAGGAGAGCGTCGCGCTCGCCCTCAGCGGGCCCCGCGCGCCGGACCTCACCACCCCGTTGATCGCCACCCCGCCGCTCTGCCCGGCGGGAACGTCCTTCGTCGCGGCGCAGACCACCTCACCGGCCATGGCACCGGGGAGACACTCGGCGACATCGACCCCGATCACCTCCACCTGCTCGGGCAGCCGGACCGTGAGCAGCGGCAGCACCGCGTCTCCGGGGCCGGCGTTGCGCACCTCGGCCCGGTAGGTCAGCGGCTGTCCCGGTTGCGCGCGCTTCGGGGAGACAGTCAGCCGCACCGACAGGTCGGCGCCGCCCCAGCCCTCGTCCTCCGGCGAGGCGAGCGCCGTCCGGGGTACCGCCGCGAGCACGAGACAGATCACCCCTGCGACGACCTGTACCGCGACGTGCTCCCTGAACAGCGATCCCCCGACCATAGGTGATCATTGAACGCCGGGACACACCGCTCCGCGATGATCGACACGCCGCCTTTTCCCGCTGCCGTCCGGGCGTTCCGGGAGCCTGACGCACTCCGGTGACCTGAGAGGTGAAAGGGCCCCGGCATGCCTCGGTTCAAGAGGTCGTTGCGACACCCCGACGCAGGGGGACGCAAAAGGGCCCCGGCACGCCGGGGCCCTGTTCGAGTTCCGACTCAGATGAGACCGAGCTCACGCACCGCGGAACGCTCCTCCTCAAGCTCGCGCACCGTGGCGTCGATCCGCTCGCGGGAGAAGGCGTCGATCTCCAGGCCCTGGATGATCTCCCACTTGCCGCCGCGAGAGACGACCGGGAAGGAGGAGATGAGCCCCTCGGGCACGCCGTACGAGCCGTCGGAGGGGATCGCGGCCGAGGTCCAGTCGGCGCCGTTGACCCAGTCGAAGACGTGGTCGATCGCCGCGTTGGCGGCGGAGGCTGCCGAGGACGCGCCACGGGCCTCGATGATCGCGGCGCCGCGCTTGGCGACGGTGGGGATGAAGGTGTCGCGCAGCCAGGTCTCGTCGACCAGCTCGGCGGCGATCTTGCCGCCGACCTCGGCGTGGAAGAGGTCGGGATACTGAGTGGCGGAGTGGTTGCCCCAGATGGTCATCTTCTTGATCTCGCTGACCGGGACCTGGAGCTTGGCCGCGAGCTGGGACAGCGCGCGGTTGTGGTCGAGACGGGTCATCGCGGTGAAGCGCTCGGCCGGGACGTCCGGGGCGTGCTGCTGGGCGATGAGCGCGTTGGTGTTGGCCGGGTTGCCGACCACCAGCACGCGGATGTCGTCCGCCGCGTTGTCGTTGATCGCCTTACCCTGCGGGCCGAAGATGCCACCGTTGGCCTGGAGGAGGTCTCCGCGCTCCATGCCCTTGGTCCGGGGGCGGGCACCGACCAGCAGTGCGACGCCGGTGCCGTCGAACGCCGTGTTCGCGTCGTCGGTGACCTCGATGCCGCTCAGCAGCGGGAACGCGCAGTCGTCGAGCTCCATCGCGGTGCCCTCGGCGGCCTTCACCGCCTGCGGGATCTCCAGGAGACTCAGCTTGACCGGGACGTCGGCGCCCAGCAGCTGGCCCGAGGCGATGCGGAAAAGCAGCGCGTAGCCGATCTGACCGGCGGCGCCGGTTACGGTGACCTTTACGGGAGTCTGGGCCATGACCTTCCCCCACTCGAAGGATGAATTGTGACGCTCGGATGTTACCCGTCCACGCTGGACGACCATCCGGCGAGTGCCCTGATCCGACGAGGAACGTCGCGCTAGGAACAGGCGGCCATGGCGGGGAGGTGGTTTTCCCGTCCGGGGAACTCGACCCTGGAGAAGTGCTTGTCGAGCAGCCTGCGGACCGTGCCGTCCTGGTAGAGGGCGGCGATCGCTCCCCTGACGGCCTCGCAGGCGCGCCCGTCGCCCTTCTTCAGGGCCACCGCGTAGCGCTCGTCGGTGAGCTTGAGGCCGAGCAGCTTGTAGCGGATGTTCTCCCGGTTACCGAAGCCGGCCAGCAGCAGGTCGTCGCCGGGGATCGCGTCGATCTCACCGGCCCGCAACTTGTCGACGCACTCGGAGTAGGTCTCGGCGGGGACCAGGGTCAGCCGCTCGACCGCGCCCTGGATCGCGGCCACGGAGACGCTGGCGGCCGGCTGGCACATCCGGCTGCCCTCCAGGCCCTTCACGGTCACGATCGGCGAGCCGTCCTTGACGAGGGCGTCGACGTGGGCGAGGTAGTAGGGACCCGCGAAGGTGACGTCGTCGGTGTCGTTGATCGAGTAGGTCGCCAGGACCAGGTCGATGTCACCGTCCGCCAGCAGTTTCGGCCGCTCGGAGCGGGCGGTGGACCTGAAGGTGACGCCGCTCTCCGGCACCCCCAGGGCCTTGGCGATCTCAAGGGCCAGGTCGATCTCGAAGCCGCCCCACTTCCCGCCGTTGTTCAGTGCGATGCCGGGAAGGAAGCCACGCACGCCGATGGTGAGCTTGCCCGTCTTGGCCGCCTTGTCGACCACCGAGGTGTATGAGGGGCGGGCGGTCTCGGCCGGCTCGCCCTGGGAGACGGTCCTCGGCCACCAGCGAATCGCGGCGACCGTCGCCCCCGCGATCAGCAGTACGGCCACCCCGACGGCGATCCAGCGCCTCCCGCGCGGGCGCCGCGGCGCCTTCGGCTCACTGACACGGGTCGCGGACACCTGCCAGCTGGGCGGCGGCACCTCTCCGGCCTGTTCCGGGGACACCGGGCTGTCGCCGTAGCCGGGAGCCGAAGGGTGTTCCCGGTAGCCGTGTTCCCGGTAGCCGTGTTCCCGGTAGCCGGGAGAGGACGGGTACTCACCGTAGCTCGGTGGGCGGCGCTCCGAAGGGCGGTGGTCGGGGTGGGGCGGGTTCTCCGCGGGGCCGTGCGAGGACGGGAGATCACCCTGGTCGGAGGTTTCACGGCGTTCGCCCTGGCCTGACCGCCCGGTCCGGCCCCCCTGACCACCCGTACCGCCGGCACCCTCCTGTCCAGGCCGGAAGGGCTGGTCCTGGGCGGAATATCCCATCCGGAACCCGGTGGACGGAAGAACCGGCTCACCTGGGACGTTCGTCCGGTGACTCGGGGTGCGCATGAGACTGGTCGCGTCGTCGTCGACCCCCTGATCCTGGGCACGGGACCGGGGTTGGTCGCGGCCTTGATCACGAACCTGGGGCTGATCGCGGCCCTGATCACGGTTCTGGGGCTCATCATGGCCCCGATCACGAACCTGGGGTTGGTCGCGGCCCTGATCGCGAACCTGGGGCTCGTCGCGGCCCTGATCACGGTTCTGGGCGCGAGATCGTAGTTCGTCGGGGGTGGCGACCTTGACGCCCTGGGTGAGGATCGCGGGCGAGGCGTTCACCGTCTCGGGGTGACCGAGCATCCTGAGCAGGATCTGGTCCGCCGAGGGCCGGGCGGTGGGTGACTTGGCCAGCGCCGAGGTGACCACACCGCGCAGCGGCTGCGGCAGCGAGCCGAGGTCGACCTCGTGGTTGAGGATGCGGTTGAGCACCACGGCGATCGATCTTCCTTCGAAGATCGTCTCGCCGGTCGCGGCGAACGCGATGGTCGCCCCCCAGGCGAAGACGTCGCTGTGCGGCCCGACGGCGGAGCCGGAGATCTGCTCGGGCGCCATGTAGGCGGGAGTGCCGATGGCCCGGCTGGTGATCGTGCCGGTGGAGTCGAGAATGCGGGCGATGCCGAAGTCGACGACCCTGGGGCCGTCGGCGGCGATGAGCACGTTGTCCGGTTTGAAATCGCGGTGCACGATCGAGGCGTGGTGGATCGCGGTGAGCGCGGTGGCCGTGCCGATCGCCAGCCGCTGCAGCGCGGCGCCCCGCAGAGGACCGTCGGTCTCCACGACCTCGCGCAGCGACCTGCCCTCGATGTACTCACTCGCGATGTAGGGGGTGTCGCCCTTGAGGTCGGCGTCCAGGACGCCCGCCGTGCAGAAGGACGCGACCCGCTGGGCCGCCCGCGCCTCCCTGGCGAACCTGGACCTGGCGACGGCGTCGCCGGAGAACTTCACGTGCAGCAGCTTGATCGCCGCGCGTTCCCCCGCGGCGTTGATCCCTAGGTAGACGATGCCCTGTCCGCCCTCGCCTATCTTCCCGACGACACGGAACGGCCCGAGCTGGCGCGGCTCTCCCGCTTCCAGTGGCGCGATCTCCGACATCATCGTCCCCACGGTCTCGTAATCTCCGACATGGCAAACTTTACGGCGCCATGACCCGCCCCCTCCCTTTGTTATCCCGACGTGACCTCAGTTTTCCCACAACGTGGCCATGTCTCCAGCCCGTGTCATGGTGAGATGCCAGACACACCCACTCCCCAATCTCCGACATTCACCCCAATCTGGCGCTCCAGCCGCTTAGATCGCTACCGTTGTACGTCCCTCAGGCAAGCCGGAGCAAAAACTTCCATGCGCCGATATATCGGTTATCGCGAGTTCGTGCAGCGCGATCAGCGTTCCCTCGTCGGCACCGCCCTTCTTCTCACCGGTAGCCACGAGCAGGCCATCCGTCTCGCCCTGCGCTCCTTCCACACGGTCGCCCTCTCCTGGCCGCCGCCGGTGTGGGAGAACCCCACCACGCATGCCCAGATCGCGCTCTACCGCCGCTTCCTGGCACGGCCCAGCGCCGCCGGATCGACCGCTCTGGTGCGGCTCCCGCCCCGGCAGCGGCTCCTCATCGTCGCCTGCCTGCACGACGGCAGGAGCCGTGCCGAGATGGCCACCGTCCTCGGGATGCCGGAGAAGGCCGTGCAGACGGAGATCGCCGAGGGGGTCGAGGCCCTCACCAAGGGCAACGAGAGCCGTCTCGTCAACAGGATGGCCACCGCGGCGGGCGAGGCGTCCGTCCCCGACCTCGGCGCCCGGGCCATGCGCACGCTCAGGCGGCGCCGCAACCGGGGAGCCCTTCTCGCCGTGGCGGCGGCGCTCGTACCGGTCGGCCTGATCGCCGCCTTCGTCATGCTCCAGCGCGCGGAGGTGTGGAACTCGGCGCTGGGCGAGCGGAACCGGCCGCACGCGGCACAGGCCCAGGAGCCCGTACGAGCGGTCTCCAGCCCCGAACCGAGCACCACCCCGGCGCCGTGGCAGGCGCCGCGGACCTCCTCGGTGATCCGCTACGCGGTTCCCGGACGGTGTCCCGGCCCGGGCGTCCAGACGGATGGCACGCCCCCGGCGCGGGCCGGTGACGTCACCTGCGCGGGCTGGACCCTGGAACTGGTCCCCAGCGGCTCTGAGGACTCCACTCCCGGCCTTTCCGGGTGCGAGGGCTCGGATCCCTGCGAGTCGACGGTGAGCGTCCCCGACGCCGCCCAGCGCCTCGCGCGCGGCGACGGCGGGGAGCACCCTCGGCTGGTTCCCGCCATCAGCCACGACGGGCGCCGTATCGCCTACCTCAGCGCGGCTGAGCGCCGCTATGTCGCCCACGACCTCGGCAGCGGGGTGAAGCGCTACCTGTCGCCGGTTCTCGCCTCCGCCGACACCGAGAACGGCACGCTGGTGAGCGTCTCCTCCAACGGCCGCCACTTCACGGTCACGCTCGGCGAGCGTCGTCTGCGGACCGACTTCACGACCGGCGACCTGACGTCCGTGTCCGCGGGGCAGCTGCCCCCGACCGAGAAGGCCGCCGCCTGGCTCGGCAAGAGGTACGACACCTGGGCCGACTCTCCCAGCGGGAGATACTCCGCCGCGATCGTCACCGGGAAGGGCGAGGAGCCCCACAGCCTCCATGTCATCGACACCGAGTCGCGGCGGGTCTTCAGGCGGCTCCCGCTCCCCAAGACGGAACAACCCGCCGGCGCCGAGATGGTGAGCTGGCTGGACACCCGCGAGGTGGTCGTCAGGATGAGCGCCAGGGCCGGCGGCGAACCCCTCGGCCTCTTCCGGGTGGACGCCGTCACCGGACGGGCGCGCCCCCTGCCCGGCCTCCCCGCCGACGCCCCGATCGTCCTGGGGGCCGTGGCGGCCCCGTGACCCTGCCGCCCCCGTGCCCCCGCCGTACGGCGAGAGCACGGGAGAACGCGGAAAAGGGCCGCCGTGGGGCGGCCCTCTCCTTGCTGCCGGGGGTTGACCGGATACCGGTCAGGCCATCTTCTTCTTCAGGTTCTCGTCCAGCGCCGCCAGGAAGTCCTGGGTGGTCAGCCACTTGGCGTCGCCGCCGACCAGCAGGGCGAGGTCCTTGGTCATCTGACCGCCCTCGACGGTCTCGACGCAGACCTGCTCCAGCTTGTCCGCGAAGTCGATCACTGCGGGGGTGTTGTCGAGCTTGCCGCGGTGCTGAAGGCCCCGGGTCCACGCGAAGATCGAGGCGATCGGGTTCGTGGAGGTGGGGTTGCCCTTCTGGTGCTCACGGTAGTGACGGGTCACCGTGCCGTGGGCGGCCTCGGCCTCGACGGTCCGGCCGTCGGGGGTGAGCAGGACCGAGGTCATCAGCCCGAGCGAGCCGAAGCCCTGGGCGACGGTGTCGGACTGGACGTCGCCGTCGTAGTTCTTGGCGGCCCAGACGTATCCGCCCTCCCACTTGAGCGCCGCGGCGACCATGTCGTCGATCAGGCGGTGCTCGTAGGTGATGCCCGCCTTCTTGAAGTCAGCCTCGAATTCCTCTTCGAAGACCTCGGCGAAGATGTCCTTGAAGCGGCCGTCGTAGGCCTTCAGGATCGTGTTCTTCGTGGAGAGGTAGACCGGGTAACCGCGCGACAGGCCGTACCGCATGGAGGCGCGGGCGAAGTCGCGGATCGAGTCGTCCAGGTTGTACATCGCCATCGCGATGCCGGGGCCGGGGAAGTCGTAGACGTCGAGCTCGATCGGCTCCGAGCCGTCCTTGGGCGTGTAGGTGAGGGTCAGGGTACCCTCGCCGGGGATCTTCAGGTCGGTGGCGCGGTACTGGTCGCCGAACGCGTGACGACCGATGATGATCGGCTTGGTCCAGCCGGGGACGAGCCTCGGCACGTTGGACATGATGATCGGCTCGCGGAAGATGACGCCGCCGAGGATGTTACGGATGGTCCCGTTCGGGGACTTCCACATCTTCTTGAGGCCGAACTCCTCGACCCGAGCCTCGTCAGGGGTGATCGTGGCGCACTTGACGCCGACGCCGTACTGCTTGATCGCGTTGGCGGCGTCGATCGTCACCTGGTCGTCGGTGGCGTCACGGTGCTCGATCCCGAGGTCGTAGTACTTCAGGTCGACGTCGAGGTAGGGAAGGATCAACTGGTCCTTGATGAACTGCCAGATGATCCGGGTCATCTCGTCGCCGTCAAGCTCGACGACGGGGCCCTCTACCTTGATCTTGGGCATGCGTGTGGTTCCCCTTCTGAACTAAATTGGCCAGACAGTCCTTTTTGAGGCTCACTGGCCGTTGAGGCTATCGGACGGGGCCGGCCGCCTTGCGGCGTACCCGTTCCTCCGACCTATCGCATCGGCATGAGAGCCGGAAACTCGAGGATCAGCCCGCCCGCCATCAGGGCGATTCCGAGGACGGCGAGGGTGAGGGCGTCCGTGGCCTTGCGGCGCACGGCGAGCCGCCCACCTCCGGCCAGCCGGGCCAGCGCCCCCAGCGTCATGACGGCGCCGAGGGCGAAACCGCCCCATTCGGGCATGTCCAGCAGCACGGCGAAGACCATTGCGGCGGCCGCACCGGCCACCACCAGCGGATACGGCCCCCAACGCTCCTCGCTCGCGTTCACCGCTCGCGCGTTCATCGGCCCACCCCCCGCTCTCGCATCTGATTCCGGCTCATCGCTCGGCGATCGGCTTCCACTTCTGGTCCCGCTCGCCGATGTACTCGCTGTCCGGGCGGATCAGCCGGTTGTCGGCGTGCTGCTCGATGACGTGCGCGGTCCATCCTGACATGCGGCTGACCGAGAAGACCGGGGTGAACAGGTCCGTCGGGATGCCGAGGTAGTGGTAGACGGTCGCCGCGTAGAAGTCGACGTTCGGATAGAGGCCCTTGGTCTCGAAGACGACCTCCTCCATCTCCTTCGACATCCGGTAGTACGTGTCGTCACCGGAGGCCTCGCCGAGCTCCCGCGACATCTGGCGCAGGTGCGTGGCGCGCGGGTCCTCGGTCTTGTAGACGCGGTGCCCGAAGCCCATGATCTTCTCGCCCGCGGCGAGCCTGTCGCGTACCGACTGGGCGACGGTGCCCGCGTCGAGCGACTCCAGGGTGCGCATGACCTGCTCGTTGGCGCCGCCGTGCAAGGGCCCCTTGAGAGTGCCGATGGCCGCCACGATGGCCGAGTGCATGTCGGACAGGGTCGCGGCGCAGACACGGGCGGCGAACGTGGAGGCGTTCATCGTGTGGTCGGCGTGCAGGACCAGGCAGGTGTCGAAGATCTCGACCTCGCGCTCACCGGGGGTACGGCCGGTGATCTGGAGGAGGAAGTTCGCCGCCACGCTCAGCTCGGGGTCCGGGTCGGGGATGACGGCACCGGTCCTGGCCGCGTGGTAGCGGGCGACGAGGATCGGCTGCTGCGCGGTCAGCCTGGCGGCCTTGCGCAGGTTCGCCTCGGGGTCGTTGGAGTCCTTGTCCGGATCATCACCTCCGGCCAGCGAGACCAGTGTGCGCAACGCCTCCATCGGGGCCTGCTTCTCCGCGATCTCCGGGATGTTGGCCTCGACGAGTCTGCCGAGCGTACGTCCTCGAACCAGCTCCTCCTCGTACGCCGACAGCTGTTCCCCTGTGGGGAGTGCGCCGTACTGCAGAAGGTGGGCGATCTCTTCGAAGGTGGTGCGGTCGGCCAGATCGTGGATGTCGTAGCCACGATAGAAGAGGCGACCGGCCTGACCGTCGATGTCACTGAGCGCTGTGGACGCGGCTACGACATCGGCGAGGCCTTTGGTGGGCTTGTCCGCCATGAGTGTTTCCTCCGCTTATCTGTGCCCGAAGTCTACCTGTGAGCAGCGGAAACCCTCCCAAGAGGTCCAGGCCAATTTCAGGAATGATTCTCTTTCTGGCAAAGGCGATTCCCCATCACCTCGTTTGGGTAAGCCGGAGCTGTAGGAATAGTTACGGCGGGCTACCTGGGGAGGAACTGCCGTGGAGGGGCCGTTCATACGCATCGAGGACACCGGCGAGGTGGTCCCGTTGCGCCCCGAGATCACGACGATCGGACGTGGCCGTGGAGTGGACATCCGGCTGACCGATCCGAGTGTGTCCCGGCTACACGCGGAATTCGTCCGGCGCGGCCCCTACCTGTATGTCGTTGACCTGGGCCTGTCCCGCAACGGCACCCGGGTCAACGGCCGGCCGATCGCCCGGAGGGTGCTTGATGACGGTGACGTGGTGTCCTTCGGCGCGGCACGAGGCAGGATCGGCGGGGTGCCGCGCGAGGACTTCGCCCCGGAGGTCGAGCTCCGCCGCGCCGCGGCACCGGAGCTGACCAGGCGGGAGGTGGACGTCCTGACATCGCTCTGCCGTCCGGCGCTGTCGGACGAGGCGTTCGTCGCACCGGCCACGGCCAGGGAGATCGCCGACGACCTGGTGGTGACGGAGGCGGCTGTCAAGCAGCACCTTCTGCGTCTCTACCAGAAGTTCCGGATCCCGGAGGGGACCAACCGGCGCACCAGGCTGGCGAACGAGGTCGTCGCCCTGGGGCTGGTGAGGCCCACCCCCGTGGTGCCGCCGCAGCGCGCGACCGGCGCCGCGGAGTCCCAGACGGCGGCCACCGCCGCGAACCGCAGGGCGTCGTAGTCGGGCCGCCCGGGAGACCGAACCACCCGAGGAGCCGGTCCCTCCCCAGGGACCGGCTTGCTCGGTGAGATCGGTCTGCCCCGCGAAGCCGGCCCTGTTGGATCGGCCCTGTTAGATCGGCCCTGTTGGATCGACCCCGCCAGACCGGCTCTGTGAGATCGGCTCTGTGAGATCGGCTCTGTGAGATCGGCTCTGTGAGATCGGCTCTGTGAGATCGGCTCTGTGAGATCGGCTCTGTGAGATCGGCTCTGTGAGATCGGCCCGCACGCGGGGCCGGCCTGCCGGCGGGGTCAGCCCCGCTCGCGAGCGCGCCTCTCCGCGGCCTCGACCACGTTGGTGAGCAGCATGGCCCGGGTCATCGGGCCCACACCGCCGGGGTTGGGGGTGAGGAAGCCCGCGACGTCTCCGACGCCGGGGGCGACGTCACCGGCGATCTTCCCGTCGACCCGGGAGACACCGACGTCGAGCACGGCGGCACCTGGTTTCACCATGTCCGCGGTGATCAGATGTGGCACCCCGGCCGCGGCGACGACGATGTCGGCGCGCCGGGTGTGGGCCGCCAGGTCCGAGGTGCCGGTGTGGCAGAGGGTGACCGTGGCGTTCTCCGAGCGGCGGGTCAGCAGCAGGCCGAGCGAGCGGCCCACGGTGATGCCGCGGCCGACCACGACGACCTCCGCCCCCTTGAGCGGCACCCCGTACTCCTGCAGGAGCACGACGATGCCGTACGGCGTGCAGGGCAGCGGCGCGTCGACCATGTGGACCAGACGACCCAGGTTGGCCGGGTGGAGGCCGTCGGCGTCCTTCGCCGGGTCCATCCGCTCGATCAGCGCCTGCGTGTCGAGGTGACGGGGCAGCGGAAGCTGGACGATGTAGCCGGTGCACTCGTTGGAGGCGTTGAGCTCGTCGATGACCGTCTCGACCTCGGCCTGGGTGGCGTTCTCCGGCAGGTCCCTGCGGATGGAGGAGATGCCGACCTCCGCGCAGTCGCGGTGCTTGCCCGCGACGTAGATCTGGCTGCCCGGGTCGTCTCCCACCAGAACCGTGCCGAGTCCGGGGACGATGCCCCGCTCCCGCAGCGCGGTCACCCGCGCCGTGAGGTCTGCCTTGATCTTTGCCGCCGTGGCCTTGCCGTCGAGAATACGCGCACTCATGATGCCAACCCTCTCACGAGGACGAACCGCGCTCCGCTTCCTTACGCTCGATGATCCTGCGGGTGAAGGGGATCCACTCCATGGCCCGCCCGCCGAGGTAGGCCGCGCCGAGCGCGACGATGATCATCATCAGTGGGCTGCCCCAGAAATCCTGCATGATCACGAAGGCGTGCAGGGCGTGGTCGAGCAGTGGCATGAGGGGTCTCCGCGGCAGGAAGGAAAGGGACGCTTCAGACTAACCGCAGGTCAAACCTTTTTCACCCAGGTAATCCTGTCTAATTGGCCACTCTCCTATCTCCCGTGTACGGCTGCCACACCTGTGCGGCAGCCGTACGGAGAGGACGGCCGACAGGGGAGATCAGTGGAAGAAGTGACGGGTGCCGGTGAAGTAGAGGGTCACTCCCGCGGCCTCGGCCGCGGCGATGACCTCCTCGTCCCTGATCGAGCCGCCCGGCTCCACGACCGCCTTCACTCCCGCGTCGATGAGGATCTGCAGGCCGTCGGCGAAGGGGAAGAACGCGTCGGAGGCCGCCACGGCCCCCTGGACGCGCTCGCCCGCCCGGGAGACCGCGAGCCGCGCCGAGTCGACCCGGTTGACCTGGCCCATGCCGACGCCCACGCTCGCGCCGTCCGCGGCCAGCAGGATCGCGTTGGACTTCACCGAACGGCACGCCCGCCAGGCGAAGGCCAGATCCGCGAGGACCTCGGCGGAGGCGGCGGCCCCCGCCTTCAGCTCCCAGGTGGACGGGTCGTCGCCCGGGGCGTCGACCCGGTCGGCGTTCTGCACCAGCAGACCGCCGTCGATCCGGCGGAACTCCAGCGGGTTGGACGGCCCCCGCGGGCAGGCCAGCAGCCGGATGTTCTTCTTACCGGTGAGCTGCGCCAGTGCCTCGGCCGTGTAGGAGGGAGCCACCACAACCTCGGTGAACACCTCGGCGATCTGGCGGGCCAGCTCCTCGGTCACCTCCGCGTTGACCGCGATCACGCCGCCGTACGCGGAGACGGGGTCGCAGGCGTGTGCCTTGCGGTGCGCCTCGGCGACGTCGGCGCCGACCGCGATGCCGCACGGGTTCTGGTGCTTGATGATCGCCACGGCGGGCCCGTCGAAGTCCCACGCCGCCCGCCAGGCGGCGTCGGCGTCCAGGTAGTTGTTGTAGGACATCTCCTTGCCGTGCAGCTGCTCGGCGTCCGCCAGGCCGGCTTTCCCGCTCGAGTACAGGGCCGCGCCCTGGTGCGGGTTCTCGCCATAGCGCAGCGGCGACTTGAGCTCCCAGGCCGCGCCCAGGTAGCGCGGCCACACGCCCTCCTCCGCGGCGTAGACGTCCGCGAACCAGGTGGCCACCGCGGTGTCGTAGGAGGCGGTGTGCGCGTACGCGGCGGCGGCCAGGCGGCGGCGCTCGGTGAGGGTGAAGCCGCCCTCGGCGACCGCGGCGAGCACGTCGCCGTAGGAGGCCGGGTCGACCACGACCGCGGCGGTGCTGTGGTTCTTGGCCCCGGCCCGGATCATCGCGGGACCGCCGATGTCGATCTGCTCCACGCACTCGGCGTCGGAGGCACCGGAGGCCACGGTCTCCTGGAACGGGTAGAGGTTGACCACCACCAGCTCGAACGGCTCGATCTCCAGCTCTTCGAGCTGCTTGACGTGGGAGGGGTTGCCGCCGTCGGCCAGCAGGCCGGCGTGCACGCGCGGGTGCAGGGTCTTGACCCGGCCGTCGAGGCACTCGGGGAAGCCGGTAAGCGACTCGACGGGAGTGACGGGGACGCCGAAAGAGGTGATCTTCGCGGCGGTGCCCCCGGTGGAGACGATCTCCACCCCCGCGGCGTCGAGCCCACGGGCCAACTCCTCCAGCCCGCTCTTGTCATACACCGCGATCAACGCGCGCCGGATGGCGATGCGGGTCACTTCGTGCTCCTCCTGGTTGGTTCCGGTTTTCTCCGGGGCGCCCGGCTCATTCGCCGGGTCGTCCGAATCGAACAGTCCTGCCGGTGACGGTCCAGCCCTCGCGGGCCATCCGGCCGACGGTGTCCACGAGCAGGTGACGCTCGACGGACTTGATGCGCTCGTGCAGTGCCGCCTCGTCGTCGCCGTCCAGCACGGGCACGGCCTCCTGGGCGATGATCGGCCCGGTGTCGACCCCCGCGTCGGCGAGCATCACGGTGCAGCCGGTGACGCGCACACCGTACGAGAGCGCGTCGCGGACACCGTGCGCGCCCGGGAACGAGGGCAGCAGAGCGGGATGGGTGTTGAGGACCGGGAACGCCTCCAGCGTCGGCTTGCCGAGGATCTTCATGAACCCCGCGCAGACCACGAGGTCCGGCCGGTACTCCGCGATGCGGGCGGCGAACGCCCGATCCCACTCCTCACGGCTGGGATGGTCGGACACCCTCTCCACGAAGGTCGGCACTCCCGCACGCTGCGCGCGGGCCAGCCCTTCGACACCGTCGCGATCGGCACCCACCGCCACCACGCCGGCACCGTAGGTCTCGTCTGCCACAGCGTCCAAAAGGGCCTGTAGGTTGGTCCCAGAACCGGACACGAGGACCACAAGCCGAACGGCCTGGGATGACACCGACGCACTCCATTCGGACGGGGACTCACGCCGCTGCAAGGGTATCGGCCTGTCCGCACGAACGATGCAAGGAGGTCAGGTGACACTACCGGTCCAGGTGCGGTCCACCGAGAGCGCCGGTCGAAGGGCGCTGTGGCTCACGGTCACCGCGGTGGTGATGACGTTGGTACTCCCCCTCGCGGGACTCGTCATGGCGATTTTCGCCCTTGTCACCTCAGTTCGCGCCATCCGGACACTGCGTTCCATCCCCAAACCCGCCGGCACCGCCGTGGCGGGCGTCGTGCTGTCGGTCGGCGCTCTGCTGGTGTCGACCTCGGTGACGGCCATGCAGTTCTACTTCGGTGCCGAGCTGACCACCTACACCGAGTGCGGTAAGGGAGCGGGCACCGTCTCGGCGCAGAACGAGTGCGTGGAGCGGCTTGAGCGGGCCATGGAGAAGAAGATGCCCTTCGTCCAGCCCGGCCAGCTGCAGTTCCCCTTCCCTCCCTGAGCGGATGAGGAGGGCTCACCAGGCCTGATCGAGGCGCCTGGGGCGGGGCGGCCGGGCGCGTGATCCGCGACGGCGCTCAGTCCACGGCCCCAGGCGTAGGTCACGCCCCCAGGCATAGGGGGTCACGGTCCCAGGCGTATCAGTCACGGCCCCAGGCGTATCAGTCACGGCCCCAGGCGTATCAGTCGCGGTCCCAGGCGTATCGGTCACGGTCCCAGGCGTATCGGTCACGGCCCCAGGCGTATCAGTCGCGGTCCCAGGCGTAGGGGTCAACGTAGATCACATGGCCGCCCTTGTCGTCGGTCTCGTCGACGATGTCGCGCCGGGGCGGGCGCGGCGGCTCCGGACGGCCGGCCTTCGGCGAGCTCTCCGCGGCGGCCGAGGCGTGCTCGTCCTCCCAGTCGTCCCTGATGACCGGGATCGGCTGGGTGTCGCATTCCGTGGCATCCAACCAGTAACCGGGGAGCTTGCGGAGCTCCTCCGACTCGGCGAAACCGACCTTGCTGGCCACCGAGCCGGCGGCCTTGGCAATCTTGACCCCGGCCTTGCGGACCGGCGCGGTGGCCGTACCGACCCTGGCCGCCGCCTTGGTGACCGCCGCGTTGTGCCCCCGGAAGATCAGCCACCAGTTGGCCAGCCCGGCGGCGATCCCCGCCGCGACACCCACCTCCAGCGTCACCGAGAGCATCACCTCCCACCCGGCCGGACCCACCTCGGACAGCCTCGCGCCGCCGAGCGAGCCGCCGGAGAGCGCCGCCAGCAGACCCGCCACCGCCCCGGTCGCCAGCCCGCAGACGAACCCCCACAGCGGTGCCCCCTCGTACGAGGGGGAGGGCGAGATCCGGACGACCAGGATGCCCGCCACCGCCCCGGCCAGGAAAGGCACCGCGATCACGACCATCACCCAGACGGGGGTCGGGCCCGCCTCCGGCAGCGCGCCCAGGATCGGCAGGCTGGGCACCGTGCCCAGTTGCACGCCCGTCGGCGCGACCAGCGTGCCGGTGCCGACCGCGAAACCGGGTCCCGCGATGTAGGCCATGCCCCAGATGACGGCGTTGAGCAGGTAGAGCCCCTGGATCAGCAGGAGCAGCAGACCGCCGACGAACCCCGGCGACAGGACCCCCGACAGCTCCCCGACCTGCCCGAAGTTGACCGCGACGGCCCCGAGAACTATGACGGCACCCGCCACAAGCATGATCACCAGTGCGGCGGACGTGCCGACCACCACCGAGCGCAGCCGCTCGGGCAGCAGGCGCAGCATCGATCGCCAGGGCCCGATCGTCCTGGCGACGGCCACGGAGCCCGCGATGAAGGCCAGCACCAGGTGGCTGACCAGCACTTCACCGAGGAATGGCTGGGTGATCTCGTTCCTGGCGACCAGCGCGATGATCCCGGCCAGCAACGCGTACGGTGCCGCCAGTGAGATTCCCGCCTGGGCGATCAGGATCAGCTGTGCCCTGCGGCGGGCGTTGGACACCTGCCTGGGGGTGTTCTTGGGCAGCCGGGCGGGCAGCCGGAGCCGCAGGTCCGCGTCCCTGGCCATCCATATCCCGGCACGGTAGAGCAGGAAGGCGGGCAGGACCGCCAGTCCGAGCGGGAGCAGGCCCACCGAGCCGCCGGGGATCGCGAAGCCCGCGTGGTGCGCGGCCAGCCAGAGCTGCGAGGCCGTGCGGAACACCGCGGGCAGTCCCGAGCCGAGCGCGCCGCGCGGTGCGGCGATCCAGCCGACCAGGGTGAGCGTGGTGAGCACCGCCAGCCCCACGCCGAGCGTCCAGGCGGCCGCGAGCATCCCGGAGACGGGAAGCGGCCGGCGGACGTCGTCGTCGTCACCCGTGAGGCCGGGCAGGGGGATACGGCTGAGGACGTTACGGGGAGCCGTCCGGAGCTGATCGAAGAGGGCCGTCACAGTAGTCGATGGTCTCAGGATCTTCGGTGCGGAAGAGACTTCCGCGCCCCGCGTGTCGCGGACGGCGTGACAGAAGCGGCCTGTGGTATCCGGGCGACACCGGCCCCCGAGACCCCGCACACCGCGTTCGGTCTTCCTCGCGCCGTCCCGACAGTGCCGATACGGGGAGTCGGCAGGACATCGGTGACATCCGGGACGACCGTACTCCGAGACCCCGGACGGCGAAGGGCGCCCGGCGGAATGCCGGGCGCCCTCGGTCGTACTCGACGCGGCCTCGACGTGGCGGAATCCGCGCGAGGTGCCGGCGACGGGAGTGCCGCCGGATCGCGCGGCACCGTGCCGCGTTCGCCCACCCGGGACTCGCGTCCCGGACCCTCGCTAGAGGGACTCGATGACCTCGCGCATCAGACGGGCGGTCTCGCTCGGGGTCTTGCCGACGCGAACGCCGACCTTCTCCAGGGCGTCCTTCTTGCCCTGGGCGGTACCGGCCGAACCGGACACGATCGCGCCCGCGTGCCCCATGGTCTTGCCCTCGGGGGCGGTGAAGCCCGCCACGTAGGCGACGACCGGCTTGGTGACGTGCTGCTCGATGTAGGCGGCCGCGCGCTCCTCGGCGTCGCCGCCGATCTCACCGATCATCACGATCGCGTCGGTGCCCGGGTCGTCCTGGAACGCCTGCAGCGCGTCGATGTGGGTGGTGCCGATGACCGGGTCGCCACCGATGCCCACCGCGGTGGAGAAACCGATGTCACGCAGCTCGTACATGAGCTGGTAGGTCAGCGTGCCCGACTTCGAGACCAGGCCGATGCGGCCTGCGCTGGTGATGTCGGCCGGGATGATGCCCGCGTTGGAGGCGCCGGGCGAGGCGATGCCGGGGCAGTTCGGCCCGATGATGCGGGTCTTGCCGCCCTTGGCGATCGCGTAGGCCCAGAACTCGGTGGTGTCGTGGATCGGGACACCCTCGGTGATGACCACGCAGAGCGGGATCTCGGCGTCGATGGCCTCCTTGACGGCGTCCTTGGTGAACGCCGGGGGCACGAAGACGACCGACACGTCGGCGCCGGTCTCCTTCATGGCCTCGGCGACGGTACCGAAGACGGGCAGGCCCTCGTGGACGGTGCCGGCCTTGCGGGCGTTGACGCCGCCGACGACACGGGCACCGGAGGCGAGCATGCGGCGGGTGTGCTTGGTACCCTCACCGCCGGTCATGCCCTGAACGATGATCTTGCTGTTCTCGGTCAGCCAGATGGCCATTACGCACCTACCGCTGCGAGCTCGGCGGCACGCTTGGCCGCATCGTCCATGGTGTCCACCAGTTCGACGCCGGACAGCTTGGCGTCGGAGAGAATCTGACGCCCGAGTTCGGCGTTGTTACCGTCCAGCCGGACGACCAGCGGGCGGCTCACGCTCTCGCCGCGGGACTCCAGCAGCTGGAAGGCCGAGACGATGCCGTTGGCGACCTCGTCACAGGCGGTGATGCCGCCGAAGACGTTGACAAAGATCGACTTCACCGCGGGGTCGGAGATGATGATCTCCAGGCCGGCCGCCATCACCTCGGCCGAGGCGCCGCCGCCGATGTCGAGGAAGTTGGCGGGCTTGGGCCGGCCGACGAAGGACTCGCCCGCGTAGGCGACGACATCCAGGGTCGACATGACCAGACCCGCGCCGTTGCCGATGATGCCGACAGAGCCGTCGAGCTTGACGTAGTTGAGGTCCTTGGCCTTGGCCGCGGCCTCCAGCGGGTCCTCGGCGGCCTTGTCCTCGAAGGCCGCGTGGTCCGCCTGGCGGAAGGACGCGTTGTCGTCGAGGGTGACCTTGCCGTCGAGGGCCTTCACCTGACCGTCCGCGGACAGGATCATCGGGTTGACCTCGACGAGCGAGGCGTCCTCGTCGACGAAGGCGCACCAGAGCTTCTCGATGAGGTCGGCGGCGCCGTCGAGCGCCACCTCCGGCAGGCCGCCTGCCTGGGCGATCTCGCGGGCCCTGGCCCGGTCGACACCGTCCAGAGGGGAGATCGGAACCTGCGCGACCTTCTCGGGATTGGTGTGCGCGACCTCTTCGATCTCCATGCCGCCCGCGGCGGAGCAGATGGCGAGGAACGTGCGGTTCGCGCGGTCGAGCAGGAAGGAGAAGTAGTACTCCTCCGCGATCGCGCTGGCCTCCTCGATCAGGACCTTGTGGACCGTGTGGCCCTTGATGTCCATGCCGAGGATGTTGGTGGCCTTGCCTGCGGCGTCGGCGGCGTCGTCCGCCACCTTCACGCCGCCGGCCTTACCTCGGCCACCGGTCTTGACCTGGGCCTTGACGACGACACGGCCGGTCAGCTGCTCGGCTGCCGCCCGTGCCTCCTCCACGGTGTGCGCGACAATGCCGCGCGGCACCGGGATGCCGTACTCCGCGAAGAGCTCCTTCGCCTGATGTTCGAACAGGTCCACGAGGGTCCGTCCTTGCTTGTCCGGCTGGTGTATAGATGTGAGTGGGCCGGCTCCACAATCCAAGGGGGAGCTCGGCGGTTTTGCGCCAATGAAGCGTAGCCCGCCTTATGGCATGGCCAGGTAACCGGGTCCCAGATCACGCATCCCGAATGTTGTTCGCCACCATGACCGGACGTTGCCGGCACCTGTCGTCGGGCCGGTCAGACCCCGTCAGGCCGGCGAGGGGATCGCACTCCGCACCCAGTCGACGATCTCCTGGGTGGTGGCCCCCGGGGTGAAGATCCGCGCGACGCCCATCTCCTGGAGCGCGGGCATGTCGGCCTCGGGGATGATCCCGCCGCCGAACACCACGATGTCGCTCGCGTCGTTCTCCTCCAGCAACTCCAGCACCCTGGCGAAGAGCGTCATGTGCGCGCCGGACAGGATGGACAGCCCGATCGCCGCGGCGTCCTCCTGGATCGCGGTGCGCACCACCTGCTCCGGCGTCTGGTGCAGGCCCGTGTAGACGACCTCCATCCCGGCGTCCCGCAGCGCCCTCGCCACGATCTTCACCCCCCGGTCATGGCCGTCCAGCCCCGGCTTGGCGATGACGACGCGGATCCTCGGCACGGCGTCCATCCAGACCTCCCCATCCGCGCTCTCCTCGCAACGTGAACTCTGTCGGCAGCGTAACCGGCCTCCATCTCGCCGAAGCGTTCCCGCCGCCGCGATTCTCAGCCCCTCGGAGCTGCGCTCGGGCACGTTCGGCGCCGTGACGCTGCGCGCGCTCTAGGATGCCTCCCCCTCGCTCCGCGACAGGCCGGCCGGGCCACCCAAGGGCAGGAGCGCCAGGATCCCGGTCGGCTTCAGGCTCTGGCTGGACCGCTCGAACCTGGTCCGCAGGCTGAGCACCACCTGGCGGCAGCCGCTCAGCGGCAATCCCGGGAGGTACACGAGCACGGTCGTGGACACCCGCTACACCGGCTGGGGCTCGTCTGTCACCCTCGTTCCGCCGCCTCCCGAGGACACCGCCGACGCCGGCCGGGTCGGCGCCGTTTTCCCCGGGCCGACGGTCCTGCCGATCGGCTGAATCGCGAAAAAACAAATCTGACGGTCCGTGATTGGCCGGAGATAAAATATCCGCACCGACATGCCCGGCGGCCTTCCGACGCCCGAGGAGACGTCTCTGCATGAAATATGCACGTTTAATTCAAGGCAATCCTCCAAATGCGCTACCCTTTCGTGATCTTGCGCAGCGAGAGTGTGTAATCCCCTCCCCGACGGGGCGGAGGGGTCAGTCAGGAGGATTTTCCTTTGAAGCGATACATCGCCGGACTGGCGTGCGCCGCAACGGCCGTACTCGGCGCTCCGGCGCTGGCATCGACCGCGCACGCACAGGCCGCCGATCCGATCACCGCGCTGAAGGGCCAGCTCAAAAACGGCCATGGCGTCACCTACGTCGACATCCTGAAGACGCAGGGCAGCTCCAAGAACACGATTGCCGGCCACCGTAGGGGTGAATTGCAGTTCAGCACCTCCGGGATCAGCGCGTCGGACCACACCACCCAGCTGCGTTTCGATGAGGGTGCCTTCGCATTCAGCGCCGGAGAAGACGGCACCGAGGAAACCGAGGAGCAGAAGAAGTTCAGCAAGCTGCTCGCCGGACTGGCCGAGCCCGAACGAGTTGTCCGGGTCAAGAAAAAGGCGTACCTCTCAGGCGGGGCCTTCGGCCAGTTTCTGCCGCAGGACAAGCCCTGGCTCGGGTACCCGGGGGACACGCTCGGCGTGACCGGCTCGATGGGCCAGCTCATCAACGTCGCCGAGCCCGCGACCCTCAAGACCCTCCTCGCGCACGCCACGCTCAAGAAGCCGATCGCCTACGCCGGGAAGATCACTTTCGGTGAGCTACAGAAGGTCTCGCCGTGGTTCCGCGCGTCACACGATGGGGGGAAGCTCTCCGGCGAACAGGCCAAGACCACGATCAACTGGAAGCTGTTCCTAAACGCCGACCGGCTCCCCGCGAGACTGGCGACCTCGTACACGCAGTTCTCGAGTGGGCCGGCCTGGACCGTCGACACCCGCTACACCAACTGGGGTTCGAAGGTCACGATCGACGCCCCGCCGGCCGACCAGGTCGCCACGGTGAAGGAACTGCAGGCGGGCTTCGAAGCCGACACGCCCATCCCGCTGCTGACCGTCAAGTGATCCTTCCGCGCTGATCACACCCGGCACCGGACGGCCGTGCCCGGCAGGCTGCACCTGCCGGGCACGGCCGCGCTTCGCCCACCGGGCGCCGGTTCCCCTCAGCCGCGCGGGGCCCGGTGATTCTTGATCCAATATTTCGGCATATAGGGAAGAATCTTCTTTCCCCCCTCCGCGACGACGCGAGGACACATACGGGAGGATCTCTCGATGAGGCGAACGATCGCCGCCCTGACCGGCGCCACCGTGGCGGCCCTGATGGTTCCCACGCTGGTGACCGTCACCCCGGCGAGCGCCCAGACCACGAAGACCGCCCAGGCCGCGAAGACCGACCCGGCCGCGAAGACCGACCCGGCCGCGAAGACCGACCCGGCCGCGAAGTCCGACCCGGTCTCGGCGCTGAAGCGCCAGTTCAGAACCCACAGGGGCGTGAAGCTCACCGAGAACACGAAGATCGTCGGTGAGGGCAAAAAATATCGGACGATCTTCACCCGGCGCAACGGTGTGCTGGAGTTCGGCAGGCCGGGTCTGGTCGCCTCGGACCTGACCACCACGTTCAACCTGCCCACGCAGGACGGCGAGTTCAAGGGCCTGTTCACCCCATCGCGGACGATCTCACTGAAGGGCGTCTCCTACACCTCGGGCGGTTTCTTCGCCGACTCCATGCCCGAGGGCAAGAAGTGGCTGCGCGTCCGCGGCGACTCGCTCTCCCTGGTCAGCGCCGTCCAGCAGATCATCAGCACCGTCGAGCCCGGAACGCTGAAGGCGACCCTGGCCCACACCGGCGCCAGGCGCCCCGGCGGGACCTGGGACGGCACCCGGACCACCGTCCACTCGGGCACGATCACGCTGGGCGAGCTCTTCAAGGTCTCCCCCTCGGTACGCGCGATGCTGGGCAGGAAGCCCACCGGCAGGTCCGCCGCCCTCCCGGTGACCTGGAAGATCTACATCGGCTCCGACCAGCTGGTCCGCCGGGTCGTGTCGTCGTACACCGAGTCCACCCAGGGCCTCAACAGCACCGAGCTGACCTACGTCAACGACACCCGCTACACGGGCTGGGGCACCAAGGTCACCGTCAAGGCGCCGCCCGCCGACCAGGTGGCCGACTTCAACGAGCTCACCATTGGCGCAGACCAGCCCGAGGACCCCATCAGGGAACTTCTCACGAACTGATCCGGGGGATCGAGGAGCATGGGAAGGGCACGGTGAGCGGCAGCCGCCGTGCCCTTCCTACGAGGCCGGTCCCGCTCCGTCGCCACCGTGCCCCTTCCTACGAGGCCGGTCCCGCTCCGTCGCCACCGTGCCCCTTCCTACGAGGCCGGTCGCTCCGTCGCCGCCGGGCGCCCCACAGGACCTCAGAGCTTCTCCAGTTGTTTCGCGTACGCCAGCAGCAGGACCTTCTCCCCCACCCCGCCACCAAAATCGATCTTGGCCTTGGTCTTCTCCGCGACACCGTCCACGGACACGACGGTGCCCAGGCCGAACTTGTCGTGGGTGACCCGGTCCCCGGGGGTCAGGTTGGGGATCTGCCTGCCGTCGGACTTCCTGGCCGGGGCGGGGCGGGAGTCACGGCGGGTGGCAGCGCCCCAGGCGGTCTTCTCCGAGGTGCCGCGCCACTCGACCAGCTCGGCCGGGATCTCCGCGACGAACCGGGAGGCCGGGTTGAAGGCGGGCGAGCCCCAGGAACTGCGGACGGCGGCCCGGGAGACATAGAGGCGCTGCTCGGCGCGGGTGATGCCGACATAGGCCAGTCGGCGCTCCTCCTCCAGCTCCTTCGGCTCGCCGAGTGAGCGCATGTGCGGGAAGACCCCGTCCTCCATGCCGGTGAGGAACACCACGGGGAACTCCAGCCCCTTGGCCGTGTGCAGCGTCATCAGCGTCACCACGCCCTGGCCCCCGTCGGCCGCAGGGATCTGGTCGGCGTCGGCGACCAGGGAGACCTGCTCCAGGAACTCCACCAGCGTGCCCTCGGGGTTGGCCTCCTCGAACTCGGAGGCGACCGAGATCATCTCGTCCAGGTTCTCCAGGCGGCTCTCGTCCTGCGGGTCGTTGGAGGCGGTGAGCTCCAGGCGGTATCCGGTGCTCGCCAGCACCTCCTGGGCCAGCTGCGAGGGCGACATGTCGTCTGCCTTCACCATCAGCTCGTCCATCAGCTCGACGAACTCGGCGATGGCCTTGAGCGAGCGGGTGGCCATGCCCGGCGCGTCGTCCGCCCGGCGGAGCCCCTCCCAGTAAGGGATCCGCTCCCTGCTCACGAACGCCTCGACCATCGCCTCGGCCCGCTCGCCGATGCCGCGCTTGGGCACGTTGAGGATGCGGCGCAGCGACACCACGTCGTTCGGGTTGGACAGGAAGCGCAGGTAGGCCAGGAGGTCGCGGACCTCCTTACGCTCGTAGAAGCGCACCCCGCCCACCACCTTGTACGGCAGGCCGGTCCGGATGAAGATCTCCTCGAACACCCGGGAGGCGGCGTTGGTCCGGTAGAACACGGCGACCTGACCTGGTACGACGTCTTCGTGGTCGGTGAGCCTGTCGACCTCCTGGGCGACGAACATCGCCTCGTCGTGCTCGTTGTCCGCGACATAGCCGATGATCTTCACCCCGGCTCCCTGGTCGGACCAGAGGTTCTTGGGCTTGCGGCTCTCGTTGCGCGAGATCACCGCGTTGGCGGCGGACAGGATCGTCTGGGTGGAGCGGTAGTTCTGCTCCAGCAGGATCGTCCTGGCCTCCGGGTAGTCGCGCTCGAACTCCAGGATGTTGCGGATCGTCGCGCCGCGGAAGGCGTAGATCGACTGGTCGGCGTCACCCACCACACACAGCTCGGCCGGGGCGACGCCACCCTCCCTGACCAGGTCTCCGTCGGCGGTGCGCAGCTCGGGACGGCCCGCCAGCTCGCGGATCAGGGTGTACTGCGCGTGGTTGGTGTCCTGGTACTCGTCGACCATGATGTGGCGCCAGCGGAGCCGATAGTGCTCGGCCACGTCGGGGAAGATCTGGAACAGCGTCACCGTCAGCATGATGAGGTCGTCGAAGTCCATCGCTCCGGCCTCGGTGAGCTTCTGCTGGTAGTTGCGGTACGCCTCGGCGAGCTTGCGCTCCAGATGTGTGGAGGCCTGGGCCGCCGCCGTCTCGTAGTCGATCAGCTCGTTCTTGAAGTTGCTGACCTGGGCGGAGAACGACCTCGGCGGGTAGCGCTTGGGATCGAGGTCCATCTCGCGGCAGACCATCGCCATCAGGCGCTGCGAGTCGGCCTGGTCGTAGATGGAGAAGCCCGAGGGGAAGCCCAGGCGCTTGGCCTCGCGGCGCAGGATCCGCACGCACGCGCTGTGGAAGGTCATCACCCACATCGCCGCCGAACGCGGGCCGATGAGCTTGTCGACCCGGTCCTTCATCTCCCGCGCCGCCTTGTTGGTGAAGGTGATCGCCAGGATCTCCTGCGGCTGCACACCCCGCTCACCCAGCAGATAGGCGATGCGGTGGGTCAGCACCCGGGTCTTGCCGGAGCCCGCGCCCGCGACGATGAGCAGGGGGCTGCCGTGGTGCACGACGGCCTCGCGCTGCTGAGGATTGAGCCCGTCGAGCAACGGGTGGGTCAGAGAGGAGGCTGGGATCGACACGTCCCCTAGGTTAGAACGACCGGCCGACAACCGGGTCCAACGGCCATAAAGGAATGTGGGCGGGCTTCGCTGCGGTTGTGACGATCGAGCGTACGCGGAAAAGACGGAAGGGCGTTCCATGCTGTCCGAAGATGAGATCAACCGTGTACTCGCGGTCGCCGCACATCCCGACGACGTCGACTTCGGTGCCGCGGGCTCGATCGCGCGATTCACCGACCGGGGCGTCGAGGTCACCTACTGCGTGGTCACCGACGGCGACGCGGGCGGCTTCGACCGCGAGCTGGACAACGGCGGCATGGCCGAGCTCCGCCGCACCGAGCAGTCCAACGCCGCCAAGGCCGTCGGCGTGACCGATGTGCGCTACCTCGGCTACCACGACGGGACGGTGACGCAGAGCCTGGAGTTGCGGCGTGACATCGCCCAGGTCATCCGCCAGGTCAAGCCCGATCTGGTGATCACCCACAGCCCCGAGCGCAACCACCGGTTCATCGCCCCCAGCCACCCCGACCACCGCGCGGTCGGCGGCTGCGCCCTCGACGCCGTCTACCCCGACGCGCGCAACCCCTATGCCTTCCCCTCGCTCCTGATCGACGAGGGCCTTGAGGCATGGACCGTCCGCGAGGTCTGGCTGAACGGCGGCCCGACACCCGACCACTACGTGGACATCACCGACACCTTCGACCGCAAGCTCGCCGCGCTGCGCGCCCACGCCAGCCAGATCGGTCACCTGGAGGACTTCGAGAACTTCCTGCGGGATCGCTTCTCACGGACCGCCGCGGAGGCGGGCTTCGGCGAGGGCCGCTACGTCGAGGCCTTCCAGCGGGTCTTCACCGCCTGACCTCCCAGGAGGTCACCAGGGCCCCGCTCCCCTTGAACACCGTCGACCTTCGTTCGCCACCACCGCCGCCCGCCCGCCCGCGTCGCAGGCGGGGCGGGATCCTCCCTCGCCGCCGGGTCCGGCGGGGCCAAGCGGGCGAACAGGTAGCCCAGGGAGTTGGTCGCGACGTGGAACATCGCCGGCGCCATCAGGCCGCCCCGCCTGCGCAGCTCGGTGAAGAGCACACCGGCGAGGCCCGTCGCGACCACGGAACCGGCCACGACGCGCGTCACCTGCCATCCGGGCGCCCCCGCCGGGGTGCCGGGCGCCCCGGAGTCACGGGTGGGAGCCTCCCCGGAGGCCAGGCGGCTCAGGGCGGGGTTGGCGGCCATCATGTCCACCGCGGGGAGGACGTGCCAGAGGCCGAAAAGGATCGAGGAGGCGGCGGTCGCCGTACCGTGACCGTGGGAGCGGGCAACGAGGGCGTGCACCACCCCGCGGAAGCCGACCTCCTCCAGCAGTACGGTGCCGACCGGCACCTGGACCAGTGCCTCCTCCAGCGCGCGGGCGTGGGACAGGGACAGGGCGCGCTCGTCGCGGAAGAAGCGACGGGTGACCGGGACCGTGACGCCCACGGCGTAGACCCCCGCCACGGCGGAGGCGAGCACGCCACCTATCCGCAGGCCCCGCGAGCGTTCGTGGAATCCCAGCTCGGACCAGGAGATCCCGGAACGGCGGGCCAGGAGGAGCAGCGCGCCGGTGGCCACGGCCGAGGTCAGCGGTGCCAGCCTCGGTGCCAGGCGGTTGTTGAGCACGTTGGCCCCCACCAGCACCGCCACCACCCCCGCCGAAACCCCCGGCCGAAACCCGGCACCGGCGTCCCGCGTCGGCTTCCGCTCCACCCCTTCAGCCCCCTCGGACGTCGGTTCCACGCCCGGCGTGCCGGGCCGCGCCGCGGATCGTGAACCGCGGAGATCAACTCGTACACCACCTCCGTGGACGCAACCGTCCACGCCCGGCGTGCCGGGCCTCGCCGGGGACCTCGGACCGCGGAGATCCTCTCGAATCCGGTTCGAGGCTACGCGACCGGGGCCCGGTCCGTGGCGGTCTGGCGCCAGCCTGCGGGGAAGCGCAGGCCGCGGCGTTCCCGCGCGGTCAGGCCGCCCCAGATCCCCTCGGGCTCGGCCGCCCGGACCGCGTATGCCCGGCACTCCTGGAGAACCGGACACCGCTCGCAGACCGCCTTCGCCCGCGCCTCGTGCTCGGCCGACTGCGTCAGCGGAAAGAACAGCTCGGGATCGCTGGTACGGCAGGCACCCCGCACGGCCCAGCCGATCTCCTCGACCATTACCCGCATGGCATCACCCCCTGATGGCTCGGCCCTCAGACTAGGTGGATCGCGGCGTCGGGACATCAACCTCCCGACGGATTCATACGTACTCATCGCGACGTACCGGGGAGAACGCGTCGACGACCTCCTCCCCCGGAGTCGTCGACGGCCTCCTCCCCCGAGGTCAGGGCCCGAGGGCTCCACGCTCAGGGAGATCCGGTGACCTCATCATGAGGAGTCGGTGCGATCAGAGTGACGGCCAGTTGTGGACCGGCTCGTTGGTGTGCATGTTCTCCATGTACCGCAGGGTCATCCGGCGCAGCGCCTCGTGCCTTTCGAGGTGGCCGAGCGCGTTCACCGCGTCTATCTGCCAGCTCGCCCCGGTCCTGCCGGTAAGGCAGCGCCGCTCGACGATCCCCAGCAGCCGGTCCCTGGCCTCGGGGGCCACGCCCCACTGGTCGAGCCCCTCGTAGGCGAGCGGCAGCAGGCGGCGCAGGATCAGCTCCGAGGCGGTCACCTCGCCGAGTTCCGGCCAGAAGAGCCGGGCGTCCAGGCCGTACTGGGCGGCGGCGCGCAGATTGTCCCTGGCCGCGGCGAACGACATGCGCGTCCACACCGGGCGCTCGGTGTAGGGGAGGACCCGCATGAGCCCGTAGTAGAACACGGCGTTGGCGACGACGTCGGCCACCGAGGGCCCCGCGGGCAGCACCCGATTCTCCACCCGCAGGTGCGGGGTGCCGTCCACCACCGCGTAGACCGGCCGGTTCCACCGGTAGACGGTGCCGTTGTGCAGGGTCAGCTCGCCGAGCCGGGGGGTGATCCCGCACGCCAGCTCCTCACGCGGGTCGGCCTCGTCGCACAGGGGAAGCAGCGCGGGGAAGTAGCGGGTGTTCTCCTCGAAGAGATCGAAGACCGAGGTGATCCACCGCTCGCCGAACCACACCCTGGGCCGCACCCCCTGGATCTTCAGCTCCACCGGGCGGGTGTCGGTGGCCTGCTCGAACAGCGGGATCCTGGTCTCCTGCCATAGCCTGCGGCCGAACAGGAAGGGCGAGTTGGCCGCCAGGGCCACCTGCGGGCCCGCGATGGCCTGGGCGGCGTTCCAGTTGGCGGCGAACGCCTCCGGGCTGACCTGGAGATGGAGCTGCAGGCTCGTGCAGGCGGCCTCGGGGGTGATGCTGTCGGCGTAGGTGTCGAGGGACTCCTCCCCCTCGATCGACAGGTGCATGTCCTCGCCCCTGGCCGCGAAGATCTGCTCGTTGAGCAGCCTGTAGCGCGGGTTGGCCGACAGGGTGCCCTCGTGGACGTCGCTCTCCCGCAGCGTGGGCAGGATGCCGACCATCATCATGTGCCCGCCGACGGTGCGGGCCCGTTCCTCTGCGTGGTTGAGGCGGTCCCTGATCACCTTCTCCAGCCGGGCCGCGCCCTCATCCGCCAAGGACTCGGGCAGGACGTTGATCTCCACGTTGAACTGGCCGAGCTCGGTGGCCCAGTCGGGCTGGGCGATGGCCCCCAGCACCTCGGTGTTCTTCATGGTGGCCTCGCCGCGGTCGTCCACGAGGTTGAGCTCGATCTCCAGCCCGGCCCTGGGCCGATCGAACTCGAACCTGGACTCGTGGAGCATCCACGCGAAGACGTCAAGGCACTGGCGGACCTTGTCCCGGTAGCGCCGCCGGTCCTCGCGGCTGAACACCATCGCAGGTACGTCGCGTCCCATACTTCGCAGAGTCGCACACAAGTCACTACTCGTACAGAAGCCGCCGGTCCGGAAGACCGGCCGATCAGACCAGGCGCCGCGCCGTGGCCCAGCGGGAGAGCTCGTGGCGGTTGGAGAGCTGGAGTTTGCGCAGCACGGACGAGACATGGGTCTCCACCGTCTTCACCGAGATGAACAGCTCCTTGGCGATCTCCTTGTAGGCGTACCCTCTGGCGATCAGCCGCAGAACCTCGCGCTCGCGCTGGGTCAGCGAGTCGAGCTCGGGGTCGATCGGCGGGGCCTCGCTGGAGGCGAACGCGTCCAGCACGAACCCGGCCAGCCTCGGAGAGAAGACCGCGTCGCCGTCGGCCACCCTGCGGATGGCGTCGGTGAGCTCGCGCCCGCTGATGTTCTTGGTCACATAACCCCGGGCACCGCCCCGGATCACGCCGATGACATCCTCCGCCGCGTCGGAGACCGACAGCGCGAGGAAGCGGACCGTGGAGCCTGAGCCGAGGACCCGGCGCAAGACCTCCTGGCCACCGCCACCGGGCATGTGCACATCGAGGAGGACCACGTCGGGCCCCAGCTCGGTGATCGCCCTGACCGCGGACTCCACGTCCTCGGCCTCCCCGATCACCTCGATGGAGTCGCCCAGCTCGGCCCGGACACCGGAGCGGAACAGCCGGTGGTCGTCGACGATCAGGACCTTCACCGCGCTCATCGGGCTCCCCTCGCCGGTCGCGTCTGCGTACCCTCGCGCCTCACGGCCCGGTCCACGGCTCGCCGTGATCCCGGAGACGGGACCCCGGCTCGCTGTGATCCCGGCGACGGGACCCCGGCTCGCTGTGTCGTGACTCGCTCGCTACTCACACCTTCTCCAGCTTCATGGTCAGCATCACTTCCGTGCCCTCGCCGGGCTCGGTCCGCACCCGGGCGCTGCCCCCGTGGCGCTCCATCCTGCCGACGATCGACTGGCGGATACCCATACGATCCTCGGGCACGTCCTCCATGTCGAACCCGACCCCTCGATCCCTGACGAAGATGGTGACCTCTTCGGGTTCCGCCTCGGCGTAGACGGAGATGACCTCGGACCCGGAGTATTTCGCGGCGTTGACCATCGCCTGCCTCGCGGCCTGCACCATCGCGGACAGCTCGGGGGTCAGCGGGCAGTCGCCCACGCAGACGACCTCGATCGGCACCCCGTGCGCGTCCTCCTCCTCGGCCGCCACCCGCCGCACGGCCGCGGCCATCGACGCGTCGGCGTCCTGCTGTGGTTGGTAAAGCCAGTTGCGCAGCTCCCGCTCCTGGGATCGGGCGAGCCTCATCACCTCGCGCGAGTCGGAGGCGTTGCGCTGGATGAGCGTCAGCGTGTGCAGCACCGAGTCGTGCACGTGGGCGGCCACCTCGGCGCGCTCCTCCTGCCGGATGCGCTCGCGGCGCTCGCGCTGCAGTTCCTTCCACAGGGCCGCCAGCCAGGGGGCCACGATCAGCGCGACACCGCCCACGACCACCAGCGTGAACATGATGCCGGAACGGGCCTCGACCAGTTCGTCGTTGGCCACCAGAAAACCGATCGCGCCGACCATGACGAGCACCAGCCCGGCGACGGTGCGGACCCGGTTCCGGCGAACCTGTCCGACGGTGGTGGTCATCCAGCGCTGCCGCCGGTCCGGATCCGCCTGCTGCCACAGGATCAGCGAGCCGATGCCGCCCACGGCGATCGGCCAGGCCCCGATCCCGGCCCCCGAGGTTCCGGTGAGCCAGCCCAGGGCCAGCAGCGCCAGCCCGATCGCGGTGTACGCGGCGAGCTGGCTCCAGTCCCTGGCGGGTTCCTTGCCCTCGTACGGTTCGCGCGGGGTGAACATCCACAGGGCGGCGTACGCCACGGCTCCGAACCCGTCCAGGACGGTGAGCAGCACGAAGGCCAGCCGCAGCACGACCGGGTCGAGCCGGAGCTGGGCGGCGGCCCCATGGGCCACCCCGGCCACCAGCCGCCCCTCCACCGGCCTCATCAGGCGAGGGAGAGGCGCATCCTCGGAGGTCACGGGCGCCGTGTCATGAATTGTCGTTCGGTCAGCCATATCGTCAGCATCGTCACACGAACCACCCTGCCAGCACATCAGGCGTTCCCCTGAAGCGACCCTGAGAGAGGTGTTTCCCCTCCGGGACGACTCAGGGGTGTCCCGGATGCGGCACGAGCCGGGGAAAGGCCACCATGGATACATGAACGACACCGATCCGGCGAGCGCCACGCCCGGCTCACCGCCCGGCTCCCCCGCGGAGGATCGCTGCCTGCGGCGCAGCGACGAGGGGCGCATGCTGACCGGCGTCTGCGCGGGTCTGGGGCGGTACGCCGGAATCGACCCGGTGCTGTTGCGGGTAGGTTTCGCGGTGCTGGTGCTCGGCTCGGGAATCGGCATCATGCTCTACATCGCGGCGTTCCTGCTGATGCGCGAGACCAACGGCGGCCCCGGCTACGTGGAGCAGTGGAGTCGGCGCGACTTCGACAGCGAGACGGTCCTGACCCTGCTGACAGGCCTGTTCGCCCTCGGGCTGGTCGTCAATGTCTCCTCGGACGGCGTCGGCACCGCCACGGTCGTGGTCGGCACGGTGTTCGCCATCGCCCTGCTCGCCGCCCACTCCCGCGGGGTGGACCTGCTGGCCGTGGCCAGGTCGCTGCCCGACCGGCTGCGCAGGCGCCGCGCACCGCGCCCGGCGGACCAGTGGCCGGGCCCGTTCGCCCACGGGCCGGGCACCGCCGCCGTCCGGCGTCCCGTCGGGGAGCAGGATCCGGCCTCCCGCACCACCGCGCCGCCGGCCTCGGGCCTCGGGGCGTACGCCACCCGCCCGGGCGGCGAGACGGTCACGGAGCGGTACGCGCCCGCCGCGGAGGCCGGGCCGTGGTCCGCGCCGGAGCGGCCGTCCCCCGCCCCCGCCCCCGCTCCGGAGGCCCGTGCCGGGTCAGCCCCGGGCACGCCGCCCGGCCCAGGTTCCGAGGCCGGTCCCCAATCCAGTCCCCAAGCCGGTCCCGAGAGCGCCTCCGAGACCTTCGCCGGGGCTGTCCCGGACTCACCTGCCCGTCCTGCCCCGCCACCCGGAGACATCCCACCGGATCCGTACCGCACCGCGAGACCGTCGTTCGACTCCTCCGGTGAGCCTTTCTCGCCGTACGGCCCCTACCGGCCGCTTGACCCCCGGAGGCGGCAGCAGCCGTACTCCCCCTACACCCCTTACGCCCCGTCCGGGCACGGCGCGACGGCGATGAGGCCCCCCAGACCGCGACGGCCCAGATCGCTCGTCGGGGTCGTCACCATCTTCCTGGCCATGATCGTTGGAGGGATCACTGTGGCGATCCAGTCCGCTTCAGGACAGGTCAACATGACGGTCGCGGGCGGCGCGGCGCTCGTCGTCGTCGGCGTCGGACTGCTGGTCGCCGCCTGGTTCGGCCGGGGAGCGGGGCTGGTCGCGACCGGCACCGTTCTGTCGATCGCCCTGGTCGCGGGGCCCATGCTGGGCGGTGTGCCGAAGAGGTACGGCAACTACCACTGGGAGCCCACCTCCCTGTCCGAGATGGCCCGCAGCTACTCGGTGGGCGTGGGCGAGGGCGTGCTGGACCTGAGCGAGCTGGTCCTGCCGCCGGGCTCGCGAACCGTTGTGGACATCTCGGTCTCGGTCGGCGAGATCAGCGTGATCCTGCCGGCGACGGCCAGGATCGAGGTGAAGGGCCGCACCAGGTTCGGCGACGTCAAGATCGACCACACGGTGGAGGGGGGTGCCGACATCCGGCACGACAAAATCCTGGAGCCCGAGGTGGCCCCCAAGGGCGACGTGGCGACCATCGTGCTGAACGTCAAGGCGGGCATCGGGGACGTGGAGGTGCGCCGTGCTGCCTGACCACGACCGGCCCGAGCCCCGGAGCGTGCATCGCACCGACTGGATGGCCCTGCTCAGCGGCATGTTGTTCATCGCGGCCGGGATCGTCTTCATCATCCGGCCGTCCGTCCAGCCGCTGGGCATGCTCACGGTCCTGGTGGGCGGCCTGGGCCTGGCGGGCCTGGTCGCCATCCTCGCCAAGGTCATCCGGCGCTAGCCCCGCACTCCGCACGCGACCCCTACCCGGAACGGCTGGATCTCGCGTAGTCGCCGGCCTGCGACGATGTCGCGTGCGCGGTGAGCGGGGCCGGTGCACACCCACGTTGGCCCAGGTCCGTCACCGCGGGGCGGAGATACGGTACGCGTGGAGATCAGGACGGTCCGGACCTCACGGCAAAGGGTCAGATCGGGCATTAGGCTCGAAGCATGTCGGCCCTGGAGTTCGTCAGTACCGTCCGCGCAACGCGGACCGGTCTGACGGACCTGCTCGCCGACGTCGAGGGCATGACCGCGTGGGCCCGGGCACACGCCGCCGAGCTGGGCATCGGCCCGGACTTCACCGCCTCTGAGGGCTTGCGGCGCGAGGTGGTCGAGCTGCGGCAGGCCGTGCGGGCGCTCTTCGCCAGGGCCGTGGCGCCGGGCGCCGCGAGCGACGCGGACGCGCACCGGCTCCCGGACTTCGCCGAGTCGCTCGACCTGGTCAACGCCGTGGCGCTGGCCGTGCCGTCGGCCCCGCGATTGGAGTGGCCCGCCGGAGAGGCCCCCCGGGCAGGGACGGTCCCGGGTGTCGGGGCCACGGAGTCCGAACGGATCCGGGCGGTCCTCGCGACGTCGGTGATCGAACTGCTGGCCGGACCACGGCGCGAGCAGATCCGCGTCTGCCCCGCCCCCCGCTGCGTGCTCTATTTCGTCAAGGAGCACGCCCGGCAGGAGTGGTGCTCGGTCGGCTGCGGCAACCGGGCCCGCGCCGCCCGCCACTACCGCCAGCACCGGGACGGCTGACCCGCCCGGTACCGGGCGGCCTCACCTCTCCCGTCTCCGCATCCGGCGACACCTGCCTTCACATCCGTCTCCACGCCTGCCTTCGCACCCGTCTTCACCTCTGCCTTCACATCCGTCTCCACGCCTGCCTTCGCACCCGTCTTCGCGCCTGGCGGCGTGGTCCCGTGTGGTCCCGTGTGGTCCCGCGCCACGCCTGCCGTGCACCCATCCGGCGGGTTCCACCTCGGCTGCCCCTCTCATCCAGGCCCGCCCCCAGCTAATCAATAGTGATTTATGCCACATATTTCTAACGTGACAAATATCCATTTCGCGTTAGATTGTGAGCAGCGAACCTAACGGATCCAGCCGTTAGAAAACGTGAGGGAGAGATCAGATGACCTTCCAGACCGGCCATGTCGGCCTCAACGTCTCCGACCTCGACAGGTCCACGGACTTCTACTCGAAGATCTTCGGCTTCGAGGTCCTCGCCGAGTCCGGCGAGGCGGATCGCCGGTACGCCTTCCTCGGCCGCGACGGCGAGCTGGTGCTCACCCTCTGGCAGCAGAGCGACGGCCGCTTCGCCACCGGACTGCCCGGCCTGCACCACCTGTCCTTCCAGGTTCCCGACATCGAGACGGTCCGCAGGGCCGAGGAGGCGATCAGGGCGGTCGGCGCCACCATCCACCACGACGGCGTGGTGGCGCACGGCGAGGGCGCGTCCTCGGGAGGCGTGTTCTTCGAGGACCCGGACGGAATCCGGCTGGAGATCTACGCGCCCACCGGCGCCGAAGGCTCCCCGGTTCCAGTGGCCACCGCCCCCACCTGCGGCTTCTTCTAGGCGATCATGAAGCACGCCGGAGAGCTCGCCGTGCAGCACAAGGCCGGGGTCCGCGCGGTGGCACTGGGTTCGGCCAGGGCCCGGCCGGAGGTCCCGGCGGTGGCGGCCGAGTTCCTGGGGCGACAGCGGATGCTGCTGATCGGAGCCCTGGGGCGGAACGGGCTCCCGTGGGCGACGGCCCTGACCGGTCCCGAGGGGTTCGCCGAGGCCGTGGACGAGCGGACCGTGGTGATCAAGGCGGTGCCGGGTGGGCACGACCCGCTGGCGGGGCTGGACGAGGGCGAGATCGGGATGCTCGCGATCGAGCCGTGGAGCAGGCGCAGGATGCGGGTCAACGGCACGGTCCTGCGGGACGGCGGGCGACTGGTCGTCCGCACCGAGCAGACGTACGCCAACTGCCCCAAGTACATCCAGGCGCGGGACGTCGTCGCGGAGGTCACCGGGCCCGCCACCGGCTCCTCCTCGGCGACCGCGTTCGGCGACGGCGACCGCGCGTGGATCGAAGGCGCCGACACGTTCTTCATCGCCACCTCGGCCCCCGGCCTCGGCGCCGATCTGTCGCACCGGGGCGGCAACCCGGGGTTCGTCCGGGTGATGGGCGACCGGCGGCTGGTCTGGCCGGACTACGTCGGCAACTCGATGTACATGACGCTCGGGAACCTGGAACTGGACGAACGCTGCGGCCTGCTCTTCCTCGACTGGGAGAACGGCGACGCCCTGCACCTGACCGGGCGTGCCCGCGTCGACTGGGATCCGGGCGGCGTCCCGGGGGCCCAGCGGCTGGTCGGGTTCGAGCTGGACCGGATCATCCGCGTACAGGGAGCCGGCCCGCTCCGCTGGCGGCTCGGGGAGTACTCCCGGCACAACCCACCGGCGCATGCCGCCCTCACGGCGGGCTTCGGCCTCACGGCAGGCCCCGGTCGGGGAGAGGGGCCGTGACGAGGGTCGTCATGGACCGGGCGGCGTGTCCGTCACGCCCAAGCCGTTCGACCTGGGCGATGATCGGTTGGTCGGCGTCGCCGAACCGGGCGGCACGCTGATCGACGAGGTCAGGGACCCGCGCTTGCCTGTCCCGCGCGGGCGATATCTCTGGAGGAAGTGTGATGTTCACCGAGGAGACCGCCAGGGCGAAGGTCCAGGCCGCCGAGGACGCATGGAACACGCGTGACCCCGAGCGGGTCTCGCTCGCCTACACGCCCGACTCGGTCTGGCGCAACCGGGACGAGTTCCTCACCGGGCGCGAGGAGATCAGGGAGTTTCTGAGCCGCAAGTGGGCCAGGGAGCAGGACTACAGGCTCCGCAAGAATCTGTGGACGTTCGGCGGCAACCGCATCGCCGTACGGTTCCAGTACGAGTGGCACGACGCGGACGGTCAGTGGTGGCGCAGCTACGGAAACGAGCTGTGGGAGTTCGCCGACGACGGGCTGATGCGGCGTCGTGAGGCGAGTATCAACGACCTCAGAATCGACGATGCGGACCGCCGTATTCTCGGCGGCCGCGGACCGGAAGAACTTCCGTTGGCGTGAGACCGGCGTGAGACCAGGGGGTTGACCGGGGAGAACTGGGGCGTAAGTTCTCATTTATCGGTTCTCACTTCTCCCGTACCCCTGTGGTTGCCCTTGGAGGACGTATGCCCCGAATAACCGTCAACGTCGATGGAATCGCATACGAGGAGGAGGTCGAGCCGCGCCTCCTCCTCGTCCATCTGCTACGAGATCGACTCGGCAAGACCGGCACGCCCATCGGCTGTGACACCAGCAACTGCGGCGCCTGCACCGTGATGCTCGACGGCAGGAGCGCGAAGAGTTGTTCCGTGCTCGCCGTGCAGGCCGACGGGAGCGACATCGTCACGGTTGAGGGCCTGGCGCGGGGAGGCGAGTGGCATCCCATGCAGCAGGCCTTTCACGAAGAGCACGCCCTGCAGTGCGGGTACTGCACCCCCGGCATGATCATGGCCGCGATCGACCTGCTCAGGGACGATCCAGACCCGTCGGAGGAGGCGGTCCGCGAGGGACTGGAGGGCAACCTGTGCCGGTGCACGGGGTACTGCAACATCGTCAGGGCGGTGCGGCGCGGCGCGGCGGAGATGTCGCGGCGGAGCACATCCGAGCAGGAGGTGCCAACGCCATGACCGAGCAGCTCGACGCCGGCCTGGTCGGTGAGCGGATCGCCGAGAGCGACCGGCTGAACAGCCCGTCCGCCGCCCACGAGGTCGGCAGGGCGCGCAGGCGCAAGGAGGACGCCCGGCTGGTCACCGGCCGGACCACCTGGACCGACAACATCCAGCTCCCCGGCATGATGTACGTGGCCTTCCTGCGCAGCCCGATGGCCCACGCCAGGATCACCCGCGTCGACACCTCGGCCGCGAGCGGCCGGCCGGGCGTGGTCGCCGTCTACAGCGGGCGCGACTTCGCCGACGAGCAGGGCAGCCTCCCCTGTGCCTGGCCGGTCAGCGAGGACATCGTCATCCCCGACCACCCGCCCATGGCGGTGGACGAGGTCCGCTATGTCGGCGAGGCGGTGGCCTGCGTGGTCGCCACCGACCGCTACCGGGCGGCCGACGCCCTGGAGGCGATCGAGATCGACTACGAGCCGCTGGAAGCGGTGCTCGACATGACCGAGGCGCTCGCCGAGGGGAGCCCCAAGGTCCACGAAGCCGGGAACCAGGCGTTCACCTGGAAGTTCGCCGGAGGCGACATCGAGGAGGCGTTCCGCGACGCCCCCGTGGTGATCGAGCGCACCTACGTGCAGCAGCGGCTCATCCCGACCGCCATGGAGCCTCGCGCGGTCGTGGCCACCACCGACGGCGACACCTTCACGCTCTACTCGTCCACCCAGGTCCCGCACATCCTGCGCGTCATGCTCGCGCTGACGACGGGCATCCCCGAGCACAAGCTGCGCGTGATCGCCCCCGACGTGGGCGGCGGCTTCGGTTCCAAGCTCCAGGTCACCGCCGAGGAGGTGCTCGCGCTGCTGCTGGCCCGCAGGCTGGGCAGGCCGGTGAAGTGGACCGAGTCCCGCTCCGAGGGCAACCTGACGGTGCACCACGGCCGCGACCAGCTCCAGCGGATCTCCGTCGCCGCCGACCGGGACGGGCGGGTGCGGGGCGTCAAGGTGGACCTGCTCGCCGACATGGGCGCCTACCTGATGCTGGTCACGCCGGGTATACCGCTGCTCGGCGCGTTCATGTACAACGGCATCTACAAGATGGACGCCTACGACTTCACCTGTACGGGCGTCTTCACCACCAAGATGCCGACCGACGCCTACCGGGGCGCGGGCCGCCCGGAGGCGACGTTCGCGATCGAGCGCGCGATGGAGGAGCTCGCCCACGAGCTGGGCATGGACCCCATCGAGCTGCGGCGCCGCAACTGGATCACCCACGAGGAGTTCCCGTACACCACGATCTGCGGGCTGACCTACGACTCGGGCAACTACGAGGCGGCGACCGAGCGGGCTCTGACCCTGCTCGGCTACGACAAACTCAGGGCCGAGCAGGCGGACCGGCGCGACCGGCGCGACCCGGTCCAGCTCGGCATCGGCGTCTCGACGTTCACCGAGATGTGCGGGCTGGCGCCCTCGCGGGTGCTCGGCAGCCTCCGCTACGGCGCGGGCGGCTGGGAGCACGCCTCGGTCAGGATGCTGCCCACCGGCAAGGTCGAGGTCATCACCGGCTCCTCACCGCACGGCCAGGGACACGAGACGGCCTGGAGCCAGATCGTCGCCGACGCGCTGGGCGTGCCGTTCGAGGACGTCTCCGTGCTGCACGGCGACACGTCCGTCTCGCACAAGGGCATGGACACCTACGGCTCCCGCTCCCTGGTGGTGGGCGGCGTCGCCGTGCTGGCCGCCTGCGAGAAGGTGAAGGACCGTGCCAAGGATCTCGCCGCGCACGTGCTTGAGGCCTCCGCCGACGACATCGAGTTCACCGACGGCACGTTCAGGGTCAGAGGCACCGAGGCGGGCAGGACCATCCAGGAGCTGGCACTGGCCACCTTCGCCGCGCACGACCTCCCCGACGGTTTCGAACCCTCGCTGGACGCCGACGCGACCTTCGACCCGGACAACTTCTCCTTCCCGCACGGCACCCACCTGTGCGCGATCGAGGTGGACACCGAGACCGGCGCCTCGAAGATCCGGGCCTACGTGGCGGTCGACGACGTGGGCTCCGTGGTGAACCCGCTGATCGTCGAGGGCCAGGTGCACGGCGGCATCGCCCAGGGCATCGCCCAGGCGCTGTTCGAGGAGGCGGTCTACGACACCGAGGGCAACCTGCTCACCACGACGATGGCCGACTACCTCATCCCTTCGGCGGCCGACCTGCCCGACTTCGTCACCGACCGCACCGAGACCCCGGCGACGACCAACCCGCTGGGCGTCAAGGGCGTCGGCGAGGCCGGGACGATCGCCTCCACCCCCGCCGTGGTCAACGCGATCGTCGACGCGCTGCGCCCGTACGGCGTGCACGACGTGCGGATGCCCTGCACCCCGGAGCGGATCTGGCGAACCGTCACCGAGGCGGACCCGGCGATCTGGCCGGGACCGGGATCGGGACCGGCACCGGCACCGGCACCGGCACCGGCATCGGCATCGGCATCGGCATCGGCATCGGCATCGGCATCGGCGGGGAACGACACGACCACCGAGGGGGGCGCGCGATGATCCCCGCGTCGTTCGACTACGTCAGGCCCTCCTCGGTGGAGGAGGCGTGCCAGGTGCTCGGCGAGGCCGCGGCCGCCGGCGACGACGTCAAGGTGCTGGCCGGGGGCCAGTCGCTGCTACCGCTGCTGCGGCTGCGCCTGGCCTACCCGTCGGCGCTGGTGGACCTCGGGCGCCTGCCCGGGCTGCGCGGCGTCGAGGACCGGGGCGACCACGTGTTCGTCGGCGCGCTGACCACCCACGACGAGGTGCTGCGCTCCGGGGTGATCAGGGAGCGGGTCCCGCTGCTCGCGCTGGCGACGGCCACGGTGGCCGACCCCGCCGTACGGCACCGTGGCACGTTCGGCGGCTCCATGGCCCACGCCGACCCCGCGGGGGACCTGCCGGCCGTGGCCCTGGCGCTCGACTGCGTCTTCGTCGTCCGCTCCGTCGACGGCGAGCGGGAGATCCCCGCCGCGGACTTCTTCGTCGACTACCTGGAGCCCGCGCTCGAACCCGGTGAGGTGCTGATCGGCGCCCGGGTGCCGGTACTCGGCCCCGGATGGGGTTTCCACTACGAGAAGTTCCACCGGACGGCGCAGGCGTGGGCGATCGTCGGCGTCGCGGCGGCCGTACGGCGGAGTGGCGGGGCCGTCGAGGAGGCCAGGATCGCGCTGACCAACATGGGCCCCACCCCGGTACGGGCGAGTGCGGTGGAGACGGCGCTGCGCGGGGTGGACCTCGCACCCACCGGTTCCAACGGCACCGACCCCGTCGCAGAGGCGTGCGCCGAGGCCGACGACGGCACCTCGCCTCCCGCGGACCTGCACGCCAGACCCGACTACCGCCGCCATCTGGCCCGGGTGCTGACCCGCAGGGCGGTCAGAGCCGCGAGCGGCTGAGTCCCGCCGTGACGGGGTGAGAACCCGGCGGGTTCTCACCCCGTACCCCCTGACGAGCCTGCGAGTTTCCTCGCCGTGAACGGCGGGGAGGGTGGCAGATGAGCCCCCCTCACATGGGAGCCCGAGAGCGCCTCCCCGTTCCGCGGGCGAGAGCGCCTCGCGGGGGGGCGGAGGCATCATTCCCGCCCGGAGGGGCAGTGGTAACGGATGTGGACCGACACGTACCGACGTGTGGCGGTCAACCGGCCCCGTGGCGGCATACTGGTAATACGCCCCCGTGTAGTCGTAATGTCGCAACAGCGGCCGACCGACAAGGAGCGGATCGATGGCGATGCGGTTCGAGCACGAGTTCACGGTTCCCGTGCCTGTCGAGCAGGCGTGGCCGGTGCTGCTCGACGTCGAGCGGGTCGGCCCCTGCCTGCCCGGTGCCACCGTGGACGAGGTCGAGGACGACTCCTTCACCGGCAGGATGAAGGTCAAGGTCGGGCCGATCACGGTGACCTATCAGGGCCGGGCCTCCTTCGAGAAGGTGGACGAGGACACCCACTCCATGACCATCAAGGCCTCCGGCAAGGAGGCCAGGGGCTCGGGCACCGCCGGTGCCACGGTCGTCGCGCGCCTGCACCCCGAGGGACGGAACACCAGGGTCACCGTCGACACCTCCTTCAACGTGACCGGCCGCCCGGCCCAGTTCGGCCGGGGTGTGATGTCCGAGGTCGGCGAGAAGCTGATCGACAGGTTCGCGGCCAACCTCTCCCTGCTGCTGGGCGAGGGCCCCACCGTGGAAACCGCCGCCGAGGCCCCTTCCGGGACGCCGGGCGTGGGCGGCTGGAGTGCTCCCTCCCAGCCTGGCCCGGCCGACGAGGTTCCAGTGGTCTCGGCGGCCTCGGGCCCCGGCCCCGCGACCCCGGCCGGCCAGGAGGAGCTGAGCGGGGCAGGAGCGGGTCCGACATCGGGCGCGTCCGGGCGGCATCTCAGCGCGGTGCCGACACCGCCCGGCCTCGTCGTCGACGAGAAGTCCGGGTCCCGCCAGAGCCACCCGGCGGGCACCTCGCGCACCTCGCTCAGCCCCGACGAGGAGGCCATGAATCTCCTGGAGGTGGCGGGCCTGCCGCTGCTCAAGCGCGCCGCCCCGCTGCTCGTCGCCCTGGTGGGCCTCGCCCTGACCGCCTGGCTGATCCGCCGCACCCTCCGCCGGAAGCGTCAGTAAACACACCTCTTGGCGTCGTCCGACGTGCAGCCCTTGGGTATACGCGGCGACGTATCGGTCCAACCGGACCTCTGAACGGTGATCGTCGTCGTCACGGTGCCCGACGGCATGCCGTCCCCGGCCGTCACCGGCATCTTGCGAAGGCCGAGCGGGTCACCGGTGGAGGGGTCGATCAGGATCCGGCTCTCCATACCCTCGTGGGAGGACGTGCGTGCCAGCGCGATCGCCGCACGCCCATAAGGCCCCTGAACCGTGCCGATGATCCGGGCAAGGGAGCCTCGATGCAGCAGCACCGCGGCTACCCGGCGAGTGGAGGGTTGGATCAGGCCGCCTCGTCCTTGGGCTTGGGAGCTGGAGCCGGCCGCACGCGGCCGGGGTGGGCCTCCTCGTCGGGGAAGACCCACTTCCGGAACGCCCAGAAACGGAAGACCATGGCGATCAGCGTGCCAATGACCTGCGCGCTCATGAAGTCGGCGATCTCCTGGGTGACCAGGCTCACGTCCGGGGTCTCCAGCAGGAACACGTACCGGGAGATCCATAGCGGCACGGAGCTGAGCACCAGGCCGACGCCACTGACCAGGAAGAACAGCGCCGCCTCGTGATGGCGCTCGCGACCGCCCCGGGTCCGGAACGACCATTCACGGTTCAGCACATAGGACACGATCGTCGCCACGAGTACCGCGACGACCTTCGCAGTCACCGGCTTCGGTTCCAGAATAGTTAGTTTCAGCCCATAAAACACCGTGTTGTCCACCAGGAACGCTGTTCCACCCACCACCGCGAACTTCAGCAGCTCACGGTGCTTCAGCGCAAGGGCGGGCAGCGGACCTGGCAATCTTGCGAGTACTGCTTTTGCTATTTCGAAGCATCCCGATCTTCTCACCGGCCGGACACCCTGGTCTCAAGACTCACTGACACGGCCTTTCCGGCTCGGGCGGCTGGAGCCGCACCTGTCGACATCTGGTATCAATCCTCACTCACACCACAGTCGAGTACTTCGCGGTGGAGCGCCCGTCAGGGGCAGGACCGTCTCGGTGACCGGATGAGCCACCCAGCAAACTCCAGCCCGGACACGACGTTGGGATGACTCCCCGCCGAAAGAGGAGTAGGCAACCGGCGGCACTCAGCAGCTGTCCCTTGCCCTTGCCCTTGCCGGCCAGGGTTACAGCGGGTCTCCGAGGGGTCCGTACTGCTCTTCCAGGTTCTTGGCCCAGTGGGCGGCGAAGTCCGGTTGTGTGCCGTCGGCATCGGTGAAGCCGTACTCCTGGTACAGGCCCCAGGTGGCCAGGGCCCGTCCGGTCTTGGCCATGATGTCGGGGTCGGCGGCCAGTGCGGCGACGGCCCGGCCGAGGTAGACAGGGGTCTCGGAGTGGGCGAAGTTCGGGTCCTGGGCCGCGCCGTCGCGCCAGTTGGCCTCGGTGACACCGAAGTGTTCCAGCAGGGCCTCCGAGCGTAGGAAGCCAGGCGTGATGGCCACGGCCGCGACGCCATGGGGCTTGAGCTCGGCGGCCTGGGCGACGGCGAGGCGGATGACTGCGGACTTCGCCAGGTCGTAGAAGAACGTGCCGCGGTAGCGGGCGGTGTTGCCGTCGGTGACCTCCACGACCAGACCGTTCTTGCGGGCGACCATGAGGGGAAGCGCGAACCGGCTGGTGATGAGGTGGGTCTCCACCGCCTGTCGAAGCAGCCGTAGACCGGTGTCCAGATCCTGCTCCCACAAAGGGTGTTCCCAGTCGGTCAGCGGGTCTCCGCCCCATACGGAGTTGACCAGGATGTCGAGCTGTCCGTCCTGTTCTGCGGCGATCTTGTCAACGAGGGCCTGGACCTCGTCGGGACGGCTGTGGTCGGTTCGGGCGGGAATGCCCAGGCCGCCTGCGGCGGTGACCTTCTCGGCGGTCTGCTCGATGGTTTCCGGGCGGTCCAGGTCGGAGCGCCCACCGGTGCTGCTGCGACCGGTGACGTACACCGTCGCGCCGGCGGCGCCGAGCTCGACGGCGATGCCCCGTCCGCCGCCCCGGGTACCGCCGGCGACCAGAGCCACCTTTCCGGCCAGCGGGCGTGCGTCAGTCGTCATGATTCCTCCGGGTCGTGGCCGTGTCGGGGCGGAAGGTGAGGGGACAGCACGACGTCGAGCTCTTGCCGGAGCCGCTGTTCAAGGGTGCCTTCGCGTTCGAGTGCCCAGGTCAGGCCCGCACCAGCGATGATCGCCTGTACGGTGCGGGCCAGCGCCGCGGCATCGGCTCCGGCGCGGAGCTCGCCCGTACCGGCCGCCTCCGTCAGCAGTTCCTCGATCGCCCGCTTCTGAGTACGGTGAATGGCCAGCGCACGCTCGTAGAGCTGCGGATCGCCAAGATCCATGCACAAGAACGCCAGATGATTGGCGAAGCTCTCCGGCGTGGCCATCGCAGCCGCCGACTCCACCGTCAGCGTCGCCAAGGCCCCGAGCGCCGAGTCGTGCGACTGACGCACTCGCCCAGCCATCTCGCTCGCGTCCTTCTCAGACCGGTCGGCGAGTGCCAGAAGCAGACCATGCTTGGAACCGAATCGCTGCACCAGGGTTGCCGGCACCAACCCGACCTCGCGCGCCACGGCGGCCAACGTGAGACCCGCGGGACCCACCCGGCCCATGACCTGCGCCGCCGCACGCAGGATCACCGCATCCTCGACCCCTCGGGGACGTCCCACCACCGCCACCCCTCGTTAATAAATGTTCGTTCATTTATTAAATCATGCAGGGGTCACCCCTGGCGAGTTCCGGTCCCGGCCACGGCCAGTCGGGGAGGAGTGAGGCATGATCCCTATCTGGGGCATTTTGATCTCTATAGCTGTTTCGTCCAGCGAATGTGAGTGTCGCGGGCATGACAATGGCCCGTATGTCGCTACGGGTGGGCGCGGTTCCAAGGCCGGGGCGGTGGGGACGACCCTCCTCTGTACAGGGCGTTGATACGAGTGTTGTCGGCGAGGGAAATCGGCGCCATGGGGCGAACGCCGGGTCCCGCCCGCAGGTGTGCGCCACGGTCTTCCAGCCACCGGGACCGCCGGACTATCGTGGACGCCGGGCGCGTAGATCTCCGCGATCTTTCAGATTTTCTGAAAGGTCCCCTGTAGAACTCCTCGATGGACGCGCGCTCTCGCCCGCCAACAGACTCCCTTCCTGAGATCCAAGCAGCGGCCCCGACCGATCGGGACCGCCTCACAGGAAGCGCGATCTATGGCGAATCGATCCCGGAGAGTGGTGCCCGCAGGGCTCGCGCTCGTCCTGGCCCTCGTGACGGCGGGCTGCAACGCGAACTCGCAATCCACCGAGCCGACGAAGGACAAGAACACGACGGCGCTTGAGTCCGTGTCCCAGGGCGGGACCCTGCACTACCTCTCGCGGCGCGCGACCGAGTCCTTCGAGACCGCCAACGCGCAGATGGTGCCGACCAGCCGGCTGCGGTGGGTGCACCGCGGGCTGACGTCGTGGCGGACGTTCCCGGACAAGGACACGATCCTCGTGCCGGACCTCGCCACCGACACCGGTACGACGGACGACGGCGGCAAGACGTGGACCTTCACGCTGCAGGAGGGCCTGAAGTTCTCCGACGGCAGCCCGATCACCGCGCAGGACGTGAAGTACGGCATCGAGCGGTCGTTCGCGCCGATGTTCCAGGGTGGCCTTGGCTACCACAAGACGCTGCTGGTCGGCGGCACCGACTACGACGGCCCGTACGACGGCAAGGAGCTCGACTCCATCGAGGTCGTCGACGACCACAAGATCGTCTTCCGCCTGAAGCGTCCGTTCGGCAACTGGCCGTGGATCGTCAGCATGCCGGCCTTCGCGCCGGTGCCGGCTGCGGCCGACACCAAGCCGGAGACGTACGGCGAGCACCCGGTCGCCAGCGGCCCGTACCAGGTGACGAGCTTCCGCAAGGGCTCGCAGGCGGTGCTGGTCCGCAACCCGAACTGGAAGGCCGACACCGACCAGGCACGGTTCGCCGGCCCGGACAAGATCGTCCTCGACATGGGCCTGAACAACGACACGATCGTGCAGCGCCTCATCGACGACAAGGGCGAGGACGAGACCGCGATCAGCAACGCGCTCATCTCGCCGTCGCAGTTCCAGCGGATCGAGTCCGACCCGTCGATCTCCGACCGCATGGCCAACAGCCCGTCGGGCTACTTCCGCTACCTCGCCATGAACGTCAAGCGCCCGGGCCTCTCCGACGTCCGCGTGCGGCAGGCGATCAACTACGCGATCAACAAGGCCGAGGTGCAGAGCGTGTACGGCGGCCCGAAGTTCGGCGGCCAGATCACCTCGACCATCATGACGCCCGGCATCCCCGGCTACACCGAGTACAACCTGTACGACGGCGGTGACACCGGCAACGTCGACAAGGCGAAGGAGCTGCTCGCCGACGCCGGCGTCTCCGACCTGAAGCTCACGCTGACCTACCCGACCGACGTGAGTGCGATCGAGGAGAAGGAAGCCCAGAGCATCAAGAACTCGCTGGCGCGGGTCGGCGTCAAGGTCGAGCTCAAGGGCCTCGACGGCGACACCTGGTACGAGCTCATCTCGTCCGCCGACGGCGACTACGACATGACGACGAACGGCTGGGGAGCGGACTTCCCGAGCGGCATGAGCACCATCCAGCCGCTGTTCGCGTCGAGCGAGATCGACAACGGCGGCGGCAACGCCTCGAAGTTCTCCAACCCCGAGGTGGACGCCGCGATCGACGCCGCGACCGCGGAGCCGGACCTCGACAAGGCCGCCGAGATGTGGGCCGCGATCGATAAGCAGATCATGGAGGACGCCCCGGTCGTGCCGATCCTCGTGCAGCGCACGCAGGCCCTGGCCGGTTCGAAGATCCTGAACTACTTCATCCCCGCCTACCCGCCGTTCGCGAATGAGCTGGTCGTCGGTGTCGATCGCTGAGATCCAGCAGGCGGAGGGCCGGGGTACCTCGGTCCTCCGCCGCTTCCTCCGGAAGCGGTCCGGCGTCGCCGGCCTGGTCATGCTGGTCGTGCCGCTCGTCGCGGGGCTCTGCGCCCCGCTGCTCGTGTGGATCGAGGGACAGGACCCGAGCACCTTGCACACCGACCTGCTCGACCCGGACGGCGGCCGTCCGCTGGGCGCCTTCGGTGGCGTCAGCGCCGACCACTGGCTCGGCGTCATCCCGGTGACGGGCGTCGACCTGTTCGCCCAGATCGTCTACGGCATCCGCTCGTCGCTGTTCATCGCGTTCGGGGCGAGCATCCTGTCGATCGCCTTCGCCGCCGTCCTCGGTACGGCGATCGGGTACTTCGGCGGCTGGCTCAACGCCGTCGCGGGGCGGGTGATCGACTTCATGTTCGGCTTCCCGGGCCTGATGTTCGTCATCGCGATCATGGCGATCGTGCCGCCGGAGATGCCGCGGGGCCTGGTCCTCGTGCTGGTACTGGCCTTCTTCGGCTGGACCGTCCCGGCCCGGATCATCGGCGCCCAGGCCGGCGCCATCAACGCCCGCGCCTTCGTCGAGGCGGCGCGCGCGACCGGGGCTCCGCCCTGGCAGATCATCCGCCGTGAGATGCTGCCGCACCTCTTCGGCCTGGTCATCGTCCTGTTCGCGATGTCACTGCCCGGCAACGTCAGCGTCGTCGCGGGACTGTCGTTCCTCGGCGTCGGCCTGCGTGGCGACGTCCCCGACCTCGGCAAGCTGCTCTCGGACTCGCTGCCGTGGATCTACAGCGGTGCGGACGTCTGGTACATGCTCTTCCCGGGCGCCGTGGTGTTCCTGATCGTATTCGGCGCCACGCTCGCCGGTGACGCGCTCCGCGACGTCCTCGACGTGCGCACGGAGGATGCTGCATGATCGTCTACATCGCCCGCCGCATGGTCACCGCGGTGTTCATGCTCCTCGCGATCGCCTTCGTGACGATATCCCTCTTCTTCGGGGCCTCGAAGGACCCGGCCCGCGCCATGTGCGGCAAGCCGTGCCCGCCCGAGACTCGGGCCAAGGTCAGCGCCTACATGCAGACCGACCAGAGCACGGTGTGGCAGTACACCGAGTTCGTGAAGGGCCTCTTCGTCGGCCGTACGTACGGCGAGGGCGCCCAGCAGGTGCACTGCCAGGCACCCTGCTTCGGCTACTCGTTCCCGAACCGCAGCGACGTCACGACGCTCATCGCCGAGCGGCTGCCCGTCACGTTGTCGCTCGCGCTCGGCGCGGCCGTCCTGTGCCTCGTCGTGGGCATCGGCCTCGGCGCGTTGTCGGCGATACGCAAGGGCGGGATCGTCGACCGGTTCTCGACCGGCTTCGCGATGTTCGGGTTGTCGGTGCCGACCTTCCTCGTCGGCCTGCTCGTCGTCCAGGTCTTCGGCTTCATGCTCAACGCGCTGCCCTACTCCGGCTTCGTGTCGTTCTCGGAGTCACCGACGGACTGGGCCTGGCACCTGATCGGCCCGTGGATGGTGCTGTCGTTCATCCTCGCCGCCGGCTACATCCGGGTCACCCGCACCCAGCTCCTCAACGAACTCTCGGCCGACCACCTCGTCGCGATGACCGCGCGCGGCGCGTCGGCCCGGCAGGTGAATCGGCACGCCGTCCGCGGCGTGATGGTGCCGGTCGTGGCGATGTTCGCGCTCGACGTCACCGCGCTCCTGGGCGGGTCGGTGATCGCGGAGAAGGTGTTCAGCCTGCACGGGCTCGGCGACCTGCTGCTGTCCGGCGTGAACGAGTCCGACCTGAGCATCGTCGTCGGGGTGACGCTCTTCTCCGCCTTCCTCATCATCGTCGGCAACCTGATCGCCGACCTGCTGATGCCGCTTCTCGATCCGAGGATCCGCCGTGCCTGACCCCGTACTCCAGGTCGAGGACCTGTGCGTCTCGTTCACCGGCGGCGGCGTCACCGCCGATGTCGTCCGGGACCTCTCCGTAAGGCTGGACGGCGGCCGCACGCTCGCCGTGGTCGGCGAGTCGGGGTCGGGCAAGACGATCACCGGCCGGGCGATCATGCGGCTGCTGCCGCGCGGGGCGAGCGCCCGGGGCCGGATCGTCGTCGCCGGCCGGGAGATGCTCTCCGCCGACGAGCGCGAGCTGCGCCGGGCCCGCGGCTCCGACGTGGCCATGGTGTTCCAGGACTCGATGTCCGCGCTCAGCCCGTACCTCGACATCGGCGCGCACATCGCCCAGGCGGTCCGCCTGCACGACCCGTCGGTCACCCGCCGCGCTGCGCGGGCCCGTGCGGTCGAGATGCTCGACCGGGTCGGCATCCCCGAGCCCGCGGACGCCGTACGCCGCTTCCCGCACGAGTTCTCCGGCGGCATGCGGCAACGCGCGGTGATCGCGATGGCCCTGGTGAACCGGCCGGCGCTCCTCATCGCCGACGAGCCGACCACCGCGCTCGACGTGACGGTGCAGGCGCAGATCCTGGCCCTGCTCCGCGAGCTCCAGCAGGAGTACGGCATGGCGATGCTCCTGATCAGCCACGACTTCGGGGTGGTGGGGAGCGTGGCGGACGACGTCCTCGTGCTGTACGCCGGCCGCCAGGCCGAGTACGGCAGCCTCCGCGACATCTTCGATCAGCCCGCCCACCCGTACACCGTCGGTCTCCGCGCGGCCACGCCGCGGCTGGACGCCCGACTCGACACTGGAGGGGAGCGGACCCGGCTCCGCGCCATCCCCGGCGCGCCCACGTCGCTGCGCGACGCCGGACCGGGTTGCGCCTTCGCGCCGCGCTGCGGCCTCGCGGACCAGGTCGGCGAGCGCTGTGTCGTCGAGGCACCGCTGCCCACCGTCCGCCCGACCAGCGAGGGCGGCGGCCTGCACCTTGCGGCCTGCCACCTCGATCGTCTCCCCGCACCGCAGGAGGTCGCCCGGTGAGCGAGCCGATCCTGGAGATGACCGACGTCAGCAAGCGCTACCGCACCGCCGGTGGCTTCGGCCGCGGGCGCAAGGGCTTCCTCGCCGTCGACGGCGTCTCGCTCCACGTCGAGCGGGGCGAGGCGCTCGGCCTGGTCGGCGAGTCCGGCTCGGGCAAGTCCACGCTGGCGCGGATGGCCAACGGCCTGGTGATGCCGACGTCCGGCACCGTCCGTACGGGCGGGCAGGACGTCGCCTGCCTCAGTCGGCGAGGACTGCGGCGGCTGCGGCGCAACGTCGCCATGGTCTTCCAGGACCCGTTGGCGTCGCTGAACCCGCTGCAGACCGTGCGGCAGACGCTGGAGAACGTCTTCCGTGCGCACGGCGAGACGACGTCGACCGCCGAGCTGGTCGCGCTGCTGGAGTCGGTCGGCCTCGGCGCCGACTACCTGGGGCGCTACCCGCACGAGGCGTCCGGCGGGCAGCTCCAGCGCGTCGCCGTGGCGCGCGCGCTCGCCCTCAAGCCGGACCTGATCATCGCGGACGAGCCGACCTCGGCGCTCGACGTGTCGGTGCGTGCCCAGATCCTCAACCTACTGGCCGACCTGCAGCGCGACCAGGGGATCTCGTTCCTCCACGTCAGCCACGACCTGGCGGTGATCCGGCTCTACAGCGACCGCGTCGCCGTCATGCAGCGCGGCCGCATCGTCGAGACCGGCCCGTCCGACGAGATCTTCCGCTCCCCGCAGCACCCCTGCACGCGCGCGCTGGTCGAGGCGACACCGGAGGCGGAGCTGCCGGCCTGGCCTGCGGGAGCGTTGCGCGACGCCGACCAGGCGTGCCACGATCATGACCATGGCTCACCGAACGACCACCCCGCCGTGAGCCGGCCGGAGGCCGGCGCGACAAAGTACTGAATGAGGACACGTGGGAACCGACCTGTTCGTCCGAGAGTATGGGCGGGACGCAGCAGATGCGCCCGCCATCCTCATCCTGCACGGCGCCGTGGAGTCCGGCGCGTGCTACGGCGACGCCGTCGACCGCTGGTGCGGCGACTACCACATCGTGGCGCCGGACGCCCGGGGCCATGGGAAGTCGCCCAGCCGCCTGCCCGAGCACGAGGGCGTTCCGTCCACCGACGTGATGGTGCAGGACGCGATCGACATCCTCAAGGACATGCTCGACGAGACCGGGCGCAAGACGCTCGTCGTCGGGCACTCCATGGGCGCGCGGATCGCCGCCTTCGTCGCCGCCGACGCCCCGCACCTCGTGGCCGGCGTCGTACTCGAGGACCCGCCGTGGTGGGTGCCGGAGGCCGGCCCCAACCCGTGGCTCAGCGTCGAGCAGACCGTCAAGGACCCCTTCGACTACGCCGACACGGCGTCGGTCGAGGAGCTCATGGACATGCAGCGCGAGCTCAAGCCCCACTGGGCGGAGCAGGAGCTGCGCCCGCTCGCCGAGGCGATGAAGGCCGTCAACATCGACTACATGGAGCAGCGGGTCCACGAGAAGCGCCGGATCTGGACGCCGACCGCGCGGCAGATCACGGTCGGCCCGGCCGGCGTACCGGCGCTGCTCGTCACCGGCACCGGCGACGTCATCGTCGACAAGCACTCCCGTGAGCGCCTCACCGCCGTCGCGCCCGGCTTCGACGTCATCGTGATCGAGGGCGCCCACCACTGCGTGCGCCGCGACAAGCCGGACGAGTACCACCGGCACGTCGACGCCTTCCTCCGCGAGAACGCGCCGTCGGCCAGAGCCGTCACTCGACGCTGAAGGTGTCGGACCGCGCGAGCGGGCCGTAGATCTCCGAGTCCGGCTCGGCGACAACGGCCCGCATCGCCTCCAGCCCCGCGCGTACGACGGGGTGGCCCTGGTTGTCGCGCCGCGTCGTCATGATCACCTTGCGCAGCGGCGCGATGCCGCGCGTCGGCAGGATCGTCACCCAGTCGGCGTCGCGGGCGGAGAGCGCGGACTCCGGTACCAGGCAGATCCCCGCCTCGGCGGCGACCAGCGCCAGCGCGGCGCGGTAGTCGTCCGAGACGTGGGTGATCGGCGGGTGGAAGCCGAGCTCGGCGCACGCCTGCAGCACCATCGTGCGGCACGGGTTACCGGGCGAGGGCATGATCCAGCCCTCCTCGGTGAGCTGGGTGAGCCCGATGCCCTCCTCGCCGGCCAGCGGGTGCGCGTGGGGGAGGACGGCCTTGAACCGCTCGATGTAGAGCGGGAACTTCACGATGTCGGGGGAGTCGCGCTCGGGGTCGGACTCGTACTCCATGCTGACGGTCACGTCGATATCGCCGCGCATCAGCATCCGGTGGCTCATGTGCGCCTCCGCGTCGACGACCGTGACGTCGACGCCCGGCGCCTGGCGGCGCAGCTCGACGATGGCGGGTGCCACCAACCAGCTGATCGCCGTGGGGAAGGCGCCGATCCGGAGCTGCCCGAGGACACCGCCCGCGTGCGCGGCCAGGTCGGCCTCGGCGATCTTCAGCCGGGAGCTGATCTCCTCGGCGTGCCCGGCGAGGATGCGCCCGGCCGGCGTGAGCGCCAGCTTGCGCCCCGTGCGTACGACGAGCGCGTGGCCGACCTCGCGCTCGAGCGCCGCGAGCTGCTGCGACACCGCGGACGGCGTCAGGTGCAGCGCCGCCGCGGTCGCGGTGACCGAGTCGGACAGCACGAAGGCACGGAGGACGAGGAGACGTCGGGGGTCGATCGTGGGCACGCGGGCTCCGTCGCGAGTCGGCCGGGCGTCCGTCGCGGTGGGGGCATCCGCGAGGCGGGACAGGGGGACCCCGATGCTAGCGGGCGCATCCGGACGCGGGACGCTCCGGCCTGGGGTTTCCTGCCGCCCGCGAGTGTTCTCCGGGGAAGTCGGTGCGAGTCCGACACTGTCCCGCAACCGTGACACGACCTTGAGCGTGAAGCCGGATCGCCTGAGCACGCTCCGGCCTTTCAACCCTGTCGAGGACTGCAGGTGGTCGCGCGCTCCAGTAAGAAATAACCGCGGTTAAAGCAACGCAGCCACAGCCCAGAGCAGCGGAGCCGGTGAGTGCCCGGGTCAGTGAGTCAAGCAGCAGTGGGTCGGCAGTGGTGCAGGACATTGCCGGAGCCGAAGGTCCCGGTCTTCAATCGAACAGGCCCGTACTTCTTCAGCGCGGGTCGAACTCTTGGTTCTTGACGCCGCCGATGAAGGCCGCCCACTCGGCAGGGGTGAACACGGCGGTTCCGGCATCGGGATGGTTGGAGTTACGGACGGCGACAGCGCCACCGCTCAAGAAGGCGACTTCTACACAGTTATGGTCACTGCCGCTTAGGCTGCTCTTGCGCCAGGTGGCGTCGGACAGATCTGATCGGGACACGCCGCTATCATCTCCTGTCGTCATAGCTGCTTGGCTATATCCTCAATCATCACCCGGGAAGCCGCCGCGGACTTCGCTGAAGCGCGTAAATGGTTGAAAATAGTCCTATAACGGCGGACTTCTTCCGCTTGTTCCAGATACAGCCCGCTGGTCTGGCTCTCCAGGAGTACGACGTCCAAGTCCGCGATCTCCGGGAACTCCAGGATGGTGAACGGACCATTGATGCCGGCGTGGGCGCCCACGGCGTAGGGCAGGACCTGCAAGGTGACATGGCTGCTTCCGCCAACCTGGACCAGGTGCTGCAACTGAGAGCGCATCACCTCTCGTCCGCCGATATGACGATGAAGTAATGCCTCATCCACGATCGCCCAGAGGGTGAGGGGATGATCACGGCTGAGGACTTCCTGACGGGCCATACGCACTGCCAGGAGTTGGTCGACGTCGCGAGCGGCGCCATCGGTGTCGGGGACCGCCGCGATGACCGCTCTGGCGTAGTCCTGGGTCTGCAGCAACCCGGGGACCAGGCCGGTCTCGAAGGTGCAGATCTCGGCGGCGTCCGCTTCCAGGCTGATGAAGTCCAGGTAGGAGGGGGACAGCACATCGCCGTAGCGCTGCCACCAACCGCGTTTGCGGGCATCCCGTGACAGGAGAAGCAGCGCCTCTCTGGCTGGTTCCTCATTGACTCCATAGAAGTCGAGGATGACCCGCAGATCACGGGGCGGGATGCGAACCCGGCCATTCTCGATCTTGCTAAGCGAGGACAGGCTGCGTTCCAACTGAGCGCCGGCCTCCTCCAACGTTAGATTCGCCGCTTCCCGCAAGCGGCGCAAAGTCGCGCCCAGTCGACGTAGCCGCACCGTCGGCGTCGGCGGTAGAGACTCACCGGCCACGACAACCCTCCGTCAATCTCACGCGACACAGTGTGCCGCATCCATGCCCCTCCGGAAGGATGGTTTTCCCGAGAAAATTTTCTTAGAAACGACTTGCCTACTCCGAACCGAGAGGCCATCGTGAGGGAACGACCCCCCTCCGTGCCCATTTGACTTCAGAGAGTTACAAGCGAGGGGTTGGCTTCGAGAATTCGTACAACCAGTACGTGATCTGGAGCAATCATGACCAAAAGTCAGAGCAGATGCACAGCTACACAAAAGCATCGTCCGTCGCGCCGTTCCGGGCGCCGCGCGAAGGAGTACGGCAATGCGCTGGCGTAGGGCCTTCCCCGGCGCTCAGGAGCAGATCGGTGAAGCCCGGCGCTTCGTTAAGACGCTGCTGGCATCCAGCCCTCTGCTGGACGACCTGATCCTGATCACCTCGGAACTGACATCTAACGCGATCTGCCATACGGCCAGCGGGCGTGGCGGGGTCTTCGTCGTGGAGGTAACCCAGTTACCGCTCGGCAAGGACGGGTTCAGAGCGAGAATCGCGGTTCTGGACGGCGGCGCCCCCACCGACCCCATAGTGCGCTGCCGGGACGAGAACGCCCCCGGTGGGCGCGGGCTGGCACTGGTGGCCGCACTGGCGGTCCGCCGGGGCATCGACGGCGATCAAACGGGCAGGGTGGTCTGGGCCGAACTGGACTGGCATGCCCCCGCCTCTCAACAGTTCATGGATGGCTCTCCACTGGTCCCCCAGACATCCGTTGCCGCCGCCCAGGCCGAGATGAATGCTCGTTACACCGACTGGCTGATCTGGTTCGGACCGTGGAGCGGGTTCTGGTATGGGGTGCCGAAGGACACCGGCGTCCCCGCACTAATGCTCGTCGCCGTCTCAGCTCAGGCCCTGGCCGACGACATCGACGCCGCTTTCAACTGACCTTCGAAACCTGCTGATGCAAGATCGTCGTCGACCATCAGCGGTTCCCATAAGGACGGCGCGACCATGCCTTACCGGTGATCAAAAGCGATCGTTACCCGGAAAATTCTCGTCGCGACAGGCCAGAGGCGCGACCACAGACAAACCCGACCCACCACGCCCAGTACGGATAAGTCAGCAATCCCGACTTTTTATCCGTCACGCCTTAGACTCAGTGCGTCTCGCTGAGAACAGCCTTCACGTAATCGACTCGCTCTCTGATCTGTACCGCGAATTCCGCGGCGCCCGCCATAGCCAGGGGCTCGTTATACACAACTCCCTCATCTGTGACCTTAGTGGTCACAAACCAGCCGGCCTGGTATATGCGTTCCCTGACGAAGCGTTTAGCCATCTCCTGGTAACGCTCGTTGTAGGACATGCCATCAAATGCCGGATCGGTCGGAAAGAGGGTCTTCGTTGATCGGTTCCGTTGTTCGGTCTCGGTTGTTTCCTGCAGGACGAACACGTACCCTAGCCAGGGAGGAATCTCGCCATAGATCCCGTTCTTGATGTGTGCCGCGTGAGTGTCCGTCGCGGTTCCCAATGCCTCTTCGAATCGGTTGTTGATGTTCTTTCCGACGCTGCCGACCTGCGACTTGAACTCGATCGCCGCAACGAGGACGCCTTCCCATACGATCGCCAGGTCCCACTGCTTGCGGACCCGATAGTAGCCGGGCAGGTAAGGCTTGCCCGTTTTGATGCACTCCGCAGGGACTCCAGCACCGACGAATTCTTGAGCGACCAAGTTCGTGAAGCCCCCCATATGACCGTTGGCGCGGGCGGCACCACCGGATTTCCCTTGATCTTTAAGCTTTTCTATCTGCACCCGTCGCTCTGACCAGAACTCTTCGACTGCCTGCTGAACCGCTTCCTTGCGCACTGCCAGCGCTCTCCTTGCCCCGATTCGGGTTTTGAATCCGATCAAGGTAACAGGGAAAAGCGCTGCATCACGCTGGTTCGTCCACTCGTCCCGCCCCGTTATCGTCCTGTGCTCTGGCCAGCCATGGGCACGTACGCGATCGTGGATCACCACCCCCTCGTAAGGTGGCATCGTGAAGACTCTTGCCCTGGACATCGACCTCGTCCCCCGAGCCGCGCCGGCCGACATACCCGACGAGGCGGTGGAGCACGGGGAGGTGTTCACCCGTAAATGGGTCGTCGAGATGATCCTTGACCTGGTCGGCTACCGTCCAGATCAGGATCTTGCCCTGCTCCGACTCGTCGAGCCCGCCTGCGGCAGTGGGGCGTTCCTCGGTGTGATCGCCCAGCGGGTCAGCGCCTCATGCCGCAAGCACGGGCGAGACATCACAGCCGCCCTGGACGCGGTGCGGGCCTTCGATCTTCTTCCTCGGAACGTGGCCGCATCCCGCGCTCTGGTCGAGCGCATTCTGACGGCGGAAGGCTGGGCGGCCGATGACGCCTTCCATGTGGCTCAAGCCTGGGTGCGACGAGCCGACTACCTGTTTGAGCGGCCTGCGGGCACCCCTGGAGTGGATGTCGTCGTCGGCAACCCGCCCTACATCCGCCTGGAGGACCTGCCTGAGGAGCGAATGAGTCTCTATCGGGCTCTATGGCCCACGATGGTGGGACGGGCAGACATCTACGTCGGCTTCTTCGAGGCCGCTCTCCGCTCTCTCCGTGCGGGAGGCCGACTTGGGTTCATCTGCGCGGACCGGTGGATGCGCAACCAGTACGGCAGGGAGCTCCGCAAGCTCGTCGGTGATGAGTTCGCACTGGATGCCTGCATCGCGATGCACGACGTCGACGCTTTCGAGGAGCAGGTCGCGGCGTATCCGGCGGTGACGGTGCTACGCCGGGGCGTTCAGGAGTCCGCAGTGGTCGCTGACACGACAAGCCGCTTCGGAGAGACCGCGGCTCAAGACCTTTTCTCCTGGATCAACCGCCGAGAGGACCAACCCCTCCGACGGGGAACCTTCGAGGCCGCGAGGATGCCTCACTGGTTCTCCGGTGATGACCTGTGGCCGACAGGCTCACCCGCACGGCTCGCGGTCCTGGAAGACCTTACAGAGCGGTTCACGGTCATGGGCCAGACGCCTGGGGTCCGGGTGGGAATCGGTGTCGCGACCGGGGCCGACAAGGTCTTCATCACCCGTGATTCCGATCTCGTCGAGGCTGATCGGCTTCTTCGGATGTCAATGGTCCGCGACACGACCAGCGGCCGGCTCGAATGGTCCGGGCACTACCTGGTCAACCCGTGGGACGACAACGGCCATCTAGTAGATCTTGAGCGGTATCCGAAGCTTCGGGCGTACTTCACACGGAACGCTGCCGCTCTCAGGGGACGCTACATCGCCAGAAAGAACCCCGAAAAATGGTACAAAACTATCGACAAGGTTGAAACTGGTCTCAGGCAGCAACCCAAGCTGCTGTTTCCTGACATGAAGCTCAGTAGTCATCCGGTTCTCGACGAGGGTGACTTCTACCCGCATCACAACCTCTACTTCATCACCTCCGATGTCTGGGACCTGGAGGTCCTCGGTGGGTTGCTGCTGTCCAAGGTGGCAGAGGCCTTCGTAGACGCGTACGCGGTGAAAATGCGCGGCAAGACGCTCCGGTTTCAAGCTCAGTACCTCCGACGCATCCCTTTGCCGACCCCTGCGGCAATCACCCCGACGCAGCGGGAACGACTGATCACCGCCTTCAGAAACCGCGACGCGGAGGCCGCGACATCGGCGGCTCTGGACGTGTACGGCCTCACCGAATGGCCTGACTGACGAGGCTTATGAATCGACCCTCCGCGGGTCCGGACAGCGAAGTCGCCAAGATCAGCCCGGTCTGGCCTGCACGGTCGCGGTTGCTCGATTCAACGTCGGCCCGGACGTCGGCATCGGCCTGCGATATCCCGGCGAAGGTGCCGTCCGGCGCCCAGCGAACGATTGGGCATGGTGAGATCGTCGGGCGTCTCCCTCACCCGCAGGTCCGAGCGCGACCCGTCAGCTGCACCGGCGGGCGTTGAGCCGGGCGGCCTGGCGTGTCAGGTGGTCGCGCTCGGCGAGGTTGGGGGCCTTTTGGGCCGCCTCGGCGTACAGCCGTGCCGCCGTCGCCAGGTCGCCGTCGCGCTCGTGGAGGTACGCCGCCACCGCGGCGTGGCGGGGCAGTGAGTTGTCCAGCGCCACGAGCGCCGCCAGGCCGACGCGCGGTCCGTCGGCCTCGCCGACGGCCACCGCGCGGTTGAGCCGGACGACCGGGCTGTCGGTCAGGCGCGCGAGCTCGTCATACCACTCGACGATCTGCACCCAGTCGGTCTCCTCGGCGGTGGGCGCGTCAGCGTGGAGTGCCGCGATGGCGGCCTGGGCCTGGAACTCGCCCAGCCGGTCGCGGGCGAGGGCCGCCTGCAGGATCTCGACGCCCTCGGCAATCGACTTGGTGTCCCACCGGCCGCGATCCTGCTCGGCGAGCGGCACCAGGCTGCCGTCGGGCGCGGTCCGGGCGGCGCGCCGGGCGTGGTGGAGCAGCATGAGGGCGAGCAGCCCCGCCACCTCGGGGTGGTCGATCGCGGCCGCGAGCCGCCGGGTGAGCCGGATGGCCTCGGCGGCGAGGTCGACGTCGCCGGAGTAGCCCTCGTTGAAGACCAAATAGAGGACGCGTAGCACGGTGGCGACGTCGCCGGGCTGGTCGAACCGCATGCCGGAGACGGTGCGCTTGGCCCGGCTGATGCGCTGCGCCATGGTCGCCTCGGGCACCAGGTAGGCCTGGGCGATCTGGCGGGTGGTCAGCCCGCCGACGGCGCGCAGCGTGAGCGCGACCGCGGACGACGGCGTCAGCGACGGGTGGGCGCACAGGAAGTAGAGCTGGAGCGTGTCGTCCACCGTGGGCACGGACCCGGGCGCCGGCTCCTCGTCGACGAGGTCCTCACGCCGGCGGCGGGCGGCGTCCGCCCGGGTCGCGTCGAGGAACCGGTGCCAGGCCACGGTGACCAGCCAGCCCTTCGGGTCCCTCGGCGGGTCGGCCGGCCAGACGCGGACCGCCTCGACCAGCGCGTCCTGCACGGCGTCCTCGGCCGCCGCGAAGTCGGCTCCGCGGCGGACGAGGATCCCGAGCACGCTCGGCGTGAGGCTCCGGAGCAGGACCTCGTTCACCTCGGAGGTCACTCCGTGATGGTGGGCGGCGCGGCCAGGAACGGGCGCACCTCGAGCCACTCGTGGATCGGCTCCCCGCCTGCCCCAGGGGCGGCCGACAGGTCCCCGGCCAGCTCGATGGCGCGCTCGTAGCTGTCGACGTCGATCACCATCCAGCCGGCGATGAGGTCCTTGGTCTCGGCGAATGGGCCGTCGGTGACCGGCGGGCGACCCTCGCCGTCGTACCGGACGAACATCCCCTCGGGGGCAAGCGCCTGACCGTCGACGAACTCGCCGGTCCCCTCAAGCCGGGCCGCAAAGTCGTGCATGTACTGCACGTGGGCCGAGATCTCCTCCGGCGTCCACTGGTCCATGGGCACGTCGTTGACCGAAGCCGGGGCGCCGCGGTAGTGCTTGAGCAGCAAATACTTGGCCATCGTGTTCTCCTCGGTGCTGGTGCCACCCATTTTGGTCGCTTTCATTGCGGGGACGGAGCCAGTCACGAATTCTCGACATCGCCGTCCGAATCTTTTTGGGTCTCGTAGATGAACCTGGGTGAGCCGTCTCGCGGTGTCCGGGTCCGCGCCGTGGCGCAAGGGCGAAACGCGCACGACTGGACAAGTGGCTCCCGCGAGGTTTCCTCTACCCGCCCGCACCGTGGCCGACCGGGCGTTCGGCCTCTCGCCGAAGGCCGTCGTCGGCCGCGCGGCCGTCCATCGGGGTGATCTCGACGGTGAGGTGTTTGGCCAGCGGCTGCCCGCTCTGCGGGCTGAAGTCACCGAGCGCGCAGAGCACGTTCAGCTCGGGCATGTACCCGATCACGCTGCCGCGCGGAATGTCGTAGCCGAAGGCCCGGTAGCCGTAGACGCTGCGCCTGCTGCCGTCCTTGGCGATGCTGGTGATGTCGACGAGGTCGGCCTCGGCGAGGCCCCGGTCCCGCATGTCGTCGCGGTTCATCAGCACCAGGGTGCGCAGGTTCTTGACGCCCCGGTAGCGGTCGTCGTCGGAGTAGACGGTGGTGTTCCACTGGTCGTGGGAGCGCACCGTGCCCAGCGTCAGGCGGCCCGCCTCCGGTATGACGTTCGGAACCGGGGCGGTGCAGAATTCGGCGCGCCCGGACTCGGTGAGGAAGACCCGCTCGCGGGCGGGCTGGCGGATCCGGAAGCCCAGCGGCATCCGGACCCGGCGGTTGAAGTCCTCGAACCCGTCGAGGACCTGGGCCATGGTGTCGCGGATCCGGTCGTAGTCGTCGACGTACTCCTGCCAGGGCGTGGCGCTGTCCGGCAGGGTCGCCCGCGCCATCCCGGCGATGATCGCCGGTTCGGAGAGCAGTTGCCTGGAGGCCGGGTTCCGCATGCCGATCGACATGTGCACCATGCTCATCGAGTCCTCGACCGTGACCCCCTGCAGCCTGCGGCGCTGCCAGTCCTTCTCGGTACGGCCGAGGCAGGGCAGGATCAGCGCCTTCTCGCCGTGCACCAGGTGGCTGCGGTTGAGCTTGGTGCTGACCTGCACGGTCAGCTCGCAGCCGCGCAGCGCCTGGAAGGTGCGCGGGGTGTCGGGCGTGGCCAGCGAGAAGTTGCCGCCCATGCTCACGAACACCTTGACGTCGCCCCGGTGCATCGCCTCGATGGTGCCGACGGTGTCCAGGCCCCAGGCCCTCGGCGGGTCGATGCCGCACACCTCGGCCAGCCGGGAGAGGAACCGCTCGTCCGGGTGGGAGTTGACCCCGCAGGTGCGGTTGCCCTGGACGTTGCTGTGCCCTCGGATGGGACACGGACCGGCACCCTCGCGGCCGAGGTTGCCGCGGAGCAGCAGCAGGTTGACGATCTCGCGCACGGTGTCGACGCCGTGTTCCTGCTGGGTGACGCCCAGGCACCAGCTGATGATGGTGCGCTTGGAACGCAGGTAGACGTCGGCGAACTCGCGGATCCTCGCCTCGTCCACGCCCGACTGGCGCTCCAGTTGCGGCCAGCCGGCCTCGGCGCACGCCCGCCGGTAGTCCTCGAAGCCGTGCGTGTGGTCGTCGACGAACCCCTGGTCGATCGCCTTCGGGTCGGTCTCCGCCGCCTCGAACACGGCCTTCGCGACCCCGCGCAGCAGCGCCAGGTCACCGCCGATCCTCGGTTGCACGTTGAGGGTGCCGGTCCTGGTGGCGTGAAAGGTGCCCATCGCGAGGAGCTCGTGCGGCACGATCGTCTTCCCGGCTGCGGCCTCGACGAGCGGGTTGATGTGCACGATCTGGGCACCGCGCTGGTAGGCGTCGACCAGCGCGGTCAGCATGCGCGGCGCGTTGGAGGCCGCGTTGGAGCCAAGAAGGAAGATCGCGTCGGCCTTGCCCCAGTCGTCCAGGTCGACGGTCCCCTTGCCGGTACCCAGCGCGGCCTTCAGCGCGCGGCCGCTCGCCTCGTGGCACATGTTCGAGCAGTCCGGCAGGTTGTTGGTACCGAACTCGCGGACCCAGAGCTGGTAGAGGAATGTGGCCTCGTTGCTCAGCCGCCCGGAGGTGTAGAACGACGCCTGATCCGGGCTGCTCAGCCTCCTGAGCGTCGAGCCGACCAGCTCGAACGCGTCCGGCCAGGAGATCGGCCGGTACTTGTCGGATTCCGGGTCGTAGACCATCGGCTCGGTCAGCCTGCCCTGGTCCTCCAGCGCGAAGTCGCTCCAGCCGGACAGCTCGGTGACGGTGTGCTCGTCGAAGAACCGGCGCCCGACGCGCTTGGGGGTCATCTCCCAGGTGACGTGCTTGATGCCGTTCTCGCAGATGTCCAGGCGCAGGCCCTTCCTGTCGTCCGGCCACGCGCATCCCGGACAGTCGAAACCGTGGTTCTCGTGGTTCATCCGGAAGATCGCGCGCGTCCCCTCGACCGGCTCCCGCGTCTTGGCCAGCACCTTTCCGACGCTGAGCGCCGCGCCCCAGCCCGCCGCCGGATGCCGGTAGTCACGCCTGGAGAAGGGCTCGCCGGTGTTGGGCCCGCGCCCCCGCGCCGGAACCCCCGGCATCCCCTGTCCGAAGTTCTCTCCTGCGGCAAGAATGTCGTCGGCCATGAGTGGTCCCCCCGGGGTGGCACAGTCGAGCCCGACATGCGTGCACATGCCGCGATATTCCCGGTCTACCGCCCCCGCCCCCACCCCAGCCCCAAACAACCTCCCGGCCTTCCCCAAGCTTGAGCCGTCGGGCGACTCCGACACGCTTCAGAACCGTCGCGGGCGGCCCGGATGATCTCGGGGACGTACTACAGACGGCTGTTGAAGATCCGCCCCCCGTACCGGTGTGGGTGGCCGGTTCCGTACTGCCCCCCGCACACCCTCACTGCCGACACCGCCGGTCCCGCCGATGAGCGAGAATGATCCTCGTGACCTGCGTACACGTGCTCAACGGCCCGAACCTGAACCTGCTCGGCACCCGCAGACCCGAGGTCTACGGCACCATGACGCTGCCGGACGTCGAGGAACTGTGCCGCGAGGAGGCCACTCGGCTCGGCCTGGACCTGGTCTTCCGTCAGTCCAACCACGAGGGCCAGCTGATCGACTGGATCCATGAGGCCGGGGCACGCGTCAAGGCCGGTGAGGTCATCGGCGCGGTCTTCAACCCCGGGGCCTACACCCACACCTCGATCGCCCTGCACGATGCCATCGAGGGCACCGAACTACCGCTCGTCGAGGTGCACATCTCCAACGTGCACCGCCGCGAGTCCTTCCGCCACCACTCGTACATCTCCCCCGTCGCGCGCGGCACCATCGTCGGCCTCGGCGTGGACGGCTACCGCCTCGCCATCGACGCCCTGCACCGGATGTCCCCGAGGTAGCAGGCAGCGCCCCGTGGAGGGCAGCAGTGCCCAAACCGCGCGGCGGCCGTCGATCTCACGTACCCCCCACTTGGCCGAGCACTGGTTGAGGCGCCCTCGCTGCGCTTCTGCCCCTGGTCGGCGCGTCAGACAGTGGCGGGCCGGTAGAGGTGTCGGCCCACTCGGCCCTGTCCGGCGTTCGTGAGGCGACGATCTTGTCCGTGCCGTTCATCCTCGCCGCGACCGCCGGATCGGCCTTCTCCCCCTCGGGCGTCGGCCAGAAGCCCGCCATCAGCCGGTAGGTGACCCGCCCGAACACGAGCGTGCCGCTCTCGTCGAGCTGGCGCGCCGCGAACTCGCCGAACTCCTCATCGACGTTGTGCCAGCCGAGGTCATGGTTCCGCCCCTCGAAATACCCGTCGAGGGTGGTCATCATGAACGAGAAGATCTTTCGCACCGTAGCCTCCGCCAACCATCGTTCCACCACTACCGTTGATCAACGAAGCAGGTTTTCATTAGTTTCGTTTTGGGGTACTGTTCACGTACAGCAACGCGCGGTGACGGAGGACTCACATGGGCGACACGTCGTTGGCCGCGGCAGACGCCAGGACGTTCCTCCCGGAAGAAGATCCTCAGACTCAGGCGGCCATCGTTGATCTGGTCGAGGAGCTGCGCAGGCGAGGGCGATCGGTAGCCGACTGTCCAGCACTACTCACAGGTCCAGATGGATCACCATCCCTTCCGCTGCCAATGCAGGTCTATCAGGCTCTTCTGCAAGTAGCGGAGGCCCTGTCAAAGGGCCTGGCTGTCACTGTCGCACCACAGCACATGACAATGTCCACCTATGAAGCGGCCGAGCTGCTGGGAATCTCCAGGCCGACTCTGGTCAAACTCCTAGAAAATGGGGAAATTCCCTACCAACGTGCGACAGATCGCCCTGGAGCACATCGGCGAGTAAAGCTCAAAGATGTCCTTGCCTTTAAGGAAAGGCGACGCACAGAGCGGCGACGGCTGCTGGACGAACTCACCGCGGATTCCGTAGATGCGGGTACGTACGACAAGCCCGCCGGCGAGTTCTGAACAGCCTATGCTGTTCCGGTGCCGTTCTCTGCCGTGCTCGATGCCTGCGTGCTCTATCCCAACGCACTGCGAGACACTCTCTTAAGAACCGCGGAAGCCGGCATCTACCAACCCCTGTGGAGCGAGCGGATACTGGCGGAGGTTCGAGGCGCCCTGGTGAGAAACGGACGCTCCGAACAGCTTGTAGACCGTACGTTGTCATTCGTCCGAGGCGCCTTCCCCGAAGCCATGGTCAAGGGATGGGAGCCTCTCGAGGACTCGATGGGGAACCACGTCAAGGATCGCCACGTCCTGGCCGCTGCGGTTCGTGGCCATGCCGATGTGGTCGTGACCCTCAACTTGCGCGATTTCCCAAGCTCGGCATGCGACCATCTCGATGTTGAGGTCCAACACCCTGACACATTCCTGTGTTACAACCTGGAGCAGGCGCCAGACATCATCCTCCAGGTACTGCGGGAGCAAGCGAGTTCAACCGGCAAACCACCTCATTCCTCTATGTCCATCGAGGATGTACTGAGTTCGCTGGAGAACTGTGGAACCCCTGTTTTCGCCGCCACCGCACGTTCGCTGTTTAAAATGTAAGAATCCTTACACCTGACCACGACCGCGCCGGAACACGGGCCCTCGGCAGCACAAAGAGACCGCGTCTCGCCGCCGACCACTTCGCAGAACGCAAAAAAGTGTCAGGTAGTTCCATTTCCACGCCCGCCTCCGCCTTCCGCGTGACATCGTGCGTGACGAAAGCGCAGCAAGGGAAGAGGAGGATCCCGGCCCCCTCTGCGGACCCGGTGAACGTTCGGGGCAGCGCGTCAGACAGCGGGCCGGTAGTGGTGTAGGACGTTGCCGGAGTTGAAAGTTCTGGTTTTCAGTAGTTTCAGGTCGATCCTGCCCATCACGGTCCCGAAGAGCGGGGTGCCCTCGCCGAGGACGACCGGATTCACCATGATCCGCAGCTCGTCGACGAGCCCCAACCGGAGAAGACTCACGGTCAGGTCGGAACTGCCCAGGATGGCGATGTCCTTGCCGGGTTCCCGCTTGAGCCTGGTGAACTCCTCGACGAGATCCTGTTTGATCAGCCGGGTGCCGGCCCACTCGGCCCTGTCCTGCGTTCGTGAGACGACGATCTTGTCCGTGCCGTTCATCCTCGCCGCGACCGCCGGATCGGCCTTCTCCCCCTCGGGCGTCGGCCAGAAGCCCGCCATCAGCCGGTAGGTGACCCGCCCGAACACGAGCGTGCCGCTCTCGTCGAGCTGGCGCGCCGCGAACTCGCCGAACTCCTCATCGACGTTGTGCCAGCCGAGGTCATGGTTCCGCCCCTCGAAATACCCGTCGAGGGTCGTCATGATGAACGAGAAGATCTTTCGCACCGAAGCCTCCACTGATCGTTGTCCCACCGCCACCGACCATAAAGACCACCCACGACAATCCACGGAAACAAGGGTTTCGATCGTGCGGTGCGGGAAGCGAAACATCGGAAGCCACTCCATGTCACCTTCGTGTTACGGATGTTTCCTATGGTCGACGCTGATCTCTGTCGGGGAGGGGCGTCCATGGCCGCAGGAAGCGCGCAGCCGAGCAAGTCGCGGGTTCGCACCGTCTGTTCCTACTGCGGGGTCGGTTGCGGCATCGTGTTGGACGTTGCGGTCGGACCGGACGGGCGGCGTTCCGTCCGTAAGGCCTCGGGCGACAAGGACCACCCGGCGAACTTCGGGAAGCTGTGCACCAAGGGCGTGACCACCGCGGAGATGCTGGCGGCGCCGGGACGGCTCACGACGGCCCTGATCCGGCCGGAGCGGGGAGCCGAGCCGATCCCCACGGACCTGGAAACGGCGATCGCCGAGACCGCCCGCCGGTTTCGCGCCGTCATCGACGAGCACGGCCCGGACTCCTTCGCCCTGTACGTGTCGGGTCAGATGAGCCTGGAGGCCCAGTACCTGGCGAACAAGCTGGCCAAGGGCTTCATCGGCACCAACCAGATCGAGTCGAATTCGCGGTTGTGCATGGCCAGCGCCGGAACCGGCTACAAGCTGTCCCTCGGAGCCGACGGACCTCCCGGCTCCTACCAGGACTTCGAGAAGGCCGATGTCTTCTTCGTCATCGGATCGAACATGGCCGACTGCCACCCGATCCTGTTCCTGCGCATGATGGAGCGCGTCAAGGCCGGCGCGAAACTGATCGTCGTCGACCCGCGCCGCAGCGCCACCGCGGATAAGGCGGACCTGTTCCTCCAGATCAAGCCGGGCGCCGACCTCGCCCTGCTGAACGGGCTGCTGCAGCTGCTGGTCGAGAACGGGCACACCGATCCCGGCTTCATCGCCGACCACACCGAGGGCTGGGAGGCGATGCCGGAGTTCCTCGCCGACTATCCGCCCGCCGCGGTGGCCGAGCTCACCGGCATCCCGGAGGCGGACATCCGCACCGCCGCGCAGTGGATCGGCGAGGCCGGGGAGTGGATGTCGTGCTGGACGATGGGGCTCAACCAGTCCACGCACGGCACCTGGAACACCAACGCCCTGGTCAACCTGCACCTGGCGACGGGCGCGATCTGCCGCCCCGGCAGCGGCCCGTTCTCGCTCACCGGACAGCCCAACGCGATGGGCGGCCGCGAGATGGGCTACATGGGCCCCGGGCTCCCCGGCCAGCGGTCCGTGCTGGTCCCCGAGGACCGCGCCTTCATCGAGGACCTCTGGGACCTGCCGGTCGGCGCCCTCCGGGAGGACGGCGTCGGCAAGGGCACGATCGAGATGTTCGAGCAGATGGCCGAGGGCCGCGTCAAGGCCTGCTGGATCATCTGCACCAACCCCGTCGCCTCGGTCGCCAACCGCAAGACCGTGATCGCGGGGCTGGAGGCCGCCGAGGTCGTCGTCGCCCAGGACGTCTTCACCGACACCGAGACCAACGGCTACGCCGACATCGTCCTGCCGGGCGCCCTGTGGACCGAGACCGAGGGCGTTCTCATCAACAGCGAACGCAACCTCACCCTCGCCCAACCCGCCGCCGACCCGCCCGGTGAGGCGACCGCCGACTGGCTGATCATCGCCAGGATCGCCCAGGCCATGGGCTACACCGACGCGTTCGCCTACACCGGCGCCGAAGAGATCTTCGAAGAGATCAAACGCGCCCGCAACCCGAAGACCGGCTACGACCTCAGCGGCGTCAGCTATGAACGGTTGCGCGAGACGCCCGTCCAGTGGCCCGCCGAGCCCGGCGGCCCCGACCGCAACCCGATCCGCTACCTCGGCGAGGACGGGCGGCCGGTCTTCCCCACCGCCTCAGGCCGGGCGGTGTTCTTCGCCCGGCCCCATCTGCCCGCCCGGGAGATGCCGGACGACGACTACCCGTTCGCGCTCAACACCGGCCGGCTCCAGCACCAGTGGCACACTCTCACCAAGACCGGAAAAGTCGACAAGCTCAACAAGCTCAACCCCGGCCCGTTCGTCGAGATCCACCCCGACGACGCCCGGAACCTCGGACTCACCGACGGAGACCCGGTCGAGATCGCCTCCCGCCGCGGCAAGGCGGTCCTGCCCGCCGTCGTCACCGACCGGGTCCGGCCCGGCTGCTGCTTCGCCCCCTTCCACTGGAACGACCTGTTCGGCGAGTACCTCAGCGTCAACGCCGTGACCAACGACGCCGTCGACCCCCTGTCCTTCCAGCCGGAGTTCAAGGTCTGCGCCGTGTCCCTGGCCAAGTCGGCCATCCCCGTCGTGGTCACCGGGCCCGAAGGCGAGACCACCGAAGGCGAGACCACCGAGGTCGTGCCCGCCCAGCCGTCGGCTCCGGCGGCCTTCGGCGCGGATCACCCGGTGCTCGCGGACGTCCTCGGCATCACCGACCTCCGGCCGCCCGTCTTCGACGAACACGAACGCCACTACCTGGCCGGATTCCTCAACGGAATCGGGGCGGACCCGGCAGGGGTGCCGGTCCTGCCCCCCACCGCACCGCTCCGCCGCGAGCACGCGTTGTGGGTGGACGGGCTCCTGGCCGGGCGGTTCTCCCGCGCCGCCTCTCACCCGGCCATCGAACCGGCCGAACGCCCCGGCCACAGCTCACCCGTGCAGGGCCGCATGATCACCGTGCTGTGGGCGTCGCAGACGGGCAACGCCGAGGAGTTCGCCGCCACCGCGGCGCAGCGCCTCACCGCCGCCGGGCACAAGGTCACCCTTCTCGGCATGGACGACGTCGACCCCACCGCGTTGCCCCCCTCCGACACCCTCCTGATCACCAGCACCTTCGGCGACGGCGACGCACCCGACAACGGAAGCGGCTTCTGGGATGCTCTCGCCGCGACCGACACGCGCCTTGATCACCTCTGCTACTCCGTCCTGGCCTTCGGTGACTCCTCCTACAGCGACTTCTGCGGCCACGGCCGCCGTCTCGACCAGCGCCTTGAAGAACTCGGCGCCACCCGGCTGTCCCCCCGCACCGACTGCGAACCCGACTTCGAGAGTGCGGCCACCGCCTGGCTCGACCTGGTCCTCGCCTCGCTGACCGGCGGCCTTCCCGAGGCTCCCACGACGGCATCCGCGACCGTCACGCCCCAAACCGAGCCGTCCCCGGCCCGGACCGAGTCGTCACCCCCGCCCCGGACCGAGTCGTCACCCCCGCCCCGGACCGGCCCCGTGGCGGTGACCGCTCCGCTCGTCGGGAATCAACTACTCAGCCTTCCCGGCGCCGGAAAGGAGGTCCGCCGGTTCACCTTCGACCTCACCGGGAGTCCGCTCGCGTACCAAGCCGGAGACGCGCTCAGCGTCCGGCCCGCCAACGACCTGGGCCTCGTCGCCGAATGGCTGACGCTCACCGGCATCGACGGCCAGACCCCCGTCGACCTCGACGGCCCCGGCACCGTCCCCTTCGGCGAGGCACTGCACCTGCACCTCGACATCACGAAGATCACCCCAGGCCTGCTCGGATTCCTCGCCGACCGCACCGGCGACAGGCACCTGCGCAAACTGCTCCGCCCCGACAACAAGGGCGAGCTCGCCCAATGGTCCTGGGGACGCCAGGCCGCCGACGTCCTCGCCGAACACCCCGTCAAGGCCACCGCCCAAGAATGGGCCACGACCCTCAAACGGCTCCAGAACCGCCTCTACTCCATCTCCTCAAGCCCTCGCACCGACCCCGACAAGGTGTCCCTGACCGTCTCCGTCGTCCGCTACGAAAGCACCCTCGGTCAGGCCCGCAAGGGCGCCTGCTCCGCGTTCCTCGCCGACGCCGAACCCGGAACCCCCATCCCCATCCATGTCCAGCCCTCCCCGCACTTCCGGCCACCCGCCGACCCCGCCACCCCCATGGTCATGATTGGCCCCGGAACCGGCGTCGCCCCCTTCATCGGCTTCCTCCACGACCGCCGCGCCCAAGGACACCCCGCCCCCAACTGGCTGTTCTTCGGAGAACAGCACCAGGCCACCGACTTCTACTACCGCGACGGCCTCACCGAACTCCGCGACGACGGCACCCTCGACCGCCTCGACACCGCCTTCTCCCGAGACCAGCGCAACAAGATCTACGTCCAGGACCGCATGCACGAACACGGCCACCGCCTCTGGACCTGGCTGGAGAACGGCGCTCACCTCTACGTCTGCGGCGACGCCTCCCGCATGGCCAAAGACGTCGACAAAGCACTCCGCGACATCATCACCACCCATGGCGACCTCACCGAACAAGCCGCCGACACCTACGTCAAACGCCTGTCCACCGACAAACGCTACGTCCGCGACATCTACTGAAAGGGCGGAGCGGTGGACGCCACTCCAGTCGGACCACGCGAAGCGGCCGGCGATCCGGCCCCCTAGCAATCCGGCCCCCTAGCACTGTGCCGCTGAGCATCGACCCGCTTGCGTCCGGCGCATACCCCGAACTCCTGAGGATCCGCGTGAGGCCGTCTAATGCGATGTTCCTCATCGGAAGCACAGATCCATACCGGCCCAGGAGGCCGGGGAGGCTGCCCTGACAGCCTCAGGTTTTCGGCCGCGCGTCGTGCCCTCCTTTGAGGAACCGAGCACTAAGCGGGAGTGGCCACCCCACAGAACATCAAAAAGAGTGTTATCAGTGGACAAGTAGGACAACCAGTTATTTTTTCGCGGGGATACCTCGGGATGTGATCAATGTCCCGGAGTGCAGTGTTGTGGTGATTACCTACAACGATGCCGCGCGGCTGCCCAGGGCCGTGCGGTCCGTGCTCCGGCAGTCGCTGCGCAACATCGAGGTGATCATCGCCGACGACGCGAGCACCGACGAGACGGAGCAGGTCGTCCGGGAACTGCAGCGGAAGGACGCGCGGGTCCGCTACCTGCGCGGGAAGGTCAACAGCGGAGGGTGCGGGACCCCGCGCAACAGGGGCGTGGCGGCCGCGCGGGCGCCGTACGTGATGTTCCTGGACAGTGACGACGAGCTGACCCGGCACGCCTGCAAGAGCATGCTGCTGGAGATCGAGCGGACCGGCGCCGACTTCGTCACCGGGCAGATCTCCCGGCTGTACGAGAGGAGCGGGAAGACCTCGCGCTACTACCCCGCCCTGTTCGCCAGGCGCAGGACCGTCGAGGGCATCGTCGAGGAACCGGAGATGTTCCTCGACTCCTTCAGCACCAACAAGCTCTACCGGGCCGAGTTGCTCCGGCGGGTGCCGTTCCCCGAGGACATGCACTACGAGGACCACGTCTTCAGCACCGCCCTGTACTGCGCGGCGCGTCGGTTCGCCGTGGTTCCCTGGGTGGTCTACCTCTGGCACCGGGCCTCGGAGGAGAGCGACGCGCGGCTGTCGATCTCGCTGAGCCTGACCGACATGTCCAACGTCCGCTCCAGGATCAGGGCGGCCCGGCTGAGCGACGACATCCTGCGTGACAACGGCCTCGGTGACCTCATCAACGAGCGGCAGCGCCGGTTCGTCCGCCAGGACCTGCGGGTCTACCTCAACCCGCTACCCGCGCGCGACCCCGCGTGGGTCGAGGAGTTCATCTCGGTGATCCGTCCCTACCTGTCCGAACTCGACCCGGCGGTGTTCGAGACGATCGATCCGCTCATCCGGGTCTGCTGCAGCTTCATCCTCGACGACAGGCCCGACGAGCTCGTGGTGGCCGCCCGCTCGCTGAACGGGCCGAAGGCCCCGCCGCGCGTCGCCCTGCGGGAAGGGGGGCGCACCTACTGGGGCACGGTCCCCGACGAGATGCGGGAGATCACCTCGCTCCGGATGGCCGAACTGCCCTTCTCCGCCTCCCGGCTCCGCCACGAGGCGGCCTTCACCGGCGAGGGCACGGTGCTCAGACTGGTGATCAGGACGTACGACCCGTTCGGAGTGCTCGCCGCCACCCCTGGCTGGACCGCGTTCCTTCGGTTCGGAAACCACCGGGTTCCGCTGGCGCCCCGCGGACAGGACGACGGGAGCCACCTGAGCGAGGCGGCGGTCGACCTCGCCGCGCTCCACCCCGGTCGCGCGGGCCACCTGGGCCGGCTGGGCTTCGACGGCCACCACGACCCGGCGGTCGAGATCGTCAACCCCGACGGGAGGGTCACCTCCGACCGGCTGCTCGTCGACGCGTCCACCGCGCCGTTCACGGTCGCCGTCCCGTGGCACGAGGTCACCGTCATGCCGGAGGGGACCGCCGCGTTCCTGCGGGTGCGCTGGCGCCGCGGCGGACTGCTGCGGCAGCTACCCCGGCTGCGGCGGATCGGCGCCCGGCTGCGGCGGAAGGTGAGCGGCCCCAGCACGAAGCTCCGCGTCTACAAGGGGCTGATCTCCGTGCTGCCGCCCCGCGGGGACCTGGCCCTGTTCGAGTCCGACGTCGGCGCCGGGTACACCGGGAACCCGCGTTACATCTACGAGGAGCTCAGGCGGCGGGGCGCGTCGCTGGAGATGGTGTGGTCGGTCGCGGGGTCGGAGAAAGACTTCCCCGCCGACGCCAGGCTGGTACGGCGGATGAGCTGGCGCCATATCTGGACCATGGCCAGGGCGGGCTACTGGATCGACAGCCACGGCATGCCGCTGCCCTATCCCAAGCCACCGCGCACGCGCTACCTGCAGACCTGGCACGGCCAGGGCATCAAGTCGGTCGGCTTCGACGCGCCCGACCTGCGCGCCGACTTCGACGGGCCGAGGGCGACCTGGCGGGCCGCGGTGGATCGCTGGGACGCGCTGATCTCACCCAGTGCCGAGTTCGAGCGGGTGTTCGTGCCCTCCAACGGCTACCGTGGGCGACTGCTGCGCCACGGCTCGCCCCGCTGCGACGTGCTCGTGCACGGCGACCGGGAGGCGGCCAGGCGGGCGCGGAAGCGGCTGGAGATCCCGCACTGGTCCAGGGTGCTGCTGTACGCCCCCACCTACCGCGACCGGGCCAAGGGGTCCGGCGAGTCGGTCAGGGCCGACCTCGCCGCGATGGCCGACGCCCTGGCCGGCGACTGGACGGTGGTCCTGCGCACCCACCCGGTCGAGCGGTTCGAGGTGCCCGAGCACCTGCGCCACTTCGTCCGCGAGGCCGGGTCCTACCCCGAGGTCAACGACCTGATGCTGCTCTCGGACGCGCTGCTGACCGACTACTCGTCGCTGATGTGCGACTACGCGATCACCGGGCGGCCGATGCTGTTCCTGATCGACGACTGGGACGAGTACCGCAGGGTGGAACGCGGGGTCTACCACGACCTGCCCGCGATCGCCCCCGGCCCCTGCCTGACCACCACCGAGGAGCTGATCGAGGCGCTGCGCGACCTCGACGGCATGACCGTGTCCTTCGCCGCCAGGTACATCGCGTTCCGCAGGATGTGGTGCGCCGACGAGAAGGGCCACGCCTCGGCGAGGGTGGTGGACGCCTTCTTCGACCCTCCCTCGGTCCGGGTGCCCGCACAGGTTCCCCGGGTGCCCGCCGGGCGGGAGCGACGTACCCCGGCCGGGCTGGGACACCTGCCGGGGGTGCGGCGGCCGATCCACCCGCCCAGGTGGTCGGGATGAGCGGCGGACGCGCGGGGGCGGTCGTGTTCGCCTGCGTGGACGCCGACACCCTGGGCGGCGTCCAGCGGGTCACCCACACCGTGGCGCAGGGGCTGGCCGAACGGGGTCGCGAGGTGCACGTGATCGGGCTGCACCGCGCCAGGAATCCGTTCCGTTATGTGGAACAGCCGCGCTACACCAGCCACGTGATCCACCGCGCTCCGGTGAGCACGCTGTCGGTGCTGGGCCGGCGCCGAGAGCACCGGGCGCTCGACAGGCTGCTGCGACAGGTGGGGCCGGGGTTCGCCGTGCTCTCCTCGCCCAGCGTGGTCGCCCGGATCAGGGCACTGCTGCCCGAGCGGCTGCTGCCGATCGGGCAGTACCACGGGTCGTACGAGCACGCGCGCGGATCCTGGCATCTCGACTCGGTCCGCGATCACTACGGCACCCTGGAGAAGGCGGTCTTCCTCAGTGAGCGGGACGCGTGGCTCTTCTCCGAGCACGCGCTGCTGCCCAACACCTGGTCCATCCCGAACCCGCTGCCCGCCTGGCCGTCGGGGACCTCGGAGCTGACCGCCCGCCGGGTGCTCGGGATCGGCAGGCTGGAGGGCGTGAAGCGGTTCGACCGGCTGATCTCGGCCTTCGCCCAGGCCTGTGGCCGCTCGGTCCCCGGCGAGCCCGAGCTCCGGGCGGGCCTCGCCGAGGCCCGTCGCGAGGCGGGTGAGGGCTGGGAACTACACCTGATCGGTGAGGGGGGCGAGCGGCAACGGCTCACCTCGCACGCCGCGGCGTGCGAGGTGAGCGACCGGGTGGTCTTCCGCGGCACGGTGCCCGCCCCCCTGATGGGGGAGGAGTATCTGGGCGGGTCGGTGCTGGCGCTGGCCAGCGAGCACGAGGGGCTGCCGCTGGTGGTCGGCGAGGCGGCGTCCTACGGGGTTCCCTCGGTGGCGTTCGACGTGTCGGGCGGGCTCAGATCGCTCGTACTGGACGGGGAGACCGGGGTGCTGGTGCCCCCGGCCGACGTGACCGCGCTCGCCGCCGCGCTGGCCCACCTGATGGCCTCGGCCGAGGAGCGGCGGCGGTTGGGAACCGCCGCCCGCGCTCACGTCGGAGCGTTCCGGCCCGATCGCGTCCTGGACCGCTGGGACGCCCTGTTCGAGCAGGTCACCCGCTGACCGCCACGGGCTGCCAGGTCAGCGCGCCCTCGTTCGAGCGGGCCACCCGCTGATCACTGCGGCTCGCCGGGTCACCGCGCCCCTGTTCGAGCAGGTCACCCGCTGACCGCCACGGGCTCGTTGCGCGGCATCGGCACCCCCGCCAGCACGATCTGGGCGGAGGTGAGCCGCGCCCCCAGCGGGTTCGGCTCGCGGAGCCGCATCAGCCGGTCGAACGTGACCCGCTTGACCCGGGCCAGCTTCCGCTTGGCCGCGGTCCGCTCGTAGGAGACCAGCCGCGAGGTCTCGATCCTCGGCGCCCCGCTGAGCTCGTACCCGTAGGTCTCCAGGCGGTCGCCGAGCACGCTCTCGCAGAGCGAGATCTCGCCGGGGTCGAGCCGCTCGCGCCAGGAGCCGGTCCGCGCGGTGGTCACCTCACCGTGGGTGCGCACGTGCCAGGTCTTTCTGGCGGGTACGGCGATGCCCGCCACCGCGGCCGGGTCGCACATGGCCGGGTGGAAGTCCTCGCCGAGGAACTCGCACAGCCTGCGCAGGTGAGCCTCGGGCTCGGCGGTCAGGTCCTCGTAGCGCAGCTCGTGGTAGCTGCCCTCGGGAAGCCTCGGCGCGCCGTGCCTGGCGAAGTCGATCGCCTCGGCCCAGGCGGAGACCGCGCTGTAGACGCTCCCGTTGTACCAGGGCATCTCCTTCAGCGACGCCACGCAGTCGCGGCCGTCCCTGACCAGGTGCACGAACTGGGCGTCGGGGAAGAGTCGCAGCAGCACGTCGGTGTACTGGAAGTACGAGGGCCGTTTGTCGCCCCAGCGCGGCTTGCCGTGCCTGGCCGCGTAGGCGCGCAGCACGATGCCCAGCGCGGAGCCGAGCGTCGGCGGCCCGTCGACGATCTGCCCGAGCACCTCGTCGCGGTCCAGGTTCAGCTCGTGGAAGCGCGTCTGGCGCCGGTCGACCACCCATTCGGCCAGCTCGCGCCGGTGCTCCGCGTCGTTGAGGTCGCCGAACTGGAGCCGCCGCTGGTAGGTGGAGACCATGAAGCGGGTCTCCGGCGGGATGGCGACGCGCGGGTGGGCGTGCAACATCAGCTGCAGCATCGTCGTCCCCGAGCGGGGACAGCCCAGGACGAAGATCGGACGGTCGGGCTTCATGTCAGACCTTCGCCAGTTCGCCGAGCTGCCGGCTGGTGAGCCTCGCGGCCACCGGGCTCGGCTCGCGGAACCGGTTGATCCGGTCGCGGAACTCCTTGCGCCTGCGTGCCCAGCGCCGTTTGGCGGCGGCCTTCTCGCACGCCTGGACGTGGGCCTTGCCCGCCTTGGGCGCGCCGCTCAGCTCGTAGCCGTTGGCGGTCAGCCGCTCGGCCAGGACCGTCTCGCAGACCGAGATCTCCCATGGCTCCAGCCTGGCCTTCCACGAGCCCGCCCTGGCGGTCGTGACGTCGCCGTGGGTGTTGCTGTGCCAGACCTTGTGCTGCGGGATCGCCACCCTGGCGACGTGGTACGGCTCGGACATCGCCGGGTCGTAGTCCTCGCCCAGGAACTCGCAGAGCTTGCTCAGCTCGGTCTCCGGGTAGGCGGTCAGATCCTCGTAGCGCAGCTCGTAGTAGCTGTCGGCGGGGAGCTTCCTGGCGTGGTGGCGGCCGTAGTCGATCGCCTCGCTCCAGTTGACCGCCGCGTGGAAGACGTCCTTGGTGTACCAGGGCATCTCCTTCAGGGACGCCACGCAGTCGCGGCCGTCCCTGATCAGGTGCACGAACTGGGCGTCGGGGAAGAGCCGCGTCAACAGGTCCACGTGGTGGTAGTAGCTGGGCCGCTTGTCACCCCAGCGGCTCTTGCCGTACTGCTCGGCGTACGAGCGGAAGGTGATGCCCATCGCCGAGCCCAGCGTCGGCGGCCCCGCGACGATGTCGTCGATCAACCTGTCCCCGTCGAGCTTGAGCTCCTTGAACTTGGTGTCCTTGTCGCTCACGATCCACCGGCCTACCCTGCGCCGGTTGCGCTCCTCGCGCAGGTCCCCGAAGGAGAACCTGCGGTAGTAGCCGGGCACCACGAACCGTGTCTCCGGAGGAACCGCGATGCGTGGATGCGAGTGCAGCATCAGCTGCAACATGGTGGTGCCTGAACGTGGACAACCGATCACGAAGATCGGGCGGTCGGACTGCATGACAACGAACCCCCGTAAAGCTTGGTCAAACAGATACGCGTGGCACCTTCTCCACCAGCGGTGCGGCGGGCACCACCCGGGAGAAGAGCCACATTCGATAGATCAGGAAGACCTCGTTCAGTAGAAGCAGCGCCCCGGAGGCGACCGCGAGGGGCACCAGGGCGCCCCTCCCGACCAGCGGGGCGACCACGAACACGGCGGCGTGGAACTCGATGCCGCTGATCAGATGGGTCCGCACCCGGTGGCGGGCCAGCAGGCGGCCGAACCTGCGGGGCAGCTTCGGCCGCCTGCCGCCCCGTGGCCTCGGTCTCCGGTCCTCGAAGGCGACGACCCGCATCGGCTCGCGGGGCGTGATGACCTCGCGGGGCATGACGGCCTCGCGGGGCGTGACGACCTCGACGGGCCTGACGTGCCCGGCATGCCCGGCGGCCACCACGGCCTCCGCGGGCCTGGCGTGTCCCGCGGCCACCACGGACTCGACGGCCGTCAGGCTCCCGAGCCGGTTCTCCTTGACCACCTCGCGCACGCGCTTCATCTGCGGCGCGTTCACGTAACGGAACAGGTCGAGCACCGCCACCCCCGCGCCGAGCAGGATGTAGGCGATGTCCCCCGTCACCGCGTACTGCCCGGACGCCAGCCCCGCGGCGCAGCAGACCACCCTGATCCGGTCGCCCACGTAGTCGAGCCAGAGGCCGAACGCGGTCCCCGTCCCCTTGAGCCGGGCGATCTTCCCGTCCATGCAGTCGACCATGAAGCTCACGTAGAACAGCAGGGCCCCCGCCACCAGCCGTCCGGACGCGAAGCAGATCGCCGAGCACATCCCGAGAATCAGGGAGAAGCGAGTGAGCCCGTTGGGGGTGATGGACGTGTGGTTGGCGATGAGCAGGGTGAGCCTGCACGCCACCGGGTCAACCAGGAAAACGGTCCACCAGGAGTCTTTTCGTTTCCGGGTCGCGTGGACGTCGTCCAACGAATAGGCCCTCATGCGTCCCAGCATGGCCACGCCACATCTCCTGTCGCCTACGCTCTGTAACTACTAGAAGATCTCCATGCCACTTCTTGACCGACCCGCGTCACAGTGATCGGCCGCTTTGGAGACATGAAAGGCCGAGGAGGGATTCCCCGGCCTTTCGCAGGGCCCGCCGCCGCCTTCTCCGTGCCGGCCCGCCCATTTCACAGGGCGGCTACCGGAAGATCCGGTCCACCGCCCGCGCCGCCGCGCCGCCGTCCTCCAGCGGGCAGAACCTGGCGGTGAAGGCGTCGTACAGCCTCCGGTACTTGGTGTGCACCTCGTCGATGTCCCGTACGGCCTCCACGACCTCCTCGGTCGTGCGCAGCAGCGGGCCCGGGGCCTCGGCCTCGAAGTCGAAGTTGAAGCCGCGCACCTCGTCGCGGTAGCGCTCCAGGTCGTAGGTGTAGAAAAGCATCGGCTTCCCGGTCACCGCGAAGTCGAACATCGCCGACGAGTAGTCCGTGATCAGCATGTCCGCGACCAGATAGAGCTCCTGAATGTCTGGATATATGGAGACATCGAGGATGAAATCTCTGCCGACCCGAGGCACCCTGTCGGTGACGCTCGGGTGCTTACGGATCATGAGCACATGGTCGTCACCGAGCTCCTCGAACATCCGCTGGAGGTCCAGGCGCAGGTCGAGCCGGTAGCGCCCCCTGCTGTAGAACTTGTCGTCACGCCACGTGGGGGCGTACAGGACCACCTTCCTGCCCTCGGGCAGGCCGAGCCGCTCCCGGATCTCCGCCGCTCCGTCGCGGCGGAGCAGGTCGTCCCGGGGGGAGCCGATCTCCAGGACCTCCCCCTCGAACCGCAGCGCACTGTCCAGGACCGAGGTGCACCAGGGGCTCGGCGAGATCAGGTGGCTCCACCGGGCGACGGTCCTGGCCAGCCGCTCGTGACGGTCGGGCCTGGCGAACAGCATCTTCTCGACGTCGAAGCCGACGCGCTTCAGCGGGGTGCCGCGCCAGGTCTGCAGCACCGTCTGGTCCGGCCTGCGCTCGAACCAGGAGGGCAGATGGCCGTTGGTGACCACGTACCGGCAGCGAGCCAGCGCGTCATAGAACTCCCGCCCGTACCGCCGGATCGGCGTCACCCCCTCGGGCAGCTCCACCTGCCCGTCCCTGACCACCCACATGAACTCCAGATCGGCGCCCCGCCTCACCAGCTCCTCGTAGATCGCCTTCGGGCTGTCGGAGAACTGCCTGCCGTCGTAGCTGTCGAAGAGGACGGCGGGCCGCAACGCCTCCTGGCACTTGGCGGGATAGAAGTCCTCGCGCAGCAGCCGCTGCTGCTTCGGCCTGCCCGAGGCGCGCAGGTCGTCACTCACCGTGAAGACGGCCTCGGAGGTCAGGTCGGTGTCGAAGGTGAAGGTGCGGGTGGCGGATACGTGCTCCAGCGGCGCGGACAGGCGGAACTCCATCCGCATGTCGCCCGCGTCGGTACGGATCGCGAAACCGTGCGTACCCGCCGGCAGCGGCAACCACCCGCCGAGCGTGGCGGTCCCCTCGGGCGTCACCGTGGCGCTGCCGCCGACGATCGGGAAGAGCCGTTCGTTGAACCGGTTGCGCGAGGTGAGGACCAGCCACGCCTGGCCGTCGATCGGGCGCATCGGGGCCCCGGTCAGCGCCAGGTGGCCCCGTTCGTTCCACTCCACCCGCTCCACGTAGAACGTCGGCCGCTGCTCGCGCAGCACCAGAGCGCCCGTCCGCGACCTGTCGAGCACCACGTCCCGGCCGCGGAGCCGGTGCAGGCCGCGCTCCACGTCACGGTCGACGACCAGCGGCCGGGCGGCGCCCTGTTCCGGGAGGACCTCGAAGTGCCATTCGGTCCCGGGGTTGAGCGCGCTCATCTCCAGGCTCGCCGGGTCGAGGCCGGGCCAGCGCTCGGACAGCACCTCGTCGAGGTCGATCACCGCTTCGAAGGTGCCGTCCGACACGGCCATCGGGTAGCGCCGGTCGCGGCCGCCCTGCGGCCGGGTCAGCCGCAGCACCGGGGCGGCGCCGAGGTCGTCGCCGCACCGGCCGATGATCCGCAGCCTGCCCTCGGCCACCCGGTGACCGGTGACCCGGCCGCCCGGCCGCTCCACCCGGAGTCTGAACTCCTCGGCCGGCGTCCACTCCGTCCACGCCACGGTCCCCGACTCGCCCTCGGTGAGCTCCAGCCGCCGCGCGGCCGGGCTCGGCTGGGCCAGCCTGCCTTTCCGCAGGAGACCCCGGGACAGCACGCGCAGGTCGATGTGCCAGGACGAGCCGGCGGGAAGCCCGGCCGCGTCGACGGTCAGCCGGAACCCGCACCAGTCCTTGCGCCTGCGCGGGCCCGTGTCCACCAGCGACAGAGCACGTTTGACCGTGACCGGGAGCCGGATCCCGCGCCCGGCCCCCTCGGGGACCAGCCAGGCGAAGACGTGCTGCTGGATCCGCCGGCGGGGACGCAGGTAGCGCAGCGAGACCCTGCCCTCGACGACCAGTCTGTCGTCCTTCCAGTCCAGGCTGTCCACCCGCTGCCGCAGGTCCAGCTCCTCGCGCATCCGGGTGGCGGACCGCTCGACCGGTACGGGGCTGTTGAGGTGGTATCCGCGTATACCGCCGCCACCGACCCGGACCGTCGGCTTGACCGTCCTGTCCCACTCCAGCAGCTGGACCAGGTCGTCCATCCGGCGCTGTCGTACTAGAGCCCACTTCGCCCGGCGCTGCGCGGGGATGAGCGAGAGGACCTTCGGCCCCGCCTGGTCGAGGTAGGCACACGCCAGGTCGAGGAAGCGCTGCTGGAACGCCTCACCCGCCTGGTCCAGCACCTGCAGGAAGTTCGGCAGGTCGCTGTCGAGGACCATCCGGTCCCAGGCCGGCAGGTGCTCCGCCCTGCCGGTGTCGGTCAGGAAGCGGCGCACGGAGTTGACGGCGGCGAACCGGTCCTCGACCCCTTTGACGTGCCCCCGGTTCTGGGTGATCGAGACGCTCTCCCCCTCCCGCTCCCGCCACAGGTAGACCGGGGTGGAGAGCACGTCCACCGACTCGGCCAGAAAGTGCGCGGGCAGGGAGACCGCGATGTCCTCCCAGAGGACCCCCTCGGGAAAGCTCAGCCCGTGCTCGTCCCAGAAGGAGCGGCGCCAGAGCTTGTTCGTGACCAGCCGGTCCTTGAGCAGGATCTCGTCTCGGGTCACATGGGTACGCCGGACGGAGTCAGCGAAGATCACCTTGTGCATCGCGGACTGGCGCACCCCCTGCCCGCTGAAACGCAGCACGTTGCCGGTGGCGAAGTCGGACCCGCTCTCCCGAAGGCTGCACACCATCGTCTCGATCGCCGTCAGCGGGAGCATGTCGTCGCTGTCGACGAAGGCGAGGAACTCGCCGGTGGCGTGTCCTATGCCGGTGTTGCGCGCGGTGCCCAGGCCCGCGTTCTCCTGCCGGATCAGCCGGAACCGCGCGTCGCGCGCGGCGAAGGCCTCGGCGATCTCCGCACTGGAGTCGGGAGAACCGTCGTCCACCATGACGACCTCGATGTCACTCCAGGTCTGCGCGACCAACGACTCCAGACACGCCTCAAGGTACGGTTCCACGTCGTAGATGGGCACGATGATGCTCACTGGGGCCACGATCGGTCCTCCGGTAGTCGAAAGCTCACAGTCCGGTTCCGTCCGCGCGAACGCCGGACACGTCACGCGGGTGAAGATCCACTCATCGTGGAAGACGTCCCGGGCGCGTGACGGGGGCCGGGCGGTCATCCGGGCGCGGCCATGAGCGCGAGGTAGACGTCACGTCAGCAGCATGGCCTCGCGACCGGTGGGGCGCGCCCAAAATATGACCGCGATGGACTGAGCAGACCGAGACTTGACCATCCCCCGCACCCGGCCGTTCCCGCCTCCGGCCCGCGGTGCGGCAACGCCTTCACCATGCCCTGGTCAAGGCTGGGAATGCACACGTCCTAGTAAGTCGTGATGACCCTTCGGTCCCCCCTGGCCGTCCGACACGATCGGGTGACCGAGACGGGCGAGATCGCAGCAAACGGCATTCGCGGGGGGAAGCGCATGGACTCAACAGTCATCGTGGGGGCGGGGCCCGCCGGGCTCACCGCGGCCTACGAGCTGACCCGGCGAGGACACCCGTGCGAGGTCTTCGAGGCCGACCGGGTGGTCGGCGGGATCAGCCGGACCGAGGAACGCGACGGCTGGCGCTTCGACATCGGCGGCCACCGCTTCTTCACGAAGGTGTCGCGGGTGACGGACTTCTGGAACGAGATCCTCGATGAGGAGGACTTCCTGCTCCGGCCGAGGATGAGCCGCATCCACTACGGGGGCCGTTTCTACGACTACCCGCTCAAGGCGTCCAACGCGCTGCGCAACCTCGGTGTCCTCGAATCCGCGCGGTGTGTCGGCTCCTACGTCTGGGCCCGGATCAGGCCGCCCGCGGACCAGTCCACCTTCGAGGGCTGGGTCACGGCCAGATTCGGCCGACGGCTCTACGGAATCTTCTTCAAGACCTACACCGAGAAGGTGTGGGGCGTTCCTGCGGAGAGCATCCAGGCCGACTGGGCCGCGCAGCGGATCAGGAACCTCTCCCTGGGCAGGGCCATCGCCGGCGCGCTGACGCCGGGCAGGAACAGCAAGGAGATCACCAGCCTCATCGAGGAGTTCCGCTATCCCAAGCTGGGGCCGGGCATGATGTGGGAGGCCTGTGCCGACCGGGTCCGCGAGCGGGGTTCCACGGTGCGCCTCGGCACCCGGGTCGAGCGCATCCGCCGCAACCGGGGCCGCCTCGCCCTCACCGTCCGCACGGGCGAGGGCGAGGGCACCACCCGCGAGGTGTACTGCGACAACCTCATCTCCTCGATGCCGCTCAGCGCCCTGATCCACGCGTTCGGGCCCGATGTGCCGGACATCGTCGCCGAGGCGGCCGCGGGGTTGAGGTACCGCGACTTCCTCACCGTCGCGCTGGTCGTCCCCGAGCGGTTCTCCTTCCCCGACAACTGGATCTACATCCACTCCCCCGAGGTGCGGCTCGGCCGGGTGCAGAACTACGGTTCCTGGTCGCCGTACCTGGTCCGGGCCGGACGGACCTGCCTTGGCCTGGAGTACTTCGTCAACGAGGGCGACGACCTGTGGCGCATGCCCGACGACGACCTCGTCGCGTTCGGCACCCGGGAGCTGGAGCACCTGGGCCTGGTCACCCCCGGTGAGGTCCAGCGGGGCTACGTGGTGCGGATGCCGAAGGCCTACCCGGTCTACGACGCCGACTACGTCCACAACGTCGAGGTGCTCAGGAAGTATCTCGACGTGGAGTGGCCGCGGATCCACCCGGTCGGCCGCAACGGCATGCACCGGTACAACAACCAGGACCACTCCATGCTCACCGCGATGCTGACCGTGGAGAACCTCGTCGAGGACGCCCAGCACGACGTCTGGGAGGTCAACGTCGACGCGGAGTACCACGAGGAGCGCGCGGGCCACGGGTCCGCCAGGGGCACCGGCCGCGATGCCCCCGTCGTCCTCGGCCCCATGGCCTCCTGACCGGACCGGCCGCTCACCCACCACCCGTCACCGACGGACGCCGACAGATACCGGCGGAACACCGAAACCGGCAATCCCATGACGCCTTGCCCGGCCGCTGCCCATCGGGCACGAGTCGCCGCAGGTCAAGGCTCTCCTCCCAGCCGCCCTGGAGTTGCGCATCATGACACAGCCCTACACGGCCCCGGACGTCAGTGTGATCGTCATCACCTACAACGACGCGTCCCGGCTACCCCGGGCCGTACGTTCCGTACTCGGCCAGACACTCAAGAACCTCGAAGTGGTCGTCGTGGACGACTGCTCGGGCGATGACACCCCCGCGGTGGCCAAGGCGCTCGCCGAGGAGGACGGCCGGGTCCGCTATCTTCGGCTGCCCGCCAACAGCGGCGGCTGCGGCGCGCCCCGCAACGCGGGCATGGACGCCGCCCGCGCGCCCTTCCTGATGTTCCTCGACAGTGACGACGAGCTGCCCAGGCACGCCTGCAAGAGCCTCCTGCTGGAGGCGGAGACGACCGGTGCCGACTTCGTCATGGGCACCGTCGAACGCGTCGACGAGGCGAGTGGCGCCGTCACCCTCTGGTACCCGCGGCTGTTCGCGGAACGCCGGATCGTGGACGACATCCGCGCCGAGCCCGAACTCCTCTTCAACTGCCTGGCCACCAACAAGCTGTACCGGCGGACCTTCCTCGACGGCACCGGCATCCGGTTCCACGAGGACATCCACCACGAGGACATCGTCTGGTCGACGGAGCTGTTCTGCCGCAGCAAGCTGTTCGCCGTCGTGCCGTGGCCCGTCTACCGCTGGCTGCTCGCCGCCACGCCCGCGACCAGGTCGATCTCGTCGCGGCGACATGAGCTGGAGAACGTGCGCCAGCGCGTCACGGCCGCCGTCCTGAGCGACCGCGTGCTGGCCGCCACCCACTCCCTCGACCTGAAAGGGGACAAGGACTTCCGCTTCCTCTCCCACGACCTCCGCCTCTACCTGGGCGACCTGCCCCAGCGCGACCCGGCGTGGATCGCCGAGTTCGCCGACCTCGTCATCCCGTACGTGGACACGCTCGAACCCACCGCGATCGAGCGCCTGAGCAGGGCCGAGCGGGTCTGCGTCCAGCTCGTCCGCGAGCGGCGCGGCGCCGAGGCGGCGTTCGCCGCCGTCGAACTGGGGTACAGGCACTCGATCCCGCCCCGGGCGGTCACGACGGAAGGCGGGCGGGTGTTCTGGGGGACGACGCTCCCGACGGGCGAGCAGGGCAGGAGCGAGCTTGACGTCACCGAGCTGCACCTGGCGGAGCAACCGCTGGCCGGCGCGCTGCTCCGGCACGAGCTCGTCGACCTGCAGGCGTCGAGGGACGAGGTCCGGTTGCGCCTGCGCACCTACGATCCCGGCCGGGTACTCGACGGCCGCTCGCTGACCGCGTGGCTGCACATCGGCGGCAGGAAGAAGAGGATCACCTCGATCCCCTTCGAGCCGGTGCCCGTGGTGACCGGGCCGCCGGAGGGTGCGCGGGAGCGGCGGGGACTCGAAGGACAGTGGGACCCGGAGGAGGCGGAGTGCACGGAGGTTCCCGAGGGAACGGGAATCCTGGAGGCGACGGTGTCGATCTCCCTGCCCGAGCTGGACTGGCCGGACAACGCCGTCAGGCCGCAGGCGGTCACGATCTCGCTCCACGAGGGCGAGCGCCGCAACGCCAGGCCCCTGCTGGCGCTCCCCGGCCTGTCGTTCACCTCGGTGGGCACGGTGGGCACGGGCCGCCTGGTCCTCGAAGCGTCCGCCGACATCCCGTTCCGGCTCATGGCCCGCAGGATCGGCCACGTGCCCGGGCGGCGCCTCCCGAGCCTGGCGGAGCTCTGGCAACACCTGCTGTCCGGCCTCGCCACCCCCCGCAACCTGGGTCGCTTCTACCGGCTGGTCAGCGCGACGGTGCCGGTCAACCGCCGCCTGGTGCTGTTCGAGTCCACCGAGGGCGGCGGCTACACCGGCAACCCACGCTATGTCCACGAGGAGCTGCAGCGGCGGGCCACCGGCCTGCGCGCGGTCTGGTCCCACGCGGCCGTTCCCGAACGCTTTCCCGAGGACGTCGACCTCGTCCGGCGTGACACCTTCCGCTACGCCTGGACCCTGGCGCGTGCCGGCTACTGGGTGGACAGCCACAACCTCCCCTACTGCTACCGCAAGCGCAAGAGCACCCGCTACCTGCAGACCTGGCACGGCCAGGTGTTCAAGAAGATGGGGCTTGACGAGCCCCGCCACCGGACGCAGCCCTCCCTGGCCAGGAAGTACGCCGAGGCGGTGGCACGCTGGGACGTGCTGCTCACGCCGGGCCACGACTTCCGCCGGGACTTCGCCGAGGCCAGCGGGTTCGAGGGCGAGCTGTTGCACGCCGGCTACCCGCGTACCGACGTGCTGGTGCGGCACGCCGAACCGGCGCAGCGCGAACGGGCTCGGCGGGTCCGGGAGTTCTTCGAGATCCCGGCGGGAAAGCGGGTGATCCTCTACGCGCCCACGTACCGCGACGGCGGGCGGTTCAGCGGCGAGTCGTTCCGGATCGACCTGCCGGCCCTCGCCGCGGTGCTGCCCCCGGACTGGGTGATCCTCGTCCGCGCCCATCCCTACGACCGCTTCACGGTGCCCGACCCGCTCGGCTGGCTGGCCCGGGACGCCTCGGAGTACCCCGAGGTCAACGACCTGATGCTGGCCTCCGACGTGCTGGTGACGGACTACTCCTCGATCATGTTCGACTACGCCTGCCTCGGCCGGCCGATCCTCTACTACGTCGACGACCACGAGCGCTACGCCTCCGCCCAGCGGGGGGTCTGCTTCGACCTGGCCGAGGTCGCCCCCGGGCCGCTGCTGCGCGACCCGGGCGAACTCGCCGCCGTGCTGGAGGGACTCGGTGAGATCACCGAGCGGTACGGGCGGCGCTACGCGGAGTTCCGCGACCGCTGGTGCGGCCTCGACGACGGGCAGGCGAGCGGCAGGGTCGTGGACGCGTTCTTTCCGGAGGCCGTGCGATGAGATCGCGAAACGTCTTCTTCCTCAGCACCGACGGCGACTCGATGGGCGGGTCCCAGCGGGTCATCCACACCCTGGCCCAGGGCCTCGCCTCTCGCGGGCATCGGGTGACCCTGGTCAGCATCAACCCCTCCAGGCAGCCGCAGACCTATTTCGCCGACCCCGTCTACCGGCACGCCACGTTGTACGACACTCCCGCCCCCGAGGCCGTCTCCCGCTCGCTCCCGTGGCGCAGGGCGAAGGCGCGGCGGACCCCGGAGGAGATCGCCACCGCCAGGCAGCGGCTGCTCCGGCTGACGGACCGGATCGACGGCGGCTACCTGGTCATCGCCTCGCCCTGGGCCGCCCACTGGATCGCCGACCTGCCCATGCCGCACGTCGCCAAGATCGGCCAGTACCACCAGTCGTACGCCGAGGCCGTGGACTCCCCGAACCTACGTCTGATCAAGAAGCACTTCGCGCACCTCGACAAGGCGCTGTTCCTCTGCGACGACTACGCCGAGGCGTTCACCAACCACCGGCTCGCCAACTGCGGGACCATGCTGAACCCGGTCGGTGTCTTCCCCGAGAAGGCGGCCGCGCTGCGCAACCCGCGGATCGTCTCGGCGGGACGGCTGGTCAGGGTGAAGCGGATCGACCTGCTGATCGACGCCTTCGCCGCCGCGGCCCCTGCCGTCGCCGAACCGTGGGAGCTGCACATCATCGGTGACGGGCCGCTTCGGGCGGCTCTGGAGGCGCAGGCCGCGAAGACCGGCCTCGGCGGCCGGATCGTCTTCCGCGGGCAGGTCGAGAACGTCGAGGCCGAGTACCTCGACGCCTCCATCGTCACCCTGAGCAGCGACTTCGAGGGCTGGGGGCTGGTCCTCGCCGAGGGCGCGGCCTGCGGGCTGCCCGCCGTGGCCTGCGACGCCTCCGCGGGGGTCAGGACCCTGGTCGAGGACGGCTACAACGGCGTGCTGGCCGAACCGGGGAACGCGGGGAGCTTCGCCGCCGCCCTGGAGCGCCTCATGTCCGACGCCGAGCTACGCGGGCGGATGGGGGCCAGGGGCAGGGAGCGGATGAGGGCCTACCGGCTGCCCCGCGTCCTGGACCGCTGGGAGGCGCTGTTCGACGAGATCGACCGCTGACGCGGGCGGTCACCGACACGAGCGGTCACTGACATGAGCGACCACGCCCGCGTCAGTGGCCGCTGACACGAGCGACCACGCCCGCGTCAGTGGCCGCTGACACAAGCGGCCACGCCCGCGCTCCCGCACGTCCGAGGACTCGCTCATCGCCGGGGCAGCAGGGTCCGCGCCTCCCGCAGGAGAAGCGGCACGAGCAGGACACCGACGAAGATCGGCGCCACCATGAACCGGAAGTCCGGCGCGGTGTTGGTGAGGATCACGCCGATCTGCTGCCCCGCGACCACGGCCGTCCCCGCGAGCGCCGCCACGCTCCCCGTCCGCCGCCACGCGAGCGCGGCCGCCGCGTAGCCGAGGTAGCACCAGAAGGGCGCCCGCCAGAGCAGCCACTCAAGCTGCCTGATCGTGCTCGCGTCCAGCACGGACAGTCCCGCGGCCCGCAGACCTGCGGAGAACGGCCGCTGCCGCATCGCCGAGGCCGCCGGGCTGCCCTCCCAGCCGTCGGGGAGCCGGGGATCGCGCAGGGAGAAGCGGTAGAGCTCGCCGCCGGGCTCGCCCGAGGTCGAACCGACCTGCCAGGCGAGCGCGGCGCGGCAGACCCGGGCGCTCAGGATCACACCGGGCGCGCGGACCAGCAGCCCGCGCCAGAGTTCCAGGACGTCGGAGATCCGCTGCTCGGCCCGCGTGTGGCTGAAACCGGGGGCGAAGAAGACCCGCGCCATGGTCTGGCAGGTCGCCCCCCGCTGCCAGGCGTGCAGCGGGGCGATCGTCGCGAGGAGCGCCCGCTGCTCGTGGTCGAAGAGCCGGGGGCGCTCCCCGTACGCCACGGCGAGATCGCCGAACACCGTCTGGTAGGCGAACGAGCGGGACGGCGGCGCGATGCCCATCGCCGGGTAGCCGGCACCCAGCAGCAGCAGGGGCGCCGCCACCGCACCCGCCGCCACCACCGCCAGCAGGCGGCGGGCCGAGGGCAGGAGCGGGAGCAGCAGGATCGCGGCGATCAGCGCGACGAGGAAGCCGTTGTTCCTGAAGAGCCCCAGCCCGGCGAGCTCGGCACCGAGGGCGGCCAGGCGCGGATCCCAGCTCCACCCGCCCTTGAGCACGCCCCGCTTCCCGGCCCCGGCCGCACGTCGTACGGCGGCGGGCCCGGTCGCGAGCCGCACGGCGGTGCCCGCGGCCAGCACCGCGCACACCGTGAACGGCACGTCCTTCCACATCGTCACCGTGAAGGCGCCGAGCGGCGGTGACAGCGTCGCGCACCCCACCGCCACGAGCAGCCGGCGCCCGCGCACGCCCGGCTGCCGGAGCGCGCCCGCGAGGTGGGCCAGCGCCGCGGCCATCGCCGCCGTCTGCGCGAGGGTGACCGGAGACAGGTCGCCGGTCACCCTCAGGCAGAGGCCGAGCAGGGCGTCGTAGGCGACCGACTGGCCGGCCACCCAGGGCCCCGTCGTGACGTGCGCGACGTAGGTGACGGAGTCCGGGCTCATCAGCCCGGGGTGGAAGGCCAGCCACCAGCCGAGCAGCACGAGCTGGCCGATCGCGTAGCAGGCGAGCGTGAACCGCCGGTCGCGCGTCCTACCTCGCTCCTCGCCGGCCGAGGGCGGCCCCACCGTGGCGATCGTCATGCTCTCCCCAGCGTTTTCCGGCAGGGGGCCGCTGCCCATCATCGGGCACGAGCGGGGTGCGCCCGCACCGCTATACACAGCCATGACCTGGGGAAACGTCAAGTTTGTGACAGGCATGCCGCCGTGCTGCGATCATCGGAACACATGGGCTTTCACAGGACATTGTGACGCTTCAGCCCCAGGAGCCATCAGACACCTCGATAGGATGCCCATTCGACCGACGTCGATTTGACCCGGAGCTCCCCTCATGAAGTCTCCTGTCCGAATGCTGCTGGCCACATCCTGTGCGCTGGCCATGATTGCCACCCCGACCGCCGCGTGGAGTGCGGACCAGCCCAAAACGACGGGCACCACCAAGGCGACGGGTAAGGCCAAGCCCGCCCCCAAGCCGGTGCCCGTGGACTGCGCGAAGGTCAAGTGCATCGCGCTGACCTTCGACGACGGTCCCGGCAAGTACGCCGACAAGCTGCTCGACACCTTCAAGAAGTACAAGTCCAAGGCGACGTTCTTCCTTGAGGGCCAGTACGTGAAGTCCCGCCCCGCGTTCGCCAAGCGGATGGTCGCCGAAGGCCACGACATCGGCAACCACAGCTACAGCCACCCGCACCTGCGGGAGGTGTCCGAGGACAAGATCCGCGAGGAGCTGGACAAGACCCAGGACATCGTCAAGAAGGTCACCGGGAAGTACCCGGCGGCCATCCGCCCGCCGTACGGCGAGTTCGACCAGCGGGTCACGGCGATCGCCATCGAGATGGGCATGCCGATCTACCTGTGGAACGGCGGCTCCCGCGACTGGGCGACCAGGAACGAGAAGGCCATCTACGACGAGGTGCTCAAGAACGCCAAGCGTGACGGGGTCATCCTCATGCACGACTGGGTCGAGCAGACGGTCAAGGTGATGCCGAAGCTGCTGACCGCGCTGCAGAAGCAGGGCTACCACGTGGTGGCGATCTCCTCGCTGCGCGGCGCCAAGGCCACGAAGGCCGGGGAGGTCTACCCGGTCGGCTCCGAGAAGGACGACGGCCTGATCTCCGACTCGCCCACCGGCGACCCGGACGACTTCGCGGAGTCGCCCGCGGACGGCACCTGAGCCACCTCGCCCGCGGACGGCACCTGAGCCACCTCGCTCAAGGAGGGCCGCCGAGCCCACCGCCTGCCCCACCGCTGCATGGGAAGCTCCACGTAGCGGTGGGTGAGCAGGCTCAGGCCGAGCACCACCAGCACGAACGCCGCGGACAGTGACAGCTGCACCACCGGCCCCGCGGCCCGCACGTCTCCGACAACGGCGGACACGAGCCGCAGCAGCGGGTGGTGCAGCAGGTAGACCGAGTAGCTGACCAGGCCCAGCCAGACGAGGAACCGGGGCAGCCTGCGCTCGCGCAGTGCCATCGCGCCCGCGAACGACGCCCCGGCCAGCGCCATGGTGGCGAACCACGGCCCCGGCCGCACCCACCACCAGCCGGCCTGCTCCGACCAGACCGGGGCCAGCGCCACGAGCACCGTCACGACCGCCACCGGCCAGAGGGCTCCCTCGCCGTGCTCCCAGCGGCGGATCGCGGTCCCGGCGAACATCACCGCGAGGATCGCCGCCCCCAGCCACGGCACGAAACCGGAGAAGATCAGCAGCACCACGGCCATCGCGCCGAGGACATATGCGGCGATCTTCGTGAACCGACCGCCGATCAGGCATGCCAGGCCCGCGAAGAACACCACGCCGGACACGTACGCGGGCCAGGGCCCCTTCAGCAGCGGCGCCGTGAGCACCAGCCCCGCCACGACCGCGACCGCCCCGAAGCCGATGGCGAAAGTGCCGCTCGCGCGGTGCACCCCGCCGACGAACAGCGCGGTGACGATCAGGTAGAAGACCATCTCGTACGAGAGCGTCCACATGGTGTCGGCCAGGCCGCCCAGGTGCACCACGTCCAGCAGCATCGTGGCGTGCGCGAACACCGACGACAGGTCCCTGGGCACCTGCTCACGGACGGGCATCCAGATCGCCATGACCAGGACTCCCACCGCGACCAGCAGGTAGATCGGGTAGAGCCGGAACACCCGGCTGATCCAGAAGGCCCGCACGTCACCGCGCCGCTCCAGCGAGACCGGGATGATGTAGCCGCTGACCAGGAAGAACACCAGAACGCCGTACATCCCGAGGTTGAACCAGTACGGCCTCAGGCCGGGCATGAACCAGGGCAGCATGTGCTCCAGCAACACGGCGACCGCACCGATCCCGCGCAGCGCGTCGAGCCACGCCAGGCGGGGGGCGGGGGTCTTGGTGGAACCTGCGCCGATCAGGGTGGAGGAGGACACCCGCCCCAACTTACCGTTCGGCACCCCGCGAAACCCCGCCATCGGCGGTAACCTCCCCCCGTCGGACGGCGATCGGCGCCATCCGGACCGCGACCACCCGCTGTTCCGGATCCGGACCTCGACCACCCGCTGTTCCGGCCCGGCGGACGGGGGCACCGACCCGCTGATCAACCGCGTTCCGGCGGCGGCCTCCTACTCCCACTCGATGGTGCCCGGGGGCTTGCTGGTCACGTCCAGCACCACTCTGTTGACCTCGCGGACCTCGTTGGTGATGCGGGTGGAGATGCGGGCGAGCACGTCGTAGGGGACGCGGGACCAGTCGGCGGTCATCGCGTCCTCGCTGGAGACCGGGCGCAGCACGATCGGGTGGCCGTAGGTGCGGCCGTCACCCTGGACGCCCACCGAGCGGACGTCGGCGAGCAGCACGACCGGGCACTGCCAGATCTCCCGGTCGAGACCGGCGCGGGAGAGCTCCTCGCGGGCGATGGCGTCCGCCTCGCGGAGGATCTCCAGGCGCTCGCGACTGACCGCGCCGACGATGCGGATGCCCAGCCCCGGGCCGGGGAACGGCTGGCGCCAGACCATGGAGGCGGGCAGGCCCAGTTCCTCGCCGGCCCGGCGGACCTCGTCCTTGAACAGCGCGCGGAGCGGCTCCACCAGCGAGAACTGGAGATCGTCGGGGAGACCTCCGACATTGTGGTGGGACTTGATGTTGGCGGTGCCGGTGCCGCCGCCCGACTCGACCACGTCGGGGTAGAGGGTGCCCTGGACGAGGAAGTCGACGGGGCCGTCGGCGATGATGGCGCGCTGCTCGTCCTCGAAGACCCTGATGAACTCGCGACCGATGATCTTGCGCTTCTCCTCGGGGTCGGTGACCCCTTCGAGCGCCTTCAGGAAGCGCTCCTGGGCGTCGGCCACCCGGAGCTTGACCCCGGTGACGGCCACGAAGTCGCGCTCGACCTGCTCGGCCTCGCCCTTGCGCAGCAGCCCGTGGTCGACGAAAACACAGGTCAGACGGTCACCGATGGCCCGCTGGACCATGGCGGCGGCCACCGCGGAGTCGACGCCGCCGGAGAGCCCGCAGATGGCGCGGCCCTCGGGGCCGATCTGGGCGCGAATCGCCTCGACCGCGTCCTCGACGATGTTGAGCATCGTCCAGGAGGGGCGGCAGCCCGCGGCGTCCAGGAAGTGCCTCAGCACCGCCTGGCCGTGCTCGGAGTGCAGGACCTCGGGGTGGAACTGGACGCCGTACAGGCCCAGCCCGGGGTTCTCGAAGGCGGCGACGGGCGTCTCGGCGGTCGTGGCGGTGACCGTGAAGCCCTCGGGGGCGGCGGAGACGCTGTCCCCGTGGGACATCCAGACCGACTGCTTCGCGGGCAGCCCCGCGAAGAGCACGCCCTGCTCGCTCACCTCCAGGTGGGTGCCGCCATACTCGGCGGTCCCGGTCCTGGCCACCTCCCCGCCCAGCTCCTGGGCCATGACCTGGAAGCCGTAGCAGATGCCGAAGGTCGGCACGCCGGTGTCGAACAGGCCCTCGGGGGCGGCCGGGGCGCCCTCGGCGTACACCGACGAGGGGCCGCCGGACAGGATGATGGCCTTGGGCCTCTTGGCCATCATCTCCTCCACCGGCATCGTCGACGGGACGATCTCGGAGTAGACGTGGCATTCACGCACCCTTCGCGCGATCAGCTGCGCGTACTGCGCGCCGAAATCGACGACCAGGACCGTGTCGAACTCAGACACCAAGACCCCCAAAAGGAACAGAGCGGTGATGCCAGTCTATCGGCGCCCGTCAGCGCGCTACTCGTAGATGGGAAACGGGGGCAGAGCCCCGGCGAGCAGGGCCTCGGTCTGCTCGCGCAGGCCCGCCGCGTAGCCGGGGTGGGTGAAGACCAGGAAACGCTCCTCGCGGATGGCCGCCACCGCGGCGAGCGCCACCTGTTCGGGGTCGATGCCCCGTTCCACCAGGCCGTCGATCATCCCGACGGAGGCCATCTCGTCCTCGGTCGGCCCGGCGACCGCGAGATTCTCTGGCCTGCCCCGTTCTGAGCGGTTGATGCCGGTCCGCACCCCGCCCGGGCAGAGCACGGTCACCCGGAGCTTGGAACCGGCCATCGCGAGATCCTGGGCGAGGGACAGCGAGGCGGCGAACGCGGCGTACTTCGAGACCGAGTAGGCGCCGGAGAACGGCGCGGCGAACAACCCCGCCGCCGAGACGGTGTTGAGGATGTGGCCCTCGGTGTCCTGGGCGATCATACGGGGGACGAAGGCCCGGATCCCGTGGAGCACACCCCACAGGTTCACCCCGAGCAGCCAGGCGAAGTCCTCGGGCCTCCTCGTCCACAGCCGGCCGCCCTGGAAGACCCCCGCGTTGTTGCACAGCACGTGGACCGCGCCCAGCTCACCGAAGGTCCGGTCGGCGAGGTGCTCCACGGCCGCCCGGTCGGAGACGTCGGTGATCTCGGTGATGACCTTGACCCCCTCCACCAGCGAGGCGGTCTCCGCGAGAGAGTCGGGGGCGACGTCGGCGAGCATGAGGGCCATCCCCTCCGCGGCCAGGACCAGCGCGAGCGCTCGGCCGATCCCGCCGCCCGCCCCCGTGACGACCGCGACCTTGCCTGACAGTTCACGCATGGCGTTTCCTCCAGCCTGACGGTTCCCGCATCGTGTTACCACTGAACCGACGGTTCACACATCGCGCCGTCTCCGGCCGCACCATACCTAGCGGCCGTTTGGTCACAAAGCTAACGTTCAGCTCACCATCAGTCGAGGAGGCAGGCCATGACAGGCACCGGAGTCGTCGTCACCGGCGGAGCATCAGGGATCGGGCGGGCCTGCGCGCTGGCGCTCGCCGAGGCCGGACGCCCGGTCGCGATCTGGGATCTTGACGAGACGGGCGCCAAGGAGACCGCCTCCTTCGTCGCCATGAACGGCGCCCCCGCGATCGCCGTCACCGTCGACGTCACCGACGCCTCGTCCTTCCCCGCCGCGATCACCACCAGCCGCGACGCCCTCGGCTCGATCGGCGGCCTCGTGCACGCGGCCGGGATCGCGGCCCCCCTGGGCGTCGGTGAGCTGACCGAGGCCGCCTGGGACGCGGTGCTCAACGTCAACCTGCGCGCCCACGCCATGCTGGTCAAGGCACTGCTTCCGGACCTGCGCGAGCACGAGGGCTCCGCGGTCGTCGGCATCTCCTCGGTCGAGGGCCTGGTCGGGCAGGCGTTCATCCCGGCCTACTGCTCCTCCAAGGCGGGCCTGCTCGGCCTGACCCGCTCCATGGCCCACGAGCTGGTGCCGATCCGGGTCAACGCCGTCTGCCCCGGCTACATCGACACCCCCATGCTCGTCAACGCCACCGGCGGCGACAAGAGCCTCGTGGAGTCCTTCAAGCACAAGTCCCCCTTCCGCCGCCTCGGCCGCCCCGCCGAGGTCGCGACGGCCGTACGGTTCCTGCTGAGCGACGAGGCGTCCTTCATCACCGGCACCCACCTGGTCGTCGACGGCGGCGCCACCGCCGTCGACCGCTGACGCCTCGGCCGGAACTCCCCACCAGGCCGGTGTCGGCGGCCGCGCCGCCCTTGACCCGGACCTGAGCGGCGGCGCCGGGTGGACCTACCGGGCGCCTGGACGGTCCTGAAGGGCGTGGTCGAGGAGGCCGAGAGGTGGGGAGCCGAGGTCGAGCATGGCGGTGTGGAAGCGTTTAAGGCCGAAGTCGGAGCCCCAGACGGTTCTGGCGCGCTCGCGGAGGGCGAGGATCTCCAGCTTGCCCCAGGTGTAGCGGCCGTAGGTGGGGTCGAAGGTGGCCCGCGCCGCCTCGGAGAGGGCCGCCGGGCCGGCGATGTGGGTGTCGGCGGCGAAGCGGCGGGCACCCTCCTCGACGGTCATCGCGCCGGAGTGCACGCCGATCGCGCAGGCCAGCCGGGTCACCCTGATGAGCGCCTCCAGCCACACGCCGATCTCGAAGCGCGGGTCCTCCGGCGCGAAGCCCTCCTCGACGCAGAGCTCTTCGGCATAGTGCGCCCAGCCCTCGGCGAAGGCCGTCGACATCAGCGTCCGCCGCACGTCGGAGCGGGCGCGGCGGAGCGCGCGACCGTGCGAGAAGTGTCCGGGGGCGACCTCGTGCACGTTGATCGCGGGGAGTGTGGTCTCACTGAAGACCTCCAGCCACTCCTCGATGTCGCCCTGCGGCCACGAGGGGTCGGGCGGGGTGACGTGGTACCACGAGGGGCCGTCGGGCTCGCCGGGCGCCGACCAGCTCATCATGGCCATGGCCCACCGGCGCGACTCGGGCGCGATGCCGACCAGGCACTCCCCGTCGTGGTAGGGCACCAGGTCCTTCTCACGGGTGAAGGCGATGGCGCTCTCGGTGCCGATCCTGGCCGCCTCGATCACGCCCTCCGGGCCGGGATGCTGCCTGACCAGCTCGCGCGCGACGTCCAGCGGCGGCCGATCGGCGAACCCCAGCGCCGCGCAGGACTCCGCCAGCCGGGCCATCAGCCGGTCGCGTTCGGCGTCGGCGCGCTCGGCGAGCCGTCCCAGGTCGACCGGGAGACCGTCGCCGGCGCTCATCAGCCTGGAGAGACCGCCGGCGCCGAGCGAGGCGTCCGGGTCGCCGGAGTGCGCGGCCTTCTCGACGTGCTCCACCAGCCGGGCGTGTGCCCTGAACGCCGCCTCGCGCACGCTCTCCTTCGCGTCGCGGGGCACCCCGGCGGCCAGGCCGCGTACCGCCCCGAGCAGCGCGGTCGCGACGGGGGCGCTGAGCAGGTCGAGCGAGGCGACCGCGTTGTCCACCGCCTCCGGCCAGCGGGCGAGGTGTGCCTGCTTGGCGGCATCCCGCTCGGCCTCGGGGGCGTACTCGCGGTCGTAGGTGGCCAGGTCCAGGTTGCCCAGGTGCTCCATGGGGCTGCGCCGGTGCAGCTCCAGCTCGGCGAACTGCACCCGCGCGGACTCCTCGAAGATCTGCAGGTGCGCCGCGTCGTACGGATCGGCGGGCAACGCCCCCTGGCCGAGCGCGGCCAGCCCGGCGCGCACCCCCGTCGGCGACAGGTCCTGGATCAGGCCGTCGTACTCGTGCCGCCCGGCCATTTCCCGGACACCGGAGACACTGAGGTCGCACACCGCCCGGAGGCGGCCGTCGAGTTCGGTCATGGTCGCGACGCTATATCAGGACGGCGTTTGTCGCCCCGGCCCGCTGCCGGGTAAACGCGTCCGGCTCTCCCCGACGTACGCGCTCAGCGGCCCGGCCCCCACCGGGCGGGGAGCGCCTCCGGGCCCGTGTTCCGCACGTGATCCAGGCCGACCCAGGACGATCATGGTAACCGACCTGCGGAGAACGGTTCCAGGTGGCAGCCCGGCGACGGTCGCGCCGCCGCTGGGACGCCGCCAACCCCGACTCCGGGATCCGCTGAGAACCGGCCGGGCGTACGCTCCGGACCCCGCGGAGAACCGGCGTCGAGGCCCGGCCGTACCCTCCGGGACTCACCGGAGACCGGCCGGGGCCTCCAGTTCGGTGATCCGGTCGAGCAGCGCCTCCAGTGTCTTGTCGTCCGTGGCGGGGGCCATGACGGTGACCCGCAGGTGGCGGACCCCGCTAACCTCGGCCGAGGTCAGCGCGAACGCGCCGTCCTCCATCAGGCGCTCGCGGATATCCGCCTGGTCGGCGGTGCCGTACCTGAAGCAGACGATGTTGCTCTCCGGCTCGTACGGGCACTCGAAGCCCGGCCGCTCGCGGGCCAGCTCCCAGAAGCGGTGCGCCGTGGCGTACTGCCGCGCGACGTGCTCGCCCAGGCCCCGCTCGCCCCGCCAGGCCAGATTGAGGAAGATCTTCAGGCCCAGCTCGGCCTTGCTGCACTCCACGGTCCTGCCGATGAGGTCGAAGCCCTGCTCGCCGTAGAACAGGTAGCCGGCCCGCTGCCGGAAGGCCGCGTCCAGGTCGCCCCCGCGCCGGGTCAGGACCGCGGCGGCCAGGCTGGAGGTACGCAGCATCTTGTGCGCGTCCCAGATCAGCGAGTCGGCGAGTTCGATCCCGTCGAGCAGGTGACGGTGCTCGGCGGCCAGCAGCGCCGAGGCGCCGTGGGCGCCGTCCACGTGGAACCAGACGCCGCTCGCCGTACAGAACTCGCCGATCCCGCGCAGGTCGTCGTAGAGCCCGGTCCCGGTCGCGCAGGCGTTCGCCACCAGGGCCATCGGCCGCCGTCCGGCCTCGCGCACCCGTTCCAGGGCGTCGGGCAGGCGGGCGACGTCGATCCTGCCGAGCTCGTCCACGTCCAGCGGCATGACCGCGCGCTCGCCCAGCCCGAGGATCGCGGCGGCGCGGGCCAGCGAGTAGTGCGCCGAGGCCGGAGCGAGCAGGGCGAGGCCGCCGGGGACGCCGTCGGTCCACGCGTCCGGGGCGACCGCCGCCCGCGCGGCCAGCAGCGCGGTGAGGTTGGCCAGCGAGCCACCGTGGGTGAGGACCCCGCCGCCCGCCTCGCCGAACCCGACCTTGCCCAGCATCCAGCGCAGCACCTCGAACTCGACGGTCGCCGCCGAGGCGCCCATCTCGTAGACGGCCATCGGGTTGTTGGTCGCGCCGTGCACGAAGTCGGCGAGCGCGGCGGGGAAGTCGGGCGCGGCGATCTGATGTCCCAGGTAGGCGGGGTGGTGCATCCGGGTGCCCTCGGCGAGGTAGCCGCGCAGGAACTCCCGGTGGCTCTCCGCCGTCATCCCGCCCTCGCGGATCCACCGGGCGAGCCCGAGCCGCTCGGCCAGCTCCCCCGGGGGCCTGCGCCGGATGACCGGCGCCGCCCCCTGCTGGCTCTCCGCCACGTAGGCGGCCAGCTCCTCGACGGTCACCCCGGCCGCGCGCACGAACTCCTCGACATTCCAGGTCACACCGGAATCCTGGTCGAATTCACCACACCCCGCCAACCGAGCCGTATCCCGGAGGATCATGCCCGGACGAGATCGGATCCATCGAGACGGCCCATGTCTACGAACCGGCCTTCCGCCCGATCAACTTACGCATTCTGTAGAATTAACTCTACGTCAGGCATCGTCATCTCCGCATGGATCGGCATCCCAACAAGGAGATACGAGCGGCGATCGACTACATGATCGCCGCAGGCTGGACCATCGAGAAGGCAGGAGGTCACGCATGGGGACGCGCCTCATGTCCCGGTGGACATCAGGGATGCAGACCTCCCACGTCCGTCTGGTCGACACCGCGCTCACCGGAGGTGCACGCCAGGCGACTGCGGCGTCTCGTCGACCAGTGCCCGCATGGGTTTGAGAACGATTTACCAGAGGGAGTATGAGCCCCGTGACCGTCTACAGTTTCGAACTTCACTTCACGGCCCCGAGCGGCGAAACGGTGATCGACGCGCTGTACGAGGCTGGATGGGACGACGCCACGGTGTCACTCGACCCGGCCACGGGCGGACCCGGCATCGCCTCGTTTGATCGTGAGGCGACCGGGGCGGTGGAGGCGATCGCGTCCGCGATCGCCCAGGGGCGCTCAGCGGGAATCGAGGTGACCGGGGTGAGCGAGGATCTCGTGACGCTCGCCGAGATCGCCGACCGTACCGGCCGGACCTTCGCCACGGCCGACCACTGGGCCGTCGGCCGCCGCGGGCCGGGAGACTTTCCCGAACCGAAGGTGCGGCGTCCCCGCGTGAGCCTGTGGTCGTGGGCGGAGGTGGCGACCTGGCTTCACAGGAATCGCCTTGCCGAGGTCTCGCCCATGGAGGTGGAGCTCGCCGAGGTGTGCGAGATCGCGGATTCACTCATCCGCGCCCGACGCCTCCAGCGGCGGCTTCCGGAAAAAGATCGCGAGCGCCTCCGCCACGCGATGGCCTGACACCGGCCCATGATCGTCGACCCGCCATCCATCTTCGCGTGCCGTGTCAGACGAAGTACTTCCAAGCGATGCCGACGACGGGAAGGCACCGGTCGAATTCACCGCCTACGGTCGGCCGGGACGCGACCGCCGCGACCGTCCACTGCCCCCCTCGGACTCAGGACGGTGTCCGGATGGTCGGGTGAGTCGTTCAGGAGGGAAGCCACCAGCGGGCCCAAACGGTTTTGCCGGGATGGTCGCGGAGCGGGGTGACGCCGGAGTCGTGGGCGAGGGCCTCGACGATCGTGAGGCCGCGCCCATGACGTCGGCGGTGTCATCAGGTTCGCGCGGCAACTACAGAGCTGGAAACAAGTCGACCTGGGGAAAGCCTCGGGTTACTCAGCCTCGACGATCTCCCGGCTGGAGACGGGTCGGCGTGCGGGGGTCGACCTGCATGTGCTGCGCCGCGTCGCCCACGCAGCTGGGGTACCTGGTCATATCCTCAGCGCGCTGATCAATCCGGTTACGGTGGCCGAAACGATGGGTCAGCTCGCGAAAGAAGACTTGATGCGCCGCCGCACTCTGCTGTCCGCCGCCGGACTCGCTATCCCTGCTCATCTGCTGGCCAGGCTCGATGACGCGCTGGCCATCCCGCCCGCATCCTCCAGTCCTCCCCTGCCCGAGCAAATTGCCTCCCGTCTGACCTGGGCGCGAAGTCGCTTCGACAGCGGTGATCTGGCTCGGCTTGTCGCTGATCTGCCTGATCTTCTGGCCCTGGCTCACGAAGCGGCCGATAGCCGAAGAGCGGATGCTTGCGCGCAGGCGGCCGCCTGCTATGACCTGGCGACCGAGGCCTTGGACAAGATCGGGAGGTATGAGGCGAGCAGGATCACCGCAGACCGCGCCAGCGTGTTCGCGGGCCTGTCCGGCTCCCCGATCAGCATGGCCGCCTCGGCGCGCTCCCTGGGCATCGTGCTACGCCATGAGGGCCGCCAGAAAATCGCCGACCAGCTCACTCTGCAGGCCACCCACCGCCTGGAGGCCACAGGGCTCGGCACGCCCGCCCACGCCGCCGCCTACGCCCAGATGCTGTGCACCTGCGCCTACAACGCCGCACAAGCAGGAGTTTGCCGGGCTTCCGCCCATCGATGCCCAACGTGACCAACAGCCGCCACACGTCGGTGGACGGGTCACGCTGGAGGACCAGGCACTCCGGGGCATGCCCGGAACGGGCCGCCCACTCTTGAGGAGACTCCGGTTCGGCCTGGCGGTCGACCGGCCCGGTCTTCGCACGATCGGGCTCACAGAACCCCTGGGCGCAGGAGGCCACCAGACTTCGGGCATGCGCCACCGCCTTGCCCTCCCGTCCTTTCAGGGCATCGCGCCGAGCGCCCTTGATGCTCTTCTCTCCCTTCCTGCCATAGTCCTTGAAGGCGTCCGTACCCCTGACCTGCCGCAGCTTCTCGACCACGAGCTTGCTGCTGCCGCTCTGTGCCCCTCCGAACGTCTGGAAGTGCAGCAGTAACCACAGGTCGAACGACGGGTGTGAGAACGCGAGCTCGACCCTGGACTCGGCGGCGGCCTTGACCGCCTGCGGGATGTCATTCCACCGATCACGGTCGAAGAGCTCTACAAGCCCTCAGACGCAACCTCGTGATCCCACACCATCGGTGGCTGTCGTACGGGGGGAACCTCACTTCGCCTCTTGCCTGGACAGTTCACGGACGATTTTTCCGGCGGTGACCCGAGGCACTCCGCCGTAGCGGCCACGTAGATAACCGCGCTCCAGGTTCTCCTCCTTACGCGGCTTGGCCTCTGTCAGCGGGTACAGCTCGGTCTCTCCTGAGCGTTGCTTCACCGTGATCCACACCTGATCACGGTTGAGCGGCCTGTCGAGCACCTCGCTGCCCAGCAAGGTCGCGTCGTGCGTCGTGAAAATCAGCTGTGCATCATGCGGGTTGGATGCAGGGTCCTGGAAGACCCGTACGACCTCGGCTGCGAGTGTGGGGTGCAGGCTCGAATCCAGCTCGTCCACCAGCAGGACCGATCCCTGGTCCAGCACAGTGAGCATGGGCCCAAGGAAAGCGAACCAGGCGTGGGTGCCCAGCGACTCTTCCGTGCGAAAGTCCAGCGGTGTCTCTCCACCATCCGGCGTACGGTGCCACAATCTGATCTCACCGGTCTCAGGGTCCGTGTCGAGGCGGGTGACCCCCAAGTCGGCCGATTGCAGCAACCGCGTGATCCGTTGGTGGTAGCTCTCCTCCTGATCCGAGCGCGTGAGGAGCCGTTTGGTCCAGTCCACCCGGGCGCTGAGATCTCTTCCCGGTGTCACCAGCCACAGGTTGTCGAGGAACCACCTGTGTATCGCCGACAGCTGGGGATCGTTGAGAGTCGCACCGACGGACAGGAACAGAGCGTTTGGACGGGTCAGCCTGACCAGGGGTTCCCGTCCCCCTTTAAAACCTTCCCCCCTGAAGATGAACTCCCCACCCTCTGATTCCGGACGGCCTGCCTCTCGGTCGAACCAGACGTTGCGGCGACCATGCGGATATGAGTGAAGCCACTCCGCCTCCACTCGCTCATCCGACAGCTCGAAGCCATAGGTGTAGCGGACAGGATCCCCGCCAAGGGCAAGATCCACCTCGAACAGGGTTGTCTCCTCACGAGATGCGGGATCTAGCTTGAAGGGCTGCCGGGGAACCACCTCCGGCGCCTTGGCCCAGTCAGCGAAAGAGTCTCGCACCGCATCGCGCATGAGCCGGAAACCACTGAGCAGGTTCGACTTCCCCGACGCGTTGGCTCCGAACACACCCGCTACAGGTTGCGCCGAAACCTCTCGTCCACGGTGCTTGAGGCCGGTCCTGCGTCCCGCACTCTCATCGAACTCAGTTGCGATCAGAGACAGCTCATGCTCATTACGGATGGACCGGTGGTTGGCCACCCGGAAACGGATAAGCACCGTAGACCTCCTACCGAGACAGGGCTTTCTGCACTGTCATCTACGTCCTGGTGCATAGAGCCTGCACGTAACAGCCTATGACGCTCCCTCAATGGATGCCAGCATAGGATTACCATGTTCTCTGGAGTCCGGCCTGATGGTATGAGGCCCGCGGCGATATGAGATCTCAGGACATGCTCGGCCGCCGCGCCGGCCGAGGCATCTGGATTCGACGGCAGCGGTGAAGGCACCCCGAACATTAGAAGCGAAGGCGCATACCGGGCCGGTGCGATCCCTGCCGTCCCGAACAGCGCAACGCCCGTCGAAAGAACGGCGACTTCGCCGTAGTCGAACCCGCGGCAGATCGCCGGTTGTGATGAGTTACGTAGCGTCCCGTCAGGTGATGCCGACGATGGGGAGGCGGAGGGCGCCGGAGCCGATCACCAGCACGTCATGGTCGAACACGGCGACTCCTTCTCAGACGACGGTTTCAGACGACGGGCCTCGATGACGACCTCTGACGGCAGGGCGCGCTCGTGCCTCGCGCGATCGGCCGTCGTGCCCCCTCACGACCTCCCCGGTCTCCCGGCCCGGCTCGAAGACGCCGGGCCGGGCTCCCCGGGCCTCACTTCAGGTGGAGCGCCTTCATGACCTTGAGCGCGCCCGCGAGGGTGTCGGCGTACTTCTCGTACGCCATGCCGAGGATCGGCTCGAAGCCCAGCCAGGACGCCTGACTGGAGATGGTCTGCGCCTCGGTGTACCTCAGCAGCCCCTCGGCGCCGTGCCGGCGGCCAAGCCCCGAGGACTTCATCCCGCCCATGGGCGCGTCGTAGGAGGCGTAGGCCGAGGCGTACCCCTCGTTGATGTTGACGGTGCCCGCCTTGATCCGGGAGGCCAGCGCGCGGCCGCGGGACAGGTCGCGGGTCCAGATGGAGGCGTTGAGCCCGTAGGAGGTGTCGTTCGCCTTCTCGACCGCCTCGTCGTCGTCGCCGAAGCGGTAGACCGCGACCACGGGGCCGAAGGTCTCGGCGCGGCAGAGCTCCATGCTCTCGTCGACGTCGGCCAGGACGGTGGGCTCGTAGAACAGCGGGCCGAGATCGGGGCGGGCCTTCCCCCCGGCCAGCACCCTGGCGCCCTTCGCGACGGCGTCGTCCACCTGGGCGCCGACCGCCTCCAGTTGCCGCAGCGAGGAGAGCGAGCCCATCTGCACGCTCCAGTCGAGTCCAGCGCCGAGCCGCATGTTCCTGACCTGCCGGACGAACTTCTCCACGAAGGCGTCGTGCACCGAGTCGTGGACGTAGAGCCGCTCGATGGACAGGCAGAGCTGCCCCGCGTTGGTGAAGCAGGCGCGCAGCGCGCCCTGGGTCGCGGTGTCGAGGTCGGCGTCGTCGAGTACCAGCATCGGGTTCTTGCCGCCGAGCTCCAGCGAGCAGCCGATCAGCCGCTTGGCGGCCTCCTCGGCGATCTTCCGGCCGGCCCGGGTGGAGCCGGTGAACGCCACGTAGTCGGCGCCGTCGATCAGCGGGTCGCTCACCTCGGCGGGTTCGCCGAGGACGACCTGCCAGATCTCGCGGGGCATCCCAAGGGAGACCAGCAGGTCGATGGTCCACAGCGTGGACAGCGCGGTCTGGGTGTCGGGCTTGTGGACCACCGCGTTCCCCGCGAGCAGCGCGGGGACGGCGTCGGTGACACCGAGCGAGAGCGGGTAGTTCCACGGCGAGATCAGAGCCACCGTTCCCCGGGGCCGACGCGCCTCGACGGTCCTGGTGGCGACGGGCAGTATCCCGGCCCGCGATCTGGTCTCCAGCAGGCCGGGGGCCCGCCGCGCGTGGTAGAGGGCGCAGCCCGCGACGTCGAGCACCTCCTCGAAGGCGTGCCTGCGTGCCTTGCCGGTCTCCCACTGAACCACGTCGAGGATCTCCTCACGGCGGTCGAGGATGGCGTTGTGCAGGCGGAGGAAGGGCTCGGCCCGCTCCCGCACGGGCAGCACCGCCCACGCCCGCTGCGCCTCCCGCGCCGTGGCGTACGCGGCGCGGACGTCGTCGGCTGTGGAAATGGGCAACTCGGCGAGCACCTCGCCGGTGAACGGCGCCGTGATCTCCTGCGTCTTGCCGGCGGAGGTCACGTGCGATACGACACGTTCGATCATGCGGGAGTTGAGGTCCCGTGTCATTTCAAGGGGAACGGCCATGTCCGCAGGGTAATCGCGGGAGGCGGGCCGTGGCTACTCACGGGTAGCGAAGCAATGAACCACACACACCTCCGATCCGTCGTAGTGGCATGAGGACATCGATTCGTACAGCCGGCGCGGTCACCCTCGCCGCGGCCCTGCTCGCCACGGCGTGCAGTTCTACGGAGACGAAGAGCGGTGCCGGATCCGCGGCACCGGTCACGTTGGGGAACATCAGGCTGGTCTCCTACAGCGGCTGCGACGACATGCTGGCCGGGCTGCGCGCGGCGACGGCGAAGAACGTCGGCCCGTGGGGCCTCGGCGGCCCCCCGATCCTGTACGCGGAGGCGCGGTCGGACGTCGCCTCCGCCAAGGCGGGCGCGGCGCCGCCCGAGCACTCCACCACGAACACGCACGAGGCCGGGGTCGACGAGCCCGACCTGGTGAAGACCGACGGCGACCGGGTGATCACCGTCAACCGCGGTGTGCTCAGGGTGGTGGACGCCGCGACCAGGAAGGTCACCGGCACGCTCAAGCTGGTGGACGCCGAGCAGGCGTGGGCGCCGGCCGACCTGCTGGTCAGCGGGGACAGGGCACTGGTGCTCTTCTCCGGCGGCGGAATCATCCCGTACGGCGCGACGGCCAAGCGCGCGCCGAGCCCGGGACCGCGCTACGTCCTCGTCGACCTGTCCGGGGAGCCGAAGGTGATCGGCTCGCTCACCCCGGACGGCTCCCACGTGGACGCCAGGATGGTCGGCTCGACGGTGCGGATCGTGGTCCGCAGCCAGCCGCGGATCGAATTCCCCGACGCCGGGTCCGACATCGTGGACAACGAGCGCACCCGGCGGAACATGGAGGTCGTCGCCAGGGCACCGATCGAGGCATGGCTGCCGAAGTACGAGCTGACGTCCGCGACCGGCGTGACCTCGGACCACGCCGTCGGCTGCGAGCGGGTCAGCCACCCGGCGGAGTACACCGGGACGTCGATGCTGACGGTGCACACCCTCGACCTGTCACAGGCGCTCGCCGAGACGACCCCGATCAGCGTGGCGGCCGACGGCGACACCGTCTACGGGACGGGCTCCAGCCTGTACGTGACCAGCAATCCGCGCTGGTGGTGGGCCAGGCCGATCGACTCGGTGATCGTCGATGAGGCCCCGGCCACCCCGGTCGCCAGTCCCCCGGTCGCCACTCCCACGGCCACCGCGACCCCGGCCACCACTCCTACCGTCATCGCGACCCCGGCCACCGCCGCCTCGGACCTCGACCCCGCTCCGACCCTGCTCCCGGAACCGCCCGAGGCCCGGACCAGCCCACCGCCTTCGACCGACACCCCGCCACCGACCGACACCCCACCACCGAGTGACACCGCCTCGCCGACGCCGACGGCGACCCCTGAGGAGCCTCCGGAGGAGACCGAGGTCCACAGGTTCGACATCACCGCCGCCGGGGCACCCCGCTACGTCGCCTCGGGCAAGGTGCCGGGAAGGCTGCTCAACCAATACTCCCTGTCCGAGCACGAGGGGCACCTGCGGATCGCCACCACCTCGACCGCCGGGCAGGACAGCTCAAGCGCCGTCTACGTGCTCAACGCCGACACCCTGGCCAAGGCCGGTGAGGTCGGCGGCCTGGGACAGGGCGAGCGGATCTACTCGGTCCGCTTCATCGGCCCGGTCGGCTACGTGGTGACGTTCAAGCAGGTGGACCCGCTCTACACGCTCGACCTGCGCGACCCTGCGGCGCCAAGGAAGACCGGCGAGCTGAAGATCACCGGCTACTCGGCCTACCTGCACCCGGCGGGCGACGGGCGGCTGATCGGCGTGGGCCAGGAGGCCAGTGAGAAGGGCCGCACGCTCGGCACCCAGGTCTCCCTGTTCGACGTCGGCGACCCGGCCAACCCGCGCCGGCTGTCGCAGATGTTCCAGAAGGACTCGGGCTCGGAGGCCGAGTGGGACCCGCACGCCTTCCTGTACTGGGCCAAGACGGGGACGGCGGTCCTCCCGCTGAACTCCTGGACGGGCACCGAGCAGACCAACGGCACAGCTCTGGTCCTCAACATCGGTGATTCAGCCGTCACCAGGACCGGCACGGTCGTCCACCCCAAGCCCAAGCCGGTCAACGACACCCGCTTCGCCCCCTACGACCCGGGCATCCGCCGCTCGGTGGTCATCGGCGACAGCCTGTGGACGCTCTCCGACCTCGGCCTCAAGGTCAACGACCTGAAGAACCTCGCCGACCAGGCCTGGATCCCCTTCTCCTGACCTTTTGAAAGCACCTGCCCTCCGCGCCCCCGCCTCGCCACCGGGGGCGCCCTAAATATCCTATTACACCGACATATCAACCTTTACAAGATCTTGTCATGATGTCTGGGGAGCGAAGGTCTGGGGCAAGGTCCAGGGAGTGGGCCCTAGACCGGATGAACCTCCGGACCGGCCACCGGAACGATCTCCGGGGCACCGAGGCGGATGGCGTCGGCCTCCTGGTCGGTGTCCTGCTCCTGGGAGAGCCGCTCCGACTCGACGCGCTTGGTGTAGTACTCCACCTCGCGCTTGATCTGCTCGGCGTCCCAGCCCAGCGGCCCGGCGAGCAACTGGGCGGCCTCCTCGACCACGGCCACGCCACGGTGGAAGGTCTCGATCGAGATGTGCGTACGCCGGGTCAGCACGTCGTTCACGTGCCTGGCCCCCTCGTGGGTGGCCGCGTAGACCACCTCCGCCCGGAGGTAGTCGTCCGCTCCGGTCAGCGGTTTGGCCAGCGACGGGTCCCGCTCGATCAGCTCCAGCACCTCGTCGATCATCGAGCCGTACCGCTGGAGCAGGTGCTCGATCCTGGCCACGTGCAGCCCTGAGGAGTGGGCCAGCCGCTGCCTGGAGTTCCACAGCGCCTGGTAGCCCTCGGCCCCGGCCAGCGGGACGCGGTCGGTGCAGGAGGGCGGGACCCGCTGGTCCAGACCGTGCGCCACCGCGTCCACCGCATCCTTCGCCATAACGCGATATGTCGTGTATTTCCCTCCGGCTACCATGACCAGCCCCGGGACCGGGTGGGCCACCACGTGCTCGCGGGAGAGCTTGGAGGTCTCCTCGGACTCCCCCGACAGCAGCGGGCGCAGCCCCGCGTAGACGCCCTCGACGTCCTCATGGGTGAGCGGGACCGAGAGCACCTCGTTCACGTGGTCGAGGATGTAGTCGATGTCCGACCGCGACGCCGCCGGGTGTGCCCGGTCCAGCTTCCAGGCGGTGTCGGTGGTGCCGATGATCCAGTGACGGCCCCAGGGGATGACGAACAGCACCGACTTCTCGGTGCGCAGGATGATCCCGGTGAGCGAGTGGATCCGGTCGCGCGGCACCACCAGGTGGATGCCCTTGGAGGCGCGCACGTGGATCTGCCCGCGCCCGCCGACCAGTTCCTGGATGTCGTCGGTCCACACCCCGGTGGCGTTGACCACCTGGCGGGCCCGTACGTCCAGCTCACCGCCGCTCTCCAGGTCGCGCACCCGGACGCCGGTGACCCGCTCCCCCTCGCGGAGAAAGCCCACCACCTGCGCCCGCGAGGCGACGTTGGCCCCGTACGTGGACGCGGTCCGCAGCATGGTCATGACATAGCGGGCGTCGTCCACCTGGGCGTCCCAGTACTGCACCGCGCCGGAGAACGCCGACCTCCGCAGCGCGGGCGCGAGCCGCAACGCCCTGGTACGCGACAGGTGCCGATGGCCGGGCACGCCCCGGGTGAGCCCGGAGGAGAAGCCCATCGTGTCGTACAGCACCAGGCCGGCGCCGACATAGGGCCGCTCCCAGCCCGTGTGCTGGAGCGGGAACAGGAAGGGCACCGGCCGCACCAGGTGCGGGGCGATCCGCTGCAGCAGCAGGGCCCGCTCCTGGAGCGCCTCCCTGACCAGCTCGAAGTTGAGCTGTTCCAGGTAGCGCAACCCCCCGTGGATGAGCTTGGAGGATCTGGACGAGGTACCCGAGGCGAAGTCACGCGCCTCCAGCAGCCCGACCGACAACCCGCGGGTCGCCGCGTCCAGCGCGACCCCCGCTCCGACGACTCCACCTCCGATCACCACCACGTCGAGTTCCTCGGCGCTCATCTGCGCCAGTGCGGCGGACCGCTCGGCAGGACCGAGCCGTGCGGTGCCCATTCGCGCCGTCATTTGCAACCCCCTGGGGTGCGGCTTGTCGCCTTACGCGATGTATCTACCCATCCACCCTAGGCACCATTACTGACCAGTAGGAAGCAGTGGGCCAGATTCAAACAACATCCCTATGTCCGACGGGAGAACTGTCCCCGAAGATCGAGCTCAGCACGGTCAGCGACATTTCACCGCGGATCACCTGAACCCCAGGGCGAGGCCGACGCTACACACCTGGCGTGGACGGGGGAACCGAGAGGATGGCACTGCGCTGGTTCGGCGCCGCGCGTCGGCGTGCCCGCACGAGGGAGGACGACACCCGTGTGCTGGCCAGGGTGGCCGACGGCGACGCGGGCGCGCTGACCGAACTGTACGAGCGATACGCCAGGCCGCTGTTCGCCTTCATCTACCGGCTCGCCGGGGATCGGGGCACGGCCGAGGAGATCCTCCAGGACACGCTGCTGGCCGTGTGGCGCTCGGCGGGCACCTACCAGAGCCGCTCCAGCGTCAACATCTGGCTGTTCGGGGTGGCGCGCAGGCAGGCGCACAACCGGCTCCGCGGCGTTCCACCTCCTCTGGCGGCCGAACCGCCCGACGGCGTCGACCCCCTGCCCGGCCCCGAGGAACTGGCCGTGGGCGACGACCGGGTGCGGGCGGTGCTGGCCCGGCTGCCGCTGGCCCAGCGCGAGGTGGTCGTACTCGCCTTCCTCGACGACCTGAGCCACCGGGAGATCGCCGAAGTGCTGGAAATCCCGGTCGGCACGGTGAAAAGCCGCCTGCATCACGCCCGAGCGACCCTGAGGAGGTGCGTCGATGAACAACCGTCCTGAGCCAACAGAACCCCACAAGCGGCCCAGACCGCCAGAGATCCACGACCTGTCCGGGCTCGCGGAAATCCACGACTGGCCCGAGCTGCGGGAGATCCGCGACGGTATCCCGCCTCCGCCCGGCCCCGAGATCGTGCGCGCCGCCCTGATGAGGGCCGCCTTCGACGGCCTGACTCCGGCCGCGCCGGAGTCCGCACGGCGACCAGCACCATCGCGGAGGACCTCGTCACCGCACGTGGAAGCTGCCGTACGCGGGCTGCACAGGGCGTGGGCCCTGCTGGCGATGGAGGCCCGGCTGCTGAATCCGGCGATCTGGCTGGCCTCCGCACTGATCATGGCATGGCTGGGGCCCATGGCGGTGCTCGCAGCACTCAGCCTGCTGTTGTCCGTGTGCTGGAACCCCTCCGCCGCGATAGGCGGCGGGCTGTCGGTGTGGGCCCTCTACGCGCTGACCGCCACCGACGTGCCCGTCCCGGACGGCCTGCGACACCTCTGGACGACCAGTCCCGCCACGATCACCCTCGCCATCGCCATCGCCCTGACACTCGCCGGGCTTCCCTTCTAGCGGTCGTCGCAACACCCCAGCTCAGGGAGTGCGATGGACTTCGAGATCCGCAAGATCCGATCCCCTCAGGGGCGGAGGAAGCTGACCGCAGAGCGGAAGGCATACTTCCGCCTTATGGATCAAGGCTTCAGTAACTATGAGGCGTGCCGGATCGTCGGGATCAACCGGCGTACCGGGAAGCGGTGGCGCAACGGCTCGGCGCCCCTTTCAGCGACGCTTCGCCCCCAGGGGTCGCCTCGAATCCGCACGTCCCCGGCGTGGGGGCGGAACCCGGATCGCCCGCCCGGGGGAATCCGGCGTGCTCCTGGACGGCCCCATCCGATGAGCTGGCGCTTCCCTGACCAGCCACGAACGCAGATGATCGACGGCCGTCGACGGCTGCGGGAGATAGTGGGGTCACCGGGGCCGGACACGGGAGATAGTGGAGTCACCGGGGCCGGACAGAGGTGAGGAACCTCGTCCGGATCGGGTCTTCTGGAGATCTGTGCCGACACCCGCCGACGGCGGTCTGACGCCGCGGACCTCGATCGCTCAACCGCGCCCAGCGGCCCGCCCGCGTTCCTTTTTGGTTCTTCTTTCTTTGGGAAGGGATGTCATGCGTCATCGCTCTCGGCGCCTGGGGTATCCGCTCGTGGTCATGGCTCTGGTCCTGGCGGCAAGCACCCCTCTGTCGGTATCCGCCTCCACCCCTCCGCCACACCCCCCACCACCGATTCCCAGCCGGCGCACATCGCCACGGGACCGGACGGCGCGGTGTGGTTCACCGAGTCGGCCGGGAACAAGATCGGGCGGATCACCACCGCCGGGACGATCAATGAGTACGCGTTGCCGACCGTCGTCTCCGGGCCGTTCGACATCACGGCCGGCCCCGATGACAATCTCTGGCTCACCGAGGACTACGTCGACAAAATCGCCATCGTGACTCCCTGACCAAGCCGGTCGGCTGCCGCCCCCGCAAGATCACAGGCTGCGGCCGCCGACCGTCTCGCGACCCGTCCACCGGCGCACAGGCTGTTGATCTTGGTGATCCTACGGAGAGGCAGGAAGGCCTCCACGCTGTAGCACCGAGGCCGGAGGCATTGCCGGTCACCGCGAGCAACGCCAGGACCGCGGAGATCACTGCCGATCCCCGTCCGGGCGCCGAAGAGCATTCCGCATCGGCTTGGCCAGAGACTGAGACCGGCCGAGGATGACGATGCCGGTCACCATCGCGATCAAGCCGGCCACCTCCGCCGCGAGCGCCTCCGGAGTGACCCGCAGACGCTCGGAGAAGATCGCCACGCCCAGCACGATCCCGGTGATCGGCTCAGCGGCCGTGGTGGCCGGCAACGAGATCCGGAGCGGGGCGGCGTCGAACGCGCTCTGGTTGAGCAGCAGCCCCACCACGGCGACGCAGGGCAGAAGGTACGGCTGCCAGGTAGCGGCCAGGTTCAGCCCGTTGCTCAGCGTGAGCAGGGAGCTGCGCGTCAGCACGTCCTGCAGCCCGTACAGCACCCCGGCGGCCGCCGCCAGCAACATCGCCTTGACCTGCAGGGAACGCCGCAGACCGAACATGACCAGCCCACCCGCCACCACGATCACCGAAAGCACCGTCAGCCACCGCAGGGAACCCGGTGCAGGCAGGGTCCCGCCATGGGGCCGACCGCCGTACAGGAACAGCGCCACTCCTCCGCCCACCAGCACCGCGCCCAGCTGCAGCATGCGGCCGAACGGCTCCTGGTAGATGACATGGGCCGCGGTCAGCGCGAACAGCAGGTTCATCGCCAGTAGCGGCACCACCTTCGCCACGTCCGCCTCCCGCAGCGCGAGGGCGCCGAGGATCTGGCCGCAGAGCATCAGCCCGATCCCGGCCAGCCACAACGGCGTGCGGATGAGGTGCAGCAGCAGGCGCAGGCGCAGCATGTCCTCCAGGGGCTGGCGGTACGCCGCATGCTGCTGTGCGACGAAGCCGAGGCCGAGAAGGCACGCCGCACCCAGCGAGATCACGATGATCACAAGCGGTGACCTTTTTCGATGTCCGGTCCGACAGAAGTGGCACCAAGCGGTGAAGGCGTTCCCCACACCTTGACCACCAGTGCCCACTACGTGAGTGGTCCGGCCCGGCAGGCCGGTGCTGAGCGGGCCCTCGAACAAGCCTTTCCCCGAACTCCGGCACCGTATCCGGCCTGCCGGACTTTCACTCGGACTTAAGCTCCGGTCACCGGAGCCGGCTACGACCCCGACCGCGACACCTTCAGGCAGGTAGGCGATGATCCGCTGGGCCGCGTTCGCAACCAACGGCACCAGCATGATCAGGAAGGCGTACTGCAAGCCCTAAACCAGAAGATCAGGTGCGGTGCAGGACCACGTAGCCTTCGCGCTCGTAGACGACCCGGTAGCCCTGGCTCCTCAGTTCGTCGACGCGTTGGCGTTGACGGTCGAGTGAGCCCCAGGGGTAGGCGGCGCGGGCGGTGTCGGCGACGATCCAGGGGGCGGTAGGGGGTCTGTCCTCCCACAGCAGGACGGTGGTGCGGGCGGACAGGCGGGGGCCCACGTGGTTGACTGCCTCGACGACCACACCGGAAGGTACGGCCGCGACCACCTGCTCGGCCGCGACCACATCGGGGTGTTTCTCGTAGAAGCCGGGCCTGATGAGCTGGTCGAAGGGGAATCGCGGCAGGAGGGTGAGCGCGACGGCGCAGACGGCGGCCGCCCAGAGCAGCGACGCGCCGCGCTCGCTCAGGCCGGGTTCGCGGCGTCGCGCCCAGCGGATCACCCGGGCGGCTCCGTCGACTCCCGCACAGAACAGGACGGCCACCGTGATGGCGCTGTGATGGAAGTCGGTCACCCACCACTGCGTGCGGTCGGAGAGCATACGCTCCAGCAACTGGGGGAGGGCGATCAGCGTCAGCGGGGAGAACAGGCAGGCCAGCAGGGTCGGCCACAGCAGGAAGGCCAGCGTGTCGAGCTTGACCTGCGGGCTGAAGAGGCTGCCGAGGACGCCCAGCGGGTCGCTGAGGACGTGCACGACCACCGCGGACATGTTGCCACCGAGGTGGCCGTACGCCCAGTACATGGTGGAGTCGCCGCCCACGGCCGGGATGAGGACGGCGAGGACGAGACCCGTGTACGCCAGACCGACCCCCATGTACATGACCCCGTACACGACTTGCTTTTGCAAAATGCCCCATCCGCCCCCCATTGCTCTCCTGGCTCACCGGCAATGGACGCCAGGGGGTAACCCTGAGGCCTCGGCCCCAGGCCCCCGCGTACGGTGCCGTGCTGGAACAACCGGCGCGGCACCACCCGCACAAGGACTCCCGGTCAATGCGCGGGGGGCGGGAATCATCTACGCGGCGGAGCGTCGATCAGTCCCACGGGGGACGGCACGGGGTGAAGGCGCTGCCTAACCTTCCGGCTGACCCCAGCTGCACACTCTGGGCTCGACATCGGACACTCGTCCGTCCCAGCAAGATCAAAGGGGCCCGCAAAGCCGATCCGAACTCCCGGGTCGTCTGCCGCCCCGCAGAGGAGAACCCGCGCGCTCAAGAAGATCACTTCTGGCCGTTCTGGCCTCCCTCCCGAGGAGCTCACCCGCGCACACGACAGCGGGCCCCTCGGGCGCCTCGGCCGGTGGTCTGGCCGGCACCGGTGACGGTCAGACCACCGGCCGGGAGGCACCCGGACGACGGGCGCGTCGGCCCTATGCCGTCCTGAACTCGAATTGCGACCGCCGGTCGAACAGGGCCGACGCTTCCGCCAGGTTGGCGAACACCCCTTTTCCCTTCATCGGGTAGCCGGGCATTTTCGGGGTGGTTCAAGAAATATGTGAGCGGCAACGGTTCTCAGCGCCACATAAAGCCGCTGTCGTGCTTGAACGGCGGCCGGTCGGCCCCCGACATGGCTCTCATCGGGGAATGGGAGCGGCGGAATACACCAATAGGGGGAAGGACGCATTCCGCTTTCCTGCCGGGGGCGGCTCTTTGTGATTAACCAGTGGTTTTCGATTAACCGATGGTCGTGACCGGCGCAGCGGAGCCGGCGGAAAACTGATCGACGGTTTCGGGATCCTCGGGGAGGAGGTCGGCGGGCAGCTCGCACCAGACGGTCCGCCCTCGGCCCCGGCCGTGGTCGCGGCTTCCCCAGTTGCCCTGCGACAGCTCGTCGACGATCATCAGACCGCGCCCGAACTCGGCCCCGGCGTTCTGGATCGCCGTACGGGGAGCCTCACGGTGCGGCGCGTCGAACGCGGCTCCCTGGTCGGTGACCTCTATCCGGATGATCGAGCCACACCGGAACAGGGCGAGCCGGATCGACTCATCGACCTGGCCCCGATCGGCGTGCTTGAAGGCGTTGGTGGTCAGCTCGGAGACGACCAGTCTCACAGACTCATAAGCGTGATGGTCGACACCGAGCAGTTCACCCACCACGCTCCGGGCGCGGGGAACCGATTCAGCCGTACGCGGCAGGAAAACTTCTCCGAGTTTCTTTGACTCCGATTGCATGATTGTGGCCTTTCGCCCCGGTGTCCGCACCGGCGTGGCGGCTCCCACTGAATATGTTGACCGGAAATCCGCCACCTGTTGACTTGTCCATCGACCATCCCAAACAATGACTACTGTCGGTAGTCGATTCGCTACACAATCAACGCACGAACGCTGCACTGGATTGCACGCTCACTGTGCATTTCCTGTGCGATGACGGGAGGAGCATGACCGAGAGAATCGCGGACCAAGAGCCTTTGATTGCACCTAGTCTACAATTCGGGGCACTACTTCGTGAATACCGCATAGCCGCTGGAATGCGACAAAAAGACCTGGCCGCCATCCTGGGATGGTCGGTTTCCCAGATCAGCATGATCGAGCGTGGCGAACGTGCCGCCAAGGAGGAGTTCGCCAGCAAGGTCGACGAGGTTCTCAACGCGGGCGGCGCGCTGCTGTCGGCCTGGCGGAAGGCGAACGAGCAGGCCACCCGCCTGCCGACCTGGTTCCGGCGCTGGGTGGAGATCGAGCAGAGCGCCGACTCGCTGCGGACCTGGGAACCATTGATCGTCCCCGGCCTGCTCCAGACAGCGGACTACGCGCGGGCACTCATCACCGGCAAGCCGGGTGTCACCCACGACCGGGTGGAGGCGACCCTGGCCGCACGGATAGACAGGCAACACATCCTCGACCGGGAAGACCCGCCCATGCTATGGGTAGTTCTGGACGAAGGCGTCCTCACCCGCCCGGTCGGCAACAAGGCGGTGATGGCCGGACAGATGGATCATCTTCTCGCGATGGCGGGGCGTCCGCGCGTCACCGTTCAGGTGCTCCCCCGCGACTCGTGGAGCACCACGGGGCTCATGGGAGCGTTCGTGATCGCGCGCGGCCGGAACATGCCTGACATGGCCTACGCCGAGTCCTCCGTGTACGGCCAGGTCACCGGCGATTCCGACGAGGTGGCGGAGATCACCGCAAGGTACGAGACGATCCACGGTGAGGCCCAGACACAGCGAGCCTCATCCGACCTGATCAGGGAGACGAGGAAACAGTGGACGACGTAACCAGGGAACTCGGCACGGCCGCGTGGCGCAAGTCCTCGCTGTCCGGCGACAACGGCGGCAACTGCGTGGAGATCGCGAAGCTGTCCGGCGGCCACCGAGGCATCCGCGACAGCAAGAACCCCACCGGCCCGGCCCTGACCCTCACCTCGACCCAGTGGACCACCTTCCTGCACGGCGTGCGGAACGGCGAGTTCGACTAACCCCGTTTTTCACCCGTGACCGGCCTTCAACGACACCTCTGGAATCGACATCCAGGAGATTGAGCGTGCCGACCTGGAGAGGCATCGGCTGAAGAATGCCAGGAGATGACTGGCTGGTCCCGAGAACGGTCCGGGACCGGCCGGGGCCTTGAAGATCAGCGGTCCGACGTACAGGTTGGTGATCTTGATGATCCTGTGGAGAGGCAGGACTCGCCGGATCTGAATCAGATCGGCCCGAGAGGGCCGGAGCATGCGGCGACGCGACCGAGATGGCAGCATAGGACGTGGGAGGTGTCATGAGCGTTGACTTCACGACCGTTTATACGCATTTGGTCAGACTTTGCGAGAAGTACGGTATTGCCGAGTTGGCTGTTTTCGGGTCGGTTGCTCGTGGCGAGGATCACGAAGGAAGCGACGTCGACCTCCTCTACGTCCTGAAGCCGGACAGTGACATCGGGATCGAGTTCTTCGGTTTCCAGGAGGAGTTGGAAGCTCTGCTTGGCCGCAAGGTCGACGTGGTCTCCAAGGAAGGCCTCCACTGGGTCATCCGGGACCAGGTCCTCGATGACGCCCAGGTGCTGTATGCAGCGTGAGGGCCTTTACCTGGTGGACATCGTGGAAGCCGCCAGGAAGATCGCCTCCTAGCTCGAAGATGTCTCACCCGACGTGTGGGCCACTGACTCGATGCGCCGCGATGCGGTCATCTGGCAGCTCTCCATCATCGGTGAGGCCGTCGGAGGGATCTCGGACGAGACCCGAGCCTCCACCCCTGAGATCCCGTGGAAGCTGATCAGAGGGCTGCGCAACAACGTGGTCCACCGATACTTCAGCGTCGACTGGAAGATCGTGCACAGCGCCGCCACAGTGAATGTTCCCGAACTGGAGCGGCAGGTACGAGATCTACTTCAGCGCGCCCACCCAGACCTCTTCAAGCGCCTGCAACAAGAAGAAGCGCGCTGAGCCCTCAGCTGATTGAGATCTTTAGTCGGCTTCTCCGCGTATGGCGGTTGGCGGTATCACCCTCACAAGGGCTCCCGGTCAATGCGCGGGGGGCGGAGATCATCTACACGGCGGAGCGTCGATGGTCGCGTCCGCGCAGGTGGTGTACCAGTGTTTGAGATCAATACCTGCGTCGCGCCTGGCTGATCGCCGTTGAAAAGCACGGCGTAGTACGTGGGGAAAAGCGCGGCGAGGACGATGAAGTGGCTCGGGACCGCTCACCGGCAACGCATCGTACGGGGCCGAAGACCAAAAGCACAGCGAGGACGATGAAGTCGCTCAGGACCGCTCACCGGTATCGCATCGTACGGGGTCAAAGATCAAAAGCGCGGCGAGGGCGGTGGAGTGGTTGGGGGCCGCTCACCGGTAACGCATCGCGCAGGGTGGGGGCGGGCGTTGGTCGGGTGTGGGTGACCGGGGGCGGGCCGGTGGAGCTCCGGGAGGGGGCAAAGCGGGTCATGGCGGGCGTGGAGGCGGGGCCGTGGTGGTGACGATCGGGGATTTTCCATGATCTGGATGAGTTGGCACGCTGGGGGCGTGCGGATTCACCCAGATCAAGAAAGGCGCCACTCCCGCCCCCTCGGGTGGGCCGCTTTTCGTGGTGGAAGGCCCGATTCGTCCCCGCACCCGGCCGAGGGCGACCCGTGACCGGACATCCCGCGGACCTTCGTACCCCGCACGGCGAGAGCCCCGCGCGAGGCGGCGGCGAGGAGCGGCCCCGAACCCTTCCACACCGCGGCGGACCCGTACCGATGGGCGGTCTGGGGCCACTCCACCACCCTCGCCGCGCTTTTGACCTTCGACCCCGCACGACGCGACACCAACGAACGGCCCTGAACCACTCCACCACCCTCGCCGCGCTTTTCCCCACGGACGACGCCACGCTTTTCCACCGTGACCGGCTCACCGGACTCGGATGCTCGTACACCACATCCGTGGACGCGACCGCAATTAAGCAACAGAGCCCTGAAGAAAGAGGCATGCGCCCGTCAAGCACTCAGGTCACCTCACAGGTCAGGGGCGCTCGTTTCGAGCAGGCGGCCCTCGGACAGGTGTAGCCGGCGGTTCACGCCGATCTCGGCGAGGAACCGCTCGTCGTGGCTGACCACCACGAAGGCGCCCTCGTACGAGCGCAGGGCGCCTTCCAGCTGGGCGAAGCTGACCAGGTCGAGGTTGTTGGTCGGCTCGTCCAGCAGCAGCAGTTGGGGCGCCGGTTCGGCGCACAGGACGCAGGCCAGGGTGGCGCGCAGCCGCTCGCCGCCGGACAGCACCCCGACCGGGAGGTGAACGCGGGAGCCACGGAACAGGAAGCGGGCGAGCAGGTTCATCCGCTCCGCCTCCGGCAGCCCGGGCGTGAACGCGGCCAGGTTCTCCGCCACGGTGCGGTCCAGGTCCAGCAGGTCCAGCCGTTGGGACAGGTAGGCGACCCGCCCGTCGGCCCGCTTGGTCCCGCCGCCCTCCGGCTCCAGCTCACCGTTGATCACGCGCAGCAGGGTGGACTTGCCGGCACCGTTGGGGCCGGTCAGCGCGATCCGCTCGGGCCCCCGGATCGTCAGGTCGGCGCCCTGGCCGGCGAAAAGTGCCCGCTCACCGTGGCGGACCTGCATCCGCTCGCCGAGGAAGACCGTACGGCCGGCCGGGACGTTGGTCCCGGGCAGTTCCAGCGAGATTCTCTGCTCGTCGCGCAGGGCGCGGCCCGCCTCGTCGAGCCGGGCCCTGGCCCTGCTGACCCGCGCGGCGTGCGTCTCGTCCGCCTTCCCCGCCGACTCCTGGGCGTTCCGCTTCATCGTCCCGGCGAAGATCTTCGGCAGTCCGGCGTCCTTGAGGGTGCGTGCGGCGTTGCCGGCCCGGCGCGCGGCCCGCTCACGGGCCTGCTGCATCTCCCGCTTCTCCCGCCTGACCTCCTGCTCGGCAGTGCGAATGTTCTTCTCGGCGACCTCCCGCGCGGCGCGCACGGCCTCCTCATAGAAGGTGAAGTTCCCACCGTAGGAGCGAATCTCGCCCCGATCGAGTTCGGCGATGCGGTCCATCCGGTCGAGCAGTGCCCGGTCATGGCTGACCAGCAGCAGGCAGCCGTTCCAGTCGGCGAGCACGTCGTAGAGCCTCCTGCGCGCGTCGAGGTCGAGGTTGTTGGTCGGTTCGTCGAGCAGCAGCACGTCGGGCCGCTTCAGCAGCTGTGCCGCCAGGCCGAGGGAGACGACCTGGCCACCACTGAGGGTGTGCAGGCGCCGGGTGAGGGAGACGTCCCCGAGGCCGAGCCGGTCCAGCTGGGCACGGGTGCGCTCCTCGATGTCCCAGTCGTCACCGATGGCAGCGAAATGCTCCTCGCTCGCGTCCCCGGACTCGATGGCGTCCAGCGCGCTGATCACCGGGGCGATCCCCAGGACCTCGGCCACGGTCAGGTCACCGACCAGGGGCAGCGTCTGGGGCAGGTAGCCCGGCATCCCCCGCACCGTGACCGACCCTGCGGCCGGGCGAAGTTCACCGGCGATCAGCCTGAGCAGCGTGCTCTTGCCGGCACCGTTGGGCGCGACCAGGCCGGTGTGTCCGGCGGGGACACTGAACGAGAGGTCCTCGAACACCGGGGTGTCGTCGGGCCAGGAAAAGGACAGGTTGGAAACCACGATCAGGGCGTCGGACATCGAATCGCTTCCGCGTTCGGCCGGCACGGTGAGGCCCGCCCGGCGAAATGGTCAGGACACGAAGGCATCACCGATCAGCGGTCCCGTGATGGGCACGTCACCGATGGCGATGGGATCCGGTATCACCCGGAGATGTCTTCTTCGCCTGCCATGTCATGCTCCGTTCCGCCACTACTGCCCGGCCACGGTATCAGCTGAGAGCCTCGTTTTCATTGGGATAAATCGGGGCCCTTGCCAGTCTGACCTGCCCCGACTCACCACCACTCGCCACCCCGCCACTCTTACCGATGCCGATGCCGATGCCGATGCCGACGCCGATGCCGATGCCGACGCAAACACAGACGCAGACGCAGACGCAGCCGAGCCCGACGCCGTCGAGCCCGACGCCGTCGAGTCCGGCTCTGGCCAGTCCGGCTCTGGCCGGGGAAGGGGCTGCCGGGGTCCGCGGGTGTCCCCGCCCCGGACGAATTCGTGGCGGCGACCGATGGTCGCGTCGAGATCACCCTTCCCCGGGAAACCGCGAGGATAGGGGCATGAGCATCACACTCGCTGACGCACGCATCGTGACCCCCGAAGGTGTCCACGGGGGCTGGCTCACCATTGAAGACGGCCGCATCACGCATGTGGGCCAGGGGTCCGCTCCGGGGCCGGGGCTCGGGCTGGGCGGCCGGTATGTCGTGCCGGGTTTCGTGGACATCCACAACCACGGCGGGGCGGGCGGCTCCTTTCCCACCGGCGATCCGGAGCAGGCGAGCCGGGCCATCGAGCTGCACGCCCGGCACGGCACCACCACGCTGATGGCCAGCCTGGTCACCGCATCCCTTGACGATCTGGCCAGGACCGCCGCCGCCCTTGCCGACCTGTGCGAGGACGGCCTGCTGGCCGGGATCCATCTTGAGGGCCCCTACATCTCCGCGGCCCGGTGCGGCGCGCACAACCCGGCGCTGCTGCGCGAGCCCTCGCCCCAGGAGCTCGCCGGGCTGATCAGGGCCGGGCGCGGCCAGGTGCGGATGGTCACCATCGCCGCCGAATTGCCCGGCGCGCTGGACACCGTACGGGAGGCGACGGCGAGCGGCGTGATCGCCGCCCTTGGCCACAGCGACGCCACCTACGCCCAGACGATCGCCGGGATAGAGGCGGGCGGCAGCGTCGCGACCCATCTCTACAACGCGATGCCGCCGCTGCACCACCGCGACCCGGGGCCGATCGCCGCGCTGCTCCAGGACGAGCGCGTCACGGTCGAGCTGATCAACGACGGCGTGCATCTGCACCCGGCCATGACGCGCCTGGCCTTCGAGGTCGCCGGCCCCGGCAGGACGGCGCTGATCACCGACGCGATGGCGGCGGCGGGCATGGGTGACGGCCTCTACGGGCTCGGCCCGATGAAGGTGGACGTGGTGGACGGGGTGGCCCGGCTGGCCGAGGGCGGCGCCATCGCGGGCAGCACCCTGACCATGGACGTCGCGTTCCGGCGGGCCGTGCGTGAGGTGGGCCTGTCACTGGCCGAGGCGTCCGAGATCGCCTCCCTGACCCCCGCCAGGGTGCTCGGCCTCGCCGACCGCCTGGGGTCCGTCTCGGTCGGCAAGCAGGCCGATCTGGTGGTGCTCACCGACGAGCTGGAGGTCTCCGGCGTGATGCGCAGGGGCTCCTGGATCACCGAACCCCGCTGAGCCGAACCCCGCTGAGCCGATCGCTGTCCGGCGACGCGGGAGAAAGTCCGGCGACGCGGGGGAAACGGCGAATGCCCGGCCGGTCGGCCGGGCATTCGCACGGAATGTCAGCTGACCTGCGGGGCGACGACGACCTCGACCCGCTGGAACTCCTTGAGGTCGGAGTATCCGGCGGTGGCCATCGTGCGCTTGAGCGCGCCCATCAGGTTCATTGAACCGTCGGCCACCGAGGAGGGGCCGTGCAGGATCTGCTCCAGCGTGCCGATCGTGCCGAACTCGACCCGCTTGCCCCTGGGCAGATCGGGATGCTGCGCCTCCGACCCCCAGTGGAAGCCCTGGCCGGGGGCCTCGACGGCCCTGGCCAGCGGCGAGCCGACCATGACCGCGTCCGCGCCCACCGCGATCGCCTTGGCGATGTCGCCTGAGGTGCCCATGCCGCCGTCGGCGATGACGTGGACGTAACGGCCACCGGACTCGTCCATGTAGTCGCGGCGGGCGGCGGCCACGTCGGAGATCGCGGTGGCCATCGGCACCGCCACACCCAGCACCGTGCGGGTGGTGTGCGAGGCGCCGCCGCCGAAGCCGACGAGCACCCCGGCCGCGCCGGTCCGCATCAGGTGCAGCGCCGCGGTGTAGGTGGCGCATCCCCCGACGACCACGGGGACGTCGAGCTCGTAGATGAACTGCTTGAGGTTGAGCGGCTCGGCCCTGCCGGAGACGTGCTCGGCGGAGACCGTGGTGCCGCGGATCACGAAGATGTCCACGCCCGCGTCGATGACCACCTTGTGGTACTGGACCGTGCGCTGCGGGGAGAGCCGGACCGCCGTGGCCACCCCGGCCGCCCGGATCTCCTCGATGCGGCGGCCGATCAGCTCTTCCTTGATCGGCGCGTTGTAGATCTCCTGCAGCCGCCTGGTGGCGGGCTCCCCCTTGAGCTCGGCCACCTCCTGCAGCAGCGGCATCGGGTCCTCGTACCGGGTCCACAGCCCTTCGAGGTCGAGCACGGCGAGACCGCCGAGCCTGCCGACCTCGATGGCGGTCTTCGGCGAGACCACGCTGTCCATCGGGCTCACCACGACGGGCAGCTCGAAGCGGTAGGCGTCGATCTGCCAGGCGATCGAGACCTCCTCCGGGTCGCGGGTACGACGGGACGGAACGATGCCGATATCGTCGAGCGCGTAGGCACGACGGCCGTTCTTGCCGCGGCCGATCTCTACCTGAGTCATATGTCTGTCTTTTCCGTTCCGTGGCGTGCATGGCGCACGCCACGTTTTCACGAGTGCGCGGTGCGCGCCGCTCTAGCGACCGTGGTAATTGGGGGCCTCGACCGTCATCTGGATGTCGTGCGGGTGACTCTCCTTGAGACCCGCCGACGTGATCGGCATCAGCTCGCACCGTACGTGCATCTCGGGGATCGTGCTGCATCCGGAGTACCACATGCCCTGGCGCAGGCCGCCGACGAGCTGGTGGGCCACCGCGGCGACCGGGCCCCGGTAGGGGACCTGCCCCTCGATACCCTCGGGGATGAACTTGTCCTCGCCGCCGACATCGGCCTGGGCATAGCGGTCCTTGCTGAACGAGGCGCCGCCGCGCTCACGGTTGCGGACCGCGCCGAGCGAGCCCATCCCCCGGTACGACTTGAACTGCTTGCCGTTAATGAAGATCAATTCACCCGGGGACTCCTCGCAGCCCGCCAGGAGCGATCCGAGCATGACCGAGTCGGCCCCTGCCGCGATGGCCTTGACGATGTCGCCCGAATACTGCAGGCCGCCGTCGCCGATCACCGGAACCCCCGCGGGGCCGGCCGCGAGGGACGCCTCGTGGATGGCCGTCACCTGCGGGGCGCCGACACCGGCGACCACCCGGGTGGTGCAGATGGAGCCGGGCCCGACACCGACCTTGACCGCGTCGACCCCGGCGTCGACCAGCATCTGGGCGCCCGCGCGGGTGGCGATGTTGCCGCCGATCACGTCGACCTTGCTGTTGGCCTTGATCTTGGCGATCATGTCGGCGAGGCCCTTGGAGTGGCCGTGCGCGACATCCACCACGATCACGTCGACCCCGGCCTCGATCAGCGCGCTCGCCCGCTTCTCCGCGTCACCCCCGACGCCGACGGCCGCCCCCACGACGAGCCGGCCGTTGGCGTCCTTGGTCGAGAGCGGGTATTTCTCGCTCTTGGTGAAGTCCTTGACGGTGATGAGCCCGCGCAGCCGCCCCCCGGCGTCGACCAGCGGAAGCTTCTCGATCTTGCTCCGCCTGAGCAGCTCGAACGCGTCGTCGGTGGAGACCCCGACCGGCGCGGTGACCAGCGGCATCGGGGTCATGACCTCGCGCACCGGACGGTTGTGGTCGCTCTCGAAGCGCATGTCGCGGTTGGTGACGATGCCGACGAGCACGCCGCTCGCGTCGGTCACCGGGACGCCGGAGATCCGATAGGTGGCGCAGAGGCGCTCGACATCGGCGAGCGTCTCGTCCGGGGAGCAGGTGATCGGGTTGGTGACCATCCCGGCCTCGGAGCGCTTGACGAGGTCGGCCTGCTGGGCCTGGTCCTCGATCGACAGGTTGCGGTGCAGGATGCCTATGCCGCCCTGACGCGCCATCGCCACCGCCATGCGGGCCTCGGTCACCGTGTCCATCGCCGCGGAGATCAACGGAATCCGCAGGGTGATGCCCCGTGACAGCCGGGTGGTGGTGTCGGCCTGCCCCGGTTGCAGGTCCGAATACGCGGGCACCAGCAGCACGTCGTCGAACGTGAGCCCCCGCTCGGTGAACTTGGCCATCTGCAACCCTCCTGCCACGGCGCTCTCATGACGGGGAAAGGCGCCGACCCCCGGGTCACAGTTTAGAGTCTGGCGCCAAACTTGGTGGACGCGGGTGAAAGGCCGGATGCTCGGATCGTCCGCCTGGACCGCATACCCGGATCGGCGAGGTTTCTCGCACGCACCGGGGATCTTCGAGTCCCCGCGTCCAGGACCTCCCGGCCACCGCGGTCGCCTGCCCTTACCGCCCTGGATCGTCATACTCGTGCAGTTCGGGGTCTGTCTATCACATCCAGGCCATAAGGTGGGATCGTGCTCGATGATGTCCCTCGCGACCCGTTCGCGGATGACCCCGACGACCCGGCGGCGGCGCTAGGCGATCCTGACGATCCCGAGCCGCTGACCACGGACGAGCGCGACGAGGCCATGACCGACCTCGCCGACGTGGAGGTTTTCCGCTCACTGCTGGAGCCCCAGGGTGTGCTCGGCCTGGTGCTCGACTGCCCCGAATGCGGAGAGCAACACTACTTCGACTGGGAGTTGCTGCGCGGCAACCTGCGCCAGATGATCGAGAACGGCCAGCCCCAGGTGCACGAGCCCGCCTACCAGCCCAACCCCACCGACTATGTGAGCTGGGAATACGCCCGAGGCTACGTAGACGGCGTGATCGACACCGAGGAACACCGCTGATCCACGTCGTCGGTCGCACCAGCCCGCCCACCGCGAGCTGGAAGTGCGCCCGAGACTACGTGGACACCGAGGAACACCGCTGATCCACGTCGTCGGTCGCACCAGCCCGCCCACCGCGAGCTGGAAGTGCGCCCGAGACTACGTGGACACCGAGGAACACCGCTGATCCACGTCGTCGATCAAGGCGGCCAGCAGGGCGACCGCGGCGTCCGACGCGGGGACGGGCGTCCTGCCCGAGAGCGCCTCCACGAGTGCGTCGGTCTCGGCCACGGCCGGATCCTCGTCCGGCCCGTATCTTCGAGCCGGACGTCGCGGGTGAACCGTTGTCATGATCGTTCTCGCTCCGGGTCGTCGCGAGCCCCGTCCCGCGGTTCGGGCGCCTCCTCACGGCCCCTGCTCGACAGCTCGGCGGTCAAGCTATCGACTCCAGCTCCGCCATCGCTCGTAGCCGGGCCAGTGCCCTGTGCTGGGCGACCCGGACCGCACCTGGTGACATGCCAAGTACATTACCCGTCTCCTCCGCGGAAAGGCCCGACACCACTCGGAGCATGAGCAGTTCGCGCTGGTTGTCCGGCAGCCGCGACAGCAGCCGGCGGGCGTGTTCGGCCTCGATGTAGCGCACCACGGTCTCCTCGGGCCCCGGTCCCTCGTCGGGCCCGTCGGGAAGATCCTGGGTGGGCACGGCGGACCGCACGGAGCTGCGCAGCGCGTCGGCCACCTTGTGCGACGCGATGCCGAAGACGAAGGACGCGAACGGGCGCCCCATGTCACGGTAGCGGGGCAGTGCGGACAGCACCGCGATACATACTTCCTGGGCCACGTCGTCCGCGATGTGATACTGACCGGAAACCCGGCCCAGACGACCACGGCAATAACGGACGACCATCGGCCGCAGTTGCGCGATCAGAGATTCGATCGCGGCGCGATCCCCCTGAACGGCGAGGCTCGTCAGATCCTTGAGATCATCCCTATGGACAACCCCTTCGGACCTCGTCGCAAGCCTCACCCCATTTTTGGCGTCGGCGACGCATCCCTCGGTCACGTTAGGCATGATGCCCGCCCTGATAGTGCCTGTCGCCATCGCAAACGGCTACGGATTGGTCACATTGAGGTGGAGATAACGGCGCGTAATCGAGTGACGACCGCAGCGACTGCAGTATGTACAAATATTTCATTCGATTGCCAAATACGGCGACTATTCGTAGGAACCGTGTTCGCCCTTACGAGTGGCGTACCATGACGCGTTGAGGGCACATTTGGTTTACCGCAAAACGCGTACGGCTCGCGTCTCCCGAGAGACGCGAGCCGTACGGAACCGGTGAGGGATCAGTGGCCGTGGCCGTGACCGTGGCCCCCGGCGGCGGCCGGAGCCTCCTCCTCGGGCTTGTCCACCACGAGCACCTCGGTCGTCAGCAGCATGCCTGCGATGGAGGCCGCGTTCTGGACGGCCGAGCGGGTGACCTTGACCGGGTCGATGACACCCTGGGCGATCAGGTCGCCGTACTCGCCGGTGGCGGCGTTGAGGCCGTGACCGGCGGGCAGCTCGGAGACCTTGGACGTCACGACGTAGCCTTCGAGGCCGGCGTTCTCCGCGATCCAGCGGGCGGGCTCGACGAGCGCCTTACGGACGATGGCGACACCGGTCGCCTCGTCGCCGGTCAGGCCCAGGTCGTCGAGGACCTTGGAGACGTGGACGAGCGCGGAGCCACCGCCGGAGACGATGCCCTCCTCGATCGCCGCGCGGGTCGCCGAGATGGCGTCCTCCAGGCGGTGCTTCTTCTCCTTCAGCTCCACCTCGGTGGCCGCGCCGACCTTCAGCACGCAGACGCCGCCGGAGAGCTTGGCGAGACGCTCCTGGAGCTTCTCGCGGTCCCAGTCGGAGTCGGACTGCTCGATGGCGAGCTTGATCTCCTTGACGCGGTCGGCGATCGCCGAGGCCTCACCGGCACCGTCGACGACGGTGGTGGAGTCCTTGGTGATGACGACGCGCCGGGCGGTGCCCAGCACCTCCAGGCCGACGTGCTCCAGCTTGAGGCCGATCTCCTCGCTGACGACCTGGCCACCGGTGAGGATGGCGATGTCCTGCAGCATGGCCTTGCGGCGGTCACCGAAGCCCGGCGCCTTGACGGCGACGGAGGTGAAGGTGCCACGGATCTTGTTCGTGACGAGCACCGCGAGGGCCTCGCCCTCGACGTCCTCGGCGATGACCAGCAGGGCCTTCTTCGTCTGCGCGATCTTCTCTAGCAGCGGCAGGAAGTCGGCGACCGAGGCGATCTTGCCCTGGGTGATCAGGATGTAGGGGTCCTCAAGAACCGCCTCCATGCGCTCCTGGTCGGTCACCATGTAGGGCGACAGGTAGCCCTTGTCGAACTGGAGACCCTCGGTGAACTCGAGCTCCAGGCCCATGCTGTTGGACTCTTCGACGGTGATGACACCGTCCTTGCCCACCTTGTCGAACGCCTCGGCGATCAGCTCACCGATCTTGGCGTCCTGCGCGGAGATCGTCGCCACATTCGCGATCTCCTTCTTGTCCTCGACCGGGCGGGCCGACTCGATCAGCCGGTCGCTGACGGTCCTGGCCGCGATGTCGATGCCGCGCTTGAGGGAGAGCGGCTGGGCTCCGGCGGCCACGTTGCGCAGGCCCTCGCGGACCATGGCCTGGGCCAGGACGGTCGCGGTGGTGGTGCCGTCACCGGCGACGTCGTTGGTCTTGGTCGCCACTTCCTTGGCCAGCTGTGCGCCCATGTTCTCGTACGGCGCCTCCAGCTCGACCTCTCGGGCGATGGTGACACCGTCGTTGGTGATGGTCGGCGCACCGAACTTCTTGTCGATGACGACATTGCGGCCACGCGGGCCCAGCGTCACCTTGACCGCGTCCGCGAGAGCGTTCACGCCGCGCTCGAGAGCTCGGCGCGCGTCCTCCTCGAACGACAGGATCTTCGGCATGACAATCCTCTCTATAAGTACGTCGGCGCATCAAAGCCCCGGGCGCTCTCGCGACCCGGGGCTCGATACGTCATCTTTGTGAAGCGAGAACTACTTCTCGATGATGGCGAGCACGTCACGGGCGGAGAGCACGAGGTACTCCTCGCCGTTGTACTTCACCTCGGTGCCGCCGTACTTGCTGTAGAGGACCACGTCGCCCTCCTTGACGTCGAGCGGAATCCGCTTCTCGCCCTCGTCGTCCCAGTTGCCCGGACCCACCGCGAGGACCTTGCCCTCCTGCGGCTTCTCCTTGGCGGTGTCCGGGATGACCAGACCGGAAGCGGTGGTCTGCTCGGCTTCAAGCGGCTGGACCACAATGCGGTCGCCAAGCGGCTTAACGGGAACCTTGGTGGCGGTCGTCACGTCGGACCTCCCCTTCAGATTTGAATGATCTAGAAGAGGCGACCAGCGGTCTGCCGTCGCGGGTGTCAGACCTGCCTCGTCGCATGTATTTGGCACTCTCACCGGGAGAGTGCCAATACGGAACAGTATGCAAGGAGGGCTTGACAGTCAACACGAAGCGCCCTTCTGCGCTTCAGGCGAACGTCGAACCAGGTGGAAGCCCTTCGCAAAGCCCCACGGCGAAGGCGGTAGCGTCGGGTGGTGTGAATCTCGACGCATTCCGCGAACTTCTGACCCCGCGCGGCCAGGAGGCGCTGGGCGCGGCGGCCGAGGCCATCGGCGACGACCCGGTGGCGGCGGTGACAAGGTTAAGAAAGATCTACCATGCGGACCTGACCTCGGCTGCGCTCACCCAGGCCGAACTCAGGCTGCGCGCGAGGGAGAAGTTCGGCGCCGACGCCGGCCTCATGTACTTCACCCGGCCCGGTCTGGAGCAGGCCACCCGCCGCGAGGTCGCCGACCACCGGGCGCGGCGCGTCCCGGCGGGTTCACGGGTCGCCGACGTCTGCTGCGGTATCGGCGGAGACCTCCTCGCCCTGGCCAGGGCCGGCTGTGTCGTCGAGGCGGTCGACGCCGATCCGCTCACCGCCGCGATCGCGGCGGCCAACGCGGACGCCATGGGCTTCGGCGACCGGGTCTCGGTCCGCGCCGCCGACGCCTCCCTGCTGGACCCGGCCGCCTTCGACGTCCTGTTCGCCGACCCCGCACGCCGCACGGCGCGGGGCAGGACCTTCGACCCGATGGGGTACTCGCCCGCCTGGCCCGCCGTACTGGAGATGGTGGCCAGGGCCGGGGCCGCCTGCCTGAAGGTCGCCCCCGGGATCCCGTACGAGTTCGTCCCCGCCGGCGCGGAGGCCGAGTGGGTCTCCTACCGGGGCGACGTCAAGGAGGCCGTGATCTGGTGCGGCACACTGGCGGGCGAGACGGCGCGCAGGGCCACGATGCTGCCGTCGGGCGCCACGATGACGCCCGACCCCGCCCTCGGCGACCCCGGCACCGGCCCCGCGGGCCGCTACATCTACGAACCTGACGGCGCGGCGATCCGCGCCCACCTGGTCGCGGAGATCGCCGCGTCGGTCGGCGGGCACCTGCTCGACCCGCAGATCGCCTACATCACCGGCGATGTCGCGGCGCCGACGCCGTGGGCGTCGCGGTACGAGGTCCACGAGACGCTGCCGTTCTCGCTCAAGCGGCTGCGGGCGGCGCTCCGCGAGCGCGGGGCCGGCAATGTGACGATCAAGAAACGTGGCTCCGCGGTGGATGTCGACCGCCTCAGGAAAGATCTCCGGCTGCCCGGGGGTGAATCCGCGACGGTCATTCTCACCCGAATAGGCGACAGGCCATTTGCTTTCATATGCAGCCCCAGCTGACCAGCCAAAATGATTGATCATTCCAGCAAGCTGACAATTCCTATCTTTTAACCTCGCCGCCGGAAAACCTTGATCCAGAGGCTAAGGTTGCCGGTCAGGAGTTCTCTCTCGTCTCCGGTTCCATCTCGTTCATCGGCAGGACCGACCCAATCCAACCGCGCGGCTGAGCGTCGGCGAGTGAAGGAGCTCTCGGTGGATCACTCTGACCACACCCTGCTCCAGGCGGGCAGCCAGACCGCCATCTCCGACCGGATGCGCGAGCTCCTTGCCCGGGCGGCCCAGGACCATGTCTACGAGCAGCGGACCCAGGGCGCCGTGCTCGACGAGATCCGGCAGCGCCTGGAGGGCATGGAGTGGCTGCTGCGCGAGGTCAGGGAGCGCGAGATCGGCGGGCTGAACGGCACGCTCGAGTCCGTTCACGGGCGTCTGGACGACATCGCCGCCCGCCCGCCCTCCTGGGCCGAGGGCCTGGCCCAGCACGTCGAGGCGGTCCGCGACCACGTCGACGCCGTCGGCGAGCGGGTCGAGTCCTTCGGCCGCCGGGTCGACGCCGTCCGCGACCGGGTCACCCCCCTCGGCGAGCTGCCGAGCCTGTGGACCGATCTCGGCACCGTGGGCGAGAGCGTGGACGAGGCGCTCACCCGCCTCCGGGCGATCTCCGACGGCACCCAGGGCATCGACGAGCAGGTGAGGCAGCTGGCCGAGCACCTCGGCCGGCTCCAGGCCGACATGGGCATCGCGGCGCACCGGTTCGGTCGCCTGGACAGGGCGCTGGCCGACCTCTCCCAGCGCGCCGGGCGCATCGAGGCGGGGATGCTCGACCTGTCCGCCGGCGTCCAGCACGCCGTCGGCACGGCCGCCGACCGGGTGTTCGCCGCCGTCGAGCAGGTGGGCGGCAAGGTCGATCTGGTGGTGCCCAGGATCGACGAGCGCGCCGCCGCCGTCGAGAGTCGCGTCGACCGGCTGGACCGCCATCGCATGGCGGCGGGCGGCCGCTTCGACACCCTCGACGAGCGCCTCGACGACATCGAGGGCCGCCTCACCGGCCGGATGGACGTCATCGACTCCCGCCTGTCCACCCTGGACGGCCGCGCGGAGAAGTCCGGCGAGCGCCTGGAGAGCCTGGACGAGCGCATTGAGGCCCTGCCCTCCGTCCTCGGTGTCGGCGCCGGCGTCGGCGCGCTCATCGGCGCCCAGACCGACGAGCAGCGCGAGCGCTTCGACTCCCTGGACGAGCACGTCATCCGGGCCGAGGCCGCGCTGGCGCCGCTGGTCGAGATGCTCCGCGCCCAGCCCGACCGCGACCAGCTCTCCGAGGCCCTGAGCGAGACCGTGGAGCCCGCGCACGCGGACCTCACCCGCCGGCTGGGCGCCCTGGAGGAGACCATGCTGGCCCTGGCCGAGGCACTGCTCCGCCCCATCAGGGACAAGGACTGAAGGGACAGGACCGAAGGGTCAGGGACGGACCGGCCAGGGACAAGGGCTGAAGGGTCAGGGACCGACCGGCGCCCTCCCCGGCCGCTCAGTGCCCCGCAGCCGGCCGATCCCGTACGGGCGCCGTCAGCAGGTCCGCGCGGCGCCGAGGGCGTGGTCCGCGGCCGGGCCTTTCGCATCCGTCTCGCGGCACAGGTTGCCCCTGACCACGCCGAGCAGGGACGTCAGCTCCTCCGTCTGTTCCGCCGTCAGCCCCCGGGTCATCCGACGGTGCATCTCGGTGAGGACCCGGTCCACCTCGGGGCGGAGCGCGTGCCCCTTCGGCGTGATCTCGACGATGCTGATCCGCCGGTTGGCCAGGTCTGGCCTGCGGCTGACGAAGCCGCTGCGCTCCAGACGCTGTAAGGTCTTGGTCATGGTGGACACGTCGATGCCGACGATCTTCGCCAGCGCGTTCTGCGATTGGGGGCCGTTGTCCCACAGGGCGCCCAGCACGCGCTCCTGGCCCGGGTAGAGGTCGATCTCCCCGAGAAGGCTGGCGAGCAGGACCCGGTGACCGCGGCCGGTGTAGGCCATCAGGCAGTTGAGGTCACCGTCGTACTCGCCGCACCCCTTGGTCGCTTCGCACTCCTCGTCGAACAGCGGCTCCGCCATGTTCAGGTCCTTCCGTTCCCTTCCGAGACTACCGCTTGCATGTTGGCCGACCAAGTTGTAGAACTGCCTATTGGCTAGCCAAGTTGGTCGGCCAAGAAAGGATTCGTCATGCCGTTCGCACCGTTCACACTCGCCGGCCTCCAGCTGCCCAACCGCCTGGTGATGGCCCCCATGACCCGCTCGCGGTCCTACGCCGACGGGATCCCCTCTTCGCTGACCGCCCTCTACTACGCTCAGCGGGCCTCCGCCGGCCTGATCATCACCGAGGGGGTGCAGCCCAGCCAGGCGGGAAAGGGTTACATGGACACCCCGGGACTGCACACCGACGAGCAGGTGGCCGGATGGCGGGAGGTCACCGACGCCGTCCACGCGGCGGGCGGCAGGATCTTCGCCCAGATCATGCACTCCGGCCGGATCGGCCACCCCGACAACACCGGCGCGCTGCCCATCGGGCCGTCCACCGTACGACCGGCGGGACAGATCTTCACGCCCAACGGCATGCAGGACTACCCCACGCCGCGGGAGCTGACGACCGCCGAGGCGGAGGCGACCGTCCAGGACTTCGCGGACGCCGCCGCCCGCGCCGTGGAGGCGGGCTTCGACGGGGTCGAACTGCACGGCGCCAACGGCTATCTCATCCACCAGTTCCTGTCACAGAACGCCAACCTGCGCGAGGACCGCTTCGGCGGGTCGGTGGACAACAGGATCCGTTTCGGCGTGGAGACCGCGCGGGCGGTCGCCGACCGGATCGGCTCATCCCGGGTCGGTATCCGGTTCTCGCCGGGCAGCGGAGCGGGTGACCTGGTCGAGGAGGACATGCACGAGGTCTACCCGGCGCTGGCCTCCGAGCTCGCCGGGATCGACCTGGCCTACCTGCACCTGGTGGCGGGCTCCTCTGACGACCTCACCCAGGAGATCCGCAGATCCTGGCCGAACACCCTCATCGTCAACGACACGTCGATAGGCGACCCGGCCGCCAGGATCTCGCACTCGCTGGAGCGCGGCGCCGACCTGGTCTCGCTGGGCGCGTCGTTCCTGGCAAATCCCGACCTGCCGCTCCGCCTCCGCCTCGGCGCCGAGCTCAACCAGGCCGACTTCAGCTCGGCCTTCGGCGGCGACCACCGCGGTTACACGGACTACCCGGTGCTGGCCCTGCACTCCGCGTAGGAGCGGCGCGACCGGCGGCCGGGAACCGCCTCGAAGAGCCCGTACAGCCGCCGCCTACCGGGGGCGCGACGGCCGGCGGGCACCGGGGCCCCCGTGGACGGCCGCGAGCGTCACACTCAGCGCACCGGCCCCCGTGGACGGCCGCGAGCGTCACACGTGGACCGTGGTGACGGGCAGCGAGGAGTCGGCGGGGATGTCCAGCCGCGACGGCTCGACACCTGCCGCCACCAGGTCGGAGCCCAGGGCCGCCACCATGGCGCCGTTGTCCGTGCACAGCCCGGGGCTGGGGACCCGCAGCCGGACCCCGGCCGCCTCGCAGCGCTCCCGCGCCATCGCCCTCAGACGGGAGTTGGCCGCCACGCCGCCGCCGATCAGCAGGTCACCGACGTCGTACTCGGCGCACGCGCGCAGGGCCTTGCGGGTCAGCACGTCGACGACGGCCTCCTGGAACGACGCCGCCACGTCGGGCACGTGGATCGACTCACCCGCCTTCTCCCTGGCCTCCACCCACCGGGCCACGGCGGTCTTCAGGCCGGAGAAGGAGAAGTCGAGCGTCCCGTCGTCGTACTTGCCGCGGGGGAAGGCGATGGCCGCGCCGGAGCCGTCGCGGGCCACCCTGTCGATGTGCGGCCCGCCGGGGAACGGCAGGCCGAGCACCCTGGCCACCTTGTCGAACGCCTCACCCGCGGCGTCGTCCACGGTGGATCCCAGCGAGATGACGTCCCTCGCGACGTCGGGCACCAGCAGCAGGGACGAGTGCCCGCCGGAGACCAGCATGGCGATGCACGGCTTGGGCAGGGCTCCGTGCTCCAGCTGGTCCACCGCGACGTGGGCGGCCAGGTGGTTGACGCCGTACAGCGGCACGCCCAGGCCCAGCGAGTACGCCTTGGCGGCGGCGACGCCGACGAGCAGCGCGCCGGACAGGCCCGGCCCGGCGGTGACCGCGATCGCGTCGATGTCGGCGAGGCGCAGGCCCGCCCGTTCCAGGGCCCGCTCGACGGTCGGGGTCATCGCCTCCAGGTGCGCCCTGGAGGCGACCTCGGGCACCACCCCGCCGAAACGGGCGTGCTGCTCGACGCTGGAGGCGATGGCGTTGGCCAGCATGGTGTGCCCCCGGACGATGCCCACCCCCGTCTCGTCGCAGGAGGTCTCGATGCCCAGGACCACCGGTTCGTCACGCATGGAGATCCTTTCTCATCATGATCGCGTCGGTGCCGTCCTCGTAGTAGCGGAGGCGCAGGCCGATCTGCTCGAACCCGAACCTGTCATAGACCGCCTGCGCGCCCGGGTTGTCGGCGCGCACCTCAAGGAAGACCGAGACCGCGCCCCGGCGCGCGGCCTCGGTCAGCAGCTCGGTCAGCAGGGCGCCGCCGACACCGCTCCGGCGCCACTCGGCCAGGACGGCGATGGTCTGCACGTCGGCCTGGTCCCCCGCCGCGGCGAGGCCCGCGTAGCCGACGATCACCTCCTCGGCCAGGGCCACCACGTAGTGCCTGGTCCTCGGCTGGTCGTTGAGCTCGCCGCGGAGCATGCCCTCGCTCCAGGCGTCGGCGGGAAAGGTCTTGCGCTCGATCTCCATGACCGCGGGCAGGTCGTCGAAGGTCATCTGACGGAGCACCGTCGTCATGCGGAGACCTTCTTCGGCGCCGAGGGCACCCGGGCGTCGGGGCGGCGCAGGTAGATCGGGCGGGGCAGGCCGAGCACGGGGTGGGTGCCGCTCTCGACGACCGCGCGGACGCCCGGCTCGCCGAGTTGTTCGGCGGCCAGCGCGGCCAGCGCGCCCGCGTGGGGATACTCCGGCGCGTCCAGCAGCCGGGAGGCCCCGACGACCTCGGCGTACATCCGCGCGCCCGCACCGACCAGCGGGAGCTCCCCCGGCAGGTCCTGGGGCCGGTCCACCGCGGGGCCGGACAGCCGGGCGCGCATCTCCTGGTAGTGCCCCCAGAACACCTCCTTGCGCCGGGCGTCGGTGGCCACCAGGAACGGCTCGGTCAGCCCGCTGCCGTAGGCGATCGCGTCGAGCGTGCACACGCCGTACGCCGGGACGCCCAGTGACGTCGCGAGGGCCTGGGCGGTCACCAGTCCGACCCGGAGCCCGGTGTAGGGGCCGGGGCCGGAGCCCGCGACGACTGTGGTGACGTCGCGGAGCGAGGCTCCGGCCTCGCTCAGGACCGTCTCGATCGTGGGCACGAGCAGCTCGCCGTGGCGGCGCGCGTCGACCGTCGTCGACTCGGCGAGGACCCTCGCACCGTCGTGCAGCGCTGCTGTGACGGCGGGGGTTGCGGTGTCAAAGGCCAGGACCAGCACGAACAGTTAGCCTAGTCCTTCCCGGGAGGGCTCAGGAGCACTGCCCGCGTGGGGCGCGGGTGAGGGCCTGCTCGGCGGGTGGCCTGCCGCTCCCCCGTCCGAGCCCCAGGTGAGTGGGCTCAGGTCTTGACCAGGGTGGCGTAGACGATGAGGTTGTCGCGATATTCGTTGCTGTCCCAGTCGAAGGTCCCGCCGCAGGTGATGAGCCGCAGGCCGTCCTCAAGGTAGACCTTGTCGGCGGGGAACCGTTTCTTGCTGATCTGCTCGATCGTGTCCACCCGGTACTGGGCGACCTTGCCGTCGCTGCGCACCACCTTGATGACCTGTCCCTCCCTCATCTCCTTGAGCTTGTAGAAGACGGCGGGCGCGGTCTTGGTGTCCACGTGCCCGAGGATCACCGCGGAACCCTCGTCCCCGGGGACCGCGCTGTCCTTGACCCAGCCCGCACTGTTCGGCTTCTCGTACGGTGGCAGGTCGATCCGGCCGTCCGTCACACCGAGCTTCATCAGGGGCGCCTTGATACCCAGGGACGGGATGTCGATGCGGCTGGGCACGACCGAGGCGCGGGCCGGCGGCTTCTCCTCGCCGCCGCCCCTGCTGTTGAGTGCGACCACGACGGCACCGGTGACGACTCCGGCCAGGATGACCCTGGACCAGCGGGTGGAATCGGCCATCAGGGACTACGAGCGACGGCGACGCACGACCACGATGCCGATGCCGCCCGCCAGGCCGAGGGCGAGCAGGACGCCCGTCGTGCCGATCGGCGCGCCCGAGTCGGCGGGGCCTCCTGCCGCGGTGCCACCGCCGCCCGTGCCCGGCGCCTCGGTGCTGATGATCGTCCTGGTCGGCTTGGAAGTGGGCTTGGACGTCGAGGTGGAGCTCGGCTCGGTGTCGGACACGATCCTGAGGTTGGTCTTGCCTGTGTCGTTGGTCCCCTCGCACCTGGCGTTGACCTCGTAGACACCGGCGGCCGTGCCGTCGGCGACGGTGGCCTGACCGCGGACCCACGGGCGCGGCGTCGGGCTGGCGGTGTTCGCGGGAGCCGGTGTGGGCGTCGCGAGGATCGGGTCAAGGGTCACCGGGGTGCGGAAGATCCGGGATGACGCGGTGCCGCGGTGCTCGGGACCCCCTTGCGGGATCGGGCAGTTCGCCAGGACCCACACCTTCTGCCCGGCCTTGGCGCGGGCCGGCTGGAGCTGGACCTCGATGTCCTGCCGGCTGCTGCCGGAGTCAGGCGGGGCTGCCGTGGGCGTGCTCGTCGGGCTGCCCGAGTTGGCCTCCGCCGAGCACCCGGCAATCCCGAAAAGAACGATGGCTCCCGCAACCGCGACACGCTTGACGCTTGGCACCGTCGAACTCCACTTCGCCCTCCGGCCGACGACCCTCGCCCGGCACGATGTCCCACCTGTTCCCCATTAAACATGGGCAAACCCGCCAGAGTCGATCAACGCGCCCGACGATCTAGACCAATGGCTCGCAGTACCAGCGTGTCAGGATTTCCCCGTCCCCGTAGGCAAATCAGATGACACCTTCCCAACGCGGTCCGACCCCGCGCAGGGTCACGGTCCGTTCCTCGCCCGGCTCGCCGGACGCACCCCTGCCGATGAGGATCTCCAGCCGGTCGTCGGCGAGCCCCTCCACCAGGCCCTCGCCCCACTCCACGACGGTCACCGACTCCTCCAGCGAGGCGTCCAGGTCCAGGTCGTCGACCTCCAGGTCACCGCCGAGGCGGTAGGCGTCCACATGGACCAGCGCGGGACCGCCGGAGAGCGAGGGATGCACCCGGGCGATGACGAAGGTCGGCGAGGTGATCGGTCCGCGTACCTTGAGCCCTTCGGCGATCCCCTGCACCAGGGTCGTCTTGCCCGCGCCGAGCGGGCCCGACAGCACCGCCAGGTCTCCCGGCCGCAGCAGCGCGGCCAGCCTCTCGCCCAGCTCCCGCATCTCCTCGGCCGTCGCCACGATTCTCACCGCTGCGTCACTCCCGTCACCACTCGCACCCGTGTCCGAGCTCATCGGTCCTCGTCGCCCGCGTCGGCATCGGCATCGGCATCGGCGATCGCCCGCTTGAGCAGGTCGTGCAGCGCGTTGTTGACGACCGCCGGCCGCTCCAGATGGACCAGGTGCGAGCTCTCTGAGATCTCGGTGAACCGGGCGCTCGGCAGCGCCGCCGCCATCGCCTTGCTGTGTTCGACGGGGGTGAGCCAGTCCTTGTCGCCGACCATGATGGAGGTGGGCACCTCGTCCAGCACGCCCAGCGCGCTCAGCTTGTCGTGCGATATCAGCGCCGGGTAGAACTCGGCGATCACCTCGAAAGGGGTGGAACGGATCATCGACTCGACGAAGTCGACGACCGTGGGACTGACGTTCATGGAATCGCCGAAACCCAGGTGGCGCAGGGCCAGGAAGGCCACGTCATTGCCGACCTGGCGGCTCTTGTCGACCAGCGTGCCACCGCGCCTCAGGATCGACACCGTGCCCGGCGTGACCTTGTGCACCACCTTCGACAGCAGCGCGGGCAGGCCGAGGGAGATCTCGCCGAGCTTGCCGGGAGATGTGGAGATCAGCGCGACGCCCTTGATCTTGTCACCGAACAGCTCGGGGTGCCGGTCGGCCAGCGCCATGATCGTCATACCGCCCATGGAGTGGCCGACGAGCACGCACGGGCCCGGCACCAGGGCCTCGATGATCTCGGCCAGGTCGTCGCCGAGCCGGTCGATCGAGCAGTCTTTCGTCGGGATGCGCGGCGAGCGCCCATGGGAGCGCTGGTCCCACAGGACCAGGCGATAGGCGTCACTCAGGTCGCGCCGCTGGTAGTGCCAGGAGTCGAGGTTGAGCGTGTAGCCGTGGCAGAACACCACGGTCAGCGGAGCGTCCTGGACGCCGTCCACCTCGGCGTACAGCGGAACCCCGTCGGAGGTGGTGACCGTGGTGGGACGGCCCCGAAGCTCTCCCAGCGGCTCGCTCACCTCCAGGTCGGGGCGGAGTCTGATCCGGCCTACCGCATACCGCTTGGCGAGGGCCCCGGCGGCCACTCCCGCGGACGCGACACCGACGATCGCGCCCGCGATACCGACCTTGCGCCGTGTGGTAATACTCATGCGACCCCCTGAGCTGCCTTTCACCGGTAAACGCGTGGGACCCGCGAACCGATCCCGGTCACGATCTCATGCGTGATCGTGCCGAGAGAATCCGCCCATTCCTGGGCGGTCGGCTCACCTCGCGAACCGTCACCGAACAGGATCACCTCGTCGCCCTCCGCCAGCGGGTCGTCGCCCACATCGATCACGAACTGGTCCATGCAGACCCGGCCGGCGATCCGCCGCCTGCGGCCGCCCGCCAGCGCCTCCGCCAGGTTGGTGGCGTGCCTCGGGATCCCGTCCGCGTATCCGAGCGGGACAAGGCCGAGCGTGGTTTCCCGATCCGTGACGTACAGATGGCCGTACGACACACCCGACCCGGCGGGCACCCGCTTGACCAGCGCGATCCGCGCCATGAGCGTCATCACGGGGCGCAGCCCGAAGTCTCCGAGCTCGGGCACGGGACTCAGCCCGAAGGTCGCGATCCCGGGACGGACCATGTCGTAGTGTGCCTGCGGCAGCGTCAGGGTGGCCGCCGAGTTGGCGATGTGCCTGATGACGTGGGAGCCTCCGGCGCCCGCCTTCTCCGCGACGGCCAGCGCCTCGTCGAACACCATCAGCTGGGCCGCGATGGACGGATCTCCCGGAATGTCCGCGCTGGCGAGGTGGGACCAGAGCCCGGCGATCTCGACGGTCCCCTCGGCCTGTCGCCACAGCGCCCGATCGAGCAGGGCGGGCCACTCACCCGGTGTCGCACCGCCACGAGACATGCCGGTGTCGGCCTTCAGGTGCACCCTGGCCGTCCGGCCGGCCAGGGCCGCGGCGTCGGCGATCGTGTCGACCACCCCGGCGGAGCCCGCGGACAGCTCGATGTCGTGCTCGACCGCCTGCTCCAGGGGCTCACCGGGCGTGAGGATCCACGACAGGATCGGCGCGGTGATCCCGCCGGCCCGCAGCTGGAGGGCCTCGCGGACGTAGGCGGTGCCCAGCCGCCCCGCGCCGCCCTCCAGGCAGCCTCGCGCGGCGGGGACCAGCCCGTGCCCGTAGGCGTCGGCCTTGACCACTGCCATCATCTCGGCACCGGGAGCATGGCTCCCGAGCAGCGCCAGATTCTCGCGGATGGCCGAAAGGTCCACCCGTGCCTCGGCGGGAGTCATCGGGAAGCTCATCGTTCCAGTTTGGCAGGTGAGCGGCTCTGCCGGAGCCTGTTGACCAATGACCGCACCGTCTCCGGCAGGGCCTCGGCGACGTCGGAGGCGGCGAGAGGGCCTCGCCTACCGGCGATCCCGTGCAGGTAGGCGGCGCAGGAGGCCGCGTCATAGCCGCTCAGTCCGGCGGCCAGCAGCGCGCCCGCCAGCCCGGCCAGCACATCACCGGTACCGCCGGTCGCGAGCCAGGGACTTCCGGTGGGGTTGATCCTGACCGGCAGCCCTTTCCCGGCGACCAGCGTGGTCGAGCCCTTGAGCAGTACGGTCACGCCCAGCTCGGCCGCCGCCCGCCGTACGTTCTCCAGGCGCCGCGCCTCGATCAGCTCCCTCGGCACGTCCATCAGGCGGGAGAGCTCGCCGGCGTGCGGGGTGACCAGGACGGGCGCGTCGCGACGGAGCAGCCCCCGCTCCCGGGCCACCAGGGTCAGCGCGTCGGCGTCGACCAGCACGGGGACCTCGCTCGCCAGCACCGAGCGGGCGACGGCGTGTGCCTCTTCGCCGGTGCCGAGCCCGGGACCGAGCACCCACGCCTGCACACGCCCCACCTCCTCGACGCCCTCGCCCGGGGCGAGCGTGGTGATCACGGCCTCGGGCCAGCGGGCCCGCACCTGGGCCACCGGCTCGGCGCCCCCCGCGTAGCGGACCATGCCCACCCCCGCCCGCAGTGCCCCGCCCACCGCCAGCACCGCCGCACCGGTGTAGCGCTCGCTGCCCGCCGCGATCCCGACGACGCCCCGGCGGTACTTGTCGGAGGAGGCGCCGGGCCTGGGCAGCAGCGCGGCCACGTCGGCGTCCGTCAGCGCGGTCGCGTCGGGTTCCGGCAGGTGAGGGCCGAGGCCGATGTCGACGAGTTCCGCCCGGCCCGCGTGCTCGGCGCCGGGATCCACCAGCAACCCGGTCTTCCACGCCCCGAACGTGACCGTGGCGTCCGCGCGGACCGCCGCGCCCTCCACCCGGCCGCTGCTCGCGTCCACCCCGCTCGGTACGTCCACCGCGACGACCTCGCCCGGCGCGTCACTCGCGAGCCCGGCGAGAGTCGCGTAAGGCTCCCTGAGCACCCCGGCCCCGCCGATCCCGAGCATCCCGTCCACGATCAGGTCCGCCGCGTCGATCAGGCCGCGGACAGCCGTGCCCACCGGGCTCTCCCGGGGGGACTCCGCGTTCTCTCGGGGGGACTCCGCACTGTTTCGAGGGGACCCCGCGCTCTCCCGGGGTGACTCCGCGCTTTCTTGGGGGGACTCCGCGTTCTCCCGGGGGGACTCCGCACTGTTTCGGGGGACCGGCCGGCCGTCCGGGGCGGTCGCCCGGCCGCCCGCGCGGCGCAGGGCCTCCAGCCCCGCCTCGTGGACGCGCGTCCCCGCGATGATCGCGTCGACTCTGGCCCCCCTGGCGGCCAGGCGTGCCCCGGCGTAAAGGGCGTCGCCGCCGTTGTCCCCGCCGCCGACGAGCAGCACGACACGGGAGCCGTACACGCCGCCGAGCATCCTGGCGCAGACCGCCGCGAGCCCGGTGGCCGCCCTCTCCATCAGGGTGCCCTCGGGCAGGGTCGCCATCAGTGCCGCCTCGGCCGCCCTGATCTGGTCGGATGTGAACGCGGTCCGCATTCCACCGAATCTATCCCTCGGCGATCACGTAGGCGATGGCGACGCCCCCGTCGTGCGTCAGGGAGACGTGCCACCTGACCACGCCCAGGGCGAGAGCGACGTCCGCCACCCGGCCGGTCACCCGCAGCTCGGGCCGGCCGTGCTCGCCGATGAGCACCTCGGCGTCCAGGTGCCGCAGCCCGGGGGGCGCGCCCAGCGCCTTGGCGACGGCCTCCTTGGCCGCGAACCTGGCGGCCAGGGACTCCGTCGCCAGCGTGCTCTCGGCCGCGGTGAACAGGCGTCCCCGCAGCGCGGGTGTGCGCGCCAGCGTCGCCTCGAACCTGGCCACGTCCACGACGTCGACACCGATCCCAACGATCATTCCCCCAGGCTAGGGCCTACGGGGGCCGCATCGTCCTCACCCGGGCCGCGCACACGGCATGCCGTACTCCCGCGCGGAGCCTCGTTCTCCCTGGAATCAGGTTCATGAGGCCCGGCGCGGGAATCAGGTTCATGAGGCCCGGCGCGGGCATCGGTTCGCGGGTGTCAGAAGCCGCCGCGCCGCCAGGGGCCCCAGATGGCGAAGCTCATCCCCGCCGACGACTGGACGTTGACGTAGAGGGTGTGCCCGCCGGGGCCGAAGGTCGAGCCGGCGAACTCGGCACCCGAGTCGCCGGAGACGGGGGCCAGCCGGGAGAAGTCGAAGATCTCGCCACGGCTGGTGAGGCCGCGCAGGTAGTTGTCGCCCGGGCCGTCCTCACAGAGGACCAGCGTGCCCCGGGGGCTGGCGGTGACGTTGTCCGGCAGGTCGAGGGTGACCGAGCCCGGCGACTCGTAGACGAGCTTGAGCCGCCCGCTCCACGTCTCGTACGCCCACACCTGGCCGCGCCCCTTGCCGAAGCCGCTGGGCGGGGTGTCGCCGGACGCGGTCGCGCCGCCCTGCGTGGAGGTGAAGTAGATCGTGCCGTGGTGGTTGATCGCCCCCTCCAGCCGGGAGAAGAGCGCCGCTCCCTTGGCCCTGCCCTGGTTGCCGACCGCCTGGACGGCGACGTCGTTGGCGGGGGTGCCGATGAAGGCGGGGTCGGGGTCGTCGATGTCCACCCAGGTGGTCGCGTAGGTCGCACCCCTGGACTGACCGAGGGAGAGGTCCTTGCCCGGCGCGCCCCGCACCGCCAGCATCTGGAGCCTGCCGCCGTCGAGGATGCGACCGGCCCGGAGCGGGTTCTTCGGAGGCAGGTAGCGGTAGAAGCCGGAGGCGAACGCGAAGTTGTCCTCGGTGAGGTAGACGGCGCCGGTGAACGAGTCGAACGCGGCCGACTCGTGGGCGAACCGCCCGGCGCTCCTGATCGGCCCCGAGGCTCCGCCGTTGAGCGGAACCTCGAAGATGTAGCCGTGCTTCTGGGTGAGCTTGCCGTTGTCCTGGCCGGTGAAGTCGTTGCCCACGTCCGGCCCGTTGACCGTCTCCTCGCAGGTCACCCAGGCACCCCAGGGCATGGGGCCGCCGGAGCAGTTCATCTGGGTGCCGGTCAGGCTGGGGGCCGCGGAGATCACCTTGCCGTAGCGGGTGACCCTGAGCGTGGAGGTGCCGCCGCCCGCCACCGGGTCATAGGCCTTGGCCGGGTCGCCGAACGCACCGACCGGGCCGCTGACCTCGTGGTTGCGGACGAGGATCGCGGTGTTCGAGGGCCCGCGGAACGCGGCCATGCCGTCGTGCCGGGAGGGGACGACGGACCCGTCGCCGAACCTGTCCCCGGCGACGCTGAAGGAGGCGTAGCGGAAGCCGTCGGGCAGGTGGAGCCGGACCGTGCCGTCCCGCTCGTCGGCGACCGGCTTCAGCGGCCCGTACCCGCCTCCGGGGCGGGTCTCCCCGTTCAGCCCCGCCTGCGCGACGCCGGCGAACGGCCCGGCCACCCCTACCGCGGCCAGCGCACCGCTACCTGCGAGGAAACGACGACGATCCATCTTGCGACTCCCTGAGGTCCGGTGGATTCACGTCACGTTAATCCCTCCCTATTAGTCCGTTATATGGCATAAATCGACAATTAACCATGCAGGAAAGCGGGCAGCCCCTATTCCTACTTTTGCCCATCGGTAATCCATGGGGGTTGTCCACAGGCTGTGGACAACCCCCGTCCGGGCCTTACTCCACCGTGACCGACTTGGCGAGGTTGCGGGGCTGGTCGACGTCGTGCCCCTTGGCGGTGGCCAGCTCGCAGGCGAAGACCTGGAGCGGCACCGTGGCGACCAGCGGCTGGAGCAGGGTCGGCACGGCCGGGACGCGGATCAGCGTGTCGGCGTACCGCTCGACCACGTCATCGCCCTCCTCGGCGATGACGAGGGTCCTGGCGCCCCTGGCCCTGATCTCCTGGATATTGGACACGATCTTGTCGTGGATCACCCGCTGGCCGGACAGGGAGGGGACGACGACCACGACGGGGAGCCCCCTGTCGATCAGTGCGATCGGGCCGTGCTTGAGCTCCCCCGCCGCGAAGCCCTCGGCGTGCATGTACGCCAGTTCCTTGAGCTTCAGCGCTCCCTCCAGCGCGACGGGGAGGCCCACATGCCGCCCGAGGAAGAGCACGCACCGCTCATCGGCCAGCGACCTGGCCAGCGCGCGGACCGGCTCGACCGTCGAGAGGACCTCGCTCACCTTTGACGGCATCTCCGCCAGCCGGTCGACGATCTGGGTGATCTCGTCGCCGAACTTCGTGCCCCGGACCTGCGCGAGGTAGAGCGCCACCAGGTAGCAGGCCACCAGCTGGGTGAGGAACGCCTTGGTGGAGGCCACCGCGACCTCCGGGCCCGCGTGCGTGTAGAGGACGGCGTCGGACTCACGGGAGATCGTGGAGCCGTTCACGTTGCAGACCGCCAGCACCCGGGAGCGCTGCCCACGCGCGTGCCGTACCGCCATGAGCGTGTCCATCGTCTCGCCCGACTGGCTGATCACGATGACCAGCGTGTCCCGGGTGAGGATCGGGTCGCGGTAGCGGAACTCGCTGGCCACCTCGACCTCGCAGGGCAGCCGGGCCCAGTGCTCGATGGCGTACTTCGCGATGAGCCCGGCGTGGTAGGAGGTCCCGCAGGCCACCAATATGATCTTGTTGATGTCACGCAGCTCCTGGTCGGACAGGCGCATCTCGTCCAGCACCAGCAGGCCGTCCTGGCCGACCCTGCCGAGCAGCGTGTCGGCGACGGCCCTGGGCTGCTCGGCGATCTCCTTGAGCATGAAGTGGTCGTAGCCGTCCTTCTCGGCGGCCGAGGCGTCCCAGCCGACGTGGTAGTCACGCGTCTCGACCGGAGCCCCCTGGAAGTCGAAGACCGTGATCTTCGAGGGACGCAGCTCGACCACCTGGTCCTGCCCCAGCTCCACCGCCTCGCGCGTGTAGGCGATGAAGGCCGCCACGTCCGAGCCGAGGAAGTTCTCCCCTTCCCCCCTGCCGACCACCAGCGGCGAGTTACGCCGGGCCCCCACCACCACCTCGGGCTCGTCCACCGAGACCGCGAGCAGCGTGAACGCCCCTTCCAGCCTCAGGCAGACCCGGCGCATCGCCTCCGCCAGGCCGCCGGCGGCGAACTCCTCCAGCAGGTGCGCCACCACCTCCGTGTCGGTCTCGGAGACGATCCTGTGGCCCTTGTCCTCCAGCTCACTCCTGAGCACGGCGAAGTTCTCGATGATCCCGTTGTGGATGACCGCGATCCGCCCGTGGCAGTCGGTGTGCGGGTGGGCGTTGCGGTCGGTGGGCGCCCCGTGGGTGGCCCATCTGGTGTGCCCGATCCCGACCGTCGACGGCGGCGCGGGCCGCGAGACCAGTGCCGAGCGCAGGTTGGCCAGCTTCCCCGCCCGTTTCTCCACGACCAGGCCGCCGGATCCGACCAGCGCGATTCCCGCCGAGTCGTACCCCCGGTACTCCAGCCGGCCCAGTCCCTCGACGGCGACCTCGATCGCCTGCCGCTGTCCCGTATATCCCACTATGCCGCACATGCCCTACCCCCTTCCCTGAGAGATCGGCCACCTTGTCTATGGAGAACCCCCCAGACAGCCCAAGAATCCCGCCCGGCACCCGGCAGGATCGTACGCAGAGGCGATCAGTACGCTTGCTGAACATGGCCACCGGTTTGGACACCGCGACACCGTACGTGCAGCTGAGCCGGGCTCAGTGGAGCGACCTGCGGAAGAACACCCCCCTGACGCTCACCGAGAGCGAACTGGAGGAGCTGCGCGGCGTCGACGACCCGATCGACCTGACCGAGGTCACCGACATCTACCTGCCGCTCACCCGGCTGCTCAACCTGCACTTCACCGGAGTCAGGCAGCGCAGCGCGGCACTCAACACCTTCCTCGGCGGCGAGCGGCGAACGGCCCCGTACGTCCTGGGCATCGCCGGCAGCGTCGCGGTCGGCAAGTCGACCACCGCCAGGCTGCTGCACACCCTGCTGGCCCGCTGGCCGGAGCACCCCCGGGTGGACCTGATCACCACGGACAGCTTCCTGTTCCCGAACGAGGTCCTCACCGCCAGGAACATCATGCACCGGAAGGGCTTCCCGGAGAGCTACGACCGGCGGGCCCTGGTCAGGTTCGTCGCCGACGTCAAGGCGGGCCTGCCCGAGGTGACGGCCCCGGTCTACAGCCACCTGGAGTACGACATCGTGCCCGGTGCGGTCCAGACCATCCGCCGCCCCGACATCCTCATCGTCGAGGGCCTCAACGTGCTGCAACCGGCCCCGCCCACCGCGCTCGCGATCAACGACTACTTCGACTTCTCCATCTACGTGGACGCCAAGGCCGAGCACATCCGCGACTGGTACATCGACCGCTTCCACAAGCTGCGGCAGACCGCCTTCGAGGACCCGAAGTCCTACTTCAGGCACCTCGCCGAGCTGTCCGAGGAGCAGGCGACCGAGTTCGCCAAGGACATCTGGCGCGACATCAACGAGCGCAACCTCCTGGAGAACATCGCCCCCACCAGAGGCCGCGCCGACCTGGTCCTGCACAAGAGCGCCGACCACTCGGTCAGCCGCGTCCGCCTCCGCCGCATCTGACCCGTTGGGCCTCGCGCTCCGCGCTCGGGCCGCGCCGTGTGGGGCTCCGCCCCACACCCCGGGCGAGGGACCTGCCGGCCCCTCACACTCCCCTGCCGACGACCGATCCTCCAGATATCAAACTCGACCTGACACCCACCATCGGGCCAAAAACGAAGCCAAGGCCTACAGATCCCAGACGAAGCGCAGCGACTCTTTAAGATCCTCGATCTGATTCTTGTCAAGGCAACCCATGTATCCGCCGAGACGAGCTTTGTCGATGGTCATGATCTGGAAGGAGAGAATCTGTCCCTCCTTCTTCAAAGGCTGATTCCTGGGGAGCATCACCGCCACCTTCGTAAGCGACGGCTTGACTTGACTTGTCATGGCGGCGACCACGACAACACGCATCCGGCTGTTGAAAGAGTCGCGCGAGATGATGACACCTGGCCGCATCCCAGCCTGCTCAGACCCTCGTGCGGGGTTGTGATCAACCCAGTAGATTTCACCCCGCTTGGGCGGGTCCGAAGGATGGGGCACTGTGGCTACTCGTCCATCCAGGTCTCTGCCGCTACAGGCAGGTTCTCTTCGGCCCAAGCGAAGGTGTCATCGGCCACGAGATCAAACTCTTCTTCCAACGTCAGTTCACGCCCAGCCACTTGAGCGTTGCTGACGACCTTGGACCACGGCCCTTGAACCACGACATGCACCTCTTGTGACGTCGCGGATACGGTCGGCCGGCGAAGTCGAGAGCGTGTGCCACCGGGAGGGGAAGAGAGAATTTGATAACGGAACTCATCAGCGGTACCAGCGGAAGAAAAGGGGGAGAGCACGAGGGATGCCATCGAAGTCACTCCTTCTCACCCTGGCCGGATATGGCACGGCCTTGCTCTACCAGGGTGTCGTAGTTAGCGGCGGTCTGCTGCAGAACATCGATGAGCTCTTCGAGGCGCTCACGGCTTAAGTGAAAACGACCGTGAACAGTGACCTTCAAACCGTTTTTCAACCCCTCAATGGCGCGACGCTGCCCTTCGGGATCATTGGGGATGACCGGTGGAGGGATGCTGCCAAGCAGCAGGAAGACGCCATCGGGCGTCCTGCTCAGCGTCGGCGGACCAGGCTGCCCGATGAACTGGTTGACATGCTCGATCGGCACGCCGTCCGCTGCGCTCCAGTCAACAACAACCGAAAGCTCTGACAAGTTCGGACTCTCCCGCTCCTTCACGCCCTCAGTCTGGCACCAGGCGTGCTGGTGTGCTATGCCCCGGCCTTCGTTGCGAAGCAAAGGCTAGATGCGAGAGTGTTCCACATGGTTCGCGGTGTTCGCTGCCAAACGTTGACCTGCACGTCGAACGCGATCTCGTCGAGAACATCGCCCCCACCAGGGGCCGGGCGGACCTGGTGCTGCACAAGGGTTCCAACCACTCCATCCAGCGCGTCCGCCTCCGCCGCATCTGACCGTCCGGTCTTCGGCGCTCCGCGCTGTGTCCTGTGAGGCTCCGCGCTGTGTCCTGTGGAGCTCCGCCTCACCTCCCGGGCCTCCGCGCCACGCCGTGCGGCTCCGGGCGTCGCGGCCAAGTGCTCTCGCGCGGCTCCAAGAAGGCGATACGGCGCCGCGGGCGAGGGGTCTCGCAGGCCCGCGGAAAACGACTTTCGAGGTGGGCGTGCGGTGTGGCAGGGTCGGCCGGTGCCTGTTTCCCGTTGTGAACTGCTGCGCTGGCAGTTCGACCTGACCTGGTCACTGTTCGAGTTTCACCTAGAGCAGCTGAAGCCGGAGGACTTCCTGTGGGAGCCCGCGGCCCACTGCTGGACGGTGCGTCCGGGTGCCGACGGGGTGTGGGTGCCCGACTGGGAGGAGTCCGAGCTCGACCCCGTCCCGGTCCCCACGCTCGGATGGGTCACCTGGCACATCGGCTGGTGGTGGACCGTGACCCTCGACCACGCCCAGGGACGGACGCCGCGAGAGCGAACCGAGATCGGATGGCCCGGTAACGGGCAGGCGACCGTCGACTGGTTGCGTGACCTCCGTACGGAGTGGCTGGCGGTGCTGGGCCGGCTCACCGACACCGACCTGGACGCCACCGCGCCCTTCCCCTGGCAGGACAGTCCCGAGCTGACCGTCGCCCACATGCTCGCCTGGGGCAACGCGGAACTGATGAAGAACGTCGCCGAGATCGGCCAGCTCCGGCTACTGCGCGCCGCGTCCACCGGGTGAGACGAGATCGTGACCGTGACCTCATCCGTGCCGAACCGCATCGCGCACTCGCGGACATGACGCGTCGGGATGTGTGATCAGAGTGATCACACATTCGTTCAGCTGGGCAGGCTCCGGCCGTCCGAGTTTCACATGATGGCGTGGCGGCGCGAGTCCCTCCAGATCCCGCGCCGCCACGCCGTACTATCGGGCTCCTCCGGACAGCAGTGCCGCCCAGGTCGCCCGAGACCCAGCGATCGACCAGCGGTGACTCTCGTCCACCCGATGGCCCCCCTTGAGCTGCCTGGTCCGCCGAATGAACCCCTGGCCGCCGCCCTCGCACGGCTCGTACACCGTGGCCTGGCACACACACGTCCACGCCACCGGCCGCACCCGTACGGGCGTCCGGCACGGCCCGTGCCAGTCGAGCCGAACATGATCGCGCTGCGCCATGCCCAGGTGCGGGCTCACGCACGCCTCGTCCAGCCCGATCACGGCACCCGCTCCGCGATCAACATGGAACAGACCCGTGCCGTGATCGAAAGGCAGGGGCGGGACATGGGTCCGCGAGCAGCCGATCACCAGGCGCATCTCCATGGATCGCTATCGGGCCGACGCCGGTCCGCAGGAGACCCCGCAGACGTCGTTCACCACGGATGCCGGAATCACCTGGGCGGAGTATCGGCTGGACAAGGCGTTCCGGTGGATCGAGGCGGACGATCGCCTGGCGGGGTTGTTCGGTGTCGAGCCCGGTGTCCGTGTGCTGGAGCGCCGATTCGTCTTCTACGCCAAGGGCGTTCCCTCCCAGATGTCCCGGCCCTGCCTGCTGGCCTCGGACGTCGAGGGCACACCGGTCGCCGACCCGAGGAACGAGCCGTGGCCCGGCGGCACCATCGGCCAGTTGCGCACGCTCGGCATCGAGATCGACAGGATCACGGAGGAGACCTCGGTCCGCATGCCGAGCCCGGACGAGTCCGAACGCCTCGGGATCGGTTCCGGGGTACCCGTTTTCTCGATCACCAGGCTGATGTACTCCCGGGGCCGAGTGGTCGAGGTCGCGGACCCGATCGTGATCCCGGGAGACCGTGCGATCCGGGTCGACCACATCGACCTGTAAGGGGTTGAGGAGAACCGCCCCACAGGTCCTAAGGTTGGCCCGTGTTACATCTGCGCGTGATCAGTCCGTCGGAGCTGTCGGACGGGGTGCTGGAGGTGCTCGACACCTGCGTCGGTGTCGTCAACATCGTCGTGCTCCCCGGTGCCGCGCGCTCCCCCGCCGGGGACCTCGTCCAGTTCGACGTCGCCCGCGAGGCCGCCAACGAGGTGATCGAGCGGCTGCAGCGGCTCGGCCTGCACGCCGAGGGATCGATCGCGGCCGAGGAGGTCGACCTGTCGATCTCGGAGGTGTCCGAGCGTGCCCAGGAGGAGGCGCCCGGCGATGGGGACGACGCGGTGGTCTGGGCGGAGTTCGCCCAGCGGGTCAGCGACGACTCCCGGATCACCTGGGCCTTTCTCGCGTTCTTCGCGATCGCCGCACAGATCGCAGCGATCGGTGTGATCGTCAACTCGCCGATCCTCATCGTCGGCGCGATGGTGCTCGGGCCGGAGTTCGGCGCGATCGCGGCCATCTGCTTCGGTCTGATCCGCATCGATCGGCAGCTGATCGGCCGCGCGCTCCGTACCCTGGTCGTGGGCTTCGCCGTCGCCATCGCGATCACCTTCGCCTGTGCACTGGTCTCGCGGTGGCTCGGCTGGATCGACGCCGGCTCGCTGGGGACCGGGCACGAGGAGATCGAGTTCATCGTCAAGCCCGACAAGTGGTCGTTCATCGTGGCGCTGCTCGCCGGGGCCGCCGGGGTGCTCTCGGTGACCGCGGGCAAGTCCTCGGCGCTGGTCGGCGTCTTCATCTCCGTCACCACGGTCCCGGCCGCGGGTTACTTCGCGGTCGCCGCCGCACTGTCGCGCTGGGGTGACATGGGTGCCTCCGCCGCCCAGCTCGGGGTGAACATCGCAGGCATGATCATCTCCGGGGTGCTGACGCTCCTCGCGCAGCGGGCCTACTGGTCCCGGTTCGGCATGCGGCCTCCGACGCGCTCAGGACGAGGGTGACGGCCGGAAAATTGCCCTTTCGGACGATGCGGCACTCCTTCGTATGACGGAGGTGCCCGCCTGCGGCGGCGGATAGTGTCCCGGTATGACTATCCTCGCCACCGAGGGACTTACCAGACGTTTCCCCCGGGTGACGGCACTTGACCAGCTCACCGTCACCGTCGGCCCCGGCGTGACCGGCCTGGTCGGCGCCAATGGCGCGGGCAAGTCCACGCTGATCAAGATTCTGCTCGGCCTGCTCGAACCCAGCGCCGGCCGTGCCCAGGTGCTGGGCATGGACACCGTGACCAGGGGTGCGGAGATCCGCCGGATCGTGGGCTACATGCCCGAGCACGACTGTCTGCCGCCCGACCTGTCCGCCACCGAGTTCACCGTGCACATGGCCCAGATGTCCGGCCTGCCGCGCACCGCGGCCCGCGAGCGCGCCGCCGACGTGCTGCGCCACGTGGGTCTGTACGAGGAGCGCTACCGTGCGATGGGCGGTTACTCCACCGGCATGAAGCAGCGGGTCAAGCTGGCCCAGGCCCTGGTGCACGATCCGCGCCTGGTCCTGCTGGACGAACCCACCAACGGTCTCGACCCGCAGGGCCGCGACGAGATGCTCGCGCTGATCCGCAGGATCGGTTCGGAGTTCGGCATCAGCGTGCTGGTCACCTCCCACCTGCTGGGCGAGCTTGAGCGGGTCTGCGACCACGTCATCGTGATCGACGGCGGCAAGCTGCTGCGCTCCTCGGCCATCGGGGAGTTCACCCAGCAGACCCAGACCGTGACCGTCGAGGTGGAGGAGGGCCAGGACGCGCTCGCGGCCCGGCTGACCGAGCTGGGCGAGACCGTCACCCCGCACGGCAGGATGCTGCTCGTCCACGTCCGCGCGCCGGAGACCTTCGACGTCCTCCGCGACGCCGTCTGCGAGCTCGACCTCTGCCTCGTCCGCCTGGAACAGGGCCGCCAGCGCATCGAGGACGTCTTCAGGGAGCCGGTCAATGTCTGAACCCACGGGTGTCATCCACGACATCGGATACCGCCACTACGACGGGGCGCGGCTCGGCCGGGGCCACGCCACCACCGCGCTGGCCGTGCACAGCCTGCGCGGGATCTTCGGGCTCGGCCGCACCGCCCGCTCCAAGATCATCCCATTCATGCTGGTGGGCGTCATGTTCCTGCCCGCGGTCGTCTCCATCGCCGCGATGGCGCTGATCAAGCAGGAGGGAATGCGCTACACCGAGTACGCGGTCTTCATGCAGGTCGTGCTCGCGATCTTCCTGGCCTCGCAGTCGCCGTACGCCGTCGCCCCCGACCTGCGTTTCCGGGTGCTGCCGCTCTACCTGTCGCGCCCGGTGACGCTCTGGGACTACGTCGGCGCGAAGCTCGCGGCGATGACCGCGGCGATGTTCCTGCTGCTGGCGGTGCCGCTCACCGTGCTGTTCATCGGTGAGGTGGTCATCGACCTGCCCGGCGACACGCACACCGTCGAATACCTCACCAGCATGGCCGGCGCGGCCGGCTACGCGCTGCTGCTGGCCTGCCTCGGCATCGCCATCGCCTCGTTCACTCCCAGGCGCGGTCTGGGCGTGGCCTCGGTCATCGCCCTCTACCTGCTCGCCTCCGCCGTCTCCACGGTGCTGTACGGGACGCTGGAGTCGATGGGCAACGACGCCGCCGCCGCGTGGGCCTGGCTGATCAACCCGTTCTTCCTGGTGGACGCCGCCGTGCACGTCGGAATCTTCGGAGCGACCCCCGCCTCGAACGTCATCTACCCCTCGGGCGCGGGCAGCCTGGTCGCCGGAGTGATCATGATCGTGCTGATCGCGCTGTCCGTGACGGCCCTGATCGCGCGCTACCGGAAGGCGGCCTCCCGATGAGGATCGAACTGGCCCAGGTCTCCCGCTGGTACGGCAACGTGGTCGCCGTCAACGACATCACCATGACCGTCGGCCCCGGCGTCACCGGGCTGCTCGGCCCAAACGGTGCGGGCAAGTCCACGCTGCTGCACATGATGGCCGGGTTCCTGGCACCCTCGGGCGGCACCGTCACCCTGGACGGCGACCGGATCTGGCGCAACCACCAGATCTACCGCTCCATCGGCCTGGTCCCCGAGCGCGAGGCCGTCTACGGCTTCCTCACCGGCTGGCAGTTCGTGCTCTCCAGCGCTCGCCTGCATCACCTGCCCGCCCCTGAGGACGCCGCCCGTAAGGCGCTCGCCCTGGTGGAGATGGAGAGCGCCAAGGACCGCAGGATCGAGACGTACTCCAAGGGCATGCGCCAGCGCGTCAAGGTGGCCGCCGCCCTGGTGCACGACCCCCAGGTCCTGCTGCTCGACGAGCCGTTCAACGGCATGGACCCCCGCCAGCGCCTGCACCTGATGGACCTGGTCAGCACCATGGGCGCGGCGGGCAAGACCATCCTGTTCAGCTCGCACATCCTGGAGGAGGTGGAACGCGTCGCCCAGCACATCGAGGTGCTGGTCGCCGGACGGCACGCCGCCTCCGGGGACTTCCGTGAGATCCGCCGCCGGATGACCGACCGCCCGCACCTGTTCCGGATCCGCTCCAGCGACGACCGCCGCCTGGCGTCCGCGCTGATCGCCGACGCCTCCTCGGGCGCGGTCTCGCTGACCGAGGCGGGCCTGGAGGTGCAGGCGGTCGACTTCCGACGCTTCACCCGCCTGCTGCCCAGGGTCGCCAGGGACGCGGACGTACGCGTCTGGCAGGTCTCCCCCGCCGACGAGGACCTGGAGAGCGTCTTCTCCTACCTGATCAACAGGAGCAGCTGATCATGAACGGTGTCATCGCCGGAATCTCCTACCGGGCCCTCCTCGGCCGCCGCCGGATCTGGCTGCTGATCATGCTGCCCCTGGTGCTGGTCGCCATGGCCGCCCTGCTGAACCTCATCGGCGCCGCCGACGAGCGGACCGCGGTCACGCTCATGCGGACCTTCGCCATCGGCACCATGCTGCCGCTGCTCGGCCTGATCGCCGGGACCGGGGTGATCGCCCCCGAGATCGACGACGGCACGATCATCCACCTGCTGGCCAAGCCGATCTCCCGCCCGGTGATCGCGCAGACCAAGTTCGTGGTCGCCGCCTCGATGCTCGCGCTGTTCGCCGCGGTGCCGACCTTCGTCGCGGCCTACCTGCTGGTCAACCTCGAATCCGGGATCGCGTACGGTTTCGCCCTCGGCGCCCTGGTCGGCGGGATCGCGTACGCGGCGGTGTTCATGCTGCTGGGCGTGCTGACCCGGCACGCGGTCACGATCGGCATCGTCTACGCGCTCGTCTGGGAGGGCGTGGTGGGCAACTTCGTCCCCGGTGCCCGGAGGTTCTCCATCCAGCAGTGGGCCCAGTCGATCGCCGACCAGGTGTCCTCCTCACCGTTCTTCTCCACCGAGATCACTCTCGGCTTCGCCGTACCGGCCCTGCTGATCATCACCGTCGGCGCGGTCGTCTTGGCGGGCCGGCGGCTACGCGTCTTCTCCCTCACCGGCGACGAGTAGGCCGTGTGCACCCCCACAGCCGTGTGCACCCCCCACAGCCGTGGGTGTCCACATGGCCGGGGGTGCCCCCACAACCGGGGGTGCCCACATACGGGTTCGTCTCGCCCGTGTCATGAGACTGGGCGTGGATCGTTACGAGGGCGACCGCCTCGGGTGACGGCGGAGTCTGGTTCGGCGGAGGGCCAGCAGCACGGTCAAGCAGGCCGACGCCCGCGCCCGCGTACCACAGGCGGCTCGTCACGGGGTCGGCCGCCTCGTGGGCGGCCGTCTCGGCGGTCGCACCGGCCGGCAACAGGTCGGAGTGGGTGGCGCAGACCAGGGGCTTGTCGTCCGTCTTGATGCTCGCACAGGCGACGGTGGCCAGGCGGAGCAGGTCCTCCGGGGTGTCTCGCACCTCGGCGATGGTGTGGAAGACGGCCTTCTTGCCCGCCGGCACATCGGCGGTCCAGCGGACCTGGCCCTCCTCCGCCTTGCCCTGGCCGTCGGCCGAGACGAGGTGCAGGCCGGTCGGCAGGCTCTGGGTGATCCTGAGCTCACGCGCCTTGTCCGTGCCGACGTTGTCGACGGTGACGGTGTAGGTGAACCGGTCCCCCGCCTCGGCGGTGGTCTGGCCGTTGTCGATGCCGATGCTCAGCCTGGGGGCGGCCACGACGGCCGCCTTCACCTCCTTGTCATCGGGGTGCGGTTTGAGCGCGAACGCCACCGAGGGCGTGGCAAGGGCGACGACCAGGACCCCGCCGAGTCCGCAGAGAGCGGCGGCACGCCGCGTGATCACTGCCATGGCTTGCTCCTTCACGTTGTTCGGGTTCGAGTGAGAGGTGCTTGGTAGACCCCACCGAGTTCCCGGCGGGGGCGTCTGCGCGTCAACTGGCCGTCGCGACGTAGGTGAGCGTCGCCGAATAGCTGCCGACCGGGACAAAGGGGATGTAACCCTCGAAGTCATTGCCGATGGCGTCCCCGTCGGGAGCGGACGGGCTGTCCTGCCGGTGGACGAGCACCGGGGTGGTGGCCGAGACGGCCTGGAAGGCCGACGTGCCGCTCTCCCGCACGCGCAGGTTCCCGATCGGGATGGTGACGTCGTTGCCGGGCTGGTCCGAGGTGAGCTCGGCCGAATCCGCCTGCACGGTGACGCTGTAGCCCCCGGGGCTGTTCGTGATGACGGTCATGGTCACGGCTCCGTTGCTCCCGGCCGTCGAATCCGGCGCGCCTGCCAAGACGAAGCCGCTGGTCAGGTCGGTGAGGGTGATGCTGGTGGGGATCAAGGTGGTCAGCACCGAGCATCGCGGGTCGGTGCCCCCGACCGGACAGTTGCCACCCGTCGTCGTCGAGGTGACCCGATTGTCGAGGGTTCCGTCACCCGTGACCTCCTCATCGGTGACGACTGTGAAGGTGATGACCGCGCTCGCCTTCATCGTCAACGCCCCGGTCCAGCCGAGGACCCCGTCGGCATAGCCGACGGTGCCGGTGGAAGTGGTCGCGTCATTGTTGTAGACGGCGTCGTCGAGCACCCCGGCCAGCGAGTCGGTGACCGCGGCAGCGGCGTACGGGGTCTCACCGGTGTTCGTGACCGTGATCGTGTACTGGACGGCGGCCTCCGCCACCACGGCACCGCTGTTGTTCGCGGTCTTGGTGATGGTGAGACCGGGAGTCAGGACGGTGACGGTCATGGTGCAGCGCGGATCGTCTCCCCCTTCGGGGCAGGTCGATCCGGCGGTGGCGGAGATGACAGTGCTGGTCAGGGCCTTGTCCCCCGGAGGGGGATAGATGGTGGTGACCGAATAGGTGACCGTCGCGGTGGCATCGACGGCGAGGTCGCCACTCCAGCCGAGGACGCCGTCGGCGAAGGTGACGGTGCCGCTGGAGGCACTCGCGTCGTTGCCGTAGGTGGCGTCGTCGAGCACCCCGGCCAGCGACTCGGTGAACGCGGCACCGGCGTAGTCGGTCTCGCCGGTGTTGGCCAGGGTCACCGTGTAGTGGACGGCGCCCCCGGCGACGACGGTGCCGGTGTCGGCGGTCGCCGTGATCGTGAGCTGCGGCACCAGGACGCGCACGAGCGTCGCGCACGCCGGGTCGGTGCTGCCCTGCGTGGTGGAGCTCACGCCGCTGGTCAGGGCCTTGTCTCCGGGGTCGGGATCCTGCACCGTGATGGAGTAGGTGATCGCGGTGCTCGCGCCCATCGCGAGAGCGCCGGTCCAGGTCAGTTTCGGCGCCGTGTAGTCGAAGACGCCGGTGGAGGCGCTCGCGTCCCCGTTGTAGACGGCGTCGGGGAACACCCCGTCGAGCGCGGCGACGACGGAGGCCGCGGCGTAGTCCGTCTGCCCGGTGTTGGTGACCGTGGTCGTGTAGGTGATGGTCCCGCCGGGAGTGACAGTCGTCCGGTCCGCGCTCGTGGCGATGGTCAGGACGGGGGTCAGCACCGTGACCTCCGAGACACAGAGCGGGTCGGTGCTCCCGGCGGGGCAGTTGTTGCCCGGGGCACTGGAGGTCGCGACGACGTTCAGCATCTTGTCGCCCGGATCGGGGTTCCGCACCCTCACCGAGAAGGTGACGGTGACATTCGTGCCGATCGGGAGAAGACCGGTCCACACCAGCCGGCTGGTCTCGGGGGTGAAAACGAGGTTGCCCGCCGAGGCCGTTCCGTCACCGTTGTAGACCGCGTCGTCGAGGACCCTGGCGAGCAGGCTGTTCACGACGGTGTCACCGTACGGCGTCTGCCCGGTGTTGGCGATCGTGACCGTGTAGTTGACGACCCCGGTCGGGATGGCGGTGACGGCGTCCGCCACCATAGTGATCTTGATTCTTGAGATCAGGACCTCGCCGAAACAGCGGGCGTCGGTGTTTCCGGTCGGGCAGGTACTGCCCGCAGTGGTCGAGGTGACCGTGTTGGTCAGCCTCTGGTCACCGGTACCGGGGGTGTTCGTCGTGACGCTGTAGGTGAGGGTGACCCCGTCGCCGGGGTTGAGCGCTCCGCTCCAGGTCAGGTTGGAGCCGGCGAAGGTGACGGTGCCGCGCGTGGCGCTCGCGTCGCCGTTGTAGACGGCGTCGTCCAGCACTCCGGCCAGCGCGTCGGTGAACGTCGCCGCGGCGAAGGGGACCTGTCCGGTGTTGGTGGCGGTGACCGTGTAGCCGACCGTCCCCCCGGGGGTGGTCGATGTGACGCCGGGCGTCTTCACGATCGTCAGGAGCGGCGTGAGGATGACGATCCCCGAACGGCAGGCCGAGCTCCCGCTGCCGGGCGGGCAGGTGTTGCCCATCTCGGTGGAGGCGACGTCGTTGCTCAGGAGCTTGTCACCGGTGGGGGGGCTGGCGGTAACGTCGCTCCGGCCGCGAACGGGACGTTGCTATTGGTGCACGTGACGGACTGCCCGACCGGCGCCGCGCAGACCCATCCCGTTCCGTAGGCGCCGGTGGGCACCACCCCGGCCGGCATGGTCTGGGTCATCGAGATCGGCGAGGACTCCGCGATGCTGTCCGCGCCGACGCCGGAGACGACGCTGTAGGTCACGGGGGCGCCCGGCGCCGGCGTCGTGGCGCTGTAGCCGGTCTGCGCGACGGTCAGCTGGGGGACCGAGCTGACCGTGGTCACCGTGGCTGCGTCGACCTCGTGGAAGTCGGTCACGCTTCCGGTGGAGGCCACCCAGCCGAAGGCCAGTTGCCGGGGAGTCCCGTTGGCGTTCAGCCAGCTCGCCGGGTACAGGCCGGTGGGAACCGTCGGAAGGCTACCGGTCAGGGTCTTGTTCGTACCGCCCACCAGGGTGACCACCACCACGTAACTGCCGGGCGGGACCGTCAGGCCGGCGGCGGTGGTCAGCGACACCGCGGTGGGGTTGATACCGATCTGAACGGGAACGGCGGTACGGCTGGTCGCCCGCAGCGCCAGCGGGGTGGCGCTCGTCGAGGCGGCCGTGGTGTTGAGCGCGCAGTATCCGACGGTGCCGTTGCCCGGCCCGCGGATGACGACCTGGCCGGGCACCCGAATACCCGTGCCCGGCAGGTTCGTGCAGCCGCTTCCCTGGTAGGTGCTGCTGGTCAGCTTCTCAGCCTTGAAGGACTGAGCTTGCAGCTCCTCGCCGTCGGTGGCTTCGACGGTTTGGTCCGCGTCAGGCAGCGTGACTCACTGCCCAGCTCGCGACACCACGCGAGGCGATGTTACGAGCTGCGTTGACGTCGGCGTGCTCAGCGAAGCCGCACGACGTACAGGCGAAGCCGGCCTGGCCGGGCCGGTTCTTCTTGTCCACATGCCCACAGGCCGAGCAGCCTTGCGAGGTGTAGGCCGGGTCCACGTACACCACAGCGACACCGGCACGGGCCGCCTTGTAGGCGATGAACCGGCCGAGCTGGTGGAAGCTCCACGAATGCAACGTGACCCGCTGGGGCTTGCGGAGCCGTACCCGGTCGCGGATGCCCCGAAGGTCTTCCAGGGCGATCCCTTGCCCGGTGCGTGTCGCCTCGGTCACGATCTGCTTGGCGATGGTGTGGTTGGTGTTCGCGGCGAACCGGGCCTCGGCCCGGCGGCGCCGCTTCAACAGCCGTTTGGCGGACGTGGTCTGCTTGGCCTGCAGGCGGCGGCGCAGCTCGCGGTGGCGGTGGCGGACCGCGTTCAGGCCCTTGCCGCTGTGGCGAACCCCGCCACTGGTGGTCGCGATGTTGGCGATCCCCAGATCCACCCCCAGGAATCCGTCCGGGGTGGCGACCGGCCGGTCGGGCAGGTCGCAGGTGGCGATGAGGAACCACCTGCCATCGCGGTATACGAGGTCCGATTCGCCCTTGCGGTAGGCGGCCAACGTCGTGAGCTGATCGGCCGAGGCGGTGAACGCCACGCTCTTCATCCGCCCGCCCGTGGTCCAGATCGACACCGTCCGCGCGTCCATCTGCCAGGACAGACAGCGGTCGTCGAACGGCTGGGCCGCGCCGGGGCGAAAGACGATCGGCGTGGCCAGGGCCCGCTCGCGCCGCGCGGAGCCGGGCGTGCCCACATTGCCGTTGCGGAGATTGGCGTGCAGCGTGGCGTAGGCGTCGGTGACCTTCTTGATGACATGCTGCGCGGCCTGAGCCGCCAGCCCGTACCTGTCCTTGATCTGCCCGTAGGCGTGCCGGCGCAGGTCGTAATTGCGGAATACCCGCTGGTGGTGGGCGAGCGTCGAGACCCAGGTGGCCGCGTCGTTGGCCGCGCGCAGAGTCGCCTCCAGCGCCGCCACCTGCTCAGGTGTCGGCAGGAGTTTGACCTGCACCACCAGCTTCATATCGAACACTTTAGCGTTAGGTCCATGTCACCGAGATGGGAACCGAACCCCGACGTAAGAAGGGGCCGAAGCGTGGTCTGCGCGCTTCATGCGCATTTGGTCTTTATCCCGAGATATCGGGGAGGTGTGTTCACCGACGAGATCCTGCGTCGCTGCGAGGACATCATGATCGAGGTGTGCGACAGTTTCGGGGCGGAGCTGGTCGAGTTCAACGGCGAGGAAGATCATGTGCACCTGCTCGTGCGCTACCCACCCAAGGTCGCCCTCTCGACGCTGGTGAACAGCCTCAAGGGCGTATCTGCCCGGCTACTGCGCAAGGAGTATCCGGCACATATCCGTCAGTATCTGTGGGGCGGGCATTTCTGGTCGCCGTCGTACTTCGCCGCCTCCTGCGGCGGCGCCCCCCTATCGATCATCAAGGAGTACATCGAAGACCAGAGACGCCCGGGCTGAGCCGCTCGACGGCCTACCGGTCACCGCACCGCTCGGGCCTTGGCGGCCCTCCCGCACTGTCGTTTCCTCCCGGGCGTGAACACCCGGGGTTCCACGCCAGATCACACTGAAGTTTCCGTACACGTCGAGGCCGATGCCGAGATACCCGTACGCCAGACCGATGACGGAGCTGGTTCCGGAGTAACCGAGCGCGCCGCCCGACTGACCGATGTTGGCCGGTGACTTCGGGTTCGCCGGATCGACCGCCGCCAGCACGAAGGTGATGCCGTCGGCCCCGCCTCCGCCGTACTGATAGGTGTTGAACGTCACGTCGAGCCCCTGCGAGGCGGGCACGCTGACCGCGCCGAAGAGGCCGCCTGTCTTGTTCGTCGTCGCGTTCGTCAGGCGCAGCTTGCCCGAGCCCTGACTGTCCGTGTTCGTAGCGCAGCTCTGCAGGACGCCGGTGCCGGTGTTGCCGGAGGCGGTCAGGCAGGCGTAGTTCGACCCGGACGAACCGCTCGGCAACGAGGGCAGCACCACGGCACCGGCGCCGTTGGCCGTGTTGTTGCGGAAGGGCTGGTTGAACACAACGGTGCCGGCCGCCGACGCGGTGGCGGTGGTGGCCGGGACGCTCAGCGCGCCGACGGTCATGCTCAGCACGAGAAGTTTGGAGAGGGTCCGCCCGCATCGCGGCAGCGCGCCTCCCGCCATGACCATGGATCGGCCTGAGCCCCTCGCCGGACGCGGGAGGCCGTTCATCGTGACCACCGGAGATCCGCAGAACCGGTCATGGGGACAGCGCCGAGAACAGCAAGGAACAAAGGCACGGCGTGGCACCCCTTCGATCGATCGTGATGTCGGCGGTTTTCCACCGTGCGGGCATCGTGGCGATCGAGGCGATCAGATGATCGCCGGGTTCGGAGCCGTCCGACACGATGAACCGTGCTGGGAAGGGAAATCCCTCCGCAACCACTGAAAGTGTCTGATCAACGACCCAGAGTGTCAATCAATGCGAAGTGTGGCGTGGCGCCGGACAAGAGTGGTGCAAAGCGACAGCAAGAACAAGGCACCCCAAGATGGATGGAAGGGGCGTTATATCCGCGATCGCTCATCGTCGCGGCGGCGAGGGCCGGGAAAATGACAGAGCACGGCCCGCACTCCGAGTGCGGGCCGTGCTCTGGTGATTCAGGTGATTCAGGTGATTCAGCCGCAGGCCGTACGGACGACCTCGGCCAGCCGGCCCGCCAGTTGCTCGGCCTGCTCCGCCGAGGCGGCCTCGACCATGACGCGGATCATCGGCTCGGTGCCGCTCGGCCGGATCAGCACCCGGCCGGTCTCCCCCAGCTCCGACTCCGCGGCGACGACCGCGGCCTCCAGCTCAGGAGCCGAGGCCTTGGCCCGGTCGACGTCTTTGACGTTGACCAGGACCTGCGGCAGGCGGGTCATCACCGAGGCCAGCTCCGCCAGCGACTTCTTCGCCCGCGCCACGACCGCCAGCAGGTGCAGCGAGGTCAGCAGGCCGTCCCCGGTGGTGGCGTGGTCGAGCATCAGGACGTGGCCGGACTGCTCGCCGCCCAGGTTGTAGCCGCCCGCCCTCATGGACTCCAGGACGTAGCGGTCGCCCACGGCGGTCTCCACCACGTCGATCCCCGCGCTCTTGAGCGCGAGCTTGAAACCCAGGTTGGACATGACCGTGGCCACCACGGTGTCGCCGACCAGCTTCCCCTCGGCGTGCATGGCCATGGCCAGCACCGCCATGATCTGGTCGCCGTCGACGACCTCGCCGGTGTGCGAGACGGCCAGGCAGCGGTCCGCGTCGCCGTCGTAGGCGATACCGACATCGGCGTTGCGGGAGACGACGATCTGCTGGAGCTTGTCCAGATGGGTGGAGCCGACCCCCGCGTTGATGTTGAGACCATCGGGGCGCGCCCCGATCGTCTCGACGGTGGCCCCTGCCCGCAGCAACGCCTCGGGAGCCACCATGTGGGCGGCGCCGTGGGCGCAGTCGAGGACCACGTTGAGGCCGTCAAGACGGCAGTCCACAGTGGACAGCACGTGGGACACGTAGCGGTCGGCCTCGCCGTACGCCTCGCGCACGCGGCCGACCGAGGCACCGACAGGGCGCTCCCACTTCTCGCCGAGGCGCTGCTCGATCTCGTTCTCCACCGTGTCCGGCAGCTTGTAGCCGCCGCGGGTGAGGAACTTGATCCCGTTGTCCGGGGCGGGATTGTGGGAGGCGGAGATCATCACGCCCATGTCGGCTCTGAGAGCCGTGGTCAGGTAAGCGACCGCCGGGGTGGGCAGCACGCCGAGCCGGAGAACGTCCACGCCAGACGACGCAAGGCCGGCGACCACCGCGGCCTCCAGGAATTCTCCTGAAGCCCGGGGGTCCCGGCCCACGACGGCGACGGGGCGGCCTCGCCGCCCGACGCTGGCGTTGAACGCCCCGGCATCGCCGAGGACATGAGCCGCGGCCACGGACAGGTCCATGGCGAGCTCGGCCGTGAGGTCGCGTCCCGCGACCCCACGTACCCCGTCGGTGCCGAAAAGGCGCCCCAACTTAACGCTTGCTGTACTGCGGAGCCTTGCGGGCCTTCTTGAGACCGTACTTCTTGCGCTCGGTGGCGCGGGCGTCACGGGTCAGGAAGCCTGCCTTCTTCAGCGGCGGGCGGTTGACCTCGACGTCCAGGGCGGTCAGCGCGCGGGAGAGACCCATGCGCAGGGCGCCGGCCTGGCCGGTGACGCCGCCACCGTTGATGCGGGCGATGACGTCGAACTGGTCCTCGGCGCCAAGAACCACGAAGGGCTCGTTGACGATCTGCTGGTGGACCTTGTTCGGGAAGTAGTTCTCAAGCGTACGACCGTTGATCGTCCACTTGCCGGTGCCCGGCACGATGCGCACGCGGGCCACGGATTCCTTGCGGCGCCCCGTGCCGTACGAGTTGCCGGTGGTGATGGGCTTACGGACGGCGACGTCGCCGCTGACAGTGGACTCGGAGGTGTACTCGGAGGGGAACTCCTCCGAGGAGTACGCTTCCTGATCGCCCTCGACGGGCGTCTCGACACCGGTGGGCTCAGCCACGGTTCTCCTCTAACTTTCCTACTCGGCGTCGGCCATCGGCCAACGCTGCTGGCGACAAGCAGCTAGCGACTACTGGGCGATCTGGGTGAGCTCGAAGGGCACCGGCTGCTGCGCCTGGTGCGGGTGCTCGGAACCGGAGTAGACCTTGAGCTTCTTGATCATCTTCCGGCCGAGGGCGTTCTTGGGCAGCATGCCCTTCACGGCCTTCTCGACGGCGCGGTCGGGACGCTTGTCCATGAGCTCGCCGTAGGTCATGGAACGCAGACCGCCCGGGTAGCCCGAGTGGCGGTAAGCCTTCTTCTGCTCAAGCTTGTTGCCGGTCAGCGCGATCTTGTCGGCGTTGATGATGATGACGAAATCACCGGTGTCGACGTGGTTGGCGAAGGTCGGCTTGTGCTTACCGCGAAGCAGGATCGCGACGTGGCTGGCCAGCCGGCCAAGCACGATGTCGGTGGCATCGATGATGTGCCACTGACGCTCGACTTCGGCAGGCTTGGGTGTGTACGTGCGCACGGTCGTATGCCTTCTTTGGTCGCGTCTTCGGCGCTGTCGGAGACGACAGCAACATGGGTCGGTAGGTGCGGGCACACGACAGCCCGGACCTTCCGTCTCCAGAACAGAGGAGATGACGCCGGACGCGCCGCGTATCGGTCTGCAGAGGAGACCAATTCGCACACAACGAACTAGCAGAGTACCGGCGCGGATGAGCGCGAGTCAAAAAGACGTGCCTCTCCGGCGGTGCCCCTGGCATTCTACCCGGGACCCGGCAGTGCCGGGGAACCGCCACACAGGCAGGGGATCAGCCGTGGCCGGCGCTGTGAGACCGAGGTTCCCGGGGAGGCCTAGCCGGAGCCCGGCGGAGAGGGGAGGCCCCACCGGCGTCCACACGGTCGACTCGGAGGTTCCCGGGGAGGTCCTCACCGGAGCCCGGCGGAGAGCGTCGGGCATGGGTCCGTGACGGTTCTAACACTTTCTCACCATTCTCTTCTTACTCACCGCAAACATCTCTATCTTTGACAGCGGTATGTGGCAGCTTCCTCACCCCGGGCATACCCAGCGAGCGCGCCTGCGTCGTATGGGGGTGTTCGTGTGCCTGATGGCGGTTCTGCTGGTCGGCTTCATCATCGGCCGGGGCAGCCGCGAGGAGGAGGCCACCGACCAGATCTACCTGAACAGCCCCGGGTCGACCAGGCCCACGCCCAGCAACGGCGCCCTGGCCGGGCAGGTGGAGCGGGCCCCGCTCACCCGGGTCGCCCGTCCCTCCGCCCTCCCGACCGTCCCGGCGGAGCGGCGTCCGCGCCCCACCCACGACGCCCGCACGACGCCCGGCGGATCCGGCGACGACGGCCCCTCTCGCTATCTCCTCAACGGCGACGGTGACGACGACGCCACCTCCGCCCTCGGCGCGATGGAGCGTGAGGTCGTGAGGCTCATCAACATCGAGCGCAGGCGGGCCGGCTGCGGGCCGCTCAACATCGACAGGAGGCTGACCCTGTCGGCCAGGAGACACTCGGCCGGGATGGCGTCCGCCGGCACCCTCTCCCATACCTCCCCCAACGGCACGTCGCCCTGGGAGCGGATGGATGCCACCGGCTACCGCGACGGCGGCGCGGAGAACATCGGGCGCGGTTACACCTCTGCCGACGAGGCGGTCCGGAGCTGGATGGAGACCAGCGGCCACCGGCGCAACATCCTCAACTGCGAGCTCACCGCCACCGGCGTCGGGGCCGTCCAGGGGCCCGAGGGGCCGTGGTGGACCCAGGACTTCGGATACTCCTGAGCCAACCGGCCCTGATACCGGGCTACGCTCGGCACATGGGTTTTCCCGTGGAGCCGCCGCGCCGCCAGCCTTACCACCGGCCTGACGCGTCGCCGCCCGCACAGGGCCAGCACTGGTTCGACGCCTCGCCGCACAACCGCGCCCCCGAGCCCCCGCCGACGCCGCCCGCCCAACCCCTCCAGCCCTCCCAGCCCTCCCCGCCGCAGGAGCGACCGCGAAAGGAGATGTGGAGCCCTTACGACGAGGGCCCCCGCTCACGCCGCCCGATCTTCATCGCGCTCGGAGCGCTCGCCGCGCTGATCGCCGGAGGCATCGGCCTGGCCGTACTGGCCAACTCCGACCCCGCCCCGCTGCCCGGGACGGCGACTCCCTCGGCCAAGGCCCCTCTCATGCCGCCCGCCAACATCGCGAAAGGCAAGTTCGGCCTCGCCTCCTCCCGCGCGACCGACCCGTACGCACTCACCCTGAACGAGGTGTTCAAGCACAAGAAGGTACGGATCGGCAAGCAGAACTACCTGATGACCACGCGCAGGACGGACAGGAAGTGCGGCAACGCCGTGGTGGGGGAAAAGCTGCAGAAGGCCCTCAGCGCCGCCAAGTGCACACAGCTCCTGCGCGCCAGCTTCCGCGACGCCTCGGGGAAGATCATCGGAACCGTGGGGGTCGCCAACCTCAAGACGTCCGCGGGGGCGACCAAAGTCGTCTCGGCCGGCACGGGCAAGGAGCGGGAGGAGTACATCAAACCGCTTCCAGGTAAGGATAAGGTCACCAAACTTCTTGGAACCGGCGAGGCATTCGTTGGTGAGTGGCGCCACGGGCACTACGTGGTAATGGTCTGGTTCCAGTACAAAGACGGGCACCTGCCGAAGAAGAACGAGGTCAAGCAACTGAACCAGGCCGCCTTCGGAGCGGCGGACGCGACGGTCACCCCCGCACTGGAGTCGCGTTCACTGACCGGAAAACGCCCCTGAGCATGACCCCCATACCACTGCTTTCAGGCATGAATCCGGCAGACGATACAGCCATACCCGCATGACGATCTTCAGCTGTCGCTAGGCTGCCGCGTATGCGTGGCCAGGAATCCGGGTCCGAGCACCAACATGAAGCCGAGGGTTCGGCGGCACCGGCGACGCCGCCGCCGAGTTTCGGCCAGCCCTCGCCCCATGCGCCGCGGGCCCCTGTCACCGACCCTGTCACAGGTGACGAGCAGCCCCACAGCCCTTCCGCGTGGCCGAAGACGGATCCGGGGGCGGCTCAGCCATGGACGGTCCCCGGCGACGACGGAGCCCCCTACGACTGGTACGCCCAGCCTGAGGACGGCCCGCCGCTGTCCACCGCGCCCATCGTGCCGGGAGCACCGCTCTGGCAGCCGCCTCCGGCCTTCACCGCGGCCGCCGCGGGAATGCAGGTCTGGCCATCGTCCGGGCAGGAGACCCCATGGCCCGCCGCGACCGGCGAGCCGGTGTGGACGGACCCCGAGGAGGCGCCCGCCCGCCCGGGAGAACCCGGCGACGTCGCCGTCTGGCCGCCGGACGCCGCCTTCCAGGAGGGCGTCGGCGAGAGCGAGAAAACGGTCAGCGCCCGCACCGCCTCGCCCCCGCAGGCTCCCCTCGCCCACCGGGAGACGCCGCTCCAGGCTCCGGCCCCCGCCCAGGCGGGCCCCCAGGACGGCGACCGGTCCGTGCCGACGGCTCAGCCCCCCGTGCCCGTGCCCGTCGCGCAACCCGTGACAGCCGCGCCGGAGCCGATCTCGCAGCTGCCCCCACCCGCCGCCGAACAGACCGTCCCCGCCCGGACACCTCCCCAGGCGGCCCCCGCCGGCCCGCCCCCGTCCTTCCCCCCCGCGGACCAGGTCACCCCGCCCAGCGGTGTTCCGGCGATCGCCCCGCGGTCCCCGCTTCCCACGTTCCCTCCCCTGCCGGTGGCGTCCTCAGCCGTGAGCGGGCCGCCCGTCCCCCCGAGTGACCCGGCGATGACGCGCGGGGCGTTCACCCCACTCTCCGCGTTCACCCCCGAGCCCCCGCCCGCCCTTCCCCCACCGGCCCGCAGCAGGGCCGGCACGACGCTGCTCGCGGCCGTGGTCGCGGTCGTGATGGTCGGCATCGGCATCGGAGCCTTCTTCGCCTACCAGTCCTTCAGTGCCAAGCAGGAGGCGAACGCGACGGATCCGATCCCCGGTTCGGGAAAGATCGACCCCACCGACGAACTCGACATCACCAGTGAGCCCGAGCCGATCAACACCACGATGCTCAACTCCGAGAGGACCGATCCGGGAAAGATGACGGTGGCCGACACCTTCGTCAAGAAGGTGTCCGTGGCCGGGGCGACGTTCACCCGGGTCAAGACCAACGTCACCGAGCAGTGCCAGAAGGCCGCGACCGGCAGGTTCGCCAGCACCCTGCGCAGCCAGGAGTGCCGCCGGGTGCTGCGGGCGACGTACGTGGACAGCAAGCGCAGATACGCCGTGACCACCGGGATCGCCGTGCTGCCCACCCGCGAGTCCGCGGTCGCCTCCGACCAGGCCAAGAACCTGGAGAGCAACCTCTGGTTCCGTGGCCTGCCCTCGGCCGCCGGCACGGGAGGCGAGCGGGTGCACATCGCGGGCGGCTACGCGGCCGGGATGGTGTGGGGTCGCTACATCGTGTTCAGCTACGCCACCTACAGCGACGGCCACACGCCGACGGCCAAGGAGAAGGCGCTGGGCAAGGTCAGCGGCGCCTTCCGCGACCAGACCGCGAAGGTCGTGGAGCGTCGCGTCACGAACTGAGCGTGCGCACCCGGCGGGTCTCCGCGGCCCGCCGGGCGAGTTCCTCGGCGCCGGGGTAGCGCACCTCCTCAAGACAGAGCCCGTGCGCGGGCGCGACATGCACCCCCGAGTCCCGTACGGCCTGCGCCAGCACCCCTTTCGGCCACTCGACCGCGAGCCTGCCCTCACCGACGGGCAGCAGCGACCCGACGAGCGCCCGGACCATGGAGTGGCAGAAGGCGTCGGCCACGACCGTCGCCACGACGAGCCCGTCCTCGCGGACCCAGTCGAGCCGCTGTAGCTCACGGATCGTGGTCGCACCCTCACGCCTCTTGCAGAACGCGGCGAAGTCGTGCTCACCGAGGAGACCGGCGGCGGCCGCGTTGAGCCTGTCCACGTCCAGGGGCCGGCTGTACCAGACGACCTCCCGACGGCGGAGCGGGTCGACCCCGCCCGGGGCGTCGGAGATCCGGTAGGCGTATCGCCTTGACAGTGCCGAGAACCGCGCGTCAAAGCCTTCAGGAGCCACCGTGGCGAGATGTACACGTATATCCGGGGGGAGGACTCCGGCGAGCCTCCTGCGCATGGCAGAGAGCCTCTCGTCGAGTTTCTCCACCGATCCGGGCTCCTGGCCCGCGGGCGCCCCACGGTGGTTGCGGCCGTCCAGCGCGCCGAGCGCGTCGGCGTCCAGGTCGACATGGGCCACCTGGCCGCGGGCGTGCACACCCGCGTCGGTCCGCCCCGCCACGGTCAGTGCCGGAGGCTCGGGAAGCCGGAGGATCCTGCCGAGCGCCTCCTCGATCTCCCCCTGGACCGTACGCCGTCCCGGCTGCCTGGCCCAGCCGGAGAAATCGGTGCCGTCATAGGCGAGATCCAGCCTCAGCCGTACCACGATGCTCCTCTCGAAAGACTCTCGGAGAACGGAAAGAGCCCGGCATCCCGGTGGAGGGAGTGCCGGGCCCGTTCACGGGGCCTGAAAGATCAGGCGTTGTCCTTCTTGGCCTCGGTCTCCTCGGCGGGAGCCTCGGTCGCCTCAGCGGCCTTCGGCTCCTCGGCGCCCTCGACCTCGGTCTCCTCGACCTCGGTCTCCTCGACCTTGGCCTCCTCGACCTTGGCCTCCTCCACCTTGGCCTCCTCCACCTTGGCCTCCTCCACCTTGGTCTCCTCGACCTTGGCGGCCGGGGCGGCCTTGGCCTGGCCGACGCGAACCGTGTTCAGCGGCTCGGACACCAGCTCGATCACGGCCATCGGGGCGGCGTCGCCCTTGCGAAGCCCGATCTTGGTAATCCGGGTGTAGCCGCCGGGACGCTCGGCGAAGGTCGAGGCGATCTCGGTGAAGAGGTGGTGGACGACGCCCTTGTCCCGGACGACGGTCAGCACCTGGCGACGGTTGTGCATGTCGCCCTTCTTCGCCTTGGTGATCAGCTTCTCCGCCAGCGGGCGCAGACGCTTCGCCTTGGCCTCGGTGGTCTTGATCCGGCCGTGCTGGAACAGCTGGGTGGCGAGGTTCGCCAGGATCAGCCGCTCGTGGGCCGGGCTGCCACCGAGACGGGCACCCTTGGTGGGCCTAGGCATAACGTTCTCCTTGGGAGTAAACCCGCCCCGGCCGTACGAGGTACCGGGGTCGGGCCGGGGAGTCGCTCACGATCCCCGTCACAGAAAAATCAGTACTGCTCGGTCTCGACGTAGGCGCTGTCGTCGTCGTCGTAGCCGCCACCGGCCACCGCGCTCGGGTCGAACCCGGGCGGGGAGTCCTTGAGCGCGAGCGTCATCTCGTGCAGCTTCTGCTTGACCTCTTCGATGGACTTCGCACCGAAATTCCTTATATCGAGGAGGTCCTGCTCGCTGCGCGCCACGAGCTCACCCACGGTGTGGATGCCCTCGCGCTTGAGACAGTTGTAGGAGCGGACCGTGAGGTTCAGCTCCTCGATCGGCAGCGCCAGGTCGGCGGCCAGGGCCGCGTCCGTCGGCGACGGGCCGATGTCGATGCCCTCGGCCTCGACGTTCAGCTCGCGGGCGAGGCCGAACAGCTCGACGAGGGTCTTGCCCGCGGAGGCCACCGCGTCGCGGGGCTTCATGCACGGCTTGGTCTCGACGTCCAGGATCAGACGGTCGAAGTCGGTGCGCTGCTCGACACGGGTCGCCTCGACCTTGTAGGTGACCTTGAGCACCGGGGAGTAGATGGAGTCGATCGGGATGCGACCGATCTCCTGGCCCGGCTGCTTGTTCTGCGCGGCGGAGACGTAACCGCGACCGCGCTCGACGGTCAGCTCCATCTCCAGCTTCGCCTTGCCGTTCAGGGTGGCGATGCGCAGCTCGGGGTTGTGCACCTCGACACCGGCCGGAGGCGCGATGTCGGCGGCGGTGACGTCACCGGGGCCCTGCTTGCGCAGGTACATCACCACCGGCTCGTCGTGCTCGGAGGAGACGACCAGGTCCTTGAGGTTCAGGATGATGTCGGTGACATCCTCCTTGACACCCGGCACGGTGGTGAACTCGTGCAGCACGCCCTCGATGCGGATGCTGGTCACCGCCGCGCCCGGGATGGACGACAGCAGCGTGCGCCGCAGCGAGTTGCCGATGGTGTAGCCGAAACCCGGCTCCAGCGGCTCGATGATGAACTTGGACCGGGTCTCCTCGAGTGACTCCTCGAGGAGGGAGGGACGCTGAGCGATCAGCATGTGAAATCTCCCTTGCATGACGGCGCCCGCTATTTGACGCCGCTCGAACAACAGCATAGGTGCCGTGCGGCAGATCGCCGCACGGCACCTGAGGAGCCGCTACTTGGAGTAGAGCTCGACGATCAACTGCTCCTGGACCTGGGTGTCGATCTGCTGACGGACCGGGAGCTGGTGGACCAGGACGCGCAGCGCGTCCGGGACGACGCCGAGCCACGCCGGGTACGTCTTGTCACCGGCGGTGGCGCGGGCCACCTCGTAGGGCAGGAGGTTGCGCGACTTCTCGCGGACCTCGACGATGTCGTGCTCGCGCACCCGGTACGACGGGATGTCGACCTTCTTGCCGTTCACCAGGATGTGGCCGTGACGGACCTGCTGGCGGGCGGCGTCGCGCGACTCGGCGAAACCGGCGCGATAGACCACGTTGTCGAGACGGCTCTCCAGGATCTGGAGGAGGTTCTCACCGGTCTTGCCGGTCTTGCGGTTGGCTTCCTCGTAGTAGTTGTGGAACTGCTTCTCGAGGACGCCGTAGATGCGGCGGGTCTTCTGCTTCTCACGAAGCTGGAGCTGGTACTCAGACTCCTTGGGACGGCCGCGGCCGTGCTCACCCGGCGGGTAAGGACGGATCTCGATGGGGCACTTCGCGGACTCGCACTTCTTGCCCTTGAGGAAGAGCTTGGTCTTCTCCCTACGGCAGAGCTTGCAGTCCGCACCCGTGTAACGAGCCATTTTCTATCTTCTCCTGGGCTCAGACGCGACGGCGCTTAGGCGGACGGCAGCCGTTGTGCGGCACGGGGGTGACGTCCTGGATGGATCCGACCTCAAGACCCGTCGCCTGCAGCGAGCGGATCGCGGTCTCACGACCGGAGCCGGGGCCCTTGACGAAGACGTCGACCTTGCGCATGCCGTGCTCCATGGCGCGGCGGGCGGCGTTCTCCGCGGCCATCTGCGCGGCGAACGGGGTGGACTTGCGAGAGCCCTTGAACCCGACGTGGCCGGCACTGGCCCAGGAGATCACGTTCCCACTCGGGTCGGTGATCGAAACGATCGTGTTGTTGAACGTGCTCTTGATGTGGGCGTGCCCGTGAGCGACGTTCTTCTTTTCCTTGCGGCGCACCTTCTTCGGTGCACCCTGGCGGCTCTTAGGAGGCATTCTTTGCCTTCACTCCTGAGGTCTTCGGTCCTGCGGCTACGCGGACTACTTCTTACCGGGCTTCTTCTTACCGGCCACGGTCTTCTTCTTGCCCTTACGGGTGCGTGCGTTGGTCTGCGTGCGCTGACCGTGCACGGGAAGGCCACGGCGGTGCCGGATGCCCTGGTAGCACTGAATCTCGATCTTGCGACGGATGTCGGCCTGAACTTCGCGACGGAGGTCACCCTCGATCTTGTAGTTCGCCTCGATGTAGTCGCGCAGCGGGACGAGTTCCTCGTCCGTGAGCTGGTGAACGCGGAGGTCGCCGTTCACACCGGTGGCCTTGAGGGTTTCGAGCGCGCGCGTGCGGCCGATCCCGAAAATGTAGGTGAGAGCGATCTCCAGCCGCTTGTCGCGGGGGAGGTCGACGCCAACCAGGCGAGCCATGGTCGGGCATTCTCCTTCGTTGTGGCGGAGGTCCTACGCCTCACTTCCCCTCCCCATGCCCGGGGTGAGGGCCCCGGCCTCCGACCGGGGGTCTCCTGCGGGGTACGGCGCGAGCCGCCGACGCAGGTGTGAAACGCGATTACCTTGAAAACCCCACATGTGCCGAGCCCTCCTCTTAGGAGCGGACTCTCGTGGGGCCTGTTGGAACGACTAGCCCTGGCGCTGCTTGTGGCGCAGGTTGTCGCAGATCACCATGACGCGACCGTGCCGGCGAATCACCTTGCACTTGTCACAGATCTTCTTGACGCTCGGCTTGACCTTCATAGTCCTATTCGTCCCTCAGACGCTTACTTGTATCGGTAGACGATCCGCCCACGACTGAGGTCGTAGGGGCTCAGTTCGACGACAACCCTGTCGTCAGGAAGGATCCGGATGTAGTGCATCCGCATCCGCCCGCTGATGTGGGCCAGGACCTTATGGCCGTTATCGAGTTGCACCCTGAACATCGCGTTCGGGAGCGACTCAACCACAGTGCCCTCGATCTCGATGGCGCCGTCTTTCTTGGCCATGTCCCTCGCGTTTCACTGATCGGTCGTCTGAGGCTTCGGAACACTAAGCAGCCGCGACCCAGCGCTTCGATGAGAGCGGCGGTTGCGACACCGCCGACGCGCAATGGTCATAGTGAACCGAAGAAGGAGTGTACGGCACCGGGCGAGGAAATGCGAAACACACGGCCGGCACCTTGACACAACCGCTACAAAGGATACCGCAGATCCCTGAAGGGATGGACGGCACGGCTCGACGCGCGAATGCCCGTGGCCTCATTGTGGCATGTCCAGCCTGGTCAGACCAGCACTCCGGCGGCCCGGTCAGGCCGGATCTCCCAGCGGACCGCCCCGGTCGAGGCCATCCGGAGTCCCACCTGAATCCCGAGGCGGCCCACGCCACAGGCCGGCATCCGACGACCCGGTATCCGCCGTGGCCCTTCCCCCACTCCTCAGGACGGCTTCTCGTCCTCCTCCGGCCCGGCGAGGAAGGTCGTCACCAGCAACACCACACCCCACGGGCCCATGATCCACAGCGGCCACGCGTAGGGGAAGTCGAAGCCGTTTGTCACCCCGATGATGAGCCAGATCATCCAGTTGACACCACTGACCGTCGCCCAGACGCCCCAGGCGGCCGCCAGCCCCTTGTTCTGCCCCTTACCCTGCCCGGGCTTCCTGGCCCGCTCAGGGGAGCGGGAGGGGGTCTCTGGAAGCCGGCGCAGGTCGACCTCGGGAAGGTCGGAGGTGAGGACGGCGAGTTCGCCGTAGGTCTTGCTGGTGTAGAGCTGTTCGAGGCGCTCGTCGAACTCCTCGGTGGTCAGGCGCCCCTGCGCGTAGTGCTCCCGCAGGACCGAGGCGACCTTGTCGCGGTCCCCATCGGAAGCTCGCATCTCCGGACCAGCCGCCATATCAACCACATCCGCTCAGCTGCGGGCCTGATCTAGCCCGCGTCTCCCAACAAGTCGGCAAGCCGCTCTTTTCCCCCGTCAAGTGCGGTCAACACCCAAGGTCCATTATGTGTCACGGCGACGCTGTGTTCGAAGTGTGCCGAGGCCTTCCCGTCGATCGTGACCACGGTCCAGTCGTCGGCCAGCACCTTGGTCCTGTCCGTCCCCAGGTTGACCATCGGTTCGATGGCGAAGCACATGCCCGGCTCGAAACGCGGGCCACGACCCGGTTTGCCGTGATTGGCCACCCACGGGTCCATGTGCATCTCGGTGCCGATGCCGTGCCCGCCGTACTCCTGCGGGATGCCGTAGCGCCCCTGGGAGCGGACGTACTTCTCCACCTCGTGGCCGATATCGGACAGGTGGCGGCCCGCGGTGAGCGCGGCGATGCCCCGCCACATCGCCTCCTCGGTGACCCGCATCAGCTCGGTCAGCTTGGGATCCACCTCGCCGATCGGGACCGTGATGGCCGAGTCGCCGTGCCAGCCGTCCAGGATGGCACCGCAGTCGATCGAGATGACATCGCCCTCCCGCAGCGCGCGGCGGTCGTTCGGGATGCCGTGGACCACCTCGTGGTTGACCGACGCGCAGATGGTCGCCGGGAAGCCCTGGTAGCCCTTGAAGGAGGGGATCGCCCCCTCACCCCTGATGGCCTTCTCCGCGATCGCGTCGAGGTCCATGGGCGTCATGCCCGGCTGGACGCTCTCCCGCAGCAACTGCAGGGTACGGCCGACCACCAGGCCCGCCGCCCGCATCTTCTCCAGTTGCTCGGGCGTCTTCATCTGGATTCCGTGTTTGTTCTTCTTGAACACGTGCGCACCCCCTGGGGTGGTTCAACGGGCGGTCCGGAAGCTCAATTCCCCAGATTCTGCCCTAAATGACAGCACGCCACCCATGGCTTCCCATGGATGGCGTGCAAGGCACATATCGCTTCGCTAGCCGATGAAAGGGTTCAGTGCCTCCATAGCGCGCTGAGTGATCTCTTCCACCGGACCGGTGGCATCGACGCCGACCAGGATGCCCTCGTCCGCGTAGAAGGAGACCAGGGGCGCGGTCTGCTCCTGGTAGACCTCCAGGCGGTGCCTGACGGTCTCCTCCTTGTCGTCGTCCCGCTGGTACAGCCGCCCCTGGCAGGCGTCGCAGATGTCGTCCTTCTTGTCATCGAAGTCGACGTGCCAGATACGACCGCACTGGCCACAGGTGCGGCGCCCGGCGAGCCTGCGGACGACCTCCTCGTCGTCGACCACGAGCTCCAGGACGATGTCCAGACCCGCTCCGAACTCGGCGAGGATCTTCTTCAGGATCTCGGCCTGAGGCACGTTCCTGGGGAAGCCGTCGAGCAGGAAACCATCCTGCGCGTCTTTCTCAGCGAGTCGGTCGCGGACCATCGCGATGGTGACCTCATCGGGTACGAGGTCACCGCGGTCCATGTATTCCTTGGCAAGCTTGCCGAGCTCCGTACCGCCCGAGACATTGGCACGGAAGATGTCACCTGTCGAAATCTTCGGGATCGACAGGTTCGACGCAACGAACTGGGCCTGTGTCCCCTTACCCGCTCCGGGGGGCCCGACCAGGACGAGGCGCACTACTTCAGGAAGCCTTCATAGTTGCGCTGCTGTAGCTGGCTTTCGATCTGCTTCACGGTGTCAAGGCCGACACCAACCATGATCAGAATGCTCGTCCCTCCGAACGGGAAGTTCTGACTCGCACCGACGAGCGCCAGCGCGACGATCGGCACCATGGAGATCAGGCCCAGATACAACGCGCCAGGAGCGGTGAGTCGCGTGAGCACATAGTTCAAGTACTCAGCCGTCGGGCGCCCCGGGCGGATGCCCGGGATGAAACCACCGTACTTCTTCATGTTGTCGGCGACTTCAACGGGGTTGAAGGTAATCGACACGTAGAAGTACGTGAAGAACACAATAAGCAGGAAGAAGGTGATCATGTACGTCGGGGTGGTCCCTGCGCCGCCGAACTCCTGCGAGATCCACTGGATGATCTGGTTCGGCTCTTCCTGGCTGTTCGTGAAGAGCGTCGTGATCAGCTGCGGAAGGTAGAGCAGCGAGGAGGCGAAGATGACCGGGATGATGCCGGCCTGGTTGACCTTCAGCGGGATGTAGGTCGACGTCCCGCCGTACATCCGACGGCCGACCATGCGCTTGGCGTACTGCACCGGGATCCGGCGCTGGGCCTGCTCCACCATCACGACCAGGGCGATCATCGCGATACCGACGACGACGACCACGGCGAAGACGAAGCCGCCCTTCTGCCTGGCGATGTTCATCAGCTCGGACGGGAAGACGGCGATGACCTGCGTGAAGATCAGGATGGACATGCCGTTGCCGATGCCCCGGTCGGTGACGAGCTCGCCCAGCCACATGACGACGGCGGTACCGGCGGTCATGGTCAGCACCATCGTGACGATGGCGAAGACGTTGTCCTTGTCGAGGAGGATCTCCTCGCGGCACTGCGGGAACAGCTGACCGCCGCGGGCCAGAGCCACGAAGGCGGTCGACTGCAGGATGGCCAGCCCGACAGTCAGGTAACGCGTGTACTGTGTGATCTTGGTCTGTCCGGCCTGCCCCTCCTTCTTGAGGGCCTCCAGGCGCGGAATGACCACGACGAGCAGCTGGAGAATGATGCTCGCGGTGATGTACGGCATGATGCCGAGGGCGAACACTGAAAGTTTCAGGAGGGCGCCGCCGCTGAACAGCTGCACCATTCCGTAGATGTTGCCCGCGTCCCCCGCCTGCGCCTGGGTGAGACAACGGCTGATGTTCTCGGTATGCACACCCGGAGTCGGCAGGACCGACCCAAGTCGGAACAGCGCGATGATGCCCAAGGTGAAGAGCAACTTCTTACGCAGGTCCGGCGTACGGAACGCTCGGGTAAATGCGGTCAGCACGGTCCCTCCTGCGCGCCTGAAAGGCGAGGTCGGTCAGCGATGGTGCGGGGGTGTTCCATCTTTGCCATATCCAGTCAATGAGCCCAAGGAAATGAGTCGAGGCCCACTGTCCAGCGAACTCTAACGCACTACGGGCGCGGGAGCCCATTACGAGCCCCCGCGCCGCGTGATGACGCCTACAGCTCGGAGACGGAGCCCCCGGCAGCAGCGATCTTCTCCTTGGCACTGGCGGAGAAGGCGTGCGCCTCCACGTTCAACGCCACGGAGATGTCACCGGTTCCCAGAACCTTGACGAGCTGGTTCTTGCGAACCGCACCCTTGGCGATCAGTGCCTCGACGGTGACGTCGCCACCCTCGGGGAACAGCTCGCCAAGCCTGTCAAGGTTGACGACCTGGTAGGTCGTCTTGAACAGGGCGTTGGAGAAGCCCTTGAACTTGGGCAGGCGCCGCTGCAGCGGAACCTGACCACCCTCGAAGCCGAGCGGAACCTTGTTCCTGGCCCTCGTGCCCTTGGTGCCACGACCCGCGGTCTTGCCCTTGGACGCCTCGCCGCGGCCCTTGCGGACCTTCGACTTGTTGGCGCCGGGGGCCGGACGCAGGTGGTGGATGCGGAGCGGAGTGTTCTCTGCCATGTCTAGTCGACCTCTTCCACGGTGACGAGGTGCGTCACCACGGAGACCATGCCGCGGATCTCCGGGCGGTCCTCCTTGACGACGACGTCGCCGATTCGCTTAAGACCGAGCGAGCGCAGCGAGTCACGCTGCTTCTGCTTGCCACCGATCTTCGAGCGGACCTGGGTAATCTTCAGGCGTGCCATGGGCTAGCTCACCGCCTTCGCCGCCGCGGCCTCCGCGAGACCCTCGGCGCGAGCCTTGAGCATCGCCTTGGGGGCGACGTCCTCGAGCGGCAGGCCACGGCGGGCCGCGATCTCCTCGGGGCGGCTGAGGCCCTTCAGAGCGGCCACGGTGGCGTGCACGATGTTGATCGGGTTGTCCGAGCCGAGCGACTTGGACAGCACGTCGTGGATGCCCGCGCACTCCAGCACGGCGCGCACCGGACCACCGGCGATGACACCGGTACCGGGCGACGCCGGACGCAGGAAGACGACGCCGGCGGCCTCTTCGCCCTGCACGATGTGCGGGATGGTGCCCTGGATACGGGGCACCTTGAAGAAGTGCTTCTTGGCCTCTTCGACACCCTTGGCGATCGCCGCGGGCACTTCCTTGGCCTTGCCGTAGCCGACACCGACCATGCCGTTGCCGTCACCGACGATGACGAGGGCGGTGAAGCTGAAGCGACGACCACCCTTCACGACCTTGGCCACTCGGTTGATCTTCACAACGCGCTCGATGTACGAGACGCCCTTGTCAGCGTTGCCACCGCGGCGGTCGTCACGACGACCGTCACGCCGCTCGCCACCGGCGGCGCCACCGCGACGCGGAGCTCCAGCCATTAGTGGTTCCTCTTCTCATTCGTAAGACGGGCCATCGGTTGCGCTCTGGTGAAAGGAGTCATCAGAACTCCAGTCCACCTTCGCGGGCGCTGTCCGCGAGAGCCGCGATGCGGCCCGCGTAGCGGTTGCCACCCCGGTCGAACACGACCGCGGTGATCCCGGCTGCCTTGGCCCGCTGAGCGAGAAGCTCGCCGACCTGCTTGGCCTTGTCGGTCTTGGCGCCCTCGGCCGAGCGCAGGGAGGCGTCCATGGTGGAGGCGCTCACCAGCGTGTGGCCCTGGGCGTCGTCGACGATCTGCACGAAGAGGTGCCTCGTGGAGCGGTTGACGACCAGGCGCGGACGCATGGCCGTGCCGACCACCTTCTTGCGGACTCGGCCGTGGCGGCGGGCCCGCGAGACGGCGCGGGCGGCCGTGTGCTTGCCGAACGCAGTCTTGCCAGCCATGCCTACTTACCAGCCTTTCCGACCTTGCGGCGGATAACTTCACCCTGGTAGCGCACGCCCTTGCCCTTGTACGGGTCGGGCTTGCGCAGCTTGCGGATGTTCGCGGCGATCTCGCCGACCTTCTGCTTGTCGATGCCGTCCACATGGAACAGCGTCGGCTTCTCGACGCGGAAGGTGACACCCTCGGGGGCGTCGACGATCACCGGGTGGCTGAAGCCGAGAGCGAACTCAAGCTGAGTCGGGCTCTTGGCCTGCACGCGGTAACCGACGCCCACGATCTCCAGGGACTTCGAGTACCCCTGGGTCACACCGGTCACCATGTTGGCGACCAGGGTGCGGGACAGACCGTGCAGCGCACGGACCTTGTTCTCGTCGTTGGGGCGGCTGACGGAGAGAGTTCCGTCATCACCCTTGGCGATCGCGATGGGTTCCGCGACCGTAAGCGAAAGCGTGCCCTTGGGGCCCTTGACCGTGACGTCCCGGCCGTCGATGGCGACGTCCACTCCGTTCGGTACGGGGATGGGCAGCCGTCCGATTCTTGACATGCTGTTCGTTCTCCCCTCTACCAAACGAAGGCGAGGACTTCCCCGCCCACTCCACGCTTGCCGGCCTGCTTGTCCGTCATGAGACCGCCGGACGTCGAAATGATCGCGACGCCCAGTCCGCCCAGGACTCGGGGCAGGTTGTCCTTCTTTGCATAGACCCGCAGGCCGGGCTTGGAAACCCGTCGCAGGCCCGCGAGCGACCGCTCACGGCTCGGCCCGAACTTCAGCTCCACCACGAGGTTCTTTCCGACCTTGGCGTCTTCGACGGTCCAGGCCTGGATGTAACCCTCCTGCTGGAGGATCTCGGCGATGTGCGCCTTGATCTTCGAGTACGGCATCGCCACGCTGTCGTGGTACGCCGAGTTCGCGTTTCGCAGACGCGTCAACATGTCTGCGATCGGGTCGGTCATCGTCATGGCCGGTGGCCTTCCTCACCACGGTTTCCACTGGGGACCTTCGGTGCGGTCATGGGCGCCTGTAGTCGGCGCCCGGTGAATACGAACTTCTATGTGTGGCCGGTGCCACGCGCGGACCCGCGATGATCACGGGGCCGCGCGGACGGCTACCAGCTCGACTTGGTGATGCCGGGCAGCTCGCCCCGGTGCGCCATCTCGCGGAAGCAGATGCGGCACAGGCCGAACTTCCGGTAGACGGCGCGGGGACGACCACAGCGCGAGCACCGAGTGTACGCCCGGACCTCGAACTTGGCCTTGCGAGCAGCCTTGACCTTGAGCGACGTCTTCGCCATGATCAGGCCTCCTTGAACGGGAAGCCGAGGTGCTTCAGCAGCGCCCGGCCCTGGTCGTCGGTCTTAGCGGTGGTCACGACCGTGATGTCCATACCACGCTGGCGGTCGACCTTGTCCTGGTCGATCTCGTGGAACATGACCTGCTCGGTGAGACCGAAGGTGTAGTTCCCGTTGCCGTCGAACTGCTTGGGCGACAGGCCGCGGAAGTCACGGATGCGGGGCAGCGCCAGCGAGAGCAGCCGGTCGAGGAACTCCCACATGCGGTCGCCACGGAGCGTGACGTGCGCGCCGATCGGCATGCCCTCGCGCAGCTTGAACTGGGCGATGGACTTGCGGGCGCGGACGACCGCCGGCTTCTGGCCGGTGATCACCGTGAGGTCGCGGACGGCGCCTTCGATGAGCTTCGAGTCACGCGCGGCCTCGCCGACGCCCATGTTCACCTTGATCTTGGTGATGGTGGGCACCAGCATGATGTTCTCGAACCCGAACTGCTCGTTCAGCTTCGCGATGATCTCTTCGCGGTAGCGCTGCTTGAGGCGCGGGAGGGTCCGCTCTTCAGTGTTCGCGGTCATCAGTTGTCCTCACCCGTCTCCTCGGAAGCAGCCTTGGCCGACTCCTTCTTGGCGGGCTTGTCGTCATCCTTGAGCTTCTTGACGTTGCTCACGTGGATGGGAGCCTCCATGGTCTGCACGCCGCCGGTCTTGGCGCCACGCGGACCCTGGTTGGTCTCCTTGGAGTGCTTCTTGACCATGTTGACGCCCTCGACCACCACGCGCTCGTCGCGCGGGTGGGCGGCGATCACCCGGCCCTTGGCACCCTTGTCCTTACCGGCGATGACCAGTACGAGGTCACCCTTTTTCACATGCAGCTTCGGCATTACAACACCTCCGGCGCGAGCGAGATGATCCGCATGAACTTCTTGTCACGCAGCTCACGACCAACGGGACCGAAGATGCGAGTGCCCCGGGGGTCGCCGCTGTCCTTGATGATGACGGCGGCGTTCTCGTCGAAGCGGATGTAGGAGCCGTCGGGCCGGCGGCGCTCCTTGACAGTGCGGACGATGACGGCCTTGACCACATCGCCCTTCTTCACGGTGCCGCCCGGGATGGCGTCCTTGACCGTGGCGACGATGATGTCGCCGATTCCCGCGTAGCGCCGGCCCGAGCCACCGAGCACACGGATGCAAAGGACTTCCTTCGCACCGGTGTTGTCGGCGACCTTGAGCCGCGACTCCTGCTGGATCACTTGTACTCCTGTTTGTCTCGCTGGTTCTCACCCGTGGGTGAGCCTTGCGGAACCTGCTGGGTCTTTGTCCTCCGGCGACAGTCCTTGCGGGACCGCCGGCGCAGGCGGAGCGAAGATCGCTTCGCCCCCTTGGACGCCTTCGTGGGGGGTGACGGTGTCACCCCCCACGAGGCGCGTTAACTACTTGGCCTTCTCGAGGATCTCGATGACCCGCCAGCGCTTGCTGGCGGAGAGCGGCCGGGTCTCCATCAGGAGGACGCGGTCGCCGACACCACAGGTGTTGGCCTCGTCGTGCGCCTTGTACTTGGTCGTCCTGCGGATGACCTTGCCGTACAGGGGGTGCTTGACGCGGTCCTCGACAGCGACCACGACAGTCTTGTCCATCTTGTCGCTGACGACCAGACCCTCACGGGTCTTGCGGTAGTTCCGCGTCTCGGTCGTGGTTTCCGTGGCCTCAGCCATCAATCGACTCCTTCTCTACCGTGACGATTCCGAGCTCCCGCTCGCGCATCACCGTGTAGATACGGGCGATCTCGCGGCGAACGGCACGTAGCCGCCCGTGGCTCTCCAACTGGCCGGTCGCAGCCTGGAAGCGGAGGTTGAACAGCTCCTCCTTGGCTTCCTTCAGCTTCGTGACCAGGGTGTCCTGGTCTTCCACCCGCAGCTCACCGGCGGTCAGGCCCTTAGCCATCACGCCTCACCCACTTCACGCTTGACGAACCGGCACTTCATCGGCAGCTTGTGCATCGCACGCCGCAGGGCTTCGCGAGCCACCGGCTCGGCGACACCCGACAGCTCGAACATGATGCGGCCGGGCTTGACGTTGGCGATCCACCACTCCGGCGAACCCTTACCGGAACCCATACGGGTCTCGGCGGGCTTCTTGGTGAGGGGACGGTCCGGATAGATGTTGATCCAGACCTTTCCGCCACGCTTGATGTGACGGGTCATCGCGATACGAGCCGACTCGATCTGGCGGTTGGTCACGTAGGAGTGCTCAATCGCCTGGATGCCGAACTCGCCGAACACGACCCTGGTGCCGCCCTTGGCGGCGCCGTGGCGGTCGGGCCGGTGCTGCTTACGGTGCTTGACCCTGCGCGGGATCAGCATGGTCAGCTCCCTTCAGCACCCGGCTGCGCAGCCGGGCCGGTCTCGGGGGCAGCCTGGGAGGCCGCCTCGGTCCTGGGGGCGCGGTCGCCACGGCCGGCACCGGCACCACGACGGGCGCCACCGGCACCACGACGGGGACGGTCGCCGCCACCGGCACCGGGGCCGCGACGGTCGTCGCGGTCACGACGCTGGCCCGCACGAGCACCGGCGGCAGCCGCCTCGCGCTCGGCGCGGCTGGTCGGAGCCTCACCCTTGTAGATCCACACCTTCACGCCGATGCGGCCGAAGGTGGTACGGGCCTCGTACAGGCCGTAGTCGATGTCCGCACGGAGGGTGTGCAGGGGCACGCGGCCCTCGCGGTAGAACTCCGAACGGGACATCTCAGCGCCGCCAAGACGGCCGGAGCACTGCACCCGGATGCCCTTGGCACCGCTCTTCATCGCCGACTGCATCGCCTTGCGCATGGCACGGCGGAACGAGACACGGCTGGACAGCTGCTCGGCCACACCCTGAGCGACGAGCTGAGCGTCGATCTCAGGGTTCTTGACCTCGAGGATGTTCAGCTGGACCTGCTTCTTGGTCAGCTTCTCGAGGTCACCGCGGATCCGGTCCGCCTCGGCGCCGCGGCGGCCGATGACGATGCCCGGACGGGCGGTGTGAATGTCGACCTGAACCCGGTCGGTGGTCCGCTCGATCTCCACCTTGGAGATGCCGGCCCGCTCCATGCCCTTCTTGAGCATGCGGCGGATCGCCACATCCTCGGCAACGTACGACTTGTAGAGCTTGTCGGCATACCACCGGCTCTTGAAGTCGGTCGTGATGCCGAGGCGGAACCCGTGCGGGTTAACCTTCTGACCCACTAGCGGGTCCTCCCCTTCGGCTCGCGGGACTCCACGATCACGGTGATGTGGCTGGTCCGCTTGTTGATCCGATAGGCGCGACCCTGAGCACGGGGACGAAACCGCTTCAGCGTCGGGCCCTCGTCGACCCAGGCACGGCTCACGAAGAGCGTGTCACGGTCGAGCTTGAAATTGTGCTCCGCGTTGGCAATGGCGCTCGACAGCACCTTGTACACGGTCTCGCTCGCCGACTGGGGAGCGAACTGCAGCACGGCCTGCGCCTCCGAAGCGGGCAGCCCGCGAATGAGGTCCACCACGCGGCGGGCCTTCATGGGCGTGTGGCGCGCGAACCGCGCCTGAGCCCTGGCTTCCATCGCTTACTCCTCTTACCTTCTGCTTCGTATCGGGCGAGTCCGTCGTGCCAGCTGACGATCGTCTCCGACCGTTCCCTGTTCGACGTCCTCTCCCTAAGGCGCTTATCGCCGGCTGCGGCGGTCTTCCTTGACGTGGCTGCGGAAGGTCCGCGTCGGCGCGAACTCGCCCAGCTTGTGACCGATCATCGACTCGGTGACGAACACCGGGACGTGCTTACGGCCGTCGTGAACGGCGATCGTGTGACCGAGCATGTCGGGCACGATCATGGAGCGCCGCGACCACGTCTTGATGACGTTTTTGGTGCCCTTCTCGTTCTGGACATCCACCTTCTTCTGAAGGTGATCGTCCACGAAGGGACCCTTCTTAAGGCTACGTGGCATTTTGGCTGCTCCTACCGCTTCTTCCGCTTGGTACGACGGCGGATGATCAGCCGGTCGCTGGCCTTGTTCGCCGCACGAGTACGCCCCTCGGGCTTGCCCTTGGGGTTGACGGGGTGACGACCGCCGGAGGTCTTACCCTCACCACCACCGTGCGGGTGGTCGACCGGGTTCATCGCGACACCGCGGACGGTGGGGCGCTTGCCCTTCCACCGCATACGTCCGGCCTTACCCCAGTTGATGTTGGCCTGCTCGGCGTTGCCGACCTGGCCGATGGAGGCCCGGCAGCGAACGTCGACCTGGCGCATCTCACCGGAGGGCATACGCAGCGTGGCGTACTGGCCCTCCTTGGCGAGGAGCTGAATCTGCGCGCCGGCGGACCGGCCCAGCTTGGCGCCACCGCCCGGACGGAGCTCCACCGCGTGGATGAAGGTACCGGTCGGGATGTTGCGCAGCGGGAGGCAGTTGCCCGGCTTGATGTCGGCCGTGGGGCCGTTCTCGATCTTGTCGCCCTGCTTGAGGCCGGTCGGGCAGAGGATGTAGCGCTTCTCCCCGTCGGCGTAGTGCAGCAGCGCGATACGGGAGGTGCGGTTCGGGTCGTACTCGATGTGAGCGACCTTGGCCGGGATCCCGTCCTTGTCGTGACGCCGGAAATCGATGATCCGGTAGGCGCGCTTGTGGCCACCGCCCTGGTGACGGGTGGTGACACGGCCGTGGACGTTACGGCCACCCTTGCTGTGCAGGGGTGCAAGCAGCGACTTCTCGGGCGTGCTGCGCGTGATCTCGGCAAAGTCCGAGACGCTGGCGCCGCGGCGACCCGGGGTCGTCGGCTTGAGTTTACGGATGCCCATCTTTTTCGTTCATCCTTCGTCGGTTAATCCGGTCGAACGCCCCTCACCTGGCGGTGAGGGGCTTTCTCCCTGTACTTACTGAGCGAGCGCGTCAGCCGATCTGGCCGAAGATGTCAATCCGGTCGCCTTCGACCAGGCTGACGATCGCCCGCTTGGTAGCCGGACGCTGGCCGTAGCCGAACCTGGTCCGCTTACGCTTGCCCTGGCGGTTGATGGTGTTGACGCTGGCCACCTTGACGCCGAAGATCTTCTCAACAGCGATCTTGACCTGCGTCTTGTTGGCCGTCTTCCGCACCAGGAACGTGTACTTGTTGTGCTCGTCGATCAGGCCGTAGCTCTTCTCGGAGACAACCGGCTTGATGATGATGTCGCGCGGGTCGGCGATCTTCTCCATCAGGCGTCTTCCTTCCCGCTCTTGCTCAGACGCGCGACGACCTGGTCGTACGCCGCCTGAGTGAAAACGACGTCGTCGTGGCAGAGCACGTCGTAGGTGTTGAGCTGCCCGGCGTCCAGCAGGTGGACCTCGGGAGCGTTGCGCAGGCTCAGCCAGCTGAGCTCGTCACCCTCGTCGACGACGACCAGGACGCTACGGGCCTTGGTGATCCTGCGAAGCGACTCAAGAGCCGCCTTGGTCTTCGGGGTCTCCCCCGTGACCAGACCGCTGACCACGTGAACGCGGCCGCCGGTCGCCCTGTCGGACAGGGCCCCGCGCAGGGCGGCGGCCTTCATCTTCTTGGGAGTCTTCTGCGAGTAGTCCCGCGGAACCGGGCCGTGGACGGTGCCACCGCCGGTGAACTGCGGAGCGCGGGTCGAGCCCTGACGGGCGCGGCCGGTGCCCTTCTGGCGGTACGGCTTCTTGCCGCCGCCACTGACCTCACCACGGGTCTTGGCCTTGTGGGTGCCCTGCCGGCGAGCGGCGAGCTGGGCCACGACGACCTGGTGGATCAGCGGAATGTTGACCTTCGTGCCGAAGATGTCCTCCGGCAGGTCGACGGTCCCGGCCTTGTCGCCGCTCACGTCGAGGACGTCAATGGTGCTCACTTGGCAGCCCCCTTCTTGGCGGCGGTGCGGACCAGAACCAGGCTGCCGTTGGCGCCGGGGATCGCACCCTTGATCAGGATGAGGCCCTTCTCGGCGTCCACGGCGTGAACCTTGAGGCTCTGGACGGTCGTGCGGACGTTGCCCATCCGGCCGGCCATGCGCACGCCCTTGAAAACGCGGCCCGGGGTGGCGCAGCCACCGATGGAACCCGGCGAGCGGTGCTTGCGCTGCGTACCGTGCGAGGCACCCAGGCCCTTGAAGCCGTGACGCTTCATGACACCCGCGTACCCCTTGCCCTTGCTCTTGCCCGTCACATCGACGTACTGGCCGGCCTCGAAGGTGTCGGCCGAGAGCTCCTGGCCCAGGGTGTACTCGCTCACGTCGTCAGTGCGGATCTCCGCGAAGTAACGGCGCGGGGTGATGTCGTGCTTGCGCAGGTAGTCGCCGAGCGGCTTGTTGACCTTCCGCGGGTCGACCTGCCCGAAGCCCAGCTGGACGGCGGTGTAGCCGTCCTTCTCAGCGGTGCGGACGCGGGTCACGACGCACGGACCAGCCTCGACGACGGTCACCGGGACCATCCGGTTGTCCGCGTCGAAGACCTGGGTCATGCCGAGCTTCTTGCCCAGGACGCCCTTGATCTGCTTAGCCATGTCAGTGCGTTCCCTCAGAGCTTGATCGAGATGTCAACGCCGGCGGGAAGGTCGAGTCGCATGAGCGAGTCGACCGTCTTCGGCGTCGGATCGATGATGTCAATCAGCCGCTTGTGCGTGCGCATCTCAAAGTGCTCGCGGCTGTCCTTGTACTTGTGCGGCGAGCGGATGACGCAGTACACGTTCTTCTCGGTCGGCAGCGGCACCGGGCCCGCGACCTTGGCGCCAGTCCTTGTCACCGTCTCGACGATCTTCTTGGCCGAGACGTCGATGACCTCGTGGTCATAGGCCTTGAGCCGAATGCGGATCTTCTGTCCCGCCATAATGGCCTCGGTGTCCTTCACTGTCGTCTGAAAAAGTTACGTGCGGCTGTTGCCGCTGTGTCATGGCCGGGGTCGCCTTGGACGTCCCCTCCACGTTGTGCGGAGCCCACTTCGCCCTGGGGCGACGTTCTCCGCACATGCCCCACGTAGCAGACGCTGTAAGTCCGCGCTTTCTTCCGTGATCTGGCAGTTACTTCGGTCATCGTTCGGCCGAACCAACTGCGAGATCACGGTTCGTGGGGTCCCTGCCAGGGTTCGCGCCCTGCGGCGCGGCCCCCTCGTGGGGAAGCGGCCGGCCCTGCGTTGAGGGCCGACCGCCACTCCACGATCGTGCTACTTGATGATCTTGGTCACTCGACCCGCACCGACGGTGCGGCCACCCTCACGGATGGCGAACTTGAGACCGTCCTCCATCGCGATGGGCTGGATGAGCGCGACGTTCATCTCGGTGTTGTCGCCCGGCATGACCATCTCGGTGCCCTCGGGGAGGTTCACCACGCCGGTCACGTCAGTCGTACGGAAGTAGAACTGCGGGCGGTAGTTGTTGAAGAACGGCGTGTGGCGGCCGCCCTCGTCCTTGCTCAGGATGTAGACCTGGGCCTCGAACTCGGTGTGCGGGGTGGTCGTGCCCGGCTTGATGATGCACTGGCCGCGCTCGACGTCCTCGCGCTTGATGCCGCGCAGGAGCAGACCGACGTTGTCACCCGCCTGGCCCTCGTCGAGGAGCTTGCGGAACATCTCGACACCGGTGACCGTGGTGGTGGTCTTGGTCTCCTTGATGCCGATGATGTCGACGGTCTCGCTGACCTTGACGATGCCGCGCTCGATACGACCGGTGACGACCGTGCCGCGACCGGTGATCGAGAAGACGTCCTCGACCGGCATCAGGAACGGCTTGTCGGTCTCACGGACCGGCTCGGGGACGTTCTCGTCCACCGCGGCCATGAGCTCGATGATCGAGTCGCCCCACTTGGCGTCGCCCTCAAGCGCCTTCAGCGCCGAGACGCGGACGACCGGCAGGTCGTCGCCGGGGAACTCCTGGGCCGAGAGAAGCTCGCGGACCTCGAGCTCGACGAGCTCCAGGATCTCCTCGTCGTCCACCATGTCGGACTTGTTGAGGGCCACGACGATGTAGGGGACGCCGACCTGGCGGGCCAGGAGGACGTGCTCCTTCGTCTGCGGCATCGGACCGTCGGTGGCGGCGACCACGAGGATCGCACCGTCCATCTGAGCCGCACCGGTGATCATGTTCTTCACGTAGTCGGCGTGACCGGGGCAGTCCACGTGGGCGTAGTGGCGCTTCTCCGTCTGGTACTCGACGTGCGCGATGGAGATCGTGATACCACGAGCCTTCTCCTCGGGCGCCTTGTCGATCTTGTCGAACGGGGTCGCCTCGTTGAGGTTCGGGAAACGCTCGTGGAGCACCTTGGTGATCGCCGCGGTCAGAGTGGTCTTGCCGTGGTCGATGTGCCCAATGGTGCCGATGTTTACGTGCGGCTTGGTCCGCTCGAACTTGGCCTTGGCCACTGCTCTCTCCTTAGAGATTCTGACGTGACTTGCGTCTTCATATTCGGGTTTGGGGAGGCCGATCCCTCTCGGAACCGGCCCACGAGAAAGCTCTCGCCCCACACCCCCGGCAACCGATCGCGAGTCTCCTCGCCTCCGGCGCCGGGTTGGATGCCGGACTTGCCTGCCCTGCACCCCTCCGGTGGCGGGGCGACGATCTCCTCGCTACCCGCAACCAAAGTGGGTGCTGGACTTACTCGCCCCGCACCCCTCCGGTGGCGGGGCGACGATCTCCTCGCTACCCGCAACCAAAGTGGGTGCTGGACTTACTCGCCCCGCACCTTCGCGACGATCTCCTTGGCGATGTGCGCGGGCACTTCCGCGTAGGAGTCGAACTGCATGCTGTAGCTCGCGCGTCCCTGCGTCTTGCTACGGAGGTCTCCCACGTAGCCGAACATCTCAGAGAGCGGCACGAGCGCCTTGACGATTCGGGCGCCGGAGCGCTCGTCCATCGCCTGGATCTGCCCGCGGCGACCGTTGAGGTCACCGATGACGTCACCCATGTAGTCCTCGGGCGTGGTGACCTCGACGGCCATCATCGGCTCCAGGATTACGGCGTCCGCCTTGCGCGCGGCCTCCTTGAAGGCCATCGAGCCAGCGATCTTGAAGGCCATTTCGGACGAGTCCACCTCGTGGTAGGCACCGTCCTGCAGGGTGACCTTGACCCCGACCATGGGGTAGCCGGCGAGAACACCGAACTCGGCCGCCTCCTGGGCGCCCGCGTCGACCGAGGGGATGTACTCCCTCGGGATGCGGCCACCGGAGACCTTGTTCGCGAACTCGTAACCGTCGTTGCCCTCGCCCAGCGGCTCAATGTCGATGATGACCTTGGCGAACTGGCCGGAACCACCGGTCTGCTTCTTGTGGACGTAGTCGACCTTCTCCACCTTGCGGCGGATGGTCTCCCGGTAGGCCACCTGAGGCCGGCCGATGTTGGCCTCGACCTTGAACTCGCGGCGCATCCGGTCGACGAGGATCTCCAGGTGGAGCTCGCCCATACCCCAGATGACCGTCTGCCCGGTCTCATCGTCACGACGGACCTGGAAGGACGGGTCCTCCTCGGCCAGACGCTGGATCGCGGTGCCCAGCTTCTCCTGGTCACCCTTGGTCTTGGGCTCGATGGCGACGCTGATGACCGGCGCCGGGAAGTTCATCGACTCCAGCACCACGGGGTGAGCCGGGTCTGCCAGGGTGTCACCGGTGGTGGTGTCCTTGAGTCCCATGACGGCGACGATCTGACCGGCGACGGCCGACGGGCGCTCCTCGCGCTTGTTGGCGTGCATCTGGTAGATCTTGCCGATCCGCTCCTTGCGGCCCTTCACCGAGTTGACCACGGCGGTGCCGGTCTCGAGCGTGCCCGAGTAGATGCGGATGTAGGTGAGACGGCCCAGGTGCTGGTCGCTCATGATCTTAAAGGCCAGCGCGGAGAACGGCTCCTTCACGTCCGCGTGACGCTCGATGATCTCCTCTTCCTTGCCGACCGCGTGGCCCTTGAAGGCCGGGATGTCGGTCGGGGCGGGAAGGTAGGCGACGATCGCGTCGAGCAGGGGCTGAATGCCCTTGTTCTTGAACGCGGTGCCGGTCAGGACCGGGTTGATGGCGCTGGCCAGCGTGGCTCGGCGGATGGCCGCGACCAGCTGCTCCTCGGTGGGCTCGACGCCCTCCAGGAAGAGCTCCATCAGCTCGTCGTCGTTCTCGGCGACCGTCTCGACCAGCTTGTCACGCCACTCGCGAGCAGCCTCGGAGTACTCCTCCGGGATGTCCACGACCTCGTACATCTCGCCCTTGGCCGTCTCGGTGCCCCAGTACAGGCCCTTCATCTTGACCAGGTCGATGACGCCCTTGAAGTCGGCCTCGACGCCCCAGGGAAGCTGGACGACGGCGGGGGTCGCGTTCAGACGGCTGACCATCATGTCGACGCAGCGGTGGAACTCCGCGCCGACCCGGTCCAGCTTGTTGACGAAGCAGATCCTGGGCACTTCGTAACGGTCGGCCTGACGCCACACCGTCTCGGACTGGGGTTCGACGCCTGCAACGCCGTCGAACACGGCGACGGCACCGTCGAGGACGCGGAGCGAGCGCTCCACCTCGATCGTGAAGTCCACGTGACCCGGCGTGTCGATGATGTTGATCGTGTGGCCAAGCCACTCGCAGGTCGTGGCAGCGGAGGTGATGGTGATACCACGCTCCTGCTCCTGCTCCATCCAGTCCATCGTGGCTGCGCCCTCGTGGACCTCACCGATCTTGTAGTTGATACCGGTGTAGAACAGGATGCGCTCAGTCGTCGTGGTCTTGCCCGCGTCGATGTGAGCCATGATCCCGATGTTGCGGACCTTGGCCAGGTCAAGAGCGGTCGTGGTGGCCACTTCTCTCGCGTCCTCGTCGTCTCGTCGAAGCCGCTGTTACCAGCGGTAGTGGGCGAAGGCCTTGTTGGACTCGGCCATCTTGTGGGTGTCCTCACGCTTCTTGACGCTTGCGCCGAGGCCGTTGCTGGCATCGAGCAGTTCGTTCATGAGGCGCTCGGTCATGGTCTTCTCGCGGCGGGCGCGGGAGTACTGCACCAGCCAACGCAGGGCCAGGGTGGTGCTACGCGCGGCGCGCACCTCGACCGGAACCTGGTAGGTCGCGCCACCGACACGGCGGCTGCGGACCTCAAGGGTGGGCTTGACGTTGTCCAGCGCGCGCTTCAGGGTGACGACCGGGTCGTTGCCGGTCTTCTCCTTGGCACCTTCGAGGGCGCCGTACACGATGGACTGAGCGATGGATCGCTTGCCGTCCAGGAGCACCTTGTTGATGAGCGCGGTGACCAGGGGCGAGTTGTGAACCGGGTCAGCCATGAGCTGACGACGGCCAGGAGAACCCTTGCGAGGCATTCCTACTTCTCCTTCTTCGCGCCGTAACGGCTACGGGCCTGCTTGCGGTTACGGACACCCTGGGTGTCGAGCGAACCACGGATGATCTTGTAGCGAACACCCGGCAGGTCCTTCACACGACCACCGCGGACGAGCACGATGGAGTGCTCCTGGAGGTTGTGACCAACACCGGGGATGTAGGCCGTGACCTCGATGCCGTTGGTGAGCCGGACACGCGCGACCTTGCGGAGGGCGGAGTTCGGCTTCTTGGGGGTCGTGGTGTAAACGCGCATGCAGGTGCCGCGTCGCTGAGGGCTGGCCTTGAGCGCCGGGGTCTTGGTCTTGGTGACCTTGTCCTGGCGGCCCTTGCGGACCAGCTGCTGAATCGTGGGCACCGCGTCTCCGTTCGTGCTAGCCGGTTAATCGAATGTCGTGCATTTTGCAGGTGCTGCCGGTGTCATGACCTGCGGTTCTTTCATCCCCTCCGACCCACGCGGTCGGGCGTGTCGCGCACTTGTCGCGCCACTTCCCGGTCAAAGCCGGTCCGGTGGAGGAGGCCATGCGACGCCCCTGACGACTCCCCATCGGGAACCTGTCGACGCACACGCATGAGGGCCCACGAAGACATGGGCACGAAGGGCAAGACTACCCAGCCCAGCGCAACACGTCAAAACGGCCGCACCGGCCAGGCACCGCTGTGGGTGCCCGCATTCGTGTCATGACTCCCACGACCGGTTTCCGACCGACCGCTTCCGGGTCCATGTCGAGCTTACCCGCCGCAGAGCACTTCTCCGGCCGTTCTCCTTATTAACGTACGGCTTTCGCCGCAACATTCCGGTCAAGAAAGGGCCACACCCACCGGTTCGGGACGAGAACGCCCTGGAAAGGCGACGGCGCCCGATCCCCTGCCGGGGACCGGGCGCCGCCTGTGACCACTCAGCGGTTGTACTGACCGAAGTCGTACTCCTCCAGCGGCACGGCCTCACCGGAGCCCGAGCCGAAGGTGTAGTCCGCCGCGGAACCGTCGTAGCCGCCGACCGTGTACATCGCGGCCTTGGCCTCCTCGGTGGGCTCGACCCGGATGTTGCGGTACTGGGGCATGCCGGTACCGGCCGGGATGAGCTTTCCGATGATGACGTTCTCCTTGAGGCCGAGCAGCGAGTCCGACTTGGCGTGGATCGCCGCGTCGGTGAGCACTCGGGTCGTCTCCTGGAAGGACGCCGCGGACAGCCAGGACTCGGTGGCGAGCGAGGCCTTGGTGATACCCATCAGCACCGGACGCCCGGAGGCCGGCGTGCCGCCCTCCGCCACGCACTCGCGGTTGATCCGCTCGAAGCGCGGCCGCTCGACGAGCTCACCGGGCAGCATGTCGGCGTCACCGGACTCGAGCACGTTCACGCGCTTGAGCATCTGCCGCACGATGATCTCGATGTGCTTGTCGTGGATCGACACACCCTGCGAGCGGTAGACCTGCTGGACCTCGGCCACCAGGTGCAGCTGCACGGCCCGGGGGCCGAGGATGCGCAGCACCTCGTTGGGGTTGACCGCACCGGCGATCAGCTGCTGGCCGACACCGGCACGCTGCCCGTCGGAGACGAGCATGCGCGACCGCATCGACACCGGGTACGCGACCTCCTCGGAACCGTCGTCCGGGACGATCACGATCTTCCGGGTCTTGTCGGTCTCGTCGACGCGGACCCGGCCCTCGGCCTCGCTGATCGGGGCGACGCCCTTGGGGACGCGCGCCTCGAAGAGCTCCTGGACACGGGGCAGACCGTGGGTGATGTCGGCGCCCGCCACACCACCGGTGTGGAAGGTCCGCATCGTCAGCTGGGTGCCGGGCTCACCGATCGACTGGGCGGCGATGATACCGACCGCCTCGCCGACGTCCACGAGCTTGCCGGTCGCGAGCGAACGGCCGTAGCAGGTGGCGCAGACACCGATCTTGGCCTCGCAGACGAGTGCGCTGCGGGTCCTGACGGTCTCCACTCCGGCCTCGACCAGGGCGGTGACGTGGATGTCGTTGATGTCGACGCCCACGGGCACGATGATCTTGCCGTCCACCTCCACGTCCTCGGCGAGGATGCGGCCGTGCACGTTGCTCTCGGCGTTCTCCGCCTTGACCAGGTTGCCCTGGGCGTCGCGGTCGGCGACGTGCAGCGGGACGGCACGGTCGGTGCCGCAGTCGATCTCGCGGACGATGACGTCCTGCGCGACGTCCACCAGACGACGGGTCAGGTAACCCGAGTCGGCGGTCCGCAGCGCGGTGTCCGCCAGACCCTTCCGCTGGCCGTGGGTGGAGATGAAGTACTCCAGCACCGACAGGCCCTCGCGGAACGAGGCCTTGATCGGGCGCGGGATCGTCTCACCCTTGGTGTTGGACACCAGACCGCGGATGCCGGAGATCTGCCGGACCTGCATCAGGTTTCCTCGGGCGCCCGACTGGACCATCATCCAGACCGGGTTGGTCTTCGGGAACGCCTTCTGCATGTCGTCGGTCACGTCGCTGGTCGCGTGCGTCCAGATCTCGATGAGCTCCTGACGACGCTCCTCGTCCGTGATCAGACCGCGCTCGTACTCACGCTGGACCTTGTCGGCCCGGCGCTCGTACGTCTCCATGATCTCGGACTTGTTCGGCGGCGCGATGACGTCCTCGATGGAGATCGTCACACCGGCCCTGGTCGCCCAGTAGAAGCCGGCGTCCTTGAGGGCGTCGAGCGCGGCCGCGACCTCGACCTTGGGGTACTTCTCGGCGAGCTCGTTGACGATGACCGACAGCTGCTTCTTGCCGACCTGCGAGTTCACGTACGGGTAGTTCGCCGGCAGGGTCTGGTTGAACAGGCACCGGCCCAGAGTGGTCTCCAGGCGGTAGCCGTCACCGGCCTCCCAGCCCTCGGGGCCCGCCCAGCCGCGGGGCGGCGGGACGTCGCCCCGCATCCGGATCTGGATCAGCGACTGGATGTCGAGTTCACGGCGATCGAAGGCCATGAGCGCCTCCGACACCGAGCCGAAGACCCGTCCCCGCCCGACACCGTTCTCGTTCTCGTCCTTGAGCGTGGTCAGCGAGTAGAGACCGATGATCATGTCCTGGGTGGGCATGGTCACGGGCTTACCGTCGGCCGGCTTCAGGATGTTGTTCGTCGACAGCATCAGGATGCGGGCCTCGGCCTGCGCCTCGGCGGACAGCGGCAGGTGCACGGCCATCTGGTCGCCGTCGAAGTCCGCGTTGAACGCGGTGCAGACGAGCGGGTGGATCTGGATGGCCTTGCCCTCGACCAGCTGCGGCTCGAAGGCCTGGATGCCCAGGCGGTGCAGGGTCGGCGCGCGGTTGAGCAGCACGGGGTGCTCGGTGATGACCTCTTCGAGGACATCCCACACGACCGGGCGAGCGCGCTCGACCATCCGCTTGGCCGACTTGATGTTCTGCGCGTGGTTCAGGTCGACCAGGCGCTTCATCACGAACGGCTTGAAGAGCTCCAGCGCCATCTGCTTGGGCAGACCGCACTGGTGCAGCTTCAGCTGCGGGCCGACGACGATGACCGAACGGCCGGAGTAGTCGACTCGCTTGCCCAGCAGGTTCTGGCGGAACCGACCCTGCTTGCCCTTCAGCATGTCGCTGAGGGACTTCAGGGGGCGGTTGCCGGGACCGGTGACCGGGCGGCCGCGGCGGCCGTTGTCGAACAGCGCGTCGACGGCCTCCTGGAGCATCCGCTTCTCGTTGTTCACGATGATCTCGGGGGCGCCGAGGTCGAGAAGCCGCTTGAGGCGGTTGTTCCGGTTGATCACGCGGCGGTACAGGTCGTTCAGGTCCGAGGTGGCGAACCGGCCACCGTCGAGCTGCACCATGGGGCGCAGGTCCGGCGGGATGACCGGGATGCAGTCGAGGACCATCCCGTTGGGCGAGTTACGGGTGTTCAGGAACGCCGACACGACCTTGAGACGCTTGAGCGCGCGGGCCTTCTTCTGCCCCTTGCCGCTGCGGATCGTCTCGCGCAGGTTCTCGGCCTCAAGAGCGAGGTCGAAGTTGGTCAGGCGCTCCTGGATGGCCTGGGCACCCATGCCACCGCGGAAGTAACGGCCGAAGCGGTCGCGCATCTCGCGGTAGAGCAGCTCGTCGCCCTCAAGGTCCTGAACCTTGAGGTTCTTGAAGCGGCTCCAGACCTCGTCCAGCCGGTCCAGCTCGCGCTGGGCCCGGTCACGCAGCTGCCGCATCTCGCGCTCGGCGCCCTCACGCACCTTGCGGCGCTGGTCGCCCTTGGCGCCGGCGGCCTCAAGCTCGGCCAGATCGGTCTCCAGCTTGCGCTGGCGAGCCTCGATGTCGGCGTCACGGCGCTGCTCGATGTGCTGCCGCTCGACGGAGATCTTCGCCTCCAGCGACGGCAGGTCACGCTCGCGCATTTCCTTGTCGACGTGCGTGATCATGTAGGCCGCGAAGTAGATGACCTTCTCGAGGTCCTTCGGGGCCAGGTCGAGCAGGTATCCCAGACGGGACGGGACACCCTTGAAGTACCAGATGTGCGTGACGGGCGCGGCCAGCTCGATGTGGCCCATCCGCTCACGACGCACCTTGGCGCGGGTCACCTCGACGCCACAGCGCTCACAGATGATGCCCTTGAAGCGGACGCGCTTGTACTTACCGCAGTAGCACTCCCAGTCGCGGGTCGGACCGAAGATCTTCTCGCAGAAGAGTCCGTCCTTCTCGGGCTTGAGCGTCCGGTAGTTGATGGTTTCGGGCTTCTTCACCTCGCCGTGCGACCACTGGCGGATGTCGTCGGCGGTCGCGAGGCCGATCCGAAGCTCGTCGAAGAAGTTGACGTCGAGCACTTGTAATCCCCTCCTCAGCTTCTAGATCAGACCTCTTCGACACTGCTCGGCTCACGCCGGGACAGGTCGATGCCGAGTTCTTCCGCGGCGCGGAAGACGTCTTCGTCGGTGTCGCGCATCTCGATGGACATGCCGTCGCTGGAGAGCACCTCGACGTTCAGGCACAGCGACTGCATTTCCTTGATGAGGACCTTGAACGACTCCGGGATGCCCGGCTCGGGGATGTTCTCGCCCTTGACGATCGCCTCGTAGACCTTCACCCGGCCGAGGACATCGTCGGACTTGATGGTCAGCAGCTCCTGCAGGGCGTAGGCGGCACCATAGGCCTCCAGCGCCCAGACCTCCATCTCACCGAAGCGCTGGCCACCGAACTGGGCCTTACCGCCGAGCGGCTGCTGGGTGATCATGGAGTACGGGCCGGTAGAGCGAGCGTGGATCTTGTCGTCGACCAGGTGGAGCAGTTTCAGGATGTAGATGTAGCCGACGGAGATCGGGTGCGGGAACGGCTCGCCGGAACGGCCGTCGAACAGCTGGGCCTTCCCGTTCGCGCCGACCATGCGCCCGCCGTCCCTGTTGACCAGGGTGTTGTCGAGCAGACCGATGATCTCTTCCTCGTTGGCACCGTCGAACACCGGCGTGGCCATGTTGGTGCGCGGGTCGACCTCTGCGAAGCCCTTGTCACGCAGCCGCTCGGCCCATGCCTCCTGGATGCCCGAGATGTCCCAGCCTCTGGCGGCGATCCAGCCCAGGTGGGTCTCCAGGACCTGGCCGACGTTCATCCGGCCGGGCACGCCCAGCGGGTTGAGGATGATGTCGACCGCCGTGCCGTCCTCAAGGAACGGCATGTCCTCGACCGGGAGGATCTTGGAGATGACGCCCTTGTTGCCGTGACGACCGGCCAGCTTGTCACCGTCGGTGATCTTACGCTTCTGCGCCACGTAGACGCGGACCAGCTCGTTGACGCCTGGGGGGAGCTCGTCGCCCTCCTCGCGGCTGAACACGCGGACACCGATGACCTTGCCCTGCTCGCCGTGCGGCACCTTCAGAGAGGTGTCACGGACCTCGCGGGCCTTCTCACCGAAGATCGCGCGGAGCAGGCGCTCCTCGGGGGTCAGCTCGGTCTCACCCTTGGGAGTGACCTTGCCGACGAGGATGTCGCCGGGGACGACCTCGGCGCCGATGCGGATGATGCCGCGCTCGTCGAGGTCGGCCAGGACCTCCTCGGAGACGTTCGGGATGTCCCGGGTGATCTCCTCGGGGCCCAGCTTGGTGTCACGGGCGTCGACCTCGTGCTCCTCGATGTGGATCGAGGACAGGACGTCGTCCTGCACCAGACGCTGGGAGAGGATGATCGCGTCCTCGTAGTTGTGACCCTCCCACGGCATGAACGCCACGAGGAGGTTCTTGCCCAGCGCCATCTCGCCGTCGTCGGTGCAGGGACCGTCCGCGACGACCTGGTTCACCTCGATCCGGTCGCCCTCGGCGACGATCGGCTTCTGGTTGAAGCAGGTGCCCTGGTTGGAACGCTTGAACTTGGCGACGCGGTAGGTCGTGCGGGTGCCGTCGTCGTTCATCACCGTGACGTAGTCGGCGGAGACCTCCTCGACCACGCCCGCCTTCTCGGCGGTGATGACGTCGCCGGCGTCGGTCGCGGCACGGTATTCCATGCCGGTGCCGACCAGCGGCGCCTCGCTCTTGAGCAGCGGCACCGACTGGCGCTGCATGTTGGAGCCCATGAGCGCGCGGTTGGCGTCGTCGTGCTCCAGGAACGGGATCATCGCGGTCGCCACGGACACCATCTGGCGTGCCGAGACGTCCATGTAGTCGACCTCGTTGGCGCGCAGGGACTCGAACTCCCCGCCCTTCCTGCGGACGAGCACCCGCGGCTCAAGGAACGTTCCGTCGGGGCCGATCGGCGTGTTCGCCTGGGCGATGACGTACCGGTCCTCCTCGTCCGCGGTCAGGTACTCGACCTGGTCGGTGACCTGGCCTTCGACGACCTTGCGGTACGGGGTCTCGACGAAACCGAAGGAGTTGACCCGGCCGAAGGAGGCCAGCGAGCCGATCAGACCGATGTTCGGTCCTTCCGGCGTCTCGATCGGGCACATGCGGCCGTAGTGCGAGGGGTGGACGTCACGGACCTCGAAGCCGGCCCGCTCACGGGACAGACCACCGGGACCCAGCGCGGACAGACGACGCTTGTGCGTCAGACCGGCGAGGGGGTTGGTCTGGTCCATGAACTGCGACAGCTGGGAGGTGCCGAAGAACTCCTTGATCGACGCCACCACCGGGCGGATGTTGATCAGGGTCTGCGGCGTGATCGCCTCGACGTCCTGGGTCGTCATCCGCTCGCGCACGACGCGCTCCATGCGGGCCAGGCCCAGGCGGACCTGGTTCTGGATGAGCTCGCCCACCGTACGGAGACGGCGGTTGCCGAAGTGGTCGATGTCGTCGGTCTCGACGACGATCTCACCGTTGGCGCCGGGCATCGACACCTCGCCGGCGTGCAGCCGGACGATGTACTCGATGGTGGCGACGATGTCGTCCTCGGTGAGCGTGCCCTGGGTGATCTCGCTGTCGACCCCGAGCTTCTTGTTGATCTTGTAACGGCCGACCTTGGCGAGGTCGTAGCGCTTGGAGTTGAAGTACAGGTTCTCCAGCAGGGTCTGCGCCGACTCCTTGGTCGGCGGCTCACCCGGGCGCAGCTTGCGGTAGATGTCCAGCAGGGCGTCGTCCTGGCCGGCCGTATGGTCCTTCTCCAGGGTCGCCCGCATGGACTCGTACTGCCCGAAACGCTCAAGGATCTGCTCGCTGGTCCAGCCGAGTGCCTTGAGCAGGACGGTGACGGCCTGCTTGCGCTTGCGGTCGATGCGGACACCGACGCTGTCACGCTTGTCGATCTCGAACTCTAGCCAGGCGCCCCGGGAGGGAATCACCTTGCATCCGTAGAGGTCCTTGTCGGAGGTCTTGTCGACGCTGCGGTCGAAGTAGACGCCCGGGGACCGGACCAGCTGGGAGACGACGACACGCTCGGTGCCGTTGATGATGAATGTGCCCTTGCCGGTCATGAGCGGGAAGTCGCCCATGAACACGGTCTGGCTCTTGATCTCACCAGTGGTGTTATTGATGAACTCCGCCGTGACGAACATCGGGGCGGAGTAGGTCATGTCCTTGTCTTTGCACTCATCGACTGAGTACTTGGGCGGCTCGAACCGGTGGTCGCGGAACGACAGGGACATGGTCCCGGAGAAGTCCTCGATAGGACTGATCTCCTCGAAGATCTCTTCGAGACCCGACTGGGCCGGAACGTCCTTGCGCCCGGCCTGGCGAGCCGCCTCGACCCGCCCCTTCCACTTCTCGTTGCCGAGCAACCAGTCGAAGGACTCGGTCTGAAGAGCGAGAAGGTCAGGAACTTCGAGCGGCTCCTGAATTCGTGCGAAAGACACACGACGGGGACCGGCGGGTACGGCGAAGGCGTTGCGCGAGGCTGCCAACAGATGTCCTTCCGAGGGCTCGCGGCGGACTGACTACACGCACGCCAGACGACCATGCATCAGAGCACCAAAAGAAGCGGGTCGTCAAAGGGCAGCGCAAAGGGGCAGTGTAGCCGAACGGCACACACCTGTCCACCTCAGTCTCACTGCAAGCTCCACGTTGGTCGCAGCATCGCCCGTCGGAGCCGAAACGTCAAGCCCGGGAGCTGACATTTCGACCGGGAAATAGCCGAGACCCTGGGAGTTTTCCCACCCGGTGACCTGCGCACACCCCAGGATCCAACACGATGTCCGACCTGGCGTTGCTGACACTGAGTCACATGGTGGTTCGAACGCCAGCCGATGGTTCGACTGACGATCGACGCTGCCGTGGCAGGTGTACCCAACCGCGAACCCATCCCAAACCAAAGCTTTACTAACAATTGAATGAAGCGGCGCGCCGATCATGGTGGCGGAGGATCTCCGAGCAGTGTGGAGAGTTCGGCGACGAGCCAGCGAGAGTCCTTCTTGACCATGATGAACCTGGCCCGGTTCTGACTGACCTGCCGGCGCGGTTCCTTCTCTCCCTGAAGGGTCTTCACAGTGCTCATGTTCATGAACAGCAGCACCTGAACCCGGCCGGAGTCACCGGACTCCACCGACTCCACCCCGGCCCCGGTCACCGCCGCCTGCTGCACGGTCCTCTGCTTCCTGGCCTGCGAAGCCATGCCCCTGGCCAGCTGCCTGTAGTGCAGGCTGAGCGCCCCGGTCGTGTAACCGCTCGCTCTCGCGAAATCCTGTTCGATCGTACGATAGTCGTAGGACAGCATGTCGGAGGCGACCGACCGGGCCGTGGCGAGCGCCTCCTGTCCCGCCCTCTCGTCCGCGCGCAGCCTGCTCAGATCCGTGAACATGATCCAGATCACCGCCGCGAGCGCGAGCGCCACGACCACCATGAGCCCGACCGCCAACCGGGAGGCGCGCGTCACGGCACCAGCTCCGCCTTGGACACGAGCCAGGCTCCCCCGACCTCGGTAACCTCCATGTTCCACCGGTGGAACTGCTCCCGTGGAGCATTCTTACTCCCGTCCCACCGGATCACCTCGTCACCCACCACCATCACCTGGGCCGTGTTCCCTCTCAGCGAGACCAGCGCCAGGGCGCGCAGCGCGCCCGCACGGAGGATCTTTTCCTTGATCGTGCCCTCCCTGCGCTCCGCGGCGGTCCTGACGTACTCGGCCCTGGCCTCACCCGTGGAGCCGTCGAGGATTCGCTCGATGTCGGCGTCGGCGCTCCGGTATCCGACGGAGAGCAGATGCACGGCGTGCGCTCCCGCCGCCCGCATCGCCGCCTGCCTGTCGTCCGCCGCCGCCTGGGCGTCGCGCAGGTCGACACCGACCCAGAACGCGGCTGCGAGCAGCATCGCGATCAGCAACCCCAGCACCGGTCCGGCGACCCTGAGCGTGCGACGGGGACGACGGGGGCGGGCGGCGTGCACTGCCATGCGTTCTCTCCCATCGCACGGTCCGCGGAACGCGAGCCGGTGAGCGCGGCTTTCCCGCCACCGGGACGGTATGCTCCCCGATCGCCGGATCATAACCCGCCGCACAGATCCGCATAACGGCCTTCGCGCACCTGCCCCGGGCCATTTCCCCCAGAGCTCCGTCCCGCGCGGTGGGCGACAGGGCGCCCGCTACCCGCCCGCCGGCTTCCTTCGATCGTTGTGCCACGCTTATAAGACATCGCATCCAACAGAGGGCACACAAAAAGAGCGGGCCACCGGCACCAGGTGGACCCGCTCTTTCCGGTAAGACGAACTACTTGACGGTGACCTTCGCGCCGGCACCCTCAAGGGCGGCCTTGGCCTTCTCGGCCTGCTCCTTGTTGACCTTGCCGTCGAAGACGGACTTGGGAGCGCCGTCAACGAGGTCCTTGGCCTCCTTGAGGCCCAGGCTCGTCAGGGCGCGGATCTCCTTGATGACCTGGATCTTCTTTTCGCCGGCGGCCTCGAGGACGACGTCGAACTCGTCCTGCTCCTCGACCTCTTCGGCAGCGGCCGCACCGGGGGCGGCAGCGGCGGCGACGGCGACCGGGGCGGCGGCCTTGACGTCGAAGGTCTCCTCGAAGAGCTTCACGAAGTCGGACAGCTCAAGGAGAGTCATCTCCTTGAAAGCGTCGAGCAGCTCGTCGGTGCTGAGCTTCGCCATGATGGTTCCTCCATACGGATCTGACTACTAAGGAAAGTTGGGACCGCGGTTGCGTTAATCCCCTGTGACCGCCTGCGCGGACCTACTCGCCGGCGCCTTCGCGCTTGGCGCGCAGTGCCTCGGCCAGCTGAGCCATGTTGGTGGGCAGCGCGTTGAAGACGGCGGCCGCGTGGCCCTGCTTCGCCTTCATGGCACCGGCCAGCTTCGCGAGGAGAACCTCACGCGACTCGAGGTCGGCAAGCTTGGTGATCTCGTCCGGCGTCATCGACCTGCCGTCGACGACACCGCCCTTGATGACCAGGAGGGGATTGGCCTTGGCGAAGTCACGCAGACTCTTGGCAGCCTCGACCACGTCGCCGTTGACGAACGCGATCGCCGACGGACCCGCGAGCAGGTCGTTGAGCTGGTTGAACCCGGCCTCAGTGGCCGCGATCTTGGTCAGCGTGTTCTTCACCACGGCGAACTTCGCATTCTCACCGAGAGAAACGCGCAGCTGCTTGAGCTGGGCGACGGTGAGACCGCGGTATTCGGTCAGAACGGCAGCATTGGAGCCGTCGAAGCTGCTCTTCAGCTCAGCGACAGCCGTTGCCTTTTCTGCCTTCGCCATGGGCCTCCTTCCAGATGTGCCGCCGGGGTAAAGGCCCATGAAAAACAGACAAGCCCCGGCGCAGGCGCACGGGGCTCACATGAGGAGGTTAATCCAGATGAAAACTCACATCACACCTACGCGGGCCGTCCACTGACGTGGATCCTTAGGTCATCAGGCCATGCGACCTGACGACGACCGGCGGTCTTCGGCGTTGATAGCGTACGGCCTACCGCCCGCGAATGCCAAATCAGACCCGGAAACCGGTCCCGTCGCCCCCGCCGGTGAGAAAAAGGCTCGCACCCCCCGCCCGTGCGGGCGGGGGGTGCGGATCTCGGGGAAACCTCAGTTTCCGCCGCGCTGCTCGGGCAGGTCGCCCACCTGGTCGGCGGGCGGCGCGGTGATCTCGACGGGCTCGTTGAAGCCCTTGAAGAACGCCGTCAGGTTGAACGTCACATCCCGCTCGGAACCACCGAGCGTGACCTTGCGGGGCAGACTCTGGGCGTCGGCCCAGAGGTCGAACTTCACGTTCTTGACCCGTGAGAACTCCTCCTGGAGGTTCTCGCGCTTGGCCGGGTCGAGCAGCTGTGCGGCCTCGGCCACCGGGAAGGTGCCGCTGTAGTGGGTCGTGTCGACCCCGCCGACCGTCTCGGTGCCGACCGCCTTGACGTCCTTCGAGGCGGTCAGCAGCTTGACGGTGCCGGCCAGGTCGAACTGCCGGGCCTGGTCCATGAACTCCCTGACCCCGGCCTGCCCCTTGGTGTCGAGCTCGCTGAGCGACACCTTGACCCATGGCTTGGTGACGCCGGCGAACCTGCCCAGAAGCTCGGACTTCACATAGACCGTCTCACCCGACAGGATGGCCCGCGCCCCGCCGGGCACGTTCTGGCCGCCGAAGGTGACCGTGTCGAGCTTGATGTCCGTCGCCAGCTGGGGCTTGCTCTGGTAGAGCATGCTGCCCTGGATCTTGCTCGCGCCCTTCTCGCCGCCACTCGCGTCGAGAACCAGGTCCGCGGAGTAGGAGGTGACCTCCTCGGCCTTCTGCGCGCTCTGCTGCACCGCGTCGGCCGCGGCGAGTTTGACGTTTCCGAGGGAGCCGGTGCCCTGTGCACCGCATCCCGCGACCGCGACGAGCGCGGCCGCTCCCAGTGCCACTGCCGGAGCCAATCGGCGCATTTCGTCTTCATCCTTTCGTTCCCCCGATGATCCTGACTACGACACTACGCGTCGGAAAAGCCGGGCGCTTCCTTCGGAAGAACGAAGAAGGGCCTCAACCGAATGGCCATTCGGTTGAGGCCCTCCGCGAAAAACGTCTGCTATCAGGCGTCGAGCTCGGCGGTCAGCGCCCGCGTCTGGTTGGGGTCGACCTGGATGCCGGGGCCCATGGACGTGGAGAAGACGACCTTCTTGACGTAGCGTCCCTTGGCCGCGGACGGCTTGAGACGGATCACCTCTTCGAGGGCGGCGGCGTAGTTCTCGATGAGCTGGCGCTCGCCGAAGGACACCTTGCCGATGATGAAGTGCAGGTTCGCGTGCCGGTCGACACGGAACTCGATCTTGCCGCCCTTGATGTCGGTGACGGCTTTGCCGACGGCCGGGGTCACGGTGCCGGTCTTGGGGTTCGGCATCAGGCCACGCGGGCCGAGCACGCGGCCCAGGCGACCGACCTTGCCCATGAGGTCCGGGGTGGCGACGACGGCGTCGAAGTCGAGGCGGCCCTTGGCGACCTCGTCGATCAGCTCGTCGGCACCGACGATGTCGGCACCCGCGGCGCGGGCCTCCTCGGCACGGTCACCGGTCGCGAAGACCAGGACCCGGGCGGTCTTGCCGGTGCCGTGCGGGAGGTTGACGGTGCCGCGGACCATCTGGTCGGCCTTGCGGGGGTCGACACCCAGCCGCAGAGCCACCTCGACGGTGGCGTCGAACTTGGCGACGTTGGTCTCCTTGGCCAGCTTGGCCGCCTGGGCCGGGCTGTACAGGGTCTCGCGGTCGACCTGCGCCGCTGCGGCGCGGAATCCCTTGCTGCGCTTCACTTGCTCACTCCTGTGGATCCGAGTGTCCGTGGTACGGGCCTGCGCCGGCCCCTCCACTTACTTCAACGTTTGGTGGTCTGACGCGATCGAGATCGCGTTCGCCGCCGGCCCCTGTTCGATCTCGCGGATGCGGTTCACCGCCGTGAGATCGCCGCCGGGTCCGTACGGCGGGTGTGACTAGTCGGCGATCGTGATACCCATCGACCGGGCGGTGCCGGCGATGATCTTCTCGGCCGCCTCGATGTCGTTGGCGTTGAGGTCCTGCATCTTGGTCTCGGCGATCTGGCGCAGCTGCTCCTTGGTGAGCTTGCCGACCTTGTCCTTCTGCGGGACGGCCGAACCCTTCGCGACACCGGCGGCCTTCTTGATCAGCTCGGGCGCCGGAGGCGTCTTCGTGACGAAGGTGAAGCTGCGGTCCTCGTAGATGGTGATCTCAACGGGGATGATGTTGCCGCGCTGAGCCTCGGTGGCAGCGTTGTACTGCTTCACGAAGTCCATGATGTTGACGCCGTGCGGACCGAGGGCGGTACCGACCGGCGGCGCGGGCGTGGCCTGGCCGGCGGGGAGCTGAACCTTGACCAGCGCGGCGAATTTCTTCTTAGGAGGCATGCTTCTCTCCGGGTCCTTCTTCTCTGAACGGTGTTCCTGAAAACCCCGTGACCACGGGGCCCACCACGGCAACTGCACTTGACCGGCGTGATGGACGGAACATCCCCGCGACCGCGGGGCAGACTGACGAAGTCTACGCGACCGGCCTAGATCTTCGAGACCTGGTTGAACGAGAGCTCGACCGGGGTCTCGCGACCGAAGATCGACACGAGCACCTTGAGCTTCTGCGACTCGGCGCTGATCTCGCTGACCGTGGCGGGCAGCGTGGCGAACGGGCCGTCCATGACGGTGACGGACTCACCGATCTCGAAGTCGACGGTCGCGGCGGAGGCCTTCGCGGTCGACTTCTTGACCTCTTCCGACGGCTCCGGCGCGAGCAGCTTGGCGACCTCTTCGAGGCTCAGCGGGCTCGGCTTGTTAGAAAGGCCGACAAAGCCGGTCACGCCGGGCGTGTTACGCACCGCGGACCAGGACTCGTCGGTGAGCTCCATCCGGACCAGCACATAACCGGGCAGCACCCGCTCCTTGACCAGCTGGCGCTTGCCGCTCTTGATCTCGGTCACGTGGTGGGTGGGCACCTCGACCTGGAAGATGTAGTCCTCCATGTTGAGGGACTGCGTGCGGGTCTCGATGTTGGACTTCACGCGGTTCTCGTAGCCGGCGTAGGAGTGGATGACGTACCACTCGCCGTACAGACCCCGCAGGTGCCGCTTGAACTCCTCGACCGGGTCGACGTCGGGAAGGACGTCACCGTCTTCGTCGACGGCGCCGGTCGGGGCCTGCTCGGCCTCGGTTTCGGCGTCGGCGTCGGTTTCGGCGTCGACATCCTGCCCGGCGGACTCGTCAAGCGAATCCTCGGTGACGTCCACGGCCTTCTCCAGCTCCTCCTCGCGCTCTTCGCGGGGCTCGCCGGCCGACTGTGCAGACTCGGACACGGTGCTCTTTCTCTTTTCGTCGATGGCTGATGGACTCGTCCCTAGGGCGGCCCGCCCGCCGGAGACCGCGGCTCAGGCTCCGCCGAAGATTCTCAGCACGCCCTCGGTGAACAGCGCGTCCAAAGCCGACACGATCCCGACCATGATCAGAACGAAGACCAGGACGATGATGGTGTACGAAATGAGGTCTTTGCGCGTAGGCCAGATGACCTTACGCAACTCGGCGACAACCTGCCGATAGAAAAGGGCGGGAGAAGTGCGCTTCGCCTTCTTCTCACCGCTCGGCTTGTCTGCGGTTTCGCCGCGCGTGTCGATCGCCACAGTCCTCACCTGAATCCATCGAGTCCAACGCATATCAGCGGCGCGCTAGACGCCAGATGCGCGGACCGCTCCTCGCAGGGCACGAGGGACTCGAACCCCCAACCGCCGGTTTTGGAGACCGGTGCGCTACCAATTGCGCTAGTGCCCTAAGACATGAACCACCATACATCGGTTGGACCGAAGTTTGTCCGCGGCTCACGGTCTTGACCGCCGGTTCACGCATGCGGCGGAAAGAACATGCCGGAGTCTACGTGTGATTGCTCACCACGTCGAACCGGAGGATGATCGCCCAGCTCAGCGAATTCCTCCACGCGCGCGTGCGACCTCCGGGAGGGGCCGTCCGCATGATGGATACCCGGCGGGAACAGCGGCACAGGTCTGTAACCATGGAGGTATGACCCGTCCTCGCATCTCAACCCGCATCTCCGCGATCTCCGAGTCCGCCACGCTCGCCGTGGACGCCAAGGCCAAGGCGATGAAGGCGGCAGGCCGCCCGGTCATCGGCTTCGGCGCCGGCGAGCCGGACTTCGCCACCCCCGGCTACATCGTCGAGGCCGCCGTCGAGGCGTGCCGGAACCCCAGGTTCCACAAGTACACGCCGGCCGGCGGCCTTCCCGAGCTGAAGCAGGCCATCGCCGACAAGACGCTCCGCGATTCCGGCTACCGGGTCGACGCGGCCCAGGTCCTGGTCACCAACGGCGGCAAGCAGGCCGTCTACGAGGCGTTCGCCACGCTGCTCGACCCGGGTGACGAGGTGCTGGTCGTCGCCCCCTACTGGACCACCTACCCCGAGGCGATCAAGCTGGCCGGCGGCGTCCAGGTCGACGTGGTGACCGATGAGACCACCGGCTACCTGGCGAGCGTGGAGCAGCTGGAGGCGGCGCGCACCGACCGGACCAAGGTCCTGCTGTTCGTCTCCCCGTCCAACCCGACCGGCGCGGTATACTCCCCCGAGCAGGTCGCCCAGATCGGCCGCTGGGCCGTCGAGCACGACCTGTGGGTCGTCACGGACGAGATCTACGAGCACCTGACCTACGGCGACGCGACGTTCGCGAGCATCGCCACCGTGGTCCCCGAGCTGGGCGACAAGGTCGTGGTCCTCAACGGCGTCGCCAAGACCTACGCGATGACCGGCTGGCGGGTGGGCTGGCTGATCGGCCCCAAGGACGTCGTCAAGGCCGCGACCAACCTGCAGTCGCACGCCACCTCCAACGTCTCCAACGTCGCCCAGATCGCCGCGCTGGCCGCCGTCAGCGGCGACCTGTCGGCCGTGGCCCAGATGCGTGAGGCCTTCGACCGCCGCCGCCAGACCATGCTCCGGATGCTCAACGAGATTCCGGGCGTGTTCTGCCCCGAGCCGAAGGGAGCCTTCTACGCCTACCCGTCGGTCAAGGAGCTGCTGGGCAAGGACTTCGACGGCCGCCGTCCGGCGACCTCCGCCGAGCTGGCCGAGCTCATCCTGGAGGAGGCCGAGGTGGCGGTCGTCCCCGGTGAGGCGTTCGGCACCCCGGGTTACTTCCGCCTGTCCTACGCGCTCGGCGACGACGACCTGGTCGAGGGTGTGAGCCGCATCGTCAAGTTCCTCGGCCAGGCCCGCTGAGCGTCTCCGCCCGAGGCGGGAGACGGGTGATGCGCCGCCGCCCCGCCGGGGCCGGGCCTCGACCGGCGGGGCGGCGGGCGTGCGGCCTTCGTACTCGCCGGAGGCGTGCGGCCTCCCTGCTCGCCGGATGAGTGCGGCTCAGTCGCGCAGGGCGTAGGTCACCGCGGCCTCGAAGTGGGAGGCCGTCCCCTCCGCGAAGGCCCGCGCGTAGGCGGTCTCTCCGATCAGGGCCTCGGCGCGGGTCGCGGCGGCCTCGCGGAGTCCGGTCATGGTGTCGGCCCCGAGACCGGGCAGCCCGAAGGTGATCCAGATGCGCTGCGCGGCGCCGAGGAGCCAGGCGGCACGGGAGCCGTCACCGGCGGCGGCGGCGATCCGGGCGAGCTGGTCGATGACGAGCACGCCGCCGACCACGTCCCGCAGCCGCCACTTGACCTCCAGCGCCGCCCTGGCCGCGTCTGAGGCCTCCGCGACCTCCCCCCGGCCCAGGAGGGCCAGGGAGCCGATGTAGTCGCCCAGGGCCCGCTGGGAGAGTTCTCCACGCGCCTCGCAGTGACGGCGCGTCTCGCACAGGATCTCCACCGCCTTGTCGAAGTCACCGCCGAAGGTGGCGGCCATGGCCAGGAGGAGGGGGACGGAGAACAGGCCTGACGAGCCGGGCTCGGTCTGCCGTAACCCGGCTGCTCCGCGCAGCGCGTACGTCCGCGCGCCCTCCAGGTCGCCGGTGAGCAGGCAGGCCCCGGCGAGGCGAAGGTGGGCGTGGGCCTCGCTGTCGCCGTCGCCGTGCCGCCGGGCGCTCTGGACGCTTTCCGTGGCCCGCTCGCGCGCCAGGGGTATGTCGCCCTGGAGGAGCGCGAGGTGGGCGGCGACCCAGAGCGGTCTGGACCTGGCTCGGTCCGGGGCGGGGACGGCGGCCAGCGCGCGGTCGAGGTAGTGGCGGCCCTCTCGGACGAGGCCCAGGTGACACCAGAGAACCCACAGGGATCCGGCCAGTTCCAGGGCGGTGCGGTGGTCGCCGCCCGCGAGGCAGCGGTCGAGTGCCGCGCGGATGTTGGGCAGTTCCCCGCGCGCCCAGCGTGCCCATTCGAGCTGGCGAGGGCCGCACCACTGGGCGTCCATGCGGCGGGCGGTGGCCAGGTAGTGGTCACGGTGGCGGCGCCTCATCAGGGCGCCCTCGCCCAGCTTGTCGAGCCAGTCGCGCCCGTAGTCCCTGACGGTGTCGAACAGGCGGTATCGATCATCCACGCGGGCGACGACGGACTTGGCCACGAGTACGGCGAGCACGCCGGCCACGTCGGGCAGGCGCTCGTCCTCGCAGACGCCGCGTGCCGACTCCTCGTCGAAGGTGCCCGCGAAGACCGACAGGCGGGCCCAGAGCAGGCGTTCCGCGGGGGTGCAGAGCTCGTGGCTCCAGCCGGCCGCGGTGCGCAGCGTGTGGTGGCGGACGAGGAGTCCCCCGCCGTCGGCCGGCAGCTTGAAGCGGTCTTCGAGCTGGTCGGCGAGCTGGATCGCCGACAGGCCCCGCGCGTGACTGGCCGCCATCTCGATGGCGAGCGGGACGCCGTCGAGCCTCCGGCAGAGCCTGGCGACGGCCATCATGGCCCGCTCGTCCGTGCGCAGCCCGGGGGCGACGGCCGTCGCGCGGTCCAGGAAGAGGCTCATCACGTCGTACCCCGCGAGGTCGGGTGCCTCGGGCGGGGGAACGGGGAAGGGCTCGACGACCATGACGACCTCGCGCGGCAGGCAGAGCTCCTGGCGGCTGGTCACGATGATCCAGACGTCGGGCGCGCCGGCCAGGATGGCCGTGACCATGGCGGCGCAGGGGCCGACGAGGTGCTCGCAGGTGTCGAGGACGAGCAGGAGCCGCCGGTCGGCGAGGAACTCGACGAGGGAGTCCAGGACCGGGCGTCCGGCCCGCGCGTGCAGGCCGAACATCCCGGCGACGCTGCCGGCGAGCAGGTCGCCGTCCGTCTCCGCGGAGAGTTCGGCCACCCAGACGCCGTCGGGGTAGTCGTCGCGGACGCGCCGCGCCGCCTGCAGGGCGAGGCGCGTCTTGCCGACGCCCCCGGCGCCGTGCAGGGTGAGCAGGCGCGTTCCGGTGAGGAGTTTCGTGATCTCGTCGAGCTCGGCGGCGCGTCCGAAGAAGCTGTTCATCGCGACCGGCAGGTTGCCGCGCGGCGTCAAGAGAGGTTCCCCTGGAGTGCGTGTTCCACGGCATCGCGCAGGCTGATCGAACCTCCTTGCTCCTCCAACCGGTCGAACTCCGCCCTGCCCAGGCGCCCGCGCAGCCTCAGCTCGGACGTGCGGAGCAGGCTCGCGATCATGGGTGAGCGGCTGGGCGGGACCCCGGCACTCTTCCAGGCTGCGCGGGAGGCCCCGAACATGGTGGCGGCGAAGGTGTCGTCGGCGGATGACTCGGCGATCACGACGAACACCTCCAGCGCCTCCATCAGCGAGATCGTGTCGCCGAACAGGCGGCCTCCGCGCAGGGAGCCGCGGGCGGACTCCGCGGCGGAGACGGTGTTGCCGAGGAGGTGTTCGGCCTGGCCCAGGAGGAGGTCGAGGCGGATGAGGGTCCAGTAGTCGCCGCAGGACTCGCAGAGCTCACGCCCCTCTCGCAGGATGGACACGGCCTGGTCGTGGTGGCCGGCGAGCATCATCGCGGTGGCGACCACCGTGTAGGTGGGCAGGAAGCCGGGGAAGACGTTGCCGGTGGAGCGGTGGCGCACCCGGGCGTGCCTGATGAGCCGCAGGGCCTCGCCCACATCGCCCCTGACGACGGCCAGGTGCGCCTGGAACTGGCTGACGTAGGCCGTGGCGAAGCCGTTGGCGTCCTCGGCCGCGCACTCGCTGAGGATGCGCTCGGCGCGTTCGAGGTCACCGCGCTGGATCGAGACCCAGGCGTGCACCCAGAGCGCCTTGACCCTCTCGGGACTGACTGTGCGGTCGAGGTCGAGGCCGCGCTGGAGGAGGTCGTCGCCGGGTGCCTGCATGCCGCAGCACGCCCACAGGAACCACAGGTTGCCGACCAGGTCGAGACCCCGGCGGTACTCGCTCGGCCGGGAGTAGCAGTATTCGATGGCGCCGCGCATGTTGCCGCATTCGAGGACCAGCCTGTGGTACCACTCCAGCTGGCGGCCCTGCCAGCTCATCTCGGCGCGGGCGGACAGGGCGAGGAAGTGATCACGGTGGCGGCGCTGGATCTCCTCGGTCTCGCCGAGCCGGTCGAGCCAGGCCAGGCCGAACTCGCGGACCGTGTTGAGCAGGCGGTAGCGGACCCCGCTCTCCCCTTCCTCGCGGACGAGGACGGACTTGTCGAGCAGCCCCAGCAGCCCGTCGAGGATGTCCTTGGCGGCCAGGGCGCCGCCGGCGCAGACCTCCTCCGCGGCTTCGATGTCGAAGGTGCCGGCGAAGACCGAGGCCCGCGCCCACAGGAGGCGCTCCGGCGGGGTGCAGAGTTCGTGGCTCCAGCCGAGGGCGACGCGCATGGAAGTGTGCCGCCGGGGAGCGGAGGGGAGCCGGTGCGGTTCCGCGTCGGGCCCTTCGCCGTGGGTCTCGCGACCTGCCGTGAGCATCGAAGCGCCCTCGAAGGCGGCTGTGAGCTCGTCGGGTGAGGCCACGCGGCCGTCGAAGGCGGCGAGCCCGGCCGTGGAGAGCGGGCGGCCGTCGAAGGTGACGAGCCCGTCGAGGGCACCGGGGCCGCCTCCGGCCACGGCGAGCCGGATCGCCAGCGGCAGGTTGTCGAGGCGCCCGCAGAGCTCGGCCGCGTCGGGGCCGCCGATCATGTCACCGGTGAGGGTGGTGATCAGGCTGACGGCGTCGGTGTCGGGCAGGCCGCCGACCGGGTAGAGGTGCTCGCCGGGCAGGCCCAGCCGCTGCCTGCTGGTGGCCAGGACACGTAGTCCCTCGGCCGAGCGCAACAGCAGGCCGACCAGGATGCCGGTGACGCCGACGACGCGGTCACAGGTGTCGAGGACGAGCAGGATCCGGCGCGTGACGAGCTCGTCGACCAGTGCCCGCAGCGCGGGAACGTCCGGCCTCCGGCGGACGCCGATCGCGTCGGCGAACGTCTCGGCCAGGGAGTCGAGGTCGGTGGGCGCCTCCGACAGCTCCACGATGTGGACACCGTCCGGGAACCGGGGTTCGAGGGTACGGGCCAGCCGCAGGGCGACGCAGGTCTTCCCGACTCCGGCGGGACCGGTCAGCGTGACGTGCCGCACCCTTTCGAGCAGTGCGGAGACGTCGGCGAGTTCGGTCTCCCTGCCGACGACGAAGACGTCCGCTTTCATGGCAGCCCCAGCGTCCTGACAACGTGTGCGTCCACCGTCGCACGGAGACATGGTCCGTTGAAAGCCCGTTTCCTAGATTTCCTCGATATAACGGGGGATACGACATGGGCGGGCACTTCCGGAAACCGACCATACTCGTCCCGGAATAACCTCCTCGTCGCCTTTTGTCGTATAGGTCCCCTTTAGTCCTCTCCGCCACGCGGGCCGACCGTCAGGTCGACACCAAAAAACGCCGGGGCCGTCGGAGGTACGGCACCATATTGAAATGCCACGTCCCCTCAGCGAACTGCCCAAGGCGCACCTGCACCTGCACTTCACCGGTTCCATGCGGCACTCGACCCTCGTCGAGCTCGCCCACGAACACGGTCTGCACCTTCCCGACGCGCTTGAGGAGGACTGGCCACCCCGGCTGCGCGCGACGGACGAGCGGGGCTGGTTCCGCTTCCAGCGGCTGTACGACATCGCGCGCTCCGTCCTGCAGCGGGAAAGCGACGTCTACCGGCTGCTGCGCGAGGCGGCCGAGGACGAGGCGGCCGAGGGGTCGGCCTGGCTGGAGATCCAGATCGACCCGTCCGGGTACGCGTCGAGGTTCGGCGGGCTCACCTCGGCCATGGAGTTGATGCTCGACGCGACGCGCAGGGCCGCGGAGCACGCGGGAATAGGGATCGCGGTCGTGGTGGCCGCCAACCGTACCCGCCACCCCCTCGACGCCAAGACGCTCGCCCGCCTCGCCACGCACTACATGGACCAGGGTGTGGTCGGGTTCGGGCTCTCCAACGACGAGCGGCGCGGCCGGGCCCGCGACTTCGACGGAGCCTTCCGGCTGGCCAAGCGGGCGGGACTGCTGGCCGTGCCGCACGGCGGGGAACTGCTGGGCGCGGCCAGCGTGGCCGAGTGCGTCGATGTGCTGGAGGCCGACCGGGTCGGGCACGGGGTACGGGCGGCCGAGTCGCCGCGGCTCATGGAGCGCCTCGCCGCCCGGCAGATCACCTGCGAGGTCTGCCCGACCTCCAACGTCGGCCTCGGGGTGGCCGAGCGGGCCGAGGACGTGCCGCTGCGGCGCCTGTTCGAGGCGGGGGTGCCGATTGCGCTGGGCGCCGACGACCCGCTGCTGTTCGGCGCCAGGCTGCTGCCCCAGTACGAGCTCGCCAGGCAGGTGTACGGCTTCTCCGACCCGGAACTGGCCGAACTGGCCCGCCAGTCGGTACGGGCGTCGGCGGCGCCGGAGGCGGTGCGCAAGAAGGTCCTCCAGGAGATCGACGACTGGCTGGCCTCAGCGGACTGAGCGCGCGATCTCCAGGGCTCGGCCGATGTCCCCGGCCCCCTCCAGCCGCAGGCCGACCCGCCCGCGCTGCCAGATGAGGGTGGGACCGGCCGCGCGAGGGCGGGCCTCGACCTCGCCTCCGCCCCGGGGCAGGTAGGTCAGGCCGTGTGGGGCCGGGATCCACGGAGGGCGTAGGCGACCGCCGCGTCCGGGTCGGCCTCGTAGCCTTCGGCGAAGATCGCGTCGTAGGTCTCGTCACCGAGCAGTTGCCTGGCCGTCCGCTCGGCGACGGTTCTCGGCTCGGACATGCCCGCCGAGCCGAAGCCCCGCAGTCCGAAGGTGGCCCACAGCCGTACTCCCGCCCCCTGGAGCCTGGCCGTGCGGCAGCCGTCGCCCTCGATCGCGGCGATCACCGCGAGCTGGTCGACGGCCTGCGCCACGCCGGTGGCGTCGCGCAGGCGCCACTTGACGTCGAGCGACTGCCGGGCCGCCTCCGCCGCCTCGGCCAGGTGGCCGAGGCCCAGTTGGGCGATGGACAGGACGTAGTCGCCGCAGGAGCGGGCCCAGCGCTCGCCGCGCGCGTCGCAGAGCCGCTGCACCTCCTTGAGCACGGAGACGGCCCTGTCGAACTCGCCGCGCCAGGTGACCGCCATCGCCGCGGTCACCAGGGCGAAGGGCTCGCTGACCGTGGCGGCCTCCGCCCTGCGGAAGTACTCGCGCACCCGCTCGACGCACGGCTCGACCTCGTCGAGGGCGCCCGCGCACAGGGAACGGCTGGCCAGCCGGAGCTGGGCGTGCCCGGCCGCCGCGTAGTCGCCCCAGTCGAGGGCCGCGGCGAGCGCCGCCTCGGCCCTGCGACGCCCCAGCTCCAGCTCGCCCCCGGCGATGGCCACGCAGCCGTCGGCCCACAGAAGTCTGGGCAGGTGGGGGTCGGTGACAGGAGCCGCGTCGATCGCGCGTGCCATGTGGTAGCGGCCCTCGTTCAACCGGCCCAGGCAGAACCAGAGGATCCAGAGCGTGCCGGCGAGCTCGATGGACACCGGGGAGGCGGGGTCGAGGGCGAGGCGCAGCTCGGTCATGGAGAAGGCGAGCCTGGCGGCCCACTCCTCCTGCCCGGGGCCGTACCAGTCGGCCTCGGCCCTGCGCGCCAGGTCGAGGTAGTGCCGGCGGTGCCGCCGCGTCGGCCCGGCCTCGTCCCCGAGCAGCGCGAGCCGCTCCCCGCCGTACTCCCTGACCGTGGCCGGCTGGCGGTAGCCGCCGGGAACCCGGACCAGGAGGAACCTCCTCACCAGGCTTTCCAGCAGGTCCGGTACGTCACCCAGGTGCTCGTCGCCGCACACCCGCTCGGCGGCGGCCATGTCGAAGTTTCCCGCGAAGACCGAGAGCCTGGCCCAGAGCAGGCGTTCCCCGGGGCCGCAGAGCTCGTGGCTCCACCTGATCGCGGCGCGTACGGTCTGGTGGCGGGGAACCGGCGCCCGGCTGTCGGGCGGGGTCTCGAACCGGCCCTCCAGGTGGTCGGCGAGTCGCTCCACCGGCAGCTCCCCCAGCCATCCGGCGGCCAGCTCGACGGCGAGCGGGACACCGTCCAGCCGCCGGCAGATCCTGGCCGCGGCCGCCATACCGGTCTCGGTCATCTCCAGACCGGGTGCCACGCGGGCGACCCGGTCGAGGAAGAGGCGGAGCGCGTCGCTCGTAGCCATCCCCTCCTCCTGCGGCCATGGCGCGTCGAAGGGCTCGACGGGCAGCAGCGCCTCCTGTGGCAGCCCGAGCGGCCGACGGGAGGTCGCGATGATCCGTACCCCCGGCGCCGCCGCCAGGATCTGGGCGACGAGGTCGCGGCAGGCGGGCAGGAGGTGCTCGCAGCCGTCGAGAAGCAGCAGGAGCCTCCGGCTCGCGAGAAACTCGACGAGCGTCTCGTCCTGCGGACGCGCGGACCGCTCGGGGAGGCCGAGGACCGCCGCGACCGTGTGGGCGAGCAGATCGCCGTTGCGCTCGCCGGACAGCTCCACCAGCCACGTGCCGTCCGGGTGGTGCTCGTGCCATCGGCGCGCGGCCCTCATCGCGATCCGTGACTTGCCGATGCCTCCGACACCGGTGACCGTGGTCAGCGGTGTGTCGGCCAGCAGCTTCAGCAACCGCCGCACCTCGCTTTCCCGGCCGATGAAGCCGTCCGGCTCCGCGGGCAGGTTCCCCTGCCACCATTGGATCTGTTCCATCGGTTCGCGCTCCTTCTCCACTTACCGGGAATCGCACTCCTGCCAAATCACGAACCGGTCGGCCGGTGATTCCCCAGGAGGGTTTCCTTGTCCCCCGGTGCAAATCTCACCGCCGTATCGAGGTCGAACTTCCCCCGTACGACGTGAAACGCGGAAATGCAGGTGCTTTATAACTGATTCGGTGGAGCCGGTAATCGGGGGTGGTGGCCGGAGGGTGAGCCCACCCGGAGGCCGCCCCCCCGGGGAGCGGCTCCCGGGGGCACTCTCCGTGGACCGTTTGGGGGCCGTCCCGGGGGAAGCGCCATTAGACTCTGGCTGTTCTTGGCCGTGGCCTCCCGCCGCGGCCTTCCTTAATCGAGCTGGACGGAACCGCATGTCTGGGTATGACCGCGTAGTGCAACCCGCGGCCGGTGACGAGGCCCTGGAGAACCATCTCGGTGGGGACGAGGCCAGGAACTACCGGCAGTACGAGCTCGACATGGTCGCCCCGCACGTGGGCCGGTCCATGCTGGAGATCGGTTCCGGTCTCGGCCACTTCGCCGAGCAGTTCCTGCCCCGCCTCGACCGGCTGGTGGTCAGCGACTTCGACCCCTACTGCGTGGAGCGGCTCCGGAAGCGCTTCGAGGGCCGCGACGACATCGACGTGCTCCAGTTCGGCCTGCCGACCGAGATCCCCATCGGCGAGAAGGTCGACACCGTCGTGATGATGAACGTCCTGGAGCACATCGAGGAGGACGTCGAGGCTCTGCGGTCGCTCGCCAAGGTCACCCTCCCCGGCGGCCGGATCATCATCTGGGTTCCGGGCTACATGCAGCTTTACGGAGACTTCGACCGCAAGGTCGGCCACGTCACCCGCTATACCCCCGCCACCCTGCGCAGCACGGTCTCTCGTGCGGGCCTGGACATCGACGTGCTCAAGCCGATCAACTTCCTGGGCGGCATCGCCTGGTGGGCCGCGGTCCGCCGCGGCGGTGTCGGCTACCCCGACCCCCGCCTGGTCAAGATCTACGACCGCACCGTGGTACCCCTCACCCGCCTCATCGAGCGCTTCGTCCGCCCGCCGTTCGGGCAGACCGTCTTCTGCGTCGCCCGAGTGCCGAAGTGACCCGCGCGCGCCGCCCCCTCCCCCGCGGCCGCCAGGTGGCCTGGCACGAGGTGACGGCCGGATGAGGGAAACAAATAGGTTGCACGCCTCGGCAGGGGCGCCATAAAATCATTCGCATGTGGATCAACTCCTAAGAGCCGGCGTCGATCAGCCTTCGCTGGTCCGCTCGCACTCAGCATTTCGGCCCCGTTCATCTGACGCGGTAGCTGAGTTGTCCGACCCGGGATCTCACCGCGTCGTCACATTCTTCAAGGAGTCCATATGCGAGTTCATGCCGCCCGCAAGCGCAGTGGCAAGTCCAAGACCGCCACAGCCCCCAAGCCCCGCACCCCGCTGCCCGAGCACGTCGTGCCCGCGGCGCCTCGGCACATGCCGATGCCGCCCATGCCGATGAGGCCCACCCGACAGCCACGCCGGATCCCCGGCAAGGGTGGTCGCTGAGCCAAGGCGATCACTGAGCTACAGGAAAGCCCCGGTCCACAGGCCGGGGCTTTCCCATGTCTCACGGTGCCTCGCGGCCCGAGGCCGCGGGCAGCGGCGTCACAGACGCTCGATGATCGTGACGTTGGCCTGGCCGCCGCCCTCGCACATCGTCTGCAGCCCATACCGGCCGCCGGTCCGCTCAAGCTCGTGCAGGAGCTTGGTCATCAGGATCGTGCCGGTGCCGCCCAGCGGGTGGCCCAGGGCGATCGCGCCGCCGTTCGGGTTGACCTTGGCCGGGTCGGCGCCGAGGTCGTTGATCCAGGCCAGCGGCACCGGGGCGAACGCCTCGTTGATCTCGGTGACGTCGATGTCCTCGATGGACAGGCCCGCCCGCTTCAGCGCCTTCCGCGTCGCCGGGATCGGCGCGGTCAGCATGTAGACCGGGTCGTCGCCGGTGAGCGCCAGGGTGACGATCCGCGCCCTGGGGCTCAGGTTGTGGTCGCGGACCGCCTGCTCGGAGGCGATCAGGATCGCTCCGGAGCCGTCGGAGATCTGCGAGGAGGTGGCGGCCGTGATCTGGCCGCCGTCCCGCAGCGTCTTCAGCGACGCCATCTTCTCCAGCGTGGTGTCCGGGCGCGGGCCCTCGTCGTCCTCGACGCCGTTCAGCGGGGCGATCTGGTTCTTGAAGTAGCCGTTCGCGACGGCCTTGGCCGCCCGCTGGTGGCTCTGGTAGGCGAACCGCTCCAGTTGCTCGCGCTTGAGGTTCCACTTCTCGCACATGAGCTCCGCGCCGCGGAACTGGGAGATCTCCTGCTCGCCGTAGCGCTCCACCCACTTGTCACCGAAGGGGAAGGGCATGCCCTTCTCCAGCGCGGCGGTGATGCTCGACCCCATGGGCACGATGCTCATGGACTCCACACCGGCGGCCACGACAAGGTCCTGGGTGCCGGAGAGCACGCCCTGGGCCGCGAAGTGGATCGACTGCTGGGAGGAGCCGCACTGGCGGTCGATGGTCACACCGGCGACGCTCTCCGGGAGACCTGCCGACAGCCACGCGTTGCGCGCGATGTCCATGCTCTGCGGGCCGAACTGCATGACACAGCCCATGATCACGTCTTCGACCGCGGCCGGGTCGACACCCGTACGCTCGATGAGCGCCCCGAGGGTGTGCGCGGCCAGATCGGTGGGGTGGACGGTGGACAGACCGCCCTTCTTCTTACCGACCGGGGTGCGGACCGCCCCGACGATGTACGCCTCTGCCACAGTGCCTCCTGCGTGTGGAGCCGAGTTGCCTGCGAAACCGAGCATCGTTCGGTCAGCAGGAGGTTACAACAGAACTTTCGTCCACACCCTACCCGGGGGTGCTTCTCGGCCGAGAGGGCAAGCACACCTTTTGCAGGAAATATCAGGAACTCTGCGCTGACCTGGGCGGTGTCGCTCAGGCCATCCTGGTGCTCGTCATGGTCGCGTAGGCGATGACATTGTCGGTGTAATGACCGGTCGTGCGGTTATAGGTGCCGCCACAGGTGATCAGGTGCAGCTGCGGGTTCGGCGACTCGCCGTACACCCGCTGCGTCGGGAACACCGACTTGTCCGCCTGCTCCAGCCCGCCGACGGTATAGACGGCGATGACGCCGTCCTTTCTGTGCACCTCGATGACGTCGCCGTTGCGGATCTCGTCGAGGCGGCCGAACACCGCGCTTCCCGAGCGCGTGTCCTTGTGCCCGAGCATGATCGCGGGACCGGCCTCACCGGGTGTCGGTCCCGAGCGGTACCAGCCGACCAGGTTCGGGTTGCCGACCGGCGGCACCTCGATCGCGCCCTTGCTGTCGAGCCCGACGGATCTGACCGGCGCGTTGACGCCGAGCCGCGGGATGACCAGGCGGACCGGGCTGGAGGGCTGCATGGCCGGGGCCGCCGGCAGGCTGGGCAGGGGCGGCGGCGCGGTCGGGGGCGCCTGAAAGTACGGATTCACCGGCGCCACCGCGGCCTGGTTCCTGGGAGGCAGCGTGGTGCGCTCGTCCAGCCCGTACTCCTCGGGCGCGGCCAGTACGTAGAGCATGCCCACCAGCACCGTGACCACCCCGGCGATCCCGGCCAGGATGAGCACCGACCGCATCACCCGCCCACCGTCGAGACGCCCGTCGAGACGCCCGTCGAGGTGTCCCTGTCGCGGCCACTCCTCGTACGGCTCCCCGTACGACGGGCCGTGCTGCCGCTGGAACGGGTGCGGGTACTGCGGCTGGACCGGGACCGGCCGGTAGTGGGGCGCCGGCCCAGGGTGTCGACCGCCCGGCGGGGGGGTGCTCATCCGGCCACCCCGATCAGCCGCGGCCTGCGGTGCGACGCCGCAGCACCAGGCCGCCGATCCCGGCGAACGCCACCATCAGCAGGCCGCTGAACATGATCATTCTGGCGTCGGGGCCGGCGTCCCCGCCACCGCCCGTGGAGGCCGCGCCCTCAGGGGTCTCGTCGATCTGCCGGCTGGGGGCGGGCTTGGAAGTCTTGGTACGGGTGACGGTGACCGTCGGTTTGGGGGTGGTGCCGGCACTCGTGGACTGGCTCGCGCTCGGGCTCGGACTCGGACTGGTCGACGTGCTCGAACTGGCCGACGTACTCGGGCCGGCCGTGCCCACGACCACCCGCAGCGCGGCGGCGGTGACCTCGGCCGAGTTGAGAGGAACACCGCAGTCGAGCAGTTCGGCCTCGTTTCCGGTTCCCGTGCCGGGGTCCAGGTACAGGGTGAACGGGCCCGGCTGGAAGGCCACCACGCCGGTCGCGCTGGGGGTCACCGTGACGAGCAGGGGAGGCGCGGTGATCGGCTGCCCGGCGGCCGGGGGAGCGGCGGTGGCCGCGACCGAGCGGAGTTCGGAGGGAAGCGCCAGGACCGGCGAGGGAGTGGCGCCGATCTGCACCTCCGCGTCGATGACGACACGCGCACCCGCCGGGGCGGGCGCGGTCGGGGTGACGGTGGGCCCCGTGGCGGGCTGGGCGATCTTCCAGGTCGCCACCAGGGGTGAGTTCGTCGCCGCCGCCGTCGGGCCGGTGAGGTCCATCTGGAAGGTGTACGTCGCCGACGGTGACGACACGCCGGCGAGCGTGCAGGCGTAGCTGACCGGGTTGGGGTCGGCGTACATGGAGGCGACCGCAGGGACCGCGCCGAAAAAAACGCCCGCGCCCGCTGCGGCGATCGCGGCTGTCTTGACCGCGACGCGCCGCCGCGTCTTGGACTTCAGCACAGTCTCTCCCCATTCCAGATCTATCGACCGGCTCGCACCGGCTGTTAAGGCTTACACGCCTTGGTCAAGGTTCGGCATAGATCCTACGAAGAGAGACCGGGACGCGCGAGCAAGTCGGCGAAACGGACACAAATTCCCATCTATCCCACAGCAAACGACACCGTACATCGGTGAAGTTTCGAACAACAGACGGGATGCGGCACGCGGTGCTCACGGTGAGTAGCCGGGCCTCGTCGGGATCGGCACGGCGCCCGCACGCCCGCGGGACAGTACCCGCGAAGGCTTCCGGCAGCTCGACCGGTTCCCGTTCGAGGAGGAGCAGCTCGACCGGTTCCCGTTCGGGGAGGAGCCGATGGAAGCCGCGCGAGCGGGTATACGGCTCTTGACACCCTCCCACGCTGGAGGTTTGTGATGAACACGCCGGTTACGACGCACACGCACGGCGGGCAGCTGCCCCGCCGGCGGATCCCGGTGAGATGGGTGGCCGTCGCCCTGGCGGCGGTCCTTCTGGCCGCCATCGGGTTCAGCACCCACTACCGCTCCGTGGAGTCGGTCGCGGCGTCGGGCAACCGGTTCGACCCGGCCGCGTTCGGGGCGCGGGCGTACCAGAGCGAGGTGGTGCCCGCGATCAAGAGGAAGGCCGTCGAACTGCCCGTGCTGGTGAAGGCCATGACCGCCGACAAGAGGGCGGCCGACAGACGCTACGGCATCCGGCACGGCAACGGCCCTTACGGCTTCGCGGTCAAGGGCACCGGCAGGGCCGGAATGGCGAAGTCCGGGCTGATGCCCGTGACCGTGCCGGGCCTGCCACCGGGCACCCGGGTCTCGTTGCAGGTAGGCCCGGCCGTCAACGGCACGGCGCTGCGGGACGTGGCCGGTATCGGATTCAGACGGTTCCGCAACCAGGCGGAGTACGCCGCCGCCGCCACCGCGCTGAACAACCAGCTGTGGGAGAAACTGCTCAGGAACCTGTACCCGGCGCGCCTGAACGGCAGGAGGATCTCCTTCATCGGGGCCTTCAACTTCCTCACCCCCTCCGTCGTGACCATCACCCCGGTCTCGATCAAGGAGGTGTCGTGAAGGCCGCGGCGGCCAAGGTCCTGAGCGCCCACGACGTCACCAAGGTGTACGGGGGCACGCACGCGCTCAGGGGTGTCGACTTCGATATCACCGCCGGTCGGGTGACCGCGCTGTTCGGCAAGAACGGGGCCGGCACGTCGACCCTGCTGAAGATCCTCTCCGGGGTCGAGCAACCCACCACCGGCCATGTCGAGCTCGACGGGGAACCCGTCAAGCTCCTGTCGCCGCGCGACGCCGCCGACCGGGGCATCTCGATCATTCCCCAGGAGCTCCTCCTCTGTCCCAACCTGAGCATCCAGGACAACCTGTTCCTGGCCCGCGAGAACTGCGGGGGCCTCTGGATGATCGACCGCTCCTCCCAGCGGGCCACCAGCGCGGCGATCCTGCACAGCCTGGGAGAAGATCTTGATCCCGATCGGCTGGTCGGTGACCTGAGCCCGGCCCGGCAGCAGATCGTCGAGATCGCGCGGGCGCTCGTCCAGGAGGCCCGGGTGCTGATCATGGACGAGCCCACCTCGGCGCTCACCCCCCCGGAGTTCGAGGTCCTGTTCCGGGTCATCGGAGGGCTGGCCGCGAGCGGGGTCGCGGTGGTCTACGCCTCCCACCACCCGGACAGGACGCTGAAGATCGCCGATGACGTCGCCGTCCTGCGCGACGGGCGGCTGGTCACCACGGCGGACGCCAGGACCGTCGACATCCGGCGGATCGCGGAGCAGATGACCGGCCGCGACCGAGACTCCCTGTTCCCGCGCCGCGTTCCTCTCATCGAGGGAGAGCCGCCGCCGCGTGAGGAGAACTCGCTGGCCCTGCGCGGCCTCTCGGTGGCCGACCCGGCCAACCCCGGCCGCCTCGCGATCGACGACCTCTCCCTGACCGTCGGGGAGTGCGAGATCGTGGGGATCTACGGCCTGATGGGCTCGGGCCTGACCGAACTGCTGGAGGCGCTCGCCGGCCGGATCCCCTCGCAGTCGGGTGACGTCCTGCTCTCGGGCACCCCGTTGGAGAGTGCGAGCATCCGCGAACGCATCGACCGGGGCCTGGTCCTGGTCCCCCGGGACCGTCGGCGCGACGGCCTCGTCCAGACGATGTCGGTCGGGGAGAACCTCTCCCTGGCCGGACTGGGCAGGTTCGTCCGGCGACTGTTCGTCTCCCGGGAGCTCGAACTGGACGCCGTCGACCGGATGATCTCCGACATCTCCATCGGGACCAACGATGCCGGAGCGCCCATCGAGTCGTTGAGCGGCGGCGACCAGCAGAAGGTGGTCATCGGCAGGGCACTGCTGACCGACCCTCGGGTACTGCTGCTGGACGAGCCCTCGCGCGGCGTCGACATCGGCGCCCAGGCCGACATCTTCGAGCTCATGGCGGCACGGGCACGACGCGGCCTGGCCATTCTCTTCACCACGTCGGACGCCGAGGAAGCGCTGCACATCCCCGACCGGCTGCTGGTGCTCGCCCGCGGGGTCGTCACCGGCGACTTCCGGCGTGGCGCGATAACCCGGGAGGAACTGATGAGCGTGCTGGACGGCACCACCATCGGCCACGCCGAGGACGGTGCGAATTGACACCTCGGGGAACAACCTCCGCACCGGCGCCGCCGGACCGCCCCCCGCCGGAGAGGACGGTGGCCCAGGCGCGCCGCCTGTCCCTGCTGGCCGGCCTGTTCGAGCTGCGGGCGCTCATCGCGCTCGCGGCCCTGATCGCGGTTCTCGGCCTGCTGTCGGATTCGTTCCTCACGGTGCCGAACCTCATCACGATGGCCGGGCACATCGCGGTCAACGGGGTGATCGCGCTCGGCATGCTGCTGGTCATCCTCAAGGGAGGCATCGACCTGTCGGTCGGCTCGGTCGCCGGGCTCTCCGGGGTCGTCGCCGGCGAGTTGCTCGAAGGTCTCGACCTCCGGTTCGTCGACGTGATCGCCTACCCGCCGGTGTGGGGCGTGATCGTGCTCTGCGTCGCCGTCGGCATGCTCGTCGGCCTGGTGAACGGCGTCCTCGTCACCCGCTTCGAGGTGGCGCCGTTCATCGCGACACTCGGCATGCTGTACGTGGCGCGAGGGCTCGCATTGCTGATCTCCGGCGGCTCGACCTACACCGATCTGGACGGCAGCCCCGAACTCGGCAACACCGGCTTCGGCCTCCTCGGCGACGAACGCCCGCTCGGCCTCCCGACGTCGATCTGGATCATGATCGCTCTGGCCGTCGTCGTCATGCTGGTGCTCACCAGGACACCGTTCGGGCGGTGGTTGTACGCCGCGGGCGGCAACGAGCGGGCCGCGGAACTCTCGGGTGTCCCGATCAGGCGGGTCAAGACGGTCGTCTACGTGATCTCCGGTGCCTGCGCCGCGCTCGCGGGTCTCATCATCGCCTCGGGACTGACCGTGGCGGTACCGCAGGCCGGTGAGACGTACGAGCTCAACGCGATCGCCGCGGTGATCCTCGGCGGCGCCGCGCTGAGCGGGGGGCGCGGCACCGTACCGGGTACCCTCGTCGGGGCCGTCGTCATCGGTCTCCTCGCCTACGGCCTGACGATCCTGTACGTGTCGGTGTTCTGGCAGATCCTCATCAAAGGGGCCGTGGTCATCCTCGTGGTGATGCTGGACCAGGGCCGGCAACGGCTCCGGCGGCACAGGGCCGCCGTCTCGGCGATGGTCGCCGACGTGCGAGCGGGCTGAGGGGCTCCGGCGGCCGCCTCTCGCCCCCGTCCGCGACAGGCCGCTTTTCGGGCCTGATCGTTTCCGATCTTGGCGCCTCTCCGACCCGCCCGTGATTTTCACGGCAGTACGGTTGCCGCTTCTTTTAGATTTTCAGATTAATAGGTGATCCAACCCTAATTAGGGAATTGGCAGGATAAACGGCATGGCAGTCGAAGCGTTCAGCAGCGATATCACGCTGCGCATCAACGGTGCCGACCACTCCGTCTCCCTGGACAACCGGGTGACCCTGCTGGACGCGCTGCGAGAGCATCTCGGCCTGACCGGGGCTAAGAAAGGGTGCGACCACGGGCAGTGCGGGACATGCACGGTCCTGCTGGACGGCCGGCGGGTGAACAGCTGCCTGACGCTCGCGGTCACCGCCACCGGACAGGAGATCGTCACCATCGAGGGGATCGCCGGCCTGGCTCACCCGAACGACCTGCACCCCGTTCAGCAGGCGTTCCTCGACCACGAGGGCCTCCAGTGCGGCTACTGCACGCCGGGCCAGATCTGCTCGGCGATCGGCGCGCTCGCCGAGGCGGAGGCGGGCTGGCCCAGCCATGTCACCGAGGACGTCGCGGCCGGTGTCGCCTCCTGTCGCGCCCTGGACGCCGAAGAGGTCCGCGAACGGATGAGCGGCAACCTCTGCCGCTGCGGAGCGTACGCCGGAATCGTCGAAGCGGTCCTCGAAGTCGCCGGGGCGAGTCCCGGGGGCACGCGATGAGGCCCTTCGCCTACGAGCGCGCCACCGACCCCGACGCGGCCGCCACCGCCGTCCTGGACGGCACCGACGTGATGTTCCTGGCCGGCGGGACCAACCTGGTGGACCTGATGAAACTCGGCGTGGCCCGGCCGGCGGCGCTGGTGGACGTCACCCGGCTGCCGTACGACCGGATCGAGCACCGGGCCGACGGAAGCGCGCTCATCGGCGCGACGGTGCGCAACAGCGACCTGGCCGGCGACCGGGGCATCCGGGAACGCTTCCCGATGCTCGCCCAGGCCGTGCTGGCCGGAGCCTCCGGGCAGCTCAGGTCGATGGCCACCACCGGCGGCAACCTGCTGCAGCGCACGCGCTGCCCGTACTTCCAGGACGTCACCAAACCGTGCAACAAGCGCACCCCGGGCACAGGCTGTTCCGCGATCGGCGGCAGTCACCGCGACCTGGGTGTGATCGGCACCTCCGACAGCTGCGTGGCCACCCACCCGTCCGACATGGCGGTGGCGATGGCCGCCCTCGACGCCGTGGTGCACATCAGGCTCGCGGGCGGCGAGGAGCGGGCGGTGCCGCTCCGCGACCTCTACCTGCTGCCCGGCGACACCCCCGATCGCGAGACGGTGCTGGGGCCCGGCGACCTGATCACCGGTGTCGAGCTGCCGCCGCCCCCGGACGGTGCGGCCATGCGGTACCGCAAGGTCCGCGACCGCTGGTCCTACGCGTTCGCGGTGGTCTCGGTCGCGGCCCTGGTCACGACCGAGGGCGGCGGGTCACTGCGGGAGATCCGGCTGGCGCTGGGCGGAGTGGCCCCGCTGCCGTGGCGGGCACACCAGGCCGAGCGGATGCTGGCCGGTCACCGGCCGAACAGGGAACTGCTGCTGGCGGCGGCGGAGGCGGAGTTCGTGTCGGCACGCCCTCTGCCGGAGAACGAGTTCAAGATCGGGCTCGCCGCCGACCTGATCGCGGCGAGCGTACGCGATCTCGCGGGAGAGGGACGGCGATGACCACGCTCGACAAAGTGGTGGGCGGGGCACCGGCCAGGGTCGAGGGACGCGAGAAGGTCACCGGCGCGGCCCATTACGCGTACGAGTACCCCGTGCCGAACGCCGTCTACGTCTGGCCGGTGCAGTCCACGATCGCCCGCGGCCGGGTGCGCGCCGTCCACGGCGGGGCCGCGCTGGCCCTGCCGGGGGTGATCGCCGTGCTGGACAGCGGCAACGTCTCCCGGCTGCACCCCGTCGACGACGCCGAACTGGCCGTCCTGCAGTCGGCCGACGTCGCCTACCGCGGGCAGATCGTCGCGGCCGTGGTCGCGAGCACCCTGGAAGGTGCCCGAGAGGCGGCGTCGGCGGTGCGAGTGGACTACGACGAGCAGGAACACGACGTCGTGCTGAGTCCGGGCAGCCCGCGGATCTTCTCACCCCGGAAGGCCAACGCGGGCTTCACCGGGACCGTCGACTGGGGTGACGCCGAGAGCGCCCTGGCGGCGGCGCCGGTCGGCGTCGACGCCGCCTACACGACCCCGGCCGAGCACGCCAGCCCGATGGAGCCGCACGCCACGATCGCGTTCTGGGAGGGTGAGACCCTGACCCTCTACAACGCCGACCAGGCGCCCTGGATGTCGGCGACCGCGATCGCCGCACTGTTCGGCCTCGCCGACGGCGCGGTGAGCATCGTCGCCGACCACGTCGGCGGCGGTTTCGGGTCGAAGGCGGTACCGCGCCCGCCGACCGTGCTGGCGGCGCTGGCCGCCCGCGCCGTCGGGCGGCCGGTCAAGGTTGCGATGACCAGGCAGCAGATGTTCCCGCTCGTCAGCTACCGGACGCCCACCGTGCAACGTGTACGTCTGGGGGCCGATCGGGACGGCCGGCTGACCGCGGTGTGGCACGACGCGCTCCAGCAGAGCTCGAAGCGCGTCGAATACACCGAGCAGACGGTCGCGGCCAGCCGCATGATGTACGCGACGCCCAACAGCCACACCGCCCACCGGTTGCTACAGCTGGACGTGCCGACCCCGTCGTGGATGCGCGCGCCCGGCGAGGCTCCGGGGATGTTCGCGCTCGAATCGGCGATGGACGAGCTGGCGTACGCCCTCGGAATGGACCCCGTCGAGCTGCGGATCGTCAACGAGCCCGCGGTGGATCCCGAATCCGGCCTCCCGTTCAGCAGCCGCAACCTGCTCGCCTGCCTGCGGGAGGGGGCGGCGCGCTTCGGCTGGGCCGGACGCGACCCCACGCCGGGCGTCCGCAGAGACGGCCGGTGGCTCGTCGGGACCGGCGTCGCGTCCTCGACCTACCCGGTCTTCATCATGGCGTCCACCGCGACCGCCCGCGCCGAGCCCATGGGCAGGTTCGTGGTCGAGATCGCCGCGGCCGACATCGGCACCGGGGCTCGCACCGCGCTGGCCCAGGTGGCGGCCGACGAGCTCGGCGTGCCGATGGACCAGGTCACGATCCTGGTGGGCCGCAGCGTCTTCGGACCCGCGCCGTTCGCCGGCGGGTCCATGGGCACCGCCTCGTGGAGCTGGGCGGTGAGCAAGGTGTGCCGGGCACTGGCCAGGGAACTCGACGAGCGGTCCGGGGTGGTCCCCGCGGAAGGGCTGCAGGCGCGGGCGGACACCACCGCGGACCTCGCCGCCCGTGGGCGCTTCTCCCGCCACTCGTTCGGAGCGCAGTTCGCCGAGGTCAAGGTCGACGTCGACAGCGGGCAGGTCCGTATCGAACGGCTGCTGGGGGTCTTCGCGGCCGGCCGGATCGTCAATGCCAGGACGGCACGCTCGCAGTTCCTCGGCGGCATGACGATGGGGATCTCCATGGCCCTGCACGAGGCCCTGCGGATGGACCCCCGCTTCGGTGACTTCGCCAACCACGACCTGGCCACCTACCACATCGCATCGAACGCCGACGTCCGCGGGATCGAAGCCCACTGGATCGACGAGCACGACGACGAGCTCAACCCCGTCGGCGTCAAGGGCATCGGCGAGGTGGGGATCGTCGGCACCGCCGCCGCGATCGCCAATGCCGTCTTCCACGCGACCGGCTCCCGGCAGCGTGACCTGCCGATCACCCTCGACCGGGTACGGGCCGCCATGCACACCGGTTGACGGCGCCTTCCCGGTCGATCCCGGTCGATCCCGGTCGATTCCAGGAAGGTCGGTGCGCCAGGTGCCACCGCTCGGGACTTACGGTGAGCATGGGGCACAGTGGTCGAGCACGCCGGGGCTGACCCGGCCCCGGAGTACCCGTCCAGGAACGCTCGGCCGCAGAAGGGGTGACCATGAGGAAGAACGCGGGCCGGATCGCGGTGGCCGCCGGACTGATGGCCGTGCTGGCCGCCTGCGCCAACGACCCGGCCGCCGAGGGGTCGGCTCCCCCGAGGGCGGCGTCGGCGACCCCCGGGAGCGGAGCCGTCGGCGAGACCCCGAGCCCGGTTTCGAGCGAGGTGCCAGGCGGGGTGCCGGACGGGGTGCCGGACCTCCAGGCGGGCAGGGAAGTGGCCAGCGGGATCGAGGTGCCCTGGGGGCTGGCGTTTCTTCCGGATGGCGACGCGCTCGTCGCCGAGCGCGACAGCGGCCGGGTGCTCCAGGTCCCCGGACGCGGCGGGCGGCCGCGCGAGGTCTACCGGGTGCCCGGCGTGGCCGCGAGCGGCGAGGGCGGTCTGCTGGGGCTCGCCGTGTCACCCGGCTATGCCAGGAACCGTTACGTGTACGCCTACCTCACCACCTCCTCCGACAACCGGATCGTGCGCTTCCGCCTCGGCGACGCCACGCCCCAGGTGCTGTTCGACGGCATCGCCAGGGCCTCCTTCCACGACGGCGGCCGCATCGCGTTCGGACCGGACGGCATGCTGTACGCCGGCACCGGAGACGCGGGGCAGCGGGACTCGTCGCAGGATCCGCGCCTGCCGAACGGGAAGATCCTCCGGCTGACGCCGGATGGCAGGCCCGCCCCCGGCAACCCGGTGCCGGGCTCGCCGGTCTACAGCCTCGGCCATCGCAACGTCCAGGGGCTGGCGTGGGACGAACGAGGGCGGCTGTTCGCCACCGAGTTCGGACAGAACGCGCTGGACGAGGTCAACCTGATCGAGCCCGGCCACAACTACGGCTGGCCGGAGGTGGAGGGCAAGGGCGACACGCACGGCGGTAAGTTCACCAACCCGCTGGTCACGTGGCCCACGAGCGAGGCCTCCCCCTCCGGTGCCGCCATCGCCGGGAACACACTGTATGTGGCGGCGCTACGCGGGGAACGTCTGTGGACGGTGCCCCTGCGGGACGGGAGGACCGGCGAACCTCGGGCCGAACTACTCGGCCGGTACGGCCGCCTGCGCACGGTCGCCGTGGCACCGGACGGGGCGCTCTGGCTGACCACGTCCAACACCGACGGACGCGGTGACGTGCGCGAGGGCGACGACCGGATCCTGCGCTATCCGGCCAGGGCCGAGACGGAGTGACGTTCCCCCTGGCCGCGACCGCCGCGGAGCCGGGTGGCCTCGACGGGCACGGTCAGCCCCCGGCCTGCAGCCGGCCCCGTATGGACGGGCACGGTCAGCCCCCGGCCTGCAGCCGGCCCCGTACGGTACGCGCCATACCGGGGTCGTCGGCGATCACCCCGTCCAGGTTGAGCCGGTACAGGCGCCTCAGCCACTTCCGTACCTCCTCGTCGGCGCGCCCGCCGGAGCTGTCGCCCCTGAGGTCCGCCCGGAGCCGTACGGCGAGTTTGCGAACCGTCGTGGCGTGGACCAGGAGCCCTTCTCCCTGGGCGTTCCTGACGAGCGTGGCGGGTGACACCGGCCTGCTCTCGAAACCGCCGGGATCGCGGGGACCGATCCGCTTCGTGACCAGGCCGATGCCGTCGGCGTACCCGGCGATCTTCCGCAGGCCCTCCGTGGTGACCATGTCGTCGTAGGTATCCGGATCACCGGCCCGCACATGATCGTACGGGGCGCCGTTCGCTCCGATGAACTGGATGAGCCGGAGCCGCGTGAGGGGATGCAACCGCTTGAGGTTCCCGGTCTCGAAGGACTGAATGAAGGCCGGGTCCCGCTCGTCGTCCCAGCCGTACTTCTGCAAGGTCTCCAGCAGCGGCTCCTCCAGCGGCAGCCCGATCGAGGCGAAGTAGGTGGGGAACTTGGTCTCGGCGTAGACGCCCACACCGTGCTTCTGCGCGAGCTGGACCACCTCGTCGAATGTCGGGATTCTCTCCATTCCGTCGTAGGCGGTGTTGCCCCGCCGCTGCACGGGGAAGCGCTCCCTGGCACGGAGGGTGTGCAGTTCCGCAAGGGTGAAGTCCTCGGTGAACCAGCCCGTGTGCCGGATGCCGTTTATGACTTTGGAAGTCCTGCGGTCGGCGAACTCGGGATGCCTCGCGACGTCGGTGGTCGCCGAGAGCTCGTTTTCGTGCCGGGCGACCAGCACATGGTCCTTGGTCGAGACGAGGTCGGGCTCGATGTAGTCGGCGCCCATCGAGATGGCGACCGTGTAGGAGAGAAGCGTGTGCTCGGGCCGGAAGGCGCTGGCCCCGCGATGCGCGATGATGATCGGCTCGCCCTCGCGACGCGCGGACGGCTTGACCGCCGGGCTCGCCTGACGCTCGGCCACAGAGTCCACAGACCGTTCGGCCGTGGAATCCGTGAGCCGTTTGGGCACCGAGTCGCCGGACCGTTCAGCCGTGGGGCTCGCGGATCGCGTACCCGTCGAATCCTCGTGATGGAGGGTGCCGATCACGGCCATTCCTATGAGTACGGCCAGCACACCGGCCCGCGCCTTGCTCACCTGCGTACACCCCTCGCTCTAGGTCAGAGGGGGGACACATTCACATAAACGCCTATACCCGGACCGGACAGGTGATTAACGATCAGAAGCGATTCCCCATTGGGATCGCGTTGCGCGAATTTCTCCGGAAATAATCTGAAATTTCCCCCAGCGGCGTCGGCATCACGCCCCCTCGGCGCAGCCGACATCACCGCGACCGGCGTGACGACGGCCCCAGTGGGACGTGCTCAAGTGCGGTGCCCGCTGTGACGCGACCCAGCGCGTGCCGTATTCCACGGAGAAGGCGTGCGGTATTCCACGGAGAAAGAATGAGTGGCTGATCACTCGGTTCACGTCTCGACATCTCCCGGGACGTCATCACCGGCGCGTCGATTCAGCTCGCGGCCGCCCACCGCGTCGACCTCAGATCTCATGCAGGCCTCAGATCCAGCCTCGGACCCCATACGGGCCTCAGATCCAGCCTCGGACCCCATACGGGCCTCAGATCCAGCCTCGGACCCCATACGGGCCTCAGATCCAGCCTCGGACCCCATACGGGCCTCAGATCCAGCTCGGACCTCATGCGGGCCTCAGTCCGACCTCAGACCTCATGCAGGTCTCAGATCCGACTTCAGGCCCCATGCAAGCCTCAGGCTCCGGCACCTGCCTCAGGTCCCCTTGCCGATCTCATACGGCTCTCATACGGCCGACCGGCGTCACACCGAGCGCGATCGACGATCGGTATCACGCCGACTTCAAATGACAGGCCAGGCCGTTACCAGCCCGCCCGGCCCGGCGGCCCGTGCCTGTGTCTGTGTCTGTGTCTGTGGTGCCCACCGTGCCTCGCCCGCGCCTGCCGCTCGAACCACCGATCCCCGTGTCGCCGAGCCTCCTGACCCCGCCGCCCGAATCCACGCCCCCCGTGCCGCCCGGCTTCGGAACCCCGCCGCCCGAACCCACGGTCGCCATACCCTCCACCCTCTACACCCCGCCGCCCGAACCCACGGTCCTCATACCGCCCGGACCTCAGATCATCTGACCGTCCGAACCCACGGTCGCCATACCCTCCACCCTCAACACCCCGCCGCCCGAACCCACGCTCCTCATACCGCCCGGACCTCAGATCATCTGACCGTCCGAACCCCCAACCCTCACCGCGCTCCGCGTCTGAACCCGGCCGACTGAATCTGTAGTCCTCATATCGCCCGGGATCGGGGTCATCTGACCGCCCGAACCCCCGCCCCCCATCGCGTTCGCCGCCCCGCCCCCGCCACCCGGACCAGCGAGCCCCGTGACGCCCCGCCGCGTGACCCCGCCGCCCGAACTCCCGCGCCTTGTGGCGCCCGGTATCCCAACGCCTCGGTCGCCCGAACCCCCAGTTCCCCCCGCGTTCGATTCTCGACTCAGAGCGCGTGGCCGTTCGTCCGTTCCCCGAACGCAGCCGTTTGATCGTCCAACCTCCGGCGTGCTTCGCCCCCGAGTTCGCGGACCGGTGGGCACCCCAACTCGTGGACCGCTCGTGCGCCGGCTTCGAATGCTGGACGGCGCCGAGGGCGGCCACCCCTATGAGTACGGCCACGACACCGGCCCGCACGATGCTCATCTGGGCACACCCCCGCCTTCTGATCATTCGGGGGGGCCACTTCGTACAAACAACTCCCTACCCGGATTGCCGGGGAGGCTAACGATCGGAGGCGGGTACCGGAGAGGCCGCGATATGCCGGTTCAGCGAGTACGGCGGCCGGACACCGCATTCAGGCGCGACGGGTCTTCGACAGGGTCGCGTAGACGATGATGTTGTCGGTGTAGTGGCCGGTCTTCCTGTTGTAGACACCGCCGCAGGTGATCAGGCGCAGGGTCGCCTCGCCGGTGTTGCCGTAGACCCGCTTCGACGGGAAGGCCGCCTTGCTGACCTGTTCCACACCGTCGACCGTGAACTCCACGAGGGTCCCGTCCGTCCGGGAGACCTTGATCTTGTCCCCGCGCTTGATCTCCTTCAGCCGGCTGAAGACGGCTGCCCCGCTCCGGGTGTTCACGTGCCCGAGAACCACCGAAGGTCCCTGCTGCCCGGGGATCGGACCGTGCTTGTACCAGCCCGCCTGGTTGGGCTTGCTCAGCGGGGGCGTCTGGATCTCCCGCTTGGAGTCGACACCGAGCGCCATCAGCGGGGCCAGCACGCCGATCTTCGGGATGGCCAGCCGCCGGGGCTTCACACCGTTGCTCTTCAACGGCGCCGGAGGCTGGACCACCGGCAGCGGCGGCGGCGCCGTGGGCGCGGCGGCCGTCAGCGGGACGTCCAGTCCGCCCGGCCCCACCGATGACGGCAGCACTCCCGCGGGCTGCTGGTCGGCGACCTGCTCCCCGGTACCCGGCTGCGCGCCCGGCTGTGCCTGAAAGCTGCTGACCGCCGCCTGCGGCTCGGACAGCCCATAGCCCGGATCCTCCGGCGCCGGTGAGAGGTACGCGAGCAGCCCCGCCATGATCGCGGCCACTCCGCCGAGCGACCCGGCCACGAGAAGCCCGGCCATCAGCATGTTTCCCTTGGGCTTGGCCGCTGAGCCGCCGCCGTGGTAGGGGTCGGGACCGCCCTGCGCAGGTCCTTGGTACATCCGGCGTCTCCTTCAGCTATCCCTCTGGCCACGCGCGTGTGCCGCCCGCCGCCTCATCAAGGCCACACCGCCCAGCGCGCTACCGGTCACCATCACCGTTCCCGCGCCGAGAAGCCCCAGCCCGAAGCCTCCTGCCGGCGCCTCACCGGTCTGAGCCCCACCGCTGGGCGTGATGATCACCTGTGGCGCGACGGGCGTGGGCCGGGTGGGGGTGACGGTGGCGGTCACGGTCAGGGTCGGCTTCGGCGTCGAGGTGGTCGTGCTGTTGACCCCGTTCGCCGGAGGAGACGTCGTGCCGGTGTGGGTGGGGGTCGACGTACCGGTGTGGGTGTTGGTGGGAGTGGCGGTCGGCGTCGTCGGCGTGACCGTGGGGTTCGGCGACCCGGTCCCCGTGCCCGTCGGGTTGGGCGACTGGGACCCGCCCACCGCGGAGATCGTGACGTCCACCGAGACCGGCGCGCTGACGAGCGAGCAGGTGGCCCGGTACTCGTTCGGCGGGTTCTGCAGCTCCCTGGTGATCACCCGGAAGGCGTCGAGCTGCGCCCACTTGCCGTTCTCCAGGTTCTTGACCTCGATGGTGTGCTCGCCGTACTTGAGGCCGTTGAACCTCCACAGCGTGAGCCCACCCTCGTGGGCGGCGTTCGTCTGCGTGCCGTCGGGATTCTTCGAGGCGTCGACGAAGGACGGTGTGGCGTCCTGGCCGTCGATCCTGAACCCGACCTTCCCCGCTTCATTGCTGCGCCGGGCGACGTACTCGATCCCGGTGCCGGTGAACGTGAAGGAGGCCCAGGAGTTCACCTTGTCTGTACGGTGGAGGTCGCGGCCGTAGTCGCCGATGCTCAGAAGCTCGCTGCCCAGGTACGTCCAGTCGGCCGCCGCATGGTAGCTCACCCGCGGGTCGTCGTCGTTGACCATGACCTCGCCGGCCGGCGGTATGAAGTCCACGAACAACTTCCTGGGGCTGACCTTGAGCGTCCCGACCCGGTCGATGTGGGCGGAATCAGAGATCCCCTCGGGAAGCCTCAGGATGCTGCCCGGCTGGAGCTGATTGGCCTGGTCCAGGCTGCCCTTCGGCTGCAGGACACCGACCCAGCTGCCGGAGAGCTGGGCGTTCCCGGTGACCAGGACCTTGCTCCCGGGGGCGAAGAAGTCGGGTGAACCGAACCGGGTCGGATCCTGCTTGTAGCCGAGCTTCCAGCCGATGTTGAGCGGCTCGCCGACCTTGATCGTGGTGGGGATCGACACCTTCGTCCGGAGGTTGACCGTGCTGTTGTTCAGCGCGACCCCTCCGGTGCACGCGTAGTCGACCACGAGTTCGGCGATGCCGGCATCGGCCGCTTCGGAGGGCAGCGCGACCAGCGCGCCGCCGACAAGGCACAGGGCCGAAACCGCGAGAGATCTACGGAGCCCAGATCGCCACCGAACCACCACACACTCCGATCACAAAGGCTGCCGTCAACGGGCATAGCCATAGCACACCGAGGGTAGATCGTACGGTTTCAACCATCTTCGGCGCAGCGAGATATCGGGTACGTACGGAGACCGTGGCGCACTTGTGATCTGGATGTACATCCACAAACCACCGCAAGCCGTACCGGCGGCGCCCAATCAGGTGTACCCCAAAGTAACAGAATTGTATTCTGTGTCACGGACCCCTAGGAGGCACACAATGCAGCGAGACCTCTTCGAAGAGGAGCACCGGCTCTTCCGCGAGACAGTACGCGAGTTCCTGGCCCGTGAGGTGGCGCCCCATCACGCCCAGTGGGAGAAGGACGGCATCGTCCCCCGCGAGGTGTGGAAGAAGGCCGGAGAGATCGGCATGTTCGGTTTCGGAGTGCCCGAGGAGTTCGGCGGGGCGGGGATCACCGACTTCCGCTACAACGCCGTGATCGTCGAGGAGATCATCGCGATAGGCGCGACCGGCCTGGGGTACTCGCTGCACAACGACGTCATGGCGCCGTACTTCGTGGACCTCACCAACGACGAGCAGAAGGCCCGCTGGCTGCCCGGGTTCACCAGTGGCGAGCTCATCACCGCGATCGCGATGAGCGAGCCCGGCGCAGGTAGCGACCTGCAGGGCATCCGGACGACCGCCGTCCGCGAGGACGACCACTACGTGGTCAACGGCCAGAAGACCTTCATCACCAACGGCATCAACTCCGACCTGGTCGTCGCGGTCACGAAGACCGACCCGGGGGCGGGCGCCCGCGGGATCTCGCTGCTGGTCGTCGAACGGGGCATGGAGGGCTTCAGCCGGGGCCGCAACCTGGAGAAGATCGGCATGCACGCCCAGGACACGGCGGAGCTGTTCTTCGACAACGTCCGGGTTCCCGCGGCCAACCTGCTGGGGCCACAGGAGGGACAGGGCTTCTTCCAGCTCATGGCCAACCTGCCGCAGGAGCGCCTGTCGATCGCGGTAATGGCGGTGGCGGCGGCGGAGACGGTCCTGCGGGCGACCATCGAGTACTGCAAGAGCCGCACGGCCTTCGGCCGCAACATCGGTGGTTTCCAGAACACCAGGTTCGTCCTGGCGGAGCTGGACACCGAGGTGGAGATCGCCCGTCACTACGTGGACAAGTGCATCCGAGCCCTCAACGCCGGGGAACTCACCGCTGTGGACGCCGCCAAGGCGAAGTGGTGGACCACGGAGCTGCAGACCAAGGCCATCGACCGCTGCCTGCAACTGCACGGCGGCTACGGCTACATGATGGAGTACCCCGTGGCCAAGGCCTGGGTCGACAGCCGTGTCCAGACCATCTACGGCGGCACCACCGAGATCATGAAAGAGATCATCGGCCGCTCATTCGGCTTCTGACGCGACATGGCCTGACCGCCAAACGGGAGAACCGCCGTCCTCGCGACGACGAGACAGCGGTCTCCCGTGATCGGCCGGCCGGTGCCGTCACCCCTGGGTGATCTCCTGGATCTGGACGGCCACCCCGTCCTTGATCGTCACTTTGGCAAGGAGGACGTCGCCCTTGCCGAGAGCCTTCCGTAGCTGCTCCACGGAGCAGGTGTGCGGAGCCTTCCCCTCCCTGCAGATCAGACCCTGTGCGTCGAGCACGACCGTGTAGGGCACGAGGAGGGCTTTCACCCCCTGGTCACTGCCGGAGGTCACCGTGATCGTGTCCGCTTCCCGCAGGGCGATCCGCCCCCGCGTCGTGTCATCGATGCCCCTGCCCCCCGGCACGTTCACTGACGGCGCCGCTGTGGGAGGTTCCTCCAGGGGCGCGGAAGCGGACGGAGAGGGGGAAGACGACGCAGGCGGGGGCGGGGAAACCTCAGCGGAAGGGGTCGCGGTAACGGTAACGGTCGCGGTCGCCGATGCGTCCGACCCGCCCCCTCCACTCGAACATGCGGAGAGGCCTACGGCCAGGGCTGCCATCAGCAGGGCACGCGTTACCTTCGATGTCCTTTTCACAAAACGTAACGATCTCACGGGTTCCGGATCGCGTTTACCCACCGCGAAAACGGCTCCGCCGCCGCATACTGGTCAACGGAGACTTCTCCGAGGGGGTGACGATGGACAGCGGGCTGATTCTGCTGATCTTCCTGGCGTTCCTGTTCGCCTGGGGCCTGAATCGGGTACGGCGCGCCTTCCGGCTCGGCCCTGTCGCGTACGCCGGTGTCATGGTGGTGTTCGTCATCGCGATGCTGGCCATCTGGGGGCAGAGCTTCCGTTAGAGCGCGTGCCCCGGCGGGACACCGGGAAACCCCGCCCTACGCGGATGCCTCCAGCAGCACACGCGCGACCAACTCGGGATCGTCGGTCATCGGCACGTGCCCGCACCCCTTGAGCAGTTTCACCCGCTGCCCCGACCATCTGGCGGCCCTTACCGCCTGCCTGCGCGGGAGCAGCCGGTCGTGCTCGCCCCAGGCGATCGTGACCGGCACCTTCGGCGGCGCGGGAGGCATCAGTCCCGCGAACGAGGCGAGGGTCTCGTCGAACCCCGAGGCGTCCTTGAGCGCCTGGAGAGCGGCGAGCAGCGCCTCCGGGGAGAGCCGGGTGGGATGGGCGACCAGGAGGCCCGCGGAGAGAACGCGGCCCAGCGGGTCCTCCGCGAGAGCGAGCGCCCGTTCAGGGGAAAGTCCGCGGGCGAAGGTCCCGATGGCCCGTAGGACGACTCGCAGGTATGCGAGCTCACTGCGGTTCCAGAACCCGGCGGGAGAGAGCGCGGTGGCCGAGCGGACCACGGAACGCGCGGCCAGTTCGAGGGCGACGTAACCGCCCAGTGAGTTTCCCGCCACATGCGGGTCGCGCAGGCCGAGCACCCCGCAGAAGGACTCGATCGCGTCCGCCAGGCTTTCGGCCGTGTACGGCGTGCCGGACGGCAACGGTGGTGAGACGCCGAAGCCGGGAAAGTCAACGGCGATCACGTCTCGCTCGGCGGCGAGCCGGTCGAGCACCGGCAACCATGCCTGCCAGTGATGCCCGATGCCGTGCAGCAGGACCAGGGGCGAGCCCGTCCCACGCCGTTCGAACGCCAGCTCCATGCTCCGAGTCAACCACCGATCGGGCACCTGTTCCAGCTCTGCCGCGTGTCGCTCAGCGCGATCTGGTGGGGATCTCGAACCAGACGGCCTTGCCCTCCTTCGTAGGTCGGGAACCCCAGCGCTTGGCGAGCTGGTCGACGAGATAGAGGCCCCGTCCGCCCTCGTCGTTCTCCCCCGCGCTACGGATGCGCGGCAGCCGGAGGTCCTGGTCGAAGACCTCGACCCAGACGGACTCCCCGCCCCGGCGCAACCGGAGCGTGAACTCCTTCTCGTTGATGATCTCGTCCTCGAAGCCGGGGATGTCCCAGGACTCGTCGAACGACAGCGGAGGACCGTCCATCGTCAGCTCCCTGCGCGGGATGCTGGCGCTGGCGGCGTGCAGCACGACGTTGGTGACGACCTCGGAGACCAGCAGGCAGGCGAGCTCGGCGCGCTCCTCGGGGACGTTCCAGCCGACGAACGCCTCCGAGGCCATCCGGCGTGCCTCACCCACCATGATCGGCTGGGCCGGGAAGGTGCGCTCCTCGACGGCCAGGTCCTCGGGGGCGGACCTGAGCACGAGGATGGCCATGTCATCGTCGATCTCGCCGGGCACCGCGACGGTGGCGGCGTCGGCGATGCGCTCGACGGAGCTGTCACTGATCTCGATGAGTCTCTCGCAGAGCTTCCCCAGCGTCTCCTCGACGTTGGGCGGCCTGCCGTCGGCGTCGCGGATGGGGCGGCGGTCGACGAGCCCGTCGGTGTAGAGGAGCAGCGCCGCCCCCGGGGGCAGCTTCCGCGTCTCCTCCTTGTAGACCAGGTCCGCGTGCATGCCCTTGGCACGGACCCCCAGCGGCTGGCCGACCTCACGGATGTCGAGTTCGGTGCAGGTGTCGCCGATGAGCAGAAGTGGGGGGGCGTGACCGGCGTTGGCGAACGACAGCTGCCGCGACCAGGCGTCGTACACCAGGTACTGGCAGGTGACGATGGGCGGGACGCTGATGTCGGTGCCGCTCTCGTCCTGCTCCGGGGTGGCGATGATGCGCGTCCACTCGTCGAGCCTGGCGAGGATCTCCGCGGGCGGCTTGTCGTCCTGGGCGAAGGCCCGCAGGGCCGCCCGCAGCTGCCCCATGACCGCCGCGGCCTTGGCGCCCCGGCCCTCGACGTCGCCGATGACGATGCCGACCCGGCCCGCCGAGAGCGGGATGACGTCGTACCAGTCGCCGCCGACCTGGGTCTGGATGCCCTGCCCGTGGCTGGCCAGGGGGGCGGCGGGAAAGTAGCGGACCGCGATCTCCAGTCCGTCGAGCTGCGGCAGCGCGCGGGGAAGCAGGTGCTTCTGGAAGGACTCCGCGGTGTGCCGTTCCTCCTCGAACAGCAGCGCGTTGTCGACGGCGAGCGCGACCCTGGTGGCGATCGCCCCCACGAAGTCACGGTCGAAGGCGTCGTAGTGCGGGCTACGCCGGTCGGTCAGGTTGGACAGCCCCAGGTACATCAGCCCGAGGATCTCACCTCGCACGCAGAGCGGCGCCACGATGGCCGAGGTCATGCCGATCTCGGCGGCCAGGCGGGTGTTGGCCTCACCGGGGCTGGGATAGTTGGTCTGGGAGAAGTCCTCGACGAGGATCGTCTCCTGGCGGCGCAGCGCGATGTCGGCGTAATGTCCCGCCGGGTAGCGGATCTCCGCCCCGATCGGCGCCCAGGTGTTGGGCGGCGGGCTCCAGCCCTGGACGTGTGTGGAGACCCTGCGGGTCAGCCGCCCCTCCTCCATCAGCTCGATGAAGCAGTGATCGGCGAACTGCGGGACGAGCATCTCGGCGACGCGCTTGAGCGTCTCCTCGACGTAGAGCGATCCGGCGAGGCGCTCGCCGATCCGCTCCAGCAGGCCGAAGCGGTCCTTCTCCCGCTCGTTGCTGCGCATCGCCTCGCGAGCGGTGATGACGATGCCCGTCACCGCTCCCGAGGGGTGCCGCAGCGGCACGGCCTGGGCCCGCACGTAGATGATCGTCCCGTCACCGCGCCTGACGTCGAACGTGCCCTCCCAGACGCCGCCCTTGAGGACGTGTTTGGAGAGCTCGACGGCCAGCGGATGATCCTTCTCCATGATGCCCAGGGAGAGGGACCGGTCACGGGGCCCCGATGTGCCCGGGCGCCCGAAAAGCCTTTCCGCGAAAGGGTTCCAGTAGAGCAGGTTGCTGAACCTGTCGGTGACCACCACCGCCATCTCAGCATGATCTAGGACGGAGCCAGCCGTAAGGTGATCAGCGGCATCCTGGGAAACATCCCCCCACCGCTTCATCCGGTGACCGCCCCTCGGGGGCGGGTGTGTGCAAAGCGAACCACGGTTGCTCCTGCAGTCTCGGCCTGGGAGCGGAGGGACTCCCGAACGGGATCCAACCGAGCTAAGGGGCCCCGGTCAGCGTATGGAGACGAAAACGTGCGCGGCAATCTCTCGCGGGAGATCCGCAAGAAAACTGCCCGCCTCGTCGTCACCTGTCACCCGCACACCGTCGTCACTCACCGCGAGCGTTACCTCGCGTCCGGGTTGTATCCCAACTTGCTTGAGTTTAAGCATCACAGCCGGATCGCTTTGCACTTGTTCGCTAATTCGCCGCACGACAACGGGTATATCTCTGGGTCCGGCCATCGCGGCCATCGACGGTAGCGACTCCAGCCGCCCGTCGGGAAGGCCCGCGACGCCGAGTTCCTCGAGGCCGGGGATCGGATTGCCGTGCGGATCCTCCGTGGGATTGTTGAGCAGGCGGACCAGCCGCGCCTCCACCGACTCGGACATGACGTGTTCCCAGCGGCACGCCTCGACGTGCACCTCTTCCCAGGGCAGGCCGATGACCTGGGTGAGCAGACACTCGGCGAGACGGTGCTTGCGCATGACACGGGTCGCGAGAGTGCGTCCCAGGTCGGTCATGGTCAGGTGCCGGTCGCCCTCGACGCGGACCAGGCCGTCGCGCTCCATCCTGGCGACCGTCTGGCTGACTGTGGGACCGCTCTGCTGGAGCCGCTCCGCGATTCGCGCGCGCAGGGGGACGATGCCCTCCTCCTCCAGCTCGAAGATCGTACGAAGGTACATCTCAGTTGTGTCGATCAGGCCGTGTGCGGTCAAGGTTCCTCCCGTCCTCTCTCGATGCTACGTCCATCGCGCGGTGTTCCCGGGAGGGCGGCGCGGGACCTTCGGAGTTCGAAGACACGACCCTATTGGGAGAACGGCTCTCGATGGCAAAGGACGGCAACACCGGGGGCCACCAAATCCTTCCCTAACTACTCAAACACTGCTCGCGAGCGGGCGATAATTTCTGAAGGCCGGGACGGCCAGCCCCACCGCGACCACGGCCACCGCGCAGACGATCCCGCCGCCCACCCAGGCCCCCGTGGCCCCGAACCACGAGGCGGTGGCCCCGGCCCGGAGGTCCCCCAGCCTGGGACCCCCGGCGACCACCACCATGAAGACGCCCTGCATCCTCCCTCGCATGTCGTCCGGCGCGTGGGTCTGCAGGATCGTCTGCCGCCACACCGCGGAGACCAGATCGGCGGCCCCGCCGAACGCGAGCAGCGCGACCATCAGCCACAACTGGTCGGCGAGTCCGGCCGCGGCGACGGTGAGTCCCCAGGCGGCGATCACGTACGTGAGCGCCACCCCCTGACGCCGGACCCGCCCCACCCAGCCCGACAGCACCCCGCCGAGCACCGAGCCGATGGCGATGCTGGCCGACAGCCAGCCGAACGCGACCAGTGATCCGCCGAACCTCTCGGCCACGACCTCGGGGAACAGTGCCCTGGGCAGCGCGAACGCCATGGCGATGAGATCGACGACGAACGACATCAGCACGACCGGGTGTCCGCAGACGTAGCGCAGGCCGTCCACGACCGACCGCAGGCCTGGGCGTGTCACCTCGCCGATCGGTTCGAGTCTCGGCAGTCTCACCGCGGCGTAGAAGCCCGCGCCGAACAGCAGCGCGTCGATCAGGTAGGCGGCGGCGAAGCCGCTCTGGGCGAGCACGACCCCGCCGATCAACGGCCCGACGACGGTGCCGAGGCCGCCCACCAGGAAGTTGAGGGTGTTGGCCGCCGGAACCAGATCGGCCGGGACCAGCCTGGGGATGATGGCGCCCCTGGTCGGGCCCGTGATGGCGAACCCTGTGGCGTGCAGGGCCACGGTGGCCAGCAACAGGCCGATGCTCGTCGACCCGAGGGCTGCCTGGACCAGGAGTGCGAGCGTCCCCGACCAGGCGATCAGCGCACCGATGATGAGGAGCCTGCGCCGGTCGACGGCATCGGCGATCGCGCCGCCCCAGAGCCCGAAGACGATCAGGGGGATCAGGTTGGCGGGGCCGAGCATGCCGACCCAGAAGGACGACTCCGTGATGTCGTAGATCTGGGCGCTGACGGCCACCGAGGTGAGCTGGAAGCCGATGAACGACACACCCTGACCGGCCCAGAGTCGCCGGTAGGCGGGGATGCCGAGCGGGCGTGTGTCGGCCGCGTGCCTACGGACGAAATTTCCGAACCTCACACCGCTCCCTCGCTACCGGACATACGTGGATATATCAGCAAAGAGCGGGCAGGGTGTCATGGAGCCAGGCGTTCGACGATCCAGCCGGCGCCGGAGCGCCGGTAACGGAGGCGGTCATGCATGCGGTCGGTACGGCCCTGCCAGAACTCCACCTCGGCCGGCACCACGCGCAGCCCACCCCAGAAGTCCGGAACCGGCGGATCCTCCGGCCAGCGCTCCGACAGCTCCTCGTAGCGGGCGTCCAACTCGTCCCTGGAGTGCACGACCGCGGACTGCCGCGATGCCCAGGCGCCGATCCTCGACCCGTAGGGCCGGGATCTGAAGTAGACGGCCGACTCCTCGCGCGGCAGCCGTACCACCGCCCCCTCCACCCGCACCTGGCGGCGGATGGAGTGCCAGGGGAACAGCAGGGCGGCCCTCGGGTTCTCCGCCATGTCACGGCCCTTGCGCGACTCGTAGTTGGTGTAGAAGACGAACCCGTTCTCGTCGTAGCCCTTGAGCAGCACGGTTCTGGCAGTCGGCCGGCCACCCGCCGAGGCGGTCGCCAGCACTGTCGCGTTCGGCTCTGGAAGCCCGGCGTCCACGGCGTCGCCGAACCAGGCGGCGAACTGCGACACGGGGTCGGGGGCGAGGTCCGCCTCAAGGAGAGGCAGCCCCTGGTACGTGCGGCGAAGTCCCTCCATCGAGGGCGGTCGCGATGCGGCATCCACGGGAAGGTATTCTCGCGTGCCGAGCTGGAAGCCCGCGCAGCGCCCCCCACCTGCGGCGATCGCGCTTTGGCGGGTCCGGCGGCACACCGCCTCAGCTCAGGGGGTTGAATATGACCCGCCGGTATCTCGACATCAAGGCTTTGACTTCAAGAAAGGGAGGCAGCCGAAAATGTCCGACTTCAAACCCGGGCTCGAAGGCGTAGTAGCTTTCGAGACGGAGATCGCGGAACCGGACAAAGAAGGGGGCGCCCTCCGCTACCGGGGCGTTGACATCGAAGAGCTGGTCGGCCGTGTCTCCTTCGGACACGTGTGGGGCCTGCTTGTCGACAACAAGTTCCAGCCGGGTCTGTCCCCGGCCGAGCCTTTCCCCATTCCTGTCCACTCAGGTGACATCCGCGTCGACGTGCAGAGTGCGCTGGCCATGCTGGCCCCCGCGTACGGTTTCAAGCCGCTGCTCGACATCGACGACGATGAGGCCCGCGCCAACCTGGCGCAGGCCAGCGTCACGGCCCTGAGCTTCGTCGCCCAGTCCTCGCGCGGCCTGGGAAGGCCGATGGTCCCCCAGAGCGAGGTCGACAAGGGCGAGAGCATCGTCGAGCGGTTCATGATCCGCTGGCAGGGCGAACCCGACCCCAGGCACGTCAAGGCCATCGACGCCTACTGGACGTCCGCCGCCGAGCACGGCATGAACGCCTCCACCTTCACCGCCCGGGTCATCGCCTCCACCGGAGCCGATGTCGCCGCGGCGCTGAGCGGTGCGGTCGGCGCCATGTCCGGGCCGCTTCACGGCGGTGCGCCCGCGCGCGTGCTGCACATGATCGAGGGCGTCGAGCAGGTCGGCGACGCAAAGAAGTACGTGCAGTCGGAACTCGACAAGGGCCAGCGCCTCATGGGCTTCGGTCATCGCGTCTACCGTGCCGAGGACCCCAGGGCACGGGTGCTCCGCCGCACCGCCAAGGAACTCGACGCACCGCGTTACGAGGTCGCCGCGGCGCTGGAGAAGGCCGCGCTGGAGGAGCTGCACGCCCGCAAGCCCGACCGGGTGCTCGCCACCAACGTCGAGTACTGGGCCGCGGTCATCCTGGACTTCGCCCAGGTTCCCTCATCCATGTTCACCTCGATGTTCACCTGCGCCCGCACCGCGGGCTGGGCCGCCCACATCCTGGAGCAGAAGCGCACGGGCAGGCTTGTCCGCCCCAGCGCCGACTATGTAGGTCCCCCTCAGCGCTCGGTCCACGACGTCCCAGGCGCCACCGAGGCCGTCCACTCCTTCTGACCCTTCCGAGTTCCCGTCTCATACGGCTGTCGCGTGGGTGTCTCGCGCGACAGCCGTTCCCGGCCCTTCGAGGCCCTCTGCCCCGCTCTCCTTCCGGGTTCCCGCCCCGTGATCACCCCACTAGGCCCAAAACCATCCCACGTCTCGTCTCAAAATCCGGACCTCGTCCTGGATCGATCTGCGGGCTCAGTAGGCTGGTCATGTGGCTGACATCGTGATTCCCTCTGACATCAAGCCCGCCGACGGCCGTTTCGGCTGCGGGCCCTCGAAGGTGCGCCCCGAGCAGCTCTCGGCTCTCGCGGCCTCCGGTTCCAGCCTCCTGGGCACCTCGCACCGCCAGAAGCCGGTCAAGTCGCTCGTCGGGCGCGTCCGCGCGGGGCTGTCCGAGCTGTTCTCCCTCCCTGAGGGGTACGAGGTCGTCCTGGGCAACGGCGGCACCACCGCGTTCTGGGACATCGCCGCCTTCGGGCTGATCCGTGACAGGTCGCAGCACCTGAACTTCGGCGAGTTCTCCTCCAAGTTCGCCTCCGTGGCGGCCAAGGCCCCGTGGCTGGGCGACCCGACCGTGATCAAGTCGGAGGTCGGCAGCCACCCCGAGGCCAGGCTGGAGGAGGGCGTCGACGTCTACGCGCTCACCCACAACGAGACCTCGACCGGCGTCGCGATGCCGATCAGGCGCGTGGGCGAGGAGGGCTCGCTCGTGCTCGTCGACGCCACCTCCGGCGCCGGCGGCCTGCCGGTCGAGGCGAGCGAGTTCGACGTCTACTACTTCGCCCCGCAGAAGAGCTTCGCCTCCGACGGCGGCCTCTGGATCGCCCTGATGTCCCCGGCCGCGCTGGCCAGGGTCGATGAGGTCGCCTCAAGCGGGCGCTACGTCCCCGATTTCTTCAGCCTGCCGGTGGCCGTCGACAACTCCTCCAAGGACCAGACGTACAACACCCCGTCGGTCGCCACGCTCTTCCTGCTCGCCGAGCAGATCGAGTGGATGAACGGCAACGGCGGCCTGGCCTGGACGACCGCCCGCACCGCCGAGTCGGCCCGGCGCCTCTACACCTGGGCGGAGAAGACCTCCTACACCACCCCGTTCGCAGGTCCGGAGTTCCGCTCCAACGTGGTCGGCACGATCGACTTCTCCGATGACGTCGACGCCGCCGCGATCGCCAAGATCCTGCGCGCCAACGGCATCGTCGACACCGAGCCCTACCGCAAGCTCGGCCGCAACCAGCTGCGCGTGGCGATGTTCCCGGCCGTCGACCCCGACGACGTCGAGGCCCTGACCACCTGCGTCGACTACGTGGTCGAGCGTCTGTAGTCCCGCTCCTGCGGCGGTTCCGGGCTTGGTACCCGGCACCGCCGGGCCTCATCCGGTGAGATCCCCACTCCCGCGCGGGAGCGGGGATCCAGGTCAGGGAACTCGGGGCCGGAGATCCAGGGCAGAGATCCAGGTCAGGGAACTCGGGGTCGGAGATCTAGGTCAGGGAACTCGGGGGCACGTCCGCGCCCGGGGTGTGCGCCTGCTCCCCCGCGCGCCGGGCCAGTTCGTGCAGCAGGCGCAGGGCGTCGTCCGGATCCACTCCCTCCGCGAACCGCGAGAGCACGGGAGCCCGGTCGGGGCTACCCGCCAGGGCCGCGAGCATCAGCCCCGCCACATGCTCGTCCCGGGAACGGCTGGCGGTGTAGCGGAAGGCGTTACGCACGGGTGCCCTCTCCAGCAGGCCCTTCCTGACGAGACGCTCGGCGACGGTCTGCACCGTGGTGTAGGCCAGGCTCCGTTCCGCGTCCTGGTTCAGCATGTCCTGCACCTGGCGGACCAGCAGTGGTTGCTTGCAGCCCCACAGCACGTCCATGATCGCGCGTTCCAGGGATCCCAGGTTCACCCGCGGCCACCTTTCGAGGGTCGCGCCCGGCTACGAATGGCCCTGGAGAACATGTACGGGCACGCGGCCAGGCAGGGTCACACATGAAATTTGGTCATATTGTTACTTAAATCCATCGATGCGGCCATAGCTGGTAAATATCGACCCTCTTAATAGATCGTGCTCCAGTTAATAGATCGTGCTCCAGATCGCCCCCATTCGATCCTGAAGGTCGCACACGACCCAATCCAGCCTCGGACATTCCAGTAGCACCACAAAGCCTTACAGAGCCCTTACAGCCCCGCACAGCAACCATCTCGGGGCGAACCACCTAAGAGCCGGCCTGGAAGGCCGCCGCGAGAGCGGTGAGCCCACGTGGCGCGGAGGGCGAAGCCCGGTCGGCGGGCAGGACGGCGGCGAAAAGGCGCGGAGCCTCAGTAGGCAGAGAAGAGGCCCGGAGCCTCAGTAGGCAGAGAAGAGGCCCGGAGCCTCAGTAGGCGGGGGAGAGGCCCGGAGCCTCAGTAGGCGGGGGAGAGGCCCCGGTGACGCCTACGGCGCACCACCCAGGCCGCGATGACGCCGCCGATCAGGCCGAACAGGTGCCCCTGCCAGGAGATGCCCGCCTCGCCGGGGAGCACTCCCCAGATGATCGAGTAGTAGGTGATCGCCACTCCGACGCCGATCACGATGTCGAGGACGCGGCGGTCGAACAGGCCCCGGGCGACGACGAAGCCGAAGTAACCGAAGACCAGGCCGCTGGCACCGACCGTGAGGACCCTCGGCTCGTTGACGAACCAGATGCCCAGGCCGCTGACCAGGACGATGATCAGGCTGGCGGCCAGGAAGCGGCCGATCCCGCGCAGCGCGGCGAGGAAGCCGAGGATCAGCAGGGGCAGCGAGTTGGCCATCAGGTGGCCGAAGCCGCCGTGCAGGAAGGGGGCGAGCAGGATGCCGCCCAGACTTTCCGGGACCCAGGACCAGATGCCGTAGGCGTCGAGCGTTCCCTCTCCCGGCAGCACGTAGTCGACGATCTCGACCACCCACATGACGCCGACCAGGAGGACGTTGACGATCGCGGCGCCCAGCGCGCCCGCCGCCAGGTTTCCCGCCCTGCGCTTCAGGAGGTCGCCGGAGGATCGGCCGGTGGGGGTCATCCCGGTCGCGTGGTCGTTCATTCACTCTCCTGGCCTTGGAGCGGTGTCGTGGGCGTCAAGTGCCCCCGCCGCACCTGCCCACACCTTTACCGTACGCACTCCCGGCCATGAACGCGCCGGGTGTGATCCATCGATCACACCCGGCCGGCGAATCCCCTCCGGAATCCGAAGGGGGTCTACTCACCCTTCCACTGGGGGGCGCGCTTCTCGGCGAAGGCCGCCGCGCCCTCCATGGCGTCCTTGGAACCGAACACCGGGCTGATGATCTCGCCCTGCTTCTCGAACATCTCGTCGAGGCTCCAGTCCGCGGACTCGACGATCACACGCTTGGTCGCGGCGAGCGCCATCGGGGCGTTGGCGGCGATCTTCCTCGCGAGCTCGACGGCCTTGGCCAGCGCCTCACCCACGGGCGTGATGTGGTTGACCAGGCCGACCTCGTACAGCCGGGAGGCCGGGAAGTGGTCGCCGGTCAGGGCGATCTCCATGGCGATGTGGTACGGGATACGCCGCGGCAGCCGCATCACGCCGCCGGCCCCCGCGATCAGGCCTCGCTTTGGCTCGGGCAGCCCGAACTTGGCCCCCTCAGAGGCGATGATGATGTCGCAGGCCAGCGCCAGCTCGCAGCCTCCGGCCAGGGCGTAGCCCTCGACGGCGGCGATGAGCGGCTTCTTCGGCGGCACCTCGGCCATGCCGCCGAATCCCCTGCCCTCCACGACCGGGATGTCCCCGGCCAGGAAGCCCTTCAGATCCATGCCCGAGCAGAACGTGCCACCGGCGCCGGTGAGGACGTAGGCGGCCACGTCCTTGCGCTCCTCCAACTCGTCCAGCGCGGCGGCGACGCCCCGGGCGACCGCGCCGTTGATGGCGTTCCTGGCCTTGGGCCGGTTGATCGTGATGACGGCCACGCCGCCGTCCACTTCGACCAGAACCTCGTCAGACACCGGATGACTCCTACTTGGGCTGGAAGCGGATACCGCCGTCGAAACGGATCGTCTCGGCGTTCATGTAGTCGTTCTCGATCAGCGAGCGGACCAGCTGCGCGAACTCCGAGGCCAGTCCCATCCGCTTGGGGAAGACCACCGGGGCCACGAGCTTGGCCTTGAACTCCTCGGCGTTGGCCGCGAAGCCGTAGATCGGGGTGTCGATGATGCCCGGGCAGACGGTGTTGACCCGGATGCCGACGGCGGCGAGGTCGCGCGCGGCCGGGACGGTCATGCCGACGATGCCACCCTTGGACGCCGAGTAGGCGACCTGGCCGGTCTGCCCCTCCAGCGCCGCCACCGAGGCGGTGTTGATCACAACTCCGCGCTGGCCGTCCGCGTCGACCGGCTCCGTCTTCGCGACCGCCGCGGCACCGATGCGCATGAGGTTGAAGGTGCCGATCAGGTTGACCTCGATGACCTTGCGGTAGGAGGCCAGGTCATGGGGAGAGCCGTCGCGACCCACGGTCCGGCTGGCCCAGCCGATGCCCGCGCTGTTCACCACGACGCGCAGCGGCTTGCCGGTCGCCACGGCCGCGTCCACGGCCGCCTGTACCTGCGTCTCGTCCGACACGTCGGTCTTGACGAAGACGCCGCCGAGTTCGTCGGCAAGGGACTTGCCGCGCTCCTCGTTGAGGTCGGCGATGACGACGGTGGCGCCGTGCGCGGCGAGGTCGCGAGCCGTGGCCTCGCCAAGGCCGCTGGCACCGCCCGAGATGATTGCTGCTGCTCCGTTCAGGTCCATGAGCGGACTTTAACCTGCGACCGAATGAAGTTCTACTTGGGGTGGGTTAAATCTCTCCGATGCCAGGTCCCGCCCCTTGGACCCTTCGCCCACCGCGGCCGGTCAGACGACGCCTCGCCACGGCAAGATCCACGGAACGGAGCCTAGAACCCTCCGACGGCACTGCTCACGTCGGGATAGACCTTGATCCGCCGGTCGAGCCCCGTCGTGCGGAGGATCCGGGCCACCGGCGCCTGGGGAGCGGCCAGGCAGACCCCACCGCCACCGCTCGTGGCCAGCCGCCACGCCTCGATCAGCACCGACAACCCGCTGGAGTCCATGAAGGACAGGTCGGTGAGGTCGAGAACCAGCCGCGCACCGTCCAGCTTGATCGCGTCACGGACCTCGTCTCGCAGGAAGGGAGCGGTGAACAGGTCGAGTTCGCCCTCGACAGCCACCACCACGGCGTCGCCGACCGCGCGGCGAGCCAGCCGTAGCTTCATCAGTCCTCCTCGCGCCCAAAGGGCAAACCCACTTTACTTCGCCACCACCGCACGCGAGGTCGTGCGCGATCCTTCACAGGAAGTCGCAGCCGAGACGCCCCGGGGTCAGGGGGCCGCGAAACCGTAGGGCAGTTCGAGCCGGTGGGCGGCGAGCAGGTCGGCATCGGCGAGGATCTTGCGGGTCGGCCCGTCCGCGGCGATGACTCCCCCGGAGAGGATGAGCGAGCGCTCGCACAGCTCCAGCGCGTAGGGCAGGTCGTGGGTGACCATCAGGACCGTCACGTCGAGCCCTCTGAGGATCTCGGCGAGCTCTCGGCGGGAGGCCGGGTCCAGGTTGGACGACGGCTCGTCGAGCACCAGGATCTCCGGCTCCATGGCCAGCACCGTCGCCACCGCGACCCGGCGGCGCTGGCCGAAGGACAGGTGGTGCGGCGGCCGGTCGATCGTCTCCAGCATGCCCACGCGCTCCAGCGCGTCCTTGACCCGGCGCTCCAGCTCCTCGCCCGTGATCCCCAGGTTGGCCGGGCCGAAGGCCACGTCCTCGCGGACGCTCGGCATGAAGAGCTGGTCGTCGGGGTCCTGGAAGACCAGTCCGACCCGCCTGCGGATCTCTTTGAGTGATCCCTTCCCTACCGGTAGCCCCGCTACGGCCACCGTGCCGTGGCCGGCGGTCAGGATGCCGTTGAGGTGCATCACCAGCGTGGTCTTGCCCGCGCCGTTCGGCCCGAGCAGCGCGACCCGCTCACCGCGCTCCACCCGGAAGTCCACACCGAACAGCGCCTGCGTACCGTCCGGGTACGCGTACGCCAGACGGCTCACCTCCAACGAGGGCGGCGGCGCGGTCATGCGACCCCCCAGCTCCCGAGCAGCACGGCGAGCGCCGCACCCGGCAACATACCGGCGACGAGCCACTGCCGCGACGCGACGGACAGATCCTGGATGACCGGCATCGAGCCGGTGTAGCCCCGGCTGAGCATGGCCAGGTGTACCCGCTCGCCCCGCTCGTACGAGCGGATGAACAGCGCACCCGCCGATCTGGCGATCACCTGGATGTGCCGCACGTCCCTGGCCACGAACCCGCGCGACTCCCGGGCCACCCGCATCCGGCGCATCTCCTCCAGGATCACGTCCATGTAGCGGAGCATGAACATGGCGATCTGCACCAGCATCGGCGGCAGCCTCAGGCGCTGGGCACCCAGCAGTATCAGCCGTGGCTCGGTGGTGGCCGCGAGCAGCACGCTCGCGACCACGCCCAGGGTCGCCTTGGCCAGGATGTTCCAGGCGGCCCACAGACCGGCGACACTGAGCGAGAGCCCCATGAACGTCACCCGCTCGCCGAACCCGATGAACGGGATGGCCAGCGCGAACACCACGAACGGCACCTCGACCACCATCCGCCGCAGCAGGAATCCCGCCGGGACACGCGCGGCCACCGCGACCGCGGCCAGGAGCACGGCGTACAGGCCGAAGGCCCAGAACCACTCACGTGGGGTGGCGACCACAACCAGGGCGAACCCGGCCACCGCCGCCAGCTTGCACTGGGGTGGCAGCCGGTGCACGAGCGTGTCGCCCGGCCGGTGGAGCCGATGGTGGTGGCCCGCCCCCACTAGACGGAGACCTTCCTGTCGCTGTCCTCGCCGCCCTCGGCGCTCTCGCCACGGCGGCGCACCGTGAAGAACAACCCGCCGCCGACGGCGAGGGTCACCCCGACGCCGATCAGACCGGCCACACCCACCGGAATGCCACCCACGTCCCCGTAGTCGGCGAGCGGCTGCTCACCCAGCGAGTGGTCGACCGCCTGTCCGCTGAAGCCCTTGTCCTCGGCGACGCGCTCCAGACCGTCGGGCGAGGAGGAGGCGTAGAAGCTGACCAGGCCCGCCAGCAGCGCCGCCACCGCGATACCGGCGGGCAGGAACCAGCCGGGACGGCGCGCGGCGACCGGTGCCGGGGACGCCGGAGACTCCGAGGTGACGGTCACGTCGCCGCCCGCGCCGCGCAGGATCAGCGGCGCGACGAGTTCCCTGGCGCCGTACACCAGGTCGGGCCGGATCGCCAGGACGGTGCTGACGGTGACCGCGGTGATCAGGCCCTCCCCGATGCCGATGAGCAGGTGCACGCCGCCCATGGCCGCGGCGACCGTGCCGATCTCGATGGGCGCGGTGCCGCCGATCCAGAACAGCAGGGTGAAAGTCAGCGCCGTGGCGGGCACCGAGAGCAGCGCCGCGACGAACGAGGCCGCCACCACTGCTCCCCTGCCCCGCACATTCAGGGTGATCAGGCGGAAGACGCCCCACCCGACCAGTACGGCGACGACGCCCATCAGCGTGATGTTGACGCCCAGCGCGGTCAGGCCGCCGTCGGCGAAGAAGAACGCCTGTACGAGGAGGACCACCGCCACGCACAACACCGCCGTATACGGACCGACGAGTATCGCTGCGAGAGCACCGCCAAGGAGGTGGCCGCTCGTGCCCGCGGCGACCGGGAAGTTGAGCATCTGGACGGCGAACACGAAGGCGGCGACCAGGCCTGCCATGGGGGCGGTGCGGTCGTCGAGTTCACGGCGGGCGCCGCGCAGGCAGACGGCCACGCCCGCAGCGGCGACCACTCCCGTCGACAACGACACCACCGCGTTGAAAAAGCCATCGGGTACGTGCACGACAAGCCTCCGAAGCGCGGATTTGACTCCACTTTAGGCCATGGGCTTGTACTTGCAAGCTAGTGGCATTAACGCCCGGAGAAGGTCTGGCGACTTCCGCATTGCACCGGGACTCGCGGCGGTCCCAGACGCCGTCAACACACGATGCGTCTGACGAAGGTCCGGGGGCCGAGGGTGCGGACCACGGTGCTGAGCCGCCCCTTGCCCGCCGTGGCGTAGGGCCTGACACTCCACCGGGTCGCGCCGCGCCACCAGGTGCGCGGCTGCTCGATCATCTCGGGCACCGCCTCGATCCTGAAGCGGGCGGGTGGTCCGCCCAGGTCCATCTCCAGGTAGGCGTCCCAGGTACCGGGACCCAGCCGGCCCATCGCCTGCCAGGCCGTGAACGTGCCGTCCTCGCCGACCGTGACCGGCTCACGCCGCTCCCGGCTCGACTCGCGCTCCCGCCAGACCAGATACCGCACCGCGTCCGCCGCCGGAGCGGCGGCACCCACGGTGACCTCACCGTGGAGCACCAGCCGGTGCCCCGCCACCCAGTGGGCACGCACCAGCCTCGCGCTGCCCGGCACCGCGACCACATGACCGCCGATGTCAAGGCTGAGGTTGCCGTAGGGGCGGGTGAAGTACGGCAGGGCGACGACGTCGCCGACCACTCGTGGCGCGGGCGGCACCGGAAGCGCGGTCGACCCGTCCCTGTCGGAGCCCAGGCGTGCGAGCCGGGGAACGCCCTCGAAGGCGACACCCACGTGAACATCCCAGATGCCGGAGGACAGACCGGTGACGTCGACGACCCCGGTGAACTCCGCACAGTCGCCCGTCACCGGGACCACGACCTCGTCCGAGGGACCGGTGCCCGCGTGCCGGCGCCGCAGCACCAGGGCGAGATCTCCGCCGACGATCTCCGGGCGGTCGTACCGCTCCAGCGTGCTCAGCGCCACCTTGCCGGAGATCGCCAGCCTTCCCTCCCGCTCCCAGCGGAGCGCGGTGAGCTCTCTGCGGACCGAGGCCGACTCGATGTGCGCCAGCCGCACCAGGCGGTCGATGTCCTCCAGCGCGGCGATCCTGCTCCGATCGATCGCGGGGAGCCGGTCGCGGACCCCGTCGGTCAGCCACCGCTCGCACATGTCGGCCACCTCGGCGGCGATCTCCTTACGCTCGGCCTCCCCTGCCTCCAGGAAGGGCCCGCCGAGGTGGCCGAAGGCATCCATCCGGAAGTGGCGCCGCAGGAGGTGGTCGCGGAGGTCTCCCGGCCGCACGTGAGCGAGCATCAACTCGATCGGCCGCCTGATCATCCGCAGCCAGGAGACCGGGTCGCGACTCCCCTGCCGCTGCATGATGCTGGTGCCGTCGGGCCGGGCGACCAGGTGGTAGCAGTCGTAGTCGGCGACCACCGAGATCACGTTCGCGTGGCAGTAGGCGTGGGTGGTGAAGACGACGTCCTCGCCCACCAGCAGCGTCTCGTCGAAACGGATGGCGTGCCGCTCCAGCATCTCCCTGCGGAACAGCTTGAAGCAGCTCAGGCTGTTGTAGACCGCGCTGTCACCGAGCGGCACCCGCTCGGCGTTCTCCCTGAACATCGAGATCGGCACCTTGCGATCATGACCGACGATCTTCCCGAGCACGATGTCCGAACCGTTGCGGTCGGCCATCGCGAGCATCCGCTCCAGCGCCTGAGGGCCGAGGTAGTCGTCCGCATCGCAGAAGAAGACGTACCTGCCGCGAGCGCGGGAGAGACCGACGTTGCGCGGGCGCCCCGCGCCGCCGGACGCCTCCTGCCGGACGACGCGGATCACACCGCGATGGCAGGAGGCGTACAGGTCGAGCAGCGCGGCACCGCCGTCGGTGGAACCGTCGTCGACCACCACCACCTCCAGGGCGACGCGCTGGATCAGCAGCGAGGTCAGACACCTGTCGAGATAGGGCCCGCAGTTGTGCAGGGGGACGATCACGGTGACGTCGACGTCGGACCGGATCGCCTCCTCTCGCGTGATATCGCAGCCGCCCCGCCCCGTGCGGACTCGCTGAAGAGTCGTTACCGCCACCGCCGCGCCCCTCGTCGGTCACTTTCCGCTTATCTAGCGTCTCAGTATGTGACGAAGGAGTGCCCGTACGGAGCAAATCCACAGGGTTGCCTCCCCGATCTGCCGGCACAGAAAGCCGAATCAGGGAGAAACCAGCCGGTTCACACCTCTTGCGGCCCCGTCGCACCGGAAGCCCTCGCCTCCCAGGAACACGCCCTCCCGGACGGCCGAACGCCTCAGGCACCCGGCAGACCTCCGTTGCCCTGCAACCGGACGATCCGCGCCCTAGACATCGCTGTCGGCCCGGTCGAGGTCGTCGCGATCACGGTCGGCGCGCTCACGCGGGGCCTGATCCGCCCCGGGCACCTGAGCCCGACGGCGGCGGTACAACAGCCAGGCGATGGCGTACAGCGCCAGCGCCACCGCGATCAGCGCCCCGAAGAGGTGAAGCGGGAGGATGAGGAAAGTGATGCTCTGCCGGGATGTCCCACCGATCCCGGAGACCGACACCGTCGCGTGACAGACGCACATGAACGGCGGATCCGCCCACCTGACGACGACGTCCCTGCCCTCTCCCCTGAGCACCGTGAAGTCGGGAAACGGCACCTCGTACCCGTTCACGTCGACCTTCAGCGCCCGGGGGCCGAAGAAGTCACGGTGAACGGTCCCGCGGTTCTCCACGGTGGCGGTGAAGTCGACGGGACCGCCCGTCGGGAAGGCGACGGAGGCACGGAACCCGTCGATACGCACGGACGTGTCGATCGGCCCCGGCACCGTGATGTAAATCGGTGTTCCGATCGCCCGGTTCAGCGAGATGTTGCCCCCACCGGCTCCGGCCGGGGTGACGAAGAGCAGGGCCACCTGGTGCTCACCGTGCTCGGGCTCCGGAGGGGGATCGATCAGTACGCTGACGCTCCGCTCCCCACCGGGGGCGAGATGGAATCTCGCCGGCCTGGCCTTGAGCCACGCGACGGCCGAGTGGGGAGCGTCATGCTCGAAGAGCATCTTGCCGGACCCGTCCATGGTGAAGTTCGTCCTGTCGACGACGATGTCGACAGGCAACCGACCCCCGTTGATCACATGGAACGACTGGTGCTCGTCGATCTCCTCCGGTGGGACGACCAACCGTGCCGGACTCACCGTCAGCGAGAAGTCCGGATCCCCAGCCGCGCCGGACACCCCGGAAGCCTCCGGCCCCACCGCCAACGCCACGCCCCCGGCCAGCAAGGACGCCGCGATCACACGCCGAAGCCTCCCGGCCACCGCGCAGCCTCCTCATTCTCATGATCGAAATTCTCACGGTCGAACCGAGCGGCCCCGCGCGACCAACGGGTGGGTCTACAAGGTGGCGGCGATCGGCACAGAGACCCTCCAAGATCCTTTTTGCGCATAGTAGTCATCGTGTAACAGAAAGTGCAAGCTCCCGGGAAGACGTGTCGCCACTATCGGACTCTCCGGATTCCCGGTCACGCATCAGGTCGAAAGCACGCCGCAGTCCGGCGGCCACGCGACCGGCACGGAGAAGCGCGAAGACCCGCGGAACGATGAAAGGCCGGGTCAACCCGGAAACGGGTTGACCCGGCCTTTCATATACGAGCCGACGAACTGGGTGAGGAGTGCGCGGCCCTGGTCGTCGATGATCACGCCTGCCACGCTGACGGAGTGCTGCGTGTTGTGGTGATCCATCGGATGTCCTCAAAAGGACGCGACCGCCAGGGCGGCGTCGTGATACCCGGAGATCCCGTCATCGGCTGCCGTACGCCACCTCCGTGGACGCGACCCGGTGAGCGCCACCCCCGGACGGGGGCGTATAACGCGCGCCGCGTCCGCCGGTCAGAGCGGCCGGGCTTCACCGCGAGGAGCGCGCCCTGCGAGGCCAGGTGAAGTCAGCCGATCTGGAAGTAGGGGTTGCGGGCCTTGAAGGTGCACTCGCCCACGAACTTGACCGTCTTGCCGGGTGCGACCTTCTTCCACCCGGTGTTGTACAGCTTCGAGCCGTTGCCGATCGCGTTGACACACCAGTACATCAGACGCGCCTTACCGGTCGCGTTGCCCCTGTTCTTGCATTTTCCCCAAACAGTGGTGTTTCCGGTTCCGGGGGCGTTGCACGTCACCTTCGCGGCCATGATCGTGGACGCGCCCGTCTCTGCGGCCTGGGCGACTCCGCCGAACGGCACCAGCACGGCAAACGCATCTGCGACGACGGCCAGCGAACCAATTACCTTGATCATATTTGATTTCCCCTCGTGAACGGATTACGGCGCTTCGCGTGGGCGAATTGCAGCGCTTCGCGATCCAGAAAGCGCTCCGTGTAGCGCCGGTCGATATCCCGCTGATACGAAATGCCGGGATGTCGACCATGGTGGCATGCAGGCCGCCAGCCAACCAAGAAATCTTTGTCCGCAGTCCGTCCAAGGCTGCCACTTAGATTTTTGGACAAATGAATCCGCAGGTCAGGACTGTCCTACCTGGACACTCAGGAGGACTGGACGCTTGAGTGTTAACGGTGTCCGCCCCCGCGCGCCGATCACCTTGCAGTAAACGTGGTGCTTTCCAGGTTCGCTCGGAGCCCGCACCCACACCGCGATGGCCGCTTTCCGGCCGGGCGCTGACAGCGGTATTTTCATCGCTTCGGATGATCGGCACGGCCAGGCGTTCACACGATTCGTACATCCATCCTCCCAGGGCACCGTCCCGATATCGAGAATTCTCCATGCCTTCTTGGGAGAAGAGCCCTGCCATACCTTTGAACCGTCCTGATACGCGATACAACCACGAACTCAGAATCATCGCCGGCGCGGACCCGGGCATACGAGGCCTCGGAGCGCAGTCAGCCGATCTTGGCGCCGTACACGTGGCCGATCGTCATTACCAATCGTCGCGAGGACACCGAGTCGACGCCAAGAACGAGGTCCTGCTGGAGGCCAAGGCGTCGGAGGACCCCGCGGTGCGTGCCTCGGTGCGCGGCCAGCGGGTCACCGGGCCGACGACCAAGCAGCGCATCCGGGCAACGCCGCGCTCGGCGCTGAGCGACGCCGTCGTTGAGGGTCTGATCACCGAGAACGTGGCCAAGCTGGTCAAGCTGGAGACCACCAAGAGGCCGAAGGGCCTGGTCTGGACGAAGGAACGCGTGGCCGCCTGGACGGTGCCTAACGAGCGTGCACTGAAGAAAGCGACGGAGGAGGCCACAGGGCGCCGCGTGGACGCTTTTGAGGTCTGGGCGTCGGCGCCCCGGCCGAGCAAGGTCATGGTGTGGACGCCCGCCCAACTCGGGGCGTTCCTCGGCGCCGTGATGAGTCACCGGCTGTATGCCCGGTTTCGCCTGATCGTGTTCGCGGGCCTGCGCCGGGGCGAGTCGTGCGGCTGCCGCTGGACAGACCTCCGCGTCGATCATGCCCGAGGTGGCACGCGAGGCGGCTGAGATGATCGCCGCGCTGGTCCCCCGGAAGGCCGGGGTTGGGGAGGCGTCCCCGACCGTTGGCCCCCCTTTGGCCCCCCTGAAGAGGCGGATCGGACCAACAGTTCTGGGGAAAAGGAAGGACCCCCAGGTCACTGGGGGTCCTATGCGAGCCGACGAGGGGAATCGAACCCCTGACCTACAGTTTACAAGACTGTCGCTCTGCCGATTGAGCTACGTCGGCATGGCCGCCAGACGAGTGTAGTCGGATTACCTGCCGCACGTCACCGAGGTACGCCACGACAATTGCGAACCGTCAGGAACGGCGGTGGCGGGCCACCTCGTAGAGGGCGATGCCGGCGGCGACGCCCGCGTTGAGGGATTCGGCCGCGGCGTTCATCGGGATGCGGACGACCAGGTCGCATGACTCTCGGACCAGGCGGGACAGGCCTTTGCCCTCTGAGCCCACGACGACGACCAGCGGGCCGTCGAGGAGATTCGCCTCGCCGATGTCGACCTTGCCCTCGCCGTCCAGGCCGATCACGAACAGACCCGCCTCGCGGTACTCCCGCAGGGTGGCGGTGAGGTTGGCGGCGCGGGCGACCGGCAGGGTGGCCAGCGTGCCCGCCGAGGTCTTCCAGGCACCACCGGTGACCCCGGCCGAGCGGCGGGAGGGGATGACCAGGCCGTGGGCGCCGAAGGCGGTGGCCGAGCGGGCGATGGCGCCCAGGTTACGGGGGTCGGTGACACTGTCGAGGGCGACGATCAACGGGACCTCCGCGGCCTCCTGTGCGCCGCGGACCAGATCGTTGGGGTGGGCGTAGTCGTACGCCGGGATCTGCAGGGCGATGCCCTGGTGGATCCCCCCCTCGGTGAGTCGGTCCAGCTTCTCCCGCCCGACCTCCAGCATCGCGATGCCGCGGTCGGCGGCGATACGGACCGACTCCCTGACGCGGTCGTCGTTGTCGATGCGCAGGGCCACGTAGAGCGTGCTGGCCGGAACCCCGGCCCGCAGCGCCTCGACCACGGGGTTGCGCCCGCCGATGTGCTCGGGCGCGTCATCGCTCCGCCTCGCGCGAACCGGGGTGCGCGGGGAGGAAGTCCTGCCGGTCTTCTCCTCGCGCTCGATCCGCTCGGTGCGCGACTTGTCCTTGTGCCAGTGCCGCATGTGCGCCGGCGGGGTGGCCCCCCTGCCCTCCAGGCCTCGGCGGACGTTGCCGCCCGTGCCCTTGGTCGGACTCTTCTTCTTCGCGGGTCGCCCGGACCCTTTACCCCCACCAGCCATGGTCTATAGCGTACGGCCTGGTTTTAGCGCGAGAGTTCCCAGCGGGTGCCCTGGGGGGTGTCCTCGACGTGAATCCCGGCACGGGAAAGCTGGTCACGGATGCTGTCGGCCGCCGCGAAGTCCTTGCGCGCCCGCGCCGCCTGCCGCTGTTCCAGGGCGACGGCGACCAGCGCGTCGACGGTCGCCCGCATGCCGGTCTCGCCGCCCGTGGAACGCCACTGCTCCGAACGCGGGTCGAGGCCGAGGACGTCGAGCATGTTCTGCGTCTCGGCGAGCAGCCTGGCGACCTGCTCCTTGTTTCCCTGGGCGAGCGCGACGTTGCCCTCGCGGACCACCTCGTGCACCACGGCGAGCGCCTGGGGGGTGCCCAGGTCGTCGTCGAGGGCCTCGGAGAAGGCCACCGGGAGCGGCGCGTGCGCGTCGACGTCGTGGATGACCTCGGCCGCGCGGGTGACGAAGCCCTCGATGCGCTGGTAGGCCGTGGCGGCCTCGAACAGGGCCTCCTCGGAGTATTCGATCGGGGAGCGGTAGTGCGGGGCCGCCAGGTAGTAGCGGAGCTCGACCGGGCGGACCTTCTTGGTGACCTCGGGGACCAGCAGGGAGTTACCGAGCGACTTGCTCATCTTCTCCGCGCCGATCTTGAGCATGCCGTTGTGCATCCAGTAGCGGGCGAAGCCGTCGCCGGCCGCCTGGGACTGGGTCAGCTCGTTCTCGTGATGCGGGAAGATCAGGTCGACGCCGCCGCCGTGGATGTCGAAGGTCGAGCCGAGATACTTCGTCGCCATGGCCGAGCACTCCAGGTGCCAGCCGGGGCGGCCTCGGCCCCACGGGGTCGGCCAGGTCGGCTCACCGGGCTTCTCGCCCTTCCAGAGCGCGAAGTCACGCGGGTCGCGCTTGCAGGAGTCGGTCTCGGTGTCGCCCGCGGCCCGCATGTTCTGAAGCTTCTGGTTGGAGAGCGAGCCGTACCGGTCGGCGTAGGACATGACGTCGAAGTAGACGTCGCCGCCGGAGGCATAGGCGTGGCCGGCGGCGATCAGCCGGTCCATCAGCTCGATCATCTCGGGCACGTGGCCGGTGGCCCGCGGCTCCACCGTCGGGGGCAGGCAGCCCAGCACCTCGTAGGCCCAGGTGAAGGCCCTCTGGTTGCGCTCGGCGACGGCGAACCACGGCACGTTCTCCGCCGCCGCAACCCTGATGATCTTGTCATCGATGTCGGTGACGTTGCGGCAGAAGGTCACCTCGTAGCCCGACCTGATCATCCAGCGGCGGAGCACGTCGAAGTTGACGCCTGAGCGGATGTGCCCGATGTGCGGGGGAGCCTGCACGGTGGCACCACACAGGTAGATCGAGGCCCGGCCGGGTTCGACCGGGACAAATTCGCGGACGGTGCGTACGCTGGTGTCGTATAGCTGCAGGCTCACGAGGGCAAGGCTAATGCCTCACCTCCCCTCACAAGCCAGGTTGCGGGACGTTGAAGACACCCGCTAGAGGATTTTCTGACCATTGGCGGCGAATGTCGCCCGGTCGGCTCACCTGAAGAGCACCTCGGCAGAAGACATATTCGAGGGTGATCAAGACGATCATGCCGGGTGTCGATTCTGTAGGCTCGAAGAGCCATGGACGCCAAATCCCCCGCGGCGGCAGCCTCGCTCTCCCGCCCGTCACCGCCCCTGACCACCGCCGCCGAACCGAGCAGGACGGCCGTCGCCCTGCGCCGCACCGGGATCGCCATCGCCGGAGTCGGCGTGACCGCCCTCACCGCCGCGGCCTGCGTGCTCTCCTTCGAGGACCTGCGAGCCCTCGCCCTGGCGGGCAGGGCACCCGCCGGCCTCGCGTATCTCTACCCCGCCGCCTTCGACGCGCTGCTCGTCGTCGCGATGATCGGCGTGTTGCTGCTGAGAGGCGGGTGGTGGCCGGTACGGCTGCAGGCGGGTGTGATCCTGACGCTGCTGTTCGCCGGCGCGACCACCGCCGAGGTGGCCACCGCCATGCGGATGGCGGTGGACGAGCAGCGAGCGGCCGTCGTGGTCGCCGTCGCCCCCTGGGTGATGCTGATCCTGGCTCTCTGGCTCTGGCTCCTGCTGATCAAGCACGCCGCCGCCAGGCGTGCCGCGACCGACGCGGCCCTGGTCGGCCGGCCCGCCTCAGGGCATGACATCGTGCCGTTCCCCGAGGCGGGCCGACCGTCCTCGGAGCATCCGGGCGTGCCCGCCCCCGAGGAGCGGCGGCAGGGGCCGGGCCACCCCGGGCAGTTGGTGCACCACCCCGCGGCCGAGATCATGCTCGACCCGCATGCCGCCCCTCCCCTGGAGACGGCCCCACACCATGATCTCCCGACGGGAGAACCGGTGGTCGGTCCTACCGCGGCGCCGGAGACCCCCGAGATCACCGATGTCCCGCAGAGCCCTCCGCTCCCGCGAAGGCCCACGGCTCCCCGGCCGGGAAAGCCGATGCGCTGGGGTGACCTGATCCGCCCCCGCCAGGGCGATCTGCTCGTTCATCCGCCTCGTTCCGACGTACGAGTGACCGAGGAGGAGCCCGGGAGCGGAGGCAGGATCAGCGAGCGGGTGGAGACCTGGGACACCGACGCCGGTGTCCCGCGGGAGCGGGGGTCCCGGGCGAGCGAACCCGGTACGGCCGAGGCCGGCCCACCCGACACGACCCGACACGGCACGACCCCACGCGACACGACACGACGCGACACGACCCCACGCGACGCAGACGAGGTGAGCGAGCGCGACGCCGACACCCAGCCGATCCTCGCCGTGAAGGACCGGGCGGCGAACGTAACGCCCGGCAGGAGGACCGCCGGGACGGCGGCGAAAGCGTCCACGGCGGCAGGAAAGGCGGATGTCACGGACGGCGAAGCGGGTGACTCGCCCGCACACGGCGCCGAGGCCGCGGAGACCGGGGAGACCGGGGAGGAGGCCCAGGCGCGCGAGGAGGACGGCATCGCGGCCCCGCCCTCCGGGCGGATGCGCAGCACGCCCGTCCCGCCCGGTGAGTGAGGGAAGAGAGCTTAACCGGGCCCGCATACCCCCTTGACCGGATCCGGGGAACGAAGCGGGCCGTGACGAAGTGCTGACGCACCTGCCGCTCCATGTGGCGGACCTGATCCGCCGCCAGCCGTCCGTCGAGCACGAGACGAGCCTGGGCCGGATGTTCAGGCCGCCCGGCGATCCACCTGTCAGACCCTGGAGCGCTTGAGACCGGCGACCAGGCCGACACCGACGACGGCCGGACCCACCTGCATGATGAGTTCGATCCGGTCGATCCCATCCGTGGTGGCAGCGCCGAGAACCTGGGCGATGGCGGTGCCGATGAGCGCCGCGACAATGCCGACGACGACGGTGAGGATCCATCCGATCGCCTGCCTACCGGGAAGTCAAGGGACGACCGATGGCACCGATGACAGCGCCGATGACGATTGCTCCAAGAATGGACTCAATAGTCATCACAACCTCCCCGTGAGGGTGAGACCTTCACTCTCAACAGGGAGGTGGCCACCCCCTATGTCATGGATATTCCAGCGACCGGTAAAAATTCCGTCAGTGCGACTTCCTCGCCTGCATCTGAACGACGAGGAGCACTCCGATTACGGCGAGCGCGAGTTGGATGAGGTGCTCCCACCAATTGATCCCCCGCGTGTTGGTCAGGCCGACCGAGGCGGCGATGGCGGTGCCGATAAGCGCCGCGATGATGCCGACGATGAGCGTCAGGCCGATGCTCAGGTTCTGGCGCCCCGGAAGGATGAGGCGTGCCAGCGCGCCGATGACGGCGCCAATGATGATTGCGGAGACAATCGATCCGATCATGTCCGGCTCCCCCTGTCACGAGACACAGTCATCAGGGAGTTACCCAGCGCACTCATAGATCATCCCAAAAAGGGGTGGCCCGTACCGCGCCAGGAAACGGGCCACCACCTCGATATGGATTGACGGGCATTCCGCGCCGCCCGCCGGAACGTTTCCACGTTCCGCATGAGAAGACGTCTGACAACCGCTACAGGTTCACCACGATCGCGGTCGCAATGGCCGCGACGCCCTCGCCTCGGCCGGTGAGGCCCAGCCCGTCGGTCGTGGTGGCGCTGACGCTCACCGGGGCGCCCACGGCCGCGCTGAGAGCCTTCTCGGCCTCGATGCGGCGGGGGGCCATCTTGGGCCGGTTGCCGATCACCTGGACGGCCACGTTGCCGATCTCGAAGCCCGCGGCCCTCACCTTGCGTGCGGTCTCCTCCAGCAGGGCGGCACCCGAGGCACCTGCCCAGCGAGGATCGGACGTGCCGAACAGGCCCCCGAGGTCACCGAGACCGGCCGCGGACAGCAGCGCGTCACAGGCCGCATGGGCCGCGGCATCACCGTCGGAGTGCCCGGCCAGGCCGGTCTCGCCGGGCCAGTGCAGGCCGGCGAGATGAAGATCGCGGCCAGAAGCGAACGGGTGAACGTCGACCCCGACGCCCACCCGTGGAAATGTCTTGCTCAGGAGTTGAGAACCTCGTCCAGCAGGGCCTCGGCCTTATCCTCATTGGTCTTTTCCGCGAGTGCGAGCTCGCTGACGAGGATCTGCCTGGCCTTGGCCAGCATTCGCTTCTCTCCCGCGGAAAGTCCGCGCTCCCTGTCTCGTCGCCACAGGTCGCGAACAACCTCCGCGACCTTGTTGACATCACCGGACGCCAACTTCTCAAGGTTCGCCTTGTAGCGGCGGGACCAGTTCGTGGGCTCTTCGGTGTGAGGCATTCGAAGCACGTCGAAAACGCGCTCAAGGCCCTCTTGTCCGACTACGTCGCGAACACCCACGAGTTCGGCGTTGTCAGCCGGCACCTGGACGGTAAGGTCGCCCTTGTCGACCTTGAGAACCAGGTAGGTCCTTTCCTCACCTTTGATGGTTCGGGTCGTGATCGCCTCGATCCGAGCAGCCCCATGGTGGGGGTAGACGACAGTGTCGCCGACCTGGAAAGTCATGTGACAAGTACCCCTTCCGCTGTACTCAAGAGTACCACGTATCCACAGCCTCCCGGAACAGTGAAATCACCATAACTGCAGGTCAAAGCCGCGTCTTATGACTTGACAAGTGCTCAAGTGTGTGAATCAAGGGGGCAAAAAGCACTTATGACCTGCGTTCCCCACCTCCGGATGATCAGGCGGGGCGCGGGGAAACCCGGTAAACGTCGCCGATAGGGTTGGCCCTGCCCTACCTCATGCGTGACAAGGAGAACTCGCACCGTGACCCGCAACAGCCGTCACCGGGCGATCGCCGCCGCCGCGTTCCTCGCAGCCGCCCTGACTCTGACCGGCTGTGGCGCCGGATCCGACGCGATCACCAACATGCCCTACTCGCCGACCGAGGCCCTGTCGGTCAAGACAAAGGAGGGCATCGACATCTCCCAGGCCTTCTTCCTTGGCCCCGACTCCGGCGGGACGCTACCGGCGGGTGCGGCCACGCCGCTCTACCTGTCCCTGGTCAACACCAACGGCCCCGACGAGCTCGTCGGTCTCGGCGTCGACCCGGCCCTCGGCACGGCGAAGGTGAGCGCGCCCGTACCGCTCCCCCAGAACCAGCTGGTGAGCGTCGGCAAGCCGACTCCCACGATCCTGATCGAGGGGCTGAAGAAGCCGCTCAGGGGCGGCGAGGCCATCCCGGTGCAGCTACAGTTCGCCAACGCGGGAGTCGTGCAGCTCACGATCCCGGTCATCACCCGCAGCCGCGAGTTCACCGCCTACCCGCAGGTTCCCGGCGCCTCCGCGGCTCCCACGCCGACCCCCACCCCCTCCGCCTCCGCCGAGGAGGGGCACGGCCACTGACCCGCTCCCCGCTGATCTCACCGTGGCGGGACGGCGGCGGGCGACCGCGACGAACGGCCGCGGTGAGCCGGGGAAACCGGATTCCCGGGAGCCGGTCACCGGACACGGACCGGCCCCGGTGGCCGCCTCCGGACACGCCGAGGGGTCGTACGGCGCGGGCACGCCGTACGACCCCTCGGACCGTCCGGAGGCGAGCGTGGAGGCTCAGGCCTCCACGGGGTCGAACTTGTAGCCCAGACCCCGGACCGTGAGAATGCAGCGCGGGTTGGACGGATCGGACTCGACCTTGGCCCGCAGCCGCTTGACGTGCACGTCCAGGGTCTTGGTGTCGCCCACGTAGTCGGCGCCCCAGACCCGGTCGATGAGCTGGCCCCGGGTGAGCACCCGCCCGGCGTTGCGCAGCAGTACCTCCAGCAGCTCGAACTCCTTCAGGGGCAGCTGCACCGGCTCGCCCCGCACGGCGACGATGTGGCGGTCGACGTCCATGCGGACCGGCCCGGCGGCCAGCACCGCCGACTCCAGTTCCTCCACGTCGCCCTGGCGGCGCAGCACCGCGCGGATGCGGGCCACCAGTTCCCTGGAGGAGAAGGGCTTGGTGACGTAGTCGTCGGCGCCGAGCTCCAGCCCGACGACCTTGTCGATCTCGCTGTCCTTGGCGGTCAGCATGATGACGGGCACATTGGAGCGCTGGCGGAGCGAGCGGCAGACCTCCGTCCCGGGCAGGCCGGGAAGCATCAGGTCGAGTAGCACCAGGTCGGCGCCGTTGCGGTCGAAGGTCTCCAGGGCTTCCGGCCCTGTGGTGGCCACGGCCACCTCGAAGCCCTCCTTGCGCAGCATGTATGACAGAGCGTCGGAGAACGACTCCTCGTCCTCGACGACAAGCACGCGAGTCACTGCGCGGCCTCCAGGGGAATTGTGGTGGTAGCTGGTACTGCCACCGCCGTGCCGCCGAAGGCGGGCAGGCGGAGGGTGAAGGTGGAGCCTGAGCCTTCCTTGCTCCACACCGTGACCGCCCCGTTGTGGACGGCGGCCACGTGCTTGACGATGGCCAGGCCGAGTCCCGTACCACCGGTCGCGCGCGAGCGTGCCGCGTCGACACGGAAGAACCGCTCGAAGATCCGTTCCTGGGCGCTCTCGGGGATGCCGATGCCCTGGTCGCTCACGCTGATCTCGACGTATTCGGTGTTGGGGCCCGCCCCTCGGGCACTGACCACGACCCGGGTGTGCTCGGGGCTGTAGGCGACCGCGTTGTCGATGAGGTTGCGCAGGGCGGTGACGAGAAGTTCGTCGTCGCCCCAGATCCGCAGGCCCTCGACGCCGCCGGCGACGAGGGTGATGTCCTTGGCCGCCGCGGTGGTGTTGCAGCGGTCGATGGCCTCGTGCACCGCCTCGTCGATCAGGACCGGGCACGGGGTGGGGATGGGCTCGGCTCCCTGGATGCGGGAGAGGGTGATCAGGTCCTGGACGAGGTAGGTGAGCCGGGCCGCCTCATGCTGCATACGCCCGGCGAAGCGGGTGACCGCCTCGGGATCGTCGGCGGCGTCCTGGATGGTCTCGGCCAGCAACGACATCGCGCCCACCGGCGTCTTGAGCTCGTGGCTCACGTTGGCCACGAAGTCGCGGCGGACCGCCTCGACGCGGCGGTACTCGGTCTGGTCCTCGGCGAGGACGAGCACCTGGCCGTAGGAACCGAGCGGGGCGACCCGCACCGCGAAGTTGGTCGACTCCTGGCCGAACTTGTGACCGGCCACCTCGATCTCGCTCTCGCGGATCTCGCCGTCCCTGCGTACCTTCCTGGCCAGCGCGAGCAACTCGGCCGCCATCAGGTGCTCTCCCTTGACCAGGCCGAACGCGCGCGCCGCCGAACTGGCGCGCAGCACGCGGTCCTCGGCGTCGAGCACGACCGCCGAGGACGGCAGCACGGCCAGTACCGAGGCGACGCCGTGCGGAAGGGCGCCGGGCTCGACGCCGTTCATCGGTGCCGCCTGGCCGTGCTGCCCCTGGCTTTGGCGGACGACCATCACGGCCAGCGCTCCCACGACGAAACCGGCCAGCGCGGCCAGGCTCGCCATCAGCTCACTCACGTGGTCCTCCCGTAGACTTCACATTTTCGATGGTAGGTCGGGGTTTCCCTGTTAGGGACGACAGGGGGGACGTGACAGCGGCCTTTCCCGCAAAGTTCACTTTGCGGTCGAAGTTCGTTCACCGATCCCCTCATACGGTGAGTCTCATGCGAGACGCCTATCACGAAGACCTCGACGCCCTCACCGAACGGCTGGTCGAGATGACCCGGCTCGTGAGGTCGGCGATATCGCGGGCCACCACAGCCCTCCTGGACTCCGATCTCCACCTCGCCGAGAGCGTCATCTCCCAGGACGAGGAGGTCGACCGGATCTTCGCGGAGATCGAGGCCACGATCTTCGACCTGATGGCCAGGCAGCAGCCCGTGGCCGTGGATCTCAGAATGATCATCGCGGCGCTGCGGATGGGCACCGACCTGGAGCGGATGGGTGACCTCGCCGAGCATGTGGCCAAGGTCGCCAGGCTGCGTCACCCCGACTCCGCGATCCCGCCGGAGATCCGTGCCACCATCCTGGAGATGGGCCAGATCGCCGAACGCCTCATCACCAAGACCGGCAGCTGCATCGCCTCGCGCGACGTGGAGTCCGCCCTGGAGCTGGAGGCCGACGACGACGCGATGGACAAGCTGCACCGCAGGCTGTTCAAGGTCCTGATGGCCCCCGACTGGAAGTACGGTGTCGAGCCGGCCATCGACGTGACACTGATCGGCCGCTACTACGAGCGCTATGCCGACCACGCGGTCCGCGTCGCGCACGACGTGGTCTATCTGGTGACGGGCTCCCGGCCGCAGGACACCGGCGCTCCCTGACTCCCCTGCCGAGATCTCCTACCGATCTTCTCAGTCCTCCGACTTCTCAGTCCTCCGAAACACCAGGGGTCAGTCCCCTGAAATCGAGTAGGGGGACGGGTCGCCCGTCCCCCTCTCACACCACCGGACATGCGGGCCCGCATCCGGCGGTTCGTCAAGCCGTGGTTCTGAGCCTGCGCCAGGTGTTCTGAAGGCCCAGCAGACCAAGGTCATCCCAGTGAGCGTTGGGCAGAGCCCGTTGAAGGACCACTGACCCGGCGATGCGCCAGTACCCCTTGCTGCTGGCCGCCCATTCCCGCGCGGTGCGGTCAGGGATGCCAAGATGGCGAAGGTTCCGACGCCTGGCCGCCCAGCGCTTCCATTCCTTCCAGCGGATCTGCCGCATCCGGCGGTGCAGCCACTTATCCAACTCACGCAGCCGCCGTGACAGCCCGGCGAGCTGGAAGTAGGCCATCCACCCGGTGATGTAGGCATTGAGCCTGTCGATTCTGCAGATCATCGACACGCTCCACCTGCGACTGGTCAACTCCCGGATGCGATCCTTGAACCGGCTCATCGCCTTGGGATCGACCCGGATGCCGACGCCTGATCGGGAGAAGTAGAACCCGAACCCCAGCAACGTCGCCTCACGCGCGTGCCGGACCGAGGACTTCTCCCGGTTCACCTTGAGTTTTAACCGCTGCTCGACCACGGTTGTCACCGAGTCGAGCACCCTCGTGGCAGCTCGCCTGCTGCGCACGAAGACCCGAAGGTCGTCGGCGTAGCGCACGAACCGATGACCGCGCCGCCACAACTCCCGGTCCAGATCATCCAGCATGATGTTCGACAAGATCGGCGACAGCGGGGAACCCTGCGGGGTCCCCTCCCTGCTCGCCGAAACGATCCCGTCGATCATCACCCCGGCCTCCAGATACGCCCGGATGAGCCTCAACATCCTGCGGTCAGACACCTTGCGCGCCACCCGCGCCATCAGGATGTCGAAATCGACCCGATCGAAGAACCGGTCCAAATCGACATCCACGACCCACCGATGGCCATCCTCGACCGCCCGCCGCGCGACCCGCACCGCCTGATGAGCGGACTTGCCGGGACGGAACCCGAAACTGGCCCCGCTGAAATGCGGGTCGAAGATCGGCGTCAGGACCTGCGCGATCGCCTGCTGGATCAACCTGTCCAGCGCAGAGGGCACTCCCAGCAACCGCTCCCCTGATCCTCCGGGCTTGGGGATCACCACCCGGCGGACCGGCAACGGCCGGTAGCCACCCGCGTCCAAAGCCTCCCGCACGCCCGCCCAGTGCTCACGGATCCACGGCCGCAACTGCTCCGTGCCCATCCCGTCCACACCCGGCGCGCCCCGGTTGACCTCCACACGCCTCAACGCCCTGCCCAGGTTGCCCGGCGAGAGGAACTCCTCCCACACCGACACCTCCAGGCCAGGGATCACCGCCTCCGACAAGGGCACCGACCGGCCACTACGCTCCGCCATGGGCACTGACGGACTCACCGTCTCCTCCCACCACGGGCCCGCGTTCGCGGGGTGGCTGCGATCACCGCGACCGGCACGAGCACCTCACCTTCCACCGTGACACTCGACGTTCGGCCCTTCCCGGCTGATTGTCCGTTCCCCTCACCGGTACTACGGCCTCTGCTGACTTCTGCCCGGTCAGACCCCGGCCTCACGACCAGACCCGTCGGCGCGGCGACACCAACAGCACAACCGACACCCGAGCAGATCTCCCCAGGTAAGAACGACCACTTTCCCCCTACGCCCGCCGCGTTTACGTGCCGATCCTGTCGATGGTGACGGGCTTCGCCTTCGCGTGCAGGCTCACCCAGATCGACCCGCCTTCTACGCGGTTCGTATCCCTCGGTGCAGGGTTTCGCCTCGGGCTTCCTCCAGACCCCGCCTCACGACGACGCCCTTGCCTCCGGCTCGGAGTTAGCACCACCTCTTCCTCCAGGGGACTTACACCCCCAAGCGATCGCCCATGCTGGGCGCACACGTCAGGAGGGCCCGCCGGATCCGGCGGGCCCTCCTGACGTTTCCTGTAGATGGGGCCGAGACTACTTGCCCTGGTTGGCCACGGCCTCGATGGCGGCCTCGGCGGCGGCGGGGTCGAGATACCGGCCGCCCTTGACGACGGGGCGGAAGTCCGCGTCCAGCTCGTACCGGAGCGGAATGCCGGTGGGGATGTTGAGCCCGGCGATCTCGTCGTCGCCGATCCCGTCCAGGTGCTTGACCAGCGCCCGGAGCGAGTTTCCGTGCGCGACGACCAGCACGCTCCTACCGGCCGCGAGGTCTGGCACGATCTGGTCGTACCAGTAGGGCAGCATGCGCTCGACGACGTCCTTGAGGCACTCGGTCCTGGGCAGCAGCTCGCTCGGCAGCAGCGCGTAGCGGGGGTCGCCGACCTGGGAGAACTCGTCGTCGGCAGCGATCACGGGCGGCGGGACGTCGTAGGAGCGACGCCAGAGCGTGAACTGCTCGTCTCCGAACTCGGCCCGGGTCTGTGCCTTGTCCTTGCCCTGCAGGGCACCGTAGTGGCGCTCGTTGAGTCGCCAGGACCTGGAGACCGGCAGCCAGAGCAGGTCGGCGGCGCCCAGCGCGAGGTTGGCCGTCTGGATCGCCCTGGTCAGCAGCGAGGTGTGCACCACGTCGGGCCGCACCCCGGCGTCGAGCAGCAGCCTTCCGCCGCGTTGTGCCTCCTCCTCGCCCTTGGCCGAGAGTCCCGCGTCCACCCATCCGGTGAACAGGCCCTTGGCATTCCATTCACTTTCACCGTGCCGGAGCAGTACCAAAGTCGACATGCCGACAAGCTTAGTGGGCGCCCCGCGGTGCCCTTCAGCGCTCTGGATCGGCGAAGCGGGCGAATGCCTGGAGGTTGGCGAGCGACTCCCCGCGCTTGGCGCGCCACTCCCACTCGCGCCGGATCGAGGAGGCGAAGCCCAGCTCCAGAGCGCGGTCGAACCCCTCGTCCGAGTAGGTGAGCACGCACCCGAGGAGGCGGTCGATCTCCTCTTCGGTGATCGCCTCCAGCGGGACCCGGCCCACGAGGTAGACGTCACCGATCGGGTCGAGGGCGAAGTGCACCCCGTACATGGAACCGTTCTTGGTGAGCAGCCAGCGGTAGAACTCGGCGTGGTTCTCGTCCGGCCGACGGCAGAAGAACGCCTCCACGTGCAGAGCCTGGTCGCCGACGATCAGCCAGGTCATGGTGGCGAGCTTGTGCTGGCCGGGGAGCCTCGCCAGGAAGGCCCCCGGCCTGGGCTGCTCGTAGGAGACGTCCGCGCTCTTCAGCGCCGCCTCGATCACTTCGCGCATGGGCCCAGCTTACGAGCGGGTCTCATGAATTGACCGCGATCGGAACCCGGTGCAGGTTCGCCATCGCCCCGGCGTAGACATCCGCCAGCCTGGCCGCGGTGGCCGACCAGCCGAAGGCCGCCGCGTGGGCCACCGCGGCCGCGGACAGCGCCTCCCGACAGGCGGGGGCGTACACGAACCGGCCGAGCACCCGCGCCCAGTCGTGGGGGTCGTGCCCCTCGACGAGCACCCCGGAGACGCCGTCGCGCACGGCGGTGCGCAGCCCGCCCACGGACGCGGCGGCGACGGGGGTGCCGCATGCCTGGGACTCCAGGGCCACCAGGCCGAACGACTCGTTGTGCGAGGGGACGACCGTCACATCGGCCGCGCGGTACCAGTCGGCCAGTTCGTGCTGGGGCGCCGGTGGCACGATCCTGACCACGTCGGAGATCCCCAGTGAGACGGCCATGTCGGTGAGATACGAGGGCCTGGCCAGGCCGTTGCCGCTGGGGCCGCCGACGCAGACGACGACCAGTCTCGATCTGAGAGAGGGATCTTCGAGGAGCATCCTGGCCGCGGCGCGCAGCAGCACGTCCGGGGCCTTCAGCGGCTGCACGCGGCCCACGAAGAGCAGCACGTGGGCATCCTGCGGCAGCCCGAGCCTGTGCCGGGCCGCGCCTTTGGAGGCGGGCTGGAAGACCCTGAGGTTCACGCCGGGGTTGACCACCTCGACCCGGGCGGGGGCCGCCCCGTACAGCTCGACGAGATCACTGGCCTCGGCGGGGGTGTTGGCCACCAGGCGGTCGGCGACGTCCACGACCTGCTGCTCGCCCAGTACCCGGGCTGTCGGCTCGGGCCTGTCGTCCTCGGCCAGCAGGAGGTTCTTCACCTTGGCCATGGTGTGCATGGTGTGCACCAGCGGCAGGCCCCAGCGCTCCTTGGCCAGCCACCCCACCTGGCCGGAGAGCCAGTAGTGGGAGTGGATGACGTCGTAGCGACCCGGCTCGTACATGGCCTCGGCGCGCAGCACACCCGACAGGAAGGCGCAGAGCTGACCTGGCAGGTCGCCCTTGTCGAGTTCCTCGTACGGCCCGGCGGTGACGTGGCGGACCGAGACACCCGGGACGATCTCCGCGACCGGCGGCAGGTCGCGGGATGTCTGCCGGGTGAAGATCTCCACTTCAATCCCGAGTTCGGCCAGGCGTTTGGCCACCTCGACGATATAGACGTTCATACCGCCCGCGTCCCCGGTTCCCGGCTGGTCCAGGGGGGACGTGTGCATGCTGATCGTCGCGACTCGGTTGACCCGCCGTCGCCTCACCGACACCACCTCCGAGTGGGCTCAACCATCTGAGAATCCGCAACATTCCCGGCACATCACCGCAGAAGGGTCCGCGCGAGGTGGCCCTGGCAGGATGGAGGGTCATGAAGAGGACAGCTGTGGTGACAGGGGCCAGCAGTGGGATCGGCGCGGCGACGGCCCGCCGTCTGGCCGCGGAGGGCTTCGACGTGGTGGCCGCGGCACGGCGCACGGAGCGGCTGGAGGCGCTGGCCGCCGAGGTGCCCGGCATTCGCACGGTCACCCTGGATGTGACGTCGCAGGAGTCGGTGGACGAACTGGCCTCCACACTCGACCGCTGTGACGTGCTGATCAACAACGCCGGGGGCGCGATCGGCCTGGAGCCCGTGGCGAGCGGGAAGGTCGCGGACTGGCAGCGGATGTACGACGTCAACGTGCTCGGCACGCTCCGCGTCACCCAGGCGCTGCTGCCCCGGCTGATCGAGTCCGGCGACGGCGTGCTGCTGATGCTGACCTCGGTGGCAGGTCTCGTCTCCTACGAGGGCGGCGGCGGCTACAACGCGGCCAAGCACGCGCAGACCTCGATGACCGAGGTGCTCAGGCTGGAACTGGTCGGCCTGCCGGTCAGGATCGTCGAGATCGCCCCCGGGCTGGTTCACACCGAGGAGTTCTCGCTGAACCGCTTCCGCGGCGACTCAGCCGCCGCCGACGAGGTCTACCGGGGCGTGCCCGACCCACTCACCGCCGACGACGTGGCCGACGCCATCGCCTGGTGCGTGACCCGCCCGGCCCATGTGAACATCGACCGCCTCGTCATACGCCCCCGGGCCCAGGCCGCCCAGCACAAGGTCCACCGCGTCTGACCATGCCCAAGCCGATAGGGGAGATCACCAGGGGGACCACCGGTCACAACCGTCTGCGACGGGCCGACCGGTGGGTCGTCGCCGCGTACGGCCACCTGCTGCGCGCCGCCGACCGCCCGCTGGTGGTCGACCTCGGCTACGGGGCCTCGCACACCACGACCCTGGAGATGTTCCTGCGGCTGCGCCGGGTCTGTCCCTCGGTCGAGGTCGTCGGCATCGAGATCGACCCGGCCAGGGTCGCGGCGGCCAGACCCCACGAGCGCCCGGGGCTGTCCTTCGCGCTGGGCGGCTTCGAGTTGCCGGTGGACCGGCCGCCCCTGCTGGTCAGGGCGTTCAACGTGCTACGACAGTACGGCGAGGCACAGGCGTGGGACTACTGGGCGATGCTCCGCGAGCGGCTCGCGCCGGACGGGGTGATCGTCGAGGGCACCTGCTCGGAGGTGGGTCACCGCGCGGTCTGGGTCGGGCTCGACCGCTCGGGTCCCCGGACACTCACCCTCTCGGCACGCTTCGACTCCTTCGAGCGCCCCTCCGATCTGGCCGACCGGCTGCCCAAGACGCTCATTCACCGCAACGTCCCCGGCGAGCCCGTCCACGCCTTCCTGCGCGACTTCGACCACGCCTGGGCGGTCAACGCGCCCTTCGGCTCCTACGGTTCCCGCCAGCGCTGGATCGCCGCCGCCGAGACGCTCGCCGGAACCTGGCCGCTGGCCGAGCACCCCCCGCTCGGCGGCCGGTCGCGCTGGCGGCTCGGCGAGATCACCCTGCCCTGGGCCGCGGTCGCCCCTCAGCCGACCGGGTAGTCCCGGCCTCGCCCCGGGCGAGCCCGAGACAAGGCCGGGGCGAAGGCCGGGGCGAGCGGGTACGTCGTGAGACACGTCACTCGACAACCCGTAGTACTACCCCTCGTGGTGCGGGGGTTAGTCTTAATGGTGTGAAGGGTCTCGGCGAGCTTGAACGCAGCATCATGGACATCATCTGGGCACAGTCATCCCCCGTGACGGCGCGGGAGGTCGGGCGCCTGATATCCGACCGCGACCTGGCGCCGACCACCGTGATGACCGTGCTCGACCGGCTCACCCGCAAGGGCTTCCTGCTCCGCACCCGCGACGGGCGCGCGTGGCGGTACGCACCCGCGGAGAGCCGCGACGCCTACGTCGCGGAGCTTATGCTGGAAGCGCTGGATCTGACCGGTGACCGGTCGGCGGCCCTCACCCGGTTCGCCCAGGCCGTCACCGGCACCGAAGCCGACATCCTGCGCAGGGCCCTGACCGGCCTTGAGGAGGAGCTGGAGGACGAGTAGATGACCGCGGCAGCCCTGGCGACGCTCGCCCTGGCCTGCGCGGTCGGTGCCTGGCGGTTCACCGGGGCACGGTGGACCTACCGCGCTCCACACGTGGCCATCGTGCTGTGGCAGGCGCTGGGGGTCACCTGGGGACTGGCCGGGACGGGCGCTCTGCTCGGCTACGCGCTGGAGCCCTACGGTCAGGGCGTGCTGCACGGCCTGGCCGAATTCACCGCCTCCGCGTTCGGCGGCGGCAGGGGGCTGCCTCGGCCGTACGACCTGCCGAGGATCCTCGCGCTCATCGCCGGGCTGACCGCCCTCGCCGTGCTGATCATGGTGCTACTCGCCGCGGGCGTGCAGACGTTCCGCGCCCGGCACCGCCACCGCACCCTGCTCGCCCTGATCGCCCGGGAGGACCCGGTGGTCCCCGGCGTACGGGTGCTCGACCACCCGTGCGCCACCGCCTACTGCGTGCCCGGCCTCCGCTCCCAGGTGGTGGTCAGCGAGGGTGCGCTGAAACTGCTCTCCGCCGACGAGCTGACCGCGGTGCTCGCCCACGAGACCGCCCACGTGCGCGAGCGGCACGACCTGGTGCTGCTGCCTTTCGCCGCGCTGCGCAGGGCCCTGCCCTGGTCGCGCGTGGTCAAGGACGCGCAGAGCGAGGTCGGTCTGCTGGTGGAGATGGCCGCCGACGACGTCGCCCGCCGCTACTGCTCCCCACGCCGCCTGGCGACCGCCCTGCTGCGCTTCGGCACGGCCGGCGCCGTCCCCGCGCCGCACGGCGCGCTGGGCGCCACGACCTCGTCGTCCGCCGCCGTGATGGCCAGGGTGGAGCGCCTGGTGACACCGGGCCCGATCCTGCCGCTTGGGGTCCGCTACGCCATCGTCGCCTTCTCCGTCACCCTGACGTCCTCGGCCCCGCTGCTCTGGCTGATCCCGCACTGACCTCACCTCGGCATGGCTGATCCCGCACCGACCTCACCTCGGCATGGCTGATCCCGCACCGACCTCACCTCGGCATGGCTGATCCCGCACCGACCTCACCTCGGCATGCCGGCCGGTCCAGTACAACTTCACCCCAAAATGCTTGCAAGTGTTAGCCAATACGTTTGCAATTGCAAGCACGGTGCGGCAGACTCAAGACATGGCACTACCCAAGGTTGGCTCGATCGGTGAGTACATCCGCGAGCAGCGCACGCACGCGAAGATCTCCCTGCGTCAGCTCGCCGCGGCGGCGGGGGTCTCCAACCCCTACCTGAGCCAGATCGAGCGCGGGCTGCGCAAGCCCAGCGCCGAGATCCTGAACCAGATCGCCAAGGGCCTGCACATCTCGTCGCAGGCGCTCTACGTCCAGGCCGGCCTCATTGAGGAGCGCGAGCCGGACAGCGACGTGCTGACCGCGATCAGGGCCGACCATCTCATCACCGAGCGCCAGCGCCAGGTGTTGATCGACATCTACGAGTCGTTTCGCAAGGAGAGCCGGGCCGAGGCTCCGGACGAGGATGCGCAGACCTCCCAGAAAACGCATCCCGCACCGGAGCCCCGGCAGGGTGACGCGGACTCCTCGCCTGACGACGAGGTACCGCTGCCCGGGGAATATCTCACCGCGTTGAAACCCTACGCGGCGTCCCAGAGCAACGGCCACATCACAAAGGAAACCAAGGAAGGTTAACCCATGCCCATCGCCACCGAAGTCAAGAAGCTGGCCGACTCCAAGCCGTTCTACGCCGTCGCCGGGGCCGGCGACTTCGCCGTCGAGAAGCTCCTGGAGCTTCCCGAGCGGATCCAGAGGCTGCAGAGCCGCCGCGAGGAGATCCGCGAGGCCGCCAAGGACCTCCCGGAGAAGGCCAGGGAGCTCGCCGGCAAGGCCGAGGGCTACGCCAAGGACTTCCCCGTGAAGGCGCGCGACTACGCCGACCAGTTCGCGGGCAAGGCCACCGAGCTCTACGAGGAGTTCGCCAACCGCGGCCGCAAGGTCGTCTCCAAGACGAGCAGCGAGGCCGCCCTGGAGCTGGAGGAGCTCTCCCAGGCCGCCCGGCCCAGGGCCGTCACGACCCCGAAGAAGAGCACCCGTACCTCGAAGTCCGGCACCTCCAAAGCCTGAGCCCGTCGCGGGCTCGGCGATGCCTCCACCAGGTCGCGGCCGGGCAGGACACCGGCTCCAGGACCCGTTCCGGCACCGCCGGGGCGGGTCCCGCGGCGTTCGAGGGCCGTTCCCCGGCCGGCGAGGCCCGCTCACGCGTCCAACCGGGGCGGGCCTGTGGCGGCCGAGGACCCCGCGAAGAGGACTTTCGGCATTAGGCTGAGGGAAACCGGTGAGGCGAGCGTTCTGGAGAGACGATGATCCAAATCCACGGTGCCCTGGACCTGGTCTTCTGGATCCTGGCCGTCGGGGTGTTCGCGCTGTCGGGCTGGGCGCTCATCCACGCGGTGAGGACCCCCGCACGGGCGTTCGCGGTCACCGGCAAGCAGAGCAAGAACCTGTGGCTGGTCATCCTGGGACTGGCGGCGCTGTTCGGCTTCGCCGCCGCGGTGGGGTATCTCAGCACGCTGAGCATCTTCACGATCGCGTCCGTCGTCGTCTCGGGCATCTACCTCGCCGACGTGCGCCCCGCCGTGCGGGAGATCGGCAAGGGCGGCAACCAGGGGCCGTACGGACCCTGGTGAGGTCTTCTCCCCTCGGCTGAGGGACGGAGCCTTCGGCGATCCGGTTGCTCTGCGGGGTTTCCGGCCGATAGACACACCGGATGATGTTCACGCACAAACCCACTCTCTCCGGAGAGCACGTGACGCTCCGGCCGGTCGGCCCCGAGCATGTGGACGGCCTCTGGGAGCTGGTCAACGACCCCGAGACCGTCCGGCTGACCGGTTCGCACGGCAAGCCGGAGTTCGAATCGATCAAGATCTGGTACGGATCGCGGGGTGACCACGACGACCGGCTGGACCTGGCGATCTGCACCGCCACCGACGACGCCTACGTGGGCGAGATCGTGCTCAACCAGTTCGATGCCGACAATCTCTCCTGCAACCTGCGCATCGCGCTGATCGGCCCGCGCGCCTACGGCCGGGGTTACGGCACCGAGGCGATCCGGCTGACCCTCGACCACGTCTTCACCTCCACGCCGCTGCACCGGGTGAGTCTGGAGGTCTACGCCTTCAACGAGCGGGCCGCGCACGTCTATCGCAAGATCGGCTTCGCCCAGGAGGGGGTGTGCCGTGACGCATTGCGCATGAACGGTGAGTGGCACGACTCCGTAATCATGGCGATACTTGCCCCTGATTGGACTGTCAGGGAAATTTGACATACAGATGGTGATTTTTCGGAGACGTCTTTTGACACTTCCGACCGCGACCGGCTCGATGAGTTCCTGCAGACTCTCGCCCTGGCCGGGATGACCGGCGTGCCGGTCGCGTACGGCGACTTCAGCCACGCGTCGGGCGTGCACGGCATGCAGTGGCTACTACGCCGGATGCCGCACGTCGACATGGTCTTCGCGGCCTCCGACGTGATGGCCGCGGCCGCGTTGCAGACCCTGCGCCGGACCGGCCGCCGAGTGCCGGAGGATGTGGCGGTCATCGGCTTCGACGACGCCCCCGCCTCCCGGCGGACCTCCCCCACGCTCACCACGGTCCGTCAACCGGTGGAGGAGTTCGCGGCACTCGCCACCAGGCTGCTGCTGCTCTCGATGGGCTCGGCCGCCGCCCACGAGCGCGGATCCACCACCTTCGGCTTCATCGGCGGCTGGAGCGGTAGCGGCACCCCGTCCACTCCCACCATCTCCTAGCCGTACACCGGACGCCGAGTCCTGCGGCACCGTCGGCCTCGCATCGACCTCACAGGCCCCGTGGCCGGTTCACACCGCGCCACGGGGCCTCCCCATTTCAAGATCATTGGTAACGCGGCAGAAGCCGGACATCACCGGGCGACGCCCCCGCGGTTCGATTCGAGACGCACGGGGCCGCCGCCCATAATTCCCGATGAATGAGAACTCGCACTGCATCAAGAGTCAGAATCCCGAAGAGGTTCCCCTCCGGTTTCCAACTTCACCGCTCTGGACGGCGTTTCCTCGTGGAAAGCGCGGCCCCGGTGAATGCGGGATCCTTGCCTCTTCGCCGTGCTTCCGGGGCCACTCGACGCTTCCGCGGCCACTCGAAATCACGAATCCGGCCGCAAGCGGCCTCATATCCTGCCGTTGCCGGTGAGTGTGCTCCGGTAAACACGCTCCCAGAACAGTTCCTCCTCACAACCGGACGGTTACCGGCCCCCGCACCGTGCCCGAATCGGGGCACGACCGCGGTTCGGCGAGCAGGAGACCTAGTCGTCGTCGCCGAAGCCCGCGAAGCGGCCGCCGCCGCTCCTGTTGCTCAGGTGGTTGTTGTTGTGGTTGTGGTTGTTGATGGTCACCCTGACGCGGCTGTGGCCGCGGTGACCGCGTCCCCAACCGCCGCAGCCACCGCCGCCGCCGCAGCCGCAGCCGCGCCCGCAGCCACCACCCCAGGTCGGGAAGGCCGCGGCGGTGACCGCGGTGGTGGTCGCGCCGGCGCTCGTGGCGGTGGTCGCCGCCCCCATACCGACGACCCCGCCGGTCAGCGCCGTACTGATCGCGAGCCCTGCGATAACACTCTTGGACTTGGGCATTTTGTTTCCCCTCGAAAGGTTCAGTTACCCTAATTTCCGACATTTCCTAGATCGGCCGGAAATCATCTGAGATGACCATCTATGCGCCATCTCTAATTGTCATAGTTTCCTGGCATGTCTGCCGACAAACAGCAATTCGAGGCTTTTACACTCCCCTTGTCCGCTTATGGCGGATATTAAACTCCTACAAGTCGCTTTGAGATGAAATGTCCTTTATGCACCTAGCGGCCGCAAGCCACGAAGATCACGTCGATCACAGAGCCCGCACCGCCCCCGGGGACGTCACCTGATCTGTCAGGCACGCTCGCCCTCAGCCGGGACATCGATCGCCCCGTGGCACATTCCGATCTGCCGACCGGCGCCGCACCTGAGTGATCTCCGCACGCCGCGACTCGGTATCGTGCCCTGATATCGAGTCCCGTTTTCCTGGAGCGGAGGGATGCCGTGGCCGAGCCGCCCGCCGGAGCCGAGCAGCCACGGCTGGAGCGTCGCCTGGGCCTGGGGGACGCGGTGGTGATCGGCCTGGGTTCGATGATCGGCGCCGGAGTCTTCGCCGCACTGGCCCCGGCTGCGGCGGCAGCCGGGTCGGGACTGCTTCTGGGCCTGGGGCTCGCGGCGGCGGTGGCCTACTGCAACGCCACCTCCTCGGCCCGGCTGGCGGCACTCTATCCGGCCTCCGGCGGCACCTACCTTTACGGCCGGATGCGCCTGGGCCCCCTGTGGGGCTACCTGGCCGGCTGGAGCTTCGTGGTCGGCAAGATCGCCTCCTGTGCGGCGATGGCACTGACCGTGGGCGCCTATGTGTGGCCGGGACACGAGCGGGAGGTGGCCGTGGCCGCGGTGGTGGCCCTGACCGCGCTGAACTACACCGGGGTCCAGAAGGCCGCCTGGCTGACCCGCACGATCGTCGCGACGGTGCTGCTCGTGCTGGCCGCCGTGGTGGTGGCGAGCCTGATCAGCGGCCAAGCGCAGGCGGACCGGCTTGCCATCACCACCGATGCGGGCGTGCGCGGCGTGCTGCAGGCCGCCGGCCTGCTGTTCTTCGCCTTCGCCGGCTACGCCCGCATCGCCACCCTCGGCGAGGAGGTGCGCGATCCCGCCCGGACCATCCCCCGCGCGATCCCCCTCGCCCTCGGTATCACCCTGGTCGTCTACACGGCCGTGGCCGTCACCACCCTGGCCGTCCTCGGCCCCCGGCGACTGGCCGAAACGGCCGCCCCGCTGGCCGAGGCGGTCCGCGCCGCAGGCATGCCCGCCCTGGGCCCGGTCGTCGGCGCCGGCGCCGCGATCGCCGCCCTCGGGTCGCTGCTCGCGCTGATCCTCGGCGTCTCCCGCACCACCCTGGCCATGGCCAGGGACCGCCGGCTGCCCTCCTTCCTGGCCGCCGTGCACCCGCGCTTCAAAGTGCCACACCGGGCCGAACTCACCGTCGGCGCCGTCATCGCCGTACTCGTGCTGACCACCGACCTGCGCGGCGCGATCGGTTTCTCCTCCTTCGGCGTGCTGGCCTACTACGCCATCGCCAACGCCGCCGCCTGGACACTGGCCCCCGGCGAAGGACGCCCGCTCCGGGCCGTTCCCATCCTCGGGATGGTCGGCTGCGTCGCTCTCGCCTTCAGTCTCCCGGTGATCTCGGTACTCTCAGGCAGCGCCGTCCTGGCGGTCGGAGCCATCCTCTACGCGGCACGTCAGACGCCGAGTCGCCCTCCCACCGCCTGACACCACCGCCTGACACCACCGCCTCACCCCCTGAACGGACGCGCCGCGGTGCGTGCCACGCCGAGCGTCAGCGCACCCGGCGCGCATCGGCACCACTCCGGCCGGCCGAAGCGGTGCCGAGCTCCACTCCGGCCGGCCGGTTCCGCCCGGTCAGGAAGGGCGCGCCTCGATGCCGTACTCGTGCAGTCTGGTGACCATCCAGCGCGAGAGGCGCAGGTGGCCCACGAGGGTGGGGTGGACGCCGTCGGGCAGGACCGCCCCCCGGCCCCAGCCCCGGCCATGCGGGCCGAGTGGCTCGAACGGGTCGAGGAAGGGCACCGCCAGCCGGTCGGCCGCGGTCGAGACGGCTTCCCTCACCCGGTAGGCCCAGCGGGGAGCCCTCGTCATCCAGATCGGGCCGACCAGCACGATCCTGGTGTGCGGCCACTGCCGCCTGACCAGCTCCAGCAGGTGGACCGCCGCCGTCTCGATCCTGGCGGCCCCGATCCCGCGGTCGTTACGCCCGCCGGAGATGATCAACAGGTCGGGCTCAGGGCGCCAGGAGAGCTCCTTGACAAAGGACTGCTGGAAGGTCCGGCCCACCCTGCCCGGGTTGACGAAGCCCGTTCCCGCGGCGCCCGCGGTGACCAGCTGCCAGCCCAGCCGCCGGGCGACCTGTGCCGCGTAACCGTCCCATCCGCGTACCGGCCCCGACCCGACCGTGAAACTGTCACCGATGATCATGACGAGCGGTGCCGGGATCGGAGGTGGCGGGGTGGTCGAGGCGGGGGGTTCGGCACCCACCATCACGGGTACGGTCGCACCACTTCCAGGGCTACATCCCGAAATAAGACAGAAAATCGCTACAACAAATGCGACCGCGAACGCCCACGGTCGTCTACGTGCGGGCGTGCGCATGCCACCTCGGGGAACGTCGGAGTGCCGACATGATTGTAGATGTCCACCGGTACCCGGACCCGGAAAGCCGAAAAGCCGGACCCCGTGGCATCACAAAGTCCGGAAGCCTTTCCGCGCCGTCACGAGAGGGCTCGAAGCCTCCCCGCCCGGCGAGGGTGGATCAGCTGACCCGGGAGGGGGCGACCACCCAGGTGTTGCAGTAGGCGATCCGGGCGTACTTCCAGCCCTGGTGGAGCCAGGCGGCGTAGTGCTCGCCGCTGCCGTGGTCGCGCCGGGGGCTGCCGCTCTGGTCGTCACCGCGCCCGTAGTCCGTCCGCAGCACCTCCTGCCAGCGGGCGCCGGTGATACCCAGCGGGACCCGCACGGTGCGGGTGAAGGCCCCCGCGAGGCACTGCGCCTGAAGCTCGTGGCGCCGGGAGTACGCGTCCTGCGCGGCACGGGATCTGTTGGAGACCTCCCACCACCAGGCCCCGCCGATACCCGCCATGGACTGCACATGGTGGGCGTACTCATGGGCGAGCACGGTCAGGTAGGGCACATGGTTCCGGGCGGGGTCGACCTGGCCGCTCCGCTCGATCACGTGGCTCAGGCCGATGTACATGCCCCGGTTGGACGGGCAGTAGTAGGCGGAGGCGCCGGGGTTGGGATAGACCCCGCAGGGCCCGCGCCCCGCACGGGACCAGTAGACCTTGCTCGGCTTCAGGAAGACCGCTCCGGCCTGGGAGAACTTCGCGCTCCACGCCCGGTCCAGACAGCCGGTGACGGCGTTGAGGTAGGCGAGCATGTCGCGGGGTCGTTCCGAGGGCCGGGGAGCGCGGCAGGAGGTGGGGCGCATCAGGCCGGTGCCGTACAGCGGGTTGCGCTTGAGCCGGGCCGCGGTGTCGGAGCGGTGCATGTGGCGGAGGTCGACGGCCGTGCTCCGCACCGCGGCGGCCGGCACGATCTCGGTGCCGCCCAGCGAGCCGAGGTTCAGCCTCCGCGGTGGGGTGAAGGCCGGCGGGGTGACCTCGGTGTCGCCCGTCTGCGTGGGGACGGCCTTCCCCGTCGCCACCGGAGCGGTACCGGGACCGGCCGGGATCTCGGCCTCCTCGCCACCGGCCAGACCGGCGACCACCACGACCGCGGCGAACACCAGGGCGAGAATGCCCAGAGCACCGAAGGCCAGCGGGTTCGACCCCCGTGGGCGCATGCAACCGCCTCTCCAAAGAGTGGATCTCCGGGCGGCAATCTAGCGGATATCTACACATATGGGTTTATAGGCGGGAGGAAATGGATACGAGGCCGATCATCACGGCTCGACGCTTCTCGCTAAGCTCCCGACCCATGGCGGCATCTTTCTCGCACCGAGCAGTCGGAAGCCTGGCCGCGACGGCCATCCTCGCGCTGACAGTCAGCGCCTCCCCTGCTCTCGCGACCGGTTCTGCGTCTCCCCAGGCCACACCGGACGGCAAGGTGACGAGCACGACGGTCCAGCTGGAGCTCCGGCAGGACGGCGTGCTCCATGTCAGGGAAGAGGTCACCTTCGAGGGCGACGCGCCGTCGCGCGACCTCGTCGACCGGACCCGCTACGACGACCGCAGTGACCGGCTCTACCAGGTCACCGACCTCAAGGGCGACGCCGTGCTGACCGGCGATGTCATCACGCTGAAGGGCACGGGCAGCGCCGTCCTGGAGTACGACGTCAAGGGCACCATCACGCCACTCGCCGACACCCAGGAGCTGCGGTGGTACGCCGTGGGCGGCTGGTCGGTCCCGGTCGAGCTGGCCAGGGTCACCGTGAGCGGTCCGGCCGCGCTGCAGAGCCTGTCGTGCTTCGCCGGCCCCCTGACCTCGGCGATCGCCTGTACCGAGGCATCAATGGACCACATGGGCGTCGCCGCCGAGTTCGGGCAGCAGGGCCTCGACACCGGCGAGGTGCTCACCGTGGTCGTCGGCTACCCTGCCGCCGCCAGCAAGGGCGCGCCGATCCTGGCGCGCCGCTTCGAGCTCTCCAACGCCTTCACCTTGAACACCGTCACCGGCTGCGCGCTGGCCGCCCTGCTCTTCCTGATGCTCGGCGGCCTCGCTCTCCTCTACTGGACACGAGGCCGGGACGCCCGCGTGGTCGGCCACGAGTCGGGATCGCTCAGCGGTGTCGAGAACGGCCACTTCGCCCCGCCGGCCGGCGTCCGCCCCGGTCAGATCGGCACTCTCATGGACGAGCAGGCCGACGTGCTCGACGTGACCGCCACGATCGTCGATCTGGCCGTCCGGGGATACCTCAGGATCGACGAGCAGCCCCGGCAGACGTACGAGACACCCGACTGGAGGCTCGTACGGCTACCCGCCACCCAGGTCGCCTCACTGATGGCCTACGAACTGGAGCTCTACGACGCCATCTTCGACGGCCGCGACACGGTACTGCTCTCGGAACTCCGGGGATCGTTCGGAGCCAGGCTCGGCAAGGTCCGCGAGGCGCTCTACCGCGACGTGGTCAAGCAGGGCTGGTTCGCCCGCCGCCCCGACACCGTCCGCACCCGCTGGACGACCCTCGGCGGGGTCCTCACCGTGCTCGGCGTCCTCGCCACCCTCGCACTGGCCTGGCTCACCAGCTACGGGCTGCTCGGCCTGGCCCTGATCATCGCCGGTGCCGCCCTGGCGGTGGGCGGCCAGTACATGCCGGCCAAGACCGCCAAGGGTTCGGGAGCCCTCGCCCACACCCTGGGTTTCAAGGAGTACCTGACCGGCGGCGATATCGGCGACGACGTCCCGGAAGCCCAGCGGGTCGAGCTGTTCTCCCGCTACCTGCCCTACGCCGTGATCTTCGACAGCGTCGACCGCTGGGCCCGCGTGGTCTCCTCGGTCACCGGCGACGGCCAGAAGTCCGACAACCTGTACTGGTACCACGGCCCTGCCGAGTGGGACCTGTCCAGGTTCGCCGACTCGATGCGGACCTTCACCATGACCACCTCCGGCGCGATCTCCACCACCCGCCGGCTCCGCTCCGTGTGACATCGGCGACGGGGCACCGTTCGAAGCACCGTTCGGAGCACCGTTCGGAGCACCGGGGAAGCCGGGGAAGCCGGTGTGGCTTCCCCGGCGCCGCACTACCGCACCCGGATCTCGCCCACCGGACGCCCGCCGCCGAACAGCACACCCGTGGCCAGTTCGTCGAGCTCGGGACCCTCGAAGCCGAGTGCCCGGAGGGCCGTGATGGTGACCGGGACCCGGGCGCGCTGGCCACCGTCCTCGATCTTGACGGTCCCCGAGCGCCCGTCGCTGAAGGCGAACGCGTCGAACGCCTCCGCACCGAGCTTGATCATCAGTCCGGGAATCGCCCGCATCAGCCGGACCTCGGGGCGCATGGTGCCCGACGTCCACTCGGGGTGGGCCCGGAAGGCGTCCGCGATCCGGCGCTCCGGGGTGCCGGGCTCGGCCAGGACGAGGGCGCGGAACGCCCGGGTCACGCCCCGCATCGAGACGAAGAACAGCGGCGCGCCGCAGCCGTCCACCCCGCCGGCCGCGACACGCTCGCCGGTCAGTTCCTCGACCGTGGCGCGGATGCCCCGCTGTAGCGGATGGGTCTGGTCGAGGTAGGTCTCCAGCGGCCAGCCGTTGACCACGCAGGTGGCGAGCATCGCCGCGTGCTTGCCCGAGCAGTTCATGTAGACCCTGGCCCGACCCCCTCCGGAGCGCAGAACCTCCTCCCGGGAGGCGACGTGCTCCGGCAGGTCCTCCGGGCAGCCCAGCGTGCTCTCGTCCAGCCCGGCCCCGGCCAGGATCTCGCGTACCCCGTCCACGTGGAACGGCTCACCCGCGTGACTCGCGCACGCCAGCGCGAGCAACTCCCCCGACAGGGGGAGCCCGGCGCGGACCATGGCGAGCGCCTGTAGGGGTTTCATCGACGAGCGCGGCGAGGCCAGGGCGTCCACCGCCCCGTGGACCCTCACCGGGGAGCCGTCGGCGGCCACGGCGAGCATCCGCGCCCGATGTGTGGACTCCACGAACCCCGAACGGACAACCTCGACGAACAATGACTCAGCAGACACCTTTGTCTCCTTTCGCCCAGATTCTAGAGAGGTCGGGAGGCACGAGATGATGGGAGGCATGCGTGCGGTCGTGCAGCGGGTGAGTTCCGCGTCAGTGGTGGTGGACGGCGTGACGGTCGGAGCGATCGACGAGCCGGGACTGCTGGTCCTGGTCGGCGTGACCCATACCGACACCCCCGACCAGGCGGCCAGGCTCGCCGCCAAGCTCTGGGGCCTGCGTATCCTCTCCGGCGAGAAGTCCTGCTCCGACATCGGCGCGCCACTGCTGGTGGTCAGCCAGTTCACCCTGTACGGCGACGCCCGCAAGGGCCGCCGCCCCACCTGGCAGGCCGCCGCACCGGGTCCGGTCGCCGAGCCCCTGGTCGAGGCGGTCTGCGCCGAACTGCGCGGGCTGGGCGCCCATGTGGAGACGGGGGTCTTCGGCGCCGACATGAAGGTCGGGTTGACCAACGACGGCCCGATCACCCTGATCCTGGACGTCTGAGCCGCGGGACCGGGACGGCCGGGACTCTCCCCGGCCAGCCGATCTCTCCGAGGCTCGATGCCCCGGAGAGATGACCTGAGCCTGACCCGAGGTTTCCCGGTGAGCCGAACCACCGGTGACAGAAGGGCCGGAAGTCGACGCCACCCGTGACATGCCGGCCGGAGGTCGACGCCACCCGTGACGCGACTCGGTGCCGTCAGCGGATGCGTCGGCGCAGGGCGGGGTCGATCTGAACGTTGCGTCCGGCGTCCGGCGGCACGATGACCTCCTGGGACGCGGCCACCCCGCCGGCCTCCAGCGTGGCCTCCACCGGCACCGTCCGCTTGACCACGGCCAGCGCGATCGGGCCCAGCTCGTGATGGCGCGCGGAACTGCCGACGGAGCCGACATCCGCGCCGTCGTACGTCACGGGGGCACCGTGCTTCGGCAGGGTGTCGACGCTGCCGTCCAGGTGCAGGAAGACCAGGCGGCGCGGCGGGTGACCCAGGTTGTGCACGCGGGCCACGGTCTCCTGGCCCTTGTAGCAGCCCTTGTTGAGGTGCAGGGCCGTGCCGATCCAGTCCACCTCGTGCGGGATCGTCTTGTGGTCGGTCTCGAAACCCAGCCGGGGGCGGTGGTCCTCGATCCGCAGCGCCTCATACGCCCAGAGCCCGGCGAGCCTCAGCCCGAGCCCCGCTGCCAGCCGCTCGCGCGGGAGCAGGATGTCGTGACCCACGGCGACGGCCCCCTCGGGCAGGGCGGGCCGCGCCTGTTCGGCCACGGAGACCACGGCGTAGCGATCCGTCACGTCGGCGACCTCGACCCTCAGCATGAACCGCATCTTGTCGAGGAACGCGGCCAGCTCAGCACCGGTGCCCGGCTCGACATGCGCCCAGATGGCCTCACCGTCGTCGACGAGGACGAGGTGGTGCTCCACCCTGCCCTGGGCGTCCAGCAGCAGCGTCTCGGTGGGTCGACCGGGTTTCAGGTCGTCGAGTTTCTGCGAGCTGAGACTGTTGAGCCAGCTCAGACGGTCGGGTCCGGAGATCCGGACGACCTCGCGATTGCTCCGGTCGACCATCGCCTCTCCGGCGAGCAGCGTGCGCTGCTCGGCGAACGGGTCGCCGTAGTGTCCGGCGACATCGGCGTCGGGGGCCTCGGCCGCGACCGCGCCGGGAGTGTCCAGCAGAGGGCTTCGCATGCACACAGCCTACGAGGCCCCGCCGGCAACGACGGCAGCGGCTCAGCGGCAGTTGCGGCAGTTGCGGCAGCGGCCGAAGACCGTCAGGTGGTGCACGTCGGTGACGAACCCGAGCTTCTGGTCGAGGTTGTCGACGAAGCTCTCCACCAGCTCCGGACTGACCTCGCTGATCTCCCCGCAGCCACGGCAGACCAGGTGCACGTGATCGGCCTCGGAGGTCAGATGGTAGGTGGGGGCACCGTGCCCCAGATGGGAGTGGGTGACCATGCCGAGCTCCTCAAGAAGCTCAAGGGTCCGGTAGACGGTCGAGATGTTCACCCCGCGAGCGGTCTCCCGCACCCGGTTGCAGATCTCCTCTGGAGTGGCGTGCTCGCAGGCCTTGACCGCCTCAAGCACCAGCTGGCGTTGCGGAGTGACCCGGTAACCGCGCGCCCGCAGTTCCTCATGCCACGACGTCTCGGTCATGCCAAGAGTCTATGAGCTTCGAAGCTCCGCACGCCCAACCCTTCCCTTCGAAGCTCTCCTCCAGCCCCGGTGGAGGAGAGCCCTCGCCATTCGCCGGATGAGCGGAGGCTCACTCGCGACTTGAGTCGATCAGCCGAACTCGTCGGCCTTCACCCCGGCGACGAACGCGCCCCACTCCTTGGAAGTGAACCGGAGCACCGGCCCACCCGGGTCCTTACTGTCCCGCACGGCCCTGCCACCACCGGACAGATCCGCCACCTCAACACAGTCGCCGCCGTCGGCGCTACTGCGACGGGCCTTCCGCCAGGTAAGCATCTCAGACTGGGTCTTGTCCATGATCTCCCTCACTTCAGTTGTTCGACCAGGTCCGCCAGGTACGACACCGAGGCATCCGCCGAGAGCGCGCTCGCGCGTACATGGTCATACTTGAGCGTATAGCGCTCTATCTCCTCCGGAGATTCGATATAGAGGTCCCCATTCGCACCGGTTTCCATGTACACCAGATCGGAGTCATCGGGGATCGCGTAGGACAGGATCGCGAACGAGCCGGTCATCGCCGCGTGCGCGCCCACGAAATTCGGCAGGACCTGGATCCCGATGTTCGGCCTGGCGGCCATCTTGATCAGATGACGGAGCTGTTCACGCATCGTCTCCGGGCCACCGACATGCTTGGCCAGGGCGGCTTCGTCGATGACGGCCCAGAAAACGGGCGGATGGTCGCGACTCAGGAGCCTCTGGCGGGCGAGCCGGGCGTGGACACGCCGTTCGATCACGGTCTCGTCGAGGACCATGCCGCCTTTGAACACCGCTCGCGCGTAGTCGGCGGTCTGTAGCAGGCCGGGAACCAAGAGCGCCTGGAATGTTCTGATCTGTGAAGCCTCGGTTTCGAACTCGACCAGGCTGCCGCCGAGTTCGGCCTTGAGCTCCCCTTCCCACCAACCGCGTTCACGCGCCTGCCTGGCGAGCGTGCTCATGGCCTGACGTACGGCTCCGTCCGTGACGCCGTAGATGTCGAGCAGATCGGTCACGTCGCTGACGGTTGGCCGCCGCCACTCGTTGCGCTCGATGCGCGTCACTTTGGACGCCGGCCAGCGCAGGAGTTTGGCGGCGGCGTCGGCGGTGAGGTTGGCGTCTTCCCTGGCCCGGCGAAGGGCGGCGGACAGGCGACGACGTCTCACCGTTGGGCTGTAGGTCATGGGCGCCTCCTGAAGGGAGATACCGGTCGAGGGAGAAAACAGACATTTGGGTATTGCTTGCTTTGGTCTTGCAAGTTTGAGTCTTGGGAGTGATTGTAGGGGCACTCAACCACTACACAGAGTGTAGGAGTCATGACTGTGAGAGAAAGGCTACCTGTGGACGGTGGGCGTGCAGCACCCCCCGATTGGCTCATCCGGCCGCTCGGAACGAACTACCGGTGGGCGACGAACAAACATCCGGCGCCGACGATCGGCAAGAAAATCCTGGATGACCCCGCCGAAGCCGCAAAGAAGGTCACCCCATGACCACCACGCCCGATCTCGCCGAGGTGACCGCTCGCGATCTGCTCGCCGAGAAGTTTCCCCGCTGGGCCATCTGGCGCAGCGACGCCGGACGCTGGTGGGCCACCCGCCACGCCCCGCTCAGCAAGGCCGAGGAGCAGCAGCCCGGCATCGACCGCACGATCGATGCCGACACCCCGGCAGACCTGTGCCGGCAGCTGACCGAGCAGGCCACGCTGACCGACAAGTGCAGCGGTTCCACCCCCTGAGCCCCCGGCTGCCGTTGCCGTCGGGTGTGCGGTAGCCGGGCCGTTTCTCGGCCTGCCATGACAGGCCGGGAGCCTCACGCGTCGTAGGGGCCCGTGAGGTGCGGTCCCGCCCCCAGCTTGGAGGGGCGAAAGGGCGGGACCGCCCAATGCCGGGTCGGCGGAAAGACCCGCGCTTACCGCCCGGCCCCCGCCCGGCAGAAGTCCCACCTTCTGCCGGGCTCGGTCTCCGCCCGGCCACGCTCGGGCGGAGACCCCCGTCCGTCCAACGGCAGGTGCCCCCGTGCCTGCCGCTGGATATCCGGTCCCCGCCCGCCCCAGGTGCGGGCGGGGACCGGCCCTCCTTCGGGAGGAGCGATGAACGAGAACGGAGCCGAAGCGCCCGCCGCCCAGCGGGGCCTCGAAACCTTCAGCACCGACCATCCACTGACGGACCGGTCGGGCGGGCGTCGAAGAACGAGGCGTCACTCCGGAGCCGGTACCCGCCCAACAGCGAGGAGACCCGCATGACCGAGCCGCGCCCCGGTGACATCGTCTCGTCGGAGACGACCGGCCGCCTGTGGTTCGTCCACGGCCATCCCGGCGTCGAACTGTTCCTCACCGGCGCCACCGGAACGTGCGTGCCCATGGCCGACGCCATCCGCCTGTACGGCATGCTGACCATCCACTGCCGCCCGACCGAGCACGGACCCGTGAGCCGCCCCTGAACGCGTACCGCAGAGCGGGCGGAGTGCGTTCACGGAGGCGGTGTATGAGCACCCGGGCCTGGCAAGAGGGGCACAGATGCCGCGCCCGGCCACCTCCCCGGACGTGGCCTCAGGGTGCGCTTGCGGCAAGAATTTCGGTAAGGTCCGCGATGCGTGCAGAGGCCCGGCCATCGCCGAACACGCTAAGGCCCGGCAATGGTCTGCCAGGGAGCGCGGCCATCGATTGAGCGAACACGCGGAGCTGTTCCGGCTGGGGAACCAACGCGCAGTCCGCACTCAAGGCTTCAGGCCGTTCGGTGGACTGGCGCAGCACGAGCAGACGTACTCCGAGGATGCCGGCCTCCTCCTGGATTCCTCCTGAGTCGGAGATCAGCAAGGAGGCTTGTTCGGCGACCGCGAGGAACGCCGGGTAGCTGAGTGGGTCGATGACGTGTAGCTGGGCCAAGAGATCGCTGAGGCCGAACTGCTGCACCCGCTGCCGGGTGCGTGGGTGGATCACTAGCAGAACCGGCAGGTCGAGTGCGGCGAGGCTGGTCAGCATGCGGCGGAGCCGGTCGGGGTCATCAACGTTTTCCGGCCGGTGCAGCGTGGACACCACGTATGGTTCGCCGCCCAGCGGAGCGGTGAGGCGCAGCGCTGCGGCGTGATCTCTCTCCGTCAGGTGGACTGCCTCCACGATGGGGTTGCCGGTCAGCACGATCCGGCTGTCGGGGATGCCTTCGGCCCACAGGTTCGAGACGTTCTGCGACGTCACCGCGCAGCATAGGTCAGCGAGGTGGTCGATGACGATGCGGTTGTGCTCTTCGGGCATCGCGCGGTCGTGGCTGCGCAGTCCCGCCTCAACGTGGATGAGCGGGGCCTGTACGGCGTTGGCGGCCAGAGCGCCGGCCAAGGCCGCGTTGGTGTCGCCTTGCACGATGACCGCTGCGGGCGGATCGTCGTGCCACGCCTGGGTGAGCTGGGCGGTGGCGGCGCCGATCTGGACGCCGCGGTGCTGGCCGCCGACCCTCAGCTGCAGGTGGGGGTGATGGACGTTGGAAGCGGAGTCGCCCGTCATCGTCGGGTCGTAGTGCTGGCCGGTGTGGATCACGCGTGCTTGGTCGCCGAGCAGGGTGATCAGCACCGATAGTTTGATCATCTCTGGTCGGGTGCCGAGGACAACAGCGATCGAACGGTCGGTGCTGGAAGACATCAGCGGTCGGTGCTGGAAGACATCAGCGGTCGGTCCTTTCCGTGGTCACCAGAACAGGCGGTCGTGCTCGCCTTGCAGGTAGCGGTGCGCGGCGATGAACAGCCGCAGGTAGAGCCGATCGGAGTCCTCGTCGAGGTAGCCGGGCACGAGGTCGTCTCGGGTCAGCGTCGCGTCCTGATATTCGCGGCCTTCCCTTGACCGGATCAGGTAGCGGGCGGGGGCCTCGGTGCGGTCGCCGGCCGCGAGCGAGATCGCGTCATGGAGGCCGATCTGTACGAGTCCGGAGACCTCGGCGTCGTCGAGTGGGATCTCCTCCAGGCCGAGTGGCAGCGCCAGGAGGTGCCAGTACTGGAACTCGCGCTCGATCCATGTCGGGGCCAGGGTTACGGCGGTCTGGCGGATTCCCAGCGGCTGCAGTTCCTTGTAGTCGACGTCGAGGCCGAGTTCTTCCCGGATCTCCCGGACGCCGTCGGTGATGCTCTCACCGGCTTCGTAGTGGCCGCCGACGGTGAAATCGGCGTGGTCGGGCCGGTCGAAGGCGTAGCGGCCCGGCTGCTTCTTCTGGAGCAGCACGGTCTGGGTGGAGGGGTTGACGGTCAGGCAGGAGAACGTGCGATGCCACAGCCCTTTCTCGTGCGCGACCTTCTTGTCCTCGGCGCCGATGTGCTTGTTGCGGTCGTTGTAAATGTCGATGAGCATGCTGTCCTCCCAGACGGCACAGCGAGGGTGGTCAGGGCGTTGCCCGCAGGGGCGTCGGCGGCGGGGCGTGGTCGCGCCAGTGACGGGTGAGCGCGTCCGCGTAGCGGCGGGGCTCTCCGACGGTAACCCAGTCGGCGGAAAGTCTCCGTACACGTACATCGCCGGTATGGGCGTGTTCTCCGACGGCGAGGCCGAGGTCGACCTCACCGCGGGCTTGCGGGCGCGCGATGAGCTGGTGGAGGACGAACGGGCGCAGTACCAGGCGGGACACCACCGCGAGCGGTTCGTCGACGGTCGCCGGGGCGGGCCGCTGCCGGATCCCGCTGACCCGGTCCCCGCCGGGTTCGGCCAGGTCGACGATTCCGAACGAGCCGATGTCGGCGCGGTCGATGAGCTGGGCGGCGATGACGAAGTCCGCTCCCCGCCCGGCCTGCTCGCGCATGGCTGCCAGGTCTGCGCCAGGGACGCCGCCGAGGAGGACATCGTCACCGAACGCCACCATGAACAGGTCACAGTCGGTCAGTTGCTGGGCGAGGGTCAGCAGCGGGGCCGCGTTGCCGTACCCGTGGGACAGGTCCTCAGGGGTTGCCCTCACAGGGAGGCCTTCCTCGCGCAGGCCGCTGATGTAGGCGGGGATGATCTGGTCGCCGGGGCGGGTGACGACGTGGACCAGGTCCGCGCCGGCCGCCAGGCATTCGGTGATGACGTGACCGAGGGCGGGTTCGGAGCCGATCGGCAGCATCTCCTTGGGAACCCAGGTGCTGAACGGCTGAAATCGGGTTCCGTACCCGGCTGCGGTCACCACTGCCGGGCACGACGGGCGCTGAGGAAGGCGGGTCATAGGAGATCTCCGATCAGGTCGGCCAGGACACGATGAAGGCGGTCGATCGGGCCGCGCACCCCGTACTCCACCTGGAAGCAGGGCACGGAGACCGCGAGGCGGGCACAAAGGGCCGTTGCGGCCTTGGCCAGCTCGGCGTCACCGGGGGTGCGGTGGATCAGCCAGGGCAGCCAGAACTCATCTACCGGGGTGAAGCACGCCTCCGTCAGGACCTTGAGGGTCTCGGCCGGGGTGAGGCGGCGTGCTTGCGGGGGCTGGGTGGTGTCGGTGAAGCGGGGGACGACGAGGGTGTGCAGGACCGACCCGGGTATCTGGCGGGAACCGAACGCGGTGGCGAACGTCCGCGCGGACAAGGCGGTCTTGTCTCGTGTGCCGAACTGGCGGGGAAGAGCAGCCGCCTCCCCCGGGGGTACCGCGGCCCAGAGTTCGGGGAACGCCTCCAGGGTGCCGCGGGCGACCGGGACCGGGAGGGGCACGGCGACGACCCGCCGCTGCCCGTGGATGATCAGTCTGTCGTTGGACAGGAGCGCTCCTCGGCCGCCCAGGCCGTGGAGAAGCGCCGCGAGCGTGGTGGTCTTGCCCGCGCCGCGGTTCGCGCAGACCATCACCGTGCGGCCGGCGATGTCGACCCCGGCGGCGTGGAAGACGATTCCGCCGGCGGACTCGTACGTCCGCAGCATCACCTCGCGGATCACGCGCAGCGTGTACTTCGGCGCGGCGGCCCGTTCGGCCACGTACAGGTCGATGACGGGTCCTTCGACCTGTACGGCCCAGGCTCCGGGCCGTCCTTCGAGCACGTCCGCCGCCACGGTGTAGCAGCGGCCTGCGGCACCGATGCGGCCTTCGCTGAGGGTGACCCCAGGAACCGGTTGCACCGTGGTGACTGCCAGCTCAGTGAAGGTTGCCGCGGCGGTGCGGAACCGGCCGGTGTCGGTGTGCACATGAATCTGGTAGCCGGGCAGCTGTAGCTCCCCGATGCGGCCAGCCAGGTAGTCGGCGATGTGCCGGGACAGAGCCTCGTGGTCGGCGGGGGTACTCATCACGGTGAGCGGGACGTCACCGGCGTAGCAGGTCAGGTCGGTGTGGGTGGTCACAGGCTGCCTTTCGGGTCGAGGCGGTGCATCGCCGCCAGGCCCGCGTCGATACGTGCCTGCCGGGCGGCGGTCGGGGTGTTACGCAGCCGCAGGACCGACGTGGCGGTGAACACCTTCAGCGCGGTCCGCGGGGGAATCTCGCCGCACAGCGCAACCACCGCGGCCTTCTGCCGGAGGTGGAACCAGTGGACGGGCAGCCGATCCGGGTGGGTGTGGCCGGGGCAGAGCCCGGCAAGGTCTGGGATGTGGTCGGCGACGCCGGTACCGTGCGCGGCCAGGAGCGCGCGGGCTGCGTAGCCGGCCAGCGCGCACATCGTGATGTCGGTGTCGTAGCACAGTCCGCCGAACAGGCGCTGCCAGTCGTCGTGTTCGGGGGGGCGCAGATCGGTCAGCAGCGGCGGCAGCACATCGATGCAGACCAGGCCGTCGTCGGGGTTGATGACGAAGTTCGCCAGGTTGGTGTCCAGACGGGCTCCGCTGGAATCGAGAGCGGCGACCCACGCGGCGATCTGCCGCACGGCTGATGTGAACAGGACCGGGTGGTGTGCGGCCAGATCGGGCAGCGGCGTTCCGGGAATCCACAGGTGCTGGACTGCGGGCCGCCGCCCGGACTTCACGATCCTGACGTCGGCGGGCAGTTGGACTCCGACCGTGCGCAGCTCCTCGATGTAGCGGCCGACGTGGAGGGCTTGAACATCGTCGGCGGTCAGCCAGCGGATCGGAGTGCTGCGGGAGGCGCTCATGAGCTTGAGGACCTGGCCGTCGCCAAGGCGCTGGAGCAACGTCATGCCTGGTCTCCGTTCTGGTGGGAGCGTAGGAACCGGGTGGCGTCGGTGTACATCGCCTGGAACTGCTCCGGCAGGTCCAGGCCGAGCAGCTCGGCGAGCCGGTCGACGGCCTGCAGGGTCGTCGCGCACGCTTCGGGGACGGGTGGCGGGGACCCGGTGGGCTGGTGCCGGTAGCCGGCGCTGACCAGTCCGGCTTCTGCGGCTCGTCCCGCGCAGACCAGAAGCATCAGCAGCGCCTCGATCACCGAAGCGGCCGAGTGGGACGAGCGGATTGAGGCGGGCGGTTCATCGGCCAGGACACCGATGCTGAGGGCCGCCAAGGTGACATCGGCGAGTTCGTCGCCGATGTCGCTGATCGGCCTGCCCGGGTCGTCGTAGGCGACCATGTCAATGCCGTGGCGGCGGGCGACGCACAACGCCAGGTGTCCTAGCTGCACCGCGAGCTCGGCCCCGGCGGTGGCAGCATCCCAGGAGCGGGGCGCGGTAGGGGCGAACCCTCGGCGCAGCTGTCGGGTCTGCTCCAGCATCTCCGCCAGTTCGTCGTTACCGATCATGAATGGCCCTCCTTGATGATCAGAGGACGGGCGCCCGAGGTGCCGCTGCTCCAGTAGGCGTCCGCCCCCTGACCCGCCACGCTGATCCGCACACCGAGGTCCTGGGTGAGGGCGGACACCAGCCGGTTGGCGACCGCGGCGTGAATGACGAGCTCGCGCCGCTCCGGCAGGACGTCGAACGCGGCACCGGCCAGCCCTCGCCGGGCCAGGGCCGCGGAGATCGCGGCGTGGTCGGGAACGGCCGCGGTCGCTGCGGAGGCGCATCGTGTCCGTTGGGCCTGCGGGCAGCGGTTACGGGTTGTGCAGACCTGCCCGCCGTACACGCCGAACCGGTCGGTTTCCCTCAGTACGTACGCCAGCGCGCACGAGTTGGTGTGAAACACCGGGTGGCCGGGGTGGCGGTCGGAGGTGTGGTGGATGAACTCCCAGAACGACTCGGGGTACACCCCCTCGGCCTCGGTCACCCCCGGCGTGGTGGCCAGCGCGGGCCACAGCTGGGCGAGCCGGTCGAGGGCCTCGGGTTCGACTTTCAGGCCGGCGGCCATGGTGCAGGTGGCGTATCTGGCGGCGGTGTCCAGCACCCGGATCATGATCTCCTTGGTGGTGAACGCCGGGAACGCGGGCCGCCAGTAGTGCACGATCGGGATTCCTGCGGCGTGCAGCGCCGGGAAGTTGTCGCGGATCTGCTCGTGCCGGACGCCGACCTCGATCTCGGCGTCGAGTCCGGAGTAGCTGAGGTAGACGATGACGCGCAGGCCCGCGACTTGTGCTTGGGTGATGGCCTCGATGGTGTCGGCGGGCACCCGGCATTTCGTGATCAGCACGACCGCGTTCGGGAGCCCTGCGGCGACGAACGCCCGCAGCAGCTCCGCCAGGTAGGCGCGTGAGGGCGCCACTGCCATCACGTCGGTCCAGGTGAATAGGGCGACCGGCCGATCGGGCCCGTACAGGTCCGACTCCAGCAGCAACTGGACGGTCTGGGCGGGAGTGTGGAGCTGGACCGGAGCGACCCGGGTCTGCCCCCGCTGGTTCAAGAAGCAGTAGGTGCACTTCTTGGGGCAGCCCTGGATCGGGTTCACCGCCAGCCATGAGGCGTGCTGGTCGATCACCGGAGTCCATTCGCGGCCCTCCAGCCCGGGGCCGGTGGCGGCCGGTGTGACCGCGATGGGTTTGAGGTTCGTCAAGCGATCGGCTCCCTAAACGAGCGCTGCGGACCCTCCTCACGGTGCTGGACCGCTGGTGAACGCATCAATGCCGCCATCGGCGCAGGACATTGCCTCGGCCATTGCCGGCAAGACAATGTCGTGACCGCCACGGCGGGGTTACGATCGGTGCCCAGCGACGCACTGGGAGGTGCGCGCCTTATGGCGACGATCAGTCGGATGCGGCGGGCTGAACTCTCACGCCGAGCCCAGGAGATCCGCCGGCAGGGGCAACGGCAGCAATGGCCGCTCCAGCAAATCGCCTCGGCGATCGTCCGTGAGCTGCCGCAGGTTCTGCCTTTGGAGGCGTGGCGGTGGGCGCTCGGCTGGTCGCGCGCCCAGACCATCAGCGAGATCGCGGAGTTCTACGAGCGGACTCGGATCGGCGAGTCGCTGCTGAACGCGAGCATGCTCTGCAAGTATGAGCACGGAGAGATCACCCCTGGTCACGACTACACAGCGGCCCTGTGCGCGGTGTATCAGGCAGACCCCGCCCAACTCGGCCTCCACCACAGCACCACGCTCGTACCGCATATGGGCGGTGGCAGCCGGGCATACCGTGACGGGCGAGCACTTCCGCGACCGAGATACACGGATGGGGATTCGATGACGGCCGATCACGACAACGCAATCCTGGCCGCCCTCCGCGACTCCGTCACCCTGGCCCTGGAAGTCGAAGGGCCCGCCGGGGGGCCGCTCGCTCTGGAGAATCTCGCCGCGGCCCTGGCCTACTACGACGTGAACTATTCGGCGTTCCCGCCCGGTCTCCTCGCGATCGAGGTGCATCGGACCCGGGCACTGGTCAGCGGCATGCTGAAGCTTCCCCAGCTCGACGGTGCCCGCGTCGAACTTCGGCGGCTCGCGGGCTGGCTATCGGCTCTGGTCGGCAACTTGGCGTTCCACCTGTCGGACTACCCGGCGGCGGCGATTCACTTCGCGACCGCCGCGCGGCTGGGCACCGCGGTCGGCGACAACGATCTGATCTGCTGGTCGCTTGGTGCTCAGGCGATGACCGCGTACACGGGCAACCGGCCCGTCGAAGCCCTGGAGCTGGCGCAGCAGGCATACGAGTACGCCGAGACCCCGCTCCGCCGCGCTCAGATCCTCGCCTGGGGGCAGTTGCGCTCCCTTGCCTACCTGGGAGAAAGCTCCCGGTCGGACGCCGCCCTGGTGATGGCCAACGCTCAACGAAAGCTGGAGGCCGACCCGGACGGCGAACGTCCGGGTCGGTTCGGTTTCGACCGCGCCGAACTCCAGTTGCATCTGGCCGAGACGAACCTTCAACTCGGCGACCACGCTGCCGCCCGCGGCCACGCTGAGACCTCGCGACGGTCCCTTCCCGTCGGTCGGCCCGGCTGGGCCGCCGCCACGCTCGTCCTCGCACGCGCGGAGGCTGCCCGCGGCCAGCTCTCCGATGCCGCAGCACTTGGCATTGAGGTACTCGATGTGATTCCCGCACCGGCCTTGCGGGAGACCAGCCGTGTCAGGCTTCGCGACCTCAACCACGACTTGTTCACCGTCGCCAGCCCTGGCGTCGAGGCCGAAGACCTACAAGACCGCATTCGCGCCTTGCCGGCGCTCATGCTGGTCGGCCGGATCAGTGATGAGCCCAATGGTCAACGAAGCTGATCGGCTGATCGCGTCCCCGTTCGACGCTGACTGCGGTCCGCGCGCGCTGGAGACCGGGTTGGATGTCAAGGTGGTCTCGGTTCAGCTCTGTACGCGCATGTGCGGCAGGTGGTCCCCGGCGGTGCAGCGGAGCGGGTGCTGCCCCGTGTCCAGGAACCGTCAGCGAAAGCCCGGAAAGCTCAATCGTTGGCAGGATGTTCCCATTCTTTTCCCATCGGCCCTCGTGGAGAGGGCGGGCCAGCCAGGATGCCAGGGTCGAAATATCCACTTGCTCTAAGCGTGGTCGGTTTCATAACGTACAGGCACGCCGAAAGGAGGTGGTCCGAACAATGGTTGATCATAGTTGGGCTAGCGAGGTGGCTGTCCGCTAGGACGCCGCGACCGGACTCTGTCCGGGCGTCTGGCGACGTTCGGCGAATCCACGACAATCACCGGAACCCCGGGCCGCCGGGGGCGGGCAATCCCGCCTTTGGTCCACCGGCCCTCCCGCTCAGCAGGGAGGAAGCGGCCCGGGGTTCTTCCCTTTTCCAGGCGCTTTTCTTTCCAGGCCCTCCCCGTACATCCTCGGGACCGCTCGCGACCGCCCCCGCTATGTCACGGCTCCGGGGGCGCGATGCCGTTCGTTGATTCTCGGTGTTCGTCGGTGAGGACCGCTGAGCCGCCGCGTTGCCGGGGTCCCTCCTGGGTCCGAGGCCCCGGAGGTCGTCATCCCTGGAAGTCGGGGTTGGCGCAGTGCAGCGGCCTTTCCCCGCCGAGGATCCTGACGATGTCCTCGCAGATCATCCGGGTGTGGTTGATCTCGGTGTCGTAGGTTCCCGCGCCCAGGTGCGGGGTGAGCACCACGTTGTCCATGTCGGCGAGCGGATGGGCCGGGTCGAGCCAGTCCCCGGCGAACCTGTCGAGGGCCGCGCCGCCCAGATGGCCCGCCTTCAGCGCTCCGACGAGGGCGTTCATATCGTGCAGGACCGCGTCGGAGGTGTTGACGAAGATCGCTCCGGTCCTCATCGCGGCGAACTCCACGGCGCCGATCAGCAGACCCGCCGACGCGGGAGCGTGTACGGAGACGACGTCGGCCTGGGCCAGCAGGACGTCGAGGCCGTACCGCTTCTCCGCCGCCTCGGGGTCGTAGACCATGACACGCATGCCCAGCCCCCTCATTCGCCAGGCCACCGCGTGGCCGACCGCCCCGTAGCCGATCAGGCCGACGGTCCGGCCCGCGAGCTCCCACGCGCGGTGCCGCCGGTAGGAGACCATGCCGTGGCGGATCTCCCGGTCGCCGACCGCAACCCGGCGGGTCACCGCGAGGATCAGGGCGAGGGTGAGCTCGGCCACCGCGTCGGCGTCGCGCCCCGGGGCGCAGACGACGGGAATGCCCCTGTCGATGGCCGCGCCGAGGTCCACGTTCCCCGCGTCGCCGCGGGCGCAGCCCACCACCAGCAGGGGAAGATCCAGCACCGGGCCCGCGACCTCGTCGGACTCGGTGATGAGGATGCGCGCCCCGGTGTCCGCGAGCCGCCGGGCCAGGTCGGCCGCCGGGTGCGGACTGTGCTCAGCCGGGTCGTAGTGGACGTCGATCAGCTCTCTCAGACGGTCCCACTCCGGACCTCGCATTGGCGCCAGCACAAGGGCTCGCGGTTTCACCGCGCCTCCTCATTTCAGGAAATTTCAGCATCTGGGAGCTTTCCATGAATGCCATGATCAATCCTGACGTTGACCCGACTGTCACCAACGCCCCCACCAGCCCTTCCTCTTTCCGAATTACTCCCTTATTTAGTGCTTTTAGTAGGAATTCAGGGCGAAAGTCGCCCAAGGGATGAAATGTGAGGGAGCGCCGGTCAGTGCTCGCCGCGGGCGGGGACGCCGAGGGCCGCACAGGCGTCCCGATAGAGGCGGACGACCTCCGTACGGACCTGCGCGCGTTCGGTCAGCGTGGTGCTCCACGGGACCCGGACCGGAATCTCAAGCCCGCCGACCACGGCGGCGAACTCGATCGCCTCGGCGTCGACACCGGTCGTCGTCGCACTGGTGGCCTCGGGCTGTCCGCCGAGGCCCTTGCAGATCAGTAGCGCGTCGTCAGCGTGATCGTCGTTCATGTGGCGCTTGATGGCCTCGACCGCTTCGGGGGTGAAGGGAGTGCTCATCCCACAAAGCGTAGTCAGCGCCCTGCCTCTGTCGCCCCCGGGTGCGAGCAGGAGCGCTCATCCGATACCCGGCTCGCGCCCCTTCGGGAATTCACCCGGCGTCGGGGACGAAGTCACCGACCCGCTTGAGCTCGGCCGAGATGTGGGACTGAATCGGCTGGCCCATGGCCGCCATGTCGTACGCCCACATCAGGTTGCCGTTGACCAGGCCGTAAAGCCGGTGGCCTCCGGTGTACTCCTTGGCGGTGGCGGTGCGGGCCACCACATCGGTGTGGAGCTCGATCTTGTGGAATACCACCTCGCCGACGTAGATCTCCACGATGCCCGTGGGATGTGACAGGCACACCTCCAGCTGACGCCCGGGAAGCTGACGCCAGAAACCGGTCTCGGTGGCCAGCGGGCGGACCTTTTCCCCCGCCTCGTCGAGCAGCCAGGTGCGGCTGCTGTAGGTCAGGAACGGCTTACCGTTGTGGCCGAAGACGATTTCCTGGCCGAAGTTGAAACTCTCGATCGTCGGATATCCCCCGACGCCGGCGCCTTCCCACACGCCCACGAGGAAGGCGATCGGCTCAAGATCAGGATGCAGTTCGGGAACGTCCATGGGTCCGAGCCTAGGCCCTGTCACGCGGATCCCGCCGTGGCGGGGAAGGGGCGGACCCGCATAGGCTTCGGGCATGGCACGATCACTGGTGATCAAGGTTACCGTCGGCGAAGACTCACCCGAGCGCTGCAACCAGGCGTTCACGGTGGCCGCGGCGGCGTTGGCGAGCGGAGTCCCCGTCTCGCTCTGGCTGACCGGCGAGTCCGCGTGGTTCGCCCTCCCCGGACGGGCGAAGGAGTTCTCCCTCCCGCACGCCGCCCAGCTCGGCGACCTGCTCGACGCGGTGCTCACCGGCGGCAGGGTGACACTGTGCACGCAGTGCGCGGCCCGGCGGGGCATCACGGTCGACGATCTGATCGAGGGCATCCGCATCGCGGGCGCGCCCACATTCGTCGAGGAGGTCCTGGGCGAAGGCGTCCAGGCTCTCGTCTACTGACGGCCCCTCTACTGACGGCCCCCTCGTGAGGCGTGCCCTCCGGCCGCCCGGCAACGCCGGACGGCCGGTTTCCGGCGTCAGCCGGGCAGCACCGCGGCCAGGCGCTCCTCGCGGAGGCGCTCGAACCAGGAGTCGTCGATCGGCGGCAGCTGGGCGCCCACCGCCCAGGTGAGCAGCAGGTCGGCGAGGCCGGAGTTACGGGCGAGCGCCGGACCGTGCAGGTAGGTTCCGACGATCTTGCCGGTGTAGCAGCCCTCGGTGCCGTCGCCATTACCCGTGCCGACCGCCGTACGCGCCAGTGGCCGGATGCCGGGCCCGAGCCGGGTGACGCCCATGTGGTTCTCGAAGCCGGTCAGCGTCGGGATGCCGAGTGCCGGGTCCGCCTCCCCGGCCAGCTCGCCGACGGCCCTGCCCTCGCCACGGCCGCTGGAGATGTCGATCAGGCCGATGCCGTCGACCGGCTGCCCCTCCTCGCCGCCGAAGGTGGTGCCCATGATCTGGTAGCCCGCGCACACGGCCAGCAGGGCCGCGCCCCGCTGAATGGCCCGGTGCAGGCCGCCGTCACGCCGGAGCCGCTCGGAAGCCAGGATCTGCGGCCGGTCCTCGCCGCCGCCGATCAGGTAGATGTCACCGCTCTCCGGGACCGGGTCGGCCGAGCGCACATGCACGGTCTCGACCGGGATGCCGCGGCGCCGGGCGCGCTGCTCCAGGACCAGGACGTTGCCCTGGTCGCCATAAGTGCTCAACAGGTCCGGATAAATCCAAACAAGGCGCAGGGCGCTGTCAGACTGCACGACCGAACTCCGATCGAATCTGCTGGAAGGCGGTGTAGTTGGCGATCACGTCGACCTTGCCCGGCGGCTGTGCGCCGAGCGCCTGCTCGAACGATCCGGCCAGCTGGAACGGCACATCCGCCACGTCCAGCCGGAGCGCGAGGTCGAGCCGCCGCTCCCCGGTCACGAAGACCGGCCTGCCGCGCAGCACGCGGTAGTCGACGTCCCACAACCATGAGGTGTCGCGGCCGTCGGGGCCCTGGGCGTTGACCGAGAGGATCACCGGCAGCGAGGAGTCGAGCACGTCGAAGGCCTCCAGCCAGCCGGCCGGGTTCTTGGCCAGCAGCAGCCGGGCGTGCCGCCCGTCGCGCTCCACGGTGGTGTAGCGGCCGGCGACCGACCTGACCTCGCGCAGGCGGGGCAGCGCCCGCTCGACGGGCAGCCCGAACGCCTCGGCGGTGGCCAGCGCTATCGCCGCGTTGGCCCGGTTGGCGCGCCCGGGGAGCTGGATGTCCAGCACCCAGCGCTGCCCGCGCGGGTCGATCACCGCGTCGTCGTCGAGCACCCAGGAGGGCTCAGGCCGCCGGAAGGTGCACTCACGGCAGGCCCAGTCGTTCTCCCCCGCTCCCGAGAGGGCACCGGAGCCGAGGCTGCCCGGCGGAACGTACTCCATGCCCTTGCGGTCGAGGGGGCCGCCGCACTCGGGGCAGCACCAGGAGTCCTCCTTCCAGGGCTGCCCGGCCGACACCCAGGTGACCGAGGCCGCGGTGGAGGCGCCCCAGGTCACCAGCGGGTCGTCGGCATTGGCGATCACGTGGGTGTTCTTGCCGGCCAGCGCCCGCCGCCACTTCTGGGCGAGCAGCCAGATCTCGCCCGCCCGGTCCATCTGGTCCCGGCTGAGGTTCATCAGGCAGATGACCCCGGCGCCGGTGGTGTCGATCACCTCGGGCAGGTACTTCTCATCGACCTCAAGCACCCCGTACGGGGCGTGCTTGGCCGACGACAGCGCCGAGACGTGCCCGGCGGGCATGTTGGCGCCGAAGGCGTTGGTGGCGACGTCGCCGAGCTCCGACAGCGCGGAGGTGATCAGACGGGTCGTCGTGGTCTTGCCGTTGGTCGCGCTCACCAGCGCGAGCTTGCGGTCGCGGGCGAGCTTGCGCAGCAGGTCGGGCTCCAGGAGCATGCTGACCCGGCCTCCGATCACTGACCCGTCTCCGCGTCCGGTGACCCGGGACAGGGTCGCGGCCGTCCGGCCGAGAGCGGTGGCGAGCTGCGCCCGCAGCGGAAGCTGAGTCATACCGTCTCCTCGCTTGGCGACCGTTCGCGGGACGACCCGGTGGCCGGCCGGCTCGGCCGCAGGGCCGGAATCACCGAATCGTTCATGCCGCAGATCTTAGCCGTGCTTCGGCACCCTCACCCCCGGACGGCACGTCACACGTACCGTCCGGTGACGGTGAGGCGTAAAGACCCTCAGACCCGACCGTTCCCACGGTTCGGCGAAGGCGAACTCCGCAGGCTCCACCAGCTCCACCGGCTCCACCGGCTCCACCGGCTCCACCGGCTCCACCGGCTCCACAGCGGGAAATGCGGCCGGGTGTCCCTCCCGGCCACACCTCACTACTCGGCCACACCTCACTGCTCGGCGAAGGCGAGTTCGACGGGTTCCTGCGAGTCGGCGTCGAACGGCAGCACGAACCGGTGCGGCCACGACAGCACGCTCTCCAGCCAGCCTGCCCCCATCATCTGGGCCACGTGCCGGAGCCGTTCGGCCGGGTCGACGCCGATGGTGACGGTGAGGATGTCGCGCTCCACACTCTCGCGCTCGTCGTCGCCGAGAATCACCCGCCAGGCCAGTTTCCGGTTACGGTCCACCTCCATGGAGAGCGGGTGGTGGCGGAGCGCCTTGGCCCGGTGGCCGAGCAGTTCGGAGCCGCCCGCGGGACGGTTGAACAGGGCGTACTCCATGACCGGCGCGGAGCCGCGCGGGTTGGGCGCGGGCTGGCCGTGCGGGAAGAGCCGGTCCACCTCATGCAGCCACCGCACCTGCGGGATGACCCAGGCGGGTCCCGGCCGCTCGCCGGGGTCGCGGTCGGGACCGAGCAGCCTGGTCGCGATCGCGGCGACCTGCTCGGTCAGCTTGGCCGGGTCACTGACGGTCCGCAACGACCACGCGCGGCGGCCCACGCACCGTTCGGCGGTCGTGGCCAGCAGGCATTCGCGCCGCCGTGCCGGGAGCTCCGCCCAGAGGTCGGCCAGCGCCCGGGGCACCCCGGGCGCCGGCCTGTTGGTGCAGAACGCCAGCACCAGCGTGTCCGTCCAGATCCGCAGCCAGGCCCACTCGGGCGCCTCGGCGAGCAGGTCCGCCTCGCGCAACTCGACCAGCGTGCACGCCCGGCCGTTGCGGCACTCCTGCCCGCACGCCGCCGAACGGCGGCCGCAGATGGGCGGCGTGTGGCCGGGGACCGGGCGCTCGCGGTCCTCGCCCAGCGGCACCTGGATGCGGAGCGGCCGGTCCATGCCGTCGGCGAAGACCGCGGCGACGCCGGGCGGGAGCGAGACGACCTGCCGGGACTGCTCCTCGCTCAGGTTCGTCGCCGCCCCGACCAGCCGGCGGTCGTCCTCGGCGGGGAGCCTGTGGATGACCTTCAGCGCGGTGTTCTTCACCACGTCGGAGACCAGCTTCGTGGGAATCTGCTCGGCGACCACGATGCCCTCCCCGTACGCGCGGATCTCGGCGAGCATGCCCGCCAGGAGTTCGACGGCGTGCGTGCTGGCCCGCCCGGCGCCCCGGTCGCGGAGCAGCCGGTGCGCCTCCTCGATCACGATGACGTGCTTGAGCCCGCTGCTCCGCTCCTTCCTGGCCCGCATCCGCAGGTGCTCCACGATCCGGATGATCAGCGTGCCCATCAGGAACGCCTTGTCCTCGTCGTTGGCGACGTCCTCGATCGCGAGCACCACGTTGCGCTGGAGCAGGTCGCCGATGTCCGCGGGGTGGCCGCCCTCGAAGAACCGGCCGGCGGAGCCGACCCGGAGCGACCGCAGCCGCAGCGAGATGAAGCCCTCGACATCGGCCTGGACCTCCCGTCCGTAGCCGATCTCCTTGATCACCTCCATCGCGTGCCGCTGCAGCTGTTCGAGGGTCGGCACAGCGGGTCGCACGGCGGCGCCGGGGGCGGCCCAGCCGGTGACCACGTCCCACCCGTTGGCCTCGTACACCCGTTGCAGGGCGAGCGACATGATCTGCGGGAACGGCTCCTCGGCGTCGAAGGCCGCCATGAACAGCGCCCTGACCATGTCGATGTGGGCCTGGACCGGATAGCCGGGTTCGGGGGCGAGCGGGTTGACGCTGAACGGCACGCTCTCCGGGGCGGACGGGTTGATCACGGTCACCGGGGCGAGGTGCTCGATCCGGCCGCCCATCGAGGCGTACTCGGACTTCGCGGGTTCGATGGCCAGCCACGGGATGCCCGCGCCGGTGAGCTGTTCCAGCAGGTGTCTGACGGTCTGGGACTTGCCGGAGCCGGTGGCGCCGGTGACGAAAGCGTGCCGGTTGAGGGTGGCCAGCGGGACCCTGAACGAGCCGACCGGCCTGTCTTGGCCGTCGAGGATGGCTCCGAGCTCGACGGCTGGCGCGCCGGGCGCGGTGTCGGCCTCGCTGGTCACGTCGAAGAAGCCCGCGTCGAGCACCCGTACCCCCGGCACCTCCCGGTGCGGCAGCCCGGCGAGAGCGGCGAGCGCCCCGGCGGTGGCCGCGAACGGGGCGGCGGCACCGTCCGCCGGATCCTGCAGGGTCACCGTCAGCGCCTCGGCGAAACCGTGTACGGGACCGGACAGCGCACTGCGCAGACGGTAGGGGTGGTGGCTCATCTCGGCGGAGCCGACGAGCACCGGCGCGATCTGGCGCAGTTCCTCGGGCCCGGCGGCCCCGGCCAGCAACCGGACGTTCCAGAGTCCCGCCTCGCGGAAGGCGTCCAGCTCCTGCATGCGTCGCTCGGCCCGCTCCGCGTCGTAGCGGGAGCGCTCGGAGGCGTCACCGTACTGCCGCAGCACGTTGAGCTGGGTACGCAGGTGCGCGACCTCGGCGTCCAGCAGATCGGTCTGCTCGGCCACCACCAGCCAGGCGAACGGCCGGGACATGAGCGTGACCAGCGTCGACTCGAAAAGCGTGGGGCGCCTGAGCTCGTCGGCGTCCGGCTCGCGACGGCCGCCGAGCGGCGGAGCCTGCCGGCCGGGGCAGACGGTCCAGGCCAGGTCGGACAGGTCGCGGAGCCACTCGTCACCGATCCGGACACCGCGGGCGCCGCTGGGAAAGAGCAGCGGCTCGGGACCGCCGGGGGCGTGCTCGACCTCGGTGGCGGCCCTGCGGGGTGGGCGCGGCGGGGTCAGCGGCCCCGCGTTGGTGATCAGCTCCAGCGGAGCGCCGGACCCCCGCGAGAGCCAGCCGACCACGAAGGGCCGGTTGCGCTGGGCCGTGGAGAGTACGGCGGGCAGGACCGTGACGAAGTCCCACTCGGCGGAGGAACTACGGGAGGGCGCCGTGATCGCCTGGATTCTGTACCAGGGACCGGTCAGGGCATTGGGCGGACGGGACACACTTGGCTGCATTTGGTCTCCACCCGGGGGACCCGGCTCCAGGCCGGAGGGTTGACGCTTCACGGATCACTCCGCCATACCGGCCGACGCGTAATCGGGGGTAGGTCACCCCCGTAACCACGGTCGAACCTGACTCGGGGCTCGCACCCCCACATTGACCATCCCATTACGACATACGGACGCCCCGTTGGCATGCCCGGCGATACCGTCACCGACGGGATCATCGCTACCCGGATCCCCACCGCCCGAATCCCCGCCCGCCGACTCGTCGGCGGCGCGGGCCGGGGCCTCATTGGCGGCGGCGCCAGTCGAGCCTGGCCGGGGGCGGGCCGAGGTTGGGCGGCGCGTCCTCGAACGGGCTCGGCTCGCGCGGCTCCTCCTCCTTCTTCTCCTGTACGCGCTCCAGCGCGGCTTCCTTGATCTCGTCGAACTCGCCCAGCGTCGTCTTGGGGAAGGTCAGTATGGCCGGGTTGGCATCGGCGAGACGGACCCTGCGCCCCTGGACGGTGGCATCGGTGACGATCACCGAGGTGGTGGGAAGCTGCTGGAGCTGGTGAGGCTCCACGAGGAACTCCCGGGACCGGTGCAACACCCGCTCCGTCTCCCCCATCGCCTTGGTCGCGCGACGGCCCCACTCGGTGGAGGAGGTGATGTCCTCCTTGAGGTCGGCGCGGCTCACGTCGCGCTCGTCGTCGCCCTCCTCCGCCTGGCCGACCGTGGAGATGTAGCCGCCGTCCATACCGGCCCCGGCGGCACTAATCGTCTCGGTGAGCTGGGCGAGCTCCAGGCGGTGCTCGGTGCCGACGTGCTCGCTGGCGATCCGGGCGTCCTCGGCGTTGCCGAGCCGCATGAACGTGACCGCCGCGTGCCCACGCCCGAGCCGCTCCCGCACCGTCGGGGTCAGCGAGCGGTAGGTGAGCACCAGTCCGGTCCTGGAGGTCTCGCAGGCGTCCATGAGCCGGTCCAGGACGTCACCGCGGAGCTTGTCTGCGCCCGCGACGATGATCGTGTGGTACCACGGCCGCTCGGAGGCGGGCGACTGGCGCAGGATGTGGGTGAGCGCGGTGGCCACGTACGTGCCGAGGACACGGTTGCCGAACACGCCCGCCTGACGGTCCATCGACACGACGCGCAGGCGCGCGGGCGGCAGGCGCACCGCCTCCGAGCCGAGGGTCTCCAGCTTGCGCAGCTGCGACTCCAGCGCCCAGGCCCGCTCGATCACCACGCGGTCGCTGACGCCACGGCCGAAGAGCGTGCCGATCCGCTCCAGCTGGGTGGCGGTGATCAGGCCGAACCGCAGGTCCTCCCGGGGGTCGCCGACCTGGGCCAGGGCGCGCAGCGCGGCGGTGACCTGGTTGATCGTGGCACTTTCGCCGAGGACTTCCAGCACCCGCTCCAGGATGGCGTTGTCGAACGACAGGTCCCTGGTCGTGCGGTGCTCCTCGCTGACGCTCACGACGTGGGCGAGGACGTCGGCGAACGCCTCGGGGGTCAGCGTGGCGCCCAGGTCGAGCCGGGGAAGGTCCACCGGCAGCACCCAGACCAGCGGGTCGTCACCGCCCCTGCGCGCCAGCTCGATCAGGTCCTTGGCGATCGCGCCCTCGGACAGGTCGAGCACGGTCAGGTGGCCACCGCTGTAGAGGCGGGTCGCGCCCAGCAGGGTGATCAGCGCCGACCAGCCGGGCAGCGTGCCTCCGGCCACGTCGATCCGGTCGATCTCGTCGGGCACGGCCACCGCGTACCAGGTCAGCTGACGGTCGTGACGCTCCTTCTTCTCCGCCCACTCCCGGTAGCGGGCGGCATGCTCCTCCTGGGCGGCGAAGAGCTCCCTGTCCCGTTCCTCCCGTAGCCGGTCACCGGCCACCTCCCTCGCCTTGATGCGGTGGCGGACCGCCCGGTCGCCCTGGTGGACGGCGTAGCTGCAGAACGCCGCGATGCCGCCGGCGGCGATCACCCCGACGACGGCGAACGACCAGCTCAGCATCTCGGTGACGCCGAGAACGAGGATCAGCGTGGCGAGTGCGGTCATGAACGCACGGACGATCTTGACCGGCCGGTTCAGGAGGTCTTCGTTGAGGCGTTCCCTGCGCACCCACTCGGGGTCGACAGGTTCCTCGGGAGCCTCCACCGGCGAGGGTCGCTTGGGAGCCGGACCTGGATCCGGGTGCAACAGCGCATACTGCCAGCCCAGGTAGATCCGGTCCGCCTGGAGTTGCGCATGCTCGGGATGCACGTCCGCCACGGAACCCCTCCGCCGTCGGGCTCATCGGAAGCCTCGGAGACAGCGTAAGAGTTCGACATCATATTCGGGCAGCGTTCCCAGCAATCCGCTGCATTTTCCCCGGTTTTACCATCACTTAAGGGATTGATGAGTCGGGTGGGATGGACATCACCGATCACCACCGTCTCCCGTGCGTCTCCCGTGACTCCCCCTCCGAGGGTCCACCCGGACGACGGCGTCCCATCTCCGAATCAGCGGATCAGGTTCCACGCCATCGCCGCGATCTCCTCGGCCGGGCGGGGCGGCTGCTCTCCCAGCCAGTACGTGAAGAGCCCGACCAGCGTGCCCGCCACGTGATGGGCATGGATCTCCGGTGGCACCTCGTCATGCCCGGGGGCCGGGAGCCCGCCGCGAAGGGACCACGCAGTTCCGCGACCAGCGTCTCGCGTAGCCGCGCGCAGAAGCGGGCGCTGCCGGAGGGCCCGAGCATCCGCCGGTAGAGCGGGGCTCGCTCACCGACGTGCTCGAAAGCGCCCGGCGGTGATGCCGCTCCGGCGTGACAAAAAGGACCGGCACTCCCTTCGAGGGAGTGCCGGTCCTTTTGCTTTACTGGTTCGGCGTGCGTCGGACCGAAAGGTCAGACGGCCACGGCGAGCTGGGTGACCTCACCCAGGCGCGCCTGAGCCGGGATGTCCTTGGTGACGCCGCCGCCCGCGATGATGCGGACGGTCCAGTCACCGGGGGCGGCGAAGAAGCGGAAGATGCCCTCCTCGGACACCACGACCTCACCGGTGAACTCACCGGTGTGGTCGAGCAGGCGGGCGTAGGCCGTGCCCGTGCCCGTGACCACACCCTGGATGACGGCCTGGTTCGCAAGATCGATCCCGGCCGGAAGGGCAATCGTCTGTTCTGGAGCAGCGCATCCCTGAGTCATTATCGGGCCTCTCCCAGTTCGATCGGCACGCCAACCAGCGAGCCGTACTCAACCCATGAACCGTCGTAGTTCTTGACACCTGCCTGGTCGAGGAGCTCGTGCAGCACGAACCACGTGTGGGCCGAGCGCTCCCCGATGCGGCAGTAGGCGATGATGTCCTTGCTGAAGTCGACACCCGCGCCCTCGTAGAGGGCCTTGAGCTCCTCGTCGGACTTGAAGGTGCCGTCGTCGTTGGCAGCCTTGGACCACGGGATGTTGCGGGCGGTGGGCACGTGGCCGACACGCTGCGCCTGCTCCTGCGGAAGGTGCGCGGGGGCGAGCAGCTTGCCGGTGAACTCGTCGGGCGAGCGCACGTCGACCAGGCTGAGCTTGCCGATCGCGGCGACGACCTCGTCGCGGGAGGCGCGCAGGGACCGGTCCTGCTCCTTGGCCTTGTAGTCCGTGGCGGGGCGGTCGGGAACGTCCTTGACCAGCTCGCGGGACTCAAGCTCCCACTTCTTACGGCCACCGTCGAGAAGCCTGATGTTCTCGTGGCCGTACAGCTTGAAGTACCAGTACGCGTAGGCGGCGAACCAGTTGTTGTTGCCACCGTAGAGGACCACGGTGTCGTCGCCTGCGATGCCTCGGGCGGACAGCAGCGCCTCGAAGCCCTCCCGGTCGACGAAGTCACGGCGGACCGGGTCCTGAAGGTCCTTCTTCCAGTCGACCTTCACGGCGCCACGGATGTGGCCCTTGTCATATGCGCTGGCGTCCTCGTCCACTTCAACGAGAACGACACCGGGGGTATCGAGGTTGGCCTCGACCCAGTCAGCATCGACCAGGACGGCGGAGCGGCTCATTTTGATCCTCCAGGATCATCGTGCGGCGGGTAGTAGGCGGCGAATGATCAAAAACATCTCGCAGCCGAGACAGAAGCCGAAAGCGGCGTTGAGAAATGCGGCGAAAAGTGCCGCCGCGGTGGCCCCGAGGGCCAGCGGCGTGATCTGTGCGACGTATCCGACCAAGCCCACCGACGCGAAGGCGAGTCCGACTCCCTGCGCGAAGCGCGGCGGGCCGGCGTCCTCCAACGCCTTCGGAGGGCTCTTCACTATCCCTTTGAAAACCATTCCGTACGGCGAGAGGCCGAGAATGCCCAGTGCGAACGCCGCGGCCTGTACGGCCAGCAACCACGCGCTGCCCGTCATGAGGACGAGCGCGAGCACGACTGTCGTGACGGCCGCGGTGAAGCGTAGGGCTCGGGAATCAGCTTGCATCGCGTGATGCTCCTGAAGGGTTGTGCAGATCGGTGCGGCTCGACGGCCGCTTGAGATCGCCCTTTAGGAAACGCGACAGAGCGCGGTGGTCACGCGGCAGAAATCAACCGCGCGCCGCTTTGTGAGCAGCTCCGTCGTGGGGTTCATGTCCACGACATTACCCCGGCGTCCCGCCATCTGTCACATCCCTGTCCAATTTCTGAGACATGATCGCTTAAGGGGCGATAAGCTGCCCCGCTCACTCGCCGACCGCCAGACCGAGGGCGCCGATGACATCGGCCTTTCTGGGCTGGCCGGAGGCTCGCCGCACGACCCGCCCCGACGCGTCGAGGACGAGGACGGTGGGGGTGCGCAGGATGTTCAGCGACCGGACCAGATCGAGGCGGGACTCCGCGTCGATCTCCACGTGCGCGACGCCGGGCACCATCCCCGCCACCTCGCCGAGGATCCGCCGGGTCGCCCGGCACGGCTGGCAGAAGGAGCTGGAGAACTGCACCAGCGTGGCCCGCTCCCCCAGTTCCGCGTGGATGTCGCCGGACGTGAGCCGCTCCACCTCGCCCCTCACCTCTCGCGCCACGCCGTTCCGCCGCCGCATCACCACACCCGCGAGCGTGGCGAGGGCGAGGGTGACGACCACCACCGTCAATCCGGTCACGGAACACGACAACAGGCGGGCGCTCCGAGCCATTCCCGCACCGCTCACCCACCCGGCTCCGTTTCCGCGCACTGCGGGAACGTCCCCTACCCGGAACGTCCCTGCCGGGAAGGCACCCGGTCCCTGCCGGGAAGGCACCCGGTCCCTGCCGGGAAGGCGCCTGCCAGGAACGCCTCTCGCCCGGAACGCCCTCGCGTGCCTCGCGTGCCCCGCATGCCTTGTGTGCCCGCGTGCCCCGGCGGCGCCGGACAGGCTCAGGGGACGGCGACCGTGAGCAGCACCCGCCCCTCGGCGGTGGCGATCTCGAACGACGTGATGTGCTCCGGCGGGATCGTCGTGGTACCGGTGAAGGCGCCCGACTCGTCATAGGCGGCCCTGTTGACGGTCCAGTTGCCCGCCGTCTCCCTGACGCCGCCGTACCCGATCACATCCAACCGGCAGCGCGTGCCCTTGGCCACGCCGGTGAGCACGACCTTGACCGTGGTCGCCCCCTGTCCGGCGGACGCGGTCACCACCGCGCGGATCGTGCCCTTCTTCCCCGTGACCCGCAGGTCGCTCGGGGCGATCATGATCTGCGGGTCGACGCTGGGCGCCGAGGAGGGAGCGGCCTTGGCCCTGGCGTCGGGCACGGGCGAGGCGGGGAGGGACCCGGCCTGTCCCGGAGCCTCCTGTACCTGAGTGCTCAGGTCGGCGGCCGACGACTCCGGCGCGGCGGCCGACACGACGTTCTCCGGGGACCGGGTGACGGCCCACAGGGTCCCGCCGCCCAGCCCGACCACCAGGACCGAGGCCGCCAGGGCGAGCATCAGCCGGGTCGTGCGACGCCGCTTGACCTTGGCGCTGAGCAGCCGGTCGAGCACCACCGTGGGCGGGCTCGCCACCTGCGCCACGTCAGCCTCGGACACTCTGCCCAGGAACGTCGCCACCCCGCTCAGCTCGGCGAGCTCCGCCGCGCACTCCGCGCACTCGGCGAGATGGGCCTCGACGAGCACGCGCTCGTCCGGCTCCAGGGCTCCGAGCAGGTAGACCCCGAGCGACATCCGTACCTCGTCACAGGTCATCATGGCGCGAGCCCCCGCTCCTCCAGCGCCAGCTTGAGCGCCCGAAGCGCGTAATACGTGCGCGACTTAACCGTTCCGGCGGGGATGCCGAGCGACGCGGCCGCCTCGGCGACGGATTTCCCCTGGTAGTAGACCTCGGCCAGCACCTCGCGGTGCTCGGGCCGCAGCGCGGCCAGCGCCTCGGCGACCGCCCACGACTCCACCGCCCGCTCCAGCTCGTCATCGGCGGGCACCACGGCGAGCGCCTCGTCGCCCGTCTCCGGCGGGCGCGCCTTACGTGCCCGGTGCTGGTCGACGACGAGGTTGCGGGCCACCGTGAACAGCCACGCCCGGATGGAACGGCCGGCGAACGCGTTCGGATGGCGCCAGGCTCGCAACAGCGTCTCCTGCACGACGTCCTCCGCTCTCCCCGAGTCGCCCGTCAGCCGCAGCGCGTAACCGTAGAGTGGCCCGCCGTGCTCGTCGAAGAGCGCTCTGACAAGCTGCTCGTCGGCGGTTCCGGCTTGACTCACATCCCCACGACGTACGGCGGGACGATCCGGTTCAGACACGGGGCACGTTCAGCCTCTCAGAGGCACGTCGGACGCCTCACCCGAGATGCGCAGACCTTCGGGCACGACCTTGATGTCGGTCAGCTTGATGTCGTACGGCAGCTTCCCGATCGGGATCTGGAAGTTGATGAACCGCTCGGGATCGGGCACGGGGACGCCGCCGCCCAGGGTCACCTTCTCGGGGGCGAGCCTCAGGCCGCCCTCGACGATCTCGACCTTGAGCGCCGCCTTCACCGGCACCTTCTGTCCCAGCACGGTGATCTCCCCGCTGACGTTGAGCGCGTCGCCCGCGACATCGACCTTGATCCCGCGGGGCGCCCGCCGGCTGAGCGTCTCCACCGGGACGACCACCGTCCCCACCACGCGCTCGGCGCGCATGTCGACCTGCTGTGGGCGGAGCACCAGGTCCGCGAGCGGCGCGGTGACACCGTACAGGGTGAAGTCGACGCTCGACAGCGCGACACCCGAGACGGTCATCTCGCCCGCGGCGACCTTGACCTCCTCGTAGCGCCCGGCGATCGCCTGGGTCAGGAAGGGGATGCCCTCGATGGTGACCTCGGGTGGGGACTCCAGGTCGTACTTGGCCGTCGCCTGCGTGGCGATCTCGCGCTGGACTCCGGTGACGGCGACCCTGTCCAGGATCGCGACGAGAACGAGAAGCAGGACCAGAAAAGCGATCAGCTTGCGCATCCGACTCCCTGTTCATCCTCCGGCACGAGGGAGGCCCATCCGCATGACCTCCCCTGGCGATCCTGTCCGAAACGCGGCGTCGGCGGTAGCGCCCGATCAACCACCCGCGAAGGGCGGGAGCACCTCCACCGTCGCCCCCTCGGGCAGGACTATCGTCTCGTGCGCCCGCCGGCCCACCGGATCCCCGTTCACCAGGAACGACGACCGCCTCACCACGCGGGCCAGCTCCTCACGGCTCGATGTGATTTTCGTCATCAACTCGGCAAGAGTCTCGGCCTCGAAAGACTCCTCCGCGATTCCCGCCGCGTCTTTGGCCGCGGCCCAATATCTGACAGTGCCCGTCGCCACCTGTGCATCAACTCCTTGAACATACAAAGGGTTACCACACCATTACGGCGAATTCACCGGAGAACGGGTGTTCAGCAGGTGGACGTTCGCTGGACGCCTCATCCTCGTGGGTTATCCTCACGTATTACGGGACCTGGGCAACGTAGCCCCCGGGTCCTTACGTGTTTGTACGGCTATCGCCGACATGACGCGGGAAGGAGGCATTGTGAGCAATCTCCTACTGCTCACCAACGCCCTTGAGCCCTCTACTGAGGTGCTTCCGGCGCTGGGGCTGCTACTGCACTCGGTACGTGTTGTGCCCGCGGAGGCGTCCGCTCTGCTCGACGCCCCGCCCGCCGACGCGATCCTGGTGGACGCGCGCCGCGAGCTCGTCCAGGCCAAAAGCCTGTGCCGGCTGCTCCGCACCACGGGCGTTTCCTGCCCTCTGGTAGTGATCGTCACCGAGGGCGGTCTCGCCGGGCTGACCGCGGAGTGGGGTACCGACGACGTCATCCTCGACAGCGCCGGTCCCGCCGAGGTCGAGGCCCGGCTCAGGATGGCCGTGGGCAGGCTCAACCTGGCCGCCGCCGAGGAGGTGCCGGACGAGATCCGCAACGGTGACCTGTCGATCGACGAGGCCACCTACACCGCCCGGCTCCGCGGCCGCGCGCTGGATCTGACCTTCAAGGAGTTCGAGCTCCTGAAGTACCTGGCGCAGCACCCCGGCAGGGTCTTCACCCGCGCCCAGCTCCTCCAAGAGGTCTGGGGGTACGACTACTTCGGTGGCACCCGCACCGTGGACGTCCACGTCCGGCGGCTCCGCGCCAAGCTCGGCGCCGAGTACGAGGCGCTGATCGGAACGGTCCGCAACGTCGGCTACCGGTTCGTCCCCGAGCGCGGCAACGAGGCCGTCGAGGAGCGCGAGCCGGCCCGCCACTAGGGAGAGCGGTTCCCGCCCCGCGACGGTCACCGCGCGAGGCCGGAGAACAGGCACGCCTGGCGGCCTGTCCCACCGCGATCGGCACTGGCCTTCATCTGAGGCACCAGGTCGGCCGCCACCCGGCGAACTCGCGCGCCCTCGGTCGTACACATGCTCCCTTCTGCCGCCCGGCCTCGTGCCGGTCGCGAAGTGCCCGGCGAACTCGCGCACCCTCGGTCGTACACATGCCTCCGGCGCCCCGTGGGCACGGGTCCCCGACGTACGGCCGCACGGGTCCCCGACGTACGGCCGCACGGGTCCCCGATGTGCGGCCGGCAGCGGGGACAGTTGCTCAAGCACCCGCACCCGCCGGACCCACCGGAGGTGTCCGGCAGGTCTGACGCGCGCGCCGCGCCTTTCGCCCCTGTTACGGAGCGACCGTGATGTGGTTGGGAACCGGGGGAGTGATCAACGGGTTCGCCGCGAAGTGGGCGGCGAAGGCGTCGATGTCGAGCGGGCCGCTCCACAGGTCGGTGCCGCCGGTGAAGGCGAGGAACGCGTCACCGCCGCCGACGAGGAAGTTGTTGGCCGCGACCCTGATCGTCTGGGTGTCCGTCACGTCGACCCCGTCGATCTTCATGGCGGAGACCTTCGAACCCCACGCCGCGCTCGCACTGTAGGTGTAGGTGAAGTTCGACGAGGGCTGCAGGATCTTGGTGAACGCCTGGGCGTTGGGACCACCGGTGAACTGCTGCTCCAGAACGGTCTTGAGCTGCGCACCGGTGAGCGTGACCACCTGCATGAGGTTGTTGAACGGCTGGACCGTGAACGCCTCGCCGTACGTCACCACCCCGTCGCCCTCACCGGCGGCCGAGCCCGCGTAGGTGAGGCCGGCCCGCACGCCGCCCGGGTTCATCAGGGCTATCTGGGCGTTGCCACCGGTCCTGGTCGCGGCGAGCTGGCCGTCGGCGATGAGGTTGCCCAGGGAGGACTCGCCGGACGCGGACGCGGCGTTGGTGATGTCCGCGGTGATCCTGCCGATCGGCCTGTTGGCCACCGGCGCGACACGGTCCTTCCAGGTCTGGACGAACGTGCTGATCTCCGGGTCGGGGGTGACGGTCCTGGTCACGACCTGGTTGTCGGCCACGACCGAGGAGCGCACGACGTCGCGGGTCCTGACGTCCACCTGGAAGTCGACCTTGGTGATGACGCGGCCGAAGGAGCCACCCTGGCTGTAGAGGCGGCCGGCGCCCTTGGGGTCGACCACCGTGCAGAGGTAGGCCTGGTGGGAGTGGCCGCTGAGGATCATGTCGATCTCGGCGTCGACCTGCGTGGCGATCCGGTTGCCCGTACCCGGCCGGGCGCTGCAGCTGTCGGGCGACTGGCCCGCGGTGACCTGGTCGCCCTCGTGGACGAGCACGACCTGGGCCTTGACCCCAACGAGCTTGAGAAGCCTGGACGCGACGTTCGCGGCCTTCACCTCGTCGATGAACTCAAGGTCCTTGATGCCCTCGGAGGTGACGATGCTCGGGGTGCTCCCGGTGACCAGGCCGATGAAGCCGACCGGCACGCCGTTCATCCAGCGGATCGCGACCGGGGGCAGGGCCGGGATGCCGTAGTCCTTGAGCAGGGCGCGCAGCGAGGCGGTGTTCGTCCCGCCCAGGGCGTCCAGCGCCTGCCTCTCCGCGCCCTGCGCGGGCCGCTTGAAGAGAACGTTCGCGCCGAGGTAGCTGTAGTTCGCGCCCTTCCACCTCCCCGCGGGCGAGCAGCCGTCCACCGGGTGACAGCCGCCGTTCATGATCCGCCTGAGCTCGGCGTATCCCTCGTCGAACTCGTGGTTGCCCACGGCGGAGGCGGTGACGCCGACCTTGCCGAGAAACTCCACGGACGGCTCGTCGTGGTAGGCCGCGGAGATCAGGGGGGTCGCGCCGATCAGGTCGCCCTGGGCGACCTTCAGCGTGTTCTTGTCGGACAACTGCTTGAGGTGGGTGGCGACGTACACGGCACCGCCCGCTTCGACGGTGGCGCCGGTCTCGTCCACCATGCGTCCGGACGAACCGGTCGGCGGTTCGAGGTTGCCGTGGAAGTCGTTGAGGGAGAGCAGGCGGACCGGCACCGTCTTGGCAGGCTTGTTGACCGCTTCGGCAGGCCCCATGGCGAGCGCGACACCGGCACCGGCGAGCACGCACGCCATGGCCAGCCGCAGGAAGGAACGAGACATCATGGTCCACGACACTAAAGGGACTATCTGTGCAGGGAATGTCCGAGAGATAACGATTCACCAGGCCGGTAAATGGCGGCTTTTGCCAGTACCCGGTGCCCCCACGAGATACATACCCGCCTAGAGTCCACAGCATGAAAGCGCGTGTTGAACACCGGGGACTGCTCGGCGAACAAGAGGTGTCCGAGGTCCTCAGGGTGGTGGATGCGGCCACGAAGGCCGACGGGGTCCGGCCGGTCAACGAACATGTCATGCTGCACCTGCGCTACGGCGGCGACGAGCGGGCGAGAGCCGTACTCCTGTACGCCGGGGACGACCTGGCGGGCTACGCCCACCTGGACCCGACAGACCCCGTCGAGGGGCCCAGCGGAGAGCTGGTCGTCCACCCCGCCTTTCGCGGGCGGGGATACGGAAGGCGGCTGCTGCGGGCCGTGCTCGACCACGCCGGCGGGCGGCTGCGTCTGTGGGCGCATGGCGGACACCCTGCGGCCGATGCCCTCGCCCTGTCGGAGGGGTTCGAAAGGGCCAGGTCACTGTGGCAGATGCGCCGCTCCCTGTCCGTCGACATCGGTGATTTCGACCTCCCCGAGGGCGTGCGGCTACGCACGTTCGAACCCGGCACCTCAGACCAGGAGGCTTGGCTCGCCCTCAACGCCAAGGCCTTCGCCCACCACCCCGAGCAGGGGGCGTGGACGCTTGACGACCTCAAGCTGCGCGAGCGGGAACCCTGGTTCGATCCGGCCGGATTCTTCCTCGCCGTACGGCCCGGCGGCCCCGGGGGCGGTGACCGGCTGGTGGGTTTCCACTGGACCAAGGTGCACGGCGACGGCGACCACACGCACGACCCGATCGGCGAGGTCTACGTCGTCGGCGTCGACCCCGCCGAGCAGGGCGGCGGCCTGGGCAGGTCACTGACCCTGGCGGGCCTGGCCCACCTGCGGTCACGGAACCTGACCCACGTGATGCTGTACGTCGACGAGAGCAACTCCGCGGCGATCCGCCTGTACAAGGGGCTGGGCTTCACCCGGTGGGACATCGACGTGATGTACCGGAAAAACAGCACCTGACGGTCCTCAGGCGGGCCAGGTTCCCCCGAGGGACCTGGCCCGCCCTCGGCGGCAGGACTACTCGATCATCCAGTGGAGCGCGAAGTAGGACAGCGCGGCGACGAGCGCGGCTGCCGGGATGGTGAGAATCCAGGCGGTCACGATGTTGCCCGCGACCCCCCAGCGCACGGCCGACAGGCGCTTGGTGGCGCCGACGCCCATGATCGCGCTGGTGATCGTGTGGGTGGTCGAGATGGGGGCACCGAAGCCGATGGCCGCGGTGTAGAGCACCGTCGCCGCGGCCGTCTCGGCGGCGAATCCCTGCGGGGGGTCGAGTGCGATGATCCGGCGGCCGAGCGTCCGCATGATCCGCCAGCCTCCCGCGTACGTGCCGAGCGAGATGGCCGTGGCGGCGGCGAGGATGACCCACTGCGGGATCGGATCGCCGTCATTCTGGTAGCCGCCGACCACGAGAGCCAGGAAGATGACGCCCATGGTCTTCTGCGCGTCCTGGAGACCGTGGCCCAGCGCCATCGCCGCCGCGGAGACGGTCTGCGCGTGCCGGAAGCCCCGGTTGGTCTTCGACGGCTGGGAGCGCCGGAACCCCCACAGAATACCGATCATGATGAGCCCGGCAAGGCTGAAGCCGATCACCGGGGACAGGATCATCGGGATGACGACCTTCTCCAGCACCCCGTCCCAGTGCACGTTGCTCGCCGAGGCGAGCGCGGCACCGACCAGGCCGCCGATCAGCGCGTGACTGCTTGAGGAGGGAAGGCCGAAGTACCAGGTGACGAGGTTCCAGGTGATCGCGCCGATCAGGCCCGAGCCGACGATGACGAGGCCGTGGCTTCCCTGCGGAGCGTCGATGATGCCTTTGCCGACGGTCGCGGCCACCTGTGTGCCAAGGTGCGCGCCCAGGAAGTTCATGGCCGCTGCCATGAACAGCGCGGCCCTCGGCGTCAGAGCGCGTGTTGAGACGGAGGTCGCGATCGCGTTCGCGGCGTCATGGAAGCCATTGGTGTAGTCGAACACCAACGCTATGACCACCACGCCGATGACGAGTGCGAGCGTGAGATCCACTTAGCTTTCCTTGACCGCGATCGACTCGATCGTGTTGGCCACGTGCTCGAAGGCGTCGGCGGCCATCTCGAGCTGATCGATGACCTCCTTCATCTTGAGCACCGTCAACGCGTCGTACTCCCCGCCGAAGAGCTTGGCGAGAAGGCGGCGGTAGACCTGGTCGGCCTGGTTCTCAAGCCGGTTGATCTCGATCCAGTACTCGTTGAGGTTCTTCATCGAGCGCAGCCGCGGCATGGCCTCGGCGGTGAGCTCCGCGGCACGTTCCAGAACCTCGACCTGCCGGACCACCTCTTTGGGAAGGTGATCGATCTGGTACAGGACGATGAGGTCGGCGGCCGCCTCCATGTAGTCCATCACGTCGTCGAGGTTCGAGGCGAGACGGTAGATGTCCTCGCGGTCGAAGGGGGTGATGAAGCTCTCGTTGAGCCGATTCATGATCGCGTGAGTACGCTCGTCACCGGCGTGCTCACATGCGCGCATCTTCTCGGCCAGAGCTTCCCTGTCCGATCCGTCGCTGATGATCTCTACCAGCAGACGGGACGCTGTGACGAGGTTGTTCGCCGAATCTGCGAACAAGTCGTAGTAGCTGTCCTCACTTGGTGTGAGACGGAGGCGCACGTCGTTCTCCAGATGTGCGGGGATGGTCCGCAGAGAAGGGTACGGGTTACCAGCGGAAATGCGAACTTCACCCGCTAGACACGCACTCTTCCCGATGTCGCTACCCGGCGACACACAGCTTGAGGCAGCCTTGAGGGCATCTTTCCGCTGACCGTTTTGCTGGTTTTCGGCCACAGTATGTCGAAGACAGAGCAAGTATGGGACTTCTCTACCCTCAAACGCCATCCCGCGTGTTGCCCGTACTCCCGGCCGGACCCCCCGCTCTCACCGGGTTTCCCTCCGGTTCCACCAAGGTCACCGGAACCGGCCGACCCCTGCGGAAAATCAGGGTGATTTACATCACGGTCACTCACTGAACCGCATTTGGACTGCTCACCGCAACCCTCCTCGCCCCCACCCGCGGACTGTCACTCATCCCCGTTCCCGTAGCCTTCCGTCCCCTCAGAGTCCCGGATGCCCCTCTTCTCCGGAAGGTCCCTCTTCCCCCGAGGGTCCCCGCCGATTCCTTCGGAAGGCCCCCGCCGGCTCCTTCGGAAGGCCCCCGCCGGCTCCTTCGGAAGGCCCCGACGACGCGAAGGTTCACCCGCCACGACACCCGATCCGGCATGAAAATTCACCTTGAATTCATCTTTAGTTCATCTCAAGCCGGAAATGCGCCTTCACTGGGACCTGATCCCGCTGAAGAGCAGATGCCGGACCTCAGATCGGCGTCCGGTGAAAGTTGAGGTACGAACGGCTCGGCGTCGGCCCCCGCTGCCCCTGGTAACGCGATCCGTACTTCGCCGAACCGTAGGGATACTCCGCCGGCGAGCTGAGCTTGAACATGCAGAGCTGTCCGATCTTCATCCCGGGCCAGAGCTTGATCGGCAACGTCGCGACGTTGGAGAGCTCAAGCGTGACGTGCCCGCTGAAGCCCGGGTCGATGAACCCGGCCGTGGAGTGGGTCAGCAGGCCGAGCCTGCCCAGCGAGCTCTTCCCCTCCAGCCGCGAGGCGATGTCATCCGGCAGTGTGACGACCTCGTACGTGCTCGCCAGCACGAACTCCCCCGGATGCAGGATGAACGGCTCATCCTTCTCGGGCTCGACCGTCCGCGTCAGATCCGGCTGCTCGACGGCCGGATCGATGTGCGGGTACCGGTGGTTCTCGAAGACCCTGAAGTAGCGGTCCAGGCGTACGTCGACACTGGACGGCTGGATCATCTCCGGCTGGAAGGGATCGATCCTCACCCTCCCCGTCTCGATCTCGGCAACGATGTCACGATCGGAAAGCAGCACGTGAGGCAACCTACCAACGCCACACCCTCCCCGGGGCGGCGGCGCATACTCCCGATCTCGCTTCCCAAGGTGGGCGAGAGTCACCCAACTTTCCGCTACAGTGGTGGAGCGGAACACCGCTGCGGGTGTAGTTCAATGGCAGAACATCAGCTTCCCAAGCTGACAGCGCGGGTTCGATTCCCGTCACCCGCTCTGATATCAAAAGCCCAGCTCAAGAACGTGATCTAGAGCTGGGCCTTTCCTCGTTCCCCTGGCGCCGACGACTCCCGAGCAAGGCTGTCGCAGCTGAAGACCGCTACTGCGGAAGGAGCAGCGGAAGCTTACAGACTGAGCCTAGAAGTGGCCGCCTGCAGCTTATGCGTTCGTGAGCTGTCGGTGATGCACCGTTAGAGGCTCGATTTCAGTGGTGTCGTCGTCGACGACGAGCTCGACGCGGAACCGAACCCCCATTGCCGCACCGAGGCGCAGCAGTGTCGCTATATCCGGAATGCCACCACCGCCCTCGATGCGAGACAGGGCGGGCTGGGACATCCCGGAGCGCTCCGCTACGACCTTCTGAGACAAGCCTCGGCGCTTACGGATCTCACGCAACTGGTCTCCAAGCTCCAGGTCACGGCCTGCCTGCTCGTACTCGGAGTGGGGCTGCGCATCCGCCTCCATCTCGCGCAGACGCTTCGCCTTGTAGGTCTCCCAACGGCTGTGCCCCATCATGCGCTCCTCTCGAACACGTGCGTGGTGGTTAAGTCGTGCTCTGCCTCACACCGCTTCTTAGCAGCGATCGCTCGGTCGATGTCGGTGGTCTGTGTCCCATCCTGTGTCTTACGGAAAACCGTCAGGATCACAATCACCTTGTTGGACGGCTTCCAGAAGGTCAACCGCCAGGTCGTGCGGTCGAGAGCAACACGCAGCTCGTGCACCCCTTCGGCATCCTTCAGCTTCTTCACGTGATCCCCATCAGGGATGCCACCAGTGACGAGGTAGTCGTCTACGTTCCGCATGACCCGCTGATAGAGCGGAAAGGAAAGTCCGTCCAGCCAAGACTCCACCTCCGGCTCCAGGTCGATCTCCCACTGAGACATACCATCAATAGTATATGCACTCGATGGTAACCCGCGGCGGAGATGAGCACCAGGCCTGACCTCGTGTCCACTCCTCGATCTTGGTTGCCATCCCAGATCAGCCGCTATGCCCTCAGCTGAGCCCTTGGCCTAACTGAGGCGATAGTTGGCCCCGCCGGCCGTCCGCTAGGCCTGTACGGGGTTGAGGTCAGGGGGATTCGCTGCGTGGTGGTTTGCCGTCCTGGTAGGCCATCGCCATGGCACGTGGAGACTTCACCGATCACGCTGGCGCATGACCCCGTGCCCGTTGCGTGCCCGTCAGGAGGGGGAACAAGGGGGACTCACGGGGAACCACGGATACTCGGCCCCCTCCTCCGCAGGTCAGCCCTCTCCCAGCTCAGCCACCAGATGCGTTAGAGACTTCCCAAGCTGACAGCGCGGGTTCGATTCCCGTCACCCGCTCCACTCATGAAAGCCCAGGTCACGGATGAATTCCCGACCCGGGCCTTAGTCGTTTCCAGGACTTTTCGATCTTCTCGGGTCATTGGCTTTCACCCTGCGAGAGCCTTACCGCGTGGGCGAGCGCGGCTGTGAGTCGATGACCCGTAGTGGAAGCCAACTGGAGAGGCCGTGGCAGACGAAGCGTTCTACCTGAGATTTCAAGGCACCGCCCGTGACAGGTTACGTGATCGGGTAGGCGTCTTCCAGTTCATGGCGATCGGCCGGGAGAAGCACTTCAGCCACGACCAGGGCGTGACCGGCCGCGTCACGTACCGCCGCGTACACGCACAGCAGCGGGATGTTCTTCGGCATGCCGAGTCGCTTGGCCTCCTCGGTGGTGGGCATGCGCGCGACGATCTGTTCCACGATGTGGTCGAAGCGCACCCCCTTTCGCGACTGGAGATGCTCGCGAAGCCCTTCGGGCAGTGGGTCGGCGCTGGTCAGGTCGGTGCCCTCGGGCAGCTCCAGCGGCAACCACACCGAGACGATCTCGGTCGGTTCGCCGGCCCGGCTGACCAGGCGACGCCGCAGGAACGCCTTGCTCTTCGGGGTGATGTCCAGCAGGGCGGCGACCCGGTTGGGCAAGGCCAGCGCCGCCGCTTCCAGCACCTCGCCATCGGAGGCACTCTCGGGACCGGTCAGGTACGCCTGTCCGGGGCGAGGCTGTTCCATCGTCATCGCCGGACGACCACGTACGAAGCGTCCCTTGCCCTGCTGGGAGTCGATCCAGCCCTGTTCGTACAGATCCCGGCAGGCGGAGAGAGGGAAGAAGGACGCTGCGGCTGCATGGGGTGGGCCGCGCGCCGCTCTGCTGCCTGCCGGGATGTCGAAGAGCGCGACGGAGCAGCGGTAACGCTCTCCAGCACCCTCCGCGCTGGAGGACACCGCCCCGCCGCGCCCGCCTATCGACCGGCGTAGTCGGCCAGTACCTGGGCCGCGCCCGCCACGTCGTTGATCGGGTGGCGCTTCTCGGCCGACTGCCAGGAGTGGAAGGCGCCGCCGTAGCCGACGAACACCCACACCGGCAGGCCGACCTGTGGACGGGGAATCATCAGCGCACTGTCGTTGTCGCGCAGTTCGGCCCGTACACCGAGCCGCAGCAACGCGTTCCGCAGCCGAGTGAGGGCAAGCGCCTCGTTCTGCCGGCGTTCCTGCTGTAGGCAGGCCGCAGCGGCCTGCATGATCGGATTCATCTCACGTTCCTTTCGACCCGGCCGGTTGCGAGGCAGTCGAGACATTCCTGTTCTCCCTGCGTCTCGTGATCACCACTGCTCTCGCCGACGAGAAGGGCACGGCGCGAGCTGCGCAGCTTGGTACCACGTCCCCGGCACGCGGGGCAGGGGCGTGTCTCGCTGGTCTCCTCTGGCCGGGTCACCGTCGCCATCTCCTCGGATTGATCCGCGCTCCCTGCGGCGGAAAGCGGGCTGACGTACCGTGTTGCTCGATGGCAAGTCCACCGGCAAACGGAGCGTGACGGGACCCCTGCGCAGCCCCCTCTCCGCTCCCCTCTTGACTCCCCCTGCCGAGAGGAAAGGCTGTAGATGCCCGAGAAGGCACTGAATGCCCTGCTACGGGCATGGCGCAACGCCAACCGGCTCACCCGAGTCGAAATGGCCGACCAGATCAACGCCACCCCGACCGGAATTGCCGACCCCCTGGCCTGTGATCAAGAACGGGTCCGACGCTGGGAGACCGGAGACGTCAGGTGGCCCAGTACGCCCTACCGCCTGGCCCTGACTCAGCTCACCGGCCTGACACCGGAGGAGCTGGGTTTCTCCCGCCCTGTACGTGACGAGATCGTGAAAACACCTCCAGGCACCGCGGTTCCCGTCCTGACCAACGCTCCCCAAGGCGATCCGGCCCCTGATCACATGGGCGGCGTCACCTCACAGGTGGAGGAGGCCGAACTGCGCCTTGCCACCGATCGGCACATCACCGCCGCCCTCGACTGGCTCGACCAGCAAGCCGGATGGGAGCCAGGCGGCAGCCGGCTGTCCGAACCCATGGCATGGCTAGCGGAACATCCGGATCACTGGCGCACAGAGTGCACCGGGTTCGGCTTCAACCTCGTCAGCGGCAACTTCGAGTTCGCCTCGCTCATCGTCATCGACAACGAGGAATGGTGGACCCGCTTCGGCGGCCACACCACCGCGAACTGGGAATCCAGCGGCATGCGGCGCTACTCCACCCTCGACACCGACCTCATCGCCTCGCTACTCCGCGACCCCGCCTGGAGCAACGAAGGCCTGTTCGCCCTCTCCGAAGGACTCCGGCGACTCAGTGAGATCGGCGGCAGCCGCGTGAACCTACCGACCATCGAAGTGGAGCTATAACCATGGCCGACAACTGCTACACCGGCAACGCCACCAATGACGCCGACCAGTACCGGGGCTGGCTCATGGGCCACTTCGTCGACCCCGGAGCCGGAGGCATCCGCTCCACCGACGCGCTCGAAGTGAAGTGGGGCATCCACCCCGCCGGCCAGCAACGCCCCGAGTGGACTGCCGACGACCAACGCACTACTCTTCTGCTGCTGATCCAAGGCCGCTTCCGCCTTGACCTCAATCTGGGTAGCACGACCCTCGAACACCAAGGCGACTACGTCGTCTGGGGACCCGGCATCGACCATTCCTGGCAAGCCGAAGAAGACTCAGTCGTATTGACCGTTCGCTGGCCATCAATGCCGTCGAAGTAACATGCCCGGCCAGGTGCGATGCAGCGATGCTCAGCACTGCCGAGTTGTTCTCAGGAGGTATCTACAAGGGCACCGTCGCGCCGCCACCGCCCAGGCCCGCCCCCAAGCCCCGAACGATCACCGCGTGGATCGTGAGCCATCCTGATCATCTGCGACTCGACGACGCTCTCGACCTCAAGCAGGTCCGCGAAGCCTGCCCCGAGCTGGATGCCACTTTGCGCCATGTCCGCACCTTCGCGGTCATGATGCGTGACCTACGCGGTGATCGACTGCCCGGCTGGATCGACGGAGTTCACCACGACGACCTGCCCCACCTGCACCGCTTCGCTGACGGCCTGCGCTACGACATGGACGCCATCGTCGCCGGCATGTCGCTTCCCTGGAACTCCGGCCAGGCCGAGGGACAGAACACGCGAGTGAAGTTGATCCAGCGGCAAGGCTATGGGCGAGCTAACTTCGATCTGCTCCGAAAGCGGATCCTGCTCCGGACCTAAAAGTCGACCATCCCGAGATCAGCGACAGAGCCCGTTTCCCCGTACATACCTCTGCACGCCGGAGAGTACGCCGACACCACCCGGGGTACTGACGGTCGCGCCGCCGGGCGCCGATGGAGGACCGGGTCAGGCCGGACCCGGGTCGTCGGCGGGCCCGGCGGCAGCTCGGCGAGCAACGAGCCGAACGCTTTGCCATACCGCCACAGGTCGGAGGTGACCAGGGCAACCACGGTCATCTGACTGGCCCAAACCACAGGTCAACCGCCCTACGAGCGACGATCAACGCACTTCCCAAGTGACAGCGCGGGTTCGATTCCCGTCACCCGCTCCACGCTTCAAGGCCCAGGTCAGGGACGGATTCCCGACCCGGGCCTTAGTCGTTTCCAGAAATTCAACGACCACCTATGCCCGTTGCCTGCCCGATGGCTTCGGCACCTCTTCAACAGATCAGCTCGCCTCACGCAACGGCTGGAACTGGACACTGAGCCGCATCTCCAACGCCTCCGCAAGCCTCTCCAGCATCGGAATCGTCGGCATCGTCCCACCTGCTTCGAACCGCGCCACCGCGGGCTGCTTCAACCCTGTGCGCTCGGCCAGTTCGGCCTGAGTCAGCCCGAGCTGTTCGCGGCGCAGCCGTACCGCCTCACCAAGCTCGAAACGGATCCGCGCTGCTTCGTACGCGGCCCCCGCGCCGGGACGACTCATGATTTCTTCCCGCTTGTCGGCCCACGTCTTGCGCTCGCCCATTCCGCTCACTCCTCATCTGCCGTGTGAGCCTCAGCGATACATCGCTGCATGGCCCGCCACGCACGCTCGACTTCGGCAGTCTCACGCATCCGCTGCTTACGGAAGACCGTCAACAAGATGATCCGCCTGCCCGGTGCGATCCAGTAGCTGACGCGCACCGCCTCTCGTTCAAGATGAAAACGCAGCTCACGCAACTTGCCACGCAACTGCCGGGTGTAGGGCTCGTCGAGCAAGACACCCCGCTCGGCCAGCAGGTCGACATAGAACACCGCCGTCTCCTGACCTTCTTGATCAAGCGTGTCGAACCACTTGTCCACCTCTGGCTCCAGCTCCACCTCTCCCCAAGTCATAACACGGACGTTATACGGCGGGCAAGTGCCATACTCGCGGATCACGCAAACCCACAAGGAACCAAGCACTCCAGCCGGACAGCCAACCCGAATCCGCTTCTCCCGCGTGCAGACCGAGGCGGACGAGATGGTCAGGTGGGCAGGGTGTGGGTGCTGTACAGGTAAGACCAGGTCGCGAGCTGATCGCCGGGCCATTAGCGGGCCATTAACCAGGGTGACAAGGGGTCAACTATGGTTACTCACGACCGGCCCGAAGCCCAGGCCGGCAGCCCTACCAGCCGTGATCGATGCACTTCCCAAGCTGACAGCGCGGGTTCGATTCCCGTCACCCGCTCCACCCTCAAAGGCCCAGGTCAGGATGTGAATCCAGAGCGGGGCCTTAGTCGTTTTCGGAGCCTCTTCGATCTTCCGTGCCCGTTACGTGCCCGATGCCGGTGGATCTTCTTTCTTGAGGGCCGCTTCGGCGAGCTTTCCCATGCCGTCGGCGATCATCTGATCCCGCCCGTTCTCGGTGTGCAGATAGATCAGCGCCGCCCGCGTGGTCGAGTGCCCCATCCGGTTCATCAACTCCCGCAGCGTCACACCCGTTTGAGCAGCCGGTACGCCTTGGCCACGGTCACCGGCCCTACTCCCCCGTCCAGGAGCGTCTTGCGCCACTTGCGTACGTGAGCCGCCTTGATCTCACTCACGGCCAGGTTGCCGAAAGTCGGGACCAGGTGCAGGCGGAGCAGACCCTCGTAGAGCTGGACCGTCTTGGGTCGCAGGCCGGGGCGCTCGTTCACCCAGTCGGAGCCGTACTCCTTGAAGGCCACCTTGCCGAGGTCCGGGTTACTCCAGTCCTCCGCGAGGATCTCGGCCTCCTTCGACGTGAATGAAGGCGATCCGCCGTTCCTCGATCAGGCGACGGGGGAAGCGGACCGAGGTGTTCAGCCGCTCGGCCGCCTCTTCGACGGTGAGCAACCGGCCCTGTGCGAGTTCCGGGAGGAGCGAGTTGTGCTCTTGCTTGGTCTTCCTGGTCACTAGGGCACCATCTTTCTCGCAGGCACCACTACGGTGCTTGGTGAAGGGACTCGGCGGGAGCCGGGGTGACGGTCACATGGCCTCCTCTCGGTTGACCACGTCGGCGGAGATCCGGCAGACGTCGCTGTAGGGGGCCTTGAGGAGGTGAGCAGTGTCGAGATCGACAGTCACCGTCCCTTCGGCGAGGTCGGAGCCGTTGAATGTCCGCAGCCGCCGGAAGGGCAAGCCCTCGATCTCGGCCGGGGTGCCGTGCAGGGTGATTCTCATCAGGCCCCCTCAACCGTCAGCGGCAGCGTGTCAGCGGTGAACACGGCGACCATGTCGCGGATATCGGCATCGGAGACGTAGCCGGCACGGGCACGCATCGGTTCGGGTGAGGTCTCCAGACGGGTGTAGGCGATGCCCGCGCCGAGGTTCGGCTGAGGTGAGATCAGGTCGGCCAGCGCGCCCCGGTCCCGAGCGCCGTCGCCGAGGACCATGTCCACCTGTTCGGACTCGTCCAGCCGCAGCGCGATCTTGTCGGGGAACAGGTTGCGGATGCTCAGCACGTCCTTGCGCGGGTCCTGCAACGCCGCCAGGACACCGACTCCCACCGCACGACCCTGCGTGGTCAAGGTTGCCAGCGCGGCCGAGATGCGGAGCTTGAGCCCCTTGTCGGACTGATAGGCGGTCAGGAAGGCCACCTCGTCGACCACCACCAGGACGAACGGGTCATCGACGGTAGGGACATGGTTGCGCTGGACTCCCGCGAACCGGCCCGCACGCTCCTGCATGATCTCCACGGCCTTTTCCAAGAGATCGGCGCACTCGGCCGGGTCAGCGGCGTAGCGGTCGAACAGGTCACGGCCGAAAGACAGTTCCATCAGCTTGGGGTCCAGCGCCCAGATCTGCACCAGGCCCGCACGGACGGCAGGCAGCAGGCCCCGGATGGTGGACCAGATGACCGAGCCCTTGCCCGCCCCGGTGGCCCCGGCACCGAGTCGCTGATGTCCAGGCTGTCGCGCACGAAGGCGAACTCGGCCTCCTCGGCGGCGGCGAGCAGGGAGACGATCTGCAGCCGGGTCGGGGCGTGGATGACCGGATCGAGCTGCGGGGTCATCAGTTCGTCATCTCCGCCCGGCGAACGGTCCGCATGGACATCCATCGGGTCAGGATAGGCGTGGTGATCACCGCGGTCACGGTCATTGTGACGCCCATCACGGTCCCTGGGTAAGCGACGCCGAGCGCCTTCAACCCCACCGCCAACCCCACGCTTCCGAGTGTCGTGAGGACGATCCAGACCGCTAAGCCACCCCATGCCCATGGATCCACCACGGAGGGATGGGGGCGCACGGACTGGTTCCGAATCTCCATGACGTGATACGGCGGCTGCACGATCTCCACGCCCGGGAAGGCGCGGGCGTGCTGGATGGCGGCGACGGCGGCGCGCTCGTCGACCTGGCCCCAGTCGCCGCCGAACTGCCAGGTGCCGTAGCAGATCGGGCTGACCTGGAGCTCCGTGCGGCCCGTGTCCATGGCCTCTCCCTTCTCGGGAGCCGCCCCATGCACCGGTCATGGGAAGGGCAAAGAGCGCTTGGCCCAGCGGGGAGTCGTACCAACTGACCTGGTCGGCGGTGTAGACGTCCGGGCGTCCCTGGGCACCGGAGACTCCGCCAGGAGCAACCGGCCGACGGCAAGGGACACCGGCAGCGACCCGTCGCGAGGCAGACGCCCTGAAGCGGGTGCCAGACGCCCCGACGGGGCCGGCGCGTCCACGGGATACGTCCTGGTGCACGGTGTGCCGCCCACTACCACGACCTCGTCGACCCCCTGTCCGACGACGGCCTCGACGGCGGCCCGCGCCGCCAGCCGGATCTCCTCGACCTCGGCGACGCGCCCACCCGTGAGGCCCGGCAGCAGCAGCGGGGCCTGGGGGACGCAGGCCACGGCCGCGATCACGCAAGCCCTCGCACGATCCGCGACGGCACCCGGACACCGCGCGTCACCGCGACCATGTCGAGCACCTGCCGGGTGGGGGCGACGTTGTGCGCGCGGTATATCCGCGCGCCCTGCCACGCGCAAATCGCGGTCACCGCCAGGGTGCCGAACATCCGCTGGTCGACGGGCAGCCCCAGGGACTCGCCGACGAAGTCCTTGTTCGACAGCGACACCAGCACCGGCCATCCGGTGGCGACCAATTCCGCCAACCGGCGGGTCACCTCCAGCGAGTGCCAGGTGTCCACGCTAATGATCAGATCGGGGTACCGCTCCCGGATCTCCGCCACGAAGGCGGCCGTACGGTCGATCTCCTCGGCCACGCCGACCTCGACCCCCGGAGCCGCCTTGACACCGCCGATGTCAACGATGTCCGCGCCTTCGGCTACGACCTCCTCTACCCGCCGCAGCGCCTGCTCGCGGGCGAAGGTGACACCCCTGTCGTAGAACGAATCGGGCGTGCGCGTCCCGAACCCGGCGCCCCGCCGCTGGGCGACGCCCATCAACTCGGCCGCCATCACTCCCAGATCGTGCACCGGCTGGTGCCGATGCCCCCGGCAGCCCAGATCCACCTGCGCCAGCGCGTCGAGGCCATGGCGATGAACAGCCGCCGGTAGAGGCCCTTCACCAGCAGCGTCTCGGGCCGGCTGAGCAACGGCCCGAGCAGACCGGTCACGAACCGGGGCGACCACACTGATCGTCTCCTCGGTGGCCCGTTTGGCCGCGAGGAGGCGTTCGATCGGCCAGGCCTCGGCGGCCGACGTGGACCGACGGAACCACACCTCAACCGGGTCGTTCAACTGCCCTGCCCCCTTGTTTTAGCGGCCAGATCCGCCAGAGAACGGTCTGCCGCCGGTCAGCTTTACGCCGGTGAGCGCTGCCAGCACGGTAGTGGCTCGTTTTTTTCAGGGCAAAACGACCTGCTACGGTCGGAACGTGGCGAACGCTGCGGACGAACGATTCACTCGGAGAAGGTGAGTACCGTCCGCGCCGCGCTGCCGGTCTCAAGGGCCGCGAAGGCCTGGGCGTAGTCGGTGAGGAGAAGCCGGGAACTGACCAGTTCGCCGAGTTGCAGCCGCCCGGCCCGGTAGGCGCGGATCAACTTGGGGATGTCCAGCTGGGGACTGGTGCTGCCCGCCACGGTGGTCATGATCCGCCGCTCCATCATGAGGTTCTCCCGCGTGACCGGGATGACGGACCCCGGTGGGCAGGAGCCGACCAGTACGGTGGTCCCGCCCCGGCGCAGCAGCTTGAGGGAGTCGGCGGCGAGCTGAGGGATCCCCACGACCTCGAAGGCGAAGTCGACGCCCTCGGGATGAATCGACAGGACCTGCTGGAACAGATCGACGGAGCCGACGTCGACGGTGTGCGTGGCGCCGAGCGTTCGTGCGAGCTCCAGCTTGTCGGGCTTGGTGTCGGCCGCGATGATCGACGTCGCGCCCGCGAGCCGTGCCCCCTGGATGACGTTGAGTCCGACCCCACCGCAACCGATCACGACCACGGCATCGCCAGGCTGGACCCGCGCGGTTTTGAGAGCGGCCCCGGTCCCGGTGACCACACCGCAGCCGAGAAGGCAGACCTGGTCCAGCGGGAGGTCAGGATCCACCTTGACCAACTGGGCGGCTCGCACGACCGAGAACTCCGCCATCGTGCCGGCGCCCATGAACGGGAACAGATCCTTGCCATCCAGCCGGACGCGGGTCCGACCATCGCTCATCACGCCGGTCATGGCGCGCAGGGTGTCCGGCCCGTTGCACAGCCAGGGCTTGGCGTCCACACAGTAGGAGCACTCGCCGCACGGTCCCACGAGTGTGATGATCACGTGGTCTCCGGGGCTCACCGACCGCACGCCCGGACCGACCTCCTCCACGACTCCCGCGCCCTCGTGACCGAGCACGCATGGGGCCTTCGCCACCGGGCTACGACCATTCACGACGTGGGCGTCCGAGGCGCACACCCCGGAGGCGACGATACGCACCAGCACCTCGCCCCGCTGGGGCGGCCACACCTCGACCTCCTCGAGGACGGGCTGACCGCCGTCCTCGAGCACGACGACGGCGCGGGCGATCCTGATACCTGTGGTCATGGCGCCAGTCTCGGGCCGGACCGTTACGCACGCCGTGACCGAACACCGTTAACGCCCTGGAAAGGCTGGGTCCAGGTCGAAGATCGCGGACCGACGAGGTCGCGGCGCCTTCTCGACAGAGCGTACGGACACACGGGACATCCGGCACCGTCGCGACGCCATGAGTGTGACGCGCATAACGTTCGAGGTAACAGCCTGGGTCCTCTACTCGCCGCTACCTGTCATCTCATGAAGGGCAAGTAGACCCAATGAAGCCCAAGATCCTGGTAACGGCTGTGGTCACCGCGTCCGCCCTCCTTCTGTCCAGCTGTGGGGGGGACGCCGAGAGCGGTTCCAGCGACTCGGCAGACTCGACGTTCAAGGTCCTGGTCGTGGCCTCACAGACCGGGCCACTGGCCGCTCTCGGAAAGCCGTTCCTTATTGGGCTGCAGGTCGCAGCCGACGAGCTTAACAAGGCGGGTGGCATCCTCGGGCAGCAGGTGGAGCTGAAGGTCCTGGACTCCCAGAGCGACCCGACAAAGGCCGTCAGCCTGCTTCAGCAGGAGCTCGCCAGCGGTGACCAGCCCGACCTCGTGTGGGACGGCACGATCAGCGCGGAGACTCTCGCCCTGCTCCCGGTGCTGAGCCAGCGCAAGATCCTCTCGATCGGCGCTACCGGCAACGAGGCGATCAACGACCCCGAGAAGTATCCCTACACCTTCCACTCGTCCGCACACCAGGCGACCGACGGAATGCCGGCGAACGTCGCGGCCATGCAGGAACTCGGCTGCAAGTCCGTCGGCCTGCTGGCACCCAACGACGCGAGTGGTGAGCCGGTACGCGACAACTATCCCGCGGGATTCGAGAGCGCGGGGTTGCCGTTGACCGTCGAGGAGTACGCGACCGGGGACATCGACATGACGGCTCCGCTGGCCCGGTTGGAGTCCGCCGGCGTGGACTGCGTCGTCGCGTTCGCGGCGGGCCCGGCGGCGCCGTACGTGATCAAGAGCCGCGCCAAGTCCGGCTGGGACGCCCCGCTGATGTTGAACGAGGCGATTACCACCGACGTGTACAACCTCGTCAGCCCGGAGGAGCTCGAAGGCGTCTCCATTCACACCTACGCCATCAACGCCTACCGTGAGCCGGCCGCCCGGACCCCCGCCTATACCTCGCTTCAGGCCGGGCTCAAGGCCAAGGGGAATATGGAGGCCGTCCTGCTCAACTACGCGTGGCCGCACGACCTGCTCCAACTGGTGGCCATGGGCGTCAGGCAGGCAGGCTCCACCGACCCGGACCAGGTCAAGCAGGCGCTGGAGAATCTCGAGCAGCCGGCGGAGCAGGACCGTCCCTACGTCGCTTACACGACGATGGCATGGAGCGCCACCGACCACTTCATCGACGCGGGCGAGAACGACTACGCCGTCGTCAAGTCGGTCACGCCCCTCGAGGACGGGACCTGGAAGTAGTGACAGCGCCGGGAGGTCCGGCCCCGTCATGGTCGGGCCTCCCCCAGCGTCGCGGCACGAGCCAGGTCGGCCACAGCGAGCTCAGCGCGCCGGGGAGACGACGACGGCCGGAAGCGGTATGACCCGGCTCACGTAATGCCCCTCATAACGACGCAACGGAACTTTGAGCAGTTGGAAACATCTGAGGTTGCCATTGAACAGGGAGCGCGCCATGCCCCACATTTCTGTCCTAGGCCCGCTCGCAACGAGGTGGGCGACATGTTGACCATTTGGCATGGTATCTCGACCGGGGCGGTCCTGGCCTTGGTGGCGATCGGGTTCAACATCGTCTACGTCGCGTCGGGGACGCTGAACTTCGCCCAGCCTGAGTTCCTGGTGGCGGGCGCGTTCGTATCGTACCTGACCACCTCGACCCTCAACTGGCCCGTGGTGATGGCGATCCCCATCGGCCTCGCGGTCGGTGCGGTCATCGGAATACTTGAGGAACGGATAGCCATCCGGCCGCTGCGCGCCGGTGGCCACGGTGAGCTGGTCACGACGCTCGGCTGGTCGGTGGTCATGGTCAGCGTCATCCTGCTGATCTGGGGTCCGGACCCACTGGAACTGGAAGGGTTCGGCTCTCGCACCGTCATCGACTTCATCGGTGGCCGGGCCTCGATCAACGAGTTCGTGATCGTGGCGCTCGCCGTCGCGACCGCCATCGGCTTCCACGTCTGGCTGCGAGCCACCCTCGCCGGTCTGGCGAACCTCGCGACGGCAGAGGACAGGGAGGCCGCGACGCTGCGCGGCATCAACGTCAAGCTCCTGTCCACCGTCGCCTTCGCCATGGGCGGAGGGCTGCTCGGGGCGCTGGGCCCCGTCGTCGGCCCGCAGACCTACGCCATCTTCAACCTCGGAGCGCTGCTCGTCATGCACGCCTTCGTTGTCTTGACCATCGGCGGATACGGCAGCAACCTGGGCGTCCTGGTCGGCGCGCTCGCCGTGGGTGTGACGGAGTCCCTGAGCGCCCGGTACCTGGGCGCGTCGTACGCCAACCTGTCCCTGTTCGTCCTGCTGATGGGCGTGCTGCTGCTGCGGCCCCAGGGGCTGTTCGGGATGCGATCGGAGCGAGTGGTATGAGTGTGCTGAAGTCCTCGTTCCAGACCGCCGAGCGGCTACCACTGTGGCTCATCCCGCTCGGTCTGGGCGTGCTGCTGTTGTTCGGCCCGCTGCTGGGGATGAACCAGTCATGGACGCGCCAGTTCATGCTGATCGCGATCTTCACGTTGGTCGTGAGCGGTCTGAACCTGAGCTTCGGCTACGCCGGAGAGCTCTCACTCGGTCAGGTCGCGATCTACGCCGCTGCCGCCTACACCAGCGGCATCATGGCGATCCGAGGGTGGGACCTGGCGCTGGAACTGCTCGCGGGTGTGGTCGTCGCCGCTGTGCTCGGTTTCGTGTCGGGCATACCTGGAGCTCGGCTGGCCGGCTGGGGACTGGCCATGTCGTCGTTCTTCCTGGTGATCATGATTCCGGACGCCGTCAGCCTCTTCAGGGAGTACACCGGCGGCTACTCGGGCCTGGCCGGCATCCCTCCGGCCACCCTGTTCGGAGTCCCGTTGGAACCGGACGCCTTCTACATGGTCGTGATCGCGGTGATGATCTTGTGGCTCGCGGTCATGCGAAACATCGTCAAGTCACGTCACGGCGGAGCCCTTCAGGTGCTGCGCCAGAGCACCGTCCTGGCCTCGTCGCTCGGTATCAACGTCTACCGGACCAAGATGACCGCCTACGTGCTCGGCGCCGTACCTGCGGGGCTCGCGGGCGTGCTGTTCGCCCACGTGGATCTCTACCTCGCGCCCGAGTCCTTCACCTTCCAGCTCTCCATCGCCTTCATCGCGGCCAGTGTCCTTGGCGGGTCGGCCAGCATCTACGGTGCGTTCATCGGCGCCTTCCTGCTGCAGATCGGCCCGATGCAGACGGCCGGGTTCGCCCAGTACGCGCTGGTGGCGTACGGCGCGTTCCTGCTGCTCGGCGGGGTGTTCCTCCCCGGCGGAGCCGCTGGGCTCGCGCGGCAGGTCCTCGGCTTCGCGAAGTCCCGCCTCACCGACCCGGAGCCGACCCGCCGAACAGCCGCCGCCGAAGCGACCATCGACCCCATCCAGGGCAAGGCGCTGGAGGTCGAGGGCGTCGTGAAGGAATTCGGTGGGGTCAAGGCCGTGTCCGGGGTGTCCCTCGCCGCGTTGCCGGGGCAGGTCACCGGTCTGATCGGCGGCAACGGATCGGGGAAGACCACGATCTTGAACATCGTCTCCGGCTTCTACCGCGCCGATCACGGCACAGTCTCGCTGGCCGGCAAGGTGATCAGCGCCCAGGCGCCTCACCACGTCGCCCGTCGCGGCGTGGCTCGCACCTTCCAGACACCCGTGATCCCCCGGTCGCTCACCACGCTCGAAGTGCTGGCCACAGCGCGGTACGCCGGCCACTACGCGGGCATAGCGGCCGCGGTCCTCAGACTCCCGCCGTACCGACGGCAGCGGGCGCTCGACCATGAGAAGTCGTTGAACGTCCTGCGGATGCTGGGCATCGAGCACCTGCAGCACGTCGCCGCGGCGTCGTTGCCCCTGGGGAGCCGTCGCATGGTCGAAGTCGCCCGCGCCCTGGTGGCCGAGCCGGCCGTACTGCTCCTGGACGAGCCGGCCTCAGGTCTGGACGAGGGAGAGGTCGAGGACCTTGGCCGCCTGATCCGCCGGGTCGCCGACCTCGGCACGACGGTCCTGCTGGTCGAGCACAACTTCGGGCTGATCTGCGAGGTGTCCGATGTCGTGCACGTGCTGGAGTTCGGTCGCCTGATCGCCTCGGGCACTCCCGACCAGATCCAGCAGAATCCGGTCGTGGTTCGCAGCTACCTGGGCGACGACGTCGAAGCCGTGCTCGAACCGACTGATGCGGCGGCCACCGTTGCTCTCGAAATGGGAGGTCATCATGACTGAGCCCGCGCTGGACCTGAAGGGGATCACCGCCGGCTATGGGGACATCAGGGTCCTGTGGGACGTCTCGCTGTCGGTGTGGGCCGGCGCCTGCACGCTCCTTCTCGGGAGGAACGGCGCCGGCAAGTCGACCGCCCTCCTCACCGCGTCGGGTGTCATCCGGCCCTCATCGGGAGGGGTGCGCTTCCAAGGCGAGGACCTGACCTCGATGCCCGCTCATCGCCGGACCCGGGCTGGTCTGGCCCTCGTGCAGGAGAACAAACGCGTCTTCAAGCGGCGGACCGTCGAGCAGAACCTCGTGCTCGGCGGGTACTCCATGAACAAGAACGACCGCAGACAAGCGATGGAGGAGGCGTACTCCCGGTTCCCGATCCTCGCGGACAAGCGGAAGGCCCTGGCGGGCTCCCTCAGCGGAGGGCAGCAGCAGATGCTGGCCATCGCACAGGCGCTGATGCCCTCCCCGACCGTGCTGATGCTCGACGAGCCGTCGGCAGGACTGGCGCCCTCGATCGTCAAGGAGGTCCTGCACATCGTCGATCGGCTCAAGAGCGAAGGGATCGGGATCCTGCTCGTCGAGCAGCTCGTGGACAAGGCGATGCCGGTGGCCGACCATGTCGTGCTCCTGGATCACGGCCGCGTGACCCTGTCGACGCCGGCCAAGGACATCGAAGATCTTTCGGGACTTCGCGAGGCGTACATGGGACACAGGCGTCCAGAGACCGGCTCGGAGCCGGCCCTGACCGAATGACCGTCTCGGGCCACGCACACACCATCGCCGATTGCCCGACCCGGGCAATCGGCGTCCCCCGCTCGCGTCAGCGCAGGTAGCGGATGTGAACGTCGGCTACGCAGACCGGCCGGTCGCCGCCTTCGACCTCGGCTGTGACGCGGGCCGCGACCTGGAGTCCGCGCGGGACCTCGCTCACCTCGGTGATCGTGGCATGCGTGCGGATCCGGGAACCGGACAGGACGGGGGCGGGGAACCGGACCCGGTCCAGGCCGTAGTTGATGATGCTCGACGCGCCGTCGACCTTGAGCAGTTCGCCCAGGCGGGTGCCGGCCGCGGCCAGCGTGAGGTAGCCATGGGCGATGGTCTGGCCGAACGGGGTGTCCTTCGCGCGGACGGGGTCGAGGTGGATCCACTGGTGGTCCTCGATCGCGTCGGCGAAGGTGTCGATGCGGGACTGATCGACGACCATCCAGTCGCTGTACCCGAGGTCGCGACCGGCGGCGCCGCGCAGCTCGTCGAAGCTGATCGTGACGGTCACGCGATCAGCTCCAGGATCGTCGCGTTGGCCTGCCCGCCGCCTTCGCACATGGTCTGCAGGCCGTAGCGGATGCCGTTGTCGCGCATGTGGTGGACGAGGGTGGTGGCCAGCCGGGCGCCCGACCCGCCCAGCGGGTGCCCCAGCGCGATCGCGCCGCCGTTGGGGTTGAGCAGCTTCTGGTCCGCGCCGATCTCGGCGAGCCAGGCCAGCGTGACGGTGGCGAACGCCTCGTTGACCTCGAACGCGCCGATATCGGCCAGCGCGAGACCGCTGCGCCGCAACGCCTTGTGCGTGGCCGGGATCGGCCCCGTCAGCATGATTCCCGGTTCCGACCCGACCACGACGGCGGTGTGCACCCGCACGATCGGGGTCAGCCCGAGTTCACGCGCCCGCTGCGAGGTCGTGACCAGCAGCGCTGCCGCGCCGTCGCTGATCTGCGAGCTGTTTCCTGCGGTCACTACGCCGTCGGGCCGGAACGCCGGTTTGATCCCGCCGAGCGTCTCGAGCGTGCCCCCGCGGCGGATCCCCTCGTCGGCGTCGACCACCGTGCCGTCAGGAGTCGTGACCGGAATGATCTGGCCGGCGAACAGCCCGCCGTCGGCTGCGGCGGCGGCACGTTCGTGGGACTGCAGCGCGTACGTGTCCACGGCTTCCCGCGTGATCGACCAACGCCGGGCGATCTCCTCCGCGCCCAGCCCCTGGTTCGGGAAGTCCGCCCCGTAGCGGGCGACGTAGCCCAGCCCCAGCGGGGACTGGCCGTCGCTCATGGCCGAACCCATCGGGACCCGCGACATCGACTCCACGCCGCCGGCGACGGCGAGGTCGTAATGCCCGGCGATCACCGAGGCCGCGGCGAAGCTCAGCGCCTGCTGGGATGAGCCGCACTGCCGGTCGACGGTCGTGCCGGGCACCGACTCGGGCCAGCCCGCGCCGAGCACCGCGGTCCGCGCGATGTCGAAGGTCTGCTCGCCGATCTGGCTCACACAGCCCCACACCACGTCATCGACGAGCGCCGGGGCGATCCCCGCGCGGTCGGCCAGGGCGCGGAGCACGGTGGCGGACAGGTCGGCCGGGTGCACGCCGGACAGGCCGCCGTTGCGTTTACCGACGGGCGTACGGACGGCCTCGACGATGACGGCGTCACGCATGAGGGTTTCCTCTCGGGGATTGATGTATGGCGTCGGTCGGCGGGACCGGCGAATCGGGCGTCCTGGCATGCGATCGAAGGACGGCCGCGGTCATGACCCGCGAGCGGCCTGCTGCTGGTCGGCACCCGTCACCGGGGTGCCATTCTGAGCGCGCCGTCCAGCCGCAGCGTCTCGCCGTTGATCATGGGGTTGCCGACGATGAAGGAGACACAGTCGGCGAACTCGACCGGTCGTCCCATCCGGCTGGGGTGCGGCACCTGCGCGGCCAGCGAGCGCTGGGCCTTCTCCGGAAGTCCGAGGAACAGCGGGGTCTCGAACATGCCGGGGGCGATGGAAACGACCCGGATCGCGTGCTCGGCGAGTTCCCGGGCGATTGGCAGCGTCATACCCGCGACGCCGGCTTTCGACGCGCTGTAGGCGGCCTGGCCCACGGTGCCGTCGAAGGCGGCCACCGAGGAGGTGCAGACCACGACGCCGCGGTCGCCGTCGACGGGTTCGTTGCCGATCATGGCCTCGGCGGCGAGCCGGATCACGTTGAAGGTGCCGATCAGGTTGACCGACACCGTTCGGCGGAACCGCTCGAGGTCGGAGGCCTGCCCGGACCGGTCAAGGACCTTGAGCGACTCCGGGACGCCGGCGCAGTTCACCAGGACACGCAGCGGGCCGAGCCCGGTCGCGGCGGCGACCGCCGCGCGCGTGTCGGCCTCGGAGGTGACGTCGGCCGGGGCGAAGACGGCGCCGATCCGCGCCGCGACCGCCTCACCGCCGGAGGCGGGCAGGTCGGCGATGACCACCCGGGCGCCATCGCCCCGCAGGCGTTCTGCGGTGGCCCGGCCGAGACCGGAGGCGCCGCCGGTGACCAGGGCGACGGAATCAGTGATCTTCACATCGACATCCCGCCGTCGACCGGGAGGACGGTCCCGGTGATGTATCCCGCCTGTTCGGAGGCCAGGAAGCCGACCGCGGGCGCGATCTCCGCGGGATCGGCGAAGCGCCCGAGCGGGATCGCGGCGGTGAGCTCGGCGAGCTTGCCCGCCGGAACGCCGGCGACCATCGCGGTGGCGGCGTTGGGGGAGATCGCGTTCACGGTGATGCCGAACCGGGCGACCTCCTTGGCGACGGCCTTGGTGAATCCGATGATCCCGGCCTTGGCGGCCGCGTAGTTGGACTGGCCGATGTTGCCGTGCAGGCCGGTGTAGGAGGTGACGTTGATGATCCGGCCGAAGGCGGCCGCGCGCATGTGCCCCACGACCGCCCGGGTGAGGTGGAAGGTGCCGCCCAGGTGCACGTCCAGGACCTGCTGCCAGTGCGCCGACGACAGCTTCCAGACCACCGCGTCGCGGGTGATGCCGGCGTTGTTCACCGCGATGTCGATGCCGCCGCCCCAGCCCGCGACGTCCTCGACGGCCGCCGCGACCGCGTCCGCGTCCGCCACGTCGACGGCGACCGGAGCGATGGTGTCACCGCGCTCGCCCCAGGCCGCCTTGAGCGCGGCGGGGTCGAGGTCGAACGGCGCGACGCGCGCGCCGGCATCCGCGAACAGGGCGGCGATGCCCCGCCCGATGCCCTGGGCCGCGCCGGTGACGATCACGGTACGGCCGGTGAAGTCGAAGGAGATGGTCACGAGCGTCGGGTGTCCTTCCAGGGGATGTCGCGATCGATCCGGGGTTCGCCGGGCAGGCCCAGCACCCTCTCCCCGAGAATGGTGCGCAGCACCTCCGAGGTGCCGCCCTCGATCGAGTTGGCCAGCGAACGCAGATAGGCCTTGCGCACATCGGAACCGCCGTGCACGGCGGTGGTGTCGGGCGTGGTCTCGGTGTAGTCGTCGATCAGCAGGCCGGCGTCCCCGGACAGGTCGACGCACAGCTCGTAGATCGCTTTGTTCAGCTCGGCCATCTGCAGCTTGGCGATCGACCCCTCCGGCCCCGGCTCGCGGCCGATCTGCGCCGCGGCCCGGGCGTTGGTGAGCCGGGCGGCCTCGGCCCGGGTCCACAGCAGCATGAGCCGCTCGGTGGTCGCGGCGTCGACGCGCCCCTCGGCCAGCGCGGTGCGGTAGATCTCGACGGCCTGGGCGATCGGGCCGGCGCCGCGCTCGGCCGTACGGCCGCCGAGCGACACCCGCTCGTTCGCGAGGGTCGTCATCGCGACCCGCCAGCCCTGCCCGACCTCACCGAGCACGTTCGCCACGGGGATCCGCACGTCGGTCAGGTAGACCTCGTTGAACTCGGCCTCGCCGGTCAGCTGGCGCAGCGGGCGGACCTCGACACCGGGTGAGCGCATGTCCAGCAGGAAGTAGGTCAGCCCCTGGTGCTTGGGCACGTCGGGATCGGTGCGGGCCAGCAGGATGCCCCAATCGGAGACGTGCCCGAGCGAGGTCCAGATCTTCTGCCCGTTGACCACGAAGTCGTCACCGTCGCGCACGGCCCGGGTGGCAAGGGCGGCGAGGTCGGAACCCGCGCCCGGCTCGGAGAAAAGCTGGCACCAGATGTGCTCGCCGGAGAAGCAGGGGCGCAGGTGGCGTCGTTTCTGCTCGTCGGTGCCGTGGGCGTGGATCGTGGGCATGGCCATGCCGAGCCCGATGACATTGCGCCCGCTATGGTCCGCGGCTCCGGCCCGGGCGAACCGTTCCTCGACCGCCGGCTGCAGGGACGGGTCGAGTCCCCGCCCGCCGAAACCGGCGGCGAAGTTCACCACCGCGAGCCCGGAGTCGAACCGGGCTTCGCGGAACGCCCGGTCGGCCGCCCGGTCGGCCGGATCGGGAACCGGGTGCGTCCGGAGGAACTCCGAGACGGCCTCCTCCAGCGGCGTGGGTTCGAGAGCCGGTTCAAGGGCGGCGGCTCTCGTGCCAGCCGCTCCGGTGCCGGCGATGTCGACGAGTTCGGCGAGCCGGGCACGGTGGCGGGCAGGAGGGCCGAGCAGCAGCTGGCTGCTCTTGGCCCGCTTGAGATACAGGTGCGCCGAGTGTTCCCAGGTGAATCCGATGCCGCCGTGGATCTGCACGTTGTGCGCCGCGACGCGCTGGTAGGCGTCGGAGGCGATCGCGCGGGCCAGCGCCGCGGCGGCCGGCAGGTTGACCGGGTCGTGCACCGCGGTCCACAGGCCGTGGTAGACCACCGAACGCGCGGACTCCACGTCGATCAGCATGTCCGCGCAGCGGTGCTTGATGGCCTGGAACGAGCCGATCGCCCGGCCGAACTGCACGCGGGTGCCGGCGTAGTCCACCGAGGTCGAGAGCACCCGAGCCGCCCCGCCCAGCTGCTCCGCGGCCAGATACAGGGTGGCGAGGTCGCCGGTGCGGCGGAGCACGCCTTCCGCCCTGCCGAGCAGGCGGGCGGGGACGCGGTGGAACTTAAGCTCAGCGAGCTTGCGGGTGGAATCCAGCGTCGTGAGCGGGGTGCGCCGCAGGCCCGACGCCGTGCCGTCGACGGCGAACAGGCCCACGCCGGCGGCGGTGTCGGCCGCGGCCAGGACGAGATCGGCGGCGGCGCCGTCGATGACGATGCCGGCCGTCCCCGACACCGTCCACCCACCGTCGGTTTCCAGGGCCCTCAACGCACCGCCGCCGGTGCCGGTACCCGGCCAGGCCAGCGTCGCGATCGTGTCGCCCGCGGCGATGCCCGGCAGGTACTCGGCGGCGCCGTCCCCGCCGAACTCGGTCAGCGCGGTCGCGGCCAGGCCCACGGTGGCGAAGAACGGGCCGCAGTAGAGCGCGGCGCCCATCTCCTCGAACACCACCCCGAGTTCGACCGGGCCCGCCCCGCTGCCACCGTGACGTTCGGGGATCGCGATCCCGTGCAGCCCGAGCTCCTCGGCCGCCTTCCGCCAGACCGTGGGATCGACGCCGCTACCGGTCTCCATGAGGCGGCGAACCTCGTCCTCGGGCGACTGCTTGTCCAGGAAGTCGCGGACCACCGCGCGCAAGGCCTCGGCTTCCTCGTCCGGGCTGAAGCTCACCTGTTACCTCCTCATCGCGTCCGGCTGTCGAGCCTGGGCGTTCTACACCGGTCTATCCAGGGGGCGTTACGCCGCCCACCACTCATAACGCGGGCGGTAATATGCCGTGCCGACAGTGATGGCATGCAGCTACATGGACGTCGAGCCCTGGTTACCGGGGCGAGCCGGGGAATCGGCGAAGCCATCGCCCGGCGGCTCGCCGAGGACGGCGCCGAGGTGGTGCTCGTCGCCCGCAGCGAGGGCCCAATCACCGCACTCGCGAAGGAACTGCGGACCTCTGGTGCGCGGGCGGCGGCGATCGCCGCCGACATGGCGGACCGATCGTCGTTGAGCGCGCTGATGGACCGCGTCGAGGACGAGTTCGGTTCCCTGGACATCCTGGTCAACAATGCCGGCGTGCTGCCGACCGCGACCCGGGCCGAGCGCACCGACCAGGACGTCTGGGATCACACCCTCGAGGTCAATCTGTCGGCGCCCTGGTACCTGGCCTGCCGCGCGAAGGGGCTGATGGGTGAGCGCGGCGGTGTGATCGTCAACAACGCCAGCACTGCCGCCTACTATCCTTCGCGCGGGCTGGTCGCCTACAACGTCAGCAAGTCCGCTCTGGTCATGCTCACCCGGGTGCTCGCTCTCGAATGGGCCTCTTCGCAGGTCCGGGTCATCGGCGTGGCGCCGGGCAAGGTCGAGACCGATCTGGTCGGGCCCATCGTTCAATGGGCGCGCAAACGCGATCAGCCGCTCAATCCGCAGGGCCGCCTCGGCACCCCTCGAGAGGTGGCGGATCTCGTCGCGTTCCTGGTGGGAGACCACGCGGCCTACCTCACCGGGGTGACGATCCCCATCGACGGCGGCGAACTGCTGACGGCGGGCTCCGGACTCACGCCTTGACGATCGCGGCGAGCCGGGTGAACTGCTCGATCGCCGCGTCCGCGCCGGGCACCGCCCCGATCGGCTGAAGCACCACGTGGTCGGCCCCGGCGCCGAGGTGTTCCTCGATCCGGGCCCGGATGGCGTCGTCATCGCCCCAGGCGACCAGCGCGTCGACCACGCCGTCACTTCCGTCGTGGTCCAGTTCCTCCGCGGGCATGCCCAGCGAGCGCAGGTTCTCCCGGTAGTTCTCCCTGGCGAGGTAGTGCCCGGTGTGCGTCCGTGCCACCGCCCGGGCGGTCGCCGGGTCGCGTTCCAGCACAACGGCCTGCTCGGGCACCAGGAGCGCGTCCGGGCCGATCGCCGCGCGGGCGCGGCGGGTGTGCTCGACGGGGACGAAATAGCTGTGCACACCGTCGGTTCGCTGCGCGGCGAGCTCGAGCATGCGCGGGCGCAGCGCGGCGAGCACCCGGGTGGGTCCGGGCTCGGGCACCGGGCTGTGCAGGGTGGCCGAGTCCATGGCGTCGAGGTACTCGCGCATCCGGGTGAGTGGCCGGGCGGTGTACTCGTGGCCCCGGCGCCCGACCGCGCCGGCGTGGCTCACTCCCATGCCGAGTACGAACCGGCCAGGGAACGCGTCCGCCAAGGTCCGCCACCCCGCGGCCATCGCGGCGGGATCCCGCGCCCAGATGCTGGCGATCCCGGTACCCACCACGAGCCGGGAGGTCGCGCCGAGCAGGACGGCGGCATGTGAAAGCGCCTCCCGGCTCGCGGCGCCCTCGGCGATCCACAGCGATCCGAAACCGAGGTCTTCCACAGCGCGGGCGACCCGGATCGCCTCGGCGACGGGCAGCCCGTCGAGGCCGAAACTCCAGGCGCCGACCCGGCCGAGGCGATCGGCGGTCAAGCGAGCGACGGATGTCTTCTCAGTGGTCACATCAGCGAGCGTGCTTGCGACGGATTACCGGCAACGTTACGGGCTTGCCGGTTAACGAGGTCGATAACGTCCCCGGGGGCAAGGTGGGCCTCAGCTTTTCCCAGCGCGAGGAGGCGCCATGGTGGACTCGATCGGCCTGATCATCCCGCAGCGAAGCGCGCTGTTTGGCGTCGCCGACCTGCCCGAACTGCTCAGGATGGCTCCGGTGGCCGAGGAGTCCGGCCTGTTCGACACGGTCTGGGTGGGCGACAGCCTCACCTCCAAGGCGCGCGCGGACTCGATCGCGTGCCTCGGAGCGCTCGCCGGGGTGACCAGCCGGATTCGGCTGGCCGTCGGCTGCATGGCGAGCTTCCCCATCCGCGACCCGGCCCTGTTCGCCTACCAGTGGGCCTCACTCGATGAGATCTCGGGCGGCCGGATGTTGCTGGCGGTGTGCAACGGCCTGCAGAAGCGGGGCGGGGCGTCGGAGCTCGAAGGCGCGCATTTCGGCGGAGTGCCCGACAAGCTGCGAGCGGCGCGGCTTGAGGAGAACATCGACCTGGTCCGCCGGCTGTGGACCGGCGACGCGGTGACCTTCCACGGGCGCTTCTCGCAGTACGACGCCATCCGCATCCAGCCCATCCCGGTGCAGCGGCCCTGCCCCATCTGGATCAGCGCGAACCCCCCGGCAGGCCCGGCCGCCGAGCGGGTGATCAAACGGGTGGCCACGAAGGCCGACGGCCTGCTGACGGTTCGCGTGCGGCCGGGCTACATCGCCGACACCAGGGTCCAGCTCGACGAGCAGTTGGTGGCCGCGGGCCGGGACCCGGGCACGTTCCCGGTCGCGGCATACCACAGCGTCAACATCGGACCCGATCGCGAGGCCTGCCTCGACGAGGCACAGCGCTTCTTCGACCAGTACTACGGCGAGGGCATGTTCGACCGTGACGCCGCGGCCGCCATGACGGCGGCGGGCTCACCCGAGCAGTGCGTCGAGCAGCTCCGCGCGGTAATCGCGGAGGGCACTACGCACCTAGCCCTGCGGATCGCGTCGTGGCACCAGCGCGAGCAGCTCGACCTGGTGATCGACAAGGTCCTGCCGGCTCTGGGCGGGTGATCGAGTTGACCGAGATCGATCTCGCGGCGGCCCTGTTGCGGGCGGTGATCGGCGTGATCATGATCGCGCACGGCCACAACCATCTGTTCGGGCCGGGCGGAGTGGCCGGCACGGCGCGCTGGTTCGGCGGGCTTGGCCTGCGGCCGCCCGCGCTGCATGCCTGGACGAGCGGGCTGCTCGAGATGGCCGCCGGGGTCGGCCTGCTGCTCGGCCTGGCGACTCCACTGTGGACTGCCGCCACGGTGGGGGTGGCCACGGTGGCGGGGATCGCGGCCCACCGGCCGAACGGATTCTTCGTGTTCAAGGACGGATACGAATACGTGCTGGTGCTCGCGGTGGCATCGGCCGCGCTCGCCGCGCTCGGTCCCGGCGCGTGGTCGCTCGACCACCTGGTGGGCATCGACTTCGCGGGCGGCTGGCCGGCCCTCGGCGTGCTCGCGGCCGGGGTTTTGGGCGCACTCGGACTACTGGCCGCGTGCTGGCGGCCCTCGGCGTCCGCGGATGGATGAAGGTGGCGGCGTAGCGCGACACGTGCGAGCAGGTCCCCATCCGGTGCTCGGACACCGGATCCGTAGCGTTGGCCATTCGTGACATCCCGGCCGAGCCGGTCGAAGGCGGCGGGCGCGCGGTAACGCGGCCGGTAACCCGCAGCCGGTCACGCTCGCAGCCGAAACACAGACCTGCGGCAATGGCGCGCACATGCGGCGGTTTCGACCGCCCGACCAAAAGGGAGGTAGGAAATGGCACCCGACGGGCTGACCATGACCATCGATGGGACCGCAGTGCGTGGGAGCGCGACCTTCTCGGTCGAGGACCCGGCGACCGGCAAGGTCCTCGCCGTGGCTCCGGATGCCACCTCGGCCCAGCTCGACGACGCCTTCCGGGCGGCCGCCCGTGCGTTGCCGGGGTGGGCCGCCGACGCGGACGGTCGGGAATCCGCCCTGAACGCGGCGGCCGACGCGGTCGTCGCCGCGGCTGACGAGCTGACCGAGCTCGTCACCAGTGAACAGGGCAAGCCGCTCGCCGAGGCGCGGGCGGAGGTGCTCGGCACGGTCGCCGCGTTGCGGCACTTCGCCGGTGTGCGGCTCGAACCGATGGTGTTGCAGGACGGCCCGGAGGCGCGGGTCGTCGTCCGGCGCCGCCCGGTGGGTGTGGTCGCGGCGATCACACCGTGGAACGCGCCGCTGCTGGTCGCCGGCGGGATGAAGATCGCGCCGGCGTTGGCGGCCGGGAACACGGTTGTGCTCAAGCCGTCCCCGTTCACGCCGCTGGCCACGTTGCGCCTCGGTGAGGTGTTGCGCCCGGTGCTGCCCGCAGGTGTGGTCAACGTGCTGAGCGGGGGGGCAACCGACCTGGGCCGGTGGATGACGAGCCACCCGGTGCCACGGCTGATCACCTTCACGGGGTCTCCCCGCACCGGGCGGCTCGTCGCCGAATCGGCGGCACGGGACCTGAAGCGGACCGTGCTGGAACTGGGCGGCAACGACCCGGCCATCGTCCTGGACGATGCCGTCGTGTCCGATGTCGCGGAGGCGCTCTTCTGGGGTGCGTTCGGCAATGCCGGGCAGACCTGTGTGGCGGTCAAGCGGGTATACGTGCCCGAATCGCTGCGCGATGAACTCGTCGCCGCGCTCGCCGCCATCGCGGACACCGTCGTGGTGGGCGACGGCCATGACCCGGCCACCCGGATGGGGCCGCTGACCTACGACGCCCAGCGGTCGATCGTCGGGGAACTGGTGACCGACGCGGTTCGACGCGGCGGGCGGGTGGCCGCCGGCGGCGCGCCCATCGAGGGCCCCGGCTACTTCTACCGGCCGACCATCCTCGATTCGGTCGCCGACGGGTTCCGGATCGTCGACGAGGAGCAGTTCGGCCCCGCCCTGCCGGTCGTCGCCTACCGCGACGTCGAACAGGTGCTGGCCACGGTGAACGCGTCGGAATACGGTCTCGGTAGCTCGGTGTGGAGCGCGGATCCGGCGCGTGGCCGGGTCGTCGCCGATCGGATCGAAGCCGGGACGACGTGGGTCAACACCCACAAGAACGTGCTGTGGCCGGTGCAGCCCATCGCGGGTGTCAAGCAGAGCGGCCTCGGCGCCGAACTGGGCGCCTGGGGCATGGAGAGCTTCACCGAACTGTCCGTCCAGCATGACGTGGGCGGTCCGAGCGCGCGCCCGGTCGGCGTGGTCCCCGTCGCGAAGTGAGCCTGTGCCCGCGGTGCCGGAGAAATCGCGGCACCGCGGGCGCGCCGCGCGCCTCAGAGGCGCAGGGTCTTGAACCCGTCGACGATGGTGACCTGGCCGCTGACCCAGCCGGCCTCGTCGCTGCAGAAGAAGCGCAGCGCGGCGACCAGGTCGGCGGGCTGACCCTCCTTCTTCACCGCCTGTTGGGCCAGCATCGCGGCGCGGGCTTCGGCTGAGACGGTCACCATGGTGGCTTCGGTGTGGATCAGGCCGGGGGCGATCGTGTTGACTGTGATGCCGTGCTTGCCGAGTTCCCGGGCGAATCCTTGTGAGAGGCCGATGAGGGCCAGCTTCGAGACAGAGTACGCGCCGCCGAGTCCCGCATACGCCCCGGTGGAGGTCTGGTTGACGATGCGGCCCCACCCGGCTTCGATCATCAACGGCGCCAACGCCTGCGTCATCAGCAGCGCGCCATCGAGGTTGACCGAGAAGATCTTGCGCCAGTAATCGATGTCGACATCCATTTGAGCGTCCATGCGCATCGAGTGATAGATCGCGGCGTTGTTCACCAAGATGTGCGCCGCACCGAACTCTCTGCGCACCCAGTCACCGAGTTCGGCGGTCGACTCCTTGGCCGCGACATCGACGTGCCTCGCGACCGCCTTGCCGCCCTTGTCGGTGATGAGCTGGACGGTCTCCGCGGCGAGCCGGTCGTCCACATCCGCGATGACCACAGTCGCACCGTCCGACGCCAACGCGGCGGCGTACTCCTGACCGATGCCGCGACCGGCACCTGTGACAACAGCTATTCGTCCGTCGTGTGGCCCTGACATGACTTCTCCTCACCTCGTCGGCTGATCGTGCGAGCATCGGCGGCGTTCCATTACGGTCCGCGTTACCAGTCACGGCCTGGCGGATTACACCCCCGTTAACGGGTTTGATAACGAGTCGGACGAGAGCCTTGCCGCATGTTGGACAAGCTCGTTCTGCTGGACTTCTCCAGCATGGGTCCGGGACCGCGATGCACTCGGCTGCTGGCGGACTACGGTGTGCGGGTGATCAAGGTGCGGCCGCCGGACCGGGGCAACCGGGTCATGGCGGCGCCGTGGTACGCCTACAGCGCGAACCGGGGCATCCCGCAGCTGACCGTCGACCTCAAGCACGACAGCGGTCGCGCGCTCGTCCATCGGCTGCTCGGCACCGCCGACGCGATGGTGGAGAGCTTCCGGCCCGGCGTCGCGGCCCGTCTGGGCATCGGCTACGAAGACGTCCGCCGCACCAACGAGTCCATCGTGTACTGCTCGGTGAGCGGTTACGGCCAGCACGGACCCTATGCGCAATGGCCCGCCCATGACCTCAACTGGCTCGCGCTCGGCGGTTTCCTCGATGCGGGGACGCGTCGCGCCGACGGAGGACCGGCGCTGCCAGGAGGAACGGTCGCCGACGCCGTCGGCGGCTATTCCACCGCCGTGGCCTTGCTCAGCGCTCTGCTGCGCAGGGTGCAGACCGGCGAAGGCGCCCGGCTGGACGTGTCCGTGATGGACAGTGTGCTTCGGGTGATGCAATTCGTCCTCGACGGCCACCTCGCCGGCGAGGAGCATTCGGGGCCGGGCCTGCTGACCGGTGGTTCGGCCTGCTACGACGTGTACCGGACGGCCGATGGCCGATGGCTCAGCGTCGGTGCGATCGAACCCCACTTCTGGGCGGCGCTGTGCCGGGGGCTTGGTCTGGAACACCGGATACCAGATCAGCACCATCCGGGTTCGCAGGAGGAGATCCGCGCTGAGGTGGCCGCGGTGTTCGCCACCCGTACCCGTGCGGAATGGATCACCGAGCTGGGGCCGCACGCCTGCGTCGCCCCGGTCAACTCGCCCGCCGAAGCCCTCGCCGATCCCCACCTGCGCAGCCGCGCGCTCACGATCGAGGTGGAGCACGAAGGCCGCTCGATCCGCCAACTCGCCCCCCGGCTGGCCGTCCCCGATCCCCCGGACCTGAACCAGCAGCCCGTAGGACCGACCAGCACGGCGGACGTCGACGAACTCCTGCGCGGATTCAGCCTGACCGACGAGGAGATCACCGGGCTGCGCGGCAGCGGTGCGTTCGGTTGACCAGCGTTTTCACTGTTGAGCAGAGAGGGTCGACGTGCGACTCGAAACCGTATACGGCGAGGACCGGGCGGAGTGGGGCAAGCCCTTGGCCGGCCTGCGGATCCTGGCCGCCGAGCACATGCTGTCACTGCCGTACGGCACCCAGTTGCTGGCAGTCCTCGGCGCCGAGGTGATCAAGGTGGAACCGCCGGCCGGCGAAGGTGGCCGTGCGGCGCGCCCGATCGTGCCCGAACCTGGCGGCACCACGGTCGGCGGCACCTTCGCCCGGAGCAACCTCAACAAGTCGAGCATCGTGCTCGACCTCAAGAATCCCGAGGGCCGCGCGCTCTTTCTGCGCCTGGCCGGGGAGGTCGACGTCGTCGCCGAGAACATGCGGCCCGGCGTGATGGACCGGCTCGGGCTCGGGTACGCCGACGTCGCCAAGGTCGCCCCGCGCGCGATCTACCTGTCGGTGTCGGGGTTCGGCAACCACACGCCCTCGCCGTACCGTTCATGGCCTGCGTATGCGCCGGTGGTCGAAGCCATGGCCGGGCTGCCCGAGATCGCCCGGGAGCCCGGCGACCCCCCGCGCACCGGGGTCGCCGGAGCGCTCGGTGACCTCTCGGCGGGCCTGTTCGCCGTCATCGGCCTGCTCGCGGCGGTCCGGCATCGGGAGGTGACGGGGCTGGGGCAGCAGGTGGACGTGTCGATGTTCGACGCCATGATCGCGATGAACGACATGTACCCGCAGTTGTGGTCGCTGGGGCTGCCGGCCAGGATGGCCACCGGCCATGGTGTCGGGATCATGACGACGTTCGAGGCGGCCGACGGGTACTTCCTGATGGCGGTGATCCGTGAGCACCAATTGGCCGGCCTCGCGGAGTTGCTCGGCCGGCCGGAGTGGCTCGACGATCCGCGCCTGTCCGATCGTCTGGCCTGGACGGCTCACATCGAGGACATCTTCCGGCCGGCGATCGAAGAGTGGGCGCGGCGGCGCACCAGGCTTCAGGCCGTCGAGGAAATGGCGGCGGCAGGCATTCCGGCCGGGCCGTGCTTCACGATGGACGATCTGGCGGCCGACGAGCACGTGCGCGAGCACAATATGCTTGTCGAGATCCCGACCGGCACCGAGCGGCCCGTGCTCATGCCGGGAAACCCGATCAAGATGTCCCGCGTCAGCGAGGGACCGCTGCATCGCCACCCGGACGTGGGCCAGGACACGGAGCAGGTCCTGACCCGGCTGCTGGGGTTCACTGAACCGGATATCGCCAAGCTCAGGGAATCCGGCGCGCTCGGCTAGGCGCGGTCTCATGCACGGGTTCACGCTGACCACGCCTACTGGGACTGCCCGTGCTGTGCCGGCTTCGCGCGTCCGGGATCCCGGACGCGCCGGATGCGGACGCGGAATTCCTCATCGGCCGCGATCCCGCCTGATGTGAACATGCGACGGCCCCGGACAGATCCAGGAGATCTTTTCCGGGGCCGCTCCACGTTCGACGGGCTCATTCGGTGGAGATGGCTCGCTCTGGGCAGTTGCGTCCGGCGTTCCGGACCTCAGTCAGCCGCCAGCTCGTCCCCGACCGAGGAGGTCAGCACAAGACGAAACCCTCCTCGTCGAAAGCGAAGACATCGGGGCAGGTGGTGTTGCAACGGCCGTGCCTCTGACAGCGGCCGACGTCGACGGTTACCTTCATCTTTGGTCCGCCTTCCCTTGTGGTGGTGGGTGGGGGCCAGTCGCGCTCGGCCCGCTGCGGTTCAGCGGGACGTCGCACGGAGCGGACGGAAGAATCGGCGGATGTCGGCAGCGAGTAGATCGGGTTGCTCGAGCGCCGCGAAATGCCCGCCCCGTGGCATATCCGTCCACTGGCGTACGTCGAGGAACCGCTCGACCCAGCTCCGCACCGGCGGCGAGGTCTCGGCCGGGAACACCGCGCAGCCCGCGGGCACCGGCACCCGCTGATTCCACGGCCGGCGACCGTGCTCGTGATAGAGCCGCATCGACGGGCCGATCGTGTTGGTCACCCAGTAGATCGTGATGATGGTGAGCAGGTCGTCGCGCCCGACCGCGCGATCCACCTCGCCGTGGCAGTCGGTCCACTCCCGGTACTTTTCGGCAATCCAGGCGGCCAGGCCGGCCGGTGAGTCCGACAGCCCGAACGCGGGCGTCTGCGGGCGGGTGGACTGCAAGTGGAGATAGGCGGCGGCGTCCCTGCCGAAGGCTCGGGCGGCCGCCAGCGCCGCGCGGTCGGCGGCGTCCAGGCCGGAGCCGTCGAAGTCGGGTGGCGGGGTGATGAAGCTCGGGAAGTTGAGATGCACGCCGGCGACGTGGTCGGCGTCGCTCACCCCCAGTTGGGCCGAGATCCGCGCTCCCCAGTCACCTCCCTGCGCGCCATAGGTGGAGTAGCCCAGGTTCGCCATCAACGCGGCGAACGCGCGAGCGATGGCGGCAGGGTCACAGCCGGGCTGGTCCGGGATGGCCGACCAGCCGTAGCCGGGAAGCGAGGGTGCGACGACGTGGAAGGCGTCGCGTGGGTCCCCGCCATGTGCGGCCGGGTCGGTCAGCAGCGGAATGATCCGGTGGAACTCCCAGAACGATCCGGGCCACCCGTGCGTCATCAGGAGGGGGAACGCACCCGGTTCCGCCGAGCGGGCGTGCACGAAATGCAGTTCCCGTCCGTCGACCTCGGCCTGGAACTGCGGGAGGGCGTTGATGCGTTCCTCCTGCGCGCGCCAATCGAATCCATCCCGCCAGTACTCCAGCAGCTCACGCAGGTACGCCTCGGATGTCCCGTCCGACCACGGCTCACCCGGAGAGGGCGGCGGAAATCTCGTGGCGGCGATGCGGCGACCCAGCTCCGCCAACGCGTCCTCGGCGACGTGCACCCGGAACGGCTTCATCGGACCAGCCGGAACCGGGGCAGTGTCACGGCTTCGTGGTCGTCGAAGAACACCTCGACGGGCGCCCCGATGCGGACCGCCTCGGTGTCCTCGGGTGGCAGGTCACTGACCATTCGAACTCCCTCGGGCAACTCGACGGTCGCCACCACATAGGGCGTCTGCCCGGCCCACGCCGGATGGAACGGCCGGTGCGTCACGGTGTAGGTGTAGATGGCGCCCTTGCCGCTGACCGGTACCCAGCTCCAGTCGCCGCCGTAGCACTCCGGGCACAACGGTTGGGGGTAGTGCCGGAACCGGCCGCACGCGCAGCGCTGGAGCACCAGCTCGTGACGGCGGGCAGCTTCCCAGAACCCGGCTGTCAGCGGATTGGGTGGCGGCATCGGTCGGCTGCTCATCACTGTCCCTTCTCCAGGACCAGAACGGTGCCGTCGAAGAAGTTCCCCTCGTTGACGACCACGACGGTGGCGCAGTCGGGAACCTGCCGGGCCGGCTCAACGGTTCGGCGGAGCTGGCGGACGCCCTCGATCACATGATTGACGCCGGACACGTGTCCTTCGGAGAGGGCACCGCCGTGCGGGTTCACCGGGAGCGGCCCGCCGAGCCGGATGTTGCCGTCGGCGACGAACGGACCGCCCTCACCGGGTTTGACGACACCGAGGGCCTCCAGCGCGGCGATGACGTACCAGCTGAAACCCTCGTGGATCAGGACGGTGTCGGCCTCGGCCACCGTGATGCCGGCCATGGCGAACGCCCGTGCCGCGGCTACCTGGAGACTCCGTACGACGGCGACGTCGGGCTTCTGGGTGATCGAGGTCGGCGCGCTGCTGTGCGCCTCGCCGACTCCGGCGATCAGCGCGTCGCCACGTCCAAGCGACCGTGCCCGGTCGGCGCTGGTGATCACCAGGGCTCCCGCGCCGTCGGACTCCAGCGAACAGTCCAGCAGCCGGAACGGGGTGGTGATCATCCGTGAGGCCTGGTGGTCGGCCAGCGTCATCGGCTTTCCGTACATGAGGGCCTGCGGATTGAGGTTCGCGTGGGCACGGCAGGTCACCGCGACGTGGCCGAGTTGCTCGCTCGTGGTGCCGTATTCGTGCATATGCCGCTGGGCTGCCTGCGCGAACCACTGGGCGGCACCGACGTTGCCGTAGGGCGCCTCGAACTCGACGAGAGTCGACATGATCGGCTCCATCACGCCACGACCTGCCGAAATCCGCTCTCCCGAGTAGCCGCGCCGCCCCGCCGGCACGAGGACGCACGACGCGACGCCCGCGTCGATGGCCAGGCAGGCGTTCTGGATGGAGGAGATCAGGCTCGCGCCGCCCATATGCGCGGTCGGGGCGAACGCCAGATCGCGCAGGCCGAGATTGAGGATGAAGTCCTCGGCGGTGCGGCCCGCGCTCGCGCTGGGCAGCACGCCGTCGACGTCGGCCGGGGTCAGCCCGGCGTCGGCCAGCGCGGCGAGCGAGGCCTCCAGATGAAGGTCCAAGGTGGACTTGTCGGTGCCCCGCGTATACGGCGTGTTGGCGATTCCCGCGATGGCGCAGGTTCCCGCCCTGCTCATCGGTCGGCTCCCGCGGCCGCGGACAGGCCGGCGATCCGGCCGAACACGAGCGCATTGCCGATCGCGTTGCCCCCACCGAGGTACTGGGGCCCGAGGACGTTGCCGGTCAGCTCGCCGGCGGCGTAGAGGTTCGGCACCGGGTCTCCGTCCACGGCCCGCAACACCCGCGCGTCCGGATCGATGCGCGGCCCGTACCCGGTGAGCGCCACCACGGCCGGCCACAGCCGGACCGCGTAGTAGGGCGCTTGGTCGACGGCGACGAGCCCGGCCGGCTTCTTGAGATACTCAGTGTCCGCCCCGGCCGCGCACGACTCGTTGTAGCGGCGGATCGTCGCGGCCAGCGCCGGTCCCGGCGTGCCGATGGCGGCCGCCAACTCCTCGACGGTGTCGGCTCGCAGCACGTGGCCGTCGGCGACCGCGGGCAGCAAGGTGTCGGCGGTCCATGTTCCCGCGCCCCAGGCGCTGGCCGGATCGGCCTTCGCCGATCGCAGCATCCGGTCGTCGAGGACCACCCAACAGGGCCCGTGCTCCAGGGCGAGCGGGGTCACCACGGCGTAGGGGGCGCTCTCGTCGACGAACCGGCGGCCGTGTCTGCCGACCATGAGCAGCCAGGGTGGCACGAAGGGCTCGATGTCCCGTACGAAACCGGCCGTGAGCAGCAGGTCGCCGTGGTTGACACCGCTGGTCGCGGCGCCCGCGGCGGTGGCCAGTTCGAGGCCGTCGCCCCGGCAGGTCTGCGGCGCGGGAGACCACACCTCGCCCTGTGCGTCCGGGAAATGCCGCCGCACCAGGTCCGAGTTGGCCCCGAACCCCCCGGTGGCCAGCACGACGGAGCGTGCGGTCATCTCGTCACCGCCCGCGCCGATGGTGTACCCGGTCCCCTCGCCGCCGGGCACGAGGCTGTCCACCCGCCGTCTCAGCGCGATGTCCACCCCGTGCGAGCGAACGGCCCGGTGCAGCGCATCGACATAGGCCTGGCCTCCGCCGACGGGCCGGTGACTGCGCGGCACCGGCTCGCGGGTCGCGCGATACAAGCCTTCCGGCGTGAACCGCACCCCGAGGCCGACCAGCCACTCGAAGGTCGGTAACGCCGCGTCGCAGAAACGGCGCGCGATCGCCGGGTCGACGGCCCAGCGATTGAAGGTGAGATAGTGGTCGAAAAAGGCGTCGGCCGTGTCACCGGGGTAACCTGCGGCGGCCTGCACCGGCGTACCGGCGGCCATGTAACTCCCGCCGGCCAGTGTCGTCGCGCCGCCCACCGTGTCGGCGGCCTCGACGATCAGCACGCTCGCTCCGGCGTCCGCGGCGCTCACCGCCGCCGCCAGTCCGGCGCCGCCGGCACCGATGACGGCGACGTCGAAATCCGGTTCCGTGGTCATGCCGACCACCCTGTGCCCGAACCCGTTACGGGGCCCGTCACCCCGGGAGCCAGTCGGACCAGCGCATCCAGCCCGAGCACACCGCCTGGTCGCGCGAGAATCGGGTTGACGTCCAGCTCGACCACCTGGCCGGTCTCGGCGATGCTCGCGAGCTTCAACAGCAGGTCGACCACCGCGTCGCGGTCCGCCGCGGGCGCGCCGCGCCAGCCGTCGAGCAGCGGTGAAATGCGCAGGCCAGCGAGCATCTCCATGGCCCGTTCGCGGGTCAGCGGCAACACCGAGCGGGCGACGTCACGCTGAGCCTCGGCGGTCACCCCGCCCGCGCCGACCAGCACCACCGGGCCCAGGACGGGGTCAGCGGTGATGCCCACCAGCAGTTCGATGCCCCCGCTGACCTGCTCGGCGACGAGGAATCCGGCCGCTCCCCGGTCGCGAAGCAGCTCGGCGGCCGCCCGCACGGCAGCCGCGTCGGCGAGCCCGGTGACGACGAACCCGCGCTCGCTCTTGTGTGCCGCGCCGCGGCCCTTGAGCACGACGGGACAGCCGATGGTCTCCGCCGCCTCGACAGCCTCCTCGACCGTGCCGGCCAAGGCGTGCCGGGCGAACGGAATCCCGTGGCTCTCGAGCCAGCGGGTCGACTCGCTCTCCTCCAGCACCCACCCCTCGCCGCTGGGCACCGCCGGCGAGGGATGCTCCCGGGCCAGCCGGGCGATCTCCTTCAGCCGGGGCGTACGCGCCGGATGGCCGATCAGCGCACGGGCCGCGGCGACGGCATTGCTGACATTGCGGAACACGGGCAGCCCGGCATCCCACAATGCCTGATAACCGGGATGCCGCACGGATGGGCCGCTCCAGATCGGCAGGATCGGCTTGGTCGCCGTAGCCGCGACCTGCAGCACGATCTCGATCATCGCGTCGGTGAGCTGGGGGGCCGACGCCGGGATCGGGCAGAGCATCACGCCGATGTGCTCGTCACGCAGGCACAGCTCCCAGATCCGCCGCCCGGCCTCGCGATCGCCGATCACCACCGCGCCGCCGTTGTCGACCGGGTTGTCGAGGCGGAAGCCCGCAGGGATGACTTCGGCGAGATCCGCCTGCGTCCGCGCGGACAGCGAAGGCATCGACAGGCCGCCGAGCGTGGCCAGATCCGCGACGTGCGCCGCGGTGCCGCCGGAGGCGCTGCAGATCACCACGCCTTCGGCGGTCGGTATCGGACATCGGGCCAGCGCCACCCCGACCTCGACGAGCTGGTCGACGTCGGGCACCCGGACCATGCCGAACTGCTCGAAGAACGCGTCGTAGACTTCGTCGGCGCCGGCGAGGTGGCCCGTGTGGGACTGCGCCATCGAGCTGCCGAGGCTGCTGCGGCCGACCTTCACCAGCACGATCGGGGTGTCGTTCTCGATCGCGGCGATGGCGGCCGAGCGCAGCTTCTCGCCGGAATTGAAACCCTCGATGTAGCCGCAGACGGCCGCGGTCTCCGGGTCGCGCACGAAGAACTCGGCGAAGTCCGCCGCTTCCAGGTCGGCCTCGTTGCCCGTCGGCGCCCAGTAGCTCAGTGCGACCCCCAGTTCCTGGGCCTGCGTCAACGGCCGCCCTTGCACGCCGCTCTGCGACACCACCGCGAGCCGGCGGCCGGGCAGGTCGGCGAGCGGGTCCCAGGCGTTGACGTTGGTGTTCGGACCGACCAGCCGGGCTCCGGCCCGGCGCACAGCCTCGAGCAGGCTGCGCTCCCGGGCGACCCCCTCGGGGGTGCCGAGTTCGGAGAACCCGTTGGAGAAGACCAGATAGAACCCGACCTTCAGCCCGGCGTCGGCCGCCGCGTCGATCACGCCGACCGGGTCGCCGACCTGGACGACCACCACATCGATGGGCCCTTGGAGATCGGTCAGGCTCGCGACGCAGGGAATCCCGAACACGGATTCTCGCTTCGGATTCACCGGGTGAAACGCCGCCCCGACGGCTTTGGCGTGCGTGATCGCCTTCTCCGTCAGCCCGGCCAGACCCGCTCGTGTGTCGTGTGCGCCGACGACCGCGATCGACCGCGGTCGATAAAAACGCTCGATCTCCACAGGCTGTACCTCGGTCATCCGGGCGCTCCTTCCCCGCAAGCCCTTACCTGCGGCCATCGCGAAGCAGCGTGCGCCCGGTCCGATTACCGCGGGCGTTACCCATCGCCCTCGTAATGACGGCGGTAATAGGCCGCGGCGCAGACTCGGCCCCACACGAAAACCGGGATACAGGCCTGGGCTCCGACACGCGTCAGAAGGGATCTGGCATGACCGAAAGCAAAGCCACCTCGCCGACCGGCGGTGAGCTGCCCTGGTTCATCAGCGTCGACGACCACGTCGTCGAACCGCCGAACGTCTGGACGGATCGGCTGCCGCAGAAGTTCATGGACCGGGCACCGCACTACGAGCGCCGCTCGGTCGGCAAGACCCGGTGGAATGCCGGGTCCTTCGTCACAGAAAAGGACGAAAACGGCCCGGAGACCGACGTCTGGGTCTTCGATGAGGTCGTCAAGCCGATCCGCCGCAACATCGCCTCCGTGGGTCTGGCCCGCGAGGAGATGGACCTCAACCCGATCAGCTTCGACGAGATGCGCAGGGGCTGCTTCGATCCGGTGGCGCGGCTGGAGGACATGGACCTCAACCACGTCGAGGCGTCGTTGTGCTTCCCGCAGATGATCCGGTTCTGCGGGCAGGAGTTCAGCGAGACCAAGGATCGTGAACTGGGTCTCGCCTGCATCAAGGCCTACAACGACTGGATGCACGAGGAGTGGTGCGCCACCAACCCGGACCGGCTCATCCCGCTCGGTGTCGTGCCGCTCTGGGACGCCGACCTCGCGGCCACCGAAGTGCGACGCAACGCCGAACGCGGCTTCCACGCCGTGACGTTCAGCGAGAATCCGTGGGTCCTCGGTTTCCCGAGCATCCACTCCGGATTCTGGAACCCGTTCTTCGAGGCCTGCGCCGAGACCGACACGACGATCTGCATGCACATCGGCTCCTCTTCGAAGATGGAGACCGTCTCGCCCGACGCGCCGCCGGCGGTCGGTATCAGCCTGGCCGCCAGCAACGCGATCGCCTCGCTGACGGAGTACCTGTTCTCCGGAATCCTCGCGCGGTGGCCGTCGCTGCAGCTGGGCTACTCGGAAAGCCAGATCGGCTGGATGCCCTACCAGCTCGAACGGGCCGACACCGTGTGGCAGGAGCACCGAGGGTGGAACGGCGTGCTCGCCGAAGCGATGCCCGAGCCGCCGTCCTACTACTACTACCGCCAGGTCTACGGCTGCTTCTTCCGCGATTTCTACGGCGTCAAGAACCTGCACGATGTGGGCGTGGACAACGCCACCTTCGAGGTCGACTACCCGCACACCGACTCCACCTGGCCGCACACCGCGGTGCTGGCCAAGGAGATGTTCGCGGAGCTCAGCGAGGAGGAGATCTACAAGGTCTGCCGGGGCAACGCGATCAAGATGCTGCACCTGGACAAGGACCGCGACCGCTGAGGCAGCGATTGGCCTAGACCACCTGTTCCAAGGGCTGGTTTGGCGAGAACCCCTGGACTTCGGCGATGCCGCATGCTTCGCACACGTGCATCGCCGAGTCCGAAGGCCTGTTCGTGGAATGCGCGAAGGAGAGACATGGGACCGCAGGGACTGGTTTTCGACGTGACCGACGCGGTGGGGACGGGAGAGCGGCTGACCCAGACCGCCTGGCTGTTCACTCCGGCCGGAGCACCGAAAGCGGCCTTGCTGTGCCTGGCCGGCGGCACCTATGACAAGCGCTACTGGCACCTGGAGGTGCCCGGGCATCCCGGCTACAGCTTCGCCGAGCACCTGGCCGCGAACGGCTACCTTGTCGTCGCCCTCGACCATCTCGGGGTCGGCGGCAGCAGCGACCCACGGCACTCGGGCGAGCGGGGAGTGCGGCTGCTCGCCCGCGGAGACGCCGCGGTCGCGGCGCAGCTCGGCGAGCGGCTGCGCGACGGCACGCTGGCATCGGGCCTGCCCGCGCAGGAGCTGCCGCTCGTCGGCGTGGGGCATTCGTTGGGTGCCTGCCTGACCGCGGTCGTACAGGCCGAGGCCCGGCCGTTCGACGCGGTGGTTCTGCTGGGCTACGGCGTGCAGTTCGTCAGCGCCTACGACAAGGACAACAGCGCGGACGACCTGGCCGAGCGCGTCGCCCGAAGCGAGGCGATCTTCCGGCAGGTCAACGGCACCGCGCCGGACGCGACCTCGTGCGTCGTACCGCGGAGCGGCCTGCACCCGATCTTCCACGCACCCGGCGTGCCCGAGGAGGTCGTCGCGGCTGACGACGCCGCCGAATCGCGGGTGTCGGTCCGAGCCGTGTCGGAGGCCATCACGCCCGGCTTCGCCGCGAAGTACGTCCCGGAGATCAAGGTGCCGGTGTTCCTGGGGTTCGGCGCGGTGCGCGACAACTCACCCGACCCGCACGCCGAGCCGGGCAACTACCCCGCCTCCCGCGACGTGACCCTTTACGTCGTGACAAGGTCCGGGCACTGCCACAACCTGGCCGACGACCGCGCCACGCTGTGGGACCGGATCGCCGCCTGGATCCCCGCCGCCGTGGCCATGTCCGGGGACGCGATAGTGGGCTGAGGGGTCAGGTGAGGACATCCTCGGCCGCGCCGAGCAGCTCCGGCAGCGGCCGGGATCGGTAAGACCGAGTGGTCGAGGCCGACGAGGCCGACGAGGCCACGGCCCACGGGCCGGCCGCGTTCACCCCTCCTGGACGCCGGGGTGAACGCGGCCGGCTCACCAGTCGACCGCGATGTACTTGGTCTCGGTGAACTCGAGCAGCCCGTCGTGCGCGCCCTCACGGCCGAGACCACTCTGCTTGACTCCCCCGAACGGAGCCGCCGGGTCGGATACGAGGCCGCGGTTGATCGCGACCATGCCGCTCTCCAGGCGCCCCGCGACGCGCAGTCCCCGGCTCAGGTCCCCGGTGTAGACGTAGGCCGACAGGCCGAACTCGGTGGAGTTGGCCGCCTCGACGGCCGCGTCCTCGGAGGTGAATGCCTGGAAACCGACCACCGGCCCGAAGATCTCCTCCGAGGCCAGGGCCGAGGTCGGTGCCACGTCGGTCAGCACGGTGGGCAGGTAGAACGACCCGGGGCCGTCGGGTGCGACCGCTCCGGTCAGCACCCGAGCGCCGGCACTGATGGCCTGGTCGACCAGATCGGACACCCTCGCGACGGCTGCCGCGTTGATCAGCGGGCCGCACTCGGTGTCCTCGGCCGTGCCGGGACCGACCCGCAGCGCACCCATCCGGGCCGCGAGCCGTTCGGCGAACTCGGTCAGCACCGGCTGTTCCACGTAGATCCGGTTCGCGGCGGTGCAGGCCTGCCCGCCGTTGCGCATCTTCGCGATCATCAGGCCGTCGACAGCGGCATCGAGGTCGGCATCGGCGAACACCAGGAACGGCGCGTTGCCGCCCAGTTCCATCGAGCATTTCAGCACCTGGTCGGCCGACTCGTGGAGCAGCCGCCTGCCCACCTCCGTCGAGCCGGTGAAGGACAGCGCGCGCACCCGAGGATCGTGCAGCATCGCGGCCACAGCGGGCCCCGAGCGCCGGGTGGTGAGCACCGTGACCACGCCGTCGGGCACCCCGGCTTCGCGGCAGATCTCGGCGATCGCGAAGGCTGTCAGCGGGGTCTCGGTTGCGGGTTTGAGCACCATGGTGCAGCCCGCCGCGAGCGCGGGGGCGATCTTGCGGGTGGCCATCGCGGCCGGGAAGTTCCACGGCGTGACGAGCACCGCCACACCGATCGGCTCCTGCTGGGTGAGGATGTGGTTGGCGCCTGAGGGAGAGCGGCCCAGCGTACCGGTGGCCCGGACGGCCTCTTCGGAATACCAGCGGAAGAACTCCGCCGCGTAGCCCACTTCACCCCGGGAGTCCGCCAGTGGCTTGCCGTTCTCGGTGGAGATCAGCACAGCGATCGCTTCGGCGCGTTCGGACATGAGGTCGTAGCAGCGCCGCAGCACCTCGGCCCGCCGCCGCGGCGCCCACGTACGCCACGCCGCGAAGGCCGCCGAGGCCGCGTCCACCGCACGCAGCGCGTCGTCCTCGGTCGCGTCCGGCACCGACGCCACGAAGTCACCGGTTGACGGGTCGTACACCGGGATCGGATCCGCTCCGGTGGAGCGCTCACCGATCAGGCTCAGCGTCTCGGTGCTCACGCGTCCGCCGCCGATGGTTCGGGGGCCCCGCTCGCGGCCGCCCCGGCCGCGGTGCCGCCACCCCGCCCTGTTCCCACGGCAGCCTGCTTGTCCAGCGAATCCATCGGTGGCCGCACGGGGAAACCGGCCGCCCATGCGTTCACCGTGGTCGGCCCAGCCTTGATCAACCGGCCCGGGTAACTCTCGTCGGCGATCGCATCGTGGCCGTTGCAGTACTCGACGCCGATGCCCTCGACCACGTCGCGCAGGTAAACCGAGACGGAGTTGGACGCCACATGCTTGACCACGTCACCGGCGAGGGTGTCGGTGACCACGCCGTGGGCGCGGAACGCCAGCACGTCATCCATCTCGTCGACGAGCATCGCGATGTGGTCCAGCTTGCCGGCCTCGCCCCGGGCGAGTGCGAGCGAGTGGTGGTACTGGTTTCCGCATCGCAGGAAGGTGATGACCTCCTCGATGCGGTCGGAGACCAGCATGCCGAGCGCGTCGGTGTAGAACTGCCGCGCCTTCGCGACGTCAGTCACGAAGATCACCGCGTGCAGCAGGCACGCGATGCCGCGCGCCGGGGCGGGCGACGCCGGCAGGCTCAGCATCTGCTCGTAGACCTCGTATTCGAAACCGTCCGGCGCGGTGAAACGCAGCGCCCCGGTGACCCGGTTGTGTACGAAGTCCTCGACCCGCTGGTACGCCACCCCGAGCCGGTCCAGCCTGCGCGCCACCTCGTCGATCGCGGCGGCGTCCACGGCCCGGTAGCCCAGCCGGATCAGACCGGGTTCCGCGCGCTGCTCCAGGCGCACCCAGTGGTGGCGCTTGTCGCCGCTGAGGAACACCACGCCGTCGCCCCGCTCGGTTACCTCCAACTGGCAGACGTTGCGGAAGAACTCGACCGCATGGTCGAGATCGCGGACGCCGTAGGCCGCGTAGCCCATCTCCTGAATCAGACTCATGTGCCGAACTTCCTCCTCATTTGTTGAAGCAGAATGGCGGCCGACCGGTTACCGGCCTCGTTACCGCACGCTCACGGGCCTTCGACCGGCTTGGCCCGCCAGTACCGCGCGAGCGAACCGGCGTCGACCGGCAGATCAATACCGGTGATCATGCGAGCGGCGTCCGAGCACAGGAACACCGCTGCGCGGCCGTAGTCCGACGGCGACGGCAGTGCCCCCAGCGGCAGTTGCCTCTCGGCCAGCGCCAGCGCCGCACGGGTCGCCTCGTCCGGACCCGGCACGCCCCACCGCTGCGCACGAGCCATGGCCTCGGCCGGGTCGGTCGCGGTCGGGGTGAGGCTGTTGACCCGGATTCCGTGCGGCGCGAGTTCGGTCGCGGCCGATCGCGTCATGTTGAGCAGGCCGCCCTTGGCCGTCGCGTAGCCGATGTTCCCCGGCTCGCCCTGGTGTCCCGCAGTCGAGATGAGGTTCACGATCGCGCCGCTGCGGCCGTCGGCGACCAGCCTCTTCGCGATGAGTGAGGAGAACAGGAACGCGCTGTCGAGCATGACCGCCAGTTGCCGCCGCCACTGGGTGAACTCCATCTCGAGCAGCCCCTTGACCGCATAGACGACGGCACCGTTGACGAGCAGGTCGATCGGGCCGAGGGACTCGGTCACCTCGTCGACGGCACGGGTCACCGCCGCCGGATCGGTGGCATCGCAGCCGACGGCATGGGCGGCACCGCCCCCCTCGGCGATGTCCTTGGCCGTCAGCGCGGCCAGGTGCGGATCGCGGTCCACGCAGCCCACGCGGGCGCCGGCCCGGGCGAGCTCGATGGCGATGCCGGCGCCGATGTTGGGGCTGGTGCCCACCATCAACGCCGTCCGGCCGCTGAGTACTCCTTCGATGATCATGCTGGAAACTCCTCAGAACGCCTTGGGTTCGGCCAGTTCAGGCACAACGAGTCCGACGCCGCGAGCGCTGGCGCTCCGGTACAGGGCAAGCGCGCCGATCAGGTCCTGCGCCGCCGTGCCCACGGACTTGAACAGGGTGATCTGTCCCGGATCGGTACGCGCGAGGCGTCCGGCCAGCACGTCGTCGAGAATGCCGTGCGGTTCCCAGCCCGGGTGCTCGGCGATCAAGGCCACGACGTCCCCCGACTCGGCCCCGACCTGTGCCGGCGCGGCATCGAAAACCACCACTTCCGGGCGCAGGAAGGTGTTCTCGTCGATCTCCCGCAGGAACGTCGCCGTCGATCCGATCGACACGACATGTTGCCCGGCCGTGAGCCATTCACCGCGGAAGGCGACATCCCCGCCGCGGCCGGTGTTGGTGGCCACCACCACCACATCGGTTCCGGCGACCGCCTGCTCCGGCGTATCGACCGGCTCGATCGCGATTCCGAACCTCGCCGACATCCGCCGGGCGAAATCGGACCGCCGCGCCGGGTTCCTGCTGTAGACCCGCACCGTCTCGATCGGGCGAACCGCGCAGACCGCCGCCAAATTCGTCTCGGCTTCCATGCCCGATCCGATCAGCCCGACCGTACGCGCGTCCGGGCTGGCCAGATACCGGGTCGCGACGCCGCTGGTCGCGCCGGTCCGCAGAGCCGTGAGGTAGGCGGCGTCGACCACCGCGAGCACCTCGCCGCCATCGATCGCCGAGACCATGACCGAATACCGGACCCCCTCGGACAGGGTGCCGTAGAAGAACTTCAGGCCGAGCACCCCGGAGGCCGGAAGGATCGCCGGCATCACACGGAACAACGTCAAGCCCAGCGCGAGGTTCATGCGCTCCGGCAAGATCGCGCCAGGCCCGGTCGCCTCCTCCCGGAGGCCGTGTTCGAGCGCATCGACAAGGGTGGGCATGTCCGCGAGGCCGCGGACATCCTTGTCGCTCAGGATCAAGGTCACAAATTCCCCTTGCGCGGGTGGACTGGAAGGACATACCAAGGCTCGGACCCGCTCGTTATCCGCTCCGTTAACGACGGTCGCCCGGCCAGCGGTGTCGGATCCTTGCATTACTTGCGCAAATGACTAAGATTCGGACAGTCGGGTGCAAATGGGCACCACAACTCGCTCAGAGAGGAGTAGGGCCCTGGTGACCAGCGACGACGCCTCCGACGGCAGACCTCAGGGACCGGGCACTGTGGCGGCCAAGCAACCCGGGCTGCTCCCCCACCGCCTGCGCCAGCCCGGGATGCCCCGTGAGGTGCTGCGGCGCGCCCGACTCGACCATCTGTTCGACGAGCTGTTCGCTGAATGCAACGTGCTGCTCGTGTCGGCGGCACCGGGATCGGGCAAGACCGTTCAGGCACAGCTGTACGGCGCGCTGACCCCCCTGCCGATCTCCTGGATCACCCTGGACAGCTCGCACAGCTCGCCACGCCGACTGCTGTCCGGGCTCGAAGAGGCGCTGATGACGCCGCGCGGTTCCGGGCAGGAAAGCGGGCGCCACACGGCCTTCCATCTGGAAACGACACTGGAAGAGGCGGCGTCGCTCATCGCCGGTTCGGTGCCGCCGGAGCCCGTGCTGCTGGTCATCGACGAATGCGAACACCTCGAGTACTCCGAGGACGCGCAGTCGGCGCTGGGAACCTTTCTGGAGTACTGCCCCGAACCCCTGCGGATCCTGTTGCTCAGCCGGACCGATCTCACCGGCCCGCTTCGGCATCGGATGCTCGACGGCCGGATCCGGCTGGTGACCGACACTCAGCTTCGGCTGACGTCCAAGGAGAACGAGCACCTGGGCGAGCTGCTCGGAGGGCCGCCGGAACAACGGGCACGTGTCCACGAGGCGACCGGCGGCTGGACCGCGGGCGCGGCGTTCAGCTACCGCTACGGCCTCCACGAGCAGCGCCTGTCGCACGACCTGCCGTCGGTGATCATGAACGACGTGCTGTCCGAGCTGACACCCGCCGAACAGCAGTTCCTGCTGGACAGCTCGGTGCCCGACGTACTCACCCGGCAGACGGCGGCGGCGCTGTGCGGCGACGACGCGCATGCGCTCTGGGACACGCTCCGCACGCTGCACCTGCCGGCCACCACGATGACCGAGACCACGGTCGTCTATCACTCGTTGTTCCGCTCGTTCCTGCACCGCCAGCTGCTCGCCCGCGACCCGCAGCGGCGAGTCGAGCTGGTGCGACGGTACGCCCGCTTCCTGCTCGCCCACCGGCACGCCGAAGAGGCGACCGAGCTGTACCTGTCCATCGACGAGCTCGGTCAGGCACAGACGACCGCCGAGATGGCCGCGGCGGCCCTGTGCGATCGCTCCGACTGGGACACCTTCCTGCGCTGGGCGAACCGGCTCGGTCGCGAGCGGCTGCACAGCAGCCCCCAGCTGCTCGCCGCGCTGATCCGGTCGCTGTTCGGCCAGCGCTGCTTTCAGGAGACGATCGAGCTGATCCGCAACCTCGACCGCAACGGCCTGCTGCGGGCGGCGATGGAGGCCGACCACGCCCTGCTGGCCACCGCGGCGTGGGCGCTACAGTCCGACCCCGCTGAAGCCCGCCGGCTGCTCGACCGCTATCAGGGCGACTACCGGGCCGACGTCATGCGTTTCATGCTTTCGGTGTGCACCGACCTCACTCCCGCCATGCCGCCGCTCGGATCCGACTGGGGCGACGTGGAGCGGATCATGAGTTGGGGTCTGCTGCTGCAGGGCAGGGTCGCCGAACTCCGCGCGCTCATCCCGGCCGATCCCAAAGCTCCCGTGGTCAACCCCAATGTGATTCTGGCGTCGATCTTCGCCGGCAAGGTCGAAGAGGCGCAGGGTCTGTGGAACCGCGTCCCGGAAGAGATCCGGGAACGCCCGCAGTCACACTTCATCGAGGCCCTGCTGCTGCTGAGTGAGGGTGAGCGGGAGCTCGCGCTGTCGGCGATCAGGGTCGCGCTCACCGACAGCCGCAAGACCACCTTCTTCCTGTTCCCCGCCTACGAGCTGTTGTCCGGCTACATCCTGCTCCAACTCGGCCGGCGGGAGGATGCGGTCGCCGCGCTCCAGGACGGCATCGAGCGCACCGCGACCACGGGTCAGACGGCGCTGCTGGAGTGGGGTCAGACATACCTCGGGCTCGCGCTGCTCGTCGACGACCGTGCCGAAACCGCGCGACCGTTGCTGAACGAGTGCGTGCGGTCGATGAACAAGGCACATCGGCGGCTCTACCTGCCGTTCGCGGCCGCATGCCTGTCCGAAGCCGAAGCACGCTGCGGCGACCTTGACGCCGCGCACGAGGCCGCCGACCTCGCCTACCACACGGCGGCCCTGATGGGCAGCTTCACCACCTTACTGCCTGCCCTTCGGGCATTCCCGGACATCGCCAAGCGGGAGGACGCCCGCGACCCGATCGGCATGCGCTGGCGGAGGCTCGTCATCGCCCCGTCGGCCCGGCCGCTCCGCCTGCCCACCGCGGTGGGCAACGTCCGGCTGGGGCTGCAACCGTTCGGACCGGAACGCGACATCTGGATCAACGGCGTGCCCCAGAAGATCGGCCGCATGAAGATCATCGAGCTGATGGCGCTGCTGGTTCTGCATCCCAATGGGATCGACCGCACCCGATTGCAGAGCGTCCTGTTCCCGGACGTCCCTCTGCGCAACGGCGGCAACCACTTCCGCCAGATCTCGTTCCAGTTCCGGCGGATCACGGGGCTGTCGCTGGACCGGCGCAACGGGAACCTGGTGGGCCTGCCGACCGACACCGTCGTCGACGCTGCGGACGTGCGGTTCGAGGACCTTCTGCGGACCGCCAGCTGGGCGAGCGGCGACGGGCGAGTTCTCCGGCTTCGCGCCGCCCTTGAGATCGTCCAGGGCCCCTATTTGGGTGGCAGCAACCTGAGCTGGGCCGAGGAGCGACGCCATCACCTCGACGTCGTTCAAGAGGAGGCGCGCCTGGAACTGGCCCGGCTGCTGGTCGAGCTCGGCCAACCCGAGCAGGCCCGCGAGGAGTGCGAACAGCTGCTGGCGCTCAACCGGTACAGCGACCCGGGATACCGGCTGCTCGTCCAGATCGAGCATACGATCGGCAGCGAGAGCTCCGTCCTGGCCGCCTATCGCCGGGCGGTGGCCGCGTTGCAGGAGCTCGGCCTTGGACCCGGCGACGCCCGCCGGCTGCTCGAGGCCAAACCCGCCGCACCCCGACGCGAGATCCGACCCCAACCCGGTGCGCGCGCCGTTAGAACCAACGGAACCTGACTCGCGATAATGACGCCGGTAATGTCCGGAGAGCCACGATGCTGGGGTGAATCAAGGACCACTGTCCGGCATCCGGGTGATCGAGGCCGGCCGCTTCGCCTCCGCACCGTCCTGCGCGACCATTCTCGCCGACTGGGGCGCCGAGGTGATCAAGCTTGAGCCGCCGCACGGTGACCCGGCACGAGGGCCAGGTTCGCTCCCCGGCACTAATGGCGCCGCCGGGGTCAATCCGCGATTCGACGTGCACAACCGGACACGCCGCAGTGTCGCGCTCGACCTGACCACCCTGGCAGGCCAAACCGTGGCGCGACGGCTGATCGGGACCGCGGACGTCTTCGTCACCAACATGCGTCCGGTCGCGCTGACACGGTTGGGCCTGGACAGCGCGACGCTTCGCGCCGCGGACCCGCGACTGATCTACGCACAGGTCACCGGCTACGGGCAGGGCGACGCCCAAGATCGGCGCAGCTACGACCACGGCGCGTTCTGGTCGTATTCCGGCATGGCCGCTCTGTTCCGTGACAGCGCGGGTACGCCACCCCAACCCGCCGGCGGCATGGGCGACCGGGCCACCGGCTCGGCGCTCGCCGGGGCGGTCTGCGCCGCCCTGTTCGCGCGGCAGCGCACCGGGCATGGTGACCACGTCTCGGTTTCCCTGCTCCGCACCGCGATGTGGCTGATGGCCTCTGATGTCGCGGACGCGCTGCGTGACCCGGGTGTGCCGCGCAGCATCGACCGCCTCACCGCGCCGATCCCCACCGTCAACTGCTTCCGATGCCGCGACGGCCGCTGGCTCTGGCTGCAGTCGATGCTCCCGGAACGGGACTGGGATGTTCTGCTGACGGCGCTGGACGCGCGCTGGCTCGACGACGACCCGCGCTTTCGTGGAGGCGATCCCAGGTTGCTCGCCGAGTCCGGCGCCGCCCTGGTCGAGACGCTCGACGAGATCTTCCGCCAGCGCCCGCGCGACGAATGGTGCCGGCGTCTTTCCGCGGCCGGCCTTACCGTGGCCCCGGTACAGGATCTGGCCGATGCCGTGCGCGACCCGGTCGTCCTCGGCAGCGGCGCGGTCCGGCAGGTCCGGTACGCGGGAGGGCACTACGCCACGGTCGATTCACCCTGTACCTTCGCCGGCGCCCCGTCGGCCCCCGGGTACCCGGCCCCCGCGGTCGGTGCGCACACCGAGGAGGTTGTCGCCGCACTGGGCTTCACCGGCACCGAACTGGCTGAACTGCGGGCCGGCGGCGCGTGTGGCGCCGCGCCGCTTCCGGGCTGACCGTTTCTGGTTCCGCGATTTCGCCGACGTCGTTACCGGCGTCATTACGACTACGTGCGCCGATCGGTCACCGAGAGGCACCCTCGACCGGAAATCCCGAGACGAGGCGGAGCACGAGAGAAAGGGGGCACCGTGCCGGGCTTGACCGCCGTCGACGACGGCCCACACATCCCGCCGGCGGGCAAAGGTCCTGCCTGGCAGGAGAGCTGGTCACTGGATTGGTACGACCCCGAGTCCGGCGCCGCGGGCGCGTACCGCCTCCGGACGGACTGGGCACGGAGAACCGCGGAGGTCCGTACGTGGACGGCCATCGGGGCCGAGGTGGCCAAGGACGTTCAGACCATCGTCCGGCCCGGCGACACGCCGGGGGGCGGCCACGTGGGCACCCTGCGGTTCGGAGACCTGCTGGTGCGCACGGTCATGCCATTGCGCTCGTATGTCGTGGCGGCCGGGCGCCCAGGTTCCGAAGTCCAGTACACCGCCTTCACCGAACCTTTCCGGTTCTCGATGAGCGGGCAACGCGCCGACCCCGGCGGCGAGTACTACGAGTCGTTCGGGAGGGTCACCGGGACGGTCCAGGCCGGCGGCCGGGCACTGGAACTGTCGACGTACGCTTTCTACCGGCACATCTGGGGCGTGCCGGCCACAGACACGCATCCGGTGCAGTCAGTGCGCGGCGTGTTCGGCGAGGACCTGTTCTTCTCGATCGTCGAATACCGGACTCCCACCGGCCGCGCCCCGCTGGGCTACCTGTTCGAGGGCGGGGAGTTCCACGGCGTGGAGAAGGTCCGATTCCGCACCGAGACCGACGACGGGGGGACGCCGCGCGGATGTGACCTGCTGATCGCGACCGCGGACCGGCGGGACTTCCGGATCCCGGGCGTGGTGGCCGTGAGCACCGGCGACGGGCCCGGCTTCGCCACCTTCGATCTCGGCCGCCGCCGCGGCGGCGGCATCCTCGAAGTGCATGACCATCGCGGTTGAGCCATCTTCACCGAATGTGCCCCATCGAGCGTGCGGCGGCCCCGGAAAGATCTCCTGGATCTGTCCGGGTCCGTCGCGTGTTCACATCAGGCGGGATTGCGACCGATGAAGAATTCCGCGTCCGCCTCCGGCGCGTCCAGGATCCCGGCGGCGGCGGCGCCGGCGCGGTAGCCGTTCATCTGCGCCGCCACGAGCCGCTGGGTGGGCATCCGCAGGGGGCCGCCGTTGAAGCCGGTCAGCCACGCCTGGTACTTCCAGGCCATGCGGTGCACGCTGTTCGTGCCCGCGACCCCGATCCGCTCGTTCGCCCGCCGGGCCGGGTCGACCTTCCAGTACAGCTCCATCGCCTCGGCGTGACGGCCCTGCTGGCACAGTGACAACATCCGCGGCACCGCGCCGCCGAGGCACTCGGTGTTCGAGGTCGCGATGAGCTGCAATGGCAGGATGGTGGCCAGCGGGATGGCCTGCTGCTCCAACGGCATCGTGACGACCACCCGGTCGCCGAGGGCGTTCCATGCCTCGGTGAACCCGGCGATGGCGGGCATGCCGCCCTCGGCCTTGATGGCGGCCACGTTCGGAATGTTGTCGACCATCTCGGTGAGCATCTCGATCGGGATGGACGCCGGGTGCAGGCGCTCGAAACCCCACAGCGGCACCGGGAACAGCAGCACCGCCATGTCGGTCTCCGCGCAGAAGGCCTCGGTGTAGTCGTAGATCTCGCGCAGCGAGGCCGGGTAGAAGCTGGGCGGGTAGGACAGCAGAACCATGTCGGTGCCGGCCTCCTGGCACCGCTTCGCCATCTCGATGTTCTCCGCGAGTGTGTTGAAGCTCGCCTGGAAAAGCAGCACCAGGTCGTCGCCCGCCTCGTCGGCGGCCCATTCGACCATCTGCACGTACTCGTCCGGGGTCGTCGCGGTCTCGGCCACGACCAGTGCGCCCTTGAAGCCGAGCTCGATCTCCCGGCGGACGTCGTGCCGGATCGCCGCCTCGTTCAGTCCCCGCAGGTCGCTGGTGAAGGAGGGGATGATCACATTGCACACCCCCCGCATCTCGGCGCGGGCCCATTCGCGAGCCTCCAGGCGTCCGAAACGGGCCATCGCCCACCGTCCTTTCCCCCGCGCGTCGGCGCGGCGGTACCCCGGCGGCCCGGATGACCGCCTCGATGACTTCAGGCTCGCGCGACGCGATTACCACGCGCGTTACCGGTTCACGCCCGGGGCCGGGTGCTCCCCCGCCGCCTTGAGCCTTTCCTGGACGTGCTCGCGGAGCCGGAACTTCTGGACCTTGCCGGACTGGGTCTTCGGCAACTCCGCGACGATCTCGAGCCGTTCCGGCAGCTTCTGCTTGGCCAGTTGCTTGCCCAGCAGAAACGCGACCAGCTCGTCGAGAGTCGGCGTCGCGCCCGGCACGGGGACGACGAACGCACAGGCCCGTTCGACCATCACCGGATCAGGCATCGCGACAATCGCGACCTCCCGCACCGCCGGGTGCTCGAACAGCAGGTTCTCGACCTCGATGACGCTGATGTTCTCCCCGCCGCGCAGCACGATGTCCTTCTTGCGCCCGCGGATCGCGATGTATCCCCCGGCGTCGGCCGCCGCGAGGTCTCCGGTACGGAACCAGCCGTCAGCGGTAAAGGCACCGTCGTTGTCGGCATCGCGCAGGTAGTGCGGAAAAAGCTCGGGTCCACGTACGAGCAGCTCGCCGACCTCGCCGACCGGGACATCCTTATCGGCCTCATCGACGATGCGGAACTCGGCGGGCGCGATGGCCCTCCCATCGGTCTCGGCGCGCCTGTCCTCGGGTGCGTGCGGCGGCGAGGTGGACAAGGTCGGAAACTCGGTCGAGCCGTACACCCGGGTCGCGGTGCAACCGAGCAGGTCGCCGGCTTGCCGGATCAGTGCCGGTGGCACATCGGCACCCCCGCACGCGAACACGCGCAGCGAGGTCACGTCGAACGACGCGAGCTCGGGATGGTGGACGAGTCCGTGCAGAAACGGCGTGGCCGCGACGGTGAACGAGCAGCCCTCCGTCTCGATCAGCCGCAGCGCCGCTGTGGGCTCCCAGATGTCCTGCAGCACGACCCGCGTACCGAGCATGGCCGGCAGCTGGAGGCCGTAGAGCAGCCCGGTGATGTGGGTGATCGGTGAGGGCATGAACACCACGTCGTCCGCGCCGAGGTCATAGACCTCGATGATGCTGCGATTCTCGTAGTCGAGTGTGTTGTGGGTGTGCAGCACGCCCTTCGGGTCCGCGGTCGTGCCGGAGGTGAACATGAGCAGGATCGCGTCGTCCGCGCCGCGGGTGACCGGTGGGAGGCTGCCGGGGTCACCGCCGAGCAGGTCCTCGAACGGCAGCGCCGCCTCGTCCGTGGACCGGGCGACGACGACATGCCGCAGGTCCGGCAGTTGCGGGCGCAGCTGCGCGACCATGTCCGGGTAGTCGAAGCCCCGGAAGGTCCCGGGCACCACGACGACCCGGCTTTCCGCCTGCGCCAGGATGTAGCGGACCTCGCGCTGGCGGTAAATCGGGATGATCGGGTTGCTGACCGCACCCAGCCGGAGCACCGCATGGTGCAGCACGACGGCCTCGTACCAGTTCGGCAGCTGCCAGGAGACGACCTCGCCGCGCCGCACGCCGAGTTCCGCCAGGCCCGCCGCCACCGCCTGCACCGAGTGCTCGAGCTCGCGATAGGTCAGGGTCCTCGCCCCGTCCACCACCGCCACCGTGTCGGGCCGGACGCGGGCGGCCTCAGCGACGAAGCCGTCGACGAACCGATCCCGCCAGTGACCGGCGCGCCGGTGGCGGTCGCGCCGGTCAGCGGGGATGCGGAGCCGGATCACCTACGAGAACTCCTGGATGCGGCTGCCGATGGTGGGCAGCTCCGCCAGATGTGTGGAGAACCACGAGCCCGCCGCCCGAGCCGCGAGATCCAGCGCGGTCAGGTTGCTGTACAGCGTCATGTGACTGGTGCCGGGCAGCACGACCAGCTTCTTGTCCGCGGTCGGAAGCGAGTCGAAGACCGCGGTCTCCAGGTCCCACAGCGTGATGTCGTCGCTGTGCGCCACGATCATCATTACCGGCTTGTTGACCAGCCGCCTGGCGTACGGCGTGACGTCGTACTCCATGAGCTTTTCCACCGACTCGATGGTGTTGCGGTGCTCGTGGCTGGGCGCCTGGGTGGCCTTCAGCTCCTCGAAGACCGTCTTGACCTCGTCGAAGGGCCAGGTCACCAGCTCGTCGTGCGGGCCGGAGGGGGTGCCCGACATGGGGATGTAGGTGTGCCGGCCGCTCTCGAAGCGCTGGCGGCGGTCCTCGACGATCGCGTCCTGCAGCTTGCGGAAGCGCTCCGAGCCGTGCACGCGCCACATGTTCTCGTAACCGTCGATCACCGGCACGGTGCTGACCACGACCTTCACCCGTGGGTCCACGGCGCCGAGGATCAGCACGTGCCCACCGCTGTAGGAGATGCCCCAGGCCCCGATCCGGTCGGCGTCGATGTCGGTGCGACCCTCCAGGTAGGTGATGGCGTTCTTGTAGTCCTCGATCTGGTCCCAGGGCAGCAAATGCTGGCGCGGCTCACCGTCGCTGGCGCCCAGCCGGCGGTAGTCGAAGACCAGCGCGGCGAATCCGCGCGCGACGAACTCCTTCGCGTACTGCGGCTGACGGAGCTCCTTGACGTAGCACCAGCCGCCGGCCATCACGACGACGGGAAACGGGCCCTCACCCTCGGGTAGATAGAGGTCACCGCGGACCGTCTCTCCCCCGCTGTTGAAGGCGACCTCTTGCACGGTCATGGCGAACGGCTCCTCTCGTTTGCGGGCTGAACACCGCTAGCGTCAGCGGTCCGCGTTATCAGCCGCGTTATCGAGGTCACGCTCGCTCACGAGAAAAGAAGCCCCACGTCCGGAAACGGTTAACGCGAGCCGTAATGACGGCTGCCGGACACTACGGCTGTCCTGAACGACAATCAGGAGGACCTCGCATGGCCTACCGAAACGAGCTGGTCATCGACGACCGGTCGCAGGGTGTCTTCCGCGTGCACCGGTCATCGATGACTTCCGAGCAGGTTTTCGCCGACGAACAGGCACGCATCTTCCAGCGGTGCTGGCTCTATGTCGGACACGAGTCGGAAGTCGCCAAGCCCGGTGACTACGTCCGGCGCTGGGTCGCCGGCCGGCCGGTGATCTTCCTCCGGGACAGCGCGGGCACCGTCCGGGTGCACTTCAACACCTGCACCCACCGCGGCGCGACCCTGTGCCGGGAGGAATCCGGGAACACGCGCGTGTTCCAGTGCTTCTACCACGCATGGAGCTTCGACACGAGGGGGCGGCTCGTGGTCACCCCGGGCGCGGACGCCTACGGCCCCGGGTTCGACAAGGCCGACTACGGTCTGCGCGGCCCGGCCCGGGTCGAGGAATACCGGGGACTGTACTTCCTCAACTACGACGAGCACGCCGTGGACCTGCGTACCTACCTGGGCGCCACGCTGGAGTACCTCGATCTCGTGCTGGACCAGGCGGACGAGGGCATGCGCGTGGTGGGCGGTACCCACCGCTACAGCGTCGGCTCGAACTGGAAGCTGATGGTGGAGAACAGCATCGACGGCTACCACGCCCCGACGGTGCACGCGACCTACATCGACTTCGTCAAGGACAGCGGCGGTGGCCAGAACCCGGCCGCCCTGGGCACCGGCGGCGGACTCGACCTCGGCAACGGGCACGCCGTCATCGAGAGCCAGGCGGCCTGGGCCAGGCCGATCGCCTACTGGGAGCCGTTCTTCGGTGAGCAGGCCCGCCCGGAGATCGAGGCCAAACGGGCCGACCTGATCAACCGCTACGGGGCGGAACGCGGTCGGCGGATGGCCGAGACCTTCCGCAACCTGCTGATCTTCCCCAATCTGATCATCAATGACGTGGCCGCCATCACCATCCGCCGCGTCGAGCCCGTGGCCCCGGACCGGGTCTCAGTGGAGGCGTGGGCTCTGGCTCCCGCCGAGGAGACCGAAGGAAGCGCCGCGCTGCAGCGCCGCCTGGACAGCTTCCTGACCTTTCTGGGCCCCGGCGGGTTCGCCAGTCCGGACGATGTCGAGGCCCTGGAGTCCTGCCAGCAGGGCTACGCCGCGCAGCCCGACGTGGAGTGGAGCGACATCTCGCGCGGCATGACGAGGGTCCCCAAGCCCGATGACGAGTTGCAGATCCGCACGTTCTGGCGGGCCTGGGCGTCGCAACTGGACGGTGCCGGGTTTCCAGAACAGATCGTCGACGTCGAGGCACCGCAGGTCAGCACCCCGGCGGCGCGGTCATGACCGCCACAGTGCCGACCGGCACCGCCCTGCGCGCCCAGATCGAGGACTTCCTCTACGCTGAAGCCGCCCTGCTCGATGAGTGGCGGCTCGACGACTGGCTGGCCCTGCTCACCCCGGACGCGCGCTACGAGGTGCCCAGCACCGACCGGCCCGACGGCCGCCCGGACACCACCCTGATGCTCATCTCGGACACCAGGTCGATGATCGGCGCGCGGGTCAAGCGGCTCAACAGCCGCAAGGCGCACCGCGAGTTCCCGTGGTCGCGCACCCGGCGCATCGTCGGGAACGTGCGGGTGCTCGCCGTCCTGCCCTCCGGCGAGCTCCAGGTCGGGGCAAATTTCGCGGTCTATCGTACGCGCGGCGCCCAGACCCATTGCTACGTCGGGCAGTACCGCTACCGCCTGCTCCCGGACGGGGACTCCTTCCTGATCGCGTTCCGCCGCGCCGAACTCGATCAGGAGACCCTCGACGAGCACGGCTCGTTGAGCATCATCCTCTAGCGACGAACGGACGAACGTTATGGACCGCCGCCTGGCCGAAAGCCGCGAGTCGCTACGTTTCAGGATCGACGCGACCCGCTGTGACGGCCAGGGCGTCTGCGTGCTCATCGCCCCCGAGTTGTTCGCCCTAGACCGGTACGGGATCGCCTATGTGGTCCCAGGATCGGAGCGCCTGGCCGCCGAGGACCCGGACGTCCGGGCGCGGGGCCTCGAAGCCGACGCGATGTGCCCGCGCAACGCGATCTTCGAGGCACCCCTGCCGCCAGCGCGACCGGCACCGGTGGCCGCACCTCCCACCTCCGTCGCGGCGCCGTCGCGACTGCTGCTCGACGCACCGGAGTCGGTGCCGGACTGGCAGCGACGCGGCGGCTGGGCCCACCACGACCGCGATGCTCTGCTCGACCTGGTCGAACGAGCCGGGATCCGCGGGCACGGCGGCGCGGCGTTCTCCACCGCGGCCAAATGGCGGCGAGTGGCCGGAGCCGAGCGATCGATCGTCGTGGTCAACGGGGCCGAACGCGAACCCGGCACGATGAAGGACCGGCACCTTCTCACCCACCGGCCCGGGCTCGTACTCGACGGGATACGGCTCGCGATGCGGGCCGTCGGCGCGACCGAAGCCATCGCCGCCGTCGATGAGGACGCGATCGCCGAGCACGACGCGCTGACGGCGGCGATCACCGAGGCGACCGAACTCGGTCTCCTCGACGGCTACGAGATCCGCACCCACAAGGTGCCCACCAGCTACGTCGCGGGTGAGGAGACCGCGCTGATCAGCCTCCTCAGCGGTGGACCCGCCGTGCCCCGGCTGCGGCCGCCGTTCCCCAGCGACTCGGGCGTGTTCGGCCGCCCGACCCTCGTGCAGAACGTGGAGACCCTGGCCCAGGTCGCGCTGGCCGCGGCACTGGGCGCCGACGAGTTCCGCGCCGCCGGCACCGAGGAGGCACCGGGCACCGGCCTGTTCTCCGTTGGCCCGTTCGGCGGGCCCTATCACGTCGTCGAGCGCCCCTACGGCTACGCCCTACGTGATCTGCTCGCCGAGACCGGGCTGGCCGAGGGCGCCCGTGCGGTGCTCGTCGGCGGCTACGCGGGCGGTCTCCTCACCCCGGATGCCCTCGACATCGCGCTGACCCCGGCCGCGCTCGCCGCCGCCGGAGCATCGCTGGGCACCAAGTCGGTCCAGGTGATCGGCGCGGACCGCTGCCCGGTGGGGGTGGCGGCCGAGATCGTCGGCTATTTCGCGGCCGAGACGGCCGACCAGTGCCCGCCCTGCTCCCGCGGGCTGCCGGACATGGCCGGGTTGCTGCGCGGCCTGGAGACCGGGACCGGCGGGCCCGAGGCGGTAGCCGAACTTGACCTGTTCATGAGCACGCTGTTCGACCGTGGGGTGTGCCGCTTGCCCGACGGGGCCGCGCGGCTGGCGCTGTCGCTGCTCAGGAATTTCGCCGAGGTGACCCGGGCGCACACCACCGACGGCTGCCCAATCCGATGACCGGCGTGCCACCTCCGCGCTGACTGATTCCCCGATTTGAGGAGTTCCGTGGCCACCATCGCCCCTGAAGTCGACGTCCTGCTCGTGGTCGACATGCAGAACAGCTTCTGCCATCCCAAAGGCGCCATGTACGACGTGCTGGGCGCGCCGCTGTACGACATCGCCCGCGTCGTCGACGCCAATGCCGCGGTCGTCTCCGCCGCACGGACGGCCGGTATCCCCGTCGTCTTCACCCGCCAGCAGTACTATCGCGGTTTCGCCGATTTCGGCCCGCTGTTCCCCCACGGACCACTCCTCAACGATCGGTCCGTCGAGGCTCCCAAAAGAAAAAACTCAACGAGGGCCGGGTGCCTACTTCTCCCTGTAGGTCCCGAACTCATCGATCCTCCGAAAGGTCCGATTGCCTTCACCCCTTGGGATCAAGGTCCCGTACCAAGATGACTCATTGGAAAGTGGAAATGGCGGCGAAAACCACCTTGCCCCTCCATCTCCAGGCTGTCGCCCCTCCGGCTGGAACGAGGGAGGCGGGAAGACCTGTTGGCCACGGACCCACCGCCGTATCCTTTCCGGGCATGACCTTCCGTGGCACGCCCCGGCCGCACCCACGCTGGCACCATGCGCAGACCGAGCTGGACGACTTCGCGATTGTCAGCTACCGGGTGCCCACCGATGCGCTCGCCCGGCACCTGCCCACCGGGTTCACCCCAATGAGATTGGCCTTCGATGACGGCCAAGGCGCTCTTGTCTCTGCCGTCGTCTTCCGGGACCGGGACTTTCATTTCCGGTTCTGCCCACCGGCGGCTATCACATGTGGACAAATCAACTACCGCGCCTATGTCACCGCGTACGGCGAGCCAGGTGTGTGGTTCTTCGGTACCAGCCTGGATCACCCCGTGGTCGCGATCCCGCGGCACCTGTGGGGCATGCCCTGGAGTCGCGACCGCATCCGCATCGAGGCCGAGTGGAACGGCACCCCGGCGCGCTGGCGGCTGAACGCCGGGGGCGCCGCCTGCGAGGCGGCCGAGCTCCCCGAGCCTCCCACGTGGCTGGACGGTTTCACCGGCGAGTCGCACTGGATGGAACTGCTCACCCATCCCACTAAGGGCTGGTACCGGCGCCGAAACGAGCGGGTGGGCACCTACAGCATCTGGCACCCGCCGATGCGCCCGCGGCATTTCGCGGCCGTCTCCGCGAGTTTCCCGGTTTTCGAGCGCCTTGGCTTGATCACTTCGGAGATGCCGCCGCACTCGGTCCTGATCCAGCCCCGGCTGCATTTCGACATCCACACCCCGCCCCGCCGCTTCCGCCCGTCCAGTTGAGGTATGAGAGGACCGGCGGTTCCACCTTCACGTGCGGATAGTTGCTGCGCCGAGCGCCCTCCCCCTGTCCCCATCCCCTCGGCGGATAGCTATCCCGGTGATCAGGCTGCCCACCGCTTGCACCCCGGCTCCCAGGCGTTGATACCTGGCGGATACACGGCTGAGCGCGCACGGATACCCAGCGGATGCGGAGCGGAGGAAAGCGGCCTCCAGAGTGGCCACGGCGCCGCGAGGGCGGCGCGATTCCACCGTGGAGGAGTCCTCGATCTTCGTCGGGCCGCGCCCTCGCCGCTTTCGCGGGTCGAGTCCTACCTGCCCTCCACAGGCGTTTTACCTCTCCGCCAGCCCGGCGGCGAGGATGTTCTTCGCAGCGTTGACGTCGCGGTCGTGGACGGCGCCGCAGGCGCACTCCCACGACCGGACGTTCAACGGCATGGACCGCTGAACGGCGCCGCAGGCGGAACAGAGCTTCGAGGAGGGGAACCACCGGTCCGCGACCCGCAGTTCCCGCCCGTACCACCGCGCTTTGTACTCCAGCATGCTGCGCAGTTCCCGCCAGGAGGCGTCGGAGACGGCTCTGCGCCCCTGTTCCCCCAGCTCATTCCGCCAAAGTCGACAGCGCGGGTTCGCTTATCTCGGATGGGTACGGCATGGGCGATGGCCATGGATCGGGTTTCAGGCTTTCGGGTCATTCTGGTGGCTCTTCGAAGCCAATGGAACGCATCGTCCCGCGAGCCACGTACCGACGGCATCGACGTAACCGCTGGGCGTCTCCAAGCGCACGACCGACCTCCCAGGCGTTGTGGCTGTGACACTACTACTCGGGACGATCGATCGCGTGCCGGAACAGGCGGGAACCACGGTCACTCAGGGGGCATCACCGGGACTCGACCCGCCCTGACCCGCCCCCTGTTTTCCCGGCTCAGAGAGGACGCGGCGCGGGCTGTGCCTCTTTCAGCGTCTGCGTACCGCTCGAAGTCGACCAGACCCAACTCCCCGTTCATCGGCCGAGGTCCGGTGCCACGATTTGGCAATACCTACCAAAAACCCCCAAGAGGGCATCCAGCCGGCCCCGCGCGGAGCGGCCGATCGCTGAGCACGGCGGCACCGGAACGGTCCCGTCGATGGGACCTATGGACCGGCCAACGAAGGACGTAAGTCCCTGTGCCGCGAGTATCGGCCCCGGCAAGGGTGGAAAGGAGAACACTTCCTGGGAGGTGGGTCTGATGTCTCAGGCCAAACCCAGTACGGTTCCGGCATCCGGGGAAACGCATCCGCTTGAGGTCGAACTGAACCTTCTCAAGGCCCGGGTCAGCAGGATCGAGAAGCAGATCCAAGTGTTGGCCGAGGCCAATCTGGCCCTCGCGCGGGGCATGGAGGCAGGCCCCATGGAGGAGTCCGGGCAGACGCATCCCGAGCAGGCCGCGCGGCTCGCTCACGAACTGTTACTCGCCGCCGGCCTCGTCAAGGGCGGGGGGTGACACGCCTCCACCGCGACGGGCTCACGGCGGCCACCCCGATGCGTCAGGTGGAGACATGACGCGATACGACACGTCCACGAGACTCATCCAGGAGACGCCCTTCCGGTTCCGGATCGACCGGCACGAGCACATGACGGTCCCCGGGATCGTGTTCGCCTCCGGCGGCCTGCTTCCCGAAGAGGGGTGATTCGTTTCCGCGCCGGATACGTGCCGGAAGGCGCTGATCGGAACTGTCGGCGGTGTGGTCACACGGTGCGCAGGAAGCCTTCGAGGATCTCGTGGAAGATGTCCGGGCGCTCCATGTTGGGGTAGTGGGCGGTCCCGTCGACCGAGATCGCGCGGCCGTTGGCAACGGTGCGGACGAGGCGTTCGAGGCGTTCGGCCATGCCGATGTGGTCGGGCGAGTCGATGGCGCCGTTGATGGCCAGCACGGGAACGTCGATCTTGGCGGCGCGGTCCCAGGTGTCGCGCACCGGGACGAGCCGGTTGGGTTCGTCGCCGGTGTGCTTGGACATGGTGCCCCGGGCCATCCTGCGCAGGCGGCTCACAACCTCGGGGTCGAGATCGTCGAGGGTGCGGTGCGGGCCCGCGGCGAAGAGCGTGACCGCCTCGACCGAGGCATCAAGATCACCAGCGGCCATCGCCGAGTGCCACACGGCCATGGCCCGGGTGGTCCAGGGGTCGGTGAAATACGGCTCGCTGGTCCCGGCGCCGCTGACGACCACGGCGCTGACCAGTTCCGGGTGCTCAAGCGCCGTGTCGACCGCGACGCTTGCCCCCATCAGTTCCTCCCGAGGGGACTGTCGCCTTCAGACGACGGGGGAATCGGGAGCGGGAGGACCGCCAAGGCCCGAGCGTGCAGTGACCCGTCTGGCTTACGCATCAGCGTTCTCCGTTCGTCGCCACAGTAGATGCGCGGAACTATTGCAATGATCGTGTGACTCGTCAGGTGCGCACCTCCCCCGGCGCGGCGTACGACCTCGGATACCACGTGGTGTGGTGCCCAAAGTACCGCCGCCCCGTTCTGGGCGGCCGGGTGAAGACCCGCACGGTGCGGCGCTACATCGAGACTCAGTACGAGCGCACCCCCACAAGCGGGGGTGCGCGTGCGTAGGTCGTTTAAGTTCCCGCTGCGCCCCACCGCCCACCAGGTCATCGCGCTCACCGCGTGCCTGGACGATCACCGCGCCCTCTACAACGCCGCGTTGGAACACCGCCGCACCGCCTACGCCAAAGCGGTGGTGAGCATCAAGTACGGCGACCAGTCGGCCGACCTCAAGCACATCCGCGCCGATGACGCCGACGGTCAGGGTCGGTGGTCGTTCTCCTCCCAGCAGGCCACCCTGCGCCGCCTGGACAAGGCGTTCGCCGCATTCTTCGCCCGCCTCAAGGCCGGGCGCACCCCGGGCTTTCCCCGCTTCAAGGGCAAGGGGCGCTTCGACACCGTCGAGTGGCCCAAAGACGGCGACGGCTGCCGCTGGGACTCCCAGCCCGAACACCCGTCCGCGACGTTCGTACGTCTCCGGGGCATCGGACACCTCCGCGTCCACCGGCACCGTGCCGTTCGCGGCATGGTGAAAACGGTCGGCGTGAAACGGGAGGGTTCCCGCTGGTACGTGATCTTGTCGTGTGACGACGTGCCCGCCGAACCGCTGCCCGCGACCGGCGCGGTCGTCGGCATCGACCTGGGCGTGGCGTCGCCGGTGACGACCTCCGACGGTGAGCACCTGGACAACCCGCGCCATCTGGCCGCGTCCGCTGACCGGCTCGCCGCCGCCCAGCAAGACTTGGCGCGTAAGAAGCGGGGCTCTATGCGGCGCCGTAAGGCGGTGGCCCGGGTCGCCGCCCCGCATGATCAACGACGCTGCCGCGCGACACCTGGTCGAGTTCGTCCCCAACCCGGCGCACAAGAGGTCCTCCCTCATCCAGTTAACCGAGGAGGGCCAGGCCGCCATCACCGCCGTGATCGACCGCGAGCGCGCGGTGCTGCGCCAGGTCGGCGGCGACCTGACCGACACCGAGGTCGCCGCCTGCGTCCAGGTGCTCTCGCGCCTCCTCCAACTCCTCGACAACGTCGACATGGATTAAGCCCGGGCCGGTGCGAACGTTGGAATTCGAGTTGGCCGCTGTCAACTGTGCGGTCGAACTCCGCGAAACCGGCCCGGCGGAGGTCGGCGGGTGGGGGTGATCCCGCGAGGACGGGTCACATCTCGGTGGTCCGGGCGGCTTGTTCGGCGGTCTGCCGGATTCGTTCGATCTGCGCCTCGGTGACGTTGAGGGTGCCGAATTCCCTGACCGCCTGGTAGTAGGTCCAGGCGAGGCCGTTGCAGGTGTTTCTGGGGATGCTGGAATATCCCGCGCAGACCTGCTTCATATCGAAGTAGAACGCGTCGTCGATGCGCGCCTTGTTCGCCGGGAACCGGCTCACCGCCTTGTAGTTGCGGTAGCCGAAGTCATGCCGTCGGCACGGCGTTCTGAAGTCGAAGCCGAGCGGCTGATCGGGGCTGCCCGAACAGAGGTCGGTCGACCAGTTGAAGGCGTAGTCCGCCCAGCCCGCCTGGTTCTGCCACGCAGCGCGCCAACCGGCGGCGCTGGACGCGGTGGGCTGAGTGAAACCGGAAAGTGCGGCGAGCTTTTGCTCCAGTGTCACCGCGTAGGCGGGCAGCGTTAATCCGAGTAATGCAACGAGGGAGAGGGCGGCGGCTGCGAGGGATCGTTTGACCATGGGGCTCTGCCTTTGTCTGGGGGATGCCTCTCACGGCAGGTTTCTGCCACCGCCTAACAATGAAACGAAATAACCTGATGCGCCGGAACGGATCTTCGTCAAGATCGGCATGGGTGTTCGTAAACGATCGCTCTTTACAGGAATTACAACATCTTGTAATGGCGCGTTTTGAAAGGCCGAATCACGAGAGTGGGCCCCTGTTCGCGGTGGTCCGGGGGTAGTCGGCGACCCGCTCCCCCAGGTCACCGAGACTCGGCACCGGAGCGGACGGCCATCACAGCCGTCCCCACCGGCCCGTCCATTTCGGCAGGGAGGGTTCGCGTCCCGGAGGAGACGCTGCCGGTGAGTGTGTTACCGCCCGGGTATCGCAACCCGGTCCAGCGCCCCTCCGCGTCAGTAGATCTTGCCCGGTCCGGCCGCGGTGGCCGTCAGCAGATCCCGTACGAGGCCGAGATCGATCTTTTCCGGCTTGCGGAAGCGCAGGCAGCCCTTGCCCATGTCCTGCCCGGCCAGACGCTGTTCGTAGGCCGCGCGGATGTCGCTGCGCATGAGATAGAAGGAGATGTACTGCTTCTGGCTTGCGAAGGCGATTTCAACGACGCCGTCCCGCTCGTATGCGGGCATTCCATACGCCATGACCTCGGTGAAGCCCTTGAGTTCCGTACGGCACAGTTCGCGTAGGTCGGTCAGGACCGCCCTACGCTCGTCGGGCACCTCGGCGAGGTAACCGTCCACGTTTTCCGCATTGCTTTGCACCATGGGCAAAGCGTATGTCGTTTTTAAGCACGATTTTGTGGTAATCGCGGATCGCACGGGCACAGCAGGCGACATCGACACGATGTGCCCTGTCCGAAGCGCGGACGTCGCCCGCTTCGACCTCGTCCGTGAGCCGCCTCAGATCCATGCCGGGAGGGTAGAGGCAGGTCCGACAACCACTTTCCGGCGGACCTCCCGGAAGATGGCCGCCGCCATCCCGCAACTCCACAAATATCAGCTGAATACCGTAGAAAGTCTCAACACCACCAGAATTCTTCGTGGCGGACCGGTGCCCGCGTGGCGCGCGGCATTTACCGCCCTGCCCTCCGCCGCTGAATTAAGGTGACATTGCCCGCATCACGTGATCAACCCGTGACAGGGGGCGATCACCCCCTCAGGCCATGAAAGCCAAGGTCGAGGAGGGATTCATGTCCCGCGGACACGCCGTCACCACGGGATGCGTTCCGGCGGTCACCGCGCTTGCCCCGGCAGCAAGGGTGACACGCTCGATGATCTTCATTGACGGACGGCACACCATCGGGAGCCGGAAAGCCGTGCGCCGGTGACCGCGGCGATCCTGGCCGTGCTCACCGCCGCATGCAACGCCCTCTCATCGGTGCTGCAGCGGCGCGCGGCGCGAACCGCGCCGCAGAGCCGCGTGTTCAAGCTGGCACTGATCGGATACCTGATCCGGCAACCCTCATGGCTGGGCGGCATCGGCGCGCTCATCGCCGGCTTCCTGCTGCAGGCGGCCGCGCTGAACTTCGGTGCCCTCGCTCTCGTACAGCCGATTCTCGTCACCGAGCTGCCCTTCACGATGATCCTCGTCTCGTGGATGTTCCGGGTCCGGCTGGGCCGGGAGTCGTGGCTGGCCATCGGCATCCTGACCATCGGGCTGGCCGTCTTCCTCGTCTCCGCCGATCCGGGACAGAGCGGAACCCGGTCCCCGACCATGGACCTCTGGCTGATCACCGTGGTCGTGACGGTCGGCGTCGCCGCCGGTCTGATCTCGATGGCGAAGACCCACAGCGGCGCGTCCCGGGGGGCGCTACTGGGGATCACCTCCGCCCTGGGATTCGCCTTCACCGCCGCTCTGATCAAGGAGAACACCAAGATCTTCGCCGCGGAGGACGCCGGCATCCTGACCAGCTGGGCGTTCTACGCCATGATCGTGGCCGGCCTGTTCAGCGTCTTCGTGCTGCAGAGCGCGCTGAGCAGCGCGCCCCTGGTGGTCGTGCAGCCGACGCTCAACATCGCCGATCCCGTGGCCAGCATCGTGTACGGCGTCGCGCTGTTCGGCGAGAGCATCCGGCTGGGCTGGTGGGTCGTCCCGGAGCTCATCGGCGTGGGGTTGATCTTCTACGGCAGCATCCTGCTGAGCCGGTCGCCGCTCATCAAGTAAGAACCTCGCGGAGATGAGAAAGGACTCCGCGGGTGGGAAGGCGAACAGGGCGGCTCCCCTGGCGATCTGCCGCTCCCGTTCCGCGCCGGGTCCGAACCGGTCCAGCGCGGCGAGCAGTTCCCCCGCGTCACCCGCGTACACGCTCAGCCCGGCTCGCGCCATGGCCCGCGCACCGTCCCTGCCGTGGCCGGGAATCGGCCGATAGGAGATGACCGGCACTCCGGCGGCCATCGCCTCCCGGCAGGTCAGGCCCGCCGCGTTGTCCACCAGCGCGTACGCGGCGGCCATCAGGTCCGGCATGTCATCGCACCAGCCGAGGGCGACACCGGCATGCCGCAGCAGACGGCGCAGCTCGCGGTTGTGCCCGCAGAGGATGACGGGCAGATATCGTCCCGAACGCGCCAGGACGCGAGCCGTCTCCCTGACCCCTCCCACCCCCCAGGCACCGGCCGAGACGAGGACCAGCCGATCCCCGGCACGGGCACCGATCCGGGAACGCACCGGCGCCGTGCCGACCCCCGACCGCCGGACCCCCGACCGCCGGACCCCCGACCACCGGACCCCGGACCACCGGAACTCCGACCGCCTGCCCCCCGCCCGCCGAAACTCCGGGCGTACGAGGGGGGCGTGGCAGAACGCCGGGCGGCCGGTCGCGGCGTGGACGGCGCGAGCGGTCGCCTGATCCGAGCAGAGATACCGGTCGTTGCCAGGATGCAACCAGAGCCGATGCGCCGCGAAGTCGGTCAGCAGGACGGTGCTGGGAACCGGCAGGCGGCCACGCCGCCTCAGGTGGCCGGCCGCCTGCGCGGCCAGGTGGAAGGTCGAGACGACCTCGGCCGGCGTCCGGCGGCGGATGAGCCCGCGCAGCCGGGCCGCGGCCAGGACCGTCAGCGGCGAGGTCGGCAGCGCCAGGTCCGACACGAAGAAGACCCGGTAGATCAGCGCGTACAGCCAGGGCGCGGAGCGCATCATCCAGCCGTACCACCCGCGCAGCGCCGCTCCGAGCCGGAACGGAAGCAGCCTCAGGACATCGACGATCTCCGCTTCGACGCCCTCGGCGGCGAGCCGCCTGGCCAGCTCCACCGCGACCGCGTCGTGCCCGGCTCCCATACCGGCGCTGACGATCAGCACAGTGCGTCGCGTTGGCATCACGACCCCCGTGACGCAGACTTGACACGGTGAACCGTGCCGCGCTGACCCTCGCCGGTCTGGCCGTTCTGCACGTGGGGCCCGCGGCGACCTGGCTGCCCTCCGTGCGCCGCCTGCTGCCCGGCCTCGCCGGGGTTGGCCTCGCCGACCACGTCGCGCTGACCTTCGACGACGGGCCCGACCCGCGATCCACACCGCGTTTCCTTGAGGAGCTGGAGCGGCTCGGCTGCCGGGCCACGTTCTTCGTCCTCGGCGAGATGCTCGAACGTCATCCCTCGCTGGGCCGCCGTATCGTCGCGGACGGCCATGAGATCGCGGTGCACGGCTGGTCGCACGAGAACGCCCTGCTGACCCGCCCCGGCCGGATGGCCGCCGAGATGGGCAGGGCGGCCGACCTGGTCACCGCCGTCACCGGCGTCGGCCCCGCATGGTACCGGCCGCCCTACGGCGTCCTCAGCGCCGAGACGCTGCTCGCCGCCAGGATGCGGGGGCTGCGGCCCGTCCTGTGGACCGCCTGGGGCAGGGACTGGACACGCTCGGCGAACCCGGCCTCCGTGCTGGCCACGCTGGCCCCCGGCGTGCGCGGCGGAGCGACGCTCCTGCTGCACGACTCCGACCACACCTCGGCCCCCGGCTCCTGGCGGTCGGGGCTCGGCGCCCTGCCCGAACTGGTGGCTCGCTGCCGCTCCGCGGGTCTGCGGATCGGACCGCTGCGGGAGCACGGCGTCTCCGGCGGCCGCGCGGTCCTTCATGACGTTCGTGAGATCACCGCTCCTCAGATCACCGCTCCTCAGATCACCGCTCCTCAAAAAAGCGCGCTGGAAAAACCGCACCGTGTTTTGTGACTTCTTTTACCCGGACCCGACCCGGATCACCTCCCGGCAAAGCATTCATCTTTTTTCCAAAAGCAGGGATATAACGCGATACTAAATATTTTCCCAGCTCCCACCGATAAAAACCAGTAGATCGTTCATCCGCGTTTATAACAGCCCGCCGGGGACAACCTCAATTTATGAATTGGAGGGGAGCCGATACGCGGGACGTCATGCTCAAAGCGCGCAGGGAGAACTTCCCGGTCGCTTCATGTTTACTGCCGCGTACCCGTCGCCGTCACCTCCTGGCGGTGTACGGCTTCGCGCGGGCCGTCGACGACATCGGGGACGAGGCGCAGACCGAGGATCCGCTCCGGCTGCTCGACACCGTCGACGACGACCTCGCCCGCCTGTACGCCGGGCGGGTGCCCCGCCTGCCGGTCGTCCGCGCTCTCGCGCGGACCGTCGAGACCTGCTCCGTCCCGGCCGAGCCCTTTCGCCGGCTGATCGAGGCCAACCGGCGCGACCAGACGGTCAGCCGATACGACACCTTCGACGACCTGCTCTCCTACTGCGAGCTGTCCGCGAACCCCGTCGGGCACATCGTGCTGCACGTGTTCGACATGGTCACTCCCTCGCACCTGGCCCTGTCCGACCGGGTGTGCACGGCGCTGCAGATCATCGAGCACTGCCAGGACATCGCGGAGGACTACGCCCGAGGCCGGGTCTACCTGCCGGGAGAGGATCTGCGCCGGTTCGGCTGCGGCGAGGACGATCTCGCCGAGACCACCGCCTCGGCGCGGCTGCGCGATGTCGTCGCGCTTCAGACGCGGCGGGCCGATCGGCTGCTCGACGAGGGAGACCGGCTCGCCCGATCGGCGACGGGGTTCGCCCGCCTCGCCATCGCGGGCTACGTCGCGGGCGGCCGGGCCACCACCGCGGCACTGGCCCGGGCCGGTCACGACGTGCTCGGCAGCGCCGTGCGCCCGCGCGGCACGCGGTTCCTGACGGCGTGGCTGCGGATCCTCACGAGCAGGGGGTACGACCGTGGACACCGCTGACGCCTACCGGCACTGCGAACAGATCGTCCGCGGTCAGGCTCGGAACTTCTCCTACGGACTCCGGCTGCTGCCGACTCCCAAGCGCCGCGCGCTCAGCGCCGTCTACGCGTTCGCCCGCCGGATCGACGACATCGCCGACGGGGACGGCCCCGACGGGCGGCGCCTGACCGATCTGGCCGGCGCGCGCGCCGCGCTCGGCAGGGCACGGCCCGACCCCGAGGACCCGGTGCTGGTCGCGCTGCACGACACCGCCCTCCGCTACCCACTGCCGCTCTCCGCGTTCGAGGAGTTGATCGACGGTTGCGCCGCGGACGTACGCGGGGAGACCTACGAGCACTTTGACGAACTGCTCTGCTACTGCCGATGCGTCGCCGGGTCGATCGGGCGGCTCTCCCTCGGGGTCTTCGGCACCGAGGACCCCAAAGGCAGCGGGGACGGCGAGAACGCGGCGGGAGTGGCGCAGCTGGCGGACGCGCTGGGAGTGGCCCTGCAGATCACGAACATCCTGCGGGACGTGCGCGAGGACCGGCTGGCCGGGCGGACCTACCTCCCCGCCGAGGACCTCAGGAGATTCGGCTGCACCCTGAACATCGACTCCTCCGGCAGGTTCACCGACCCTCCTGACCGGCTCACCGAGCTGATGCGGTTCGAGGCCGGCCGGGCGCGCGACTGGTTCGACGACGGCATGCGCCTGCTGACCGCGCTCGACGTGCGCAGCGCGGCGTGCACCGCGGCGATGGCCGGCATCTACCGGTGCCTGCTCGGCCGCATCGCCGCCGATCCCGCCGAGGCACTGGCCTCGCGGCTGTCACTGCCTCCGTGGCAGAAGGCGATGGTGGCGGCGCGAGCCCTGGCCGGGGCGGCCCGATGAGCCCCGCTCCGGTCGCGATCGTCGGCGGCGGGCTGGCGGGCATCGCCGCCGCCGTCGCGCTCGGGGAGGCCGGTCACCGCGTGACGTTGTACGAGGCCCGGCCGAGGCTGGGTGGCGCCACCTGCTCCTTCGTCAGGAACGGGCTGAGCGTCGACAACGGCCAGCACGTGTTCCTCCGCTGCTGCACGGCCTATCGCGGCCTGCTCGACCGGCTCGGCGTCGCCGGACGCGTACACCTGCAGGACCGGTTCGACGTGCGGGTGCTCACCCCGGCGGGGCGATGCGGGCGGCTGAGGCGCGGGGTGCTGCCCGGGCCGTTCCACCTGCTGCCCGCGCTGGCCGGATACCAGCTGCTCAAGCCCGCCGACCGGCTGCGCGCGATGCGGGTCTCACTCGCCCTTCGCCGCCTCGACCCGGCCGACCCCGCGCTGGACCTGACCGATCTCGGGAGCTGGCTGACCGCCCACGGGCAACGCGAGCGCGCACGACACGCCCTCTGGGAGCTGTTCGCGATGGCGGCCCTGAACGTCGGGGTCGAGGGCGCGGCCCTGGGACCCGCGGCGATGGTCTTCAAGACCGCGCTGCTCGGCCGGGCGGGAGCCGCCGACATCGGTGTTCCCGCCGTGCCCCTCGGCGAGCTGCACGGCACCGCGGCCCGGGCCGCCATCGAACGGCGCGGCGGTGCCGTACGCCTGTCGGCGAAGGTCACCGCCATCGAGCCGGACTCGGTGATCGTGGACGGCAGCCGGGTCGAGGCGTCCGCCGTCATCGTCGCCACGGCGCACGAGCAGGCCGCGGCCCTGGTCCCCGAAGAGGCCGCCCCCGGCAGAGAGCGCTGGCGCGGCCTGAACGCGAGCCCGATCGTCAACGTGCACGTCGTCTACGACCGGAGGGTCACCCGGGTGCCGTTCGCGGCGGTCGTGGACTCGCCCGTGCAGTGGGTGTTCGACAAGACCCGGGCCGCGGGACTGTGCGAAGGCCAGTACCTCGCGGTCTCGGTCTCCGCGGCGGACCGGTGGATCGACACGTCCACCGCGCGGGTGCGAGCCACGTTCGTACCCGCGCTTGAGCAGATCTTCCCGGGAGCGCGGCAGGCGCGAATCATCGACTTCTTCGTCACGAGAGAACGTCGCGCCACCTTCCGCCAGTGCCCCGGCAGTGGCGCGCTCCGCCCCGAGGCCGCCACCCGGTGGCCCGGACTGTTTCTCGCCGGCGCGTGGACCGACACGGGCTGGCCCGACACGATGGAGGCTGCCGTGCGCAGCGGACTCAACGCGACCTGTCTGGTCAGGCGTCATCTGAAGAGGGACTTCGCCCGGTGACGGCGGTCATCCCACCCTCGGTCACGGCCGCCCGCGAACTCGTGGAGCCGGTACTCCGGGACGCGGTGGCCCGGCTCGACCCGCTGACCTCGCGCGTCGCCGCCTACCATCTCGGCTGGGCCGACCCTGCGGGCCTGCCCGTCGCCTCCGGCGGCAAGGCGCTACGCCCCGCGCTGGCCATGCTGTCGGCGAGGGCGGCGGGGGGAAACGCGGAGCAGGGCCTGCCGGTCGCCGCCGCGGTGGAACTCGTGCACGCGTTCTCGCTGCTGCACGACGACATCATGGACGGCGACCGGATGCGTCGGCACCGGCCGGCCGCGTGGACCGTCTTCGGCTGCTCCGCGGCCATCCTCGCCGGCGACGCCCTGCTCTCGCTCGCGGCGGAGCTGCTGCTTGACGGAGACGGCCTCCCCTGCCTGCGGGCCGCACGGCACCTGGCCGTCGCCACCCGGGAGCTGATCGCCGGCCAAGCGCTCGACCTGGAGTTCGAACAGCTCGCCGAGGTGAGCCTGGCGGAGTGCCGGCGGATGTCCACGCAGAAGACCGGCTCCCTGCTGGCCTGTGCCTGCTCGATCGGTGCGACGGTGATGAACGGCCCCGCTCCGCTGATCGCCGGCCTGACGGCGTTCGGAACCCAGGCCGGCCTGGCCTTCCAGCTCGTCGACGACCTGCTGGGCATCTGGGGCAGCCCCGAGACGACCGGCAAGCCGGTCCTTTCCGACCTGCGTGCCCGCAAGAAGTCGCTGCCGATCGTCGCCGCGCTCACCAGCGACACACCGGCCGGCCGGCGGCTCGCCCGCCTGCTGGCCGCTCCTGAGCCGCTCTCCGAGTCCGACCTGCACGACGCCGCCCGGCTCGTGGAGGAGGCGGGCGGGCGGTCCTGGGCCGAGACCGAGGCCAAACACCGGCTCGACGTCGCCGAACACCATCTCGCCGGCGCGGACATGCCCCCGGACGTTCGCGCCGAATTCCTGGACATCGTCCGCTTCCTCACATCCAGGGGCCACTGACATGACCACCGCCGCCTCCACTCCCGCCGAGCTCACCCTCGACGCGGCATGCGACCACCTGCTCGGCCTCCAGTCGCCCGAGGGGTGGTGGAAGGGCGAGCTGCAGACGAACGTGACCATGGACGCCGAGGACCTGCTGCTCAGGGAGTTCCTCGGCATCCGTACCGAACAGGACACCGCCGCGGCGGCCCGATGGATCCGCTCCGAGCAGCGCGACGACGGGACCTGGGCCAACTTCCACGGCGGCCCCGGCGACCTGTCCACCACGATCGAGGCGTATGCCGCGCTACGGCTCGCCGGTGACCGGACCGATGCCCCTCACCTGCGAGCCGCGGCCCGGTTCGTCCGGGAATCCGGTGGGATCGAGGCCGGCCGGGTGTTCACCCGGATCTGGCTGGCGTTGTTCGGGCAGTGGCGATGGGAGGACCTCCCGGTGCTCCCCCCCGAGATGATGTTCCTGCCGCGCTGGTTCCCGCTCAACGTCTACGACTGGGCCTGCTGGGCCAGGCAGACGATCGTCCCGCTCACCATCGTGAGCGCGCACCGCCCGGTGCGACCGCTCCCGTTCGACCTGGCCGAGCTGCGCACCGGACGCCCCGCACCGCCGCACCCCCGCGGGCCGTTCGGCATGCTCGACCGCGCCCTGCACCGCTACCGGCGACGTCCCGTCCCCGGCCTGCGGCGGATCGCGCTGAGGCGGGCCGCCGAGTGGATCGTGGCCAGGCAGGAGGCGGACGGCTCCTGGGGCGGCATCCAGCCGCCGTGGGTGTACTCGCTGATCGCGCTGAGCCTGCACGGCTACCCCCTCGACCACCCGGTGATGAGGAAGGGCATCGAGGGGTTCGACAGGTTCACCATCCGGGACGAGAAAGGCCGCAGACTGGAGGCCTGCCAGTCCCCCGTGTGGGACACGGTGCTCGCGGTCAACGCTCTTCTCGACGCCGGCCTGCCCGCCGACCATCCCGCCCTCGTCGCCTCCTCCGGCTGGGTGCTCACCGAGGAGATCCGGGGCCCCGGCGACTGGTCCGTACGGCGCCCTTCGCTGGCACCCGGCGGCTGGGCCTTCGAATTCGACAACGACGGCTACCCGGACATCGACGACACGGCGGAGGCGATCCTCGCCCTGCGCCGGGTGCGTCACCCGGACGCCAGGCCGGCCATCGACCGCGGGGTGCGCTGGATCACGGGCATGGTGTCCCGCGACGGCGGCTTCGGGGCCTTCGACGCCGACAACACCCGGGAGATGGTGAAGAAGCTGCCGTTCTGCGACTTCGGCGCGGTCATCGACCCGCCGTCCGCCGACGTCACCGCCCACGTCGTCGAGGCGCTGGCGCAGGAGCGGCCGAACTCCCCCGTCGTGCGGCGTGCCGTCGTCTGGCTGCTGAGGGCGCAGGAGGCGGACGGATCGTGGTTCGGCCGCTGGGGGGCCAACCACGTCTACGGCACCGGCGCCGTGCTCCCCGCGCTCATCGCGGCAGGCGTACGCCCCGGCAGGCCGTGCGTACGGCGTGCCGTCGCCTGGTTGGAGAGGCACCAGAACGACGACGGCGGCTGGGGGGAGGACCTGCGCTCCTACACCGATCCCCGCTGGATCGGGCGCGGCCACTCCACGCCCTCGCAGACGGCGTGGGCCCTGATGGCGCTGCTCGCCGCCGGGGAGCGGTCACCGGCGGTGGAGCGGGGCGTGGAGTGGCTGGTCGGCCATCAGCGCCCGGACGGCGGCTGGGACGAGCCGTACTTCACCGGGACCGGCTTCCCCGGCGCCTTCTACATCAACTACCACCTCTACCGGCTCGTCTTCCCGATCAGCGCGCTGGGTCGTTACGTGCGCTCACGAGGGGTGTCCTCGCACCCCCACCCCGCCCTGAGGGACGAGGCGGTCGCCGTGGAGGCCGGGTGACCGGCCTGCTGATCTGCACCGCCCTGGCCGTCGAGGCGCGGGCCGTACGGAGCGGCCTCTCGGTCGAGGACGTGAAGGTGATCCGGACCGGGATGGGCCCGCGCCGCGCCGCGGGCGCGGCGGCTCGGCTCCCGTCCGCGGGCGCGCTGGCGGTGACCGGTTTCTGCGGGGCCCTCGACGAGGGCCTGCGCCCGGGTGACGTGCTGGTGGCGAGCGAGGTCCGCTTCGGGGGCCGGACGGTGCCCTGTCCCTCGGCATGGCCGCTGGCCGAAGAGCTGGCGCGGGCCGGCCTGTCCGCGCGTACCGGACCGCTGGTCACCTCCGATCACATCGTGACGGGGGCCGAACGCCGCGGGCTCGCCGCCGAGGGGGCGTCGGCCGTCGACATGGAGACCGGGCCGCTGGCGGGTGCGGTACCCGGCCTGCCGTTCGCCGCTCTGCGCGTCGTCGCCGACGTCGCCGGTGCCGCGCTGTCGCGGCCGGCCACGATACGCGGCGGCATCGTGGCATACCGCACACTGTGCCGGCTCGGTCCGTTCCTGGCGCGCTGGGCCGCCGCGATCTCAGCCGCTCTCCCCGAGGAGTCCGTCCCGTTCCATCACCCAAGGAGATGCAACCCAGATGCCGACACCGATCCGCCAGAGTCTTCGCATCGGCGGCTACATCCTCCGCCAGAGGCTTCGCGGGCGGGTGAAGTTCCCGCTTCTGGTGGAGCTTGAGCCCCTGTTCGCCTGCAATCTGAGCTGCGCGGGCTGCGGAAAGATCCAGCACCCCGCCGACGTGCTGAAACAGCGCATGCCGGTGGAGCAGGCCCTGGCCGCCATCGAGGAGTGCGGCGCGCCCATGGTCTCGATCGCGGGCGGGGAACCGCTCATGCACCCGCAGATAGGGGAGCTGGTCAGGGAGCTGGTCGCCAGGAAGAAGTACGTGTTCCTGTGCACCAACGCGCTACTGATCCCCAGGAAGATCGACCAGTTCAAGCCCTCGCGGTACTTCGCGTGGACGATCCACCTGGACGGCATGCGCGAGCGCCACGACGAGTCGGTGTGCAAGGAGGGCGTGTTCGACGAGGCGGTCGCCGCGATCAGGGAGTGCCGGCGCCGTGGTTTCCGGGTCACCACGAACACGACGTTCTTCAACACCGACAGCCCGCAGACGGTCATCGACGTGCTCAACTATCTCAACGACGATCTCCGCGTCGACGAGATGATGATCTCTCCCGGGTACGCGTACGAGAAGGCGCCCGACCAGGAGCACTTCCTCGGCGTGCGGGAGACCCGGGAGCTGTTCCGCAAGGCGTTCTCCGACGGGAACCGGCGGAGGTGGAGGTTCAACCACACACCGCTCTTCCTCGACTTCCTCGAAGGGAAGATCGACTTCCCGTGCACGGCGTGGGCCATCCCCTCGTACTCGCTCTTCGGCTGGCAGCGCCCCTGCTACCTCATGTCCGACGGCTACGCGGCCACCTACCGGGAGCTGGTCACCGAGACCGACTGGGACGCCTACGGCCGGGGGCGCGACGACCGGTGCGCCAACTGCATGGCCCACTGCGGATACGAGCCGACCGCCGTCTTCGCCACGCTCACCTCCCTCAAGGAGTCGCTCCGGGCTCTGGGCGGCGGCTAAGCTCCGGCTGTCTTCCGAACACCCCGGCGAGGGCGCGGAAGGGGCCGGGCGCCACGCCCTTCAGCCTGGCCGGCAGCCGCAGCCAGCCCGGGACGTACGACTCGGGCCGGCCACGCTCGACGGCGGAGACGATCGCCCGGGCGACCTGTTCCGCGGGGATCGGCGCGGGCCACCGCCGTGTGTAGGGGGCGCCGCGCCGCTCGAAGAACGGGGTCTCCACCACGCCGGGCAGCACGACGGACACGCCGATCCCGCGCAGCTCGTACCGCAGGCTCTCGGCGAAGCAGAGCAGGCCCGCCTTGGTGGCGGCGTACACCGCCTCGTCCCGCACACCGATCGCTCCGGCGATCGAGGCCACGAAGACGAGGTGTCCCCGGCCGCGCTCGATCATGGCGGGCAGCAGCGCCCGGGTCAGCAGGATGGGAGCGGTCAGGTTCCCCGCGACCAGGCGCTCGACGGTCTCGTCCGGCATCGTGGTGAACGGTCCCGCCCACCCGCACCCGGCGTTGCCGACCAGCACGTCGACCGGCCCCGCGTGCCCGGCCAGGCTCGCGAGGTCCGTCGTGAGGTCGCCGGCGAGTGCCTGGCCGCCGGTCTCCGCGGCGACGGCCTCAAGCCTGTCCCGATCGCGCCCCGACAGGACGAGGCGGGCCCCCACGCCCGCCATCGCCCGCGCGGTCGCGGCCCCTATGCCGGACGACGCACCGGTGATCAGCACGCGAGCGCCCGCGAGTCTCATCTCGATCCTCCGGTGTACGGATGTCAGGGTCTCCTCGGGAGAGCACCCCCGAGGTGGTTTCCCATGGTGCTCCCGTCCGTCCCGCGTCTCGGGGAGGGGAGGGCATTCGGGGCCGTGTTTTACCGTACGGATTCGGTCAGGTGAGGAGGGTGTCTCCGATCCAGCCGCCCGGGGAGCAGCCGGGCGGGACGGCGAAGACCGCCGAGCCGATCGGGGTCGTCCACTCGTTGAGCAGATCGGCCTCGTCCAGCCTGCGCTGGATGGGGATGAACTGCCGGGCGATGTCGGCCTGGTAGGAGGCGAACAGCAGCCCGGAGTCGGCGTGCCCGTCCGGGGTGAGCCCCTCGTCGTAGTTGTAGACCCGGCGCAGGATCCGCATTCCCGGATCGGCGACGTGGGCACGGCGGATGTGCGCCTGCTCGGAGATGACCGGGAAACCGATCGCGTTGAGCTTGGTGAAGTCCGCCATGTCGTGCTCGTCGCGCCCGGTGAGCGGGGCGCCGTTGTCCAGGCGGCGGCCCACGGTGAACTCCTTGGCGACCCGGTCGACGGCATCCCAGGTCTCCATCTCCGCCCGGATGCGCCGCAGCACCAGCGTGGTGCCGCCGCGCAGCCACGACGGCCCCTCGCTCACCCACACGGCCCGGTCGAACTCAGGCGTGCCGGGCTTGAGGTTGACGGTCCCGTCGAGCTGGCCCATGACGTTGCGCTGGGTCTCCCCGGCCGCGTGGGTGCCCGCGGCACGCCGGAAGCCCCGCTGGGTCCAGCGCACCTTGGCGAAGGAGCGGGCGTCCTTGACGACCATGCGCAGGGCGTGGGCGAGGGCGAGGGCGTCGTCGGCGCAGATCTGCAGCAGCAGGTCCCCGCCGCTCCACTCCTTTTTGAGCCTGTCGACGGTGAAGGCGGGCAGCGGCTCCACGGTCTTCGGCCGGCGGTCGGCCAACCCGGCCGCCGCGAAGAGGCCGGGGCCGAATCCGAAGGTCACGGTCAGCCTGGCGGGCAGCAGGGCCAGCTCGGGCTCGGTGTCGGCCAGGGCGGGCCTGCCCTGGGTCAGCCGCCGGGCGTCGTCGGTGAGCAGCCGCATCATCCGCACCAGCGCCTCGCGATCGGTGCCCGGCAGCAGGTCAAGGCCGACGAACACCCCGTAGGTCTGCGGCATGGTCGCGATCCCCGCCTGGTGGACCCCGTCGAAGGGTTCCGTCGCGGAACCACCGGTGACGGGGACGGCCGGAGCGGTCCGGGGAGCGGCCGGGGGAACAGCCTGGTCGGGAGCGCACGCGGCGAGGGCACCGGCCGCGGTGACGGCGCCCCCCGCGAGCAGTCCCCTACGGCTGATTCGGGGGTTCTGCATGAGTTCTACTCCATCTTCCCGATCAGCCGTGGCTCTCGCCCATGTCCATGCCCTTGTGGCCCTCCGGGTCCATGCCCTTGTGGCCCTCCGAGTCCGTGCCGGGCTGGTAGTTCTCCTGGCCTCCGGCGAAGTCCTTGCCGACCGCGGTGAACTCCAGGGTCTTGCCGTCCTTGAGACTGAGGGTGAAGGGGATCTCCGCACCGGGCTTCACCGCTTCGGTGACGCCCATCAGCATGATGTGGTCACCGCCGGGCTGGAGCCGATGGGTTCCCCCCGGCGGAATCACGATCCCACCCTCCTTGGGCCGCATGATCATCTTTCCCGCGGAGTCGACGACCTCGTGCAGCTCCACCTTCGGCGACAGCGGCGAGGCGGCGGAGACGACCGTCACCTCGGCGTCCGTGTTGTTGACCAGGGTGCCGAAGGCGGCGCTCATCCCTTTCCCGGCGGTCTTCACCCACGGGTCGGTGATCGTCAACGCGGGAGCGGCGACGGGTGCCCCGGAACCCGGGACCGCAGCCGGGACCGCCGCCGGAGCGGTGGTGTCCTGGGAGCCGCACCCGCCCAGGGCCACCACGGCCGCGATCAGGATTCCGGCAGGGGCGATACGACGAACGGACATGTTGCTGCCTTTCTTCTGGCCGGCCGACCGGCAGGCCGCGGCCGAACGCCGCTCGATGGCCATGCCGGACAGGCAGCCTGGACTGTCACACTGGTTCGGTCCGCCGAGCAGCCGGACGGCGGCATCGGCGCAGGCCCGCGCGTGCGGGCTCGGGAACGGGTGATTCCCCGGGTGACCTGGGTGGTCAGCCGGAGATGGCGGTGACGGTCCGGGGAGGGCCACGCCGGCTGAGAACGTGGCGCAGCACGGCGGAGCGGAGGGCGCCCGGCTCGACCGCGGGTGGGGTGAGGAAGGACACGTACGCCGGGGTCACGAGCACGACGAGCACGCGGCCCAGCCGTGCGCCGAGCCGTCGTAGCAGCGCCCAGAGTGCCGCCTCGCCACGCGCCAGCCAGAGCGCGGTCAGACCGGCGGCCCACCCGTGCGTCACCAGCATGCCCAGTCCCGGCAGCAGCCCCGTGTGGGCATGCCCGATCATCTCGACGGGTGATGCGGTGTGCGCGAGGGAGAACAGCACGTGCACACCGGCCTGCACGCTCGCCAGCAGCGGCAGGATCACCGCCAGCGTACGTTCGCGCCCCGAGGTGGCGAGGGCCGCGCCGAAGGCGAGGGCCAGGGCGGCGGCCGCGCTCGGCGCGGAGACCGAGCCTCCCGCGAGGACGTGTGCCATCACGCTCAGCCCCAGGCAGACCGCGGCGAAGGCGGCGGCGCGGGCGATGCGGAAGGGCCAGGTCGCGGGCATGATGTGCTAATCCTCCCACGCCACCCCGGCGGTGCGCGGTTCGGAGGCCCGCCGGAGGGCTCGCACCTCCCGTCCCGGCCCGCCTGATCCCGCCTCGAACCGCGACGCGCGCCAGGACGACAGGTGTCCGGGACCTCGGGACGTCCGGAACCACGGGACGTCCAGGACCACAGGACGTCCAGGACGTCCAGAACCTCGGGACGTCCGGAACCACAACCGTTGTACTCACGAGTAACTAAGTAGCCGCACTCAGGCCCGCGAGACGGCTTCTCTGGACGATGGACGCATGACACGACCGGTGAAGAACACCACGACCCCCGCTTTCTACCTGCAGGCCGTCATCTCGTTCGGGCTGTCGGTGACGGCCATGGTGATCGGTATCGCCTACCTGCCCGTGACCACCTGGGTCCGGTCCTTCATAGGCATCGGGCTGCTCTACGTGGTGACGTCGACGTTCACTCTCGCCAAGTGCGTCCGGGACCGCAGCGAGGAGGCCACGGTCGTCAGCCGCGTCGACCAGGCCAGGCTGGACAAGCTGCTGGCGGAGCACGACCCCTTCAGAAACGACTGACCGCCGGGCGACTTCGAGGCCCCTCGATCGCGTGGCCTCAGGGCGCCGGAGACTCGCGGATCTCGGCCAGCGAGATCCGCATGGCGTCGGCGGCGCGGGTGAGCCAGTCGGAGATGGCGGCCAGTTCGTCCGGGCGGTAGCTCTCGAAGAGCTCGACGAGCCGCCGATAGGCGGGTTCGTACGCCGCCACGATGCGGGTGGCCGGGTCCCCCTCCGGGACGATCCGGATGCGACGGCGGTCGTGGGGGTCGGGAACGCGCCGGGCGTAGCCCGCGCTCTCCAGGCGGTTGACCACCCCGGTGACGGCTCCGGTGGTGATACCGGCCAGTTCGGCGAGGCGCCCCGCGGTGAGCGCCTCCTCCTTCGCGCCGAGAATGAAGCCGAGACATGTCAGGTCCGTGACGTTGATGCCGAGGCGCTCGGCGAGCGTGTGCTGCCCGACCATGCTCAACGCGACCAGCCGATCCATCCGGGTCAGGACATCCAGCGGCGAGGCCCCGGGGTTGGACTTGCTTTCCATCGCACATTCTCCTTAGCCTGCAAGAAGTTTAGCTCGTGAGATAAATGGTACGAGCAGATCCAACCTAGCCGCCCGCCATCCGGCGCCCCACCACGGCCCATGGAAACGGCGCTCCACCACGGCCCATGGAAACGGCGCTCCAGCCGGAGGAGACAGCGTGGGGAACAGCCCGCCGCGCCTCGCGGGAGACGTACCCGCAGAAGTCCTGAGGCGCATGTCGTCCATCGCGATCGGCGTGCTCAGGATGATCGGAGCCGAGCGCCGCCGTCGAATCCGCACCGTCCGCCGACCTGGCGGTGCCGGTACGGTGAAGAGATGATCAGGCGCTGCCTGATCGGCGTGAGCCTCGTCGCGGGCCTCACCATGGGCCTCACCATGGGCCTCACCATGGGCCTCGCCGCGAACCTCGTCGTGGGCCTCGCCATGGGCCTCGCCGCGAACCTCGTCGTGGGCCTCGCCATGGGCCTGGAGCCGGCCCGGCACGGGCGGTCGTCCCCGCCATAGGTGTGTCCAGACGCGTTCCACTCTCTCACCTTGGGAACGCATAACCCCCTTGAGGTGTTTCACGGCTGATCCCAGTGCTCGTGGGAGCCATGGTCACCCCCGCCGATCTGGACGACCACCCCATCCACCCGGCCCTGCGACACCGTATCGACGCAGGGCTCCAGAACAGGGGTCCATACCTGGAGTGACGCCCCACCCGTATCCGCCGGGAGGCGGATTTCAGCGCGGAGCGCCTCCCGGCGAGGTCAGGAGGGCAGGCGCCGGACTCGCTCCGAGGACGGGTCGTAAAGGGGCTCCGCGGTGACGACGGCGCCCACCCAGGTGCCGGTGACGCCGACCTCGACGTGGTCACCCGGGGCGGTGCCCTCGGGCAGGTAGGCGTAGGCGATCGAGCGGTCGACGCGGTGCCCGTACCCGCCGCTGGTCACCCGCGAGGCGGGCAGGCCGCCGGAGCGGACCGGCTCGCCGCCGAGGCAGACCTGACGGGGGTCGTCCAGGACCAGGCAGAACAGGCGCCGCGCGGGCGCTCCGGCACCCGTACCCTGCGTGCCCTGTACGTCCAGCGTGCTTCGTGGGTCCAGCGCGCCCTGTACGTCCAGCGCGTCCGGTGCGCTTGACACCCCCTGCCCGTCCCGCACCGGGCGCACCGGTGCGGGACGGTCGTCGGCGGGGTGGCGTGCGGCGTCGAGCGCGGCGCGGCCAAGGAAGTCCTTGTCGCGGGCGACCGCGAAGCCCAGACCGGCCTCGTACGGGGTGGTCTCCGGGGTGAGGTCCAGGCCCCAGGCGCGGTAGCCCTTCTCCAGGCGCATCGAGTCGATCGCGCGGTAGCCGGCCGGGCGCATGCCATGCGGCGTTCCCGCCTCCATCAGCGTGTCCCAGAGCGTCAGCCCGTACTCCGAAGGGCAGTACAGCTCCCAGCCGAACTCGCCCACGAACGTCACCCGCTGAGCCAGCACCGGGACGTTTCCGACGCTGATCTCCCTGGCCCCCAGGTAGCCGAAGGTCAGGTCGTCGCCGGAGACGGAGCCGAGGATGTCGAGCGCTCGTGGGCCCCACAAGCAGTAGCAGGCATGTGCCGAGGTGACGTCACGGACGTCGAGGCCCCGGCCACGGAGCCAGGCGGCGTCGTGGACGCCGAAGGCGGTGCCGGTGACCAGCCGGAAGCGGTCGTCGGCCAGGCGGGTGACGGTCAGGTCGGCCTCGACGCCGCCGCGCGCGTTGAGGAGCTGGGTGTAGACGATCGAGCCCACCGGCCTGTCGAGCTGCCCGGCGCACGCCCGCTGCAGCCCTTCCAGTGCCCCGGGTCCCGCCACCTCCAGCTTGGAGAACGAGGTCTGGTCGAACAGGCCCGCGGCGTCGCGGGTGGCCAGGCACTCCTCACGGACGGCCGGTGACCAGATCCTGCCCGCCCACCCGCCGGGGCGGAGACCCTGGCCGCTCGCACCGGAACCCCGGCCGTTCTCACCGGAACCCCGGCCGTTCGCGTCGGTACCCCGGCTGTCCAGGGGAGGATCCCGGTCGGGCTCCGCGTCCGGGCGGGCGTTGGACTCGAACCAGTTCACCCGCTCCCAGCCGGCCTTCTCACCGAACACCGCCCCGAGCTCGACGTGCCGTACCCAGGCGGGAGAGCGGCGGAGCGGTCTGGCGGCGGAGCGCTCCTCGCCCGGGTAGACGATGTCGTAGTACTTCGAATAGGAGTCCAGGGCCTTGGCACGGTTCCACGACGCGGAACGGGCGTGGGCCCCGAAGCGTCGCAGGTCCATGCCGAACACGTCGTACTCGGGCGAGCCGTCCACGATCCACTCGGCCATGACCTTGCCCACGCCGCCCGCCGCGGCCAGGCCGTGGACGCAGAACCCGGCCGCCGTCCACAGCCCGCGGACCGGGGTCTCGCCGAGAAGGAACTCGCCGTCGGGGGTGAACGCCTCGGGGCCGTGGACGACCTTCGTGATCTCAGTACGGGCCAGGGCGGGGACCCGCCGCACCGCCGACCCCCACGATTCCTGAAATTTCGGCATATCAGGGGGAAAGACGGTTCGAGGCTCCTCAAGCGGGGCAGCCGTGTCCCAGATCTCCGGGTTTCGGATATACCCGCCGACCAGAATCCCACCACTTTCTTCCCGGAAATAGACAATGTTATCCGGATCCCGCACCGTGGGCATGGAGGAAGGAACCCCGAAAGGCTCGGTGACCACATATTGGTGTTTGATCGGCACCACCGGGATGTCCACACCGGCCAGCCGCCCGACCCGCCCGCTGGCCGCACCCGCCGCGACGACCACGGTCTCCGCCAGGACCGACCACTCCTCGAAGTCCTCCGCACCCTCCGCGCCCTCCGCACCCGAAGCGAGCCGTACACCGGTGATCGCCCCGCCTGCCACGTCGAGCCCCACCACGCGGGTCCCGGTGAGAATCCGCACGCCCAGCTTCCGCGCCCCGGCCGCCAGCGCCCTGGCCAGCAGCGCCGGGTCCAGCCAGCCGTCCCCGGGCAGCCAGAGCGCGGCCCGCACGTCGTCGGCGTCGAGCAGCGGGAACATCTCCCCGGCCTCGGCACCGGAGAGCACCTCCAGACCCAGCCCGTAGGTCTCCCCGGCCCCGGCCAGGCGCAGGGACTCCTCCACCCGCTCGGGCGTGGTCGCCAGGCGGAGACCGCCGACCCCGTGCCATCCCGGGTCCAGGCCGGTGAGCTCCGCCAGTTCGGGATAGAGACCGGCCGAATACATGATCATTTTGGTCTGGGTGACGGTGGAGCGGAGCTGGCCCACGAACCCGGCCGAGTGCCAGGTGGTCCCCTCGGTGAGCTCGTGTCGTTCGACGAGTATCACCTCGGTCCAGCCAAGTCTTGCCAGATGATAGGCCACGCTGCACCCGGCCACCCCGCCACCGATCACAACGGCCCGCGCAGAGCTGGGAAGTTTCAAAGTCCGCAACCCCTCTGTAACACCTCGTCCGCAGAATCGGATCAATGGTCTGAAGGTAGGCCAAAGGAGAGCGGCATGCCAGATCCTCTGGGGGACGTCCGCAAATGGGCCGGACAACCCGTGACCGAGACACCGATCAAGGGTGGGCTCAGCCATCGGATCGCCAGGCTGGACACCGCCGACGGGCAGCGCTGGCTGCTGCGGGTGCTCGATCCCCGGGTGTCGGCCGCCGGCCTGGGCATACCGCTCGACCAGGAGATCGCCAACACCGTCCACGCGGCGGACGCAGGGGTCGGCCCCAGAGTGCTGTATCGGCTGCCCGGCGCGCTGGTGCTGGAGTATCTCGACGGCGTCACCCTGGACGCGCACACCGTACGGACGCTCCCCGGCCCCATCGCGGCGGCCTGCCGCCGGCTGCACGCCGGGCCCCGATTCGTCAACGACTTCTCCGTCTTCCGCAAGCTCGACGAGTTCCTCGCCCTCTGCCGTACCCACGAACTGAGCACACCCGACGGCTACCAGGACCGTCTTGTCACAGTGGCGGAGATCGAGCGGGCGCTGGCCGCCGATCCGCTGCCCAAGGTGCCGTGCCACAACGACCTGCTGCCGGAGAACTTCATCCGCTGCGGCACCGAGGTCAGGATCGTCGACTACCAGCTCTCCGGGAACAACGACCCGGCCTTCGAGCTGGGCGACATCGCCGCCGAGGCGGACTACGACCCGGACCTGACCACTCGGCTGGCCCGCGCCTACTTCGGCACCGACGACCGGCGGCTCGCCTCCAGGGTCCGGCTCAACCTGATCATGTCCAATCTCACCTGGACACTCTGGTTCGCCGTGCACCACGGGCTGCTGAAGGAGCGGGCCGCCGACGCCGACTTCGACTACGAGGCCGAGGCTGCCGACAAGTTCTCACAGGCCGTACGAGACCTGGACGACCCGGCGTTCGGGCGGCTCGTCGATGACGTCCGGGGCGCGAGCACCGGATTTTCACCCCCCGCACCACCACGCTAGGAGGCTTGAATTGACCAAGCCAACGTCGGTCGACGAGGACGCGAGGCGACTCGCCGAACTCGGTTACAAACAGGAGCTCTCCAGAACCTGGAGCGGCTTCTCCAACTTCGCCATCTCCTTCTCGATCATCTCCATCCTGGCCGGCTGCTTCACCACGTTCGGCCAGGCCTGGAACAACGGCGGCCCCATCGCCATCTCGTGGGGATGGCCACTGATCTCGATCTTCATCCTGATCATCGGGCTGTGCATGTCGGAGCTGGTGTCGGCCTACCCGACCGCCGGCGGCATCTACTGGTGGGCCGCGAAGATGGGCAGGCCCGTCCACGGCTGGTTCACCGGCTGGTTCAACCTCATCGGCCTGATCGCCGTGACGGCCTCGGTCGACTACGGCTGCGCGACCTTCCTGAACATCACCCTCAACCGGTTCTTCCCCGGCTGGCCTTCCTGTTCGCGGCCACCGACGTGAACGCGGTCAACGAGGCGGGTGGCTTCGTCGGCGCCATCTTCACCAGCGCGCTCCCCGGCAACCTGGCCACGGCGATCTTCGCGATCTCCACCATCGGCCAGTTCTTCTGCGGGATGAGCTGCGTGACCTCGATGTCCCGGATGACCTACGCGTTCTCCCGGGACGGCGCCGTCCCCGGCTGACGCCTGTGGTCGAAGGTGGACCGCAACAGGACCCCGGTCAACGCGATCGTCTTCGGCTGCGCGGCCGCGCTGATCCTCACCCTGCCCGCGTTGTACGAGGCCCCCGGCGGGTTGCCGCTGGCCTTCTACGCGGTCGTCTCGGTGGCGGTCATCGGCCTCTACATCGCCTTCGCGATCCCGATCTGACTCCGGCTGCGGATGGGCGACCGGTTCGAGCCGGGGCCCTGGACGCTGGGATCGAAGTACCGGGTCATGTGCTGGATCGCCATCGTCGAGATCGTCATCGTCTCGATCTACTTCATCATGCCGCTGGTCCCGGCGGCCGTGCCGTTCAGTGACGACTTCACACCGGCCGCGGTGAACTACGCACCGATCGTGGTCGGCGTGATGGTGCTGGGCGTGGGCCTGTGGTGGATGCTGTCGGCCAGGCACTGGTTCACCGGCCCGCGCCGCACCGTCGACGAGCCCGGCCTGGAGGCTACGGTCGACCCTGCCGGCAAGGAACCGATCGGCTGACCGGCCCACTTTCCGACGCCCGGGCCACCCGGGCGTCGGAAAGGCGGTCAGCTCGCCTCGAACGCCTCCGCCACCGCGGCCCGGACCCGCTCCGTGGCCGTGGCGGCGGGGGCCTCCCGCCACATCGAGGTCATGTCGACCTCGGGCATGCCGCAGGCCACCGCCCAGCCCCACGGGGTCAGGTCGCCGTCGACGTTGAGGGAGAACCCGTGGCTGGTGACGCCACGGCTCTGCCGCATGCCGATCGAAACGATCTTGCGTCCCGTCTCGACGGTCCACACGCCGGTCAGCAGTTCCGAGCCCGGCGGGGTGTCGCGGCGCTCGGCCGCGACTCCCAGCGCGCCGAGCGCGCCGACCAGCCTCAGCTCGACCTCTCGGACGTAGTCGACGATCCCCTCGTCCTCGCCGAGCTTGACGACCAGGTATCCGACCAGCTGGCCGGGGCCGTGGTAGGTGAGCTGGCCGCCGCGACCCGTGCTCACGACCGGGATGCCGTGAGCCGGATCCGGCAGGTGCTGCTCAAGGGTTCGCCTGCCCACGGTGTACACCTGCGGGTGGCTGAGCAGCCAGAGCGTGTCGGAGCGCTCGTCGCGCTGCCGTTGACCGACCATGTCGGTCATCCGCTCCATCGCCTTCTCGTAGTCGACCAGGTCGTCCTGGATCAGTGACAGGGGGCGTTGCCTCATACCCCCAGCTTATTTTCAGTAGCGAGCTGCCGGCGCCTTGGGTACGAAGATCCACATGAGCACGTAGACGATCCAGAGCGGCCCGGGAATGAGCGAGAGCAGCAGCCACAGCACCCGGACAAGGGTGGGCGGCATGTTGAGACTCTCCGCGATCCCGCCGCAGACCCCGGCGATTATCTTGTGGTTTCTCGAACGGTACACAGTGCCTCTCCCCGAATCGGTGTTCCTCGTCCCGTCAAACGAACGACCGGAACCGCCACGTTCCCGAGGTACCCCTGAGAAAACCCTGACAGGGTCGGGCTTGATAACTTTTCTCACAACTCGGCGTCAACATATCTAGGCGAACGCGGTCGATAACGGTACGTTCCGCCATGTACCTAATAGGGAATCCCCCTCCGTTCCACCCCTAGGAGCGTTATGCGCCTGAGGTTACGACGCAGCATGGTCCAGACCGCCACCCTGGTCACGGCCATCGCCCTCCCCCTCGCCTTCACCGCACCGGCGAGCGCTACCACAACGGCCCCCAGCGTCCCAGACGTCCTCGCCAACGTGTTCGCGACGCAGATCAAGGGCGACAACGTCAAGAAGCACCTGGACAAGTTCCAGCAGATCGCGACCGCCAACGGCGGCAACCGGGCGGCCGGCACACCCGGCTACGACGCCTCTCTGGCCTACGTGCAGGACAAGCTGCACAAGGCCGGATACAAGACCTCCACGACCGACGTCGAATTCCCGATCAACTGGGAGGAGTTCAGCCCGTCGATCCTCCAGAAGACGGCCCCCGAGGCGAAGACCTACGCCAACCCGGCCGACTTCGTGACGGTGATCTCCTCCAACCCGGGCGACGTCACCGCCCAGATCCAGGTCGTCGACGCGATCATCCCGCCGCCGCCGAACGCGAACACCTCGAACGCGGGTTGCGAGGCCGCTGACTTCGCCGGGTTCGTCCCTGGCCGGATCGCTCTGATCCAGCGCGGCACCTGCCCGTTCATCGACAAGGCCACCAACGCCAAGGCGGCCGGCGCGGCCGGTGTGATCTTCTTCAACGAGGGCCAGCCCGGCCGTACCGACCCGCTCCTCTTCGACATCATCGAGTGGCGCTTCGGCTTCCCCATCGTGATGGCGAGCACGGCCGTCGGCCTGGACCTGGCCGCCGCCCCGAACACCACGGTCCGCCTGAAGGTGGACGCCAAGACCACGGTCGGCCGTACCAAGAACCTGATCGCCGACTCCCGCTGGGGCAAGTCCGGCGAGATCGTGGCGGTCGGCGCGCACCTGGACGGCGTTCCCGAGGGCCCCGGCATCAACGACAACGGCTCCGGCAGCGCCGCCGTCCTGGAGACCGCGCTGAGGCTGGCCAAGGTGCCGACCAAGTACAAGCTCCGCTTCGCCTGGTGGGGTGCCGAGGAACTGGGCCTGCTCGGCTCCGAGCAGTACGTCGCGGGCCTGTCCCAATCCGAGCGGGACAAGATCAGGCTCTACCTGAACTTCGACATGATCGGCTCGCCGAACGGCGGCACCTTCCTGTACGACGGTGACGACTCCGACGCCGAGGGCGCCCCCGCCGGTCCGACGGGATCGGCCGAGATCGAGAAGCGCCTGGAGAGGTTCTACGGCAAGCGCGGCCTGCCCTTCGAGGGCACCGACTTCACCGGCCGCTCCGACTACGGCGCTTTCATCGCCAACGACATCCCGGCCGGAGGCATCTTCAGCGGCGCCGAGGTCCTCAAGACCGCCGAGCAGGCCGCCAAGTTCGGCGGGACCGCCGGCGTCGCCTACGACCCCTGCTACCACGCCGCCTGCGACGGCATCGACAACATCGACGCCGCCGCGCTCGAACGCAACGCCAAGGCCGTCGGCTACGCCACCGCGTTCTTCGCCTACGACCTGACGGGCATCCCCGACCGCAACGCCGCGACGCTCGCCAGGACCGCGGCGCAGACCGCGACGGCTCCCGAGGGCGCGGCCCGCTAACGGCAAAGTCCAGCAAAGCGCACCACCACGCTGTACGGCGCACACCCACCGCAGGTGCGCGCCGCTCGGGGGACCCCCACACCCTCAAACCCGAAGAGCATGATGCGCAGTCTGTGGACCATGGGCATGGCGGCGATCCTGGCCATCCCCCTGGCGTTCACCGCACCATCGGCGTCGGCCGCCGTCCCACCGGACACTGAACCTGTCGCTGTCGTGGTACCTGGCGCACGGTTCCAACTCCTCCACCGCCGACTTCCTGCGCGTCAAGGTCGTCGGCTCCACCACCACCCAGGTGTTCCAGCAACTCGGCGCGGCCTCCAACCGCAACGGGGCCTGGGCGGTCGCCACGGCCGATCTCTCCGCCTTCGCGGGCCAGACGGTCCGCATCCTGATCGAGGCCTCCGACGCCTCGACCGCCTCCCTGGTCGAGGCGGGAGTGGACGACGTAAAGATAACCCGGCAGTAAGCGAGACCGGGTGCGACCCGCGCCTTCCCCTTCCCGGGCCGTCCGGCCCCCTCCGGACGGCCCGCCACGCGGGTCGCACCGCTCCACCCACGTCGTCGCAGTCGTTGAACCTGCTCGGCAGCCCCCTCCGGACGGCCCGCCATGCGGGTCACCCCCCTCTCGGACCTCATCGCCCGCATCCTTCCCGTCGCCGGCGCGAAAAGTCGGAAACACGGATGCGTAGGTCCAGAAGAGCCGTGGTGAACATCAGCCGAACGACCACGCACGCTCACCTTGCGCTCCGCTACCCTCGCGTAGGTTACGCACGTGCTGGTACGGAAGGCGCTCAAGTGATCAGCTGGTTCGAAGCGGTGGTCCTCGGACTGATTCAGGGATTGACGGAGTTTCTGCCGATCTCCTCCAGCGCCCACATCAGGGTCGCGTCGGCGTTCTTCGGCTGGGAGGACCCCGGGGCCGCGTTCACCGCGGTCATCCAGCTCGGCACCGAGGCCGCGGTGGTGATCTACTTCCGAAAGGAGATCTGGGAGATCGTCTCCACCTGGACGCGCTCCCTGTGGACACCCGACCTGCGCAGCCACCACTCCGCCCGGATGGGCTGGTACGTCATCGCGGGAACCATCCCGATCGTGGTGCTCGGCCTGCTCTTCAAGGACTCCATCGAGAGTGTCTTCCGCGACCTGCGCCTGATCGGCACCACCCTGATCGTCTTCGGCCTGGTCCTGTGGTACGCCGACCGCACCGCTCGCAACAAGCTCACCCTGGAGCGGCACCTCAGCTTCACCCATGCCCTGATCTACGGCTTCGCCCAGTCCCTCGCGCTGATCCCCGGCGTGTCACGCTCAGGCGGCACGATCAGCGCCGGTCTGCTGCTGGACTACCGCAGGGAGGAGGCCGCGAAGTACTCCTTCCTGCTGGCCATCCCGGCCGTGCTGGGCGCGGGCTTCCTGGAGCTGTCCAAGATCGGCGAAGGCCCGGCCCCCGACTGGGGCCCCACGATCCTGGCCACCGTGATCTCCTTCATCGTGGGCTACCTGGCGGTCTCGTGGTTCCTGAAGTACATCAGCACGCACCGCTTCACCGGCTTCGTGATCTACCGGATCGCCCTCGGCGTCGTCATCATCGCCCTGGTGAGCACCGGAATCCTCGACCCGTCGGCCTAGCGACCCGGCGCTCAGCAGCGATGCGCGCCCGCTAGGCGGGCTGCGAGGTGTCGCTCTCCTCCACGGTTCCGGCTGGAGGCGGCCGGTCGTCCGCCCGCAGCCGGGCGGCGTCTTGATAGGCGGTCACAACGGCGGCGAACATGGCGGTGAGCCCGATCACGGGGGAGTCATTCCCCCGCCGGGCACGCCGGACACCAACACGACCGAGAGTGCCGCGACCGACGGGCCTTTCCCCGTCCGACCGGACGCGCAAGGCTTCTCCACCGTCCGACCGGCCCCTGCCTTCTCCCGTCCGACCGGACGCGCAAGGCTTCTCCACCGTCCGACCGGCCCCTGCCTTCTCCCGTCCGACCGGACGCGCAAGGCTTCTCCACCGTCCGACCGGCCCCTGCCTTCTCCCGTCCGACCGGACGCGCAAGGCTTCTCCACCGTCCGACCGGCCCCTGCCTTCTCCCGTCCGACCGGACGCGCAAGGCTTCTCCACCGTCCGACCGGCCCCTGCCCTTCCCCTGCCTGGCCGGAGCCCTCCACCGGGGGCGCGTCTCGTGAAGGGGCGGACTCGGGGAGACTGGACGGGTGCGTTCCGACTGGTCCGGCCTACCCGTCCGCCATGCCCTGCCCGAATTGCTCGCGGCGCTGGGCGAGCGGGGCGTCGCCGTGCTCAGCGCGCCCCCGGGCACCGGCAAGACCACGCTCGTCCCGCTCGCGCTGGCCGGGCTCCTCGACGGCTCGGCGCCGAAGCGGGTGATCGTGGCCGAGCCGAGACGGATGGCGGTACGGGCGGCGGCCAGGCGGATGGCGTGGCTGTGTGAGTCGGAGGTGGGTGCGGAGGTCGGGTTCTCGATCCGGGGCGAGCGCAGGGTCGGTGCGAGGACGGTCGTCGAGGTCGTTACCACCGGGGTCCTTCTCCAGCGGCTCCAGCGCGACCCCGATCTCGAAGGCGTGGACACGGTCCTGCTGGACGAGTGCCACGAGCGCCATCTGGACGCCGACACCGCGCTGGCGTTCCTCCTCGACGTCCGCGCCACGCTCCGCCCGGACCTGCGGATCCTCGCCACCTCCGCCACCGCCGACGCCGCTCCCTGGGCCCGCCTCCTCGGCTCGGGCGACCCCGCGCCGATCGTGCACGCCCTGGGCACCATGCACCCGGTCTCACCCATCTGGGCCCCGCCCTCCGGAAGCGTCGCGCCGCCCCACGGCATGCGGGTGGACCCGGCGTTCCTGACCCATGTCGCGGGCGTCGTACGGCGTGCGCTGGTGGAGCACGAGGGGGACGTGCTCTGCTTCCTGCCGGGCGTCGGCGAGATCGGCCGGGTGGCCGCGATGCTTCCCGGCGTCGACGTCCTCCAGGTGCACGGCCAGGCCCCGGCCCGCGTCCAGGACGCGGTTCTCTCCCCGGGCGAGGGGCGGAGGGTGGTGCTCGCCACCTCGGTCGCCGAGTCGAGCCTGACGGTGCCGGGCGTGCGGGTCGTGGTCGACTCCGGCCTGGCCAGGGAGCCCCGTACCGACCACGCCCGCGGCCTCGGCTCGCTCACCACGGTCCGCGCGTCCCGAGCCTCGGCCGTCCAGCGTGCGGGGCGTGCGGGCCGCGAGGCGCCTGGCGTGGTCTACCGCTGCTGGTCGCACGCCGAGCACGAGCGGTTGCCCGAGCACGCGCGGCCCGAGATCGCGCTCGCCGATCTGACCGGCTTCGCCCTCCAGGCCGCCTGCTGGGGCGACCCCGCCGCCACCGGCCTGGCCCTGCTCGATGCGCCCCCGGCCGCCGCGATGGACGCCGCCCGCCGCACCCTGCACGCCCTCGGCGCCCTCGACTCCCTGAGCCGGGTGACCGACCGGGGACGGCGGATGGCCGGGGCCGGGGTCCACCCGCGCCTGGCGCGGGCACTGGTCGACACCGGGCCCCGGGCCGCCGAGGTCGTGGCGCTGCTGTCGGAACAGCTTCCCCGGGACGCCGGCGACGACCTGGTGGCGGTCTGGCGCTCCGCGCGCCAGGGCGGCGACGGCTTCTCCGCCCGGTGGCGTCAGGAGGCCAGGCGGCTGGCTCGCGCCGTCCCCGGCTCCGACCGGCGCCCGGGACGACCACTGCCCACCGATGTCACGGCCCGGCGTGACGAGACGGCCCGGGACGGCAGAACCGCCCGAGGCGACGCGGCGCACCGGGGCGACGAGACGGTCCGAGATGGCAAGACCGCCCAAGGCGGCAAGACGGCCCGAGGTGACGAGGCGTCCCGGTGGGACGAGACGGCCCGGGATGACGATGCCGTGGCCGGGATCGTCGTGGCGCTGGCCTATCCCGAACGGGTGGCGCGGCGGCGGGGCGGGTCGTACCTGATGGCCTCGGGAACGGCCGCCGAGCTGCCGCGCGGGTCCCGGCTGGGGACGGCGGAGTGGCTGGCCATCGCGGTCGCGGACCGGCCCGCCGGGGCGGTGTCCGCCAGGATCAGGCAGGCGGTGGTGATCGACGAGGAGATCGCCAGGCTCGCCGCCGCTCCCCTGTACGGCTCCGGCGAGGAGATCGTCTGGCGCGTACCGCCGGGAGAGCGGCGCGGCGACGTGTCGGCGCGCCGGGTGGAGCGGCTGGGCGCGATCGAGCTGTCCAGCGGCGTGCTCAGCGGCGCCGACGTGCGGCCCGCCGTCCTGGAGGGGCTGCGCGTCGAGGGCCTGTCGATCCTGCGCTGGACGCCCGAGGCCGTGGCCCTGCGCGAGCGCCTGGCCTTCTGCCGGCGCACTCTCGGCGACCCCTGGCCCGCGATGGACGACGACGCGCTGGTCGACGCGGCCGACCGCTGGCTGGAGCCCGAGCTGTCGCGTGCCCGCCGCCGCCCCGATCTGGAGCGCCTCGACGTGGTCTCCGCACTGCACCGCCTGGTCCCGTGGAACGTCCGGCTGGCGGAGGTGGCCCCGGAACGGGTCGAGGTGCCGAGCGGGTCGCGGATCAGGGTCGACTACTCGGGCGAGCAGCCGGTGCTGGCGGCCAAGCTGCAGGAGCTGTTCGGCTGGGCCGAGACCCCGCGCGTCGCGGGGGTGCCGCTGGTGATCCACCTGCTCTCCCCTGCGGGCCGCCCGGCCGCGGTCACCGCCGACCTGGCCTCGTTCTGGCGCGAGGGCTACCGCGCGGTCCGCGCCGAGCTCCGCGGCCGCTATCCCAGGCATCCCTGGCCGGACGACCCCATGTCGGCCACCGCCACCCGCCGCGTCAACCCTCGCCGCTGACCCCGGCTCCCGCTCACCTCCCTCACCGCTGACCCCGGCTCCCGCTCACCTCCCCTTCTGCCCGGAAGCCTTACCCGACGCTCCCGGTGACAGGACCGGGAACCCACCTCGCCCATCCCCGTCGCCGCCCCGGGAGCCGTACCCGATGTTCCCGGCGGCCGGCGCGCGGCCGGCTTTTATGAGCTATCGTAGTGATATCACTTCGATAGCAAGGGTGGAGTACATGGAACGACGTGCTTTCCGGATGAACGGATTCGGTGTCCTGATCGGGCTCCTGGCACTCGGGGCCGTCCTGGCCTGGGCCGGGTGGGCGGCGGGAGAAGCGTGGCTGATCGCCGCGGCGATCGTGTGGGGGGTCGTCGCGGCGGTCATGGCCACCGGGTTCGCGGTGATCAACCCGAACGAGGCGAAGGTCGTGCAGTTCTTCGGCCGCTACATCGGGACGGTGAACCAGGCCGGATTCCAGTGGGTGCTGCCGTTCACCAGCAAGGAGCGCGTCACCCTCCGGGTGCGCAACTTCGAGACGACCAAGCTCAAGGTGAACGACGCCGACGGCAACCCTGTGGAGATCGCCGCCGTCGTCGTCTACAAGGTCGCCGACACCGCCAAGGCGGCGTTCGCCGTGGACGACTACGAGCAGTACGTGGCGATCCAGTCCGAGGCCGCCGTCAGGCACCTGGCCACCAGCCACCCGTACGACGCCCACGAGGAGGGCCGTACCAGCCTGCGCGACGGCGCCGAGGTGGCCGCCGAGCTCACCACCGAGCTGAGCGACCGCACCCAGCTCGCCGGCGTGGAGGTGCTGGAGGCGCGGATAACCCACCTCGCCTACGCGCCGGAGATCGCCCAGGCGATGCTGGTCCGGCAGCAGGCCGCCCAGGTGGTCGCGGCACGCACCCACATCGTCGCCGGCGCGGTCGGTATGGTCCAGCTCGCGCTGACCAAACTGCGAGAGGAGAACGTGGTGGAACTCGACGAGGAGCGCAAGGCTCAGATGGTCTCCAACCTGCTGGTCGTCCTCTGCGGTGACAAGGCGACACAGCCGGTGGTCAACGCCGGCAGCCTCTATGGCTGAGCGCAAGAAGATCCTGTTGAGACTCGACCCGGCCGTCTACGAGGTGATCGCCAAATGGGCGGCCGACGACCTGAGAAGTGTCAACGCCCAACTGGAGTACGCGCTCCGTCTGGCACTCAAGGCGGCGGGGCGCGAGCCCCGGCGGGGCGAGCGGAATAACACCGATGAGCCGGACAAGTCATCTGATTGAGACGTGGGACGCTTCCCCTGGCGGACTCACCGGACCACACTCGGTTCATGTCGTGGGTGGGAAGTTCCGCAGTGGAGATCGCGGAGGCCGTGCGACGGGGGAAGGCCACCGCGCCCGTGGTCGTCGAGGAGCACCTCGACGCCATCGCCGAGCGTGACGGACACGTCGGGGCGTTCCGCGTCGTCCTCGCCGAGCGGGCGCTGGCCGAGGCGAGGGCGCTACAGGAGCGGGCGGACCTGTCCGGGCTGCCACTGGCCGGGGTGCCGATCGCGATCAAGGACAACGTCCCGATCCGGGGCGAGGCGTCCCGCAACGGTTCCGCGGCGACGCCGGACGCGCCCGCGGACGAGGATCATCCCGTGGTGGCCAGGCTCAGGGCCGCGGGCGCGGTGGTCGTCGGCATCACCAACGTGCCGGAGCTCTGCCTGGCCGGATTCTCCGACAGCGTGTACGGCGTGACGCGCAACCCGTGGGACCTCGGGCGCACCCCCGGCGGATCGTCGGGCGGGAGCGCGGCCGCCGTGGCGGCGGGCATGGTCCCGCTGGCCCACGGCAACGACGGACTGGGCTCGCTGCGCATCCCGGCCGCCTGCTGCGGCCTGGTCTCGATCAAGCCGGGCCACGGGGTGGTCCCACCGCCCGAGCACGACTGGTACGGGATGTCGGAGAACGGCCCACTGGCCACGACCGTGGCCGATCTCGCCCTGGCCCTGGCCGTCATGGCGGACGACATGTCACTGGCGACGCCCGGCGAGAGCGAGGCACTCGGCGTGGACAGCGCCATCGACGACTACCCGGGCGGGCTGACCCTGTCGGAGCCGCTGCGGCTGCGGATCGCGGTCGCGCCGATGCCGTTGCCCTCCGGGCTCTCGGTGGACGCCGAGTTCCAGCGGGCGGTGACCGGTGCGGCGGAGGTCCTGGGCGCGGCGGGGCACACCGTGGTGGAGCACCCCCGGCCGATGCCCCTCGGGGTCGGTGCCGCCGCCGTCGCCACCTGGTTCGCGTGCGCCAGGGGCGACGTGGACGGCCTCGACCCACGCGGTCTCGAACGGCGCACCAGGTCTCTGGCGAGAGCCGGACGGCTGCTCGCCAGGTTCGGGGCGGACGGCACGGCGGGACGCGACCGCTGGCGCGCGTACGGTGCCGACCAGTGGTTCGGCAATGCCGACGTGCTCGTCACGCCGACACTCGCCGACCTGCCACCGGCCGCGGCCCGCTGGGGCCGACGTGGGCTCCTGGCGAACGCCCGCGCCAACCTGACGTACGCGCCCACCACCGCGGCCTGGAACATGGCCGGCTGGCCCGCCATGACCGTCCCGTACGGCCGGCACTCCAGCGGCATGCCGATCGGCGTCCAGCTCGTCGCCGCCCCGGGGGGCGAGGCACAGCTCCTGGCCCTGGCCGGCCAGCTGGAGACCGCCCGCCCCTGGACCCGCCACGCCCCACCCACCTGATCACCCGACCGCCTGGCCGCCTGATCACCCGACCGCCTGGCCGCCTGATCACCCGACCGCCTGATCGCCTGATCACCCGACCGCCTGATCACCTAATCACCCGACCGCCTGATCACCTGATCACTTGATCACCTGGCCGCCGCTCAACGGCATGCCCGACAACCGGTCGGCGCGGCGCCGGAGCCGCGCCGCGCGGGTGGCCCGTACGGGTCAGACGCCGGTGGGGTGCCAGACCGTCTTGGTCTCCAGGAAGGCGGTCATACGCCCGGTGCCGGGGTCGGTGAACCAGTCGGTCTCGACGGGGCGGAGGACCCGCTTGAGGTTCTCCGCCGCCGCCTCCTCGCACGCGACCGCCAGGGCGTCGTCGGCGACCCCGGCCAGGTCGAGGGCGTTGACGTCCATGTGCGCGGCCAGATGGGGGGCGATCTCGGCGACGGAGCCGGTGAGGATGTTGACCACCCCGCCTGGCAGGTCGGAGGTGGCGAGCACCTCGGCCAGGGTGATCGCGGGCAGCGGGGCGCGCTCGCTCGCGATCACCACGCAGGTGTTGCCTGTGACGATCACCGGGGCGATCACCGAGACGAGCCCGAGCAGCGGCTTGTCGGGGGCGACCACCGCGACCACGCCGGTCGGCTCCGGCGAGGAGATGTTGAAGTAGGGGCCGGCGACGGGGTTGGCGGACCCGGCGACAGCAGCGATCTTGTCAGACCATCCGGCGTACCAGACCAGCCGGTCGACGCTCGCGTCCACGACCTCCCGCGCGTTCTTCGTCCCGGACTCCGCCAGTTCGGCGATGAACTGGTCCCGGCGACTCTCCAGCATCTCGGCGACGCGGTAGAGGATCTGTCCCCGGTTGTACGCCGTGGCACCCGACCAGCCGCCGAAGGCCTTGCGCGCGGCCGTCACCGCGTCGCGGGCGTCCTTGCGGGAGGCCTTGGAGGCGTTGGCGAGGAAGTCGCCGCTGGAGGAGGTCACGGCGTAGGACCTTCCGCTCTCGGAGCGCGGGAACGCCCCGCCGATGTACAGCTTGTACGTCTTACGCACGGCGAGCCGTGCGGGCCGACGTTCGTCCCCTGAGTCCATGGCCCGCTCCGTGGCCCGCTCCGTAACCTGCCTCGTGGCCTGCTCCGTGGCCCGCTCCGTAACCTGCCTCGTGGCCTGCTCCGTGGCCTGCTCCGTGGCCTGCTCCGTGGCCTGCTCCGTGACCTGCTCCGTGGCTTGCTTGGCCGCCTGCTTGGTCGCCCGCTCCGTGGCCTGCTTGGTCGCCCGCGCCCGGCTCGGCTTCTCCGCCTTACTCATTTCCCAGCCCTCTCCACGAGCTCTCCTGCTGCGCCAGCCGGGCCGGCACGAAGATCTGACCGCAGCGGCTCACACCGCACCGGTGGGCGAACCAGCCCCGCAGCACCGGTCGCCCGGTGCGGGCGAAGCCGTGGCCCCGGGTGCTCTGGGCACGGCGGCGGCGGCGCCTGACGCGCTGATGCTCACACATCGAGATACGCCTCCAGCCCGTGCCGGCCGCCCTCGCGCCCGTATCCCGACTCCTTGTAGCCGCCGAACGGCGAGGTGGGGTCGAACCGGTTGAAGGTGTTGGCCCAGACGACACCGGCGCGGAGCCTGCTCGCCATCCACAGGATGCGCGAACCCTTCTCCGTCCACACGCCCGCCGAAAGGCCGAACGGGGTGTTGTTGGCCTTCTCCACCGCCTCGGCCGGGGTGCGGAAGGTCAGCACGGACAGCACGGGGCCGAAGACCTCCTCACGGGCGATCCTGTGTGACTGGGCGACACCGGTGAAGATGGTCGGCGGGAACCAGAAGCCCTTGTCGGGCAACGAGCAGGCCGGGGACCAGCGCTCGGCGCCCTCCGCCTCCCCCAGGTCCGACAGCTCGCGGATCTTGGCGAGCTGGGCCGCGGAGTTGATCGCGCCGATGTCCGTGTTCTTGTCCAGCGGGTCGCCCAGCCTGAGCGTGCCGAGCCGCCGCTTCAGCGCGTCGAGCAGTTCCGTCTCGATCGACTCCTGCACCAGCAGCCGGGAGCCCGCACAGCAGACGTGGCCCTGGTTGAAGAAGATCCCGTTGACGATGCCCTCGACCGCCTGGTCAAGCGCGGCGTCCTCGAACACGATGTTCGCGGCCTTGCCGCCGAGCTCCAGGGTGACCTTCTTACCGGAGCCCGCGACCGACCTGGCGATCTGGCGGCCGACCTCGGTGGAACCGGTGAAGGCCACCTTGTCGACGTCGGGGTGGTTGACCAGGGCTGCGCCGGTCTGTCCGGCACCGGTCACGATGTTGACCACGCCGGGGGGCAGGTCGGCCTGCGCGCAGATCTCCGCGAACAGCAGCGCGGTCAGCGGGGTGGTCTCGGCGGGCTTGAGGACCACGGTGTTCCCGCAGGCCAGGGCAGGGGCGATCTTCCAGGCGAGCATGAGCAGCGGGAAGTTCCACGGGATGACCTGGCCGGCCACCCCGAGCGGGCGCGGGCCGGGGCCGTACCCGGCGTATCCGAGCTTGTCCGCCCAGCCGGCGTAGTAGAAGAAGTGGGCCGCCACCAGGGGCAGGTCCACGTCGCGGGACTCGCGGATGGGCTTGCCGTTGTCCAGGGACTCCAGCACGGCCAGTTCGCGCGAGCGTTCCTGGATGATCCGCGCGATCCGGAACAGGTACTTGGCCCGTTCCGAGCCGGGCAGCGCCGACCAGACGCCGAACGCCTTGCGTGCGGCCGAGACCGCCCGGTCGACATCGGCCTCCGTCGCCCAGGCGACCTCCGCCAGGACCTCCTCGGAGGCGGGGTTGACGGTCTTGTGAAGATGCCCGTCCTGGGAGTCGACCCACTCGCCGTCGATGAACAGGCCGTAGGACGGCCTGATGTCGACGACGTCACGCGACTCGGGCGCCGGTGCGTACTCAAACATGTGAACGCCTTAGTCGAGGGTGAAGTAGTCGGGACCCGCGTACCTGCCGGTGGCCATCTTCTGGCGCTGCATCAGCAGGTCGTTGAGGAGTGTGGAGGCGCCGAGCCTGAACCAGTCGGGGCTGAGCCAGCCCTCACCGACGGTCTCGTTGACCAGGACGAGCATCTTGACGGCGTCCTTGGTGGTCCGGATGCCGCCCGCGGGCTTCACCCCGACCTTGCGGCCGGTCGCGGCCAGGAAGTCGCGGACCGCCTCCAGCATGATCAGCGTCACCGGAAGGGTCGCGGCGGGCTGCACCTTTCCGGTGGAGGTCTTGATGAAGTCGCCCCCGGCCAGCATGGCCAGCCAGGACGCGCGGCGCACGTTGTCGTACGTGGACAGCTCGCCGGTCTCCAGGATCACCTTCAGGTGAGCGGCACCGCAGGCGGCCTTGATCGCGACGATCTCCTCGAAGACCTTGACGTAGTCACCCGCGAGGAACGCGCCCCTGTCGATGACCATGTCGATCTCATCGGCTCCGGCCGCCACCGCGAAGACGGTGTCGGCGACCTTGACATCGAGCGAGGAGCGTCCGCTGGGGAAGGCGGTCGCGACGCTGGCCACCTTGACGCCGGAGTCCTTCAGCGCAACCACGGCCTCGGCGACCAGGTCAGGGTAGACGCACACCGCCGCCACCCTGGGGACGGAGGGGTCGGCCGGGTCGGGGTGGAGGGCCTTGGCGCACATCGCGCGGACCTTACCCGGGGTGTCGGCTCCTTCCAGGGTCGTCAGGTCCACCATGCCGATGGCGAGGTCGATGGCCTGGGCCTTGGCGGTCGTCTTGATGGATCGGGTGCCGAGCATCGCGGCGCGCTGGTCGGCGCCCACGCGGTCGACACCGGGCAGGCCGTGCAGGAAGGTTCGCAGCGTGGCGTTGGACGTTGCCACGTCCGCGAGCGAGGTCGTCATAGTTGACACCTCTCCAGCATGCCCACTGGTGTGATTACTTCCAAACTGGACCTTGCACAGCCCTCTCGTCGGTTTTCGTCAACATCCGCCGGGTCCGGCCTGACGCGACCGCCGCGGGCTCTCCGGGGCACGCGGGGAACCGTTGACACCACGGAGCCGATCGATCCGGAACTGCTGGAGGAGCTGGAGAAGGCGGCCGAGGAGACCCGGCCACCGGCCGGTGCACGAGGTAGCTTCGCAGCACCGGCTGCCACCTGTTGGCCCGCAGCCCCCGGAGCGCGGCGATCCCGACGCAATATTTGCTCACGGTCACCGGCCGCACCCCCATCCCCCGCAGCACCTTGTCTACCAGCGCCTTCCCGTCCACCGACTTCGATTCCAGCAGCACCAGGTCCCGGCGGGCGGGCGCATCGCGCTGCCCGTCGCGGCACAGCAGACCGGTGTCGCAGGTGAGCCGCGCCGCCCCGGCCCGGTCGATGAGCGTCACCCGTTTGTAGTCCGTGGCCAGCACCGCCTCCAGCGTCTCGGGCGCGACGAGCCGCAACCCGCCGAGGAGGGTGTCGCGCACGAAGTCCATCGCCTCCCGGGTGAGCGTCTGATCCGGCGCGTCGTCGTACGGGATGCGATGCTTGTCCGTGCTGCCCCGCGCCCCACTGAGCTTGAGCTCCAGCCAGCGGTCTCCACTGTCCAGATAGGTACGGGTACGCAGCTTGAACCTGCGCCGCCGATCCTGGCGATGCTGGCGGAAGGTCAGCAGATCCGGCGTGTCGAAGTAGGTGGAGGTATAGCGGAACTGTCGCCGCCCTGCGATCTCCAGAGCGACGAACCGGTCACTCAGCTCGGCCGCGAGCGCCGCCATGGTCGCGGCCGTCACCAGGTATTTGTTGTCCACCCGGCTCATCAGCTCCGGCACGTCCTCCAGCCCGATCGGCGGCACCTCGGCCGCGACCCCGACGAGCAGCACGTCCGCGTTCGGCTCGGCCATCACCGCACCACTCCGGCACGCGCGTTCGAACCCACGTAGCGGACATCGACCACCGTTATGTCCCGCACGTAGTCGATCTGCATGACCACGCACTGCAGCACCCGCGCCCGCAGCCTGCCCTCCAGGTCCACCCGCAGCGACTCTGGATCGGAATGCACCACGTCCAGCGTCACGACCTGGTGTCTCGTGCGCCCGAGCAACCTGGGGTGATCAGCGATGTACATGACCGCCAGCAGCACCCCGTTGAGCGCGAGCGCGGTCAGCGGCCATGCTCCGGCGATGCCGTTGACCAGCCCCAGCACGATCGCGACGAAGTAGTAGGCGATCTCCTGCTGAGTGATCTCGCTGGACCGCAACCGGATGATCGACAACACACCGAACAACCCGAATCCCACGGCGATGTCCACCCGCTGCACGAGCAGCAGCGACACCACCGCGAAGATCCCCACGTTCAGCGCGACATAGGCGAACAACAAATCACGCCGATGGTGGCGCCGATAGTAAAGACCGTAGGCCAGCACGATGATCGCCGAGAGGTCCATCACCAGTCCGATTATCACAATCGCCCCTTTTCCTGCCGCTGTTCATGAACAGCATCTCCACTCAGGATGAAGTGATCATGAGGCGATGATTAGGCGACTCTCATGCGATAGCCGGTTCCTCTTATGGTCTCGATCCGATCCACACCGATTTTGCGCCTTAGATAACGCACATACACATCCACCACGTTCGACCCGGGATCGAAATCAAACCCCCAGACGTGGCTGAGCAACTGCTCGCGCGTCAGCACCTGGTCGGGATGCCGACAGAAGATCTCCGCCAGCGCGAATTCCCTGGTGGACAAATCCACGGCCCGCTCGCCGACATAAGCCCGCCTCGTCCGCAAATCCAACGACAAATCCGACACCCGCAGCACGGTCACCTCCGGTGTGCGGTCGGCGCGCAGCCGCAGCCGTACCCGAGCCAGCAACTCCTCGAAGGCGAACGGCTTGGCGATGTAGTCGTCCGCGCCGCCCTCAAGCCCCGCCACCGTGTCGCTCACACTGTCACGAGCGGTCAAAATGATCACAGGAATGGTGACCATGGCTTCTCGCAGCCGCCGCAGCACGGTGAACCCGTCGCTCAACGGCAGCCCGATGTCCAGGATGAGCAGGTCGAACCCGCCCGTGCTCGCCAGGTCGTAGGCCGCGATACCGTCCCCGACCGCAGCCGTCACGAAGCCGTTGGCTCGCAACCCCTTCTCCACGAAGGAGACGATCCTGGCCTCGTCCTCGGCGATCAGAATGCGGTTCATGGCAGCCTCCACGTCTCCCATAGCGGGAGAGATATGACAAAACAGGCCCCGCCGCCGGGACCTTCCGTCACCTTCACGCCGCCTCCATGGGCCTCGGCGATGGATCTGACGATGGCCAGCCCCAGACCGGCCCCGTCGTAGGTGCCGGTGCGGCCCGCGCCGCGCACGAACCGCCCGAAGATCCGTTCTCGCTCGGCGGGCGCCACGCCGGGCCCGCTATCGCGTACCCACAGGTCGACGCGCCCGTCGCGGACGGCGGAGCCAACGGCGATCAGGTCGTCGTCGGCGGTGTGGCGCACGGCGTTGGCCACGAGCTGCATGAGCGCCTGCGTGAGCCGCTGGCGGTCCGCCGGCAGGCGGGCCTCGGCCACCTCGTCGACCCGCCACCGGCGCTCACCCAGCGGGCGGGCCTTGGCGACCACGCTCACCGTGAGGTCGGCCAGCTCGACGTTGTCCAGGTGCAGGAACCCCGGCTGCTCGGCCTTGGCCAGCGTGATCAGGTCGTCCACGATGCGGTTCATCCGGTCGAGCTCGTCGGTGACCAGGGCGAGGGTCGCGGCCCGGTCGGCCGGATCGTCGCTCATCAGCTCCAGGTGGCCGCGGATGACGGTGATCGGCGTACGCAGCTCGTGCCCGGCGTCGTCCATGAAGTTCCGCTGCACGACGAACGCCTTCTCCAGCCGGTCGAGCATATGGTTGAACGTCGCGGCCAGCGCCGCCACATCGTCGTCGCCCGGCACGTCGAGCCTGCGGGTCAGGTCGGTGGAGTCGCTGATCTGCTCCGCGGTCTGGCCGATCAGCCGCACCGGCGCGAGCACCCGCCCTGCCACGAACCACCCGGCCGCCCCTGCCAGCACCAGCGCGGCCAGCGCGGACAGCCCGAGAGCCCACACCGCGTCCACGATCTCGCCGCGATGCCGATCGTAGAAGATCGCCACAACGAAGTGGCCGGGGCGGGAGTCACCGGACACGGTCACCGGGATCACCGCGTACTGGACCGTTCCCGCGTCGCTCTCAACCGTGTCACGCGTGATCCTGGTGGCCTTGGCCATCCGCCCGACCAGCTCGGCATCGGTGTCGAGCCGCACGAGCGGCTCGATCGCGGTGACCCTGTCGGCGCTGCCGTCGACGATGCTGAAAAACGTCTCCCACCGATCGGGCGAGTTGAGCGCCAGGTAATCGGTGAGCAGCTTCTGGACGTCGGTGACCGTGCGGCCGGTCTGCGGATCGCGTGTCTCCTTGGCGTAGCTGCGCAGCTTGTCCACCTCATTGCGCAGCTCGGAGCCTATGCGGTCGTCGAGCCGGTTGACCAGGAAGGTCCAGGTCGTGGAGATCGAGACAGACAGGGCGAGGCCGACGACGGCGAGCATCCAGCCCACGATCCGGGCACGGGCGCTCACCCTCATGCGCTCACCTGGTCAGTCATCATCACCCTCGCCATCGTCGTCATCGTCGTCATCGCCCCCGCCCCCCAGCCGAGGCGACGGTGGCCTGACCGGCTCGGCCTTGCTCTTGCGGGGCGTGGGCTGCGCGCTGCGCGCAGGTTTCTCACTCTTGCCCGGCGAGGCCGACCCCGGATCCCCACTCTTCACGCCCGACCCCGGATCCCCGCTGTTCACGCCCGACCCCGGATCCCCGCTGTTCACGCCCGACCCCGGATCCCCGCTGTTCACGCCCGACCCCGGCTCCCCGCTCTTCCCAGGCGAGGCCGAAGGAGTGCCCTGCCCACCGCGCCCGGGCGAGGGCGACACGACGACGGGCCCGCCCAGATCGGACCCTTCGTTGGCCGCCCGCATGAACCCCATGGACATGAACCCCACCGCCACCAAACCGAGGACGAGCAGGATCACGGCTCCCCGATGTTTCATGAGATCGACCTTGACACCCTTCGAGGAGACCACGCTGAAGCCCAGATGAGAAACCTCTCATCTGACCGCACCCCCCGGGCCACCCCTCCACGAGCGCGTGGAGGACTTCAGTCCCTGCCCGGCCTGCGTACGCGCCGGAGAATTCGACTTCTTCGACCAGGCCGCGTTCGGAGTTCGGATCTTCAGGTGGACCGGAGGCTTCGCATCCATGATCGGGCCTGCCTTCCTGATGCCAGGACCGAGGTGGATCCGCACTTCCGGTGAGGAACGTCGCACTAGGTGGGGCCTAGGTAGTGGCGGGGCGCGGAGCGGTCCGGAGATAGGACATCCTCCCGATGTGGGACCGGGGGCCTTAGGACGAGTCTTGAGTCTGTAAGGAAAGCGCCACACCAGGAAGGAACCCCCATGGGTCCCGAGCTTCAGCTCCAGTTGATCGCCTACCGGACCGCCGAGCTCCTTGAGGAGGCCGACAACCACCGCCTCGCCCGCGAGGCCCAGGAGAACAGAAAGGCCCGCCCGGGCGGCAAGCGCCGCAGGGGCCTCCTCGGCAAGATCATTTCGGCATGACCGCGTCCCGAGAGCCCGGCCGCCTCATTCCGCCCGGCCGGGCCTCTCCGCCCCCGTAGAAGATCGACTTCACCGAGCGAAAAATGCTGTCGACCGAGGGCCTCGCCTACGCGCCGTTCACCGCGGCGATCCGCCGGCTCGTCCGCGAGTGCGGTGCCGAGGAGGTCGCGGCCGCCCACCGCCTCGCCCTGATCGGCTGACCTCCTGCATCATGGATACCGATCGGATCGGGAAGAGGAGACAGACGTGCAGCGCGAGAATGGCATCGCCGTCGGCATGGCCCCCGCTCCCCCTGAGTCTTCGGGGGTGCGCGGAGCGATCGCCGCCAACCTGCGCCGCACCCGCCTGGCCCGAGGGTTCAGCGTTCGCGAGCTGGCCGAGCTGACCGGCGTGAGCAAGGCACTCATCTCCCAGGTCGAGCGCGGCGTGGCCAACCCCACGGTCGAGGTGCTGTCGCGGCTCGCGACCTCCCTGGAACTGACCTTCGGCGAGCTGACCCGGGTCCACCTGACCGGCCCGGAGGTGATCCGCCACGACGAGGGACTCGTCCTCCCCGCTGGAGACATGACGGTCCGTGCCCTGTTCGCGGCCCCCGACCGGCGCCGCTTCGAACTGGCCGAGGGCCACATCCCGCCGGGCACCCGCAGCGCCAAGAGCTCCCACGGCCGCGGCTCGGTGGAACACGCCTACGTCGTCTCCGGCGAGGTGACCGTCGAGACCGAGGAGTGGTCGGTCACCATCGCCACGGGCGACGCCGTGCGCTTCGCCGCCGAGTCCGACCACGTCTACGCCACCGGCTCCGCCGCCTGCCGCGTCCTGACCCTGATCTCGTTCTCCGAGGACTGACGACGGAGCGCGCGAGCCGGTCAGTCCAGCCAGTCGCCGGAGCCGTCGGGGACGCTGGCCAGCAGCGCCCGGGTGTAGGGATGCTCGGGCGCGTCGAGCACCCGGTCGGCGAGGCCGGTCTCCACGCACGTGCCCGACTCCAGCACGTAGAGCCGATCGGCGATCTGGCGGACCACGGCCAGGTCGTGGGTGATGAACAGCATCGCCATGGACAGTCGTTCCCGCAGCTCGGCGAGGAGACCCAGTACCTGGGCCTGGACCGAGACGTCGAGCGCCGACACCGGCTCGTCGCAGATCAGCAGGCGGGGCTCGCCCGCCACCGCGCGGGCGATCGCCACCCGCTGCCGCTCGCCGCCGGACAGCCCTGCCGGGCGCATCCCGGCCATGTCACGGGCCAGGCCGACCGACTCCAGGAGCCGGGCGAGGTCGTCCGGCCCGGCGGGACGGCCGTCGGCCCACAGCGCCTCCCGCAGGGTCGCCCCCACGGTCCGGGCGGGGTTGAGCGTCGAATAGGGGTCCTGGAAGATCATTTGTGAGATCCGGCGGGCCTGGCGCACGGCCGCGCGCCCCATCCGCCCGTAGTCGGAGCAGTCCGCGCCGCCGAGCAGGATCGCACCCCCGTCCGGACGCTCCAGCCCGGCGACGCATCGGGCCAGCGTGGTCTTGCCCGATCCGGACTCGCCGACCACACCGACGACCTCGCCCGGAGCGACAGTCAGGCTCACGCCCGCCAGCGCCGGGTGCGGGCTCCCGGCGAACCACCGGCGCAGGTCACGCACCTCCAGCACCGGCTCGGCCGCGACCGGCGGCCTGGAGACGACCCCCGGTTCCGGCGCGGGCGGCGCGGGCAGCTCGGCCGCCCGCAGGCACGCCGACAGCCGCCCTTCGCGGACGCGCCCCGACACGCGTACGGGACGTGGCTCCGGCACTCCCACGCGGCACTCCGGCACGGCCAGCGAGCACCGATCGGCGAACCCGCACCGCCCTGCCGCCGCGTCGTGCGCGGGGACGGCCCCCGGCACCGAGGGAATCACCGCGAGCCGCCGGTCCGCGGGCGGCTCGGCCGCCAGCAGCGCCCGGGTGTACGGGTGGAACTGCTCATGCCGCACGGCCGCCGCACGGCCGGTCTCCATGACCCGTCCCGCGTACATCACCATGACCCGGTCACAGGTGGAGAAGGCCAGGCGCAGGTCGTGGGTGATGAGGACGAACGCCATGTCCCGTTCGCGCTGGACACGCCGGATGAGGGAGAGGACCTCGCGCTGGGTGGTGGCGTCGAGCGCGGTCGTCGGCTCGTCGGCGACCAGCACCCGCGGCCCTCCGGCCAGTGCGGCGGCCAGCCCGATCCGCTGGCGCATGCCGCCGGACAGCTGGAAGGGGTAGCGCCCCGCGACATTCGCCGGCAGACCCACCTCCGCCAGCAGCCGCGGCACCTCGACGGCCGCGTCCGCGCCCTTCGGCAACCCGTCGGCGATCTGACGCCCGGCCCGGCGCAACGGGTTGAGCAGGGTGAACGGGTCCTGCATCAGGAGGGAGACCACGCCGCCGCGCTGCCGCCGCCGGGCACGCGGGTCGTCGTCCACCCGCTCGCCCGCGATGCGCACCTGCCCCGTGGCCTCCAATCCCTGAGGCAACAGGCCGAGCATCGCACGGACCGTGAGGGACTTGCCCGAACCCGACTCCCCCACGATGGCGACCGACTCTCCGGCCGCCACCTCGAACGACACCTCCGACAGGAGGGTCCGCCCGGTGGAGGGCTGCCGGACCTTGATTCCCTCGACCCGGATCGCGGGCTCGGCGGTCGCCCCGGTTCCGGTGGACTCCTTCATCTCAACGTGCCCTTCCCCGGCGATCGACGCGTTCGTGGAGCCAGTCACCGACGATGTTCAGCGCGGCGGCCGTGAGGATGATGGCGAGGCCGGGTGCGACCACTGCCCAGGGGTTGACGAGCAGTTGGGCCCGGTTGTCCGCCAGGGTGCGCCCCCAGTCGGGCGAGCCCGCGGGCACCCCCAGGCCGAGGAAGGACAGCGAGGCCAGGGACACCAGGGCGTAGGCGAAGTTGAGAAACCCGTTGGCCAGCGTGACCGAGGCGATGTTGGGCCAGATCTGCCTCGTCATGATCCGCCACGCGGAGAGGTTCTTGAGAAGTGCCGCCTCGACATAGGGGCGGTGCCGCTGTTCGAGCACGGCTCCGCGCACCACCCTCGTGTCGGTGGGGGCGAACAGCACGACGAGCACGGCGACCGCCAGGCCGTACCCTCCGCCCAGTACCCCGGCGACGACGATCGCCACCAGCAGGGCGGGCAGGGAGAACATCAGGTCCGCCCAGCGCATGGCCAGCGCGTCGGCCCAGCCGCCGAAGTATCCGGCGGGCAGCCCGATGAGGTTGCCGATCAGCATCGACCCGGCGGCGACGCACAGCGCGCCGGGAACGGCCGTACGGGCTCCCGCGACGAGCAGTTCCAGCACGTCGCGGCCAAGGTCGTCGGTGCCGAGCGGATGACCTGGCGCGGGGCCGGTGATGCCGAGCAGGAGGTCCTGGTCGGTCGCGCCGGGCACCAGCCAGGGCGAGAGCACCGCGGCCACGGCCACGGCGAGCAGGACGGCCAGCGCGCCGGCCACGGCCACCTGGGGACGGCGCCGCACGACCGCCGGAAAACGGCCTCTCACGATGCCCCCTCAGGCGAGATACAGCGAATCACGGCAGCCTCCCACCCGACACGACGGCGTGCCCGCCCGTGGAGCTCACGATGTCCTCCCGCCGAACCGGACCCGGGGGTCGGCCACCGAATAGCCGATGTCCACCAGCAGGTTGACTGCGACGATGAGCAGGGTGAACAGCAGCCCGAGCGCCTGGACGGCCGGGACGTCCTTGAAGGTGACCGAGTCGACGAGCAGCGAGCCGAGACCGGGAAGCGCGAACGTCACCTCGACCAGCACGGTCCCGGCCAGCATGCCGGTCACGATGAGCCCGGCCGCGGTGAGGATGGGGACCAGCGAGTTGCGCAGCGCGTATCCGAGGACGGCCGCGCCGCCCAGACCACGCGCGCGGGCGAAGACCACGTAGTCCTGGTCGAGCTCGCGGATGAGCGCCGCCCTGCTGAAGCGGACGAACATGCCCACGGCGCCGACGGCCAGCGCGACCGCGGGCAGCGTGAGGTGCCACACCTGGCCGACCAGGCCCTCGCCCGTCCCGTACACGGGAAACCAGCCGAGCCCCGCGGCGAACACCACGAGCAGCAGCAGCCCGACCGCGAAGGGCGGGGCGCTCAACCCCACCACACCGGCGGTGACGACGAGGCGATCGGCGGCCCGGCCCCGCCGCAGCGCCCCGACCACGCCCAGCGGAACCCCCACCAGCAGGGCGAGCAGCGCGCCGTACCCGACGAGCGCCAGGGTGAGCGGCAGCCGCTGACCGATCATGTCGGCGACCGGCATCCCGGTCCTGACCGAGGTCCCGAGGTCACCGTGGAGGACGCCGCCGAGCCAGCGCAGGTACTGCGCGGGCAGCGGCTCGTCGAGGTGGTAGCGGGCCTGGATCGCCGCGATGGTCTCCGGGGTGGCGGGGCGGGTGCCCAGCAGGGTCTGCTGGACCGAGCCGGGGGCGAGGTAGAGCAGGCCGAACATGCCGACCGACAGCAGCGCGACGACGACGACGGTGCCCGCGAACCTGCGCAGCAGGAAGAGACCCCGGTCACGCCCCGCCATCAGAGCACCCCGTTTCCTGTCAGCCACGCGACCACGCGCTCCGCCGCGTCCCCGCGGTGCGCTCCCTCCGTCAGCTCGTGGCCCTCCCGAGGGTAGACGACCAGCTGGGTCCGGACGCCGGCCGCCGACCAGGCACGATAGAGCTGCTCCGCCTGCCCGACGGGGGTGGTGCGGTCCTCGGCGCCGTGCAGGATCAGCGTCGGTGTGGTGACCCCGGCCGCGTGGCACACCGGCGAGCGGGCGGCGAGAAACTCCCTGCCCTGGGGTGTGGCGGGGTCGGCCCCTCGGTGATAGAGGAGGTCGAAGCCGCCGCCGAGGTTGCTCGCGGTGGCGAAGCTGAGCCAGTCGCTCACCCCGGACATCACCACGGCTGCCCGGAACCGGCCGGTTCGGGTCACCGCCCACGCGCTCAGGTAGCCGCCGTAGCTGAGCCCCATGACGGCCATCCGCTCCGGGTCCGCGACTCCGGCCGCGACGAGGTGGTCCACACCCGCGAGGACGTCGCCCAGGTCGTCCTCACCGAATCGCCCGATGACCCGGCGCGCGTACTCCTGGCCGCGCCCGCTGCTCCCGCGCGGGTTCGGCAGCAGTACGGCCGCACCCGCGTGCGCGAGCGCGGCGGCGAGCCCGCCGGACTCGGCCGGCGCGAAGGCAGTGGACCACAGCCAGGTCGGCCCTCCATGCACGATCACCACCAGCGGCGCCGGTCCCGCCCCGGTCCCGCCGGTTCCCGTGGGACCGGCGGGACCGGCGGGACCGATGGGGTTGGCGGGACCGGCGGGACCGATGGGGTTGGCGGGACCGGCGGAAGGGGAGAGGTTCGGGGAAACGGCGGGATCGACGGTGGCAACGGGTGAGATCGGCGACCTCCGCAGCAGGAGACCCTGGACGGCGAGGCCGTCCTGGCCGGTCCAGGAGACCTCCTCCTGGTGCACGGCGAGCGGCGCCAGCACGGCGTTGAGATCGGTGACCTGGCGCCAGTCGCCCTTGGCCACCTGGGCGACCGCCACCTCTGGGGGGCATTCGGCCGTCTCCCAGACGGCGACGGCGAGCGCACCGGTGCGATCCACCGAGAGTGACGGTTGCCCGTCGCGCCCGCCCAGGGTTCCCCAGGAGGTCCAGCGGGTCAGCGGGCGGCCGTCGGCGGTCAGGGTGCCGCCGTGCGTGCCGGTACCCGACCACCCGGTGAACCACAGGGTGTCCTCGTCCAGCCAGCCCAGATCGGTGACGTCGTCGACGGCGGCCAATGGCGTCGCCTCCCCGGTGACGAGGTCGACGCGGATGATCCGCCCGGAGACGATGGAGAGCCCCTCGACCACGACGGCGGTACGCCCGCCGGGCGCCAGCCGGGGACGGCTGAGCTGCCAGGAGGTGCGCAGCAGGGTCCGGAGTTCACCGCTCTCAGGATCGACCAGGTCGAGGGCGGGCCGGTAGTACCCGGCGGGCGTCTCGTCGGCCGAGGTGACGGCCAGTACGACGCCGTCCCGCCAATCGGCGTCCCACACGGTCAGGCCGCGCAGCGGCACCGTCCGCAGTTCCCCGTCGCCCACCCGTGCCCACGCGAGTCGCCTGCGCCTGTCACCCGGCGTGCGGACGAAGGGATCGGTCTCATCGCGGACCCGGAGGCCGAGGTGGCTGCCGTCGCGCTCGCTGCCCGGGTCGGCGAACCGCACGAGCACGGTACCGTCACCACCGGGGACGAGGTCCTCGATCTCCCCTCCCACGCGGACCCGCCAGGCGGGGACCGGATCGCCGGGCGAACGGACCTCGACGTGGTCGAGGTCAGGGCCGTCACCGGCGGCGAGCAGCAGCCTCCCGTCCGGCAGCCACCGCGTCAACGCGTGCCATTCCGTCCCCGTGCCCGCCACGGGAACGGGCACCGGGACCGGTCCTCGGCTTCCGCTCTCGGCTCCGGCTCCGGCTCCGGCTCCGGACAGGTCGAGCACGTGTGCGACGGGCCGGCCGTCCGGGCGCGGAAGAACACAGGCGACGCGGGCCCCCTCCGCATCCAGCACCACGGCCTCGGGCACGCGCAGACCGGCGAGTGCGGCGTACGCCTCCAGTGCCGCGGTCATGAGCGGGTGGTGATCTCGGTGGCCCAGGGACCGACGAAGAAGTAGGGTCCGAACTCGCCGGTCCCCACGCCGGGGCCGAACGCCGTCGCCGCCTCTCCCCACCAGAGCGGCTGGTACGGGACGTCACCCGCAGCCTTGACCAGTGCCTCCCCGAGAAGCCTGCCGCGTGCCGTGTCGTCCGTTCCGGTCTTCGCCTCGTCGAGCAGCCCGGTCACCTCGGCATTGGCGTACTCGGCGATGTTCGTGCCGTTCACACCGGTGGCGGCGCCGTTCAGGAGCTGCTGGATGTACTCCGCGGGGTCGCCCGTGGTGGCGAAGTACCATCCCAGGTAGATGCCGGAGGCGTGCTTGCCGAGCTCGGCGATCCACTGCTCCAGCGGGACCTCCTTGACCTCCAGGGTGATGCCGATGCCCTTGAGGTTCTCGGCGAGGGTCAGTGCGGCCCTGCCGAGTTGCGGCCCGCTGTTCGGATAGGTCAGCACGTCGGCGAAGCCGCCGGGCACCGAGGAGGCTGCCAGTTCGGCACGTGCCTTGGCCAGGTCGAACCCGTACTGCGGAATGCTCGCGTACAGGTTCTCCACCTCCGCCTCCCCGAGCACGCCGCCCCACTGGGCGGGGTCGGTGAGCGTGGTGGCCACCCTGCCGTGACCGCGCAGCACGCTGCGGAGGATTCCCTCCCTGTCGACGGCGTGGGCGACCGCCCTGCGGACATGGACGTCGTCCCACGGCTTCTTGGCGGTGTTGAAGGCGAGCGTGACGAGGGAGCGGTCGCTCGCCGCCTTCACCTCGACGCCGGGCAGCCCCTTCCACTGGTCGATCTGCTCGGCGGGCACGTTCAGCGCCACGTCGACGGACCCGCCGCGCATGGCGAGGAGCCTGGTCGACTCCTCGGGAACGAAGTCGATGTCAATCCGGCGGTACGGGGCCTTGCCTCCCCACCAGGCGTCGTTGCGCTCCAGCGTCACGTGCGAGTCGGGGGCGAACTCCGTCACCCGGTACGGGCCCGTGCCCAGGATCTTCGCGGTGGGGGTGCCGATGCCGTCGCCGGAGACCTCGATGAACTTCCTGCTCGTGACCATGAGGGTGCCTGGCGAGGGCGTCCAGGCGAACGAGGCGTCGGGCCGCTTCAGCGTGATCGTGACCTCGGCCGGCCCGCTTGCCTCGATCTTCTTCACATTGGCGTACGCGTACGCGAAGGCCGAGGTGGAGCCCTTTCGCGCGTGCAGGTCGAGGCTGGCCACGACGTCGTCCGCGGTCAGCGGCGTCCCGTCGGAGAAGGTCACGCCCTGGCGGATGGCGTAGACATAGGTCGTCGCGTCCTTCCTGGTCCAGGACTCGGCGAGCGATGGCTGGAGGCTGCCGTCGCGCCCCACCCCGACGAGCGCCTCCTGGCACAGGAGCGCGACGACGTAGTTCATGATGCCCGCCTCCTTGCTCGCGTCGAGCGAGCCGAGGGAGGAGGGCAGCGCGACCTTGAGGACGTCAAGGGACTTCGCCGCGCCGGCCGGGCCCCCGGTCGCCGGTTCGGGCGACCCACAGGCCACGGCGAGGCCGGGGACGGCGGCCAGGCCGCTCACGATGGCAATGGATCTCAGCAGGGACCGCCGGGTGAGGGCGACGTCGGGGAGCTCGGTCACGGGGACCCACTTTCGTGCGACCAGCCAGCCCGCTCAGCTGCTGTGTCTACCATTAATATCCACTTGGCGAGTGAGAATATTCACTATTCACCGTTCACGTCAAACCCACCTTTTGAATAGGGAATACATGTCCTCCCTCACCGTCTACAGCGCTCCGTGGTGCGGTCACTGCCACCGGCTGAAGGCCGCGCTCACCCGCGCGGAGATCCCCTTCGTCGAGGTGGACGTCGATCGGACGCCCGGCGCGATCGAGCTCATCACCGACCTCGGCGGCGGCTCCTGGCTGATCCCCACGGTGCTCCTCCCCGACGGATCGGCGCTGGTCAATCCCAGCGTTCGGGAGATCGAAGCCCGGCTGGCCTGACCGGTCACCGCTCCGCCGGGGAGAAGCACGGTCAGGCCAGCAGGGGTTCGACCAGCAGGATCACGCCGAAGACGGCGAACGCGGCGGCGGCGCCGTACCTGATGGTCTTCTCCGGCAGGTGCTTGCCGAGCATCCGTCCGACCAGGATGGCCAGGGCGTCGGCGGCGACCATGCCGACGGTCGAGCCGATCCAGGTGCCGAACCAGCCGTGCTGGGTGGCGAGGGTGATGGTGGCGAGCATGGTCTTGTCACCCAGCTCGGCGAGGAAGAAGGCGACGGTCACAGCGATGATCGCCGACCGGGTGGTGCGCTGCGCCTTCTGGGCCTCCTCGTCCGTCAGCTCGTCCCCGCGCAGCGTCCACAGGGCGAAGCCGAGGAAGGCGATTCCGGCGATGATCGTGATCGCCGTGGTGGGAAGAAGGTTACCGGCCAGACCGCCGAGACCGACACTGACCAGGTGGACCACCGCGGTGGCCAGGGTGATTCCGGCGAGGACCGGCCACGGCTTGAACCGGGTGGCGAAGGTCATGGCCATGAGCTGGCTCTTGTCGCCCAACTCCGCGACGAAGATCACAACAAGGCTGATCCAGAACGCTTCCAATGGAGGGTGCCCTTCCCGCGTGCGCGGCCGGGCTGAAGGGGAGAACCCGGGGAGTTTCGGGCACGTCTTCGGCCCGGCGGCATCGATGATTGCCTGCCAGGCCGAAGGTCTCGTCCGCCCCGGCGCCGTGTGAGAACGGCCGGATCCAAGGCCCGCGCGACCGGGCGCCCTGGGGCGCCAGTATGTCGATCACGCGATTGGGACTACTCCCCTTCGGGTGTTTCCATCAGACCCTAGCAGCCGAGACCTGACGCTCATTCCCTCGCCCCGGTCCTAGTCCGGAGACCGATACCTTCGCAGGTCAGGCCCCCTGGCAATCCGGCTCCCCGAAGATCCATGCCTCTTGGGTCACTCCCCCTCCAAGGATCAGGACCCTCGCGTAGGCAGGTCCCCTCGGCCCGTGAGCCCGCCTCCCGGCCCAAAGCCGGAAGCCACTCAAAGCCGGAAGCCACTCAAAGCCGGAAGCCACTCAGAGGCGGGTGCCGCTCAGAGGCGGGTGCCGACCATCACGGGCTCGTTGACGAGGGTGACGCCGAATTTCTCGAAGACCCCGTCCCTGACCTCGCGGGCGAGATCGAGAAGCTCCTCGGTCGAGGCCGACATTTCCGGATTTGTCATTGCAAGGGTGTGCTTGGTGGAGATGCGGGCCGGGCCACGCCGGTATCCCTTCGGGAACCCGGCGTTCTCGATCAGCCACGCCGCCGGAACCTTGACCGTCCCGTCCGGCATGTCCCAGCGGGGGAACCCCGGCGCCCGCAGCTCCAGTTCGGCGGCCTGTCCGCCGGTCAGAATCGGGTTGGTGAAGAACGACCCCGCACTGCGGGTGTCCGGGTCGGCCGCGTCCAGGACCATGCCCTTGCCCGCGCGCAACTCCAGCACCGCCGCGCGAGCCCGCGCCAGCGGCACCCGGTCACCCAGGGCGACACCCAGCCGCAGGGCCAGCTCCCGGTAGGCGATCGGGCCGGACAGCGCGTCGCCGGCCGACGTGCCGGCGGCCAGCTCGTAGGTGACCGCGAGCACGACGTGCCGCCCGAGTTCCTCCTTGAACGCGCTGTGCCGGTAGGCGAACCCGCACTCCCGCGCGGCCAGGTCCCGCACCTCGCCGCTCCGGCGGTCGTAGACCCGGACAGCGATGATCGTCTGGGAGACGTCCTGCCCGTAGGCGCCGACGTTCTGGATCGGGGTTGACCCGACCAGCCCGGGAATGCCGGACAGGCACTCCATTCCCGAGCGGCCCGCCGCCACCGCGCGCTCGACCAGGGCGTCCCAGTCCTCGCCCGCCTGCGCGGTGACCCGGCCCCCGTCGATCTCGACGCCCCGGGAGGCGACCCGCACGACCAGGCCGTCGAACCCCTCGTCGGAGACGACCAGGTTGCTGCCACCGCCGAGCACGAGCACCGGCTCGCCCGCCCGGTCGGCCTCGGCCACCAGCTCGACGATCTCCTCGGCCGACCCGGCCGCCACGAACGCCCTGGCCGCCCCGCCCAGCCCAAGCGTCGTGTACGGCGCCAGCCGTACCCCTGCCACCCGCTCCGTCATACGCTTCCCCACACCCGGCAGAAATCCGCGACCAGCCTACGGGGAGCGCAGCAACCTCAGCACCCGGTCGTAGGTCCGCCACGACTCGGCCTCGCGGTATTCGGGGTCGACATCGTCCTGACCGCGGTGCCGCTCCTGGTGGACCGGGAGGTCCTTGCCCAGGCCGACCAGGATGCCGGGGAGCCCGAGCGAGAACTCCAGGTCGGCGTTGCGGTAGTAGCGGGCCTCGGTGGGGAAACCGCCCGCGGCGAGCACCGCATCGCGCCGGACCGCGATCAGGTGGCCGAGCAGTGCCCGGACCTCGCCGGGCTCGGCCTCCAGCCACTCCTGACCGTCCTCGCGAGGGTTCACGCCCTTCCAGCCCGCCGCGGTGATGTCGTCGTCCAGCGCCTTGACCAGCGGGGTGATGGCGTCTCCGTCCAGGAGCATCGAGGTGTCCATGACGACGTGCACGTCAGAGGTGTCGAGGCGCAGTAGCTTGTCACGGCTCTCCCCCCACCCGGCGGAGCCGCCCCTCCAGTCCGGAAGCTCGGCCACATGCCATGCCGCCACCCGGTGGGGGAACTCCCGCACCAACTCCTGCAGGACGGCTCCGGCTCCGTCCAGGTTCCCCAGATCGAGGGCGAGGATCCTGGCCTCCGTACGGGCGACCAGGGCGCGTACGCACTCGCGCAGCTCTTCTGGCCGGCCGTCGACCAGCAGCGCGACGGTCACCGTCGAGTGCGCGGCCCTCGGCTCCTCGACCTCGGCGGGGGCGACGATGGTCTCGTCGAGCCTGGAAACCGACAGGCTGGCATCCCAGAGCAACTGGGAGGAGACCATCCACTCGGGATGGCCGTGGAGATCGTCCGACCGGCCGACCAGCTCGGAGCCCTCGGGCCTCGACTGGGGTGCCGCCTCGGTCTCGGCGACCCGCTCCGCGTCCAGGGCTCCGAGCCGCCCGGGGTGCCGTCCCGGATCCGCAGCCTCGGAGACCTGTCCGGCATCGGCAGATTCGTCCCGTCCCCGGACCGAGTCTTCGGTGCCGGCGCCCGCGGAGGTACCCGGCCGCGCACCGGAACCGTCCCGCGCCGGGGGGCCCTCGCGCCCCCCGGCAGCCGAGGCGTCCTCGGGCAGGGAACGGAGCGTGGGCCACACCTCGAAGGGCGGTACGGGGATGAGCTCGAAGCCGACCGCGGTGTCCTGGACGAGCCAGCCCTCAGCCCTGATCTCGTCACGGAGCGCGTCGGCCATGGCATGGTCGTGCTCGGCTCGCGCTCTGGCCCACCGCTCGGCCAGGTCGGTCACGTCAGGTGATACTTCGCTCATGCTGGGGACGCTACCCACGGACCGGGAGAAGATTCGGCCCCGGCCCGCGAGTATGCCGCCGCCCGACAGGGCCTAGGACAGCTGGACCACCGCGCGGGCCTTGGACAGGACCCGGGAGTCGTTGGACCTGGCGGTCAGGACGACCACCACGCGCTTGTCCTCCAGCTTCTCCTCGATGAGCCCGCTCACAGTGATCACGGCACCCTGGTCGTCGTCCGGAACGACGACCATGGAGGAGAACCGCACCCCGTAGTCGACGACCGCGCCCGGGTCGCCCGCCCAGTCGGTGACGAACCGTCCGCCCTGGGCCATGGTGAACATGCCGTGGGCGATGACGTCCGGCAGCCCGACGGTCTTGGCGAAGCGCTCGTTCCAGTGGATGGGATTGAAGTCGCCGGACGCCCCGGCGTACATCACCAGGCCGGCGCGGCGCACCGGGTATTCGGCGGGCGGGATCTCCTGACCCGTCTCGACCTCGTCGTACTTGACAGTCGCAGCCATCTCAGCCCGCCCCTCCACGCTCGACGATGGTGCTGTAGGTCGTGCACACGGACTCGCCGTCGACGGTGCTGACCTCGCTCCTGACGGTGATCAGCCCGTTGCGGCCGGCGCTGCGGATGTCGGTCACGGTGGAGACGCTGACCAGCTCGTCCCCGGCGCGAATCGGCCGCCGGTACTCGAAACGCTGCTCGCCGTGGACCACCATGGCGAAGTTCAGGCCGAGCTCGGGATCGCTCAGGATCGACCCCCCGGCCAGGCCGAACACGATGGGGAAGGTCGGCGGGGCGATCACGTCGGGGTGCCCTGCCGCCTGGGCGGCCTCCCGGTCCCGGTAGATCGGGTTGTCGTCGCCGATCGCGGTCGCGAACTCTTTGATCTTCACGCGACTGACCTCGTACGGCGAGGAGGGCGCGGACGCCCGCCCGATGAAGTCACGGTTCAGAGCCATCGTGCTCCTTTGCGGATACCGAGCCGGCAAGGCCGGAACCGGTGGGTCAGGCCGACACAGTAACAGAACAAGCTTCCAGGGTGACCTCCGGGGCCACCAGGAAACCGTAACCCGGGGCCGCTACAGCCCCACCTGTCCGCCACGGTCAACGCCCAAGCGGAAAAACTATGCCGATACGACAAACCGGCGCCCACCTGGGGACGCCGGTTCTCGTGGAGTATGTGCGTGCCCATCAGACACTCATCTCCCGCCGGAGCGGAAGGCTTCGCGCAGACTAGCGAGTCTCGCGGTGCGCCTGGTGCGTCTTGCAGTTCGGGCAGTACTTCTTCAGCTCAAGCCGATCCGGGTCGTTGCGCCGGTTCTTCCGCGTGATGTAGTTGCGGTGCTTGCACTCCTGGCAGGCCAGCGTGATCTTCGGCCTAACGTCGGTGGCAGCCACTTGGGAGTGCCTTTCTACCTTCGGGACAGTGGACAACCCACGACAGAGCCCCTCTTATGGGAGAGGACCCGGGTGGGTAGTAGCGGAGGCCGGACTTGAACCGGCGACACAACGATTATGAGCCGTTTGCTCTGCCTGACTGAGCTACTCCGCCTTGAGGCCGATGGAATCGACCGACCCCGCAAGGATACCCGACCCGCAGAGTGACTGCGTACTTGTGCAGGTCAGGGCGATCTCTTCTGGGTTACCCCAGTATGCCCGTTCATGCCTCGGGAACCTTGAGTGTTTTCTGGCTGCTTTTAAGGCCAACCAAGCCGAAAGCCCTAACCGGATGGCTAGGGCCTTTAGGCTGTCGAGCCCCTTTACGGAATCGAACCGTAGACCTTCTCCTTACCACGCAGAACCCGGCGTAGAGATGATCTGTGCGTCCCCGCGAACTTGCTCGTCAGCCATGGTACACGCTAGGCACCAGTGGTCGTGGTTCCCTCGGAGCGCGCGAGATCATCGCGCAAAAATCGCGCACTCCGAGCGGCACAGACGTCAGACCAGGGGCGGTTGCCTGGACTGACGGACACAGCACACCGCGCGGACCGTAATCCGGGCAAGTCCGAACTCCTGCATCAGTTCCGTTTCGGATGGCAACTTCGCCCCGGGACCAAGCTCGCCGATCCGCGCACGCAGGATGTCCGCGAGCTGTCTGAAGACCGGCGTGTAGGAGCCATGATCAATCACGATCTTGAGGGTATAGGCGCAGGTCAGCACCTATACGCGTGACTATAAGCGCTCATGCGCTTGTCAGTACAAGAGTCACGAGGAGCCGCCGACCCCAGCCGGACACGACGCAGCCTCGCACTGGGAGTGCGCGAGGCCGCCTCGTACCGTACCGACCGATCACTCCACGTCGATGCGCCAGGATTAGCCGAGCATCGACAGTTCCGTGGGGATCACAATGTCAGCCACCGCGACCGGCCGCCCCTCACAGCACGATGTGATCTACCCGTACAGCCCGATCAGCAGGAATCACGATCGGATCCGCGACCTCGACCACGCGTTCCTGGGCGTACATCAGCCGGGTGATGGAGAAGACCGGCACACCGGACGCGATCCCGAGCCGCTCGGCCTCCTCCGGCGTCGGCATCCGCGCCGCGGTTTCCTCAGCGATGCGGTCGATCTCGATACCGAGCGTCCGCAACTGGCCGATGTTGCCACCCGGCCAGGGCTCGTTGTGCGGGTCGGCAACTGGCGTGCCCTCGACATCGGCGGCCAGGAGGCAGGAGCGCGACATCTGGCTCGGCAGGCCCGCAGCGTAGAACACGAACCGCCGCTCAAGTACTCGGTCACCGGCCGCGACCCCGAAGAGGTCAGCCAGGCGCTCGTCAGCAGTAGTCCACCGATAGGCCTTGTCCAGCCGGTACTGCGACCATGTGATCCCCTGATCACGGGTGAACGAGGTCTGCGGGGAGGTCTGCGGGCCGGCGTCAGCGAGGTAGCGGTCCATGGAGATACGCCGGACAGGCGGCCGCACCCGTACGTAGGTTCCCGACCCTTGGCGGGACTCGATCAGGCCCTCGTTGCGGAGGATCTCCAGCGCCCGCCGGATGAGGATGTCGGAGACTCCGTGCTCCTCGGCCAGCACCCGCTGCGGCGGGAGCTTCACTCCTGGGGCGACTTCACCCGATGTGATCTGTTCGCGCAGGTGATCGGCGACACGGAGGTACGCGTGTGGCCTTTCGGTCACGTCTACCTCCTGAATCTCGTAAACCTCGAATTGGCTTGACAGGAGCGTACACGATCAGGCAAGTTCGTATACGAACTTACTCACTCTGTATATGGCCTCGCCTTTGGAGTGTCCATGCCCGCTGCTGCCCCTCATGATCCGGCACATCACGCTCGCCTGTCCTACATGTGGCGGGACGAGCACTGGCACCTGCTCGACACCCCGGAGCCCGCCGTTGTCTTGGTCAGCTCCACCGTGTCTCAGGGGTCGCCATACCCCGACCCCGCCCAGGCGGAGGCCGCGTTCTGGCGATCCGTCGCCAGCAGCATCCTGACCCATCACCGGCGCATCGTCTCCGCCACCTGGCCCAAGGTCAACGCCGAGGCGGCCGTGCTACTCGACCCCGCCACCAACCTGTTCCACCTCGCCTGCCGCGACGGCCAGGCGGCCGGAGCCCGCTGCTTCACCAGCCAGGCCGAGGCCCACACCGCGTGGGCCGACGCCGTACAGGCGCTCATCGCCGACCGCTTCCTCGGCTGGACTATGTGGACCAGCGACACCGGGCGTTGGTGGGCCACCCGCCGCACCGAGTTGACCCAGGACGAGGCAGACATGGGAGTAGCCCGCACCCTCAACGCCGATGACCCCGAGAGCCTCGTGGAGCTCCTGCTCAAGGAGCAGGCGGAGCGGCTGGCGTGACAGCGCCCCCTCCCGAGCCGCCCTCCCGTCCTCCCGGGTTCACCTGCCAGAAGTGCGGGCTGCCTCTGGAGCGGATGTGGTCCCTGTACGTCGGCCACTTCTGGGGCACCCGGGAAGGCGCTCTTGGCCCGGGTCAATGCCAGAAGAACGTGTTCATGGGTACTGCCTACGGCCCGCACACCCCGCCCTCATGATCTCCCGGCCGCCTCTGCCCTGAGGTGGTGGCGGCCGGCGCACAACCCCCGAAGCGGAACGGCTGGTCCGCTCTCGGGGCTGGTGGCCTCACTCCTCCGGCGGAGGGGTCGAAGAGGTGAGGCCGTCTGCACGGCCCGGCACGGTGCCGCCGGGCCAGGGGTTCCCGCCCCCGTCTTCCCCGATCAGGGGCGGGAACCCCACCGATCTCCGGCAGACCGGTTTCTGGTGACTCCGATCTGCCGGCCTGGCCCCCGACCGTCTCCCCACGCGGCGGGGGCCACCACCCGAACCCGAAGGAGAACCCGGTGAGTGAACCGCCCAAAGACGATGCTCTAGCTGACTCGCTGGCCGAGGCGCTCGCCGCTCAGCAGCAGCTCGACGCCTTCACCGCCCGCCACCGCCGCCCATCCGTGGACGAGCTGGTCGAGTGGATGTTGGAGAAACCGGCCCTGCCGCGCACCCAGTACCCGACCCCTGAGGAGAGCACGTGACCGTCTTCCTGCCTGGCGATGTCGTCGCCTCAGCGGAGATCAAGCATCTGTGGTTCGTGCACGGCCACCCCGACATCGAGCTGCTCCTCACGAACCCCGCTGGGCTGTGCGTGTCCATCCCAGACGCTGAGCAGCGCTACGGGCGCCTGTTCCTGCACTGCCGCCCCTCCGGCCACCCCCCTATGGCTCCGCTCCGGCAGGAGGCGCAGCGTTGAGCGCCCCCGACGGCCAAGCCGACGCTCACGAGCAGGCGCCCGCCGCCCCAGGAATCAAGTACGGCGTCCGCTGGACACCTGGCCCCGGCCAGCACCCGACCGTGATCCCCAGCATCAGCCCCGACGAAGCCGAAAGCCTCGCCCACCGGGTCGGCGTCCTACAGCAGGTGTCCGGCAACGTCGATGACGCCGTCGCCGTCTACCGGGTGCCTGGCGAAGAGTGGACCGTCCTGCTACCGCCGCACGCCAGCCGCCTCATCATCGGGTCAGCAGTCGGATCGCCTCGTCGCGGTCGCCGCCGGCGTCCGCGATGAGCTGTTCCGGCATCGGCCGGTCTCCCCGGTGGCGGATCGCGCAGACGTGCTGCAATTCCCCGCCGCGAGAGTGGGCTGACGGCGCTGTCGCGCAAATATCGCGCACAACGAAAAACACCCGACTCCGCGATCTCGCGGGTCGGGCGTTTCTACTGGTCAGACTGTGAGCCCCTTTACGGAATCGAACCGTAGACCTTCTCCTTACCATGGAGACGCTCTGCCGACTGAGCTAAAGGGGCCTGTCCGTGTCGCTCTCGCTTGCGGACAGGTGTAACCATACACGGCTCCGCAGCGGGATGCGAAATCAATCAAGGACCGCCCGGATCACCACAGCTCCTCCCCCGACGGCCCCCTCAAACCACCACCGACGCCCCGGATCCGGCCTCTGCCGGGGAACCTCCCGACGTCCACCACGACGGCCACCACGACGGCCGGCGGGCGGCACCTGACGGCCGGCGGGCGGCAGCGGAGGCGCGCCTCACCAAGCCCACCGCGTCGGGCTGCCGATCGCACTACCAAGTAGCCGCCAAGTAGCCCATAAGAGAGCTGCCGCACCGTAGTCGGGTAAGCCGCCCGCATCGCCCAAGGAGCCCTCCGACATGACCCCAGAGCTGTTGGGATTCCAGATCACCCACCGCGCCATGCGCGGTGACGTCCGCCGCCTGGCCGACCTCGCGACCCAGCTGACCGATGGACGGCAGGTAGCCGGCCCGGCCCGCGCCGGCGCCATCGCCGGATTCATCGCGACCCTGAACCAGGGCATCCACCACCACCACACGATGGAGGACGAGGTGCTCTGGCCCGTCATCGAACGGTCCGCCGGAGCCGAGGTCGACCTTCGCGACCTGAGTGACGACCACGCCGATCTCGACCCGCTGCTGGCCGAGATCAACGGCCAGGCCGCCGCGTTCGCCTCGACCGGCGACGCCTCCGCGCTCGCCAAGTCCCTCACCCGGCTGGCCGACATGCTCGACGAGCACATCATCGAAGAGGAGCGACTGCTCTTCCCGATCATCAAGAAGTACGTGTCCGTCGCCGACTGGGAGACGGTCGAGACGGCGGTCCGCAAGGGCGGGAACGTCAAGATCGATCTGCCGAGGATCGAGCAGTACGCCAAGCCCGACGAGCTGGCCAGGCTGCGCAGGCTCGCCGGTCCCATGCTGACGCTGATGCTCTCCCTGTTCCGGCGCGGCCACCGGCGCCGCCTGCTGCTCATCTTCGGCTCCTGACCCAGGCCGCCGGGCCTCGCGCCCGCCCCGGGCGGGCGCCGCCTACGACCGGTTCGAGCCTCCAGCTGGGGTCCGGCCACCTCGCACCGCGAGTGCCTCCGCCGCCCTGCGTGCCCAGTGCGGCGAGCCGATCCGCTCGGCGACCCGCACCGCCTGCTCGTAGTGGGCACTCGCGTCGTGGCCGAGGAAGACGGCCAGGTCGCCCAGGATCAGGGCGACCGGTCCCAGCGTGACCGATCCGGAGTGCATCCCGGCCAGCTCGCCGTCCCAGGGCAGCAGCACCCGGTAGCAGCCTTCGGCCACCGCACGGTCGCCCAGCGCGATAGCGCTCTCGCCGCGCAGCCCCTGCCAGAGGAGCCAGTAGTAGTCCAGGTGGGGCTCCTGATCAGGCTTCCAGTAGGCGCGAGCCTCGTCCAGACGGCCCTCGGCGACCAGCGCCCGGACGACGATGTCCGCCATCCCCTCGGGAGCGAAGAAGTACAGCGTCAGCAGTTCCTGTATGTCGTGCGGCACACCGGCCGCCAGCCGGGCCACGAAACGGCCCAGGGCACCGATGATGTGGGCGTTGGCCCCGCCGACGGCCACCATCCGCTCGCCGATCGCCAGGTAGGACCGTTCCGCGCCCTCGAAGTCACCCCTGACCAGCAGGACCAGCGTGTCGAGCATGGACAGCACGCCCAGCGCCAGGCCAAGCTGGCCGGTGGTGGAGTGCTCCAGGGCGCGGTCCGCGTGCCGCCTGGCCGCGGCCAGGTCGCAGCGGCCCAGGCTGACCATGAACAGGGCGTGGTGCCCCTGCATCGCGTACCCGGGCAGCCCGTCGCGGTCGCCCAGTTCGACCAGCTCCCGGCCCAGGATCTCAAGCTCGTCACGGCGGCCCGGTGTCAGCAGCACGAAGTAGCGGGCGTTGAGGGCCAGGCAGACGAGGTCGGTACGGCCCAGCCGCCGGGCGATCACGATCGCCTCCGCGCTGTAGGCACGGCAGCGCTCGTCGTCGTGCCCCTCCAACTCGAAGACGAGCGTGGCCAGCAGCCGGCAGCGGGTCTCGTCGTCGGCGCCGTCCAGCGCCTCCACCAGCGCGTCGACGAGCGGCTGGTCCACGTGCCTGTCGGGCTGGATCGACCAGGTCACCGGGGCGTCGTAGGCGGTCAGCGCCCGGTTCAGGCCGTCGCCCAGCCGCCGCGCGAGGGCGATGGCCCGCTCCCGGTTCTCCCTGGCGGCCAGCGCGTTGCCCTCGTGCGCCTGGACCTGCACCAGCGAGCAGAGCAGGTCGAGCCGGAGCGCGTCGTCGTCGCTCAGCTCCAGCGCCCCCCGGTAGAACGCCCCGGCCTCCCGGTAGGAGTGCATGCCGCGCGCCTGCTCGGCCGCCGCCCTGGCGTAGGACACCGCCCGCCCCGCCGAGGCCGGGGTGGCCGCGGCGAGCGCGTGGTGTCCCAGCGCGGTGACCTCCCCCGGCCGGACCCGCTCCAGCGCGCCGACGACCCTGCCGTGCAGGCGCATGCGGCGCAGTCCCGGCGTGTCCTCGTACAGCGTCTCCCTGACGAGCACGTGGGCGAAGCGCACCCGGCCCGGCGCGGGCTCGGTCAGCAGCCCGGTCAGCACGCCCGCCTCCAGCGCTTCGAGCACGACCTCCTCGTCGGAGCCGTCCAGGGCGAGCAGCACGTCGACGTCGATGTCCCGCCCGACGACGGCCGCGTCCCGCAGGGTTCTCTGGGTCGCCGCGGGCAGCCTGGCGATCCTGCGCCGGATCAGGTCGCGCACGCCAGGCGGCAGCGCGCGGGCGGCCGAGGTGCCGTCCGTGGTGATCAGCCGCGCGGTCTCGCAGACGAACAGCGGGTTGCCGCCGGTGCGCTCGGCCACGGTCCGCGCGGTCACCTCGTCCACCTCCCGGCCCGAGCGCTCGCGCAGCAGCAGCGCCACGTCCTCGCCGCCGAGCCCGTGCAGGTCGAGCCGGTGGGTCTCGCGCCCGGCCAGGGCTGCCCAGGTCGCCCCCAGGTGATCGACGGCCTCGGTGTGCCGGTAGGTCGCGACGATCATGATGTCGGCCTCGGCGACGCCCGTCGCGAGGTGGCGCAGGAGCTGGAGCGTCTCGCTGTCGGCCCGGTGCACGTCCTCCACGACCACCAGCAGCCGGGTGCCCTGCCCGACGATCCGCGAGAGGTAGTCGCCCACCGTCCGGGCCAGCAGGAACGGTCCCGCCGGCGGGGCGTCGTCGTCCAGCAGCGGCGCCAGCCGGGCGGCCAGGTCGTCCTGGGGCGGCCGGTCCACGGCCAGGGCGCGCAGCACCTCGCTCCACGCCCAGGCGGGCGGCGCCCCGCCGTCGGTCTCCGGGCACTGCCCGGTCGCGGTCAGCCAGCCACGTGCCGCCAGCCGCCTGGCGAACGCGGCGACCAGCGCGCTCTTGCCCGCTCCGGGATCTCCGCCCAGCCAGACCGTGCGCAGCCCGCCCCGGTCCGCGATCGCCTGCAGCGCCGCCATCTCCTCCGTACGGCCCACGAGGTCGGGTACGGGGTCGGGTACGGGGTCGGCACCGGAGATCGGTGCCTGTCCGGAGGCGGGCGCGGGCGGGCGGTTCAGGGAATCGGCATGGGCGAGGATGTCGCCCTCCAGCGCGCGCAGCGCGGGGCCCGGATCCACCCCCAGCTCGTTGACGAGGGTCTCGCGGGCCTTCCTGATCGTGGCCAGGGCGTCGGCCTGCCGCCCGGCCCGGTAGTAGGCCAGGGCGAGCAGCCGGACGGCGCTCTCCCTGAGCGGATGGGCTCGGACGTGCGGCTCAAGCTCGATCTCGGCGTTGCGTCCGAGCACCAGCAGCGCCTCCGCCCGGTGCTCCACTGCGACCAGCCGCAACTCGTCCAGCCGTACGGCCTCGGGCTCCGCCCACTCGTTGTCGGCGAACTCCGCGTAGGCCGGCCCCTGCCAGAGCGCGAGCGCCCGGTCCACCGCCTCCAGTGCCCGCGTCCCGTCTCCCGCGGCGAGCGCGGCCCCGGCGGCGTCGACCAGGCGGGGGAACAGCCAGGCGTCCACCTGCTCGGGCTCCAGCCGGAGGCGGTAACCGGGTGCGGCGCTGACCAGCATCGTGGCGGGCGTGCGCGGCAGCCTTCCGGGTTCGAGCACCCGCCGCAGGTTGGACACGTAGACCTGGAGGGCGGCCAGCGCCTTGGGAGGAGGTTGCCCACGCCACAGGTCATCGATGAAACGATCGGTGGAGACCACGTGTCCACCCGCCGCGACGAGCCTGGCCACCACGGCCCGCTGACGGGAGGTGCCGAGGTCGACAGTATGGCCGTTGATCTCCGCCTGAAGCGGACCAAGAACTCGCAACATAGCAAAGGGCAGGATAAGCGCCCTTGGACTGCCTTTGGTGAATATTAGGGAGCAGAATGCTGCAAAGCCGTCGCAAGGAAACGATCCGGGCGCTCGACGAGAGCGACCGGCCACACCTGTACTGGCACGGGGTGGACGGCGACGGCCACGTGTGGCTGTTCGAGACCGTCATCGACAGCGGCGGGGAGTACTGGCCCGTGCGACACGCCGAGCTGGGCTCGGACGGCCTGGCCCGCACGTACTCGTGGAGCCACATCGAGGACGAGCACGGCTTCCTGGCCGAGGGCCCGATCTACCCCGGCGACTTCGGCCTGAACTCCCTGACCTCCGAGGAGTTCGAAACCCTGTGGGCCGCGCTCAGCGGGTGAGGAGGTCTTCGGAACCGCCCCTGGAAGCCCCCTACCGCTCAGGCGGGGTTCTTGGAGCGGCCGGAACTCCTGGCCGCTCAGCCGAAGCTCGAATCCGGACATTCACCACCTAAACATGAAGCCGACGGCCAGAAGGGTATGCGATATCATTTTCTATTGATTTTCGAATGTTTTCGATCATTACTCGGCAGTAGCCCCGGCCCCGCCGTAAGCCCGGCACCTTAAGACGACAAAGCAGGTTATTTCGCATATATGCATGGGGGTAGGTTGCTCGCATGAGCGGAACGCCCGGCCTGAGAATGGCAGCCTCGGACATGACCGCGCTGAGCCTGTGGACCGCCGACGCGGTGGTGCTGTTCGACTGGCTCATCAACGTGGACCTTGACCAGATCCCCGTCCAGCACATGGCACAGAAGCAGGCTCTGATGGACCTCCTCCAGCAGCTCGACCGGAGCATCCCCGGCTACACCTCCGCCGACATCGAGCAGGCACACCGGCTGCTGACCCGCGAGATGGGCCTGTAGTCCCGCCCGCTCCCCGCCTCCGGGCCGCCACGGCGGGCGGAGCCTGCGGAAGGGACAGGCCCCTGGGACCCCCGTCTGCGGCGCCCGACATTCACCCCGTAGCGGCTCGCCGGAGCCTGCCGCTTGGACTCCGGCAGATTTTTCTTCCCGGATGTCCGACAGAATGTCGAGAACGGATGGGTCTGCTTCTACCTGTGGGTGAGAGCGTCGAGGACGGCGCTCGAACACGAGGAGCGAAGACATGAAGTACATGATGTTGATGCAGTTCAGCGGGCAGCCACAGGACGAGATCCCGCCGATTCACACCTGGCCTGTCGAGGACGTCAAGGCCCACATCGAGTTCATGCACGACACGAACAGGAAGCTCATCGAGGCCGGGGAGTTCGTGGACGCGCAGGGGCTGGCGGCCCCGGACCAGGCCAGGATCGTCCGGGCCGGCGAGGGCGGCGCCGCCGTCGTCACGGACGGCCCGTTCCCCGAGACGAAGGAATTCCTGATCGGCTACTGGATCATCGACTGCGACGGCCCCGAGCGCGCCGTCGATCTCGCCGCGTACGTCTCCGCCGCGCCCGGCCCCGGCGGCAAGCCGTTGAACATGCCGATCGAGGTGCGCGAGGTGATGTCGGCCGCCCCGCCCGAGAAGCTGTGACCGCTGGATAGCCCGGCCATCGACGACCTGCTGCGCCGCTTGGTGCCGCAGGTCGTCGGCGTGCTCACCCGCCGCTTCGGAGACTTCGCCACCGCCGAGGACGCGGTCCAGGAGGCGCTGCTCGACGCCATGGCCCAGTGGCCGGCGGAGGGCGTACCCGCCAACCCGCGAGGGTGGCTCATCCAGGTCACGTACCGCCGGATGACCGAGCAGGTGCGCAACGAGCAGGCCCGCCGCCGGGAGGAGTTGGTGGCCGCGCAGGCGCCCCCCGAGCTGCGTACCGCCCCGCCGGCGGACGACGCGCGTGCGAGGGACCGGGACGACACGCTGACCACGCTGTTCCTCTGCTGTCATCCCGCGCTGACCCCGACCTGCAGCGCGTGGAGCTGTCCCGCGAGGCGATCAGGCTGACCAGGATGGCTCACGACCTGCTCCCCGACGACCGCGAGGTGGCCGGGCTGCTCGCGCTGATGCTGCTCACCGACGCCCGGCGCCCCGCGCGGACCGGCGCGGACGGCGCCCCGGTCCCGCTGGCGGAGCAGGATCGGAGCCTGTGGGACGGCAAGGCGGTCGCCGAGGGGATCGCGCTCATCACCGACACCCTGGCCAGGGGTGCGGTCGGCCCCTACCGGCTCCAGGCGGCGATAGCCGCGGTCCACGACGAGGCGCCGACGGCCGAGGAGACCGACTGGCCGCAGATCCTTGCCCTGTACGGCCTGCTGGAACGCATGTCCGACAACCCGATGGTCTCGCTCAACCGCGCCGTCGCCGCCGCCATGGCGCACGACCCCGCGACCGGCCTGGAGATGCTCGGCGAACTCGAAGACCGCCTGTCGGGACACCACCGCTTCCACGCCGCCCGGGCCCACCTGCTGGAGATGGCCGGTGACCCGCGGGCGGCCGTCGACGACTACCGCGCGGCGGCGAGCCGCACGACGAGCACCCCGGAGCGCGACTACCTCACCACTCGCGCCGCCCGGCTCGCCACCGCGGAGCAACCGGACCGGTGAGCCTGAGCCCAGGCTTTCCGCGTGCGTGATCCGGACATGGATGTCACCGAAAGCGCACGCCGCTCCGCCTCGGGGCGCGGCCTCCTGCCGGGACGGCTCCTCATGAACCTGCCCCCACGGCATTCCCACCGATTGTCGCCACGATCAAGATCGCATTCCGCGACCGAGATCGAAATCAGTTGATTTGTCCTCACGGGCCCTCCGGGAGCCGTAAGTTGACCTCTGCGATCCATGATCCATATCGGCGAAGTGCCAGCGGAAAACCACCCGTCCACCGACTGTTGCTGAAAAATACCCGCAAGTACGAGCAAAAAATAAACACAGCTGAAAATGATCAGCATTTAGCGCAAACCACCGTCGACGCCAGGGCGGAATTTCCCAGACGGGGGACCTCGGCACCACCACACCAACCACAGATGCCCCGTGTGAAATTTTCTTCAGTCTTGTAACGATTGCACCGTTCCAAAAGATTTAGGAAATTCGGACCAGTATTGTCCTTATCTGTCTGTCGAGGGGTCGTCTGCCCGAGGTCACGCAGGCATACGAGGACAAATCGCCCAGGAGGCTCCGTGGCGCCCATTTCGGATTGGTTTGACTCTGCCTATGAATGGGTGGTGCGTTCCAGTGCAAACGGGTCCTGGCGGGACGTGATTCCACTGGGGCTGGCCGGCCTGCTCGTCTGGGGCCTCTGGCTCTACCGGGTGATCCTCTCCCGGCTGGCCAAACCGATCGTGAACGGCTACCGGACCACGGTCTCCGTGGTCGTCCCGTCCTACCGGGAGGACGCCGAGATCCTGGTGCGCTGCCTGGAGAGCTGGCTCTCCCAGGACCCGAACGAAGTGATCATAGTCGTGGACGTCGGGGACACCGAGTGCCATGCCAGGCTCCACGAGGTGACAGACCCTCGGCTGCGCGTCCTGGTGTACGAACATTCGGGCAAACGCTCCGCACTCGGGGTGGGCATCCGAGCGGCCAGGGGGGAGATCGTGGTCTTCGCCGACTCCGACACCTGGTGGCAGCCCGGCCTGCTGGCCGCCGTGCAGATGCCCTTCGAAGACCCGGCGGTCGGCGGGGTCGGCACCCAGCAGAACGTGTACCAGCGGACCAGCAGCGTCTGGCGGCGCATCGCGGACTGGCTGGTCAACCTGCGCTACTACGACTACGTGCCGGCGATGGGAAGCAGGGGCGGGGTGGCCTGCCTGTCCGGCCGGACCGCCGCCTACCGGCGTGCGGCCATCACCCCGGTCGTCACCCATCTGGAGAACGAGTTCTTCCTCGGCCGCCGGTGCATCGCCGGCGACGACGGCCGGCTCACCTGGCTCATCCTCGCCTCCGGATACAAGACCGTGCACCAGTCCTCGGCCCTTGCCATCTCGATGTTCCCCGACTCCTTCCGCGCCTTCGTCAAGCAGCGCGTCCGGTGGAGCCGGAACTCCTACCGCTGCTACCTGACCGCGCTGTGGAAGGGGTGGCTGTGGAAGACGCCACTGGTCACCAAGGTGACCGTGCTGCAGATCCTGCTCACCCCGGTGACCATGGGCGTCACACTCGCCTACCTGTTCTTCAGCAGGCTCGAACTCACCCCGGTGAGCATCGGGCTCGCCGTCGGCTGGGTGCTCCTGGGCCGGGGCATCCGCGGCTGGTCACACCTGCGCCGCCACCCCAAGGAGATCCTGCTGCTGCCACTGCTCTGCCTGGTGGTCATCATGATCGCGCTGCCGATCAAGCTGTACGCGTTCCTGACGATGAACAAGCAGGGCTGGCTCACCCGTACCTCCGACCAGGTGGGTGGGGCGGGCCAGAGCGCCGCCACCCTCAAGGGAATGGCCTGAGATGTCGCGCAGCGTTCCCGTCCTGCTGACCGCCGCGGTGCTGGCGTTCGGGCTGGGGACCGGGCCGGCCGCCGCCACCGCCCTCTCGTCTCCCAACCCACCCGGTGAGTCCGAGATAAACTCCGGGGTCAAGCCGTCCCCGTCGAGCAGCGCCACCTCGGATGGCAACCCGTTCGAAGAGGACAACCAGGTCCCCAAGGAGGAACCTCCCGATGAGGACGACCGCCCTCCGAAGAAACCCACCCCGACCCCGACCGTCAAGCCGACCCGGGTAGCCGACCCGGACCCGACCGCCGATCCGGACCCGACCGGCTCGGCCCCGACGAACGGACCGGCCAGCACAGCCGGCCCGGCTCCGACCGCGGATCCGGCCGAGGAAGAGGCCCCGCCCCTGGTCGAAGACGCGATCATGGCGGACGACGCGATCCTGGAGGCCGGCACCTTCACGGCGGGCGAGGCCGAGGCGCAGGCGACCCTGGTCGACGTCGAGGACCAGCGGATCATCCAGACCCGTGCCGCGCTCACGGCCCTGCTGCAGGCCGGCGGCGTCGCGGCCGCCCAGCGCAAACAGCCCCAGGTCTTCGTCTCGGCGCACGGCAGGACGCTGGTGCTGCCCTCGCGGAACAACGAGACCCCGTACACCATCAAGGACCTGGCGGCCGTCGAGAACGGCCGGTACCTGAAGCGGCTGAAGGACGGCTCCTACCTGCTCGGCGTGCACGTCTTCGTCGCCGACGGGGCGCGCCTGCATCTGCGCGGTCCGCTGACGCTGCGGATGGGCAGCCTGCCCGGCTCGTTCAGCTCGATCATCGCCTTCGGCGGCGACATCGAGATCAAGGGCAGTGCCCGGAGGCCGGTGCGGATCACCAGCTGGGATGTGCGGACCCAGAAGCCGGACCGGATCACCACCGATGGCCGCGCCTACATCCGGGCGGTCGGCGGCGAGTTCGAGATGACCTACACCCACGTCTCCCACCTGGGATTCTGGAGCGGCCGTACCGGGGGAATCGCGCTCACCGGCACCGAGCGGCCGGCCAGCGTCTACCGGCACCGGACGAAGGAGCAGCGCCACCAGGACAAGCAGGAACGGCTGGCGAACACCAAGGGCGAGCAGGGCGAAAGCAACTTCGGCGACGTGGAGACCATCCCGATCGGCCCCGGCACCGCCTCACACGTACTCGCCGACGAACTGGTCTCCGGATCGATCAAGAACAGCGTCATCAACGGCGACGCCTACGGGATCTTCGTCTCCGGCTCGAACCAGACGCAGATCATTGACAACAGAATCCTCAACAGCCTGGTACACGGCGTGTTCATGCACCGGTTCGCCAAGAACGCGACGATCGAGGCGACCAAGGTGATCGGCAGCGGCGGCGACGGTTTCGTGCTGTCCCGGGCGACCGAGAAGGTAAAGGTCATCGACTCCCTGGCCGAGAGGAACGGGCGTAACGGCTTCACGCTCAACGGCCGGGCGCTCGCGAGCGGCCCGTCCGCGAGCGGCGAGTCACTGGCCGTCTACGGCGACAGCTCGGTCAGCAACAGCGTCGCCCGCAACAACAAGAGGTACGGCATCGAGGTGCTCGGCGGCAGCCGGCTGGCCGTGCAGACCAACGAGGTCATCGGCGGCGACATGGGCATCGTGGTACGCGAGGGTGCCGGCGGAGTGCAGATCTCCGGTAACAGGCTGACGGACCAGCGCCGCCAGGCGATCGCGCTACGCGACGGGGCGACCGGCGCGCACGTGGCCGGCAACACCATCACCGGAACCATCACCGGAATCTACCTCCGCGACTCCAACGGCATGATCGTCGGAAACAAGATCACAACCTTGCCCGCCCTCAAAGCCCCCAAAGCCCACGGGATCACCGTGGTCGGCGACGCCGAGGGCTCCGAGATCACCCGGAACACCCTCATCGGTGCGGGGACGAGCGCGATCAGCGTCGCACGGGCCAACGACAGGCTGAACACGCACAACAACGACGAGGAACAGTGGGATGACACCTCGTCGCTCTGGGTCAAGGTCAAGCGCTTCATCAAGCCCATGAACGTGATCTGGGCCGCTGTCATCCTGCTGATAGTCGTATCGGCGTTCCGAGCCCGCGGCGTCGCCGAACGGCGGCAACACGGCCAGGGGATCCGCGACCCCTACGAGCATCAGCAGGCGCTCGTCGAGAAGCAGGTCCTGGTGCTCCCGCACGCCGCACCGAACCAGCCGGAGCAACCGGCACCCGCCGGGCCTCCCACGCGGCGGCGCCGGCAGTCCTCTCCGCCGCTGCACGCCGGCTCGGCCCCCGTGGCCGGAGGCAGGGCATGAGCAACGCACGCCGGAAGAAGAGCCGCGTTCTCCTCTTCGTCCTGGTGCTGGGCCTGTCCGCAGCCGGCACCTGGACCTACCTCTCCTACTTCGACGGCCCCGCCGCACCTCCCGCGGTCAACGACGTCTCCCCGGCGGAGGCGCAGCAGCAGTCCACCCTGGTCGACCAGGAGGAGCTGCGGATCATGCAGACCCGCGCGACGCTGAGCTCGACGCTGGCGCGGGGCGGCCCCGCCGCCGCGAAGGCCCGCGTGCCGCACATCTCCAGCTCGGCCAACGGCCGGACGCTCGTCCTACCGCCGCGCCGCGATCCGTACCGGGTCGCCGATCTGGAACGCCTGGGCCAGGAGCATTTCCAGAAACAGTCGGACGGCTCCTACCTGCTCGGCATCAACGTGTTCGTCGGCCCGGGGGCCAAACTGGTGCTCCAGAACGCGACCGGCCCGCTGGTGATCCGGATGCGCAGCGAGCCCGGCACCTTCGTCTCGATCGTGAGCTTCGGCGCGAGCGTCCGGATCAACGGTTCGGCGCAGAACCCAGTCCGGATGACGAGCTGGGACACGCACGCCAAGACGGCGGACACCAAGGTCTCCGACGGACGCGCCTACCTGCGCACGATCGGCGGGGAGCTCAAGATGAGCCACGCGCAGGTGGAGCATCTCGGGTTCTGGAGCGGCCCGACCGGCGGGCTGGCGCTGACCGGCAGCGACCGGCCGACCCAGGGCGCGGAGCAGGTCGCCGTCCCCACCGCGGCTCCCCCGTCGGAGTCGACCACCTCCCAGCAGCGGGCGCTCCTGCCCAACGGCCTCCTCGTGCCGAGCCGGGGCGGCACCGACCAGATCGAGATCACCAACGGGGCAGGCCTCGGCAGGGTCTCCTACCGGTTCCCCGAGGCCAACCTGGTCACCGGCGACATCACCGACACCAAGATCACCGGCAACGCGTACGGGATCTTCATCACGGCCTCCAACGAGACCCGGATCACCGGCGTCTCGGTCACCGGGAGCCTGGTTCACGGGGTGTTGCTCCACCGGTTCGCGCGCAACGCCACCATCGAGAACACCACCGTGACCGACAGCCGGGGTGACGGGTTCGTCCTGTCCCGGGGTACCCAGAACGTCACGATCACCGGTTCGGAGGCATCGCGCAACACCGGCAACGGCTTCACGATCAGCGGCCTGCCGCTGGCCCGCGGGCCGTCTGCATCCGGGGAGTCACTGCGCAGTTTCGGCGGCAGTTCGGTGACCAGCAGCACAGCGCGGGACAACGGCCGCTACGGCGTGGAGATCCAGGGGGGCGTCAAACTCGCCGTACAGACCACCGAGGTGATCGGCGGGGAGATGGGCATCGTGGTGAGCCAGGACGCCACCGGGGTCCAGGTCTCCGGCAACCGTCTCACCGGCCAGCTCAGCCAGGGGATCGCACTCCGCGACGGGGTGCGGTCGGCCCGGGTCAGCGGCAACATCGTGCGGAACACCCTGACCGCCATCTATCTCCGCGACGCGAAGGCCACCATCTCCGGCAACACGGTCGAGTCCGCCTCGCTGCACGCGATCTCACTGCTCGGCGACGTCAAGGACACCAAGGTCACCGGCAACACTCTGGGGGGGGCCGGCCGCAGCGCGCTCGACACCAGCCGGGCGAGGGGAGCCATGACCGTCACGCAGAACAACACCGGCGGCTGGCAGGACACCGCCGGTTTCTGGACGATGGTCGGGCGGATCGCCAAGCCGATGAACCTGATCTGGTTCGGTGTGATCGCCCTGATCGCGATCTCGGCACTCCGGGCGCTGCGCGGTGACGGCCCCCGGGTCGGGCACAGATTCGTCTACCCATACGAGAAGCAGCTGCTGATGGAAGAGCGACCGGTCCGGATCCTGAGCACCGCCGCCGCCCGGCCCCCTGCTGAGAGGAACTGAGCGATGCGCCTGGACGTCGACCGAAAGACCCTGCTGGGGATGCTGGCGGGGGCGGCCATCACGGTGATCGTCGTGGTGCTGCTGCGCGGACTGTTCGGCGGCGGAGAGGGGCCGAGCACCCCGATCGAGGACATCCGGCCAAGGAGCGCGGACACGCCGGCCTCGCAGATCGAGGAAGACGATTCGCAGGTGAAGGAAGACGATTCGCAGGTGGAGGAAGACGATTCGCAGGTGGAGGAAGACGTGGCGGAGTTCACCGCATCGCAGGAGCCACCCGACATCGCCGTCCCCACCGGGAAAGGGATGATCGACTGCCCCGAGGCCACGGTGACCGTCGCCGACGCCACCGAGCTCGTCGAGGCGCTGGAGGCGGCCGAGCCGGGCACGGTGATCAGGCTGGAGCCCGGCGTCTACGCCGGCCGGTTCGTGGCGGCGATCTCAGGCACCGAGGCTGATCCGATCTTCGTCTGCGGCCCGCCCGAGGCGATCATCGACGGCGGCGGCGTCAAGAAGGGCTACGCCTTCCACCTCAACCAGGTCGATCACTGGCGGCTGATCGGCTTCACCGTCCGCAACAGCCAGAAGGGAGTGATGGCCGACCAGACCAACAACACGATCATCCAGGGGTTGACCGTCCACCACATCGGGGACGAGGCGATTCACCTCCGCAACTTCAGCAGCGACAACACCGTCCAGTACTGCATGATCTACGCGACCGGCCTGCGCCGGGAGAAGTTCGGCGAGGGCGTCTACCTCGGCACCGCGGAGAGCAACTGGGCGGCCTTCTCCGGCGGGAAGATGGACCGAAGCGACCGCAACATCGTGCGCGGCAACGTCATCCGGTCCACCGCCGAGGCGATCGACATCAAGGAGGGCACCTCCGACGGTCACATCGTCGGCAACATCTTCGACGGTTCCGGCCTCGGCGGTTCCAAGCACAACGACTCCTGGGTCGACGTCAAGGGCAACGGCTACCTCATCCAGGGCAACACCGGTCGCAGCACCAACGCGGACGGCTTCCAGACCCACAAGATCGTGGACGGCTGGGGCACCCGGAACGTGTTCCGAGCCAACATCATCGACCTCGGCGACTCCGGCGGAGTCGGCATCAATGACACGGCCGGCGGAAACACGATCGCCTGTGACAACAAGGTCACCGGCGGCATGCTCACCAAAAAAGATGTCTGTTCCTGAGCAGGGGCTCAAGGACAAGTAGACAGGGAAAACAGAGATGGACGGAGCCGAGCTCCCAAGGCTGACTGTGATCGGAACCGGCTACCTCGGAGCGACGCACGCGGTCTGCATGGCGTCGCTGGGGTACGACGTGGTCGGCCTCGACGTGGACAGCAAGAAGATAGGAAAGCTGCAGTCCGGGGAGGTACCGTTCTTCGAACCGGGCCTACCCGAGTTACTGGACAAGGCGCTGGCATCGGGCCGGCTCCGGTTCACCACCTCCTACGCGGAGGCCGCCGAACACGGCGACGTTCACTTCGTCTGCGTCGGCACCCCCCAGCAGCCGGGCTCGGACGCCTGCGACCTGAGCTACGTCGACGCCGCCGTACGCGACCTGGCCCCCCATCTGACCCGGCGCTGCCTGGTGGTCGGCAAGTCGACCGTCCCGGTGGGCACCGCCGCCCACCTGACCGACCTGCTCCACGAGCTGGCCCCGGCCGGCGAGGAGGTGGAGCTGGCCTGGAACCCGGAGTTCCTGCGGGAGGGCTTCGCGGTCGACGACACGCTCCGGCCCGACCGGCTCGTGTTCGGCGTCCCCTCGGAGTGGGCACGCGAGCGGCTGGCCTCGGCGTTCCGGCCGATCCTCGACCTCGGCACCCCGGTGGTGGTCACCGACCTGGCCACCGCAGAGCTCGTCAAGGTGGCCGCCAACTCGTTCCTGGCCACCAAGATCTCCTATATCAACGCGATGGCCGAGGTCTGCGAGGCCACCGGGGCCGACGTCCGCGACCTGGCCAAGGCCCTCGCCTACGACGACCGGATCGGTGGCCGGTTCCTCCAGCCGGGCCTGGGCTTCGGCGGCGGCTGCCTGCCCAAGGACATCCGCGCCTTCGCGCACCGGGCCGAGGAGATCGGCGTCGGCCAGGCCGTCTCCTTCCTCCGCGAGGTCGACGCGATCAACCGGCGCCGCCGTTCCCGGACCATCGACCTGGTCCGGGAACTGCTCGGCGGCCGGATCGACGGCAAGAGGATCGCCTGCCTGGGTGCGGCCTTCAAGCCCAACTCCGACGACATCAGGGACGCCCCGGCGCTGGATGTGGCCCGGACCATGCACGGGCTGGGCGCCAACGTCCGGGTGTACGACCCGGCCGCGCTGGACAACGCGCGCCGCACCTACCCGGAGCTCAGGTACGGCACGAGCGCCCTGGACGTGGCCCGTGACGCGGACGTGGTGGTCCTGCTCACCGAGTGGGCCGAATTCCGCGAGGTCGATCCCGCGGCGCTGGCGCAGGTGGTCAAGCACACACGGATCGTGGACGGCCGGCACGCGCTCAACGCGGAGGTCTGGCGAGCGGCGGGCTGGGAGTACCGGGCACTGGGCTGTCCCTGACCTCTCGACCGGCCCGCCAAGAGGCGGCGGCCCCGTACTGAACCCGAAAGCCCGGCATGACGCACGATCATGCCGCTGCCCTGCAGCTTCGGGTAACGTCCACCTTTGATCGTCAGTAGCCGACATTCACAAAATCCAGGCATACGACATGAAGACCCCGCCGACCCGGTTTCGGCGGGGTCTTTGTTTCGGCGGGGTCTTTCAGGAAGGGGTCTTGGGGCTATCCGGCCGGAATTGAACGCTCGACGAGGGCCTGAGCCACTGCCCGAGGACGGGCGGTGGCCGGCCCCCGTGGTCGAGGAAGTCGCCGAGCGGGTCGAGCAGCTACGCCGGGTATCTACCGGCGCTAGACCGTAGCGATCCCGGCCGCGGGTAGGCCTCGGCCATGCTGCCCGTCTACCAGCCGATGGTCGCCCAGGCGGGTCAGGTGCCCGCGGGGGCCGACCGCGAGGCGAGGGCGGTGGAAATGGGACGGGATCCGCTGCCTGGCCTACGTCGAGGACCGGCGGCGGGACTCGGCATGGTCGGCACCCCGCATCCGGCCTTGATCGGTGCCGCCAGGACGACTAGCCTGATCGCCGTGCTGCCGGAAGGCGGGGCCGAGGCGATCGCGTCACGCGAGAAGAGCCCCGACCACGACGAGCTGCTCGACCACGCCGCCATGGAGTTTGGGACCGACTGACGATGAGCGCGGAAGAGGATTTCAAGCAGGTCGGCGCCGAGCTGGCCGACCTGGGTGTAGGGATCTCTAGGATGATGGGGAGTCCCGCGCTAAAAGATCAGGCGGGGAAGGTGTTCGCGAGCCTGCAGCGCGACGGCGCGATGGTGTTCCGGCTGGTCAGGGACACCCCCGAACACACAGCCGCGCTCCAGCTGGCCGGGGCGTCCCTGTTCGACCCCTCGGGGCAGGGCAGGGCGATAAAGGACTGGGTGGTCGTGCCCCACTCCTCGGCCGAGAAATGGACGGATCTGGCCGAGGCCGCCCTCAGCCGCCCACGCTGATCAGTAGGCCACGTCGACGGTGTGGCGGTGGGTGCCTGAGTCGGGCAGGACGCGGAGCACGGCGTCGGCGAGGGCGGCGCGGGCGATGGTGGAGCCGCCGTGCACCGCGTCGTCGATCCGCGTGCGGTAGTCGCCGCGCGCGGGGGTGTCGAGCAGGCGCGCCCGTACTTCGAGCCGCAGGACCTCACCGCCGCTCGGCAGAAGGCCCGCTACTCCGACACCGGCTTCCAACTGCTCATCCGGATCGTGGAGACGGTGACCGATCGCTGCTGGACGGCGAACTCTTCAATGACGCCCGCTCACTGGAGCTGCTCACCGAGCGGCGCAACCGGCTGCGCAACATCCCCGTCCTCCGGTACGGACTGGGCACCATGTTCCTCAAGGTCGGTCGGCTCATGTCACCGGAGCGCCGCCCTGTCACGCGCGTCGGCCACTCGGGAGCCACCGGGACTTGGCTCTTCCACTGTCCGGAGCTCGACCTGCACTTGACCGGCACCGCCGACCAGACCAGGGGGCAGGCCATCCCCTTCCGGTTCATGGCGCGGTGCCCGGGCGTCTGGCGAACGTGAAAGGAAAGGGGCTTACCCGCTCCTTTCCGCTCTCGACGTGTAGCGCACCTTCCTTAACGACAGGCGTACTACTGGGCCCCTAGGAGCTCCGGGCCTGGCCCGGGTGCCGTAGGCCACCCGGGCCATCACCCCGACCGTCCTCGCCATGACGACGACGGTAGTGATCACTCACCTGACGAACGGGTCGCGCAGGATCGGACACCCGGTGCTGGAGATTCGCCTATCTCCAGGCGCGGCCAGTCGGCGAGGTCTCGCAGCAGCTGCCGGTCGTGCGTGGCGACGACGACGGTGGCGCTCGTGTCGCGGATCGCGTCGGTCAGCTCGTCGACCAGCGCCGGCGACAGGTGATTGGTCGGCTCGTCGAGCAGGATCAGGCCGGGCCGCCCGGCCAGCGCGAGCGCCAGGTCGAGGCGCCGCTGCTGTCCCTGCGACATCCGCCCGACCGGCGTGCGCATCGCATCGGAGTCCAGCAGCCCAAGCGCCCCGAGCGGGACGGCATCGGCGTTGCGCAGTGCCTCGCGGGCCACCAGCCGTCCCACATGGCGGGCATACACCTCGCGGGTGGTGAGTGCGGGGTCCTGCTCGGCGGGGTCCTGCTCGGCGGTCTCCTGGGTGACCCGGGCGATCCGTGCCCCCTTCGCCATCCGGACGTGCCCGTCGGTGGGCTCGAGCGAACCGGCCAGCACCGCGAGCAGCGTGGACTTTCCGGCGCCGTTCGGTCCGGTGATGAGCAGCCGGTCGCCCCCGTCGAGGGCGAGGTCGACCGGACCGGCCAGCCGCCCGTCGACGGCGATGCCATGCGCACGCAACTGCGGCGCCCCCGGCCGGACGCCCAGGTTCGGCCACCGCAACGCCGGCGGCGGCTCCGGCACGTCGATCCGGTGCGCCTGCAGGGCATCCTGCTGGCGGTTCAGGGCCTGCACGACGCCCGGTGCGCGGGACTGGCGCTGGTGCTTGCCGGTCCCCTTGCCCGGCCGCCAGCCGGTGGAGAGCCGGTCGCGGGCCTTCGACACCGCCTCCTGCAGCCGCCGGTGCTCGGCCTGCTGCTGCTCGTGGTCCTGCTCCCAGCGCTCCCGCTCGCGACGCCGGGCATCCTGCCAGGCGTCATAGCCGCCGGCGTACAGCCGCGGCTTCCCGTCGCGGGTCGGGTCGAGGTCGAGGAACCGGTCCGCGACGTCGCGCAGCAGCGCCCGGTCGTGGCTGACGACGGCGAGGCCGCCATCGTGCTCGCGCAGCCTGCGGGTCAGGAAGTCCAGCCCGCCGGCGTCAAGGTGGTTGGTCGGCTCGTCGAGCAGCAGCACGTCGTGCCGCGCGCCGAGCAGGCACGCCAGCCGCACCCGGTAGCGCTGGCCGACCGACAGCATCACCAATGGACGGTCGCGGTCGGTGCAAGCGCCGAGGGCCTCGAGGGCGACGTCGATGCGGCGTTCGGCGTCCCACGCGTCGAGCCGGGTGGCGGTGTCGAGTGCGGCGGCGTAGCGGTCGTCGGCACTGGGATCGCCCTCGGTCATGGCGAGGGTCGCCTCCTCCAGCGCGCCGAGGGCCGCGAGTGACGCGGCCAGCGCCTCGGACGTCAGGGTGGCGACGGTCTCACCATCTCGCGCGGACAGCTCCTGGCGAGCCAGGCCGATCGTGCCGGCCCGGTGCACGGTGCCTTCGTCTGGCGCGATCAGTCCGGCGAGGACGTGCAGCAGCGTCGTCTTGCCACGGCCGTTCTCGCCGACGACGGCGACCCTCGACCGGGCGGAGACAGTGATCGAGACGTCGTTCAGGACACGCCGGGACCCGCGGGTGACGGTGACGCTCGTGGCGCGGACGTGTGCGCCATCGCCCGCCTCGACGGGCAGGGACATGGTTTCGGAATTCGGGGTGAGGTTCAACGGTGCTCCGCAGCTCGCAGTGGAGCCGGGCAGCAGCAAGCGGCCGCCCGGCGGGAACCGGGACGGCGAGCGCGGATTCAGCAGGAAGAAGGCGCCGCCGTCAGCGGGCGGAGCGGATCTTCTGCGACCAGATACCTCGTGCCATGACGGTCACGTTAGCAGCCCCGACGCCCCCGCTCATCCGGATTTCGCCCGCTCGTGGCGCGCGACACGGCCCAGAACTCGTCGGCCATCGCTGATGGTCATCACGCCTGGATTCTGTGAGCAATTGCATCGGGTGTGGTTGCGTCCGCGCAGGTGGTGTACGAGTGTTTGAGATCGGTACCTGCGTCGCGCCTGGCTGATCACCGTTGAAAAGCGCGGCGTCGTCCGTGGGGAAAAGCGCGGCGTCGTCCGTGGGGAAAAGCGCGGCGTAGTCCGTGGGGAAAAGCGCGGCGAGGGCGGTGGAATGGTGTAGGGCCGCTCACCGGTAACGCATCGTGCGAGGTGGAAGGTCAAAAGCGCGGCGAGGGCAGTGGAGTGGTTCAGGGCCGCTCACCGGTAACGCATCGTGCGAGGTGGTGGCGGGCGTTGGCCGGGTGTGGGTGACCGGGGGCGGGCCGGTGGAGCTCCGGAAGGGGGCAAAGCGGGTCATGGCGGGCGTGGAGGCGGGGCCGTGGTGGTGACGATCGGGGATTTTCCATGATCTGGGTGAGTTGGCACGCTGGGGGCGTGCGGATTCACCCAGATCAAGGAAAGCGCCACTCCCACCCCCTCGGATGGGCCGCTTTTCGTGGTGGAAGGCCCGATTCGTCCCCGCACCCGGCCGAGGGCGACCTCTGACCGGACGCCCCGCGGACCTTCGTACCTCGCACGGCGAGAGCCCCGCACGGCGAGAGCCCCGCGCGAGGCGTCGGCGAGGAGCGGCCCCGAATCCTGCCGCACCGCGGCGGACCCGTACCGATGAGCGGTCTGGGGCCACTCCACGGTCCTCGGCGCGCTTTTGACCTTCGACCCCGCACGACGCGACACCAACGAGCGGCCCTGAACCACTCCACCCCCCTCGCCGCGCTTTCCCCACGGACGACACCGCGCTTTTCCACCGTGACCGGCTTACCGGATTCGGATGCTCGTACACCACGTCCGTGGACGCAACCCTGGACACACCCGTTCCCTATCGAATCTCGAAAAGAGGCGACGCGGAATGCGCAGACCTGACAGGTCACCATACGCTCGGGCCTGGGCGACCCTCCCGCTCCCGATTCCCCCGTCGCCTAAAGGCGACGGTCCCCTCGAGAGAGTCCGCTGAAGCGCCACCCCAGGCCCTCCCGATCCTCGCGGCCACCTCCAGGGTGATCTAAAGCAACCCCCATGCACCCGTAGATCCACATTCCCGGGCGTGTCGTTAACTGGACACACCCTCCGCGCACGGTTCGCAGAATGCCCGCGCTTGACTCTCCAGGTGCTCCCGGTTCTGGATGCGCGGTTCGATACTTGTTGCCGTCGAGCAGGTAGAACTGCGCGTAGTTCACGGGGAACTCGGCGCGGATGACGCTGTTCTCGGACTCCCCGGACACGACGCCACCCTGCCCGTCCCCTACGGGGAAGGAGCCGGACGGTGGAGCCACACGTTACGAGACGCGTTCGTGATCAAGGCCCGGCAGGATTTCCCTTCCCGTACGGGCTGAGAGGAAATCACCGTGAAGCGAGTGATCGCGTGTATCGCCGCGACCTTGGTCACCACGTCCGTGGCCGTGACCCCTGTTCAAGCCGCCGCCGCGGATCCGGTCAAGGCGTTGAAGAGCCAGTTCGTCGCGGGCAAGGGGGTGAAGTTCACCGACGTCACCACTCTGGTCGAGTTCACCGGGAACACATCCTTCTTCAAGCGCACCGGTTCCTTCCAGTTCGGCAGGGCCGGGATCGTCGCCTCCGACGTCAGCGCGAAGCGCACCACTGACGCCCCAGAGACATCTGAGATCATCCCGTGGGCGCTGGACAGACCGGAGCGGACGATCAGGATCGGCACCACCAGCTACTACTCCGGCGGGCCCTGGGCACCGCCGAAAGGCAAGACCTGGATCAAACACCCGAACGGCATGAGCGCCGGCTTCAGCGGCTGGTACGGCCAGTTGGTGAACGTGGCCGAACCAGCGACCCTGAAGGCCCTGATCACAAAGGGGAAGCGAACGGGGCGCACCTACTCGGGCACGATCAGCTTCGGCGCGCTGGAGAAGATCTCCCCCTGGCTGCGGAACGTCAGCCTGGTCAGGATGTCCAAGGACAGTAAGGCCGCGGTGCTGCGCTTCAGGCTCACCCTGGGCTCCGACCGACTCCCCCAGCGACTGGTCACCGTTTATCCGGGAAGCACCCACGTCAGTGCGGCAGTGGCGGAGGACAGGCAGCTCAGCGTTGAGACCCGTTACACCGGGTGGGGCAGCCGGGTGACCGTCAAGGCTCCTCCGGCGAGCAAGGTGGAGAGCGTGGGAAAGCGCGAGCCAACCGTCCGGGGCGGCAGCAGGGGCTAGGTCCGGGATCACCGGTGAACCGGGCGTCGCTCCTCGCCGGGGTTGAGAAAGGCCCGAGACCTCAGCACAAACACCACAAGTAGCCTGATGTCTCAATCGGTTTGACAGCTACCGCGACACGGAGATCACCCAACTCAACATCTGACGCAACAGATCGAACACGCAGAGTAACTTCATCGTGAAGTCGATCTACGAGGGCATCCCTCGCGACAGAGTGGAGTTCAGTGTTGATGTCACAACGATCCAGATCCGCGCTCACCGCGCTCACCTGCGCCCTAGCGGCGCTGCTGGTCACATCGGGAACGCCGGTGGCGGCCGACACCGGTGCGCAGGCCGCCACCACGGGGCGGCAGGCCGTTGCGCAGGCCGCCGCCGCGCCCTGTGTCCGGCCAGGGCAGGCGGCCTACCCCGTCGAGTACTACTGGAAGAACGCGTTCGGCATGCGGCTGGGCAGCGGGGCGATCTCCGTCAACACCGCCCCGTCCCTGTGGGGCGGGCAGATCACCCCGGGCGGCACCTTCACCCTCACCCTGGCGCACCGCACGGCCCAGTGGCCGCTGCTGGTCAGGAGCTACACCACCACCTGGGACCTGTCGTCGCTGCTGGCCAACGCCGATGTCATCGGCCAGTCGGGGACCGGCACCATCAGTGGTAACACCCTGTCGATCACCTCGCCGGGCACCAAGACCGACCCACCTGCGAAGGTCATCACCTTCCAGGTCAGGCAGGGCACCATCGGGCGCAGCATGACCATCCGGCCGACCGGGATCAGCAGCGTCTTCGCCGCTCCGGGCCAGCTCGGAAACAACACGGCCGCCCCCCCGATCCAGATCGTGGGCGGGCAGTCCATCTCGCCCACCAGGGCCGTAGACGACAGCGCCACCACCACCGTCACCCGGGGCACACCCGTCAGCGTGCCCGTCCTGGCCAACGACACCGCGACCGCACCGACGATCAGCGGCGTCACCAAGCCCGGCAACGGCACCGCGACGATCTCCGGCGGCAACGTGATCTACACACCCGCCGCAGGCTTCAGCGGCACCGACACCTTCACCTACACCATCACCACCGCCTGCGGAACCAGCACCGCCACGGTCACCGTCACCGTCATCTGTGACTACACACCGGTCAACCTGGCCAACGGCAGCTTCGAGACACCACCCGTGGCCACGATCGACTACTCCATCCCCGACGCCTCCGTCAACCCGAGCGTCGGCTGGCACACCACCGCCACCGACAACAAGCTGGAGTTCTGGCGCGGCGGCGCGAGCGGGGTCCCGGCAGCCGACGGCCAGCAGTTCGCCGAACTCAACGCCAACCAGGTCTCCACGCTCTACCAGGATCTGCCCACCGTTCCGGGAACACCGATGACCTGGTCGCTGTATCACCGAGGCCGCCTCGGTACCGACGTGATGCGGGTGCTCATCGGCGCACCAGGCGCGACCGTGGCTCAAATCCCTACGGGGGCCTCCTCCCCGGACATCTCCGACGACGACACCGCCTGGCGCCACTACACCGGGGTGTACGTCGTGCCTCCGGGACAGACCACCACACGATTCGCTTTCGAGTCGGTGTCGGCCGCGGGAGGCACCCCGACGGCCGGTAACTTCCTGGACGGCGTGGTATTCGAGGCGCCGACCTGTGCTGCGCGAAAGGCCGGCTGACCGCCGACGCGCATCTGACCTGGGCATCCACGGATCCCCGGTGATGGCCGTGGACAGCCGGACATGCGAGAAGAGCCCCGCCCGGTGGCGGGGCTCTTCTCGCATGTCCGGCGTTCCCGGGTCAGGATCCGGACACGCCGGCATGGCCGGCGTGCCCAGCGCTATCGCCGGCGAGGGGCCGGCGATAGCGCCGGCACCTCGCCGGCGCGCCTGGCGTGCTCACCGCCGCAGTTCGCGAACGAACTCGGCCACGGCCCGGCCGATCTCGTCGGGGCTGTCCTCCTGGATGAAGTGACTTCCCCGCACGGTCACCTCGCGCTGGTTCGGCCAGCTTCGGCAGAACTCGCGCTGTCGCCCGGTCAGGATCGAGCCGGGCTCGGCGTTGACGAACAGCTTCGGCACGTCATTCGTGCTCAGCCACGCGGAGTAGTCCCGCACCACCTCGGCCACGTCGCCCGGCTCGCCGTCGATCGGGATCTGTCGCGGCCAGGTCAACGTGGCACGGCGATCTTCGCCTGGCCGGGCGAACGGCCGCCGGTACTCGTTCATCTCCGCCTCGGTGAGCGATCTGATGACCGAGGCCGGCAACACCCGCTCGACGAAGGTGTTCTTCTCGAGCACCATCTCCTCGCCCGCCGGGGAGCGGAAGCCTTGGAAGACCCGACGCGCGTTCTCGGGCCAGTCGTCCCAGGTGACCGGCGTGACGATGCCCTCCATGTACGCGATGCCCTGGACGCGGTCCCGGTGCCGGTTCGCCCAGTCGAAGCCCAGGGCCGACCCCCAGTCGTGCAGGACGAACACGACCCGGTCCCCCAGATTCAAGGCGTCCCAGAGAGCGAAGAGGTAGTCGCGTTGCTCCGCGTAGCGATACCGGTCGGGCCCGGACGGGGAAAGCTTGTCCGAGTCGCCCATGCCGATGAGGTCGCACGCGATGAGCCGCCCGAGCCCCCGGCAGTGCGGCATGACGTTGCGCCAGAGATACGACGAGGTCGGGTTGCCGTGCTGGAACACGATCGCGTCCCCCTCGCCCTCCTCCACGTACGTCATGCGGCTGCCGTTAACGGTGAGGGTCTTCTTTGTTCCGAAGGCGTCCGGGTAAAGCGGCATGCCATTCCTCCAAGGACGGTAAACGGACGGGGGATACGGCGGTCACACGGGCACACGTCGCGCCTGGCGAAGTGGCGCGATCACCCTTGCGCTCATCCGTCCCGCCCCAGGATGAGGCCGCTCGTCGGCACCCCGGTGCCGGCGGTGACCAGGACATGCTCCACCTCGGCGAGCTGGTTGCAGGAGGATCCGCGGATCTGTCGTACGGCTTCGAGCACTCCGTTCATGCCGTGAATGTAGGCCTCACCGAGTTGGCCGCCGTTCGTGTTGGTCGGAAGCCGGCCGTCCAGTTCCAGGTGACCGTCACGGATGAAGTCCTTCGCCTCTCCCCTGCCGCAGAAGCCGAAGGCCTCCAGTTGCGGTAGGACAAGCGGTGTGAAGTGGTCGTAGATGATCGCGGCCTGGATGTCCTCCGGGCCCAGGGAAGCGGCCGAATAGAGCTGGCGCGCCACGAGCGCCATCTCGGGCAGCTCCACCATCTGCTCGTCCGGCCGGTAGTAGCTGGTCATCATGTGCTGGTCGGCCGCGGCACCCTGGGCCACCGCCCTGATCATGACGGGCCGGTCGGTGAGTTCTCGCGCCCGCTCGGCGCTGGTGACCACGATGGCGACGCCGCCGTCGCTTTCCTGGCAGCAGTCCAGCAGGTGGAGCGGCTCCACGATCCACGGCGAGGCCTGGTGCTCGGCCAGGGTGATGGGCCTGTCATAGAACCAGGCATTCGGATTGCGCGCGGCGTGTTTGCGCCCCACGACGCTCACCCGCCCGAAGTCTTCGCTCGTCGCGCCGAACTCGTGCATGTACCGCCGAGCGAACGGCGCCACCCAACCGGCCGGCGTGAACAGCCCGTACGGGGCGACCCAGCTCATCACCGAGTCGAATCCCTCAGCCGAGGCGGAGTGCGAACGCCGCCCGGCCCCGTATCGCCGGCTGGAGCGCGCGTTGATCGCACGATAGATCACCACGGTCTTGGCCACGCCGGCGGCCACCGCGAGCGCCGCCTGCTGCACCACGGCGCAGGAGGCACCGCCGCCGTAACCCACCCGCGAGAAGAAGGTCAGCGGCCCCAGACCGAGCGCTCTGGCGATGTCGATTTCCTGGCTCGAGTCACGCGTGTACGTGGTCAGCCCGTCGACGTCCTCGGGTCGAAGTCCGGCGTCCGCGATCGCCGCCTTCACGGCCTCGATCGCCAGCCGCAGTTCGCTGCGCCCCGAGTTCTTGGAGAACTCCGTCTGTCCGATGCCGACGATCGCGGCCTTGTCCCTCAACTGTTCCATCGTCAGCTCATCTCCGCCGGTTCGACACCGCTCGGCCGGTACGGGTCGCCGGGGCTGGGCCCCACCGCCGCTGTGCCGGCGTCGGCCAGGTGGCGTCCGATCTGGTCCAACATCGGGTGGGCCGAGCCGAGGCTGAGTTCCTGCGACTTCGCCCAGAGGGTGTAGCGGTGCAACGGATACTCGATGTCGACACCGACCCCACCGTGCAGGTGCTGCCCGATCACCGCGAGCTTCTGGCCGGACTCGGCGGCCCAGTACTTGGCCAGCCTGACGGCCTGCGCGGCATCGCGTCCGTCCGACAACGCCCAGGCGGCCTGCCACATGCTGTTCCGGATGCACTCCACCGCGAGATAGGCGTCGGCCAGGCGCAGCGCGACCCCTTGGAAGGCGCCGAGCCGGCGTCCGAACTGTCGCCGCTCACAGACGTGGGAAGTGGTCATCGCCAGGATCTGCTCCGCTACTCCGAGCTGCAGCGCGCAGACCGCGACCGTGGATCGCTGGAGGACCCAGCTGAACGCCTCCGCGCGTTCCTCCGCCCCGCGCCCGAGTATGTCGCCCTCACCGATCACCGCGTCGTCGAAGCGGACCTGGTACACCGGCTCGTCGTGGGTCGCCTGCTGCGGCGTCAACCGGACACCGGCCGCGCCGGGATCGATGGCGGCGACGGCGATCCCGGAATCCGGGGTGCGGACCGGGGTCAGGATGCGCTCCGCGAGCCCGGCGTACGGTACGCAGATCTTTTCACCGGTGACCAGCCAGGTCCCCGCCGGGCCGGGCCGCGCCGACACTCCGACGTCGGATGGATCGTGCGCCCCGGCTTCGACAAGTGCGGTGGACAGGATGCAGTCACCCGTCACCACTCGGGCCAGGACCGACTCGCGCAGGGCGCCGGATCCGAACCGTTCGATCGCGGGCGCCGCGACGGCCAGGGCCGGACCGGCGGGAACCCGGATCAGGTGGTTACCCTGCGCCCGCAGCAGGGCGCACGCCTCGAGAAGACCGAGGCCGGATCCACCGAACTCCTCGCCGACCGCGATACCGAGCAGGTCGGCCCTCGCCATGTCGGCCCAGGCCTCGGAGTCGAACGACTCGGCCGGGCCGGGAGGCGCCTGGTGGCCGGCCGAGGCGGCGGAGCGGGGACCGAAGATGCTTTCCGCGGCCGAATGGATCGCCCGCTGTTCCTCACTCAGACTGAAGTCCATCAACTCAACCGCTCTCACCGTGAATCGGGCGGAAGAGCGGCAGCGTGAGCCCCTCTTCCACCTCTGTGAACTCGACCTCCACCGGAAGTCCGATGGCGACGTCGCCCGGCGGGACGCCGACGAGCTGAGACACCAACCGGACTCCCTCCGCCAACTCGACCACGACGACCGAATATGGTTCGGTGAACGGTGGCACCAGCGGCCGGTGAACGGTCGCATGGCTGTAAACGGTTCCGCGCCCCGAGACGCTGCGGTGTCCCAGATCGAACGACCCGCACGAGGCGCAGTGCGGAAGGGGCGGGTGGATGAGGCACCGGCATGCGTCGCATTGCTGCACGCGCAGCTCGCCCAGCTTGACGCCTTCCCAGAAGAATTCGTTCTCCTGGTCGATCAACGGCTGTGGCCGCCGAGGTGCGGGCGGTGTGGGGTCGCTCATCTCGTCCCCCGAGGTAGGTTGAGCCCGGTCCATGCGATGATCTCTCGTTGAATCTCGTTGTTCCCGCCGCCGAAGGTGTACAGGACAGCCGTGCGGTACTCCTGCTCGACCCGCCCCTGCAGCTCGGCCCCGGGTGACCCGGCCTTGAGCGCGCCCGCCGGCCCCATGACCTCGAGCAGCAGCCGGGCGACCTCCTGATGTGCCTCTGTCGCGAGGACCTTCGCGGCGGATGACTCGGCCGCCGTCAGCGTTCCCTCAGCCAGGGCGGCGGTGACCCGCCAGGTCGACAGCTTCATCGCCTCGACGAGGGTCCAGGCCCGAGCCAGCGGCATCCGAGCCGACGGCAGATCGATGATCCGGCGCCCCGAGGGTGTGGTGTGCTCGCGGGCCCAGGTGACGACATCGTCGAACGCCTGCTGCGACCAGCTCCCGGATCGAGCCGCGATTCCGGCCCGCTCTCGGTTGAGCTGGCTCGTAATGATCTTCCATCCGTCGTTCTCGGCGCCGACCAGGTTCGCCACCGGCACCCGCACGTTCTCGTAGAAACTGAACGCGGTGTGCTTGTCGGTCATGACCGGCAGCGGCGTGGCGCTGAAACCCGGACTACCGGTGGGCACGATGAACACCGAGAGATTGCGATGCCGCGCCTCGACCGGCCCGGTCCGAGCCGCCAGCCAGATGTGGTCCGCCGTGTCCGCGCCCGTCGTGAAGATCTTGCTGCCGTTGATGACGTACTCGTCGCCGTCGCGCACCGCTCGGGTCGTCAGCGCGGCGAGGTCGCTGCCGGCCTCGGGTTCGGAGTATCCGATCGCCCATTCGACCTCCCCGGCGACGATCGCCGGAAGGTAGAGCGCCTTCTGATCGGCGGAGCCGAACGCCATCAGGGTGGGGCCGACCGTCTTCAGCCCGAGGAACGGCAGCGGGACGCCCGCCCGGTAGCCCGCGTCGAAGACGACCTGCTCGGCGAGGACGGACATGCCGCGCCCGCCGAACTCGGGTGGCCAGCTCACGCCCAGCCAGCCGTCCCGACCCAGCCGCCGCCGTAGCCGCCGCGTCGTCGGCCCGCATCGTGGCTCGGCCCGCAGGCCGGCCCGCACCTGCGGGGTGAGCAGGTCGCCGAAGTAGCCGTCCAGCTCGCGTTGAAGCTCGAGTTGCTCGTCGGTGTAGCTGAGAAACACGGGGAATTTCCTTGACGTTGCCCACCGCGTCGGCGCGGTCGGGGATTGGTGGACAAAGGCGCTCGGGTCACTGCGCGGGCCGCGGCAGCCCAAGCGTCAGCCGCGCCGTCACCGTGTCCTGCTGCAACTGGTTGTCGATGCGAACGTCGAGGTTCACCAGCGTCTCGTCATCGGTGACCGAGGTGCCTACGACCGTGCCGCGCACGGTGAGGGTGTCACCCGGACAGTTCGTGGCCCGCATCTCGAATGACAACCGCCGGACGAACGACTCGGGGCCGCCCCAGTCGGTCGCGTAGCGGCCGAGGACGCCTTGGTACCACATCGTGTTGAGGAAGATGTTCCGAGCGCCCGCCGCCTTGGCGAACTCGTGGTCATGATGAATCGGGTACAGGTCCCGGGTCCCGGCCACGTCCTTCGCCAACGTGGTGGCGGTCACCGCGATCCGCAGCGGAGCAAGCTCCATCCCGTCCGGTATCTCCGCGTGTGAAACCGCTTCGGCTCGCACCATTACTCAGGCCTCCTCAGCGGCGAACGGCTGGTACATCAACAAGGTGTTGTGGGCGCGGGCCACCAGGCGGTCGTCCTTCTCCGTGACGAACTCGATCTCCGTGTTGAGAAAAACGCCCATGCCCACCCGGGTGCGTTTCACCCCGCTCAGGCCGACGAGAGTCTCGGACTGCCCGAGCCGACCGTCTCCGGGGCCGAACGGCTCAAGGTACTCCTCACTGCGTGTCACGTTCGTCGCCGTGTTGAAGCCGAAGTCCTGGACGATCTGCCGTGCGATCATTGAGGGGATGCTGTCGTTTCCCAGTCCGACGAGGTCATCCCGGTCACGGAAGTACTCCGGCAGCCACCAGTTGCGCATGCTCAGCGCCCAGAGCGCCTGCGGCGGGGCGATCATCCGCCCGAACCGCGAACTGGTCGCGCGCTCGTGGTCCCAGTAGACCGGATTCCCGTCCTCCACCGCTTCGCAGAAGTTCCACACCGCCGACACTTCGATCGGCCGGGGGGACCAGCGACGAGGGCCGGGGTTGTTCAGGTGCGGAGCCGCCGCCGCGAGGAGGCGGCTGCTCACGTCTTCGACATCCATCAATCGTCTCCTAGCGATGCGCCGCACCCCCGGTGCGGCGTCCTTTCAGCGATCTGCTCCCATTCACCCGCTCGCGGAATCGCTACATCTTTCCTGGCAGGAACAGCGCGATCTGGGGGAAGGCGTAGAGCAGAATCAGCGCGATCAACATCGGGATGACGAACCGAATCGCGCCGGCGAAGATCCGATTCAGGCCCAGCTCGGGGGCCACGCCATGAAGGACGAAGCAGTTCATTCCGATCGGCGGTGTGATCATCCCCATCTCGATCACGATGACCATCACGATGCCGAACCAGATCGGATCCCATCCCATCGCGAGCACGATCGGGAAGACGATGGGGAGGGTGACGACCAGCATGGCGAGGGCGTCCATCACGCACCCCAGCAACATGTACATGAGCAGCAGCGCGGCCGCGAGCAGCACCGGCGGAAATGTCTGGCCGCCGATGTACTCCGAGATCGTGATGGGCAGCCTGGTGATGGCGAGGAAGTAGTTCAGGATGAAGCCGGCGATGATGATCGCGAAGACGAACCCGACCGTCTTGACGGTGCTCGTGACCGCGGTCAGAAACTGCTTCCAGCCGATCGACCTGCGCAGGGCGACGATCACGGTCGCCGCGAGCGCCCCGAACGACGCGGCTTCGGTCGGGCTGAACAGGCCAGAGTACATTCCACCGGTCACCACGGCGAAGAGAACCAGCACCCAGATGACGTACTTCAGCGAGCTCAGACGCTCCGACCACGAACTAGGCTGACCGGCGGGCGCGAGCCGCGGGTTGAACCCGACGCTGATCACCACCGTGAGAATGAAGAGCAAGGTCAGCATGATGCCGGGGAGGATGCCCGCGATGAGAAGCTTGCCGATGGACTGCTCGGTGAGCGTCGCGTAGATGACCAGCACCGTGCTCGGGGGAATGAGGATCCCCAGGCCGCCCCCGGCGACGATGGCCCCACCGGCGAGGCCCTTGTCGTAACCGGCGTTGAGCATCTCCTTCGAGGAGACGGTGCCCATGGTCGCGGTCGTGGCGATGCTCGATCCCGAGGCGGCGGCGAGCCCGGCGGACGCCGCGATCGATGCCACCGCCAGTCCACCCCGCATCCGCCCGGTCCAGACCCGAAATGCCTGGTAGAGCTCGCCGGTGATGCCGGAGACGTGCAGTATCTCGCCCATGAGCAGGAACATGGGAATGGTCACCAGCGAGTAGCTGAGGGTGTGCTGCCAGACGATGGAGTTGACCGCGGCCGACAACACCTCCCAACCGGAGAGATAGTAGATCCCGATCATGGCGGGAATCGCCATGGAGACGGCCACCGGTACGCGCGCCAGCATCAGCAGCAGCATCGCGATCAGGACCACGGCGCCGATAATTTCCAACGGCATCAGTGACTCGCCTCCACGTCAGCGTCGGGCCCGCGTTCCGCGCCATGCGCCGGCACCGCCCGTAGGTCAAGCAATTGGACCAGCGCGGTCAGGCTCCACGATGCGAATCCCAGCGCGAGAACGACCTTGAACGGCAGTGCCGGGATGTTCAGCAGGCCCGTGGAGATGGAGGCCGAGCCGTCCTTGACCAGGTTCTCCTGCGCATAGATCCAGGCGATGGTGAACGCCATGCCCGTGATGAGCAGACTGCCGACCGTGTTGAAAACGGCCTGCACCCGGGCCGGCAGGCGTTCCACGATGAGATCGACCGAGATGTGGGAGCGCTTGGACTGGGTGTAGGCCAGCGAGAACGCGATCAGGACGACCATGGTGTGCGCGATGAGTTCGTCGACCCCGAGCAGCGGAAGCCCAACCCAGCGGGAGGCCACGCCGACGACCGTGATCACCATCAGGAGGACCGCCGCGGCGAAGGCGATCCACCCCATAATTCGATTCAATGCCTCGATACTTGTCCGGAGCATGTTTCACCTCATTCCATCTCTTCTATGGGGACCGGCTAGCTCGCCGGTGGCCGAGGCCACCGGACCTGGCGCCATTGAGTTCGACTCGTTGACGCCCGTCCGGCGGCTGCCCGGACTGCCGAGCCGTCCACTCCGTCCTGTCTGTCAGCCCTTGACGGGCGGCTCGGCGCCCGCTGCCGACATCAGCTCGAGGTATGAGCGCACAAGACCTTGACCGTCGTAGCCCTTGCTGTTGGCGTCCTTGATCCAGACGTCCCACTGACTCTGGGATCCCGCCTTGAACTGGGCCAGGTCGGCGCTGCTGACACTCAGCCAGTCGCCACCGTTCTTCTTCAGCAGTTCGGGGAGCTGCTGCCGTGCGGCGTCCTCCTCCTTGATGTAGGACTGCTGCATCAGCTCGGCGAGCTTCGGACCGAGCTCCTGGTCGAATACCTTCTTCAGGTCATCCGGCAGCGAGGCGTGGAACTTCTCGCTCATCGCCGGCACGGTGACGGTGCCCCACGCCTTCGTGTCGAGCAAATACGGCGCTACCTCATGGATCTTGAGACCGAGCGCACCGACGGAGCTGTACGGGGAGACCTCGACGACACCCTTCTGCAGCGCCTCGTAGCTCTCCTGGACGGGGACGTTGACCGGCACGCCCCCCCATGCCTTGACGATCTCGGCGTCCGCCGCGCCCTGGGCTCTGATCTTCATGCCCTTGATATCGGTGAGGGTCTTGATCGGCTTCGTCGAGAAGAACACGTAGCTGTCGGAGACCGCGACGCCCAGGTTGCGGACACCGTCGATCTTGACCTTGTCGGCATTCTTCTGGAAGAACTCGGCGCCGATCTTGCCGCCCGTGGCCGGATCGGGGTACGCGAACGCGAGCGTCAGGATGCTCAGCGGGTACATCTTCGAGTTCATGAAGTAGCTGGGAACCACCATGCCGACGTCGTAGAGACCACCCTGCAGGTCGGTCAGGACCGAGTTGAACGTTCCAAGCGTGCCGCCCTCGTACAGCTGCACCTTGACCCGGCCGTTGGTCTTCTCCTCAACGAGCTTCTGCCACGGCAGAAGGGCGTTCTTCGACCAGTGGTGCGACCCGGCGGTGGGGGTGGCCAGCTTAATCGTGATGGTTTCGCCGGCACCGCCCTTGGCCTGGCCGCCACCACCACCACACGCACTGAGCACCAGCATGGCGCTCAACGCCGGAACCACTCCAAGAAGAGTTCTTCTTTTCAATTTCCTCATGTTCCTTCCGCACAGGGTGCGACAAACCATTCGCATTGACGTTCTCTAATTTGGCTCAGGCGTACCGATCTTTTCCGCGGGAGCTCCTCTGGCCCGATGTCGAACCCGTCCGATCGCATTCATCGGGCCGCAAGATCCTTCGATGTCGAACCCGTCCGATCCCGTTCATCGGGCCGCAAGATCCTTACCACGAAGCCGAAAAACAAGCCGCCTTACTTTCGATGCCGCAACCGTAGGGGGCCGGTGCTTGGCGCACAACATCCCGCCTGGAATCTCTTTCCGCTCTGTGGAATGAAAACGCGGCTCCGGGTCGAATGGGAACCGCCAGGCCCGGCAAAGTAGTGGGATATCTGATTTAGCCGCGTTGGACGCCGAGGGCGGTCGCGATCAATTGAACGCCGAGGGCGGTCACGGTCAAGGGGCGTGCGGGGTCACGGACATGGTGGAAGGCTCCGACACCCCAGTGGCCGTGCAGACGGTCGGCCAGGTGGGCAGGGTCGGCCTGGTAAGCGGTCAGGTTAGTGATCGCATGATTGGTCGTCGGTCAGGGGCGACCTCACCGACCCGCTGCGCGGCGACATGGGGAACCGGAGAAGACAACGGCACCGGACCCGACCATGGCGTCAACCGACCGTGCACTCAGTCGGCAAGCTCCTCCGCGGCTCGTCGGAGGGCTTGCACAGGAAGCTTGCCGAGCTCGGCGGAAGTGCCGTTGGACCTGAAGGCGACTCCCAACGCGTACGGTTGGCCGCCGCTGCGTATCAGCATCGCCATGCCGCCGATGTCGTCGTGCCAGGCACCCCGGCTGACGGCCACCGTCGTCTCCTCACATGCCTTGAGCTGGCTGTCGAAGTCGCTCACGTTCCTGCCGCGTGCCTGGAGATCGGCGCGGATCTCCTTCACCAGCCTGGTCTTGTGCGGCTCCTCCAGCCCGGATATGAGAGCGATGCCGGACGCGGAGATAGCGAGCGGGAGTCGTCCACCGACCGCCAGGCTGACCGAGTGCGGGTGTCTGCCGCGTACCGTGGCGACGGTCGCGAGGTACAGGCCGTCCCTGATCGCCAACGCGGAGGTGAGACCGGTGTCCGCACTGAGCGTGTTGAGGACCCGCTGGCTCCGGCCGAGAATCGAGATGTTCGCGAGAACCGGATATCCCAGCTGGAGATTCTTCGCCGTCAGACTGTAGGCCCCGGAGGTGGAATCCATCTGCAGGTAACCGAGACGCACGAGGCTGTCGGTCAAGCGGGACACCGTGGAGGGCGGCAGATTGGTCACACGGGCGATTTGGCCGTTGCCCATGCTTCCGGAAGACCTGGAGAGGGCTTCAAGCACCCGAAGTCCACGGGCGAGCGCCTCGATGGGTTGGTTGATGCCGCTCATGGCTGCATGCTACAGATGTCCTCTGAAGCATTGGAAGACGCCCCACGTCATGACCGGTGTGGAACGTTCCCGTCATGATCGCTCGCCCCCGCCCAGTCGGGCCTCAGCCCAAGGCGAGGCAGGCCTTTCCGATCGCGCGGCTCCGCCGGGTACGATGTGGGTCGAATGCGGCCGGCGGATTCGACCCGACGACGGTCACTCGCCGATGTACTGGGGCTCGCGGCGCTCGAAGAACGCTGCGACCGCCTCCTTCGCGTCGTGGGTCCCGGCCAGCTCACCGGTGAGCCCCTGCTCGAACTGGTACCCGGACTTGAGGTCCATGTACTCGATCTGGTTGAGGCTCCGCTTGGCGGCCCGGATCGCGACCGGGCTGTGCCGGGCGATCCGCCGGGCGAGGTCGAAGGCCTCCTCCTGCAACCGCTCCACCGGCACCACGCTCACGATGCCGCCGTACTGCACCAGCTCCTCGGCGGGCACCATGTCCGCGGTGAAGTGCATCCGGCGCACGACACCCTGCGGGACCAGCCGGGACAGGTGCTTCGCGCCGCCCATCGCACCGACCTGGATCTCCGGCAGGCTGAACTTCGCGCCCTGCGCGGCCACCACGAGGTCGGCCGAGGCCGCGAGCGCGACACCGGTTCCGACGGCTACGCCCTGGACGGCGGCGATGACCGGGAGCGTCGAGTCGTAGATGGCCCAGAACGCCTCCCGCACGGCCTGCATCCGGGGCCGTGAGTTCTGCGGCGTCATGGTGCGGAACTCTTCGAGATCGTTGCCGCCGCAGAAGTGCCGGCCCTCACCCGTCAGGATGACCACGCGAGCCTCCGGCGCGTACTCCTCGATCCGGGAGAACACCTCCTTGATCTCGCGGTACATCTCCCCATGCACGGCGTTGACCGGCGGTCGCCGCATCAGGACGGTGGCCACCTCCTCCCGGCACGTCACGTCCAAGAACTCAAAGTCGGCCATTCCGCATTCCTCTCGTGCTGTCGCTGCTCGTTCTTCGCCTTCAAGGAAGACACCGGGATAAAGATTTCACTCCGGCTCGCCAGATTACAAGGCCCGCCGTGCATCAGTCGTTCCGTGCAGCGGAAATGAATTCCGGGAACCCGCATTGCCTGGCCGCAGCAAGGACCCGCCGTGCGCCGGGGCCGTTCCGCGTGATGGAAATGTATTCCGGGAGTCTGCATTGCCCGGCCCACTCGCCCGCATCTACGCTGTGCCCATTGGGAACGGCCAACTCACGAATTCCCAGAAATCAAAGGCGATCCGGTGTAATCAACACGGCGCGAGATCGTGACATTCGAGGAGTTCACATGCGGCCAGAGATCGGGCGCGACGGTCTGACGGTCAGTCATCTTCTGTGGCGAATGGGTCACCTCTTTTCCGGAAAGAAGTACTGGACGGTCGACGACCGCCAGAACATGGTTTGCCGGACCTACGGTGACCTGCTCGCGATGAGCGCACAGTACGCCGCCGTGCTCACTCAGGCAGCACCGCAGCCGGGTGCCTGTATCGCCACCCTCGCCTGGAACCACGATCGCCACTTGGGCGTCATTCTCGCCACGTCGGCCGTCGGCGACGTCGTCGTCCCATTGAATCCCCGCTCCTCCGTGGAGCACCTGCACCACGTGCTCGCGAAGGTTCCGATCAGCGTGCTGGTGTTCGACGCCGACCTGGCCGAGCTCGCGCACTCGCTGCGAGCACACGCCGGCGGCGAGATGACGCTGCTCCGGTCGGGCGCCGCGGCACCGGACTGCGACTGTCCCGGGCTCGACGAGCTCGCCACGTCCCAGCCGACCTCCTTCGACTGGCCGACGCTGGACGAGAACCAGCCGATGCTTGTCTCCTACACCTCCGGAACGACGGGCATGCCGAAGGGGGTGGTCTACAGCCACCGTTCCCAGATGCTGCACGCGATGATGGCGTTGGGAGCGGACACCCTCGGTGTGCGCGAGGCCGACGTCGTCCTGCCCGCCGCCGCGTTCTTCCACGCCAACAGCCAGGGGCTGCCGTACGCCTCGCTGCTCGCCGGCGCCTCGATGGTTCTGCCGGGGCGCAGGGCGGGCGACGGACCGTTCCTCGCGGAGCTCGTGGAGTCCTACAAGGTCACCTGCTTCGGCGCGGTCCCCACGGTGGTTCACCGGGTCGCCGAGGCACTGAGGTCCGCCGGGACGCCGACTCCGCTGGCCGGCACTCGGATGATCTCAGGCGGTTCCGCGGTGGATCGCGCTCTCGTGGATCGCGTCGCCGACCTCGGCGGGCAGATGATCCAGGTCTGGGGCATGACCGAGACCTCCCCGATCGCCGCGGTCTCCCGTCCGCGCAGCTGGCTCGACCCCGAGTCCAGCCGCCACTCCCAGAGCGCTCAGGGCGTTCCGGTGGCCGGTGTCGAGTTCGAGCTCCGGGACCTGGAGACCCGGGAACCGGTCGAGTGGAACGGCCGGTCGACGGGCGAACTGAACTGCCGCGGCCCATGGATCATCAACGACTATCTGTGGGGGGCCTGGCAGGGGGAGTCGCATGACTGGCTCGGCACGGGCGACGTCGCCTCGATCGACGAGTCTGGATACATGCGGATCGTCGATCGACTCAAGGACCTCGTGAAGTCCGGCGGCGAATGGATCGCGACGCGCCGGCTCGAAGAGGCGATCCTTCAGGTGGACGGCGTGACGGAGTGCGCCGTCGTCGGCATCCCCCATCCCGAATGGGGCGAACGGCCGGTCGCGTACGTGGTGGCACGGGAGTCCGCCGATGTGGAATCGCTGGGTGCGCGGATCCGAAGCGCGCTCGTCGGCTCCGTACCCAAGTTCTGGCTGCCCGACGACGTCCGAGTCCTCGAACGGCTTCCCCGCACGCCGAACGAGAAGATCGACAAGATGGCACTTCGTCGTGCCACGGATGTCCCGCCCGCCGACCGGACCACGGGATCGGCGGATGGGCAGGTGGCGCCGACCACCTCCTGATTTGCCGGCAAACACTCATCTGATAGTTCTACGGGTGACGTTTCTGCCCGGTGCGTTGGTACGAGGAGAGTTCTTGTGGGTCCATTTTCGGAATTGGTACGGGCTCGCTCGAGCGATGACCATGTGGCACTCCGTTTCGAGGGCCGGGCCTGGACCTGGCGGGAGACGGTGCAGGAAGCGGCGGACCGCGCGGCGGCGATCCGCGACATCCGCCCCGCCGGCGACCGCCGGCAGGTGCACGTCGGGGTGCTGCTGCAGAACCTGCCCGACTTCGCCTTCTGGCTACTCGCCGCCGGGCTGGGTGGCTTTGTCATCGTCGGTATCAACCCGACCCGACGCGGCGAGGAGCTCGCGCAGGACATTCGCCACACCGACTGCGACCTCCTGGTCACCGAGAATGAGCATCTCTCGCTCATCGCCGGGGCCGAGCTGCCGTCCGTGCGGCGGGTCCTGAACGTCGACACCGCCGAGTACGCGGACTACCTCCGCCCCTACCGAGGCGCACCGCTGCCCGCCGGGTCACCGGCCGCCGAGGACATGCTTCTCCTGCTCTTCAGCTCCGGCTCGACCGGTGCGCCGAAGGCGGTCATCTCCTCGCAGCGCGCGATGACCAGGCGCGCACACGTGCTGGGCGACAGGATCGGGGTGCATCGTGACACCATCACCTATCTGTGCATGCCCCTCTTTCACGGTAACTCGATCTTCACCAATCTGGCGCCCTCGGTCCGATCCGGGGCGACGATCGTCATGCGCCGCAAGTTCTCCGCGTCGGGATTCGCGCGCGACATCCACGAGCACGGGATCACGTTCACGAACTACGTGGGCCGTGCGATCAACTACGTGCTGGCCACGGCGGAGGACCCCAGGGATCGGCTGAGCACGCTCGAGGTGGCCTACGGAAGCGAAGCCTCTCCGGCCGACATGGTCAAATTCAGGGACCGGTTCCAATGCCGGATCTGGGAGTCCTACGGCTCCACGGAAGGGGTGCTCAGCATCTTTCCCGGTCCGGACGCGCCGCCCAACTCGCTCGGCCTGCCCGCTGCCGGCCAGGTCATCAAGGTGCTGAACGAATCGGGCGAGGAGTGCCCGTTGGCGAAGTTCGACGAGAACGGCCGCCTGCTCAACGCCGACGAGGCAATCGGCGAGATCGTCGGCATCGATCGAGTCAAGGCCTTCGAGGGCTACTACCACAACCCCGAGGCCATAGCGGACCGCGTCCGCGGCGACGACTACTGGTCGGGGGATCTGGCCTTCCGCGACGAGCGCGGCTACTTCTTCTTCGCCGGCCGCACCTCGGACTGGCTGAGGGTCGATGGGGAGAACTTCGCGGCGGCCCCGATCGAACGCATCCTGAGCCGGTACGACGGCATCTCATCCGCGGTGGTCTACGGTGTCCCCGATCCCCACACCGGCGACAACGTCATGTGCGCGGTCCAACTCCCGGAGGGTCGGGCATTCGACCCGAAGGCGTTCGAGCGGTTCCTCGGCGACCAGAAGGACCTCGGCACCAAGTGGCGTCCCCGGTTCGTCCGGGTCACGGAATCGATCGCCCAGACGGGCACCAACAAGGTCAACAAGGCGCCGCTGCGCCGAACGGTTTGGGAGACCGCCGACCCGGTTTGGTGGACACCCGCCCGAAGCACCACGTACATGTCGCTGACCGCCGCGGACCGGTCCGCGCTGCGGGAGGAGTTCGTCAAGCACGACCGCGGGCATTTGCTACCGAGGCCGTTGCCGTAGCGCGCCCCAACTCCCCCAGCGGCTGATCGCTGTTTATCCGGGGAGCACCCACGTCAGTGCGGCAGTGGCGGAGGACAGGCAGCTCAGCGTTGAGACCCGTTACACCGGGTGGGGCAGCCGGGTGACCGTCAAGGCTCCTCCGGCAAGCAAGGTGGAGAGCCCGGGAAAGCGCGAGCCGACCGTCCGGGGCACCTTCGCCCTGGCCATCGCCGGCTCCTACGCGCTGCTCGTCATCATCGCAACCATCTACGTCGAAGTCAGCACTCGCCAACCAGGCAGCCAGGGCTTGGAGGCGCCGGTGCCGCTCGCGATCACCTCCCCGACCTCGCAGCTCTTGACTCCTCCGGATCAAGGCCGTCCGTGACCGACGGAAAGTCAAGATCAAAAAACGAAGAAGCCCCTGCACCGCGTCAATGGCCAGGTGCGTGCGACTCAGCCGCAAAGTGTGTGAAGCAGTCACGGATTGCGACAGAGGGCTACGTCCGGGACTGATCGCGATCGAGTAACGGTACGCGCATGAATGTGACCGCTCGGTGATGCTCGACCCGGTCCGGTTTCCGGCGACGACGCCGAAGACCGGACCGGGTCGAGCAGGACGGCGGGCCCGCGATGGTCAGCCGTCGAGCCCGAGCGCCGCGCGAAGCGCCCGCAAGGCATAGTGCGCCCGCGATCTGACGGTTCCCTCGGGAATGCCGAGCCGCTGCGCCGCTTCGGCGCCCGACCGTCCGAAGTAGTACATCTCGACGAGCACCTGGCGCTGGGCGTCACTCACCTTCGGCAGCGCCTCACGCATGGTGTGGATGATGACCAGTCGTTCGATCGCGTCGTCCGCTTCGGGTAGCCGGGCGAGGTCTGTGGCGCCGGTCTCGGTCGGCCGGGCCTGCCGGGCCCGGGCCTCGTCGATGGCGATCCGGCGGGCGGTGGTGAACAGCCACCGCCGCTCCGGTTCGGAGCCGTGTGGCACGTCCTCGATGTTCCGCCACGCCCGCAGCATGGTCTCCTGCAGAAGATCTTCGGCGAGATACGGCTCGCCCAGCGCCAGCCGTAACAGGAATCGGTACAGCGAAGGCGCGTGATGTGCATGCAGCGTGGCCATGCGTATGTCGGCAGGCGACGCGCCACGCGTCGCGGCGCACTCATTGATGACCACGGTCACTGGGACACTCCGCCGCGCCGGAACAGTGGAATCCGCAAGAATCGTTGACTGTTTCTGACCATCGCCAATTGGCTCCAGCATTGCAAGGTTCGGTGGGGCCGGACACGGCACCCGTTGAGCAGTGCGCAGCAAAACGCGAGCGCACCGCACCCTAAACCATTAAGACATGTGAGAAATTGTGTTCTTTCCACAACTTGGTGGACGATGTCACCCGAGTCGGTTCAATGACCGTGTTGTCCCGGTTTCGGACCAACGTGTATGACTGCCTGACCGCCGGGACCGATGCGCTGGTCGATCTGACGCTGACGCCCGAACATCGGCACGGTCACGGCGCCCTCTACGACGCCTTGAACTGTGGCAACGTCGAGGTGGACGTACCCGACGCGGCCGTTCTCCTTCACGATGCCGGGGTTCCTGACCACCGAGGGCGATCCGTGGGTCGAGGACGGCATTACATACCGCCGGATGAACATGACGTGGCCGTCGCACCTGGCGACGTACAACGCGGATCAGGTCCTGTACCTCGACGAGACCGGCCTCATCGTGTGGCACGACCACAGAAGCCGGGCGTGGCCGCCATGTAACAGTTTGTCTTCGTATTGAACGACAAGAGCGTGGGTTACGTTGTGTGGGCCGCACCCGGTCGCGTCCGACCGGCAGGCGGGAAAGGCAATCGCGGTGGACCAACCTCAGTTGGATGTCGGATCGACGGCATGGCTGCTCACCTCCGCAGCGCTGGTGCTGCTCATGACACCCGGCGTCGCGTTCTTCTACGGCGGCATGATCCGTCAGTCCAACGTCCTCAGCATGATCATGCAGAGCCTCATGACGATCGGGACGGTGAGCGTCCTGTGGGTGCTCGTGGGTTTCTCGCTGGCGTTCGGCGCGGGTAACGGCTTCGTGGGCGGACTCGACCTTGCCGGTCTGCGCGACCTCGCCCAGACGGTGCCCGGCATGCACATCGACGGTGTGCCGATACTGGCCTTCGCCGTCTTCCAGATGATGTTCGCGGTGGTCACCCCGGTGCTCATCACCGGCGCGGGCGCGGAACGTTGGAGGTTCAGCGCCTACATCACGTTCGTCGCGCTGTGGTCGATGCTGGTCTACGCACCCATCGCGCATTGGTTCTTCTCGCCGCTGGGCTGGGGGAGCAGGCTCGGCGCACTCGACTTCGCCGGCGGCACGGTCGTGCATGTCAACGCCGGCGTCGCGGCACTCGTCGTCGCCGCGGTCCTCGGCCGGCGCACCGGCTGGCCCGCTGTCCAGCATCGGGCACACAACCTGCCGCTGATGCTGCTCGGCACGATCATGATGTGGTTCGGCTGGTTCGGGTTCAACGGCGGCTCTGCGCTGGCCCCGAACGGGATCGCCGCTCTCGCCGTGACGAATACGCAGGTGTCCGCGGCCGCCGGCTTGATGGCGTGGGCCTGTGCCGAACAGATCCGGGTCCGCAAGCCGACGACGCTCGGCGCGGCGTCGGGCGCGATCGCCGGACTCGTCGCCATCACCCCGGCCGCCGGCTATGTGACACCGCTCAGCGCGGTTGCCATCGGTGCGGCCGCCGGCGTCATCTGCCATTTCGCGGTGAGCCTGAAGGCGCTGCTGGGGCTGGACGACGCGCTCGACGTCGCCGCCGTGCATCTCGGCGGCGGCGCGGTCGGTTCGCTGGCCGTGGGGTTGCTCGCGACGACCTCGGTGAACCCGGCGGCGAGCAACGGGCTCTTCTACGGCGGCGGTTACCGCCTGCTCGGCGTCCAGGCGTTGACCCTCGGCGCGGCGGTCGTCTACTCGGCGGTCGTCACGCTGCTCATCGTGGTACTGGCCGATCGTATGTTCGGCAACCGGGTGAGCCCACGGGGCGAGGTCATCGGGCTGGACCTCTTCCAGCACGGTGAGTCCGCGTATGCGATCCAGGCGCCCAGCGAGACGGCCGCGACGCGGGTGCCGAACGAGACGGCCGCGACGCGGGTGCCGAACCATGGCTGAGCACGTGGCGCACCCTGCCGACCACCGGCCGGTCGGCGCCCGCCGCCGCCCGCGGCGCGGCTCGCGGATTGTCGCGAACCTCATCCTGCTGGCCATGCTCACGACACTGTACGGACTGCTGCTGCACGAGGCCCGAAGCACCACCGCGGATCACCTGGCGGCCGCGCGGACCGCGCGGCAGGCGGTACCGCTGCTGCGGTCGACGACGCAGCTGCTGACCGAACTGGTCCAGGCCAGGACAGCGGCCGCGCACACGGCACCCGTCAACGTCGATGCCATCGCCCACGCCGCGGCCGCGGTGTCGACCGCCGGGCAGACCGCTGACGTCAAAATCCGGCAGCGGTCGGTGGACCTGCGCGCCGTGGCCGACGCGCTGGGGGCCGAGAAGCCGTCGGGTCCGTATTCAGTGCAGCGCTACGACGATGCGATCGTGCTGGCGACCGACCTGCTGCGCATGGCGGGTGCGACCGCGCGGCTGGACGCCGATCCGGACCTGTATCACCGTTTCCTGGCCGAACTTGTCGTCGAGCGACTCCCGGCCGTCGTCATCGGCGCCGGGCAGATCGCCGACCGCCTGGCGTTGGACGCCGGGGCGACCGGCGCGGCCAGGGAGCGGGCGTCGCTCGCGGTCGCCGTCGCCCGGTCGGAGGTCGCGTCGGCGGTCGAGGCCCTCGACACCGGGATCGTGCTGCTCGCGGCCACGCCGGAGGGCGCCGTCGGGCGCGACGTCGGGCGCGACGTCGCCGGGCCGCTCGACGAGTTCCGCAAGGACGCGGGCCGGCTCGCCGCGCCCGCGGTCCTCGAACAGACCCGTTCATTGACCGGCGCGGCCGACGCCGCGAAGCGCGCCGAGCGGGTCCGCGAATCGGCCACGGCGCTGGCGACGGCGGCGTTCGCCGCGCTGGATCAGGCGCTGCAGCGGTACCAGCAGGACGTCGATTGGCAGCACCTGCAGCAACTGGCGATGCTGATCGCCGGTGTGGTGCTGGGCGGGCTGCTGCTGTACCGGTCGATCCCGGCCAGGTACCACGACGACGAAGTCGACGGCACCGCCGATACCACCACTGCGGATGTCGCGTCGCTCTCGATCAACCTGCCGGAGGTCGACGCGCGGGAGCTGCTGGCAATGGAGGAACTCGTGCATGTCGGCCGCGGGGTGCGGGTCCGGCCGTCGGATGGGTCCGGCGATGCTCCTTAACCTGCGGATCACCCAGAGACTCGGGCTGCTGCTGCTCATCGCGGTCGCCGCCATGACGGCGGCGAGCGTCCCGGGCGTCGTCGAGCGGGTCGACGACGCCCGGGCGGCGCAAGCCGTGCAACACAGCGCGGAGCGGGTCCACACCACCGCGGTCGCCGTCGCCGAACTGCAGCGCGAACGGCTCCTGGCACTGGCCTATGTCCTGTCCGATCGGGTCGGCCGGACCGCGCTCGTCAGCCAGGTGCACACCGCCGATGAGGCGGCGGCGGCGGTTCCAGAGGGTCGTGCCTCGGTCGCCGCGCTGCGCAAGGTACGCCAGGTACGTCAGGCGGTCCTGCGCCGTGACGCGGAGCCGTCCCGGGTCGTTCGGGTGTACCATGACACGGTTGTCACGCTCCTGAACCAGCTGCGGCTGACCGACCAGCCGGACGCCGACGTGATAGGGCAGCGGGAACTGTCGTCCCTCGACACGCTGATGCGGCTCGATGAGGAGGCCGGCGTCGGCGTGGCGGCGTTGCTGGTGGCGGTCGGCGACCAGACTGTGGCCGGCCTCCTCGCGAGGGACTCCGCCACGCTGGTGCAGAGCCACTGGGAACGCTTTCAGCGGCAGGCGATCCCGCGGCACGTCACGATCCTGGCCGCGACCGAGACGGGTCCGTCGGCGTTGCGGAGCGGCGCGGCGATCGCCGCACTGACGCACAACGAAACCCCGGGCAGGTCGGGCCCACCGACAAGTGCGGCGCAGGCACTGTCGATCGCCCAGGGTGATGCCGTGGTGCGGTACAGCGCGCAGATGGCCGTCGTGTCCGACATCGGCCGGCTGGCTGCCGCACGCGCCCGCACCGCGACCGACACGGCGGTCGGCGTCGCCGTCGGCGTCGGCGCGCTCCTGGCCACGGTCGTCTGGCTGGGCTCGCTGATCAGCCGCTCGGTCGACCGGCCGCTGCGCCGGGTGACGCTCGCGGCGACGGCAGTCGCCGACCTCGCCACCCGCGAACTGCGACGCGTGCACGACACGGACGTCGCCGACGCCGATGAGGACCCGCCGCGGCTGGCGGCCGTCACCATCAGCTCCGCGGACGAGATCGGTGAGCTCGCCTCGGCGTTCAACCGGGTGCAGGCCACCGCCACGCTACTGATGCAGCAGCAGGTGACGAGCAGGCGCAACGTCGCCGTCATGTACAGCAACATCGCCAACCGCACGCGCAGCCTCGTCGAGCGGCAGCTGGCAAGCATCGACTCGCTTGAGCGCGACGAATTCGACGAGCAGCGGCTGGCGCACCTGTACCGGCTGGACCATCTGACGACACGGCTGCGCCGCAGCGCGGAAAGCCTGCTCGTGATCGCTGGGCAGCGCGACGCCGGGCCGCTCAGCATGCCGGCCCCGCTACATGAGATCGTACGGTCCGCCGCCGCACAGATCGAGGGGTACCGTCAGGTGGTCCTCGGCACCATCGACAACGTGGTGTTGCAGGCCGGAGTGGTCGTCGACCTCACGCTCATGCTCGCCGAACTGCTCGAGAACGCGACCGTGTTCTCGCCACCGAACGTGCCGGTCGAGTTGTCGGCGAGGCTCGACGGCGATTGCCACATACGGATCGTGGACCAAGGCGTCGGCATGTCGGCCGAGCGGCTCGAGCAGGAGAACCGTCGCCTCGTGTCGCGGGAGCGCCTCGACGTCACACCGACCACGATGCTCGGCCTCTTCGTGGTGGGCCGGCTGGCCCGGTGGCACGGAATGACCGTGCGGCTGCTGCCGTCCGTCCCGACCGGCGTCACCGTCGAGATCGTGGTGCCCGCGGCGCTACTGCTCCGCACAGAGGTCCACGGACCGCCTGCGGCCATGGCCGCCGTTCAGCATCGGCAGCAGGCCGCCGACGTGGCGGCCCCGGTCCCGGTGCTGGAGCCGTCCGCGGACTTTCAATGGTTCGACACATCGATCCCTCCGCCTGCGGCGGTGGGTGGGAGCACCGCCGCTCCTGTGCCTGGTGCCGCAGGTGCAGGACCGGCGGGTGGCGGCCCGGCCAAGCCCGACCGAAACAGCCGGCCGAACCACGCGAACCGGCCGAACCACGCGAGCGGGCCGGATCGCCCGACACGGCCGGGCTACCCGGAGCGGCAGACGCGGACGCCAGAGCCGGCGCCTCCGCCGGCGCCTCTGTCAGCGCCTCCGCCAGCGCCTCCGCCGGCGACGGTGGGCGAGCAGCGCGGCGGGCTGCGCCGGCGGATCCCGGGCCAGCACCTCGCCGAGTCGGTGCGTGGCACACCGGAAAGTCCCGGGGCCTGGCGTGCCGGGCCGCAGGCAGCGTCGACGCCCGCCCCCGCACCGCGACTCCGCAACCCGGAGACGGAGCGTGCCGGGCTGGAGTTGTTCCAACAGGGCCTTGCCAGAGCGGCAGGCACCGATCCGAACAGGAGCTCATTTCCTGTGCCTGGTGCCGCAGGTGCAGGACCGGCGGGTGGCGGCCCGGCCAAGCCCGACCGAAACAGCCGGCCGAACCACGCGAGCCACCCGAACCACGCGAGCCAGCCGAACCACGCGAGCGGGCCGGATCGCCCGACACGGCCGGGTTACCCGGAGCGGCAGACGCGGACGCCAGAGCCGGCGCCTCCGTCAGCGCCTCCGTCAGCGCCTCCGTCAGCGCCTCCGTCAGCGCCTCCGTCAGCGACGGTGGGTGAGCAGCGCGGTGGGCTGCGCCGGCGGATCCCGGGCCAGCACCTCGCCGAGTCGGTGCGTGGCACACCGGAAAGTCCCGGGGCCTGGCGTGCCGGGCCGCAGGCAGCGTCGACGCCCGCCCCCGCACCGCGACTCCGCGACCCGGAGGCGGAGCGCGCCGGGCTGGAGTTGTTCCAACAGGGCCTTGCCAGAGCGGCAGGCACCGATCCGAACAGGAGCTCATTATGACTGTTCCCGCGTACCCGGTCAGCAACGAGGCACAGCAGTTCAATTGGCTGCTCGATCGGTTCGCCCGCGACACCGCGGGGGTAGCGGAGGCGATCGCCGTGTCCACCGACGGGTTGCTGGTGGCGATGTCAAACGAGATGCGGCGGATCGACGCGGATCGTCTCGCCGCCATCGTCTCGGCGTTGGCCAGCCTGGCAAATGGCGCGTCCGGGCTCTACGGCCTGGGTGAAACCAACAAGATCATCATTGATCTCGACGGCGGGTACGTGCTCGTCAGCAATATCGGCCGGGGTTGTGTGCTAGGCGTGCTTGCCCGCAAGGAGGCCAATCTCGGCAATCTCGCCTTCGAGATGGCGATGTTCTCCAATCAGGCCGGGCCGGTCCTGACGCCTCAGCTCATCGACGAGCTGAAGTCGACGGTCCGGATCTGACCGGGTATGCCGATGGATCAGCCGCCCGGCCGCGAGGAGCCCGTGCGATCGCCGGTGACCGGGGTGCGGCCGTACGTGCTGACGGGCGGGCGGGTCCGGCCGGTGCACCCGGCCCCGCTCAACATCGCGGCCCAGATCCGGTCCACACCGCACGGCATGGTGGCGACCGAGCGCCTTACGTATGAGCATCGCGACATCGTCGAACTGTGCGATCGTTGGATCTCGGTCGCGGAGGTCGCCGCGCACCTGCGGCTACACCTCGGCGTCGTACGGGTCCTCGTCGCCGACCTCGCCGCGCTGGGCCTGCTCGACGTTCACGAAGGAAACCTTGCCGGCAGCCGGCAGGTAGCGATCCTTGAAAGGGTAATCCGTGGACTCACCGCAATCCGCTGAGCGTGCGGCCGGTCGGCCGCCGCTGCCGGTGAAGATGGTCATTGCCGGCGGGTTCGGCGTGGGTAAGACGACCGCTGTCGCCCAGGTGTCCGAGATCCCGGTGCTGACGACCGAAGCCCCGATCACGGAGCTGGCCGCCGCATTGGACAGCGTCGACGAGGTGCCGGGAAAGACCACCACGACCGTCGCCCTGGACTTCGGCTGCGTCGCGATTAGCGACGAGATCAAGATGTATCTTTTCGGTACTCCAGGGCAGGACCGGTTCGGGTTCATGTGGCGCGACCTGACCGAGGGTGCGCTGGGCGCGCTGGTCATCGTGGACAGCCGGAGGCTTGACGACGGCTACCCCGCGGTCGATTACTTCGAGCGGTCCGGAATGCCGTTCGGCGTCGGCATCAACCTGTTCGACGGTGTGCTCAACCACGAGCTGGCGGACGTGCGGTGGGCGTTGGCGATAAGCGAGGACACGCCCCTGGTCACTTTCGACGCGCGTGACCGCGGTTCGGTGATCGACGCATTGCTCGCGGTGCTCCGGCACAGCCTCGACCGGTCTGGCTGAGCGGTCGGCCCCGCTTGGGACATCACGGGTTCGGCCGCGGCTGAGGCGGCGGTCAGGCCCGTACCCGAGGTGTTTGCCGGACTTCGGTCCACCTATGCCTGGGTTCACCGGATCACGATGCCGTCTAGTCCACGAGTCTCCAACTTGACGTGCGGAAACGCCTACCGGTGGTCTGCTATCTGATGCGGTGGGCTCGCAAGAAGCACAGACGGCTGAAGGCATTCAAACGCTTCGAGGCATGGTGGCAAGGGCTCATCGAAAGAGAGCCCGAACTATTTGCGCGCTGGGCGTGGATGACCGCGTTCTGAAGGCTAGGTGAGAAGCAAGCGGGGTGACGGGAGACCGTCACGCTCCGTTCCGCGGGAACCCGGGGCTGAGATGCCCCGGGCGACCCGACTCTCACTACTCCAGACGCAGGACGAGCTTGCCCCGAGCGTGTCGAGTCTGGACCTTCGCCAGGGCTGCCTGAGCCTCTTCGAACGGATACACCCGTTCAATCTCCACTCGCTTCTCGTTCTGGGCGACCTCCATCATCAGCTGCGTCAGTTCGCCTCGGACGTCGGTCTCGTGCGGGACCACTTCCACGTGCACGTTGCGCTCCGGAGCCACGACGTCACCGGAGATGGTGATAAGTTTCCCGCCATCTCTCACAACGCTCAAGCTGTCCTTTGAGGTATGGGGCTGAACCGCCATCACTGCGTCGACCCCGCCAGGCATCCACTGTCGGACCTGTTCGCGCCAGGTTGGATCGTGGTAGTCGACAACCGCCTCGGCCCCGAGCGAGAGCATGTGGTCGTGATTGCGTTCAGAGGCCGAGGCGCCGACCCGCCATCCCCGTGTCCGAGCGACCTGGATGGCCAAGGTGCCGATCGCCCCCGAACCTCCCGCAATGAACAATGAACCGCCAGCGGGTACCGCCTCCAGGGCTTTCAGCGCCCGCAGGACAGTATTACTGAGCCGATCATAAGTTTTGGGACTATCGGCGTTATGCGCCGATGTAGGTCAGGTGCGGGTCGGTGAAGAAGGCCCGGACGATGTCGGGGCGTTTCTGTAGCCGGTGCATGCCGCTGTGCATGGCCGCGGCCAGTTCGTGTTCATCGGCGACCGCCTCACGAGCCACCCGGGCCTTGATGTTTTGGTTGACCCACTCATCAGGGTTGAGATCGGGGGCGTAGGCGGGCAGGAAGAACAAGCGCAACCGGCCGCCGGTACGTGCGATGAAATCACGCACCGCGGCGGCGGTGTGGATCGAGGAGCCGTCGACGACCAGGAAGATCGGCCCGATGACGGTGCGCAGCAGCTGCGCGCAGAACCCGAGAAACGCCCAGCGGTCCATCGAGCCGTGCCACAGCCGGTAGCGCAGCGTGCCGTCCGCGGCGACCGCCGAGAACATCTTCACCGACCGGCGCTGCGCCCCGGCGCACACCACCGGGGTCTGTCCGATCAGTCCCCAGGTGGTCCCGGCGCGGTGATCGACGCGCATGCTCATCTCATCGGCGAACAACACCAGCGCCCCCCGTGCCCGGGCCAGGCGACAGATCTGCGGCAACAGCACCGTCGTCCACCGGGTGACGGCCGCCGGATCACGCCGCCATGCCCGATAGGCCGGGCGTTGCGGCGACAGGCCCAGCCCGCGCAGCAACCTCCCGGCCGCCGCCACCGACAAACCGATCCCGAACCAGGCCGCGATCACCAACGCCACCAGCGCCCGCGTCCACAATGCCACCGCCGTCCCCAGTACCTGACGGGGGGTGACATCACGCACCACCGCCTTGACGCTCTGCTCCTGCCCAGGCGTCAGCCGCCGCGGCCGACCCGGCGCCTTCTTGATCCGCAGCGCCTCGTCACCACCTGCCCGGGCCTGGCGTTTCCACCGAAACACCGACTCACGGCCCACCCCCAGCGCCTCGGCCACCCGATCCGGTGACATGCCCTCCTCCAGCAACCGGAGGGCGAAAACCTTCTCCTCGAACGTCGCTCTGCGACCTTTTCTCGCCATACCCCCAGCATGCGCCTGCCGGAACTCGATCTCCCACCGCTACCCAACACGTACCAAAACTTACGATCGGCTCAGTACCCGCAACGGGGACGGCCGCCGCTTCAACGAAGTCCAGGCCAGTGGGGACCGGCACGATGAGGGAGCCGGCCTTGACCGCGGCGTACTCCGCCCAGGTTCCGCCCTTCGGCTGCATCGAACTGACGAAGGCAATGCGGTCACCTGGCCGGTGACCAGAGACTCTGCTGCCGACCTGCTCGACGACACCGGCTGCCTCGATTCCGATCGGAAACGGGTACTTCGCGTCACCCGGCAGGAAGTAGGAGTCGTGAATGCCGACGCCGACGGCCTTGACGCGCACAAGCAGCTCATCATCGTCGATCTGCGGGACTGCTACCTCTGCCAGTTCAATACTGTCGACGCCGGATTCCAACTTGGCGAACGCTCTCATATTTCGGACATGCTCCCTGCTCTGTCGCTTGTCATTCGCTTCCTGGTTGAGCTTGTTCACATAGTCCCGCTGGACCGCCTCGGCGCCGTCCTGGAGTCCTTCGCCGAGGACCGACGGAGCCTTACCGCTGTGAATGGCGCGGACGACGTAGTAACCGGCGCTGGTCGCCTCCAGATTCCACTCCTGGTTGGGTTTGCCCTTGTTGGTCCACTGGATTGCCTGGGCGCCATTGTCGGTGCCTTCTGCGACGACCGACGCCAACTTGTCGCTGTGACGAGCCACCAGCGTGGCAGTGAACTTTGCCATCCTTCCTCCGTAGAGTGAGGCGGGGAAGTTGATCACTGTCAAACAGTCATCGCTGTGCGATATTAGCCCATCACAAAAAGTGGCCAGAATTGGTCATCTCTCCCCCCAGCCATCGCCCTCACGATCGCCCGACGGCGGCTGAGCCCATACGTGGCTGGGGGCCGATCGAAAGTCTGGGACTTCGTGCCTCAGCCCCAACCTACCGAGGCATCAGGGATCTCCCCGTAGCAGGGCAGCGAGGGCAGCAGCCGCCCTTGATCACGTGCCAGCGGCATGAGGGTGAACATCCCCCTCAAAGTCAAAGAGCCCTCAATGCCGAGGTTCCCGCTCCCGAGGTGGCAAGGCGGGCCGGTCACGGCGTGGATGTCCTCCTCCGCGTCTACGCGAAGTGCATCGACGGCCAGGAGGAGACGGTCAACCGGAGGATTGATGACGCGCTGGCCGCGTGAAGATCACCTCTGCTGTGGGGCTCTGGGACACACTCCCGGAGCCCCTTCGGCATTCCGGGGTTTCATATCCCGCGCATGTCCCGCAACGCCCGCGCTGACCCGTCAGCTCGGCTTCAATCTGACGCGAGCTTCGATGACATCCAAAGGAGACATCGATGCCCTGCCGAGCAGGGGGCAGTACCTGCGCCATCCTCAAGTTTCTGTCGAATCCAGCTAAGCACTGCGCAGACGATCAGCCCTCACCAGGAGGTTCTCAGCATCCGCAGATTCTTCCCCTCGTTTCGGTGAACTATGCCCCAAACTTTCGCCCTCAGCAGTGTCGTGAGCATGGCAAGCTAGGTGATCGGTTACGTAGAGAGGTGGAGTGATGACGGGCAAAGCAGTGGACCCGTCAGAACACTCAAATAAGGACATTCGCAAGGAACTTGCCTATTGGGTGAGTTTGGGGTGGTTACTTCGCAAAGAAGGTCACGGCTTCCGGCTCTACTGCCCGTGTCCAGGCAAGTGCACGACCATCCCTGTCGGCAGCACCGTCCCCAAACCCGAGCGCAGAGTCCGAGGCATCCGCACGGCAGCCCAGCTGTGCCCAAAGGATCCCGAGGACCCTCGCAGAAGCTTGACCGGCCTGGATCGGAAAGAATGATAGAAGGCGTTGACGAACGTCAACACCCCTGCGAAGCTCAGGTACAGGCGGGAGGAAGGTTATGGAGTACGAGTTCCGATTCGTAGTCGAAGGCGTGTCCGTCGATGACATCGATGTTGTGGAGACTCTTGATCGAGAGCTCGACGCCATGTTGTTCCGCGGTGGAGGCGTTGACCTCCTTGATATTGCCGCTGAAGGCACAGATGCCTTAGCTGCCGCAATGAAGGCGGCTCGCGAGGCGACAATATCTGTTCCGAGCCTTCGGGTACTTCGCCTACATCGCGATCTGGTTGGCGTTCCAGAAATCGCAGAACGACTGGGATTATCACGCCAGAATATCCATCAATGGATAACCGGAAAGCGGCATAGCGAAGCTTTGCCTTTTCCTCCATCTGAAGGCACAGCAGGGCGTACCCAGGTATGGCTGTGGACAGAAGTTAATAAATGGCTAGAACAGATCGGCCGAAACGACGAAGTCAATAGACCAAGTCGTAACGAAATGGCAGACATTGACTCTGCACTAAACTGCAACTTGCAGCACAAGACAAAGCTTTCAATGGATCGCTGGCGCCGAACTCGACAGGTTGGCGTTATAGCTGTATACAAAGCCGACCTCACAGTAAGCGAGGCAGACGACAATGGCGCTTTCATGACTAATGCCATGAAAGGCTGGGACCACACAGAGGCTTCGCACTATAAGGTTTCGGTGCGATGAGCGTTGAGCGAGAAACTTCATCGGTAACTCTAGAAGAGCTCGAAGCTCTCCTAGAGTTACGCCGTGTTTTTTTCTTCGAATCGTCGAGCCGACGCTGGAATTCCGGAATAGGCGATAAGGAGGCGCCGCCTATCAACATCATTAATGACCTTCAAGTGATGCAAACCGTAGACGAAAAAAGCATTTCTGTGCGGGGTCGCATGACTATAAAGACGCCTCAAGCAATACTCATTGCTGACACCGTAGCCGTCTTCTCGATTAAAGAAGATGACGACAATGAAAGCCTGGACAATGAAGCGATCGATTTTTCCGACGACCTTATGCAAGAATTTGCCGAGAAAATAGCGGTGCCGATACTTTATCCGTTTATCCGGGAGTCCATCTATGATGGCGCTCGAAAGATAGGCGCCAAACCACCCATGCTAGACATACTCCGATCCGGAAATATCTCGTTAAAGAAAACGGAACCTTAGAGTCTAAGCTTTAAGTGAGGACGGCCCCCTACAGGGAAGCCGCCAATTCTTGCATGCTCATCACCACTAAGTCGGCCCCGGCCACTGCTAGTGCGACGTTCCTCATCGGAAGCACAGATCCACACCGGCCCAGGAGGCCGGGGAGGCCGCCCTGATAGCCTCAGCCTGGATCCACGGCGTGAATTCTGGTGATCATTCTTCGGTTCGATTCCTTCACCAGGACCGTTTTGCCTGACGGGGGTCTGATTTGGGGTGTGGAGAACCCGCCGTGCGCGGGTCACGGATTGTCCAGGCGTTCACGGGCTCGGGGGCGGGGTTCGTGCGCGAGGGCGCGGGTGACCGTGGAGGTCGAGGGAAGAGTGGTGGCAGGGCGGGGACGGGTCAAGCCGCGCGGATCGGTGGCAGCCGGTGGACGGCTTGGAAGAGGTTCATCCATGCGTGCCGCCAGTGCCAATACCGGGGAAGATGCAGGGTGAGGTGGCCCCGGCCGTGCCGGGCGATGCGGGCGGGCACGCCGATGAGATGGCGGCGCAGGGTGGCGCCGCGCGCCTTGGCGTGAAAGGTTCCGGCCAGGCAGCCGGCCGCGCGCAGCAGGTTGTGGCAGATCGCCGCCAAGGTCAGCCAGGCGGCGTTGGCGGTGAACACGCCCGAGGGCAGGTGCGCTAATGGCCCGTCGATCAAGTCCGCGTTGACCTGCTCGATGACCGCGTGATCACGGTGTTGTTCCTCGGCCTGCCCGAGGGCGTACGGACTGTCGGTGAAGATCGCGTGATAGCGGTAGAGCGGGAACGGTTCCTCTGGCCGGAGCCCGGTCTGCGAGTTGAGCCGTTTGACCCGGCGCACGATCAGCCGGGCGGTGATGGCCTGGCCCTTCTTCGCGGCGAACGCCGTGTAGGCGACCTCCGCGATCTCGGCGTCGGAGATCCAGCCCCCTGCTTGTTCGTCGAAGATGGCGTTGGGGTATTTGATCGCTGTCCAGGCGGTTTCGTCGATCGCCGCGATCGCGGCTTTGATCTTGGGGTCCATTTTGGCGGTGACGGAGAAGCGCACGTCGTTCGTGTGGCAGGCGTTGATCACGCCTGCGGTGTAGAACGCCGAGTCCCCGCGCATCATCAGGGTGGCGCTCGCGCCCGCTGATCGTGCCGCGCCGATCGACTCACGCACGAACCAGGCCGCGCCGCGGGCGGAGTTCGCGCTTCCGCCGCGCAGCCGGGTGCCGGTCACCACCGGGGCGGCCAGCGGTGTGGACAGTGTGGAGGCCAGCACGTTCAGTCCGCGCACCAGCACGCCCTTGCCGCCGATCTTGGTGTGGCCGAACCCCGATCCTTGCTTCTTGTAGCCGTAGGTACGTCGCTGCATCGAGTCCACATCGAGGAAGGCGAGCACGTCCGCGCCGGGCAGCAACGGCGTATGGGCGGCCAGCCGGGCCAGCAGCAGGCGGGCCACTTTCTCGATCTGCCGGACGTTGCCCCAGGCCAGGCACCGCAGGAACGATCCCAGCGTGGACGGTGCGCGGATACCGGTAAACAACGTGTCCATGCCGCCGTGGCGCAGTGCGTCCAGATCATCGATGCTGTCGGCCCCGCAGGCCATCCCGGCTACGATCGAGCCGATCTTCGCCGCCGGGTTCACGCCGTCCCGGCCGGTGGGAGTGACGTGCTCGCCCGCCAGGTCGCTCAGGCCGCACCGCTCGGCCAACCGCATCACCGGCCCCAGCCCGCCGTACGCGACTACACGCTCCTCATCGAAGATCGCATGGGTCTTGGCAGAGTCGTGGAACAATTGCACTTGAGAGGTGTCCTCTCGATCAAGGTGGCGGAAGCCTGAAGAACTCCCATCATCCCAGGTCGGAGGGCACCTCCTCTCATTTCAGGATCTTCAGTTCAGAATCGGCTCGGTGGATCCAGGCTCAGTCTTTCGGCCGCGCATTCGCGCCCTCCATTGAGGGCCGGAGCACTAGTCGATCCGCCTTACCCAACTTGTTGGCGTAACCCACGGTGGTAATGCCCGCGCTCTTGGACGCCTGCATGTCGGTAACCGAGTCACCGATTAGGAGCGAGAGCGCTGCATCCGCGCCGAGCTGGTCGAGGGCTTGCCGGACGAGATAAGGGCTCGGCTTCATAAGCCCCGGATCGGGGTCCATCCGGGCCGAGATGAGATCAACGGCCGTTAGAAGGCCGTGCGCCTCCAAGAATGCGGTGATAGCGGCTACCGAGTTGTTGCTGGCCGCCGCAACCGACTTGTTTTCCTCCCTCGATCGCCGAATGAGATCGGCAGCCCCCGGCGTCAGCCGTGCGTTCGCCGCTGCTTCGACTTCCAGATCAGTCAGCGCGTTGAGCGTCGCATGGTTGAGGTCCCTGCCGAGATCCGCGCTGAAGCGGAAGATCTCCATCGGATCGTCCTCCTCCTGCACGCTCTGGGGCAGGTTCACCCCGGCAACCTGAGGCAGCCTCACCGCTGATGGATGTGCCGTACACGCTTCGGCACGCGGCCGTGTCCACGTGGCTCAATGCCGGCGTCCCGGCTCCCCAGGTCGCCGAGTGGGCGGGGCACAGTGTGGATGTCCTGCTGCGGGTCTACGCCAAGTGCATCCATGGCCAGCAGGGCGAGGCCACGCGCCGAATCTGGGACGCTAGCAAGCCCTGAAAACCTGGGCACGTATTCGGCACAGCGCCCCGTAGATGCCCGTTGACGACCATGGACAGCCGGACATACGAGAACAGCCCCCTCACCGCGTTTCCGCTGGTGAGGGGGCTGTTTCTGCTGGTGTGGCAGGTGCAGGACTTGAACCTGCGTAGGCTGAGCCGACGGTTTTACAGACCGCTCCCTTTGACCACTCGGGCAACCTGCCGCGTCCTCCGCGTACCGCGGCGACAGGAAAAGAATAGCGGACTTCCAGGGGTGACGTGACATCCGCAGAGGGCACCCGCCGATAGATGGGCACACTGGGACTTTTGGGGCAGGTGTTGTCGCTCGCGCCGGCCTTGAGCGGGAAGGGATGGACAGGAGGGACATCACGATACGGGCGTGATAGGGGGTTCGACGGCAGGTAGCGGGCGGGTGAGGCGGGTGGGCCGGGGGTGACCTGAGGGAGGGCTGTCCGCGGAGTGGGATGACGGGCCAGGACGGCGGGGTGAGGCGACACGCTGAGGGCGAGGCGGGACACACTGCCGCCCCAGCATTGGCGGGAGATGCTGGCTAGGCTGATCCGTTACGTACGCGTCTACCGAACCGGCTCGCGGACGCCGCCGCGGTTCGCGGGCGTGATATGCGGGAGCCGGGCAGCGACTGATAGTTCCAGCAGTTCAGAGGGGATTGGGCTTTGGCGGATTCATCGTTCGACATCGTTAGCAAGATCGACCATCAGGAGGCCGACAACGCGCTGAACCAGACGGTCAAGGAGGTCGGGCACCGATTTGACTTCAAGGGGACCGGCGCGACGATCGCCTGGTCGGGTGGCCAGAAGGCCGTCGAAATCAGGGCCAACAGCGAGGAGCGCGCCAACGCGGTCCTCGACGTGTTCAAGGACAAGCTGATCAAGCGTGGCCTGTCCCTGAAGATTCTGGACGCGGACGAGCCCAAGCTGTCCGGCAAGGAGTATCGCCTTCTGGTCACCCTCAAGGAGGGTATCGACCAGGAGCAGGCCAAGAAGATCTCGAAGATCATCCGGGATGAGGGGCCCAAGGGGGTCAAGGCCCAGATCCAGGGCGAGGAACTGCGAGTGAGCTCCAAGAAGAGGGACGAGCTGCAGGAGGTCATCGCCCTTCTCAAGGGCAAGGACCTGGAGGTCGCCCTCCAGTTCACCAACTACCGATAGACCGAGGGCCGGGCGGAGCTGTGACTCGCACAGTTACCGCCCTCCACTCGCGGAGTTGTGACTCGCACGGTTACCGCCCTCCACTCTCGGATGCGCACTGCCGAGTGCGGAGTCGACGGCAGGCGCTTCGGGCCGCTCTCCTCCGGACGCGTTCAAAGCGATCATGAGGCTTGAGTGGCCCAGAGCCGGTCAGCCGGTGGCGAGGTGACGGCCAAGCCGTCTGATGGTCTCCGCGATCTGCTGGCCCAGGCGCGCCGCGACTGGCTGCGCCTGTACGAGCAGACCATCCGGGACGCCCAGCAGCTCGGCCAGCTCGACGCGGATGTCGATCCGGCCCAGCCGGCGTTCGAGCTCGACGCGCTCGCCACCGCGGCGAACTCGGCCGCGCTGCTGCTCGACGACACCTCGGCGTACCAGCGCTCGCGAGCCGGGATCCGCACCCGGCTGCGCGCCCTGGCCACCCGGCCGGAAGAGGTTCCCTGACGACCCCACGGCGCGGCCGCCTCCCCGGACCTTTCGCCGGCTCCTTGGGACACGGCCGGCTCGCTCACTCTCTGGACCAGCCACAGCCACTCTCTGGACCAGCCACAGCCACTCTCTGAACCAGCCACAGCCACTCTCTGGACCAGCCACAGCGACCAGGACGCGAGCTGGGCTGCGAGCTGGGCTCCGCCGTGAAGCGGACGCTGAACGCCGGGACCGGGACCACCCCGCAAGCGGGATTCCTTCGGCCTCAGGAAGAACGTGTGGGTCTGCTGGCTGCCCGGCGAGTAACGGTGAATTATCGTCCTTTTATGGGGAAAATTCACGACAGGATCAATGACCGGCTACGCGAGTTCATCGGAGCGCAGCCGGTCTATTTCGTGGCGACGGCTCCCGAGCAGGGCGGTCACGTCAACATGTCCCCCAAGGGATACGCCGACACCTTCGCCGTTCTCGACGACACCACCATCGCCTACCTTGACCTGGACGGCAGCGGGGTGGAGACCATCTCCCACCTCCGCCAGAACGGCCGGATCACGGTCATGTTCTGTGCCTTCTCCGGCCCTCCCAACATTCTTCGCCTGTACGGCACCGGCCGGGTCGTCGTACCGGAGAACCCTGACTTCGCCACACTGATCAGGAACTTCGGTCCGCACCCGGGCGTGCGATCGATCATCGTCGTCGACTGCGACCGCATCGCCGACTCCTGCGGCTTCTCCGTGCCGTTCATGTCCTTCGACAGTGACCGGACGCTGCTGGACGAGTGGGCGGGCCGCAAGGATGTCCAGGAGAAACGTGCCTACCGGGCGACGAAGAATCGCGAGAGCATCGACGGCATCCCCGGTCTCTCCTCCGAGGAGACCGACCCGGTCACCCAGCACTCCTGAGACCACCGCCTCATCCGGACCAGCCCCCGAGGGCCGGTCCTTTCGCCCTGGTCCGATGAGGTTTCCGGTCTTTCTCCGAGGTCGGATGACACCCATGGCGGCACCGCCGGTCGGCCTTGGCCGAGGCGTACAGTAGCCCGTACGTAGCGGACGCCCCCCGGATGTCCGGAAGACTCGGGGGGTCCTCAGTGGGGTTGTTCCGCCGCTTGAGTGTTTGCGTCGGCCTGGTCGTCCTGGTCATGGGAACGGGCATCCCGGCCCAGGCCGGAGACGCGAGGTCTCCGGTCCGGTACGCGGGGCTCGACGGGTGCGTCTGTGCTCCGTGGAAGCTCTGGGTACGCGGCGGCAGGGTGGTCAGCCTCACCGACGCCCGGGTGTTCTCCAGGGGTAGGCAACGTGCTCCGCTGGCCCTGTCCCCCAACGGCAGGTATGTCACCTACTTTCAGCTCGGCGACGGGGCGCTGGTGGTGCGGGAGATGGCGACCGGCGAGACACGCACGGTGCCCGGCGTGAGATGGTCGCGCGCCATGCGCGCGGCGCGGATCGAACTCTCTCCCGGCGGGCGGTACGCGGTGCTGGGCATCAGGCGGGGGCACCGGATCCTGGACACGTACAGCGGCGAGAGCGTCCCGGTGCCGCCGGGGCTACGGCCCTGGAGTTTCAGCCCCGACACGAGGTTCGTGCTGGTGGTGGATGACTCGTTCCAGGCGGGGATCTACTCGATGTCGCCCTTCGCCGAGTGGGGACGCGTCCCGGCGGGAGGCGCGCTCGGTCCCGGCGGGGAGACCGTCGCCCATTTCACGGCGCGTGACACGGGGATCGGCCTGTGGGACGTGTCCGCGGGCAGTGCGCTGAGGCCCGGTCCCATCGCCGTGCCCCGTGGCAGGACCCCTACCAGGCTGCGTTGGAACGGCAAGGGCCACCTTGACCTGCAGACGGTCACCCCGCGCAGGTTAAGGAGAGGGGGAGGCACCCGCTACACCTGGTACCGGGTCGACCCGGAGTCAGGCCGGACGGAGCGGATCGGCGGCTTCATCGTGCCCGGATCCGTCCACAACCCGATCATCACCGGCCTGACCCCCTGACCCCGCCTCATGCGGCGGGGTCAGCGGCGGCAACCTGCCGGAGGCTCTCGCGCCAAGCGGTCAGCGGCGGTACCCGGCCATGCGCTCCAGGCGGGCGACGCGCTCGGCGGTGGGCGGGTGGGTGGAGAACATCCGGCCGATCCCAGCGCCGCGGAAGGGGTTGGCGATCATCAAGTGGGAGGTGGAGGCGATCCGGCCGTTCTCCGGGAGGGGCAGCCGGCGGGCGCCCATCTCGATCTTTCTCAGTGCCGAGGCGAGTGCCAGCGGATCACCCGTCAGCCGAGCCCCTGACTCATCCGCCTGGTATTCGCGGGAGCGGGAGATGGCCATCTGGATCATCCCGGCCGCGACCGGGCCCAGCACGATCATGAGGAGTGCGCCGATGAACCCGGGACCCTCGTCGTCGTCTCCGCCGCCGAAGAACAACCCGACGTAGCCGAGATAGGTGATCATGGTGGCGAGCGCTCCGGCCACCGAGGAGATCAGGATGTCGCGGTTGTAGACGTGGGAGAGCTCGTGCCCGATGACACCGCGCAGCTCTCGCTCATCGAGCATCTGAGTGATCCCGTAGGTGACGCAGACAGCGGCGTTACGAGGGTTGCGGCCCGTCGCGAAGGCGTTGGGCTGCATGGTCGGCGAGACGTAGAGCCGGGGCATGGGCTGGCGAGCCTCCGTGGAGAGCTCGCGCACGATCCGGTAGAGGAGCGGCTGCTCGACCTCACTCACCGGCCGGGCACGCATGGCCGACAGCGCGATGCGGTCGGAGAAGAAATAGGCGGCACCGTTGGTCACCAGCGCGACCAGAACCGCGATCTGCACGCCTGCGCCGCCTCCGACCCACGCCCCCACCGCGATGATCACCGCGGACAGTGCGCCGAGAAGGACCGCGGTACGCAGACCGTTGTGGTGCACTACACCCCCCTTTCGGTTGATGCCGATTCACCTGTGACAACGTTTCCAGCCAGGCCGAACGTTCCCAGGTGGTTCAACCGGCGGCGATGAGTGCTCCGGGGATGAGATCGAAGACCAACTGGGGGGCGACCGAGAACGCGACCGCGACGATCCCGGCCACCGCGATCGCCACACTTGCGGGCATCCACCCGGCGGCGCGACCGGCCGTTTCCGCGCCCTCGGCAGCCGGAGTGAAGATCCGTATCACCCAGGCGATGTAGTAGTAGAGGCCCGCGACCGTGTTGACCGCCATCACCACGGCCAGCCAGCCGCCGCCACCGCCGCCGAGGATCTCCCGGAACACCACGATCTTGGCGAAGAGCCCGGCCAGCCCCGGGGGCAGGCCCGCCAGGCAGATCAGGAAAAAGGCCAGCGCCAGCCCTGCCGCCGGGTTCCGGAACGCCAGGCCCCGGTAGTCGTCCAGTTCTCCCCTGCCGGAGCGCCTCGACACCAGCGTGACCACGGCGAACGCCCCGAGGTTCATCGCCGCGTAGAAGACCAGGTAGGCGATCGAGGCGTTCATCGCCTCGTCGCTTCTGATGCCCAGGGGAGCAAGGATGTAGCCCGACTGGGCGACGGACGACCAGGCGAGCAGTCGCACGGCGTGGCGCTGGCGCATGGCCAGGAGGTTGCCCACGGTCATGGTGAGCGCGGCAATGATCGCGATCAGCGGGATCCAGGTGGCGCCCTGACTGCCCAGGGCGACGACCAGGATGAGGATCAGCCCGGCGAACCCGGCCGCCTTGGAGATGACGGAGAGAAGTGCCGCGATGGGGATGGGCGCGCCCTGGTAGACGTCGCCCGCCCACGCATGGAACGGCACTGCGGCGATCTTGAAGGCGAAACCGGCGAGGACCAGCACCACTGCCACGGTGACCACGGCGGGCAGGTCGTAGCCGATCTCCAGTGAGGAGCCGTAGGCGGTGTCGGCACCGTCCAGGACGAGCCTCAGGCCGAGCTCACCGGAAACACGCTGTCGCAGAGCGTGGGCGATCCGGTCGAGGTAGACGGTCCCGGTCGTTCCGTACAGCAGGGAGACCCCGAAGAGCATCACCGCCGTGGAGACCACGGAGACCAGGAAGAGCTTGACCGCCGCCTCGGAGCTCCGGCCGTCGTAGCGCCTGAGCGCGGTGAGCGCGAACACCGGCAGCGAGACGAGCTCCAGCGCGACCACCAGCATGATCAGATCACGGGAGGCCGGCAGCGCGACGGCACCCGCCAACGTGCAGAGCAGCAGGAAGTACCACTCGCCGACAGGGATGTCCCCAAAGGAGAGCTCGGCCGCCGACAGCAGCACCACGACGATCCCGGCCACCAGCGCGAGCCCCGCGAAGACCAGCGTGAAGTCGTCGACCACGAACGAGCACGGCGCCACGGCGGCCGAGGTCGCCGTGGACTCGGTGCTCAGGGGGGCGATGGCGTCGATCACCGCGTGCGGGGAGCCGCGCAGTCCCTCCGGCACGCAGAAGGTTCTCAGCGGGCCGCCGGTACGCAGGGCCTGCGAGACCACCACCGCCAGGGCACCGATCACCCCCGCCAGCGTGACCGCGCCGAGTGCCGGCCGGACGTACGGCCTGCGGGGCAGGAAGGCGTCCAGAAGCAGCACCAGCCCGGCGGTGAGGGCGAGGATCAGCAGCGGCGCGACCGCGTAGTAGTCGATCGACTGGATCACGGTGCCCCCACCAGGGTCCGGACCACCGGATCGGTGAGCAGGAGGAGCGCCTTGGGCCAGAGCCCGAACAGCAGGATCAGCGCGATCAGCGGCACCCAGGCGGCCAGCTCGTAACCCATGACGTCGGGCATCCGCGGCCTGCCCGCGCTCGCCGCTCCCGGCGGGTGCGCGACTCCCCCACCGGCGGGTGCCGCAGCCCCGGAGAGGTCTTCCTCACCGCCTCCCCTGGATCTGAGGGCATCGTCCTCGTGGCCGGCGCGTTTCTCTCCGCCCACCTCGGCCGTGCTGCCGTCCTTCCGGTGGAGGGCGGGGCTTTCCCCGCTCGCCTCGGTCGTGACGGCATCGTCCTCGGCTCCCGTCGGGCCCGTGGCGGGGAGAGCACCCGCGGTGGCCCCGGCGAGGAGCGGAACGTGGACGGTCTCCGTGCTCCGGCCATGGGTGACCCGCGAGAGCATGAGCAGGAAGTAGGCGGCGGTCAGCACGGTGCCGAGACCTCCGAGAGCCATGAAGGCCAGATAGAGGGGGCCGGACAGGCCCGCAGCCGGTTCGAAGGCGCCGAGGAGGGCCAGCATCTCCCCCCAGAAGCCCGCCAGTCCCGGCAGCCCGAGCGAGGCGACGCAGGCGAAGGTGAGCAGGGAACCGAGGTGGGGAAGGCGGGTCAGCATGCCGCCACCGAGGGTGGGCATGTCACAGGTGCCGTAGCGCTCCTTGATCGCCCCGGCGACGAAGAACAGCAGGGCGGTGATCAGGCCGTGGGCGATGTTGCCGAACAGCGCGCCGTTGATTCCGACCGGGGTCAGCGTGGCGAACCCCAGGAGCACGAAGCCCATGTGACCGACCGAGGAGTAGGCGATCATCCTTTTGAGGTCGCGCTGGGCCAGACAGGCCAACGAGCCGTAGATGATGCCGATCACCGCGAAGGCTCCGAGCCAGGGGGCCATCGCGACGGCCCCGTCGGGCAGGACCGGGATCGCGATTCTGGCGAAACCGTACGTGCCCATCTTGAGCAGCACCCCCGCCAGAAGCACCGAGCCGACGGTGGGCGCCTCGGTGTGGGCGTCGGGCAGCCAGGTGTGCAGCGGCCACATCGGGGTCTTGACCGCGAAACCGATGCCGACGGCCAGGAAGGCGATGATCTGCACCGAGCGGGACATGCCCGTTCCCCGCGCCCGGGCCAGAGCGGTCATGTCCAGGGTGCCGGTCTGCGACCAGATGATCAGCAGACCGAGCAGGAGGACCACCGAGCCCAGCAGGGTGTAGAGGATGAACTTGATCGCCGCCGCCCGGCGGGCACGTCCTCCCCAGATGGCGATCACGAAGTACATCGGGATGAGGACGACCTCGAAGAACACGAAGAACAGCAGCAGGTCGAGCGCGAGGAACGTGCCGATCATGCCCACTTCGAGGACGAGCAGCGTGAACACCAGTGCCCGCGGCCGACTGCCGCCGCGTCCGGGTCCCAGCAGCTGTCCGGGGCCGTCGGCGCGACCCCGGCACAGGTAGACGAAGCAGAGGAAGGTCAGCAGCGTGGTCAGCACGACCAGTGGCAGTGAGATCCCGTCCACGCCGAGGTGGAACCTGAGATCCAGACCGGGGATCCAGGCCAGGTCGGTCACGAACTGCACGCGGGCGGCGTCACCGTAGTCGAACGTGGCGGCCAGCACCACCGACAGTACGAACGTGACCCCGGAGACGGCCGGCCCGTGCACCCTTAGTAGCCGCTCCCTTGCCGCCGCATCCGCCCCGGACGGCACGAGCAGCACGCCTGCTCCGGCGAGTGGCACGCCGAGAAGCGCGATCAGGAGCCAGCTCATGGCGCGGCCACCTCACAGAGATTCGGCCCCGGGTTCAGCTCTGAGTTCAGCTCTGAGTTCGGTTCCAGGTTCGGCACCGAGTTCGGTGAGTTCGATCGCCGAAGAGAGGTCGGCCGCCGGGGAGAGGTCAACGGCGCGTCACCGCCAGACGGGTGGAGAGCGGCACGATGACGACCACGCCGCCCCAGAGGAACAGAGAACTCACCTGAAGATCACCGCCCCGGCCGCGATCAGGAGGAGGCCCGCCAGCAGGCCGGTGATGTAGAGCTGGGCGTTGCCGTTCTGCATCAGACGGACCAACCCCGCCAGTCTCAGGGTCGCCCGGCCCGAGCCGCGTACCGCACCGTCCACCACGCGGTTGTCCGTACGGACGACGAGGCCCGCGAGGAGCAGCACGGGCCGGACCAGGAGCCTGGTGTAGACGGAGTCGACGTAGAAGGCCCGCTCGCAGGGTGCGCGAAAGGGACCGAGCACGCGGGCCGGGTCGGCCTGGGGCCCGGAGCGCCACACCGCGTAGACCGCCCCCGCGCCCAGCAGTGCCACCGTGAGGCTGAGGGCGGCGGTGCCCCAGTGGACGTCGCCGATGCGGGCGAAGCCGAGAAGCAGGGCCGGAACGGCCAGGACGACGATGGGCCGGCGCATGGTGGCCGGCACCTCGGATACGGCGGCGTGGGCCTCGCCCGCCACGGGCTCGGGCCGCGGGGCACGCTGCCCGAAGAAGGTGCGCAGCCACGCGCGGGTGGCGTAGGCGCCGGTCACCGCGATCGTGGCGAGCGCGCAACCATAGAGCAGGAGGGCTGCGGCATCGGTCAGCGGGCCCGCGGACAGGGAGTGCTCGATGGCCACCAGCATCTCGTCCTTGCTGAAGAAGCCGCTGGCCGGAGGCAGGCCCATCAGTGCGGCGAAGCCGATCGTCATCGCGGCGAAGGTGACGGGAAGCTCTCTGCGCAGACCTCCCATCGTGCTCATCAGGTTGGAGCCGACCGCGTGGATCACCGCCCCGGCGCAGAGGAAGAGCAGTGCCTTGAAGGCACCGTGGGTGATCAGGTGAAAGATCGCGGCGTTCTGTGAGCCCGCGGCCAGGGCACCCGCCATGTAGGCGAGCTGGCTGATCGTGGAGTAGGCGAGGACGCGTTTGAGGTCGTCCTGGGCCAGGGCGGCGAGCGCCGCGCCGAGCATGCCGAGGGCGGCCAGGACCGCGAGTACGTCCAGGGTGGGACGGGCGGCGAGGAAGGCGGGGTAGAGCCTGGCGACGACGAAGATCCCGGCGGCGACCATGGTGGCCGCGTGGATGAGGGCGCTGATCGGTGTCGGTCCTGCCATCGCGTCGGGGAGCCAGACGTGCAGCGGCACCTGGGCGCTCTTGCCCGCGACCCCGGCCAGCAGCAGCATGGTGGCGGCGATGAGCGTGCCGGATGACATCTCGGGAACCCCGGCGAGGACATCGGCGATCCTGAAACTGCCGGCTGCCGTCCCGAGGACGAAGATGCCGAACAGGAAGCCGACGTCGCCGATCCGGGTGACAAGGAACGCCTTGATCGCCGCCCGCGAGTTGGCCCGATCCTCCCACCAGTGCCCGACCAGCAGGTACGAGCACAGGCCCATGATCTCCCAGCCCACGTAGAGGACCAGGAGGTCTGCCGCGTAGACGACCAGCAGCATGGCGCTGGTGAACAGGCTGATGAAGGAGCTGTAGGACGGGTAGCGCCGGTCACCGCGCATGTAGCCGATGGAGTAGACCTGCACGGCCAGCGCGACCACGGTGACCAGCACCGCGATCGACGCGGCGAGTCCGTCGACGAGCAGCCCGACCGAGATCGGCACCGACCCCGTCTCGATGACGGTGAACGTCGCGGTGACGCCGTCGACCGCGCCCTGCCCCCCGCTCCCGATCGGGGCCGACGGCTCGATTCCGCCCTGGCCCGTGGCCGTCCAGGTGGCGTAGGCCAGCCAGATCGCCAGGGCGGTGGAGATCGCGGTGGGCGCCACGGCGATCCAGGCGGCCCGGCGGTTGGCGTCGGCGTTGGGATCCGTGCCGGTACCGGGGTTGAGGGGCGTCGCGCCGCGAAGCCCTCGGGGGAATCGGGAGCCGAGAAGCCCGGTGGCCGCGGCGAGGAAGGGCAGCAGGATCACGAGCGAGGTAATAGCGATCATGGCGCGTCACCCGGCCTGGTGTCCGCCTCGGATAGGGAGCGAAGGCGGTCGAGGTCGATGGTCTGGCGGTTGCGGTAGAGCCCGAGGATGATCGCGAGGCCGAGGCCGACCTCGGCGGCGGCGATCACGATGACGAACAGCGTGAGGACCTGCCCGCTGTGCAGCCGGTCGCGCAACCAGACGTCGAAGACGACCAGGTTGAGGTTGACGGCGTTGAGCATGAGCTCGACGGACATCAGCACGAGGATCGTGTTGCGGCGGGCGAGCACGCCGTAAACGCCGATGGAGAACAGCAGTGCCGAGACGACCAGGGGGTAGACGACGTGCACCTCAGTCCCTCCCGCGTATGTCGGTGCGGGACAGGACTATGGCGCCGATCAGTGCCGCCAGCAGCAGGATCGAGAGCACTTCGAACGGGAGCACCCAGTTGCGGAAGATGCTGGAGCCGAGTTCCCCTGCCGAGCCGCCGCCTGGCTCAAGCGGGACGTAGGCCATGCGGAAGCCGTCGACGACGACGGTGACCAGCACGGCCGCGGTGGCGATCGCCACGATCACGGCGACCGGCCGGTTCGGACTGTCGAGGTCTGCGCTCCTGCCGATCGGGGCGCGGGTGAGCATGATGCCGAACAGAAGCAGGACGACGATCGCGCCGACGTAGATCAGCACCTGGACCCAGGCGACGAACTCGGCGGTGAGGACCAGGTAACACCCGGCCAGCGCGCCGAAGCAGACCACCAGCCACAGGGCGGCGTGGACGAGCTGCCTGGTGGTCACGGTAAGCAGCGCCGACCCGACGGCCACCGCGCCCAGCAGGAGGAAGACGATCTCCTGCCCGGTCGGCGACAGATAGGACGGCGCCTCGGTCACTTCTCCTCCTCTGGCTCTCCACTCGGATCCGTGGGAGAAGTCTGCTCCGGTGGGGCCGCCTCCGGAGGAACGTCACCCCTACCTGTGGATAACTTCTCGGCGGATGACTCGCCTGTGGACGGGGCGTCCTTCTTGGGAAGGGCGCCCGGCGGCCGGATGGCCCGGACGCTCGCGTGCCCCGCCGAGGGGCCTGGCCTGGACGGCCTGCCGGGGGGCGGAACGCGCTGCGCGGGCGGCTCCGCGAGGGCTGCCGGGGCGTCGGACGTGGCGGACGCACCGGACGCACCGGACGCACCGGGCGGGGCGGGCGCACCGGGCGGGGGAGCCGAAGGAGCCTGGGAGGCAGGTGCGGGACGGGGGCGGACCGGGCGGGAGGTGGCCGCCAGTTCCTTCGGCGGATCGGCGCCTGGCTCGTGGGCCGGGGGCGGCGGGACGGTGTGGGCCCAGGCGGCCAGCTTGTCCTTCTCGTGAAGGAGGTTACGGATGTCGCCCTCGGCGTACTCGAACTCCGGGGACCAGAACAGCGCGTCGAACGGGCAGACCTCGACGCAGATCCCGCAGTACATGCAGAGGGAGAAGTCGATCGCGAAGCGGTCGAGCATGTTTCGGGCGCGGGGGCGGCCCCCCTCCGGGGCGGGAAGGGTCTCCTTGTGGGAGTCGATGTAGATGCACCAGTCGGGGCACTCGCGGGCACAGAGCATGCACACCGTGCAGTTCTCCTCGACCAGCGCGATCACCCCCCTGCTCCTCGGGGGCAGATCCGGCCGGACTTCGGGGTACTGCTGAGTCACCGATCTGCTCAGCATGTGGCGAAGGGTGACGGAGAGTCCCTTCACCAACCCCACTCCTGGTATCCGTGCCACAACTCAACATCATGACGCACAGCGGCGCGCACGGGAATGCGGCTGGTCCTCTCAGACCGCCGCGGCAAGGAGACTCGGGTTACCCGCAGAAGTTATCCACAGAAGTTATCCACAGACTGTGTGTTCGATAATCGGCCCCCAGGCACCAGGGCGACACAGAAGAGACTGCGGGCATCATGAAAAAATCGTATTGTTCGCCACATGTCCCACCAGTACGGACCGGCCTGGCAGTCGCGACCACCGGCACGATCCAACACCGCGTGGAGCGTGGTGTGGGCGCTGGTACCCCTGTTGACCTGCGGTGTCGGGACGCCGTTCGTCATCGGCCACGCCGCGCGCCGGCTGCGGAGCCCGTTACTGGCCCTCGCCGCCGCCCTCTACGGCCTTGGCATCGGCACCTTCGTGATCACCGCCGGGATCTACGGGAGCTCCGATCTCATCCCGGTCTGGCTGGAGACCATCCAGATGATCGGCCTGTTAGGCAGCTGGCTCGGCGGGCTGGGTCACGCGCTGATCCTCAGGGGAGAGGTGTTCCGGCAGCGACCGTTCCAGGAATTCCCCCCGCGACCGACCCCGGAGTACGGGCATCCGCCCCAGGCTGCGCCGTACCAGACCGGCCCCACCGTGGCCTCGAACCTGCACCCGCCGGCCCAACGGCCACCGCAGCGGCACCCGGGGCCCGCGCACCACGGCGGATACCAGCAGGCACAGCCCCATCATCGTGACGACCGACCGCCCCAATACGCCCAGGGCCAATTCACGCAGAGCCACTTCACGCAGGGGCAATTCACGCAGGGCCAGCCCACCCACGCCGCACAGGGCCAGAATCCCCAAAGCCCCCAGAACACCCCGGCCCCCCAGGGCTGGCTGGGGCCCTACCGCCTGATCGGCAACCTGGGGAAGGGCGGCCAGGGAACAGTCCACCTCGCGCTCACCCCACAAGGGCAGAAGGTCGCGATCAAGGTGCTGCACGAGCACTTCAACGGCAACCAGGTGGTCAGGGAGCGATTCCTGCGGGAGGTGGAGGCGACGCGCAGGGTGGCGACCTTCTCCACGGCCCGGGTGCTGGACGTGAACATCAACGAGGACCAGGCGTACGTTGTCAGCGAGTACGTGGAAGGCGTCTCCCTGGAGCAGCTGGTCCGCGACAAGGGTCCGCGTGCCGAGGACGGGCTGACCCGGCTGGCCCTGGCCACGGCGGGCGCGCTGGCCGCGATCCACCGGGCCGGCGTGGTGCACCGGGATTTCAAACCGGCCAACGTGCTGATCGGCGCCGACGGACCCCGCGTGATCGACTTCGGCATCGCCCGAGCCCTCGACCAGGTCACCGCGACGTCGGGCAACATCATGGGCACCCCCGCCTACATGTCGCCCGAGCAGCTCGCGGGCGAGACGGTCGGCCCGGAGACCGACGTGTTCAGCTGGGCCTCGACCATGATCTTCGCTGCTTCCGGCCGGGTGGCCTTCGGCGAGGACACCATCCCCGCGATCCTGAACCGGGTGATCAACCACCAACCGGACCTGACGGCCCTGCCCCGGTCACTGCGCCCGCTGGCCGCGGCCTGCCTGGACAAGCAGCCCCGCAACCGGCCCACGGCCGCCGACATCATGCTGCGGATCGTGCAGTAAGGATCCCCCACCAGAAGTCCCGCAGTAAGGATCCCCCGCCAGAGGGCTCGCGGTAAGGATCCCCCGCCAGAGGGCTCGCGGTAAGGATCCCCCGCCAGAGGTCCCGCGGTAAGGGACCCCAAAGGAGATCCACCGGCCGGTGCGACGGCCGCGGACGTTCCCGGCCGGCAGGTCAGGGAACCGCGTCCTTCGCCCCTGCCGTCAGGTCCAGGTACTCCTCGTGGGTCAGCGAGCGAGCCTGGAACCTCAGGCCGTTACCCATGGCGAAGCGCTCGACATCCCCCGCGTTCCAGCGCCCCGGCAGGTGGAACAGCCCCCCGCCCACCAGCAGGCCGGTCACTCCGGACTCCGCCCGGTAGAGCAGCAGCTCGGAGGCGTCCAGCTCGCGGGTCCTGCGCGCGGTCTCCAGCAACAGACGGCCGTGGACGACCACCAGGCGGCAGTGCGGCTGATCCTCGCGCCTGAGCACGCGTCCCTGGGCGGTCTGGTCACGGGACCTGCGGCGGCCGATCCCGACCACGACGACGGCCCCGGCGACGGTCAGCCCGGCCAGCCCCAGGGCGACGATCACGAGCGGGCCCATCCCCCGGGCGACGTCGGCACGGGCGTCGGTCAGGTTGAGGAGCACGAGCACCACGAAGACCACCCCGTAGGCGAGCACCGCCCACATGAGCACGTACAGCAACTGCTCTCGCCACCACACCTGCGGCGAGCTCAGCGGCGGCCTGAGGCTTCTCACCCCGGGCACCCGCAGACGCGGCAGGGGCGCGGGCGCCCTGCGCCAGATCACCGCGCGCCACCTCGGCGATCTGCGGGCGAGCGCGACCCTGGCCTGCTGCGGGGTGTCGAACGCCCGGAGCTCGAACTCCAGCCCGTTGGCCGTGGCGAACGCCTCCACCGCTCCCCTCGACCGGGAGCCCGGAGCCTCCAGCATGACCAGGCCGGACTCGTCGAGCACCGCCAGGCCGTATCTCGTCCTGCCCCTGCCGGGATAGCCGAAGATCAGCAACGTGTTCGCCCGGCCCGTACCGATGAGCGGCAGCCGCACCGGCGGGTGTTCCGGCACATCGACGACCAGTTCGTCGTTTTCCACGGCAAGCGCGAGTGTCATCCGTTCCGTCCTTGGCAAGTGGTGTCGCAGGGCGCGCTGCCCCCTGCCCAGCGTGGGCGCTTCGAACGTCAGATCAGCCCTGCGGTGGGCCGAGCGGGAAACCGGTGCGGGCGCGTGGTGCGAGGCTACCCGGCGGCGACCCTGACGATCCCCGTCAGGGCGAGTTGGACCAGTGCCAGCGGCACCAGACCGACCCAGGCGAGCCTCTGCAGCTGGTCCTCGCGGAGCCTGGGATAGCTCACCCTGAGCCAGATGACCACGAAGACCAGTAGGAAGACCTTGATGAGCATCCACACCGGTCCCGGCAGGAGGGGCCCCTGCCAGCCGCCCAGGAACAGCACGCTGGTCAGCGCGGAGACCACGATGATCCCCGCGTACTCGGCCAGCATGAACAGGGCGAACCTCATGCCCGTGTACTCGGTCATCGGGCCCATGATGAGCTCGGAGTCGGCGATCGGCATGTCGAACGGCGGGCGGCGGAGCTCGGCGAGCCCCGCGACGAAGAAGACCACGCCGCCGATCGCCTGCCAGGGCAGCCACCACCACTGCCAGGCCTCCACGATGCCCGGCAGGGAGAGCGTGCCCGCCGCCATCGCGACGCTGGAGGCCGCGAGGACCAGCGGCAGCTCGTACGACATGAGCTGGGCCGCCGAGCGCACCCCGCCCAGGACCGAGTACTTGTTGCCCGACGACCAGCCGGCCATGATCGAGCCGAGCACCCCGACGCCCATCACCGCGAGGACGAAGAACAACCCGGCGTCCAGGTCGACCCCGACCAGCCCGGGCCCGACCGGGATGACGACCAGCACCAGGAGATAGGGGACCAGCGCCACGCCGGGTGCCAGGTTGAAAACCCGGCGGTCGGCGGCGGTCGGGACCACCTGCTCCTTCTGCATGAACTTGATCCCGTCGGCGATCAGCTGGGCCCAGCCGTGGAAGCCTCCGGCGTACATGGGGCCGAGGCGCGCCTGCATGTGCGCCATGACCTTGTGCTCCATCTGCCCGGCGACCAGCGGCAGCACCAGGAAGGCCGCGACGATCACGACCAGCCGGACCGCGACGTCGAGCACCTCGGCGATCACATGCACCTCCGCTCCTCCGGGGGAACCCCCCGGTCACCACGGGCCTCACATATGTCACGGACGTCACAGGCGGTACGGACGTCACAGGCGGTACGGACGTCACAGGCGGTACGGACGTCACAGGCGGTACGGACGTCACAGGCGGTACGGACGTCACAGGCGGTACGGGCACCGGGGCGTCCCGGCCGCCGGAGTGTCTCAGCCGCCACGCTCTCGCCCCCAGTCGGCGGGCACCCCGGGCGGGAGCGTCTTGCGGCGGCTCGGCGAGCCGTGGTCGGATTCGCCGGGTTCCTTGGCTCCCGGCCACGCCTTGGCGACCCGGGCGGCCAGTACGAAGTCCTTGCGCAGCGGGAAGCCCTCGAAGCCCTCGGGGAGCAGCAGCGGGACGAGGTTCGGGTGGCCCTCGAAGACGACGCCGAACATCTCAAAGGTCTCGCGCTCATGCCAGTCGGCTCCGCGGAAGACGCCGACCGCGCTGGGCAGCCGGGGGTCCAGCCGCGACACCCTGGTGCGCAGCAGCAGGTGGGCGTGGGAGGCGGGGGCGAAGAGGTGGGCGACGACCGCGAAAGCCTCCGGCGGGTCGTCCACCGCAGTCAGCCAGTCGAAGAACTCGTACCCCTGGGATCTGGCGGACTCCAGCAGGGCGATCCAGTCGTCGGCGTCCACCTCGACGGTCCGGTAGCCGAAGGACTCCGACACCCGGGCACTCTCGCCGTAGGTGAAAGGCTGCGGGTCAGGCATAGCGGTCACCCAGGTTCTCGGCGGCGATCTTCTCCTGGAGCATCATGATGCCGTGGAGCAGCGCCTCGGGGCGGGGAGGACAGCCGGGGACGTAGACGTCCACCGGGATGATCTGGTCGACGCCCTTGGTCACGCAGTAGGAGTCCCAGTACGGACCGCCGGAGTTGGAGCAGGCGCCGAAGGAGATCACGTACTTGGGGTCGGGCATCTGCTCGTAGAGCCGCTTGACCGCGGGGGCCATCTTGTCGGTCACCGTGCCCGAGACGATCATCAGATCCGCCTGCCGGGGACCGTTGGCGAACGGAATGACCCCGAATCTGATGAAGTCATGCCTGCTCATCGAGGTCGCGATGAACTCGATGGCGCAGCAGGCCAGTCCGAAGTTGAACACCCACAGTGAGTAGCGACGCCCCCAGTTGAGGATGAAGCGCATGGGTTTGGGGGCGAGCCGTGAGGCCGGGCCCACCGTGGGCATCGGGAGATCTGCCATGGCTCGCATTCTCCTTCAGGGTCGGTGACCGCGCTCGCCCGGTTCAGGTCCAGGTGAGCACGCGCTTGCGCCAGGCGTACAGGATGCCGAGCGTGATGAAGCCAAGGAAGACGAACATCTCGGCCAGGGTGGCCACACCGAAGCCGGGCTCGGCGAAGATCGTCGCCCAGGGAAAGAGGAAGACCGCGTCAACCGCGAAGATCACGTACAGGTAGGTGAACACGTAGTAGCGGATCTGGGACTGCGCCCAGCCGTCGCCGACCGGGTCGACGCCGCACTCATAGGTGAGCAGCTTCTCGGGGGTGGGGCGGCTGGGACGGAGCGCCCGGTTGACGAGCAGCGCCCCGGCGACGATCAGCAGGCCGATCGCGAACAGCGCGAGGACCACCATATAAGAGCCGAAATATCCGCTCATGGCCTCTCCTCTTCGGGGCCTGCCGCACGGCCTCCCTGGATCTGCCGTACGCCCTACCTATAGCAGTATCCGCCCTTCCCGTCATGCAGCGAAGCCCATGCGCCCAAGGTGCTAAAGTCTCCGTGCACTTAATCTCAAATCAGGGTAAATGCACCATTTTCTCGCCTAAAGTGACTTCATGCCCAACCTGCGATTCGTCGGAGGAATCGCCTGGATGGCCGTGACGATCGCCGGTTGCGGCGCAGCCATCACCCCCTCTTCCGCGAAGACCCCCGTGCCCTCGGAGCCCACATTGATCAATTATGTGGACCCCTCCGTGGTCCAGGGCCTGAGCACCCAGACCCTGTTCTCCGGAGAGGCGGGAAACCTGCACGCGCACGCCGCCTATCCGATCGTCACCGACGCCCCCCTCCTCACCAAGAAGCTCCACGGGATCGTGCGCGAAGGGTTCGACGGGTTCACCCGGCGCAACGGCCTCGCCGACGCCCTGCCCAAGCCCGAATTCAACGTGGACTGGCAGCTCGCCGCCGCGTCCCCCGAGGTCCTGGGGATACGGCTGCGCATCGGTCACTCCAAGGAGTCGGGTTGGCACGAGGCGCGCACCACCGTCTGGTACGACCGGGTGAAGCGGCGCGCCCTCGACTCCTCCGACCTGCTCACCGGCCGTCCCGCGCTGGTCACGCTGGCCGGGATCGTCAAAAGCGAACTGGCGCTGCGAAGACCGCTGGTGAACCCGAACGCGCTCAGGCCGGACCGGGAGATGTTCGACTCCCTCGGTTTCAACCCGCGTGGCGGCCTCGTCGTGGAGTTCGACGACGAGCAGGTGGGGCTGGGGGTCGCCGGCCGGGTGGCGGTCGCCGTACCGTCCGCGACCGCGGCGCCGCTGCTGTCGGAGATCGGGCTGCGGGCACAGCGCACGGCCGTGGCGGCGAAGAAGGTTCCGGCCCCCACGTCGCGGGAGGAAATCGAGGCCGCGAGCACCGACAAGCCTCCGGCGCGCAGTTCCAAGGCGGGCAGCGTGGACTGCGCGAAGCTCAGGTGCGTGGCGCTGACCTACAATGACGGGCCGGGCCCGGAGACCGCGCGGCTACTCGACATCCTCCGCGCCCACGGAGCGAGGGCGACCTTCTTCACCCTCGGTTCCAACGCCTCCACCCGGCCCGACCTGCTCAGGCGGATACGCGACGAGGGCCACCTGGTGGCCAACCACACCTGGTCCCACCGCGATCTCACCATGCTGACCCCCACCGAGATCGCCGACCAGCTCACCCGCGCGCAGCACGCGATCGCCCCGATCATCGGCCAGGCCCCCACCCTGGTGCGCCCGCCGTACGCCGGCGTCGACACTCAGGTGGCCTCCATCGCGAGCCGCCTGAACATGGCCGTGGTGCGCTGGAACGTGGACCCCGATGACCAGCAGGACCGCCCCCCCCGGGCGATCGCCGACCGGACCGTCACCCGGGTCGAGCCCGGAGCGATCGTCCTCATGCACGACTCCCATCCCGCGGCGGTCGACGCGGTCCCCGAAATCCTGCGCCGGCTCTCCGCGGCGGGCTATACCTTTGTCACCGTTCCCGAGCTGTACGGCTCGCGCGGGATGGTGCCCGGCCGAATCTACGACTCCGGGGGCGTTTCGACGGCGCTGGACCGGTAGCCGATGTCATAACCTGGAGCTATGGGGCCATAGCCAGAGACGATGAGAGCACGTCCGCAGCGGGACGTATAGTTAGGCAGCGTGACCTCAACTGTCCTCTTCGCCCGCCTGCACGTCGACCTGTGCCGGCTCGCAGCGGGGCTGTGTCGGGACGACCGTCCGCGATCGTGACTTTCACGTAGGCCGTGGTACGGCCCAACACGCGACTGCGCGCCCAGGTTTCGACCCAGCGGCCGCCGAGGACATGCGACACGGGTTGCCTTCCTCGGCCGAGTGGAACGCGAAAACACTACGCGTGACCCCGAGGTTCTAGCGAAAAACACGACGCCTGACCCCGAGGATCTAGCGAAAAACATGGCGCCTGACCCCGAGGATCTAGCATGGAAAAAAGAATGTGCCACGAGCAACGGCGCCCTGTCGCGTCGAGGAGGACTGAGCTGTGACCAAGCAGGTTCAGCAACTCGAACGCGTGATCATCCGTTTTGCCGGTGACTCCGGCGACGGCATGCAGCTGACCGGCGACCGCTTCACCGCCGGGACGGCTGAGTTCGGCAACGACCTGTCGACACTCCCCAACTTCCCCGCTGAGATCCGCGCCCCCGCAGGCACCCTGCCGGGCGTGTCGAGTTTCCAGCTCCACTTCGCCGACCACGACATCCTCACCCCGGGTGACGCGCCCAACGTCCTGGTCGCGATGAACCCCGCCGCGCTGAAGGCGAACCTCTCGGACCTGCCGCGCGGCGCCGACATCATCGCCAACATCGACGAGTTCACCAAGCGCAACCTGCAGAAGGTGGGCTACGAGGTCAACCCGCTCGAAGACGACTCGCTCGCCGCGTGGCGGGTCCACCCGGTGCCGCTGACCTCGCTGACCGTCAAGGCCCTCGAAGGCTTCGCGCTGTCCAAGAAGGACGCCGAGCGGTCCAAGAACATGTTCGCCCTCGGGCTCCTGAGCTGGCTCTACCACCGGCCCACCGAGGCGACGATCCAGTTCCTGGAGACCAAGTTCGCCAAGAAGCCCGACATCGCCAAGGCCAACATCGCCGCCTTCCAGGCGGGCTGGAACTACGGCGAGACCACCGAGTCCTTCTCGGTCTCCTACGAGGTCAAGCCAGCCAAACTGGCCCCTGGCGTGTACCGCAACATCTCCGGCAACCAGGCGCTCGCCTACGGCCTGATCGCCGCCTCGGTGCAGTCGAAGCTGCCGCTCTTCCTCGGGTCCTACCCGATCACCCCGGCCAGCGACATCCTGCACGAGCTCTCCAAGCACAAGCGGTTCGGCATCCGCACCTTCCAGGCGGAGGACGAGATCGCGGGCGTCGGCGCGGCGCTCGGCGCCGCCTTCGGCGGTGCCCTGGGCATCACGACGACCTCCGGGCCCGGTGTCGCGCTGAAGGCCGAGACCGTCGGCCTCGCGGTGACCACCGAGCTGCCGCTCATCGTGGTCGACGTGCAGCGCGCGGGTCCCAGCACCGGCATGCCCACCAAGACCGAGCAGACCGACCTCCTGATGGCCATGTACGGCCGCAACGGCGAGTCGCCGCTGCCGATCATCGCCCCCGCGACCCCCTCCGACTGCTTCGACGCGGCGGTGGAGGCGGCCAGGATCGCGGTGAAATACCGCACCCCGGTCATGCTGCTCTCCGACGGCTACCTCGCCAACGGCTCCGAGCCGTGGAAGGTGCCCGACGCCGCCGATCTGCCCGACATCTCCACCGAGTTCGCCTCCGGGCCGAACGCCGAGGACGGCGTGACCTTCCTGCCGTTCAAGCGCGACTCCGAGACCCTCGCCCGCCCCTGGGCGATTCCCGGCACCGCCGGCCTGGAGCACCGGATCGGCGGCATCGAGAAGGCCGAGAACACCGGAAACATCTCCTACGATCCCGACAACCACCACCGGATGGTCAGGGTCCGCCAGGCCAAGATCGACGGGATCGCCCACGACATCCCGGCGCTGGAGGTGGACGATCCCGACGGTGACGCCCGCGTGCTGGTGCTCGGCTGGGGGTCCACGTACGGGCCGATCGCGGCGGCCGCGCGGCGCATCAGGAAGGCCGGCGGCAAGGTCGCCCAGGCTCACCTGCGACACCTCAACCCGCTGCCCGCCAACACCGGCGAGATCCTGCGCGCGTACGACAAGGTGCTCCTGCCGGAGATCAACCTCGGCCAGCTCGCGCTCCTGCTCCGCGCCCGCTTCCTGGTCGACATCATCAGCTACAACCAAGTGCGTGGGCTTCCGTTCAAGGCCGAGGAACTTGCCGGCGTGATCCAGGACGTGATCGACAGTGAGTAGTGGTACCGAATCGTCCGTCCCCGGAACCGGCGGGGGGCTTTCGCTGGTCCCGAAGTCCGAGGTCAAGCTCGGGATGAAGGATTTCAAGACCGACCAGGAGGTCCGCTGGTGCCCCGGATGCGGTGACTACGCCATCCTGGCCGCGGTCCAGTCGTTCGTGCCGGAGCTCGGCCTCAAGCGCGAGAACATGGTGTTCGTCTCGGGCATCGGCTGCTCCTCCCGGTTCCCGTACTACATGGACACCTACGGGTTCCACTCGATCCACGGCCGTGCCCCGGCGATCGCGACCGGCCTGGCCACCTCGCGTCCCGACCTGTCGGTCTGGGTGATCACCGGTGACGGCGACTCGCTGTCCATCGGCGGCAACCACCTCATCCACGCGCTGCGCCGCAACGTCAACCTGAACATCCTGCTGTTCAACAACAGGATCTACGGTCTCACCAAGGGCCAGTACTCCCCGACCTCCGAGGTCGGCAAGATCACGAAGTCCACCCCGATGGGCTCGCTGGACAAGCCGTTCAACCCGATCTCGCTGGCCATCGGCGCCGAGGCCTCCTTCGTGGCCAGGACCATCGACTCCGACCGCAAGCACCTGCAGTCGGTGCTGCGCCAGGCCGCCGAGCACCGGGGCACCTCCCTGGTCGAGATCTACCAGAACTGCAACATCTTCAACGACAACGCCTTCGAGCAGTTGAAGGACCCGGAACGGCGTGATGACATCACGCTCCGTCTGGAGCACGGCCAGCCCATCGCCTCGGCTTCCAAGGCGGTGCGCCGGGCGGCGGACGGCGGCATCGAGGTCGTCCCGAGGTCGGCGGTGAGCGAGGACGAGATCCTCGTGCACGACGCCCACCGCGCCGATCCCTCGCTGGCCTTCGCGCTCTCCCGGTTGGACGAGCCCGCCTTCGAGCACGTCCCGATCGGCGTCTTCCGCAGCGTCTCCCGCCCCTCCTACGACGAGCTCATGGCCGAGCAACTCCAGGAGGCCATCGGTGAGCGGGGCCCAGCTGACCTGAACGACCTGCTGCTCGCCGGAGACACCTGGCGCATCGGCTGACCCGACACCCGCACCCGGTGCCACCTGATGAGGTCCGCTCTTCGGAGCGGGCCTCATCGCTTTTCCCCGGACTCTCGGTAATGCCTGCCGATATCCGACGTCACGCGGTATGAATTATCCGGTCCTTCCCCCGAGAACCTCGCTCGAACAGGGAGAGCTCACATGCGAAGCCCGGTAGCGGCACACGCCCCCGTGCACGGAGCAGAGGATCGCTGGCGTGGGAAACGGGTGCTGGTGACAGGGGCGGGCGGCTTCATCGGGGCCCACCTGGTGCGACGCCTGAGCGTACTCGGCGCGCGGGTGCACGCGGTCGGCCGCCGGGTCAGGGAGAGCACGGACGGCGAGACCTGGCACATCGCCGACGTCGCCGACGAGGGCGCGGTGGAGAAGCTCGTCGCCTCCGTCCGCCCGGAGGTCGTGTTCCACCTGGCCAGCGAGGTCGCCGGGGCCAGGGATCCCCGGCTGGTGCTGCCGATGCTGCACAGCAACCTCACCGGTGTGGTCAACCTGCTCACGGCGGTCGCCGGCGGCGCCGACAGCACCGGGACCCGGGTGGTGCTGGCGGGCTCGCTGGAGGAGCTACGGCCCGATGAGGGCGACAGGGCGCCGTCCTCGCCCTACGCGGTGTCCAAGTGGGCCGCGGACGGCTACGCGCGGATGTTCCACCACCTGTGGGGCGTCCAGGTCAGCAACCTGCGGATCGGCATGGTCTACGGACCCGGCCGTCAGGACACCCGCAAGCTGGTCCCCTACGTGGCGTTGTCCCTGCTGCGCGGGCGGGAACCCGAGCTGGGCAGCGGGACGCGCGAACTCGACTGGGTGTACGTGGACGACGTGGTCGACGCCTTCCTCGCGGCGGGCGAGACCCCGGACGCGGCGGGCCGGGCCTTCGACATCGGCACCGGGACGGGCACCTCGATCCGCGACACGGTGGACCTGCTCTCCCGGATCGTCGGCGGCCGGGTCGGCCCCCGCTACGGCGCGCTCACCGACAGACCGCTGGACAGCGCCAGGATCGCCGACCCGGCCCCCGCCGCCGAGATCCTCGGCTGGCGGCCCACCGTCGGTCTTGAGGAGGGGCTGCGGCGGACCGTGGAGTGGTTCACCCGCGAAAACGGCTGAGCGGCCGACTCAACTGGGCCACCACGCGCCCTCCGAAGACGACCCGCACCCGCAAACAGGCATAAGAGGACAAGCTTACGGAAGCAGAGCAGACGGCGGTCGCGTCCATGGACGTGGTGTACGAGCATCCAAGTCCGGTAAGCCGGTCACGGTGGAAAAGCGCGGCGTCGTCCGTGGGGAAAAGCGCGGCGAGGGTGGTGGAGTGGTGTGGGGCCGCTCGTTGGTGTCGCGTCGTGCGGGGTCGAAGATCAAAAGCGCGGCGAGGGTGGTGGAGTGCTTCAGGGCCGCTCGTTGGTGACGCATCGTGCGGGGTCGAAGATCAAAAGCGCGCCGAGGACCGTGGAGTGGCCCAAGACCGCTCATCGGTACGGGTCCGCCGCGGTGCGGAAGGATCCGGGGCCGCTCCTCACCGCTCCTCGCCGCCGCCTCGCACGGGGCTCTCGCCGTGCGGGGCTCTCGCCGTGCGGGGACGAAGGTCCGCGGGGCGTCCGGTCAAGGGCCGCCCCCAACCGGGTGCAGGGACGAATGGGGCCTTCCACCACGAAAAGCGGCCCACCCGAGGGGCGGGGAGTGGTGCCTTCCTTGATCTGGGTGAATCCGCACGCCCCCAGCGTGCCAACTCACCCAGATCATGGAAAATCCCCGATCGTCACCACCACGGCCCCGCCTCCACGCCCGCCATGACCCGCTTTGCCCCCTCCCGGAGCTCCACCGGCCCGCCCCCGGTCACCCACACCCGACCAACGCCCGCCCCCACCCTGCGCGATGCGTTACCGGTGAGCGGCCCCCAACCACTCCACCACCCCCGCCGCGCTTTTCCCCACGGACGACGCCCCGCTTTTCAACGGCGATCAGCCAGGCGCGACGCGGGTACCGATCTCAAACACTCGTACACCACCTGCGCGGACGCGACCCGGCTTGTTCCTCTGCTCAGAAAAGCGCCCCCTTTTCTGCGAACTTAACGCCAGGGTTAAGGCATGGATGGAGCTGGATGGCGGGGAGTACGAATGAGCGCGGTCAACTGGGACGAGGTGAAGCAGCGGGCGCGGGAGCGGCGCCGGGCTGCGGGACTACCTATGCTGTCGGATGCCGAGAAGTCCGCCGCGATGGAGCGGCTCGCTACGGAGATCAGGCGTGAGCAAGACCTGGCCCGATGCGATGCAGGCACCGCCGTGGGAGTTTCCGGCCCGAGAACCTCAACCATCAAACGCGGGTAGGTCAACGACGGAACCCCTGGCCAGGCGGCCAGGGGTTCCGGGGGCTTCCGTAGTAGGGGTCAGAAGTCGAACTCGCCCTTCTTGGCGCCGTCGACGAAGGCGTCCCAGACACTCGCGCTCACCACGAACGGCGCCCGCTCGGGAGCCTCGGTGTCACGCAACCCCACCCGACCACCCGACAACGGAGCAACCTCCAGGCAGTTCCCTTGGTTTGACGCACTCTTGGTGGCCTTACGCCAGGCCGCGCTTTTCAGCTCATCGCTCATGCCCATAGCCTCTCTGCCTCTCTGATCAATTCGATCGAGACGTACTGAGGGCTTGCCTCAGCTCGGATGGTGTCGTATCGGGCGCAGACAGCCCCGACATCCTCTGGCCGATTTGTCACATGTCCGTGCGTTACAGACTCGACATATACCATATCCGGGTTTCCTGGAAGCTGGGCGATCACGAAGCCTCCCGAAGTTCCCGTAGTCGACCCTCGTATCAAAGGAAGAATCTGGATACCAATCCGAGGTAGCTCGACCATTTCCAGAAGATGCTGGAGTTGGTGTTGCATGACCTCTTCTCCGCCGATCGGGCGGTGCAGGACTCCTTCGTCGAGGATAACCCAGAGCATAGGCGGCGTAGATCTCAACAAGATCTTCTGTCGCTCCATGCGAGCCGCGACGGCCTTTTCTACCTGCTCGTCAGTTATGCCCGGCTCTCCGCGAATAACCGCCCGCGCGTACTCCTCGGTCTGGAGAAGGCCGGGCACGACGAGCGGCTCCCAAGCGTGCAGGGTGTGCGCTTCCGGTTCGATGTCGAGCCAGTCGCGGAACCAGCGAGGGCTCGCCGCGTGGGTGATGTACGTCCAGTACTGGATGAGTTCTCCGTTCGCGCCCAGAGCGTCGTCGCAGCGTTGTGCCAGGTTACGGCTGGGATTGCGCTCGCCTCTCTCGGTGAAGCTCAGCAGGCTCCTGCTGAACTGAGTCACCTCGGCCAGATCATCCTGGGTCATTTTTGCCTTTTTCCGGTATTTGCGGAGTTCCGCGCCGAAGAGAGCCCATTTTTCGTTTTTCGGGTTGAGTTTGGGGTCCTTGGACATTTCAGCTCCGTCCAGCGGGGGATTCCACACGCGACACAAGCAGAGCAGCTTTTCCACAAACTGTCACACTGATGTGCCTCGACTTTCGATACCCAAAGTAGTCACCTAGGGGCACCCTATGAAGAGGTCCGGGAGAGCGGAAACACCACCGGAGCGGCCCTCTCTTGAGCACGGAGAGCAACCCTCTACGACCGTCGAAAAAATCGCAGCATATGTCCGGATAAAAGGAGTGGAAATGTCTGCCGATTCAGTGAAAAACGCACCATCGATCGCGGCTCACGCCTCTTTCGGACACACACTTGTCACCACTGAGTAAGCCCCACCGGGTGGACGGAAGCCACTTCGCGCAAGACGGAAATACAGGGCTATATCGCCCTTAACACACAGATAAAGCGGGGCCTGCCACGGCACGGCACGCCATGACAAGCCCCTCGACCGGACTCAGGAGATCCGACCTGATGCACAACCCTAGAGGAAACCCCAGGCCGATCCGGGTACGTTGGCACGCAGACCAGCCGCCGATGCCCCTCGGCTGCCGCTGGTGTGGTCACCCCCCGTACGCGCACGAGGCCACCAGCCTCCCGCACCGCGCACACCACCACTGGGAGCAGCCCACACCCGCCCAGGTCCACGCCCGAATGACCGCCCGCCGCCGCCTCAACCTCTCCAGCCACCCGGCGGCCCACCCCATCCACCCGACCCTCACCCCGGCACCCCCCACCACTTTCCCCAGGCAGGCCCCGGCACCTTTCCCCGAACACCCCCCGATATCCCCTTCCAAGCGGGTTCCAGCAACCTCCCCCGCACACCCTCCGACGCTCTCCGCCGAGCAGGTTCTGATGTTCCCCTCCGGACAACCCCCCACGCCATCCCCCGGCCGACACCGACGACCGGAGCAGGCCGTGACCACGGCCGCCGTGCCGTACCGGCGTGGAAGGCCACCGGGCACCCGTCCCCCCTCCGGCAGGCACACCCCGTACCGGCAGGGAGCGACGGCATGAACGGACGCGACCCCCAGCCCCGGCAGAGCGGGCGGCACCGGCAAGGAACGGCCACCGCGCAGGTCGACTCCCACCCCTGGGACCCGGCCGAACGCGCCGCCGCCGAACAACTCGACCAGATCGAGCCCGCCTGGACCGTCTGGTACGGCCCCGGCACCCGGCACTTCCACGCCGTCGCCGCCTGGCCCGCCCCCGAACCCCTGATCGTGCGGGCCCGCACCGCCGACGAACTACGCGGCCTGATGCGCGAGGCCGAACACACCACACCGCCGCCCCAAGGAGAGCCCATGCCCGAGACCCCGGACACCTCACCGACCCTGGACGCTCCACGCCCCCTGGACGACTCGCAGACTCCAGACGCCCCGCGCACCGTCTGCTGGGACTTACCACATGATCTGCCGATCGTCGGCAAGACCCGCGCCATGGTGCGCGAGACCCTCGCCGCCTGGGCGCTGCGCCACCTCGTCGACGACGCCGTCCTGGTGGTCGGCGAGCTGCTCGCCAACGCGATCATCCACGGCGAGCCCGTGGTCAGGCTCTCCCTGTGGGCGAACGCGGACGAGTTCCAGATCCAGATCACCGACCGGGGTCCCAGATGGCCCCGGCACCTCGCCCTCGACGCCGAGGCCATCCACGGCCGCGGCCTGGCGATCGTCAGAGCCCTCACCCACGACCACGGCGTCATTCCCCTCCCCGACCGCCCCGGCAAAACCGTCTGGGCCCGCTGGCACCTCCCCTGTCAGGACGGGTTTCAGGCGCAGGACACTAAGGCGTGATCCGGTAGATGTGGTGGGAGTACTCGGCGGCGAAGAAGTCGGCGAACCTGCCCTTGCCGTCGACGCGGACCGTCCGGTTCTCGAAGAGGACCTCGGCGCGCGCGGCCCGCACCCCGCGCGGCAGCGTGAACGTGCGCCTGCCCGGCGCAGCCTTCCCGCCGGGCATCGCGAAGACGTAGTACGAGCCCCGGTGGTATTTCAGCATGGTGTCGAGGCCGGGGCCGAAGCGGTGCGCGTACGACTGGGTGTTCAGCACTGGGGCCAGCTTCCCGATCCGCCGGTTGATCTCGGCCACCGCGGGCCTGACCGCCTTCCCGCACCCCTCGCGCAGCACGTGCTGGGAGTGGCAGGGGCCGCCGAAGTTGTGGTTGAAGTAGATGATGCCCCGGGCCTCGTGGATCAGCGAGCTCATCACCGCGCCCGTCACCTGGTCCGGCTGGATCGCTCGGGTGTCGTTCTCGGCCGGCCAGCCGACCTCGACGAAACCGTAGATCGGCTGGCGGCGGCCGTCCAACGCGTCCAGTTCGCGCTGACGGTCGATGACGGCGCCGTAGTTGGCGGCCCTGCGGCACCTGGCGACCGGCAGTGCCAGGAAGTTCTGCCCGTCCAGGCAGGCGCTCGCGCTGGTGTACCAGTAGACGTCGGCCGAGACGGCGTCGGTGAAGCGGTTGACGAACGCGGCGGCGTCCGCGTCCTTCTCCCACATCATCACGCCCTTGCCGTAGTTGGCGTAGTGGAGCCTTCCGTCGCCCTTCGGGAACCGGTCCTTCTGGGTGCGTAGAACAGTGAAACCGCATCCCTGCTCTTCCGGGACGCACAGGGTGCCCTCGCCGGGGTGGTTACCGGTCCACCGCGCGTCCCCCGCCTTCGCCCACATGTCGACCTCGTCGTCGAGCAGCCAGCCCACCGTCTCGCTGCCGTAGCCGGGCAGGGGGACGTTCGTCAGCGCCGACATGCCGTTCTTCCGCACCAGTGCCATGTCGCTGGTCTCGGTCAGCTCCACGTACGTGTTGATCCCCGCGGCCCTGTCCCTGTTCACATCGGCCTGGCTGATCACGGACTCGAACCAGACGCCGACCGGGAAGAACGACGGATTCGTCCAGCCCGCCGCAGTGGGTGCGGCAAACCGCCCGTAGTAGGCGGGACCGCCCTCCCACGGCACCCGCGCGGCCGTCGCCGGAGGGCCCTGGGCCGACCACGCGTGGCCGGTGGTCCGGGTAGAGCCCTCCGGCGCTCTCACCTCCGGCACGTCGCCCCGTGGCGGGGCACCGGGCGACGTATCCGCGAGCGGGCGCCTGGCCTGGTCGGCGGGCGCGTCGACCGAGCAGAACCCGAGCATCGCCATCGTCACCGAGGCGGCCCCCACCCCGACCAGCATCGGCAGCGGCCGCCTGGGCCGACGCCCCCTCACCCGTCCGCGCCTTCCAGCCCCCACGGCCTCGTCCCCCTCAACCCGGACCCGGTAGACGGCTCGGCGAGCGCCATCAGTTGTGCCGCACGCGACGACCAGGACGCGCCGAGCACGGACCCCCGCAGGTCGCCGGCCGGCCGCAGACCCCCCTCACGCAATGTCGCACGGACAGCGTCCAGGAAAAGGTCACCGCCTGCGGCGACTCTCACTCGATCGGCATAGTTCACGAGTTCCCGGAAATCGGTGCTGACCACCGGCAGGCCCAGCGCGAGATATTCCTTGAGTTTGATCGGGTTCGAATGCTTGATCCATGGATTGTCCAGCCACGGCATGATCGCGACATCGAACCCCGATCCGTAGGCGGGAATCCTTTCGTACGGCCTGAATCCGAGCCAGTGCACATTCGGATGGCGGGTGAGCCGTTCCATGGGGACCGTCGCGTCGCCGATCAGAACCAGCGACGCGTCGGGCAGTTCCACGGCTATCCGTTCGAGAAGGTCGAAGTCCACCAGATAGTCGTCCAGCGCGCCGAAGAAACCCACCCTCGGCCCGGGAATCGCGCGAAGGTCGGCGGGCTGTTCGCTCTCCGGGCGCCGCCGGAAATGGTCGGTGTCCACACCGTGGTCGAGGAAGTACGCGCGGTCCCCGGTCATCCGGCGCTCCTCGTCCATCAGCGCGGTGCTGACGTAGACCACGTGGTCGGAACGCTCCAGCAGCCCGCGTTCCAGCGCCTCGATGGTCGGCCGGTCGGACTCGGGGAACGACGAGTGCCGGTCGGAGCGGTTGAACACCAGCGCCTGCCTGCGCATCGGGCGCACCACGTCCCACGCCGTGGGGATGGTCACCATGATCACGGGCCGGTGCAGCCCCAGTGCCCGCGAGACGGCCAGCACCTGTGCCCGGACCAGCAGCGCGTTCACCCGCCTGACCAGCGGCGACCCGTAGAAGGGCAGCGGCAGCGGGGACATCACGTAGAAGCCGGGCAGCTCCGGTAGCGGCCTCCTGACGAGCATCGCGACGCTGCGCAGCTTGCGCCCGACGCGCCGCAGCACCTGCGTGGACCTGCCCGGCGTCGGCATCCGCATCCCGATGCTGTTGACCACGAGGACCTTCCTGTGGGCGGCGATCGAGCGCATGAGCTGGAAGTCCGAGTGCGCCCGGTTGTGGTACCACCAGTCCTGCGCCGAGAAGCACACGTAGCCGGGGGAGTCCGCCTGCCGGACAGGAGCCTCCTCCCGGGCCAGGGATGTCGTCTCACAGGTCGGAAGGGTCACCTCCCCAGCCGGGGGGGTCGCCTCACGGGTCGTGAGGGCCGCCTCCTCGCCGGGCCTGGGCGGCCACTCGCGCATCGCGATCAGCTGGCGCAGGGCGGCCCGGTGCCGCATGCCGCCCGCGCCGCCCCTGGCGACCGCGCGGACCAGCTCGTTGAGCCCGACGGCCAGCCGCATCAGCTGCCCGCGCGGGCGGCCGTACCGCTCGCGGTGCATCCGGACCCGGTTGGCCGCCGACAGCGCCCACAGCCGGCTTGAGGTGGACTGCTCGCCACCGAGATGCACGGCCTCGGCCCGGGGCTCGTATCGGACCGCGAACCCCGCCTCCCCGGCCCTGAGCATGTACTCGGTCTCCTCCGAGTAGAGGAAGTAGCGCTCGTCGAGGGGGCCCAGGGCGTCCAGACAGGCCCGGGAGACCATCCAGGCCGCGCCGGTCACCCAGTCGACGGTGTGCGGCCTGCCGTAGGCGGCCGGCTTCACGACCAGCTCGCCGAGCGGGTGGATCCGCCCGGCCCGCCGGCCGCCGAGCAGCGCCTCGCCCAGCGCCCTCAGCACGGTGGGACGCCTGCGCAGGGAGAGGTGGAGCTCGCCCGTCTCGGCGGTGAGGCGGGGGGCTGCGATCCCGGTTCCCGGTACGGCGAGCGCCTGCCTGAGCAGGGGCACCGAGCCTGGCGCGAGCCGGATGTCCGGATTCAGCACCAGCACGTCACAGCCGTCCGCGGCGGCGATGCCCGCGTTCACCCCGGCCGCGAAGCCGGCGTTGCGCCCGGTCTGGATCACCGCGGCCTCCGGCGCGGCCCCGCGCACCCGCTCGACGGTGTCGTCCGCCGAGGCGTTGTCCACCACCACGACCCGTGCCGGACCGGCACCGGCCAGCGCCGCCCCGAGCGAGCGCAGGCACCCCTCGACGACCTGGCCGCTCGAGTACGTGACGATCACTACGGCGAGCGGGGGCCGGGCCGGAACAGCCATGTCGGAGCCGTTTCTGGTGAGGGAGGATCGTGCCGGAGGGCTGGTCTCGCCGGGAGACGGGAGATCGCCGGTCATGTGCGGTGTCTCGATGTCAGGCGGGTGCGCAGGGCGCCGGCGAGGAGGGTGACCGCGAACGGCGCGTCGTCCCGCAGGTAGCGGCGGGCCAGACGGCGCGGTTCCAGGGCGAGCCGGTACAGCCATTCGGCCCCCATCCGCTGGACCGGTTCCGGGGCGCGGCGAAACCGCCCGGCCGCCATCGGGATCCCGGCTCCGCAGCCGAGGTACCAGGCGCCGGGCAGCTCGGTGCGGAGGGCGGCGATGATCCTTTCCTGCTTGGGGAAGCCCAGTCCGGCGAGGACGAGGTCCGGTGCGGCGGCGACCACCTCGGTGACCACCTCACGTACCCCCTCCGGCGTGCTCTCGAATCCGAAGGGGGGCGAGCAGGTGCCCGCCACGCGCAGTCCCGGAGAGCGTCCGGCGAGGACCCGGGCCGCGGCCTCCGGTATGCCGGGCTCCCCTCCGAGCAGGTAGACCGAGCGGTTCTCGCGCGCGGCGCGCCCGGCCAGGGAGTGCACGAGCGAGGCCCCGGTGATCCGGCAGGGAAGGGCCAGGCCGGCGAGCCTTGCGGCCCAGACCACCGGCATGCCGTCGGCAACCACGATCTCGGAGCGGGTGACCAGGTCGGCCAGAGCGGGATCGCGCGTGGCGGCGCGGACGATGTCGACGTTCGCGGTGACGATCGCGCCGCCACGTCCCCGCCGCCATTCCGCCGCCACGTGGTCGAGCAGCTCCGCCTCGTCGACCGCCATGACCTCGACCGCGCCGATCGGGACATGCGCGAATCCCGCCCCGGCGCCATTCCCGCCGGAGGACCCGCCCGGTCCGGCACCGTCCGGAGGCTCGGCCGAACCGTTCTGGCGCCCGGTCTCCCCCGAGGTCACCGGGCATGCCGCAGAACCGGGCGGCCCATCCGCGAGCGGGATGTTCCCGGCACTGTTTTCTCCTTCTCTGTGTCCGGAAGGTTGCAAATTGTTTTCCCTTTCTCGATGGCCGAAAGGTTCCAAAGTCGGAAAGATGGGCACATGAGAGTCGAACGAGGCGAGATAGATGGTGTCCTGTTGTTCATTCCGACCCAGCGCAGGGACGGCCGCGGGCTGTTCACCCGCACCTTCGACACCGCGCTCGCCGCCGCCCACGGACTGCGGCCCGCCGCGTTCGTCCAGGACAGCCAGTCGCGGTCCCGGCGAGGGACGATCAGGGCACTGCACGGCCGGGGCGGACAGGGGGAGGCCAAGCTCGTCAGGTGCGCCCGAGGCGCCGTGTACGACGTGCTCGTCGACGCCCGGCCGGGCTCGGCGACCTTCGGCCGCCAGATGTCGATGGTGCTCGACGATGAGATGTTCGTTCACCTCTACGTTCCTCCTGGCTTGTTACACGGCTATCAGGCACTGACCAATCAGGCGGACGTCTGCTACCGGATCGACCGGGAGTACGACCCCGCCGAGGACCTCACGGTCCGCTACGACGATCCCGATCTCGACATCCGGTGGCCGATGTCGGTCACCGCGATCAGCGAACGCGATCTGGCCGCGGGTTCCTGGGCGGACCTGCGCGCTCGGCTGGTCGGTTGACCTCCTCACGTGGCTTCTCGACGGGGCTTCTCGACACTGGGCCTCTCGACACTGGGCCTCCCGACACTGGGCCTCTCGACGGCTTTCTCAGGCAGCCGGGTGCCGCGCAGCAGCGAGCCCGCGGCTCCGATGATCAGGAACGACAGGCCGGTCACGGTCGCGAACGAGCGCAGGTCGAACGTGGCCGCCCCGACCAGGGGGACGACCAGGCACGCGGCCAGGGCAAGCCCGAGGTCCCGCACGGCGGGGTCGGAGCTGAGGCGGCGGGCGCGCAGCGCCGCCCAGAGGCCGGTCAGGAAGATCCCGGAAAAGGTGACCAGGCCGACGACCCCGGTCTCCACCAGCGACAGGATGTACTGGTTGTCGAAGATCAGGTGCTTCGGCGCGTACCAGGTGCCCAGCCCCCTGCCGAGCCAGGGGTGGTTCCCGATCTCGGTGGCCGCCACCGCGTAGTCGTGGGTCCTGTACTGGATGCTCGAATCACTGGACAGGCTGGTGAACAGCCCGAGGAACACGCTGAGCAGGCCGGGTACGGCCACCTTCATCACCGCCAGGAATCCAGCGCCGCCCAGTGCCGCCCACAGCCGCCTGCGCGCGGGCCAGCCCGCGAGGAGCACCGCGCCGACGACGGCGACTCCGAGGACCGCCGACCGCGACACGGAGAACATCAGCCCGGCGCCGATCAGCGCGGAGCAGGCCCACCACCGAAGGGAGGGCTCGCCCCGATCGCGGGCACCGAACGCGTAGTGCAACGCGACAGGAATGATCATCGCGCAGACGACACCTAGTTCGATGGGGTGCCCCGTGGTGCCCGCGACCCGGCGCAGGGTGTTCCGTTCGAGGATCGCCGGCAGGTCCGAGGTGAACCGGAAGCCGGGAAAGGCCAGATATTTGGTCAGGTCGAATTCGAGCACGAACTGGAGCGCCGCGATCACCCCGACGGCCGCGCCACAGACCACGAGACACTTCAGGACGAAGTCGAGCCGCTCCCGGCCCCGGATGCCGTCGCACGCCCCGAGCCCGATGCCCACCGTCGCCACGACGAGGACGATGCCGTGGTCGGCCATGTTGAGCTCGTCGGGCGGCAGGTACCCGGCGCCGGCGTACCCGTAGGTGGCCAGCATCGCGACCGCGTACGCGAACAGCGCGGTACGCACCGGGTTGGCGCCCTTTGCGGCGCCCAGCGTGGTGGTGAGGTGCGCGCAGAACCACCACAACGCGGCGAAGAGACCGACCGCGTCGGCCGGTGTGAGCGAGAAGGGCACGCCGCGGAAGACCAGCCGCGCGGGAACCAGCATCAGGACCACGGCGAACGCGGCGGCCAGGGTGGCCCCGTCGGCGCTGCGGAGACCGGGGCGATCGAGGGAGGCGGGGACCATGGGGGCTCTCAACGCCGCAGCAGGGATGGCTCGGCGGGCAGCCCGGACGGCGGCGCCGCGCTCCCCCTGCCCCTCCGCCTCCGGGCGTCGAGGAAGCTCTCCAGGGAGAACACCGCGGCGAGGCCGGCGAGCACCCCGAGAAGCAGGGCCGCGGCGGCTCCGCGCGTCTTCCCCGTGCGCTGGGGCTGCGGCTCCGTCGGCGGCACCATCTCGTTCATCGTGATGTAGGTCACCGGGGGCGCGTTCAGCTGCCTCTGGCGACCGGCCAGCTCGATCCTCGCGCGGTCCCTGACCCGCATCACGATGTCCAGGGCCTCGGCCGGTGACCTGCTCGTGCCCTCGATGTACACGAAAGGCCCGCCGTCCAGCGACTCCGGATTGGTGCTGCCGTTGGTGACCGTGAAGGTGGTGTCGCCATCGGGCCGCACGCCGAGCGACTCCACGGTCTCGGGCGCGCTGATCACCTGGATGAGGATCGAGGCGGACATGCTCAGGCCCCAGTCGAAGTTCAGCAGGGGGTTGGTCAGCCCGTTGGGGCGGCCCGGGTCGCTCGGCAGGCTTCCGCCGGTGGGCGGGATGGTGAGCACCAGCACCGCGTTCGAGACGTAGAGCGTCGGAATCGACGAGTAGACGCCCGCCGCGGCACCGATGGAGAGCAGGAACGCCGGCAGGGCGACATACCAGCGCCTCAACACGATGAGCACTGTCCCCCAGAAGTCCACGCCTTCCCCTTCCCGGCCGCTTCCTGGCTGCATGGAGGCCGCCGGGTCGCGGAACCGCACGGTTCCCCGGCCGGTGACCAGGTCCTCTATCGCTTGCCTCGCCCACCTCTCACACCGTCTGCTCCTCCCGCCCCTCGCACCCCTCGCCGCTCTCGGGCTTTCCTGCGCGGTCATCGTGGTCCGCCTCGCCGTCCCCGTCGGCCGTGATCTCCCCCGTGGCCGGGGACGGCTCCCCCGTGGCCGTGATCTCCCCCGTGGCCGGGGACGGCTCCCCCGTGGCCGTGATCTCCCCCGTGGCCGGGGACGGCTCCCCCGTGGCCGTGATCTCCCCCGTGGCCGGGGACGGCTCCCCCGTGGCCGTGATCTCCCCCGTGGCCGGGGACGGCTCCCCCGTGGCCGTGATCTCCCCCGTGGCCGGGGACGGCTCCCCCGACCGACCGCCGCCGGACCTCAACCGGAACACCCTGCGGCGCTCCACGACGTACACGGCACCGAGGCCGAGGGCGACGACGAGGAACGCGGCCCCGCCCATGGCCTGCCACGTGCCGCTCCGGTCCACCACGGGATAGGCGGGCGGCACCACCTCGACGAGCCCGATGAAGGTGGAGAGAGGGGCGCCGAGCATCTCCTGCCTGCGGATCAGCTCGGTCCGCAGGCGGAGCTGGGTCCTGGCCATGACGGTGCGGGAGAGGTCGGCGGAGTCGCTCCTCACCTCCACGTACACGAACGGGCCGTTCATGAGGATGCCCAGCATGCTGGGGTTGGTACGCCCGTCGTTGATCGTCAGCTCGACGGGGCCGTCCTTCACGACGCCCAGCTCCGCCGCGACCGCCTCGGTGTTCATGGACAGGATGAGGATGCCCGCCGTGGTCCGGAGGCCGTCGCTGAACTGCAGCAGCGGGTTGCTCCGCCCCAGCGGCTTGGCCGGGTCCGTCGTCCCTCCCGCGGGGGGCGTGGTCAGCACCATGGAGGTGCTCGCCAGGTAGCGCGGGGGCACCAGGAAGAAGACGGCCACGGCGCCGAGAAGCGCCAGGCCGACCAGTGGAAACCCGACCCGCTTCCTTCTGGCGAGGTCGAGGATGGTCCTCCAGAACTCCACTACGTCTTCCCCGCTCCCCCGAGCGCGCCGGACGCCCGGGACACGATGCGTATTGGTCGCGGCACACGAACTCCTTGTCACTACTGCGGTGTGGTGGTGGCCGGCTTCTTGTCACCACTGCGGTGTGGCGGTGGCCGGGGGTCCGCCGCTCACCCGACCCTGGCCAGCGCCTCCGCCTCGTACTCCAGCGCCAGTTCCTCCGGCATCGGGTCGAGGTCGGCACAGCGCACGAAGTCGCGCAGGGTGGTACCGGTGCACGCCGCGTCCACGTTGCGCGCGCCGCGGCGGCCGCGCACGTCGTCGATGTGCACGGTGCGGAAGTCGATGCTGAAGCGGGTCCTGCCCGAGGTGTTGGGCACCGTGGAGTGCAACTGGGCGCCGGAGAACACCATGACGCCCCCTGGCTCGGGCACCACCCGCACCTGCGGATCGAGCACGACGCTCTCCTCCGGCCTGGGCTGCTCCCTGCTGTCGCCGCGCACGTGCCGGGCGGCGGTGAGCCGGCTGGTCCTGTTCCACTCGGCGTAGTCGTAGCGCGCGCTGCCGTTGCGCACCGGGCTGCCGAAGTACTGGGGGTGGAAGGCCATCACGTTCTCCGGGACCACCTCGTAGACGGGGATCCACCAGTTGAGCTGGTTGAAGGGGGCGGAGTACCAGCAGTCCCGATGGGGGTGGAAGGCGTAGGAGATCCCGGAGGTGAGGTAGTCGTGGGAGGTGGAGGTGCGCAGCCGGGGCACGTCGAAGTAGGTCCGGTCCAGGTCGCAGCCCAGCTCCTGCAGAACCGCGGGCAGCAGTTCCTTGCACCGGGGGTGGTGGATGAACCGTGGCTTGAGCCGGGCCAGCAGGTCGGCGAACTCCTCGACAGGCATGTCGAACTGGGCGGTCTCCGGGTCGCGCTCGCCGAACGCCTCGGCGGTCATCTCCCTGGCGAAGGCCGCCAGCAGGGCGGAGGCGGGCGTCGCCGAGTAGACGAAGACCTGCCCCTGGTAGAGCAGTTCCCTGCGCGTGTCGTCGTCCACCACGCTGTTGGAGAAGACGGTGGTCACGGTGGTTCTCCTTTCTGCGGATCTCTGAAACGGACGGCCGGGGGAGCTCTCTCACCGCCCGCCGGGGACGAGTCCCGAGGCGATCAGGGCGAGCCTGCGCCCCCGGCGGGCCGCGGTGAGCCGCTGGCGGCGCACGTACATGCCGAGGACCGCCGCGCGGGCGCGACGGTGCTGCTCGTCGGTGAGGCCGGCCTCCCGCAGCCAGCGGAGCAGTTCCCCGCACTGCAGGAGGGTGGAGCAGCGGGCCCGCCAGGGCGGCACGTCGAGGCGGCGGGCGATCGCCGACAGGGTGTCGTGCTTCCAGTTGCGGTGGGCGAGGACATCTGGGACGTGCCCCCACGGTCCGGCCAGCGCCAGCTTCGCGGCGAACACCTCGTCCTCGCGGAGCATGTTCCGCCGGGGAATCCGCGCCAGCGGCTCGCGCCGCAACAGGCCGTAGAGCGGGTCGATGAGCAGGTGGCTCTCGTTGAGCAGCCGCAGCATCTCGGTGAACCGCTCGACCGGGTCGTCCGAGGCCAGCCCCGTCCTCTCCAGGGGGGCTGTCGCGACCATCTTGTCGGGTCCGGTGTAGGCGACCTGCGTGGTGACCAGGACGAGCCGGTCGTCCTCGGCGAAAGCCCGCAGGGAGCGGGAGAGGCACGCGGGCTCCAGCCGGTCGTCGTCGCCGACCCAGCGGAAGAACTCGCCTTCGACCAGCTCGACGGTACGGACGAAGTTGTCGAACAGGCCCACGTTCTCCGGATGCCTGCGGTAGACGATCCGGCTGTCGGTCGCGGCCAGGTCTCGGCAGATCTCCTCGGTGCCGTCCGTGGACGCGTTGTCGGAGATCACCAGCTGGAGGCGCTCGTGGTCCTGGCCGAGGACCGAGCGGACGGCACCCTCGATCCGCCCGGCGCCGTCGCGCACGGGAAGCACGATGGACACCAGCGTGTCGGAGTTCGGCATCCGGTCTCTTCCTCTCCTCGGTGGTTTGAAGGCTTTTGTCGGTGGTTCAGCGGGCTCTGGCCGGCGGTCGAAGGCTTTTGTCGGTGGTTTGAAGGCTCTTGTCGGTGGTTCAGCGGGCGGGAACCGCCCGCGCACCGAGCTGTCTGAGCCGTGCCGCAGGTACGGCGAGCAGAACGTAGGCGAGCAGTCCTCCGCCGCCGGCCACGCAGAGCCGGACGAACGGGGAGCCGTCCATCACCCCGGCGAGCGCCACGATGACCGCCGCCGCGCCCGCGGCGCCCAGCAGCGGGCGGACCAGGGCCGGAAGCACCGGTGCCAGGCGCACCCCCGCGCGGCTCAGCATCAGTGCCGCCAGCGGCAGGGCGACCAGGAGGCCGGCCAGCGCGTGACCGATCGCCGCGCCGCGGATGCCGTACCAGTGCGTGCCCGCCCACAGCGCGGGCACCAGCGCCACGGCCCAGCCGAGGTTCATCCACACGGTGGCCCTGGTCGCGCCCGCCGAGGTGAGGACGTCGAAGGCGAGGGAGGTGAGCATCCGCACGACCAGCAGGACCGCGAGCAGCGCCAGGACCCCGGCGGCCGGCGCCCACTTCTCGCCGTAAAGGAACGCCACGATCTCCGGTGCCAGCGTGGCCGTCACGACGGCGACCGGGAGCACGAACGCGACCAGCAGCGGTACCGAGCGTTGCACTCCCAGCGAGAGCGACTCGGGCCGCTGCTCGGCCAGCCTGGAGAAGCTGGGTACCGTGACGTAGCGCAGGGCGGTCCCGATCACGCTGGGCACCCAACTGGAGACATTGAAGGCCAGCAGGTAGAAGCCGAGCGCTGCGGGGCCGAGCACGGCGCCGACGATGACGTAGTCGGCGTTCATCAGCACCGCCTCGATGCCGAGGCCCAGGGCCAGCGGCGCGCCGAACCTCAGGAGCCTGGCCGCGACCTCCCGGTCGAAGCCCAGACGGAACGGCAGCCCCGCCCAGGCGAGCACCAGCGCGCCGGTGACCGCATTGGCCGTGACCTGCCCGCAGGCGAAGCTGTAGGCCCCGGCTCCGTTCGCGGCGAGCGTGACGGCCACCGCGGCGTTGACCAGCGAGCCCGCGATGTTGGCCTTGATCAGCCTGTCGTGCCCGAACCCGCGCATCAACGTGCCCGCCCGCACCGCGGTGACACCGTCGATGAGGATGATCGCGGTGAGCAGCCGGACCACCGGGGTCGCCTCAGCGCTCCCCGCCAGCTCCGCGAAGTACGGGGCCACCACCCAGAAGATCCCGTATATCCCGGTGCTGAACGCCAGGGCCATGACCGTCGCCGTCGGCGCCATGTCCTCGACCCTGCCCCGCCACTGCACGGTGGCGGCGATGATGCCGACGTCGTTGACGTGCATGACGAAGGTGGTCGCGGCGAGCGCGATGGCGTAGAGGCCGAAGTCCTCCGGTACGAGCAGCCGGGCGAGCACCAGTCCCATGACGAAGGTCGTCGCCTTGGTGCCGAGGTTGCCCAGGAGGCTCCAGCGCAGCCCGCGACCGGCTTTCCTGCCGATCGTCCCGACCTGCTCGACGGCCGTGCCGTCGGTACCGTCGGCGGTGCCGACGGTACCGACCGCGCCTGCCACGCCTGCCACGCCGGTCTCGCCTGCCGCGCCGCGACCGCCGCGATCACCGCGATCACCGCGACCGTCGCGATCACCGGCGTCCTCGCCCTGTCGCTGGTTCATCCGTGCCTTCCGCCTGTCTTGTGGGGTGATCGGCTCAGCTGGGCTCCTCGACGCGTTCGAGCCAGATCTCCCGCCAGAACGGCACGAACTCGCGCGGGCAGCTGACGTTGTACGCGCCCGCGCAGATGACGCCGTCCAGGACGATGCAGGGGTTCTTCATCTGCAGCATCCGGCCGGTCTTCTCATCCAGGCACCGCTCGACGCGGGCGCTCACCCGCGCGACGTGCCCGCAGTAGCGCGACATCTCCTCCTCGAACCCCATGCCGCGGTTGAGCAGGTCGTCGTTGAGCGTCTGGAGGATCTCCTCCTTGGACCTGACCCGGACGAGCTCTCCTGGACGCAGGTCCAGGGTCCGCGTCGGGGTGGTGGGACCGGCCTCGCCCTTGACGAACCCCCAGCGCAGCCCGCCCCTGATCCACAGTCGGCTGGGCAGGAACCGCCTGCTGGCCTGCTGGAAGCGGTTGAACAGCCCGACGAGGAACGAGCGCAGCATCCAGGGCACGCCCACGTTCCCCGTCCGCACGTCGGCGACGTACTGCCCGACGTCCTTGAACGGCAGACAGGTGGGCGCGGCGCGCAGCAGTTCGGTCGCCTGGCAGGAGAAGCGCTCCTCCCCGCCCGGTCCCGGTTCCTTCCTGGTCGCGGCCTGCAGGATCGGCAGCAGGGGCCGGCCCGCGGCGAGGTCGTGCTCGGTGACCGGGGTGACCGGGGAGGCCGGATCCACCCGCTTGAGCCAGGACTCCTTCCAGTAGAACTGGCAGGCCGTCTGGCAGCCGCCGTGTGCCTGCCCGTCGCAGCGGGCCCCGGTCAGGTGGACCGCCCGCTCCATCCGCCGCATGCCGCTGCTGCTGATCGTGTCGCAGAGCTTGTGCGCCACCTTGTGCACGGTGAGCCGCCGCCCGCAGAAGGCCAGCATCTCCGGCATGAAGGGCAGCGCGTCCAGCTCCCCTCTCGCGTCCAGGGTGGCCATGATCTCGACCTCGCTGAGCACCTCCACCGTCTCGCCGACCCGGAGGTTGAGCGTTCCGGTGCCCGTGCCGGACTGTTGCCGTGTCATTTCCCGCACTCCTTGAGCAGTCCCGCGCCGCACAGTGCCCGTGCCGCGTCCGCCACCGCGGCGAAGGGCAGATCGGATCGTTCGGCGACGTCCAGGAGGCTGTGCTCTCCGTCGGAGAGGTTCAGCACCCACAACATCGCCATCTGGGCCTCCTGCGTGTCGCTGCGCCCGCCCAGTGCCCCGTACAGGCCCCGCCGGCCCAGCTGCGGCTCCCCGTGGGGGCTGAGGTTGAGATAGGCGCGGTTGCCGTCAAGCACCCGGGTGACCTCCCAGCAGGTCTCCAGGGTGTCGGCCATCGCCTCCGGGGAGACGAAGTCCGGATTGTCGGCGGAGGTGTGATATTCCGGGTAGCCCGCGTAGGGGGTCCTGGTGAGCGAGCCGACGGGCAGGTCGAAGCCGGGCGAGCAGAACTGCCGCTCGTCGTAGCCGTAAGGGGAGAAGTCCACGACCGCGTGGTCACGCCCCGAGGTCCTCAGGACATGCCGTACGGCGCGGTCGATTTCGGCGTCGCCCCGCCTGCTGCGCTTGTAGGTCAGCGGGCCGCGATCCCCCGCGCAGGCCAGCACCAGGCCGTGCCTGATCCGCCCCGCGCGTTCCCGGTTGCGCGCCAGCCAGGTGATCGCGCCGATGGTGCCGGGAGCGAACAGGAAGCGGTAGGTGTACCACGGGTCGGCCTCGGCCAGCCGTCGTGCGAGCCCGACCGCCACGGCGATGCCCGCCAGGTTGTCGTTGGCCAGCGAGGGATGGCACACGTGGCAGGAGACGAGCACCTCCTCGGGGACCCGGCCGGGCACCACGTGCTCGCCGTAGGTCAGGTGGCCGTTGGCGAGCGTAGAGTCGATCATGACCTCGTACGGCCCGTCGGGCAGGCCCGCAAGGGTGTCGTGGGCCAGGCAGAAGCCCCACGTCTCCGCGTAGTAGCCGGTCCGGTAGGGGATCAGCCCCGGCTGCCCGGGCAACGTGTGCAGGTGGGGCCGGAGCTCGTCCAGGGTCATGGTGGCCGACACCGGGACGCTGTAGCCGACCACGTGCAGGTTCGACGCGGCGAAGTCGACGACCCTGGCACCGGAGGCGTCCTTGACGTAGGCGTCGCGGATGTTCCACTCCCTGGGCACCGTCCAGTCGAGGACCCGGGTCCCCGTCGGCACCTCGCGGACCTGCAGGCAGAGGGACTCCGCGACGATCTCCAGGGTGCGGCGCACACCGTCGCCGGTGATGCTCCTGCAGAGCGGGTAGAGCCGCTCCACCAGGGCGTGCATCTCGCGCCCCTCGCCGTCATCGGTCATCTTCCACCGCCCCCGCCCCCGCCGCTTCGCGCGGGCGCAGCGCGCCGTCGACGGTTCCGGCCTCGCGCCGGGCCGACAGCCACGCCAATCTGGTGAAGCGGCGCCGGAAGCCGTCCTCCGTCAGGCCGAACCGCCGGTACGCCTCGACCAGCTGGAGCGCGCCCGCCTTGATCGTCCACAGCGCCCGGTAGCCGGGGAGCGCGTCGCGGATGCGGGAGAAGTCGACCCGGTAGGAGCGCGGGTCGGCCCCGGTCTCCCCGGTGATCACGACCCGGGCCTCCGGCACCGCCTCGGCGACCTCGGCGGCGATCTCCGCCACCGTCAGGTTGTTCTCCTCCGTGCCGACGTTGAACGCCCTGGCATGGACGGCGTCGCGCGGGGCGGCCAGCACCATGGCGAAGGCGTTCGCGATGTCGGCGGCGTGCACCAGCGGGCGCCACGGGGTGCCGTCGGACAGCACCCTGACCTCCCCGGACAGCAGCGCGTGCCCGGCGAGGTTGTTCAGCACGATGTCCGCGCGCAACCTGGGCGAGAACCCGAAGGCGGTGGCGTTGCGCAGGAACACCGGGCTGAAGTCCCCGTCGGCCAGCTCGAACAGGTCGCTTTCTACCCTGACCTTGGAGTCGGCGTAGGGGGTCACCGGGCGCAGCGGCGCGTCCTCGTCGACCAGGTCATCGCCTGAGGCGCCGTAGACCGAGCAGGTGGAGGCGTACAGGAACCGGCGCACGCCCGCGTCGCGGGCCAGCCTGGCCAGGCGCACCGCGGCGCGGTGGTTGATGTCGTAGGTCAGCTCGGGTGCCAGCGCGCCCAGCGGGTCGTTGGACAGCGCGGCGAGGTGCACCACCGCGTCCATCCCCGCCAGGATCTCGGGGGTGACGTCCCGCAGGTCGACCGCGTGTCCTGGCGGGTCGCCGGGCGCGGGACCCAGCACGCATCCGGCGAAGAGCCCGGAGTCGAGCCCGGTCACCTCGTGGCCCGCGGCGACGAGCACCGGGGCCATCACACTCCCCAGGTAGCCCTGGTGCCCGGTCAGCAGCACGCGCATCCGGTTCAACCTCCAGACAGGTCAAGGGTCAGCTTGTTGACGTGGAACGCCTCGGCGTAGCGGGCGTGGCATTCGATCCCGCGGATGCGGGCCAGCCCGAGGAAGGCCTCGCGGTCGTACCAGGGGCGGTGGCGCTGCGAGGGGTAGTGGCGCTGGAGCAGGCTCACCTTCGCCTCGGCCACCTCGGGCGCGAGCGGCTGGTAGGCCGAGGGCCGCCCGAGGTCGCCGTCCCATTTGACGATCTCGTAGCCGAGCACCTGGTGGTCGCGGAAGGCCGTGGGCACCAGCCCGGCCAGCGTCCGGTGGTCCTGGTGGGCGTCGGCGGGGTGCGGCGCGAACAGCAGGTCGGGGTCGGTGCGCGCGCGCAACTCCTCCACCGCCTCCTTGGCCTCCTCCCAGCGCGCGGGCAGCCGCCCGTCGGGCAGCTTGAGGACAGTGAGCCGCAGATCCGCACCGGGGCAGAAGGCGGCCAGCGCCGCGTGCTCCTCGTCCTGGCGCTCGGTCCCGCCGCCGGAGAGCACCAGGGCGTCCACCCGGATGCCGGGGCGCGCGGAGCAGAGGGTCAGCAGGCTGCCGCCCACCCCGATGGCGAGGTCGTCGCAGTGCGCGGCGAGCAGCGCGATCCGGCCCGCCCGGGCCGGCCTGAAACCGATCACGTGGCCGGCACCGCCAGGTGCTCGCGCTCCCAGAGCGCCCAGGGGCGGTCACCACGCGAGTACGCCTCGTCAAGGGCGACCCGCTCCTTGACCGTGTCCGTCGGCCGCCAGTAGCCGCGGTGCGGGTAGGCCAGCAGCCTGCCGCGCTTGGCCAGCTCGGCGCAGCCGTCCGCGACCAGGTCACCGCCTGCCGGGATGTGGTCGAAGATCTCCTGGCGGAGCACGAAGTATCCGCCGTTGACCCAGAGCGGCATCTCGCTGACCGGGGTGATCCCGCCGACCGTGCCGCGCTCGCCCAGCTCGATGCAGTGGAAGGTGTCCGAGGGCGGCACCACCATCATCGACGCGCCCGCGCCCGAGAGGGTGAAACGGTCGACGATCTCCGGCAGCGGTGCGTCGGTGAGCACGTCCGCGTAGTTGGCCAGGAACATCTCCTCGCCGTCCAGGTGGTCGCGGACCCGGCGCAATCGCTCGCCGATCGGGGAGGCGATCCCGGTCTGCACGAACGAGATCGACCAGTCGGAGATGTCGGTGGACAGCAGTTCGACCCTGCCACCGCGCAGCACGAAGTCGTTGGAGGTCGTCTCCTGGTAGTTCAGGAAGAAGTCCTTGATGTGGTGCGCGCCGTAGCCGAGGCAGAGGATGAACTCGGTGTGCCCGAAGTGCGCGTAGTAGCGCATCACATGCCAGATGAGCGGCCGAGGCCCCACGAGCTGCATGGGCTTGGGCGCGTCACCGGGGGTGCCGGTGCGCATCCTGGTGCCGTATCCGCCGCAGAAGAGGACGACCTTCACCGGTTCACCTCGACGATCTCCAGGTTGGGGATGGGGAAGACCAGCCGGCCTCCCCAGGCGTGTACGAAGGACAGCTGGTCGGCCAGCTCCTCGCGAAGGTTCCACGGCAGGACCAGCACGTAGTCGGGCCGCTCCTCGGCGAGCCGCTCGGGCGGCAGGATCGGTATGCGCGTGCCGGGGGTGAACCTGCCGTGCTTGTACGGGTTGCGGTCGACGGTGAAGGGGAGCAGGTCGGGCCGGATCCCGCAGTGGTTGAGCAGGGTGTTGCCCTTGCCCGGCGCCCCGTAGCCGACGACGGTCCGGCCCTGGCGGGCGGCGTCGAGGAGGAAGGTCAGCAGGTCCCGCCGCACCCGTGCCACCCGCTCGCCGAACTCGGTGTACCCCGACAGCTCGTGCAGGCCCGCGGCCTTCTCCGCCGCGAGCAGCCCGGCCACCCGCTCGCCCGGCTCGCCCGCGGTCTCCGTCGGCCGGGCCCACAGGCGGATCGAGCCACCGTGCGTGGGCAGCGACTCGACGTCCACGAGGGAGAGCCCACCGGCGGCCAGGGCACTTCGCGCGGAGGCGACCGTGTAGTACTGGAAGTGCTCGTGATAGATCGTGTCGTACTGGTTGTGCGCCATCAGGGTGAGCAGGTGCTGGACCTCGATGGAGACCCAGCCGTCGTCGGCCACCAGGGCGCGCAGTCCTCGGGTGAACCCGATGACGTCCGGGATGTGGGCGTAGACGTTGTTGGCCACCACCAGGTCGGCCGGCCCGTGCTCCGCGCGCACCGAGGCGCCGGTCTGGAGGCCGAGGAACGCCGTGAGGGTGGGCACCCCGGCGTCCCTGGCCGCCTGGCCGACGTTCTCGGAAGGCTCGACGCCCAGGCATCGGATGCCCCGCTCGACGACGTGCCGCAGCAGATATCCGTCGTTGCTGGCCACCTCGACCACGAACGAGTCGCCTCCCAGCCCGAGCCGGTCGACCGCCCCGTCCACGAACTCCCGCGCGTGCTCCACCCACGACGTCGAGTACGAGGAGAAGTAGGCGTACTCGGTGAAGGTCTCCTCGGGGGTGATCATCGGCGGGATCTGCGCCAGCCAGCAGCCGGTGCAGACCCGCAGATGCAGCGGGTAGGTGACCTCCGGCTCCTCCAGCTGCCGCTCGGTGAGGAACCGCTCGCAGGGCGGTGTCGCCCCGAGGTCGATGACGCTGGCGAGGCTCGTCGAGCCGCACAGCCTGCAGGTTGTCATGAACTGATCTGCACCTTGCTGTGATCGCCCAGCACGAGGCGGTGGGCTCTGGGGGTGTTGGGGGCGGGGGTGACCTCGACGTCGTGGCCGATGAGGGACGCCTCGATCCGCGAGACTCCGGCGATCGAGGACCTGGGCAGGACGATCGAGTACTCGATCTCGCTGCCGCTGATCGCGCAGCCTGCCGCGATCGAGGTGAAGGGGCCGATGTAGCTGTCGCGGATCCTGGCGCCGGAGCCGATGATCGCCGGCCCGACGATGCGGGACCGCTCGATCTCGGCACCGGCCTCGACGACCACCCGGCCGATCAGCTGGCTGGCGCCGTCGACCAGGCCGTCCACCCGGGGCTCCAGGGACTCCAGCACCAGCCGGTTGACCTCCAGCATGTCCGTGACGTTCCCGGTGTCCTTCCAGTAGCCGGAGATGACCGTGGAGGCGACCGGCCGCCCGTCGGCGATCAGCCAGTGGATGGCATCGGTGATCTCCAGCTCGCCCCGCCAGGAGGGTTTGAGCTCGGCCACCGCCTCGTGGATCGCGGCGGTGAACAGGTAGACGCCGACCAGCGCGAGGTCGCTCTTGGGAGCCTGTGGCTTCTCCTCAAGCCCGACCACCCGGCCCGCCTCGTCGAGTTCGGCGACCCCGAACTGCCGGGGGTCGCCGACCCTGGTGAGCATGATGTGCGCGGCGGGCCGCTCGCGGGCGAAACGCTCGACGACGCCGTTGATGCCGCCGACGATGAAGTTGTCGCCGAGATACATGACGAAGTCGTCGTCACCGAGGTAGTCGTGGGCGATGAGCACCGCGTGGGCCAGGCCCAGCGGCGCCCGCTGGCGGATGTAGGTCACCTCCAGGCCGAGCGCGCGGCCGTCGCCGACGGCCGCCTCGATCTCGGCGTGCGTGTCGCCCACCACGATCCCGATCTCGCGGATGCCCGCGGTGGCGATGGCCTCAAGGCCGTAGAAGAGCACCGGCTTGTTGGCGACCGGCACGAGTTGCTTGGCCGAGGTGTGAGTGATCGGCCGTAGCCGGGTGCCCGCTCCTCCGGCGAGCACGAGTGCTTTCACTAGTAGGCCCCTTCTCCGCCGGTCACGGCGCTCCAGGTCTTCCAGAGGATCTGCAGGTCCAGAAAGAGCGACCAGTTCTCCACGTAGCGGAGGTCCAGGCGGACCGACTCCTCCCAGGTCAGGTCCGAGCGCCCGCTGACCTGCCACAGACCGGTCATGCCGGGGTGGACGACCAGGCGGCGGCGCACGTCGGCGCCGTACTGCCTGACCTCGTCGGGCAGGGGAGGCCGCGGGCCGACGAGGGACATCTCGCCGCGCAGCACGTTGAGCAGCTGTGGCAGCTCGTCGATGGAGTATCGGCGCAGGAAGGCGCCCACCCGGGTGATTCTTGGATCGTTCCTAATCTTGAACAGGACGCCGTCGAACTCGTTCTCGCACGCCAAGTCGATCTTGAGCTGTTCCGCGTCGTCGACCATCGTGCGGAACTTCACCACCTGGAACTCCACCCCGCCCTTGCCCACCCTGACCTGGTGGAAGAGCGCGGGCCCCGGACTCGTCGCGCGGATCAGCGCGGCGATCACCAGCATGGGCACGCCCAGCACCAGGAGGGCCAGGCCCGCCCCCGTCCGGTCGAACAGGCTCTTCGCCAGCCTCCTGGCACCGCGGAAGTCGGGGTGTTCGACGTGCAGGAGCGGCATGCCCGCGACCGGGCTGATGCTGATGCGCGGGCCGGCCACGTCCATCAGCGCGGGCGCCACGAACAGGTCGGTACGGGCGTCCTCCAGACCCCAGGCGAGCCTGCGCAGCGCCGCGCCGTCCAACTCCGGGCAGGCCAGCACGGCGACGGCGTCCGCGTTGACCTTGGCGACCACCGCGGCGACGTCGGAGAAGCCCCCGAGGACCGGGATCCCGTCGACCTCGACCATGTCGGGGCCCGCGGGCAGGCACGCGGCGACGACGAGCATGCCGTGGTGCGGCTGCCCGCGCAGCTGTATCACCAGGTCGAGCACCGACTCCCGGTGGCCGACGGCCACCACCTGGCGCATGTAGTCGCCACGGATGCGCCTGCGGTGGAGCCGCTTGCGCATCCGGTAGCGGAAGACGGCGTTGAGGATGAAGGCCAGCGGGAACATCGCCATGACGAAGCTACGAGCGATCGGTGTCTGCGTGACATAGGCCCCGATCGCGACGGCGGCCGTCAGCCCCGCGGCGCCGTTGAAAACCGCCCGGAACTCATCCGTTCCCTCACCGTGCGTGCGCTTGCGATAGGCGCCCCCCGAGGCCAGGGCCAGCGGCCATATCAGGGCGAGCCCCAGCCCGAGCAGCGCCTCCGTCGCGGGAATGAAGGCACCGAACCAGATTCGGCCCCCCAGCACGGCCCCGCAGGCGATTACCGAACACGCGATATCTCCGACCAGCAGAATACGGACATAAGGTCGCGTCCAAATACTTGGAGCAGTGCGCGCCGGACTTTTAAGGAGCCCGATGACGAGCTCCTCGGTTCCCACTCTCATGCCACCCCACCCAAGATGCCCCGAATCGTCCGGATAAGGTGCCACGCATCTCATTTCAATAGTTGACAGCATTCCCTAATACATCAGGAGCGTGGATACCCATGGAAATCCTAGTGATCACTATTGAGCAGGGGAATACCGGCCACTGTCCACTATTGGCCGAAGTGCAACAGAGATGACATCTTGACGGAGCACTTCAAACGTGTACCGTTTGATCATTTATTATTTGTCAATAATGCGTAATTAGTCGTATTCAAAATCCGGAGGAGCCGAAGGCGGTTCGGGATTGCGCCATACGACGGCATAGTCGTCGCATGCGGACTCCACCGCCGCACCGAGCCGATCGAGATCAAAATCCGGTAGATACCGGAGACGGGCGAGGAAGGTCGCGTCGGTCGCCGAGTTCGGCACCACGCACTCCTGACCCCCTCGATCAAGAAGGATGTACAGGATGTCCGAGTCCGTATCGCCTACTACCCGCACCTCGACGACGTCCTCCCACGCGAGGGCGTCAACGCTGCCGTCCGCGTAGTGACGGGTCACGCCTTCTTCGGTGACATATACGTAGGAGTCCGGCACTGAGTTGCCGTGCATGGGCGCGATTGTGACCACTTCAGGGCTCCGCGTGCAATAGAGCCATGCAAGTCAGTTCCTAATGATCGCCCCAGCCGTGATCGAGATGCGCGATGACCGCCTCCCTGGCGGCCCCCGCGGGACCGCTGCCGATCGCGTCGAGCAGGTTCCGGTGCTCGGCGACCAGCACGTGCCGGTCGGCGTAGACGGCACGCAATCTCACCAGGCCGAGCCGGGTCTCGACGGCCAGCATGCCGTAGAGCCGCTCCAGCCGGGGACTGCCCACCGCGACGACCAGCGCCTGGTGCAGCGCCATGTGCTCGGCCACCATGTCCGACCAGGGGGCGTCGGCGGGCAGCGCGGCCATCCGCGCCAGCGCCGCGTCGGCCTCCCCGACCCGCCGGCCGGCCAGCGAGGTGGCCATCAGTTCCTCAAGCGGGCGCCGGACGAACATCAGATCGTCCAGGTCGGCCACGGTCACCTCGGCCACCTGGGCGCTGCGGTGCCGCTCGCGCCTGAGCAGCCCCTCGTGCACGAGCACGGCGAGCGCCTCGCGGACCGTCGGGCGGGCCACCCCGTACAGGGCCGAGAGCTCCTGTTCCGGCAGCGTGGTGCCCGGGTCGATCTCGCCGGACAGCACCCGCCGGCGCAGGGCGTCGGCGAGCGCGCCGACGGCGGAGACGGGATGGAGCGGGAGGGTCACGCCGACGACCCTATTGCCCTTCTGCCCCGGCCAGAAGGAGAGACGCGCTCGGGCAGGGAGACCGCGACCAGGCTGGCGCCGAGCAGCAGCAGGCCGGCGACCGAGGCGCCCCCGAGCCGCTCGCCGAGCACGACGACACCGAGCAGCGTCGCAACCGCGGGCTCGGCCAGGGCGAGGGTGGCGGCGGTCGCGACCGGGGTGGTGCGCAGCCCCCTTCCGTACAGCAGGTAGGCCAGTGCGGTGGTGGCACAGCCCAGGTAGAGGGCGGTGAGCAGGCCGCGCGGCTCGGCGAGCCAGCCGGTGCCGGTCCACAGCAGGACGGGCACCATGACGACCGCCGCCCCGCCGAACATCAGCCCCATCACCGCGTCGGAGGGCGCCCCCGCACTGATCGTCCGTGCCGCGGTGACTGCGTAGAAGGCGTACAGCAGGCCACCGAGCAGCGCGAGCAGAACGCCGTCGGCCCGCACCTCGCCTCCCCCGCCGGTGAGCACGGCGCAGCCGGCGATCGCCACCGCGGTCGCCGTCGCCCAGCGGCGGCTGGGCCGCACGCGGTCGAGCAGCCAGGACAGCAGCCCGGTGAAGACGGGACCGCCGCCGATGGCGACCACCGTGCCGACGGCCACTCCGGTCCTGCTGACCGCGGCGAAGAAGCACAGCTGGTACGCGGCCACGGCCACCGCGGCCGCCACGAGCGGGCCGAGGCGCGCCGGAAGACGGCGCCCACGCGCCGGGAGCGGCCCTTGGGGGAGGCGCAGCAGCCGCACGGGGGTGGTGACGGCCGCGAGAACCAGGCCACCGATCACCAGGCGTGCGGCGGCCATGGAGAGGGGATCGACCTCGGCGACGAGCAGGCCCGCGGTTCCCGCGGTCCCCCAGAGCACGGCGGCTCCGATCACGGCGAGTTTCATTGGTAGTCAGGGGCGCGGTGCCCGAAGGCCCGGTTCCCCATCCCCCTTTCAATTCCGTACGTGCGGTTTTCCCGCATACGGCTTACCGATGATCTTCTTGACATGGTTACGCTGCCTTCGGATAGCGGACGGTCCCGCGTAGGCGGAGCAGGCCGTGCCCTTCAAACCACTCACGAGTCCATGCCTGGTGTTGACCCGCCCGCAGATTGCGACCCCGCTTCTTGATCATCAAGCGGCACAGCATCCACACCACGTAGTCATCCACCTGGCCGAACTTTCTGGCGGCGTTCCCGGTGCGAAAGTAGTTACCCCAGCCGCGCAGGACCGGATTGAGATCCGCGATGATCACCCGGATATCCGTTCCCGACCGGCGGCGGCCCGTCCGTACCCGGACCTTCTCGCGCAAGCGGCTCATCGCCTGCGCCGAGGGCCAGCGATGCAGGTAGTAGCGGACCATGCCGTACTTCTCCCACATCCGGCCCGAAAAACGAGCCCGGAAATGACAGCCCAGGAAGTCAAAGCCTTCCCGGCCTTCCCTGAGGTCAACAACCTTCGACTTGCCGTGATGCAGCCTCAACCCCAGCGAAGTGAGGACCTCCTCCACCACCACGAGCGCGGCGTGGGACTGGGCAGCCGACCGGCAGCAGACAACACCGTCATCCGCGTACCGCACCAGCACCCCCACCCCTCGCCTACTCAGCTCGATATCGAGAAGGTGCAGGTAGATATTGGACAACAGAGGCGAAATCACTCCACCCTGAGGCGTGCCCGCGACCGACCGCGTGACTTCCCCATCCGCCATCACCCCCGCCTGAAGCCACAAGCGGATCAACTTGAGAACCCGGCGATCCGACACCCGCCGCCCCACCTCGGCAAGCAACCGACCATGGTCGATCTCCCCGAAGAAGTTGGCGATGTCAAACTCGGCGACATGAGTGTGGCCTTCGATGAACCGTTTACGGATCATCTCCTTGGCCTGCAACGCCGACCGTTTCGGCCGAAACCCGTAGGAGACCTCCAAGAAGTCCGCCTCGAAAATGGGCTCCAGCACGAGCTTGGCCGCCGCCTGCGCCACCCGGTCACGAATCGTCGGAATCCCCAAGGGCCGCTTGCCACCTGAGGATTTAGCAATGTCCACTCGCCTGGCCGGCGCGGGACGGTACACACCTGCCCGGAGATCGTCTTGGAGTCCGGCAAGCATCCGCCCGACCCCGTACTCCTCCACATGCGCCAGGGTGATCCGATCCACCCCAGCCGCTCCCCGGTTACTCCGGACTCGCTCCCACGCCTCCCACAGGACGTCACCCCGGTGGATACGGTCATACAGGGCGTGGAAGCGCCGCTCCTCAGACTGCTTGGCCGCAGCCCATAGCCCGCGTTGAAGTTTTCGCACTTTGACGATGGACGCTCGCCCATCGGGGTGGTTGGACCGGGTCACCCCGGCCATGCCCTCGCGCTTACCCTCGCCACGGACGTGATCAAAGTGGGGGCCCTTCCCTCCCGGCGCGTTATGTTGCACGCCGATCAGCGGTACTACGGCCCCCTCGGACTCCCGCTGCCCTCCGGACGACTTCACCATCGGCTTATACGCCCGGTCTCGTGCCCGACGAAAGGCGTGGTCAGACGGGTCTCTCCTGTTCCGGCCCAGACCATGCACACGTGCCATCCTCCATACCCCGGGAGAACCTGGCAGACCGACCCTGGAACAAGGCCCACCGGACATGGCCTTCGCCGTGACATGAGCGGCTCGGCTTCTCCATTGTGAATCTGACGAGGCTGCAAGGTTCGCTTTACGCTACGGCCCGCGTGCTTGCTCCCTCCAAAGAGGCTCTTGACGCCCCGCTCAGCCCGCCATGTCTCCACAACGAACCGGGGCCTGCTACCGGGCGCTCCAGTGCTTACCCGGACGGGACTTCCACCCGCAGGCCTGGACCAGCTTCCAGGACGCAACATGGGGCGATTGTAAGCATGTTGTCTGACAACCAGACAATATTATTCCAGCGGGCGACCGGAAGGGGAGCGGGGAGGACACGCCGTCATCCCGTTTTCCAGGGTTCGCGCGCGGGTAGTTCGGCGGGGTGAGGTGTCCGAGAAGCGTCACGAACCAGCAGCTCAGGGTGTGTGGTCGACAGTGAGCCGGGACGGCGGCCGCGCGCCCCTCCCCTGCGACGGGCGGGGATGATCGAATTGCCCAGGGGAACGTTCCGCCGGGGGTCGGCGGAGGAGATCGAGTCCATGATCGGCACCGCGACGCCGCACTCACTGGACGGCGTGAAGATCACCACTTCGGCCGAGGCAATGGACGCGATCGCCGAGGCTCTCGACCTGCCCGGCCGTTTCGGACACAACCTCGACTCGCTCTATGACGTACTGACCGACCTGTCGTGGCTACCGCCCGGCGAGCACCTGCTGCTCTGGTCCGAGCCGTCGACGCTTCGGAGCGAGGACCGCCAGACCTACGACGCCATCCGGACCGTCCTCACCGAGGCGGTCGCCGATGACACGCCCGGAGAGTCCTTCCTGTCCGTTCTCGTCCTGACCGACTGAGCCGTCGCCACGCAGTGCGCGCAGAAGACACCGCTGCGGCCCTCGGGACAGCTGCAGTACCAGCTCAGTGCCCCGTCGACGATCCGGAACTCGACGCGCGCGGCGCCCTCGTCGACCTCGGCCGTCACCAGCTGCGGGCTGAAGCGGACCAGCTGCACCGCCAGCGTGCCGCTCTGGGCGCGCACCGGTTGTTCCGCCCGCTCGGCCTCGGCTTCAACCAGCTTCGCGATCGTTTGCATCGAAGGCCCCCCTCCTACCTAAGTAGACGTATCCGGGGTGCGGAAGGTTCCAAACCGATACAGCACAATAAATCATCTCAATGTAACCCACATGCACATCTAGCACCAAGTGACCCACATTGCTATGTTTGGCGACTGGTGACCACGCATCTCGGGAGTGCGAGGTATTATGGCTGGCCGAAAATACTCAATCAGGGTGAAGATTTTTACCTTGCTCTTGGCGCCAATCGCATCCCTCGTAGTTATTTGGGGGTTTGCCGCCAGCCTGACGGTCCAGAGCGGCCAGGAACTCCTCAAGATCCATGACGGCTACGAATACGTGGTCCTGCCCACCAGGAAGCTGACCACCGCGCTCCAGCACGAGCGGCTGCTGTCCCTGTCCGTCCTGGGAGACATCGACGTCTCGCGTACGGAACTGGACGCCCAGCGCATCCGTACGAACGGCGCGCGAGCCGAGTTGGAGCGATTGACCACCGAAACCCGTTCCAGCATCACCCCCGACACCTGGGACCGCCTGGGCCGGCTCTTCGGTGCGATGGACCGGCTCACCGAGATCCGCAGCGGGGTCGACACCCGCACCGACACCCGGCTGCAGATCCTCGACGCCTACAGCGGGGTCGTCTCGGCCGCCTTTGATACCTATGAAAAGATCCGGATATCCAGCGACATCGAGCTGACCGACCAGGCACGGGCCGTCGTCATGGTCGGGCGGAGCCGCGAGATCCTCAGCCAGCAGGCCGCCCTGATATCCGGAGCCGTGATCGAGGGGGCCATGAGCCCCGCGGAACGTGCCAGGTTCAGCGAACTGGTCACCGGCCGCAGGCTCCTCTACTCCCTGGGCTTCGACCAGTTCGACGCCGAGTTCCGGGCCCTCTACACCCCGCTGCACGACTCCCCCGACTACTCCTCGTTCGAGGGGATCGAGAACGCCGTCGCCACGGCGGCGATCCCGGACCCCTCCTGGTCCGAGGTCGCCACCCGGCTCTCCGACGGCTTCGACAGCCGCGCCGGGGACGTCAACGAACGCATCAGCGAGCGGTCCATACCGCTCGCCAGGGACATCCTGGTTCAGATCGGCCTCGCCGGCGGACTCGGCCTGGTCACGGTCGGGCTGTCCGTCTTCGTCTCGGTACGGTTCGGCCGACGGCTGGGCGGCGAGCTCGTCGACCTCCAGCGGGCGGCCCTCGACCTGGCCGACAAGCGGCTGCCTGACGTGGTCCGGCGGCTCCGCCGAGGCGAGGAGGTCCGCTCCGAGGCGCCCGAGATCAATGTCGGCAGCACCACCGAGGTCGCCAGGGTCAGCAAGGCGTTCTCCTCCGTACAACGAACCGCCATCGAGGCCGCCATCGGCCAGGCCGAGATACGCAAGGGCGTCAACAAGGTCTTCGTGAGCCTGGCCAGGCGCAGCCAGTCCCTGCTGCACCGGCAGCTGGCCATGCTGGAGACCATGGAAGGGCGGGCCCGCGACCCGGAGACCCTTGAGGATCTGTTCGGCCTGGACCACCTGACCACCCGGATGCGCCGCCACTCCGAAGGCCTGATCATCCTGTCCGGTGCCGTCCCGGGACGGGGATGGCGGACACCGGTCACGATCTACGACGTGGTCCGCGCCGCGGTCGAGGAGATCGAGGACTACCCGCGCGTGACCATCGGCGTGCCGCACGGCCCATCCGTGATCGGCGCGGTCGTCACCGACGTGATCCACCTGGTCGCCGAGCTGGTCGAGAACGCCACCGTCTTCTCTCCACCGCACACCTCCGTACACGTCAACGGCGAGATGGTCGCCAGGGGCTACGCCATCGAGGTCGAGGACCGGGGGCTCGGCATCTCCCCCGAGGAGATGGCCCGGCTCAACGTGCGGCTGGCCGACCCGCCGGAGTTCGACCTGGCCGACAGTGACCGGCTCGGCCTGTTCGTCGTCGCGCAGCTCGCCATCCGGCACGGCATCCGCGTCTCCCTGCGCCCCTCCCCCTTCGGCGGCACCACGGCGATCGTGCTGCTCCCGAGCGAGCTGGTGGTCGAACCGCTCGATCCCCGGTTCACCTACTCGGTCGAGCTCGAAAGGCCTCCCCCTGGCAACGGCCTCCCCAAACGGGTACGCCAGACCGTACCCGCCGAGCGGGGCACCACCTCCGGCCCCGTCGCGGAGACCACCCCGGAGAGCAGGGGAGTCCGGGGAGCCGTCCCGAACGGCGTGCTCGCGTCGTTCCGCGACGAACGACAGCGCGCCGGGCAGGAGGACGGGCCCTGATGACCGAGCGCTGGCTCGACCAGGAGGCCGGTCCGATCGTCCGCCCCTACACGATGACCCGCGGCCGGACCAGGGCCGCAGGGGCCCATTTCGACCTGATGGCCGTGGTGGTGGCGGTCAGGGCCCCGCGCCGGGACCTGCCGCCCGAGCACACGTCGATCCTGAACGCCTGCCACGCGCCGATCCCCGTCGCCGAGCTGGCCGGGCAGACCGGCCTGGCCGTCGGAGTGCTCCGGGTGCTCCTCGGCGACCTGCGCGACAGCGGCCTGATCACCGTACGGCTCCCCGCGGCTCCCTCCACGGTGCCCCGCGAGAACCTGCTACGCGACCTCCTCGCCGGGCTCAAGGCTCTCTAAACCGCTGAGTCCGCTGAACCCGCTAAGCCCTCTGAGCCGCTGAACCCGCTGAGCCGCCCGCTGAACCCGCTGAACCCGCTGAGCCGCCCGCTGAACCCGCTGAACCCGCGCTCCGTCCGTTGACCGAGCCGTCACGGCTCCTCACCCCGTGGCCGGACGCGCTGCTCAGTCGGTGGCCAGGCGGGCGTGCCGTTCCACGTCATAGCGGATACCCTCGTGACTCAGCTTGGCCCGCTCGACCCCCTCGGGCAGGAATCCGGCCTTGGTGGCCACCGCGCAGGAGGCCTCGTTGCCGACCCGGTGCCCCAACTCCAGGCGGAACAGTCCACGTTCCCTGAACGCCCACTCGGCCATCTTCCTGGCGGCGGCCACGGCCACACCCCGTCCTCTGGCGCGCGGGATCGTCCAGTAGGACACCCAGCCGGTCTCGTGCGCGTCGATGTTGCTCACGGCGACGTTCCCCACGACCTCACCGTTGGACACCACCGCGAACGCCCGCGCGTCATCGCGGAAACCCCAGACCCCCATCCACTCCAGCGCCGCCTGGGCTGTGTCAATGGGCCGGGCCGCCTGCTCGGCCATGTCCGGGGAGCTGAACGCGTCGAGCACGACCCACATGTCGTCGGGCCGCCATCCACGCAATTCCACTTCAATCATGCCGTGCAGAGTAGTGCGGCGACCATGCCGTGCGGAGTGGTGCGGCGACCGGCCCGCGAAACGCTCCGGCGCCGGATCCGGTACGTGCGGAAACCGCCCGCAGGGACGGGCCCGCGCTCGTCGCCGGAGAGGGGTCGGTATCCCGTTGACCTCGGTGGTTTAGTGACAACCCAGTAATCTCCAAGCGCCGACTGCGATAACCGGGGGACCGGGCCGGTCGAGGCCCGGCGACTTCGCCTCATGCGCGAGTCGTCTCACAGCATCGGGAGAACCCTCATGAGTACCGTCTTTTCCGCAGCGGAACATCTCGGCGGAGAGCTGGAAACCTTGCGAGACCAGGTCGCCGGCCCCGTCCTGTCCCCCGGCCAGGACGGCTACGGCGAGGAGATCGCCGCTTTCAACACCGCCGTCCGGCACCGCCCGGCCGTCGTCGTGGGCGCCACCCGCACCGATGACGTCATGGCAGCGGTCCGCTTCGCGCTCCTGCACTCCCTTCCCGTCGCCGTGCAGGCCACCGGGCACGGCGCGGTCCAGGCAGCCGACGGGGCACTGCTGATCAACACCTCCAGGATGCGCGAGGTCACCGTCGACTCCTCCAACCGCACCGCGCGGGTCAGTGCGGGCTGCCGCTGGGCGGACGTCATCGCGCGGACGGCACCGTACGGCTTGGCACCCCTGAGCGGCTCGTCTTCGGGCGTGGGGGCGGTGGGCTACACGCTGGGCGGTGGCATCGGCCCGATCTCGCGAACCTTCGGCTTCGCCGCCGACCACGTACGGGAGATCACCGTGGTGACCGCGGACGGCACGGTCCGGGTGACGGACCCGGACACCGAACCCGACCTGTTCTGGGGACTGCGCGGCGGCAAGGGCAGCTTCGGCGTGGTCACCTCCATGGTCATCGATCTGTTCCCCGTGTCGACCCTGTACGGGGGCGGCCTCTACTTCAGCGCCGAGGACACCCCCGCCGTCCTGCACGCCTACCGGACCTGGGTCGGCACGCTGCCGGAGGCCACGACCACCTCGGTGGCGATGCTGCGCCTGCCCCCGCTGCCCGAGCTCCCCTCGCAGCTGCGCGGCCGCTTCGTGACCCACCTGCGCTTCGTCCACCTCGGCGACGCCGGCGAGGCGGAGTCCCTCCTCGCCCCGATGCGGGCCGTCGCCGAACCGATCCTCGGCGAGATCGCGCAGATGCCGTTCAGCGCGATCGACTCCGTGCACCAGGACCCGGTGCACCCCATGCCGAGCTGGGATCGCGGCACCCTGCTGCGCGAGCTCGGTGCGGAGACCGTGGAGGCGCTCCTGGCGGCGGCCGGCCCGACGGCTGACGTGCCGCTGGCCGTCGTGGAGGTGCGCCAGCTGGGCGGGGCACTGGGCCGCGAGCCGCGCCGGCCGAACGCCGTGGGCGGGCGGGACGCCGCCTTCGGCGTGCTGGTGATCGGCGCTCCCGTTCCCGAACTGCTCGACACGGTCATTCCGGCCGTGGGCGGTGCCGTGCTCGGCGCCCTGGCCCCCTGGCAGACCGGCGGGACACAGCTCAACTTCCACGGGCCGATGCTCGCCCCCGGGGACCTGGCCCGCGCCTGGCCTGAGCCGACGCTGCGCAGGCTCGCCCTGCTCAAGGACCACTACGACCCGGCCCGGGTGTTCCGCTTCGGCCACGTTGTGCCCCGCGTCTGAACGTCCCGATTCACCGGCAGGTGAGGGGGCCTGCCGGTAACACCGGCAGGCGCTGGTCCAGCGCGGCCGGTGACTCCCAGTGGCTCCAGGTGGACCTGGAGCCTCGTCCGGCATCAGCACGGCGATGTCCTTCACCGAAGGTTTTCTCCCCTCGGGCTCACCGAACCCTCCCGACCTCGCCGACGCGTTGGCGACCGGGGGCACCGGAGAATCCTCTCCGGATTCGAAATCTCTGGATATCCGCACGAAGAAATCTTCCAGAAGCCGGAGATCCTGTCACTTTCTCCATACTCGGGGGTAGAAAGCAGGGGAACGCCACATCGGCCTTTCCACCCTGCCGTTTCTCCACGATCGGCACCAGAGCCGTCAAGCCAGGAGTGGTCAGCCGGTTCGACGGCGGCGCCGCATGGTGGCCGGCGTTCGCCTACCCGCGGGCGGCTGCCGCACGGGTGAGAAAGAGGGTCCGCTCGCGCTCGTTACGGGTGAGTTCGGCGGCCCGTTCGAACTCCTCCCGTGCCTCGTCGAGACGGCCCAGTCTCACGAGCAGATCACCCCGTACGGCGGGCAGTTGCGGATAGCCCTTCAGCGCTCGCTCCGTCACCAGCCCTTCCACGATCTCCAGGCCCCGCGCCGGACCGTACGCCCTGCTCACCGCGACCGCGCGGTTCAACTCCACGACGGGTGAGGGGGCGAGGTGGGCGAGTACCAGGTAGAGGGCGGCCATCCGTTCCCAGTCGGTGTCATCGGTGGAGCGCGCGCGGGCGTGGCAGGCGGCGATCGCGGCCTGAAGGCCGTAGGGGCCGAGCGTGCCGAGCCCCTCGGCGCGTTCGAGCGCCTCCAGTCCCCGGCGGACGAGCAGCCGATCCCACAGCCCCCGATCCTGGTCCGGCAGCAGGACGGGCTCGCCGTCCGGCCCCGTCCTGGCGCGGATGCGTGACGCCTGGATCTCCATCAGTGCGACGAGGCCGTGCGCCTCGGGCTCCTCCGGCATCAGGCCCACCAGGATCCGGCCCAGGCGCAGCGCCTCCTCGCAGAGTGAGGGCCGCATCCAGTCGTCACCGGCGGTCGCCGAGTAGCCCTCGTTGAAGATGAGATAGATGACCTCCAGCACCGATGCGAGGCGCTCGCCCAGCTCGGCCGGGGCGGGCATCTCGATGTGCACCCGCTTCTCGGCAAGGGTGCGCTTGGCCCGGAAGATCCTCTGCCCGACCGTCGGTTCCGGCACCAGGAAGGCGCGCGCGATCTCCTCGGTGGTCAGGCCGCCGAGCAGACGCAGGGTGAGCGCCAGACGTCCCTCGGTGGACAGCACCGGATGGCAGGCGGTGAAGAGCAGACGCAGCACGTCGTCGCCGATGTGGTCGTCAAGGGCGTCGTCCAGCTCGGCCTCGGCCGACTCCTGACGGATCTCCATGTCCCGGCCGACCTCTGCGAGCTTGTGCTCGTAGCGGGTCCTGCGACGGAGCATGTCGATCGCCCGGTGCTTGGCGGTCAGCATGAGCCAGCCTCCGGGATTATCCGGTACGCCAGATTTCGGCCACTGCTCCAGCGCGAGGACCAGGGCATCCTGCGCGAGTTCCTCGGCCAGGCCGACATCGTGCACCATCCGGGCAAGCCCCGCGATCACCCGTGCGGACTCGATCCGCCAGACCGCCTCGACCACCCGATGAGGATCACCAACCGCCATATCTCCCGATCCAACCACCCCGCCCGCACCCGCGACACCTCTCGATCCCGTCCGCCGAGCCCTGCCGGCCTCTTCAAGCCTGTGCCCACAGCGGGCTCGTTGTACATCGTCGCGACCTTTCCGAAGCACTACGGAGGGTCGGCCAGGGCGCAGTAGTAGTGACTGCCGTCCTTGGCCAGGTTCCGCACGTAGGCTCCCGCCGGGCGCCCGGTGAGCATGCGGTCCCACAGCAGCCGGAAGATCCCGGCCGGCATATCGGGGTGGCGCACGATGTTGTGCGATGCCCGGTGAGCTCCTCCAGGGAGAACCTGGAGGTCCGGACAGAGACCGAGTTCCCGCTGCGGATCAACCCGCGCCGGTCTGTCGTGGAGAAGAAGAGTTCCTCCGAACCGAGGACCTGCTCCGATCCGCTGGGAACAATCGACTCGCCAAACCCCGTCGTCCACCTCTCCGATCTTGGAAGACGATATCAACCGCACCCCACGGTCCCGAAGAAAGGTCACGGCCGTCCACGCGGGAAGCCGTGCGCTCCTTCTCGGGGGACACTCGACCTGACTCGCCGTTGGTGCCGAGGATCTCGCGAACGACTCCCGGCGTACACTTTCCCGCCCGTGCGCCCGTGTGCCCGACTATGGGCTGACGTGGGCCGCTACGTGTCGTACGTCCGGACGCGAAGGTGCCGGGAAACGCACGTGCCCCCCGGTCAGGGTTCCTGGCCGGGGAATCGCACACCGTGGTGGGATCAGGCGGGGGCGGCGAAGTCCTCGGGGCCGAAGACACGCAGCACGTCGGCCTCGCCCTCCCAGCCCTCCCAGTGATCCCGGTGGATCCTCAGGAAGCGGGAGGTCCACTCGACGGCCTCCTCCTTGGAGCGGACCTGGTAGAGCGCGTAGCTGATCAGCTCTTTCGCCTCGGCGAACGGGCCGTCGGTGACGCTCAGCCTGCCCCCGGTGAGCTCGACCCGCGCGCCCTCCGCGCTCGGGGCCAGTCCGGCGGTGTCGAGCAGGACCCCGGCCCCGGCGGCCTCACCTCCGAGCTTGGCGATGGCCTCCATCAACTCGGCGGGGGGCGGGGTGGTGGGCTGGTTGGTGACCCTAAGAACGATCATGTATCGCATTGGACATCTCCTTTGATCTTGTTTTCTTGACGGTGTGACGCGGGGAGCGGGCGCGCTCAGGCGTGCCGAGGGGCGGTGTGCCGGTACAGGTGCAGGGACAGGGTAGAGAGCCAGGCCCAGATGATCACGACCCCGGAGACGAAGGCCAGGTTGGCCCACGAGGCACCCGCGCCGGTCGCGATGGCGGCGAAGGCCGCGAGGAACAGCCCGCCGGTGAGCCGGGAGTAAAGCGCCCAGCCCGTGCGTCCCTCGGCGGCGAACCGGCGGCCGATGACGAAGCAGGCCACGATCACGCACAGGAAACCCACCGCGCCGCAGACGAAGTGGAGGGTCCCGGACAGGCTCACCGCCCCGGGCCCGTCCGGCGTCCCCACCGGGAAGCCCAATGCCGGATCCGCCCGGAAGATCCCCGCGCCGATCAGGCTCACCCCGTACATTCCGACGAGCCGGGGAGCCCAGGTCGCGCCGCGCCCGCCGGCCAGGGCCCGGCCCAGGCCGACCGCGCAGGCGACGACCATCAGCCCGGCGACGACGAAGTCGGTGATCTGGATCCAGCCGAGGTCGCCGTTGGCCAGCAGGCTCCACGCGTGGCGGAAGGGGTCGAAACCCTCCCGGGTCAGCGCCTGGGCCAGGGATACCCCGACGTACAGCGGACCGGCGAGGATGCCGTAGCCCAGCAACGACCTGGTGACGCTGGTACGCGGGTCGCAGGTCACCGGGTGCGCGGTCCTCGTCATCTGCTGGGTCATGGCCGTTCTCCTCACGGGTCCCGGGCCGGATCTCGGGTTTCTCTCGGCCCTGTGACTACGCTTCGAACGAGGTCGCACCGATTCGACAACGCGGCCAAATCTTTTTCAAGATCTTTTAGAACCCTCGCGAGCACTGTCGTATCGGATCCATCTGCTCGGGCACGTTGCTGCCGGCCGAGGCCGGCCTCGACGACGATTACCCTCCTGAAAACGGTCAGGGGTGGGTGAGAGGGCAGTCAGGTCGCTCTGGGGGCACAGGGGTCTCCTTGCGGTGATCAGCACACGACCGACGTCACCGTGCACGGCGCAGGACACCTTAAAGGAGGCTCTCCTATCTCCTCGCCACACCCCTTTTATAGCTATATAGATGGTTTTAAACCTTTAGTGATATTATTGCGGGAACTGCTCCGACCCACGATCGACACCGAGGCTGCCGAGGGATCCTGGGCCAGGATGGCGGTGAGACCGCTGCCCTGAACATCAGGCCGACCGGGCAGGCCACGCCTGTGCCAGTCGGTGTGCAATGACCGTTCAGTCCGGAGGTCGTCAGCTTGGGCGCTTACGCCGACGAGGCGGCTTGGCGAGATCACGACAACGAGTCACCAGATCATCTATTTCCGGCAGGTTCGGGTCCGCACCACCGTCGTCACAACAGGCGGGCTTGGTGCGTTCACCCATCGGCGGCGCATCCAGCCCGCATACTTCCCACAGCGAGGTATAGACATCGCGCGTCCGGTTGCGCTCATCATGAGGTCCCAGCATCAGGACCCATGCATGACCCGGCTCTTTGAAGGCGACCACGACGCGCATGGCGCCTCTCAAATGCTTGACGCACAGCCGACTCACCGGGAGTTCCCCCGTGAGCCGATATCCAAGGGCCGCGCAACCCCGCGCTTCCAGATCACGGACAAAGGCGACGAATGACCTGAGATCCACCCCGCGCAAGGTCTCAGCGTGCTTCTCCGCGAGAACCGAGAGGTAGACCTCAGTCTTCACCGGCAGTCAGCTCCGAATTCTTGGAACTCCACTCTGCTCTGATCTCCCGCCACGGACGGCCCTCGCCCTGTTCCATCTGCCGAAGACCGTCGGTCAGCTGATCGTTCTCCAGAAGCTCCCGGTCCTGCAGGCGCTGCCAGACCGCCTCGACCAGATTCCGGGTGCGGCCGGCCCGGCGTAGATCCTGGACGAGGGTTGCCACGGTATACAGACGCTCGGCTTCAAGCATCAGGCGGGGTCTCCCCCTGACCGGGACGAGCAGCCCCTCCTTGGCCCACGAGCGAACCGTCTTCTCGTCAACACCGAGAATCTTCGACGCGATCGTCGCCCGCACCGGCTCGGCGTGAGCGAGCAGATCCTGGACGACCTCCCGGACCGTGTCACGGGTGCCGGTCTCATGAGTGCTGGCAGCCACCCCGTCCAGCCGTTGTGCCTGCTCGAACAAGACCAGCGCCGCCCGCTCCTCGATCTCTTTCCTACGAGGAGCCTGCGCCGTGCCACCCGTCTCGCGATCACCTTGCGGCGGGAGCGTCCGATGCTTTCGCTTCTTAGCCGCTCCCGTCGAAGACTTCCGGGGTCTGACATCAGCCATGAGGATGGTTCTCCTTCCCCTTTCATGCTACTCCCTGTTTCAGACCCAAAATCGGGAGTCAAGCTTTGATCTTTCGGCAAGACGGGTCACCTGGCTTGACGTTGGTGCCACCGATCCCGCAGTAGCCGTTGGGGTCGACAATCTCGGAGTTCGTCGAACGGGAGGCCGTGGACTCCATCCGGTGTCAGGTCAGGACGCCTCGCGATCGCGATATGGATCTATGTAGGGCTGTGTGGATTGCTGTACCGAGGAAAGGACCGGTTGCATAACCGGACCTGCTACGTAGTAGCGTCCCCTCGCCTGTCCCTGAGGAGCCAGCCACCCTAACCGACAAAGTTCTCGGATGTCCCTTATAGCCTGCTGGGTGCTCAACTCCGCGTCCTGCTGATAAACAGTACGCCGGACACGCGAACCCCAAAAAGCGGGCAGAAGCGCGAAAACGGTTCGTTCATCGAGTCCCGCAGCGGCCGTAGCGGCCGACAACTCCATCCACGCACGGCTCAGCAGATCGACACGGCGCTTCGCCTGCTGAGCCTGAATATGGTGAGCCCGCAGACAGAACTTGATCCATGGATGAGTGTCCCGTCCGGGACTCCACTCAGGGCCGCCCACCCCGCCCAAAACCTGGTAGTAGGCGTAGGTGTTCTGCCCCCTGCCGAGCCATTCCTCGATCGAGGAGAACTCCGCGGGCATCAGTGCCTCTCGTGCGAACACCAGGGTGGACAGCGCTCGTGACATGCGGCCGTTGCCATCGGCCCAGGGGTGGATCTTCACCAGGTTCAGATGCGCCATCGAGGCACGGACATGCACTGGAGCATCGAGGTCTCCTTCGTTGAGCCACGCGACCAGTTCACCCATGAGAGCCGGGACCGACTCGGGATCCGGTCCGGTGTAGGCGGCCACGGCAGGATCATCAGGGCTGGTGACGTAGACCTGGCCTTGACGGAGTCGGCCGGGGCGCTTGTCCGGGTGATGTTCCTGGATCATGAAGTGGAGGCCGTTCAGCAGGCCCAGATCATAAGCGAACTCATCGCCGGCGTCGGACAGACCCTGAATGTAGGTCATGGCCCGCTGGTAGCCCTCCAGTTCCCTGCGAGTGCTCTCGCTGGACTCCAGAGGTTCCTCCCCAGCCATGAGTGCCTCGACATCATCAACGGAGGCCGCGTAACCCTCGATCGTGTTGGAACCGACGATGGCCCTGGCAGTGAGACTTCTACGCAACTGCTTGGTCCAGCGAGTCTGCGGCCGAACATGCATGCGCAGGTCGTACCGCATCCGCTCGATCTCTTCGAGTGCCCGGCGGTCGGCTTCGTCCAGCTTCGGCGTACGGTACAACATGACTTGATGACATCATCATTGTGTCATCAAGTCAACCTCCTCACTTTCTCCCGCCGGAGTACGGCGAGCAGGCCGGATACCGGACTTGCCCCGCCAAGGGCTGCACCACTCGGACGGGTCACCTAGCTTGACGTTGGTGCCAACAACGCTGTGGTAACCCACGAGGTGCCGACGGCGTGACGATGGGTTTCCTGTCGGCGCCTCAAGTCAGGCTGCGAGAGTCGGTCGGCCTCGACTTCACCTGGGTCTCCAGGGAGAAACAGCCGATGCCGCCGGTCGCCGAACCCGATCAGATGATCTCCTCCTGCATCGTCACCGCCCGCCATGCCGCCAGGAGCAGTCGGTGCCACCGAGGCCGCGGTATCCGCAAAACACCTGCAAACGGGTCGCCAAACGCGTAACCGATAGGTTACGCTTCATGGGTGGACAAGGTGGCGGGCGCGATCGCGGACCCCGTGCGGCGGGAGATCCTGCTGATGCTGCGGAACGAACGCCTCACCGCAGGAGAGATCGCCGGATGCTTCGCGATCAGCAGGCCTGCCGTGAGCCGGCATCTTCGCGTCCTCCGAGAGAGCGGGCTGATTCACGACGAACTTGTCGGTCGACAGCGGTTCTACGTGCTTGACGCCGAGCAACTGGGTGAGCTCGCCAAATGGCTTGCCCTGTTCATCCGCCCCTCCGGTTGGGAACGTCGCCTCGACGCACTCGAGACAGAGGTCTATCGAACCCGCCGTGAGCGCCGGAAGCGCGACACGGCAGACCCGGAAAAGAGGAACACCGCATGAGCCCCACACCTACTGGCCGGCTGTTTCGCACCGACACCGGAAGCGATCTGGTCCTCAGTCGTACGTTCCGCGCACCCGCCGAGGATGTGTGGGCCAGTATCACCGAATCCGACCGGACGGCCCTCTGGTTCGGGCCGTGGGAGGGTGAGGCCGCCTCCGGCCGGACGGTCAAGGTGCAGATGGTGTTCGAAGAGCAGATGCCGTGGTGCGAAATGCGAATCGACGCATGCGATCCACCGCGGCGGCTGGCCCTGTCGATGACCGATGAGTCCGGGGCCTGGCGGTTGGAGCTATCGCTGTTAGAAACGGATGGTTCGACGGAATTGCGGCTCGTGCAGCACCTTGTCAGCGAAGACGGTATCGGAGAGATCGGTCCCGGCTGGGAGTACTACCTGGACATGCTCGTGGCTGCGCGCGAAGGCTCCCCCAAGCCCGACTTCACCGACTATTACCCCCTGATGAAAGGCTACTTCGACGAGTTGTCCACAAGCTGACATTCGACAGTGCCCGACCGGCCCGAGCGCGCCGTCGAAGACCTGGACCGGCGCGCCTACCCGCGCTGGGGCGACGGATCGACACAAGGATGACGACGAAACCACACAGACGGCACGACTCGTACTCAGGAATCGGGCACGAGCCGTACAGGCGAAACCTGGAGGGTCATTCCTCCGTCGGGACAAGGCCCGTCTGGCAGGCGGCCCACTCGGACGGGTCACCCAGCTTGACGTTGGTGCCGCCGATGCCGCAGTAACCGCCGGGGTTCTTGTAGAGATACTGCTGGTGATACCGCTCCGCGTGGAAGTAGTCGCCGGCGGGAGCGATCTCGGTGGTGATGGCGCCGTAGCCGGAGTCGGTGAGGACCTTCTGGTAGGCGTCACGCGAGGCCAGGGCTGCCTTCTCCTGCTCGGGTGAGTGGAGGTAGATCGCCGAGCGGTACTGCGTGCCGACGTCGTTGCCCTGGCGCATGCCCTGGGTGGGGTTGTGCGACTCCCAGAAGACGCGCAGCAGTTCCTCGTAGGACACCCGTGCCGGGTCGAAGACGACGCGGACGAGCTCGGTGTGACCGGTCTGGCCGGTGCAGACCTCCTCGTAGGTCGGGTTCTGGGTGTAGCCGCCCCCGTAGCCGACCGAGGTGGAGACCACACCCGGGGTCTGCCAGAAAATGCGCTCGGCGCCCCAGAAACAGCCGAGGCCGAAGTCCGCGATCTCGCTCCCCTCGGGGTACGGCGGAGCCGGCGGGGCGTCGAGAACCTCATGACGCCCGGGCACCGCCATCCTCGTGGCACGACCCGGGAGCGCGTTCTCCGGGGACACCATGGAAGTCTTGTCCTTGCCGAACAACCAGCCCATTGCGAACCTCCTCCTGACACGTTCTCACCAGAAGGCAACAGTGGGCGCCCCTCCCGTGTTCCCGCAAGAGTTTCTTAACTGATCGAAAAGTACAGCTAAATTGTGTTAAATTCAGTAAGGAGTAAAGATAGGGGTCATGCCTGAAACACGCCGTGGAGTTCTGTACGGCATCGCCGCCTACTCCATGTGGGGCCTGTTCCCGCTCTACTGGCCGCTCCTGAAGCCCTCCGGCGCCCTGGAGATCCTGGCCCACCGCATCGCCTGGTCCCTGGTCGCCGTCGTCGCCATCCTGGCGGTGCGGCGCCACTGGTCCTGGTTCCGCGAGCTCCTGCGCACCCCGAGAAAGATCGGCCTTCTCGTCCTGGCCGCGGTGCTCGTCACGCTCAACTGGGGCGTCTACATCTACGCCGTCAACACCGGGCACGTGGTCGAGAGCTCGTTCGGCTACTTCATCACCCCCCTGATCAGCGTGCTCTTCGGCGTCCTGCTGCTGAAGGAGCGGCTGCGGCCGTGGCAGTGGGCCGCGGTGGGGCTGGGGGCGGCGGCCGTGGTCGTGCTGGCCGTCGACTACGGGCGTCCGCCGTGGATCGCGCTGGCGCTGGCCGCCAGTTTCGGCACCTACGGGCTGATCAAGAAGACCGCCGGGGTGGGTGCGGCGGAGAGCATGACGGTCGAGACGCTGGTACTGCTGCTGCCCGCGCTGGCCTACCTGGCCTACCTGGGGCAGCAGGGGGCGAGCACGTTCGGGAACTGGGGTGCGGGACACACGCTCCTGCTGGCCGGAGCCGGCGTGGTCACCGCCGTTCCGATGCTCTGCTTCACCGCCGCCGCGATCCGGGTGCCGCTCACCACGATCGGCCTGCTGCAGTACATCGCCCCGATCCTGCAGTTCCTGTGCGGGGTGGTCGTCCTGCACGAGGTCATGCCGCCCAGCCGCTGGGTGGGATTCGCCATCATCTGGCTGGCGCTGTCGGTCTTCACCTGGGACAGCCTCAGGACGGCCACTCAGGCCCGCCGCACGACGCCCGAACCCTTGGCCGCACAGAACGCCACATAAACCCTGTTCAAGGACTCAAGAGCCGCGTACGGCGAGGACCAGGGGTGTGAAGAGCGGGTCGATGCCCGCCTGCTCCAGCGCGGCGGCCAGGGAGCGTTCATAGGTGGGCGTGGCGTCGGTCAGGCGGGCGCGCCCCTCTTCGGTGATCACCGAGTAGACGCCGCGACGGTCATCCGAGCAGAGGTCGCGCCGGGTCATCCCGGCCTCTTCGAGGCGGGCGACGAGGCGGGTCACCGAGCTCTGGTTGAGACCCACCGCCTCGGCGAGCTCCTGCATGCGCATGCAGCCGTCGGAAGCGGCGGCAAGCCGGATCAGCGCGCGGTACTCCGACAGCCCCAGGCCGTGACCGCGCTGGAGTGCCTTGGCCAACTCCGCCTCCACGCGTGCGTGCAAGAGGGCGAAATGGTCCCATGACATGGTGATTCCTCCTGGAGTGTGCTGTCCGGGAGGAGTCTACGTGCACATACAATATTTGCTTTGCCATGCAAGCAACGTCGCGAAACAACCACGGAAAACCTGGATCTGCGTTGCCGCCGAGCCGGACCGGGTCCTGTCCTGGACCGGTGGTCAGCCGGAGCGCTCGACGACGTAGTCGCAGAGTGCCAGGTAGGCGGCGCGAGCCGGGATGTCGGGAAGGCCCGCGAGATCCTCGCGAGCACGGTCGGCCCAGTCGAGCAGCTCGGCGCGGGCATGTCCCATGGCGGTGTCGGCGCGGAGCAGACGCAGGGCCTCCTCGATGTCCTTCTCCGCCACCGGACCGGCCAGCAACTCACGCAGCCGGGCACTCTCGGGGTTGTCCGCCGCCAGGACGTAGAGCACGGGCAGGGTCCGGATGCCCTCGCGCAGGTCGGTGCCAGGCGTCTTGCCCGACTCGGCCGTCTCCGCGGCGACGTCCAGCAGGTCGTCACCGAGCTGCCAGGCGACCCCGATGGCCTCGCAGGCCCGGGTCAGTCGCTCGACCACTTCGGGCGTGGCACCGCTGAGCATGGCGCCGAACCGGCCGGAGGTGGCGATCAACGAGCCGGTCTTGTCGGCCAGCACCCCGATGTAGTGGGCCACCGGGTCCTCACCGGAGCGGGGGCCGATGGTCTCCCGGATCTGGCCGCGGACCAGGCGGGAGAACGTCTGCGCCTGGATCCTGATGACGTCGGAGCCAAGGTCGGCGAGGATCTCCGAGGCCTGGGCGAACAGGTAGTCGCCGGTCAGGATGGCCACGGTGTTGTCCCAGCGGGCGTTGGCCGACGGGGAGCCCCGGCGGACCGGGGCCTCGTCCATCACGTCGTCGTGGTAGAGCGTCGCCAGGTGGGTCAGCTCGATCACCACGGCCCCGGGCACCACTCCCGCCGCCGCGGGTGAGCCGAACTGGGCGGCGAGCAGGACCAGCATGGCCCGGAACCTCTTGCCGCCCGCCTCGATGAGGTGCTTGGACGCCTCCGTGACGAAGGCGTCCTCACTCTCCACCGAGGATCGCAGCAGTTTCTCGACCTCGGCCAGGCCGGTAGCGAGGTCCTGCGCCAACCGTTCGTCGGCAAACGGAAGATCAACAACCGGTGGCGCAGCCATGAACCGTTACTCCTCTAGCGTATGAACAGCGCGGACGCAGCCTGATCCGCGAGATCGAGCACCGGCTGCGGGAAAACCCCCAGCACTACCGTAGCCGCTGCGGCGAGAGCGACCACAGCCGAGGTGCCCACCGTGGGCGTCGCGATGGACGGCCCGTCGACGACAGGCTCGTTGAAGAACATCAGCACGATCACCCGGACGTAGAAGAACGCGGCGATCGCCGAGCTGACCACACCCACGATGACCAGCGGCAGAGCGTCTCCGGCGACCGCCGCCGAGAAGACGGCGTACTTGCCGAAGAAGCCGCTCGTGAGCGGGATGCCGGCGAATGCCAGCAAAAAGAAGGCGAAAACACCCGCGAGAACGGGAGCACGCTTGCCCAGACCGGCCCAGCGGGACAGGTGCCCGGCCTCGCCGCCCGCGTCACGGACCATGGTGACGACCGCGAAGGCGCCGACCGTGGTGAAGCCGTACGCGGCCAGGTAGAACAGGATGGCCGACAGGGCGAGCTTGTTCTGCTCGGCGGCGCCGATCGCGACGACGCCGGTGAGCAGGAAGCCCGCGTGCGCGATCGAGGAGTAGGCGAGCATGCGCTTGATCTCGGTCTGGGTGATGGCCAGGATCGCACCGACGATCATCGTCAGGATCGCGATGCCCCACATGACCGGCTTCCAGTCCCACTCCAGGCCGCCCAGGGCGACCCAGAAAACCCTCAGCACGGCGCCGAAGGCCGCCACGAGCACCGTGGAGGCCATCAGAGCGGTGACCGCGGTGGGCGCTCCCTGGTAGACGTCGGGCTTCCACGCCTGGAACGGCGCGGCTCCGATCTTGAAGAGCAGGCCGACGCCGAGCAGCGCCAGGCCGACCAGCAGCAGCGTCTCCTGGCCGCTGACCACGCTGAGCGCGGCGCTGATGGCCTTCAGGTCCACCGACCCGGCGTAGCCGTAGACCAGGGCCGTGCCGTACAGGAAGAAGGCCGAGGAGAACGCGCCGAGCAGGAAGTACTTGACCGAGGCCTCCTGCGAGAGCAGGCGGCGGTGGCGGGCCAGGCCGCAGAGCAGGTACAGCGGCAGGGACATGACCTCAAGGCCGACGAACATGGCCAGCAGGTCATTGGCGGAGGCGAAGAGCAGCATGCCGCCGACCGAGAACAGCAGCAGCGGGTAGACCTCGGTCTGGGCGTATCCGCTGAGGATCGCCTCCTCCTCGTCCGGGCTTCCCGGTACCGCCGCCGCCTGCGCGACGAACTGGTCCTCGTCGTTGATCAGAAGCGTGCTGACCAGCGCCAGGACGAGGATGATGCCCCAGATGAACAGGGAGGGCCCGTCCACCGCGACCGAGCCCATGGCCGCCGGGGCATCCGGCAGGCCGGTGACGCCGTTGAGGACGGTCATGACGAACGCGCCGAGCAGGGCGAGCAGCGTGAGCGGCATCTGGATCGACTTGCGCAGGTAGCGGGGCGCGAACGCCTCGGCCAGCACCCCGAGGACAGCCGCACCGAACACCAGCAGCATCGGCGCGAGCAGCGCGTACTCGATTGTCGGGGCTTGGATGGTGCCGTTCACTGGCCGGCCCCCTTCTTCTCTGCCACGGCGGGCGTGAACGGTTCGATGTGGACGCTGGAGATCGTCTTGTCGACCGCGGGATTGATCACGTCAAGCACCGGCTTGGGGAAGAAGCCCAAGGCGATGATCACCGCGACCAGCGGGCCCATCACCCAGATCTCACGCCGGTTGAGGTCGGGCATGACGTAGGCCGACTCCTTCGAGGGGCCGGTCATGGTGCGCTGGTACATCCACAGGACGTAGACGGCCGCCAGGACGACACCGCTCGTCGCGATGATCGCCGCGACCGGATAGCGCTCGAAGGTGCCGATCAGGACCATGAACTCGCTGACGAACGTGGACAGTCCCGGTAGGGAGAGCCCGGACAGGCCGGCGATCAGGAAGGTGCCGGCGAGCAGCGGGGCGACCTTCTGCACGCCTCCGTAGTCGGCGATCTGGCTGGAACCCCGGCGGTAGATCAGGAATCCGGCGACCAGGAAGAGCGCGCCGGTCGAGAAGCCGTGGTTGACCATGTAGAGGGTGGCGCCCGCCCCCGCGTCCTTGGTCATCGCGAAGACGCCCAGCGCGATGAAGCCGAAGTGCGAGATCGAGGTGTAGGCGATCAGGCGCTTCATGTCGGTCTGGCCGATCGCCACGATCGCGCCGTAGACGATGCCCACCACCGCTAGCACGATCACCAGCGGGGTGAAGAACTTCGACGCGTCCGGGAAGAGCTCCAGGCAGAAGCGGAGCATCCCGTACGTGCCGACCTTGTCCAGCACGCCCACCAGCAGCACCGCGGCACCGGCCGGAGCCTGCGCGGCGGCGTCGGGCAGCCAGGTGTGGAACGGCCAGAGCGGCGCCTTGACCGCGAACGCGATGAAGAAGCCCGCGAAGAGCCACTTCTGCGTGGTCGGGTCCTGGATGACGCCGATCAGCTCGGGGAACATGAACGTGCCCTTGTCGGCGATCACGTAGAGCGCGATCACCGCGACCAGCATGAGCAGGCCGCCGAAGAGCGAGTACAGCAGGAACTTCACGGCCGCGTAGGACCGCTGGACTCCACCGTACGACCCGATCATGAAGTACATCGGGATGAGCATGGCTTCGAAGAAGACGTAGAAGAGGAAGACGTCGGTCGCCGCGAAGACGCCGATCATCATCGCTTCCAGCACCAGCAGCAGCGCGAAGTAGGTCTTCACCGAGCGCTTGGGCGTGGCCGCGGCCCCGGTTCCGTCGGCGTCGTGCCAGGAGGCGAGGATCACGATCGGCACGAGCACCGCCGACAGCGCGATCAGCACCAGGGCGATGCCGTCCACGCCGACGCCGTAGTGGACGCCGAACCGCGGAATCCACTCGTAGACCTCGGCGAACTGGAAGCGCGTCTCGGAGACCGGTTCGAACAGGTACGCGAGGGCGCCGGTGAGCGCCAGCACGACCAGCGAGACCACCAGGGCCAGCTGTTTGGCGAGCTTGTCACTCTTGACAAGGGAGACACCCACCGCGCCCAGAACGGGCACGGCAATCAGGGTCGAGAGCCAGGGCATCACATGTTCCCTACGTAGAGCAGCGCGCCAACGACCACGGCGGCACCGAAGAGGATGGACAACGCGTAGGACCGCACGTAGCCGGTCTGGATGCGGCGCAGCCGCCCGGAGGTCCCGCCGATCCCCGCCGCCAGGCCGTTGACCAGGCCGTCGATGCCGCGGTTGTCGAAGAACACCGCGAACCGGGCCAGCCACTGGCCGGGGCGCATGAACAGCGCCTCGTTCAGGGCGTCGCCGTACAGGTCACGGCGGGCGAACGTGGTGAGGAACGAGCCGCGCGGGGCGACCCGGGGCACCTCGGCGGCACCGTAGCGGAACCAGGCGTAGACGACGCCGACGGCGACCAGCGCGAGCGTGGTCAGGCCGGGGACGCTGAAGGGGTGGAACCCGGGGAGATGCTCGGGCAGACCGACCGCCGGGGCGAGGAAGCGCATGAGCCGGTTGTCCAGGATCAGGAAGGCGCCCAGGAAGACCGAGCCGATCGACAGCAGGATCAGCGGCACGGTCATCACGGAGGGCGACTCGTGCGGGTGCGCGTCGTCGGCCCAGCGCCGCTTGCCGAAGAAGGTCATGAAGACCATCCGCGACATGTAGAAGCCGGTGATGCCCGCGCCGACGACCGCGAGCCAGCCGAGGATCTGGTTGTGCTCCATGGCCGTCTCGATGATGCCGTCCTTGGTGAAGTAGCCGGACAGCAGCGGGAAGCCGATGATCGCGAGGTAGCCGATCATGAAGGTGGCCGCGGTGACCTTCATCACCGAGAACAGGCCACCGTACTTACGCATGTCGACCTCGTCGTTCATGGCGTGCATGACCGAGCCCGCCCCGAGGAACATGTTGGCCTTGAAGAAGCCGTGCGCGATCAGGTGCGCGATGGCGAAGGCGTAGCCCACCGGGCCGAGGCCCGCGCCGAGCATCATGTAGCCGATCTGCGACATGGTCGAACCGGCGAGGCCCTTCTTGATGTCGTCCTTGGCGCAACCGATGATCGCACCGGCGAGCAGCGTGGCCACACCGACGATCGTCACCACGAGCTGCGCGGTCGGGGCGGCCTCGAAGAACGCGCCGGAGCGGACGACCAGGTAGACGCCCGCGGTGACCATGGTCGCGGCGTGGATGAGTGCCGAGACCGGGGTCGGGCCCTCCATCGCGTCCAGCAGCCACGACTGCAGCGGCAGCTGGGCCGACTTGCCGCAGGCGCCGAGGAGCAGCAGCAGGCCGACCGCGGTGATCGTGCCCTGGGAGGCGGCGCCGGAGGAGATCGCCCCGCCGACGACACCCCCGGTGAGCTCGTTGAAGGCGACCGAGCCGAACGTCGTCCAGATCGTGAAGATCGCGATCAGCAGGCCGAAGTCGCCGACGCGGTTGACGATGAACGCCTTCTTGGCCGCGGCCGCCGCCGTGGGCTTGAACTGCCAGAAGCCGATCAGCAGGTACGAGGCGAGGCCCACACCCTCCCAGCCGACGAACAGGACGACGTAGTTGTCGGCCAGCACCAGCAGGAGCATCGCGGCGACGAACAGGTTCAGGTACGCGAAGAACCGGCGCCGACCCGGGTCGTGCGACATGTAGCCGATCGAGTAGATGTGGATCAGCGATCCCACACCGGTGATCAGCAGGGCGAAGCCGATCGACAGCGGGTCGATCAGCAGCCCCATGTCGGCGAGGCCGGGAATGAACTCGTAGAGCCTGACACCCTGGCGGCGCTGGGCCTCGGGCAGACCGAGCAGCTGGACGAAGGCGGCGACCGCCACCGCGAACGCGCCCAGGGACATCGCGACACCGAGGAGGTGACCCCAGCGGTCGGTGCGGCGCCCGAACAGCAGCAGGATCGCGGCACCGAGCAGCGGGAGCGCGACCATGAGCCAGGAGACTCCGATCACACCCCCGGAATGCTGGATGATCTCAGCGGGTTCCACGGCCACCTCTTAGTACTTCAGCAGGTTCGCGTCGTCCACCGACGCGGACCTGCGGGTTCGGAAGATCATCACGATGATGGCGAGGCCGATGACGACCTCGGCCGCGGCCACCACCATCACGAAGAACGCGATGATCTGGCCGTCCAGGTTGCCCTGCTGCCTGGCGAAGGCGACGAACGCGAGGTTGCAGGCGTTGAGCATGAGCTCCACGCACATGAACACCACGATCGCGTTGCGCCGTACCAGCACGCCGATGGCGCCGATCGCGAAAAGCAGCGCGGAGAGCACCAGGTAGTGAGTGGTCACTTGCCGTCCTCCTGCTGGGGCGCCGCGTCCTCCACCTGGACGGGCTTGTCGCCTGAGTCGGAATCGCGGTCTTGCTCCGCGTCCTTCTCCAGGACCTGCTTGATGAGCGCCGCCTTCACCGGGTCGGTCGGCGCGAAGCCGCCCTCCATCTCGTGCCTGGCGAGCACCCGGTTGATGGACTTGTCGGAGACCGTGCCGTCGGGCAGCAGGGCCGGCATGTCGATCGCGTTGTGCAGCGCGTAGGTGCCGGGTCCCGGCAGCGGCGAGGGCTGCGGACCGCTGAACCGGGCGCGGGCCAGGTCACGCTGGGTGGCCTTGGGCCGGATGCGCTCGCGGTGCGCCAGCACCATCGCGCCGAGCGCGGCGGTGATCAGCAGCGCCGAGGTGACCTCGAAGGCGAAGACGTACCGCGTGAAGATCAGCTGTGCCAGGGAGGGCACGTTGCCGCCCGCGGCCTTCGTGGCCTCGGCCAGGCCGGCGGGCGCGGCGAAGGTGGCGTTGCCGACCCCCAGGGCGAGCAGGAAGGCGAAGCCCAGGCCCGCGATCGCCGCCCAGATGCGCTGCCCCTTGATCGTCTCGACCAGCGAGTCGGCGGAGTCGACGCCGACGAGCATCAGGACGAACAGGAAGAGCATCATGACCGCGCCGGTGTAGACGATGATCTGCACCGCGGCGAGGAAGGGGGCGTCCTGCACCGCGTAGAGCACGGCCAGCGACAGCATGACGACGCCCAGCATCAGGGCCGAGTAGACCGCCTTGCGGCTGAAGACGAGCCCGAGTGCGGCCGATACCGAGACGACCGCCAGGATCCAGAACGTGATGGTCTCACCCATTGTTGCGTCCCAGCCGGTAGTAGTCCTCTTCGGTCTCGCCAAGGCGCATGGGGTGCGGCGGGATCTCCATGCCGGGACCGAGCGGTGCGAGCAGCATCTCCTTGGTGTAGATCAGGCTCTCACGGCTGGTGTCGGCGAGATCGTACTCATTGGTCATCGTCAGCGCCCGTGTCGGGCAGGCTTCGATGCACAGGCCGCACAGGATGCACCGCAGATAGTTGATCTGGTAGGTGCGCCCGTAGCGCTCACCGGGTGAGAACCGTGCCTCGTCGGTGTTGTCGGCACCCTCGACGAAGATCGCGTCGGCCGGGCAGGCCCAGGCGCACAGCTCACAGCCGACGCACTTCTCCAGACCGTCGGGCCAGCGGTTGAGCTGGTGCCGGCCGTGGAAGCGCGGAGCCGTGGGCCGCTTCTCCTCGGGGTAGTTGACCGTCTCGACCTTCTTGAACATCGTGTGGAAGGTCACGCCGAATCCCTTGATGGGATTCAGCCAATCAGTTGCTCCCACTGGGAACCTCCTTGCGCTCTACCCCGTGGTAGTGCGGCAGGTCGAGCGGCGGCACAGGGAAACCACCCGCGGTCGGCTCGGCTTGGAGTTGCTCGAACTCGGCTTCGACCAAGGCGGCCTTGGCCTCCTTGCGCTTCTGCAGCACGCTGTCGAAGCGCCACCAGATCCCGAGGCAGCCGATCATCACGAGTGCGGCCAGGATGAGCACGAACGACCGGTTGACGTTGTCGATCTGCAGGGCCCTGACGGTGGCCACGAGCATGATCCACGCCAGGTTGATCGGGATGAGGACCTTCCAGCCGAGGGCCATGAGCTGGTCGTACCTGACGCGCGGCAGCGAGGCGCGGCACCAGACGAAGAAGGCGAAGACCAGCACCATCTTGGCGAAGAACCAGAGCAGCGGCCACCAGCCGGTGTTCGCCCCGTCCCACATGGAGATCGGCCACGGGGCCCGCCAGCCGCCCATGAACAGGGTGATGGACACCGCGGAGACCACGAAGACGTTGACGTACTCCGCGAGCATGATGACCGCGAACTTCAGCGAGTTGGAGTACTCGGTCTGGAAGCCGCCGACCAGCTCGCCCTCACCCTCGGGCAGGTCGAAGGGGACCCGGTTGGTCTCGCCCAGCATCGTGATGATGTAGATCAGGAAGGACGGGATCAGCAGGATCATGTACCAGGAGGGCATCGGGATCTCCAGGCCGCCCAGCCTGAACACCCCGCCCGAGGCCTGCGCCGCGACGATCTCCGAGGTGGACAGCGTCCCGGCGAACAGGAACACGCCCACGAACGACAGGCCCATCGCGATCTCGTACGAGACCACCTGGGCGCTGGCCCGCAGGCCGCCGAGGATCGAGTACGGGGAGCGCGAGCCCCAGCCGGCCAGCACGATGCCGTACACGCCGATCGAGGCCATCGCCAGCACCAGCAGCACCGCGACCGGGAGGTCGGTGAGCTGCAACGGCGTCTGGACGCCGAACATCGAGACCATCGGGCCCATCGGGATGACGGAGAAGGCCAGGAAGGCCGGGACCGCCAGGACGACCGGGGCGATGAAGTAGATCACCTTGTCGACGGTCCGGGGCATCAGGTCTTCCTTGAGCCCCATCTTCAGGCCGTCGGCCACCGACTGGAGCAGCCCGAACTTGCCCGCCCTGTTGGGGCCGTACCGGTTCTGCATGCGGGAGATGAGCTTGCGCTCGAACCACACGCCGAACAGCACGCCCAGCATCAGGACGATGAAGATGACGACGGCCTTGATGATGCTGATCCAGAGCGGGTCCTTGCCGAAGTCGGCGAGGGTCGGATCGGCCGCTAGAAGAGTCCGGGCATTCATTACCGCTCCTCGTTAGCTTCGCCGGCGGCGCTTGCCTCGCCGGCCGTAGTGCCCACCGCGCCGACCCTGACCACGTCACCGGCGACGGCGTGCAGGTCACGGGTGACCGAGCGGCCGTCGGAGTTGGCCGGCAGCCACACCACCCGGTCGGGCAGGTCCGCGATCCGCACGGGCAGGCTCAACGAGCCGTGCTCGGTGCCGACGACCACCTCGCCGCCCTCGGTGAGGCCGCACTCGGCGGCGGTGGCCTCGGACACCAGCGCCACGCCGGGACGGGCGGTGCCCGCCAGGTACGGCTCGCCGGCCTGCAGGCGGCCGTCGTCGAGCAGCAGGTGCCAGCTGGCCAGGACCGCCTCCCCCGCCTGCGGCCTGGCGGCCTCCTGACCGCTCACCCTGGGAGCGGGGGCCCTGGGGCCGCGCCACGCGCCGATCGCACCGATCTCGCGGCGGGCCGCGGCGGGGTCGGGCAGGCCGAGGTGCACGTCCATGGCGTCGGCGATCGCCGAGACGACCCGCAGGTCACTCATGATCCCCGGAACCCCGAGTGCCTCCTCGAAGGAGCGCCCGCGCCCCTCCCAGTCGACGAAGGTGCCCGACTTCTCGGCCACCACGGCGACGGGGAGCACCACGTCGGCGCGGTCGGTGACCGCGCTGGCGCGCTGCTCCAGGCTCACGATGAACGGGGTGTTCTCCAGGGCCAGCAGGGCCGCCTGCGGCGCGGCCAGGTCGTAGGGGTCGACACCCGCGACGACGAGGGCGTCGAGTTGCCCGTCGAGCGCCGCCGCCAGCATGGCGGTGGTGTCGCGGCCCTCGCCCTCGGGCAGCGAGGTGACGTCCCAGGCCCTGGCCACCTCGGCGCGGGCGGTCTCGTCGTCGACCGGGCGGCCGATCGGCAGCAGGTTCGGCAGCGCCCCGGCCTCGATGGCTCCGCGCTCACCGGCGCGGCGCGGGATCCAGGCCAGCCCGGCACCGCTGGACTCGGCGAGCCGCAGCAGTGCCGACAGCGCACCGGGCACGGTGGCGAGGCGCTCACCGGCCAGGATGATCGCTCCCGGCTGCCTGATCGCCTCGGCGGCCATCACGTCGACGGCGGCCAGGTCGTCCAGGACGGCGGTCTCGGTGCCCGGCACCGCCGGGATCAGCGTGCCGCCCATCTTGGCCAGCCCGGGGCCGGCGAACGGCGCGACGGAGAAGACCTTCAGCCCCTTCTTCCGCCATGCCTTGCGCAGGCGCAGGAAGACGATCGGCGACTCCTCGTCGGGCTCGAAGCCCGCCAGCAGCACCGCCGGAGCCTTCTCCAGATCGGCGTAGCGCACCTCGATGCCCTTGCCGGCGACGGCGTACGCCAGGAAGCGCGCCTCCTCCTCGGAGTGCGGCCTGGCGCGGAAGTCGATGTCGTTCGTCCCGAGCGCGAGCCGGGCGAACTTCGAGTACGCGTACGCCTCCTCGACGGTGACGCGACCGCCGACGAGCACGCCCGCGCGCCCGCGCGCCGCGGACAGCCCCTTGGCGGCGGCGGCGAACGCCTCGGGCCAGGAGGCCGGGACCAGGCGACCCTCCTCGTCACGGACGAGGGGGGTCTTCAGCCGGTCGGGCTGGGTCGCGTAGGTGAAGGCCCAGCGACCCTTGTCGCAGTTCCACTCCTCGTTGACCTCGGGGTCGTCCCCGGCCAGGCGGCGGGTGACCTTGCCTCGCCGGTGGTCGGTGCGCAGGGAGCAGCCGCCGGCGCAGTGCTCACAGGCACTGGGCGTGGAGACCAGGTCGAACGGGCGGGCCTGGAAACGGTAGGCGGCACCGGTCAGCGCGCCGACCGGGCAGATCTGCACCGTGTTGCCGGAGAAGTAGGACTCGAACGGACGTCCGTCCGCGGCTCCGACCTGCTCCTTGGCCCCGCGCTCGAAGAAGTCGATGAGCGGGTCGCCGGCGATCTCGTCGGAGAAGCGGATGCAGCGCGCGCACTGGACGCAGCGCTCGCGGTCGAGCAGCACCTCCGAGGAGAGCGCGACCGGCTTGTCGAAGGTCCGCTTCTTCTCCACGAAGCGGCTCTCGCCCTGGCCGTTGGACATGGCCTGGTTCTGCAGCGGGCACTCGCCGCCCTTGTCGCAGACCGGGCAGTCCAGCGGGTGGTTCAGCAGCAGCAGCTCCATGACACCGCGCTGCGCCTTCTCCGCGACCGGCGAGGTGAGCTGGGTCTGGACGACCATGCCCTCGGCGACCTCGATCGCGCAGGAGGGCTGCGGCTTGGGGAACCCCCGGCCGTTGCCGGCGTCGGGGATGTCCACCAGGCACTGGCGGCAGTTGGCGGCCGGCTCCAGCAGCGGATGGTCACAGAACCGGGGGATCTGGATGCCGAGCAGCTCGGCCGCCCGGATGATCAGCGTGCCCTTCGGGACGCTCACCTGGAAGCCGTCGATGGTGACGGTGACCAGGTTCACCGGCGCCTGCGCCGGAGTGGTGGCTTCGACGGTCATGGCGTCTCCTCCGTCGGCCTGGCGACCGAGACGGTGCTGTGCTTGCCGGTTGCCTTCCCGCGCGCGTTCACTTCGCCCCCCACACCGTGGACGGGGCGTGATCGAACGGGCAGCCGCCGATCTCGAAGTGCTTGAGGTATTCGTCGCGGAAATACTTCACCGACGAGTGGATGGGGCTGGTGGCACCGTCACCCAGGGCGCAGAAGGAGCGGCCCAGGATGTTGTCGGCGATGTCGGTGATCGTGGTCAGGTCCTCTTCGCTGCCCTGGCCCTTCTCCAGCCGCTTGAGCACCTGCTTGAGCCAGTAGGTGCCCTCCCGGCAGGGGGTGCACTTGCCGCAGGACTCGTGCGCGTAGAACTCGGTCCAGCGGAGCACGGCGCGCACCACGCAGGTGGTCTCGTCGAAGATCTGCAGTGCCCGGGTGCCGAGCATCGAGCCCTTGGCGCCGACGGACTCGAAGTCCAGCGGGACGTCCAGGTGCTCGTCCGTGAAGATCGGGGTGCTCGACCCTCCGGGGGTCCAGAACTTGAGCCGGTGGCCCTCCCTGATGCCGCCCGACATCTCAAGCAGCTCGCGCAGCGTGATGCCGAGGGGAGCCTCGTACTGGCCGGGCCGGGTCACGTGGCCGCTCAGCGAGAAGATGCCGAAGCCCTTGGACTTCTCGGTGCCCATCCCGGCGAACCAGTCGGCGCCGTTGGCGATGATCGAGGGAACACTCGCGACCGACTCGACGTTGTTGACCACGGTGGGCGAGGCGTAGAGACCCGCCACGGCGGGGAAGGGGGGCTTGAGCCGAGGTTGGCCGCGATAGCCCTCCAGCGAGTCGAGCAGCGCCGTCTCCTCGCCGCAGATGTAGGCGCCCGCCCCGCTGTGCACGACGAGCTCCAGGTTGAAGCCGGTGCCGAAGAGGTCGGTGCCGAGGTAGCCCTTGGCGTACGCCTCGGCCACGGCCGCCTGCAGGCGGCGGATGACGTGCAGCACCTCGCCGCGCACGTAGATGAAGGCGTGGTTGGCCCGGATCGCGTACGCGGTGATGATGATGCCCTCGACCAGCGCGTGCGGGTTGGCCATCATCGTCGGGATGTCCTTGCACGTGCCGGGCTCGGACTCGTCGGCGTTGACCACCAGATAGTGCGGCTTGCCGTCCCCCTGGGGGATGAAGCCCCACTTCATGCCGGTGGGGAAGCCCGCACCGCCTCGGCCGCGCAGCCCGGAGTCCTTGACGACCTGAATGACCGCGTCGGGATCCATGCCCAGCGCCTTCTTGGCCGCCGAGTAGTCGCCGTAGCCCTCCAGGGTGAAGGAGTTCGGCTGGTCCCAGTTCGCGGTGAGAACCGGGGTGAGAGTGGTCACTTCGTCTCCTCGCCTGGCAGCCCGTCGCTCCGTGACGAGGCCGCGCCGTGCCTACCTGCTCGCCCGTCGCGCCCGCACGCGCCGGCTCGCCCGATCATGTTGACCTCGCGCCCGCACGCGCCGACTTGCCCGATCATGTCGACCTCGCGCCCGTTCACGCCTCGGGAGCCTTCCACCCGTTGGCCTTAGCGATCTTCAGGCCCTCCAGTGAGGGACCCGCCGCCGAGGGGCCGTCACCGGCCAGACCGTCGGGCAGGCCCGAGAGTACCCGCGAGGCCTCCTTGAACGTGCAGAGCTTCTTCGGACCCCGGGTCGGCGAGGGCTCCTTGCCGTCCCTGAGGTCGTCGACGAGTTGCTTGGCCGAGGCCGGTGTCTGGTTGTCGAAGAACTCCCAGTTGACCATCATCACCGGGGCGAAGTCGCAGGCGGCGTTGCACTCCAGCCGCTCCAGCGAGATCTTCCCGTCCGGGGTCGTCTCGTCGTGACCGACACCGGCGTGCTCGGAGAGCTCGTCCCAGATCTGGTCGCCGCCCATGACCGCGCAGAGCGTGTTGACGCACACGCCCACGTGATATCGGCCCATCGGCCTGCGCTTGTACATCGTGTAGAAGGTGGAGACGCCCACGACCTCGGCCTTGCTCAGCCCGAGTATCTCGGCGCAGAACTCGTGACCGTTGTCGGAGACGTAGCCGTCCTCGGACTGCACCAGGTGCAGCAGGGGGAGCAGTGCCGACCGCGGCCTGGGGTAGCGGCCGATGATCTCCTTGGCGTCGCGCTCCAGGCGCTCGCGCACTTCCGGCGCGTACCCCTTGGTCATGGTCGCGCTCACCTCCTCGTTGCTCGACGGGGTGCTCTGCCCGCCCACCGGCGCACCGTCGGCAACCGCTCTCTCGTCGGGCGTGCTCATCGGTCGACGCCTCCCATCACCGGGTCGATCGAGGCCACCGCCGAGATGACGTCGGCGACCATGCCGCCCTCGCACGTCGCGGGCATGGCCTGCAGGTTCGTGAAGGACGGATCGCGGAAGTGCACACGGTAGGGGCGGGTGCCCCCGTCGCTGACCACGTGGGCGCCGAGCTCGCCGCGGGGCGACTCGACCGAGGCGTACGCCTGCCCCGCCGGGACCCTGAAGCCCTCGGTCACCAGCTTGAAGTGGTGGATCAGCGCCTCCATGGAGCCGCTCATGATGTGCGCGATGTGGTCGGGCGAGTTGCCCAGGCCGTCGGGGCCGAGCGCGAGCTGCGCGGGCCAGCCGATCTTCTTGTCGTCGACCATCACCCGGCCGCCCTTGAGCGGGCCCGAGAGTCGGTCGAGAGCCTGCTCAATGATCTTGAGCGACTCCTCCATCTCGGCCACCCGTACCAGGTAGCGGCCGTAGACGTCGGCGGTCTTCTCCGTCGGGACGTCGAACTCGTAGGTCTCGTAGCCGCAGTAGGGCTGCGACTTGCGCAGGTCCCACGGCAGGCCCGCGGCCCGCAGCATCGGGCCGGTGACGCCCAGCGCCATGCAGCCGGTGAGGTCGAGGTAGGCGACGTCCTTGGTCCGGGCCAGGTAGACCGGGTTCGCGTCGAGCATCTTGCGCATGTCCTTGATGCGCCCCGGCATGACCTTGAGCAGCTCGCCGACCTTGTCGACGGCGCCGGCCGGCAGGTCGACGGAGACGCCGCCGGGCCGGACGTAGGCCATGTTCATCCGCAGGCCGGTGATGTACTCCATCACGTCGAGCACCATCTCGCGCTCGCGGGACCCGAAGAGGAACGGCGTGGTCGCGCCCAGCTCCATGCCGAAGGTGCCGATGGCCACCATGTGCGAGGAGATCCGGGTGAGCTCCATCATCATCACCCGGATGGCCTGGGCCCGCTCGGGGACCCGGTCGGTGATGCCCAGCAGCCTCTCGACGCCCATGCAGTAGGCGGTCTCGTTGAAGATCGGCGCCAGGTAGTCCATCCGGGTGACGAACGTCGTCCCCTGGGTCCACGTCCGGAACTCGAGGTTCTTCTCGATGCCGGTGTGCAGGTAGCCGATGACCGTGCGCGCCTCGGTGACCGTCTCGCCGTCCAGGTTCAGGATCAGGCGGAGCACGCCGTGCGTGGACGGGTGCTGGGGCCCCATGTTGATGACGAGCTGCTCGTCCTGCTGGCCGGTGAGGGTTTCGAGCAGTTCCGACCAGTCGTTGCCGGAGACGGTGTAGACCGTGCCCTCGGCGGCCTCCTCGTTAAAGGTGCTCACGTGTAAGACCTCCTCTGGTCCGGCGCGGGAATCTCGGCGCCGCGGTACTCGACCGGGATGCCGCCGAGCGGGTAGTCCTTGCGCTGGGGGTGGCCGTCCCAGTCGTCGGGCATCATGATGCGGGTCAGCGCCGGGTGTCCGTCGAAGACGATGCCGAAGAAGTCCCAGGTCTCGCGCTCGTGCCAGTCGTGCGTCGGGTAGACGGAGACCGTGGAGGGAATGTGCCGGTCGTCGTCGGGGCAGGAGACCTCGACGCGCAGGCGGCGGTTGTGCGTGATCGAGCACAGGTGGATCACCGCGTGCAGCTCCTGACCCGCCAGGTGGGGGTAGTGCACACCGGACACGCCGAGCGAGAGCTCGAAGCGCAGGGCGGCGTCGTCACGCAGCGCCCTGACGACGTCGAGCAGGCGCTCGCGCCTGACGTGGAAGGTCAGCTCGCCGCGGTCGACGACCACGCGCTCCACCGCGTCGGCGAAGTCGCCGCCGAGGGCGCGCTCCAGCTCGTCGGCGACGGTGTCGAAGTAACCGCCGTACGGGCGGGGGGTGGAGAGCTCTGGCTTGCGCCGCACGACGAGGCGGCCGTAGCCCGAGGTGTCTCCGGTACCCGAGGTGCCGAACATGCCCAGGCGGGCGATGGGCTCCTCCGGGACCTCCGGGAGGTTTTCAGTGCTCATGTCGGTCGCCTACCGCTCCTCGTTCGCCGCGTGGGTTTCGCTTCTCATTTCGCGGTTCCCTGGTCGATCAGCGGCAACGTCCGCAGTGCCCGCAGTTCGAGCTCGTCGATCTGCTTGGCGCGGTGCGCGCCGAACTTCGTGTTCTGGATCTTGTCGTGTAGCTTGACGATCGCGTCGATGAGCATCTCGGGCCTCGGCGGGCAGCCGGGCAGGTAGATGTCGACGGGGACCACGTGGTCGACGCCCTGCACGATCGCGTAGTTGTTGAACATGCCGCCGCTGGAGGCGCAGACGCCCATGGCGATGACCCACTTGGGCTCGGCCATCTGGTCGTAGATCTGGCGCAGCACCGGGGCCATCTTCTGCGACAGCCGGCCCGCCACGATCATCAGGTCGGCCTGGCGCGGAGACGCCGAAGCGCGCTCCATGCCGAAGCGCGCCAGGTCGTGCTTGGGACCACCGGTGGACATCAGCTCGATGGCACAGCAGGCAAGACCGAAGGTGGCCGGCCAGACGGAGTTCTTACGTGCCCAGCCGGCGACCTGCTCGACCGTGCTGAGCATGAACCCGCTCGGAAGTTTCTCTTCAAGTCCCATATCTAGTCCCAGTCCAGACCCTTGCGGCGCCACACGTACGTGTAGGCCACGAGCACGGTGACGATGAACAGCATCATCTCGACCAGCCCGAACATCCCGAGCTGGTCGAACGCGACAGCCCACGGATAGAGGAAGATGATCTCGATGTCGAACACGATGAACAGCATCGCGGTGATCATGTACTTCAGCGGGAAACGGCCTCCTCCCACGGGCTGGGGCGTCGGCTCGATACCGCATTCGTAGGCGTCGAGTTTCGCGCGGTTCCAGCGCTTGGGACCGGTGAAGGGGGCGATCGTCACCGAGAAGATCGCAAATCCCGCCGCGAGAACGGCGAGCACCAGGATGGGTGCGTACAGCTCCATCGCTACGCCTCCTCTCCCATCTCCACGCGCGCCGGCGCGTAGCTCTGCATGTTGGTGTATTTCGAAAGTCCAGGCAGGGCGATCATCGCCCTGAGTCCCAGGTGTTCGGCGTTCGTTGAGCTCATGCCGGTGGCGCCACCTTCGACAGGGCGTTGATGATGCGGTCCGACGCATCACCCCGCCGGTCGGTGAGATTAGCAAGGAGTTTGAGGGCGAACCTCATCAAGCGGGGGTGCGGCAGCGCGTGACGCGTGGCGAAGTTCATCACACCGCGGTGCCCGATGAGCTCGACGAAGCCACGGCCAAGGGTGAAGTAGCCGCCGTAGGCGTCCTTCAGTGTATGCGGGTAGGCCCGCAGCACACGTTCCCGCTGGGCGGGGGTGACCCTGCCCAGCGCCTGGACGATCATCTCGGCCGCGACGTGGCCACTCTCCATCGCGTACGCGATGCCCTCGCCGTTGAACGGGTTGATCATCCCGCCGGCGTCGCCCACCAGCACCAGACCCCGCGTGTAGTGCGGCTGGCGGTTGAAGGCCATCGGCAGCGCGGCGCCCCTGATGGGGGCCGTCATGTTCTCCTCGACATAGCCCCACTCGGCCGGCATGCCCTTCACCCAGCGCTTGAGCAGGTCTCGGTAGTCCATGCCCTTGAAGGAGTCGCTGGTGTTCAGCAGCCCGAGGCCCACATTGGACGTGCCGTCGCCGACGCCGAAGATCCAGCCGTAGCCGGGCAGCAGGGTGTCGCCGTCCCACAGCTCCAGCCAGGTCTCCAGGTAGTCGTCGTCATGGCGGGGGCTCTTGAAATACGTCCGCACCGCGACGCCCATCGGGCGGTCCTCGCGCTTGTGCAGCCCCATCGCCAGGGAGATCCGGGTGGAGTTCCCGTCGGCGGCGACCACCAGCCTGGAGCGGTAGGCGACCTCCTCGCCGTTCTGCTTGGCGAGGACGCCGACGATGTGCCCGCTGCGGTCGTCCAGGATCGGGGCCGTGACGTTGACCCCCTGCAGCAGGCGGGCACCCGCCCTGACCGCGTTGCCGGCCAGGATCTCGTCGAAGTCCTGGCGGGTGCGGACCAGGCCGAAGTCCGGGTAGCTCGCCAGCTCCGGCCAGTCGAGTTCGAAACGCATCCCGCCGCCGACCACGCGCAGGCCCTTGTTACGGACCCACCCGGGGGCGTCGACGTCGATCCCCATGGCGATGAGCTGCTTGACCGCTCGGGGCGTCAGCCCGTCGCCGCAGACTTTCTCACGGGGGAAGGTGGTCTTCTCGAGCAGCAGGACGTCAAGTCCGGCCTGCGCGAGATGAAAAGCGGTTGTCGAACCGGCGGGCCCGGCGCCGACGACGATGACGTCGGCGTCAGCCTCAGCGACATTCCGCTGTCTGGCGGCTGGCACGGTCACGGGACCTGTCCTGTCCTACAAAGCTCTGGGGGCCTCGGGGTAAGGGGCCTTTTCGATCCTTTGTGAAGGGCTTCACAAACTTGTCGGCCCGAAGTCTAACGCCTTTGCGGGGCAAAGTGTCAGGTGGGTACTGCTATCGCCCGCCAATCTTCTACGCGGGCTTATACGCACGGTGGATGGCCACGATGCCCAGCGAGAGATTGCGCCAGGCGACCCGTTCCCAGCCCGCTTCCTGAATGATCTTCGCCAGCCCCGCCTGGTCCGGCCAGGCCCTGATCGACTCCGCCAGATACTCGTAGGAGTCGTCGTTGGAACCGAAGAGCTTGGCCGCCCGCGGCATCAGCCTCATCAGGTACTGCGAGTATACGAGGTCGAAGGACCTCGGCGTCGGGTGCGAGAACTCCAGGATCACCAGGCGCGCACCCGGCTTGGCCACCCGACACATCTCGCGCAGCGCCTGGCCGGTGTCCTGCACGTTGCGCAGCGCCGTGGAGATCGTCACCGCGTCGAACACGTCGTCGGCGAAGGGCAGCCGCAGCGCGTCACCCGCGATGAAGCTGACACCCCGCACTCCCCCTCCGGAAACGCCCGAGCCACCCCTCCGCCTGACCCCGGTGCTCAGCATGCCGAGCGAGAAGTCGGAGGCGATGGCGCGAGCGCCCAGCGAGGTGAACGAGTCGGTGGACGTACCGGTGCCCGCACCGAGGTCGAGGACCAGCTCGCCGGGGCCCGCGTCGACGGCCGCGGCGGTCGCCTTACGCCACAGCCGGACCTGGCCCAGGGATATAACGTCGTTGACAAGGTCGTACCGCCGGGCCGTGCGATCGAACATCGCGGCGACCTCATGCGGCTGCTTGTCCAGAGAAGCGCGCGTCATGACACCAAGCCTAGGCCCGCCCCGACAATCCACGGAAAGTAGTCATTCGATTACCCAGAGCATGCTAAAAATTGTCGAATGTTTGCCAGAACCGCTTACCTGCTAGCCACGACCCTGATCCTGGTCCCTCCCGGAATCGCCACCGCCGGCACCACGGAGCACAGCAGGGTCGTGCTGACCGATCCGGTGAACACCACTCCCCACGTGCTCGACGGGATCGTCAACGCCATCGCGCTGGTGGGCGGCACGGTGGTGGTCGGAGGCTCGTTCGGCGAGGTGCGCGAGGCCCGGAGCACGAGGGTGCTGTCGCGGGACAACCTTTTCGCCTACGACCTGGCCACCGGGCGGGTGCTGCCCGGTTTCGCACCGCGTCTCGACCGCCCGGTGCGGGCCCTGGCGGCGGGGGTCCACGACACCGTCTACGTGGGCGGCCGGTTCACCGCGACCGGCAGGACGCGGACGCGGGGTCTGGCCCTGCTCCGGCTGTCCGACGGATCCCCGGTGGCCCGCTTCGGCGCCCAGGTCCGCGGCGGAACGGTCACCAGCCTGGCCAGGCTCGGCCGCCACCTCTACGTCGGCGGCGACTTCACCGGCGTCGGCCCCGCCGCCCGTACGGCGCTGGCCAGGCTGGACGCCGTCACCGGCTCGGTCGACCCGACCTTCGCGATCAGGCCGGACGAGCCCAGGGGAGGAAGGGTCAGGGTCCACGCGCTCTCCCTCAGCCACGGCAGGCTGGCCGTCGGCGGCGACTTCGCCACCCTCGACGGCCTGTCACGCCCGCAACTCGGCCTGATCGACGTCGCCGCATCACCGGCCACTGTCGCGCCCTGGCGGACCGGCGCCTACCGGGGCAGGTGCATGGCCGACTTTCCCGGCTACCTGCGAGGCCTGGACTTCGCCCCCGACGGGAGCTACCTCGCCGTCGTCACGACCGGCGGCCCCGGGGGACGGGACAGGATGTGCGACACGGCCGCGCGCTTCGAGACCGGCGCTCGCGGCGAGGTTCGACCGACCTGGGTGAACCACACCGGGGGTGACTCGCTGTACGCCGTGGCGGCGACGGGGGCGGCGGTCTACGTCGGCGGCCACCAGCGCTGGCTGGACAATCCGCTCGGCCATGACTCGGCCGGGCCGGGAGCGGTGGCGCGCCCGGGGATCGGAGCGATCCACCCCCGCACCGGCAAGGCCATGACATGGAACCCGACGCGGGATCGTGGAATCGGAGTCAAGGCATTCCTGGCACACCCCGGCGGATTACTCGTTGGTAGTGACACAACCCGGCTTGGTCACGAGTACCATGCCCGAGTCGGCATGTTCCCCTTGCCGATCACTCCCGATTCTTAGTGATTCGCTCGCTTACCGCGTCCCTCTGCTTTGACAGCAGGACATAACTGGCCACACCACTGACCAGGAATGCGGCGACCAGCAGGAACAGGGGCTGACGCAGGCCGAGGATATAGAGCACTCCCAGGCTTACGGCGAGTAGACCGACCCGGGACGCGGTGTAAACGATGACAGGATGCACAACGTCGAGGCTACGTCACTCCGCTCACCCGAGCATGACCGCGGTGGTTGCACGAACACTCTTCGCATCGTCTGCGAGCGCTGCTAGTGTTCACAACAGGCCAGTTTCGTAAAGAAACACCCACGAGAGTCCCAAAGAGGCTCTATCATATAACAATCGGGCAGGCAGTAGATAACAACCCGTGATCTTTGTTGAAAACCACGGATAAATCAGGCTTCGCTCGGCACACTGGTTACCTGTCCGCCCGCTGGCAGGAAGCGGGATGCGAGGGGGAGAGATTGTGGAGAGTAGCAGCGAGCGTCTGCTGACGCCCGGAGAGGTTGCCGCCCTCTTCCGGGTCGACCCAAAGACGGTTACACGCTGGGCCGCGGCAGGCCGCATCAGCAGCATCCGTACCCCCGGAGGGCACCGGCGTTTCCGCGAGTCGGAAGTGCACGCCCTTCTGCGTGGAGAGGACGTCTTGACGGCCGAACGGCCGGCAGGCGAGTCCCCGCGCGTCTGACGACTTAGGACGTCACACCATCGGTGATCCTGCGCGCCTTACCCGGAAGCCGCAGGGTCACCGTGGAGTCGTGTGAAACCTCACACGACGCGGACGGTGACCAAGCCCGTACCTGAACCCGTCTAGGTCTCCTGCTCGGCCTTGAAAGCCAGGAACTCCCGCTCCAGGTCGTCGTTCTCCTCCAACCAGCGCCGCCGCCGCTCGGCCCACTCCTCCTCGGTGAGCGACTCGGCCAGCCAGCGGTCGTAGTCCGGATCCCCCGGAGACACCTCGACATAGGCGTTGCCGATCAGGCGCCCGTCGTCGCCGGCCAGGGTCTGCGGAACGCGCAGAGTACCGTCAGCGAGCCTGACGACGTACATCCCAGATCACCTAGATTCCGTAGCGCCGGTTGAAGAACAACATGACGTTGAGCGCCATCCTCGTGTCGCCACCCAGCATGTCGACCAGCGCGGGGCGCTGCCGGGAAACGATCGCCGAGAAGGCGTCGGCGAAGAACTCCTTGCGGCCCAGGTCGCCCGACTGCAGATGGAACCCCGAGGCCAGCTTGGGAACGCACTGGGCGTAGAGGGCGGCGAACTCCGGGCAGTCGGAGACCCAGTCACCGTGGGAGGCGTCCACATCGTCCAGAGCGTGCCCGACCTCGTGCATCATCACATCGGGGGTGGGCGAGGGCCGATCCCCCACCACGATCTTGCGATCGCCGTACGCTCCCGCGCAGACGTCCCAGGTCGCCCGGCCCGAGGGAAGCGGCGCACCGCGCAGGTACCCCATGTCGTCCAGATCGGGCACCCCGCCCGCGCCGACGTAGATGCCGTCGAGACCATCGGCCAGCTTGTCCTTCAGCAGCTCGGGCAACCTGGCCAGGCTCTCCACCGCCCGCACGACCTCCGGCGGCGGGATCTCCCACCGCGAGTCCCACTGCCGGTGCAGAATGCGCTCCAGGCGCCCGCAGTGGCGCAGGCCGTCACCCAGATCCGGAGTGTCAGGAGAGTTGGGTTGTGCCCGGGGACGCCCGTCGTCGAGCTCGAAGTCCTTCCAGGTGTACTGCGGGCGGTCGACCACCGGGGCCGTGACCGTCCCGACCCGGCGCTCCGCCTCGCGGGGAACCTCACGGGGAACCTCACGCGGAGCCTCCCTGACAGCACTCTCCGCACGTGTGGCCGGACCTCGCTGCCACCACCGCCGCCGATGGCGGCCCTTGTCGCCCGATTGTGCCATCACACCCCCTGGGGAAGTGCCAACGGGCTCTACGTTAACCGTGTGAGCCCTCGCCAGTCATCCGCAACCGAGGGCTGACCGCAGCGGGGCTCACAATGGCTTACAGTTCGGGCATGCCCCTGCTTGTCGGTCTGGCGATACTCGCCTTCTGGCTCTACTGTCTGTTCGACGCCATCACCACACCCGACGAGGAGTCCAGAAACCTGCCCAAGCTCCTCTGGGTGCTCATCGTGGTGCTGCTGCCGACCATCGGAGGGCTCTTCTGGCTGCTGCTTGGCCGGCCGAACGGCCCCAGGGCGCCCCGCTCACTCCTGGCAGAGGACACACCACCGCGTCCCGAGGCCCCGAAGGGCCCCGACGACGACCCCGACTTCCTCAAGGACCTCGACCGCCGGCTGCGCGACGAGGACTGACCGGACGAACGACGACTGACCGGCCGATGCGGCCGGTCAGCGGGAGGCGCGGCGCCGAACTCAGGGAACCTCTGCGTAGGAGTGCAGGCCTCCCACGAAGATGTTCACCCCGACCAGGTTGAACAGCAGGCAGGCGCAGGCGACGAGCTGCACGATCGTGGCGGCCTTGCCCTTCCAGCCCGCGGTGGCCTTGGCGTGCAGGTAGGCGGCGTAGACGATCCAGGTGATGAAGGCCCAGATCTCCTTCGGGTCCCAGCCCCAATAGCGACCCCAGGCCTTGTCCGCCCAGAGCGACCCGGCGATGACGGCGAAGGTCCAGATCGGGAAGCCGATCACGATGGCCCGATGCGCGACCCGCTCCAACTGCGGCCGGGGCGGCAGCAGGACCGCGGTGTCCTTCCTGACCAGGTAGAGGATGCCGGCGATCCCGGCCATCAGGAACAGGCCGCTGGCGACGATCGCCGCCGACACGTGGATCAGGACCCAGTAGGTGTTGAGCGCGGGCACCACCGGACCGGCCTGCACCTCCAGGTACCGGACGGCGAAGCCGAGCCCGAGAGCCGCCGTGACCATGACGAACGCGCCGAGGAAGCGGACCCGGTAGCGGAGGTTCATGAACAGGAACGCGCTCACCGCCGCGAAGCACATGGCGACCACGAACTCGTACATGTTGCCCCACGGCCACCGGTCCACGGCCAGGCCGCGGGTGAGGAGGGACCCGAGGTTGGCGGCCCAGCCGAGCCAGCTCAGCCCGACGGCCACCATCCCCGCCCGCGCCGCCCGGGCGGAGGGCGTCCGGTCCACCGGACCCTCATCCTCCGCCGGGGCGGACTCCGATGCTCCCGGGGCAGCGCCGGCACCGACGGTGGCGAGCGCGGGCCGCTCCGCGGCACGGTCCTGCGCCGCCGCGGACCGGCTGAAGGCCAGGTCGAGGGCATAGGCAATCATTGCGAAGACGTAGAGCAGCACCGTCGCCAAGATGAGCTGATCGCTCAAGGTGGCGAGGCCGGCATCGACCTCAACGGGCATCCTTAACTCCTGGGTTGGGAATTCCTGGGTTCAAAACGGAGACGATCTCGGTGAACTCCTCGCCGAAATCGCCACCCTCGGTACGGGTGAGACCACCCACCTCGACCCGCCGGCTCTCCCCCTCGGGCCGACCGGCCTCGCCGTGGATCCGTACCCACACCCTGCGGCGACGGACGGTCAGGGTCAGCACGAGGCCGACCACGGCGAGGACCGAGGCGGCGAACGCCGGTATCCGGCCGGGATCGTAGGTGATCTGCAGGGCGATCCACTCCCTGACGCCGGTGAACTCGATGGAGCCCATGCCGCCCGGGAGCGTTAGCCTCTCGTTGACCGCCAGCGGGTCCGCCTTCATGACCAGCGGCTTCATCTTCTTCAGACTCGCCGGGTCGAGCTCGTAGACCGACTGCGGCCGGCCGTCCTTCAGGCCCAGGTCGCCGGCGAATGCACCGTAGACCTGGGCCGTGGGGTTGGCGGCGCCGGGGAAGACCGACACCCACTCCGAGCCCGCCGGGACCGTCGTCGGCAGGAAGCCGATCAGGATGCCGAGCTGCTCCGGCTGCGCGTCCGGGACCTTGATCACGCACTCGGAGGTGAAGTTGGCGGGCTGGACGACCAGGCAGGGCACCGGCCCGTCGAAGGCGACCTGGCCCTTGCCGTCGGTGATCCTGAAGGTCGGCGCGTAGCCGTGGTCGATCAGGTAGCTCTGCGTGCCGTTGACGTTCAGCGGCTCGTTGACCTTGAGGACGTAGTCGCGCGCGGGGGCGCCGGGGGCGTCCTCGACCTTGAGCCTGGCCTCGAAGTCGAGGGGCTGCCCGGTCTTCTCGCCCTTCGCGATGTAGCTCGCCTGGAAGTCCTCGACCGTGAAGGAGAACGGCTCCAGCGACTCGGCGTTCACCTGCTGCCCCGGCATGTAGCGGTCGTAGGCCGCGACCGTGTTGGCGAACCCCTCCCCCTCCACGACCAGCACGTTGCCCCGGTAGCCGTAGAGCGTGCCGATCCCGACCGCGATGAGCAGGCCGAGCAGGGCCACGTGGAACAGCAGGTTGCCGGTCTCGCGCAGGTAGCCCTTCTCCGCGGCGACCCAGCCGGGCCCCGTGGTCACCCGGAACCGCTTGGCACGCAGCCTGGCGGCGGCCTCCTTGACGGTCAGCGGGGCCTCGAAGGAGGCGTGCTGCGGCAACCTGCCCAGGTTGCGCGGCGCCGCGGGCGGCTTCCTGCGCAGCTCCCGCAGGTGGGTCGCGGTACGGGGGAGCACGCAGCCGATCAGGGACAGGAAGAGCAGAAGATAGATCGCGGCGAACCAGGGCGCCTTGAACACGTCGAACAGCCAGAACCTGTCCAGCCACTCGGCGAGCTGGGGGCTGTCCTCGAAGTACTGGAAGACCTTGGCGTCGGAGACGCCGCGCTGCGGCCAGATCGAGCCTGGAATGGACGCCAGGGCGAACAGGAACAGCAGGATCAGCGCGATCCGCATCGAGGTGAGCGTCCGCCAGAACCAGCGCGCCCAGCCGACGAACCCGATCCCCACGGACCCCCGTCCCGCGTTCTTCCCGCTCCTCCCGCTCGTCCCGTTGGCCTCGTGACTGCTCGCGGCCACCGTCTCCGTCTGCGGCTCGGCCACCGCTCGCTCTCCCGTCCCGGGGTCGATGTGCCCCATCAGATCACCGGCTCGAATCCGCCGACCCAGCCCTGGATCATCGCGACGAGCTGCTCCCAGAGCCCGGTGACGAGCAGGACGCCGACGACGACCAGCATCACGCCGCCCGCCCGCGTGATCAGCTGCGAGTGCCGGCGTACCGCCTTGAACGTCCGGAGGGCCCTGCTGTACGCCAGCCCTGCCACCACGAACGGCAGGCCGAGGCCGAGCGCGTACGCGAAGGCGAGTAGCGCGCCGCGACCGGCGCTCCCCTCGTTCAGGCCGAGGGTGAGCACGACCGCGAGGGTGGGGCCGATGCAGGGGGTCCAGCCGAGGCCGAACACCAGGCCGAGCAGGGGCGCCCCCGCCAGGCCCGCGGCGGGGAGCCGGTGGATGCGGAAGTCACGCTGCAGGCCGGGGACGACCCCCATGAAGGCCAGGCCGAGCACGATCGTCAGGGCGCCCAGCACCCGGGTGATGATCCCCGCGTTGCCGAACAGCACCGCGCCGAGCCCGCCGAAGAGCGCACCTCCGGCCACGAACACGGCGGCGAAACCGAGGACGAACAGCACGATGCCCGCGACCATGCGCCCCCGCCTGGGGTCGGCGCTCATGCCGGTCACGTACGACAGGTAGCCGGGCACGAGCGGCAGCACGCACGGCGACAGGAACGACACCAGTCCGGCCGCGACCGCTATCGGCAGCGCCAGCGCCAGCGAACCACTCGCGACGGTGCTCATGAGGTCGGCGATCATCGCGGGCCCAGCCGTCGCCCGGAGCCGTTATCTCTCATTACCGACCTTGGTCAGGGCGTCGAGGAGGTCGTTGTACTTGACCGCGCCGAGTGCCCTGGCGGCGATCCTGCCCTGGCGGTCGATGATCAGCGTGGAGGGAATGGCCGCGGGCGGGACGGTGCCCTGGAAGGAGAGCGCGACCTTGCCCGGCTGGTCGAAGATGCTCGGGTAGCCGGGCTTTTGGCTCCGTTCGAAGGCGAGCGCGTCGGCCTTACGGTCCTTGAAGTCGATGCCGAGGAACTCCACGCCGTCCGCCTTCGTCTTGGCGGAGATGTCCTTGAGCACCGGCGCCTCGGCCCGGCAGGGCGCGCACCAGGAGGCCCAGAAGTTGAGCACCACGACCTTGCCCTTGTGCGCGGCGAGCGTCGCGGTGCCCCCGTCGAGGGTCTCCCCCTCAACGGGCGGCGCGACCTTGCGGTCGGCGGCCTGGAACAGGGTGATCTTGCCGTCGCCCGCCACGAAGCGGGTGTCGCCGGTCTGCGGCTGAGACCCCTGGTTTCCGGCGCATCCGGCCACTGCGATGAGCAGCGCGACGGCAGCAAAGGATTGTGCGCGCATGAGTGACGGAGGCTCCCTGTACTACAACCGGTAGAGCAATCACTGTACCGGCGGGGTCAGGCGCCCGGCACAGTGGGGCGTTTGACGAGCGCCGCCGCGGGCTCGCTGTACCCCACGCTGATCAGACGGTCTCCCTCGAAGGCGAAGCTGGTGAGGCTGGCGAGACCGCACTGCCTGCGGCGCGGGTCGTGCGGCAGGCGCCTGCCCTCGGCGGCGAGCCGGATGGTCCAGATCGGGAGCTGATGGCTCACCATGATCGCCTCATGACCGCGCGCCGCCCTGCGAGCGGCGTTGATCGCACCGCTCATCCGGCTGAGCAGGTGGGTGTAGCGCTCTCCCCAGGAGGGGCGGAGCGGGTTCCACAGGTAGCGGTAGAAACGCGGGTTGCGGAAGACGCCGTCGCCTCCGCCGACGGGGAGACCCTCGAAGATGTTCTCGGCCTCGATCAGCCGCTCGTCGAGCGTGACGTCCAGGTGGAAGGTCGCGGCGAGCGGGGCGGCGGTCTCCTGGGCGCGCTCCAGCGGGGAGGAGAACAGCGCGGTGACGTCGCGACCGGCGACCGCCTTGGCCACCGTCTCCGCCATCTGCACACCGTTGTCGGAGAGGTGGTAGTCGGGAAGCCTGCCATACAGGACGTTAGCGGGATTGTGCACCTCACCGTGGCGCAGGAGGTGAACGACGGTGGTCTCAGCCATGGTGTCGCCAGCCTACCCACAGGTACGGTCCCGCAGCCGGTCAGGTGGACCACTGGGAACGCGTGGCGAAAGTGAGTAGGGTCTGGGGCGTTTGCGGCTAAGGTTCCGCGGTCCGGCGGTCCGGAAGGGTCCCCCCGTGAGCCTGTTCGCCCTCGCCCTCATCCTCACCTCGGCCGTCGCCCACGCCTGCTGGAACCTGCTGAGCAAGCAGGCGGCCGACGGCGTCGTCTTCGTCTGGATGGTGGCCGCCGCGTCCACGGCGGTCTGGACCCCGGTCGCGCCGATCATGCTCAACTACTTCGGCGACCTCGGCCGCACCCTCGTGCTGACCGCGCCGGTGCTCGGCGGCCGCCGCCGGAGCCTGATCCTGCCCATCTGGCGCGAGCAGCGGACGCGGGTGCTTGGTGCGGCGGTGCTGATGCCGCTCTCCTACCTGCTGGCGCTGACCGCGTTCACCTTCTCTCCGATCAGCGCGGTGGCCCCGGTACGGGAGGTCAGCGTGCTCGTCGCGGTGCTGCTCGGCGGCAGGTTGCTGGCCGAGGGCGACCTGACCAGGCGGCTCCTGGCCGCCTGCGTCATCGTCGGCGGCGTGGTGACGATCGCCCTCAGCTAGCGGTCACCGGGGGTGCCGCCGGCCCGGTGGGGTGGTCGGACATGGGACCGTGGAACTCGGCGGAGACGGCCTTCAGCGCCTCGACCGCGGCGCGGATCGCCGGGCGGCGGGCGGCGTCGCTGCGCCAGAGCGCGTAGAGCCTGCGGGTCGGACGCGACCTGATCGGGACGACCCGCACCCCGGAGGGGACGAAGTCGCGGCCCAGCCGGGGGATGATCGCGCATCCCTGCCCGGCCGAGACGAGGGCCAGCTGGGTGGGATACTCATCCGCCATGCAGGTGATGTCCGGCTCCAGCTCCGCCGAGCGCAGCGTGTAGACCAGCCAGTCATGGCAGATCGTGCCGGGTGAGGAGCTGATCCACTGCTCCCCGGACAGCTCGGACAGCTCGATCTCGGCGCGGCCCGCCAGCGGGTGGGACGCGGGCAGGATCGCGTCGGCGATGTCGTCGAGGAGCGTCGCCCGGGACAGTCCCTCGGGGATCGCCATCGGGCGGTTCATCCAGTCCTGGATCACCGCGAGGTCGAGCTCTCCCCTGGCCACCTCGCGGATCTGCCGCTCCGGCTCGCGTTCCATGAGCTGGAGACGCAGGTCGGGGTGGCGGGTGCGCAGGAGGGCCAGCGCGGCGGGCATCAGCCCCCTGGCCGCCGTGGGGAAGGCGCCGATGCCCAGCCGCCCCACGACCTCCCCGCGCAGCGCCTCGAAGTCGGCCTCCGCCGTCTCGACCAGCGCGAGGATGCGCTCGGCGTGGTCGGCGAGCAGCCCCGCCGCGTCGGTCAGCCGCACCCCGCGCCCGTTGCGCTCCAGCAGGGTCGCGCCGGTCTCCCGCTCCAGCTTGGCCAGCTGCTGGGAGACCGCGGAGGGGGTGACCATGAGCGCCTCGGCCGCCGCGCCCACCGATCCGTAGACGGAGACCGCGTGCAGCGCCTTGAGCCGGTTGAGATCCAACATGTAAGCAACCCTAAACGACAGATGCCGGAAATTCTCACCTGTACTGAAATATCGCCGAAAACGACGATGGCCACCTGTCACCGGCATGGCCGTCGCGTTAGCCGGGCCGACAGTGATCGCCGCCGCCCTGACCATCTCCGGCATCCTCTACACCGGCACCCGTCCCCGTACGCCCACCACGACCCCTACCCCCGTCCAGGCCGAGGTGAAAGCTCCCTGAAGCAGTCCGGTCACCACAGGTCCGGAATTACAGTGACCCGCATGGGTGCCGCACTCGACCACTGGCCTGCTCCACCCCCGGAGGGTTGGAACGCCGACGACCTCGACCGTCTTTCCGAGGGTCCCAACGGTGAACCCGGTTTCTTCGAGCGTGCCGAGCTGATCGACGGAGCCCTCGTCTTCGCCGCTCCCCAGACACGCTTCCACCAGCGCGTCCTCGCCGGTCTGGTAATCGGCCTGAAAGCCCGTTCCCCCGAGCGCCTCGCGGTCGTGAACCGGATGGACGTCAAGCTCGGCCACCGGATGCGCCCCTGCCCCGACATCGTGGTCGTCGACACGGAGGCCGCCGATGACGACGCCCGGACGTTCTACACCCCCGGCGAGGTGCACCTCGCCGTCGAGGTGGTCTCGCCCGAGTCCGAGGACCGCGACCGCAAGACCAAACCGTTCCGCTACGCCGAGGCGGGCATCCCACACTTCTGGCGGGTGGAGAACAACAACGGCTCCCCCGCCGCCCACGTCTACGAACTCGACCCCGCCACCCGCGCGTACAGCCTGACCGGCATCCACCACGACCGCCTGACCGTCCCGGTGCCCTTCCCCATCACCATCGACCTCGGCGACCTGCCCAGATAGACGCCCCGATCAGCCCAGGCGGTCGAACTCACCATCCTTGACACCTTCGATGAAGGTTCGCCACCCGTCAGGTGAGAAGACCAACGCTGGCCCCAAAGGGTCCTTGCTGTCACGAACGGCCGCGATGCCGGGGAGGTTGGCGGCGACCTCGACACAGTCGGCACCGCCGTTGCCACTGAGGCTGCTCTTGCGCCATATGGCGTTGGCCAGGGAGTGCTGGGACACCCGTGTTCCCCTTTACATCTGGAGACCCTCCCCAACCCGTCACACGGTCAGGGATGTGTGTCGAAGTCTCCAGTCTTGACGCGGCCGAGGAAGGCGGTCCAGTCGCCCGGGGAGAAGGAAAGTGTGGCGCCATGGGGATTCTTGGAGTCGCGGACGAGGTAACGGTTGCCTGCACGAGCTACTTCCACGCAGTTGCCGCCATCGGTGCTGTAGCTGCTCTTACGCCATGCGATATGGGGAGGATCTCCGTTTGGGGCCATCCCACGCTCCTTTCTCGGTAAGCACGATGCCATTAATCGATCATGGAGGAGATGAGGGTGGCAGACTCTTCGGCGGTGAGCGACCGGGTGATTAGATTATTGAACATCCAGGTATATTTCGCGAGCTCTTCGGCTTCTTCGAGGACCAGACCACTGACGGCCTGTTCGATATAGACGAGGGCCGGATCCGCAGGGTCGGGGAACTCCAGGATGACAAAAGGACCGTCCATGGCTGGGTGGGCTCCCCGTTCGAGGGGCAGCACCTGGATCGTGATGTTCGGCAGCTCGCTTCGCTGTAGCAGGAAGGCCAGCTGATCGCTCATCGTCGTCGCTCCGCCCACCTCGCGCATCAATACCGCCTGGTCGAGCACCGCGTGCAGATGGACCGGAGCATCCCGCGTCAGGAGCTGCTGGCGGGCAAGGCGAACGCCGACCTTCTTCTCAATGTAAGGCTGGCTGGGATTCATGGCCGCCGCCCCCATAACCGCTCGGGTGTAGGCCTCGGTCTGCAGGAGACCCGGGATGACCTGTGCCTCGTAGGTGCGGATCGTCGCCGCGTCGGCCTCAAGGCCGATGTAGGAGTCGAATCCGGTCTTCAGGGTGTCGCGGTGGCGGTGCCACCAGCCTTTCTGCCGGGACTCGCGTGCCAGCATGATCAGCTCTTGCCGAAGCCCGTCGTCGGTGACCTTGTAGTGGTCAAGCAGGTCGCTGACATCTCCGTGATGGACGCTCACCCGTCCGGTTTCGATCCGGGAGACCTTGGTACCGGACCATCCCAGGGCAGCGGCCACGTCGGTCCCGTTGAGACTGGCGGCTTCTCGCAGGCGCCGTAGTTCGATCCCGAGTCGGCGACGCCGAGCAGTGGGGCTGATGGCCATCGGCACCTCTCTCGTTGGGTCTCTCAGCTTGGCAAAGCCCTCCAGTGCGTGCACGCACAACCTACTTAAAGATTTCGCGTGAACGCGATTGCGCGAAAGCACTTGCTCGTGCATGCTCTGAGCGTACGACTGGTGACTCTGAGTAGGTGTAAGGTATCGAAAAGTAGTGATATGCCAGTCAAAATGGCAACAGAAGGGCTAGCTGTGAAGGAACGTGATCCACAAGAGCAGTTAATTCACCTGGTGCGGCTGGGCTGGGACCTGCGGGGCCTGGGGGTGGGCACCTCGCTGGTGTTGCCCCAGGTGGGGCAGCCGGTGCTGGAGATCATGTCCGGGGGTGAGACCCGGGTCCGGATCACCGTCATCCGTCGCGCCTGCGGCTGGGTGTTCGTCTGGCGGCCCTGGTGGGCCAGGGTGTGGCGGCCGGGCGAAGGGGTCTGGGCCGGGGCCGACAACGCCGCCGACGTCATCGTCTCGGCGGCGATCGCATGAACGCGCACCGGCAGACCGCCTGCCGCTACGAACGACAGCGAGCGACCGCGGGACGCTGGGCCGTGCTGCACCCGCTGGGCCACGCGGAGTTCGCGGGCCTGGCCTGCTCGGTCGCGACGGTCCGCGCCTGGGCACGAGACCTACTCACCGGCAGAGTTGCCGACACCACCCTCGACGACGTGGTGCTCCTGCTCAGCGAGGTCGTGACGAACTCCGTCGTCCACTCCGACTCCGGCCGCGCCGCCGGAGGATCGCTGACGGTCTGCCTGGGCCTGGGCGGCGGCATGGTGCACGCCGAGGTGATCGACGACGGCTCGGCGACCAGCCTCCCCTTCGTCCGCGCGACCGGTCTCGACAGCGACGGCGGACGCGGCCTGCTCCTGGTCGAGGCCATGGCCACCGCCTGGGGCACCCACCACGACCCCGAAGCAGGCACCGCCGTCTGGTTCCACCTCCCAACCACCGAAACCAACGGACCTGACGGACCCAGCTCCCTCTTCAGCTGACCCACCTGACCCACCTGACCGAAGCCCCTCTCCCGAGGCGTACCCCTCCCTCCGGTCACAGTGACGGTCCCTCCGGTCACAGTGACGGTCCCTCCGGTCACGGTGGTGGCCCGAGTCGCGGTGTGCCCCACCAGACGATCACCCCCGCCCTTGAGCCAAAAATCACGACGGACCTGATGAACTGCGGTGAGCCCCCTGCGCTCCTTCCCGCACCGGTGCTTCAGCTACGGTGCTGGAACCAGAACGACCCCCGTACGGATCGCTTCAGCGTCAAAGAGCCCGATGGGCGGCCCGTAGGAAAGCGGCTACGGCCCGCAGAGCGTACGGCGAAGCAAAGGGTGCGCGGAGGTGGGCGGGTGCTCCGGGCGGCTTATAAGAATCCGCAACCAGCGCGCCCGCCAGGCCGGAGGCCTGAACCCCCAGACCCGCCACCAACGACGGCCGCCCGGAGCACCCGCCCACCGGAGCGCGAACACACACCCGGCAGAGCAGCCGACCAACAAGGGAGCCCTGGCCATCCAGAACAACGGCCACCCGGGACACACACCCGGCAGAGCGAACCTGAACAGACCGCCCCGCTAACCGGAAACCTGGGCGGCGGCCTTGGCCGCGGCGGGAAGGGCTTCGGCGATGCGGGAGAGGGCCTCGTCGTCGTGGGCGGCGGACAGGAACCACGCCTCGTACGCCGACGGCGGCAGGTAGACGCCCTGGTCGAGCATCGAGTGGAAGAACGCCCGGTAGGCGGCGGTGTTCTGCCGCTGGGCGGTGTCGAAGTCGACGACCCGCTCTTCCGTGAAGAAGATGGAGAACAGGCTCCCGGCACGCTGCAGGCGGTGCGGCACCCCGGCGGCGGCCAGCGCGTCGGCGGCGGCGCGGCCGATGACCAGGGCCGCGGCGTCCACCCGGTCGTAGACCCCCTCGTCGCAGGCGCGCAGGGTGGCCAGGCCGGCGGCGCAGGCCAGCGGGTTTCCGGACAGGGTGCCCGCCTGGTAGACCGGCCCCTCGGGGGCGAGGTGGGCCATCACGTCGGCGCGACCGCCGAACGCGGCGGCGGGCAGGCCGCCGCCCATGACCTTGCCGAAGGTCATCAGGTCGGCGTCGACCGGGTCGAGCCCGTACCAGCCGGCCTCCGACACCCGGAAGCCGGTGAGCACCTCGTCGATGATCAGTAGGGCGCCGTGTGCGGTGCACAGTTCCCGCAGCTTGGCGTTGAACCCGTTCAGCGGCGGGACGACGCCCATGTTGGCCGGGCACGCCTCGGTGATCACGCACGCGACCTCGGCGCCGAACGCCTGGAACGCCTCGGTGACCGCCTCGATCGAGTTGTAGGGCAGCACCACGGTGTCGGCGGCCGAGGCGCCGGTCACGCCGGGGGTGTCGGGCAGGCCGAAGGTCACCAGCCCGGAACCGGCCGAGGCGAGCAGGGCGTCGACATGGCCGTGGTAACAACCGGCGAACTTGATGATCTTGGACCGGCCGGTGAAGCCGCGTGCCAGCCGCACGGCGGACATGGTGGCCTCGGTACCGGAGCTGACCAGGCGGATCTTCTCCACCGGGTCGACCCTGTCGACGATCTCCTCGGCGAGCTCGACCTCGCCGGCTGTCGCCGTACCGAACGAGGTGCCGTCGCGCAGCGCCTCCTGCAGAGCCTCGATCACGGCCGGGTGCCGGTGGCCGAGGATCATCGGCCCCCACGAGCAGACCAGGTCGACGTAGCGGTTGCCGTCCACGTCGGTGATGTAGGGCCCCTGCCCCGAGGCCATGAAGCGCGGCGTGCCGCCGACGGCTCCGAAGGCGCGGACCGGGGAGTTGACACCTCCCGGGACGATCTCACGTGCGCGGGCGAACAGGTCCTCGGAGTTCTCAGTACGGCTCACGCCCACAAGGGTAGTCACCGCGGGGCGAGCCCCCGCCTGCGGCGTTCCCCCTGAGGGAAGGCCTCTCCGGGTTCCAGGCCGCGCGTTCACGCCCCCTGAGGGACGGGCTGCCCGACCCTTCCCCGCCAAACACACCCTCGAACCAGTAAGGCCCAGAAAATTCACTCCAGAACGGGACATCTGCCCCGGGACAGCGGGACATCGTGTGGGAGATCCTTCCCTCATGGCAGTCACGACGCCCCCCGCACAGCCGCCCGCCGCCCGGCCGCCCGGCGTCCAGGCCGTGCTCAACGGTGTCCTGGTCTACGGCGCGCTGGCGCTGGTCACCGGTGGGATCTACTCCGGGCTGACCTGGCTGACCGGCACGCTGTCCGGCGGGGAGGACCCGGTGGCCGGGCTCGTCGCGGCACTGATCGTGGGCGCGGTCTTCCGCCCGGCACGGCTGCGCCTGCAGCGTGCCGTGGACCGGCTGCTCCAGGTCGAGCGTGACCCCTACCGGGTGGCCGACCGGCTGAGCCGCACCCTGCAGGAGGCCGTCGACCCCGCCGAGGGGCTGGCCACCGCCGTAGTGCTGGTCCGCCAGGCGCTGCACGCCGACGGCGTGGCCGTCGAGGTCCACGGCGGGACCGTCGTCGACGGCGAGCTGGGGGAACGGCCGGTCGAGACTCCACTGGTCTGGCATGGGGAACCGGTCGGACGGCTGCTCAGCAGCGGTCCCGCCACCTCTTTGGACCTGCTGAACGTGCTGGCCAGGCACCTGGCCGAGCTGGCGCACGCCGTACGGCTCACCGCGGACCTTCGGCGGTCCAGAGAGCACATCCTCACCACCCGGGAGGAGGAACGGCGCAGGCTCCGCCGCGACCTGCACGACGGGCTGGGGCCGACGCTGGCCAGCCTGGCAATGACCGTGGACGAGGCCAGGCTCCGGCTGGAGCGGGATCCCGAGGCCGTGGAGGGGCTGCTGGTCCGCGTGCGTGACCAGATGGGCACCGCGATCGTCGACGTCAGGGACCTGGTGTACGGCCTGCGCCCGCCCGCGCTGAAAAACCTCGGCCTGGCCGGCTCGCTGCGCTCGCTGGCCGACGCGCCGGGACCCCGGGTGGACGTCGCGCTGGTCGGCCCGCTGGGCGACGTGCCCCCGGCCGTGGAGGTGGCGGCCTACCGGATCGCCCAGGAGGCGCTCACCAACGTCCGCCGCCACGCCCAGGCCACCACCGCCCTCGTACGAGCCGAGGTGGTACGAGCCGAGGGCGAGCACATCGAGCCCGCGGGCACCGGCGGCGGGCCCGGCGGCATGGCAGACGATGCGGCGGCGGGCGGCGAGTTGCGGCTCTCGGTCGCCGACGACGGGATCGGCCTGCCGGAAAAGGTCCGCGGCGGTGTGGGCCTGCTCTCCATGCGTGAGCGGGCGGCGGAGACGGGTGGCTCGTGCACGATCGGGCCGCGTCCGGGCGGCGGCACCGAGGTCGTCGCCCGGCTGCCCCTCGGAACAGACCCGGCACGACCTCCCCCGCGAGCAGAAGCACCGCTATCTCCTCCGGAAACGGAGTCGGTCCGCCCTCCTCCACGGACGAAGACTCCATGACCTCACCCACGGACAACGGAGCCGGCATGACCTCCCCCGCGACCGCAAGCGCCGTGCCCACCTGCATGGACGAGGACTCCACGACCTCGTCCGTGACCGGAGGCCCTGCGGAGGATCGGCGGCGAAGGGCGTTGGCCGTTCTCGTCTGGACCGGTGCGGTGCTGGCGCCGGTCTGCAACCTCCTGGCGATCTGGCTGGCCGAGCTGAGCGCCTCGACCTGGCGTGAGCCCTTCATCACCCTGGACCCGACGGTCATCCTGTTCCCGGCGGCCGGCGCGTTCCTCATCACGCGCCGGCCCCGGCTGCTCGTCCCCTGGCTGCTCTGGGCCAGCGGAGTGGTCGGCGGCCTCTACTACCTGATCTACAGCGCCGCCCACTGGTTCTACCTCACCGACCCCGGAGGGATCACCCCTTACCTGGCGTGGCTGGCGCTCTGGCTGTGGCTGTGGCACGTTCCGGTGTTCATCTCGCTGCTGCCGCTGCTCTTCCCCGACGGCCGGCTGCCCTCCCGGCGCTGGCGGCCGATCCTGTACGCCAACCTGGTCCTCATGGTCGGGCACTCGCTGTTCCTGGGACTGGCCCCGGATCCCGAGTTCGAGAGCCAGCTCCCGGTCGCGAACCCCTTCGGCGTCGAGGCGCTGCGTGAGATCTCACCGGCCGTGGAGTCGTACATCGGCGCCCCGATGATGGCGCTCACCGCGCTCGGCGTGCTCTCACTGGTCTTCCGCTACCAGGCGGGCGACACCGAGCTCCGGCGCCAGGTCGCCTGGTACGTCGGCGCGCTGGTGGTGCTCCTGGCCTCCTGGATCCTCCGGGTGGCGACCGGCTCCTGGTTGCTGATGGCCACGGAGACCCTCTTCATGGCCGGAGTGCCCCTGTCGATCATCGCGGCGGTGCTGCGCTACCGCCTCTACGGCATCGACGTCGTGCTCAACCGGGCGCTGGTCTACGGCTCCCTCGTCGCGGTCACCGGAGGTGTCTACTTCGGGCTGATCTGGCTGGCCGGCGCCCTGGCCAGCGACCTGGGCCAGGGCATCGGGCTGATCTCGGCGCTGGCCGTGGGCGGGGTCTTCCACCCGGCGCGGCTACGCCTGCAGCGGTTGGTGGACCGGGTCTTCGCCGTCGAACGTGACCCCTACCGGGTCGTCGGCCTGCTCGGCCGTACCGGGCAGGGGGCGCAGGATCCGGCGGCGGCCCTCAGCGAGGCCGTGGTCGCGATCCGCGGGGCGCTGGGAGCCGGCGGGGTCGGCGTCGAGGTCCGCACGGGACGGGGCGGGGCGACGCGCGTGTTCACCGACGGGGAGCTTCGGCCCGGGGCGCAGGAGGTGCCGCTGTTCTGGCACGCGGAGCGGGTCGGAACCCTGCTGGTGGCGGGGGCCCGGCCGGGCCGCGAGCCGATGGAGGTCCTCGCCAGGCACCTCGCCGAGCTGGCACACGCCGTACGGCTCACCGCCGACCTGCACCGCTCCCGGGAACGCATCCGGTCCACCCGCGACGAGGAACGCCGCAGGCTGGGCAGGGAGCTGCACGACGGGCTCGGCCCGGCACTGACCAGTGTCACCTTCGCCCTCGACGAGGCACGGAGAAGGCTCGACACCGACCCGCGGGCCGTCGAGAAGCTGCTGGTCCGTGTCCGCGAGGAGATGATCGCGACGATCGCGTCGGTCCGCGAGCTGGTGTACGGCCTGCGCCCGCCCGCACTGGACGACCTGGGCCTGGAGGGCGCGCTGCGGGTGGCGGCCGGGGAGACCGCGGTGACCGTGGACGGCCCGCTGGACGACCTGCCCGCGGCCGTCGAGGTCGCCGCCTACCGCATCGCCCAGGAGGCGCTCACCAACACCCGCCGCCACGCCGGCGCGGCCACCGTCCTCATCCGGCTGCGCCGCCTGCCTGGCGAGCTGCGCGTGGAGGTCGCCGACGACGGGGTCGGCCTGCCCGAGAATCCGGTCGCGGGCGTCGGGCTGACCTCGATGCGCGAGCGGGCGGCCGAGGTGGGAGGCTCATGTGTGATCGGCCCTCGGCCGGGCGGCGGCACGGAGGTAATCGCCAGGTTGCCGGCGGAGGAGACCGAATGATCACCGTACTGATCGTGGACGACCACCCGGTCTTCCGGCAGGGTCTCCGCGGCCTGCTCTCGGTCATGGACATCGAGGTCGTCGGGGAGGCCTCCAACGGTCAGGAGGCCGTGGCGCTGGCCGCCGAACTCCAGCCCGACGTGGTCGTGATGGACCTGCAGATGCCAGGCGGCAACGGCATCGAGGCGACCAGGACGATCATCAGGACCAGCCCTCGGATCGGGGTGCTGGTGCTGACCATGTTCCGTGACGACGACTCGGTCTTCGCCGCCATGCGCGCCGGAGCGCGCGGTTACCTGCTCAAGGAGGCCGGTGCCGAGGAGATCGGCCGCGCCGTGCACGCCGTCGCCGCGGGCGAGGCCATCTACGGTCCCGAGATCGCCCGCCGCGTCCTGGCCTACTTCACCGGCATACCCGATCCGTCACGCAGCGTCTTCCCCGAGCTCACCGAGCGGGAGCGGGAGGTGCTCGGGCTGGTCGCCCAGGGCAAGGGCAACAACGAGATCGCCGGGATCCTCTTCCTGTCCGGCAAGACCGTGCGCAACCACGTCTCCAACATCTTCATGAAGCTCCAGGTGGCCGACCGCGCCCAGGCGATCGTCCGCGCCCGCGAGGCCGGCCTGGGCGGCTCCCCCTAGGGCGGTGACCACGAGCCTTTACCAGGCGTCCCGGACGCGGGGCGCGACTCAGTCGCAGGTGTCGGCGAGCTGGTCGAGGACGCGGAGCGGGTCCGGCAGCGGGCGGCCGTCCGGCGGGCGCAGCCACGAGCTGTGCCCGCCGCTGGGCAGGAGCGAGGGCGGGGCGAGAACGTAGCTGTCGCGGCAGTGCCAGCGCAGGCCGGGCATCTCGTCGATGGTGGACGGGCCGAAGTCCAGGGCGCAGGACCACCACTCGTCCTCGTCGTCGGAGGCGTTGCGGGTGGCCACATAGAACAGGGCCCGGTCGCCGTTTACGGCGACCGGGCCCGAGGCGGCTCCGGTGGAGTCCATGTTCGCGAGGGCGGTGTGCCCCGCGGCGAGCGGTACGTCGAACACGTCGAACACCCGCCCCGTGGGGAGGATCACATTCGCCTCGGGTTCGTACCGCCACCAGTTGGTGAGGAGGGTGGGGTCGGTGGTGGCCTGCATCTGCCAGGCAGGCGAGAGCGGGTGGGATCCCGGGTCGGGACAGCCGACGCGGTCGCAGGAGCAGGAGCGCGAACCGCCTTTCAGTGGCCGCGCGCCGGGACAACTCGCCCAGCCCAGCGCGGCGTACTCCAGCACAGAACTGATCATCTGCTTCGGATGGCCATGTCGCCTGTTTCGACGAACCATCGGTACCCCGACCATTGTGTCCTCCGTCGTCCGCGCATCCCGCGTACCACCCGGATGCGACGACCTGTCCACACTCTGGTCAGTGGGAACGTCAAACCCCCCAGGGTCTACGCCACCTGGGACACATCCGCACCGGTTATCGCACTCTAACGCACACGTATCCCCGCCAAGTGACGAACCTCCAGTTCTCGGTACGTGCCGTCGATCTCATCTCAGCTTCGCGGCGACCTCGGTCGCCCAGTAAGTGAGGATCATGTCGGCCCCCGCCCTGCGGATCGCGACCAGCGACTCCATGATCGTCCGATCCCGGTCGATCCAGCCGTTCGCGGCGGCGGCCTCGACCATGGCGTACTCGCCGCTGACCTGGTACGCCGCCACCGGCACGTCCACGGCGTCGCGCACCTGGCGCAGGATGTCGAGATAGGCCAGGGCGGGCTTGACCATGACGGCGTCGGCGCCCTCGTCGAGATCCAGGCGCACCTCGCGCAGCGCCTCCCCGACCGGTCCCGCCGCGTCCTGCTGGTAGGCGTTGCGGTCGCCGAACCGCGGAGCGCACTCGGCCGCCTCGCGGAACGGGCCGTAGAACGCCGAGGCGTACTTGGCCGAGTACGCGAGGATCGGGACCTGCTCGAAGCCGTCGCCGTCCAGCGCGGCCCTGATCGCCGCGACCTGGCCGTCCATCATGCCGCTCGGTGCGATCACCTGCGATCCGGCCCGTGCCTGGGCCACCGCCGCGGCCGCGTAGCGCTCCAGGGTGGCGTCGTTGTCGACCTCCCCCTCCCCGGTCAGGATGCCGCAGTGCCCGTGGTCGGTGAACTCGTCCAGGCAGGTGTCGGTCATCACGACCAGCGTGTCGCCCACGTCTGCGACCAGATCGGCGACGGCTCGCTGGACGATCCCCTCCGGGTCGTCGGCCGCCGACCCCCGGCCGTCCTTCACCGCGGGGATGCCGAACAGGATCAGCCCGCCCACCCCTGCCTCGGCCGCCTCGTGGGCGGCCTTGCGCAGCGAGTCACGGGTGTGCTGAAACACCCCCGGCATCGAGCCGATCGGGTTCGGCTGGTCGATGTCCTCCTTCACGAACATCGGCAGCACCAGTTCCGCCGGGTGCAGCCGGGTACCGGCCACCATCCGGCGCATCGGTGCCGTGCGGCGGAGCCTTCGCGGGCGTGCGACAGGGAACTGGGCCGTCATGTCTCCCCCTCCCCCCGGCCGGTCGGGGACTGCGGGCCGGAGGAGCTCGATGTGTGTTCCGGCCCGCCGCCTGCCGGGGCGCCGCCGGTCACGGCCCGGCGCGCTCGCGCGAGACCGTCGAACACGGTCTGCCCGCCCTTTTCGCGCGGGCAGCCGCCGTATTCAAGGTTACTTTGCGCGGCGCCGGGCCCCTCTTCGGGTCTGCGAGGGCCTGCGGGGGACGTCCCCCGCCATGACCGCGGCCTGCCGCTGCTTGGCACCGTACTCCGCCAGCGCCGCCGCGAGGGCGGAAGTCGAGGGTTTGTCGGCCATGACGTCGACCCTGAGCCCGAATTCCTCCGCCGTCTTCGCGGTCTGCGGACCGATCACGGCGATGACCGTGACGTTGTGCGGCTTGCCCGCGATGCCGACCAGGTTGCGGACGGTGCTCGACGAGGTGAACAGCACCGCGTCGAACCCGCCGCCCTTGATGGCCTCGCGGGTGGGGGCGGGCGGCGGCGCGGCGCGGACGGTCCGGTAGGCCGTCACGTCGTCGCACTCCCAGCCGAGCTCGATCAGTCCGGCCACCAGCGTCTCGGTCGCGATGTCGGCACGCGGCAGCAGCACCCGGTTGATCGGGTCGAGCATCGAGTCGTACGGGGGCCACTCGACCAGCAGCCCCTCCGACGACTGCTCGCCGGACGGCATCAGGTCGGGCCTGACGCCGAACTCCACCAGTGCCCGCGCGGTGCTCTCGCCCACGGCCGCGACCTTGAGCCCGGCGAACGCGCGGGCGTCCAGGCCATACTCCTCGAACTTCTCGCGCACCGCCTTGACCGCGTTCGCGCTGGTGAAAGCCACCCACTCGTAGCGCCCCGTGACCAGGCCCTTGATTGCCCGATCCATCTGCTGCGGGGTGCGCGGCGGCTCGACGGAGATCGTGGGGACCTCCTCGGGCACCGCGCCGTACGAACGCAACTGATCGACCAGAGCGGCCGACTGCTCCTTGGTCCTGGGCACGAGCACCCGCCAGCCGAACAGCGGCTTGGTCTCGAACCACGACAGCCGGTCGCGCATGCCGACGGCCTCGCCGACCACGATCAGCGCGGGCTCGACCATCCCGGCGTGCTTGAGATCGGGCGCGATCCGGCCCAGCGTGGTCACCACGGTGTGCTGCTCGGTAGTGGTGCCCGCGCTGCTGATCGCCACCGGCGTCGAGTCCGGACGGCCCGCCGCGATCAACGCCTTGCCGATCGAGACGGCCTCGGCGACGCCGTTGTAGATCACCAGGGTGCCCGCTCCCGCGGCGTACCCGGACCAGTCGTTGATCTGGGTCGCGTCCACGACCCGGAACTCGGGCACCGATACCGCGGCCGGTATCCCGGCATAAGTGAGCACCGCCGTGGCCGGGGGCACGCCGGGCACGATCTCGAAGTCCACCTCCGCCTTGGCACAGGCCGCCACCTCAGCGGTGATCGAGGAGAAGAACATGGGGTCGCCCGCGCACAACCGCACGACACAGCTGCCACCCTTGGCTGCCTTGACGGCCTTCAGCGAGACGGCGCCCTCCTCTGCCACACCGATGATCTCGACGCCCTCACGACAGTGGCGTAGCAATGAGCCGTACGCCTCCTGGTCGAGGATGACGATGTCCGCTCTGGAGAGCAGATCGGCACCGCGTAGCGTGAGCAACCCCTCATCGCCGGGACCCGCGCCGACAAAGGCGACGAACCCGGACGGACGCTCGAAGGTGGTACTTCCGGAGCTCAATGTGCTTGCTCCCCTATCAACGTGCCGGCCCCTTCGGCGATCATCTCGGCCGCGAGGTCGCGGCCGAGATCCATGGGCGCAGAAGAGCTGCCGACGGCGGACTTGCGCACCGCCCGCCTGCCGTCGACGGCGACGGCGGCGGCGGTCAAAATCAGATCGTGCCCGTGCTCGGCCGCGTACGTGCCCAGCGGGGCGGCACACCCGGCCTCCAGGGTATTGAGCACCGCGCGCTCGGCGGTGACCTCGGCGCGAGTGCGCGCATCGTCGAGCACGCTCAGCAACTCGACCATATCCGCCCTGTCGGAGCGGCACTCCACGGCCAGTGCTCCCTGCCCGGGAGCGGGCAGCATCTCCTCGACCTCGAAGATCTGGGAGATCTCGGCCTCGCGGCCCAGCCTGCCGAGCCCGGCGGCGGCGAGCACGACCCCCTGTAGCTCGCCCGAGGTCACCTTGGCGATCCGGGTCTCGGCGTTGCCTCGGATGGGAACATAGTCGAGGTCCGGACGGATCATCCTAAGCTGGGCGATCCGGCGCGGGGAGCCCGTGCCGATCTTCGCACCGGATGGCAGGTCGGCCAGCTTGGTGACGCTCACCAGGGCGTCCCTGGGGTCGTCACGCGGCGGGATCGCCGCGATGACCACCCGCGGGTCGGGTGTGGTGGGCAGGTCCTTCAGCGAGTGAACCGCGAAGTCGATCTCGCCTTCGATCAGCTTGTCACGCAGCGCGCTGACGAAGACGCCCGTGCCGCCGAGCTGCGTGAGATCGCCCTTGGTCACGTCGCCCAGGGTGACGACGCCGACGAGCTCGACGGCCCTCCCGGTCAACTCGGTGAGGCGGGTGGCGACCAGGCCCGACTGCGTGGTCGCCATGACGCTCCGCCTCGTTCCCAGCCGGAGCGGAGGAGAAACGCTGCTCACAAGCCTGCCTCCTTCTTGCTCGGCTCGGTGTTCTTACCCGGCTCGACGTCGATCGTCTCGATGCGCCGCACCGCTTCGGGCACCTTCGGGTCAAGATTGAACAGCTCGCGGAGTGCTTCCGCATAATGATCGCCCGCCGGAGACTCCGCCAGCTGCTTGACACGCACGGTGGGCTCGTGGAGCAGCTTGTCGACCACGCGCCTGAGCGTCTGGGTGACCTCGGCCCTGATGCGTCCGTCGAGTTCGGGAACCCGGGCGGCGAACCGCTCAAGCTCCGTCTCGACCACCTGCGCCGCCTTGCTCCGCAACGCCACCACCGTCGGCGTGACGCGCGCGGCGCGTTCGGCCGACAGGTAGGCGGCGACCTCCTCGGCGACGATGTCGCGCACGGCGGTGACCGCCTCGGCTCGACCACCGTCGTCGGTGCCGGCGTCGGCCCCGCTCTCCTGCATGGACTCCAGGTCGACCAGCGTCACACCGGGCAGCCGCCGTACGGCGAGGTCGACGTCGTGCGGCAGGGCCAGGTCCAGTATGAACATCTGGTGGGGGGTCACCATGTCGGCCGTGATGACCACGTCGGCGGCGCCGGTGCAGGAGATGACCAGGTCGACCCCTGCCATCTCCCTCTCCAGGTCGCCGAACTCGGCGGCCCGGCCGCCGACCGTCTGCGCCAGCCGCACCGCACGGTCGTGGGTCCGGTTGACCACCACGATGTCGGTGAGGCCCGCCCGCTGCAGGGTCGCGGCCGACAGGGCGCTCATCGAGCCCGCGCCGACCACCAGGGCCCGCTTCTCGGCGAGAGGGCCGAGGACTCGCTCGGCGAGCGTGAGCCCGACCCCGACGAGGGAGGCGCCGGCCCGGTCGATGCCGGTCTCGGTGTGGGAGCGCTTGCCCACCCGCAGTGACTGCTGGACGAGCTCGTTGAGCGTCGGGCCGAGCGTGCCCTCCTCCTGGGCGAGCCTGAGCGCCGAACGCACCTGACCGAGGATCTGCCCCTCGCCCAGGACCATCGAGTCGAGGCCCGAGCCGACCGAGAACAGGTGCTCGATCGCGCGGTCCTCGTAGTGCACGTAGAGATGGGCGGCCAGCTCGTCCATCGGGACGCCGGAATGGGTGCTGAGCAGCCAGGAGATCGACGTCACCGCGGCGTGGAACCGGTCGACCTCGACGTAGACCTCGACCCGGTTGCAGGTCGAGACGACCATGGCCTCGGTGACGTGGACGTCCCGCTGAACGTCCTGGAGCAGCTTCACCAGCGAGTCACCGGAGACGGAGACCCGTTCCAGCAGGGCCACCGGGGCCGTGCGGTGGCTCAGGCCGACGACGAGAACGCTCATCGGCCCTCCACCGCCTTTCCCGAGAGGGCACGGTCCGCCCTCGTCGTCTCCGCGTTCGTCATACGTGTCATAGTGATCATGCTCGTCTTGGTCGCCCGGGAAAGCCGGAAGAGTGCGTGCCCGTCGGCTCGTACGCGGTGCTTCTTCACAGGTCCACCGCCTCGGGCCACTCCTCGGCCATCGCGGGCCCCCCAGTCATCCGATCCGTCTTGCGTTGCTCGTGGAACGCAAGGATCTGTAGTTCAATCGATAGGTCGACTTTACGGATGTCGACACCTTCTGGAACAGAAAGTACAACGGGGGCAAAGTTCAGGATGCTGGTGACCCCCACGGCAACGACCCGGTCGGCCACCTGCTGGGCCGCCACGGCCGGTGTCGCAAGCACCACGATCGACACTCCTCGCCGCCTTATCACGGCTTCCAACTCGTCGATGTGCTCCACATTCAATCCCGCGATGTGGTCGCCCACCACTTCGGGGTCCGCGTCGAGCAGCGCCGCGACCCTGAATCCCCGGGAGACGAACCCGCCGTAGTTGGCGAGCGCACGACCGAGGTTACCCACTCCGACGATGGCAACGGCCCAGTCCTGGGTGAGGCCCAGCTCGCGGGAGATCTGATAGATCAGATATTCGACGTCGTAGCCGACCCCGCGGGTGCCGTACGACCCGAGGTGGGAGAGGTCCTTGCGGAGCTTGGCGGAGTTGACGCCGGCCGCGGCGGCCAGGTCCTCCGAGCTCACGGTCGCCAGGCCACGCTCGGCCATGCCGTTCAGCGCACGCAGATAGAGCGGCAGCCGGGCGACGGTCGCCTCGGGTATGCCGCGTTCGCGGGCTTGGGACATACGGCGGATCACGTGCCGGAGCTCCAGGGGGACAGGCGACCGGCGCGGCCCGGACGCGACGGATGACGAGGTGAGGCCACTGTCATTCAGGTTAGTCCTTTTGTGAACCGGTGCACAAAGTGAGTGTTCACAATCTTGACCAAACCCCCCACCGGTTCGTGGCACACCCCCCTCATCAGGGCCCTGACCTGGGCATCCGGCAGGTCTCCGCACGACCGTCACCGGGTCCCATCCGCTCGCGACGCAGGCCCGCACGGCGCCGTGACTCGGCTACCGTGGCGGTCATGTCACCCCGAGACCATCGCGTCACCCTGCTCGGCAAGCCCGGTTGTCACCTGTGCGACGACGCACGGGCGGTGATCGAACGGGTCACCGCCGAGCTCGGCGTCCCGTGGGAGGAACGCGATATCACGGCCTCCGAAGAGGACCAGGCCCGCTACTGGGAGATGATCCCGGTCACCTTCGTCGACGGCGTGCAGCACGACTTCTGGCGTGTCGACGAGCACCGCCTCCGCGCCGCCCTCGGCGCCTGAGACGTTTCACATGATCCGGCGCGCGGACGACCACCGCCCGCGCGCCGCGTTCACGGCCTGAAGGCCGTCGGGAGCGGCATCACCTTCGCGGCGTTCATGGTGAGCTCGATGACGTTGGTGACGAGCACCATCGGCTGGCGCTCGGTGACGAAGCGCTCCGTATGCGACTGGCGCTGATGGTCGGTGTAGGCGACCTCGTCACGGTAGATCTCGTAGACGATGCGCTGGAGCGGCGCCGACTTCACCGAGTGGCAGGCGTAGATGAGCGTGTCCGGCTCGGATCGGCGTACCGCCTCGACGGTCTCCTCGGCGAGCCGGTCGAACCTCTCGCCGGTGCCGTCGAGGAGTGTGAAGACGGTCAGCATGCCGAAGATGCTCGGTGAGGGGCGGCCGGAGCCGCCCGGCAGGTCACCCAGGTTGCCCGGACCGCCCGGCAGGTCACCCGGGTTGCCCAGGCCGCCCAGGTTGCCCGGGCCGCCCGGATACATGGCACCGGCCCGGGGGGCTGCGCCGAAGGCCTGGTCATAGCCGAAGGGGCCCGCCTGGTCGTAGCCTCGGACACCCCCTCTCCCCTGGCTCTGGCCTTGCCACTGCCCCTGGCCCGGGGAGGGCGCGCCGCCGAAAGCCTGCTCGGCGGGCATGGGCTGGAGGCTGCCCGGGTGGCCGAACTCACCGGTGACCGGCCCCACGGGGTGGCCGAACTCACCGGTGACCGGCCCCACGGGGTGGCCGAACTCACCGGTGACCGGCCCCACGGGGTGGCCGAACTCACCGGTGACCGGGCCGGACTGCCTGCCGGAACCGGAAGCCCCGTGCCTTCCGAACTCGTGGGCCGGGATGTCGTACTCGCCGGTCGCCGGGCCTGAGGGCGACATGCCGAACTGACCGGTGACCGGAGGCTGCCCCCCGGGAGCACCGCCCCGTCTGCCGGGGTCGGCACCGGACGGCTGGCCGGGGGCCGGCATGCCGTACTCACCCGCCATGAACATCCCGGTGGCGGGTCCGCCGAACCTGTCGTCGTGCTGGAAGGGCTGCTGCCCCATGCGCGCCGCGTAGTCGACGTCCTGGTCGCCCGCGCGGTACTCGGCGACGAGGTCGCCGAGCCCGGAGCGGCGGGGAGGCTCCTCGGCCAGGGCTCGGCCGCCGGGGGCCTCCTGGGACATCCTGTGTCCGGCGACCTGCACGTCGCGGGGCTGGTACTCGGGGGGCCGGAGTGTCGGGAGGCGGTTCTCCCAGTCGTCGTCCGCAGCCTTCTCCTCGTCGTCCTCGTAGGGCGCGAGCGGGCGGAGCATGGCGTACCAGACGGCGGCGGCGGTGACGAAGAGCAGCAGCGCGGTGAACATTCCGGGCACCGCGAAGCTGACGGCTCCCACCAGGGCGAGACCGGTGGGGCCGAGCACCAGGAGCGCGTGCATGTTGTCGGCGTCGTAGTCGTCGCCGCCGCGCCAGCGCACGACCGCGAGCAGCAGTCCGGCCAGCAGCACGATCGTGACGATCACGTGGACGACAAGCAGCAGGTATTCCGACGGCACGTCCCAGTGGCGGCTACCCAGCGGGAGGACCTTGGCGAAGTCCTTGTCCTGCAGGACCGGGTCGACCGCCAGGATCACCGTCGCGATCACAGTGAGTGCGATCCCCAGGAGCCATGAGGCGAACCTGGCCGCGCCCTTACGGGCCAGCAACTGGATGACTCCGACAGCCAGCCACAATGGCGCCAGCATGGATCCAGTCAGTTGATAAACACGAAATGTTCCTGCCCCGAACCCGGTTAGGTAGCCGACGGCGATTACTCCGAGTGAGACGGAGAGAGACGCCGTCGTGATGCTCCAGGCGATCAGCCAGCCCTTGGGCTCACTGCGAAGGCGGCTGATGAGAGCACCGGTGGCGATGACGGCGAGCAATGCACCGGCGAAGGCGATGACAGCGACGAGGACTTCCATGGTGTCTCCAATGCTGCCGGACATTACCCCCTAACCGGTAGCCGAACCCTCGGTCGGCTCCCGGAGTCGGCGTGAAACAACCGACCCCACACCATATCTGGCGATTACCCCCAGTCACGGCGCTTCGAAGTGGATTGTGGAATTACCGCTTGGTTTCCTAGAGTGATCAGGCACGCCGTACCCCCTTTTCCCCTCAGGGATACCGGATGCCTGAAACGTGGCCGCTCGCCGGGCACCTCCCCACGACCGTCGGGATGGCCCAGCCCGTCCGCAGTAGTGACCTCACTCTGCGTGAGGACGCCTCCGAAGAACTCCGGAGGCTCGTTTTGCGTGCCAAAACCGGAGACACGGATGCTTTTGGCACGCTCTATGATCGCTACCTCACCCTGGTCTACCGCTATGTCTATTTCCGGGTCGGCTCACACCCGCTGGCCGAGGATCTCACGAGCGAGACCTTTCTCCGCGCGCTCCGCCGGATCACTGACTTCACGTGGCAAGGGCGTGATTTCGGGGCCTGGCTCGTGACCATCGCGAGGAACCTGATCACCGATCACTTCAAGTCCGGCAGGTACCGTCTTGAGGTCACAACGGCCGAGGTGATCGACACCCCGCTCGACGGCCCGCACATCCCGGAGAACGCCGTCGTCATCTCGATGATCAGCGACCGGGTGCTCGGCGCCGTCCGTGACCTGGGCCCCGAGCAGCAGGAGTGCGTGGTGCTGCGTTTCCTGCACGGCATGTCGCTGGCGGAGACCGCGCTCATCATGGGCAAGAAGAGCGGCGCGATCAAGGCGCTGCAGTTCCGCGCGATCCGGTCCCTGGCCCGCGCGCTCCCCTCGGACCTGGGCTGACACCGCCTCCCTGCCTCGTCCGCACCCCTTCCCCCATCCCGAGACGCCCCGGGAGGCACCGGAAGCCTCCAGGAGACTCCGGGCAGACCCCGAGCCACCCCGGGGCACCCCGGAGACCCCGAGACACCCCAGGAGTGGGAGCCGACGGGGAGAATCCCCGGTCCGGCCGTGCCCGGAAGGATTGTTCACCATGCCGATGCCGGTGCAGCGCGTAACCTGGCGTGCGGAGTCGTCGTTAGGCAAGTGATACCGATGGATCATGAGCCGGGGGCGGCAGGGAGCGTTCATGGGGAAGTGGCTGCCTGGAATCTCGCGGAGATCGCAGGCTCACATCCAAAACCGCGTGTCGCGCCTCGGCAACCGCATGGCGGCCGTCCCCCATCCCGAGTTCCACGCCAGGCTCCGCGAGCAGCTCACGCAGGGGCCTCCCGGAGAGGACCTCTCGGAGCGGCCGCCGACCGGCCCACGGCACTCCCGGCGCAGGCCTGGTACGGGACTGTTCACCCAACTGCTAAGCGTCGCCCTGGTGGCCTCGATGGTCACCTCCGGCGTATGGACCTACCGGTCGATGCCCGGCGACACCTTCTACCCGCTCAAGCGCGCCGCCGAGAGGACCCTGTTCCACCTGAGCACCGACGACGCCGAACGCGCCGAACGCTCCTTCGGCTACGCGGAGACCCGTGCCCGCGAGGTCGAGAAGCTCCTGGGCGGCGAGCGCGAGTACATGATCGGAGAGACCCTCCAGGCAATGGAGGACACCACTCGCTCCGCGGTGACCTCCCTCAAACAGGTACGGCGCCGTGACGCCTCGAGCGCCAGGGAACTCAAGCGCTTCGTCCAGAAACAGCGCACCCAGATCAGCGGGATGCTCCCCAAGATGGACGCCGAGGACCAGCGCAAGGCCCACGTTTACCTCAACTACATCGACGGTCTGGCGCCGCCCGAATAGTCTGTTCCTTCGGAAGCCGTGCCGGTCCGGATCTCGGCTCGCGCGATGCCGTATGACACCGAGATGCCACATTTGGCTAACATCACGGCTACCGATCTCTCCCCCATGTCCCGGTTAAGCTGAGGTGCTATGAGGCGGCTACTACGACGACGGGGCGAAACGACGACGGCCGAGGAGAAAGCGGCCGGGGAGGTCGCGGCCGCAGCCGCCGTGGCGATGCCGATGGCCGAACCCGACCCGGTGGCCGCCGCCTTCTTCGACGTCGACAACACCATGATGCGCGGCGCGTCCATCTACCATTTCGCCCGGGGCCTCGCCTCCCGAGGCCTGTTCACCAGCAAGGACCTGTTCAGGTTCGCGCTCGGCCAGATGGTCTTCCGGGTCCGCGGCGACGAGAACCCCGCCCACATCGCAGAGGCCAGGGAGACCGCGCTGGCGTTTGTGGCGGGCAGCAAGGTCGAGGAGATCATCCGGCTGGGCGAGGAGATCTACGACGAGGTGATGGCCGACCGTATCTGGGCGGGCACCCGCGCCATCGCGCAGGCACACCTCGACGCCGGTCAGCGAGTCTGGCTGGTCACCGCGACCCCGGTGGAGCTGGCCCGCGTGATCGCCCAGCGCCTCGGCCTGACCGGTGCCCTCGGCACCGTCGCGGAGACCGAGAACGGCGTCTACACCGGCCGCCTGGTCGGCGACCTGCTCCACGGCCCCGCCAAGGCCGAGGCCGTCAGGGCTCTGGCCCGCAGGGAGGGGCTCGATCTGACCCGCTGCTCCGCCTACAGTGATTCGGCCAACGATCTGCCGTTGCTCTCCCTGGTCGGCCGCGCCACCGCGATCAACCCCGACGCCGAGTTGCGCGACTTCGCCAGGGAGAACGGCTGGGAGATAAAAGACTTCCGCACGGGGCGTAAGGCGACCTTGATCGGCCTGCCCATCGCGGCGGGCGCCGGGGCCCTCGCGGGGAGCGTCGCCGCCGCCATCGCCCTGCGCCGCCACTACCGTTCCGGCGACTGACCCGCGCGTCGCCCCGCCGCTCACAGGACGGCCTGGCCCGGCTCCGGTCAGCCTGCCGTACGAGCGACCGTGATCCGGTCCGGCAGCGCGGACGGTTCCCGTCGCGGGAAGTGCCGGCAGTGCCTCAGGAGAAGGGCGGGAAGGCGTGGCCACGCTGGAGCCGGAGTTCGTCCAGCTGCTGCTGGATGATCTCCCGGACCTGGTCGGTGAGGTTGAAGACCAGCATCGGGTCATCGGCGTCGGCCGGGTCGAACTCGTCGGTACGGATCGGCTCACCGAAGCCGATCATCCACTTGGACGGGAGCGGGACCAGCCCGAGGAGCCCGAACCAGGGGAACAGCGGCGTGATGGGCAGGTAGGGAAGACCTAGCGCCCTGGCCAGGAAACGCATATCGCCGATCTTGGGGTAGATCTCCTCGGCACCCACGATGGCGCAGGGAACGATCGGCACGCCCGCGCGGATGGCGGAGGCGACGAAGCCGCCCCGCCCGAAGCGCTGCAACCGGTAGCGGTCGGAGAACGGCTTGCCGACCCCCTTGAATCCCTCGGGAAAGACACCGACGAGCTCGCCCTTGCGGAGCAGCCGGTCGGCGTCCTCGCGGCAGGCGAGGGTGTGGCCGGTCTTGCGGGACAGGTGACCGAGCACCGGAAGCCGGTAGACCAGGTCGGCCCCCAGGAGCCGGAGCGCGCGGCGCGCGGGGTGGTCGTCGTGCAGGGCCACCTGAAGCATGAGCCCGTCGAGCGGGAGGGTGCCCGAGTGATTGGCCACGACCAGGGCACCGGAGTCATCGGGCACGTTGTGCAGGCCGACGGTCTCGGTGCGGAACCAGTGGCGGTACAGCGGGCGGATCAGCTCCAGCAGCACCCTGTCGGTGAGCTCCGGATCGAACCCGAACTCGTCGACCTCGTAGTCTCCGGTCACCCGGCGCCGTAGGAAGTCGAGCAGCTCGGCCGGCCTCTGATCGTCGCCTCCACCCGTCGGCACCCCGAGGAAAGGATCGTCCGACGCCTCATCGGAGACGCGGGCGCGGGTGATGGGGATGACGTCGGCCTCCCCGCTCTCATTCGCCGCCTCGCTCATTTCGCCACCGCGCTCATTTCGCCACTGCCCGGGACAACATGTCCATCATGGCGAGGGGCAGGCCGCCGGCCAGGTCTCGCGCGCGGACGAAATCCTCGAAGGCGGCGGCGGTGGAGAACTTCGGCCTCCAGCCGAGAGCCGCGGACAGCAGGGTGGTGTCGACCACACGTCCGTGACACATCAGGCGGAGTTGCTCGGGGGAGAAGTCGACCAGCCCCGTACCGCGGGCGAGGTCGCCCATGAGGCGGAAAACGACAGAGGGCACCGGCACCGGGAGCAGGCCCATCCTGCGCGCGCACTGCGACAGCAGCAGCACACCGTCCCCGGCCACGTTGAACGTGCCGGGGTGGTCCTCCGTCGCCATCCGCCGCAGCACCTCGACCGCGTCGTTCTCGTGAACGAACTGCAGCCGCGGGTCGAACCCGAACACGGTCGGCAGGACGGGTTGGGCGAAGTAACGCGTCAGCGGGGAGTCGACGCCGGGGCCCATGAAGTTGGCGAATCTGAGCGTCGACACGACCACGTCACGGCGCCGTCTGGCGAAGCCCCGGACGTAGCCCTCCACCTCGGAGGCGTCCTTGGCATAGCCGTGGCTTGGCGGCTCCCCCGGCTCGGCGTTCTCGGTGAAGACCGCGGGGTCGTGCGAGGAGGAACCGTAGACGGCGGTGGTGGAGCGCATGACGACGCGGCGGACCGTCGCGGACCGCTGACAGGCACCGAGCAACTGCATGGTGCCGATGACGTTGTGCTCCTTCATGAGCGCCCGGCCACCGCTCCGGGGAGGAGCGCTCACCAGGCTCATGTGAACGACGGTGTCGATGTCGGCGGCCGCGATCACCTGCGCGATGTCGGGGCTGCGCAGATCGACGCGGACGAACTCCGTCCGGCCGAGAGGTACGCCGCCATCACGTGAGAGCGAAGGCGGCGGCACCGTATCCACTCCGATGACCCGGTCGATATCCGGGTCATCCGCGAGAACGCTCGCCACTCGGGCGCCGATGTGGCGCGAGACCCCGGTGACAAGCACGGTGTGGGTCATCGGCGCCTCGCAGATCCGCGCTGTTACTTCTTGTTACGCCGCTGGATGCGGGTCTTCTTCAGAAGTTTGCGGTGCTTCTTCTTCGCCATGCGCTTGCGGCGCTTCTTGATCACAGAGCCCACGGGACCCCCAGGTAGCTGGTAGCCGAGATTGCCGAACCGGTGCGCGATAGCACACCGGCACAACAGACTACCGGCGATCCACGGTAGATCGCCCCCGGGGGACCCCGAGCACATCAACTCACGACGTGGCGAACACGTCGCTACCTCGACGAGACAGAGACCTGCCACATACCTGTCGGACCGGAAAACTTGCTTCGGTCAGACCGGAAGAGACAGGACTCGCGAGCCGTCCAGCGCGCCTCGCCCACCTCGCGGCCGGATGTTCCTCCACCGGCCGCCCGGCTCCGCGCGCCGAGCCCCCTGTCTCAACCTGCCTCGATGTAGGCATCCCTGAGATAATCGTGCACCGCCTGTTCGGGCACCCGGAAGGATCGACCGACCCGGATGGCCGGCAGCTCGCCCGAATGCACGAGTCGGTACACAGTCATCTTGGACACCCTCATGACAGTGGCCACTTCTGCCACCGTCAGGAACTTCACCTCGCTGAGAGGTCTTTCGCCTGCACCCATCGGACGCCTCTTCCGCACGTGTATCCGGGTTATCCCCACTGGTGCCATTGCTCACGCACGTGTACTGCCGTCAGCGTAAGCCGGGAGGCCGGGCACGCAAACCCCCTATTTTCTCAGCCCTCGGAGCCTCGCGTCAGCGAAACCGACAAAATCGCTGGCCAGCAGCCGGACCGTGCCCCTGCTTTTGATCTTGGAACGGACCAACTGTCTCCTATTAGAGTCGCCCACAATCGCCAAAAAGTTGGCAAACGGTCGGCGAGCTCTGTGGAATGCAGGCGCGAAATGCCGGTATAAGGATGCCCTAATTTGCGCATCCCCCGTCTCAGAGGGCTCGCGCGACCCTCTTGACCAGGTGGTGTGTCAGCGGCTCGTAATACCTCGGTAGCACGTTGTCATCAAGCGGGACGGTCACCGCGATCTTGCCCTCGGCCTCCCCGACGAAGAGCGCGGGGTCGTTGCTGTCGGCGAATCCGACGGTGAGGATGCCCGCCTCGCCCGCCGCTCCGGCCCAGCCGTGGTCGGCGATCACCAGATCGGGACGGTCCGCGCCAAGTTCGGCGATCATGGCCCGCATCGGGGCCGGGTCGTGGGTGTGCACGAAGGCGCCCTTGTCGTCGAGCATCGCGACATCGTCCAGATAACGGATCTTGCGCCTGCGGCCGAACCCGCTCCCCCAGTACGACCAGCCCTCGGCCGGGCTCATCAGGACCGCCCCGCACGCCCTGAGCATCCGGGCCAGAGCCAGGTGAACGGTGAGCAGGCCGGTGGGGTGCCCGGTGGCGATCAGGATCTGCGGATTGCCCCTGCCGAGCACTCCCGCGATCGTGTCGCCCATCTTCTCGACCGCCTCGATCGTACGGTCGGGGTCGATGGTGTCCTGGCCCTCCCGGTGCAGCGGATCGGCCACCACCCCGGCGGACTTGACCATCAACTCCAGCACGTCCCGATAGGACCAGGCGCCGTCCACGGTCAGCCCGAACAGGTAGTGCGGATCACGGTTGGCCAGCGACCGGTAGTGGTCCAGGTTGTTCTCCCGGCTGGTCGCCACATCACCGGCGATCCGGGTCCGAACCAGGTGCTCACGAAGCTCGGCACGGGTCAACGGCGACGCTGCGCGTCGCGGCTCGGGTGCTGGAGTCCGGTGACTTCCCTCGTCACTCATCCGCTTCACTCATCCGCTTCGCTCCTTCGCTCCTCAGTCCGGTCACCGGCGCGTCCTCACGGCTGACCGGCTTGTCGGCTGACCGGCTTGTCGGCTGACCGGCTTGTCGGCTGACCGGCTTGTCGGCTGACCGGCTTGTCGGCTGACCGGCTTGTCGGCTGACCGGCTTGTCGGCTGACCGGCTTGTCGGCTGACCGGCTTGTCGGCTGACCGGCGACGCTGCGCGTCATGGTTCGGCCGCTCAGGCAGTCCCTCGGACGGATCACTCATCCCGCCTCTCACCCGCGCCCCCTCTCCCGTGGCGTGCCGATTCCCCTCCTGGAGGGACCTGGGAGATCCGGGGACCCCGGTCACGGGAAGGGGTCGAGGCCGTGGAAGGGGAAGACGGCCTTCCTTGTCGCCATGATGGCCCGGTCGATCGAGTCTGCTGGGTCATAACCAGTTGAGAAATAACGAAATTCCGGATTTCGGCCATCGGTCAGTGTCAGGGGTGCCGACTGGTCGGTCCGTTCCTTGACGAACTTGCGCCATGTCTCGGGGGTGGTGGTCCTCGGATCGAGCGGGTGGCCCGCCACCTCCGCGAGCAGATGGGTCCACGCCCGGGGCACGACCTGCACCAGCTCGTATCCCCCTCCGCCGGTCACGACCCACCGCCCGCCCGCGGTCTCGTGTGCCAGCTCGTGCAGCGCCGCGTACGCGGCGCGCTGGCCGTCCAGGCTGAGCATCAGGTTGGCCAGCGGGTCGAGGGCGTGGCTGTCGCAGCCGTGCTGAGTGACCAGGACGTCGGGGGCGAACTCCCGCAGCAGCGGCGGGACCACCGCGTGGAAGGCCCGAAGCCAGTCACTGTCGCCGCATCCGGCGGGTAGGGCCACGTTGACCGCGGTGCCCTCCACGCCGCACTCCTCGGGGAAGCCCGTGCCGGGGAAGAGCGTGCGGGGGCTCTCGTGCAGGCTGATGGTGAGAACCCTGGGATCGTCGTAGAACATCGCCTGCACGCCGTCGCCGTGATGCACGTCCACATCCACGTAGGCGACCCTGGACGCCCCCTGGGCCAGCAGCCACGCGATCGCCGCGCCCGGGTCGTTGTAGACGCAGAACCCGCTCGCCGAGGCGGCCATCGCGTGGTGCAGACCACCCGCGATGTTGACCGCGTGCTCGACCTCACCGGTCCACACCGCGCGTGCCGCGGCCAGGCTGGCCCCGGTGATCAGCGCGGACGCCTCGTGTACCCCGGCGAAGGCGGGATTGTCCTCGGTGCCGAGCCCGTAGGCCAGGTCGCGTCGCCCGGTGGCGGAAACCCGCTTGACGGCCTCGATGTAGTCACGCTTGTGGACGAGCGCCAGTTCGTCGTCGGTGGCGGGCGCACAGCCGCTCATCTCCACCAGGTCCAGCACACCGAGCTCCCTGGCCAGCGCCATGGTCAGCTCGACTCGTACGGGCGCGAGCGGGTGCCCCGGACCGAAATCGTAGGAGATGAGCGCATCGTCCCAGACAACCCGCACGGACCGGCTCATGCGCACTCCCTGTCTGGTCGCGACGTCGCGCGCCACGGCCCGATCTTCCTACTCCCAGATCGACGTTACCGCACGTGTACGGAATGCGGTTTACGCAGGCGTCTTGGAGGATGTGACCGTTTTCATCTGAGCGAAATATCACGATTTATTGCAATTAATGGTCCTGCGTCCCGGTACGCGGCACCGCTGCCCGGGACGCCACCTGGAATGTCCTTCCCCGGCCGGCCGGACGCGGGACGGCACGGTCAGGCGGGGGACACCCGGCGCAGTCCCCGGACCGCGGGGACCAGGAGAAGATCGACCTGGCGGTGAAGAAGAGCAGGAAGCTCCGTGTCCAGACGGCGGGTCCGCCGAGTTCCCGCTGATCATCAGCCAGTACGGCCTGCTCCACGATCGCCCCATCTCCCCCGGAGTTCCGTGGGAAATGATGCCGTTTTATAGGAAAATTTCCTAATAGATTTCCTGGCGGAGGGGCGAACTCAGCCCTCGGCGAGCTGGCGTCCCCTGTCCCTGGCGGCCTCGATGGCGGCCAGGAAGGCGGCGCGGACACTGTGCCGCTCCAACTCGGCGATGGCGGCGATGGTGGTGCCACCCGGCGAGGTGACCGCCTCGCGCAGTATCACCGGGTGCTCGCCCGAGTCACGGAGCATGATCGCCGCGCCGACGATCGACTGGGTGACCATGTCAAGGGCGGCGGCACGGGGCATGCCGAGCAGGATTCCGGCGTCGACCATGGCCTCGACGAGATAGAAGAAGTAGGCGGGACCACTGCCCGACAGGGCCGTGGCCGCGTCCTGCTGCGACTCGGGGATGCGCAGCACCTTGCCGACCGGGCTGAACAGGTCCTCGGCGCGCCGCAGGTGCTCCTCGGAGGCGTGTGCTCCCGCCGAGATCACGCTCATCGCCTCGTCGACCAGCACCGGCGTGTTGGACATGACCCGGACCACCGGGATCTCGGCGCCGAGCCACGACTCGACGAACGAGGTCGTGATCCCCGCCGCCGCCGAGATGACCAGGCGGTCGGCCGGCAGGTGCGCCGCGATCTCGGCGAGCAGTGCCCCCATGTCCTGCGGCTTGACCGTGAGGATGATCGTGTCGGCGCTCTTGGCGGCCTCGGCGTTGGAGACCACCCGCACGCCGTACCGCTCCGCGAGGGCCTCGCCCCGCTCGGCACGCCGCGCCGTCGCCATCACGTCGCCCGGCTTGAACCCGGCTCTGAGCAGCCCGGACAGCAGGGCCTCCCCCATCTTGCCGGTTCCAAGAATCGCGATCATGTGAGCACCTCGAAATCGGGGATCGAAACTCCTCGCAGCCTATCGGCACCGTTCCACCGGGCGGATCGACCCGACGCCGTGCGCGACCGCCGTGCACCAAGGGTTGACGCCGCCACACGTCGACGATGACTTCGTCACGGTTCAGGCGATGACTTCGTCACGGTTCAGGCGATGACTTCGTCACGGTTCAGGCGATGACTTCGTCACGGTTCAGGCGATGACTTCGTCACGGTTCAGGCGGTCATGACCGAGGTGCGGCACCGCGACGTCAGGGCGTCCTGAACCCGGCGGGACTCCGATCCGTCTTAGGGGTATGCGTATGATCGCGACCCCCATCCTGGCCGGAAGCCTTCTGTTGGCCCTGGGCTGCGGCACCGACCCCAGCGCCACGGCCCCCTCGCAGCCTGTGAGCCGGAGCACCGCCCTTACCGGCGGCCCCTCGGAGCCGGCGAGCCACACCGTGGCACCCCGGGACGAACCCACCGGCGGCGCCCCCAGACCGACGAGACCGGAGGGCCACACAGTCAATCCCCGCAAGGTCAGGTGGCTGAAGGCGAAACCGTCGAAGGACGGCCGGAGCCTGCGGATCACCTGGTGGTCCGGGGTGGAGCCGTGCAACGTGCTCGACCGGGTCACCGTACGAGAGACCTCCAAACGGGTGACCGTCACCCTGTGGGAGGGCCCGAGCAGCAAGGCCCAGAACGTCGCCTGCATCGAGATCGCCATCCTGAAGGTGACGACGGTCAAGCTCAAGAAGCCTCTCGGCTCCCGCAAGGTGGTCGACGGCGCCCGCTGACGCGGCGCCCCTGCAGGACCCCGTCCCGCCGACGGTGACCGAACGGCCTTCGGTCACCGCCGGGAACGACCACGCGCGCTCCCTCGTCGGAGGGGATGGAGAACACTACCCGTTTCCTGGAAATCGGGAATGCTCCCACCCGGTCGAAGGTTGAGCCCAATAGACTCAAGTCGTTTGACAAACCTCACCCGAGGTTCCACTATGAGTCCCATCGACTCAACTTTGACTACAAGGACGTACTCATGGCACGTGCGGTAGGTATCGACCTGGGGACGACCAACTCCGTCGTCTCGATTCTTGAGGGCGGTGAGCCCACCGTCATCGCCAACGCCCAGGGTTCGCGGACCACGCCGTCCGTGGTCGCCTTCGCGAAGAACGGCGAGGTCCTCGTCGGAGAGGTCGCCAAGCGGCAGGCCGTCACCAACGTCGACCGGACGATTCGCTCTGTCAAGCGCGAGATGGGCACCAACTGGTCCGTCGAGATCGACGGCAAGAAGTTCTCCCCGCAGCAGATCAGCGCCTTCGTCCTGCAGAAGCTCAAGCAGGACGCCGAAGCCTACCTGGGCGAGAAGATCACCGACGCGGTGATCACCGTTCCCGCCTACTTCAACGACGCCCAGCGTCAGGCCACCCAGGAAGCCGGCACCATCGCCGGCCTCAACGTGCTGCGCATCATCAACGAGCCCACCGCCGCGGCGCTCGCCTACGGCCTGGACAAGGACAAGGACGAGACCATCCTCGTCTTCGACCTCGGCGGCGGCACCTTCGACGTGTCCCTGCTCGACGTCGGCCAGGAGGACGGCCACGGCTTCGTCGAGGTCAAGGCCACCAGCGGCGACAACCACCTCGGCGGTGACGACTGGGACCAGCGCGTCGTCGACGAGCTCGCCACCCGGTTCAAGAACGCCCACGGCGTCGACCTGACCAAGGACAAGATGGCCCTCCAGCGCCTGCGTGAGGCCGCGGAGAAGGCCAAGATCGAGCTCTCCAGCCAGTCGGAGACCTCCGTCAACCTGCCCTACATCACCGCCTCGGCCGAGGGTCCCCTCCACCTGGAGGAGAAGCTCACCCGCGCCGAGTTCCAGCGGCTCACCGCCGACCTGCTCGAGCGGTGCAAGGGCCCGTTCAACCAGGTGGTCAAGGACGCCGGCATCAAGGTCTCCGACATCGCCCACGTGGTGCTCGTCGGCGGCTCGACCCGCATGCCCGCCGTCGCCGACCTCGTCAAGGAGCTGACCGGCGGCAAGGAGCCCAACAAGGGCGTCAACCCGGACGAGGTCGTGGCCATCGGCGCCGCCCTCCAGGCCGGTGTGCTCAAGGGCGAGGTCAAGGACGTCCTGCTGCTCGACGTGACCCCGCTGTCGCTGGGCATCGAGACCAAGGGCGGGATCTTCACCAAGATCATCGAGCGTAACACCACGATCCCGACCAAGCGCTCGGAGGTCTTCACCACGGCCGAGGACAACCAGCCGTCGGTGCAGATCCAGGTCTACCAGGGCGAGCGCGAGATCGCGGCGTACAACAAGAAGCTGGCCACCTTCGAGCTGACCGGCATCGCCCCGGCGCCGCGCGGTATCCCGCAGATCGAGGTCACCTTCGACATCGACGCCAACGGCATCGTCAACGTCTCCGCCAAGGACCTCGGCACCGGCAAGGAACAGACGATGACGATCACCGGCGGCTCCGCGCTGCCGAAGGACGACATCGAGCGCATGATGCGCGAGGCCGAGTCCTACGCCGACGAGGACAAGAAGCGCCGCGAAGAGGCCGAGACGCGCAACAACGCCGACTCGCTCGTCTACCAGACCGAGAAGTTCCTCGGCGAGAACGCCGAGAAGGTCCCGGACGACATCAAGAACGAGGTCAACGAGGCCGTCGCCGAGCTCAAGAAGGCTCTGGAGGGCACCGACTCGTCCGAGATCCGCGCCTCCGCGGAGAAGCTCGCCACGGTCAGCCAGAAGATGGGTTCCGCCATCTACGCTCAGTCGCAGGGGTCCGAGGCCCCGGACGGCGCCCCCGAGGCGGACGCCACCGCCGGACAGAAGGCCGACGATGACGTGGTCGAGGCCGAGATCGTGGACGACGAGCCGAAGCGCGACAACAGCGCCAAGTGATGATCGGAAAGCCGAGGGGAGCAGCAGCGTGAGCACGCGCGAGAACGGTTCCGAGGAGGAGCCGGTGATCCGCGACAACCGGAAGATAGACCCGGAGACGGGACAGGCCCGCGGGGCGGCCCCGGCGGAGGCCACGGGTCAGAACGACAGGGAGCAGGCCGACAAGCCGTCCTCCCTGGCGTCCGACCTGGCCTCGATCGAGCTGGCCACCCAGCTCGCCGAGCGCACCGCGGACCTGCAGCGTCTTCAGGCCGAATATTCCAACTATCGCAAGCGGGTCGAGCGGGACCGGGCGCTGGTCAAGGAGCAGGCGGTGGCCGGCGCGTTGGCCGAACTGCTGCCCGTCCTCGACGACATCGGCCGAGCCCGCGACCACGGCGAGCTGACCGGCGGCTTCGCCAAGGTGAGCGAGTCACTGGAGGCGGCCACGGGGAAGCTGGGGCTGAGCTCCTTCGGCACCAAGGGTGAGCCGTTCGACCCGACGGTGCACGAGGCACTGATGCACAGTTACTCCCCCGACGTCACAGAGCCGACCTGCGTGGAGATCCTGCAGCCCGGTTACCGGATCGGCGAGCGAGTGCTCCGCCCCGCGCGAGTCGCGGTGGCCGAGCCCGAAGAGCCCGCCGCGGACGACAACTGACCCCCCAAGATCCAATCTCTAAGAAGGAACGTGGATGAGCACCAAGGACTACTTGGAGAAGGACTACTACGCCGTCCTTGGTGTGCCCAAGACCGCCACGGCCGATGAGATCAAAAAGGCGTACCGGAAGCTGGCCAGGAAGTATCACCCGGACGCCAATCCCGGAAGCTCGGCGACCTCCGAGAGCACCGCCAAGTTCAAGGAGGTCTCCGAGGCCTACGACATCCTGTCCGACACCAAGCGCCGCAAGGAGTACGACGAGGCGCGGACGCTGTTCGGATCGGGTCTGGGCGGCTACGCGGGGGGTGGAGGGGCTCCGCGCACCGGTGCGGGTGGTTTCCCGTTCGACCTGGGAGACCTGTTCGGGGGCACCCATCAGCAGCAGAGTGGCGCCGGGGAGCGCATCGGCGACATCTTCGGCGGCCTCTTCAACCGGGGTGGCGCGAGCCGCCCCACCGGGACGACGAGCAGGGCACGGCGCGGCCAGGACATCGAGTCCGAGGTCTCGCTCTCCTTCTCCGAGGCGGTGGAGGGCAGCACGGTCTCGCTCCGCCTGACCAGTTCCTCCGCGTGCACCGTGTGCGGGGGCACCGGCGCCAAGGCCGGCACCACCCCGCGGGTCTGCCCGACCTGCGAGGGCACCGGGGCGGCCAGCCGTAACCTCGGAAACTTCGCCTTCTCCGAGCCGTGCCGCGACTGTAAGGGCCGCGGCCTGCTGGTGGACGACCCGTGCCAGGTGTGTGATGGGAGCGGGCGGGGCAAGAGCACCCGCACGATCCAGGCCCGCATCCCGGCAGGGGTCGGCGACGGCCAGCGCATCAAGATCAAGACGAAGGGCGCGCCCGGTGAGAACGGCGGCCCCGCCGGTGACCTCTACGTTCAGATCCACGTCAAGCCGCACTCCGTGTTCGGCAGGACGGGAGAGAACCTGACGGTCACCGTCCCGGTCACCTTCACCGAGGCGGCGCTGGGAGCCGAGATCAAGGTGCCGATTCTCAAGGGAATGCCGGTCACGCTGCGCATCCCCGAGGGCACCCCGAACGGCCGCACCTTCCGGGTGCGCGGCAGGGGTGTGGCGCGTAAGGACGGCACCAAGGGCGATCTGCTCGCCACGATCGAGGTTCTGGTGCCACAGCAGTTGGAGGACAAGGCAAGGGGTGCCCTTGAGGAGTTCCGCGACGCCACCTCGGGTGGTGACCCGCGGGCGGACCTGATCGAACAGGCCAGAAGCGAGTAGCCATGGAAGCCAACTACTTCGATCTGTCGGACGACACACCCGTCTACGTGATCTCGGTGGCCGCCCAGCTGTCCGGTCTGCATCCGCAGACCCTTCGCCAGTACGACCGTCTCGGCCTGGTCAGCCCAGGTCGTACGGCGGGACGCGGACGTCTGTACTCCACCCGCGACATCATGATGCTCCGCGAGGTCCAGCGGCTCTCCCAGGAGGAGGGCATCAACCTCGCGGGCATCAAGCGAATCCTGGTACTCGAGACGGAGGCCCTGCGCCTGCGTGACGAGAACCACCGCCTCCGCGCGGAGATGAACATGATCCGCGCCCTCATCCAGTACCAACTGCCTCCCGCCTGAATCTCCCGTGGGGAAGTCGCCAGGCAAGAGCGTCCTCACCGCGACGCGCGGCGTCGCCGTCAACCCGTGAGACCGCGCCGCTGACCGGCCCGTGGGAAGGCTGACCGGCCCATGGGAAGAAGGGCCGCGAGGAACGAACGGCCCTGAACTACGAGGGAAGTCAATGGACTACAAGCTCACCCAGAAGAGCCAGGCCGCGGTCTCCTCCGCCATCCGGCGAGCGGCCGCGGAGGGTAATCCCGAGGTCGCCCCGGCCCATCTGTTCACCTCACTGCTGGCCCAGACCGGCGGCACCGCGGTGCCCCTGCTCGAAGCGGTGGGCGCCGACTGGAAGCAGCTGCGGATCGAGGCCGAGAAGCAGCTCGCGGCCCTGCCGAAGGCACAGGGCGCCACGGTCAGCGCCCCGTCGAGCTCCCGGCAGCTTCTCACCGTGCTGAACACGGCGGCCCAGCGGGCCCGCGGGCTTGAGGACGACTACGTTTCGACCGAGCACCTGCTGGTCGGTCTCGCCACGGACGGCGGCCCCATCGCCGAGCTGCTCAAATCGCGTGGCGCGAGCCCGAACGCGCTGCTCGACGCCTTCGAGAAGGTACGCGGACACGCCAGGGTGACCAGCGAGACGCCTGAGGACACCTACCAGGCGCTGGAGAAGTACGGGATCGACCTGACCGAGCGGGCCCGGGCGGGCAAGCTCGATCCGGTGATCGGCCGCGACTCGGAGATCCGGCGCGTCGTCCAGGTGCTCAGCCGCCGCACCAAGAACAACCCGGTGCTCATCGGCGAGCCCGGCGTCGGAAAGACCGCCGTGGTGGAGGGGTTGGCCCAGCGGATCGTCGCGGGTGACGTGCCCTCCAGCCTGCGCGACAAGCGCCTGATCGCGCTCGACCTGGGCGCGATGGTCGCCGGCGCCAAGTACCGCGGCGAGTTCGAGGAACGTCTCAAGGCGGTGCTCGGGGAGATCAAGGAAAGTGACGGCCAGGTCGTCACCTTCATCGACGAGCTGCACACCATGGTCGGCGCGGGCGCCGGCGAAGGCGCGATGGACGCGGGCAACATGCTCAAGCCCATGCTGGCCCGTGGCGAGCTGAGGATGATCGGCGCGACCACGCTGGACGAATACCGCGAGCGCATCGAGAAGGACCCCGCGCTGGAGCGGCGGTTCCAGCAGGTCTACGTTGGCGAGCCCACCGTCGAGGACACAATCGCCATCCTGCGCGGCCTCAAGGGGCGCTACGAGGCACACCACCAGGTCCAGATCGCCGACGGCGCGCTCGTGGCCGCCGCCGCCCTCTCCGACCGCTACATCACCTCCCGGTTCCTGCCCGACAAGGCGATCGACCTCGTCGACGAGGCCGCCTCCCGGCTCCGCATGGAGATCGACTCCCGTCCTGTCGAGATCGACCAGCTCCAGCGGAACGTGGACCGGATGAAGATGGAGGAGCTGGCGCTCGCCAAGGAGACCGACGAGGGCAGCCTGCAGCGGCTGGAGCGACTCCGCAGGGAACTGGCCGACCGCCAGGAGGAGCTCAACGCCCTGGTCGGCCGGTGGGAGCAGGAGAAGGCGGGGCTCAACCGGGTCGGTGACCTGAAGAAGCAGATCGACGAGGTGCGGAGCACCGCCGAGCGCGCGCAGCGCGACGGTGACTTCGAGGCCGCCTCGCGGCTGATGTACGCCGAAGTGCCCAGGCTGGAGGCCATGCTCGCCGAGGCCAGCAAGACCGCCCAGCCGGAGAACCCGATGGTCAAGGAGGAGGTCGGCGCCGACGACATCGCCCAGGTCATCTCCTCGTGGACCGGCATCCCCGCCGGTCGGTTACTCGAAGGCGAGACCAGCAAGCTGCTCCGCATGGAGGAGGAGCTCGGCAGGCGGCTGATCGGCCAGCGGCAGGCGGTCGGAGCGGTCTCCGACGCCGTACGGCGAGCGCGGGCGGGCATCTCCGACCCGGACCGGCCGACCGGCAGTTTCCTGTTCCTCGGTCCGACGGGCGTCGGCAAGACGGAGCTGGCCAAGGCACTGGCGGACTTCCTGTTCGACGACGAGCGGGCGATGGTCCGCATCGACATGAGCGAGTACGGCGAGAAGCACAGCGTCTCGCGACTGGTGGGCGCCCCACCCGGCTACGTGGGCTACGAGGAGGGCGGGCAGCTCACCGAGGCCGTGCGGCGCAGGCCGTACACCGTGGTGCTGCTGGACGAGGTCGAGAAGGCCCATCCGGAGGTCTTCGACATCCTGCTCCAGGTGCTCGACGACGGGCGGCTCACCGACGGGCAGGGCCGGACCGTCGACTTCCGCAACGTGATCCTGATCCTCACCTCCAACATCGGCTCGCAGTTCCTCGTGGACCCGGGCATGACGAAGGAGGCTCAGCGAACCGCCGTGATGGCCGCGGTCAGGAGTGCGTTCAAGCCCGAGTTCCTCAACCGGCTCGACGACGTGATCCAGTTCGACGCGCTCGGCACCGAGGAGCTGTCCCGGATCGTTGACCTGCAGGTGACCCATCTGGCCAGGCGCCTGGCGGACCGGCGGCTCACCTTGACGGTGACCCCGGCGGCGCGCGACTGGCTGGCGCTGACGGGCTACGACCCGCTGTACGGCGCGCGCCCGCTCCGCCGCCTCGTCCAGTCCGCGATCGGCGACAAGCTGGCCAAGGAGGTGCTCTCCGGCGAGGTCCAGGACGGCGACGAGGTGCTGGTCGATCTCGACGAGGCGAGCGACTCCCTGGAGATCGGCCCGGTAAGGGCTTGACCAATGCCGGATGAGGTCCGGTAATGGCTCGGCCACCATTGGGTTAAGCGCGCCCCTGGGCAAGACCCCCCTGTTACGTTCGGCATTCGTTGGATTACCGAACGCAACAGGGGGATGTGCATGTCGAACGCATCACGGAACATCCGGGGAATCCTCGCGGTGGCGCTGCTCACCGCCGGCACCGGCTGGACACTGGTCTCTCCGGCCTCGGCGGAGGTCGCGCCCTGCCAGGAGCGCGAGGCGGCGGGGGCGCCGCAGGCGCCCGGGGCCATGGCGGCCGCCTGCGAGGAGGTCGGCGACGCCGGGGGCACCGCGGCGGCCGAAGGGACGACGACCACCGACAACGCCGGAACGCCGGCGACCACGGACGGCGCCGGAGCATCGGTGACCGCGAACACGGGCGAGACACCGGCGAGCACGGACGGCGCCGGAGCATCGGTGACCGCGAACACGGGCGAGACACCGGCGAGCACGGACGGCGCCGGAGCATCGGTGACCGCGAACACGGGTGAGATGCCGGTGACCGCGGACCGGCTCGCACACGTCACCGAGCTGCCCGATCTCTCCCAGGCCTCCGCGCTGGTCAGCTTCGCCGATGCCGGGGGCGTCGCCGCGGGCACGGGCTTCCACGCGCTGCCCTTCGGGCTGTCGAGCCCTCCCAGCCACGAGTGGACGAACTCCTGGGTGGGCATCATGGCCGAAGGGCCGGATCTGCCCGGCCTGCCGGGCGCGCCGGGCGCTCCCGGCGATGGCATCAGCTGGCTACGGGCCCCGGTGCCCCCGGCGCCCGAGCGACCCGCCGGAGCGGCGGTCGCACCGGACGACGACACCGCGCCGCTGCCCCAACCGGCGCAGGCGGACGCCGTCACCGAGGACCTGCCGTCGGCCGAACCGTCGTCGGCCGAACCCCCCTCCGCCGGATCGCCGGTGGCGGAGTCACCGGCCGCCGCGGGCCCGGAAGCCCCCGCTGTGCCGGACACCTCCGCGGGTGGCGCCCACCTGACGGAGGGCAGTGCGGAGGTCTCCGTTCTCCCGGCACTGGAGAGGACGATCCCGGACCTCAATGTGGGGTAGCCACCGGAGTTCGAACCACGATCGAGTAGGGGGACGGGTCGCCCGTCCCCCTCTCACACCACCGGACATGCGGGCCCGCATCCGGCGGTTCGTCAAGCCGTGGTTCTGAGCCTGCGCCAGGTGTTCTGAAGGCCCAGCAGACCAAGGTCATCCCAGTGAGCGTTGGGCAGAGCCCGTTGAAGGACCACTGACCCGGCGATGCGCCAGTACCCCTTGCTGCTGGCCGCCCATTCCCGCGCGGTGCGGTCAGGGATGCCAAGATGGCGAAGGTTCCGACGCCTGGCCGCCCAGCGCTTCCATTCCTTCCAGCGGATCTGCCGCATCCGGCGGTGCAGCCACTTATCCAACTCACGCAGCCGCCGTGACAGCCCGGCGAGCTGGAAGTAGGCCATCCACCCGGTGATGTAGGCATTGAGCCTGTCGATTCTGCAGATCATCGACACGCTCCACCTGCGACTGGTCAACTCCCGGATGCGATCCTTGAACCGGCTCATCGCCTTGGGATCGACCCGGATGCCGACGCCTGATCGGGAGAAGTAGAACCCGAACCCCAGCAACGTCGCCTCACGCGCGTGCCGGACCGAGGACTTCTCCCGGTTCACCTTGAGTTTTAACCGCTGCTCGACCACGGTTGTCACCGAGTCGAGCACCCTCGTGGCAGCTCGCCTGCTGCGCACGAAGACCCGAAGGTCGTCGGCGTAGCGCACGAACCGATGACCGCGCCGCCACAACTCCCGGTCCAGATCATCCAGCATGATGTTCGACAAGATCGGCGACAGCGGGGAACCCTGCGGGGTCCCCTCCCTGCTCGCCGAAACGATCCCGTCGATCATCACCCCGGCCTCCAGATACGCCCGGATGAGCCTCAACATCCTGCGGTCAGACACCTTGCGCGCCACCCGCGCCATCAGGATGTCGAAATCGACCCGATCGAAGAACCGGTCCAAATCGACATCCACGACCCACCGATGGCCATCCTCGACCGCCCGCCGCGCGACCCGCACCGCCTGATGAGCGGACTTGCCGGGACGGAACCCGAAACTGGCCCCGCTGAAATGCGGGTCGAAGATCGGCGTCAGGACCTGCGCGATCGCCTGCTGGATCAACCTGTCCAGCGCAGAGGGCACTCCCAGCAACCGCTCCCCTGATCCTCCGGGCTTGGGGATCACCACCCGGCGGACCGGCAACGGCCGGTAGCCACCCGCGTCCAAAGCCTCCCGCACGCCCGCCCAGTGCTCACGGATCCACGGCCGCAACTGCTCCGTGCCCATCCCGTCCACACCCGGCGCGCCCCGGTTGACCTCCACACGCCTCAACGCCCTGCCCAGGTTGCCCGGCGAGAGGAACTCCTCCCACACCGACACCTCCAGGCCAGGGATCACCGCCTCCGACAAGGGCACCGACCGGCCACTACGCTCCGCCATGGGCACTGACGGACTCACCGTCTCCTCCCACCACGGGCCCGCGTTCGCGGGGTGGCTGCGATCACCGCGACCGGCACGAGCACCTCACCTTCCACCGTGACACTCGACGTTCGGCCCTTCCCGGCTGATTGTCCGTTCCCCTCACCGGTACTACGGCCTCTGCTGACTTCTGCCCGGTCAGACCCCGGCCTCACGACCAGACCCGTCGGCGCGGCGACACCAACAGCACAACCGACACCCGAGCAGATCTCCCCAGGTAAGAACGACCACTTTCCCCCTACGCCCGCCGCGTTTACGTGCCGATCCTGTCGATGGTGACGGGCTTCGCCTTCGCGTGCAGGCTCACCCAGATCGACCCGCCTTCTACGCGGTTCGTATCCCTCGGTGCAGGGTTTCGCCTCGGGCTTCCTCCAGACCCCGCCTCACGACGACGCCCTTGCCTCCGGCTCGGAGTTAGCACCACCTCTTCCTCCAGGGGACTTACACCCCCAAGCGATCGCCCATGCTGGGCGCACACGCAGGGAGGGTCGTGCCCCAAGGGGCACGGCCCTTTTCCGGCCTTGTGACAGGCCGCGGGAGCGACGGCCGCGTCAGTACGAGGCGTCGAGGAGGGCGTCGAGTTCGTCTTCGGGGAGCCCGAGGTCGACGCGGATCCGGTAGCGGGTTCTGAGCAGGGCGATGTGCTCGCCACCGCCTTCCACCGCCCGATGCGCCCCCTCGGTGGCCCAACGGTGGGCCTCCCCGAGGTCTCCATAGGCGACGAGCGTCTCGGCGACCGTGAGAGCGGTGGCCGCGCTGACCCCGCCGACCGCGTGAATCGCCGCGATCACCTCTCTCGCCTCCTCCGGCTGTTCGAGCTCGAAAAGGGTGTCGGCGATCCCGGCCCGGGGATCGACGCTCACCTCGCCGCCGTCGTCCACCGCCCGCTGGAAGCAGTCGAGGGCCCGAGCGGGCTGTCCGGCCTGCCGCCACTCCTCGGCGGCGAGCATGAGGATCGCCGCCCGCGACATGTCGCCGGACGTGTACGCCTCGACCAGGGCTTCGAGTCGCCGGGCCAGGGCTTCGTGATCGTCGGCCAGAAGTGTCTGCTCAAGCAATCGATCAAGTTGCTCACGTGTCACATGCGCCACATCGCGAGAGTACCGAGCGACGCTCGACCACGTACGGCCAACGGCAGGTATTGGCCATGCGACCTTGAGTAAACAAACGGCTACGGTGCGCGTTTTTCTCCAGTAAAACGGGCATATGAGCGACGACTCCTGCTACAGGAGCACATCATGGGGAGGAGCTGCGATGGGCATGTCCAGGCAGACGGCCTTCACTCTGATGCTTCTCCTGGTCTTCTCCGTGATCGTTCCGGGGTCCGCCGGATACCTGTCGGTCAAGATGGAGGCGATCGGGCAGGCCCACCAGGAGCTGCTCACCCTGGAGAACAGGATCCGTCACGAGAAGCTCGCCGCCCGGATCAAGAGGATGGAGCGGGTCCATCGGGCCCGGCGTCTCCAGCCGGTCGCCCCCTCCGGCCGCGAGCCCGCAGAGCCCGTCCGGAGCTCCCGGGTCGAGTTGGGGACACCGCCGCTCGAACGCCGGGGCGGGGTCCCGCAGTACCGGGAGCGGCTCACCGGCTCGGGGTCCGTGTCCACCGCGCCGGACTCGATCGGCGGCGGCCCGCGTGAGGGCACCGGCGAGTCCCTCGAAGAGGGTCTCCTCCCCCAGCTCTCTCAGACCGAGACCCGGGCGAACTGACGGTTCAGATAGCCACGGATCAGACGCTTGGCCTCGGCCACGATCTCCGGGGCACCGTTCGGATCGCGGCGGAACGCCAGCTTGAGCACCGCGTCTCCGGCCTCCACCGCGACCAGGATGGCCAGGTCGAACTCCTCACTGTCGGCCAGGCCGTACTCCTGCAGGAGGAGGCCGCGCAGCCGTCCGGCGATCACCGTGTGGTTCTCAGAACCGGCGTCGAGCAGGTTGAGGTCGACCACGTCACCGAAGTGCAGGGACCGGAAACCCGGCACGGTCCTGTGCATCTCCACGTACTCGTCGATGATCGCGTCGACCGCCTCCCACCAGCCCGCGTAGTCCTCCGACAGGAAGCGTCTCCCGATCCGGGAGACGAACCCCTCGATGTGGCGCCGGGTCACCGCCTGGGCGATGGCCCGCTTGTCGGGAAAGAACTGGTAGACCGAGCCGATCGCGACCCCCGCGCGCTCGGCGATCCGTGTGGTGGAAAGCGCGTCGTAGCCGATCTCGTCCAGCAGGTCGGCACACGCGTCGAGCATTCGCTCCACGCGCCGTGCGCTCCGTCGCTGGGTGGGCTGACGCCGCAGTGAAGCTTCGCCGGGCTCCTCGGCAGGCACGATGGACACCCCCCCATCTTGCCCGCCTGACACCGTCGGGTCGGTGCTTATTCGTCAACCCCTGTCCGTCAATCGCGAGATTTCTCCGCCCCCGGCGAGCCGCCGACGGAGGTGGAGGAGGAGGAGAAGGAGGAGGAGGAGAGGATCCGCTCCTGGACTCCCGGCCTGCCGATCAGCTTCCAGCCCTGGATTGAACCCTGGCCGTACCCGACGAGGCGCACTCCCGGCTTGCCCACCGCGCCAAGGACCGCGATCATGTCGGCGGCCGGGTGGTCGTGGCCTCGGTGGCACGTGCGGAAAACGGGGCTAGCCGGACTGGCCGGGTCTGGCGGTCAGCCCGGTGCAGTCGCGCAGCGCCTTCCAGCTCGCGATGGCCGGTTGCCGCCCGAGCCCGGTGATCGGGACCGGCACCCCGCCCTGGATGCTGGCCGGAGTCCACTGGTCCTTGAGCACCTTGCGACCGTTGATCGTCAGGGTGAGCACGCCGGTCCTGCCGGTCTCCGGGCCCCAGTTGTAGAAGACGAAGTTGCCCAGGCCGTAGTTGACGTAGCTGTTCTTCAGGTAGCCGCCGCCGAGCAGGATGTGCGCGTGGCCGCCCACGATGACGTCCGCCCCGGCCGCGACCAGCTTGGGGGCCAGGCCGCGCTGCGCCTCGTTGGGACACTTCTGCAGTTCGGTGCCCCAGTGCAGGTGGACGATCACGGTGTCGGAGTTCCTGCGGGCCCTGCGCACCTCCTGGATCAACCGTGCCTCGTTCTTGGCCGAGGCGAGGCCCGCCTTGTCGCCGGAGGCGGTCCACGCCCCGACGAACTCCGCGTCCAGCACCTGGGTGGCGCCGATGATGGCGACGCGGTTGCCGTTCACAGTGGTCCGCCACGGCCTGTAGGCCTCGGCCTCGTTCCTGCCCACGCCCACGACGGGGAATTTGGAGCGTTTGATGGCGGCAAGGGAGTCGCTCAACCCGCTCTGCATGTAGTCCATGCCGTGGTTGTTCGCCAGGGAGGCCACGTCCACCCCGGACGCCTTCAGCGCGGTCAGCGCGGCCGCCGGGGCGCGGAAGGTGTACTGCTTTCCCGGTGCGGGGGTACCACCGGTGGTGATCGCGGTTTCCAGGTTGACCATCGCCAGGTCAGCGCGGCTGAGCACCTTGGAGATCGGGCCGAGCGCGGTCTTCGGATTGGCGTTCAGACGGGTTCGCAACACGCCTTCGAAGTGCACGTCGCCACCGAAGGAGATGGTGTACGGCCTGCGCTCCGGCTCGGGCTCCGGCGTGGGTTCCGTCTGGGGGGTCGGCTTCTCCTCGGCGTCGGCGAGCGCTCCGGGGGTGACCGACTCGGCCGTGGAGCAGGCCGCGAGGAGCACGGCTGAGGCGGTGACCGTGGCGGCCAGGGCAAGGCGTCGGGCGGTGCTGTACGTGTCCATCGGTATCCGAGGATGCCATCTCACCCGCACTGTTTGGCACAACTCGCCCTACGAGATTCGATTACCATAAATTAGAGTAAGTCGCTTATTTGAATAGGTCAGCTTTAGATCGCACCGTGTCGTCCGTGGAGGGCGAGGACCGGCTCCGGCAGGCGGGCCTTCGGATGACCGCGTCCCGGCCGGTGATCATGCAGACCGTACGGGAGGGTGACCACCTCGATGTGGACACCGTCTATCACGGCGTGCGCGGTCAGGTCGGTCGGGTCTCCCCGCAGGCCGGCTACGACTCCCTGCACGCGCTACCAGGGAACGGCCTTCCGCGGCGGATGGAAATCAAAGTCTCCGCCCTTCACCGCGGCGATGAACGCGGCCCACCCGGCCCCACCGAAGATCAGCACCGGCCCCGTCCGGTCCTTGCTGTCCCTGACCGCGAACCCTCGTCCGGGCAGGTGAGCCACCTCGACACAGTTGCCGTTGAGGCCGCTTCGCACACTCTTCTTCCATATCACATCGTTGTGATTTTGCGCGTTCATCATTCTTCCCACCAATGACGGAATAGCGGCAGCGGTAAATCTGTCGCTAGTTGTTCCAGTATTCGATTGTTTCCTTGATCAGCTCCTGTGACGCCATCTCGTCGAGAGCCCGTTCCATCAGAAGGCCGAAGGCACGCTCGTACAGGTAGACCATTTCCGCATCCTCGACGATTCGTCCTCCGGGGAGCGACTCCTCGTAGACGACGTCCTGGAAGTCGGAAAACGCCAGGTGCATGAACGCGCCGGTGGACACCGGCGGTGGAACGGCCTGGGGAAGAATCCTCATCTCCACGTGCGCCAGCTTCGAGACCTCGATCAGGTGCGCGAGCTGGTCCCGCATGACACGGGCGTCGCCGTACTGGTTCCGCAGCACGGATTCATGGAAGACGCTCATGTGGATCAGCGGATCGGGCCCGTACAGCAGTGTGCGCTGCCGCGCCATCCGTATCTCGACCCGGTCCTGAAGCCAGATCGGTGGAACCTGGCCGGCATGCTGGCCCGCCTGGACGACCGACCGGACATATCCCTCCGTCTGGAGAAGGCCGGGCACGATCTGGGGTTCCCAGTTTCGCGCCACCGTGGCCTCCGCCTCCATCCCGATGAGCGTGATGTAGTCATCCGGAGTGGAACTTCGATATCTCTCCCACCACCCTTTCCGGGCGGCGTCGCGCCGCAGCGCGACCAGAACCCCCCGGAGGGCTTCCTCGACTCCATAAAGCCCGGCGAGGGCCTCGACGTCGCTCTCCTTGGCCAGCGTCTTGGCGTTCTCGATTCGGCTCACCTTGGCGGTCGACCACCCCAGACGGCCGGCCACCTCCTCACCGGTCATGTTCAGGCTTTCGCGGAGCCGACGCAGCTCCAGACCCAGCCGACGCTGACGGAGCTCTGGACTACCACGCTCCGACATCACGACCTCCTCACCATGACGGGTGGGCAGGTGTCATGGCCTCAACAGGAACCAGACGAATGGTAGTGCAAATTACACGAACGGTTGCAGTGCACGTGTAGAAGTTTATTGCTTTTTTCCTTACGGCAAGCCTTGCAGGTAAATCTCCGCTGAGCGACTATCAGGACAGGAAGGTTCTCGGAAGATCGGGGAAGCCGCCGGTGATCATCCGGCGGGATGTCTCCGAGGGCCTCTGTGAGCCGCGCACGGAGCGGAACGGGCGCGCACCCGATCGGCAACGGCGCCGTCTTCGACCTGGCGGAGTTGAACCGGGGAGGCCAGCAGGGGCAGTGGAGAAAACCGGCCGGCGACGGCCCAGAGTCGCACGCACCAGAAGCGTCCGATCGGGCGCAAAAAACACCGGGCCGGCGGCCACCGACCCGGTTGGCACAAGAACTCCGCGTCAAAGCCACGAAGGGAGTCTCCTATGTCCCTCCACCGTACCAAGGGACTCTGCGGAATCAAGACCTTCATTCTCGATTTGATCTACATAGGCGACCGAGAGCTCTGCATGGACCAGGACGAGTGGGCCCACCGGCTCGGCTGGATCGTGACCAGGACCGGTTTCGGGGCCAGGCACTACCGCGAGCCCCGCTTCGACCTGCTCAAAGCCGAGCGGATCGCCGCTCCCGCCCTCGCCCTGGCACCCACCCCCGACAAGGGGGTGGGTGGCGATGTCACGGCGTAGCCTCCGCAACAACCGCTACGGTCGCCCCGACGACCGGCCGTCCGGGAGGGCGGGCCTTCTCGTCCGGCTGTGGCGCTGGCGGACGGAGATCGTTCTGCTTGCCGCCGCCTCGACCGTCCTGACCGCCGTGGCCCTCTCCTTCAAGGAGGGCCACTGGTGGCCCTCCGCCGTTCTGGCCTGTACCTCCAGCGTCCCCGCCGCCTCCCACTACGGGCGGAGATGGGTGAGCACGCACGCCTGGTGTCTGATCTCCCGGCATCGCATTCGGCGGGCGTGCGCGGAGACCGGGATACACACCCGCTCGGGCCGGCTCCCGGCGGTGCTGTGGATCACTCCTTCCGCCGCCGGGGAGAAGGCGCTGATCCTCGCCAGGGCCGGGATCTGCGCCGAGGACTTCGAGGCGTTCTCGGCCGAGATCGCGTCGGCGTGCTACGCCCGCGACGCCGTGGTCCTTCGGCACCGCAGGTGGGCTCACCTGCTGACCGTCGAGATCGTCCGCAGGGACGAGGCCCTCGCCTCCCCGATGGGACTCGACCGGCTGTACGGGCGGGCGAACTGGGTGAGCCCGCGGGCGGGTCGGACCGCGCGGGAGGAGCCCGATACCCGCTCCGTCGCAGCCCCGCTCCCCGTGCCGCGCGAGCCCGCCGACCACGGGCAACGAGCCGCGTGAACCACCCGACCACGGGCAACAAACCACGTGAACCACCCGACCACGGGAAGCAGATCGCGGACCGCGTGAGTCTCCCGACCACCGGACGGCGGCCCACCTGGGTTCCAGGGACCGTCCTGCTCTCCGTGCGGTGCGAACGCCCCCGAGTTCACCCTCGGGGGCTTCCCCCCACCCCGGCCTGCAGCCATGATGAGTTCACTTGCCGCACTCAGGAGTGCCGATGAGAACAGCGCACCGGACCTGCTCGACGAGCTGATCCTCGACCGGATGCTCCGCAAGGCGGTCGAGACGCCCGGCTCGCCGGTGGAGGGCGGGCACCTCGCAGCTGGTGGCCGCCAAGCACGCGGGAGTCAACGTGAACGCGCTGACAGACGATTCCATCGTGGACGTACCCTCGGGAAACGCCGTGTTCAACGGGGTTCCTGTCACACTCGGTCGTGCATGATCCCATGATCGCTCGGAAAAGGGGGATCGACGCGCATTAGGCTTACGCGCGTGACCACCCCTTTAGCACAGGACCGTCTACACGCTCAGCTCACCTTCGCCATGGAGATCGACAAGCTCAGACGCATCGTCCGCCGCAACACCCTCATGGACGGGTCGCGGCGGGAGAACGACGCCGAGCACTCCTGGTACGTGGGCATGCTGGCAATGGTCTTGGCCGAACACGCGCCACCGGGCACCGACCTCGACAGGGTCGTCGCGATGCTGCTCGTCCACGACATCGTCGAGATCGACGCTGGAGACACCTTCATCTACGACGCCTCCGCCGTCGAGGCCCAGCTGGGCATCGAGCGCAAGGCCGCCGACCGGATCTTCGGGCTGCTCCCCGATGACCAGGCCGTGCGGTTGCGCGAGCTCTGGGACGAGTTCGAGGAGCGCAGGACTCCGGAGGCCAGGTTCGCCAAGGCCCTCGACCGGATCGCGCCAATCATGGCCAACCACCACAACGAGGGCGGCACCTGGTCTCTCTACAAGGTGACGGCCGAGCAGGTGCTAGAGAAGGTGAAAATCATCGAGGAGGGGTCGGCGACGCTGGGCGCCTATGCCACCGAGATCATCGCCCTCTCCGTCAGTCGAGGACATTTGGCGCGTGCATAACACCGTTCCCGGGTAGGTCCCTATGGGTCGAGAAGGGGGCGATAGTGAAGGAAACCGTCAAAACAGGGCGTCGAACTTTCAGGCGCCTGGTGCCCGGAGTCGAGTTCACCGATCGGATCGAGCGATCGCCCAGGGCCGACAGGCCGATCCGCATACTCGCCAAGGCCGTGCGCCGGCGGATCGGCCCCGGTCTGCTCCGTGATCTGCTGCACGGGGTGCCGATCGGCAAACCGCTCCATCCACCGCTCGCCAACCTCAGCCTGGGCCTCTGGGCGGCGACCGCGGTGCTCGACGTGACCCGCTCGGATCCACGCGCGTCGCAACTGCTGGTCACGGGCGGGCTCGTCACCGCGACGCCCGCGGTGGCCGCGGGCATCGTCGACTGGTCCGCGCTCCATCGCGAGCAGCAGCGGGTGGGATTCGTGCACGCGATCGCCAACCTGACCGCCCTCGGGCTCTACGCCGGATCGCTGGCGTTCCGGATGACCGGGCGCGACCGGACCGGACGGCTGCTGTCGTTCGCCGGGCTGGGCGCCGCGAGCCTGGGCGGCTACCTCGGCGGCCACCTGGCCTACCGGCAGGCGGCCGGGGCCAACCACGCCGAGTCGGTCGCCCACCTGGTCCCGCTGGGCTGGCACGACCTGTGCGAGATCGGCGACCTGCCCGACGGGCGTCCGGTGACGCGACGGCTCGGCTACATCGACCTGTTCGTGCTCCGTGTCGGGGGCGCCGTCACGGTCCTCGCCGACCAGTGCGCCCACCTGGCCGGGCCACTCCACCAGGGGCGCCTGATCTCTGAGGACGGCACCGCCTGCGTGGTCTGCCCGTGGCACGGAAGCACCTTCAGGCTCTCCGACGGGGCCGTCGTGCACGGCCCGGCCACGGCTCCCCAGCCGTCCTTCGAGACCCGGATCCGCCGTGACGGCGTGCTCCAGGTCCGTCCCGCCCAGGCATGACGAACCACCTGGCCCGGGCGCGATGAGAACCGGCCCGCCACCGGTTTTGACCTATTCGAGCCTACTTCGGGCCTATTCCCTGCTTCGGGCCTGTTCGGGCTTGCCGTCGGCGGGGTGTTCGACCAGGGCGAGGATCCGGCTGGACATGAACCGGGCGGTGCGCACGGCCGTTCCGCTCCGGGTGACCTCGCTCACCTCGACGACGCCGCCGCGCGCGTTGGCCACCTCAACGCGGCGCCCCGCTCTGGTGGCACTGACCTCGTAGGTACGGGAACTGTCTCCTGCGTCGATGACAACCTCGACCTTGTCACCTTTCATGCCTGATAAGTACCCAATAGTGGGCAGGTTCACCCGTACACCAGTTTGACTATCGCCACCACACCGATGCAGACGATGAACCAGCGCAGCACCGGGGCGGGCAGCCTCCTGCCGACCTTCGCACCCAGGAAACCACCGATCGCGGCGCCCAGCGCCACCATCAGCACCGCCAGCCAGTCGATCTCCGCGATCAGGATGAACAGCGTCGCGGCGGACGCGTTGATCAGCAGCGAGAGCACGTTCTTGGCCGCGTTGATCCGCTGCAGGCCGTCGTCGAGGAAGCTGCCGAGCAGCCCGATGAGCAGCACACCCTGCGCGGCACCGAAGTAACCGCCGTAGATGCCGCAGGCGAAGACACCGGCCCAGAGCCAGAGGCCACCGTGCGGCTGGGCGTGCTCCCGCCGGGCGCTCAACCACCTGTTGAGTCTCGGCTGGGCGATCACCAGCACGCACGCCACACCGATCAGGACCGGCACGACGATGTCGAACGTCTCCGGGGGGAGGTAGAGCAGGAGCACCCCGCCGATCACCGCGCTGATGACGGTCGGGATTCCGAGCCGGATCAGCCGCTGGCGCTGCCCCTTCAACTCCGCCCGGTAGCCGAGCGCGCCGGTCAACGAGCCCGGGACCAGGCCGACACTGTTGCAGACGTTGGCGACGACCGGAGGCATCCCCAGCGCGACCATGGTCGGAAACGTGATCAGAGATCCGGAGCCGACGACGGCGTTGATACCTCCGGCCCCGATACCGGCCACGAAGATCGCGGCTGCCTCCCACGGCGTCATGAACTCTCCCTCACTGGTAAGGCTCGCGCCCATGACAAGGTGCACGGCACTCACCGGATGGTAAGAGGAGGTCGACGACTATCTCACGGCAGGGGTGTCCTTTACCGGGTTTCAGATGGCCGGAACCGCCTCAGAGCTGGTGCGCCCGCGCGTACCACCGGCCGTCCCGCCCCTGGTCCAGGGTGAGCGGGACACTGAAGGTGTGCGACAGGTTCTCCGCCGTCATCACCTGCTCGATCGGCCCCTGAGCCACCACGGAGCCATGCCGGAGCAGCAGCGCGTGGGTGAACCCGCTGGGCACCTCCTCCACATGGTGGGTGACCAGCACCATGGTCGGCGCCTTCGGATCGTGCGCGAACGTCGCCAGGCGGCGGACCAGGTCTTCGCGCCCGCCCAGGTCCAGGCCGGCGGCGGGCTCGTCCAGCAGCAGCAGCTCCGGGTTCGGCATGAGCGCGCGGGCGATCTGCACCCGCTTACGCTCTCCCTCGGACAACGTGTTGAACCGGCGCCGGATCAGGTGGGCACATCCGAACTGGTCGATCAGCTCGACGGCGCGCGTGACGTCGTGGGAGTCGTACTCCTCCGTCCAGCGGCCGAGGATGGCGTACGAGGCCGTGAGCACCAGGTCGATGACCTTCTCCTCCGGCGGCACCTTCTCCGCCAGTGAGGCGCTCGCGAGCCCGATGCGGGGCCGCAGTTCGAAGACGTCACTCTGGCCGAGCCGCTCGCCCAGGATCTCGACGATGCCCTCGGTGGGGAACAGCATCGCCCCGACCACCTGCAGCAGCGTCGTCTTCCCCGCACCGTTGGGACCGATGACGACCCACCGCTCGTCCTCGTGAACGGTCCAGTCGATCTCCCGCAGCAGGGCCGCCCCGTCCCTGCGGACGGTGACGTCCTGTAGCCGAAGCACCTGACCGCCCATCCCTTACGCCTCCTTGTGAATCGCTGGAACAAAACCTATTGCAGGGCAAGCGCATATCGTGGATCGGTGCACCCTGATTCACCGATCTCGGCCACCCTGGTCTGCTGGGGCAACGCCTGGCTCGCCGGACAGGTCGGCCTCGACGAGGCCGCCGACCGCGTGGAACGACAGGCAGGCCCCCAACTCGTCGCCGCGGAAAGCGGCGACCTTCCCCTCCGCGAGTTCCTCGCCGACCTGCGGATCGAGGGCATGAAGTCGCTGCGACTGGCCCTCCCCGTCCCGGGCGACCCGCTCGGACTCACCGGACCGCCCCCCTTCAACTCCGCGGCCATCGAGGCCGGACAGGCGGCGACGGCCGTGCTCGGTGACAGATGCCTCGGCCTGGTCCCGGTAAAGGACCGCCGCGGGTCATCGTACGCCGGGGTTCGCTGGAGCGTGCTGGAGGCCCGCACCGCGGCACCCGACCTGCCCTCTCTCGCCGACGCGGAGCACGAGCTGACCCGCGCGATGCGCGTGGCCACCGACGCCCTGCTCGGCGTGGAGGGCCCGGCCCAGGGCCGCCGGCAGCCGAAGATCACCGATGACGGCCTGGCCCCCGGCTACCCCGCCCGCGCCCATCGGGTCGCCGCCCTGGCCGCCCGCCTCTCCGCGGTGCTCCGCATCGCCGACGACCGGGGGCTCACCTCGGGTCAGCTCGCCGTACGCGGCGAGGCCCTGCGTGAGCTCGACCGCGCGGTGCGCCGGGCCCGCGTGGTCGCCCACCACGCCATCACCGAGCTGGTCTGACGGCGAGGTCGCGGGACGGGCTACCGGCTGGAGGTCAGCTTCCAGAGCTTGACGGCGCGGTCCTTGCCGGCCGAGACGACCACCATACGGTCGCCGACGGTGATGACGGTGACCGAGTAGACCCCACCCTTGTGTGCCTTGATCGCCTTGCCGAGAGGCCTGCCCTTGGCCGGGTCCCAGAGCCGGACGGTCCCGTCCGTGCTGCCCGACACCAGCACGGTGCGCCCGTCCACCGTGCCGAACGCCAGGGAGTAGATGTTGCCGCCCTGGCCCTTGAACGGCTTGCCGATGGTCTTGGAGGTCTTCGGGTCCCAGATCCTGATCCTCTTGTCCTTGCCGCCCGAGGCGATCACGGTGCGGTCGCCCAGCTTGCCGAAGGCCACCGAGAAGACCCGCCCGCTGTGCCCCCTGTAGACCTTGCCATATCGCTTCCTGGTGACGAGGTCCCAGATCTTCAGCGTCCTGTCGGCGCTGGCGGACACGACGACGGAGCGCTTTCCGATCTTGCCGAAGGCGAGCCAGTTGACGTCGTCGCGGTGCGCGGAGATGACTTTGAGCAGTCTGCGGCTCTTCAGGTTCCAGAAGTAGAGCGTGCCGTCGCCGTCCCCGGTGACGGCGAGCGGTGAACCGTTCACGACGCCCGCCGCGGCGGAGAAGACCGCGATGGGGTGGTGGCCCAGAACCCTGCCTTTGCGGGTCTTCAGGTTCCACAGGCGGACGGAGTGGTCGTAGCCGCCGGTCACCGCGTACGGCTTGCCGCCGAAGGTGACGGTGGCGACCGCGTAGACCTCGCCCCGGTGGCCGCGGAGCCGGTGGAGCCTCTTGTGCTTGGCGGGGTCCCAGATCCCGAGCGAACCGTCCTGGCTGCCCGAGACCACCGTGGGCCTGCCCTTTATCTCGATCTTGGCGAGGGACTGTACGGCCTTGCTGTGCCCCTTGAGCGTCTTGCCGTCCTGGCCGTCGAAGAGCACCGCGGTGGGCGGCAGGGCGGGCGGCTCGGACGGCTCGGAGGCCGGCCCTGTCGTGAGGCTCACCGTGGGGGCCGGGGTCAGATCCTGGGTGACAGGTGTCGGGGCCTGCGTGGGAGCCTGCGAGGCGGCTGCAGGGGACCGCGTGGAGAGGGTTGGGGACGGCGACGTCCGCGTACCGTCACCGGGAGCCGGGGAGCTCACCGCGGGATCGATCCGCATGCTCGGCACCGCCACCAGCACGGCGCTGGCCAGAGCCAGGGCTCCCACGAGCACCCCGGTCACGAGGGCGGCCCGCCTGCTCCGCGACCTGTGCTCGCCGGGCGCGACGGGTAGCGAGTCTCCGAAGAGGTCGGGGCGCCGCGGCGGCGGCGGGGGATACGCCCCCTGCGGGGATGTGGCCTGCCGGCCGACGGGCGTCAGGTTGCCTGGGTAGCGCATCGGCCCCGCGGGTGAGGCGAAGGGAATGACCGCGGGCGGAGGGCCGGCCGATGAGCCACTGGGAGAGGTACCGGGCTCGCTCCGCGCGGCACCGTCGGGACGGCCGGGGGAGGCGCCCGCCTTGCCGCCCGGGGCGCGGCCGGGGGCGGCACCGGGCTCCCCGCCCTCCGGATCCGTCCCCGACGGCCGCACCCACAACGTCTCAGGAGCGGGCGGCGTGGACGGGGCGGCGGGCGAAGGCACGGGAGTGGAAGCGGGAGTGGAAGCGGGCGCGGGAGTGGAAGCGGGCGCGGAAGCGGGCGCGGAAGCGGAAGCGGGCGCGGAAGCGGAAGCAGGGGTGGAAGCGGGCGCGGAAGCGGAAGCAGGGGTGGAAGCGGGCGCGGAAGCGGAAGCAGGGGTGGAAGCGGGAGTGGAAGCGGGCGCAGAAGCAGGGGTGGGAGCGGAAGCGGGCGCAGAAGCAGGGGTGGGAGCGGAAGCGGGAGTGGGAGCCTCATCGGACTGGGTGTCCAGAAGCGCGAACAGCACCTCGGAGGCGCTGAGCCGTTCCTCGGCCTGCTTGCTGAGGCATGAGGCGACGATCGGCCGCAGCGCGTCGGGGAGCTCGGACAGGTCGGGCTCCCCGTTCATCACCCGGTAGATGACCGCGGGCACGCTGTCCTGGCCGAACGCGGGCCGCCCGGTCGCGGCGAACACCATCGTCAGCGCCCAGCTGAACATGTCGGAGGAGGGCTCGACCCGATGCCCGGAGACCTGTTCCGGCGACATGTAGGCGGGGGTGCCGACCACCCCGCTCGTCACGGTCATCGCCGAGTCGAGAGCCCTGGCGATACCGAAGTCGATCACGCGGGGTCCGTCGGGACCGAGCAGCACGTTGCTGGGCTTGAAATCGCGGTGCACGATGCCCGCCCGGTGGATGGCGGCCAGCGCGGTCACGGTGCCGACCGCGAGCCGGTGGAGCACGTTGCCGCCGCGGGGCCCCTCGGCCTGCACCACCCGCTGCAGGGAGACCCCCTCCACCAGTTCGCTCACGATGTAGGGGCGGTCACCGTCCATGTGGGCGCCCAGCACCTGAGCGGTGCAGAACGGTGCCACCCGGCGTGCGGCGGAGACCTCGCGAAGGAACCTGTCGCCGTCCATGCCGGTGTCGCTCAGCCTGGGATGGAGCAGCTTGATCGCCACCATCACCCCGTCGTGCCCCCGGCCCGCGTAGACCACACCCTGCGCCCCCTCGCCAAGGCGGCCGAGCAGCCGGTAGTCCCCCAGTGACTCCGGGTCCTCCCTGCGCAGCGGGCTCGTATCCGGCACCTGAGCCTCCCCTTTGTCCAGCCTGTGAACCGCCGCTGTCCCCGAGTCACCAAAGATACGCAAATAACTAATCTTCAGGTAGATCATTCGCTCTTCTGGCGTGTCCTACTTAAGTCATAATCGTTGAAACAAATGGTGACTACGGTCACCCCTAGCTCGTGCGGAGACGCCCATGCGCCGAAGCTTCGGCACGCTCCTAGGTCTCGGCCTCATCACTCCACTCGCGATCGTCCCCAGTGCCTCCTCCGCCGCCGCGAACGCGCAGTCCCCGGCCTCCTCCAACGTCCCGTCGGCAACCCGCACGGACGTTTCGGCCGCGACCCCGTCCGCGACGAGGCAGGACAGGCCCTGGTCTGCTTTCAAGGTCTCGGTGAAGGCCCCGAAACGGGTCAGGAACGGCAGCGAGTTCATGTACGAGGTCAAGGTCACCAACCGGGGACCGCAGAAGGCCGACTACTTCTACGTGGGAGGGACCCTCCTGCCCAAAGGCATCAGCCGCACCGTCTACTACAAGGGTCCGAAGGGCACCGACTGCGACTTCTACACCGACGGCTTCTGGTGCGTGACCCCCTGGGCCCTCGACAAGGGCGAGTCGGAGACGGTGCGCATCTGGATCAAGCTCAACAAGCGGACCAAGGGCACCGCGGTCGCCAGGCTCGGTGCCGACACCTGGAACGTCCCGACCGGGGGCGGCGAGCTTGGCCGCGATGAGTGGAAGCGACTGGCCTTCCCCAACTGGTACTACCTCAAGACAGTGAAAACCAAGATCGTCCACCCCGCGCCACCCAAGCCCAAGCCCAAGAGCGGAGGGGGCAGGACCTACACCCCGCCACCACCGCCGCCTCCCCCGCCGCCGCCGCCACCGCCGGGCCGGCGCGAGGAGAAGAAGGACATCTGACCCGGCACGCTGGTCAGGCCAGGCCGTTCCGCACCGCGTAGAGGGCGGCCTGGGTCCTGTCCCGCACGCCCGGCTTCATCGGCCTCCCCGGCACTGACCGAGGTCGGCACGAGCGCCCTCGGCGACGGTCCCAGCCGACACGGCGTCCCGGCCCTCATTCCCGGAACTCACGGAACTCACGGAACTCACAGAACGACTCCAGCCTCGGCCTGACGAGAGTCGGGAGTCGCCGTTCGGCGGCCCCCTGTGCGTCGTCCACCTGCTCACCGTTCGGCCGGCCAGTCAGTCACAAGGGTTTTCCAAGTGGGCCCCCGCATGCTGGTCGCAGTAACCAACGGGGGATCACCGAATTCCGACTGGAGTAAAGAAATGCGCCGGCACCTGACCGCCTTCGCCGCCATCGCCCTGGCGGGAGGCATGCTGCTCACCCCGGGAACCGCGAACGCCGCGGCTCCCCAGATCGCCGCCCCGCAGGGGACGGTCCACGCCGACCAGCCGCTCGCGCCGCTGAAGCTGACCGTCACCTACCCGCGCAGGGCCTGGGCGGGTGACTCGTACATCTACACACTCACGACCAAGAACGTGGGCAGGTGGTACACCGACATCGCCTACGTCGGCGGCTACCTTCCCTCGCAGGTCTCCAAGGTCCGCGTCATCCGCAAGCCCGCCGGATCGTACTGCGAGACCTCCGGTCGCGAGGTGGGCTGCCTGCTCGACACCCTGAACCCCGGGAAGTCGGCCACCATCAAGGTCAGGGTCTGGCTGAAGAACAGCGCCAGGGGCACCGCGACCGCCGAATTCGGCTCGGCCTCGATCGACGTTCCCGCAGGTGGGCTTGGCACCTTCGACATCCACGGCATCGATATCGGCAGCGACGTCAAGTACGTGCGGGTGAAGACCCGGGTCCTCCGCTAACCAGGAATTCCACGCGTGCCGCCGTCCTACCTGGGGCAATCACCAAAAACAGCGACGATCGTAGTGAAATATGATTTCTCTCCACATCTATATATGTGGTAAAACGCTGGAACTTTATGGGACGCCCCTTGCGTCCCACTGACTCTTCAGCTGGGAGACGTTCGATGCGCCACCCGATCTCCAAGATCGTCGCTCTTGCTCTGGTCGCCCCGCTGGCCGGCGGCATGCTGCTCACCACCCCCGCCTCCGCCGCTTCCACGCAGGCGCCGACGGCGGCGGTCAAGTCAGCGGACGAACCGTACGCCTCCTTCGCGGTCAGCGTCTCCGCGCCGAAGAAGGTCAGGTCCGGCGGAAAAATCACTTACACCATCAAGGCCGTCAACAAGGGCCCCTACAAGGCCGACTACTTCTTCATGGGCGGCCTGCTGCCCAAGCACTCCAAAATCACCTCGGTCTCCGCGGCCAAGGGCACGGAATGCGACAACTACCAAGACGGCTTCTGGTGCTGGACCCCCTACGCCGTTGATGTCGATGAATACGAGACCATGAAGATCACGGTGAAGCTCGGCAAGAAGTCGGGGCGAACCGCCGAGGCCATCCTGGGCGTCGACTCCTACGACGTCCCGACCGGGGCCGAGACCCTCTCCCGGGACGAGCTGGAGCGCCTGGGCACCAAGAGCTGGTACTTCGTGAAGAAGGTCAAGACCAAGATCGTTCGCTGAACGTACCTGACGAGAAACGAGGAGCCCCGTCCTGCCACAGGCCGGGGCTCCTCGCCTTCTCCGTTCGGGAACACCGCTCAGAAGCGGCCCCAGTCGTCGGCGGCGGCGCGCCAGACGTCGATGTTGCGCGGGTCGAGGGCCATCCTGCGGGGCCGGTGCGTCTCGTGCTCCTCGGGGGTGAAGACCCGGTGACCGTCGCACAGCTCGAACCTGGGCCCGTGCTTGGGGTCGAACATGTAGAAGGCGATCGAGGTCGACGCGGAGTGGTTGACCATGTCGGACGCGATCGGCACGCCCTTGTACAGGGCGCGCGCCCTGCCGCGCATGACGTGGTCGAGGCTCTTCATCATGAAGCACAGGTGGGCGACGTAGTACTCGTTGTTGCGCTGCAGGGCCAGGCTGTGGTGGTAACGGTCCTCGGCCCGCAGGAACACGGTGCCGTCCCCGACGTAGTCGGAGGCCATGAAGCCGAGCACCCCGGTGTAGAAGGCCAGGGACTCGTCGTACCTGTCGGTGGCGATGAAGGGGTGCACGAGGTCGAGCGGGCGCAGCTCGATGACAGGAGCCTCGGCGTACTCCTGGAACTCGGTGAACAGCTCCACGATCAGCCCGTTCGGGTCGCTCACACCGAAGCCGCGCTGGCACAGGCCCTTCATCCGATCCTGCAGGGGCAGCACCTCCAGCCCCGCCGCGATCACCCTCTCCCTCAGGTCGTCGAGGATCTCGTCGAACTCCACGCTGAAGCCGATCGCGACCGTGTGCGACGTCTCCCTGCCGGGCTCGTGGAGCAGTTCCACGCAGTGGTGCTCGATGTCGGCACGGAGGTAGGCGTACTCGTCGTCGTGCTGTTCAAGCTGGAGACCCACGTGATACTGGAGGAACTCAATGGTCGCGGCCATATCCGGCACCGCGATCCGGGCGTACTCCATCCCGTACGGTGCCCGGGGACGGGCGTCAGCTGTCATGGTGCCTTCCTCATTCCTTCTTGGTCCTTCGTGACGTGCTTGGTCCTTCGTGACGTGCTCGTCGTGTGGTGTCGGCGCGGGCGTCGCGGCGCGGCGGGGTCAGCAGTGGAAGCTGACGATGGCCTGCCGCTCGATCACCGGCCGCCAGCGCAGCCGTACGAACTCCTCGTGCGAGGAGCTGTGCAGGTAGTCCAGCAACTCCTGCTCGGAGTCGAACCCGACGACGAAGCCGTGCGTCATGCTCGTGTCGCGCGTGCTGACGTTGGGACCGCAGGCCCAGTCGCGCATGGCCGGATACTTGCCGGGGAACGTCTCCAGCTCCGCCAGGACCGCCGCGACCGTCTCGGCCGGCACGTCCTCCTTGAAGCGGAAGACCAGCATGTGCTTGATCATCAGAGGATGAAGCTCAGTCGTGCGCCCGCGTCCATGGCCTCCATGGCGGGAATCGACCTGCGGAGCCTGAAGCGGAGCCCCTCGTCCTCGACCAGCAGGACGTGCTCGTAGCGGCCCACGTAGCTGTAGGCCCCGCCGTCGCGGTAGCGGTGGATGATGAAGTTGGCACTCACCCAGACCGTTTTGTCGCCCTGTTCCAGGATGATCACGTTGGAGATCATCCGGTGGGTCCTGGAGTGCGGGTTCTCCGCGTGCGCCTTACGGCTCTTGAGCCGCTTCACCCTGGCCTTGATGAGGTCGTAGTCGTCACACATGAAGGAGCCGGCCGAGGCGCTGTCCCAGCCCTTCCAGTCGGTGGTGGCGACCTCCATGCGTCCGCCCTCCTCGAAGAGGGTGAACCACTCGTCGAGGCGCCACTCGTCGAGCAGCGACGCCTCGCGATAGAGGAAGTCCTCCACCTCGTGCCGGGTGATGGTCCTGCCGCCCACGGCGCTCTCCTTACTCTTCTTACCGTCCATCGACTCGGTCCCGGCCCGCTCAGTCCCGGCCCACGACGCCGGCCCAGTGACGCCAGAAGCTGCGCATCGCGCCCTCGTCGATGGAACGGCCCTGGTTGCCCTTTTGCTCGTTGGCCATGCCGCGCGACATGTCGCTCCAGTCGAAGCCTGGGTCCGCCGCGTTCGCGGTCGCCTCGATACCGCGCTGCACCGCCTCGTACGCCTCGATGTCGTCCGGCGTGGCGAGGCCGCCGGGGCCGACGAAGCTGACCATCGTCTTGATCCGCAGTGCCCGCACCTCTGCGGGCTCGTCCACCTCGACGAACTGCCAGGCCCGCACGCTGGTCTGGTCGGCTGCGACCGGATCGATCTGGCGGATGGTCAGCGCCTCCAGGTCGAACAGGAGCAGGTTGGGGAAGACGAAGAGGATGCGGCTGGCGTCGGCGATCTCCTTGGCGAGCTCGGGGCCGAGCCGGTCTTCCATCTCCTGGCGCTTGGCGACGGTGCGATCCTTCTCCGCCTCGCCGAACCTCGGCTCCCAGACCATGCCGATCCGCCCGTTGTGGCCGGTCAGGATGAGCAGTCCGTGGCCGCCGCCGAGGTCGTAGGCGTACTGGTCGTCGTCGGTGACCGCGAAGCCGGTCTCGCGCAGGTAGCCCACGAAGGTGTTGTGGGTGGGCGCGAAGTGGTAGCCGTCCATCGCGTTCTCGACCGCGAGCTTCCAGTTGCCCTTGACCGAGTACAGCTGCACCCCGGGCACGGTCTCCATGCCCGCGGGGCCGATCCTCGCGGTCAGCGACATGTAGTGGGCGGCCTTGCCGAGGTGGGTCATCAGGTCGGGCACGTCCGGGTCGAAGGCGATGAACACGAAACCCTCGTGGCTCTGGACCCTGGGCACGGAGCGCAGCCTCATCGCCTCGCGGAACTCCGGCACGTCGACGTACGCGTCGTCGCCGGGCAGCGCCGAGAGATCACCCGAGTTGCTGAACACCCACGCGTGGTAGAAGCACTGGAAGAACTTCGTGTTGCCCTCGCTGTGGCGGCACAGCACGGTGCCCCGATGGGTGCAGGAGTTGAGGAAGACCTGGATCTCGCCGGAGGAGTCGCGGCAGAAGATCAGCGGGCGCCCGCCGAGGGTCCTCGTCTTGAAGTCACCCGCCTTGGGGATCTCCGTCTCGTGGCCGAGGTAGAGCCAGGTGTGCCCCCAGATCTTGGAGATCTCCTCCTGGAAGACCTCCTGGGACCGGTAGGCGGATCTGTGCACCTTGAACGACAACGCCTCCCCGTCCTCCTTCACGAGGGAGGAGAGCGGATATCCCTGTGTCAGCTGCGTCATCGCGGCGCCTGGCCTTCCTACGGACTTTGAACGAGAATTCGAGATGCCATCTCGCTATGTGATGCTGCTACCGCGCCCTCGCGGTGTCAAGTGCCAGTCTTCGCACCGAAATCTTCGGTTACTCCCCGTTAACGACGACGCAACACCTGTCGAGTTTTCTCAGCCGGTGACAGCGACGTATCCCCCGTGGAGGGACAATGCTCCAGCCGAAGACCGGCCGCATCGATGGTTCCCACTACCTCCCCACCAGCCCGGACACCAGCCTCTGGGGCCTGCTGCCCAACCGCGATCACCAGCACGTGCTCCACGTCGAGTCCGGCGACACCGTCACCATCGATACTCTCAGTCACGAGGGAATCCTGGAGGACCAGGGCCGTGATCCGGTCTCCTACCTCGCGGGGTTCGGCGTCGGCGCCGACCGGGTGCTCACCGACGCACGCGACCTGGCCGCGTCCGACGTCGCCCACGACTACGACAACGACGGCCCGCACGTGGTGACAGGACCGATCTCCGTCGCCGGGGCACGACCCGGCGACGTGCTCAGGATCGACGTGCTCAGCCTGCTGATCCGGGCGCCGTACGGGTTCATCAGCAGCAGGCACGGCTACGGCGCGCTCCCCGAGGAGTTCCCCGAGACCGCCGCCGACACCGGCCCGCTCACGGACGGCGCACGGGAGTACAACAGCGTCTGCGTCTTCACCGAGGTGGTCGAGGAGGCCGGGCGCCTGCACGGCGTCATCCCGTTCGGCACGGGGCGGGCGGCGCGCTTCCCGCTCGCCCCGTTCCTGGGCCTGATGGGGGTGGCGGTCGACACCGGCGACCCGGTCCACTCGGTGCCGCCCGGCTCCTTCGGCGGGAACCTCGACATCAACGAGCTGCGGGTCGGGTCCAGCCTCTACCTGCCGGTACAGGTCCCGGGTGCCGGGTTCTACGCGGGCGATCCGCACTACGCCCAGGGCGACGGCGAGGTCGCCCTGACGGCGCTTGAGGCACCGCTGCGCGCCACGCTGCGCCTGTCGGTGATCCCCGCCGAGGAGGCCGGCACGCTCCTCGGCGCGCTCGGCGAGCCGTTCGCCGAGACCTCGACCCACTGGCTCCCCGTCGGCCTGCACACAGACCTCAACGAGGCCATGCGGCGTGCCGTACGGGCAGCCGTGACGTTCCTCGAACTCACCCAGGGCATGGAACCCTCAAGGGCGCTCGCCTACCTCAGTGCGGCGGCCGACTTCGAGATCAGCCAGGTCGTCGACCAGGTCAAGGGAGTGCACTGCCTGATCAGGAAGGCCGACTTCGGGCTGTAGCCTCCGGGCCGGCCGGGATGCTAGCTCCCGGGCAGCCAGACGGAGTCGCCGAAGTCCGCCCGCGGGGGGCTGAACACGTCAACGTTGACGCACGGCCCCTCGGTGGGCTCGACGTAGTGCTCGGACCCCCGGGGGACCAGCATCATCGAACCCGCGGACATCTCGTGCGGCACGCCGTCGACGTAGTAGTTGCACCTGCCCTGCAGGATCAGCACGAGCTGGTCGAAGTCGTCGTGCTTGTGCGGGTTGAGCGTCATGCCGACGGCCAGTTCGTGCCAGGCGAGCATGGTCTCGTCAGTGGAGTACACCTTGCGCCGGACACCCGGCCGGATCTCGGTGGCGGGGATGTCGTCCCAGTTGACGGCGGTGGCGTACAGCCGCTGGTTGAACACGGGCGTTCCTTTCATTGATCCCACTTGTCCATTACCTCGCGCAGGGCCGAACCGAGGAGCTGCAGGTCCGAGCCGACGATGAGGTAACGCGCGGCGCCGAGGCCGCTCCCGGCGGCCGACTCGGCGTCCGCGCGGGCGAGCCAGCCGCCCGATGCCACCCCGACGGAACGGGCCGCGTCGACGATCTCCCCCACCCGCGCGAGCAGCGCCTCCGCACCGGGGAGGCCCAGGCTGACGGCCAGGTCGGTGGTCCCGACGAAGGCCACGTCCAGGCCGTCCAGCAGCTCCGGCAGCGGGTCGCGGGTGGTGGCGGTCTCGATCTGCCCGACGAGCAGGGGCGGCTCCGCCGCCTCCGCCGCCAGGTACGTCGCCAGGTCCACGGCGCCGAAGCCCGCGCTCGGATGGGAGAGGCTGATGCTCCGTCGCCCGTGGGGGGCGTAGCGGGCCGCGGCGACCAGGGCCGCGGTCTCGGCCGCGGCGGTCAGCGTGGAGAGCTGAACTCCCGCCGCGCCCGCCTCCAGCACCCTGTTGATCAGCGGCGGATCCACGACGGGCACCCGGACCAGGGCCGGGACGCCCGTCGCGGCGGCATGTCGCACCAGGGAGATCACCGTCTCCACCGGCAGCGAGGAGTGCTCCAGATCGACGACGACGAAGTCGAACCCGGCCTGCCGGGCGAGATCCACGCTGTCGACGGTGGGCAGCTTGACGAACGTGCCGACGACCCGGCCTCCACCGGCCAGCGCGGTCCGCAGTCTCCGTCTCGCCTCGGCGACCGGCGTCACCGGCCGGCGTCCAGGCCGCGCCAGGGCGTCGTCTCCACCCGCTGCCCGCCGTGCAGGACGAGGACCGGCTCCAGTCTGGGGGCCACGATCGAGTTGCCGGACGCGTCGGGCAGGGTTGTCTCCTCGGTGTCCTCCAGCACCGTGACGTGGGCGGGACCGCCCTCGACGAGGGTGCCGTACCCCTCCGTGTCCAGGCCGAGCCGCCGGGCGGGGGCGATGGTCATCCGCGGCACGATGTCGTCCATGGACATGCCGAGCGCCCGCAGCTTGGCGGCGCTGGTGACCAGGTCGAAGACCGGGCCGCGCCAGTTCCTGGCGCTGGTGTCGGAGGTGAGCAGGTCGGGCAGGAAGCCCTCCGCGATCGCCTTCCTGGCGACCTCGAAGCTGAGGTTGCTCTTGCCGTGGGCGCTGTCGAAGAGCACACCGCGGGCCCGTGCCTCAAGCACCTCGGGGATGACCTTCCCGTCGTCGAGAATGCCGTGCGGCTTGCCGGTGTAGCAGTGGGCGACGATGTCCCCGGCGCGGAGCAGCCCGAGGACCTCGGGCAGCGGCTCCTCGGTCTCCCCGATGTGGACCATGAGGGGCAGACCCGCGTCGGCCGCGAGGTCGAGCGAGCTCTTGAGCAGCGAGCGCCAGGCGGAGCCGACCACGTCCTCGGAGAGACGGATCTTGAAGCCGCGGACCACGTCCGGGTTGTCACGTGCCACGGCCAGCGCGTCCTCGGCGACCAGCGTGTCCGGGTTGAGCAGCTCGCCGAAGCGGAAGTCGATCAGTCCGAGCACCGAGACGTTGAGGAAGTTGACCAGGCGCATCTCGGCGGGCTGGACGACGAACCTGTTGAAGGCGGCGAAGGTCGAGGCGCCGACCGTACCGGCGTCGGCGGCGGCGACCACTCCCCGGCGCAGATGGGCCTCGTCCGGCGGGGCCCCGACCTTCGAGACGTTCTCGAAGACGTGGGTGTGCGCCTCGACCAGACCGGGGAGGACCCACTTCCCCGCGCAGTCGACGACCTCCTGGGCCTGCGAGGCGAGCGAGGGCGCGATGCGCGCGACGCGGCCATCGGTCACGGCCACGTCGGTGACCGCGTGGGTGCCCGCCACGGGGTCGAAGACGGTACCGCCGGACAGAACAAGGTCAAACGAAATCTCGGTCATCTCACATCTCTCATCTATGGGGGACTGTGCGGGCTTCAGGAGCACGAAACTCAGCGGTACCGGGTACACAGCGGCAGCACACCGGCGACGGACACCTCCACCTCGTCGCCGGGACACAGGAAGACCCCGCGGTCCTGGCCCGTGCCCGCCGGGGTACCGGTCAGCACGACGTCGCCGGGTCGCAGCGCGGCGAAGTGGGAGATCCTGGAGATGAGCTCGGGCACGGCGAAGATCAGTTCCGCCGTGCTGGAGTCCTGCCGAACCGTTCCGTTCACGCTGGTCCTGACCGCGATCCTCTCGGGGTCGTCGACCGCCGAGAGTTCGAGCACCGAGGCGCCGAGCGCGCCGAAACCGGGGAAGCTCTTGGCCAGGGTGGGGGTCGCGGTGGCGACCATGACGTCGCGCGCGGTCATGTCGTTGGCCGCCGTGATGCCGGCGATGTGGTCCCACACCTCACCGGGCGGGGTGCGGAGCATCGGCCGCCCGATCACGAAGGCGACCTCGCCCTCGTAGTCCACCTGGCTGGAGCGGTCCTGCGGCAGCGGCACCTCCGCTCCCGGCGCGGACACCGCCGAGGGCGACCGCAGGAAGAGGATGGGGTCGGAGGGGACGGACCTCCCGGTCAGGCGTGCCTTCGACAGGTAGTTCAGCCCCACCCCCCAGATGGCCCCGGTGCTGCCCAGCGGGGGCCGGAGCTCTCCCAGCGGGATCCGGTCCCGCTCCCGCGCGGCGTGCGCGGGAGCGAAGCCCTCACCCGCGGCGAGCATCTCCGCCACATCGGCGAAGGGCAGGTCGAGGAGGACGGCGCCGTCGTCGTCGAGACGCGCCAGGCCCTGCGATGTCGCGATCAGGTTCATGCCTCCCCCCCGGAGAACGAGCCGCCGCAGGCGGTGGCGAGGAGAACTGTCGCGAAAGCCATGACGGCCCCTGCGCGTCGCATACCCATGCTTGCTCCTAGTCCTCTCGCCGCCGCTCTGGGGGGAGACGGCGAGGGTTCAGGGGGGTGGTTTTTCTCAGGGCATCGGCGGGCGGTCGCGCCAGTGGCGGGGTTCCCCACCGTCGTGCCAGGCCAACCGGGCTTCATGAACGTACGAGGAACGCTTGGCGCGTGTCAAGATGCGGAATCACATCTCGCATTGCGTCACACTGCAGGCGTGCTTGACGGCTGCGGAGACCACCTGCGATTTCTGGAAAGAATGTCTGATCAGCGAGAACGCATGCCGACGGGACAGGCCGCCCACCCGTGATTTCCGCTTCCGAGCCCGCCGGCCCACGCTCGAACAGGCGCGGTGCCACCCAGCCCGGCGCTCAGACGGGCGCGGCGCCACCCGGCCCACGCTCAGACGGGCGCGGTGCCGCCCAGCTCGCGCGACAGGTCGCGCGCCACCCTCAGCAGCGCGGCGGCGGCCTGCGGCTCCAGGTCGCCCGCGAGGGATGCCACCGTGCCGAGGACCGCCATCGAGGCGACCACCTGGTCACCCTCGAAGATCGGCGCCGCGAGCACGCGTACCCCGTGGTCCACCGGGGAGTTGACCGCGATCCCGGTCCGCCGGACCTCCTTGAGGAGTTCGCGCAGCTCCGCGGATGCCCGCAGTCGCCGCGCGAGCCCGGGAACCTCTCCCGCGGGCAGGTAGGCGCAGAAGATCCGGCCCTGGGCCGAGCGGACGACGTCGAGCTGCGAGCCGGTGCGGACGCTCAGCCGGACATCGCCGACGGTGTTGTCCACGCAGCCGACCACCACCGGGCACTCGCCGTTCCAGACGCTGAGCACGACCGTCTGGTTGATCTCGCGCATGAGCAGTTCGAGGTGGGGTCCGGCGGCCGCGGCGATGGGCAGCCCGGCCCGCGCGGCGGCCTCCAGCCCGAGCAGCTGGGGACCGAGCGAGTACAGCGCGCTGCGCGGGTCGTAGCGGAGCAGATTGGCCGCCCGCAGCGCCCTGGCGTACCGGTGGGCCGTGGGCTTGCTGACCCCCAGCCGCGCGGTGATCTCGTTGAGGCTCAGCCAGGGGTGCTCGCTGGTGAAACCACTCAGGATCAGCGCGGCGCGCCGCACCGTCTGGATGGCGGGCACCTCGTCGGCCACGTCGGCGTCGCCGGAGTGCGCCTGATCCGCCATGCCGACTCCTCCGCACAGATCATTCGTTGGACCGGACTCTACCGACTGTCAAGCTCAGGCCGCATCGGAAGAATGACCCGGAGTGGTACCGAGGGCGGGATTCACCAGGGGCGCCAGGTTGTTGACCGCCGCCGCGGCCTCGCCGAACCCGACGGAGATCAACCTGACCTTGCCGTCGTAGTCGCTGATGTCCCCCGCGGCGAACACCCTGGGCAGGTTCGTCCTCATCGACCGGTCGACGAGCACGTGCCGTTTTCGCAGTTCAAGGCCCCACTTCTGGACAGGCCCGAGGTCGGCGACGAAACCGAGGGCCGCCACGACGGTCTGGGCGGGCAGCGTGATGCGGTCGCCCTCCTTGACCTTCTCGACGACGACCTCCGCGACCTGGGGGTCGCCGCCGATCTCGGCGATCTCGTACGGCGTCAGCACCCGTACCGACGACGTGTGCAGCGTCGCCACGCTGCGCTCGTGCGCACGGAAGACGGGCCTGCGGTGCACGAGCGTCACCGAGCGCGCCAGCGGCTCCAGGGCGAGTGCCCAGTCCACCGCGGAGTCGCCGCCGCCGACCACCACGACGTCGTGGCCGGCCACCTCGTCCAGCCTGCGGACGAAGTAGCGCAGCCCGCGGCCCAGGTAGTCCTCGCCCACGGGCAGTTCCCGAGGGGTGAAGGTGCCGATGCCCCCGGTGAGGAGCACGGCCTTGGCATGTACCCGGGTGCCCGCGTCGGTGACGACCTCCACGCCCTCCTCGTCGTGCAGCAGCTCGCAGGCGCTCTCCCCGAGCAGGAAGAGCGGATCGGCCTGCGCCGCCTGCGCCACCAGCTCGTCGACCAGTCGCTGGCCTTTCACCGAGGGAAACCCCGCGATGTCGAAGATGTCCTTCTCCGGGTAGAGCGCCGAGATCTGGCCGCCGGGCTCGGGCAGCGAGTCGATCACGGCGACGGACATGCCGCGAAAGCCCGCGTAGTAGGCGCCGTACAGCCCCGAGGGGCCCGCGCCGATGATCACTAGGTCGACGTCGTACGCCGTCACGACCCACCGCCGGGAGGCACCGCGGCGGGATGGTCGCTGCCGGTACGGCCGATCTTCCTGGCGCCTCCGGGAGAGCCCAGATCGGCGAAGAACCCGGCGTTGATCTCGGCGAACCTGGCCGTCTCCGCCGGGAGGTCCTCCTGATGGAAGATCGACGTCACGGGGCAGACAGGCTCGCACCGGCCACAGTCGACGCACTCATCCGGGTGGATGTACATCATCCGGTCACCCTCGTAGATGCAGTCGACCGGGCACTCCTCGACGCACGATCTGTCCTGCACGTCCACACACGCGTCGGTCACGACGTAGACCATCAGTCCTCCCTCGTCGGCAACGTGGGGGAACAGTAGGATCCAGCCGCAAGCATTGTCAATATGCGAGATGGCGTCTTGCATAGAGTTAATATGTGGGCATGAAGAGCGACGCCCTGCGAAACCTGCGGCACGCCACAGTCGCGGCGATCTCCAGCGAGCCGATCATCGAGGCGATCCGGGTGATGGCCGCCGGCCCCAGCCCTCGGGGCCGGGAGCGCGCGACCGCGACCCGGCTGGCGGCGTGGGCCCGGAACCGCTGGCCCGAGCTGCCCTGGAACATCGAGGCGGTCGGGGACGAGGGGGCGAACCTGACGTCCACCACCGGCGGCTCGGGGCCCGAGCTGCTCCTCTACTCCCACCTGGACACCTCCCTGTCCGGCGACGTCGCACACGACCGGTGGGCGACCGGGATCGACGGACCGGTGGCGCCGCTCTCCCTCGATCCGGCGTCCGGCCTGCTGGCGGGTTTCGGCCTCGGCGTCGCCCGCGCACCTGCCGCCGCGGCGCTGGCGGGATACGCGGCCGCGGCCGCGACCCTGCGACGCGACGGCCTGCCGCACCGCCTCTCCCTGCTCCTGGCCTCAGGCGGCACGCACTCGTCGCCGTTCGCCCCCGCGGGGCCCTCAGGCATCGACGAGCATCTCCGGTCACACCCGCTGCCCTCGGCCGCGGTGGTCGCCAAGTGCGGCCCGCGCGGCGTCCTCCACGAGGAGCCGGGGGCGATCTTCCTTCGCGTACGGCTGACCGGCCCCTACCGGCCGGTGCTGGCCAGGGACGCCGGTGGCGGGCTCCTCGCCAACCTGGGCGCCGCCACCGCGATCCTGGAGTCCTGGCGCACCGAGCACGTGGCGGCCAGGGCGGGCGCCGGACGCCAGCTCGCCGCCGAGGCCGGCATCGGCGCGATACGGGGAGGGCTCCTGGAGAAGCCCGACCTGCTGCCGGGCGTCGTGGAGCTCCACCTCTACCTGGTCACCGTCCCCGGCGACGACCCTGACGAGATCGCCCAGACCGTACTCGCCAGGATGCGGGCCGGAATCCCCGGCGGGCCGCTGGACGGCTGCGGGGTGAGCGTGGACGCGCGGATGGTCCATCCCGCCGGGGTGACCTCACCTGACGCCCCGGTGATCCGCCACGCGATCGCCGCCTGGCACGACGAGCACGGCGAACCCCCGCCCGCCGTCTCCGGCTGGAAGGGCTCGACGGACGGCGTGGTGCTGCGCGGCCACGGGATCCCGACCGCCAGGGTCGGCCCGGCGGCCGGAGCCGATCCGGCCGACCCCCGGCGGGACGTCTTCGATCCGCTGACGCTGGTGCGCTTCGCCCGCCTGTACGCCGGGATCTCCGTCAGGCACGCGCTCGGCGATGTCAACGAGTAGGGACATCGACATTAAATGTTATGAATGGCAGGATGCTGTCTCGCAATGCAAAATGCATACCGTCGCTGAGCCTCCATACATAACGCGAAGGAACCGACATGGGTGACGACCCCGCGCCTAGCCTGAAGGGGGTCGCCGGCGAGAACAGAACCCCGGCGATCCAGACCGTCCAGCGGGCCGCGATGATCCTCAGCGCGTTCACGGTGAGCCGCCCGCACCTGACGCTCAATCAGCTCACCGCCAGCCTGGGCACCAGCAAAGCCACCGCGCACCGATACACCAAGGCCCTGCGTGAGAGCAATCTGCTGCGCTACGACGAGCGCGAGGCGCTGTACTCCCTGGGACCGCAGATCCTCACCCTCTCCGCCGCCGCCCGCGTCGGCATGCCCGTGATCGGCATCGCCGGGCCGTACATGCAGCGGCTGGTCAGGGAGATCGACGAGACCGTCGTGCTGAGCGTCTGGGACGGCGACACCGCCGTCGTCGTCCGCGTCGACGACAACACCGACCGCACCATAAGGGTCAGCGTCCGGATGGGCTCCCGCCTCTCACGGACCGAGTCGGCCCAGGGCCGGGTCTTCTGCGCCTTCCTCCCCGCGGAGGATGTTCCCGGCCTCGAAACGCAACTCGCCGCCTCCCCCGAGCTCCGCCAGGAACTCGTGAAGATCCGCGAGGACAACATCTCGGCCAACACCCCCTCCGTCAACGGCGTGCGCAGCATCGCCTCCCCCGTGTTCCGCGGCCCGGTTCTGCTGGCCGCGATGGCGATCGTCGGCACGACCTCCTCGGTTCCCACGGGCACCCACTCCCCGCTCGCCGAAGCCCTCAAACAGGCCGCGGCCGAGGTGACGGCTGAGCTGGGCAGGGAGCAGACACCCCCTGGTCACTGACGTTCCGTGAACTCCGGGCGTCCGGATGATGAACCACATTCACGGTCGAAACCGGAGCCAAGTAGCGTAGGAACCGATGAACCAGCGCACGCTTCTGATCACGTTGACCGGGCCGGACCGACCAGGCGTGACCTCACGCCTCTTCTCGGTCCTGGCCGGATTCCCCGTCGTCGTCGCCGACGTGGAGCAGGTCGTCATCCGCGGTCGGCTCACCCTCGGCGTCCTTGTCTCCTACGCGGGCGATCCACCGACCGGCACCGGCGGCACCCTCGGTGCCCTCTGGACCGCCGTCGAACGGACCGCCGAGGACCTCGGTCTGCACGTGGAGATGTCCACCGGCTCCGACCCGAAAGAGAAGCGGCGCAGGGGACGGCTCAACGTCACCGTGCTCGGCGCACCGCTGCAGCCCGCCGCCATGGCGGGCATCGCGGGGCGCATCGCCGCGGCCGGTGCCAACATCGACCGGATCGAGCGCCTGTCCAGCTACCCGGTGACCTGCATCGAGCTCTCCCTCTCCGGTGCCGACCCCGACACCCTGCGGGCCGAGCTGGCCATCGAGGCGCACGCCCAGCAGGTGGACGTGGCGGTGCAGCGGACCGGCCTGCACCGCAGGGCCAAGCGGCTGATCGTGATGGACGTCGACTCGACGCTCATCCAGGCCGAGGTGATCGAACTGCTGGCGGCGCACGCCGGCTGCCTGGACGAGGTCGCCAGGGTCACCGAGGAGGCGATGCGCGGCGAGCTCGACTTCGCCGAGTCACTGCGTCGCCGGGTCGCACTGCTGGAGGGCCTCTCCGAGGAGGTCTTCGAGAAGGTGCGCGAGGAACTCGTGCTGACCCCGGGCGCCCGCACGCTGGTACGGACCCTCAAGCGGCTCGACTACCGGTTCGCGATCGTCAGTGGCGGTTTCACGCAGCTCACCGATGCCCTCGTGGACGACCTCGGGATCGACTACTCCGCGGCCAACACCCTGGAGGTCGTCGACGGCGTGCTCACCGGGCGGGTCGTCGGGGAGATCGTCGACCGGCCCGGCAAGGCGCGGGCGCTGGAGCGCTTCGCCCGCGAGGCGGGGATCCCGATCAGCCAGACCGTCGCCATCGGCGACGGCGCCAACGACCTGGACATGATCGCGGCGGCCGGCCTCGGCATCGCGTTCAACGCCAAGCCCGTGGTCCGCCGCGCCGCGGACACCGCGGTCAACGTGCCCTACCTCGACTCGATCCTCTACCTGCTCGGCATCCCCCGTGCCGAGGTGGAGGACGCCGACGCCGAGGACGGCGTCATCACCGCCCGCTGAACACACCCGCCCCGGCCGCCTTCGCTCCGCGGACGATCGCGGCTACCGGGTCCTCGGGGCGGTGAGGGAGGCCAACCGTACGGCTTCGGCGCTGAGACCCCGCAGGGCGGGCCGCGCGGCGGCGGCGTGCCTGATGCCGCGCCGCAGGCCCGTCATCCTGTCGCCCACCCCCTCGGCCAGCTCGTCCAGGCGGCGGGCGGCCAACTCGTCCACGTACGCGCCGACCTCGTCGAGAGCCCTGTCCAGATCGTCGGGCGGCGTTCCCGGCCGTTCTGTCCTGACCTCCTCCGCGGCCCTCTCCAACCGGTCGGCGACCAGGTCGAGGACCGTCATCGCGGGCCCGGGCTCGTTCCCGGGTGGCGGTATCGCGAACAGCGCGAGCGCGTTGTCCCGCAGCCGCCCGGCCGCCGTCACCGAATCCCGCAGGCGTCGCGGCGCACCGCCGCCCGGTTCCTTGTCCAGCCTGTCGAGTGAGTCGGCGAGCCGCCCGGCGGCATCGGACGCCGAGGAGATCCGGGCGTTCACCTCCTCGGGGTCCTGGTCGATCAGTGACCGCACCAGCGCGGCGTGCCGATCGAGCATCTCCGCGATCTGGGCGGTCAGCCTGGCCCGGTGCCCCCTGGGCCACAGCAGCCGGGCGAAGAGCAGCGCCAGCACGCCACCCATGATCGTGAGCACCACCCTGGCCGCGGCCGCACCCCAGTCGAGCGAAAGGGCGAAGTCGGCCAGCATCAGCGAGAGCGGTGTGGCGAGGATCATCCAGTACCCATAGCTGTACCCGCGCAGCGCGAAGCCCAGCGCCGCGCAGACAGAGATGAACAACGTCAGATACAGATGACCCGGAGCGACCGCCAGCACCGCCGCCCCGGCCACCGCGCCCACGGCCGTACCCAGCACCCGCAGCAGCACCCGATCCACCGTGTCGCGATAGGTCGGGCGAAGACTGACGGCCACGGTCACCACGAACCACTTGGCATAGTGCTCGTGGATCACCAGCATCAGCACCATGGCCACGGTCACCGCCAGGCCCACCCGGACCGGGTGGTAACCGGCCGTGATCACCGGTTTTCCGGACCGTACGAACCTCGGCAGGCGCGGCCCCACCTCGACACCCTCGGCCGCCTGCCGCTCCACCGAGCGCACCGCCATCGCGATCCGGTCCACGCACCGGCTCACCTGCCCCAGCAGCGCGGCCCCGGGCAGCGGCACCTCACCCGCGCGGGCGCCCCTTCGGATCTCCTCCACCCTGTCGGCGAACCGCCCGACGGCGGCCAGCGCCCCCGGCATCCCGGCCGAGCCGCCGAGCAGTACCGCCTCTCGCAGCGCGCGGGCCAGCATCCCGACCGCCTCGTCCAGTTCCCGGGTCCACTCCGTCCCGATCCCCGCCTCCATGGCCGCCGCGCGCAGCACGCGCAGCGCGATCGTCTGCTGGAAGATGCGAGTCAGCGTGGCCGGGAGCCGCTCCGACGACCCGTCCTCCTCCTGGGAGACCCGGTAGCGGGAGAGCGCCCTGTCCAGGTCCTTCAGCGCGGTGTCGGCCCGGCGGCGCAACGACTCCCAGCTCTCGTCCGCGAGCGGTGCCCGCCCTCCGGCGGCCAGGAGGTCGGCGAGCGCCGTACCGGCCTCCTCCACCGCCTTGCGAAGCGGCTGGAGGCGGCGTAACGGCCAGATCACCATGACCAGCAGCACGGCCAGCAGGCCACCGCAGGCCGAGGCCCCCATGTGGAACAGAACGCCCGTTGTGGAAGACGCGAAGTAGGTCAGGGTCACGGAGAGAATCGCGGGTATGCCCAGCGCCCGCCAGTAAATGGCCGCCGCCGCGACCAGGCCGACCACCACGGCGGCGATCGGCCACGGGTGGGGATGGATGAGCGCGCCGAGTCCGGCGCCGAGCGTGACGGTGGCCGTGGTGACCAGCAACCTTCTGACCCGGTCACCGTACGGCTGTCCGGGGGCATCACCGAAGAGCGTCAGATAGCCGCCCAGAGCCGCCGAGGCGCCCTCCTGGAGGTGACCGAGGAGGACGCCGAGCAGCAACGGGAGGGAGACGACCAGCATGCACAGCAGGCCGTACCCCCAGTTAGGACGCCCGGAGGGCCGAAAGTCGGCGCGCAGCGCGTCGGCGATCCTCCGCATGCCACCCCCAATCCCAGGAGACGGACACCTGGCACGCCTCCCCGAGTGCCCCGGGCACCCCCGAGCACCCCCGAGCACCCCCGAGCACCCCCGAGCACCCCCGAGCGCCCCCGAGTGCCCTGTGCGCCCCGTGCCCCCGAGTGCGCTGTCAGGCTCCCCGGGGCCTTCACCCGTGCCTTCGTCGCACCTCGGTACTGCCTGTGCGGCTCCGCATGGCCTGCGCGACCTGTGTAGCCTGCGCGGCTCTGCGTGACTTTGCAGCGGCTTGCGCGGCTCTGCAGCGGTTTGCTGGCTTGCGTGGCTCTGCGTCGGCTTGCGTGGCTCTGCGTCGGCTTGCGTGGCTCTGCGTGGCCGGTGTTCCTCGACCGGGCCGGGCCTCAGTGCCCCTTCGGGCTCCACCGGGCGACCACCCGGCCGGCGTCGAGCTCCGCCCACTCGCCGTCCACCTCGATGACGGCGAACGCCCCGGGCGAGAACCCGGTGTCGTCGTCACCTTTGGTGAGCTCCCTGACCAGCTCCTGGACGCCGGGGTTGTGCCCGACCAGGACCAGCGTGCGCACCTGCGGATCACTCCGTCGAATCAGCGTCAGCAACTCGTCGGGGTAGGCCTCGTAGATGGCCGGTTCGAAAAGGACGTCCGCATCGGGAAGGGCCAGGCCGGCGGTCTGCCGGGTCCGCACCGACGGCGAGCAGACCACCAGGTCGGGGCGGAGATCCAGGCCGGCGAGGGCCTTAGCCACCTTGTGAGCGTCGTGCTCGCCGTCCTTGCTTAGGGGACGCTCGCGATCGGCGAGACCGGCGGCGCTGACCGCCTTGGCGTGGCGCAGGACGACGAGCGTGCGCGCCGTCATCTCGAAGCCCACATGGCGAGGCCCACGATCACCGCGAACACCGCGGCCATCGCCAGCAGGATGAGGACGAGTGTTCTGCCTCCGGAGGGCTGCTGTTCCATACCGGCCAGTTTCCCACCAGGAGGGCCCGCACATGCGAAAGGGGTGCACGCGGCCCGTGCACCCCTTCGTCAAACCTTGCTCAGCTGGAGACCTGCTCCGGCTCGCGGTCGGTGTTGTTCTCCTCCGTCGGGGCGATGCCCGCCGAACGACGCTTGGAGATGACGACCGCGGCGACGACGATGCCGACCGCGACCACCGTGATGCCGATGCGCAGCACCGGGTTGTCGGCGTAGGCCACCACGGCCGGGGCCACCAGCAGAGCCACCAGGTTCATCACCTTGAGGAGCGGGTTGATCGCCGGTCCGGCGGTGTCCTTGAACGGGTCACCGACGGTGTCACCGATGATGGTGGCCTCGTGGGCCGGAGAGCCCTTGCCGCCGTGGTGACCGTCCTCGACCAGCTTCTTGGCGTTGTCCCAGGCACCGCCGGAGTTGGCCAGGAACACCGCCATGAGCGTGCCGCACGCGATGGCACCGGCCAGGAACGCGCCGAGCGGCGCGTAGCCGAGGGCGAAACCGACGGCGATCGGGGTCAGCACCGCCAGCAGACCTGGCGTGGCCAGCTCCCGCAGCGAGTCGCGGGTGCAGATGTCCACCACCCTGCCGTAGTCGGGCAGCTCCGTACCGGCCATGATCCCCGGCTTGGTGCGGAACTGCTCGCGCACCTCGAAGACCACCCGGCCGGCCGCGCGGCCGACCGCCATGATCGCAAGGCCGGAGAACATGAACACCACCGCGGCGCCGATGATCAGGCCGACCAGCACGTTCGGGGAGTCGACGCTCAGGCTGAACGTGCTGAAGGAGCCCAGCGCCTCCTTGGCGGACGCGCTCGCCTTGACCAGCTCGCCCTCGACCGCCGTACGGAACGCGCCGAACAGCGCGGTCGCGGCGAGCACGGCCGTGGCGATCGCGATGCCCTTGGTAATGGCCTTGGTGGTGTTTCCGACGGCGTCCAGCGAGGTGAGGACCTGGGCGCCCTCGCCCTCGACGTCGCCGGACATCTCGGCGATGCCCTGGGCGTTGTCGGAGACAGGGCCGAAGGTGTCCATCGACACGATCACGCCGACCGTGGTCAGCAGGCCCGTACCCGCCAGCGCCACGGCGAACAGCGCGACGGTGACGTTGCCGAAGCCCAGCAGGAACGCCCCGTAGACGGCGGCTCCGATGATCAGCGCGGAGTAGACGGCCGACTCCAGGCCGACGCTGATGCCGGACAGGATGACCGTGGCGGGACCGGTGCGGGAGCTCTCTCCGATGTCCCGCACCGGACGGCGGTTCGTCTCGGTGAAGTAGCCGGTGAGGATCTGGATGGCGCTTGCCAGCACCAGGCCGATGAGCACCGCCCCGATCGCGATCAGGCGCGGGTCCGAGGTGATCGCGGCGATCTCCGGGCTCACACCGGACAGTCCGGAGAAGCTCTCCGGCAGGTAGAGGTAGGCCGCGACGGCGACGAGGACGGCCGAGATGGCCGCCGAGATGAAGAAACCCCGGTTGATCGCGGCCATCGCGTTGCGGTCGCCGGCGCGCGGTGCGGTGACGAAGATACCGATGATCGCCGTGATCACACCGATCATCGGCACGATCAGCGGGAACACCAGTCCCTCGACGCCGAAGGCCACCTTGCCCAGGATCAGGCTGGCGACGAGCATGACCGCGTAGGACTCGAACAGGTCGGCGGCCATGCCCGCGCAGTCGCCCACGTTGTCGCCCACGTTGTCGGCGATGGTGGCGGCGTTGCGCGGGTCGTCCTCGGGAATGCCCTGCTCGACCTTGCCGACCAGGTCGGCGCCGACGTCGGCGGCCTTGGTGAAGATGCCGCCGCCGACTCGCATGAACATCGCGAGCAGCGCGGCACCGAAGCCGAAGCCCTCCAGCACGGCCGGGGCGTTGCCCCCGTAGGTGATCACCACCACGGCCGCGCCGAGAAGGCCCAGGCCAACGGTGATCATTCCGGCCACGCCGCCGGTGCGGAAGGCGATCCGCATCGCGACCTTTTCACCCGACTCGCGGGCGGCGGCGGCGACGCGGACGTTGCCGCGGACCGCCAGCCACATGCCGATGAATCCGGTCAGCGCGGAGAACAACGCGCCGACAACGAAGAAAGCCGATCTGCCGATCCTCACGCCGGTCGTCTCCGCCGGGAGGAGGTACAGCAGGAACGGGATCAGGACGACGAACAGCGCGAGCGTCCGGAACTGCCGCGTAAGGTACGCGGAAGCCCCTTCCTGGACGGCTCGCGCGATGTTCTGCATACGTTCGGTGCCTTGGCCGGCGGCCAGCACCTCCCGCACCAGTGTGCCGGCGACGGCGAGTGCGAGCAGGGCCACGACGGCGACCACGATCACGATGTTGAAGTGGTAGCCACTCAGGGATACCGCTGGCTCTTCGACAGCGGCGAGATGGAGCACAGACATCCGACTCTCCTTGGCAAGACGGGAACACGTCCTGCCCGGAGTGCGCTGCTATGGGTGTTAGACGAGCGAGGCGGCGCACATCCGGGATGGTTGGCAGTGCCGCTTCCAGTTGCAGACCCCCACGGAGGGCGGCTCGCGTGCGGGCCGCTCCGAAGGATAAACCTTGGCCGGTTCCGGGAGTCTACGCAGCAAGGACGCGGATATGAAGCCTCTGCCCACGGACAATTGACGCCGAGTCCAGCACCTTTTACCGACCGGCCTGCTTATAACGGCATTTCGCCTGTCACACCTACCCCACCAGCCCCTGTTTCCACTCGATTTCAGCTGAGGTGTATCGCGATTATGTTCCATCCGAAACCGGGTGCCCCATGACGAACAGCCGGGCGTGTCCACGTGGACACGCCCGGCTGTCAAAGTCTTCTGTCAGGCCGGAGACAGACCGTTCGTCGCCGCCGGCCAGCTCATGCGGATGCACATGCCCTTCTGGCTCGGGTAGACCTGAACGTCGTCGGCCAACCCCGCGATGACCGCGATGCCGAAGCCGGACATCAGGTCATCGGGAAGTTGCTCGAACGGATCGTCGAGCCCCAGGAGGCCGCGATCGTGCTCCAGCTCATCACTGGGGGCGGAGTCGGTGACGGTCACCTCGAAGCGCCCCAGGTCATCACGTAGCTCGATACGGATCGGCTCTCCCGGACAGTGGAGGCGGTGTGCCTCCACGGCCCGAGAGCACGCCTCACCGACAGCGAGCCTTACCTCATCCAGCAACGACTCCTGCACACCGGTGCGCCTGGCGATCGCCGTGGCGACCAGACGTGCCGTCCGCACATGCGCGGGGAGAGCACTGAACGTCAGTTCAACGGTAGCCACGACTACTTGTCTCGACCGTGAGCTTCCTTGGCCTCGTCGACCGAGGCGTAGATACCGAAGACCTTCGTCAGCCCGGTGATCCGGAAAATCTTCAGGATGCGCTCCTGAGTGCAGACAAGCTCCAGTGAGCCATCATGCGCCCTAACTCGCTTGAGCCCGCCGACCAGGACACCAAGGCCCGTGGAGTCAAGGAAGTCGACCTTCTCCATGTTGACGAGCAGGTGGAAATTCCCCTTGTTGACCAGGTCGATCAAGAGCTCACGCAATCTGGGCGCGGTGTAGACATCAATCTCACCCTCGACCTCAACGATGGTGAGACGGTCCTCGGAATGGTGGTCCAACTTCAGATCCACAGATCCTCCAGCGCCTTGCCTGCGAAAGTACCGATTCGAGCATGCCCTCCTGGGACCGGATGACCCCCGGACGACAAGCCCCGACGCGCGGCATTCAACCATGCGTACGCTCAGTGTCTATACGAAATCACGATTCCCGGCGACTCTGCCCACAGATGTGAGACTGAAACCAGTGACCCCGCCCTCATCCTCGTCCCTCCGAGCGGGTACCGCCCTCAATCGCCTGCTCGATGTTCCCTCACGTCGCGAACGTGTCACCCACGTTGAGCACGTTCCCGCACGTCAGGCCGGTGAGACCCGATGGCCGGACTGGGTTGACCAGCGATTGGTTACGCGCTGGGCGAACCACGGCGTTTCCGGCCTGTGGCCCCATCAGGCCGAGGCCGCCGAGCTGGCCCACCGTGGCCAAAACGTGATCATCTCCACCGGGACCGCCTCGGGCAAATCCCTCTCCTACCTGGTCCCGGCGCTTTCCGCGACGCTTGACGGCGGCACGATCCTCTACCTGTCCCCCAGCAAGGCTCTGGCCGCCGACCAGCTCCGCGCGCTGCGCGAACTCGACCCGCCCGAACTCCGTGCCGCCACCTACGACGGCGACACCTCCTTCGAGGAGAGGACCTGGGTACGCAGGCATGCCAACTACGTCCTCACCAACCCGGACATGCTCCATCGCGGCCTGCTGCCCCGTCACGCCCAGTGGTCGGCCTTCTGGCGGCGGCTCCGGATGGTCGTCGTGGACGAGTGCCACGGCTATCGGGGCGTGTTCGGCTCCCACGTCGCCCAGATCCTGCGCCGCCTGCGCCGGATCTGCGCGCGCTACGGCTCGCGACCGACCTTCCTGCTCTCCTCGGCGACGGCCAGCGAGCCCGGGACCTTCGCGAGGCGCCTGACGGGCCTCCAGATGGCCGAGGTGACCACGGACGCCTCTCCCCGAGGCTCGACCACCTTCGCACTGTGGGAACCGCCCCTGACCGACCTGCGGGGCGAGGGCGGGGCACCCGTCCGCCGCCCCGCGACCGCCGAGAGCGCTGACCTCCTGGCCGACCTCGTCGTCTCCGACGTGCGGACCCTGGCCTTCGTCCGCTCCCGGCGGGCCGCCGAGTCCGTGGCCCTCACCACACGGGCCAGGCTCGGCGACCTGGTGGCCGACGGGAGCGCGCCCGCGGACCTGCCCGACAAGGTGGCGGCCTACCGGGCGGGATACCTGGCCGAGGATCGCAGAGAACTGGAAAAGGCACTGCGCTCAGGTGAGCTGCTCGGCCTGGCGACGACCAACGCCCTGGAACTCGGCGTCGACGTCTCCGGGCTGGACGCCGTGCTCATCGCGGGGTGGCCGGGAACCCGCGCGTCACTCTGGCAGCAGGCAGGGCGGGCCGGACGGGACGGGCAGGACGCGCTGGCGGTGCTGATCGCCAGGGACGACCCCCTGGACACCTATCTCGTCCACCATCCCGAAGCCCTGTTCGGCAGGCCCGTGGAGACGATCGTGCTCGATCCCGGCAACCCGTACGTGCTGGGCCCTCACCTGTGCGCGGCGGCCGCCGAGATCCCGCTGACCCACGACGACATCGACATCTTCGGCCCGGCCAGCAAGGAGGTGCTCGCGGATCTGGTCGGTGACGGGCTGCTCAGGGAGCGCGCCGCGGGCTGGTTCTGGACCAGCAGGGGACGCGCCACCGACCTCGCCGACATCCGGGGGGCGGGCGCCGCACCGGTCCAGGTCGTCGAGATGTCCACCGGACGGCTGCTCGGCACCGTGGACGAGCCCTCTGCTCACTCCGCCGTGCACACCGGCGCCGTCTACGTGCACCAGGGAGAGACGTTCCTGGTGGCCGAACTCGACCTGGAGGCGGGGGTCGCGCTGGTCGAGGCCGGAACACCCGACTACACGACCTTCGCCAGGGATGTCACCGATATCTCGGTCATCGAGTCCTTCAGCTCGCATCCTCTCGGTCCCGGAGAGCTCCACTTCGGCTCGGTGGAGGTGACCAGCCAGGTCGTGGCCTATCTCAAGCGCGGAACCCAGGGCGGTGCGCTCATGGGAGAAGAACCCCTGGACCTGCCCCCGCGCACACTGAGGACCCGCGCCGTCTGGTGGACGCTGCCCACCTCGGCGATCATCCCCCTGATCGAGGACGGCCTGGACCTCGGCGGCGCCGCGCACGCGGCCGAGCACGCCTCCATCGGCCTGCTGCCGCTCTTCGCGACCTGCGACCGCTGGGACATCGGCGGCGTCTCCACCGAACTCCACCCCGACACCGGGCTGCTCACCGTCTTCGTCTACGACGGTCACGAGGGCGGTGCCGGCTTCGCCGAGCGCGGTCACGCCCGCGCGCGTGACTGGCTCACGGCCACCCGCGAGGCCATCGCCTCGTGCGAGTGCCAGCGCGGCTGCCCCTCGTGCATCCAGTCCCCCAAGTGCGGCAACGGCAACGAACCTCTCGACAAGGCCGGAGCCCTCCGCCTGCTGGCCGTCCTGCTCTCCTCCGACGAGCCGCAGCTGTGAGGGCCGTGGAACACACCGGCAGCGGACCGGAGCTGTACTTTCACCGCTTTCCGGTCGGCTCCCATCGGATTCCCGGTGTGCGTCCATCCCTTCCGTCACCGGCCTGAATCAGCGATGTGGACAGGGCCGGCACGTGCCCTGGCGTTGATCGCCACCTCTCCTTTCAAGAGGAGTGAAACGTCCATGGTCACCTCGATCTCCGCGATGCCGTCATTTCCCACAGAACAGCGGGTGACCCTGACCCCGTTGTCCGCGGCGAGCAGGGAGGCCCTCGCGCAGCTCCGGTCCGGGTCCGCGAAGGCCAGCCGAGCGGCGGTGAGCGCGCTCAGGTCGGCGGCACTCTGCGCTCGGTGACGCGCGACCCGAGCCGTGCCCGCGACCATGACCGCCGCCGCGACCGCGAAGAGCAACGCCATGAGCCCGACCGTCCAGATGGTGGCCGACCCCCGCTCGGCCCCACCGTCATCCATGTCCTGCGGGCAGGGCTTGTCCCCCGCGAAGCCGCAAAAGCGGCTTGACGAGAAGCCCCCCTCCCCGGGGAGCGAAGGAGTCACGGGCCTACCAACTCCAGCCCTGGCTCGGTGACGGAGGCGGCACTCGCGTGAACGGTGACGCCCGGGAGCGAGGCGCCCCAGCGAGGCCTGACGTTCACCGACACCTCCACCCGTGCCACCTCCGCACTCCGGGTCACCGTGACAGTCGCGCCCGCGGGAGCCGCGGACAGAGCGCTGCCTCGGACCCGCTCAAGCGACTCGCCGCGTGACGCGGCCCGAGCCCCGGCCCGGGCCGCGTCCACACACTCCAGCTGCGCCTCGACCGCTGCCACCGCCCAAAGCCCGGCTCCCAGCACGACCAGGAGGGCGGGCAGCACCGCGGCTGTCTCCGCGGTCACCGACCCCCTGGTCCGGCGCGAGAGGGGCACCGCCACCCGGAGGATCATCCCGCCACGGTCAGCGCTCGGTTGATCAGAGTTGTGATCATCTGTTGAACGTCGGGACTCGTCACCACCTTGAACAGAAACGCCCGCAAACAGTACCCACAGACATCCGCCCAGCGTGTAAACCAAAGACGTACCGAAGCGCGTCATCAAGACGGGGCCGTCCCGCCCTCGCAGGGAGCCGGCGGGGCGGCCTTTCCTATGAAAATCAGGGGAAAAGCCCCACGCGGCAGGAATGTCATTGCAAGACGTACGTAGGACTCGCATTATCTTGAGATACGGGCAGCCGCATCTCTGGCCTGGCCTCCCCATGCGGGGGAAGGATCACCAGTCGGCCCCCGGAGGCGCGGTGCTGCAGCAGGGATTTGCAGGGCCGAGCCGAGGCGGCCCTCCCGGCGTTCAAGCCGCCGGGAGGGCCTGTCTCTGGAGAGGATCAGTCCCGGCCAAGGATCTTCAAGATGATCCGATCCGCGGGCAGGAGCTCCGTCTCACCGCCCTCGTGTTCCACGATGAGCAGTGGCACTCCTTCCGGCATATTGAATTTCGCCCGCTCTTCTGGCGTTGGCATTCGCGCGCTTACGTCAGCCGGCCCTGTGATGTCCATGGGCACCCGCTCCTCGTCGCGAACGTAGGACCCTCGGCGGCGTGTGGTGGAGATCAGCCCCTCGGCTCGGAGCTCCTTCATCGCCGCACGGACCGTGATCCGAGCGAGCCCGAACTCCTGCATCAGGTCCGTCTCGGATGGCAACTTCGCCCCGGGACCAAGCTCAGCCACCCGGTCGCGCAGGATGTCCGCGAGCTGTCTGAAGACCGGTGTGTAGGAGCCATGATCAATCACGATCTTGAGGGTATAGGCGCAGGTCAGCACCTACGTACGTGACTATAAGCGCTTGAACGCTTGTCAGTACCAGAGTCATAACGACCATCTGATCCGAACACGCAAAAGGGCCCACCGCCGATATCGGCGATGAGCCCTGGCCCGCTAAAACTCACCTCGCAGAGATGTCAGCCCACTCCTCCACCCGATCACCTACCGGGCCGGAGTAGCCGAGCACTGACGTCTCCGCCGGGATCACGATGTCGGCAACCTCGACCGGTCGACCATCGGCGAGATAGGTCCGCGCGACCGTCAGCACAATGGATCCCGGCGCTATCCCCAGCGCCTTCGCCTCGCCGGGCGCGGCCGGCCTCGCCGTGACGTCCTCCACCCAGTCGTCGACGAGGACGCCGATCTCGGCCATGCGGTGAGTGACTCCCCGCCCGGCCAGTGGGCCATCTTCAGGGAATGCGGCGATCGTGCCTTTGGTGAGGGATAGCGGCTCATAGGAGTCCGACAGCATCCACGGCTGATCGTCGCCGGTGAATACGTACCGGGTGTGCATGACATCGGAGGCGTCGCCGGAGGGTTCATCGAGGGCGAGGCGCGTTCGCACCTCTGGCGGCGCCTGGATGGTGGCCGATTCGTACATCCAGCCACCACGGCTCCCCTGCTCCAGTAGCGCGGCGGCGAACGGAGACCCTGCCCGGCGTTCGCGGTACCAGGAGCGGACGATCCGTCGGGCGGTTGGCCGTTCGCGGACGAATACGCCTGCGCCTGGCCGGGACACGACGTGTCCCTCCTGGGCGAGTTGGCGGATCGCCTCGCGTACCACGCCCTCGGCGACGCCGTGCTCGGCGGCCAGGTCTTGGCGCGCGGGTAGGCGGGTCCCTGCGGCAAGTTCGCCGGTGACGATTTGTCGCCGAATGAGCGCGGCGAGTCGAAGATAACGGGGCTGATCCACCCACCCAGCTTGACAGCCGGATATCCGGCTTGCAAGCTGGCTATACGAATAGCGAGCCGGATAGCCGGATTGCTCTCCCTTGGTGGTGACCCATGCCGACCTTCACTCAGGACTACCCCGCGCTACCTGGCAGCATCGACGCAGCCGTGCAACACGCCCGTACTGTCGTTAAGCAATGCCAGCCTGATCGTGTCGACGACGCCGAGCAGGTCGTTCGGGCCCTCTTCGCGGACGCACTCACCCGTACCCCCCTCGACGGCAACATCAGCTTCATCACGGCCGTCGACCTCAGCCACGTCCGTTTCGAGATCCACGACGCCAATACGCCCGTGCCCGGCGCGCTCGCAGATCCAGGGGCGCATCGGCTGGTGTCGGCCCTCGCTGACCGCTACGGCTCCGGCGGCACCCGAAATGGACACAAAGCGTGGGCTGAGCTGCACGTCCGGCAGGTCGCGCCAGTATGAGCAGCGCACCCGCCGAATCCGCATCGGAGCAGTGCCCCAAACCTCGGGACTGGCGTACCGGCCACCCCGACTCCCCGCAGATCCGCGCCGCCATCGTCTCCTCCATCTTGGCCACCTGGCGGGAAGCCTGGCCGCCGTGACAGCACCCCCTCCCGAGCCGCCCTCCCGTCCTCCCGGGTTCACCTGCCAGAAGTGCGGGCTGCCTCTGGAGCGGATGTGGTCCCTGTACGTCGGCCACTTCTGGGGCACCCGGGAAGGCGCTCTTGGCCCGGGTCAGTGCCAGAAGAACGTGTTCATGGGTACTGCCTACGGCCCGCACACTCCGCCCTCATGATCTCCCGGCCGCCCCTGTCAAAGGGTGGTGGCGGCCGGTGCACAACCCCTCCAAGGGCAGCGCGCCTGCTCTCGGAGGGCGGTGGCCTCGCACGGAGGGGTGCGAGGCCACCCACACGACCCCGCCCATCCGAGGAGAACCGTGACCGACCCCGCCAGCACAGCACCCACCGATGCCATCGAGTACGGCGTGCAGTGGACACCCAGTCGCGGCCAGCCGCGGGTGGAGACGAGCCCGATCGCCGAGGCCCACGCCGAAAGCCTCGCCCGTCGGCTGCGCAGAGTCCAGCTGCTGTTCGAGCACGACCCGGACGCCGTCGTCGTCTACCGGGCGGGGCAGGACGGCGAGTGGAGCACCACCCGCCCCGGCGAGGTCCCCCCGCGACCACTCAGTAAGACAGCCGACGAGCTCCTGCAGGAGTGCCTGAACTGGCTGGCAGACCCCGACATGCCAACCCTAATCGACGACCCCACCAACCCGCTCACCCCCTGAACGCAGAAGACCCCACCCGGCGGCAACCGGGCGGGGCTTCTACCTGGCACGACGCCCCAACCTCACTGGAGCCCGAACCAATGAAGCACGTTAGCGGCACGACCGCCCCCTCTGCGCCCACCAGTCCGGACCTGGACAGCCTCCCCCTCCTGCACAGCCGCACCCTCCAGCAGGTGCCTGCCAGATGGCCCGACGGTGAGGCACCCAGCATGAGACGCGCCTACGACGCCGAACTCGCCAAGCAGAGCAGGGGCGCGTGATGCCCCGGCGCCTGCTGCGGAGCCGCGCTGAGCGCGCTGCGGACAAGGCCGCCGCCGAGCAGCTGGCCGCCCGCGCCAGCATCGAAGCGCAGCGCGCCCGCGACCAGCGGGAACTGGAGCACCTTGAAGCCGAGCAGGAAAAGCTCAAGGTCCGCTCCCAGCTCACCGCCGAGCAAGGCCGCCTGGCCGAGCAGGAGACCGAGAAGCGCAAGACCAGGCGGCGCCACTTCCGTAGCCGCGTCAGCCTCGCCGTCGTCCTGGCCTCTGCGAACATCGGCGTCAACGCCGCCGCCGTCCTCGGCCAGATCCTCGCCCTGATGTACGGCCTGAGCTGGGAGTGGTGGCAGGCTGTGCCGCTGGCCGTCGTGGTCGAGTCGGTGGCGGTGAACGTCGGCTACCTCGCCCACGACAAGATGATCAAGGGGTTCAGTGCGTACGGCCTGCGCCTGCTGTCCTACGTCATCGGCATCGGCGTCGGCCTCTTCAACTACAGCCACAACTCCGGCCTGACCGAGACCCAGGACTTCGCCGGCGTGTTCGGTGCCGCCTCCGTCCTGTCGCCGGTGCTGTGGCAGATCTACTCCCAATGGCGGCACTGGGAGAGCATGCGCGAACAGGGCCTGCTGGAGCAGAGACCGCTCCGCTTCCCGCTGCTGCGATGGGTCATCCCGTCCCTGCGGGCCGAGACGTGGGAGGCGTTCAAGTACGGCGTCGCCGAGGGCGTGCAGTCCCCAGAGGTGGCGTTGGCGGTCGTCCGGTCGAGGAACACGGCGGGGAACGCTCAGGAAGCGATCCGGGAGGCCGAGCGTGCGCTGATCGCCGTTCAGGCAGACGCGCTGAAGCTGACGCTCACCCACCTCGCGGCGGTCTACCACGACCTCGACGGCGAGGACCCGAAGGGAACGGAAGCACGGCAGAACATCGCTCGGTTTATGGCGCGCTTCACCCCGTTCGTTCCGCCGCTCGACCCTGGCCAGTGGTCTCCGGAACCGGCCACTGAGGGGCATGAAACGGGAACGGAAGCGGGAACAGCGAAGGAAACAAAGAAGCCCTCTGAGCAGGACAATGACCACGCCCGCGACTTCGTCAGGGAGTCCATCAGGCGTCGCAAGGTCGTTCCCACCGCACTCGCCGTTGGCGATGAGTTCGGGTTCTCCAAGAGCTGGGGTTACGACCGGGTGGTGGAGGTCCGGGAGGAACTCTCGGCGAAGGGCTGGGTCTTCCCCAACAGCGGGCCGCCGGTCTCTCCTGCCGCCTCCAAGCGGATCCCCGCCCGTTCCCTGGAGGAGTCGCCATCGGAGGAGCCGGCGGTACTGAACGGCGCGACCGTTGGAAGCGGCGCAGTGGGCGGTGCGGCGTGACCGCTGAGACCCTCGCCGCCGCCGTCACGTTCGCCGCAGCGTTCGCCGCCCTGTTCGCCGCGCACTCCTTCGGCGATCACTGGGTGCAAACCCACGGCCAAGCCTGCGCGAAGGGCGCCCCCGGCTGGGCCGGCCGCTGGGCCTGCGCCAAGCACGTCGCCACCCTCCCCGCCACCAAACTCATCGCCCTGGCCGCGGTAGCGCTCATCACCGGACTCCACCTCAACCCGGCCGCCGTCGCCATCGCCCTGCTCATCGACGCAGCGAGCCACTACTGGGCCGACCGCCGCACCCCCCTGCAACGCCTCGCCACCCAGCTCGGCAAGCAGGACTTCTACCAGCTCGGCGCCGGCCACCTCGGATCTGGATCCCATGCTCTTGACCAGAGCTGGCACCACCTGTGGATCTTCGTGGCCACCCTCATCATCGCCGGAGGCGCATGATGACCGCCAACACCCCCGAGACCCCGCCCCCGGACGAAGAACCGTGGCAGGAACCCGAAGAGCCCCCCGCCCCGCACCCGCCCCGCCAGGACAAGACGGCCAAGGACGAGCCACCCGACATGGGCCTCCCAGCCGGGCAGCTGCTCGCGGGCCTGCTGGGCACGCTCACCCTGGGCGGCTTCGGCCTCTACCAGACCCTCGGCGCCCTCGGCCTGCTGGCCGGCGCCGGGGGCACCGCCGCGTGCGGCGCCGGATACGGATACTGGCGGTGGCGGCGCGCGCACCCGGGCCGGAACCGTTCACGCCGCGAACGCGGGTCGAAGTCCAGCCACCACAGCCCGGCGGGCGGGCGGGCTGGGCGGCGGATGACGTTCGGCGCCACCACCGGACCCGGCCGCACCGCGGCGGGGCGTGGTCGTACCTCAACCAGCCCACGGATGCCGTCGCTCAGCGGCCGATCCGGGCGAGCGGCGGGCCGGCACCTGTTCACCGGCGGCCGGGGATCGCCTGGCCACCACACTGGAGCCTTCCGCCCAAACCCCAAGCACCCGGTTCGCAGCCGAGCGGGAGGATCCGGCAGCCGACGGGCAGCTGGCGGAGCAGTCCACCACGCCGGGACCGTTCGCGTCGCAGCCCAGCGACTGGCCAGCACCGGACGCACCATCCGCCGCCGGGCTGCCTCCCCCCGCCTGGACGCTCACGCCGCAGACCTGGCCCGCCGGGCGGTCGGCGGCGCACGCGGAGCCCGGCACCGCCTCGTCCAGGCAGGACAAGCGCTCCGCCGCCGAACCGCGTCCCCACGCCTGGACCAGAGGGCAGCAGAAGCCGCTCGGCGGGCGGGCCGGTGGATCGACCAGCGCACCGGGCAGCGGGCCAGCACCGCCTGGGCAGCCGCGCTCGAGGGCGGCCGGGCCGCCGCCGTGACCGCGCTACGCAGCCGCTACCGCAGATGGGACGCCGAAACCGTCGCCGCCCTGGTCGCCGGGTGGGCATGGCTCACCCGCCGATGGCGCCGCCCGCCCGCTAACCCCACCCCCTGCCCGCCGCCGGAGCCAGCCGCCCCGGCCGCCGGAGCCACCCCCGCCGCACCCCAGCCGCAACCAGCCCCCTCCGTCCCCCACCCAGCCTCCGCCGGAAGGACACCCCCCATGAGCTCATTCACCCTGCTCCAGGCCGCCATCGAACTGCCCGGCGCCGCAGCCGCCTACCACAGCGACGACATGATGGACGTCGACGCCCACATGGAAAACCTCGACGAGGTCACCGCCTCCGTCGCCACCGGATTCCGCATCTGGGCAGACCGGCTGCGCGCCGAATACCCCATCCACGAGGACGTCGTCGAGCGCCTCGAAGAGATGTACAGCTCACTCGCCAAGATCGGCGCCCAGGCCCAAGAAGTCTCCGAGGTCTTCAAAGCCCGCCACGAAAAGGACATCGCCCGCCGTGTGACGCCGCGCGTCGGCGAACGCAAGTGGAACGTCCAGTAACCCGCCACACCTGCACGAAAGGGGGCCCGGGTGGGCGCCACCACCACATCTCGGCCGCGCGTTGACTGGTCGCTCAAACCGCGCGGCCCGGTCAGCGCCGCTGGCATGGGCGCGCTCGGCTTGGCCACGCTGTCGCTCGGCGCGGGCGAGATCGCCGGACTGTCCCCGTGGTGGGCGGTCGGCCTCACCTCCGCCGGAGTAGGCGCCACCCTGCTGTCCGGCGCCGGCACCGACCCGCGGGCCCTGTGGTATCGGCTCAGCTGCTGGGCTGGTGCGGGCGGCTGGCTGACGTGGACGATGGCCGCCGGCCTCGACCAGCCCGAGGCCTGGCCAGCCCTGGGGGTCGGCTCCCTGCTGGCCGGGCTGCTGGCTGGCTGGGCCAACCGGCCGCCGCTGCCCGGCCCGGCCGCCACCCGCGCCGGACACCGGGCCAGCACCGCGATGGTGCCGCGTCGTCACATCGCCCTGGCCGAAGACTGGCTCGACCGGATCCGCCGCGTCTGCAAGGTCCGCGTCGAGGTCATCGAAGCGCGGGACTGGCCCACGAAGGCCGGGTTTTCGATGCTGCTGCGCCTACCGCAGGGCGGGGCGACCATCGGCCGCCTGGATGGTCACCGCGAGGGCCTAGCGTCGGATGCTGACCTGCTGGACGGGTGCGGGGTGGAGTTCACCTCTGCGGGTCGGCGCGGCTCCTGCTGGATGCACGTGGCCACCGTCAACCATCTGGCCGAAGACCTCGACCACCCCCGCGACTACAGCCCCCGCTCCGTTTTGGACGGCATCAGCCTGGGGGCGCACCGCGACGGCAGCCCCATGCGGGTGCAGGTGCGTGAGCCGCGCATCATCGTCGTGGGCACCACGGGCAGCGGCAAAACCGGCACCCTGCACACCATCACCGCTGAGCTGGGGTTCTGCGTCGACAACCTCACCTGGCAGCTCGACCTCAACGGCGGCGGCGTCTCCCAAGCCTGGCTGGCCGCCTGGCTTGCCGGGGAAGTCGAACGGCCCGCGGTCGACTGGGCCGCGCCGTGCGCGGAGGAAGCGCTGCTGATCTCGCACGCCCACACGGTCATCGCCAAGGAACGCAAAACCGCGTACAGCAAACGGCGGATGGAGGCCAACTCGCAGCTGCTGCCCATCGGCGCCGACGTGCCGCAGATCACCGAAATGCTCGATGAAGGGTTCGAGGTGCTGTCGCAGACCATCCGCGATCCGATCCAGGCGGCGATCCGCGACAACCTGGAGGAGTCGGCGCGGATCGGCCGCAACGAAGCCTGCCAGGTGCTGGTGTCGGCGCTGCGCTCCACCAGCAACACGCTGTCCACCGACCTGCTGGCCTTGTTCCACAACCGGCTCATCATGGCGGGCGGCGCCCAGAAGGAGATCGACTACTTCTACGACTACACGCGCGGCCCGAAGGTCGAAGACCTGGCCGGGCCCGGCAGCGGGTTCGTCAGGCTGTTCGGACGCCAGGAGATTCGGGCGTGGCGGTGCTTCAAGATGGAGCCGGGCCGCGACATCCGCCCGGCCAGCTTGGCGATCTCCGTGATGCGGCCGAACCTGGACGCGCCCAGCGCCGCTGCGGCGGGGCGGGCGTACGCCACCCGGCATTCCCGGATGCGGTGGCTGTTTTCCACTCCGGAGGACCGCGTCCACCTGGTCCGGCCGGAGCCGATCGAGTTGCCCGGCGTCACCGATCAGCGGGGCAAGCCCATCATCTGGGATCCGGCTCTCACCCATCCGGCCGCCGACGCTGGGGCCGCGGTCGGCGGTGAGATGGAGCCGCGGCCGCCGGTGCAACCCCCGGCCCCTCGGGAGGCGGTTGGCTCCTATCTGAAGCTGTTGAAGGGCGGGACGACGTCGGGGTGGGCGGATCCGGCGGCGCTGGTTGCGGCGGCCCGCGCGGAGCGGATCGCGTCCGGGCAGGCGCCGATGCCCGCCCGGCCCGCGGCACCGGGCCCGGTGCACGTTGAGCAGATCCACGAGATCCGTGTGGGCGCCGAGGTGCTTCTGCCCGAGCTTCTCCGCCGGGCGCTGGCGCTGCCCTGGGACGAGGGCCGCTTGCACAGTGAGGTCATGGCGCCCGCGCTGGGCATGACCGAACACGAGTTGGCCGCGCTGCTGGGTGCCATCGGCGTAACCCGGCCGCCCAACGCGTTCGAACGTGGCGGCCGGCGGCGGCGCGGCTACGAGCGCCAGCACCTTCTCGACGCGGCCGAGGCGATCCGCTCCGGCGACCTGGAGGTGCCGCCCGAAGTGGCCGACTGGCCGGCAGCCTGACCCCCACGTGGCACCCACACGTGGGAGTCCCACACCCCCACAACCCCCACGTGGCACCCACACACCCCTCCGAGCTGCGGATACGCGGCCTTGTGGGGGGTGTGGGGGTCGCCCAAACACCCCCCTTTCTCCGGCTCTGAGGGCTCTCAGCCCCCCATCCCGGCTCCCACACGGGCCACACACTCAAGGAGACGCAGATGGCCAGATGCGATGGAGGCGTTGACCGCTTACCTCGTGGGGCGCGGCTTCGCGCAGGGGCCGTTGTTCGCGACCGCGAGCGGCCGGCCGATGCTCACCGGAGACATCACTGATCTTGTGAAGCGGGTCGCTCGGCAAGCTGGCCTACATCGTCCTGAACGTGTCACTCCGCACGCGCTTCGGCACACTTTCGCCACGCTGGCCATAGAGCGCGGTGCGTCCCTTGACGAGGTGTCCGAGGCTCTTGGTCATGAATCAACGGATACGACCAAAATCTACGTTCACGCGTTGAGGCGTCTTGAAAATGATCCTTCGGTCAAGGTTGCGAAGGTCCTGTGGTGACTTCATCGATAACGAGGATTATGCGGGTGCACCCGCGATCTTGCAGTCGAGACCCTCCGAACCTCGTTCGACTACAGCATTCACAACCGATATGCAATATTCACAGCACACGAACCGTAAAGTCTGTTAACACGATCAACACAGGAGAAGCTGTGAACAAGAAGGAACTCGTCGACGCCATCGCGGACCGAGTCGGCGACAAGAAGACCGCCACCGAGGCCGTGAACGCGGTGCTCGACACGATCCAGGCCGCCGTCGCGTCCGGCGACAAGGTCTCGATCACGGGGTTCGGTGCTTTCGAGATGGTGCACAAGCCGGCCCGCACCGCCCGCAACCCCTCGACGGGTGCCGAGATCCACGTCGCCGAGTCGTGGGGGCCGAAGTTCAAGCCGGGTTCGGAGTTCAAGGAGCTCGTCAATGCGGGCGGCAAGAAGGCTGCGGCCTGACCCTGTACGGCTGGCGCCCCTGCCCTCGGGTGAGGGCGTTGCTGTGTCTGCCTGCGAACGATCAGCGGCCGGGGCCAGCATGGCGGCATGGACACCGAGCTGAGCGCCGCGATCAGCGCGCTGCCCCGCCTTGGCCGTGACGCCGCCCTGGCCCGGCTCACCCTCGCTGCGGGTGGGACGCGGAAGGATGCGGCGGCCATCATGCGGGGCGAGCAGGAGTAGCCCTGAAAACAACGACGAGCCCCCGCCCGTTCCCTGGCAAGGGCTCGCGCGTCTAACGACTTACGGCAGCGGCTGACGGCCCCACAGGTCCACCACCAGGTCCACACCCCGCGGAGTCGCGTACGCGACGGGGAAGACGAAGCCGTTCTTCGTCTCGGTCTTCACCTCGAAGTGCCCGGAGCGCTGACTCGTTGCCCGCGGCAGGTTCCGGCCGCCACCGCCCTGGGATACCTGACGGCGGAACAGGCTGATCTCGACCAGCCAATTCGTCAGCGGCTTGACCGTGGTGCGCAGGATGTCGGCCAGCTCGGTCATGCCGATCAGGCCTTCGGAGTTGCAGTAGGCGTCCCACTTGCCGGCCTTGGGCTTGGCGACCTCCTGCTCCCGGCTGAGCTCCTGCTCCCGCTCCAAGACGGCGAGATACTTGCGTGCCATCTCGATCTCGGTCATGGGCTTGCTGGTGGCGTTCTCGGCCTCGCGGGTCTTGATCGCGAAGTACGCCTGGGCGGCGGCAACCTGAGGCTTGTTGGGGTCGCCGTTCATCGCGACAAGGTAGGCGGCGTAGCGGTTCAGCCGGTAGTCCACACGCGGCGCACCACCGGTGTCTTCTTGCCTGATCCGGCAAAAAGCCTGCTCAGAGTAGGTGGCAGTGTTCTCCGCCGAGCGGATGGCCCGATCGATGGAGTCCTCGAAGCGGCGCCACTGCTCGTAGCCCATGACGACCTGGAGTTCACGGGCGAACCAGTGTTCGCCGTTTTCGTCCTCATGGCGGATCGCGTCGAACGGGGACCCTGACTCGGGATGACCGGGGACGGCAATGGTATTTTCGGGCACGTCAACTCTCCTATATAGGGTTGGCCACTCCCGGGGCGGTCTCATCCACCGTCGCCGGGGTTTGTCGTACAGCTCCCCATATGCCTACCACCCGGGGCCGACAGGTTGTGAAGACCGAATCCTGCTCTAGATGTGGCCCGTATCGATGCCGTCCTGTTATGTCTGGTAACCCGTGAGGCGTGCGGGGCGTCTGAGAGTTGGTCCCGGCTCCGGCGAGGGGAGTCGGGGCCCGAGCAACGTGAGAGCCCCGCCGCTTCGGAAAGCGGCGGGGCTCATCCCCGCAGACGCGAGGCCGACCTGGTTCATGGCAGGAAAGACGCTAAGGCAGGGGGCGCCTTCCGGCCAGCGCGGTTGCGAGTTCCCGAACCCCAGCCACTCGGGGATGCACAGCAGTGAGGTCGTCAGCGATCCGCCGGATCTTGGGCCGGTCACGCACCTCGCTCGGCGCCTCCCTATAAGCCTCAAGCAGCGCGCTCGCCGTCTCCTCCGGCCGGCCCCGCATCCACCAGGCCCGCGCCAGGTCGGTGTGCAACCGTCCCCTGCGCTCCGGCGTCGGATACATCTCCGGCCGCAGATCCTTGCCCACCTGCAGCGCCGCCCCCGCGTCACCGAGTGAATAGTGGATGTTCATCCGGTACATCCGCGTGAACGGCTCGGCTTCCGGTTTGCCCGTCAACGCAACCAGACGCTCAGCGGCCCGCTCAGCCTCCGCGAGCCGCGCAAACGCCTCCTCCCGATCATCCGCCTGGCTCGCCGTGTAGGCGGAAGTACACATCAGCCGCAGGTACGTGCCCAGCTGCGGTGCCTTGCGTAGCCCCATCACCTCCAGGGTGTCAGCGGCCCGCTCCACCACCCGCGTGGCCGCGTCATGCTGCCCGGTCGTACGGAGCATCATCCCCATCGCCCGAGCGGACGCGCCCTGGGCCACCGCATCCTCAGACCGTTGCGCGTACAACACCCCATGGTCAGCGGTGCGGAGTCCCGTGTCCTTGCGGCCCACCTTGTTCAAAACATCGGCGGCGAGGTTGTAGCAGGAAGCCAACGTCGCCCACCCCGCTGGGGTGTCCACCCGCTTGGCGGTGTCGAGAGCAGCCGACAGCAGAGCAGGGAACTCGGCCAATAGCGGCGCGAGCGCGCTGATATCGAACTGGCCTCGCGCAGCCTGCAGACGCTGCTGGATTTCAGCGAGTGCCGCGGGGCGGCTGGATTCGACAGGAACCGCGAGAGCGGCTTCAAGGTCCAGCAGTAGATGCAGCGGGACAGCGACCCCCGCCACTCCCGCCGCTTTGATCAATGTCCTGCGCTCCATAGGATCCTCTCTCTCATCGTCGCCGAAGTTCCTATTACGGCGTTTCGGTGTCGGCAATCCCAGACGTTCAGCAGAAACCCCGTACAACCGGCACAAAACCTCGCTGTACACGGACCCCGGCTTTCCTTGACCGTGCTCCCATTTGCACAACATCACCGTATTGACGTCCGGTCTTTCCAGCCCGTCTTCGGCGTACAGGGCCGCGATCTCCTCGATCGCGCGAGCGCGACTCCACCCGTGTGCCAGGCGCCACGCCTCCAACGGCAGCATCTCAGGAACTTTTTTGAGGATTTCGGCGCATATGTCCGGCGCTTTCATCCCGCGGTCCCTGCATGTGAGGCTGACAGTTTTGGCCTGCCTCAAAAGCGCGGCTCGTTGTGTTCGCTCAACACCCATCGCAACCCTCCGGCGCAACAACCTGCAATCGACAGTAACCCAAACGTCACCTCGAACATTGTCAGCTGACAATATTCGCCATCACTGGCATTGATGACGGCCACCACCGCGCCGCACCCTGAAGCCAGCACGCCAAACCAGCAGGCAAGACACGCATCCAACGTCCCCCATTCCTGTGGAAGACCGCCCCCTGGTCCGCCAAGGTGAACAGGAACGGCGCCACACCCCGGCGCCCAACCACCAGGAGACCCCGTGAAGCACCTCATTACCCGGGTTTGGCGTGCCCTGGCAGGCCCACTCCAATGGCGCATCCTGTGGGTCAGCCACGCCAAGTTCATGATCGGCGTCACCGGCATCGTCCGTGACTCTGACGGCAACGTGCTCCTCCTTCGGCACCGGCTGTGGCCGGAACACCGCCAGTGGGGTCTGCCCACCGGCTACGCCAACAAGGGGGAACGCTTCGAGGACACGATCGTTCGCGAAGTACGCGAAGAAACCGGCCTGGACGTTCAGGTCGGCAAGCTCGCCCACATCAAAAGCGGCTACCAGCTGCGGGTCGAGATCGCATACGAAGCCTTGGTCACCGGCGGAACCCTCCGCGTCGACTCAATGGAGATCCTGGAGGCGAGATGGTTCACACCGTTCAATCTGCCCGACGGCATCCAGGAGTCGCATCGGCTCCTGATCCACGACAAGCAGGAGTAGCCCTTGGACTCCTGACCCCCAACGAACACCTGGCCGGCTCCCCCGCCGACCGTGTGGCGCTCACCGAGCGGCTCGCCGCCCAGCGGGCGACCGCCGGCCTCGACCAAGCGCACCCGAACGTGGTGTTCTCGCTGTTGCCCTGGGTGCTGGCCGACCTCGGCAGCGACGCCCTGCAGGTCTTCTACACCGGCGCAGCCATCTTGGCCGACCGGTACGAAAAGCTGGGCCTGCACCGGCTCCTGCCGACCGACCGGGTATGGGTCGGCGTCCGCTCCACCCGGGCCGGCGTCTTCGGCGGCTTCCACCACGCCGGGCAGGGGTACCGGCACCTGCAGATGGGGGCCGTGGTCACCCGCTACGGCCGCCTGGACCAGGCCGTGGCGGCTCCGGAGCTGGTGGCGTTGGACCTGCTGCGGGCCTACGCCCACGACTGCCTGCACTACGGCTCCTACCGCGAATACAGGCTGCGGCATGGTGAGCTCGTCCGCACCCGGTACGGCATTAACAGCCGCGGCGAGGACGGCCGCACCTACTCGGCTCCCGACCCGGCCGGGTCCATCTCGACCCGGAACCTCGGGGTGGTGATGGAGGGCGCCACCGACCGGGAGGCCTCGGCCATCGCCCGGCAGGCGGCCCAGCGAGCAGGCGTCACCGAGCCGGACGGAGTCGACCGCTTCGCGTTCCGCGACGTCACCGGACGTCTCACCGATGCCGACCTGGCGCGTCTCCCCCTCCATCAGGCCCCGGCCGAGCAGCGGACGGCCGGCAGGCGGGACTTTCTGGCCTCGCTGGGCTCCTACACGCGCGGCGTGAACAACCGCTACAGCGTCTTCCTGGCCGAGGTCGGAGGCAGCGAAGTCGATGAGCTCCACACCGTCATCGTGTCCTCGATGATCAGCGGACGCCTGGCCCCGCTGTCGGCCTGGCTCGACCAGCGGCACGGCCCGAGGACGTTCGCCGTACTTTTCCGGGCCGCTTCCTACCGAGGGCCCGAACCAGACGCATAAACCACGTGAAGGCGCCCCGCCGGTCCGAAGACCAGGCGGGGCGTTCGCGTGTTCAGGCTCGGGCGGTCGTCTCCTGCGATGGCGGCGGAGCGTCCGTGATCTGCTCTACGCGGGCGTGTACCTCGTCGTAGGCGCGCTGAGCTTCGATCAGGTCAGGCGGAAAGTCGTAGGCCATCGTGCTCCAGTCCCCGAGGTTGCGGGGAGATCCTACGGGGTGCCGGTCCTGGGGCTCCAACCTTTTGCATACCCGCCCCTATGCAAGCCGCCTCACATAGTGCATAGTGATAGCTATGCAGACATCGACGGTGACCAACCCCCTCGCACTCGACATCGAGTGGCGCGGCGGCATCAACCCCCTCCACGAAGCGTTCGACGCGTCCCGCGTCGCCGCCCTCACGGCCAGCATGGAAGCCAACGGCTGGGACGGCCCTCCAATCGTGTGCGACCGGGCGCTACGCGACGCCGGCCAGGACCAGGCGTACACCGGCAGCCACCGCATCGAGGCATGGACCGACGTCCAGGACGACACCCAGGCGCCGATGCCATGCGCCTACATCGAGGACATCTGCGACCGGCACGACATCGATTGGTCCGCCCTGCTGGACGACGCCGACGGCAACGGCTACGACGCGGTCATGGCAGCGATCATGCTGCTCCCCGCCGACGTCTGCGAGGCGTACGGCCTCGACGCCGGAGGTCTCTGATGTCGACCGACCCCACCACCCAGGGCTATGAGGCCGACCCCGCCGACGTCGAGGCGCTCCTCGACACCGCGATCAGCGACGCCCTGGAGGAGCCCGACCCGCTCATCCGCTACACCCTGCTGTCCAAGGATCTGGTGCTGTACGAGGCCCTCGTCGGCCGGATCGCTTTGGAGCGGGCCCGTGCGGCGGCGGCCATGTGGTCCCCGGGCGGCATGTCCTACGAAAAGATCGGGCAGGCCCTCGGCATGTCTCGCTCGCGCGCCCAGCAACTCGTGGAGCGCGGGCGGGTTCTGCCCGAGCGGTAGCCTTACAACGCGAAAGAGCGCCGCCACTCCCCTGCTGGGAAGTGGCGGCGCTCTCGTGTGTGCTGTAGGCCCGCACACGAGGAACGCCCCCTCGTCCGGAGACGAGGGGGCGAACAGGAGACATCGGTCGTACGGCCGCACGCCCGATGACCCGCCACCATTATGGCGGACCCGCGAGTTTGAGTAGATGAATTCGCCAGCGCGAGGGGTGATCAAACCACCTCGGCGGGCGCCACGGTTTCCCGTGGCAGAGGTGAGCCGCCCCGCCAGTCCCGGAGGACGGCAGGAAGCAAAAGCCCGAGCACCCATCGAGGTAGGCGAACCAATGCCAGCGGTTCGCGCCGGACCTGAACCGGGGACGGAAGCCGCTGGCGGGCTGCCGAACCGGTGGCGCCCCGGGCGCTACCCCGATGGGTGCTCGGACGAGGTGATCTCAGGCTACATCTGCGACGGGCGAGCCTCGTGGTAGTTCTCCACCACGACCTTCAGCCCAGCATCCGGGGCGCCGCTCGGCTTCGACGTCTGCCGGATGAACACCGCGACCACCAGGCCGACGAACGTCATCAACCCCACCGTCTGCTCAGGGGTCACCTTCCAGCCAAACGTGACCGCCAGCGAGATACCCGCCTGCACGAAACCCAGGATCGCCGCTTTGATGCTGCCGCCGTTGTCGACGCCGGTCGTGGTGAACGCCACCCACACACCAGCGGCAGCGAGCACCACAGCGTTGATCACCGCGACCTGCGCATCCGACCACGGCAGGAAGAACGCCGCCGCAAGCTGAACGCCCGACGCGACGAGGGAAGCCAGCAGTGCGGGCTCCCCCGTTAGCTCGCTGTTGTTCGTCGTCACTCGTCCACGACCTCACCGGCGACGAGCTCGATGGTCGCGGTACCCGCCGGCACGACGTCGACGGCGTGGGTAACCGACAGCGGCTCCTGCCCCTCCGCGGTCTCGTCCTCGATCGTGACAGTCAGCACCGCCGAACCCGGGGCGCCGGACACGACCACGCAGGTCTGCTCGTCCTCCGCCACCTGCAGCTCCGCCACGGACGGGTCGTCGATCGACCATGTCACGTTCGGCCGGGTCGGGAAGCCGGCGGCGTCCCGCGCGTCGATCGACAGCTCGAACTTGTGGCCCGTGTTCATCTGGGTCATGACTTCGCCTTCTCTCTGAGGTGTGCCAGGCGGCACGTCTGCGGCCTCGTCGACGACGGGGCCCGGGATGAGGTGGATGCGGGTGGTGCCGAGCACGTAGGCGGCCAAGCCGTCCGCGAGCCGGCGGATGCTCTCCTGCGCGGCCCGCTCGGCGACCTGCCGGTCCACGCCCGGCAGCAGGGTCAGCGGGCCGTGCAGCACCGCCGCGGCGTGGAGAGCGGCAGCCCGCGCCTGAGCGCGGTCGGTCAAGGGCATGGCGGCCTCCAGCGGATGATGGCCGCCCGGGCGCGGACAGCGAAAAGCCCCGGCCAACAGGTCCGGGGCGGCGGGTCTGGCGGGCAACGATCAACTCTCAGTTGAGAGTTGCCGGGATCTGTTCGTCTCATCAGCAGCTGCAGAAGCGCCGCCTCGATCACGCGGGCTTCTCCGGCGGCCGCCACGACCAGGCCGACTCCCAGGTGGCCTCGTCCACCCTGCCGGTGTCCGGCAGACCGACCGCGCGCTGCCAGGCCCGGCACACGCCCCGCGACTGGGGGCCGTACCAGCCGTCGACGTCGATGGTCCAGCCGCGCTTCGCCAGCCGCTCCTGCCACGCCTTCACGTCGGCGCCGCTCATCATCGGATCTGCCAGCTCGAGGACCCGGCCCGGCCACAGGGCGACACCATCCCGGACGACGACCTTGATGGGCTTCTCCGCAAGCTCGTCGACCGGCATCCCGGCCTTGACCCACGCCCGGAGCACCGACCCCGGGCAGGAAGTCGCGTACCGGTCCCCGTGGCACAGCTGCAGGAGCTTCCGCTCGGCACGCCGGCAGGACTCCTCATACAGCCGCCGGATCGACTTCTTCGCCGCCGGGGTCGGGTTGTTGGTGCCGATGAACGCCACCGAGATCCCGGTCTGGTTGTGGCCGGGGCAGTGCGCGCCCACGACGGTCCAGCCGCGGCCCTCGTAGACCGTGCCGTCCTCGTCAACGAGGAAGTTATAGCCGATGTCGTTCCACCCGTTGGTATCCATGTGGAAGTCCTGGATGGCCCTGACCAGCTGGCTTTTCGCCCCGGCGGTGTGGTGGACGAAGAACTCGGTCCGCTGCCCCCAGGTGACGGTGTAGCGGCTGCGGGGCGGACGAGCACCCCACTTCTTGCGGGGGATGATGTCCATGGTCAATCCTCTCTGCGCTGGTCGAGAGTGACGGCGAGCGTGTTCTCCACGCGCTGCACGGACCGCTCGACACGGTCCACCGCGTCACGGGCGCTATGGCCACCGTTTGGCAGGAGCTGCGCCTCTATGGCCTCCAGCCGGGCCATCACCCCAGGACGGGCCGGAACCCCGGGGCGGGCCGGTTCGCCCTTCCAGTCGTCCAAGGCGTCGTGGCCTTTCTTGATGAGGGCGAGGAACTTGAAGACGACGGCGCCACCACCGGCCAGGACGGCTAAGGCCACGCAGATGGCAAGAATGTCGGTCACACAGGGGCTCCGTTTCCAAAGGGGTCAGATGGCGATAAATGGCCGGATCCGCCGGACGGCACGTCTTAGGTGGCGATGAGGGGTGCTGCACGCAGAGACGACAGCAGCAGGTCGAGCGCGACCTTCGTGCCGGCGGCGTCGGCACGAAGCGCGTTGATCACTACGGCGTCGCTGCCGGACGCGCTCCCCGAGGTGAAGTTCGGCGGGTTCGCAACCGCGATGCCCTGCGGGAACGGCGGGGTGATCAGCTCGTGTACTACGCCGCCACTGTCCTTCCAATACGGGTCGCCGCCGGACGCGAACAGGTGCCCGCCACCGGCGGGGGTGGGCGGCGATGCCATGTTGCCGATCTTCCAACCCGCAGACGCCGACGTGAGCGGCGACTGCTGGCGAAGCAGAGCGCGGAGCTCGTCCACCTCGGCGCGCAGCTGGCGAATCTCAGCGGACAGGTCGCCGGGAAACTTATCCACCGGTCACCTCGATTCCTTCGAAAATCAAGTCGGCTTCTTCCTTGCCGGACTCGCGGGAGGTCGGGGTAACGCCGATGCCGATGATGCGCCGTACCCGGCTGTGGGGAAGGTGCCATTCGTTGTTCAGAAAGATCCGAGCCTGATCGCCCAGGCTGTTGGGGGTGAACGTCGGCTCAGCGCCCAAGGCGACGGTGATGGAGTCCACGCGCAAAGCGCCCGGCGCGGTCGCCGCCCAGTACGCCGCGTAGTCCTCCAAAGTCTGCTGCTCGATGACCGACGAGTAGGTGAGGGTGCGGTCGATGCGCGGCCAGCCCGCCGCGAGATGCGCCTCCGCCACATGGGGGTCGGACATGAGCGGCACACTGCTGGTCGAGGCGTCAGTTGAGATGCTGCTTCCGCGGGCACGCCACGAGGTGGCGCCACGCAGCGCGTCGACCTGCTCACCCAGCTCAAGGATGTCGCCGCCGTTCGGGCTGTCAACGAACACATGGGCGACCGCATCCGATCCGAGCGTGGGGTAGCCCCACACCCAGTGCCGCTCCAACCCGGCGGGTCCGGCGACGATGTTGATGGCCCATTCGAAGCCGGACTCGACCTGTGCGAGCTCGGTCAGCCGTTGCCCGTAGGTGGCCTCGTTCGCGGCGTAGGTGCGGTCCTGGGGCACGCCCGAGCTGCCGCTCTGGAGGGCGAGGTTGAGGCTGGCGTGCGGCTGCCCCTGCATGTGCTGCAGCAGGCTGCGGGCGATATCGATCTGGTCCTCGGAGACGAACTCCAGCGCCTCCTGAAGCTCAACATGCAGCAGGTAGGCATCCATCGTGGATCCGCGCAATTGGATCGCCGGAGTGCCGCGGCGGGACCGGGACAGCTGCGTGGCGGTGATCCAGTACTCGCCCCAGCAGACCCCGCCCCGGTAGACCTCACACGTGATGACGCCGGGGCCGATGGACAGGTCCGTGATGCCGCCCACGCCTTCCTCATCGCGGGGGATGACCCGGGCGACCCGGGCGGCGACTTTGCGGGACGGGATCGGGATCGTCGCGCTGAACGTGCCCGGCTGGAGGATGCGCTTGTCGAGGCTGACGCCTCGCAGATCCAGGTCGTCCAGGTAGGTGCCGTCCCACCTGCGCAGCACATACCGGTACAGAGCGGATCCGCGGCCCGGTGTGAACGGCGGAGGCGGCTCCGGGGCAGGCCCCGCGTCGCCCTCTGCGAGGCTGATTGAGACGCCGACCCCGTACCGCTCCCCCGCCGGAAGGGAGAGCGTGAAGGACTTCGCGCCGGTCGACGTGCTGGAGGCGATCTGCTTGGACGCCGCCGCGGACGTGAGCAGGTCACCGCTTTGCCGGCTGCCGCGCAGCGCGTACCCCGGCGGCGGCGTCCAGGTGACGGTGCCGGTGATGCCGCCGGTGATGGCTCCCGCACGGATCTCCAGGTGCGTGGCCGAAGCTGCGGTGACCGGCGGGGTCACCACTTCGCCGGCGAACGTGATCACGGTAGCGACCTTGGGGGGGATGGTGGTGGAGGCGTCCCGGACACAGATGATGTGGACGATGCCGTCAGCGTTGACCGGCTGGGAGAAGCTGAAATTCGTGCCCTCGCCGCCGGTGGCGGTGCGCCGCCACACCCGAGTCGCAAGCTCATCGTCAGGGTTGCGGCTGGCCATCGTTGTCCAGCCGCTCGCGGACACCCCGGACAGGCCCGAGTCGCCGAAGTAGACGGCGATCAACACATCGCCCTCGACAACCCCGGACGGTTTCGTCACGCTGATGGTGGGCGCGGTTGCGGAGCCGATCGACTGAGAGCGCACACTGATCGCCACGACTCACCCCCAATCGGGTCGTCGCAGGTCAGATCCAGGCGTCCCGGTACAGGAAGACGGCCCCTCGGCCGCCGCCAGAGCCGGTGGTGTAGGTGATCGGGTTGCTGCCTCGCGCCAGCACGAAATCGCTCACTGGGGCTGAGGCGCCGGTCAGGGTGGACATGACGCTGACGCCGCCCACGGTCGCGTTACCGTCCGCCGTCTCGATCAGCAGCCGTTCCCCGTCGGCGAGGGTCAGCGAGAACGCCAGGGTGCGGCCCGTCGCGGAGTTCGCCAAGGTCGGGTTCGTGGCCGGCCCGTCCAGCCTGATGACTGGGTGGGTTGAGATGTTGCCCGCGTTGGCCAAGGCTGTGACGACCCCGACCGGGACATCCACACCCGTGCGTGCCAGGGCGTAGCGGCGCGGGTCCGCGCACGCGATCAGCACCGACACCGTCGGCAGACCTGCGTTGTAGTCGCCGTCCATGGACACGGCGCGGTCAATGACCTGGCCGTACGCAAGCTGCGGATCCCCGTGCCCGCGGATGACCAGCGGCAGCGGTGTTTCGTCCTCGGGGAGGCCGGTGACGGCGTCGATCTGCGTCAGCAGGTCATCGATCAGCGTCGGATCCGTGGCCGAGTTGGGTTGCAGGCGGATCGTGACCAGGCGCTGCTGGGCGAGTTTCCGCCCGTCCCACGCCCCGTGCTGGGCGGGTCTGGACACGTTGAGGTTGTCGACGCCCGGCAGACTCCGCCACCCGTCGACCGGCACCAGCACCCCGATGTCTGTGCCAGCTCCCCACAGGGTGGTGAGAGCCCACTCGACCTGTCCCGGCTGGGTGATCTGGTCGCCGGGCAAAGGTGGCACAGCGGCTACGAGAGTCGGGAACTCATCTTCGGTTTCGAACGCCGCCAGGGTGAAGTTCTGCCCATAGGCCAAGGTCAGCGGCGGGAACTCGTCTGAGGTCTCGAACGCTGCCAGGTACAAGTTCGCGTTCGGGGTGACCACCTGCAGCGGCGGGAACTCGTCTGCGGTCTCGAACGCGAGCAGATGCAGGTTGACCTGCAGCGTGTAGCGGCCCTTGACGACGATCGGGCGGTTTGGTCTGGTGCGGCCTAGGCGAGCCACCGGCCACCGCCTCTCTTACCAGGACGCGGCGCGGTGGACAGCAGCGGTGGACAGCACAGGGCGGCGCCCTGCAGGGGCCGGGAGGGAGGCGACGGCGACGGTGATCCCGTGCCGGTAACCGACCGTCAAACTGGCGGTGAAGTTGACTGTGCCCGTCGCCACGTTCGAGGTGAGAGCCTTGACCGCCAGGGACGCCATGGTGTTTCCACCGGCCTGCTGGTCGCTTTCCTCGCTGTACCCCGGCGGCGGCGTCCAGGTGCCGGCCTCAAAGTCGGGGTAGGCGGCAGCCCACCGCAGCTCCAGGTCGCTGGATCCTGCCGGGGTAATGCCCGGGGTGGGGGCGGTCGCGGAGAAGGCGTCGTTGCCGGTCTGCGCAACCACCGGCGTCGTGATGTCCGCTCCGACAATGGCCGCGATCGCCACACATCCTCGACCGGCCGAGTTTTGCGTGAAGGTGTAGTCCGCCGGCTCGGAGCCGCCTGCGACTTTCCACCACACTTTGCTTCGTAGGTCGAAGCTGCCGCCGCTGCCGCGGGTAGCCAGTGACTGCCAGGTGGCGCCCCCGGTAGGGGTGCCCATATTGGCCAGCGTGCCCTCGTCCGTGCTGTGGAACGCGATCAGGATGTCGTCTGCCGCCGTGCCCGCCGGTTTGGTGATGTTGCCTGAGCCGGTGGCATTGAGGGTGCCCGTCGCCACCGCCCGCAATGCGGCAGGCACCTATGCCCGCTCGAAAAACATGGTCGCCCTCACACTGACCGTGTCAACGGCGGTGAAGCGCAGCACGAACCCATGGTCGGGGGCGCAGTCAGGGGTGTCTCCCAGCGGGATGTCGTACATGAGGACGCCGCCGTTCGGCGACAGTGGGATCTCCCCGATGACGGTCAGCACGGTCGGCTCCGTCGTCCAGTTCCGGGCGGCCGTGACGCCGTGCGCAATGGTTCGCCCGTACACCTGAGCTGGGGTCACGGAGGTGGAGTTGGTGCCGGGCGCGTTGGTGGCCCACGTGCAGTAGCACAGCTCGCAGACGACGGAGGCGTCCGTGGCATCCACACCGGTGAACCCCCACCACACCTTCTTCAGGTCGAGGCCGAACGCCTCCCCTGACTTGATGCCGAGCACGCTCTTAGCGGTACTCGCGACGAGAGAAACGGCGGCGCCGGTAACGACGCTGTATCCAGCCTTGGCCACAATCGGCCCCCTTACATGCGAAAACCCCGCACGCTGGCGGGGTCGAAAAGACGAAAAGAGGGGTGCATGCAAAGGCCCGGAGGACATCCCTCCGGGCCTTCCGTATGTCACTAGGCGACCTGCCCCAGGTGGGCTCGACGCCAAATCCCATCCGTATGTGGAGTGATTGAAAATACTCCGTCGGCGGTGGTGTACTGCTGGCCGAAGTAACGCAGTAGCAGAGCCAGATCGTCGCTGGCCCGGTAGATCAGCAGCCCTTCAGCGGTGAGGGTGGTTTCCGTCCACTCCAGCGGGTTGATCAGCCACCCCGACTTGCCGGGCGTGCTCACCAGCTCGGCGAACGACACCACCTCGATGGCCTGGCCGCCCGCCGAGTAGCCAGGCCCAGAGGACTCCCCGGCGTCCCATGGAGCCGCCCCATAGGCCGGGGAGGTCTGGGAAAAGTTCGGGGTCACCGACCCTGTCCACAAAGCCCCCACGAACACTCCCGGGGTGGTGTCTCCCAGGTCGAGGGTGAGGTTGCCGTTGTGCAGCTGGACCTGAGGGTCCACGAACACGGCATCACGCGTGAGCGCCACAGCGTCTCCTAAGGCAAGTTGATGTTGACGTGCTGGCGTTCACGCCCGCGGGCGGTTTCACGGATGACGTCGTTGCCGAGCTGGTCACGACGCCGCTGCCAGCGGGTGCCGTCCTCGGTTCGGCCCTCCACCACCTGGTCGCGGGTCACCCACGTGCGATCACCCACAACCACGTCCGCGGTGTGGCCCTCGCCGAGCGGAGCACCGCCGCGTAGCCACGCCCCGAACGGGCCATCGACATCGGGATCCCAAGGCATGGCGAAACCGCCCCTCCTGCTCGTGAAGGGGCGGTTAGCCGCGCCCTGAAATACGCATCGCGACCTGAGCCGCGAACTGATCAATGTCGGCTTCGGAGCGAACCGTCATGCCGTTGAGCGCGACCAGCGGGCCACCACCGGACGCACCGCCAGACGAACCGCCCGAACCGGGCTGGGCGGCAGGCGCTTGGCTGGGGCCAGACGGAGCCCACGACGACGACTGCACTGGCCTGGACACGCGACTCCAGTTCGTGGAGCCGCCCGGCAACGCCACACCAGCCGTACCCCTGGCTGCCCCCTTGATCTCAGTCGGCGGCGGCTGCTTCAACGCTTGCGTGCTCCTGACCGCAGACAGCGCCGTCCCGCCGCGGGGCGAGCGCTCATCGCCCTTGGATCCGGTCGACCCCTTGGATGAGCTCCCACCGCGGGGGCTGCGCTCGTCGCCCTTGGACCCGGCATCACCCTTGGCGTCGGCGGCGGATGCTGCGGCGGAGATCGCCTCACCCAGCAAGGTCACCGCATCCGTCAGTGGAGGCACCTGCACGGCGATGACCTCACCCCAGCCGATCGCCGCCTCACCGAGACCATCGACCGCACCCGTCAGCGTGCCCGCCTCACCGAGCGCCGCATCCAGCGTGGACGTGGCCGCGCCGAGAGAGCCGGTCAGGCCAAGCGCCGTCATATCCAGGCTGGACCGCAGAGCGTCGATACCAGTGACCGTGACCGACGCCGCCCCCGGCATGGGTACGCCTCCGCCGCCCGTCGTAGACCCGCCAGCCGTGTTGACGCCGATGTGCTCGGGCACCACGGCCATCCCCATGATGCCCGCAGCCTCCTGCAGGATCTGCAGGCCACGGTCACGCTTCCCAGAGGACAGCGGAATATATGCCTCCATGCCGGCCTCGCCGAACACGACGTCAGGCCCAGACCGGCCGGAAATCATGTACGGGGAACTGGCGATCATCGCTGCGGGATTCGACCCCAGAGACCGAATGCCGCCTGAGGCCATGTACTGGCGGCCGTCAGTGTTGTAGATACCGCCGTACGCCCTCGGCGCTGCCGGCGCCCTAATGCCGATGGGAAGTTCCAGCTTGATGCCGAGGAGTTGCTTCGCGAAGGCGTACGCCTTGTCCAGCGCAGCCTTGGTATCCAGTTCGATCTTGACTTGCTTGTCCTTGAGCTTGGCCAGCTCATCCTTGAAGTTCTTCGAGCCGGTAGCCGCTTTGTCCGCCATCTCCCGGGAGATGCCAAACTTCTCGGCCAGCGCGTACACCTGCTCTTTGGCCTCTGAGGACTTGCCGGCCAGTTCCATGAGCTTCGGGAGTTGCTCAGCCACCTTGATCGTGGCGTCTCCAGTGCGGCCGGTGAGCTTCTCCTGCGCCTGCGCTCCAGTATCAACCTTCTCCAGGTAGCCGCCGAATGCCTCACGCGCCAAAATCACAGCATCGCGTTGCTTGTCAGTCATCTGCGCGTTGAAGTCCAGCTTGCCATTGCTCGCCTCGATCGCCGTCGCCGCGTCCTTGTAAGCGGTCTCCATGTTCCGGATGGCCTGCAGTGCATCGGTTCGGCCGGCGAACGTGTCGAGGGAGCTCTGCAGGCCATCCATCTTCTGTTTGGCCTGATCGATCGCGGTAGCCGTATCTGTCGTCGGCTGCTTGGCGCCTGCGACAGCACTGGCGTACTCAGGGAAGAGCTTCTTGAGATCGTCGACCTTTGTTCCTGACTTACCTGCTTCTTCAGCGATCCGCTGGAAGGCGGCCTGCGCCCCGGCTGCGTTGCCTCCGCTGACCATCTGCGCGAGCGCTTGGTCTACAAGGCCGACCCGCTCGGACATCATCTGGAAGTTGCCACTCATGAAGGGCAGTTGGTCGGCCATCCAGTCGATCGGATGAGCGACGGTCCACTCCCAAATCGTCGGGTCGTTGATCTCCCGGATCGCGTCGGCAAGTTTCCTCGGAGCATCCTCGGCGCCGTCAAAAACTCCCTGCCACTGGTTGAGTAGATCGCCGCTGAACGCACCGGTCTTGCCGAGCTTGTCCAAGTCGTCGACGAGCTTGTCCACCTCGACGTCAGCTCCAGACAGGTCCCGCGCTAGGGCATCCGCACCGGCGAGAGCACCAAGAGCTACACCGACACCGGCCGCAACCTTGACCAGGCTGGCGACTTTGCCCTTGGCGCCGGTTGCGGCATTCCCGACCAGGCCGACGTTCTCGGCGAGGTTCTTCCAGTGAGAGACAGCGCTGAGTCCGGCATGTGCGGTCTTGATCGCGATCAGGCCGAGAGCGATGGCCTGGATGTGCTCAGGATCCATCCCGGCGACGATCTCAGCGAGAAGGTTAAGTCCGGCCAGGGATCCGACACCCAGCGGTGCCAGGGCTTCGACAATGTTCTTGCCAGCCGAAGCAATGTTCTTGATCAGCTCCCAGACTTTGGGTGCGTTCTCCTTGACGAAGGCGATGAACTCGGCAAACTCGGGTGAGTCCTTGAGCTGCTGCCCCCACTCGGAGAATGCCTTCGTCGCGCCCTCGACCCCGCCGACGATCGTGGGCGTGAACGGCAGGAAAGCATCCATGATCCCGGCGATGCCAGTGACGATGTTGCCGAAGGACCGGCCAAGCCCGATGATCGCCTCGGGCATGTAGGTGTTGACGTTGAACAGGAACGTGTTCCAGAAATCGCCCGCAAGGGCTTTCTCGGCATCGTCCAGCAGGATCGAAAACGCCCCCGAAGCGCTCTTCACCAGCGGCGTCAACTTCGGCAGAGTCTTCTCCATGAGGCCAAGCCCCTGGGAGATGACCGGCAGCACGTCCGGCTGAACGCTGCGCTGCCAGTCCAGGTAAGCGTCCTTGAAGTGCTTGATGTCCTCCGCGAGCACCTTCTCCTGCTTGCTGAGCTTGGCGAACGCGTCAGTGAGGCCACCCGCACCACCGCCGCCACCAGCAGACGACATGGCAGCCTTCTGCTGCAGATGCAGCTGCTTGAGCTGCATCTCCGCTTGGGCAACCTTGTCTTGCGCCTGCTCCAGGTCGTCCAGGCCGCGCTGGTATTCCTTCGTCCCTTGGACGCCGGCCTTGTTCGCCGCCGTGGTGTCCTTCTTGGCCCGCTGGGTCTTGACCTCCTGCTCACGGGCCCGCTGATGCGCCTGCTCAACGCTGAGCATCGCGCGCTCGACGTCAAGGGCGGACGCGTCTGGGTCGGCCTGCAACTCGGCCAGTCGAGCCTCGGCTTCACGGACCGCGAGCGACGCGTCCTTCTGGCTGAGGATGCTGCGCTCAAGGGAGAAGTTCATGTCTTCGAGCGCGCGCCTACCGGCCTCCCGGGCACGAGTCAGGTCCTCCTGCGCCTGACGCTCGTCTTTCTGGGCGTCCGCGAGCCGCTTCTCGGCCTGCTCCAACTGAAGAGCCTGAATCGCCGCCTGAGCAGCGGACTGGCCAGCCCCGCCCGTCGCCCCGCCCGCACCCTTCGCGGCCGTCTCCTGCGCCTTCAACGCGTCATTGATCCGGGTCAAGCTGGGCACCGCCACCGCGGCGAAGCCAGCAGCCCCAAGACCCGCAGCGGCGAACGCCGACCCGAGCGCGGTCACGCCTACGGCGACCGTCGTCACTGCGGGCAGAGCCGCCAGAGCCGCGCCAACCATTGCGATCCCGGCGAGCGCCCCGCCGACGTCAGCGTTGACATTCACACTGGCCGTACGTCCGTCGACCTTGGACACCTCGCCGTCGATCGCCCGCAGCTCAGCCAGGGCAGTGCCGATGTCCGCCCGCACGTTGATGTTGGCTTCGTTGCGCTGAAGCTGCTCCAGCTCCCGCTCGATCTGCGCCAGCTCAGCCCGAGCGGCATCAGCATTGATATCGATGCCGACCTTTTTGTCGGCGAGCGATTCCAGCTGCTTGCGGAGCTCTGCAAACTTGATCTCAGCGGGCGAACTGTCCGCGTCGATCTCGATCTTCGGGAGCGCCTTGGTCGCTGCTTCCAGGCGCCTACGCATCCGGTCCGCGCTCGCACCGGTCTCGGTCATCTTCCGGCCGAGGTCGGTCGTCTCCCTCTTCGCCTGCTCCATCCCGGCGACAAAACCCGCGACGCGAGCCCGCAAGTTAATGCTTACTGACCGGTCGGCCAACGCACTCACCACCCGTCAGGTCACGATTTAAGTGGTTATGGCGGCACGGCCCGTTGGGGGCTGTCATCATCGCGAGCGGATCGGGGGATTCATCGACAACGCGAGGAGACCCCGCGTGAGCAACATCGGCCCCAATGAGCTTGGCGTCATCGGCCTCGGCCTATTGATCTTCTTTGGCCTGCTTTACCTGGTCATCCGGCTGGCCATCCGCTCCACCCGGAAGGGGTGACCGTGTTCCGCAGAGTTGAAGACATGGAAGGCGGACCGGACGACCCGCGCGATTTCGACGAGTGGGCGACCGGCTTCCGTAAGACGTTCAAGAACGTGCTCCTGCCGCTCCTGATCGTGGTTGGGGTCATCGTGCTCATCAGCCTGGTCGGCGGAGCATTAACCGGAGCAATCAACTGACCCGCTAGTCGTCCTCGACCGCGAACCAGAACAACGCTTGCGGGTGCTCCGTCTTGTACTTGGAGTGTTTTTCCTGCGCCCGCGCCAGCGCCGTGCATGCATGGCAGCGGGAGGGGTTCGGCACGATGTACGAGCGGACCGGTTCCCCGTCGCGCATCTCTGTTGTCTCTGAAAGCTGCAGTCCGCAGTTGTGGCACTGGTCGGCTTTCCACCGCAGGTAAGCCATGTGCCAGGCGACGTCCTCGTCAGTCCACTCCGGTTCCGACATGGTTTCGGAGTGGGTGACTCGTTCCTGCTCGCCCCGATGGTAGATCGTCGTCATGGCGGGTACCCGGCCGAGGAGTTTCGACCGGGGCACCCCCATGACGTGAGCTACCGAGAGTTCTTCTTGGAGCCGCTGAGAACTGCGGATGCGGCGAACGAGAAAGGGACGTCGATGTCCGCCTTGTTCACCTCGAACGCGGCGGTGAACAGGGCGTCCCACTGTGCCTGTGTGAGCGCGTCAGCGAGCTGCCCGGCCTCTTCCACGCTCATCTTCGGCTCGACCGCGCATGTCGCCACCAGGGCGACAGAGAAACTGTCCCAGTCGACGTCGCCGCGCTTGCTCTCTTCCTTCGGCGGGTGCTGGGCAACCAGGTCTGAGTACACCTTGGACGACAGGCCCTGAAAGCGGAACACGGCGGTGTGCTCCCGCATCTTCGCCCGCAGCTCCTGAATCTGCTGGGCAATCGCAGTCGCCATCGGGTCCGAACCGCCGGCCAGGGTTCCAGCGTCGGCGGGCTTCTCCCTAGCGATTGCGAGGTCTCGCTCCAGAGACTCGAACTCGGCCTGCAAGTCACCTGCGAGGCAGATGGGGACGGTCTTCTCGGGCCTCTTGATCGACCCGATGATGTCCGCGATTGCGGATGTCTTGGTCGCCATCAGGCCGCCACCGTCGCCTCTCGCAGGTACCGGCCGGACGGGAACAGCTTGACCGTGGCCTTGTCGTAGGCTTCCGCCTCCGGCGCCAGCTCGGACGGCTCGCCACACGTCACCGTGTAGATCGCGATTTTCTGCCCGGCGGCGTACGGGGTGTCATAGGCAACGCCACGACGGACCACGAAGTAGCCCTGCGTGCCGTTGGTCATGACCGACCACATGCGGTCGCCACTGGTCTCGGTGTCACGGAAGAACGTCAGCTCGATCCCGGCCTTGGTGCGGCCCGGCCCTTCGAACGTCTGCGTGGAGGCGAGGGTGTCGCCGGTGACCGCACCCTGCTCGATGCCGATGTTCAGGCCGTCAGCGGTGATGTGCTCCTCGCAGGCGACGATGCCGACCGCCGTCAGCTCCGCCACGGTCGGCGCGGACAGGCTGGCCACAGCCGGCGCGAAGGTGGCCTTGGTGTTTCCGTCAGAAAGCCTTTTCACTTTGCGCTTCCTTTCAACTATGGAGCGCATGCATAGGCAGCGCTGGTTCAGGACTGGGTGGGAAAAAGTCAGGACCCCACGGCAAGGGCCTGGTCCTGGAGAGAGAAGCCGCCGAGTGGCGGCTATCGGCTACCTGGCGCAGCTACGCCGAGCGCGGATAGCTATGCATGCGCGGCAATGACGCGTGCTCGGGTTACCAGGGGCGCGGTACGTGTTGCCTTCCGTGAACTCGTGGCCTCGCAAGCAATGCGTCTTCCGCGCGTTGATCGCACCTGGTCCGACGCCACGCATGACGTTGACCACCAACGGCACCGGGTCGAGATGCCACGGATTCACGCAGCCGCGATTCCGGCACAGGTGGTCGAGTTGGAGACTCTCAGGGATCTCGCAGACGAAGAACTCATATGACCAGCGGTGAGCATTGCCTCCGCCGAACTGGCCATAGCCGGACTCTGGGTGCAGGGTGTCCCAGGCCCAGCAGCCACGCTTGTCCTCGTGCGTGATGTGGTCGAAGAATCGGCGCTCAAGGGTGAAGCCCTCAGTAGTGCCGGAGCGACGGATCCGCTTGTAGTGCATGAGGCAGTGGCCGCCACCGACCGCAGGCCGCTCGCACTTCGGCACCGCGCAGATTTGACGGATCCGGATCGTCCCGGCGGGGCCGGGGTCGCCGGTCTTCTTCCACCGTTTGAGGTGCATGGTGCAGAAGCCGTTGGCGCGCGACAGGCTCTCGCATTCCTCTACGGCGCAGGGCTTACGGACACGAGGACCGGTTTCGGCCTTACCGACATCACCTGCCCTCTGCCAGCGCCGATAGTGGGTCTGACACCAGTCACGAGCCTTAGCCGGTTCTGGGCATGCGGGAACAGAGCAGATACTCTGGGACATGTCGATCTCCTGGTTAGATCGGCCGCGCCCGGGACCGTGTCAGCGGTCGCCGGGCGGTTACTTGTCGGCGGACTTAGCCGCCTTGCTGGGCTTGGTGGCGCCGGGTTCGACCGGCTGGGGGTGGATGACCTCGACGGACTGCGCAGGAACGGGCCCGCTTTCTGCGGGCGGATCCTGCGCGGCGTCGGCGGAGGGGGCGGGGCCGATCACCTGGTGGCCCTCGTGGTGCTCCCAGAACGGGCGAGCGCTGGGGTCGATCTCGAACTCGCGCCCGTACGGGTCGCGGATGATGAGGGGCACCATGTCAGAGCCGCTCGACCGTGAAGGTGACCGAGGCAGTCGACTCCCAGGACAGGGCGATGAGCCCGTCAGCAGGGTTGATGTACTCGGGGTAGCCCAGCGGGATGACCTTGGTTGCGGCGGCGGCGATCGTGATGACCTTCGCCGCGTTGGCGGCCCCGTACCGGGTGTTGCCGTACGCCGGGATGGTGAGGTCGACCTCGGCACCGGAGGCGTTGGTAGCCCTGATGAACAGGTTGTTGTCGGGTGTGATCTTGTCTCCGGAGGCAGCGTTCCGGCTGGTGGCGACAAGGCCGTCAGCGGTGATCGCCTGCGCAGAGTAGGTAGCCATACGGGCTCTCCTCAGGGCACGAAAAAAGCCCGCACGATGGCGGGCTGAATCAGAAAGGGACGGTCAGGCCGGGTCGGACCTGAAGTGGAACTGCAAGGTCCCGTAATGGACCGGCGGCGCTACAGCGTCATCACGGGTGATAGGGCGACTGAGCGGCACCGGATACACCGGGTAAGCCGTACGGCCAACGACCGCCGGCGTGACGCCGATCAGAGCAGCCCTGGCCGCATCCATGACACCTGCGGCTTGATCCTGCGTGGCACCCACACAGGTGAGCTGGAAAGGGAAATCGAGGCTGGCGTGGGTCTGCGCCAACGACGTCGCCTCATCCGTGCCGCCGAACGGGTACAGGACCGCGTAGCCCGTGAACGTCGAGGTGCCGGGATTGCTTGCCCAGCCGCCGCCCGCCGGGACCTTGCCGCGGCCCACGAGCACGCCAGCGGCGGCGAGCAGCACCACGACGGCGTCAGTGTGCGGCCTGACCGCTGCGATGCTCACTCCAGCACCCGGCCACCGATGGACTCGATGGCCTTCACGAACGACGCCGTTGCCCGATCGAACGCCGGCCCCAGATAAGGCTGAGGGGCCATCCGGCTGGTGCCCAGCTCGACATACGCGGCGTAGTTCGCCGTCGCCTCGGCGGTGAAGCCCAGTTCGTCGGCGTCGAAGTCAACGCCGATGCTGTTCTTCAAGTTGCCGGTGTCCACTGGAACCAGCGCCTGTGCGCCGGTCACGACGTCGAGGCCGGTCTTCTTGACCGCGAGGCGGGTCATACGTTCGGCCCGTTCGCTGGCCTGATCGAGAACAACTTCCAGCCGGGCGAGCTCGGTGAAGTCGAAATCGCTCATAGCGCCTCCCGATGGGTGATGTCCTGGGTAGCGGTCAGAACGCGTTCCCATTGCTCGGTGCCGCTGCCGCCCAGCGTGTCGGTCACCCATAGGAGACGTCCTGGGAGTTGCGGGTCTGCGGCGGTGAGGACCTCGACGACGTCGCCCTCCACGATTTCCGCTGTGTCCCAGCGGATCGCGACCTTGTAGTCACCCATGCCGGTCGGCTGGTCCCCGACGATCGGGTTGCTGATGCCGGCGGGTGCGGTGATACGGCACGGCCCGACGTAGACCACGGTCGACGTGGGCGGATGCCATACGCCGTCGCCGTCAAGGGTGCCCTCACCTGCAGGCCGGGTGATGCGGCAGGTGCCGGTCAGGGTGCCTACCGCGGTGCGTCGGTGATGCTGCGACCACCGGGCGTGGATCGGGCCATGACCTGCGAGCGGAGACACCGGGCCTCCCCTCTACGGGACGTAGCCGAGATAGCCGGTGTGCCGGTCGAAGTCCACGATCGCGAAGCCGACGCTGTCGTCGCCGTCACCGTCGTCGAGCTGGCGGCGGAGCTCCGACGCCCTCGATCGGAGCTCTCCGGCGACTTTCGTGCCGTCGATGCTCAGACCGTTCATCGAGATGACCTTGGACACGAGCGCCTCGGACGAGGCGATCACGTCCAGAGCCTGAGCAGCAGCCCGCTTGACCGAGCCCTCCATCGCGAGGAAAGCCTCGATCTGCGGGTCATTCAGCAGTTGGCTGGCCGGGTCGGTGTCAGCTATGAGGAGGCGAACCTGGCCGACGTCGGTGCTGTAGTCGATCGCCACAGTCGCCTCCTAAGCGGCGGGGATGACTGCGATCCCCCACGTCGCCGACGCCGGATCGATCGCGCCAGCGGTGCCGTTGATGATGCGGATCGTCACGGTGTTCGCCGCGCTGACGAACGCGGAGTGGACCAGACCCGCAGTCAGGTTGCCGGGTGGGGAGGCGATGGCGAAGTCGCCAGTGGCAGCGCCGGTCACGGTGGCGGTGAGCGTGCCCACCGCACCAGCGGCGATGGACGCGAAGTCCAGCGTCGCCGTGGTGACCAGCATTTTCTGTGATGCCGGGATGCGGCCTGAGGCGTTGAGTGTGGCGAGGCCGCCGGCCACGCCCTTGGCGGTGCTAACCATCAGGTGCCGCCCTTCCTGGTTGAGCGCTTACGCGCGGTACTGGTTCGGGCAGGTGTGGCCGGTTCTGCCAGCGCCTCGCCTGCGGGCTCTTCGGCCGGGGTAGCGGGCTCCCGCAGCTCGACCGTTTCCGGCCCAACCTCGGGAGCCAGCTCCTGCGGTGCGGTTGGCGGCTCGGGGAGACGGTCCAGGACCTCCCCAAGCCGTGCGTGGATTGCGGCGAGGTACCGTTCGGTCCCGTTGATCGGCCCCGGCAGGGGACGTTCGGTCACGCCGTGCCCAGCGAGGCGACCGCGCTCTTCGGGTCCATCAGCGTTCCGCCGAAAGTGTGGCGAACCTTGTGGTCCACGCTGTCGGTGTCGAAGTCTCCGTCCATCGGGTCGATGAGGCCACCGCCGACCCGAGTGGCGTTCGGGGACTTCATGAACAGCTCAGGGGTTTCATGGCCTGCGAGGAAACCGATCTCCATCGCGGGCCGGCCCACACCCGGGTCAGCGAACAGATACCACGCGCTGTTGCCGGTGGTGGTGTCCACGATCGGCAGCCACGGATCGACGAGGATCTGGACGCGGTTCCGCATCCAGTTCGTCACCCTCAGCTGGTTGTTGCCGGTGCCGTCGCCGCCGCCGTCGGCAGCGACGATTTCGGTGGCGTTGACGATGTTCATCGCGGTGATCTCCAGCGCGGGCGGGACCACGAGCCACACCGCGTTGACGTAGATCGGGTTGCCGTCGGTGTCGACCTGCGCGGCCAGCGTGTTGAATCCGCTGGTGATGCCCTCAACGGACAGGGCGGGCGCACCGGTGACCAGGTTGGCGTTGCCGACGGAGAAGAACGTCGAGTTCGGGCCCGTCGAGGACGCGAACAGGGACGTGAAGAACTTCTCCTCCGAGAACCGGGCCGAGTTCGCGAGGCGGGTCGGCAGGTCCCGCAGCGCCCCCAGGTCGTCGTTGATGAACGACTCCCAGCTGAACGGGAGCCGCTTGCCGTACTTCTTGACCGAGTACTGGTAGCGGCCGTCCTGCACGGCCGCGGCCGGGTACTCGGTGGCCTGCTTGACCTCCGACAGGATCGCCTCACCGCCATCGAGGGTGAACCTGTCGACGGTCCGGAAGTCGCGGACGACGCCGCGGCGGGCGACGTTGCGCCACATGACGGCGGTGTGCTGGTAGGCGGCCAGCATCTGCCGGTCGATGATGTCACCGAACAGGAAGGAGAAGTCGGAGGTGGTCATGGCCTCTTGGAGCCGCCACCCGGGGATTCGGCCGTTGACGACGCCCTCGTACAGGCGGGCCGCCTCCAGGAGGGACTGCTTGTAGTTGGGGGTGTTGCGTCCGCCGCGGACCCGGCGTCCCTCGCGGGCGTACAGCCGCTCGGCGGTGGCGTCCTGGGCGTTGTAGGTCTCGATCAGGTCGAGGAGCTGCATCGTTGTTCCTTGCTCTCAGGCGCTCCGCGCCGGGGCATGCGAAAGCCCCCGGCCGTGTGGCTCGGGGGCTGAAAGAAGAGGAGTGGGCGCGCCCGCTACGGGGCGCCCGGGCGGGCTAGTAGCCGATCTTCACCCGGATGGTCGCGGTCGCCGCACTGGTGACACCCTCAAGGGCGTAGCCGAAGCGCACCCCCGTGGCCTTCTTCGACAGCTTCGGGGTGTCGCCGGTGACGTAGTAGATGATGTCGCCGGCCGAGACGGTGGAGTTGCCGGAGCCGTCGACGCCCTTTACGGACAGGGTGGCCACGCCGTCGGTCTTGATGGTGGTCAGGCCGTCGCTGCCCTCGTTGGTGAGTGCCACACCGGGAAGCTGCCCGACCAGGACAGGGTCGCCCGATACGGGCGTGGTCGGGTCGGTGGCGGCGAGCTGAAGCTGCACACCCTCGTCGAAGATGATGTTGGTAGCCATGCTGGGTCAGCCCCTTCCCTGCGCAGCCGTCAGAGCGGCCGGCTCGTGCATGCCGATGCTGGTGAAGACGTTGGCGAGCGCCTTGTCGACGTCGGCTTCGGACAGTTCACGCTCGGAGGTGGCGCCCAGGCCGCGGGGAATGCCCGCGCCGGAAGCCTCCGCGAGCGCGGCGACGTAGGTCGCCTCGTCCTTGATGGCCGCGGTGATGGCCTCGCCGAGCTTGACAGTGTCGAGGGCGCCGGTGGTATCGGTCGGCAGGTCCCGCACGACCGACTCGGTGACACGGGCGTAGGAGGCGGCGTGCAGACCGGAGGTCTTCAGCGCCTCCTCGCAGCGCAGGCGAGCGGTCTGGGCGTTGGCCAGACGCAGCCGCTCGGCGTCGCCCTGGGCGAGCTTCTCCTCCAGCACCTTGATGCGCTGGGCAGCGTCGGCCTGCGCCTCGGCGAACGCGATCGAGGCCCTCTGCGCCTCAGCCAGCGCCTCGGCAAGAGCGGTATCGCGAGCCGCTTCGGTGACGTTGGCGCCCCGCTCCGGGGGCGCCTGCTCGCTGTTGGTGCCCTCACTCATCGGGGCTCCCTTCGTGATGGTGGTGTCCGCGTCCTTGGCGGGGTCCGCCCAAAGGTCGCGCTGGTACAGGTGCGGATGGTCAGCCTCGACGCGGCTGTTGAACGCGGCGAGGGCCTCACCGATCGCGGACGACAGGCCGATCCGCTCGGCTCGGGTGAGGAGACCGCCGCCGAACATCTCGTCGGCCATCTCGGTGAACCCGAGGTGGATGCGGGACTCGAACCAGGTGCCGACGGTCGCGGCCTCGGCGAGGTCGGACTCCTTGGCCGCGAACTTCGCCTTGAGGAAGGCCGGCAGCTTCTTCCCGTCCTTCTTCTTGGAGTCCTCGTCGTCGTCTTCGCTGGTTTCGTCGTCCTCGTCTTCGAGGTCCTCCGGCTCCTCGTCCTCGTCCTCGCCTTTCTTCTTGAACGGCGGGGCCAAGTTCCCTGCGGCTCGGGCGGACTCCAGTAGTGCCACGATGCGGCCTCCTGCTCCTGGCGTGGTCACGAAGTCGACGGAGGTCGCTTCGGTCAGCGATGTGACGATCGGTCCGCGGATGTGCTGCTGGGTGCTGGCCTCGACGGTGCCAGTGGCTCGGATGCTCATACCGATGTCGTCGGCCATGGCCTCAATGACAGGCGCCCAGTGCGGGTACACCTCGACGTCGGCGTACAGGCCGTCGCCCTGGTAGGTGGCGGGAGTGGCGAGGCGCCCGGCGAGGTCACGGACGGACCGCTCAGGCCGCTCGTACGCTTCGGTGACGCCGGGGTGGTCGAGGTACACCGGCAGTCCGGCGCGGAACACGCCGGCGTGCTGGCGGAGCATCGCCGCCGGGTAGTAGCCGCTGCTGCCCTGCACGTCCCCGGCGATCAGCCGGGCGCGGAACCGGCGGCCCTTCGGTGCTTGACCTCCGGCGGCTTCGGTGAGGGTGACGTGCTCACTCAGCTGGGATGAGGCGACTTCGGCGGCGGCTTCTGAGAAGCGGCTCATGGCGTCACCCCACTTGCTCTGCTGCGGGCCATCGATGACGGCGGCCCAACTCCCGTCGAGTGGTTCGATCTCCAGTCGGTTACGGGGCTCAGAGCCGCCCCAGTTTCCGTAGAGCTCGACGCGGACTTTGCCGAGGTTGGTGGCGACGACCTTGCGGGTGACGGGCTTTCCAGGGGTGTCCGGAAAGTCGATGTCGTCGATGATGCTGTCGATCGCGCTGTCGATCTTGGCGAAGGAGGCGCGAGTGAACAGCGCCTCGATGGGGCGCCCGTCGTCGCCAAGGACCCTCAGACCGATCTTCTTGTCGTCGGCGGCAAACAGGTCCGTATCACCGTTGCCGCTATCTACACGGGTCGCCTTGTCGAGCTGGTCAGGCGCCGCATGCATCTTCTTGATGTCCCTGCGCGACAGCTCCATGGTTGGGCCACCGTCGAGGGCCAGCGTGTAGTCCTTGCCGTCCTTGCTGACGTGGCCGACACCGGGGATGGTCTCCTCGTCGCCGGAGTTCCAGTCGTCAGCGAGGTCAAGCGTCGACAGGAGGCTGCAGGTTTGGCTTTTGCTGAGCTTGACCGACTGCTTCCCATCTCCTATGGAGAAGCTGTCGTCGGCGTGGCGGTCAATGACCACTGTGCCGCCGCCGGTGAGGGGGATGCGGGAGGAGGCGAGTTTTTCCGGCATGCCTCGCGGCTGGTCGGCTTTGGCGCCTCCGCTGGTGCCGCCAGTGGGGGTGTCATTCCTGCTGCTGGATGTGCCGCCCCCGTGGCGGGGGGTGGAAGCGGATGAGCCTCCGCCGTGGCCGAATTTGCCGTCTTCGCGGCGGGGGTGGAGGTCTTCTCGCCAGGGCGCGGAGTGGCGGCCCTCCTGCACGTCCGCCTCGTCGTCGTCGAGGTCGTCGCCGGGGATGAGCTCGCCCGCGCCCCACGCGAATCGGTCAACCACGGGCTCAGCTCCAATCAGAGGCGAAGGCATGCGGAAATGCGAAAGCCCCGGCCGTAGCGGCTCGGGGCTTTCGATAGGTGCGGTGAAGGTCAGTCGTCGGGCTGCTCTGTGGTCGGCTCCTGCAGCTCACCGACGGCCTTGTACAACTTGGGGTTGAGCAGGTCGGAGGCGGGCGTCTTGGCCCGGTACTCGTCGCGGTGGATCGCCCACACGGCGCTGCCAGCCTTGCGCCCGGCTGGCCCAGCCATCTCGGCGGGCTCGAACCCGGCGGCGCCCTGGTCGTCGGTCCACACATGCCCTAGGAGTCGCCCACCGGGAGTGTTCAGCACGGCCCGGCGGACAGGGCCAGCAGCCTGGTAGTCGTAGATATCCGGGGAATGGGTGACGCGCCCACTCAGAGCGTCGTCACCCCACCGCGGATGCTCATCCCTTGCCGTCATCAGAGCTGCTCCTCATCGCCGCCGCTGGCGAGATAGTCGGCGTAATCGGCGTAGTCCGCGTCAGTGAGCTCACCAGACAAGTCGCCGAAGTCAACGTTACTGACGGACGGGCTAGCGCCGCTACCGGTCGGCATCCCCCATTCGGCGCCAGGCGCGTATCCGGCCGCGGCGTCACCGGCCGGGTCAGGCTTCCAGTCTGTGTCAGGTTGCCAGCCGGTGGGGACGACTTCGACTTCCATGTGCCATTTGCCGCCGGATTCGTACACGTCGTGCACTACCCAGGAGGTGTTGCGGTCGAGGAGGAGTTCCCGCTCGTCCGGGTACCGACTGATCGGCATCGCGTTGATCGCGTGATGCCCTTCGGGGACGCGCACCATGAGACGGACCGGCTTGTCATCAAACACCGCTTTGCCGCCCGCCGAGGTGGAGACGTAGGCGTCCTCGCTGGCCACTTTGCCGATCAGGGCGCGCATGCTGGCAGGGTCCTTGGTATCAGCGCCGAGCCGCTTCACGTAGTCGGCGCCGACGCCGCGGTGCACGATGACGTCCTCAGGCACCACGGACTTCGCCATGGCCGCGTCGATGCCGTCGATACGGGCCTGAACGTCAGGGTCGCGCTTTTCGTCGGGGTTACGCAGGGCGAAGTTGATGGCCCGGTAGTTTTCGCCGGTGTAGTTTTTCACCGCTGCCCGATCAGCAGCGGTGAACGGCTTCTTCTTCGGCGACCCCATCCGCTCGTTGAGCCAGTCGGTGCCCTCAAGGCTCGTGGTGTGGCGGGTGGCGTCACGCATGCCGGGCCGGCGTGGCTCCCCGGGGGATGCCTGTGCTGGTGCTTCAGGCGCCTCGGGTGGCTTCGGGGCCGCTTTGGAATCGGCGGCTTTCGGCTTAGACGGAGCATCCGGGGCATTCTTGGCCGCTGTCTTCGCTGCCGGCGCCTTCGTAGCCGGAGTCTTCGGCGCCGAGTCAGTCGCGTCAGCCTTGGATGCGGCCTTGGATCCGTGCGGCACGAACTCCATCCGCACATGCGGGACGCCGTTGTTGTCCTCTACGGAGACGACGCGGTACTTGCCTGACGCCGGGAGAATCATCTCTCCGCCGTCCCCCACCGCGGCCTTCGTGCCAGCAGGGAGGGTGACCTCCACCGTCGCGCCCTTGGACGTCTTCTTCGGCGTGAGGGACGTGGACACGTGGCCCTTGTCTCCCATCACGTCGCCCGGCTTGAGACCAGCAGCCATAGCCGCGGTCATCGTCCGGTGCACCGTCATCGGCTCAGTTGTCGGCGGAGCCTTACGTAGAGCGTCGTTGAGTTGCCGGTTCGCTCGGGCGGCGCGGGCCATCTCGTCGGCGCTGTACTTGTCGTCCTTGACGCCGTTCTTGCCTTTGCTGCGCAGCTCGGCGTTCATCAGTGCGTAGTCGGCGTCCTGGTAGCCGCTAAGAGCCTTACGCTGCGCTGGGGTGAGGGAGCCCCGCCATTCCCTGTAGTGGTTGTCCAGCCACGCCTGGTCTTTCGCTGCCGGAGAGGCGGCCTTCACAGCAGGCGCCTTCTTGACCGCAGGCGCCTTCTTCGCAACGGGTGTCGGCTTCGCCGCAGGAGTTTTCTTCGCTGCGGGGGCGGGCTTGCTGGCAGCGGCCTTAGCGGCGGCGGGCTTGGCCGCCGTGGGCGTGGCAGCCTTACCGCCGGTCGTCTTCGCCGACGCCGAAGGCTTGGCCGCGCCGGCACTGGGTGACGGCCCGCCCGACCCGAACTTTCCGTCCTTCGCTCTGGGGTGCAGATCCTCGCGCCAGATGCGCTCCACCAGGTCCCACGCCTCAACGAGGCTATGACCCTCGTACATGTCGACACTCCCTCCCTGGTGAGCCGATATGCGGCGGAGGTTTTCTGGCAGGTCAGGTACGCCGTTGTTTGGCGATGCGTTCCAGGTCGCGGACAGGTCTCGCCCCGTAGGAGTCACGCCACCCGGAGGTGGTGCGTAGCTGCGGAAGGTCGGCCCAGTCGATGGCGCCGGAGTCGAGGAGCTCCAGGCGGCGAGGCCCCATGATGGCGAGTTGCTCAGCCCTGGGGAGTCCGGCGAATACTTCTGGCCCGGTGGGGATGTGGTCGTCAGGCTCGTCGATGTCGAAGCCGAGCGCCGCCCACGACTTGGCCCGGGGTGAGCGAGAACAGCGGCACTGCTGGTGCCCGTACGGTCCCGGTTCCGACAGCGGATGCATGGTTCCGTGCAGGGCGATGCAAGCTGGACACGTCCTGCCCCGGCTGGAATTAAGTTCCGCATGCCAGATCCAGCCGTCCAGGACGGCGGCGTGGTCTTCCTGGCCGATCTCAGCAGCCCGGCGATGACTGTCGATGATCTCGGTGCGGGCCAAGTTCAAGGCTCGCGAGAGACCACCGTTGAACTCGCCTTCGAGGTTGCGGAGCATCCTGGCCGCCGCGGTGCGCGGGTTGTCGCCCACGACCACGCCGCGGATCAACTCCCGCTTCATCGCCGCGGTGGCCTCGTCGGCGAGTGGCCAGTGCTTGGCGTTGATCTGCTCGGCGGTGCGGCGCACGATCGCGTCGATCGCGTCGGGGAGCTGCCTGCGGTAGCGGGCTGCTGCGGCGAGCGTTGACCCGTACGGCAGCTGGGAGGCGATCAGGTCACCCTGACCGTCCAACGCGATACGGGCCGCGTCCTGGGCGCCTGCCACGGTTTGAGCGCGGACCAGGTCAGCGAGTCGGGTCAGGGCTGCGGCGATGACGTCGAGGGCGGACATGGCGCGGGCGGTCTGCTCGACCTGCCGCCGCGACAGCCACCGCCCCTCCCCCGCTTGGAGGAGTTCGGTGATGCCCGCGGCGACCTCTAAGGCCATCTGATCCCAGGCCCTCACCCAGGCTTGCACCAGGGATCTGGTGACCTCTGCGAGGATCGAGCCGACCGCGCGCCGCATCTCCTCAACCAGGCGAATCGTGTCCCCGGTGATCGGCATGACCACCCCCGCCTACGCCTCGGCTGGTTCCAGCTCTTCGTCTACGGGTTCCTCGGTGAACTCGTCGGGAGATTCGCCCGCGAGGAGCGCCGCCGGATCTCCGCCGTTACGGAATGCGTCCACCGCGGCTTGCCCGGCGCTCTCCCCTGGCGGAATGAAGGCCCCGTCCTCTGTCGTCAATTCGTCGAGGATCTCGTCGATGTCCTCCACCCCCAACGCCTCCAGTAGGAGACGTGCTACAACGAGCGGCGGCAGGTACTGGGGGCCGTCTGCTTCAGTGATGGCCTTCACCAGGACGGTGACGTCGACGTCGTCGATGTCAGGCCACGAGATTTCCAGGGTCTGCTCGGTGTCGCCGTCCAGGGTGACGGTTTCACGACCGGTCTCGTCCCGGGTGATCGCGCCTTTCAGCGCACCCTTGGGTGCTCGCACAGCTTCGTGGATGACGTAGGTGAGGATCGCCCGGTACATCTCGGTCCACACGCCGCGGCGCAGCTCCATGGTGCGCTCAGTCGGCGTGTCCAACGTCTCCGCGGTCGCCCGAGCCCCGGTGGTGCCGGGATCGCCGAGCAACATCGTCACCGGCACATCCAGGCCAGCGGCGACCATCGCGGCGAGCGGCCGACCCGAGTCGGAGTCGATCGTGGCACCGCTCTTAGGCACGGCCTCCAACGCCATGTCGGGCGTCATGAGTGCGGTCGCGCCGGCGTGCTGCGGCTCCCCCGAATACCGGTCGGCGGCGGGTCCAGCAGCGATGCGGGACCGGGCCGCGGCCTGCCTGCTGCCCTTCGAGGTGAGCTTCCACGCGAAACGGGACAAGGATTTGATCAGCCTTGCCCAGTCGGTCAAAAACTCCTTGTACGCCTGAGCCCAGTCGATCGCCGCATACGCGTCGGGAACCCCGTACTTCCAGCCCTTCAGACCGCCGACCTTGACGTGGTAGACCGGTGCGTCCCAGTAGATGGTGGCGTCGCCGCCGAGCTGCCCTGGGACGGCCTTCGGGCGGTGGGCAGGCCGGTAGCCGAGCGCCGGATAGTAGGCGGTGCGCAGGTTCGCCGAGTAGCCGCCGAGGATCTCATCGGCAGCGGACTCGTACCAGACCCGCTTGTAGAACCAGACCTCGCTGCTGTCACGCGGGTTGGTGATGACGTCGGCGATCTCATCCCAGGGGATCGACCGAGCCCGCACCTTCCCTGTCACCGGCAAGGTGAACAGGGCAAAGAACAGGTTTCCATCGGTGCCGAGTGCCCGCTCGTTCTCCTCGGACGCTTGGCTGCCCGTGAGGGTCCGCCGGTTGCCGTCGTCGGCGAGGAACTCCTGTACGACCGCGTTGACGTCCTGGCCAGCGCGGACAGCTTTGCCCTTGCGCTGCTTACCATTGGCCCTCGCGCTGATCTGCACGCCCTGGCCCCACACGTACGCCGTGCGCAGCGCGAGACCCCGCTTGATCAGGGTGTTCTTCAAGGCCATGACCCGGACTACGGCGGTGATCTGCCGCAACCCCTCACGGGAGAACTCCTGGTCAGCCATCGAGGTCAGGTGCTGCCAGCCTGGCTCGTTCATCCGGTTTTCGAGGTCAGCTATCGACTCCTGCAGGTGCTCCACAGTGGCGCGTTCCTGCCGAAGGATCTCCGCTTGCTCAGCCCGCCCGGTAGCCCGGTACCAGGTTTCCCGGACCGGAGCGGTGAACGACTCTCGCAGGGAGGCGGCAAAGCCCACAACGCCTCCTCAAGCAGCTAATACGGAGATATCTCGTATCCGCCCAGGCCATCATCGAGGTCATCGGAATCGATGATCAGCAAGCCGGACAGGATCGGGGCGAGCAGCATCCGGTTGATCGCCTGCGTGCAGGCGTCCACCTGGTCATCGTGGGAGCCGTTCGGAAACCCGCTGTGCTCCTGGAGAAAGTCGCCGATCCACGGCGCGACCTCCGGACTTGGCAGGTAGACGGAGCCGCCCTCGATGAACGGGGTGACCGCGCGGGCCCGCGACTCCTTCGACCCGTCAGGCTCGACCGGGATCAGGCCGGGCACCTGGCGGGACAGCGAGTTGATGACCGCGGTGCCGTTGGCTTTGTCTTCCACGTACTTCGCGGACGCTTGCGGCCACTTCGCGGCCATTTGCCGGAGTTCAGCACAGGTCTCGGTGAACGACAGTCGGGCGTGGACCTGGTCGAGAAGGAACAGCTCCAGCCCGTACCTGGCCCACACCTGGCCGACGACGTAGTCAGAGCCGTCGGTGGCTTTGAACGCCATGTCCCACGACATGGCAACCTCATCAGCGCCCGCAACCCAGTGAGAGCCGTCAGGGCGGACGATCCACCGCTGCCCGTGGTACTCCTGCCACCACTCGCGCAAGAAGATATCGCCGGCCGCCGGGGCGGGGCGGCCCTGGTAGAGGCTCGCCCAAGTGCGGGATCCGGAGCGGACCTTGATGGCTTCCCACTGCTTCTTGGTGCGGCCCCGGGCGGAAACCATGAACTCGCCCGGCGCGCGGCCGAGCGGGTCTGTCTCCCCCTTGGCCGGGTCGTGGTCGGCCTGGGCGGGGATGTTCACGACCCGCCACAGCTGGCCGTCCTCTGCGGCGAGGAGACGACCGGCGAGGTCGTCTTCGTGCCAGCGCGTGAGAATCAAGACCACGGGAGCGCCGGGGGCAAGGCGGGTCGCGGCGACGTCAGTCCACCAGTCCCACGCCCGTTCCCGGTAGGTCGGCGAGTCAGCCTGAGCGCGGTCCTTGATCGGATCATCAATGAGCATCAGGTCAACCGGGCGGCCAGTCAGAGCCCCGCCAATGCCTGCCGCATAAACGCCGCCCTCTTGGCCGGCGAGTTGCCACTCGTGCTGAGCGGACAGGTCATCGCGGACCGTCAGGCCGAGCTCGGCGCCGTGGACGGTGATGTCGTCACGGATCGCACGGCCCCACCGGCGGGCCACACCGTGCTCGTAGGACGCGATGGCGATGCGGGTGTCGGGGCGCTGGGTGAGGGCCCAGAGAGGGAACCGGCGGGAGACCCTCTGGGATTTTCCTTCCTGGGGCGGCATGGAGATGACCAGCCGGCCATCAGGGGTATCGAGCAGCCGGACCAGTTCGGCGTCGATCAGGTCAAGAGCGGGGGTCTGCCTGGTCTTGGGGTCAAGCGCCTTCGCCAGCTCGCCCGGCGTTCCCCACCGCGGCCTGAGATGGCCCAGCTTGTTCAGCGCCGCGTTCCGCAGAGCCGCCAGCAGTCGCTCTTGCGCAGCCACCGGCCAGTCCTGCCAGCCGCGAGGCAATGTCGCAACGGTCATGGGCACCTCGCGGGGGGTTACGTCTCCGACATCTCCGGCGCCTCGTCGGCGATGCCGAGCTGGGCGGCGAGGCGCTCGATTTCTGTGGTGATCGCGTCCGAGACAGTGACGTTGGCCTTCGTCGGCGCGTCCAGGCCGAGCAGCTTCGCCCGTCGCTCCTGAACCTTCAGCAGGCGGTCGATGGCCGCGAGAACTGGCCCGTCGTCTGTGAGCGGCGGACCGCCCTCTTCCAGGTAGATCACGCGGCCGTGTGAAACGGCGTAATGCTCGGTCTCCAGCACCTTCAGTGCCGCCTGATACATCTCGTCGAGACGCTCCAGCTCGACCATGCGGAGATCGTCGGCGGCTTCTTGCGTCGTCTCCGCGAGCACTCGGCGAACGGCTTCGTGCGCCTTGCCTGGGCCTGCCATACCGAGCTCGTCAGCGATCTGCCGGTACGTGAGACCACGGGTACGGAGACGTGCGGCTTCGGCATCCCGAGTGGCGGTTTCTAGGCTGCGCTCGAAGCGCCCTCTGCCGCCACGTGTGCCGCCGCGTGTTCCTTTGGCCTTGGCGGTTCCCTTGGTCGAGGGATCGCCGGGGGTGGTCGTCATGGCTTGGCCTCCCCGTCGTGTGTGTCCGTCGAGGGGCGGTGTGGTGGTGGCCAGTAGGTGACGCCGCACTCGTTGCAGGATCTTCGGCCAGGGATCTCGCCGAGACCAGTGATGTCCACACCGGATTCGTAGAGGTGCTCGCAGGTGAGCCACTCTGCGGGTAGCTGCTCGCCACAGTCGGGACAGAGTGCGGCGAGGAGTGCGTCATCAACGACCGAGCGGACCGGAACGGCACTGTCATGGGTGCACCGGGTGGTTGATGGCCGTGTCGGGAAGGTGTGATCCGAGGCAGACGCGGCAGATTCGTCCTCGATGCAGCCGGTTGCCCGAAGCGAGATCAGTAGATCGTTCATCGCAGCGCGTGTTGTCTCGACGTCACTGCGGAGATCGTCGGAGGTGGAGGTCACGGCGTCTCCCCGGATGGGGCAGAGATCTCATCCGGTACGCGCCGGACGTAGACGTAGATCTTCGTGTTGCTGCGGGTGGGAGATGCGGCCCAGCCTCGTTCCGTGAAGGCGCCTACCAGCTGATTGGTGGTGTCCTCTGTGGCCTGGTCGGAGAGGAAGACCATGGCGTTGTGAGAGTCAGGCTCGGGGCGTGTGGTGGCGCTTATCTTCGCGACGACGTGGGTCAGCCCCAAGTCGTTGAGGATGGCTTGGATCTCGTTGGCGAACATACGCGGTTCACCCGTGACCGCTGCCCGCTTGGACTTCGAGGTGGGCTTGGGGCGCGCATCCGTCAGACGGCGTGAGGCCACTTCGAGGCGCTCGTGAAGTTCCTCTATCTCGACGTCGTGGTTCATGAGGAAACAACGGCTTGCCTGTTCGGCATTGCCGAGGATGCGTTCCGCCCACTTGAGACGCTGCTCTGCTGGGAGGTCGTTCCAAAGGCGGATCCATTGGGCGGGGGTTGGTGTGGTGCCCTCGGGGGGCGGGGTGTCGGCTTCACCGGCTCGGAGGCGGGCGATCTCAGCTTGGAGGTTCTCATCGTTCATGAGGCGTCCCGAGCTGGCGGGGTCCGCCGAAGATGCTGAGCTTGCGCTGATTCATGAGGTCTCCCGGATGGGCGAGGACCCCGGGTCCGGGAAGGCTCGGGGTCCTCTACCTCCGGTAGCTGGCCGGAGGGTTCTTGATGAGGCAAACGCCTCATTCGGCTGGCGTGTTCTGCTGTGCGGCGGATAGTGGAGACGTGTCAGCAGAACTGATTGGTGTGATCATCGGCGGTGTGCTCGCGACGATCGGCGGGCTGCTCGGTCAGATGTACGCGGCGCGGGCTCAAGCCCGGCTGCGGCGGCGTGAAGCAGCGGTCGCAGCGTGCGAGGAGTTGATCGTGGTGTTCAGCCGGATGCGGTCGGCGCACAATCTGGACACCATGATGAATCCGCACGAGCGGCAAGATCGGCGCTCTTTCATGGTGCGGGAACAGGAAGAGGGGGAGCTCAACGACGAGATTTCACGGTTGGCTGTACGAGTGACCGATAGGGGTCTTCGCCGCGCCATCATGCAATTCGTGGGCACTCGGGGGCGACTGGAAGGTCTGCCCAACTATTCGGAGCTTCTTGAGCTTCTGGTGGAGCGATGCGGTTGCGTGGTGCGAGCAGATCTCAGGCGCTCGACGATGGGGCCGCTTCGCCGGGCTATAGCTCAGCAATCTACGAAGAACCAAATCCCCGGCGATCAGCAGTCCTAGGTGTCGATGAGACCGGCGCCCGCGAGAACGAGGCAGAACACCCCAGCGCAGAACAGCGCGGCGACCCACGACTTATGGATGACAGCGACGACGGAAGCGGCGCCGAAGAGGACGAGCGCGAGGAGCGTGAAGATGTCGGGGATGCTCATGCTGATCTCCGTTTGCTGGCAAAACTACGGACGGTAGCCACCTCGGTTTATCCCGCCCGTTAGAAGTTATACCGAGAGTGACGAAATGGGGTATCGAGGAGCCCAGATCAAGTGATCTGGATCGGATCGCCCTCAAGGACGGGCACCTCGTCGGAGGTGGTGACCCGCACCCACGGCACCTTCGTGCCCGGCGACGCACTGAAGTCGAACGAGCTGCCCGGCCCGATCTTCACCTTCGCAATCGTCGCGCCGTCGTCGTCGACATCCCACTGGGCGGACACCCACATCGTGGGGCGGATCCCGTACGCGACGACGGACATCTCCACCACCAGCGTGTTGAGGTCTTCGTCTCCGTCGACGACGACGGGCAGATACTCCGACGTCTCACGCGGGTAGTGCTCGATCGCCACCGCTCCCCCTTACTGACTGTCGGCGGACCAACCGCGAGTCGAGCGGCCAGCCCATGCCCTGCGTGAGGTGGCCGTAGACCAGGCTCGGCGGGATGCGCCGAGGCGGATGGTGATGTCGGGCTCCGCAACGGCGTCCGAGACGCCCTGGAACGCGCCCACAACGGCGGGTAGGGCGCCGGATAGGACACCTGTCGGGGTGATGACCTGACCGGCCATGCTGCCCGCCAATGACGGCAGGACCCCGGCGAGGTCGGCGGTGATGACGGAGTCGCCTTGCATGACGCTGGTGATGGCGGGCAGGGCTGCGGCGGCTAGACCTGACACGCGGGCCCGGCCAGTGAACTCACCGCGGAGGGCTGGCAGCGCGCCGGCGAGCACGCCGCCCGCGGACTCCACCACGCCCGTGAGCGACCCAGTCACGGCCGGGAGCATCCCAGCGAGGTCACCGCGCGCCGTGACCGTGGCGTTGAAGCCGCCCGCCAGCGCGGGCGGGGTTCCGGAGAGGATTCCGCTGCCGCCGTCCACAGCGCCGCCGAAGGTCCCCTCGACGGTGGGCAGGGTGGCGGTGAGATGGCCTGTCGTGCCGAGGTGGCCAGTGAACGATCCGGCCACCGACGGAAGAGTTCCCGCCAGTACGCCTTCAACGCCGCCCGCAGCGCTCGTGAAGTCGCCGACGACAGCGGGGAGCACACCAGCGAGTTGACCGGAAACGGTCACGCCGCCCGCGAGCGCTCCGGTGGCGGCAGGCAGCACGCCCGCCAGGTCGCCCTGGGCGGTGACCCCGCCAGCCATGTTCGCGGCGGGTGCAGGCAGAGCTCCCGCGAGTTGGCCAGCCACCTGGGCGGCGGCGGTGAAGTCTCCCTGTACGGCGGGCAACATGCTGGCCATCTGGCCGGCGGCCGTGACGGTACCGGTGGTAGAGCCGGTCACCGCGGGCAGGGCTGCTGTGACCTCGCCGCTGACGGTGGCCGCGCCGGTAGCTGCGCCTTGGGCTGCAGGCAGGGTGCCGGTGAGGGTGCCGGCCACGCCGGACACTTCGACCGTGCCCGCGAGGTCGGCGGTGAGCGCGGGGAGTGTGGCGTCGAGGGCGCCCGTTGCGGTGACGTCACCGGTCAGGGCGGCGGTGAGTGCCGGAAGGGTGGCCTGGGTGGTCCCCGTGACCGTGATCGTGCCGGTAGCCGAAGCGGTGAGCACGGGCAGGGCGCCGGTGAGTGATCCGGATGCGGTGATGGTCCCCGCTGCTGAGCCGGTCAGAGCAGGCAGGGTAGCGGCCAGGGCGCCCTCGACTGATCCGCTACCGGCTACGGGGCCGACCCAGTCGACGTCGCTCACGGCGAGGTCGTCGAAGTTGAACGGGGAGACGCTGGCCAGGTTGGAGACGACGCCGACGCGGAGCCTGCTCGGGTTGACGGCGCCGGTGTTGACGCCGCTGATCGCCAATGTCTCGTCGGGGGTGGTGGCATCCGGGGTGAGGAAAATACGGCAGGTCATAACGCCGACGCCGACGCCCCCGGCAGTAACCATGACCTCGACCCGGAACCATGCGCCGGGGGTGATGGTGACGGTGGAGGTTCCGGCGAGCGTGCCGGACCCGTACAGCATGCCGATCGTGCCGGAGCCGTTGACCCGGATCGATCCCATGATCCCGTTGCTGCCGCTGAGGATCCTCAGGATATTGACCGCGGCGGACGGGTTGGCGGCGAAACGGTAGTACGCACGGGACCACAAGCTGGCTGATGTGCCAGGGATGCCGGAGGTCCACGCGACGTACGCGCTGCCGGAGGTGACGCCGGTGGATACCTTGCCGGACACGCTGCCGTGTGCTGCCAGGGTGGCGTCGTAGACCAGGGCGTTTCCGCCGTCGATAGTGACGGCGCCGAATGCGTCGCCGGACGTGCCGCCGCTGTTGCCGACGGTGATCGTCGTCGCGTTGGTGCCGCCCTCGAAGCCGTTGGAGAGCGACGACACGGAATCAACCCGCAGGCATCGTGATGGTGCCGGAGGTCAATTCGAAGTCGACCCCGGTGCTGATCGTGGTGGTGTTCAAGGTCAGGTCCCCACCGCCGCCGGTCACGGTCACCGACCCGTCCAGCACGGTCGCGGCGGCGCTGTCCTTGATGCGGAACCAGCCTGCTGTGCCATCTGCGGCACCGGTCGCGGAGAGCGGGGTGCCGGACAGGGAGGCGACGCCCGTGCTGGCCGCCCCGAACGCGGGGTCAGCGAGAGTCACCGTGGCCAGCAGCGTGCCGGACGCGCTGTCGTTCGCCGAGGCGGGCTGGGAGCCGGACCGGATCTCCATGACGGCGGCGCCGGACCCGGCGTCAGCGAGGTCCACGATGGCGTCAGCGGCGGCGTTGCGGGCGGCGGTGGGCAGGCGGATAGCCATCGGGGCCTCTCCTTTGGGCATGAAAATAGGGCCGCCCGGTGGACGGCCCTTCAGGTGGTGATCAGGTCAGGTCAGGGTGGGTACGGCGGAGTAGTCCTCGCCGTCGATCCGGGCACCGACAGGAGCAGGCGACTCGTCGCCGTAGTCGGCGAGGTATTGCGGATGCCGGGTCAGGACGTGGCAGTCACACAGGAAGCCGCCGTTGTGGAGGGCGTACGAGCAATCAGGATCATGCTCAGCAACCGGTGTCGCGCGGGCGATCTCCCAAGCGGTCGGGAAGTCCATCAGTCGGTGCTCAATGGTCTTCCCCCGCGAGTGCTTGGATCGCGGAAGCAATGAGCTTATTACCCGTCGCGTCGTCGACCTCTAGCAGGTAGCCGTCCTCGTCGTACTCGCCGCTGATGTGGCCCGCCTTGATGAGGGCTCCGTACAGGTGCAATGTCCAGTCGGAGTTACCGAAGGGGCGTTTGCCGCTGAACCCTTCGCGCTGTCGCCAGACGGTGGCCAGGAGCGTCACCAGGTACTCCCTGATAGTCGCTGCGTCAACGTCGTTGCCGTCGGGCTGCATCGGAGTGTCGAGGATCTGACGGCCTGTGGGCGTCTCGGTGATCTCGGCGGTCATGGTCGTACTCCCTGGGGGACGGGAAGGGGGAAGGTCAGACGCGCTCAGGCCAATGCCAGGTGCCGCCACGGTGCGACGCCTCGATCCACCCGCATGCGCAGTAGCGGAACGGGTTGCCGTGCGACCAGGCATTGGGGCACTCGGGCGAACCGGGAGTCTCCGCGCCATCGGACTGCTGAACAGCGCGGTTGAAGAACATGCCCTCGGGGTTGAGCACGCACAGACTGACGGTCCAGCCGTCGGCCTCGCCCACGCCGACGGAATGCGGGGGCACCTCAGTGACCACGGCAGCGCGGCAGACGCTCGGGTACTCGCCATTGGGCGTGCCGTACGACGTGTAGTGAACGAGGTCGCTCACCTGGGGAACACGCTGGCTCATGGAGATCTCCAGGGGGTCGGGGGTCAGATGTCGTTCTCGTAGAAGATCTGCGCCTGCCGCAGCAGCCCGAGGACCTTGTAGTGCGGGAGGCTCCCGCCGGGCATCGCGCAGAACATCTGCGTCTCACCCTCATGCTCATCAGCCATCGACACAGCGACCCCGGCGACGACGTAGTCCGTGATCAGCTCATGGTCTGGCGCCAACTCGAACGCCCGCACGACCGCTTCGATCGCGGCGCGAAGCTGAGCATCCGCTTCGTGCTGCTCAGGCGTGAGAGGCACTGGCCCTCCCGGTCAAAGGTCGTGTGCGCAGTGGGCGCACGCCGTGATCTGGGCAGGGTCGGTCTCCGTGAGCAGGTCGGCGGCGGCCGGAGGAAGGATTAATCGCGATCCGGCCAGTTCCAGTCATCGTCTCCGGCGGTGCCCTCGGGTGTCATGAAGCTCCATGGGTTCGGTGGTGGTGCCAGGCGGGCGGCCCAGGAGGCCGCGTCTCGAATGAGGAGGCCGAAGCCGCCCGCCCGGGTGTTGCTCGGTCCGGCCAGACCAGATGTGGACCTGCATGGCCGGACCGAAGATCACGAACTACTCGACGCTGGCCGACTCCCACGGATCAGGACCCTCATGGCGGCCTCCCTCGATCACCCTCAGGCCCGGCGTGATCTCGGAGCCGCCGACGTACTCAGGCTCTTCCTCGTCGTCCTCACCAGCGAGGGCGTACGAGCCGCACATGCGAAGCAGGTTGCGCACGATGGCCTTGGTTTCAGCGTTGGTGAACTTCGACGGGGCGCGCTCCAACTGGAGTCCGAGGGCAACCCACGCGTGGTTGGCGCCGGACTCTCGCAGGTGCTTGGCGCCGCAGTCGCCGTGCCACCACCGGAAGAAGATCTTCGTGATGATCTCGCCCTCGACCGGAGGCTGACCGCAGCCAGGGCACGCCGTGGCGCGGCCTTCGCTCTTGTACTCGACCGTCTCGCCAGTCGGGTCGGTGTAGCGGTTGAGGCGGGCAGGGATCGGCCCCTTGGACTCGCTGACAGAGAGGGTGACGTCGCTGTTCACGCGACACCTCCGAGGGGCTTGCGAAGGGAACCGGTCTCGTCGAGGCGCTTCACGGCCCGGTCCCACGCCCATCCGTCGCCGGGCGGGGTGAGGCGGGAGGAGTAGCTGATCCGCAGGTTGCCGTTCTTGTCCTCGTACTCGGTTTCCTTCTCCCGGATGAAGTCCCGGTCGGTGGCGAAGGACTTGGGGCGGTTGTTGCGGATCGTGTTGCCTCGGCAGATGAGGCCGATCTCGCCGAGGAAGTCGAAGACGTCCTTCTGGAGGATGCGGATCCCGAGGTTCTGAATCGACCACGCCTTGAGCTTGTTCGCGAAGTCCGACAAGGTCATGAGCCCGTCGGCGGATCGGTGGTGGTCAGCGGCGGCGGCCTTCGGCCCGAGGATCTGGATCTCTTCCTCGGCGGCCTCACGTCCGGCGGCCTCGATCATGCGGGCGGCGTGCTCCCTGTCGGCACGAGCAGCCTCAAGCTCGGCGCGCTCCTCGGCTTCGTACCACTGGCGAGCGAGGTCCTTGCGGCTCAACTGCTGGCGGTACTGCCCGGTCTTGCGGATCGACGGGATCACATCGTGGAACACCCATCGCTGGAAGCGCTCGACCTGATCCTTGACAGCGGGGTTCTTGATCCGGCCAACCTGGCGCTGTCCGATCAGCCGGTAGAAGCCGGGTTCCTTCGCGTGCCAGACGGTCTGCTCGCCGCCGGGGGTACTGGCTAGAAAGTACCCCTTCTCATCCTCGTCGAGGTTGGCCAGCATGTTGCTGGCGTCTCGGTTGCCGAGTGCCTTGGCGAGGCCCGGCGCGTTGACGATGAAGCTGTCGCCAACGATGGTGATCTCCAGATGGAACTCTCCGTTGTCGAAGATCTGGAGTTCCTGATTTTCACCCCGGTTGTCGTCCTCGGGGTTGAAGGAAGTACCGTTGTGCACTGTCGATCTCCTACGTGGATCGGCCATACCCCGGGACGGCTACCACCGTCGCCGGGGTTCTTCGTGTTGAAGAACTGTCGTTCTAATTCTACCAGTCGGACCCGCTATGGACTGGGCTGAAAACGGCTTAGCGGGCATTTCGAGTGGGCGTTTTGTACACCGAAACGGATCAGCGGCAGGCAGATCGCTCAGTCTTCGGTGCCGCGCACCCAGTCCACGAACTCCGACCTCCACACAGCCTGTCCCCCGTCGAGCAGCCCGAGCGTTTCCATGCTGCGGGCGCCGTTGTTGGCGGAGAAGATCATGCGGTGACCGCCGTCCTCGTCGATGCTGGTTCCGACGAGAACGAACTTGTCAGGCATGCCGCCACCGGGGATCTCCCCCGCCTTAATGGCTTCCGCCAAGGCGTGGGAGATCCGCTCGCTCAACGCGTCAGCGTCGGCTGTGCTCACTCATCCCTCCCGTAGACGGAGTCGCGGGCCTTGCGCAGGGACCGGATGATCCGGTTGATGCCTTCGCGGTCGAGGGTGGCGTGCCAGCCGTAGAACAGCCCTTCGGGGTTGTCCGGGGTTCCGCCGTCTTCCAGCTTCATCTCGCTGCTCTGGTTGATCGTGGCGATCTGCACGTGCCCGGTGTCGCCGGGCCACCAGCTGACTTCGGTTCGTAGTCCGGTCCCGGCGATGCAGTCGGTGTTCTCCTTGGGCATCTTGCCCTCCTTGTCATCTCGACGGTGCGCATCTCGCGCGGTTGGAGCGCTGCCATCACGGCAGCGCGGATCCGCTTTCGCGGAAGCTCTTGGGGGTCAGCGGAGGGTGAGGCGTCGGATGGAGTCAGCCTCGTACACCAAGGGCCGCCCGGTCGTCTGCACGGTGATCCTCGGTACGGGCGCCACCTCGACGTCCACCAGGTCGTCTGGGCGCCACCGCTTGATCCACGCCGCGACCTCGCGGACGCTCCCCGGTGTCAGGACGGTCATCGTTCGTTCACCGCCATCCACTCGGCTCACCATCCTGGTGGGCGGTCTGGTCGGGCTCTCTTCAACACCTCAGCGTCGCTCTGGACGATCTGTAGCCCGTGCTCGTCGACGTCGACCTCGCGGCGCGCTCGCCAGAGCTTCAGCAGCTTCACGACTCCCCCACGGCGCGGCACTGCGGGGTGCCGTGCGAGACGTATTTGGGTGGCCAGGAGATACCCGAGCTGCCGGTGCACCTCCAAGGCCTCCATGATTGTGACTGTGTTCTCACAAACGCTGGCGGGTCCGGAGATCACCATGGTGACTTCCGAGCCGTCGAGCCGGGAGTCAACCAAAATATGATTCCCCAGCTCGTTGACGAAGGAGCATTCCGTCCGTCGCGCACCTCGGGCGGCCGGCTCGCCAGGCGCGGCTTCCTCACGGATGACGGTGTCCGACATGTTGACCGTCACCAGTTCGCTCTGGCCCATCTTGAGCGCGGTGTGCAGCCGGGTCCAGGCGTCGGCGGCTTTGCTGGTGGGCGTGTCTGCGAGGACACGCCAAGCACGGCGGAGGACGTTCACGGCGTGTCCATGTCTTCGACGACGTACACCAGGAGCGCCCGGCAGATAGCCCGGTCCCGATGCCGCATCAAGTCGGGGTCGGCCCGATCGAGGACGGTGATCGTAGGGTTGTCGCCCTCGGTCACGTACAGGAGCGCGGGGCCGGGCGGGAGCGTGATGGTGCGCAACGCTTCCTCTACGGAATCGGCGTGGATGGCCATCAGCCCTGCCCCTGCCCCTCACCGCTGGGCACCTCGTACAGGTGCCAGACGAGCCCTTCCGGAGTGCGGGCGGTGGTCCCCCACCAGCGTGCCCCCTCGGGCAACGGGTGACCGGTGCCGAATACCTGGAACGTCCGCTCGATCTCCGTGCCGTCGAGACGACGACCTTCTGCCCAGAACTCCACGAGATGCTGAGCCTGCGGTCCAGCGCCGAGACGTGCGGCTTCCACGTGAACCGGGTTCCCGCCGAGCTTGAACCCCTGCGGCCGGTCGTTCACGACCACCTGGTAGCGGAGCATGCAGCGGGCCATCACGCGTCGTCCTCGGAGCGGTCCCGATGGAGTTTCGGCCACCCAGCGGTCAGCTTCCCCGCGTCACGGTGATGAGGCAACTCGCCGAGCAGCCGCATGGCCACATCCACGATCGTGCCGCCACCTTGAGCGGCGCCGTCGGGGAAGTTGTCGTACACGTACTCGGCGAGGCGTGCCAAGTCCCGCAGTGCGTCCGCGTTGCCCGACACCGGCTCTTGCGGCGCTGCGGGTTCTGCGTACCGGTCTACGACCTCGACCGTTTCCGGGGTCACGAGCACCGCGCGGGCTCCGCACTCCTGCTTGAAGTGCTGCCACCGGTCGAACTCTTCCTCGGTGGTCGGCGCGTCGTACTGGTCCACGACGAGCGCGAACGGCTGCTCAACAACCTCGCCGACGACAACATGAGGCAGGGGAAAGATCTGAATACGCATCAGGCGTCCACCTCGCCGGGCGTCCACTTCGTGTCGCGCGGGTCCCACACCATGCCGAGCGCCTTGCAGTTCAGCCACTCTGCGCGGAGTTCCCCGAACACCTTCCGGACGCGCTCAATGTCCCACCCTTGGACCTCCAGCACGCCGGAGCCGCGATCGCCGTAACCGCCTTTCCAGCGGTGTTCGACCCGCTCCCAGCGGCCGTCATAGTCCATGCGGACAGGCATCATCTCGTCGGGGTTGCGAGTCTTGTAGGGGCCCATGAAGAAGCCCTCACGCTCGTATTCGCCCTCGGGATTGTCTGGGTACCAGAACAGCCTGTGCCAGGACCGGACCTCTTGCGGGCTCTCCAGCAGCTCGTACTCATCGACGTTCTCGCTGAATTCGTACGCTTCAGCGTCCTCTCGGCGGGCGTACACGCCGTGTACTCGGTAGCTGGAGTACGTGCCGCTGGTGGCTAGGTAGACCTTCATGAGCGTTCTCCATCGGGGGTGTTTCGCGGTGTTGTTCCGGTACGGCCTGACCGTCCGCTGGGCACCCCCATGCCCTCAGGCCAGGCCGTACCGGAGTCGCGCGGCGAGCGTGAAGGGGGCTCCACATTGCTCAGCGACACGCGGCACACCCACCCGCCAGGAAGGGTGCGCGTCTTGGTGGGGGGCTGGTCGGCGCCCTCGCGCAAGGACCAACCAGCCCCCAAGGCTCGACGTGCACCGCGGGGAAGCGTGCACGGAGCCGGCGCACCCTCGCCAGAGGAGCGCGTCTCGGAATGTCTAGGACTATCTAGGCGACCTCAGCCTCATCAGGCTGATAGTTCATCTCGAACTCGACCTTCGCCAGCACCCGGTAGTCGTACACGTTGTATCTGCCAATCGCGCCGATCGGCTTAATCCGGCGGCGGGAGATCCACGAGCGGACCGTGCCGGCCGGGACGCCGAAGCGGGCGGCGGCCTGCGAGGGAGTGACAACTTCGGACGGGTCAATGTCCGGATCCACGTCGGGGTTCAAAGCACCCCCGAACATGAAAAAAGCCCTCCGGAGATCTCTCTCCAAAGGGCATACCTGCGGTTGCGGATCATCGTTGCAGGAAATCGATTTTTTGTCCAATAGACGCGTGAGGGCAGATAGCCCCGCCCTCACGCACCCATTGGATCAGCTTCGAATGAAGCCGTTCACGACCATCGGCAGCGACGCGTCCAAGCCCGCCATGTTCAGCACGCCCGGGTCGTTCGGGTCGCCGATTGTGTGTCCGGCAGCGGTCATCGCGGCGACCACGACGCGCGTCGCAGGGTTGATGGCCTTGCGGTACGCGGTGAGCGACTGGGAGGCGTGGGTTCGGCCGGCCCAGGTCTCGTTGTCGGTGAACAGGACGATGCCGTCCACGTTCAGCTGCTCCTGGCGCGCCCAGTCGAACGGCAGCGCGAGGTTCGTGCCGCCGCCGGAGGGTCGCCAGGAGGCGATCTCCCGCAGGTTCGTGCGGGGCGTCACCTTGGAGGCGTGGACGGACGTGTCGACGTCGATGACGTGCACGTTGCCGCGCTCGATGCGGGCCAGCATGACCGCCATGGCGCACCCCACCTCGTAGGGGGCGCCGAGCGGAGACCCGCCCATGGTGAGGCGTCCGCCCCATCCGCCGCTCATCGACCCTGAGGAGTCGACCGCGACGAGGAGCCGCTTGCCGGACGGCTCAACGCCGCCGAACGACAGCTCGTAGGTCTCCTCCAACGCGTCGAGGATCGCCGGGACAGGCTTCCACGTCTGGACATCAGCGCGGGGGTTCGGCTGGGCGGTGCCGGACGCGTAGACGCGCATGGCCAGCCAGGCGTCCATCGGGTGGATCCGCGCCCTGACGATCGCCTCCCCGTTCGTGAGGCGCGCGACAGCGCGGCCGGTGGCGTCACCCATGGGCTTGAGGGCGCCGATCCGCGTCATCCGGGCGAGGTTGCGGATGAGCGCGGTCATCCCGACCGTGTCGACCAGCGCCTCCCACACCGCGGGCTCGCGCAGCATCGCATCCGGCAGGAACTCCCACGGCACCCGCAGCTCGCCCACCACGCGGATCGCCTCGTCCACAGACGTGACGGCCTTCGCGGTGAGGAACCGGTCGACGGCGGGCAGCTCGTCGCGAGCCTCGTCGTCGGTGACGTTGCCTGCGATCCAGCCGAACAGCGCCCTGTGCTGCGCGGTGTCGGCCTTCGGGTGGGCGATGCGCAGCACGTCCCGCAGCGCGAGCGCCTCACCCTGCGGCGTCTTGCGCTGCATCGCCTTGCACGCCCGGAACGCCACGTTGTCGGGCTCGTCCCGCAGGAACCACGACGCGAGCGCCGTCCGCAGGGCGCGGCCCACGACCAGGCCGGACCCGTTACGGGATGCCTTGCCGCCGAGGTTCTTCAGGTAGCCGACGAACATCGCCAGATGATCCGTGGTCCGCACCACCAACGGCAGAGCAGCCTTGACGGCCTGGCGGGTGTCGAGGTCGCCGCGGGCGAACGCCGCGGCGAGAGCGAAGATGGCCGGGCGGGGCTTCGGCGCCCGGGGCGGCCGGGCGGTGGAGATGGCCACGATGAGGTTGACGACGCGCGGCCCATCCTCGGCGACCGCGACGAACAGCACGTCGGCGTTGTCCGCGGTCAGCTTGTCCTCACCCACGTAGTACGTGCCGCCACATGTTCCAAGCAGGATGAAGTCCTCGACGCGCTCCCAGGTGTCCTTGGCGAACACGTAGCCGCCGGCGTTGTTGAGAACCTGATCGGTGCGGCCGGGGATGCGCTGCGTCTGCGGGGTTGTGATCGTGGAGATCCCCGCGAGCGGATCACGTGCCATGTGCTCTCTCCTTCGTTCGACCCGCCTGTGAGCGGATATGCGAAAGGGGAGCGGATGTGGTGATGAGCGCCGGGGTTTTGACAATCGCTCTACCAGGCTGAGCTACACCGCAGCTAGGCCACGGCGACGGGATTCGAACCCGCGACAAATTGTTCCCGATAACCGACGTTCTTCGACCCGCTCCCCTGCTCGTCAGCCCTGTCGACGGTGCGGATATGGGGACTCCGACCGGCGTTTAGGCGTCCTAGGCCGCTAGACGACAGGCCGACGTGGTCGGCCCGGCAGGATTTGAACCTGCGTCACCCGCTCCAGAGGCGATAACCGATCGAGATTCGACCCGCACCGCCGACAGGACTGACGAACGATCAGGTCAGGTGAAGGCACGGATATGGGGACGCCCACCGGTATTTTTGGTGCTCTGCCAATTGAGCTACACAGGCCGAAGCCTGCGGCGGGACTCGAACCCGCAACCGCCCCATTAACAGTGGATAACCGATGATGCTTCGACCCGTGCCAACACCAGACCTGACCAGTTCACCGAGCCGGGAGAAGGCGCGGATATGGAGGCAGACACCGGCGGAATCTTGGAAAGAGATAACCGATGTCCTTCGACCCGCACCGACTCCAGGCCCGATGAACTGCATGCAACGCTACTGGGAAGGCCGATCCACCACACCTGCATTTCTGGGCAGGACGGGCGAACGAACCAAATGTGATCGCATCTCTCCGGGCGATGCGATCACGCGGCTCGCCGTCGGCGGTAGGCGCGCTGGGCGGCGACCCTCCGGCACGACGCTGAGCAGTACGCGGCATCCTCCCGCGGGTGGTCTCTCCCCCGCCCGTCGTCCTGCCATCGGAACTCCCGCCCACAGTCGGCAAGAGCGCACGTCTTCGCGTCGGGCAGAGTCCCGCGGCCTCGGCAGGTCGGGCAGGACTCGCTCACGATGCCCGCCGAGCAATCTCAGCGTCAGCTTCGGTCTGGACGTGCCCCTGGAACTCGGCCAGCGTCATCACGGCCGGCCCGCCGCGGTTCTCTCCGCAGCCCCGGTTACGGCACTCCACACGGACCTCGCCATCTTCGTCTTCGAACCGGTACAGGGTCGCGACGTGGCACTGGCGGCAGCGCACCCCTTTGATGTGGCTCCGCTTCGGCTTGGTCTTCGCCGCGGCGGTGACCTGCGCGTGCCAGTACAGGATGCCGACGCCGAACCCTTCGGCGGTGTCGGGGTGGGCGAGGATCCCGTCGAGGTGGGAGAGGTGCCACGCGACCGACGACGTCAAAGCAGGAGCGGACGCTCCCCGGACCGGCGCTGTAGGCCAGCCTTGGGTCTCCCGGTAGGCGTTCTCCCACTCCCTCATCCACCGCACGAGCTCGTCGAGCTGGTCGTGTGCAGGGGATGGGGATCCGGGTTCGGGTGAGCTGGTGACGCGCTCGTTGAGGTTGATGGAGCCGTGCCCGTCGCCGGCCATGAGGCGAAGCGCCATCTGCTCGTCGAGGTCGGTGAGGGCTGAGCGGATCGCCGCGGAGTCCGACAGGCACCAGATGGGGGTGCCGGCGGTCCACCGGTAGGTGGGTTCGACAGGGCGGATGGGTTCGGGTCCGCGGGTGTCGTCAGGGGCGTCTACCCACCTGGCCAGGGCTGCCTGCCAGGTGGCGAGGGCGCGGGTGTGGTCTTCGGCCTTGCGGCGCTGGGCGCCGTTGCAGCGGCCCAGGCAAACTCGATCGGACATTGGCGGCCTCCCCGAGGTCGTACGCTTACGGGAGACCATTGGGGATGATGGGGTCTGACGAGGTGGGGCGGGCGGCTCTCCGTGTGGGATCGGGGGGCCGCTTTCGTGTCTCAGCGATCAGCCGAGATAATCTATTCCGGGTGTCGTGTTTCCGCAGTTCGCATTCGTGCCACCTGCGACTTCTTGGCGCTTCGTCAGTAGTTCCCCTCGGCGACTTGTAGGACGGTCAGGCCCAGCTCTTCACGCCACATGCGGACCACGGCCGCGCGGTCGTCGATGACTCCGGCGATCTCCCGGTGGGCGAAGTGCTCGGTGTAGATGTCGTGCTTCACCTGCACGTCGGGCCGGTTGTCGTGGTCGGCGCGCATCCACAAGCCTTCGACGTCGTCCCAGTAGCCGACGTTGGCGCACAGCCACACCTCGGTCTGGTATCGGCACTGCTCCTTGCGTCCGGACACGTACGCCACCGGATGCCCGGCGAGGATCAGCGCCCGAACGACGGCGACGACAGGCGGGTTCGGGGCGTCCTCCCCTACCCGGTGCCAGTCGTACGGGTCGCGGTCTCCTCGGAGAGCGAGAGTGCCGTCGAGGTCGACGATCCACAGAGCCTTGCTCACGTCTCCTCCTCGGTGATGTTGTAGCCCTTGGCGAGGTCCGTGATCGTCGCTTCAGCCAGCCGGGTAGCGTGCCACATCAGCATGGCGAAAGACTCCTCTTGAGGAGTGCCTAGGTACTTTTCGCAGCGGTCGAGGGTGTCAAGATCTGCCTTGCATCGGGCGAGGACCGCGCTCGGCTGGTTGGCCACGATGTGCGCTTGGTCTTCGTCCTGATAGACGTGGTCGACGATTCCGTTCATCTCGTGGCCGACGTAGATGCCGCCGTCGTCGATCCACTCGCCTTGGGTGGCGGCTTCGGCGAGGGCTTTCCTCTGCTCGATCGCCGCGCGGAGTCGGGCGGGCAGGTCCTCGTTCAACGGTCCTCCTGGGGGTCGGCGGGAATCCTACGCCCGCCCATCAGCAGCATGAGGGCAGAACCGACGAGCACGCCGCCGCCCGCGATAGCCACCGCCGCTTCCACGCCCGCAGGATCACGGCCAGCGATAGCGGCGAAGCCGAACAAGCCCACGGCGGGGCCAACCATGAGCAGTGTGCTCGCAGCGACGCAGACCAACCATGCGAGGGCCACACTCAAGACTCGGTGGTGCTGGTCGAGGGCACGGAGGCGGTCGAAGAATGCGGCTTCACGGTCGTACCTGGAGCGGCTCACAGGGTCTCCTTGGTGGTGGCGATGACGGTTCCGGGCAGTGCTCCAACGGCCTCAATGCCGAGGAGGCACCCGTCCTCGTCCACGTAGAAGGCGGTCTCTTCGCCATGCTCGGCCACCGTGCGCTCCATGTACTCGCGCGGCCCATCGGGGAAACTGTTGAGCAGGTAGGCGCCCCACGGCTGGCCGTAGCGCCGTACCTCTACCACGGCGGGATCTGCCCCGACGATCACGTACTGCCACTCGGGGAGATCTGTGTTTGGCACAGTTGTTTCGGCGGTCAGGTCCAGCTCGTCGGGCGCCCACCTCATGGCGTCGGGGCCGACGTCGTAGTCCTCAAGACAGGCGTCGATCGCGGCGAGGACGCCGTCAGAGTTGGACATCGATCTTCTCCGGGTCGTCGAGCATGTCGCGGATCTGGTCGGCCAGCAGGCGCAGTTCGTCGGGCGTGGTCTTCACCACGATGCACCGCTTGTACCGGGAGCGGGTGTGCATCTCCAGGAAGACGCGTCCACCAGAGGCGGCCAGGGTGATGTCGTTGGCCCAGACGTCGCGGAACATCCACCACCAGCGGGCGCGGTCCAGCAGGGGTGGGCGCTTGGCTCTCACGTCGCCTCCCAGGCGGCCTCGATCGTGGGGCAGGCGGACAGGTAGGAGCACATGCCGCACAGTTCCACACACGAGCACAGCCCCGCCCGGTTGTGGTTCACCGCGTGTTGCAGGCTCCCACGGGCGGGACACCACAACTCGTCAGCCATCATCGGCCACCCACACAGGGCTTTGCCGATGTAGGAGCCGGGGCCAGCCTCCCGCACATCACCCGACAGGTAGCGTCCTCGGCGGGTCGTGGGCGGCGCCAGGTGCGGCGGCACGGCGGGGTCGCGGACGTGGAGGGTGCCGAACGCCGGGCCGTCGCCATCGACAACGAGCCGGTTCGTGGGCGCCATCCACTCGGTGCGCGCCGGCGGTTTCGCGGCCCGGCGAGTCCACTCCCGCATGATGCGCTCACGCTCCCATGTCACCTGCTGGGCGGCTTCCCGGGTCAGGCGGGTGTTCTCGTCCAGCAGCCATAAGACCTCCTGGCGGAGCGTGTCCTTGGACGCTTTGGCTGCCTGCTCAGCGGTTAGCATCGGGTCGGTTCTCCTCTGCGTGGGGGTTGGGTTCAGTGTGGCGTGTCGGCCCGCAGGAGGCGGGCCGACAACGACGTCAGGGGCGGGCGGGCGAGTCAACGACGGCCCACTCGTGGACGGGGCGAGACACCACCACGGCGTCCACGGGGAGGCCCTGGGCTGCCTGCCAGCGGCGCAGGGGCGTGATGGCCTCGCGAGCCTCCAGCAGGCCAGCATCGCCCTCGCCGGCGACTTCGTAGACGACGGCTGGTGCCTCTTCGCCCGTGGCGGGGTCGGTTCCCCAGCCGGTGTAGCGGCAGGCGTACTCGATCCGCTCGGCCACGGGTCAGCTCTCCTCTTCGTCGAGGTCCCAGCCCGGGTTCTCCGGGCAGTCCCTGTCGTGGTCCTCAGGCTCGGCGTCCTCGGGAGCCCAGCAGGTGCACTCAGACATGGCTCAGCTGTCCTCTCGGTGCGGCAGGTACTCCATCGACCGGTCCCCACGACATGGCGCCAGCGCAGGGTCGTCCGGGTCCACGCCGTTGGCGACCGCCATCTGCCGGTAGTCGTCGTACAGGTCAACCGTGGAGTGAACTCCGGAGTAGTCAGCGGCGCTCATGCGGACGGCGAGGTTGTCGGATGCGCCGCGCAGCAGGAAGCCGGCACAGGTCTTCGGCCGTTCGCGGCCGGACATGTGGCAGGCGAACTTGCTGGTGGCCAGGTCGTAGGTGGTGCGGGCCGAGTGGCGGAACGCCTCGGGCGGGAAGACGTCTGTGGGTGCGTCTCTGCGCCAGGGGCACGCCGGGCAGGGGTGGGTCTGGTGGGCGCGGTTGCCGCCGACGAGTGTCGTGACGCCCCACTCGCCGTCGCCTCCGTCGTGGACGCCCACGACTCTGGGCTTGCTGGTCATCGGTCAGGTCTCCTTGGAGGTCAGGGGCGGGTGACGAGGCGGCGGAGTTCGGCGAGCCCGGCGACGAACGCGCGGACGAACTGGCGGGGTGAGCGAGGGATCAAGTTCACGAGGGGGCTCCGTTCAAGATCGTTGGTGTCAGGGGAGGCGCCCTTCCCGCGCCGCGAACGCGAGCCCGGCAGACCGGGAAAAGGGCTGAGGGGTCAGCAGCGGGCGTGCTCGGGGCAGAAGTCGTGCAGGGAACGCGAACCCTTGCCGCGCGGCGGGGGCACGTCCCATCCGGCGTCGCCCGCCGCGAGACGGGCCTGGCGGGCGTGGCGGCGGGAAAAGGCGCTGTCGGGCGTGAAGGTCGCCTCACACTCGGGGACGTCGCACCGGACCTCGAAGATCGGCGCCTGTGCCTCGAAAGCGGTCATCGTCGGTTCTCCTTGCTGATCGGTTGGAGGTCAGGTGGTGGCCGGCTGGACGCTCGGCGCCGGGTGCGGGCACCCCTGGGAGCACCTCCAGGCAGGGACGGGTGAAACGTCGGACGGCTGCGGGGTGGTGCCGCACAGGGCACACGTGGGGCTCAAGTCGTACCTCTCGGAGCGGGTGGGGCGGTTGGTCTGGCGGAGTGGAGGGGACTCCCAAAGGAGCCCCCTCCGCAGCGTCAGCGGGTGGTGAGAGCGCCGGGCAGATCCGCGAGAGCGGCGAAGAAGCTGGACGGGCGAGTCTCGGCGAAGATCGTCGAGAAGTGAGCAGTGCGAGCGGCGTCGATCGCGGCGGCGGTCTCCTCCTGCGCCGCCTGCGCGGAGTCCCGACCGGAGGCCAAGTTCTTCGCGGTCACCGCCAAGATGTCCGCGGAGCGCGCCGCCTCGTAGGCGACGCTCCCCCAGAGCTCGTCCTCCATCCCCTCGGCGGAGTTGGCGACCACGTTGAGGGCAGCGCCCTGGTCGCGCTGCGCGTCCGCGAGATGGCCGAGGACAGCGGCGAAGTCTCCGTCCCAGTCGCTGTTCTCATCGGTGATCGCGGGGGCGAGGAGGGCGGACAGGCGGGCGATCTCAGCGGCGATCTCGGTGGCGTTCAACGGGGTCTCCGTTCTCGGATGCGAAGGGGGGAGGGTGGCCCGGATTGCCCCGGGCCGGGGCGGGTTAGAGGGTGGCGAGGGCGGCAGCGACCGCCAGGTCCTTGGAGGACCAGGTGGTGTTGTCCTCGCCGGCGATCGAGGCCAGGTCCACGCTGGCCGTGTCGATCCAGCAGCCCTCGGTGTCGAGCACCAGGCCGGTCGCGGGGTGGTGGATCTGCCAGCCGCCGTGGTCGCAGGGGACGACCGTGATCTCGCCCATCTGCTCGATGTCGTCGGTGAGGGCGTTCGCCCGGCGGGGCATCCGGTTGGCGGCGGCGTAGGCGGCGCGGCGGTCCTCGACCGACAGGTCTCGGATGAGCTGGTCGCGGGCGCCGGCGGGGAGTTTCGCGAGGAGGGCGGCGGCGATGATGTCAGCGGCCTGCTGGTCGGTGATGGTGGCGGTCATTTCGTTCTCCTCTGTGTGCTCCCTGCCGATGACCCAACACTATCGGATTTGGCTTATCCGACAAGCCATAAATGGCCTAGTCGAAGAGTTGTGACCTATCCGTGACTAAGCCACTGGTGGCTGGACAAGGTGACCACTCGTAGTACGCTGACGACGTGACCAAGAGGCATGACATCGTCGGATACGCCGAGATCATCGAGCGCGCACGCGAAGACTTCGGCGCCGAGTTCCCGGTAAGCACCGTCCGCAACTGGGAGAAGTACCGCCGCGCCTGGGTGGCCAAAGGCTCCCCCACCCGCAGCGAGACACGCCCGCGAGAGACGCCCATGCCCGAGCCTGCGACCACAGTCAATGGCGCACCCGGCTGGTCCTGGCGAGAGGTCAGCAAGTGGCTGATTTCCAGCGGGCGAGTCAACGAGAAACCTCCCGCCGAGGACTGACCGCGCAGCAAGCTCTTTCCCGCGCTCTCACTCCTCCGCCTCCTCCGCGAGGAGGTCGCCCTGCCCCTCGACGTCTCCGCCGGCCCGGGGGTGAACTGACACGCCCCGTGAGCGCGGAGCGGGGATGAGACCGAGCTTCTTCGCGCAGCAACGCCCCCACCCGAAGGCGACCCACTTCGGGTCGGTGAGCATCCGAGGGCACGCCCTGCACTTGACGCGGCGGGGCGTGCCCTCCTCGGCGAACAGGGTCACCGGGACTCCGGAGGAGCATCAAGGAGCGCGAGAGCGGCGCCGGGCTTGCATTCCCCCGCCACCCCAAGGATCGTTTCCGCGATCAGGTCCGCGGTCTTCGGATCCGTCTCCGCGAGGCGACGGGCCAGGGCAGCGACACGGGCGAGCGCTTCCTGGGCGCCGTCCAGCGCCTCCTCGGCAGCGTGGGCGCCCTCCAACTCCTCATCTCGGACGGCCAGAACGGCGTCGGCGATGGCATGCGGGGTGCAGTAGGCCCACGCGACCGCCGACGCGTACCGGTCGCGGAGCGCTCTCCTCTCGGGGTGTACCGGCTTGGGGGTGTCCCGGCATGTCGCGCAGCCATGCCGGCAAGCGGCAGCGTTTTCCCGGTTCTGGGAAATCGGCTGGTCAGAGGCTCCCGACAGGATCGCCATCGGGTGGCCCGCGTCCCAGCCGAGCAGGTTCGCTACAGCCGCCAGGGAGCGTGGGCTGACCGGCGTCCCCGACTCCACGCGCTGCCAGGTGTTCTGCGACATCCCAGCCCGCCAAGCAGCGACTTCCTGGGTCGGAATGCCGAGTTCTCGGCGGCGGTCTCGTACGGCTCGGGCGAGTGCGGGCCAGTCTTCCTCGCGCTGGCGGAGGTCGTCAGCCATGGTGTGCGCCCTTCCCGCCGCGCCCGCTGTACCAGGGCAGGGCCAAGCCGTCGCTCTCCTTGCGGGGCACGATGTGCAGGTGCAGGTGGAACACGCTTTGCGTGGCCTCACGCCCTGCCGAGGTGATGATGTTGTACGGCGGGACGGCCAGCTCAGCGGCGGCGCGCATCACGACCGCCGACACGGCGGGGTCCTCTGCCGCGTCGGCGACGTGCCGCTTCGGGATGACGAGCACATGGCCGTCGGTGACCGGGTTGAGCGGGCGGATCGCGAGCGTGTCGTCCCACTCAGCGACGATCCTTGCTGGGGCTTGTCCGGCGACGATCTGGCAGAACACGCAGGCGTCAGGCATTGGGCTTCTCCGTTCCAAGAGCGGCAAGCAGCGCGTTGAGCCCGTCCACCTCGCGCAGCAGGTTCGTGCCGTCTCGGTTGACGTACGCGTCGAGGTCGGCACGGGCTACGACGACCAGGCCGTGCTCGGCGAGAGCGGCCAACACCCGGTCGGCGATGGTCTGGCGGCTGGTCAGCTTCGCCCACAGGCCGACGGTGCGGAGGGCGGGGCCGACGGCGTTGAACACGATGGCGTGAACGCGCTGCTCAGGTGGCACGGCTGGTCTCCGGGGTGTCGAGAGCGGCGAGGATCCGCCTGCCCGCTCTGGTGTATGCGCCGTGAGGGAGGGTCGCCCAGTCTTCGGCGAGATACCGGACACGGGCGAGAGCGGCCTTGTGGGCGTCGAGAGCTTCCTCCGCCTCCTCGGCGCGGGCGATGGTCACCTCGTGGATGGCCCGCTCGGTCGTGATGATGTCGTCGAGGTCGGCGAGCCCGTCGCGGGCGCCTTCCAGCTCGACGTCCCGCACGGCCAGCACCGCGGCGAGCACCCAGTCCGCCCACTCTCCGGCCCGCTCCTCGCCAAGCGGATCGTCGAGGCCGATCAGCATGGCCGGGCGCAGAATCGCATCGAGGCGGGTACGGAGGTCGTCACGGGACGCAGCGGCGGCGAGGGCGCGGAACTCGTCAGCGACCTGGCGGCGGATCTGCTGGGCGACGACGGCGACGATCGCGGCCGCGTCACCCCGGCAGATCGCGCAGGCGGCGTCGTAGGTGTGGAGACGGTGGGCGGATCTTGGGTGTGATGTCCACTCATGGGAGACGAGCACGTCGACGTCGCCCGTGGGAATGGTGGGGTCAGGCATCGCGCGCCTCCTCGTCGGCCAGAGCGCTAATCACCGGGTACAGGTCAGGGAAGGCTCGGCAGGCGTCAACGACCTGCCACACGATGGCCGAGTCCTTGGGAATGTCGGGCCGCTTGCCCGGGTTGGCGGCCATGGCTCCCTGGACGTAGCCCATGACGGCGGCTTCCCGGACCAGTCGCTTTTCGCGGTCAGAGAGCGCGTCGAGGGCGCGGTTCACGCGGTCGTCCCTGCGATGGTCCTGGGCGGCGAGATAGCCAGCGAGGTCGAGGAGGTAGCGGCGAGGCTCAGCGGGCATCAGGGAGCCTCCACATCTGCAAGGAGAGGACCAAGGGCGTAGGCCTTGGTCGCGAAGGTGGTGTATTTGGCCCACGAGAGGGGCTCTCCCTCGGAGAGGTCGCACCGGAACCAGCGCTCCCCAGGCTCACGGTCGTCGTGCCGAGCGGCTTTGGCGTCGTCGCGTCGGAGCACCAGGTGTCCACAGATCATCGGGCCCGTCAGGATGATTGTTGTCCCGTCTTCCGGCTCTTGGAGGACGTCGGAGAGGGAGGACATCAGGGAGCCTCCCCTGCCTGGTCGGTGAGCGCGCCCGCATCAATGCCCAGCTCGTCGCGTAGGCGTCGCAGCCGCTCCCGCGACCAATGGGCGAGCCGGGTCTCATCGGCCAGGCTCCGCATCCTCTCGGTGCCGGACTGGTGAACGGCGGCGAGGATGCGCAGCCACGCCACATCAACCCACTCAGTGACGGAGTGGGGGTAACAGCGGTGCCGGGCTGCACGTTCGGAGCCGGTGGTGGGCGGGCAGCCGATCTCGATCAGCGGGTAGGAGTAGCGGCCGATCAGCAGGTCACAGTCCGGGTGGCCGTCGATGCCTGAAGCGATTGCGGCGACGGCCGATTCGGGGCGGCCATACTCGGCCTCGGTGGTGATGGCCGGGTCGTGGGAGAGGCAGAGAACGCGGTAGATGCTGCTCACCGGTGGTCTTGTCCTTTCGGGGTGCCCCGCCCAGACGTGCAGGGCGGGGCGGAGATGGGGTGGGTCAGGCAGGGGTGTAGAACTCGCCGGTGGAGGCGAAGACCTCGCCGCCGTTCTTCATCGCGGCCTCGCAGGGCCAGCCGGTGGCGGTGCCTTCGTCCCAGCAGACCGCGCACAGCCACGCGTTCGGCTCGCCGTCGCCGTCCCAGCGAGGGATGTGGAACCGGCCGGGGAGCTGCTCTTTCTCCTCCAGCGTCAGATCGGTCAGCGCTTCGTAGCCGGGGTGGTCGGCGGCTTCGAGGAGGACCGCTCCGAGCCCGGCCGCCTGGCAGATCCGCTCAGCGAGGCTGCGGGTGTACCGGGCTGACGCGTGGTAGGTGTCGCTGCCGTTCACGGTGAGGGTCGCGCAGCCGTTGTTCGTCTGCTCGCAGTCCGCGTTCGCGGCGATGCGGAGCCGGGCGCCGTTGTGCCCGATGTGGGTAGTGGTGGTCTCGTGGTTCGACATTCAGGGGCCCTTGTCGTTGATCTTGCTGGGGGTTGTGTGCCTGCCCGGTAAGACACCGGGCAGGGCAGGGGGTCAGGCGGAGGTCGCGTCGCGGTCGTCGTCGGTGAACGTGTAGTCACCCGTCCGGGAGCCGCGGGTCACCATCGCGCCCGCCCTAGTCATCGATTCCTCCGTCCGGTTAGAGCCATAGGAGAGCGTGGACGCGCGGCCGATGCCCATCCCGCCAGCAGCGGCGAAAGCGTCCTGGTCCGCGCCGAGGAACACGAACGCCCACCCGTAGGTATCCCGCTGGCGGGTGATGAGGTCCTTGACCTGCGGGAGCGTGTACTCCTTCGAGCTGTTCTCGGCGCCGTCGGTGAGGATCACCGCGACGACTTCGCCGGGCCTGCTGTCCTCGGGCAGCGTGGCCAGATGGCCGCCGACGCGGTTGATGGTCATGCCGACCGCGTCAAGAAGGGCAGTCATGCCACGGGGCTTCAACGCGAAGTCGGGGACGTCAGCGAGGGGCGTGTTTTCGTAGACGATCTCGTAGCGGTCGTCGAACTGGTAGAGGCTCACGGTGGTCTCGCTGGGCGCGTTGATCTGCTCGGCGAGGAATGCCTTGAGTCCGCCTTCGGTGTCGTCCTTGACGAGAGCCATGGAGCCCGACCGGTCGAGGATGATCACGATGTGGCGGAGGTTCGAGTTCGTCATTGCGAGTTCCTTGTCAGATTGGTTGTCAGGGGTGGGTTACGCGGGGTGGGCGGGGTCAGCACCGGTGATCTTGATGCAGCAGTCGCGGCAGAAATAGCCGACGCGTCCGCGGATCGGCCAGATGTCGCCCTCGGTAGTGCCGCACTCGGTGCATGCGCCGTCGTCGTGCTCGTACTCGATCTCGGCCGGGGCAGGAGCCGGCGGATTGGTGGCGGCTTCCCACCGGGCGAGAGCGGCTGCCGACACCTGCTCGGGGTCGATGCCGTACGACTCCAGGGCGTCCCACGTGATGGCCTGGAGTGGCGGGTCTTCCCACATGTCCCACATGCGGGCGGCGACCTCGTCGGCCTGGTCGGGGGCGAAACGCTGAAGCTCGTGGAGCAGGAACGCGACTCCGTGCTCGGCGAGCATGAGCGCCTGGTTGAGCATGTACAGGCTTCGCTTGTCAGCCAGGTTCTCGCCGGTCTTTTCGGCGGCCATCACCTGCTGGAAGCGGGGCGAGTTGAGGGTGGCGGAGTAGTGCGCTTCGACGGCCATGTGCCGGGCGAGGTTGTCGGCGGTCGCTTCTTCGGGGGTCTCGGGGTACGGGGCGAGGTCATCGGTGCTGGTCATCGGGTGCCCTTCCGTGGCTGTTGATCAAACTGGAGTGCGAGATCTTGGCAAGAGCTGGAACTCCAGTTCCTGAAAGTGGATGGGTCGCGGCGCTGTGAGCGACGTAGAGGCGTTGAGTTGTGGAGCCCTAAGCCCGTGTCCCGCGACGCGTGCGCGCCGCCCTACGGCATCGCCGGGGGCTCTCCTGAGGCATCTGAGACAAGAGAGGCGAGAGCGACCCCCAACGGGAACACCTCGTCCACGTACTCCAGCGCCACCCGCCACTCCAGCGGGTCAGAATCCACGTCGCTGGCGTTGAGCCAGCGCTCGGCCACGTCCTCGCTCCACTGGGAGGCCGTGGCGTCGTCTCGCTGGATCACCCCGTAGGTGTCGCCAACGCGGACGACCAAGATGGTGCCGTCGGCGGGCTCGGGCAGCAGGTCCGCGAGGTAGTGCTTCGCGCTCATCGGGGATCTCCTTCGTGGTGGGCGTCGACGACATGGCGGGCCAGCCACGGCTTGTCGTCCTCGGGCACAGGGTTGGGGGTGCGGCCGTCGCGTCGGGCGGCCATCCGGTCGATCAGCCGCTCGACGACGGCATCGGGGATGTCGGGGTCGGAGACGACGGCCCACATGTCGATCACAGGCATCGGGGGCCTCCTTCGTGGTGGGCGCAACCATTCGGGGCAGTCACGCGACCACCGCCGCAGCGTGAACCGTCGGGAACTCATCCCATGTGCGGCCATCGAGTTCGCGGCCGGCGGCCTTCTTGCCGACGCGGTGGCAGGTCGCTGCGCCGTTGCGGGCGCCGATGTTCGCCGGACGGTGGCCGCCCTTGAGGTCGGCGTACTGGGCGGTCTTCGCGGTGTGTCTCGTGATGACTTGGGCGCCGAGGGACTCGGGGATGTACTCGCCCCACTGCTTGAAGTGGAACGACACCCCAGAGTGCGCGCATTGGTCGCGGATAGTGCGGGCCCAGTCGGGATGCATAGGCCGCGCTCCGGGGCCGGACTCGCCACCAACAATGACCCAGTCGATGCGCGGGCCAACCGTGAGCGGCTGGGTCACGAGCCCGGTCTCGGTGGTCTCCTCAGGACCCCAGCCAGGTCGGCCGTCGAGCCAGTACGTCAGCTTCGGACGCCCGCCGTACTGGTCGACGGGCCCCCAGAGGTCAACGGGCCCGAGAAGCGGCTCGCAGGACAAGAACCGCACCGCGGCCGGAGTCTCCAACAGCGCCGGGACGCGGATGTCAGCCCACCGCTGATCCTCGACGGAGACCCCGAGCCACACGTTCGGCAGCGGCCACGGCCCGATGTGCACCCACGGCGTGACACCGGTGACGGGCGCCCACTTCCGCAGCAGCGACCGCATGCGGGCGTGCCGCTTCGTGAGGATCATGTATGTGTGCTTCGGAGTTGAGGCCATCGTGGCGAACACCTGGGCGATGAAGTTCTCTGACACCGACTCGTGGAACAGGTCGCTCATCGAGTTCACGAACACGCGGCGCGGCTTGCGCCAGCCGAACGGTTCGTTCAGCGTGCCGCGGTGCTCGGACACTCCGAACCCGGGGCCGCTCGTCTTCGGGTCGCCGTCGCGCTGGTACTTCTCGGCGCCCATGCCCTTGAGTCGCTTGGCCATCGTGAGGGCGTAGCAGTTGTCGCACCCGGAGGAGACACGGTCGCATCCGGTGGTGGGATTCCACACGTGGGTCGCCCACTCGATCTTCGTGTCAGCCATCAGAAGACTCCTTGGAAGTTTGATCTTGAGGGGTAGCGTCCGGAGGACCAGGACGAGACAGCAGCCGATCCACAGGCGCATCCCCAACCTGGGGACAAGTCGGGACAGTCGGGGTCACGGGGACTCGCCATGCTCGAAACGGGCAGAGCGGGCAGCGCGGTAAGCCTCAAGCTGTTTCGCGCTCTCGGAGTCTGTGGTGTCCATGTCGCCGCCCGGCTCAAGCCAGCCCTCGTACCCGAAAGGCACGGGCGTAGCGCCACTGGTGTCGGCGACGCGGAGCGGATGGCCAGGAAAGCCAGCGGGGGCAAGTGACCAGTACGCGTCCCATGGGTGACGCCCCTCGTCTGGAAGTTCCTCCGGGCTTAAGCCGACCCAACACCAGTTACACCGATCACCCTTGGTCTCCGGGATAGGCCCCAACAGCAAGAGGGTTGGGAAGCGTGCCGCAGCCTCCGGCAGATGAAACGCCGCATTGAAAATGAGGTCGTGGTCGAGCTCCTCTTCGCTGCCCTTCACCTCAACCCATGTGCCGGAGTCCACGAAGCGGAAGTCGGGCAGGTAAGGGCGACGATCGACCATGAATCCCTGAGGCTCGTACTCCCAGCGGATGCCGAGCTTGTCGAACAGCACGGCGTAGCGGGCTTCGAGCCGAGAGCGGAAGCGGCATCCGGCGTAGCGGGTTTCGATCGGCTTGATGTTCATCAGCACGCCTCCTGTGATGCAGGGATGAGGGGGTTAATCGCGAGCCGGTACATGGCGGTGAGGTCTTCGACGCGGGCGATCGTGAGCGACAGCCGGTCTCCGCAACTGGCGCACGCCAGGGTGCAGGCACGGTGCGTGCCGCCCTGCTTGGCGGGGCGGTCGCGGACCAGCAACTCCGTGGCCGGCGCCGTCTCACACCACTCGCAGATCGGCCTCGCCGGGGCAATGGTCGTCACAGTGCGCCTTTCGGTTAGACCGCTCGCAGGTGGCCGCGGGTGGGCGTGCCTGACGTGGGGTTGGCCATGTCGACGAACCGGCTGTAGTGGAGCTGGTGGGCGAGCGTGACCGTGCCGCGTTTGCCGCCCCGGTTCTTCTCGATGATCAGATCGACTTCGCCGGCCCGCTTGGACTCCGGCTCGTAGAAGTCCTCCCGGTGCAGAAGAATCACGATGTCGGCGTCCTGCTCCACGGCGCCGCTCTCCCGGATCTCACTCATGCGGGGGATCGCGTCGGCCCTTTGGGTGGGTCCGCGGTTGAGCTGGGCGAGCAACACGATCGGGACACCGAACTCGCGGGCCATGAGCTTCAAGCCGCGGCTTTGGGCGGCGACCTGCTGCTCCCGGATGTCGATCTTCGCTGGGGATTTCAGCAACTGCAGGTAGTCGATGATGACGATGCCGGTTTCGCCGGTCCGCGACAGGCTCCGCAGGCGGCTACGGATGTGCTCCAGAGAGCAGTTCGGGGAGTCGTCGATGATCAGCGGCGACTCGGTGACCCGCCAACTCGCCTTGCTGATCTTCTCCAGCTCGTCCGGCGACACCCGGCGGCCCGTGATGTGGTCGTGCTTGACCGTCGCCTCCGCCGCGAACAGACGCGACAGGACTTCCTTCTTCGACATCTCCAGCGTGAACAGCACCGCCCGCTGCCCATCTCGCAACGCCGCGGACCGGGCGATGTCCACCGCGACCAGGGACTTACCGACCGAGGGGCGGGCGGCGATCACGATGAGCTGGCCCGGCTTGAACGTCGGGATGTAGTCCCGCTCCAAGTCCAGGTACGGCGGAGCAACCCCGACCAACGTGGTGGGCGGGTTCTCCAGCTCGTCGAGGAGTTCGGTGACGACGTCGACCAGGTCGGTGTCGCGGTGCGCATCCCGCCCGGCGGCGGCCTCGTCGATGAGCTTGCGGATCCGGTCGACGTCGGTTTCGGCGTCCCAGTCGGCGCCCTCGGCGACCTGGATGCCTTGGCTGCACGCCAGGTGGATCCTGCGGCGGCGCGCATCGGCGGCGATGCGGCGGGCGTGGTAGGTGACCGACCCGGCGGTGGCCGCATGCTCCATCAGCTTCGCCAGGTACGTGCCGCCTCCGACCCGCTCAGCGTCACCGCGGGCGGTCAGCTCACCGAACACCGAGGCGGGGTCGACGGGTTTGCCGTCGGCCAGCAGCGCCAGCGCGGCGGCGAACACCGACCGGGCGGGGCTGAAGAAGTCTTCGGCGGTTACGAGGTCAGAGGCTTCTTCGAGCGCTGTCTTGGATTGCATGGCGGCGCCGGCGACGGCGATTTCCGCGGCGATGACGGCGTCGCTGGGCGCCCACCGTTCGAAGCCGCTCAGTCCGAGGTCTGTGGTCACTTGGCCCTCCGGCGGTCGTCGCCGAGCATCTTGACCTTGTGGACGTTGTCGGAGATGCGGGAGGCGACACGCTCGCCGAGCAGGTCCCGCAGTTTCCCGGTGTTGGAGGCGACCAGTGTGGGTCGCTGGTAGGACCACCGGGTGTCGATCAGCCCCATGGTGTGGTCGGCGTCCCAGTCGGAGACCCGGATGGAGCCGACGTCGTCCAGGGCGAGGATGTCGGCGTTCGCGAGGTAGTCGAACGCGGCGGTGTCGATGGGCGGGGTCAGGACGCGCTTGAGGTCGTAGGCGGTCTTGATCTCCATGTCGCCGAGGAAACCGCCCTTGATGAGGGTTTCGTGGATCTTCCACAGCGACCAGGACTTGCCGACTCCGACGTTGCCGACCAGCAGCAGGCCGGTCCGGTCGCCGGCGGCGTACCGGTCCGCCCAGGCGGCGATGTCCGGCAGCAGTTCGCCGGGGGCGGCGAACGTCGGCGGGCGCTTGGCGTGGAACCGCTCCAGCCGGGACTGGATCTGTTCTGCCTGCCAGCCTGCGGTGGCGGCGGCGCGGGCGGCGGCGTAGTCGTGGTGCTTGGGATCGGTGGCGTTCAAATGTCGATCTCCATGTCTGCGAGTTCTTCAGCAGTCGGGGTGTGGGAGCGGGCACCGGTCCCGCTGACGAAGCGGGAGTCGCTGGGTTCCTTGGGCTTTTTGGCTGCGGCGTCGCGCTGCACCTGCACGGCGAGGTCGTTCCATCCCGCGGCGCCCATGTTGCGTGCGGCGATCAGCAGTGCCTCGTGATCGGTTTTCTTGTCAGCAAGGAGAGAGCGGGCCTGCTTGCCGACGCGGCTGCGGAGAGTCTCGGCGGGAGCGGGGAGCCCGGCTGCTTTGGCGCCGTCCATGTAGGCGGCGATGACGTCCCCTGCGTTGATCGGCTTGGCCGGATCGCGGCGAGGCGAAGCCGACGCCCCCGAAGGGGAAAAAGATCCACGATCCACGGTCCTAGGTCCTAGATCCAAGGTCGAGGGCTCGATGGGCTCTCGCGAATCCTCGCGAGGACTCGTCGAACCCTCGCGAGAGTCCCGCGAAGGCTCATGGTGATCTGTTGAAGCTTCGCGAGAGTCAGTCGAGGGCGCGGCGGGAGTGGCCGCAGTCTCACGAGGACTCGCAGGGGTGGCGGGATGCTGCGGGCACTCCTCGTCTCCGTGTCGCCCGCAGTAGTCCCGCTCGGGCACATCACTTCGATGGTGAGGACACCGGGGCGCACGCGACTTACTGGCCTTGTCGACCCTCTGGTGCTCGTCCCACGTGACGAAGTGGAGATAGCGCTTGCCGTCGCACCCGACGTACCGGCAGATGGCGTCCACCTGCTGCAGCTCGGCCAACTCGTTGTCCAAGTCAGCGGCCGTGTGGAGCTTCTTCTCCGATCGGACCGCCCAGAGCGCGCCGTTGATGACGGCGGGCTTGTCAGGGTGACGACCTCGGTCGTCGGCCTGGGTGGTCAGACCGTAAAACGTGCGCTCAGCTTCGAGCGACACTTCCGCAAGCGTTTCCGACTGGAACGCTTCCGGCTTGAGACTGCGAATCCGCGCCACTGGCGGGCTCTCCCTTGATGGTGCTGGTGGTGCTCTTACGGGACCGACGGAAGCGGGTTCTGTCTTCGCCAGATCGCCACACCAGTCCCTCGATTAGCTCGGGTGTTCGGTTCTACAATACTTACATCGGAGCATGATGTCACATCATGAACTAACCGCATGATGTAATGGGGAGACGTGACCGCATGACGTGACCGTGAGACCATGAGAACGTGACCCCGAACGAAGAGGCAGAGATGATCGCGGACCTGATCAAGGCAGCGCGGGCCGACAAGCGCGCCGAAGCAGCCAAGGAGCGTGCCCGCCTCACGCTGCGCGAAGTGATCCTCAAGGCCGCCGCCGCCGGCATGGGCACCACGAAAATCACTCGGGCCATCGAGCACCGCTACGCCGAGGGCCACGTCTCGCGCATCGTCAACGGCAAGGCTTGACCTCCCCCTGCTTCTGGTTGAGGGGCTCACCGGGTCGCTCCGCCGACATTCTTTGCCGAGTCTGCGGGCTTCCCCCAGACCAGTTCTGCGTCTACCCAGGCGATGAGGAGATCAAGAAGGTCGGAGCGGTCGATTGGGGAGGCGGACGAGAATGATCCGCCTCCGCCCGGCAGAGCTCCGTACCCGGTCCTCTTCTCCTTGTATGCCTTCTGAACGACAGGCCAGGCGTGCTCTTCGAACCACGCCTGGGAAGGCTCCTCGTGCCGGTCGGTAGTGCGCCACCGGTCCACGGCAAGTGAGCACCAGCGCGGCCGGAGCGTGACCTCAAGGGTCATGTGTCCGCCGGCGGGAGACGGGATGCCGTAGAACCGCTCGCGGCTGTTGCGATACCTGAGGCTGCCGCCCCAGCGTTGCCTGACGGTCTCCTCGATGGCCTCCCATGAGACATGGCCGGAGTCGGCGCTCGGCGGTGACTCCCGCGCCGCCAGGCTCTTCCTGGTGATCAGGATCAGGAAGGTGTGGCCGGGATACCAGAACGACTCGCTCTTGGGCTTGACGCTGATCTGCAGCCCGAGCGCGGCCATGTCCTTGGTGAAGCGTCCGAGGTTGTGGCCGTCGATCTCGTACGGCTCACCGGTGAGGACGTAGCGGCCTTCCTGGTCGAGCCAGATCCGGCCATGGTCAAGCAGGTGGTGATACGGGAGACACACACACGGCCGATGGAAAACGAGGCACCGCTTGCCAGCGACCAACCGCGGGCAGATCCGGGCGGCGGAGGGGCGGACCCCGAGAGCCTCGGCGGCTCGGCGCTCCTGATCACTGTGGTAGTTCGTCACTTTCCGCCTCCGGCGAGGACTCGGAACGTGTCGCGGAACTGGTCGAGCTGCGCCTTGTACTCGTCTCGCTCCCCGCGGACCTTCGTCAGCTCCTCCTCCAACATGGCGGCCATCAGCTCTGCGTCGTCGGCGCGGGTTTCGGCGTCGGAGATGCGTTTGGCGACGGCTTGGAGCATCGTCAGCGGGTCCGCGGCGTCCGCCAGGCCCGCGGCCAGGGCAGGTTCGGGTGTCCTCGGCTTGGGCGTCGCCTTCGCCTTGGCCGCGGTCTTCGTCACAGTCAGTCCTCCGTTGTTCCACTCAGGTCGCACCCACCACACCGGCGGGTTCGCGTTACGCGACTGGCACTTCATATGGCCTGAGCGCTCCAAATACACGGACACGTCTTTGCGGTAGTCGTCCGCCCACTGCGGCATTGCCTCCCGCACCACACGGGCCAGGGCGCCGCGCCACATAACGCCTTGGACCCCGGCATTCGGGTGCGCCTCGTCGCCCTGCTCTGCGGCCAGGCCGCGGATGATGCGCCACAACTCCTGCGCGTCGCCGGCGACGTTCCTCACCGGGGCGGGGATGTCGATGCGGGCGACGTCTCGGATCTTCGGCACCTCGACCTCACTTTCAACTCGGGGGTTCAAATGGGCGAGCACCTCAACGGAGCGATCCCGTAGCAGGCGGGCCAGAGGTTCAGCGTCGAACGGGCCGGACACGGCCAGCAGGCCGCCGCGGACCTCCGCCCGCACGCCCTGCTTCGCGGCGAGCCCCAGCAGCTCCTCAACCGGCATCGCCACGTCGTACTCCTCCTCCACACGGGCGGGCGCCACCGCAGCAGCCATCGGCGCCGGCGGCTCCGCGAGGCGCCGTAGATCAGCGCGCAGGTGAGACAGGCTCCGTCCGGCGCCCTGCGTTGGCACGAAGACTCGGCCGCCGGTTTCCGGGTTCGTCAGCTGCCACTTCCAGCCCTGCAACTCGGTATGCAACCCGGCTTTCCGGGCGTCGCGGATCAGCTGATTCACTTCTTTTCTCGCGCTGTTCAAGACGCCTCCGCCCAGTGGTTCAGCTCGTGCCACGCGGCGAGTTCCCTCATCCGGGTGAGCCCTCCAGGAGCCGCATTCGTGGCGAGGAGATCCTCAGCGCAGCCGTCATGCGGGCACGGCAACGCCAGTCGCCCAGCAGTGACGACCACCTCGTATGCGGCCAACGGGTCCCGTCTGGGGGTGACCGCGTCGGGTTCGAGGCGGTAGCCGACGCCTCGGACGCTGGTGATGTAGTGAGGTGACCGGGGGTCGTCGCCGATCGCCTCGCGAAGCCGAGCGATGTCCAGCTGGATCTTCTTTTGGGATCCGGCGGTCGTGTGTTGCGCGATCTGTGCGTACGTCACCGCGACGCCCACCCGCTCCCAGAGGACGGTGAGGAGCCGGAACTCCACCGGCGGGACGTGGACGTATCGGGCGCCGACCGTGACCCGGCCGGTTTCCACGTCCACGTGAAGCGGCGGGTGCGATCGGCCGAGGTTGGTGTAGAGCATCGGTGCGGTCAAGACGAGGTCACCTCCGCGGCCCGGATCGCCTGACGGCCTCGCCGGCGAATGGACCGCAGTTCGCGATCGCTCACCCTGAGGCGCTCGGCAGCCACGGCCATGGGCAGCTTGCGGCGGTCCATGAGGAGGATGCTCGCCTCGTACAGGCCGGCGTCGCGTTTGCTGAGCTTGCACGGAGCGGGCGTGGGAGGCGCGGTTCGGCGGGCCTCTCGGCGACGAGCATTGGCGCGCTCTTCCTCGCTCATGCCGCCGTAGAGGCCGTACTTCTCCGGACGGGACAGCGCGTAGTCCAGGCACTCGGCCCGAACAGGGCACTGGGCGCAGATCGCCTTGGCCTTACGCTCGCGGACGTCACGCTCGGGCTGACGCTCACCGTCAGGGCCGAAGAACAGCGCGAGGTCCTCGCCCCAGCACTGCGCGTCATCGTGCCAAGACCACGTCAGCCGACGACTCGCGCGGGCGCCGCGGTGCACTCCTGCTTTCGCGCTCACCAGCTGCCTCCCTGCTGCTTGCGGGGAGAGCTCGTCAGATGCCAGAAGATGCCGCACTGGTAGGCGCGCATGCACGCATCCGGGTGCAGGGCACGGCCAGCTCGTTTCGCGGCGCTGCGGGTCTCGTAGGACTTCTTGCCGCACGTGGTGCAGGTGCCGATCTGCAGGCTGAGAGAGGAGATGTTCCAGCTAGTCACCGAGCACCTCCGTGAGGGCATCCGGCACCATCCGGGGCTGTCCGGCAGCATCCTGAGCCATCCGGTGGCCGGCGGCCTCCAACGCTGTCCGAGTCAAAGCAGCGACCGCGGCGACCCGGGAGCGGGCTGCCGAGGGGGCGGACTCGTCAGCTGCGGCGGCTTCCAGGCACGGCAGGTGCGCAGCGAGACGAGCAAGGGCGGCGTCAGGCATGGGCGGTTTCTCTCTGCTTGTCGTAGCGGGCGGCCCGGCAGGCTTCACACGCCTTCTCGCGGCGTTTGCTATGAGCCCGGTACCCGTGCGGAGTGCCGCAACGGATCGGCTTCCGGTCGCGCACCAGGCGGGGCCGGGCGGGCGTTTCGCCTTCCATCCACGCCCGCAGGATGGCCATGCGAGCAGCGGACAGACGTACGGTGAGAGCTGCCCGGGTGATGCCGAGATACTGCTCTGCGGCGGCGTAGGAGCCGGTGGCGGCAACCGCGAGGACCGCGTCGCGCATACCGGGGGTGAGCGTGTGGAACGCCTGGTACAGGCCAAGGCGCTCCACGATCGCCTCTTCGAAGCCGCCGCCGGGCGGCGGATCCCAGTAGGCGGCGAACCGGGGACGGATTCGAAGCTCGCCGGTGTCGATGGCCCACCCGTGCGCGCGAAGCTCCTGGTCCCGGGCGTCAGTAAGAGCCCGCCATCCGGCATGGATGAGGTCGGCGCGTTCCGGCTGCTCCGCGGCCTCGTACAGGGCGGCGACGATGCCGGACCATGCGAGGTGGTAGCGGTCGGCCATCTGCACGAACCCGGCGCCGACCATATGCCAGGACAGGGCTATGCGGGTGCACTGGTCGACGTCGTCCCACGTGTAGCCGTGGCGGAGGTGATCAGACACAGCTGGCCTCCCGGGCGGCGAGTTCAGCGTCCGCCTTCTCGCACTCCTCGTGGCGGGCGCAGAAGTGCATGCCGAACGCGGTGACGCCGCCGGGCGCCCACGCCAGGCACACCAAGCCGCGGGCCAAGACGGCGAAAGTCTCAGCGCAGCCACGGCCTCCGTATAGGAGCACGTCGCCCTGCTCCCCGAGTAGCTGCGCTACGGTGCGGCTGGCGTGCTCGGCGATCTGCTGGGTGCGCTGCTCGTCGTTCATGGCCCGCATCCGGTCGATCTCCAGTGGGACGACGACCGCGAGCATCCCCGCGAGAGGGTGGCGGACCTCAGGCATCCGTAGCCTCCTCAACTGGTCTCTCAGGGCATGTGCGGGAGTGCTCGGCGGCGTTGCCCTCCCACTCAGCGAGAGAGCAGCAGTACGGGCGATCCATCACGCCACCTCCGCGAACAGGTCGAGCTGCGTGGATGTGCAGGCAGAAGCCGCGAGGAGGATCTCTTCGCGGCTGTAGTCGCCGCCGTAGATCGCCGCCAGATAGTCACGGACCGGCGTCTCCCAGTCGATCCCGAGGGCCGTTCCTAGGACGGCGGCGGCGACGGGGGGAGAGACGACGTCAGCGGCCTGGAGGAACTGCTTCGAGCGGCTGCCTTGCCACGGGTAGTCCGCGGGGAAGCCGGTCAGTAGTCCCGCTTGGGATGCGGTCAGTGGGGCGCCGTTTGAGACGCGCTTCCAGCTTCGGGCCTTCTCGGTGAGGCACCAGGACAGGCCGTCGGCGCTGAACTCGTTGCCGCCGGATGTGCGCCGGTTCCCTCGGGTGTTGATCCGTTCCCCTGCTGGATAGCCCAGTGCCGACGCCATCGTGGTCTGGGGGAAGCGTGCTCGCGTTCCCGGGGTCAGGTTCGCCGGCGCGGCGTACCTGCCGCATGTCCACCCTTCCCGGAACGGGAGCCCGTCCAGGTCTGGGGTCTGGTTGCGGGTGGCGATGACGAAGGTTCGGGTCCGGCGGGAGGGCAGGCCGAAGTCCTCACCGTGCAGTGTCAGGACGTTGCACGCTGTGAAGTCATGTGCGGTGGCCAGTTCCGCACACATTTCCTGCCAGATGGGGGTGACACCGGGAACCTGCTCGCAGACCAGCCGCTGAAGGTGTGGGAGTCGGAGCGCGAACCGGACGGCCTCCACCACCAGGGCGGAGCGGACGTCCTGCACCCTGACGTACACGTCGGCCCAAGCGTCGTCAGGGCCTAGTCCGGCCTGGCTGTCGCCGAGTTGCCCGATGGCTTCCAGGATGTGCTGGAGGTCGTTCAGGCCGGTGCGCTTGCCGGAGGCGCTAAAGGTGGGGCAGGGCGGGCTGATGATGGCGTCGGTCGCGCCGCGGAGGCTGTCAGGTTCGAGGTCGGTCACGTTGCCTTGGGTGCGGTGGAACCCTGCGGTGCGGGCGGTGTCGCAGGCGTCGACGTCGATGTCAACGCCGTGGATCGGCTCGGCGAGTCCGAGGATGCGGGCACCCATATCCCAACCGCCAGGGCCCGCGAACAGATCGAGGATCACTTCCCCTCCTTCTCCAGCGCCGCTTGGATGGCTTCCGCCCACTCCTGCGGCACCTGGGCGCGCACCTGGGCCAGGAAGTCCTTCGGGTCGGGCTGGCCGGAGTTGAGGGAGGCGTCACAGATCGCCGACGACTCCCTCACCAGGAAGAGGTGGTCACGGGCGGAGTCCCACCGCCCGGCCTCCAGTGCGGCGAAGGCGCGACCAAGGTGCTCGACCATCGCCGCGAAGTGCTTCGCAGCCTCACGGTCGCGGTGGACATCAGGGACGGCACGCGGCAGCTTGGCGGGGACGAAGTTGTCAGTGGCGTCCAGAACGGCCTGCTCGGGCATCATCCGGCCACCGCCAGCTCCACAGGCTCCAGCACGACCTCGTAGCGCAGCGCCTCCAAATAGCGCTGCACGGACCCCAGGTGGCTGGTCGGCCCGGCGTGGCGCTCCAACGCCCCGACAGAGGTCGCTGATATCTCCATGCGGTCAGCCAAAGCTGCCTGAGACAGGCGGGCAGCCTGGCGCATCCCCTGTAGGTCGGGCAGCGTGTCGAGCAGGTCTCCGACGAGGTGGCCGTCTCGGGTGACGACGAGGCGACGCTCGACCAGGGCGGCGTAGGTGGCGGCGTTGCCGACCGTTGGCCCTCCGCGGCCGGTGTCCCAACGGGTAATCGAGCCCAGGGCGACGCCGGCGGCCTCGGCGACGCGGCGCTGCGGGATGCCGCGGGCGACGCGAAGCTGGGCGAGGCGCTCAGGGATAGGGATGATCACGTCGTCTCCTTCTCAGCGGGTGTGCAGGTGATGGTGGGCTCCACGTCGTCGACCTCTGCGTGGAGCACGGCGGCGAGTACCTCGGCGAGCGGGTCGTCCGGGGAGAGGCGGGCAGCCAGGAAGCCGCCCGCCAGCACCAGGGCGCCGAAGGTCCAGGCGCTCAACGAGGTCTCCACCCGTTGAGTCGGTGGTCGACGACCAGCCCGCCCACCGACTCGTCGTCGAGGTCGGGGTTGTAGTCGGGGTCTGTGAGGAGTTCCAGCGTCGGCCGAGCCGGGACCAGGCGGTCTCGTCGGCGGCGGGCGAGGCGGATCTCGTCGGCCAGCATCGCTCCGGCGAAGGCGACGACGACGGCGCCGATGAGCGCCAAGGGGATGCCGGGGATGAGGAGCCACAAGGGGACGTTCATCGACGCCCCCAGCGGGCCAGGATGAGATGCCACACGCCGGCCGCAGCCGCGAGCACGAGGCTCGCGACGGCGACGTAGACGAACGGTGAGAAGTCCAGGCTGGCGGGCTGCATCAGGCGCAGCACCAGCACACCGAGGCCCGCGGTGATCCCGCCAGCCAAACCGACCACGAAGGGACGGAGCCTCACCTCTCCCCCTCCCCTGCGGCTGCGTGCTCGGTCAGCCATGCGGCGGCTTCGGCGAGGTCGTCGTCAGTGATGCCGAGCCCGTCATCCACGTGGATGATCAAGAAGTCGCCGACGCCTTCGTGGTCACGCAGGTATGCCTCGTCGCGGTCGGTGAGGTAGTCGTCCAACCAGACGAACGGGCGCCCCTTCACCCAGGCGGCGACGTGCGGTGTTTTGTGGCGGACCGGGTCGTGCAGGTGGAGGTGCTGGTTGTCGCGCTCCACCTCGATGACCGGCAGCCCGGGCAGGCCGATCTTCGGGCTGATCTCCCGGTTGGCGTCGTGTTCCCACGTGGTCGCCCATACGAGTTCCGCGCCGGTCTCAGCGGCCACCGCGAGGAGTTTCGGCCCGTGCTCGGGGTTGAGGATCATGTTGTAGGAGCGTCCGCCGGCCGAGCACTTCGTGCGGATCCACTCGGGTCCGGGCTTGCGGAACGGGTTCAAAACTCCATCCACGTCGATCAGGATCAGCGGGCGGATGGCGTCCAGTTCGGACGCGGGCAGGGGCTCAGACATCGGTCGTCTCCGTCGTGGCGGGGGTGTCGAGTGCCTCAGCGAGGACGTCAGCGGGCACAAGGCGCTCGTAGTAAGAGCGGTAGAGCGCGGTGTCGATGTGGCGGACCAAAGCGACCAGGGACGCGCGGATCTGCGCCAGCGCGGCGCGCTCCAGGACGATCGGCGTCTCGTCGCCCTCGACGACGACCGCCCGGAAGTGGCGGACCGTCTCGGCGTCATCCGGCCCGTCCCACCTGGTAACCCGCAGGCTCAGGACGTCGCCCTGTGCGGTCAGGGACAGAGCGGCTTGCAGGTCGTACCGCCACCCGGTGTCCATGCCCATGCAGATGACGTCGGCGAGCTTCTCGGGGGTGATGTCGCTCATGCGGCACCACCGGTGATGTCGTTCCACAACGAGCTGGTCAGCTCGTTGTCCGTCGCCGGATGGACCGTGATCGCCCGGGTCCGGTCCACCGACTCGGCCTTGGATGCCTCGGCGAGGAACATCTCAGCGGCATCGTTGGCATCCACCGGCCCAGCGGGACGGGCCTGTCCGACGTACGGCGCGGGATGACCGTCGACCAGCACCCGGTAGAGGGCGTCTCCGGAGACGGTCGGCAGGATCTGCAGGCCGTGCTCGCGGAGGATGTCCTCCAACGCGTCGGCGTCGGCGTACGGATCGGCGGGCGCGGTGTGGGCGTTCTCGGCGTCGTCAGGCTCTTCCTGCCAGACGCGGAGCGCTGCGACGATCTTCTCCAGCTTCGCCGTGTGGTAGTTCACGCCCTGCTCGGGACTGGTTTCGATGCTCACTTCTGCTCCTGCGGGTACGGGTTACGAAGGGCGGGGATGGGGGCGGTGTCGTCCGACACAGCCGCCGGCGCGGTCACCCGGGCGGGGTGGTGGCGTCCTTTGGGGCGGGGCAAGACCACCGAGGCGAGAGCGGCGAGGAACGCCTCCAAGCGGGTCACCGAAGAGGTCCGGGGGTGTCGCCGAGGTCGGCCACCTGGTTGGGGTCGTTCGTGCAGGACGCGCCGAAGCCGTGCTTGGCGCCCTTCGGCGCGTTCTCCGGGTGCACAGGTTCGCGCCAGACGGGCTCTCCGCAGTTGATGCAGTAGCCATCGGCTGGCCGCTCGGCGTGCGGCGAAAAGGCGCCGCCGAACGCCGCCGCGTGCTCCTGAGGATCGCCCTGCGGGGAAGCCGACAGCGTCTGGTGGAATCCGGTCGGCGCCATGTCCTTCCACGCCGCCGCGTGCGCCGCAGCCTCCAACGGCGACATGCCCGGCGTCCCCGCCACGAGGCGGTCTTGGGGAGGAGGGAGCTGCTCCCCCAACGCGGCCAGAGCAACGGCGTACGCGTCTGCGGCTCCCTGCTCCTGCCCGGCGTAGTGGTCCTGCTGACGCTGCTCCTGGATCAGCATGTCGATGCCCTGGCGCAGGGTCTCCTGCTCCTGGCGGAGCTTCTCCAGGTCCTGGCCTTTGGCGTAGATCTCGGCGCCGAGGTGTTCAGCGGACTCGCGGTGCTGGCGGGCGGCCTTGGTGTGGCGCTGCCATGCGCCCTGGTTGGCCTGCACGACGGTGCTTCGGCCTTCGTCGTTCGGCCACACCACAGGCGGCGCGGGCGGGGTCTGCTGCTTGGGGTCGCCGTCGCGGGGTTTCATGCGGATCTCCGTGGTTCGGGGGTCTGGTTGGATTGGGGGGCGGTCCCGGATCTCCTCGCCTCAATCGGGGAGATCCGGGACCGTGTGAAGTTCAGGCGGGGGAAGTGCTGGCCAGCCGGGCGAACCACACCTCACGGTCGGCTCGCTCCCAGCGGCGCATCAGGGTGCGCCGTTGCTTCCAGGTCAGCTGCACGTACCGGTCGTAGACGCCGTGCACGCGGGCCTCAGCGACGTGCCAGGTGGGGAAGTGGTCCTCCTGCGAGGGCACCAACTCCCCAACCGGATCCACGGTGTACAGGTCGCCGCGCGGGTACTTCGACGCGTAGAACCGGGCGTACTCGCGGTCGGTGGTGATGTAGATGCGGTCCTGGTGGACAGTCAGCGGGTCAACCTCGTGGGACTGCCCTGCCTTGTGGGCGTCGCAGACGTCGCATCCGTCCACGAAATGCGGGCGTCCGGGCACGACCAGGTCTCCCCGGTGCAAGCCAGGGACTCCGCCGTGAAAGTAGACCGGGCTCACGACTCGCCGCCGTCCGCGATCGAGTACAGGAGCGGGCAGACGAACAGCAGGACGCCGATGACCAGAGCCCACACGCCTGCCGTGTGACTGTCCTGGTAGAGGAACCAGGCGACGCCGAGAACGGCGAGGGTGGCGAAGATCAGAGCTACGACGCGAGCCATCAGGCACCCCCGCCGACGTGGATGGTGATGGGGGCGATCGTGTACTCGGTGGTCATCTCGACGCCGTCCTCGACGGCGTACAGCTCTTCCGGGCTGTCGTCGACAGTGATGTCCTGCGGCTGCCAGGCGAACTCAACGTCGCCGTCGTACTCGCCGTACTCTGCGGTCTCGACGAGTTCACGCGCCTCCCTGCGGGTGTCTCTCAGGGCGAGCGGAACGCAATACGCCGACACCAGCCACTTAGTGACCTCGACGGCGCCGGGCGGGATGGTGATGTGGAGCGGTTCCCGCTCAACACCGGACTCAGACATGGGGGTTGGTCCTTTCAGGGGGTTCAGGGGGTGGGGGTGGGGCGCGCCTTGACCGCAGTGCGCGGGACTCCGCCGTGCTCGACCATGTGGGCGGCGAGCCATTCGGCGTGCTCGCGGTCGTCGCACAGCACCCGGCAGTGGTCGCCCTGCGGGGCGGCTGTGCCGGGGATGTGGACGATGCGGCCGATGGGCTCGTACCGGTGCCGGTAAGCAAGCCACCAGTCGGAGCCCTGGCGTGAGGAGAGGATGACGATGTCCTTGACCTCGACGCACCACTCAGCCACGCTGCTCACCGCTGTCCCGGGCGGCGAAGCGGCGTGGTCTTAGCAAACTTCTCCAGCGCCTCGACAGCACGCGGGATCTGCGTCTCGGGGCCGTCGTTGAGCAGGCGTCCGGCGTTTTCGGTGACGAGGGGCTCCATGAACTGCGTGAAGACGGCCTTCATGATGCGATCTCCCCGATGGCGAACAGGGTGGGCTGGTGGTTGAAGTGCTTGATCAGCCGCTTGCGCAGCCAGTCGAGGCCCTCGGGCGTGACCCGCGTCGTGGGGTCGGTCTTCGACGCCTTGCGCGGGATGACCTTGAAGTAGCGGTCCAACTCCTTGAGCTGGTACGGCGTGTTGTTGTCCTTGAGGACCTTCACCTCGTCGCTACGCAGCAGGTCGAGGAAGTTGTTGCGGCCCAGACCGCCGGTGATGCGGGAGAAGATCTGCGCCACGGCTGCCCAGTCGAACGTGCCGTCGGCCTCCATCAGGTCCGCGTACGCCTCCGCCAGCGGGAGCAGCGCATCCCGCTGCTTCTCGGCGAGGGCGCGAGCCTCAACCTCGTCGGCAATCCGGCGAAGCGCTGCCGCGTAGTCCTCGGGGATGGCGGCCTGCTTCGCCGCCTCGATGGTGTACTGGCCGGTCTTGCGGAGTGAGGGCAGGACGTCTGCGGTCACCCACTCTTGGAACTGGTCGGCGACAGCCGTCTTGCTCCGCATGATCAGCCGGTACAGGCCCGGCTCGGAGATCAGAACCGTCTGCGGATCCAGCCCCAGGTCAGCGAGGGGGAACGTTTCGTTACCCCCACGGTGACGTGCGGGAACGTGGTCCTTGATGGCCTTGCGGGTGTTGACGTAGGCGAGGATCGTCGCGGCGTCCTTGCCGACGAACCAGGGCTCGCCGTTGATCAGGATCGAGCGGATGTCCTGACCGGTCACGGGGAAACGGAACAGCTCGATCTCGCTCACGCCGCCTCCCCGGGGACGATCTCCCGCAGGTCCTCGTCGGCGTAGACGCTGTACAGCTCGTTCACGGGGAATCTCCGATCGGGTTAGAGGTGCGGGGGTGCGGAGTCGTCAGGAGCGGCGAGGATGAACAGCCCGTCGGGCTCCTCCGCCTCGTTGGGCTGCGCCAGGGGCTCTTCGCCGGGCTCCTGAAACTTGGGGAACGGGACCACTGGGGTTTCCCTTCGGGGTAGGTGGGGTGTCGGCCCTGCACCCCCGAGAGCGCAGGGCCGACACAAGGTCAGAGGATGGGGAGTTGTAGATCTTTGGACAGCCGATGCATGATCAGCGGCAGGTAGTCGGCCTCCTGCTCGATGCCGATCGCCTGGAAGCCCTCGGCGAGAGCAGACTCCAACGTGGTGCCAGATCCAACGAACGGATCGAGAACCACCCCGCCAGGCGGGGTGATGAGGCGACACATCCATCGCATGAGGTTGAGGGGCTTCGCGGTGGGATGTGCGATGCTGCCAACCTTCGGCCGTTCGCTGGCGGGGGCTTTGGCCTGGTAGCGGAACGTCGGGTAGAAGCGGGACGCGCCACCTGCATCAGCGCCTCGGGCTGGTACACATTCCTGCTGGCCGGTGAAAGTGCCGTAAGCGTCGCGGAACTTATCGGAGTTGCGGCGGGTGGGGTTGGCGCCGGACTTCAGGACCCCGCTCTGCCGGTCGAGCTCACCGACCGGGCAGTCCGCCTCACACCCCTGCCCCTCGACACAACCCGCCGAATGGGAAAAGACCACGTTCGTCGGCCACCGCCCGGCCGGGTCCCCGCCGCGCACGCCGGGCAGCGGGGCGAAGTTCGTGCCGCCCTGATCGGTGTACCGGCGTTCCTGTGACTTCTCGCCCACGCGCGGCCGAGACTCCCCGGTCGGCTCGACCCGGCACGCCGCGATGTTGAGGGCGCCCGTGCTGTACGCCACCACCGTGGCGGCGACCGTCCCCGCGAGCGGCTTTCGGACCAGCCACCAATGCTCTGAGCCCGGCTTGAGCGCCGTCCCCCATCCTGACCATTGGCGTGCTTCGTCCGTCGCTGGGGCAGTGATGTCGTAGGTGCCGTTACTAAGCCCTGTTATCTGCACAGCAGACTCACGGCGGATGCGATACCCCTGAGCCACGACCTCACGGTCATCCCATGCTTCGCCCGGCTGCCCTTTGCGCCCGTTGAGACGCCACACCTCAGCGTCCATGTCATCGCCGAACCCGAGCAGCCCCTTCAGCTTGAGCCACTGCTCCCAGTTCGGTACGGCCGGGCTCTCTTTGACGGTGGACCAGCGCCACGCCATGCCGTTGGTGCCAAACGCGGCGTCGATCTCGGCGATGGTCGCACCAGAGGAGAGGCGGGCCTGACGGACGAACGCGGTCACAGCGACGATGGCGTCGCGATCGTTGCGCTGCCGATCGATCGCCTTGCCCACGTCCAGAGACTTGGGAAACCCCGACCCGTAGATGTGGACGATGCAGTCGCGGATCTCGAATCCGGCGTCTTCCAACGCGGTGGCGGTCCAGTGGGAGGTGCGGGGCAATGCCCATACGAGGGCGTGGCCGCCGGGCTTGAGGACCCGGCGGGCTTGCTCCATGACCTCAGTGAGCCAGGCGATCCACTGACGCCGCCCGCCCTTGTCTCCATCCCAGGTGCGACCCATGAACGCGATTCCGGCGGGCGGGTCGGTCACCATGGCGTCGACCGACGCGTCGGCCAGCAGCGGGAGGATCTTCTCGCTCTTGCCGTGGTACAGGGTCACCGCAGCGTCCTCGTAGTAGGGCTTCATACGGGCACGTCCATGTCCGGCGGAGACCCATACCTCGGGTCCGCGACCTGCAAGGCGAGGTCCACGTCGCAGATACCGCACCGCTCCCCATCAGCCGGCGGGGCGAGGCACTCCGTCATGACGTCACCTCGCCCAGCTCCGCCGGATTGGCCCCGTACTCCTGCGGGGTTATCCATCTGCCGTCTTCGGTGGGGTACATCCAGCCCACGCCGGCGACCGCGACTGGCTTGTCCGCGGGGTCGAGGCCGGACTCGACGAGGTAGCCGAGTCGGTAGGAGGCGGCCCGATGCTGCTCGACCCAACCGTGATCGCCGGTCACTCCGGTACCACAAAGCAAGATCAAATTCTCTGCGGTGTTGCCTCCACCACGCCCCCGAGGAAGCCGATGGTGAAGCGAGTCCTCATCCCGCGGGGTGGGCTTCCCGCACTTCACACACCGGTTCCCATCCCTGGCCTCCACCAGGGTGCGGAGCTTCGTCGACGGCCCCGTGTCCGTGGTCGGGAACTTCAGGTGCCACCCGTTGCGGCACCGCTCCACCCCCATCGGCAGGACACGAGACACCCCGAGCGACACGATCCGATCCAGACGCCGGCGGGCCTCAGCCTCGTTCGCGAACGTCTCCCTGCTGCAGCAGGCCTGCACGCGGGTCTTCATCGGCCGCCGCCGCGGTAGGTGTCGTACATGGCCTTGGCGTTGACGTTGAGGGACCGCATCAACTCCACCTGGGCTTTGACCTGCCAGGCGTAGTCCACGGCGTTGGCCCGCAGAACCTTCGCCTCACGCAACTCCCAGTACTCCTCGGAGATACGGACCGCGAACCAGTCGTCCAACTGCTTTTGGCTCACCTGGCCGGTACGGCGCCCCACCTCAGGGGCTTGCTCCTGCATCAGCAGGATCGTGCGAGCCTCCAGGTAGCGCCGCTCAGCGCCCAGTTCGGCTTCGCGGGCCCGCTTCACCGCAAGCTGGGAGCGGCCCAACTCGTTGTTCAGTCGCCTCAGGAACACATCGGTGTCGGCCGGGGTGAGGACCACGTCCTCGGAAAGGAACTCGAAGCTGCCTGACTCGGCGCGCTGGAAGACATCGGTCATGACTCACCGCCCGGGGCGCCCTCGATCGCCGGCCGGATCAGCTCTGTGATGGACAGCTCTCCGGACTGCCAGGCGGCGGCGATCTGGTCGCGGCCGTTCGGCTTGCCCTTCTTTGCCGTCTCGAACGTCAGGGCGAACGCGCCGGTCGGGTCGGACTTCACGGTTTCGGAGACCTTCACGACCTCGCCGGTCGTCTCCGATGCCAGCTCCCCTGACTCGTTGACTTCGGCCAGCAGCTTCGCCCGGTAGGCGGGGCGGACCTTCTGCCGCATCAGGTCCGGGTGGAGCTTACGGACGTAGGCGATCACGTCCGGGCGCGACAGGGCCGACGGCGAAACCTCGGCTTCGATCTCCTCCGGCTGGTTGGCGAGCACCCACTTCAGCAGTGCCGCCTCGTCAACCCGAATGCTCTCCTGACCGGCCTTGATGGAGACCTTCCCCACCGCGGCGCCCGAGGGGAGAGCCACCTCAATCTGTGTCGCGCCGCCCGCACGGGCCACAGCGAACAGCTGCTCAGCCTCACCGCGGGCGTCGGCCAGCGACTTGTTCACCCGCTTCGCCAGCGCGTCCAGGACCGCGACTCGGAGCGCGGCCTCACGCGGCGTCGTCATGCGACTCCTCCGGCTTCTCCGCCATCGCCTCACGCAGCGCGGCAGCCAGAGCGGCGGGCGGGTCCTCGGCCTTCGTCAGCGGGTCCAGTGCCCCGATGAGCTGCGATGCCTGGGCGTTCGTCAGCGCCTTGGTACTGGTGACCTGTACGCCGATCAGTGCACCAATCGTCATCAACCCCTCATCGCGCCCAGCGACGCCGAGCGTCGCGAACTGGGCGGCGAGACGGGACAGCAGCGCCTTCGTGACGAGCTGCTCACCCGGGTCCTTCACCTCAGGCCAGCCCTGCTGGTCGGGCGGCCCGTACTGCGCCTGCCGCTCGGCTTCCCGGTTGCGAACCTCCAGCGAGGTGGCGATGCCCTTCTTGGCGTCGGCGGCGAACGCCGCGACCAGGGCGCGCCCCCACGCTGACGTCTCGGCGTTCATCAACTCCGAGTTGCGAGTGAAGTTCGTGAGGCCCGGGAACGGCTCCCATGCGGTCCCAATGCCCGGCTTCGTGTCCTCCGGGGTGCGGTAGAACGCGGCGACGTAGACGATGAACGTCTTGTCGCCGATCGTCTCGATCTTGTAGGGGGTGGCGGGGTCGAGCGGCTGGAGGATGCCCTCAGGGTGCTTCTTACGGGCCTCAACGATCCGCGCCGCGACCTCGTTGTAGTCGGAGTTGATCGCCATCAGGTGTTTTTCTCCTGCTCGTAGGTCTCTTCGTCTTGCGGAGTCATCTCGTCCTCGGCGGGGTTCCGCGGGTCACGAGCGACCGGGATGGGGTGCGGCTCGCCTTGGGCGAGGTAGGCGCTCATGGCGTCCTCGTCCTCGTCGTGGTTCATGCCGCCCCCTGGTGGAGGCGGCGCACGAGCCGGGTACGGCCGACCGGTACGTCCATGGCGTGGGCTCGGACGGCGACGTCTTGCCAGCGGATGTACAGGCCGTCCCGCAAGGTCGGGGTGACGCGCAGCACCCGGACGGGGCGGCCGTCGTTCCAGCCGGGGCAGGACACGATGTCCCCCGAGCCGAGACGGCAGGCAAAGCACGCTTCCCGCAGGAATGCCTCGACGTCGGCGCGGGTGAACCGGCGATGCCCGCCCTCGGTCAGTGCTGACGCGGTGATCAGTCCGAGGGTCTGCCAGCGCGCCACCCGGCGCGGAGTGACCTCCAGCAGGGCGGCAACCCCGCCGGAGCGCAGATGCGTCACACCCTGCGGCCAGGAGACCGTGGCGGGAAGGACAGCGGGGGCGCCCACTACTGCTCACCGCCCTGCACAGCGGCGGCCCTCGCCTGGTCGTACTGGGAGATGCCCCACACGATCCCGTGGAGAGCCCACAAGAACCACCAGTGGTAGTCCTTGAACTCCCACTCCCCGGTGTCCTGGAAGCGGAAAGGCTCCTCGGTATCGTCGCCAAGCCAGAACTCGAAGGCGTCCACAGCGGCGCGCGCGTCGTGCTCGTACTCGGTGTTGTAACTGGCGAAGAAGTCGTTGACCGTCTCGTCCCACGCCTTGGTGACCCCAGGCCAGTCGGCCTCAGCCTCCTTGAGCTCCTCGGCGACCTGCTGGTCGAACAGCTCCTTCGAGTACTTCATGACGCTGTCGCGGTCGCTGGTGAGCTTCCCAGCCCAGTAGACCGCGTCGATGTGGAGCGACCCGTCCGACCAGAGGCCGGAGCGGAAGAACTCGAACATGTCGTCGGTACGGCTGAACACGAAGCTTTCGCCGTCACCCCGGAAGATCAGGGCGTGCGGAACGGTGATCAAGTCGAACCAGTAACGACCATGCTTCGGGCTCTTGAACCGCAGGTGCCGGTACAGGCCGTCGTCGTGCTTGATCTCCATGACGTGGGTGGCGGTCTCGCGCTTGAAACGCTCCGCGATCTCCGTCTCAGACATGCGCGGGCTCCTCGGTCTGCTCAGGAAGGGAGAGGGTGCCCTCGACGCGGACACCGACGGCGGTCCACCTGGTGGCGCTGTAGTAGGTGAGTGCCTCGTAGCGCACGTAGACGACGGACGCGGAACGCAGGGCCTTCGCCGCCGCGTGCCAGGCGTCCCGGTCCAGGCGGTGACGCCCGTTCCGGACCCCGGTGAGGGACCCGTACCAGCCGACGTTCCACCCCCACCCGATCGCGGAGTTGTCGCCGGGAACCACCACGTAGTACGGGATGTCGGGAAAGCCGGGCGTGTACTCGCGGGTCCTGTCCGGGTGGTGCACGCGGGCCAGCGACCCCGGCGGCAGATGGAGCACAGCCACCTCAACCGCCGACGGGCGGGCCTCCACGACGAGGCTGGACACGGTCAGGGCGCTCACGCGACCACCCGCGCCTCAGCCTCATCGAGCAGCTTGCGCCCCTCGTTCCACGCGGCGCGGGCATCGGCGTCCCACATCCCGTTGGCGGCGGTGATCACCGCCTGCTCCGAGGTCAGCTCAGGCTGCCGGCGAGCGAGCACAGCGGCGGCCATGATGACGCGGTCATGCGGCACGTCACCTAGGTAGACGAGCACCTGAGCGACCGCAGCCAAGACACGGTCAGCGGGTTGCGGGGCGGCTTCGGTCCTCATGCCTGCTCCTCGTTGGTCTGCTCGGCGCGGTATTCGGCCTCGGTGGCGTCGCGCACGGTCGGGATGGCCGGTAGCGGGAGGGTGCGGACCCGCCGCAGCCAGGAGCAGATCGTGGCGACGACGGACGGGTCCTGGTTGGCGAGCCAGCCCAGGAGCTCGTCATCCCAGTCACCGACCTCCATGCCGCCCATCTCGCGCAGCAGGGCGGTGCGGCACGCGGCGGTCAGGGACTCGCCGGGGGCGGTGCGGATCGCGTCCCACGGCTCGGTCTCGATCGGCCCCTCGGGGATGCGGATCTCAGGCATCAGCCACCGCCAGGGCCTGCTCGGCGTCGAGCTCGGCGCCGTCCGCCTCCGTGAGCCCGACCCACACCCGGATCCGCGCGCCGAGGTACTCGGCGTCCACGCCAAGGCGCCCGGCGTGGTCAGGGGTCGGGTTGCAGTAGCGGTGCACCTCGGGGGTGGCGTCGAGGACCTCCGCGTAGCGGGTGATGGCGGCCCGCCGCTCGCTGAGCGGCGGCTGGTGGTCGGGCTGCCCGCTGAGCAAGCCCGTGTAGAGGCAGAGGGTCCAGGTCGCGCCCGGCAGGTCCTGGCCCAGCAGGTCAAGGAGCGCGCGGGCCGCGACTTGCTGGGCGGTCACGGTGAGGGTGGCGGTGGGGGTCATGCCTGGTCTCCGCTCTCGGTGGTGGTGGTGTTGGCGGCGGCGCGCATCTGCGCGACCATCTCGACGCGGCTGTAGACGGTGGTCCACCGGTCCAGCGCCTTGGGGTCCTCACCCAGCTCCCGCCGGTACTCGCCCAGCACGTCCAGAGCGTCGACGGCCAGGTGGTAAGCGGCAGACCGGTCGCGGGGCAGCAGCTGGTCGGCGGCAGCGAGGACCGTGTGGGTGACGTCCACCGATGTCACCCGGGCGGCCGGGTACTCCTCCAGCCGGATGGCGGCAGCGGCCAGGACCTGGCGGGCGGCCAGCATCGTGACGGCCTCCAGGGCGGGAGCGCTCACGACTGGCCCCCGTCCTGGGACTCGGCCAGCAGCGCCGTCAGCGGGGCGATGGCCACCTCGGGCCGCACATCGTTGCCGTCGACCACGCCCCACAGCTCCGTGATGGGCAGGTCGCCGTCGTCGGTCGCCGGGTACCAGAGCCACTGGTCCGGCTCGCTGCCGAGCGACGCCGCTCCCAGGCGCTCGGCGACCGCGACCGCGCGGCCCTCGTAGGACACCGGCAGGATCGGCTGCCAGCTGGTGACGTCGCCGTACACCGGGCGCCCGTCCGGGGCGGTGGTGAGCTGCTCGCGGTGGCCCAGCAGCACGACCCAGGCCAGAGGCAGGGTCGCGCCGGTCGGCACGAGCAGGTCCAGCATGCAAAGCGGCAGGCGCACGGTGATCGGGGAGTCGCTCATGCCCGGCCTCCGCCCTGGGCGGCGAGCGACGCGAGACGGTCGAGCTCCTCGACGGCCTGCGCCGCCTCTCGGAACCCGTCCCGAGCCTGCGCCAGCAGCCCCGCCGCGTCCGACGCCTCGAACACCGCCTGCCCCTCCAGCGGCAACACCCCGTCCGGGGAGGCCAGCAGACCGCAGACCGGTGTCTCTTCGGTGATGCCGTAGGTGATTGTGTTGGCCGTGGAGGCGATCGCCTCGACCGCCTCCGCGAAGAGGCTGAACACGAGGCGCCGCTCAGCGGGCTCGATCGTCAGCGTCGTGAGCCGCTTCGCGAACGCGGCCAACTCCTCGGCGGTCATCACGGCGACCGACGGGGCAACCGCCGACGCGTGGGTGATACTGGTCATGACTTGCCTGCTCTCTCTTTCACGTCTCATGAGCGGGTGGGTCGGCGGGTCCTGGTCGTGCCATCGGCCAGGCCCGCACAAGGTCAGGCGACGAGGACGTACTCCACGAGCTCGTCGTCGCGGTCCTCCTGGAACCGGGCAGCCAACGCCGTAATCCACACGTCCGCGTAGCCAGGCGGCGCAGGGCGGAAGAACGAGCTCACGGGGTCTCCTCGGGGTGCTCCTTCAGCGGTTCGGGGGTTATGCAGCGCCCTGGAGAGGCTGTGTGTGGGTTTCGGCGCGGAGCTGGCGGATGAGCGCGGCGATCTCCTCGCGGGAGGGTCCGCCAGGGACGTAGGCGCGCTCAGCGGCTTCCTCGGGGGTGAGGGAGTCTCGAACTCCTCGGGCCCGGCCGAGGATGCTTGCGGCGCCGCCGATGGCCTGGTCGTAGAGCGGGCGCTGTTCGGGGCGGAGGATGTCGCGGTAGGCCGACATCAGCGTGTCCCTGAGGGAGCGGCGTCCTGGTCGTCCGGCACGTCCGGAAGCGGGCCGCACAGGTCCTCAGGCTCGACTCCGAGCGCCGTGGCCAGCACCCGGAATCGGGTCACGGTGGGACCGAAATGGTCGGCCTCGTAGCGGGACAGGGTGCTGTGGTTGATGCGCAGACCCGCCTCCTCGCAGCGCTTGGCCAGCTGGGTCAGCGTGAGGCCCTGCCTTTCCCGGAAGTGTCTGGCGCGGAGCCCGTTGAAGGGGAGGCTCAAACTGCGTGTTGCGGTTGCCATGTCCGAAACGTACCGCACATGTGCGGTGCACCGCAACAAACCGCACATCTCCGCACATGTCCGTAACTGGACGCGACTAAGTCCTGTCAGAAACCCCTTCTGATCTGGGAATGTGCGGTACAGTGCGCACAGTGCCGCACTAGACGCCCCGCGGAGGGCCGCCGATGAACAGCACCAGCGAGGCCGTCCAAGCCCTCGCCGCCCTGATGGAGCAGCGACGTAAAACCCTGCGCCTGCAGTGGGAGGAGATCGCCGCTCGGGCGCAGATCAGCACGACACACCTGCGGCGCTTCCGGAACGGCGGGGCCGGCATCAGTGACATCGTCGAGGCACGCCTCGAAGAGGCCCTCCAGTGGGCGCCCGGGTCCATCCAACGCACCCTCGCCGGCGGGAACCCCACCCCGTTGCCCGGCGAGGGCGGATCCCTGATGGAAGCGGCCGCGGCGAGGGCGGCCGGGCTTCCCAGCGTGCAGGACTACTCCCTGGGGGAGCTCGAGGAGGCGTATCGCACGCTCAGCACCGCGCAGCTCTTGGCGCTGCTCGCCGAGAGTGAGGCGGGGATGACGCAGGAAGAGCGGGCAAAACTGGATCGGGTGACAGAGCAGGAAATGGAGGAATGGCGTCGCGCCCAAATTCGGCGACGCCTGATTTGGGGCAAGCTGATGAGAGGGGATTTGGCGGATCCGAAATCCTTGACGGATCAATCAGACATGAGCTCTTAATGTAACCCGTGCCCCACTGTGGGTAGCGTTCCCTGCGTGAAGCCCCGAAAGAACCACGGGGAACATGTAACCCACCAAGCACACTGAAGCGTCCACAACTCACCGAAAGGCACAGGAGTAGCATAAGAGCAACGAAAGGGGAATCCGTGACTCCGAAAAGGGCCACACGGATCGCCATCACACTGGGAGTCGTCGGCGGTATCTATACAGTCGGCGCCCCACACGTACTACCGCCTGAAAATTTTGACCTTGCGTTCTGCGGCGCCGCAGTTGTAACCGTAGCCGGGGCCACAGGCATCGGAATTATCGCCGCCCTACAGCGCATCACCGAACGCCTGGATCGCCTCAACCAGAGCGTCAACAACAACACCACCAAGATCATCACCCGTCTTGATGAACACGCGAACCGAACCAACACCCATGTGGACAAGGCCACCGACCGACTCGGCACCCAGCTCACCAACGAGCGCGAGATCCACATCGCACGCACCGGCATGCTGCGCGGCATGGTGCTGGCTCTGAGCGGCGGCGACGACCCACACAACACCAACTCTCACCCCTGGGCCTAGACCCGGACGGCCGGCTCGTATCCCTGCTACGAGCCGCCCGGGACCCCCATCCCCAACCCCACGGGAGCCCGCATGCCCCCGCGCACCACCACCCCCGCTGAGCCCATCCCCGCGATCGGCTACATCCGCGTGTCCATGCTTCAAGAGGAGCAGATCTCCCCCGACATCCAACGCAACGCCATCGACGACTGGGCTCGCCGGCAGAACCGGAAGATCGTCCGCTGGATTGAGGACCTCGACGCCTCCGGAAGAACCTTCCACCGCAAGATCATGGAAGGCATCGAGGCCATCGAAGCCGGAGCCGCCGTCGAAATCGTGGTCTGGAAGTACTCCCGCTACGGGCGCACCCGCACCGGCAACGCCGTCAACCTCGGCCGCATCAACCGCGCCGGTGGCGAGCTCCAATCCGCCACCGAGGAAGTCGACGCCCGTACCGCCGTTGGCAAATTAACTCGCGGCATGCTCATGGAAATCGCCGCCTTCGAAAGTGATCGCGCCGGTGAACAGTGGGCCGAGGCGCATGAAAACCGACGAGCTCGCGGCCTGCCCGCCAACGGCCGCCCCAGATTCGGCTACGTGCTCCGCGGCCGCGTCCCTGACCCGCTGCAGCCCAACCGGACCATCCGACAACCAGATGACGGTGACGAGCGCTACGAGATCAACCCCACCGTCGGACCGATCCTGGCCGAGGCGTATCGCCGCTACATCTCCGGCGCCAGCAGCCGGGCGCTGGCCGGCTGGCTCAATGAGCTCGGCATCCGGGGCACACGTGACCAGCAGTGGTCCAGCGGCGTACTCCTGCGCACTCTGGACAGCGGATTCGGCGCTGGCCTGATCCAGACCCATGACCCGAACTGCACATGCCAAACACCCTCAGGCTGCCCGACCACGATCCACATCCCGGGAGCCCACACCGCCGTGATCACAGAGGAGGAGTGGCAGGCATATCGGCGCCGCCGCCGCCGCGTCAAACGCACTGCGCCACGGGCGCGGGTCACGCTCTACCCGCTCTCGGGACTGATCCGCTGCGGCCACTGTACGGCGACGATGACGATCGCAACGCAGCGCGGCGTGGTGGGCGCCCGCTACTTCTGCGGGGCGTACATGCGCAAGAAGCTATGCCGCTCCCGCAGCGTACTTCGGCTGAGAGTGGAGGCCCTCGTGCTCACCCAGCTGATGACATGGGCTGATGACATCGAGTCGCGCCCCGAGGCGGCCCCTGTACGCCCCGCGGAGGCGCCTGGGGACATCCAGGCCTTCGACGCGGAGATCGAGCGCCTGGACGCGGCCCTGGACCGTCTGACGCGCAAGCTGGCTATGGACCTGGTCCCCGAAGACACCTACGGGCGGACCCGCGACGAGCTCCTGGCCGAGCGAGCAACCGCAGCAGCCCGACGCGAGAGGCTCACCCGGCCCCAGGCCTCGACCCCTCGCACGTTCGTACCCATGCTGCGCGCCCTGGGCCGGGAGTGGCCGACCCTGGAGGCGGCCCTACGGCGAGAGATGACGGCGGAACTGATCGCCGAGGTGAGGATTTTTCGCACTGACACGAAGGTCGCATGGGTGGAGATCGACTCCGTGTGGGGCGAGACCTCCAAGATTGCTTTTTGAGTACCGTTTGCAAGCGTTTCTGAAGAGAAGGGCGGCGAAGGCACAGGCGGCGATCGTTCCGACCGCGTACTCGGCGGTGGACATGCCACGGTCGCGTCGCGCGCCGGTGGTCAGCAGCGCCCACCGGGCACGCAGCCATCGCAACCGATCACGTCGCCCACGAATCGCGCTCGTTCGAGCCATCCGCTCCTCCTGGAGATCCCTGCCTGACCCACCGCCCGGCATCGGTGACACCAGGGTTCTCCATACGCCTGCGGCCCCATCGATCCGAACGTCATTCTGTGGATAACGCCGTAGGCCCGCCCCTCAATTGGGGATACCGCACTCAGGCGCCGGGCGGTGCGCGCGGGTCGGCGTGACCCCGCACGAACGCGAAGATGATCCGTCACCCTTCGTCGGTGATGGCCCGCCGCCCTTCCGCAAGGAACGTCGAACTCTCCATAACCAGGGAAAACGTGGCACAACGCCAAAGCGCGCAACGCTCCTTCAACCGGAGGAAGCCACTTCAGGCCCTAGATGGCGAGATTTCAGGATGCTTGTCCACAGCCCCTATCGATCTTCTGTGGATAACCCGGAGATTTGAGGAAAAACCTGTGGATAACCCAAGGAAGCGGCAGCCGACGTGACCGCTTGACCTGGCGGCACTCACAAACAGGCGAAGAATCGCAGGCCATGTCATCCAGGCGAATGCTCGGGACGTCTCTTACACATCCCCAGCCCCAGGAGCCACGATGGCAAACCCGTACAGCCCGCAGGATCCACGCCAACAGCACACGCAGCCCTATGGGCAGCCACAGCACCTGCCCACCGGCTACCCCCAGCAGTACCCACAGCAACTGTACGGCCAGCCCTACCCCCCGCCTGGCTATGGATATGGGGGCCCGCCACCGCCCAAGCGCAGCAGCCAAGGCCCCGTGTTCTGGCTCCTCGTCGTCTGTGCTCCCGTCCTGCTGCTATTCGGGTGCATGGCGGCCGTCGTCAGCGTCGGTGGCGACACCACGGTAACCACGCAGTCGGACCGATCCAGGGCCGCACAGAAAGGCCAAGGCGGAGCTGTACAGCCAACTCCCGTCGAGACCAGCCAGGAGCCCCAGGAGGAAGCGCCTACCCAGGAGACCAAGCCCTCGGCCGCGGCCGTCGGCGGCACAATCACCCTGAAGGGGATCGAGTCCGAACTCCAGGTCGCCGTAACCCTCGAAAAAGTCGTCGAAAACGCGACTCCGAAGAACGACTTTCTCAAGCCGAAGGAGGGCAACCGCTTGTACGCCGTCGAGCTGATCCTCAACAACACCGGGTCGGCGGCCTACAGCGACAGTCCATCGAATGGCGCCCATCTGATCGACGCTGAAGGCCAGCAATACCGATCAACGTTCGGTGACGTACAGGAAGGCGTGGCGTTCAGCGGATCGGTCACCATGAGCGCCGACGACAGCCGTAAAGGCATCATCGTCTTCGAGATACCGAAGTCCACGAAGATCAGCAAGTTCCAGTTCGCACTGAACAGCGGATTCGCCGACCACAAGGGCGAATGGCTAACCCAGTAACTCGCCGAAGACTGCCTTCGCGACGCGTCGCCGATCAGCCGGTTGGTGGGGCGTCGGTGCGTTCGACCACGTAGATGCCCATGCCGGTGACGGTCTCGACCAGGCCCTCGTTCTTGAGGACCTGGACAGCCTTGCGGAGGGTGTCCCGAGCGATACCGAACTCCGCTCCCAGCTCCACCAGGCTCGGGATGCGGCGGTCGGGTGGGATCTCACCCGACGCGATTCGCTTCCGGATCGCGGCGGCGACCTGCTGGTACGGCGGGATGGCCCCCTCCCTGTCGATCACGACCGGAGATTAGGGAGCTAGCGTAGGCAGGCCATAGCTACCCCAGAGGGCGGCCAAGGTAGTACACCTCACATACGGTGCGATCAAGCGCGGCGGCAGGTCAGCTTCCCATTCCCAGACGTCCGCTGCCGCGCTCGAAGCGCACGCAGGGAAACCGTACGCTCAGACCCCTTCGGCGCCGTGGCCGACGGCGATCGCGTCAATATGGCGGGCAAGCTCGAAGTCCTTGGCCGTGAGGCGGTCTCCGGCGTCATGAGTGGTGATCACGAAGCGAATCCGCTGCCAGGTGATGTGGATGTCAGGGTGATGGCCGACCTCGCGAGCCTTAGCTGCGACATACATAGCCAGATGTACACACTCGTGATATGTGTGCTTGAAGTTGCGGACGATGGCGTGATCCTCGCGCTCCCATCCCGGCAGCCCGGCCAGATGGGCAGCGATCTCCTCTTCGGACAGTGGCTGAGGGGTCATCGGCATCTCCAAGTCGATGGGTTAGGCGAACTGAGAGATGATTTCAGTCAATTCCCGGCCAGGCGCGGTACCTGCCCAGGCGGTCGCTCGTCGCGGAATGGCCTTGAGCTCCTGGCGCAGCCTCGCCGATCCGGTGCCATCGACGATCGACGCAGTAACTGACGCGATCTGGACGACTCGCTCCGGTTCAGGGACCGCAGCCAGAGCGCCTGCCTGGCGTGCCCAGAACACACCGTTGTCGCGCCGGGCCGACTCCGGCGCCGTGCCGAGAATCCTGTCCCAGAGCGCGATGGCTTCACGGTATGCGCCCAGCCGGATATAAGCGGTCGCTCGCTGGACGTCGATGTATCCGAGGGTCCGGCGACAGGCATTGCCCCACGGATGTTCGTCGTCGACACGATCCACAAGATCGGCGGCCTGGTCCAGCAGCCGGTCGACCAGATCTTTGCTCTTCACCTGCAGCATCGAATGACCATGCGCTTGGTGGACCAGAGCGAGGATCCGTACCTTCGGACACAACTTACTCTCGTCGGCCATGGCCGCCTCGGCGTAGTCGACAACTGTACGCCCGTCCTCCAGGTCGACCGCAAGCATCGCCTTGTTGGTGAGGGCGTAGCTGATGAGCTGCGGATCCTGAGAGCGATGGGCCATGTCCAGGGCGAGGCTTCGCCAGAGCCCAGAGTGCTTGAGGTCTCCTGCGTCCTGGTACAGCCAGCCGAGCAGGGCCGCGTAGGCGACACCGGCGCCCAGCAGGCCGCGACGCACGGGCGCGTCGGCCGCTTGGGCAAGTTCCTTGATGAGCTGGGCCTGGGTCGCGACGGTGGGGATGAGGTGACGAGGGCCGAGCCACATGTCGGCTTTGTAGTGGCCGGGAAGCTGTTCGAGGAAGTACATGACGAGCTCCGGAGCTACGGGGCCATGGTGGGGCGGATAAGGCGTGGGGTCGATGGTACTTATGTCTGTCTCTACGGCGTCACGGCGCTGCGGCTCCGCTAGGCCAAAGAGATCAGCCTCCTCAAGACCGAACACCCGGCAGTACAACAGGCGGTAGGGATCCTTGGGTTGGTGTTCGCCAGCTTCCCAGTTCTTGATGTTCCGGATGATGCTTTCGCGCGCGGGCAGGCGGCTCCGCATCTCCCCGCTGGCTGCCTCAACAAGCTCGCGCGCCAGATCGCGCTGTGACCAGTCGCGCTCACGTCGTTCGGCTCGTAGCCGTGCGGCCCATGGGGGAACTTCGGGCATCGCAATGCACCTCTTCGCGGGCTGGGGAACCACGCCTTTCCCTCAGTTTCCCCCACCGTCACCTGTTCGTGCGCGGACTTAACGCGTTGTGATGGCTACATCTCCACAACCACGGAAACGTCGGAGCCCGCCACGGCATCGCACGCCGGGACGGGCCCCTTGATCAGGAAGGGACTCCTGACCCGTGAGCAAGATTAGGACCATTCGTATCCGCTGGAAAGCAGATGCCCCGCCGCTGCCGCTGGGCTGCCGCTGGTGTGGACACGCTCCCTATGCCCATGACGCATCCACTCTGCCGCACCGCCGCGACCACTGCTGGGAACAGCCCACGCCCCGGCAGGTGTGCGCCCGCATGGCCACCCGGCGGCGCCTTGGCCTGTGCCGCCCGTTCCCGGCATCGGCACGCCCGCTGAAGGTCCACCCGCCCATCGTTCCCGCCCAGACGCGCCCCGTCCATCACGCCCAGACGATGACGGCCCCCGCCACCCACGGCCGGGGCCGCGCGCCAGACACCTTCCCGCAGCGCCGTTACGAGCCGCACCAACGGGAGGTCCTCGCATGAGCGCGCCCCCAGAGGGCGACGCCCCCACAAACAGGCACGGCGGCAGTCCCGCTTCCCAGACGATCGCCACCGCGCCGTCGATCGCCGTGCAGTACGCCGAGGACCTGGCCGCCGTACTGGCCGAGATTCACCACATCCGCGCGGACGTCCACGAACTCGCCTCCGGCAACGCCATCGTCTCCGTCCACTACGGACTGCTGGCCTACACCGACGGTGAGCGGTTCTGGTGGACCGGCCCCGAACTCAACCACGCCGGCAGCCCGCTGCTCAGCTCCGAGCTGACACTGCTCGCGGCTGCCAGACAGCTCGCCGAGCACCACGCCATCCTGCGCGCCAAAGACGCCGCAGACCTGCTGCGTGGTGGGCTGCCGCTACTGGCCGACGTGATTCTGGCCGAGCATGTCGACCCGCGCTGACGCCGACGCGGCCCGAGCCGCCCAGCAGGTACAGGCCCACGCGCCCACCTGGCTGGTCATGTGGAGCCTGCGCCACCGGCGCTTCGAGGCCTGGCAGTGCACCGACCCGGCGCGCTGCCGCACTGTCTATGCGGTCAGCGCCGCCGAGTTGTGGGATCGCATGCAACTGGTGGAACTCGAACTCTGGTGGACCCTGCCTCCACGCGCCGTGCAGCCCGCCCCCGCTGCTGACGGCCGCCTGGGTTCGCCAGAGGCCGGGGCCCCGGGACGCATCCCGGGACCACGCCCCCACCCCGACGAAAGGACTCGGCCGTGATCCCGCCCTACGGCACGCCAGCGAGTGACCGGCTGAACGCGGTCACCCGGCAGGCCAGCGCCATCACCGCGCTGAAAAGCCTGCGCACCGAGTTGCACACCCACCGGATCTACCCGGAGATCTCCTACGACGAGGGCCAGCCCCGGCTCGTGGTCATTGCTGAGCTGACCGTGTGGGCCGACCGTGCCGGAACCGTCTTCTGCTGGGGCGCCGTCCACCTGGAGGAACCCGCTGACCATGCTCCGGTCGACGACCTGGGGAAGGTCGCGCACCGCATCGCCGCACGACTCGGGAAACACTACGCCGAGCCGGTGACCCCACCATGAGCCGGCGCGGCGGCACGGCGACCAGCCTCCCGTGCCGCCGCGCCCCCTACTCCCCGCGGGCGGCGGTGCACGACCAGGGGCCTCTCGCGGGGCCAGACCCCGCCGGACGACGATAGGGCGGCGCCGGTCATAGCGGCGCCCCCACCAGGAGCAGTGGGAGGGCCGCTCAGACCACAGAGCCAAAGAAAGTGATCACGCCATTCGCCTGCAGCACCGCGCCGAGTCCTGCATACGGTGGCGCGGACGTAATCGATATTCGAGCCGAAGGGGCCGCCATGACCTGGCTCATGCTGGACCATCCCGCCTGGGACCTCGACGCCGGTGCTCCAGTCAGAGGTCTGCGCACCCCCGAAGGGGTGTGGGTGCTCAGCTGCTCACCCGCCCGCACGACCACGCTGATCCGCGGGAGCGGCGCCGCTCCCGTCGTCGACGTCTACGACCCGGCTGCCCTACCGGAGGGCAGGGTGCCTGACGGCCTCGCCGCCGCTCTGGACCGGCTCGGCCAGGTCGAGCGAGTCCGCACCCCTGACCTGTGGGAGGCGCTGGCGACAGCGATCATCCGGCAGGTGATCCGCGCCGGCCAGGCCCGGAAGATGCACCGCGTGTTCCGGGCCGCCGCCGGCGAGACCGCCGGGCCCACGTGGCTGATCCCCACCGCCGAGCAGACCCTCGCTCTCGACGCCGAGCAGTTCACCATGCTCGGCATGGCGTTCAAACGCCGACCGCTCCAGGCCGCAGCCACTGCCTACCTGGCCCACCACTCCGAGTGGGCACAGCTCCCCGCTGACGTCCTGGTCAAGGCCCTGCAGTCGGTGCCGCGCATCGGCCCGTGGACCGCAGGTGCCGCCGTCGCTGACTACACCGGCGACTTCTCCCTGTACCCCTACTCCGATCTAGCCATCCGCACCTGGGCGGCGCTCGCCGACCCGGCCATCACCTGGCCAGCCGACGAACCTATGTTCGCCGGCCTATGGCGGGAGCTGGCCGGACCATCCCTGTCCACCCTGACCGTTCTCACACTCGCCTGGGGAGACCACCATGCTCACCACGCACGACCCGATCATGGGAGCTCGCACGACTGAACCACTGGATCTACTGCTCGTCAACGCACCACTGCGCGACTACGTGGTCCGTCCCCGCATCAACGACTACACCTTGCCCGTGCTCGGCATGGCCTACATCGCTACCTACGCCGCCACCCAAGGGCGCACCGTGGCTGTCCTGGACGCCGAGGCCCACGGCCTGCCCGTTGCCGACACCATCGCCCTGATCAACCGAACCGCACCCCGCTGGATCGGGTTCAACCTGCTGGCCCCTACCTACGAGCTCACAGCGACGATCGCCGCCGCCCTCGACCCGCACATCCGCATCATGGTCGGCGGCCACCACGCCAAGGCCATGCCTGACCGCATCCTCGCGGATCCACGGCTGACCCTCTGCGACGCCCTGGTCATCGGGGAAGGTGAGACCCGCGTCGTGGAGCTTCTGGCCGATCACCGCAACCGGGCCAGCCTGCCCGGCGTCATGTGGCGCGACCCCGTCATGGGCACCCCGGTCACCGGCGGCCGGCCCGGCACCAGTCGATCTGGGCGCCGACGACGCGGCCCTGCGCGGACGGGACGAGTTCAACTTCTCTTCCGGCCTGCAGTTCGGCGAGGCCACCGAAGAGGAGATCCACCACCACCTCACCGCTCTCGCGCGTCACCAGCACGCCCGCGCCGCGCGGAGCGCCGCCTGATGCCCGGATTGTTCGTCACCCTGGACGGGCCCGGCGGTGCCGGCAAGTCGACCCTTGCTGAGCTGGTCACCACGCAACTCATCGACTCCGGCCTGCAGGCGGTCGCCACCCGGGAGCCGTCACAGTCGCTGATCGGGCGGCTGGCCCGCGAGCACACCGCGACGTTCTCCGGGCTCGCGCTGGCGTGCCTGGTGGCCGCCGACCGTCACCACCACCTGGCCACCGAGATCCGGCCCGCTTTGGCCCAGGGAGAGATCGTGGTGTGCGACCGGTACGTGCCCGCCTCCTACGTACTCCAGGCCCGCGACGGTGTCCCACTGGACTACATCCGCCAGCTCAACGCACCGGCCGACCGGCCAGACCTGGCCGTCCTGGTCACCGCCACCGCCCCCATCCTGGAACAACGACTCACTGTGCGAGGCGCGCACTCGCGATTCGAGCACGAAGGTTCCAGCATCGCCGAGGCCACCCTGTACGAAGACCTGGGCGACATCCTGGCCGCCGACGGGTTCGCCTTCCACCGGATCGACACCGGGCATCTATCGCCGCAAGACGCCGCTTCGGCTCTCACCAGCCACATCCTTGAGCTATCGTCGCGGGCGTCACACTCGCGCCGGGAAAGGCCCCCGCCCCCATGACGACGACACAGCGCCAGCAGGTCACCGTCGATGTGCACATGATCCTGCAGCGCGACGACCACATCCTGCTGTGTCTGCGCCAGGGCACCGGGTACGCCGACGGGCTGTACTGCCTGCCCTCCGGCCACCTCGACCCCGGCGAGACCGTCATCGACTGCGCGATCCGCGAGGCCCACGAGGAGACTGGGGTCGTCATCAACCCAGCTCACCTGCGACCGGCCACCGTGGTTCACCACCTGTCCCCAGAAGGACGGCCCCGGGTCGGGTTCTTCTTCGTCGCCGACACCTGGGACGGCGAGGTCGTCAACGCAGAGCCGAACAAGTGCGCCAAGATCGAGTGGGTGCCCGTCGACATTCTGCCGGACAACACCGTGCCGTACACCACCGCCGGCGTTGAGCTCTATCGCACGGGTACCGGCATCGGCGTGCACGGCTGGCCCGGACAGGTGCCCACCGACTCCTAGGCGGGCCGCTCCAGCTGACTGGATCCGCTCATCCGGCGCCATCTCGGCGTACAACAAAAAGATGGCCCGGCTCTCCGAAGAGAGCCAGGCCATCTCGTGTTCCGCAACGCATGCGACCGCGAGGTCGAAGCCGCGTCCCCAGCTCCCCCGAACTGAGGACAGGCACTCTACCTGCACAGGTAGCCCTAAGTGCTGCTACCCGCACTGACGGCAGCGCCATCACCCGGGCGAACCCTCCGGCGACCGCGAGCGAGCCCGCGACCCAGGGCAGTGCCTCCGGGATCCCGGAGGCGTTAACGCCGTGATGGCCGTGGCCTTGGTGACGGTTGTCAGGGAAGGAGCACCTCGCCGGCGAGGCCGGCCACGACGGGGATGATGCCCAGGAAGACGAACGCGGGCAGGAAACAGAGCCCCAGGGGAGCGACGGCCTGAACGCCGACCCGTTGGGCGGCCGCCGACGATGCGGCGCGGGCGGCGCGGCGGGAGTCGTCGGACAGCCTGGTGAGGACGTCGGCCACCGGTGCACCACTCGACGCGGCCCGGCCCATGGCGCGGGCCAGAGGGGCGAGTGAGCGCTCGGAGGCCAGGGCCTGCCAGGCGCCCTCCGGTGCGGCTCCCAGTCTCAGCTGGCCGCTCACCCAGGCCAGCCTCTCGCCCAGCGGTCCGCCGATCGCCTCCGCCGTGACCTCGACGGCTCCGGTGATCGGCTGGCCCGCGCGCAGGCAGGCGACCATGAGATCGGCCGCCAGCGGCAGATCCGCCGTCAACCGTCCGCGTTCCTCGCGCAGCTCGGGTGACTCTCGCCTCCGCAACACCGCCAGCGCGATCCCGGCACCGGTCACCCCCGTGACCGCTCCCGGCAGACCCCCCACGGCCAGGAACGCCGCCAGCCCCACGGCGAGGGCCGCCGCGATCTCACCCCGACTCGGCCGCCGCCCTCCCTCCGGATCATGAGCCATCCCGGCGAACGGGCCACGGGCCGTTCCCGCAACCGGATCCCGAGCCGTCCCCGTGGACAGACCCCGGCCTATCCTCGCAACCGGGTTCCGAGCCGTCCGCACAGGCAGACTCCGAACCATCCCCATGGACGGATCCCGAGCCGCTCTCACAGGCGGATCCCGAAGCGTTCCCGCGAACGAGTCTCGAACCGTCCCCGTAGCCGGGAAAAACGTGGGTGCTTCGGCCTTCGGAAACTCGGCCGGATGTGCTGAGCGCCGTGCGCGGCGGAGCCGGTCGGCGGGTTCGCGCCGGGCGATCCACAGCCGGGCGGCGATTCCGGCGAGCAGCACGGCAAGCAGAGTGATCACTTTCTCTCCTTCTCGCGATCCGGACCACTGGGAGGTCAGCCCCGCTGTGCCCGGGTGACCAGGCGATGGGTCCACCACAGGCCACAGGCGTCGAGTGCGAGGCCGACGACCAGACAGCCGACGCCCGCCGGACCGCCGAACAGGAAGTGCAGCGGGCGCATGCCGAGACCGGCCGCCATCAGCAGGCCGAGGACGGGCAGACCTGCCAGCAGGCGGGCCGTGGCGCGGGGTCCCGCGAGTTGGGCGGCGACGTCCTGGCGATGGGTCTGAGCCTCTCGCAGGGAGGCGGCGACACGATCGACAAGGACGGCCAGGCCCGCCCCCGCTGTCACGCTCACCTTCCAGCAGGCGGCCAGTGCCCGGAAGGCCTCGCCTCCCTGCTCCGGCGCCACCGCCAGTAAAGCGGCGGGGACGTCACCACCGTCCCTCGCGGCCGCGACCAGCGGGCGCAGAGCCTCGGGATCGGGAAACCCCGCTGCCCGCACGGCCCGCGCCAGCGCGTCACCGGCCGTCCGTCCCGCCGCCAGTTCGGCGGCGAGGCCCTGGCACAGCTCGATCGACGCGACCCGCCAGGTCGCCGCGCGCCGGGAGGGCCGCGAGTGAGCGGCGAACCTCTCCCGCAAAGAGGGCGAGGCGACCGGGCCTCGACGGCGCAGGCGGCCCAGGCGGGCGGTGCCGGGATCCGCACCGGTCCACAACCATGCCGCCAGGGTGACGAGAACCAGGGCGGCTCCCGTCATGCCGCCGACCGTGACATCGACGGATAGGGCCTGCGGCGGGGAGTCGGCGAGGCGGAAATGCCAGGGGCTCGGGCTGCGAGGGCGGGCAGGCCGGGGCCGGGAGTCGCCTGACCGTCCGGGGCGAAGGTGAGGGCCGGTTCGGCCTCCACCAGCCCCGAGGGGCGGCGGATCATCATGCAGATCTCGGCGACCCGGCGGCGCCCGTCGGCATGATCGCGAGCGAGGTGGATGACGACGTCCAGAGCCGCGGCGATCTGGCTGTGGACCGCCTCCCTGCTGAGGCCCGCCGCGCATGCCAGTGCCTCCAGACGGGGCGGCACATCGGTCGCGGTGTTGGCGTGCAGGGTGCCGCAACCTCCCTCATGACCGGTGTTTAAAGCATTTAGAAGATCAACTACCTCCGAACCTCTTACCTCACCGACGACGAGACGGTCGGGGCGCATCCGCAGGGCCTGACGGACGAGGTCATGCAGGCCGACGCCACCGGCGCCCTCCAGATTGGCCGGGCGTGCCTCCAGGCGGACGACGTGGGGATGTAGCGGTCTCAGCTCGGCCGAGTCCTCAACCAGCAGCAGCCTTTCGCCGGGGTCCGCCAGGGAGAGCAGGGCCGAGAGCATGGTCGTCTTGCCGGTCCCGGTGCCACCGGTGACCAGGAAGGCGAGCCTCGACTCGATCACCGCGGTGAGAACGGCGACGCTTTCCGCTCTGATCGCACCCGCCTCGACCAGATCGTGAAGGGTGAAGGTGCGCCGGGGCGGGAGTCGCAAGGACAGGCAGGTGCCATTGGGTGCCACGGGCGGAAGGACGGCGTGGAGCCGGACACCTCCTGCCAGGCGGGCGTCGGCATAGGGGCAGGCGTCGTCGAGGCGCCTGCCCGCGGCGGCGGCGAGACGTTGCGCGAGCCGCCGGAGCGCGTCTTCGCCGGGGAAGACGACCGAGGTCAGGCGCAGCCCGTGCCCGTCGTCGACCCACACCTCACGCGGGCCGTTCACCAGCACGTCGGTGACCTGGTCCTCGGCCAGCAAGGGCTCCAATGGCCCCGCTCCGATGAGATCGGCGCACAGGACCCGGGCCACCGCCAGGATCTCCGCGTCGCCGAGCATCGCCCGCTCGGCCCGCAGCGCAACCGCGACGTGCGCGGCACTGGGCTCGACTCCCGTCCGGGCCAGCCGTACCCGGACCGCCTCCACCAGCTCCGGCGAGACCGTCACCGCGCTCTCGGCCCGCCTCACCTGTCCGACCCGAGCAGCTCGTGTAGGAAAGCGGCGCAGAACCGTCCAAGAGAGGTGCGGCGGCCGAGCGGGGGAACGTCCCCCCGGTCGAGTGCGGCGGCGAGACGAGGCTGGTCGGGGAGGCTACCGCCGTGCGGGACACCGAGCGAGCCCGTCACCACGTCGTCGGTCAGGACCCCGCTGCGCACAACGGCACGCACCTCACCGGTGTGCTCGCGCAAGGAGACGAGCACCTGTGCCGCAGCGAGCACGCCACGCACGTCGGCGGTGACGACCAGGAGGGTGGTGGTGGCCCGGCCGAGCGCCTCCACCGCGGCCTGGTCGAGCTGGCGCGGCAGGTCGACGACCACCAGATCGAAGCCCCTGCGCCCCGCTTCGAGGACCGAGCGCATCGCCTCGGCCGGGATCGGCTCGATCTCGCCCCGGCTGAAGGAGAGCAGGGCCAGTCCTGCGAAGGTCGGCAGGGCCGCCTGGAGTGCTGTGCAGCTGACCCTGCCCTCGCGGGCCACCAGGTCCGACCAGCGCGCTCCGTCGGACTCCTCCTGGCCAAGGAGGAGATCCAGACCTCCGCCAAGTGGGTCGGCGTCGACCAGGAGGGTGCGGATGCGCCGACGGGACGCGGCCAGCGCCAGCGAACCGGCCAGGACGCTGGCCCCCGCTCCGCCGCGCCCGCCCGCGACGCACACCACGAATCCGGGCTTGGCGGGCGGCTCGACGACGTCGGCGAACTCGTCGACCAGCTGACGCTCCGCGGAGGGCAGCTCCAGCACGGCCTGGGCACCGACCGCGACGCACCTGCGCCACGTATCGGGGTCGTCGCGGGTGCGGGTGACCAGGAGAACACGGTGGCGAGGCGGCGGTCCGGTCGAGGCCAGGGCGTCTGCCATGTCATCACCGACGACGACTAGCGGAGCACGGTTCCAGTGCGGCCGGGCGTGTGCGGGCGCGTGGGCGACGTCGAGCTCGATTCCGGCCGCGGCGGCGACACGGAGCAGGTCATCGAGCAGATCATGGTCTTCGGTGATGACCAGCGGGCGGTCCACGGATACCTCCTGGGATGCGGGGACCTCACTTTCCGCGACGGCCCCCCATCCCCGAGGTACCGAACGCCGTACTGTGGACAACCTGCTCCGGGGTGACCCGGCCTGTGGAAAACCAGCGGCCGTGAGTCCGACCTGGGAGGCACACGAGCACGAAGACCTCCAGGTGCCGGGCGAACGGATTCCGGGCGAACGGGTACCGGGCGAACGGGTACCGGGCGAACGGGTACCGGGCGAACGGGTACCGGGCGAACGGGTACCGGGCGAACGGGTACCGGGCGAACGGGTACCGGGCGAACGGGTACCGGGCGAACAAGTGCCGAGCGAACAAGTGCCGAACACCTCAGTGGGTCCGCCTCGCACGTTCACGTGCCGAAGCGTCACCCCCGGGGCCCTCGTACCGAGAAGGAGCGGGCCGGGAGGGTGGTGCCACCGGGACGGGAGCGGTGGCCCGGAAAAAAGGCGACCCCCGCCGGGGGGAGGGCGGGGGTCGCCGAGCGGTCCGGCTCCGGGGGGGTAGAGCCGGTCCCGTTTCAGAAGAAAGCTTCAACGGCCAACCGGAGCATGGCAAGGGATTGCGGTGCAACCTGTGCGCACTTACTCCAGGTTGGGGAGATACCAACTCATGCTGCCCGATCAACTCAAGTTTCGTCGAGGAGTAATCATCAATTTCCACTAGTTTTTTAGTGTAACGATCCAGTCTCCGGATATGGCCCGGCCCGGGCACGCTCCCCGCGCGGGCGAACCCCGACTACGTTCAGTGATCGCACCGGAGCCCCGGCCCGCCCGCCGCAGGCGGCATCGGTCGACCTCGCACGACACAGGGCGGCATAAGGATGGGTTTGCTGATTAATGTCCCTCGATCCGCAAAGGTTTTGCCCCTAGGGGTTCCCATCAGCGCGGATCGGACGTACAAAGGTTGCACGGACCACGTGTCCGGGCACGACCGCCGGGTACCCACGCGCCGTCAGCCGCGGGAGGCGCGTTGAAGCGGGCTTGTCCCGTTTCAACGATTATCAGGTGCACGCTTGGTAACCCGGTAGGAACGTGCCGACGACGGCGCCCCCTACCAGGGGCGCCGTCGGCTCGTGTGGACAGGTGTTCGGTGGGTGTCCGTAATCGACGACCCCGGGTGATCGGACATGCGCGGGTAGCGGCCACCGAGGTGCCCGACCGCCCTCATCGCGACCGTCCGCCCCCCTGCCGTGACCGTCCGCCCCCCTGCTGGGATCGGCGCCTCCCCCAGAGGTCAGCCTCGCTCCTCAGAGGTCAGCCTTCCCCGGAGGTCAGCCTCGCTGCATGGCCTCGCAGATCGCCGTGGCCTCACGCACGCCCAGCGTGACCGCCGTCGCACAGTGTCGTACCCACGCCGCCACGCCCTCGGGGGTACCGCTCAGGTATGACCGCAGTCCCTCCCCGTAGGCCGGGCCGAGTTCGAGGTGGCCCACCTCGACGGCCACCAGCGATTTCGGGTCCAGGCCGAACTCCACCAGCGTCAGCCGCTCCGCCGCCCGCGCGACCACCCCGTCCGCCGACCCGAACGGGCGCAACACCGCCAGTTCCGCGTGCACGACGGCGGCGAGCACCAGCGCCGGCGCCTTCGAGGAGGCCGTCACCAGCTGGACAAGACCGTCCACCCGCGCCACCGCCTCCTGCGGTTCGGGCGCGGCCCCCAGACCGAGTGGATCGGACGCCTCGGCCGTGGCCCGGGGGCGGCCGAGGTCCTTGGTGAGCCCCGAGGCGGCGAGCGTGTGCAGCCTGGCCAGCACCTGGCGGGGCGCCGTGCGCCAGGTCGGGCCAAGCCGCCCCAGTTCGGCCGAGACGCGCAGCGCGCCTTGTACCACCGGGTCGGTGACCTCGGGGATGACATCGAGCGGGATGTCCACGCCTTCCAGTGCGGCTGACGCGCGGGCACCGCGCAGAGCGGACCTGGCCGACACCTCCGGGCTCTTACGCCGCAGTACACGGTGCCCGTAAAGCCGGTCGACGGCCTTGCGCGCGTCGGTGACCGCCTCGGACACTCCGGGCATTCCTGCGATGACAGCCAATGGGTCGCTCACGCTGCCCGACCCTATCGGGGCCGCTCGACGGGACCTCGACCAGGCTCCGGGGCCATCCCCGCCTGCTAAGGAAACCCGTGACAGAACCGTTCGCCGAGCGCATGACACCGTCCGGCGCACCGCCGCGTGACTATACATTGAATAACGCCGTCTACCTTCCTAAGGTGTCGAAAACACAACATTTCCAGAGTGGTCGCCCCTAAAAATCAAGGCGTTTTGATTGCCCATGAGGCCTTGTCACCGATTGGTACAGACCTGTCTAGACCTCTTGTGGCAAGCACCGGTGGCCTGGTGAAGTGGGACACGACCCGTCGATAGCAGTATGTGAGGAGTGCGTAGTGGCCCCGGAGACCCCTGGTTCCGAGACTCGTGAGACCCAGGAGACGCTGTCGAACCTGCTGAACGAGACCCGGCGGTTCGCCCCTCCCGCAGGTCTGGCCGCGGCCGCGAACGTGACCGCCGAGGCCTATGCGGAGGCCGAGCAGGACCGTCTCGCCTTCTGGGAGAAGCAGGCCGACCGTCTGACCTGGTCGAAGCGCTGGGACACCACCCTTGAGTGGAACCCGCCCTTCGCCAAGTGGTTCATCGGCGGCGAGCTCAACATCGCCTACAACTGCGTCGACCGCCATGTGGAGGCGGGCCGCGGTGACAAGGTCGCCTATTACTGGGAGGGCGAGCCCGAGGGCGACAGCCGCACGCTCACCTACGCCGACCTGCGGCGCGAGGTCTCCAAGGCAGCCAACGCGCTCCAGGAGCTGGGCGTCGGCAAGGGCGACCGGGTCGCGATCTACATGCCGATGATCCCCGAACTGCCGATCACGATGCTGGCCTGCGCCCGTATCGGAGCGATCCACTCGGTCGTGTTCGGCGGGTTCTCCTCCAGCGCGCTCAGCGGCCGGATCAAGGACGCGGACGCCAGGATCGTGGTCACCGCCGACGGCGGCTACCGTCGCGGCGCGCCCAGCGCGCTCAAGCCGACAGTGGACGAGGCGGTCGCGGAGTGCCCCGGCATCGAGCACGTCCTGGTCGTGAGGCGGACCGGCCAGGAGGTCGGCCAGACCGACAAGGACGTCTGGTGGCACGATGTGGTGGACCGGCAGTCCGACGTCCACGAGGCGCTGCCGAACGATGCCGAGGATCCGCTCTACATCCTCTACACCAGTGGCACGACCGGTAGGCCCAAGGGCATCCTGCACACCACCGGCGGCTACCTCACCCAGGTCGCGTACACCCACAACGCGGTCTTCGACCTCAAGCCCGACACCGACGTCTACTGGTGCACCGCCGACATCGGCTGGGTGACGGGCCACTCCTACCTCGTGTACGGCCCGCTGGCCAACGGCGCGACCAGCGTCATCTACGAGGGCACCCCGGACACCCCGCACCGCGGCCGGTTCTGGGAGATCGTGCAGAAGTACGGGGTCACGCTGCTCTACACCGCCCCGACGGCCATCCGCACGTTCATGAAGTGGGGCGACGACATCCCCGCCAAGTACGACATGTCGTCCCTGCGGATCCTGGGCAGCGTCGGCGAGCCGATCAACCCCGAGGCGTACGTCTGGTACCGCGAGCACATCGGTGGCAACCGCACCCCGGTCGTCGACACCTGGTGGCAGACCGAGACCGGCGCCATCATGATCAGCCCGCTGCCCGGCGTCACCGAGGGCAAGCCCGGCGCGGCCATGCGCCCGCTGCCGGGCATCACCGCCGACGTGGTCGACGACCAGGGCCGCAGCGTCGGCAACGGCGGTGGCGGCTACCTCGCGATCCGCGACCCGTGGCCGTCGATGCTCCGCACGATCTGGGGCGACGACCAGCGCTACATCGACACCTACTGGTCCCGCTTCGAGGGCATGTACTTCGCGGGCGACGGCGCCAAGAAGGACCAGGACGGCGACATCTGGCTGCTCGGCCGCGTGGACGACGTCATGCTCGTCTCCGGGCACAACATCTCCACCACCGAGGTCGAGTCGGCGCTGGTCTCCCACCCGAAGGTCGCCGAGGCGGCCGTGGTCGGGGCCACCGATCCGGTGACCGGGCAGGCCATCGTGTCGTTCGTGATCCTGCGCGGCAACGCCGAGGAGGGAGCGGACATCGCCGCCGAACTCCGCGCCCACGTGTCCAAGACTCTGGGCCCGATCGCGAAGCCCCGCCAGATCCTGGTGGTGCCCGAGCTGCCCAAGACCCGCTCCGGCAAGATCATGCGGCGTCTCCTGCGCGACGTGGCGGAGAACCGCAGCATCGGCGACGTCACCACGCTGGCCGACAGCACGGTGATGAATCTCATCTCGGAGAAGCTGCCCAGCGCCAAGAGCGAGGACTGAGCGAACCGGAAGACCCGGGTGGGCCAGGAGCCATGGCCCACCCGGGGTCTGCCCACCCGGGGTTTGCCCTCCCGCGACGGAGGTTCGCACGCTCGGGCGCTCCACCCGCCGCCCCCGTGATATTCGGCGACCCGCGATGTTCGGCGATCTCGTGATGTTCGCCGTCCCGCGAGGTTCGGCGATCCCACGAGGTTCGGCGCCCCGCCGCCGGGGTAGCCCTCGGCCGTGCCAACCTCCCCACCGGTGCCGTCATCCGGCGCCGGAAACGAATCGGCTGGCAGAGTTCTCACAGCCCGCCGCCGTCCCGGTCAGGGCGCGGGGCGGAAAACCACCCGGTGGTCCTGCCCGGTCTCCGCACCCCGCCGGTCTGAAGGGCTCCGCCGGTCTGAAGGGCCCCGCCGGCTTGAAGGGCCCCGCCGGCCCGAAGGAACGCCCGGTAGCGCGGATTTCCACCACCGGACGGCTGGGACCTCACCGACCCCCGTACGGCCGGACTAAAGTCTGAAGTCTTGACGACGCAGATATTCGATGACACATGCGCGATTACCACAGCCGTGCTCGCGACACCGGCTCCGGCGACGATCCCACCGCGGGTGTGCGTGCACGACCGCCTCAGGGCGCAGCATGATGTTCGACAGAGGCCCTCGATAGGAGACCGTCCATGACACATATTCCGCCCGCGGAGCCACAGGAGGAGTCACTGGGCGCGCTGGTCGCCGCGGCCACTGACCACATGTCCACCCTGGTCCGCGCCGAGATCGAGCTGGCCAAGGCCGAGCTGAGGTTCGATGCCAAACGGGTCGGCGTGGCGGCGGGTCTCTTCGGTGCCGCGGCGTTCATGGCCCACCTGTGCCTGATCCTCGCCTCGTTCGCGATCGCCTACGGCCTGGTCGCCGCAGGCATGTGGACCTGGCTCGCCTTCCTGATCGTCACCGTGTTCTATCTGGTCGTGGCCGGGCTGCTGGTCTTCGTCGGCGTTCGGCGGCTCAAGGGCCTGACCGGAATGAGGCGGACCCTGCGCTCGCTCAAGACCATCAAGAGCGGAGCCGAACTCGACTCCGTTCCCGCCACTCCGGTCACGGCCGGTCAGGTGGGCAGCCATCGCGACCCGGTGAGACCGGGCCAGTGAGCAGACCCGACGAGTCCATGGTCAGGGTGGAGGGTCCGTGGACCCACCACGCCGTCCATGCCGGAGGCACTCGCTTCCACGTCGTGGAGGCCGGTACGGGCCCTCTCGTGCTGCTGCTACACGGCTTCCCGCAGTTCTGGTGGAGCTGGCGCAACCAACTTGTCTCGCTGCCGGCCGCGGGCTACCGCGCCGTCGCCGTCGATCTGCGGGGCTACGGCGCCAGCGACAAGCCGCCACGTGGCTATGACCTGTACACCCTGGCCGCCGACGCGGCCGGGCTGGTCAGGGCACTGGGCGAGAGCTCCGCGATCGTCGTCGGCCACGACTGGGGCGGGCTGCTCGCCTGGACCATGGCCGTGAAGGATCCGAAGGCGGTCCTGCGGCTGGTCACCGTCTCCGCGCCACACCCCCGCCGTCTCCGCGCCGCGCTGTTCACCGAGCCGTTCGGCCAGTTCCGCGCGGCCCGCTACGCGCTGGGGTTCCAGCTGCCGGTGCTTCCCGAGCGGCGCCTGACCGCCGACTCCGGCGCCATGGTGGGGCAGTTGCTGGAGAAGTGGTCGGCTCCCGGCTGGCCGCAGGAGGAGGTGGCGAAGGTCTACCGCGACGCGTTCCGCATCCCCAACGTCTCGCACTGTGCGCTGGAGTACCACCGCTGGTTCGGCCGCTCCCAGCTCCGCCCGGACGGGTGGCGCTACGCGAAGACCATGCGCGCCCAGATCAACGTACCGACTCTGCAGTTGCACGGCGCGCTCGACAGGCATGTCCTGCCCCGTACCGCCCAGGGCTCGGGCCGCTACGTGGCCGCTCCCTACCGGTGGCGGCTGCTCGAAGGCGCCGGGCACTTCCCGCACGAGGAGCGCCCGGCGGAGTTCGACGCCGAGCTCCTCGCCTGGCTGTCCGATCCGGAGCCCGACCGGTGAACGGGCGGGACCGGGATGCCGACGGGAGGCCGCGCAACCGGCGTCCCCGCGACGCGTTCGGGAGGCCGCTGCCGCACGGCGCGGAGGGCGTGGAACGCATCCCGGACGACTACGCGCCGAGCGCGGCGGAGGCCGTCTCCGAGGCGCATCGGCTGCTCGGCGAGGGACGCCCGTTCCACGCCCACGAGGTGCTGGAGGGCCGCTGGAAGAACTCCCCCGCCCAGGAGCGCGAGCTGTGGCAGGGACTGGCGCAGATCTGCGTCGGCCTCACTCACCTGCAGCGGGGCAACCGCAGGGGAGCCGCGACGCTGTTCGCCCGGGGCGCCGACCGGATCAGCCGGTACGGCACCCCGTACGAGGAGATGGCCGTGGCGGCCGGGAGGCTGGACGACCTGGACGCCGAAACGGCCATCGCCGTGATCAGAGACTTGATCCGGCACCGGGTTCCGCCAAAGGGGGCGAGCCCAGGGGCCTCCCCGGATGGGACGTCCGTGGCCTGATCACCTGCCGCCCGACGCGCCGATCACCTCACCCGGCCAAGACCTGATCAGTTCCGGGTGCACTTCTGGGTGTCCACCCGATTGGACAACGTGGAACCGTCCTCGGCGTCCGGCGCCACTTCGGCGGCGGTCAGCACGAATCCGGTCTCCGCCCTGTCGGTGGCCGCCGCGAAGACGACGCCGTAGACCTTGCCGTCGGTGGTGAGCAGCGGCCCGCCGGAGTTGCCCTGCCGGACCAGGCCGCGGATCCAGTAGACATCCCGGTTGACGGTCTTGTGCTCGTAGATGTTGGGTCCCTGAGCCTTCTGCCGGTCCCTGATCCGGGCCGGGCTCATGGTGTAACCCTGGCCGTGCGGGAAGCCCGCGACGATGGCGTCGTCGTCCTTCTTGGCCGTGCCGTCGAAGCGCAGGATCGGCAGGTTCATGCCGGGGACGTGCAGGATCGCGATGTCCCTGTCGGGGTTGTAGAGCACCACCTGGGCCGGGTGGACGTTGTTGAGGTGGTCGATGACCTGAAGGTCCTGGTCGACCCCGGCGACCACGTGCGCGTTCGTCATGATCTTGTTCTGGGCGTAGACGAACCCGGTGCCCTCGATGTGCTTGCGGCAGCTGGCGGCCACGCCCTGGACCTTGACGATGCCCCGGCGGGCCCGCGAGAGCGCCGCGCTCTTCGGCGCGCTCCGGTCGGGTGGCGCGACCTCGACGAACTGGCCGCCCGCTATGCCGTCGAACACCCTGGGAAAGCCGGAGGTGTCGATGAAGTCCTTGAAGGGCTTCTGCAGGTCCCTGGCCAGCTTCGGCATCGTCTGATCGACCGTGTTGATCAACAGGGACTTACTGACCTGCTCCCCGAGCAGCGTGAACTGCGAGGAGGTGATCAGCGAGCCGATCAGCCACGCGATGATCAGCACTGAGAAGGCGCTCGCGAAGGTGCCGCCGACCGCGTCGACGATCTTGGCGGGCTCCCAGGTGACATGGCTGCGGACCACGGCGCCGATCGTCGACGACGCGAACTGACCGATCGTGGCGGCGAGGAAGACGATGACGATCGCCAGCAGCGCCCGCTCGGTCTCACCGTCGACCACCGCTCCGGCGATGGGCGGGGCGATGAACATGCCCAGCAACCCGCCACCGACAAAACCGACAAAGCTCAGGGCCCCGATGATGAACCCCTGGCGGTATCCCGACACCGCGAAGGCCACCATCAGGGCGATCAGGATGAGGTCGAGGAGATCACCGCTCACTCCTTTACGGTATCCAGCCCTTGCCCCGCGCGTGCACACCTTCTGCGAGGTCTCTGCGGTTATCGTGGCCGAATGGCGATGATCGGAGGAGCGGCGACCGTGGGGGCTCTCATCGAGACCGCGCTGCGGGAGCGAGATCAGGAGGGCGCGGCCCGCTGGCGCGTGATCACCCAGCTGCAGGAACGGGGCGATCTGGAGACCTTCACCGCGGCACGGAGACTCTGCTCGGGAAAGACCACGGCCGAGCGGATGCTCGGGGTCGACATCCTGGGGCGGCTCGGCTTCGTCGACCGGACCCTGCCGGTGCTTCGCGGCCTGTCGGTCCGTGAGGAAAACTGCCTGGTGCTCTACTCGGTACTGATCGCCTTCGGCCACCTCAGGGACCGCCGCGGGCTACCGTCGGTGATCGCCCTCTCCGAACACGCCGATCCCCGGATCAGGTACGGGGCCGCCTACGCGCTGCCGAACATCATGGGCAACCCACCCGACCCGACGGGCCTGGCAGCGCTGCGACGGCTGACCCTCGATCCCGACGGGGACGTGGCCGACTGGGCTCGACTGGGCCTGGCCCTGTCAACGGGACGCGAGGTTGAGGACGTCGGGCGGGATGTCCTCGATCCGTGAACGATCCCAGGGAAGCTCGAAACCCGAACGGCCGAGCACACCGTCGAGCACTCCCGCGGTGAACCCCCACACCAGCAGCCCGCGCACCCGGAAAGCCGGCCCCGAGTAACCACTCGGATGGCGCAGCCTGATCCGGTTGGCCGGGTCGACGAGCTCGCGGATCGGGACCCGCTCCACCGACTCCACCTCGTCCGGCGAGGCCGCGTGGACCACGCAGGGCGTGTGCCACCAGGCCAGCACCGGGGTCACCCGGTTGTCGCTGCGGCTCACGTACAGCTCGGGCATGGTCCCGATCACCTGGACGCCCGTCGGATCCAGACCGGTCTCCTCACCGGCCTCGCGCAGCGCGGCGGCGATCGGGCCGTCGTCCTCCGGGTCCACCCCGCCGCCCGGGAACGCGGGCTGCCCGGCGTGTGTGCGCCCGCGTGAGCTCCGCTGGATGAGCAGCACGTCCGGACCGAGCGGCCCCTCGCCGAAGAGCAGCAGCACCGCGGCCGGGCGCCCGCCGGCCGCCGGCGGACGCATCATCGAGGGCACCGGCGTTCCCGCGACCCGCTCCGCCAGCGTTTCCAACCATCCGGGAACCTCTTCCACGGGCACACCTCCGGTCCTCTGCAACACGGCGCCCCGCTCCGCGCTTCCCGGGCCCGGCGGGATGGTAGCGGATCCACCGGGACCGGGAAGCGGTCTTACCGCACCGATGAAGGAAAGATCACGAGAAGGGGCCGGGACGCACCAGCTTGGCGGCCTGGGCGGGGTCCGTGGGGCCGATGCCGTACGAGGGGCAGAGCTCGGCGAGCGGGCACACTCCGCAGGCCGGCGTGCGGGCATGACAGACGCGGCGGCCATGCCAGATCAAGCGGTGGGACATCATCGTCCAGTCGCGCTTCGGTATGAGCTCGGCGACGACCCGCTCGATCTTCACCGGGTCGGTCTCCGAGGTCCACCGGAAGCGGTGGGTGAGCCGCTGGAAGTGGGTGTCGACGGTGATTCCGGGCACCCCGAAGGCGTTGCCGAGCACCACATTGGCGGTCTTGCGGCCGACTCCCGGCAGGGTCACCAGATCCTTGAGCTTTCCCGGGACCTCGCCGCCGAAGCGCTCACACAGGGTCTGGGCCATGCCGATGATGCTGTTGCTCTTGGCCCGGAAGAACCCGGTGGGCCGGATGATCCCCTCCAGCTCGGCCCGGTCGGCACCGGCATAGTCTTCTGCTGTGGGATATTTCACAAAAAGGGTAGGAGTGACCGTATTGACCCTTTTATCCGTGCACTGTGCGGACAAGATCGTCGCAACCAGCAGCTCAAGAGGATTGCCGAAGTCAAGCTCGCAATGGGCGTCGGGATAGGCCTTCGCCAAGATCCGGTCCATTCGCCGAGCTCGACGTACCAGGGCAAGCTGGGATTCACCACCGGGGCTGACATTGCGGAGCACTCCGACAGCCTACGCTCAAGGCCCCCCGCAGAGCCGCTCGGTGGGATGGGTCACAATAACTGCGTGAGCCGTGAAACAGGAGGCACTGTGAACTCCGACGACGTGCTGGGCAAGGCCCCTCTGTTCGCCGCGCTCGACCGTGAGAGCGCCGCCGCGCTGCGCACGAGCATCTCCGAGGTACGTCTCGCCAAAGGGCAGACCCTTTTCAGCGAGAACGAGACCGGAGATCGCCTCTACGTGGTGCTCGAAGGCAAGATCAAGCTCTCCCGTACCGCACCCGACGGCCGGGAGAACCTGCTCAGCGTGCTCGGCCCGAGCGAGATGTTCGGCGAGCTTTCCCTGTTCGACCCCCGTCCCCGCACGGCGTCCGCCACAGCGCTGACCGACGTCCTGCTGGCCGGGCTCGGACACGACGACCTGCGCCCCTGGCTGACCGGCCGCCCCGAGGTCGCCCTTCACCTGCTGCGCGCCCTGGCCCAACGCCTCCGCCGTACGAACGACGTGCTGGCCGACCTGGTCTTCACAGACGTTCCCGGACGGGTGGCCAAGGCCCTGCTGGACCTGGCCGATCGTTTCGGCCAGCGGGTCGACGACGGCGTGCGGGTCCACCACGACCTCACCCAGGAGGAGCTGGCCCAGCTGGTCGGCGCCTCCCGCGAGACCGTGAACAAGGCGCTGGCCGACTTCGCCCAGCGCGGCTGGCTGCGCATCGAGGCCAAGGCCGTGGTCATCATGGACCTGGAGCGGCTGCACAACCGTTCGCGCTGACCGGTCGGGCCGCACGCGGCCCAGGCTCTGTCCCCCTTGAGGAACGGAACACTAGCCGTCCAGATAGGCGAGCTGCGCGCGGACCGACATCTCGGCGGCGAACCAGAGGGACCTGTCCACGTCCGCGTAGACGATCTCGACGATCTCGCGAGGCGTCGCCGCCCCCCGCTCCCTGGCCTCCCGGATCTGGTCCAACCGACGCCGCCGGTGCGCGATGTAGCCGTCGAGCGCGCCGATCGGATCGGGGAGCACCGGGCCGTGACCGGGCAGCAGCGCCTCGGCCCCGACCTGCTCGGCTCTCGCCCGGAGCAGGTCCAGGGAGCGCAGGTAGTCGGCCAGGTCGCCGTCCGGCGCGATCATGGTGGTGCCGCGGCCGAGCACGGTGTCGCCGGTGAGGATCGCCCTGTCCTGTGGCAACCAGAAGCAGAGCGAGTCGAACGAGTGGCCTGGCGTGCCCACCACGTGCAGCTCCAGGCCTCCTGCCGTGAGCACGTCGCCGTCGCCGAGCCCCTCCTCACCCAGCCGGTGCGCGGGATCCAGTGCCCTGACGGGCGCGCCGACCAGCCCCGCGAACCTCGCGGCACCACCGCTGTGGTCATGGTGCCCGTGGGTCAGCAGGATCGCGACGACCCGGCGGCCCTCCAGCCGGCCCGCGACCCGCGCGAGGTGCTCCTCGTCGTCGGGGCCGGGGTCGACGACCAGCACCTCCTCCCCGAAGCCGATCACCCACGTGTTGGTGCCGTCCAGGGTCATCTCCGAGGGGTTCGGGGCGAGAAGGTTGAGCGCGTGTTCCGTACCCGCCCCGTCCGGCCCCTCCAGGGGGATCCGCAGCCCGCTCACCGGGCACCGAACTCGTAGTCGTCGTCGAGCACGATGCGCATTTCCCCGTCCACCTCGGCGATCTTGGGCATGAAGGTCACGATCTCACGCTCGGCCGCGAGCGTCTCGGACACCTTCTCGTAGGCGCACAGCTCGGTGAGCGTGCGACAGGTCGGGGGCATCAGGAAGATCTGGCCCGCCCTCCCCTGGTCGAGCGCATCGGCGGGCCGGACCCAGACCACCTGGTCGGCCTCGCCGCCGACATCGCGGGTGAGCTGGCCCGGCGGGAGCGCCGCGACGAAGAAGCGGGTGTCGAAGCGCTTGTTCTCGACCTCGGGGGTGATCCAGTGGGCCCAGGGACGGAGCAGGTCGGAGCGGAGGACCAGGCCGCGCCCGCCGAGGAGGTCGGCGAAGGACAGGGTCCTGTCGATCAGGGCGAGCCGGTCGGCCTCCCAGTCGTCGCCGGTGGTGTCGGCCACGACGGACTCCGCGGACGGCCCGGCCAGCAGTACCCCCGACTCCTCGAACGTCTCCCGCACGGCGGCGCACACCAGGCCCCGCGCGGTCTGCTCGTCCGCGCGGAAGATCTCACCCCAGGCCGCGGGCGAAGGACCGGCCCAGGTGATTTCCTGGTCGGTGTCGCGCGGGTCGACCGACCCGCCGGGGAAGACGTAGGCCCCCGCGGCGAAGGCCATGCTCGCCTTGCGCCGGATCAGGTAGACCTCCACCTGGTCGGCGTCCTCGCGGAGGATGACCACGGTGGCGGCGTCTCGTGCGGGGACGGGCTCCGTCCGCCCGGCCAGAATGTCGCGCGCACGCTGACCGAACTCACCGGGAAGCGGGATACCGCCCATTTGAGACCCTCCGCCAGAACATCACTCGGTTTCCGGGTCCATCATGTGACACGGCACCGCCCCGGACAATCACGGGGTCCCCACCGGCGCCCACCTTCCCGAAGCGCCGCCCCGGACAATCACGGGGTCCCCGCCGGCGCCCACCTTCCCGAAGCGCCGCCCCGGACGATCACGGGGTCCCCGCCGGCGCCCACCTTCCCGAAGCGCCGCCCGCCAGGGCAGTACGACTGGCATGGCCACCGGCGGGCCTCCACGCTTTCCACGGCACCTCCACCGCTCTCGGCGGCACCTCCACGGCCCTCCAGCGGCCCTCGGCGGCCCTTCATGGCCTCGGGCGGGTCTCGCCGACGGTCAGCCGCCGGCGAGCCTCCACGCCCGTCAGGGCCGCGCTGACGCCGGGGCGTCCACTGACCTCAGCGAACCTCAGCGAACCTCAGCGAACCTCGGCGATCAGCTCGACCTCGACCGGCGCGTCCAGCGGGAGAACGGCGACACCGACCGCGCTCCTGGCATGCCTGCCCGCGTCACCGAGCACCGCGGTGAGCAGCTCGCTGGCGCCGTTGACGACCTGCGGCTGGCCGGTGAAGCCGGGGGCGCTGGCCACGAACCCGACCACCTTGACGATCCGCACGATGTTCGACAGTCCTCCGGCCGCCGACGCGACCGCGGCGAGAGCGTTGAGCGCGCAGACCCTCGCGAGCTCGTAGGCGTCCTCGACGTCCACCTCGGCGCCGACCTTCCCACTGGCCGTCAGCTTGCCGTCCACCATCGGAAGCTGCCCAGAGGTGTAGACGTGGTCACCTGAACGCACCGCCGGGACGTACGCCGCCAGCGGCGGCACCACTTCCGGCAGGGTCAGGCCCAGCTCCGCCAACCTCTCCTCGGCCGTCACTGCTTCGGCCGCTTCAGGTAGGCGACCAGCTGCTCGGGGTTGGGCCCCGGCACGACCTGGACGAGCTCCCAGCCGTCCTGGCCCCAGTTGTCGAGAATCTGCTTCGTCGCATGTACCAGCAACGGCACTGTCGAGTACTCCCATTTCGTCATGCGGGACACATTAGCGAGACCGCTCCCGCCAGGCGGCCCACTACCGGCCCACTACCGGCCCACTACCGGCCCGCGAGCGGCCGGTATGGCTCGGGCCCTCCCCGGTACCGCCGGAAGCGGACCGATGATCAGGGCTGTCCACTGTGAGAATCTACATATTTACTTTCCGCATCCGATCGATTAGCGAGGAGCCCGCACCCGGTTCCCCGGGCCGCGTGCCCGCCCCCCGGACGGGTACGGCTCCATGCCGTCCGGCCAGCACCGCCTTGCTGACCAGTGTGATCGGCGAAGGAAGCCCCCCGATCACCTTCGGCACAGGCGCCCGCGACCGGGCGTGCCCGTCTCACGCCCGCCAGGTGACGGCGCCGTCGCGAGATCCGCGGGGGAAGGCGCCGGAGAGTTGCCAAGTAACCGTTGGGTAGCCTTCGAAAGGTGAGAGCTCGCGACACCGATTGGGACGGCGTACGCCTTCACGTCGTCACCGGCAAGGGCGGCACCGGCAAGACGACGGTGGCCGCCGCACTCGCGCTCGCCCTCGCGGCGGGCGGCGGCAAGGTCCTGCTGGTCGAAGTCGAGGGCCGACAGGGAATCTCCCAGGTCTTCGACCTGCCGCCGCTGCCGTACGAGGAGCGCAAGATCGCCGTCGCGCCCGACGGCGGGGACGTCTACGCGCTGGCCATCGACCCCGAAGAGGCGATGCTGGAATATCTTGAGATGTTCTACGGCATGCGCAGAGCCGGCAGGGCACTCAGCAAGATCGGCATCGTCGACTTCGCCACCACCATCGCCCCCGGATTCCGCGACGTCCTGGTCACCGGCAAGACGAGCGAGGCCGTCCGGCGCAAGGGCAAGGACGGGAAGAGGATCTACGACGCGGTCGTGCTGGACGCACCGCCGACCGGCAGGATCGTGCGCTTCCTCAACGTCACCAACGAGGTCGCGGGGCTGGCCAGGATCGGCCCGATCAAGAACCATGCCGACCTGGTGAACGGCGTCGTGTCCTCTCCCGAGACCGCCGTGCACTTCGTCACGCTCCTGGAGGAGATGCCGGTCCAGGAGACCCTGGACGGCCTGAGCGAGCTCCGCGCCGCCGGGCTTCCACAGGGGGGCGTCTTCATCAACATGGTCCGCGAGTCGCTGCTGCCCGGCTCCGTCCTGGAGGCCGCCGCCGAGAACCGGTTCGACCCGGCGGAGCTGGCGCTCGGTCTCAAGGCCGCGGGGCTCACCGACGGCGGCTCCGCCGCGGTCACGATGGCCGAGGCGCTGACCGAGGAGATCGCCGAGCACGCCCGCCGCACCGAGCTTGAGCGGGACGAGAGGCTGACGCTGCAGGAGGCCGCACGCCCCAGCTACGAACTGCCGCTGCTGGCCGACGGAGTGGACCTGTCCGGGCTGTACGAGCTGGCGGAATCGATCCGCACCCAAGGAGCAGCGTGAAGACCCCTCCGGTCCTCGACCTTGACGCGATCGTCGACGACCCGCACACGCGGATCATCGTCTGCTGCGGTTCCGGCGGCGTCGGGAAGACCACCACCGCCGCGGCCCTGGGACTGCGCGCGGCCGAGCGCGGCCGCTCCGCCGTGGTGCTCACGGTCGACCCCGCGCGGCGGCTGGCCCAGTCGATGGGGCTCACCGAACTCGACAACACTCCCAGGCTCGTCGTGGGCGTCGAGGGCGAGGGCCGGCTGCACGCCATGATGCTCGACATGAAGCGGACCTTCGACGAGATCATCGAGGCGCACGCCGACCCCGAGCGAGCTCGCCAGATCCTGACGAACCCCTTCTACCAGTCCCTCTCGTCCAGCTTCGCCGGCACGCAGGAATACATGGCCATGGAGAAGCTGGGCCAGCTCCGGCGGTCGGACGACTGGGATCTGATCATCGTCGACACCCCTCCGTCCCGCTCCGCGCTCGACTTCCTGGACGCCCCCGAGCGGCTCGGCCGCTTCCTCGACGGCCGGCTCATCCGGCTGCTCATGGCCCCCGCCAAGGCCGGGGGACGGAGCGCGTTCAAACTGTTCAACGCGGGTTTCGGCATCGTCGCCGGAGCGCTGAACAAGCTGTTGGGCGCCCAGGTCCTCAAGGACCTGCAGACGTTCGTGTCCGCGCTGGACGCCGTCTTCGGCGGTTTCAGGGCACGGGCCGACCAGACCTACCGACTCCTGCAGGCCCCGGGAACGGCGTTCCTCGTCGTGGCCTCGCCCGAGCGCGACGCGATACGCGAGGCGTCCTACTTCGTGGAGAGGCTGGCCGAGGAGCGCATGCCCCTGGCGGGTCTCGTGGTCAACCGGGTGCACCGCTCGCCCGCGGGCGTGCTGTCCGGGGCGCGGAGCACCGCCGCCGCCGAAGACCTTGAGTCGCGCGGCGAGCACGAGCTCACCTCCGCCGTACTGCGGCTGCACGCGGACCGGATGCAGCTGGCCGCTCGCGAGCAACGCGAGCAGGAACACTTCATCTCCGCCCATCCCACGGTGCCCGTCGCACGGGTCCCCGCCATGCCGCAGGACGTGCACGACCTGGAAGGGCTGCGCGAGGTGGGCAACCTGCTGGCCGCCCAGTAACCGGTCCCCCTAGTAGCCGACAGGCGGACGCGGCCCGGTAACCGGCCCCCGGTAGCCGACAGGCGGACGCGGGAACGCGCGTGGCCGCGCGCGTTCACCCGCCCATGACATGCGTGTACGGCTGGCGCCCGGCGCCAGCCGTACGGGATCGGCGCGAACTCAGCCTGCGATCAGCTCATTCGTCCGCTCATATTCTTCTTTGGCCAACTCCAGCAGGTCCCGCCAGGAGTCGACATCCGGTCGCCGACGCAACAGCGCTCGGCGTTCGCGCTCGGTCATCCCGCCCCACACCCCGAACTCGATGCGATTGTCCAGCGCATCGGCGAGGCACTCGGTCCGGACCGGGCATCCTCGGCAGATCAGCTTTGCTCGGTTCTGGGCAGCACCCTGAACGAACAAAGCGTCAGGATCCGCACCCTTACAGGCCGCACGGGAGGTCCAATCCGTGATCCACATTCGACCCCACTCCCCTTAGGTGGTCAGTCGTGACTTGGGCCGACGGGCGCGGGCGTCGGGCCTCGGTATTCAATTGCTGCAGAAAGAGACCGTACGCAACCAGACGTTCGGGCCGACAGACCCCGGCGGGACCAAATTCTCACATGGTCATCCACGGCCATCTGGCCGGGAATGACTAGTCACCCGCCTGCGATACAGCACGAAGTCACGGCAAAACAGTGTTCCGTTACCGTTTGGGTTATCCGTCCGACGTACCCTGGGTCTCGTGCAAGCTCAAGGCAAAGATCAGGGGTCGGCGGTCGGCAATGTGCTAAAGCTGCTCGGCGCGGCGGCTGTCACAGGTGTGCTCGTCGCCGCAGTGGCGCTTCCGGCGGTGGGTGGCGCGGGGATGACGGTGAACGCGGCGACGAACGAGCTGCGTCTTCTCCCCGAGGAGCTCAAGGAACCTCCCCTGGCGGAGAAGACCACCCTGCTCGACGCGGACGGCAAGCAGTTCGCCCAGTTCTACTTCGAGAACCGCGAGTCGGTGAAGCTCGACCAGGTCGCCGACGTCATGAAGACGGCGATCGTGGCGATCGAGGACACCAGGTTCTACGAGCACGGGGCGCTCGACCTGGAAGGCACCTTCCGCGCGGCGGTGCGAAACGTCTCAGGCGGCGGGGTCGTCCAGGGTGGCTCCTCCATCACGCAGCAGTACGTCAAGCTCGTGCTGGTCAATGCCGCGGAGACCAAGAAGGAGCAGGATGCCGCGATCGCGCCGACGCTTCCCAGAAAGCTCAACGAGCTGCGCTACGCACTGGCCGTCGAGGAGAAGTACACCAAGTCGGAGATCCTTGAGCGCTACCTGAACATCTCCTACTACGGCGCGGGCGCCTACGGCATCCAGGCCGCGTCCAGGCGTTTCTTCAACAAGCCGGCCTCCAAGCTGACCCTGTGGGAGGCGGCCACCCTGGCCGGAGCCGTGCAGAACCCGAGCGTTACCGACCCGAGCGTCGGAAAGGCCGCCCGCGAACGGCTGCTGGAGCGGCGCAACATCGTGCTGAGCCGGATGGCCGAGCTCGGCAAGGTCACACCGCAGGAAGCGGAAGAGGCCAAGAAGAAGAAGCTCGGTTTCAAGAACATCTCGGCCCCCGGTGGCTGCGAGGTGAGCGACTACCCCTACTTCTGCCTCTACGTGCAGCAGGAGATCGCCTCCAACGAGGACTTCGGCAAGACCCGCAAGCAGCGGGAGAGACTGCTCCAGCGGGGCGGCCTGACGATCAGGACGACGCTCGACCCGCAGGCGCAGAAGGCCTCCGAGAAGGCGATCCGACAGGTCGTCCACACCAGCGACAAGCCCGTCGCCTCGCAGGCGATGGTCGTCCCCGGCACCGGCGCCATCAAGGCGATGGCCGCCAGCCGGAAGTTCGGCGGGAACAAGAAGAAGAACGAGATCAGCTACAACCTCGTCGGTGACAGGCAGCACGGTGGCGGAGCGGGCTTCCAGGCCGGCTCCACGTTCAAGCCCTTCACCCTGCTGACAGCCCTCGACAAGGGCATGAAGCTGAACGACGGTTTCAACACCGGCACCGGCTACCAGGCCCCCAGCCCCAGCGCGTTCCGCGACTGCAAGGGCAACGCGGTCGGCGAGCCCGGGCACACCGTCACCAACTCCAGCGAGGGCCCCGGCGGCTTCAACACCCTGACCACCGGCACCCTGGGCTCGGTGAACACCTTCTTCATGCGCCTGGAGCAGGAGGTCGGCCTCTGCGAGACGGTGAAGATGGCCAAGAACCTGGGCGTCCAGCGCGCCGACGGCAACCCGCTGAAGGAGTTCGAGACCTTCACGCTCGGCATCAACGAGATGGACCCGGTGACCGTCTCCGCCGCCTACGCGACGATCGCCGCCCGCGGCACCTACTGCAGGCCGATGGTGATCACCGAGAGCACCGACCGCGAGGGCAAGAAGACGTCGTACAAGCCCAAGTGCAAGCAGGTCCTGGACGAGGAGGTCGCCGACGCGGCCACCCACATCATGTCCGGGGTCTTCACCAAGGGCACGATGAGCCAGGTCGGCGGCATCGGCCGCGACGCGGCGGGCAAGACCGGCACCACCGACGCCTACACCGCCGCCTGGTTCGCCGGGTTCACCCCCGACCTCGCCTCCGCGGTGAGCGTCGGCGACCCGCGTGGTGCCTTCGGGCACGACCTGATCGGCGTGACCATCGGCGGGCGCTACTACAGCTACGTGTACGGCGCCTCGATCGCCGGCCCGATCTGGAAGAACTCCATGATCAACGCACTCAGGGGAGTCGAGGCGACCTCGTTCACCCCGGTGAACATGGGGCGCTTCGGCGGCTGTACCGGCAACCGGTGCGCGCCCAAGCCGCCGCCGAAGCCCGACCGGGGTGACGGCGGCGACCGGGGTGACGGCGGCGACCGGGGTGACGGCGGCGACCGGCGCGGCGGCGGCGACCGGGAGATCAACGACGGCACCACGATCCCTCCGGTCATCCCCTAGGCCCGTCTAGGCCCGTCCCTCAGGACACCGGAGCCCTCCTCACCGGACCCCCTTAAAGGTCCGGTGAGGAGGGCTCTCGCCTTAGAGGAGGCGGTATCGGGACCGCAGAGGAGGCATCGGGACCGCGCGGATGCGCGTTCCCTTCCCGAAACCCGTGCGTTCCGCAGTTCAGGCGCCCCATGGCCTCATGTCAGGAGGACGCGAGGCGCGCCCGTACGGCCTGTGCGACACGACCGCCCTCGGCGCGCCCGGCGACCTTCGGGTTCACGATCTTCATGACCTGGCCCATGGCCTGCGGCCCGGAGGCGCCGCTCTCGGCGACGGCCTCGTCCACGAGTGCGGCGAGCTCCTCGTCGGAGAGCTGTGCGGGCAGGTACGCCTCCAGCACGGCCTGCTCGTCGACCTCCGCCTGTGCCTGCTCCACCCGGCCGGCACCGCCGAACGCCTCGGCCGCCTCGCGGCGCTTCTTGGCCTCCTTGGCCAGCACCTTGACGATCTCGTCGTCGGTGAGCTCGCGCGCCGCCTTACCCGAGACCTCCTCGACGTTCACGGCCGCGAGGGCCATGCGAATCGTGCGGGTGCGGATCTCGTCCCTGCTCTTCATGGAGGCCGTGAGATCGGCCTTCAGCTTGTCTTTCAATGCGCTCATGCGGTCCATCTTGCCGCCTCACCAGCCCCGCTGTATCCCGAGTTTCCGTCCGGGGGGCCGATCTCGGGCATGATGAGAAGGTGAGGAAAGCAGCCGCGGTGCCCCTGTCCCTGTTCGGTGTCGGCCTGGCCGGCCTCGCATACGCCTCGGTCGTCGAGCGCAACGCGTTCCGGCTGCGCCGCTTCGACGTGCCCGTTCTGGAGCCGGGACAGCGTCCGGTGCGCATTCTGCACCTGTCCGACCTGCACCTCACCCCCGGCAGGCGGATGCTCATCGACTGGGTCCGCTCGCTGGGTGCCCTCAACCCCGACCTGGTGGTCAACACCGGCGACTCCATCGCACACCCCGACGCGATCACGCCCCTCATGCACGCCCTGGAGCCCCTGCTGTCACGTCCGGGGCTGTTCGTCTACGGTTCCAACGACATGTACGAGCCGAAGCCGAAGAACCCCCTGCGTTATCTCTGGCGCACCTCCAAGGCCGACTACGGCCAGAAGATTCCCACGCTTCCCTGGGAGGAGCTGGGCACCGCCATGGCCGCCGAGGGCTGGCTCGACATGAACAACACCACGGCCCGCGTCAAGGTCGGCGATCTTGATGTGGCGGTGGGCGGCATCCACGACTCCCACATCAACCTCGACCGCTACGACCTGATCGCCGGCCCCGCCCCGGCCGAGGCCGACCTGCGCCTGGGCGTGATGCACTCGCCGGAGCCCCGCAACATGACCCGCTTCGCCGCCGACGGCTACCAGCTGCTGCTCGCCGGTCACACCCACGGCGGCCAGCTCTGCGTCCCCTTCTACGGCGCCCTGATCACCAACTGCGGCATCGACCGGGCCCGCGTCAAGGGCATGAGCCGCCACGACTCCGCCTACCTCCATGTCTCCGCCGGCCTCGGCACCAGCCCCTACGCCCCGGCCCGCTTCGCCTGCTACCCCGAGGCCAGTCTGCTGACCCTGATGCCCCGCCGGCGCGGCGACGCAAGCACCCACGAAGTCCGCTAGACTTTCCCAAGCACGAGCAAGACCGGACGTGTGACCGGGGTGTGGCGCAGCTTGGTAGCGCGCTTCGTTCGGGACGAAGAGGCCGCAGGTTCAAATCCTGTCACCCCGACGTCGAGTAAAGTCCCGAGGTAGAGGGCCGTTCCTGAGAGATCAGGAACGGCCTCTCGCTTCCCCGAATTCTGTAACCGTGCGCCACAGGTGCGTCAAGATCACCAAAAGGGCGAATGTTGCCGCAGAAGTTGGGCCATCTTTCATGGTTCTGCGGCTCACGGTTGTGCCAGGGGCTTGTGTTGCCGCGCGACCGGATGGCTTTCCAGCCGGTTTCTATCGCACAGCGCCCGGCGTCCGGTCAGAATTCTCCGCTGCGGATGCTGGTCAGGAAGTTGCGCCAGGCCGCCGGGGAGAAGGCTAACGCCGGGCCGGATGGGTTCTTGCTGTCGCGTACGGCGATAAGGTCTGGCAGGTTCGTGGCTACCTCAATGCAGTCATTGTTGCCGCCGCTGAGGCTGGACTTGCGGAAATCAGCGGCAGACAGGTCAGGGGAGATCATGCCTTGCTCCTCATCGCAGCTATGCGTGTTGCGGATTCCTGGGGGGACAAGCACGCGCCGGCGAGGCGCTCGAACATGAGCATAAGCCTGCGGACCTGATCCGATGCTTCCACATAGACCTCACCGGCCGGACATTCGGCGTATCCGATGTCGGGGTCTTCGTCGCCGAAGCCGAGGACGGAGAAGGCTCCTTCCAGCCCGGTATGCGCACCGTTCGTGAGTGGCAGGACTTGGACGGTGACGTTCGGCCAGTCCATGATCCGAAGGAGGTCGCCAAGCTGGTCGGCCATGATCTCGGGCGTACCGATAGGCCGATTCAGGGTTCCCTCGTCCATGAGGACGTGCAGCGCCGATGTCTTTGATCCGAGGAGATTGATCTTTCGTGCCATGCGGGCGTCCACGCGGCGGTCCAGTTCGGTGCTGGTCAGGTCCGGCCAGGTAGCTCGGATGATCTCACGCGCGTAGTCCTCGCTCTGTAGTAGCCCTGGGATCAAGAGCGGCTCCCATTTGTGGATGACGGTTGCCTCTGCCTCGAACTCGATGTAGCTGCCTGTGAACACGTCCGAGTAGGCCGTCCACCAGCCGCGTCGGGTTACCTCCCGGGCGAGTTGCACCGCGGCTTCGGCGGTGGCCTGGTCCACGCAGTACAGGTGGCAGATGGCGGCCACGTCCTCGGTTGCCGGAGCGATCTTGCCGGTCTCGAAGCGGTTGAGCTTCGACCTGGACCAGCCAAGTTGTTCGGCGGCGGCCTCGGTTGTCAAGCCGGTGGTCGCACGCAGGGTGCGCAGCTCACGCGACAGACGACGCAGGCGGACCGTGGAGTACTTCATGCGGTCAGTGTGCCGCAGCTCAACCGGCTCCTCCTGCTCAACGCAACAAATATGTGCGATGGGATTGCCAGCCTGAGATTCTCACGTCATCATGAGGCTCGTCACACAGAGTAGGGAAGTTCGAGCAGTCGGTGACAGGCTTACGCCCGTGCTGACGCAAGCAGCCTTGACGCAAATCGGGCTTGTCAACGGTGTGGGCCACCGTCAACAAGTCCTTGATCAGGAAGGCGCTCCTCACCCATGACCAGGCTTGGTGCCCCAGTCCTCGACTCGCAGATGGCAAGGGAACGCTGCGGTTGCTTCGCCGACGCTGTGCCGATGCCGATGGGGTGCGCTGTCTGCGGGCACGCGCCCTTCGCGCACGGCTGCCCAGACCGGCCCGCCGATCACGAGTACGCCCAGCCCTCCGGCGATCTGATGGCCACGCGCCTGGAGGCCCGCCGCACCGGGGACCGCTCCTTGCCCTGCTTCGAGTCACTCGCCTTCGCGGCCCCGGCCGAGGTGATTGCGTTCATACCTGCTCAGCGGTCTGCCGAGCAGGACCCGGCCAAGGTGATCCCGATACCACCTACCCCACGGCTTCCCGAACAGGCCCTGGCCGCCGAGCCCGCGATACCGGTACCGCCGCCCAGGCGGGCCCTCTGCCGTCTTCCCCCGATACTCCCGCCCAGATCCGCCCCGGCTCGGCACTGGACGTCGCCTCGCGCCCCGTCACAGGCGAACAACCGCCTGTTCCCCAACCGCGTAACGGTCACCTCGTCTCCGTACCGGCCACCCGGCCCGTGCGGCGCACCCCTCCGTGTCCTGCCCTGCCCCATGAAGCGGGCCCGTCCTCCGCTACCAACGTCCGGACGGGCCCTTGATCGGATGGAGGTCCAATCAGTGGACGATGTTAGATCCAGCACCCCCGAACCGGCCATCCCCGGCCGGCGGCTGATCCTCAGCGACGCCGGACGGCTGTGGGCCAGCCGGGAGCAGCCCTTCCCTCTGGCCGCGTTCCACGCCGGGGCCGAACGTACCGTCGACGCCGACACCCTGGAGGCCCTGCGCATCGAGACCGATCGGCAGGAGACCATCGCGCGGGAGGCGCAGGAGCAAGCCGGGCAGGTGATCTCATGATCCAGCGACGGCCCGCCCGTCCCCGGGGCCGCCACCGCGACGGCCAGGCCGCCCCTCCCGTGCCCTGCTACACCTGGGACCACGAAGCCCGCGCCGAGGCCGCCATGCTGGAGATCACCTGGCCGGGATGGGCCGTCCTGTACGGCACCGGCAGCCGCCTCTTCCACGCCATCGCCACCTGGCCCACCCCAGAACCCTTGCTCCTGTGCGACCGCACCATCGAGGGGCTCAAGGCGCAGATGCGCGAGGCCGAGATGACCGCGCTCCTGCACCGCTGGGCACTCACCTCCACCTCAGCCGACATCGGCCACTTCTGAGCAGGCACGGCGGCCCCATCCCTTCCCTGGTCCAGGCCGCCGTGCCGCCCACGACGTACCACGCGGACGCGAATAAAGGCGCCCGCGTGGTACGTGACGCCATACGGGACAAAGCGAAGCAGTGAACGCCCTGGCCGGGATCGTCGTGGACGTTGGGGTGGCCGGGGACGGGGTCGGGCCCACGAGAGACGGGTGGGCTGCGACCACACCTGCTCTACTTATCGCAGGTGCGATGATATAAGGGCAGCTTCTTTGCCAATTGCCATGGGTATCGCCTCTTGAGGCCTGAATATGCGAAGGTATCGTGATTGTCGGTGACGACGTTCTGGGTCGGCACGGTGAAGTCAGTAAGGAGCCCTCGTTGTTCAGGCGTCTTTCCCGGTGGGCCACGATCCCCATCGCCCTCACATTGGCCGCCGGCCTGTCCGGCTGCGGTTCCAGCGATCCAGCCACCTCCGCCTCCTCCGGCGGGCCGTCCGGGGGCGGGGCCACGACGCTGACCGTGTTCGCCGCCGCCTCGCTGACCGGCACGTTCACCGAGCTGGGCAAGACCTTCGAGGCAGCGCACCCGGGCACGACCGTGCGGTTCAACTTCGGTTCCAGCGCCACGCTGGCCCAGCAGATCGTCGAGGGCGCCCCGGCCGACGTCTTCGCTTCCGCCAGCCCGGCCACGATGAAGACCGTCGCCGACGCCTCCCTGGCCGCGGCCCCGGCCACGTTCGTGCGCAACACCCTGCAGATCGCCGTCCCCGCCGACAACCTGGCCAAGGTCGACGACCTGGGCGACCTGACCGATCCGAAGGTCAAGGTCGCCCTCTGCGCCGAGCAGGTGCCGTGCGGCGCGGCAGCGGTCAAGGCACTGGACGCGGCCGGATTGAAGGTCACGCCGGTCACCTTGGAACAGGACGTCAAGGCCACGCTGGCCAAGGTCTCGCTCGGCGAGGTCGACGCCGCCCTGGTCTACAAGACGGACGTGATCGCCTCCGACGGCAAGGTCCAGGGCATCGACTTCCCCGAGGCGGAGAAGGCGATCAACGACTACCCGATCGCGACCCTGTCCAAGGCGCCCGCCCCCGAGGCGGCCAAGCAGTTCGTCGATCTGGTGCTGTCCCAGCAGGGCAAGGACGTGCTGACCAAGGCCGGCTTCCAAGCCCCCTGACCCGCTACCGCATCACCCGCGAACGGGTGCACCATCCCTGCCGCACCGAGCCGTTCATCGCCCTGAACTGGGCCGATCCACCCGAACCGGCCGACCTGCCCTGCCCTGCCCTGCCCCTGTGGCCTCAGGCACTGGACACACCGCTCCGCAGGCGCGCCTCCGGCCAATGCCGGTACGGCCTCCCGCACTTATTAGGAGCCTTTAAAGGCATAAAGTAACCCCCCGCAGTCAATCGACTGCAAGCGGTAATGTACGTTTGTGGTCATGATCGCATCGATGCGGCGAGTCGCACAGCGCGGAGGCGCAGCCTTCGCGCTAGGGCTTGCCGTGCTCGGTGCCGTCGTGTTGATGCATCTGGCGTTGTGCGTGGTGGCCCCCGCCCACTCGGGCCATCATCGGGCCCCCGGCCCCTGGCTGCCGGCCACGGCGAACGCCGACGTGAGCGCCGCCGGAGATGCCGACGCCCCCACCGGGCGTCTCACCCTGATCGGCGCGGGGACTCCGGCGGAACACCTGCCGTGCCCGGTACCGCCCGTCGACGAGGATCACCACCTGTGCGGTGCGGCTGCCGGAGCGCAGATCACCGGCGTGCGCGCCTTGGTGCCTGCCGGCCCGATCACCGGTGACCCTGTGGTGGCCGAGGAGGCCGTGACGCCTCCACCGCCACCCGCGCGGCGTCGCGCGCGACCGGTCCGTCCGCCGCCCGGGGTCGCGTTACTTCTCCTCAAATCCGTTTCCCGGATATAGCCCGCCCCTCGGGCCGCCAACGACTCCACGCTCCTGCTGAGCGGTATGAGCCGTCGTTCGCGCGCGCCCGTCAGCGAGCCAATCACATCGCATCCAGGGGAAACGGATCATGACATATACACTTAGTTCACCGCAGATCACTGCGAGTTCGCCACAGATCGCCACCACCTCGCTCAGCCAGCTGATCACCGGAGCCACCTGCCACGCCCCCGAGCACGTGGTCGGCAACACCCCGGTGCTCTGGATTCCGGAGATCGCCTCGGGGCAGGGGCGCGGGTTCTGGGCGAAGCTGGAGGGCAGCAACCCCGGAGGGATCAAGGACCGCTCCGCCCTCTACATCGTCGAGCGGGCACGCGAGCGCGGCCTGCTGCGACCCGGGGCCCCCATCGTGGAGTCCACCAGCGGGACCTTCGGCCTGGGCCTGGCACTGGCCGGCATCGTCGGTGGCCACCCGGTGACGCTGGTGACCGACCCGGGCATGGAACCGCTGATGCGCCGGCTGCTGTCCGCCTACGGAGCGCGCGTCGTCGTCGTCGGCGAACCGCACCCGGTGGGCGGCTGGCAGCAGGCACGCCGCCAGCGCGTGCGGGAACTGCTCGGCGAGCATCCGGACGCCTACTGCCCGGACCAGTACAACAACCCCGACAACGTCGCCGCCTACACGGGACTGGCCACGGAACTGGCCGGTCAGCTCGGGCGGATCGACGTCCTGGTGTGCAGCGTGGGCACCGGCGGTCACAGCGCCGGAGTCTCCCGCGCGCTACGGCGCTTCTATCCCGACCTCCGGCTCGTCGGCGTCGACACGATCGGCTCGACCATCTTCGGCCAGCCCGCGCGCGCCCGGCTCATGCGCGGCCTGGGCAGCAGCATCTACCCGCGCAACGTGGCGTACGAGGCATTCGACGAGGTCCACTGGGTCGCACCCGCCGAAGCGGTCTGGGCCTGCCGGCGCCTGGCCGCACTGCGGTACGCCACCGGCGGATGGAGCGTCGGCGCGGTGGCCCTGGTGGCATCGTGGCTGGCCCGTACGCTGCCCGGTCACGCCCGGATAGCGGCGGTCTTCCCCGACGGTCCGCACCGCTACTTCGACACCGTGTTCAACGACGACTACTGCGCCGAATGGGGCCTGCTCGGCGCACCGGCGGCGACCGACCCCGACGAGATCGCCCATCCCGCCGAACGCGAGCTGACGCGCTGGACCCGGTGTACGACCGTGCTCGACCCCACCACCGGCGCCCTGGCGAAGTGCGACGGGGAGACACCCACGGCCGTTCCGGGAGGCGGTGTGGAAGCGATTCCCGAGGGTGATGTCCGCGTCGAGAACACCGCCGCCGAGAGGACACCCTCCAAAACCGAGAGGGCGCCCTCCGAAGACGGAGGGGTCCGACGGTGAGAAGCACCCTGGCCCTGGCCCGCTCATCCGAAGACGGAGGGGTCCGACGGTGAGAAGCACCCTGGCCCTGGCCCGCTCCTTCGACCGGCCGGTGAAACTACTCCTGGTCAACCAGCTCACCATCAACACCGGCTTCTACATGCTGATGCCCTACCTGGCCGGTCATCTGTCGGGAGCGTTGGCGCTGCCGGCGGCACTGGTCGGCCTGATCCTTGGCATCCGCAACCTCAGCCAGCAGGGCATGTTCCTGATCGGCGGCACCCTCGCCGACCGGCTCGGCCACAAACCCATGATCATCGCGGGCTGTGGGCTGCGCACCCTCGCGTTCCTGATGCTGGCCGTGGCCGACTCGCTGCCCATGCTGGTGACCGCCTCGGCCCTGACCGGGTTCGCCGGCGCGCTGTTCAACCCCGCCGTACGGGCCTACCTCGCCCAGGAGGCCGGAGCGCGGAAGGTCGAGGCGTTCGCCGCGTTCAACGCCTTCTACCAGCTCGGCATCCTGATCGGGCCGCTCGTCGGCCTGCTGCTCAACGCGGTGGCCTTCAGGCTCGTCTGCCTGGTCGCGGGCGTGATGTTCGCCGTGCTGACCATTGCCCAGCTGCGGGCCCTGCCGAAAGGGGAGCGCCCGCGGACCGAGGACAGCCGGGGCGTGCTGCTCGACTGGCGTGAGGTGATCGGCAATCGCCCCTTCCTGCTGTTCTCCCTGGCCATGATCGGCTCGTACGTGCTGAACTTCCAGGTCTATCTGGGCCTGCCGCTGGAAATCCGCCGGATGACGAGTGGTGAGCTGGGGGTCACCCTCGTCTTCGTGGTCTCCGCGGTGATGACCATCGCCGGTCAGGCCCGCCTGACCGCGTGGGCGACCCGGCGGTGGCGACCGCCGCAGGCCATCGCCAGGGGCCTGGTCCTGATGGGGTTCGCCTTCACCCCCCTGGCCCTGGCCGCCCCCTGGGCGGGCAACGCCGGCCACTCCGGCGGCGTCGCCGGAGTGCTCGTGCTGCTCCCCGTCCTGGGGACGGCGGTGCTGCTCAGCCTGGCTACTATGATCATCTATCCGTTCGAGATGGCGACCATCGCCACTTTCGGCGGCCGGCACATGGTGGGTACCTACTACGGGCTTTACAGCACCCTGGCCGGGATCGGCATCGCCGCGGGCAACCTGCTCACCGGGTGGGCGCTGGATCTGGGCGCGCGGACGGGTCTGCCGAGCCTGCCGTGGCTGGCCCTGGCGCTGATCGGCCTTGGCTGCGCCGCGGCCGTCGCCGCCCTGGATCGATCGGGACGCCTGGCGACCTCACCGCAGACCGCTCCGGCGCCGGCGTGACGCGCCTCGGAGACGGCGCGGCCTCGCGAAGCGGGTTCCGGCGGTCGGCTACCCACCGCCGACCATCTCGGCGGCCTGCCGCGCGGGATCCCACCCGCGCAGCAGGCCGCGGGTGACGGCCGTGACCGCGCAGCGCTGGGCGGCGTAGGCGAGGGCCATGGTGTGGTGTTCCCAGGAGAAGTCGGCGACGGCGTCGGCCACCAGGAACGGCTGCAGGTCCTGCATGAAGGCGTCGCAGGCGGTCATGAGGCAGCCGATGTGGGCGTAGACACCGCAGACGATGATCTGGTCACGGCCCATGGCGTCCATCCGGGCGCGCAGGTCGGTCCTGCAGAAGGCGCTGTAGCGCCACTTGGTGAGCAGGATGTCGGCCGCCGCGGGAAGGAGGCTCGCGACGATCTCACTCTCCTGCGAACCGGGGATGCCCGAGCCCCAGAAGTCCTGGAGCAGGCCGCGCTGATGGCTGCTCTGGCCGCCGGGCTGCATCGAGTAGACGACCGGGACCCCCAGCCCGGCGCAGGCCTCGCGCAACAGGCCGATGTTGTCGATGAGCCCGGTCAGCGGTGAGGCACCGGCGGCGAAGGGTGCGAGGAAGTAGTTCTGCATGTCATGGACCAGCAGGATGGCTCGGCGCGGATCAGGGCGCCAGGCCACCCGGTTCTCAGGAAGATCGCCTTCTCCCGGCAGCGGGTAGGAGGCGATCTGGGGAAGGGCCACGGGCACTGTCTCCTTTCCTACGACGGTGGGCCAGACGGTGGGTCAGCGGTCCTGGTCCAGGCCGACGGCGCGGAGCATGGTCTGGAACTTGGCGGTGGTCTCGGCGAGCTCGGTCTCCGGCACCGAACCGGCGACGATTCCCGCACCGGCGAACAGCCTCAGGGTCTGGTCGGCGACCTCGGCACAGCGGATGGTCACGACCCATTCGCCGTCGCCCGTCGCGTCACCCCACCCGACCAGGCCGGCGTACAGGCCGCGGTCGAACGGCTCGATCTCCTCGATGGCCTGGCGCGCGGCGCTCGCGGGGGTGCCGCAGACGGCGGGGGTGGGGTGCAGCATCATGGCCAGCTCCAGCGACGTGACCGCCGGGTCGTCGAGCACGCCGGTGATCCGGGTCGACAGATGCCACATGGAGGCGGTGGACAGCGGTGAGGGCCCGGCAGGTACCGAGAGTTCCCGGCAGTACGGGCGCAGGGCCTCCACGATGCTCTCGATCACCAGGGCGTGCTCGCGGAGATCCTTGTCGGAGGTGAGCAGGGCGCGGGCCCGTTCACGGTCGATGACAGGGTCCGGGTGACGGGGTACGGACCCGGCCAGCGGGTTCGTGGTGATCTGGCGGCCGGAACGGGAGACGAGCAGCTCGGGGCTGGCCCCCAGCAGCGTGCGGGTGGTGGCGGTGCTCGACGGCAGGTCGACCGCGTAACCGTAGGCCTGCGGGTCACGCCGGACGAGGTTGCGCAGCACACGCCCGACGTCGACGGGGGCGCCCAGGGTGACGTCCAGGGCGCGGGCCAGCACGATCTTCTTGAGCTCTCCGGCGGTCAGCTTGGCCAGCGCCTTCTCCACACCGCGCATGTAGTCGCCGGGGTCGGGAACCGGGCCGAATCCGGTGAACGTGCCCGTGACCTGCTCGGGGCCGGCGGGTGGACCGGCCGGTGGGCTCGTCCAGCAGACGGCGGCGGGCACCAGCAGGCGGGTGGGCCGGTCGTCGCGGAAGGGGATCGCGCCCACCACCACGGGGTTGGGGTGGCCTGACCTCTGGGCGTCCCGCAGGGCGGAGGCGACGCGATCTCGCAGGCTCGTCGCCCTCGAATCCGGGACCTCCTGGCACACCCCCCTGGCGAGCAGGGTCCGGGTCGGTGAGGTGAAGAAGAAGGTGCCGGGTTCGTAGTCCTCCAGAAGGTCCGGCATTCGGGGCATGGTGAGGGCGTCGTTCGGCGACATGGTGGAAAGCTCTCCTGTCGGGAGGGGTCCGGGAATGGGAGGGGATCGCGCTGGAAGGAGACCGCGTTGGGAGGGAATCGCGCTGGAAGGAGGCCGGGCTGAGAGGGGATCGCGACGGAAGGGGACCGCGCTGGAAGGAGGCCGGGCTGAGAGGGGATCGCGACGGAAGGGGACCGCGCTGGAAGGAGGCCGGGCTGAGAGGGGATCGCGACGGAAGGGGACCGCGCCGCTACCGGAGCGTGGCGCCCCCGTCGACGTACAGGTCCTGCATGGTTATGTGCCTGGCGTGGTCGGAGGCCAGGAAGAGGACGGCGTTCGCGATGTCCTCGGGGTCGGCCAGCCGGCCGAGGGGGATGCCCACCCGGAAGGTGGCCGACGATCCGTCGATGGCCGTCCGCGCGTCGTGGTCTCCGGTCCACAGGGCGCGCTGCATGGGAGTGTCGGTGGAACCGGGCGACACCACGTTGCAACGGATGCCGTACGGCGCCAGCTCCAGGCCGAGGCACTTGGTGAACTGCGCGGCCGCCGCCTTGGAGGCCGCGTAGGCCGACATGTTCATCCGCGGCACGCCCGCGGCGTTGGAACCGACGGTGACGATCGCCCCGGACCTGCGAGGGATCATCCGGCGGGCGACCGCGCGGGACAGGTGGAAGACCCCGCCGGTGTTGACGGCGAAGGTCCGGGCCCAGTCGTCGTCGCTGATGGCGACTGCCGACCCCGAGCAGAGCACTCCGGCCACGTTGACGAGCAGCTCGATCGGGCCGAGATCGGCCTCGACCCTCGCGACGACGTCGTCGACGGCGGCGCTGTCGGCGACCTGGCAGGGGTAGGCGACAGCGGTGCCGAGCCCGGCGGCGACCTGCTCGACCCGCTCGACGTTCACGTCGAGCGCGGCGACACGTGTGCCCGCCACCGTCAGGGCTCGCGCCACCGCCTCGCCGATGCCCTGTGCCGCACCGGTGACCACGGCCACCCCGCCTTCCGCCAGCATGTCCCCACCTCCGTCAGTCTCTCGCCGGTAGGCAGGCTAGTGCCATTACTTTAAGTTGCGCAGCAAAAACTTATAGTTACTTTTCACAGATCAGGAGGACATCACGGAGGTTGGTACGAACACTCCTGCCCGCTGGACGCGGCGATCAGCAGGAGCACGGGGGCCGGCCGGCCGGCAAGGTGACCTGCGGCGCGGTCGGCAGGCTCGCGTAGAAGTCGCCGCGCATCGTGCATCCGCAGCCGGCCTCCGGGCGCGGATGCACGATGCGCGCCCGGAGGCCGGCCGCAGCCGTGCCGGGTCATCGCCGCCCCGGTGATCCTCCCGACCCGGCTCGTGATCAGGGAGTCCGGCTAGTCCCCGCCCTTGAGAGCACGGGCCAGGCCGGCCAGGCCGAGAATGAGACCCGCACGCTCGTCGGCGGTGAGGCTCGCGAACAGCTCGGCGTGCTTGGTGCGCAGGTCGGCGCCGACCTGCTCGACGACGGCCCATCCGTCAGGGGTGAGGCGGAGGCGGTAGAAGCGACGGTTGGCCGGGTCGCGCTCCCGCGACAACCACCCCCGCCGCTCCATGCCTGCGGCCAGACGGCTCACGGTGCTCTTCTCCAGGCTCAGGCGAGTGGCCAGCTCCCCCTGGGAGAGCGTCCCGCCCTCGGCGAGCTCGCCGAGGGCGAACACCTCCGACAGGGAGACACGCAGGCCGCCGTAGTCATGCGGTTCGAGCAGGCCCCCTGCCCTGACCAGCAGCTTCAGCAGGTGGCGCAGCTCGTCGTCGGGGAACGCCCCTTCATGAGTTGTACTGTACAACTATCTGTCCTATGCTCGACGGCACACAGTTGTGCTTTGCAACTATAGGAGAGTGCCATGCGTGCCATCCATCGTGCCCGTGCGAGCCTGTTCGGCCTCTTCCACCACGACGGCCTCTACGACCGGCTCATCAGCCGGGGATTCCGTTCCCTCTACGCCAAGGTCACGACCGACGTCGTGTCGGCGACGCCCGCCGGGGGAACCAGGGTGCTCGACGTGGGCACCGGCCCTGGGCGGGTCCCCCTCGCGATCGCCCGGGCCCTGCCGGGGCTGCGGGTCGAGGGCCTCGATCTGTCCGCTGAGATGATCGACCGCGCCCGGCGGAACGCGGCGGAGGCCGGCCTAACCGGCCGGGTCGACTTCACCGTGGGCGATGTCGCCGACCTCCCCTACCCCGACGGTGACTTCGACCTGATCGTCTCCAGCATGAGCCAGCACCACTGGCCGGACGTCGCCACGGGGCTGCGCGAGCTGCGCCGGGTTCTCCGCCCCGGCGGCCGTATCTGGATCTACGACTTCCGGTTCGCGCTGCGCCGGGCCGAGACCGCCGCCCGTGCCGCGTTCCCCGGACATCACGTCCACGTGGAGACCGTCCGCACCAGTCGCCTGCCGATCGGATTCGTCGGCCGGGTCGTGGTCGAAACCTCCTGACACCTCTCCGTATCCACCTCGGCCCCTAGCGGTCCCCGGCCGATCTACGGGGGTGTCCGCGGGTTGAGACCGGACCGGTCAGGGCAGGAAACGGTAGCCCATGCCGGGTTCGGTGAGCAGATGGACCGGGTGTGCGGGGTCGCGCTCCAGTTTCTTGCGTATCTGGGCCATGTACTGGCGCAGGTAGTTGGTCTCCTTGTGGTACGAGGCGCCCCAGACGTCGTTCAGCAGGCGGCGCTGGGTGATGAGCTTGCCGGGGTTGCGGACCAGTATCTCCAGCAGGCGCCACTCGGTGGGGGTCAGCCGCACGCCACCCGAGACGGTCTTGCCCGCCAGGTCCACCTCGTGCTCGCCGATCACCAACCGGGCCTGCTCCTCCTCGGGGACCGAGGTGCGTCGCGACACCGCGCGGATCCGGGCGAGCAACTCGTCGACGCCGAACGGCTTGATGATGTAGTCGTCCGCGCCTGCGTCCAGGGCCTCCACCTTGTCGTGGCCCTCGACCCGGCCGGACAGCACGATGATCGGGATGGTGCTCCAGCCGCGCAACCCGTGGATGACGTCCACCCCGTCCATGTCGGGTAGGCCGAGATCGAGCACGACCAGGTCGGGGTGCCAATCCGCGGCCTGGCGCAGGGCGGCGGCGCCGTCGGAGGCCACGGCCACCTCGTACCGGCGGGCGACCAGGTTGATCCGCAGCGCCCGCAGGAGCTGGGGCTCGTCGTCGACGACGAGGATGCGCGTCACGGGCCCTCCAGGGGCGCGGTCGCGGTTCGCGTCCACGGGAAGATGGGCAGCCGTCCTCGTACCATGCAGCTCGTCCTGTTCCGATCGCCGGATCCCTGCCGGATGCCGGGCCGGGGCCGGCGCCCTGACGGCCGGCCCCTTTCCATGGCCAGGCTACGGTGAGCGATGTCCGACCGGTCACGCGCCCGGCCAATGGACGCGGGACCGTGGGTCCCGGCGGGGGCTCAGAGCCAGTTGCGCTTCCGGAACGCCCGGTAGAGCAGGAGGGTGCCCACGACGATCAAAGCCGTGGACGTCCAGAACCCGAGTGACTGCCCGAAGCTCGGGTAGGGCACGTTCTGCCCGTAGAAACCGGTGATCATCGTGGGCACCGCGATGATCGCCGCCCAGCTCGTGATCTTCTTCATGATGTCGTTGAGCCGGAACCCCTGCTGGTTCACGTGGGCCTCGCGGACGTTGCCCACCAGGTCCCGCAGGGACTCGCTCCACTCCGCGGTACGCAACGTGTGGTCGTAGACGTCCTGGTAGTACGGGGTCAGACCGCGGTCCATGACGTCCTCCCCCCTGCGCAGCAGACTGCCCACGATCTCGCGCATCGGCACCGCCAGCCGCCGGAAGCGCACCAGCTTCTTGTGCGTCTCGAAGGTCCGGCGCTGGATGTGCTGCATGTCCCGGGAGTTGTCCCCGAAGAGATCGTCCTCCAGTTCCTCGATCCGGTCGTCCACCACCTGGAGGACGTCGAAGTAACCGTCCACGACGTGGTCAAGCAGGCCGTAGAGCAGGTAGGGCGCCCCGAACTTGGCCATGTCGGCGTTGACGTCCCAGCGCCTGATCACCTCGTCGATGTCGAACTCGGGGCTCTCCCTCACGGTGACCAGCGCGTTCTTGGTCACGAAGATCGAAACCTCGACGAAGTGGATCCCCTCCTCCGTGAGCTTCGCCGCGTAGGCGGTGATGAACAGGTGACTGTCGTAGGTGTCGAGCTTGGGGCGCTGCCCGCTGTGGACCGCGTCCTCGACGGCCAGGGGATGCAGACCCAGCTCCTCGCTGATCTTCGCCAGGTCCGCCTGGGTGGGGGAGCAGAGGTCGAACCAGACGACGGCCGAGCTGTCTCCCACGTGTTCGGAGACGTCGTCGATGGGGAAACCCTCGGCTTCCAGAACCCCGTTGCGATACAGGCGGGTGCGCTCCATGTGCGCCCACCCTAGACCCGCGACAGCGAGTCCGGAATCCCCGGTGGATCACATTCGCGGACCTCGTGTCAGCCTCCCCGGCGACGACCTCGTTCGCGGCCTCTTCCGGCGGCCTGTCCGTCATATTCCCCGGCGAACGCGGGGTTCCGGATGAATAATCCCGGCCGCCCGGGGCAGCGGCGCCTACCACAACAGCCGAAGCCTGAGGTGAGCTCACATGATAGTGCTGGGACTTCTCTTGGTCGTACTCGCGAGTGCGACCGTGATCGCGGTCTCCTGGGACGAGACCGCGGCATCGACCACCACCGCGACCTTCACGGTGTTCGACCGCGTGATCCAGCTCACCCAGCTGGAGCTCTTCTTCGCGGGTGTGGCCACGGGGGCGGTTCTCCTGCTCGGCCTGGGAATCATGTTCGCCGGGATGCGGCGCTCGTCCTCGCACCGTCGCAGGCTCCGTGCCTCGCGTGCGGAGGCTCGTGACCGTGTCACCCGCCTGGAGGAGGAGAAGCGGGAGCTGGAGCGAAAGCTCGAAGCGACCCCCGCCGCCTCCAGGACTCTCGCCGCCGCCACGGCTCCCGCGGCTCCCGCGGCCGACCGTGACCGTGACCGCGACGGCGTCGACGACCGCGCCGAGGACACCGCGCCCCACCCCCGGGTCGAGGTGCCCCACCAGTCCTCCACCGACCAGCTCGTGGCCGGTCGCCACGGGCGCTCGGACCGCCACTAGTCACATCTCCCCTCAGCCGGGACGGCCCACTGGCCGCTCCGGCTGAGGTGCATCCGGGCCGTCACCGTTCGCCATGGTCGTGTCCGGCGGAGTCTCAGGGGATTTCCGGCGGCGGTGCAGGACCGTCATGAGGCCACCGGCCACGAGCCCCCAGAAGGCTGCGCCGACGCCCAGGAGTGTCAGCCCCGAGGCGGTGACCACGAAGGTGACGGCAGCGGCCTGCCTGCCCTCGGGGTCGGCGACGGCGGAGGCGATGGCCGAGACGAACGCGCCGAGCAGGGCGAGACCTGCGACGGCCTCGATGAGCGACGACGGAGAGAGCAGGACGAGCGCCGCGGCCGGCCCCGAGGCGATCCCTAGGACGATCATCGAGGCGCCCGCGCTGACCGAGGCGATCCACCGGCGGGCCGGGTCGGGGTCGGCGTCGGGCCCGGCGGCCAGGGCGGCGCTGATCGCCGCCAGGTTCACCGCGTGGCCGCCCAGCGGAGCCCCCAGCGTGCTCGCCAGACCGGTGGAGACGAGGATCCCCCGCAGCGGGGGATGGTAGCCGTACCCGGCGAGGACCGCCATGCCCGGCACGTTCTGCGAGGCCATGGTGACCAGGAACAGCGGGAGCGCGATGCCGACCAGCGCCTGGGCGCTCCAGGACGGGGTAGTCACCTCCACCACCGGCCGCACGTCCACCGCTCCCGGCCCCGGCCCGGTCAGGGCGATCGCCGCGACGGCGACGAGGAGGGCCACCGGGATCGCCCACCCTCGGGCGAACCTGCTCAGCAGCGCCCAGGCGAGAACGGCGGGACCGGCCATCAGCGGTACCTCGGCGAGCGCCCTGACCGGCGCGACGCACAGGTCGAGCAGGACCCCGGCGAGCATGGCACCGGCGATCGGGGTGGGGATGGACGCGATCCATCGGCCCAGGGTGGGGAAGAGCCCGGCCGCGGTGAGGAGGAGCCCTGAGACCGCGAACGCGCCGACCGCGACGGGAAAACCGCCCTCCACGGGGCCGGTCGCGACCAGTAGCGCCACCCCGGGCGTGGACCAGGCGATGACGATCGGGACGCGCTGCCGCACTCCCAGCCAGATGGCCACCATGCCGCTGACCACGCAGAGCGCGAGCAGCCCTGACGCCGCCTGTCGCTGGTCGGCGCCCACGGCCCCGAGCCCGGCCAGGACCACGGCGAAGGAGCCGGCGAAACCGACCACCGCGGTGACCATCCCGGCCAGCACGGGTTGAAGCAGGCGTGTCATCTGTTGGTCCTCACACGAGGGGGTGCCGAAGGAGTGCCGAGGGGGTGCCGAGGGGGTGCCGACCGTTCCGTAAACGGAACGGGTCCGGTGCTGCACGATAGCCTCATGGACTCCGAAGCACAACGCCCTCGCCCCGCCGTGGACGGCGGCATGGCCGACATCGGGCGGCGGATCCGCCGGCTGCGTGAAGAGCGCGGTATCTCCCTGTCCGCCCTCGCCCGCGGCGCCGGTGTCGGCAAGGCCACGCTCTCCGGCCTGGAGAACGGCACCCGCAACCCCACGCTGGAAACCCTCCAGCGCATCACCGCCGAGCTCGGCGTCCCCCTGGCCATGGCCTTCGGCACACCGGCGCCGGATGGTTCGGACACCACCCCCGGCGGGAGCCGGCCCCCCGTCATCCACGGAACCGCCGTGGAGGGAACGCTGCTCCAGGTCTTCGAGGACGAGGAGGTCACCTACGAGCTCTACCGGCTGGTGATCCGCCCGGGGGCGCCACAGGTCTCGCCCGCCCACCACGGGGGCGTCACCGAACATGTGACCGTCTTCGCCGGCACGCTCAGCGCGGGACCGGCCGACGCTCCCCTGCGGGCCGGTCCCGGCGAGCACATCTCCTGGCGGTCGGACGTTCCGCACACGTACGCCGCCCTCGGCGACCAGGACGTCCACGTCGGCCTGCTCATCCGCTACCCGCGCCGCTGATACCGGCGGCCCGGCGAGCGGGTAAGGGACCCCGCGCCCGGCTGTCTCCCGTCAGACGATCCGGGTGAAGGGCTCGGCGAAGTGGGCGGTGCCGATCATTCCCCGTTCCGCCCTGACCCGATCGAGCAGCTCCACTCGCGTGGCCGCGGCCAGCTCGGGGTCGTCGTCGTAGAGGTAGGTCACCCGCGGGTTCTCCAGCTGCACCGGATGCAGCACCACGTCGCCGGTCAGCACCAGATCGCCGACCTGGACGACCTGATGGCCGGGGGTGTGCCCCGGCGCGAGCAGCACCCGGATGCCGGGCAGCACCTCCGCACCGCCGTCCACGCGCTGCACCCGCTCGCCCAGCGGCCGGACGACGTGATCCAGGACCGCCTCGGCCACCGCGTCGATCTCCGCGCGTTGCAGGACGTACCGGGCGTTGGGGAAGACCGGTGCCCCCGCGATCACCGCCCCGCTCGCGTGGTCGCTGTGCAGGTGCGTAATGACCACCGCGTCCACCTCCTCGGGGGCCGTTCCCACCCGGGCCAGCTCCGCGCCCAGTGCGCCGGGCACCGGCGCCCAGCTCGACGCGGGCGAGTCGCCGGGGCCGATGCCCGTGTCCACGAGCACCGTACGGCCCGCCGCGTCGCGCAGCAGGTAGCAGTGGAAGTGCAGGATCCACTCGTCCGTCTCACCGTGGCGGCCACCGGGGAACATCTCCCGTATCGGGCGCCGGATCGAGTCGCCCATCGGCCCCACCCCGTCGCACAGCGGGAACACCTCGACCCCTGCGACCGTTATCGGCTGGTGAAGCATCCGCTCTCCTGTTCGATCGGGTGGTGCCTGCCCCCTCATGGGGACGTTGCTCGCATCGTAGGGACATTTCATGACAATTCGACTGCGGCGGAACGCGAGATGATGGAGCGATGCTGGACGATGTCGTCGAACACCTCGCCTGCCCGGTCTGCGGAGGTGCCCTGGCCCTTCACGACCGGGTCCTCGGGTGCGCCCTGGGGCACGGCTTCGACGTGGCCAGGCAGGGATACGTCAGCCTGCTGACCGGGTCGCGGGTGCCGGGGACGGCCGACAGCGCGGCCATGGTGGCGGCCAGGGACGTCTTCCTCGGCGCCGGGCACTACGCCCCCCTCGCCGAAGCGATCGCCGGCGCCTGCCCTCCCTGCGCGAAGGCGGTGGCGGACGCCGGGGCCGGGACGGGCCACTACCTGGCGCGGGTGCTCGACGAGCTGCCGGGGGCCGTCGGAGTGGCGCTGGACGTCTCCAAGCACGCGATCAGACGGGCCGCACGGGCGCACCCCCGGCTGGGGGCGGTGGTGGCCGACGTCTGGAGGCCGCTGCCGCTGAGAGGTGACACGATAGATGTGCTTCTGAATGTGTTTGCCCCAAGAAATGGGGCAGAGTTTGCCCGAGTTCTCAGGAGTGACGGTGAGCTTGTCGTGGTCACACCCACCTCGCGGCACCTCGTGCCACTGGTGGAGCGGCTAGGACTCCTGTCGGTGGACGAGTCGAAGGAGCGACGGATGGCGGAGAGCCTGAGCGAACACTTCGTCGAGACCGGCCGGAGCACCCATGAGTTCGAGATGACTCTGGGGCACGATGCGGTCAGGGCGGTCGTGGGAATGGGGCCCAGCGCCTGGCACACGGATAAGGAAGTTATGTGGAGAAAAATCCAGGAACTTCCTGAAATGAGCCTTGTAGAGGCCTCTTTCCGTATGTCTATCTTTAAGCGCCGCCTCTGAGCAAGCTGTGTGCTTGACAGCTACCTTCGGGACACCTGTTACTGATGTGACTTTTAGTCCGAAATTCCCGGACATTACTCAAGCAATTACCCGTTGAAGACGACATACTGGACCGCAATCCGGCGAGCCCGCGACTGAACGCGTGAAGCTGACGCCTTGACGGAGGGAAGCGCTCTATGAAGGCGGAGGAACGCTGGCAGTCCAGGTTCCGCGCGCCGCGCGCGACGCTGCCCGTGTGGGCGGTCCAGGCTCCCAGCCGGTCCGTCTACCGCAGCAACGCCTCGGGGGCGTGGGAGGTCTACGCCTGGGACCGCGCGGGCGGCTCAGCCCGCCAGGTGACCTCACGCCCCAAGGGCACCCGGTACGGGGCGCTCGACCCCACCGGACAGTGGATCTGGTGGTTCGACGACACCGACGGCGACGAGTGGGGCCGGTGGATGCGCCAGCCCTTCTACGGCGGCCCCGACGAGCCGATCGACCTCGCCCCCGGTTTCCCCTCCGGAATCGGGCTATCGGCGACGGGTGAGGCGGTCGTCGGCATGGCCAGGCCCGGCCGTGGCTTCACCGTCCATCTCGTCAGACCGGGTGAGCCCGCTCGGACGATCTACGAGCACGCCGAGGCCGCCGCCGTCTCCGCCGTCTCCCTGGACGGCTCGCTGATCGCGATCAGCCACAGCGAGCACGGTGACGCCCGGCACCCCGCGCTGCGCGTGCTCCGGCGCGGCGGCCAGGTCGTCGGCGACCTGTACGACGGTCCCGGCAAGGGGGTCTCCGGCCTGCGCTTCGCACCGCTGTCCGGAGACCGCAGGCTGCTCACCCTGCACGAGCGCAGGGGCCGCCGCGAACCCCTCGTCTGGGATCCGGAAACCGGCGACCAGCGGGAGATCTGGCTGCGTGACGCGGGAGAGATCACCGCCGACTGGTACGGCGACGGCCGTTCGCTGCTCGTCGTGCGGGGCAACCGCGGCCGCACCCACCTGAGCCGCTACGACCTTCCCGGCGGCGGGTTCTTCCCGATCGAGACCCAGCACGGCGTGATCGACGCCGCCGCGCCCCGCCCCGACGGCTCCGTCGAGTACTCCTGGTCCAGTGGTGCCCACCCGCCTCTGATCCGGTCAACCAGCGGTCACGTGGTGATGAACCACGGCGGCCCCACCTCACCGCCGTCGGTCCCGGTCGAGGACGTGGACGTGGAGGGTCCCGGCGGCCGCATCCACGCCCTGGTCTCGCGCCCCGAGCGCGGCTCCGGCCCCTTCCCCACGGTCTTCCTCCTGCACGGTGGGCCCACCTCGCAGGACGACGACTCCTTCGTGCCACAGGTGGCCGCCTGGGTGGACCTCGGCTTCGCGGTCGTACGGGTCAACTACCGGGGCTCCACCGGGTACGGCTCGAAGTGGCGAAACGCCCTCAGCGGCGACGTCGGGCACATCGAACTGGCCGACGTGGCCGCCGTCAGGGACGCCATGGTCGACCGCGGCGTCTGCGACCCCGACAGGCTGGTGCTGTCCGGTGCCTCCTGGGGCGGCTACCTCACGCTGCTCGGCCTGGGCACCCAGCCCAAGATGTGGGCGGCGGGCATCGCCACGGTGCCGATCGCCGACCACGCGGCCACCTACGCGGAGGAGCCGGAGGCACTGCGCTCCTACCACCGCGCGCTGCTCGGCGGCTCACCCGAGGAGCAGCCGGAGCGATACACGGGCAGCTCGCCGATCACCTACGTCGACCAGGTCGAGGCGCCGCTGCTGATCCTCGCCGGAGAGAACGACCCGATCTGCCCGATCGGGCAGATCGAGGCGTACGTGGCCAGGCTCGCCGGGCGCGACCATGAGCACGAGGTCTACCGCTACGACGCGGGCCACGGCTCACTGGTCGTCTCCGAGCGCATCGCGCAGATGTCGGCGCAGCTGGACTTCGCCCGCAGACACGTGAAGACCGACATCTAACGCCTGCCCGGCGGACCTCGCCGTGGCGAGGACCGGTCGGACGGTGCCTCGCGAGCGGAGGGAACCACGGCGTGCCGCGGTGACCGATCGCGGTGGGCAAGAGATCCACAGGACGGTGCGGTCAGGCCCTGTCAGCGTGCTCGCAGGACCACGACCCCTGTCAGCGTGCTCGCAGGACCACGATCGCCATGTCGTCGGCACTCGGCTCGGGGGCGAAGTCCTGGACGGCGCGGCGGATCCGCTCCGCAACCGCCCGCGCCGACAGGCCCGCGCACTCGGCGAGCAGCTTGGCCAGGCCCGCTTCGTCGTCGAGCAGCCGCCCGTCCCTGCGGCGCTCGGTGACCCCGTCGGTCACCGCGAGGAGCACGTCACCGGGGTCGAGGTGGACGACCTCCGCCTTGAAGGTCGCCTCGGGGAAGACGCCGAGCAGCGGCTGGGAGGTCACCACCGTCTCCACGGCGCCGCTGGGCCGCAACCGCAGCGCCTCCGGGTGGCCTGCGGAGACCATCGACACGTTCAGGCCGCTCGGCACGGGCGTGATCTCCCCGTGCAGCAGCGTCAGGAAACGGGCGCGGTCGCCCTCCTCAAGGATGGCCTGGTTGAGGCGGTCGAGGACGGCGGCCACACCGTACCCCTCCCGGGCGAGCAGGCGCAGGGTGTGGCGGGCCAGGCCGGTGACCGCGGCGGCCTCGGGACCGGTCCCGCAGACGTCGCCCACCGCGAACCGCCAGGACTTGTCACCGGCCGCGAACAGGTCGTAGAAGTCGCCGCCGACCTCGTTGGTCTCCCCCGCGGGCTCGTAGACCACCGCGTAGTCGAGGCCGGGGATCTCACCCGGCTCGTCGGGAGGGAGCAGGCTGCGCTGGAGCGCCCGGTTGGCCGCCGCCTGGGTGGCGTACAGCAGGGCGTTGTCCAGGGCGAGGGCGGCACGCCGGCCGATGTCCTCGGCGTACTGGAGCACGTCCTCGGTGAACCGGTCGGGCCGTCCAAGGCACATCGCCCCCAGCGTGCGCCCGCGCGCGAGAAGCGGGATGATCAGCACCTGCGAGTCGGCGAGCTGCATGGAACCCCCGGTCTGCGGGATCTGGACGGCGGCGAGCTCCTCCCGGAGTTCGTCGATGCGCCGCTCATCGGTGTGCCAAAGGTAGGCTGGACGCTGCGGGCCGCCGCCGTTGCTCCATGTGTAGACGGCGCACCAGGTGGCCAGCCTCGGCACCACGATCTGCGAGATGATCGCGGGCACCATGTCAGGATCGAGGGTGCCCGCCAGCAGGTCGCTGGCGTCGGCGAGAAAACCCATCCAGATAGGCCCGCGGCTGGGCTCCTCGGCGGTCCACTCCGAGGACGGCCGCCCGGAGGAGCCGGGCAGCCGGAGCCTGGCCCAGTGCGTGCACTGCTGACCGGCGAAGGTGACACCCCACTCCTCCACCGGTACGGACGGAGCCACGGGGCTCGGTTCGGGGGCCCGCCGCCGGCGCACCTCGATCTGCAGCCCGTCCCCCAGATGGCTCCAGACGACCTCGAAAGAGACGTCGGTCACCTGCGACGACAGCTCGGCAGCCAGCCGCTCGGCGGCCGCCAGCACGGGCGCGGCGGCCCAGGCGGTCATCACCTCTATGGTGAACCGCCTGACGGCGGGGACGGCCGTGTGTCCCGGGGCGAAGGTCGCTGCCAGGACGGCGCGAGGAGCACTGGTCACTGTTCCGTGACTACCACACTTCCCGTTGACATGGGGTGAATCGAAGGTGGGACTACACAATGCGCACCGTGACAGACTGGGGTGACTCGCGGCTGCGCCCCCGGGAGTCAAGGAGGTCATATGACCACGGTCAACACCGTGCCCGACGTCGAGGAGCGACGTTACAGCGAATCGGACCTACGACCGATCCTGCAGACGCTGATCACCTGGCGCGACGGCGATTTCCGCCGCCGGGTGCCACACGCCCCGCCGGGAATCCTCAGCGAGATCCGGCTGCTGCTCAACGAAGTGGCCGACCGCCGTGAGCATCTGGCCAACGAGCTGCACAGGGTCCGCCGCGAGGTGGTGAAGGAGGGCCGCTTCGCCGAGCGCCTCAGCCCCGGTCCCGGCGTGGGCTCGTGGGCGGAGAGCGTCGATTCGGTCAACTCGCTGATCGAAGCGCTCGTCGGCCCGGTCAGCGGGGCGGCGGACGTGATCGACGCGGTGGCCAAGGGTGACCTGTCCCGCCGGATCGACCTCGACCGCGCTGCCAGAGGTGAGGTGCGCCGCCTCGGCAAGGCGATCAACGGCATGGTCGACCAGCTGTCGATGTTCACCTCCGAGGTCACCCGGGTCGCCCGCGAGGTCGGCACCGAGGGCCAGCTCGGCGGCCAGGCACAGGTGCGCGGCATGGCGGGAAGCTGGCGCGACCTCACCGAGGCCGTCAACACCATGTCCAGCCGCGTCTCGGCGCAGGTCCGCGACATCGCGGCGGTGACCACCGGGGTCGCGCGGGGCGACCTGAGCCGCAAGGTCACCGTCGACGCGGTCGGCGAGATGTTCGAGCTGAAGAACACCGTCAACACGATGGTCGACCAGCTGCTGGCGTTCGCCGAGGAGGTCACCCGGGTCGCCCGCGAGGTCGGCACCGAGGGCCAGCTCGGCGGCCAGGCCCAGGTGCGCGGCGTCTCCGGCGTCTGGAAGGACCTCACCGACAACGTCAACGTGATGGCGGGCAACCTGACCACCCAGGTCCGCGCGATCGCCGCGGTGTCCACCGCGGTGGCCCAGGGCGACCTGTCCAAGAAGATCACCGCTGACGCCCAGGGCGAGATCCTCCAGCTCAAGGACACGCTCAACACCATGGTCGACCAGCTGTCGATGTTCGCCGACGAGGTCACCCGGGTCGCCCGCGAGGTCGGCACCGAGGGCCAGCTCGGCGGCCAGGCCCGGGTCCGCGGCGTCTCCGGCGTCTGGAAGGACCTCACCGACAACGTCAACTCCATGGCCAACAACCTGACCTACCAGGTCCGCAACATCGCCGAGGTCACCACCGCCGTCGCCAACGGCGACCTGACCCGCAAGATCGACGTGAACGCCCAGGGCGAGATCCTCGCCCTGAAGACCACGATCAACACCATGGTCGACCAGCTGTCCTCCTTCGCCTCCGAGGTGAGCCGGGTCGCCCGCGAGGTCGGCTCGGAGGGCCAGCTCGGCGGCCAGGCCCAGGTGCCCGGCGTCTCCGGCACCTGGAAGGACCTCACCGACAACGTCAACGTGATGGCCAACAACCTGACCACCCAGGTGCGTCAGATCGCCGCGGTGTCCACCGCGGTGGCCCAGGGCAACCTGTCCAAGAAGATCACCGCTGACGCCCAGGGCGAGATCCTCCAGCTCAAGGACACGCTCAACACCATGGTCGACCAGCTGTCGATGTTCGCCGACGAGGTCACCCGGGTCGCCCGCGAGGTCGGCACCGAGGGCCAGCTCGGCGGCCAGGCCCGGGTCCGCGGCGTCTCCGGCGTCTGGAAGGACCTCACCGACAACGTCAACTCCATGGCCAACAACCTGACCTACCAGGTCCGCAACATCGCCGAGGTCACCACCGCCGTCGCGTCCGGCAACCTGACCCGCAAGATCGACGTGAACGCCCAGGGCGAGATCCTCGCCCTGAAGACCACGATGAACACCATGGTCGACCAGCTGTCCTCCTTCGCCTCCGAGGTCACCCGGGTCGCCCGCGAGGTCGGCTCGGAGGGCCAGCTCGGCGGCCAGGCCCGCGTCGAGGGCGCCGAGGGCATCTGGAAGCGCCTCACCGAGAACGTCAACGAGCTCGCCGCGCGCCTCACCACCCAGGTGCGCGCCATCGCCGAGGTCACCACCGCCGTCGCCACCGGCGACCTGACCCGCTCCATCACCGTCGACGCCGAGGGTGAGATCGGCGAGCTGAAGGACAACATCAACATGATGGTGGCGGTGCTGCGCGACACCACCACCGCCAACCAGGAGCAGGACTGGCTGAAGTCCAACCTGGCGAGGATCTCCCGCCTCATGCAGGGCCATCGCGACCTGATGGAGGTCGCCAAGCTCATCATGAGCGAGCTGACCCCGCTGGTGTCGGCTCACTACGGCGCCTTCTACCTCGCCGAACCCACCGGCGACCACGACCTGCACCTCATCGCCGGATACGGCATACGTCCCGGCAAGGGTCCTCGGCAGCGGTTCGCCACCGGCGAGGGCATCGTGGGCCAGGCCGCGCTGGAGGGCAGGGGGATCATCCTCGGCAACGTGCCCGCCCGCTACCTGACCGTCGGCACCGGCCTCAGCACCTCCACACCCGCGCAGATCGTCGTGCTGCCGGTCCTGTTCGAGACCCAGGTGCTCGGCGTACTGGAACTGGCCTCGTTCAGCGAGTTCAGCGAGATCCACCACGACTTCCTGAACCAGCTCGTCGAGACCATCGGTGTCACGATGAACACGATCATCGCCAACTCCCGTACCGAGGACCTGCTGACCGAGTCGCAGCGCCTGACCACCGAGCTACGAGAGCGTTCCGACGAGCTCCAACGCCAGCAGGAGGAGCTGCGCCGCTCCAACGCCGAACTGGAGGACAAGGCGGCGCTGCTGGCCAAGCAGAACCGGGCCATCGAGATCCAGAACTTCCAGATCGAGCAGGCCCGGCGCACCCTGGAGGAGCGTGCCGAGCAGCTCGCGGTCTCCTCGCGCTACAAGTCCGAGTTCCTCGCCAACATGTCCCACGAGCTGCGCACCCCGCTGAACAGCCTCCTCGTGCTGGCCAAGCTGCTCACCGAGAACGCCGACGGCAACCTCACCGCCCAGCAGGTGGAGTTCGCCAGGACGATCCACGGCGCCGGCTCGGCCCTGCTCCAGCTGATCAACGACATCCTCGACCTGTCGAAGGTCGAGGCGGGGCGGATGGACATCCATCCCCAGCAGATCTCCCTGCCCAAGCTCGTCGACTACTTCGAGGCCACCTTCGCCCCGCTGGCCCAGGACAAGGGCCTGTCGTTCACCGTCGAGGTCGACCCGTCGATACCGCAGGAGCTCCGCACCGACGAGCAACGTCTCCAGCAGGTGCTGCGCAACCTGCTCTCCAACGCGATCAAGTTCACCCCCAAGGGTGAGGTACGGCTGCACGTGATCCACGCCGGTCGCTCCGTCGCCTTCGTGGACGACACTCTGCGCGGCGCCGACGGCATCCTGGCCTTCGAGGTGGTCGACACCGGCATCGGTATCGCCTCCGACAAGCTGGAGGTCATCTTCGAGGCGTTCCGCCAGGCCGACGGCACCACCAGCCGGAAGTACGGCGGGACGGGTCTGGGCCTGTCCATCTGCCGCGAGATCGCCCGCCTGCTCGGCGGTGAGATCCACGTGGTCAGCAAGGTCGGCGAGGGCAGCACCTTCACCCTCTACCTACCGCCGTCCTACGGCGGCCCGCTGGCCTCACGCGACGGCGGGGCGAGCGCCCCCAGCGCCTCTCCCCGCAACCGGGCGCTCATCGGCGTGCTCGAAGGCTCCGACGACCTGCCGGAACTGACCCGGGGCGACGACATGCCCCTGCCGCACTTCCCGCAGGTCGAGGGTAAGCCGTGGAAGGGCGACGACCCGCTGACCGGGGCGAAGATCCTGATCGTGGACGACGACATCCGCAACGTGTTCGCCCTGACCAGCGTGCTCGAACGCTACGGCTCCACGGTGATCTACGCGGAGAACGGCCGCGAGGGCATCGAGCAGCTGGAACGCAACGAGGACGTCGCCCTCGTCCTGATGGACATCATGATGCCGGAGATGGACGGCTGGGCCACCACCTCCGCGATCCGCCGGATGCCCCAGTTCGCGGACCTGCCGATCATCGCGCTGACCGCTAAGGTCATGCGAGGCGACCGGGAGAAGAGCATCGCATCCGGCGCCTCCGACTACGTGCCCAAGCCGGTGGACGTCGACCGTCTGCTGGAACGGCTACGCGGCTGGCTGACCAGGGGCAAGCCGGCCGGCGACTCCAACGAAGGCGTGTGACCGATGCCGGACAGAGCCAAGATCCTCCTGGTGGACGACCGGGAGGAGAACCTGATCGCGCTGGAAGCCATCCTCAGCTCGCTCGATCTGATACCGGTCCGGGCGAAGTCGGGGGAGGAGGCGCTGAAGGCCCTGCTCGGCACGGAGTTCGCGCTGATCCTGCTCGACGTCCGCATGCCGGGCATGGACGGGTTCGAGACGGCGGCCCACATCAAGCGCCGCGAGCGCACCCGCAACATCCCGATCATCTTCCTGACCGTGGTCGACAGCGCGCCCGACTACGCCTTCCGCAGCTACGCGGCGGGCGCCGTCGACTACCTCACCAAGCCCTTCGACCCCTGGGTGCTTCGGGCCAAGGTCGCGGTGTTCGTGGAGCTCTACAACATGAACCGCAGGCTGGCGGAGCAGGCCGTCATGCTCCGCGAACGCCTCGGCACGGAGCTGCCGCCCGGTGAGGCGGCCGACCAGGCGACCGTGCTGCCCGAGCTGTCCAAGCGCCTGACCGCGGTCGAGGACGTGCTCTCCCGGGTCGCCGAGCTGGCTCGCAGGAACGGCGATTCCAGCCTCGCGGGCCCGGTGTCGGACCTGGCCAATCGCCTCAACCACCTGCGCGCCGGCTTCGACGCCCTCATCTGACGGGCGTTCCCCGACAGCGCGGCCGGGCGTTTCCGACGCGCGGATTCGATCCGGCCCGCCTCAACGGCGGGCGCGCTCCAGGGCGTCCCAGAAGCCACGGCGCAGGGCATGGCGGACCTCGTCGTGCAGCAGGAAGTCGATCGGCAGGGAGGAGCCCTGGAGCAGACGTGCCTCCAGGTCGGAGGGCATCCGGGGCTTGCGGGCGAGGACCGCCTCCAGCCACAGGGCGGGCGCGTCCTTGGCGACGGACTCGCCGAAGTCGTGGCCTTCCTTGTGCGCGGCCTTCACCGCGTCGGAAAGGGTCGTCGCGGCACCGGTTCCGGCGCTCTGCATGGGCACGGGGGCCGGTTGAGGGCCGGTGTAGGCACCCATCTGCGACGCCTGGTAGCTCGGCATGCCGCCGGTGTTGCCCAGCGAGTACTGCGGGGCCGGCGGCAGCGGGCCGGTCGAACCGTTGGCGGCGTGCGGCGGCGCGGAGGCGTGCGGGAGTGGGGGCGCCTGGAGTGGCGGCGTCTGCAGTGGCGGCGTCTGGAGTGGGGGCGTCTGGAGTGGCGGGGCGATTGGGGTGGCCGGGGTGACCGGCGACTCCTGGGTGTAGCTCGAATAGGCCGACGGCAGCGCGTGCTGGGCGTGGGCCGCGCGGGGTGTCTGGACCGCGGGGACGGGACTGGTGACCGGGGAGCCGTTGCTGCCGCGGGCTGTGACGGAGCGGCCGTTGGTGCCGTGCTGATGGCCGTTGACCGCCTGGGGCGGTGCCTCGTCGCCGATCAGGCTGACGTGGGGCCGCAGCTGGCCGGCCCCGATCTCGATCAGGTCGTCGCACTCCTGGCGCAGCGTGCGGGAGACGGCCCAGCTGCCGTCGGCGCTGATGTGCACCACGGTGACCCGGACGCCGAGATCCTGGGCGTCGCAGACGACCTGCGCCAGGTCCTCGTCGCCGCTGACCACGACCGCGTCGCAGACCGCGCCGTTGCGGGCCAGCGTCATCAGGTCACGGTGGACCTGAGCGTCGACGCCCTCACGGCGGCCGGGGCGGATGCGCGACAGGCGGAGCTTGAGGCCGGGGATGTCGGCCAGCGTGTCGTGCTCGGGAGTGCGCCGGCCCTCCACTGTCGCCTCGTACCAGTAACAGCGGAGCAGCGGCAGGCCGGTGCGCTCTCTCGACAGCTTGTTGAGCAGTTGGAGCAGCCCCGGGTAATCCCAGGAGACCGCCTCGCGGTGGCGGGTTCCGTGCACCGCCATCGCGCCGTCGGCCAGCAGGTAACCGGCGTCCACGAACAGCGCGCAACGATCCACTTGACACCGCCCTTCCTACGTGGCCCGATCCTCTGGCTCAGACAAGCCCGAAAGAGCCCAGACAGACGGCCCTTCCTCAGGGTAATCAAGCGGCTGACCATCCGAGGGTGAATCCCCACGATTCCACCCGCGCTCGACCATACGCCGGACCATTTACGCAGACCGTACCAGTTTGTCCCGTTCGTCAACCCCCTCCGCGAGGTGTTACTCCGCCATCCATTTCCCGAAGTCCCGCACCAGGCCTCCGTCGCACAGGAGGCCTGGCATTTCTCCCCGTAGCCTGCGGGCCACACGCGCCGTCACGGAGCGGGCCACACGCGCCGTCACGGAGCGGTCCGCACGCTCACCACCGCCACGCCGAAAAGCAGGACGTCCTGGCGCGTGCCGAGCTCCAGCACCGGGGCGTGGCCGAGGCGTGCCCGGAAGTGATCCACGTCCGTGCCGAAGGTAGTGCCGGTGCCCCTCGCCCCGGCGGCGGATCCATCGAAGGGATTACCCGGGTCCCGTCCCCGTCCGGCGGGCCGCAGGGTCCGGCCACCGAGCCTCACCCGATCACCCGCGACGCCCGCGTCACCCTCCCAGGTCACCAGGGCCATCTTCACGGGCGCGTCGGTGGGCGTCAGCCCACCGAGCGGTATCCGCACCGAGCGATGCCCCGGGTCCAGCACCGTCGCGGTGTCGACCACGACGGCCTGGCTGTACGGTCTGCGCGGGTCGGCCACAATGACCACCAGGCTCCATCCGGCATGGCGCGAGATGCCCGGCCGTATCGAGGCGTCGGCCACCCAGTACGTCCCGCGAGCCCTGCCCAGCAGTCGCGTCACATCGGCGAACGCCTGGTAGCCCCGCCCCACCGGCAGCTCTCGCTCCACCACCCGCGCGGCCCTGACCTGCCGGTACTCCTCTTCCCCTGGCACCTTGAGCTTGATCCGCACGCTGGGGGGCGCGCTCGCCGACCAGTAGAGTCCCGCCCAGACCACCTTGCTGGCCGCCGGCAGGACGAGCCGGGCGGCGCTCGACGAGCTCGTCGACGGATCCCCGTCACGATCGAGGGGCCGCATCTCCCAACTGTTGTTGTCGCGTCTGTTGCCTTGCCCCGCGCGGGCGGCCTCGCATCCGGGCTCCGAGGGCGCGCAGCTCAGCAGGGTGTTTCCGATCGCGGAGACGGCCACCCGGCCGTCGGTGGCGAACCGTGCCGGGGCGCCCCGCGCCCGTACGCCGCTGCGCGACCTGGCCGCCACCCGCGTCCCCGCCGTGGAGACCGTGACCGAGGGCACCGCCCCGTAGGCCGCGTCGTCCGACACCAGGACTCTCAGGAAGACCGCCGTGGCCCGGCCCGGCGGCAGCGGACCGCGGACGCAGCGGGCACCTCGGTTCCACGCCCGGCAGGACCAGCCGTCGACCGTGCCGACCGGGGTGACGGCACCGGCGGAGTGTCCCCCGCGGGATCCGGACGGCAGCGTCACGCCTCGTGGCAGCCCGACGTCGGCGACGACCTCCTCGCTCTGTCCACGACCCGCGTTGCGCAGCCGCACCGCCACGATGCCGGCCTCGGACCTGATCAGGGCACCGAGCGCGTCGATCCTGGCCACCAGGCGGGGCGCGAGCCAGGAGCCCGACCGGCCACCCTGCGCCGTTCCCGCCGTTCCCGCCGTTCCTGGCCTGGCCTCGGACAACTCGGTACCGCTGCCCCCGCCGGTCGCCTGCGCCTGCCCGGAGGGGGGCGGTACGGCTCCTGGGATCTCCGGCGACGACTCCCGCGGGCCGTAGGGAGCCGGCGCCGGGGCCATGACGATCGGCTCGGAGGCCGCGCTCGGTGGGAGCACGGACTCTTCGGCCGACACCAGCACGAGTGCGGTCGCCACCGCGACCGCGGTGACGGCCGCACCGGCCACGACGGCACGCCGCACGGATCGGGGAACCTGCCGCCAGCGGCCGGGCAGCCCGCCCCCCGTCGTGACACCCATCCTGCCGAGCGCCGCCAGATAGGCGGGGAACGCGGGACCGACGATGAGCGGACCGATGACGGAGCGAATGCTCTGGCCGATGCCGGTCAGTTCCGTGAGCACCGCGCGGCAGCCCGAGCAGCCGTCCAGGTGCTCGCCCACTATCCTGCTCTGTTCCCCGGCCAGGTCACCGCGGATGTAGGGGCCCAGCCTGGCCAGTACTGGCCGGCACTCGGGTGCGGCCGTCTCGGCCAGGTGGATGCGCAGGCACGCCTGGCGCATCCCCTCCCGTGCCCGGTAGGCGAGCGCGGCCGCCCCGTTTACGGTCAGGCCGAGCAGGAGTCCGGTGTCGTCGAGCCTGGCCCTCTCGACCTCGGCGTGCCACAGGACGAGCTGCCACCTCTCGGGCATGGCGCGAAAAGCCCTGGCCACCGGCGAGCCTTCCAGATCCGCCGCGTCGGAGAGATCACCGACGATACGGCGGAGGGCGGTGAGCAGGTGGACGCGGAACGCCTGCTCCGGGCCGTCTCCCTGATCGATCACGTGGTGGACCGTCGCGAACGCCTCCTCCACGACCCCCTCGACCCCGCTCTCGCCGGGGAGGAGCAGACGACCCAGTGCGTACGCCGCGGGAGCGTGCCGCTGGTGGAGCACCCAGTAGGCGGCCACGTCGCCGTTCCTGGTGGCAGCCAGCAGTTCAGCGTCGCCTTGAGATGTTTTCACACTCATTGTGACCTCACCATTACCCGGAGTTGCCTGCCGGATAATCCCGCAGTCCGCGCCGTGCGTAAACCCGGATCGCACTTTTGCCACCCGGGGGCCGGATCGGCGCCGTTCCTCGGTGGCCCCGGATCCGGTGGCCTTCCGGACCGCCCTAACCTTGGTGCCATGAGCGATCACGAGAACCTGCTGACAGAGATCAAGGGCAAGGGCGTGGTGCACGGCAAGGTCGTGTTGTCCTCGGGCCAGGAGGCCGACTTCTACGTGGACATGCGCCGGGTGACCCTCGACGGGCAGGCGGCACCGCTGGTGGGGCGGGTCATGCTGGACCTCACCGAGGATCTCGACTACGAGGCGGTCGGCGGGCTGACGCTGGGCGCCGACCCGGTGGCGACCGCCATGCTGCACGCGGCGGCGGCGCGGGGCAGGACGCTCGACGCGTTCGTGGTCCGCAAGGCACAGAAGGCCCACGGCATGCAGCGCCGGATCGAGGGGCCGGATGTGGCGGGGCGTCGGGTGCTGGCGGTGGAGGACACCTCCACGACCGGCGGATCCCCGCTGACCGCGGTGGAGGCGCTGCGCGCGGCGGGCGCCGAGGTCGTGGCGGTCGCCACGATCGTGGACCGGGGAGCCTCCCAGGCGATCGCCGAGGCCGGGCTTCCGTACCGGACCGCCTACACCCTGGCCGACCTCGGCCTGGACTAGCCGACCGATTCTCGCCACAGCGAGAGCGGCTCCGACCTTCCGTCGCACGAGGGCGCCCTCTGAGCGCCCTCCGCGCCCCCTCTGAGCGCCCTCCGCGCGCCCTCTGACCGATTCTCGCCACCGCGAGATCCGCCGGAGGCGGGCCTAGTCGCGGGAGACCGTGAACTCCTGGCGCTTCCCCGCCCCACCGGGTGACCGGACGGCCCCGTTCACCTGGACACGGACCGCGGCGGAGTCGGCCAGGACGACGTCGACCTTGGGATCGAAGGACTGGAACCGCTCGTCCTTGACCATCTCCCGGTCGAGCAGCACATCCCCCCCGGTGACCTTCAGGAAGACCGTGGGGCAGCGCTCCCGCAGGCACTCGACGAGGACGGTCGGAACCCGTTCGGCGGAGGCGGAGGCGGAGGCGGCAGGAGAGACGTCCGGCGGTGACGCGGTGGTGGCCGACGGGGGCGTCTCAGTGCCGGAGCCGAGACCGCCGAACAGCGAGAGAACCCCCACCACGATCAGGACGACGAGCGCCAGCGCCGCCAGTCCGACGAGGGCCAGGCGGGCGATACCCATGGGGTCAGACCTGTGGCGTCCCACATAGTGGAGATTAGCGGTTCGTGAGGATATTTCATGACTGACCGGGCAGATCATCCCCGAAGACCTGGAAACCAAAGAGATCCGCTATATCCGCCCAGTTCACACCAGAGATCCCGCACCGGCGGGCATCCGGAGTCCTCTGAAAATCTCCTGCCGGTGGGCGCCGTAACCGCGCCGGGGACACATCTGTGCGGACCGAAGTGGTGGCGGAGCTATCCGGTTGGGAAAGAACCCGGAATACTGGTCCATGGGCAATGTCCGCATAGCCCCGTGCCAGCTGTTCACAGCCGTCTCCAGGAGATGACACGATGCCCATCGCGACCCCAGAGGTCTACGCCGAGATGCTCGACCGGGCCAAGGCGGGAGGTTTCGCCTATCCGGCCATCAACGTGACCTCGTCACAGACCCTCAACGCCGCGCTCAGAGGGTTCGCCGAGGCGGAGAGCGACGGCATCGTCCAGGTGTCGACCGGCGGTGCCGATTTCCTCTCCGGCACCACGGTCAAGAACATGGTGACCGGCTCGGTGGCACTGGCGGAGTACGCCCGTGTCGTCGCGGCCAACTACCCCGTGACGATCGCCCTGCACACCGACCACTGTCCCAAGGACAAGCTGGACGGTTTCGTGCGCCCGCTGCTCGACATCTCCCTGGAGCGGGTGGCCAGGGGTGAGGATCCCCTCTTCCAGTCACACATGTGGGACGGCTCCGCCGTGCCGCTGGACGAGAACCTTGAGATCGCCAGGGAGCTCATCGAGAAGACCGCCCGCGCGAAGATCGTCCTTGAGGTGGAGATCGGCGTGGTCGGCGGCGAGGAGGACGGCGTCGTCGGCGAGATCAACGAGAAGCTCTACACCACCCCCGAGGACGCCCTCGCGACCGCCGAGGCGCTTGGTCTGGGGGAGCGTGGCCGCTACATGCTCGCCGCGACCTTCGGCAACGTGCACGGCGTCTACAAGCCCGGCCACGTCAAGCTCCGCCCGAGCGTGCTCAAGGAGATCCAGGACGCGGTCGGCGCCAAGTACGGCAAGGAGAGGCCGTTCGACCTGGTCTTCCACGGCGGCTCCGGCTCGCTACTCGAGGAGATCCACGAGTCCATCTCCTACGGCGTGGTGAAGATGAACATCGACACCGACACGCAGTACGCCTTCACCCGCCCGATCGTCGACCACATGTTCAGGAACTACGACGGCGTGCTCAAGGTCGACGGCGACGTCGGCAACAAGAAGGTGTACGACCCCCGCTCGTACGGCAAGGCCGCCGAGACCTCGATGGCGGCGCGCATCGTCGAGGCCGCCCAGAACCTCAAGTCGGCGGGTACCAAGATCTCCTAATGGCCCGGTAGCGAACGTCGGCCGGGAATTCTCCGTAGGGAAAAAGTATCTTGATCCGGGTAAAACTGGTCGATGTTCGGAGAGTTCCCGCCAGGCCAAGATCGGCTTCCGGAAAGTCTTCGGGGCCGATCTTGGCCTGGCACGCGTTCACCAGATAGGACTGTCGCTATGGAATCGCACGAGAACCTTCTCGCCGGCCCGCCGCCCACCCTGCTCCCGGACCTGCCCGAAGCTCGACAGGCACTGGAGTCCGGCGCCCAACCATCCGATGTCGCCGCGCGTTTCCCCGCCTATCCGACCGCCTGGGCGGCGCTCGCGGACGAGTACTTCGCGGCGGGACACGCCGTGACGTCGTACGCCTTCGCCCGCACCGGTTACCACCGAGGCCTGGACCAGCTCCGCAGGGCGGGCTGGAAGGGGCACGGCCCGATCCCCTGGGAGCATCTGCCCAACCAGGGATTCCTGCGATGCCTGCACGCACTGGCCCGCGCCGCCCAGAGCATCGGGGAGAAGGAGGAGGCCGAGCGGTGTTTCCAGTTCCTCAAGGACTCCAGCGCCGAGGCGTTCAAGGAGCTGACCGGTCGCTGATCCGGCCCCGATCCACCCCTTGATCTGCCCGTGGGATCTCTCGCCCCGAGGTGGGAGATCCCCATTTCGGACGCCGTCGGGTATTCTCACCACGCAAGAGCCCCTGTAGCGATTGCGCCAGGGGTTTTCGTTTTTGCGGTGGGAGAATCACAATGCCGGCTGTCGTTCTCGTTGGTGCCCAGTGGGGCGATGAGGGCAAGGGGAAGGCGACCGACCTGCTCGGTGATCAGGTCGACTACGTCGTCAGATACCAGGGAGGCAACAATGCGGGCCACACGGTCGTCATCGGCGACCAGAAGTACGCGCTGCATCTGTTGCCGACCGGAGTGCTCTCACCGAACGTCGTCCCCGTGATCGGCAACGGCGTCGTCATCGACCCGGGTGTGCTGCTGAGCGAGATCGACGGGCTCAAGGCCCGGGGGGTCTCCTCCGAGCGGCTGCTGATCTCCGCCAACGCGCACCTGATCATGCCTCACCACAAGGCCCTCGACAAGGTCACCGAGCGCTACCTCGGCAAGGCCAAGATCGGCACGACCGGGCGCGGCATCGGTCCCGCGTACGGTGACAAGATCTACCGGATGGGCGTGCGGGTCCAGGACCTGCTGGACCCGGGCATCCTGCAGAAGAAGATCGAGGTCGCGCTGGGCGAGAAGAACCAGATCCTCACCAAGATCTACAACCGTCGGGTGATCGACGCGAACAAGGTCCTGGACGAGTATCTCGGCTACGCCGAGCGCCTGAAGCCGCACATCGCCGACACCTCGCTGATCCTCAACAGGGCCCTGGACGAGGGCAAGGTCGTGCTGCTGGAGGGTGGCCAGGGCAACCTGCTCGACATCGACCACGGCACCTACCCGTTCGTCACCTCCTCCTCCCCGACGAGCGGCGGCGCCTGCTCGGGTTCCGGCATCCCGCCGACCCGGCTCACCCGCGTGATCGGCATCCTGAAGGCGTACACCACCCGCGTCGGCTCGGGTCCGTTCCCGACCGAGCTCGACGACGAGATGGGCGAGTGGCTGCGCACCACCGGCGGCGAGTACGGGGTGACCACCGGGCGCAACCGCCGCTGCGGCTGGTTCGACGCGGTCATCGCCCGGTACGCCACCCGTATCAACGGCGTCACCGACTACTTCCTCACCAAGCTGGACGTGCTGTCCGGCCTGGAGAGGATTCCCGTCTGCGTCGCCTACGAGGTGGACGGCCTCCGGTATGACGAGATCCCGATGACCCAGACCGACTTCCACCACGCCAAGCCGGTGTACGAGGAGTTCCCCGGCTGGCAGGAGGACATCACCGGTGCCAGGAGCTTCGAGGACCTGCCCGCCAACGCGCAGGCGTACGTGAAGGCCCTGGAGCAGATGAGCGGCTCCAGGATCTCCGCGATCGGCGTCGGCCCCGGCCGCACCGAGACGCTCCAGATCCACCCGATGATCTAGGCCCTGCCCTGCGGATCTTTTGCCTACTGCGGTCGGTCAGGTGGTGTCTCGCAGGCGAGGCGCCACCTGACAACGGTGAGCAAAAGAGCCAATGGCCCGGTTTCGGCCGGTACGGCCTGCGGTCGGCGTCGCCGAGGCGCGAGCCGTACCGGGAGATCGGTACGCGGGATGGATAAGGTCCCTGTGTGCATGCCGAGATTCACGGTCACCGTGGGGCCCGTGGGCTCCGTCCCGAGAACACCCTGCCCGGTTTCGCCCACGCCCTGGAGCTGGGCGTCGACGCGCTGGAACTCGACGTCGCGCTGACCGCCGATCGGCGGCCGGTGCTCACACACGACCTCACCGTGTCCGCTGTGACCAGCGTCGACGTCCGGCCCGCCTTCCGCGACGACCCCGCCTTCCCGTACGTGGGCAGGCCCGTCGGCGAGCTCACGCTGGCGCAGCTGCGCACGCTGGAGTGCGGGGTGCGGGTGCCGCGTCACCCCGAAGACCGTTTCGCCCCGACCCAGCTGCCGGTGCCGAACACCCGGATGCCGACCCTGGGATCGGTCCTGGGGCTGCTGGACGCCTACGGAGCCGACGGGGTGCGGGTGCACGTGGAACTCAAGTCGGACCCGACCAGGCCCGATCTGAGCGCCGACCCCGGTGAGTTCACCGAGCTGGTGGTCGCCGAGCTCGACCGGCACCGCAGGCTCGACCTGGCGGCCATCCTCAGTTTCGACTGGCGCATCCTGCGGATCGCCCGCTCTCTGGCCCCCGCGACCGGGCGGTACGCCCTGATCGAGCGCGCCACCATGGACGACGCCTGGCTCGACGGCCTCCATCTGGAGGACTTCGGCGGCGACATCCCGGCCGCCGCCGCCGAGGCCGGGGGCACCACGCTCTCCCCCGACCATGTACTGGTCGACTCCGAGCTCGCCCTGCGAGCGGAGAAGGCCGGCCTGCCGCTGGCCGTGTGGACCGTCAACGAACCCGGCCGGGCGGCCGAGCTGCTCGATCTCGGGGTGGCCGCGATCGTCACCGACTATCCCGACCGGATGATCGCCCTGTGGGCCGAGCGGGGCATGCGTGTCCCTGAACCGGTCACCCCCGCCCGCCCGATGAGCGCCTGAGGGCTCGTCACATCCAGCCGTTGCGGCGGAAGCCCCGGTAGAGCAGCGTGCAGGCGATGACCATCACACTGAGCACCAGCGGGTAGCCGAAGACGGAGTCGAGCTCGGGCATGTGCTCGAAGTTCATGCCGTAGACGCCGGCGATCATCGTGGGAACGGCCATGATGGCGACCCACGAGGAGATCTTCCGCATGTCCTCGTTGGCGAGCGCGTTGGAACGGGCGAGCGCCGCCTGCAGTATGGAGTTGCAGAGCTCGTTGGACGACTCGACCTGCTCACAGACGCGGGCCAGGTGGTCGACGACGTCACGGAAGTACTCGCGCATCTCGGAGGGGATCATCCGGCGCTGGGCCAGCGTGGACATCGGCGCCTGGAGCGGCGTGACGGACCGCTTCATCTCGATCATCTCGCGCTTGAGGTTGTAGATCCGGCCGATGTCACGGGCGCTGACGTCGGCGAAGACCATAGCCTCGACGTCCTCCAGCTCGGCCTGCATCCGGTCGGCCACGGTGAGGTACTTGTCGACGACGTGGTCGGCGATCGCGTGCAGCACGCCGGTGGGGCCCCGGCTGAGCAGCTTGGGCTTGTCCTCAAGGCGCTCTCGCACCTCCGAGAGCGGGCAGTGCCGACCGTGCCGCACGGTCACCACGAAGTCGGTGCCGACGAACACCATGATCTCGCCGGTGCCGATGATCTCGCTGGTGGCGGTCAGTACGTCATGGTCAAGGTAGGCGACGGTCTTCAGGACCATGAACAACGAGTCGCCGTAGCGCTCGACCTTGGGCCGCTGATGAGCCTTGACGGCGTCCTCGACGGCGAGCGGGTGCAGGGCGAAGACCTCTGCCAGCCACTCGACCTCGGGGGCGTCGGGCTCGTGCAGGCCGACCCAGACGAAGGCGTTGTTCCCCTCGCCGGACGCGTTGTGCGCGCGGACGAGCTCCAGGGCGTCGGGGATGCCCAGGGCCTGGATCCTCTTGCCTTCGACATAGGCGGCGTACTCGACGAGCGAGTCGCTCGGTGGGACGCAGACGCCGGTCATCCGCTCACGGAGCGAGACGGCGGGCGCGTGCGGGGCACGGATCGTGCGGGCGTGCTTGATGCGGGGAAAAAGAAGCGAGGAGCGCATGGCGAGCCTTTCCCGCCCAACCTGGCGGGATTCCGCACGCGATGCGCTGTCACCACGAGTGGAGGCGACGATGCGTGCGGTGCCGGTCGGGCACCGAGATGGGGTGGTCGAGGGTGCGCACAGCAGGCGTGCGCGAGCACGTACTGCTGGGATCGCCAGAGGACATCCCGAACCACCTCCAATCAGCAAGAGACACGCAAAGCCACCCAAAACTTAACACGAATAGGGAGACGGCTCTCAGTTTACTCCCAGGTTCAAGCGTCGATCATGCGCAATCCGACAAAATTCACACCCCCTTTACCGGCGTCTACCGCGCGTACAGCTGCGCCGTGAACCCTCCAGGGTTATCCACATCCTGTGGATAACCCTGGAGGGTTCACCCTCGGCCGGATCCGGACGTGATGGGCACGTGCCCGAAGAGAGGTTCCGGAAGGACGATAGGCTCTGACAAGTGCGCGTTCTTGTGATTGGAACCGGCGGGCGTGAACACGCCCTGTGCCGGTCGCTGGCGGCGGACCCTCAGGTCACCGAGGTTCACTGTGCTCCCGGTAACGCGGGTATCGCACAGGTCGCGACCCTGCATCCGGTGGTGCCGACAGACCCGGCCGCGGTCACCGAGCTGGCGGAGAGGCTCCGAGCGGACCTGGTCGTGATCGGCCCCGAGGCCCCGCTGGTCGCCGGCGTCGCCGACGCCGTCAGGCAGACCGGCATCCCCTGTTTCGGCCCCTCACGGCAGGCGGCCCAGATCGAGGGTTCCAAGTCCTTCGCCAAGGACGTCATGGTCGCGGCAGGCGTGCCCACCGGGCGGTCGTACACCTGCGCCACGCCGGATGAGGTCGCCGCGGCGCTCGACGAGTTCGGCACGCCGTACGTGGTCAAGGACGACGGCCTGGCCGCGGGCAAGGGCGTCGTGGTCACCGACGACCGCGAGGAGGCGCTCCGGCACGCCGCCGCCTGCGGGCGGGTGGTCATCGAGGAGTTCCTCGACGGCCCCGAGGTCTCGCTGTTCGCGCTCTGCGACGGCTCCACGGCCGTGGCGCTCCAGCCCGCCCAGGACCACAAGCGCGCCTACGACGACGACCAGGGCCCCAACACCGGCGGGATGGGCGCCTACACGCCGTTGCCGTGGGCGCCGGACGACCTCGCCGACCAGGTGATGGCCGAGACCGTCATGCCTACCGTGACCGAGCTGGCCAGGCGTGGCGCGCCGTACACGGGGGTGCTGTACGTGGGGCTGGCCCTCACCTCCAAGGGGCCGAAGGTGATCGAGTTCAACGCCCGGTTCGGCGACCCGGAGACCCAGGTCGTGCTGGACCGGCTCCGGACGCCCCTCGCGGGCCTGCTGCTCGCCTGCGCGAACGGGACACTCGACCGGTTCGGACCGCTCTCCTACCGCGACGGCGCCGCGGTGACCGTGGTGATCGCGGCGGAGAACTACCCGGCGGAGCCGGTGCGGGGCGACGTGATCGAAGGGCTGTCCGACCCGGTCGAGGACGCCTACGTGCTGCACTCGGGCACCGCCTCCGACGGCGACAGGATCGTCTCAGCCGGTGGCCGGGTGCTCAGCGTGGTCGGCACGGGGCCCGACGTCCCCACGGCGCGAGCGGCGGCCTACGAGGCGGTGGGGCGCATCCGGCTGCGCGGTTCGCACCATCGCACCGACATCGCGGGCCGGGGCGCCTGAACGAGACGTAGCGCCTGATCGGCATGGCGCGATGGGAAATCTCGGTGAGAACGACAGGCCGCTGACGCAGTCGGTGCCGCGGGCCGCGTACACCGCGCAGGCGATGGGCACCGGGCACCCGCGAGGCCCGGAAACCACGGGCGAACGCATGATCGCCGCGCACCGCGACGGCGGCAGGTGACTTGGTGAATTATCGGCTGTTCCGGGGGTGGTTCACCCCCGAACTGGCCGGTTCAGGGGCATTCAACGGCTACTGTTGGCCGGTAACCTCGGCCGCCGCCCCGCCACACGAGTTACCCAAAACACTTCCAAGGAGCATGACGCATGGTCCGTTACCGCGTGCGCGGTGGCAACCCACTTCGTGGAACCGCCTTCATCCAGGGTGCCAAGAACGCCGTGCTGCCCATGATCGGTGCCGCGCTGCTGGCTTCCAAAGGTCGCACGGTCCTGCGCAACGTCCCCATCATCGAGGACGTACGGCGCGCGGTCGAGCTGGCCGAGACGGTCGGCGCCAAGGTCGAGCTCCACGAGGCGGAGCGCACACTGGTGATCGACGCCTCGGCGCTGAGCAGCCCGGTGCTGCCCGCGGAGATCGCCCGTCGCTTCCGCGGCTCGGTGCTGTTCGTGCCCGCCCTGCTGCACCGTCTCGGCGAGGCGATCATCGAGGGCGTGGGCGGCTGCAACCTGGGCAGCCGCAACCTCGACTTCCACTACCTGGGCTACAAGCGCCTGGGCGCGATCGTGGACGAGGGTGACGCGGTCATCCACGTCAAGTCGGCGGGCCTCACCGGCGCCACCCTGTACCTGGACACCCCCTCGCACACCGGCACCGAGAACCTGATCATGGCCGCCGCCCTCGGGCGCGGCACCACCGTGATCGAGAACGCGGCGCTGGAGCCCGAGGTCCTCGACGTGATCGACATGCTGACCCGGATGGGCGCGAAGATCAGCGGCGGCGGCACCGGGTTCATCACCGTGGAGGGCGTGGAGGAACTCCAGGCCGTCGAGCACACCGTGATGCCGGACCGCCTTGACGCGGGCGTGTTCGCCATGGCCGCCGCCGTCACCGGCGGCGAGGTCAATCTGGTCGGCGCCGATCTGGACCACCTCGGCGTGGTCCGCTACAAGCTGGAGCAGATGGGGGTGGAGTTCGCCGACCACGGCGCGGTGCTCCACGTGCGCAGGGACCGTCCGCTGCGCCCGATCAATGTGATCACCGACACCTATCCCGGTTTCGCCACCGACCTGCAGTCGCCGATCATGACGGTCGCCTGTCTTGCCGACGGCGCCAGCTACATTCATGAACGCATCTTCGACGGTCGTTTCGCTCTGGCCTCAGAACTGAACAAAATGGGCGCCGATATTGAAGTGAAAGAGAACAGCGCCATCGTTCGTGGTGCTACTCCGCTCACTGGAACACAGGTGACCGCTCACGACCTACGCTCGGGAATCGCCCTCGTGCTCGCCGGTCTGGCCGCTGAAGGGGAGACCGTGATCGGATCGGGATATCTCATCGACCGCGGGCACTCTTATCTCGCCGAGCGCATGCAGGCCCTGGGCGGCGATGTGCGCCGAGAGATTTCAACGTCATAATCAGCGGGTTTGAGCCGCTCAAAAACCGCTCTGACCTGTGTAAACGATGCCAGTCATAGGTATAACCCGGAAGTAGCTTCCGGAATTGGCCGCAAATCGGGCGTGACATTACGGCCCTCACCAGCGATCGTTCCAAAAGAGAGCCGAAAACAAACGGACGGCATGATGGGACGAACATTGGTCGAGCGGGCCGAAGAAGCGCCACGAGTGTCACGCCCGGGTGCCATGACACCGGACCTCACTATCGGTGTGGTGGGCCCCCATGACCTCGTTGAACGGGTGATGTTGATGGGGCACGCGGCGGCCCCGTTACCCTGCCGCCTGGTGGCGGCGGCATACCGTGACGAGCAGGAGGCCGCGGACAAGGTGACCCGATTGGGGGCAGGGGTGGACGCATGTCTGTTCGCCAGCCCGATCCCCTACGACCTGGCCCGGCGATCGGGGGTGCTGACGATGCCCGCGACGTATGTCCAGCTCGGCGGCGCCGCACTGATCGCCGCGCTGGCGAGGGCCGCGTTGGACGAACGGATAGATCCGCGCAGGGTCAGTATCGACACCCTGGGCAGAGCAGAGGTCGAGGAGGCCTATGGTGATCTGAGTCTTCCCTCAGGGGACGTACAGAGCCGCGACGAGCCGGGCGCCACCGGCACGATCGCGGCCTTTCATGAACGCCTCGCCCGCCAGGGCAGCACGAGCGGGGCGCTCACCTGTCTGCCCGCGGTCGCCGACCGCCTTCAGACGGCCGGGGTGCCCGTGGTCAGGATCCGCCCCACCTCCGCCGCGGTGCGCACAGCGCTGCACACGGCGGCGCTGCTCGGCGCACACCACCGGCTGGAGGAGTCACAACTCACCGTGGTCCTGGTGGAGGTGCCCACGTTGCGCGAGCCGGTCCGCCGGGCCGCGCCACGCTACTGGCGCGACGAGCTCCGGCTCTCCCTGCACCGCCTGCTGGTGCAGGAGGCCAACCGGATCAACGCGTCGGTCACCGCGGTCGACGATCACAGCTACATGGTCACCGCGACCCGAGGCTCGGTGGTCGCGGCCACCGAGGGATTCCGAGTCCTGCCGTTCGCCGCGCGGGTCCGCGACGAGCTCGGCCTGGCGGTCGAGGTCGGCGTCGGCATGGGCCGTACCACCCACGACGCCGAGTCGCACGCCAGGGCCGCTCTGGCGCGCACCCAGGCGGGCAAGCAGGCCCAGGGCTTCGCGGTCGACCGCGAGGGCAGAGCGCTGGTCCCGGCCCCCAGGATGCCTCCTCAGGGCACCGGACCGCTGAAGCCCAAGGGTGTGGAGGTGCTGGCCCGGCTGGCGGCCAAGCTTGATGGAGGAGACACGGTGGTGGACGCGGAGGGCGCGGGCAAGATGCTGGGCGTCACCCCGCGTACGGCCCGGCGATTGCTGCGCACGCTGGTAGACGAGGGACTCGCGTGGCCGCTTCCGCCGAACCGGACGCCGCAACCCGGCCGTCCCCGCCAGCTGTACCGGCTGATCGTGGAGAAGCTCGGCACCCGCTGAGCCCTCCAGGAGACCGCTTCTTCGACCTGAGGGCTTCCGCCGCACCCGGGCGGCGGAACCTCTCAGGTCACGGCTCGCCTGTCTCGGCGTGGCGTGACCGGCCTGGGCACGGTCACTCGCCCCGGCACGGCGGAAGTCCACCAGGTCGCGAACGCTGATCTCAGTGAAAGTCCACCAGGTCGCGAACGCTGATTTCAGCGTGGCCGAAAGGAGCGGACCCCGTGCGCAAAATGTCCGGCTCAGCCACTATTGTCACGAGCTATGCGTCATGACAGTGCTGACAGCCGTAAGGCGCTCCTCGTCTGGGGGGCGCTGGCGATCGTGTATGTGGTGTGGGGGTCCACCTACCTCGCGATCATGATCGCGATCGAGACGATGCCCCCGTTGCTCAGCGGTGCCATCCGCTTCGTCACGGCCGCGCTCATCCTCGGCATCGCGGTGCGCCTGCTGAAGGGGCGCGAGTCCTTCCGGATGACCTGGAAGGAGGCCGGTGGGGCCGCCCTGGTCGGCCTGTTGCTGCTGAACGGCGGCAACGGCATGGTCGCCGTGGCCGAGCAGCACATCTCCAGCGGGCTGGCGGCGCTGCTGGTGGCCTCGACGCCACTCTGGCTCGTGATCTTCAGGGTCCTGTTCAGGGACCGGCCGCAGGTACTGACGCTCACGGGGGTGCTCATCGGGTTCGGCGGTGTGGCGCTCCTCTCGCTGACCGGCGGGGGCAGCGCGGCCGACAGCACCGGAATCGTGATCATCCTGCTGGCGTCGCTGTCCTGGTCGGTCGGCTCGTTCCTGGCGTCCCGCATCCCGATGCCCGCGAACCCCTTCGCCGCGAGCGCCGTCGAGATGGCCGCCGGCGGCGTCGGGCTCGCCCTGACCGCCGCCGCGGTGGGCGAGCACATCGACCTCGCGGACGTCTCCACGCGCTCGTGGATCGCGCTCGCCTACCTGATCTTGGTCGGCTCGCTGGTCGGCTTCACGGCGTACGTGTGGCTGCTGGGCAACGCCCCGATCTCCCTGGTCTCCACCTACGCCTATGTCAACCCGGTCGTGGCGGTCGTGCTGGGCGCCCTCGTACTGAGCGAGGAGGTCACCGGTTCGATGATCGCGGGCGGCATGGTGATCGTCCTCGGCGTGGCCCTGGTGGTCTCCACGGAGCGGCGCAAGAAGAAGCCGGAGCCTGTCTCCGGCCCTGAGCCCGCGACCGTGTAGGCCGCGGGCTCGCCCACGTGAGGCGGTCATCCCGTCGCGGCCCCCTACCGGGAGTGCCACCGCGGAGCGGTCAGCTCCTCGGGAAGGCCGCCGCGGCCGCCAGGAAGGTGTCATTGGCCTCGGCGTCGCCGATGGAGACACGGACGCCCTCACCGGCGAAGGGCCGCACCGCGACGCCCTCGGCCGCGCACGCCTCGGCGAAGTCGAGCGTGCGCTCGCCCAGCCGGAGCCAGACGAAGTTGGCCTCGGTCGCCGGCACCGTCCAGCCCTGGGCGACGAGCGCCCCGCGGACCCGGTCGCGCTCCTTGACCACTGTGTCCACCCGCTCCAGCAACTCGTCCTCGGCGGCCAGCGAGGCGATCGCGGCGGCCTGGGCGAGGTGGTTGACCGCGAACGGCACGATCGTCTTGCGGACCGCCGACGCCACCGGCTCCGCGGCGATCAGATAGCCCGCCCGGAGCCCGGCCAGCCCGTACGCCTTGGAGAAGGTGCGCAGCACCGCCACGTTCGGCCGGTCACGGTAGACGGTGACCCCATCGGGGACCCCGGCGTCCCTGACGTACTCGTGGTAGGCCTCGTCGAGCACGACGAGCACGTTCTCCGGCACCCGGTCCAGGAATGCCTCCAGCTCGGCCGCCTGGACCACCGTACCGGTCGGGTTGTTCGGGTTGCAGACGAAGATCATGCGAGTGTGCGGGGTGATCGCGTCGGCCATGGCCTCCAGGTGGTGCCCCTCGCCCAGCAGCGGGACCCGCACCGAGGTCGCCCCCGCCAGGTCGGCCAGGAGCGGATACGCCTCGAAGGACCGCCAGGCGTAGATCACTTCGGCGCCCGGCTCGCTCACGGTCTCGAAGAGCTGCTGGGCCACCGTCACCGAGCCCGCGCCGAGCGCGATGTGCTCGGCCGGCACGCCGAACCGCTCGGCGAGCGCCTCGGTCAGCCCGGTGGCGGCCGGGTCGGGATAGCGGTGCATCTGGGCCGCGGCCCTGGCGACCGCCTCGACGACCGAGGGCAGCGGCTCGTAGGGGGATTCGTTCGAGGAGAGCTTGTAGGACCGGCCGTCGGCGGACACCACGGCCTTGCCTGCCCGGTAAGGGGGCATTGTGTCCAGGATCGCGCGGAAACGAGGCATGGCCTTACTTTATGAGCAGCGGGCGGATGGGGCATCATCCTGTAACACTGGAGGTGAGAGGCATGCCCGACCGGAAGGACGACATGAGCATCGCACCGCCGGCCGAGAGGCCGAGCACCGAGGCGCCGGACGCCGAGTCGGAGATCCGCGACCGGGAGCGCAAGCCCGTCCTCTACGCCCAGGCGGGCATCGTCCACTTCTGGCGGATCGAGGAGAAGGACGACCGCCCGGTCGCCTACGTCTACGAGTTGGACCCGGCGACCAGGACCTACGCGCTCATGGGGATCCACCACGACCGGCTGAAAGTCAGCGTCCCGTTCGACGTCGACATCGACCTGACGGAGATCGACAACCTCTGATCGGCCGCAGGCGAGGTCCACGGCTCACCACGGCGGCCCCGGATTCCGCACCCGCGACGTGATCGACCAGGATGTCCTGGCCCACGGCTCACTACGCCGCCCCTACTCCTTGAGGGAGCGGAGCATCGGAGGGTGGAGGAACGTGGCGGGCCCTCGGCGGTAGAGCTTGGCGGGGCGGCCGCCGTCGCGGGTGGTGGTCTCGCCGGTGGGCACCAGGAAGCCCTCGGCCCTGGTGACCTTGCGGTGGAAGTTCCGCGGGTCGAGAACCCGGCCCCAGACGATCTCGTAGACCCGGCGCAGCTCGGCGACGGTGAACTCCGGCGGGCAGAAGGCCGCGCCGAGCGGGGTGTATTCGAGCTTGCCCCGGGCCCGCTCGACCCCGTCGACCATGATGCGCCGGTGGTCGAAGGCCATCTCGCGCAGTAGCGCGGAGACCGGCTGCCAGTTCATGTGCGCCTCGGTGGAGGCGGGAAGGTCGGGGGCGAGACCGAGGTAGGCCACGCTCAGCACGCGCTGGCGCGGGTCGCGGTCGGGGTAGCCGTAGGTCTGCAGCTGTTCCAGGTGGACGGGTGCGCCCGGCAGGCCCGCCCGTTCCGCGAGAATCCGCTCTGCGGCGGCGGGCAGGTCCTCGTCGAGGTGGATGAAGCCGCCTGGCAGGGCCCAGCGTCCCTCGTACGGCGGGTTGTCGCGCCGCCAGACGAGTGCGCTCAGCGCCTGGAAGCGCACCGTGAGGACGACCAGGTCCACGCTGACGGGAATGCGCGGAACCATGGCAGGCACGTTACACCGGTCAGAGCCTCACCCGGACGTGCAACGGCTCGGAGGCGGCCCGCCCGTCGGCCGCGACGACCGAGATCTCGACCCAGGTGTCCTCGGGCACCTGGGACCAGTCGAACGGGATCCACGCCGTCTCCATCCGCACCGGCAGGCCGGGCGGCAGGTCCGTGAGGTTCACCCCGGCCACGTCGACGACGCGGGGCTCCTGCCGGCCCTCCCAGGTAATCGTGACCTTGGACCCCATGGGCATGTTGTAGCCGCGGATCTCCATACCGTCCTGGATGTCGCGTTGCATGCGGACCGCGTCGGCCGCGATGGGCCGGTTCCAGTCACGGGCGATCTCCTCGGCGAGGGACGGCGAGCCGCAGGTGTAGAAGTCGCTCCACATGTAGGAGACGACCTTGGAGACGTAGCGCCCGACCTGTGCCACGGCCGTGTCGAGCCGTTCCTTGTCGGTGCGTCCCCGCGAGGATCCGGCGGCGCAGGGCCCGTCGTCGGACAGCTCGTCGTCGGAGGGCTCGAACGCCTCGACATTGGCCCAGAGCTCCACGTTGTGGCCCTGCTCTGCCATCTCAGCCCGGACGGTTGACATCTCCCGGTAGTAGTCGCGGGTCGAGCCGTGGTAGGCGTCACCGTTGGCCTCGTCTCCGACGACCGGCCGCAGCCGCTTGTCGACCTTCTCCTCGCGCTGGTCGGGCCAGAACAACCCGACCTTCCCCGTTCCCCGGCTGTCCTGTGGCGCGATGATTCCGACCCCGGTTCTGACCAGGGCCTCGAAGCCCGTGGCCACCTGCTGGGGAGTGGCGCTGAACGGCTTCTCCTTGCGGGCGTCAAGGTAGGGGCTGACGAGGACGGGCCTGCCCGGCATCTCCTGCTCAACGATCTCGTGCTGCGAGGCGTACATCTTGAGCGTCGGGTGGTCGTCGTCCGCCTCGCCGGTGTACTTCATCTCACGCATCTGCAACTCGAACGGCTGGTAGAAGCCGCCCAGCGAGGGCCGGTCCCGGAAACGGGCACCGTAGTCCTGCATGACGCGCCGGGTGAGCGTGGTGAGCGTGTTCGTGCCCTGCTTGGCGGCCCGGGTCTGCTGCGCCGGGTCGCGGGGGGCCAGCGGCAGCGCGGGGAACACCTTCACCCCGAACTGGTCACCGAGGTCGAGCAGCTCGGTGAGGCTGTCCTCGTGCGCGCCCGCGATCAGGATCACGTGGTAGCCACGCCCCTTGCCCCTGATGTTCTCGCAGCTCGCGTCGTCGCTGCCGTCGTCGGTGGCGACGATCCGGTAGAAGACGGCCTTCCTCGTGACGATCTTCCGCTCGAACTCGGGGCAGCGGAAGAGCTGGGAGCCGAACGCCTCGTCGGTCCGGTAGACGAACGTCCAGCTCACCCGGTTGCCCGGGTTGGCCGCTCTGAGGTCGTTCTCCGCCGCGGTCACGCACGGCACCCCGTTCTCCTCGCACGGTTCGTAGCGGGGATCGACCTTCCCCTCGCCGTCGAGGATCCGGCCGCCGTCGTCGACCCTGCGGGCCTGCAGGCCCCAGCCGATCCGGATCACGGTGTCGCCGCCCACCTTGTGGATGGCGGCGAACTGCCGTCGCCAGGTGCAGTGGTCGGCGGTCGGGACGAGCCAGTAGCCGGTGATCGCGTACGGCGCCCCCATGGCCGTGTCGAACGTGCCACACGGGTCGGTGAACTCGGTCGCCTCCGGCACCGGCACCGAGGGGGAGGACGAAGGCGAGAGCGAGGGCGAGAGGGCGAGCGGTGAGCTCCCACTGGTCGGAGAGCCGTCCTCGGCGGGCGTGATCACCACGAACGCCACCACTCCCGCGAGGATCGCCACGCCCAGAAGAGCGATGAGCCAGCGCACGTTCAGGACACTACCGTTCTTGTGATCTGGCAGACATAAGGAGCTTCGCCATGCCGGAAATCAGCTCTTGACGCCCGCCCACGCCTCCAGCTGGGCGACAAAACGACGGGCCGAGTTGGGCCAGTGGTGATTCGCACGGGCCGCCGCATACCCCCGAGCCCCCTGAGCATGCCTCTCCCTGACGTCGTCGCGGAGGAAGAGCACGGCCTGGGCCACGGCTTTGGGATCCTGCCAGGGCACGACCATGCCGCTGTCGTAGCGCTCGACCAGCTCCACCGCGCGGGGCGAGGGGGTGGTGATCACCGGAATGCCGTGGGCCATGTACTCCACGATCTTCGTGGGCATGGAGTGCCGGTAGTTGGGCTCGTCGTGCAGCAGGGAGAGACCGGCCAGCGCGCCGTCGAGCCGCTTGAGCGCCTCGTCGTTGGGCATGAAGTCGCGCCACTCCAGCACGCCCTCCGCCACGGCCTCGTTCAGCGTCGGCCGTGACTGCGGGTCGGCGTAGCCGATCAGCTCGACCGCCACCCGGTACGGCCGGAGCAACCGGGCCACCTCGATGGCCTCGCGCACCCCGCGTGCCTCCGACAGCCAGCCGAGATAGACGATGCGGTCGTCACCCGGCGGCGTCACCTCGTCGGGCACCCAGGTCTCGTTGGGCACCACCAGGTGCGCCTGGTGGAACCGTCCGGCGTAGGCGGTCTCGGCCAGCAGCAGGTGCAGGTGTCGCTCGGCGGTACCTTCGAGGAGGCGGGCCATGAAACGCACCGGCGGTCGGAGGAACGCCGGCAGCCAGGGCTTCAGTGACAGGGTCGCCGGAGTGTCCTCGTGCACGTCCCAGACCACCGGGGGCCGCTTGCGCACCCCCACCACCGCGAGCAGCAGCTCAGGGTCGTGGATGACCGCGAGATCCACCTGCCCGCGCATGCGCTTGAAGACCTTGCGCGCGGCGCGCACCGCCGACAGCCGCTTGCGCTCGGCGGCACGGGGGAGATCGACGCCGTTCACCCAGGAGCGGGCCATGACGCCCCGCGCCGTGTACGGGGCCGCGTACGTGACCTCATGACCGGCATCCACGAGCGCGCGGATCTGCCGGTGCAGGATCCGGGCGTCCTCGGGATGATGCACCACGGTCATGACGAGCACGTGCACTGCGCGCAGCCCTTCGTCACTAGAGCCGCTCGACGCGTTCACCCTCGGCGAGCACGCCTCGGGTGTCGAGCACGAGCTTGCCTTGGTCCTCGACAATCGACAGGTCGAAGGCGGCGTGTTGCTGAAGCAACAGCGTCACGTCGGCTTCGACGACTCCCTTGGCGAGGTCTTCCTCGCGCGGCACCTGGACTCCGTCGACCCGCCAGTCCTTGACGTACGGGTCGGCGAAGACCAGTTCCGCGCCCAGCTCCCGCAGCGCCCGCGCGACCGGCAGGGCCGGGGTCTCACGCTCGTCGGCGATGTCGGGCTTGTACGTGACACCGAGCAACAGCACCCTGGAGCCGTTGACCGGCTTCCTGTGCCGGTTGAGCAGGCGCTGCACGCGGGCCACCACGTACGACGGCATCCGCTCGTTGATCTCCTGGGCCAGTTCGACGAAGCGGAACGGGTAGCCCAGCTTGCGCACCGTGTAGGAGAGGTAGGACGGGTCGACGGGGATGCAGTGACCGCCGACACCTGGTCCGGGGAGGAACTTCTGGAAACCGAACGGCTTGGTGGCGGCGGCCTCGATCGACTCCCAGAGGTCGACGCCCAGCTCGTCGCAGAAGATCGCCATCTCGTTGACGAGGGCGATGTTGACGTGGCGGTAGGTGTTCTCCAGGAGCTTGGCCATCTCGGCCTCGCGGGTGCCGCTGACCGGCACGACCTGCTCGATGAACTGGGAGTAGAACCCGACCGCGCGGTCCTTGCAGGCGGAGGTGTAGCCGCCGACGACCTTCGGGGTGTTGCGCAGGCCGTACTTGGGGTTGCCCGGGTCGATGCGCTCGGGCGAGAAGGCGAGGTGGAAGTCGGTGCCCGCGACGAGGCCGGAGCCCGTCTCCAGGATGGGGCGGGCGACCTCGTCGGTGGTGCCGGGCCAGGTGGTGGACTCCAGGACCACCAGCGAGCCCGCGCGGAGGTTGCGTGCGACGGTGCCGGTGGCGCCCTCGACCGCGGACAGGTCGGGGCGGTGGTCCTCGTCGAGCGGGGTCGGCACGCAGATGACGATGGTCCGGCTGTCGGCCAGAACGGACTCGTCCCCCGTGGCGGTGAAGCCCCCCGCCAGCATGTGCTCAAGGTCGGCGTCGGTCAGGTCGTCGATGTAGGACCTGCCCGCGTTGAGAGCAGCGATCTTGCCGGAGTCGACCTCGAAGCCGATGACCCGCAGACCGGCTGCCGTGGCCTCCTTGGCCAGGGGCATGCCGACGTAGCCCAGACCGATGATGGCCAGGTCGTAGGCAGTCACTGGATGACCTTGGAACGCCGGAAACAACACTTCATGGTCGCAAAGGCTATCTCAAGTCCGAACGAGCTACGCCTAATGCGATTGAACGCATCACAAACGGCAGGTATCCCCAGTGCCATGACAAGGCCATCAATCGGCAATCGATCGGTAAATATCACGGTACGTCTCCGCGATGCGGCTCCAGGTACGCTTCGCGGCCACCTCTGCCCGTCCGGCCTCGCCCATCTCGGCCCTTCGCTCCGGATCGTCACGCAGTCCGGCGATCGCCTTGGCCAGTGCCTCGGGGTCCCCCGCGGGCACCAGAAGCCCGGCGCCGTCGGAGCCCACGAGCTCCGACAGGGCGGGCAGGTCGCTCAGTACGACCGGCTTGCCGAGAGCCATCGCCTCGACCGGTTTCAACGGCGTGACAAGTCGGCAGACGCGCAGGTCCTCCCGGGGACAGACGAAGATGTCGATCGCCGATTGGGCCTGCAGTGCCTCGTCGGGGCCGACCCGTCCCGGCAGGATCGCGATGTCGCCGAGCCCCAGCTCCTCGACCTGCTCCAGCAGTGCCGCCCGCTCCACGCCGTCGCCGACGAGCAGCATCTTGACCGGCGCGCCCTCGTCCCGCAGCAGCGCGGCGGCATTGATCATGGTGGCGAAGCCCTCGTAGGCCACGATGCTCGACACCGAACCCATGACGATGTCGCCGGGCTCGATGCCGTAGGCGGCGCGGAACGCCGCACCGTCGTACTCGGCGCTGAGCAGCGAGTCGTCCACCGCGTTCGGCGCCAGGTAGATCTTTTCCCTCGGCACCCCGCGCTCGACGATCTCGGTGGCCATGGTCTCCGCGAGGGTGACCACCGCGTCGGCGGAGCGCATGATGAACGCCTCGCGGTCGCGCTGGAGCACGTGCCGCTGGCTGCCGATGCGCTTGGGGTCGCGGGAGGCCCAGGTCTCCTCCAGAAAGCCCCGGACCTCGTAGACCATCGGCGTGCCGGTCCGCTCGCGCACCGCCAGCGCCACCGAGCCGTTGCGGTGATCCGTCGCGGCGTGCAGCACCTGCGGCCGCAGGGTCCTGACCAGCTCGGTGACCTCTCCGGCGCCCCGGATCATCCGCCCCTGGCTCTCGAAGGGCACCTCACCGCTCGGGATCAGCCGGTGGTAGGGAATCCCGTCGATCTCCTCGTACGGCATCGCGTCGGCGTGGCCCTGCATCATCGGCCAGCCCCAGCTGGTCACGACGTGCGGATCCAGCCCGGCGGCCTTCTGCGAGGTGACGATGCGGTGCGTGCGGACCGTGTAACCGGCCTGCGTGTACGGCAGCGCGTTGGTCACGCAGTGCAGCACCCGGCCGCGGAACCGCTCGCCCACGATCACCTTGGCCTTGGGCGGGATCGGGTTCGGCTGGATCGCGGCCAGTTCTCCGGCGTAGTAGGCGGCCCGGCGCTTGATGAAGGGGTAGCGGGTGTGTGCCCGGAGCACCTCGGCGGCCTCGCTCATCCGGCCGGCGTCGAAGTGCTCCTTCGCCTCGGTCCACGGGCCCTTGACCATGCGCATGCCGAGCTTGCGTACGACGATCTTGGCGCGGCGCGCGACCGGCCAGGCGAACCGGCCCACGATGGGACGGACGCTCGACGGGAGCGTCTCGGCAGCCGCCTGCGCCACGCGTACCGGATCTGACTTGACCTTTGTCGCCACGACCCGGGAGACGATCACCGGGTGCTGGACGAAACCCTTGATCAGTCCGCGCAGCCCGGCCCTGGCCGACTTCGCCGACACCGGAGCCTGTGACACCGGAGCCTGTGACACCGGAGCCTGTGACACCGGCTCGGTCGGGGGCGTCGTCTTGACCGGGGGCGTCGTCGGAGCGGGGAGCGTCACAGAGGCCTGGGGCGTGTCCGAGCCGGGGAGAGTCTCCACGACCGGGGGCGTTTCCGCGCTCGGCGGCGGGGCCGGCTCAGTGGGCGTGTCCACGGCCGGAGGCATCTCCACGGCCGAGGTCGTCTCCGGCTCGGAGTGCGTCTCCGTCTTCGGGGTCGTCACCGTGCCCGAGGTCGCCAGCGGCTCCGCGTCAGGCTCGGTGGCCGGAGACGTCACCGCTGAGGAGGGTGTCGTCGGCACCGAGGGCTTCGCCGGAACCGAGGGGGAGTCTGGCCTGTTGGCATCGGATACCACGCCGTGACCGTACCATAGGCAAGGTTTGCCCCACTGCCGCATGAAAGGCGAGGTCAATGAGGGACTTCGACCGTCCGGGTGCTGCTCAGGGCCCGGAGAATCCCCTTGTCCTGCACGTGCTGGGCGCACGGCCCAACTTCGTGAAGGCCGCTCCCGTGGTGCGCGCGCTCGCCGAACTGGGCGTGCGGCAGGGCATCATCCACACCGGTCAGCACTACGACGCGCTCATGTCGGACGTGTTCTTCGCCGACCTCGGCCTCCCCGAGCCGATCGCCAACCTGGCCGTCGGTTCCGGCTCGCACGCCCGCCAGACGGCGGCGCTGCTCGTCGGCCTTGAGGACGTGGTGCTTGAGCAGCGGCCGACGCTGGTCGTCGTCTACGGCGACGTGAACTCGACGCTGGCCGCGATCCTGGTGTGCGCCAAGCTCAACGTGCCGACCGCGCACGTGGAGGCGGGCCTGCGCTCCTTCGACCGTGGGATGCCCGAAGAGGTCAACCGGGTCATCACCGACGGTCTGTCCGACATCCTCTTCGCCACCTCCCCCGACGCGCTCTCCCACCTGGCCGCCGAGGGGATCGACCCGGCCCGGGTGCACCTCGTCGGCAACCCGATGATCGACAGCCTGTTCTCGGCGCTGGACCACCTCGACCCCGCCCCGGTCCGCTCCCGGCTCGGTCTTCCCGAGCGGTACGGGGTCGCCACCCTGCACCGTCCCGGCAACGTCGACGACCCCGCCTCCGCCAAGGAGCTGGTCGAGGCGGTGCTGTCGGTGAGCGAGCGCCTTCCGATCATGGTGCCGCTGCACCCGCGCGGCCGGACCCGCCTGGCCGAGGCCGGGCTGGTGGACGGGGAGAATCTGCGCATCGTCGATCCGCTGGGCTACGTGGACTTCCTGTCGCTGGTGCGGGGCGCGACGCTGGTCGTCACCGACTCCGGCGGCGTCCAGGAGGAGACGACCATGCTGGGCGTCCCCTGCCTTACCGTGCGGCCCAACACCGAGCGGCCGATCACCATCACGCACGGCACCAACCGGCTGGTCACCCCGGCGCAGCTGCCCGCCGCCGCCGACCTGGCGCTGGCGGACGGCGCGGCGACGCCGTCGGGCGAGCTGCCCCCGCTCTGGGACGGCAAGGCCGGCCCTCGGATCGCCCGGGTGATCGAGAGCTGGTTGCGTGGCAACAACCTCTCCCCGGCTGGGCAGTCCGTACCGCCCAAATCCCTTTAAAACGATTATTTCGGCACGGCTTAGGCCGTAGCCTGGCACGACCCAGGACGAAGGCGATCCCCATGAGCGATGAGACCCCCGAAGAGCCGAAGTTCCAGCGTCTCGGGCCGATCAACTGGCTGCCCGAGGAGCGCAAGGTCGTCGAGCGCTTCGAGGAGCGCGTCCGGGACCTTGAGCGGCGGCTCGCCATCGCCGAGGCGAAGGCCGACTACGCGCAGTGGAAGCTGGAGTCGACCAAGGTGCAGCGCCCGTACCGGGTGGCCGAGGCGCTGACCGCGGCCAAGGGGTCGGGGGTCACCGCGCTGCCGGGCAGGCTGCGCTCCGCGATGCAGGCGCGCAAGGGCCCCAAGCCGCCCCGCCCGGTGGCCGAGGTGATCGCCGAACTCAACCAGCAGGGGCCCGTGGTCGACGTACCGCAGGTCAAGTGGCCGACCGGTCCCATCGTCCGCCCGGACATGAAGGTCGCTGTCATCCTGGACGACTTCTCCCGGATGGCGTTCAAGTACGAGTGGGACCAGATCGAGTTCGGGCTCCGCGACTGGCCGGAGATCTTCGCCGAGCGCCGGCCCGAGCTGCTGTTCGTGGAGTCGGCCTGGCACGGCAACCAGGGCCGCTGGCGCTACCAGATGACCGGGACGAACGCCCCCAAGCCCGAGCTGCGCGCCCTGATCGACTGGTGCCGCGTCGAGGGGATCCCCACGGTCTTCTGGAACAAGGAGGACCCGCCGAACTTTGACTTCTTCATCGACACGGCCAAGCTGTTCGACTACGTCTTCACCTGCGACGGCGACATGGTTTCCCGCTACCGCGAGGTGCTGGGCCACGACCGGGTCGACGTCCTGCAGTTCGCCGCTCAGCCCCGGGTGCACAACCCGATCCAGGAGAAGCGCGGGCGCCTGAACGACGTGGTCTTCGCGGGCATGTACTTCAGGGACAAGCACCCCGAGCGCCGCGAGCAGATGGAGACCGTCCTCGCTCCGATCCGCGAGCTCGGCCTGCACATCTTCGCGCGCAACGGGACCGTGGACGAGAAGTACGCCTGGCCTGCCGAGTACGTCCCGCACATCGTGGGCGAGCTCCCGTACGACCAGATGCTGGCCGCGTACAAGATGTACAAGGTCTTCCTCAACGTGAACTCGGTGCTCGACTCGCCGACCATGTGCGCTCGCCGGGTCTTCGAGCTGTCGGCCTGCTCGACGTCGATCGTCTCGGGCTGGTCCCGGGCCATCGAGGAGACCTTCGGGTCGCTGATCCCGATCGCCCGTGACGAGCTGGAGTCGTACAACCAGGTCCTGCACCTGATCAACAGCCCCGAGCTGCGCGCCCGCCAGGGGCATCTGGCGATGCGCGAGGTCTTCGACAAACACCTGTTCTCGCACCGGGTGGACCAGATCCTGGAACTGCTCGGCAAGCCGGTTCAGCGGCGGACCCGGTCGATCTCGGTGGTGCTGCCCACCAACCGCGCCACCCAGATCGAGCACGCGATCTCCTCGGTGGCCAAGCAGACCCACCGTCCTGTCCAGCTCGTCATGGTCCTGCACGGGCTCGACATCGACCCCGTCGTGGTGGCCGACAAGGCGCGGATGGCCGGGATCACCGACGTCGTGGTGCTGCCCGCCGACTCGTCGCTGTCACTGGGTGCCTGCCTCAACCTGGGCATCGCCACCGCGGAGGGCGAGCTGATCGCCAAGATGGACGACGACAACCTGTACGGCGAGCACTACCTGTCGGACCTGGCTCGCGCCTTCGACTACTCCGACGCCGAACTGGTCGGCAAGGGCGCGCACTACGCCTACTTCGAGGGCAGCAACACCACGATGCTGCGCCTGCCGGGTCTGGAGCACCGCTACGCCTTCCTGGTGCAGGGCGGCACCTTCCTCGGCAAGGCCGACATGTTCCGGCACTACGGCTTCGAGGACGTGACCCGGGGCGAGGACACCCGTCTGGTCCGCCGGCTCAAGGAGGATCGGGTCAAGATCTACTCCGCGGACCGGTTCAACTTCGTCTACTGGCGCAGCGGCGACGCGGGCATGCACACCTGGCAGGCCGACGACATCAAGCTCACCCGCAACGCGCAGTTCTCTTTTGCGGGGCATCCGGATGCGCATGTGATGATCTGATTTTTTGGCCGGGCCGTCGCGGGGGTTCCGGCGTGCTTGATGGCGGGTCGGCTGTTCTCGGGGACGCGTTCTCTCGGGGACGCGTTCTCTCGGGGACGCGTTCTCTCGGGGACGCGTTCTCTCGGGGACGCGTTCTCTCGGGGACGCGTTCTCTCGGGGACGCGTTCTCTCGGGGACGCGTTCTCTCGGGGACGCGTTCTCTCGGGGACGCGTTCTCTCGGGGACGCGTTCTCTCGGGGACGCGTTCTCTCGGGGACGCGTTCTCTCGGGGACGCGTTCTCTCGGGGACGCGTTCTCTCGGGGACGCGTTCTCTCGGGGACGCGTTCGCGCTCCGGTGGGCGGGTGCTCCGGGCGGCCGTTGTTGGTGGCGGGTCTGGGGGTTCAGGCCTCCGGCCTGGCGGGCGCGCTGGTTGCGGATTCTTATAAGCCGCCCGGAGCACCCGCCCACCTCCGCGCACCCCTTGCCTCGCCGTACGCCCTGCGGGCCGTAGCCGCTTTCCTACGGGCCGCCGATTGGGCTCTTCGACGCTGAAGCAATCCGTACGGGGGTCGTCCGAGGTCCAGCGCCGTAGCTGAAGCATCGGTGCGGAAAGGAGCGCAGGGAGGCTCACCGTAGTTCATCAGACCCGTCGTGATTCGCCGTCGCCGGTCAGCTTGCTGCGGCTTGTCGTTGCCGGTCATGGCTTGGCTCAGGGGCGAGTGTGATCGGTCTGGCAGGGCACACCGCGACTCGGGCCGCCACCGCGACCGGAGGGTACCTCGCTCCACTCCTCTACCGTGGTCCAACCGGACAGGCACACCGCGACTCGGATCGCCACTGTGACCAGAGGGAGGGGTACGCCTCGCTGACGTCTTGTCCTCCTTGGTCGTGGCGCCGGATCGCCAGGCCAGTTGTTCGGTTCGCTTCTTTCGGTGAAGGCGAACAACCCAAGTCGACTTTGTTCGGTACAGTTAATTCGACCCAGCCGAACAAAATTATGGGGAGCATCGGTGTCAGGACCGGGCAGGCCGTCCAGGGCGACTGTGTATCAGCGCCTCGACGAGGCCGTTCGAGAACTCCGTGACCGCTTGGGTGGATTGCCCTCGCCCGCTGAGGCAGAGGACATCTGGTCTGACATCTGGCACCAGGAAGCCCACAACAGCACTGCGATCGAGGGCAACACGCTCGTACTGCAAGAGGTGGAGAAGCTCCTTGAGGAGGGCCGGGCGGTAGGCGCGAAGCCGCTCAAGGACTACATGGAGGTAAGGGGATACGGCGACGCCGCGAAGTGGGTGTATGGGCAGGCGCTGGAGCCGGGAGACTGGCAAAACGGAGATCTCATCACGCTCCAGGAGGTTCGTCAGATACACCACACCGCCATGTCGCTCGTGTGGGCTGTAGACCCCCATCCTCATGCCACCCCCGCCGAAGGCCCGGGGAACTTCCGGCAGCACGAGATCGCCAAGTTCCCGGGAGGTATGAAGCCGCCGCCATGGCCGGAAGTCGACCCCCGGATGCGAGACTGGGTGAAGGCTGTCGACGACCTTCGCGGTGAGTCCGAGGAACCCCTCCCCGAACGCTTGGCCCACGTTCATAACCGGTTCGAAGAAATACACCCGTTCCTTGACGGCAACGGACGGACGGGCCGTTTGGTGCTCAACCTGATACTTTCCAGGATTGAATATCCACCAGCGATCATCTACAAGCGTGACCGTGACAAGTACCTTCAGGCGATGCGTCGAGCCGACAATGACGAGTTCGGCCCATTGGGTGAACTCATCGCACGCAGCGTGACGACGAATCTGTACCGCTTCGTTATGCCGGCGGTGGCCGGCCCGGTCAAGCTTGTCCCCCTACCTGCTCTCGCGACGCGCGACGTCACCGAAAATGCCCTCCGGGTAGCTGCCGCACGGGGACGACTCCGTGCGGTCAAGGGGGACGACGGTATGTGGCGTAGCAGCAAGAAGTGGGTGAACGACTATCTCAAGTCGAGGCATCGCCGGTCGTGATGTCTCTGCCATGGATAAAATATGACTTGAGCAGCAGGAATACCACCAGCAGTGCCTTTACAAGATGCCGAACGGCTACTGCGGCATCGGTGGCACCAACGTCAAGCCGGGTGACCCGTCCGGGTGGGGCGCCTGCCAGACGGGCCTAGTTCCGACCAAGGAGTAACTCCACAGATCTCGCTGGACGGCTCGCGCTCAATTCCCGGGCGCGAGCCGTCATGCTGTCCGGCCACAGTTGATCCGCTGATCGTCCGCCGTGTCGGCTGTCCGGATCTCAGCCGCCGCCTACGACTCGGTGAGGACGTATACAGCAGCGCGGCCATGCCGGTGCCGCTCACGATGTCACCCTTGCCGACTGGCCAAGGGATGTCGCCCAGCGGTACCCACTCGACACGCTCGGCCTCCCATCCCTCGGTGGGCGGGCCGATGTAAGTGGTGCTGTCGGTGCGGAAGATGTGGTGAACGGAGTCGGAGCTGCCGTTAGTGGGCTGCTTCACCAGCGGGCGCAGTGGCCCAGGTCGCCAGCTGGTCTCCTTCTCGACCTCGCGCGCTGCGGCGACTGCCGGCTTCCCCGTCCTCGATCTTCCCGACGGGGATCTCCCGCCCCCAGGAGTCGGTGATGAAGCGATGCGGCCAGATCAGAAGCACCCGGCGCCGCTCATCGGTGACCACGGTACCGGCTCCGGGCGCGGTGCGGATCAGCCGGTGTTCCAGATACCTGCTGTCATCGCTTGCGTTTATTTCGTTTGTTGCGGATACTGTGAGAAGGAGGTACGGCGATGACAGATGTGCAGGCCAAGCGGGTACAGCCCGGAAGCATTGATGCCGAGATGGCTGGCCGTGCTGTGCGCCGCATCAAGGACTACCTCATGCGATCTCACGAGCAGTCGGCCATCCGTGTTGTCGTGGAACACGGTGCTGAGGACCCATTGATCTTGCCTCGGGAAGCTGTGAGCCTGTTGGCCTTCATCCTTGCCCAGGCGGCTGAAGGGCGAGGGGTGACGGTCATCCCCTCTCAGGCTGAGCTGACGACCCAGCAGGCGGCGGACATGCTGAACGTCTCGCGCCCCCACCTGATCAAGCTTTTGGAGGAAGGAGGGATCCCCTTCCGCTTGGTTGGCAAGCACAGGCGTGTTACATACGAGGACCTTCAGGAGTACAAACGTCGCGATGGCGCCAAGCGCCGTACGGCTGCCGATCAACTTGCTGCGCTAGGCCAGGAGCTGGGCATCTGAGCATGAGCTTTGTGGTGGTCTATGACGCGAACGTGCTCTATGGCAACACACTTCGCGACCTGCTCATCCGCCTGGCCATGACGGGACGGCTCCAGACCAGGTGGACCAGCGGGATTCGCGACGAAATGCAGCGCAACGCGGGTCGCCGAGGCGAGGGTGACAGTGAGAACGATGTGTCGGCTGAAGCGAACCACTACCACCAGCGATACCTGTTCAAAGTACCGGACGGCTACTGCGGCATCGGGGGCACCAATGTCAAGCCAGGCGACCCGTCCGAGTGGGCCGCCTGGAAGACGAGCGTGGTTCTGGCTGAATCCGGATCGCACAGGCGGTTCTGGTGCAGGCGAAGTGGACTCAGCAGATCTCGGATGAGGCATTTGGGGCGATCGGACGTAGCGGCAGGTCGCCTGTTCGTAGGCGTTCACGTTCATGCGATCGCCGCCGAGACGATGACGTCGGCGGCGTTGTCGGCCCCGGCCCAGACCCCTTCGCCCGGCCGCCACACCCTGGCCCACCAGGGCCGCCAGACGAACACCCACCCGCAGGCGCGACGGATGACGGCGATCCGGACCCGGGTCTCACCCACCGCCATGACCTCCAGCACCGGCTGCCCCACCTGGGGCAACACCAGCGAGGTACTCACCCCCAGCCCCCGCAGGTCCCACCCCAGCCGCACCAGGTGAATCAACTGCTCTTGTGAACCACATTCCTTCATCTGCTGTCTGTCCTTTCAGTCGTACGGCTTGTGGGTGCATTCGTTGGTGTCATGGACCGTTCGCAATAGAGGAACGACCTGACTGATTCGCAGCTCGCCATCGGACGGTTGCGCCAAGTAGTTGGACTTTGACGTCTGAAGCCTTGAACCATGGAAGCATTGCAAGTGTGTTCCCGTAGCTGCTTTTTGGCAACTGCCAGCAAGCAACTGCCCAAAAAGAGATCATTATGAAAATGCGGCCGACTTATACCGATAGTGAGGATTTGGGATTGGTTCGTCAGGCACACAGCCCAACCGTCAGGCGGCGTCGGCTTGCCGCCGAACTGCGTCGAATTCGGGAGGAAAAGGGGCTGACTATCGATCAGGTGGCCGAACAGCTCGATTGGCACGCCACCAAGCTGAGCCGTTTCGAGACTGGCCGCAGGGCGGTGCAACCCAGCGACGTGCGAGCCTTGCTCGCTGTCTACGAGGTCCAGGACAGGGAGCGCGACGCGTTGCTCACCTTGGCCCGGGAAGCTCGGCAACGCGGCTGGTGGCATGCCTATGGGCAGGCTGTGCCTGAATGGTTCGAGGTCTACGTCGGCTTGGAGTCAGAAGCCTCGGCACTGCATCTTTACGAATCCGAGTTCGTGCCGGGGCTGCTGCAGACCGGGGACTACATACGTGCGGTGCATCGTGCCGCACAGATCAGAGCATCCGAAGAAGAGGTAGATCAGCGAGTAATGGTGCGCGTCGCGCGCCAGAAGCTGCTGGAAAACGATGACCCACCACACCTGTGGGTGATCATCAACGAAGCGGCCATCCGGCGTCCGGTCGGAGGCGTCCAGGTGATGCGTACCCAGCTCGAATACCTGGTGCAGGCCGCCACACTGCCACACGTGACCCTTCAGGTTCTGCCGTTTTCAGCTGGAGCGCATCCGGCGATGGGCGGAGGATTCCACGTACTCCAGTTCGGCCCGAACGATCCTGATGTGGTCTACATCGAGTACCCCACCGGAACGATTTATCTGGAAAAGCAGTCCGAAGTAGAGCGGTATACGCTGATGTTCAACCACCTGCGTGCTGCTGCCCTGCCTACCGACTCTTCGGGGGAGCTCATCGCACGAGTGGCGAGCGAACTTGGGAAGTGACGACCGATTCAAGAGAAAACGGAGTGCGGGACGGTGGAGAACCAGCCTGTGGACCTATCCCATGCGGAGTGGCGCAAGAGTTCGTGTAGCAATGGCAACGGCGGAGCGTGTGTCGAGGTGGCAGGTAATCTGTCTGGGATCGTGGCCGTCCGGGACAGCAAAGACGCCCACGGCCCGGCGCTGATCTTCTCACCTGACGAGTGGCGAATCTTCCTTGGTCGTATCAAGGCTGGAGACTTCGACACACGTCCCTGATCGCGTGACTGGTCGGGGAGGGTTTCCAAGCGTGAGTTGGGCATCCGTGTTCGAGGCGTATGACGTGTTCTGGGCGGTGGCCATGCGTGACGACGGCCCCGGTCCGGAGGGTTCCGGGCCGGGGGCGTCGTGGGTGCCGGGGCGCCGGTCTCCGGCTTCCCGGGTTTTTCCGGGAACCCGGCTCCGGGCACGGGTGGACTTGGTTACCGGACGCCTCGCCTGCCGTACAGGCTCACCGCCAGAAGGACGCCGACGGCGGCCAGGGCGATCTGGATGATGAGTTCGACCCAGTCGATGCCCGACGTGGTGGCGACTCCGAGGGCTCCGGCGATCGCGGTGCCGATGAGGGCGGCGACGATACCGATGACGATGGTCAGCCAGATCGGGATGCCCTGCTTGCCGGGCACGACGAGCCGACCGAGGGCACCGATGACGGCGCCGATGACGATGGCGGTGATGATGCCGGTGACTGTCATGTTCCACGCTCCTGTCTGCTCAGCTGCCAGGCGTATGCCCTGAGGAAGGGCGACAACACATAACGGAGTGCCCCGAATTAGTGGCCACGGGTCACGATCCTGTCTTGAAGTGGTCGTATACGGGTTCCGGCCTGTGATCGTCCCCGGGGATTCCCGGTGTCAGGGGGTCGGGTCGACGGGCTTTCCGGGGGTTTCGACAGCCGTGGTGCCGTTGGAAACGGCGGGGGTGGCGGGGGCTCCGGGGGTGCTGCCGGGGGTGGTGCCGCTCAGCAGGGAGCGGGCGAGTCCGAGACCGGCGCCGCCGAGGGTGAGAGCCTTGGCGAGCATCTCCTCGACGCCCTGAGCGCCGTTGAGCACGACCATGTGGTCGACGTTGCCGAAGGCCCTCGCCCCCGCCTCGACGATCTGCGGCCAGTTCTCGGCGAGCTGCTGGGCGATGACCGCCTCCTGGTTCTCGGCGAGGGCCTCGGCACGGGCCCGGATCGCGTCGGCCTCGGCCAGGCCCTTCGCCTTGGCCGCCTCGGCCTCCGCGAGTCCCTGTGCCCTGGAGGCCTCCGCGGCGGCCAGACCGGTGGCCTTCGTCGCGTCGGCGGCGGCGAGGCCGCGCAGCCGCACGGACTCCGCCTCGGCCGCGGCGGCCTGCTTGACCTGCGACGCCTGCGCGGCGGCGCGAAGCTCGGTCTCGCGGGCCTCGGCCTCGGCCTGGGCGATGCGGGCGTCGCGCTCCGCCTGGGAGGCCGTCACCGTCTCGTACGCCCTGGCGTCGGCGGGCTTGCGGACCTGAGCCTGGAGTCGCTGCTCGGCCAGCGCCGCCTCAAGCTCCGCGGCACGGGTCTCCTGGACGACGACCTCCTGGCGGGCGGACGCCTCGGAGAGCGGCCCGGCCTGGCGGGACCTGGCCAGGGCCTCGTCGATCTCGGCCTGGTAGGCGGCCTGCTTGATCTGGGAGTCGCGCCAGGCGGCGGCCTTGTTGGCTGCGGCGACCTGTTCGGCCTCGGTGGCCTCCTGGTCGCGCTGGGCCTCGGCGATGCGTGCCGAGGCGGCGATTCTGGCGGCGTGCGGCTTGCCGAGGTTGGTGATGTAGCCCGTCTCGTCCTCGATCTCCTGGATCTGCAGGGAGTCGACGATCAGGCCGAGCTTGATCATCTCATCGGCGGCCGAGGCGCGGGTCTCGCCGGTCAGCCGCTCGCGGTTGAGGATGAGGTCCTCGACCGTCAGGTTGCCGATGATCGACCGCAGGTGGCCGGTGAACAGCTCGTGGATGGCGCCGTTCATCGAATCCTGTTGGTCCAGGAAACGGCGGGCGGAGTTGGCGATCGAGTGCAGGTCGTCGCCGACCTTGTAGATCACGACGCCGCGTACGACCACCGGGATGCCCTGCTGGGTGACGCAGGAGACCTGGAGGTTGGCGGCACGGCTGTCCAGGCGCAGGCGGCGCGCGGTCTGGAATCCGGGGAGCACCGAGGTGCCCTTACCTGTGATGATCTTGAATCCGAGGCTGTCGGCCTCCTCGGCCCTGCCCCGGGCGCCGAGCCCGGAGATGATCAGCGCCTCGTTGGGCTCGGCCACCCGCCAGATGGCCTTGAACAACAGGACGATGACGAGAAGGGCGACGAGGACGACGCCCCCGATGACGAAGTACTCCGTAGGCATCGCGGCCTCCACGATGGGGGATGAGGTGTCAGGCGAGCGCTCGGGCGACGTAGACGGTGCGCGGCGGGAAGAAGGTGACGACCACGACGATCGAGCCGGTGGCGATCTCCTCGTCGGGAACCGTGGGATACGCGTAGAACGCCTCGACACCGCCGCGGACCGCCACCATCACCTCCCCGACCAGGCCGGGACCGATCTTTCCGGTGACCCTGCCCTCTTTACCGACCACGCGATACTCCCCGGACCAGCTGTCAGAGGGAAAACGAATGCCTACCATGCCGCGGCATGAGCTCTGCCGGACTTCCACCGTTAATCCCCGTGCTTCACCTTATACAGGTAACGAGCCGACTCACCATAACGTTCCGGCTTATCCCGACAATCCATACAGCAGGCGCCCCTCGCATCCACGTCGCCTCCTGACCCGCGGAATCCGAGGTCAGTGCCGGAAAGGCGCGGAGCGGGCGGAGCGGTGCGTGCCGGCGCGCCGGGATGCTCCCGGCTAGGGCTGTTTTCCCCGGACCGGATAAGCCGGCGTGACGTCGATGCCCTTTTCAATTCCCGTCGACCACGACATGGCTCTCATGCAGGAGATATCGTGACAGCGCGCTAATGGCATGGGTAAAAAGTTCCCGAAAACGCAGCGCGGCGACCGCGGCGATCCATTCACATCGTGATGATCGCCCCATGACCGATCCTCATGAGATCAATCCACTTAAGGCCCTGGAACTCGGCATGGACCGGCCCATCTCCCGCCGGGACTTCTTCGACGGGATGATCGCGGCCACGGGGATCGCGGCGGCGTGCTCGCTGCCCGGAGCCGGCGGATGGGACGCCTCCCCCGCCGAGAGCGCGGCGAAGGCGTCCCGCCTCGCCGACGCGGAAGATCTGGAGCTTTCGCCCGACACCTCCTACCCGCCGTCCCTCACCGGGCTGCGCGGCGACACCGCGGAGGCGCTGAGCGTGCCCCACGCCCTTCGCGACCAGCGGTTCTGGGCGTACGCGGGCATGCCCGAACCCACCGGCGAGCGCTATGACCTGGTCGTGGTCGGCGCGGGGATCAGCGGTCTCAGCGCGGCCCACCGGTGGCTGGAGCGCGACCCCGGCGCGCGGATCCTGATCCTGGACAACCACGACGACATCGGCGGGCACGCCCTGCGCAACGAGTTCCGCCCGAGGGCCAGGAAGGGGCCGCTGGTCGCGTACGGCGGGTCACGGGCGATCATCAACCCGGCGGCGTGGACCCCCGAGGGGAAGGACCTGCTCGCCAAGCTGGGCATCCGCCCCGAGAGGCTCGCCGGGGAGCGGCGGCTGTACGCGGACCTGGGGATGCACGACAGCGTCTTCTGCGACCGGGAGACCTTCCCGGCCGAGAGGCTGGTCGTGTTCACCCCCGGCAAGCGGGCACCGCGGTGGATCGCCGAACTGCCGGTCGCGGAGCAGGCCGGAAAGGACCTGCTCATGCTGTACGGCGCCCCTCCGGACTGGTTTCCCGGCCTGTCCGGTGAGGAGAAACAGGAACGGCTCGCCCGGCTCACCTACTCGGGTTTCCTCGCCGAGGTCTGCGGGGTCCACCCGGACGTGCTGAAGTTCGTCCAGACCATGCCGAGTGACGAGTGGGCCTACGGCTCCGACGCCTTCGGCGCGATCGACGCCTGGGCCGGCGCCGACGAGTACCGGTACCCAGGGTTCCAGGGGCTCGGGCTCGATGCCTCCAAGCCGTCCAGATACAACTCCCCGACCGTGATCAAGGAGTGGGACACGGACGAGCCTCGCGCCTACCGCTTCCCCGAGGGCAACCAGGCGATCGTCCGGATGATGGCCGCCCGGATGATTCCCGGCTTCGCCACGACGGGCGACATGGCGGGGATCACCACCGCGAGCTTCGACTACGGTCTGCTCGACCGGCCGGGCAACCGGGTCCGGGTACGCCTGTCCAGCCCGGTGGTCTCGGCGGTCAACGACGGCCTGCCGGAGGCGGCCACCGGTGCCACGGTCGGCTACTTCGACGGCAAGTGGGTACGGACCGTACGGGCCGGAAGCGTGATCATGGCCTGCTGGAACTCGATGATCCCCTACCTGGTCGGCGACCTGCCGTCCGCGCAGCGGGCGGCGCTGTACCGGGCGGTCAAGGTGCCCGTGCTGTACGCGACGGTCCAGCTCCGTGACTGGCGGGCCTGGCAGGAGATCGGGATCAGACGCGCCAGGTTCACCGGCGCCCGCTGGTGCGTGGCCGAGCTCGACGACCCGGCCGACGTCGGCGGCTACCGGTGCCCGAGGACACCCCGGGAGCCGATCGCGGTGCACATGGTCAGCACGCCCGTCACCCCCGGCGTGTCACCCGCGCGCGGCTCGATCGCCGGTCGGTACGCCCTGATCGAGACACCGTACGGGCAACTGGAGTACAGCATCCGCGACCAGCTCACCCGGCTGCTCGGCCCGGGAGGCTTCGACGCGGCCCGCGACATCGAGGCGATCACGATCAACCGGTGGGGGCACGGCTACACACCCGAGTACGCCACCCCGTGGGACCTCGACTTCTACCCCGACGGGAACCCGCCGGCGGCCGTCGCCCGCCGGCCGCACGGCCGGATCGCGATCGCCAACTCCGACTCCGTACCCGCCGCCCGCGCCGACGCGGCCGTCACCGCCGCCTACCGCGCGGTCGCCGAGCTCCAGCGCTGACGGGGTCAGGCGGGTTTTCTCAGTCTGGTGAAGGCCCAGCTCATCCTCGGCTCGACCGCCCAGCGGGTGACGCGCCGCACCGGCCCCGTGCACAGCAGGGCGGCGAGCCCCACCCCGAGGAGCGCCACGGCCGTCACCCCCGGCAGGGTCTGGGCCCAGTCGCCGTAGAACCGCTCGGCGACCTTCACCACCAGGCCATGGAGAAGGTAGGCGTACATCGTCGCCGTGCCGAGCTCCGAGTACCAGGTACGCCGGGCCGGGGTGACCGCCAGGAACGCCGCGACGAGCAGCGCACCGGCGGCCAGCATGCCGAGGCGGATCAGGCTGCCGGTGAGGTCGTCGACGCCGATCACGTCGTTGGCGTGCCGCCACCGGATCCACTCTGTCCTCACCTGGGTGTGCACGGCGAGCGTCAGGGCGCCCCCCGCGGCCAGCACGATCGCCCCCGCGGCCCGTACCCACCGCCGCCTGAGCCACTCGAAGTGCTCCGGACGGAGCATCAGCCCGAGCACGTAGAACGGGAGCAGGCCGAGGGTCCGGTTCATCGACAGCTCGTCGGGCAGCCTGCTCACCCCCGACAGCAGCGACAGCCCGACCGCGACCGTCAGCGGCCACCGCAACTGCTGCCAGACCGGTGTGGACAGCCGCCACAGGAACAGCGACATCAGGAACCAGGTCAGGTAGTACGGGTCGAGGAGGCTGATGTCGAGCTTGCCGTACAGGATGAGGCGCGGCAGCGAGTAGAGCAGTTCGAAGATCACGTACGGGACGGCGAGCGTGCTGATCAGCTTGCGCGCCTTGCCGGAGGAGAAGGTGAAGTTCCGCGACAGGTAGCCGCTGAGCACGATGAACAGCGGCATGTGGAACGTGTACACGTAGAAGTAGGCCGCGTGCGCGACCGGCACGTCCCGCAGGTCCTCGATCAGGTGGCCGGAGACGACCAGGGTGATCGCCAGGAACTTGGCGTTGTCGAAGAACGGGTCCCTGCCCGCGGCGTGCGGGAGAACGGCCCGCAGCGGGGTTGCGACACTCACAGCCGGACCGTAACCGGACCCGCCCAACGCCCGGCGAACAGCCGGTGACAGCCGGGGAAATCCCCGCCGCGCCCCCGGCGGGGAGCGGCGGGGACTTCCCCGCCGCGCCCCCGGCGAGGGCGCGCGGCGGAGCGGCGGCTACGCGACGGCGACGGCGACGGCTACGCGACGGCAACGGCGACGGCGGCGCGGCTAGGCGACGGCGCGACTACGCGACGGCGGCGGCGCTGGCGTCCCAGAGTGCGCGTGCCAGCGCGGGGTCGGCCATTCTCCTGGGGACGGCCGCCGGGGCGCTTTTGGCGAAGTAGCGGCCCGGGTGGGCGGTGCCGTCCGGGTGGGTGGCGAGGTGGACCATGGTGCTCGCACCCTCCTCGACGGTCTGGCCCATGCCGGGGATGTTCTTCACCATCCACATCATCAACGTCGCCTGGGCGAACTCGGTCCTGATCACACCGGGGTGGAAGCAGGTCGCGGTCACCCCGGTGCCCGCGAGGCGCCGGGCCAGCTCCACTGTGAAGAGGGCACCCGCCTGCTTGGAGTCCCCGTACTGGAGCCAGCCGCTCCAGCGCCGCCGCTCACGGTCGAGGTCGGACGGGTCGAGGCGCCCGGTCTTGCCCGCCCGGGAGGAGGTGGTGATCACACGCTCCCCGACCCGCTCAAGCAGCAGGTTCGTCAGCAGGAAGGGGGCGAGGTGGTTGACCTGGATCATCGTCTCGTGGCCGTCGCGGGTGAGCGTGCGCTCGCTGCTCATGACGCCCGCGTTGTTGATGAGAATGTCGATCCGCTCGTAGCGGGACAGCAGCTCGGCCCCCAGCCTGCGCACATCGTCCAAGGAGGTGTAATCGCAGGTGAACGTATCCGGGACCGTTCCGGAGACGGCCGTCACCCTTTCCGCCACGCGAGTTGTCTTATCGGGATTACGGCCGACCAGAACAACCCGCTGCCCGCGCCTCGCGAGCTCTACCGCCGCTGCCTCGCCAATTCCGGCACTGGCCCCGGTAATCACACTAGTCATCCGATCCTCCACTGCGCAGAAAGCATATTCGGTGCTAGTCTCCTATGCGATCTTCCGGAGGCCTATCCATCCCTAAACCGGCACGAGCCTCCACACGCTCAGAGGTTGGGACGAGTGGACATGGGCTCTGGAAACCGCTCGATTCGGTTCAAGATTTTCTTGCTGTTGCTCCTGCCGCTGCTGTCACTGAGCGCACTGTGGGGCTTCGTGCTCAACCTCACCATCGGTGACGGGATCGCACTGCTGAATGCGAACAGCATCTACCAGTCGGTGGGCATGACCTCCACGGAGCTGGGACTACAGCTTCAGGCGGAGCGGATGCAGTCGTCGGTGGCGATCAGCTCCCGGGTCCTCACCAGCGGTATGGGCGAGCAGCGCTCCCGGACCGACCGCGCGGTCCAGGCGTTCAAGAAGGCCACCGCCTCCGATGATTCCGGCAGCCCGGAACTTCGCAGTTCGCTGGACAGGCTGCTCAGCCGGCTCGACACCCTCTCGAACGTCCGCTCGGGTATCGACAGCGGGCAGCAGTCACGGCTGGAGGTGCTGTCGAACTACAACCATGTTCTCGACGCCGTCTTCCTGGTGTACGACCAGATGGCCGCGGTGCCCGATCTGGCGATCTTCCAGCAGGCCACGGCCATGCAGGGCATGGGCAACGCCTACGAGATGCTCGCCAGGGAGAACGCGCTGGTCAGCGGGGCTCTGATCGACTACCGGCTGTCAGAGGGGGAGCGCAAGGCCTTCGGCGAGTACGTCACCACCCGGAAATTCCTGCACACCAAGGGCGCGGCCTCACTCGATCCCGAGCTGGGCACGGCGTACCGCGACACCTTCAAGTCCGCGGCCTTCGTGAGGTTCACGAACCTGGAGAAGGCCATCGCCGGATCGACCGGCAACCGGCTGGCTCCCGAGGCCGGCCGGTGGAAGGCGAGCGTGAACGAGATCTCGACCTGGCTCGACAAGGTCAATCTCGCCGCCTCCAAGGAACTGGCGGACCGGGCGCAGACGATGGCCACCGGCGTCCTGCTCCGGATCGTGATCGCCGGCGGCGTCGGCCTGATCGCGGTGGTCGCGTCGATCATCTTCTCGGTCCGCTTCGGCCGCCGCCTGGCCGCCGAGCTCGCCGGGCTCCGTTCGGCCGCCCTGGACCTGGCGGACGTGCGGCTTCCCCGCGTCGTGGACCGCCTGCGGCGCGGCGAGGAGGTCGACGTGCAGGCCGAGGCGCCGCCGATCCAGGCGTGCGGCTCGGCCGAGGTGCGCGACGTGGCCCACGCGTTCGGCTCGGTGCAGCGGACCGCGGTCGAGGCCGCCGTCGGCCAGGCCAACCTGAGGCGTGGCGTCAGCCAGGTCTTCGTGAACCTGGCCCGGCGCAAGCAGAGCCTGCTCCACCGCCAGCTCACCCTGCTCGACAGCATGCAGCACCGGGCGACCGACCCCGACAGCCTTGAGGACCTGTTCCAGCTGGACCACCTGACCACCCGCATGCGGCGGCACGCCGAGGGCCTGATCATCCTGTCCGGTGCGGCGCCCGGCCGGTCGTGGCGCAAGCCGGTGCCGGTGATCGACGTCCTGCGGGCCGCGATCGCCGAGGTCGAGGACTACACCCGGGTCAACGTGATGCCGGTGGCCGACGTCTCGCTCGACGGGAGCACGGTCGCCGACATCACCCACCTGGTGGCCGAGCTGGTCGAAAACGCCACGATCTACTCCCCGCCGCAGGCCATGGTGACCGTACGCGGCGACGTGGTGGCCAACGGGTTCGCCGTCGAGGTCGAGGACCGCGGCCTGGGCCTGGGCCCCATGGAGTACGCGGCCATCAACGAGCGGCTGGCCGGCCCGCCGGAGTTCGACCTGGCCGACAGCGACCGGCTGGGCCTGTTCGTGGTGGGCCAGCTCGCCTCCCGGCACGGCATCCAGGTCATGCTGCGCAACTCGCCGTTCGGCGGCACCACGGCCATCGTGTTCATCCCCCGTACGGTGATCGCCCAGCAGGGGTCGCCGCTCGCCCTCACCGTGGAGCAGGCCTCCTCCAGCACCGAGCACGCCGCCAAGCGTCCGGGAGAACTGTTCGCCCCCTCCTCGCCCGACACGTTCTCGCCCCCCGTCAACGGCAACGGCCTGCCCCGCAGGACGAGGCCGGCCTCCCCTGCCCAGTCCACCGCCGCGCCGTCGCTCAGCGTGGTGACCAACCTGCCGGCCCGTGCCCCGTCCGCCGGGCAGGAGAGGCATCCGGGCGGGTCCGTGGGCCAGGAGACCGGCCGGGCCCGCGCATCCTTCCCCGCGCCGCATCAGGAGTCGCCACGGGGGTCCCGTGAGTCTCACCAGACGCCTCACGAGATCGAGCGTGGCAATGACGCTCCGGCGCGTAGGACGGCCTCACAGCCTGCTACGGGGCCGGGCGGCCTGCCCCGCCGGATCCGGCAGGCGAACCTGGCGCCTCAACTCCGCCAGGAGGCCGAGGCGACGGAGTCCGCCGAGCCGGAGCCGAGGGCGGAACCGCGCGAGGAGCGTTCACCCGACGAGGTCCGCGCGTTGTTCTCCGCCTTCCAGGCGGGTGCACGGCGCGGACGCGAGGAGCAGGACGATGCCCTCGCGCACCATACAACAGGCGACAAGGGGGACACATGACCGGAAAATTGACCAACACCGGCGAGCTGAACTGGCTCCTCGACGACCTGACCAGCAGGGTGAGCGCGGTACGCCAGGCGGTGCTCCTCTCCACCGACGGGCTGGCCGTCGGTTTCTCGAAGGGGCTCAACCGCGAGGACGCCGAACATCTGTCCGCGGTCGCAGCCGGGTTCCAGAGCCTGGCACGCGGCGCGGGGCGCCATTTCGGCGGTGGTGAGGTGCGCCAGACCATCGTGGAGATGGAGTCGGCGTTCCTGTTCGTCACCGCTGCCGGACAGGGAACCTGCCTGGCCGTGCTGAGCAGCTCCGACGCCGATGTGGGCCATGTCGCGTACGAGATGGCGATGCTGGTCAAGCGGGTGGGCCAGCACATCTCCACCGGTCCGCGCCAAGGTCTCTCATGAGCGGGGGAGCGGGTGGCGACGCCGTCCACGGCCCATTGGACCCCCGAACCCGGTGCCGGAGGTCCGGATGACACGCTGGATGGACGAGGAGGCCGGACCGGTCGTCCGGCCCTACGCGCTCATCAGGGGTCGCACCCGCTCCTCCGGTGACACTCTGGATCTGGTCGCGATGGTCACCTCGACCCGCGCCGGGCCGTCCGGGGGATTCGTCCCCGGGCCGGAACAGGAACGCATTCTCGCCATGGTCACCACCCCGACCTCGGTCGCCGACGTCGCCTCGGACCTCAACCTGCCACTCGGCGTGGTCAGGGTCCTTCTCGGCGACCTGCAGGACCACAAGCTCATCTCGATCGGGCGCGCCTCCGCGAGCGAGCGCATTCTCAAGGAAGTGATCAATGGACTTCGGGCCCTCTGACGAACCCGTCGCCCTCAAGATTCTCATCGCGGGCGGCTTCGGGGTGGGCAAGACCACTCTCGTGGGCGCCATCAGCGAGATCCGGCCGCTCCGCACCGAGGAGGTGCTCTCCGACCGCGGTATCGGCATCGACGACGTCGACGGCGTGGAGGGCAAGACCACCACCACCGTCGCGATGGACTTCGGCCGCATCACGATCAGGGAGGGCCTGGTCGTCTACCTGTTCGGCACCCCCGGCCAGGAGCGATTCTGGTTCATGTGGGACGAGCTGTCCTACGGCGCGCTGGGTGCCGTGGTACTGGCCGACACCCGGCGGCTGACCGACTGCTTTCCCTCGATCGACTACTTCGAGCAGCGCGGCACACCGTTCATCGTGGCCGTCAACTGCTTCGACGGCGCCGCCCAGCACGAGGCGGACGACGTACGCGTCGCCCTGGACCTCGACGTGGACGTACCGGTGCTCCTCTGCGACGTGCGGCGCCGCGTCTCGGCGAAGACGGTGCTCGTGACCCTCGTGGAGCACTCGTTGAAGGTGCTGACGGCCAGCCAGAGCTGAGGAACGGGCCGGGGGTGGCTCCCGGCCCCGGTGCCGGGGACCGGACATGGGCACAGCCGCCCCGGCGGGAGGTCACAGTGCCCGCAGGCCGCTGATCAGCTCCCTCAGCAGGCTCTCCGGTGGCACGGAGGCGGCGGGAATCGGCGATCTCACCAGGATCAGGCCCTGGTCGAGCAGGTCGCCCAGCAGGACTTTGATCACGCCGACCGGCAGGTCGGCGTCCGACGCGATCTCCACGATCGGGCGTGCCCGCCTGACCAGTTTGAGCAGCCGCCGGTGTTCGGAGCCCAGGTACGCTCCCGGGGAGATCGGCGTCCCCGTCGCCACCGCCATCGAGAGCAGGTCGAGCGAGGACGACGCCCTGGTGCGTCCCCCGGTCATCGCGTAGGGGCGGACGACGGGACCGGCCTCCTCGTCCACCCACTCGACGTCGTCGCTCATTGGCCGGCCATCCGGGGTCCGGTGGCCAGATGCTGTCCGACACGGGTGACCAGGCGGGCCATCTCATAGGCGATCAGGCCCACGTCGGCGGCACCGGTGGTCATGACCGACAGGCAACTCCCCTGACCGGCTGAGGTGACGAAGAGGAACGCGGAGTCCATCTCCACCATCGTCTGGCGTACGGCGCCGCCGCCGAACTGCAGGCTGGTGCCCTTCGCGAGGCTCTGGAAGCCGGAAGCCACCGCCGACAGGTGATCGGCGTCCTCCTTGCTCAGCCCTCTGGACGAGGCCATCATCAGCCCGTCGTTGGACAGGATCAGCGCGTGCGAAACGTCCGCCACACTCGTGACGAAGTCATCCAGCAGCCAATAAAGCTCACCCGGCACGTGGTTAAACCCCTTCCCCTCTGATGATCATGTTGATTTTTCCCCCCACCGGCGCGGCGAATCCGGTCTTGTGGACCCGTCTCCGCCCGCGCTCCCGCTCTCGCGGCCCGGCTCAACGCTCGGCATCGCCGTCCTCGTCGGCGGCCCGGCCACGCCGCCAGCCGGACTGCATGGCGCTCATCAGCGCCCTCGCCTCCTCCGGCGACCGCTCCTCGATCTCGGCGTCGGGCGGGCGTGACTCCCTGACCTGCCTCGGCGGCGTGTTGGCCTGCCGTACCCGGCGTGGCAGACCGCCGACGCGCCGCAGCGGCCTCCACAGGTCCACCGGAATCGGCACCGCCGGCTCAACGGGTTCACCGGACCCGGCGGCCCGTTCCGACCGTCCCTCAGGCTCGGGCCGGACGCTGATGACCGTGAGCACCGGCGGCTCCGGGAACTGCTCGACGGGCTCCGGCTCTCCGAGCGGTTCCTCGGGGATGAGGACGACCACCGCGGTGCCGCCGTACGGCGAGGAGTGCAGCACGACCTCGGCCCCGTACCTGGCGGCCAGCAACCCGATCACGGCGAAGCCCAGCCGGTCGGTGTCGGCCGGGTCGAACTCCGGCGGGCTGGCCAGGCGCTCGTTGATCGCGGCACGCCTCTCCGCGGTCACCCCGAGCCCTCTGTCCTCGATCTCGACGGCGAAGCCGCGGCCCACGAGCTCACCCCGGACCGAGACCTGGCTGTCGGGCGGGGAGAAGACCGTGGCGTTCTCCAGGATCTCCGCGAACAGGTGCATCATGTCCGCGACGGCGTTGCCGACCAGGGTGGTGCCGCCCATCGGGTAGATCCGCACCCGGGCGTAGTCCTCGACCTGGGCGGCGGCCCCGCGCAGCACGTCCTCCATCGGCACCGGCGAGCGCCACGTGCGGCCCGCCGCCCCACCGGACAGGATCACCAGGCCCTCGGCGTGGCGGCGCATGCGGGTGGTGAGGTGATCGAGCCTGAAGAGGTTCTCCAGCGCCTCGGGGCTCTCCGCCCGCTTCTGCATGCCGTCGAGCAGCTTCAGCTGGCGCTGCAGCAGCGACTGGCTCCGGCGGGCGAGGTTACGGAAGGACTGGGCGGTGCCCTCGCGCAGCCTGGCCTGTTCCACGGCGGCGTCCACGGCGCTGCGCCGGACGCTGTCGAAGGCGGCGGCGACATCGTGGATCTCGGCGGTACTGCCCAGCGGTTCCAGCGCGGGCGCCTCGGTCGTCACGTCCACCTTCTCGCCGCGGCGCAGCTTCTCCATCATCCCGGGAAGCCGCACCTCCGCGAGGTCGGCGGCGGCCCGCCGCACGGCGGCGAGTTCCCTGGTGACCCCGCTGCCGATCCGGTAGGAGACGAGCAGCGACGCGACGACCGCGACGAGGCCGAGCACGCCGACGAGGTCGGCGCGGACGTAGACGCCCGTGGTCGCGGGCTTGGCCCGTGCGACGAGCATGGGACCGACCTCCGCCATCGACCGCTGGTAGGCGGCGTCCAGCGCGTCGCCCGCGGCACGCCACTCGGCGGCCGAGACGCTGTGGCCGCGCAGCAGGCGATACTCCACGGCGGTGAACCGGGCGTACGGCGAGGAGGCGATCAGTTCTGTGAAGGGGGCGCGCAGCGAGGGCTCCAGCTCGGGGAGCGCCTGTTCCATGAGGAAGGTCCGGCTACCGGCGAGCCGGGTGAACATTCGCATCTCGCCCGCCGTCATCGGGCTCTCCAGCGCCAGCGGTCCCGTGGCGAGCGCCCGCTCGCGGCTGAGCATGTTCATGGCCTGGTCGACCGCCACGGCGCCGCGCAACTGGCGGTAGATCGGGATCTCGTTGCCGGGACTCAGGGTGTTGTAGAGCCGGTTCAGGGCATCCGGCACCCTCGCGAACTCCTCTACAAGCCCTACCGGGCCGATCCGCCCGGAGTCGATCCTGGCGCGGATCGCGTCGAGCCCTTCCACCTGCCTCGTCAGCTCGGCGTAGCGTGTCCTCATCTCGTCGGACATCTCCGATTGCACCGCGTCCCCGTCCATCTCCTGGCGGAGACGGTTACGGACCTGATCGGTGACCGCGCGCTGTCCGGTGAGGGTCTTGTGGTCGGAGTCGAAGCGGGTGGCCAGGTACTCGGCCGACAGGATGTGCTCGCGTTGGACCGCGTTCTTCAGGTCGGCGGTGGGCTTGCCGATGGATTCGTACAGTGTGCCGATGGAGCGCAGGCTCATCGAGTCGCCGACCGTGACGGCCGCGGCGAAGCCCCATACCGCCACCAGTGAGGTGAGAGGGATGGCCAGCAGCACCGAGACCTTGAACCGGATGGACTTGCTCGATGCCATGTCACCTCAACGGCTCGCTCACGGAACGCCAGGGGGAGCCCCCGGACGATCTCTAGATCGCCGACGAGAATAGCACTGGCTACTCCTGCCATTTGTAGCCTATTTGTGACATGTCATGAAATAGTCATGAGAAGTGACAAGTCAGCCCAGAGCGGCGCGTGATGCGGGAGCGGCGCTCCGCGCCCAGGTAAGTCGCGCGAGCCGGGCGGCCAGCACACCGACCAGCGCGACCTCGGCGCCGAGCAGGATCCGCTCGGCGAGACCGGCGAGCACCCCGTGCCCGGGAAGCGCCACGTAGGTGATCACCAGCAGGCCGAAACCTCCGGCCAGCGCCAGCCACTCCACGGTCCCGGCCACCGGCCGCCACCGCTCGTCCTCCCTGAACCGCGCCACCAGCAGGCCACCCGCCGCGGGTATCGCCACGAACACGGCGATCGACACGTAACGGTAGGTCTGGCCGACCAGGTCCGTGCCCGTGCCGGGAAGGACCGCGGGCAACACCCCGAGGACGATGAGCCCGGCGCCCCACACCCACATCAGCCGCTCGGCCAGGACACCCATCGGCGCCCCCGTCGCACGCAGCCCGGCGACCAGCGCGAGGGAGGCGACCCCCAGCGACGCCATGACGAACCCGGTGATCCCGCTGCGGTCCAGCGCGACGTACTCACTGATCGTCAGATCGAGCGGGTCCGGGTACGAGACCGGGTCAGGCTGCCCCACGACGGCGGCCAGGGCGGCCGCGGCGGCCGTCACGATCCCGGCGCATGCGATCAGGGGGTAGAGCCTCTTCGACGCGAGCATGGATCAAGCCTGCTCCCCGGAGGGGATCTCAGGCATCCGGCGGCATCCCTGATCCAACCCTGAGCCGTCCCTGAGACGAGCGGACCGAGAGGGGCCCGAGACGGGCCCGCGGACCTCGGCGTAGCGGGCCCTGATCCCGGGCGCGGGATCGGCCTCGTACCGCTCGGCCCTGCCCGCCTCCCAGGCCGGGGGCTCGTCGCCGCCGAGCAGCCAGGCGGCCTGCCTCGCCGCCCCGTCCGCGACGTACTCCCCCTGCTCGGGAACGAGCACGGGCCGCCCGAAGACCGCGGGGGCGATCCGCCGTACGGCCTCCGACCTGGCGCCGCCTCCGATGAGCAGCACCCTGGCCGGGTCGAGCCCGAGGGCGTCGAAGGCGTCGGCGAGGTGGCAGAGCAGGCCCTCCACCGCCGCCCTGGCCAGGTGGGCCGGGGTGGAGGTGCCCAGCGTCAGCCCGTGCAGCGAACCCGTGGCCGAGGGCAGGTTCGGCGTGCGCTCGCCTTCCAGATACGGGACGTGGACAAGGCCGCCGGCCCCCGAGGGTGCCTCCAGGGCCAGCCGGTCGAGCTCGTCGAGACCGACCCCGAGCATCCGCGCGGTGGCGTCGAGCACCCTGGCCGCGTTGAGCGTGGCCACCAGCGGCAGGAACCGCCCGGTGGCGTCCGCGAACCCGGCCACGGCGCCGCTCGGGTCCGCGCTCGGGCTGTCGGCGACCGCGAAGGCCGTCCCCGACGTCCCGATCGACACCACCACGTCCCCCGGCAGGGCTCCGACTCCGAGGGCCGCCGCCATGTTGTCGCCCGTCCCCGGCGCGAGCCGCACCGCCCCGGTTCCGGACACCCTGACCTCTCCCGCGCCGTCACGGGGCCCCAGCACCGCGGGGAGTTCGGGGAGAGCGCCGAAGGCCGTCCGCAGCAGGTCGGTCCGGTAGGCCCCGGTCGCGGGCGACCAGTATCCGGTGCCCGAGGCGTCACCCCTGTCCGTGACGAACTCCCCACCAAGCCGCCAGGTGAGCCAGTCGTGTGGCAGGCACACCCTCGCCGTACGACGGGCGGAGTCCGGCTCGTGCTCCGCCAGCCAGCGGAGCTTGGTCACCGTGAACGACGCCACCGGCACGCTGCCGACCGCCTCGGCCCAGCGCTCGGGGCCGCCCAGCTCCCTCACCAGGTCGGCCGCCGCCCCGGCGGAGCGGGTGTCGTTCCACAGCAGCGCCTTCCTGACGACGTCGCCGGAGGAGTCCAGGCAGACCATGCCGTGCTGCTGCGCGCCGATGCTCATCGCCTCGACGCCGTCCAGCCCACCCGCCCGGGCGAGCGCCTCCTGGAGCGCCTCCCACCAGGAGGCGGGGTCGACCTCGGTGCCCTCCGGGTGGGGCGCGCGCCCCTGACGGACCAGGGCGCCCGTGCGGGCGTCCCTGATCACCACCTTGCAGCTCTGGGTCGACGAGTCGACCCCGGCCACGAGCGTCATCCGCGGACCCCGAGGAGGTGGTCCATGGCGAGCTGGTTCAGGCGCGTGAAGTGGAATCCGCGCGCGGCCGCCGCTTCGAGGTCGAAGTCGTCGCGGTCCAGGTCCGCGATCGTCTCGCCCGGGGCCAGCGTGGGCTCGGAGAGCTCGGCGACCCTGCTCGCGGCGAGCGCCTCGATGACCTCGGGATCCGCGCGGAAGGCCCTTGCCTTCTCCTTCAGGATCAGGTACGTGCGCATGTTGGCCGCGGCGGAGGCCCAGACGTCCTCGGAGTCCTCGGTACGCAGCGGCTTGTAGTCGAAGTGCCGGGGTCCCTGGTAGCCGCCGTTCTCCAGCAGGTCGACCAGGAAGAAGGCGTTCTTCACATCGCCGTGGCCGAAGATCAGGTCCTGGTCGTAGCGGGGGCCGTGCTGGCCGTTCAGGTCGATGTGGAAGAGCTTGCCGTGCCAGAGGGCCTGCGCGATGCCGTGCGCGAAGTTGAGCCCGGCCATCTCCTCGTGGCCCACCTCGGGGTTGAGTCCGACGCGGTCGGGGTGTTCGAGCTCGTTGATGAACGCGAGCGCGTGGCCGATGGTCGGGAGCAGGATGTCACCGCGCGGCTCGTTCGGCTTGGGCTCGATGGCGAACCTGATGTCGTAGCCCTTCTCGATCACGTACGAGGTGAGCAGGTCCATGCCCTCCTTGTAGCGGCTGAGCGCGGCCCTGATGTCCTTGGCGGCCCCTGACTCGGAGCCCTCGCGCCCACCCCAGCAGACGTAGGTGGTCGCGCCGAGCTCGGCGGCCAGGTCGATGTTGCGGATGACCTTGCGCAGCGCGTGGCGGCGGACCTCACGGTCGTTGCTGGTGAACGCGCCGTCCTTGAAAACCGGGTGGGTGAACAGGTTGGTGGTGGCCATCGGGACCTTGAGCCCGGTCTCGGCCAGCGCCCTCTTGAAGTTCGCGATGGCCTTGTCCCTGTCGGGCTCGACGGCGAGCAGGTCGTCGTCGTGGAAGGTGACGCCGTACGCGCCGAGCTCGGCGAGCCGATGAACGCTCTCCACCGGGTCCAGCGGGGCCCGCGACGCGTCCCCGAAGGGGTCACGGGCCTGCCAGCCGACGGTCCAGAGCCCGAAGGTGAAGCGATCTTCGGGCTTGGGGGTGTAGGCGCTCATCCGTTCCTCCGATTTAATCCACTTTATGGACTTAATATGGATCGGAGTGGTGAGATCGTCAAGAGGTGGATGTTTCATGACACAGGCCGTACGCCACGACTCGATGCGTGCCCGCAACCTCGGCGTGATCCTCGGTGAGATCCGCAGGAACGGCCCGGTCACCCGGGCGGCGCTGGCCGAGATCACCGGGCTGACGAAGACGACGGTGTCGAAGATGGTCGGCGACCTGATCAAGGCGGGCATGGTCACCGAGTCCGGCGCGCTGCGGGACGGCGAGCGGGGACGGCCGGGCACGGCGGTCGTACTCAGCGGGCGGCGGGTCGCCGCGCTCGGCCTGGAGATCAACGTCGACCACCTGTCCGCCTGCGTGGTCGACCTCACTCTCGCGGTGCGGCTCCGATATGCACAGGCTGTGGACAACCACGCGGCCTCCCCTGTGGAAACCCTTTCCAACCTGGCAAAACTTGCCCGCAGGGCTGTGGACGAAGCCCGCCGGGATAGCCTTTACATCGCCGGAACGACCCTCGCGGTGCCCGGCCCCGTGGACGGGGGACTCGTGCACACCGCCCCCAACCTCGGCTGGCACGACGTCCGCGTCTCCGACCTGCTGGACTTCCCCGTCGAGGTGGACAACGAGGCCAACCTCGCGGCCCTGGGCGAGCTCTGGTTCGGATCGGCCCCCGGCGACTTCCTGCACGTGTCGGGGGAGATCGGCATCGGCGCGGGCCTGGTGGTGGACGGCACCCTGTTCCGCGGCGCCCGCGGCCTCGCCGGGGAGCTGGGACACGTGGTCGTCCACCCGGACGGGCCGGCCTGCCGCTGCGGCGGCCGGGGCTGCCTGGAACAGTACGCCGGACAGGAGGCCCTGCTCCGGGCCTGCGGCCTGACCGGCATCCCCGAGCTGCTGAAGAGCCTGCGCGCGGGCGAGCCGGACGCGCTGGAAGCGTGCGAGCGTGCCGGGCAGGCACTCGGCATCGCCCTCACCTCGGCGGTGAACCTGATGGATCCCGGCATGATCGTGCTGGGCGGCATCTTCGCCCCGCTCTTCCCGTGGATCCGGGATCCGGCGCACCGGACGATGACCGCCCGGCTGGGCGCGATGCGCCAGGCGGTCCCCGAGTTGTCCGTCTCACGGCTCGGCGGCGACGCCGCGACCCTGGGCGCCGCCGGACAGGTCATCCACCAGGTCATCAATGCTCCCATTGCGACGCTGGCGCGTATCTAATGCGTATCCAATGCGACGCTGCGCGTCGCGGTGAGGCCGCTCAAACCCGGCTCCTTCCCTCGTCGACCGGGGCCGCTCGTTCCTCACGAGTCGCCGGCGCGGCCTCACAACCCCGCTCTCCTCAGTCCAGTCGCCGGCGCGGCCTCACGGGTCGTCCCCACCGGCAAAAGCTGAGGGCTCGCCGTACCACCGCGCCGCCCAGGGAGGGGTCATCGGTTCGGTGTAGTGCTTTCCGAGTCGTCCGGCGATGCGGCGTGCGACGCCTGCTCCATGAGATCCCACAGCTCAGCGGCGCTGGTCGCGTGGACGATGCGGCATTCCTGCGGGTCGGTGCACTGCCAGGCCTCGAACCGGCGGTGTCGCAGGCTCCACATGACCAGCCAGGTAGGCGCGTGCTGTTGGACCTGCTGGGCGGCTCGGGCCGCTTCGAGGTCAGCGAGGGTCAACATGCTCTGCCTCGATCACGTCGGCGAGCAGGGGCAGCCCGTTGCGCACCACGTCGGTGGCCTCCCGCGCGCTCAGGATGGCGTGGTGTTCGGCGAGTTGCCCGGCGGCGGCGAGGAGTGTCGGCGTGGAGCTGAGGAGTGGGCTGCCGGCGTGGTTGAGTTCGGGGCTGGTCCACCAGAAGCTTTCGCCGTCGGTGTAGGCCAGCAGTCCATGGTGCAGGGACACGAGGGCGTTGCCGGAGACGAGCTGGTGAACATCCGCGTGGATGTGGTGAACCTCGGCCAGTACGGCGGCCAGGTCCTGGGCGTACCCCACTGCGGTCGGCGGCGCGGTGGTCGTCGGGAAAGCGGATTCGTCGCCGCACCTGCACTCGCATCCGCACGCCAGGGTGCCGTCTCGCTCGGGGGTCGTGTTCATGCCGCGATCTCCTGCCGGTGCGGGTGCTGCCGCCAGGACGAGGAGGTGTCCGGTGAGCGGCCCCGGCCAGAAGCGACGGCGAACCCCGGCCGGGGAGCCTGGTAGGCCGGGCGTTGGTCTTCGGTGCCAGGGCTGATGTCCGGTAGCACGGTGAGCATCCGCTGAACCAAGGTCATGACGTGCTTGCGAGGGTCGGGGTTGGTGTCTGGCGGTACGGCAAGCGTTCGCTGGATCGTGGTCGTGAGGTGCTTGCGAGGGTTGAGGGTGATGTCCGGCGGCCCCGTGAGCGGCGGCTGGTCGGGCAGCTCTGCGGGGTGTGGGTGTCCCGTCGGACGGCCTATGTTCTGGGATGGGTGTTCGGGGGTGCGGGCCGCGAGCAGGGCTCGGCGCCGGGTGAGTGGATCGTGGGCGAGTGCCAGGCGGGCCGTGCGTTCCTCGCGGGGCTCGACCGGCCGGTACGGGCGGCCGGTGCCGGACAGCGCCGGGCGGCGTGCGTCCGTACATCCGGCGGACCGGGTACGGGTCGGCGTTGTCTCGGGCTCGGCCTGGCGGGGGGCGGGCACGACCGCAGCGGAGTACGCGGTGACCTCGTGGGCGGGATGGAAGATCGGCAGGGTCCGGCCCAGGCCGAGCCGGCGGCGCACGTGCAGGCGCTCGGCCATCAGTTCACCGGATGGTTGCGCGTACTCGTGGTCAGCGGCCTGGCCGGGGCAGCCGTGCGCGTACGGCGCGTGCCCGCAGACGGCGCACCCCATCGGCAGCGGCGGGCTCTCAGCGAAACAGTCGCAACCGCTTGCCATGGCCCGGTCGAGAACCAGAGCATTAGGGTTATGCATCGGGTCAGGACTCCATTCCTGATCAAGGACCCGTCCCGGTGTCGGCTACCGGTGGCGGGTCCGCCATTTCACGGGGCTCGTTGCCACGTCGATGTAATAGTGGGATCGACCAAACGAGATATCCAAGAGGTTCGTAGGGGGAGGACGTATATCCCCCAACGTCCCCCAACCTTGGAGTACGGCATGCCGCGTACGCCCCAACCGGTTAATCCAGCCGATTCCCCATGGCACTTGCTCGGCGCCACCATGCGCCAATGGCGGGACAATGCCCACTTATCACAGCGCGATCTCGCCGAAATTGTCCACGTGGACCACACGATGATCTCTGCGTGGGAACGGGCCGCATCACGCCCGGATGCCGCCAGCGTCCGGGCGATTGATATGGCATTAGGGGCCAATGGGCAGCTTGTGGCGCTCCACGCTCTCATTGTGGAAATTGACCGGTTCCGAGGAAGTAAGCTCGATACAAAGCCCTCAGTGCGTAATGAGGATGATGTGGAGCGTCGTACTCTTCTCCAGCTCTTGACGATGATGGGTGCCGGGGCCGGTATCCCCGCTTCCGCCGTAGATGCTCTGCACGCGGGCCTGGGGCGGATCACGGGTCAGGCGGCCGAGAACAGCGTGAACGACTGGGAGCAGGTCGCGTGGGATTACGCACAGGGCGTGTGGACCGAACCGTCGGGTTCCAGGATCGCCGACCTGGCGGGTGACATCCGCGACCTGGACCAAGCCTTGACGTACTCCCAGCCCCTGACAGAACGGGCCACGTTGCTGCGCGTCTACGCTCACTTGGCAGCGTTCATGGCACTCGACCTGGCTGAAAGCTCCAGCCCTCGCGCGTGCTGGCGTTCATGGCGTGCGGCTCGCTTGGCCGCCGACGCCTCAGGTGACCTCGATCTGCGTGTCTGGGTCCGTGCCGGCGAAGCCTCCCAATCGTTCTATCTGCGTCGCCTTGGACCCGCTACGGACACCCTGATCGAGGAGGCCGTACATCTTGCCGATGGCCGCCCGCGCCTTGGCTTGGCGGAGGCGCTGAAAACCCGTAGCCGCGTCCTCGCCACAGACGCACGGACAGACCTCGCCCACGAGGTCCTCAACGATTTCAGGGATGTCTACGAGGGTCTTCCCGCCCTCGTGACCAGCGACCGCATCTCTGTGTGGGGCATGCCTCCGGAAGGGGTCCAGTACGCCGAGGCTTTCGTACTCACCATGCTGGGGGACAGCAAGGCGGCAATGCCCATGCTGGAGCAGGCTCTCGCAGCGTGCCCGCGCGAGAAGGCCGGAGGAAGGGCCAACATCGGCCTCCTCCAGGCATGGGGACTGGTCCAAGATCGAGATGTGACCGAAGGGCTCGGTCATGCTCTCGACATCACGGCATCTCTTCCCGTCACAGCCGCCCGGCGCAAAATCGTACGAGAGATCGTGACCGCACTGCCCGAGGGAGCTCGAACTCTGCCCGCTGCCCGCGAACTACACGCGCTGACGGCAGGCGATCGATCGACATGACCCCCGCCATCGCACTCAACACCCCGCCGATCAACGTCTGATCAGCGGGCGCCGCTCCCCCGCATCGACTAAGGAAATCCCTCGCCGCGCGACCGCTCGGGCAGGCACCTCGTCCGGCAGGGAACTGGATGTGACCGCCGCCGGCCACGGCGCCGAACGTAGTCGGCGCCATCCCCCCGGACAGCCGTTCCCTGGCCGGCCCGGGGAAGCGTACCGGACGGGCGCCGCATACTCCGCCGCAGGACCCCGGCAGCACGCGAGTTCAGGCCGCCTGCACATAGAACTCCCTGTGAGCGGGGATGCTGCGCCCATCGGGCAGAAGCTCGCCGGTGTCGTCGAACACCACCACACCGTTGCAGAGCAGTCCCCATCCCTGTTCCGGGTGGAACGCCACAAGACGGGCCGCGTCGTGATCAGAGGCGTTTGCGGACGGACACGGTGGCTTGTGCTGACACATGACCATTACCTCGATCCTTGACGATCGTGGGAGAGTCTTCGAGAGCCACCACTTCCGGGTTGACGGTCATCGTCGGCGTTCCGGTCCGGTGAGCTGCTTTCACTCCCTACGATGCCGCGCCCGCCGCCCGTTGTCTGCGCCGGCAGCACCCGTTCTGGCCCCATGCCAACGACACTCCCGGCATACCCGCTAACTGCAATGCGCCGGCAACGTGCCGAACCTGCCCGAATAGATCCGGGGTCCGCCGGGTGTGTTTATCGGTGGCCCTCGGAGGAGTGCGGACACGGCCCCGCAGGATTTGGCGCGGTCTCGGGGTCCTCCCAGGGCCCCGGCGTTGAATTGTTATGTCCAAGTCCGTCCTGTTGATCAGATGTTGTAGACGGCGAATGCGGCATCGTGGTCGAGGAGATCGCGGCGAGCGTGGGCGATGTTGGCCCGGCCGGCCAGACGGATGGTGCTGATCGCCAGATTCCGGAGGCTGGCTAGGGTTCTGGGTGCGGTACCCGTCCTGACCTGGGAATGATCCTCCGCGAATGTGACGTCCCTGACCCAATTCAGCCGGTTTTCCACCCCCCAGTGCGCCCTTTCGTAGTGGTTGAGGTGCGCGGGGCCTGCCAATTCAACGGGCAGGCTGGTGATGCCGAACACGATCTCCTTGCTGGTCCAGGCGCCATCCAATTCGCCGACGTCGCGGCGGAGCCGGAAGGCTTGCCGGGCGCCGGGGAAGAGGCCGTCATCGGCAGAGGCGGTGCGGATGGTGCGGCGTTCCCTGCGGCCGTGCCCGTGATCGTCATCGACCGCGGTGGTTTGCGTCCAGTCGGCATCCGGCCCGGACAACAGCGCGTGCGCGGCGGCGCGTGCCAGCGGTTGATTGCCCTTGAGGATGAGGACGTAGTGGCCGCCCAGCTGGGTGATCAGACGGGCGGTGGTCTTGGTGGTGTGCAGGGCGTCCAAGGTCAAGACCATCCCGGCCACCCGCAGGTGGGGCAGCATCGCGCGGGCGGCGGGACCCTCGCCTTTCTTGCCGGCGACCTGACACTGGCCCAGGATCACGCCGTGCTCGTGGCTGATCGCGCCGACCAGGAAGACCCTCCCGTCTTCGCTGGTGCGTGCCCCGCGCAGGGCCTTGCCGTCCAGCGCCGCTGCGGGCAGCAGCCCGGCCGGGGCGGGATGGCTGAGCCGGCGTCGTGCCGCGCGGCGCTGTTCCCGTTCGGCGGGGCCGGGAGTGTCGGGCAGTTGTGGCGTCAGAGCCTCCTGCCGTATCACCTCGGCGACATAGCCGCTGATCGCGGCGTCCAGCGCATCGGCGTCCAGCTCCGCCAGAACACGGCGGAAGGTACGCTCACTGGGCACGAGGAACAACCCGGTGAACAGATCACGGTAGGCGCCCAGCCGCTCCAGCGCCGCTTGCGGGCTTCGGGCGGCCCACTGCCAGATCGCCGCGACGCTGTCGCCGCCGACGACCAGGGTCGCGCACGCGGCCAACGTCAAGATGGCCACCAGCGGATGGCGCAGACCGCAAGCAGACCGCCGATCGGGAACCGTCGCCAACCGGCGCATCAACGCCGATTCCACCACGACCGGATCGGGTGCCAGTTCGGACTCCCACAATGCCAAGTCGGCGAGCTGGTCAAGACACGAGACATGCGGGGAACTGGTCAGAGAAGATGGGGACACGAGCGCGACTCCTGCGATGATCTCCGGATTTCGACACCCGAAAGATCAGCAGAAGTCGCGCTCTTTCGCGTTCCACCTGGCCAAACGCTCAACGTCGGCATACCGCATCAGAACCCGGGAACGCCGGGGCCCTGGGTATCAGCGATTCCTGTCTGCGGAGTTGGATGCGCCAGGCCGACACCGATGACAACGGCGGCGCGAAGCTGACCAGCGCGGAGAAGAAGGAACTCTCCGATCTGCGGCGTCGAACCCGGCAGCTTGAGCTGGAGAATGAGATCCTCAAGCGGGCTGCTGCGTATTTCGCCCGGGAGAACGTGCTCCCAAAATAGGGTACGCGCTGGTCCGTGAACTCGCCGATGATGACTTTCCTGTCGCGGTGGCCTGCCGGGTGTTGAACATTTCCAGATCGGGTTACAAAGACTGGGTTGGCCGGCCGCAGTCTCCACGCGACCAAAGAAACACCGAACTATTGAAGCTGATCCGTGACATCATGCCGTTAGCCTCGCGCTTAGGTTTCACCCTGGCCTGCGCGATCTTCCCTCCCTCAGACGACCGGCTGATTTCCGACGCCGCCCTGGTACGGCAGCTGCCATTCAGGGTTTGACCAGGTCTGATGCGCGGCAGGTCGATGCGATCTTGTGATCGGATAGAGGCACAGCGAGAGCAGCCGCTCGTGATCATGCCTGTGTGACGAGAACAAGACGGGACAGGAAATCATGGTCCGACGCGGCGAACGACGAGGGCTGTGGACGCGTCCCCGCGAGGTTTGGTCACGAGGGGTTCGAGGTGGGGAGGATCGCGGCGCAGATCTCTCGTAGTTGACGGAGCTGGTCGGGGGTCAGGCGGTCGAAGAGGGTTTGGCGTACGGCCTCGACGTGGCCGGGGGCGGCGGCGGTGAGGGCCGCGAGGCCCTGGTCGGTGAGGATCGCCCAGCTCACGCGCTTGTCGGCGGCGCACGGCTCGCGCCGCGCCCAGCCGCGTTCCTCCAGCCGCTTCATCGCGTGCGACAGGCGGCTCTGCGAGGAGTTGAGCTCCATGGCCAGCTCGCTCATCCGCATCATCCGGCCGGGTGCCTCGGAGAGTTTCACCAGCATGGCGTAGTAGGCGTGCGGCATGCCGGAGTCGCGCTGCAGCTGCCGGTCAAGCTCCTCCTGGACGAGCTGCGAGGCGGCCATGAACGCACGCCAGGTGTGCTGCTCGTCATCGTCCAGCCATCGCGTCACGGCGCAAGCTTACTTGAACTCTCAACAAAGTGGGAGTAATCTACTTGAGAGTTCAAGTTTTTGGGAGGAACCATGCCGGTCCAGCGGCTCAACCACGCCGTTCTCTTCGTGCGCGACGTCAAGCGCAGCGTCGCCTTCTATCAGGAGACGCTCGGCTTCAAGGTGGTCATGGGCATGCCGGGCGCCGCGTTCCTGCAGGCCTCGGGGTCCAGCAACGACCACGACCTCGGCCTCTTCGAGATCGGCGCGCAGGCGGGCCCCTCGGGAGCCGGGCGCTCGACCGTCGGCCTCTACCATCTGGCCTGGGAGGTCGACACGCTGCGGGAGCTGGAGCGGATCGCCGGCAAACTCGGCGAGCTCAACGCCCTCGTCGGCGCCTCCGACCACTCCACCACCAAGGCCCTGTACGCCAAGGACCCCGACGAGCTGGAGTTCGAGGTCTCCTGGCTGGTCCCCGCCGACCTCCTCACCGAGGAGACACTGAGCGGGCGCGCCGGTATCAAGCCTCTCGACATCGCCAGGGAGAAGGAGCGCTACGGCGCCGACACCCGCGGCGGCCTCGGCGTCTCGATCCCCGTCTGATCGTCGAACGGACATCTCCGTCCGCGCGGCTCCGGAGAACGTACCCTGGAAAAAAGATGACCAGGAGGCGCTGTGGAGCGGAAAGCGTCAAAGAAGTGGCAAGACCTTCCTGAGCGAATCGCCGTCGAACAGATGACGACCAGCCACCCCGCCGGGGGCGCGCCCGACCTCCCGACGGACCTCGACTCCGAGCTCAGGTTCATCCTCTACGGGCTCTGACGGCCTTCCTTCCCCTACCGTACCGTCACGGTCTCATCTCCTGGCTCCGGCGCGACCGACGCGAAGGCCCCCCCCCGCCTGATTCACACGCCGATCGCGCACCTGGGGTGGCACGGGGAGAAGACCTGGGGTGGCATGGAGAGAAGGGGGTGATCCGGCGGAGGCCTCCCCAGCCCTCCGCCGGATCACGGACTCCCCCGACCTGCCCGCCCAGCTCGGGGATACTCCCCCTTTTTACGATTTTCACCCGGCTGTAAATTCCCTCGCGGGTGTCAGAGCCTGCCGAACCAGTCGCGTACGGCGTCGATCCCGCCGGTCCCGAGGGCGACCATCAGCGCGCACCGCGCCTTCGAGGGGGCCAGGCCGCGGGCTCCGATCGCCCCGACGCCGGCGGCGAGCCCCGTACCGAGGCGCATCTCCTCAAGCGGGACCGCACCGGTACGGCACCTCGACGCGACGACCACCGGGATCCCCCACTCCGTCAGCTCGGCGATCGTCGTGAAGAGCCCGACCGGCACGTTGCCCAGCCCGGTCCCCTCCAGCACGACGCCCTGCGCTCCGGCGTCCACCACGGCGGTGAGCAGCACGGGGTCGATCCCCGGATAGGTCTTGATCAGCGCGACGTCCGACGCCGGATCCCCGCCGAACGCGGGCGGCCGGTGCGGCGGGGCGGACAGCGTCTCGACCCGGCCGCCGACCACCCGGCCCAGCACGGGGAAGGGCGCCGACGAGAACGCCGCGATGCTGGTGGCGTCGACCTTGGTGACCCAGCGGGCCGCGTGGATCTCGTCGTTGACGCACACGACGGCCCCGGCGCCCCGCAACGCGCCGTCGGCGGCGGCCACGAGGGAGGAGGCGAGATTGCGCGGGCCGTCGGGGGAGAGCTCGTCCAGGGAGCGGACGGCACCGGTCAGCACGATGGCGCCCTGCTCGGCCGCCCGGCCCGCGAGCAGGTCCACGAGGTAGGCGGTCTCCTCCAGCACGTCGGTGCCGTGAGTGATCACGACCCCGTCGAAGCCGCGTTCCAGGATGGCCGAACGCGCCCTGCGGGCCAGTTCCAGCATGGTCGAGGGGGACATGTCCCAGCTGGGTTCCGCCATCACGTCCTCGGCCACCACGTCCGCCGCGACCGCGCCGGGCGGGAGTACCCTCAGGACTTCGGCCCCTGACGCGACGCCCGGACGGACGGCGTCGTAGGAGTGGGCGATGGTGTCACCGGTCGCCAGCAGCAGCACACGCTTCAAGGGCGGGATCCCTCCGACCACCGTCGCCCCCGAGCGCGCGTCAGCGCGGAGAGACCCGGCCCGACCGAGGATGGTGGGGTTTGCCCCACCTTTTCCAGGATACCTCGCCCATGTGCCCGGGTCGCCGCAATCTCTACGGTGGTCCCATGAGCGGCATCGAGGCGACCACCCCCTGGGCGAGGATCAGCGCCCACTGGTCGGCGTGGACCTGGCTCCGCACCGCGCACCTGGTGACGGGCCTGCCGATCGCCCTGCTGGGCGCGGCGGCGATCGTGGGGCTGACCGTGGCGTCGGTGCTGTTCGTGTGGACCGTGGTGGTCCCGGTGGTCGCGCTGCTGCTGTGCTTCTGGGTCGTGCGGCTGCTCACCCGGGTGCAGCGGTCCCGGTTCGCCGCCTTCCTCGACGTCGACATCCCCTCGGTCCCGCACCGTCCCCTGAGCAGGAATCCCTTCAGGCGGCTGCTCCAGGAGGCCAGGACGCGGAGCACCTGGCGCCGGCTCTCGTACCACCTGCTGGCCCCGCTGATCAGCGGCGTCGGCGCCGCATCGAACGGGACCTGCACGACGGCACCCAGCAGCGGCTGGTGTCGCTGGCGATGAACCTGGGCATGGCCCGCGCGACCCTCACCGACCTGCCGGAGCCCGCCCGAGAGGTGATCGTGCAGGCACACGAGGAGGCCAAGCAGGCACTGAAGGAGCTGCGCGACTTCGTCCGGGGGCTGCACCCGGCCGTGCTCAACGACCAGGGTCTGGACGCGGCGCTGTCCGGCCTCGCCACGCGGTCGCCCTCACCGGGCGCCACCTCACCAAGGCCGCGGGGGTCGCGCTCGGCCTGTCCTGCGCCGAGGTCACGGTGGAGCACCGCGGCGACCATCCAGGCGGCAACCGTCCAAGCGACGACCGTCCAAGCGGCCCGAACTGCCGGGCCGACTACACCCTGAGCCTGCCCGTGACCACCGACGTCGAGGTGACGAGCCGCTTCGGGACCGTGTCGGTCAACGGCATCTGGGGCGACCTGCGCCTCTCGACCGCCGCGGGCGACGTGGTCGTGGACGGCGCGCGAGGTGCGCTGCGAACGCGGACGGAGGTGGGGAACGTGAACGGCACCGGTCTGAGGTCCGCCGGGGCCGATGTCGAGACCGGCATCGGAAACGTCGACCTGGAGTTCGCGAGCCCGCCCGGCGACGTCAGGGCCGTGGTGCGGACCGCCGGAAACGTGGAGGTCAGGGTGCCGGGTGAAGACGATTACGATGTGCGGGCCGACGACGGGAACGCGATCGTCCAGGTGCGGCGCGACTCCGCCGCCCCTCGGCGGATCACCACCGTGACCGCGGCGGGCAGGCTCCGTATCCTTCCCTCGTGACCCGCACCCTCACCGGCGGCACATTGCACACATAGGTTTGACCGGATCAAAACCAGTACGTGGCCGTCTCCGCCCTCATGCGGGACTTGAATTGGATTCATGATTCCCTCCGACGACCCGCGAAGCCAGGCGGTCATCGACATCGCGATGCGGCTCTTCGCCGCGTTCGGTTACGACGGCACGTCGCTGCACGACATCGCGGAGGCCGCGGGGACGAACCTGGCGTGGTTGCAGCAGCGGTTCGGCGACAAGTATGAGCTCTACCTCACCGTCATCGACCACAGCAGCCGGATGGAGCGCGGCATCGTGGAGGATGTGCTCGGCGCGCTCCCCGCCTCCGACTCCGCGGGGGTCCGCGCCGTCGTGCGCAGGCTCCCGGAACGTTATCTGGAGCTCTTCCTCACCAACCCGCGAATCCCCGCGCTGTGGGCACACCGCTGGCTCGGGGACGCCGCCGACATCCCCGACCTTGAGGAAACCTACAAGGACCCCATCATCGACCTCATCTGCGACGCGTTGCGCCCCGCCGCTCAGGCCGGTCTGATCGACGACCGGGTGAACCTGAAGCTGACGGTGCAGACGTTGATCTGGAGCGTGTACGGGTTCATGCACGGCGAGGCGGTCGCCGACGCGAACCACTCCCTCGCCGCCGACCCGCAGGCACAGCAGCGCTTCCTCTCCCATCTCCACCAGCTGGTCGACCGCATGCTGACACCACGCGACGGCTGAAGGGCTTACTCCCCGCCTGTTGTCGGTGGCCTGGCCCCGGATCCAGCCGTCGGGCTCCGGACCCGCCAACGCCGCCGGACTCGACTTCTACGACCGGCTGGTGGACGAGTTGCTGGCGGCCGACACGCGCCGTACATGACGCTCTACCACTGGGATCTTCCCCAGGCGCTGGAGGACCTCGGCGAGTGGACCAACCGCGACACGGCCTACCGCTTCGCCGACTACACGCGGGTCGTGCACGACCGGCTCGGCGACCGCGTCAGAACGCACTCGGGGTCTCGCACACTGGACAAACAATCTCTCCGATCGGGCGTAGGGGATCGGCCTCATGACGCGCGCGCGGGGCTCGCCGTCGGTCCGGCGGGCCCCGCTTCGCGCTCCAGGCGTGACGAGCTCGGTCGTGCGCCTTCTGCCCATCCGCGTCGACCGCGTGACGTACGGGGGGCTCGCCGTCGATCCGGGCGGGGCGAGCTCGGTCGGCTCAGTCGTGCGCCTTCTTCCCATCCGCGTCGACCGCGTACCAGTCGGCGCCGAAACCCTCGATGTCCTGCCCGTTCGTCTCGCCGGCCATGGTGTCCTTGATGAAGTAGTAGAGCGGGTGGCGGTTGTAGGTCACCTGGGTCGTGCCGTCATCCCGCTTGGTGGTGCCGAGCAGTTTCTCCTTGACGCCCTTGCCCGCTTTGGGCTTCCCTTCCGTGACGTACGGCGGCCACGCCTGCGCGCAGGGTCCGGAACACGACGACTTCCCGTCCTTGTCCTTCTCGAAGAGGTAGAGCGTGTGGTCCTCCTCGCCGACCAGCACCTCTCCGATCTTCGTCTTTCCCAGCCGGACCTCGGCCCTGGCCGCCGACGAGGTGGGGGGCGAGGACGAGGTGGAGGGGGTGGGCGAGGTGGGCGACGCCTTGACCTGGTTCGCGACCATCGGCTCGGTCGTGCTCCCATCGTCGGCGGCGCCGCACCCGGCCACGAGCACCCCGACCGCGAACGCTCCGAGCGCGAGCACGCCGGTATGAAGCAACTTCCCCATCTCCGACCCTCCAGGTAAGCGGTGTCACTGCTGCTGCACAGCAGACACTCCGCGGCACTGGTTCAGAGTCACGACACGGACTGCTTGGCCATGCCTTTGCCCACCGCCGACACCCACCCGGCAGCGGCCGAACCGATTCACCGACCACCTCCGTCTCACCACACCGGCCCACCTCCGCCAACCGCAAGGCGCGGTCGTTCAACTGGGCGGCGTGAGCCAGGAATCCCCGTCTTCGGGTCGGGGAGGATGTCAGGCCCAGGCCAGCATGCGGCGCATGTCCTGGGCCAAGTCCGCCAGCGTCGACGTCGGACCCGTTCCGGCACGCTCGATGCGGTCGGCGACGCGGAGCAGCAGGTTGGACGTACGCGCCGAGCCGATTTCGCTCGCCTGTGCCATCACGTCCACGACGATCGGCTCGGCCTCCTGCCATGCCTGCGCGTGCACAAGGCCATTGAGCAGGCTGGCCCCGAAGTTATAGCGAGAACGCCCCCGGGTCGATCCGTAGGCGTCCATGAGCGGGGCGACGGCCTTTCCCCACTCGCCCAACTCCGCGTGCGCCAACCCTTGATGCCCGGCCAACTCGGCCTCGTCCATCCACCACGCCCAGTACGGATCGCGGATGCTGATGCTCTCGGCAAGTGCGGACCGTGCCCGCTGAAGCGCGTCGAACCCCCGCGCCCTGTCGCCCAGAGCGGCGAGCGCCCGCCCCCGCCGTACCTCGAATATCGCTTTGACACGAGGAGGAAGAACGCTGTCGGTGAGTACGTCGTCGGCGATGCGCAGCGTCTCGTGCGGGCGATGCTGGGCCAGGGAAAGCATCGAGAGGTGGGCCAGTTCGAACAGTTCCATGTCACGATCTCCCGCGAGGCGCGAGAGCATCATCGCCTCGTGAATGATCTGGCGTGAGGCATCCTGTCGATCGGCGTCATACGCTATCCACGCGGCGACCTCTCCGGCCTCTCCGGTGGCGGCTTCAAGATCTCGCTCGACGGCCGTCGTGAAGCTTCCCGCGGCGAGTTTGGCACTGGCGGTCCGGAAGATCCGCAAGGCAAGGGGAAAAATCTCGTTTCCCCCGTACACGGTGTCCAGTGAGACAAGCGCCTGCCCAGTGGTCCGGAGCGTCATCACATAGTCCGCGTCAGCCAGTCGGCCATCAGCGGCAAACGGATCAAGCGCACCGATGCCCACCACCGCTGATGCATCCGGACTAATGGAGATGTTCTCCTTGAACAGCTCCGCTTCACTGAAGCCGAATACCCGGCAGTACAGGGTGATATATGGCTCCCCGGGCCGGTGTTTTCCCGCTTCCCATCCCTTGATCGAGCGCACCAGCGATTCCCTGGTCGGGAGGCGTTCGCGGGTCCAATCGTCAGCCGAATCGGCCAGGCGTTTGGCCATCTCCTTTTGCGACCAAAGCCGGGCGCACCGCTCATCACGGAGCCGAACAGCCCATACAGGAAGCTTTTTCATCGTGTACCTCGGGCCGAGGGGGAAAAGCCAACTCCCTCATTTTCCCCAACGCCACCTGCCGATACATAGTTTTACGCTGTGTGATGGGAAGAGGATTCAAACAAGCGGGACCCGTAGGCGCTCGCAACGCCGTACGGGTCCCTTGACCAGGAAGTGAGTCCTGATCCGTGAACAACTCTAGTGCGCCGATTCTCGATAGGGCCATGGCAGGCGTCTGCGATTGTTTCGCCGATGCGCCGCCGCTGCCGATGGGGTGCGCCGTCTGCGGGCACGCGCCCTACGCGCACGGTTGCCCCGATCGGCCCGCCGATCACGAGTACGCACAGCCGTCCGGTGCGTCAATGGCCATTCGCCTGCAGGCCTGTCGCACCGGGGATCGCTCCCTGCCCTGCTTCGAGCAGCCCGCCCCCGTGGCCCCAGTCGAGACGATCCCGCTGGTACCCGCGCAGCGCCGTCCCGAGCAGACCCCGGCCGCCGCACCCGCCATACCGGCGCCGTTGTCCCGGCGGGTGCCCTGCCGTCTTCGGCCGGCGATCCCGCCCAGAGCCGCCCTCACCAGACCACCCCGGTTCGGCAACGCGCGTCGCCTCGCGGCCCGCCCCAGGCGATCGGCCATCTGCGCCCCGCGCCGCGTGGCGGTCACCCCGTCTCCGTACCGGCCACCCGGCCCGTACGGCGTACCCCCGCACGTCCCTACCCGCTCCACAGAGCGGGCTCGTCCACCGCTGGAAACGTCCGGACGGGCCCTTGATCGGATCGAGGTCCAATCTATGACCGATGTTAGATCCACCACCCCTGGGCCTACCAGGCCCGAGTCGACGATCCCCGGCCGGCGGCTCATCCTCAGCGACGCCGGACGGCTGTGGGCCAGCCGGGCCGGGAGGGGGACAGCCCCCGGCCGGGCCGCCGAGCGCGGTGACGTCGACCAGATCGCGGCGAGCGCGTGCGACGCGCTGGGCAAGGGCCGCTTCGCGGCCGGGTTCGAACGCGGCGGGCCGAAACCCGACGAGGCCCGGTCGATCATCGACCGGGCCCCTGTGACCCCCTGCACCCCCGTGCGAGGAGACGCTCATCAGATTCAGAAGGCGTCGCCCCAGCGACCGCAGTCGTCGAATTTGTCGGTGCCCTCGCACACCCGGATCTTGAAGTCGTCGAAGCCGCTGCTGCCCTTGAACCCGCCGAACCGGTCGATGTCACTGTGACCACGGGTCTTGAAGACCTTGGTGTGCGAGCCGAACCGGTCGTGCCACTTGAACCACACGTAGCTGTAGGAGCGGTCGCGGTCACGGTCGAACAGGTCGCCGTAGAACCAGTAGCGGCCGCTCTCCTTGGTCCAGTAGCCCTTGTAGTAGGACCGGTGGCCGAAGTCCTCGCCCTGCCCGAAACCGGAGTAGTACGGGCCGAAGAAGTTCTTGCTGGAGGTCTGCGCCTGCTGCGTGGCGGTCGCGGTGGAGGCCGAGGCCATCGCCGCGGGGGCCACGGCCACACCGGCCAGCAGTGAACCGGCCAGGGCCGCTCCGGCAAGAAGTGCGCGTGTCGTGCTCATTTTCATGCTCCCGTGAGTGCGGTGTGGAGACGTTGTCGTTCGGACACCACAGACATTAGGAAGATGCGAAGAACCCTTCTGCGTACGAATCCACACTCATCCCCGAGGGTGCACTATTACACATTCCACCCTTTTCCTGATCACGCTCTCCAGCAACTGCCCGCTACCGGGCGAACGGCTGTGGCGACGTGTCTGGTTTGATCGCTTGTTGACAACGGACGGGCTGGTCGGCGACGGTGAACCCCTGCGAACGGGACCGTACCGGGAGTGGCGAAAGCTTGGACGAGGTCGGGGAAGAAAACGCGGCACTCGCGCCCAGGCAGGTCAGGACCCTTTTCGCGAAGGCGAACGGACAGCGTCGACCAGCGCATGCTCGACATCCTTCGCAGCAAGGCCAGGCTCTTCGACACCTACGCCCGCCGCAGTGAACTGGCGGAATCCACCCCCGACGCGATCGACATCTCCGAGCAGGCACTGGCCCGCCAGATCGTCGAGGAGGAGCAGCGGCGCCTTGCCGTAGGACCCGTGTCCGAAGTCGCGGCACCCGCGGCGGCGCTTCCGGAGTCATGATCCGCTGCGCGTCGGGGTCACGACTCACCGCGAGAGTCATAGGCGCGGCGGGCCGTCGCACCCGGCAGATCCGTCATCAGAGGGGCCGTATCTGATCGATCGCCTTCGCCGCGATCTCCACAATCACCTCGACCGTCGGCGCCGCCCAAGTCATGATCGCGTCATCGTGCATGCAGGGATCTCCATGGGGGCGCGCCGACGCGGGCAGGCGACGGTATCGATCATTACGGTGCCGGTGCGTGAAGATCCTCATGCTGACGGGCGCCGTGGCGTCCGCCCTCGCCCTGTCCCTGCCCGCACTCGCCACCACGGCACCGGCCGCGCTGCCTGAGCCGCCGTCCGTCACCATCGCCCGAGCCGAACTCGACCAGTTGAAGACGGCGGAGCCGCGCCCGATGGCAGGCTACTCCCGCGCCAGGTTCCCGCACTGGTCCGCTCAGGGCAGCGCCTGCAACACACGCGAGAAGGTCCTCGCCAGGGAGGGCTCGTACGTCCTCCAGGACGGTCAGTGCCGGCCCGTCTCCGGCACCTGGAGCTCGGCCTACGACGGGAAGACCATCTCTTCCGCGAGCCACGTCGACATCGACCACATGGTCCCCCTGGCCAACGCGTGGCGCTCCGGAGCAGGCGACTGGACGACGGCGAAACGAGGCGAGTTCGCGAACGACCTGAAGAACTCCCAGCTGATCGCCGTTTCCGCCGCGTCGAACAGGAGCAAGGGCGACCAGAGCCCCGACCTGTGGCGCCCGCCGCTGGTGAGTTACTGGTGCACCTACGCGCGCGCCTGGACCGATGTGAAGTTCGACTACGGCCTCACCGTGACCGAGGCCGAGCGGGCGGCCCTGAAGGAGATGCTCGACACCTGCGGCGCGGAATGAGCGAGCGGTACCGGTCCGAGGTGACCACCGGTCCCGGTGGCGTGATGACCGACGAGGTCGGAGTCGTCACCGGGGACCTCACCGTGGTCACCGAGGTGGCCGACGGCCAGGCCGCCGTCCGCGTGCAGTACACCGGCGCGGAGGAGCGGTACATCGCGACGGGCAGCCCGCTTCCCGTTTCGGCGGGCAACGGTGAGGGGATCCACGAGGCGGTGGTGGCGATGATCCGGCACGGCGCCCCCGAGGGCGTCGCCGGGGCGACCGGCTGATCCCGCAGCCTCTTCCAGCGCCAGATCATTCGTGGCGTCGCCCGCACAGGTCTGGCGGGGGAGCGACAGAGGGGACGGCGGGGGGAGTGAGTGAAGGCCGGCCCAGTCGTCTGCCGAGGCGCTGGGCCGGGGCCTCGATCAGCCGATGGGTCAGGTAGCAGAGCGGCAGCAGCACGAGGAAGAAGAACGGAAGGTTCGGGCTCACCCGCAGCAGGAGCGGATGGAGCAGGTAGAGGGAGAAGCTGATCACCCCGAGATGGGCGAGCCAGCGGGGAAACGACCTGTGCCGCAGCGCGAACGCGCCGCCGAAGAAAACGGCGGCCAGCAGGAGCGCGGGTGCCCAACCGGGATCGTCCTTGGCGAGGGCCCCGCAGGCCAGGACCGTCAGCACGGCGGCGATGGCGTCGGGCCATCGGATCGTCCCCTGCTCGGCGCGGTAGACGGCCGTACCGGCGAACATCATGGCCGGCACGGTCAGCCCCTGCCAGGCACCGATCCTGCTGCCCAGGACCACCAGCGCCAGGCCGAGGAGGCCGCCCGTCACCGCGGCGGCCGCGCGCGCCCCGCCGCGCGCGGTCGCCGACACCACGATGACCACGACGACCACGACACTGAGGAGCGCGGCGAGCAGGTCGGCGCGGCCACCGATGACCGGGCGGGGCAGCAGGAGTCCGAGGGGGACGGCCGACACCGCCAGGACGATCGCGACCGTCACCGACCGATGCGCCTGCCGCACGGTGAACAGCCCGACCGCCATCAGGTAGAACGCCATCTCGTAGGAGAGCGTCCACATCACGTCGATGACGGCGGGCACGCCGAGCAGCTCCTGCAGCATCGTCAGGTTCCCCAGCGCGACGAGCGGCGCCGGGCGCGTGCTCACGCCCGGGTGCAGGACGAACGCACCGGCGTACGCGAGCAGGAGCGCCAGACCGAGTGCGGCGAGCAGCAGGGGCAGGAGGCGGCAGGCCCGGCCGATCCAGAAGGCCCGCAGGTCGCCGCGCCGTTCCAGCGAGGCGGGGATGATATAGCCGCTGACCAGGAAGAACACGAAGACGCCCCAGGTGCCGACGTCGATCCTGCGGTCCACCTCGGCCCAGAGGTCCGGGATGAAGGTCCACCCGGAGTGGTGCAGCGTGACGGCCAGCGCGGCGGGTCCCCGCAGGGCGTCCAGCCAGGCCAGCCGGGAGGGAGTCGGGGCCATTCGCCCGACTTTAGGGGATGAATATTAGTTCTCGGGCGTCCCCCGGCCCTCGGCGCCATCGGATCGGGCGGGAATCCTCACCTTCGCGGGGGAGGCTTCGAGGGTGCCCGGCCGGTGAACCGCGAACCGGCGAATCCGGCCGTCCAGCCGGGGAGGACGTCACTGCTTGTGGCGATCCGGCGCGGGCACTCCCAGCAGCAGCTCGCGGACCGCGCTCCAGGTCCGGTGGAAAGCGGCCTCGACCTCGGGGGACCGGTCCCCGAGGATGCGGGCCCAGGCACCCCGGTCTCCGGGCAGGACGCTGGCACCGGCCCGCAGCCCGGTGCGCGCGAGCACCGCGTGCATCGTGTCGGCCACGACCTGCGCGGGCTCCGCGGCGGTGATGACGTACAGGGAGGACAGGAGTCCGAATCCGGCCATCACCGCGGGTCCGGTCACCGGCCGTTCCCCCGGCACCAGGCGGAGCGGGTCGGCGAAGAGCAGCCGTCCCCCGGTGTCGAGCACCTCGACGTCGCTGCAGTACGCCGCGTACGCGTGCCGCTCCCCCCGTGCCAGCCTGCCGGCCATCAGCGTCTCGCCCAGCACGACCGTCGCGTCCGCCGCGACGGTGACGCGGAGCCGCTGGTAGTACCGCGAGTCGACGAACGGGATCGTGGTGTCCGGCAGGTATTCCAGGTAGCCGCCCGGCCCCGCGACGAGGTTGACGAGCTGGGTGGCGTAGTCCTGTTCCATCCGGTAGAGCCGGGTGGCGGCCTGGGTGGTCAGGTGGACGGACGAGCCCGCACCGCAGGAGACGTCGATGCGGTAGCGGTCGCCCTGGAGAACGCCGCCACCGGACGACATGAACATGAGGTACGGCATGTCCGGGCGCTCGGGGTCGTAGTACAGCGGGCGGGCGATCTGCAGCGGTGTCTTCTGGTAGTGGCCGGTCAGCTCGGTCCGGCCGCCGACCCGCTCGAACGCCAGGTGCAGGATCCCGACCTTGCCGGGGCTGCCGACCGGCAGCATGTCCGGGTCGGCGGCATGGCGCGCCACCGAGCCCGGCAGCCACTCCGGCTGGTAGCGCTCCGGGGCCAGATGGTCGATCACCGCCCCGGAGTGCACACCGCCTCCAGCCGCGCCTCGATGAAGTCGGCGACCTCGGTGACACCGGTGCCGGCCAGGCAGTCGGTCAGCACGACCGGGCCGGTCCCGCGCACCATGCGCGCGTCCCGTTCCATCACCGACAGGTCGGTGCGCACGTACCGGGCGATGTCAATCTTGTTGATGACCAGCAGGTCGGAGTCCGTGGTGCCGGGGCCGCGCTTGCGCGGCATCTTCTCGCCCTCGGAGGTGTCCAGGACGAAGATGTAGACGTCGGCGAGCACCGGGCTGAAGGTGAGCGTCAGGTTGTCGCCGCCGCTCTCGAACAGCAGCATGTCGATGTCGGGGAACCGGTCGAGCAGTTCGGCCGCCGCCGCCAGGTTCATGGTCGGATCGTCGCGGACCGCGGTGTGCGGGCAGGACCCCGTCTCGACCCCGACGATCCGCTCGGGGTCCAGCACCCCGGCCAGCGTACGGCGGACGTGCTCGGCGTCCTCCTGCGTGTAGATGTCATTGGTGATCACGCCGGGGCTGTGCCCCCTGGCTGCCAGGATGGGGACCAGCATCTCGATCAGGGCTGTCTTGCCGGATCCGACGGGCCCCCCGATACCGACCTTGAACACCTTCCGCAGTTCCATCTCGGGTCCCTTCAGGTGATGAACAGACGGGCCGCCGCCCGCTCGTGCGCGGCTGAAACCGTGTCGGCGACGGGTACCGAGCCGTTCAGGTCCCTGGGGTCCTCGGCGCCGAGCGCCGCCCGCGCGACCCGGGCGAGATCCGGCCGGACCTCGCCCAGGATCTGCTGGGCCCGACGGAAGTCGGTGCGGCCCAGCCGCACCGCCGCCGCCGTCCAGCCTGCGGCGAAGGCGTAAAGGTCACCGGCCACCGCGTGGGCGACGGGCACGCCCATGCCCGCGTGGATCGCGCCGACCACGACCGCGTGGTTGCCCGGCGTGGCCTTCTCCGCCACCAGGGCCGCCAGCCGGGCGGCCTCCGGCGAGGCGAACGCCCATACCGCCGTGTCCAGGACCTGCCGGCCGGTCCTGGCCGAGGCGGAGCGCTGCTCGCGGTTGAGTTTGATCGCGTGCAGCCGCCGGTCGACCTCGACCAGCCGGTCCCAGTCGCCCGCCCCGACGGCGCGGTGCGCCAGCACCAGGGCCGTCGCGTCCCCCGGCCCCACCGAGTTGTACAGCAGATCGGTCAGCAGGCCACGCAGGTCCGCCGATCCGGCCGCCCCGATCTGGACGTACCCCTCCAGCCCGTGCGAGAGCGTGTACAGCCCGCTCGGGAAACCGGAGTCGGTGAGCTGGAGCTGGGCGAGCAGCGGGTCCAGGTCCTTCGTGTCCTGCGCGAGGCTCATCAGACGAAGTACAGCCGGTTCAGCGGCAGCTTGCCGGCCGGCTCGATGCTGACCGTCTTGCCGTTCACCGAGACCTTGTAGGTCTCCGGATCGACCATGATGTCGGCCAGCGTCGAGTTGCGCAGCATGTGGCGCTTGTCGACGGTCCGGCACTGGCGCACCCCCCGGATGAGCCGCTCCAGGCCGAGCTTCTCGGGCACGCCCTCGTTGATCCCGGCCTGCGACATGAAGGTGACGCAGGTCTCCTTCAGCGCGGTGCCGAAGGCGCCGTACATGGGCCGGTAGTAGACCGGCTGCGGCGTCGGCAGGGACGCGTTCGGATCGCCCATCTGGGCCCAGCCGATCATGCCGCCCTTGACGACCATGAAGGGCTTGGCCCCGAAGGAGTGCACCTGCCAGAGCACGATGTCGGCCAGTTTCCCGTCCTCCAGCGAGCCGATCGTGTCCGCCATCCCGCAGGTACGGGCCGGGTTGATGGTCAGCTTTGCCAGGTAGCGCAGCACCCGGAAGTTGTCGTTGCGGGAGGAGTCCTCCGGCAGCGCCCCCCGCTTGTCCTTGCAGTGGTGCGCGATCTGGAAGGCACGGGTGAACGACTCGCCCACCCGGCCCATCGCCTGCGAGTCCGAGCCGATCATGCTGATGATGCCCAGGTCGTGCAGGACCGTCTCGGCGGAGATGGTCTCGGCACGGACCCGGCTCTCGGCGAACGCCACATCCTCGGGGACGTCGTAGCTGAGGTGGTGGCAGACCATCGTCATGTCCAGCAGCTCGTCCACCGAGTTGACGGTGTAGGGCAGCGTCGGGTTCGTGGAGGCCGGCAGCACGTTGGGCTCCCCGGTCACCCGCAGGATGTCGGGGGCGTGCCCGCCACCGGCGCCCTCGGAGTGGTAGGTGTGGATCGCGCGGCCGTTGATCGCGCTGATGGTGTCCTCGACGAACCCGGCCTCGTTCAGCGTGTCGGTGTGGATGGTTATCTGGATGTCGTACTCGTCGGCGACGGACAGCGAGCAGTCGATGACGGCGGGCGTGCTCCCCCAGTCCTCGTGCACCTTCAGCCCGCAGGCGCCCGCCCGGATCTGCTCCTCCAGGGAACCCGGCAGGCTGCTGTTCCCCTTTCCGTACACCCCGACGTTGATCGGGATGCCCTCGTACGCCTGCAGGATGCGGGCGATGTTCCACGGCCCCGGGGTGCAGGTGGTGCCGCGGGTGCCGTCGGCGGGACCGGTCCCCCCGCCGACCAGGGTGGTGATCCCGTTGCTCAGCGCGTTCTGCGCCTGCTGCGGGGAGACGAAGTGGACGTGGGTGTCGATCGCGCCGGCGGTGGCGATGAGGTTCTCGCCGGAGATCACCTCGGTGCCCGCGCCGATGACGAGCCGCCGGTCGACCCCGTTCTGGGTGTGCGGGTTGCCCGCCTTGCCGATCCCGGCGATCCTGCCGTCCTTGATACCGATGTCGCCCTTGACGATGCCCAGCATCGGGTCGATGACCACCGCGTTGGTGATCACCACGTCCAGGGCGACCGTGAGGTTCCGCGAGGCCGGATCGGCCGACATCCCGTCGCGGGCCGTCTTGCCTCCCCCGTACTGGGCCTCGTCCCCGTAGTGCCCCTCGGTGTGGTCCTTCTCCACCTCGACGACGAGGTTGGTGTCCCCGAGGCGGATCCGGTCGCCCACCGTCGGGCCGTACATGCTCGCGTACTGTTTACGACTGATCGTGGTCATCGGGATTCAGCCCTTCTTCGCGGAGCCTGAGGAGCCGTTCTTCTTTGACGAGGCGGCCGCGGCCCCGCCCGGCTCGTCGAGATAGCCGCGTTCGCGCATTCTTTTCAGCGCCTCGCGGTGCGCCTCACGTGAACGGACACTTCCGTTGAGCAGCCCGCCGAAACCGTAGATCCGCAGGCCCCCGCCGTACTCGACCAGTTTCACCTCTTTGGTGTCTCCGGGTTCGAACCGGACGGCGGTGCCGGCCGGAATGTCCAGGCGCTTGCCGAACGCCTTGTCGCGATCGAATCTCAGCGCCCGGTTGGCCTCGAAGAAATGGAAGTGCGAGCCGACCTGAACGGCCCGGTCACCGGTGTTGTGCACGGTCAGCTTCGCCCTGGGCTGACCGGCGTTCAGCTCGATCTGTCCCTCGCCGTAGATGTAGACGTCGTCATCCGACATGTGATGTCGCCCCCTTTTAGGTTCGCCGCCGCCCGGAAGCCCTGGTGATGGTCGTCGTGGTCGTGGTGATGTCCGGGCGCCACGGCCGGCAGCCCGTCGTCACCGTGCCGGGCCCACCGCCGTTCCGCCTCGGCCACCCGTTCGTGGATCAGCGTGGTGAGCGCGGCCCGCCCCAGCAGCGGCCCGGCGGTGCGGGCGCCGGCTCGTACCGGCGCGGGAACGAACGAGGCGGGCACCAGTACGAAGTCGTCGGCGCCCAGCCTGCGGCAGCGTTCCAGGCCCTCGTCCACGTCCGGCTCGCCGCCCATCAGGGCGACCTCCACCCAGCGCACCTGCTTGTACTGCCACACCAGCCGTGCCACCCTGAACAGTTCCGCGTCCGGCCCGGGCCCGGCGGCGGGCGCCACCAGCAGCATCGCCTGCCGCGATGACCCGCCGCGCGACGCCTGGCCCACCGCGGACCTGATCCAGCCGACCAGGTGCTCGGTCGTGCCCAGCGGTCTGGCCAGCAGCAGGTCTCCGGGGGCGCGGGCGCGCGCCGCCCAGCTCAGGGTCTGCGCGGCGACGGCAGCCGGCCCCGGATCCCGGCCGAGCGTCATCGGCACCGTCACGGCCCGCGCGTGGTCCTGGAGGGCGGCGTGCAGGCCGCAGGCGTCGAGACCGCCGGATCCGGCCGGGCTCTCGTGCCCGCCGAGCAGCAGGACCGCGCGTTCCCCCGGCATCACTTCCCACCGACGGGATCATGACAGGAGACCAGCTTGGTACCGTCGTCGAAGGTGGCCTCGACCTGCATCAGCTTCAGCATCCCGCGCACGCCGGGCAGCACGTCGTCGGGCCCGACCACCTGTTTGCCCAGTTCCATGCACTCGGCGACCGTCTTGCCGTCCCGCGCCGCCTCCACGATCGCTGAGCTGATCAGCGCCACCGTCTCGCCGTAGTTCAGCTTCAGGCCGCGCTTGCGGCGCTGTTCGGCCATCTGGGCGACGAGGAAGATGAGCAGCTTGTCCATCTCGCGTGGTGTCAGATTCATCGGGATCCTTTCTCCGCACGGCTACCCGGCGCGCTGAATTTTCTTGAACATCGGGATGGCCGCCAGAAACACCCAGGACACGAGCACGAACGGCCAGGTGAGGGTGTGTCCGCCGGTTACCGCGAACAGGTTTCCGATACCGGCGGTCAGGGCCGCCGCGGACACCACGCCGATCACCGCGTAGACCGCACTCACCCGGTTCACCAGGACGAACGTGCCCCACAGCGCGAGCCCGGTCAGCACGGCGTTGTAGCCGTACAGGCCGGCCCCGAGGTCCGCGGCCTGCGCGCCCAGCACCCAGCCGGTGAGCAGGCCGACCAGGCTGGAGGCGAGCGCCACCATCCCGGTCACCCAGCCGGCCACGAACAGTCCGATCAGGAAGATCAGGCCGACGTACCACTGGTTCTGGAAGAACACCTGACCGACGCCACTGAGCGTGCCCTGCCAGAGGTCGTGCCAGGTCACCGCGGTTTCGGGAGCGGTGGCCGTCGGTGGGGCCGAGCGCGCGTGCTCCGCCCAGATCCGTCTGAAGGACGGGCCGCCGATCACCATCACACTGGTGATCACGCAGAAGGGCGCGGTGAAGGTCGGCAGGTTGTACGGGGTGAGCAGCACGTTCAGCGCCGAGGTGAGCACGCTTCCGGCGATCGCACCGGCGATGACCAGGACCACGGTCATCCACCGGGCTTCCAGGTAGAGCACCAGGCTGACACCGATCAGCGTGCCGCAGAAGCCCTCCAGCCCCACCGAGACCCGGTCCCAGGTGACACCGAGCAGGTGCGCGGTGACCGTGGCGACGACCGTTCCCAGCAGGCCGAAGGCGCCGAACCGCCAGCCGCCGGCGAACAACGCGACGATGAAAATCAGGCCCGTCCAGTAGTTGGGCTGTAAATCGACCTGCGCGACTCCACGGGGAATCGTCAACAGGTATTCAAGTGCGCGCCGCCCTGCGGCAGGGTGCCCGCCTCCGGGTGCGTCCGACGGCGAAGACGCCGATGCCATGAACGTCGCCCTTCCCGTCGCCGGTGTGTGTCCTGCCCATGAACGGCCGTCAAAAATGAATACGCGGTGTGGGCACACAGCACTACTTTCCATGTACCGAACCGGCGAAAATCCGCCAAGGCCAGCATTTGGTCAAATATCGAAGGCTCTGCGGTTAACCCCCTACTTGGACGCCAACCATGTGAGCTAGGGCATCTCCGTCGGCAGGCGTGAACGGAGCCGAAGGAGCAAACAAGACGAAGGGGCCCATGATGTCGGCCGGACTGAACACCTGGATATCAAGCGGACTGAACACCGGTGATTCAGCCTGGATGCTGACGAGCACCGCGATGGTGCTTCTCATGACTCCAGGGCTGGCCTTCTTTTATGGCGGCATGGTCCGTTCCAAGAATCTGCTGACAACGCTTTACATGAGCTTCATCTCGATCAGCCTGGTGACCATCGTCTGGTTCTGCTACGGATACGGGCTGGCCTTCGGAAAGGACCTCGGCGGCGCCGGGATCATCGGCTGGAGCAATTTCCGGTTCGCGAACATCACCCCCGAGACGCTGCACCAGCAGATCCCCACGTACGTCTTCGCGCTGTTCCAGTTGACCTTCGCCATCATCACGGTCGCGCTGATCAGCGGCTCGGTCGCGGGACGGACCCGGTTCGGCCCGTGGATGCTCTTCGGCGTCCTGTGGATGACCCTGGTCTACGCGCCGGTCGCCCACTGGGTGTTCTCCGACTCCGGCTGGCTCAAGACCTGGGGCGTGCTGGACTTCGCCGGCGGGCTGGTCGTCGAGTTGAACTCGGGCATCTCGGGGCTGGCCCTGGCACTGGTGCTGGGACCGGGTCTCGCCTTCCGGCGCAAGGACGCCCCTCGGCCCGAGAACATTCCCATGGTCCTGCTGGGCCTGGCCCTGCTCTGGTTCGGCTGGTTCGGGTTCAACGCGGGCTCCGCGCTGACCGACGGCCCGCTGGCCGCCAGGGCGTTCCTCAGCACGATGATCGCGGGCTGCGCGGGGATGCTGACCTGGCGGCTGGTGGAGTGGATCCGCTTCCGGCACCTGACCAGGATGGGCTCGGCCAACGGCGCCCTGGCCGGCCTGGTGGCCATCACCCCGTCCTGCGGGTTCGTCAACGTCGAGGGCGCGCTCGTCGTCGGCATCGTCGCCGCCCTCGTGTGCACGTACGCGGTCGAGATGAAACTGGTCCTCGGCTACGACGACACGCTGGACGTGACCGGCCTCCACGGGGCCGGCGGCATCACCGGCATCCTGCTGCTCGGGTTCTTCGCCACCGGCGAGCTCGTCGGAGCCCCCGGCCTCTTCTACGGCGGGTCGGCCGCGCTGCTGGGCAAGCAGGTGGTCGGCGTCCTGGCCGTCGGCCTGTACAGCTTCGTCGTCACGTTCATCATCGGAAGGGTGGTCGACGGGCTGTTCCGGATGCGGGCGACCGAGGAGGAGCAGCGCGTCGGCTCGGACGCCGGCTTTGCCGAGGGATGAGGCCGAACGCCGGCCTTGCCGAGGGATGAAGGCGCGACGCTGATCGGACTGGCACTGCTCATCCACCGCGACCGGGTGCAGCCCCGGTCTGCCTGCTGCCCTTCCGAATCAACATATAGCCGACACTGATGGCTCTTCCAGAGAAGGATGCGACCTTTCATGCCATGCGTTACTTATGGCCGAATTTAAGTGTCACGTCATAAGCCGATTTGAGTGTCACGCCCGACAGTTGGGCCGCCCGAATTGACATGATATTTCCGGCGAAAATGTTTAGCGCCCAGAATCACTACCTAATTCTTCGCAAGCCATCCGACTTGCTTATGGTCGCTTTGCCGTCAGCAGGAATGGTCGGTGCGAGCATCACCAGAGAGGCAGAACCGATCATGATATCTGGGGGAAAAATGCTTCGAAAACTGATTCTGGCGCTGGCCCTGGTCACACTGACCGGATCACCAGTCGCCACGACCGCGGCCTGGGCGGACAGAGCGTCCACCGCCCCGGCGGCGCAGGCTGCCGCCGCCGCGCCGGCCGCGCAGGCGGCGGGTAAATGCGATCCCGGATCGCCGTGCGCGGCGGTCAACTGCGGTCCCGGCCGCGTCTGCGTGCCCTCGCCCAAGCAGTGCTTCACCACACCGTGCCCGCAGTACGACTGCGTGCCCATAGGCAGCACGGTCGGTCAGCCGTCCTACCCGGGCTGGCGGCCTCCCTACCCGGGCTGGCGACCCCCGTACCCGGGCTGGCGGCCCCCGTACCCGGTCGGCTACCCGATCCCGCAGTACCCGGGCTGGCGACCCCCGTACCCGGGTTGGCGGCCCCCGTACCCGGGTTGGCGGCCCCCGTACCCGAACTCGTACCCGGTCCCGCCGTGGCGGCCTCCGTACCCGCCGCAGTGGCCTCCCTACCCGCCCCGCTGACGTGCGGCGAACCGCTTAGGGAGACACTCCTGCCGGCAGGCTCCTCGCCTTGACGACGGCGAACACCTCGCGAGCCATGGGCCGCGGCAGTTCGTCCACGCCGTACGGGATGGAGTCGAGCAGGCGGGCACCCGAGTCGCGAATATGAGAAGCCCAGGTCATCGACTGGTGGCCTGGGCCTTGCCCGGTCAGGTTCCAGGGTGAGCCGACGGCCCACACGTCAGCGTGACGGAGGTGCCTCAACCGATTCCGGCGCCCTGGCCTCCGTCGACCGGCGGTGACCGCGGTTCCGCCAGACGGGGATCAAGTCAGGCGACACGACCTGACGGCGCATTGGCGAACGGGCCGGCGCCGGTCGCGCCTCACACGGTGATGACGACCTTGCCACGCGCGTGGCCCTTTTCCAGGTAACGGATCGCCTCGGGTACCTCGCCCAGCGGGTACGTCCTGTCGATGACCGGCGTGACCTTACCCTCCTCGATCATCTCCCTCAACGACCGAAGGTCCTCCTCGCGCGGCATCGAGAAGAGCCCACGCAGCCGCTGCCCCACGAACGGTGCGAGCATGAGCGCCCGGAGCTGGCGATCGTTGCCTCCGATCCACCGCCCTCCCCGCTCGCCTCCCACGATGACGAGGGTTCCCCGAGGGGTGAGGGCGCGCCGCAGGTGTGACAACGGGCGGTTTCCGGCGGTGTCGAGGATGAGGTCGTAGTGGCGTGCCCGGTCCGCGAAGTCGTCGCGGGTGTAGTCGATGACGTCGTCGGCGCCGATCGATCGGACCAGGTCCGCCTTCGTCGTGCCGCACACGCCGGTGACCTCCGCGCCGAACGCCTTGGCCAGCTGCACCGCGAACGTCCCCACGCCTCCCCCCGCACCGATGATCAGGACCTTCTGCCCCGGCTGCACCCTTCCCGCGTCGCGAAGACTCTCCAGGGCGGTGCAGGCGGAGACGGGGACGGCCGCCGCCTGCTCGAAGGTGAGGTTCGCCGGCTTCGGCGCGAACCTGTCCTGCCGGGCGGAGGCGTACTCGGCGAAGGCTCCGTCGCAGGTGCCGAACACCTCGTCACCCGGTTTGAACCGGGTCACGTTCCCGCCGACCGCCTCGACGTGCCCCGCGACGTCCATGCCCCGAACGCGGACCTTGGGCCTGCGGAAACCGAAGCCCATGACCCGCGCCAGGTACGGCAGGCCCGTCATGAGATGCCAGACCCCCGGATCGACGGCGGCCGCGCGCACCCGTACGAGCAGGTCGTCGTCCCCCATCACCGGCCTGTCGATCTCCCTGAGTTCCAGGACATCGGGTGAGCCGTACGTGTCCTGGACGATGGCCTTCACCGTGTCTCTCCCTCACTGTCGGCGTACTGGAAGACGTCGTCGAGCGAGACGTCGAACACCCGGGCGATCTGAAAGGCCATCTCCAGCGAGGGTGAGTAGCGGGCCTGCTCGATGGCGATGACGGTCTGGCGGGTCACGCCGATGCGCTCTGCCAGCTCCGCCTGCGTCATCTCCCCGTGCGCGAACCGGAGGGCACGGATCGTGTTGGTGACCCTGGTCGGCTTCACCATGGCCAGAAGCCCTTGCGGTAGGCGAAGATCTTCGCCGTGGATCCGAGGACCGCCGACAGGACGAACGCCAGGTAGATGGTGTTGGCGATCCAGAAATGGTCCAGCTCGGCCAGCGACATGCCGAGCGCCGCCACCCCGCCCACGACGACGAACGACTGGCCGGCGTATTCGCCGAACCTGTAGATCTCCCGGTCACGCTGGTCCTTCTTGCCGGCGTCCTCGGGTGAGGCGATCGCGACCGCGACGTGGAGCACGATCGACGCCGCGATCGCGGCGCCGACGCTCCACAGCAGCGTCGACACGTACGGCACCTCGGTGAGGGGGACGCCGTCTGCTCGCCCGAGAACGATGACGAGGTAGGCCGCGTACGCGCACACCGCGACCACCCCCATGATCCACGCACTCTTCTCTTCGGATGACATGCCACGAATGTAAGGCAAAGCCGACACCATGTCTAGTTTTCTTAACATTCGCCCGCGTCGGGCATCCCGATGAGGTCACCTACCGCAGAGCCGCCCAACGGCGGCATGGAGCCGCGCGTCGACGCTTGTCCACCACCCGGTCGAAACGCGGTGGGCGGACCCTCCCCGGCGGAAACGGACGGCCTGCGGGAGAGCGGACGGCCTGCGGGAGAGCGGACGGCCTGCGGGGGAAGCGGACGATCAGCGGTTGCGGCTCGCCAGGAAACGGCGCCACTGCGGTGAGGTCCGGGCGAGCAGGCGCAGGGAGGCCGGGACCGTGGGCCGCGGGTCGTTACCTCCGAGACGGAGGGTGGTCAGCGCGGTGAGGTCCGGGAGCCATTCGGGGACCTCCGCCAGCCGGTTGCCGCGCAGGTCGAGCTCGGTCAGCGCGGTGAGGTTCCGTAGTGGCTCGGGAAGCTCGGTCAGCCGGTTGCCGCGCAGATCGAGACTGGTCAGACCGGTGAGGTTGCCCAGCAACCCGGGGATTTCGGCCAGTTCGTTGTCCCACAGGTAGAGCCAGGGGACACCAGTGAGGTTACCGATCGACTTCGGCAGGCTCGTCAGCCGGTTGTCCCACAGCGAGATCCTGGTGAGCGCGGTGAGGTCGCCCAGCCACTCGGGAAGCTCGGTCAGCTCGTTGAAGGTCAGGTCGAGCTCGCGTAGATGCGTCAGGTCTCTCATCCGCTCGGGCAACTCCGTCAGCTTCAGCCCGCTCAGGCTGAGCGTGGGCGCCCCTTCCCGCCCGCACTTGTTGATCCGGGTCAGGGCAGCTTTCGGACCGTTCTTGACCACCATTGAGAGATCCCCTTTCCGAGATGACCGGTGTGACCAAGGTGACCAAGGTGACCTGAGTGACCAAGGTGACCTGAGTGACCAGGGTGACCTGAGTGACCGAGGTGACCTGAGTGACCGAGGTGACCTGGGCGGCTCACCGGCGAGAAGCCTAGGGACCGGCACTTGTGGACGGCTTGTGCCCGGTCAGGGGTGGCCTGTTCCTTCTGGATCACCCGCCGCTCGGGTGGCACGGGCGCCCAGCGCGCGGAGGTACACCAACCGAACGGCTCCGCGAGCTGCTCGACGCCGGGCGCGGAGGCGACGCCGTACCTCTGTTCATGACGAACGTCGGCGTATCGGACGGTCACCTGAACGGGGGAGAGGCTCCCTCGCCCTCGCCGGCCTGTCCTCGGCCGCGGGAACCCCGGCGTTCGCCGCCGGGGCGGGGCACTCCGCCGTCGTGTGCCGTCGTGTGCCGTCGTGTGCCGTCGTGTGCCGTCGTGTGCCGTCGTGTGCCGTCGTGGGGAGACACCGAGCGCAGGCAGGGAAATCGGGGTGGCCCCCCAAGGCATCCCCCGTGAGCATATCGGCCCGCCCTAAAAGGGCCCAAATTTCCGGCCAGGCCGGAAAGCGCGATATTTATCGACTTTTTGTTATAAATCGAGGGCTTGATCAGCCCGGCGGGTAGCCGACCACCCATGATGTGGAATGGTCCAAAATCCCGTGACCTCCCACTTCACCAATCAGGCCACTTGTCGTAATTTTCCCACTTCTCTATCTCAAATCCCCGCCATAAAGTTCCACCGTGTCCCAACATATCGAGTGTCACCACAACCGGATCTACGAGATTACAGGCCTCGACGTCGTACCCCTGCCCGGAGAGGTCGACGCCGCGCAGGTGACCGCGAAGATCAACGCCGGCTACCTCAAGGGCAAGCTGGTCAAGGTCACCGGACCCGGAGTGCGGCCCGCGCTCACGGAAGCCGAGACGAGAGCGCTGACGTGGCAGCTCGCGGCGCTGGCGACCGGCCGCGACCTGCGACTCAAGCAGTACCGGCTGCTCGTGCCCCTCGACCCCGAAGGCTCCCTCGGGCAGGTGATCCTCAGCTTCGACCAGAACTACAACGCGGAGGCCACGCTCGTCGGCCGCGGCCTGCCCGTCAACGGTCCGGCTCTCGCCGGCAACCTCGGAGTGCTGAAGAAACAGCTCGTCGACACCTACCACCTCAGCGCGATCACCGGCGAATGGACCGTTCCCGACCTGACCAAAATCCACCACGCGCTGGCCCTCGTCCCCGCGGCGGACCGCGTGGCGCTGTACGGCCTTGAGCTGGCACGTGTCACCCAGCTGGCGGCCAAGGCCGACGACACCGTGGGCGGCCACATCCAGGCCAGGCTCACCGAGATCCTCAGCCCGTACTCGGGATCCTGGGGCAGGCTCACCGTGACGGACGTCACCTTCATCGACGACGAAAAGGGCTTCTATGGCGGAACCGCCGGCGCGCCCGCCCGGCCGCCGAGCCTCCAGGTCATCCTGCACGAGGTCGGCCACGCCCTCGACTCCCTGAACCGCAGGACCCTGTCCCGCCGGACCGCGGAGAAGGCCCTGACCGGCATCGGCGAAGGCGCCGGGGTGGGCACGCCCGCGCCACTGCCGCAGGACAGGATCGACCACGCCGTCGAACGGAAGATCATGAGCACCGCCCCGTGGCGGGAACTCGCGGTGCTGGCCTTCGACACAGTGGACGCGACGCAGAAGAGGACCGCCCAGGCCGACGCCCTGGCCGCCTCCTGCACGGCCAAGGGCGGGGCACTGGCCGACCTGGCTCAACTGCTGAAGTCCGGGCAGCAGAACAACGCCATCCAGCTGTACAAGCAGATCGAGCAGGAGTTCAACACCCTCAACACCGCCTACGACGCGATCGTGGCGCTCCTCAGGGCGCAGGGCCAGGGCGCCAAGGTGCCGCCCACCGAGTTCACGAACATCATCGGCAAGCTGCCACCGCAACCGGCCAATGTGATCTGGGCGGACCTGCACAACGAGATCATCAGGTTCTGCGGCATCCAGGCCGACGTCGCCCTGTGGCGCAGGAAGTTCATGGACGGCAAGGAATTCTTCACCGACCGTGGGAGCAAGTTCGTCGGCGCCGTCAACGAGGGCCAGATCTCACTGGGCCTGACGACCTACTCACACGCCACGCAGGACCCCACCGAGCTGTACACGGAGGCGTACGCGATCTGGATCCTGGACCCCGAGGAGATCAGGAAGCACAGCGCCGCCCTCTTCACCTACTTCGACACGGCGCAGTACCGCCTCCCCTGACCACTCTCACCTGGCCGCGCCGACCTCTCCTTCCACCGTCTTTAGAAATCATGATCGGGGTGCTCCGAGGCGGTGTGGGAGCAGCATGCGGGTCGCGGCGCGGCCGGCATGGTCTTCGCCCGGCGTACGCGACCGGTCCAGGCGGGGCGGGGATGTGACCAGCTCATCGCGCGACTCGCTAGCCTATGGCGCGATGAACCGTTTAACGACGTCGAGAGGTGAGTTCGACCTCACCCGCTTCCCCGAGGATCCCCGCGACCCGCTTCGCGCCTGGGACGCCGCCGACGAATATCTACTGCGGTACCTCGACGGAATCGACGGCGGCCCCACGGACCTGTCGGGCACCGTGGTCGTGCTGGGCGACCGGTGGGGTGCTCTGGTCACCGCGCTCGCCGATCACCGTCCCGTGCAGATCACCGACTCCTTCCTCGGCCGGCGGGCGACCCTGGCGAACATGGAGCGCAACGGGGTCACCGGGTACTCCGGGGACTCCAGAGATGCCGGGGACTCCAGAGATGCCAGGGACGCCGGGGACACAGTGCGGCTCCGTACGACCAGGGACGCACCCGTCGACCGGATCGACGTGCTGCTCATCCGAGTGCCCAAGAGCCTCGCACTCCTTGAGGACCAGCTGCACCGCCTTGCACCGCACCTACACTCCGGCACGGTGGTCGTCGGCGCCGGGATGGTCACCGAGATCCACACCTCGACGCTACACCTGTTCGAACGGATCCTTGGGCCGACCAGGACGTCGCTGGCGGCGAAGAAGGCACGGCTCATCTTCTGCGCACCGGACCCCGGGCTTCCCCGGAGCGACAACCCGTGGCCGCGAAGCTACCCGCTGCCCGCCGGTGTCGGAGCCGTCTCGGGGCTGACCGTCACCAACCACGCGGGCATCTTCTGCGCCGACCGCCTGGACGTCGGCACCCGCTTCTTCCTGAAGAATCTGCCGCAGCGCCGTGGGCGCGAACATGTCGTGGACCTGGGCTGCGGCAACGGGGTGGTCGGGCTCGCCGCCGCACTGGGCAACAGCGAAGCCCAGGTGACGTTCATCGACGAGTCCTATCAGGCGCTGGCCTCGGCGGAGGCCACCTTCCGGGCGAACGTGGCGGCGGGCACCACTGCGGAATTCCTGGCGACCGACGGCCTGTCAGGCGTACCCGCCGGGACGGTGGACCTGGTGCTGAACAACCCGCCGTTCCACACACACCGCGCGACGACCGACGCGACGGCCTGGCGCATGTTCAACGGCTCCCGCGCCGCGCTGCGCCGCGGCGGCGAGCTGTGGGTGGTCGGCAACCGGCACCTCGGCTACCACGCGAAGCTGCGCCGGCTCTTCGGCAACTGCGAGGTCGCCGCGAGCGACCCCAAATTCGTCGTCCTGCGAGCCGTCAAGCGCTGACCGCACACCCACCGTCCCAGGGGAATGCTGACCGCACACGGGCCAGCCTCGCCTGACCGTCCCCGGTGAAACGCACCGCGACCACGTGCGGCGAGCCGTCGGGACGCGAGGTGGTCAGGGTGGCCACGTGCGGCTCAGCGAGGAAATACTCGACCGACATGCTCACCGGAAGGCTGCGGCGCTGCGCTCGGCCCAGGCGGCGAAGGTGCCCGGCGCCCGGCCCAGGACGCGTTCGACGTCGGGGCTCACCCGCTGCTCGCCCTCGGTCGGTTCGCCCAGGATGGCCAGGGTGCCCTCGACCACGGGCAGCGGCATGAACCGCGCCATCAGCTCAAGGGTCTCGTGGACGCGTGGGTCGGTCAGCGCGACACCACGGCCCGCTACGGCTGTCCCACGGGCACCCTTGCCGTCGAACTCGACAAGCGAACCGAGAGTGGCCTCGACCTCGCGGCGGGCCATGTCATCCGCCGGCTGCTGGACTGGGTGGAACAGCAGTACCGCCAGATGGGCGTGGCCGACCCCGAGGGCCTCACGCTGACGCTCGTCGGCGCCTACCAGGGCATGTCCCTGCTCTCCAATGCTCTGCGCGACCCGGAGATCATGACCCGAGAGGGAGCCCGCCTCGTTCGCGAGCTCGACAGCCTGGACAGCCTGGCGTGACACGCGCCGCCCCAAGGCCGAACTCCGTGTCAGTGTCCGCTGGTGTAGCGGCCGGCGAGTTCGGCGCCGATCCGCGCCAGTTCGGCCTGGACGGAGTGCGGTTCGACCACCTCGATCATCGCGCCCCAGCCGGCCAGGTGCCGAGCAATGTCCAACGGGGTCGGTGCGGCGAGGCGGACCCGGACACGCCCGTGGTCGAGCTCGCCGTCGATGTGGCAGTGCCGTCCGAAGTGCGTTCGCAGTACCGGCACGAACCTGGCCTCGATGAGCACGGTGGCCCAGGTGCGTGAACGCCGCCGCTCCACCTCACCGACGACCTGTCGCCACGCGGTGGCGAGCGTGAAGTCGTCCGGGCGCTCGGCGGGCTGGTCGGTCGGCTCGGCTCCGATGACTCGGTCAACTCGGAAGGTTCGCCGCCCTCGTTCGGTCCCGGCGAGCAGGTACCAGATGTCGTCCTTGTCGACCAGGCCCCACGGGTCGACCAGCCGTTCGGTCCGCTCCCGGGCGCTGTCGGTGTAGGTCAGACGGACCTTTCGCCTGCGGATCACGGCGGTCTGCAGCAGATCGACCATCTCTGGCCGGTGGCGATCACGCTCGCCCCACCGGGTGGGGTCGATCATCGTGGCGTCGGCGGCGGCCTCGGCCTCGGCACGGAAGGTCTGTGGCAGCGCCCGCACGAGCTTGCGCAGCGCCGCCCTGGCCTCACCCGAGACGGCCGCGGCCGGGCCGACGAGCAGGAACAGTGCCTGCGCCTCGATCGCCGACAGGCCGCTGAGATCGGTGCGGGCACCACCGACGAGCGACCAGCCGCCGCCGCGTCCCGGCTGCGGGTACACCGGGATGCCGGCCGCGGACAGCGCCTCCAGATCGCGGCGAGCGGTGGCGACGGACACCTCCAGCTCGTCGGCCAGCTCGGCGGCGGTCACCCGGCCACGGGCCTGCATGAGCAGGAGGGCTGCGACGAGGCGATCAGCGCGCATGTCCCCCGGTTTCTCCAACAAAGTAGTCAGTTGGTGAGCACTTTAGGGGCGGAAAATGGTCACTGTCACCGACCGGAAGAAGGGATCTCCGATGTTGCGAGGACTGGCCACCGTCAGCTTCTGGGCCGACGACCTGGAGGCCGCCAAGGAGTGGTACGTCGAACTGCTGGACGTAGAGCCGTACTTCGAGCGTCCGGGTAACGGGCAGCCGGCCGCCTACTACGAGTTCAGGATCGGCGACTACCAGGCCGAACTCGGCCTCATCGGCCGGCGGTACGCCCCGCCGAGCGCGCCCGCCGCCCCCGGGGGCGCGATCATCCACTGGCACGTCGACGACGTGCGGGCCGCCCTGGACCGGCTGCTGTCCCTGGGGGCCATGCCGCACACGCCGCTCACCGAGTACGGCCCCGGTTTCGTCACCGCGTCCGTGGTCGACCCGTTCGGCAACGTGCTGGGCATCATGTACAACCGGCACTACCTGGAGGTCCTGGGCCGATGATGCACTTCGCGGACGCCGCCCAGTGGGAGTCGTGGCCAACCCGCAGGCCGCCGCCCGCTTCAAGGCACTCGACAAGACCGGCCGCCACCTGCTGATCCTGCCGCTGCTGAAGACCAGGACCCCGGCCGGCCGCGCGGCCCGCCTGCAGAAGACGATCTCCGGCTTGCTGAAGTGAGAAAGCCGCCGATACTCGCCGCGTTGTGGAAGGTGTTTCAGGGACCGTGAGCGTCAACGCCGGGCCGGGCGTAGCGCTTCACGTCGGAGACGTCGCAGCCATGTCCCTTCCGCCGGGCGGCTACGGTGCATGCCAGGTCAGCGGGATCGGCGATGACGGCTCAGCAACAGGTACGCACAGCTGTCGGGAAATCACCACAAACAAAAAATGCGGCCCCTCGCAGGGCCGCCCAGTTGGCCGTAACCAACTTCGTGTACCTCCATCGTAGCTACCATCGGCGAGGCTGGCCAATGTCGGAGGTGTCCTGGTGGACGTGGTCGCGTACGTCGATGGCTTCAACCTGTACCACGGGCTGAAGAGCAAGTACGGTCGCGCCTATTTGTGGCTTGACCTCGTCGAGTTGGTGCAGCAAATCCGCCGGGATGACGTAGTGCTCAAGGTGAGGTACTTCACCGCGATCGTCAAAGGCGAACCTGACGCTGCCCTGAGGCAGGAGACTTACCTGGCCGCCCTGGGCGCGTACCGTCCCGAGGTGGAGATCATCCGCGGCCACTTCAAGAAAAAAGACCGCACGATGCAGGGACTGTGGTTCCCGGTGGACGTGTGCGTGTGATCCATCCCAGACGTTCCATACATACGAGGAGAAACTGACAGATGTAGCACTCGCAGTGGCCATGACCATGGATGCGGCATCCGGCTGGCCCACAGCCGTCCGGCGTCGCTGAGGATCAGTCGCCGGCCGGGGATGGCCGGTTCGGGGGTGCTGGATCTAACATCGTCCATTGATTGGACCTCCATCCGATCAAGGGCCCGTCCGGTCGTTGGTAGCGGTGGACGGGCCCGCTTCATGGGGCAGGGCAGGACGCGGAGGGGTGCGCCGTACGGGCCGGGCAGCCGGTACGAAGACGGGGTGACCACTGCGCATCGCAGGGCGCGGGTGGCCGTTCGCCTGGCGCTAGGCGTGAGACGACGCCGGTGGCCAAGCCGGGGCGGTCTGGTGAGGACGGACCTGGACGGGCGCGCCGGACGAAGACGGCAAGGCGCCCGCCGGGGCAACGGCACTGGTAGGGCGGACTTGGTAACCGGGATCTGCTCGGGACAACACTGAACGGACACTGGTGGTGTCACCTCGGCAGGCCACTGCGCGGGCGCCGACGCCGACGCCTCAGCCGATGTCTGCTCACCCGGCCGCCGAGCAGGTACCGGTACGGCCTCGTCAGCCGGGGCCTGACCGGCAGATCTCTGAGCGGGTACCAACGGGATCATCTCAGCCGGGGTCACGGACGCGGACGGCTCAAAGCAGGACACGGAACGGTCTCCAGTGCGGCGGGCCTCCAGGCGAACGGCCATCAGCGCGCCGGAGGGCTGCGCGTACTGGTGATCGGCGGGCTGGTCGGAGCAGCCATGCGCGTAGGGCGCGTGCCCGCAGACTGCACAGCCCATCGGCATCGGCGGTGCGTCAGCGAAGCAACCACAACCGCTCGCCATGCTCTGGTCGAGCACCGGAGTACTAGGGTTGTTCACGGGTCAGGACTCACTTCCTGATCAAGGCCTCGGTACGGCGTTACAGCGCCTGCCGGGGCCGTTGCTTTGAGTGACTGCGGCAATACTGTACGTCTATCTCGTCCTACTCGTACAGCCCGTTCAATACGGACCGTCCGCCTTGGCCATCTGGCCTGTCCGTAACGTTTCATCCATGACAGTCGACCAGCTCAACCCCGAGCCCCTGTGGGATCAGCTCGCCGGGATCATCACCGCGAAAATCAAAGCGGGCGATTACCGGCCGCGGCAGGTGCTGCCCTCGGAAACCCGGCTACAGCAGGAGCACGGCGTGAGCCGGGGCACCGTCCGCCGGGCGATGCGGCACCTCGGCGAGCAGGGATGGACGGTGACCGTGCAAGGTCGCGGCACGTTCGTCAACGAGCGGGAGAACTGGCCGACCGACTGATCGCGACGGCGGTCGCTTGGAAAGCGGGTCCGTCGCCAGGCGCGACCCACCTACCATCTTGCATGGGCGAGGAACCCCCAGGAGCGAGTGGGGTCTGATCCGGACCATGGTCGATATCGATCCGCAGGCGGAGCTCTCGCGTTTGGACGATGTTCCGCCGACCGACTGATCAGCGCAGCGGTCACATGAGAAGCGAGCCCGTTCCGGGCCGGATGGCCGGACCTGACCAATGCGGAGCTGGACCGCCGTGTGGATGCTCGTAAAGCAAGGAAGATCACCCCTCTCGGATCGAAGCCACCGGTGCCGTACGTCCTCACAAATGTCGGATCAAGGTGGCCGAACCGTCGTGGTGCCGGGTGCGCCCTCGTGCAGCAGCTTCTCGAACGTGGCCATGCAGCCGGCATCACATCGGGTGCAATGCTTTCTCAGCCGCGGGTACGGCGGCGGAACAGCCAGGCGGCGAAGGTGAACGAGCAGGTCAGCAGGCCGACGCACCAGGCGAGTGCGATCCAGCCGGTGTTGCCGATCGGGGTCCCGGTCAGCAATCCCCGGACGGTCTCGATCACCGGGGTGATCGGCTGGTTCTCGCTCACCGCGTGCAGGAACGACGGCATGGTGTTCGTCGGCACGAACGCACTGCTGAGGTAGGGCAGGAACAGCATAAGGAAGCTCAGCGTGCTGGCCGACTCCACGGACTTCGCGATCACGCCGAGCCCGGCCGCCAGCCAGGACAGCGCGAGCACGTAAAGCAGGAGCAGACCGGCCGCCAGCACCCAGTCGGTGACCGTCGCGTCCGGGCGGAAGCCCATCGCGATGGCCGCGCCGATGACAACGGTGGTGGACAGCAGATTCCGGGCGACGCTGGCAACGACGTGTCCGGTGAGGACGGCGGAGCTGCGGATCGGCAACGAGCGCAGCCGGTCGATCATGCCGCTGGTCATATCGTCCGTGACGGACATCGCGGTGGACGCGGCGCCGTAGCCGGTGCACAGCAGGATGATGCCGGGCACCACATAGTTGATGTACTGGGTGCCGGTGTTGATGGCCCCGCCGAAGACGTAGACGAACAGCGACATCATCAGCAGCGGCAGGACGATCGACACGACCAGCGTGTCGACGTTGCGGCGGCTGAGCCGGATGCTGCGGCCGATCATGGTCAGGGAGTCGGTCACGGCGTTGCGGGCGCCGCCGTGCACAGCGGTGATGGTCATGGTCATGGTCCTTTCAAGAGCCGTTCAGACCTGGACCGAGGTCCGGCCAGCGGTGGTCAGGGACAGGAAAACGTCGTCCAACGTCGGCCGGTGCGACGACACCTTGACCACCGGCACGCCCGCGATCCGCAGGTCGTCCAGCACCCGGTGCAGGTGCTCCGCGCTGCCGTCGGACGGGATGCCCAGAACGAGCGGGTCGGTGCCGCGCGGCGCGTCGAACAGCGCGGCGGCGCGGGCCACGTCAGCCTCCACCGCGAACCGCAGGTCGAGTCGATCTCCGCCCACCTGGGACTTCAGCGCGTCGGCCGTGCCGGACGCGGCGACCTTGCCACCGTTGATCAGCACGATCCGGTCGGCCAGCCGGTCCGCCTCCTCCAGGTACTGCGTGGTGAGGACGATCGTCGTCCCCGACGAGACCAGGTCCTTGATGGCGTCCCACATCGTCGTCCGGCTGGACGGGTCGAGACCGGTGGTCGGCTCGTCCAGGAAGATCACCCTCGGCTGCGAGACCAGGCTCATCGCCAGGTCCAGCCGTCGGCGCATGCCGCCGGAGTAGGTCTTCACCCGCCTTTTCATGGCGTCCACCAGGTCGAACCGTTCCAAGAGGTCCATGGCACGACGGCCGGCGGCGGGTCTGCCCAGGTGCATCAGGCGGCCGATCATGACCAGGTTCTCCCAGCCGGTCTGCTGGTCGTCCAGCGCGACGGACTGACCGGTCAGGCTGATGACGCCGCGCACCTTGGTCGCTTCGCGCACGACGTCGTACCCGGCGATCCGCACGCTGCCGAGGTCGGGCCGCGACAGGGTGGTCAGGATGCGGATGGTGGTGGTCTTGCCCAACCATCGATTCCGACGCTTCTCGCGCATACGCTGTGACCAGCGGTCAAGCACAAGGGAGCACGGGACATGGCGAAGCGAGCGGCAATCCTGGCAAGGATCTCCGATGCCGAGATCGACGAGACGGCCGGTGTCGATGATCAGGTGGCGGACATGCGGAAGTACGTCGCTTCCCGTGGCTGGTCGCTCGACGAAGCCCACATCCTGATCGAGAACGACACGTCGGCGTACAAGGTCGATAAGCGCACCGGCCGGACGAACCGCCCGAAGTTCCACCGTGCGAACGACCTCCTTCGGACCCGTGCCGTTGACGTGCTCGTGGTGCTCGACATCGACCGGCTCGCCCGTCAGCCCCGAGACCTCGAAGACACGATCGACATCGTGACCGGCTCGGGGTTCGCCGTGACGTGCGAGAGCCTGACCGGCTCATGCCAGCTCACCGACGACGCCGGGATCATGGTCGCCCGGATCATGTGTGCAGCCGCGAACAAGTCGAGCCGGGACACCGCGCGCCGCGTCTCCCGAGCCCGTCAGCGTCAGGCCGAAGAAGGCACGTTCGGCGGGGGCCGACGTCCCTACGGCTTCGCCGACGACGGCGTGAGCCCGATCGAGTTCGAGACGGACGTGATCCGGCGCATGGCGGACGTGGTCCTTCTCCCGACGTTCGGCATGCCGAAGGGTCCGAGCGTCGCGGGTATCGCCCGCGACCTTCGCGCGGACGGCATCCCGGCGGCCGATGGTGGCCAGTGGACCGCGCCGACCGTCCGTGACGTGCTCATGCGCCCCCGGAACGCCGGGCTCATGGTCCACAAGAAGGGCACCGGCCGGAAGGTCTACACGCCGGAAGACGTCGTAGGAACCGCGCCATGGGAAGCGATCGTGAGCCCTGACGAGTTCTGGGTGATCATGGGCAAGCTCACCGACCCGAACCGCCGGACGAACCCCGGCGTCGCGCCCCGTCACCTTCTGTCCGGCATCGCGACGTGCCCGTGTGGCGCTGTGGTCCGCGTCTCGGGGTCGAGCGGCAAGCGCGACCGGCCGATCTACGCATGCCAGACGCGCGGCACCGGCGGGCACGCCACGGCACCGCAAGGCGAGCTTGACGCGCTCGTGGAAGCCCTGGCAATCGTCATCCTGGCTCGGGACGCGGCCGATCTGATCAAGCCGTCTCAGGGCACCGTGGACGCGGGCAAGCTTCGCGGTCAGGTGGCCGTGCTTCGCGAGAGCAAGGCTCAGCTTGGCGAAGATCGAGACATGGGCCTGGTCGAGCGTCCCGAGTACCTTCGCCGGGCGAAGAAGCTTCAGGTCCGGATCGAAGATCTCGAACGTCAGCTTGCCGAGGTCGCCGACACGTCGCCCCTGGCAGCGTTCGCCGGGGTCGAGTCCGAAGACGCGGCGCGGAAGGTCTGGGAAGGGCTCGGGGTCGGCACCCGCCGGGAGATCGTTCGCAGCATCATGACCGTGACCCTGAAGCCCGCCGGGAAGGGCTTCCGGCCGTCGATCGAAGACCGCGTGACGATCGAGCCTCAGAACATGTAATCAGCGAGATACAAAAGGGCCGGTGAGCTGGTAGAACAGCCCCGGCTCTTTGGTTGCGCTTTAGAAACAGACCCTCTAATCTGAATACAGATCAGCACGGAAGAGCTGGTCACGGCGAAGAGCGCTGAGCGCCCGCCGGGGCACATGGGACCGCCCAAAGGGTCCGGGGGATCGTGTAGACCGTCCATCCCTCGCGGCTTCCATGAGCGCGAAGGAACGCGCCATGGCTGAGACGCCGACCCCTACCGAGATCGCGTGCAAGATCGCGCGCACTCGGCGCTACGCCCCCGATGCGGACGTGACCGATCTTCAGCGGGAGCTTCACGCCGCGAAGATCGCGAAGTTCGTCCGCGAGACGGCCGACCGCTTCCCGCCCCTGAGCGACGACCAGAAGAGCACGCTCGCCCTACTGATCAAGGGCGGGGCTCACTAATGATCGAAAACAAGAAAGGCCGCCCTGGCGGGGGCGACCTTCCCGAGAACAGCTCGAACGCTCACCCCCATGATAGTTCGTCGCTATCGGGTCTGACAAACGGTCACAAGACCTACCCGACCAGCGAAGAAGCCGCTCCGATCGGCGGGCTTCGCTTCCCCGCGCCCCGTGGCGAGTACGTCGCGAAGTACGAGGACGGCGAGACCTGGGACGTGGTCGGCTTCGATCTCCGGGGCAACCCGTTGATCAGCGTCGCCGGTGAGATCGTCCGCGCGAACGCCTTCCCGCTCTACGAAGATCACGGATTCGCCGGACGCCTGCCCGGCACGTACAAGACCGGAAGCATCGTGGGAATGCGGGGGGTGGCGGCATGATCGACATCGAGCTGTGCGAGACGTGCCAGAGCGACCCGAACGCGGACCCGTGCCCCGAGTGCGCCGCGAAGATCGAGGCAAAGATCTACGGCCTTCGTGCCGAGACGACCACGGACGCATCACAGAGAGCCGTGTCGATCCGCGACCCGAAGACGGGGCTTCAGCGGATCAAGGTCGGGAGCAAGAGCGACACGAACGACTGGCTTCGTGAGGAGTTGGGCCGTGGTCCGCTCTCGGGTCTCTTCCGGCGCGGCGGCGAGATGGTGTTCACGCCCCGAGTCGGCGAAGACGGCTATGTCCCGCCCCGTGACGAGAGCGAGGAAGACGGACCCGCTCAGGTTCGCGCCATGACGGCGCTCGACCTGAAGACGGCCGTCGAGATCCGGTACTCGCTCGGGGTCGTCCGGCGGAAGGAGGTCAAGGGCGAGGAAGGGGACGAAGACGGAGAGGAGATCGAGACCACGACCAAGACCCGCATGTGGTGGGAGCGGAAGACGCTGCCGACCGAGTGCGCCAACCACGCGCATTCTGCGGCTCGCTCAGGTGACGGAGTCCCGAACCTTCGGGTCCTTCGTGGCGTCACGCACACGCCGATCGTGCGGCCGGACGGGAGCATTCTTGGCCGACCCGGATACGACGCGGCGACCGGTCTTCTGTACCTGCCGGAAACCGGGCTTGTCGTCCCGCCGGTGAGCGCGATCCCGACCCCCGGAGAGATCAAGGAAGCACAGCTTCTGATCTCGAAGATCGTGGCTGAGTTCCCGTTCGTCGAAGAGCACCACCGAGCGAACTGGTTCGGGATGCTCTTCACGCCGATCATGCGGGCGATGCTGCCGGGGCCGTACCCCGCGTTCGTCATCAATGCGCCGTCGCCGGGGGCGGGGAAGAGCTTCCTCGCGAGCATCCCCAGGACCGTTCACGGGGGCATCCTCCGTGCGGGCTTCCCCGAGTCGGACGCTGAGCTGACGAAGGGCGTTCTCGGCATCCTCACGGAGACGACCGCGCCCGTGGTCACCCTCGACAACGTCCGGGGAAAGATCAAGAGCGCGGCCTTCGAGGGGTTGCTGACGACGGCGACCTTCTCGGATCGGCTTCTCGGCAAGAACAGCGAGCGGACCGCGCCGAACGACCGCGTGTGGTCGATCACGGCGAACAACGCGGAGATCGGCGGCGACCTCGCCCGCCGGTGTTACTGGATCGTGATCGACCCGAAGATGCCCCGACCGCATGAGCGGGGCGGCTTCGCGCTCGATCTCCGGACGTGGGTTCCCGAGCATCAGGGGGAGATCATTCACGCTCTCCTGACGATCGTCAGGGGATGGCTCGCGGCCGGTCGGCCGACCGCGCCCCGCAAGCGCAGCGACGACTACGCCGAGTGGGACGCGGCCATGGAAGGGATGCTCTCGTGGGCGGGCTTCGCCGGTCAGTTCGGCCGGAAGGACGAAGATCACCTTGAGAGCGACGACGACAAGGAATGGCGCGAGTTCCTGACCGAGGTCGTTCGGGTCATGGGGATCAACCGGTCGTTCAAGGTCGTCGAGCTGGTCGAGACGATCGCAGATTCGGGCCTCGACCTGAGCCCCTTCGCGGGCGACGACGACGAATTCCCGGCGGGCAAGTTCGACCCGACCAAGCTTCCCGGCGACCTCGCGGACAAGTGGAGTCGGACGATCGGGAAGGCGGGCTTCGCGAGATCACTCGGGAAGTGGATCGCCAATCGCAAGGGCCGGTACGTCGGAGACCTCGCGATCGACGTCCGCACCGACCCGAAGAAGGGCAGCACGTACCGAGTCGTCAGATTCGGCACGGAGAGTTAGCACCCGATCGGCTCGACCGGCGGGGCTCGGAAGGGGGTGTAGGGGGTGTAGAGGGTCACTTTCAGTGGTTCTTCGAGAAACACAGGGCTGAAGGTACATGGGTGCCCTGGATCTACAGGCGGACTGTTGGAAATGACCCCCTACACCCCCTACACCCCCCATCCGAGCCCGGCACGGTGCCTCTCGGAAAGTCACGCAGAGTCAACAGGAAGGAGAGCGGGAGTGATAGCCCGACTGATGCACGCGACCGAAAGCCCGACCGAAATCGGCGACGCCTGCCAGGTGTGCGGGGCCTGGCACGAAGGCATGGAGCGCGAGCCCATCACCGCGAAGAACTCCGATGGCGGATCGCTATCGGTCATGGCGTGCGGCCGGTGCCGTACCCGACTCGGAAGGACGCACGATGCCTGAGACGAAGAGCGAGACCGCCACGAAGACGGGCACCTGTGATAGTTGCCCGCTCCGATCGACGGCGGAGAACGATAGCCGGGGCTACTGCGAGGGATGCTCTCTCGTCTCCCGGTACTGCCAGTCATGCGAGAGCAACAAGCCGCAAACGGGCTGGGGCTGGGGCTTCTACTGGGGCCTTCTCCGGTGGCTGTGCGCCGACTGCCGGTTCCCCGGCGAAGCCGACGTCACCGGCTCACACCCCCGGTTCGTCTACCGGCTTCCGGTCACGGGCGACGCTCAGCGGTACGCCATGATCACGGAGCTGAACCGCGCGGCCGGTAGTGCTCAGGCGGTCGGACCCGCGTCATGGGTCCTGACGCGGATGTCCCGTCAGCTCGTGGACAACCCGTCCGGAGACATCGACATCGACGTCTCGGACGCGGATCTTCACGCTCGGGAAGCCGTCAGCGTCCACCTCATCAACGCCCGGAACCTGGGGGATCAGCGGATGTACCAGCCGTTGACCACTCTCTACCTGGCGTGGTCGGAGTTCGTTCACGACTCGACCCCGAAGAAGGAGAGCCCCCGCCGTCCCGAGCCGACGCTAGGCGAGTGGTCGGCCGCGATGTACGGAGAGCAGAAGGTGACCAGCGAGAGCCCGGACGGGCTCTAGGAATCAGGACTAGGAGGGCGGACCCCTCGAAATACGCGGGGGCGCGAGCCCTTCCTAGATCCTCAACCGAGAGGGAGACCAGAGATGACCATGACCGAGCCGGGGCGGCTCATATCCGCCCCGGACCGGCCGACCTCATTCTGTCTGACGTGCCGACCGGCCGTCGTGATCGAGATGGGGCGGCCTGAGATCGCTCACACCGTCGAATGCCCGTGGGGGCTACTCGACTACCCCCAGGGGCTCACCACAGCTCAGGGGGGCTCACAGCGCCGGGAAGGGGCAGCATGAAGAGCCAGCTCGAACGACGGGCAGCAGCACAGGACACGGCGATCGTCGAGGCACCGACCGACTTCACTGGTATGCCGATCGTGATCAACGACGCGCCGACGTGGATCGAGATCATGCCCGATGACGCGGTCTTTGGCGCTTCGATCCAACGAGTGTGGCGAGTGATCATCGCACCGTTCCGAGCGCTCGCCGTGATCTTCCTCCTGATCACCGAGCGTTGGTACACGTTCGCGCTGATCGTCGCCACGATCGTCACGATGATCGTGATCTACGCGACGCGCTGACCAGCGGTCCGTACCGCCGTACCGGAACCATGTACCACAGTGGTCCCAAATGGTACGGAAGGTACCGAAGTACGTACCACGGTCGTACCGGTACCAAGCGGTACCAGACGGTACGCGCGGTACCACGAGTGCCATTCCTGGCGGGGTTCGGCGCTCGACAACAGAAGATCACCCGGATACCGGGGGGTGGGGGTCGGGATCGTGAAAACGCCCCTGACCAGGAAGACCCCGGCAATCAATCTTTTCTCTCCCCGCACCCCAGCCCAACCAGGAAGGACCCGAAGATGACCAGCCAGACCCCCGAGATCAAGCCCGATCCCGTCAAGGCCGCGTTCTCCACATACGTCGCCGGACTGCTGACCGAACTCTTCGAGCGGCCGGACGCGGCCGACGTGATCGAGCGTTGGGAGCGGAACGAGGTCTTGTTCCTGATCACTCCGCGCGGGCTCGCGGCCGTGCCCGCAACTGAAAGCCCAACTGAAAGCCCGGCGGCCGACGACAGGCCGGTGCCCGGCAACTATCTCTGACCGGCGCGTGCTCCCTGGCGGGGTTCGGCACGCAGTTCTACCCGGCGGGATTCATGACCGGCCGTCAGGCGCTAAGCGCCAACGCTAATCACGCACCCCCGATCACGTACGCGCGGGCGAGACTCGCCTAGCGCTAACGCCCAGCTCAGGGGCAAAGGCAAGGGCAATCACACACCCCCGATCACGTACGCGCGGGCGAGACGGCCGCAAGGGCAAACCGCTGGTCAGCGCTTGATCAGCCCCCGTCGCCCATGGCGACCAGCTTCCACAGATCGAGCGTCGCGCGGTGCGTCAGCGACCGGCCGACCTCGCTCACGACGGGTCGCTTCCCGCTTCGATCGGTCCGGCGGATCACGTCCTGACCGCCTTCGCTGCACAGCTCGAACTCGACCTTGCCGCGCGTGACGAACTCGGAGACTCGGGACCGCGTTCCCCGGCAGTCGTACGGCCGCCAGTCAAGATCCGGCATGGCCGTCGAGCGCTTCCGTGATGTTCGTGATCGAGATCAGGATGCGGACTTCGTACGCTCGCCAGACCAGAAGTTCCCAGTTGTCCGCGCTGATCGTCCGGCCGCTCTGCCGGTGCCGACCGCGCCACACGTCGGCTTCGGAGTCGTCTCGCCACACGTCGAAGCCGGGGATCGCACCGGCGATGTACTCAGGCTGGCTCATGGTCTCGACCTCGCCCTAGATGACTTCCCGTCATGGGCAAGATATAGCGAGATATAGCCCGGTGTCTCGCGCTCGACCTCGCCCGCGCTGACTAGCCGTCACTACGGTTGACGAGTGATCGAACTCGACAGAAGCCGTCCGCTCTGGCCCCAGGTGGCCGCGATCGTTCGCGAGCGGATCGAGTCGGGCGAGTACCCCGGCGGTGGGCGGGTTCCGTCCGTGCTGGCTCTCGTGACCGAGTTCGGCGTGACTCAGGTGACGATCAGGAAGGCCGTCGCCGCTCTCCGGGATGATCACTACATCCGGACCGAGACGGGCATGGGTTCGTACGTGCTGACGGCGAAGGAACGCCAGGATGCGCAGCGCGCCGGGGGCGACGTACGCTGATCACAGACCCAGCGTGATCATGCGCCGGTCGGATCGCCGGGCATCGCCCACCTTCCGAGACCGAGCATGAGAGCGCCGCGTGAACACGCGCCGGTCGGGTGACCCGAGCATCGCTCACTCACCAGATCGAGACGTGAACCACGCACAGCGAATCCGGGCGACTCTGCCCACTTCCTGACGGGTTGATCAATCCATGATCAATTCCAGGAGTTTCACCATGTCTGAACGACGTACCCCCGCCGTCATCCGTGCCGAGATCGAAGAGCTTCGGGCTCAGCTCGCGGAGATCGACGAAGCGGCCGGAGACGACACGATCCGGGGCGAAGACGTCGCCCGCTGGAACGAGATCGACGACCGGATCTCGGCTCTCACCCGTGAGTACCGGACCGAGCTTCGCCGCGAATCCCTCGCCCGCGACGCGCGCCGAACGGGCTCGATCGACCGTGCTCAGTCAGCCCCCCGCCGGGGGACGGCGAGCCGGAACCACGATCTCGCCATGTGGCGGCTCGACGATCTCGTGAACGGCAACCGTCTCCCGGCGCGTGCGGCCGAAGTGGCTCAGGGCCTTCTCGACGTCGGCCCGAAGCCGGAACGCGACCTTGCTACCCGGTGGGTCATGGCGACCGGTGACGACGCCTACGTTCGCGCCTTCGCCAAGCTCGCGGCCGACCCGAGCCGTGGTCACCTCATGTGGACCCCCGAGGAAGGCGCGGCCTACCGTGCGGCGACCGAAGTCCGGACCGCGCTCAACCTGTCCGGCGGTTCGGCCATGGTGCCACTCGTGATCGACCCCGCGATCATGCTCACGAGTGCGGGCAGCAACAACCCGCTTCGCCAGATCTCCCGCGTCGTGACCACCGTCAGCGACTCATGGAACGGCGTCACGTCCGCCGGTGCCACGGCCGAATGGAAGACCGAAGGGTCTCAGGCGGCCGATGGAACCCCGGCGCTCGCACCGGCACCGATCCCGGTGTTCATGGGCGACGTGGACGTGACCTATTCCTACGAACTCGGGATGGATGCGCTCGACTTCACGAACCAGCTTCGCCGCGTGGCACAGGACGCGGCAGATCAGCTCATGGCGACGGCCTACACGACCGGCAACGGCTCGACCGCGCCGGGTGGCATCGTGACGGCTCTCGTGGGCACCGCGAGCGAGATCAACACGACCGGCTCGGAAGCGCTCGACGACTCCGACCCGTTCGCACTCCAGAACGCCCTACCGGCGCGGTTCAGCGCGAACGCGTCGTTCATGTCCCACATCGCCACGGCGAACGCCTACCGGCAGATGGAGACCACGAACGGCGCTCTTCAGTTCCCCGAGCTTCGCCAGACGCCCCCGATGCTTCTCGGCAAGCCGTGGTACGAGAACAGCAACATGGACGGCGCGATCAATGCGGCGGCCACGGCGAACAACTACGTCGTCGTGTACGGCGACTTCTCACAGTTCGTCATCGTGGATCGGATCGGGACGACGGTCGAGTTCCTGCCGGACTACGGCGCGAACGGTCGGCCGACCGGTCAGCGCCACCTGTTCATGACCTTCCGGACCGGCAGTGACGCGCCGGTGATCGAAGCGTTCCGTCTGCTGGACGTGCCGACCGCCGCCTAGCATGTGATCGCCTCCTTCCGGGTATGGGCTGGTCACCCGTGAGCCCCCGCTGTGACGTGGTATCCGTCGCGGTGGGGGCTTTCCCATGCCTGGCGCTGTACGGCCCTGAGATCGCCCGTGAGCCACCGCGCCCCCTCTCCGGTGCCGTCTATCCGGGGGGACCGAGATAGGCCGTCAGCGTGGACTACAGCGCGCCGAATTTCGCGAGAGCGCGCCATATCTCGCCGTCAGGGCCGATCGTGTATTCGGCGGAATTCAAGAGGCACAGTTACGTCACAATCCCGCGTCCGGCTTGCCGGCACCGTTCGGGCCCAGCAGTGCGAAGACCGTGCCCTCTGCGACGTGCAGGTCCACTCCGGCCAGAACCTTGGTGGACCCGAAGGCCTTGTGCAGGCCGGTTGCCTCGACGATCATTTTCACTCCTCAGACACGACGACTTTAATGCGTATGGTCTACACCTAATAGCGTAGCTCATACGCATCGGAGCGTGGAGGGGTGTTCCTAGACTGTGTCTGTGTTCGTGATGAGAGGGACCGGATGACCGACGAGATCGAACTGCCCGCCGAGGTGGCCCTCCTCTGGGGGTTGCGCGAGACGGTGCGGCGGGGGCGCAAACCGTCCCTCACGGTTGCTGACATCACGCGGGCCGCGGTCGAGGTGGCGGACGCGGAAGGGCTGGCCGCGGTGTCGATGTCCAGAATCGCCACCCAGCTCGGCAACGCCACGATGGCGCTGTACCGCTACGTGAAGAGCAAGGACGAGCTGCTCCTGCTGATGTCGGACGCGGCCCTGGACAGGCCACCGGACCTGCCGGACGACGTGGACTGGCGGACCGGGCTGACGTTGTGGGCACGGAGCGTGCTGAAGGCGCAGCGACGGCACCCGTGGACCGCGCAGATCCCGATCAGCGGGCCCCCGCTGGGGCCCAACAGCCTCTGGTGGTTCGACCGTGCGCTGCATGCGTTGGGCGACACCGATCTCAGCGAGGAGGACAAGGTGGGCGTCGTGATGGGCCTGCTGACCTTCGTGCACGGCGAGCTCCGGCTGAGCACCGATCTGTCCAGGAGTTACGCGGAGAACCCTCAGGCCTTCGGCCGCCAGTACGGCGTGGCACTCGCGCGGGTGGTGGATGCGCAGCGGTTTCCCGCGTTGAGCAAGGTGATCGCCGCCGGCGTCTTCGAGGGTGAGATCCCCTACGACGAGGAGGCCGAGGTGGAGTTCGGGCTGGGCCTGTACCTGGACGGCGTGGCCGCGTTCATCGAGCGCAGAACCGCAAGGCAGGGGTAATACCGAAGCCACTCGGATCTGTCGGCGGCACCTGTCTCATTGAGCGACATGGAGGGCGGCCTCCTCACTCCTGAGATCATCCACCTGACCTACTGACGCAGAAGATCAATCTGACACCTACTCCACCCACCACCAGCCGTCTCCAAGATCGCGTGTGGCACTGCCGAGGTCACCGCTTGCCGTCTGGATCGTCGTGCCTCGACCATCGGAACCCGGTATATGGGCAATGCCCCTGCCGCTCTCCGCCCGCCAATCTTCGAACACCGGCAGGTAGAGAACGTCGCGTTGTGGCCGTACTTGACCGTCTATCGACAGGTACTCCATCCACCCGGGCACGGCGAGCGTCCGGTGGTGCTCGTGGTCGGCGGCGAGTTCAGCGAATGCGTCCCTGTGCAACCAGACCTGGCCCTCCGCATACACCCTCTGCGGTGTCATCAGCGGCTCCACATATGGCCTGTCCAACTTGCAGGACCTCGCCATCAGCGCGGACGGCGCCATGGTCTTCTCCGCTTTCGGCGAGCGGTCCAGACCATGTGCGGCATGCTTCATTCACTCAGAGTAGTCATATGTATACTCTCGGTGGATCATTGAGGTCATCGGGAGGATCATCGTGAAGCGAATCGCCCTCGTCCCCGTCATCTCCGCCGCCATGGTCGCGATCATGGGCAGTGCCGCCTACGCCTCACAGTACGTGGCCTACGAAGGGCCGGGCTTCACCGGCCGGTCGGTGGTCATCGACCGGTGCGGCCCGTCCAACATCCCCTTCCACGGGTCGTACAAGTGGTACGGCGACGGCCAGAGCGGCCGGATGTACAACCAGCCCGACACGCAGGGTGTGATGCACTTCGAGCTGCCGTCCAACCGCAACGCGGAGCAGAGGACGCCCGTCGGCTGGAAGAGCATCTTCATCGTGTGCTGACGCCCGGAAGGCGGACGGGCCGGCCCTCCGGTCAGCACTCACTGAGGCCGACAGGTTCCGCACCGGCCCCTCTCCGTCAGACTTCAGCAAGACATGGGATGAACAACTCCTTTTGATATGAGGCAGGGCGAGACAGGACGATCGAGACAGTGACGATGACCGTCATCGACCAGCGTCGTCACGCCGGTTTCATCGGCCGGGTCCCCCTCGAACTCGCCGGCGCTGTCCCCTCGATCTCGTCGGCGCTGTCCGCTCGGGCGGGTAGGAGCAGGGCGGTGATGACCACGGCCACGGACAGCACCGCGCCGATGATGAAGGCCAGCCGCATGCCGTCGAGGTTGGCGAGCGCCTCCGTGGCTCCCGCGGCTCTCAGGGCATCGGCTCGCGCGCTCATCACGGTGATCACGAGCGCGGTGCCGACGGCTGCGGAGACCTGTTGCAGCGTGCTCAGGATCGAGCTGGCGTGGGAGTAGAGCGGCGGTGGAACCGCTCCAAGCCCGAGGGTGAATACCGGGGTGAAGGTCGCGGCCAGACTCACCATCAGCAGCGCGTGCAGACCGAGGAGCTGCCAGAACGGCATGGTCATCGTGACCTGGGTGAAGCCGGTGAGCGCGAGCGTGATCCCGATCGCGCCGGGGATGACCAGAACCCGGCCGCCGAACCGGTCGAACAGGCGGCCGACGGTCGGACCGAGCAGCCCCATCGCGAGGCTGCCCGGCATCACGAGGAGTCCGGTCTGCAGGGCGCTGAGCTCGCGGACGTTCTGCAGGTACAGCGGCAGCAAGATCATCGAGCCGAGCATCGCCATGAAGGCCACCGACATCAGGATCAGCGCGACCGTATAGGTGCGGTGGCGCAGGGTGCGCAGGTCCAGCAGCGGCACGCCGCGCTTCTGCAACGACAGCTGGCGAACGACGAAGACGGCGATGGCCACCAGGCCGGCCGCCACGATCGCGGCGGCGACGCGGACGTCACCGCCCTCGAACCGGCTGAGCCCGTAGACCAGGCCGCCGAAGCCGGCAGCGGCGGTCACCGCGCTCAACCAGTCGATGGTGCTGATCTGGGGCTCTCCGACGTTCTTGAGCTGCTTCAGGCCGCGCCATGTGATCACGGCGGCGATGGGGAGCACCACGGCGAACAGCAGCCGCCAGGACCCGAATTGGAGGATCACCCCCGAGACCGTCGGGCCCATGGCGGGCGCGACCGAGATGGCCAGGGAGACGTTGCCCATCACCCGGCCCCGGTCCTCCTCGGGCACCACCTGCATCAGCGTGGTCATCAGCAGCGGCATCATCACAGCCGTCCCGGATGCCTGGATGATGCGAGCACCCAGCAGCACCTCGAAGGACGGCGCGACGGCGGCCAACGCCGTACCGAGCAGGAACAAGCCCATCGCGGTGGTGTACGCGCTGCGGGTGGACACCCGCTGCAGGAACCATCCGGTGATCGGGATGACAGCGGCCATGGTCAGCATGAAGGCGGTCGAGAGCCACTGCGCGGTCTGCTCGGTGATGTGCAGCGCGCTCATCAGCCGCGGGATCGCGTTGATCATGATCGTCTCGTTGAGGATGACCACGAATGTGGCGAGCACCAGCAGCCGGATCACGGCCGGGGTGCGACCTGAAACGGCGGTCGCGGGCTTGGCGGGTGAGTCGAGCTTGTCGAGCTGTGGGCTGGACACGGCACCTCAATCGGGGTTGTCGGACAGGACGTGGTCATGGCCGGCGTCCCAGCCTTGGGTCTCACCAGGAGTTGTGGTCATGCAAAGACTGACCGACACCACCGACAAAACTCATCGCCCGTCCCCAGCCTTCCGGCAAGTGATGCGAAATGTCACCCGATTTTCACCGGCGGACGACGATCTCCAGATCACGCGAAGGAGCACCGAACCGCTCTACTGATCAAGAAGGTCTGGGGTTACGACAGCTCGGGCTCAGGCTGGTCTCGGCGATGAAGGCCGGTCTCGGCGATGAAGGCATCAAGCGATCCGGGCTGGCACTACATGCGCTTGAGATGGCTTTTTAGCAATACGGCGAGTGCGTCGACGCGTGGATGGCGGGGCGGCATGCCTTCTCCCCCGGTCGGGCCGACGAAGTTCTTACGGGACGGGTTACGAGGCAAGTAGATCGAAATGAAAGCCGGTAATCAGAAGTACGGTCGCCACGACACGAATGTGAACCACGCGAGGATGCATGAAGATCGCAGGTAGCTTCGCGCACACCTTGTCGATGAGGAGTACGGTCCCCGCCACGGCCAGGGGGGCCAGACAGAGCAGCGTGACGACGACGACAACCTTGAGGAGGCCGACGAGCACGTTCAAGCCGGGGACACCGGCCGGTACGGGAAGGTCGATGCTCCATATCTCCCATATGACGACCCAGCTGAACGCCAGGACAAACGCGCCGACCGAAAACGAGTAGGCCAGCGCGCGGTTCCAGAGAGCCTGGATGAGGGCGTGTAGCCGGTCTGCGAATGACACGAGACGCTCGGGTCCCGCGATGTCGAGCAGGATCGTCATGCCGCTGACGAAAGCCGCGATCTTCCCCGCCCTGCCCCACCAGATCATCGGCAGACCGAACATGTCGTTTCCCAAGGTGGACCTGCCGTCCAGCCACATCTGCCATGCCTCGAAGTAGCCGATGTCCGCCACGATCGGAGGGTATGGCCGAGTCCACAGCTTGACCAGCGTTCCGCACCAACCAGCCTGGAAGGTTCAGGTGAACGGGGTACGGGCAGTCGCGGGGGAGAAAGGTGAATGTCCAGGCCGGCCGCCTGGTGCGGGCCTCACCCGCGCTGCCCGTGAGATTTGTCATCGGCCGGCGGGGAAGAACGCATCTGAGCCGGTGAGTGTTGGCACTACTTCATAGCCGGGCAGCATCGGACGCTGGAATCATGATGATGCCTGATCGATTCTCCCCGATCTTCCGGCCCCGACCGGCTGATTCGGCTCCACGAGAGGTCGGCTCGCCCCGGCGAGGAGTCACAGCGCTCTACCGCGCCACGCTGGCGTCGGTGCTGGGGTTGGCGCTCGTGGCCGGTCCCGCACTCGCCGGCCCCAGCGTCGCCCGCCCCGCACTCGCTGGAACGACGTCGGCTGAGGACGGTTCTGACCTCGGTGCCAACCAGGTGGCACCCGTCCGGCTCACGCTGCCGAAACCCACCGGTCCGCTCCAGATCGGGACCGTGTCACTCCACCTGGTCGACCGTGCACGGCCCGACCCATGGGTGCCCGCCAAGTCGTCCCGAGAACTCATGGTCCAGCTGTGGTATCCGGCCCAGAAGGCGGCGGCGTATCCCCGGGCGCCATGGCTCTCACCCAAGATGGCGGAGGCCGTCCTGGCAGGTGTTCCGGCGGGAACCGTACGCCTGCCGGTCACGCACGGGCGAGTGGGGGCGCCGGTGTATCGAGGGCGGGGGCCACGACCGGTGTTGCTCTTCTCACACGGCTTCGCCGCCGACCGTGCCTCCAGCACCGCCTTGGCGGAGGATCTCGCCAGCCACGGTTACGTGGTTGCCGCCATCGACCACACCTACGATGCCGGAGCGGTGGAATTTCCGGACGGGCAGGTGGAGATCCACGCGGCGAGCTCGCCACCACCGAACTTCGACGAGCAAGATGATCCCGTCGCCACCAAGGCAGTGGCCGCCCGCCTCGCCGACACACGTTTCGTCATGGACCAGTTGACCGCGCTCAATCGCGGACGCGTCATCGACGCCGAGCGTCGGTCTGCGCCCAAGGGGCTGCGCGGTGTGCTTGATCTGTCCCGCATCGGCATGTTCGGGCATTCGCTGGGTGGTGCCACCGCCGCCGCGACCATGCATGCGGACTCGCGAGTCAAGGCCGGCATCAACCTGGACGGCGCGATGTTCGGGCCGGTCCTGCAGGAGGGACTGGACCGGCCGTTCCTACAGGTCGGCAGCTCGGAGCACGGCCGGGGCAACGACCCGAGCTGGGCGGCGCTGTGGGCCCGCCTGCGAGGCTGGCGGCTGGAACTACGGCTGGACGGTACGGGCCACACTTCGTTTACCAACCTTCAGGTGCTGCTCCGGCAACACTCGCTGGGACTGCCGCCGGATCAGGTCACCGAGATGATCGGCAAAATCGACGGCCCTCGTTCGGTGCTGATTCAACGCATCTACATTCGTGCGTTCTTCAACCGCCATCTGCTGGGACAGCCAAGCCCACTGCTCGCCAAGCCGTCCAGGCGCTGGCCGGAGATGCGGTTCGCGCCGTAGCGGGCCACACGGTCGGAACGAGCTGTGGACGAGCGGCCTGGGCGCCACCCGGGCCACACGGCCACGGCGTCCACAGTGGCCAAGAGCGCCAGAACGCCGGAGCGTCAGGGCGGCCGGGTAGCGCGACCCGGAACAGGGGCGCCGGGGTCGGGGCCGGAAACGTTCGCGGGAGCATTCCGCGAAAACGGGTGCGATCATGACGGGGTGGGTGAAATGGGAAACAGGCTCACGGACCGGTTGTGGCAGTGGCGTCGGCATGGCCAGGCGGAGCACTGGGACCTGTGGACCCGCATTTCACTCTCCGGGGCGTACGTTCTTGAACCGGCGTGGACCGCCATAATGATCGGCCCAGAGGTGGGGACGCTCGCGCGGTGGGTGATGTTGGCCTATATCGCCCTACATGCCATCACCTGCGCGCTGCTCGTTCACGCGGGCCTGAATCACTACTTGGGGCGTCGGCCCCGGCCGGTGGGGCTGATCGCCCTCACCACCGGGCTCACGGTCGTGGGCGTGGTGATCGGGACTGTGGCTTATCCCGACGCGCAACCCGGTCACCCCGACGGTCCGGCCTCGGGCCTGGTGGTCGTCCTTGCGATCGCGTTCGTCACCGCTGTGTCATCGGTGGTGCCGCTCTCCGTCGCCATGGGCGTGCTGGCGGCGGCCGTGGCGACAAAGTTCGTGGTGTCCCGGATAGAGGGCGCTCCCATGTCGATCGCTGTCCCGGCCGCGATCGGCCTGGGCAGCCTCATGGTTGCTTGGCTGCTCACCTACCGTGCCTCGATGTGGGGGCTGAAGAACGTCTGGGAACTGGATCACTCCAGGAAGGCGCATGCTCGACTCGCAGTGGCCGAGGAGCGGCTGCGCTTCGCTCGCGATCTGCATGATGTGATCGGCCGCAACCTGTCGGTGGTGGCCCTCAAGAGTGAACTCGCGGCGCGGTTGGTCGAGCGTGGCCGGTCCGGGGCGGTGGACGAGATGCGCGAAGTGAGCAAGATCGCGCATGAATCGCTGGCCGAGATGCGTGCGGTGGTGCGCGGGTACCGTACCGCTGACCTGGACATGGAACTGGCCGGTGCCAGGTCGGTGCTCGCCTCAGCCGGGGTGCGCTGCCAGGTGATCGGCGACGGGCGCAGCCTGTCCGCCGAGGTACAGAGCACGCTTGGCTGGGTGGTACGAGAAGGTACGACAAACGTGCTGCGGCACAGCGAGGCGCGGATGTGCACGATCTCTTTACACCGGTCGACGACCGGCGGCACCGATCGGCTTACGCTGAGTATGGAGAATGACGGAGTGACGGGTCCGGAATCTCCCGATGTCCACCAGCCGACCGGCAACGGTTTTCCCGGCGTGGCGGAACGTCTCGCGGCGCTTGGCGGGAGTGTCGTCACCAAGCGGAAGCCACCCGACCGGTTCCGTCTCACCGCCGAACTGCCATTGCCCGTGGCTACCCAGGAGGAGACCCGGTGACCGCTGTGGTGCTGCCGCCGCACATGACCACCAGGCAGCTCCCGGCTTGGTGGAAGGACGTCCGGTGAACAGCGCGCCGATCCGGATCTTGCTTGCCGAGGACGAGCACCTCATCCGAGGTGCCCTGGTGGCGCTGCTCGCCCTCGAAGAGGATCTGAGCGTGGTGGCTCAGGCGGCCACCGGCGCCGACACGATCGCCATGGCCCGCGTCTTCCAGCCGGACGTGGCCATGATCGACTTGCAACTGCCCGATCTGGACGGCGTGACCGTGGCCCGCATGATCCATGAGGAGTTGCCGGGTTGCCACACCATGATCGTTACAAGCCATGGCCGCCCCGGGCACCTGAAGCGGGCGCTTTCCGCCGGTGTACGGGGTTTCCTTCCGAAGACCGTCTCCGCCGCCGTGTTGGTCGACGTCGTGCGCACGATTCACGGCGGGGGCCGCTACGTCGACCCGCAACTCGCCGCCGAAGCGATCGGCGCGGGCGACAGCCCGCTCACTCCACGCGAGGCCGACGTGCTGGAACTGGCCGCCGAGGGGGCGCCGGTGGAGGAGATAGCCCGCAGGGCGGCACTGTCATCTGGCACCGTACGGAACTATCTTTCCTCCGCGGCCGGGAAGATCGGCGCTGCGAACCGTCATGAGGCCGCGCGCATCGCCCGCCAGTACGGCTGGATCTGAATTTTGAAACCCTCAGTGAGGCGCCGCAGACCGTCACACACCGCAACCGTCACATTGCCGAGAAGACTTCAATCACTCTCCTAACCGGGTTAGCCAGGAGTTGGATGGCTGCTCGGAGTGAAGGCGAGGGCCAGTGCCGAGAACTGCTGCAAATTTGTGAAGACGCGGGATTTCGTGTCGGTGGCTGTCGTCGAACCGGCGTGTGCGGCAGGAGGCCGACTTCCGTCGTAGGCTGAATCTCGCACGTGATGGACAGGAGTCTGAGGTGGCCGAGACGACGCTGACCGAGACAGTGGTGGCCGAGGTGGTGGCCGAGCTGGCCGAGCTCGAGGACCCGAAGATACGCGAGGTGAACGAGAAACACGGTGACGATCACGGTGTGAACCTCAGCAAGCTGCGCGCGCTCGCGAAGCGGCTGAAGACGCAGCAGGAACTCGCGTGCCAGCTCTGGAAGACGGATGACACCGCGGCGAGACTGCTGGCGATCCTGATCTGCCGCCCGAAGGCGTTCGAGCGTGACGAGTTGGACGTCATGTTGCGCGAGGCTCGCACACCCAAGGTGCACGATTGGCTCGTGAACTACGTGGTGAAGAAGAACCCGCACTCCGAAGAGCTGCGCCGAGCCTGGTCCGCCGATCCGGATTCAGTGGTCGCGAGTGCCGGCTGGGCGCTGACCACCGAACGCGTGACGAAGAAGCCCGAGGGCCTCGACCTCGCAGGACTGCTCGACGTCATTGAGGCGGAGATGAAAGACGCCCCGGATCGCCTGCAGTGGGCGATGAACCACTGCCTGGCTCAGATCGGGATCGAGCATGCCGAGCACCGCGCCCGTGCAATCGGCATCGGTGAGCGCCTGGAGGTGCTCAAGGCCTACCCGACTTCCCCGGGCTGCACGTCTCCGTTCGCGCCCATCTGGATCACCGAGATGGTGCGCCGACAGCACGATAAGTAGGAAGGTTCGCGCTCACGCTCGTGCCGTCAAGCATCATCCGACGCCAAAGCGTCAAGCATCGTCATATCGCCGATTCGACCTTGGACGACTACGAGGACACGGTGCGGCTCCATCTCAAGCCGGGGCTCGGGCGGCACAAGCTCACCGCGGAGAACGGTGCTCCCGTGGAGCCTGCAGCGGAGCGATCCACCGTCCGCGGCCAACCCGCGGGGGCCATGGACGGTGGGTTCTGCTCACCTCGATCCGGGAACGCCTCCGCACAGGTAGGTGGACTCCTCCAGCAACTGCGGCGTCATCGTGATCCCGGTGAGGCGCTCGGCCAAGAGGAACGCCGGCCCTTCGTGGGGGTCGGCGATCGGGTAGACAGGGGAGTCGATCCGCTCCAGGATCTCTGCGAGTTCGTCCGGCATCTCCTCCGAGTAGCTTTCATGGTGCCTGAACATGAACTGGATCTTCCCGTCTTCGATCCAGTGGGAATAGCCTTCCTGGTACGCGAACTCGAACCGGATCTTTCCGTCGTCGATCCAGTAGAAGTAGTCCATGCCGTCGACGTCGAGGTAGAAGTGGGAGACGAGACGGGTGCCCGCCGACAGCGGCATAATGATCTCTTCGGTGACGCCAAGCCCGCCGTAGGCCTCGACGAGGAGTACCCAGTCTCCAACGGCGACGGCACCGAAGGTTTGCCGCCGGATCAGCTCATCAAGCGTCACGCGAGAGCAGTCTTCAACCCGGACGCCGAGCCGGGTCATCAGTTCCTCAGGCGTCAGGCCGCGGACGTAGGTGAAGCAGTAGGTATCGGCCAGCTCGGGGAAGCGCTCGCGGGAGAACCAGGAGTAGTCGTCAGGGGTCGCGATCATCCCGTCATGCTCGCAGCACCCACCGACACAATAAGAGCCATTTCATCCTGAGTAGCGGCCTTCTTCCACGAGCTGTAGCACAAGGATCGCCTGCACGAGCGCGGTCGCTCGATGCGGGCAACAGCGCAGCCCGGTCAGCACTTTGCAGCCCTTCAAGGTCGCGCCGGCACGCTCACCGATGGCCCGGATACGAGCTGTGGGCGCGGATCGAGCCGTTGTTGCCGAGGGGGGAGCGCCGCTACCGGCATCCCGGGCGTAAGCGGCTCGATGACCGCAAGGCCTTGTGCGGGATCTTGTTCGTGCTCTACACCGCGATCCCGTGGGAGTTCCTGCCCCAGGAGCTGGGCTTCGGCTCGGGGATGACCTGCTGGCGCCGGTTGCGTGACTGGCAGCAGGCCGGGGCCTGGGATCGGCTGCATCAGCTGCTGCTGGCCGAGCTGCACACCGGCGAGCAACTGGACTGGTCCAAGGCGGTGATCGACAGCTCCCACGTGCGAGCGCTCAAGGGCGGCCCAAAACCGGTCCGAGCCCGGTCGACCGCGCCAAAACGGGCTCGAAACACCACGTGATCACCGATGGCAACGGCATCCCGCTGGCCGTGAGCCTGACCGGCGGCAACCGTAACGACGTGCTGCAACTGATGCCGCTGCTCGAGGCGATCCCCCCGGTGCGCGGCAAAGTGGGCACCGGCCCCGGCGGTCGGGGCTTTCACGGCGTACAGGGGCACGTGCTGGCCACCAGCACTATTCAACGAGTGTGGGACAGGGCTCGCCGGGACGCGCTGAGCAAGGAGGAATACGCCTCACCGCTGGCCAAGCGGCCCTATGACCTTCGGCACGCCTGCCTGTCCACCTGGTTGAACGCGGGGGTCTCACCAAAGCAGGTGGCCGAGTGGGCAGGCAACAGCGTGGAGGTCCTGCACCGCACCTACGAGAAGTGCCTCGTAGGGCACGACGAGATCGCCATGCGCCGGATCAGTGACGTTCTGCGCCCCGGAGCACGGGAACCCATTGGGAAAGATCAGCCGGAGACAACCGCCGACAGCCGGACACGGCCAGACACCCGCACCTGATCCAGAACACGAAAAAGCCCAGGTCATCGCGGTGATGACCTGGGCTTTCGCACTGTGCGGCCGGAGGTACTCGAAACCCCAACCTTCTGATCCGTAGTCAGATGCTCTATCCATTGAGCTACGGCCGCTCGCTGCGTAAGCAAGCATAGCGGGTTTTGCGGGGTGCCTCGAACCGGTTAGCCGATCCGTTCGTGATCAAGGGCGACACGAGCCGGGGCCGAGCGGCGTGGCGGGCCTCACGTCATAAGGTCAGGCGGACCGGATGATCTTCAAGTTGAGGTCAGCCGCTGGAGTTGCCCGCGACACCGTTTCTGGCGACCTTCTCCGGGAAGAGCGTGTAGCTCACCGGCCAGAGCACGGCGATCAGCGGAACCTTGAGCGCGCCGGTCATGAAGGCGTTCAGCGCCACCGTCCGCGACGGGTCGTCGACGATGAGGATCAGGCCGAACAGCAGGGCGCAGGCGATGCCGTACGCGAGGACGATCCGGAGCCAGATCCCCCATTCGTACCGGGCCCTGGCCACGCCGCCGGACGGGGGCTTCCAGGGTTCCGGGCCGCCCGCGAAACGGTGGGCGAACCTCGCGTCGGCCCAGGTGATCGTACGGTGGCCGAAGACGATCGAATAGGCGAGGTAGGCGGCGGCCAGCCCGTGGCGCCAGTCCGCCTGGGCGCCGCCGCGCATGTCGATGACGGAGGCGATGAGGAGGACCACGTCGAGCAGCGGGACCGCCAGCAGCAGCGCCGTGCTGAGCCGACGCATGCCCCACAGGTAACGTGAGACGAGCCCCAGTCCCAGCAGGATCCAGAACCCGATCTCGCATCCGATGATGACCGCCAGAACCATGGATTCATCGTCCCAACCCGGTTGGTCTGGGACATCGTCGGAGCTGATGAACCGGTGTACATCCTTTTATGTACCGGCGATCCTCCCGACGCCGCTCCTGCGGACCGTACCGGAATGGTGGGATGAGAGGCATGAGACGAGACGCGCTGGTGGCCGTGGCGTGTTTCGTCGTCGGTCTCCTGCTGCTCGCCGCGAACGCCTACCAGCACCGATGGGCCGCCGCCCCGCTGTTCGTCGGGCCGCTGGCGATCTCATGCGTGGGGGTCCTGGTACGGCGGAGCAGGCCGCTGCTCTCGCTCGGGCTGGGGGTGGTGGCCCTTCTCGGCGACTTCGCCATGGGCCCATCGCTGGGCACGGTCCTGATCGTCACGGACAACCTCTACGCTGGGGTCAGATACGGCCCTCGCGCGCTGGGCAGGTGGATGCTCGGCATCACCTCGGTGGGCGCCGTCGTCATGGGCGTGATCGGCGGGGCCCTCTTCAGGCACTGGTCGGCCGCCGCCGTCTTCCTGGTCCAAGGCGGTCTGGTCGGGATGACCCCCGTCTTCACCGCGATGATCGTAAGACAGCTGGAGGACCAGGCGACGTCCGAGCGAGCGCGGGCCGAACAGGTGGCGCGGCTGGCGGAGCTGGACCGGGCGGCCGCGGTGCAGGCCGAACGGGCCCGGATGGCACGGGAGCTGCACGACATGATCGCGAACCACTTCAGCGCGATCGCCATCCAGTCCACCGCCGTCCTCTCCCGCCGGGACCTGGACGCGCAGACCGTACGGAAGGTGCTGGAGTCGATCAGGGAGAACAGCGTCGAGGGCATGGGCGAGATGCGTGCCATGATCGGGCTGCTCCGGCAGGACGGCGAGGAGCCGGAGGCGACCCGGCGCCGGGTGGCCGAGGCGGAGGAGCTGGCCGAGCGGGCCCGGGAGGCGGGGCTTGACGTGCGGATGCGAGTGGACGGCGATGTCAGGGAGCTGCCCGCCTCGGTCGACCTGGCCGGTTACCGGATCGTCCAGGAGTCGCTGACCAACGCGCTCAGGCACGGCGGCAAGGCCGCCGACGTGGTGATCGGCTACCTGCCGGGGCTGGTCACGCTGACCGTGGACAACCCGGTGGGCGGTGCGAGGCTGGGACCTCCCGGCGCGGGTGCGAGGCTGGGACCTCCCGGCGCGGGTGCGAGGCTGGGACCTCCCGGCGCGGGTGCGGGGATCATCGGCATGCGGGAGCGTACGAACCTTGTCGGCGGTGTCTTCGAGGCCGGGCCGCATAATGACGGCTGGCGCGTCCGCGCCGAGCTGCCCACCCGGGAGGTCGTGTGAGACTCCTCGTCGGCGGACCGTACGACGACGGCCGGCGTGTCCGTGCCGAGCCGCTCACCCCGGAGCACACGTGACCATCCGAGTCGTCGACGGCCGCACCACACCACCCACCCTGGAGAGCACGTGACCATCCGAGTCCTCGTCGCCGACGATCACGCGGCGGTCCGCACCGGGATCGTCCTCATCCTCGACGGTCACGACGACATCGAAGTCGTCGGCCAGGCCGCCAACGGCGAGCAGGCCGTCTCGATGGCCTCCGAGCTTCGTCCGGACGTGGTGCTGATGGACATCCGGATGCCGAAGCTCGACGGGATCTCCGCGACGCGCGCGCTGAGCGGGATCGCCGACGTGCTGATCCTGACCACCTTCGACATCGACGAGTACGTCTTCGGGGCGCTGCGGGCCGGAGCCGCCGGGTTCCTGTTGAAGAACACCGACGCCGACGCCCTGGTGGACGCGATACGGGTGGTGGCCAGGGGCGATGGGCTCATCGCGCCCTCGGTCACCCGGCGGTTGATCTCGGCCTTCGGCGCGTCGGTCCCCGAGCGCAGGCCGTACGAGGTCGGCGGCCTCACCCCACGCGAGCGCGAGGTGCTGGCCTGCATCGGCCGGGGCCTGTCGAACACGGAGATCTCCGCGGAGCTGGACATGGCGGAGGCGACGACGAAGACCCACGTCAGCCGGCTGCTGAACAAGCTGGGTCTCCGCAGTCGCGTCCAGGCCGCGATCCTGGCTCAGGAGCTCTCCAGGGAGAGGTGACGCGCGTAAGTGCGGATCGGATGCCCTCCGCGGGAGAGGCGACCGCGCGGGTCAGGGGCTCTCCCGCGGAGAGGTGACCACACTGATCAAGGGCTTTCCGGCGGAGCGGCTTCGGGAACGGAGACGGGACGTCCGGGTCAGGAACTCTCCGCCGGAACGTACAGGGAGAGGGTCTCCGCGACGCAGGCGGGCTTGGGCCTGCCCTCGACCTCCACGGTCAGTCGCATGTTCGACAGGTAGCCCGAGGGGATGCCCTTGAGGTCGACGAGTTCGGCGCCGGCTCGGACCCGTGCGCCGACCGGGACCGGCAAGGGGAAGCGGACCTTGTTGAGCCCATAATTGATGCCCATGGCCAGGCCGTCCACCTGGAACAGCTCCACCATGAACGAGGGCAGCAGTGCCAGGCTCAGGTATCCATGGGCTATGGTGCCGCCGAACGGCCCCTGCTCCGCCCTCTCCACATCCACGTGGATCCACTGGTGGTCGCCGGTCGCGTCGGCGAACAGGTTGGCCTGATCCTGGGTGATCTCGCGCCACTCGGTGTAGCCGAGATGTTCCCCAACGGCGGTCTTGAACTCGGTGATGTCGGCGAAAATCCTCATGTCTGGAACTTTATTCCGCCGAGGGTGCGGCGAGAAACTTCAAGAGTGTCAACTCGCTCAGCCAGGTCTTTGTTTTCGCGGTACGGTCCGCGACGCAACACCGGCCGTTCACGCGGGTTCCCTAGCGTGCCCACCATGAGACGACGTATGACGATCACCATCGGCGCGGCCGTACTGGCACTGGCGGTGTCCGCACCGGCGGTGGCCGACCCGGGGCAGCCCGGTTCCGACAGGGCCGGCCGCTCCGAATTCGGGCGCGCCACTCTGACCGGGTTCGCCTCCCTGCCCGCGCTGACCTTCGTACCGGGCAGCGAGCAGTCGGGGGCCCAGCTTGGCACGGCCCCGATCAACGGGGTGACCCCGCCGTTCACCGGACAGCCGGTGCAGGGCTTCAGCGGCATCGTGCGGCGGCACGACGGCACCTTCGACGTACTGTCGGACAACGGCTACGGCGGCAAGGCCAACAGCGCCGACTTCCTGCTGCGGGTGCATCGGGTGAAGCCCGACTTCAAGCGCGGCAAGGTGGCGGTGCTCGGCGGGTTCGACCTGAGCGACCCCGACGGACACGTCGGCTGGGCGCTGACCCGGGCGGACCGGAAGCTGACCGGCGCCGACTTCGACGTGGAGTCGATCGTACGGACCTCTGACGGCACCTACTGGATCGGGGACGAGTTCGGCCCGTTCCTGCTGCACTTCTCCACCACGGGCAAGTTGCTTGAGGCACCTGTCCCGCTGCCCGGCGTGAAGGCCCCGGAGAATCCGTCCCTGGGCGGCGAGCAGCCCAACCTGGGACGGAGCAAGGGCTTCGAGGGCATGGCCCGCTCGGTCGACGGCCGCACGCTGTACCCGCTACTGGAAGGCACCGTGACCGGCGACACCGCCGGGACGCTGCGGATGAACGAGTTCGATCTGCGTAAGCGGGCCTACACCGGCAAGCGCTGGACCTACCGGCTGGAGAGCCCCGACAACGCGATCGGCGACATGATCGCGGTCGACCGGCACCGGTTCCTCGTCATCGAGCGCGACAACCTTGAAGGGGACGCGGCCAAGACCAAGCGCATCTACCTGGTGGACATCCGCCACGCGGACCTGCACAAGACCCTCGTCGCCGACCTGCTAGACCTGGCCAACCCGCGCGGCCTGGGTGGGTTCGGGGAGACCTTCCGGTTCCCGTTCCAGACCATCGAGGATGTGGTGATCCTCGACGACCGGACCCTGGGCGTACTCGACGACAACAACTTCCCGTTCTCCGCCGGCCGCACCCCGGGCCGGCCCGACGACAACGAGTTCATCACCGTACATCTGTCGCGCCCGCTCCTGGCCGACCCCCGCGTCTACCGGTAACGGCCCGTGGCCCTGCCTGGTAATGCCGGTAACACCGTCATTACCAGGCAGGTCGTCTCGGTGACCGACGGTGCCTGGCCCCGCCTCGAAGCTTCCCGCCGAGGAACCGGCCTGGAATTCACGGCAACCTCGCCTCTCGTAACATACGAACAACTACGACAAAATCGTAAATAACAATAGATAAACTCCCGTCGGCCCTCACGGTGCTATTTATTTGCTCTGCCTCAACCGTTTCAATGAGCTATCTCACTGTCCGAGGGGTATCTCCTAGCTGCTGCCACTTATGAGGTAGTGAGGGATATCAGATGTTTTCGGAACCAGAAACGAGATGGGGAAATAACGTGCTTCCTCGAAAGAGCAGACGGACACCGGGGCCGATCTCCGGCAGGCGGGTGGGCGTCCTCGCCATCGCGGCAGTCTCCGGCATCCTCATGACGTCGAACCAGGCACCGGCCAACGCCGCCATCGGGCAGGCCCAGGCGCTCGGCTCGATCTCACAGCTGAATGCCGACAGCACTCTCGACGGCCGCCTCTCCCCCTACCCCAACCCCTCCCGCCGACAGTACCGCGAGGACAGGCCTTCGGACAGATGGCGGGGAAGGCCGCACCGCTACCAGGACCGTCCCTACGACCGTTACCGCGGCCACCGGGACGGTAACAACTTCAACGAGAACGCGGGACCCGGGCGGGGGCGCGAGCGCCTCACCCGCTCGGAAAGAATGATGAGAGACCTCCAGAACGACCCGTCATTCCCGGAGATCATCATCCGTGACAAGTGATCCCTGACACCTGGCCTCGACAGTGACACGCCGCCGAGCGAAATCTCTCGGATGACGGTACGGCACGACGAGCAGCAGCGGTCACCCGCGTCGGGGGCGGAAAAGAAGTGTGTGTCGTACCGGTACGCACCGGTACGACACACACTGCCGCCAAAAGCCCGACATTACCGGTGACCACGTCTCCGACCTGCGAGTACATATGTTTCCAGGCAGCGCCGACCTTCGATCACCGGCACCAGGCCACCCCACCCTGCCCTCTCCTTCCCTTGCTTATCGGACATGAAAAGAGCGCTTATAGAGCACTACGACTGAATAATTATTATAAATCTGACTAAACCATAGATGAGACGTAGGTTTTCCTGCACGGTACCGCTTATTTGCTCTTCCCGAACTATGCCTGAGCGCTATCCCCATAAGCCTCGGGTATCTCCTGTTTCGCCGTCACTTCCGTGGCTGCACGACGGATCCGGAAATTTTCGGAATTAGTAACGATATGGGGAAATAACATGCTTCCTCGTAGGAGCAAGTGGGCGCCAGCCCTCTCCGGTAAGCGTGCCGGCGCTTTGGCCGTCGCAGCGATGGCAGGCCTCCTCTCGATCTCGTCGAACCAGGTGCCGGCGAACGCCGCCGCCGACAATGCAAGCCTTCTGTTCGCGCCTTACGGCGACAATGGGGATAGCGGAGGTAGTGGGGGCAAGGCCCGCCTTCAACATTCCGTGCACAGCAGCGAGAAACCCATTCTTCGCCCGTGCCGGTCCTGCGGATGCCGCAGAGGAGGCCGTCACTGCGGATGCCCCGGCGGTCGCGGCTGGGGTCGGGACCGGGACGACGATTGCGGCCGGGGAAACGGACATGACCGTGGCATCGGGAACGGCTTCGACAGGGACCGTGACCGAGACGACGACCTAGATAACCTAGATGACGAGCGGGACGAGCCCAGAGTGATCGACCTCACCACCCCCGGGCCTTCCACCGCAACCAGTTCCACCAATGGCGCAGCCGTAAAAGCAGGGCCCGCGGGACCTCCAGGCGAAGCGGGCCCAGCCGGACCCCCCGGACCAGCAGGACCTCCCGGACCGACAGGACTTGCCGGACCCCCCGGACCCCCCGGATTGGCCGGCCCCCCCGGACCGGCAGGCCCCAGGGGGGCGACGGGCCCCGCAGGACCGGCAGGTGGGGTGACCCTGGCAGGACCAGCAGTGCCCGGACCGGCAGGACCCAGAGGCCCAGCAGGACCCCCCGGACCGGCAGGACCCAGAGGCGCGACGGGCCCCGCAGGACCGGCAGGTGGGGTGACCCTGGCGGGGCCCGCCACGCCCACCTCCAGCGGATGCGTCGACCTGACCGGCTCCATGGTCGCCCTGCAACCCGTCTGTGCCGCCACGCCTGCCGGCCTTGCCGGGTACGTCTACTCCGCCATACCTGCCGGCCTTGGCGGACACGTTTACTCCGCCGCACCGGTCAACCTCGCCGGATCCATCTGCACCACCGGTGCTATGAGCCTTGTCAGCTCGTACGAGGCCGTCGGGTGCGTGTAGCCCGCGGCGAAGAGGCCTGCTTCTGCGGCATTCGCAGGCCAGCGGCCGCAACCCGGCGTAGTACCAGGGCCCCGGCGTTCCCGGGTTCTGATGCGGTATGCCGACGTTGAGCGTTTGGCCAGGTGGAACGCGAAAGAGCGCGACTTCTGCTGATCTTTCGGGTGTCGAAATCCGGAGATCATCGCAGGAGTCGCGCTCGTGTCCCCATCTTCTCTGACCAGTTCCCCGCATGTCTCGTGTCTTGACCAGCTCGCCGACTTGGCATTGTGGGAGTCCGAACTGGCACCCGATCCGGTCGTGGTGGAATCGGCGTTGATGCGCCGGTTGGCGACGGTTCCCGATCGGCGGTCTGCTTGCGGTCTGCGCCATCCGCTGGTGGCCATCTTGACGTTGGCCGCGTGCGCGACCCTGGTCGTCGGCGGCGACAGCGTCGCGGCGATCTGGCAGTGGGCCGCCCGAAGCCCGCAAGCGGCGCTGGAGCGGCTGGGCGCCTACCGTGATCTGTTCACCGGGTTGTTCCTCGTGCCCAGTGAGCGTACCTTCCGCCGTGTTCTGGCGGAGCTGGACGCCGATGCGCTGGACGCCGCGATCAGCGGCTATGTCGCCGAGGTGATACGGCAGGAGGCTCTGACGCCACAACTGCCCGACACTCCCGGCCCCGCCGAACGGGAACAGCGCCGCGCGGCACGACGCCGGCTCAGCCATCCCGCCCCGGCCGGGCTGCTGCCCGCAGCGGCGCTGGACGGCAAGGCCCTGCGCGGGGCACGCACCAGCGAAGACGGGAGGGTCTTCCTGGTCGGCGCGATCAGCCACGAGCACGGCGTGATCCTGGGCCAGTGTCAGGTCGCCGGCAAGAAAGGCGAGGGTCCCGCCGCCCGCGCGATGCTGCCCCACCTGCGGGTGGCCGGGATGGTCTTGACCTTGGACGCCCTGCACACCACCAAGACCACCGCCCGTCTGATCACCCAGCTGGGCGGCCACTACGTCCTCATCCTCAAGGGCAATCAACCGCTGGCACGCGCCGCCGCGCACGCGCTGTTGTCCGGGCCGGATGCCGACTGGACGCAAACCACCGCGGTCGATGACGATCACGGGCACGGCCGCAGGGAACGCCGCACCATCCGCACCGCCTCTGCCGATGACGGCCTCTTCCCCGGCGCCCGGCAAGCCTTCCGGCTCCGCCGCGACGTCGGCGAATTGGATGGCGCCTGGACCAGCAAGGAGATCGTGTTCGGCATCACCAGCCTGCCCGTTGAATTGGCAGGCCCCGCGCACCTCAACCACTACGAAAGGGCGCACTGGGGGGTGGAAAACCGGCTGAATTGGGTCAGGGACGTCACATTCGCGGAGGATCATTCCCAGGTCAGGACGGGTACCGCACCCAGAACCCTAGCCAGCCTCCGGAATCTGGCGATCAGCACCATCCGTCTGGCCGGCCGGGCCAACATCGCCCACGCTCGCCGCGATCTCCTCGACCACGATGCCGCATTCGCCGTCTACAACATCTGATCAACAGGACGGACTTGGACATAACAATTCAACGCCGGGGCCCTGGGCGTAGTACGGGCACGAGCTCCTGGAACCCGTGCGATGCCGGGTCGCACTGTCCCCGGGCCGGATGACAACGATTCAAGAGGAGGGTGGGCTGCCGTACCCGGTGTCACTCAGACGCGGCAGCCCACTCAGCTTTAAAGATCAAAAAGGCCCTCTCCCGAAATCTGGGAGAGGGCCTCTGTACTGCGGAGGCTCGGGGATTTGAACCCCGGATGGGCGGTAAACCCAAACCGCATTAGCAGCTCTGATCCTGCCCGTCCCAATCAGTTCAACGTGGATCAATAGGCGCGACTGGTCCGCCTGGAACGGCATGGAACAGCGCTGGATTGCAACTAGAACTGCAACTGGGGAGCAGTCGCCACGGGCGGCATGACCTTGGTGATGCGTGCCGTTCCAACGGGCGGCCGCATCTCGTGCAGGGTGATCACATCACCCGGTTTGAGGTGCTTCCAGTGCTCAGGGGTCAGGGGAATAAGCCTCACCCGCGCGCACTCACCCGGCTTCAACGGATCACGACCCTCGCCCCATAGGGAGGCGATGCTGACTAGGGATTCACCTTCGGGCGTACGGCGGTCGATGTCCCACATGGGCCGGAGCGACCCGCCAGGAGATACCGACAGTGCACGACCTCCGTCCTCGGTACGCACCAGGCAGAGTTCAGCCCGGAGGGCGCCGGTCCGGGCCTCGCTGCTCCGCCACTCGTACCAGCCGGCATCCTCACGAAGCCATATCAATCGAGCGGCGTCGGCCAGCAGGCTCCAGAACTTGGCGGCTGTGGGTGAGCATCACCGAGATCTTCAAGCCATCCTGAACGGCCTGGAACGGCTTGGAACTGCAACGGATATTGCAATTGGCCAGATCTAGTTAGCGATCTTCGATGGCTCCGCTACGCCGGGATAAGAAGCTGAGGCTAGCCACGTTCCCCAGTGGGCAGGGGCTGAGGAACGAAGTCCCGGACCGTCGATCGCCCCCGACCCTGTACGGAGATCAGCCCGCATCAGGCGATCGTGAGGGCGGTACCACTTCACTAGTAGTGCCCGGTCGGCTTCGGACGCGACGGCGTGTCGGTCCCTTGAAGACGAGGCGGAAGAGACGCAGAACCCCAGACGGGACGGATGAGATCCAATCGTCGCCCCACTCGAGGCCCTGCCGTCGGGCGACTCGCCGGGTCGACCTCCACTTGACCAGGCCCTACTAGTGCTCCGTTCCTCAGCGGAGGTTGTGAACGCGCTGCAGGGAAACCGAGATTGTCGGGCTTGCCTTCCTGATGCCAGGACCGGGGTGGATCTGTACTTCAGGCAAGGAACGTCGCACTAAGTGCCTCGATGGACGCGACAGCCAGATCAATCGTCGAATCAAGCTTGCCCTTGATGTTTGATTAAGGGCATCTGCTGGAGGGCCTGATCATCCCCACGTAGTGGGGCCAGGATGAAGGGTGTCGCCGAGGACCTTGGCTACAGCCGCCTGGGGCTGATCCGTGGGCTGTGACACACAGCCCACGGACCTGAAGTTCCGTCCTACGCGAGCAGATAACGGGGCACGTACCCACTTTTTCGGCCATAATAAAAGGCATGCATCAAGATGCTATGCGCCCCAAGCTACCGGATGGCCAGCAGATCGCCTTCGACATGCTGTTGGACACATGGACGAATCTATCCGAAGCGACAGTCATTCGCATAGCAGCCCCCCTTGGCAGAGGGAAGACCCACGTGGTGCAGGCGTTCTATGAATATCTCGCCGAAAACCATCAAATATCAAATGGGTTCTATGCTTCGAAAGCTTCCGAATATAGAGAGCTGACTTCCTGGAGGAAATCACGAAAGAGCATTTCGGCATCCTTGCCTAATTGGGAAGCTGAACCTGATTGGGTTTGGCTTTCCGTGCGGGCATTGCCGATGGCTGTATCGGATTTGCTGGGCGATCTCAAGGAGGCTGTCGCCGGGTTATTGGAGTATCTCACAGCAGAAGGGCTTGAGTCGGCCAAGGCTGTTCGTCTTAAGAGTGCGCTTCCTGATCAGTTCGCTGGAATCGCGGGTAGGGCCGCCGCTGACCTGCTGCTTGACCAAATCCCGTTCGGCAGCACGACCAAGACGTCACTGAGAGCAATTATCGAGACCTATAGCGCAATGCGAGGCCGCGGAGCTCCTTTGAAGGAGTTCGCAGAGTTTCTTGAGAGCGATACATCGTATGCATACATCATTTTGATGTCTCTCCTTGGGCAGTTGCGTGACCCGCAAATTGGTCCCGCTATCCTCCCTGGCATTATGGTCATCGAGAATGCCGAGCAACTCGAACCCACTGCCCTACGTTCATTGCATGAATTGCTTGCCTGTGATCCAGATGTACTGCTAGCGGAGAGAAATACGCTATCTCGATCCATCTACCGCCAGCTCAAACAGCATGGCATTCCTCCGCGGCTCCCACTATTGCTTGTTCTGATGGAGACGACGGATTCTGGAGATGAGTCCGTACTTGCGCCGAATCAGGAAAGAACGGAAAGATTCAAGGCAACTACGAGCCCTCTCGACCCATGGCTTGAGCACTGCCGTCAGGCAGGAATACCCGTAAAAGAAGTTGACTCCACCATGCTTAGGCTAATGGTCAAAGATGAAGCAACGGATATTGCCTCGAAGCTGCTCCCGGGCGGGCTTAGTGAGCGGCATGCCTCAATGATTGTAGATCGGGCGACGGACCCTTTCATGGGAGGAGTAAACGCTGCTCTGCTCATATCTCATTGTGCCAAGGTTTCGGTGCTTTCTTCGCCTGAGGAGGCTTTAACTTCAGCGTGGGCGAGTCAACACCTTCCTTTCTTTCTTTCTCTTGAAACCGAGCAGCGCTTTGAGGCGCTTTCAGAGGAGGAGCGAAAGGTCATCGGAGCTGCTGCGCTAGCTGGTATTGGTTTCTCTGAAGCCACCGTTAATTCTCTGTTGCCTGGCCTGGATATCCATCGAGTCTTGATGCAGATGGAGAAGTCCGGTTATCTCCATAACTGGGGAGAGGATGGCCTGTACTGCTTCGATGACAACATGCTGTATGAGTATGCCGAAAAAGCAGTGCTGTCGGATCCGCATCTGTGTCGAAGGGCGCTCGATGTAACAGAGGCGCCGAAAATTCGTGATCTAGCCGCAGCCTGTTTCGCCGGAATAACTTACTCGAAGGCATGGGTTTATGACTTCCTCCGCGGCTCACTGTGGAGATATGTAGAAATAGCGACAGGGGCAAATCTCAGTCGACAGTGGGAGACTCACCGTGATATTTGGCTGGCAGCTCTCACGCTGACCGCCGACCGAGACCTTGTGTTCGCTGCGCTCGAAGAGAACGCCGATAAGAAACAACGTATTGACCTCCTGTTCCAGTACCGAGAATCTGCCCCTGAGGGAGATGAGAGCGAACTTCTTTGGATGATTTTGGTTCGCTGGCATGTGCATCGACTCACCCCGGGACCGATGACTCCTAATTCGCTCCGCTCGGCCATTTCCTATGGCCAAGACTTGAAGGATAACACCAGAACACTAACTTCATCGCATCGGATGGCGGCTAAAATAGCTGGCCGTGTTCTTCGTGCATCGATACTCAAGCGAGGACAGATTGGCGAACTAGGGATTAGATTGGTGGCCAGGTTGGGTCCGTATGCGAGACTCATGACTGGCGAAGAGCGTTTGTTGGTAGCCCAATCACTTCTCCGAGCGGGCCTTTTCTCCGCTACTGCCGCACACCTATGTTGCTTCGAATACGCGTCTCTGCTCAATGAGGCGGAACTCCTCACTCTGAAACGACAGCTTGCTTGGTGGGCAACTATGCCTGAATCACCTGTCAGGCTTCGTAGCCTCTTGGCTATATCTCGCATTGAAGGAAGCGCCTCCGAGGTGGATCTTCTTCCTCAATTGGAGGATTTTCTCATGCAAGGCGAGAAAGATGATATGTTTCGGGACTTTGACAATATAACTAGCATTACTTTTGGACATGATCCTCTCGGATACCCATGGTGGGGTCTTCGCGTACTGCTGTGTCAGGAGATTCTACGATTGACTGAAAGTTCTTTGGGGGAAAGGTCGTTGCTTCGGAATGCTGTCAAGGAGGCTCTCCAAGAGGAGGCTGAGAGGCATCCGTCCGCCGTTGGGCTGCTAATTGAGAACTTCTCCGGCGAATTGCCGGAAGATCAGATCGAGAATCTTAAAGAGCTTGCTGCCCATTGGAAGAAGACCCGTTTGCTTGAGCATTCAGAGCAGGCGGGGATCGTGCCATTAAAGGGGGTAGGGAAAAGGAGGTCGAACGTTACGAATCGCTCGAAAAAGAAGAAGAAGCGACGCTAAATTACATTTAGATGAGGAGCAAGTTTAGATTCACCTGAAATTGTTGCTGACTGGTGGGTCAAGATCAGTCGCCGAGTCGTAGCACAGCCGCTGCGACTAGTGCTGCGTTCCTGAATGGAGGCGGAGATCTCTGCTGACCTGAGGTAATGATGGTCTCAGGGGGGATTTTCATGCCGAAACTGCTGCATGCGCTTCCACCAATGGACGCCGAAGAGGAACGACAGATCCGCAAGCTTGCCGGGGCCCGTCATGCCCGGCCGACTGGATCATGCGGGCGCAGATCATCACATTCAGCTAGCAGGGGCTGCGCACCAGCGCCATCGCCGCCAAGCTCGGCTGTCACATGCAAACCGTGCGCGAGCGGATCGAGCGCTTCAACGCGGCTCTTCGATGTTGAGGGGGAAGTGCCCGGGCGTGGCCTGACGGGCGAGAGCTCGTGACCCCGCGACACTGGCTGTTGATCAATGGACAGTTGGTGACGGGGGCCACAAGCTGTGAACGACAGTACTTCGATTCTGTTCGGCATGCCGGAAATCGCGGTGGTGAAGGTCGAACGCGTCACCGACGACGGCGGACAACCGGGGCGGCTGGTGCATATCGAACGCCCCGAGGAGTGGGCGGCCTGCCCTGAGTGCGGGGTCATCTCCACCCGGGTGCGCCAACGGCGCACGACCCGCCCTCGCGATCTTCCCTACGGCCCAGAGCCGCTGGGGGTGCGCTGGCACAAGCGGCAGTTCGCCTGCGCCGAGACGCTGTGTGCGCGCAAGGCGTTCACCGAGTCGGTGACCGAGATCCCGCCGCGGGCGCGGGTGACGGGCCGGCTGTGCCGGGCGGCGGCCCGCCAGGTCGCCTCCGGCCGCTCGGTAGCCGCGGTGGGCCGCGAGTACGAGATGGGCTGGCCGCTGGTGCACCGCCACTTCGCCGCCCACGCCGACGCCGTCCTGGCCGAGCCCGAGCCGCCTCGGGTGCTGGGCATCGATGAGACTCGCCGGGGTAAACCCAAGTGGATCAAGGACGAGGTGAGTGGAAAATGGACCCGGACCGAGCGGTTCGAGACCAACTTCGTTGACCTGTCCGGGCCCGGTGGGTTGCTCGGCCAGGCCGCCGGCCGTACCGGCAAGGCCGTCATCGACTGGCTCAACGAGCGCGGGGCGCGGTGGAAGAGCCAGGTGCGGGTGGTGGCGATCGACCCGGCTACCTGCTACCGCACCGCGATCAAGCAGGCGCTGCCGCATGCCGTCATCGTCGTCGACCACTTCCACCTGGTCGCGCTCGCGGGCAAGGCTCTCACCACTGTGCGCCAGCGCGTCACCCGTGAAGAGCGTGGGCGCCGGGGCCGGACCACCGATCCGGAATGGGCCAACCGGCGCCGCCTGCTGCGCGGCCGTGAACGCCTCTCGGAGCGCACGTTCACCCGGATGTGGAACGACCTGATCGACCACGAGCCCACCGGACAGATCCTGACCGCGTGGATCGCCAAGGAAGAACTCCGTGCTCTGCTGGCCTGCGCCCGCGAGCAGGCACCGCGCTCGGTGATCTCTCAGCGGCTGTTTCGGTTCTCCTGCTGGTGCATCGACTCCGGCATCCCCGAGCTGATCACCCTCGCCGAGACGATCGACGCCTGGTGGCCCGAAACGCTGGCGTTCATCACCACCGGCGTCACCAACGCCCGTACCGAGGGGACCAACCGGCTGATCAAGGACACCTCCCGCGTGGCGTTCGGCTTTCGCAACCTCACCAACCAACGCCGCCGCGTACGGTTGCACTGCACACATCAAACGATCAACGTGCCAGCGGCATGAGGGCGAACTTCCCCCTCAACATCGAAGAGCCTTCAACGCCGAAGGCCTGACCGGCCTCGGCGACCGGCCCGGGGCGGAACGCAAACCACGAATCACCGAGGTCGAACGCGGACAACTCATCACCCTGGCGCGCTCGACTCCGCCTGGATGGCTGAGCCGCGACCAGACCGGGGACCTGGCCGCAGACGACGAGAACGGCCCCGCACAGCGGATGCTGGACAGCCTGACCGCCGTCGGCGCGTAGGACATCGTCATCGCGCGCAGCCAAGTACGCCGGATCCTGCTGAAGGAGAAGGTCCGCTGGCGCTATCCCCGCTCCTGGACCACCTCCACCTATCCGGACTTCGCCTCAAAAGGGCCGAGGTCATCGGCTGCTACACCGACCCACCGCCGGGCACCACGGTCATCTGCACCGACGAAATGGGGCCGGTGATCCTGCGCACCTTCCCACCGGCGCCCGGCTGGTCGGTCGGCGGACACCGGATCAAAGCGCCGTTGGAGTACTCTCGCGGCCTAGATAAGACCTGGTGTACAGCGGCCTGCGCATCCGCGATGGCATCGAGCTCACCTTCTGCGCGCCCTTGCGTAACAGCGACGGCTGGATCGGGCTACTTCAGCAGATCACCAGGGCTAACTGACGTGGCCCGATCGTGGTCATCACCGACAACCTGTCCAGCCATTCCAGCCGGAAGGTCCGCCAATGGCTGCTGCGCCATCTGTGGATCCGCTAGGTGCTCATCCCGATCAAGGCCTACCGGCTGAGCCTGGCCGGGGCTGGTGACGGCTGCTGCGCAAGGCGGCGTTCTTCGGGCAGACTTTCGCCGACGCCACCGAGATCGCCCACGCGGTCACCCTCGCCACCGCCCAGCTCAACGCTAACGCCCATCCCTGGATCTGGGGACGACCGCCCTCGCAGCCCCGAGCCCTGTGCCGCAAGTTCGTCTACTTGCTATGAGGAACGCAGCACTAGCAGCTTTCAGGATCACTATCGTTCGCCTGCTACAAGAAGCCTTCAACCTACGAAAGCCCGTATGCTTGTCATTCCATAGCAGTATGAAGCAGGGTTGCCATGGCGATTCCTGCCCCAATTCCCACAGCGGGATTTCCAGCGGTCATTCCCGCCAGTATTCCAACGGCAGTTGCTACGCTGTTGATGATCGCCCAACGCTGCGAAAGCCGTACAGGCTCCTTAGATGCCTCGTTCTTCTCTGCCCTTGGCATTCTTGATAAGAGTCTCAATTTCACCCTTCCTTGTGTTGAGCACGAGAGTGGGCTAAGAGCAGCCCCCTCCCTGACCCGCAGAGAGCTACTCGTTTTGCAGTGCCGAGCCTACGTGCCCGCCCACGAGATGATTCTGCCCCCTGTCCTTCGTGAAGCACAGGGGGGTCTGCCTTGAGTTGTTTAGGGCTGTAAACAATTGATGCTTGACAAAATCCGCCTGTAATGGTCTACGCAGGTCATCCCTGTAGGGACGCCATCTCGTTGGCAGTTCAAGTAGAAGTTTTGTCGAACAGCAAGAGCAGACAAGGAGGGCCACCGCGGATGAGGTCAAGGCCGGAGGGTTCTGACTGCCTTGCCCATCCATAGGCATATGTCCGCTACTGAAGTACGGCACTGCTCCCAATGGGTTCGTTGAGAAGTCGCGGCCCGAGCCGCCGCCGGTCGGGACCGGCCTCCAGGCCGCATGCCCGGCCGGCGAGCTGGCGACAGGCCGCGAGGCGGCGCGCAGCGCCGCCCTTGATACCCCATGAGAACAATTCGGCAGTGATCCGTGATGGGCTGCGCTCGATGTGCGGGTGGCTGGTAGAACGCTGGATGTGGAGGATCGTCGGGATCGCCTGCGGGCGCTGGGTGAGTTGCTGCGTCGGCTGCGTAAGGATGCTGGGCTGACGGGGAAGGATCTGGCGTTGCGGGCTGGGGTGGCTCAGCCGACGATCTCTCGGATTGAGACGGGGCGGCTTCTTCCGGTTCCGGAGACGGTGGATCGTCTCGTTGAGGCGTTGGGCCTGGATGATGCGGGCCGCGGGGAGCTGAATGCTCTGCTTGTGCGGCTGCGCGATGAGGTGTCTCGTCTCAAGGGCGGGCTTGCCGGCCGGGAGGCGGCCAATGTCGCTCGGTTGCGGTCGGCGCGTCGGGTGGTGGTGTTTTCTTCGGCAATGGTTCCGGCGTTGTTGCAGACGGCGGAGTATGCCCGGCTGGCGTTGGCGATCGGCCGTGAGGTGGATGAGGAGGACGCGGCCAAGGCTGCGGCGGTTCGGGTGGAGGGGCAGGCGGTCCTGTTCGAGTCCGGCCGGGAGTTCTCCTTTGTGCTGACCGAGGGGGCTGTGCGTACGTGGCCGGGGTCGCCGGCGTTGATGCTCGCTCAGCTCGATCGGCTGTTGCAGGTGGCGACGCTCCCTCACGTCACTCTGGGGGTGGTGCCGTGGTCGGTGCAGGCTCCGGCGTTCCCGTTGCATGGGTTCACGGTCTATGACGGTGCGGTGAGCGTGGTGGAGAGCCTGACGGGTGATCTGACGTTGACGGAGCCTGGGGAGCTGTCAGCTCATGGGGAGACCTTCGAGGTGTTCGCGGCGGTGGCTGTCTATGGCGAGGAGTTGCGGGATCTTCTGGGGCGAATCGGTGCCGACTATCGCACCTTGGCGACACACCTCTAACGTCTGACGCATTTATGCGTCGAATTCCTTGAGATGCTTCTAGCATCACTCATACGCTGGCGCGGTGGATGTATAGCCCCCTAGACATCGGAGTCCGCTATGTCACCCTGGCGCATGTCCCGCACCTTTCCCGGCTCTCCCGTGGCGATCACCGAAGCGCGACGATTCGTCACCGCCCTTCTGGGTGCCTGGCCCGGGATCGAAGACGCCGAACTGATCGTCAGCGAACTGGCCACGAACGCTATCCGTCACTCCGCAAGCGGCCGGTTCGGCGGCTGCTTCACCGTTGCCGTCCAAGCCGACCGCGGCCGGATCTGGCTCGGCATCCTGGACCAGGGCGGCCAGCGTGCACCGCATCCCCTCCCTCCTCAAACGGACAAGGAAGGGGGACGCGGCCTGGCCCTCGTCGCCGCACTGGCGGCCAGCTGGGGTGTGACCGGAGACGAGCAGGGTCGCATCGTCTGGGCCACCTTGAACCTGACTCCTGAGAAGACGGCTGCCCGGTGAGAAGGTGCCTGGCCCCGCACCTGGGACCGTTGCAGGCCGGTCATGTCCTACTGGCCTGGATCGACCCGCGAGACGACGGGCGACGGCGAGTGATCGCCTGGACCTGTGACTGCCGTTCGGTCGTCTACGAACTGTGCTCGGCAGGCGGGCAGTCCTACCTTCGCCGTACTGTGCAAGGCGCTCAGCTCGATGTCAGTGAGACTCCCCGAACTCGCGCCAGTGAAGCGCATGACCTTTGGGCCGAGCTGTTGACAGGGCACGTGCGATGACGCGCGGTGTGCCAAAGCGACGCTCAGCGATTCGGGCAACCAGCCCGAAAACCGGCGAACCTCTTAAAGCCGTACTGTCGAGGGGGATAGACGACATTTCGTCTAGGGGTCTAGACTCGGCTGAGCACCATCGAAAGGGAACCGCTGTGCCGCCGAGTGACCTTGAGCGCATCGCCGCCATGGGCGACCCGTATCTGTTGATCCGGGCCGCAACCGAGCGGCTGAGTATCGCGCAACAAGAGGTCACCGAACTGGCTCGCCTCCGACGCCGCGTCATCCAAGAGTTGCACGCCCAAGGTGTCTCGTATGCGCAGATCGCCGAGCAGGCCGGCCTGTCGCGCGGACGCATTCACCAGATCAAGCACACCGGACCGGCTCCGGAAGGGGCGTTCCTCGGTGTCGGCACGGTGACCGTGGTGACCCCGCTGCGGCTGGACCCAGAGCGAAACCGGCCCGTGGTCGCTCTGGACGACATGCGCTCGGGCAAGCGGCTGGAAGACCTCGCGCGCTCCTTCGGTCTCACCGTGGCCTCCGACAACGTCTCGGTAGACGGGCAGATCGATCTCAACCGGCCCGGCCTGCTCGTCATCTGCGGTCCCCGGATGGCCGAAGCGATGCGCACCGCGTACGACACCGACCCCGTGATCAGATGGGAGCGCGACGACCTCGGCTGGCTGCTGCGCGACACCCGGACCGGCGTCGCCTACCGCTCCGGCAGCCAGGTCGACCCGCCGCAGCCGACCGACTCGGCCTACCTCGGCCGTCTCCCCCGGCCCGATGGCAAAGGCACGTTCCTGGCCATCGCGGGTATTCACCCCAATGGCTCGCTCGGCGTCGTCGATCTGCTCGCCTCCGAGATCGCCACCATCTGGGGTCAGGTCGGTGACAAGCGTTTTTCCACCGCCGTCGCCGTCGAATACGACCCCGCCACGGGGGAGCCGGTCCGTACGCAACTGGCCAGCCCTCTCTATCGGCACGAGAACGACTGATATGCGGCTCAGTCTCGCCACCCAACCCGCCCACCCCGATCGGCCCAACGAAGACTTCATCGGGGCCACCTCTGACGCGGTGGTACTCCTGGACGGCGCCGGGACCCCGGCGGGACTGAAAACGGGCTGCTCCCACGGCGTCGCCTGGTACGCCCACACGCTCGGCTCAACCCTGCTGGCCGCGGTCACCCAAAGCGCCGGCCCCCTGACCGAGACCCTGGCCGAGTCGATCAAGAACGTCGCCTCGTTACACGACTTCACCTGTGACCTGGTGCATGCAGGATCCCCTTCGGCCACGGTCTCGATGTTGCGCCGTACGGGTGACGTCCTGGAATGGCTGGTGCTGGCCGACTCCGCCGTTGTCCTCGACACCGGTACGACAGAGCCGACGGTGATCTGTGATGATCGCGTGAGCCGCATCGGGGCGCGCTACCGGGCGTTGATGGATGGCCTCCCGGGGGGAAGCCCAGAACATGCCGAGGCGTTTCGTGGCTACGTCGAGACGTTGCGCGATCATCGCAATCGGGACGGCGGTTTCTGGGTGGCCTCCGTTGATCCCCTCGCCGCAGAACAGGCCCTCACCGGTACCGCCCCGCTGGATCAGGTGCGGGCAGTGGCATTGTTGAGCGACGGTGCCTCCCGCCTCGTCGACCGCTTCGCCCTGGCAACCTGGCGGCAACTCCTCGACCTCCTCAACCAGGACGGCCCCGCCGAGTTGATCCGCCGTGTCCGAGAGGCCGAACGCAGCGATCCGAACAGCTCCCGCTGGCCTCGGGGCAAGATCCATGACGATGCCACTGCGGCGCTCTGGAAATTCTCCTAAGCCATTTCGTCGACCCCCCTAGACAGTTCGTCGACTCGGGCCTAACTTACTTGCATAGCCCCCTAGACACCTTGTCCTCGCGGAACGGCCGCACCTGTCTAGGGGGGTCGACAACAGGAGTTGCATCATGGCCATCCAAGGCCCCATCCCCGTCCGTTTCGAGCAGGTCTTCCCGCACGGCTGCTTCATCGTCGGTGAGGTCGAGCAGGTCAAGGACTTCGACGCCTCGTCCAAGGGCCGCACGGTCTACGCCAAGGACAAGACCACCGGAGAGCTGGTGTGGCAGGTCGCCGTCATGGACGCCGACCCCACCGTCAAGGCCGGACAGAAGACGGTGGCGGTCAAGATCCTGTCCCCGGTTCAGCCCGTCGTCCCGGCTGCTCTGCCGGGTCTGCCATTCGTGCCGGTGGAGTTCGACGGCATGACCGCCACCGCCTACGTCGGCCAGAACACCGGCCGCCTGGCCTGGTCGATCCGGGCAACCGCGATGCGCGCTCCCCGCTCTGCGGCGGCTCCGGCCAAGGCTTCGGCCGGTAAGGACGTGGCGGCATGAGTGAGCACAAGCCCTACACCTACGTCACTGCGTCGATCCGTGAGGGCGTCACCCGGTTCGATGTCTCCTTCTGCACCTCGGAGGTGTCGGCCAAGGCGTTCGGGGGCGACAGTGAGCGGCCGTTCCTGACCCTGTCCAGCGCTGAGGCACAGATGACGGTCACCACCACGGGCGGCGGGCCGGTCACCGAACGGGACGTGACCCTCGCCCGGGAGATCTTCGCTGCTGCCGCGCGCTACCTGGCCGACTGCGAGCGGCTGCACACCGCACAGTCCACCAACCCCCACCAGGCCGACAAGTCCGAGCAGGGCAAGGCGGCCTGACACGAAGCGGGGCCGCTGGAACTGGCATTCCGGCGGCCCCTCGGTTCTCCCTCTCACGCGAATTCAAGGAAGAGGCTCCAGCCTAATGTTCAAAAAACTGCCCGGCGACGAGGCACAGCACCTCGTCTCCACGACCCCCGATACCGCCGTCGTCTTCCGCCCGGCCGTCCTGCGGACCCCGGCGATCATCACGATTCTGATCTTCGCGTGGCGGCTGCTGGCCGGAGTCGTCCGGCTGATCTGGCGTCACCCGGTCGCCCTGGCCGTGCTCGCCGTTCCCTGCCTGCTCGGTGTCCTGTACGGCTGGCGACTTGCCCTGGTCGTCGTCGCTGTTCCCGTCTCGCTGCTGGCTCCGTGGCCGTTCTTCGATCGGGCCTCGTTCAACCGGTGGATGGGCTGGCGGCTGCTGGCTTGGTGGCGGCTAGTGTGGGTCTACCGGCGGCACTGGCAACCGGTAGTGATCATCTCCGGTCTCGGCCGGAACCTGCGCGGCCGGGACTACCTGCCCCGCCTGGTCAAAGTCACCTGTACCTCGTGGGCCGACCTGGTCACGGTGAAGATGCTCACCGGACAGTCGGTCAAGGACTGGACCGACCGTATCGAGCACCTGGCCCACGGGTTCGGCGCTACCTCCTGCCGGGTGACCGTCGCCCGGTCGGGCCGGCTGCTGCTGGTCTTCCCTCGGCGTGACCCGCTGGCCATCCCCTTACCCGCTCTCCCCATCCCTGAGGCGGCGTCGGTCGGGCCGGTCGAGATCGGCCAGTGTGAGGACGGCACCCCGTGGCGGCTCAAAGTCCACGGCACTCACGTCCTGGTGGCCGGTGCCACCGGAGCGGGCAAGGGCTCGATCATCTGGTCCACCATCCGTGGCCTCCTGCCTGCGGTGCGGGCGGGCCTGGTCCAAGTCTGGGCGCTGGACCCCAAGCGGATGGAGTTGTCCTTCGGCCGCGACCTGTTCGGCACCCGCTACGCCGCGAACCCTGCCGACTGCGCCGATCTCCTGGAAGCAGCCGTGCAGATCATGCAGGAACGGGCCGACCGGTTCGCCGGACTCCAGCGCAACCACACTCCAACCCTCGATGACCCGTTCGTCCTGGTGGTCGTCGACGAGGTGGCGTTCCTGACCGCCTACCAATCCGACAAGGGCCTGAAACTGCGCATCTCGGCCGCGCTGGCAACGCTCACCACCCAAGGCCGTGCGGTCGGGTTCGGCGTGATGGCGGCCCTCCAGGACCCCCGCAAGGAGGTCATGAACGTCCGCAACCTGTTCCCCGACAAGATCGCGCTTCGGCTGGATGAGTCCGAGCAGGTGGACATGGTGCTCGGCGACGGTGCCCGTGATAGGGGTGCGCTGGCCGATCACATCTCCCCGGTTCCCGAGCAGGGCGCTGGCATCGGCTACGTCCGGCTGGAGACCTCGCCCGACCCGATCCGCGCCCGTGCCGGCTACGTCTCCGACGCCGACATCCGCGCCATGGTCGCCAACTTCGCCGGGGAGGCACACCAGTGAAGATCATCATTCAGGGCACCCTCGCCGAGATCGACGCGATCCCCTTCCGCCTCCTCGGCTCTCTGGTCGACTCCCCGCCGCGATTTGAGCTGGTGCTGTCCGACCTGGTCAACATCCGGCTGCGTCGCGACCCCTACAGCGCCTCCTACCGGTTCACCGCCGACGTGCTCGACCGAGAGGAGGACAGGTGACCGATACCCCCATCCCCTCGCCGGACGGCTCCGACCACACCTTGCCCCGCCTCGTCCGTGACACCCTGCCCCTCGCCCTGGATGTGGCAATCGAGGTCGCCAAGCTCAACGGGGTCTGCATCCGCCCCCTCGAACTGCGGCGCCTGGACACCCACACCGGCATGACCGAGTCGTTCAACATCCCCTGCGGCACCACCCAGGAAGCCAAATGCCCGCCCTGCGCTCAACGCAACAAGCAGCTGCGCAAAGCCCAGTGCCGGGAAGGCTGGCACCTGGAGGCCGAACCCATCGCCGAACCGCACCCCTCTACCGAGGATCAGCGGTGGCTGATCGAGTTCCGGGCCGACGTGCAGGCCAAACGGGACGAGGCCGAACGCGACGGGGAAGAGGTGACCGACTGGGATGAGGCCATCGCGGGCATCGATGCGGAGATCAACGCCGCCGGGATGCGGGGCAATGTCCTGGGTGGGCGGTCGGCTCCCAAGCGTTCTCGTTCGACGAGGCGGCGTCAGGATGCGCCGGACCTGCCCAAGCGGGCCAAGCAGGACACCACCCTCGGCCGGACCTTCATCGCCCCCGATGGCAGGGTCTACCGGCCGTCGCTGTTCGTCACCCTCACCCTGCCCTCCTACGGCAAGATCCGTTCCGGTCTGGGCGTGCCGGTCGATCCGAGCAGCTACGACTACGCTCGCGCGGCTCGCGATGCCCTGCACTTCTCCAAGCTGGTCGATCGGTTCGTGCAGAACCTGCGCCGGGTGGCGGGCTATGACGTCCAATACTTCGCCACTGTCGAACCACAGAAGCGGTTCGCTCCGCATCTGCACATGGCAATCCGCGGGACCATGCCCCGCGCGGAGATCAAGGCGATTGCCGCCGCCACGTATCACCAGGTGTGGTGGCCCTCGGTCGATGAGGTCTGCTTCGACGGTGACCACCTGCCGGTCTGGGCGGAACGGGCTGAACTGGGCGACGGCGTCACCTACCCGGATGGACAGAGCGGTGATTACCTCGACCCCGTAACCGGGGAACTGCTGCCCACCTGGGACGAGGCGCTCGACCGGCTCGACCAGGACGACGAGGCCGAACCGCTGCACGTGGTCCGCTTCGGTCCCCAGGTCGATGTTCAGGGCATCGTCGCCGGATCACCGGACGCGCACAAGCGCATCGGCTACCTCACCAAGTACCTGACCAAGAACCTCGGCGACCCCCTCGACCCCGACGACCCCACCACCGACAACCCTGCTCGCCGTGACCACGCCGTTCGGATGGTCGAAGCGCTGCGCTACGAACCCTGCTCACCGACGTGCCCGAACTGGCTGCGCTACGGCATCCAACCCAAGGGCGCCAAAGCGGGCATGCTGCCGGGCCGATGCAAGGGCAAGGCACACAAGGCCGAACACCTCGGCTACGCCGGACGCCGCGTCCTGGTCTCCCGCAAGTGGTCCAACAAGACCCTCCGCGAACACAAGCAGGACCGCCGGGCCTGGGTGCTCGACATGCTCGGCCTGCCCGACGACACCGTCACCGACCCGCACCGCTACATCTGGCGACCGGTCTCCTCCAAAGACCCCAACCGAACCCCACTGGCCAAACGCCTACTGCGCGAAGTCGCCAACCGCCAGCGCACCCGCGCACGCCTGATCGAACTCCAAGCCAGAGCAGACGGACGACCCATCGAAAATCTTTCGGCAATCGGAGAGGCGGCCTGACATGGAACCACTGTTCTACCGGCCCAAGGATGCCGCCGTGATGCTCGGCATGAGCCGTACGGCCGTCTTCCGACTGATCAAGACCGGCGAACTCAAGTCGATCAAAGACGAGGGATACCGGCTGGTCCCCCGGTGGGCGCTCCATGAGTTCGCCCGCGCACTGGAGGCCAAGGCAGGGCTCTCCCAGGAAGAGGCTGCGTGATGGCAAAGAAGCCGGACGGCCGATCCTCGATCTACTTCGGCAACGATGGCTACTGGCACGGCTGGGTCACCTTGGGGATCAAGCCGGACGGCTCCCTCGACCGTCGTCACCGGATGGCCAGGACTGAGGCCGAGGTGACACGCAAGGTCAGGGAACTGGAGAACAACCGGGAGTCCGGACAGGTCACCAAGCCCGGCCGTGCGCCCACCGTCGCCGAGTGGATGACCGAGTACCTCGACGTGATCTGTGAGCGGCTCGTGATCTCCGGCAAGATGGCGCCGCGCACCCTGACGGACTACCGGTCCAAGACGCGTCATTGGATCATTCCGCTGCTCGGGCGGCATCGGCTCAACCGGCTCGCTCCTGAGCACCTCGACACGGCTTACACCACAATGCTTGAGAAGAACCTCTCGACCAGCACCGTGCTCAAGGTTCATCGCATCCTGTCGCGGGCGCTGACCATCGCGGTACGCCGCAACAAGCTCACGCGGAACGTCGCGACTTTGGTCGACGCTCCCTCGGCTGCGGCCACCGAGATCGAACCGCTGACCCGCGAGGAAGCCCGCAACATCCTCGACGTGGCCGGCACCCGGCGGAACGGGGCGCGCTGGTCGGTCGCTCTCGCTCTCGGCATCCGCCAGGGCGAAGCGCTCGGGCTCCGCTGGCAGTACGTCGACCTGGAGACCGGAGTGATCAGGGCGTGGTTCCAGATCCAGCGCACCGAATGGCAACACGGGTGCACCGATCCCCATAAATGCGGGGAGAGGTGGCACCGCTGGCCCTGCAAGAAGAAGTGCAGTGATCACGGGCATAACCCCGGCTGCAAGGAGGACTGCAAGAAGCAGGGGCACACTTGCTTCAAGAGGACCTGTCTCAAGGACTGTACGAGTCATGCCGACCGGTGCCCGAAGCGCACGGGCGGGGGCATCGTCTTCCGCCAGCGAAAGGGCAAGAGCAAGCTCACCCTTCAATGCCCTCCCGAGCTGCTCGCGCTCCTCAAGGCACACCGCAAGATCCAGGCTGCGGAGCGTCTCAAGGCGGGGGATCGCTGGGAGGATCACGATCTCGTGTTCGCCACCCGGCATGGCGGTCCGATCGAGCGCACCGAGGACTGGAAAGTGTGGAAAACCATCCTCAAGCAGGCCGGGGTTCGGGACGTCCGTGTGCACGACGCTCGACACACGGCCGCGACGCTTCTCATCGAGCAGGGTGTGAACATCCGCGTCGTTCAGGAGGTCCTGGGCCACACGAGAGTTACCACGACCGAGCGTTATGCACATGTGTCCACACCGCTCATGCGCGATGCCGGGGAGCGCCTGGCCTCGGTGCTCTGGGGGGAGTCCTGAATCCTCGTTGCAACTAGGACTGCAACTATGACGCCCTTGGAGATCAAAAAGGCCCTCTCCCCGTATCTCGGGAGAGGGCCTCTGAACTGCGGAGGCTCGGGGATTTGAACCCCGGATGGGCGGTAAACCCAAACCGCATTAGCAGTGCGGCGCCATAGACCTGACTAGGCGAAGCCTCCTGGTAACCGTTCGGCTCAGGACAGAGTACCGGCCATCCGGCGAGGCGGCAAAGCGGTTAGAGATCGCGTCGCGGGCAAGAGCCGGGCGAGAGTTGTCCACAGGCGGTGGATAACTCTCGCCGCCCCTGTGGACAAACTCGGGAGTCCCCAGCTGAGCCGACGGAAATCCCGTGGATTCCCATTTTGCGAGACGCTACATCTCACTGGGCGAACACATTGGGGCCCCTCGCCGCCCGAGAGGACGGGAGAGGCCCCGAGTGGTGGCGGAGATCAGGCGGCCGGGTTGGCCTCGCCCTCGATCTCGATCTTGATCTTCTTGCCGACCAGGACGCCGCCGGTCTCCAGCGCCTGGTTCCAGGTCAGGCCGAACTCCTCGCGGTCGATCTCGGTCGTGATCGAGAAGCCCCAGACGTCCTGGCCCCACGGGTTGGTGCCGGCGCCGCCGTACTCGACGGTGAGCTCGACCGGCTTGGTGACGTCGCGGATGGTGAGGTCACCGACGAGGGTGAACTCGTCACCGGAGTGGCCGACGACGCGGGTGCTGCGGAAGGTCAGCGTGGGGAACTTCTCCGCGGAGAGGAAGTCTTCGCCGCGCAGGTGGGCGTCGCGGTCCGCGGCACCGGTGGTGATGCTCTCGGTCTTGATCGAGATCTCCGCGGAGGAGTCCAGGGGGTTCTCGGCGACGTTGACGGTGCCGGAGAACTCGTTGAAGTGACCGCGGACCTTGCTCACCATCATGTGCTTGACGACGAAGCCGATCCGGGTGTGGGCGACGTCCAGAGCGAAGGTGCCGGCGGCGGGGATCTGAAGATTCTCCCAGGTCCGAGTGGTCATGCTGTGCTCCTGATGAGATGATTGCCGAGTAGATGATTGCGCCAACAGATTTCTACACGAGGAATATTCCTTCCGTCAACTACCTTCGGATAGAGTGTGAACGTGATCCCCTTTGATGACTCCCGGCTGACGGCGATGGGCCTCCTGGCAGAGGTCTACACCGGCATCTCGGCCAAGACGCATGAGTCCTTTGTGGCCGCGGGGCTCTCAGAGATCGACTTCGAGACGTTGATCAGGTTGGCGCGCTCGCCGGGACGGCGGCTGCGGATGAGCGACCTGGCGGCGCAGACGAGCCTGTCCACCAGCGGGATGACCCGGGTCGTCGACCGGCTGGAACGCGAGGGACTCGCCACGAGGCAGGCGTGCGCCACGGACAGGCGGGCCTCCTACGCGGTCATCACCGAGGCCGGCGCCGACCGGCTCAGCGGCATCCTCCCTCGGCACCTGATCGACATCGATACCTGGTTCACCGGCCTGCTCTCCCCCGAACAGCTCAGCACCTTCCTCGACGCCCTCAGAATCATTCGCGACGCCGTACGGCCGTGTGCCACCGCGGGGGCGGAGGCCGAGTCCACCCCGTCTCCCCACAGCTAGAGCCGAGGGCTTTCAACCTTCACGGATCAGGTTTCCCGAATGACGATGTCCCAGCAAAGGCTCCGGTCAACGTGCGGGGATTACCGGCCTGGGCCCGTCGGCGGATCCTGCCATGGCGAGGATCGGTCAGGTGGTGCCTCGCAAGAGCAGCGCGCCGCGGTGACCGACAACAACTCCGACGGCAACTCCGACGACAACGTGGCGAGGCGCCGCACGACCGCGACGGGCAGCAGGTCCAGCCTCCTGACCGCGACGGGCAGAAGATCCACCTCCTGACCGCGACGGGCAGAAGATCCACCTCCTGACCGCGACGGGCAGAAGATCCACCTCCTGACCGCGACGGGCAGAAGATCCGAGGGACAGCTCTAAGCCCGATGCTCCAACTCCCGCGGTTCGGAGAGGGTGAGGTCGCCGCGGAGCTTGGCCATCCCCCTGGAGACCGTGCTCTTGACGGTACCGACGCTGATGCCCAAGGTCTTGGCGATCTCCGACTCGGTCATGTCCTCGTAGTAGCGCAGGACGACGGCGGTCCGCATCCGGGTGGGCAGCCGGTCGAGGGCCTGCTCGACCCGCTCGGGCAGGTGGGGGCCGCCCGCGAGCACCGGTTCGGGAAGTTCCTCGGACGGATACTCCTCCAGCTTGCGCCGCCGCCACCAGGAGATGTTGATGTTGACCATCGCCCGGCGCACATAGCGGTCCAGGGCGGTGTGGTCCTGGATGCGGTCCCAGGCAAGGTAGGTCTTGACCAGTGCCACCTGCAGCAGGTCCTCGGCATCGTTCGGATTCCCGGTGAGCTGGTAGGCGGCACGCAGTAACGCCGGACCGCGAGCAACGACATACTCGCGGAACTCCTCGTCGGTCCCGCCGGCCACCGCGATCACCAGCCTGTGCTCCAGGTGCGTATGGTGGTCAGAATCGCAGCCCGAACCCATACTGCGGCTGAACCGAAATCTATGTTTCATCCCATCAACGGTAAAGATCGGCTTCGATGGGCGATGGAGCACGCAAGAGATACTAGATAGCGGTTTGTCGTTGAGTGGACACCAATGCGTTCTACCGAGGAGGGGAACTGTAGTACCTGGTTGGACACCTGCCGTGATTATTGGTGGAGCGGACAGCGGGACTCCGCGAAGCGTGTGACGCTGATGCGACACCTCGCAGAACCTGGGGAGCGACGATGCCCTATCTCAGCGCCGATCGCCGCCGCGCGCTGTCGGCGGCCGCGCTTGGCCGGGCTGTGCAGGAGCCTGGCCCCCTTCCCGTCGAAGGTGAGTCCTTCCACTCTGTCAGCGGTGCGATCCTCGACGTCAGTCCGCACCTGATCATCATCGACACCCCGGACGGCCACGAGGAGCGGCTCGTCATCGCACCCTGGGCGACCGCCTGGCGTGGCGAGGCCGTCAGCCCGGCCGATCTTCCCCTGGGCTCCAATGTGATCATCAGAGCGCTGCGGGCCGGCCGGGTCGTGGACCGGATCTGGGCGGACATCACCAGGATCACCGGTGTGATCCAGTCGATCGACTCGGAGGGCAAGGACCACTCCGTGGAGCTGTACTGCGGGCCGCACCGCGGGCGGCGCACGATCGTCATCCCCTACCGTGCCTCGGGGCGCCTGCGAGTCAGGCATCCGCAGTTCGAATCCGGCTACCTGTTCGACGCCATCGGGGTCCGCGAGGGCGGCGTGGCACAGGCTCGCCTGCCCGCGACCTCGCAGCCGCCCTACCGGTGGAAGGCCGTGCCGCCGCCTCCGCCCGGCTACAGCGGTATGCAGGCGCGGATCTCGGGCACGGCCACCTGGTCGGACACCTTCGACTGTGGAGAGCAGGGGGTGGCCTACCCCATGTTGGAGCGGTCCGATACGGCGTGCGACGACGCCGGGGTGTCCTGCACCGGGCTGCCGTACCTGTCTCTGGGGTCGATGCTCAACGTACGCAACGTGTGCGCCGGGCGGACCTCGGTCCTGCCGATCGTGGCGTGCGGCTGTCTGGCCGGCCGATTCTGCGACCGGTGCCTGGAGTGCGGCACCTCCCCGCGCGGCCGGATCCTGGAGTTGTCACCGAGTTCCTTCGTGGAGCTCGGCGGAGACCTGACCGCCGGATGCTTCAACGCCAGACTTGGAATGGGGTGACCCGGATGCTGACGACGATCGCCGCCGGACAACTGCCGGTCCTGCTCCTGTTGCTGACCGCGGGTATGGTCGCGAAGTTCTGGACCGTCGCGCGCGAGGCCGAGCCCGGCATGCTGAGCAGGCTGGGGCCTGCCATGCTGGTGCACGAGCGCTGGCGTAAGCACATGATGGTGGCCTGTGCGCTCGGCGAGCTGTTCCTGGCGTGCGGTTTGCTGGTGAGTGGCCATCCGTTCTTCCGGTGGGCGGTCGTCGCGTTCTTCGCGGTGTCCACCTATGTCCTGTGGGAGCTGCGGCGCCGGCGCCCGGACGCGGGATGCGGCTGCTTCGGCGAGGTCAGCGCGGTCCCGGTGGGACGGCGATCGCTGGGCCGCACCATGGTGCTGACGGCCATGTCCGCGGGGCTGGTCCTGACTCCGGAGATCTCCGGCTGGGAGGCGATCGTTGGCATGACGTGGACGCACGTGCCGTCCATGATCGCCGGATTGCTGGTGCTCGCCGCGCTCTCGCCGGAGATCGAGGAGGCGGTCTCCCGGCTCCGCTACCGGGCGCCCTGCGAGCAGCGCCGCTTCGACCCGGCCACCGCGCTCGGCCGACTGCGGTCGAGCACGGTCTGGCGCTCGCACGCCGACCGGCTGTCGAGCAAGGAGCCGGTCGACAGCTGGCGGGAGCTGTGCTGGCGGTTCTTCGTCTATCCGGGACACAGCCACGCGGGCGAGCCCGTCGACATGGTCTTCGCGGTCTATCTGAGCGGGCGCCATCCGGCGGTGCGGGTCGCCATGGTCGGCTCCGACGGGCGGCCGGTGGAGGCCACATCTCTTCCGGAATCTCTGCCGGTATCGGCTTGACGCTAGAGGACCCTAGATTCTTCTAGCCCTGCCCCTATGGATCTTCTGCCCACTGCGGTCAGGGGGCGCCTCGCCGCGTTGTCACCGGTCACCTCGCTTGCCAGGCGGCCACCTGGCCGATCCGGCCACGACAGGATCCGCGGGACCGCGCCCAGGGCAGCACGATTGGACTCTATATGGCTCTCTAGCTTCCCCATTAGAGAGCCATATAGAGAGCTAGGGGTCCTCTCGCATTATATCGAACAAATGTTCGCTCAGATCGGTTGGGATCGCAGGAACTTTCCGAAGTGCGGCACGGTGAACGCGATCAGCCCTCGCTCCGCGCTGTAGATCAGGCCCTTCTTGATGAGGCTGTCACGGGCCGGAGAGAGGCTCGACGGTTTACGGCCGAGCCCTTCGGCCACCTCGGCGGTGGCGACGGGCTCGTCGCCGATGGCGGCCATGGCGTGCATGTAGTCGCGCTCGGCGGGGGTGGCCCGCTCGTAGCGGCTGCCGAAGAAGCCGACCGCGAGTTCCTCCTCGGCCTCCGGCGCGGAGACCCTGATGTCGTCGGCGGTGATCGGGCTGCGCAGCGCCAGGTCCCAGGCGACCTTGCCGTACGCCTGGACGAAGTAGGGGTAGCCGTCGGCCGCCACATAGAGGGCGTCGAGGGCGTCCTGGGTGAACTCCACGCCCTCACTCTCCGCCGGGGCGATGAGCGCCAGGTCGGCCGCGTCGCGGTCGAGACGGTCGATCCTGGCATAGCGGAAGAGCCGTTCGGAGTAGCTCTTGCTGGCCGACAGCACACTGGGTAGATGCGGCAGCCCCGCGCCCACCACGATCAGCGGGCCGCCACTCTGGGAGAGCTCGTGACAGGCCGCGCAGAGCGCCGAGACGTCGGGAGCCTGCACATCCTGCATCTCGTCGATGAACAGCGCGATGCCGACGCCCAGATCGGTGGCGACCCCGGCGGCGTCGACGAACAACTCGGTGAGGTCGATCTCCAGATCCCCTGAGTCGGCGCGCCCCCGCCCGGCGGGCACGTCGATCGCGGGCGACCAGTGCGAAGTGCCCTTGGCCGCGGACGGGTCGCGCATCGCGAACGCCTTGAGCACGCCGAGGAACTCCTCGATGCGCTCGGGCGCCCGATGCCGGGGGGCCAGCTCGCGGACCGCCATGTGCAGGGCGGCGGCCACCGGACGCCGGATCGACTGGTCGGGCCTGGCCTCGATCTTCCCGGTGCCCCACAGCCGCTGCATGGCCATCGATTTGAAAGTGTTGAGCAGGACGGTCTTACCGACGCCACGCAGCCCGGTGACCACCATGCTGCGCTCGGGGCGCCCTCGGGCCACCCGCTCCAGGACGATCTCAAACTGCTGTAGCTCACGGTCGCGACCGGCGAGCTCTGGGGGGCGCTGTCCGGCACCGGGAGCGTAGGGATTGCGCACGGGGTCCACGCTCTCGGACTTTATGACGGGATATAGCGGCCGGCTTAGATTTCCGTAGAAAGGACTACGGCGTGTCGCACCGCGCTCCACCGGCACCCGAGGGAACGGGGCGTGTGTCGCGAGCATCGCCATGGCACACCCCTTCACCTGGGCGGACGTCAGTCCGAACCCGTGTTCGACCCCGTGCCCATGACTGTAGCGCGGGTTCGAACACAGGCGCGATACGTTTCGATGAAAAGCCTTCCCAAGGAACCCAGGTTCGTGTGCCAAGCAGCTACAAACCCGGGCGTAAGCCCTTAGTCCTCAGCACCGTCAACCACGGCTGGTCAGTCCCGGGCGATCAGTCCCAGGCGGTCAGACCCGGACGGTCAGTCCCAGGCGGTCAGACCCGGACGGTCAGTCCCAGGCGGTCAGACCCAGGCGGTCAGACCCGGACGGTCAGTCCCAGGCGGTCAGACCCGGACGGTCAGTCCCATCGAGCGCGCGGTACCGGCGACGATCTTCTCGGCCTGGTCCAGATCCGCAGTGTTGAGATCGGGCATCTTGCTCCTGGCGACCTCCCGCAACTGCGCGCGGGTGATCGTGCCCACCGCCTGATGCCCGGGGCGGGGGCTGCCGGCGTCCAGGCCGATCGTCCGGCGGATCAGCGAGGCCGTGGTGGGCATCTTGACCGCCAGTTCGAACGAACGGTCCTCGAATACGGTGACGACGACGGGGACCACGAATCCCCGCCGGTCCTGCGTGGCGGCGTTGTACCGGCGGCAGAACTCCATGAGGTTCAGCCCCAACGGGCCGAGGTCCTTGCCAACGGTGGCGGGACCGGCCTCGCCGGCCTGGAGTTGGAGTTTGGCGATCCGGCTGATCTTCTTCTTCGACATGCCTGGCAAGCTAAAGTCTCCTGTTACTGGAGGCTCAACAGAATAATGAGGGCATGAGCTACACGATCGGACAGCTCGCCAGGCTCTCCGGGCTGCCGGTGAAAACGATCCGCTTCTACTCCGACATCGGGGTGCTTCCCGAACGCGGCCGCACCCGGAGCGGCTACCGCCTCTACGGCGACGAGGACCGTGGGCGGCTGGAGCTCGTCAGGGCGCTGCGCGAGATCGGCGTCGACCTGACGACCATCAGGTCACTCGGCGACCGCGACCTGGGCGAGGTGCTCTCCCTGCATCTCCGTACGGTCGAGGCAAAGATCAGGTCGCTGCAGCGGACCCGTGCGGTACTCAGGGCCACGCTGGAGCGGGACGAGGTGTCCGACGACGATCTGCGTCGGCTCAACGCCCTCGGGCGGCTCGGTACGGCGGAGACGGCCGCGCTGGTGCACGAGTTCGTCGACGAGGTCTCCGGCGAGAATCCCGCCAGGCGGAAGTGGCTCGCCGGCCTGCGCGCGGCCATGGTGCCCGACCTGCCCGACGATCCGGACATCGGGCAGCTCGACGCCTGGCTGGAGCTGATCGAACTGCTCTCCGACGACGACTTCCGCGCCTCCCTGCGCGAGATGGGCGGCGAGTTCTGGGAGAAGGCCGACGATCTCGATCCGACCGCCTGGCACGAGGCCAACGCCCTGATCATGGAGAGAGGGCTGACCGCGGTGCGCGACGGCGTGGCCCCCGAGTCGGAGGCCGCCGCATCCATCGTGGCCGGGATCCTCGCGCTCATGGCCGACGCGCAGGGGCGCACCCCGGAGTCGGTGGTACGGGACTACACCGAGCACGACTCGCGCGCCGAGCGATACTGGGAGCTGGTGGCCGTGGTCAACGGCACACCCTGGCCGCCGGATTCCGTGATCGCCCACGAGTGGATCGCCGCCGCGATCGCCTGTCACCTCGGGTAATTGATCAACTACAATGAACTATTGTCGCTTTTGTCCGTTTTGGTAAGGGGGTAGCGCGTGGCAAGGTCCAGATTCACGATCCGTACACGGGCGGCGCTCGCGGTGACCGTCGGCTGCCTGGCTGCCGCCTCCTGCGGCACGGCCACCTCCCAGCCCACATCGGCCCAGCCCACATCGGCCGCGCGGCCGACCTCGGCGGCTTCCGGGCCGACCGGGCCGCAGGCTGCCGCCGCGACACCGACGACGGCCCCGGAGCCCACCACGGCGACACCGACCCCGACAGGCCCGCCGAAGTTCTCCGCGAAGATCTCCCCTGTCACCCGCCAGCAGCTCAAGTACTCCTGGCGGCCCGGATGCCCGGTCCCGCTCAGCGACCTGCGGCTGATCACGATGACCTACTGGGGTTTCGACGACAAACCGCACACCGGCGAGCTGGTCGTGTACAAGGGCGTGACCGACGACATCGTCTCGATCTTCCGGCAGCTGTACGACTGGCGCTGGCCGATCAACAAGATGGAACTCGTCGACGTCTACAAGGGCGACGACTTCGACTCGATCGAAGCCAACAACACCTCGGCCTTCAACTGCCGCCCGGCGACGGGGTCGAGCAGCTGGTCCAAGCACGCCTACGGCCGGGCCATCGACATCAACCCGCGCGAGAACCCGTACGTGTCGGCGGACGGCTCGGTGGCGCACAGCAACGCCCGCAAGTTCGCCAAGCGTCCGGTACATGCCCCCGGCGTGATCAACCCGGGTGACCGGGTGGTCAAGGCCTTCCAGGCGAAAGGCTGGGAGTGGGGCGGCTACTGGTCAGGTATCAAGGACTACCAGCACTTCAGCAAGGGCGGCGGCTGAGGTCGAGGCCGATGTCATCGGGCGGTCTCCGCCACCTGGTCCGATGTCTCCTCTGGTCCGATGTCTCGTCCCCGTGCCCCCACCACCGCCGTGATTGCCCGGCCGATGCAGGTGGACTTCACCCCGGCGCCTCGTGCCGGTCGCCGGCGGGCGGCATGGCGGGAGCGGTTCACGAGTGGACGGCAGCCGGGGCCCGGGCCTTCCCGGCCACAGGACGGCAACGGTGACGATCGCGGAGATCGTCAGCAGGATGCCCAGCAGAACTTCGAGAAGCACGGTGATCGACATCGAACCCTCCCTCGACCGCGCAGTGGACATGTGCCCACCAGGACGAAGGCCTTCCCACACCCCCATGTCACACCAGGGGGCCACCCCGCCGGGTCACCCCACACTCGGGGACCGTGTTGACGATCGGGGTGTCGGACAGTGAGTACTCTCCGTCCCGTTGATTCCACTATCCGCGCGGGTCAGAGCCCGGTCAAATACCCGTGGCAGCCCCCGGAGGTAGAAGCCTGTACAGAAACTGCCTTAACCTGGGACGACGAGGGGAGTACTTCCCAAGAGCCGATCCGGTCAGTACGGATGTTTCATAACGTCCCCGGGCGGCCACCTGCACGGTGCAGGTGAAGGAGACCTCGAACGGCCAAGCACGTTCGAGGAGGTTTCATGCCCACCGAGGCATTGCTGTCAGCAGCCAGTCTTGAAACGATCGGTTCGCCACAGCTGTGGATCATCACCGTGGCCGCCCTGCTGCTGCTGCTCGCCGTGGACTTCATGCTGACGCGGCGCCCGCACGAGGTACGGATGCGCGAGGCGGTGGGCTGGTCGGTCTTCTACCTGGCACTGCCCCTGATTTTCGGCGTCTACGTGTGGGGGGCCTTCGGGTCAGGTGTGGCGGTGGAGTTCTTCACCGGCTACGTGGTGGAGAAGTCCCTGTCGGTGGACAACCTGTTCGTGTTCATGTTGCTGCTGTCCGCCTTCGCGGTCCCGGCCGCCCTGGCCCAGCGGGTCCTGCTGTACGGCATCATCGGGGCGCTGGTGCTGCGTGCGATCTTCATCGCACTGGGGGCGGCCGTCCTGCAGAGCGGCACCTGGGCGTTCCTGCTGTTCGGCGGGATACTGATCGTCACCGCCGTGAAGATCATGAAGGACGCGCTGCGCGGGAAAGAGCAGCATGTCGACATCTCCTCCATGCGCACGGTCCGGCTGCTACGGCGCTTCATGCCGGTCACCGACGACTATCGCGGTTCCCACCTGGTCGTTCGTGAGGGCGGCCGCCGCGCCCTGACCCCGCTGGCGCTGGCCATCGTGGCCGTCTTCGCCACCGACATCGTCTTCGCCGTCGACTCGGTGCCCGCGGTGTACGGCGTGACCGAGGACCCCTACCTGGTCTTCGCCACCAACGCCTTCGCCCTCCTGGGTCTTCGCGCGCTCTACTTCGTCCTCCTGGGCGTCCTGGCGAAACTGCGGCACCTGAACCACGGACTCGGCATCATCCTGGCCTTCATCGGGACCAAGCTCGTCCTGCACTGGGCGCACGGCGTCTGGACATGGGTCCCGGAAATCCCCACTCTGGCCTCGCTGGGGGTCATCGTCGCGGTCCTGGCCACCGTCACGGCCACAAGCATGTACGCCAACCGCCTCGACGCGAGGGCCGCCTCCTCACCCGCCGGACACAGGTAGCCGGACACAGGTAGCCGGACACGGATAGCCGGACACGGGTAGCCGGACGAACACGATCGGGCGTGACGAAACCCTGGCTAGGACACGACCACGGGGCCGCGCGGCGGACGTCCGGGCTTGACCGGTCATCCGGTCGGCGAGGCTCAGCCGTACGCGGGTGAGACGCGGGGCTGGAGCAGGTCCCAGCGGTTGCCGTACAGGTCCAGAAAGACGGCGACCGTACCGTAGGGCTCCTGCCGTGGGGTCTCCTCGAAGGTGACGCCCGCCGCCAGCATCCGCTCGTGGTCGCGGGCGAAGTCGTCGGTGTGGAGGAACAGTCCGACCCTGCCACCGGTCTGGTCGCCGACGCGAGCCTCCTGCTCGAGGCCGTCGGCCCGCGCGAGCAGGAGCGCCGTCTCCCGCGCGCCTCGCGGACGGACGGTCACCCAGCGTCCGCCCTCACCCTGGGGCGTGTCCTCCAGAAGTTCGAAACCGAGGACATCGACGTAGAAGGCGATGGCCTCGTCGTAGTCACGCACGACAAGCGCGGTGAGCCCGAGGTGCGGTTTCCCGACCGGGCCCCTTTCCGGGAGCCGTACCGGCCCTTTCACGCGGGCGGTCTCCTGAAGGTCGGTGATCGTCAGGACGACCCGGATGGCGAGCAGTCCTGCGGCGATCGGCAGCGCGATGCCGGTGATCAGGGCAAGGTCTGCCAGGCCGCTTTCCAGAGCGCTTTCCATATCCTCCATGTCCGTCCCCGCCAGCCCCACGGACGCCAGCGTCGCGTACGGCCACAGCACCCACGTCAGCCACCAGGCCCAGACCAGCCCCGAGCGGCGGGCCCTGAAGAGGTCGCTGCCCGGTCGCAGGCCACCGGGCCGGGAGGTGGCCAGGATGTCGTCGACGATCCCCTTGGGAGCGAACAGGTTGACGATGGGGAGGACCCAGCCGAGCACCAGGTACGGCGCGGCGTACGTGTGAAAGACCCCTGGAGAGATCGCGTACGCGTTGGCGCGAGCGCGGAACAACCAGCACACGAAGGCGATTCCGGCCAGAAGGTAGAGGATCGGGAAGAGGAGGACGATCGGGGAGAGGAGGAGCGTGTACAGGGCCTCCCACTCGTAGACCAGTCGCCAGAGCCGATCCCCCTCGTAGAGGATCCGCAGTCCCGACAGACCCACGGCCACGATGGAGACCAGCGCGATCAGGGTGATGGCAACGGTCGCGAGCGCACGAATCGGGCGCAGAGGGCGAACATGCACAGAGAACGCGCTCGAATACATTCGGGTCCTTTAACGGGGGGTAGGACACGCGCCAGTATGGCGGACCCGGCATAGCCGATATAGATGTATTTATTGCCATTGGCAGATTGCTGGGCTAAACGTGCTCTCCGGAGATGCGGAAGGCTTCCCCGCTTCACCTCACTGCTTCCCCGCTTCACCTCACTGCTTCCCCACTTCCCCACTTCCCCACTTCCCCACTTCCCCAAGGTTCGCCGCAGCCTCTCACCCGTGAGCGTTGATCCGCGACAGGCCTCCGGGAGCATGAGGGGGAAGGCCGACCCGGCCCGGTGCCGCCGGACCGGGCTGATGCATCATTGGTCCATGGCGGCCAAGGATGGAGACGGTTGGGCCCAGTGTGATCGCGGACACCGGCACTGGGGGGTGTACGGGGCGGCCGGTCTGCTCGCCGTCCACCACGACGCCACGGGGAAACCGCACATCCTGATGCAGAAACGCTCCGTGTGGAGCCACCACGGCGGCACCTGGGGGCTGCCGGGCGGCGCCCGCGACAGCCACGAGGACACCGTCACGGCCGCCCTGCGCGAGGCGTTCGAGGAGGCCATGCTGGACGGCACCGGCCTGCGGGTCCAGGGCGTCTACCTCGACGACCACGGCGGCTGGTCCTTCGAGACCGTGATCACCGAGGCCGTGGAGCTACTGCACGCGGTCCCCGGTAACAGTGAGAGCGCCGACCTGCGCTGGCTTCCCGTCGAGGAGGTCTCCACCAGGAACCTCCACCCCGGCTTCGCCGAGACATGGCCGGTGGTCGGTCTCGCCCTCGCCCCCTCCCTCGTCGTCCTCGACATCGCCAACATCGTGGGCGCCCGCGCCGAACACGGCTGGTGGAGGGACCGCGCCGGCGCGGCGGCCAAGCTGCTCGCCGAGGTCGGCACGCACGCCGCCGGTGGCCTGCGGGCCGCGCCCGGTCAGGTCCCGGCCCTGGCTCGCTGGTTCCCCCGGGTGACCGCGGTCGTCGAGGGAGCCGCCCGCGACGCCGCTCCGGCGCCCGGCGTCTCCGTGATCACAGCGCAGGGCAGCGGAGACGACGCCATCGTCCAGGCCGTACGGGACGCCCTACCGTGGGAGCGCGTCCTGGTCGTCACCGCCGACCGGGGGCTGCGCGAGCGGGTCACGGAACGGGGCGCCGAGGTCACCGGCCCCAGATGGCTGCTCTCGCAGTTGTAGCGTTTCACGTGGAACATCACCAAGATCTGGCACGATAAGGCGCATGTCCGAGCTTCGAACCGGTCCGCGAACCGCGTGGGCCGACGACGACAGCCTGGTTCCCCCTGACTCCTGGGGGCGCGAAAACTCCGCGAAAAGGGCTCTGCCCTGGGGTTTCGTGCTCCTCATGGCCCTGCTGGTGACGGGCCGGTTCGCACTCGCCCCCCACCTGACGGCGCCCGCGCTCCAGACATGGGCCACGATCTTCGTGGCGATCTGCGTGCAGGCTCTCCCGTTCCTGGTCTTCGGCGTGGCGCTGTCCGCGGCGATCACGGCATTCGTCCCGGCATCGTTCTGGACCAGGGCGCTGCCGGGGAATCCAGTGGTCGCCGTACCGGTCGCCGGGGTGGCCGGGGCGGTGCTGCCGGGTTGCGAGTGCGCGTCCGTCCCGGTCGCGTCGGGGTTGATGGCCAGGGGGGTGACTCCGGCCGCCGCGCTGGCGTTCCTGCTCGCCTCTCCCGCGATCAACCCGATCGTGCTGGTCGCGACCGCCGTCGCCTTCCCCGGGCAGCCGTTGATGGTGCTGGCCAGGTTCGGGGCGTCGCTGGCCGTGGCTGTGCTGGTCGGCTGGCTCTGGCTGAGGTTCGGCCGGAGCGAGTGGCTACGGATCCCCTCCCGCCCGCACGGTGACGGCCCCCGGTGGGCGCGGTTCGGCGAGGCGATGCGGCATGACCTGCTGCACGCGGGCGGGTTCCTCATCGTCGGTGGACTGGCCGCGGCCACGCTGAACGTCACGATCCCCCGCGAGTGGCTGACCGCGATCGCCGGGGTGCCGTGGCTGGCGGTCCTGGTCATGGCACTGCTGGCGGTGCTGCTGTCGATCTGCTCGGAGGCCGACGCGTTCGTGGCGGCTTCGATGACCGCGTTCTCCCCGACCGCGAAGCTGGCCTTCCTGGTGGTCGGGCCGATGGTCGACCTGAAACTGATCGCGCTGCAGGCCGGTACGTTCGGCACGGCCTTCGCGGTCAGGTTCGTCCCGCTGACCTTCGCTCTCGCCATCCTGGTCAGCGCGTTCTTCGGGTGGTTGCTGCTTTGACGTCCTGCCTCTCTCTCCGGGCGGCGAGGTACGCCGACGGCTCCGCCGCTACGGAAGGAACCCTCGAACTTCGATGAACCGGGTGACCCAGAACCTGATCCTGACCTTGCTGGGCTGCGCCGTCCTGCGGATCTCGGCGTTCTCCACGACCTACCTCAACTACGTCAAGCCAGGTTTCCGGCCGTTCCTGATCGGTGCCGGGACGGTGCTGGTGGTTCTCGGGGTCATCGGGGTGTTCCAGGCGTACCGGCTGGAGAAGGGTGCGGCGGAGCGGGAGACACACGGGCATGCACACGGCGGGCCTCGGGTCGCGTGGCTGATGTGCCTGCCGGTGTTCGCGATCTTCCTGATCGCACCGCCCGCCCTGGGCTCGTTCGCCGCCTCCCGGGATGACACCCCGCCACCCCGCGACCAGACGCTGAACTCGTTCACCCCGCTGACCGGCGCGGGTCCGGTGGACATGCCGATCGGCGAGTTCATCGGCCGGGCCTGGGACGACGACAAGAAGTCCCTCACCGGCCGCGAGGTCAGGCTGACCGGCTTCGTGGTGCCCGCGAAACGGAAAGGGCAGTGGTACGTCACTCGTATGCAGATCGCCTGCTGCGCCGCGGACGCGTTCCCGCTGAAGGTCTCGGTCAGGGGCCTGGAGATGCCACCGGCCGACACCTGGGTCGAGGTCACGGGTACCTGGATCCCGCAGACGTTCGGGAAGATGCCCAACGGGGTCATCTACCCTCGGCTGACCGGGAAGAGCCTCACCAGGGTGACGCCCCCCGACGAGCCGTACGAGTAGGCCGGGAGGCGCGCCTGGCCCGGTGGGGTCAGGAGCGGCAGGGCGCCGGCTCTGGAGCGGCCAGCGGTTTCAGGTCGCGGGTGGCCCGGTGGAACAGCCAGTAGCTCGCCGCGGCGACGACGAGGAAGAGCAGGCGGGCGGGCTGGGGGATGTCCAGGATGAGCAGGCCGTCGCTGAGCGAGTGAAGCAGGGCCGCCGTCATGAAGGCGGCGATGATGGGGATGGTGACGACGGCACGGCCTCTGATCTGCCAGGCCCCGAAGGCCACCGCGCACACCAGACCGGTCCAGACGAGGTGGCTGAAGGGGGTGCTGAGACCGCGTATGAGGAGAATCGTGCCCGCGCCGACGGCACCGCCGTTGGCGACGTTCTTCCAGGCGTAGGCCATCGACTCCATGATCGTGAATCCGGTCGCGCAGGACAGGCCGAGCGCGACCCCTGCGGCCTTGGTGAGGTGGCGCCCGGTGAGGGCGACCGCGAGAGGTGGGACGAGCTTCGCGGGTTCCTCGATCCATCCGACCCGCAGGATCGAGGTGCTGTTCTTCTGGGAGATGAAAAGCGAGTCGAAATAACCGCCGAGCAGCAGGGCGACGCCCCCGCCGAACAGGAACATCCCCATCAGCGTCATGGCCGGCACGCTGGTGGCGATGTGGATACGGTCGTGGATGGCGAGCAGGAGCGCGACGGGCCCGGCCGCGGCCCCGTAGAAGAAGGCCGCGGGCATGACGGCCTGGTTGCCGGCCGCCTGCATCATGGCGATGAGCGAGAAGGACAGAACGATCATGGCGATCCACGCCTTGAACCATCGATGCCGGTAGAAGCGCAAATGGTCTCGCATAATGATTAATTCCCCGATATACCTGCCCCGAATTCAGGCGAATTGTCCATATTTATCTAAATATCGACTCCGCCACAATGGCCACACCGATGACCATGAACACCACGGGTACCAGCCACCTGCCCGACCGTTCCACCAGGTCGATGATCTTCCTGTGTGAGCCGAGCCAGGACGCCGCCACGCACCAGACCGCGACGAGCAGCGCGAACACGGCCACCGTGACGGCGCTGGATGCCGGACCGATCGTGCGGAACAGCGGGGTGTAGACGAAGATGTTGTCGGCCCCGCTGGCGACGGCGAAGACGGCGGCGGCCGTACCGATCGCTTGAATCACGGGCGCATTATGTCCCCTTTCTCCCAGGGCAGGTGGCGATCGTGGTCAGCCGCGAGCTACGGGCATTATGATCACGTTCATCCACTCTTGTCGGCCCTTCGGAGACCGCACGTGGGCTATCCGCCGCAGTACGGCCAGCCGCCGCGGGGCGAGACCGGGCGCGGGCTGACCGTGATAGTCATCATGGCCCTCGGTGTGGCCATCGGGGCCGTCATCACCGTGTTCATGGTGCTCAACCCGCCCTCCTCGCCGCCGGGCTCGGCCCCGACACCCGATGCCGAGCACTCGGAGGTCTCGGTCCGCCAGGCCGCCCAGCCGGCACTCGACGCGTACAGCAGCGGTTCCTACGGTGACTTTTGGGACCTGTGGACCACCGGGGCGCAGGGGCTGATCACCCGGGAGGAGTACGTGAGGCTGTTCGATCTCTGCCCTCAGCTCGCGGCCGACTCCCCGTTCACGATCGCCACCGTCGCGATCACCGGTGACAGCGCCATGGTCCAGGCCGATCGGCTCGGTGACACGACGGAGTTCGGCTTCGTCTTCGAGAGCGGCTCGTGGCGGTACGAGCCGCCGCCCGAGGAGCAGTCGGAGTACCGGAAACCGGTCGACCAGATAGCCGAGCAACGACAGGCCGCAGGGTTCTGCGGCACCGTCACCCCTGCCCCAGGCCCGTCCGACCCCGCGTCCGATCCTGCCCCAGGCTCGTCCGACCCCGCGTCCGATCCTGCCCCAGGCTCGTCCGACCCCGCATCCGGCCCTGCCCCAGGCTCGTCCGACCCCGCGTCCGACCCTGCTCCCGGCCCATCCGACCCCGCGTCCGGCCCGTCCGTTCCCGGTCCGAGTTCGTCCGCCTCCTCCCAGTCATCAGGTTTCCTTGAATGATGAATTTGGACCTACACATATATGTATATGTGGATACGCTCGGTTGCATAGGGATGCGTGTGGCCCTGGGAACGCCCGAGACCGGTGATGTCCCGCACCAGGAATGAGACGGCGGCCTCGGGGCTTGGAAAGGCAGGTGAGGCGGATGATGGATGGCACGCGGCCGGGAATCCTGCTCGCGCCTGCCATCGAAGTCACACAGAAGTGCTGCCATAATCCACAATTCACAGCTACTGTCGAACTTATGGCCCACTCCATGCCGGCAAGGCAAGACGGCACAGGATCGGAAAAACCATCAGAAAATGATCACGATGGCGCCAGGCAAGAATCGGACTCGGTTCCGCTCTGGCTGGCACATCTCCAGCTTAGAGAAGGACAGAAGACAATCAGCGCATCAGCTCCAGACACCTCTATCACCATAGAGCTGGATAAAGCGGATTATGAGGCACTTTCCCGTAAGGCGCGGCTGACCGGAAACCGAATCGTCGACATGATCCACACGGCGGTCCAGCGAGAGATCGGCAACAAACCTCACGTGATCACCCTGATGCACCGCTGGAACCTGCACCGAGAAGATCTCGACATGGCGGCCGAATCCCTCGGGGTCGACCAGCTCTCCGAGGCGGAGTGGGGCCAGATCGGCATTCGCCCGTTCAGGAGGCGTTGAGCCATGCTTCCCGGTCGAGTACTCGACGTGAGCGCGCTGGTCGACATCGCGGTGGCGAAGACCGAATACTCCAGAAGCATCGCCGCCATGTGCCTTTTCCGCGGCGGTGGGATATGCGTCCCGGCGACCAGCCTCGCGGCCGTCCTGTCCATCTCCCCGATCTCGACCCAGGTGGAGCTGTTCGAGCTCGTCACGACACCCGGCGTGAAGATCGATGACTTCACACACGGGAAGGTCGGAGACATCGCGGAGATCCTCGACGGGTCGCGCGACATCACGGCCGGACACGTCATCTGGTGTGCCCGCGCCACCCGGTGGCCCATCCTCACGGATCGCGGGGCGGAGCTCGTCCAGTACGACCAGAATCTCGAGATCGATCCGCTGCCGTAGGTCCCCGCCGGCCACGGGGGCGCCGTCCTTGGCCGACCGCCATAACCACCCGGTTGAAACCGATGCCAAATATCGTTGCGCGCGCGATCGATTTTCGGAGCCGGGGCTTTCACACTGGGAGAGTGACGTTCGAGACTAGGCGCATCAAGCTAGACATTCCTGACGGACCGGAATACGACCAGGTGCGCGATATGCACGGTCACTCGGTCACGGTGTTCGCGTCCACGGAGATCAACGGTGAACGCTCCCTGAAAATCGGCAGCCGGACGTTGCAGCTGAGGAAGGTGGGCGTGGACGAGGACGGCGAGGAGTCGATGGACGTCTACCGAGCCGAGTCCATCTCGGACCCGTCGTACTGAGGACCCATCACCGAGGACCCCCCGTACCAAGGACCCCTCGCACTGAGGACCCCCCGTACCGAGGACCCCCGTACCGAGGACCCGTCGCACCGAGCGCACCCGCCCGCGCTCGGCGCGTGCGACCACGTCCCCGCCCGCTGATCACACTCCCGAACGGGTACGCCGCGTTTCCGTACGGGGGCACCTGATCGCGGATCCGTGGCGGAGACACCGGCGATTCGCCTGCGACCTCACTCGTCCCGGCGCGCCACCTGTTCGGGCCGACCATGTGACGCGATGCCCTCGGCACACTGGAAAGGTCCGAACTCGGCGAACCAATTCGCCAGGCGGAGCCGGGCACACAGGCCCCGCGGCTCCGCGGCCTCACGGCTCCGCGGCTCCGCGGCTCCGCGGCTCCGCGGCTCCGCGGCTCCGCGGCTCCCAGCGGCCTCGGGCGAGAATTCATGGCGGCGCGACCGGCTGCCCGGAGCGGCCTGGAAGATCATCGGCGCTGGAGACATCGGAAATCATCATGTTTTTATGATTCCGTCCTAATCCTCACCTGCTCGGTTGCGCGAATATCCGCCTTGAGGCGCTTCCGAAGGGAGTACTTTTCGACAGAGGTGTTGCCGCAACCGCCCGGTACGCAGGCCGGATATCAAGCCCCCAAGCGAGGTAGCGATGCTGTCTTCCTTTGACCCGGAATATGCCCCGGTTGGCGATGTAGGGACCGCGCTGCTCTACGTCGACTCGCTTCTCACCCGTATTCGCGAGGGTGCCTCGCAGGCCGATCCCAAGCAGAGAGAGCTGATCGACGAGTTCTTCGGATCTTCTCCAGCGAGGACGCCAGTGACGTGCTCGACGGCGCCTGCACGCTCGTCTACCTGTACATGGAATGGCTGCGCCAGGCCCATGAGGAGCAGGATCGTGACGTGGTCGAATCCGTGGTTCCCTACGTCATCGGCAGCATGCGCAAGATGACCATAAGCATCAGGCCCGAAGCCATCCCCGTCATGGCGGGCATGCTGACCGCCAGCGCCATCGGCCTGAGCCCGACACTCTGGCGCAAGCAGTACGGGCCCTGGACCGAAGCCGAGATGAACGCTCTGGAAGCGACCCTCGTCCTGCTGGCCGACTACATCAACCATCTCACCAACGACGAAACCATGGCAATTCGCATGATCGTCGACATTATGGAATCTATGGAGCAAGCGGGTGATGCGGGATAAATCTTTTATATGCGGTTCCGTTAAACGCGGATCGGCGCCGATGGTCGTCAAATGACCGTGCCGGGCTCCGCCGACCAGGGGCGCCTTTCTCTCACCCGTTCGTGGCACAGGCGCCCTCCTCACACCCGTTCGTGGCACAGGCGCCCTTCTCACATCCGTTCGTGGCAGGACCCGCAGGTGACCTTCATCCGGACCGCTCCGGACCGTCCAGATGGAGGAAGAGCTCGTGCGCCGAATCGATGCTCGCACGCAACGCCTGCTCCAGTTCGTCGGCCTCACCCGTGAGATGTCCGATCTCCGGCATGCTCAGGGCGTCGGCCCCCGACTCGGCGAGCAGTTCCTCATAGCGGGGCAGCCGCTCCACCAATGCCTCGATCTGGTCACGGGCCTGGTAGGCACGTTCGGCGTCGGCGACATGAGCCGCGTACCGTTCCAGCGCCTCCACCTTCGCAATGACGGCGCCCTCACTGCCGGCGAGCGCTCGCTCCAGCGGTTTCACAGCGGCTGCCACCTCCCGGGTGACCCCGCCACGCATGAGGTCGCGGTGTTCCTCCCGGAGGGAGGAGAGCTTGGCCAGCAGGCGCGCGATCTCCCATTCCTGTGGCGGCAGCATGACCGCGTTCCGCGCGACGTCGAGCAGTCCCTCGGTGTTGACGCGCGATCGCAGGACGGAGCCGACCGCCCCCCGTGCACGGGCGAACAGGTTCCTCGCATCGGTGTCGAAGTCGTCAAAGAGAAAATAGGAATCCCGGTAGCGGTGCGCGAGACCGTACAGTTCCCGCTCCGGAGTAACGCTCTCGACATCCCCCGCAGCCCTGATCGCGGCGGAAAGAAACCAGGCGAGCACGATGAACAGCGGGATTACGGCCATGGCTCCCCACCCAAAGGAGAGCGCCGCCAAAATGCCGACCGCGGTGAGCATGCCGCCGACCACCAGGGGGGCCGCGGATTTTTTCCGTGGTTCTTCCAGTGGCCTCCAACCTGATCGTATGCGCGCCAGCAACGCTGGATTCGCACGGAGCAGATCCGCGACCTCCGGGGACAGGCCGGGATCGACCACCACACCGAATCGCTGTCTTCCCAAGCCTTCCAGATCATCACCTCTTTCCAGTGATCATTCTAAGGCCGGGCAGTCCCGTCGCATATGAGTCGACCACTCGAAGAATGATCGAAGCGAACCGGGAACCACGAAAATCAATGGCGTTCACACCTGGCATACCGCGGCCCGCGCCCCTCGCTGCGGAAACACCTTTTCGCGGCAAGACGTCACCGGCTCGTACGGCGAGACCGCGAAGCGGTGTTCCATGCCTGTTCACTCACGACGGTGCCGCTCGATTCCTTCAAGGGCTTCGAGGGCTTCGAGGGCAAGGGCCCAGGGACGGCTCTCCGCTTCCCCGCCTCCGGCGGCGGCCGTGTCCGGCTCGGACCTACCGGAGCCGAGCAGGACGGGGACGCCCTCGGCCCGAAGGCTTTCGACGCTCCGGCGGAACGGCTCGCGCGAGGCGAGGCCGCTGTTGACGAAGGGCAGTACGATCACGGGGATACCGAGCCCGGGGGCTTCGGCGAGGAGGCCGAGGGCGTAGGTGTCGGCGATCCCCTGGGCGAACTTGTTGATCGTGTTGTAGGTCGCGGGGGCGACGATGATCGCGTCGGCCCTCGGGGGCTTGGGCTCGTCCGGCTTGCGATACCGGCTGCGGACGGGGCGGCCGGTCTGCTGTTCCAGGGCGGGGACGTCTATGAAGTCCAGGGCCGGCGGGGTGGCGACGATCTGGACGACCCAGCCCTCGTCCTGGGCGAGGGTGACGAGACGACCCACATCACCGGCGCCACCCGCGGCACACACGATGACGTAGAGGACCTTGCCGGACTGGCTCACTGGTGCACCATCCTCTTGCCGGTAGCCGAAAGACCGCTGACGCACCCGAGGTGCCGCCGGGTCACCGCCCTGCTCGCTCAACCAGATGAGGTCCAGCGTGAGTCCTCATGCGTCGACTCCAAATATGGAAACTCCAAATATGGAAACTACCCGCTGGCCCAGGGCCTCGGCATCGGGCACTTCGGCTCCGCGGGCATCGATGTCATGCGGGTGCTGTGGGACATCGAAGTGGTCATGTCGGCCTTCGCCGCGTACTTCCTGGCCGTCACCCGTCATCACGCGTGCACCGAGGCGCCGGGACTCGGGCGAGTGAGTCGCCCCAGCGTTCCAGACGGCGGCCTTCCCCGCTCATGAACTCGGGATCCCGCGTGACATTCCCGATGCCGCGGCTCGGCGGGTTGTCCATGCCGCTGGAACACGACCGAACTGCGACCTGCCTGGCCGAGGAAGTGCGCCGGTACGGCGAGCGCTTCTGGTCAGCACACTGACCGAGCGAGAAGGCTACGCTCGTGCCGTGATCGCTATGTGGGAGCCCACGATGGCGGGCGTACTGCGACTGCCCTCCGGTCGGCTCGTCCGCGGCCGGGGGTTGCGCCGACCGCTCCCGGAAGGTCCCGCGCCCACCTTCGCGCTCTACCTGCTGGGCCATGAACCACCCCCCGTCACCTGGGAGACCCGGTGGCTCCGCTGGCCCGACTTCTGGTTGCCGTCCGACCGTACGGCGACCAGCGACGCGTTACGCGAGGCATGGGTACGCGCCGAAGCCGAGCGCGTCGAGATCGCCTGCGGTGGTGGATATGGCCGGACAGGCACTGCACTGGCCTGCCTCGCCGTACTGGACGGGGTACCGGGCCACGAAGCGGTCGCCTACGTCCGGCGGCATTACGCCCGCCGCGCCGTCGAGACACCATGGCAACGCCGCTTCGTCTCCCGCTTCCGGTAGGCGGCTCACCCACCCGACATCTCGCCGGAGAGGTCCTCGGCCGCCCCTGACCAGCCCGATACCGCGTGCACATGAGGCTCAACGGGGAACCGGGCCACCCGTGTTGGAGAGTCCGAGTGCTTCGCATGCGAATGGTGCCGTCTGGAGCATGTGACGTCGAAGAAAGATTTACAGCAGCGCTGGAATGATCTTGAACGAGCTCACGTATTCCATGAGGAGTGTGAGCGCAATTCCCGGGATGTCCAACCGCAGGCCCCTCTCACCTACTTCTCAACAGGCGAGAACGCTTTATCTCTACTATGTGGCCGGATGTCCCACCGCCTAACCAAACGTAGAGAAGGTGTCTTCGATGTTGCGGCCCACAATCCTCTTTATCGCATCAATTTCGGTGCCGATCGCATCGCGTAGCGTGTCGATTTTTCTGAGTTGCAACTCTAGCGCCCGGTCCAGGGGTTCCATGTCTGTCGCTTGTTTCGCGAGATCTTCTTTCTCCGCCTGACTGCGTGCGGCGGCGCTCTGTGTGATCAAATTCGCGATCTTCGTAGCGACTCTGCGTCGCAGCGTGTTGATCGAATCGGCTTGCAGTTTCATGTCGCTGCTCAGTGACGTCAGCTGCAACAGTCGTGCTTGTGACGCCGCATAGGAGAGAGTACCTTTCGGCTTCTCAAGCGACTCGTACTTCGAGCGAAGCCCCCGATTCACCTGCTCTAGTCGCGCTATCTCCTTTGATGCCTCCGCAGAGTTGAGATCACTGTCCACAGGCTGCGCACCGCCACTTGTGCTAGGCGAGGCGGAAGCGGGCGTGGTGGTCCCGGAGGGTGATTCTCGGCCCGTACCGGATCGCGTCTCTTGCGCATTCAGGGCGATGACAACAGCGGGGACGACGATGGCGCAGAGTCCGGCGAGCAGGAGAACGCGGCGCCGGCTCAGTTTTCGGGGCGGCGCCGGGGGGAAGTCGGTGTGACCGGTACCGACGAGTTGCCGATCCGGCAAGACGACGAGTGAGGTGACCTCGGGTGACCCATTAGGTGAGGGCTCCGCCGGAATGACCGGATCGGCCGATGGCTGTGGAATCGGCGGGGAGGGCTGGGGGTCGGCAGGCAAGGCAGCGGTCCCGAGCGAGGGAGGAAGGGCGAGTGACCACTGGTGTTCGATGCCGGGGTGCGTGAGCCGGGCGAGGATCTGGTCGACCGTGGGCCGACCGGTGGGAGCCTTGGAGAGGCAGGAGGCGATCAGGTCGCGTAAGTCGTGTCGGTGAGGGACCTGGCTGAGGTCGGGTTGATAGGTGATGATGCGCAGCACGATCGCGGGCAGCGAGTCGGCGTCGAAGGGGCTTTGGCCGGTGGCCGCGAAGGCCAGCACGCAGCCCAGGGAGAATACGTCCGAGGCCGGAGCGGCGGACTCGCCATTGATCTGCTCGGGAGACATGTAGGCGTAGGTGCCGACCACGACGCCGGTCTCGGTGAGGGTGCTGGCGTCCAGTAGCCGGGAGATGCCGAAGTCAATGATGCGAGGGCCGTCGTCTGCCACGATCACATTGCGCGGCTTGAGGTCGCGGTGCACGAGACCGCAGGCGTGAATGGCGGCCAGGCCCTCAGCCAGTCCGGCGCCCAGCGCGCACAGCGCCTCGGCGGCCAGCGGACCGTGCGCGGCGACAAAGGCGGACAGGGATGGGCCGGGGATATAGGCGGTGGCCATCCACGGCGGGTTAGCGTCCGGATCGGCCTCGATGACCTGGGCCGTGTGAAAGCCGCCCACCCGGCTGGCGGCGTCGATCTCGCGGGCGAACCGGGCACGGAATTCGGGCTTGGACGCGTGGTGGCGGTGGATGCGCTTGACCACGACCGTGCGTCCGGCAGGGGAACGTGCCAAAAACACCTCGCCCATGCCGCCCTCACCCAAGCGGCCCCGCACTCGATAAGGGCCGATCTGGCGAGGATCATCCGGAAGCAGGTCATTCATCCGTGGTGCGCCTAATCGTGCTTCTCATGACTAGTGCAAACCATCCTGGAATAGTAGGTACCTCTCCGGAGCATACACTTTCGGAAAGCACACCCCCTGCTCATGGGCATGCGTAAAGGCGCTCTGACACAAGGTGGGTGCATTTGTAACCAGAGATGATTCCACCAGCGACCGTGCAGGGGAAAGAGCGCCATAGTGCGGCCTTCGGCGTTGCCTTCCTGGACAACGTTGCTCAGCACGTAGTTGCCGCCGTGGCCGTTGACGACGACCAGGGCCGTAGGACCGGAGCGGGTGACGGAGTCGTGGACGTCCGTGACGATCGCGTGCAGGGTTCGCGCGGAGATGCCGGCGGTTCCCGGCCAGGTGCTGTGCTCGTGCGAGCAGGAGATCGTCACCGGCGGGACAGGACGGTCACGATCCCGGTGAACAGCGTGTTCCGGCGGATGCGGTCACGGGCGATGACCTGTCGATCGGCCGACAGCACGTCGGCATGACCCTCTCTGTCAGACTCTCGTGAGCTGACCGCCCAAAAATGAATAAAGCACTAGCAGTTGCAGTTGCAGTTGCAGTCGCAGTTACAGCAGTCGGAACAACCGGAGCAACAGTCACAGCAACCTGAGCACGCGTCGCCGCACTGCCCGCAGGCGTCGCAGCCGCTGGCGTCACAGCGCTCACCGCATGATTTGTAGCGGTCCTCGTCCCACGGCGGCCGGTACAACCCGCAGGTGCAGCAGGCCGCCGACATGCACAGCAGCGACAGCAGCCCGCCAGGGTCCGGCTTCAGCCGCGGATCGCCTGGGGGCGCCTCGGGACTCTCCTGCTCGGCCTCGCCGAAGATCCGGCCGGTGGCGCGGCCGGTCTCCCTGACCAGCAGCGCGTTGACCAGACGGCGTCGCTCCAGGTCCAGCTCGGCCACCGCCAGACGCAACCCGTGCACGGCGTCGTCGCAGTGCCGCCGTGCGGCGGCCAGGTCGGTACCCGAGGCGACGAGCGGGTTGTAGGCCCCATGGGCGCGGTCACGGGCCAGGTCCTCGACGGCGTCCAGCAGGTGCGCCAGGCGGCCGAAGTAGCGCCCGGCCTCCTCCAGCGTCTCCCGGTTGTGCGGCTTGCCGGCCAGTACGGCGGTGTGCCCGAAGGCGGCGGCGACCGCGGCCTCGGTGGGGGCGGTGAGCTGGAGCAGGCTCGGGTTCGGCAGGCGCTCCAGCCGGGTCTGCTCCTCAACCGCGACGAGGAGCGGAGCGGGATCGAACCCGAGGGCGGAGGCCGTACCCGATCCGGCGGCCGACCAGCGTGCGGCCACCCGCCCCGCGCCGGCCGCCACCAACCGGCGGGCGTAGATGCCGTCGCCGTCCTCGACGTGGTCCCTGACCTTGCCCGCGGCCAGGATCAGCGAGACCGAGGCCGCCAGCCGTACCCCCTCGGCCTCGACGACGTCGGCGCCTTTGAACCCGCGCAGGGCGCAGGCCGCCGCGCGCCGGTGCGGGGAGGAGGCCGGTGCCTGCGCCTCGGTGAGCACGGACACCAGTAGACCGTCGTAGTTGGTCACCAGCCGGGAGGCATGCCCGTGCTCATCCCTGAGGGCCAGGCAGAGCCCGCACAGGTGCGCCATCCACTCCTTGAACAGCCCGCCGCACATCCCGTGCCGGCATGGGCGAACAATCCCAAACATAGGTCCCTTCCCTGAATGTCCATCATCCAGCCTGCCAGGCTCCACTTGTCACACACTTGCAACGCGGCGGTTGCAGCGATCTCTCACCCAAATACCAGCGGGTCCCCGGATGATGATCTCGTTCACAAACCCGAAGGAACGAGATCATGAGAAGAGCACTGACCCTCCTGCTCACGGCGGCGGCCGGGGCGGTCAATGGCTAAGGTTCCGAATGTGCGTGGGCTCGGGTTGTTTCTTGCGATGTCAGGCCTGGTCGTGGCGGGTTGCGGCGGAGCGGAAGACCCGGCCCCGGCCACCCCGGATGCCAGACCCCCGGGTGCCCGGGCCACGCTGGATGCCAGGCCTTCGGGTGCCCCTGCCTCCCCGGTCACCGGCGCCGGGGAGTCCGGCGGACTGCGCGAGATGATGAAAGCGTTGTCAGCCGGCGGACCGGCCGCCGAATACCTGGAGTACGGAGAGATGGCGCACTGGCGCGAGCTGGGCGTGGTCACCGCGAGCGGCCCGGAGAAGAGGGAGGAACGCTGGTTGCCGGCGATCGGCTTCGGCTTCGGCGCGCTCGGCAGCAGCGCGCGGCTGCTCCCCGAGAGGACCGGAATCGACGTCTACGGAGCCGTCCGAGCCGTCTCCTTGGGCAACCCGCCGAATACCGCGATCCGTATCGAAGGCAAGCAGGACGCAGCGGCCATCCGTACCAAGCTGACCGCCCTGGGGGCGAAGCCGCGCACGATCGGTGGACAGCGGGGACTGACGCTGGCCGCCGACGGCGCGATCGACCCGGACAGCGTGCTGACCAGCGAGCTCGGCCTGCTCAACCGGCTCAACCAAGTGGTGGTGACCGATTCGGTGCTGGTGTCCGGAGCCTCGGCCGATCCGGTGGCAAGTGCCCTGGGCGGCAACCCCTCCCTGGCAGCCGACCCCGATCACGCCGCGATCGCCGAATGTCTGGGCGACGTGGTCGCCGCCGCGGTCACGGTACCGTCTCCGCCGACGGCCGTGGCACTGTACGGCGTGGGCCTGCGCCGCCCCGCGGCCACGACCGACCAGGCGGTCAACGTCGTGTGCGTGCTGCCGCGTGGGAGCAAGGTGAAGGAGACCTTTACCGGGAAGTTCACCACGAAGGCCGTGACGCAGTCCGGCACGCCGCTGTCCGACCTCGTCGAGGACATCGCGCACGACGAGGTCGGCTCCGGGGACGGTGCGGTGCTGCGGGCCACGCTGAAGATCAAGCAAGACGGGCCGGTGACCCTGGTGCTGAAGATGCTGCTCACGGGCGAGCTGCCCGGGCTGTTCGACCCGTCGGCAGCCCCCGATCCCTCGGACCTCGTGGACGACTTCCTGAAGTCGCCCTCCTGACCCGCTGATTTTCCGATTCGAGGTTCGGGGTCGGACCCGGGATACGGATCATCCGACGCCGGTCGGATGTCCGTGCCGAGTCCGGCGAACCCGTCCTCGGCGAGGCTCGGTGCCGCGGCCGAACCCCTGATGTCCTCGCCGAGGATGATCACCCGCGTCCTACCTAACCGTCGCCGTGACGTGTGCTCCGGCTCCGCGCTTGCCACCGATCAGATGCGTCGACGACATTCAGGACTCCTGAGCGCGGAGTGCCGTTCTTGATACTCATGGGGATGATTCGGCAGGGTGTTGGCATGGTCGAGAATGCTTCGGACTGTGTCGAGGTTCGTGTCACCGCCGGCAGCCGCGAAGAGGCGGAGCGGATCTGTTCGGCGGCGGTGGGACAGCGGCTGGCCGCCGACTGCCAGATCATCGCTCCGATCGAGTCCGTCTACTGGTGGGCGGGCGAGGTCCAGCGCTCCGAGGAGCTACTCCTGCTGATGAAGACCACCGTGGAACGGTTCGAGGAACTCGCCAAGCGGGTGCGGGAACTGCATTCCTATGAGGTGCCACAGATCGTCGCGGTCCCCCTGGTGGTCGGCAACACCGACTACCTCGACTGGATCAGGCGGGAGACCTCTCCAGCCTCTGACGGGTAGAGACGATGTCACCGACCAGTTCCCTGGCCGCCCGGTCCGACTGAGACGCGAGGACCCTCTCCACGGCGGTCAGGCGCCGCAGCCCCCAGGTCGTCTCGCTGCGCTGGGCAGCATCGAGCGCCTGGCGGGCGTAGGCGACCCCTTCGGCGATGTCGCCGATCTGTAGCTGGGCCTGGGCGATGTCAGCATAGACGATGGCCGCTATCTTGCCGTCGGTGTCCTGGCCGACAGCCGACAGCGCGGCCTGTCCGGCCTCGACCACCTTGCGCTCGTCGCCGAGTCGTACATAGGTGGAGAGCCGGAAGGCGGCCATCCGGCCAGAATCGAGGAAACGGGTCCATGCTTGTTCTCTATGGGGTTGCGCCCGGCTGTACGCCTCTTCTGCCTGGTGCAACAGGTCAATGGCCCGGCGGTCACCGAGTGCGGCCAGTTCCTCGGCCTCCCGGCTGAGCAGCCATGCTCGGGTGGCGTCATCACCCTGGGCGGGCAGGAACTGCTGGGCCTGCCGTACGGTCTCGCAGGCGGCTTGGCCTTCGACGGCGTAGGACCTGTAGGCATAGGTGCAGGCCTGGATCACCGAGTGCCCACTCTCCTTGGCGGCCAGGGCGGAGACGCGCTCGAACGCGGCGGACTGGCCGGGCTGCTTGAGGTCCCAGGCGATCCAGGAGGCGAGAGTGGCGGCTTCACCGGCAGTTGCCGCCAGGCGGCGGCAAAACCGATCGGGCAAGCCGCTCTGGAGCAGATTGCTCAGCTCGTTGATGTGGGTGCTGATCCCCTGGTAGATGGCTCGGGCGGGAAGGACGTACTCCAGACGGTGGAAGCCGATGGTGCGCGCTTCGAGGCGTTCGACGGTGTCCTCATCGAGGGTCTGCGGTCCGGTAAGCGCACGGGAAAGGCGCTCCCAGGGGCCGTTGAGAGTGGCCGCGGCTTCGGCGGTCATTCCGGCAGCGAGGATAAGCATCGTTCGACGGTCCACGGATGAGTCCAGCCTTCCCACAATCCAGGCCAGGGTCAGAACATCGATATCCCACGGGTCAACGCTCTGAGACTGGCCAACGGCAACGGTGCTCTCCACGCTAAGCAGGGCAATTGTTGGTGTTCCATCCCGAGGCGGGATGGATGGGGAGGGATAGGGAACAGCGTCGATCGTCCGTGGTGCTGGGGGATGGATAGGGGCCAGACTCAGGATCATGCGGCCGGGGTCGGGCATCTGCAGGCCCTCAGCGATGCGCTCGAACACCTCAAACGAGGTGACCTGGGCGCTCCCCTTCATGATCTCGCTGACCTTGCCCTGGCTGAGATTCACCGCGACGCCGATACAAGTCGGACTGAAACCGGCATATTGGCGAATTAGCCGGAAGAGTTGACCAATATTCCGCTCTCGGAGAGCCGACATAACTTCGGGACGTTGCCATAGCTCCGGCAGGATGACGATTGGTTTAGTCGTTTCTGCAGGCATTCGACACACCCCCTTCGATGCCTCGACCTCTGGATATCCAACGCTTAACGCTAGGGGTTATCCCGTCAAGGGGTATCGATTATCCTGCCGAAGGATTCCGGCTCGGGATGGGTCGCGTAATCCCAGGTGAACAACCTTGACGCATGATTTCCGAAGGTGATCCGAAAGACGGGGGGCGCGAAGCCTGCTGCGGTCGCTCCCGTTGCCCAATGTCACGGCAGAGGCATTGTTTCGCCGACGCGGCACTGATGCCGATGGGCTGCGCCACCTGCGGGCATGCCCCTTACGCACACGGCTGCCCCGACCAAGCCGCCGACCATGAGTATGCCCAGCCCTCCGCTGCGCTGATGGCCACCCGCCTGCAGGCCCGCCGGACCAGAGACTGCTCCCTGCCCTGCTTCGAGCCGCCCGTCCGCATGGTCCCCGCCGAGGTGATCGCAGCTGTGCCCGCTCAGCGGTCTGCTGAGCAGTCCTCGGTTGAGGCGATTCCGCCGGTACCTGTGCAGTGGTCGGACGCGCAGACCTCGGTTGAGGCGGTGGCGTCGGTGCCCACCCAACGGTCTGCCGAGCAGGCCCTGGCCGAGGTGGCTCCGCGGGTGCCCGTCCAGCGCCGTCCCGAACAGGCCCCGGCCATCGTGCCTGCCATGTCGGCGCTGTTGTCCCGGCGCGCACCCTGTCGGCTTCGCCCGGTGCCCTCGTCCAGATCGGCCTCTACCAGGCCACCTCAGACCGACCACAGGCATCACCTCGCGGCCCGCCCCAGGCGATCGGCTGTCTGCGCCGGTCGCGTCCACGGACGTGGTGTACGAGCATCCGAGTCCGGTGAGCCGGTCACGGTAGAAAAGCGCGGCGTCGTCCGTGGGGGAAAAGCGCGGCGAGGGGGGTGGAGTGGTTCAGGGCCGCTCGTTGGTGTCGCGTCGTGCGGGGTCAAAGGTCAAAAGCGCGCCGAGGACCGTGGAGTGGCCCAAGACCGCTCATCGGTACGGGTCCGCCGCGGTGCGGAAGGATCCGGGGCCGCTCCTCGCCGCCGCCTCGCGCGGGGCTCTCGCCGTACGGGGCTCTCGCCGTACGGGGCTCTCGCCGTACGGGGCTCTCGCCGTACGGGGTACGAAGGTCCGCGGGGCGTCCGGTCACGGGTCGCCCCCGGCCGGGGGCGGGGACGAATCGGGCCTTCCACCACGAAAAGCGGCCCACCCGAGGGGCGGGGAGTGGCGCCTTCCTTGATCTGGGTGAATCCGCACGCCCCCAGCGTGCCAACTCATCCAGATCATGGAAAATCCCCGATCGTCACCACCACGGCCCCGCCTCCACGCCCGCCATGACCCGCTTTGCCCCCTCCCAGAGCTCCACCGGCCCGCCCCCGGTCACCCACACCCGACCAACGCCCGCCACCACCCCGCACGACGCGTTACCGGTGCGCGGCCCCACACCACTCCACCACCCCCGCCGCGCTTTTGACCTTTGACCCCGCACGACGCGACACCAACGAGCGGCCCTGAACCACTCCACCACCCTCGCCGCGCTTTTCCCCACGGACGACGCCGCGCTTTTCAACGGCGATCAGCCAGGCGCGACGTAGGTACCGATCTCAAACACTCGTACACCACCTGCGCGGACGCGACCTCTACGGCCCCGCACCGCGCGGTGCTCACCTCGTCTTCGTACCGGCCGCCCGGCCCGTACGGCGCGCCCCTCCATGTCCTTGCCCACCCCATGAAGCGGGCCCGTCCACCGCTGCGAACGACCGGACGGGCCCTTGATCGGATGGAGGTCCAATCAGTGAACGATGCTAAATCCACCGAACCCGAGCCCACCATCCCCGGCTGGCGACTGATCCTCAGCGATGCCGGACGACTGTGGGCCAGCCGGGAGCAGCCCTTCCCCCTGGTCGCGTTCCACGCCGGAGCCGAACGGACCGTCGACGCCGACACCCTGGAGGCCCTGCGCTCCGAGACCGACCGGCAGGAGACCATCGCCCAGCAGGCGCAGGAACAGGCCGCCGGGCAGGTGATCTCATGATCCGCCGCCGCCCACCCGCCACGCGCGGACGCCATCGCGACGGCCAAGCCACCGCCTCGCTCCCGCACTACACCTGGGACCACGAGGCCCGCTCCGAAGCCGCCATGTGCAGATCACCCGGCCGGGCTGGGTCGTGCTCTACGGCACCGGCAGCCGTCTCTTCCAGGCCATCGCCACCTGGCCCACCCCCGAACCGCTGCTGCTCTGCGACCGGACCGCCGAGGGCCTGAAAACCCAGATGCGCGAGGCCGAGGCGACCGCGCTCCTGCACCGCTTGGCCCTCACCTCCACCTCGGCCACTGTCGACCACTTCTGAGCGGGCACGGCGGCCTCCCTTCCCCGGTCCGGGCCGCCGTGCCGTGGCCTCCCTCGCGACGGCGGGTTCTGGGTCGCCGTGGTCGCCCTCTCGCCGCCGAACAGGCTCTCAGCGGTGCCCGTCGCTTCCCGGCGTGTTTGTCAGGACAGCCTTGATGCGGCTCTTCCGGCGGCGGTCACGAACCGACGAGGTTCAACGGCGCTTACCGTCTCCGCCGAACAGGTAACCGATGAAATCGCCGATTCGGCGGAGAACACTGCGATCCTGGCCGGAGTCGGAGGTCTTGCCCTGGCTCTGCCAGCGGTACTGGCCGCGTTGGGCCTCATCGCTCTCACACTTGCGGCGGTCGACGAGCCGGTGGGTGCCGTCAGCCTGACGTGAGCTCGTGTCCACGCACTGAGCGGTCGACCTGTTGTCGCCACTGGCTACGGGCTTCTTCCAAAAGGTGATTCCCACCAGGGCGATCAGGACAACGATCACGACTGTGACGAGTATCGCGGGGATCCGGCGGCAGCCTTGTGGCTCCTCACGCGGTGGCTCCTCACGCGGTGGCTCCTCTGCGGGGTCGGAAAGCCTTCTGGGCACATACGACTCGTGCTCCGACGCGGTCATGTCTCTTCCTGTCACGCGGACGCGGAATCGAGGACCATACGGCCCACGACAGGCCTACCGGCCCCTGTGACATCCAGCCTGGCGACGGCTGCTTGCAATTCGCTTGGACATCGGTGCAGAAGCTGGGCGGACGCTCGACAACCGGTCGTCGACGGTGGACCATGAGCCGTACTCCTCGGGCAGGTCCCGCCACGGGCTGCCGGTGCGAGACCGCCCGTCACCCCGTCGAACCGCCGCCGCGGATGACGTAGGCGCGCAGCTCCGCGGTCAGGCCCGGCCGAACCGCCGCCGCGGATGACGTAGGTGCGCAGCTCCGCGGTCAGGCCCGGCCGAAGGCTCAGGAACAAAAGTCCGCGACGGTGTCGGTGAGGATCTCGGCCACTCGGTGCAGGGAGGCGATGTCGGCCCACTCAGTGGCCGCGTGGGCACCCCCGCCGTCGACGCCAAAGAGCAGACAGGGAATGCCGGCCCGATCCAGCAGCGCGCAGTCGGTCCAGAACGGCTCGGCTCGCACCACCGGCGAATGGCCGAGGACCCTTGTCGCGTGGCGCGTGAGGGTGCATACGACCGCGGCCTGCGGGTCGGCCTCGAAGGGCCGGCGATACAGACCTCGGGACAGCCGGTAGCGGAAGTCCGGAACCACGGCGGCCAGGCGGTCGAGGACCGCGGTCAGCTCCCGTTCCACGGTGTCGGCGTTCTCACCGGGTACGGTGCGACGCTCCAGCGTGACGCGGCAGCGCGCCGGGTAGGTGGACGGCTCCTCCCCACCCTGGATAACGGAGGCGTGTACCGTCCCCGTCCCCAGAAGCGGGTGCGCCGGCCCCTGGGCGAGGCGCTGCCCCAACTCCTCCAGCGCGACGAGGAAGTGACCGGCCTTGACGATGGCGTCGATGCCCAGCTCGGGACGGGACCCGTGAGCCGCCCGCCCCTCGATCTCCACGTCGAACCAGGCGAAGCCCTTGTGCGCGAGGGTCACCTCGAGATGACTCGGCTCGGTGACGATCGCCGCGTCGGCGCTGAAGGACTTGAGTACCTCTTCGGTGCCCAGGCTGCCGTGTTCCTCGTCGGCGACGCAGGCGAGGATGACATCTCCCCGGAGGTGCCCCTGTGCCGTGGCGCGCGCGGCGGCGATCATCATGGCCGCGATACCGCTCTTCATGTCGAAGGCACCGCGGCCGAACATCTTTCCGTCACGGATCCGCGGTTCGAGCGGGTCGCCCTCGTAGCCGGCCAGGCCGACGGTATCGAGATGGCCATTGAGCATCAGTGACCGTCCGCCGCCGGTGCCACGAGCGATCGCGACCAGCGAGGGGCGACCGGCGCGCTTCTCCAGGCGGTGCACCTCGAAGCCACGGGTGGCCAACCATTCACCGCAGAAATCGGCGATGACCGTCTCGCCCACACCGCCGGGCACCAGCTCGGGGTTGACGGAGTCGATGGCGATGAGCCTGGCGAGGAGGGCACCCGGGTCTGATGTGTCGGGAACCGCGGAACTCGCGGGAGTTTCAGAGAGCATGCGGACCTTCCGAAAGCACTGTCGCCTCCCTGGCACGGGAATGGGCGAAACGGCGCGGCCTTGGCCATGCGCCAGATGGTGACGCTGAGTTCAGACATCCGGAGAGGCATGCGGATTGGCCGCGCTCCCCTCGGTGCACAGCAACACCACCGTCGAGGCAAGGCCAAGACCCAGTGTGGTACGGCGCTCGCCGGCGCCGTCACCGGTGAGCACGGCGCGGACGCCGGCGAGCGAGGCCGCACCGCAGGGACCACAGGAAACACCGAGAGCGGCGAGGTCACCGGCCGCGCGGGCGCTGTCGGCATCGGCGATGGCCACGGCGGCATCCAGCCCACCGCGCAGGTAAGGCCAGGCGATACTGGAGGGTGTGCCGCAGTTCAGGCCGACCATGATGGTCTCACCGGTGGTAACGCTGACCGGTTCGCCACGCACGAGGCTCTCGATGACACAGGGGGCGGCCGTAGGTTCCACCGACAACAGCGCCGGAGCCGGCCCGGCCGGACGGCTGCGGTAGTGGGTGACGACGGCCTGGGCCAGCGAGCCCACGCCCACCGGGATGGCGACGAGATCGGGCATCCCAGCTCCAGCGGCCATCAACTGCTCGTCGATTTCGGCACAGAGGGTGGAATAGCCCTCGACGATCCAACCGGGGATCTGCTCATAGCCCGGCCAGGCGGTGTCCTGAACCAGAACCGTATCCAGCGCGACGGCCGCCTCGGCCGCCCGGCGCACCGCCTCGTCGTACGAGCCCTCGACCTGAACCACCTCGGCCTGCTCGGCGGCGATGTCCGCCACAGCCCTCGGATGAACACCCCACGGAATGAAGACGCGGGCGCGCCGGCCGAGCAGACGTGCCATATGAGCCACAGCGCGGCCGTGGTTGCCGTCGGTGGCGGTCACCAACGTGACCGGATCCACCCGCTCGGCGAGGGCGCGGTGCACCGCCCAGGATGCGCCCAGCACCTTGAAAGCGGGCAGGCCCAGACGAGACGACTCGTCCTTGACGAAGACCCGCCCAACCCCCAACTCGACGGCAAGCCAGGGAAGTTCGATCAGTGAAGTAGGGGCGTACCCGGGCAGGGAGGAATGGAACCCCCGCACCTCAGCGGGGGCGGGCGCACAGGTCCAGAACCTGGCGGCGGGCCGCGCGAACCACGGCAGCGTACGGACGGAAGCAGCGATCTCAGACATCACAGTCAGCGTGCGACATACACCTCTAATCGGTCCAGCGAATGTTTCCAACTTATATTCATCAGAAAAACCAACTAATCAAAACTCTCCGCGACGACGAAGAGAACGGTCCGCCGATGTTCGACCTGCACCGACTACGCCTGCTGCGCGAACTCAAACACCGCGGCACCCTCGCGGCCGTCGCCGACGCCCTCTCCTACAGCCCTTCCTCCGTCTCCCAGCAGCTCTCCCAACTGGAGGCAGAGGTCGGCGTCCGACTGCTGGAGCCGATCGGGCGACGCGTGCGGCTGACCGAGCAGGCGGAGATCCTCGTCGCCCATACCGAAGCGGTGTTGAAGCGTCTGGAGCGCGCCGAGGCGGACATCGCCGCCTCCCTGACCGATCTGACCGGGACCCTGCGCATCGCCTCGTTCCAGACCGCCACCCTTGCCCTGATACCCAGGGCACTGAGCATCCTGCGCGATCTCCACCCCGGCCTTCGGCCGCACGTCACACAGATGCCGCCGGAAACGGCCCTGCTCGCACTTCAGGCCCGCGACTTCGACCTGGTCATCGCCGAGGAGTACCCGGGCAACCCCAACCCCCGGCCCGCCGAACTGGAACAAGAAGACCTGCTCGACGACTCCCTCCACCTCGCGCTGCCCGAACCAGCCGATGACGCGGACGGCGCCACGGCGTCGCTGCGCTCACTCGCCGACCGTCCCTGGGCCATGGAACCCGAGGGTACGGCCGCCCGCCACTGGGCCATGACCCTGTGCCGGAACGCCGGTTTCGAACCCGACGTACGGTTCGAGACCACCGACCTCCTGATCCACCTTCGCCTCGTCGAACAAGGCCACGCCGTCGCCCTGCTCCCTGACCTCGTATGGATCGGACAGTCCCCGACCGTCGCACTGCGGCAGCTCCCCCGCGGCCAGCGGACACGCCGCATCTTCACCGCGGTACGCCGAGGCCGCAGCCGACACCCCGCCATCAGGGCATGCCGCCACGCGCTCCGGCAGGCGGTCACAGAGGCGACGGCCCCGATCGATACCTGAAAGGGACGGTACGCAATCGCGACTCTTGTTTGTGGGGCGGGTCTTCAATGAGGTGGCCGTCCTCGCGGGTGCCCGCCGCGACCAGCCATATCCAGATCTCGGTGTCGGCCTCTGCCGCACGCCAGGCCGCCGCACTCCTCCACCGAGGCGTAGAGGTCGGAGGCGTTTCGAGGCTTCGCCGACGGCGCTGTCCAGCCTCCCCTCCGATGCTCCCATCGACGTCGCTTCACCTCAGAATTGCGCTGGGGAGCGCAGCTCACCCCCTGAACCCGCGGATTAAAAGTGGAGGGCTTCCTATGTAACGTTTGGTGTCATGGCCTGCAGCTTCGCGTCTTACCAGGTATGGCAGGCCGAGATCGTTCCGCGCATGTTCCGGATCTTCATGAGCCAAGGGTGTCAGCGGTAGGGGTAGATATGGTCGGTGGATCCGATCAGAGCCGGACTGGCGAAACGGGCGGAAGACAGGTGGACGCCCGTGGCGCGTTCGGCAAGGGCCAGAGCGCTGGAGACGGAATCGTCGGGAAAGCCGAGCTGGTCGCCGTCGATGTCCATGCCGAGGTCCTCGACATCCGCCTGGAGTCGGTCGGGGTCGGCCCCCTCCCGAAGAGAATAGGCGTACAGGCTGAACGTGGTGATCCGCCGGCCGTCGACGCAGTAGGTGAAGCCGTCGTTCTTGATGTTCATGAACACCGAGGCCGCGGCTGTGCCTGCGGACAGTAGATAGGCCTTGTCGTAGATGGTTATCGCCCAGCCGTATTCAATCAGGACGGTTCCGCCGTTGGCCGCGTAGGCCGCGATGCCCTGTCCCGACTCGCTCAGAGGGCCCGGGGTGACGTGGACCCGCCGCAGAGCTTCCCGAGGAGACAGGTCCCGCACGAAGCCGACGCAGAGCCAGGTCTCGTCGGCGTCGTCGGTGAACTCCTCGCAGAGCCATTCATAGGTCACTGCCGTGGCGCCGCCCATTCATCTGCCTTCCATGGAAGTCGTATCGCGATGATCATGGCAGAGGGAGCCGACAACTCCACTCGTTGTCCATGCGCTGCCGGCTTGGGAACCGACTACTGATCTTGCAGTGCTGAGCTGCGAAAACCAGGGTGCAGGTCAGAGCGGACCGGTTGGCCGTGAGTCCTGTGAGTGATCCCGTGCTCGCCGCCACGATGCTGGGCAACGGGCGGCAGGTCAGCGCGCACGACACGGTGCCCTTCACCCTCTGGAGCGCCGCCCGCGAACGCCGGGACTTCGAAACGGCCATGTGGACCACCGCGGCAGCAGGTGGTGACATCGACACCACCTGTGCCATCGTCGGCGGCATTGTCGCGGCCTCAGGGAGCGCCCGTCCGCCTTCGGAGTGGAGAAGGCGATGCGAGCCGCTACCGGACTGGGCAGGCGCCCCGCCCCTTGACCGTGAACCGGACGCCCCAGACGGTTCTCAGACGTGGGCTGAACACTGGAGGAGTGATGATCGATTCTGATCCCGGGGGAGGACACTGGGAAGGATCAGCCGCAAACACCCGGTGTCAGCCGTAGACGGCCGGGCATGAAAAGCCCTCACATTGACAAGAACACCTCAAGATCCATCCCGCGTATATCCCGCGAACACCGGCCGAGAGCCGCTCACGGTGACCTACGGCTACACATCCCGGAAACGATCAACGGCGCCTCACCAGGATTGAATGCCTGGTCAAACGCCGTTTCCGGTGCTCAGCGGAGAGCGTGGGATTCGAACCCACGAGACCGGTCACCCGGCCTAGCGGTTTTCAAGACCGCCGCCATCGTCCACTAGGCGAGCTCTCCTGGTGACACGTCCCAAGAACGTGTCAGATTGCACACTAGTCTCTCATTGGCCCGGACGTGCCCGAGACCCGGCAGGCGCTGCACAACAAAGCGGAACATCAGCCTGCCGGGGGGTGGGTCAGGGTTGGGGACCGGCGAAACCGTCGCCGACCGAGGCGGCCAGGCGAAGGTAGGACTCGCGGGTGGCGGGCTGGAGCCTGTCCAGCTCGATCTCCGCGCCCTCCTCCAGGTGCGTGTCGTAGGGGACCCGGATGACGGCGCGGCAGCGGGCCGCGAAGTGGGCTTCCAGGCGGTCGATGTCGACGGTCGACTTCGACCTCGGCCGGACGCTGCACAGCACCACGGTGGCGGAGCGGACCAGCTCCTCGTAGTGGTGGGCCTCCAGCCAGTCGAGGGTCGCCGAGGCTGCGCGGGCGCCGTCCACGGAGGGGGAGCTGACCAGGACGAGCTGGTCGGCCAGCCCGAGCACGCCGGACATGGCCGAGTGGAGCAGGCCGGTGCCGCAGTCGGTGATGCAGATCGAGTAGAAGTTCTCCAGGACCTGCGAGACCGACTGGTAGTCGGACGCGCTGAATGCCTCGGACACCGACGGGTCACGGTCCGAGGCGAGGATCTCCAGGCGCGACGGGGCTTGGGAGGTGAAGGCCCTGATGTCGACGTACCTCTTGATCTGCTGGCGCTCGTTGAGCAGGTCTCGGACCGTCGCGGAGGTTTCGAGCTCGACCTTGTCCGACAGGGTTCCCCGGTCGGGGTTGGCGTCGACCGCGATGACCCGGTCTCCGCGTACCTGGGCGAGGGTGGCGCCGAGGCCGACCGTGGTGGTGGTCTTGCCGACACCGCCCTTGAGGCTGAGCACGGCGACGCGGTGGTGGCCGGTGGCCACCGGGGTACGCGCACGGCCGACCAGTTCACGGCGGCGACGTACCTCAGGGGACTCGCCCGGCTTGATCAGCCCCGCCGACGCCTTGTAGACCAGCTTCCGCCAGCCCCCTGCGGGCGCGTTGCGACGCCCACGGAGCAGCGACTCCGGGTCCAGGCTGTCGGCCGACTGCCGAGGGGCCGTGCCCGGGGGTTGCTGCCTGGCCGTCGTGCCGAAGGCGGCTGCCGAAGCCGTCTGGCGGCGGCGTGCCTGGTACGGCTCCCGCACCGGTTCGGCCGTGTCCCTGCCGGGCGCGAAGGGGTTCTCCCGCTCCATGCGCTCCTGGGCCGAGGCTGCCTCCCGCCCGGGGGCGGCAGGCGCGTCCTTGCCGGGCGTGAAGGGGTCCGTACGTTCCTGGGGTGAGCCGCTCTCCCGGCCGGGTGCGAAGAAGTCCTCCCGTTCCGTGTGCTCCCGGCCGGAGGAGGGGTCCGAGAAGGCCGAGAAAGTGGAAGGGGAGGACGCCGCGGAGCCGAAGGAACGTTCCGGTGACACGGCCGGCTCCGGCCTGTCGGTGCCGAAGGACTCGGGGGCCCGGAACGGCTCGACGTGCTCGGGATCGGGCGCGTGGGAGGACGGGGGAACGGGCGCCTGCCTGGGGGACTCCTTCGCCGCCGGTGTCACCGCGGATTCGCCACCGGTGGGGAACCGGTCGGTTTCCACCGAACCGAACGTGAAGCGGTCGCCGCCGTCCGCGGTGGCGGACGTGGACAGGTCACCGCCGACCTCGGCCGCAGGCCGGTCGGACCCGCTGCTCTCCACGGAGAAGTCTCCGCTTCCGAAGGAGAAGGCCGTACCTCCTGCGCGATCCTGGTCGCCACCGCCGAAGGAGAACCGGCCGGGGTCGGTGCCACCAAACTCGTTACTCCCGAAGGAGAACCGCTGGGTCTCCGAGGACGTCGAGGTGGCCGGCTCCGGGTCTGCGGACTCGGTAGGGGCAGGGGAAGGGGCGGGATCGGAGGACTCCGCCTGGCGCTGGGGTTGCTCGAACAGGCCGCGGGACGGCTCGTGCGCGGGCGCCGCGAACGGGGTGCGGATGTGCGGCTCGGTGAAGTCTCCCAGACCGCCGTCGTCGGACTCCTGGCGTGGCAGAGGCTTGAGCTGCGCGAGAAAGCCGTCGTTGTCCTGCTTACCGGATGCCGGGGCGGGCACGGTGAAGGAGCTCACCGTGTCGGATGCCTCCATCCACTCGGCCGCGTCGGCGTCCTCGGCCGGCGGTTCGGTCGCCGACGAAGTCACCGACGGAGTCACCGACGAGTTCGTGGCCGGGTGAGCCGAGTCGACGGCCGCGCGAAACAGCGGCGAGGACGCCGTGTCGGGCTCGGCCGGGACCAGACTCCAGGGATCCTTCGGGTACGGCGAGATGACGGTGTCGTCCACCGTGGTGGCCTTCACCGCCAGGGCCGGCGCCTCCTCCTGCTCCTTGATGGCGTCAAGCCATGCGAGCTGTTCCTCGAGAGATTCCTCACGATCGTGTCTTGCCACCGTGTTCCCCCTCGGGATGGGCATAAAAGGGCAGCAAACACATAGCAGGTTAACGCCCTGTGTTCTTGTCAACGCGAGCAACCACCAAGTTGGCTCGGCGGATACCTTTGCTCACATGCGCGCCATCGTGATCGATAAACCAGGTGGACCGGAAGTTCTGACGTGGCGGGAGGTTCCCGACCCGTTACCAGAGCGCGGCGAAATCATCATCGACGTGGTGGCCTCCGCGGTCAACAGGGCCGACGCGCTACAGCGGCAGGGTTTCTACAATCCGCCCGCCGGCGCCTCCCCGTACCCAGGGCTGGAGTGTTCCGGCGTGGTCAGTGAGGTGGGACCGGACGTCGAGGGATTCGCGCCGGGTGACCGGGTGTGCGCGCTGCTCAGTGGCGGCGGGTACGCGGAGAAGGTCGCCGTGCCCTGGCAGCAGGTCATGCGGGTGCCCGACGGCGTCGACCTCGTCGAGGCGGCCGGCCTGCCCGAGGTGGCCTGCACCGTCTGGTCCAACGTCTTCATGACCGCGCGTCTGCGGAAGGGCGAGACCCTCCTCGTGCACGGCGGCGCCAGCGGGATCGGCACGATGGCCGTCCAGCTGGCGAAGGCGTTCGGCTCGCGCGTGGTCGTCACCGCCGGGTCACCCGAGAAGATCACCCGCTGTCTGGAGCTGGGCGCCGACGAGGGGATCGACTACCGGCGGGAGGAATTCTCCGAGAAGGTCAGGGCCGATGTGATCCTCGACATCATCGGCGGCAGATACCTCCCGGGGAATATCAAGGTTCTCAAGACGGGCGGGCGGCTGGTCGTGATCGGCCTGCAGGGCGGCGCGAAGGGCGAGCTGGATCTGGGAGCCCTGCTGGCGAAGCGGGCCTCGGTGCACGGCACCACCCTGCGTGCCCGGCCCGTCGACGAGAAGGGCGTCATCGTGCGCGGAGTCGTGGACAACGTCTGGCCCCTGATCGATGCTGGGGCGATCCGGCCCGTGGTGCACGCCCAGGTGCCGATGAGCGACGCGGCCGAGGCCCACCGGATCCTGGACTCCGGGGAACACACCGGGAAAATCCTGCTAGTAGGTTGAGGCTATGAACACTGAGGAGAGCACTCCGCACATCGTGGTCGTGGGTCCCCAGGGCTCTCAGGAAGATGAGAACTCCGAGGGTCGGTCGATAGCCGACCTGGTCGAGCAGCCCGCCAAGGTGATGCGCATCGGCAGCATGATCCGTCAGCTCTTGGAGGAGGTCCGGGCGGCTCCGCTGGACGAGGCCAGCCGTAAACGGCTCAAGGAGATCCACCAGAGTTCCATCAAGGAGCTCGAGGACGGTCTGGCGCCGGAGTTGGTCGAAGAGCTGGAACGGCTGTCACTGCCGTTCACCGAGAACGTCAACGGCACCCCGCCGAGCGACGCGGAGCTCCGGATCGCCCATGCGCAGCTGGTCGGCTGGCTTGAAGGGCTGTTCCACGGCATACAGACCACGCTCTTCGCCCAGCAGATGGCGGCCCGCGCCCAGTTGGAGAACATGCGCAGGGCCCTGCCCGGTGGAGTCTCCCTCCAACAGCAGCAGGAGGGCCACCCGGGCGGCAACCCCGGCCCCTACCTGTAGGGGATCGCGGAAGCTTTCGAACGCCGTGTCAGGGGCCCGGGTGGACATCCCCGGGCCCGCGGAGCCCCGTCACGATCCGTAGAGCCTCTCAAGGACTCCGGCGACCCCGTCGTCGTTGTTGGCCGCGGTCACGTGATCGACCGCGGCCAGCACCTCCGGGTGGGCGTTGGCGACGGCGTACGAGGTGCCGGCCCACCGGAGCATCGGAAGATCGTTGGGCATGTCACCGAAGGCGATCACTTCGTGCGGCTCGATGTCGCGCGTCATGGCGAGATGGGCCAGCGCGGAGGCCTTCGTGACGCCGTGCGCGCTCATCTCGATCAGTGCCCGGCCGCTGGAGTGGGTGGGAGTGACCAGGTCACCGACCAGCCCGCGGACCGCCGCGTGGAGAATGTCGGGATCCATCGCGGGGTGAAGTGCCAGGAGTTTGGCGCAGGGCCGCGAGGTGAGCGTGGCCGTTCCCACGCGGAGTCCGCCGACCGCCCTGTTGTCCCACCCTCCGAGACGAAAGTCCGATTCGTGGGCGAATCCGCCTTCGTATTCCACTGAGAAGGCAAGGTCGGGAACCTTTTCCCTGAGTCGTCTCACCACCTCTTCAAGCACGTCCGGATGGATGAGATGGGATTTGACGATCTGCTCGGTGTGCAGGTCGTAGACGAGGGCTCCGTTGGCGCATATGGCCAGCCCACGATGGCGCACGGCGCCCGCGACAGTGTGCATCCAGCGGGGTGGCCTGCCGGTCACGAAGACCAGCGCGGCTCCGGCGTTCTCCACAAGCGCAAAAGCGGCGGCTGTACGGGGGGAGACGGTGCCGTCCGAGCGCAGAGCAGTGCCGTCGAGGTCGGTGGCGACCAGCCTGGGGCTTCGCATAACAAGTCCCAGTCTGCACTGTGATGGCCGAGGTGTCGGCCCCCAGGATCCTGTCCTAGGAATCTTCCTGATGGCGGGAACACGCATGCGCCGGATAGTGTTAGATGTGATGGCGTTGTATTAGCTGAATCCCGTTGTGAAAACCAGTTTGACTGAGCCACCCCGGGGCCCGCTGTACGACACATGGGGTTCATGAGGTGTGAATCCCAAAGTTTCAAATCCTGAGGGAGAGCTTTAATGGCTCAGGGAACCGTCAAGTGGTTCAATGCTGAAAAGGGCTTCGGCTTCATCGCACCGGATGGCGGTGCACCGGACGTGTTCGTGCACTTCTCCGAAATCCAGGGCAACGGCTACCGTAGCCTCGAAGACGGCCAGCGGGTCGAGTTCGAGATCACCCAGGGCCAGAAAGGCCCGCAGGCCTCGCAGGTCCGCGCCGTCTGACGCATAGACCTCTTGGTTGAACCTGTTTGACCGGAAGGCGGGGTTCGCTCTTCGCGAACCCCGCCTTCCGCATTTCCAGGGCACCTCGGAACGCCCGGCCGATCGACCATTCGGCCTTCCGTGTGGCCGTCCGTGTGGCCTTCCGTTGGTCCCGTCGCCCTCGCCTGCTGACACCGTTCCACCGGCAGACACCGCCCTCACCGGCGGACTCCCCCGGCGGTCCCGCCTCAGACTCGGCGGTGTGGCGGCCCAGATCCGCCTGCCCGCCGCTGAGAGCGATCGTGAGGGCCTGGGCCGGGGCGTGGCGTTCCCGGATTCCGGCGTTCATTCCCTGCCCTCCTGCGGAACTGTGGAGGTGTGCGGCGTCACCACCTTCGTGTTGCTTCACGGGACGGTGGAACCAACCGGAACACCGTGTCGGAGCCAGAGCGTCCTGGTCGGCTGGGCGGGCACGAGGGAAGTGGTGGAACGTCCGGCGTGAACGCGACAGGGCCCCGCCTGGCGGCGGGGCCCTGTCGCGAACGGGCCTACTTGACGGGTTCGAGCACGTCGAGGCCGACGTACGGGCGCAGAGCCTTGGGGAGCACGACGGAACCGTCGGCCTGCTGGTGGTTCTCCAGGATCGCGACGATCCAGCGGGTGGTGGCCAGCGTGCCGTTCAGGGTGGCCACGTGCTGGGGCTTGCCACCGGATTCACGGAAACGCACCCCGAGGCGGCGGGCCTGGAAGTCGGTGCAGTTGGAGGTCGAGGTGAGTTCGCGGTAGCGACCCTGACTCGGCACCCACGCCTCGCAGTCGAACTTCCGGGCGGCCGAGGTGCCCAGGTCTCCGGCCGCGGTGTCGATCACCCGATAGGGCAGCTCGACCTTGGCCAGCATCTCCTTCTCCCAGTCGAGCAGGCGCAGGTGCTCGGCGTGCGCATCCTCTGGCCGGACATAGGAGAACATCTCCACCTTGTCGAACTGGTGAACCCGGATGATGCCTCGGGTGTCCTTGCCGTACGAGCCGGCCTCGCGGCGAAAACACGAGGACCATCCCGCGTAGCGGTACGGGAGCGCGGAGCCGTCGAGGATCTCGCCGCCGTGGTAGGCCGCCATCGGCACCTCGCTCGTGCCGACCAGGAACAGGTCGTCGTCAGGCAGGTGGTAGATCTCGCCGGCGTGGGCGCCGAGGAAGCCGGTGCCCTTCATCGACTCCGGCTTGACCAGCACGGGCGTGATCATCGGGACGAAGCCCGCCTCGATCGCCTGCTGCATGGCCATGTTGAGCAGCCCGAGCTGGAGCCGCGCACCGACGCCCCTCAGGAAGAAGAACCGCGAGCCCGACACCTTCGCGCCGCGCTCCATGTCGATGGCGCCGAGCAGCTCGCCGAGCTCCAGGTGGTCCTTGGGCTTGAAGTCGAAGGACGGCTTCCCACCGATCTCCTCCAGGACGACGTAGTCGTCCTCGCCGCCCTCGGGAGCCCCCTCCTCCACCAGGTTGGGCACCGTGTAGATCAGCTCATCGAGCTCGGCGGCGAGCTTCTCCGCCTCGGCCTCGGCCGACTTGACCTGTGAGGAGAGGTCCTTCGCCCGCTCCAGCAGGGTCGCCTTCTCCTCTCCCGAGGCGCGGGAGACCGACTTGCCGACGGTCTTCTGCTCGGCACGGAGCGTCTCGAAGCGGCTCAGCGCACCACGCCGGCGCTCATCGAGGTCGAGCAGCGTTTCGACGACAGAGTCGTCCTCACCGCGGGCACGCTGCGACGCCCGTAGCCGGTCGGGATCCTCACGAAGGGTACGCAGGTCAATCACAGTCACAGGCTACCGATGTACGGCTCGCGCCCGCGCCCGGATTAACCCGCCCGGCCCGATAACGGTCGGTGATCAGCCCTGGCCGGTACGGATCCTGCCGAGCCAGGCGGCGGCCTCGGCGAAGTCGTCGTCGTTTGTACCGGGCTTGATCTGCGGGACGAGAGCGTCGGCGCGCGGGTAACTGCCCAGGAAGCGCACCTTGGCGGAGATCCGGTGGAGACCGGAGATCGCCTCGCCGACCCGGGCGTCGGCGACGTGGCCCTCGAAGTCGAAGTGGAAGAAGTAACGGCCGATGCCGTCGCCGGTGGGCCGCGACTCGATGCGGGACAGGTTGACGCCGCGGACGGAGAACTCGGTCAGCATCTCCAGCAGCGCGCCCGGATGGTCGTCGGCCAGGAAAACGACCAGCGAGGTGCGATCGGCACCGGTCGGCTCGGGCAGCGGTCCTGGACGTGACACCCGGACGAACCGGGTCACGGTGTCGGTGCGGTCACCGATCCCGGTCGCGAGCGGGACGAGGCCGTAGTGCTCACCGGCGATGCGCGCGGCGATGGCGGCGTCGTACGGCGAGCCGGGGGTCGCGACCTCCTGCGCCGCCGCCGCTGTCGACGGGGCGGCGACCACCACGGCGTCGGGCAGCTCACGGGCCGTGAAGTTGCGGCACTGGGTGATGGCCGCCGGGTGGGTGAAGACCCTCTTGATGTGCCCCATCTCGGTGCCTGGGCGCACCAGGAGCGAGAACTCGACGGGGAGCAGCAGCTCCGCGGTGATGAGCAGCGGCTCGCCTTGGGCGAGCTCGTCAAGTGTCGTGGTGATGGCGCCTTCGAGCGAGTTCTCCAGCGGGACGACTGCCCCCTCCGCCTCGCCACGCCGGACCGATTCGAGGGCCGCGGTGATGTTCGGGCTCGGCAGACGCTCGGCCTCCGGCGCCAGGATGCGCAGGGCTTCCTCGGTGAAGGTTCCCTCCGGTCCCAGGTAAGCGAGTTTCGGCATGACCTCAGGCTATCCGGCGACTGTCGGAAAATGTGCCCAGGATCGCACGCTCGGGCCGTCCGCCCTCCCCGCGACCGCCCGGGTCGCTCCGCATTGGGTCATTTCACGCCATAGATCACATCAAATCTGGTTATTTCACACCGCAGGTCGCTTCACCACCGGCCGCTTGACGCCACAATTCACCTCACGTCAGCGGAGTGCCCGAAATGTCGCTCTCCGTCTGGGCAGCCACACCCCCAGCAGCCAGACCAGGGCCAGCGCGCCCAGCCCGAACCCGTTCTGCACGATCTTGCCCAGCACGGGACTGAGCACCGGGATCTCCGCCGCCTTGATCGTCACCCCCCACCAGGGGATCGGCAGCACGTAGTAGAGCCAGACCCCGGCGGCCACCCGGACCCTGACCGGGTCGCGCCCGTCACCGACCAGCGCCCCGAGCACCACGACCACCCAGGCCAGGTGGTGGATCCAGGCGACCGGAGAGAGCAGCACCGCCATCAGCCCGACCAGGGCGACCCCGGCCACGAGGTGCCCGTCGAGCAGCGCCCTGCGGGCGTGACGGAAGCCGTACCAGGCGACCACGGCGACCAGCGCCACCCAGAGCACGCTCGTCAGCACGTCGGGCAGGTAGAGCCGGATGAGCATGCCGCGCATCGACTGGTTGGTGGTCGCGGCGTTGGCACCGAGCCGCTCGGGGTCGAGCAGCGCGCGGAACCAGAAGTCGGCGGCGTCCGCCGGGATCACCAGGAACGGCAGCAGGGTCAGCAGCGCGGCGGTGAGCGCGGCCATGAGGAAGGTGTCGCGCTGCTCCCGCCTCGCCCCGGGGCCGAAACCGGTGATGAGGAGGTAGATCAGGAAGACACCGGGAGTGAGCTTGACCGCCGTGGCCAGGCCGATCAGCATGCCGCGCGGCCACACCGGACGCCTGGCCACACAGTCGGCCAGGCAGAGCGCGACGAGCAGGATGTCCACCTGGCCGAAGCGGACCTGGTCCCTGACCGGCATCAGGTAGGTGCACGCGATCATCAGGACGGCGAACAGCAGCGGCGCCCACAGCCGGTCCATCCCGCGCAGCCTCTCCAGGCCGCCCATCCCGCGTGACCGGGTACGCGCGCCCTCCGGTGGCACGCCCGCCCGTGCCGGGTCTCCGGCAGGCGTACCGGGAACGGCCCCCGGCGAGGCGGACACCGCGCCCTGCGTGCCCGTCGTGGCCGGTACGGTGCCCGGAACCGGGGTGTCCGTCCCCCCGAGCACGGCACGGAAGGAGAACCCGACGGTGACCGCCAGCGTCAGGAAGATCAGAGCTGTCCAGGCCCACTGCGCCGCCGGCCACGACACCGCCGCCAGCGGCGTGGCCAGCAGCGCCGCCACCGGCGGGTAGGTGAAGGGCAGCAGCTGCGGCGCGGCCGTGACGAATCCGTAGACGGACCTGCCCTCCAGGACCGCTTCTCCGCCGGTACGGTACACATCCAGGTCGACCAGGCGCTGGTCGTCCACGTTGCCCAGCCAGTAGAGCACCAGCGGGGCCACCGCCGCGGCGACGAGCAGCAGCGCGGGCAGCCACGGCAACCACCTCGACCACGTCGGCCACGTCGGCCACGTCGGCCACGTCCACGTGCGCCGTTCGGTCGTGGTCACCTCGCCAGTCCTCACGACCAGGCAGGCTACCGTGGGGCCGGGGAAACGGCTGCCCGACGGATACGGACAGGGGAACGGATGGCTTCGACACCGCGCGGTCGCGGGCCCGCGCTCCCGGCCGCCACCGGAACGCCCGGCGCCGCGACACGGCCAACGGGGTTCTCCAGGACCGTTCTGATCACCATGTCCCTGCTACTGGCCGCGGTCTGCGGGCTGCTCGGCGCCTCGGGGGCCCTCGGCGTCCTCGGTGCCGGTACGGCGAGCGCCTCGGTGGCGAGGGCGCTCCCCGAGAGGGTCGTGCTCGTCGGGGTACCGGGGCTGGAGTGGAGCGACCTGGACCGGGAACGGACCCCGAACCTGTGGAGGCTCGCGGGCGAGGGCGGGTCCGCGTCCATGTCCACCCGGGCGGTTCCGCCGCCGGACCGGGGGATCACCTGCCCGGTGGCGGGCTGGTTGACGATCTCCGCAGGCCAGCGGGCGGGCGCCCCCGGCACGGGCTGCGAGTTGCCGCGCACGCCGGAGGCGACCTCCGACGGCGGGGCGAGCGTGCCCGGCTGGGCTGAGCTGTCCGCTTTCAACGCCACCACCTCCTACCGGCCGGTTCTCGGGCAGCTGGGCCGGCTCGCGGCCGAAGCGGGCCTGAAGGTGGCCGCCGTCGGGCCGGGGGCCGCACTCGCCGCCGCCGACGAATCAGGAAAAATCGCGAAATACGCGGCGAACATCGAGGAACTCGGCGAGCTGTCCCCGTACCGGCTGATCGTTGTGGAGGCCGACGACCTCGCCAGGGCCTGGATCGGCGGCGGCCTCGCCCCGGACGGCGTCCCGGTCTCGATGACCGGCCAGGCCAGGCGGGAGGCAGTGGCCAGGGCCGACCGCGCGGTGGGCACGGTCCTCGATCGCCTGCCCCCCGCACGCCCGGCCGCCACGGACCCGGCGGCCCCCCCGCTCCCCGCGCAGACCCCGGAAACCACGCAGACACCCGAAGCCGGACAGGCTCCGCCCGCCGCGACGGCCGGCGGGGCCGGGACCACGGTCCTGCTCAGCGGCCTGGCCGACACCTCGATCGCGCCGCACCTGCACGTGGCGATCGCCCGGGGCCCGGCCCCCGGCGGTGAGCCGTACCCGCGTGGCTACCTCACCGCCACCTCCACCCGCCAGGACGGCCTGGTCACCAACACCGACCTGACCGCCACCGCGATCGACCTGCTGGGCCTGCGATCCCCGAACGGAGTCGTGGGGCGCGCCTGGCAGGGCGAGGGACCGAGCGGGGAGCCGGTCGCGGCGACCGTGGAGAGGCTGGCGGACGACGACCTGGCGAGCCAGGTGCTGCGCGAGGTGAGAGGGCCGTTCTTCGCGGTGTTCGTGGCGGTACAGATCCTGTTTTACCTGCTGGCCGCCGTCGCGATCCGGCGCGGCTGGGGCGGCTCGCGAGCCCTGACCGCCGTCCAGGCGGTCGCCGTGGTCAGCGGAGCGATCGCGGTCTCCACCTTCCTGGCGCAACTCGTTCCCTGGTGGAGCCTGCCCGCCCCGATGGTCTCGGTGATCGTGACGATCCTCGGGTTCGCCTGCGTGATCGCGGGAGTGGCGTTCGCCGGGCCGTGGCGGGCGCACCCGCTGGGCCCGCTGACCGTGGTCGCCGCCATCACCTCGATGACGCTGCTGGCCGACGTGATGACCGGCTCGGTGCTCCAGGTGAACGCGGTCACCGGCTACGAGCCGGTCACCGGCGGGCGCTTCTACGGTTTCAGCAACATCGCCTTCGCCGTCTACTCCGCCGGTACGATCCTGGCCCTGGCCGGGACGGCCCAGTGGCTGATCTCACACGGCCGGCGCGGGCTCGCGCTCGCGGTGTGCGCGGCGTACGGAGGGCCGGCGGTGTTCGCCGACGGCTGGCCCGCGTGGGGCGCCGACTTCGGCGGGGTCCCGGCGTTCCTGGTGGGGGTCGCCGTCTTTGTGATCCTGCTGTCCGGTGGGCGGGTCTCACCGGTCAAGCTGGGTCTGGCCGCCTTGGCGGGTGGCCTGCTGATCGGCACCATCGCGGTGGTCGACTGGCGCAGAGCCGCCGACCAGCGCACCCACCTGGGTGCCTTCGTCCAGCAGGTGCTGGACGGGGAGGCGTGGACCGTGGTCGGCCGCAAGTTCGGCGCGATGATCGGGGTCACGGTCGGCAACTGGTCGCTGTCCCTGCTCACGCTGGTCGCACTGGCGTTCCTGTTCCTGGTGCTCGACCGCCCGTCGCGATGGGGGGCCTCGGCCCTGGGCCGGGCCTACGCGCTCGCGCCCGCGCTGCGCGCCGGGCTGATCGGCGCGCTGGCCTGCGCGCTGATCGGCTTCCTGATGAACGACTCGGGCATCGCGATCCCGGCGATGGCGCTCACGGTCGCGGTTCCGCTGACGCTGGCCGCCTCCGTGCGCGCCCTGGCGCTCTCGCCGCCCACCACGCCAGGGCGATCGTCAACGCCAGCAGCGTCCACGGCACCACCCGCTCCCTGAGCAGGGTCTTCATCCAGAGCAGGTCCTCGGGCCGCAGCGCCTCCCTGGCCGGAAGGTAGCCCAGCGACAGCACGACGACCCTGGCCACCATGAAGCCTTCCAGCGCGGGCCAGGACGCCATGGCCAGCAGCGCGAAGGCCAGCCCGTCGTACCAGGGCAGCGCGTACGGCGCGGCGAACAGCCAGGCGACCACCATCACGGCGGCGACCGCGGGCGCGCTGTCGGCAGGCAGTGCCCGCAGCACCAGCCAGGCCAGACAGACCATCAGCAGCAGGGAGCCGATCTGGATCCAGGCCGAGTACGCGCCCGGCCCGAAGAGCGACTGGAGCCCCACCTTGACGAGCTGCCAGGGCGTGGCGAGCGAGACCTTCCTGCTGGCGGCGCTCACCTGGTCGAGCACGTGCGGCCCGGCGACGGCGTAGATCGCCACCACGGTGGCCGTCGCGGTCCCCGCCACCACGGCGAGCCTGCCCGGCGAGCGGCGCAGCTCCCATGCCGGGCCGAGGGCGACGAGCCCCGTGTTGAGCTTGACCCCGATGCCCACCCCGAGCAGCAGCCCGGAGGCGGCCCCGCGAACCGTGAGCGCGGCGACCATGCAGGCGATGGCGAGGGTGTCGATGTGCATCCCCGCGGCCAGGTGATAGATCATCAGCGGGTTGGCCGCCCAGAGCAGCGCCGCCCGCCGCTGCAGGCCCGCGTCGCCCCTGGCGAAACGGTGCAGCAGCAGCGCCGTACCGATGAACGCCGCGGCGTTGACCGCGGCCATCACGAAGATCGTCAGCCTGACCGAGTCGCCGCCCACGAGACTCGCCAGCGCCTGCACGGCGGTGGCGACCGGGCCGTAGACGCTGGTCACCCCGGCCCACTCCTCCACCGCGCCGGTGACCGGATCGTGGGGCAGGAGGGCCGGGGTGATCGCGTAGGGGTCCTGGCCGAGCGTGACCAGGCGGCCGTACGCGGCGTAGTTGAGATGGTCGGCCGAACCCGAGGGCGGCAGGAAGGCGAGCAGGCCCGCGGCGGTGCAGCCCGCCATGAGCAGCCATCGCGGTTCCGGCCTCCACCGGGACCTGAGCGCGGCGGCGAGACCGAGCCCGCCCAGGACGATCGCGGCGGCGCCCATGGCGATGACCAGATGGGCGCTCACGTGGGCGTCCAGCGAGTACGGTGGCTGCCAGGACGGCCCGGGCAGCCTGGGGACCATGGCAGAGGGCCCCAGCAGCCCGATCAGGACCGTGACCGCCACCGAGAGCCCCATGGCCCCGAACGCGGCGATGTCGAGCCTCCGCGGCATGCCGCCGGCGGGGCCCCGCCTCCTGTCGCCGACCGGCGCCTCCAAGCTCACCCGCAGATTCCAGCACATCCCACAGGTGCCCGGTGCGGCGGCGGACCGGGCGGTGCCGCGAGGAACGGCGGGCGACCTGCCCTCCCGGCGGACCGGGCTATCCCCGCATTCCGCACATGACCTCGATCGGCCCGCGCTGACGCCCCGCACCGCCGACCCTCGCATGGCGCCTGACCTGCAAGGGCGTCGCACATGCGGAGACCGCGAATCCTCGCCGGACCCGCGACGACCACTCCGGCCAAGCCCGTGGCCGGAGGTCGAGGATCACTCAACCGAGTGAACGTTCCCGTGCCCGGCGTCGGACCAGGAGGGCGCGGGCGACATCGCGGAACTGCCTGGCCCGATGGAGCTGGGCCCTCCAGTCGGTGCCGGTGGCCCGGTGGGTCATCTCCACCGGGACCTCGCGCACGCGAAAGCCCTTTCTGAGCAGATCGATCGTGAGACCGGTCTCCACACCGAAGCCGTGTGCCAGTGGCCGGGCGGCTTCGAAGGCCGCCCGGGTCAGGCAACGCTGGCCGTTGAGCGGCTGGACGGGCGTCCATCCGGTGGCACGCTCGACGCCCTCGCGGGCGAGCTTCACGACGAACCCGTGCCCGCCGAGCTTCACGCGGGTGACGAAGGCGGCGATCGTCATGTCGACCTCGCCCGCCGCGACCGGCTCGATAAGCGGCGCGGCCGCGCGTGCGGTCTCGCCCAGGTCGGCGTCGAGGAACAGCAGGTGCCGAGACTCCTCGCCGTCGAACAGGCGCACTGCCTCGGCACCGCTCTCCATGGCGGCGGCCTTGCCCCGGTTGCGGCTGTGCCGCACGACGTGGGCCCCGGCAGTCCTGGCCACCCGCCCCGTCTGGTCGGTCGAGCCGTCATCGACGACCACGACGAGATCGACGCCGGGCAGCGCCAGGGCCGCGGCCACGGTGGCCCCGATCCGATCGTCCTCGTTCTTGGCGGGAATGATCGCCGCCGTGCCGGTCATCGAACACCTCCAACGTGGAAACCCCAGGCCTCAGCCATGGGGAGAGGGTCATCCCTGGGATTCGGAGGTCAGCAGCTTCTCCGGCAGGGTCTCGTGCACGACAAAGACCGAGTCTAGGCCCGTAACCTGAAGGATCTTGCGTACGGCAGGCCGGGGCGCCGCCACCTCCAGCGTGCCGCCGCGCTCGCGCAGCCGCTTGAGCGCGGAGAGCAGCACGTTCATGCCGGTGGAATCGCAGAACTCCACGGCGGACATGTCGAGGACTACGAGCATGGTCTGGCTCTGCCCGAGCAACCGGGTGAACTCGGCCTGCAGGCGAGGCGCGGTGTATAGGTCGATTTCACCAACGATGGTCACGACGGTGTGCCCGGCATGAGATCGAGTTGAGACTTTTAGCTCCACAGCGGGCACACTAGCGGCGCGGGGGCCGCCGGTCACGTTCTCTTGAACAACCCGAGTCGTCCGCCCTTTGTCCCCCGTTTCGGCCTCACGGAAACCCTGAGTGCGGGAAGCTTGACACTGCGCAACACCGGCTTGGCCGAAAAAGGGAGAAGACCCGACACCTCCCGATCGTCGCCGCGCTACGGCAGTGACAGCCGTTGAGTTACAGGAAACGGGCTCGAACGCACTCATGAACACCGACCTACCCGAGGATCTCCAGCGGCAGCGGCTCCGGGAGCACCTGGAGTCCATGATCACTCGCACCGACAAGGCCACCTCGTGGCGCGACGCGGCGAGTTCGCTGCGGAAACTGGTGAACCACGAGGGACACGTCCCGATCAGAACCAGCCTGTCGATCGAGGACCTCGACTTCCTCGAAGGGGCACGCGAGGAGCTCCTCGACTTCGCCACGTTCGGCGTCAGGCTGCTCGACCTGCACCAGCCGCGTGACGCGGGTGGCATCACCAGCGACGCCGCGCACCCGATCCTGCGCTGTCGCAGCTGCATGTGGCGCTGGCCGTGCCCGACGTTCCGGGCGATGGTGGAGTCCCTCGGCACCACCAGGAGGCTGACCTCCTGCCAGCATGTCGAAACCGACACCGGGGACGACGAGTGCGCGCAGATGACCCTCATGGTCTCCGTGAAACCCGAAAGCGACGCCACGACCGCGCCGACCTCCAACGGCACCGGCCCGAACTGACGGCTCGCCGGATCCGGACCGGAAGAACCCGGACTGCCCTGCGCCGGATCGAGCGGATTCAGACCGGTGCTGCCGCCCAGGCGGCGATGAGCACCGTACGCGCCTGTACGTCGCGGACGTCGCACACGTCGCGGACGTCGCACACGTCGCGGACGTCGAAAACCGGCGCCGGGCCGGTGCTGCCGACCAGGCGGCGCCCCCGCGACGACGGCCGGGCGGTGCCGTTCATGCGGAGAGCGGCAGACGGATCTCGAAGCGGCAGCCCGGACCGGAGTTGACGACGCCGATCGCTCCCTCGTGGGCCTCGACGATGCCGCGCGCGATCGCCAGGCCGAGGCCCGCGCCGGCGCCGGCGCCGTCGGCGTTGGGGGTACGGGCCGCCTCGCCACGGAAGGCGACGTCGAAGACGCGGGGCAGGTCGTCCGCCGGGATGCCGCCGCAGCAGTCGGCCACGGACAGGCAGGCGATCCGACCCTCGACCGAGGCACGGACCAGGACGGTGCCGTCGCCGGGAGTGTGCCTGATCGCGTTGACCACCAGGTTGCGCAGCGCCCGGGAGAGTTCGGCCGCGTCGGCCTGGACGGGGATCACCGGGTCGACCTCGCCGGCCAGCAGCACCCCCTTGGCCCTGGCAAGTTGCTCCACCCCGGCCAGCGCGTCGGCGACCAGATCGCTGAGGCCGATCCTGCTGCGTGACAGGCGCAGCGTCCCCGCGTGGATCCTGGACAGCTCGAACAGGTCGTCGACCATTCCCGACAGCCGGTCCACCTCCAGGCGGATCTGCCGGTGGTAACGGCCTACGGTCTCCGGGTCGGCGACCACCCCGTCCTCCAGGGCCTCCGCCATGGCCCGCATACCCGCCAGCGGGGTGCGCAGGTCATGGCTGACCCAGGCGACGAGCTCGCGGCGCGCGCTCTCCAGGGCGCGCTCGCGCTCGTGGCCCAGGCGCAGTCGCCGGTAGGCCTGATCCAGGCTCCCGGCGATCGTGCCGAGCTCGGCGGGAAGACCTCCGGGCGGTGTGAACTCCCCCGAGGCGGGCACCGCGTGCACGGCGTCGACGAGCCTGCGGCTGGCCGCCACGACCCGGCGGGCGAGCACCGTCGCGACGCCCAGCCCGACCAGACCGCCCACCGCGACCACGCTGATCACGATGTCCCTCGACGTACCCTCAATGATCATTTTCAGGGTGATGGCGACCACGCCGCCCACCGTCGCCACCACGGTCACCACGACGACCACCGCGAGCATCGCGCCGATCGACCGCTCGCGCAGCAACCACATCGCCCCCAGCCCGGCGACTGCGACCAGCAGGCCGAGGCCGGCGGTGACCACGACGATCAGCAGTATCTCGGGGGTCACGGCTCCACCAGCGGCTCGTAGCGGTAGCCGACGCCCCACACCGTGACGATGCGCCTGGGAACGGTCGGATCGGGCTCGATCTTCTCGCGGAGGCGGCGGACGTGGACGGTCACCGTGGAGGAGTCGCCGAAGGACCAGCCCCAGACCTGGTTAAGCAGTGCGGAGCGGCTGAAGGCCTGGCGGGGGTTGCGCATCAGGTGGGCCAGAAGATCGAACTCGCGGGCGGTCAGCATGATCTCGTCATCTCGGAACCGCACCTCGTGGGCACCGACGTCGACGGTCAGATCACCGTCCCTGAGCACCCCGGTGCCGGTCGGCAGTGCGGCGCCCCGCGCGCGCCGCAGCACCGACTGCACGCGCAGAGCCAGCTCCCGGGGGCTGAAGGGCTTGGTGACGTAGTCGTCGGCACCGGTCTCCAGGCCGACGACCCTGTCCATCTCCTCGCCCAGCGCGGTCAGCATGATCACCGGAACCGGCCACCGCTCCCTGAGCTTCCTGCACACCTGGAGCCCGTCCATCTTGGGGAGCATCAGGTCGAGCACCATCAGGTCCGGCGGATTGGACAGCGCGCGCCTGAGCGCCTCGGCGCCGTCTCCGACGCACTCGACCACGTGACCGTCGCGTTCCAGGTAGCGGGCCACGACCTCGGCCACCATCGGATCGTCGTCGACCACCAGAATCCGCGCGCTCATGGTCACAACGGTAGGCCCGAGAGGGAGTGATCCCTAGCCGTGTCACCGGTCCGTAAGCACTCGATCGTTACGATCAAGGCGCCCACCCCCTTCTCTGCCAGCGTACGGTGGAGTACATGAGTCGTATCGTGCTGGCGGTCCTGGGCGCCCTGCTCGCGCTCTACGTGGTGTTCGGGCTCGTGCTGCCCGCCCTCTTCGGGCTGCTGAAGTTCGTGATCGTGCTGGCGGTCGTGGCCTTCGTGGTCGTCGCCCTGGTCACCGTGGTGTCCAAGTCCAAGAGGTGAACCTGCTCCTCGCCGTCCAGACACTGGCGGTCTGGATGTTCGACGGCGGTGGCGTCCTGACGGCGACCGCCGTGGTCGGGCTGGGTGTGCTCCTGCTCGCCTGGGCACTGCGCCCGGCGCCCATCACCTCCGGTGCACGGGCGCGGTCGCCGCTGTCGCGGCGTGATCGGGCCAGGCGGACGATGTTCGTCCGGCAACGCGACCCCGACGCGGCCGGGAGGTCCCGGCCCAGAGCACCCTCCGCGGGCCCGGCGCCCGCGTAACCCCCCGCGACCACCGTGTGCCGCGTGCACGCGCCATGAAAAACCTCCGCGATGCGCGGGCGTCCTCTGAGCCGTCTCCACTCCGGTCAGAAGGGCCCCAACCATGTTCGACCCCGTCATCGGGTTCACCGCCGACCTCATCACCGCGCTCGCGGAGCCGCTGGGCTCCACCGCGCTCGCGATCGTCGTGTTCACCGTTCTCGTCCGGCTCCTGCTGCTTCCGCTCAGCGTCATGCGGGCCAGGGGCGAGCGGGCCAGGATCCGCCTCGCGCCGGAGGTCCAGAAACTCAGGAAACGCCACGGTCGCCATCCTGAGCGGCTCCAGCGGGAGCTGGCAGCCCTCTACGCCAGGGAGAGGACCTCACCGCTGGCCGGTTGCCTGCCGTCCGTGGCACAGATGCCGTTCCTCATGGTGACGTACCAGGCGTTCGTCTCCTCGACGATCGCCGGGCAGGCCAACGCGCTGCTGACCCACGGGCTCCTCGGAGTGCCGCTCGGCCAGCAGTTCGCGGGCACGGTGGCCGGGTTCGGGCTGCTCAGCGGTCCGACCCTGGTCTTCGCCGGGCTTTTCCTGCTGCTCGTCGCCGTGGCGTGGGTCATGTCCCGCCAGGCGCGGAGCACGATGAGCGAGGATGTCCAGCCCGCGGCGCTGCGCCGGGTGCTGCCCCTGCTGCCGTATCTGACCGTTCTGGTCGCGGCGGTGCTGCCGCTCGCGGCCGGGATCTACCTGCTCGTCACGACGGCCTGGAGCGCCGGGGAGCGGGCGGTGCTGTATCGGCCCGCGTTCGCCGGAGGCTGACGGCGTTCCGGGCGGCGACGGAGGAGGTGCCGTCCCGCTTCATGACAGACGAAGCGGGACGGCACCCGACGGAAGAACTATCCGCATTCCCTGAGGGCAGGCTCGGGGGTGGAAACATGGCCGTTACCTACCGTGTTGACCGCCGTTACCACCGCCCAGACCGTGGTGATGTCTCCCTCGTGTCTGACTCCCCATGTTGAGGCCAGATATTCGACGATTCCGAGGCCTCGCCCTCCCAAGGAGGAGAGCGTCGGGCGCCCTGCCCTTGGTTCGGTGGCCGCGCCACCGTCACTCACTGCAACCTCGACCTGCTCTTCGGTCCAGTGCCATGACACCCTGATCTGCCCCGACGGCAACGGATGCGCGTGACGCAACGCATTACTCAGCAACTCGCTGACCACGAGCACCGCGTCATCTATGGCGGTCTCGTACACACCCCGTTCCTGCAGGTCAGAGCAGAGGCGTTGGCGTGCGACAGCGACGCTGGACGGTGCATACGGCAACAACACGACGCTCGACGCACTCACCTCCCCGTATGCCTTTCCCCCCTGAGGAACTCACCCCAGTACGACCGAAATGCCCCGTTAGATAGCCTCGGAAACCGGGCAGCAATTACAGCTTGTGCACATTCGACAATAGATCAGCGGATCCGTTACCGACTCGTTACCGGCCTGGCGTGTCGATCAGGTAAGAGCGCCCGGCGTGTCGGCGATACGGAGAGCCAGCCTCATCCGGGTGCCGCCCGCGGGGCGTGGATGCGCCGACACCTCTCCTCCCTGGGCCCGCGCCAGGCTCCGCACGATGTAGAGGCCAAGGCCGACTCCGCCGAACCTGCGGCGGTCACCACTGTCCGCCTGGACGAAGCGGTCGAAGACGCGCTCCCTGCTGGCGTGGTCGATTCCCACACCCTCGTCGTCCACGACCAGCACCACCCGGTCACCATCCACCCATGCCTCTACCCTGATCAGACCACCGTCCGGCGAATATTTGAAAGCGTTCTCCAGCAGCTGGGCCAGCAGGATATCGGTGGCCAGCGCGTCGCCGGAGACCAGGGGCAGGTCATCGGGGACGTCGACCTCGACCCGGTGCAGATCCGACAGGATCGGCAGGCCCAACGTGGCGCCCCGCACCAGCTCGGCCAGGTCGAAGCCCTCGATCCTGAGCGTGAGCTCGCCGGCCCCCGCACGCGCCCCCAGCAGCAGGTGGTCCATGAGCTGGCCGAGGGAACGGGCCCGCTCGGCGATGATGCGCACCGCGGCGCGGCGCTCGGCGTCGGTCATGCTGTCCCAGCGGGCGTCGAGGGTACCGGCGAAGCCGCGGACCACAGTGATCGGGGTGCGGAGCTCATGGCTGGTGGTGGCCAGGAAGAGATCCTTGGCCTCCTCCAGTTCCTTGGCGCCGGTGACGTCGCGAAAGTCGACCACGATCTCGCCCGTCTCCACGATCTCCGCGCAGAGCACGTCCAGCCAGGTGCCCGACGGCAACTGGATGGTGAGCTTTTCCCCGGGCCCTGGAAGTTGGAACGGGGGCGGCCCGCCGATCACCTCGGCGGCGTGGAAGCCGGTCAGCTCGCCGGCGGCCGGGTTCCACTGGACGACCTGGCCCAGCTCGTCGAGAACCGCTATGCCGTCGGCGCTGGCGTCGATTACCGCCCGCTCGTGGGCGCGCTGCCTCAACGCCTCCTGGTAGGCCATCGCGTTGCCCACGGCGATGCCCGCGTGACCCGCGAGGAGCTCCAGCAGCTCCAGCTCCAGATGCCCCACCTTGCGCTTGGCGAAAAGCGCGTACAGCGCGCCGTACGGCCGCCCGCCCATGGCCGCGAGACCGAGCGCGATGGTGTGCAGGCCGGGCAGCTGCGACCAGATCAGCTTGTCCAGCCGCCCCTGGTCGCCGGTCTCCAGCAGGACGGTTCTACCTTCACGCAGCAGCTTGCCGACCAGGCTGCTGCGGAGGTCCGCCGTGGAGTTGCGCATCGAGCCGGGAAGGTTGTGGCGGGCCACGAGACGGAGCCGGTCACCCTCGATGAGCACGAAGCCGCCCGCGTCGGCCCCGGTCAGGTCGGCGAGACTGGCCGCGATCCGGTCGAGCACCGCGGGCAGCTCCAGCTCGGCGTTGATATCGGCGACCACGTCGGTGAGCCGGCGGACGAGCTGTGCCCGGCGGGCGTTGCGGTCGTTGGCGCTCTCGTCGTCCCGGGCCAGGTGGTAGACGCTGACGTAACCGATGAGGGTGCCGTCCCGCGAGCAGAGGGCGCCGGTGTCGACCCGCAGGTCGAGCAGGCTGCCGTCCCGGTGGAACCGCTTGGTCCGCAGCGACACCTGGCCGCCGGTGCGGACCTTCTCCAGGACCGCGTTGTGCTCGGCTGTCAGCTCCTCGGGAACCACCGGAACCCGCCTGCCGATCGTCTCGGCGTCCGACCAGCCGAAGAGGCGCTCGGCGGCGGGATTCCAGGCGATGACCGTCTGTTCGCGATCGACGGCGACGATCGCGTTGGGCGCGTCGGCGACGACCGCTCGGCCGATGCCCTTGTCATTGTCGGCCGTGTAGTCCACCACACACCCATAGTGCCGTCTCAACCGGTCTGATCTTGGCACTTTCGTCCCGCACGTGTTGCCACTGGCCGGGCGATCCGTCCGATACTCTGCGGTCACCACACACCTGGATACGAAAGGGTGGGGCCATGTCATCCGGCGACATCGATGCATTGCTACGGGTGACCTCGCCCGACTATGTCGGCACGAGCCATCCCGACATCGCGTTCGGCACGCTCGACGGACCGCTGGGGCGTCTCACCCTCGCCGTTACGGGCCGGGGTGTGGTGGCCTGCAGTTACGAGGACGAGAACGTCGTCTTCGAGCGGATCAGCAGGGAGGTCGGCACCTTCATCGGGCCGGACCCCCGGCGGCTCGACCCGGTCCGCCGGGAGCTGGACGCCTACTTCTCCGCCCGGCTCCGCGCCTTCACCACCACGGTCGACCTGCGCCTGGCCACCCAGTTCTCCAGGACCGTGCTGCAGATGATGCTCTCGGTGCCGTACGGGACGGTGACGACCTACCGTGAGATCGCCGAGCGGATCGGCAGGCCGCGGGCGCTGCGGGCGGTCGGCAACGCGCTGGGCAGCAACCCGGTGTGCGTCATCGTGCCGTGCCACCGGGTCGTCGAGAGCGAGGCGGTCCTCGGCGGGTACGCCGGGGGGGCGGCCGCCAAGGAACGCCTGCTGCGCATCGAGTCCCGCGCGTAGCGCGCTTCCACCAGGTCAGGGGCGGCGCCGGAGCGCACCAATGCCCAGGGTGAGGAGACCCGCGGCGAGGAACGCGCCGACGGCCGCGCTCATCCACGGCTGCGGGACGAAGCCGAGCAGGTCGCGGGCACCGGTCCAGAACGAGGTCCACCAGGCCAGCTCCGGAGCGACCGGCAGCACGGCGAGCATCCACCAGGCCGCGAAGCCCAGCACCCACGGGATCACCATGAGCCAGCGCGAGGGCGCGCTCTCGGAGGTGTCCCAGCGCCTGGAGGCGCCGAGCAGGAAGTAGTCCACGGCGAGCACCGCGAACATCGGCACGAAGACCGCTCCGATCAGGCTCAGGAACGCGGTGTAGGTGTCGACCTTGACGAAGATCGCGAGCAGGGTGACCAGCACCCCGATGACCACGGAGATGACCCGGCGGTCCAGCCTGGGCATCAGGTTCTGCAGCGACATGGTGGTGGAGTAGACGTTCACGAACGACTGGTCGGTCTCGCGCAGTACCAGGATGCCGAAGAACAGCGGGCCGAGCGCCGCGGCCACGAAGGGGTCCCAGACCCGTTCGGTGTCATTGCCGACCAGGGCGAGGGCCGCGATTCCCAGGACCAGGCAGGCGACCTGGGCGATCGTGTAACCGCCGACGACGCCGGTGAACGTGGCCCTGCCGGACCTGGAGAACCGGGCGAAGTCCGCCGCGACCGGCACCCACGAGACCGACAGCGCGATCACGTAGTCGACCGAGGGCGCGAACGCCTCCCACGATCCACCACCGATGGACGGCTCCCTGCTGAACAGGGCGACCGTGAACCAGATCATCGAGACGACCACGCCGGCGGTGACATACCGGCGGAGCAGCCGGACCGCTCCCAGCGGCCGGATGGTCAGCGCGGTGGTGATCACTCCTCCGATGACCACCCAGACCGCATACGGCACCTCGACTCCGAAGGATCCGGCGATGGCCTGGGCCCCCTGGGCGATGACCCAGAGCTCGAACGCGCCCCAGCCGAGCATCTGGATGATGTTCAGCACGGTCGGCAGGTACGAGAGCCTGGCACCGAACAGCCCGCGGAGCAGGACCATCGCCGGAGCACCGGTTCGCTGTCCGGGAATGGCGGCCAGGCCGACCATCGCGGTGCCGATGACGCTGCCCACGACGGCGGCCAGGATCGCGGCCACGAAGCTCAGCGGCCGGTCGCCGAGCGGATTGATCAGCGCGATCGCACCGGAGAATCCAAGCAGGCTGACGCCCAGGTTGGCCCAGAGCGCGCCCTGGTCGAGCACGCCGAGTTCCTTGGGCGGAGCCTCGTCGAGGGTGAGGGGGGCCTCGGCTGACTTGGAGTCAACGACGGCAGACGACATCACACGCTCCCTACGCCGGCATTACCCGGACAGGTTCATGCGGTCGGCGGCGCGTCAGAGGGTCTGTGAGACCCTCTGCGTGGTTCCGCCCTCTCAGCCCGGTCACGCCCGAGCTCCCGCGGTAGATAATTCGCCCTGATTATGCCATTTTTTCCTCTCCTGGCAAGGACCGTCCCTGGCAAGGACCTCTCCTGGCAAGGACCACCCTCTCGACGGGCGCCCGCTCAGACCGCGCTCAGGTCATCCGAGCCGATCGGGATCCGTCCAGGCCACCGCGGTCGCCGAACCACTGAAGCCACTCAGGCCACTCAGGCCACTCAGGCCACGAACGGGTCCCGACCGCTCTCGGCGACCATCGAACGCCCCGCGATCTCCCAGGACTGCATACCGCCGCCGACGTTGATCGCGTCCCAGCCCACGTGGTTGAGCCAGGCGGTGGCGTTCGCGGAACGGCCGCCGACCCGGCAGACCACGTAGACGGGCGCACCCTTGGGCACCTCGTCGACCCGGGACTGCAGCTCACCCAGCGGGATGTGGACGGCCCCCGGCGCGTGCCCGGCACGCCACTCGTCGTTCTCGCGTACGTCGAGCAGGAACGCGTCATCCGGCACGGCCTGTGCCTCGACCTCAGGAACACTCATGCGTCCATTGTCCCAACTCCCGCATCTGCTGGGGCGCAAAGCCCATCGGACGCCCTCATCCGGACTCTCAATTTCCCCTGATAGTGAGCCAATTCACCACAACTGACCGGCTGGGCCGCCCGAGCCGCAGCGTCCCCGGCCGGGGGCCGGCCAGACCGGTGACGGGGAGAACGGGACCGAAGGCCCGGGAGACCGAGAGCCCGGGAAAGGCGAAAGGCGGCGGGCACGGGGAGACGGGTTCAGGGCACGTCCCAGAAGGCGAGTTCGTGGGCCATTCCCTCGGTGAACAGCTTCTCCGCCCTGCCGGGGTCGGGTGCCGCCTCGTCGATCATCACGGCGATGCGCTCGGTCAGCTCGGCGAAGGCCGGGTGGGCGTAGGTGTCGACCCAGGCGCGGTAACGCGGCTCGTCGGGCGGGTTCTCGGCCAGGACCCGACCGAGCGTGGAGTAACCCCACATGCAGGGGTAGAGCGCGGCCAGGCCATCGGCGTAGACGGCCGCGGAGTCGAGCAGGAAAGAGGTGTAGGCCACACAGGCCGGCCCCTTTCTCACCCCGCCGAGGTCGGCACCGAACTCCGCGGACAGTGAACGGTGCAGGTTCAGCTCCTCGTGGAAGGTGGCATGAGCCAGGTCCACCAGGTCGCCCAGGTGCCCGTCCGGGGCCTGCCACGCGAGTCGCGAGAAAACGCGGACGTAGTCGAGCAGGAACAGGTAGTCCTGCTCCAGCCAGGACCGGAACACCGGCTCGGGCAGGTCTCCTCGCGCGATGCCCGCCACCGTCGGGTGTGCGAGTTGCACCTCGACGAGCGGGCGGCCAATGGCATGCAGTTCCTCAGAAACCCTCATAGCTCGGGCATTGTGTCAGGTGAGGGCGGCGGCACCGAAGGAGACACCGAAGCGCTTGCACCAGATGGTGACGGTCTTCAGGCCGTCGAGATCGGCCCCCGCGGGGATGGCGTAGTTGGCGTTACCCCGGTTGCCCTTCAGCTCGCCGAGTTCGAGGTGCTTGCCGTCGTCCAGGTTGAACCATCCGGCCCTGCCCTCCTTGACGGGCTGGTCGCTCAGCCGGACCCGCAGGTCCGGGCCATCAGAGGTGTTCAGGTCCTCGATCCGGAGGACCCGGCTCCCATCCGGGAGCTCCAGCACCCGCACCTCGCCCCTGGTCTCGTGCTCGTGGGAGATGAACGTGCCCTTGGCCAGGCTCTTCGGCTCCCGAGGTGCTTTGGCGGGCTCGCTCGCCGTGTCTCCCACCGAGGTCGGCTCCGGCCCGGAGGTCACGACCACGGTCGGCAACGCCTCGTTCACCTCGACCGTGGTGAACAGGCGCCAGGGCTGGAACAGATAGAGGGCGACGCCGAACGCGACGGCACCGAGCGCCAGAACGCCCCACGTGACGGGGTGTCGGAGCAGTCTCTTGATTCTCATCGAATACCTCCGGTGTGGGGCCCCGGTGTCGGTCCCGGAGAGGGGGCCTAGATCTCCCTCCGGCTTCGGAGCCGACGCTACCCCCGCCGCGGTCGCGCGCCGCTTACGGAGTGCTTACGACCGCGGAACGCTCACGGCGTGGTGGGCGCCTACTTGGCGAGGACGTCCTTGGGGACGGGCTTGTCCTGGGCCAGCGCCTCGAACATGCGCAGCGCCTTGGCCCGATCCCACTTGACGACCGCCTGACCGTTGATGGTGGGCAGGGAGCCGACGGGGACAACGGTGGTGACCGGGTTGTCGCCCATGGCGAGACCAAGGGAGAGCAGGTCGAAGGCGCCGGTCTCCTCACCCACGGACACCGAGTCGGCGGCGCTCAGCGCGAGCGGAATGGAGGTGAAGGGGTTGATCAGAACCCCGGGGCTGGCCGCCTTCTTCACCACCGCGGAGAAGAACTGACGCTGGCGCTGGGTCCGGTCGAGGTCCGGAATGGCACCGGTGGCGCGGGTGCGGACGTAGCCGAGGGCCGTCCCCCCGTCCATGAGCTGGAGGCCCTTCTTCAGGTTGATCCCGGCCTTGGGATCCTTGATGGCCTGCTTGACATTGATCTCAACCCCGCCGATGGCGTCGACGATGCCCACGAAGCCGCCGAAGCCGATCTCCATGTAGTTGTCGAGCCGCAGCCCGGTCACCTTCTCCACGGTCTTGGCCAGCAGCTTGGGGCCGCCGTCCTGGAAGGCGTAGGCGGCGTTGAGCTTGTCGCTGCCGTGGCCGTCGATCGGCACGTAGGAGTCGCGCGGCAGGCTGACCAGGGTCGGACGGCCGTCCCCGTCGGGGATGTGCAGCAGCATCATCGTGTCGGTCCTGCGGCCCACGGCCTTACCCGTGGCGAGCTTCTTGCGCTGGGCCGCGGTCAGGCCCGCCCGGCTGTCGGAGCCGACCAGCAGCCAGTTGGTGCCGGGGGTGTCGGCGGGGCGGCCCTCGTAGTCGGTGAGCGCCTCGATCCGGACCAGTCGCGAGTTAATCATGAAATATCCGCCGATGGCCACGACCAGCAGCACGACGAGCAGCCCGGCGAGGATCCGCACGACCAGCCTGCCGGGGCGTTTCGGGCGCCAGCCCCGCATGCGCGGCCCGCCGCCGCCCGGACCGCCGGAACCCGCGCGCGAGGCGTCGGGGGAGGCACCCCGGGGCTGCGCGGAGGAGGCGCTCAACGGCCTGACCGGGCTGGAGCCCGACCTGGCCTTGCCGTACACCCGCGAGCTTCCCCGAGGACTCGGCACCTCCCGCTGCGCGTTCTCCTGGACGCGTGTCTCCTCTTCGGCGGATGCCCCCCGCCGTCCTGACGCGGCCGACCCTCCCGGCGAGGGATGGGCGGGCTGCCCGGCCGCTCGCTGCGGCACGGACCCGGGCGTGGGCGACCGCAGCGCGCGAGTGCGATCGTCATCTTCGGGCCAGTCAGCCACGTCGTGTCCCGCCACTTCTTGATCTCATGGTGAAAACGTCATTATCGACGCTACGTCGCGGTTCACGTGCATGCCGCAGAGTCCCCAAGGTTTCCCTATGTAAAAGTACTCAGACAGGTTGTTAGCGACCAACAATGCGATCGTCGGCTGATCCGGAAACATCAACCCCTACCCGGATCGTTACGGTAGAGAACTACCTCTGCTCGAAAGGATGATCGTGTCCACTCCGGACTCGTGGAGTACCTGCCCGTGCAAACGCACGGGAACCGCTGAACCGACCGGGAGAGCTACCCGGTGAACACGGCTCTGGGCCTGTTGTCCATACTCCTGCTCACCCTCGCCACCGGCTATTTCGTCGCCCAGGAGTTCGCCTTCGTCGCGGCGGACCGCGGTGTGCTGCGTGAGCAGGCCGACTCGGGCGACGTGGCCGCCGAACAGGCGCTGAAGGTGACGGGACGTCTGTCGTTCATGCTGTCGGGCGCGCAACTCGGCATCACCGTCACCGCGCTGCTCGTCGGCTTCATCTCGGAACCCGCCATCGCCACGGTCGTCCGCCCCTGGCTGGAGGCAGCAGGAGTCCCTTCGGCGGCCGTACCCGGCATCGCCGTGGCACTGGCCATCGTGGTCGCCACCGTCATCCAGATGGTTCTGGGCGAGCTCGCCCCTAAAAACCTTGGCATCGCCCGTCCCGAGCCGGTGGCGAAGTTCCTCGCCCGCTCGACGCTGATCTACCTGCGGATCGCCGGGCCGGTCATCCGGCTGTTCGACTCGGCCGCCACCGGCCTGCTGCGCCGGGTCGGCGTCGAACCGGTGGAGGAGATCGAGCACGGCGCCAGCCCCGAGGAGCTGTCCCGGATCATCTCCGAGTCCGCCACCACCGGCGACCTGCCGCCACGGCTGTCGGAGCTGCTTGAGCGCGCACTGGAGTTCGGCGACCGTACCGCCGAGGACGTCATGGTGCCGCGCCCCCGCGTGGTGCTGCTCAGGGAGGAACGCCCGATCTCCGACCTGCTTGACGCCGTCCGCAGGAGTGGTCACTCCCGCTATCCGGTGCTCTGCGACCGGAACGGCGACGACGTGGTCGGCGTCACCGGCGTGCGCGAGCTGCTCAAGTCGGGGCTGACCGACGGGACGCTGGAGAAGATCACCCGTCCCGCGCTCCTGGTGCCCACCTCCCTGCCACTGCCCGCCGTGCTGGAGCGCATGCGCGCCGCCCGCGACGACATGGCGTGCGTCATCGACGAGTACGGGGGCCTGGCCGGCGTGGTCACCGTCGAGGACCTCGCCGAGGAGCTCGTCGGCGAGCTCATCGACGAGAACGACCCGGAACCCGCGGGGGTCGTCGCGGGTGAGGATGGCACCTGGGACCTGCCGGGCACGCTCCGGCTGGACGAGATCGAGCGGGCCACCGGGCTGCAGCTTCCGGAGAGCGACGACTACGACACCGTCGCGGGTCTCGTGCTCGCCACCCTCGGCCGGATGGCCGAGCCCGGCGACCAGGTGACCGTCACGCTGACCCTGCGGAACGACCCCCTGGAGAACGACGGCGCCGACGAGAAGGACGCGATGCTCACCGTGCTGTCGGTGAACCGCAGGGTCCCCGAGTGGGTGCGGCTGTCGCTCGCCGTACCTCGGGAGGCCGGTCCGGCGGAGGACGAGACGCCGAGAACGGCGGGGAGAGAGAATGATCCGGCGATGCCCCCGCCGCAGATGATCGAGCGCGCCCCGGAGACTCCCATGATCGAGCGGAGCGAGGTGAGGCGACGATGAGCACCACCGCCGCCCTGCTGATCGGCGTGGCCCTGCTGATCGGCAACGCCTTCTTCGTCGCTGCCGAGTTCGCGGTGATCTCAGCTCGCAAGCACCGCCTGGAGGAGCTCGCGGGCAAGGGAGGCCGGTTGACCCGGATCGCCGCCCGCGCCGCCGTACGCGGTGGCAGGGAGCTCTCCCTGATGCTGGCCGGCGCGCAGCTGGGCATCACGCTCTGCTCGCTCGGTCTGGGCATGGTGACCGAGCCGGCCGTCGAGCATCTGCTGGAACCGGTCTTCGGCGCGGTCGGTGTGCCCGAGTCGCTGCGGGTCCCCATCTCGCTGATGATCGCGCTGGCGATCATCACCTTCCTGCACATGGTGGTGGGCGAGATGGCTCCCAAGTCGTGGGCGCTGACCCACCCCGAGAGCGCCGCGATGGGTCTGGCCCTGCCGTTCCGCGGCTTCACCTGGGTCGTCAGGCCGGTGCTCGCCTCGCTCAACGGTCTGACCAACGGGATCCTGAAACTGTTCGGCGTGCATCCCAAGGACGAGTTGGCCACCACCAGGACCCCTGTCCAGCTGGCGATGCTGGTCGGTGAGTCGGGCCGGATGGGGCTGCTCGACCGTGACGAGCACGACCTGCTCACCCGGGCTCTGCGAGTCCACCAGCAGCCGGTCGAGCGGTTGATGCTGCCGCTGGCGAAGGCCACCTCGGTGCCCGGCGACGCGACGGGCACGCACATACGCGAGGTGGCCGCGCGCGACGGGCACCTGCGCCTGCTGGTCACCTCCGGCAAGCCGGGCGACGTCCTGGGTGTGGTGCACGTCAGGGACATCCTCATCCGGCCGGAGGCCAGCCCCGCGGAGCTCGCCCGGCCGGTGCCCCGCCTGGACAAGGCCACCACGATCCCCGACGCCGTCTCCGCTCTCCAGGACGCCCACGCGCACCTGGGCCTCGTCACGGACGGCGGAGGCGAGGTGATCGGCATGGTGAGCCTCACGGACCTGCTCGGCGAGATCCTGGGCGTCCGGGTGCTCGCGACCCGTTAACCCGGTATTTCGGCGGGCCTGCGAGCGCCACGGGCCGGGGGAGATCCCTCCCCCGGCCCGTTTTCTCTGTCAGCGTAATCAGTCAGCCGGTAAACCGGTGCAAGTCATCCGAATTTTGGGCTCGCCTTGGCCGGCCCCCGGGTGTGTCGTCACGTGCGTTCGGGGTGGCGGGGTTTCGGGCGGCGTCCCGGTGGCTGCCGGGGCTCGGGGCGGGGCGGCAGAGGTGGTGTGGGGTGTTGTTGCGGATGCCGGCCGTTGAGCGTGACCGGCCGCTGGTAGTGCCGGATCGTCAGATCGGCTCCGTTGAGCAGGCGGTAGGTGGTGCAGGTGCAGGGCGGTCTCCCGCAGACTCCACGGCTCGACCGCGTACGAGGGATGGCTGATCATCACTCCTCCCGAAGCAGCTCGGCCAGGTCCCTCACCACGACGTCCGCGCCGTGCGCGCGCAGCGCGTCCGCCTGATCGGCCCGGTCGACCCCGACGACGTAGCCGAATCCGCCCGCCCGGCCGGCCTCCATTCCGGCCGGCGCGTCCTCGAAGACCGCCGCGCCGGCAGGTGGGACGCCCAGGTCGCGCGCCGCCGCGAGGAAGGTGTCGGGGTGCGGTTTGCCCGCGAGCCCCCGTTCGGCCGCGACCACGCCGTCGATCCGGGTGTCGAAGAGCCGCTCGATGCCGGCCGCGGCCAGGACGGCCTGGCAGTTGGCGCTGGAGGACACGACCGCGGTCGCGAGCCGCGCACCGCGGGCCGCCACCACCAGACGTACCGACCCCGGATACGCCTGCACCCCGCCCTTGCGAATCTTCTCCAGTACCAGGAGGTTCTTGCGGTTGCCCAGGCCGTGCACGGTGTCACGCTCGGGCGGATCGCCCGGCTCCCCCTCGGGCAGCACGATGCCGCGCGCGGCGAGGAAGGTACGTACCCCGTCGAAACGCGGACGCCCGTCGACGTAGGCGTCGTAGTCGTCCACCGCGTCGAACGGGCGGAACCTCTCGCCGTCTCGCCGTCTGAGGAAGTCGTCGAACATCTGCTTCCAGGCTGCCGCGTGCACCACCGCCGTCTTGGTCAGCACGCCGTCGAGATCGAACAGGCAGGCACGGATCTCGTCGGGGATCCCCAACCTCATCATGAACCACACCTCCCCGGTATATGGCCACGAATACCTTCGAGGGCCGAGTCCGTCCAACCGGCGGTCCAACCAGTGACGGTGACGACTGCGGTGGCCCGTGCCGCCGTCGTCGACGGGATCGGGAGAATGGTTAAGCCCGTTGAGCGCACCCACCTGCGGCCCCACCGGCAAGGGCAACCCCTGGCTACGCGGCGCCCTCGGCGAGGCGGCCATCTCCGCCGCACGCACCGACACCTTCCTCGGCGCGCGCTACCGACGCATCGTCAAACGCCGCGGCCATATGAAGGCCCTGGTCGCGGTCGCCCGCTCCATCCTGGTGTCCATCTGGCACCTGATGGCCAACCCGACCGACTCTCATCGCCTCCCGCCGCCCTGTGAAGTGCTACATCGTGCTGTGGATCGTCGATGACCCCGAGGCGTGGGCGGCCAGGATCGAGGCCGACGCGGACGCGCTGGTGGCCAGGTATGCGCCGCCCCTCTCGCGCCGGCCAGGAAGAAGTACTGACATGAGTCCCTGGTCAGAAGGGGATTAGGACTCTGGGCGGGACAGCAATCGCGACGGAGGCTCGGATCGTCTTCCAATGCCCGGGCGGGCCGTCTGAGCAGAACCATCAGGGGAGAACCATGGCTCGGTTGCACGATTTCCTCGGCCGGTTCCGCCCGGCTGGGGCACCTGGGGCGGCGGCGCCGGCGGGGGTGCCGGCCGACCCCGAGGCGGAACGTGCCGCCGAAGCGGCGCCGATCTTCGCCGCCCTGGCGGATGTCCACACCCGATGCCGGGAGATTCAGGTGCGGGCGGAGCGGGACGCCGAGGAGATGCTCGCCCAGGCCCGTGAGCAGGCGACGGCCATCGTGGCGACCGCGCGAGGCGGAGCGGGGGCGAAGCGCGCAGAGGCCGCTGCCCGCGCCCGTGTCGCGTTGGACGTGGAAGGCACCGAAGTGCTCGACGCGGCCCGCCGTGAGGCGGAGGCGATCCGCGAGCGAGCGGCGCGACGTATGCCGGGCGAGATCGATCGGGTGATGGGAATGATCCGATCGCTGGCGGGCGGTCGATGAGCGCGGCATGGGTGGCCGGGACGACGCGAGCACGGGCGCTGGCTCGGCGGCGCCTGGGGAAGGCCGGGGCACGGCGGGTGGCACTGGCCGGCTCGGCCCAGGAGGTGGTGTCCGCGCTCGCCTCCACCCCGTACGGACACGACGTGCGCGCCGGGCAGAGCCTGGCCGAGGCTCAGCAGTCCGTCCTGGCCTGCCTGCTGTGGCACCTGCGGATCCTGGCCGGATGGCTGCCCTCGGAGGGCACCGTCATGATCCGACTGCTGGCGCGGTGGTTCGAGATCGCCAACGTCGACGAGATCCTCGCGGGGGGCGGCCGGCGGTTCAGCCTCGGAGCGCTGGCGACGGCCTGGCCCCGGGTGCGGGCCCTCACCGCGCCGGCCGACATCCGTGCCGCGCTCGCCGCCTCCCCCTGGGGCGACCCGGGTGGCGCGCGTCCCCGGCAGATCCAGATCGGCATGCGGCTGTCGTGGGCCTGTCAGGTCAGCGACCGTATCGGTTCCGCCTCGGCGTGGGCGGCGGGGGCGGCCGCCCTGCTGGTCGCTCGCGAGCACTTCCTCGAAGGGCGAGGTGTCGAGCCGCCGATCAGAGGCAAGGCCGAATCCCTGCTGGGCCGGCGCGCTCTGGACGCCACCTCGTTGCCCGGCATGACCGCCTGCCTGCCTTTCCCCGCCCGCTGGGCACTCACAGGGCTGGAGCGGCCCGAGGATCTGTGGCGGGGTGAGCCGCGCTGGTGGGAGCGCGTCGAGCGGGACGGTACGGCGATGTTGTTCGGCTCGAGTTTCGGGCCTTCGCCGGTTCTGGGCACGGTCGCGGTGCTCGCAGCCGACGCCTGGCGGGTGCAGCGGGCCGGTGAGACGGCCGTACACCAGGGGGATCCAGATGAGCTGGCGTGAGGCGCTGGCGCCGGTCCGCATGCGGCGGATCGCGGTGGCGGCCCCCCAGGACGCGCTCGGTGACGTGCTCGCCTTGGTGGCCGATGCAGGATGCGTGGATCTTGACGGCGCGGCCGGCATCGAGGAGTGCGCGGACCACGCGGTTATCCGGGACGGGGTGGCGGTCGTCGCGGGATGGACTCCGGCACAGGCGGTCGACGCCCTGTCGCTGACGCTCGCCACTGCCGGAGGCGCGGTGGTGCCGCTCCCCCACCCTCCTGGCGCGGAGGCGCCGTCCCTGCTCCGCGGCCAGGGGCTCAGAGGTTCGGTCAACCCGCTGGTGGAGACGTACGGAACGGTGCCGTACGCCGACGTCGACCCGGCCCCGCCGGCGGCACTCGCCTACGTGCTGATGTTCGGGATGATGTTCGGCGACGCGGGTCACGGGTTGATGCTGCTGGCCGTGGCGGCGATGCTCCACGCCGGGTGGCCGGCCCGCCTGACGCGGTTCCGCGGGGCGTGGCCGTTCGTGGCCGGTGCGGGTCTGGCGAGTATCCTGTTCGGCCTGCTGTACGGGGAGTTCTTCGGCCCGACGGGGTTGGTTCCAGTGCTCTGGCTGGACCCGATGTCACATCCCGCCTCGCTGTTGCTCCTCGCCCTCAGCGTGGGGGCCCTGCTTCTCGGCGGCGCCTACCTGCTCGGCGGTGTCAACAGGTGGCGGGAAGGAGGGTTGCCGCTCGCCTTGTATTCGCCCGCCGGGATCGCCGGAGGTGCGACGTTCATCGGCATGGGTGTGGCGGCCGGTGGGTGGTACCTCGCCGAGACATGGCTGACGGCGGCAGGGCTGGTGACGGCCGTCACCGGTCTCGGATTGATTCTCACGGGGTTCCTCGCCGAAGGCGGCGGCCTCACACAAGCGGTGATCCGGTCGGCCGACGTGGTCATCCGTATCGGCGCGAACGTCGCGTCCTTCGCCAGGCTCGCGGCCTTCGGCCTCACTCACGCCGCGATCGGCTGGATCGTGTGGAAGGCCACCCTCGGCCTGTGGCCGACGGCTCCCGCCTTCGCGGCGCTCGTCTTCACTGCGGGCACCCTGCTGGCCTTCGCTCTGGAGGCGCTGGTGGCGGCGGTCCAGGCCCTGCGCCTGGAGTACTACGAGTTGTTCTCCCGGATCTTCCAGGCGGAGGGGCGTCCCTTCCGGCCTTTGCGCATCCCGCTCCCCGCTAAGGAGGCACCGCGATGTCCATTTCGGCACGGCGAGGGATCATCGCCTTCAGCGCGCTTGTTCTCTTGACTGCTCTCGGCGTCCTCATCGTGGCCGCGCTCGGCGGGCCGGCAGGGGCGAACGGCGGCCCAGTGGACGCTCACGCCACCGCGGGGCAGGCGAACTGGGCGGCGCTGATCGGCGCGGCGATCGCGGTGGCGGCCTCCTCGATCGGCGCGGGCGTGGCCGTCGCCTACACTGGCGCCGCCGCACTTGCGGCGATGAGCGAACGCCCGGAACTGTTCGGCCGCGCGATCGTCATCGTCGGCCTGGCGGAAGGGATCGCGATCTACGGGCTTGTCGTCGCCGTCATCCTCATCGGGCGGGCGTGACCATGGGCGGCGTCGTGGCCATCGGCGAGCCTTCCCGGCTGGCGGGCCTCGCCCTGGCGGGCGCCATCGTGCTGTCGGCCGAGGATTCCGCGGGCATCCGTCGGGCCTGGAGGTCCTTGCCGGAGGGCGTCGATGTGGTGATCCTCACCGCGTGGGCGGCCGAGATCCTCGGTCCCGTCGACGATCGGCTCACAGTGGTCATGCCCGGCGCACTGTCCGCCCGGCGGGCGGTGCGCGAGCCGTGACCGGGACCGCGGTCGAGCAGGCTCTCGCCCCATTGGAGGCGGAGCTGCTGCGCCGGGCCGGGGAGCAGGCGGCACGGACGACCGCGCGGGCAAGGGACGAGGCGGCGTCCGTCATGGCAGCGGCCCGGCGGGAGGCGGAGGCCGTACTGGCCGAGGCGGGCGCGCAGGGATTGGCGGAGCACGCCGCCTACGCCGCCACGGTGCGGGCGGACGTCGGGCGACGGCGACGGCGGGTCGTCCTCGCCGCGCAGTGCGAGATGCTGGAGGAGTTTCGCCGCCGGGCGCGTGAAGAGGCCAAGGATCTCCGCCACGCCCCTTGCTACCCGGCCCTGTTGCGCCACCTGTCGGAGACGGTCAGACGGCGCGGCGGGGATGACCTGGTGATCGACGAGCATCCGGACGGCGGCGTGGTGGCGCACGGTCCGGGACGGCGCCTGGACGCCACGCTGCCCGCTCTCGCAGACCGGATGATCGACACCCTCGCCGGGGAGGTGCAGTGCCTGTGGCTGTCGTGACCCGCGTCAATGGCCCGCTCGTCGAGGTGAGCGATCTGAGGGGCGTCGCCATGTTCGATCAGGTGACCGTGAAAGGACTTCCCGGCGAAGTCGTGTCCCTGCGCGGCGAGCGGGCGACCGTCCAGATGTACGAGTACACGGGCGGCCTGATGCCGGGACTCCCGGTCGAGGCGACGGGGATCCCGCTGTCGGCGCCTCTCGGGCCTCACCTGCTCGGCGGGGTGTTCGACGGGCTGCTCCGGCCGCTGGAGCAGGCGTCCATGTGGCTGGATCCCCGATCCCGTGAGGGCGCGGAAACCCGTTCCTGGCGGTTCACCCCGCTCGTCGCCGAGGGGCGGGCTGTGGAACCAGGCGCCCCGGTCGGTGCCGTCACCATGGCCGGCGGGCTGTCCTACCTGGTCCTCGCCTCCGGCGGCACCGTCGGCTCGATCCGGCCTGCCGGAGAGTACCCTGCCGAGGCCCCGATCGCCACCGTCGGAGGCCACGAGATGACGATGGTCAGGCGGTGGCCGATCCGCCGGGCCCTGCCCTACCGGGAGCGTCTCGCAGAGCCGGTACCGCTCATCACGGGGCAGCGGGTACTCGACCTGCTGTTGCCCGTCCAGCGAGGCGGAACGACCGCGGTGCCCGGGGGATTCGGCACCGGCAAGACCGTACTGCTCCAGCAGATCGCCAAATGGTGCGACGCCGACGTCGTCGTCTACGTCGGCTGCGGCGAGCGCGGCAACGAGATGGCCGACGTGATCTCGGAACTGGGGCAGCTCGGCGACCCGCGGACGGGCGGGCGGCTGGCCGACCGTACCGTAATGATCGCCAACACCTCCAACATGCCCATGATGGCCCGTGAGGCGAGCATCTACACCGGGGTCACCGTGGCCGAGCACTTCCGTGACATGGGGTATGACGCGGTGCTGATCACCGACTCAACGTCCCGGTGGGCCGAGGCCAGGCGCGAGTTCGCCTCCCGCAGCGGGGCGCTGCCCGCCGAGGAGGGCTACCCCGCCGATCTCGCCTCCGCGATCGCCGCCTTCTACGAGCGAGCGGGACGGGTGACGACGCTCGGCGGGCGGACCGGGTCGGTGACGATCCTGGGGGCGGTCTCCCCGCCGGGCGGGGATATGACCGAGCCCGTCACCACCCACACCCAGCGGTTCGTACGCACGCTCTGGAGCCTGGACCGCGACTTGGCCTACGCACGCCACTACCCGGCGGTGTCTTGGGAGGCGTCCTTCTCCCGCGACGATGAGTCCCTGGCCCAATGGCACGACAGGACCGGCCGGGAAGGCTGGGCGGCGACCCGCGCGCGCATCAGCGCGCTGCTCGCCGAGGCGGACCACCTGTCCGGGATCGCCGAACTGGTCGGCACGGCGGCGTTGCACGCGCGCGAGCGCGTCGTCCTGCTCGGGGGGCGCCTGCTGCGCGAGGGCCTGTTGCAGCAGAGCGCGCTCAGCCCCACGGACGCCTACTGCACACCTGAGCGCACCATCGCGCTCGCGGGCACGGTGCTCGCCGCGATCGACGACTGCCTGGCCCTGGTCTCCGGTGGCGTGCCGGCCGACGAGATCGAGAGCCGGGATTTCTCCGCCGTCCTGCGTGCCAAGGAATCCGGGTGAGGCCGAGCCATGATCGAGTTGGAGTACACCGACGTGGCCGAGCTGCGAGGCCCACTCATCGTCGTGCGGGGTGTCGGCGGCGTGGGGTGGGACGAGTTCGCGTCGATCCACCTGCCCGGCGGCGACGTACGGCACGGGCTGGTCCTGGAGGTCGACGGGGATCTCGCGCTGGTCCAGGTCCTCGAAGGGACCTCAGGCATGACGCCCGGAAGGATCGGCGTGGCGTTCTCGGGGACCCCCTTCCGAGTGCCCGTCGGCCCCGGCTGGCTGGGGCGGGTCTGCGACGGCCTCGGCAGCCCGCTGGACGGCGGACCGCCGATCTTCGGTTCGACGACCATGCCCGTCAGCGGACTTCCGCTGAACCCGGCGTGGCGGGTCCCGCCCGCCGAGCCGATCCTCACCGGTGTGTCGGTGATCGACGCCCTGACCACGCTCGTGCGCGGTCAGAAGATCGCGGTGTTCTCCTCGCCCGGTTTGCCGCACCTCGATCTCGCCGCCCAGATCGCGGCACAGGCTCACGCCTCCGGAGGACCGTTCAGCGTGATCTTCGCCGCCATGGGGCTCACGCACGCGGACGCACTCGGAGTACGCGACGCGCTGGAGGCGCGAACCGCGGCCGCAGAGCTGGTGCTCCTGCTCAACCTGGCCGACGATCCGGTGATCGAGCGGATCTTGACTCCGCGGATCGCGCTCACCGTCGCCGAACACCTCGCCTTCCATCTCGGCCGGCACGTTTTGGTCGTCCTGGCCGACATGACCAGCTACTGCGAGGCACTGCGGGAGGTGTCGTCCGTAAGGGGGGAGATCCCCGCCCGCAGGGCGTATCCCGGCTACCTGTACAGCGACCTCGCCTCGATCTACGAGCGCTGCGGGAAGGTACGGGGCCTGCCGGGCTCGGTGACGCTGCTGCCCGTGCTGACCATGCCGGCCGGGGACATCACCCACCCCGTACCGGACCTCACCGGATACATCACCGAAGGGCAGATCGTGCTTTCTCGCGATGTTCCCGGCTATCCGCCGGTCGACTCGCTGGCGTCGATCTCGCGGCTGATGCGACATGGGGTGGGGGCCGGCCGTACCCGGCGGGAGCACGTCGACCTGGCGGCACAGCTCCTCGCAGCCCTGACGCGGGCCAGGCAGGCGAGGGAACTGGCCGAGTTCGTGGGTACCGACGCGCTCAGCTCGCTGGACCGGCGGTATCTCGACCTGGCCCGCGCCTTCGACGAGCGGCTGGTCGCCCAGGGCCGGGAGGAGTCTCACGGCCTGGAAGAGACCTTCGACCGGGCATGGCAGGTGCTCTCCACGCTGCCACGCACGGAACTGACCATGCTCGACGCCGCCGCCGTGGACGCCAACTACCGGGAGGCGCGATGAGGATCTCCGTGCCGCCCGGCCGCGCGGGCCGCCTCTGGCTGCGGCGCCGGCTGGCCACCGCTGAACACGGCCTCGACCTCCTCGACCGCAAGCTGCGCCTGCTCCGCCAGGAACAGGACCGTCTCGCCGCGGTCGCCGCCCAGACCGGGGAGCGCTGGGCGGAAACGATGGCCGAGGCGGAAATCTGGACCTTCCGCGTGGCGACCCTCGGCGGGGAGCGGGCGCTGCGGCTCGGCGCCTCCGCCGGGCAGATTCACGTCGAGATCGACTACGCCGACGTGATGGGCACGACCTATCCCTGCAGCGTAGCTTGCCACTTCCCCGCCGCCCCGGAACAGCCGGCGCTCACGGCCGCCCTCACCCCGGCCAGATCGGCCTGCCAGAGGGCCCTGGAAGCAGGAACACGACACGCCGTAGCACTCAGGGCCGTCCGCATCGTGGAGGCAGAGGTCCTCTGGACGCGGCGCCGGATCCGTGCCCTGCGCGAGCGCTGGATACCCGGCTTGGAATCGGCGCTCGCCGAACGCGAGCTGGCCCTGGAGGAACAGGAGCGCGCCGACTGTGCCCGGGTACGGCGTGCGACCAGGGACGGAAGCCTCCATTACCGGTGACCTTTGGCCATGTTCAGAAGAGTCGCTTTTGGAAAGGGATGAGAGGGGATATAACTCCCGCCGTCTGAAGCGTGAGGGGGAACGCCGATGGACGCCCTTGTGACACCGTCGCTGGAGCCGCTGATCGAGGCCCTGCGATCGGTCGGCTATACCGTCGTCGGCCCCACCGTCAAGGACGGAGCCGTGCGGATGGCCGAGATATGGTCGGCCGAAGAGCTACCCGCGGGTGTGGGAGACGCACAGGAGCCCGGCGGCTACCGGCTGACCGAGCGCGACGACGACATGGTGTTCGGCTTCGCGGCCGGCCCGGACTCGGCCAAGCGCTACACCCAGCCGCCCCGCCAGACGCTGTTTCGAATGCGTGACCAGGAGATCGAGGAGGTCGAACCCGAGGCGCCCCGCGTCGCGCTGCTCGGGGTACGCGCCTGCGATCTGGCCGCGATAGCCGTCCAGGACAGGGTCTTCCTCGGCAGACATCCCGACAGCGCCTACCGCCGCCGACGCGAGGCGCTGTTCCTGGTGGCCGTGAACTGCGCGGTTCCCGGCGGCACCTGCTTCTGCGCCTCCATGGGGACCGGACCGAAGGCCACCGCCGGCTTCGACCTCGCGATCACCGAGCTGGCCGCACCGCACCGGTTCCTGATCGAACCGGGCAGCGAACGCGGCGCGCAGATCCTCACGGCGATCCCGCACCGCGCGGCCGAGGAGGACGACCTGGCCGCCGCGCAGGAGGTGTCCCGCACGGCCGCGACCCGGATGGGGCGGCAGGTGGACACCACCGGCATCCAGGACTGGCTGCCGGCGGCACACGACCACCCCCGGTGGACCGACGTGGCCTCCCGCTGCCTGAGCTGCACCAACTGCACCATGGCCTGCCCCACCTGCTTCTGCAGCACCGTCGAGGACATCACCGATCTCTCCGGCGACGTCGCCGAACGGTCCGAACGGTGGGACTCCTGCTTCACGCTGGACTTCACCGAACTCGGCGGCACACCGGTGCGCGGCTCGGCCCTGGCCCGCTACCGCCAGTGGCTGACCCACAAGTTCGCCACCTGGTACGACCAGTTCGGCGTGTCGGGCTGCGTGGGCTGCGGCCGGTGCATCACCTGGTGCCCCACCGGCATCGACGTGACCGAGGAACTGTCGTGCATCCGATGACGCCCGCTCCGTACCGGGTGCGTTCCCGCCGTCCGGACCGCGCCGACACCGTCACCTTGACCCTGGAGCCGGTGCGGGGCCGGTGCCCGGCCTTCCTACCAGGCCAGTTCAACATGATCTACGCCCGGGGAGTCGGCGAGATACCGATCTCCCTCAGCGGCCGGGCCAGGTCAGGGGCGCTCATGCACACGATCCGAGCGGTGGGCGCGGTCAGCCACGTCTTGTGCGATGCCAGGCCCGGCGACGTCGTGGGGCTCCGCGGCCCGTACGGCACCGCCTGGGACGTGCCTGCCGCGGCCGGGCTGGACGTCGTCGTGGCGGCCGGCGGCCTGGGACTCGCGCCGCTGCGCACCGTCCTTCGTGAGCTGGCCGCGCACCGTTCCCGATACGGCCGGATCAGCCTGATCGTCGGCACCCGTACCCCGATGACCCTGCTCTACCCGCGAGAGCTGGCCCGGTGGCGAAAGTCGCACGACGTCGACGTCCAGGTCATCGTCGACCATCCGGACCACGCCTGGCAGGGCCCGGTCGGACCGGTCACCAGGCTGATCGACCGGATCGTCTTCCAGCCGCGCCGTACCGCCGCCTTCGTGTGCGGACCCGAGGTCATGATGCGCGCCGTCGCCGACAACCTCGTACGGCGCGGCGTCCCGGCCGCACGGGTGGCGCTGTCGCTGGAGCGCAACATGAAATGCGGCGTCGGCCGCTGTGGGCACTGCCAGCTCGGCCCGCTGCTCCTTTGCTTGGACGGCCCGGTGGTGGACTACCAGCGGGCGGCCAGGCTCCTCGCGGTGCGGGAGCTGTGATGGGCGCCCCCAAACCCGCCTCCCGGCCGCGGCTCGCGGTCTGGAAGTTCGCCTCATGCGACGGCTGCCAGCTCACCCTGCTCGACTGCGAGGACGAGCTGCTGTCCCTGGCGGCCAAGGTGGAGATCGCCTACTTCCTGGAGGCGTCGAGCGCCCCTGGTCCCGGCCCGTACGACCTGTCGCTGGTCGAGGGGTCCGTCACCACCCCAGAGGACGCCGAGCGCATCCGGCACGTACGCCGGGTCTCCAAGCACCTGGTGACGATCGGGGCCTGCGCCACCGCAGGCGGGATCCAGGCCCTGCGCGACTTCGCCGACGTACGCGAGTTCGCCTCCGTCGTCTACGCGCGGCCCGAATACATCGCCACCCTGGAGCGGTCGACGGCGATCTCCGCCAACGTGCCGGTGGACTTCGAGCTGCGCGGCTGCCCGATCGACAAGCGCCAGCTTTTGGAGGTCATCACGGCGTTCCTGACCGGTCGGCGCCCTGTCGTCCCAGGGCACAGCGTGTGCGTGGAGTGCAAGGCCCGGGGCAACGTCTGCGTCTTGGTGGCGCACGGCACGCCCTGCCTGGGCCCGGTCACCCAGGCCGGTTGCGGGGCGCTCTGCCCGGCGTTCAACCGGGGCTGCTACGGCTGCTTCGGCCCGTCCGAGACCACCAACTCGGCCGCCCTTAACGGCCGGCTGCGCGAACTCGGGATGAGCGACCCGGAGCTGGTGCGAATCTACCGGACCTTCAACGCCACCGAGGAGCCCTTCCGGCGAGCGTCGGAGGAGGCCGAGGGTGACGCATAAGACCATCCGCATCGGCGGCCTGTCCCGGGTCGAAGGCGAGGGAGCACTGCTGGTGCGCGCCCGCGACGGCCGGATCGTCGACCTTCAGCTGAGGATCTACGAGCCGCCCCGGTTCTTCGAGGCGCTGCTGCGCGGCCGCTCGTACACCGAACCTCCCGACATCACCGCCCGCATCTGCGGCATCTGCCCTGTCGCGTACCAGATGAGCGCCTGCCAGGCCATCGAGGCGGCCTGTGGGGTGGAGGTGACCGGACCGCTGCGGGACCTGCGGCTGCTCCTCTACTACGGCGAATGGATCGAGTCACACGCCTTGCACATCTTTCTGCTGCACGCGCCGGATTTCCTGGGCTACGACAGCGGTATCGCCATGGCCGCCGACCATCGCGTCCACCTGGAGCGCGGCCTGGCGTTGAAGAAGGCGGGAAACGAGCTGGTGGCCGACCTGAGCGGCCGGGCGATCCACCCGGTCAACGTCCGGGTAGGCGGCTTCTACCGGATCCCGCGCCGCCAGGAACTCGCCGGTGCGGCCGAGCGGCTGCGCCTGGCACGGGAGCACGCCCTGGCCACCGTGACCTGGGTCGCCGGATTCGACTTCCCCGACGTGGAACACGACTACCGGTTCCTCGCGCTGCGGCACCCGGACGAGTACGCCATCCTCTCCGGTTCCGTCGCCGTCAGCGACGGAACCGGGTTTCCGGTCTCGCACTGGCCCGAACACGTTGTCGAGGAGCAAGTGCCCGGCTCCACGGCGTTGCACGCCCGGCTCGACGGAACCGGCGGCTACCTGGTGGGCGCCATGGCCCGATACGCCCTCAATTCCGGGCTGCTCTCCCCGCTGGCCCGCTCGGCGGCGCGCGACGCCGGGCTCGGCGAGGTGTGTCGCAACCCCTTTCGCAGCATCGTGGTCCGGGCGGTGGAAATCGTGCACGCCTGCGACGAAGCCCTGCGGATCATCGACTCTTACGCCGAGCCCGACGCGCCCGCCGTCCCCGTCGAGCCGCGGCCCGGCGTCGGCCACGGGGCGTCGGAGGCCCCGCGCGGCACGCTCTACCACCGCTACCGCATCGACGATGACGCGCTGATCGTCGAGGCGGACATCGTGCCGCCGACCTCTCAGAACCAGGCCCGCATCGAGAAGGATCTGTGGGATCTGGTCGAGCCACGGCTCGCCCTGCCGCAGGAGGAGCTGGCATCGCTGTGCGAGCGGGCGGTACGCAACCACGACCCGTGCATCTCCTGCTCCACCCATTTCCTGGATCTTCGTCTCGATGCGCGCTGACCGAGTCGTGATCGGGGTGGGCGGCGACTCCCGCGGTGACGACGCGGCGGGCCTGGAGGTGGTACGGCTACTCCGCGGCACGCTCCCGCCCTCGGTGGTCCTCACCGAGAGCTCCGGGGATCCGATGCATCTGGTCACGGCCTGGAGCGGCGCGCGGCTGGCGATCGTGATAGACGCGGTGTCCTCAGGCGCGGCACCGGGGACCATCCACACGGCTGTCCGGCCAGGCCCCGCGCCCGCCTGGCGGGCGAGCTCTCATGCCCTTGGCCTGCCCGACGCGATGGCGCTCGGTGAGGCGCTCGGCCTGCTCCCGGACGAACTGGTCGTCTTCGGCGTCGAGGGCGGCGACTTCGGCCTCGACACCCCGGTCACCCCACCGGTGCGCGCGGCGATCCGCGAGACGGCTGAGGCTGTCCGGCAGCGGCTGGATGATCTCCGTCAGCAGGAACAGTGACAACAGGCCCTGACTTCGAGGGGATTAGGCCCCTGGGTCGAGCATCATCGGTGACGCACGCTCGGGTCATGCTCCGCTACGTGGACGACGAGTGCGACGTGCTGCTGCGTGACGGCGGAATCGCGCATGTCCGGCCGTTGCGCGTTTCCGACCGGGACGCCATGCACGCCCTGGTCGACCGGTCATCCGAACGCTCGGTGTACCTGCGGTTCTTCACCGGCGGAACCGACACGGCCCACGCTTACGTGGACCGCCTGACCAGCCCTGGGTACCAAGGTCATGCACTGGTGGCACTCGCCGCCGGCCGGGTGGTCGGCGTCGCGGAGTACATCCCCGACGCTCAGCGCCCCGAGGCCGACATCGGGATCCTGCTGGATGACCGGATACATGGCTGTGGACTCGGCACCCTGCTGCTGGAGCACATCGCTCTCGACGCCGCCCAAAGGGGGATCGAGCAGTTGACGGCCACCGTCCTCGCGGGCAACCGGCAGATGCTGCAGGTACTCGGCGATCTGGGCCTGCCGGTCGAACGGCGGTGCCGGCAGGGCGAGATCGAATCGCGTATCGCCCTGCGCCCCACGGCTCATCTGCTGGAGCAGATCGAGAAGCGGGCGCACGAGGCCGAACGCAACTCCCTGGCCCACATGTTCTCCCCTGGTTCGGTCGCCGTCGTAGGGGCTGGCCGGAACCCGGCAAGTGTCGGACACCGCATACTGCGCAACCTGATCACCGGCGGTTTTCCCGGGCCTGTGTATCCCGTGAATCCCAACGCCACGCAACTGTGCGGCCTCCCCGCCTACCCCACCGTGGCTGCCATACCGGGACCGGTGGAACTCGCCGTGATCGCCACCCCGGCCGACACAGTGCCAAAGGTCGCCAAGGACTGCGCGCGACACGGTGTCCGAGGGTTGGTGGTGGTGAGCGCCGGATTCGCCGAAGCCGGGAAAAAGGAGCTGGAAGCCCGGCTACTCAAGATCTGCCGGGAATCAGGAATACGCCTGGTAGGTCCCAACTGCCTGGGTATCGCGAACACCGCCGCTTCACTGAACGCCGGCTTCATGCCCAGCCTGCCCAGTGAAGGCAGGCTCGGGCTGATGTCGCAGTCGGGGGCCGTGGCGGTCGCCCTGATCGAACGAGCCGGCGAACTGGGGCTCGGCGTCTCCTCGTTCGCGTCAGTCGGCAACAAAGCCGACGTCAGCGGCAACGACCTGCTCGAATACTGGGAGGACGATCAGGCCACCGCAGTCATCGCCATGTACCTGGAGTCCTTCGGCAACCCGCGCCGCTTCGGCCGCATCGCCTGCAGGGTCAGCACGCGCAAACCGATCATCGTCGTCAAGAGCGGGCGCAGCGTCTCCGGCGGCCGTGCCGTCCGCTCACACACCGCCGCCGCCGCGACGCCCGACAGGGCGGTGGACGCGCTGCTGCGGGCATCAGGCGTGATCCGCGAGGACAGCGTCCAGGACATGCTCGATACCGCCAGGCTGCTCGCCTCCCAGCCCCTACCCACCGGCCGGCGGGTCGCGGTCGTGGGCAACTCCGGCGGCCCGGAGGCCATCATGGCCGACGCCTGCGAGCAGCGAGGGCTCAGTGTCCCGGAACTATCCACCGTCACACAGAACGCCCTGCGAACCCGTCTTCGCGCGGCAGCCGCCGTCCCCAACCCAATCGACCTCACCGCCGACGGCGACGCCAGGGAATTCGCCGCGGCGATCGAGATCGTCCTGGCCGATCCGGGGATCGACGCCCTGTTCGCCGTATACACGCCCCCGTTCGGCTCGGGCATGGAAGCGACGCGAGATGCCATCGCGGCCGCCACCGTGGGGTCGGCCAAGACAGTGCTCGCCTGCGTCATGGGACAAGACGGGATCATCGACGGCCGAATCCCCTGCTATGCATTTCCCGAGCAGGCGGTCCACGCCTTCGGCCGCGCCGCCGACTACGCCGCTTGGCGAAAACGGCCCCTGGAGCCGCCGGAGGAAACCAACGGAGCGGACGTCAAAAGGGCTCGGGCGATCGTCGAACGGGACCTCGCGGCGCACCCCCAAGGACGCTGGCTGGACATCTCTCTCGCGACCGCTCTGTTGTCCTGCTACGGCATCTCGGTGGCCGAGTCCGTGACAGTCGATGGCCCTGAGAGCGCCGCCGAGGCCGCCGCCCGGGTCGGCTTCCCGGCGGTCGTGAAGGCCACCGGCCCGCAGATCGTCCACAAGACCGACCTTGGGGGCGTCCGGCTCGGCCTGCGCACGCCGAAGGAGGTCCGGCAGGCCTACCGGGACTTGACCGAGCGGGTCGGCCCTGCCATGTCCGGTGCGATCGTGCAGCACGTGATGACCGGAGGCATCGAGATGATCGTCGGTGGCGTCGCGCACGAAGCGTTCGGGCCCCTCATCATGGTCGGTCTCGGCGGCACCATCACCGAGCTTCTCTCCGACCGCGTCTTTCGGGTGCCGCCGATCAGCCACGCCGAGGCCGCACGAATGATCGGAGAACTTCGATGCGCGCCGCTGCTTTCCGGCTATCGGGGAAGCCCTCCCACAGACGTGAAGGGACTGGAGAATCAGATCGTGCGGCTCGGTCATCTCATGGACGACCTGCCGGAGATCGCCGAGATCGACCTCAACCCCGTCATCGTCACACCGACCGGTGCCACAGCCGTAGACGCACGCGTCCAGCTAGCGCCCGCCACCGCCCGGCCGTCTCTGCTCCGCCGCAGACTACGCTGAGCCGCGACCGCACCCATGCATCGGCTGGGAGATCACCCCAAACCGCTTCCGATGGCCCTGCACGGATGATCACTTCCGGTGAGGTTCCCCCAAGGCCAGGTAGTTAGCGTTTTCGGGTGCCTGTCAAGGGTGTCAACGGACACGCCGTAGTCTTGGTGGGCGGTCGGTAGTTCTCCGGGCTGACGGTCAGCGGAATTCCAGGCCGATGGCCAGTTGATCTATGGTGGGTGGTCAGGTCAGCGGGACGACACCGCGACCGGAGAGGGCCTCGGCGAGGCGGTGGCTGTCACCGTTGGTCTGGACGAGGTGGGCATGGTGCAGGAGCCGGTCGACCGTCGCGGTGGCGAGATGCGAGAGATCGCTTTGACGTTCACTTACCCACGGGTTAACGGATCGCTCTCAGGGGGAGCGCGAGAAAGGTGTTTCGCAAAGCCGGAATCGAGTCCAAGGTGGCCGATAATTAGAGACAGCAAAAGGCTGACATGGATTCCACGACGGGAAGTCGGCTGCTAATCGCTGCACGTCGGGATCGGCGCAGGCAGGAGTGGAATTCGCTTCGACACGCTGCTTTATCTTCCGGGTGCTGCCTCACTGCGAATGCAGTGCCGTCTCATGCGGGATCAGTACGGCATCCAGGAGGCCGCTCCTGTTTTTCTGCACGCACTCCATCATGCACGCGGCTGCTGGGAGAGGGCTCATCATGCGCTAGCCAAACTTGAACGTGATATTGACCGGGCGCGCGAGGAGATCACCAAACCGGAGACCACCATGCATGCTCTGGAGCACTGGGAAAGCGCGGCGGCCTCTCACACACCGCTCCCGGAAACCTCCCAAGGTCAGAGCGCTGCCCAGCCCAAAGCAGCCGACACGGCGACACCGCGCAGAAGAGGCAGGCCCGCCAGCCCACGAATGATCAAAGTCCTGGACCTACTGAACATGAAAGCTCGACGTGACACGCGATCATGCCTCTGACCTGCAGTGACAGGCACGTTCCGGGTAACGTCGACCTTTGATCATCAGTACTCAAGCAGGACCCAGCCAGTCGGTGGAAAAACCGTCAGATCGCCGATGCCATCGGCGAAGACCCACGGCTCCTGCGAATGACACTCAGCTACCTGGTTGACGACGGGCGTCTTCTCAAGAATACAAACGCCTGCTATCGATACAGCGGCGAAAATCAGAAAGCCGAGCAGCACTGAGCAGACAACCGCCATGTGAACACGATTTCCCCGCATGTGCGAGGAGAAAGAAGGGCCGCCGTCGAGAAGCAGCTCGACGGCGACCACAACGACAATCCCAGATACCCATCTGACACGGCCCCGGCATCTTGGAGCTTTGACCGGGTTTGATTCCTTGTGTGTGGCTGGTAACGGCGTTCACTTCAGGGGACGGCCAGGCCACCTATCTGTTTCGACCCGGCCATCACGCCCGCGGCAAGAACACCGTCACCGGCTTCCTGTCTCGCACCCACGACGCGCCCGGCACCCCCGTGCTGAAGATGGGACGGCTGCGGTCCGGCCGGCTGGTGGAATTGATGGAGAGCGGCGTTCCACTGACCACCATCGTGGCCGCCGCCGGTGTCGACTCCCTGCACGCCCTGTCACGGGTGCTGCCCTTCGTCCGCGGCGTCAGCGTCGACCAGGCGGTGTTGCCCAGACCGCCGCGATCACCGACCTTTACCGGCGCCAGATCGCCGCCAGGACCGCTTATGAGCTCGCGCCGAAAGGCAGACCCGACAGCGAAGGTCACGAGCGCCTCACCTGCCCTGCGGCGGCCGGGAAGGTCCGGTGTCCGATCAAGCGCACCGGCATCGGCACCAACCCGCGTCTGCCGCTTGTCCATCCAGCACCCAGCCCGGTCGGCCCACCGAAGATCTGCCGCCAGCACAGCATCACCATCGCCCCCGAGCACGGCGCCAAGCACACCCAGGCACTGGCCTATGAAACCACCGACCAGCAACGGGTCTACCACCGGCTGCGTAACAGCACCGAAGGCTTCAACGGCTATGCCAAGGACGACGCCCACGAGGCCATCGAGCGCTCCCAGGGGCGCCGCATCCGCGGCATCGCCGCCCAGAGTCTGCTGCCGGCCTTCCAGCTCGCCCACGCCAATTTTAGAAAAATTTTTAGCCGGCTTGACTCGCTGCCCCGTGCCAACGGCCGGCCCCGCAGGCGCATCCGACGCAGAGCCACCAAGCCTCTGGCCGATTGGAAGCCCTGAACGATCACCATCGCAGGTGAGAGCCGTACAGCACCGCTAGACCGGTGCCAGTAGGCCTGGCGGCCGTCTCAGCCGTGGGCGTAATGCACGCAAGCCAGACGAAAGTGATCTGCAAGCCGGTCGGGATAGACATCTCCGCGTGTCCAAACGCCGCGCGGAACCCCGTACAAGCAAAAAAGCCCCGGCTCTTGCGGAGCGGGGCTCTCTTTCGTCACTGTGGAGCCACCGATTTCATCGGTAGCCCCTTGTGGGCGAGGAGGGATTTGAACCCTCACGTCCTTTCGGACACACGGACCTGAACCGTGCGCGTCTGCCGTTCCGCCACCCGCCCTTGTTGGGTGCGGTCGAAACATTAGCACGTATCAGCCGGTACCCACGAACCCGGATACGATCCTCCTAGATGCGAAAGCGGAGCAGCTGGGTGCGAGAGAGCGAGGACCGAGCCAACGAGCCCCCAAGCGGCCGCGACCACATAGACGGAGGAGGGGAGGTACCCGGTGGGAGTCCTTCAGCGTTTCGAGCGGAGGCTCGAAGGCTTGGTTGAAGGGGCCTTTGCGCGGGCGTTCAAATCTGACCTTCAGCCGGTAGAGGTCGCCAGTGCGGTCCAACGGGAGATGGACGAGCGGGCGGCGATCGTCGCCCAAGGGCGCACTCTCGTGCCCAACGACTTCGTGGTCGAGCTGTCCACGACCGACAGCGAGCGGCTGGAGGTCTACGCGGACAGCATCGGCCACGAGCTGGCCAACCTTGCCAGGGAGTACGCCAAGGAACAGGGCTACTCCTTCGTGGGGCCGGTCAGGGTCCGCTTCGAGACGGCCGACGACCTCGCGGTCGGCCTGTTCCGCATCCGCTCGGGCGTGATCCGCGGCGCGACGGTCGAGCAGGACGAGATCCGCCAGCCGGTGAGCGACGTGCCCACCGCGAAACCACACGCGTTCGGAGGTCGCCCCCGCCTGCTGGTGTCCACCCAGGACGACCCGCAGGGCCAGCGGTCCTTCGATCTGACAACACCGGTGACCCTGCTCGGCAGGGGCACCGACTGCGATCTACGGCTGGTCGACCCGGGTGTGTCCCGGCACCACGCCGAGCTGCGGGTGGAGGGCCCCCAGGTCGCGCTCGTCGACCTCGGCTCCACGAACGGCACCTTCGTCAACGGCCAGCCGGTTCGCCGGGTCGAGCTCCAGAACGGCACTCGCGTGACGCTGGGGCGAACGACTCTGGTTTTCCGGCGCGATTAAAGGTAAATAGACGGTCCATGTCCGAGCTCACGCTGCTGCTGATCCGGCTCGCTTTCCTCGCGGTGCTGTGGTTCTTCGTGATTGCCGCGGTCGGCGTGATCCGGACGGACTTGTTCGGATCACGCACGGCCGCCACCGTCCCCGCGCGCAAGGTTCCCAAACCGGCGAAGCCCGCGGCCAAATCCAAGAAGGGGGAACCACGGCAGATGGTCGTCACCGGTGGCCCCCTGCAAGGCACCACCATTACCCTCTCGGAGACGCCCATCACCATCGGCCGGGCGAACGACGCGACGCTGGTAGTCAGCGACGACTACGCCTCCAGCCGGCACGCCCGGCTCTTCCCCCAGGACGGTCAGTGGATCGTGGAAGATCTCGGCTCGACCAACGGCACTTATCTCGACCGCTCAAAAGTCACCCGTCCGACTCCGGTGCCGCTCGGTGTTCCGATCCGCATCGGCAAGACCGTCATCGAATTGCGCAAATGACCATCGCACTCCGTTACGCCGCCCGCTCTGACGTCGGCCTCCTCCGCGAAGGCAACGAGGACTCCGCCTACGCCAGCGGCCGCCTGCTCGCCGTCGCGGACGGCATGGGCGGCCACGCACACGGCGAGGTGGCCAGTTCGGTCGCCATCGCCGCGCTGTCCTCACTCGACGCGGACGCCCAGGGAGGTGACCTGCTCAGCGCCATCGAGGCAGCGGTACGCGACGCCAACCGCAAGCTCCACGAGATGGTGGGCCGCGACCCCGGCCTCAAGGGCATGGGCACCACCCTCACCGCCATGCTCTGGTCCGGGACGAGGGTCGCCCTGGTCCACGTCGGCGACTCCCGGGCCTACCTGCTGCGTGCGGGAGAGCTCTACCAGATCACGCACGACCACACGCTGGTGCAGTCACTGGTGGACGACGGCCGGATCACCGCCGAGGAGGCCGCCACCCATCCCCAGCGGTCCATCCTGCTGCGGGCGCTCGACGGCAGCGGCGAGGTCGATCCCGACCTGTCCCTGCGCGAAGCCCAGGTCGGCGATCGCTACCTGCTCTGCTCCGACGGCCTGTCCGGGGTGGTGAGCGCGGAGACCCTGCACCACACGCTCTCCACGATCGAGGATCCCGACGGGGTGGTCCGCACCCTCATCGACCTGGCCAACCGGGGCGGCGGTCCCGACAACATCACCTGCGTCCTCGCCGACGTGCTGGAGGTGGCCGAGACCTTCGTGCCACGTACCGAGGCCGCCGTGGTCGGCGCCGCCGGCTCCGGCATGCCGAGGTCACAGCCACCGGACACCCCGGCGGGGCGCGCCAGCGCGGTCACCATGCCGCAGCCGGTCATCCCCGACGACGATCCCGACGAGCCGATCATCAGGTCCGTGGCCCGACCGGCCAAACGTCGCCGGCTGTGGCCTCTTGTCGCCGTGGCGGGCGGCGTCGTCGTCATCGGAGGCGGCCTAGGCTGGTACTTCGGGGGACAGTGGCTGGATGATCAGTACTTCGTCGGGGCCAAGGGTAACGAGATCGTGGTTTTCCAGGGTGTGAAGACCAACCTCGGCCCCTTCGAGCTTTTCGACGTCGCCCGGAGCACCACGGAATCGATTTCGACCCTTGGCGCGTTCCAGCAGGGCCAGGTCCGCGACGGCATCCCCGTCCCCACCGTCGAGGCGGGCCTGGAGAAGATCGAAGAGCTGAAGTCGTCCGCGGCCAAGGCCGACGAGAAGGCCGACGAGAAGGCCGAGCCGACCACATCGCCGAGCGCCTCCGCGTCCTCCACGCCCCCCGTCCCCAGGGCCCCCGAACCCACAAGGACACAGTGAACACATGAGCACCCCTAGCGCCGAGCCTGTCCCGCTTCCCGCCAAACGGCGGGTGGCCCAGCTGGCGATGCTCGCGTTCGCGGTCGCCATCGTGATGCTGGCGTACGCCAATGTGGGGTTGGCCCTCGACAAGCAGGTCCCCGCGGGAATGCTCACCTACGGCCTCGGCCTGGGCGGCCTCATGCTGGCCGCCTACCTGGTGCTGGCCAAGTTCGCGCCCTGGGCCGACCCGCTGATCCTGCCGCTGGTGACATTGATCAACGGCCTCGGGCTGGTGATCATCTACCGGCTTGAGGCGTCCGGCATGGACGGAGCCTCGGCCACCAACCAGCTGCTGTGGACCGCCGTCGGGGTTGTCATGTTCTCCGTGACGCTGATCGTGCTGCGCGACCACCGCGCGCTACAGCGTCTGACCTACACCGCGGGTGCCGTCGGCCTGGCCCTGCTGGTCTCGCCGCTGCTGCCGTTCATCGGCCAGGAGATCAACGGCGCCCGCATCTGGATCGGCATCGCCGGCTTCACACTCCAGCCGGCCGAGTTCACCAAGCTCGCCCTGGTCGTCTTCTTCGCCGGTTACCTGGTCGCCAAGCGCGACGTGCTGGCCCTGGCCGGGCGTCGGCTGCTCTTCATCGATCTGCCCCGGGCCCGCGACCTCGGTCCGGTCCTCATCACCTGGGGCCTCAGCCTGGGCGTGCTGATCCTGCAGAAGGACCTCGGCTCCTCGCTGCTGATCTTCGGCACCTTCATCGCGATGCTCTACATCGCCACCCAGCGCACCTCGTGGGTGCTCATCGGCATCCTGCTCTTCGTCGGCGGGGCGGTGCTGGCGGGGCTGATCTTCGATCACGTCGCGGCCCGCTTCGAGGTCTTTCTCAACCCGGAGGACCCGGAGCTGTACGAGCGCACGTTCGGCGGCAGCTACCAGCTCATGCAGGGCCTGTTCGGCATGGGCCAGGGCGGTGTGCTCGGCACCGGGCTCGGCCAGGGGCATCCCGACCTGATCCCGCTGGCCTTCTCCGACTTCATCTTCACCGCCGCCGGCGAGGAGCTCGGCCTGACCGGGCTGATGGCCCTGCTGATGGTCTACGCCCTGCTGGTGGAGCGCGGCCTGCGCACCTCGATCGCGGCCCGCGAGCCGTTCTCCAAGCTGCTGGCGGGCGGCCTGTCGTTCATCCTGGCGTGGCAGGTCTTCATCATCGTCGGCGGCGTGACCAACCTGATCCCGCTGACCGGCCTGGTCACCCCGTTCATGTCCCAGGGCGGATCGGCGCTGCTGGCTAACTGGATCCTTATCGCGCTGCTGGTACGCATGTCGGATACGGCGAGGAAGCCTCCGCCCCAGGCCATCCAGGACGAAGGAATGACGCAGGTGTTCCAGCGATGAACGGTCCCCTCAAGCGCGCCGCCTTTGCCTGCATGCTCATGTTCGGCCTGCTCATGATCAATGTGAACTACCTGCAGGCCGTACGGGCGGAGGATCTGCGCGACGACTCGCGCAACACCCGCAACTTCTACGCGCGCTACGAGGTCGAGCGCGGCCGCATCACCGCGGGCGACAAGGTCCTCGCCGAGTCGGTCGACACCGGCGACCCCGAGTTCCGCTTTCAGCGGCGCTATCCCGAGGGCAAGATCTACGCGCCCATCACCGGGTTCTTCGCGCCCGAGAGCGAGCGCGACATCGAGCGGGCCGAGAACAGCCTCCTCGACGGGACGAGCGCCGACCTGCTGATCCGGCGCAGCATCGACCTGTTCACCGCCAAGCAGACCAAGGGCGCCAACGTCGACCTGACGATCAACCCCAGGGCGCAGGAGGCCGCGTACAGGGCGCTGGGCGCCAGCGGCAAGAAGGGCGCGCTGGTCGCGATCGAGCCGAAGACCGGGGCGATCCTCGCGATGGTCTCGATCCCCACCTACGACCCCAACCCGCTCTCCAAGCCCAGCAAGCCCGACGTCAACAAGGCCTACAACAAGCTGGACGAGGACGAGGACAAGCCACTGGTCAACCGGGCCATCGAGCGCACCTACCCGCCGGGGTCGACCTTCAAGGTGGTCACCATGGCGGCGTACCTGGAGAGCGACGACAGCATCGGCCCGGAGACCCAGGTCGACGCCCCGCAGGTGCTCGACCTGCCCAACACCACCGCCGACCTGCCCAACTACGGTGGCGCGGCCTGCGGTGCCGGGCGCGTGACGCTCTCGTTCGCGCTGGAGAAGTCCTGCAACACCCCGTTCGGCAAGATCGCCATGGAGCTCGGCTACGACGCGCTGCGCGACCAGGCCGCCAAGTTCGGCATCGGTGGCGAGCCGTTGTCGATCCCGCTGCCGGTCGCGGGGAGCGGGATCGGCCCCGAGGAGGACCAGGCGGCCCTCGCCCAGGCGTCGATCGGCCAGCGCAGCAACCAGATGACCACGCTGCAGATGGCCATGATCGCCGCCGGTATCGCCAACAACGGCGTGGTCATGAAGCCGTACCTGGTGAACAAGATCGCGGATGCCGAGGGCGGCGAGATCGAGGCCGCCGACCCCGACGAGCTGGACACCGCGATGAGCGAGGACAGCGCGCGCAAGCTCCAGGAGATGATGGTCAACGTCGTCAACAAGGGCACGGCGAGCGCGGCGCAGATTCCGGGCGTGACGGTCGGCGGCAAGACCGGCACCGCCGAGACCGCCAGGGGCCAGGACCCGCACGCGTGGTTCATCTCCTTCGCCCCCGCCGAGGACCCCAAGGTCGCCGTCGCACTGATCGTCGAATCCGGCAGCGCCGGCAGCGACGCCTCCGGTGGTCAGACCGCCGCCCCGATCGCCAAGAGCGTGATGGAAGCGGTGCTGGGTAGATGACCGCGTTGCTCGGGGGCCGATACCGCCCGCTGGGGCGTATCGCGTCGGGCGGCATGGGCGAGGTATGGCGGGCCAGGGACGAGTTGCTCGGCCGCGAGGTCGCGGTGAAGCTGCTCCGCGCGCACGTGGCGGAGGATCCCGCCTTCCGGCTGCGCTTCCGCTCCGAGGCCCGCATCGCGGCCGGGCTGTCCGATCCGGGCATCGCACAGGTCTTCGACTACGCCGAGACCGACGGCGTCGCCTACCTGGTGATGGAGCTGGTGCCCGGCGAGTCCCTGGCCGGCATCCTGGCCCGGGACGGCTCGCTGAGCCCGAAGGTCGCCCTCGACGTGGTCCATCAGACCGCCAGGGCCCTGCAAGCCGCGCACCGTGCGGGAGTCATCCACCGGGACATCAAGCCCGGCAACCTGCTGGTGACCGAGGCGGGCGTGATAAAGATCACAGACTTCGGCATCGCCAGGGTGCTGGAGGCCGCGCCGGTCACCCAGACGGGAGTCCTGCTCGGCACCGCCCAGTACGTCAGCCCCGAGCAGGCGTCCGGCGACCCGCTGACACCCGCCACCGACATCTACTCGCTCGGGGTGGTCGCCTACGAGTGCCTGGCCGGCCGGGCGCCGTTCCTCGCCGAGACGCAGGTGGCGATCGCTCTGATGCACATCGGCGAGCCCCCGCCGCCGCTCCCGGCGAGCATCCCGCCCGCGGTCCGTGACCTGGTCATGGCGTGCCTGTCCAAGGACCCGCTGCGGCGCCCGGCCGGTGCCAGGGAGCTGTCGGAGCGGGCGGACGTGCTGCTCGACGCGCTGGCCGCCACCGACGTCACCGGTCTTGGCATGCTCACCGACCCCTCGGGCTGGCGCGCGGAGCCCGCGACCGAGTGGCCGCAGGAGATCACCTCGGCCATGGCCGCCCCCATCGCCCCCGGGCCGGTCCCCGGTTCGGGCTCGTACGCGGACGCGGGTTCCGGCTCGTACGCGGACGCGGGTTCCGGCTCGTACGCGGACGCGGGTTCCGGCTCGTACGCGGACGCGGGTTCCGGCTCGTACGCCGGTGCGGGAAGAGGTCCTGGTGAGGGCGCCGGCGGGGGTGCCGGAGCAGGCGGGACGCCCCCGGGTGCCGTACCGGCACCTCATCGGCGCCGTCGCCTGCGCAGGACGACGGCGATCGTCGCCGCGGTCGCGGGATGCGCCGCCGCGGTCGGGTTGGGCTCGCTGGTGGCCCGTGAGCTGGCGAGCCAGCCCGGCGGCAGCGCGCCGGAGAAGCCGGTCGTACGGTCGAGCCCGGCCACCAAGCCGCCGACGGCCAGACCGAGCGGGAGCACGCCTGCGGCGAGCAGACCACCTGCCCCGCCGACGAGGACGGTCCGCCCCTCGGCCACGCCGTCGGCTACGGTAAGCACATCGGCCACGCCCACCGCAAGGCCGAGTACGCCGCCACCGCCCAGCCCCAGCCCGAGCCCGACGATTCCCACCCCTACGCCCACCACCACGACGGTGACACCGAGCCCCACACCGAGTACGACTCCCGAACCCGGCGATACAGACCAGCCGAATGAGGAGACGTGATGCGGCAACGGGTCGATGATGGACACCGGTGGCCCAAGAGCTCACCGGCACCCAAGATGAACGGTAAGGGACAGTGCAGGAAATGACTCAGCCCCGACGCCTCGGCGATCGCTACGAGCTTGACGGCGTCGTCGGGCGTGGCGGCATGGCCGAGGTCTATCGCGCCCGAGACATCCGGCTGGATCGGATCGTCGCCATCAAGACCCTCCGCGCGGACCTGGCCAGGGATCACATCTTCCAGGCGCGTTTCCGCCGGGAGGCTCAGTCCGCCGCATCGCTGAACCACCCGTCCATCGTCGCGGTCTACGACACCGGCGAGGACGTCTCAGAGGGTGCGCCTGTTCCCTACATCGTGATGGAGTACGTCGACGGCCGCACGCTGCGCGACCTGCTCCGGGCCGACCGGCGGCTGCTGCCCGAGCGTGCCGCCGAGCTGGTCGACGGGATCCTGCGGGCACTGGACTACAGCCACCGTGGCGGCATCGTCCACCGGGACATCAAGCCGGCGAACATCATGATCACCCGTAACGGCGACGTCAAGGTCATGGACTTCGGCATCGCCCGCGCGATGGCCGATTCGGCCGCGACCATGACACAGACCGCCCAGGTGATCGGCACCGCCCAGTACCTCTCGCCGGAGCAGGCCAGGGGCGAGCGGGTCGACGCCCGCAGCGACCTCTACTCCACCGGTTGCGTGCTGTACGAGCTGCTGACCGGACAGCCCCCGTTCACCGGCGACTCGCCTGTCGCGATCGCCTACCAGCATGTGCGCGAGGAGCCGATCCCTCCGTCGCAGATCGACCCCGACATCCCCCCGTGGGCCGACGCCATCGTGCTCAAGGCGATGGCCAAGGACCCGGCGCACCGCTACCAGAGCGCCGGGGAGATGCGGGCCGACATCCAGCGGGCGATGTCCGGCATCCCGACGGACGCCCAGACCATGGCCATTTCCAACAACTACGGCTCGGCCACCCGGACGATGCAGGCTCCCGGGCCCGGAGGCCCGGCCACCCAGCGCACCACCGCCGTCCCGGCGTACGAGTACGGCGAGGAGGGGGGCGGGCGCACCGGCGAGCGCGGTCGGCGCCGGCAGCAGAGCAGCAACACCGCGGTCAAGACCGCGGCGTGGATCCTCATCCCCCTGCTGGTCATCGGCGCCTTCATCGGCGTGGGCTACATGTTCCTCAGCTCCCCCGGCACCCCCGTCGCCTCGGGCAAGGTGAAGATCCCTCCGCTGGCCTCGCAGACCGTGGAGGCGGCGACCAAGGCGCTGACGGACCTCGGCCTGAAGGTGAAGACGCTCCAGGCGTTCGACGAGGAGATACCGAAGGGTTCGGTGATCGACACCGAACCGGCGGCCGACACCGAGGTGGACAAGGACTCCGAGGTGACGCTCAAGGTCTCCAAGGGCATTGAGAAGGTCGAGGTGCCCTCCGTGCTCAACATGACCGCGGAGGACGCCAAGAGGGCCCTTGAGGACGCCGGCTTCGAGGTCAGCCTGCAGAGCAAGCCCTCCAGCCGGAAGCAGGGCGTCGTCTTCGAGACCCTGCCCGAGGCGGGTAAGAAGGCCAACAAGGGCAGCACCGTACGAATCTACGTCCCCAAGGAGGCGGTGGAGGTTCCGGGCGTGGTCAACCTCACGGTCGGGGACGCCAAGAACATGCTCAAGGAGGCGGGCTTCAAGTGGAAGGTCGTCGAGCAGCCGAGTGACCTTCCCCAGGACACCGTGCTGAGCCAGTCTCCCGAGGCGGGTGGCAAGTACCAGCCGGGGACGACGATCACGCTGATCGTGTCGAGCGGGCAGCCGCCCGAGCCGACCGAGCAGCCGACCTATCCGTCCGAGGAGCCGACCATTCCCGAGGAGCCGACGGAGGACATGCCCACGGAGCCCGACGACGGCACCATCTTCGATGAGTCGCCGCCCGACGGGACCTGACCCGGAGCACATGAGGAAGGCCCCCGCGCGATCACGCGGGGGCCTTCCTCATTCCCGTGATCTTCCGGCATCACTCGTGCGAGAGGTCTGGAAATCACCCGTGCGGGAGGTCCGGAGTTCGCCTGTGCGAGAGGTCTGGAAATCCCCCGTGGAGAAGCCTGGAAACGGGGAAGAGCCCTTCCGCCACTCGGGGGCGATGGCGGAAGGACTCTCACTGGTCAATCGCCCAGGAAGGGCGCCGCGTTACAACAATCTTTCAAGCCAGTTCCCAAGTAGCCGATGACCGTGCTGGGAGATCACCGATTCGGGGTGAAACTGCACCCCCTCGACGGGGGCCGTACGGTGGCGCAGGCCCATGATCACGCCGTCACCGGTGGTCGCGGTCACCTCAAGGATCTCGGGAACCGTCCCGGGCAGGACCGCCAGCGAGTGGTAGCGCGTCATGGTCGCCGGCGACGGCAGGCCGGTGAAGACCCCGCGCCCGTCGTGCGTGATCGCGCTGGTGCGACCGTGCACCAGTTCGGGGGCCCGCGACACGGTCGCGCCGTGGGCGACGGCGATGGCCTGATGCCCCAGGCAGACACCGAGCAGTGGGATGCCGTGGGCCTCGCAGTAGCCGACGAGCGGGACGCTCACCCCCGCGTTCTCCGGGGTGCCGGGGCCGGGACTGATCAGAACCCCGTCGAAGCCGGAGGCGTCCTCGACCCTGACCCGGTCGCGCGGGCGCACGTCGCAGGTGGCGCCGAGCTCACGGAGATACTGGACGATGGTGTGGACGAAGCTGTCGTGGTTGTCGACGACGAGGACACGGCTCATAGGCCCACGCCGGTCAGGTCGAGGGAGATGCGGGGTTCGATCCAAGGGAACACGACATACCAGAGTACGGCCGCGACCAGGCCGACCAGTACGGCGGCGGTGAACACCCTGACCGCGAGGTTTCCAGGAAGCAGCCGCCAGATCCAGCCGTACACGAGACTCCTTCTCCGGGTTGTCGGGGTTGGTTGTCGGGTTCTCCGGGTTGTCGGGGTTGGTTGTCGGGTTCTCCGGGTTGTCGGGGTTGGTTGTCGGGGCTATTCGGGGCGTTCGAGGCGGTTCTGGCTCCTGTCCAGCTCGCCGAAGACGACGAGCCGCTGGGCTGCCGAGTACTCCGGGTGGCAGGTGGACAGGGTGATCGTCGCCTTGGTCGGCGCCTTTCCCGGTCGGTCGGGGACCGGGGCGATGACGTCGACCTCGGTGGGGTCGACGACGCGCCTGCCGGTGACGCGGTAGGTGTAGCGGGCCTCGCGGGCGTCGACCACGATGCGATCGCCCCACCGGAGCTCGTCGATTCGGCCGAAAGGAGCGGCATAGGTGGTCCGATGCCCTGAAAGAACAAAATTACCGATTTTTCCTGGCATGGCGGTGCCGGGGTAGTGCCCCGGCCCCATCATCAGCCGGTCCTGGTCGACGCCCTCCACGACGGCGTACCGGTAGTCGTCGCCGAGCCTGGGAATCGACAGCAGCGCCACCGCCCCGCCCAGCCGGACCGGGCCTGGCCCATGCCCGGGACCATGCCCGGGACCGGCCTTAACACCCTCGATGAGCTGCCTTTGCAGCAGCACCTGCTGCTCAGCGGTGTAGGAGCCGGTGCCCCACAGCAGGTAGGCGCAGAAGAGCAGGACGACCAGACCCGTGGTGACACTCAGATCGCCCATGGCCCTCAACACGGCTCTCACGGAGTCAGGCTAACGAGCGGGACACCCGCCCGGCGGGAGCGGATCACGGGCCCGGCAGAACATTTGCCGCAGGATGGTGCCTCACGGAATCGCCATGGCCCACCTGCGCGGACTATCCTTACACGGGACTTCACTCACCAGCGACTACGCTAATCGACATGGCCTGCGCACGGTCCGGATCGCGCAGGGTTGACGCAGGAGAAGAACCCCAGTGCCCAAGCCCAAGACTCGCAAGAAGCCGGTATACACCCCGCCGCAGACATCACAGCAGATCAAGATCAGCCCGCGTTGGCTGGCGCCGGTCATGGTGACCTGCTGGATCGTCGGCATCCTGTGGATCGCCGTCTACTATGTGGCGCCCACCGCACCCGTTCTCGGCACCCTCCAGAACTGGAACCTGCTGGTCGGGTTCGCCTTCATCATCCTCGGGGTGATCCTGTCCACCCGCTGGCGTTAGCCTTTTCCACAGGCATTATCCACACCCTGGGGAAGCATCAGGGTGTGGATCAACCGTAGATGCCGAGTTGGGCCTGGAGGGCGAACGGCGGCAACGCCAGCACCAGCACGACCAGAACGACCAGCATCGCCGCGCAACCTCCCCACTGGACGGCATCGCGGCTCCTGGCCGGGGCGAAGGCGAACACCGCCGCGACCAGGGAGCCGGCGATCAGGCCGCCGAGGTGCCCCTGCCAGCTGATGCCGGGGACCACGAAGGTGATCACGGCGTTGATGCCGATCAGCCAGAGCACACCCTGGACGTTGTAGCCGAGCTTCCTGCCGAGTACGAACAGCGCGCCGAACATGCCGTAGATCGCACCCGAGGCGCCGACCGCGGCGATGCCGAACAGGTAGATCGCGACGGACCCGCCGAGCGCCGCAAGGAGATAGAGCGCCAGGAACCTGGCCGAGCCGAGGCGCCGCTCCAGCTCCGGGCCGATGGCGTAAAGGGCCCACATGTTGAACACGATGTGGGTCAGGGCCCAGCCGCCACCGCCGAGCGGCATGTGCAGGAAGGCCCCGGTGATCAGGCGCCACCACTCGCCGTTGTAGGCGACGGCGTAGGAGTTCATCGCGAAGTTGTCCAGCACCCAGTCGGTGCGCACGGTCTCGGCGAAGTAGGCCAGGACGTTGAGAACCAGCAGCGCCCAGGTGACCCGGGGCGTGACGACCGCCCGGCCGCCGAACACGGACTGTGCCTGCCGCATGCCCCTGTTGCCCTCCGCCACGCACTCGGGGCACTGGAAGCCCACCGAGGCCTCGCGCATGCAGTCGGGGCAGATGGGGCGCTCACAGCGCTGGCAGCGGACGTAGGTCTCACGCCCTGGATGCCGGTAGCAGTTGGGGACAACGGTGTTGGGGTCGCTGGACGGCTGGGTGGTCATGGTCTGTGGCTGGCCCCTTCGCGCGTTCTGTTATCCCCAGACTGCCAGCCTATTCACGATCCCGAGTGCCCGTACACACACAAACAGTGGCTGAGCGGCATCGGCCGGAAATGCGAACGGCGGCCTCCGGGGGAGGCCGCCGGGCGAAAGGTCAGCTCTGAACGCGCTCGATGGTCACCGACTCCAGGACCACGGGCTCGGTGGGGCGGTCCCGGGCGTCGGTATCGGTCTTGGCGATGGCGTCGACGACGTCCTGACCCTCGATCACCTCACCGAAGATGGTGTGCTTGCCGTTGAGGTGAGGCGTGGGCACCACGGTGACGAAGAACTGGGAGCCGTTGGTGCCGCGGCCCATCTGGATGCCGGCGTTCGCCATGGCGAGCAGGTACGGGCGGTTGAAGTAGAGGTCCGGGTGGATCTCGTCGTCGAACTTGTAGCCGGGACCACCGACCCCCTGGCCCAGCGGGTCGCCACCCTGGATCATGAAGCCCGAGATGACCCGGTGGAAGATGGTGCCGTCGTACAGCTTGTCGGTGGACTTCTGGCCGGTCTCCGGGTGCACCCACTCGCGGGTGCCCTCGGCGAGCTCGACGAAGTTGCGCACGGTCTTGGGCGCGTGATCCGGGAAGAGCTGGACCTTCACGCTACCGCGATTGGTGTTGAGGTTCGCGATCAACTTCTCAGCCATGATCGGACTGCCCCCTTCAGGTTGTGGCAATGCCTATGCAACGTATTGCTTTTGTAGCGCTTTGACGATTTCGGCCGGAACCGATCCTCATGCCATCCTCCCACGGGCCGTCATGATTGAGCCGCCTTCGAGCGGGAAGGGGTGGCGACGGGGCCCCAACGAATGGGGAGGTTGTTGTGCCTCTAGCACTGTTTGGAAAGCGCCACATGAAGATCGTGGCTCCGGAAAGGCGGCTGCGCCACGCGAAGGCTCAGGCTGTCCTCGTCGTGGATCGGGTCAGCCCGCTGGCCGGCCAGGCCCGCGACGTGGTCTACCAGGCCCGTGACATGGCCGGCCAGGCTCGTGACATGGCCGGTGATAAGATCATCGTCGCACGCGGGTGGGCGGCACCGAGGCTTGACGCCGCCGCGCACTCGATCGAGGAACAGCTCGCGCCGAAGCTCAGCGCCGCGCTGTCCCAGGCCGCCGCGAAGATCGATCCCAAGCCCACCAAGTCCCGCGGATGGCCGATGGCCCTGCTGGTCATCGGCGTCGCGATCGGAGCGGCGGGCTACGCGCTGTACCGCAAGAACGCCGACCAGTGGGCGGACACCCTGAAGGAGAGCGCCTCCGACGCGTCCCATTGGGTGGGACACAAGATGGAGACGGTGACGGGCAAAGCCTCCAACGTGACGGACGACGCCACGTCGAAGGCCGACGAACTGGGGGGCAAGGCCGACGCCAGGGCGGAGCACACGTCCAGGAAACTGCCCTAGCGGTACGACATACGCCGGTCGGCCGACCACGGCGTACGTCACCTGTCAGCGGTGGGGCCCGCACCTTCGAAGGTGCGGGCCCCACCGCTGTGCGGGCCGGCGCCATGGTCGGCCGCTTCGAGTACGACGGCCACGTCGGTCACGGCCTGTACGAGTACTGGACCCTGGGTCCGCACCCGACCTTCCCCGAGGGCCGGGACTCGACCGGGAGCCGAGTCACCGAGGACTGAGCCGCACCGGCCCCTACACGGTGCGGCCTGCCAGGTCGGTCCGGCACCGGTTGGCTGCGAACCGGCCGGAGTCACTCCCGCACGGGTTTCCCCGGCCGGTTCGCAGGTCTTCAGGGCCGCCTCCGCGAGGCTACTCCTTCTTGAAGCAGGTGACCTTGGGCTCGTCACCGGAGAGCGCGCTCATGACCCTGACCGCGGCATCCCCGGCCCCCTCGCCCCCTTCGGCCCCCTCGGGAACGTCCTCGGAGAACACGGTCACCATCCCTGCCTCCGGAGCCCCGGGCCCCGCGGTCCCCGCAGTCACCGTGGGAGCGGCCATGACCTTGATGTCCTTGCCGGGAGTCACGCCTTCGGGGAGAGGGGGAAGCTCCTTCGCGTCCCCCGCTTCCGCCGGGACGCTCCTGACGATCGTGACGTGGGCGGCCGGCACCCCGGCCTCCCCGGCGATCGTGACGTGGGCGGCCGGCACCCCGGCCTCATCGGCCCGTCCCGAGGGCGCGGTGGACACGAAGGGCAACGATCCGGCCTTCTCCAACTCCTTGATCTCGGCTTCGGTGAGCCGGTGCGTCGTCAGGGTCACATGGCCGCCGCCATCGCACTGGATATGCTCGGTGCCTTCCTTGGGGGCGGGCGTGGGCGTGTCGTCGGCGCTGGCGGCCCCGGTCAGGGTGGCCATCAGTGCCCCCGCGGTCACCACGGCGGCGGCGAGCATGCGGATGCGCATGGGCGTTCTCCTTGTCAGGCGGATCTATCAGGCGGATCTATAGGCGGACCCGTCAAGCGGACCCGTCAAGCGGATCTGGAGATCACAGGCTCCCGCCCGCTGCCTGAACCCAGCCTGAAGACGACAGAAATCATCTTCAGGTTGGCTTTAGGCACGGTGCGGCACGCTGGGCGGTATGCGCGTGCTGCTGGTTGAGGACGAGAAACGTCTGGCCCATCTACTGAAGGAGGGGCTGGCGGGCGAGGGGTTCGCCGTCGACGTGACGTACGACGGGCGCGACGGACTCTGGATGGCGACCGAGAACCCGTACGACGTGATCGTGCTGGACGTCATGCTGCCCCGGATGAACGGCTACACCGTCTGCGCCAGGCTCCGCGACGCGGAGAACTGGACGCCGATCCTGATGCTCACCGCCAAGGACGGGGTGCACGACGAGGCCGAGGCCCTGGACACGGGCGCGGACGACTTCCTGTCCAAGCCGTTCTCCTACGTGGTGCTGCTGGCCCGGCTGCGCGCACTGGTACGCCGGGGCGGCCACGCCAGACCGGTGTCCATCGCGGTCGGCGACCTGACCGTCGATCCCGCGGGGCTCCGCTGCCGCCGTGGGGAGGTGGACATCCCCCTCACCCCCAAGGAGTTCGCGGTGCTGCACGGCCTGGCGCGCAGGCAGGGCGAGGTGGTCTCCAAGAGCGACCTGCTGGCCCAGGCTTGGGACTTCTCCTACGACGGCGACCCGAACATCGTGGAGGTCTACATCAGCGCGCTCCGCCGCAAGATCGACTCTCCGTTCGGCCGCTCGTCACTGGTGACGGTGCGCGGCGCCGGCTACCGGCTGGAGGCCTGAGATGGCGTCACGCCTGTCGGTAAGGCTCAGGGCGACCCTCGCCGCCACAGCCATCGTCGCGGTCGCGCTGGGCGTGGCGGCGGCGGTGCTCATCGGCGTGCTGACGGGGAGCCTGACGCGGAGCGCCTCCAACGAGGCCGTCCGTCGCGCCGACGCCACCGCCGAGGTGCTCACCGGCGGCGTGGCGCTCGCCGGAACGGCCGCCGACGGTCTCAGCCTCTCGAAGACGACCCTCCTCGACCCCGACGTCAAGATCTTCACGTACCCCGCACCACCGGCGCTCTTGGCCCGGACCTCGACCGCCGTCCCATCGACCGGGGGAGAACCCCCGGAAGTCGTGAAGGTCTTCCAGGGCGGCACCGCGTCCCAGTCCACCGAGGTGGCGCAGTGGGCGCCCGGCGACTCCTTCGCCCTGGCCACGATGCCCGTGGACACCGCCGACGGCATGATGTTCGTGCAGGCCCGGGCGTCGCTGGAGCCGACGGGGGACGCGCTGCGGGCACTGTGGGGCCTGTTGCTGCCCGGCATCCCCGCGCTGCTCCTGCTGGTCGCCGTCCTGACCTGGCTCGTCGTCGGCCGGGCACTGGCACCGGTCTCGGCCATTCGCACCGAGATGGCCGACATCACCGCGAACGACCTGCACCGGCGGGTTCCCGTACCGCGGTCGCGCGACGAGATCGCCCGCCTCGCCGAGACCATGAACCGCACGCTCGACCGCCTCGAACTGGCGGTCGGCCGGCAGAAGCGCTTCGTCGCCGACGCCGCCCACGAACTCCGCAGCCCGCTGGCCATCTTGCGGACGCGCCTTGAGCTGGCTCCGCCGGGGCCGCTGGCGGCCGAGGCGCTGACCGACGTGGAGCGGATCCAGGCACTCACCTCCGATCTCCTCCTGCTCGCCCGCCTGGACGCGGGAGAGCCCACCTGCCACGAGGAGGTGGACCTCGGCCAGGTGACCGCCGAGGAGGCGGCCAGGTCTCGGCCCAGATCGGAGATCAGGGTGGCGCTGGAGGTGGCGGCCGACACCGTGGTCCTCGGCTCGGCCGGGCAGTTGCGGCGCCTGGTGGCCAACCTGGTGGACAACGCCGTACGCCACGCGAGCTCCGCGGTCACCGTCCGGCTGTCCACGGACGGCGGCGAGTCGGTGCTCGACGTGTGCGACGACGGCCCCGGCATCCCCGCCGAGCACCACGAGGCGGTCTTCGACCGCTTCACCCGGCTGGACGAGGCCAGGGACAGGGACGCGGGCGGATCGGGCCTCGGTCTGGCCATCGCCAGGGACATCGCGGTACGGCACGGCGGCAGCCTGCGCATCGTCGGGGAGGAGCGCGGAGCCTGTCTGCAGGCCCGCTTTCCTGTGATATGAACCACACACGTGATCCATTCGCCCCCCAGGAGGCCCGCCATGCCCACCCCCACTCGTCGATTAATGATCTTCCGCGGTCTCGCGGGCGGCGCCGCCGCCGCGATCGCGTCGGCCGTCGCATGGGTACGCCCGGCCGAGGCGGCCGAGGAGGCCGGAGAGACCGCCGGTCCCGTGCTCGCCAAGACCAGCGGCATCCCCGTCGGCGGTGGCCGGATCATCAACGGCAAGTGGGTGGTCACCCAGCCCGTCAAGGGCACCTTCCGTGCCTTCAGCGCCAAATGCACCCACCAGGGCTGTCCGGTCTCCACCATCCGCGGCGGGACCATCAACTGCCCCTGCCACGGCAGCAGGTTCCGGATCGCCGACGGCTCGGTGGCTAGGGGGCCGGCCACGCGGCCACTGGCCCGCAGGAAAATCAAGGTCTCCAAGGGCGTCATCCGGCTCGGCTGATCGGCCGATGCTCCCCTGGATCCCGTACGGGATGTCTTCGTGACGTCCGCGAGCATCCCGCACGCTCCAGAGGGGCACACCCGGCGTTCTCCGGATAGAGACACGCCGCGAGCCGTACAAGACCGTGCGGTCCGGTACGGCTCGCGAGCGGGAGATCAGCGGGGTGCGACATGTCGCACGAGACCAGAAGGCGCGCCCGTGTGCGCAGGTGAGGTCGGGAGCCGAGCACCAAGGACCGGGGGAGGCCGGGGGGCCGGGGGGCCGGGGAAGGCCGGGGGGCCGGGGGGGCCGGTGCGTGGCAACGCATCGTTCACACTCAATGGCCCCGAAAATATCATACATATATCCCTGAAATCACCATATCTCGCCGCCTTAAAACACATATCTACTTTCTCGGGAAAGCCTCTTCACATTAACCGTCGGGTCACACACGGCGGTATAAGTCTTACTTTCTGGCAAGTGGCATTAGAGGGTTAATAATCACTGCCAGCGGATAGACGTCACATATGCGAAGCACCGCCCACCGCTCCCTGATCGCAGGAACCATCTTCGCCCTGGCCACAACCCTGCCCGCCGGCGTCGCGCACGCCGCGATCGACCCCTCCCCGGATTTCCAGCAGGCCCCCCTTCCCGACCAATTCACGATCCTCAAAGTGGGCAGCAGGGGAATCGAGGTCCATAATGTGAAAAAAAGGCTTAGAGATCTGGGTTTCACCCCGGGAAATCTCAGCTTCACGTACGATTCCGCGCTGCGCATGACCGTATGGGCCTTTCAGAAGGCCAACGGGTTGAGGCCCGTCGACAGAATCGACCTGCCGACCTGGCAGGCCCTCCTGCGTCCCAGGCGCATCAGGCCCCTGGTGGGGTACGGAGGGCCGGAGAGGACCGAGATCGATCTACGACGCCGGCTCCTCACCGTGTGGAAGGGCGGGAAACCCGTGCTGGTGACCCACATCTCGACCGGTGCTCGCAGGTCGTACTGCGAGAAGGGCCACTGCGGATTCGCCGACACCCCGGTCGGTGACTACTGGGTCGGGGCACGGGTCCCCGGCTGGTCCACGGGGATCCTGGGATCGATGTTCTACTCCGTCTACTTCAACGGTGGCATCGCCGTCCACGGTTCCACCCTCGTTCCCCGCTTCCCCGCCTCCCACGGGTGCGTCCGGGTCCCGCTGCACAACGCCGTCCCCATCTACCGGCTCCTCCAGCCTGGTGATCCGGTATACGTCCGCCGCCCCGAGGTCCGCGCCGAACGCCGCCCGGAGGCTCGCCCGGAACGACGTCGGCGAATCCCCAGGGCGCGGCCCCCCGAGGCCCCTCGGGACTCCCCCGGGCACTCCTCCCCTTCGCACTCCAGCGGCAGTTCAGCAGGCCGCAAAAATCATCGGTGAGATCGGGAGTTGCATCCTGTACCTCGGTACAGGCTTACCTTCGGGGTGTGGGGGTCGCTCGCGGCGGAGACAGGCGGCCTTGGCGCTGGGGAGAACATGGTGGTGGACGGGTTCCGGCCCGACCGCTGGGACATCATCGGAGCCGCCATCTGCATGCTCGGCGTGCTGGTCATCATGTACGCCCCGCGTGGATGATGACCGTGGTCATCTGGCGGCGTCGGCCAGGGCGATCGCTCGCAGAAGCCCGCAGAGATGAATAAGGTCATGCCACAGGATCACGGGTTCATCCGGCGAACGGGCGAGCAGGGCGTGAATCTCGTCGAGGTCGTCACTTACCTGGCCGACCCCGATATCCGTGGCCGGATCACTCGACATGTCGAATGCCCCCGCGAAGGGAAGATCCCAGTAGTGGTCCGCCGCGATTGATTCCAACTCAACGTGTTCGCCGTGATGCTTTTCCGCCGCGTCGAGCAGCAGGGCGCATGCCCGACGGAGGTCGGCAAGGCTGATGACCATGTCGCTCATGTGGGTCATCGTCTCAAAAAATATACTAATTACAGTGCGAACACTCCCCAAGTGAAGCTCTCGTTGACTAGTGCCCGCTTTTCCGTCAGGTGCACCAATCACCCTGGTGACCGTCAACGGCCCGAAGTAAACCGGTGCCAGGGCCGATGACGCGGGCCTGGCGTCCGCGCTGTTCAACACCACCCAGCAGGTCGGTATGGCCACCGGCGTCGCGGTGCTGTCCACGCTGGCCGCCTCGCGTACCGAGGAGCTGCTCTCCGCGGGCAGAAGCGAGGCGGCCGCGCTGACCGGCGGCTACCAACTGGCCTTTGGCGCCGCCGCCGCTCTGCTCATGGCCGCCTTCACCGTCGCGCTCATCGTGCTGCGGCGGCCCAAGCCGGACACCGCCGCCCAGGACGAGCCCTCCACCGGGCCGACGGTCCAGCCCGGGTCGTCTGATCACCGGTCCGGCCGTGACCTCTGAAGAAGTGAGTGCCACCTGGCTTTACCCTCTCGCGAAACCTTGACGTGTGCCTGGAAGGTCGATGCTTGGCTTCCGCGTCGCCGCTGGTCACGCTGGGAGCATTGAACATCGCGTGAGCTGGGGGACGATCTGGATGAAGCAGCTTGCGGAGCGGATGATTTTTGGTGTGGCGTTCCTCGGTGCGATGACCACGCTCAGTGCGTTACCCGCCGACGCTGATTCGCTCGGTGAGCCTATGCCGAGTGTGTCCGACATGCCTGGTGTGTCCGATAGACCGGATATGTTCGACGTGCCCGGTGTGTTCGACGTGCCCGGTGTGTTCGACGTGTCGGGTGAGCTGTCGGCTCGGGCGCTGGTGCTGACGGCCAGTCAGGGGCCGGTCATTCTGCCACCGGCTCGGGCGGTGGTGTTGCAGTGCTCACCGATCGGCGGAGGGACGCACCCGAACGCGCGGGAGGCGTGCACGGCTCTGGAACCTGCAAATGGTGATGTGCGTAAGCTCAAGCCTTCGCCGGGAAGTCTCTGCCCGCTGAACTATGAGCCGGTGACGGTGTCGGCGGTCGGTGTGTGGAACAGCCGATTCACCATGTCGTCTCGGACCTTCGGGAACAGCTGCCAGATGCACAATGCGCTCGGGGTCGTGGGCAGCTTCTGATATCCAAGGCGGCCCCTTCATCGGGATCCGGCTGGCGGGCCGCAGGCCGCAGGTCACCGATGTCGAGGGCGGGCGATGCCGAACGCGGACCGGAAGAAGGCCGAACGAAGATCAAAGCTCAGGTGACGGCGACCATCCCCAACCTGGACTTTTTCCTGTCCGTCCGCCGACGTACGACGGGCGGCCCGGCGGTCAGAAGAGGGTCAGTGGCTCGGTCGGCATGGGCTCGGGCAACGGCTCGATCCCGGGCAGCCGGGCCCGCACGTCGTCGTGAAAACGACGGGCGAGCATCGGCGCATCGGCGTTGTCGGGGGTATGGATGAACACGGTCGGCGAGCGACCTTCGCTCAGCCATTCGGCGACCGTGTCGATCCAGTACCGCCAGCCCTCGATCGTGCGCTCCGTGGCGTCCCGGCCGAGGTAGCGCACGATCGGCCGGTCGGTGAGAGCGAACGACCGGCGCGGCACGCGCGGTTTCTTCGTCCACGCATCTCGTTCGGAATCGCTGGTCGGAGGGCTCTGGAAGAGGACGGTGGTGTCGAAGGGGACCCACTCGGCACCGACGTCGGTGAGAACCCTTTCGAGAAGCCGTGCGGATCGCGCGTCCTCGAAGAACGCGCGGTGGCGGACTTCGACGGCGTACCTGTGCGAGCGGGGCAGACGGCGAAGAAAGGCCGCCAGGGTGCCGAGGTCGGTCGGAGCGAACGATCCCGGCAGTTGGACCCAGAGGGCGTGAGTTCGCGGCCCCAGTGGCTCGATCGCCTCCAGGAACGAGCGAAGTTCCTCGTCGACGCCGGTAAGGCGGCCCTCGTGCGTGATCGACTTGGGCAGCTTGACCACCAGGCGGAAGTCCGGGGTGGTCTGCCGCGCCCACGACTCCACTGTGCTCCTGGCCGGTGTCGCGTAGAACGTCGTGTTGCCCTCCACCGCGTTGCACCAGGTCGCATAGGCCCGCAAGCGCTCCCCGACAGGAAGCGGATGGGGCAGAAAGCGCCCCTGCCATGACTTGTGAGTCCACATCGCGCATCCCACATGAAGCCGCATGACCTCGACGTTATCCAAGGTCGGCAGGAGAGAGCACCGAGGGCCTCTCAGGCGGAGCACTTCCGTTTCCCGCCCCGTCGAGCACGTTGTCCAGAGCAGGCCCCCTCAGTCGGACACGCCGCACTGTCCAGCCCGCCCATCCGGAGCTCGGGAGCCCTGTGGCCTGGAAACTCGCACGGGCGGCGAAGATCATAGCGACGCCTTCAGCCTCAAGGCGTCGGGCCGCGAACACCAGCGCGTCGATGGACGCCTGGTCGAACCACTGCGCGTCGTCGATGAGACAGAGCAGCGCGCCATCCCCCACGAGTTCAGAGAGAAGGCTCAGCGTGGCCAGCCCGACCAGGAACCGGTTTTCCGGAGCGATGTCGCCCAGGTCCAGGGCTCCACTGAGCGCGGCGGCCTGTGCGTCGGGCAGTGCGAAGATCGCCGCCGCTACGAAGACCCACCAGCCGGTCGACGCCTGGAATCCCCGCTCGACGTAGGTGGTCGCGGCATCACCCTGAGGACGTCCAGGTCGGCCGGCGCGGGCCGACCTGGACATCATGATCAGGCGAGGTCGAACCGGTCGAGGTTCATCACCTTGTCCCACGCCGCGACGAAGTCGTTCACGAACTTCTCCTTCGCGTCGTCACTCGCGTAGACCTCCGCGAGCGCGCGCAGCTCGGAGTTCGACCCGAAGACGAGGTCGGCACGGCTGCCGGTCCACTTGCCCTCGCCCGTGGCGGCGTCGCGCCCCTCGAACGTGTTCGCGTCCTCGGACGTCGCCTTCCACGTCGTACCCAGGTCGAGCAGGTTGACGAAGAAGTCGTTGGTCAGAGACCCGGGGGTCGTGGTGAAGACGCCGAGCGGCGACTGCTGGTGGTTCGCGCCCAGGACGCGGAGGCCACCGACGAGGACCGTCATCTCGGGGGCGCTCAGGGTCAGCAGGTTCGCCCGGTCGATCAGCAGGTACTCAGCCGGCAGCCGGTTGCCCTTCCCGACGTAGTTGCGGAACCCGTCGGCGACCGGCTCGAGCGCGGTGAACGACTCCACGTCGGTCTGCTCCTGCGAGGCGTCCACGCGGCCCGGCGTGAAGGGGACCTCGACGTCGAAGCCGGCGTCCTTGGCGGCCTGCTCGACGGCCGCACCGCCGGCGAGCACGATCAGGTCGGCGAGCGAGACCTGCTTGCCGCCGGTCTGGGCGGCGTTGAAGGCCTCCTGGATCCCCTCCAGGGTGCGCAGCACCGTCGCCAGCTGGTCGGGGTCGTTGACCTCCCAGCCGCTCTGCGGCTCAAGGCGGATGCGCGCACCGTTGGCGCCGCCGCGCTTGTCGCTGCCGCGGAAGGACGAGGCCGACGCCCACGCGGCGGACACGAGCTGGGACACCGACAGGCCCGAGGAGAGGACCTGGCCCTTGAGGGAGGCGACGTCCGCGGCGTCGACGAGCTCGTGCGTCACCGCGGGGAGGGGGTCCTGCCACAGCAGCGTCTCGGCCGGGACCTCCGGGCCGAGGTAGCGCGCGACCGGGCCCATGTCGCGGTGGGTCAGCTTGAACCACGCGCGGGCGAAGGCATCCGCGAACTCGTCGGGGTTCTCGTAGAAACGCCGCGAGATCGGGCCGTAGACCGGGTCGAACCGGAGCGCGAGGTCGGTGGTCAGCATGGACGGCGCGTGACGCTTCGACGGGTCGTGGGCGTCGGGCACCGAGTCCTGACCGGCGCCGTGCTTCGGCCGCCACTGGTGCGCGCCGGCCGGGCTCTTGGTCAGCTCCCAGTCGTAGCCGAACAGGTTCCAGAAGAAGTTGTTGGTCCACTTCGTCGGCGTCGAGGTCCAGGTGACCTCCAGACCGCTGCCGATCGTGTCCGCGCCCTTGCCGGTGCCGTAGGTGCTCTTCCAGCCGAGTCCCTGCTGCTCAAGCGGGGCAGCCTCGGGGTCGGGGCCGACGTGGTCCGCCGGGCCCGCGCCGTGGGTCTTGCCGAAGGTGTGACCGCCCGCGATCAGGGCGACCGTCTCCTCGTCGTTCATCGCCATCCGGCGGAACGTCTCACGGATGTCGCGGGCCGAGGCGAGCGGGTCCGGGTTGCCGTTCGGGCCCTCCGGGTTGACGTAGATGAGGCCCATCTGGACCGCGCCGAGGGGGTTCTCGAGCTCCCGGTCGCCGGTGTAGCGCTTGTCGTCGAGCCAGGTGGACTCGGGACCCCAGTAGACGTCCTCCTCGGGCTCCCAGACGTCCTCACGACCGCCGGCGAAGCCGAAGGTCTTGAAACCCATCGACTCCAGGGCGACGTTGCCGGCGAGGATCATGAGGTCGGCCCACGAGAGCTTCTGGCCGTACTTCTTCTTGACCGGCCACAGCAGGCGGCGGGCCTTGTCGAGGTTCACGTTGTCCGGCCAGCTGTTGAGGGGGGCGAAGCGCTGCTGGCCGGCCCCGGCGCCGCCGCGGCCGTCGCTGATCCGGTAGGTGCCCGCGCTGTGCCACGCCATCCGGACCATGAACGGGCCGTAGTGGCCGTAGTCGGCCGGCCACCAGTCCTGCGAGGTCGTCAGCACCTCAGCGATGTCCTGCTTCACAACCGCGAGGTCGAGGGTCTTGAACGCCTCGGCGTAGTCGAACTCCTCGCCGAGGGGGTTGGCCACGGCGGGGTTCTTGGCGAGGATCTTCAGGTTGAGCCGCTCCGTCCACCACTGACGGTTTCCGCCGCCCTGGGTCGGGTGCGGGGCGCGCTCGTGCGCGACCGGACAGCCACCTCCGCCCTCCGTCTTCGCGTCTACGACGATTGCATCATGGTTCTCAGACATAAGAATCCTTCCGGATAAGGCAGATCATGGTGCTCAGGAACTGCTGGCGCTGGAACAGCCGGGGCATAAGCCCCAGTAGATGACCTCGGCCTCGTCGATCGAGAAGCCGTGGTCACCGGACGCGGCCAGGCAGGGCGCCTCGCCGACCGCGCAGTCGACGTCGGCGACGACGCCGCACGACCGGCACACGACGTGGTGGTGGTTGTCCCCGACGCGCCCCTCGAACCGGGCCGGGCTGCCGGCCGGTTCGATGCGGCGTACGAGGCCCACCGCGGTGAGCGCGTGGAGAGCCTCATACACGGCTTGAAGGGAGACATGGCCTACGCGATCGCGTACCCCGGAGGCGATCGTCTCGACGTCGAGGTGGTCACCGTCCCGGACGGTCTCGAGCAGTGCGACGCGGGCGGCCGTCACCCGCAGGCCGACACCGCGCAGTTCCTCGGCGGTGGTCGGGGTCCTGGGTGCGGTCATGGCGCCAAACCTACTGTCATAAACACGAATAGTACAAGACAGCGAACAGTACAAGTCTAGTGCCGTGCCAGGCAACCCTTGTCCCGTTGTGGCGTGACGCACCGTCCGGACGGTGGGCTTGGGGGGTGGCGCGTCACGGTCAGGCCGTCTTGGCGGCAGAACGAGTACGCGTACGCGAGATCGATGACGAAGAGGGGCAGCGGCTGCTGCGGAGTGCGTCACGAGGCGCTGCGTGACCGGGTGGAGGTGAAAGAATCCACCGATTGGCTGTCGCAGCAGTGGCAAGCGGAGCCAGGCTGCCCTCGGGTGACGGCTTGACACACAGGTCCGCGTCGCCCACGATCACCAACGTCGATTACCAACGTCGTAAGGGCTCGCGGGAACCGGAGCCCCGTCCCCGTTCGTCACTACCCATGTCGACTACACCCATCAAAGGGAGCCTCATGCGCAGCGCGCTCTTCGGGAACCTGGACTCCCAGCAGGTTCCCGCCAACTTCGCCCTGCAGAACTCCAAGATGCTTCGCGTCCGGCTACCGCACGAGGTGCTCGCCAGGCAGGGCTCGATGGTCGCCTTCCAGGGCCAGATGGATTTCGACTACGAGGGATCGGGCGGGGTCGGAAAACTGTTCAAGAAGATGGTGACCGGCGAGGGCGCCCCGCTGATGCGCGTCAGAGGGCAGGGCCTGCTGTTCCTGGCCGACAACGCCGACGACATCCACCTGTTCTACCTGGAGAACGAAGCTCTCACCGTCAACGGCCGCAACCTGCTGGCCTTCGATCCCCAGCTCACCTGGGACATCCAGCGCGTGCAGGGCGCGGGTATCGCCGCGGGCGGCCTGTTCAACATGACGATCAAGGGCACCGGCTGGGTCGCGGTCACCGCGCACGGCACGCCGGTGCTCCTCGATACCTCCCAGATACCGACCTTCGCCGACGGCCAGTCCGCGGTCTGCTGGAGCGCCGGCCTGCACGTGGGCGTCAACCGAACGATGAAAGTCGGTGCGCTGATCGGCCGTGGCAGCGGCGAGGCCATGCAGCTCGCCTTCCAGGGCCAGGGGTTCGTCCTCGTCCAGGCGAGCGAGGGCCCACCGGTGGTGCAGGCACAGTAGGCTCAGCTTCCTCCCTTGAAAATCTTGCTCCATGTTCCTCCATGTTCGGGAGCAACCTCTCCCACCGCGGGCGCCGCGCCTCCCCGCATGGGTACAGCTTGGTACGCCGGGCCGTAGGCGATCGGGCAGGACGCCGAGGTTGCTGGATAGCACCGAAGGCCGTCACCCTGCATGCCAGGAAAATGAGCAAATGCTCACATAGTACGCGGGTGAGCAGTCATAGGCTTCGACCTGGCCAATGAGGTGAGGTGGGCAGCGTGCGGGCAAGGTTACGAAAGCTGTATGCGAGCGGGCGAGAGTTCGTATGGATGTGCCGGATCAACCACCTGGCCGGTGAGCGTGACTGTCACAGGTGTATTCGCCTGCGGGTTTGGGGCGCCGGGAAGAACAGCCGTGTGCTCCAGGCGGATCTGTTGTCAAAGGCGGTCTTGCCGTGGGGCTGTGCGACCGATTGCACCTATTCGACCCCCGAGGACGTGCGGAGGGTCATCAACTACGCCTTGACACATGGCTGGGATCCCGACCTCGTTGGCTCGGAAACGTGCAGGATCTCAGCTGTCTAGCGTTGCTTGAGGCGGAGCGCTTCTTTGCGGGCCTCGGCGTAGCTGGACTGCTCGCGCTCCAGCCACGCCGGGTTCTCCGCTTTCAGCGCATCGATCTCAGCGGTGGTGAGCGGTCCGGTGATCCCACCTCTGATCAGGCCGGCAATGGAGACCCTGAGCTTCGCGGCGATGACCTGCTTGGTGTGCGGGCCGTTGCGGCGCAGGTCAGCGAGCCAGGCAGGTGGCGTCGACTGCAACTCGTTCAACTCGTCCCTGGAGACGACACTCGCCTGGAACTCGGCGGGAGTGGCCGAGAGGGGGACACCCAGCTTCTTGGCCGCGGTCGCGGGCTTCATTGTCTGGATGGTCTTCGGTTTGGGCGAGGTCATGGCATCAAGAGTAGTCAGCCGGAACAGGTTCCCTTGACATCGGTACCCTGAGGAAGTGACTGATGGAGAGACCGGCAGGACGTTTCGACTGGCGTACGTGCCCGGGGTGACACCTGCGAAATGGGTCAACGTCTGGACCGAGAGAATGCCCGGCGTGCCGGTCACCCTGGTCGCGGTTCCCGCCGACGAGGTGGTGGGACTCCTGCGGAACGGCGGCGCCGACGCCGGATTCGTCAGGCTGCCGGTCGACCGGGACGGACTCAGCGTGATTCCTCTCTACCTGGAGACCATGGTGGTCGTGGTGCCTAAGGACCACGCGATGGCCGCCGCCGACGAGGTGGCCATCGCCGACCTTATCGACGACGAGGTGTTCCATCCTCTGGACGACACCATCGAGTGGACCGCCCGGCCCGGGCTGCCCGCGTTCACCCGCCCGGCCACAACGGCGGACGCGGTCGAGCTCGTAGCGACCGGCACTGGGATTCTCCTGGTTCCGATGTCGCTGGCACGCCTCCACCACCGCAGGGATCTCACTTACCGGCCGGTGCCGGACGCGCCGCGGTCTCAGGTTGCGCTGGCCTGGCCCACGGACGCGACCACTGACCTGGTGGAAGATTTCATCGGCATCGTCCGCGGCCGGACGGTGAACAGCTCGCGGGGCCGTACCCCCGCCTCCCCTGTGGAGAAACCGGCACAGCGGCAGGCACAAAAACCCGCACAGAATGGCTCCGGTCGCCGGGCCGTGCCAGCCGGCCGTAAGAAGAAGGGCTACCGGCCTCGGTGACCTGCAGACGGATGCGCCAATCACCTTTGGTAAGGATATGAACACTTAAGGTGTCAAACTGGGGCGGTAGGCATGATGTCGCCGCGTGTCCGATGAATTGCGCGTTCCCATCTCAGTAGAAGGCTTCCTGGACCGAGTTCGGCGGCTCGGCCACGATGAGGGCATGACGGAGAACGGACCAGCGCAGCCGCCGACGGCGGGTGCAGGAGCAGGTTTACGCCCGAACTGGGCGGCGACGAGCGCTCTGACGGGTGCGGTAGCCGCCGTGGTCGCGCTGGTCGCCTACCTGGTACCGCCGGGACCACCCGCAGCGGCCAGGCAGCCGCGGCTCGCCAGACCTACCTCGACCTGATGGGCGCGGTCCTCGACGCGCAAGGAGCGGTGGGGGCGACGATCAGTCGACTGGCCGCCGAATTCCAGGAAATGAACTTCCGGCTGACCGGCATGACCGGCATGACCGGCGGCGATCCCAACCAGGTGATCGCGGACATCAACACGGACCTCGCCGAGCTCAAGAGGCTGTGCGGATCCGGCTGACCTGACGACACGTCACAGCCGGATAGGAGATTCGAACTCCTGACTTCCTGGTTGCAAACGGGAGCCAGTCACCACCTGGCGAACTCCTCGGCCTGCTCGGGCGTGTGGCGGTGGGTGTCGGAGTGAGGTGTTGTGCGGCCCTGTTGCTGTACACAGCACCCCAGCCGACGACCAGCCCAGGATGACACCGAGCATCACGGCGATCATCCAGCAGGACGCGCTTTCCCTCGCCGGCCAATGTCTGGGACTGCTCGGCCGCCGGACCGAAGCGATCCCAAGCTCACTGAGGCGATCGCTCTCATGGAGCAGTTCCAGTTGTCCAACTACCGGCATGCCCACACCCTGGAGATACTCGCCGCGCTGCTGAGGAAGACCGGACTGGCGAGAGCCGTCAAGCCTACGTGCGAGCGGCCGAGGTGTTCGAGACGATCCGTGACACCGACGCGAGCAGTCGCTCGCTCGCGATGCAGGTGAGGGTAGAAAGCCCGGCAGCCGGTGGACACGGGCGGGGGTGTCCACCGGACCTCCTGCAAGCCGTTCGCTCAGCCGCCGGCAGCCGCCTTCTTGATCAGCTCGGCGACGGCCTCCGGCTGGGAGACGTAGATGGCATGGCTGCCGACGGCTTCCACCACTGTGGCGCCCGCACGCTCGGACATAGCCCGCTGAGCCGGTGGCGGGATCATCCGGTCGTCGGTGGCGACCAGGTACCAGCTGGGCTTGGTGCGCCAGGCGGGTTCGGTGACGGTGCCGCTGAGCGCGCCGACGCCCCACGGCACCTGCGAGTCGGCGAGGAACTCAGCCTGCGAGGCCGGCAGGTCGCCCGCGAAGGAGGCGTGGAACTTGTCCCGGTCGAGAAAGAGGAACCCGTTGACCGGGGGCAGGATCGGTGGCACCGGCGCGCCCGGCAGCGGGTCGGCGATGAGCGTGTTCACGGACTCGCCCTTGTCGGGCGCGAACGCGGCGATGTAGACCAGCGCCGACACCCGCGGGTGGTTACCGGCCTCGCTGATGACCGCGCCACCGTAGGAGTGTCCGACAAGCACGGTGGGACCGTCCTGGCGGTCCAGGATCAGCTGGGTAGCCTCAGCGTCCCCGTCCAGCGTCAGCGTGGGGTTCTGGACGATGCTGACCCGGTAGCCGTCCCGCTTGAGCAGGTCATAGACGGGCTGCCAGCCCGACCCGTCGACGAAACCACCGTGCACGAGCACAACGTTGGCCGCAGTGGAACTCATGATGCTTCCTCCTCGCGTACTGGTGTGATGCAGACGTGAAGAACAGTAGGCAACCGTAGGCCATACTCGATTGCGTCAAATGACTGGCGTCCTCAGGGGATCGCGGGCGGCGGCGCCTCGTCGTCGAGGCCGGCCAGCGCGTCGCGCAGGGCGGCGCGTGAGGTGATGCCGAGCTTCGGGAAGAGCTGGTAGAGGTGGGTCCCAACGGTCCGGGGCGACAGGAAGAGCCGTTCGCCGATCTGCTTGTTGGTCAACCCGGCGGCTGCGAGTTCGGCGATCTCACGCTGCTGCGGGGTAAGGGATCCCGGACCAGCGGGGGCGAGGTGGCCGATGCTTTGCCCGGTCGCGCGCAGCTCACTCGCGGCCCGTTGGGCCCATGGCCGGGCCTCCAGCCGCTGGAATGCGTACAGGGCATCGGTGAGGTGCCGACGGGCCTCGATAGCTGCTTTGTTACGCCGTAGCCTCTCTCCGTAGGCGAGGGCGATACGTGCGCGATCGAACGGCCAGTGCTCGCCGTCGGCCATGGAAAGCGCCCGCTCGAACAGGATGACCGCGTCCTCGTCGCCCGCCACCAAGGCAGCCGCGGCGTCCACGGTCATGGCCAGCCGCGGCGACAGCGCGGCAACCTCGCAGGCCCGTACCGCCTCGACGTGCGCGACCGCTTCCGCCGTTCGCCCGGTGCGCACCGCCGCCTCGACGACATCCATGATCACCCACAACGCGTGCGGCACATGGCCGGCCAGCTCGCCGGCGGCCGTGATCGTCATCGTGTGCCGGTATGCCTCCTCGAAGTCCCCGCGGCCCAGCGCGTCGAGTATCAGGGCCTGGGCCGCGATACGCCGCACCATCCCGGCCCGCCGCGGCGTCGCCCACACCATCATCCGATCGGTCAGCGCCTTGGTGGCCTCATGGTCGCCACGGGCAGCGGTCAGCATCGCCAACAGGCACAGCCCCAGGCATTCCAGCAACCGATAGTTGTGCAGCCGGCACAGCTCGACGTGCTCCTCGGCCAGAGCCCGCAGCTCATCCCACTCACCGGTGATGAGTTGATCCAGCCCGAGCAACGACCGGGCGTGCAGGGTCAGCGTCACCGCGGTGCCATCACGATGGTCGCGCAGGATGCGCCACAGGGCGGCCCGGCACGAGGTCAGCCGATCCACGAACATCGCGGCCAGCCCCACACGGACGCTCCAGACCGGGTCACCGTGCCCGTCCAGATCGGCGATCGCCGCCTCGATCCGGGCGAGCAGCGCGGACGCCGTACGGGCCGGATCGGCGAAGGTACCCACCAATAGGGTGAGCAGCTCCGGAACCGGCGCGGCCAGCTGAGCGAACGCCGCGTGGAACGGCGCCCACAGCTCAGCCCGCCCGCCGAAGTAGCAGACCCAGCCCAGGGTGTAGAACGCTTCGACGAGCGTGTCGTCCCCGCTGTCGTAGGGCGTGGGCTGCATCTCAATAGCGCCGACCAGCAGCCGGTGCGCGGTGTCGACGTCTCCCTCGCCGCTGAGCAGCAGGTGATGGGCGGCCGCGACGGCTGAGGCCAGCGATCGGGCGCTCCCGCTCTCGCCCTGCAGGGCGTCGGCAAGCAGGCGCGGCACCTCCCGCAGGTCGCCGGTCATCACCGCCCCGAAGTACGCCGCCTGGGCGAGCCGACGACTCCGGTCGGTGCCGACCGGGCTGAGATCGGCAGCCCGCAGCAGAGCGGTGACCGAACCAGCCGCGTCGCCGCGTGCGCGGACCGTGTGAGCCGCCTTCTCCAGCAGCTGCGCCACCCGCTCGTCCGTACCGACCGTGGCGTGGGCCAGATGCCAGGCTCTGCGCTCCGGACTGTCCGACTGCCGCTCGGCGAGCATCGCGTGCGCCCGCAGCCGTTCCTCCGCTGTGGACAGGTTGACGACCGCCGAACGCGTCAACGGATGCCGGAACCTCACCCGGCCGGCCCCCTCTTCAACGGAGACCAGCCCCGCCCGCTCGGCCGGGGCCAGCGCCGTCGCATCGGCGCCGAGCGCCGCCAGCGCGCGCAGGCTGCCCGTGCCGTCCAACACCAGCAGCAGCAGCACCTGCCGTGCCGACAACGGCAGCCCGCTGATCCGCGACTCGAACGCCGCTTGGAGACGACCGCTCAACGGCAGCACCTCCGGCAGACGCGCGACACCGGATCGCTGCCGGCCCGACAGCGTGAGGGGAAGCTCAAGCAAGGCCAGCGGGTTCCCCTGCGCCTCCGCCAGGAGACGTCGCCGCACCGCGGGCACGAGCGCGGGCAACCAGTGCGCCGCCAGCGCGTCCGCGGCCTCGTCCGCAAGCGACCGCACCTCGTGATCGGGCAGGCCGGCACGGTCGAAGAAGCTTTCGTCGCCGGACCGGTAGGCGGCCAGGAAACCGACCCGCCTGCCCGCCACCCGGCGGGCGACGATCGCCAGGACCATGGCGCTGGCCCGATCGAGCCACGGCAGGTCGTCGACGACCACCAGTATGGGCCGGGTCACCGCCGCGTGGGACAACAGCGCCAAGGCCGCGTTCGCGATCACCAGCAGGCCCGGCGGGGAACCGTCTCGAAGACCCAGCGCGACGCCGAGCGCCCTGCGGTGTACCGGGTTCAACGCGTCGAGATCGCCCACCAGTGGATACAAGGCCTGATGGAGCGTGGAGAAGCTGTGAGCCGCCTCGAACTGCGTGCCTGATGCCCGCAAGACGTGCGTACCGGCTGCCTCGGCGTACGCGCTCGCCGCGTCCAGCAGCACCGTCTTTCCGACACCGGGCTCGCCGAACAACAGCAGCGCTCCGCCATCATGCCGGGCGCGCTCCACCAAGGAGCGGAGTACGCGGAGATCGCCGTCGCGCCCGAATAGACCAACATTGCCAGCGGCGTCGCCGACCGTCTTGGATCGGTCGACTGGCGAATCGGCCACCTAGCTCCTCTATCTGCCCGGAATGGCACAGCCCGGTGCTTCGTCATCTTATGGGATCAGCAGGCGGCATGAACTTAAATCATCCCGGTTTGAGACATACGACATGCGCTTACCCGTACCCCCAATTGACCGTCCTCATGAAGCGCAGCCAACCGTTGCCCAAGTGACCTCTTCATAGGTGATCACCTATGAAGAGGTGATTCGACCGCCGTTTCTGAACCAAGGCGCTCACGAAGACCGGCGTCCCGAAGGTCCACTTTGACGATCTCCAACACACGGGGAACACCCTGGCGGCCAACACGGTCGCTGCTGTTGTGGTACCTCCACCAGCCGCCGGCGGGAAAGACAGCGAGCACGCCGCAATCGGCAAGCTCAAGGGCTGTGCCACGCCAGATATCTCCATGCAGCGACCCTCGGTCCCGATTCCTTTGACCGACCAGCCAGTCCTTGTCGGTGTCAAAGGGACGACTGGTGGTACGGGCATCGTCCTCGGCCTGGGCGTTCTCGGCGATGCGTTGCTCGAAGGCAGCGACAGACTCGGCGACGAGGCCGGCAGGACGTGCATGTGGAGACAACGGATGAGGAATCGCGGTGGTTCACGCCTAACCAGGCGTTGACCATCACCGAGCGGGTCGGCCTACTGGCTGGCCGATGGGATGAGGCGCTGATGTTTCTCCTCGCCGCGTACACCGGGATGCGGTTCGGCGAGGTGCGCGGCCTGGAGCGGCAGTATGCGCGGCTCGGCGCGATCCTGGTGCAGTGGCAGCTGCGAGAGGTCAGGGGTGTGTTCATCCAGGCGCCGCCGAAGCACAACGGCCGCCGGACGATCCCGCTGCCTCCGTTCCTGGCCGAGCTGATGTCGGATCAGCTGCGCCGCACCAAGCCGGGTACGTGCGGATGTGAGGGGCATCAGGGCGACTACCTGTTCCGGCCGACGAGCAGACCGGGCAGCCTGGTGGCGGACCACTACAGCCGGACCGGGTTCGCCAACCAGTTCTTCCGGCCGGCGGCTGACGGGCGGCTTGTCAAGAAGGGGGAGCGCGAGCGGTCTCGGATCATGGTGGACGCGGATGGCCGGTATGTGCCGCGGCGGCGGGGGGGGAGACGTTGGAGCGGACCGCGGCGCGGGCGGTGACGACGTGGTGCCCGGTGGTGGAGGGGCTGACGTTTCACGACAGCAAGCACAGCCACAAGACGTGGATGATCGGCGACGGGGTTCCGGAGGTGGCCCAGTTCGAGCGGCTCGGGCATCGGATGGGGGATCCGTGGCGTCTATTCACACGTGGATCCGGTGTTCCGTCAGCTGATCGTGGATTCCCTGCAGGAGCGGTGGGAGAAGTCGCTGAGGTGGCGGGCCCGATTCGGGCCTTCACCCCTGCCCGAATTGCAGGCCCTGTTGGAGCCCCAGCTCGGCCCGTGGAAGTTGATCTCCCAAATTCCTCCCACTGGGGGCGCGAAGATCATCAGAATGAGAAAAGGCCAGGCTGTTTAGCCTGGTCAGAGGGGTAATTTTGGGTGGAGCCTAGGAGATTCGAACTCCTGACTTCCTGCTTGCAAAGCAGGCGCTCTGCCAACTGAGCTAAGGCCCCGAGATCCAAGCCGGTGCCTTGGAGACGACCCGCTTCAGTCGTACACCGTAGCAATAGGAGCCGCCCCTACGCCAATTGGATTCGCGGGCAACGGCGTGTCGGGTGGCCTCGAGCGGACGGGCTTCGAGCGAGACGGTTTTCAGTGGGCGGTGGCTGCCAGGGGGGATTCGACGGGCGCGCCGTCGAAGAGGAGGGCGGGAAGGTCCACGATGGAGTCGAGGATGTGGGTGGCTCCGCCGTTGAGGAGACGTTCCCTGCTGTGGACGCCGGTCAGGACGCCGGCGATCACCGCCGCGCCGGCGCGGCGACCGCAGAGCATTTCGCTCTCGGAGTCCCCGACGACGGCGACCTGGCGTACGTCCTCGATACCTAGTCGCATGACCGCGGCGAGCACCAGGTCGGGCATCGGACGGCCACGGCCGGTGTCCTCGGGGCACAGGGCCAGATCAAGCCTGTCGGACCAGCTCAGGGCAGCCAGCACGCGGCCGAGCGTGACACGGCTGAAGCCGGTGGTGAGGCAGATCCTGACGTCGGCACCACGGAGCTTGTCGAGTGCCTCGACGATTCCGGGCAGTGGAACCAGGCCGGCGCGTCCGATGGCGCCCTCGTAGGAGCGTTCGAAGGTCAGGTTGGCCGCCTGGGCCTGGGCCTCGTTGTCCGGGAAGATACCCCTGAAGACATCGATCTTGGAGCATCCCCGGGACCGGTGCACGTGCACCATGGCACGAGCGTACGCACCGGTCCCGGGCACGATGCCCTGCGTGGCGATCGCCTCGGCGAACGCTCGCTCGACCATGGCGACATCACCGATCGTGGTGCCTGCCAGATCCAGGCAGACAAGCCTGATGGGCTTTACTCCATCTTGGACAAGGACCATGAAAGCACCCGAATCGGTAGCCGCGTCTGTCAGTTCTCGCTGCCGGTGGCTTCGGTCCACAGGTCGAGCTCGGCGCGGTCGGCCTGCACCTTGCGCCAGACCAGCAGCCCCCCGAGGGCGACGAGCGCCAGAACGAGCAACTTCTTCACGGTGTGACCCCACTTCTTGAGAAGTCTCACCTGCCGGGGTGAGACAACGCCCGGTTCGAACGGTTCCCTGCAGCCTAGCAAGGGATCGGGCCATGACTCGGTCCGCATGACAAGCGTCACAGCCGATCTACGCTAACCGGGTAATCGTCACTATCATCCCGCACGACTCGCGATCTGATGATCACAATCTGCCATGAATCCTGTTGCGAAACCGCCCGCGTTATTACGATAACCCCCTTGACGGACCGCTCCATCCGCCCGAAAGTTCCGGTCACCGGCCGCCGAGGATGTTTCCACCCGGTCATCACGGTGACCAGCGTGTCCGCTCGCTCCGGCGCGGCCACCCGGAGCGCGAATGCCCCAAACCATCTCGTTATGGATCTCTGAGGCCACGGGTCGATCAGGCACCCTGGACAAGATCGGCATAGTCGGGGTGACGGTCCATCCATTCCTTGACGAACCAGCAGAGAGGCACGACCTTGGCCTTCTCGGCGCGGGCCGCGTCCAGTGCGGTGCGGACGAGCGCGGATCCCACCCCGTTGCCCTCGTACTCCGGCTCGACCGTGGTGTGGGGATAGACGATGGCCCCGTCACGCCGGACGAGTTCCAGCCGCCCCGCGCGCCTTCCGTCCACCTCCGCCACGAAGAAATCGCCACCTGGGGAGAGCTTGACGTCCACCTGCATGGGGGTTCTCCTTTGCCGGACCGCCGTACGGCGGTTCCTTGGTCAGCCGATCCCGCGAGGCGTTCATTCCCGCGCGTGCGGATTCTCGGTGGATGGGCAGGTCTGGCGGGTGCGACGACTCATCGGTTTCTGCGCACTAGAACATGAAACCGGCAAACCGTATCAAAGGGCGCCTGACTGAAGGATGATGAGAACAGGTACCCGCGCTGCCGGTACCTCATGGCGATCAGCCGACATACCTGTGCATCGCGACGGACGTCGACTGCCCCTCATGCCCACCTAGAAGGTGATCGCAATGGTAGGTGAGGTCAACCACGGCTCACTGCGCATCCTCTTCACCGACCTGCCGACCGGCGTGCGCTGCGAGGGAGACGTCGACCTCTGTACGCGGCACGTCCTGGTACAGGCCCTTGCCATGGCGGCGGAGCGTACCGGCGACGATCTGCACGCCGATCTCCACGGTGTCGACTTCGTCGACGTGGGCGGCCTGAGAGTGCTGGCGGAGGCCGCGTTCGGGATGGCGAGCGACCGCAGGCTGGTCGTCGGAGGTCTCCGGCCGCACGCGTGGCGGATCGCCGAGCTGTGTGGCTGGGCGGAGGTGCTCGCAACAGATCCGGAGAACGTGTCCAGAAGTACTCACAGCAGGTCCGGAGAACGTATCCATTAGTGGTATAACGCAGGATTGCTCCCAGCTGTACCGTAAAAGTTCTCTAGAGGAATTCGGAGGATCTCAAGCTGAGAGCATTCACATCGGCCCCTTCCTCCTGGCTTGAGGCGATCATGATCAGGCTTTTGCCTGCCCGGCGACGGCGTCCCGGCCGCCTTCCCTCCCCTCGACCGTCTGCAGAGGTGTACCTGTGAGCACTGCCGTCCGCGTGACCTACGTGTCCGACCCCTCGGCGAAGGAGATGGTCCTGCTCAGCCTGGCCGGCGAGCTCGACTACGCCAATGCCGAGCGGTTCTATCACGACCTTCACCAGGCCATCGGCCAGGACAGGGTCGACCTTGTCGTAGACCTGACCGACCTGACCTTCTGCGACTCCATCGGAATCCAGCAATTCCTGAACACCCGCAAGACCGTCCTGAGCCGCGGAGGCAGCATCGTCCTGGTCAACCCGTACCCCCGCCTGGAACGAATCCTCCATCTGACCGGGCTCACCCATGCCTTCGGCATCCAGCCCACCGTCGCCGACGCCGTCAAGGTGCTGCGACCACGCCAGTCCTCCTAGCGGCTCCGGATATTCACGGCGAATGACCGTCGTAAGTTGGCAACGATCGGGCAGGTGTCTAGCATCGTGTAACTCATCTGCAACGCCCTGATTCTGGAGCAAGTCGGCTCGCCCCCCGGTGACTGCCAGACAAGGCGACGTCAAGGGGGTGTCGTGATCGGCGACCACGGCCGGCACTGGCCGATCGACGAGGATCTCAGTGCGTTGCGAGAACGTCTCCACCAGTACATCGATCAGGCCGGTATCCGGGGCGACCGCCTGAACGACCTCCTCCTCGCCACCAACGAGGCGGTCATCAACGTCCTGGAGCACGGCGGTGGCAAGGGCACGCTGGACATCTGGCAGGACGAGACCCACCTGACCATTGACGTCACCGACGCCTTGGGCCTCCTGGCCGCCGAGCACATCCCGGCGAAACGCCCCACGGGCACCGTGCGAGGTTTCGGCCTGTGGCTGATGACCCAGTTGTGCGACGAGTTCACCATCGAGCAGCTCGCCGGAGGCTCCCGGGTCCGACTGCGGATGGACCTGCGCTCTCCATCGACACGGACCGGGTCACTCGCCTCGGCAGGACCTCGGCAGGACGACCCCGGCCAGGAAGAGGTCCAGGCCTCGCGCTGAACCTCGATCGTCACGGGCCCCGAGTCCCGTCGCCCGCACCCGCCGAGGAATCGGAACTCACGGGTTCCAGAGGTCTTCGCCGAACCGGAGGGGACCACTCGTACGCAATCCTTGACCACCCGCTGACAGAAGGGCGACGTTCCAGCCCCATGTCCGCGATACGCTCGTTTAGCCAGTTCAGCGAGTTATCTAGCGAGATCACCCACTGTTTTCCGTGACCGCTTCCGGGGCGTTCTCCCCGTAACCGGGGCAGCCGCCGACAGCACGTGAGGACGCGCCGCGACGTCGCTCCGGGGCCGGGTTCGCGGTGGGTCCGGCCCGCCGGCAACCGTCCGCCACCGCCCCGGCTCCCCTCACGCCTTATTCGACCGTGCTCGGGCTCGGAAGGGATGGTCATCATGAGGGTTGTCGTCGACCTGGCACGCTGCCAGGGGTATGCGCAGTGCGCCTTCCTGGCCCCGGACACGTTCCGGATGCAGGGCGAGGAAGCACTCGCGTTCCACTCCAGCCCCGATGACGCGCAGCGGGATCAGGTCCTGCGTGCGGCTGCCGCCTGCCCGGTCCAGGCGATCCTCGTCGAGACACCGGAACCGTCATGAGCAGCGAGAGGAGCCTGCAGGCGTTCAGGCGCGACGGCCATATCGTGATCGTCGGCGCCTCTCTCGCGGGGCTGAGGGCCGCGGAGGCGCTGCGCGACGAGGGCTTCACCGGGTCATTGACCCTCATCGGGGACGAGGCGTGCGAGCCCTACGACCGGCCTCCGCTCTCCAAGCAGGTCCTGACCGGCTGGGTACCCGCGAACGGCACCGCGCTGCCCCGGCGCCGCGAGATCGGCGCGGAGTGGCTGCTCGGCGTGGCCGCCTCGGGGCTGGACCTCGCCGGCAAGCGAGTGCGGCTCGCGGACGGGCGAGAGGTTCCCTACGACAGGTTGCTGATCACCACCGGTGTACGTGCCAGGCCCTGGCCCGACGAGGCCGAGGCCGCACTGGACGGCGTTTTCGTGGTCCGCACCCGCGACGACTCCGGTCGCCTGCGGGAGCGGCTGGATGCCGGCCCCTGCCGGGTGCTCGTCATCGGGGCCGGATTCGCCGGTTCCGAGATCGCCTCCATCTGCCGCGAACGCGGCATACCGGTGACCGTCGCCGAGGTCGCCGAGGCCCCGCTGGTGGGAGCACTCGGCAGCATGATCGGCTCGATCGCCGCAGACCTCCAGCGTGCTCACGGCGTCGACCTGCGCTGCGGTGTCAGGGTCACCCGGTTGGAGGGCGACGGGCGAGTGCGCCGCGCTCACTTCTCCGACGGAGAGACGATCGACGCCGACGTGGTGGTGGTCGCGCTCGGCGGCGTGCGCAACACCGAGTGGCTGCAGGACTCGGGGCTGGCCGCCGGCCGCTGGGGGGTGGCCTGCGACTCGGGCTGCCGGGCGTTCGACATCAACGGCCTGGTCACCGATGACATCTTCGTCGCCGGGGACGTGGCACGCTGCCCGCACCCGGTCTACGAGTACCGGTTCCTGTCGCTGGAGCACTGGGCCAACGCGGTGGAGCAGGCCCAGGTCGCGGCGCACAACATGGTCAGCCCTCCGACCGACCGCTGGCCGCACCTGTCCATGCCGACGTTCTGGTCCATGCAGTTCGGCGTCAACATCAAGTCCGTCGGTGTTCCGATCATGGCAGACGAGATCACCGTCACCCAGGGGGCGGTGGAGGAGCGCCGGTTTGTCGCGGCCTACGGGTACCGCGGCAGGGTCATCGCGGCCGTCAGCTTCGACAACGCCAAATGGCTCGACCACTACCGGCAGCTGATCGAGACGGCGGCTCCCTTCCCGCCCTCCTGCCCCACCCCCGACCAGCCCGCCGACATGAAGCCGGTCCCCGCACGCTTCCCGGATCCCCTCATCATCACCCACGGAGCCACGGTCATGGTCACCGGCCACGAGCCGAGCGAGCGGCGCGTGGCGTTCGCACGGCCGGGCCGTTGAACCCGGGCAAACCTTAGTTGAACCCGGGCAAACCTTAGGAGAAGCGGTCATGACAGTCGCTCAGGCGCCCAGCACTCTCCAGCGGATCCTCGACTACTCCAGCCGGGCCGACCCGTACCCGCTCTACGCGGAGTTGCGCAGGACTCCGGTGGCCCGGCAGGAGGACGGCGACTACGTCGTCAGCACCTACCGGGAGATCAGCACGTTGCTGCACGACCCGCACCTCAGCTCCGACGCGCACAGCCTCGAAAACCCGGGGCCCGCACTCGCCGAGCGCGGAGACCCACCGGCGTTCATCGGCCTCGACCCGCCACGGCACGACCGGCTGCGCCGCATGGCGATGCGGCACTTCGGCCCCCCGCACTCGCCCACGCTGATAGACGACATGCGGCCCGACCTGACCGCCATCGTCACGGGCCTGATCGAGAACCTGGCGGGCAGGGACCAGATCGACATCGTGGACGACTTCGCCTATCCCTTCCCGGTCACCGTGATCTGCCACCTGCTCGGCGTGCCCCGCGAGGACGAGCCGCGATTCCACCGATGGGTCGAGGCGATCGTCGCGCTGCTCGACTTCAACCCCGCGACGGACCCTCAGGAACGCCTGGGGGAGGGCGTACAGGCCCGCAAGGACCTCAGGCACTATCTCGCCGAACTCCTGGAGAGCCGCCGCGGCCGGCCGCCGGGCGACGACCTGCTGTCGCGGCTGGCGGGCGACGAAGGCCCCGACGGGCGCATGACGGACGAGGAGATCATCAGCACCGCCAACCTGCTGCTCATCGCGGGTCACGAGACGACGGTCAACCTGATCACCAACGGCGTGCTGACCCTGCTGCGCCACCCCGATGTGCTGGAGCGCCTGCGCCGCGAGCCCGAAATGATCGTCCGGACGGTCGAGGAGTTGCTGCGCTACGAACCTCCGGTGCACATCATCCCCTGGCGGGCCGCCTACAGCGATCTCACCGTCGCGGGCGTCACCATTCCGAAGGGCTCGCAGATCACGCTCATGCTCGCCTCCGGCAACCGCGACCCCGCGTACTTCCGCGATCCCGACCGGTTCGACCCCGACCGGCAGGACAACCGGCACCTCGGTTTCGGCAGCGGTATCCACCTGTGCTTCGGCGCCCCCCTGGCCCGGCTGGAGGCGCAGATCGCGCTGAACGGGCTCGTACGCCACCTGAGGAATCCCCGGCTCGTCGCCGACCCGCCCCCGTACCGGCAGAGCGCGGTCCTGCGTGGCCCGCGCCACCTTCTCGTCAGGCAGGGGTGACGCGTGGTCACCGGCTCCACATCCCGATCCTCACCGGCCCCCCTGATGAGGCGTGCAGTACGGGGGCGGCGTCCGGAACGGCGAGATTCCCTGGCCAGGTCGTCGTCGCCCGTCATGTGCTGATCTTCCCTGTCAGGACCCGCGCATGCGGTACGCGACCGAGGCGGGCTCACGGCGGGTGGGTTCCTCCGCCCCGGCATCCGCTCGCCTATCTTGACCATGGCGCCGCACACCTGCCCCACGCCATGCCCGCGGGCGAGGAACACTCGTCTCGATTCTCAACAGGGGACAACTCATGATCTTCATCGCCGTCAAGTTCACAGTCCGCCCCGAGCGGGCCGAGGAGTGGCTCTCGCTCGTCGACGACTTCACCCAGGCCACCCGCAGGGAGCCGGGGAACGTCTTCTTCGAATGGTCCAGGAGTGTCGAGGTGCCCGGCCAGTTCGTCCTGCTGGAGGCCTTCGCCTCGCCCGCCGCGGGTGAGGCGCACGTGAGTTCGGAGCACTTCAGAACCGCCATGGCCTGGATGCCCGGATTGATCACGAAGACACCGGAGATCATCAACGTCGAGGTGCCCGGCGAGGGCTGGTCGCGGATGGCGGAACTGTCACCGGCCTAGAACCGGCCCGCCCGGACTGTCACCGGCCTAGAACCGGCCCGCCCGGTCGGTACGCCTAGTCCGGCAGGCGCCTGCTCCGTCCGCGCCGCCGGGAGAATCGCCACCCGGTGAAGGTGAGGCCGACGCCCGTCACGGCCACCCCCGCGTAGATCCAGATCGGGATCGGCCGGCCGCCACCGCTGCCGGAGGCGTCCGGTGAAGAAGTGGCGACGGCCGTCGGAGTCGGGGCCGCCGGGGGTGGGGTCGCCGTACCGAGAGCGGTGATGAGTTCCGCGGTGAGCGGCTCCCCGCCCGGCAGGCCGTCCCCGGCGCGCAGCGCGGCATCACCTGGGCTGACCAGCAGGTTCCCGGCGCAGAGCGAGGTGTTCAGTGCCACGCCCGGATCGACCGTGAGCAGGCCCGACTTACCCGTGGCGGCGAACACCAGGTACCGCGACCCGGTGACGAAGTTGTATCCGCACGCGGCGCTGTCGGCGTTGGTGGCCACCTCGAACTCGGCGCTTGCCTGTTCACCGACGACCGGCTGGAGAACGTCGAGGCCGCTCGGAAGCCGGGGATGACGGCCGTTCACTTCCGGGGCCCCGACGATCTCCATGAGGCTCTTCCCCGCTGCTCGACGGCGGCCACAGGTCGGTCTCCCCGTCGTAGTCGAGCGCCGGCTATGGCTACGTCAGCGCCTCGGTGGGCGACAGACGGGAGGCGCGGATCGCCGGGTACAGGCCGGCCAGCGCGCCGATGGCCAGCGTGGCGCCCATCCCGCCGAGCACCGCCCACGCCGGGATCACCACGGGCCACGACACCGAGGTGACGTACCCCGCCGTGACCGCCACGCCCAGCAGCGCGCCCGCGATCCCGCCCAGTGCCGACAGCAGCAGTGACTCGGCGAGGAACTGAGTGCGGATCTGCCCCTTGGTCGCCCCCAGGGAACGGCGCAGGCCGATCTCGCCGCGCCGTTCCAGCACCGAGATGACCATGGTGTTGGCCACCCCGACCCCGCCGACCAGCAGCGCCACACCACCCACGCCGAGCAGCAGCCCGGTGAAGGCCGCGTCGGCGGCCTGCTTGGCGGCCAGCGCGTCGGAGGGGCGCGACACGTCGACCTCGTTGGGGGCCTCCGGGTTGGCGGTGGCGCCGAGCACCTGAGCCACCGCCTCCACCTGCGCGTCCCGCGAGCGGGTGTAGACGACGGTCGGGCGGCTGTCGAAGCCCAGCCTGGCCTCGGCCACCGGCCAGCCGACCAGCGCCGCGGTGTCCAGGCTTTCGAACGCGGGGGCACCGGGACCTTCCCGCCCAGGTACAGCTCGGTGTAGGCGCGGTCGAGCAGCCTGCCACCTTGCAACGCGAGTGCGAAGCGAACCAGGTCCGGCGCCGTGGAGAACCCGCCTCCGCCCCCGGAGCCGATGAACGCGCGCCCGAGCAACTGCGGGCCGAGATGCAGCAGTGGGTGGAGGAGACGTCGGCGGTGGCCGAGTGGGTGCGGACCTTCGCCCCCGTGATGCCGAGCACATTCGCCTCCGCCCCGGGATCGTATTCGGCCGAGTTCTCTGGTTACCTGCCGGCGTGAAGGCGGCGGGCGCTCCCATCTCCAGGTCAGGGCACTGCAGAACCTGGGGTGGTTCACCAGACGTGCGGGAGATCTTTAGAGTTACCAGAGTGAGGTCTGCGACGGCGACAAACTTCCCCGCCATTTTATTCCCCTCGAATCCACAAGGAGGACAGCCGGGAATCTTTACCTGATAAATCACCCTTACAGGGCGAGAAATCCGCATTTTTTGCCATTTAATGACTCCTATATCGTCAAGAGCACCTCAAATTCCATGGCAACCTGAGCGGCATGCATAGCAACGGGAAAATCCGCCTTACGGTCGGTGCCGCCCTGTTGGCCATGGCAACAGGATTCGCGGTACCGGCCTATGCCCAGCCGGCGCGCCAGCAGGTAGTCCCCGCCCACACCAACCCCTCCGATGTCGCGCCGGCGGTGCTTGGGCGCGCGGTCTACCTGGTCGACGCCTCGACGGGCAAGGTTCACCTCAGCAAACAGGCCGCCCAGCGCATGCCGGTGGCCAGCCTGACCAAGGTGATGACCGCCTACATCGTGCTCAAGAAAGCAAAGCCGACCGACACGGTCGAGATCACATCGGACGACGTGCGCTACGCGCAGGACGGCGGCGGCACCAGCGCGTACCTGCGCGCCGGCGACCGGCTCACCGTCGAGGACCTGCTGTACGGTCTCATGCTTCCCTCGGGCGCGGATGCCGCCCACGCGCTGGCCCGCACCTACGGCCCCGGGATCACCGGGTTCACGGCAGAGATGAACGCGACCGCGCGCGAGCTCGGGATGCGCGACACCATGTACCTCAACGCCGACGGGCTGCCCACGCCGAACGGCGAAGGCTACTCCACCGCGCAGGACCAGGCGCGGCTTGCCAAGGCGGCACTGCGTAACCCGATGTTGAAGACCGTCACCTCCAGTCAGAGCCACGTCGTCGCCGAGACGGCGGACCACGGCGCCTACACCTGGAGCAACACCAACAAGCTGCTCGGCACGCCGGGCGTGCTCGGCATGAAGACCGGTTATACACGCGCCGCGGGCTACTCCCTGACCTTTGCCGCTGACCGCAACGGTCACCAGCTGGTCGGCGTGATCCTCGGCGAAGCCGTCTCCAGCCGGAGGTTCGAGACCGCCGGGAGACTGCTGGACTGGGCAAGCGTGAACACGTAGCAGCCGGCGGCTCCTACGCGGCGTTCCAGCGTTAAATACCAGAACTGTCCTAGCCTACGGCGGAGGCCGGACGCATCCCGCTCACACCCGATCGGAACGCGTCGGGGGACGTACCCCAGCCAGGGTCACCATGACGAGCCGTCGAACTGCGTCCGGTCCGTCCTCGTCCCGCTGGCCCTTACTTCGTTGCTAACGGGGCTTGTCCAGTCCCTTGGCACTACCTGGGGCTTGTTCCGGCACTATTGGGTGCTGGTAAAACTCCTGGTAACCGTTCTCGCCACCGTCGTGTTGTTGCTGTACACGCAGACGCTTGGCCGCCTGGCAGGCGTAGCAGCAGAGACGACATCCTCCACTGCCGATCTCGGCGTACTGCGCACCCCATCCGTCGTGCTCCATGCCGGTGCCGCCCTGCTGCTGTTACTCGTGGCCACAGTGCTGGCGGTGTACAAGCCGCGGGGCATGACCCGGTACGGGCAGCGTAAGTTGCACGAGCGGCGCACGGTATCGCAGCCGTAGACGCAGCGATCCTGCTCGGGCCTCGACCGAGCGAACCCGGTCAGTGGTGAAACTCCCCGCGTGACGGACGAGACCCGTACCCACGGACGTTCAAAGACAGCCGTCCGGCTGCGGTTCTCCCCTGCTACGGCCTGTTGACCGCTGGAAAGACGTCCGGGCTCCGCGTATCGAACATCTTCTCGCGCCGGTTCCCGTTCGCGCGCGGCCCGATCGAGGAGACCGGAGTGGGTCCGGCATCGTTGTGACCGGCGTCAGGGGCGGACGGCGCCGAGGAGGCGGCCCCACCAGTAGTCGTCGAGATCGACCACTTTGATGATGTCGCCGGTCCTCGGGGCGTGCACCATCTTGCCGTTGCCCGCGTACATGCCCATGTGGCCCAGGCCCTTGCTGAAAAGCAGGTCACCGGGCTGCAACTGGTTCAAATCGAGTGGCACTCGCCTGCCGGCCCCCCAGCTCCACTGTTCCCACGTGGTGCGGGGGATGCTGACTCCGGCGTTGCGCCAGGCGGTTTGCGTCAGACCGGAACAGTCGTACGATCCCGGCCCCTCCCCGCCCCACTGGTACGGCTTGCCGATCTGCGCGTAGGCGAACTGCAGAGCGGTCCTCGCGTTTCCGGAGGCCGAGCCGTTGTACGTGACACCGGTGCTGTTGGGGTCGCCGGCCCGGAAGGCGCCGAGCCTGCGCAGCAGTTTCGTCTGCTCGGCGATCAGGCGCTTGGTCTTGGTCTTTTCCTTGGCCAGCGTGTCTCGTGCCTTGTCCGCCTCGGTCAGCGCGTCCTTGGCTTTGCCGTGCTGCAGTTTGAGGGTTTGGGCGGCGGTGTCGAATGCACGGAGCGACTCCGCGTGCCCGGCCGATATCTGGTCGACCGCGGCCATACCACTCAGGAGCGCCCGAGGGTCGGCGCTGGAGATGAGCCCCGCTCCGCCGCTCAGCCCGCCGGCCTGGTAGGTGCTGACGGCCACTGTGACGAGGTTGCGGCGCAGGGCATCAACTGACTCCCGCTGCCGGTCGTAGACCTTGTTCAGCTCGTCGTAGTGCTTCTTGGCCTTCTTCCAGCGCTCGTTGGCCAGGTTGTAGCGGTCGACGACCTTGCCGGCCTGGTCATTGAGCTTCGCGAGTTTCGCCCTGGCCTGGGGGATGGTGGGCCGTGGCTCTGCGACCGCTCCGTCGAGAGGCGACAGCAGGACGGCGATCACGAGTCCCGCCGCCACAGGTATCCGTCCGACTCGCACCGGCATGCCTGCAACGGCCACTGTGTGACGCCTTCCCTTGTCCAGATGTCGGGCGAAATGCTACAGAAGTAGCACAGGCTATTCACCCTTTACTCCGTATTTCCATGCTTAGACAGGGCAGCAGACAGTGGCGCCCAGCCGGGGAGGCGGAACCATCTGTAGCGATCTCCACAGTGAATCGGCCGCTAAGAGCCTGCTCTCGGGCCTCGCGTGAGGCGCGCCCAGCTGCCCGGGTACGCGATACCTTCAGGAGGATGACTATAACTACGAAGAGTAGTAGAAAGGCCTTTTCTGCGGCCCCGTTTTCGTGGAGTCGACGCGAGGGCTCCACGCGCCTTGGCATCTCGGAAGAGAGGACGGACCGCCGGACACCCTGGCGCTGTCCGTGGCGTTCGACGGCCCCGGCACCGGGGCTCACCTGGATGACCCGGTGATCTGCGCGCACCACGCCTTCAGCCAGTCTGTCATTCGGCATGGCGAGCGGATCAGCCCGGTGCAACGCGAAACCGCCGATGTCCCCTCCGATGGCAATGGCCATGCGACTCATGAGGTGGATCCAGTTGGCCTTGGGGTCAGGTGTTGCGACTACCTTTAGCAGCCAAGCCGCCCAAATGTGGCCGTTTCAAGTCGTCATAACCACTGCCGCGAGCTGCTCGCCACGCTGGGCTGAGCGAACACACCGGAAACACGTCGTCTCCGCCAGCTCCTTACGGAGTTCCTTGGCGGTGGGCTTGGGCTCGGTATGGCCTGCCGAGGCCACGCCCACACACATGATCACAACGATGAACATCGAGACCAGAGCTCGAAATACGCTAGGACGCCGAATCCCACGGGACGCAGCCGTCACGCTTCTCCTCATCGGTGCGCGAGCCTTCTGCTTCCGGGCTGCCGTCCCCCCAGGAGAGGCGGTGTCGACCTTGGTCGTGGTCGTTCTTCTCGGCTCGGTAACCCTTTTTGCGGTCGCCTGCCTCCTGAGCCAGGTAGGCGCGGGCCGCAGGGTTGAACGCCGCAGGGTTGGACAGGGCGCCGGCGAAGCCGGTGAGCGCGGAGGCGATGATCAGTGCCGGTAGCGACTCGACCAGGCCGAGCAATGCGAAGAGTGCGAGGATCCGCCGCCGTCCGGGCCCGGACGGCGGCGTCGGCGGTCAGCGGGGTGGGGCCTGTCCGCCACTAATTACTATAGCTAATAGTAAATGCTTGTGCAGTGATTCATCAGCTTTCGATCTGACGGCCGGGCGGCCGTTCTACCCTGCGAGCCTTGACCATGCGATTCCTTCGCAGCACCCCTATCGTTCACGTCCTGGTCAAGATGCCAAGACCACTGCGTCACGTCGGCCGCTCATGCCCATGGCCGGGCAGGATTGCGAGCTCACGTCGCGCGCCTCGTGGCTGTTCGCTCCCACGGGGGCTTCCTGCCCCATGTTCACGCCGACTGTTCTACGATTATAGATCGTAGGAAGATTGGAAGGTCAGACCGCAAGCGTGAGGGGGCGGACGATGGACGGCTCAGCCCGCCGGTCCACGTTGCGGGTGCCGTGCCGCTTTCTTCTGATCGCTCTGATTCTGGGCGTCGCCGGGATGCACACCCTGGGGCACCTAGACCACCGGCGGGAGCATGACGGCACGCCTGCCGCCTTCGGACATACCTTTACCGCTGATCATGGAGTGCCGAAAGCACACACCGTGCTCCGTCCCACCCTGATGCCCCAGGCCGGGCAACTGATCTCAGGGCGTGATGACACTCCTCCGACCCTTGATCCGAGCTCCGTCTGCCTGGCCGTACTCACCTCGTTTCTCCTTCTCCTCATCGGTATGGCGTCCCTGTGGACGCGGCGGATCTCGCAGGCCCGATCGGCCGACGCCTCTCCGACGCTGCTCGTCGCCCGCCCGCCCCCGCGGAGGACGGCCCTACGTCTGGCGCGTCTCTCGGTTCTGCGCGTATAGGCCGATCGCCTCCGCGGACGGCATCAAAGATCCGCCCGCAGACGATCGGCACGCAGATACGACCGACTGGAAAGAGACCATGGAGATGTTCGCCAACCGATCCGCCCTTCGCAGGCTCGCACTGACCGCCACGGCTGGAGCCGGTGCTCTCGCGCTGCTCATCGCCTGCGGAGGCGGTGACGACACGATGACCGGCCACACCGGCATGACCAGCAGTGCCCCCGCTCCCGCCACTACCGCAAGCCAGGAGCCGGAAGCCTCCTTCAACGACATCGACGTCACCTTCGCGCAGATGATGATCCCGCATCACGAGCAGGCCGTGGAGATGGCCAAACTGGCCGAGACGCGGGCCTCCGACCCGGAGGTGAAGGAACTGGCGGCGAAGATCAAGGCCGCGCAGGGGCCGGAGATCGCCACCATGACCGACTGGTTGTCCACCTGGAAGGCTCCCGCCCCGGAGGGGGGCCACGGCGAGCATGTCATGCCCGGCATGATGACCGAGGAGGACATGGTCAAGCTCCAGGCGGCAAAGGGCGCGCAGTTCGACCGGATGTTCGCCGAGCTCATGATCGCCCATCACAAGGGGGCGATCATGATGGCCAAGACCGAACAGACCGACGGGGCCGATCCCAAGGCCAAAGAGCTCGCCAGGACCATCGAGACCGCTCAGCAGGCTGAGATCAAGCAGATGCAGGAGCTTCTCGACCGACTGTAGGCCATGAGTCGGTCGGCGGTGTCCAGATATGATCTACATCTGGACACCGCCGGCTTTCCGCGTTGTGGTTCATTCGCCACGTTTACCAGAAGTAGTGCTCAAAGAGATTCCTTTGCTCGTCCCGCTGTGCTGCGGACGGGCCCGGACAGTTCCCTCCTGGTGGAGACATTGCGCACAGCCGTTGTAGTTTCACCAGCCGTCGATGCCTGCTCAGGTGAGTGCGGGGCAGGTAGCCAGGAAGACGATCAGGGAGGGCAGGACGAGCACAACCGCAGGACCAGCCAGCAGCCCGCCGACGCCGAGAGCGCCGAGTATTTTCTCGCGCCTGCACAGCACCGGTGATGCGGGTGACAGCAGCCGCCTGATACGGATCAGGGCGGTCTCGCCGCCCGCTCCCATGGCTGCGATCGGTGTCGACGCCCCGGCCACGGCGATCAGGACCGCTGCGATGACGGTCCGCGGATGCTCGCGAGCGGCCACATCGTCGGCCAGTAACTCCACATGGCGGGGAACCTCCCTGCTGGCGCGAGCAAAGAGAGGTATCCAGGGGAAGGCGTGAACCAGTGCTTGGGCGCAGGCCAGCAGCAGATGATGGCGACCGGCGAGGTGTGCCCGTTCGTGGGCGAGTACGGCTGCCACGTGCCGGCGCCCCAGCGCCGCCAGAGTACCGCTGGTGATCACAATCAGACCGCCACGACCGGGTACGCAGTAGGCGGCGGGTTCGTCGTGCCTGACGACAAGCACACCCAGCTCGCGATCCTGGCGGCCGACGAGCAGAACAGCACTCCTATGCTGCGCACGGCCGCGCCAGCCGAGAAACAGCACGCTTGCTGTGCAGTACCCGACCCGGACGAAGATCAGACCGGCCGCGAGCAGACCTCCGAGAGCGATCAGGGGCCGTGGTGTCGCCGCTGCGGAATGGCCGGCGAGCAATTCGGAGCATGCTGTCAGTAGATGGCTAATGGGTTGCCAAGAGAAGCCTATGCACGCAGGCGAAACGCCGGTCGATGGAGGCCGTGGCAGCACCCCGCCTTCAATCTACTACTTACCATCGTAGATTATTGGTGGCTAGAACAGTGAGATGCCGTGGCAGTGGTGGGCCAGGAACGAGCGCGCCCCGGGAATCACGGCCACGGTCGCGGGGCCGACGAGGAGGAAGGCGACCGCGGCGAGGCCCGCGACACGTTCCCGGAGCCTGAGCGGGGCCGCCGGGCTGAGCATGCGCCGGACCCGGGTGAGGGCGGTCTCGCCGCCCGCGCCCAGCGCGAACGCGGGTGTCCGTCCCGTGGCGATCCGGACCAGTGCGGCGGCGATGTGGATGCGCGGGTGGCGGCGGGCCGCGATGTCGTCGGCGAGAAGCTCGATCAGCCGCGCGATCTCACTGCGGGCTCGGGCGAACAGCGGCAGACGGGGGAAGGCCCTGCAGAAGGCTTCGGCGGCGGCCAGGGCGAGGTGGTGGCGCCCGCGCAGGTGCGCCTGCTCGTGGGCGAGAACGGCGGCGACCTGTTCGGGAGCCAGGGATCGCAGGGCCGCGGTGGTTATGACGGCCTTGCCGTCGCGCCCGGGCAGGCAGTAGGCGGCGGCCTCGTCGTGGTCGAGCACGACCGCGTCCAGCACGCCGTCATGGTGTCCGAGGATGTTCAGCATCTCGGCGTGCCGCCGTCGTTCCCTTCGTGCTCTGACCAGGATGGCCGCCCCGCAGTAGGTGATCCTGGCCGCGATCAGCCCGGCACCGAGCAGGGCGACGCGAGCGCCCGGGGAGGTGAGGGACGCGCCGTCGGAGAGCATGTCCGCGCATGCCTCGAAGAACTCGGCCAGGCCATGGCCGATCACGCCGGCCGGGATCGCGGCGGCCGACGCCGAGAAGATCGCGGAGGCGACCGCGGAGGCACAGGCGGCCAGCCAGACGGAGATCGCCAGGCGGGGTGCGCGATCAGCCCATTCACCCCGGCCCAGCAGGTAGGGCAGCGCGACCACCGCGACCACGGCGTACAGAGCCAGGACGGCGGCGGCCATCATGCGCGGCGCCCCGGCGGATACACCTTCAGCGCGGCCTCCAGCGCGGTCGACTCCTCGGGGGTCAGCCGCTCCAGGAAGTGCACCAGCGTGGCCGCCTGGTTGCCACTGGAGGCGAGACTGCTGCGCATCAGCTCGGCGGTGTAGGCCTCCTTGCTGGCCACCGTCTCATAGACATACGCCCGGCCGACCGGCTTCCTGCGGAGCAGGCCCTTCTTGTGCAGCTTGTCCATCACCGTCATGACGGTCGTGTAGGCGATGTCCCGGTCACGACGGAGATCTTCGAGCACCTCCCTGACCGACGCCGGCCGGTGATACGACCAAAGGCGCTCCATGATCGTGGACTCCAGCTCTCCCAGACCACGCATCAGGTGCGACTCCCGTCTACCGGCGAATCATTCAATGCTACCGGCCGTCGTAGATGCCTTGCCATGCGTCACTTCTGCCGTCGGCCCGCGAATCGCCGGGCTCGCGATCCGGGCGGGCCCGATGCCCGGAACCTCCTGGCGAAAAAGGCGTTGTCCATATACCCCCACCCGTATACTGACAAGTCGCGCGACCGCCGGGAGGCCGCGCCGCCGCCCGCCTCCTCGGCCTCAGCCGCAACACCGCCTACCGCCTGGTCAAGCGCGGGGAACCCCCCTGCCGAGTCATCCAAGCCGACTCCACAGCACTCGGGGCACATCAAAGTCTCCACCGAAACCGGGGCGATTCAGCCGCTACCACGTGGCGTTTCTTGGGGTGGATGTCCAGCCGCACGGCGATGGGTTCAAGGTTCGGCTCGGCGCCAGGCGGGGCGACGACCAGATCATAGGCGGGGTGAGACTGAAGATGAACCAGGAGGAGTTCGCACGGTTTCGTGATTTTATCGCCTTGGCCATCGCGGCACGCGACCGGTGAGCCCTCTGAACGAGTCCACCTCGCCCTGAACCATAGCGGCTTCGATTCACCCCGAGTTCGTAAGGGCTGCCCCCGCTCATGGTGCCGGAGGTGATTCCGTCCTGCCAGGGCCTTGAAGAAGGAGAGCGGGTGACGGGAATCGACCCCACGCTGTCAGCCTGGGAATCGGCTACTGATCTTGCCGTGCTGAAACGGCGAGAGCCGCCAGGACGCCCTCAGACGAGTGAACGGCCTGTTCGAGTGAGGCCGTTGCAGTACCCGTTGCAGCAAAACGCCCCGGAGCATGATCGCTACGGGGCGTTTTCGCTGGTGGGGCTACCAGGACTTGAACCTGGGACCTCTTCCTTATCAGGGAAGCGCTCTAACCGTCTGAGCTATAGCCCCTCAGCACATACAAACGGCCTCGCACCCGCTTCGCGGAGGCGAACCCGTCCGTTCGAACTGGGAAAAGCTTACCCTGCTTCGGCACCTACTTGCGCCATGTCCCCGACCGTGGAAGAGCGAGGACATGGCTCAAGATCGGCTATTCGGCCTCACTGAAAGTGACCTCCACACCGCCGACCAGGTCGGAGGCGACGTTGTAGATCACCGCGCCAAGGGTGGAGAGTGCGGTGATCAGCACGACGTTCACCGCGCCGATCAGGGCGGTGTAGCCCAGGATGCGGACCGGCTCGAACCAGGAGGCGACGTCGACGCCGCTGGTGGCCTTGCCGTCGGCGGTCGTCAGCTGGTTGACCGTCTGGATGATGTTGTCGAACACTCCCAGCCCTGACAGCACCATGTAGAGCACCGCGACCGCGATGAACAGCACCACGAAGCAGACCAGTGACACCACGAAGCTGAACTTCATGGCCGACCACGGCTCGACCCTGCGCAACACCAGGTGTGCCTTGCGGGGCGACCTGGGAGCGGGGATGTCCGAGGGCTTCCTGCCAGACGTGTCCAGCGGTGTCTGGGGCGACGACAGGCTGCCGGGCGACCACGGCTGCTGTCCCGCCGGTGGACGGTTCTGCTGTCCCGCCGGCGGAGGCGGTGGGGATGACTGTAACGGTGGCGTGGACGGAGGTGGGGATCCCGGACGGATCCGCACCGTGGTCTCGGCCTGCTTGCCATCCTCTGTGGTCGTCACTTTTTTCCTGCCCTTGGGGTCGTCGGCTACCGATTCATCGGTTTCCGGCGCGGGCGCGCTACCGTTAACCGGTGACGAGGCCGCCTCGACGTCTTTCGTTTCAGCGGTCTTGTCTATTTTCTCCGTCACCTGGTCACGCATCGACGAGGAGGCGGGGCGCGAGCCTGGCTCGCCCTGAGAACTCACGGGTTATTCCCTTCCCCGTTCCCCTCGGTCTCCACCGGCACCTCGGTGTTTTCCTCGGTCTCCAACGCCTCCGCGTTGCGGGCCAGAGCCACGACGCTGTCCCCCTCTGCGAGATTCATCAGTCGAACCCCCATCGTCTGGCGGCCGGACTGCTTGATCTCCCCGGCGCTCGTCCGGATAACCCCTCCGGCGGACGTGATCGCGAAAACCTCGTCCTCGGGCCTGACCATGACCGCGCCAACCAGCTTGCCACGGGCGCTGACGATCTTGGCGGTCAGGACGCCCTTGCCGCCCCTTCCCTGGATCGGGTACTGATCCACGGGGGTGCGCTTGGCGTATCCGCCCTCGGTCGCGATGAGCACGTTGTCGCCGTCGGCGATCCGGTTCATCGCCAGGAGCTCGTCGCCCTCCAGGAAGCGCATGCCGATCACACCGCTGGTCGCCCTGCCCATCGGGCGCATGGCCTCGTCGGAGGCCGTGAAGCGGATGGACTGGGCGCCGCGTGAGACGAGAAGGAGGTCGTCCTCCTCCGACACGAGCCTGGCAGCGATCACCTCGTCATCTTCGCGCAGGTTGATGGCAATGAGGCCACCCGTGCGCGGCGAGTCGTACTCGGACAGGCGCGTCTTCTTCACCAGGCCGCTGCGGGTGGCCAGCACGAGGTACGGGGCGACCTCGTAGTCACGCAGGTCCAGCACCTCCATGACGACCTCGTCAGGCTGCATGGCCAGCAGGTTCGCCAGGTGCTGCCCGCGAGCGTCGCGGCCGGAGTCGGGGAGCTCGTACGCCTTGACCCGGTAGACGCGGCCCTTGTTCGTGAAGAACAGCAGCCAGTGGTGCGTCGTGGTGACAAAGAAGTGATCGACGATGTCGTCCTGGCGCAGCTGCGCACCCCGCACACCCTTGCCACCGCGCTTCTGCGCCCGGTAAAGATCTGTGTTGGTTCGCTTGGCGTAGCCGCCGCGGGTGATCGTGACGACCATGTCCTCCTCGGCGAGGAGGTCCTCGATGGACATGTCGCCCTCGTAGGCGATGATCTCGGTCCTGCGCTCGTCGCCGTACCGCGCCGTGAGCTCGGAGAGCTCGTCCTGGACGATCGTGCGCTGCCGCTCGGGCGAGGCGAGGATCGCCTGGTACTCGGTGATCTGCACCATCAGCGCGTCGTGCTCGTCGGTGATCTGCTGGCGCTCCAGAGCGGCCAGCTTGCGCAGCTGCATGTCGAGGATGGCCTGCGCCTGGATCTCGTCGATCTCCAGGAGCGCCATCAGACCGCCCTGGGCCGCGGACGCCGAGGGCGACCGCCGGATCAGGGCGATGACCTCGTCCATCCGGTCGAGTGCCTTGAGCAGCGCGCGCAGGATGTGCGCCCGCTCCTCGGCCTTGCGCAGCAGGTAACGGGTCCGGCGGACCACGACCTCGATCTGGTGGGCCACGTAGTGGCGGACGAACTGGTCGAGCCTGAGCGTGCGCGGCACGCCGTCGACCAGGGCCAGCATGTTGGCGCCGAAGGTGGTCTGCAGCTGGGTGTGCTTGTAGAGGTTGTTCAGCACGACCTTGGCGACCGCGTCGCGCTTGAGCACGATCACCAGGCGCTGGCCGACGCGCGAGGAACTCTCGTCTCGGACGTCGGCGATGCCGGTGATCCGGCCGTCCTTCACCGACTCGGCGATGGTCAGCGCGAGGTTGTCCGGGTTGACCTGGTAGGGCAGCTCGGTGACGACCAGGCACTGGCGCCCCTTGGCGTCCTCCTCGACCTCGACGATCGCCCGCATGGTGATCGAACCGCGGCCGGTCCGGTACGCGTCGTCGATGCCGCGACGGCCGACGATCAGCGCGCCGGTGGGGAAGTCGGGCCCCTTGACCCGGGCGATCAGCGCTTCGAGGAGTTCCTCGTCCGTCGCCTCGGGGTTCTGCAGGGACCAGACGATGCCCGAGGCCACCTCCCGCAGGTTGTGCGGCGGGATGTTGGTGGCCATGCCGACCGCGATGCCCGCCGCCCCGTTGACCAGCAGGTTGGGGAAGCGCGAGGGCAGGACCGTCGGCTCCTGGGAGCGCCCGTCGTAGTTGGGGATGAGATCGACGGTGTCCTTGTCGATGTCGCGCAGCATCTCCATCGCGATGGGCGCGAGCTTGCACTCGGTGTAGCGCATCGCCGCGGGCGGGTCGTTGCCCGGCGAGCCGAAGTTGCCCTGCCCGTCGACCAGCGTGTAGCGCAGCGCCCAGTGCTGGGCCATCCGCACGACGGTGGCATAGATCGACGAGTCGCCGTGCGGGTGGTAGGAGCCCATGACGTCGCCGACGACGCGGGAGCACTTGAAGTAGCCGCGGTCGGGGCGGTAGCCGCCGTCGTACATGGCGTAAAGCACCCGGCGATGCACCGGCTTCATGCCGTCGCGGACGTCCGGCAGCGCGCGCGAGACGATGACCGACATCGCGTAGTCCATGTAGCTGCGCTGCATCTCGGACTGGATGTCGACCGGTTCGACGCGGTCTACCGGAGGGCCGGGCGGAGTGTTGACTTCCGTCACAGGTCAAGATCCTTTTCTGGTACGGCTACCGCTACACGTCGAGGAAACGGACGTCCCGGGCGTTCCTGATGATGAAGGAGCGGCGCGCCTCGACGTCCTCACCCATGAGCACGCTGAACAGCTCGTCGGCCTGGGCCGCGTCGTCGAGGGTGACCTGCAGGAGCAGGCGGGTGTCGGGGTTCATGGTCGTATCCCAGAGCTGGGCGGCGTTCATCTCGCCCAGCCCCTTGAATCGCTGCACGTTGTCACGGGGCCGGGGGTCCGGCTTGCCCGCGGCGATACCGGCCTTGATGACCTCGTCGCGCTCGCGGTCGGAGTAGGCGTAGGAGGCGTCGTCGCCCCTCCTGTCCCATTTGATCTTGTAGAGCGGTGGCTGGGAGAGGTAGACGTGCCCCGCTTCGATCAGCGGCCGCATGAAGCGGAACAGCAGGGTCAGCAGCAGGGTCGTGATGTGCTGGCCGTCCACGTCGGCGTCCGCCATCAGGATGAGCTTGTGGTAGCGGAGCTTGGTGATGTCGAACTCGTCGTGCACGCCCGTGCCCATGGCGGTGATCAGCGCCTGGACCTCGGCGTTCTGCAGGACCTTGTCGATCCGGGCCTTCTCCACGTTGAGGATCTTGCCGCGGAGCGGGAGGATCGCCTGGAACTTGGAGTCGCGGCCGCCCTTGGCCGAGCCGCCCGCCGAGTCACCCTCGACGATGTACAACTCGCACTTCTCCGGATCGCTCCACTGGCAGTCGGCCAGCTTGCCCGGCAGTCCGGAGCCCGACTCCAGCAGCGACTTGCGCCGGGTCAGGTCACGGGCCTGGCGGGCCGCGAGGCGGGCGCGTGAGGCCTGCAGGGACTTCGTGATGATGTCCTTGGCCTCACCGGGGTTGCGCTCGAACCAGTCGCGCAGGTGGTCGTTGCAGGCCTTCTGGACGAACGACTTGGCCTCGGTGTTGCCCAGCTTGGTCTTGGTCTGACCCTCGAACTGCGGGTCGGCCAGCTTCACCGAGATGATCGCGGTGAGACCCTCGCGGATGTCCTCACCGGCGAGGTTGTCGTCCTTGCCCTCCTTGAGGAACTTCTGCTCGCGCGCGTAGCGGTTGACGATGGACGTCAGCGCCGCGCGGAAGCCCTCCTCGTGGGTGCCGCCCTCCGCGGTGTTGATCGTGTTGGCGAAGGTGTAGACCGACTCGCTGTACGAGTTGTTCCACTGCATCGCGATCTCGACCGCGATGCCCTCTCCGTGCTCCTCGAAGTCGATCACCGAGATGTGGGCGGGTTCCTTCTTGGAGTTGAGGTGCTTGACGAAGTCGGACAGACCGCCCTCGTAGTGGTAGGTGACCTCTTTGGGGTCGTCGTCGATGAACTCGGGGCGCTCGTCCCTGATGGAGATCGTCAGGCCCTTGTTGAGGAAGGCCATCTCCTGGAAGCGGCGCGCGAGAGTCTCGAAGTGCCAGGTCGTGGTCTCGAAGATGGTCTCGTCGGCCCAGAAGGTGATCGAGGTGCCGGTCTCGTCGGTCTCCTCGCCCTTGACCAGAGGAGCGGTGGGCCGGGTGCCGACGTAGGTCTGCCGCCAGTGGTGACCGTCGCGGCGGATCTCCACCTCGAGCCTGCTGGACAGCGCGTTGACGACGGAGACGCCCACCCCGTGCAGTCCTCCGGAGACCGCGTACGACTTGTCGTCGAACTTGCCGCCCGCATGCAGCACGGTCAGCACGACCTCGACCGCGGGACGGTTCTCGCCGGGAACGTTGCCGACCGGGATGCCACGGCCGTTGTCGACGACCCGCACGCCGTTGTCGGCGAGCAGGGTGACCTCGATCCGGTCGGCGTGCCCGGCCAAGGCCTCGTCGACGGAGTTGTCGACGACCTCGTAGACGAGGTGATGGAGACCGCGCTCGCCGGTGGAGCCGATGTACATACCGGGGCGCTTACGGACCGCCTCAAGTCCTTCGAGAACGGTGATTGAGCTAGCGTCGTAGGACAAGTGCGAAATCCTCCTGCCGCGGACACGCGGCAGGGAGACAAACGTGTAGCCCCGCCGTGCCCGTCACCGTCGTGAATGCCCCGATGCGTCCACCCAGGGGAGCCGGCACACACGCCGGGGGTGACACGCAAACGGACGTGTCCGGAATTCGATTTCATTCTAGCGGCTCAGAGCACATCGTGTGGCATTGACGGCCCCTGAAATGGCCTGTCGCGTGACGATCATCGTCTTGAACATCCCCCTACGGGGGCGGGGTTCATCGCGCCAGAAAGGCTGCTGATCCGTTTTTGATCGTCGGATCAGCCGTATGTGTCGCCCGGACCGCGGCTTCCGGTGACTCGTAGGCCGCCGCTGGATCGAGGGCCGTTCTGCGGTCCGCGAACCTTGACCCGTTGCACCGTTCCGTCCCCGAGCTCCTCATTCAACCTTCTTACGAGGGTCCTTGCCAGCAGACGCACCTGGGTGGCCCAGGCGGTGGAGTCCGCGATGACCACGACCTCGCCCTCCGCGAAGGTCTCCGGCCTGGTGTGGGCCGCCATGTCCGGGCCGACGATCTCGTGCCAGCGGCCGAAGACCCCGCCGATCGCGGCGGGCTGCTCCCAGCCCCGGTCGGCGAGCAGGTCGGCGATGGCCCTGCCGAAGAGCTGGGGATCACCCGCGTCCCTGCGCGGCCCGGACGCCCTGCGGCGCGGCTCCCTGCGGGGAAGCTGCCCTCGCCTGGCGGCGTCCGACTTGGCCTGGGCCAGCTTCTCCCTGGCCATCGCCGCCCCCTTGGCGGCCGCACTCCTCGCCGCTCTGGGGGCCGCGGCGTCCGCCCCGGCACCACCGGATCCCGGCTCTGCGTCATCGGGCACGGGCCACACCTCCCTCCGTCACGTCGAAACGGCCTCCGGCCAACTCCTTCGGCACGTCGTCGGGGACCGCGGCGGTGATCAGCACCTGCTCGGCGGGGGCGACCATCTCGGCCAGGCGGCGTCGGCGCCTGCTGTCCAGCTCGGCGAAGACGTCGTCCAGGATCAGGACCGGGTCGCCGCCGTCGGCCCTGAGCAGGTCGTAGGCGGCCAGCCTGAGCGCCAGCGCGTACGACCACGACTCACCGTGGCTGGCGTAGCCGCGCGCAGGCAGCTCTCCCAGACCGAGGAACAGGTCGTCGCGGTGCGGGCCGACGAGGGTGACGCCGCGTTCGAGCTCGGCGGCGCGAACCTCCAGCAGACCGGCCCGCAGCCGCTCCGCGAGCTCGACGCGATCGACGCGATCGACGCGATCGACGCGATCGACGCGATCGACGTGGCCGGTGCCGGCGTCCGCGGACAGGGTGCCGCGGTATTCCAGCCTCGCGGGGGCGGAGTCGGGCGCGAGAGCGGCGTACGAGGCGGCGACCAGGGGGCGCAGTGTCTCGACCAGCTCCAGCCTGGCCGCGAGCAGCTCGGCACCGTGTGTGGCCAGGTGGGCGTCCCAGACATCAAGGGTGCTCAGCGGGTCTCCCGCCCCGGCCTCGGCGAACGCCGTGTCGCTCTCGGCCCGCCGGGCGCTCCGGCCGCGCCCCCGCCGGGCCTGCGCGGCCGTGCGCAGCAGCGCGCCACGCTGTTTGAGCACCCGGTCGTAGTCTGCGCGCACCCCCGCGAACCTGGGCGTCCTGGCCACCAGGAGATCGTCGAGGAACCGGCGCCGCTCGGAGGGATCGCCCTTGACCATGGAGAGGTCTTCCGGAGCGAACAGAACGGTGCGCAGCAGGCCGACGACGTCACGCGTGCGGGAGACGGGCGAGCGGTTCAGCCTGGCCCTGTTGGCCCTGCCCGGGTTGATCTCCAGCTCGATCAGCGCCCGCCGGTCGTCGCGCACCACCACCGAGCGTACGATCGCCCGCGCCGCGCCCTGCCGGACCAGCGGCCCGTCGTTGGCGACCCGGTGGCTGGCCTGCGTCGCCACGTAACCCAGCGCCTCGACCAGGTTGGTCTTTCCCGTGCCGTTGTGCCCGACGAAGGCCGTGACCCCCGGCTCCATGCCGAGATCGACGGTTTCGTAGGACCGGAAGTCGGTCAGGGAGAGATGGGCGACATGCACCCCAGGAAGATTAGTCGGCCCCGTCCGTCACCGTGGCCTCCGGCGCCCGCACGGCTCGCGCCCTGTGGAAAAGGTATGACGCGAGCCGTGCGCCGCGGGAACCGGCACTTCGTTCCGCAACGGAGGTCGCGAACGTGCGGCCGAGGCTGCCGGGGCGGCCTTCACGATGCCCGGAGCCCGGGTGGATCCGCGCTTCCGATGAGGAACGCCGTACTAGCCGGCCGCCTCGACCGGGGGGGTGACGGCGGCGCCCGGGGAGTCGGCGCCCTTGGTCGCCGAACCCGCCCTGGAGGTGACCGCGTGGCCGCCGAACTGGTTGCGCAGGGCCGCGACGACCTTCATGGCCGGCGAGTCGTCCTGGCGGGAGGCGAACCTGGCGTACAGGGCGGCGGTGATGACAGGCAGCGGGACCGCGAGGTCGACGGCCGCCTGGACCGTCCAGCGGCCCTCGCCCGAGTCCTGCGCGTAGCCCTCGAGCTGCTCCAGGGCGGGGTCCTCCTCAAGTGCGCGGACCATCAGGTCGAGCAGCCAGGAGCGGATGACCGTGCCCTGCCGCCAGCTCTTGAAGGCGCCGGGCACGTTGGTCACGATGTCGGAGGCCTCCAGCAACTCCCAGCCCTCGGCGAAGGCCTGCATCATGCCGTACTCGATGCCGTTGTGGACCATCTTGGCGAAGTGACCGGCACCGATCCTGCCGGCGTGGACGAAGCCGTCCTCGCCCTCGGGCTTGAGGGTCTCGAAGATCGGCATCATCCGCTCGACGTCGGCGCCGTCGCCGCCGACCATGAGCGCGTAACCGTTCTCCAGCCCCCAGACGCCGCCGCTCACGCCGCAGTCGACGAACCCGATGCCCTTGGTGGCCAGAGCGGCGCCGTGCTTCTGGTCGTCGACGTAGTGCGAGTTGCCTCCGTCGACGAGAAGGTCGCCGGGGGACAGCACGTCACCGAGCGCCTCGATCGTCGCCCGGGTCGGGTCGCCGGAGGGCACCATGACCCACACCGCGCGCGACGGCCGGAGCCGCTCCGCGAGCTCCTCCAGGCTGGAGACGTCGCTGACCGCGGGATCGCGGTCGTAGCCGACGACCTCGTGGCCGCCGCGGCGCAGGCGCTCGGCCATCCTGCCGCCCATCTTGCCCAGCCCGACCATGCCGATCTGCATACGAGAACCCCCTTCAGGGTTTCAATCATCCACCTACGTCAGCCGTGCCCGCGCAAGCCCTACCAGCACGGGGTTCCCGCCTACCGGATCACCCGTGGGGCCGTGGAGGACGTCCTCCAGGCCGATGCGCGTGACCGGCCCCGGCCGCCCCGTCTCGACCAGCAGAATCCAGGTCGGCTCCTCCTCCCCCCGGCCCGGCCGCGGACGGCCGCGCGCCGCGCGTCCACATCCCCGCCGGTTATCCACAGCCCCGTGCTCACCTCCACGGGGAGCCCGGGGCACGCCGCGCGCACCGCGCGCACCGCCGCCCCGATGTGGACGGCGCTGAGCGACTCGCTGCCCGCCTCGTCGCGCGGATGCATGTGAACAGCGCCCGCACCCGCCTCACGGGCCTCACGGGCCGCCTCAGCGAGCTGTGGAGGGGTCACGGGGAGGGCCGGCTGGTCTCCTGGCCTCCTGGCGCCGTTCAGGCACGCCTTGAGCCACGGCCCCTCTTCACCTGCCTCGGGCCGCGGTGCGTCCGACCGTGGCACCCCCACCATCAGCTGGAGAGCCGGATGGGCATGATCAGGTAGCGGTAGTCGGGAACTCCTCCGTCGTCCACAGGCTTGCCGCCGGTGAGGATGGCGGGCTTGGTGGACGTGGTCATCTGCAGTCGGGCCACGTCGGAGTCGATCGCGCCGAGGCCCTCCAGCAGGAACTGGTGGTTGAAGGCGATGTTGATGTCCTCGCCCTCGAACTCGACGGGAAGCACCTCGACGGCCTGCGCCTCGTCGCCGCTGCCCGCCTCCAGGACGACCTCGTCGCCGCGGAAGGCGAGCCGTACCGGCGTGTTGCGCTCGGCGACCAGGGCCACCCGCTTGACGGCCTCGACGAAGGCGGCCGTCGGCAGCTGCGCGCAGGCGGAGAACTCGGTGGGCAGCAGCGAGCGGTACTTGGGGAACTCGGGGTCGAGCAGCCGGGTGGTGGTGCGGCGTCCCGCGCTGGAGAAGCCGATCATGCCTTCACCGGTGCCCCCCGCGGAGCTCATCGCGATCTCGACCTCGGCACCGGTGCCCCCCAGGGCCTTGGCGGTGTCCGCGAGGGTCCGGCCGGGGATCATCGCGATCGCCGAGAAGTCGGGCTGGTCCGGCTGCCAGTTCAGCTCCCTTACGGCGAGGCGGTAGCGGTCGGTCGCCGCGAGGGTGACCGTGGCGCCCTCGATCTCCACGCGCACGCCGGTGAGCATCGGCAGGGTGTCGTCCTTGCCCGCGGCCACGGCGACCTGGCCGACTGCGGAGGCGAACACGTCGCTGCCCACCCTCCCCGCGGCCGGTGGCATGGTCGGCAGGGAGGGATAGTCCTCCACAGGCATGGTCAGGAGTGTGAACCGGGCGCTGCCACAGGTGACGACCGCCTTGGCTCCCTCCACGACGAAATCCACGGGCTGCGCGGGGAGCGCCCTGGTGATCTCGGCGAGGAGCCTGCCTGAGACGAGCACCACGCCCGCCTCACCCGTCTGCAGTTCGAGGGTCACCTCGGCGGAGACCTCGTAGTCGAAGGCCGAGAGTTTGAGCTGCCCGTTCTCAGTGACCTCAAGACGCATGCCGGCCAGCACCGGCACGGAGGGACGCGCCGGCAGGCTGCGCGCCGTCCATGCGACCGCCTCAGCGAGCACGTCTCGGTCGACCCGGAACATCACGTGGATCTGCCTCCTGTGTATCGAGCGCCGTCCGCTCGGTGCTTGGGGTTCAAGTGTTCACTGTCTTGCACCTGCGCTCCCCCGGAACCCCTCTTATGGCTCTTGGGGTTTCTAGTAGAGATACAAGTGGCCATCGTATTAGGGGGTGTGGATACTGTGGAAAGCCATTGTTTCCGCAGGTCAAGTGCGGTTTTTTCATCCACTGGGGCTGTGGGCGACCACTGTGGACAACTCTTGAGGCTGGGGAGAACCGCAGAGTACCCACAGGCCGTCCCCAGATTCGGTGCCCTCTGTCCACCGGTTATCCACGAGGTTTCCCCAGGTTATCCACCGGGTATGAGGTCGTTTTGTCCTTGTGGAAAACTCTCTACACAGGGCGTCCCCAGGTTGTCCACAGGTTGTCCCCAGGTTGTCCACAACTTCTCCCCAGAGTTGTCCACAGTCTCCGAACAGCGTTCGGACCGGCTTGTTTGCAGATGATCATGGGTGGACGCCTCGGAGCCTTCCTCGTCCCCGCGAGTCGTTGATCCACAAGGTTTTCCACAGCCTGTGCATCATGGGGTGAAAAACCTCACCCATTGCGCGACTGCTGCTTGATCCTGGTGGTGAGTTCGTTGACCTGGTTGTAGATCGAGCGGCGCTCGGCCATCAGGGAGCGGATCTTCCGGTCGGCGTGCATGACCGTGGTGTGGTCGCGGCCGCCGAACTGCTGGCCGATCTTCGGCAGCGACATGTCGGTCAGCTCCCGGCACAGGTACATGGCGATTTGGCGGGCGGTGACCAGGACCCGCGAGCGCGACCCGCCGCACAGGTCGTCGATCGACAGGCCGAAGTAGGCGGCGGTGGAGGCCATGATCGTGGCGACCGTTATCTCCGACCCGGCGTCCTCGGTGATCAGGTCCTTGAGCACGACCTCGGTGAGCTGCAGATCGACCGACTGCCGGTTGAGGCTGGCGAACGCGGTCACCCTTATCAGGGCGCCCTCCAGCTCGCGAATGTTGGTGGAGATGCGGCTGGCGATGTACTCCAGCACCTCGGGCGGCGCGGCCAGGCCCTCCTGGATCGCCTTCTTGCGCAGGATCGCGATCCGGGTCTCCAGCTCGGGCGGCTGGACGTCGGTGATCAGGCCCCACTCGAACCGGTTGCGCAGCCGGTCCTCCAGCGTGACCAGCTGTTTCGGCGCCCGGTCGCTGGAGATGACGATCTGCTTGTTGGAGTTGTGCAGGGTGTTGAAGGTGTGGAAGAACTCCTCCTGCGTCTGCTCCTTGCCCTCCAGGAACTGGATGTCGTCCACCAGCAGGATGTCCACGGCCCGATAGCGACCCCGGAAGTTGTCGGCCTTGTGGTCGCGGATGGAGTTGATGAAGTCGTTGGTGAACTCCTCGGAGCTCACGTACCGCACCCGCGCGCCGTCGTACAGGCTCTGGGCGTAGTGGCCGATCGCGTGCAGCAGGTGGGTCTTGCCCAGACCCGAGTCGCCGTAGATGAACAGCGGGTTGTACGCCTTGGCAGGCGCCTCGGCCACCGCGACCGCGGCCGCGTGGGCGAAACGGTTGCTGGAGCCGATGACGAAGGTCTCGAAGGTGTACTTCGGGTTCAGCCGGGCCGGCTCGCCCTGTGTCCGGCTCCCGCGGCTGTCCCACCTGTTCTGCACACCGCCCGCGCCGGGCACCGCGGGCGCGCCGCGGTCGAAGGAGTCGGGCTCGGGACGCGGCGAGGGCGCGGTGTAGCCGCCGCGGGTGTATCCGGGGCTCTGGTCCCCCGATGAGGGAGCCTGGGACGGCTCTGTGAGGCGGTACGGCTGGGGGGATTCCTCGGCCTGCTGGTACGGGTAGGAGAACGGCTGAGCCTGTGGATATTCGGTGGACGGCTGGGCGGCCGGGTTACCTCCCTGGTAGGGAGGATGAGGCCCGGAACCCCCGTGGTGCTGGGGGTTTGCCGGTTGCGTATAACCCTGCTGGGCCCCGCCGGCCTGTGTATAACCCTGCGGCTGTGCCTGGGGATAAGGGTCCTGGCGAGAGGCGAGTCCGGGCTCGGGACCCGCCGCGCTGGGATCGACCATGACCGCCACCCGCATCGGGCGGCCGAATTCCTGGGAGAGCGCGTGACTGATAAGCGGACGAAGCTTGTTCTCCAGGACGTCTCTGGCGAAATCCGTGGGTGCGGCGAGCACCACCGTGTCGTTCATGAGGCCGAAGGGCCGGGTCATGCTGAGCCAGACCCGCTGCTGAGACGGGACGTTCTCGTTCAGGGAGTTCTCCAGCGCCCTCGCCCAGACCGCGCTGAGGTCCGTTCCGTCCATGGGTCGGCTCCGCTCCTCCCGACGCGGCCCCCGCTGGCCTACCGCGATCTGTTTATCCACATCGATGGCCGCCGGAAGCACCGGATCTCGCCGTTGTCCACAGGCCGGGCGTCCGGTGGCACCTTCGTGGGCACCGTTCGATATCCACACCGAATCCACAGGCTGTGCACAGTCTGTTACCCGCGGTCCGACGCGTCCTCGCAGTGGAGAGAGGGTTCGGAGGAGCCGACGGTAGTCCTGTCCACAGCTGTGCACAAGACGTTGTCCACAGCCTAGTGGCAGTACGGGGGGGACAGAGTGCACATCCTGTGGACGGCGGGGCGCCGGTGGAAAACGTGCCTGTGGAAAGGTGGATAACCTGTACTCGCGCGCTCTGGGACGTTCTCCGGTTTGACCTGGGGCGCGCCTGCCCCGTAACGTACGACGGTCGGCTTGCCACGCGGCGGCTATTTCGCATGCCCCGCATCTGGCAGGCCAGCCACTGTCGAGCGTCCCCATGTGCTGGGGATGCGTCTTGAGCCTGGAGCCCACTCGTGAGCAAGCGTACTTTCCAGCCGAACAACCGCCGTCGTGCGAAGACCCACGGCTTCCGGCTCCGCATGCGCACCCGCGCCGGCCGCGCCATTCTCGCCGCTCGTCGTCGTAAGGGCCGCGCCGAGCTCTCCGCCTGACGCATCCGTTGAGCCCGGTTCGCCGGGCCAAGGCAGCAGAGCCCGTCGCCCGTCGGCAGCGATGCCGACGGGCGACGGGCGTACCTGCCCAGGGTCACCAAGGTCTCTTGTGTTGCCGTCCGGGTCCCGCATGCGCCGGGGCGACGATTTCGCCGACGCGATCAAAAGGGGAAGCCGAGCAGGCCGCCCCACCCTGGTCGCGCATTTCGGCATGCGCGTCGACAGCGACGACCCTCCCCTGGTCGGATTCGTGGTGAGCCGCGCCGTGGGAGGCGCGGTGATCAGAAACCGGGTCAAACGTCAGCTGAGACACCTCATGCGAGACCGTCTCGACCGGCTTCCACGAGGTAGCCTGCTTGTTGTACGCGCCAATCCACCGGCCGCGTCCGCGCGAAGCGAGCGCATTGCCGCCGAACTCGACGTCGCGCTGAATCGTTTACTCAGGCGGCTGGAGCCCCCCGGGGCTCGCATGGATGGGCGATGATGACGGCGCAGCAGACCGCCGGGATTTCTCCGGCTGCCAGGATCCTGATGGCTCCGATCCGGTTCTACCGGGCCTTCGTGAGCCCTCTGCTGGGTCCCCGTTGCCGTTTCCACCCCTCGTGCAGTGCCTACGGTCTCGAAGCCGTGGCCGTTCACGGCGCGCTGCGCGGTACATGGTTGACGATCCGGAGAATCGGGCGTTGCCACCCATTCCATCCCGGAGGCTTTGACCCGGTGCCCCCGCGCCCGGGCCGGTCCGACGAAACGCAAGGGAGCTAGCTCGGTGGAGCTGTCCTGGCTGAACTGGCTTTACACGGCCGTGGCCCAAGTGATCACCTGGATCCACGAGGGCTACAGCACCTTCATTCCGAGGAACAGCGGGCTCAACTGGGCGCTGACCATCATCACGCTCACCGTGCTGATGCGGCTGTTGATCTTCCCGCTCTTCCTCAAGCAGATGCGCTCGTCGAAGAAGATGCAGGAACTGGCGCCCAAGGTCCAGGAGATCCGCAAGCGCTACAAGAACGACAAGCAGCGGATGAACCAGGAGGTCATGGCGCTGTACCAGGGGCAGGGGGCCAACCCGCTGGGTGGTTGCCTGCCGATCGTGGCACAGTTCCCGATCTTCATCTCGATGTTCACCGTGCTCCAGGCCATGGCCAACAGCCCGGTGCCCAAGTTCGGCATGACCCAGCAGATGATGGACAGCGCCAGGGCGGCCCACATCTTCGGCGCGCCGGTCCCGGCGACCTTCTTCACCAGTTCGAGCGACATCATCAAGCTGGGCGCCGACCCGATCATAACCAAGGTCGTGCTCGCCATCTTCGTGGCGATCAGCTCGCTGACCACCTTCCTCACCGTCCGGCAGAGCGTGACCCGCTCGATGGCCCAGATGCCGGACAACCCGATGGCACAGCAGCAGAAGATCCTGATGTACGTCTCGCCGCTGTTCGCCATCTTCTCGCTGAACTTCCCCCTCGGCCTGATCCTCTACTGGGTCACCACGAACCTCTGGACCCTCGGCCAGCAGCACTGGTTCTACAGCCGAAACCCCTCTCCGGTGGTCGACGCGAAGGGCAACGTCACGACCCCCGAGCCCAAGCCGAGCCTGCTGAGCAAGGTCAAGAAGACCGCGCCCGAGCCTGAGGTGCCGTCTGTGCCGGAGCCCAAGGTGGTCCGCCAGCAGCCCACCCGCCAGCCCCGCAGCAAGCGGGCCGGTAGCAAGAAGTCCTGACGTCTCATCCCGACAGCACGAAGGAGTGGCCGGACGTGACCGAGGCCGAGGCCGAGAGGGAGCCCGTGAAGGCGGCTCCCGATCTCGCCGCCCTGGAGCAGGAAGGCGAGATCGCGGCGGACTACGTCGAGGGTCTGCTCGACATCGCCGACATCGACGGTGACATCGACATGGATGTCGAAGGTGATCGCGCGGTGGTGTCGGTGGTCGATATCAAGGGCGGCGATCTGGTCGGCCCCAACGGTGAGGTGCTGGAGGCCATCCAGGAGCTGACCCGCCTCGCGGTCCACCGCCAGACAGGTGAGCGGTCGCGCCTGATGCTCGACATCGGCGGCTACCGTGACCGCCGCCGGAGCGAGCTGCGCGAGCTTGGCACCAAGGTCGCGGCGGACGTCAAGCGGATCGGCGCGCCCAAGTCGCTGCAGCCGATGACCCCGTTCGAGCGGAAGATCGTGCATGACGCCGTCGCGGCGGCGGGCCTGCGGAGCGAGTCCGAGGGCGAGGAGCCCCGCCGTTTCGTGGTGGTCCTCCCCGTCTGACGACGGCGCGGACAAGCAGAGGCCGCCGCTCCTGGTTCTCCAGGGGCGGCGGCCTTTTTCGTGGCCTGTTCCATACGATGTCGGCGGCGGCGTACGAGTTCGGGGCCCGCGCCGTACGGTGCCGTCGAGGCGGGCCGTTAGCCTTAAGACCGGCCTGACCCCGACATTTCCGAGGGAAGAGTGAGCGTCGAGTGAGTGACCAGATCCCTGAGCCGCCCGAGGTCGCGCGCGAGGTGTTCGCCGGTGACGCCTGGGCCAGGGCGGAGGCGTTCGCGGAACTGCTGGCCGGCCCCGGGGTGGTGCGCGGGCTGCTCGGCCCGCGGGAGGTGCCGCGCATCTGGGACCGCCACCTGCTCAATTGCGCGGTGATCGCCGAGGCCGTGCCCGCCGACGCGCGCCTGGTCGACATCGGCTCCGGCGCCGGACTGCCGGGACTGGTCCTGGCGATCGTACGGCCCGACATCACCGTCACCCTCCTGGAGCCGCTTCTTCGCAGGACGGTCTTTCTGGAGGAGTGTGTGGAGTCGCTGAAGCTCGGCAACGTCGAGGTGCTGCGCGGCCGTGCGGAGGAGTTCGCGGGCAGGCGGGAGTTCGACGTCGCCTCCGCCCGTGCGGTGGCGCCGCTCGACCGCCTGCTGAAGTGGGCGCTCCCCCTCTTGCGCGAGGGTGGCGAGCTGCTGGCCATGAAGGGCGAGCGTGCCGCGGAGGAATTGGCGGACGCCGAGCGGCAATTGCGGTCGAGTGGGGTTCAAACCGCTGAGCTCACATCGGTTGGGCACGGTAAGGTCGAGCCGCCCGCAACTCTCATCCGGGTGGTCGCCGGTCGAGCTCCCGAAGGAGCGCGGAAGGCCGCTCGCCGGAAGGATCGCGCCTCGCGAGGCAGGTAACGCGAGGCCAGTAGATAAACCGAGCAAAGCGAGTACGAGGCCAGTGAACGACCGTACAGGTGCGATTGCCAGCGCGACGAGCGGTCTGGGCTGGCCCGAGGATTCGGCCGCTTTGCCACAAGGAAGCCTTTCCGGTCTGGGCTGGCCGGCACCGGCTCCCGGTGCCGCAGTCAGGCCGGTTGAAAGGACGACGACCGTGACCCAGACCCCCCTTAATCCCGGCGACTCGCCGCTGGTACGAGAGGCACTCAGCTCAGTGGTTTCACGTGAAACATCGACCCGGAAGACCAGCGCCGCTCCCAGAGGTTCCACCGGGGTCCGAGATGGAGATTGGCCCCGCCCTCCCAAAACCCGGATCTTCACCGTCGCCAACCAGAAGGGCGGCGTCGGGAAGACGACCACGTCGGTCAACCTGGCGGCGGCGCTGTCCATGCACGGCCAGCGGGTGCTCGTGGTCGACCTCGACCCCCAGGGCAACGCCTCGACGGCCCTGGCCGTCGAGCACCGCGGCGACGTACCGGACATGTACAAGGTGCTCGTGGAGGATATGCCGCTCGCGGAGGTGGTGAAGGAGGTCCCGGACATGCCGGGTCTCTACTGCGCTCCCGCCACGATCGACCTGGCCGGTGCCGAGATCGAGTTGGTCTCCATGGTCGCCCGTGAGGCTCGCCTGCAGCGCGCGCTGACCGCTTACGACGCCGTTGAGTTCGACTACATCCTCATTGACTGCCCTCCCTCGCTCGGCCTGCTGACCGTCAACGCGCTGATGGCCGCGAACGAGTTGCTGATCCCCATCCAGTGCGAGTACTACGCGCTGGAGGGTCTCGGGCAGCTGCTGAGGAACGTGGATCTGGTCCGTGCCCATCTGAACCCCACGCTTGACCTTTCCACCATCCTCATGACGATGTACGACGGACGCACCCGCCTGGCCTCCCAGGTCGCCGACGAGGTCCGCTCCCACTTCGGCGCGACGGTGTTGAGCACGTTGATCCCCCGAAGCGTGCGCGTCTCCGAGGCCCCGAGCTACGGTCAGTCGGTCATGACGTACGACCCGGGCTCCAGCGGCGCGATGGCCTACATGGACGCCGCTCGTGAGATCGCTTATCGAGGTGTGGCCGTATGAGCACCGCGAACCCCGTGGCCGTGGCCGCGGACATGCCAGTGAGGGCGACACCTTGAGCCTCGGGAGGGGCAGTGAGTAAGCAGCCGAGAGGGCTGGGCAGGGGACTGGGGGCCCTCATCCCGACGGGCCCGGCCGTCGTCGCCGAGACACCCGCGTCGATGACCGTGACGATGGTCGCCCCGGAGCCGGTGGTACCGGAGCAGCCGGGCCCCAAGCCCGTCGCGGGGGCCTACTTCCTGGAGATCCCGGTCGAGGACATCGCGCCCAACCCGCGCCAGCCTCGCGACGTCTTCGACGAGGAGACCCTGAGGGAGCTGGCCACCTCGATCGGTGAGGTCGGCCTGCTCCAGCCGGTCGTGGTGCGCGCGACGGGCGATGGAGGCTACGAGCTGGTCATGGGCGAGCGTCGTTGGCGCGCTTCCAAGCTCGCCGGGCTCTCCAAGATCCCCGCGATCGTGCGGAGCACCCAGGAGGACAAGCTCCTGCTCGACGCGCTCATCGAGAATCTCCAGCGCGAGCAGCTCAACGCCCTGGAGGAGGCGGCGGCCTACCGGCAACTGCTCGACGACTTCGGCGCGACCCACGAGCAGCTGGCCACCCGCGTCGGCCGTTCCCGTTCACACGTGACCAACACGCTGCGCCTGCTGAACCTGCCGGCCGGAGTACAGCTCAAGGTCGCGGCGGGAACGATCAGCGCGGGCCACGCGCGGGCTCTGCTCGGCCTGAACGACCCCGCCGCCCAGGAGCATCTCGCCCACCGGATCACGGCCGAGCTGCTGTCGGTCCGCGCGGTCGAGGAGATCGTGGCCGTGGGCGACGCCAAGGCCGCCCCGGCTCCGACTCCGAGAGCTCCCCGGGCCAAGCCCGCCGAGGAGCCCGCCCTCCGGCACCTGGCAGACCGTCTCTCCGACCGCTTCGAGACCCGGGTGAAGGTCGACTTCGGCCGACGTAAGGGACGCATCGTGGTGGAGTTCGCGACCATCGACGACCTGGAGCGCATCATCGACACGATGGCTCCGGGATCGCTGAAGGTGGCGGAAGGATGATTTCTCGCCGACCTGGGAGGGCTCGTGCACGCGGGCCCATGGCGCACCCGTTGTGAGCCGGTGAATCCCCGGATGGCTCTTCGCTCGAACGGCCTCCCTGTTTCACGTGAAACAGGGAGGCCGTTCTCGTACTCCCGGACACTCCCCCCGTTCCCCGCCCGACGCCCCCTTGGCCGTCGTACGCCACCTCGATGACCGAGTGAAGCCCCCCGAGTCGGCGCGCTTCACCGTGCACGCACGTGAAGCCTCAGGGCCGTGTGGCCGCCAAGCGCTCCGGCCTCGACATCGGCGCACCGAGGTCGGCCGGGGGCGATGCGGCCGTGACCCTCGCTGTCGCCCCGACGGAGACGCTGCCGTTTCACGTGAAACATCGAGCGCCGATCGGCGCGGGCGGGTCGTCCGCCGTACGGAAACGCCGAGGTTCACATTCGGAGGATGACGGACCCGCGCGGCGGCGGGCCGTGTTTACAGACCCGCGCGGCGGCGGGCCGTGTTTCACGTGAAACGGCCGCCACTCAGGAGCCGGCCGCTCCCTGGACGGCGAGACGGATGTCGGCGAGGAAGGCGTCGACCTGCTCGGGGGTGGTGTCAAAGGAGGTCACCCAGCGGACCACGCTCTCGGCCGCGTCCCAGACATGGAAGAGATAGCGCTGCTGCAGCTCCGCGACGACCTTCTCCGGGAGGGCGGGGAAGACGGCGTTGGACTGCACCGGGTAGCGCAGGGAGACGCCGGGTAGGTCGGCGACGCCCGCTGCCAGGCGGTGGGCCATGGCGTTCGCGTGCGCGGCGTTCTCGCGCCAGAGGTCATCGGTGAGGAGTGCGGTCAGCTGGGCGGAGACGAAGCGCATCTTGGAAGCGAGCTGCATTCCCTGCTTGCGCAGGAACGGTGTCGGGGCGTCCAGTTCCGGGCGGAGGACCACGAGCGCCTCGGCGCCCATGGCGCCGTTCTTGGTGCCGCCGAAGCTGAGCAGGTCCACCCCCGCGTCCGTGCTGAGAGAGCGGAGCGAGCAGCCAAGTTCGGCCGCCGCGTTGGCCAGCCGGGCGCCGTCCATGTGCAGGAAGAGGCCGTGCGCGTGCGCGAACTCCGCGAGCTCGGTGATCTCGTCGGCGGTGTAGCAGGTGCCGCACTCGGTCACCTGGGAGATGGAGACGACCCTGGGCTGGGAGTGGTGCGCATCCCCCAGCACGGACAGCAGGCCCCGGACGTCGTCCACGGAGATCTTGCCGTCATCGGTGGGGACGGTGACCAGCTTGACGCCGAGCACGCGTTCGGCCGCGCCGCACTCATTGGTGTTGATGTGGGCGGTGACCGGGCAGATCACCGCGTCGTACGGCCGTAGCGCGAGCCCCAGTCCCACAACGTTGGCTCCGGTGCCGTTGAACATCGGGTAGGTGGTCGCCTGGGTGCCGAACTCGGCGCGGAAGGCGTCCTCCATCGCGGTGGTCCAGACGTCCTCGCCGTAAGCGGGGGCATCTCCGGTGTTCGCTTCGATGACGGCGGTGAGGACCGCAGGATGCACGCCCGCGTGGTTGTCGCTGGCGAAGCTCTTGGGGAATGAGGTGGAGGTCAGCACACGGCCAGCGTAGGGGGCGGCCCGCTCGTCGGTACGGCCCCCGTCCGAACCGTCGCGGACCGCCGGCTGGTTTCCCGCCGGCCTTGGGGCCGGCCCTCCAGCGGGCCGTCGCGGACCTCTGGTCGGCTTCCCGCCGACCTGGGTCCAGCCCTTCGGTGGGCCGTTGCGGACCGCCGACCGGCTTCTCATCGGGTCTTGGGGCCCCGGCCCTCCAGCGGGCCGCCGACCGGCTTCCCGCCCTCGGCCTTCGTGCCCTCACCGGCCCTCGATCGGCTGATGATCGGGCCGGTTCTCCTGGCCGGACGGTCCCGTCAGGGCCGCTCCCGTCAGGGCCGCTCCAGGCCCCGCCCGGACCCTGTCGCGCTTCGGACTCCCGGGGAGCGAGCAGAGGTCAGGCGCCGCGGGCGGCGGCCTGTTCGAGGAGGATCCGGCAGAGGGTGCCGAGGTCGTCGCCGGCGGCCTCCGCGGCCATGGGGAGGAGGGACGTCTCGGTCATGCCGGGGGCGACGTTGACTTCGAGGAAGTGGGGCAGACCGTCCGCGTCGACGATCAGGTCGGTGCGGGAGATGTCCCGGAGACCGAGGGCGGTGTGCGCGGTCACGGCCATCTCGGCGCAGGCCGCGGAGACCTCGGGTGAGAGGCGGGCAGGGGCGAAGAACTCGGTGTGCCCGGCGGTGTAGCGGGCCGCGTAGTCGTACACGCCCTCGTTCGGGACGATCTCCACGGGAGGCAGGGCCACCGGCCCGTTCCCGAGGTCGACCACGGAGACGGCGACCTCGACACCGTCGACGCAGCGTTCGATCAGCGCGGTGTCGCCGTAGGCGAAGCACCCGACCATGGCGGCGGGAAGTTCCTCCGCACTGCGGACTATCGACGCGCCGAGCGCGGAGCCGCCGCGGGACGGCTTGACGAACAGGGGCAGGCCGAGGCGCTCCACGATGCGGGCCAGCACCGCGGAGGCGCCGAGGTCGTGAAAGGTCTCCTTGGGCAGCGTCACCGATTCGGGGGTGCGCAGGCCGAAGGAGCGGACGACTGTCTTGGCGGTTGGCTTGTCGTAGGCGACCCGGCAGGCGTCGGGGCCGGCGCCGACGTAGGGGACGGAGAGGAGTTCGAGCACCGTACGGATGGCGCCGTCCTCGCCCGCGCCGCCGTGAAGGGTGACGAAGACCGCGTCCGGCGGGTCCGCGAGCACGGAGGGAACCAGTGACGCGTCGGTGTCGCGGGTCTCCACGGAGATGCCCGCTCCGCGCAGCACCTCGCTCACCCGCCGGCCGGAACGCAGCGAGACCTCCCGCTCGTAGGAGAGTCCGCCCGCCAGGACGAGCACATGGCCCAGGTCACTCATCCGATATACCTCTCATCAAGGCCCGCTCCGGGCCTGTCCTGTCGCTCTCGTCGCGCGCGGCCCGGGACCGGCTGGATCACCGCGCACCGGCACAGGAAGTCACCGTACGGCACCGGTAGGGGAGAACTCATCCCGGCGGGTGTCCCGTTTCGCGGGACACCCGCCGGGTGGTGGGTTACGCGAGGTCCGGGCCCGGAGTGTCGACTCCGATGCGGTCCGGGGACGAGCCGGTTCCGAACGTGTCGCGGACGCGGAGCTCCTGCTCGATCACCCCGGCCAGGCGGCGGACGCCCTCGCGGATGCGGTCGGGCTCCGGATAGCAGTAGGAGAGCCGCATGTTCCGCGCTCCGCCGCCGTCGGCGAAGAAACCTGTGCCCGGCACGAAGGCCACCCGCTCGGCGACCGCGCGGGGCAGGAGCGCCTTGGAGTCGAGCCCCTCGGGGAGGGTGGCCCAGACGAAGAACCCGCCGGCGGGGCGGGTCCAGGTGACGCCGGGGGGCATCAGGGCCTCCAGCGAGGTGAGCATGGTGTCGCGGCGCTCGCGGTAGAGCTCTATGAACGACTTGATCTGCTCACGCCAGGGCTGGGTGGCGAGATACTGGCCGACGGCCAGCTGGGTGAAGGAGGAGTGCGACAGAACCGCGGACTCCATCGCCAGCACCAGCTTCTCGCGGACGGCGTGCGGGGCGAGCGCCCAGCCGACCCGGAAACCGGGGGCCAGGGTCTTGGAGAAGGAGCCGAGGTAGACCACGCCGTCGGCGTTGTCGGCGCGCAGCGTCCGCATGGGCTCGCCGTCGAAGCCGAGCATGCCGTACGGGTTGTCCTCGACGATCAGCACGTCGGCCCGCTGACAGATCTCCAGGACCTGCTGTCTGCGCGCGGCGTTGAGCGTCACCCCGGCGGGGTTCTGGAACGTGGGGATCGTGTAGAGGAACTTGATCCGGTTGCCCGCGCTCTGCAGGGCGTAGATGGTCTGGGCCAGCGATTCGGGGACGATTCCCTCGCTGTCCATCGCGATGTGGATGACGTTGGCCTGGTATGCGGAGAACGTGCCCAGGGCTCCGACGTAGGAGGGGCCCTCGGCGAGCACGACGTCACCCGGGTCGATGAAGATCCGGGTGATCAGGTCGAGGGCCTGCTGGGAGCCGACCGTCACGACGACGTCGTCGGCGTTGGCCTCGATCCCCTCCATCCGCATGACGTCGCAGATCTGCTCGCGCAGGTGCGGGTCGCCCTGGCCGGAGCCGTACTGGAGCGCGACGGGACCGCGCTTGGCGACCAGGTCGGCGACCAGCTCCCCCACCACGTCCAGGGGCAGGGCGGTGACGTACGGCATCCCGCCGGCGAGCGAGACCACCTCGGGCCTCGACGCGACGGAGAAAAGAGCTCGAACCTCGGAGGCGACCATCCCGGTTGCTCGTGCCGCGTACCGGTCGACATAGGCGTCGATGCGCGATCCCTGGGTCGGAGCGATGGCCTGACCGTGATCTTTATCCTGGGGCACGGTCCACCTCCTAGCTTGTGTGGAGCACAATGCGCTCATATTAGAGAAACCAGGTTACGTCAGAGGCTGCAGTCGTCTGAGTGTGGGGACGGGACCTCCTGAAACCAGGACCCGCACTGGGCTACGATGCCAGCTGGAGACGCCGTTTTCGCGCGTTTTTCGCCATGGCTTGCACTCGTCTCGCCAGGATTGGGGCCAACAGGTGTCGCGTCGGCTGGCAAACGTCACCCTCGACAATCTCGACGACCTGCCGCGCCGCTGCCGCCGGTGCGTCTTCTGGGAGCTCGATCCCGTCAACGCGGATCGGGCGGTGAAGGCCGGTGATCCGGGGCTGGAGAAGGAGGCGTGGATCTCCTCCACGCTGCTGGAGTGGGGAAGCTGCGGCAAGATCGTCTATGTGGACGGGGTGGCGGCCGGTTTCGTGCTCTACGCGCCGCCGCACTACGTGCCGCGCTCGGTGGCCTTCCCGACCTCGCCGGTCAGTGCGGACGCGGTGCTGCTGATGACCGCGCACATCATCCCGGAGTTCTCCGGGGGCGGCCTGGGCCGGATGCTGGTCCAGGGGGTGGCCAAGGATCTGACCCGGCGCGGGGTGCGGGCGATCGAGGCGTTCGGCGACCTGAAGTGGGAGCAGCCGGGCGCGTGCCTGATGCCCGCCGACTACCTGCTCTCGGTGGGTTTCAAGACGGTCCGTCCGCACCTGCGTTTCCCCCGCCTCCGCCTGGAGCTCAAGAACGCCGTCTCGTGGCGTGAGGACGTCGAGGTGGCACTGGAGAGGCTCCTTGGGTCCATGAGTCCGGAGAGGGCCCTGCGGCCTGTCTGAGACCCTCTGGAGCCCCGTACGGCACCATCTGGAGCCTGCACGGCACCCCCTGGAGTCCGCGCGCTCCCCCCATGACCGCGACCTGGAGAGCCGAGGTCCGGCACGTCCGGCGCATGTGAAAGCCCCCCGCGGTGAGACGGGGGGCTTTCTGTGGGTGGGTGTGCCGCTCGGAAGCGGGTGATACGGCGGGCGCCGTGGGGGGCGGCCGGCCGCAGGGGGCCTAGATGATGCCCTCGAGCTCGCGAAGCAGCATGGCCTTCGGCTTGGCGCCGATGATCTGCTTCACAACCTCTCCGTTCTTATAGACGTTCAGGGTGGGAATCTGGAGTACGCCGTAATTCGTGGCCGTTGCCGGATTCTCGTCGATGTTCAGCTTGACGATGGTCAGCCTCTCGGCCTGCTCACCGGCGATCTCCTCCAGGATCGGCGCCACCTGCCGGCACGGGCCGCACCACTCGGCCCAGAAGTCGACGATCACAGGCTTGTCGCTCTTGAGGACGTCGGCCTCGAAGCTGGCGTCGGTCACGTTCTTGATGGTGCCCAATGTCCTGCTCTCCCTCTGTACCTGATGCGTAACCTGATGCCTGATGTCTGTCTCGCGGACCGGCGTCACTCGCCGTCGTGATCGGCCAGCCAGCGCTCGGAGTCGAGTGAGGCGGCGCAGCCGGTGCCCGCGGCGGTGATCGCCTGCCGGTAGGTGTGGTCGACGGCGTCGCCCGCGGCGAAGACGCCGTCGAGGTTGGTGCGGGTCGAGGGGGCGTCGACCTTGATGTAGCCCTCGTCGTCGAGCTCCACCTGGCCCTTGACGAGCTCGGTGCGGGGGTCGTGCCCGATCGCGATGAACAGGCCGGTGGCCGCCAGCTCGGACTCCTCGCCGGTCTTGAGGTTGCGCAGGCGAACCCCGCTCACCTTGTTCTCGCCCAGCACGTCGACGACCTCGCTGTCCCAGACGAAGCGGATCTTCTCGTTGGCGAACGCGCGGTCCTGCATGATCTTGCTGGCGCGCAGCTCGTCACGGCGGTGCACGACGGTCACCGAGGAGGCGAACCGGGTGAGGAAGGTGGCCTCCTCCATGGCGGTGTCGCCGCCGCCGACGACCACGATGTCCTGGCCACGGAAGAAGAAGCCGTCACAGGTGGCGCACCAGGACACGCCGTGGCCGGACAGACGCTTCTCGTTGGGCACGCCCAGCTCGCGGTAGCCGGAGCCGGTGGCCAGGATGACGGACCTGGCGTAGAAGGTGTCGGTGACGGTCTTGACGACCTTGGGGCTGGCGGTCAGGTCGACCTCCACTACATCGTCGGCGATCAGCTCGGCACCGAACCGCTCGGCCTGCTTGCGCAGCCCGTCCATCAGGTCGGGGCCCATGATGCCGTCGGGGAAGCCCGGGAAGTTCTCAACCTCGGTGGTGTTCATCAGGGCGCCACCGGCGGTGACGGATCCCTCGAAGACCAGCGGGTTGAGGTCGGCACGCGCGGAGTACACAGCGGATGTGTAACCGGCGGGACCCGATCCAATGATGATTACATTCCGGACGTCCATCAGTGCTCGTGCCTCTCCTCTGTCGATGCCACCGGCGTCAACAGATCCTAGGCGCAGGTGATTCCCGCCCGGTGCGCCGAGGGATCCACCGGTGGAAAGGGAAGGCCCGGCATGGACGAATCCATGCCGGGCCTTCCCACGGAGGGCGAGGGCTCAGGCCGCGGATCACCCGCCGCCGATCACCCCCGGGCGCCCTCCCCGATCACTGCCAGCGTGCGAGTCCGGGCTTGCGCACGTCGTCGCACTGCGGGCCCACGACGTGGACACGCACGGTGTTCTTGGCCTGGTTCTGCCAGAAGAGCAGGATGTTGGCCTCCTGCCCGTTGTAGAACCCCTGGTCCACAGCGAAAGGCGACTTGCCGATCTCCGCCGAGACCTGCCGGACACACTTGTCGATCCCGGACTTGTCGGCCGTGCCGACGATGGTCGCGGGGCCGATGTAGTTGAGCAGCGAGCCGCGGAGCTCGGCGTCGGTGTAGTTCCAGTTGCTGTCGGTCAGCGCGTACTGGACCGTGTCCCTCGGCGCGGGCTGGGCGATGGGAGGCCCTGGATCCGGGCCGGACGCGGTGAGCGTCCCGGTCGCCAGCGCGGTCGCGCCGATCACCGCGGCCGCCACGCCCGCCGCCGCGGCGGCGGGCATCGCCCACCGGCGCCGCCGGGTCGCACCGCGACGTCTGGCCGGGCCTGCCGGGCTCGCCGGGCTCGCCGGGATCACAGTGCCGTCGTCGCCGACGATCCCCAGCCGCACGGCCGGCTCAGGTTCCTGCTCGGGGAGAGGAGAACTCTCCCAGGGCGCCGGTTCGGAAGGAGACCTCGTCTCCCACGGCGCGTCACGCATTATGTCGTCCCAGGCCGGTGCTTCCACCAGCCCCACTCCACCTCCACGGAAGCTCTCGGCCTCGGCGGCCAGCGCACGGTCGATCCTCAGCGCGACTCCCATCGGCATGGCCGGTGTGGGCGTCACCGCGAGCATCTCACGGACCGCTGCGAGGTCGGCGAGACTTTCACCACAGGGATCGCAGATCGCGAGATGCTCGCGTACCTGCATGGCCGTGGCGGCGTCGAGGAGCCCCTCGGCCAGTTCGGCCAAGATCTCCAGGTCGTAGTGCGTATCACCCGTCACGAAGTTGTGCTCCCTTCGCGGATGAGACGCGAGACAGGTCTGATCGGTTCCGTAAATGGGAAAGAATCGGGGCGAGTTTCGCCCGGCCACGCGCGCAGCGGCTCTTCACCGTGCCGCTGGGCACCTCCAGTACCTGGGCCGCGTCCTCGATCGAGTAGCCCATCATGTCCACGAGCACCAGCGCGGCGCGCTGGTCGGAGGGCAGCAGCTTCAGAGCCGCGGAGACCTCCATGGACACCTCGCGCTCGGCCGTCTGGTCGAGCACCGGGGTGTCACGCTCCGCGGCCTCGACGAGCTCGTCGTCGGCCACCGGGCGTACCGATTTCCTGCGCATGCGGTCGAGGCAGGCGTTGACCACGATGCGGTGGAGCCACGTGGTCACCGCCGCCTCGCCGCGGAAGCTCCCGGCCTTGCGGTAGGCCGAGACGAAGGCGTCCTGAACGGCGTCGGCCGCCTCGTCGGGGTCGCCCAGCGTGCGCAGGGCGACCGCCCACATGCGGTCTCGATGTCGCTTGACTATCTCACTGAAGGCGTGCGGATCCCCGGCGATGTGCCGGGTGAGCAGGTCGGCGTCGGACACGGGGGCCTTCGCCGTCTGCTGGTCCGCCGCTGGCGGGGTCTCGGGTGGGGAATTCACAAGGAGAGTCCTGCTATACCGGTCCGGGGAGAACACCACTACGGGATAGATGGTGCCACGGATTCTCCGATGATCTGCAATAAGCCACGTAAAACAGATCAAATCGCACTGGTGTCACTTGGTCGTGAGGACCTTTATCTCCTGCACCTGGCCGCGGAACCTCCCCTGGTAGGTGGGCATCTTGGTGAACCAGACGAGCACGTAGCGGCCCTTCTTCGGGTCCTCCGCGGTGTACGTCTTCTTGCCGGAGAGCCCGCTGAACTTCTCGACCACGGCCAGGGCGTCGAGGTCGGCCGAGTCACCGACCCTGAGCTCCGCGGCGCCGCCCGAGGTGCCACCGAAATCGATCGAGACCTGCCTGACCGGGATGCCCTCGCCCATGTCCAGCAGCAGGCCGACACCGTTCTTGAGCCGCCCGAAGTCGGCGGAGTCGTACGTCTCGGAGTGCCAGTCGGTGGACTCCTTGCCGTCGACCGCGCCCGAGGCCCACCTGCTGCCCTCCTCCTTGTCACCCAGCGGGTCGAAGCCGATGACCGATGAGGGTTTCACCTCGCGGGTGGCGGTGGCCACGGTCGGCGTGGGAGTGCTGCCCTGCTCGCCGGTGACCGGGGTGCCGGCGTTGCCGATGCTGCGGCCGAGCGTCCAGGCGCCCAGGCCGACGGCCGCCATCACCAGCAGCACGACGACGGTCATGGCGACCTTGTTGAGCATCCCGCCACCCGCCTGGCGGGGCATCGGACGGGGCTGGTGATGGTGATGGTGCTGGGGAGGGGGCGTGTGGCGCTGGGGCGCCGCGGTGTCGATGCCCTCGGAGCGGGAGGAGGCCACCGGCAGCGCCGTCATGGGCATCGGCGTCGGCATCGGCAGGGGGCTGGGCCGCGACACCGAGGCCAGGGCCTCGGCGAGCTCGGCGGGTGTGGTCAGCGGGGCGGCCCCGCGCCTGGTCTCCGGCAGTATCGTCCGGCAGACGATGGTGTCGAGATAGCCGGGAACCCCCGCGGTGACCTGGCGCGGCGTGCAGAAGTGCCCGTCGTTCATGGGTGCGACGGGCAGGCCGCCGCTGTCGTGCTCCTCACCCGGCCAGTGGCCGGTCAGCCCGGCGTACAGCAGGCGACCGAGACCCTCGGCATCCTCGCGGGCCCCGTCGTCGCAGGTCACGTCGTCCAGGACGGCGTCGACCCCCAGGCCGAGCAGCTTGACCGTGCTGCCTGCGGTCCACACCAGGTGCTCGGGGGTCAGGCGGAGATGGGCGAGGTTCGCCTCGTGCGCGTGTGCCAGCGCCTCGGCGGCCTCGGCGACCATCGCGGCGGCCCGCTCGGGGTCGAGCGGGCCACCCGCGATCATGTCGCCGAAGGTCTCACCGCTCACCCACTCGCTGACCACGTAGGAGTGGCCGTCGTCCTCGGTCGCGTCGAAGACCTGGGTGAGACGGGGATCGGTCAACCGGCTGGCCACCCGGGCCGCCGTGACGACCTCGTTCAGGCGTGGGAAGCCGGGGTCGAAGGTGTGGACGGCGACGGGCCGGGCGAGCACCTCGTCGATGGCCTTCCACAGCGTGGCACCCCCAGACTCGTGAACGCGGTCTTCGAGCCGGAAGCGCTCGGCCAGCTTGGTGCCGGGCTCGACGGTGGGAGAACTCATGAGGACTCCGAAACTGAGAACACGACAGCACCACGCCAGGTCGGCACATCAAGACACATCACATGATGCCGGGTGGATCCGCCCACGCCCTCCTGCTTCCATTAGCCGCATGTCACCACACGTGTCGCACCATGGTAGTCCCGCGCCGGTTCCGCCCGTGTTCGCCTTGTCAGACGTTTGAGACAAGTCTTTGGGTTACCGGCCTACCCGTCCTGCCACCATTCCAACGATCGAACTCACTTCGGGGATGCGCATCCGGTGGGCGATCGCCAAGTAAAGAACCATACCGAGTCCGCCGCCCGCCGCCAGCATGATGGCGGCGCTCAGCGCGTCCAGCCCGGTGAGTTCCTGCGTGACCCAGAGCACGCCGAGCGCCAGCGCCGCCGCGGGAAGCGCGGCCAGGTACATCCGGGACAGCCCGGCGGCCACCCTGCGCCCTCCCAGGCCCTGCACCCGGCGCGAGGCCAGGGTCCAGGCGACCGCGACGCCGACCATGTAGGAGACGGTGAACGCGGCGGCCAGGCCCATCAGGATGTACCGCGCGGGCAGGGCGAAGTAGGCGACGACGCTGAGCGTGGCGTTCACCGTCACGTTGCAGAGGGCGAGGAAGGCCGGGGTGCGGGTGTCGCCGAAGGAGTAGAAGACCCGCAACAGCAGCTGGAAGATCGAGAACGGGACCAGCGCCAGCCCGAAGATCTGCAGCACGTTGCCGATGTAGACCGCCGAGTCGACGGTCATGTTGCCCCATGAGAAGATCAGCACGGTCACCGCGGGACCGAGCACCATCAGCAGCAGCCCGGCGGGCACCAGCAGCATCGAAACCAGCCGCACTCCCGAGGAGAACTCCTCCCTGACCGTGTCCAGATTCCCGTCGGCCACGCCCCTGCTCATCCTGGGCAGCATGGCGGTGATCACCGAGACCGCGATGATCCCGTACGGGAGCTGGAAGAACTGGTAGGCGTAGGAGTAGGCGGCGTTTCCCGCGCCGGGCGCACGCTCGCCCGCGCCGGTCGCCAGCTTGGTGGTGACCAGGAAGCCCAGCTGGCTGATCCCCACGTAGGCGAAGGTCCAGACCGCGGTCCTGCCCATCTCGCCGAGCCCGGCGTTGCGCAGGTCGAACCTGGGCCGGAAGCGGAAGCCGACCCGGTGCAGCGAGATGACCAGCACCGTGCACTGGGCCACGATGCCCGCGGTGGTGCCGAGCCCGAGCAGCGCCAGGTCGGAGTCGGTGACCGTGTTGACGTCGGTGCCCGCCTTGCCCAGCTTCACGTAGTAGACGATCGCGACGCCGATCATTACGACGTTGTTCAGCACCGGCGCCCACATCGGCGCGGCGAACCTGTCACGGGTGTTGAGGATCGCACCGGCGATCGCGCCGATCCCGAAGAAGGCGATCTGCGGCAGGATGAACTGGGCCAGCCTGACTGCCACCTCGGTCTGCCTGGGGCCCCAGTCGGTGCTGTAGAGGCTGATCAGTGGTCCGGCCAGTGCCACCGCGACCAGCGCCAGCAGAGTCAGCGTGACGACCCCGAGCGTCATCAGCCGCTGCTCGTAGGCCTGGCCGCCGTCGGGGTCGGACTTCTGCCGCCGGATGATCATCGGGACCACGACGCTGCTCAGGATCCCGCCGATGAGCAGGTCGAACAGGATGAGCGGGATCGTGTAGGCCACGCTGTAGGCGTCGCCCAGGGCGAAGGTCCCGATGGCCGCGGCGAGCACCGCCGTCCGGACGAACCCGGTGACGCGGGAGACCATCGTTCCCGCCGCCATGATCGCGCTCGCACGCAGAACCCTGCTCATGCGCCATTCCTCCGCTGGGTGTCAGGACTCGGTGCCGGCCGGCTCGCGATCGCGCTTCGGCGGGGGAGCGGCCGCGGGGCGGCGGCCTCCCCGCCGGCGCAGCACGCGCATGACGACGGCGGCCAGCATCACCACGAGGGCCGCCCCCACGATCACCAGGGCGACCCCGGTGTATCCGGTGGTCCGCACGGTCAGCTCGACCGGCTTGCCGTACTTGCGGCCGTCTTCGGTGGTGAGCTGGACCGTCACGGTGGTCTGACCACTGGCGGTCGAGGTCATCGGGATCCGGATGGTCTGGTTCTGGCCGCCGAGGATCATCAGCTGGTCCACGTACGGTTCGATCTTCAGTAGTTTGGGCTGGTCGGAGGTGACCTTGAGGCGGACCGCGACCCGGCTGGCCTCGCCGCTCAGCTCGTTGCGCACGCTGATCGGCACGTCGCCGTTGCTACCGGCCAGGGTGCGCAGGCGCGACTGCTCGCTGCCGGTGATGGAGACCATGGCGATCCGGCTGTCGATCGCCTCCGCGACCTGCTGGACGTACGGCGCCGCGGCGGCGGTCCTGCCGCGCCAGGCCGAAGAGGTCAGGCGGAGCAGCGCCAGGTCGAAGACGTCGAGATCCTGGGCGGTGGTGATCGCGGCGGTCAGGTCGGCGCGGGCGCCGACCTTCTTGACGCCCGTCAGGTACTGCTTGCTGAGCTCCATCCGCCGGTTCTGGTCGGTGTAGGTCAGGTCGGCCCGCGGTGTCGGGGCACCCTTGCCGTGCTTGACCGCGTCGAGCCCGACGGGCAGCAACCAGGGCAGGGTGGCGGCCGTCTCGATCAGGTTGGTCACGTACCCGGGGTCGGGGTCCCAGCGGCGGTGTGGGAGGGCGATCACGGTCCTGGCCGCGGTGACGGGCTCCGAGCTGATCATCGCCGTCTCCGCGATGAACCGCTGGCGGTTCATCAGCGCCGAGCCGGGGGCGGAGGTGTCCGCGCCAACGGTCTCGCTCAGTCTCGCGTCGGCGACCAGGGCGGTGACCGGGCCGTTCACGCTCTCCAGGGCCGCCGAGGCGTCGGGGGTGGTGACCGGGGGCGTCACCGGCGGCAGGTTCAGCACGTTCAGCAACACGGTGTCGACGCCGCCGGTGGCCAGCAGGTCCAGCCCGTCGTAGTCGATCAGACCGCCCAGCGGCCAGTTCACATTGGTGATCACATCGCGGCCGAGGGTCTCCTTGCCGACGATCCTGGCCGCGTTGATGCCGGTCGCGGCGGCGTTGTCGACGCCGTTGTGGGCGAGGGCCGCCACGTCGGGGTCGCCGTAGGGGGTGGCCACCACGGGGTGGTCCGCCACGGCCTCGCGGAAGTCGCTCAGCCACTGGGCGGTCGCGGGGGTCGCGGGACGCTGCTGGGTGCGGTTCTTGGATCTGACCGCGTGCGGCCTGCCCATGGCCCGCGCGTCGTCGAGCAGCGCGGGATCGACCACCCAGGTGAGGCCCTTGGCCGAGGAGGTGTCCTGGGCGATCTTGAGCAGGTCGCCGAGGCGCTTGCCGGGGGCCATGGCCGCGGGCAGCGCCTCGTCCGCGAAGACGCCGTCACCGCTCCGGCGCGGCTGGTCGACGATGGGCAGCACCGTGGCGAGCCGGGTGCGGACCACCCCGGTCTCCTGGGGCATGTAGGTCACCAGGGTCCGCAGGGTGGCGACCTGCTGCCCGTAGGCGTCGCGCACCTCGATCATGATCGGGTAGACGCCGAAGCGGGAGAACTTCAGACCCCCCGGAGTGAAGGCGAACTGCCACGGGAGCTTTCCCGCCGGCGCGATCGGCGCCTGGACGAAACTCTCGCAGCACCATGAACTCAGCTGGGGGATCTGCCCGGCCAGGTAGGCGTCCATCTCGCCACGCTGGGCGAACGGCTGCGGCGAGAACTGCATCCGGATGCGCAGCCCGCTCATGGCCTCGGTGCCCGAGTTGACCAGCGATCCGGAGATCTTGATCTCGGTGGTCGGTTCACGGGGGGCGTCGGGGCCGATGGCCTCCATCACGATCTGGAGACTCAGCCGGCTCGCCGCGGTCGTCTGCGCGGTCGTCTGCGCGTTCGCCGTACCGGAAACGACCACGGCCGCGGGCAGGAGCAGCGTGGTGGCTAGCAGGGCGAGCAGCGTGACCTTGCGGATCACGTGCCGGCCAGGGGTCGAGTACGGCGCACGCCCGCAATGTTATGGCCTAACCGGCGAGGGGAAAGGTCGCGGCTTCCCGCTGGGAACCCTGGCGGGTCAGATCGACGATCCTGCCCGAGACCAGTGTGAGCAGGTGGTCGGCACGGATCAGGAGTGCCGTGTGACGCTCCCCGGTGGGAACGTATACGGGTGTGGCGATGCCGGTGAGCCGCTCGTCCACCAGCACGGTCAGCGTGGCGGGCAGCAGCAGCGGGCAGACCAGGCCCGAGGCGTAGTCGGTGGCGGAGTTGACGGTGAAGGCCGAGGCCGGCCGGACCCGCCGCGCGCCCAGGATGCCGCCGATCAGGCCGGGGCGCGGAGGGGAACCGACGGAGGTGACGATCGCCACGGGCTCGCGGGCCATTCGCGTCGTGACCTCGTAGATCGTGACCGCCACGCAGATCTCGGGGCTCGCGGAAAGCATCTCGGGCAGTTCGTCCGAGCATGTCATCGCGCGCGGAAGGCGTACGATCTCATGATGGACCTGGTGTGCGAGGAGCCGGCGGTGGATCGCGAGCGCATCCTTCATGTGTGTGCTCCTTGCCTCGACGCACGGCCCCCGAGGTTCTCCTGACTGACCGTAACCTGGTGATCGCTTCAGGTGTATTCCCGCAGGGGAACATGTTCCGTAACCGAAGGACCTACCCGGCTTGTCCCTTTCAAATCTGACCCAGAGCCAGCGCCACGGCATGAGCGAGCTGTTCCGGAAGATCGCTCCTGTGGCGGACGAGCTTGGTGAGCTGTTCGCCGCCAAGGGTTACCAGATCGCCCTCGTCGGCGGCTCCGTACGCGATGTCTTCCTGGGCAGGATCGGCAACGACCTCGATCTGACCACGGACGCGAGGCCCGAGACGGTCCTGGAGCTCGTCCGCGACTGGGCCGACTCCATCTGGACGATCGGCATCGACTTCGGCACCGTCGGCGTCCGCAGGGACGGGTGGCTGCTGGAGATCACCACCTACCGCAGCGAGTCGTACGATCCCAAGTCGCGCAAGCCCGACGTCGCCTACGGTGAAACGCTGGAGGGCGACCTGGCCCGGCGTGACTTCGCGATCAACGCGATGGCGCTGCGCCTGCCGTCCCGCGAGTTCGTCGACCCGCACGGCGGCCTCGACGACCTGCACGCCAGGCTGCTGCGCACTCCCGGCCCCCCCGAGCGCTCCTTCGGCGACGACCCGCTGCGGATGCTGCGCGCCGCCAGGTTCGCCAGCCAGCTCGGTTTCGCCGTCGACGAGGCGGCGCTCGCCGCGATGGGCGCGATGGCCGACCGGATCGACATCGTCTCCGCCGAGCGCATCCGCGACGAGCTGGACAAGCTCGTCGGCGGCGATCACCCCCGTGAGGGGCTGAGGATCCTTGTCGAGTCGGGGCTCGCCGGCCACGTGCTGCCCGAGGTGCCCAGACTTCGCCTGGAGATCGACGAGCACCATCGGCACAAGGACGTCTACGAGCACTCGCTGATCGTGCTGGAGCAGGCGATCGACCTTGAGGAGAGCGGCCCCGACCGGGTCCTGCGCTGGGCCGCGCTGCTGCACGACGTGGGCAAGCCGAAGACCCGCCGCCACGAGTCCGGCGGCCGGGTCTCCTTCCACCACCACGAGGTGGTCGGCGCACAGCTCGCCAGGAAGCGGATGACGGAGCTGAAGTTCCCCAAGGACGTGGTGGCCGACGTCTCCCGCCTGGTGGAGCTGCATCTGCGCTTTCACGGGTACGGCACGGGCGAGTGGACCGACTCGGCCGTGCGCCGCTACGTCCGCGACGCCGGGCACCTGCTTGAGCGCCTGCACAAGCTGACCCGCGCCGACTGCACCACCCGCAACCGGCGCAAGGCCCAGGTCCTGTCGCGGACCTACGACCAGCTGGAGGAGCGCATCGCCCGGCTGGCCGAGGAGGAGGAGCTCGGCAAGATCCGCCCCGAGCTCGACGGCAACGAGATCCAGCAGATCCTCGGCGTCCCACCGGGACCGGTCGTGGGCCGCGCCTACAAATTCCTACTGGAGATGCGCCTGGACCAGGGGGTGCTCGGCAAGGAGGCCGCCGCGGACGCCCTCCGCGAGTGGGCGCGGGCCAACGTGCCGGACGCCGGGGTGAACCCCTGAGCGGGACCCCTGACCGGGCCGCGTCCGCCGGCCCGGATGGCGTGATCCCGCACGGCCGCGTCGCCGCACTCGACCGCGAGCACGTGTGGCACCCCTACGCGGCCTTGCCCCAGCCGGTGGCGCCGCACGTGGTCTCCCGCGCGGACGGGGTGCGGCTGACGCTCGCCGACGGGCGCGAGCTCATCGATGGCATGTCGTCGTGGTGGGCGGCCATCCACGGCTACAACCACCCCGGGCTCAACCGGGCGCTGAGAGAGCAGCTGGATGACATGGCGCACGTCATGTTCGGCGGGCTCACCCACGAGCCCGCCGTGCGGCTGGCCCGCAGGCTCGCCGCCATGACCGGTCTGCCGAAGGTGTTCCTCGCCGACTCGGGGTCGGTCGCCGTCGAGGTCGCGATCAAGATGGCGTTCCAGCTCACCGGCAGGGGGCGGCTGCTCACGGTCAGGGGCGGCTACCACGGCGACACCTTCGGGGCGATGTCGGTCTGCGACCCGGTCAACGGCATGCACCACCTGTTCTCCGGCGTGCTGCCCGAGCACGTGTTCGCCGACCGGCCGCCGCGCGAGTACGACGAGGTCTACGCGGCCCGGCTGGCGGACCTTATCGCCAGGCATGCCCACGAGCTGGCCGCGATCATCGTGGAGCCGGTGGTCCAGGGGGCGGGCGGCATGCACTTCTACCACCCGGCCTACCTGCGCCTGCTCCGTGAGCTGGCCGACGAGCACGGCGTCCTGCTGATCGCCGACGAGATCGCCACCGGATTCGGCAGGACCGGAGAGCTGTTCGGCTGCGACCACGCCGGGATCAGGCCCGACATCATGTGCCTGGGCAAGGCGTTGACCGGCGGTTACCTGTCGCTGGCCGCGACGCTGTGCACCGAGCGGGTGGCCCGGGGGGTCGGGGTGCTGATGCACGGGCCGACCTTCATGGGCAACCCGCTGGCCGCGGCGGTCGCGAACGCCTCCCTGGAGCTCCTGGAGGAACGCCCGTGGCGCGAGGAGGTCCGCCGGATCGAGGCCGGTCTTCTCACGGGCCTGGCGGGTGCCGCGGAGGCGCCGGGTGTGCGGGAGGTGCGGGTCCTCGGCGCGATCGGGGTGATCGAGACCCGCGAGCCCGTCGACGTCCCCGTCGTCCAGGACGTCGTCATGCGGCACGGCGTCTGGCTCCGCCCGTTCGGCCGCCTGCTCTACGCGATGCCGCCCTACGCGATCGGCGACGACGACCTGGAGACGGTCACGACGGCGATGACGGCAGCGGCTCGATCACTCGGGCAGGCGTGACGACCCGGTATGCCACCGCGCCCGCGAGATATCCGGCGGCGATGACCACCAGCACGAGCGTCGATCTGCCGTTCGGCGGGAGCAGCGCCGCCGCCAGGGCGGCGGCCAGCACGTAGCCGCCGTTGAAGAGCATGTCGTAGATGGAGAAGGCCCGGCCCAGGTAGGCGTCCTCGACGTCCCGCTGGACCGCGGTGTCGGCGCAGATCTTGATGCTCTGCCCGGCGATGCCGAGCACGAGGCCCGCGGCCGCGAACCCCCACTGCTGGAACGGCGCGCAGAGTGCGAACGTCAGCACTCCGGCGGTGACCAGCATGGCCGGGACCCACCGCTCGATGCCGAAGCGCTCGGTGGCCCAGGGCGTGACCAGGATGGCCAGGAAGTAGCCGAGCCCGGAGGTGGCGACCACGACGGAGACCGCGTTCAGCGCGTCCTCGGCGTTCTCGGCGAAGTAGTAGCGCGACAGCATCACGAGCATCGCCGTGCACATGCCGTACACGAAACGGTGGGTGGTCATCGCGCCCATCGCCGCGGCGGCGGCCCGGTGGCGGACGAGGTACCGCGCGCCGTCGATCAGGCCGCTCAGCACGTGGCGCACCGCCTTGCGGGCCTGTGGCCGGTCGGGGTCGTAGGCGGGGCCGAGCAGCCGTCTGTCCATGGTCCTGGCGATGAGCGCGCTGAGCCCGAAGATGAGGCCGGAGACGACCAGCAGCACCGCTGTGCCCCGGTGGTCGGAGCCGAAGATCGCCCGGAGGAGGTAGCCGGCGCCCACGCCCACGAAGGTGAGCACGGTTCCCGAGGTCGGGGTGACCGCGTTGGCCACCATCAGCCGGTCGGCCGGTACGACGTGCGGCAGCGAGGCCCCCAGAGCGGCCAGGAAGAACCGGTTCACCCCGAGCACGCCGAGTGCGGCGGCGTAGAAGATCGCGTCAGGGGCGTCCGCGGCGACGAGCGCCGCGGTCGCGAGCAGCAGCAGCCCGCGGACCAGCGGCGCGATGACCAGGATCTGCCGCCGTGACCAGCGGTCGATGAACACCCCGGCGAAGGGGCCCAGGATCGAGTACGGCAGCAGCAGCACGGCCAGGCCGGCGGCGATCTCCACCGCGCTCGTGCTCTTCTCCGGGCTGAAGAACGCGAATCCGGCCACGGCGAACTGGAAGATCCCGTCGGAGAACTGCGAGACGAGACGAGTCCCGTACAGCCTCCGGAAGTCTCGACCTTCCAGGACCACGCGTAGGTCGGATATGAAAGACACCCGCTCACCCTATGTGGGACCACCCCCGGCGGGCATCGGGAACATCCCTGAATGTACAGGTGGGCATTACCGACCTTTACCTACGTATCGTCGAGTGGGGCGCGGTGAACCAACATGATCACGTACCCTCGGTCGAGTGACACCTGATGAACACGTTGTGCTCGTCGACACCGAGGGAAACGCGATCGGCACGGCGGCCAAGGCCACGGTGCACGGTCTCGACACTCCCCTCCACCTGGCCTTCTCCAGTTACGTGTTCGATGAGCAGGGGCAGGTGCTCCTGTCCCGACGCGCACTACACAAGATCACTTGGCCGGGGGTGTGGACCAACAGCTGTTGCGGCCACCCCCTGCCGGGCGAGCCGCTCGCCGAGGCGGTGACCCGCAGGCTCTCCCACGAGCTGGGTCTCGCGGCCGGCCAGGTCGACCTGCTTCTGCCACGTTTCTCCTACCGCGCGGTCATGGACGACGGCATCGTCGAGCGGGAGTTGTGCCCGGTCTATCGGGTGATCGCCGCCTCCGAGGTCGCCCCCAACCCCGACGAGGTCGAGGACGTGCGCTGGATGCCATGGAAGGAGTTCACCGACGGAGTGCTCAGCGACCGCCTGGCGATCTCCCCGTGGTGCCGTGAGCAGGTCCCCCAGCTGATCGAACTCGGCGTGGACCCGCTCGCCTGGCGGACCGCCGACCCCGCCGATCTCCCATCCGCCGCCCGCTGACTCAGGAGCCCCACGCAGACCCACCGGCGATCCTCATACGGCGAGAGCCCCCGACCCGTCACCCGGGTCGGGGGCTCTCGCCGTATGCGGGCCGATCGGTCAGCGCTCGACCTCGCCGCGGATGAACCTCTCCACGTAGTCGCGCGCCTCGTCGTCGGAGTACTGCTCCGGCGGGGACTTCATGAAGTACGAGGAGGCCGACAGGATCGGCCCCGAGATACCCCGGTCAAGGGCGATCTTGGCGGCGCGGACCGCGTCGATGATGATGCCGGCGGAGTTGGGGGAGTCCCAGACCTCGAGTTTGTACTCCAGGTTGAGGGGGGTGTCGCCGAAGGACCTGCCCTCCAGGCGCACGTACGCCCACTTGCGGTCGTCAAGCCACGGCACGTGGTCGGAAGGACCGATGTGCACGTCTGCCTTCTGCATCTCGTGCGGGATCTGCGAGGTGACCGACTGGGTCTTGGAGATCTTCTTGGACTGCAGGCGCTTGCGCTCCAGCATGTTCATGAAGTCCATGTTGCCGCCGAAGTTCAGCTGGTACGTGCGGAGCAGCTCGACGCCGCGGTCCTCGAACAGCTTGGCCATCACGCGGTGCGTGATCGTCGCCCCGACCTGTGACTTGATGTCGTCACCGACGATCGGGACCCCGGCGTCGACGAACTTCTGGGCCCAGGTGGGGTCGGAGGCGATGAACACCGGCAGCGCGTTGACGAACGCGACCTTCGCGTCGAGGGCGCACTGGGCGTAGAAGCGGTCGGCCTCCTCCGAGCCCACCGGCAGGTAGGAGACGAGCACGTCGACCCTGCTGTCCTTGAGGATCTGGACGACGTCGACCGGTGCCTCGTCCGACTCCTCGACCATCTCCCGGTAGTACTCGCCCAGACCGTCGAAGGTGGGGCCGCGCTGCACCGTGACGCCCAGCGGCGGCACGTCGCAGATCTTGATCGTGTTGTTCTCCGAGGCCACGATCGCCTCGGACAGGTCGCGGCCGACCTTCTTGGCGTCGACGTCGAACGCCGCGACGAACTCGACGTCGCCGACGTGGTAGTCGCCGAACTTGACGTGCATCAGGCCCGGCACCCGGGCACCGGGGTCGGCGTCCCGGTAGTAGTGCACGCCCTGTACGAGCGACGTGGCGCAGTTGCCTACACCGACAATGGCTACGCGCACCGAACCCATGGCACTCGCTCCCCTTTGTTCTTTGTGGTCAGTTGTCTTCCGGGGTGGCAGGCCGCCCCGTCGTGCCCGTCCCGGGCTCGGGCGCCCGGGACGTCTCCTCCCGCGCAGGTCGCTGCTCCTCGTCCGGCGGCGACGCTCGCCGTTCGGTGGCGATCAGCTCATTCAACCAGCGCACTTCGCGTTCGACCGACTCCAGGCCGTGACGCTGGAGCTCAAGGGTGTAGCTGTCCAGGCGCTCGCGCGTGCGGGCCAGTGCCGTGCGCACGCCGTCCAGGCGTTCCTCAAGCCGGCTGCGCCGGCCCTCAAGGATGCGCAGGCGCACCTCCGCCTCGGTGTGCCTGAAGAAGGCGAAGTGCACACCGAAACTCTCGTCCTCCCAGGCCGAAGGGCCGGCCTGGGTGAGCAACTCGTGCAGGCGCTCCTTGCCCTCTGCGGTCAGCCTGTAGACGATCTTCGAGCGGCGGCCGGGGAGCGCGATGGGGCTGTCGGCGTTGGCCGCGGCGGCGTCGCCGTCTTCGATGATCAGTCCGTCGGTGAGCAACTGGCGGAGGCACGGATAGAGCGAGCCGTAGGAGAAAGCCCGGAACATGCCGAGCAGGGCGTTGAGCCGTTTGCGCAGCTCGTAGCCGTGGAGCGGGGTCTCGTGCAACGACCCGAGCACGGCCAGCTCCAGCACCCCGCCACGTCCGCCGGCCACCGGAAACCACCACCTCTCGCGTCGATGTATCGAACCGATACATCCACAGGATACGTCCATTCAACATAACCCTGCAATCGGCGACTTTCCCAAGAGGTTGGGAGCAAACAACAAAAAGCCGTAGTCTGACGCCTATGTGGTCACAACAGGCGGAGGTGGGGCACGACCCCCGCACGGCGTGGACCGCTTTTCAATACGGGGAATCCCACGTCAACGTGGGAGAGGTCTGCCAAGGTTGTTGTCGAAACCAGCTGACGATCTCGTTTGTCCTCGGGAACGGAGATCCACCCGAATGGGCCGGCTACCAGTGAGCCAAGACGGCGAGATCTCCGGCGATCAGGAGGTAGTCTCGCCCGCCTGCACGCCGTCGTAGACCCCGATGACCGAACGAGGACGCGTGAGTTACAGCCACAGCAATGACCCGGAGCCGAACGGGCGCCAGGAGGGCGCCGACGGGTCGGCTCGTCAGGGGCGGCGCCGTCGCTCAGGCCCAGGAGCCGCTCCCCGTGCAGTTCCCCCTTCACAAAACTCCCAAACCGGCGGCGCGGGCTGGGATCAACAGCAGGGTCGGCAGCCGCAGGGCACGGGGGCCGACAACCGGACCACGATGATGCCCCAGCCCGGTGGGATGCCTGGTGGGATGTCCGGTGGGATGCCCTACGCCGGTGGCGCGCCCCAGCACCCGGGGGCCCAACCCCGGCGCGGCGCGGGCGCTCCGGGCGAGATGCCCGCGCGCGAGCCCGGCCCGCAGGCAGGAGCGCCTCGGCGCGCCCCCGGGCCGCCCGACGGGATGCCTCCGCGAGAGCCCGAACACAGGGGCGGCGAGCTCCGTCGCCGTGACACCGACCCGCCAGGCCGCCGGGCCGAGGCCGCGTTCGAGGACACCCAGGCGATGCTCGCCGCCCAGGCGGGAGCCGGTTCGAGATCCGGCGAGGGCGGCGCGCGCAGGCGCCGCGCCGGGCGCGGCGCGGGCGGTCCCGGAGGCAAGGAGGTCCCCCCGGGCCCGGGCGGGCCCGGAGGCCCCGGTGGGCCCGGTGGACGCGGTCCCGGTGATGGCGAGGACGAGCCCGAGACCAGGCGGTGGACGCGCTTCCTGCCCAACTGGAAGATCGTGATGGCCAGCTTCGTGGTCCTCAGCGCCGGTGTCTTCGGCATGATCGCGGTGGCCTACGCCAACACGCCCATTCCCGAGACCGCGCAGGCCGACGTGAACGACCAGGGCAGCGTGGTCTACTACCGGGACAAGAAGACCCCGATCGCGCGGCTCGGCGTCAAGCGCACCCCGGTGAAGATCAGCCAGATTCCCAAGCACGTCCAGGACGCGGTGATCGCCCTGGAGAACAAGAGCTTCCGCACCGACAGCGGCATCGACTTCGCCGGCATGGCCCGCTCGGTATGGAGCACGGTCAGCGGTGCCCAGCTCCAGGGCGCCTCGACCATCACCCAGCAGATGGCCCGCAACTACTACGACGGCCTCAGCCAGGAGGTCTCGGTACAGCGCAAGATCAAGGAAATCTTCGTCGCCGTCAAGATCAGCAAGACGCTGGAGAAGGACGAGATCCTTGAGCGCTACCTCAACCTCATCTACTTCGGCCGCAGCGCGTACGGCATCCAGGCCGCCTCGAAGGCGTTCTTCAACAAGAACGTCGGCCAGCTGACCCCGCAGGAGGGCGCCTACCTGGCCGGTCGGATCCAGAACCCCGACGCCTTCGACATCCAGGAGAAGGCCGGCAAATACGCCGCGACCAAGGAGCGCTTCACCGCCGCGCTCGGGAACATGGCGGAGATCGACCCCACCGCGTACGGCAAGTACGCGGGAAGCTCCTTCGAGGACCTGAAGTTCGCCAAGGTCAAGGTCTCGCAGACCTTCAAGGGGATCAAGGGCTACATGCTCAACATCGTCTTCCGGGAGCTCAAGGGGCGGGGCATCACCCAGGAGAAGCTGGAGACCGAGGGCTTCAAGGTCTACACCACCTTCGACAAGAAGATGATGGAGGAGGCGCAGAAGGCGGTGAAGGCCCGCACCGCCGGCCTGGAGTCGACCATTCACGCCAGTGTCGCCTCGGTGGATCCGAAGAACGGCCGGGTGCTCGCCTTCTACAGCGGCGACGACTTCGTCAACGACTTCAACAACCGCGCCTTCGACTCCACCAAGCAGGCGGCCTCGGCGTTCAAGCCCTATGTGCTCGCGGCCTGGCTGGAGAGCGGCAGGTCGCTCGACAGCTACGTCGACGGCATGGCCACGATCAAGATGCCCGGCACCACTCCGATCAGCAACTCGGGGAACACCGCGTTCGGGGTGATCAATATGATCAAGGCCATGGCCAGCTCGGTCAACACGGTCTTCGTGCAGATGGGTGAGGCCGTCACACTCTCCGAGGTGGCGAGGATCGCCAAGGAGGCGGGGGTCGGCGAGACCGCCAAGTACAACCCCTCCTACAAAGGCAAGAACGCGGTCGACTACGCGGTCGACGAGCAGAAGTACCAGGTCACCATCGGCAGCGCCTCGGTCACCGCGGTCGAGCAGGCCGCCGGTTACTCGATCTTCGCCAACGAGGGCAAGCACGTCGACTGGCACACTGTCACCAAGGTGACCAAGATCGACGGCTCCCCGGTGCTCGCGGAGCAGGCCGCGGTGCGGAATGTCATCAGCCCCGAGTCTGCGGCCGACGCGACGGTCGCGCTCCAGGCCGTGGTCAAGGGCGGCACCGGCGGTGCCGCCAACATCGGCTCACGGCCGGTGGCAGGCAAGACCGGCACGAACAACGGCTACAAGGACGCCTGGTTCGTCGGGTTCACCCCGCAGATCGTCACCGCGGTGGGCATGTCCAAGGACGTGCCCTACAACAAGCCGCGTGACGCCGAGGGAAGGCGCAAGCTCAAGGTCGACAAGTACGGCCTGCCGAACCGGAAGATCAAGGTCGTGCACTGGGACGAGGAGTCCATGCCCTCCTTCATCGGCGGCGGTGGCACCCCGACCCAGATCTGGCACGACTACATGCAGGCCGTGACCGCCAAGGACGAGGTCGTGCAGTTCCCGCCGAGGGCCAACGTCGGCTCGCAGAGCAACCTGGCCACGCCCAAGCCGACGCCCACCGCGACGCCGACGATGGAGGACAACCCGTTCCCCGACGACGACGGCGGCGACGGTGGCTGGCCCGACGACGGTGGCGGCGAGCCGGACAACCCCGACGGCCGTGAGTGCCTGCCCTGGGACGGTTCCTGCGACGTCGGTGACGACGGCTCGGTCGACGGTCCGCCGAACGGTGAGATCACCGAGAACGGTGCCCCCGGCGCGGTCGGGGCGCCCGGTGCCCCCGGCGCGGCGATCATGCCGACACCCACCGCGAACGGACGACGCCCCTGATGAAGAACCTCCTGTCGTCGCGGCGCTCGCTACCCGAGTTCGGCACCCGGGCCATCCCGTATGTGCCCCTGGCCCTGTTCGCGGGGCTGGGGGCGATCCTGGCCTGGTTCTGGAAGTGGCCGTGCCGCGTCGACGGGGCGTGGAACGACGGGACCCTGCAGTTCACGAACTTCTGTTACACCGACATCTATCCCCTGTGGTGGAACGAGAAGCTCAACGAGGGCAAGATCCCCTACTTCGACTACCCGGTCGAGTACCCCGTCGGTATCGGCGGGATCATGGAGTTCTTCCGCCGGATCGTCGCACCCCTGACCGACCAGGGGACGGCGTTCTACGACCTCACGGTCATCCTCATGGCGCTCTGCCTGGTCGTCGGCGTGCTGCTGATGGCCGCGCTGGCCGGTCCGGTCAGGCGCTGGGACGCGCTCTGGTACGCCTTGGCCCCCGGGCTGATCCTCACCGCGTACATCAACTGGGACCTGGCGGCGGGCGCCCTCGCGCTGGGTGCGCTGCTGGCCTGGTCGAAGCGGAAACACCTGCTCGCGGGTATTCTGCTCGGCCTGGCGATCGCCACCAAGTTCTACCCGCTGATGTTCCTCGGCCCGCTGTTCCTGCTGACACTGCGTACCGGCAGCTGGGTGCCGTTCCTCAAGATGCTCGGCGGCGTCGCGGGATCCTGGCTCGTCGTCAACGTGCCGATCATGGTGTTCGCCTTCGACGGCTGGAAGAGGTTCTACGTCTTCAGCCAGGAGCGGGGGGCCGACTGGGGCTCGCTCTGGTACTTCTTCAACCAGAAGCAGTGGCCGATCCTCGGTGACGCCGAACTCGTCGACAGGCTGGGCGTCGTCTCCCTCGCCGGGTTCTGCCTGGCGATCGCCGTGCTCACCGTGACGGCCAGGACCCGCCCGCGCCTGATGCAGCTCTGCTTCCTCACCCTGGCCGCGTTCATGCTGACCAACAAGGTGTGGTCGCCGCAGTACGTGCTCTGGCTGATCCCCTTCGCGGTGCTGGCCAGGCCGAACTGGAAGCCGATCGCGCTCTGGCAGCTCGCCGAGTGCTGGTACTTCTTCGCGATCTGGCTCTATCTGGTCGGTATCCAGCCGGGCAACGAGGCGCTGGGCATCGCCGGCGACACCTACTTCACCGCGGTGTGGGCCCGCGCGATCACCATTCTGATCATGATGGCGTTCGTGGTGAGGGACATCCTCGTCCCCGACAAGGACGTGCTTCGCCAGGACGGGACCGACGACCGGGCGGGCGGCGTCTTCGACGGCGCACCCGACCGTTTCCGGCTCGCGCTCTCCTAGCGCCGGGAAACGGCGTGAGTCTGGCGGCCGGTCGAGATGATCCGCGACAATCCCAATTTGTGATCAATCCTGTCGAGCCCCCGCGCGACACCGCGAAGGAAGGGCTGCTGCTCTGGCTGGCCTCCAGGCTGGGAATCGTCGCACTGGTCGTCGTCGGCACCCAGGCGATGATGGAGGGGGACGCGGTTCCGCCGCCGTTCCTGGAGCGCTGGAAGCACTGGGACGCCGGCCTCCTGGCCACCATCGCCGAGCACGGTTACGGTGGTGCCCCCGGCAGCGAGCCTGACGAGGGGCTGCCCGCCTTCTTCCCCGGGATGCCCCTGGCGCTCCGCGCGGTGCACCTCGTGGTCGGCGACTGGACGGTCGCCGGGCTGCTGATCTCCTTCGTGGCCGGCGCCGTCGCGATGATGGCGCTCGCCAGGCTGGCCGAGTTCGAGGGGCCGCCGGGGACCGGCCGGCGCGCGGTGCTGGCGCTGCTGCTCTGGCCGATGGCGGTGTTCCTGTTCGCGGGCTACAGCGAGTCGCTCTTCCTGGCATTCGCCGTCCCCGCCTGGCTCGCGGCGCGCAGGGGACGCTGGCCGCTCGCCGCGGCCCTGGCGGCGGGCGCCTCCTGTGTGCGCATCACCGGCCTGTTCCTCGCCCTCGCGCTGATCGTGGAGTTCTTCGCCCGGCGGCGGCCCGTACGGCAGCTCGTGCGGCAGGCCGGCTGGCTGGCGCTCCCGTTCGTGCCGCTGGTGCTCTACTCCGCCTACCAGCACTCCCGCACCGGCGACTGGCTGGCCTGGAAGAGCGCACAGGAGGCCGGCTGGGGCCGGCACATGGTGTGGCCCTGGGAGTCGCTGATCACGACCTGGAACTCGGCAATGGGCGAGGGGCGGTTCGCCTGGGCGTTCCGGCTTGAGATCGCGGGGGCGATCGTCGGGGTCGTGCTCGTACTGGTCCTGCTCTACCTGCGGAGGTGGAGCGAGTTCGTCTACGTGGGGCTCCAGGTGGGTGCCCTGCTCTGCTCCGCCTACTACCTGTCGGTTCCGCGCTCGGCGCTGCTGTGGTGGCCGCTCTTCATCCTGATCGCGAAAGCGAGCGGCGGGCAGGCACCGTGGCGGCAGTGGATCATCGTCGTCTATGCCCTGGTGGTGGGCCCGCTGATGGTCCTCAACGCGCTGATCTTCGCCGACGGCGCCTGGGTGGGCTGAGCGTCGGGAGCAGCTCCCTACCCATTTCCGAGGAAAAGTAATCCCACCAAGTTATCCACAGGCTGTGGACGGACTCTCCCGTCCAAGGTTTCGCGCTAGAGCTTCGACCTGAGAAAGGCGATGTCGGCGGCCTGGCCGTCAAAGGGTGTCTCCACCACGATCGGCGCGTTCGCGCTCCGGCACACGCTCAGGATGAGCTCGGGGTCGATCTGGCCCGCTCCGAGGCTCGCGTGCCGGTCGGCGCCGGAGTCGAAGGCGTCGCGAGAGTCGTTGCAGTGGATCAGGTCGATCCTGCCGGTGATCGCCATGACCCGCTCGACCACGTCCACCAGATCCTCGCCGCCCGCGTGGGCGTGGCAGGTGTCGAGGCAGAAGCCCACATCGAAGCCGTCGAGCACGTCCCAGAGCCGGGCGATGCGCTCAAGCTTGCGCGCCATCGCGTTGCCGCCGCCCGCGGTGTTCTCGATGAGCACGGGGATCCGGTGCTCCTCCAGGCGCTCGAACACCTTGCGCCAGTTGTCGAAGCCCTTCTGCGGGTCGTCTCCGGCCCCCACGTGCCCGCCGTGGACGATCAGCCCCCTGGCGCCGAGCTCGGCCGCCGCGGCGAGATGCGAGCCGAGCAGCTTGCGGCTGGGGATGCGGACCCGGTTGTTGGCGGTCGCCACGTTGATCACATAGGGGGCGTGGACGTAGACCTGCACGTCCGAATCCTTGATCTCCAAGGTCTTCTCACCGATGACCGGCCCCTTCCAGCCCTGCGGGTCACCGAGGAAGAACTGCACGACCTCGGCGCCGCGCGCCCTGGCGTGCGCCAGCGGGTCGTCCTGGTCGACATGAGCTCCGATAAGCGGCATGTATCCGAGCCTAGCCGTTTCAACGGCGAGGCCCTGGGCAGTCGCAGGTCGCGCCCTACCACCCACCCCCACGGGCCGAACACAAGGAGTCCACGTGGCCTACTACCGCAGAGGGATCAGTCTCATCGGCCTCATCTACATTCTGGTCGGCCTCTACGTCGCCTGGGTGTACGACTACATCACTCCCGCGCTCCTGAAGGACGTCGCCGAAGCTCTGCTGGCGGTCTTCCTGTGGTTCCTCGTCCTGCTCGGCGTGGACCTGCGCCTGAATGGTTAGCCGTCCCGGTGCCGGGGCGGCCCTCGCCTGATTCGGGGCCTCACGGGAGGAAGCCTCCGTGATAGATGCCGAAGGCCACACCGACGAACGAGGCCACGATGCCCACGATGTTCAGCGCGCGCTCCGGCGTCGTCGCGGAGACGTACTGCGAGTAGAGGCCCCCGCAGAATCCCAGCACCCCCGCCCACGACGCGACGACATGCGCGGAGGGGATCAGCCCGGTGGCGAAGGCGAGCAGCCCGCAGCCGATCGTGACGACGCTCAGCACGTTCTCGACCTTGTGACGACGTCCGTCGGTGTTCAGCGTGAACCGCAAGGGCCTGTTCCGGGCATGTCCATGAGCACGAGGCATTTTCACCGCCTCCTCTTTCTCCTGCGACAGGACGTGCCCGGCGAGGCGACGGCCCAACCCTTGACGGACTGGTACGCTGGCACGGCTACGTCGAATGGGTGTGTTATCGCCCACCCTCCACCCCGAGCGCCGAAATGGGCGCCCGAGGTGAAGCACGTCAGCGTCCTCCTGTCACGGCACGGTGTCGTGACCGCAATAGTCCAGAGGAGGTTGGAAGTCAGCATGCGCCGTTACGAAATGATGGTCATTCTTGACCCCTCGCTCGATGAGCGTACGGTCGCCCCTTCCCTCGACCAGTTCCTCACGGTCGTCCGCAACGACGGCGGCACCGTGGAGAAGGTCGACGTGTGGGGTCGCCGCAGGCTGTCCTACGACATCGCGAAGAAGCCCGAGGGCATCTACGCCGTCATCGACCTGAGCGCCGAGCCCGCCACGGTCAAGGAGCTCGACCGGCAGATGAACCTCAACGAGGGAATCCTGCGCACCAAGGTTCTCCGCCCGGACGTGCACTAACTCCCGGCATTTTGTCGGACGGCAGCCGTACTCTGAGCCGATAACCAGCGAAGGCCGCAGGAAGGGCAGCGCTAGCCATGGCAGCAGGCGACACCACGATCACCATCGTCGGCAACCTCGTCGACGATCCGGAGCTGCGCTTCACCCCCACGGGGCAAGCGGTGGCCCGGTTCCGCATCGCATCCACTCCGAGGTTCCTCGACAAGACGACCAACGAGTGGAAGGACGGCGAAGGCCTGTTCCTGACCTGCAACGTGTGGCGGCAGGCGGCGGAGAACGCCGCCGAGAGCCTCCAGCGTGGCATGCGGGTCATAGTTCAGGGACGGCTGCGCCAGAGGTCTTACGAGACCAAGGAAGGCGAGAAGCGCACGGTCTACGAGGTTGAGGTCGACGAGGTCGGCCCCTCCCTGAGGAACGCGACCGCCAAGGTCAACAAGACCGCCCGTCAGGGCGGTGGCGGTGGCTTCGGCGGTGGCCCGGCCAACGACCCGTGGGCCTCCGCGGCGCCCGCCGCACCGCAAGGTGGCGGTGGCTTCGGCGGCGGCGGCAACAACTACGGGGGCGGCGGCCAGCAGCAGCAGCAGGGGGGCGGCGGCTTCGGCGGCGGCGACTTCAGCGACGAACCGCCTTTCTAGGGACGACGGTCCTCCCGCAGTCCCAGTCCATATCCGCAGCGACCATTCCCGCCTGACGGCGGGGCTCTGAAAGGAGCACCACGATGGCCAAGCCGGCACTGCGCAAGCCCAAGAAGAAGGTTTGCCTGTTCTGCCACGACAAGATCTCCTACGTCGACTACAAGGACACGGCGCTGCTTCGGAAGTTCATCTCCGACCGCGGCAAGATCCGTGCCCGCCGGGTGACTGGCAACTGCACCCAGCACCAGCGTGACGTGGCGACCGCTATCAAGAACGCTCGTGAGATGGCGCTCCTGCCGTACATGAGCACCGCGCGCTAAGGAGGTCCGGACAGATGAAGCTCATTCTCACCAGTGAGGTCACCGGCCTCGGTGCCCCCGGCGACATCGTCGAGGTCAAGGACGGCTACGGCCGCAACTACCTGCTTCCCCGCAGCTTCGCGATCCTCTGGACGCGCGGCGGCGAGAAGCAGATCTCCTCGATCAAGAAGGCTCGCGACGCCCGCGAGATCCGCGACCTCGGCACCGCCAAGGAAGTCGCCGGCCGGCTGCGGGCACTGAAGGTGGTTCTGAAGACGAAGGCCGGCGAGTCCGGTCGCCTCTTCGGCTCCATCACCACGGGTGACGTCGCCGAGGCCGTCAAGGCCGCCGGTGGCCCCGTGCTCGACCGCCGTCGCATCGAGATCGCCTCCGCGATCAAGAGCCTCGGCTCCCACCGGGTCAGCGTCAAGCTGCACCCGGAGGTCTCCGCGTCCCTCGATGTCGAGGTCGTCGCGGTCTGAGAGGCCCAGTGAGACAAGGGCTCCTCCCCGTTCGCGGGGAGGAGCCCTTGTTCTTTCGCAGCCGTTGTGTTGCTTCTCCGCGGCCTGACCGCCCGTCGGGATATCGGCGGGGGTGTGGAAAGCTCTTCGTTCGCGAGAAGAGGCTCACATGCCGAGACCGTGTTACTCCAGGTCATCGCTGATACGTACAATTCGGAAATCGTTGCTTCCCCTGGAGGTCTTGTCATGGTCCGTCCTTCGATGCTGCTCGCGCTCGGTGCCCTCGCGGCGACCGCGGTGGCCTGTGCGCCGGCCTCGGAAACGACGACCCAGACGAGCTCTGCGGCCCCGAGCGCCTCCGGAGCCGCCGCAGGCGCCTGCGCCAAGGACGGCCTCGCGCTGAAGACCCCCGGCAAGCTGACCATCGGTACGGACAAGCCCGCCTACGAGCCGTGGTTCAACGGCGACGACCCGTCCAACGGCAAGGGCTTCGAGAGCGCTGTCGCCTACGCCGTCGCGGGCCAGATGGGCTTCGCCGAAGGCGATGTCACCTGGGCCACCGTGAAGTTCGACTCCGCGTTCGCGCCGGGCGCCAAGCAGTTCGACTTCGACGTCAACCAGGTGTCCGTGACCCCCGACCGGGCCAAGGTCGTCGACTTCAGCAAGGGCTACTACACGGTCAAGCAGGCGGTGGTCGCGCTGGACGGCTCGAAGGTCGCCGCCGCCACGGGCCTGGCGGACCTGAAGGACGCCAAGATCGGCGTGCAGGTCGGCACCACCTCGCTGCAGGCGGTCAAGGACGTCATCCAGCCCTCGGCCGAGCTCAACGTCTACAACGAGCAGATCGACGCCGTCAACGCGCTGAAGAACAAGCAGGTCGACGCCGTGGTGGTGGACCTGCCCACCGCGTTCTACGTGACCGCCGCCCAGGTCGAGAACTCCAAGATCGTCGGCCAGTTCGGCACCGCCTCCGGCGTTCCCGAGGTCTTCGGCGCGGTGTTCGAGAAGGGCAGCCCGCTGGTGAGCTGCGTCAACGAGGCGATCGACAAGCTGACCGCCTCCGGCGAGCTGGCGAAGATCGAAACCGAGTGGCTCGGTTCCGCCGCGGGCGCGCCGGAGCTGAAGTGATCCCGGAGCCCATGTCCTCGGTCCCGCCGCGGGCACGGAGCGCGTACGGTTCGCGCCGCGACGCTCGATGAGGAACGACGAGAGCCTGGGACTCCCCGCCGGCTGGACGAAGAGCGAGCGGCAACTCGAGCGGGAGCGGCTCCGTAGGAAGTCGTCTCTCCGTTCGGGCTCCGTCGCGACGGTCTCGACGATCATCGTGATCGTCCTGCTGCTCTGGCTCTTCACCGCCTCCCCGGGCTGGCCCCGGGTGCGAGACACGTTCTTCGACCCCGAGCAGTTCGCCAAGGCGCTGCCGGACGTGTTGAGCGGGTTCCTACTCAACATCAAGATCTTCCTGATCGCCGAGCCGCTGATCCTCCTTGTGGGCCTGCTGGTCGCGCTGGCCCGCAACCTCACGGCGCCGGTCTTCTTCCCGCTGCGCGCCCTGGCGGTGGTCTACACCGACGTCTTCCGCGGCGTGCCCACGATCCTCATCATCTACCTCGTCGGCTTCGGGCTGCCCGCGCTCGGCCTGCAGGGCACACCGACGGATCTTGCGACGCTGGGCATCATCGCGCTCACGCTCTCGTACGGAGCGTACGTGGCGGAGGTCTTCCGGGCGGGTATCGAGTCGGTGCATCCCAGCCAGCGAGCCGCCGCCCGGTCTCTCGGCCTGAGCCACGGCCAGACCATGCGCCACGTGGTGGTGCCACAGGCCGTGCGCCGGGTGGTGCCGCCGCTGCTCAACGACTTCGTCTCGCTGCAGAAGGACACCGCGCTCGTCGCCACGATCGGCCCGCTGGAGGCACTGAGGCAGGCGCAGATCCACGTCGCCGGCAACTTCAACTACACCCCCTACCTGGTGGCGGCGCTGCTGTTCATCCTGCTCACCATTCCGATGGCCCGCTTCACCGACTATCTGGCGGCCCGCTCGCAGAGGCGGCGGAGCCAGTGAGCGGGCGGACCGGCGCGCACGGCACCGTGAAGGAACAGGAGGGAACATGAGCCTGCTGACCATCGAGGGCCTGTGGAAGAACTATCGGGGCCACAGCGTGCTTCGCGGTATCGACCTGGAGGTCGAGCCGCACGAGGTGGTCTGCCTGATCGGTGCCTCGGGATCGGGCAAGTCCACGCTGCTGCGCTGCGTGAACCTGCTGGAGACCGCCGACGACGGCACGATCCGCCTGGACGGCGAGGAGATCACCGACGCCCGCGCCGATCTCAACGACGTGCGCAAGCGCATGGGCATCGTGTTCCAGGCCTTCAACCTCTTCCCGCACATGACCGTGCTGGACAACATCACACTGGCCCCGCGGAAGGCGCACGGCGTGGGCAGGAGGCAGGCCGAGCAACAGGCCCGCGACCTGCTGTCCAGGTTCGGCCTGCAGGACAGGGCGAGCGCCTATCCCGACCAGCTCTCCGGTGGCCAGCAGCAGCGCGTCGCCATCATCAGGGCCCTGGCCACCCAACCCCGCCTGATGCTGCTGGACGAGGTCACCTCGGCGCTGGACCCGGCGCTGGTCAAGGAGGTGCTCGGGATCATCCGGGAGCTCAAGGAGGGGGGGATGACCATGGTCCTGACCACACACGAGATGGGTTTCTGCCGCGAGATCGCCGACACCGTCTGTTTCCTCGACGGTGGCGTGCTCCTGGAGCGCGGCACCCCTGAACAGATTTTCACCGATCCCCGTGAGTCCCGTACCAGGGAGTTCGTGCAGAGCGTGATCGACGCCCGGCGCCTCTGACGTTCTCAGGCCTCCCGGGAGGCGGGATTTTCGAAGGATGGGGCCCGCGCTCCGGCCGCTCGCCGAGATCTCAGCGCCGGTGCTTGCCGCGGAACCCGGTGCCGGGACCGCCGGGACCTCCAGGAGGGCCAGGGAGGCCGGGAGGGCCGAACCAGCCGAAGGCGCCCGTCTGGCCGAAGACGATGCCGAGCAGCGGGGAGTTCAGGGCTTTCTCGGCCTTCTCGGCGGGCACCGGAGGCACCGGGATGGCCGCGAGGTTGCGCCGGTCGAAGTGGAGGGCACCGACCACGATGACCGCGCCGACGGCCAGCAGTTTGGCGATGACGATGATCCACAGGGCGCGCAGTCCGACGCGGGCGCCCAGGGCCACCACGGCCGTCAGGATCACCAGGATGAGCAGCGCGAAGAGGTCGAAACCCGTGTGCCTGCCGACCATCCCCGCGACCACGTCGGGAAGGCGTACCCCGAAGTCGGTGAGCATCTGGGCGGCGTAGAGCGACCATGCGCGGGCCACCGTCGCCGTGGCCAGCAGAAGCTCCATGATCAGAGCCCAGCCCACGACCCAGGCCCAGACCTCGCCGAAGATGACGTAGGTGAAGGTGTAGGCGCTTCCCGAGGTCGGCATGGCGGAGGACAGTTCGGCGATGCAGAAGGCCACGAGCAGGCTGGTGATTCCCGCGATCATGAAGGAGAGGACCACGCCGGGTCCGGCCATGGTCGCCGCCTGGCGGCCGGCAAGGCTGAAGATGCCCGCACCGATCATGACGCCGATACCGAGGACGACGAGGTCGGCCCTGCGATAGGCCATGGGCAGTCCGTGGCGTGCGCCGGTCCACCGGTCTGTGGCATGGCTCGGAGGCATGCGGCGCACGATCGACGGGGGAGGACCTTCGGGCACGGCCTGGCCAATCGTGGTGGGTTAAATATCCTTATTGTCGGACTCGTTTCACGGTGCCGCAGGAGGGTTACGCGGGACAAGGGCTATCCGGTCACGTCGTGGACACCACAGTGTCACGCCCGGATTACCCGCCCGATCAGCTGCCGACCACCAGCCACGCCGTGCCGTACGCGCGCACGGAAAGGGTGATCAGCCGGGCGGTCATCCACAGCCCGAACGCCAGCCAGAGCATCACCAGGCCGCCGCCCCAGAGGTCCACCAGCAACGCGGCGGGCAGGTAGGCGATCGTCGTCAACACCCCCGCCCAGGCCAGGTAGCGCCGGTCGCCGGCGCCGATCAACACGCCGTCCAGCACGAACACCACTCCGGCGATCGGCTGCAGGACGGCGACCACCCAGAGCAGGTCGAGCAGTTCGGTGGCGACGACCGGACTCACGTCGAACAGAGCGGGTACGAACGGCCTGGCCACCACCACGGCGAGGCCGAGCAGCACGCCGGAGCCCGCTCCCCAGATCACCATCCTCCAGGTCGCCCCGCGGGTCCCCGCCACGTCGCCGGCGCCCAGGGCGCGACCGGTGATCGCCTGTCCGGCGATCGCGATCGCGTCCAGGGCGAACGCCATCAGGATCCAGATCCTGATGGCGACGGTGTAGGCCTCGATCTGGTCCGCGCCCATGCGGGTGGCCACCGTGGCGGATACGGCCAGCACCGTCTGCAGGCACGCCGTGCGGATGACCAGGGCGATCCCGGCCGCGCCCGCCGCCCGTACACCCGCCGGGTCCGGGCGGAACGGCGCGCGGTAACGGACGAAGATCAGGGCGAGATAGACGACGGCGGCGAGCGACTGGGCCAGCACCGTACCCCAGGCCGAGCCGGCGATCCCCCAGCCCAGTCCCAGGACGAACGCGACGTTGAGCACCGCGTTCAGCGCGAAGGATCCCACCGACACCAGCAGCGGAGTCACGGTGTCCTGCATGCCACGCAGCACGCCCGTGCCCGCGAGCACCACCAGCATGGCGGGAACGCCGAGCAGGCTGATCCGCAGGTAGGTCACCGCCTGCCGGGCGAGCTCCCCCTCGGCACCGATCAGGTGAACCAGCCAGGGTGCCAGGGGCCAGACGACCACGATGATCGCCAATCCCACCCCGGTGGCCAGCCAGAGGCCGTCCACCGCCTGTCGCAGTGCCCGCCCTGTCTGGCCCGCCCCGATCTGCCGGGCCACCGCCGCGGTCGTGCCATAGGCCAGGAACACGCACATCCCCACCAGGAAGCTCAGCACCGTGCTCGCCACCCCCAGGGCGCCGAGCGCGGGGGCGGGCAGGCGGCTGACGATGACGGTGTCCGTCAGCAGGAAGAGCGGTTCGGCCACCAGGGCACCGAACGAGGGCAGTGCCAGCCGCAGGATCTGCCTGTCGTGGTCGCGACCGGATGGGCCGGGTCGACGGGTAAGAGTCACAGCTCCATTTTGCCTCTTACCTCTCAGCGGATCTTCAGCGGGATGAACCGGTCGGGTCATACCATCTAAGGCGACTCCCGGCGTGTCGCCCCAACTTTCTTTTCTCCACAGGCAGTGGATTACGTTTCCCCTGGTCAGAAAGGTATCCACAGCTGTGGACAACAGTTATCCACAGGACTGTCCCCAGGCTGCCCACACCTCTGGGGAAGAAGTGCACAGCTTATCCACACCTCTGTCGACAGCCCGCGTTGCCAGTCGGGGCGCGGAGCCGCGAAACTGTCACACCGGTCGGCTAAAAATAGAGATAGCGTAACTGTGTTCGAAAGAGGGGGTGTGTGGTGAGCATCGCGGAGCCACCGGTCTTCGAGCCAGGTTTCGAGCGCACCCCGCCGAACAACATCGAGGCCGAGCAGTCCGTCCTGGGCGGCATGCTGCTGTCCAAGGACGCCATCGCCGACGTGGTCGAGATCCTGCGATCCGACGACTTCTACCGGCCCGCCCACCAGATCATCTACGACATCATCACCGACCTCTACGGCCGCGGTGACCCCGCCGACGCCGTCACCATCTTCGACGAGCTGCAGAAGCGAGGCGAGGTCGCCCGGGTCGGTGGCGGAGCCTACCTTCACACGCTGACCGCCGTCGTGCCGACCGCGGCCAACGCCGGTTACTACGCGAGGATCGTCCGGGAGCAGGCCATCCTCCGCCGCCTGATCGAGGCAGGCACCCGTATCGTCTCCTACGGCTACGGCGGGCAGGACGAGGAGGTAGACGACCTCGTCGACCGTGCCCAGGCGGAGATCTACAAGGTCACCGAGCGCCGCACCTCCGAGGACTACATCCCCCTGGCCGACATCATGCCGGGTGCCCTCGACGAGTTGGAGGCCATCGGCGGCCGAAGTGGTCAGATGGTCGGTGTCCCCACCGGTTTCCAGGACCTCGACTCCCTCACCAACGGCCTGCACCCCGGCCAGATGATCGTCGTGGCTGCCCGCCCGGCCATCGGCAAGTCGACTTTGGGGCTGGATTTCGCCAGATCCGCCGCTATCAAGCATGGCATGACGACCGTGGTGTTCTCGCTGGAAATGTCGCGTAACGAGATCACTATGCGCCTGCTGTCGGCCGAGGCGCGGGTGTCGCTGCAGGCCATGCGCTCGGGCACGATGACCGACGACGACTGGGCCAAGCTGGCCCGGCGGATGGGCGAGGTGGCCGAGGCGCCACTGTTCATCGACGACTCGCCCAACATGTCGATGATGGAGATCAGGGCCAAGTGCCGCCGTCTCAAGCAACGCAACGACCTGCGGTTCGTCATCATCGACTACCTGCAGTTGATGTCCTCGCCGAAGAAGACCGAGAGCCGCCAGAACGAGGTCTCGGAAATCTCCCGGGCCATCAAGCTCCTCGCCAAGGAGCTGGAGGTGCCGGTGATCGCGATCTCCCAGCTCAACCGCGGTCCCGAGCAGCGAACCGACAAAAGGCCCATGGTTAGCGACCTCCGCGAATCCGGAAGCATCGAGCAAGATGCCGACATGGTCATCCTGCTGCACCGGGAGGACGCCTACGAGCGCGAGTCGCCCAGGGCGGGCGAGGCCGACCTGATCGTGGCCAAGCACCGTAACGGCCCCACCGCCACGGTCACCGTGGCGTTCCAGGGCCACTACAGTCGCTTCGTCGACATGGCCCCCCACTAGTCGGCACCCTTCTGGCCGGCTAATTCGTCTCAAGCGCGTCTTCATAACCTGTGACCACGCTCGGTCACCACCGAAAGTGAGCCGGCGCCGAAAACCGTACAGTCCCCCGGCCGCTTGCCCTGCCCGGCCGTATGGCGTTCGGGATCCTGCTGCCCCGACAGGGGGATTCCTACTCGATCGGGTGATGTGGCGCGGTCTCGGGATCGCTAAGAATGGGGCCGACGCAGCCTACGGGCTTCGACCGGGAGGGAACCATGACATGAACCAGCAGCGGCCGGAACTTACGCGTGAGGAGTGGCATGAGTTCTTCGACAACATGACGCGCAACTACGAGGGCACCGAGGTGACGATCGAGGTGATGAGCAAGGAGTTCGGGGATCTGCTGGAGGCCGAGAAACTACCGCTGGCCTACCTGGAGTACGACGCCAAGGACGATCAGTTCTCGGCCGGGGTGGGGGGCCGTGACGGGCGCTATCCGGTGGTGCTGCGCCATACCGTCGACCACCCGCAGAGGATCCTGACCGACACCATGCAGCAGGGCACGATGCGAGTGTTCGACGTCTTCGACGCCGATGGGGGTCAGACGATCGTGACCCTCTACCTGACCTCGGTCTCCTCAGCGTAGCCACGCCCTCCCTACGCCCGGGAGACAACCGTTTCACCTTCTGCCCGTTTTCGGAGAACTACTCGCGGTGCCGGCAAGAAACCTGCGGGATCCGGCCGTCCGCGCCGACCCGTGCGATCGCGGCGTCGATCTCCGCCAGAGCCGCGTCCGTCGAGAGCGGTCGTCCGGCGAAGGTGGTGCTCGCCGCGGTGTGGGCGTGGTCGACGATGACGGCGACCACGTACGTCGAACTCCTCCCGGGGAGGGAGACGGAAAGAAGCCGTGGCTCGTCCCTGCCCCTCGCAAGGGACGAACCACGGCGGACTGTGCGGGCGTACGCGGATCAGGCCCCGGGCCGCTACTCCCAGCGGAACAACCACGCGGCCAGTCCACCTGTGGCCAGCACGGTCACCGCCATCACCAGCAGGTGCAGCGGCTGCGGCGCGTGCCCCGCCCACGCGGCGCGGAGTGCGTCGGCGAACGGGGCCATCGGCAGGAAGTCGCCGATCCGCCGCACCAGGTCCGGCATCAGTTCGCGGGGAATCCACATCCCGGCCATGAACAGCAGCGGGAACATCAGCAGCGAGCCGATGCCCGGCGCGGACTTCGCGCTGGGTGCCACGGCGGAGATCAGCAGCCCCAGGCCGAATATCGAAGCCGTGCCGAGCACGAACACCCCGGCGAAGACCAGCGGGCTTCTGGGCGGGATCGAGCCGAGAACGAGATAGCCGAGGCCGATGAGGAGGACCGTGGCGACGATCGCCACCGCGAGGTTGTTCACCACCTGGGCGACCAGCAGCCGGACCGGGCTGACCGGGGTGGTGGACAACCGGCGCAGCACGCCGCTCTCCCGGTAGCCCACCAGCGTTCCCGGCAGGACGGTCAGCGCCATGGTCACCACGGACAGGATCACCATCATGCTCGGGAGCTGAGTGTCGATCATCCGCTCCCCGCCCAGGTCGGGGGTCGCCTCTTGGAGGCCGGGGATGCTGCCCAGCACGAGCAGCAGCACCAGGGGCAGCAGCACCGCGAAGATCGGGCCGCCGGGGTCCCGAAGGAAGAGTTTGGCCTCTGTCGGGATCATCTTGTTCACGAGGAGATCTTCTTTCCGGTGAGGCGCAGGAAGGCGTCGTCGAGGGTTGCCTGCTCCACACGCAGGTCGGCGGGTACGACGTCGGCGGCGGCCAGGGCGGTCGTGATCGCGAGCAGCAGGTTGCCGGTACCGGTGACCGCGACCTGTCCGCCGCTGCGGTTCACCCCGGTGACCTCGGGCAGTGCCCTGAGCACCGAGTCGTCGAGCGGGTGGGAGGGCCGGAACCTGATGGTCTGTTGCCCGCCGACCCTGGCGATCAGGCCCGACGGGCTGTCCATCGCGACCACCTGGCCGGAGGCGATCAGCGCGAGCCGGTCGCAGAGCCGCTCGGCCTCCTCCATGAAGTGGGTGACCAGCAGGATCGTCACACCGTCGTCGCGTACCTGTTCGATGAGCTCCCAGGTGTCCCTGCGGGCCTGGGGGTCCAGCCCCGTGGTCAGCTCGTCCAGGATCGCCACCCGAGGGTTGCCGACCAGGGCCAGTGCGATCGAGAGCCGCTGCTGCTGGCCGCCGGAGAGCTTCCCGTAGGGGGTGTCACGCTTGTCGGCGAGCCCGACCCGCTCCATCAGCGTGACCCAGTTCGCGGGGGCCCGGTAGAAGGACGCGTACAGGTCGAGCGCCTCCCACACCTTGAGCTTCTCCGGCAGCGTGGAGCTCTGCAACTGGACGCCCAGCTGTTCCTTGAGCCCGGTACCGGTCAGGCCACCGAGCACGCTGACGGTACCGGAGTCGGGGACGCGCAGGCCGGCGACACACTCCACGGTGGTCGTCTTGCCGGCGCCGTTGGGGCCGAGAACTCCAAAGATCTCGCCCTCTTCCACGGTGAACGAGACGTCGTCCACCGCCAGGTGGTCGCGGTATCGCTTGCGGAGGTTGTTGACCTCGATGACCTTCATGCTCACCGACGCTAGGAGCCGTGCCGTGCGGGGAGAATCCGTCTGGGTCCCCGGAGGGGGCAGGCCAGGCACCCGAAGGCGGTGTGGCTACCTCCACCCCCGGACGGCGTTCACCACCACTGGGCAGGTCCGGGCCGGATCGCCGACACTTGACCCATGAGAACGTACGCGGTGGCGGTCGGCAGGGCACTGGCTCTGGGAGCGATGGCGCTGGCGGACGCCGTGCTGGTGGCGCTGACCCTGGTCGCGTTCGTGCTGACGTTCGGGCTGGGGATGGTCTTCATGTTCCCCTCGCTGGTCCAGCTGATCAGGCACCGTACGGCGCTCGCCAGAAGGTTGACCGGCAGGTGGCTCGGGACCGCGGTGCAGGCTCCCTACCTGCCGCCGCCACTGCCGTCTCGGCCCCAGCCCGACGGCTGGTACCGCTACGAGCGCCAGCTCTACAAGACGCCGCGCTGGCCCGACTGGAACAACCGCTGGAAGTGGATGATGGGCGACCCGGCCACCTGGCGGGACGGGGTCTGGCTGTTCCTCAATCCGGTGATCGGTGCCGCTCTGTTGCTGCTACCCCTCAGCCTGGCGGGAGGCGCCGTCCTGGCGTCCCGGTTCGCCGTCCCGGTGACCGTGCCCCTGGCTCTGGGATGCGCCGCCGCCGTCGCACTGGTCGCGACGCCCCGCCTGCTGCGGGGGTACGCGTGGTGGAACTGCCTGCTGCTCTCTCCCACCGCCAAGTCCGTGCTCGCGGCGCGGATCCAGCGGCTCGACCAGGCGCGCCTGGCGACCGTCGACTCCCAGTCGGCCGAGCTGCGGCGGATCGAGCGTGACCTGCACGACGGCGCGCAGGCGAGGCTCGTCGCGATGGGCATGACGCTGGGCGCGGTCGAGGAGCTGATGGACAAGGACCCGGCCGCGGCCAAGGCCCTGCTCGGCAAGGTCAGGGAGGCATCCTCCGCCGCGCTCGTCGAGCTGCGCGACCTGGTCAGGGGCATCCACCCGCCGGTCCTGGCCGAGCGTGGCCTCGGCGACGCGGTGCGCGCTCTGGCGCTGGACAGCCCGTTGAAGGTCACGGTCACCGTGGACCTGGACACCCGCCCGGACTCGCCCGTCGAGTCGGCCACCTACTTCTCGATCAGCGAGCTGCTCACCAACGCGGCCCGTCACGGTGGCGCCGAGCGGGCATGGATCGACATCAGCGGCAATGACCACGCGCTGCGGGTCGTGGTCACCGACGACGGTTCCGGGGGGGCCGACCCCTCCCTGGGCAGCGGCCTGCGAGGCATCGAGCGCAGGCTGGCGGCCTTCGACGGGGTGCTCGCGGTCAGCAGCCCGCGCGGTGGCCCGACCACGGCCACGTTCGACCTGCCCAACGCGCTCGCCGAGAAACGCACCGACAGCAAGTCCCTGCCCCGTGGAAAGGCCATCATCGTCGGGATCTGCTGGGGGCTCGGCTGGCTCCCGCTCTTCCCGCAGGGGCTGGTGACGATGGTCATGAAGCTCATCGACACCGAGCACCTCAGCTGGTTCCTCGCGCTCTACCTGCCCGAGCCCGTGCAGTGGCCGCTGATCGTCTTCAATATCCTGCTGGGCCTGTCCATGTACGCCGCGGGCATGCTCATCCCCGTGATGCACTCCCGCCGGCAACGGTTGGCGGAGGTCGGGCCGGCCCGCCTATGGTTGGGCCGATGAGTCTCCGAGTCGTTATCGCCGAGGACCTGTACCTCCTGCGAGACGGTCTGGTCCACCTGCTCCAGGCGCATGACTTCGAGGTCGTGGCAGCGGTCGAGTCCGGGCCCGAACTGCTGAAGGCGCTGATCGAGCTCCAGCCCGACGTGGCGGTGGTCGACGTGCGCCTCCCGCCCACCTTCACCGACGAGGGGCTCCAGGCCGCGCTGGCGGCGCGCGGGGCCGTCCCCGGTCTGCCGGTGCTCGTCCTGTCCCAGCACGTCGAGCAGCTGTACGCGCGCGAGCTCCTGGCCGACGGCTCGGGAGCGGTCGGCTACCTCCTCAAGGACCGGGTCTTCAACTCCGAGCAGTTCGTCGACGCGGTCCGCCGGGTCGCCGCGGGAGGCACCGCGATGGACCCGGAGGTGATCGCCAAGCTGCTGGCCAGCACTGTCCGCCACCAGCCGCTCGGCGCGCTGACCCCGCGCGAGCGCGAGGTGCTGGAGCTGATGGCCGAGGGCCGCTCCAACGCGGCCATCTCCCAACGCCTGTTCCTCAGCGAGAGCGCGGTCGGCAAGCACACGGCCGGCATCTTCGCCAAGCTCGACCTTGCCCCCTCCGACGACGACAACCGTCGTGTGCTCGCCGTCCTGACCTATCTCAACGCCGCCCGAGGCTGATTTCCCCAGGCCCGGGCCCTGTTCTGTCGGTCTTGGCGGATAACGTGCTGTCGAAGGACGGTTTCCGCACGTGGCGGTGCCGTTCGGGACGAAGGGATGATCAGGTGAAGTTCCGGGTGAACCGTGATGTCCTGGCCGACGCGGTGGCCTGGGTGGCCCGGGTGCTGCCGAGCCGACCGGCCATTCCCGTGCTCTCCGGCCTGCTTCTGGAGGCCGACGACGATCTCGTGCTGTCGGTCTTCGACTACGATGTCTCCGCTCGCGTTTCGATCGAGGCCGTCGTGGCGGAGCCCGGCAGGGCACTGATTCCGGGCCGGATTCTCGCGGAGATCACCCGCAGCCTGCCCGGCGACGTGGTGGAGGTCGCCACCAGCGGTTCCGAGGCGGTTCTGACCTGCGACAGCGCGGAGTTCGGCCTGTTGACCATGCCGGTTGACGATTTTCCCTCCCTCCCCAAGATGCCGCCCAAGATCGGTGCTGTCGGCGGTGGGATCTTTGCGGCCGCGGTCGGCCAGGTGGCTCCGGCGGCCAGCCGCGACGAGACCCTCCCCATGCTGACCGGCATCCGGGTCGACATCTCCGGCGACGACGTGACCATGGCCGCCACCGACCGCTACCGCATCGCGGCCAGGGAGTTCGGCTGGCGCCCCGAGCGGCCGGGTACCACGGCCGCCGCCATGGTGCCCGCGCGGGTGCTCGTCGAGGTGGCCAAATCGATGCGCGGTGGCGAGGTGTCCGTGGCGCTGGGCGACGGCATCGCCGGTTTCGAGAGCGTGGGCAGGTCAACCACCGTCCGCCTGCTCGACGAGCAGTTCATCGACTACCGCGCGCGGCTGACCGACGACTGGTCGATCAGGGCCGATCTGCGGGTGGCCCCGTTCATCGACGCGATCAAGCGGGTCGCGCTGGTCGCCGAGCGCAACACCGCGGTCCGGCTCTCCTTCGGTCAGGGGCAGGTTCTCATCCAGGCGGGTGGCGGCGACATCGGCCGCGGCACCGAGGTCGTCGCCGCGGAGCTGTCCGGCGACGACATTCAGATCGCCTTCCAGTCCCACTTCCTGCTCGACGGCCTGAGCGGTGTCGAGACCGAGTTCGTCCGGCTCAACATGGAGTCGCCGAGTCGCCCGGCCCTCATCACCGAGGTTCCCGGCGGTGCCGACCCCACTTTTCGCTACCTCGTGATGTCCCTGCGCCTGACCTGAGCGCTTCCACGCCCCGCCCACCGGCCGGTGGGCGGGGCCCCGCACTGTGAGAAGGATGGGCGGGAGATATCAGGCGGAGAGACCCTCATCCGTCAGGGCGATCAGGATGTGCTCCATGCACGCGTGTCCCGCGTGTTCGGCGGCGGCGGCGTCACCGGCGGAAATGGCGCGGGCGATGGCGTCGTGCGGGATGTAGGTGGTGTTCAGGGTGCTGCTCAGCGAGGTGCCCGCGGCGGTGATGCTGGCACGCAGCGCCGCCGAGAAGTCCTCGTAGAGCTCGATCAGCACCAGGTTGTGGGTGGCACGGACCACCGCGATGTGGAAGGCCAGGTCGGCCTCGACGAACGCGTTGGGTTCGCCCAGTTCCCAGGCATGATCCCGCTCGGCCAGCGCCGCCTCGATTGCGACGATGTCGGCGTCGGTGCGCCTGGTGGCGGCGAGCCTGGCGGCCTCCACCTCCAGCGCACGCCGCACCTCCAGGATCTCAAGCTGCTCGGCGGAGCGTAGCCGCCGCAGCATGGCCCCGGAGAGCTCGCTCGTGGCGCGAACGTAGGTCCCGTCACCCTGGCGGCACTCCAGCAGGCCGGCGTGTGTGAGCGCCCGCACCGCTTCGCGCACGGTGTTGCGACCGACCCCGAGCTGTTCGGCGAGCACGGTCTCGGTAGGGATCTTCGCGTGCATCTGCCAGGAGTTAGAAGTGATCTGCTCCCTGAGTTGATCGATCACTTGGTCGACGAGGGATGCTCGCTGCGCCGTACGCAGACTCACCGTCCGCCTCCTCCGGAGAAACCAATCATCCTATGAATCAATGACTGGTAGACCCTAGTTATTCCAGAGGTGCGAAAACAAATCTGGAACCTTTTAAGCGAAACCGGCCTTACCGGACCAGAGCCGAGTCGACGGTCACGCCCACCAGCGCATCACGCACGCCAGCGGTTTCGAGAGCCCTACGATACGCGCTGGTCTGGTCATCACGTGCACCGACCTGGCCGTACAGGTCCCCGAGGTCACGCCAGACTCGCGCGGCCTTCCGGTCGGGACCGGAAAGCTCGTACCGGACGCCGTTCAGCAACTGTCTGGCGGTGTTCAGGACGGTCATGACGCCGCTTCGGCCGTCGGCCAGCGCGATCCGGGCGAGAACCAGCTGCGCGGTCGCCCCGATGGCGCCCGCCTGGCCGCCCGGCAGATCGAGGGCGGTTCTGGCCAGACCCGCCGCACCCTGAACGTCGCCGGTCGCCAGCCGGACCTGGGCGAGTACGACGATGCTCCTGACGTACTCGTGGATGCGCTCGGGGAGCGCCGCGAAGACCTCGCTGGCGCCGGTCGCGAGCTCGTGGGCCTCATCGAGTGACCCGTCGCCCGTGGAGGCGGCGAGACGTGCCCAGTCCATCGCGATGAGGGCGAGTTGCGACGCCATCCGTGCCGGGCGTCCGGTCGCGATCGCGTCGTCGGCGAGGCGGACGGCCAGCGCCGAGTCCTCGCCGTTGGAGGCGGTGACGCTCGCCTGCCAGAGGGCGTGGATCTCCGCGATGCGGTTGACCGCGGTGGGGACGCCATTGGCCGACAGGACGTGCCGGACGTAGGACATGCTCTGTGAGCCGGGCCCGAGGGGGGCTTCGGCCTCCATCAGGGAGGCGGCCAGTTCGACGGCGATCTCGCCCTGCGACAGGGGCAGCCGGTTGACCTCGCTGAGCGCGTGGGCGGCCAGGTCGCGAGAGCGAGGGATGTCTCCGGCACGCTGGTAGCAGCGGCTCAGCGCCACCGTCAGCGGCAGGTCGGCCAGGCGCTCGGGGTGGGCGGCCGCCTCACGGCGGAGTCGCTCGAACGCCTCCAGCGCCGGACCGACCCTGCCCTGGGCCTCCAGTGCGCGTGCACGGCCGAGCCGCGCGTGCGCGGCCAGCATCACGTTCTCCTCGCCGGCGACCTTGACGATCTCACCGAAACGATCCGCCGCGACGGACGGGTCGCCGTGGAGGAGCTCCAACTCCGCGTGGCGCAGACCAAGCTCGGTGTCGATGCGCTGGCGTGGCTCGATCCCATGCAGCAGGAACTCGGTGGTGCACCCCAGTCGCTCGGCCAGCAGACGGGCGACCACGGGGGTCGGCGTCCGCTTGCCGGACTCGATGAGGGAGACGTAGCTGTCGGAAAGGTCGGGTCCTGCCAGCTGGGCCTGGGACATGCGCCTACTCAGTCGCAGCCTGCGGACGCGGTCACCGATGGTTCCCTGACTCGGCATCTGATCTCTCAGGGCGGGGGGTGGTCAATGTTCCCGCCATGATTGCATGAAGCAGTCGAATCGGGTAACCCCGCGTGAAAAATCCTCACCAGGGAGTGTAGGCAGCCACTATGTCATTGCTGTCATTGTGGACATAGAGCGCTAATCATCCGAATCATTGCCCCCTGGGAAGAGCATCTGGCAGACCTCCAGGTAGAGGGTCTCCGGGTACGGGATGTAATTAACCCTCGACAGAGCCTGGTCCTGACCGGCCGACTCCAGGACGAACTCGCCGTAGCCCAACATGCGGCCGAGGATCGAGCGCTGGAAGCTCATGTCGGTCACTTTGCCGAGCGGCATCATGTCGACCTTGCGGGTGATCAAGCCGGTGGTGAGCAGCATGCGCTTGGAGGTGACGACGAAGTAGTCGACCGACCACTCCGCGACCTTCCAGACGAAGCGGATCAGCAACAGCAGCCAGGCCCACCAGACGATGACGAGCACCCCGCCGCCGCCCTGGTCGCCGAACCACTTGCTCAGCAGTCCGGCGAGGATCAGGCCGCCGAAAACCTCGGCGACCGCGCGAAGCAGCACGGCTGGGTGGCGCCGCACCATGATGACCTGGTGTTCGTGGGGGAGTAGGTAGCGGTTGACCGACGAGGGAGCCGAGTCCCCGTGGGTCACGAGCCTCATGACAGATGTGAGACGAATTGGGCCAGAGAATCGGCCGCCGTGTAAACCGTGTCCATGGCACCCCTTACAGCGTTGGCTGCGTCACCTGGTCGGGTGAACAGGAAAAACGCCACAAAACCGACAGCGCTATACGATAGGACTTTCTTGACCTGCACCTTGGCCTCCCACTACCACTCACCCACTGCACCCGCCATATACATTACCCAGGGCCGTGCCGAGGTAAAGCGCATCGGCTCATTCGGTCTCGTACGCGTCGCGAGGATCCTGTGCGAATCCTCGCGGGGCACATCCAGCCCGTCCGTGCGCCTCGTCACCCGTCACCTCTGTCACCCGCGCTCGCTCGCGACCAGTGCGAGGACTTCGAGGTGCTTGCGAGCGATCCGCTCGACCAGCGTCGGATGGGCGTGGCCGACGACCTCCAGCGCTCCGTAGTGAGCCGCCTCTATGCAACGGGTCACCGTGGTCGCCGGATGGATCTTTGAGAACTCGTCCCTGAGCGCGGCGCTGAAGTCCGCGTAAGGGTCGGGCTCGGTGTCCGGGATGATTCGCTCGCTCATGGTTCTCCCTGGTGTGCGCCCGCGGCCTCGGCGGACCGGGGACACAGAAGAGATGTCTTCGCGACTCTTCGTACCCGCACGACAGCTTTATGTAACGATCGACAGGTAGAAGAACCGTCCTTCAAGAGAAAAGGATGGTTCTGAAATCCCGGAGCATTCGGGCCGGCGGCGATGCGGAGAGTGCTCAGACGACGCCGTAGAGGCGGTCTCCGGCGTCGCCCAGCCCTGGGACGATGTAGCCCTGCTCGTTCAGGCGCTCGTCCAGGGCCGCGGTCACCAGGCGGATCGGCTTGCCGCTGCCTGCGAAGACCTCGTCCATGTAGGCGATGCCCTCGGGGGCGGCCAGCAGGCAGAGCGCGGTCACGTCGTCGGCGCCCCGGTCGAAGAGGAACTGGATCGCAGCGGCGAGGGTGCCGCCGGTGGCCAGCATCGGGTCGACCACGTAGACCTGACGGCCGGAGAGGTCTTCGGGCAGCCGGGTGGCGTAGGTCTCCGCCTGCAGCGTGGACTCGTTGCGGATCATTCCCAGGAAACCGACCTCGGCCGTCGGCAGTAGCCGGGTCATGCCCTCCAGCATCCCCAGTCCCGCGCGCAGGATCGGGACCACAAGCGGGTAGGGCTGTGCCAGCCGCACGCCCTTGGCGGGGGCCACGGGCGTCTGTACCGACCACTCGGTGACGCGGACGTGCCTGGTCGCCTCGTAGGCCAGCAGGGTCACCAACTCATCGGCGAGACGCCGGAAAGTGGGCGAGTCCGTGCTCGCGTCCCGCAGCACGGTCAGCTTGTGGGCCACCAGAGGATGGTCGACGACCAGGGTTTCCATGGTGGCCAAAGATATCCTGGACATTCGGTCGGCGACAGGCCGGGGGGACGAAGGGCGGTACCTGTTCGACATCACCCGCTCACTCGGATTTGATCACAATTTGGTCGGAGAGACCCACGTCCGGGTCTCGCTTCTGAAAGCATTGACATCCGTAGAGAAAGCATTCGGTGGGGATGGCCATGTCAGACGAAGACTCGCTGGACTTTGCCATCGTGATCTACCGCGAGGACGACGGCTGGGAGGCGGAGATGCTCCCCGTGGCCCTCACATCCGACCTCGATGGCCTCATCCACGCCCTGCGCCAGCAGCCGAGCATGAACGGCACGATTGGCCTGGTCGCCGTTGGGGATGAGTTCTTCGTGGCGCTACGGGTGTTCGGCGAGAGGGTCGAGGTCTTCCTCTCCGACATCGCCGCGTCCTGGGATTTCCCGCTCGCCCGGCAGGCGCTGGAATACCTGGACGTGCCGGTTCCCGACGAGGACGAGCTCGACGCGATTCTTCAGGACGAGGAGACGGCGCTCCCCGCGGGCGATCTGTCGATCTTCGCGGACCTGGGCCTCGACGAGATGGAGCTCGGCATCCTGTCAGGCGACATCGACCTCCTGCCGGAGGACGTCTTGTCCAGCATCGCCGCGCGGCTGGGGTTCTCCGAGCCGTTCGAACGCGCCATCGACTCTGTGTTCGGCTGACCTCGGGAGATCGGCCATGCCCTCCAGACCACCCGGTAACAGCGTTTTCTCTGCGGCCTTCGTCCGTACGACGGACGGTTGGAAGGGCGCGGAGGTCGACCTCGGTGAGGCCGAGATCGTCGACGATCTCGGCGACGCCGTTCAGGAGCATCTGGGGCTCAACGGCGACGAGCTTGCTCTTCTGTGCGTGGAGGTGGAGGACGAATGGTTCGCGATCGTCCGATACCAGGGCGACCTGGAGCCGCGCACGTTCCTGTCCGACGCCCATGCGGGGCTCTCCGACGGCCTCGGTGAGCTCTTCACCGAGCTCGCCGGGGTGGCGGTCGACAAGGACACCCCCGACCTGGGCGTGCGGCCGGCGGGCGACTTCGAGTTGCTGGACGACCTCGGGCTGAGTTCCGACGAGCTCGTCGAGCTCAGCATGGAGGAGGGCGCGCTCCCCGGTGACACGCTCTCGGTGATCGCCGAGCGGCTGGCCTTCGCCGACGAGCTCGACCGGTTGCGTTGACGGCCTACGTCGGGGAGATGAGGCTCGCCCTGGCGCAGGCCGCCGAAGCCGGAGCCCGCGGTGAGGTGCCCGTCGGTGCGGTGGTCATCGGCCCGGACGGCTCCGTGCTGGCGCGCGCGGGAAACAACAGGGAGGCCTCGGCGGACCCCACCGCACACGCCGAGGTGCTCGCGCTGAGGCAGGCCGCGAAGGCGTGCGGGCGGTGGCGGCTGACCGGCTGCACGCTGGTGGTCACCCTGGAGCCCTGCACCATGTGCGCGGGAGCCGCCGTGCTCGCCCGGGTCGATCGTGTCGTCTACGGCGCCGTGGACCCCAAGGGCGGAGCGGCGGGGTCGCTCTGGGACGTGCTCAGAGACCGCCGCCTCAACCATCGGCCCGAGGTCCTGCCGGGAGTCCTGGCCGATGATTGCGCGGCGGTTCTCACCGAGTTCTTCACCGCTCGCCGGATGCGCGAGCAATAGCGGTTATCCGGTAGGCTGCTCCGCGGTGGAGTCGCCTAGTGGCCGAGGGCGCACGCCTCGAAAGCGTGTGATGGGGCAACCTATCCGTGGGTTCAAATCCCACCTCCACCGCCACACGGATAGGGCTCCCGCGATCGCGGGAGCCCTATCTCGCGTCCTGCCTCCTGCGGTCTTTCCCCTGCCGCCCCATCCCTTTTGCGAGCCCGGCGGATCCCGTTGCGGATCCCCTTGTCCCACCCGGGGGCTCAGCTCTCCGTGGGTAGTTCCAGGACCCGGGCGTGTAGCACCGAGCGCTGGTGCAGGGCCGAGCGCAGGGCTCGGTGCAGGCCGTCCTCCAGATAGAGGTCGCCGCGCCACTGGACCACGTGTGGGAACAGGTCGCCGTAGAACGTGGAGTCCTTGGCAAGCAGGGAGTGCAGGTCGAGCACCGCTTTCGTGGTGATCAGCGTGTCGAGCCGGACCTGTCGCGGCGGTATCTGCGCCCACTCGCGATGCGAGAGACCGTGCTCGGGGTAGGGCCGTCCATCGCCGACCAGCTTGAAGATCACAGTACGTAGTTTAGAAGAGAATCCGGCCCCTCGCCGGTCCGGCCTTCATCGCCGCAGGTCGGAGGCCATCTTTCGGACGCACCCGACTCAGCGCCGCCGGAGTTCTCAGATGCCACCGGAGAACATGTCGCACCTGCCGGGATCGCCGTTCCGGTAGCCGGTGGTGCACCACTTGACGCGCTGCTTGACGCGCTGCGCGAACGTTTCGTGGGTGAAGCCCGCGGGGGTGATGCGGCCCTGGGTCCGTTCCTGGATGTTGTCGTCGCCCACGGCGGACGCGGCGCTCAGTGCCTTCTCGATTCGATCTGCTGAGGGCGCTTCCCCTGCCCCAAGATGAGCTTGACATGTCCGCACGCGGACGAAGGCATGAGGTTCGGCGGTGAACGTTTGAGAGCTGAAACGTCGAAGGGGCCGGACGGCGTGTACCGTCCGGCCCCTTCGAGGTGGCGGAGGATAGGAGATTCGAACTCCTGAGGGGTTGCCCCCAACACGCTTTCCAAGCGTGCGCCCTAGGCCAACTAGGCGAATCCTCCGTGGAGAAGCTTACCCAACTTTCGAGGTGCGCGGACCACTGATTTCCGACCCCGAGCACTCGTATCTGAGGCTAGACTGAGGGTCGACCCCTCGCGCGGCGTCATCCTGTGAACCTCCCCAGGGCCGGAAGGCAGCAAGGATAAGCGGGCTCTGGCGGGTGTGCGAGGGGTCTCCTCGTTTCAGGACCCCTCGCAGCTGGGATCGTCGCATGAGTCTTGCGCTGTACCGCAAGTACCGGCCCGGAACCTTCGCCGAGGTCAAGGGGCAGGAGCACGTCACCGATCCGCTCCGCCAGGCGCTGCGCAGCGGACGCATCAACCACGCTTACCTGTTCAGCGGGCCCAGAGGATGCGGCAAGACGTCCAGCGCGCGCATCCTCGCCCGCTCCCTGAACTGCGAGAAGGGCCCGACCCCCGACCCGTGCGGGGAGTGCGAGTCCTGCGTGGCGCTGGCGCCCACCGGCCCCGGCCACCTCGACGTCATCGAGATCGACGCCGCCTCGCACGGGGGCGTGGACGACGCCCGCGACCTGCGCGAGCGGGCCTTCTTCGCGCCGGTGTCGTCGCGTTTCAAGATCTACATCATCGACGAGGCGCACATGGTGACCCGCGAGGGTTTCAATGCGCTGCTCAAGCTCGTCGAGGAGCCTCCCCCCCACCTGAAGTTCGTCTTCGCGACCACCGAGCCCGAGAAGGTCATCGGGACGATCAAGTCCAGGACCCACCACTACCCGTTCCGGCTGATCCCGCCTGCCGCGCTGCGCGCGCTCATGGAGGAGATCCTCACCTCCGAGAACGTCCCGTTCGAGCCCGCCGCGCTCCCGCTGGTGGTCCGGGCGGGCGCGGGTTCCGCCCGCGACTCGCTCTCGATCCTCGACCAGCTGTTCGCCGGGTCGGACGAGACGGGCATCACGTACGCGCGCGCTGTCTCCCTGCTCGGCTACACCGACGGTGACCTGCTCGACGACGTGGTCGCGGCCTTCGCCGGCCGCGACGGTGCGCTGGTGTTCCAGGTGGTGAACCGGGTGATCGAGGGCGGCCACGACCCCCGGCGGTTCGCGATGGACCTGCTGGAGCGCTTCCGCGACCTGGTGATCCTGGCCAATGTGCCGGAGGCGGCCACCAGCGGGCTGCTCGACCGGCCGGGCGACGAGTTGGAGCGGCTCCAGGCCCAGGCGGCCTCGATGGGCCCGGCCGAGTTGACCCGTGCCGCGGAGATCCTCAACGCGGGCCTGATCGAGATGCGTGGTGCGGCCTCGCCCCGGCTGCTCCTTGAGCTGATGTGCGCCAGGATCCTGCTTCCCGGCGCGGCGCAGGGCGAGGCGGCGCTGCTGGCACGCCTGGAGCGGCTGGAGAAGGGCGGGGTCGTCGTACATGCCGCTCCGCAGGTCGCGGCTCCGGCACCGGTGGTTCACGCGGCGCCCTCGCCGCAGGCGGAGCGGCCCGCACCGCCCGTCGTCAAGGCACCCGCCGAGCCGTCCGGTGGCCAGGGCGACGACTGGCCCGTGGCGGTCAGGCCCGGCGCGCCGGCTTCGGGACAGCAGGCTCAGACGCCCGTCCAGCAGGCTCCGGACATGCCCGCACCGGTCGATGCGGCGGCAGCGCCCGTGGCGGCGTCCGGTTCCCGGGGCGGGGCTGTGCAGCAGGCGTGGCCCCAGGTGCTCGCCGCGCTCAAGCGGCGCAGCATCGTCGTGTGGGCCAACGTCAACACCAACGCCCAGATCGTCGGGGTCGAAGACAAGATCGTAACTCTGGGGTTCGCCCAGGTCGGCGCGATGAAGAACTTCACCGGGGGCGGCAAGGACGCGGTCGTCGCCGCGGTGCTGCAGGAGGTCCTGGGCGGGACCTGGAAGGTCGAGGCCGTCGTCGGCAACGGGCCCGCGCCGTCGGGCGGTGGCCGTGCACAGGCCCCGAGACAGTCTCCGGCCCCCCGGCAGCCCACGCCCCAGCCACCGCAGGCGCAGACGCAGGCGCCCACCCCCGTTGCTCCGCCCGCGCCGCAGGCGGAGCGGGAAACCCCGGCGCGTCAGGCCCTGCCCGCGACGGACGATTCCTGGCCGGACGCCCCCATGCCGGAGGACCCGGGCTCGCCTCCTCCGCCGATCTCCGGGTCCGGTCCCGGCCTGGCCGCCGCTCGCTCGGCAGCCAAGGCCGCGGCTCAGGCCGGCCCACGGGCCGTGGCCAAGACCGGCACCAAGGCGGCCTGGCCCGACGCGGTGCCCGCCCGCGGCAATCGCGGCGCCGCCCCCGACGCCGACGAGGTCGACCCGCTGAACGACGCGGACGCCGACGTCGACGCGCTCACCGGGATGGCCCTCATCCAGCGCGAGCTGGGTGGCCAGATCATCGGCGAGATCGACCACACCTGACGGGCTCCGCGCTGAGCTCGCCATCCGTGCCACCCGGGGTCAGGTTCGCCGACGGCATGCGGTCGTCGCCTCCCCGGCAGCTGCGAGGTAGCGCTCACCCGGAGCTTCACCGTTGATCAGAGCTTCGTGCAGGCGTCGCAGCCGTGACGCGTAGGAGTCGAGATCGGCTGTCTGGGCAGCTCTCATGTGGCTGTCGCGCACATATCCCCCCGGAATAGAGCCGATGGCCGAAGCATCGGGGCTCAAGGACCCCGCACGCAACCCGTTCGATCAAAGAGAGTGTGCGAAACGTGAGTGAACGATCGCAACGTGTGTGCAACCTGTGGGCGGTTACCTTTCGATCACACGTCGCCGTGTGCGGCCGCTCCGGGGCGTGTCATGTCGGGCCTCGGACGTCTGGAGGGGGCCCGGGGCCCGACGGAGGTTTAATCCCCATCCTCAGGGAACCCGTGCTCACTTCAGTACAACACCCGGCTCGGAACCCGTAGGCTCGTGACGACCGATGTCACGAATGAGGAGCACAACGACGGTGAACCCAGGGGATGTCAACCTGCAGCAGCTGCTGGAGCAGGCACAGCTCATGCAGCAGCAGCTTGTGAGCGCCCAGCAGGAGCTGAACGAGGCGGAGGTCCAGGGCTCCGCGGGCGGCGGCCTGGTCGTGGCCACGGTCAACGGCGGGGGCGAGTTGCTCGAACTCGAGATCAGCGCCGAGGCCATCGATCCCGGTGATCCTCAGGAGACGGCGGACACCATTGCCGACCTGGTCATCGCGGCCATCCGCGACGCCGTGCGTGCCGCGGCCGACCTGCAGCAGGAGAAGCTCGGTCCCCTCGCACAGGGGCTGGGAGGCGGGGGCGGGCTCGGCCAGCTTCCCGGGTTCTAGGTCATGTACGAAGGGGTCGTCCAGAACCTGATCGACGAGCTGGGGATGCTCCCCGGCGTCGGTCCCAAGAGCGCGCAGCGCATCGCGTTCCACCTGCTGGCAGCGGAGCCGGCCGATGTGAAACGGCTCGCGCACGCTCTGCTGGAGGTCAAGGAGAAGGTCCGCTTCTGCCGGGTCTGCGGCAATGTCGCGGCGGAGGAGGAGTGCCGGATCTGCCGTGACACCAGGCGCGATCCCCACGTGATCTGCGTCGTCGAGGAGTCGAAGGACGTCGTGGCCATCGAGAAGACCCGCGAGTTCCGAGGCCGTTACCACGTGCTGGGCGGGGCGATCAGCCCGATCGACGGTGTCGGCCCCGACGACCTGCGCATCAGAGAGCTCGTGACCCGCCTGGCGGACGGCCAGGTCACCGAGCTGATCCTCGCCACCGACCCCAACCTTGAGGGGGAGGCGACGGCGACCTATCTCGCCCGTCTGGTCAAGCCGATGGGACTGAAAGTGACACGACTGGCCAGCGGTCTGCCGGTAGGCGGTGACCTCGAGTACGCGGACGAGGTCACCTTGGGCCGCGCGTTCGAGGGAAGGAGGCTCCTCGATGTCTGATGACGCGTGGAGTGCTCTCGCGGAACGGATCGCGGAGCACGCGAAGAACTACATCGACGGCCTGACCCGCCTGGCGGGTGGTGAGGGCGGCGACGCCATCCTGCCCCTGCTGCTGGTGGAGGTCGCGCAAGTCAGCTCGGCCGGCGCGCAACTTGGCGCGAGCCAGGACGTGATCCTGTCGGGCAACTGGGAACCGCACCTGGGCGAGGACCCGGACGTCGACGCCGTCCGAACGGCTCTGGCCGAGCGGCTGGGTCCGGTCGACGACTACGCCGAGGTCTTCGACCCCTACAAGGACACCGTGGTCACCCCGTACCGGCTGTCGGACGACCTGACGGCGGTGGCCGCCGACCTCCTGCACGGTCTGCGACACCACAGTGCGGGTCGCCCGCTGGAGGCTCTCTGGTGGTGGCAGTACTCCTATTTCAATACCTGGGGAAACCACGCTGGAGCGGCGATGCGGGCACTTCAGGCCCTTGTCGCCCATACCCGGCTTGATGTCGCCGAGGAGCGCACAACCGTGTGATCGTCCACATACTGAGCCACATCAGAAGGTCTCAACTAGGGCGCCAGTAGACTGTGAACTCCACAGCCCTAGATTGCTTCGGAGACATCTCGTGGCGCTCGTTGTTCAGAAGTATGGTGGTTCGTCCGTCGCCGACGCGTCCTGCATCAAGCGGGTCGCTCAGCGGATCGTCACGACGAAAAAAGCCGGCAACGACGTCGTGGTGATCGTCTCGGCCATGGGCGACACGACGGACGAACTACTCGACCTCGCCAAGCAGGTCTCGCCGCTCCCGCCTGCCCGGGAGCTCGACATGCTGCTTACCTCGGGTGAGCGCATTTCGATGGCGCTGCTGGCGATGGCGATCGCCAACCTCGGCCAGGAGGCGCGCTCGTTCACCGGCTCCCAGGCCGGCGTGATCACCGACTCCTCGCACGGCCGCGCGCGCATCATCGACGTGACGCCCGGCCGGATACGCGGGGCGCTCGACAGCGGCCAGGTCGCGATCGTGGCCGGGTTCCAGGGTGTCTCCCAGGACACCAAGGACATCACCACGCTCGGCAGGGGCGGTTCGGACACCACGGCGGTCGCGCTCGCCGCCGCCCTGAACGCCGACGTGTGTGAGATCTACACCGACGTGGACGGCGTCTTCACCGCCGACCCCCGCATCGTCCCGACCGCCCGTAAGATTCCCAGGATCTCGTACGACGAGATGATGGAGATGGCGGCCTGCGGTGCGAAGATCCTGCACCTGCGCTGCGTTGAGTACGCTCGCCGTTTCGGCCTGCCGATCCACGTCAGAAGCTCGTTCAGCACCAAGGAAGGCACGTGGGTCGTCTCCGACCCCGACAGCGAAGGAACAGAGATGGAGCAGCCGATCATCTCCGGCGTCGCGCACGACCGGAGCGAGGCCAAGATCACGGTTGTCGGGGTGCCCGACAAGGTCGGCGAGGCTGCGACGATCTTCAAAACGCTTGCCGACGCTGAGATCAACATCGACATGATCGTGCAGAACGTGTCGGCGGCGACGACCGGCCGGACCGACATCTCCTTCACACTGCCCACGAGTGACGCCTCCGCGGCGCTCACCGCGCTGAAGAAGATCCAGGAGCGCATCGGCTTCGAGTCGTTGCTCTTCGACGACCAGATCGGCAAGGTCTCGCTGATCGGAGCGGGCATGCGCTCGCACCCCGGCGTCACCGCGACGTTCTTCGCCGCTCTCGCCGACGCGGGGGTGAACATCGAGATGATCTCCACCTCGGAGATCCGTATCTCGGTGATCGTCGGACAGGACGAGGTGGACACGGCGGTCAGCGCCGCGCACCGCGCGTTCGACCTCGACGCCGACCAGGTTGAAGCCGTGATCTATGGAGGTACCGGGCGATGAGCCGCAAGCCCACCCTTGCCCTGATCGGCGCGACCGGTGCCGTCGGCACCGTGATGCGCGACATCATCTCCGGCCGTGAGAACGTCTACGGGGACATCAAGCTCGTCGCGTCCGCCCGCTCGGCGGGCAAGGTCCTGCGGGTCCGCGGCGAGGACCTCGTCGTCCAGGAGCTGACCCCCGAGGTCTTCGACGGCGTCGACATCGCGATCTTCGACGTGCCGGACGAGGTCTCCGCGACGTGGGTGCCGATCGCCGCCGAGCGCGGCGCCGTCGTCATCGACAAGTCGGGCACCTTCCGGATGAACCCCGAGGTCCCGCTGGTCGTGCCGGAGGTCAACCCCGAGGCCGCGCGTGAGCGGCCGCTGGGAATCATCTCCACCCCCAACTGCACGACCCTGTCGATGATGGCCGCGATGGGCGCCCTCCACGAGGAGTACGGCCTGCGCGCGCTGGTGGTCGCCTCCTACCAGGCGGTCTCCGGCGCGGGCGTGGCGGGCTCGGCACGCCTCTACGACGAGGTCGAGGCCCTGGCGGGCGACCGCACGGTCGGGCAGACCGCCGGTGACGTGCGCAAGGCCCTGCAGAACAAGCTCGGGGACGCCGAGTCGCCCTTCCCGGCGCCGGTGGCGTTCAACGTGGTGCCGTGGGCGGGCTCGCTCAAGGACGGCGGCTGGGCCTCCGAGGAGATCAAGCTCCGCAACGAGTCGCGGAAGATCCTCGGGATCGGTGATCTGAAGGTCTCGGCGACCTGCGTCCGCGTCCCAGTGATCACCACTCACTCGCTGGCCGTGCACGCGACCTTCGAGCGTGAGATCACCGTCGCGGACGCCCATCGGATCCTGGAGGCCGCTCCGACCGTGGTCGTCATGGACGACCCGGCCAACGGTGTCTTCCCGACCCCGGTGGACGTCGTCGGAACCGACCCCACCTACGTGGGCCGAATCCGCCAGGCGCTCGACTTCCCCAACACCCTCGACCTGTTCGTCTGCGGCGACAACCTTCGCAAGGGCGCGGCCCTGAACGCGGCGGAGATCGCCGAGCTGGTCGCGGCCGAGTTCGGGTGACCTTCCCGGCCGTGTGGCGGCACCGGATGCCGCCGCACGGCCCTTTGCGGCAAAGGACTCGCGGGTCAGCGGAAGAGGATGTCCCAGTGGTCCGTCTCGCGGGCGTAGAGGGTGCCCGAGGTCGCCGATTCGCCGTACAGGGGGGCTCCGTCGCCTCGCACGCCCTGTGATGGATGGTTCTTCGTGATGTAGCGGTTGATGCACGCGTTGGGTTTGATGTCCAGCTTGTAGCCCGCGTAGTGGCTGTAGGGACCCGGGGCATGACCCACCTCGGTGCCGCCGGTGACGACCAGGGGACAGCAGCTGCGGCGCTTCAGCTCGATCACGTCGGAGACGGTGGCGGCCCGGACCGCCTCCAGCGAGGTGCAGTGTTGGTTGCGGCGGTTCGCGCATTTACCTGAGGAGCTCCAGGTCAGGCCCGCCGCCCGCAGGCGCTGTTTGGCGTCGGCCTGTGCCAGCCGCACCGGCTGGCGCTGCTTGGCCTGCCGCGCCTGAGGGGGGTGGGCCTCGGCCGCGTTCTTGGGGGCGGAGGGGGCCTGCTCCGCGAAGGTCTCGGGGCGGGACCGTGCCTGGAGGGCCCGGGTCTCCCGGGGGCTCTGAAGTGTGGTTTCGGGGATCAGGGGGGCAGCCTGTTCCGGTGGTGTGCCCGCCCGGGCGATGTCCCTCGCCTGGAGGGAGAACGCGGCCTTTCCGCCGTGGCGGACTGTCCGGTGGTAGAGCCCTCGGACGTAGCCCTGGGCGGTTTCCAGAGTGCCGATGTCGTACGATCCGATGATCGTGGACCGGCGTGCCTCCGCCGGGCCGGCCGTGATCGGCCGGCTCACGATCGTGACGGTGGCCGGTGCGTGTCCGCTCTCCGCGGTCGCGCTGTCGTCCTGGGCCGATGCGATGAAAGATATCTGCAGAGCGAGCAGTGCCCCAGCGGTAAACCGGGCAGCTCGCCGTCTACAGGGACGTGTCCCCATTATGTATCCCTTGTCGCGGGAGCCCTTCCGCCAAATGGATCAATCCCACCCCCGAACCCGGATGATCCCTACCGAAGGGTTGTTTTTGCCCGGTAATGGGGATCATCGTGCGGCTCGATGACCTGCTGAGGCGGGGGCGTACGGTGATCGGCATGATCGGGTCCGCCGTGGGCGGCTGCCGCCGGGCGCACGGAGATGAGAGCGGTGTGGCAATAGTTGATATGAGTGGCGGGGACAATGTGGCGCGCCTAGTGTCGTCGACTGGGGCTTCTCCCTGGTGACGCGGGACGGATGATCTAGGGTTCGTCCAGTGGAGAGAGACCAGCCGAGCCCGTTCTCCCAGCTCCAACCGATAGGTGACAGGTGCTCTATGGCCGAGCCGCCCCCGAGAAGCCGTGGATCAGACAGGACCCGTGAGGTCATCGTGGAGACGGCCCTGCGGCTTTTTCGCGAGCGAGGGTACGAGGCGACCACGATGCGGGCCATCGCCGCCGAGGCCGGGGTGTCGGTGGGCAACGCCTACTACTACTTCGCCTCGAAGGAGGTCCTGGTCGAGGCCTATTACGACCGGGCTCAGGCCGAGCACGAGGCCGCGTGCGAGAAGCTGCTGGCCACCGAGCACCGATTCGCCGCACGGTTGGAAGGTGTGCTGCGGGAGTGGGTGCGGGTCTCCGAGCCCTACCACGAGTTCGCGGTGAAGTTCTTCAAGCACGCTGCCGAGCCGAGCAACCCGCTCAACCCGTTCAGCGCCGAGTCCTCGCCCTCCAGGGACGCGTCGATCGAGATCTACCGGCGGGTCGTGGAGGGATCCTCCGGCCGGATGGACGCCGAGTTGCGGGCCGAGCTGCCCGAACTGCTCTGGCTGATGTCGATGGGCGTCGTCCTGTTCTGGGTGCACGACGACTCGGCGGGATGCCGACGGACATATCGGTTCATCGAGCTCATCGTGCCGCTGGTGGATCGGTTGGTGGGGCTCTCGCACCTGCCCGGCCTGCGCGGGGTCGCCCGTGACTTCATCGCGGGGGTTCACGAACTCCGCGAGTGAATACCGGCGGAACTCCAGGAATCATCGTGTCGATCTGATTACTCTGAGTGGCTGATTCGATGACGGATTCAAGGGAGTCCCATGGGTTGGGTAGCCGTGCTGGTGGTGCTGTCCGTCGCGATCCTGCTGATCGCGTTCCGCGTGCTGAGGAGGAAGGGGCGGGATGACGACGGGCACGGCTCGTCGTCCATCGACTTCTCCGCCAACCTCGCCCTCGCCGTCTATCTGCTGGTGCTGGCCTACGCCGCGGTCCTGTGCCGGGACGGGCTCTGGACGACGGAGGCCGACGTCCAGGCCGAGGCCGAGAGTCTCACCGAGATGTACTGGTCGGTGGCACCCATCCCCGAGGCGGCGCCCGTCAGGACCCAGATCCGCCAGTACACCGCGCAGAGCATCGACCTCGACTGGCCGCTCATGGCCGACCGTGAGATGTCCCCGCTCCCCGGGCAGACCCTCGCCGACATGCGGGCCTCGGTGCTCCGGCTCCAGCCGATCGGTGACGCGAGCAAGAACCTCCAGCAGGACGCGCTCGACCGGATCTCCGAGATCTCCCACGCTCGAACCGTAAGGAGTGACGACGCGAGCACCGGCCTGGAGGGCATCTTCGTGGCCTTGCTGATCCTCTCCGGGCTGCTGGTGATCGCGCTGCCCTGGACGCTCAGGGTGCGTCCCACGTTCCCGTCGATCATCGCCGATCTGGTCCGGGTGGGCGTGGTCGTCATCGGGGTGTGCTTCATCATCCTGATCAGCCACCCGTTCAGCGGTCTCGGCGCCGTCGAGCCTGACGCGTTCAAGGCCGCGCAGCGGCAGTACGACCAGATCGACGGCCGGTTTCCCGACCAGCCGTAACTCGGCGCGTCCAGAATCGGAGACGCCCGCCGGTGGATCTTCCACCGGCGGGCTCGGCCGTCCCAGGTGCCGCCCGCGCTATCCGCGGCCCCTGTGGTTGAGGGCGGCGACCGCGGTGACCGAGATCACGCCGGTGAACATCACCAGGAGGACGAGCCTGCGGTCGGTGCCCTTGCGCCGCTCGGCGTAGCGGTCCAGCACCAGTCGCTGCCGCAGCAGGGGGGGAGCGCTGTGGCGCGTCACCGGTGCGGGCCGCGGGGGGCGGGTCCGGGGTGGCGTCGGCGTGACGACCGCCTTGGGGACGTAGGCGGGCGGGGCGGGCGGGAGGGGCCGGGGCCGGGTCGGTGAGGGAGAGGGGGGCGGCGGGGTCGGTGAAGGCGCTGTGGGCGTCGGCGACTCCGGTTCGGGCTCGGGTGTCGGCTTGGGCTTGGGTTTTGGCTCCGGTTCCGGCTTGACTGGAATGTCTGCCGGATAGCCCGGTTTCTTTGGCGGCTCCTTCGGATGATCGGTCTCCGGCGGGAACACCGTTGGATAGTCCGGTTCGGGTTTCACCTTGATGGGAAACGCGACAGGATCCCCGGGCTCCCGGTTCACCCGGGGAGGTGCTGTCGGGTAGTCGGGCTCGGCTTTCATCTCGGGTGGCGGCGTGGCCGGGTATCCGGGCTCCCGGCCGGCCTGGGAGGCAGTCGTCGAGTAGTCCGTCTCGGGTTCCGGGTGTGCTGATCGGCCGGAGGCCGAGATCGGCTTCCCGGCGTGCTGGACGACCTGCGGGGCGGGCGGGCCGGCGCCGCCCGTCGTCGAGAGCGCCGAGAGGGGGGGCGCCCAGGCCAGCATGGGGGCCGCGACACAGGTCGCGAGGACCGCCGCGTTGAGCAGGCCCCGTCGTTCGTTCCTCCACCGATGCGTCGTCACGCAAAGTTTCTAACATCACACGGAAGGTGATGGGAGGGTAAGTGGGGAGCCGACATAGATCAGTACCCTGCCGGCATACCGTCTGGTTGGTACAGCTAACCTGCTGACGCCCCCCGGTCGGGTGCGGCAAGCTACATTAGAATGTCGTTCTAGGGGAAGGCTCTGGGGCGGCGACCACTGACACGGAGGCGGCACGATGGCTACGGGCCCACGCTGGGGTATGACGATTCCCTTCAACGACCGCTCACTGGCCGATTCCAAGGATCTGATCGCCGAGCTCCCCGGACTCGGCTACACCGATGCCTGGTCCGCCGAGATCAACGGCGTCGACGGCTTCGTGCCCCTGGCGATGGCCGCGGAATGGGCGCCGGGGGTGCGAATCGGCAGCGCGATCGTCCCGGTCTCCACCAGAGGTCCCGGCCTGCTCGCCATGTCCGCCGCGACGCTCGCCGACCTCGCCCCCGGACGCTTCGTCCTGGGCATCGGGGCCTCCTCCCCGGCCATCGTGGAGCGCTGGAACGCCGGGGAGTTCGTCAAACCCTTCGCCAGGACCAGAGACACCCTGCGTTTCCTGCGCAAGGCCCTCGCGGGCGAGAAGGTCACCGAACGGTACGAGACGTTCGAGGTCAAGGGTTTCAAGCTGGAGCGCGCCCCCAAGATCCCGCCGAAGATCGTACTCGCCGCGCTCCGCCCCCGCATGCTGCACCTGGCCGCCGACGAGGCCGACGGCGCGATCACCAACTGGCTCTCGCCGCAGGACGTGCTGAAGGTCAGGGCCGAGGTCGGCCAGGAGACCGAACTGATCGCCCGGCTGTTCGTGTGCGTCAGCGAGGACGCGGAGAAGGTGCGCGAGCTCGGACGCTGGATGCTCGCGAGTTACCTGACGGTCCCGGTCTACGCGGCCTTCCACGACTGGCTGGGGCGCGGGGAGACACTGCGGCCGATGCACGAGGCCTGGGCGGCCGGTGACCGGCAGGCGGCGCTCAAGGCCATCTCCGACGAGGTGGTGGACGCGCTCATCGTGCACGGCGACGCCGCCACGTGCCGGGCCAGGATCAGGGAGTATGTGCGCAACGGTCTGAACACCCCGGTCCTCGCACTCATCCCCGGGGGCGAGGTCCCGATCACGCAGGCCGTACGAGATCTGGCCCCCGTCGAGGAGTGACTCTTGCACGACCTGCTGAAGTTGGACGCACTCGGACAGGCGCAGGCCGTGTGGAAGGGAGAGGTCTCACCGAGGGAGCTCGCCGAGGCGGCGATCGCGCGGATCGAGGCGTGTGACGGCGCGATCAACGCGGTGGTCCACCGCAGGTTCGAGCGGGCGTTGGAGGAGGCGGACAAGGTCGAGGTCGACGCTCCCTTCGCGGGGGTGCCGACGCTGCTGAAGGACCTGGGATGGGGCATGGCCGGCGAGCCGTACCGCGCGGGATCGCGCACCCTTGACGGGATCTCGGCGGAGCGCGACGGCTACGCGGTGGCCAAGCTGCGCCGGGCCGGGTTCACGATCCTGGGCCGGACCAACACCCCGGAGTTCGGCACCGCGATCACCACCGAGCCGGTGGCCTTCGGCCCGACCCGCAATCCGTACGACCTCCGCTACAGCAGTGGCGGGTCGAGTGGAGGGTCCGCGGCGGCGGTGGCGGCGGGCATGGTCGCGGTGGCCACGGCCAGCGACGGCGGCGGATCGATCCGGATCCCGGCCAGTATGTGCGGGCTGGTCGGGTTGAAGCCGGGCAGGGGCCGGGTCAGCTCGGGGCCGTCGGCGGGCGAGCCCTGGGCGGGCTTCTCGGCCGCGGGCCTGCTCTGCCGTACGGTCAGGGACAGCGCGGCGACCCTCGACGTGATCGCGGGGGCGATGCCGGGCGATCCGTACGGCGCGCCCGCCTGGCGGCGCCCGCTCGCCGAGGAGGTCGGAGCCGACCCCGGGCGGCTGCGGATCGGTTTCCTCGCCGAACACCCGGACGGGACCTTCCCGGCGCAGGAGGACCTGGTGGCCGCGGTGACCGGGGCCGCCGGGCTGTTGGAGGCGCTGGGGCACGACGTCGAGCCGGGGGGACCGCCCGCGCTCGCCGAGGACGGCTTCGCCGCGCACTTCGGCACGGTCGTCGCCGCCCACGTGGCCGCCGACCTGGAGGACATCGGGCGCTGGCGTGGCAGACCGGTGGAGCTGGACGAGCTGGAGACGCGCAACCGGATCCTGGGCGCGGCGGGTCGCGAGCTCGGCGCGGTCGGCTATGTGGCCTCGCGCGACTGGATCGACGGGTTCCGGCGGCGGATGGCCGCCTGGTGGGAGTCCCACGACCTGCTGCTCATGCCGTCCCTGGGGGTGGCGCCCTTCCGCCTCGGCCGACTGCCCGCGGACGACGTCAGCCTCTCGCGGGGCCTGACCAACCAGGCGGTGGCGTTCACCTCGCCGATCAACGCCACCGGGCAGCCCGCGATCTCCCTGCCGCTGCACCGCACCGCGGACGGTCTGCCGGTGGGGGTGCAGCTGGTCGCCGCGGCGGGGCGGGAGGACCTGCTCATCCGGGTGGCCGCCCGGATCGAGGAGGAGCGGCCCTTCCAGCACCTGGCGATGTACTAGCGTGCCGGCTGGAGCCGCGGGGGTGTCCGTCGACAGGTGGCCGGGAGAGGCTCGTGATCGTTTCGGCGGTGGCGGTGTCCGGGAACCTCACCGGAAAATCACGCGTTATATCGTGAAAAGGTAGGGTAATACGCCAGCAGGCGAACCTGCTTTGCGAGGAGGATTCCCCATGGCGAAGGCGGCGCGTGCGGCACAGGCGTGGCGGACGTACAGAAGTGTGTCGAAGCCGGGAACGCCCGGTCTCGGCGCTCGCCTGCGTGCCCTCCCCAAGATGATCGGCGCGGTCATGCGGGGGCGGTATCCCGGTATGAGCAAGGGCAAGCTGGCCATGATGGGCCTTGGCGTGCTCTACATCATCTCGCCGATCGACGTCATCCCCGACTTCCTGGTTCTCATCGGGGTGGCCGACGACTTCGGCCTCTTCCTGTGGCTGATGAGCTCCCTGCTCGGCGAGGGCGGGCGCTACGTCGACTGGGAGCGCGAGCAGGTCAGAGCTGTTCCATCCTGAGCCAGGCGCGAGAGGGCAGCGGGTGGCCGAACAGGCGGGCGGCGTTGCCGTAGGCCACCCGGGCGATGTCGGCGGGCGGCAGGTTGCCGAGGTTCGTCGCGATGGCCTGCTGGGTGTCGGGCCAGGTGGAGTCGGAGTGGGGGTAGCCGCTCTCCAGCAGTACGTGCTCCAGCCCGACGGCGAGCCGCACCCCGGACAGGGCATGATCGTTGAGCGTGCCGAAGAAGAAGTTTCTACGCAGGACCTCGCTGGGCTTCAGGCCCCCCTCCCAGGACGCCTCGCCGGCGACCGGGTGGTCAAGCGCGTAGTCGGCTCGCTCGGCGAGCATCGGCAGCCAGCCCACGCCCCCCTCGACGATGAGGATCCGTAGCGCGGGGAAGCGCAACGGGATGCCCGACCAGAGCCAGTCGGCACAGGCGAACATGGCGCTCGTCGGCATCAGCGTGGTGATCGCCTCGATCGGGGTGTCCGGCGAGGGGACGGGGGCCCAGGAGCCGGCGCCGGCGTTCAGGCAGACGACAGTGCCCGTCTCCTCACAGGCCTGGAAGAACGGGTCCCAGTGGTCGCTGTGGATGGACGGCAGGCGCAGCCGGGTGGGGAACTCGGGGAAGAGGACCGCCTTGAAACCGCGCGCCGCGTTGTCGCGGATCTCCTTGGCGGCGATCTCGGGGTCGGTCAGCCAGGGCAGTTGCAGGGCGATGATCCGCTCCGGATAGGTGCCCGCCCAGACGTCCACGTGCCAGTCGTTCCACGCGCGCAGGATCGCCAGGCCGAGCTCCTGGTCGCGGGTCTTGGCGAAGACCATGCCCGACTGCACGGCCAGCATGCCGGGGAAGCAGAGCGCGGCCCAGACACCGGCACGGTCCATGTCCTCGATCCGGGCCTCGATGTCGTGGCAGCCGGGACGCATGTGTTCGAACCGCACCGGGTCGAGCGTCCACTGCTCGCGAGGCAGACCGGCGCCCACGTCGAGCGCGGCGCAAGGGTAGGTGGCGCCGCCGTAGCGCCAGACCTGGTGACCTGAGTCGGTCTCGACCACCTTGGGAGCCAGGTCGGTGTATTTCTCCGGCAGCCGGCCGTCGAACATGTCGGGCGGCTCGATCAGGTGGTCGTCGGCTGAGATGATCACATAGTCCCGCCGCCTGGGCTCGGGGTCGGGGAGCAGCGGCGTAGTCACACGGTCAACCGTATGACGCTGGAATCACACTGTTCAAGCTACAAGGTCTCCGGTTGGTATCTCTGTCTCCCAAGACGTCTCTTACAGGCGTCCTACGGGGCCACCGGCTAGCCTGTCTGGCGGTGGGTCTCGTGTGACGGGGGCAGAGATGCGAGTGGTGGTTCCGGCACGGGGCGACATACCGTACGGCGTGCGTCTGGCACTGCTGTTCGTGCTCGCGCTCTCCACGGTGGTCGTCCACCTCAACCAGGCGCCACCCCTGCGGCCGGCGTCGGAGCTCATCTCGGACCTGCGGGCGGGCGGGGTGACCAAGGTCGTCTACGATCGCAACTGGCCCGCCTACGGCACGCTGACGTGGTCGCACGGGCCGCTCTCCTGGAGCCAGGCCCGCTTCGACCAACCCGACGACGTCTGGGACCCCGAGACCACCCGGCTGGTTCCCGAGGCCCTGGAGCGCAGCCAGGGGGCCTTCCTGGCCCAGGTACGCGCCGCGGCCGACCCCGGTGTGGAGATCGTGCGCACCGAGGGCTTCGGCGGCCTGGTGGGCTCGTCCGCCTACGGGCGCTGGTGGGAACCCTTCGGGCCGGTGGCGGTGGCGGCGGAGGTGCTGGCCTGGTTGTTCATGCTGACCCGGCCGAACCCCCGCTACGCCAGCCGCTGGGCATGGTTCTGGATGTTCCTCACCGGTGGTTCGTTGCTCTACGTCCTGCTGGAGCCCCGTCCCCTGTGGCGCGGACCGTACGAGGTGCTGCCCGCACCGGCCAGAATCGACGGCACGCGAGGGTTCGCGATCGCGGTGGCGGTTCTTTTCGGCATGGCGATGGTCAACGCCTGACCATTGGGTCCAGGGCCCGCTGATCTGGCGCGAGATCGGCCCGGAGACGCTCCTGGCGGGCCCGGCCGCCTAGAGGTCTCCTTCGCCGGGTGCCGGGTGCCGGTGTTCCTGAGGGTTCTCCCGGTCAGGCCCCGGCACGTCCTGCCGGCGCGGTCCGCTCGGGGCCGTCCGGGAGTTCGGCGGGGTCGTCGGGCTCCGGGCCGCCGGTCGTGGTCGGCGCGGCCGTGGCCGCGGCCTTGAGGTCGGCCGCCTCCCTGCGGATCAGCAGTGCCCAGCCGCCGATCGCGATCCCGATGAACAGCCACCACTGCACGCCGTACGCCAGGTTGAGCCCGCCTCCCCCGCCGACGTCCGGCGCGGGGACGGGTTCCGGCGCGGCGGTGGCCGCGGGCGACTGCTTGGTCAACTCGACGTACCCGCCGAGAAGCCTGTACGGCAGGCGGCTGCCGATCGCCTCGGTGTTGATCAGCAGGACCTGGCCCGTGGGCAGGCCCGCCCGGTCCCGGATGCCCGAGGTCTCCTCGGTCTCGGTGGGCCGTAACCTGCCGGTGACAGTCACCTCACCTGAGGGCGGCGCGGGGACCTCGGGGAGGGCGTCCGCCGTGGCGCCCGCCTTGACCCAGCCCCGGTTCACCAGCATGCCGGTGCCGTTCGGCGAGATCAGCGGGGTCAGCACGTAGAAGCCGACCGTCTTGTTCTGGGTGCGGCGTCTGACCAGGAGCTGGGCACCCGTGTCGTACCTGCCGCCGACCGTGACGGGGCGGTATTTGTCCTGCACGGAGACGGTGCCGCCGGGCGAGGTCAGCTGTTCCACGGCGACGGGGGCGGTGGCGAGGTTGCGCGTGATCTGGTCGCTGCTGGTGGATCTTTCCGTGAAACGCCCGAACTGCCACTGGCCCAGCAGCACGAAAGCGGGGATGACCAGCAGCACCACCACGTGGAGAGCCACCCATCGGGGAGTCAGCAGAAACCGGTACACGCTCTCAAGAGTAGGCACCGGGAGCGCCGCCCCGTCCTCCGAGTGCGCTTTTGGGAGTGGCGGAGGGTGCCTTGGAGCGTAGTAAGGTGCCCGGAACCGCTCGTCCGTCGGATGTCATGGAAAAGTCCATAGGACACTCCGGATATCGCATATGGTCGGCTGAAATATCCCCTGGGACGTTCCATCACCTTCGGAGCCCGCTCCTGATGACTGTGCTCACGCCCGCTCCCACGGCTCCGATCGCACTTCCCCCTCTCGGTGCTCTGCTGCGGCACGCCGCCCCCAGGGTGTTCGAGAGCATGATGCTTCCCGTTCTCGTCTTCTACGTCGCGCTGATCTTCACCAACTCGCACGTCGCGCTGGCGGTGGCGGCGCTCTGGGTCTACGGCGGGGTCGCCTGGCGACTGGTCAGGCGTAGCGAGGCACCCGGCACGCTCATGCTGGCGGCGGGCACGATCACCGTCAGGGTGGTGCTGACCGTGGCGACGGGCAACCCCATTGTGTTCTTCCTGCAGCCCTGCCTCGGGGTGTTCTGCGTGAGCATGGGTTTCCTGCTCACCGCGCCGTTGCGGAGGCCGCTGATCCGGCGGGTGGTGGCCGATCTCGTGCCGCTGCCCGACCAGGTGACGGAGCATCCGAGGATGCGCCGCTTCTTCGTGTCGCAGTCGGTGCTGTGGGGGTGCGCGCAACTGCTGAACGCGGCGCTGAGCCTGTGGCTGCTGCTCAGCCAGACTCTGGAGACCTACCTCCTCGTGCGCACCTCGGCGGTCGCGGTGCTGCTCGGCGGTGCGGCACTGATCTCGGTGCTCAGCCTCCGGCACTGCCTGCGGGGGCTGGAGACGCGGGAGTCGGAGGGCTGAGGCGTATGCCGGGGCCGGGAAGCGGGGTGACCTCTCTCGGCCCGGGGACCTCACGCCCGGGGACGCCGTCGAGGTCCGGCCCGCGCGGCCGGATGACGAGGAGCGGGTCCGTCGCTTCCTCGGAGGGACGCGAGAGGGGTCGCTCCCCTGCGGGCGGAGCGTCCGGGGCGGTGGTGCGGTATCACAATCAAGGCGGTAAGATCGGCGTGGTGCAAGCTGTTTCCCGAACAGTTTGCGGAACAAGGTTCTGGTGCCCCACCATTGGAGTCGTGAAGACCGCCAAGAACGGACGCGACGGCCGTACCAGGATCGTCGAGGGCGCCCTACGACGATTCAGCCAAGACGGTGTCTCGGCCACCACGCTGGCCAGCCTCCGTGAGGAGAGCGGCGTCAGCGTCGGCAGCTTCTACCACCACTTCGCCAGCAAGGACCATGTCTTCGGCGTCCTGTACGCCGAGACCCTGCGCATGTACCAGGACGCGTTCCTCGCCGAACTCAACCGCCACGAGGGGGCGCGGGAGGGCATCGAGGCCATCGTCGCGTTGCACATGTCCTGGTGCGGCGAGCATCGCGAGCGCGCCCACCTGCTGATCAGTGAGCGGCCGCCCAGGCGCGAGGAGCCGGGCGGCACCGAGGTGTCGGAGTCGCGCAGGGCGTTCTTCAGGAAGGTCTCCGACTGGTGGCGCCCGCACATGAAGAACGGGCTGCTCCAGCCCGTCCACCCGACGATGTGCTACGTGCTCTGGCTCGGACCGGCCAACGAGATGTGCCGCCTGTGGTTCGCCGGGGCGCACCAGCCCACCTCCGACGAGATCGGCGGCCTCTGCGAGGCGGCCTGGCAGAGCCTGCGGCAGCAGGGCTCCTGACCGCCGTCACCGGTCCTCCCCGGTCGGAGCGGGGTCCTCCCCGGCCGGAGCGGGTTCAGTGCGTGCCCGCCAGCTGGCGCATCCGCGTCGACACCCGCCAGACGTCCTCGTCCAGCGAGATGTCCAGTCGCAGGTCCTGACGCCTGCGCCGCAGGCCGGGCACGCGCACCCGGTCGGAGACGTCGAACCTGCCGCGCCTGGCGTAGCCGAACCCCAGCTCTCCGGGGAAGACTCGCAACTCATCCTGATTGCCGCATCGCGGGCAGGTCCAGGCGACCAGATCCTTGCCTCGGCAGTAGTCGTGGCAGGCGCGAAAATACTCATCAGGGTTAAAACGGGACTCGCAGGCGAAGCAGGGAATCAGCATCATGGATCCTTTGGAGCAGATGGTGCAGCTACCAAGAGGTACCGCCTCCCGGTTGAGGTCCGCTTGCAGAATGCTTACCCCGGTGCGTAACGGTCTCATCACCCGGGGCGGCCGGACGTGCCCGGTGCGAGGATTACCCGGTGAACGATCTGCTGGACCGGCTCAGAGAGCTTCTGCTCGACACCGGCTACACCATCGACGGCGTCCGCGAGCGACTCGGTGACGTCGCCGCCACCGCGCTCTCTCGCGAGGAGACGGTGCCCGCCCTGCGCGCCACCGGCCAGGGTGACCCGCTCGGCATCCTGATCCGGCTGTGGTGGCTCGGCATCCCCGTGGAGGCGAGAGGGGCACCGGCGGGCCTGGCGGTGGAGGAGTTGGCCGCCGCAGGCCTGGTGACCGTCAAGGACGGCCGGGTCACCTCCACGGTCCACCTTCAGCCCTGGGAGACCGGTGGTTACCTGGTCTCCGACCGCAAGGTCAGGCCGGGTGACCCCGCCCTGCGCCCGGACCACGTCGTCGGCGCGGGCGGGGCCTCGGCGAATCTCGCCCAGCTGGCCGCACATCGCCCGGTCGAGCGTGCTCTGGACCTCGGTACCGGGTGCGGGGTCCAGGTTCTCCATCTGAACGGCCACGCCGAGAAGATCACGGCCACCGACGTCAACCCGCGCGCGCTGGAGCTGGCCCGGTTGAGCTGGGCGCTGTCCGGGATCACCGGGGTCGAGGCGCGGCAGGGGTCCATGTTCGGTCCCGTCGAGGGCGAACGCTTCGACCTGGTCGTCTCCAACCCGCCGTTCGTGATCTCCCCTGCCGGACGGTTCACCTACCGGGAGTCGGGCTTGTCCGCCGACGACTTCTGCCGCGATCTCGTACAGCGGGTGCCGGGCCACCTTGCCCCCGGCGGCACCTGCCACCTGCTGGCCAACTGGCTGCACGTCGGCGGCGAGGACTGGCGTGACCGGGTGGGCGGCTGGCTCACCGGGACCGGCTGCGACGGCTGGGCGGTCCAGCGCGACGTGCAGGATCCCGCCGAGTACGTCGAGTTGTGGCTGAGGGACGCGGCCGAGCAGGGCACCCCGCGCTACCGCGAGCTCTACGACGACTGGCTCGGCTGGTTCGAGTCCGAGAACGTCACCGGGATCGGTTTCGGCTGGATCACGCTGAACGACTCCGGGAGCCTTGACCCGGTCGTGCGGGTGGAGGAGTACGGCCTGCCGGTGGAGTTGCCGGTCGGCGGATATGTGGACGAGGTGCTCGGCGCGATCACCACGGCGCATCGGCTGACCGACGCCCAGCTGCTGGGCGCCAGGCTGGCGGTCGTCGAGGGGGTGCTGGAGGAGCGGATCGGGCCGCCCGGCGCCGAGGACCCGGCGCGGATCGTGCTGAGGCAGACCGGGAGACTGCGCCGCAGCGCGCGGGTCGGGACCGTGGAAGCCGCCCTCGCGGGGGTCTGCGACGGTGACTATCCACTGGCCCCGCTGCTCGCCGCGATAGCGGAACTCACCGGGGAGGATCCCGATGACCTGTGTTCCAAGGCCCCCGCCATGCTCCGTCCGCTGATTGCCGAGGGGTTTTTCCACATATCCACAGGGTGATTATCCACAGGCTGTGGATGTCGCCGCTATTGTCCGTCAATCGGATGGCAAACCTCGCGGAGGAAGCTCTGGTCGTGGGGCACGGACCCGGGGGGTGAAGGGTCCGTGCAAAGCCCGGCCGGCCGCCACAGTGAGGCGGCCGGCCCGCGGGTGACGTACCGGATGACCGGGCCCCCTACGCGTCGCCCGGGGCCAGGTGGCCGGCCGGGCCTCCACGCTCACTCCGGGACGCGGACCGACTTCGAGGGGTATGCCAGTGATCAACCATGTTTGGATGACGCGACTTGACGATGATCTTTATGATGATCTTGGGTCAGCTGTCGACCTGGTCGCGCTCCAGCAGAAGGCGCAGATCCTCGGCCTCGGGTGCCCCGAGCCTGGTGAACAGGTCGTGGGCGCGTTCGAGGCAGTCGCGACCGCGGCCGGTGCTACCGAGGCCGTTGAGCGCCTTGCCTAGCATCCACAGAGCCTGCGCCTCACCGTACGGGTGGCTGATCTCCCGGCTCACGGTAAGCGCCTGCTCCGCGTGACGGGTCGCGTCCGTGAAGCGGCCCGCGTGGATGAAGGTCTCGGCCAGCCGGGCACAGACCCGCTGCTCCCAGACCCGCTGCCTGCTGGCCCGGAAGAAGGCGAGGCACTCGGCGTGGTGGTGGACCGCCTCGTTCAGCCGGCCGACCCGCGACAGGATCATCCCCAGGTGGTAGCGGGCCCTGGCGGTGCCGGCGCTGGAGCCCATCTCGATGAACAGGGCCAGACCCTGCTCGGCGGCGGCGATCGCCTCCTGCGGCTGCTCCAGGAACAGGTGGTCGCGGGCGGAGTAGCTGAGTGTCAGCGCCTCCCCGCCCCGCGCCCCGACCTCCCTGAACGCCTCGCGCGCCGAGCCGAACCAGGCCAGGGCCTCCACATGGCGGCGCCGGCGCCCGGCCACGACGGCCAGCGCGTTCAGCACCTCGCCGACAACGATGCGCTCGCCCCCGGCCGACAGCTCCAAGGAGGTACGGAACTCCTCCTCGGCCTCGGCCAGCCGGTTGGTGCCGAACAGCACCCGGCCGAGCACGTAGCGGCAGCGCAGCTCGCTGGAGACAGCGCCGAGCCGTCGCGCCACGGCCAGCATCTCCCGCGTCCGGCCCTCGAATTCGCGGCCGTGACTCCCCGACTCCAGCAGCGGCTCCATGGCGAGCAGCAGGTCGGCTCCCGGCAGCAGTGCCCCGGCCTCGTTCGCGCGGGCCACCTGGGCGATCGACGCGAACAGCGACTCCGCCTCCACCGACAGCCAGGCCACAGCCTCGTCGGCGGAGGCGAAGGCGTGGCCGGTCCCGGCGACCCCCAGCTGGTCGGCGATCGTGCTGCCCTCGTAGGCGAGGCGGTGCGCCGAGCACGCGGACGCCAGGTAGAAGTCGAGCAGCCGGCGCAGCGCCTCCTCGCCCTCCCCGCCGATGGCCACGCTCACTCCGGACCCGCGTCGCTCTCCGCCGTCCTGACCGCCATTCCCCGCAGCCGGGCTCTCGGCCCGTTCCGCGACACGGCGGGCGAAGAGTTTGAGCAGGTCGTGGAAGCGGTAGCGGCCAGGGGCCGGGGCCTCCAGCAGGCTGGCGTCCACCAGGGACTCCAGGACGTCCTCGGTGTCCATCGCCTCCAGCGCGAGCAGCCCGGAAGCGGCCCCGATCGAGATGTCCGGGCCACCGGGCAGGGAGAGCAGCCGGAACGCGCGGGCCTGAGCCGGGCTGAGCTGGCCGTACCCGAGGGCGAAGGTCGCCTCCACCGCGAGGTCTCCCACGCGCATCTCGTCCAGGCGGCGGCGCTCGTCGGCCAGCCGGGAAACCAGGGAGGCGACGGTCCAGGACGGCCGGGAGGCCAGGCGCGCCGCCACGATTCGCACCGCGAGCGGCAGGAAACCGCAGGCGGCGACCACGTCCATGGCGGCGGCGCGTTCCGCTTCCACCCTCTCGGCGCCGGCGACGGTGCCGAACAGCGCGAGGGCCTCCTCCGGCTCCATGACGTCCAGGTCGATCAGCCGGGCCGCGGCCAGGTCGGCGAGCTTGCCGCGGCTGGTCACGATCGCCGCGCATCCGGCCGAGCCGGGGAGCAACTGGCTCACTTGCGCGGCATCGCGGGCGTTGTCCAGCAGCACGAGCATCCGCCGGTCGGCCAGGAGCGAGCGGAACAGCGCCGACCGCTCGGCCAGGCCGTCGGGGATGGCGTCGGCGGGCAGGCCCAGTCCACGCAGGAACGCGGCCAGTACGGACTCGGGCGCGGTCGGCTCCACGCCGTACCCGCGCAGGTCGGCGTAGAGCTGGCCGTCGGGAAACAGGTCGTGCATGGCATGGGCGACGTGCACTGCCAGAGCCGTCTTGCCCACGCCGCCGATGCCGGAGATGGCCGCCACAGGCACGCCCTCGGAGCCCTCCTGGGCCGACAGCAGCGTGCGCAGCCGCGCGATGATCTGACGGCGCCCGGTGAAGTCGTTCACGGCGGCGGGAAGTTGCGCGGGGCGCGGCAGTTCCGGGGCCGCCGGTGTTCCCCGCGTTCCCGATGTTCTCGTCGCCTCCGGCTCCGGCTGCCGGCTCTGGGCCGGGGCGGCCGGCTGTGCGGCCTCGGCGGGCGCGGGCCGCGCCCGCCGGTCGACAGGGGCGCGTGCGAGGGCCGGGTCATCGGTGAGAATGCGCTGGTGCATGCTCGTCAGGTCGGGGCCGGGCTCGATGCCCAGCTCCTCGATCAACGTGGCACGGGTGTCGGCGAAGGCCGACAGCGCCTCCGCCCTGCGCCCGCAGCGGTAGTAGGCCAGCATCAGCTGGGCGCGGAGCCGCTCGCGCAGCGGGTGGTCGGCGGTCAGTGCGATCAGCTCGGACAGGGCGTCGGCGTGCCTGCCCAGCTCCAGGTCCAGGTCCATCAGGACTTCCAGCACGTTCATCCGGCGCTCGGCGAGCCGGTCGCGCTGGTGCTCGGCATAGGGGCCGACAGCTCCGGCCAGTGGCTCGCCGGTGCACAGCGCCAGGCTCGCGCGCAGGCTCTCCGCGGCTCTCGCCAGGTCACCCGCGCGGCGCGCGACCTCGGCCTCGGAGATACCGCTCTCGAAGAGAGCCAGGTCAAAGGCGATTCCGTTCAGCCGCAGCGCGTACCCCCTGCCGACGGAGGTGAGCAGCTCGGGGCGGGTGCGCGGGGACCTGCCCGGCTCCAGCACCGCGCGCAGCCGGGAGACGTAGGTGCGCAGGGCGCCGAGCGCGCGAGGTGGGGCGTCGTCCCCCCAGATCGCGTCGATCATCTCGGTCGGCGTCACCGCCCGCCCCTCCCTCAGCAGGAGCATCGCCAGGATGGAACGTTGCAGTGGGGTGCCCAGGTCGAGTTCGGATCCGTCACGCCAGGCCTGGACAGGACCGAGTACGGCGAACCGCAATCCGTCTCCGCTGCCCTGAACAGCCATTTCTTGAATCTCCGCCCGATGGGAAGTTTTATGGCCAAATGATAGATCCTCGCCTGCTTACTCAGTAGGTAGAGGGTTGCCAGTTCGCCGAGCCGTTGATCGCACGTCAATCGGCTGTTGAGTCGTGCCCGCAATGCTGTGGCTGTCGGGCATGGCCCCATACGGGGGCGGCCATGCCCGACATGTCGGTGGATTGCAGGTGTAGATAAAGGCGCTGTAAGTGTGATGAAGGCGGGCGGGTCTATCAATGAGCCATGGCTCCTGGAGGAAGTCGGGAGCCGTCCCCGGTTCCTGGAGGAAGTCGGGAGCCGTCCCCTCAAGGAGAGAACCATCATGCGCCGCTCGATCAGCAAGCTCCTCGGTCTCGCCGCCGCCACCGCCGTCATCGTGATCGGTGTTCCGGCCCTCGCCACCCCGGCCTCGGCCGCCACCCTCACCGCCGGCCCGGCCGCCTCCAGTGACTACGACGAGTCTTGGGGCTCCTACTACTCCAAGTACTACGACGACTCCCGCGCCAGCGCCAAGGGCCGCGTCTGGACCGACGACGACGACCGCGTCCACCTCCAGGGCAGGGTCTACGACAGGTACTCGCCGAACCGGCTCTGCGGCTACGTCCAGTTCAAGTTCGAGAACCACGACGGCGACGAGAACTACTACTGGGCCCGCAAGTGCGGCTCCCAGGGCTACACCCCCTTCCACTTCTCCGAGGAAGAGGTCGACAACCTGCAGGTCAGAGTCTGCTACTGGGACAGGAGCGACGCCAAGAAGACGCTGTGCGGTAGGTGGCGCTACATCTACGAGGTCGACGGCGAGGAGTGATTCCACCTCGTCCGGCGGACCCGCTCGGTGGTGCGGCGGACGAACGCCTCCCTGTAGGCCGCACTGGATGTGACCCATCGCGTGGGCCGCGCTGGATGTGACCCATCGCGCGAAGTCAGGCGAACACCAGGCCCGCCCGGAAGCCCGGGCGGGCCTTTCGTTCCATTAAGTAGTCAAAATGAGCTTTATTTGTTATGTGGTTTTTGTCTGCTTTGTTCTCTAATTCTCCCTGCAATGCCGTTTATCTGGATGTGCCTCACGCGGCCTCGAACAGGCCCATCCGTGCGTGCAGCCGTTCTCGGACGATCGGCCATTCGTCGCTCAGGATCGAGTAGTACGCGGTATCTCGGACCGTGTCGTCGGCGCCTCGGCTCTCCGCCCGCCGCACACCGTCGAGGTGCGCGCCGAGGGCTTCGATGGCGGCCCGGGATCGTACGTTCCGTATGTCGGCCTTGAGGGTTATGCGGTGGACCTGCCAGGTCTCGAAGGCGAGGGAGAGCATCAGGTACTTGCTCTCGCGGTTGGCACCGGTCCCCTGCGCGGAGGCGGAGAGCCAGGTGTAACCGATGTCCGCCACGGACGGGACATCGCCCACCGCCCCACGAGTTCCCGGCGGCCAGGGCATGGGGCCCTGCCAGTACTCCAGGTTCATGAGACGGGTGGCACCGACCACGTGGTCGGTGTGAAGCCACCGGATGGCGAAGGGCATCGTGCGGCCCCCCGCCTGCTCAGCGAGAGCGGCCTTCACATAGGAGACCATCTCGTCCCGGCCATGGGGGACGCGAGTGAAGTCGTAGGTAGAACGGTCTTCACTCGCCGCGGCGACGAGGTCGTCGACGACCGCGAGGCTGAGCGGTTCCAGGCGCACGAGGCGCCCGGACAGGGTGACAGAAGCGGGCATGAGCACATGATGAGGGCTCTTTCCCCTTCTTGATGCCAAACGACACGAGACATCTTGATGAGCATCATGGGAAGCACCGGCTCCAGCGATTTCCACGGTAAGAAAGACCAGGTCAGCCATGCTGGCGCCACCTTGGGAAGGCGTGTCGCCGGGGCAGGGGGCCGGCCTCCGCTCACCCCGCCGCAGGGGTCGCGGTGAGTGGGGCGCGCATGTGCGGGCGGGACGGCCGCCAGGCTCCTCGCCGCCGACCTGGAGTCGGTCGAGCTCGTTCCTCGACAGCGCCTGGAGGGGCACGTCCCGGTAACGTCGGCGCATGCCTCCCTCCTACGCGCTCGAACGGTTGCTGAACGACGGTGGCTCCAAGCTGGTCGCCGGAGTGGACGAGGTCGGACGCGGAGCCTGGGCGGGCCCGGTGGCGGTCTGCGCCGTGGTCACCGATTTGTCGGAACCGCCCGCCGGACTCACCGATTCCAAACTGCTCACCCCCGCCCGCCGCGCCGCCATGGTCTCCGAGATCACCGCCTGGGCGGCCGGTATCGGGTACGGCGAGGCGTCCCACGAGGAGATCGACGCGCTCGGGATGACCGAGGCCCTGCGCAGGGCGGCCAGGAGGGCGCTGGCCGGGCTTCCCGTCCGCCCCGATGTGGTCGTTCTGGACGGCAAGCACGACTATCTGGGCGCGCCCTGGCCGGTCCGATGCGAGGTCAAGGGCGACCTGTCCTGTGTCTCCGTGGCCGCGGCCTCCGTGATCGCCAAGGTCCGCAGGGACACCTACATGGCCTCGCTGGGTTTCCCCGAGTACGGGTTCGCCGACAACGCGGGTTACCCCTCCCCTGCCCACCAGGCGGCCCTGGCCGAGCTCGGCCCGACGGAGCACCACCGGCTGTCCTGGTCGTACCTGGACGACCTGCCCCGCTGGCGCCATCTCAAGAGGCACCGCAACCCGCTGGCCGGTGAGGGCCAGCTCGACCTCTTCGGATAGCGGCGGGCATCGGACATCATCGGAGAGTGCGAATCGGAGTCTTCCTGGTCGCGGCGGGATTTCCCGGCCGGCAGCCGGGAGAGGTGCTGCGCGACACCGTGGACGCGGTCGTGGCCGCGGAGGAGGCGGGGTTCGACGACGCCTGGATCGCCGAGCACCACTTCATGTCGTACGGCGTGTGCCCGTCGGCGGCGACGCTGGCCGGTGTGGCGCTGGGGCGCACCACCAGGATCGGGGTCGGTACGGCGGTGAGCGTCCTGTCCACCCGGCATCCGGTGGATCTGGCCGAGCAGGCGGCGATCCTCGACCAGGTCTCCGGGGGTCGGTTCGCCCTCGGGGTGGGCAGAGGCGGGCCGTGGGTGGACCTGGAGGTGTTCGGCACGGGCCTGGCGAGGTTCGAGCGCGGCTTCCGCGAGTCGCTCGACCTGCTGTGCGAGGCGCTCTCGCGCGACACGCTCTCCGCGGGCGGGGAGTTCTTCAACTTCAGACAGGTGCCGATGGTGCCGGCGGCCCGGCTCAGGCCGGTCGTCGCGTGCACCTCGCCCGCGACCGTGCTGATCGCCGCCGAACGCGGGTTGCCGATGCTGCTGGGCATGCATGTCGGGGATCGGGAGAAGGCGGCCATGCTCCGTGACTACGGCGCGCTGGCCGCCGGCCCGCTGTCACCGCCCGGTCATGTCGCGGCGGCCGCGGGCTATGTGGCCGACACGACGGAGCAGGCCGTGCGGGAGATGCGGGAGGCCATGCCGCGCTGGCTGGAGCCGGGTCTCGCGGGATACGTACCGGTGGACGGCCGGGCGCGGCCGGTGCGCGACATCGGGGAATACGTGGACTTCCTCTGCGGGACGCATCCGGTCGGCTCGCCCGACCTCTGTGTGGCGAGGATCGAGCGGACCGCCGAGGTCACCGGCCTGCGACACCTGATCCTCATGGTGGAGGGTGCGGGCGATCGCGCCCGCACCCTTGAGAACATCAGGCGGCTGGGGGCCGAGGTGCTGCCCAGGCTCTCCGGCCGTGCCCGCCGGGGACGGCGGGCACGGGGAGATACGGCCCCGGGGTGAGGCCGCCGTCAGCAGTCGACGAGCTCGGGCGTCTGGTTGAGGATCTGCGACCTGGCGGTGACGAACTCCGCGTGGGCCCCGGTGGCGGCCGGGTCGAAGACCGCGACCCGGTGGCAGTTCTGGAAGGCCAGCCTCACCCCGAAGTGACGCTCCAGGGCGCCACGCATGGCGTCGCTGGCGAGGGCGCGCAGGAGCTGGCCACGGGCGGCCTCGTCCGGCGGAGGCACGGTGTTGTCGGCGAATTCGGCACCGGTGTGTTCACGCTGCCTGACCAGGTCGCTGATCAGCGACCAGGCGTAGGGCAGGGAGTCTCTGACACAGGTGACAAAAGCCGCGTCGTCCACCTCGCCGACCCTGGCCAGGTCGAGAAGATCGTTCGAAACGGTCAGCGACATGCTGTGTTCTCCTCTCAGAAGGGGATCAATCAGACACTAGGTCGGGCATGATGGTCGCTCCATCTAGCGGGAGAGCGACACTCGTGTGGGCCCGAAGACGAAGTCGGGGTCGATCTGAGCCGCCAGATCCTCACCCGTGGCCCTGTTGGCCCAGGCCTCGGCATTGCGGAGGTGGAACCGCACGGCCTGACGGCCGAAGCGGTCCCAGTCCTTCTCCTGGGCGTCGAGATGGTCGAGGAGCGTGCCCAGAGCCCGGAAGTTGGCCGGTTCGAGATCGGAGAGGGTGAAGGGGCGGCCCTGCTCCATCGCGCGGATCGCCGCGGAGTGTTCCAGGCAGACCAGCAGGTCGTCGCCGACCTGCTCGCGAAGGAACGACACGTCCCCGGGGCCGTGGACCTTGTTGCCCACCACCGCGACCGGCACGCCGTAGTCGGCGGCGTAGTCACGGTACTGCCGATAGACGCTCACGCCCTGGCGGGTCGGCTCGGCCACCAGGAAGGTCATGTCGAAGCGGGTGAACAGCCCCGAGGCGAATGAGTCGGCCCCGGCCGTCATGTCGACCACGACGTACTCACCCGCGCCGTCGAGCAGATGGTTGAGATACAGCTCCACGGCACCGACCTTGGAGTGGTAGCACGCCACCCCCAGGTCATCCTCGTCGAACGGCCCGGTGACCATCAGCAGGGGTCCCTCGGGTGCGGCGGTGGTGAATCCGGTGTGGATCGGATCGTCTCGCTCGTCGAGGCGGAGCAGTCGCGAGCCTCGTCCCGGCGGGGTGGTCTTGACCATCGCCGCGGCCGAGGAGATGCGGGGGTTCTCGCCCCGCAGGTATTCCTTGATCTCGGTCAGGTGCGAGCCCATCGGTCTCGGCAGCGCGCCGTCGGCCACCCCCAGCGCCATGCCCAGGTGCTGGTTGATGTCGGCGTCGACGGCCACGACGGGCCCGCCCCGGCTCGCTGTGTATCTCGAGAACAGCGCCGACAGAGTCGTCTTGCCACTGCCGCCCTTACCGACGAATGCCACCCTCACGACGACGATCCAATCTGATTATGAAAATCATTGCAACCTCTGTGGAGGCACCATCATGCCACGGGGAGCGAGGGCACGTGACGTGTATCACCGAGCGAGGTGAGGGGCGCCCCGCGCTGCGAAAACGGATGGAAGTGATCTCTCATGACAAGTGCGGATGTGGGGTGTGAGGGAAAACGTCTGCCATGTCATGACCGGTGCTGAAGATCCGCCGTTACCGCTTCGCTCCCCCATGTACGGACTCGGCGCCGGCCTTGGGGGCCGGCGGGGCAGATGTTTGCCATTGGCTCCGGTGAGATCCCGCCCGCCCGGGTATCCCACCCCGAGTCGGTTGATCTTGAGCCCCCCGGCGGGATCGTGGACAAGGGGTCAAAGGGGCTTTGGTGGTACGTACGGATACCTGGTCACGTCGCGTTTTCGAGCGGCGAGCCGACGGGTTCGCCGCGTGGGGGATCGCGCTCGCGATGCTCGCGACGCCGTTGGTCGCCTCCGCTCCACCACAGACCGGGGCGGAGACACCACCGTCCCGCCCGGCCACCGTGACATCCCCACAGCGCCCGGAGGCCGGGTCCGTTCCGGTGAAGTCGGTGAAGTCGGGGGGTGGGGGTGCCAAGACGGCTTCGTCCGTTCTCGCCGAGTCCGGGGGGAGGGCTCCGTCCGTCCCGGTGGAGGTGGAGAGGGCGGAGGAGGTGGTGGAGCCGGGGGTTGAGATCACCAAGACGGCCTCGGCCGTTCTCGCCAAGCCCGGACAGAAGGTCACCTACATCGTCGAACTGCGCAACACCGGTGATGACCACCATCCGGACTTCACCTTCACCGACGATCTGTCCGGCGTGCTCGACGACGCGGACTTCGACCACGACGAGTCGGCCACGTCGGGCACCGTCTCCTTCGCCGCGTCCAGGGTGACCTGGTCGGGTGACGTGGCCGCCGGTCAGACGGTGACGGTCACCTACGGGGTCACGGTGAACGACCCTCCGGCGGGGGATCTACGGCTCTCCGGCGAACTGGCCGGCGGCGAGGGCTCCAACTGCGAGGCCGGTTCCACCGATCCCGCCTGCGGCAACCTGGACGCGCCCGGCCTGCCGCTGCTGTACGTCCTGATGACCGCGGACCGGGAGACGGTCGACCCCGGCGAGGTGGTCACCTACACGGTCACCGTGAGCAATGTCGGTACCGCCGCCTATCCGGGTGCCGCGCTCACCGGGGAACTCTCCCGGGTGCTCGACGACGCGACCTACAACGGCGACGCGCGGGCCACGGACGGAACCGTCTCGTACGGCGCGTCGAACCTGGCCTGGACCGGCGAGATCCCGGCCGGCGAGACGGTCACGATCACCTACAGCGTGACCGTGGACACCCCCGACACCGGGGACCGGGTGCTGGACAGCGCCGTACAGGCTCGCGGAGGCGGGACGAACTGCCCTGGCCCGGCGCCGGGACCGGCCAGGTTCGGCGCGCCCGCCCCGGGGACGGGTCTCGGCTGTGCGCAGCGGGTCGCCGTGGAGGGCGTGACGATCACCAGGACGCTCGTGCCAGAGGAGCCCGAGGCGGGTGACATCGTGACCTACACGATCACGATCACCAACCCGCGGCGGACCTCGTACGCCGGAGCCCGTCTCACGGACGATCTGTCGGGGGTGCTCGACGACGCGGTGCTCAACGATGTCGCGGCCTCCTCGGGTACCGTCACCTACGCCGGGCCGGTGCTCGACTGGCGGGGGGACATCCCGGCGGAGTCCGCCGTGGCGATCACCTACCGTGTCACGGTGGGCGACCCTCCCCCGGGCGACTCCATCCCGCCGCCCGTCCGGGTGTCGGAGCCTGTCCGGGTGTCGGAGCCATCTCCCGAGCCGTCGTACGGGCCGGGCTGGGAGCGGCCCTTCCCGATTCCATGTCCCGTCGGCGGGCACTGCGCGGGACCGGCCCGTCCCACGCTGCCGTTCACGGGCCTGCCGCTCGGGCCGGTCCTGGCGGGCTTTCTGCTCCTCGGCCTCGGCCTGGCTCCGCGGCTGCGTCGCCGACGCGGAACGCGCTAGTGCGACGTTCCGCGCCGGAAGTACAGATCCACCTCGGTCCTGGCATCAGGAAGGCAGGCCCGACGATCTAGGTTTCCCCGCAGCGCGTTCGCGACCTCCGCTGAGGACTCGAAGATCCTGGAACGGAGTAGAGATCCGGCCCCCCGACCGGATCGGGGAACGCGCCCACACCGTCATTGGGAACGGAGCGCCAGGGACCTTCCACGGGTCAGGCCGGCTGGGCCCGGCGGCGACGGCGGTGGAGCAGGAACGCGGTGGTGGCCAGCCCGGCGGCGGCGGCGGAGGCCAGTGAGATCGGCAGGACCCAGTCGGTCGTCTCCGGCAAGGCCACGGTGTTGACGTCCGTGGCGCAGACCAGCACGGGTCCGGCCGCGCTCCTGCGGGCGCAGGCAGTCGTCGCCAGGTCCCGCACCTGTGCCCCTGCGACCGCGCCGACCCGGGCGCTCAGGTGGACGACGGTGTCCTTCCTGGGCAGGACGTTCACGGTCCACGCCACCTTGCCCTGCTCCACGTGACCTCCGGCGTCGGCCTTCACCAAGGTCATCGACGGCGGCAGGGACTGCACCAGGAGGATGCGCCTCAGCCGGGTGGTTCCCTGGTTACTGATACGGAGTGTGTAGGTGCTCTCCGCGCCGGGAGCGGTCTCCCTCGTCCCGTCGTCGAGGGAGATGGAGAGTGAGGGGACCGGATCGCCCCAGGCCGGCGGCCATCCGAGAGCGGGTACGGCGATCGCGGTGAGTAGGCCCACGCTGGCCAGGTGGCGTTTCATCCTCTTACCTCCATGGTGACTCTAAGTAATCACTCCATGACAGCATTCCGGCCCACGTGGGCGCTCTCAACGCGCCGGGTGTGTCGGCTCATCGGCTGCTGCCCGCTGATCCGCGGTCCGTCAGTCGCAGGCGGAGTCGAGGACGACGGCGCTCGACCCCGTGCTCCTTCCACGGTTCCCTGTCGGTACGGCGGGCACGGCGGAGTCGGACCCGGCGGGCGGGGTCGCCAGGGTGGTGGTGACCTCACGCCTGATCAGGTGGTAGTCGGGCGCACCCGAGTAGATCAGCGGGGGCACGAACTGGAGGCTCCTGATCCTGGAGTTCTTCACCTTCTCCGAAAGCTCGACCAGGTCGGGCAGTAGTTGCCGGGGTATGTCGGTGGAGATCGCGTCGACGGCGGCGGTGGCCAGCTTCTCGAAGCTCTTGAACACCGTCACGGGGTCGGCCTGCTTGGCGACGGCGTTCAGCAGGCATTTCTGGCGGCCCATCCGTACGTAGTCGTCGCTGAAGGTGCGGGACCTGCCGTACCAGAGCGCCTCCTCGCCCGAGAGTTTCCGTCTGCCCGCCTCGATTAGGCCCTCGTTCTGCCTGCCGTACACGATGGGGTCCTTGATGCGGACCCGCACGCCGCCCATCGCATCGACGATCTCCACAAACCCCCTCATGTCAACCATCGCGTAATAGGAGATGTCGAGCCCGAGGATGCCGCCGATCGTCTTTTTCAGCAGCGAAGGGCCACGGTGCCTCTTGCCCAGTTTTGGAGCCATTTCTGGGTAGTCTTCGGCGTACTGGTAGATCTCGTTGAGCATGCCCGGTGTGTAGGGCGGCTCGCCCTCGAAGCCGTAGGGGAAGCGGTCGCGGGCCGGGCCCGGCGGCATCGGGACTTTCTCCAGGTTCCTCGGCAGGCCGAACAGCACGGTTTCGCCGGTCCGGGTGTCGACACTGGCCACGGTCATGCTGTCGGTGCGCACCCCGACCCGGTTGGCCGCCGCGTCCGCGCCGATGAGCAGGATGTTGATCCGATCCATGCCCCTCCACGGGTCCGTCGGCATCGGCGTGACGCTTTCCGCGAACACCGAGGTCACCACGGTCTGAGAGATGTAGGCCAGCCGGGCCACGTAGATCATCGGAGTGGTCACCAGTACGCACAGCAGACCGACGATGACGGCCGAGAGGTACTGGGTCGTGGGCGATGACGACTCCGGTCTGACCAGCAGGTAGGAGTGTATGACCACGGCCACCGCCACGGCGGCCAGCAACATCGCGGTGAGTGCGAAGGTCCAGAGCCAGACGGGTTGTACGGCGAGGGCGAGCAGGGCGGGCCCGGCGGTCAACACGGCGATCGCGGCGGCTCCGGCAAGGATCAGCTCGATGCTCATCAGGAAGGCGCCCGTCAGGCGGCGGCCCACCCAGACGTGGGCCAGGCCCCAGAGAACGGCCGAGCCCAGTGTCAGTGCCAGGCTCGATCCGACGCCTGTCCGCCCCGCGTTATCGGCCATAGCCTCACATCTCCTGTTCGTCACCCCAATACGTCGCAGGTTAGTAACGGTTTCCAGTTGAATGGGCTATGTGGTTGTTCGACGCGCTGAGGGCGGTCGGTCAAGGTTTGTAAACCAGATCACGCCATTGGGATGACGCTGACCTCCAAGTTATCGTCAAAAAGGACACGTAATCGATTTTGGCTGGCAAACGCGGGGATTTCCAGGTAAAGCGGTTAGGAGGTCCCGTGCGTAAAATGATCAGCTCGATTTTGATCACGCTCGGCTGCCTTCTCGCGCCCCTTGCCCTCGTCGCGTTCTGGGCGGCGAACGAGGTGGCCGACTCCGGTGGCTACATCCGGAACATGGCGCCGCTGGCCCGTCATCCGCACGTACGGGATGCCGTCACCGGTCGTGTCGCCGACGAGATCACCTTGAGGTTGCGAGGGCTGGGGGTCACGGCGGAGGAGGGGTTTGTCTACAATGTGGTGGGGGATCGGGTCGACGGTGACTTCGTCGCGGCCTGGGTGGAGATCAACCGGGTGGCGCACCGCCGGTTCGTCATGGTCCTGGTCGGCGGGGAGAGCGCGGATTCCGGCATGCCGGGCGGAGGTGTCGGCTACGACCTCGCCCCGATGTACGAGCTGGTCAGGTGGAAGCTGTGGAGCAACGGTATGGAAGCGGCCTCCCGCCTGCCCAGCACACGTCCCGCCGTTTTGGTGCTCCCCGCCTCCGCCGTGGTCGGAATCGACCACATCCACGAGAGGCTCGTCTCACTGAGATGGGTCCTGGCGGGTATGTCACCGGCCCTGATCGCCGCCGGGGTCTTCCTGGCCCGCGACCGATGCGCCGCGCTGATCGGCACCGGTATCGGCGTGGCGGCGGGCATGTTCACGCTGGCGATCGCCGTGTTCGCCCTCCGTAACGTCTATCTGCCGAACTCCACCACCGGCGGCCTGTCGACGCCCGCCACGCTCGCGATATTCGACGCGCTGACCGCCTCCCTGAGGAACGGTCTGCGCGTGCTCTTCGCCCTGGGCCTGCTCTTGGCGGGGATGGTCTTCGTCATCAGGAACGGGCTCGTCCGTTACCGGAGTGTCGCCGCGGTCTTCGAATTCCGCTCTCACCAGCCGGAGGAGCCGACGAACGATGTCACCGACGGCCGGTAGCCGAGGTGGGTGCGCGCCGCGGTGATGTCGAGGGTCCGCTCGACGGCCAGGTGGCCTGCGGCGTAGCGCGTCAACCGGGGCGGGTGCGGGCGCCGGAGCAGCCGGAAGGCGGCCTCGGCGGCGGCCGCGACGGGGTCGACCAGCTTCAGCGGCAGATAGTACGGTTCGGCGTCGATGCCGCGCTCTGAGAGGATCGTGCGCAGGGCGTCGTCGAGCACGACGGGTTCGGCGTCGGTCACGTTGAAGACGCCGTGGTCGACAGGCCCCGAGGCGGCGAGCAGGCAGGCCAGGACCAGGTTGTCCACCGAGGTCAGGCTGATTCGCTGGCGTCCGTCGCCCACCGCGAGAAGCCTGCCGCGCCTGACCGCGCCGAGGACTCGGGGAAGCAGCGTGGTGTCCCCCCTGCCGTAGACCGCGTGCGGCCGCAGGATGACCGCCCGCTCCAGACATCTCTCCGCGGCGGCCTTCGAGGCGCCGTAGGCGCCTGCGTACCGTCTGACCGGGGCGGCGTCCTCGGTGGCCATCACGGTCGGCAGGAACGGGTCGTAGACGCTCGCCGTGCTGACGTGCACGAACCTGGCGCCTGGGAAGGCCGCGGACGCGTTGCGGGTGCCGTCGACATTGGCCGCCCAGATGTCGCGCGCCGGCCCCCAGTCCGTGACGCTCCCGGCACAGTGGATCACCGCGTCCACCTCCCGCGGCTCCGGCCGCTCGCCGAGGAGATCCCACGGCGTGTACGGCGCGTGGCCGACGTGCCCACCGTCCACTCCGGGCCGCCTGCCGAAGGCGAACACCGTCCAGCCCTCCGCCACGGCCGCCCGGCAGACCGCGCCTCCCACGAACCCCGAGGCCCCCGTCACCGCGACCCGCAACGTCCTGCCGCCCGGCCTGGAGGCGGTGCCGGCCCGATGCGGGCGGTTTCGATGCTCAGTCACGGCGGGCGACGTCACACCGGGCGACCAGATCCCGCAGGGCGGCCCGATCGAGCTTGTCGGCCCGGCCGGAACGTGGGAAGGCGTCGAGCGACTCGATCCGGTCGGGCAGTGCCGCCGAGTCCACTATCCCGGGTAGTGCCCCGCGCAGCAGGCTCTCGTTGTAGCCGTCGGTGGGGACGACGGCCAGCACGACCTCCTCGTCCCCGGTATCGGGGTCGGCGAGTCCGACGATCGCGGCCTCGGCCACCCCGGGCAGCGCCGCGATGCCGGACTCGTACAGGCCCGGATAGATGTTGACCCCGTCGCGGAGGATCATGTCCTTCTTGCGGCCGAGCAGTACCAGCCGACCGGCATCGAGCCGGACCAGGTCGCCGGTGGCGATCTCGCGCAACGGTTCCTCGCCGAGGTAGCGCTGCGCGAGGTGGGGCCCCGAGACGAACAGTTCACCGTCCTCGGCGATCCGGACGCCGACGCCGGGCAGGGGTGCCCCGAGCAGGTCCCCCTCGGCCTGGGCCAGCTTCTGCCGCGCCGACGCGATGGCGATGGGGAGCGCCTCGGTCATCGCGTAGACGGACAGCACCTCGGGGCCGGCCTCGATCGCGCGCCGGAGCACGCCGGGCGGGGCAGGGGCGGCGCCGAGCAGGAGGTAGCGGAGGGTTCCGGGAAGTCTGGGGGTCTCGCGCAGCAGCCTGTCCAGGTGCACCGGCACGGCGAAGGTGTGAGTGGCCCGCCTGGCGGCCAGTTCGGCGGCGAGGTCCCCACCTCCGGGCAGCGACCAGGTCGCCCCGGCCAGCAGGGCGGGGAGGCCGAGCATCAGCTGGTCGGTGTGCACGATGTCGCCGGAACCCAGTGGGAAAACGCTCCTGAACATCTCCAGCCCGGTCGCGAGCGACCTTCGGGTGTGCACCACCCCTCGCGGGCGCGCCGTGGTCCCCGAGGTGAAGATCACCGCCGCCGGTTGGTCCGGGTCGGATTCGTGCGCCCACTGCCCGGTGGGGGTGAGCGGCGATCGGAGGATCCGGGACAGCCGCAGTGCCCCTCGGGGAACCCCCGGCAGCCACGGGCCGGTGTACAGGTGGCGGACGGGCCGGCCGGGAAGCGGGTCGGCGAGGTTCGGCAGGAGCAGGCCGCGGCGGCGGGCCAGGCTCCTGAGCGGACCGCTCAGCATGTAGAGCGGGGACTCGCTGACCACCCACGCGGGCCGGGTTGCGGCCATCCGGGCCGCGAGCACGTCGGGTGCCAGTCCGGGGTCCGCGAGGACGAGCGTCCCGCCCGCCGCGACCGCCCCCAGCGCCAGCGTCACCGCGTCCACCCCGGGCCGCACCGCGAACAGCACCCCGTCCCCGGGCCGCATCCCTTTCCCCTGCGGCGGCCCGCCCATCGCGTCGCGGACCACCGATACCCGACGGCCCAGTTCGCCGTAGGTGATCTCGCGGCCCCGGCCGTCGACGATGGCGGTCCGTCCCGGCTCACGCCCGGCGGCCGTCATGATCCCGCTGATGATGTCGTTCACGTGGCACTGATCCACAGGTGCTCGTAGGTGGGAATGAGGACCCCTCTGGCCGCGCGCCGTCGTAGGACGCGCACCCGGTGGGAGAGCAGGACGGAGGCCACCGCCCGGATCTGGGCCAGGGCCAGCGGGTAGCCGATGCAGAAGTGCGGGCCCGCGCCGAACCAGAGCCTGCGCAACTCGGGCGGATGTGGGCGGGAGGGGTCGAAGGGGCCGTACGCCCTGGCGCAGTTGTGGGTGACGATCAGTATCCTGTCGCCGGGGCGCACCGTGGCCTTGCCGACGCGCGCGGCGGTGGACACCGAGCGGAGCATCAGCGGGGTCGGCGTGGTGACCCGCATGGCCTCCTCGATGACCCGGTCCAGATCGTCCACCGGGGTCCGGTGGTCGTGCAGGAGGGCGAAGAGCCGGGGGACGAACGTGGCGACCGTCTCGGTACCGGTCAGGAAGAACGCCCCGGCCGCCCCCCTGGCCTCGGCGGGCGAGAGCCCCTGCGCCCGCATCCGGCCCATCAGCGTGGACTCGTCGGCGGCCTCGTAGGCGGCCTGCGCGATGTCCCCGATCCGGTCCAGCACCTGCCGGGCAACCGCTACCTGCCGGTCCGACAGCCGCCGCGAGCGGAGCGAGACCATCGAGACGACCTGCTCCCCGTCCGCGAACAGTTCCCTGGCACGAGCCTCGGAGACCTCGCCCAGCCCGATCACCCGGCAGATCACCGCTCCGGCCATCAGCCGCATGACGTCCACCAGGTCCACCGTCTCGCCGCGTTCCAGACGTGCCGAGAGGTCGGCGAGCGGCCCGTGGAGCACGTCGTCCACCAGTGCCGAGACGTACCCGGGGGTGAACAGCGGCATCAGCTTCCTGCGCAGCGCGAGGTGTCCCGCTCCCTCCATGTTGAGCAGCACGGAGGGGCCGAGCACGGGCGTCCACAGGTCGCCGGGCGATCCGGGACCGTCCTTGCGGAACCGCTCGTCCATCAGCACGGCTCGCGTGACGGTGGCGTCGTTGACCACGACGCCCAGTCCGGGGACGCGTACCACGGGCCCGAGTCTGGCCAGCGACCGCAGGAGCGGGTAGGCGAAGGGATGCGCGGCCAGGTGGAGCCGCGTCTCGTGGTTCACCGGACGTCGATCACTTCTGGGCGGTAGTGGTGGTCGGCGTACCAGGCGAGGGTGCCCGCGAGGCCGTATGCCCTGAGCCTGCGCACGGAGCCGAAGACCACCACGTCGCGGCGCGAGCCGTACGCGGTGGTGAGCGTGCGCACCCGGTTGACCAGGGCGCGGTCCTCGTGGACCTCCTCGATCGCGGTCCTGGGGAAGCCGCCCGCGCGGTCGTAGAGGTCCGCGGTGATGGCCAGTGTGGCGCCGGGCATCATCACGTACGGCCCCAGGTAGCGCGGATCCCTGTTGCCGGGCCGAAAGCGCCCGAAGGTGGCCGCCACCCCCACCACGAACGGGATGAGGTGCCGCTCCCAGAACTTCAGCCGGAACTCGTCGGTCCGGGGCCGTAACCGGCCGCCGACCATCTCCAGCCCGTCGTCGAAGGCCCGCCGGATGTTGCGCACCCAGTCGGGGCGGGGCAGGCAGTCGGCATCGGTCCTGGCGAGGTGGGTCGCCCCGTGCGCGATGGCGTGGCGCATGCCGGTGTCCGAGGCGGCGCCCGTGCCCTTCCGGGTCTCGACGATCACCTGGACGCCGTGGCGCCGGACGATCTCGGCGGTGTCGTCGGTGCTCGCGTTGTCCACCACGAGCAGCGTGAAGTCCCGGTCGTCCTGCTCGGCCAGCGCCCTCAGCGTCGCCTCGATGCCGGGTGCCTCGTTGTAGGCGGGGACGATCACCCAGAGGTCCGTCACATCTCCGCCAGGATCACACCGGTGCTGATCCCGCCGCCCAGCCCGAGCAGCGCCACCCGGTCGCCGGGCCGCCAGCCGCCCAGCGCGAGCTGGAGCGGCAGCGTGGTCGAGGCGCAGTTGCCGTGCTCGGGCAGGCTGACCACGAGCCTGTCCTCCGGGATGTCGAGCACCTGGGCGAGGAAGCGCAGGTAGGGCAGCGCCACCTGGTGGACCGCTACGATGGCGAAGTCGTCCCAGGTCAGGCCGGTGCGCTTGAGCGCGTTGAGGAAGATGTCCGGGCCGATCATCTCGAACGCCTCCTTCAATCTGCGCCCGTCGCCGCGGAAGTAGGAGTATTCAGGGTCGCGAGGATGTGCCGAACCGCCTCCCGGCAGGGTGCCGATCGCCCAGGCCGTGGAGTCGGCCGCGAAGTCGCGGTAGAAAATGCCGCGTTCCACATCGGCGGCGACCGTGATCGCGGCTCCGGTGTCCGACAGCGTGTAGCCCGCGAAGGAGTCGACGAACTGCGCGCGGTCCCTGACCTGCCAGCGGATCGCCCGTGAGGGGACCTCGCCTGAGCAGACCAGCACCTTGCGGTGCGCGCCGGACAGGATCAGTGCCTCGGCGATCTGGATCCCGTTGAGCATGCTGTTGCAGGCGTTCTTGACGTCGAACACCGGGCAGGAGAGCCCCAGCTTGGCCGCCACGATGTGCGCGGTGGCGGGCTCGACCATGTCCTGCGAGGCCGACGCGAAGACGAGCAGGTCGACGTCTGTGTGGTCGAGGCCACGTGCCGCCTCGGCGGCCAGATCCGACGCCTGCTGGTCATCGCGGGCCACATGGCGCCGTCGGATTCCCGTCAGCCGCTCGACGACGCCTCCGTAGGGCACGTAGCCCTCGATCCGCCGCTCCACATCCGCGCTGGACACGGTCTGTTCCGGCAGATACGTCGCGACGCCCGTGATCCGGGCTTTCATTGGTCTCCCTAAACAGGATTAAGTCTCCCTATGTCCCCATGCTCGCGCAATGTATCGAAAAGACGATGATTTGTCCTGATCGTGCAGGTGGAGGTCGGTGAGACGGCGCCTCTCACACCGACATAAGCCGGTCGTGCGGGGGTAACCGCTCCTGTCGTGAGCGATGTTCAGACGGGAACCGTGACGACGAAGGTCCCCGCGAGGTTGGACCGGCTGCCATGGTCGCGATGGCACTGGATGATCGTCGTCGGCCTCGGCACCGTCTGGATCCTCGACGGTCTCGAAGTGACGATCATCGGAAACCTCTCCGCTCAGCTGGCCAGGGAGGGCAGCGGCCTGGCGATCACCCAGGCCCAGGTCGTAGGGCAGGCCGCGGCCATCTACGTGGCGGGGGCGTGCCTCGGGGCGCTGTTCTTCGGCTGGCTCACCGACAGGTTCGGCCGGAAGAAGATGTTCATCATCACGATGGCCGTCTATCTGGGCGCCACCGCCGCCACGGCGTTCTCCTTCTCCGTCTGGTGGTTCTTCCTGTTCCGATTCCTGACCGGGTTCGGCATCGGCGGCGAGTACGCGGCCATCAACTCGGCCATCGACGAACTCATCCCGAGCCGCCACCGCGGCAGGATCGACATCATCATCAACGGCAGCTACTGGCTCGGCGCCGCCGGAGGCGCGCTGTTGACCGTGCCGCTGCTCGACAACCTGCCGCTGAACATCGGCTGGCGCGTCGCGTTCGGGATGGGGGTGCTGCTCGGCCTGGCCATCCTGCTGGTCCGCAGGCACGTGCCGGAGAGCCCCCGCTGGCTGTTCATCCACGGCCGTGACCGGGAGGCCGAGAGACTGGTCGACGAGGTGGAGGCGCGGATCGAGCGTGAGGAGGGCATCCCGCTCGACGAGCCCTCGCAGTCGATGACCATCCATCAGCGCAAGTCGATCGGCTTCGGCCGGATCGCGCACACCATGGTCGCCCGCTACCCCAAGCGCACGATCCTCGGCCTGGCGCTCTTCATCGGCCAGGCGTTCCTCTACAACGCCATCACCTTCGGGTACGCGCAGATCCTGTCGACCTTCTTCGGCATCGTCACCCACACCGGCTACTACTTCGCGGTCATCGCGGTCGGCAACTTCCTCGGCCCGCTCCTGCTCGGGCGGTTGTTCGACACGGTAGGCCGCATTCCCATGATCTCCGGCACCTACATCGGGTCCGGGGTGCTCCTGCTCGGCACGGCCTGGCTGTTCGACCAGGAGGTGCTGACCGCGGTCACGCTCACCGCCTGCTGGTGCGTCGTGCTCTTCTTCGCCTCCGCCGGGGCGAGCGCGGCCTATCTGACGGTCAGCGAGATCTTTCCGATGGAGACCCGGGCCATGGCGATCGCGTTCTTCTACGCGATCGGTACCTTCGCCGGTGGCGTGTCCGGACCGCTGATCTTCGCCAACCTCGTCAAAAGCGGCAGGCCCGGTGACACGGCGCTGGCCTTCTGCATCGGCGCGACCCTCATGATCATCGCAGGGCTGGTGGAGTTCTTCCTCGGGGTCAAGGCCGAGGGGAGGGGACTGGAGGACATCGCCCGGCCGCTGAGCGCCGAGCGGGGCTGAACATCCCGCAGAGCCGCTGAGCGCCGAGCGGGGCTGAACATCCCGCCGGACTCACGGGATCCGCTGCCGTGCGGGTGGCTTGGTACGATAGTCATTATCATTTGAGCATCTGTTCAGGAGTTCGCCCATGGAAGTCGTCACCGGTCTGGACACGTGCGCGACCGTGGAGCCTGACGAGGCCAGGGTGGCGGCGACGCGGGATCGGCTTGTCACCCCGAGCGAGGCCGCCCGGCTCGCCGATCTGTTCAGGCTGCTGGGCGACCAGACTCGCGCGCAGTTGCTGTACGCACTGCTTGAGGCCGGTGAGCTGTGCGTCTGCGATCTCGCCGAGACGGTCGAGGTCAGCGACACCGCCGTGTCGCACGCCCTGAGGCTGCTGCGGACGGCGGGCATCGTGGCCGGCCGCCGGTCCGGCCGGATGATCTATTACCGTCTCGCCGACGCCCACGTCAGGATGCTCCTCGACCTCAGCCGCGAGCACCTCCGTCACGAGATCGTCGTGGGCTGAGGGCTGCCCGTCCGGTTGTCACCGGGGGTTTGACCAGCGGAGCTCATGGCAGCGTTGAGGTTCGCCGGGGGTTTGACCAGCGGAGCTCATGGCAGCGTTGAGGTTCGCCGGGGGTTTGACCAGCGGAGCTCATGGCAGCGTTGAGGTTCGCCGCGGGTCTGACCGTCCGCAGCCGTGGTAGCGGAGCACATAAGATCTTTTTTCACGATCCATCCCGTGATCGGACTCGCCGGGCTGAACACCGTCACCCGCACCGTGATCCTGTTGGAGGTATGCATGCGTGGTACGGCTCGCGCGTTCGCCATGACCACCGCCCTCGCCCTGGGGCTGACCGCCTGCGGCGTCGACAGGGCGGTCGAGGGCCGGAAACCGGTAGAGCAGCCCGCTTCCGAGGTCACCGAGAAGCCGGTGGGACCCGTCACCCTGAAGTACTGGACCTTCTCCCCGCGCGAGGCCGCGCTGAAGCAGGCGCTCGCCGCGTTCGAGGAGGCGAATCCCGATATCAAGGTCGAGCTTCGCACCTTTGGCGAGGCCGACTACCGCGAGCGGCTGCCCAAGGCACTCGGCGGTGACGAGGCACTTGACATCGTCGGCATCCACATCCCGACCATGACCGGCGCGGTCAAGGACCGGCTCCGCCCGGTCGCGGACTGGAAGGACACGGTCTCCGACGAACTGCTCGGGAAACTCGACCCGGTCGCGGTCGAGCAGACGGAGAAGACCACCAAGGACGGCAGGCTCTACTCGGTCCCGATGGGGTCCAATGCCGGCGCGGTCATGTACTACGACGCGGCTCTCCTGTCCGAGCTCGGGGAGTCCTTCCCCAAGACGGTCGCCGACCTCGAATCCATCGTCATGCGGGTCAGGAAGGAGATCCCCGACCTCCAGCCGATCGTCTTCTCCGGCGAGCCGCGCCGGCAGGAGGAACTGCTGTTCACCATCGCCGGCCAGACCCACCCGACCCTCTCCGACGAGCTGCTGGCCGGCGGAAAGTCCTGGAAGAGCGCCGAGACGGTCTCGGCCCTGACCGCTTACGAGTCACTGTTCGACAGAGGCGTGCTGGCAAGGTCCACGCTGACCCTCAAGGGCGACCACCCGGCCGAACTCTTCCGATCCGGCAAGGCGCTGTTCCTGGTGGACGGCTCAGGCCAGAGCCCGATGCTGTCCACGTCCTACCGCGGGACCGGCAAGATCTCCGTCAAGAAGATCGGCGCCGGGTCCTTCCCAACCATCCTGCCGGGCGCCAAGCCGGCCGCCCGCAGCACGGCCGAGGTGGGCCTGGCCGTCCCCAAGGATTCCAAGCACGTGGTCGAGGCGACAACGCTGATCGAATTCCTGACCGTGGGAGACGGGGTCTCCAGCTGGGCCGGAGACCTGACGATGGCCCCCGCGGCTGCGGGCTTCACGGTGGAATCGTCGGCCTTCGCCACGCCGGAGGGTAAGGACGGCTACGCCGTGCTCCAGGAACTCATCCGGGGCGGTGGTTCCCTGAACGTCCCGGACCAGGCGTTCCTGGACCGCGCGCAGGGCGAGGTGATCCTCGACGTCGCCCATGGCAGGATCACCCCGGAGAAGGCGGCGGACCGCCTGCAGAAGGAGTGGTCACGCGGTCGGTGACGGCCCCCGCACCCGGTCAGGCGTCCACGGGCCGGAAGGTACGGCGGTAGGCCATCGGCGAGACGCCGACGGCAGTCTGCAGGTGCTGGCGGAGCGAGGCCGCGGTGCCGAACCCCGCCCGCAGGGCGACGCCCTCCACCGGCAGGTCACTGGTCTCCAGCAGCAGCCTGGCCAGCTCCACCCGCTGAGAGGTGAGCCACTGCCCCGGGCTGAGGCCCATCTCGTCACGGAAGCGCCGGGTGAAGGTGCGTCGGCTCATCCGGGCGTGGGCGGCCAGCTCGCTGAGGGGGAGCGGCTCGTGTAGCCGTTCCAGCGCCCAGACCCTGGTCGCCGCGGTCGTCGTGGCGGTCGGCGCGGGAAGCGGGCGCTCGATGAACTGGGCCTGGCCGCCGTCGCGCCACGGCGGCACGACGCACCGCCTGGCCACGCGGTTGGCCACCTCGGTGCCGTGGTCGCGCCGGACGATGTGCAGGCAGAGGTCGATCCCCGCGGCCACTCCGGCGGAGGTGAGCACATCCCCGTCGTCCACGAACAACACCTCCGGGTTGACCTTGACCTGGGGGAACAGCTTCTGGAAGCGCTCGGCGTCGCTCCAGTGGGTGGTCGCGGGGCGGCCGTCGAGCAGTCCGGCCGCCGCGAGCACGTAGGCGGCGGTGCAGATCGAGACCAGGCGGGTGCCAGGCCGGATGCGCGCGATCGCGTCGGCCACGGGCTGGGGGAGCCGTCCCTCGGCGGAGATCGGGCCGAGCGCGTGGGTGGCCGGGATCACCACGGTGTCCGCGCCGGCCAGAGCCTCGGCCCCGTGGTTCACCGCGATCGAGAAGTCGGCGTCGGTACGTACGGGGGCGCCGTCGACGGTGCAGGTGAGCACCTCGTAGAGCCGCTCGCCTTCGGGGCTCCTGGCAATGCCGAAGATTCGCGGCGGGATGCCCAGCTCGAAGGGGATCACACCGTCCATGGCGAACACGACGACCCTGTGCATGGCCTGATTCTCACATATGGCGGATGCGGGCCATCTCTGCCGGGGCCGCTGCAGGAGTCGCTCCCGTTGCCGGTGACCGCCGGCACGGCCTCGTTGGTGAGAAGGCCGGTTCATTGGCGCCGGGGACGACCTGTCCGGGGGCGATCTGTCTGGGAAAGATCTGTCTGGGGGCGATCTGTCTGGGAAAGATCTGTCTGGGAACGCGAGGAGGGTGCGGGACTCACGTCCCGCACCCTCCTGCCCTACCGGGGTGGGTTCAGCCCGCGGCGCCTGCCGCGGACGGGTAGATGCGGAGCCAGTCCACCTCCATCCACGCCTCTCCCGCGCTTCCCTGGCCGGGGAACCAGTCCAACTGCAGGCAGACCGACATCGAGCTACGGGTGGCGTTGCCGGAGCGGAACCACTCCTGCCCGTCGATGTAGCCGACGACGGCGCTGGGGGTGATCTCCACGGCGTAGGTGTGCCAGGTGGTCATGTCGACGTTGGCGTGGGCCTGCTCCTGCCCCTGGGGGGTGTGCAGGAAGAAGTTCGGACGCTGCCTGTCCGGGTCGTCGATGACCTCCAGGAAGTCCACCTCCTCGCCGGTGGAGCTCTGCACGTTGCCGCCGCCGTCCTTCGGCCACAGCAGGGCGACGGGGTGGTACGACCCGGCGCCCGGGTACAGGCGGATGCGGGTCTCCCAGCGCCCGTAGGCCTGGTCGTGACGGGCGGCCAGCCCGGCCGTGGTCCCGTCCTCGCGGCCGTACAGGTAGAGCGCCCCGTTGCCGAGGTAGAGCTGCTGCGGGGAACGGCGGCCGTTACCCGCGTGCCCGGCCGAGTCGTAGAACACCCAGTCGGACTCGTTGAGGTAGTCGTCGAACTCCGCACACCAGGACGGCGTGCCCCAGTTGAGGGCTTGCGCGGCGCTGGCCTCGCCGGTCGTGGCGGGGGCGCAGGGCGCCGCCGAGACCACCTCTCCCTGGGCAGCGCTGAGGGTGCTCACCGCCAGCGCGGCCACCATGCTGAGTACGGCCACCCGCACGTGGGATCTGGTGATCATGATTACTCCTCCCAGAATCTGGCGCAGAGTTTGGAGGGACTGAAGCTCCAGCAGCCGGTGCTCGTCGGGCTGGGAGCGGACGACGCGGTCGGTTTCGACAGCGGCTGGGCGGGTGGGGCGGGCGGCGCGAACACCCAGTGCGACGTGCTCGACGCCGCCGGTTTCCGGTTCGAGATCAGCAGCACGTCAGGAGACTCAGAGGTACGGCTCCGCCAGGGCGCGAGGCTCCAGCACGAGGCGAGCTCCAAAGGCCCGCAGAAATCCGAGGAAGAGCGCTTGAGCGGGGGCAGGGGTGCGACGGTCCGGTTCGAGGGCGCCGGGAACGGTGTCGTCACAGGGGGACGGGGGGGCTGGACCCGCTCGGTCAGGAGGGTGGGCTCGTAGGCGCCGGTCTGCGCGGGGGCGGGCTGTGGCGTGTGCGGCAGCCTGCTCGGCGGGCCGGTGGGCTTCGTGGTCTCCTTCGGCGGTGCCGGTTTCTGGGTCGGGTTCTGAGGCGCCGCCTTGGTGGGCTTGGGCTTGGGCTTGGGCACGGTGGTGGCGGGTGGTGTGGGGTTGGGAGCCGTCGGGGTCGGAGTTGGAGCGGGCGTCGTGGCCGTGTCGGAGGGAGCCGGTGTAGCGGCCGGAGGTGGCGGTGCCGTGGACCCCCCGGAAGGCGTGCTGGGCGACGGCGCCGGGGTCTCCGTGGGGCTCGCCGACGGCTTCGTGTCGCCGGGCGGAGCCGGGGTGGGCTGGGAGTCCTTTGGCGCTTGGGCGTTCTTGGGAGGCGCCTGGGGGGACTGCCGGGCCACCGGTGGTGTGGTGGTGGTCGCCGGTGGTGTGGTGGTGCGCCTGGTGGTGGTCGCCGGTGGTGTGGTGGTGCGCCTGGTGGTGGTCGCCGGTGGTTCCTCGGCCGGGGGCGTGCTCGCCGTTCCGCTGCTCCTGGGCTGTACGGGTTCCCGCGCCTCCGCGTCCCGACGGGGCGCCGTGGACTCCTCGGTGGGGACGGGGGAGGGCGCGGCGTTTCTCGTGCCCGTACGGTTGCGGGACACGGGTGCGGATTCCTGGGCCTCGGGGGCGGGCTCCGGGCTCTCCTCGGGGGCGGGCTCCGGGCTCTCCTCGGGGGTGCTTCGGGTCCTCGTCTCGGCGGGTGGGTTCTCCGCCTGGGTGGAAGGGGCTTCGGTCTCGGGTTCGGTCTCCTCGGGAGATGGTACGGAGGCGGGGGGAGCGGCGGCGAACTCCTGCGACGGAGAGGTGGCGCTCACGCCGGGATCCGCCACGGCGGCCCACGGCTGGGCGATGACCGCGCTTGTCGTCGCGGATACCGCGGCCAGCAGAAGGCCGGAGATTAAGGTGACACGCCGGGACGAGCTACGTGGGGGCATTGATCGTTCTTCCTGGATCTATTGGGTGGGCTCTGGGCCGGATATGGGCTTCCAGCCCGCGGCGGTGAATTCGGGGGTGCCCGGGAGGGCGACCGGTGGCACGGCGGTGGCCAGGGGGTCGGGGACGTTGACCCAGTCCCCCTGGTTCGCGCCGCGCATGCCGGGCTGCCAGACCATCAGCAGGCTCATGGCGTACGGGCTGGAATAGGTCGGATCGGTGTCCCCGACACCCTTGGTCGCGGTCACCTGGACCAGGACCGAGACATGCATCTGATCCTGGCCGCGGGGTCGCCACTGGATGCCGATCGTCCGCGTCCGCATGGCGGCGCCGTCGGGGAGTGCTCCGTCCTTGGGAAGGCCGAGGATCTCCCGCCATCCGGCGACGGCCTCGCGGGCACCGGCCCGCGCCGCCTCGTGCTGCTCGGGCGGTGCGTACAGTACCGCCGCCTGCTGGGCCTGCTCGGCGTCCAGGGTCCACGCCGCCTCCAACGCGGCGGCGGCGGCCGAGGCCGCGCCCAGTTCGGTGTGCGGAAACCCGACGGGGTAGCCCGCCGCGCCCTCGTAGCCGGAGGGCGGGGCGAGGAGGACGGTGTCCCCAACGGCCTTCGGTGCGGAGGCGTTCACGGTTTCGGGTTCGGATCGCAGGAGCTGCCATGCTCCGGCCGCCAGCAGGATCGTCCCCACGATCGAGACGACCACGATGAGCATCCGCCGCTGGGCGCTCGGCGGAGGACCCAGATCCCAGTTCAGCGCGGGATCGTCGGCGACAGGTCGCACTAGTGGCTCCGGTCGGGGTGCTGATTGAACGTCTGCCCGGCCGCCGCCGCCAGGCGGAGGTATGCGCCCCGGGTGGTGGGCCGCAGGCGGACCAGGTCCACCTCGGCGCCCTCCTTGAGGTGCGGGTCGTAGGGGATGCGGATCACCGCGCGGCAGCGGGAGGTGAAGTGGCGCTCCAGCAGGTCCAGGTCCACGTCGGACTTGGACTCCACGGCGTTCAGCACGACGATGGCGTTCTTGACCAGTTCGGCGTGGCCGTGGGCGGTCAGCCAGTCCAGCGTCGCGGCGGCGGAGCTCGCCCCGTCCACCGCGACCAGGCTGACCAGCACGATCTGGTCGGCCAGCTCCAGCGTCGCGCCCATGGCCCCGTGCAGCAGGCCGGTCCCGCAGTCGGTGATGCAGATCGAGTAGTAGCGCTCGATGAGACCGGCGACGGTGCGGTAGTCCTCGGCGTTGAAAGCCTCACTTACGGCCGGGTCGGTGTCGGAGGCGAGGACCTCCAGCCGGGCGGGTGACTGCGAGGTGAAGGCACGCGCGTCGGCGTAGCGCAGGATGTGAGGGGCCTCGGCCAGCATGGTGCGGATGGTCGCGGCCGTCTCGGATTTGACCTTGAGTCCGAGGGTCCCGCGGTCGGGGTTGGCGTCGATCGCGATCACCCGGTCGCCGCGCAGGGAGGCCAGGGTGTTGCCGAGGGCGACGGTCGTCGTGGTCTTGCCCACTCCGCCCTTGAGGCTCATGACCGCGATCCGGTGGTGCCCGCTCGCGACGGGGGTCTGTGCCTGCGCCATCAGCGTGCGCCGTTCCAGCTCCGCCGCCGACTCCGCGGGGATGATGCGCTTGCCGGAGAGTTGCCAGACGACGCGTCGCCACCCTCCGGCGGGCTCAGGGCGGCGGTTGGTGAGCAGGTGTTCCGCGGTGAGCGGGACCGTTTCAAGGAACTGTTCGGCCGGAGTTGGGGGCGATGTCTTGATGTGGGGGGAGATATCCGTCATTGCCAAGGTCCTTTCGCGGAGAGCGATCGCGGGGAGGGATACGGGACTGTCAGCAGGTCCGCCAGCGCACCGTCGTACCGATCGAGTCGTCGAGGCTGTGAACGGTCAGCGGGGCGGTGACGGAGGCGGGAGCGCCGCACCAGTTGCGGATCCTGTGGGCCCGCAGGTTGATCACCTGCGTGACCCCTGCACGCAGCGTGCCGCCGGAAGGGCTCACGGCCAGGCCGGGAGCCGATATCCGCCACTTCAACGGCTCTCCCGAGATGGTGAGGACCATGCTTCCCTGGCCGAACTCGTCCAGCGTCACCACGGGTGGGACCCGCAGGCGAGAGGCGAGCCCGTCTCGTCGCGCCGGCGCGCCCGCGGTGGGGCCCGCGATGGGGTCCGCAGTGGGGTCCGCGACGGGGTCCGTGGTGGGGGGAGCCTGGGTGGCCTGGGTGGTTTGGCCGGCCTGGCTGGTGGACGCCTGCAGCGACCTCGTCGGCTCCTTGGACTCGATCGCGGGGCCGAGAAGGTTCATCCCGGTCAGAGTGCCGGCCGCGCCCGCCACGACGATGATGACGATCTTGATCGTCGTGTTCCTGATCCGGGTACCCGCCCAGCTGAGCGCCTCCAGCACGCGTATCCCCATCTCGATCCGCCCTTCGTCGGGGCGGTCGTCGGGTTCGGTGTGGAAGCGCAGCGCGGGAATCTGGGCGTCGTTGCGCATCTCGACGGACGCCTGCCCCGCGATGACGACGGGCTCGGCTCTGGCGACAGGTTGAGGGGCGGGCGGCGCCTGCCTGGGGATGGTGCCGGTGACCTCCTCGCTCTGGGCGAGGACCTCACGTGCCCATGCCTGGGTGAGCAGGGCGTCGTACAGCGGGGTGTCGTGCCCGGGTACGGGCGGTGCGGACGGCGGGCGGACCGGCCGGGTTCTGCGGGGTGGCAGGGCGGGCAGCGGGGGGAGGCCGGGGGGATCGGAGCTGCCCACCGCCGGCTCGCCCTCCGGTGGCGTGACCGGCGACGCCGTACTCGCCGAGCCCGTACTCGCCGAGCCCGTGCCCGCCGATGTCGTGCCCGCCGATGTCGTGGCCGGCGGTTTCGCCGGTGCTTTCGAAGCCACCGGCGGATAGGGAGGCGCGCCGATCCTGGGCGCGGGCAGTGCCACGGCCGGTGGTGCCGGAGCGGCGGGGACACCGCTCCCGGCCGGAGGAGCGGGGAGAACGGCGGATCCGCCACGGGCCGGGCGTGCGTGCGGGCGGGTGGGCGGGACCACCTCTGGGGGCAGCGAATCCGTGAGCCGCTGCCGCTCCTCGGCGGAGAGCGGCGCGACCGGCGGATGGGAGATCATCTGCGGGACCGTGTAGCGGATGTTGATCGGCCGCGTGCACGCGGAACACCTGATCATGTGGGAGATCAGGGCCGTCCGGGCGTCGTCCGGATCGGTGGAAGAGGATGCCGCCTCCCCGCCGGCCCTACCGGCGGGGAAGGCACCGGGAAAGACCGTCTCCACCAGCGGGGCGAGCTCCGGACAGGTACGCCGCCCGTTGGCGAGTGCGTCCAGCCCGCTCACCAGGGTCTCGATCAGATCCTGGGTGCGGGTGGCGAGCCTGCCGACCTCGTCGGCGGGCATCCCCAGCACGTGGGGGAGATCCTCCATGCCGAGCGCATGGCGGTACATCAACCTGAGCGTCTCCGTGCCCAGGGGGTCGACGATCGTCCACACCCGTTCGATCAGCAGGGCATCGGGCATGCCGGGCCCCGAACCCGGCACGTACCGCTCCCGGTGACCGGTGGAGGTGCGGCAGTCACGTCGCAGTGCGGCCAGTAACCGTCCCCGGACCGTGACGCTCTCGGGGGCGACCTCGGTCCGGCCGGCCGTCAGCGCGGCGACGACCGCCGCGCGCGCCCGGCCGGATTCGAGGTGGGAGGCGGCGTAGTCCATCAGGTGCGCGCCGTGCTCGCGTACCCAGGCCGCCCCCTGGCCGGGGCCGGGCGCGAAACGCCCGGTTCCGGTGGGTGTGCTCATTGGCCGTCGTATTCGAGCGGGTCCGGCTCGACCGGGTACTGGCCGGTCCGGCCTTGGTCGGGCTGGAAGGGGGCGGTCCGGTCCTGGGTGTTCTCACCGCTCCTCCGCTGCGCGGGGGCGCTGTCCCCGGGGTTCTGGGCGCCCGGCTGGGCGGGACTCAACTGGCCGGGGTCACTCTGGCCGGGGATCTCCTGGCTCGGGTCGTTCTGGCCTGGAACCTCGTGGCCTGGAATCTCCTGGCCCTGGTCGGACCGACCGGGAACGTTCTCGCTGGGAACCGGCTGCGGAAGCGGAACGGGAGCGGGGTCGGTCACCACAAGTTCCAGGTTCCGCTGGGGCAGTCCGGTGAACTTGGTCCAGTTGCTGACCTCGCCGGATGCGGGCTCCGCGTAGAGCCAGCGGATGAACGCGGGCCACAGGCACGAGTCGCGGGGGATCGTCTGGCTGCTCTGGGTCGGGCTCGGTCCCTGGGACGTGCTCAGCGCCTGGAGTTCCTCGGTGGTGTAGTTGCGGCATGGTGGCGTACCCGGCGGGGCGATGTTGAGATCCCACACGCCGTTCTCGTCCGTGTAGCGCATGCCCCTGTCCAGCCCAAGGGCCTCGTAGGCTCGCCGCAGGAGCTCAGGGTCCTCGAAGACCGGCAGCGAGACGCCGTTCTGGCCGCCGGGGAGTTGCGGCGTGGCCGACATGAGCACGGTCCCGTCGGGACCCTGCGACGAGTTCTCGCCGGGACCGACGGACGGCTGCGGCGGCTGGACGGGCTTCAGGCTGCCACCGGGCGCTGTCGGTGTCCCCGCCCTCGGCGTCGTCGCTCCCGGTGGGACCGACGGCTGTGTCCTCGGCGAAGGCGCGCCCGCGTCGTCCGTCGGTCTGGTCGCGGGTGGCGCGGTGGGGGGCCTGACATTGCCCGGGGGCACGATCGGCTGGCCCGTTCCCGACCGGATCGCCGGCCGCAGGGTGCCCGTCGGCCGGGCGTTCCGTGTGGTCTCCCCGGGTTGCGGGGTCCTGTTGCCGGCGGCGGGCGGAGGCTGCGACCGGTTGCCGCCGGTGGGTTGCGGCTGGGAGGGCTTGTTGCCGCCGGTGGGTTGCGGCTGGGAGGGCTTGTTGCCGCCGGTGGGCTGAGGTTGCGACGGCTTGTTGCCGCTGGGGGGCTGTTGCGACGGCCGCGAGGGGGCCGAGGACTTCGTCGCACCGGGCTCGGGAGCCGGCTTGGGGGGCGAGACCACCTCGATCTGCTTCTCCGCGGGGCGCTCGATGACGCTGCCGCTCTCGCTCTCGCTCTGCGAGATGTTCCCGCTGATCCTCTCCGTCGGAGTCGGAGCCGGAGGGGCCGGGAGCCTGGCGGGTTGGGGGTTCGCCACCGGCGGTGGAGCCGGGGGTTGTACCGGTCCCGGGTTGGGGGCGGGCTGCACCGGTGCCGAGCCGGACTTGGGGGCCGGGGCGTTCGTCTTGGGGGGCGAGGGTTTCGTCGTCTTGGGCGGTGTCGGCGGTGTCGGCGTGCTCTTGGGGTTTCCCGGCCGCTGTACGAGAGGCGAGGCAGCGGCGGCCAGGGCCAGGACCGGGAGGGCGACGCAGCCTTCCCCCGAGGTTCCGACCGCGTGCCCGTCGGTGGTGGTGGTCAGGCAGACCCGCGCGTCCCTGGAGCCGCCCTTGCCGGCACCGCCCGCGATGGTGCTGCCCGCGTCGGCGCCCGAGAGCGTGACCGGTTGATCACTGCCGGAAGACGCACTCGGCGACCATGCCTCGGCCTGGTCGTCGAGGAGGTACGTGCCCGCGGACAGTCGCATCACCTCTCCCCCACCGGGGGCGGAGCGGACGGCGATGACGGTTCCCAGCCCGGCGCCGGCGCTGAAGACGCCGATCGCGACACTCGCAGTGATCACCGTCGCGCGCGATGGCTTACGTGAGGGTGTCATTATGAATGTTCCTTTTCTTCCGGTGAAATGTCAGTCGCCGTGGCTCTCCAGGACGTCGCTCCACTCGCCCAGCACGCGAGCGGGCTCGTTCGAGCCGGCAGGGGGGACATATGTCACATACATGCGTCCGTATGTGGCGCTCACCGAGTTGGCGAAGGCCTTACCGCGGGTGCGGACGGCGGCCGAGCCCTTCAGCTTGACCGTCGCGCCCTTCCGCTCCGCCTTGCGCATCTCGGTGGATCGGGCTCCATACCAGACCAGGGCACCCCCGTCACTGGTCCTGAGCGCGCGTACCGGTCCCTCAAGCCGGTACGACAGCGTGAGCTTCCAGTCGGCCTGCTCCAGCTGCGCCCGCTCCTGCTGCCAGAACAGTGCGGCCTCGCTGGTCCACGGCCCCTCGTCGAATCGCACGTCGACCTCGGCGTTCTCCAGGCTCGCCAGGTGCGCGCGGGCGATCTGGCGAGGGGTCGCGCTCAGCCCGATGGCGTTCTCCGGCAGGCTCGTCGCGTAGCCCTCGGAGTCGGTCGCTATCTTGGGGAACCGTGCGGGAGTGGCACGCGTGTCGGCGGCCGAGGCGACGAGCCGCCAGCCGCCGGGAGCCGAACTCATCACGTCGACGACCCGGGCGACACCGGGCTCGTACGAGACCGCCACGAACCAGTCCGCGGTGCCGGTCACGTGGCGCGGGATCCACATCTGCGGGTTGGGCCATATCCCCGAGGCCAGCGACTTCTTCTCCATCTCGGCGGTCTTGAAGCCGGCTCGCGTCATCTCCAGCGCGAGCCCGTGCTCCAGCTTCGCCATGGCGGCCTGGTCATTCCTGCCCTGGGCGACCGACAGCCCTCGCTGGTAGCGGCCGTGGATGCCGTACGCCTCCTTGACGGTGAGCTGGGGTGGGCTGGAGCCGGCCGGTGAGTCGGTGTCGGGCGGGGTGGTCCCCGTCTCGGCCCGGGGCTTCTTGGTACGGGGCTCCTCTGCGCGGGGTTTCTCCGTACCGGTGACCTTGGGGCTAGGAGAGGACTTATCGCTTTTTGGGGGCTTCGGGGTTGATTTGGGGGTGGAGCGGGAGGGGGACGGCGTCGGCGAGGGAACGGCCTTCTCCCAGCCGGCGTCCGAGGAGTCGGGGGTGGGATTCGCCGCCAGGGACGGACCAGAGGGTTCTCTGGTCGCGAGCCAGAGCGCGGAGGCGGCGATGATCGCTAAAACCGCCGTGAACAGAATGACCTTCCGCCAATCGAATGACAGGAGGCGTTCGGGATGCCAGTCGGATGTCTGTTCGGAATCACGCCCGGAGGAAGCACTGCCACGACCAGAGGACCCAGCCTGTCCATCTGGGAAATCTGATGCACGCCATGACATAGGTCCAAATATTAGACTGACCGTGATCTATTGGGAAGGTAAAGGGCTTAGTAATTGACACTTATGGCTATTTGATTATTAATAACACTTAAGTCGATATACGGTCTGTCCGAAACCCGGAACGCCCCCACCTGCTGGCATCCCGTCGGTGGACCGTACCAGTAGTTCTCTAGAGATGTGCTGTCATCCTCGGGTTTCGGATGACCTTCCGTTCCCCTTGTTGAACTGCCCTTTTTCCCGAGCGAGCCCGTCGTTCACCTCCCGTTGGGCTTTCCGGCACCCGGTCGGGCATCCTGCGGGGGACAAGTGATCGCGAAAACCTTTCACGCTCCGGATTGGTACAAGCTCCATAACAATTTGATATGAATGCGTTTCCCGGCTTCGGCTGTTCGGCCCCGGACCCCGTTCCGGGAATTGGAGCTCCGCCTTTTCCGCGCCCACCGGGGGGCGAGGCTCTCCCGCCTCCGGATGGGTGCCCCGGACGGCCCGCCGGGCGCGCGATCGGCCGGGACGGCCGCGGGCGGGTGAGCCCGGCGCCGGCGCGAAACGCCCAAGCCGGGACGGGCGCGGGCGCCGCCCTCCGGCCCTCCCGGATCTTCCTGCGCGGAGTCCGGGGAGCCGAGGCGTCTGAATGCGATCCCTGCCAGGTCCTGCCAGGTCCTGCCAGGCTGACACCTTTTGTCGGGTCAGCCGGAGGTGGTCCTGCCGCCCGCGCCGAAGCCCGTCTCGTGATTCCACAGGTGGGTGCATCCCGGGCACTGCAGGTGCAGCAGGCTTCCGGTGTTGCCGATGAGGTAGCGCCAGTGCACCCCGCAGTTGCGGCCGCCGAGGCAGTCGTCGCAGTCGCGGTGGTCCTGGCAGCCGGGGCAGGGCAGCCATGCCCTGCGTCCGAAGTCGGCGTGCGGATCAAGAGGCACGGCCAGACTCCCTGGGGGGAAGCACTCCGGCGGCCACGAGCATGTCGTAGGTCTCCTGCTGAGCTCTGTCGAGGCCGGAGTAGAGGAGGTCGTACGCCTCCTCCTCGGCCCGCATCACCCCCGGCGGGTCCCAGTCCGGCTCCAGCGCCGCCATGACGGCGGCGCGGCGGCGAGTCTCCTCAAGGGTGAGGTCGATCTCGAAGTCGGTATACGGGCTGGTGCTGTCCTGACTCATGACATGGCTTCCGGGTCTGCTGGTGAGCGTGTCGGAGGAGCGATCGGGGAGGGCGGCGGGCGGAACCGGAGAGAGATGATCCGGTTCAGCCTGGGGTGGGCCGCTCTTCGCGATCAGCCACATGCGCTGCGGGGCGGAACTCCTCCTGGAGAGAGATTCTTGTCCACTATATATCCATATATACTTTATGTTGCTTTTAGTGATGTTTTGGGTGATGTTCGGCAGTCGGGCGTCGGGCTGCCGCCTGCCGCCTGCCGCCTGCCGCCTGCCGCCCGGGATCCGGGATCCGGGATCCGGGATCCGGGATCCGGGATCCGGGATCCGGGATCCGGGATCCGGGATCCGGGACGAGGGAATCGGGAGGGCTGAGGGCGGAATCCGGATGACCGGGTATGGACCACCCCGAGGACAACTACGGCCCGGGGGCTGCCATGACCACGTACACCCTGTCGATCGTCGAAGGTGACACCGGCGGCGTCTCGTCGGGTAAGGACCTCTTCTCACCCGACTCTCCGATCGATTTCAGTGATCTCGGCCCATACGCCCTGATGTGGCTGACCGAGCACGGCTACCGGGAACAGGGCAGGCGGGTCCTGGTCACCCCCGCCGGGCAGGAACCCGAGGGGGTCCACGTGATCGCCTCCCACGACGTGGACCTCTGACTCCCGTCGGACCGTGGCTCCCCCCGGGCGCCGTGCCCGATCCCCTGGCCCCTCCGGGCGCCATGCCCGCCCCCGGCCTGGCGGCGGAGTACGACTACCGAGTACGGATCCGGACCGAGACGGGACTGCCGGCCATGCACCAGACACGGTCCCCTGCTTGGGTCACCGAGGCGCTCACCGGCCGGGTGACCCTGCCGGGCCCGGTCCTGGTCACAGCCGGCGTGCCGATCACTTCATCGTGACATCTAGAAATATCGGGTTTTTCCCGGCGAACAGCAGAGCCCCGTCCTCATTGGTCATCTTCCAGTAGATCTTGCATCTGCCCGGGGTGTCGGCGGCGCGGACGCGCACCGCTATGTCGACCGTCTCGCCGGGTGCGGTCGTCTCGATCGCGACCCGTTCGGGAGCATGGCACGGGGTCTCGTTCATCCGGTCGAGGTAGCGCCTGTGCCACGGGATGGTCCCCGTGTTACGGAGCCTCCACACCTTCGTGAAGCGCGTCCCGCTCCGCACCACTGTCCCGTCCGGATGTGTGATGTCTCCCTCGAAGGCGGAGTCGTCGCGAGGTGAGGCGGCCTGCGTCAGGGTGTCCTGAGGAACAGGCTTCTCCTCCCCGCGGTCGGACGACGCGACGAAGGTGATGAGGGCGCCCGCGCCACCGGCGACCACGGCGGACAGCACGGTGAGGACGACCGGCTTCCTGACGCGCGACCGTTGAACATCCCGGTCCCCGACTTCGGCGCTCTCCCCGGTCTTTCCCCACGTCTTCGAGGGCTCGGCTCCGACCTCGGCTCCGACCTCGGCTCCGACCTCGGCTCCGGCCGGGACGGTCTCCCGGCCGGTGTCCCCGGCACGCTCCCAATGCTCCCGCCACTCGCGCTCGGCCTCGGCCGGGTCCTGCCCCAATCGGTCGACCGCCAGGATCCGAACGAACTCCCACGTCGTCTCCCAGCTCGGCAGCACCTGCCCCCGGGCGGCGGCCGCCAGCGACGACTTCGAGGCGGCCGCGCCCAGGCGGGACGACATCTCCGCGAAGGAGGGGTCGCCCGCCTCCTCCTTGAGCTTCCAGAGCCGGTGCGCGAGCAGTGCGACAGGGCCGGACTCAGGATCGGGCCGGACCGGTTTCCGCCCTCGCCGCGTTCCCGGCTCCTCGTCCCGTGGATTCGGTGACCCCGCCACACCCACCCCCTGCTCGACACTGCCGTACGGACATTCTCACGACCCGGGCGCGGCCTCTTCGGCAATACGCCCAAAACCTGAGGAGATTACCGGAAGTCACCCGTGACGGACGTCCACCGCCGTGCGGTCCGGATCCGATCCGCAGGGCACACGGCTGTGACCTGTGCCGTCAATTGTCCAGAGGGATCTGGACAATGTTCGGCAGGGGTCTGGACAATATTTGGCCATATATCCGGCGAACTCTTCTTGCCGCCGGTCGCGGCACACCGGCATAGTCGGGGCCACTCCTCGCCCCACCGCTTCCGTGGATTTCCGCAGTGTTCGCGATCCACGCAGGAAGCGGGGCCTACGGGGGCCGCGAGGACTCGGGGCCGCGTTTCCATCCACGGGCGTCATCCACGGGCGTCATCCGTGGATGGAAACGCGCCCCACATCGGAAAACATCTCCGTCCCACTGACCGCATCCCAGAAGACCGCGTTCCGACAAGAAGGAGAGAACATGAACTACCGGAAACCGATCGCCGTGGCGGCCGCGGCCGCTGTCGGGCTCGTGATGATGGTCACGCCCGCCATGTCCGCCACGGCCCAGGCCGCGGCACCAGCGGCCAAGGTGGCGGTGAAGCCCGCGGACACGGCCGGAATCCTGGAGGTCAAGAGGGCGAGCATCGCCTGCTTCAGTCCCCGGGGAAAGAAGGCCAACTACTCCTGGGGTACGGGTGGCGTCTCCACGACGGTCTACTTCAACAACCACTGCTCGCACAAGGTGCCGGCGAAGCTCCACTTCAAGTCCGCCATCGGTACGACCACCAAGAGGTGCATGATCACCAACGGCAACACGAGCGGCAAGAAGAGGTTCTGGGTCCCCGGCTTCCAGCTGCAGAAGATCACTAAGGGCTGCTGACAGCCCGCCGGCCAGGGCGGGGCGCCTCGCCTGGGACAGGTCCCAGGCGAGGCGCCCTCATGCCCGGATGGGGTGGGCCTCCGCTGTGGAGTGCCCGAGCGCGTGAGGTGGCGCGGCGTAGCCTTCGGGGCGGGGGTGAACGTCGCCTCACAATCTATATGTGAGTGGATATTCCAGGCGATTATTTCTCCAGCTCAGCGGTGCCGCCGCGACTGGAGCGCTGATTCCGGCGCATACCGCGCACCCGGAGGACGACTCCTTCGCCCTGCTGCGCCGCCGTTGGTGTGAGGTGACGGCGGGGTCGGGGTTCGACGCGACCGCCGAGCCGTACCGCACCCGGCTGGCGAGGCTGGGGACGACCGCCGCCCTGTACCGGGACACCATGGCACCGGCCGACATCTCGCTCTGGCCGGAGTTGGCGTTCCCCTCCTTCGTTGACACCCCGGCGCGGCTGCGGACCATGGCCCGCGCGTACGCACTGCCGGGGACCGGCCTGACCGGCGACGCGAACCTGGCCGCGGCCGTCGCGGGTGGCATCGACCACTATCGGCGGCAGGTGTACGCCTCCGGCGCGGACCCGGTCGGCAACTGGTGGAACTGGCAGATCGGCACCCCCAGGAAGCTCCTCGACGCGGCGGTGCTGATCGGTTCGCACCTGACGGACCGGCGGAGCGGGGCGCTGCGGGACGCGGTGGATCACTTCCTCCCCGAGTGCCGTCTGAACGACTACGCCGGCACCAGCACCGGAGCCAACCGGGTGGACCTGTGCACGGTGACGCTGCTGCGCGCCATCCTCGGGTCCGACCCCGGCAAGGCGGCGCTGGCCGCCTCGGCGCTCTCCCCGGTCTTTCCCCACGTCTTCGAGGGCGACGGGCTCTACCGGGACGGTTCGTTCATCCAGCACACGTCCGTCCCCTACCAGGGCGGCTACGGAGCGGTGATGCTGTCCGGGCTCGCGACCCTGTTCGAGGTGCTGCGCGGCTCGCCGTGGGAGATCACCGACCCGGACCGGCAGATCGTTCTCAACGCTGTCGAGAGGTCGTTCGCGCCGTTCGTCCACGACGGCTTCTGCATGGACCTGGTCAGCGGCCGGGGGATCGACAGGGAACCGTACGGCGACCATCGGAGGGGACGCGACATCGCCTCGGCGATCCTGCGGCTGGGGGACGCGGCCTCCGCCGCCGAGCGGGCCCGCTGGCAGGGCATGGTCAAGGGATGGGCGGTGCGCGACACCTCCAGTCCCATGCTCGACGCGGCCGAGAGGAACGATCTGGAGTTCCACGCCCGCCTCGCCGCGCTCCTGGACGACGACGCGATCCCGGCGGCCGAGGAACCTGCCGGACACCGACTGCCGGCGATGAGCGCCCGTGCCGTCCACCGCAGGCCGGCCTGGTGCGCGGGACTCAGCATGGCCTCGTACCGGATCGGCCACTACGAGCACGGAAACGGCGAGAACCGGCGCGGCTGGCACACCGGCTCGGGAATGCTCTACTGGTGGGGCGAGGGCCATGGCGACCAGTACTCCGATTCCTTCTGGCCCACCGTCGACCCCTACCGCCTGCCGGGCACGACGGTCTCCACCAGGCGGCTGGCCGACGGCGCCGGTGCGGAGTGGGGCGACACCTGCCCGCCGGGCCGCTGGGTGGGCGGCGCCACCGACGGCACGTACGCGACGGTCGGCCAGCACCTGTTCGGCTTCGAGAGCACGATGGAGGCTTTCAAGTCGTGGTTCTTCCTCGACGACGCGGTGGTCTGCCTGGGCGCCGGGATCACGAGCGAGGACGGTGTGCCGGTCGAGACCGTCGTGGACAACCGCAGGACCGGCGCGCTCCTCACCGTGGACGACCGTGAGGGCTGGGCGCACCTGGCCGGGCACGGCGGCTACGTCCTGCCCTGTCCCACCGGCCTGCGCACGCTGCGTGAGGAACGCACAGCCGGCCAGGTGACCCGGAGCTACGTGACCCTCTGGCTCGACCACGGCGTCGACCCCCACTCGGCCGGTTACGTCTACCTGCTCCTGCCGGGTGCGAGCCGGGCGCGGACCCGGGCCCGCGCCGCCGACCCCGGCTGGGCGAGGGTGCTCGCCAACACCACCCGGCAGCAGGGCGTCCTGGTCCCCTCCCTCGGGATCACCGCTGTCAACTTCTGGAACGACGGGACCGTCGGCGGCCTGGCCGCCTCCGCCCCGTGCGCGGTCCTGGTCAGGGAGAGCGGCGACGGTACGGCCACGCTGACCGTGTCCGATCCCCGGCGCGACCTGGACGAGCTGACCGCGACCTGGGACCGGCCGGTGGCCGAGGTGCTCGGTGGGCACCCGCTCCTGGTGAGCGCCACGACCGGCGCGCGGCTCACGCTCGCCTTCGGACGGCTGGCGGACCGGGGCGGCGGCTCGCAGACGGTCACCGTACGGCTCGGCCGGCACGTGGGCCGGGGACGTTCACCCGGTTGATCGGCTCACGATCCCCGCTCCGGTGCCGTGCCGCCGGCCTCCTTCGCCGCGCCGGCCATACCCGTCGCGCGCCGTCGCGTCGTGGATCGCGACGGCGGTGGTCGTGCCGCCGTCCACCTTCGCCATGACCATGACCTTCTGCCCGGTCTTCACCGCGTCGATGCCCTCGCCGCGGCGGTTGATCCGGGTGTCGCCGTTGATCGCGTACTCCTTGGTGTAGCCGTCCTCGCTCTTGACCGTGATCGAGTCCTGGTCGACGGCCGTGACGTCGCCGTACTGGGTGGCGACGGTCACGTACTTGCCCTCACCGTCGGGCACGACGAACTCGCCGTGGATGGAAGGGCCGCCGAAACCCATCTTGTGGCCCCGGCCCCGGCCCTGTCCCGGCACCTTGTCGGAGGGCGCCCCGGACGGAGCCGCCGACGGTGTCGCGGTGTCGCCGACCGTGGGCGTCGGGGAAGGCGAGGGCGAGAACGCGGCCGCGGCGGCGACGCCGGCACCCGTGGCCACGACGAGCGCGGTGGTGGCGACGAGCAGTACGGAGCGGGGGACGCGACGCCTGGGCGGCTCGTTCGCCAGTGTTTCCGCGGTGCTGAATTCGTCCGGCCCAGGGGTCATCTTTCTTCCTCCCGATAGCATGCGATAGGACAACAGTGCATCGGTACACCTAAAACTGCCGTAAATGCCGTTCGTGCCCTGACAAGCACCCTCCGTGCGGAACGGCCCCCGCATCGCCGGTCCCGGTGTGAGACGGTCGTGCCGCTCCAGAAATGGAGGGTGAGCGTGACCTTTGAGACGTCGTTGACTTCGGCGAAGAACTCCGGCTCCAGCGTGAGCATCCGCAACGCCTCCTGCAACGGCTCCATCGCGGCGGGCTCCTCGACGACCTTCGGCTTCACCGCTAACGGCACCGCGGTCACCGCCACGGTCGCCTGCACCAGCCCCTGATCCGATTCGGGCCGGGCGGCGGTTTCCGCCGTCCGGCCCGTACCCGGTGTCAAACCAATGGCCGGGCGGTTGCGCTGCCACGTCCGTGAGGAGCAGGTGCGCAGAGGCGTACTTCCGTTCGGCTTGGAGACATGGTGCGAGTTCTCTCGAATGCTGACCCGATCCGGAAGGCCAAGATCTACGCGAACATCGGATTGCGGATGATCTACCACCCGTCAAAACAGAAAGTCCTGGTCACGTGTACACATGACCAGGACCCCATAGGCGACCGGTTTGTGTCCGAGGGGGGACTTGAACCCCCATGCCCCGCAAAGGGCACTAGCACCTCAAGCTAGCGCGTCTGCCTATTCCGCCACCCGGACGTGGTGCCTGCACGCGGGACCGTCATCCCGCGTCGGCGGACTTAGGTTAGCAAACTCTTGGGCTTGCGTCATATCGGTAAGAGAGCAGGTGCGAGCGGGGTGCCGGGGAGGGGGGTACGGCGGGAGGATGGGAGGGGAAGCCGTACCGAACTCAAGGAGTCCACATGGCCACGCTCAACGGTGAGGACGAGGTCGTCGGGCTGTGCCGCGACCTGATCCGGATCGACTCGACCAACGCGGGTGACAATTCGGGACCCGGAGAGCGGGCCGCCGCCGAGTACGTGGCCGAGAAGCTGGCCGAGGTCGGGCTGGAGCCGCAGATCCTGGAGTCGGACCGGGGCCGGGCCAACGTGATCGCCCGCATCGCGGGGGAGGACTCCTCGCGGGACGCGCTGCTGCTGCACGGACATCTGGACGTCGTGCCCTTCAACGCCGCCGACTGGGCACACCACCCGCTCAGCGGCGAGATCGCGGACGGCTGTGTCTGGGGACGTGGCGCGGTCGACATGAAGGACATGGACGCGATGATCCTCGCGGTCGTACGGCAGCGGCTCAGCGAGGGGCGCCGCCCGCCGAGGGACGTGGTGCTGGCCTTCACCGCCGACGAGGAGGCCGGGGGCCACTACGGTGCGCAGTGGCTGACCGAGCAGCACAAGGACCTGTTCGACGGGTGCTCGGAGGCGATCGGCGAGGTGGGCGGGTTCAGCGTCTCCATCGACGAGGCGCGCAGGCTTTATCTGATCGAGGCGGCGGAGAAGGGCATCGCCTGGATGCGCCTGACCGCCACGGGCCGGGCCGGGCACGGCTCGATGCTCAACGCCGAGAACGCGGTCACCGAGCTGGCCGAGGCGGTGGGCCGCATCGGGCGTTACGAGTGGCCGGTACGGATGACGCGGACGGTGCGGACGTTCCTGGAGGAGACCTCCAGGGCGCTGGAGCTGGAGCTCGACCTGGACGACGCGGAGAAGACCGTCGCCAAGCTGGGGCCGCTGGCGCGGATGATCGGCGCCACGCTGCGCAACACCACCAACCCCACGATGCTGGAGGCCGGCTACAAGGCCAACGTGATCCCCCAGGCCGCTACCGCGCACGTGGACGGCCGCTTCCTGCCGGGATATGAGGACGAGTTCCTCCAGACCGTCGACGAACTGCTCGGCCCCAATGTGACCAGGGAGTTCATCTATCACGACATCGCCATCGAGACCGGTTTCGACGGGCCGCTGGTGCGCGCGATGGCCGATGCCCTTCTCGCCGAGGACCCGGGCGCGCTGGCCGTGCCGTACACGCTGTCGGGGGGTACGGACCTGAAGGCGTTCAGCCGGATGGGAATCCGGGGGTTCGGGTTCGCGCCGCTGAAGCTCCCCGCCGACCTGGACTTTTCCGGGATGTTCCACGGGGTGGACGAGAGGGTGCCGGTGGATTCGCTTCAGTTCGGGGTCCGGGTTCTTGACCGATTCCTGGACGGCTGCTGACCCGTTCTCGGGAAATCCGTTGCACTGACTCCATGTAGTGCTAGCGTGACTCTCCGTCGAGGGTTGGCTTGTGTTCAAGCGGGCCTGTCCAGGAGCTTTGGGAGGTCATGTGGCGCGCGTGCCGCAGGAGCAGTGGAGGGCGTCCTCGCCCGCTGCTCGGTGTGTGCCCGTGGCCCTTTCCGTCGACGACACGATCCCCGACCGAGCTGACCGGATGGCGCGGTTCGCGGCCGGCACTCGGTGGGGCGTCAGGCAAGCCCTCGCCATCGGCGGCCTCCTGGCCGCCGCATGGCTGCTCGCGATCGTCTTCGGCTTCCTCAATGCCACTCCTGCGGTCGCGGACGCCACCGCGGAGACAGGAGTGGCCCGTTCCCAGACCCTCGACACAGCCGCTTCCGGATCGGTTTCGAACCCCGATGACTTCCCCACGGGCAGCGGCAAACCGTCGGCGACGGACAACGCCGAAGCCATGGCGGGGCGAGGTGTGGACGGGCTCACCAGCCAGTCCAAGCCGGGGGTCCCGGCACCCGCCACCGTCGACCATGGTTCTGGCGCCAATGGATTCGTGCCCCAGAGCGGTGGTGGATCCGGCCTCTTCGGATCGGGTCCGGGGGATGTCGCGTGGTTCGCCTACGACCCGCGACTGACGACGCAGCGTGCTCCGCTGGCGTTCGTGCTCCCTCCTGTCGTCCGCACAGCGGCGGACGACCCTTCCTTCTCCCCTGACTGACATCGTCTCGTAGGCCGGCCTGATCTCCTTTCGAGTGATCCGCCGGTCGCGGAGCCTGCCTCGATCCTCCGTTTCCAGGAGAGCCGCTCCATCGGTGAGCGGTGAGCAGGTCGACGAACAGCCAGTTCCCAACTCCTCGTGACGGCCCGTCGGGGCCTCCGCTGTGCGGACCTGTCCGGTCCTCGCATGGCCTCGCACGCCCTCACGAGGGTCAGGTCCCCCCGAGACTGCTAGGAGCTTCAATCATGCGTACGTGGGTTAGGGGCACGGCCCCCGCGGCACTGCTCGCACTGGGCGTCATGGCCATGGGTGGCGGTACGGCCTTCGCCGACACCGACGGTGACCACTCGATCGCCGGAGGAAACCAGGTCAACCTTCCGATCACCCTGCCGATCGACATCAGCGGCAACGCCGCCGCTGTGGCCGGACAGTCGTCCGCCTCCTCCGAGGGTGGCGCGTCCGTCGAGAACGGTGGCGGCGGAGCGGGAGGCAACGAGACCTCCGGGCGGGGCAGCGTCCTGGGCGGCAACCAGGTGGTCGCGCCGATCACCGCGCCCGTCAACGCCTGCGGCAACGCGGTGTCGGTGGTCGGCCGTTCCGAGGCGGGTTGCCGGGGTGGTGCCTCGGTGAGCAACCAGGGCGGGAACGGTGGCGGTGCCAGTGGCAACCGTACAAACGGTGATCACAGCATCGGTGGCGGCAACCAGGTGGTGGCGCCGATCACCGCGCCGATCAACGCCTGCGGCAACTCTTTCGCGATCTTCGGTGGGGCAACCGCCGGTTGCCGGGGTGGTGCCTCGGTGAGCAACCAGGGCGGGAACGGTGGCGGTGGGGCCGGTGGTAACCGCACCTCCGGGCGGGGCAGCGTCCTGGGCGGCAACCAGGTGGTCGCGCCGATCACCGCGCCGATCAACATCTGTGGCAACTCGGTCGCCGTCGTCGGCGAGGCGTTCTCCGGCTGCGAGGGCGGTGCCGAGGTCGTCGGCGGCAGGCCCGGCAGGCCGGGGCAGCCCGGTGGACCCGGACAGCCCGGTGGTCCTGGGCACCCCGGTGGGCACGGACAGCCCGGTGGGCACGGACAGCCTGGCGGTCCTGGGCACCCCGGTGGTCCGGGACGGCCGGGTGGCCCCGGAGAGCACGGCGGCCCTGGCAAGCCCGACCGGCCGGGTAAGCCGGGTTACGGCGGTCACGGAGACCACGGGGGGCGTGGAGACCATGGTGGGCGTGGAGACCATGGTGGCCACGGCGGCGGCTGGGAGCGCGGCCCGCGTCCCGGCGGCCCCGGCTCGGGTTACGGCCGGCCAGGAAACGACACCGACGGGCGTTTCGGAGCCGGTAGCGGCAATCAGGTGGTCGCGCCGATCACGGCGCCCGCCAACGTCTGCGGCAGCGCCGTCGGCAACGGCCAGGCGGGCTGCCCGGGCGGTTCGTCCGCGGGGACGGGCCGGGGCGGCGGCGCGGGTGGTAACCGCACCTCCGGGCGGGGCAGCGTCCTGGGCGGCAACCAGGTGGTCGCGCCGATCACCGCGCCGATCAACGTCTGCGGCAACGCGGTGGCCGTCCTGGGTGGGGCCTTCGCCGGCTGTCAGGGTGGTGCGTCCGTCGGGACCGGTGGCCCCGGTGGCGGTGGTGCCGGTGGCAACCGCACGAACGGTGATCACAGCATCGGTGGCGGCAACCAGGTGGTGGCGCCGATCACCGCGCCCGTCAACGTCTGCGGCAACGCGGTGGGCGTGCTCGGCCGGGCCGCGGCCGGGTGCAGGGGCGGCGCCTCGGTCTCCGGCGGTGCGGGTGCGGGGGCCGGTGGCAACCGCACCTCCGGGCAGGGCAGCGTCCTGGGCGGCAACCAGGTGGTCGCGCCGATCACCGCGCCGATCAACGTCTGCGGCAACGCGGTGGCCGTCCTGGGCGACGCCGCCGCGGGCTGCCTCGGCGGCTCCCGTGTCGGGGGGCCGGGCGGCGGCCAGTGGGGCGGCCACGGGGGTGGTCACAACGGCGGTCAGTGGGGTGGCCACAAGGGCGACTACAACGATGATCGCAGTGGTGGCCGCGGTGACTGGGACGGCAAGCCCGGCAGGCACAGGACCAGTGGCCTGCTGTCCGTCCTCCCCGCCGTTCCGGGGGTCGGCGGCGAGGCCGGTCAGGCGTCGCCGTCCGACGCCCGCGGTGCCCAGGAGGCCCAGGAGGCGGGCCGGTCTCAGCTTCCGGCCGCCGCCGGTCTGCCCGAGCTCCCCGTCATGCCCGCCACCCCGGTGAGCAAGCGGGCCGCGGCGCCCGACAGTAGCTCGCCGCTGGCTCCCGTCATGGGCCTGGCGTCATCCACTCCGGCCGGCAACCTGCCGACCCGTGACCTGGGGCTGATGAGTGCGGCTCAGCCCGTCGGCGTGATCGGAATGAACGTCGGTTCCCTGGTCACCCTGCTGATCGGTGCGCTGGCCGCGGCTTCCGCGACTGTCTTCGGCACCACCCGCCGCATCCGGTTCGGCAAAAAGTAAGGCATTAGTCACCCATTAGGCATGCCCTCCTCAGAGCCACTTCAGAGCCACTGAGGAAGGCGCGCAGACGCCTCGACGGCGGCGAGACAGGATGATCGCGCCTGCGTGGTGCGGCGCTCGCTCGCGTGGCGAGGCACAGAAGCTTTGCCCGTTCCGGGGGCGCGGCCCGGGGCGGGCAAAGCCATGTCCGGAATCACATCGTCCTGGTCACACGTATGATCTTCCGGCGCAGTCGGACGTCTCGACGGCCATCGGGATACAGTCGCAGGCGGTCGAGCTCCCAGTCGCCGTATTCTGCATGTTCGGTCAGTATCCGGCGGGCTGCGTCCCGGGAGGTGCCACGCGGGAGGTGGAGAACCAAGTAGGAGTAGTCCAGCACAGCGATTAGTCTCCGAGGGTGGGCCGAGGGACGTCGACACTCATAGGGCTTTATTCTGCGTCCTTGCGGCTTTCCTTGGGAGTGTTCCCGACTGAGATCGGGTAACCCGAGGGGAAGTAAACGGGGAACGAATGCGAACAGCGAGGTAGGAAGCAGCGTGCCAGCCAAGAACGGCAACGCCGGCGGAAACCGCCTGGTGATCGTCGAGTCGCCTTCCAAGGCGAAGACCATCGCCGGGTACCTCGGCCGCGGCTACGTCGTGGAGTCCAGCATCGGGCATATTCGTGATCTCCCCGAGAAGGCCGACGACATCCCGGAAAAGTACAAGGGAGAGTCCTGGGCGCGCCTCGGCGTCAATGTGGATCACGAGTTCGAGCCGCTCTACGTCGTCAATCACGACAAGAAGGCGCAGGTGAGCAAGCTCAAGCAGCTGCTCAAGGACGCCGATGAGCTCTATCTCGCCACTGACGAGGACCGCGAGGGCGAGGCGATCGCCTGGCATCTCCGCGAGGTGCTCAATCCCAAGGTCCCGGTGCACCGCATGGTGTTCCACGAGATCACCCCGCGGGCGATCCAGGAGGCGGTGGCCAATCCCCGCGCCCTGAACCTGCGGCTGGTCGACGCCCAGGAGACCCGGCGCATCCTCGACCGGCTCTACGGCTACGAGGTCAGCCCGGTCCTGTGGAAGAAGGTCAAACCCCGGCTCTCCGCCGGGCGCGTGCAGTCCGTGGCGACCCGGCTGGTCGTGGAGCGCGAGCGTGAGCGCCTGGCGTTCACCAGCGCGAGTTACTGGGACCTGCAGGCGCTGCTCGACACCGGTGGCGACGAGGTTCCGCACGAGTTCACCGCCATGCTGACCGGTGTGAACGGAAAGCGCGTCGCCCAGGGCCGGGACTTCACGAGCAACGGCACCCTCAAGAGCGCCGACGTGCTCCACCTGGACGAGCAGGCCGCTCGCGCCCTGGCCGGGCGTCTGGCAGGTGTGCCGTACAAGGTCAGGTCGGTCGAGCGCAAGCCGTACACCCGCAAGCCGTACGCGCCGTTCAGGACGACCACGTTGCAGCAGGAGGCCAGCCGCAAGCTGGGCTTCTCCGCGAAGTCGACGATGCAGGTCGCCCAGCGCCTCTACGAGAACGGCTTCATCACCTACATGCGGACCGACAGCATCACGCTGTCGGAGACCGCTGTCGCCGCCGCCCGCAGCCAGGCGATCAAGCTTTACGGGTCGGCCTACGTGCCCGACAAGCCGCGCGTCTACGCCGGCAAGGTGAAGAACGCGCAGGAGGCGCACGAGGCGATCCGCCCCTCGGGGGAGGAGTTCCGCACGCCGGGCGAGACCGGGCTGAGCGGTGACATGTTCCGGCTGTACGAGCTGATCTGGCAGCGGACCGTGGCCTCCCAGATGAAGGACGCGGTCGGCGAGTCGGTCACCGTCAAGGTGGACGGCACGTCCAGCTCGGGCGAGCGGGTCGAGTTCAGCGCCTCCGGGCGGACCATCACCTTCCACGGCTTCCTGAAGGCCTACGTCGAGGGTGCGGACGACCCGTCCACCGACAGGGACGACTCCGAGAAGCGCCTGCCGAACCTGAGCGAGAACGACCCGCTCACCGCGTCCGCGCTGAACGTGCTGTCGCACTCCACGAAGCCGCCGGCCCGGTACACGGAGGCGTCGCTGATCAAGGAGCTGGAAGACCGGGAGATCGGCCGCCCTTCGACGTACGCGTCGATCATCGGAACGATTCTGGACCGCGGCTACGTCTTCAAGAAGGGCACCGCCCTGGTGCCGTCCTTCCTGGCGTTCGCGGTGGTCAACCTGCTGGAGCAGCACTTCGGCCACCTCGTCGACTACGACTTCACGGCCGACATGGAGAAGGTCCTCGACGACATCGCCAACGACCGGGCGGAGCGGGTGCCTGAGCTGCGCCGGTTCTACTTCGGTGTGGAGGGCGGCGACGGCCTGAAGGAGCTGGTCACCGACCTCGGCGAGATCGACGCCAAGGAGATCAGCTCGTTCTCGATCAGGGGCACCGACATCATGATCCGGGTGGGCCGCTACGGCCCGTACCTGGACCGCGAGGGTGTCCGGGTGAACGTGCCTGAGGACCTGGCCCCCGACGAGCTCACGGCCGAAAGGGCCGAGGAGCTGTTCTCCCGCCCGATGGGTGATCGGGAGCTGGGCAAGGACCCGGCGACCGGGAACGTGATCGTGGCCAAGGACGGTCGCTTCGGCCCGTACGTCACCGAGATCCTGCCGGTGGAGACGCCTCCGGCGGAGGGCAAGAAGAAGACCAAGAAGGCCGACGCCCCCAAGCCGCGCACCGGGTCGCTGCTCAAGTCGATGTCCTTGGACACCGTCACCCTTGAGGATGCCCTGCTCCTGCTCTCACTGCCGAGGGTGCTCGGGATGATCGACGACCAGGAGGTCACGGCGCAGAACGGCAAGTTCGGGCCGTACATCAAGAAGGGCACCGACTCTCGTTCCCTGGGTTCGGAGGAGGAGCTGTTCACGGTCACTCTCGACCAGGCCAAGGAGTTGTTCGCCCAGCCCAAGACCAGGGGCAGGCGGGCCGCGGCCGCGCCGCCGCTGCGCGAGCTGGGTGAGGACTCCGTCTCCAAGAAGCCGATCGTGGTGAAGGAGGGGCGGTTCGGGCCCTACGTCACCGACGGGGAGACCAACGCCTCCCTGCGCAAGGGTGACGAGGTCGAGCAGATCACCACCGAACGCGCCGCCGAGCTTCTCGCCGACCGCCGCGCCCGTGGCCCGGCGCCCAAGCGTCCCCGCACCACCCGGGCCAAGGCCAAGGCCTGACGCCGCCGAGCCAGGGCCCCTCGTACGGGGCTCTGGCTCGAAGGGTTTCCGCACCCGCTGGGAACGCATTCGCCGTTTCGGGCGTTCTTCGGAACGCGCCGGAGATGGCCGGTGGGCGCGAGAGAGGGCGAGTGACGATCGTGGGCTTCGTGTCGCTGGTCATCTGTGTGATCACGGTGGTCCACTACTACCTGTGGCGTCGCCTGATTCGCTCGACCACCCGGCCGGGGCGGATCCGCCGGGTGCTGACCTGGATCCTCGTCGGCCTGGCCGTGCTCGCACCCGTGACGCTGGTCGCCTCCCGCAGTGAGTGGGGGCACTTCCTGGCCTGGCCGGGATTCTTCTGGATCGCGACGATGTTCTATCTCGTCGTGTTCCTGGCGGTCCTGGAGATCCCCAGGGCCGTGGCACTGCTGGTGGTGCGCGGGATGGAGCATCGGGCCGAGCGGCGCGGGGTGCCGCCGGGGGTGGCCGCCCGCCGCGCGGAACGAGCCAGGCAGCTGGAGCTCGCCGTTCGATCCGAAACCGCCGTCACACCGGCGTCCGTGGCCGCCGGTCACCCCGAGCACTCCCGCCGGTCCGTCTCCTCGGCCCAGACGCACCGTGGGGAGTCCGCGATCGGCGGGGTGGTCGTCGTGCCGGGTGCCGGGAGGGCAACGGAGAAGACCGTTGGGATGGGCAGGAGGCTGTTCATCGCCCGTACGGCGGCGGCCGCCGCCGGGGCGGGGGCGCTTGGCACGATCGGGTTCGGGGTCAGGACCGCTCTCGGCGACCCGGTGATCGAGTCGGTCGGAGTGGTGCTGCCCAGGCTGGATCCGCGCCTGAACGGCCTGCGGTTCGCGGTTGTCAGCGACATCCACCTGGGCCCGCTCACCGGTACGGCGCACACCCGGCGCATCGTCCGCATGATCAACTCGCTGGAGGCCGACGTGGTCGCGGTCGTCGGCGACCTGGTCGACGGCACGGTGGCCGAGCTCGGCACGCTGGCCAGGCCGCTGAAGGATCTCGAATCCCGCTACGGTGCCTATTTCGTCACCGGCAACCACGAGTACTACACGGCCAATGGCCCGCAGGAGTGGATCGAGGAGCTCCGCGGGCTCGGTATCCGCCCGCTGGGCAACGAGCGCGTGGAGATCGCCCACGCCGGAGCCGTGCTCGACCTCGCCGGGGTCAACGACATCGGCGGTGTCGCCTCGGGTGACGGTCCGGACTTCGAACGGGCGCTGGGTGGCCGTGACCGCTCCCGATCCACGGTCCTGCTCGCCCACCAGCCGGTCCAGGCAGTCCAGGCGGCCAGGTACGGCGTGGACCTCCAGCTGTCCGGCCACACGCATGGCGGGCAGATGGTCCCCTTTAACCTGATCATCCCGATGCAGCAGCCGGTCGTCTCCGGCCTCGGTGAGGTGGACGGCACCCGGGTCTACGTGACGCGGGGCGCGGGTTTCTGGGGGCCGCCGGTCCGGGTGGGTGCCCCACCCGAGATAACCCTGCTGGAAGTCCGGAACGAGAAACTCCGGTAACCGCACACCGAGCGGGAAGCAGGCGTATCGGTCCGGGGAGAGCCGGGGCGGGGCGCGGAGCCGCAGGCATCGGTCCGGGGAGAGCCGGGGCGGGGCGCGGAGCCGCAGGCATCGGTCCGGGGAGAGCCGGGGCGGGGCGCGGAGCCGCAGGCATCGGTCCGGGGAGAGCCGGGGCGGGGCGCGGAGCCGCAGGCATCGGTCCGGGGAGAGCCGGGGCGGGGCGCGGAGCCGCAGGCATCGGTCCAGGGAGAGGCGGTCAGGGCGCGGAGCCGCATCACTGGAAACACGGGCACCGAGCGATTCTTTTCACGTGTGGTACCTGCGGGGCACAGGGCGGAGGTATTACCCTCATGCGACGGGCAGCCGGGCATTTCCGCCTGGCTCGTGTTTTCCCCAGCCCAGCGAGCACCTGGATACGCTGACACTATGACCACCCTTGGCCGGAGCACCGCGCGACGCAAACCCCCCCACGTGCTGGCCAACGCCCCGTTCCGCAAGTTGTGGACGGCGATGTCGGTGTGCAGTCTCGGAGACTGGCTCAACCTTCTGGCGCTGACCGCCCTGGCGGGCAATCTCACTGTGGGATCCGGCTACAAGGTCCAGAGCCTGGCCATCGGGGGCGTCTTCGTGGCGAAGATGCTCCCCGCCATCCTGCTGGGCCCGCTCGCCGGGGCGTTCGCCGACCGGTTCGACCGGCGGATGACGATGTTCTTCTGCGACTTCCTGCGCTTCGCGCTGGTGCTGTCGATTCCGCTGGTCGGCAACTACCAGTGGGTGATCATCGCCACGTTCCTGGTCGAGTGCGTCAACCTCTTCTGGGTTCCGGCCAAGGACGCCACGGTGCCCAACCTGGTGCCCAAGGAGCGACTGGAGGAGGCCAACCAGCTCAACCTCCTGGTCACGTACGGGACCGCGCCGATCGCCGCGCTGCTGTTCGCGGTGCTGTCGGTCGCCGACGACTTCCTGGGCAACCTGGTGCCGTTCTTCGCCCAGCGAGAGACCTACCTGGCGCTGTTCATCAACGCGCTCGCCTACCTGGTCTCGGCCTTCATCATCCTCTCGCTCAAGGACATTCCGAAGGCCGGCGCGCGGGCCGCGACCTCCACCCCGTCGGTGCTGCGGCAGATCTTCGAGGGTTGGCGGTTCGTCGGCGGTAACCGGCTGATCCGCGGTCTGATCATCGGCATGCTGGGCGCGTTCGCCGCCGGTGGCGCGGTGGTCGGGGTGGCCAAGATCTACGTGGACGCGCTGGGCGGCGGTGACGCGGCGTACGGCGTGGTCTTCGGGGCGGTCTTCGTCGGCATGGCGTCCGGCATGTTCTTTGGGCCGAGGCTGCTGCGGGAGCTGTCGCGGCGGCGGTTGTTCGGCCTGTCGATCGTGGTGGCCGGGGTGGTCCTCGTCGCGATCGCGCTCGTCCACAACCTGGTGATCGTCGTCCTGCTGACCGTGCTGCTCGGCGCGTGCGCGGGAATCGCCTGGATCATCGGCTACACGATGATCGGGCTGGAGGTGGACGACAACCTGCGGGGCCGTACGTTCTCCTTCCTGCAGTCGCTTGCCCGGGTGACCCTGCTGCTGGTGGTCGCGGCCGCGCCGACCCTGGCGGGCCTGTTCGGCGAGCGGGAGATCAGGGTCGGGCAGGAGCCGGTCTACCAGTTCGACGGCTCCAACCTGGTGCTGCTGGTCGGCGGGCTGCTCGCGGTGATCGTCGGGACCGTCGCGCTACGGCAGATGGACGACCGCAGGGGCGTCTCGATCGTCGCCGACCTGATCGCCGCGGCGCGCGGGGAGCGGTTCGCCCCGGAGAGCGTCGAGCAGGCGCGCGGGATGTTCATCGCGTTCGAGGGCGGTGAGGGGTCGGGCAAGACCACTCAGTCCAGGCTGCTGGCGATCTGGCTGCGCGACCAGGGGTTCGACGTCGTACAGACCCGCGAGCCGGGCTCGACCAAGGTGGGCATGCGGCTGCGTGCGATCCTGCTCGACGCGGTGCACCAGGGACTGTCCGCGAGGTCAGAGGCACTGTTGTACGCGGCCGATCGGGCCGAGCATGTGGAGAAGGTCATCCGCCCCGCCCTTCACCGGGCCTCGTTGGTGATCTCCGACCGGTACGTCGACTCGTCGCTGGCCTACCAGGGCGCGGGGCGGGCACTGGACATCGAGGACGTCAAGAGGATCAACGGCTGGGCCACCGGAGGACTCGTCCCCGACCTCACCGTGCTCATCGACACTCCGCCGTCGGTGGGGCTGGCCCGGCTGGGCGGGGCCGCCGACCGCATCGAGTCGGAGCCGCTGGAGTTCCACGAGCGCGTCCGCCGCGAGTTCCGGGCGCTGGCCGCCGCGGAGCCGGATCGCTACCTGGTCGTCGACGGGACCCTGACCCAGGAGCGGATCTCCTCGCTCATCTACGACCGGGTCCGCGAGATCATGCCCGACCCGGTGCCGCAGGAGTCGGAGGACGTCACCGGGACCATCCCCGCGATCCGTGACTGACCCGCCATCCCCGGTCCGCTGCTTTTGAAGGTCCGTGACTGACCCGCCATCCCCGGTCCGCTGCTTTTGAAGGTCCGGGGATGGCCTGGTGACTCCGGCGAATCAGGATCGACTCGCTGTCTCCGGTCCGGCATCCCACGATCCGTGACCGGTGCCGGGGGGAGGGCGTCTGCCGGTGAGGTCCGACCCGGCGACTCGCAGCGGCGGTAGGTTGGGTCCGTGGGTGTCTTTGATGATCTTGTAGGGCAGGAGCGGGCCACCGTGACGCTCCGCCGGGCCGCGGCGGCCGGGGCCGACCTGCTGGCCGGGGGGCGCGGCGCCGGGATGACCCACGCGTGGCTGTTCACGGGTCCGCCCGGGTCCGGGCGCGAGGAGGCCGCACGGGCGTTCGCCGCCGCGCTGTTCTGTCCCGACCAGGGGTGCGGCCACTGCGACATGTGCCACCAGGTGGCGGTCGGCTCCCATCCGGACCTGGAGATCGTCCGCCCGCAGGGACTCTCGTACGGCATCAAGGACACCCGCAGGCTCATCCTGCGCGCTGCCGGGGCGCCGACGCTGGGCCGCTGGCGGGTCGTGCTGTTCGAGGACGCCGACCGGGCGACCGAGGGGGCGTCCAACGCACTGCTCAAGGCCATCGAGGAGCCGCCGCCGAAGACCGTCTGGCTGCTCTGCGCGCCTGCCCCGGACGACATGATGATCACCATCAGGTCTCGTTGCCGGCTCGTCACGCTCGTCACCCCGCCCACCTCGGCGGTCGCCCACGTGCTGGCCACACGAGAGAACGTGCCGTCGGCGATGGCGGAGTTCGCGGCCAGGGCCGCCCAGGGGCACATCGGCCGCGCCCGCAGGCTGGCGCTGGACGAGGAGGCACGCTCGCGTCGCGAGGCGGTGCTGTCCATCCCCAGGTCGCTCACCGGCGTCGGGGAGTGCGTGATGGCCGCCGAACGTCTGGTGAAGACCGCCGAGGACGAGGCCGCCGCGGTCACGGCGGTGCTGAACGAGGCGGAGATCACCGAACTGCGCCAGGTCTACGGCGAGGGCTCCACCGGCAAGGGACTCAGCAGGGGGCTGATCCGCGGCGGTGCCGGGGCGCTCAAGGACCTTGAGGACCGGCAGAAGTCCCGGGCGACCCGTACCAAGCGCGACGTCATCGACGCGGCACTGCTCGACCTGGTGGCGTTCTACCGCGACGTGCTGGCCGTGCAGTTCGGCGCGCACGTGGAACTGGCCGGCGAGGACCGCCGCGCCGATCTGGAAGACCTGGCCCGCGTCTCCACCCCGGAGGACACCCTGCGCAGGATCGACGCGATCATGCGCTGCCGGAGGCGGCTGGCGGCCAACGTCAGCCCGCAGATGGCAGTCGAGTCGATGACCCTCTCGCTGCGCCGACCACGGCTCTGAGCCATATCTCGGCCGGTTGAGGGCCGAGGAAAGACAGCCGTCCGTCTGCGCGGTGCCGTGTGGAGAACTGCGCGCGGTGCCGTGCCGGGTGGGACCGTGCGTGTGGTTCACGCTGCCCGCATGTCGTGGGCTGACGGGAACGGTTCGGACGCGCATCTCGTGGTCTGACGAGGGCCGGAGTCCAGGATGGCCGGTATCGGACGTTTTTGAGTTTCCCCGAACCCGGCGTGGCTGATATCGGCTGGCGAGATGCCAGGTATTTCGGTAACCGAGTGGTCACTGCCCGCCTTTTTCCGATTAGATGGAACCATTCCTTGCTAAATCGCCTCAAAGTATGTGCGTGGGTCGTTAAGATTCACGGGCAAAAATTAGTGCTTTTGTTATAAATCGACAATGTCCTGCTCTACGGGGATGAGCAGAGAAGGCCGGGGGAATCTTGGTGAGCACCGAGGCGCGTCAAGGGGTGGTTCCGCACGCGAGGGGCCGGGCCGTTACGAGCAGGGTGGGCGACGACGACCGGCTGAGGGTCGAATGGTCGGAGCCGGCGGATACGGAGATCGTCCTCCGGCACCTGGAGCCGGCGGATACGGAGATCGTCCTCCGGCACGTGGAGACAGGGGAGGAGCGCGGGGCCTCAGACCTGACGGTGCTGTCCGTGGGCATCTGGATGGCGTCGTACCGGGGTGAGCCCGTCGCCACCGACGACCCGGGGTTCTCGCTCGACGGACTCTGGTCCTACGCCGAGACCCGCCGTAACCGGGAGATCAGGGCGTTCCGCACCTCCCTCGGCACGCTGGGCCTGCGGGTCCGCGAGGTCGAACCGTACGTCGAGGTGATCCGGGTGATCGCGGACGACGGGGTGATCGCCGTCGAGGGCGCCGTCGCGTACGGCGACCCGATCCGGGGGGAGGCCAGACTCGTGGCGGTGGCCCGCCGGGGGCCGGAGCCGGTGAGCGGGCCGGCGACCTTCCAGGGACGGTGGGTCGAGGGAGCGATCGAGATCGCGCCAATGGCCGAGGCACAGGTGCGGCGCCGGGTCTTCTGGGACCTGTACGCCGAGATCTCCGGGGTCCGGCTGCCGCTGGCGACCCGTCTTGATGACATAACGGATAAGAAGATTAAAGTTCGTTTTCCTGCCCAGCATGTCGGGCAGGTGAGGGTCCGCCCGTACTACACCGAGACCGACGGTCTCGCCGTCGCGCTCAGCGTCGAGGAGGAGAAGCCGTGAAGATCTCCTTTCTCATCCTCAACGCCTACGGCATGGGTGGCACCATCCGCGCCACCTTCGACCTCGCCACCGCCCTGTCCGAGCGGCACGAGGTCGAGGTCGTCAGCGTCTTCCAGCACACCGACACGCCCTTCCTGCCGCTGGGCTCCCGGGTCAGGCTCCGTTCGCTGGTGGATCTGCGAGAGGGGGCCAGGGTCCGCTGGCCGTACACGAAGAGGGCCGAGCGGCTGGGCGCGCGGGAGAGCGCGCTTATCCACCCCGAGGAGCGCGCCTACGCGTCCTTCAGCGCCTGGAGCGACGAGGTCCTCGTCCGCGAGCTGCGCAGGCTCCGCAGCGACGTCCTGATCACCACCCGCGCGGGGCTCAACATCATGGCCGCGAGGTACGCCCGCAGGAAGGTCGTCGCGATCGCCCAGGAGCATCTGCACTTCGAGGCACACCAACCCGGGATCTTCGAGGAGATCCGGACCTGGTACCCGAAACTGGACGCGGTCGTCGCCCTCACCGAGGCCGACGAGCGCGACTACCGGAACATGCTCAACGGGGCGCCCACCCGGGTGTTCACCATCGGTAACGGGCTGCCCGGCGGGCCGCGTCCACGCTCCAGGCAGGAGAACCGGATCGTGCTGGCCGCGGGCAGGCTGGTGCCGGTCAAGGGGTACGACCGGCTGCTGAAGGCGTTCGTCCGGGTGGCCAGGGAACGCCCCGACTGGAAGCTGCGGATCTACGGCGAGGGCCGGGCCGGCGACAAGCTGGTCAGGCAGGCGGTCAAGCTGCGACTGCACAACAACGTCACGTTCATGGGCTCCACCGGTGACATCGAGGGCGAGCTCGCGAAGGCGTCGATCCACGCGGTCAGCTCCCGCTTCGAGGGCTTCGGCATGACCATCATCGAGGCGTTCGCCTCCGGGGTACCGGTGGTCAGCTTCGACTGTCCCCGTGGACCTCGCGAGATCATCACGCCCGGGATCGACGGACTGCTGGTTCCCGCCGACGACGTGGACGCCCTGGCCGACGGGCTGATTCAGATGATCGACGACGAGGAGGGCCGCCACCGGATGGCCAGGAACGCCCTCCAGACGGCCCAGAGCTACGACCTCTCCACGATCGCCGAACGCTGGGAGAAGTCCTTCGCCGAACTCGGCCGCTGAGCGGCTGCCCGGGGTGTCCAACCGTCGACAGGCCCCTCGTGAGGATGCTCCCGTGGGCTGTCGAGAGGGAGCGCTCGTACCCGGAGTTCCAGCCGCCAGGTTCTTGAGTGGGGGTACACGGCCCGCGTTCACGTCTTGGCGGCCCCGCACTTCGCTGGGTGCGGAGCGTAGGGTGAGCACGAGCCGTACCCCCAGGTTTGGAGCCATATGGGCATGATCATGGCGGTGAGTTTCACCCGCTACGGCAGGCTGTACTACCTCGACCCCGGCGAGCACAGCCCCAAGGTCGGCGACAGGGTGCTGGTGCCCACCGAGGCCGGGCCCGAGGTCGCCGAGTGCGTCTGGGCGCCCCAGTGGACGAGCGAGGAGATCGGCGGGCTGCCGGTGTGCGCGGGTATCGCGACCGAGGAGCACCTCACCCGGGACGAGGGCAACAAACGGCGCCGCGCGGAGGCCCGGAGCGTCTCCAAGCGCCTGATCAAGCGGCACACGCTGCCGATGAAGGTCGTCGGCGTCGACTACCTGGACGCGGAGAACGTCTACACGGTCTACTTCTCCGCCCCGCACCGGGTCGACTTCCGTACCCTCGTCCGTGACCTGGCCCGCAACCTGCGCGCCCGGGTGGAACTTCGCCAGATCGGCCCCCGTGACGAGGCCCGCCTCCAGGGCGGTATCGGCCCCTGCGGCCGCGACCTGTGCTGCGCCACCTTCCTCAAGGACTTCGAGCCGGTCTCCGTCCGGATGGCCAAGGACCAGGACCTGCCGGTCAACCCACTGCGCATCGCGGGGGCATGCGGGCGGCTGATGTGCTGCCTGAAGTACGAGCACCCCCTCTACCTCGACGCCCACAGCAGGATGCCCCGGATCGGGCTGAAGGTCGACACCCCCGAGGGCGCCGGAACCGTCGTGGGCCGTAACGTCCCCTCGGACTCCGTCGTGGTCCGCCTGGAGGACGGCGGCCGCCGCTGCGCCTGCCCGTCGGCCTCGGTCTGCTCCCCGCGCAAGCAGCACGACGAGGCGTACGGCGGCGCGGTGCAGGTCGCCGAGAGCGGCCCGGAAGGGTGACCGGCCGGTTGTCCCCGCTGAGGTCGATGTCCCGTCATGAGGGCTCGGCGCGGGCATAGGATTCGACCGTTCAGCCTCTCCGCGTGTCGGCCCCCTTGCCGGATCCGCGTGTGACCCCGACCTACGGACTACGGAGCGGACAAGGCGTGAGATCCCGTGTGACCGCCGTACTGGCGGCGGTGGCCCTGCTCGCGAGCGCGTGCACCGGCACCGACGTCCCCGCCGACGCCAGTGGTGGCGCCGGAGCCGGCCGTGGTGTGGCGGGAGCGGCTCTCGGCTGGAACGAGTGCGAGGACGGTTTCGAGTGCGCCAAGCTCGCCGTACCGCTCGATCACCGCAAGCCGGACGGTGAGAAGATCGAGCTCAGCGTGATCCGGCTTCCGGCCTCGGGGGAGCGGATCGGCTCGATCCTCCTCAATCCCGGTGGTCCGGGTGCCTCCGGAGTGCAATACGCGCGAAGTGCCCGCACCGCGGTGAGCGAGGCGGTTCGCGAGCGCTTCGACGTCGTGGGCTTCGACCCGCGCGGGGTCGGCGAGTCCGCGCCCGTCCGGTGCCTGCCGCCGAGCGAACTGGACACCTTCGTCGGCCTCGACAACTCGCCCGACTCGCCGGGAGAGGTCACCGTGCTTGAGGAGGGGGCGCGACGGTTCGCCGCCGGATGTGAGACCCGATCGGGCAGGCTCCTGCCGTACGTCGGCACCGCCGACGCCGCCAGGGACATGGACCTGCTGCGTGCCGCCGTCGGTGACTCCCACCTCACCTACCTCGGCAAGTCGTACGGCACGCAGCTGGGCGCCGTCTACGCCGACCTCTTCCCCAACCGGGTCCGCGCCCTCGTCCTGGACGGCGCGGTGGACCCATCGCTCGGCCCACTGGAGCTGAACACCGCGCAGGCACGCGGTTTCGAGGTCGCCCTGGACGCGTTCCTGGAAAACTGCCTCGCGGCCACCGACTGCCCCTTCCAGGGCTCCGTCGCCTCCGCCCGTGCGGAGATCACCGCGCTGCTCCGCAGGGCGGACACCGCCTCCCTGGCCAACAGGACCGGCGACGACCGTACGGTGACCGAGGCCTGGGCCATCCTCGGTGTGATCACCCCGCTCTACGACCGGCAGGCATGGCCGGTCCTCCGCCAGGCGCTGGCCCAGGCGCTGAAGGGTGACGGCACCGTCCTGCTCCGGATGGCCGACCTGCTGGTCGACCGTGGGGAGGACGGCGAGTACACCAACCAGACCGAGTCCAACCTGGCGGTCAACTGCGTCGACAGCACCTACCCCCGCGACCCCGCCGCCTACGCCAAGGCGGCCAGGGAGGCGGCCAGGGAAGCCCCCCTGTTCGGCGCGTACGTCATGTGGGGCTCGCTGCCCTGCGCGTACTGGCCGGTCAAGGCAGGAACCCGGGAGAAGATCGACGCTCCCGGAGCCCCGCCCATCATGGTCGTCGGCACCGAACGCGACCCCGCCACGCCTTACCAGTGGTCCGAGGCCCTCGCCTCCCAGCTCTCCTCCGGCGTCCTCGTCGGTTTCGACGGGGACGGCCACACTGCCTACCTGACCGGTTCGGCGTGCGTGGATCGCCTGGTGGACGACTACCTGATCGATCTGACCGTCCCCGCTGACGGAACCCAGTGTCCCAAGATCGGCTGATTCCGGTGCGCGGGAATGCCCTGGGAGCCTGTAGACTGCCGTAGGTCGTGGTGAAACACGGCACGCCGCCTTAGCTCAGTCGGCCAGAGCACTTCACTCGTAATGAAGGGGTCTGGGGTTCGATTCCCCAAGGCGGCTCCCAGGTCAGAGCCCGTTTCTCCCTAGCTGGAGAGGCGGGCTCTGTTGCGTTGGGGAGAATTTGGGGAGAACAGCGGGGTGACCGACCCCTCGCGATAGGCCTTCAGCGCGGAGTCGAGGACCTCCACCGACGAGCTCGGCGCGAGCGCGAACCGCTCCCGGATCGCCGCGTCCCACAAACGATCAAGCAGCCCGAGAATCTCGGCGATCATGGCCTCGGTCGGGTGGCTGTACCTACCGGGCATCGACAGGTCCTCGTGGCCCATCCGGTCGATGATCGCCGTCCTCACGCATCGGCCTTCATCCAGCCACGTCTGGTGCCCATGGCGTAGGCCGTGCGGAGTGAGCCCGGCCCGGACCGGCAACCAGCTCGCCACCGCGTCGACCGGTGACCGCACATACGCGTCGAACAACGCCGGGCGCGTCATGCCCCTCACCGCCGCCGGGTCGGCGCCACACTCGATCGCGTAGGCGACCAGGGCGGCCCGCGGCGACCGGCTGTTCACCGGCTTCGGCGCGCCCATCCGATACGACCGGACCGCCCGCCGCGCGCCGTACGGCTCACCAGGCACAGCCGCCGGCCACGCCACCAAGGGCTCGCCCGGCCACGGGGCGGCGGCGTCGATCAGGACTGGTCGTGCCGGGCGGGCCGACTTGCCACCCTCTTCCGGATACATGCCGTCAGCAGCTGGCCGGAAGTACATCCGCGCGAAGTCGCTGCGCCGGTGGTGCTGTCGTTCCCCCAGGAACAGCACGACCCGGCCTTGGCACCATGGCGCCGAGCTCCCCGAGCACGCACATTTGCGTGCCTCGGCCGCGACTGCGGCGACCATCTCCCATAGCCACATCGGGATGTGCACATCCCGAATTGAGCCGTCCTTCGGGCGCCCCCAGTAGAACGGGCCCTCGCTCTCATAGATCTTCCAATGGACATGGATGATGCCCGGGTCCTTCACCGCCGTTGGGGTCAGGGCGAGGACCTCCGCCCAGCGCATGCCCGTCCACGCCTTGAGGATCAGCATCACGAAGTCGTGCCACCGGCCGGACAGGACGGCGACCCGCTCGGAGACGAAAAGCGCCTCGCGTGGGCTTGGCCAGACCTTCGCCGCTCTCTCCCACGCGGCGATCCGGCGCCCCCCCTTCTTCCCCTTGCCTCGTACCCGTGCGGCCGGGTTGCTGGCGATGTGGCCCGGCCGGACGGCGTCACCGAGGATGTTCGTCAACAGACCGCGCGCGGTGGTCGCGGTGCTGGGGGAGTAGCCGGCAGCGATAATCCCCCGTTCCCAGATATTGACGGCCTCAGGCGTGATGTCCGCTAGGGCGCGCGGCCCGAAGGGCGCCATCAGATGGCCCTTAATGAGGCTGCGGTAATTCGCCATGGTCGACAATTCCAGGTCGAGCCCGGCATACCAGCCCTCGACCCACTCAGCGAAGGTAATACGGCCTGCTCGCGGGTCCTTCCAGACTCGGCGGCGAATGTCGGTCTCTTGGTCGAGGCCGAAGTTATAGGCGTCTTCCTCTTCCAGGAACGGGTTGCCGTGGGCATCGTGGCTGGCGGAGGGGTATTTCCCGTCGGGGCTCTTGTATCGGACGCGCCAAGTCCCATTGGCTCTTTGCTCGGTGTAAGGCACCGAGGCCTCCTATTGGTCGGGCGGGTGGTAGAGGCGCATCGTGCCGTCGGTGAGGGTCTCCAGCGCGCGCGCGAGGTCGGGGGCGACAAGTTGCCGGGGGAGGGGGCAGACGATGCCGCTCGGGGTGATGGCGGGGATCAGTAAGCCAGGATCGCTGTGCTCAACGAGCGGAAGGCTCGCGCGCCCCCACGGAGTCCTGGATGGGACGGTCCGGAGGGTGAGCTTGGAGATCACCTCATTGGCGGCCTTCTCCAGGATTTCGAACACCCTTTTATCGATTTTAGAGCGGTCTATTATGCATTTGATGACCGCCTCCTGAACGACGATCGCGGCAGGAATGCCGTGCATTTGATGAGGGGCGGCGGCGACGTACTGCACGAGGTGGTGCATGTGGTGCCCTTCGCAGGTGGTGCTACGTACGTACAACTGAGTGACAGGTTAGATATGCCACCCTTGCACCGCGCGCGTGATTCGTCACCCTAAGAAACGTGTCCGTAATGGGAAATTTATGCGTAGGGTAAATACATCATCACCTTACGGATACATTACTCCGGCTTTACATCGCCCTGACTGCGCTCTTCCAGGTAGCGCGCCATTTGGATACCCCAGCGCCGCAGCTCCTCCCGCTGATCCTCCGGCATGTCCGGGGACACCGGGATCATCACCAGGCCAGGATCGGCGGGAACATCCATGACCCCCAGCTCACCCTGTTCCTCGATGACCTCAAGAGCGTGACCGCCAGCCGCGAGCGTCCGATCGATGGATCCCGGGGCAAGCTGATAGCCGCGCTCCAGGAGTACCTTCACCTCCGGCCTGAAGTTCGTACGCTTCGCCAGCTCTAGGTCGAATACGAGGCGCTCGCCGAGACCTGTGGCCTCGCAGAACTTCACGCGGTGCCTGAAGACAGGGTTGAGTGCAACCCTCCTGGCGCGCAGTAGTGCACCGAGGCGTTGCCACGCCTCAGGCGGATAGCTGGCCACTCGCCCACACCTCTCGTCGGGGTGTTCCCCCAGAGATCAAACCCGACTCAGATTGACTCGTCAATCTACTGCAAGGTCATGTCTCCATATGAGGTCGGCCCCAACGTTACGGATGTGGCCAGCGTAGCGATTTGAGTCTGACCGAATCGCACTCAATCAAGTTAACTCAATCTGAATCCATCGCCACGCTTGCACTGAGTCAATCTGAGTCATAGATTGCTCGTGTGACACAGACAAACACGGTCCGTCAGCACGGTCCTGCCATCCGGGCCCTGCGCCGCAAGGACGGTCTGTCGTGCGCGGTCCTGGCCGAACGGGTCGGACTGCACGAACAGTCCCTCCGCAACATCGAACTCGACCGCAAGCCCGCCAGCTGGGAGACGCTCAACGCCATTGCGCGTGCCCTCCGGGTGGAGGTCGCGGTCGTAAGCCACCCCGGCTACCCCGGCCAGGACGGTGACGAGCGATGACCGAGCCCGTCTACCGGCTCTACACCTCCGCCCAGGCCGCCGAGCGCGTCGGCGGGGGACTCACCGAGACCCTCTTCGACCGCCTGGCCGCTCAGGGCCTGGAGCACACGCTCATCGGCGCCAAGTTGCGCTGGACCGACGCCCAGATCGCCGGCGCCGTCGCTCACCACGCCCGCGGCGGCGCCCCCGCCGAGCCGCCGCCTGCCCCCGTTGCGGCGCCCGCGCCCCGAGTTCAGCGCGCTCCCCGCCGGACCTCGACCCCCCAGGCCGCAGCTGTGCCCGATCTGAGCGCCAGGCCCGGCCGCCGGTACGCCACCTCATGACCAGCATCGAAAGGATCCCCATGTCCCAGCCCGATCCCCTCTTGGCCAGCGACCCCCCGAGCACCGTGCGCCTGCCGCTGGCCATGCTGCAGGAACTCGTGCCGCCCGGCTCGACCCTGCCGCTGGCGTGGGTCGTCCTCGTGGGCCACCGCGAGCAGATCAGCACCCACGACGGGCGGCCGGTGTACGGCGACGTCACCAGCTGGCAGCCGATCCTGCCGGTGTCCTACGAGGGCCGCGCGGTCGCGGTCGCCGAGCGCCTGGGAGCGGCGTCGCTCGGCAGCGAGCCGGACCAGTGGCTCTGGTACCCGGCGACCGACGACGGCGACCTGCCCATCACGGAGCTGTGGGGCGTGGTCGACGGCAACGATGTGCGGCCCGAGGTGGCCATCGCCCCGCTGACGGCGCTGCTGGCCGAGTCCCAGGACGGGGGCCAGTCGTGAGCGCTCCCGCCCTGGAGGCCGTCACGATGCTGGCCGCCCGCCAGGTCCTCACCGCCGCCGCCGACCTGCTGGAGACGACGTACCCGGCGCCCCGGGTGACGTCGGTGGACGTCACCCGCGTGGTCATCGAGGCCGCTGACCGGGTGCTGCCCGGTGACCGGTCCGCCGCCTACCACCTGGCCGTCGACGCCCTGGACGTGCTGTCCGCTCACCGGCGGGAGCTGGGTGAGGACCCCAAGGCGCTGGACCGGTGGACCACCGTCTACAGCCGCGTCGAGATGGTCGCGCAGATGCGCGCCGCAGCCGCCACCCCCACCACCGAGATCGGAGACCAGGCATGAGCGACCGCGCCGAGTACATCAAGGGCCTGCGCGAGATGGCCAACCTGCTGGAGGCCAACCCCGAGGCGAGGTTGCCGTACTACGGCAACGACCAGCCCGTCCCGGTCTACCTCAGCACCATCTACGGCCAGGACCCGCTCGCCGGGGCGCTCGCCTACATCGCGGCGATGAACGAGCGTCCGACGCTGACCTTCGACGACCTGGAGGGGAAGCCGAACCACTGGCTGAAGGTGGACGGTCGGATTCGCGGCGTCCACGTGTGGATGCGTTTGCGGGTCCGCGAGGTGTGCAAGCTGGTCGACGGCGAGCCGGTGGTTCCGCCCGCCCTCCTGGCCGCGCCCACCGGGCAGCCCGCGCCCACCACCGCCGGGCCGGACCGTGTTCTGGCCGCACTCGCCGCGGCACTCAGCACCCTCAACGACGTGCGGCACGAGCGCGTCATCATGACCGCCGCCGTGCTCGCCCACCGCCACGAGCTCACGCCGCAGGAGGCCGCCGAGATGGCTGCGAACGACTGCTCGGGCGAGACCACCCGGTCGGCGTGGGCCGAGGCGACGCGGCTGCTCGATGGCGCGGCCCTGGCGGTGGCCGGTGGCTGAGATCAACGTCCCCACCGGCCCCATCGAGACCGAGCCGTACAACGCGATCCGCACCGCTCCCGGCGAGTCCCTGACCGCCGCCTGCCGCACCGCCCTGCTGCGCGAGCTGGGCGGCATGGAGGCAGGCGCTTGGGACGACGAGCTCCTGGGCTGGCTCGCCAACCAGGACCCGTCCGTCGTCGCCACGGTGTGCTCCTGGCTGCGGCGGGTGCGCGCCCTCCCGCCCCCGACCGCCCCGACCGTGCGCGGCGGCCCCGAGCTCGACGACGCCACCGAGGCCGAATACCGCGCTGAGCAGAACGACTACACCCCCGAGGAGCAGGCATGAACGTCCCGTACCAGGTCGGCGAGACCGTCGACATCACCCTCCGCAACGCCGTGATCATCCACTCCGTCAACGGCTACCTCGACATCGAGCTGCCCGACCACGAGCAGATGTGCGTCCAGGTCGACGGTGACGGCATCGAGATCACCCGCCGAGTCCCGGCCGAGGGCGAACCGCAGCCCGGCGACGTCTGGAGTGACCGCACGGGCGACCTGTGGTTCGCCGCCCGCCACTACCCCGACTACGACAACCGCGAGGACTCCCGAGGGATCAACGGGGACGGGTGGCGGACCGTGCTGGTGCCCGACCGCGTCGGCGAGCAGGGTTCCCCGGTGCGGCCTGAGTTCGTCAACGAGCAGTACGGGCCGCTGAAGCGCCAGTTCCGCGCAAGGCCCCAGCTGGACCACGGGCTGAGCGAGGCCGCTGCCGCCGAGCTCGCCGCGGCCGTGGACGGTGGCCAGTGACGATCACCCTGCCCGAGCTGGTCACCCCGACCGGCGTCCTGATCCTCCCGGCCGACGCCTCCCGCGAGGAGTGGCTGAAGGCCCGCCGGTCCGGCATCGGCGGGTCTGACGCCCTCGGGGTGCTGGGCCTGTCGCAGTACAGCAGCCGCTACACCGTGTGGGCCGACAAGTCTGGGCTTCTTCGGGAGACCGACGACTCCGAGGTCATGCGGTGGGGCCGCCTGCTGGAACCCGTCATCGCGGCCGAGTTCCAAGAGCGCACCGGCATCGAAGCCACCACCTGCGGCCTGATGCGGCACGTGGAGCGGTCCTGGCAGCTCGCCTCCGTCGACCGACTCACCGCGGACGGCGGCGTCCTGGAGATCAAGACCACGTCGGCGTACAAGGCCGGCGACTGGGATGACGACCAGCTCGCCGACGCCGCCGAGGCGCAGCTTCAGCACTACCTCGCCGTCACCGGCCTGGAGCACGGGTACGCCGCCGCCCTGATCGGCGGTCAGCGGCTGGAGATCCGCCATGTCGAGCGCAACGACCGGCTCATCAGCCTGATGGTCGAGGCGCAGGCCGACCTGTGGCAGATGGTTCAGGACGGCACCCCGCCCGCCCTGGACGGCACCGACGCCACCGCCCGCGCGATCGCCGAACTGTGCCCGTACGCGATCGATCTCCCCGCCGAACTGCCCGCCGCCATGGTGACCCGTCTGCGGGCTGACCAGGGCTGGGCCGAGGAGATCAAGATCCTGGAGCAGCAGCGCAAGGCCGTGAAGAACGAGATCACCGCGCTCCTCGGTGACCTCAACGTCGGCACCTACCAGGGCCAAGACGTCGTGACCTGGAAGAACACCGGCAAGTTCGCCGCCGACAAGTTCACCAGCGACCACCCCGACCTCGCCGAGCAGTTCACCGCACCGGTCCCCCAGCTCGACGAGAAGGCCCTCAAGGCCGCCCACCCCGACCTGTACGCGCGCTACCGCAGCCGCGTCTTCCGACCCATCAAGAAGGGCCTCCAGTAATGGGACACAACCTCACCGAACGCGCCGCCGCCGCCGCCCGTGGCCAGGCCGCCGAGCAGCCCCAGACGCTCGGCCAGCAGATCCAGCAGATGCAGACCCAGTTCCAGCTCGCCATGCCCAAGGGTGCGGAGGCCGGCCAGCTGGTGCGCGACGCGATGACGTGCCTGCGGATGACGCCGAAGCTCGCCCAGTGCGAAGCCTCCAGCGTGCTCGGCGGGCTGATGACGCTCGCCCAGCTCGGCCTGCGGCCCGGCGTCGGCGCCCTCGGCCACGCCTGGCTCCTGCCGATGTGGAACACCAAGGAACGCTGCCACATGGCGACCCTGGTGATCGGCTACCAGGGGTACGCGGAGCTGGCCTACCGCACCGGCCGCGTGCTGAACATCGCGCCGCGCACCGTCTACAGCAACGACCACTTCCGCCTGTCCTACGGCCTGGCCGCCGACGAACTCGTGCACGAACCGCACCTCGACGGCCCGCGCGGCGATGCCCGCCTGTACTACGCGGTGGCCCGGCTCAAGGACGGCGGCTACGCCCTCACCGACCCCATGACGCAGGCCGACATGGAGACCCACCGCGACCGGTTCGCCATGGCCAAGCTCAAGGACGGCACGATCATCGGTCCCTGGCGTGACCACTTCGAGGCCATGGCCCACAAGACCATGGTCCGCCGCCTGTCCAAGCTCCTGCCCAAGTCCACCGAGTTCGCCTACGCCCTCGCCGTCGACAACGGCGTCCGCGTCGACCTCACCCCCACCACCGCCCCCGACGAGGTCACCGAGCGCCCCGTCATCGACGGCCAGGTCGAGCCCGACGCGATCGAGGCCCCCGCCGACGGGTCGGCGGTCGACGACGACGGTTGGCCCGAGGTGGTCAAGCCCGGCAGCGGCGGCCCGAAGGCGGGCGCGTGATGAGCGGCCCCGAGCACTACGGGCAGGCCGAGCACCTGCTGGGCCTGGCCGATCGCTCCCCGATGGGCGGCGACGAAGAGCGCTTCTACCTCGGCGCCGCCCAGGTGCACGCGACGCTCGCCTTGGCCGCCGCGACCGCGCTGACCGGCGACCGGGCCTCCTACACCGACGAGCCGGAGATCCGGGCATGGCACGCCGTCGCCGGGACTGAGGGCGGTGAGGTGCCCGATGCCTCGTGACCTGCGGGCCGCGGTCCTGCACTACCTACGGACTGGCGCCGTCACCGTCCTCACCGCCAGCACCCCGACCGACGGCCCCAAGGCTCCGCTGCTGGTGCACGCGCACGTCGCGGGCTACCGGTCGACGCACCGGGTGAGCCGCACCACGGCGGGCTGGACGTGCTCGTGCCGCTACAGCGACTGCGCGCACATCGCGGCGGTCGCCATGGTCACCGGCCACTCGACGCCGGTCCGGCCCGAGCCGCCTGCCCCGCACCACCCGATCCCCATCAACAACGCCTCTGGGAGGGCCTGATGACCGACATCACCGACCTGCACGAACCCGGCGACGACCGCGAGCCTGAGCCGCCGGACGAGCACGAGCCGCTCAACCTCGACGAGCTGGCCGCCACCCTCACCGACGCCCAGGGCGACCCCGAGCCGGGTGCGGCCACGGCCGAGGTCCTTGCCTCGGTCCCGCACCTGCTGACCGAACTGCGCGCGGCCCGCGAGCGGCTCGCCCAGTGGCAGGCGATGCCGATCGAGACGTACCGGTACGTCGTCGCCGGTGAGCGCGACCCCGACGAACACCCGCTCACCGAGGAGGCCTCCGCCGAGCGGGCGATCGCGGAGTCGATGTCCTGGCCTGACAGTCGGCCGCTGCGCCGGGCTGTGTACCTCGGCCCCTGGGAGGACCTGCTGCCCTTCTCTGACGAGGCGCCGTTCTGATGGCGCACCGCAAGGACCGCGCGAGACGCGGCCGACGGCCCCGCCTGCACCCCGCCGAAGTGGCGCTGGTCGCGCTGGCCGTGCTGGTGACCGTCGTCGTCCTGACCATCTACGCCGCATGAGCAGCCCCCGCCGGACCCTAACCGGCGGGGGCCACCCAAGGAGGATCTCATGATCAATCGCGTTCCCACCCGGTTGGCCTTCGCGGGCCGCCCCGAAGTCCTGCCCGTCCGGTTGCGGATCGGTGACGTCCCGATCGGCGGCCTCGCCCTGGTCGGCGCGGAGCTGACCGTGGAGACCGACCTCACCCTCGACACCGCCCTGGGCGTGCGCGCCGAGCTGGACAAGCTCATCGCCGACCTGGAGAAGGCCAGCCGGGCGGGCATCGCCCGCGAACCCAAGCCGCCGCACACGGCCGCGTCGCTGGCAGCGCCGCAGTGAGTCGCCTCGTCCCGCCCATGCCCGCCCCTCGCCAGCCCAGCGGAGATCCCGTGACCGAGACGAAGACCGTCATGACCAACGCCGCGTGGCGCGCCGAAGGCGCCCGCCGGTTCGGCACCGACGACATCATGCAGTGGAAGTTCCGCTGCGTCTCCTGCGGTACCGAGTCCAGCCCGGCCGACTTCGAGAAGGTCAACGCCGATCCCCGGCGCGCCCCGCACGAGTGCATCGGCCGCCACCTGAAGCCCGTCATGCACATCGACGGCAACAGCAAGCCCTGCAACTGGACGGCGGGCGGCATGTTCCGCCTGTCCTCCGTGGTCGAGATCGAGGGCATCGAGGGCAAGCCGACGTTGGCCTTCCCCTTCGCTGACTACATCGGCGGGGAGCCCGCCTGATGGCCACCACCGCGCAGATCGAGGCGGCCGCCCGCGCGAGCGACCAGCCGACCGTCTTCCGCAGCGATCCGGCCCGTGGGCTCATCTACGTCGCCTACACCGACGAGCGCGCCGCCGCGGCCGAGCGCGAGGAGCGCTTCCACGCCGCCCTCAAGATCCGCCAGCGCTACCGGAACCCCGACTCGTGGCTCGACTGCCTCGGCCTGTCCGACGTTCCCACCGGCCCTGAGGGCTGGTGCACCTGCCCGACCCCGACCTCTACGGAGAAGCAGTGACCACCGACCCCCGCCTGAAGACCATCACCGAGGCACTGAGCACCCTGATCCCAGGCGCCGTCCCTGACAACCTCACCGTGCGCGTCGAGGAGCAGCTGCTCGCCGGGCGGAACTCCTGGGACGGGACCATCGACGCGGTCGCCGCGCGGATCCACCACGCCTTGCATGGGCGTCCGGAGCAGGCCAAAGGCCACGAGCCGACCACTACCCCCGAGCAGGCCGCCCACGTCCTGCACCACTTCGGTGCGACCGGCGGCATGGAGCCCGGGTCGTTCACGCAGCTCCTGATCACCACGATCGCCTCCGCCGACCGCACCAACGTGCTCCGCCTGGCCGCGATCTACCCCGGCTACGTCGGCGCCTGCAACCTCGCCCAGAACCACGCGGACGGCATCCGCGTCCTGCAGGGGCTCGCCCGCCAGATGCTCGTGCCAGCGCCCCAGGACGGCGGTGACGGCCGTGACTGACCACCGCAAGCTGACCCAGGCTGAGCTCCTCGCCGAGCTGCGCGAGCGCTTCGGCGACGACTGGACAAGCTGGGCCTTCCAGTGCCCGCACTGCTCCGACATCGCCACCGGCCTCGACTTCTCCGTCGCGCTGAACAACTACCCCCGCAAGGGCCACGACGGCCAGGAGGTCACGGCCTCCGCCGTCCTCGGCCAGGAGTGCATCGGCCGCACCCTCTCCAAGGGAGAGGAGCGTGGCTGCGACTGGGCGGCGTACGGCCTGTTCCGCGGGCCGTGGGAGCTGACCCTGCCGGACGGCCAGAGCATGTGGTGCTTCCCCATCGCACCCGCCCCGGCCGTGAGCGAGGTGGCCCCGTGCGACGCCTGATCGGACGCCTGATCGCGTGCCTGCGCCGCGGGCACTGGCCGCAGATCCACCGGGGCCGCCACGTCACCCTGTGCCTGCGCTGCGAGCCGTGCCTGGTGTGCCGGTCCGACGCGTTGTCCTGCATCGGCCGATGCGCCGCGGAGCGGCTGTCATGACCGCCGGGAGCCACGAGCGCGGCACCGTGCGCGGCTGCCTCGCCTGCACCGACCCCGGCCAGCTGCTGGCCTGGCTCGCCTCCGAGCGGGCCAAGGCCGACGAGCACGCCGCCCGGGCGACGACGCTGCGGGCCGCGGGCGAGGAAACCGGGCAGCGGCACCTGGCCGCCGTGATCGCCGGTGAGGGCTGGAAAACCCTCGTGGCCTTGCAGCAGGAGCACCTGCGGCTGTGCGGTGAGTCCAACGCCTACGCCCAGCGCGCGCTCATCATCCGCGGTCACGCCGACCGGGTCGAGGCCGCCCACCCTCAGGCCGTCGGGCCGCAGCAGTCGGCGCTCTTCGGAGCGGCGTCGTGACCGCCGACCGCACGGAGCTGCTGCGCATCGGCATGGAGGTGATGGTTCCCATGTCCATCGCCGCGGTCGCCGACTGGTCGGCCGAGGGCCGGCAGGCGGCTGCGGTCTCCGCCGCTGACCTGATCAGCTCCGGCGCCGATCAGATGTGGGAGCACAACCCGCGCAAGCGGGACCTTCCGCAAGGGCGCGTCACCGCCACCATCGCCCGGGGTCTCGCCGTGCTGGCGTATCAGCCGGGCGGCGTGACCTGGGCGGGCAGCCACTGGTGTACGGCCCCGCACGAGGGGTGCCCGACGCCGGCCAGGTGGTCGTCATGACTGAGGAGCAGCTGGCCAAGACGCTCGCCGCGGTCGTCACCCCGCAACGCCTGTACGCCGAGCTGAACGCGCGCCGCAAGGAGCTCGGCTGGCCGTGGTGGAGGGTCGCCGTCGCCTTGGACGTCAGCCCGAGCGCGCTCAATCGGCTGCGCCACGGCGCACACATCCAGGGGATCCGCGAACGCGCCCCCGAATGGCTGGAGCGGATGGATAAGTCCGCTTTCCCGGATCCGGGAAAGCGCTCTGACCAGGCTTCTTCCCGGATCCGGGAAGAAGCGGCGAGCAGTACCCCTCGACAGGCTCGTGAGTAGAAGGAAGGCGTCAGGAGGTGGCGGGCTGCTCATCAGCGGCCCGCCCCTCCGCCGTGCGCGCTTCTTCGGCAAGGCGCTTCTCCTCGGCCACGCGGGCACGGCGCACCCACTCGCGGTCGAAGCCGGCGATGCGCGCAACCTCGCCGACCGGCTCATCTGCGGCCAGGGCGTCGAGGACCTCGCGGGCGAGCGCCTCGCGGGCCTTCTTCTCGTCTTCCATGGCGCGTCGATAGGTGCGGCCCAGCCGCTGGAGCCGTGCTCGGCGCTCGCTGTCCATGTCCTCATGATCGCACAGGGCATGCGGCATTACCTGGTGGCCTACGTCCATGGGAACCAGTGTGCCACATGCTATGCCGCTGTCCATGCCTCACCATGTGGCATACACTGTTGCCAGAGGTCACCGCCATCTCACCTGACCAGGACATGACAACCCACTGAACCGACTGGAGATCAACCAAGTGGCATGGGCACGCATTGACGACGCCTTCGACGACAACGCGAAGGTGTTGGCCCTGCTTGAGCACGACGACGGCGTTACCGCAGTCGGCCTGTGGACGTTGTGTCTGGCCTGGGCTCACCGCAACACCCGGCGCGGCGGAAAGGCTCCGGGCGTGATCCCGGCCAGCCTGCCGCGCCGCTACCTCGGCCCCCAGGGCAAGGCCATGGCCGCCCTCCTGGTCGAGGTCGGACTGTGGGATGTCCTCGATGGCGGATGGAAGTTCCACGACTTCGAGCAGTACCTACCGAGCGACGAGACGAAGGCGGCCCGGTCGGCCGCGGGCAAGCTCGGCGCCCAGAAGCGATGGGGTAACAAGCAGCCTTCGCCGACCAGCGAAGAGCCTGCCGACCCGGAGCAACCGGATAGCAAATTGCCATCGGGTAGCCATGACGATGCCACCGGCGACCTAGCAAACGATGGCACCGCCGAAGCAAACGATGGCTCGCGCGCGGGCGCGCACCGGGTTATCCCTTACGGGATAACACCCACTCCCACACCCGAGCCCGTTCCGCCTACGGCGGGCGCTGGCGCGCCGCGCCCCGCCGCCTCGGCCGTCACCACGACAGCCCAGACCATCACCGGCGAGTGGATCGAACGCTGCCAGAGCCGCCCCCCGCAAAAGGTCATCGGCCAGCTCGGCAAGGAGATCAAAGCCCTCCTCGGCGAAGGCATTCCCCCCGACGACGTCCGCCGAGGCGTCGCCACCTGGATGGCCAAGGGCCTGCACCCCTCCACGCTCCCGTCCGTGGTCAACGAAGCCATGAACGCCGGAGCCGCCAGCTCACCGCCCCAGTCCCGCAACGCCCAAATCGTCGACGCATCCCTTCAACGCGCCATGGCCCTCGAAGAGCGCATGCGCGAAGCCGGAACCCTGCCCACCACCAAAGGAGCGATCGCCCGATGACACCTGTCGAAGCCGCAGTGCTCACCCGCCGTCTGATCCGCCTCTGGCCCCAGCAGCGCATCGAAGACGGCACCCCCGACGAGTGGTACGTCGCCGCCCTCCACGCCGTGGACTACCAGGACGCCGACAACGCCCTCAACAACCTCGTGGGCGTGAACACCTTCGTGTCCCTCGCCGAGATCCTCGCCGAGGTCCGCCGCATCCGGGAATCGCGGATCGCCCGCCACCCCATGCCAGCACCCCCGGCTGAACTCACCGACAACCCCGGCGCCTACCGCGACCGCGTGATCCAGTCCACGAAGCAGCTGGCCGACGGCCTCGACGTCGGCCGAGTCCTCGCCCTCGGCTCCGGCCGCCCGCCGACCGACGAGTACAACTGGGCCCGCGGCCTCGACCGGCACCCGCTGCGCATCGCCGCGAAGAAAGTCCGCTGCCCCTGGTGCAAGGCCGGGATCGGCAGCGCCTGCACCACCGCCGCCGGCCGCCGCCTCGACCAGCCCGCCCACGACGAGCGCCTGGTCGCCGCGGACCTCGCCGACTGGGACGACGTCGGCAACAGCGTCCGCCGCGTCGTTCTGCGCCAGGCGGACCTGCCGTGAGCCACCTCGACGCCACCGCCCGCCGCGCCTACGCCCGTGGCGAGCACCCCATCGACCACGCCCACATGCGCCTCACCGCCGCCTTCGACCTCTACGCGGAGGAGCAGCTCCTCCCGCCTCGGCAGATGGCCGGCCTCATGCTCGCCGAGCTCCTCGCCGCCGGATGGGGTCCGGCCGGAGGAATCACCGTCCCCGACTTCCCCACCGACCTTCACCGGGAGAGCTGATGACCACGTCCGCCACCCTGCTCGCCGTCCCCGCTCGCCTCGACGGCTGGGACTCCATGCCCTCCGGCCTCCTCATCCCCCGCACCACACCCCCACCCCGGCGCCGAGACAAACCGATCGCCGTCGAGTTCTTCGCCGGAGCCGGCGGCTTCAGCCTCGGCTTCAAGTACGCAGGCTGGCACGTCGCCGCCGCCGTCGAATGGGACCTGCACGCCGCCGCCACCTACCTGTGCAACCTCGGCGGCCCCGAAACGATCGTCCACTTCGACGACCCCGACCGATGGGCCGCCTGGCAGAAATTCAACGGCGACGAGAAACACCGCTGGGTCAAAGCCGGCGCCCCAGTCGGATTCGCGGGCGCGGGCACCGGCTGGATCGCCAGCGGCGGCCACGACGGCCCACCGCCCGCAGACTGCACGTGCGCCCCCTGCGTCAAGGCGGTCCCCTGCGAGCAGTTCTGGATCGCCGACGTACGCCGACTCACGGGCGCCGAGATCCTCGACGCGCTCGGCATGGAAGTCGGCGAGGTCGACGCCGTCATCGGCGGCCCGCCCTGCCAGGGCTTCTCCGCCTCCGGAAAGCGCGACGTCATGGACCCCCGCAACTCACTGGTCTTCGACTACGCACGGCTCGTCCTGGAGATCAGCCCGAAGACGTTCGTCATGGAGAACGTCCCCGGCATCGTGAACATGGTCACCCCCGAAGGCGTGCCTGTGCTCGACGCGTTCTGCCGGGTGCTGTCCGACGGCGGGTTCGCCGCCTACGACGCCCTCAAGCGGACCCTTCAGGCGCAGGCCGGTTCGACTGGCTTCGTGCGCGACGACAACGTCCGGAAGAGCGGGAAGGCGTCGCGCAAGCAGCCGTCCAAGCCCGCCCAGCCGCAGCTCGACCTGTTCGGCGAGGCCCTGTCGTGAGTGACACCGACCCCGACATCGCCGCCGAGTGGACCGCCCTCCGCACCGGCCTGACCCGCATGCTCCAGCCCCACGTGCAGGACCACATGCTCGACGACCTCGTGAAGCGCATCGTCGCCGAACTGGTGAACGGACCCGGCTGGAGACCACCGATCAAGGCGCTGCCCGCCGTGATCCGAGACGCCCGCGTCCGGCGAGCCCTCGCCGCCAACCAGGAGTAGCCATGCCCACCGCACGCCGCACGTGGCCCACCCGCGAAGAGTGGGCAGCCGCCGCCGAGCACAGCGTCCGCACCGCCTGCTACCCGCTCGAGCGCGTCCCCGAGGGCGCCGAGCACTACCTGACCGCCGACGAGCTCGCGGAGATGGATCGGCTGTACGTGGACCTGTCCACCGCGGCGCGGGCGCCGCTCACCGCTGAGATCAAGCGGCTCCAGGCGCTGCTGCCCGCGCCGATCCCCGCTAAGCCGCTGGAGCGCGCCCGCTGGCACGACGGCCTCACCGGCGAGCAGCGAGCCGCGTGGCAGGCGTTGCAGAACCTGCGCAACGCCCGCCTGGAGGTCGGCCGCCGAGCCAGGGGGGAGACGTACAAGCTGATCGGCTGGTACCGGTCGCCGCTGGACTACAGCGTCCTGTCGCCCGACGTCGCCCCGCTCGTCGCCGACCAGGACGGGCTGGCCCGCCTCACCGAACTGGAGACGAAGTACGCCCGGCTCCGCGAGCAGGCTGCTAAGGAGGCGCTGGCCGCGGCGATCGCGAAGGCCATCGAGGTGCGCAACTCCGACGCCGGGTGGGCGCACGAGTTGGAGCGGCGCCAGCGGATCGACGGTGACCCGGTCATCACTCACCACGAGGCCGCGCCGTGAGGCTCCACCGGCACCGCTGGGTCACGTACGAGGTCATCGGCCGCGTGATCACCCAGCGGTGCGGACGATGCGGCACCACCCGCACCCGAGTCCGCTGACCACCCGAACGCCAAGCCACCCGAACGGAGGAACCATGTTCAGCCGAGCCGACCTGAAGCCCTGCCGCCGCTGCCACCAGCCCGTCCGCTGGACCCGCACCCAGGCCGGGAAGCCCTTCGGCGTCAACCCCGACCCCGACCCGGCGGGCAACACGGCGGTCATGCGCGACGCCGCTGGCACGCTCCGCTCCCGCCGAGTGTCGGCCGCGTCCAGGATTCAGCCTCACGAGCGCCTGATGATGCCTCACGTGGCGACGTGCACCCCTCGGGCATCTCGGGTACCCCCGCCCCCACGAACCCCTCCACGGCCATCTCAGGGCCGCACAGGGGGCATGTACGACGTCCTCGGAGTCACCACCTCCGCGACGTCCACCGAGATCCGTTCGGCGTACCGGCGCCTCGCCCGCCAACTCCACCCCGACCTCAACCCGCACGCCGGTGACCGCTTCAAGCAGGTCACCGAGGCGTACAGCGTCCTGTCCGACCCCGCCAAGCGCGCCACCTACGACCTCACCGGCCGCCGACCCCGATAGGAGCACCACCGCCATGACCCGCCTTCGACCCGAACACCGGCAGCCCGGCGAATCCCAGAGGGACTTCAACCGCCGCACCGCACCGTGGGACGTCATGATCCGCCTCGCCACCGAGGTCAAAACCGTCCGCTCCCGCATGCTCACCGCCGTCGAAACCCTGCTCGACGCCACCCAGCGAGGAAAGATCCCCGCCTCCCAGACCGATCAGGTCGCCGAGTGGGGCGGCGTGATGGTCGAGATGCTCGCCCGCCTCGACCGCATGGACCTCGACGCGTGGAAGCCGGGCATCCGCGCCGAGATCGGCCGCTCGGCAGGCACGGACCCCGAGGGTGAGGACGCCCACCACGAGGCGAGTGCGGGCGAGGGGGCGGGCCGTGGTTGACGTCCTCGACCTCATCATCCGCGTGGTGGGCGTCCTCACCCTCGCCGTCATCGCGTTCGCCCTCGTTGCCCTGCTCGTCATCGACCAGCGGCACCGGCGGCGCGGCCTGCAACGCCCCGCACCCGGGCCCGGACGTGAAAGGCCGTGGAACTGGTGACCGCGACCGGCATCGGTCTCGACCTGAATCGAGGGTGATTCACCCCGGATTTCATTGCCACCGACTGGGACACCACATCCGCCCCCGATAGGAGCAACCACCGCCGTGTACCTCGTCATCACCTACAACCAGGCCAGCCACCAGCCCGAACTCGGCAGCTGGAGCCTCTACACCGACCTCGACGACGCCCAGGCCGAACGCGACGACCAGCAGGCCCAGACCGACGCAGTCGGCCGCCGGGACCGGCACGTCGTCGCCGAGGTCACCCCCATCGAGAGCGAGGACGACCGATGATCTGCCCGGCATGCGCCACCGCCGCCGACGTCCAGCCCGAAGGCCACCCCGCCGAGGTCTGCCGCGACCACACCATCCGGCCCCACGGATGTCCATGCGCACACGGAGCACCGACAGGAGACGACCGTGCCTGACCTCATCCGCGTCGACCCCGACGCCCGCCAGGCGGACGGGCTGTTCCAGATCATCACCGTGCACTGCTTCTTCAACTGCGGACACATCGAACACGACATCACCCCGCAGTCCGCGCATGACGGTATGGAGCGGCACTACAGCGAAAAGCACGCGGCTGAAATCCGCAGCATCCTGCGCCAGCGCATCCGCGAGGAGCCGTGACGCCCGAGGCCGCCGCATGGGTGCGGACCGCCGTCCTGGAACCGCTCAGCATCCCCACCCCCTCGCCCCGCTGCGCCTGCCAGCTCGGCACCTACGTGACCTGCCACCGCGGCGACCACCAGGCGTGCCCCGTCGTCGACGCGGGCATCTGGGGGCGCCTCGGCGAGGTCGAGACCCTGATCTACCGGCCCGGCGGTCAGCCGGCCCAGGCTCGGGAGGCGCTGTACCGGCGGGAGATGTCCCCGCGGAGCAACCACGTCGCCCTCGTATGGCTCGCTGACCGGCGGTGCCGGTGGCGGTGCCTGTGCGGCTGCCACGAGGAGACCCACACCCCGGAGGCGTCGGCCGGGCTGGAGGTCGTGGCCCTGCCCGGCTTCGAGGACTTCGGCCGGACGGCGGTGCCACGGTGACTCCGGCCGAGGCCGAGTGGGTGCGGGCCAACATCTGGACCAAGCCCATGCGCAAGCAGCACCGAGACGTCCCCCTCGCCGCCAGCACATGCGCCTGCCAGTCCGGCCTCACCCACTGGTGCCAGCCCGACATCGGCCAGCACGACCGCTGCCGCCGAGCCACCCCGCTCCCGACGTGGGAGACGCTGATCTGCGACCGCAGCGGCGTCTACCCCGTCCACCACGCCGAGCCGCACCAGCACCCCACACCGTCGATCACCGGGCCGCGCTACGGGTGCAGGGCGCAGGTGTACCTGGCCGACCGCATCTGTCAGTGGATCTGCCCCTGCGCCCACCACGCCAACACCCGGCCGCCGGCTGCTCCGGAGCCCGAGACCGTACCGCGGACCTCGTGGACCTACGAGCTGGTCGAGCTCCCGCTGTTCGACCTCGCCACCTGACCACCCTCACCCCGACCAGCACAGGGAGCCGCCCCGTGGCCAAGATCCTCACCACTCAGAACGCCCAGATCACCACCGCCGCCGTGGAAGTGAAGACCCTCACCATCAGCGGCAAGCAAGTCACCCTTGCCGTATTTCGCCAGCTCCGCGAAAGGCCACTGATCGCTGCAGACGGCACGCTCGACGGCGTGCCATGGGGAATCGTCAATTACCACCCCGATAAATGCGGAGACTCTCCTTTCGAGCACTGGCACATCGTGTGGCAGAGCGGAGCTGAATTGCTTCGTGCTCGCGTCGACATCGACGTGAGCACGCCCTTCGGGTCAGAGACCGCCGACGAGTTCATGTATGCCGTGGCCTGGGAGCATCGGCAGATAGGGGGCACGACCTTCTTTGACGGCAAGCCACCGAAGCCCAGCCAAGGACTGGTCAGGTGGAATATGGGCGGGCTTCCCATGAAGTCAAAAGTTTCCTGGCAGGTGGGGGAAGTGCTCAATTATGGACAGCGAGCAATTGGCTCGCTGCAAGAGCCGTCGCAATCAGCGGCCGAATGGCGATCCGAACTCGCAGTAGAGGCGCGCGCCGAGGTCGATCGACGTTCTCGCCGACGCGACACCGTCCTGGCCCTCGCCGAACTTCCTCAGCTGTTTATCGCGGTGTGAGCGCTTCCGCTTCTATGGCCTGTCACCACAAGCCTGAGAGCCGCCCGTGAGCCTGACCTGCCCCGTCCCGAGCTGCGCCCGCATGACCCCGATGCCGCACCATGAAGCAGAGCCACGAGGAAGGAGCCCGCGTGTCTGAGGTCCGAGGTGGAGACGGCTGCTACGCCCGCGACCCCGACGTCGCAGCCCGTGACGCCCAGGCGTGCCGGCTGCGCGCGCAGAACCTCACCTACCAGCAGATCGCCGACCAGCTCGGCCTCGCCTCCAAGAGCAGCGCCTACGAGGCCGTACAGCGCGCCCTCAAAGAGACCGTCGCCGAACCCGCCGAGGAACTCCGCCAGCTGGAGCTGATGCAGCTCGACGAGCTCGCCCGCGCCGCCCGCGCCGTGCTGGAGGCCAGACACTACGTGGTGTCGCACGGCAAGATCGTGCGCCTCGGCCAACCGTTCATCAACGACGACGGCGCCGCCGAAGTGGATGACGGCCGCGGCGAGCCCCTCGCTGACGATGCCCCCGTGCTCACGGCGATCGACCGCCTTCTCCGCATCCAGGAGCGGCGGGCGAAGCTCCTCGGCCTGGACATTCCGGTGAAGCAGCTGATCGGCGGCGACATCGCGATCAGCTACAACTTCGAAGGCGTCGACCTGGAGGGGCTGACATGAGGTGGCCATGGGAGCGGCGCCCCGCGCTGGACGTGTTCAGCATGCAGGTCGTCGAGCTGCTGGACGGGGACGTGCTGGCTCGTTACAACGCCGAGCGGGCACGCGGCATCGTGCACACCGAGGAGTGGCAGGCGCGCATGGCCGTGATGCAGCTCCGCTTCGACGTCACGCACCGGAGGCGTCTGCCCCGCACCCAGCACCCGTACGAGCAGCGGCCTGCCGTGTCGGTCAACGTGTGTATGTGCGGGAAGTGGCCCGACCACCACGTGCACACCGAGATCACGGACCAGACGTGCACGTGTGATGAATGCCGCAGGCTGAGTGGGCGGTCATGACCGTCGCGCTGCGTCATGTCTACCGGCCGCGCGGCGCAGCCCGGCAGATCATGGAGTGCCGAGCCTCGGAGGTCCTGCTCAGCGGCCCCGCCGGGACGGGCAAGTCCCGGGCCGCGATGGAGAAGCTGCACCTGATGATGCTGCTCAACCCCGGCGCCCGCGGCCTCATCGTCCGCAAGACCCTCGCCTCCCTCGGCTCGACCGGCCTGGTCACCTGGCGCGAGCACGTCGCCAAGGAGAGCATCACCGCCGGCCACGTCGTCTGGTACGGCGGCTCCCCCCAGGAGGCCGCCGCCTACCGGTACAGCAACGGGTCCACGATCGTCGTCGGCGGCCTCGACAAGGCGCAGAAGGTCATGTCGTCGGAGTACGACGTCATCTTCGTGCAGGAGGCCATCGAGCTCACCGTGGATGACTGGGAGGCGCTGACCACCCGGTTGCGCAACGGGAAGATCTCCTTCCAGCAGCTGCTCGCCGACTGCAACCCGAGCACGCCGACGCACTGGCTGAAGGCGAGGGCGGACCGCGGCGACACGGTCATGCTGCACAGCCGCCACGAGGACAACCCGGTCCTGTTCCGGCCGGACGGCACGCTGACGATGGTCGGGCGGGACTACATCGGCAAGCTCGACAAGCTCACCGGCGTCCGGCACCACCGGCTCCGGCACGGCCGGTGGGTCGCGGCCGAGGGCCTCATCTACGAGGAGTGGGATCCGGCCGTCCATCTGCTCGACCGGTTCCCGATCCCCGACTCGTGGACGCGGTGGTGGTCGGTGGACTTCGGCTACACCAACCCGTTCGTGTTGCAGTGCTGGGCCGAGGACCCCGACGGGCGGCTGTACCTGTACCGGGAGATCTACTTCACCCGCCGCCTGGTCGAGGACCACGCGAAGCACATCCTGCGCCTGGTCGCCCCGGGCGGGAAGTGGCGGGAGCCGCGGCCCCGGGCGATCGTCTGCGACCACGACGCCGAAGACCGAGCCACGCTGGAGCGGCACCTGGGCATGTCCACGGTGGCCGCGAAGAAGACCGTCTCCGACGGCATCCAGGCCGTCCAGTCTCGGCTCAAAGTGGCCGGCGACGGGCGGCCAAGGTTGTTCATCCTGCGTGACAGCGTGGTGGAGCGGGATCCGGAGCTGGAGGAGGCGAAGAAGCCGGCGTGCACGGCCGAGGAGATCGTCGGGTACGTGTGGGACAACAAGGACGGCAAGCAGCCGAAGGAGGTTCCGGTGAAGGAGAACGATCACGGCTGCGATGGGAAGCGGTACGTCGTGGCGGAGCGGGATCTGGGTTCCCGGCCGCGTATCAGGGTCTTGTGAACCTAACCCAGAATCGCCGTGGACAGTAAATTTTTCGGTCATCAGCCATGTAGTCCGTAAATCTTCCTGCGAGCTGTAGCATCCGGGGTGTGATCCCCCGGCTGCGCCCCGCCCTCCCCGTGATCCTCGTGATCGCCGGGCTCGCGCTGCTGTCAGCCGCCGCCTGGACCCTCGCCGTCCCCGCCGGCCTCGCGGTCGCCGGAGTGTCGTGCTGGGTCCTTGAATGGCGCCTCACCTCCCCGCTCTTCCGGGTGCGGCCATGACCTCCATGTTCGGGGCCCTCGCCAGCGCCTTCCGGAACCAGGCGCCAGTCCCGTATGTCGGCCGGTCGGCGAGCTGGGCACTGCCGTTCCTGCAACGCAACGACGCCGAGTCTCAGATGCGCGCCATGGGCAGCGTCGGGACGCTGTTCTCGATCGTTCACCGCACGTCGAACGCCGCGTCGCAGGTCAATTGGAGCCTGTGGCGTCAGGCGGCCAGCGGCCGGAAGGAAGACCGGACCGAGGTCACCCGCCACCTGGCCCTCGACATCTGGACCCGGCCGAACCCGTTCTTCACGCGGCAGGAGTTCGTCGAGTCCGTCCAGCAGCACGTCGACCTGACGGGCGAGGGCTGGTGGGTGATCGCCCGCAACCCGATGATGCGGTCCATCCCGCTGGAGATCTGGCCGGTGCGCCCGGACCGCATCTCCCCAGTGCCGGACCCGGAAGAGTTCATCCGCGGCTACGTCTACCGCGGCCCCGACGGGGAGCAGATCCCGCTGGAGCGCGACGAGGTCATCCAGCTCCGCATGCCGAACCCGCTCGACCCCTACCGGGGCATGGGCCCGGTCCAGTCGATCCTCACCGACCTCGACTCGACCAGGTACTCCGCGGAGTGGAACCGCAACTTCTTCCTGAACTCGGCGGAGCCGGGCGGGATCATCGAGGTCGACAAGCGCCTGTCCGATGACGAGTTCGACGAGCTGCGCGATCGGTGGAACGAGCAGCATCGGGGCATCGCCAACGCCCACCGCGTCGCCCTGCTGGAGCAGGGCCGCTGGGTGGATCGCAAGTTCACGCAGCGCGACATGCAGTTCGTTGAACTCCGCGGGGTCGCTCGGGACGTGATCCGGGAGGCGTACGGCATGCCGAAGTTCGCGGTCGGCGATGTCGATGACGTCAACCGGGCGACCGCCGAAGCGTCGAAGGCGTGGTTCGCCGAGCAGCTGACGGTGCCGCGGCTGGAGCGCTTCAAGCAGGCGCTGAACAACGACTTCCTCCCGCTGTTCGGCGCCACTGCGGCCGGTCTGGAGTTCGACTACGTCGACCCCGTGCCCGCGAACCGTGAGGCCGACAACGACGAGCGTCTCAGCAAGGCCGAATCCGCTCATCGGCTGGTGTCCGCCGGGTGGGAGCCCGCCGCGGTGCTGTCGGCGGTGGGGTTGCCGGAGATGCCCTACGTCGGTCCGCCGGCCGGGGTGCCGAAGCCGCGCATCGCGAACTCGCGGCGTCGTCCGCTGGTCTTGCGTGCTCAGGCCGAACCCGAGGAGACGCGGGAGGACTGGCAGGAGCCCCTGGAGGAGCTGCTGGCCGACTGGGCTGACGTGTCGGAGGGGCAGCGGGAAGAGCTCGCGCGGCAGATTGAATCCTTGGTGGATGAGGGTCGTACCGAGGATCTCGCCGCGCTGACGGCCTCCAGTGACGTCGGGGCGGCGTTGCTGGAGGCCACCCTCTTTGCCCAGGCGGAGGCCGTCGGTGAGCGGATGGTGGAGGCCGCCGAGGAGCAGGGCGTGACCATCACGGCGGCGGCCGTGGCTGGAGTCTTGGCTGCGACGCTCGCGGCGGGTGCGGCGGTGACGGCGGGGCTGCTGGCGACGGGCCTGGCGGTGGCGGCCGGGCGGGAGGCTCTGCGGGTGTGGGCGCCCGACATGTCAGGCGAGCAGGTCGCTGAGCGGGTCGTCGAGCACCTGGAGGCCCTGTCGGATGCGAGCCTGCGCACCGAGCTGGGCGGCGCGATCTGGGCTGCCGAGGGGGCGGGCCGGTTCGCGACGCTGGAGCAGGCCGAGGCCGACGGCAAGGGCGCGACCTGGTACGAAGCGAGCGAGATCCGCGACGACGCGACCTGTGAATTCTGCGAGAAGGCCGACGGCCGCCGCTACGACACGTTGCCCGAGGCCCAAGCCCAGTACCCGAACGGCGGCTACTGGGCGTGCAAGGGCGGCATCCGGTGCAGGGGCACGGTCGAACCGAGGTGGGATGAATCATGAGACTGGATCGCCAGCAGCTCCGCGCCAAGGTCGGCCCCGAGCGGCAGTGGTACCGGATCACGAACCTCGCTGACCCGGCCGAGGTGGTCATCTACGACGAGATCGGCTACTGGGGTACCAGCGCGGAGACGTTCCTCGAAGAGCTGCGCTCGATCACCGCGAGCGAAATCTCCTTGAGGATCAACAGCCCCGGCGGGGAGATCTTCGACGGCATCGCGATTCACAACGTGCTCAGGTCGCACACGGCCACGGTCACCGTCTACGTCGACAGCCTGGCCGCGTCGATCGCCTCGGTGATCGCCATGGCGGGTGACCGGATCATCATGCAGCCGCACTCACAGATGATGATCCACGACGGGAGCGGGTTCTGCTACGGCCAGGCTGGCGACATGCGGGAGATGGCCGACCTGCTCGATCGGCAGAGCGACAACATCGCCGGGGTCTACGCCGAGCGCGCCGGCGGCACTGTGGCCGAGTGGCGGGCGCGGATGCAGGCGGAGACCTGGTACACCGCCGATGAGGCCGTAGCAGCAGGGCTGGCGGATGAGGTAGCGCGACCCGTCCGTCAGCCCGACCAGGACCCAGCGATGGCGGCGTCGTGGGACCTGTCGGTGTTCCGGTTCGCCGGCCGGAGCGCTGCGCCTGCCCCGGCCGTTTCAGAGGTTGTGCCGGTCGCTGATCCTGAGCCGGTCGAGCCCACGCAGGAGCCTGAGCCCGTCGCCCAGGTGCCCGCGGACGTCACCCCGGAGCCCACCGAGGTTCCAGCCCTGAACCTCGGCCAGGCCGAGCCCGTCGCCCAGGCCGTCGAGCCTGACGAGTGGGCCGCCCTGGCCGCACACCTGATCCACCCCCCGTCCGCAGCGGACGTGTGGGAAAGCCTGAGGGAGGCACTGCTGTGACCACACCTGTCCTGCCGAAGGACATCCCGGTCCCGAAGAACGCCGACGAGCTCGCCGAGATGTTCGGCGACGCCGGCCGCTACAAGGGGATCCTCGCGTCGGCCGACACGCTCCAGGCGTTCGTCCAGGCGTACGCCAACCAGCAGCAGGGCGAGGGCACCGACCTGCACCGCCTGGTCGCCGAGGAAACCCAGCGCGTCTTCGCCCAGATGCTCAAGGACAACGGGGTCGGAGGCGAGGGCATCCAGCGCCTGAACCTCGACCCGCAGACCCGGCCGACCAACATGCTCACCAGCCACAAGCAGGCCACCGCCTACAACGCCAAGGCCGCCGGCACCGTGCTGGACAAGGAGTTCAAGAACGCGGCCGAGTACTTCCACTCCGCGTGGCACCTGAACCCGTCGGCTGAGACCCGGGCGCGGATGGAGCAGATCCGCAACGCCGCCAGCAGCGTGGTCCCGGCCGACGGCGGGTTCCTGGTCCCCGAGACACTCCGCAGCCAGCTGCTGCAGATCGCCCTGGAGATGGCGGTGGTCCGGCCGCGGGCGACGGTGGTGCCGATGGAGACGGCGCGGGTGCCGTTCCCGATGATCGACTCCACGACCAATGCGGGCAGCGTGTTCGGCGGCATGATCGGCTTCTGGGGCGAGGAGTCCGCCGCGCTGATCGAGAGCATGCCGAAGTTCGGCCGCATCGTCCTGGACGCCAAGAAGCTGACCGGGTTCGCGGTCACACCGAACGAACTCCTGGCCGACTCTCTCATCTCGTTCGCCGCGCTGATCGAGACGCTGTGGCCGCAGGCGCTGGCGTTCTTCGAGGACGCAGCCTTCATGAGCGGCTCCGGCGTGGGTGAGCCGCTGGGCTTCCTCGGCGCGGGTAACTCGGCCGGTGTCGCGGTGGCCAAGGAGTCCGCCCAGTCCGCGGACACGATCGTCGTGGAGAACGTCATCAAGATGTACTCCCGCATGCTGCCCAGCTCGCTGGCGCGCGGCATCTGGGTGTGCAGCCCTGAGGCGATCCCGGAGCTGTTCACCATGGCGCTGAGCGTCGGCACTGGCGGTGGCCCGGTCATGCTCACCAACGTGGCGGGCCCGGCGCCGATGACCATCTTCGGCCGCCCCCTGGTGGTCACGGAGAAGGCCGGCCGCCTCGGTGACCGCTCGGACCTGGCGTTCGTTGACTTGTCCTACTACCTGATCGGTGACCGGCAGGTCATGAGCACCGCGTCCAGCACGGACTACCGGTTCGGGAACGACCAGACGGCGTATCGGATCATTCAGCGGGTCGACGGCCAGCCGTGGCTGAAGTCCGCGATCACCCCGGCCAACGGCGGGCCGACGCTGTCCCCGTTCGTTGAGATCGCCGACCGGGCCTGACCAGGAAGGAACCGAAGGATCATGGAAGCTCTCGGGCGGCTGTTCAACGCCATCCCCATCGCTGACAACGTGTACGTCCCCCTGCGGGACGTGGGCGGCGTGGCGTTCCTCTGCTACCTCGCGGGGGCGGCCGGCGACACCTACACCCTGACCGAAGCCAGAGACGCCGGAGGTACGGGCGCTCAGGTCCTGGCGACGATCACCCGGTACCACACGAGCAACGGCGTGGGCGGGGCCTGGACCCTGCACACGCAGGCGGCCGGATCCACTGTGGTCACCGCTGCGGCCACCGCCGAGAACGGCATGCTCGTCGAGGTCGAGGACACCGAGCTGTCGGACCGCTACACCCACGTGAAGCTCGCGTCCACGGGCGCTGGCCTGGTCACCGCGCTCCAGCGGGACCTACAGGTCCAGCGGGCGCCGGCCAGCCTCGCGGCTCTGGTCTGAGAGGGGGCGACCAATGTCCACGATCATTCAGGGTTCGCAGCTGCGGACGGTGCTGCTCGGCTCCCGGGTGGAGAAGGCGACCGGCGCGCTTGCCGCCGAGACCAAGGCGCTGTTCACCGTTTCCGGCGGCAAGGTGCTCATCACGAGCATCGTCGGCGAGGTGACCACGGCCATCACCGCGGCCAACAGCTACAAGCTGCAGCACAACCCCACGGTGGGGGCGACGAAAGACCTGTGCGCGGCGACCGACATCGGCACCACGGACACCCCAGCGGGCAACCTGCTCGGCTTCCAGGGCCTGACCGGGGACAGCATCCTGACCGGGCCCGGCGCAGTGCCGACGATCAAGCAGCCGATCGTGCTGACCCCCGGGAGCGTCGAGCACGTCTCGGCGGGCACCGATGGCGCGATCACGTGGGTGCTCACCTACATCCCGCTGGATGACAACGCGGCCGTGGTGGCGGCCTGACGTGGCGGCTGGGCGTAGCGAGGCGTGCGGCGGGTCGGTGCGGCCCTTCCTTGACGTCGCGTGCGGTAACGAGACCTGCCGGGCGTTCGCGAACGTCCGGCGGGTGTACCTGCGCCAGGTCGCCTTGGGCGTGGTGGAGATGCCCCACCTGCTGCTGTGCGTGGGGTGCGGGCTGGCCATGCCCGCGCTGGCGTCCTGGCGCGACGCGGCCCAGGACGCGGATGAGGAGGAGAACATGCCGAAGATCACCCGCCATGGCGGGCCTACCAATGCCGCCGCTGAGCGGGAGCATCCGGGCACTGGCGTGCCAACCGAGCCGGTCGAGGCGCCTGCGGACGGCACCGAGCACGAGCTCAGCGGGGACGGGTCCGGTGAGGCGCTGCCTCCGGCTGACGAGCCCGACGAGCAGGCCTCCCGCCCGGCGGCGAGGCAGCGTGGCCGGAAGGCGGCGGGCGGAGCGGATTCCTCGCTGGAGGTCACCGCCGAGGCTGAGGTGACCCGAGGGGCGAGCTCGTGACCGCCGGGCTGGCCTCGGCCCACGCGCACGGGATCCTGAACCTGTTCCGGGGGACGAACTACACCGCACCGTCGGGCGTGTTCGTCAAGCTCCACACAGGCGACCCAGGCGCGGCGGGTACGGCCAACGCGTCCGCAGTGACGACCCGCAACCAGGCCGCCTGGGCGGCACCGTCGGCCGGGTCGATGACCTTGTCGTCGCTGGCCGGCTACTCGATGACCGCGACAGAGACGATCACTCACGTCAGCCTGTGGGACGCCGCGAGCGGCGGCAACTTCCTGGAGTCGGCGGCGCTGACCTCGGCGAAGGACGTTACCTCGGGCGACACGCTCACCATCACCACGCTGACCTTGGCGTTCACGCCGATCGCCGCATAACCACCGCACGACTGGCCGGAGAGGAGGGGAGATGGCTGACCGCCACAACCTGTGCGTCAACCCTGCGCTGGTCAACGATGGCACGGGCTGGGCGGGTGAGGCCGCTCCCACTCGTACCGCTGTCTCGGGGTTCGATCGGCCCTTCGCGGCCCGGTATACCTCGGGCACGTTCATCCGCACCCCGGCGGCCCCCGCCACGGCGGGGTTGGAGTACACGGTCAGCGTTTACCTGCGGCCGGCGAACTTCTCCGGTGGCGGCACGATCTACTTCGAGTGGTTGAACGCGGGTGGCGGTCCGATCGGGTATCCGAGCGCCAGCTACACCGTCACGTTGAACGTGGTGTCGCGTGCGTCGATCACCGGGGTCGCCCCTGAGGGGGCCGCGAGCGTGCGTTTAATCTTGGACGGCATCAACTACTCGCTCAACACGGTCGACGCCACGATGCTGCTGATCGAGCAGGCCGCCGGGGTCGAGGACTACTTCGATGGTGACTCGCCGGGCGCGGCCTGGGATGGCGTGGCCGGGTCCTCGGCCAGCACGTTGCCCGGCGGCGCTCAGGTCGAGGGTGAGGTGACGCAGACCCACGCGGTGGCCCTGTCGGCGGCCGGGGTGAATACGGCCGTCGGCGCTGCCGCGGTGACCGCCAGCGCCGCGCTGACCGCAGAAGCCGTGGCTGGGCGGTCGGCGAGCCTCATGGCGGCGGTCGAGGTGTTCGCCGAGGCGACCGTCACCAGGACCCCCATCGTCAGTACCCCCGGCGGGTGGTGGACGCTGCTCGACATCGCCCGAGAGGCGGCGGCCGACCGGCAGGAGGAGCGGGATCGGGTGCCGACCGCCTGCCCGAACGACGGCGAACCGCTCGCAGCAGGGCCTCGGGGCGAGCTTCACTGCCGCTTCGACGGGTGGACCTATCCGCGCGACTGGGTGAGGGCGTGACATGACCGTTTGGTACTGCACCCGTGAGGCCGTCAAGCGCGCCTTGGACGTCCAGGAGACGGCGCGCAGCAACGGCCAGGTGGACCGGGCGATCGGGGCCGCCACCGACGCGATCGAAGGGCGCCTGCGCCGCCGCTTCTACCCGTGGGCCGGCACCCGGACCTTCGACTGGCCGAACCCGCAGGGCGCCCGGCCGTGGCGGCTGTGGCTCGGCCAGCACGAGGTCATCTCCGTCACCTCGCTGACCGCCGCCGGCACCTCCATCGCTCCTGGGGACTTCCTGCTGCGGCCGGACGCCGGCCCGCCGTACACCCACGTCGAGCTCAACCTGTCCAGCACGGCGGCGTTCGGCGGCGGCTCCACCCACCAGCGCAACATCGCCATCACCGGCGTCTTCGGCTACTCCGCCGACAGCGGGCCGGCCGGGGCACTGGCTGAGGCGCTCGACGCGTCCGAGACCACGGTCGACGTCACGGACTCCGGAGCGGTCGGAGTGGGCGACATCATCCGGGTGGGCTCGGAGCAGATGATCGTCACCGGGCGGGGTCTGCTCGACACCGGCCAGAACCTCGGCGCGCACCTGGGGGCGTCCGCCGCGGCGGTGATGGTGGCCGTCACCACCGGCTCGGCCTACGCGGTCGACGAGGTGCTCCTGGTGGACGCCGAGCGGATGCTCATCGTCGACATCGCGGGCAACAACCTGATCGTCAAGCGCGCCTGGGACGGCAGCGTGCTGGCTGCTCACACCGCTGGCGCCGACATCTACGCCGCCCGAACCCTCACCGTCACCAGGGGAGCGCTCGGTACCACTGCGGCGACCCACGACAGCGCGGCGCCCATCACCCGGCATCTGGTGCCCGCCCTCGTGCGGGATCTCGCCGTGGCGCTGGCGCTGACGCAGCTGCTGCAGGAGCAGGCAGGGTACGCGCGGGTCGCCGGGGCCGGTGAGACCCAGCGCGAGGTCTCAGGGCGCGGCCTGGCGAAGCTGTGGGACGACGCCTACACCACGTTCGGCCGCAAGGCCCGAATCCGGGGGGTGTGACGTGCTGGAGGTTCAAGCGTCGGTGGAGTTCGAGGGTCCCGTGTTCGACGGCCGCGCGGTCCTGGCCCTCAACGACTTCGCCGAGGCCGTGGTCGACGATGTCGCCGAGCAGGGGTTCCGTGACATCCACTTCACCTTGTCGCGGGTGTTGCGCAACCCGACGGGCTACTACCAGAGCCGTATCCGGAACCGGGCGGTTGGGTCCGCGCAGGTGCTCTACGACGACCGGGTGATCTACGGGCACTGGCTGGAGGGCACCGGCAGCAGGAACGCGCCGGTCACCCGCTTCACGGGCTACTTCACCTTCAGGAGGGTCGCCCAGCACCTGCGTAAGAAAGCTCCGGCCATCGCCGCGCAGACCCTGAAGCGGTACCTGGGGCGCATGCAATGACCACCCACCTGGAGGACCTGTGCTGTACCTGACCGTGGAGATCCGGACCAAGCCGGAGCACATGACATCCCCGCCGTACATGGCGCTGCTGTCGTGGTGCACGGCGGAGTCCATCCCCCTGTCCACCGGGCGCGTGCTGGAGGTCTTCGACGAGGTGCCCGTGCGGCGTGTCCTGCACGTGATCACCCTCGACGAGAACGATGAGTGGGTGCTTGACCCGGAGACCGGGGAGCCCGTCACCACCCCGGACGAGGCCACCGTGTCGTCCCTGCCTCCCCTGCAGGGCTACCTCGCACGCGGTGGCGGCTGACCATGTCCCTCGACGCCACGACCATCCTCGACGGCCTCACGTCGCACGCCCTGGCGCTGGGCCTGTTCGAGCGGGTCAACAGCCACGAGCCGAAGAACGCGCCCGGGAACGGTCTCACCGCGGCGGTGTGGGTGGACTCCATCGCGCCGGTGCCGACCGGGTCCGGGCTGGCCTCGACGAGCGCCCGGCTGGTGTTCAACGTGCGGATCTACACCGGCGCCGAGCAGGAGCCCGCGGACGCGATCGACCCGAACATGCTGGCCGCCACGGACGCCCTGATGTCGGCCTACTCCGGGGACTTCACGCTCGGCGGCAGCGTCCGCAACGTGGACCTGCTTGGCCAGGCCGGGACGTCGCTGAGCGCGCAGGCGGGCTATATCCAGCACGACTCCAAGCTGCTGCGGGTGATGACGCTCGTCGTCCCGGTGATCGTGAACGACGTATGGGAGCAGGTGCCATGACCAAGCAGAGCGGCATGGGCGACCGGCTGTTCGTCGCGGGCTACAACCTGTCCGGCGACATCGGTTCACTCGGCCGGATCGGCGGCGGCCCGGCCGCCCTGGACGTCACCGGCATCGACAAGGAGGCCTTCGAGCGGATCGGCGGTCTACGCGACGGGGCGATCGAGTACAGCGCCTTCTTCAACCCGGCCACTGACCAGGCGCATGAGCGGCTGTCCGCGCTGCCGACGGCGGATCAGGTCGTCACCTACTGCCGAGGGGCGGCGCTCGGGAACGCGGGCGCGGCGCTGGTCGGTAAGCAGATCAACTACGACCCGTCCCGCGGTGCGGACGGGAGCCTCACGATCGCCGTACAGGCCCTCGCGAACGGCTACGGACTGGAGTGGGGGCGACAGCTCACCGCAGGCATACGGACCGACACGGGGGCCACAAACGGGTCGTCGGTGGACCACGGCGCGTCGACCGCTCACGGTCTCCAGGCGTACCTCCATGTCATGGCCTTCACTGGCACCAGCGCAGCGGTGAAGGTGCAGGAGTCCAGCGACAACGGCGGGGCGGACTCCTGGGCCGACGTGGTCGGCGGAGGCTTCACCGTGGCTACCGGCATCACCAGCCAGCGCATCGCCACCGCCGCAGGTCTGACCGTGGAGCGGTACCTGCGGGTCGTGACGACCGGGACCTTCAGCAACGCGCAGTTCGCCGTGCTGGTCTGCCGCAACGAGACGGCGGTGAGCTTCTGATGGCCACCTACATCTCGTGCACCACCGGCGCCCTCGCCCTGTACGCCCAGGAGGACGGCAGCGTGCTCGCCGTACCGGTCGAGGCGTGGGAGTGCGAGGCCGGCACGCCGTACGTGGCCGGGCCGACGCACCTGGTGGCCGCACACTCCCGGCCCGGGTTCGTGCGCCTGGAGCAGTCCGTGGTGGTGGTCCCGGTCACGCAGGAGCCCAAGCAGCCGGTCCGCGGCACCCGGCCTGCTCCCCGCCCGGCGCCGCGTGAGGCACGGGAGGGGCGCGCATGAGGCCCATCAACCGCATCGCTCCGGCGCTGCCCGTGGGGGCCATGCAGACGTATCGGATCGTCGCTCCGGCGGATCGGCTGGTGCGGGCGGCGTGCGAGCTGGTCGGCTGCGCCGCGTGGCGGCACGGCTGGCAGACCGCCGTCGACGAGGGCACCGAGCTCGGCAAGCGGCAGGCGCACTACATCCGATACGCCTCCGGGCGAACACACCGCGAGCAGCGCACCGAGACCGGGCTGACCGTGTTCCGCTTCGAGCCGCGTCAGCGGTGCTTCGCCGACCACCGCACCCGGCCGGAGACCTACCTCGTGCAGGCAGGGGACTGGCGGCAACGCCTGGGGCTGATCCGCCGGCACGTGCGGCCCGCGGATTGGGTGGAGGACTTCTCCGAGCACCAGGACCGCTTCGCCGATCAGCAGAGAAAGGGATAGGTCATGGCGCTACCGCTGCGCCTGTGCAGCCCGTCGGGCGATCCAGCCCCCCGGGTCGGCGCGGCGTGCGTTGTTCTCGGCTCGCGTCAGCCAGCGGCAGTTCTCCGGCGAGTATGGGCCGTCGTTGTCGATGCGATCCAGTTGGTGATCCTTGCTCGGCCGCTCCCCCATGTCTTCGAGGAAGTTCGTGAAGTCGCGCCAGCGGTCGCAGATGGTGATTCCCCGGCCGCCGTAGAGCTTGTAAGAGGCATTCCGGGGGTCGTCGCAGCGGCCCAACATGGAAGACCACGTCTTGTACGTGATGGTTCCGGACCATCCGTGCTTGTACGAGGACGCCCGCTTGCCCGAGTAGGCCGCCAGCTTGGCGCGGGCTTCCGCCGAGTGGGTTTTGCCCGCCATCGGGGGACTGAGGCGGGCGTTGTGTCCGGACACGTACTTGCTGACTCGATTGCGCCGTTCGTCAACGGCCGCGTACTCGCCACATCCGCAAGCGCACAGCTGGGGAACAAGGTCTCGTTTCACGCTTCAAGCGTACTGGGTTTGGTTGGTACTGGCCTTATAGCAGGTCAGTTCCCCATGAAGGGATGTGGTTAAGATTTCGAAGGAAACCGGCATGGGGTGGACGGCGCTGTCAGTGGACGGTTCCGACACCTCAGTGAACGACATCAAGAACGATGTGACGAACTTCGAGTTCGCCACCCCGCGCGGTGTGCAGGACGTCACCGGTGTCGACAAGTCGGCGATGGAGCGGCTGCTGCTGCTCGCTGACTTCTCGATCACGCTCAACGGCGTGTTCAACGACGAGGCCGACAAGTCGCACGCGACGTTCAAGGACGTGGCCACCACCAGTGTGGCGCGGACGGTGACGCTCACCGTCAGCGGGCAGACCATCGCCCCGGAGTGTCTGTTCACCGACTATGCGCTGACCCGGGCGGCGGATGGATCGCTGGTTTGGTCGGCGCCCGGGGTCCTCGCCAACGGCACCGCCCCGGCCTGGAGCTGACGACGTGGGTTACAAGCGGAAGAAGACGTTCAAGCTCACCTTCGCCGATGGGGACCTGGAGGGCCTGGAGGTCCGCGTCCGCTCCATTTCCATCGAGCGGTTCCTGGAGCTGGCGCCGCTGCTTGACATGACCATGTCCGGAGGCATGACGCCCGAGGACATCGAGAGCATCCGGGAGATGCTCGACATGTTCGCCAGCGTGCTCGTGGACTGGAACCTCGAAGACGAGGACGACATGCCAGTGCCATGCACCGCTGAGGCCCTCATGGATCAGGACCTGCGGTTCGTGACCGGCTTGATGTCGACGTGGGCTGAGCACATCGCCGGAGTGTCCGCCCCTTTGGAGCGGCCATCGCCCGATGGCGAGCCGTCCCTGGAGGAATCGCTCCCGATGGAGGTGTTGTCACCGAGCCCGGTGAGCTGACCGAGGCGCGGTGGATCCTCGCGCAGTGCCAGCGCTTCGGGTGCCTGCCGAGCCAGCTGCTGGCCGAGGATGCCGGGCTGCTGCGGCTGCTGCGCCTGGAGGAACTCGCCGGACCCGACGACCCAGGAGAGGAGGTGTGACAGGTGGCCAATGAGGTCGAGATCGTCATCACCAGCAAGAACAAGGCGAAGCCTGCGGTCGCGGAGGCGAAGCGCGACGCCGCTGATCTCGGCCGTACGTACCGGGACGTGGGGAAGACCGCGACCACGGCGTTTGGGCACATCCGCGCCGCTCTCTCCGGTGGCCTTCGTGACGCGATCGCTGACGTCAACGGCGAGACGGGCCGCCTGTCGCGCGCGTTCCGGTCAGTGCAGGAGTCGGTCACCCGCTCCATGGATCAGACCGCGTCCCGGGTGCGGGCACGCCTGACCGGAATGTTCTCCGAGCGCGACGGCCAGGGCCTGGGGCGCCGCTTGGTGTCCGGCATCACGAGCGGGATCTCCTCGGGCGCGGGCGCGATCAAGAAGACCTTGGTCGCTGGGGTGACCGGCGGGCTGAAGGGCGCTCTGAGCAACCCGATCATCGGGCCGATCATCCTGGCCTCGGTGGGTGGGGTCGCGGCGACGCTGGGTCCGATGCTGGGCACGGTGATCAGTGGCGGCATCATCGGCGGCCTCGGTGCTGGACTGGTCGGCGCTGGCGCGATGGCGCTCTTCCACGTCGAGGAGATCAACGAGGGGTGGTCCAAGGCCGAGCAGAAGCGGGTCGCCGAGTCCAACAAGCAGGCCGAGAAGCTCCGCGGCCAGTGGCGGGAGACAGGCCGGGACATCGTCGATGGGATGAAGCGGGCGTCTCAGCCGCTTCTGCCGGTGCTGGACACGGTGCGCTCCACCCTGCGGAGTGTGGGACGGGAGTTCGAGCCCGTCATCACCCAGGGGATGAAGATCGCGAAGGGGCCGCTGACCCGGTTCGTGAAGAACCTCGGAGAGGCGTTCCTGGAGCTCAAGCCCGCCGTCGCGCCGATCATGACGACCTTCGGCCAACTGCTCGACCAGGTCGGCCCGATGCTGCCCGGCCTGTTCGCTGAGATCTCGGATGCCTTCATCAACATGGCCTCCACGGTGTCCGAGAACCGGGATCTCTTCGCGATCGTCTTCGTGACCCTGCTGCGAACCCTCCCCATGGTGATCAACTTCTTGGCCGCCCTGGCCGGCGTGTTCCGCACCGTCCTGCTTGCCGGGCTGGACTTCTACGACGGGATCCTGGCTGGCGCCCAGGCGCTGATGGAGACCGCCGCGAAGATCCCGGGTCCCTGGCAGGACGCAGCCGCAGCGATGGCCGAGTCGATCCGGCAGACCCGTGGCGAGGTGGCCGACTTCCGCACGGACGTCGAGAACTTCCCCAAGATCGTCAAGCTCGAGGGAGACATCCGCGACCTCGACGCGAAGGTCGCGAAAGCGAAGAAGCAGCTCAAGGACCCGAACCTCACCAAGACGCGGCGCGCGAAACTCCAGGCCGAGATCGGCCAGCTGCTGGCCGCGAAGCGCCGCGCCCAGGCGGAGATCAACAGCTTGCGGGGCAAGGTCGTGCACGTCACGGTCGCCTACAGCAGCACCGGCCGCTCCATCCTCAACGGCATTCCGTCTCGGGGCGCCTACGACCGGGCGCACGGCGGCATCATCGGCGCCGCCAGTGCGTTCGCTTCCGGCGGAGTGTCCGGCGCGGGCGGGTCCACGGCGCTCGTCGGCGAGCAAGGCCCGGAGCTGGTGCGGCTGCCGTTCGGGTCCAACGTCATCCCTGCTGGCACGACCCGCGCCATGTTGTCCAACCAGGGCGGCAGCGGCTTCAACTCCACGTCGATGGCGTTCCGCCAGGCCGGTGGTGGCGGTCTGCGGGAGGTCGTCGAGCCGCTCAAGGACCTCACGAAGGCCCTGCGGGAGATCGTGACTCTGCGAGACGGCATGGACAAGCTCACGTCCGGGATCTTCGGCCAGGAGCGTGCCCTGACCGCCTATGAGGCCGCGTGGGACGCTGCCCGCAAGAGCCTGAAGGACAACAAGCGGACCCTGTCCATGACCACGGCGGCCGGGCGGGAGAACCGGGCGGCGCTGCTCTCCCTGGCCGAGGGCGCCCAGGACGTGGTCATCGCGATGCGGGAGCTGGGCAAGCCGGTGTCCTCGATCGTGAAGAAGATGGCCGAGCAGCGCGCGGAGTTCATTCGCATGGCCCGCTCCATGGGGTTGACCAGCAAGCAGGCGAAGGCACTCGCGGACCGGTACGGGCTGATCCCGAAGAAGGTCAAGACCGTCCTGGAGACGGAGAAGAAGGACCTCGCCTACAACAAGAAAGCCGAGGCCTACAACAAGAAGCTGGAGGCGGCCCAACCTCGGGCGTCCGGCGGGATCGCGGGCGGCCTGACCCTGCTCGGAGAGCAGGGTCCTGAACTCGTCAGGTTGCCCTTCGGCTCCCAGGTGACCTCGGCCGGGCAGTCTGCGGCGATGCTCGCCGGCGGCGGGGGCGGCGGTCGGGTGGTGCTGGAGATCCGCTCGGGTGGCACCCGTCTGGATGACCTGCTGGTGGAGATCCTGCGGCGCGCGGTGAAGTCACGCGGCGGCAACGTGCAGCTGGTGCTGGGGAGGTAGACGATGGCGTTTCCGGAGACCGTGCTGCCGCTGGTGGTGGAGCTCAATCTCGGCGGGTGGGTAGACGTGAGCAGCCACGTCTACCGGCGCGACATGGTGAACATCTCGCGCGGCCGGGCAGATGAGGCCGCCCAGGTCGACCGCTCGACCGCGACCTTGACCCTGAACAATCGGGACGGCCGCTACAGCCCGCGCAACCCAGTCTCTCCGTATTACGGGCTGATCGGCCGTAACACGCCGATACGGATCGCTGTGGAGCGCGGGCTCACCTATCTCGCCCTGCCCGGCGGGGATGGTGATGAGGCCACCTGCCCGGACTCGGTGGCCACCAGCGTCACCGGGGACATCGACATCCGTATCGACGTCCGGCTCGACGACTGGCGAGACATCGCGGACCTCGCCGCGAAGTTCAAGGTCACCGGCAATCAGCGGTCGTGGGCGTTCTACATGGAAGGCGGGGTGCTGACGCTGGTCTGGTCGGCGAACGGCACGGCGACCATCACCACGACCGCCACCGCGCTGATACCGGTGCCCGCCTCCGGCCGCCTGGCGCTACGGGTCACGCTGGACGTCAACAACGGCGCCGCGGGGAACACGGTCACGTTCTACACCGCGCCCGACATCTCCGGGTCGTGGACACAGCTCGGCGACCCGGTGGTCACCGCGGGCACCACCAGCATTTTCAACTCCACGGCCGTGACGGAGGTCGGGGACATCACGGACCTGCCCGGCGGCGGAACGATCGGCAGGTGCTACGCCTTCCAGCTGCGCAACGGCATCGGCGGCACGGTGGTCGCGAACCCCGACTTCACGATCCAGACGGCGGGCGCGAGCTCGTTCGCGGACACGGCGAGCTCGCCGAACACCTGGACGATCGCCGGAGGCGCCGAGATCAGCAACCGGCACTACCGGTTCCACGGCGAGGTCAGCAGCTGGCCGCCGCGGTGGGACCTGACCGGACAGGACGTGTACGTGCCGGTCGAGGCGTCCGGGGTGCTGCGTCGCCTGACACAGGGCTCGTCGATCCTGGGATCCGCGCTGTACCGGGGCCGGATCTTCGACACGGCGGGGCTGGTGGCGTACTGGCCGTTCGAGGACGCGGAGGGCTCAACCAGCATGGCCCCGGCGCTGAACCACGGCGCCATGTCCATCACCGGCAGCCCGGAGTTCGCCTCCTTCGACGCCTTCGTCGCCTCGCACCCGATCGTGACCCTCAACGGTGCGGAGCTTCGGGGCCCGGTCCCGCAGTACACCGACACCGGCCTGACCCAGGTCCGGTTCCTCATGGCCGTGCCCGCCGGCGGGGCGGAGGACGGCCAGGTCGTGCTGATGTTCTACGGCACCGGCACCGTGCGCCGGTGGGAGGTGTTCTACGGCACCGGCGGCACCCTCGGCCTGCGCGCCCTCGACGGGGTCGGCGGACCCCTGTTCACCTCCGGCGCGATCTCCTTCGGTGTGAACGGCGAGCTCCTGCTGGTCAGCGTGGAGCTGACCCAGAACGGCGCCAACATCGACTGGAACCTCTTGACGCTGGAGCCGGGCGCGGCCTCCGGACTGAGCACCTCCGGGACGCTGGCCGCCAACACGGTGGGGAGGATCGGGACCATCACGGTCTCCCCCGCCGGCGGGATCGCATCCGTCGCGATCGGCCACGTGTCCCTGCAGAACGCGGTGACCACCCTGTTCGACCTTGGCCCGCAACTGGAGGCGTGGGCTGGGGAAAGGGCCGGGCGGCGGGTGCAGCGGCTCTGCCGCGAGGAGGGCATCGCGTTCCGGCCGATCGGCGATCTGGACGACTCCACGCGGATGGGAGTGCAGCGACCAAACCCGTTGATCACTCTGATTCGGGAGGCCGCCGCCGCTGACGATGGGGTGCTGTTCGAGCCGAGGGACATGCTCGGGTTGGGCTACCGCACCCGCAGCAGCCTCTACAACCAGGTGCCCGCGCTGGCGCTGGACTACGAGGCGCACGAGCTGGCCGAGGCGCCGTCCCCGGTCGACGACGATCAAAATGTCCGCAACGACGTCACTGTGACCCGCGAGGGCGGCAGCTCGGCGCGGACGGTGCTGGAAACCGGCGCCCTGTCCGTGCTCGCCCCGCCGTCCGGGGTGGGCCGCTACGACGCCGAGGTCACCGTCAACGTCGAGTACGACCTCGACCTGTTCGACCAGGCCGGGTGGCGGCTGCATCTGGGCACGGTGGACGAGGCGCGGTATCCGACCATCAGCATCAACCTCGCCCACCCCTCGATCGCCGGAGATGCCACGCAGACGGAGGATGCTCACGAGCTGGAGATGGGCGACCGCCTCACCATCACCAACCCGCCCTCCTGGCTCCCGCCAGAAGACATCAGCCAGATCGCCCAGGGCTACACCGAGGAGCTCGGCAACTACGAGCACACCCTGATCATCAACTGCTCGCCGGAGTCGCCCTACCAGGTCGCCGTCTACGACTCCGACCGGTATGGGCCGCACTCCAGCACGCTGGCCGAGGACTTGACGACGACGGAGACCGGCGCGGACGTGGCCACGACCGTGGGCCCGCTCTGGACCACCGCAGCCGGGGAGATGCCGTTCGACATCATGATCGGCGGCGAGCGCATGACCGTGACCGCGATCAGCGGAGCGAGCTCGCCGCAGACGATGACCGTCACCAGGTCCGTCAACGGGGTCGTGAAGACCCACGCCACCGGCGCGGCCGTCCGCCTGTTCCGTCCAGCCATCTACGCACTCTGAAGGGAGGCCAGCCATGCCGGACACCCTGATCGGCGCCAAGATCAAGGCGGCGGACTTTCCTGTCGCAGTGACTGCGTCCGACAGCACATCGATCAACGACATCAGCAGCACGTCGTTCATCGCCGGATCCCCGGTCGTGTCCGCGACGTTCATCGCACCCACGTCCGGCGCGGTGCTGCTGTCCGTGGGCCTGTCCGCGCGAGACAACGGCGGCACCAACAGAGTGCACCTCGCGCCCGAGGTCCGCGTCGGCAGCTCCGGCGGCAGCGTGGTCCTGGCCGCGGACGTCACCACCCGAGGCGTCGGCACCCCCGGTGAGATCACCTCGTTCATCTACCGCAGCCGGACGACGCTGCTGACCGGTCTCACTGGCGGCACCACCTACTACGTGCAGACCATGCACAAGGTGTCCGGCGGGTCGACGGCAGACCTGCAGCAGCGTGACCTCACCGTCTGCCCGACCCCGCTCGGCGGCAACTACGCCGGCCAGACCGTGAAGGCCCTGGACTTCCCGCCGCCGAAGTGGAGCCAGGACATCACTGCCATTGCGAACCCGGCTAACACCAGCTACATCGCCGGGTCGCCTGCGGTCGAGCTGACGTTCGTCGCGCCGACGTCGGGCCGGGTACTGATCGTTGTCGGTGGAGGGATGGGCAACTCCGCAGGCGCCGACAGGATCTCCCTGTCCCCGGAGGTCCGGGTCGGAACCTCGGGCGGCGCGGTGGTCCTGGTGCCCGGTGTCACCAGCCGAGGATGGGGCTCCGACAACTGCTCATCCGGGCACACCTACGGCTCCCGCGAGTCCGTGCTGGAGGGCCTGACGCCGGGGGTGGTCTACTACGCGGTCGTCAAGTACGTGGTGCAGGTGCCCGACGCTGGGACGACTACGGCTGACATCGCGTGCCGGGACATCACGGTGGTGCCGATCCCATGACCGCGGCAGACAACACCCTGCGGCCGAGCGGCCAGACGGCGTTCTTCCACGAGGACACCATCCTGGCCAACCTGGTGAGCACCGCCTACGAGACCGGGTCGCCGGAGGTCGGCGTGTACTTCGTCGCCCCGCCGTCCGGCCGTGTCCGGCTGACGATCGGCGGCGGGTTCCGAGACAACGGCGCCAGCGCTCGAGACAGGATCTTTCTGGCCCCTCAGCTCTTCCGCGACTCCTCCGCCGGGACGGAGGTCCTGGCGCCGTCCGTGACCGTCCGCGGCTACGGGTCCGCGGCCGAGAACACGGAGTTCCAGTACGGCTCCCGCGTCTCATTGCTCGACGGGCTGTCCCCGGGCGCCCTGTACTACATCCGCACCCAGCACCTCACCAGCGCTGGCACCGACCCTGACACCGCGGACATCGCCTCGCGCGACATCATCGTGATCCCGATGCCATGACCGGAAACCACGTCCTCGACGTCTTCGTGGTCCTCGGCATCGTGGCTGGCGGTCTGGGCCTGCTGACCGTGGTGGGCCGGATCTGGCGCCGTGTCTGGCTGCTGTTCCAGTCGCTGGACGACTTCCTGGACGACTGGCGCGGCGCCCCTGCCCGATCCGGCGTGCCGGCCCGCTCCGGCGTCATGGAGCGTCTGGGGACCATCGAGCACGAGGTCCGCACCAACGACGGTTCCAGCTTGAAGGACGCCGTGAAGCGCGTCGAGAGCAAGCTCGACACCCACATCCGCAGCTTGGAGGACTGATGAAGCTCGTCAACCGCGGCGCGTTCGGGTGGGGCCCGTCCGACGCGGACCCAGCCCGCCCTCGCGAGGGCTTGGTCATCCACTATGACGGCAGCGACCAAGGCTTAGCCGGCAAGGCGCACAGCACGTGCGTCACCTACTGGCAGAACACCCGGAAGTTCCACATGGGCGCGGCCCGTGGCTGGGCGGACATCGGCTACAGCTTCGGCTGTTGTCCGCACGGCTACGTCTTCGAGGGCCGCGGCCTGGACCGGGTGCAGGCGGCTCAGCCGGGCGGCAACAGCAGCCACTACTCGGTGACCCTCATGTCGGGCCCTGGCGAGGACCCGACCGCCGCGCAGGTCGACGCGGTCCGCCAGCTCCGGGTGTGGCTGATGAGCAAGGGCATGGGCGCCGCGGTGAAGGGTCACCGGGACTTTTTCGCCACCTCGTGCCCCGGCGACCGGCTCTATGCCCTCGTACGGAACGGCACATTCACCGGATCACCTGCTGGATCAACGAAGGAGGACGACGTGAGCGCCAAGGACATGTGGACCCACGAGCTGCCGGTGCCGTTCGGCAGCAAGGAGAACCCGGAGTGGCAGGCGGGCAACGTGCTGGTCAACGCGGCCAAGTGGGCGAAGGACATCCGCGAGACGGTCGCTGGGCTGGGCGCGAAGCTCGACGCTCAGGGCGCCGCCATCAAGGCCCTCGTCGAGGTGATCGCCGCCCGGGACGAGGAGATTGATGTGGAGGCGCTGGTGGCCCGGATCGAGTCGGCCATCGAGGGCATCACGGTCCGCCTCAACGTGCCGGACGCCCCCGCCCCGCAGGTGTAGGACCAGCCCGATTTTATGCCGGGAAATATTCCACACCCCTGCTGACCAGCCATACCGCTCAGCAGGTCCAAAAATTCGACCTGTGATGAGGAAGATCCATGTCTCGTCCGTCTCCGCTTGAGCTCGCCCAGACGGCTTACGCCGCGTACGGCGAATCCACCGGCGGCAAGAACTTCCGCGGCGAGCCGATGCCCGCCTGGGAGGACCTCGGCCAGCCGATCCAGCACGCCTGGGTCGCGGCGGCTGGTGCCGTCTATCACGCCGTCCTGAACCCACCCTCAGAGCACGACCGCTGATCTTGCTGTTGCGAAACCGGTGATAAAAACACCGGTTTCGCAACACCCCTGCTGACCAGCCCTTCCCTGCCCATCGTGCCTCTTCGTGGCTGGTGGTTCCAAATTTCCGACCTCGAATGAGGGAGATCATCATGAGCAAGTTCACGATCCGGCAGCCCCTCGTCGTCCGCGGGGCGCTCGCCCTGGTGGGCGTCGGCGTGGTCCGCCTCGGCGTGTGGGCGGGCTGGCTGCCCGCCGACTGGGCGACAGTCGACGTCGTCAGCATCGAGCAGGTCATCGACGGCGCGTTCGCGGCGCTGGCCTGGTGGTCCGCGCACCGCGTCGTCACCCCGGTCGCCGACCCTCGGGACGACCGTGGTCGGCCGCTCGTCGAGAAGCCGACCGGTCCGTACCCGATGAGCTGATCTTGCTCTTATAGAAACGGGCCCCGAGCGGTGCCCCGCCGTCCTGAAGGACGGCGGGGCACCTTTCGCTATGTAGCGGGTCCTCGGACTTACGGCCTACACCTGCTGGGCGTGTCGGAGCTGGTGCAGCAGGCCATCGATTTCTTCAGGAGTGACGTGCAGGGCACCTGATCGGCCAGCGGCCCGCAATGCCCGTATCCGCTTGTAGGCCGATGTCTTCGGCGGAGCAACGAACTTCAGGGAGCCGTCCGTATCGGCTTCGGCAGTGTGGGCGCCCCGCATGCCAGTGATCATGTAACGGCCCTGGATGACGAACACCTCATACATCACCGTGGTGATCCGCGCTCCGGCCGATAGATCAGCACGAGCTTCGGCTCTGTCTGCCTCGGCGGTGCGGTAGATCGTCGTGTCCCTCTCCCCCCATGATGGTTTGCTCACCTGTAGCAGCACGCCGTCATGCCAAAGCACCGCGTCCGGAGGTGTTGCCTTGACTGCTGCCTGTAGTGCGCGTAGTTGCTGGGGGTCGGCGAAGGTGGCCGTGCTGTGGTGCAGCCAGTAGGCAAACCAGATGCAGATGCTGGCGGCGCCGGCAACCGACCATCCGCGAGGCCGATCCAGTAACGCGGCCAGCCCAGCCAGTGTGAATAGGGCCAGGGTGATCGCCATGCGCCAGGCCACGGCGCGGGCGCGAAAAGTGCTCATCGGATGCGGTTGTACTGGTCGTGCCAGCCTTCGGAAAACGTCATTGGTTTCCTCTCGGTCGGGTGTGGCTGGCCGGCCCCACCCTCGCGGGGGCCGGACCTCAGAGACCACTGCGCGTATCGGACGTATCACGCGTAGCGCCGGTTGTCACGTATAACGGACCGGCATAACGAGCGCCAGCAGCCGAGCCGATTCGCCCGCGTCCCGGGGAGCCATCGCCGTACGCTGGCCTGGTACGGCCCCCTCCCCTGGGGATGCTGCTGCAGCTGACCCGCCCCGGCGGGACCCGGAGCCCCGCTCTCTTCGGAGGGCGGGGCTTTTCCGTGTGCGGCATGCTGGACGGATGGAGACTGACGTCCGCCTGATGGGCGGCCCCCTCGACGGCATGACCCTGCCCAAGCAGCAGCTCGGTGATGACCCCGGCGCGTACATGATCGTGCCTGGGGAGATGCACCGCGCGATCTACGAGCCCGGCCCCGGCGACGACCCCGCCACCTGGCGCTACCAGGGCGACATCGGCTAACGAGAATCCGCAGCTCAGGACCATTTTCGGGAAGTGCCGGAAATGATCCCGATGTCACAGGTCGCCAGGGTTACGCGGGCCGGTAACCCTGGCGACCAGGCCAATCATCACTTCGCCAGATGGCGAAGTGATGCGCGAAGAGGCCCCCGCCCGAGATCGGCGGGGGCCTCTTCGCGTTCGGCTACTGGTCGGGGTCCGGCAGGGCCACGGCTCACCCTGCCTGCTGATCGACCGCAGGGGATCCCGGGGCGCCGCTACCGGCGAGCAGCTCCGGCACGTACTTGTAGAGCGTCGCCCGGGACACGCCCAGCAACTTCGCGATGCTCGACACGGTCTCCTCCGGCTGGGCCAGCAGCCGCCGCGCCCGCTCCACCATCTCCGCGTCCATCGCGGGCGGCCGGCCAAGACGCTGCCCCCGGGCCCGGGCGGCGGCCAAGCCCTCGTTGGTGCCCTCCACGATGAGTTCGCGAATGAACTCGGCTAGCGCAGCGAAGACGTGGAAGACCAGCCGGCCGCCCGGGGTGGTGGTGTCGAGCGCTTCATGCAGGGAGCGAAAGCCGACCTCTCGCCGACGCAGGTCACCGACGATCGTGATGAGGTCCTGGAGGGAGCGGGCGAGCCGATCGAGGGAGAGCACGACAAGGGTGTCGCCGGGGCGGAGGTAGTCGAGGCACGCGGCCAGCTCGGGCCGGTCGGTGTTCTTGCCGGACAGCTTGTCGGTGAAGACGCGGATGCATCCGGCTTCGGTGAGGGCGCGGATCTGCCGGTCCAGGTTCTGGTCTTTGGTGGAGACGCGGCCGTACCCGACAAGGGTGCCGGTGCGGGCGGCGGGCAGAAGATCATCAGTGGTGGTCATGGTGTCCCCGTGTCGACAAAAGGGCGGTGGGGGGATTGTTGAACAGCAAGATTTCTCAACACGTTTCCCGACAGTCCGGGGGGTTCGAATCGGCTCTCCCGGCTCCCCGGACCGATCTTGTTGAGAGACGGTCGATTTACAACACGACCAGGGAAAGAGCGGCCCCGGCGCCGAGGGGGACACCGGGGCCGCAGGGTGGTCAGGACTTACGGCCGGTCTCGCCCCAGGACCTCACGGTCTTCTCCGCCTCGGCGTGGACCTGGCGCAACTCGTCGGCCGTGAGTGTCCGGCCGAGCTCCTCCTCGTAGGCGCCGGCCATGCGCTCGCCCACCTTCTTGGCGTGGTCGCCGTCCTTGCGCGGGGATGTCCATCCCATCGAGCCCTCCAGGGGTCGGGGGTCTTCAGCGTGAGCCGGGACGTCCGGCTCGTCTGTCTGGGGCTGGTCAGTCGTCATCGGAGTCGGTGAAGGTGAAGTCCTCGTGGAACACGCCACCCTCGTGGATCTTGCCGACGCCGCCCGCGAAGACGGCCCGGATGCGGCCATCGCTGCTCTTGATGACAACCGGCTCGTTCTTGTCCTTGCCCATGTCGGGCTCCTCTCGGTGGTGAGTGGTGGCCCCGATGCCGGGGCCACGGGTTAGGCGGTGAGCGTCTCGGCGAGCAGCCCTTGGTGTGCGGCGAACACCTGTCCGTCGTAGGTCGCCTTCAGGTCCGTGACCAGGACGGCGTAGCTGTCCGCGCGTACCCACTCGGCTCGTCGGGCGTCGTCGGCCCCCGTCACGGCGGGCAGCTCGGCGACGTCGCCCAGGTCGCCCAGGTCGGCCACGGCGGGCCAGGTCACCATCCACGCCTCGTCCGTCGCCCTGGGGTCCGGCACGATTCGGACGGGGAGCACCTGCCAGGACGCGCCCGGCAAGGTCAGGCCGGTCTCCTCGGCCAGCTCCCGGACGGCGGCCGTCAGCGGGTCCTCTCCGGGGTCCAGGCACCCGCCCGGAATGGCCCACCCGTGGTCGTCGTCGCGCTCGACCATCAGCGCCCACCGGCCGCCGGCGGTGCGGGCGAAGACGATGGCGTCGGCGGCCTGCCGCTCGCCCCAGTGGCCCAGCTCGCCCCGGCCGTACCGGATGCCGGTCGGCGCACCGGGGCTGACCGGGCGGCCGTCGACGACCTGGAAGGGGATCGCAGCATCCCGCTGGCGGGCGGCCCAGTCGATCCTGGTCGGGTCCTCCTGCGGGTCCGCCCATCCCTCCTCGACGCCCCGGGTGAGCACGTCGGGATGCGTGTACGTGGTCATCAGGTCCACCACTTCCGCGTCGTCTCGGCGTTGAACCGGCAGTCCCGCGCGTTGGCCTCCGCGACCCGGCGGTTACCGTCGTGCTCCCGGATCATGTACCTGTCGGCGGCGGGGTCGGTGCTCTTGCCGGACCTCAGGAGCTCCGTGTGCTTCGCGGCCTTTCGGGCTTCCTCGCGAGCTTCTTTGCTGTACGTTTCGGCCTTCTTCTCCCACTTCTCCGCTTCGGCGGCCTTCTTCTTGCTGCTGAACAGGCCCATCGTGGGCTCCTCTCGGTGTGGAGCAGCTGCTCCGGGATCGCGCCCGACCATGGTCGGGCGCTCACCCGCAACCTCCACGTCAGCCGAACCACCGGCGTAGACCCTTGGGCGCGGCACCCGCACGCTGCAGGGCTTCCTCTTTCAGCCGGGCCGCTTGGCGCTTACCGACCCGCTGCTCCAGGGCGGCGGCGGCCTTGGCCTTGTCGGCGCGGCTGACGCCGAGGCCGTTCGCCGCGGTCGCGAGACCACCGAGGTCGCTGGAGTGCTTCGCGGCGCCCTTGGCGGCGGCGAGCTGGGCGGGGGTCATCTTGCTGGGCATGTCGAGTCCTCTCGATGGAGTGGTGGAGCGGCTGCTCCGGGCGCCCGTCCCGTCGCATGCGGGAGAGCACCCGCGGCCCCCGCTCGCGGGGGTGAAAGGTGAGACCAGCGGACCTAACCCGGTTAGTGATCCCACTGCGGGGTTAAGTCGCCGCAATCGCGGCCATGACCTGCGGAAAGTTAGGACGGTTAGCCGGTTAGCGCCAGTTAGGTCCGGGCCTCTCAGACCCTCCCAGAGAGGGTTTCGAGGGGTGGGCCGTCACCTCACTCACTGGCCTCGCGTCCCGCCATGGCACGTCGCACGTCGGCCGGATCGAGCAGCAGAACGTTGCCCTTGTTGATCACTCGCACCCCGTGCTTTTGCGTCAGGACCTCACGCAGCCGGACGCCGGTCAGCCCCGCGTAGCCGGGCCAGCCCGGAGCAAGATCCCGCAACAGGGCGGGGACGTCGGACAGCTTGATCCGCTCCCCGTCCGCATCGAGCACCTCGTCCAGGTCGGCCAGCAGGTCTCGCGCCTCCTCGACCGCCGCAGAGCTGCGCGTGGTCACCTTCGCGCGGCGGGCCTTGGCCCGGGCGGCGACCTTGGCGGCGTCCTCGGTGGAGACGTAGTGCGTGCGGATCGTGATCGACGCCTGGCCGGGGGCCATCTCCACTCCGTCGCCCGCCACGACCACGGTGCCCTTGTCCAGGCCCTGACGCAGCTTGTGCGGGGCGGCGCCACCATCGATGGCCTTGTCTCCCAGCGCCATGCGGGCCTGCTCCTCGGAGCCCACGACCAGCGACGCCCGGATGTGGGCGCCTTCCCGGACCAGCTTGGGAAGGTTCTGGTCGGTGGGGTCCTGCGTGCCCTGCCACAGGGTCACGTCCACGGCCCGCCCCTGGTTGTGGATCTTCCGGACGGCCCGGAAGTAGCGGCTGGTCGCCTTGGTGCCGCCGTAGGGGTTGCCTGCGTCGTCCTTCTCCGGGCACATGAAGGCGACCTGGGCCTCGTCGACCATCAGGATCAGCGGGTCGAACTTCGAACCGGGTGGGGCGAGCAGCCGCCGCTCCATCTCCGCCACGCCCGCCTCGACCATCTTGGTCGCGGCCACGACGTGGTCGTCCGTCGGTCCCTGAATCAGCACGGTGGCCAGGTCGTTGAACATCGCCCAGTCACCGACGCCCTTGAGGTCGGCGATGCGGAACTCCACCCGGGAATCGAAGGCCAGCCACAAGGCCAGGGCCCGCATCGCGGCGGTCTTGCCCTGGTTGGACAGGCCCGTGATCAGCAGGTGCCGCTGGTGCAGGCTGATCCGCGCGGCGTCGCCCCGCAGGTCCTGGCCCCACGGCGCCCGGTCGGATGCGTAGCTGGCCCTCATGCCGGCGTCGGTGACCAGCGGAGAAGGGCCGATCGGCTCGTCCAGCGCGCCGGAGTCGGCGATCCATAGCCGCACCGTGCGCGCGGCCTCGGGCTTGGTGATGAACAGCTCGTGCTCGTGCCTGCCCAGGTTCTCGGCGAGCTTGCGCCGCTTCTTCTCGACCTCTTCGGTGGAGACTCCCGAGGGCAGCATCACGTCCACCTCGACGCCGCATCCGGCGATGCGGATCGGGCCGAGCATGGCCGCTCCGGCGTCCCCCATGTCCTGGATGGCCTTGCGCAGCGGGGAAATCCCCAGGTCACGCAGGGCGACGACCACGATGGACGGGGTGATCACCACGGACTCGGCCTCACGCTCCCGAGCGGGGGTCATCCACTGAGGGCGAGCGCCCCGGCGGCGGCCCTCCCGCCACGCGCCGACGAGCATCCAGAGCGGCAGCAGGAACCAGGTGTACTTCAGGATCGTCAGCAGCAGGCGGAGCGCGCCCCCGGCGACCATCCAGACCGCGCCGAAGTCGGCGACACCGGTCGCCCACATCGCGGTGGACAGTGCCAGCAGCAGCACCAGCGCCCCGACCAGCGAGATCCCCAGCATCTTCGCGACGTTCAGGGCCACCCTCGGCAGGTCCATGAGGCGGGCGTGGCGCTGGTGGACGGCCCGCTCCTTGCGGTCGATCCACTCGGCGAGCGCCTCGCGATCCCCCATGGCCTCGGCAGCGCGGATCTGCCGCCGGTAGACGCCGAAGGTGAGGCCGTCGGCGGCGCGGACTGCCCAGGAGTGCCAGCCCTGGGCGACGGTGAACGCGGCTACGGCGGTGACCTGGGCGGCCTGCCGTACGGCCGGGGACGGCTGAACGGCGACAGCGCGGCCGGCGATCCGGACGGGCAGGTACCGCGGGGTGGGCTCGTCGTCAACGATTTCGCCCTCGAAGACCTGCTGTTCCAGTTTGGCGCTGTGCTGCGTGGTCGGCTCCAGGTCGGTGCTGTGCTCGGCGCCGGGGAGGGGCGGAGCGTCTGCAGCGTCACGGACAATGTGCAGGTAGGGGCGCTGGGACTCGCTCATGCTGCACCTCCCGCCCGGAGTTCAGGACCGCCGCCGAGGGTGGCCAGGCCGACGGCGACGACGGCCAGGACGCTGCCGACGCCGTAGGCGGTGTGCCAGAGCAGGCGGCACACCGTGGCCAGCAGCAGCAACGTCAGCACGACGGCGACCTGCAGGGTGCGGGCGGTGACCCGCGGCCAGCCAGCGCGTTGGAGGGTGGCGCGCATCTCGGCGCAGGTTCGGGCCTGGGCGGTGGTCGGCCTGGTCGACGCCAGGGCGAAGGCCAGCAGGCCGAGCAGCAGGGTCAGGGCGGTGGACATCACGCCTCCTTCGGGCGCTTGAAGTAGAAGGCGAAGCCAGAGCGGTCGGAGTTGTAGGCGGCGGAGACGAGCTCCCAGCCGTCCGCGCCGAGCTCGTTGAGCTCGTCAGCGGAGCAGTTGCCGCGGGCGAGGTACTCCCAGCGGGTCATGACGCACCGCCCGCCGAGCCCACAGCGGTCATGTCGATGTCCTCGGCGTGGACACTGCGAGAGCCATTCGCGGTGACCGGCTCGGCGGGCGACTGGACGACGTTCGCGGGCAGGAACCGGTAGCCCTTCGCGGTCATCTCGGCGCGCGCCGCCTGTACACGGAGCCGTGCCCAGCCGCGGCTGAACTTGTACCGCTCGACGACATCGCCGTAGGTCGGCGTGCGGCCCTTGCGGATGCACGCCCTGATCCACTTCTCGGCGTCGCGATTGTCCTGCTCATCGGGGCGATCCCGATCACTGTCCGGGTCGTCATCGCCAGCGTCCGAAGTGACCGCGGCGGTGACCGGCGCCGGGTCGCTCGCGGGGACCTCCGGCGAACACTCGATCGTCGCCGAGGTGTTCACGGCATCGTTCGCGGGAGCGACCTCGACGGTGACCGGTCCGGTGACCGCCTGGGTGACCTCGCGGGCGACGATCGCCGGTGCTCCGATCGTCGCGCTGGTGTTCACGGCGTCGCGCGCCGCCTCCAGGTCGGCGATGACCAACTGCGTGACCGTGAGGACGTCGCCCTGGGCTCGGATCAACCCGTCCCGGGCGTCCCCGAGGCCCCGCCACGCGGCGTCCATCGCGCTCATCGCACGGATCTCGGCCAGGGCGACTTGCGGGGAACGGATGTCCTCGGCGACTCCGTACTTGAAGGCGGCCCAGGTCTCGGCGCGCAGGGACGGGATGACCCAGCGCAGCAGCGGGAAGCGCAGCGGCCTCTGTTCCAGCAGGCCCTGTTCGCGCATGCTCTCCCAGTGGCGCCATTGGGAGTAGATCTGCCACAGCACCGGGCTGAGGACGGAGGCGGCGCCGAACACGCCGGCGAACTCCTTGGTCTCGGTCAGGCCGGAGTTGTGGCTGTAGTTGAAGAGGCCGACGCCGACGCCGATGGCGTAGGACAGCAGGCGCAGGCCGTATGCACTGAACCCCTTGATCATCTTGTCGTGGGCGAGATAGCCGACGTTCACCGCCACCGACTCGACCACGACAGCCAGCGGGACGGCCTGCCACCACTTCCAGTCCAGGCCGTACATCAGGGCGAGGATCTGGCCGAGGACGGCGGCGGCGTTGACGCCGATGTTCGCGGCGGCCAGGACGACGGCGAGGCTGATGCGCTGGCGTAGGGTGCGGCGCTGGTCGCGGCGCTTGGCTGCGGCGGTGGTGGTCTGCTCGTCGAGCTGCGCGCGGAGGCGGGCGTGCTCGCTCTCGGTTTCGAGGCGCTCGCGCTCAGCCTGCTGGCGGGCGCGCTGCTCATCGATGCGGGCGCGGGCGGCGTCGGCGCGGCGTTCGGCGCGGGAGCGCCACAGGCGCCGACTCGGCTCGGCGCGCTCTGGCGCGGCCGGGGCCGTGTCCGTAGCGTGCTCCATAAGATCCTTCTCCTGCTTCTGTCAGGTGCGGGGTCGAGGGCGGAGGTCGGCGGTGGAGTCGCCGGCCTCCACCCGCTTGGGTTAGGCGGGGGTGAGCGCCTGGGACCGGCTCTCGTTGACGAGGCCCTTGAACCCGGCGCCGGGCTTGAACTTCGGCGCCCGGGACGCGGCGATCGTGATCTGGGCGCCGGTCTGCGGGTGTCGGCCGGCGCGCTCGGCCTTGTCGACGGTGTCGAAGGTGCCGAAGCCCGGGAGGGTGACCGGGTCGCCGGCGGCGACGGCCATCGGGATGACGTCGAGGATTCCGTCGAGGACCTTGGCGACGGTCTTCTTGTCGATGCCGTCGATGTGCTCGGTGACGGCGGCGACGAGCTCGGTCTTGTTCATGGTCGTTCTCCTTCGTTCTGGGGTGTTCCGTTTTGTTCCGCGCCCGAGGCGGGTGCGGTGGAGCTGGTGCTCCGGACACGCGCCCGGTCGACCGGGCGCGATCCGCAACATCAGCGCTTGCGGGCCTTCGGGTTGTTGCTGATGACCTTGGCTTTGGCCAGCTCAGCAGCGGCCCCAGCCTTGTCTCCCTTCTCGTGGGCCAGCAGGTACTGTGCGGCGGACTTGACCAGGGTTTCCATCGCCGCGTCGGTGTACTTCTTGCTCATGCGCTTCTCCTGTCGGTGTGGAGCTGGTGCTCCGGACGCCGTCCGACCGTGGGGCCGGGCGGCATCCGCAACGTCAGCGGACAACGAGCTGGTCCTTGCCTAGGTGGATGGTCTGTCCTGGGGTGACGGTGTCCGCCTGGTGGCGGAGCTTGGCGGCGGTGTCGCCTGTGGCGGCGTACGACCGGGCGATGAGGAGTTTCGCGGCGGTCTCCGGCGTGATCGTGGCCATGTCGCCCCCTCAGGTCTGGTTCGGCTTCGGCATGGCCCGGCACTTCTCGGCGTGGGACTGCGCCCACTCGGCGAAGCGGCGCGTGATGGCCTCGTACTCCTGCGTCCAGGACTCGTTGTGCTCCTTGACCCACTCCGCGTCATGAGTCGGGACGGTGTAGGTGGTGCCGGTGCCGCCCCCCATTTGCGCGTCGCACAGGGCGCCCGTGCATCGCGCGCTGAAGACGTGCTTGATGTGGTTGCTGCCGTGGGTCTGCTCGTCGATCACGTCGGTGGTGGCGCCGCCGACGGTGAGGTAGCGGGCGATGACACCTTCGGGCCAGGCGGTCTCGCTGCTCACTTCGTCCTCCTCGGCGGGTTGGTGCGGGCGGAGTCGTCCTGTCGGGGCCGGGGCTCGGGCTGCGCCATCGCGGAGTCGAGCTGGTTGAGGGCGGTGAGGGTGGCGGCGAGCCGCTCGGCGGGCGTCACTGCTCCTCCCGCAGGGTCAGGAGGGCGGCGCGGGCGTCCCGTTCGCGGCGGATCTTGGCGAGCTGGGCGGAGGTGTACGGCTGTCCGCCGGTCCCGTTGGGGTCGGGGTGGTGGAGCTGGGTCTCCAGGTAGGCGCGGGCGGTGTCCTCGTCGGCGGCCCGCACCGCGCGGGGGCCGTTGGGCGTGGTGAAGGTGAAGCGGGGCATCACTTGCCGCCCTTCGGCTTGCTGGTCTGGAGCGGCTGGCGGGCGTCCTGCGCGTTGGTGGCGCGGGTGGTGGGGCTGTGGAGCGGCTTGGCCGGGGTGTGCGGCGGGGTGCTCATCGCTTGCCGCCCTTCGTGCAGGCGGTGCAGCCGGGGGTGGTGCAGGCGCCGGTGGAGATCGTGGGCCGCTGCGTGGTCATGGCCTGGGTGAGGGTGGTGATGGTCTGGGTGATCTGGTCGGCGGTCACGCGGCCACCGCCGTCCGGGCCGCGTCGACCAGGGCGAGACCGGCACGGAAGTACGCCTCGGCCTGGGCCAGGGGGAGCTCGTCGTGGACGACCTCGTTGGCGAGGATCACGGGGCCGTCGTGGGTGTCGGTCAGGTACATGCCGGAGAACTCGCCCGGGGCGGTGCGCTGGCAGTAGCTGTCCTCGGGGTTGGGGCCGTAGTAGTAGTGGTCGGTGCACCAAGGCTGGTGGAGCGGCGGTGCGGGAGTAGCCTGGAGCATGGTTCTCCTCTGGTGTAGTCAGGGCGGGGATCACAGGGCCTGTTCGGTGTTGACGCACCGGCAGGCCCACTTCGTTTAGGAGGCGGCGACCAGGCCGCGCCGGGCGGCGTCGTCACGGATCGCGGCCAGAAGGGCGACGTTCTCGGGGGTCGCGCAGTGCTTGACCTTCTCCTCGGCCTGGGCCAGCTCGAACGCCAGGTACTCCCGGGGGATCTTCGGGACGAAGTCGAGGTCGTGGGCGTGCAGGACGGCACGCTTGGCCTCGTGGTCGGTGACGGCCTGGTGGACGGCGCTGGGCGTGAGGTCGGCGTCCAAGCGGATGACCTCGGCGCGCGTGGGGGTGAAGTGCAGGTCGCCGTGCTCGACGATGCAGATCGAGGCGGGTCCGGTGTTCGGCTGCTCGCTGATGTAGATGCGCTGCTTGATGGGCTCATGCTGGTCGGCGACGGGGGCGGTCACCGTCTTCCCGGCGGCGCGGGTCGCCTGGATGGCCGCGTCGAGGGCGTCGCGCAGCTCCTCGGCCCACTGCAGGGTGAGCATGTGCCCGGCCGGGGCGCAGCCGATCTGGCGAACCACGATGGAATTCCCCTGGAGGTGGACCTCGCTACGCACCGAGCGGCGGTGCGGGTCGTTCGGGACGACGATGGGGAACTCGGCGGCGCTGGCGGACGTCGTGTTGTGCTGCATGGTTCTTCTCCTTGTTGCGGTTGGTTTCCGGGGTCGAGCTGGTCAGGCGGCCCGGGGGGCCGCGCGAGTGGTGACCTGAAGGCTTTTGGCCACCAACATCTTCTTGACCGAAACTTGTGTCCGGACTTCCCTTCCGGAACTCTGTTGCGCTCATGACGTTAGCGCACAGGTGTAGGTTCCGCAACTGTGTTCCGGTAGTCTGTTCTCATGACCGAGGAAATGAGCCCCCTGGCGCTGCTCGACGCGACTACCACCCGATACCGCCAGACGGAGCAGGCCCACGAACACGCGAGGCAAGAGGTGGTGGCCGCCGCCCTGGCTGCCCTGCGCGCAGGAGAGCGGCCCACCGACGTCGCTGAGCATTCGCCGTTCACCGACTCCTACATCCGGCGCATCGCTCGAGAGAACGGAATCAAGGCACAGCCACCGGGAGGCAAAAGGGCGCGGCAACACACCGGACACATCGAGGCCGAGACGGGACCGACTCATACCTGAACTCCCGAGGTCGCGCGGCATTTCCTGTCCCTTTAAGGGGACCGCGACACCACCCGGAGTAGCCATGAACGGACACCACACCAGCGCTGAACCAGCACTGAATCTCCACTAGCGCGAGCCGAGAACCCCGGCAGACTGGATCTCAGTAAGGAGATCGCCGTGGAAGTTGTAGAAACGTGGACCGGCGCCCTGGCCAAGACCCTCCGCCAGGCCTACCACTACTCCCAGGAGGGGTTCGCTGCCCGACTGGGGGTCTCCGCGCGCACCATCGCGAAATGGGAAGAGTGCCCGGCGATGCAGCAAAAGCCGGAGCAACAGCAGATCCTTGACGTCCACCTCTGGCAGGCACCAGACCACGTCAAGGCCCGCTTCGCCCTGCTGATCCAGCAGCAGGCCACGAAGCCGCAACCCGTACCCCAGCAGGAGTGGACCGATGACGACATGAACCGCCGCGAGCTACTCAGAATCTTCACCATGGCCGGTGCTGTCATCGCCACCCCCCAGGCAGAGCAGGCACTCGACCTCGACCGGATCGCAGCCCGCACGGGCAGACCTGACGCCGAAACGGCCACCCAGTACGAAATGCTGAACAGTCACCTGTGGCAGGTGTTCATGCTCGCCAGTAGCAAGAGCAAGGTCTACCCGCTCGTACAGGACCACCTCGCCGCGCTCGTCGAGAGCCTCCAGCGTTCCGCCACCGAGGCCACCCACCGGCGTCTGTGCGCGCTCGCCGGCGACCTGTTTCAACTCGCTGGCGAGATCCATTTCGATGCCAACCAGTACACCGACGCCGCTCACTGCTACAGCCTCGCCGCGTCCGCCAGCAGAGAAGCGGGCGCCTACGACCTGTGGGCGTGCGCGATGACTCGCCATGCCTTCATCGGTGTCTACGAACGCGAGTACGGCAAGGCCGTCCCGATGCTCGACCTCGCCACCAACCTGTCTCGCCGCGGCGACAGCGGCCTTTCCACCCGCCATTGGGTCGATGTGGTCCGCGCCGAGGCCTTGGCAGGACTCGGCGATTTCGACGGTTGCCAGCGCGCCCTTGATGCGGCTGAACATGTCCGCGATCTGACCGGTCAGATCCACAACGGCGGTTGGCTGCGCTTCGACGGCAGCCGTCTCCACGAAGAGCGTGGCGCCTGCTACACGATGCTTCGACGGCCCGACCTCGCCGAAGTTGTCCTCGTCGACGCCCTTACTCACAACCTGTCCGCCCGCCGCCGCGCCGGCGTCCTCGTCGACCTGGCCGCGCTCGGCGTGCAGCGAGGCGAGATCGACAAGACGCTCGAACACGGCCGAGCCGCGCTCGAGCTCGCACGCCGCACTGGATCGGGTGTCATCGGCCAGAAGCTGCGCGGCTTGCAATCGCACCTGGCCGATGTGACGGACAACCAGGTACGCAGTTTGAACAACGACATCGCCGAGCTGGCCACGGTCAGCGGAACCTGAAGGAGCCACCGTGCAGGAACCTGGCCGTACTTTCCGCGAAGCGTGGATCGACGGAGTGAAGAAGCACTTCCCTGGCGAGCCGAAGCCCGGCTACGTCACGCCGTGGGAGGAGACGCCTGACTGGGAGCGCTCATGCGCCGCGGCGGTTGAGGAGCAGGTGAGCGCGTTCATCGCGGTGACCGCCCGCCAGACGGCGAAGCTGACCCGGGAGCAGCGCGGCCGGTTCATCGCGATCTGCTGGATCGGCCAGATCTTCAAGCACATCCCCGCCCCGAAGCCGGCGTACGTGGCCGACTGGGATGACCTGCCGGCGTGGCAGCGGGAGACGGATGCCGACATCTTCGACCGTATCGAGCAGGCGAGCCAGCGCCCCTCGTTGGCCGATTGATCAAATTACATAAGGCGGGCCTGGCCGGTGCGTCAACACCGAACAGGCCCTTGAGCCCCACCTGGGATCAGCAGGAGGAGACCCGTGGTCACGATATCGCCGTGCGCTCAGACGTGCATATTCGCGCGCCTGAGCGCAGGAGTCTGATGGGCGTCCGTTTGATGGTCGAAGTCCTCGACCATGCACCCGAGACCCTCACACCCCGCGAGCGCTGGGCGCTGATCGCCATCGCCGAGGACGCGCGAGACGAGACTCGTCTGTGCCTCAAGGGCGTCGAGAGCAACCCGACGCTTGTTCGCCGCATGCGCACGGGGCGCACCGAGCGCGCGGCGATCATCGCGGGCCTCATCGACAAGGGCGCCCTGGAGCGGGTGAAGCGCGGCCAGATGCATCAGCACGCCGTCTTCCGGATCCCTCCGCTCACGGCTGCCCAGGGTCCGGAAACCCCGGATGCTGAGCCACCCCCCAGCATCCGGGAAACCCAGACGCTGGACGATTCCCAGGGTCCGGATTCCGCTGGCCCAGGGTCCGGGAATTGCCCTCCCAGGGTCCGGGAAACCCGGATGCCTTCCCCTCAGTCCCCTCAAGACCCCTCATCTCTCTCTGGCCACGAGCGCATCGTCATGGACGCCCTGAGCCACCTCGGGGTCACCGAGGACGAGATGAGAGAAGTGATCAAGGAAGTTCACAAAACGAGCAAGGTCAAAATCGAGAAGCCAACCCCGTACTTCCGGGCCATGGCCAAGAACAATGACCTTCCGGGCTACCTGGCCGACGTTCGCGCCGCAGCCGCTCGCCGCGCCGCCTACGCCGCCCGCCCGGCCCAGCCGCCGCCCGTCGTCGAGCAGGCCCCGGACCCCGGCGAGCCGTCGGTGACGCCCGAGGAAGCCGCAGCAGCCCGCGCCGCCGTCCGAGAGGCGCTCCAGGGATCGCGGGTCCGCAAGGGCGAGAAGGGGCCCGCCCGGATCCTGAGACCCCGGCAGGCCCCCGAGGAGTCATCGCCCGCCGCCCAAGCTGCACGCGACTACCTCAACAGTCGAGGCGACTTCGCCGACCACCTGATCGCCGCTCGCGAGAAGCTCGGCGAGACCGCACCCCGAGACGAGGTGATCATCCTGGCTGCCGAACTGGCTCGCGATCGGTAATGGTCCGGCTGGGGCCGTCCGCTGTCAGCGAGGGAATGTGTCAGTCGTCCTCCACCGGCCCGAGTCCATCGATTTTGCCGTCACGCACATCGGAAAGCGCCTGGAGATACCCGGCTTCGATGGCGCGCTGGACGATGTTGTTGATCGCCTCCGGCATGTCCATCCAGCCGCCCCACGCCGAGCACATGTTCGCGGTCGCCTCTTGGGCCTCGTGCAGGTCTGCGGGGTCGGGGCGCGGGTCGGGGTTCAGGACGTTGACTGATCGTTCCCAGTCAGCGAGATCTTTCGACGTGTAGTTCTCACTCATGAACGTCCCCCTGTGATCGTTGGTTCGCGGTCGTCGGGGCCTGGGAGAAAGTCCAGGAGGTCGGAGAGGTGTTGCAGGTCAGGATCGGCATGGATGGTCACACCGTCATCGTGACCGGGCGATGGCCGATTGCAACGCCCCCATAGGGAACGGCCGATACCGGCCAAGCGGCTCGCCCCACGGCGGCACCGTTCAACCCCGCGTTCGTCGGGATCGTCCTATCCTGAGCCCATGCCGTACATCGAGGAGCGCGTCTCCACCGTCGAGACCGACATCGCCGAGATCAAGGACCGGCTCGGCGTCATCGAGCGGTCGGTCGGCAACATCGAGAAGACCACTGCCGTCATGCGGGACGACGTCGCCGAACTCAAGGCCGGCCAGATCGAGATCCGCGACCTGCTCGCTCGCGTCGTCGCCCGCCTCGAAGGCGTGTAACCGCCCCCTGTTATGACGGAGGCCCCCGACCTACTCGCCAGGGCGGGGGCCTCCGTCGCATCTCAGCGCGTCACACCCCCCAGCCTCTCCATCGGGCCGAACTGAGCGGTCACCCAGCCGAGCGTCCCCCGGGCCGCACCGTTGAGGAGCTCGATCACCACCTCGCCGTCCTTGGTGTAACCGGTGTCCAACCAGAGACGCCCCTCCCGGTCGGTCCAGCCGGGGATCGGATCGCTCACCGCTCCTCGATCCGCTGCTGCTCCTTGAGCTGTACCTCCAGCTCGTCGAGGTCCGTGCCGACGACGGTCAGCGACGCCTCCGCCGGCGGATCGGCCGACCATCGGCGCCGGTTGGCGTAGTAGTCGCCCGGCCCGGCGTCCGACCTGATGCCTTGCCAGATCACCCAGTCGGGCCAGTTCTTCGCGAACTTCTCCAGGTCACTGTGAGTCATGGGGCGACGCTACGCCGCTACCGATGGGTAGGACAGGTCATGGCTTAGCAGTCGTCATGAGATGACTTAGGCATCATCAGGTGCTCTGAGCGCACTCAGGACCTAACGATGCCTGCACTTACCGTCAACCCATGATCGATTACGAGTCGGAGCTGCCCGCGTATCGGCAGATCGCGCAGGCAATCCGGGTGCGCATCGAGTCCGGCCAGTACCGCCGGCGCCTGCCTACCGTCACGCACCTGGAGCAAGAGTTCGGGGTGGCGCGCAACACCGTGTTGCAGGCCATGGCCCACCTGCGTGACTTGAACCTGATCCACACCGTGCGCAACCGCGGAAGCTTCGTCCGCGCGACCGAAGTGACTGTGGTCGCTCCGGAGCCCGGCATGCGCATCACCGCCCGCATGCCCACCGAGGCCGAACGCGAAGAGCTCGCCCTCGACGAGCTCGTACCCGTCCTCATGGTCGAGCGCGGCGACCAGGTCGAGGTCCTCCCCGCGGACTCCTCAGAGATCCGCATCCCCGAGTAGCTCCGGACAGCGAAGAGCCTCGACCCTGGGCAAGGTCGGGCCTCTCTCGCGTGTCTGGCTACCGCTCACACACCGTGCCGTCACCGTCTCTGTCCTCGTACCACCCGTACTCCACGTCCGCGCCGCGATAGTACGGCCCGTGGCCGGCCCGGTTCGCCGCCGCGCAACTCCCGAACCGGGGATCCGCCGCCGGACGCTCCGAACTCCTCTCCGCCTCCGGTGTCGGGGACCGCCGCGGCTTGGCCTTCTTCGGCACCGTGATGTCGTAGTCGGCCTCGAGGCCGCACGCCTCGACCACCTTCACCGCTGCGCGTGCGATCGCCCGGCCGTGGGCCCGCGCTGTCGCCGTGCCGGTTTCCGTCGCCAGGTATGCCTCCACAGTGCGGGTCGCCGCGTCGACCCGCTCGCGCACCTCTGGCGAGGTGCCGCTGGCGGCCTGCAGCAGGCCGGTGTGCCAGTCGAGCGCAGCCACGTCCGGATCCAGCGTCCCCGTGGCAGCGTGCTCCTGGACCCCGTCGAGGAATGTAAGCAGGCCGGGGTCAGAGCACCCGGCGGCGAGTAGAGCGGCCGTGGTGGTTTCCGAAGGGGCGGGCTCCGCTGGGATAGCCGTCACGGCCCGGGAGTCGTCTTGCTCTCGGGTGAGGCAGCCGTAGGCGGTAATGACGAGCACGCCAGCGACTGCGGCTGACACGAGGGTACGGCGGGATTTTCTCCGCATGGCTGGTTACTCCTGGCGGGGGGTCGGGGGCGGAGAGTAGACGCCGGGCGCGCGGTGAGGGTTGTCCAGGTAGGGCGGACCTGTCGCTGGAGAGGTGTACGTACGTAGCAACGTCCGTACGCACGCGCATCCGGACCCTGCTACGGCCATACGTACGGTCATGATCATGATCAACCCGGAGGCTGACCGCCCCGTGTACAAGCAACTGGCCGACCTCGTCCGCTCGCAGATAGCGCGAGGCGCACTGGAGCCGGGACAGCGCGTGCCCGCAGAGAAGGACTACGTTGACCGCTACGGCATCAGCCGCGACTCCGTTCGCCGTGCCATGGCCACGCTCCGCAGTGAGGGGCTGATCATCACCACCGCCAGAGGGTCCAGGGTCCGCCCCGAGCAGCCCCGCCAGAGCGTCATCATTGGGCCGGCCGACCGGGTGACCGCTCGCATGCCGTCGCCCGAGGAGCGCTTACAGCTCGGAGTCAAGGAGGGTGTCCCGGTTCTCGTCGTCGAGCGGGAGGGGGAGAAGCCCCGGCTGCTGGCCGCCGACCGCACTGAAATCTGCGGGGAGGCGCTGGGAGAATCCAGGGAGAGATGATCATGGGTCGGGGAGACTGAGATGCGCTCAGACGGCCCGAGATATGTCCGTTCTCTCCCCCGCAGGGCCTCTCACCTGCTGGTTAGCGACGCCAGCAGGCGAAATCGAGGCGCTCCCGCTTCGCTCGTAATGAAGGGGTCTGGGGTTCGATTCCCCAAGGCGGCTCCATAGATGACCAGGGCGTTCACCCGAAATCGGGTGGGCGCCTTTGTCGTTGCGGTTGCAGTTCCCGGAGGGGCTCCGCAGCCGGCCATCCGGCTGATCAGTTTCACAGGGCCGCCCCCATGCGCCGCATCCCGTCCTCGGCCATCGGTGAGGCGATGTGCGGGTAACGCTGCGTGCCCCTGATATCGGAGTGCCCGAGGATCTCCTGCACCGTCCGGACGTGCACGCCCTGCTCGATCAGCAAGGTGGCGGCCGTGTGCCGGGCGTCGTGCACCCGGGTCTCCCGGACGTCGGCGGCCATCAGCAGCTCCTTCCACTCCTCCCAGTCGTCGTGCTTGTCGATCGGCCTGCCGGTCGGCTGGGTGAACACGAGATCGTGATCCTCCCAAGTGGCGCCGGCCGCGAGGCGCTCCGCCTTCTGGCGGGTGCGGTGTGTCTTGAGAATCGGGATCAGTTCGGGGGGCAGGGGTACCATCCGCTTGGACTTCCCCTTCGGCTTGCGGAAGACCAGGCCGCCGCCTTTGGCCCGGTGGTCATTTCCGGGTGGCGGTGATCAGGTTACGGGCACCCTGGTGCAGCAGATCAGCGGCGACGCGCGCTCCGAGCGTGGCCGGATCCTCGTGGCCGCCCCAGGCGTGGGAGCGGACGAACTGGGAGCCGTCGCGATTGAACACCATGCCGAACAAGCCCATCTTCCCGTCTGCGGTAGTGCAGGCGTGCCCGGCGATCGGGGAGTTGCAGTGGCCACGCAGCATGTGCAGCATGGTGCGCTCAGCGAGGACGTGCCGGGCGGTGGGCACGTGGTTGAGCTCGTCCAGCAGCCGCATGACCGGCCCGTCGGACTGACGAGCCTGGATACCGATGACGCCCGCACCTACGGGCGGCACCATGGACATGCCTTCGCTCGCGGTGTGGAACTCCAGGGGGAGGATCTCGTGGTGGCGCTCCAGCAGGCCGAGGCGGCTCAGGCTGGTGCGGGCCAGGATCAGCGCGGCGTACTTGCCATCCTCGTCGAGTTTGTTCAACCGGGTGTCGACGTTGCCGCGGATGCGCTCGGTGCGCAGGTCGGGCCGGTGGATGCTGAGCTGTGCGCGACGCCGCACGGAGCTGGTGCCGATCAGTGACCCGGCGGGCAGGTCGGCCAGGGCGACGCCGTCGCGGGTGACGACGACGTCGTGGACGTCGTCCCGTTCCAGGTAGGCGCCGAACGCGGTGCCCTCGGCCAGGGGCACATCGCCGGGGACGTCTTTGACGCAGTGGACGGCGATATCGATCCGGCCGCCGGTCAAGGCGCTGTCGATCTCCTTGCTGAAGGCTCCCTTGCCGCCGATCTCGGCCAGGTCACCGGGCCAGAGGTCAGCGGTTACCTGCGTGGGCACGATCTCGATCGGGATCTCGGGCGCGAGCTTGGTGATCATCTCGGCGACACGACTGGCCTGAATCTTGGCCAGGGTGGAGGTGCGGGTGCCGATCCGGAGCGGGGTTTCGGCGAATCGGTTGAGGAACACATCGGTCACGGCGAAGCTCTTCCTGTTAGTGAGACTCTGATTGCAGAGTGTGACTATCTGTGGGGGGAGGTGCACGCTGACTGCCATCGGATGGTGCCCCGCTGGAAAGAACTGGCGGGGCACCATCATTTCGACCGAGGTTCACGCCCCTCCAAGCAGGAGGTCGTACGGTCGCGTCTACCCCCGCGGGCGGCCCCTGATGGTGCACCGCCGCCCGAGGGGAGTTGGGGGCGCGACGGCACGGGAGGCTGGTCGCCGCGCCGCCGCGCCGGCTCATGGTGGGGTCACCGGCTCGGCGTAGTGGTTCCCGAGGCGTCCGGCGATGCGGTGCGCGACCTTCACCAAGTCGTCGACCGGCGCGTGGTCGGCGGGTTCTTCCAGGTGGACAGCGCCCCAGCAGAAGACGGTTCCGGCGCGGTCGGCCCACACGGTCAGCTCGGCGCTGATCACGAGGCGGGGCTGGCCTTCGTCGTAGGAGATCTCCGGGTAGATCCGGTGGGTGTGCAGCTCGGTGCGCAGGTGCTTGAGGGCGGCGATGGCACCGCTGCGCCGGGTGGCCGCGTTCAGCCGGTCGCTAACCGGTGTGCCGTAGGGCGGGATCACGGCCGAGTCCTTTCGTCGGGGTGGGGGCGTGGCCCCGGGACGTATCCCGGGGCCGCGGGGACTGGCGAACTCAGGCGGCCGTTCGCAGCGGGTGTGGGCTGCGCGGCGCCTCGGGGCAGGGTCCGCCGGAGTTCGAGTTCCACCTGTTGCATGCGGTTCCACAGCTCGGCGGCGGTGCGTCCATGAACGGTGCGGCAGCTCTTCGGGTCGCTGCACTGCCAGGCCTCGAACCGTCGGTGGCGCAGGCTCCACATGACCAGCCAGGTGGGCGCGTGCTGCTGCACCTGCCGGGCGACGCGCGCCGCCTCGGCGTCAGCGCGGGACGACATGCTCGGCCAGGATCACGTCGGCCAGCAGCGGCAGCTCGCTGCCCAGCACGGTGGTGAGGGGGCGGGCGCGCAGGATCTCGTAGTGCTCGGCGAGCCGCTCGGCGGCTGCGGCCGGGTCTACGGCGGCGCTGAGCAGGTGGTGGCCGGAGTCGAGCTCGGGGCTGGTCCACCAGAAGTTCTCGCCGTCGCTGTAGGCGAGCAGCCCGTAGTAGACGGAGATGATGGCGTTGCCGGAGCGCAGTTCGTGACGTCGGCCTTGATGCCGTGGGCGCGGTCCAGTTCGGCGGCCAGCTCTTCGGCGCGAAGCCGGGCGGGAGACGGTGTGGTGGTCGACGGCGCGGCGGCGGACGCCTGGGAAGCTGGACTGCCGCCGCGCCTGCTCGTGGGGGTGCCGCCCTCTGGAGCCCTACTCATACCGCCGCCTCCCGCCGGTACGGGGCGTGCCGTCGGGGCGGGGAAGCATCCGGCGAGTGGCTCCGGCCGAGGGCGACGGCGGGCCCCGGCCGGAGGGGCTGGTGCTGGTGCTCGGGAGGATCCGGCAGCAGGGTGAGCGGCGGCCGGGCGTTCGGCTCCCGGCTCACGCTCGGGGGCGGGGCGCCGTGCTCGTGTGCGCGGGCCGCGATGCGGGCTCGTCGCCGGGAGAGGGGGTCGCGGGCGAGCGCCAGGCGGACCGCGCGGTCTGCCCGCGTCTCGACCGGCCGGCGCGGGCGGGCGCCGGGCGTCGCCGGGCGTCGGGTGTCGGTGCGTCCGGTGGGCCGGGTGCGCGACGGTCGCCTCGGGGTCGGCCTGGCGGGGCGCGGGTACGAGCGTTGGCTGGGCGGTGACCTCGCGGGCGGGCTCGAAGGTCGGCAGGGCCTGGCCGAGACCAAGCTGGCGGCGTACCTCCAGGCGCTCGGCCATCAGGGCACCGGACGGCTGCGCGTACTCGTGATCGGCGCTCTGGCCGGGGCAGCCGTGGGCGTAGGGTGCGTGCCCGCAGGCGGCGCATCCCATCGGCAGGGGCGGGGCGTCGGCGAAGCAGCCGCAGGCATCTGCCGCTGTTGGCCGGTCGAGGACGACACTAGGATCGTTCACGGATCAGGACTCGCTTCCTGGTCAAGAGCTCGTCCGGTCGTGTGCAGCGCCGGGCGGGCTCGTTTTATGTGCAGCGGAACTCGCTAGCTGTAATGCTGGAGTTACCGCGGAGCCTTCGGAAGGCCATTTAGGGGACTTCTTTAGGACCTTCATGGGCCGTATCGACGCTGATTCTGTCCATGGGGGGCCTTTTAGGTACTCTGAAGTCCTTCAATGGTTCAACTGTGGAGGCCGCCGTGCCCCGAGAATCAGGCAACGTCAAGCTCAAGGCAGCTCGCCAGCACGCCGGGTACGCCTCGCAGCAGGCCCTGGCCGACGCCCTCGCTCGCGCCGGAGTCGAACTCGGCGAGGCCGATGCGGAGGTGAGCATCCGGCAGGTGCGGCGCTGGGAGAGCGCCACCCCGCCATGGCCCCACGCCGTCCATCAGCGTCTGCTGGAGCACACGCTGGGGATGTCGGTCGAGCAACTCGGGTTCACCCCGCCTTGGGGCGGCCAGTCCGAGCGCCAGGCCGCGCCAGTCCGGTCCGGAGCGGCAGCTCACCCCATCGTGCTGCCGCTGCCGCCGCCAGCCCCGACGACCACGACGCAGCCTGCGGCACTAGCGGTGGACTACGCGGCTGTGACCAGGGCGCACCGGCGGCTGTACTGGCGCGTCCAGCCGCCTCTGATCCGCTCCGCCGCGGCGGAGCACGCACGCTTCGGAGCTCAGCTCTTGAGCGAGGTGGGCGGCATGCCCCGCCGGGCACTCGCGGCGGCTCTGGCCGAATCGCTGCTGCTGGTGGGTCGCATCGAGTTCTTCGACTTGCGGCAGCCGGTCGAGGCCGATGCCAAGTTCGTCGAGGCCCTGCAGGCGGCAGGTGCTGCTGATGACCAGCTGCTCGGGGCCGCCATCTTGGGGCACTCGGCGTTCGTGCCCGGGTGGGCGGGGGACAGAGATGGTGCGGCCGAGCGTCTTCGTGCTGCGCGGGCCTACGCGCGCCGTGCGGACTCCGTACCTGCTTCGTTCACCACGTGGCTGTACGCGGTGGAAGCTGAGTGCGAGACGCGATGCGGCAAGCACCGGGAGGCGCTGCGTGTCATCGGCCAGGCGGAGGACACCTTGGCCGGAGGTGACGAGACCCCGCTGCCAGAGTGGTTCGACTGGTTCTCACCGGTCCGGCTGGCCTCCTTCAAGGGCAACACCCAGCTCAAGGCCGGCCATCTACCCCAGGCCAGGCAGACGCTTCTTCAGGTCCTGGAGAACCTTCCCGAAGAGCACAGGAAGCAGCGCACCGTCGTGCTCGGGGACCTGGCCGCGGTCGCCGCGGCCGAAGGGGATCCTGAGGCCGCCTGTGCTCGCGCCGTCGAGGCTCTCGATCAGCTGTCGATCACCTGGTACGCGACGGGTATGGATCGGATCCGCGAAGTACGGCGAGCCCTTGAGAAGTGGGGCGACCGCGAGTGCGTCACGCAGCTGGATGATCGGCTGTACGAATGGCGTACGACCCTCATCGCGCTGCAACGTTGAACGCGCGCACCTTGTCCGGCAGCTCGGTCAGGGAGTCGATACGTAGCGAGGGCGCGCGGTCGGCGTCCGGGTCGGCCTGCTGGATCACCCCCCACGGGCCGCGCCGGATCAGCGCGGTGTGCATCCCGGCCGCGGTCGCCGGAAGGATGTCGTTGTCCAGGCGGTCGCCGACGTACAGGATCTCCCCCGCCTCGAAAGGGACGACCTCGGCGACCCGCTTGAAGAACTCCGGATCCGGCTTGGAGGCACCCCAGTCGTCGGAGGTGCCGATCAGGTCCACGTCGGCCGTGAACAACTGGCGGAGGATCCGGCCCGCACGGACGGTCTGATTGCCCGCGATCCCGAGCCAGAGTCCATCAGCACGCAGGGCCGCGAGAGCTGGTCGGACATCTGGGTACAGGTCCTCTTCGCCGAAGGTCTCAGGCCGTCCGGCAGCGGCGCGCTTCTCGCGCTCCTCGTAAAGGTCGAAGCCTGGCCGGAATACCTGGAACGCCTCGCGGTAGTCGAGCCCGCGGGCGATGGTCGCGCCGAAGACGGCGCTGAAGGTGTGGCGGGGGACCCCGAGCCAGTCTGCCCAGGTGCCGTACTCGCGGCTCTCGTCCACGAGGCACTCGCCGACGTCAAAGATCACAGCTCGAATCATGCCGGGAGCCTATTGGGGCTCCAGATGCGCCAGCCAGCCCGCCCCGTGTGCCCGCTACCTGGCGCGGCGGCGTACGCCTGGGAAGAGTTCGCCGCCGCGCTTGATCTAGAGGCTATGCCAGCCTGTCACTACCTGCTCTAGCTCGGTGAGAACCGTTCCGGCACGCTTAGGGGCGGACCGTGAGTATTGATCTTCTGGGGTCCGAGCCGCTCTACCGGCAGATCGCGGCCGTGATCACCACGAGGATCGAGGCCGGCACCTACGAGCCGCGCCGCGCCATCCCGTCCGAGGCCGCACTGTACGAGGAGTTCGGCGTCTCAAGGAGCACCGTCCGCGGCACCATCCGGCTGCTCAACGAGCAGGGCCTGTTGGTCACTGTGATGGGCCGTGGCACGTTCGTCGTCAAGCGAGACGACGCCCCGACGGCCGACTGACCGGCGGGTGCCGCACGATCGGGTCAGTGCCTGGGGAGCGCCTGAAGGCCCGATCGTGCGGCTGTACAGGCCCCTCGCCTGCCCGCGGATATGTAAGGACCGTAACTCAACGGAAGCTGCTACGAGGAGACCGGTTGGGCACGTCTGCCGGACCATCACCCGATGTCCAGCCGCTCCGGACTCACGATGGACGGCTTCGAGACGTCGTCCACGGTCGGTGACGAGGGCCACGAAGACGGCGCGGGGTGAGTCGAGGGTACGGGGGGCGTGCCGTACCCGGGACTGTTGGGGCATCTCAGGTGTTCTTGGCGTCTTCCGGAATGGGCGTGTGATGCAGGACCGGCACAGACGCCCGGTCGATGCTCAACCCGCCCGCGCGATCTGGAACGAGTAGGCCCCGGTCTTCGCCGTACCCGATCTGACCACGAGCGCATACCTGCCGTCTCCGTTGGAGAGCGGGATGTCGAACTCGTATCCGCAGAGTGGGACGGGTTGCCGTGGATCGGCGACGTTCTTCTCCGCGGCATCTGTGAGCTCCAGCTCGATGGCCGTGCACGCCCCGGTCCCACCGAGGATCTTGATGGCCGACGCGCCGTCCGCGTCGAACTCGAAGCGGTCGATGCGTCCTGGGACGTCCAGCCGCCCCGCGCCGTCCGGGCTGCCCCCGCCGATCTGCAGGCCGATCGTCGCCGGGAAGGTGCGGACCTTCACCGTCGCGATCCTGAGACTGTACGGCCCGATGACGTTCGTGTTCCCGAAGACCTCCAGCCGGTGCCTGCCCGCCTTGGTCAGCTTGACGACCGACGTGCCCCAGCTGAGAGCGATGCCGGACGGGCTGACCGGCTGGCCGTCGACCTCGGAGAACACCTGGAGCTGGATGTCGTCGCCGGTCATGTCGGTGACGTAGAACTCCCTGCTGTCGCCCAGGTCCAGGGTGAACTTGTCCCGCTGCCCGGCGCGGGTGAGCTCGGCCGCGACGGTGCCGCCGTCGACGAGGGTCCCACCCGGCTGCACAGCCGTCTGGGCCTGGGCCGGGGCGCCCGTCTCGGTCTTGGTCTCGGCCGGCTCGCTGTTCTCCGTGGGTTGGGTGGTCTCGGCGGTCGCCGTGCTGGTCACGCGCTCCGGAACGGGCTGATCGTTCCGGAGCGTGTCAACGCCGGCACCGCATCCGGTGATGGTCAGGAACACGAGGGTCGCGCCGGCGGCAAGCCGGAGGGGCACACTGAGGCGTCCGGTGAGGGAGGCTTTCATGCCAGCCATTGTGTGCAGCCCGCTTGCAGCCGGCTTGCGCTCCTCGTCCACGGCCTCGGCGGGGTCCATTAGGCTGTCTGTTCACGGGTGATCCAGAGCTCTCCGGAGATAACCGGCGCTGTGCGCTATGTGGCAGAAAGCGCTTTATGTGCACAGAACAGGGTTAAAGCTTAGAATCTACGCTTATGTCGGAACGGGGTAAGGATCAGTCGGGGACCGCGTCGAAGATCATGCGTCTTGCCGCCGTGGGGACGGCGGCGGGTGTGCTGGTCGCGGGGATCGCACTACCGGCCGTGGGGGGTGCGGGGCTCGGCATCGTGTCGGCGACCAACCAGCTGAACCTCAACCCCGAGGAGCTCGTCGAGCCTCCGCCGGCGGAGGTCACCGTCGTGCAGGACGCCAGGGGCAGGGAGATCGCACGGTTCTACGAGGAGTACCGCGAGGTCGTCAAGCTCGACCAGGTGGCCGAGGTCATGAAGACCGCGATCGTCTCGATCGAGGACTACCGGTTCTACGAGCACGGTGCGATCGACATCGAGGGCACGATCCGCGCGTTCGCCAAGAACCTCCAGGCGGACGGGGTGAGCCAGGGCGGCTCCAGCATCACCCAGCAGTACGTCAAGCAGGTGCTGCTCAACTCCGCCGAGACCGACGCGGAGAAGGACAAGGCGCTGGAGGCCAGCTACGCGCGCAAGCTCAATGAGCTGCGCCATGCGATGGCGGTGGAGCAGAAGTACTCCAAGGACGAGATCCTGGAGAAGTACCTGAACATCGCCTACTTCGGCGCGGGTGCCTATGGGGTCGAGGCGGCGGCCAAGCGGTTCTTCGGCGTCACGGCGGCCGAGCTCACCCTGCCGCAGGCGGCGACACTGGCCGGTGCCGTGCAGGACCCCAACGCCACCGACCCCAACCTGGGGGCGAAGCAGCGTGAGCGGCTGCTGAACCGGCGCAACGTGGTGCTGAACCGGATGGCCGAGCTGGGCAAGATCACCACTGCCGAGGCGGCTGAGGCGAAGGCCACCAGGCTCGGCTACAAGGGTACGAAGCTACCCGGTGGCTGCGAGGCCGGCGACTATCCGTACTTCTGCGTCTACGTCCGCAACGAGATCCTGAAAAATCCTGACTTCGGGAAGACGGCCAAGGCACGCGTGGCGTTCCTCAACCGTGGCGGTCTGACGATCAGGACCACCATCGACCCGACCATGCAGGCGGCGGCGGACCGGGCGATCAGGAAGTGGGTCAACCCCACCGACAACCCGGTGGCGGCCGAGGCCCTGGTCCAGCCGGGCACCGGGGCGATCAAGGCCATGGCGGCCAGCCGGGCGTACGGCCAGAACAAGGCCAGGAACGAGATGTCCTACAACGTCGTCGCGGACGCCGCGCACGGCGGTGGCGTCGGCTTCCAGGCCGGCTCGACCTTCAAGACGTTCACGCTGCTCACCGCGCTGAACAAGGGCATGAAGGTCAACGACGGCTTCACCGTCGGCGCCGGTTACCTCGCCCCGGGCTATTCCGCGTTCAAGAACTGCAAGGGCGAGAACATCGGTGACCCGACCCACACCGTGACCAACGACGAGGGCAGCCCCGGCTGGCGAACCCTGCAGACCGGCACCTGGGGTTCGGTGAACACCTTCTTCATGGTGCTGGAGCAGCGCGTCGGGCTCTGTGACACGGTCAAGACCGCCAAGTCGCTGGGTATCCACCGCTCCGACGGGCTCGCGCTCCAGGAGTACGAGACGTTCACGCTCGGCACCAACGAGATGGACCCGGTGACCGTGGCGAACGCGTACGCCACGATCGGCGCGCGCGGCAAGTACTGCGCGCCGATGGTGATCACCCAGATCACCGACCGCGACGGCAAGGTCACCGAGTATGAGCCCAAGTGCCGCCAGGCGCTCGACCCCGAGGTGGCCGACGCGGCGGCGGACGTGCTGTCCGGGGTGTTCACCAAGGGCACGATGCGTGCCGTCGGCGGCATCGGCCGCGACGCGGCGGGCAAGACCGGCACCACCGACAGCTCCGCCACCGCCTGGTTCGCCGGGTTCACCCCGGACCTGGCCGGCGCGGTCAGCATCGGCGACCCGCGCGGCGCGCAGAAGTACAAGCTGAACGGCGTCACGATCGGCGGACGCTACTACGGCTCGGTCTTCGGCGCCAGCATCCCGGGCCCGATCTGGAAGGACACGATGCTGGCGGCGCTGCGGAACGTCGAGCCGACGTCGTTCACCCCGATCAACTCGGCCCGGTTCGGCGGCTGCGGCCAGAGCTGCCGGCCCGCGCCGCCCCCGTCGAACGACGACGGCCCCGGCAACAGCGAGGACGTGAACGTCCTCCCTGGCCAGGACTACTGACGCGGCACAGGGATGCGCGCCGCTTTACCGGGGATCGCCCGGCAAGGGCCTCAGGCGGGAGTCTCGGGATCGAGGGCGCAGTGTCCGTCGTTGACGTACCGGGGCAGACCCTGACCGATCCCGGCTGAGGTAAGACCCGCGAGACACGCCTCAGCGGCGGCCGGAGGCGAGTCCCGGAGGCGAGTCCCGGAGGCGCCGCGGCCAGGGCCTTCTGGATGGCGTCGATCAGTGCCGGCGCCGTCGGCCAAGCGGCGTGGGACGGTGAGATCACGCCGGGCGGATGAGCCCCTTTCTGGTGGCGGCGGCCACCGCCGAGGTGCGGGAGTCGACGCCGAGCTTGGCGTAGATGTGCACGAGGTGGGTCTTGACAGTGGTCTCGCTCAGGAACATCTGCTTGCCGATCTGCCGGTTGGACAGGCCGGCCGCGACGTGGCCGAGCACCTCCAGTTCTCTTGGGCTGAGCGTGGTGGCCGGGGTGCGGACCCGGCCCAGCAGCCGCGAGGCGACGCTGGGGGCCAGCGCGCTGGTGCCCGTGGCGGACGAGCGGATCGCGGCGTGCAGGTCGTCGGAGGGGGCGTCCTTGAGCAGGTAGCCGGTGGCGCCCGCCTCGACGGCCGCCACGATGTCGGCGTCGGTGTCGAAGGTGGTGAGCACCAGGACGCGGGGACCGCCGAGCGCGACGATTCGCCGGGTCGCCTCGCTGCCGTGGATGCCCGTCCCGAACTGAAGGTCCATCAAGACGACGTCGGGTGCGAGGGCACGTGCCGCCTCCACGCCGTCCTCGCCCGTGGCCGCCTCCCCGACCAGCTCGAAGTCGGGCTGTCCGGCGAGCATGGCACGGATGCCCGAGCGCACTACGGGGTGATCGTCCACCAGCAGGATCCTGATCGGCGCTGTCACCGGGCCGCCCCTTCGGGCAGCGGCAGTGTGGCGGCGACCGCGGTGCCCTCTCCCGGGGCGGACTCGATGGTGAGGCTGCCGCCCAACGCCCTTGCCCGGTCGTGCATGGTGCGCAGACCGTAGCCGGTGCTCGCGGTCTCGGCGGGGGCCTGCGCCGGGACGAAGCCGCAGCCGTCGTCGACGATGTCCAGCACGATCATGTCGTCCAGGTAGGTGAGCGTCACGGTGGCATGCGCGGCCTGCGCGTGGCGGCTGACGTTGCCCAGCGCCCCCTGGGCGATGCGCAGCAGCGCCAGGTCGTAGTCGGCGGACAGCGGCACCGGCGTGCCCGACATCTCGAACCCGACCCGGGTGGGGGTGCCCGCGGCGGCTGAGGCGCTGATCCTGCGCAGAGCGGCGGTCAGCGAGGAGTGCTGCAGCGCGGGGGGTGCCAGGGCACGGACGAAGTTGCGTGCCTCCTCCAGGTTGTCCTGGGCGGCGTGCTCGGCCTCGGCGATCCGCTGCTCGGCGTCCCCGGGCCGGGTGGCAAGATCGCGGCGGGCTGCGCGCAGCAGCAGGATGATGCTGGACATGCCCTGGGCGAGGGTGTCGTGGATCTCCCTGGCCAGGCGTTCCCGCTCGGCCAGGCGGGCCGTGTCGGCCTCCGCCTGCATGAGCATGCCTCTGGTGCGGACCAGGTCGTCGATCAGCAGGCGGCGCTGCTCGCTCTCGCTGTAGAGCGCCTTGTAGACCAGTCCCATGAGCGTGGCCACCGCCGCGCCGATGGACGGCCCGATCACCTGGGGCGCGCTCACCCCGCCCGTATGCCGGCCGGCTGTGGCGATCGCCGCGACGCTGAGCGCCGCGACGCCGGGCAGCGCGACCATCAGGGGCAGCACGTGCAGGTAGGCGAAGAAGAGCGGGAAGGCCAGCCATACGAAAAGCGGTGAGTTCAGGGCCAGCGCGGCCCAGCCGAGCGTGACGATCAGCAGCCAGATGCGTCCCAGCAGCAGATGCGCGGGGCCGCCGAAGCGCGGGAGCCGTCCTTCGATGACGATTCCTGCCGCGTACAGCACGCCGAGCAGGACACCGCAGGTCGCGACGGCGGCGTGGCCCTCGTGTGCGGCCCCGGCGACGGCGATCGCCAGCAGGACCGCGAAGGTGCCGTGAATGGCCCACCTGAGCAGCTTGAGCGTCGGCGGGAACGGGAAGTCCATCATTTCTCCCCCAGAGTAGGTGAGGGGGTTCGATGGGATGCATCCTTCAAAAGGTTGATTTCCAGCCGACCAAAAGAAGGCGCCCGCGCCGCCCGTTTTCACGATGTGCCGGAAACACCCGTTCCTGGAGTCTGGAAGGCGTCCAGATCGACCTCAGCGCCGGGCTCGGCTCGCTGGCCGAGGGCACCGTCCCGTTCGTCCTGTCGGCGGCCACCACCGTCGTTCCCGTCGCCGCCACCCTCCTCACCCCCGAGTCCGGCACCGTGACCGTGGCCGGGTACGACGTGTCCGGCGCGAGCCCGGCCGACCGGACTCGCATCCGGCGCGACCACATCGGCATCGTTTTCCAGCAGCCCAACCTGCTGGCCTCGCTCACCGTCCTGGACCAGCTCCTGGTCATGGCCGACCTGGTCGCCCGCTCGACACGGCAGGCCACCAAGCGGGCGCGCGAACTGCTGACAGCCGTAGACCTGGCGGGCAAGCAGGACAAGAGGCCGCACCAGCTCTCCGGCGGCGAGCGGCAGCGGGCGAACATCGCCCGCGCGCTGATGAACGAACCCGAGGTACTACTGGTCGACGAGCCCACCAGTGCCCTCGACCACCGGCGCGGCGAGCAGATCGTCTCTCTGCTGGCCGGCCTGACCAAGCAGAACGGCGTGGCCACCGTCATGGTCACCCACGACCTGGCCACGCTCACCATGGTGGACAGCGTGCTGACCATGACCGACGGCAACCTCACCGCAGGAGCCGCCGCCCACCTCGGCTGAGCGGATGGCATTATCGGCAGGCGCACACGGACCGTGCCGGTTCCCCTGGACGCCTGTCCGTCAATCGAGCCACCCGCCGGCCCGGCTACGCCGGAGGCAGGAGTGAGACCACATCGGCGTCGGCATGCACACGTTCCGCGTACTCCGCGGCCAGCGCTCTGCTTGATGCGTAGTTGAGGCGTTCCTGAGTTTTGCGCACACGCTCCTCGCACATATCCAGGATCTGACCCCAGCGGAAGACCCACAGGCCAACCCGGCCATCGTCCTGGACGCAGTTGGGGGGAAGCCGGAGCCCCTTGATCTGCCAGTCCAGGGCTGGATCAATGGTGTTGCCGATCAACCAGAAGTCCCACCGAGTCTTCTCGTCGTGTTTGTATCGATCATCGGACACCACCGCAAAAGCATAACTGCGTAGCTGGGCGAGCTCTTTTTCGGTGAGGGTAAGGCTTGGCCGCTTCAGTTCCACAATGAGATGGCGCTTGTTCTGGTCCGCACCGGTAACTCCGGACAGCATGAGGTCCAGGCGTCCCGATCTTCCATCGGCACGACGAACCGGTCGCCTGGAGCCTCGGCGCGGGGCTGTCCCTTCAAGAATCGCCAGGTGCCGCTCCAGGGCTTCGGTGAGTCCCGTTTCCGAAACAGCACTGGAGAACTCATCACCAAAAACCCACAGCTCTTTTTCCAACATCCGATGGAGTTGGGTCCGCTCGCGTAGCTCCCACTTCGCCTCTGGCCCATAGATCAGGTTGCGCAGCAACGTCAGAAAGTCGACTCGATCAACGGCTTGCGCGTTGGCCGCGACGATGTTCCCCAGGCTGGCTCGACCTACCAACCTTTCGATCTCTTCCTTCTGTGCCACCGAAAGGCCGAACAGGTCTTCGAGCACCTTGGATATGGAAGTGGGTTGCCTGCGAAGCGCTTCACTGAGCAGGACCAACTGTGTGCGTCGAGCTTGCTTCCCACCCTTGAAATGACGGCTCAGAAACACTGCGACATCATCGAATGTGGCTCGCTCGGCAACTTCAACATCCGACTCCGGTGAACCCTTGTAAGGATACACGCCCTCTTGTATCCAGAGTTCGACCTGCTCTTTCGTTCGCTCGCTTTCTCGCATACGAAAATGTAATCGCATTTGGTCACGCGCTGCCTTCGCAACTCGCCCAAGCGGTGTATCGTCTATCTCAAACTCGCCGTCAAGGGAATCGTGTTCAGATAGGTTACGGAGGCGATGCCATAAGATGTATGCGGTGAAATTAAAGTCAGGTGCCTGAATTCCTGCCGAAAGTGTCAGGCGGTGAACACCCTGATCGTCGCAGATCAAGAGCTCTCGCTTTTGCGGCTTGGTGGACCACTCCACGATACGCAGCACCGGCCCGGCGCTCATCTCGTCTGTCGAGATCTCCGCATCAGCATTATCCAGGGTAAGCGCGTATTCATCCTGGCGGCGGATGACCTCAGACGGATCGAGCTGTCGTCCTCGCCAGGAAATCTTTACGTCTGGGTACTTGCCGAGGTAGACAGCAAAGCGGCTTGTGAGCTCAAACCTGACGCGGTCCAGGAGAAGCCGGTTCTTCTTGGGGGCATCCCCAACAACACGGACAGTCGTCCCGGTTTCTTCCTCGGTGGGCCGGCTGTCCTCCAGGTCGAAGACGCTGGCTCCGTCTGCGAATCGTACGGTGGTGCGCGTGCGAGCGGTCGGCCCGTCTGCGACCGTTACCCAGTTGGCGGACGAGCCAAGAGCGAGAACTCGGAACCGGCCGTAGCCGTGTCTGCCGTGCAGCTGTCGTCCGAGGTTATTTGTCCCTTTGGCCTTTTTCTTCCACGATCCACCCATTCCGCTGAAGGCTGGGTGTACCGAATCAGCAGGAATTCCGTGACCAGTATCTGTGATCGAAACCGAATCGACACCGTCTAGATCGTTCAGTTCGATCTCTGCGGAAACCTCTTTGGCGTCAGCATCCAGGCAATTCCAGATGAGCTCTTCCACGGCCCCAACCGGGTCACCTCGCCGGGCTACGCGCTCAATAAAGTCTGGCTTGACTTCAACTGGGATGTGCACATGGGCATCATTGCCGATCACTGTATGTGGCGCAACAGAGAGCCGAATGAAGGGCTACGAGGTTGGGTCGTCGATGATGATTTTCGGCTGTTTGAATACCCTGTATTTGGTATGCCGGAATCTTGCTGGCGAGGTTCCTTGGATGCCGGCGTAGGTTGCCGCACGGCCTGGTGGCTTTTCGGTTGGTTTCGGCCGTGCGGCGTTCGTGGTCGGGTCAGATTTCTCCGCTGCGGATGCCCGTCAAGAAGTCGGTCCAGGCCGTGGGGGAGAAGGTCAGCATCGGGCCGGACGGGTCCTTGCTGTCGCGTACGGCGACGAAGCCGGGCAGGTTCGTGGCTACTTCCACGCAGTTGTCGCTGCTTCCGCCGCTGTAGCTGCTTTTATGCCATGCGGCGCCATTCAGGTCAGAGGGGGGCATGGTCACTCCTTACCGCAGCAATGAACGCCGCAGACTCCTCGGGGGACAAGCACACACCAGCAAGACGTTCGAATGTCAGTTTAAGGTTCTCCACCTGATCCGTCGCCTCTACATAGACGTCTCCGCCGGGGCAGCCGGTGTAGCCCACTTCTGGATCTTCGGCATCGAACGCCAGTAGGGAGAAAGCGCCCTCCAAGCCACAGTGCGCACCGATCCGAAGCGGAAGAACCTGAACGGTGATGTTGGGCCAGTCCATGACCTGAAGGATGTCTCCGAGTTGGTGGGCCATGATGCCGGGCGAGCCGACAGGGCGGCGCAGAGCGCATTCGTCCATGAGTACGTGCAGCGCGGGCGCTTGTGAGCTGAGAAGGCTGATTTTGCGTGCCATCCGAGCTGCCACATACCGCTTCAGCTCTGTGGCGGCCAGTCCCGGGCGAGACGTGCGGATAAGTTCACGTGCGTAGTCCTCGTTCTGCAGAAGGCCCGGTACCAACAGCGGTTCCCAGCTGCGGATGGTCGTCGCCTCGGATTCCAGGCCGACGTAGGCGCCGGCGAACACATCGCTGTAAGCGGTCCACCAACCACGTTGACCGGCATCCTGACCGAGTTGGATCAGCCCGGCCTTCGTTGGCGGGTCAACGGCGTACAGATCACAGAGGTCGGCAACGTCCGTGCCGCTGGGCATGGTCCGGGCGTTCTCGATGCGGCTTAGCTTGGCCGTGGACCAGCGAAGCGGTGTGGCCACCTCTTCCAGCGTGAGATTTGCCTTCTCTCGAAGTCTTCGCAGCTCACGGCCAAGGCGGCGGTGTCGAACGGTGGGACTCGCAGAAGCCATGCCGACAAGCATGCCTGATCAACGTCATCGTGCGCCGAGCAAATTTATACAAGGTACTTGTGATCATGTAAGTTGCACGCCACACTGTAAGGAGTCGGTCAGCTACTAAGAGTGACGATATGGCAAGGGTGTCCGACTGGTGCCGCAGCCATCGTTGGTTGTCTGCGGTCTGGTTCGTTAACTCAAGGTGAGGGCGCCATGACACTTGCAGGCCGATCCGTGCAACGGTTCCTCTTGTCCAAGAAAGTCGCGACGGTGGACTCAGTCCTTCTCGTCAGCGGGTGTCCTCGCCGGGCTGACGAACGATCCGATCTGCGGGACGGTGTAGACCACCCCCTGTTCCCGGAGGTAGGCGACCACCTTCCTGGCCGTACCTCGGGCGATGCCGAACTCCTGCACCATCTGCACCTCGGAGGGGATCAGATGGCGCGGCAGGTACTGGCCGCGTTCGATCCTCTCGGTGAAGGTCTCCGCGACCTGGATCCATATCGGCCGATCGCGCTCGAACTCGATCATGAGGAGACGGTAGACGGTCATGCTCATAGGCACTCATGCGAGTACGAGCATGGACGAGCACATATAGAGAAGAGCTGCGGGGGCTCGGAATCCGCCTCAAGGCTCATAAAGCGGACCCGCCCGGTGCTGGAACACCGTGACGGGTCCTTGATCAGGAAGGGACTCCTGACCCGTGAGCAACCTTAGTGCTCCCGTTCTCGACAGGCAGGCGGTCGGTGGTTGCGGCTGTTTCGCCGATGCGGCGCCGATGCCGATGGGCTGTGCCGCCTGCGGGCACGCCCCCTACGCGCACGGCTGCCCCGACCGGCCCGCTGACCACGAGTACGCCCAGCCGTCCGCCGTGCTGATGGACACCCGCCTGCGGGTTCGCCGGACCGGGGACCGCTCGCTGCCTTGTTTTGAACTGCCCTGCTTCGAGCCGCCCGCCCTCGCGGTCCCGGCCGAGATGATCCCGCTGGTGCCGGCCCAACAGTTCGCCCGGCGGCCCGCCCGGCAGGTCCCGGTGGAGACGACCGCACCGGTGGCCGAACAGCGGCCCGGCGAGCGGGTCTCGGCCGAGACGGTCGCGCCGGTGGCCGGTCAGCGCTCCGCCGGGCGGGCCTCGGTGGAGACGGCCCCGCCGGTGATCGTCCCGCGCCGCCCCGAGCAGGCCCCGGCCGCCGTGCCGGTGTCGCCACTTCGCCGGGTGCGCTGCCCTCTCCGGCCCCTGTCCAGGGGCACCCGTACCGGACCGCCCCGGCCCGGCGGAGGGCGCCGCCGCGTCCCCCGCACCGGCAGGAGGACCTGCGCTCCACCCCGGGCGATGCCCACCCTGCCTCCGTACCGGCCACCCGGCCGGTACGGCACACCCCTCCACGCCTTTCCCCACCCCATGAAGCGGGCCCGTCCACCGCTACCAACGAACAGACGGGCCCTTGATCGGATCGAGGTCCAATCAATGAACGATGGTAGGTCCACCACCCCCGAACCCACCACCATCCCCGGCTGGCGGCTCATCCTCAGCGACGCCGGACGGCTCTGGGCCAGCCGGGAGCAGCCCTTCTCCCCGGCCGCGTTCCACGCCGGAGCCGAACGGACCGTCGACGGCGACAGTCTGGAGGCGCTGCGGGCCGAGACCGACCGGCAGGAGGCCCTCGCCCAGGAGGCCAACACCCAACAGGCCAACGCTCAGGCGGCTGCCGTCACGGAGACCGCCACCGGGCAGGTGATCTCATGATCCGGCGACGGCCCACCCGTCCCCGGGGCCGCCACCGCGACGGTGTGGCCACCGCCCCCGTACCCCGGTACACCTGGGACCACGAGGCCCGCGCCGAGGCCGCGATGCTGGAGATCACCTGGCCCGGCTGGTCCGTCCTCTACGGCACCGGTAGCCGCCTCTTCCACGCCATCGCCACCTGGCCCACTCCCGAGCCACTGCTCCTCTGCGACCGGACCATCGAGGGCCTGAAGACCCAGATGCGCGAGGCCGAGATGACCGCCCTCCTCCAGCGCTGGGCACCGACCTCCGCCTCGGCCGGCATCGGCCACTTCTGAGCAGGCACGGCGGCCCTCCCTTCCCCGGTCCGGGCCGCCGTGCCCTTGACGACGTACGGCACAGGGGCGAAGAGGCGCCCGCGCGGTACGTGACGCGGGCGGAGCTGTCCGGCCCGCTCGCGTCCTCCAGGCAGGAGAGACCCCTGGGTGGCCGACCCGACCCGCGAAGGTCAGGTACCGTCCGGCCCCTCGCGGTGCCACAGCCGGAGTTGCAGGTCCAGCACCACCCGGTCGTCGGGGTCGTCGAGCCGGTATCCGCCCACCTGCTCCAGCCGTGCCAGCCGGTAGCGGATGGTGTTGGGGTGCACGAGCAGTGTCCGTGCCGTGGCGCCCACATCGCCGAACGTGCCGAGGTAGGCGGCGATGGTCTCGATGAGACAGCTGTGGTGGCTCCGGTCGTACTCGACCAGACGGCGGAACCGCTCGTCGCTCAGCAGATCCGTCACCCCCAGCGTGGTGAGCGCCTCGGAGAGCAGCACCGCCGTGAGCTCGCCGTCGAGACTGATCACCGGCCGGTCGGGCGTGTACGCGACGGTCTCGCACACCCGGTCGACCTCCGCGCGGGCCGCGGCCACGGTCGGCACCGACAGGGACGAGGCGATCGCCGCCCGGAAGGTGGTCCCCAGGTGCCGCTCGAACGCCGTCAGGGTGCGCCGGGCCCAGTTCAGGTAGCGGTCCACCTCGACCCGGCCGGGGAGGACGGCGTACAGGCGCAGCCCGACCGGGGCCACCATCGACTCGTCGCGGACGGAGTGGGCGTGCACGGTCAGCATCGTCACCGCCTCGGTGGAGGAGAGCCACTGGCGCGCGCCGGCGTCGCCGACCGCTTCGAAGGCCACCACGGCGAACTCCTCGGGGGCGTCGAGGCTCAGCTGCCGGACGAACCCGGCGTCGTCGCGCTGCGGGTTGGGGGCGAGCATGCGCTGCACGAACTCGGTGCCCATGTTGTGGATGAGGCGGCTCTGGCCGACGAGCCGCGCGGCGAAGACCGATGCCGCGACCAGGTGTTCCTCGGTCTGCCGGGAGAAGGACCGGTCCGTCTCCTGCGCCCAGACGGTGCCCAGGTACTCGCCGGACCGAGGATCGTGCATGCCGACCCCGAGCCTGCGCCGAAACCCGATCTTCTCGTTCAGTGTCACCGTGGTACGGGGACGCCGCAGCCGGTCGTAGACCCGCATGGCCTGGAGTTCCGCCATGTGTTCCGCCGGGGGCTCGCGCCCGAGGATGGTGCGGCGCCGGATGTCGTCGGCCTGGTCGCTGTAGGGCGAGAAGGCGAGCACCCGTCCCTGCACGTCCTCGATGGAGATCAGCGTGCCGGTCATCATGCCGAGCGCCTTGGCGAGCCCGAAGAGGTCGTTGTGCTCGCCGAGCGCGGGGCCGGCTCCCTGCGGGAACCGCTCCTCGAACTCCCGGCCGAAGCGTTCGACCTCGGCGACCAGGCGCCACCACGGCGCCCGGTCGGTGACCCCGAGGACCGGGACCGGCACGTCGCGCAGCGACCACGGATCGACGTCCCCGAGTTTCACGACGAGCGCCCCGGGCCGGTGGCGGGCGAGGTCGGCGACCGCATCGGCCGCCGCCGGCCCGCCGGTGCCGAGCAGCAGCACGACGGCGCCGTCCAGCTCGTGATCATCGGGCAGGTCCGTCCCGTCGGACAGGTCGAGAACGACGCAGCCGCCGATGGGGACGTCCAGGCCTCCGGGGGCGTGGACCGCCGACACGAAGGGGTCGCGTACCGCGTCGAGGAGCTCGGTCAGGGTGGATGACCAGCGGGGATATCTGGTTTTCACAGGACTCCGGCACGTTGTGACTCGGGTGTAACCTACCTGTCCGAGTATCCAGCGAACTGGACAAAAATATAGAGGACTACACAAAGCCCCTAGGCCGTTCGGCATTTTAGGGTGACAGCACTCCCCCCGGCCGACCGGCCGAAACCCCAGGAATCAGGAGGACCGACATGACGTTGGTTCGCACCCGTCGCACCCGGCGCGCCCTCCACGTTGTCGCCGCAGGCGTGCTCGGCGCCGCCGTCCTCTCGGCGTGTGGCAGCTCCTCAAGCGATTCCGCGTCCGGCCCCGAGGCCGGTTCCGGCTCAGGCTCCGGCTCCGGCTCGCAGGTCTACACCATCCCCCAGCAGATCGGCGTTCCGCCGTACAGCTTCCTGGACGAGAGCGGCAAGCTCGTCGGCCTGCTTCCGGACCTGTCCACCGCGCTCGGCGAGGAGATGGGGGTGACCGTCAAGAATGAGCAGGCGTCGTTCGAGAACTCACTCCTGGGCCTGCAGCGCGGCACCTACGCCTGGGTGCCGGGCGCCGACGTCACGGCCGAGCGGCTGAAGAAGTTCGACTTCGCCACCACCCTCGTCGAGAGCTACGGCTTCCGGGTCAAGGCCGACGGCATCACCATCGGTGACTCACTCGACGACCTGTGCGGGCTCTCCGTCGCGGTGACCGCAGGTTCGAGCCCGGTCTCGACTCTCACGGACCAGTCCGGGAAGTGCGAGGCCGCCGGGAAGAAGCCCATCGACGTGCAGACCTTCGCCGACCAGGCGACCGCCGACCTCGCGGTCAAGAGCGGCCGGGCCGACACCTCCACGGCCACCGCCAGCGGCCTGGGCTACCAGACGCGCACCGAACCCGGCGTGTGGAAGATCACCGGGCCGACGTACCAGGCGATCGACATCGGGTTCGCCTCGATGAAGGGTGACGGCATGGCGGCCAAGTTGCAGCAGGCCACCGAGGCGCTGATCAAGAACGGTGGCTACGCCAAGATCCTCGCCAGGTACGGCACCGAGAACATGGCGATCACCACCTCGGTGATCAACCCAGAACCGAACGCATGAGTGAGATCCGGGCAGGTGGGGCCGGCGCGAGCGCCGTCCCCACCGGCCAGGCCGGGCCGGACGGGCCAGGCGGGGCGGCGGAGGAGTGGCGCCGGCGGATGGAGGAGATCTCGCGGCTTCCGCACGGGCGCCCGCTCCACCTCGGCCGGCTGATCATCGCGGTGCTGATGGTGGTCGCGGTCGCCGGCCTCGCGGTCAGCGTCGCCCGCAACCCCGCCTTCGAGTGGGCCACGGTGGCCGATTACTTCTTCTCCGAGCGGGTGCTGAACGGCCTGCTCAACACCATCACGCTGACCGCCCTGTCGATGGGGCTGGCCCTGGTGGTCTCGGTGGTCATCGCGAACATGCGGCTCTCGGCGAATCCGGTGCTGCGCGCGGTCAGCGGGACGTACGTCTGGTTCTTCCGGTCCATCCCGCTGCTGGTCCTGCTCATCCTCTGGTTCAACGTCTCGCTGATCTATCCGACGTTCAGCCTGCCCAACCCCTTCGGTGGCGACCTGTTCGCGCTGCAGACGCGCAACCTGATGACCGCCTACTGGTCGGCGGTGCTGGCCTTCGGCCTCCAGCAGGCCGCCTACACCTCGGAGATCATCCGTTCCTCGCTGCTGGCGGTCCCCAAGGGGCAGCGCGAGGCGGCGCTCGCCCTGGGCATGACGCCGTTCGACATCTTCCGCCGCATCGTCTTCCCCCAGGCGATGAAGATCGCGGTGCCGCCGGTGAGCAACGACCTCATCAACCTGATGAAGGCCACCTCGCTCGTCGCCTTCATCTCGGTCTCTGACCTGCTCTACAGCGTCCAGCAGATCTACAACCGCACGTTCGAGGTCGTCCCGCTGCTCATGGTGGCGACCATCTGGTACATGATCCTCGTCAGCGTGCTGTCGGTCGGCCAGTACTACCTGGAGCGCGTGCTCGGCAGGAGCACCGCCACGACGACGCGCCGCGCCGGACGAGTGAGGGCCCAGCCATGACGACGCCGCTGATCAGCGCACTGAACGTGCGCAAGTCCTTCGGCCAGCACACGGTCCTGCACGACGTGTCGCTGGACGTCCACCAGGGGGAGGCGGTCTGCCTGCTCGGCCGCTCCGGCAGCGGCAAGAGCACCTTCCTGCGCTGCCTCAACCTGCTTGAGCGCACCGACTCGGGAGTGGTCATGCTCGACGGCGAACTGCTCGGCTACGAGGAGCGCGGCGGCAAGATCCACCGGCTGTCGGCGAAGCGGGAGGCCAGGCAGCGCCAGCGCCTCGGCATGGTGTTCCAGCAGTTCAACCTGTTCTCGCACAAGACCGTGCTGGAGAACGTGGTCGAGGCGCCCATCCGGGTGCTGCGCCGCCCGGCCGACGAGGCGCGCCGTGACGCGCACGAGCTGCTCGACCGGGTCGGCCTGGCCGAGAAGGCCGACGCCTACCCGGCCCAGCTCTCCGGTGGTCAGCAGCAACGCGTCGCGATCGCCCGCGCCCTGGCCATGAAGCCCCAGGTGCTGCTCTTCGACGAACCGACCTCGGCGCTCGACCCCGAGATGGTCAACGAGGTGCTGCAGGTCATCCGCGGCCTGGTGCTCGACGGGATGACCACCATCATCGTCACCCACGAGATCGGATTCGCCCGCGAGGTCTGCGACCGGTTCGTGTTCATGGAGGACGGCCGCATCGTCGAGGAGGGGCCGTCCAGCCGGCTGTCCGGCGAGGCCGAGCACCCGAGCACCCGCGACTTCCTCAGCAAGGTCCTCTAGCCCCGGCGCCCGCGAGCGCCGCACACCATCGTGCCGCGGCACGAACTCGACAGAGAGAGGCAAGTCATGCCATCGACGGGCGGAGCCATGCCCTCTGTGGCCGTGATCGGCGGCGGGTTCGCCGGACTCGCGGCGGCCCACCAGCTGAAGCGGCACGGGTATTCGTTCACCGTGTTCGAGACCGAGGACGGGCCCGGCGGCACCTGGCGGGTCAACCGTTTCCCCGGTGCCGAGGTCGACACGCCGGCCCCGATGTACTCGTTCTCGTTCGCCCCGTACGACTGGTCACGGTCCTACCCCGGCCAGGCGGAGCTGCAGTCCTACCTTGAGCACGTGGCCGACCGATTCGACCTCAGGGCGCACTTCCGGTTCGGCCGCACCGTCCGGCGGCTGGTCTGGGAGGAGGACGGTCAGCAGTGGGCCGTGCACCTCGACACCGGGGAGGTGCGGCGTTTCACCGCCGTGGTGACCGCGGTCGGGCTGCTGAACGTCCCGAACGAGCCCGCCTGGCCCGGCCGCGAGCTGTTCACCGGCGACATCTTCCACACCGCGCGGTGGCGCCCCGACGTGGAGATCGACGGACGCCGGGTGGGAGTGGTCGGCACCGGCTCGACGTCCGCCCAGATCGTCGCGGAGCTCGGTGGCCGCGCCGGGCACCTGACGGTGTTCCAGCGCCAGCCGGCCTGGGTGGACCCGAAGGTCTCGCTCCCGTTCACCGAGGAGGAACGCGCCCGGCGGCGCCACCCGGTGACGCGGCGGCTCATCCGGTGGCGGCTCTTCCTGGAGCTGGAGCGCAAGTGGCTCGGTGGCCGGATCATCCGGCCCGGCGGGACCGTCGACACCCGGGCGGTCAAGGTCTGCCAGGACTACCTCGAAGAGGTGTTCGGCGACCACCCCGACCTCAAGGCGGCGCTGACACCGAACTCGGCCTACCTGGGCAAACGGGCGATCCACAGCTCCACCTTCTACCCGACCCTGCTCCGCGACGACGTCACCCTCGTTCCCCACGCGGTGGAGCGGATGACCGGGACCGGGGTGGTGGACGCCGCGGGCCGGGAGCACGAGCTCGACGTCGTGATCACCGCGACGGGCTTCCGCGCGGCCGAGTTCCTCTGCGGTCTGGAGGTACGCGGACGCGGCGGGCGTGACCTGCGGGAGAAGTGGGGCGACGACCCCATGGCGTTCCTCGGGATCATGGTGGACGAGATGCCGAACCTCTTCATGATGTACGGCCCCAACACCAACTACTACGCCCCGGTGTTCAACTTCGAGCAGCAGGCGAAGTTCGTGGTCCGGTCGCTGCGGGAGATGCGCCGCCGGGGGGCCTCGGCCGTCGAGGTCCGGCCCGAGGCGGTCAGGCGGTTGAACCGGTGGTTGAAGCGCCGGCTGGACGCCAGCTCGTTCGCCCAGGCACCGAACTACTTCCGCTCGGCGAGCGGCCGGGTGGTCACCCAGTGGCCGGACGGCGCCTCGGTCTACTGGTTGCTGACCCGGACCCAGCACGCCCGCGCCGCGCGGTTCTTCCACGCTCCGATGGCATCGGCGTCGTCCGAACCGTCACGCCATGGCTGAGTGACAGATACGGGGGCACGTCACGGCTCTGGCACGTTGGCTTCGACGAATGCGGGAGCCAGCAGTCGGATGCGTTCTTCCTCCATATGGCTCCGGAGTGACATGGCAACTATCGGTAATCCATGAAGAGTTGCCAGAAACAGCGAGTTGCCAAGGTTTGGCAACTCGCCGTTTCTGGCAAGTTTGACCAGCTGCGGGCCGCAGGTGGCTAGTTCTTTCGTGCGGCGGGGCGGATCGAGGTGGTCAGCGGCCGAGCAGCGTCAGGGCGGCGTCGACGATGGAGGCGGTGTCGATGCCGTGGATGCGGTAGGCGTCGTGCAGGTCGCTGGACTGGCCGAAACCGGAGACCCCGAGGTTGCGAATCCGGTCGCCGCGCACGCCGGCCAGGAAGGACAGCGTGTGCGGGTGCCCGTCGAGCACCGTGACGAGGGATGCGGGATGGTCGGCGGGGAACAGGACGTCGACGATGCCGCCGCCGGACGCGCCGAGGGAGCCCCGGGCCTGGAAGGACCGGTACACCAGGTCGGCACTGGTCAGGCAGACCACGCCGGCGACGATCGAACGCTCGGCCAGGTGTTCGGCGGCGGCGATCACCTCGGGCATGACGGCTCCCGCGCCGACGAGGGTGACCTGCTCGGCCGCCGGGTCGTGGTCGGTGATGCGGTAGCCGCCCGCGACGGCGTGCCGACGGCGTCGTTCGAGCAGTAGCTCGTCCTCGGGCACGCGCGCCAGGTCGGGGTTCAGCGGCCGGGTCGACAGCCGGAAGTACGAGGACGTGCCGCCCTCGACACCGACCCGCTCCATGGCGGCCAGCATCGTCCACTCCAGGTCCTGGGCGAACGCCGGTTCCCAGGCGATGCAGCCCGGCTGCTCAAGACCGATGGACGGAGTCGTGATCGACTGGTGCGCGCCGCCCTCGGACGACAGCGTCACACCGGACGGCGTACCGACGATGATCGACTGCCCGCCGGCGTAGATGCCGTACGACCACGGTTCGAGCGCGCGTGAGATGAACGGGTCGTAGAGCGTGGCGATCGGGATGAGACGCTCGGCCCAGCGACTCCAGGTGGCGCCGAGCTCGCCGAGCAGACCCACCAGGTTGACCTCGGCGATGCCGAGTTCGATGTGCTGGCCGCCGGTCCCCTCCGACCAGCGCAGCAGGCGTTCGGTGTCGTCGGCGAACCAGTCGTGCCGGTCCTCGATCGACCACACCCCGGTCTTGTTGATCCACCCGCCGAGGTTGGTCGAGGAGGCGACGTCCGGGCTGCAGGTCACCACCCGCGCGCCGGCCTCGGGGGCGGCGCGCAGGAAGTCGACGAGGAAGCGGCCGAGGGCGGCCTGGGTCGAGATCGGCGAGCGGTACGAGCGGCCGAGCGTCTTCGGCAGTGGGCCGAGGGCCTTGCCGGTGATCTGGGGGCGGCGCAGCGCCGCGCCTTGGGTGGCGCACAGGTCTGACGCGGCGGTGCCCGGTTCGAAGGCGCGCCAGGGGGCGGCGAGGTCGGTGCCGCAAGACTCGGCCAGCGCGAGCATCTGCGCCTCGGTCAGCAGCGCCGAGTGGTTGTTCGGATGTCCCTCGGTCGGCAGGCCGCGCCCCTTGACCGTGTAGGCGAACACCACCGTGGGCCGGGTGTCGTCCACCTCCCGGTAGGTGTCGAGCAGCAGGTCGAGGTCGTGGCCGCCGAGGTCGCGGACCGCCCGCGCCAGCTCGGCGTCCGGCAGGGACGCGACCAGGGCACGCAGTGTCGCGCCGCCGCGTTCCCCGACGAGTCGCGGCCCCACCTCGGCGGCGTCGACCCGCAGTAGGCGCTGGTACTCCTCGTTCGGCATCTGTTCGAGCCGCTGCCGCAGCTCGTCGCCGCCTGGCCGCTCGAACAGGGCGGTGATCGCGCGTCCCCACTTCAGGGTGATGACCTGCCAGCCGGCCGCCTCGAACATCGCCCGCAACCGGTGGATCTGCACGTCCGGCACCACCCGGTCGAGCGACTGGCGGTTGAGGTCGACGATCCAGAGCAACTCGCCCATCCGGGCCACGGACGGGTCGGCGACGGCCTCCCAGATCGCACCCTCGTCGAGCTCGGCGTCCCCGAGCAGGCTGACGAAGCGTCCCGCCGCCGGAGCCGACGCGAAGCGCGAGCGCAGGTAGCGGTGGGAGATGGCGGCCCATAACGGCGCGGTCGCGCCGATGCCGACGGAACCGGTCGAGAAGTCGACGGTGTCGGGGTCCTTGAGCCGGCTCGGATAGCTCTGCAGCCCGCCCAGCTCGCGCAACCTCGGCAGATAGGAGACATCGAGGTCGTCCAGCAGGTAGTTGATCGCGTGCAGCACCGGCGAGGCGTGCGGTTTGACGGAGACCTGGTCGAGGTGGGTCAGCTCGGAGAAGTACAGCGAGACCATGATGTCGACCATCGAGGCGCTGGAGGCCTGGTGACCGCCGACTTTCACACCGGTGTCGTTGGGCCGTCCGCGGTTGGCGGCGTCGACGATGGCCGCGGAGAGCCAGAGCACCCGCTGCGCGATCTGCCGCAGCACCTCGGTCTGAGCGGATGCCCTCGCACGCTCGTCGGCGGGTGGGGTCAGGTGGATCGCCATCATCTGTCTCTTTCCTGCGGAGACGTTCATTGCACCCGGAGGTGCCTCACAGGGCAAGAAAGACGCAGGAACCCGCCCCCTATCGCGTGTTCAAGCGGTCAGGCGGCCTGGGGTGCGCATCTTTCCACCCTCTCGGCGCTACCATCCACTCATGCCTCCGAACGCCGAACTGGACTCGACCGACCGCCGGATTCTGGACCTGCTCGTCGAGAACGGGCGTCGGAGCGTGCGCGACATCGCCATCCGGGTGCGGCTCTCGCCGAGCCCGGTCAAGCGGCGGATCGAACGGCTGGAGCGGCTCGGCGTCATCGTCGGCTACACCACACTGGTCGACGAGGGCCTGCTCGGTGACACTATCGAGGCCTTCGCGGAGGTCCGCTTCAGCGGCAACACGGACGTCGAGTCGATCACCGCCTCGGCCAGCCGCATCCCCGGGGTCACCGAGGTGTTCACGGTGGCCGGCGACCCCGATGCCCTGGTGCACTTCCGGGTCGACAGCCTCCAGCACCTGCACCGGTTGATCGACCAGATCCGCCGCGACGAAAACGTCATCGGCACCAAGACCCTCATGGTGCTGGACTCCTGGCGCCGGGTCGAGCGACCGTTCTGACCCGCGCGGTCGTCTTCCCCGTGTCACCGGCCGGTGCACGGTTGGCCATCTGTACGGCGCGATCAGCTTCATCAACGCCAGCACATCAGCGGCGTTGTCCCGCCCCTCGGCCCCGATCTCCAGCTGAATGTTGATCTCTGCCTTACCTCGCACCAGCGTGGAGAACGCGGCGTTGTCCTCGCCACTGGGACGCCTGAAGTAGTAGCCGGTGACCCCGGGGAGGATCTCCGGCAGCGGTGTGGCACCGCCTTCGATCTGCTCCTCGACCGGCCCCGGATATCCTCCCGGCGTGAGGTTGATCAGCAGCACATTCAGCCGCTCGCCCTCTCGCTGGGAGACCACACAGCCTCCAATTTCTCCGCTGCGGATGCCTGTCAGGAAGTTGTTCCAGGCCATCGGGGAGAAGGTCAGCATCGGGCCGGATGGGTTCTTGCTGTCGCGTACGGCGATGAGGCCCGGAAGGTTCGTGGCTACTTCCACACAGTCGTCTCCGTTGGGGCCGCTGTAGCTGGACTCGCGGAACTCGGCGCCGGACAGGTCAGGGGAAATCATACTCACTCCTCACAAGGAGCCGATCGGCTACTTAGAGTGACAGAAGTGCAAGGGTGTCCGACCGGCATCGCAGCCATCCATTGGTTACCTACGGTGTGGTTCCTTAGCTCAAGGTGAGGATGTCATGACACTTGCGGACCGATCCACGCAACGGTTCCACCTGTTCAAGAAGGTCACAGTGGGCTCGGCCCGCATGAACCTCTCAGAGAGCTGATCAGTCGGCAGGCGGAACGTCTTCCGGACGCGAGGGTTCTGCTTGCGGGTCGATGTACGTCCCTCTTCCGACCACGGTCCTGATCAGGCCACGCCCACGTAGTTCCCGCATCGCGCGCCGCACTGTCAGGTATGCCACCCCGTATTCGGAAGCAAGATCACGCTCTGCTGGGAGTCGCTGACCCGGCCGTAGGTCGCCGGCATCGATCAACGCCTGGATGTGATTGGCCAGCCGGACATACATGTATTCCGGGCTGTCCTCTTCTGGATCGAACGGCGAGACGCTGCTCATGACTTCACCGTATGGCTATGGTGACCTGCTGAAATCTATGGAAAGCCATGCATCGCTATACATGGCTATGCTCAATCGCGTAGCCTCTGGCCAAGTACAAAGTGGACGTCGGTACGCCGTCACGACGTTGCTGGAACCGGTCGCCGGACATCCCGCGCCGAAGGTTCGTTGACTGTTTTAGTTGATTGCTGGAAGTCGTTTCGAACTTTTTGCCGAGAATGGCAGGATATCGGCCATGCTTCCCCTTTATCGCATCGCGGCCGGATTCCTCATCACGTCCCTCGCGCTGAGGATCAACGGGTTCGACCTCCTCGTTGATGTCATTGGATGGGTTCTCGTGGTCTTCGGGCTGTCACGCATGGAGGCATCGGTCGATCCCGCCTTCCGCAGGGCCCGGGTAAGCGCCATCGTCACGGGGGTGATCTCATGTGCCGTACCCATCGGACTGACTGTGAACTCCGTGATCGGCCTGCTCTATACGCTCAGCACCCAGGTCACGATATGGCTGATCGCGGAGGGCATCATCGCCCGGGCGCGAAATGCCGGCGATGCCTCCACGGCCTCGACCTTCAACGTTCTCCGCTGGATTCTGGCCACGGTCATCGCCGTGGGATGGCTGGTGAGCTACGCGGTGACCTCGCCACAAGGCCTGGGAACCATCGCACTCATCCTTGCGGTCGTCGGATTCGTTGCGACCATCTGGTTCATCATCCGCCTCTACCGGTCGGCACGCCTGCCTTACCTTGCTTGACCTCTCAGTCACGTGCTGACACGAAGTCGGCTCTACCCTCGGGAGCCGGCCTGTGATCACGGTCCTCCGTGCTCCGTCATCCACACCCCGCGGGAACGGCTGCCGAAGGTGTTCGCCGAGTTTCACCGGGTGCCGGCGCCGGGCGGCCATGTGCTGCTCGCCTTCCAGGTCGGTGACGAGCCGCTGCACCTGGATCGGCCGTTCGGCCACCCGGTGTCGCTCGACTTCCACCGGCTGCAGCCGGACCACATCGCCGGCCTGTTGAGCCAGACCGGGCTGGTCATGCGTGCCCGGCTGCTGCGCGAGCCCAATGAGAGCACGGATACAACACAGCAGGCCTACCTGCCGGCCCACCGACCGGCATAGCTCAGCCGAACGTCGTGAACAACCAATCGGGTGGTCACCGGCTCTTGGGGGGCTCTCCTTCCAGCGCGCTCCTGATCATGGCGAAGCTCTCCGTGATCTTCCCGGCGAGGCTGCGCGGAATCTCAAGGAAACCCACCGTGTCGGCGTCGGCCCAGTAGCAGTAGGTCCCGTCGTCGGTGTTCCGGCAGGAGGCCGCGCCGCGGAGCGGGCCGGTTCCCACGTAGACCCAGTCCGTCTGCGGGTTCTCCCTCTCACGGTCCTGAGCGGTCAGCCAGTCCACGGCGGCCTTGGGGTCGGTCACCTCGGCCTGCGCCCCGGTGGCGTAGAAGGATTTCAGACGCGGGGTGTCCTGGTAGAGCGTGGTGAGCTGGGTGCCGAGGATCTTGTGGTGCGGCCCGTCCGGGAGCTTGAAACGTTCCTCGGCGGGGGTCGCCGATACCAGGTCCAGCGCCCCGATCGCGGTGGGGAAGGGGGTCGCGAAGGTTCCCGGGGGTTTCGGTGGGTTCTGGGCCGATGAGGCATTCTCCTGATCCGCTTCGACGGTGAAGGTGCATCCCGCGAGAACGCCGGCCGCGAGCGTCATGAGGGAGATTCTTGCGATGTTCATGACGTGAGGATGATCCAGTGCACTTGTGCACTGGTTGGATCTCCCTGAGAGCCGCCACACTCAGGTGCCTCACATCTGCGGTCGGGAACGGAATTTCCCACTCTCCTGGCGAACGCAGGATGGAGCAGGACGTTCGGACCAAAGAGATCCACGTCCTGCTGTTACATTTGTGGGCTTTCGCCCAGATATCGATTCCCCGCTTACCTGGGTGCCGGGGAGAACCGGGTGGAGGCCAAGAGACCTACGGCCGAGACCCGAAGCCCGCAGGGCCTTGCGGGTGATGGTCGGATTTCTGAGCGGGATTCCAGGGCCGCGCCGCAAGGATCGCTCTATCCGCATGACCGGCCTCGCACAGCAGGAGGACCGCCCATATCAGGGCGTGGATGTCACCGGCCTCGGTACGGGCCCGCAGCCAGGTGATTGCCTCCTGGGCACGGCCTGTCTCGTACATCAGGTCGACCGCGTGCGCCAGGGCGTCGGGGTAACCCGCCTCGGCACGGGTCCGCAGCCAGGTGATCGCCTCCTCGGCCCGATCCAGCTGGTACAGCAGGACGGTGAGCCGCCTGAGGGCGTGGGTGTCGCCGGCCTCGGCGCGGGTCCGCAGCCAGGTGATCGCCTCCTCGGCACGCTCGGACTCCTGGAGCAACTCGACCGCCTTCCACAGGGCGTCGATGTCGCCGGTCTCCGCCCGGGTCCGCAGCCAGGTGATCGCCTCCTCGGTCCGGCCCACCCGCTGGAACAACTCGACCAGCCGCCAGCGGGCGTCGGTGTTCCCGGCTTCCGCGGCGTGCCGGTAGGCGGCGATCGCCTCCTCGGTCCTGCTCGTCTCCTGGAGCGGTTCGACCAGCCGGCGGCCGTCGCGGGTGTGTCCGGCCCCGGCGGCGCGGTTGTGCGCGGCGGGGTCCTCTCCGTGCTGTCCCGCCCCATCGGGGAAAGCAGCGGTCCAGTTGGAGATGTCGGGCGGCCGCCGGAGCTGACCGCCGCTCTCATCGCGGCTCATCACTCATTGCCACTCGTCGCAACATCATCACTCCGTATGGAGCCTGCGGACGGCGAAAATAGACAATATTAAGGTGGCATAAGTAATTCCACCATCTCGTGAAGATTGGTTTTCTGCCTCCCTTTTGGGGGGCAATAATAGATATTTAGGTGTTGTCTAATATGATTTAGGCGATATTCCCGGGATTAGCGGGTGGTTTTGTGGGTCTGCCGGGCCCGTCAAGTTGGCCGAACGCCCGCTTCACGACGCCACCCGAACCGAACACCCCCTACGGCGTGGTCGGGATCCGCGCGGCGCGGGCACGCTGACCGTCCTGGCGGGCTGCTCGAATCGTGGATCCCTGACCCGTGCCCGGGCGCCGGTTCGAGCAGCCTCGATCACGCAGAGCCAGTGACAGGGCCAGTGACGGGGCCGGTAACGGGGCCGGTGACGGAGACGAACCCGGAACCGGGACGGTAGTCGGGGGACTGGTGCCTGAAGTAGGTGTTGTAGACCTGGCAGTAGTGACCACCGCGAGCCAGCAGCGTGCTGTGGTCACCCTCCTCGACGATCCGGCCGTGATCCAGCACGATGATGCGATCGACGTGCTCGATCGTGGACAACCGGTGTGCGATGACGATGGAGGTGCGGTCGGCCAGCACCCGGTCCAGGCCCTCCTGGATCTGGGCCTCGGTCAGCGGATCGACACTGGCGGTGGCCTCGTCCAGGACCACGATCGCCGGATCCTGGATGAGCAGGCGGGCCAGCGCGACGAGCTGGCGCTGACCCATGGACAGGGCGCGGCCGTGTTCGCCGACGTCGGTCCGCAGGCCGTCGGGCAGGGCGTCGATCCAGTCGCCGCCGCCGACCGCCGTGGCGGAGGCGAGCACCTCCTCGTCGCCGGCCTCCGGCCTCGGGTATCTGATGTTGTCGGCGACAGTGCCGCTGAACAGGAACGGAACCTGCGGAACCGCGCCGATCTGCCGCCGGTACCCGGCCAGATCCAGCGTGCGGATGTCACGATCGTCGATGTTCAACCGGCCGTCCTGGAACTCGTAGAACCGGGTGATCAGCTTGCTGAGCGTCGACTTGCCCGCACCGGTGTGACCGACCAGCGCGACGCTCTCGCCCGCCTCGATGGTGAGGTTGAAGTCCCGCAGGACGGTGCTGCCGGCTTCGTAGCCGAACCGGATGTCGCGAAACTCGATGCGGCCCGTCAGCCTGCCGACCGGCTGAGGGTCGGTCTGCACGACCCGGGATGGCGCGTCGATCAGGGCGAAGACCCGCTCCGACGCGGACAGGCCCTGCTGGAACTGGGACCAGAACGCGGCGATGGAGGTCAGCGGGAACCAGAAGAGCGCGACGCCCTGGAGGAAGAGGTACCAGTCGCCGGCGGACAGACCGCCGCCGAGCACCGTGGTACCGCCCAGTTGGATGAGCGCGACCGTGGCAAGCCCGGCGACGAGAAAGAGCACCGGGAAGATGCCGGAGAAGACGAAACCCTGCCTGAGCGTCACCTGGTAGCTCTGCTCGTTGATGGGCCGGAACTCGTCGTATACCCGCTGCTCCTGGCGGAAGTTCTTGGCGACGGTGATTCCGCCCATGGTCTCCTGCAGGGTGGCGTTCACCCGGCTCAGCGAGCGTTGCGCCCTGCGGGTGCTGCTGCGGGCGACCCGCCGGAACAGCAGTGCGATGCCCACCACCACCGGCACCACGAGAAGGGTCAGCAGGGCGAGCTCGACGCTGCGCAGGAAGAGCAGAATCGTGACGAAGCCAACCATCAACACCTGGCTGATCAGGTCCATCGTCAGGGTGGAGACGGTCGCGAAGTCATCGGTGTCGGAGGTGACCCGGCTGACGATCTTGCCCGACGGGTTCTCGTCGTAGAACGACAGGTCACGCTTGAGCACGGCGTCGAACGCGTCCTCGCGAAGACGCAGCACGATGTCTCCGGTGACCCTCGCGCTGTACCACTGGCGGATGAAATTGAACAGCCAGCCGAGCACCCCGGCGAGCAGCAGGCCGACGGTGAGCTGTCGGCTCACGTCGGCGATCGTGCCGTCCTCGATCCCGTCCACGCCCCAGCTGACCAGCAACGGCATGGCCGCCTGGGTCAGTGAGAAGAGCACGATCATGATCGCGACCAGGACCATCGCGCCCAGCTTCGGCCGGAAGTAGGAAAGGATCCGGCGGAGTAGATCACGATCGTTGTAGGTGCGGTCGTAGTCCTCGGCGTCGAGGCCGTCCATGATGAAGCCCATCAGCCCTGCCCTCCCTGCTCGCCCGCGAGGACCACGCCCGGGTCGGTGGTGCCTGTCAGGTCGACCTCGTCGTAGTGGGCGAAGATCCGCCGGTAGAGGCGACTGCGGGTGAGCAGTTCGTCGTGCGTGCCGTAGTCGACCAGCTCGCCTCGGCGGAGCAGCAGAACCTTGTCGGCCCAGCGGATCTGGGAGAGCCGGTGGGTGATCAGGAGCGTGGTGCGCCCGTCGAGAACGCGGTCGACGGCCTGTTGGATCCTGTCCTCCGTGGCGGAGTCGATTGCACTCGTCGAGTCGTCGAGCACGAGGATCGCCGGATCCGTCAGCAGTGCCCGTGCGATGGCCAGGCGCTGGCGCTGGCCGCCGGAGAGGGTGATGCCGCGCTCACCGATGACCGTGTCGTAGCCGTCGTCGAGCTCGCCGATGAACTCGGCGGCCTGGGCCTCCTCCGCAGCCTTCACGACGGCGCCCCGCTCCACCTGCTGGCCGACTCCGAAGGCGATGTTCTCGGCCACCGACCTGGAGAACAGCACGATGTCCTGCTCGATGGTGGAGATCTGGGAGCGCAGCGAGTCGAGGTCCCACTCGCGCACGTCCACGCCGTCCACCAGGATCCGGCCGGCGGTGACGTCGTAGATCCGGGGGACCAGCTTCGTCAGGGTGCTCTTGCCCGAGCCGGTCTCGCCGACGATCGCCACGGTCTCGCCCGGTTGCACGGTGAACGTCACCCCGCGCAACACCGGATCGTCCTCCCCGTAGCCGAACGTCACGTTCTCGAAGTGGATCGCCCCGCTGATCGGTGCGGCGTGGCCGTCGGCGCGCCGCCCGAATTCGGTCTCGGCGTTCATGATGCTCAGGATCCGGCGGGCGGACACGATGCCGAGCTGGACCAGCGAGAAGGTGAAGATCGACATGTTGGTCGGGAAACCGATCATGCTCATCAGGCTCATGAAGGCGACCAGTTCGCCGATCGTGATGTCGCCCGCGGCCCGGAGGTAGAGGCCGTGCCAGAGCGACCCGGCCATCGCGAAGGCGAAGAGCAGGGTCGGCAGGTAACGGGCCTGGACCAGGCCGTTGTGGACGAAGGAGTCGCGATAGCGTCGCGCGCGTGCCCGGAACCGTCGCCGCTCCTGGTCCTCCTGCGCGGACACCTTGATCACCTCGATGCCGCGGACCGCCTCGTTCAGCCCGGCGTTGAGATCGCCGAACTGCTCACGCATGCGGGTCGCCACCGGGTTGAGCTGCCTCATGTAGTGCCAGAGCGCGAGAACGAAGACGACCGCGAAGACGCCGGGCACCAGCAGCAGTCGCGGGTCGATCGCGGCGATGAAGACCAGGGGCACGAGGCCGGTCAAACCGGAGTCGACGATCAGGTCGATGCCCGGGGAGATCATGATGGAGAGCTGCCGGATGTCGTTGGCCGCCCGCGCCATCAGGTCGCCGACCCGCTGTCTGTTGTGGAAGGCCTGGCTCTTGCCGAGCAGGCTGACGTAGAGCTCGTCCCTGGTGTCCCGCTCCAGCCGCTTGGCCAGAACCTCGCCGGCCAGGCGCGCGATGAGGTCGAAGGCGCCGCGGGCCAGCACGATCGCCAGTAGTCCCAGCGAGATCAGGCCCAGTTCCCGTGCCCCGCCGCCGTCCTCGCCCAGCACGGCGTCGAAGGCCGCGCCGGTGAGCCCGGGGACCGTGGCGTTGAGCACGACCATGATCAGCGATGCGCCGAGGAATCCGGTCAGCTGGAGCGGATGGCGGCGAACATGGGACCAGAACCAGCGCACCGGACCCCGCCTGTCATGCGGGCGGCCGGAGATGGAGAACTCCGAACTGCTGGTGGTCACAGGCCCGCTCCCGAGCAGGTCAAGGATGAAAGTCGAACTTGCTTTCTATCATCGGGCGCCGACACTTTCCCACGCATTTTCTCGGCCCCGCCCTGCTCGTCACGGGCGGACGCGCGGGCCGACCCGGATATCGGGAGGCCGTCAGGCGAAATCGGCGGGGGCGCCGCTCGGCCTGTTCCGGGGCCGCCGCCTGCCGCCGAGCCGGCTCCTCGTTGCTGGAGGATGCCGCACTGCGCACTCGGGGGCGTCGGGTTGACTCTCCCCCGGGGGGAGAAGCGACGGTGGGTGGACCAAAGTGTGTGATTGGGGTTGGCGATGGCTCAGCTTGTGTTGATCGGTACGTTCTCGACCATGACCCGGCTGTCGGTCAAGGCATTGCGCCGCTACGACGAGCTGGGTCTGTTGCGGCCGGCGAAGGTCGACGCCTCCAGCGGCTATCGCTACTACGCGCTCAGCCAAGCAGGCAGGGCGGAATCGATCCGCAGGCTACGGGCACTCGATATGCCGATCGAGGAGATCAAGCGAGTGCTGGCCGCGTCCCCAGCGGACGTCTCCGGCTTGTTGGCCGAACACCGGCGACGCCTGCGGGTGGAGCGCGACCGCCACGATCACATGCTGGCCGTCATAACCCGATTGATCAACGGCGAGGAGAGCCTCATGCACTACGCGATCACTGTCGAAGCCCTGCCCACGCAGACCGTGGCCTCGGTGCGCTGCCATACCGACCTGGCCGGTATCAGCGCAACGATCGCCGAGGGCTTCGGCACCCTGATGGGGGTTCTCACGGAAGCCGGTCGGCACCCGGCCGGTTCCCCCTTCCTGGTGTTCCACGATGTCATCGACGCGGACAACGACGGCGACATCGATGTCTGCATACCGATCGAGTCGCCTGTTGCCGCGCCCCCTCCTGTGCAGGTCGGCCAGATGGCTGCGGCCACCGCTGCGGTCACCACCCACAGGGGCCGCTACGACGAGATCGCTTCCGCCTATCACGCCCTGACCACCTGGATCGCCGAGCACGGTCACGAGATCGCCGGTCCGCCCCGGGAAACCTACCTCAACGATCCGGCCGTGACCGCCGAGGCCGACCTGCTCACTCAAGTGGCATGGCCAATCCGATGACCAACGGAGTGATCATGCAAATCGACCGCTTCGCCGGAGGGGCTCATCGCCCCGGCTGAGCAGGCCGCGGGGCAGGTGCCGGGGGCCGAGATCGCTCGGCGCTGTGAGAATCCGCGCGGTGCGGTGTTCGTTCGGGCCCGTGCGGGGTGCGGCATGGCTGCGCCGTACGGGACCGCTCGGGCATGGCCGCCTGGTGTCGGGGCGTGAGCCAGATCCCAGGTCAAATGAACGACCGTGCCGCACGCCGGCCTGTGCACCGGCCATGACCTCTACGTTCGGTAAAGAACCGGTCTGGCGCGGGCCGGCCGGGGTGTCTACTCGGATGTCGGTCGTGGGTCCGTGATCTGCTGGTTTTTAATCCCGTCAAATGTCGGTGATTGATGTGCGATCTGCCGGTTTTAAGTGCCGCCAAGTGTCGGTTTGGATTTATGCTGGACTTAACCGTCGCAGAGGGGAGCCGCAGTGCCCGAGCTGGTCTCACGTCGTGTAACCGGTCATGCCGAGGAGTTCCTCGACGCCTTCAGGGTAGTGATCGTCAACGGACCGAGGCAGTCGGGCAAGACCACCCTGCTTCGGCAGCTCAACGGGGGAAGAGAGGGGACGTATCTCACCCTGGATGACGGCTCGTTGAGATCGGCGGCGCAGGCCGATCCCGCTGTCTTCATCGCCGACGGTGCGCGTCCGATGATGATCGACGAGATTCAGCGGGGAGGAGACGAGCTGATCCTGGCGATCAAGGCGGAGGTCGATCGGAAGACCGAGCGAGGGCAGTTCGTTCTGGCGGGTTCCACGAGGTTTCTGTCCACGCCGTCGTTGAGCGAGTCGCTTGCCGGGCGCGCGGGCATCCTTGAGGTCTGGCCCTTCGCCCAGGAGGAGCTTGCCGGAACGGGGGAGTCCTTTCTTGTGACGGCCTTCAACGATCCTGAGGCGCTGCGGTCCTCATCGCTCAGTGACTACGGCCGAAGGGACTACTTCGAACTGGTCTGCCGAGGTTTCTATCCGGAGGCGGTCGCGATGAGGTCGGAGTTCACCCGGGACAGGTGGTACCGGACCTATGTTCAGTCGGTCATCGACACCGACATCAGGGAGATGGCGCGAGTCGACGAGCCGAGTAGTCTCCGGCAACTGCTCAACCTCGCCGCGGCGAATACGGCGCAAGAGCCGAACACGGTCAAGATCGGCAGTGATCTCCAGCTCCATCGGAGTACGGTCAACCGTTATGTCGGCCTGCTGGAGACCGTCTTCCTGATCCGTCAGGTTCCAGCGTGGTCTCGGAACCTTGTGGCCCGGGCGGTTCGCCGTCCCAAGCTGCACGTCACCGATACCGGCCTCGCCGCTCATCTGATCGGTGTCGACGCGGACGGCCTGGCTGCCAGGGTCTCGCCCGCACGAGGCCCTCTCGTCGAGTCGTTCATCGTCAACGAGATCGCGAAGCAGGCCACGTGGGCGCCGTTCCGAGTCGGACTCCATCACTGGAGGGTCAGCCAGGGCGCTGAGGTCGACCTCGTACTCGAACGGAACAACGGACGGATCGTCGGTGTGGAGGCCAAAGCCACCGACTCTGTCAACAAGGACGACTTCAAGGGCCTGGTGGCTCTACGCGAGAGCCTCGGCGAAGATTTCGTTCACGGGTTCGTCTTCTACACCGGAGTGAGATCGCTCTCTTTCGGAGACCGGCTGACCGCGTTGCCCCTCAGTGCGCTCTGGGACAGGTAGTGCTTCGGGGGTGACCATGTGGGCCCCACGTCATACCGCGGTGAGGGGGCGCGGGGAAGGCTGCTCTGCGGTGAGGAAGGGGATCGAGTTCGGTGTCGGCGCCCTCGACCGTGACGCCCCCGGACGACGGCGTTCATGACCTGCCGGTGGCGGCGGGTGGTCGATCTCGGAGGCGGCTGCCGCGGCACCCTATGTCACTCCGTACCGGGGGAAATCGGAGTGCCCAGGAGAGAGAACAGCGGGTACCCTGCGCGAGGACCTGCGGAAGGGAATTGTCGTGGGGCACGTTGAGGTTGGCCAGCCCACTTGCAAACCGTGACCCCCATGAACCCCAGTGGTTTATCAACCTGATATGGGCTTCGTCCTTTCCAGCCGCGCGAGCCCTGTATTCCGCACGTGACCCCGATTGACCTGGGGTGATTACCCGCTGCACTGGATCATATATAGCTGCTGACCTGCGACGACGCGGCACGTGCGGAAAACGAGGCGAGCCGCCGTCTACTCGGTGGCGGTAATCCTGTGTCCGGCCGTAACAGGGTCGTACACTGCGGCTATGAGCGCGATGCGTGAGGAACTCCATCTGCTGGTGGACGAGTTGCCGGAGAGCCGGGTGTTGCCGGTGCTCGCGCTCGTCAGGGAGAACGTGTCGTCATCCCGTCGGCGGGAGAAGGCCGCGGTGGCTCTGGAAGCCATCCGTAACCGGATGCGAGGGGTGACCGAGGTGGACGAGGAGTTGGACCGGCTCCGGGACGAGTCACGTGGCTGACGCCTACATCGTTGACACCGGCGTCTTTCTGCGCTGGTTCGTCGATCAGCCTGGGTTCGAACATGCTCGCGAGATCCAGGAGGCCTTCTTGGGCGATCTCGTCGGGTTGGAGACAGCGGACTTCGCCCGGATCGAGGTGGCCGGAGTGCTGCGGAAGAAGGGGCTTCTGGCGGGCCGCCTGACAGCGGAGGAGTTCGCGATGGCCGTACGCGTCATCGACGATCTCGGTGTGACGGTTCACCCGATCGGTGCCGACCATCTGGAGCGGGCTGCCGGTCTGGCCGTACGGCTGACGTTGCGCATGTACGACGCCGTCTTCGCCCAACTGGCACTTGACCGGGGAGTCCCCCTGCTCACGACGGATGCCAAGCTCTGTCACGCGGTCGAAGGCGTGGTGAAGACCGAACTGCTCCGAGGCATGGGAGAGGTCTGATCTCGTCTGGTCACTGAGGCTGGTCGCGGAGCATGGGCTGGAGCGATCGCAGACTTTGGCGCCTCGTCGGCCGCGGGCTCCGGTCTGGTGTGAACGCGCGGTGCCGTGACGGCGGGAAACGAAGCGTTCTCGCTCCTCCTCCATGCGAACGGTTAGGCATTAACCGTTCGTATGGAGGTTCTGTGTGAACTCCTTGGGGTTGAGAGCGAATCAGCAGCGGGCAGTTCGGCTCACGTCGCCGGGTTACACCATGTCTCGCCCTACTCATGTCATGTTAGGAATTTCATCCCCGCATGTCCCGCTTGAGCTTGACGCAGAGGGTGACGGCGAAAATCGAAATGTCCGAGAGACCGGCTGGCGGGTACCCTGCGCGAGGACCTAGGAAGGGAATCGCAGTGGGGCACGTTGAGGTTGGGCATCTGACGTACGTTCTGCCGGACGGGCGGCCGTTGCTGGACGATGTGTCCTTCCGGGTCGGCGAAGGGGTCAAGGCGGCACTCGTCGGGCCCAACGGGGCGGGCAAGACGACGCTGATGCGGCTGATCGCGGGTGACCTGCAGCCGGTCGACGGGAGCGTCGCCAGTTCCGGGGGCCTGGGGATCATGCGGCAGTTCATCGGCAGCATCCGCGACGGCAGGTCCGTGCACGACCTGCTGGTCAGCGTCGCCCCTCAGCGGGTGCGGGAGGCGGCGGCGAAACTTGAGGCCGCCGAGCTCGTGATGATGGAGCGCGAGGACGAGAAGGCCCAGATGCGCTACGCGCAGGCCATCACCGACTACAGCGACGCCGGCGGTTACGACATCGAGGTGCTCTGGGACACCTGCACGATGGCCGCGCTCGGCATGCCGTACGACGGCTGCAAGTACCGCGAGGTCAACACGCTCTCCGGCGGCGAGCAGAAGCGGCTGGTGCTGGAGGCGCTGCTGCGCGGTCCCGACCAGACGTTGCTGCTCGACGAGCCGGACAACTATCTCGACGTGCCGGGCAAGCTCTGGCTGGAGCAGGCGCTCCGGGAGACTCCCAAGACGGTGGTGCTGGTCAGCCACGACCGGCAGCTCCTGGCCAACGCGGCAGATCGGATCATCACCGTCGAGTCCGGCAACATCTGGGTCCACGGCGGAGGGTTCGGCGGCTACGCCCAGGCGCGCAGGGAACGCAACGAGCGCCTCGACGAGCTGAAGAAGCGCTGGGACGAGGAGCACGCCAAGATCAAGCGGCTGGTCCTGATGCTCAAGCAGAAGGCCAAGTACATGGACACCATGGCCGCCGCCTACCATTCGGCCCAGACCCGGCTGCGCAGGTTCGAGGAGGCCGGACCGCCGGAGGCGGCGCCCAAGGAGCAGTTCATCAGCATGCGGCTCAAAGGTGGCCGGACCGCCAAGCGGGCGGTGATCTGCGAGCGGCTTGAGCTCACCGGCCTGATGAAGCCGTTCGACCTGGAGATCTGGTACGGCGAGCGGGTCGCGGTGCTGGGTTCCAACGGCTCGGGCAAGTCGCACTTCCTGCGCCTGATCGCCGGGGAGGAGGTCGGGCACACCGGCGTGGCCAGGCTCGGTGCCCGGGTCGTCCCGGGGCACTTCGCCCAGACGCACGCCCGCCCGGAGCTCATCGGCCGGACGCCCTGCGAGATCGTCATGACCGAGCACGCCCGGCTCAAGAACGAGGCGATGAAGGCGCTGTCCCGCTATGAGCTGGCCGGAACCATCGCCGAGCAGCGCTTCGAGACGCTCTCCGGCGGGCAGCAGGCCCGGCTGCAGATCCTGCTGCTCGAACTGTCGGGCACCACCCTGCTGCTGCTGGACGAGCCGACGGACAACCTCGACCTGGCCAGCGCCGAGGCTCTCCAGGAGGGGCTGGACGCCTTCGACGGGACCGTGGTCGCGGTAACCCATGACCGCTGGTTCGCCGATGACTTCGACCGGTATCTGGTCTTCGGGGCCGATGGAAAGGTCTACGAATCATCCGAACCGGTATGGGATGAGGCCAGGGTGGTCCGCCAGAGGTAAAGACTCGGGTCGTTCCCGGCGCGTCGGAGTGGGAGGGGGAGCGCCACCGGTTATCACGGCTAGGTGACGCACAGCACTCGAATCGTCGGCGCCCTCGCCCTCCTTCTCCTCATCGGAAGTGCCGGATGCACCGAGGATGAGGTGGAGAAGAAGCGGGCCGCCGCTCTCCAGCCGATCGCGGTCAGGGAACAGGCATCGTCCATCATCAAGGGTGACGATGGGTATGTGGTGAACTGGGCAGGAGTGCTGGCCAACACCAACCCGTGGCACTTCGGCGAGCACATCATGGCCACCGTGGTGGCCAAGAACGCCGAGGGCCGGGAGCTGGTCCGGCTGGAACAGCCGCTGGACGCGGTGCCTCCCGCCGGAACCCTGCCCTTCACGGGGCAGGTGGTGACCCAGGACAAGCCCGCCAACGTGAGCATCGCGTACCGCCCGGCACGCTGGCACCTGGCCGGCCGGATCGTCTCGGCCTTCCAGCCCTTCCCGGTCCGCGGTGTGCTGACCGACCGCACCGCCGACGGCAACTATCTCGTCACCGGCTACGTCGGCACCCCGTACGTGATGCCGACCCGGAGCCTGGCCGTCACCGCGCTCCTGCGCGACAAGCGGGGCAAGCTGCTCGGCGGTGGGAGCACGTTTGTGGACAACATCCAGGCGGGCGAGAACCGCCGGTTCATCCTGCAGATCAAGAGCGTCCAGAACACCCGTGACATCGCCTCCGCCGAGGTGACCGCGCGCACCTGGGGGTCGAGCAGCCGCCCCTTCGAGCAGCTCGCCCTCGGTGGCGCCCTGCCTCTGCACACGGTCAAGCCGAGGATGCCCCCGTTCGCCAAGGACCGGGGCAGGCAGGCCCCGCTCGCGAGCGTCGTCCGCCCGTGATCGGGACCCTTTCCCCGACATACCGGTAAGCGCAATTAATTCGACTAAATAGCCATTCTTTAGCATTTATGATTACGGATCGCGAGGGGCTGTTTACAGGATTGATTGACTCTGTGGAGACAGTTGCTGTCACCATGGAGAAAAGGCTGGAACTTATGGTCGCCAAGCGCTTACCTTCGGTCACATGACTGACGGTGTCCTGGTCGAAGCGCTGCGCGCGAGGGAACCTGCGGCTCTTTCCGGCCTCTACGACTCGTACGCGGAAAGCGTCTACCGATACTGCCATTCAATGCTCGGCGTCCCGGCGGGCGCGGAACTGGCGCTCCTTGACACCTTCGCCGCCGCCGAGGCCCATGTTCACGCGCTCGCCGACTCCCGTCGGCTGGAGGCGTGGCTGTACGCACTCGCTCGGGGGGAGTGCGTACGGCGCCGTCTCGCCGGGGAGTTCGACCCGCAGGTCGCCGTCCCGGTGGTCACCGGCGAGGTGGACCTGCGGGTGATGGCGTGGAACGCCACCCGGAGCCTGTCGCCCGAGGACCGGGAGGTCCTCGACCTGAGCTGCCGACACGGGTTCGGGCCCGTCGACCTCGCCGCGGTCCTGGGCGTCACCACCAAGGTCGCGGGCGCGCTGTACGAATCGGCGAGAGAGCACCTGCGCGACGTCGTCACCGTGGAGGTCCTCGTCCGCAAGGGGCCCCACGACTGCGCGAGCCGAGCCCGCATGCTGGCCGGCTTCACCGGCGAGCTCACCGCACAGACGCGCGAGCGGATGATCCGCCACGTGACCCGGTGCGACACCTGCGCTCCGCACCGGGTCAGGCAGGTCTCCGCGGCCAAGGTCTTCGACCTGCTCCCGGAGGCCACGCTGCCGCCGACGCTGCGCGCGCGGGTGATGGGCTGCTTCACCGACCCCGAGCGGATCCCCTACCGGCATGAAGTCGCCCACCGGGCCGGCCCTCTCGACAGTGCCGGGTTCCCCGCCGGTACGGCTCGCGGAGGTCGGCGCCGGCCCTACGCGACGGCCGGTACGGCGGCCGGTACGGCGGCCGCGGTCGCCGCGGCGGCGGCGCTCGTTCTGTTCCTCACCCAGACCACGCTCGTCCCCGAAGGGGCGGGTCCCGGTGTCGCCTCGGAGGTGTTCTCGACGGCGGCGGAGCCCCCGGTCGCCCAGAGGCCGGATGAGCACCGGAGATCAGAGGAGCCTGGTCGGCTGGAGGAGCCTGGTCGGCTGGAGGAGCCTGGTCGGTCGGGGGAGCCTGGTCGGTTGGGGGAACTCGGTCGGTCGGGGGAGCCTCGACGGGGGGACCTGCCGCCGACGCCGGAGCCCGTCGGGCGGATCGGTTCGCTCGGGTCGACGGAGCCGGTCAGCGTCACCGGACCCGGCTCCGTGATCGACCGGCGGATGCCGGTGCCGGGCCCGACCGGTCACCCGGCGGAGACCCCGCCCCTACCGCCGGGCAACGGACCTTCGGGGCGTGGACCGGCCGGCAGGCCGGCTGTTCCCGCGGAGAGTCCGCCCCTGCCGGTGCTGCCGGGGGCCGGCGCGCCGGACCGGCACCCTCCGCACCGCGACCACCACGGACAGCGGTCCTTCCGCCCCTGCCGTGGCACACACCGATCGGCGGACCCGGGCACTCCGCAGGCGATCCCGACGCCCTGGCGGGGGAGTCAGAGGCCTCCGAGAGAAGAGCACAGGCCACCCCGAGCGAACCCCCGGCCCCCGCAAGGCGACCCGAGCCCCCCGCGGGCGAATCCTCGGCCGTCGCTTGCCGACCCGCGGATTCCGTCCACCGGTTCCAGGCCGTCGCGGGGAGACCTGAGGCCTCCGTACCCCGGGCCGCGGAGAAACCTCAGCCATCTGATGCCCAGCCATCCGAGGCCCGGTCAGGGGTGGTCCCCGGACACTTCCCGACCGGCTTTCACCGGATCGAACACCGCCCCACCCCCAACGCCCGGCTCTCCCGCGTTCTCCGGGCCGTCCGCCTCCTCCGAAGGGCCGGTCGCGCCCCTCGCCGAGCGGCGGCCTCCAGGCGGTGACGGGACGCCGGCCGCCTGAGCGCCGAGACGCTTTCGGTATCCCGTCGACGGTAGGGGCCGAGCCCTTCGCGAGCGGCGGTATTGTGGCGGGCGATGACTACGTGGCGTGAGTGTCATGTGTGCGTAGAGTGACGAATGGGAATGTTGAGATAGGCCGCCTGGCAGGCGGCGACGCGCCGCGTTCTGCGGTGAGACCGCGGCAAGCGGTGTTTCACGGGGGACTCCGGGGGGAGACGCATGCATTCAGTCAGACGGCGCCGTCATGCCGCCGCGGTGGCGGGCCTGGCCTGCTGCCTGATCGCCGGTCAGGGGCTCCCCGCCGGCGCCGTGCCCGGCCGGTCGGGGCCGGCCGACGACGCCGCGCCTGGCGGCGTGTCGGGCCCGTCGGCCGAGGAGGTCGCCGAGGCGAGGGCCATGGCCCGCGAGCGTGGTGAGAGGCTCGGCGCGACCACGGTCCTGGTCGCCGAGGCACGGGCCAGGCTGGAGGAGCTCGTCGCCGACGCGGAGAGGCTCGTCGAGGCGTACAACGGTGAGCTGGTCAGGACGGCTCGCGCCAAGGAGTTCTCCGGGCAGGCGGCCGAGCGGGCGAAGATCGCCGGCTTCCAGGTCGGCAAGGCGCGTGAGGCGGTGGCCGCGATCACGGTCCGGAGCTACGGCGGGCTGGACATCGCCCAGCCCATGATGGCCATGATGACCGGCAACGGGGGACCCGCGGACGACGGCTACCTGCGCAGGGCCAGCATTCTGGCCCATATGGGCGGGGGGCAGGCGGAGACGCTCAAGCAGCTGCGGGAGTCCCAGGAGGTGCTCGCCATCCTCCAGGCGCAGGCGGATGACGCGTACGCCAAGCAGCGGGAGGCACAGGCGGAGGCCGAGGAGGCGAAGCAGGCCGCGGAGGAGGCCGTCGCCAGGCAGGTCGACGAGACTCGGCGGATCGAGGAGGAGCAGGCGCGGCTGGAGAAGCTGGCCGACGAGGCACGGAGCACGGCCGAGAAGCTCGCCAGGGAGCGCGAGGTGGCTCTGGAGCAGGCCAGGATCGCCAGGGAGAACGCCGAGCGGGCCCGGTTCCAGGCGGCCGCGATGCGCCGCGAGGCGGCCCGGATGGGGGTGGCCTCAGGGGAGCCCGCGTCGCGCTGGGCGCTCAACATGACCGCCGAGTCGGCCAGGGGCGACATCGCCGCCGACTGGGCGCTCACCCAGCTCGACAAGCCGTACGTGTGGGCGGCAGACGGGCCGGCCGCCTACGACTGCTCGGGGCTGACCATGCGGGCCTGGGAGAGGGTCGGGATCGTCATGGACCACTGGACCGGCACCCAGTGGACCTCGGGCCCGCACGTGCGGCTCAGCGAGCTCCGCCGGGGCGACCTGCTCTTCTACGGCCAGGCCACGGGGAATCCCGGCGACATCCACCATGTGGGGATCTACGTCGGCCGGGGGCTGATGGTGCACGCCCCGCAGACGGGGGACGTGGTCCGGGTCGCGCCGATGTGGCGCAGCGACCTCATCGGCGCGACCCGTCCCACGTGACGGCGTGAAAGGACCGACCCGTCCCGCGTGGTGGCTCAAGGGTGTTGAGCCATCCCGTGTGACGGCGTGAAAGGACCGACCCGTCCCGCGTGGTGGCTCAAGGGTGTTGAGCCATCCCGTGTGACGGGCGGAAGACCGGCCTGTCCGGTGGTGACGGCCCGGCAAGCACTGAGCCGTCACCCGTGACGGCTCAGTGCTTGCCGGGGTCCTCGTCCTGGGCGCGCTTGATGGAACGGACGATCTCCTCCTCGGCCTCCACCCTGCCGACCCAGTTGGCGCCCTCGACCGACTTGCCGGGCTCCAGCTCCTTGTAGACCTCGAAGAAGTGCTGGATCTCCAGGCGGTCGAACTCCGGCACGTGATGGATGTCGCGGATGTGCTCCATCCGGGGGTCGGTGGCGGGGACGCACAAGACCTTGTCGTCGCCGCCCTTCTCGTCGGTCATGCGGAACATGCCGACCGCCCGGCACTTGATCAGGCAGCCGGGGAAGGTCGGCTCCTGGAGCAGCACCAGGGCGTCGAGCGGGTCACCGTCCTCGCCGAGGGTGTTTTCGATGAAGCCGTAGTCGGCGGGGTACTGCGTGGAGGTGAAGAGCATCCGGTCGAGCCTGATGCGGCCTGACTCGTGGTCCACCTCGTACTTGTTCCGTTGCCCTTTGGGAATCTCAACGAGAACGTCGAACTCCACCGCGGTTCCTCCACTCAAGGCCCCCCGGGCACCCCCGGCTGGGCGTTAATGTCTCGTAGGCGCTTTATGCCTGATGGATACGATGATGAAAGGTCGACGAGATCATGCGGCGTGAGCAGTGGGTGGCCTTGGTCACTCTCTTCCTGCTGCAGATTTTCGTCGTCGCGGCCGGGGCACACCTGCTCACCAGTGATGTGCTGGTCAAAGGTGAATCCGCCGAGCGTGCCATGTCAGCGGCGCCGCCCCCCGTCCCGGTCATCACCGCGGGTCCGGTGCTGGCCGCTGGGGGGAACGGACCTCTCCCCGCCAAGGGTACTTTGGCAGGGCGGTTAACCGAAGCGTTGGGTGACCCCGCCTTGGGGGGAAATGTCGGGGCCACGGTCATCGACGCCGAGACGGGCGCCGTGCTGTTCGGCAGCCACGGGACCAAGGGCATCACCCCCGCCTCCACCACCAAGGTCGTCACCGCTGTCGCGTCGCTGGCCTCGCTGGGGCCCGACGCCAGGCTCAGCACCCGGGTGGTGCGGGGCTCCGCGCCAGGCTCGATCATCCTCGTCGGCGGCGGTGACCCCACCCTGGCGAGTCCGAGGACGGCGGCGAGCCAGGTCTATCCCAAGCCCGCATCTCTCGCCACCCTCGCCTCGCGCACCGCCAGGGCGCTGGCGGCGGCGGGGACGTCCAAGGTGACGGTGGCCTACGACGACTCCCTCTATATGGGGCCGCGCACCGCGGTGTCGTGGAAGCCCGGCTACGTACCCGAGGGCAGCGTCGCCCCCGTCACGGCGCTCATGGTCGACGAGGGCAGGATCTCCCGCGGCGGCCAGAGAGCCTCCGACCCCTCCCGTGCGGCGCACGCCGCGTTCGTGTCGCTGCTGTCGAAGTACGGCGTCACGGTTTCCAAGTCCGCCAAGCGGTCCAAGGCGCCGGCCGGTGCCAAGGAGATCGCCCGGGTCGAATCCGCGCCGGTCTACGCCCTGGCCGAGCGGGCACTCACGCTCAGCGACAACGACCTCTCCGAGGCGCTGGCCAGGCACGTGGCGATCAAGGAGGGTGAGCCCGCCTCCTTCGACGGCGGCGCCGCGGCCGTCGGCAAGGTGCTGGCCAGGCTCGGCGCGGAGAAGGGCGTGCTGGTCTTCGACGGCAGTGGGTTGTCACCCAGAAACCGCATCACCCCCCAGGCCCTGGCCCACCTGGTCGCGGTGGCGGCCTCCCCGGCCAACCCCGGCCTGAACCCGATCGCCAGCGGCATGCCGGTCGCCGGCTTCAGCGGCACCCTCGGGCACAGGTTCGACAAGATCCGCTCCGCCCACGGGCTCGTCCGCGCAAAGACGGGCACCCTGGACGGGGTCAACACGCTGGCGGGTATGGCCACCACGCGTGGCGGGCGCCTGCTGACCTTCGCCTTCATGGCGGACGAAGTCCCACCCGGCTGGGGCAAGGCGGAGGCGGCCCTCGACAGGCTCGCCGCGGTGGTGGCCGCTAGTTGATCATGGGTTCCGGGTGCGCGGCCCGGGAAGGGAGCACGTACGGTGGACGGTATGCAGGTGATCGACTGGGATCTTGCCGTAGCGACCGGAACGCGCCTGGTGCGCCCCGGGCCGCAAGTGAGCCGAGAGGAGGCCCGGCAGGCCGTCGCTGATTTGCGGCGGCTCTCGCGCGAGGCCGAAGGGCACGTCCGAGAGTTCACCCGAATCGACACCGAGACCGCGCCGCAGCCCGCGACCGTCGTCGACAGGCCCGGCTGGATCAAGGCCAACGTCGATGGGTTCCGGGTGGTGCTGGAGCCGCTCACCGAGCGGATGGCCGCCCGCGGGATCCAGACGCCGGCGATCGTGGGCGCGGTGGGCTCGCGCATCACCGGTGTCGAGGTGGGTGCGGTGCTGGCCTTCCTCGCCTCTCGCGTCCTTGGGCAGTACGAGCTGTTCCTGCCGCCGGATCCGACCGGCCAGGCGGCCACGGGACGCCTCACCCTGGTGGCGCCCAACATCGTCCACGCCGAGCACGAGCTCAACGTCAACCCGGGTGACTTCCGCCTCTGGGTCTGCCTGCACGAGGAGACCCACCGGGTGCAGTTCACCGGCGTCCACTGGCTGCGCGAGTACGTCAGGACGCAGACGACGGACTTCCTGCTGGCCTCCGACATCGATCTGCCCACCCTGCTGGAGCGGCTTCGCTCGGCCGCCGGCACGTTCACGGACGTCGTCAGGGGCGGCGAGGGCAATCTGATCGACGCGATCCAGACGCCCGAGCAGAGGGTGATCCTCGACCGGCTCACCGCGGTGATGACCCTGGTCGAGGGGCACGGCGACTACGTCATGGACGCGGTCGGCCCCTCGGTGGTCCCCTCGGTCGCCGACATCCGGGCCAAGTTCCACCATCGCCGTGAGGGTGGTTCCCGCTTCGACCGCACCATCCGCAGACTGCTCGGCCTCGACCTCAAGATGAAGCAGTACGCCGAGGGGTCGGCCTTCGTCCGCACGGTCGTCGGCCAGGTGGGCATCGACGGTTTCAACAAGGTCTGGACCTCGCCCGATACCCTTCCCACCCAGGGTGAGATCTCCAAGCCCGAGCGCTGGATCGCCAGGGTGATCGACGCCCCGGCCATCCCCAAGGTCGGCGGAACCGCCGGCTGATCGCGACCGGCTGAGGCGTCCGGCCCCCGCGACAACACGCGGGGGCCTTCTCCTCCTGGGGTCACGGTGCCGTGGCCCTGTCCGAGGCCGTACGACGGCGGGCAGCCGACCTTCACGGCGCATGCCGTCACGGCGGTCACGGTGCCGTGGCCCCGTCCGAGGCCGGACAATGGCGGGCATGGGTCCGCATCCCGCCGTCGCCGATGTCCGCCGTGCCGTACGGCACGTGCTGAGCGACCTGGAACCGGGCGAGCTGGTGCTGGCCGCGTGCAGCGGCGGCGCCGACTCCCTGGCCCTGGCCGCGGCGCTGGGTTTCACCGCGCCCAGGGCCGGGCTTCGGGCCGGCCTGCTGACCGTCGACCACGGCCTGCAGGCGGGTTCCGGGGAGCGTGCGGCCGACGTCGTGCGGCTGGCTTCAGCTCTGGGGCTCGATCCGGCCGAGGCGCTCGCCGTCTCCGTCGGCGTCTCGGGAGGCCCTGAGGCGGCGGCCAGAGCGGCCAGGTACGCGGCTCTGTCACAGGCGGCCGAGCGCCTCGGGGCGGCGGCCGTGCTGCTCGGGCACACCAGGGACGACCAGGCGGAGACCGTGCTGCTCGGGCTGGCCAGGGGGAGCGGCCCCCGGTCGCTGGCCGGGATGCCCGCGCGGACCGGGATCTACCGGCGGCCGCTGCTGGGGCTCGGTCGCGCGACGACGCTGGCCGCCTGCGCGGCGCTCGGACTCACCCCGTGGGACGACCCGCACAACCTCGACACTCGCTACACCCGGGTCCGGGTTCGCGAGCGGCTGCTCCCCGCCCTGGAGGACGAGCTGGGCCCCGGTGTCGCCGAGGCGCTCGCCAGGACCGCGGACCTCTGCCGTGACGACGCCGACGCGCTCGACGCCTGGGCCGCGGAGGCCTACGCCCGCATCGCGGTACGAGATTGCGCTCTTAGCGATATCGGCGCGGTGACGATGGCCGTCCGGGACCTGGAGGGCCTTCCTGCCGCCGTACGTCGCAGGGTGCTGCGGAGAGCGGCGATCGACGCGGGGGCGCCACCTGGCACTCTCGCGGCCTCGCACGTCCTCCAGATGGACCGTTTGGTCACGGCATGGCGGGGACAGCGGCGGATAGAGGTGCCCGGGGGGGTGGGGGCGATCCGACGGTATGACACCCTGATACTCGCCAGACAGTCAGTCAGCCCCGTTTCGTAAGGAAAATCCCAGGTGGACGCAGCCGACATGGGCAAAGACCTCTCGAAGGTCCTCATCCCCGAGGAAGAGCTCCAGGCCAAGATCAAGGAGCTCGCGGGCCGGATAGACGAGGACTACGCGGGCAAGGACCTGCTGATCGTGGGCGTGCTCAAGGGCGCGGTCATGGTGATGGCGGACCTGGCGAGGGCCCTGCACGTACCGGTGCAGATGGACTGGATGGCCGTGTCGTCCTACGGAGCGGGCACCAGGTCGTCGGGCGTCGTGCGCGTGCTCAAGGATCTCGACACCGACATCGCCGGGCGCCACGTGCTGGTCGTCGAGGACATCATCGACTCGGGCCTGACCCTGTCGTGGCTGGTGCACAACCTGAAGTCGCGCAACCCCGCCTCGGTGGAGATCTGCGCCGCGCTGCGTAAGCCGGAGGCGGTCAAGGTGCCGATCGACGTCAAGTACATCGGCTTCGACATTCCCAACGAGTTCGTCATCGGTTACGGCCTCGATTACGCCGAGCGCTACCGAAACCTCCCCTTCATCGGAACTCTCGCCCCGCACGTGTATGGAGCGGGCTGAAAAGTACGCCCTGCGCGAAGAGTGTCATTCACAAACGCGACATTGCCCATAGCGGCGGGGAACACGGACCTACCTGACGTACGTTGGTAGGGAAAGCCGGTGCTGTCCGCGCGGTGACCCCGCACGCCACGCCGGTGTACCTTCGGACGACCGAAGAGGTGGCCTCCGCCACTTTCGGACAGTCAGTTGGAGCGGTTAGGGATACCGCGAACCCCGGGTCCGCCCGGGGTTGCCAGGTTCTGGTCAGGAAGGGACGGGCCCGCCGGGGTTCCGCATCGGATGGATCTCAAGCGATTTACACGTGGGCCACTGCTGTGGATCCTGGGCATCGTCGTTCTGCTGCTTCTCGTCACCACCATGTGGGGCGGCGACGGCAACTTCGAGAAGAGAGACACCTCTCAGGTCATCAGCTGGATCGACGAGGGCAAGGTCTCCAACGCGAAGATCATCGACAAGGAACAGCGCATCGAGGTCACGCTGACCGACGGCAAGCGCTACTACTCCTCGTGGGTGACAGGCCAGGGCGTTCAGCTCGCCGACCAGCTCCAGACCGCCGTCGAGGCGAAGAAGCTGGCCAAGGGCTACACCGTCGACGTGCCCAAGGAGAACTTCCTCCTCAGCCTCCTGGTGAGCTTCCTGCCGATCGTCATCATCGTGCTGATCTTCCTGTTCATCATGAATCAGATGCAGGGCGGCGGCTCCCGGGTGATGAACTTCGGCAAGTCGAAGGCCAAACTCATCACCAAGGACACTCCGAAGACCACCTTCGCCGACGTCGCGGGTGCCGACGAGGCCATTGAGGAACTCCAGGAGATCAAGGAGTTCCTGCAGGCCCCGGCCAAGTTCCAGGCGATCGGTGCCAAGATCCCCAAGGGTGTGCTGCTCTACGGCCCGCCGGGAACCGGTAAGACCCTGCTCGCCAGGGCCGTCGCCGGTGAGGCCGGGGTGCCGTTCTACTCCATCTCCGGCTCCGACTTCGTGGAGATGTTCGTCGGCGTCGGCGCCTCGCGAGTCCGCGACCTGTTCGAGCAGGCCAAGGCGAACGCCCCGGCGATCATCTTCATCGACGAGATCGACGCGGTGGGCCGCCACCGCGGCGCCGGTCTCGGTGGCGGTCACGACGAGCGTGAGCAGACGCTGAACCAGCTCCTCGTCGAGATGGACGGCTTCGACGTCAAGGGCGGCGTGATCCTGATCGCCGCGACCAACCGGCCGGACATCCTCGACCCGGCGCTGCTGCGCCCCGGTCGTTTCGACCGCCAGGTCACCGTCGACCGCCCCGACCTGGAGGGCCGCAAGGGCATCCTCAAGGTGCACGGTCGCGGCAAGCCGTTCGCCGAGGGCGTCGACCTCGACATCATCGCCCGCAGGACACCCGGTTTCACCGGTGCCGACCTGGCCAACGTGATCAACGAGGCCGCGCTGCTCACCGCGCGGGCCGACGAGAAGCTGATCACGATGGAGCTCCTTGAGGAGTCCATCGACCGTGTGATGGCCGGCCCCGAGCGCAAGTCCCGCGTCATGTCGGACCAGGAAAAGAAGATCATCGCGTACCACGAGGGTGGTCACGCCCTGGTCGCGCACGCGCTGCCCAACTCCGACCCGGTCCACAAGATCACGATCCTGTCCCGCGGACGCGCCCTCGGCTACACGATGACGCTGCCGATGGAGGACAAGTTCCTCGCGACCCGCTCGGAGATGCTGGACCAGCTCGCGATGCTGCTCGGTGGCCGCACGGCCGAGGAGCTCGTCTTCCACGAGCCCACCACCGGCGCCTCCAACGACATCGAGAAGGCCACCTCCATCGCCCGCCGCATGGTCACCGAGTACGGCATGAGCGAGCAGCTCGGCGCCCGTAAGTTCGGCAGCGGCAACGGCGAGGTCTTCCTCGGACGTGAGATGGGCCACGAGCGTGACTACTCCGAGAAGATCGCCTCCACGATCGACGAGGAGGTCCGCCGCCTCATCGAGTCGGGCCACGACCAGGCATGGGAGATCCTCGTCGAGTACCGCGACGTGCTCGACAACCTGGTGCTGGAGCTGATGGAGAAGGAGACCCTCTCCCGCGAGCAGGTCCTGCGGATCTTCGCCCCGGTCGTCGTCAAGGAGAAGAGGCCCTCCTACTCCGGCTACGGCAAGCGGCTGCCCTCCAGTCGCCCGCCGATCCTGTCCCGCAAGGAGCAGTCGGGCAACGGCTCGCTCCCTCCCGGTGAGCAGGTTACCGAGGGTAACGGCATTCTCCCGAACGGATCGGGCCGGCCTGACTCCGTGCAGAGGGATGGGAACTGAGCGTGGGTGTCAAGCCGCTTCAGCTCGACACGGTCCGGCTGGAGAGTGCGGTCCGTGAGATCCTCATCGCCATCGGCGAGGATCCCGACCGCGACGGTCTCCGGGACACCCCGGCCCGCGTCGCCCGCGCCTACGCGGAGCAGTTCGCCGGACTGGGGCAGACCCCCGAGGACGTCCTGACCACGGTCTTCGACGTCGACCACGACGAGATGGTGCTCGTCCGCGACATCGAGGTCTACTCGACCTGCGAGCACCACCTCGTGCCGTTCCACGGCGTCGCCCACGTCGGCTACATCCCAAATGAGAAGGGGCAGGTCACCGGCCTGTCCAAGCTCGCCCGCCTGGTCGACGTCTACGCCAGACGTCCCCAGGTGCAGGAGCGGATGACCTCCCAGATCGCCGACGCGCTCATGGACGTGCTGGAGCCGCGCGGGGTCATCGTCGTGATCGAGTGCGAGCACCTCTGCATGACCATGCGGGGTGTCCGCAAGCCCGGCGCCAAGACGATCACCTCGGCCGTGCGCGGGGACTTCCGTAGCAGTGACAGGACCCGCGCCGAGGCGATGGCCCTGATCATCCGCTGATCTCGCAGAGCATCAACGAAACCCCGTCCGGACCTGGCCCGGACGGGGTTTCGCGCTGTCGCCCGGAGAAATCCCCCAAGCTGACCTTGATCCGGCTAATATCGCCATACCCGGCAGGGCCGGGTGCTCTGTGATCTTCGGATCGCGGCGGACACGCCCCAGGGTCCCCCCGGAGGAGGACGCATGCAGGCCGGACACCCCGACCGAAGGCCGTCCGCTCCGTGACGGGTGTACGGATTCGTGGTGGCACAAGCCGGACCCGCGAGACGGGCGGACGGTACGCAACGCCTAGGCTTGTCCGCATGACTACGTGGAGTGTGCCCGGACTGCCGGACGCGGGCCGGTGTCTCGTGATGGGCGTGGTCAACGTGACTCCTGACTCCTTCTCCGACGGCGGCCGATGGTTCGACCCCGCGGAGGCCGTGCGTCACGGCCTGGAGTTGGTCGAGCAGGGGGCCGACATCATCGATGTGGGGGGCGAGTCCACCAGGCCGGGCGCCGCGAGGGTGCCGCTTGAGGAGGAGATGGCCAGGGTCGAGCCGGTCATCAGGGAGCTGAGCCGCGCGGGGGTCGCCGTCAGCGTCGACACCATGCGGGCCGAGGTCGCCCAGGTGGCGGTGGAGGCCGGGGCGAAGCTGGTCAACGACGTCAGCGGGGGGCTGGCCGACCCGGCGATGCCCCGGGTCGTGGCCGCCTCCGGTGTGCCGTACGTGGTGATGCACTGGCGGGGGCACAGTCACGCCATGGCGGATCGGGCCGTGTACGGCGACGTGGTGAGCGAGGTCTGTGACGAGCTCACCGGGCGGGTCGCCTCCGTGCTGGCAGAAGGGGTGGCGAAGGAACAGATCGTGCTCGATCCCGGGCTGGGGTTCTCCAAGAACCCCGACCACAACTGGGCTCTGATCGCGGGCCTCGACAGGCTCGCAGAGCTGGGCTATCCGCTGCTCGTCGGGGCCTCGCGGAAACGTTTCCTGGGCCGCCTGCTGGCCGCCCCGGACGGCACGCCACGTCCTTTCAGCCGTAGTGACGATGCCACGCTCGCCGTTACCGCCCTGGCCGCGCAGGCGGGGGCCTGGTGCGTGCGCGTGCACGATGTCCGCCCGAACGCGGACGCCGTCCGTGTGGCTGCCGCAGTTCAGAGAGCGAGACCATGAGCGTCGACACCACCGCCGTCGAGACGGTCAACCAGGCGTTCTACACCGCCATCGAGGACGCCGACCTCGACAAGATGACCGAGATCTGGGCCGAGGACATCGAGGGCGAGCAGGTGAGCTGCGTGCACCCCGGGTGGCCGATCGTGAACGGGCGGCAGGAGGTGCTGCGCTCATGGGCGCTCATCATGGCCAACACGCCCTACATCCAGTTCGTGCTGACCGACGTCCGCGTCATGGTCCTGGGCGACGTCGCCATCCTCACCTGTGAGGAGAACATCCTCACCGCGGGAGACGAGGGTGATTCCAGCTTCGCCGCGGGCAAGGTGGTGGCGAGCAACACCTTCGTGCGCACGTCCGCGGGGTGGCGGCTCTGGCTGCATCACGGCTCGCCCGTGCTGCAGGGTGACGACGACGAAGAGGAAGAGGAGGTGGCGTGAGCGAGCGCACCGGCGAATGGCCCGACGGGAACGGTTCCCGGGTGGCCGAGGGGCGGGCCGGTGACGGATCCCACGGCCAGGAGCCGCTGCGGATCCACGACGGCGTCGCCGACCTGATCGGCGATTCGCTCCAGGATCGGCCGGCGGATCCGGCCGGTGCGGCGGCGTACGGCCTGCCGTCGGGCCAGGTGGCGGACCGGATCAGCCTGAAGGGGCTGCGGGTGCGCGGGCGGCACGGCGTGCTGGCGGCGGAGCGGGAGCTCGGCCAGGAGTTCGTCGTCGACGTCACGCTCTTCCTCGACACGGCGCCCGCGGCGGCCGGTGACGACCTCGGCAAGACGGTCCACTACGGCGAGCTCGCCGAGGATCTGGCGAGGGTCGTGGCGGGCGAGCCGGTCGACCTGATCGAGACCCTGGCCCAGCGCCTGGCCGATGTCTGCCTGGCCCGCGAGCTCGTCCGGTCGGCGGAGGTGAGCGTGCACAAGCCCGCCGCGCCGATCCCGATGCCGTTCGACGACGTGATCGTGACGATCACCCGGAGCAGGGCATGAGGGCGGTCCTGGCACTCGGCAGCAACCTGGGTGACCGCTTCGGCACCCTGCGGGGCGGGCTCGACGCCCTCTTCGCCAAGCCGGGGCTCACGCTCGTCGCGGTGTCGCCGGTCTACGAGACCGACCCGGTCGGCGGCCCGGAGCAGGGCGCCTATCTCAACGCGGTGGTGATCGCCGAGAGCACGCTGGAACCCCGGGCGCTCCTCGATCGTGCTCAAGGTGTGGAGAACGCCTTCGGCCGGGTCCGGGTGGAGCACTGGGGAGCGCGCACCCTGGACGTCGATCTGATCACCGTGGGAGATGTCGTCATGGACGACCCAGACCTGACCCTGCCGCATCCCAGGGCGCACGAGCGGGCGTTCGTGCTGGTCCCGTGGGTGCGGGCCGATCCGGACGCCGTCCTGTCCGGGCGTCGGGTGGCCGATCTGCTGGCCGGTCTCGACCAGGACCGTGTACGGCCCCGTCCCGAGTCGCTCCTCCAGGGGCCCGGGTGAGGCCCAGCCGTCCCGGCGTCCTCGTCGGGCTCTTCATCGTGGTCACGATCCTCACCTGGGCACTGCTCAAGCCGCTCTACGTGTCCCTGCCGACCATGCCGTGGACGGCGATCCCGACGGTGCTGGTGCTGGCGATCGGCGAGGCCTACAGCGGGTGGATGACGAAGGCCAGGATCGAGCGCAGGCCCGACACCAAGCCCGTCGAACCCCTGGCCGTGGCGCGGCTGGCGGCCCTGGCCAAGGCCTCCGCGTACGCCGGGGCGGCCTTCGCGGGCCTCTTCGCCGGATTCACCCTCTACACCGCCGAACTGCTTGACCAGAGGGTCCCCCGCCAGGACTTCTTCATCACCGGAGGGTCGCTGCTGGTGTGCGTGCTGCTGGTCTGCTCGGCCCTGTACCTGGAGTACTGCTGCAAGGTGCCCAAGGACTCCGGGGACGACGACCGCTGAGAGTTCCGGCCGCGTCGGGGTGTACCGCGCCGCGTGTGCCCAAGGACTCCGGGGACGACGACCGCCGAGAGTTCCGGCCGCGTCGGGGTGTACCGCGCCGCGCGTGTGCCCGGTTCTCCGTGGCGATGGTCGTTCAGGGGGTGCGTCAGCGTCCTCTCGCACTCCACTTCCGGCCGAAGAGCATGATGACCGGGAGGGTGCACACCAGCGCCCCGGCGACGGTCAGGGGTCGTTCCAGCCACCAGAGCAGGTCGGGCCGGACCCGGCTGCCCGGCCCGCTGCCCGCCAGCCACCAGGTCAGTGCCACCCAGATGGCCATGCCGGTCGTGTGGAACAGGAAGAGCGGAAGCGCGAACCGGTTGACCGTCTCGTTCACACGCTGCCACCTGGGGCGATCGAGCAGGCGTTCCATGGACGGCCTCAGCGCCTCCACCAGGCCGATCTGGAAGATCAGCAACGCCACGATGACAAAGGTGGGCGGCGCCATGTTGGACAGCTTGTCACCCGGCACGCCCACCATCGAGCCCGGGTAGATGCCCGAGTAGACCAGGCCGAAGAGTGCGAAAAGCCCGGTCCACAGGATGGCGACGTCGAAGCGGCGGGGAAGCGCCACCACCCGGGCGTAGAAGAACCCGGCCTGGTGGGCCAGCCCCCAGACGATGATCATGTTGAGCCAGCCCACGGCCTCGTACCCGTAGCGCAGTCGCAGCACGTCGACGACGAGCGCCGCCCCCGCCAGCCAGATCAGGATCAGCACGTCGTAGTGCCGGTGCAGCCAGAGCGCGACCGGGAGCAGGGCGACCAGCATGAGGTAGACGCCGATGAACCAGAGCGGGCTGATGACGAGCAGGACCACCCGGTCCATCCACCTGATCCCGAACGCCCACGTCACGGCCGCGCCCAGCACGATCCAGGTGCCGGCCAGCGCCAGCGTCGGGATCGCGAGACCACGGATGCGCCGCCACACGAAGGTGCCGATGCCCACCCCGCGTCCGTAGGCACGCTCCCAGGACAGTAGGTGGACGTACCCGCCCACATAGAAGAAGAGCGGCAACACCTGGAGCAGCCATGTCAGGATCCACAGCCCTGAGGTGAAGCCCAGCGGGCTCGTCGGTGAGGGGCCGTCCGGCCCCCACTGGAGGATCGTGAAAGCCCAGTGCCAGACCACCACGACGAGCAGGCTGAACGCGCGCAACCAGTCGACGTACCGGTTCCGTTCCGGCCTGCCGTCGGCCGGAGGGGCACCGGGAGGCACGGAGCCGGTGGGGGGTTTCGAGGCCGCGAAGGTCTCGGGGTCGACGGGGTCGACGGGATCGACGGGGGATGCGGGTGTCGTCGGAGGAGCCGCCTTCTTCTTGCCTCGCCTGGGTTCGATCATGAGGTCCTAACCGTGCCTCACTTGTCGATGTCGCCGACGACGAAGAACATCGAGCCCAGGATGGCGACCATGTCGGAGACCAGGTTGCCGGGGAGCATCTCGCGCAGCACCTGGATGTTGTTGAAGGAGGCCGAGCGGAGCTTCAACCGCCACGGCGTCTTCTCCCCGCGCGAGACCAGGTAGTAGCCGTTGAGGCCGAGCGGGCTCTCCGTCCAGGCGTAGGTGTGGCCCTCGGGGACCTTCAACACCTTGGGCAGGCGCTGGTTGATCGGCCCCTGGGGCAGCTCGTGCAGCCGCCGCACGCAGGCGTCCGCCAGGTCCAGGGAGACCTTCACCTGCTCCAGCAGCACCTCGAACCTGGCGTGACAGTCTCCGGCGGAGCGGGTGACGACCTTCACCGGCAGCTCGCCGTAGGCGAGATAGGGCTCGTCCCTGCGCAGGTCGAGGTCGACGCCGGAGGCGCGGGCGATCGGGCCGCTCACGCCGTACTGCATGATCGTCTCGCGGTCCAGCACGCCCACCCCGCGGGTACGGGCGAGGAAGATCTCGTTTCCGGCGATCAGATTCTCGATGTCGGGCAGCCGTCGCCGCACGTCGGCCACGGCCGTCGTGACCCGGCCCAGCCACCCCTCGGGCAGTTCCTCCTTGAGGCCGCCGACCCGGTTGAACATGTAGTGCATCCGCCCGCCGGCGATCTCCTCCATCACGGCCTGGAGGGTCTCGCGCTCCCGGAACGCGTAGAACACCGGGGTGATCGCGCCGAGTTCCAGCGGGTAGGAGCCAAGGAACATCAGGTGGCTGAGCACCCGGTTGAGCTCGGCCATCAGGGTCCGCGTCCAGACCGCCCTGACCGGCACCTCCATGCCGAGCATCCGCTCCACCGCGAGGACGACGCCCAGCTCGCTGGCGAACGCCGACAGCCAGTCGTGCCGGTTGGCCAGCACGATGATCTGCCGGTAGTCGCGTACCTCGAACAGCTTCTCCGCGCCCCGGTGCATGTAGCCCACGATCGGCTCGGCCGAGCTGATCCGCTCCCCGTCCAGGGTGAGCCGTAGCCGCAGCACGCCGTGCGTGGACGGGTGCTGCGGCCCGATGTTGAGGATCATGTCCTCGGTCGCGAGCTCCTTGCCGTGCGCTTCCCGCACGGCGGCGGCTCCTGCTCCCATCCCCACGTTCAGCTCACGGCGAGGCTCATTCATACGCCTATGCTGTCACGTCAGCCGCGCGAGGCAAGATCCCGCAGGGCGGCGATCAGCCGATCGACGTGCTCGGAGGTGGTGCCGATGCCGATGGAGGCGCGCACGGCGGAGGCGGTGAGGTCCTCGCAGCCGCCGTCCTTGGCATCCAGCAGGTGCCGCACGAAGGGGTGGGCGCAGAACTTGCCGTCGCGGACGCCGATGCCGTAGTCGCCGGACAGGGCCTCGGCGACCTCGCGGGCGGTGAAGCCGTGCACCACGAAGGAGACGATGCCGACGCGCGGGTGGTCAGGACCCCACAGGGACAGCTCCTGCACGCCGGGAACGGAGGCGAGGCCCGCGCGCAACCGGCCGAGGAGGCGCTCCTCCTCGCGGACCAGGGGGGACCAGCCGGTGGCGGTCAGGGCGTCGCAGGCGGCGGCCAGCGCGATGGCACCCAGCACGTTCGGGGTTCCGGCCTCGTGGCGGATCTCGGGGTCGTCGTGCCACTCGGTCTCGTCATCGTTCACCGCCTTCACCGCGCCGCCGCCCCGCAGGTACGGTTCGGCGTCGGCCAGCCAGTCGGAACGGCCGATCAGCGCGCCGGTGCCGAACGGGGCGTAGAGCTTGTGGCCGGAGAAGACCACGTAGTCCAGGTCGAGCGCGGTCAGGTTGAGGCGGCGGTGCGGGACGAGCTGCGCGGCGTCGACGAGGACGCGGGCGCCGTGGCGGTGGGCGATGTGGGCCAGCGCGGCGATCGGCCAGAGCTCCCCGGTGACGTTGGACGCGGCGGTCACGACCAGCAGCTTGGGGCCTTCGATCGAGGCCAGGGCCTCGTCGACGGCGCGGACCGCCTCGCCGGGGAAGGCGGGGACCGGCAGCCGCAGGGCACGCTCCCAGGGGAGCAGGGAGGCGTGGTGCTCGGTGTCGAAGACCACGGCGGTGGTGCCCTCGGGCAGGCTGCGGGCCAGCAGGTTGGTCGCGTCCGTGGTATTCCTGGTGAAGATCACCGAGTCGTCGGGACGGGCCCCGACGAAGGCGCGTACCGTCTGCCTGGCCTGCTCGTAACGGGCCGTGGTCAGCTGGGACGCGTACCCCGCGCCTCGGTGGACGCTGGAGTAGGCCGGGAGCGCGGCGGCGACGGCGGCGCTCACCGGCTCCAGACAGGGGGCGCTCGCGGCGTAGTCGAGGTTGGCGTAGCGGACGAGCCTGCCGCCCCTGACCGGAACCTCCAGGTCGGAGCCGAGCACGGCGGGGATCGGCCTGTCGTCGGACGTACGGGTCGCGGGGACGGTCGCGGGGGCGGCGGCTGTGGCGGTGCAGATCGTTGGTGCGGACATGCCAGGGCTCCTTCGAGGTCATCGGACCCCGACCCGTGACATGGGTGCCTGGAGCCCGCGCTTGCCCGGCACACCTCGTGCCGGACCAGGTCCTCACCCGGGGCACCCCGCCGCGGACGCGAGGGTTGCCGGCCAGCGAGCCGGGGCTTGTCACTGGCACTCATGACCTACGGGGGAACTATAACCGAGGTCTGGTGGGAGTCCGCAAGTGATGTCTCCCATATTCGGGAACTCGCGACGGGTTTCGTTCGTCTGGGCAGTGGGCCTGATAGAGCCAGGCGAAGGGTGATGTTTGTCCCGGTAGTGGGCTGAATAAAGCCGAATGTCGGGTCTCGTCGTGCCGGTGATGATCAAGTAGAACCAAGTGGAGGCGTAGATGTTGGATTGGGTGACCAACCCGGAGATCTGGATAGGGTTCGTCACCCTTGTCGCTCTGGAGATCGTGCTCGGTATCGACAACATCATCTTCATCTCGATCCTGGCCGGAAAGCTCCCGCCCGGACAGCGCGACAAGGCGCGCAGACTGGGCCTCCTCGCGGCCCTCGTCAGCCGGTTGGCGCTGCTGCTGGCGCTGGCGTGGGTGGTGAAACTCACATCGCCGCTCTTCGAGGTCCTCGGTCAGCCGATCTCGGGACGGGATCTCATCCTGCTCGCCGGCGGTCTCTTCCTGCTGGGCAAGAGCGTCATCGAGATGCACGACAGCATCGAGGGCAAGACCGGGCACGGCAGTGCCAAGGTCGCGGCCTCCTTCGGCTCGGTGATCGTCCAGATCATGCTGCTGGACATCATCTTCTCCCTCGACTCGGTCATCACCGCGGTCGGCATGGTCGACCAGATCGGCGTCATGGTCGCGGCCGTGATCGTCTCGGTCCTGGTGATGCTCTTCGCCTCAGGCCCGATCAGCCGCTTCGTGGACAAGCACCCGAGCATCAAGATGCTCGCCCTGTCGTTCCTGGTGCTGATCGGCGTCGTGCTGATCGCCGAGGGCCTCGGGCAGCACATCTCCAAGGGGTACATCTACTTCGCGATGGCCTTCTCGCTCATCGTGGAGCTGCTGAACATCCGCCTGCGCGCCAAGACGGCCCGGACCGAGGAGGCTGACAAGCCGGCCCGGACCGAGGAGGCTGACAAGCCGGCCCGGACCGAGGAGGCTGACAAGTCGGCCGAGGTGTAGCCGGACGGTGTTCCGGCTCGTCGTGGGGCTGTGGGCGTGCCACAAGATGCCCCCCCGGCGCGTGGCGCGATGGTGTTCTCGCTTGTCGTGAAGCCGTTGGACACCCGTCCGCACACCACGATGTTCCAGCTCAAGGGAGCGAACACGTCAACCAAGGAATATGGCGACATTACGATGTCTGTGTGCGCTTTGATCCTTGGAATCCGGAATTCGTCGCCCATCCGTACGACGTCTACGACGAACTTAGGCGGCAGCAGCCGGTCGGCTTCTTCGAACCGACCGGCCAGTGGCTGGTCGCCCGGCACGCCGATGTCAACGCGCTGCTGCGCGACCGCCGACTCGGCCGCTCCTACCTGCACGTGGCCACCCACGCCGAGTTCGGCAGGCCCGACGACCCCGAGTTCCAGGACCCGTTCTGGCGGGTGGTCAGGGCCGGGATGCTCGACGTCGAGCCGCCGGTGCACACCCGGCTCCGGCGCCTGGTCTCCAAGGCGTTCACCCCGCGCATGGTCGAGGCGCTCCGTCCCAAGGTCGCCCGGATCGCCGGGGAGCTGGTGGACCGCTTCGTCGAGCGCGGCGGCGGAGACCTGATCTCCGAGGTCGCCGAGCCGCTCCCGGTGACCGTGATCGCGGAGATGCTCGGCGTGCCCGAGGCCGACCGGCACCTGCTCCGTCCCTGGTCCGCCGACATCTGCGGGATGTACGAGCTGCACCCCTCCGTCGAGGCCCAGCACACCGCCGTACGCGCGGCCGAGGAGTTCTCCGCCTACCTCGTCGAGCTGGCCCGGGCCCGCCGGGCGAACCCCGGTGACGACCTGATCAGCGCGCTCGCCCTGGTGGCAGAGGAGGGCGACAGGCTCACCGAGGAGGAGCTGGTCGGCACCTGCGTGCTGCTGCTCAACGCCGGGCACGAGGCCACGGTCAACGTCACGGGAAACGGCTGGTGGTCGCTCTTCCGCAACCCGGCCGAGCTGGAGCGGCTCCGCGCCGACCACGGCCTGCTGCCCACCGCGATCGAGGAGATGATGCGCTGGGACACCCCGCTGCAGATGTTCGAGCGCTGGGTCCTGGAGGACATCACCGTCGGCGGGGTGGACATCCCGCGCGGCACCGAGGTGGCCCTGCTGTTCGGCTCGGCCAACCGCGACCCAGAGGTCTTCGCCGACCCCGGCCGCCTCGACGTCGGCCGGGTGGACAACCCGCACATATCCTTCGGCGCGGGCATCCACTTCTGCCTGGGTGCCCCGCTGGCCAGGATCGAGCTGATCGAGTCCTTCGGCGCACTCCTGCGCAAGGCGCCGAAGCTGGAACTCGTCACCGAGCCCACCTGGGGCCCGGGCTACGTCATCCGGGGCCTCACCGCCCTCGACGTGCGGGTCTGAACCGGCCCGTACGGAGCCCACCTGGGGCCCGGGCTACGTCTCCGGCGGACCAGCTCGTTCCCTCGGGTCCGTGCGAGAGCCGTCCAGAAGGCGGCGGAGTTCTGGACGGCCAGATGGAGAGAGGCCATGCGTTCGGCGGGAATGGCGTGCGCCGGGAGAGTGCTCATGGCGATAGACCCTATGAGGCGAAAGGATCTTTGTTCAGCTCCGTTTCCCCGCCGGCGGGCGGACCGCTTCGGAGACCGATGGTCGCCGGGCGGTCTTCTCAGAGGCGGGTCTGGGAGAGCCAGCCGAAGCCGCCGAGGCCGCCGGGGGCGATCAGCTCCGCCTCCTCGGAGGCTCGGGCGAGGGCTTGCAGGTAGCCGCGCGGGTCGCTTCCGGCCTGTTCGACCGGAGGGCGGTTTCCGGTGATGCCAAGGGCGCGCAACGCCTCCCGCTGGGTGGTCAGCGCCGCCGTGACGGCCCCGGCGCTTTCGCCGGCGGCCGCGCAGGCGTCAAGCGCCACGTGGGCCGTGATGTCGCACGAGCCGTCGGGCACCGGCGCGACCATCGCCCCGTCGCGGTATCCGGCCAGCGTGCCGTACGGCGGCCGGTCGGTCAGGGAGTGGGCGTAGTCGATCGCGATCGCCCGGCCGCGTGCCAGCCGTACGATCACCGACGCCCAGGCCCGGTCGCGGGGCCTGCCGATCTCGGCCCGCTCGCCGGCGGCCCGCATCGGCCACCAGCGGGCCAGCCACGCGAGATCGGCCTCGGCCGGCCTGCCACCGAGCCGCTCCTCGCCGTCGGTGACGTTGACCAGGACCAGCCGGGGTCCGTCGGCCGTCTGCTCCACGATGTCGACGGGAACGTTGTCCAGCCACTCGTTGGCGATCACCAGGCCACAGATCCCGTCCGGCGCGGCCCTTGCCCAGACGATCTCCTCGGGCAGTGTCGGCGGCCGGGTCGCCAGGTCCACCGCGGTCACTCGCAGCCTCGACCGCAGCGCGGGTGGTGCGGCGGCGAGCACCCCGGCCGCCAGCACGCCCTCGCCGGCGCCGATGTCGACCAGGTCGAGCACCTCGGGGCCGCCGAGCACCTCGTCAACGGCGGTCAGCTCGCGCAGCACGGCCTCGGCGAAGACGGGAGAGGCGCCGACCGAGGTCCGGAAGTGACTGGAGGGTCGTTCACGGAGGTAGAAACCGCTCTCGCCGTAGAGCGCGTGCTCCATCGCGGCGCGCCAGGTGAGCCACACGCTCTCAGACGCTACCCGTCGAGGCGAAGGAACGAGATCAACTCGCGCTGACGCTTCGAGTGAGTACATGACCGCATTCTGTCACCGGCTTGTACGATCGTTGTCGATGCCACGTCGGCGCGTCGTCACCCGGATCGCCGTGTGAGCCGGGTTTCCCGCTTCTCGGCAGGTCTCGCAGACCTGTGTTGCCCGGTGCGGGGCTCTCGGGGTGGGACGTTGACGCGCTGTCACCTGGATCGTGTCAGGAGCCGGGGCGTCGGCTCTCCGGCGAGTCTCGTACGCTCTCGGATACCCGGTTCGGGGCTCCCGCAGCGAACACGGCCGTCGCGAGCGAACACGCGCCTTGACTCGGTTGCGGCAGTGTGGCCCGTTACGCTGGTCAATCAGGCACGGAGCCCCACATGGTCGAAGGACGGGACGTCATGGACGCAGTCGATCGCCCGGCACGGCTGGCCGTCGGAGTGGTTGGAGCGGGCAGGGTCGGTTCGGCGCTCGGTGCGGCGCTCGCCAGGGCGGGACACCGGGTCGTCGCGACGAGCGGCGTCTCCGACGCCTCCAGAGAGCGGGCGGTCGAGCGCCTCGGACTCATCCCGATCCGGCCCGAGGACGTGGTGGCCGGCGCGGACCTCGTCCTGCTGACGGTCCCCGACGACGTGCTGCCCGATCTGGTCTCCGGCCTGGTGGAGACCGGTGCCGACCTGCGGGGCAAGCTGGTGGCGCACACCAGCGGCGCGTACGGCCTGGCGGTGCTCAATCCGGCGATCAAGGCCGGGGCGCTGCCGCTGGCGCTGCATCCCGTGATGACCTTCACCGGCCGTGACGACGACCTGCGCCGTCTCACCGGAATCTCCTACGGGGTGACCGCGCCCGACGGGCTCCGTCCGGTGGCAGAGGCCCTCGTCATCGAGATGGAGGGCGAGCCGGTCTGGATCACCGACGAGGACAGGCCGCTCTACCACGCGGCTCTCGCGGGAGCGGCCAACCACATGGTGACGCTCGTCGCGGAGTCCTCCGCGCTGCTGGAGAGGATCGGCGTGGAGCAGCCGGGCAGGATGCTCGGCCCGTTGCTCGGTGCGGCTCTGGAGAACGTGCTGAGGCTCGGCATCGCGGGGCTGACCGGCCCTGTGGTGCGCGGCGACGCCGGTACCGTCCGCAGGCACGTGGACGCGCTGATCCTCGCGGCCCCGGAGGCCGCGGACGCCTACGTGGCGCTCGCCAGGCTCACGGCCGACCGGGCGCTGGCGGCCGGGCTGCTCAAGCCCGAGGCCGCCGAACGCCTCCTGGACGCCCTGGGGGGCAACATCTGGACCTGAGACCCCCGGCCGATCTGGACCTGAGATCCCCCGGCCGCCGGTTCGACGGAAGAAACCGACACGATGGAGGAAACCGACCCGACGGAGGAGATCGGCCTGTTGAGGGGGCCGACCCGGCGCGGGAGCCGGTCGGTGTCGTCGGTTTCCCCCGGCCACCGGCCTGACGGAGGGGGCCGACCGGCAGGGGGCCGGTCTGACGGGGGGAGCCGGTCGGTGCCGTCTCCTCCCTCCGTAGGCTTGGGGCGGGGGTCTCCACTCTCGGGGCGGGGGTCTCCACTCTCCAGGAATTTCGACTCTCCAGGAATTTCGATGAACGTCGCCCTTCTCCGGCCAGGAGGCCGGAGCACCCCCGGGAGGTTCCAGTGATCGTGGCGGACGACCGCGCAGGGCTGCTCAAGGCCCGCGAGACCCTGGGGATCGGCGCGGGTGCCTCCGAGGGCGGGAGCGCGCTGGCGCTGGTGCCGACCATGGGCGCGCTGCACGAGGGACACCGCTCGCTCATCCGCCTGGCCCGCCGGAGGGCGGCCCACGTGGTGGTGAGCATTTTCGTGAACCCGCTCCAGTTCGGCCCAAGCGAGGATTTTTCCCGCTATCCCCGTACATTCGACGCCGACCTGGAGGTCTGCGAGGCCGAGGGGGTGGACGTGGTGTTCGCCCCGTCCGTCGAGGACATGTACCTGCCGGACAGGCAGGTCGGCGTCTCCGCGGGACAGATGGGTGCGATCGTCGAAGGGGAGTTCCGGCCAGGCCACCTCGACGGCATGCTGACCGTGGTGCTGAAGCTGTTCAACCTGGTCCAGCCAGATGTGGCGGTGTTCGGGCAGAAGGACGCGCAGCAGCTGGCGATGATCCGCCGGATGGTCGCCGACCTGAACCTGCCGGTCTCCGTCCTCGGGGCGCCCACGGTCCGCGAGCCGGACGGGCTGGCGCTGTCCAGCCGCAACCGCTACCTGTCGCCGGAGGACCGGGTGGCCGGCCTTGCCCTGTCCCGCGCCCTGAACGCGGGGGCCGGGCAGCGCACGCCGGCGGAGATCCGCCGGGCCGCGCTCGCCGTGCTGGAGGCCGAGCCGTCGCTGGCCGTCGACTACCTGGTCCTGGTCGACCCCGCGACCTTCGCCGAGGTCGGTGACGACCACGTGGGCGAGGGGATCCTCGCGGTGGCCGCGCGGGTGGGGTCCACCCGGCTGATCGACAATGTCACGCTCACCCTTCGCTGACCTCTGGAAGCCCTCCCGCGACGCGGTGGCGCCCGGTTCCTCGCGTGTGGGTTCGTCGTGCGCCCGGCAGGCGGGGCGTGCCTCTCATCCGCGCCCCACCCCGGGGAACAGCCGCGCCGGGGATGGCGTTATCGTCACGCTGACGAAATGAACGGCCTCTATGACTCCGCGAGGAGGCGGCAATGAGCATCCCGGCCATACCCCAGAGGTTGACCGCTCCTGTTCCGGGCTGGACGGTCCAGGCGGACGTGGTCGTGGTGGGCTCCGGCATCGCGGGTCTCACCCTGGCACTGCGGTACGCCGGCCTCGCCCCCGAGGCGAAGGTCCTGGTCGTCACCAAGGATGTCCTGTCGTCCGGGTCCACCCGCTGGGCCCAGGGCGGCATCGCCGCCGTGCTCGACCCGCGGGACACCCCCGCCGAGCACCTGTCCGACACGCTCCTCGCAGGGGTGGGCCTCTGTGACGAGGAGGCCGTCCGGGTCCTGGTGACCGAGGGGCCCGACGCGTTGCGCGGCCTGATCGCGATGGGCGCCAGGTTCGACACCGACGATTCGGGGGAACTCCAGCTCACCAGGGAGGGCGGACACCGGCGTAACCGCATCGTGCACGCGGGCGGCGACGCCACCGGGGCCGAGGTGCAGAGGGCACTCGTGGCGGCGGTCAGGGAGTCGGGGATCGAGGTGATCGAGCACGCCCTCGTACTCGACCTCCTCAAGGACGCCGAGGGGCGTGCCGCCGGTGTGACCCTGCACGTCATGGGCGTGGGTGAGCGCGACGGGGTGGGCGCGGTCACGGCCGGGGCCGTGGTGCTGGCCACCGGCGGCATGGGCCAGGTCTACGCCGCCACCACCAACCCCGTCGTCTCCACCGGGGACGGGGTGGCGCTCGCGCTGCGGGCGGGCGCCGTCGTCAGGGACCTGGAGTTCGTCCAGTTCCACCCGACGGTGCTCTGGCTCGGCGAGGACTCCACCGGCCAGCAGCCACTGATCTCCGAGGCGGTCAGGGGCGAGGGCGCGGTGCTGGTCGACGCGGACGGCACCCGGTTCATGCGGGACGTCCACGAGCTCGCCGACCTCGCCCCGCGCGACGTCGTGGCCAAGGCGATCATGCGGCGGATGAGCGCCACCGGCGCCGACCACGTGTATCTCGACGCCCGCCACTTCGGCGAGGAGAAGTGGCGCACCCGCTTCCCGACGATCCACGCGGTCTGCCTGGAGCACGGCATCGACCCGGTCACCCGGCTCGTCCCCGTCGCCCCCGCCGCCCACTATGCCAGCGGCGGCGTCCGTACCGATCTGCGCGGCCGTACCAACGTGCCCGGCCTGTACGCGTGCGGCGAGGTCGCGTGCACCGGTGTGCACGGCGCCAACCGGCTGGCCTCCAACTCCCTGCTCGAAGGCCTGGTCTTCGCCGGGCGCATCGCCGAGGACATCCACGCGGGGCGCGAGGCCGCGGGCGAACCGGCCCCGGACGACCGTCCCGCCGGCCTGATCGATCCCAGGGCCCGGGTCAGGATCCAGGGGCACATGAGCCGGGGGGCGAGCGTGCTGCGTAGCCGGGAGTCCCTGAGAGAGGTCGCCAGGGCCCTGCTGAACCTCAGGTGGACCCCGGTGGCGGTCGAGCCGTGCACCGAGTCGTGGGAGACCACAAACCTGCTGACGGTCGCCTCCGCGCTCGTGGCGGCCGCCCGCGATCGCCAGGAGACCAGGGGGTCACACTGGCGTGAGGACTTTTCCGAGCGAGACGACACCTGGTGGCTGGGCCACCTCGACGTGACCCTGACAGCGGAGGGACCGACCATGACATACGTACCGCACGGGCAGCGCGCGACCGTGCTGCCGCCCCAGGTGGAGAACGACCTCACCGAGGCGGGCCTGGACCCGGTCGCGGTGGTCGCGGTCCTTGAGGCCGCGGCGGTCGAGGACGTGGCGGGGGGCGACGTCACCAGCATCGCCACCATCCCGGCGGAGCAACGCGACACCGCCGACGTGGTGGCACGCGCGGACGGCGTGGTCGCGGGGCTGGCCGTGGCCGAGGGCGCGTTCTCCTACCTCAGCGGGGGCCGCCTGACGGCCGAGCGCAGGGTCAAGGACGGCGAGTACGTCGCCAGGGGTGACGTACTGATGACCGTCACCGGTCCCACCAGGGACCTGCTGACCGCCGAGCGCACCGCGCTCAACCTGCTCACCCACCTGTCCGGTATCGCGACCCTGACCGGCCGGTGGGTCCGGGCCGTCGAGGGGACCGGGGCCCGGATCCGGGACAGCCGCAAGACGCTGCCCGGACTGCGCGCCCTGGAGAAGTACGCGGTCCGCTGCGGTGGTGGTATCAATCACCGCATGTCACTATCGGACGCCGCGCTGATCAAGGACAATCACGTGGTGGCCTCCGGTGGGGTCGCCGAGGCGTTCCGTGCGGTCCGTGACGCCTACCCCGGTCTGCCGATCGAGGTCGAGGTCGACCGGATCGACCAGATCGAGCCGGTGCTGGCCGAGGGAGCGGAGGAGATCCTGTTGGACAATTTCACGGTCGAGGAGCTGGCGCGGGCCGTACGGCTGGTGGACGGCAGGGCGCGGCTGGAATCCAGTGGAGGATTGACCCTCCAACTCGCTCGTGATGTGGCCGAAACAGGTGTTGACTACCTTGCCGTGGGCGCGCTCACGCACTCGGCACCGGCGCTGGACATCGCCTTGGACCTTCGGGGGAATTGATGCTGCTTGCCATCGACGTCGGCAACACTCACACCGTTCTCGGCCTCTTCGAGGGAGAGGACGTCATCGAGCACTGGCGGATCGCCACGGACGCCCGGCGCACGGCGGACGAGATCGCCGTCGTGCTCCAGGGGCTGCTCGGGCAGTCGCCGCTGCTCAAGGGCGCCGACGTCAACGGCATCGTGATCTGCTCCACCGTCCCCTCGGTGCTCAACGAGATGCGCGAGATGTGCCGCCGCTACTACGGCGACGTGACGGCGGTGATCGTCGAGCCAGGCGTCCGCACCGGGGTGCCGGTCCGGATGGACAACCCGAAGGAGGTCGGCAGCGACCGCATCGTCAACGCGCTGGCGGCCATCCAGCTGTACGGCGGGCCGTGCGTCATCGTCGACTTCGGGACCGCGACCTCCTTCGACGCCGTCTCCGCCAAGGGGGAGTACGTCGGCGCGGTGACCGCCCCCGGCATCCAGATCTCGGTGGACGCGCTCGCCGCGGCGGGGGCGCAGCTGCACAAGGTGGAGCTGGTCCGCCCCCGCTCCGTGATCGCCAAGAACACCGTCGAGGCGCTCCAGGCCGGCATCATCTACGGTTTCGCCGGTCAGGTGGACGGGATCGTCGAGCGGATGGCGGCCGAGCTCGCCACCGACCCCGACGACGTCACGGTGGTCGCCACCGGCAGCGCGGCGCCGCTGGTGGCCAGCGAGGCGCGCTCGATCGACATGCACGAGCCCTGGCTCACGCTGATCGGCCTGCGCCTGATCTACCACCGCAACGCCACCTGAGAGCGTCGTGACACCGGTGCCGCGACACACCAGGTGACGTGCACACCAGGCGACGTGACACCGGCGAGAGCGCCACGACGCCGCCCGGGAGCGTCGTGACGCCGTTGAGGGCGTGTGTCCCCGGAGAGCACTGCGGCGTCACCGAAGGCGTCGCGGTGCCGGACGGTCGGCGACCTCATGAGGTTCGCCACATCGGTACCCTTTGGAACTGTGACCGATGAAGTGACCAACCCCGCCGAGGATCTGCCCGAGCAGATGCGCGTGCGCCGGGAGAAGCTCGACCGTCTCCGCTCCGAGGGCGTCGACCCCTACCCGGTGAACTTCCCGCGCACCGCGACCAACGCCGAGATCCGCCAGAAATACGCCGATCTCTCCGCTGACACCGCGACGGGCGACAAGGTGGGTGTCACCGGTCGGGTGATGCTGTCCAGGACCGGCGGCAAACTCTGCTTCGCCACCATCCGCGACGGCTCCGGCGACCTCCAGGTCATGATCTCCCTGGACAGGGTAGGCGAGGAGTCCCTGGCCTCGTGGAAGCGCGACGTCGACCTCGGCGACCACGTGGGCATCGAGGGTGAGGTCATCACCTCCCGGAGGGGTGAGCTGTCCATCCTCGCCGACCGCTGGGCGATCACTTCGAAGTGTCTGCGCCCGCTGCCGGAGAAGCACGCCGGGCTCACCGACCCCGAGGCGCGGGTCCGCCAGCGCTACGTCGACCTCATCGTCAACGACGAGGCCAGGAAGCTGGCCTACACCCGCAGCGCCGTGGTGCGGGCCGTCCGCGACTTCTGGCACGAGGAAGGTTACCTGGAGGTCGAGACGCCGATGCTCCAGCCGATTCACGGTGGAGCCACGGCCCGGCCTTTCAAGACCCACATCAACGCCTACGACATGGAGCTCTACCTCCGCATCGCGATCGAGCTCTACCTCAAGCGGCTCGTGGTCGGCGGTATCGAGAAGGTCTTCGAGATCAACCGCAACTTCCGCAACGAGGGCGCGGACTCCACGCACAATCCCGAGTTCACGATGCTTGAGGCCTACGGCACGTATCTCGACTACAACGACATGGCCGACCTGACCCAGCGGATGATCCAGAAGGCGGTCGTGGCGGCTCTCGGTCACTCCGTGGTCGTCCACCAGGGGCAGGAGATCGACCTCGGACTGGCGAAGTGGCCGCGGATCACCCTCTACGGGTCGGTCTCGGAGGCACTGGGCGAGGAGATCACCACCGCGACGCCCCTGGAGTACGTACGCAAGCTTGCGGACGCGCGGGAGATCCACTGGGACCCCAAGTGGGGCCAGGGCAAGCTCGTCCAGGAGATCTTCGAGGCGCTCGTCGAGCACACGCTCATCCAGCCCACGTTCGTCATGGACTATCCGGTGGAGACCTCCCCGCTGACCCGCCAGCACCGCGACAACCCGCTCCTCACCGAGAAGTGGGACCTGATCGGGTTCGGCACCGAGCTCGGCACCGCCTACTCGGAGCTGGTCGACCCCGTCGAGCAGCGCCGCCGTCTCACCGAGCAGTCTCTGCTCGCCGCAGGCGGGGACGCCGAGGCCATGCAGCTTGACGAGGACTTCCTCACCGCACTGGAATATGCGATGCCGCCCACCGGCGGCATGGGGCTCGGCATCGACCGCCTCATCATGGCCTTCACCGGCAAGAACATTCGCGAGACCATCCTGTTCCCGCTGGTCAAGCCGACCGGCTGAGCCTGACGGGCAGCGCCGCCGGGCCGTGTGGGACGAAGTCCCGGTCCGGTGGCGCGATCGTTTCCGCCAGGCGGTGCCGGCCAGGGCCGGACGACGGCCTGGGCAGACGACGGCCTGGGCGGTGCTCAAGGTCGAGCCGGTCGGGCTCGGCGAGCACCCTCGAATCCCGGTCGACGGTACCGGGCAACCGCCCTCACCGCTTCGCCCTCACCACCTCGCGATCACCACCTTGCGATCACCGCTTCGCGCCCCCCAGGGCTCCGTGTCGGCGCGCGTGGGCGTGAGCACGGCGCGTGAGCACGGCGCGTGAGCACGGCGCGTGAGCACGGCGCGTGAGCAAGGCCTGGGCGTCAGCAGGGCCGGAAACCGCAGTCCGTGCTCACGCTCCCTCATGCGATTTCGGACGATTTTCTGCATAGCGCAGAAACTACCTTTTAAGCATGTCCAATATTGGGCAACGCCCAGTCGTCGCCATCCGATACTTCGCGAATGCCGCAAAGGTCATCTCGTAGGCTTCCCATTTCAGAGTTTTCCGCGAGGTGTCGTCAAGGCGCCAGGCGGCGTGGCCGTCGAAGAGTGCCAGGAAGAGAGCGGTTTTCCCGGGAAAACGGGTGACTCGCTTCCGTCGAGGATCCCGCCCCGCGGGTGCGCGTCGTCGCGACGGTTCCGGTGAAACCTTGTTCTGCCAGGACCTCTGTCGTCGCAGCTAGGGGGTGCCTACGGGCTCGTGCCGGGACTCGGTCGTGACTTAACCCCAAAGGCACTGACATATCATGAGTACTTCACGTATCGCCTACTATGTCAATAGTGGGCGCGCGCTATGAAGAGTAGAACTTGACGACCTTTGAACAAGGCGTTTACCGTTCCTGGCGGACGGTATTCATTTCCGGCGTCTGGGCGCCCGGTTTCCAGAGTGGGGGGAGTGACTCTTGATGGCATATCCAGAAGTGGATTCTCGCCATGGCGACAGCCCCCTGGGCATGAGCGATATCGGTCTCAGTGACGACGACCTCGTGCTGCTGGCTGAGCTCGCCAAGGGCGTCACCGTCGACAGGGTGGGCCGCCGCCTCGATATCAGCGGCCGGACCGTCAGGCGCAGGCTCAGGGGCATCTGCGACCGTATCGGTGTCGCCACGGCGATCGAGGCCGTGGCCTGGGCGGCCCGCCGCCGCCTGATCTAGGCCCTTGGATCTTCTGTCACCGCGGGTCGCGGTGGGCGTCTCGCCGCGTCGTCGTCGGTCACCGTCCCCGCGAGGCCCCGCCTGACCGGTCCTCGCCACGGCGGGATCCGCGGCACAGGACCCGGTGCGGGTTCTCACGTCCACGGAGTCCGGCGGCTCGCGACCTGTGAGGTCCGGTTCGGAGGCTCAGTCGGCGATTCGCACCCCGCCGGCGAAGGGCCGGTTGTCGATCGTGGCGATGTGGACGACGTCACCCGTCTGGGGCGCGTGGACCATCAGGCCCGCACCGATGTAGATCCCGACGTGGTGCAGGTCGCTGTAGAAGAAGACCAGGTCGCCTGGGCGCAGCTCGTTTTTGGAGATGTGGGTGCCCGCGGTCCACTGGTTGCCGGTGTAGTGCGGCAGGCTGATGCCGACCTTCTGGTAGGCCCACATGACCAGCCCGGAGCAGTCGAAGGAGTTGGGGCCCTCGGCGCCCCAGACGTACGGCTTGAGTTGCTGGGTGAGTGCCCAGCGGGCCGCCTCCGCCGCCTTTCCGCTGCCGACGATGGGCACGCCGACCTTCACCCGGGCTCCCCTGTTGCTGACGGCTCTGGTGCGCACCTCGCTGAACAGGTCGCTCTCGACCCGCGCGACCAGCCGCTCGATCTTGCTGCGCTTGCCTTCGATCTCCTCCAGAAGCGCCTTGACCTCTGAGGTCCTCGCCTTGGCGCCGGCCTGCGCCTGCTCGGCGGCCTCGATCGCCCGGCCGACCTGGGCGACCTCCTCACTCTGCTGCTGCTGGAGGGCGTAGTTGGTGGTGGCCTGGTCGAGAAAGGTGTCGGGGTCGGTCGCCTGGGTGAAGACGAGTCCGGAGTTCAGGCCGCCGGACATGTAGTTGCTCTGAGCGAGGAGGGTCGCCTTGATGCGCCGGGCCGCAAGTTCCGACTCGCTCGTCGCGAGGGTCTTCTTGGCGCTTTCCGCGGCTCGCTGGGCCTGCTTGAGCCTGACCCGCTCGCCGTTGTACTGCTCGGCGAGCGTGCCGATCTCCTCGTGCAGTTTCTCGGCCTGCTTGGCCAGTTGCCGGAGGCTGGGCTCCGGGTCCGCCGTGGCCGAGACCAGGGGGGTGCCGAGGGTCATGGTGGCGAATACCAGGCCGATGACCGCCATGCGGCGGCTCCGCCTCCGCGACGCGCGTTCTCGATGGCGGGCGTCGCCCCCCGCGTGCTTTCCTGCACGGTCGCGCGTGCGCTTCACCAACAGGCTCCTCTCTCGGCCGCCTACCGGGTTAGCTGACGGGTTCGGGCCGGAGGCAGCCCTACCGGGTGCGCCGGTGGCACTCGGATTCACCCCGAAGGACGTGGTGGGTCCCCGGTTCCCCGGGACGGGGGATTCGGCGGGTCAGGCTTTTTGCATCTCTGACATCGAGCACGGAGATTAGTGCACTCCTGGTTCCTGCTCAACCAGAACTGCGAACTTAGTGGAGGTTCCGCAACTTAAATGTCACGGAAAGATCACATGCCAATATGATCAACATGGCCATTACGCTGCCTTTGCCTTCCTTGAGGCGGGTGTGTCGCAGGTCTTCCCAGGTCCGGGACCGTGCCAAAGATGAGCTGGGACACATTAGAGGTGTCGCACGCTCAGCGTGGTAAACCGACTACCAAGGGTCATGTGATGACCTCGGGGCGAGTGTTAAGGATGAGCCGTAATTGAAGACTGAAGAGGACGTACGCTGATCGGTCATGGAGCAGCTTGCGGAGCATTCTCCCGGACCGTTCGCGAGTCCCCAGAAGGAAGGGGGGCGACGAGCCGGATCCGAGGGAGAGGAGCGGGGGTCGCCCGCCCCCGGCGCCACCTTGGTGGTCACGGTCCGCCGTGCCCGCACCCCGGACGTCCGCGCCATCAGGCGGCTCGTCGACACCTACGGTGGAGCCGGCCCGCGCCTGCTGGAGAAGGCCACCGTCACCCTGTACGAGGATGTCCAGGAGTTCTGGGTCGCAACCGACGCTGAAGGGTTGATCCTCGGTTGCGGGGCTCTTCACGTTCTCTGGGAGGATCTGGCTGAAATTCGGACCGTTGCCGTCGATCCGACCCTCAGGGGGATGGGAATCGGCCACCGGATCGTCTCTGTGCTCATCCGCACGGCCGCCGAGTTGGGTCTGCGCAGGGTCTTCTGCCTGACCTTCGAGGTCGACTTCTTCGCTCGGCACGGATTCCAGGAGATCCAGGGCACGCCCGTCGCCCCTGAGGTCTACGCCGAACTTCTCGCCTCCTATGACGAGGGCGTCGCGGAGTTCCTCGACCTGGAGCACGTCAAGCCCAACACCTTGGGAAACACCCGAATGCTGCTGCACCTGACACGTGAGCCCGACTCTGATGACTTTAGAGCTGACTGACTGGAAAGATGACTGTTGATTCCTATGTCGATACCTTGTGCAGCAGCAAGCATGTGCGTCTGACATTTGCCACATGCGTAGTCTAAGTGAGGTGACGCGGTGAGCAACGGACAGCCGCCGTATCCGCAGGATGATCCCGAGCGCAGTCGCACACCTTCGGGACAGCCGGATTACGGACAGCACAACCCGGGACGGGCCCCTGGCGAACTCGACCCCGACGTGACGGTCATGGGCTATCGGTCTGAGGTATCACAGCCGAACACCGGTCCCGGGCAGACTCAGCCCGGCTATGGCCAGCAGGACTACGGGCAGCAGCCTGGTTACGGCCAGCAGGGGTACGGGCAGCAGCAGCCGTACGGCCAGCAGGGCGGGTATGGCGGTCAGCAGGGCGGGACGGGCGCGTACGGTCAGCAGCCCGGCTACGGTCAGCAGGCGTCCCAAGAGCAGCAGGGGTACGGGCAGCAGCAGCCCGCGTACGGTCAGCAGGGCGGGACGGGCGCGTACGGTCAGCAGCCCGGCTACGGTCAGCAGCCGGGTTATGGTCAGCAGCAGCCCGCGTACGGACAGCAGGCGTCTCAAGAGCAGCAGGGGTACGGGCAGCAGCAGCCCGCGTACGGTCAGCAGCCGGGCTACGGTCAGCAGCCCGACTACGGTCAGCAGCCGGGCTACGGTCAGCAGCCCGACTACGGTCAGCAGCCGGGATATGGCCAGCAGCAGCCCGCGTACGGACAGCAGCAGTACGGCCAGCAACCGGGTTACGGTCAGCCCTACGGCGGTCCCCCCGGTGCTCCCGCTCCGCTCGCCGAGTGGTGGCAGCGCCTGGTGGCGCGGATCATCGACGGGATCATTCTGGCGATCCCGGCGGTGATCATCAGCACGGTGCTGACCGCCATGCTCGTGACGTCTTCCGGTTTCAACCTCGAGACGGGTGTCATCACGGAGGGGAGCGGCGTCTTCCTCGCGACTCTGCTCATCTCCCTGGTCAGCGCGGCGCTCTACTTCGCCTACGAGTTCTTCATGATCAGTAGGGGTGGGCAGACCGTCGGCAAGATGGTCATGGGCATCAAGATCGTGCCCGTCGGCAGCACGCTGTCTCCGGGCGGCCTCAGCTCCAACGTCGCGATCAAGCGCACCGGTGTGTTCTTCGGCCCGCAGTTCCTGAGCTGGATCCCCTTCGTGGGTTTGATCGCCAACATCTTCAGCCTTGTGAACACGCTGTGGCTGCTGTGGGACAGGCCCCTGTGGCAGGCGCTGCACGACAAGGCGGCCGGGACGGTCGTCGTCAAGATCAAGTAGTTCCGGGTAAATCGGGGCCGGCGGTTGAACCGCCGGCCCCGATTTCGTGCCCGGACCAGAAAAACGAGGGTCGTTAGGGGTGGGTAACCGCCTCGGGCGCGGAAGCCATGGAAGCGCAAAAATCATTTGCCATGCCATGGGCGGTGCGGGGGGACTTATGACCAGGCTCCGGCGGGCTCGGCGGAATATTCGTGTTTGAGGCCGGACAAGGGGCTCAGGAGAGCCCGCAAGCCGCTATGAGACGGCAATGCCGGATCTGCCCCCGTCGAGGGTTCGCACACCAGTCATCGAATGGCCGGACCCGCCCGCCTCCCGCATCCCCGGTGACGGCCCGCGGGTTTCTCTCCTTACCCCTTCCGCCGCGCGTTCAGGACGGCCGCTGAAGGTCTTCTCACGGAGCCGGATCAAGGGGGTGTGATGTTGCCTGGGTTGTCCTGGGGAGCCATCGTCTTTGGTGGTTATACGGCCTACGACTATGTACTCCGTGCCAGAGTGGGTCGTACTCTTGGTAAGAAAGCGTTGAAGATCCGTCTTGTTCTACGGGCTTGCGTCGCATCGGCTGCCGCCTGGGTGATGAAGCGAGCCGCGCTCCATCGGGGTGTTCTGCCGACGGCGGACATTCTCGCGATGAACCCGCCCGCAGCGACCTCCGGTTCCGTGACAAGGCGCCGTTCATCCCGACGGGCAGGCTCCCCTACCAGGAGCTTCGACCCTCCAAGGCCGGTGGCGCGGTGACCGGAGACCGGACGGGCATTGGTATTTCGAAGACAACGATGATCACTTGATCGTCCTGTCGGTTTTTCCCTGCGGCTTTACGACTGCAACCGGTAAGGCGGCTGGAGAGAAGCATTAGGCTGGCGAGTGACGGGCCTGGTCGCCCCTGCTGACGTGTGTTGCCGCCCGGTGGCGCTATGGTCGTCTGTGGGCGGTTCCAGACTGATCGGGTGGGCAGCCGCGTGGCTCGGGAGTCGTCGCCCAATTTCCATGGTCTCCAGAAAGCCACCTACGGTACGGAGCGAGGACGAATGTACGACGTATTGTCCGCGTTGATACCTCCGGCGGTCGTCGGCGGAGCCTTCATCTACGGAGTCGTCAAGCTACTTCGGAGTGAAGCCGCCGGTCGTCGGCCAAAACAGTCCGACCCGGTCGAGTCGCAGAACAGCTGATCCACCGGAGCGCCGACTGAGCTTCTCGGTTGCCTGTGAGAATCGCCGGGCTCCTGGAATTGCCGCTCTTCGATCGCGGGTATATGTTTAGCTTGCGAATGAAACAATACTCCGCGAAAGGATTGTGTAGATGGCCAAGCAGATCCAGGAGATTCTCATCGACGACCTCGATGGGGGCGAGGCCAATGAGACTGTCGCCTTCGCGATTGACGGCACCAGCTATGAGATTGACCTGAGTGACGTTAACGCGAAGAAGCTCCGCGACTCCCTGTCGCCTTTCGTGCAGAGCGCCCGTCGTTCCAGCGCGCTGGCACCCCGCCGCCGTCGTGCGGGCGGAGCGCGGGCGCTCACGCGAGAGAAGAGCGCCGACATCCGGGCATGGGCGAAGTCCCACGGCCTCAATGTCAGTGAGCGCGGTCGAATCGCTTCCTCGGTCGTCGAGCAGTACGAGGCGGCTCACTAGATCGGTCCAGCCGATCAGGTGAATCATGCGGTTATGGCGGTCACGGTGGGGTCCGGTGGCGGCCATGACCGCATGATGCGTTTGACTGGTCGACAAACGTCGTTCGCTTGCGGCGTAGCGGGAACATCCTGCCCCCCGTAAGTAGTTGGATGGAGGGTGAACGCCCTGCTCTCGGGGAACGTCTTCTGCATAGAGCGGTCGCCGGGTCGGGGCTACCATGCGGGATGACAGGGCCCGGATATCCCGGACCTGCCTGACCGCTCTGTGAGGAGCGACGAGATGTTCGAGAGGTTCACCGACCGCGCACGGCGGGTTGTCGTCCTGGCCCAAGAAGAGGCCCGGATGCTCAACCACAACTACATCGGTACGGAGCACATTCTTCTTGGCTTGATCCATGAGGGTGAAGGCGTTGCCGCCAAGGCTCTGGAGAGCCTCGGCATCAGTCTTGAAGGTGTGCGTCAGCAGGTCGAGGAGATCATCGGCCAGGGGCAGTCCGCGCCGTCGGGGCACATTCCGTTCACCCCGCGTGCCAAGAAAGTCCTTGAGCTGTCCCTGCGCGAGGCGCTGCAGCTGGGTCACAACTACATCGGTACCGAGCACATCCTGCTCGGTCTCATCCGTGAGGGTGAGGGGGTGGCCGCTCAGGTGCTGGTGAAGCTGGGCGCCGATCTCAACCGGGTCCGCCAGCAGGTCATCCAGCTGCTCCACGGCTACCAGGGCAAGGAGCCGACCGCCGCCGGCGGTCCGGCCGAGGCCGCTCCGTCGACCTCTCTGGTGCTGGACCAGTTCGGCCGTAACCTGACCCAGGCCGCCCGCGAGGGCAAGCTCGATCCGGTCATCGGCCGGGAGAAGGAGATCGAGCGGGTCATGCAGGTCCTGTCCCGCAGGACCAAGAACAATCCGGTCCTGGTGGGTGAGCCCGGCGTCGGCAAGACCGCCGTCGTGGAGGGCCTGTCGCAGAAGATCGTCAAGGGCGAGGTGCCCGAGACGCTCAAGGACAAGCAGCTCTACACCCTGGACCTGGGGGCCCTGGTGGCGGGTTCGCGCTACCGCGGTGACTTCGAGGAGCGCCTGAAGAAGGTCCTCAAGGAGATCCGCACCCGCGGCGACATCATCCTGTTCATCGACGAGCTGCACACGCTCGTCGGCGCGGGCGCCGCCGAAGGCGCGATCGACGCCGCCAGCATCCTGAAGCCGATGCTGGCCCGAGGCGAGCTGCAGACCATCGGCGCCACCACCCTGGACGAGTACCGCAAGCATCTGGAGAAGGACGCGGCGCTTGAGCGGCGTTTCCAGCCGATCCAGGTGGCCGAGCCCAGCCTCAGCCACACGATCGAGATCCTCAAGGGGCTGCGGGACCGTTACGAGGCACACCACCGCGTCTCCATCACCGATGGCGCCCTGGTGGCCGCCGCGCAGCTGGCCGACCGCTACATCAGCGACCGGTTCCTGCCGGACAAGGCGATCGACCTCATCGACGAGGCAGGCTCGCGCATGCGCATCCGCCGCATGACCGCGCCGCCGGATCTGCGTGAGTACGACGAGAAGATCGCCAACGTGCGGCGCGACAAGGAGTCCGCGATCGACGCGCAGGACTTCGAGAAGGCCGCCGCCCTCCGTGACCAGGAGAAGCAGCTCCAGCTCAAGCGCGAGCGCCGCGAGAAGGAGTGGAAGGCCGGCGACATGGACGTCGTCGCCGAGGTCACCGAGGAGCTCATCGCCGAGGTCCTGGCGACCGCCACCGGTATCCCGGTCTTCAAGCTCACCGAGGAGGAGTCCCAGCGACTGCTCCGGATGGAGGACGAGCTGCACAAGCGGATCATCGGCCAGGACGACGCCATCAAGGGTCTGTCCCGCTCGATCCGCCGCACGCGCGCCGGTCTGAAGGACCCGCGCCGCCCCGGTGGCTCGTTCATCTTCGCCGGTCCGTCCGGTGTCGGTAAGACCGAGCTGTCCAAGGCGCTGGCCGAGTTCCTGTTCGGGGACGAGGACGCGCTGATCATGCTGGACATGTCGGAGTTCATGGAGAAGCACACCGTCTCCAGGCTGTTCGGCTCGCCTCCCGGCTACGTCGGGTACGAGGAGGGCGGTCAGCTGACGGAGAAGGTGCGGCGCAAGCCGTTCTCCGTCGTCCTCTTCGACGAGATCGAGAAGGCCCACCCCGACATCTTCAACTCGCTGCTGCAGATCCTGGAGGACGGTCGTCTGACCGACGCCCAGGGCCGGGTGGTGGACTTCAAGAACACCGTCATCATCATGACGACGAACCTGGGTACCCGGGACATCTCCAAGGGTCAGGGGGTCGGTTTCGCGAAGAACAACGATGCCGAGTCCAACTACGACCGGATGAAGTCCAAGGTGCAGGAGGAGCTCAAGCAGCACTTCCGGCCGGAGTTCCTCAACCGTGTCGATGACATCGTGGTCTTCCACCAGCTCACGCCGAAGGAGATCATCCGCATCGTCGACCTGATGCTGGCCCTGGTGGGCCTGCGCCTGAAGGACCGCGACATGGGGATGGAGCTCACGCAGGAGGCCAAGCAGCTGCTGGCCGACCGTGGCTACGACCCGGTGATGGGCGCCCGACCGCTCCGCCGCACGATCCAGCGCGAGCTGGAGGACACCCTGTCCGAGAAGATCCTGTACGGCGAGCTCCGCCCCGGCCAGATCGTGAAGATCGGGATCGAGGGCGAGGGTGAGAACGCGAAGTTCACCTTCGTCGGTGAGGACGCGCCGGTCGACCGGGTTCCCGACTCGGCCGCCGCCATCGCGGAGCCGATCCAGAACTAGACCCCGTCCCGTGGATCGGTCGGACGGCACCTTGCGAGATGGAGGGAACCGCAGTGTGTCGCGGTGACCGACGACAACACCGCGAGGTGCCGTCCGACCGGCCGCGGTAGGCGGAAGATCCAAGGGCAGGCCACAGGGCCATGGCCTGATCAGACAGAAAGGGCAGACCCCGCCGTGAGGATGTTCACGGCGGGGTCTGCCTATTTGTTACCAAAGAAGGTGTATCGCCACGACAGGTAGTACTACACTTCGTAGAGCGAGTTCGATGAGTCTCACCACAGTGACCCGCGGGTCGTGCTGATCGCGGTGAGATCGGCGTCGAGGTCAGCCTGGCGGCGTACCGAGAAATCAACTTCGTGAGTGACGCGAAGATCGGTGTCCGCGCGGGATGCTTCGGACGGCCGGGTCGAGCTCCCGGCAGGAAGAGCCTCCGGCTCACGACGCTGGAACACCGGCGCGGGGCGATCGGAGAGGCTTACACGAAAGTATGTTTGGGAGGCACGCATGCGTTTACGGCATGAGGACGGGACGCTCGTTCACCTGGCCTACAACGCGGGCGTGCACCCCGCCGAGGACCTTGAGAACCTCATCGCGCACCTGACGAGATACGCGGTGCCGGTGCGCAAGCGCCTCGGAGTGGAGCGCATGGGCGTCGGCCTCTGGCTCTCCCCGAGCGTCGCCGACCATCTCACCGCCGACAGGATAGAGCTGGTGCGCCTGCGCCGCTCTCTTGAGGAGCGCGGCCTGGAGGTCGTCAGCCTCAACGGAACCGGCGGCAGGAACCAGGAATCCCCCGGTCCCGACTGGGCCAAGCCCGAGCGTTACCGCTACACGATGGCACTCGCCAAGATCCTGGCCTTCCTGCTCCCATCGGACGTCCGTTTCGGGAGCATCTCCACCATCCCCATCGGCTGGCGCCGTGACTGGCCGGCCGATCTGCACGCGATAGCCTCGCGCCGTCTGGAGCGCCTCGCCCGCGAGCTGCGCGGGCTGCACAGCGTCACCGGCAAGACGATCAGGGTCGGCTTCGAGCCGTGGCCCGGCTGCGTCCTGGAGACCACCAAACAGGCACTCGACAGGGTCGCCGGCATCGACTCCGAGCACCTGGGTGTCTGCCTGGATGCCTGTTACCTCTCCGGCGGCGCTGAGGAGCCCGGAGTCGCCCTGCGCGGCCTGGCGGACGCCGGAGCCCCCGTCGTCAAGCTCGGCCACGTGCACAACCATGTGGCCGCTGCCCGCCAGGAGTTGCCCAGCACCCGCTCGGTCCTGGAGGACACCCTCACCGCGATGCTCTCCGGCGCGGTGAACGGCACCGCCCACATCGAGGTGGAGACTCACGACCTGGCCGTGCCGCTTCGGGCCAAGGGGCCCGGCGCGCTGGTCAACGTGATCGCCGAGGAACTCGACTGGGCTCGCACCAGCCTCACCGCTCTCGGCCTGCGCCTCGCCGCCTGACTGACCGCCTCCGCCCCGTCGTGTCAATGGTCGAGTGTGTGCCGCCGCTGAGGCTGGATTTACGGAGCTCGGCGCCAGACAGATCTGAGAGGGGCGCCACGATCTCTCTGCGTCACAGCGCTCATCGCCGAGAAATCATCGAAGCCCTCGGCTCCAGCAAGAGCCAAGGGCTTCTGTGCCACCGAGATGGCACACCTCAGATGTACGAGAACTCCGGATGCGGGTGCATCAGGAAGTCGTGGTGGGAGATGTTCCAGGCGTAGGCGCCGGCCATGAGGAACTGCACGATGTCGCCAGTCGCCAAGGCCGCCGGGACTCGGCGGGTGAGGGTGTCCTTGGGAGTGCAGAGCTGGCCAACGATCGTAACCGGCTCGCCCTTCTCGGCAATGACCATCGGCTGGTCGTGGCCCTTGGTCGCGGGCGTGCGGATGTGGTGGGTCCCGCCTGCCACGATGGCGAACAGCTCGCCGTGGACCCGCTTGACGTCCAGCACACGGGTCACGTACCGCCCGCAGTAGACCGACACCGACCGGCCGGGCTCGATCCGCAGCGTCTCGCCGGGACGGCGCAGCCCCGCCAGGCCCTTGCCGTAGCTCTCCCAGTCGAAGACGGCGCCGGGGTCGGCGTAGTCGACGGCCATGCCGCCGCCAAGGTTGATCTCGGTCAGGCCGAGGCCGCGGGTGTAGTCGAGCACGCCCTCGGCGACCTCCAGCATGCGCGGGGCGTCCAGGCCGCTGGCCAAGTGGGCGTGAACGCCGCGCAGGCGTACCGCGTCCTGGCGCTCCAGAAGCGCGAGACATTCGTCGACACCGGCCGGGTCCATGCCGAAGGGGGTCGCGCCGCCGCCCATCGCCAGGGCCACGTCCCCCAGCGAGAGGGCGAGGTTGGCGCGGAGCAGCACGTCGGCCTCCCGCCCGGTGGCGATCAGGCGGCACAGCTCGTTCGGGCTCTCCACGTGCAGCCGTTCGACGCCGCGATCGAGGGCGAGCCGGAGTTCGCCGTCGGTTTTGCCGGGGCCGCCGAACGCGATCCTGGCCGAGGGGAGCACGCCCAGCACGTGCTCCAGCTCGCCGCCGGAGGCGACCTCGACCCCGTCCACGTGCCGGGCCAGCACCCGCAGCAGCTCCGGGTCCGGGTTGGCCTTGGCCGCGTAGTACAGCTCGATCCCCGGCAGCGCGGCCCGCACCGCCGCCGCGTGCGCGTCCAGGGCGGCCAGGTCGTACACGTAAGCGGGCAGCCTTCCATCCGCCGCCAGCTCACGGGCTCTTACGGTGAGAGCGTCCACAAAAATCTCCGATCGATGTGGGATGCCGAGGATCAGGTGAGCGGGAACGTGGATTCGATGATCAGGTAGCTGGTGGGCGTGACGGTCGTGGTCACTTCCACGGTCCGGCCGTCAGCCGTGCGCCCCGTGTGAAGAATGTCGAAGACCGGCCTTTCAGCACTGATCTCCAGCTCCTCCGCCTCTTCGTCGGTGGGCAGACGAACCAAGATCCGCTCGTCTGCCTCTACCTGAGGATGACCGAGGCCGGCGTACAGGGACTTGATACCCCCGACGATCATCGGCTCAGGTTCTTCGAGCGCGGTGCCGACCGCGATGTCAGCAGGCATGTAGGAAATGACGAGGCTGACGGGTATACCGGAGGCAAGCAGGCGACGTGACCGGCGCACCACGGTGATCTCCGAGAGGCCAAAGAGGGCGGAGATGTCGTTCGGAGTGGTCATCCGCGTAACCGAGATCTCATGCTGCGGTTCCAGGCCGATGGCACGGATCTCAGCGTCGAATGCTCCTTTCGCTCCTTCGTGCTCACGCGTGTCGCGCCGATAGCGGGCGCCGGACCGAGACAGGGGCGGAAGCCAAGTCACTCGGGTCCCGTCTCCCTGCCGGGGACGTACCAGGCCTTCAGCGGCCAGGAGCTGCAACGCCTTGTTCACCAGACTACGAGAGACGCCGTAGTTCGAGGCGAGGGCTGTCTCGGACGGCAGAGTCGTACCGGGAGCGTAGGTTCCACTCCGGATCAACTTACGTAGGTCTTCGGCTATGTCCCTGTACGTGAACTTCATGATCCAGCCTTCCTCTCTCGCAGCTACCTCAGCATAAGGGTCAAACGTTTGTCATCTCTTGACGTGGGGTCTCAGTCGCGCCAAGCTAGAGACATTAAACGTTTGTCTTTTAGAGTACCGCCTTGAGCTGTCAGAGAAAAGATCGGGCCTGCTAGGTGCTGAGAACACCGAACAGGCCCTTGATCAGGAAGGCGCTCCTGACCCGTGAACAACCCTAATACCCCGGTTCTCGACCGGACTGCGGCAATCGGCTGTGGCTGCTTCGTCGAGGCTTCGCCGATGCCAATGGGCTGTGCCCTCTGCGGGCACGCCCCCTATGCGCACGGCTGCCCCGGCCAGGGCGCCGACCACGACTACGCCCAGCCGTCCCGGGAGCTGATGGCCATCCGCTTGGAGGCCCGCCGCCTCGGCGTCCTGCTGCCCGCCTCCGAGGCGTTCGCCGACGCCGAGATCATCCCCCTCGTGCCCGCGCAGTGCCGTCCTGAGCAGCCCGCCCCGGCCACGCCGACGCCGCTGCCCAGGGGCACACCCCGGCCCTTCCCTCGCCCAGACATCCGCCCCGCCGTCGTCGCACCGCCGGGGCGCGACGACGGCCGACGCCCCGCCCCATCGAGACCCGGCAGGACCGCGCGGCCCGCCTGGCACTCGCCCGCGACCCGTGCGCCCGCCGCCGAGCCTGCGTCGCGGCCCGCGCTCGCAAGCACGCCTCCGCACCACACCACCGTACTCCAGCAGCTCGCGCACCTCCCCGACGCGAGTGAGCGGCGTCAGCCGCACCAGGTCCTCCGGCCGGGGCGGCCAGCGCCTTCGGCCGGGGCCACCCACCGACCTCCCTGCCTTCTCCCCTGCTCGCCCCGTATCGTCAGGAGGTCGCGGCATGAACGAGACTCCGGAACGGGGCGACGCCCCACCAGTTGGTGCGGCGGCAGTCCCGCAGCTCGGACGATCGCCGCCGCGTTGTCGACCGCCGCCGAGCGGCTGTCCCCCGCCGCGCGGCCGTCCCCCGTGCGGCACGCCGAGGACCTGGCCGCTCTCCTGGCCGACGTCCACGGCATCGTGGCCGACGTCCACGAGTTCACCTCCGGCAACGCCATCGTGTCCGTCCATTACGGGCTGCTGGCCTACACCGACGGCGAAAGCTTCTGGTGGACCAGCCCCGAACTCAACCACGCCGGAGCACCGATCCTCAGCTCCGCGCTCGCCCTGGCCGAAGCCGCCACCCAGCTCGCCGAACACCACGCCATCCTGAGCGCGCGGGAGGCTACCGACGTGGTGCGCGGCGGGCTGCCGCTGCTGGCCGACGTGATCGGTGCCGAGCATGTTGACCCTTGCTGACCTCGACGCGGCCCGAGCCGCCCAGCAGGTCCAACAGCACGCACCCGACTGGTTCGTCATCTGGAGCTTGCGCCACCGCCGCTTCGAGGCATGGAACTGTACCGACCCTCAGGAGTGCCGCATCCTCTACGCGCAAAGCGCCATCGCCCTGTGGAACCTCATGCAACAGACCGAAGTCGACCTGTGGCGGACCTCACCATACGGCGCCACGCCGCCCCCCGGCGCGGCCAGCACGGAGCCGCCACTCCCGGTGACCCCGGGGCTCGTTCCCCACCCCCGCGCCCTGCCCCAGCGCACACCGAGCAAGCCCCGAGGCCACGCCCCTCGTCGTGGAAAAGGAGGCGCCCGTGATCCCGCACCCCGGCACCCTGGCAGGCGACCGGCTGAGCGCGGCCACCTGGCGCCCCGGTACCATCAGCGCCCTCAAGCACCTGCGCACCGAACTGCACACCCACCGCATCTACCCAGAGATCGCCTACGACCAGGGCCGGCCCCGCCTCGTGATCAGTGCCGAGCTGACCGTATGGGCCGACCAGGCGGGCACGGTCTTCTGCTGGGGAGCCTGCTTCCTCGAAGAGCCCGCCGACCAGGCACCGACCGACAACATGCCGCAGGTCGCGCGCCGCATCGCCGGACGACTCGGCAAGCACTACGCCGAACCGATAGATCCGCCCTAAGCCGCGTGACGGTACGGCGAGACCTGATCTCCAGTGCCGTCGCGCCCCCAACTCCCTGCGGCGGTGGTGTGCATCACTAGTGGCCTGTCACGCAACCTTGGACGGGTAACTGGTCCAGCTACGGATGGGTGAGCTGGCGGCGAAGCTGGTCTTGGGTTGAGCGCGAGCGTTGCGCCAGCGGACGTAAGCGCCGATCGCCGCGTTCTGCTCGTCGTGGGTGCGGTGGTCGGTGCCGTTGAGGGCGTAGTAGCGCAAGGCGGCGAATTCGGACTCGATCCAGTTCAACCACGACCCGTAGGTAGGCAGGAACACCAGCTCGACGTCGTGCTCGGCGGCCCAGGCGCGGACCTCGGAATGCTTGTGCGGCGAATAGTTGTCCATGATCACATACAGCTTTTCGCCCGGCCAGCGGGCGCGAAGGGTCTTGAGGAAGGACAGAAACTCCCGCCACCGCTTGCGTCTGCGGATGCGGTAGTAGAGCTGGCCGGTGGCCAGATCCAGCGCGGCGATCATGTGCATGACGCCGAAGTAACGGTTGTAGGTCGCCCGCAGCCGCGCCGGGCCGCCGGCCGGCCGCCAGCGTTTGCCCTTACGGGGCATCAGGTTCAGCGGGCCGAACTCATCGGCGCGGATCACCCGCCCAGCAGTGGGCCGCTGGTCGTATAACGCCAGTACACGCTGCATCTTGGCGATGAACTGTGGGTCGTTGGAGGACTTCCATGTGGTGGTGGTCTGCCAGGTCACCTTGCCCGCGCGCAGGATCCGCGACAGGTGCTGGCGGCTGATCGAGGTGACCACGCCCCGGCCGATGAGGTGCTCGGCCAGTGTGCGCAGGCTCCAGGTGGAGTGGCCGGTGATGCCCCACTCGGCGGGGACTGTCCGGGCGATCAGGCAGATGTGCTCGCGCGCCTGCTCACTGATCGCCGGTGGACGGCCCCCGCTCCATTTTGGGTTCAGCGCATCGAACCCCCGCTCGTTGAAGGCATGGATGACATCGCGTACGTAGTCCTCGCTGACCTGCATCAACGAGGTGATGTCCGGCGCGCTCTGGCCCTGGCCGGACATCATCACCACGATTGCCCGGCGCAGCTTGACCGGGTCCTTGGCGGTCCGGGTGATGCGCTGGAGTTTGCGGCCCTCCTCCATCGACAAGGGCCGGACGAACACATCCGGTCGACGAGCCACGACCACCTCCCAAGAGTTGCAGAGGAGTCAGCCTGCCGGGTTCACCGCCCGAGATCAATTACCGGGTTAACGTTCAGAGACGGGCCACTAGCCGGGGAGCCGCCTGGCAGGACATCGCTGACCTCGTCCCTCATATGATCATGGCGGGCCACTCTCCAGCGTCGGCGGAGAAAACGCTGATCGGCGTCCCGGCCTGGGATCTCGCCCTACCAGAAGTGATCACCAGCTATGCGGCATCGTTCGCCGGGTACTGGACCCGGATGAGTCGGCAGCCCGCGCCGACGGGCGTCCCGAACCTTCGCGGCTACCAACGCCGAGCGGCTGCCGCTGCCATCGCATGGACGATGTACCGCACCGGCTGGTGACCCGGCGACACAGCGTAGGTCCTCCTGCGAGGTTCAGGCCGCAAGCCGAGGCTTGGCGGCGGAACACCCTGATCCTGACCATCACCCTGGACGTAGGCGGGTTGAACTCCCGGCGCAGCTCGGCGCAGAGCGCGTGGTAGGCGTCGAGCTGCACGGCCGGCCACGGCGTATGGCTGTCGTTCCCGGCTCGATTTCGATGCTCGCGCTGTTGCGGGAGAGCGTGGCGCGTTCAGCCTGGGAGGCGGTAGGTGCCGTCGTCGAGGACCTCGGCCAGGCCGTCGGAGATCAGGCCGTCAAGGGCGCGCTCTCGTTGCGGGGCGTCGTCCCAGACCACGTCGAGGGCGTCCTTGGGCACCGGGCCGTGGGCCTGGCGCAGCACCGCGAGGAGGCGGCCGCGGCACTGGCGGTCCGTGCCCGCGTATGTCTGGCCCCTGCGCGCGGGACCGTCGTAGGCGGGCTTGCCCGCCAGGCGCCAGGCGCACAGGTCACTGATCGGGCAGTCGGCGCAGCGGGCGGCACGGGCGGTGCAGACCAGTGCGCCAAGCTCCATGACGGCGACCGCCCAGACGGGGGCGCGGTCGGCGTCGGGGAGCAGCGAGGCGGCGAGCCTGCGCTCGGGGGGCGTGGTGGCCTTCGGCGGATACTCCTCGCCGCTGACGGCCCGCGCCAGGACCCGCCGTACATTGGTGTCGAGAACCGCGTGGCGGCCTCCGAAGGCGAAGCTGGCGACCGCGGCCGCGGTGTACTCGCCGACGCCGGGAAGCGCCAGCAGGGCATCGTGCCCCGAGGGGACCTCGCCATCGTGCCGGTCGGTGATCGTGCGGGCGCAGGCGTGCAGGTTCAGTGCCCGGCGGGGGTAGCCGAGGCGGCCCCAGTGGCGTACGGCCTCACCGGGGGGCTCGGCGGCGAGGGAGGCGGGCGTGGGCCAGCGCTCCATCCACTCGGTCCAGACGCCCAGCACTCTGGCCACCGGTGTCTGCTGCAGCATGATCTCGCTGACCAGGATCGACCAGGGGGAGGCGCCGGGCGCCCGCCAGGGAAGGTTGCGGGCATGGCCGGCATACCAGTCGAGGACGGGTTCGAGTAAGCGGTTCGACTCGGGCACCTTTTGACGATAGTGCGGGATCAGGCCCCCTCGACCCGCCTTCACCCGCCTTCACCCGCCTTCATCCGTCTTCTGCCGATGATCGATGGCCGAAACGTGGACGGGAGCGGCGGGTCTCCCCCTGCGGCTCGCAAGCACTAACCATACTGTCTGTATGGATCCCGACACGTTCCGTAGCGATATCGGAGCTGACATCTACTGGCGGCGCCGGATGGCCGCGCTCGTCGGTGTGCTCGTGGTGGTCGCCGTCGTGGCGTGGGCCTGCTCGTCGACGAGCAGGCCGCAGGACGCCCGGGAGGCCAGGGAGGAAGGCACCTCGGCCGCGCGGAAGGACGCGCCGGACCCGCTGCTGGCCATCCTGCCGACCATGACGGTCATCCCCTCGCCGCCCGCGAGCCCGACCCCGGAGCCGCGGGAGAGCAAGGCGGCCCCCAGGCCCCGGAGACCTGGTGAGCCCTGCGCCTCCCCGCAGCTCGTGCTGAGCATGGAGGGGCAGGGGACGGTCTACCCGCCGGGCATCCGGCCCCGGTTCATCCTCACCCTCGTCAATGTCGGCAAGGTGATGTGCACCACGGACGTGGGGCCGCGCACCATGGAGGTGCGCATCACCTCCGGTGACGACCGTGTGTGGTCGTCCTCCGACTGCGTCAGCGGCGAGACCGAGAACGTCCGCAAGCTCGACCGGGGCATCCCCTACGTCCGGGAACTGGTGTGGGACCGCCGCAGGTCCGGGAACGACTGCTCCGTCGACCGCACCGCCGCGCGTCCCGGCACCTACGTCGCGGTGGTCCACGCCCCCGGCCTGAGGAGCCGCAAGGCCGTCTTCCACCTCCGGTAGGAGGATCGGGGTGGGGGTTTCCTACACGTAGCGTTCGAGGATGGACGACTCGGCCAGCCGGGACAGGCCCTCGCGGATGTGGCGGGCCCTGGCCTCGCCCACCCCGCCCACCTCCTGGAGGTCGCCGATGCTGGCGGCCAGGAGCTTCTGCAGGCTGGCGAACTGGTCGACGAGGCGCTCGACCACGGTGCCCGGCAGGCGCGGGACCTTGGCCAGCAGGCGGTAGCCCCTGGGGCTCACGGGTGTCTCCAGGGCGTCGTTGCCCGAGTGGCCGAGGATCTGGGCGACGACCGAGAGGTCGAGCAGGTCGGTGGAGGAGAGCTGGTCGAGCTCGTGCAGTGCCTCGGCGAACTTGCGCGGGCGGCGGCCCGTCGCGGGCAGGTAGTCGCGCACGATCAGCTCGAGGTCGCTCTCCGTGCCGGCCACCAGCTCGTCCAGCTGCAGCGAGAGCAACCGGCCGTCGGTACCGAGCTCGACCACGTAGCCCGCGATCTCCTCGGAGATGCGCCTGACCATCTCCAGCCGCTGGGCGACCACCGCGATGTCGCGGACCGTCACCAGATCCTCGATCTCCAGCGCCGAGAGCGTGCCGGAGACCTCGTCCAGGCGGAGCTTGTAGCGCTCCAGCGTGGCGAGGGCCTGGTTGGACTTGGACAGGATGACCGCCGACTCCTCCAGCACGTAGCGGATGCCGTCGAGATAGAGGGCGATGATCCGCATGGACTTGCTGAGGGAGATGACCGGAAAGGAGGTTTGAAGGGCCACACGCTGGGCGGTGCGGTGCCGGGTTCCCGACTCGTCGGTGGGCAGGGACGGATCGGGCATCAGGTGCACGGCCGCGCGCACGATCCGCAGGTCGCCGGAGTTGAGGACGATGGCGCCGTCCATCTTGGCCAGCTCGCGCAGCCGTGTCGCGGAGAACTCGACGTCCAGCTCGAACCCGCCGCTGCAGATCTCCTCGACGGTGCTGTCGTATCCCAGCACGATCAGACCGCCCGTGTGCCCTCGCAGGATGCGCTCCAGGCCGTCGCGCAGGGCGGTGCCCGGTGCGACCGCGGCCAGGATGCCCCTGCGGCGTTCATCGAGCCCTTTGTACATTGCTGCCACATGACCCCCGTGGTCTGCGTATAACGCTCAGCCTACCGGCGAAGACCTCGCGCGGCCCGGAATCATCTGATGACCATGGGGCGCCCGAGGGCCGTGGGACGTCGCGCCGCCAGGAGCGTGACGCCTCAGGTGACGTGGGTGAGGGCATCCCAGACGTTCTCCGCCTCGACGACGTCGAAGCCGGGTGCGAAGGGTGCGCCGCGCCCGGCCACCGGAACCAGGGAGTGGTCACCGTTGCGTTTCTTGCCCACCTCGAGGGAGCCCGCGGGGACCAGTGCCCGGGTGAAGCCCAGCCGCGCGGCCTCCGACAGCCGGCGCCGCACGTCGCGCACCGGGCGCAGCTCCCCTGCCAGGCCCACCTCGCCGAGCACCACCAGGCCGGCGGGGAGTGCCTTGTCGCCGGCCGCGCTGGCGACCGCCAGCATCACCGACAGGTCGACCGCGGGATCGCTGAGCTTGATCCCGCCGACGGTCGCGGTGAAGACGTCGCACCCGCCCAGCTTGGCGTTGAGCCGCCGCTCCAGCACGGCCAGCACCATCGTCACCCGGTAGGTGTCGAGCCCCGAGGAGGAGCGGCGCGGCTGCTGGGCCTCGGTCCTGGCGACCAGTGCCTGGACCTCGGCAGGCAGTGGCCGGGTGCCCTCCAGGGTGACCGTGACGCACGTGCCGGGCACCGGGTCGGTGCGGTGCGAGACGAACAGGCCGCTGGCGTCGGCGATACCCTCGATGCCGCTCTCGTGCAGGTCGAAGCAGCCGACCTCGTCGACGGGGCCGTACCGGTTTTTGATCGCGCGGACCAGGCGGAGCCGGGAGTGCCGGTCGCCCTCGAAGTGGAGCACGACGTCGACGAGGTGCTCCAGCGTGCGGGGGCCGGCGATCGAGCCCTCCTTGGTGACGTGGCCGACCAGCACGGTGGCCATGCCTCGCTCCTTGGCCAGCCGCACCAGATTTCCCGCGACCTCCCTGACCTGGGTCACCCCGCCGGGCACGCCGGTCGCCTGGGCCGAGCCGATCGTCTGCACGGAGTCGACGATGAGCAGGTCGGGCCGGACCTTCTCGACGTGCGAGACCAGCGCGCCTAACTCGGTCTCCGCGGCCAGGTAGAGGAGGTCCTGGATGGCGCCGATCCGGTCGGCCCTGATCCGCACCTGGGCGGCCGACTCCTCGCCCGTGATGTAGAGGACGGTCTGCTGCCGGGCGATCTTGGCCGCCGCCTCCAGCAGGAGGGTGGACTTGCCGATGCCGGGCTCACCGGCCAGCAGCACGACGGCTCCGGGCACCAGGCCGCCGCCGAGGACCCGGTCGAGCTCGGGCACCCCGGTGCCACGCGCGTGCGCCACCTCGGCCTTGACCTGGCCGATCGGCACCGCCGGCGCCGACACCGCCCCGGCGGAGGCCACCCGCGCGCCCGCGGGCGCCGTCTCCTCCTCGACCGTTCCCCAGGCCTGGCACTCGCCGCAGCGCCCCACCCACTTGGCCGTCTGCCACCCGCACTCGGCACAGCGGTAGCCACCAGCCTTCTTCGCCATGGCCGCACGTTACCCGGAGGAGCCGACAACTTTCACCCGGTACGGCGGCCGCACCGGGTGAAGGTCGCCGGAAGAGGCGCCAGGCGGCACGTCAGATGTGGCCTTCGAGGTCGGCCAGGAGCAGGCGCTTGGGCTTGGCACCCTTGATCTGCCGCACCACCTCGCCGTTCTTGTAGAGGTTGAGCGTCGGCAGGCCGAGGACGCCGTACCTCGCGGCGATCTCGGGGTGGTCGTCGGCGTTGAGCTTGGCGATCGTGAGGCGGTCGCCGTACTCGGCCTCGATCTCCGCCAGGACCGGCGCGATCATCTTGCACGGTCCGCACCACTCGGCCCAGAAGTCGACCAGGACAGGCTTGTCGCTCCGCAGCACCTGCTCGTCGAAGTTCTCGCCGGTCAGTGTGATCATGGTTTTCCCACTTTCCTCAGTACGCATCCTGGGCAGGCGGTGGTCAGCTGCGCCGCCACCTCCGCCCTCCGGGTGAGCAGCGTGCGGATCTCGTCGTCGATCTCCGCCAGCTTGCGCTGGTAGACGGCCACGGACTCCGGGCACGACCCCCCGGAATCGTGGCCGGCCCGCAGGCAGGCCACGAACGGGCGGGCGTCCTCCAGGGTGAAGCCGACGGCGAGCAGTGACCGGATCTCGGAGACGAGCCGCAGATCGGTCTCCCCGTACTCCCGGTAGCCGTTGGCCGAGCGCCGGGCCGTGATCAGCCCCTGCTGCTCGTAGTAGCGCAGTGCCCGGGTGCTGACACCCGCCCGCCGCGCCAGCTCGCCGATCCGCATCCGGACCTCCTCATGGCCCGACGATAAACCTTGACATCAACGTCAAGGTCAAGCCGGTGTCCCGTTGTTCCCCGCTCGCCCGCGCGGGGCCGGCCGGCATCCGCGGGCGAGGCTCAGAACCGCCTCCAGCGCAGCAGGTTGGGGTAGGCGATCTCCAGGCCTGGGGTCTCGGCGATGGCGAGGTCGGCGACCGCGGGGGTGAACTCGATGCGGAGCACCGCCTCCAGATCGGCGCGGCGCTCGAAGGACATGCGCAGGTCGAGTTTCTCCACCTGCCAGCCCTGGCGGTTCCAGAAGTTCTCGACGGCCCTGGCCGAGTACGCGGGGATGGACTGGCTGAACCAGCGGCCGAAGGCGCCGCGGGTGGTGTCGATGTCGATCACGAAGGCCGCGCCGCCGCGCCGCATCACCCGGGAGAGCTCGGCCAGGCCGGGCTCGCAGCCGGGGCCGAAGAAGTAGGCCCAGCGGGCGACGGCCACGTCCACGGAGGCGTCGGGCACCGGGAGGGCCTGGGCGGTGGCGGCGTGGACCTCGACGTTCCGCAGGGCGTGGCAGCGGCGCCCGGCCAGCCGTACGAGGTCCTCGTGGGGTTCGACGCCGATCACGCGGGCGGCGGTGGCGGCCATGGCCGGCAGGTGATAGCCGGTACCGCAGCCGATGTCGAGGACCGTCGCCCCTGTCCACGACCTGACGGCCGCCATCGCGGCCTCGGCGCGTCCCTCGGGATCCACCGCCCGGTTCTCCAGCTCGTAGGTCTGGGGCGTGTTCCAGATGTTGGGGCTGGGGATGACGCCCCTGGCGAACCTCGGCATGTCCTTACCGTAATGACTCCTCCGCTCCCCGAGGAGAGCGGCTTCCCGTCTCCTCCGGCCGAGGTGGGCGTCGGTCAGGCCCCGGCCGGTTCGAACTCGGCCGGCTTCCGGGGTGGCCCCGGAGGTCCCGTCGGCTTCCGGGGCGGCCCCGGAGGTCCCGTCGGCTTCCGGGGCGGCCCCGGAGGTCCCGTCGCCGAACATGAGGTGTGATCTCGGTCGTGTCGGTGGTGGCGGACAGCACTGCTCGCCGGACCCGCTTAGGCTGGCAAAGGTGAGCGACATGAGCGAGCGGGCCGGTATGCCCAACGGTGTTCGCCAGGGTGTGCTCCGAGCCGGAGACGAGGAAGCGGTATGAGCGTCCGTGTATCCAGCGCGAAGATCGCGCTGTCCACCGCGTCGGTTTATCCCGAACGCACCCCTGACGCCTTCGAGTTGGCCGCACGTCTGGGATACGACGGTGTGGAGATCATGGTGGGCGCAGACCCCGTGAGCCAGGACATCGACGTCCTGGAGCGCCTGTCGGACCATTACCAACTGCCGATCCTGGCCATCCACGCGCCGTGTCTGCTGGTGACGCAGCGGGTGTGGGGCAAGGACCCGTGGGCGAAGCTCCAGCGGGCGCAGCGCGCCGCCGAGCGGGTCGGTGCCAGGACCGTCGTGGTGCACCCACCGTTCCGCTGGCAGCGCGACTACGCGCGCGACTTCGAGCTCGGCCTTGCCAGGATGCGCGAGGAGACCGACGTGGTCTTCGCGGTGGAGAACATGTTCCCGCTGAAGGCCAGGGGCAATGAGGTGGTCCCCTACTCACCCGACTGGAATCCGGTCGACTACGACTTCCCGCAGGTCACGCTGGATCTTTCGCACACGGCCGTGTCCGGGTCCGACGCCATGGAGATGTTCACCAAGCTCGGCGACAGGCTTGCCCACCTGCACCTGGCCGACGGTGTGGGGATGGCGAACAAGGACGAGCACCTGGTTCCCGGGCGGGGTGGTCAGCCGTGCGCGCCGATCCTGGAGCGGATGGCGGGCAACGGCTACTCAGGGCTGGTCGTACTGGAGATCAACACGCGCAAGGCCGTCAGCCGCACCGAGCGGATCGACGATCTCGCCGAGGCGCTGGCCTTCGCCCGGCTGCACCTCGCCGCGTCCACCAACGTATGAGTGAGCCCGTCGTGAGCACGCCGCCCGCGAACCGGTCCTCCCGGGATGAGTCCGGAGCGGTCAGAAGGCGCCCGGGGCGCAGGCCGGGATCGGCCGACACCCGAGGGCAGATTCTCGCGGCGGCGCGCGAGACCTTCGCGGAGAAGGGGTTCGACAGGGCGACCATCCGGGGCATCGCCCGGCAGGCGGGGGTGGATCCGGCGCTGGTCCACCATTACTTCGCCGGCAAGGAGGGGATGTTCGTCGAGGCCATGGAGCTGCCGATCACCCCCGAGAGCGTCGTCTCGGCGGTCCTGGCGGGGCCGCGAGAGGAGGTCGGCGAGCGGCTGGCCCGGTTCATCCTGACCGTCACCTCGGATGCCGGGGCCCGCCAGCCGCTGCTGGCGCTGGTCCGCACCGCGATGACCAACGACCAGATGGTCGTCATGATCCGCGAGTTCATGACGCAGGCGCTGCTGGCCCGGGTCGCGGAGGTGCTGGGAGTCCCGCCGATCCGGATGGAGGCGGCCTTCGCGCAGCTGTTCGGCGTGGTCCTGGTGCGCTACGTGCTCAAGTTGGAGCCGCTGGCCTCGGTGGACGTCGAGGAGCTGGTCGAGCTGCTCGCACCCACGATCCAGCGCTATCTCGACGCGCCCGCCTAACCTCGGCGGTATGTAGAGCATTGTTCTGGGAGCGGTGCCGGCCGTAGGGTGGCCGCGGTCGCCGTGAGCCTTCGGTTTGAAGTTAAGTTACCGCTAAGTAGGATTTATGGAGACCCGTCGTCAGCGTGGATGACCGACAGTCGTACGCTGTCAGCCAACGTCGTCTGTGGGAGGACCCGTGCTCTGGGTAGCGATAATCGGGCTGGTCATGACAGCCGTGGCGCTCGCGCTTGCCGCGCGCCGCGTGTTGTTCTTGTACAAGCTCGCCACCATCGGGCCGGGCGCGCCCGAGCGCGTCGAGTACGCGAAGAACAACCTCGGCGAGGAGATCAAGGCTCAGCTGGTCGAGGTCTTCGGGCAGCGGAAGCTGCTGAAGTGGACCGCGTCGGGCGTCGCGCACTTCTTTGTCATGTGGGCGTTCTTCATCCTGGCGACCGTCTATCTGGAGGCGTACGGCTCGCTGATCCAGGGGGCCGTCACCGGGACCCCCGACTTCCACATCCCCCTCATCGGGACGTGGCCGATCCTGGGTTTCCTGCAGGACTTCATCGCGGTCGCGGCCCTGCTGGGACTCATCGCCTTCGCGACCATCAGGGTCAAGAACGCTCCGAAGAAGCTGGGCCGCAAGTCCCGCTTCTCCGGGTCGCACCTCGGCGGCGCCTGGCTCGTCCTCTTCATGATCTTCAATGTGATCTGGACGATGTTCCTCTTCCGTGGCGCGGCGGCCAACACCGGCAACCTGCCCTACGCCTCGGGGGCGTTCGCCTCCGACGCGACGGCCGCGCTGCTGCGGCCGCTGGGAGAGGCGGCCAACGAGGCGCTGGAGCACGTCGGCCTGCTCCTGCACATCGGCGTCATGCTGGTGTTCCTGGTGATCGTGGTGAACTCCAAGCACCTGCACATCTTCACCGCGCCGATGAACGTGGCCTTCTCCCGACGCCCGGACGGCAACGGCGCGGCCCAGCCGATGCGGATCGACGGCAAGATCGTCGACTTCGAGGACGAGGACCTCGACGGTGACAGGCTCGGCCGGGGCAAGATCGAGGACACCACCTGGAAGGGCTTCCTCGACTTCTACACCTGCACCGAGTGCGGCCGCTGCCAGTCGCAGTGCCCGGCGTGGAACACCGACAAGCCGCTGTCGCCGAAGATGCTGATCCTGGACCAGCGCGACCACGCCTTCAAGATCGCGCCGTACCTGATGGCCACCGAGGAGCAGCGCGCCGACCTGCACGAGGACGTGCTGGCCCTGCTGGAGAAGCCGCTGGTCGGCGAGGACGGTGTCATCCACCCCGACGTGCTGTGGTCCTGCACCAACTGTGGCGCCTGCGTCGAGCAGTGCCCGGTGGACATCGAGCACATCGACCACATCCTCGACATGCGCCGCTACCAGGTGATGGTGGAGTCCAACTTCCCCTCCGAGGCCGGCGTCATGGTCAAGAACCTGGAGAACAAGGGCAACCCGTGGGGGATGTCCGAGATGAAGCGGGCCGACTGGATCGAGGAGCTCGCGAGCCGCGAGGTCGACCCGATCGAGGTCCAGCTCATCGACGAGAAGATGCCCGAGGACACCGAGTACCTGTTCTGGGTCGGCTGCGCCGGCGCGCTGGAGGACCGGGCCAAGAAGACCACCAAGGCGGTCGCGGAGCTGCTGCACGTCGCGGGTGTCAAGTTCGCGGTGCTCGGCCCGATGGAGGCGTGCACCGGTGACCCGGCCCGCCGCCTGGGCATGGAGTTCCTCTTCGACATGCTGGCCAAGCAGAACATCGAGACGCTGAACGAGGCCGGGGTCAAGAAGATCGTCGCGACCTGCCCGCACTGTTTCAACACCCTCGCCAACGAATACCCGCAGCTGGGTGGCACCTACGAGGTGGTGCACCACACCCAGCTGCTGGCCAAGCTCGTGGACGAGGGCAAGCTGGTCCCGGTCACGCCGATCGAGGAGAAGATCACCTACCACGACCCGTGCTTCCTCGGCCGCCACAACAAGGTCTACTCCCAGCCCCGCGACATCATGGCGAAGGTGCCCGGCGTGCGGACCCAGGAGATGCACCGTCACAAGGACCGCGGCTTCTGCTGCGGCGCGGGGGGCGCGCGGATGTGGATGGAGGAGCGGCTCGGAAAGCGGATCAACACCGAGCGCGTGGACGAGGCGCTGACGACGGACCCGGACACCATCTCCACGGCCTGCCCGTTCTGCCTGGTCATGCTCGGTGACTCGATCAACGAGAAGAAGAACACGGGCGAGGCCAGGGAGACGCTGGAGGTCGTCGACGTCTCCCAGCTGCTGATCAAGTCGATCAAGGGCCAGCCCGTCGAGGCTTCCTGACACCCGATGTCTGAACGTCAGGTGCGGCATTTTTTCGCATGCCGTACCTGACGTGCGGTCAAGTTATCGGGAAAAGGAAGTTAGGTCCGAAAACCTTCCTTTCACATAACGGTCAAATCACGGTAACCTCAACGTCGCGTAGCTCATTCAACGGGGAGGGGGCTTGACGATGCCTGTCGTCGTCAGCGATGCCGAGGTTACCCTGGCCGATGTTCTCTCACTTCGGCTGACCGTCGACGAGCCGCTGGCCGACGGCACCGAACTGGTCCTGCGCAACCGGGCCACCGCGGTCGAGAGCCGGGTGCCGCTGGGAGCGCCGGGCGTTCAGATACGCGAGGCGGCACTGGCGGTCTCGCTCGCCCCGCTGGCGCTGGGGCCCGGCCGCTGGGACACCTACCTGCAACAGGGTGCGGCGCGCACGCGGCTGCGCAGCGTCGACCCCGGGTTCTCCCTCGACCACCTGGACGCGTACGCGCTGAGCCGCCGCACGCTGGCCTACCGCGCCTACCGGACCCGTAACGGCTTCCTGGCCTTGAAGATCGACGACGCCCGGCCGACGGCGGAGGTCCGTTCCGTATGGTTTCGGGAGGGCCGCTTCGAGGTCACCGGGCTGCTGGCCTTCACCGGCCTCGACGACGACGAGGCCCGGCACGAGGCGCGGCTCGCCCTGCGCCGCAGCCGGCCCGACGCCGAGCTGACCTCCATTGCAACGGTCCAGGGCGTGCGCTTCCACGCCGCGCTCTCGCTCTGCGACGTGCTCGCCGCGGCTCCCGACCAGACCGGTACCTGGGAACCCTCACTGCGGGTGCGCGGCGTGGACACACCGCTCCGGCTGGGTTCCCGGCTGGATGACGTCGACGGCAAGCGCCGTCGTCTGCACTATCCCGCCGCGCAGATCGACGGGGTACCGATCCGACCCTGCTACACGGCGGACGACGAGCTCAGGATCGAGGTCGGCGGGTGAGGATCTGCCTGCTCGTCCCCTCCGTCTACGGCATGCGCGGTGACACTCGCTCGGTGGTCAACCTCGCGGGAGAGCTGGCAGCACGTCACGATGTCGAGATCCTCAGCGTCCGCCGCCAGCGGGAGAAGCCGTTCTTCCCGGTGGCGTCCGGGGTGAAGCTGTCCTGGGTGGTCGACGCCCAGCCGGGGGTGCGGCACCTGCTCCCGCGGGGCCAGATGCGCACCGAGGTCGCCCTCTGGCGGCGGCTGCGGGGCCTGAAGGCCGACGTGCTCATCAGCACCCGACCCGGCCTGAGCGTCCAGGTGGCCAGGCACGCGCCGCGTGGCGTCGTGCGGGTCGCCCGCGAGTGGGGCCGCCCGCCCGTGCCGGGGCCGATCAGGAAGCTCTATCCGCGCCTGGACGCGGTCGCCGCCGCCACCGAGACGAGCAGGCAGGAGTGGGACCGCCTGCTGGACGGGAACGTCGAGGTCGGCATGATCCCGGACGCGCTGCCCGCCGGGCCGTGGCCGCGCTCGCGGATGGACAACCGCATCGTCGCCGCAGGCGGGCGCCTGGTGCCGGCGAAGGCCCACGACCGGTTGATCCGCGCGTTCGCCGTCGTCGCGGGCAAGCGCCCCGACTGGCGGCTGCGCCTGTACGGCGGGGGTCCCGAGGAGAAGCGCCTGCGAGCCCTCGTCGGCGCCCTCGACCTGCACAACCACGTCTACTTCATGGGCACCACCTCCGACCTGACCGGTGAGTTCGCCAAGGCCTCGATCGTGGCGACCACCTCCAGGACGGAGATGCTCGGGATGACCGTGATCGAGGCGATGGCCAGCGGGGTGCCGGTGATCGCGTTCGACAGCCCGCGGGGAGCGGGCGAGTTCGTGGCCGACGGGCGGAGCGGGGTCCTGGTGGCCGAGGGGGAGGGCGAGATCGAGGCGTACGCGTCCGCGCTGCTCGCGCTCATCGACGACGAGCGGCGTCGGCGGGAGCTCGCGGCGGGGGCGCTGGAGGCCGCGGCGGCCCATGGGGCGGGTTCGGTGGCGGGCCGCTGGGAGAAACTGATCGCGGCTACATCCCGCTGCGCCTGACACGGGTACCGTTGGCACATGCATGGGTATAGCGGTGACAAACAGGCTTATCTGACCCGGTTACGGCGGATCGAGGGGCAGATCAGAGGTCTGCAGCGGATGGTCGAAGAGGACGCCTACTGCATTGACGTGCTGACCCAGGTGTCCGCCGCCACGCGGGCGCTCCAGGCGGTGGCACTCGGCCTGCTTGAGGATCACATCGGTCACTGCGTCGCCGACGCCATCAACATCGGGGGTCCGGAGGCGCAGGAGAAGGTCAAGGAGGCGTCGGCCGCGATCGCCCGTCTCGTCCGTTCGTGACTAGTCACTGACTATTTTTCCGACCACGTCCCGGACCCCGTTACGGGGTCCGGGACCGGGTCTTGAAAACGGTTCTTACCGTGGCTTCAGCAGACAGCCGAAGCACTCAACCCGAGCGCGTTGTCGAGCTCCACCAAGGTGAGGGGCCGTTCGCTGATGGCGACGGCGGACAGCACCTCGGCATAGAGCGCGATCTCGTCCAACGCGACACGGTCGTGGACTCTAGAGTCCAGGTCGTCGTGCCCCACCGCGTCGTCCTTCCTTCCGCAGCCCACACCCACTTCGAGGTTACGGCGGACGGTCATCGGTGCCCATGGCCCATCGGGACCATTCCTCGCCCCGCCCGGCACGCCCTCAAGGAGGATCATTTCCCGATTACGAGATCACAATTCAGCTAATTGTCTGATGCGTAGGGGCCTAGAAGGATATAGGGAGAGTAAGGATGAAATAACTCTATTTGTGGTTTAAGCATACTGGCGTGTGTCAGAAGTGGCGGGGGTAGGTTCCCGATACTCCGGGGACGGGGTCGTCCCGCTCGTGTGTCAGCCGGTGCACGACCGCCGAGGCCGTCGCGAAACCGCGCTCGGGTATCTCGGTCCCGGTGAGACGGCACCACGCGAGCCCGGTGGCGTAGGCGGCGCCGAGCAGGGCCGCGGCCGAGGCCCGGTCAGGCGGGTGGAGCGCGGGAGGCAGCTCTCCCGAACGCGGCCAGCAGCCCCGCAGCGGGTGTGCGGCGTCGGTGAGCACCACGTGGAGGATGTGCCGCAGCTCGGGATCCAGCCACGGGTAGAGGCCGTCGGCCATTCTCGGCGCGCAGGCCGCCAGGTCGGCGGCGAGCAGTGAGGCGGCCACCGCCCGTGGATCGGCACCCATCGGGGCGAGGAACCCCAATGCCTGGACCAGGTCGTAGACCACGTGCTGGAAGTGGTCGCCGGGTGAGGTGTCGGGCAGCGTCATGTGGGGCGGGCAGCGCGAGATCCACGCGTGGCGTACCGCCTCGTCGCCGTGGTGGGCGGTGGCGGGATCCTGGCAGGCCCGGCGGAGCAGCGGTTCGATCATGGCCAGCAGGGCGCCGGCACGCGGCCCGAACCTCGGGTCGCCGCGTACCACGGCGGCGGTGTCGGCCATCAGCGCGACCAGCCGCAGGCCCGCCTCCGGATGCCCCGCCCTGACTCGCTCGCCGTACAGCGCGGCCAGCTCGCCCAGTGAGGTGGGCGGCAGCCAGCGGACCCACTCGTCACCGGGCAGCGGGCGGGCGAGGAACTCCCCGAACATCGACAGCAGCACCTCGTTGCCGTCGAAGGCGGGGGCGTAGGCGCACCACATGAGCGTTCCCCAGATCGCGGCGACCGGGCTGGCCACCTCCCCGGCGAAGAGCCGGGTGAACGGCTCGGTGAGCGGGAAGTCCTCCCTGCGCCTGCCTCGCTGGGCGATGACCAGTTCCCGGATCCGTTCGGTGATCTCGTAGGGCACGTCGGGACCGACGAACCCCTGGACCGACCCACGGTCGACGGCGAAGTCGGGGCCGGTCGGGATCAGATGCGGCAGGACCATCGAGGTGACCTGGATCACCTGCGCCGCGGTGCGGAAACCCCGGTCGGCGGGGGGCGCGGTCAGGTACCAGCGGCCGTCGGCGGGATCCTGGCGGTACCACCGGGCGTGGGCACCGAACAGCCAGTGCCCGCCGTCAGGGGTGGCCAGCGTGCGCTGGGCGATGGCCTGGGCTCGCGCGAGCGGCGGGAGTCCCGTCCACCGATGATCGGCGACCATGGTCCGCACGTCGCGCTCGATGGCGTCGAACCCATCCCACTGCCACATGCCGGTCATCGGTATTCCGGGGCCGGGGCCCCTGGCCTTCGCCACGGGCGGGATGCCCCTGCCTCCCTTCGGTCAAGGTCGTGTCCGGCGCCGCGATCGCCAAGCGGGCCTCGCACGATCGTAAGGCTCTCCCGGCCCCTCCGGCAGGCAGGCGTTCAGGCCGGTGGGAGAGCGACCGCGGCCCGGTGGCGGGCGGCCCTGGCGACGTAGCCGGCCGACGTGCGGGCGAAGGAGTCGCGGTCGTCGTCCGTGAGTTCTCGGACGATCTTCCCGGGGACGCCCGCGACGAGCACACCCGCCGGGATCCGCTTTCCGGGGGCCACCAGGGCGCCGGCCGCGATCAGTGACCCCGCGCCGATCCTGGCGCCGCCCAGCACGATCGCGCCGATGCCGACGAGCGCGCCGGTCTCCACATGGGCCCCGTGCACCATGGCCTTGTGCCCGAGGCTCACCCGGGGCTCCAGCACGGCCGGCTCGCCCGGGTCGGAGTGCAGGCAGCACAGGTCCTGGATGTTGCACTCCTCCGCTACCTCGATGTCCTCGTCGTCACCGCGGAGGACCGAGCCGTACCAGACGTTCGCGGCGCGGCCCAGCCGGACCCTCCCGACGACCACCGCTCCGGGGGCGACGTAGGCGTCCGGATGAATCCGCGGGATCGCGTCGCCGTCGAGGGCGGCGATGTATGGCATGGCGTTCATGGAGACGATGTTAGAGGGGGCGTTCTGTCCGGTATTTCGGCAAGCAGGTGGCGTGTTCAGGTTGCGGAGTCGGGCAGTAAGCAGGACAGTCGTCTCCTGACGTCACCTTTCCCACCACACAACCTCCACGGGCAGTGCCATGACAAACCAGCACGAGAGCTTTCCCGACCTGATGCATGAGGACTCGTTCGAGGTCGTCATGCGCGGTTACAGCCGCCGTCAGGTTCACGACTACATGGACCGCCACCGCCACCAGATCCGCGATCTGGAGGAGCGGCTCGCGCGCGCGATCGACCAGGCCGAGCAGGGCCGGGTCGAGCTGTCCGAGGCACGCAGGAGGCTCTCGGACGCCCCGCAGGACTACGACGAGCTCGGCGAACGGCTCAGCCAGATACTGAAGCTGGGCGAGGAGGAGGCCACCGCCAAGAGGCAGGTCGCCGAGGCCGAGGCCCTCAAGCTCAGCAACGACTCCGCCGCCGAGTCCGAGCGGCTGATCACCTCCGCGCAGGATCGGGCCGAGGCCATCCTGAACGCCGCGCAGCAGGAGGCCGAGCGCAGGGTCGCCGAGGCCACCGCCACCGCCGAGCAGAGGCTCTCCCAAGCCGGCAAGGAGGCGGAGGAGACGGTCAACGCGGCCCGCGCCGAGTCCGAGGAGACCCTGCGCAGCGCCCGTGCCGAGGCCGACCGGATGGTCACCTCGGCGAGGAAGGAGGCGGAGCAGACCGTCGAGAACGCCCGTGCCGAGGCCGACTCCACGCTGAGCGCGGCCCACGCGGAGGCGCGGGCGACGGTCAACGCCGCCAACACCGAGGCGCACTCCACGCTGTCGGCGGCCCAGCAGCGTGCCAACATCCTGGACGAGACCACCGGCCGCCGGGTCGTCTACCTCACCGACACCCACCACGAGGTCATGCGCCGCCTGCACGAGATGGGCGCCGTCCTGGGCGACCTGCTCCACCGCGAGAGCAGTTCGGGACCCCTGATCGACGAGGACTCCGTGCTGCCCCCTGCCCGCGTCCAGCCCGCGCTGGCGGCTCCCGTCCCCGCCGAGGCCGTCGACGACGAGGCCGTCGACGGTGTCTCCAGCGCCCCCGAGGCGACGCGGGAGGCCGCGCCCGACAACGCCGAGGTGACGGCGGGGTACGCCGGATCGGAGGACGCGCGAGACGCCGACCTCGATGCCTCACTCGACCTCGACGCCTCACTCGACCTGGACTCCGTACGGGTGATCGTGGACGACGCCCCCGGTAAGGATGCCGGTGACCGTTCGGGCGAGGAGATCGAGGTGTACGACGACACCGATGTCGACCTCGCCCCGGCCGTGGGAAAGAACGAGGGGAAGTACGCCGCCCCCGACGGTGAGGCCTTGCCGCCCCGGAGAGTGTGAGCGGGGCCGTACGGCCTCGGAGATCGGCGCGTGTGACCGTGGAGTTCCGCGGCTCCGCGGAGATCGTGAGCAGGTCCGAGTGGTTCCGGAGGCCGGCGTGCGTGACCGCGAGATTCGCGGTGTGGTCGGAGCCCGGAGCCGCCCGGAGGTCAAGCGGAAGCCCCCGCCCCCGATAGGGTCGGGGGCTTCCGCGATTGGGGGCCCGGCGCCGGGACCGCATCGGATCCGCTCACCCCGGCACCGGGCGGTCTTCAAGTGTCCGTTCCAGGCTCCGCCTCGCCGGAACGTTCCCGCTGGGCGCGCAGTTGCTCACGCAGCCCCTCGGGGTCGTCCGCGTCGATGGTCATCGCGCAGCCGACATCACGCTGGGCGGAGGTCAGCGGGTGGTGGCGGGTTGCCCACCACCTACCCGCGTCGCTCCGCCAGATCGTCCAGTCGGGAAACTCCCGGGCGATTTCTGCGAGATGTCGGTCGAAAGACATCCGTGCACCTTCCCCGCGCCCAGGCCCGTCTTTGCGACGTTCCACCTCTGACGGTGCGGCACTTCTCTAGAGAAATCAATGATCGTGAAGGACAGGTCAACCTATCGGTTGACGGACGGCCTTGAACTATGAGTCGAAGTCGTACTGAAGTACGTAAGAGGCGGCGTCGAGGACCATCTCGTTGACCTCGACGGCGACGCCGTCGGTGGTGCGGGCGACCCGGGCGATCACGATGACCGGGGTTCCGGCGGGGAGGTCGAGCTGGACGGTCTCATGGGGATGGGGCATACGGGCGCGGATCTCCTCGGTGAAGTGTGCCGGGGCGTGGCCAAGCTCGCCGAGGCGCGCGTAGACGCCCCCCGGACCTGTGTCCTCTCTCGTGATCGGGGTCCCCTCCACCAGTTCGGCGGGGAAGTGGGAGACCGACAGTTGCACCGGCCGCCCGTTCACCGAGTAGCGCCGCCTGCGGACCCACACCTCGGTGCTGTCCAGCACCTGTGCCACGGCGTCCTCGGCCCTCTCCCGGTCGATCTCCACCTCGTCCACGGTGTAGGGGCGGCCCTCGGTATCGGAGTCCCAGATGGCCGCGCCGCGCCCCCACCTGTCACGGGAGAGCCGCCGGGAACCGTGTCGCCTGATCGGGCGGAACTGCCTGACATACACCCCCGAGCCGCGTTTGGGGACGGCCAGCCCTTCGTTGATTAGCACGGAAAGGGCCTGTCTGGCGGTGGCGCGGGCTATGCCGTGCCGTGCCATCAGGGCGTTCTCGCCCGGAAGCCGATCCCCGTCTCGGAGATCGCCGGACAGGATCGCTTCGCGAAGCCCGTCGGCGATGCGCCGATAGATCGGGGGCTCGGGAGGTACCGGGGACTGCTGCACGTTCGATCACCCTCTGTCACCAACCGGGTTTGGCGTCTCCAGAGAACTTGCCCCGTCTTGTCCACGATCGCACAGATATAGGGGTTGGTAACGTGTTTCTTTTGGGAGGTATCGTGCCCGTGTGGCGAGCTTAAGGAGTTTTCCCGGTCCGTTACCGTGGAACGATCCCAGCCGCTATTCGGCCGGCCCACCACCGGCGCGTGACGGCCGCGGCCAGCACGGCACCCGCCGTGTTGACGATCACGTCGTCGACGGAGCTCACCCGCCCCAGGCGCAGGGCGTACTGGAGGACCTCCACGGTGAGTGAGGCGCCCGCCGCCACTGCCGCGATCCGGGCGAGTGAGGTGAGGTGCGCCGAGCGTACGGGGAGCATGGCGCCGAGCGAGGCGAAGACCAGAAGATTCCCTCCGACCTGTACGAACGCCGCCTGTGCCGGCCCCCGGAGGGTCGCCCACAGGTCCACAAGGGGGAGGAGGCTGACGTCGGAGGCGCCCGCCCGAGGAGTGAGGATCATCCAGATCCAGGGAGCGGTCCCGGTCACCGCGACCACGTCGGCCAGGGCGGTGCGGACGGGAAAGGGATGACCCGTACGGGCACGACGGCGGGCCAGCACGCGGACGGCGACGACGGCCACCGGGACCGCGAGGAAAGTCGCTATAACGATATTTCCCCATAGCTGCCATGCCTGGTACATGAGGCAATGATGCCGGTGCTCGAAGCCCGGTCGGCGGCCCTGTGAGGTTACGAGAAGGTGACCTTCAGGCAAGGGGTTTTCGCGGGCGTCGGATCCGAGTGAATCGGCACGATGTGGAAGCCGAGCCGTGGCCCGGATTCGAGGCGGCCGGTCGGCGGGTCAGATGGTTCTGGCCAGGGCGCGGGAGATGCCCAGGTCGGCGGGTCAGATGGTTCTGGCCAGGGCGCGGGAGATGCCCAGGGCGGCGGGTCAGATGGTTCTGGCCAGGGCGCGGGAGATGCCCAGGGCGGCGGCCTTGACGGCGGGAGCCAGCCGGGTGGGCTGGAAGCGGGCCAGCGGGACCGAGATCGACAGTGCGGCCACGGCCACCCCGTCTCCGAACACCGGGGCCGCGATGCAGGCGCCGCCCAGCTGGGCCTCCTCCCGCTCGTAGGCCAGCCCCGCGGCCTGGATCTGGCCGAGTGCCTCCTCCAGGCGTCGGGGATCGATGATCGAGTGCGGGGTCAGCCGGCGGAGCGGGCGGCCGAGAACCTCGTCGATCAGGTCGGGCCCGGAGTAGGCCAGCAGCGCCTTGCCGATTCCGGTGCAGGTCAGCGGGAGGCGCCCGCCGACGCGCGAGGGCAGCGCGAAGGCCGTCTGGCCGCGGATCTTCTCGACGTAGATGACGTCGAGGCCGTCGCGCACGCCCAGGTGGACGGTCTCGTGGGTGGCCTCGTAGAGGTCGTGCATGAAGGGCAGCGCCGCGTGTCTCAGGTCGCGCTCTCCGGGCACGATGCTTCCCAGTTCGAAGAGGCGGCGGCCGAGATAGTAGCCGTCGGGGCGGCGGGTGACCGCGCCGATCGAGGTCAGCTCGGTGAGCAGCCGGAAGGCCGTCGTCTTGGGCAGATGGCAGCGCTCGGCGACGTCGGCCAGGCGCAACGGCCCGCCCGTGGGGCGGAACGCGTCAAGCACCAGCCAGGATTTCTCCAGCACGGACAGCCGGTCGGGGTTCCGTTTCACGGAACACATTCTTGCTTATGAACCACCTGGGGCTCTATACCCGTATGGAGTGACCCAGCGGAGTACATACCCGAGGAGAAGTCTTGTCTGACCAGGTGAACCACTTCATCGGTGGGGTGCCGGTCGCGGAGGGCGCGACGTTCGCCACGTACGACCCGGTGACCGGGCTTGCGGTGCGTGAGGTCCGCGAGGCGGACCGGGGCATCGTCGACAGGGCGGTGGCCGCCGCCCGTTCGGCCCTGCCCGCGTGGGCGGCGCTGCCGGTGGCCGAGCGGGCCGCCTGGATGCGCCGCCTCGCCGACGCGATCGAGGAGCGGTTCGAGGATCTGGTGGCCGCGGAGATCGCCGACACCGGCAAGTCGATCACCCAGACCCGGACCCTGGACATCCCGCGCGGCGCCGCCAACTTCAGGTCGTTCGCTGAGATCGCGGCCCAGCACCCGGAGAACGCGTTCCACCTGACGGGCGTGCTGAGCTACACGGTGCGCAAGCCCCTCGGGGTGGTCGCGGTGATCGTGCCGTGGAACCTGCCGTTCCTGCTGGCGACCTGGAAGCTCGGCCCGGCGCTCGTCGCGGGCAACACGGTGGTGGTCAAGCCCTCGGAGCACACGCCGGGCTCGGTCGCGGTGCTCGCGGAGATCGCCGCCTCGATCGGCCTTCCCCCCGGTGTCCTCAACGTCGTGCACGGCTTCGGCGGCGGCTCCACCGGCCAGTTCCTGGTGGAGCACCCGGGCGTGGACGCGGTCACCTTCACCGGTGAGAGCCGTACCGGTTCGACGATCATGAAGGCGGTGGCGGACCGGGTCAAGCCCGTCTCGTTCGAGCTGGGCGGCAAGAACGCCGGGCTGGTCTTCGCCGACGCGGACCTCGACGCGGCGGTCGAGGGGAGCGTGCGGTCGGTCTTCACCAACGGAGGCCAGGTCTGCCTGTGCACCGAGCGGCTGTACGTGGAACGGCCCGTCTTCGAGGAGTTCACCGCGCGGCTGGCCAGGCGCGCGGGGGAGTTGCGGTTCGGCCGCCCCGCCGACGAGGACACCACGATGATGCCGATGATCTCGGACGAGCACCGGGACAAGGTGCTCTCCTACTACGAGCTGGCCAAGAGCGAGGGCGCGGAGATCCGCGCCGGCGGCGGCGTGCCGCGTTTCGGCGACGACCGCGACGGCGGCTACTACGTCGAGCCGACGGTGCTGACCGGCCTGCCGCGCGACTCCCGGGTGAACCGGGAGGAGATCTTCGGCCCGGTCTGCCACGTCGCCCCGTTCGACACCGAGGCCGAGGCGGTCGGGCTGGCCAACGACAGCGAGTACGGCCTGGCGGCGACGGTCTGGACCTCCAACCTGAGCAGGGCCCACCGGGTCGCGCAGTCGCTGGAGGCCGGGCTGATCTGGGTCAACACCTGGTACCTGCGCGACCTGCGCACCCCCTTCGGAGGAGTGAAGCTGTCCGGCATCGGACGCGAGGGCGGCACGCGCTCGCTGGACTTCTACTCCGAACCCACCACGATCACCATCAAGCTGGAGCCCGGACATGACTGAGTGGAGCGAGGCGGTCGACGCGCACGTGGAGGCGGCCGACCGGTTGCTGGAGGCGGCACGGAGCGGCAAGCCGTGCCGCCCGGTGCGTGAGACGTTGCCCGGTCTGAGCGCCGAGATCGGCTACGCCGTACAGGAGATCAACACCAGGCGGGCGCTGGAGGAGGGGCGGCGGCTGGTCGGCAGGAAGATCGGGCTGACCTCCCCGGCGGTCCAGCGCCAGCTCGGCGTGGACCGGCCGGACTTCGGGATGCTCTTCGCCGACATGGCCTACCTCGACGGCCTGCCCGTCCCGACCGGCCGCTTCCTGCAGCCCAAGGCGGAGGCGGAGGTGGCGCTGGTCCTCGGGAGTGACCTGGAGGGCGGCCCGTTCACCGTCGCCGACGTCATCAGGGCCGTCGACTTCGTGCTGCCCGCGATCGAGATCGTCGACAGCCGCATCGCGGAGTGGGACATCACGCTCGTCGACACGGTCGCCGACAACGCCTCCAGCGGCGCGTTCGTCCTCGGCAACACCCCGATCGGGCTGCGCGGCCTGGACCTGCGCCTGGCCGGGATGACCATGAACAAGAACGGCCTGGAGGTCTCCACGGGCGCGGGTGCGGCCTGCCTCGGGCACCCGCTGAACGCCGCGGTCTGGCTGGCCGACGCGCTCGGCCGCACGGACTTCCCGCTGCGCGCCGGAGATGTCGTGCTCACCGGCGCGCTCGGCCCGATGGTCGGCGTCGAGTCCGGTGACGTGTTCGAAGCACATATCGAGGGCCTCGGCTCGGTCAGGGCGGTGTTCTCATGAAAATAGCGATCATCGGTTCAGGGAACATCGGCACCGACCTGATGTTCAAGGCACTGCTGTCGAAGAAGGTCGAGGTCTTCGCGATGGCGGGCATCGACCCCGACTCCGACGGCCTGGCCCGCGCCCGCCGTCGCGGGGTCGCCACCACCCACGAGGGCGTCGAGGGTCTGGTCGCGCTGCCCGGGTTCGCCGACGTGGACATCGTCCTCGACGCGACCTCGGCCGGCGCGCACCGGCACAACGACAAGGTGCTGCGGGCGCACGGCAAGCGGGTCATCGACCTGACCCCCGCCGCCCTCGGCCCCTACGTGGTGCCCCCGGTCAACCTGGAGGCACACCTCGCCGAGCCGAACCTCAACATGGTCACCTGCGGCGGGCAGGCCACGATCCCGATCGTCGCGGCGGTCGCCTCGCAGGTGCCCGTCCGGTACGCGGAGATCGTCGCCTCGATCGCCTCCAAGTCGGCGGGGCCCGGCACCCGGGCCAACATCGACGAGTTCACCGAGACGACCTCCCGGGCGATCGAGGAGGTCGGCGGGGCGGCCAAGGGCAAGGCGATCATCGTCCTCAACCCGGCCGAGCCGCCGCTGATCATGCGTGACACGGTCTACTGCCTGGTGGACGAGTGTGACGAGGCGGCGGTGGTGGAGGCCGTGCTGGCCATGGTGGAGCGGGTCCGTGACTACGTGCCCGGCTACCGGCTCAAGCAGGACGTGCAGTTCGAGACGGTCCCCGCCGGGGAGCCGCTCCCCGACGGCACCCGCGACGGCGGCGTCAAGGTGACCGTCTTCCTGGAGGTGGAGGGCGCCGCCCACTACCTGCCCGCCTACGCGGGCAACCTCGACATCATGACCTCGGCCGCGCTGCGCACGGCCGAGCGCCTGGCCGAGACCGAGGACCGTACCGACAACGAAGGCGTGCGCGCGGAGGTGAAGGCGTGAAACTGTACGTTCAGGACGTGACGCTGCGGGACGGCATGCATGCCATCCGGCATCGCTACACCGTCGCCCAGGCCGCCGAGATCGCCGCGGCACTCGATGCCGCCGGGGTGGCTGCGATCGAGATCGCGCACGGCGACGGCCTCTCCGGGGGCAGCTTCAACTACGGCATGGGCGCGCACACCGACGACGAGTGGATCGAGGCGGTCGCCGGGGCCGTGAGCCGGGCGAGGTTGACCACCCTGCTGCTGCCCGGCATCGGCACCATCGGCGACCTCAAGCGCGCCCACGCGCTCGGTGTCACCTCGGTCAGGGTCGCCACCCACTGCACCGAGGCCGACATCTCCGCCCAGCACATCGCCACCGCGCGCGAGCTCGGCATGGACGTGTCCGGATTTTTGATGATGTCGCACATGGCGGAGACCGATGAGCTGGCCAGGCAGGCCAAGCTCATGGAGTCGTACGGCGCGCAGTGCGTCTACGTGACCGACTCCGGGGGCCGGTTGACCATGGACGGGGTCAGGGACCGGGTCCGGGCCTACCGCTCGGTGCTCGACGAGGGCACCGAGATCGGCATCCACGCCCACCACAACCTGGGGCTGGGCGTGGCCAACTCGGTGGTCGCGGTGGAGAACGGTACCTACCGGGTGGACGCCTCCCTCGCCGGGATGGGCGCGGGCGCGGGCAATTGCCCGATCGAGGTGTTCGTCGCGGTGGCCGACCTGATGGGCTGGGAACACGGCTGTGATCTGAACGCCCTGATGGACGCGGCGGACAACCTGGTCAGGCCGCTGCAGGACCGGCCGGTCCGGGTGGACAGGGAGACGCTGACGCTCGGCTACGCCGGTGTCTACTCCAGCTTCCTGCGGCATGCCGAGGCGGCCTCGGCACGGTACGGGATCGACACCCGGACCATCCTGACCGAGGTGGGCCGCCGCCGGATGGTGGGCGGCCAGGAGGACATGATCGTGGACATCGCGCTGGACCTGGTGCGCTCGGGGGAGCAGTCATGACAACAAGCACCATATGGGTGCCTGTGAGAAGGATGGTGCCCTAGTGACCGACATCCACAAGCTCGCCGCGGTCCTGGACGAGGCTGCCCGCACCGGTCGTGCGGTGCCCAGGCCCGAGCAGGACTACGATGTGGCCGACGCCTACCGGGTGCAGGAGGAGCTGATCCGGCTCCGTCTTGAGCGGGGGGACCGGCTGGCCGGGGTGAAGCTGGGCTTCACCAGCGAGGGCAAGCGCCGCCAGATGGGCGTGCACGACATCATCTTCGGCCGGGTGCCCGAGTCGTCGGCCATCTCCGACGGTTCGTATGCGGACGTGTCCGGCTATATCCATCCGAGGGTGGAGCCGGAGGTCGTCTACCTCATCGGGCGGCGCATCGCGTCGCCGTCCGACGCGCTCGCGCCGGACGCCATCGCGGCCGTCGCCACCGGCGTCGAGGTCATCGACTCGCGCTACGAGGACTTCCGGTTCTCGCTGCCCGACGTGATCGCCGACAACACCTCGGCCGCCGGATACGCCGTCGGCCGGTGGCAGCCCTACGACCCGTCCCAGTGGAACCTGGGCGTCCTGCTGGAGATCGACGGGCGCGTGGTCCAAGCCGGATCCACCGGTGCCATCCTGGGCGATCCGCGCCGGGCACTCGCCGAAGCCGCCCGCCTGGCAGGGCAGGCAGGGGTGGTCCTGGAGCCGGGGTGGATCCTTCTCGCAGGTGCCGCCACACCCGCGGAACCGCTCGCGCCCGGCGCGCGAGTGCGGGCCGAGATCCAGCATCTGGGGTCGGTGTCGTTCACCGCGGCCGCGTCCGAAGAGAAGTCCTGAAGGGGGGCCGGGGATGTCGTCGGCGCCCATGGGAGAGGAGAGAGCATGAGCGACGGGCTCGTCGTCACCGGGAAGGCCACCCCCAGGGGAAGGTTTCCGCACGTCAAGCGGGCGGGTGACTTCCTGTACGTGTCCGGGACCTCCTCGCGCAGGCCGGACAACACGATCGTCGGCGCCGAGGCCGACGAGTTCGGCACGACCCGGCTCGACATCGTCGAGCAGACCAGGGCCGTGATAGAGAACATCGGCGACATCCTCCGGGCGGCCGGGGCCGACCTGAGCGATCTCGTCCAGATCACCACCTACCTGGTGAACATCAATGACTTCGCCGGATACAACGCGGTCTACGCGGAGTACTTCGACGAGACCGGCCCGACCCGCACCACGGTGGCCGTCCACCAACTGCCCCACCCGCACCTGCTCATCGAGATTCAGGCTGTTGCCCACCGACCGGAGGAGTTTTCGTGATCCCACCCATCGACTTCACCAAGTGGATCGACGAGCACGCCCACCTGCTCAAGCCGCCGGTGGGCAACAAGGTCATCTTTGAGGGCGCCAACGACCTCATCGTGATGGTCGTCGGTGGCCCGAACGCGCGGACCGACTTCCACATCGACCCGTACGAGGAACTCTTCTACCAGGTCCGCGGCAACATGCACGTCAACGTCATGACCCCGGAGGGGCCCGACACCGTGCACATCCGGGAGGGGCAGATGTGGCTGCTCCCGCCAAACCTGCCGCACTCGCCCCAGCGCCCGGAGGAGGGTTCGGTCGGCTTCCTGGTGGAGCGGATCCGGCCGGAGGGCGTGCCGGAGAAGTTCCGCTGGTACTGCCAGGAGTGCAGTGCCGTGGTCCACGAGGTGGAGCTTCAGGTCCGCGACATCGTGACCGACCTGCCGCCGATTTTCCAGGCGTTCTACGACGACGAGAAGGCGCGCACCTGCGGGAACTGCGGCGCCGTCCACCCCGGCAAGGGATAGCCGTTGATCATCGATGTGCACACCCACCATGTCCCCAAGGGCTGGCCGGATCTCGGCTGGCCGGGGGCGCCACGGCTCCGGGTCGACTCCGAGCGGGAGGCCGTGATCCTGCTCGGGGACCGGGAGTTCCGCCGGATCGCCGACGACTGCTGGAACCCCTCGGTCCGCCTGGAGCGGATGGACGCCGACGGGGTGGACGTCCAGGTCGTCTCGCCGACGCCGGTCTTCTTCTCCTACGAGCGCCCGGCGGCGGAGGCCGTACGGGTCGCGAAGATCTTCAACGACCTGGCGCTGGACATCTGCGCCTCCGAGCGGCTGGTGCCGTTCTGCCAGGTGCCGCTCCAGGACCCCGACCTGGCCTGCGCCGAGCTTGACCGGTGCATGGCCTCCGGGCACGCGGGCGTCGAGATCGGCAACCACGTCGGCGACCGTGACCTCGACGACGAGGGGGTCGTCCAGTTCCTCCAGCACTGCGCCGCCGTGGGCGCGCCCGTCTTCGTGCACCCCTGGGACATGGCGGGCGGCCCCCGGCTGGAGCGCTGGATGGCGCAGTGGCTGGTCGGCATGCCCGCCGAGACGCACCTGTCGGTGCTCGCCCTGATCCTGGGCGGTGTCCTCGACCGGGTGCCGGACACGCTGCGCCTGTGCTTCGCGCACGGCGGCGGCTCGTTCGCCTTCTGGCTCGGCCGGTTCGAGAACGCCTGGCACCGCCGGGGTGACCTCGTCGGGGTCTCCGAGTTCCCGCCGTCGCACTACCTCGACCGGTTCAGCGTGGACTCGGTCGTGTTCGACGAGCGGGCGCTGCGGCTGCTGGTCGACACGATGGGAGAGGACCGGGTCATGCTCGGCTCCGACTTCCCCTACCCGCTGGGCGAGTCGCCGGTGGGCTCGCTGATCCGAGGGGCGGGGTTCCTCTCCGAGGACGCCCGCGCCAAGCTGCTCGGCGGCAACGCCACCCGCTTCCTGGGCCGCTGACTCCGGGAACGACACCACCGGTTCCCGGTTCGCTTGAGCATCCGCCTCACCTGGCAGGGACGTCCCATCTGGCAGGGACGTCCCATCTGGGCATCCGTCCCATCTGGTGGAGACGTCTCATCTGGTGGGGTGAGAGGGCTCAGCGGTTGCTCAGCCTGCGTCCCCTGAACATCGGGTGCCTGGTCTCCCAGTATCTCCAGCCCTCCACCCGCGCGGGGATGTTGGCTACGCCGGCTGTGACCTTGCGTACGCGGCAGTTGTAGACCTGGCGCCACGCCGTGAAACTCACCCGGTAGCCGAAGACGCGGTACCACAGGTTTCCGTACATGCCGTCGCTGATTTCCCGCGTGTATTCGTGTCCGGTCTCGACGATGTGCTCGTTTGCGAGCAGCGGGCTCACAAAGTTTCGCAGCTGGCGGATCAGTTTGCCCGTTTCGATTTCGCTGATCTTTTCTCTTTCTATTTCCATCTCGGCGTATACGCGGTATTGCCGGGTGACCGCCGCCGCCATCGTGCCGCCGGGACCGTCGATGAATCGGGTACGGGGAATGAAGAAATTCCTTGGCCTGAAGGAACGGAACCTGAAGAAGGACCTCGGCCTGCACTTCCTGCGTGCCTGTTCCGCGAGCGAAGGGCGGGAGCCGCCGGAATCGGTGGCGGAGGGGGGATCGGTGCTGACCGAGGCGATGGGGGAGGTCGGGTTGGGTGGCGGCTCGTCGAGCGTGGACGAGGTGGTGATCGAAGAGGGCTCGGTGCTGGGCGAGGCGGTGGGCGAGGCAGTGGGCGAGGCGGTGGGCGAGGCAGTGGGCGAGGCGGTGATCGAGGCGGTGATCGAGACGGCGGGCGAGGCCGGGGCGGGTGGCGGGACGTTGGGTACGGACGCGGCGGCGGGCGTGGAAACGGTGATGGTGAGGGCCACGGAGAGGGATCCGGCCAAGGACAATATGGCCATCCCTTTTATTGGCCGATGTCCTTTGTGTCGATCGGGTGGGGCCGTCGGCTTTATTTGAGGCCTGGGGGTGGACATGGAGACCTCACTCCTTTCCACGCGCGATCCACGACCGGTCCGCTGGTTGGAATGTGGCCTCTGTCGTTATATGGAACAACCCAGCGTGACAGTGACGATGCTTACAGCCGGGATTCGCCGCCACGTGGTGCCACGCCGACCCCCACCCCACCGAACAGGGAAAGAGCAAGTGAAAAGACGTCCATGCCGACTGTCCGCCCGCGTGCCGCCCGCTTGTTCGGCGCTCGGTCTGTTCGGTGCTCCGTGCGAGGTCTCAGCGGGGAACGATCGGCATGATGATGAAGGAGTCGGGGAAGACGGCCTGTGTGAGGTCGCCGAGGATGGGCAACAGCGCACCGAACCCGGCCCCCACGTCCTCGCCCGCTGCCATCTGGTGCATCAGCCCGAGCATCGACTGCATTGACTGCATTGACTGCATCGACTGCATCGACTCAGGTCAGGATGTAGGCGTCGTAGCGCACGGCGTCCGAGGTACGGGCCGCCGAGGCCACCGCCAGGGTGCGGTTGAGCCACAGGTAGCGTTCGTCGCCGGTCTCGAAGCGGCAGAACAGCCGGAAGTAGTACTCGCCCGGGTCGACGGGCTCGCCCCGAGACAGACGTTCCAGAACGGAGGGCTGGCCGTGCCGCACCCCGTTGGTGGAGATGAACAGGTGCGCGCCGTCGTGGGTGCGCAGGGTGTAGCGGGTGTCGATGCTGGCCATGCCGTCGGCGTGCAGGACCTGCCAGTCGGCGCCGCCGGGCAGCACGGTCCCGGAAAGGCGCGGCCCCTCGAACGACCCACCGACAACGTTGATCACTCGGCGTCGGCCCCACTGGGAGTCGCCGAGATCGAGGACCGGGTCGAGTTCCACATGAAATGTGGCGAGCGGTTCGAGGTTCACCGGGTCACGTTCCAGGAGGGACGCTCGTTGAGCGACACCGGGTCGAAGCCGGCCGTGCGCTTGTACGACGCGGCGATCTCGGTCCGCTCCGTGAGGGGGAGGACCCGCTCGATGTCGTCGAAGCCGTCCGGGGCACGCTCATGGGCGAGCTTCATCACCACCTCGGGACCCATCTGCCGGTTGGACAGTTGCAGCGCGGTCGTGACCGGGCGGCGGGCCGCCTCGTAGGCGGCGAGGTCGCCGTGCGCGAGGGAGTGGGCGAGCACCCGGGCGTCGATGATCGCCTGGGAGGCGCCGTTGGAACCGATCGGGTACATGGCGTGTGCGGCGTCGCCCAGCAGGATCACGTTGCCCGACGTCCAGTACGGCAGCGGGTCGCGGTCGACCATCGGGTACTCGTACGCGGCCTCGGCACCGGAGATGATCCTGGGCACGTCCAGCCAGTCGAACCGCCAGTCCGCGAAGTGCTCGACGATCCTCTGAGGATCCGCCGGGCGGTTCCAGTCGCCCCGGGCCGGGGCCTCGCCGTCCAGCGGGCGTTCGGCGATCCAGTTGATCAGCGTCCGCTCGCCCGTCTCGATCGGGTAGGCCACGAACTTCCGCGTGCCGTCCCCGGCCATGATCATGGATCGTCCGGTCAGGAACGGCTCGCCGTACGTCGTGCCGCGCCACAGGAGCAGCCCGTTCCAGGGCGGTGGTCCCTCGTCGGGGAACAGGTGCGCCCGGACCGCCGAGTGGATGCCGTCCGCTCCGACCAGCAGGTCGTCCGCCTCGATCCGCAGGTCGTCCGCCTCGATCCGCAGGTCGTCCGCCTCGATCCGCAGGTCGTCCGTCCCGATCCGCAGGCCGTCCGCGCCGGATCCCGGCCGCGGGCCGGTGGAGACGACGCGGCGGCCGGTCTTTACGGCGTGCGCGCCGAGGCGCTCGATCACGGTCTCCAGCAGGAGCATCTGCAGGCGTCCGCGGTGGATCGAGTACTGCGGCCAGTCGTATCCCGCGCCCAGGCCCCTGGGTTCCGACCAGATCGGCGTGCCGTACCGGTTGAAGTAGGCCAGCTCCCCGGTGGCCACCCCGATCTCGGCCAGCCGCTCCGCGAGGCCGAGCTCGGTGAGCTCGCGCACGGCGTGCGGCAGCAGGTTGATGCCCACGCCCAGCGGGCGGATCTCCCCGGCAGCCTCGCACACGACCACGTCCTCGAAGCCGGCGGCGTGCAGGCTGAGCGCCGTCGCCAGCCCGCCGATGCCGCCTCCGGCGATGACCACCCGCACAGGTGCCTCCCATAGATTGTTATGGCCATAACAATATTCACGACGGACCTCTCGTTGCGCAAGACTTGGCCGATGGACAGAGCAGACCTTCGATACGCCGCCTACGCGCGTGAGCGTCTGGCGGCCATGCCGCCCCCGGCGGACGCCGAGGCCTTCGCGCTGGCCTACAACCTGCTCCAGTTGGCCTACCTGCTCGTCACCGACCTGGAGACACGCATCCACCGCCCACGCGGCTGGACCCTGCCCGGCTTCCGCCTGATGTTCAAACTCTGGCTGTTAGGCCCCACCCAGCCCGCCAGGCTCGCGGAGATCTCCGCCACGTCCCGCTCCGCGGTGACCAACGCCGTCAACACCCTTGAGCGGGACGGCCTGGTCGAGCGCCGCCCGCTCCCCGAGGACAGGCGTGCCGTGGTGGTCGGCCTCACCCCGGCGGGCGAGGCGGCGGTCCGCGAGATCTTCGCCGAGCAGACCAGCAGGGAACAGGAGTGGTTCTCCTCGCTGGGGGCCGACGAGCGCAGGGACCTTACGGACCTCCTCGGCCGGGTCCTCGCCGCCCGGCCGGAGGACGCCCCTTGATCAGAGTCGGCGCGCGCGAGTTCGGGGGCCTGCTCCACCGGACTCGGGCACGGGGGCCGGTTCGGATGCCCGAGTCCGCTCGGCCCGCACGGCGGGGGCGCCGGGCTCAGGGACGCGGGATGCTCCGCAGGTTCGCCTTCGCCATGTCGACCATGCGCCCGACCCCGCCGGTGAGCACGATCTTGCTCGCGGCCAGGGCGAATCCCTTCACCTGCTCCGTGGTGATGCGCGGCGGCATGGCCAGTACGTCGGGGTCGGTGACCACGTCCAGCAGGAAGGGGCCGGGGGTCGCGAAGGCGCTTGCCAGGGCATCCCGTACGTCCGAGGGGTCCTCCACCCGTAACGACCCGATACCGGCCGCGGCGGCGAACGCCCCCGCCTCCTCGTTGCGTACGTGGACCCACTCGATGTGGCCGGTCCTCCTGACCGCGTCGACCACCGGGTTCAGGCTGTCGCCCACCACCCCGTAGATCCGTTCCACCCCGGCCTGGCGGAGAACCTCGATGAACTGCTCGGCGACGGTCGCCATGCTGCCCCCTCGTGTATGGCGTCACCGGTGTACCTCACCGCATTTCGCCGCATCATTCCCCGAGGAGGCGGTTGACCGGCCTCCTCGGCGGAGAGAGCACCCTTCAAAGCGGGTGTTCGCTTGTCAAACATAAGTTCTTTTTCCGGACATAGTGTGGCGCGGGGGATACGTTCTTCAAGGGGAAGGGTCCTGTGCGACCGAAAGCCTGTCACTTTCCGTGTCCTGCCGCTTACCATGCGACGGAGGTCACCCACTTTCGGAAGGTTCCACATGACCGGGCAGAACTCCGCGACCGCGTCTGACTACGTGTTCGACAACGACGGGGATCACTCGTCCGACCAGCACCGCTACCTCGCCCGGCTCCTCGACCCGCTGACGTTCGAGCGCCTCGCGCTGACCGGTGTCGGCGCCGGCTGGAACTGCCTGGAGGTCGGGGCCGGCGGAGGCAGTGTGGCGCTCTGGCTGGCCGAGCGGGTGGCGCCCGGCGGGCGCGTGCTGGCGACCGATATCAAACCCGGCCTGATCCCGTCCAGGCCGGGGCTGACCGTGGCTCGCCACGACGTCGTCACCGACCCGCTGCCGGTGGACGCGTTCGACCTGATCCACGCCCGGCTCGTGCTCAGCCACCTGCCCGGGCGCCGCCAGGTCCTGCGGCGCCTGCGCGCCGCGCTGCGGCCCGGCGGCTGGCTGCAGATCGACGAGATCGACATCACCCGCTGGGTGGCGCCGCCCACCCCCGGCGGGCGGGAGGGGGAGCTGTACGGGGCCTACATCGCGGCCATGACCCGGGTCCTGAGCGCCGCGGGCAGCGATCCGACCTGGGGCGGTTCCGCCGCGCGGGAGATGGCGGGGGCGGGCCTGGTCGATGTCGACCCGGTGCGCTGGACCGAGGTGTGGGAGCGCGGCTCCGCCGGGCTCGGCCTCCTGATCAGCAACAGCCATCATCTGGAGGAGCGCCTGGTGGAGGCGGGGATGACCCCACGGCAACTCCGGGAGGTCCGCGCGGTCATGTCGGCTCCGGGGTTCAGCGCGCCCTCCTTCGAGATCTACTCGATCCTCGCCCGCAGGGCCTGCGACGGCTGAGGGCGAGACCCGGCCCGGGAGGCGGTCCCCGATCGGGCATCGGTTGCTCGGCCGTCGGGCTGCTCGGCATCGGCGGGTGGTAACGGAATGCTTTCGATCCGTGGTGGCGAAGGCGGCGGTGCCGGACGGCCGTACCCGCTTTGAGCTGCGTGATCGTCTAAAGCCCCGGCCCGTGTGGATGAGAGGTCTCGTGGTCTGTCGCGAACATTGAGATTCAATCTTCGCTCTGCGGCTTGAAGCTACATATGTCCATGGGCATAGTGTTTCAAATCACACACGCACCAGTCGCGGTGTGCGACAGCGGGACTTTCTGAGCCCGGCGGCTGCAGGCCACGCGCAGGAATCGCGGATTGGACAAGAAGAATGAGTTCCCCCCCTCCGATCCGCTCGAAGATCCTCAAGATTCTTGTCGTTCCTGTGCTCTCGCTGATCGCCCTCTGGGTGTTCATCGCCTACTCGTCCGTCTCGCAGATCGCCGGCATCTCCCAGACGCAGACCCGCTGGCAGGTGACCGGGGCGCCGATCCGGGAGATGATCGTCGAGATCCAGCGCGAGCGCCGGCTCTCCGCCGACGCGGCCGGGGCCACCGCACAGAACGAGCCGCTCTCCGAGCAGCGGCGAGCCACCAATCGCACGGTGGATCTGGTGCGCCAGGCGATCTCGTCCGCCGAGGGTTACGAGCCGGAGAACGCCCCGGCCGACATGCGGACCCTGAAGTCGGCCATGGACGGGCTCGTCCTGGTGCGCACCTCCGCCGACAACGGCTCGATGAGCGCGATCCAGGTGACCGACGCCTACAACGCCTTCATCAGCGCCGCCGACAAGCAGTTCGGCGACTCGACGGAGCTCGTCGACGTGTCGTCCTTCCGTATCGTCCGAGGCATGACCGCTTACAGCACCACCGCCGAGTATCTGGGCAGGGAGCAGGCCGTGCTCGCCCCCGTGCTGAAGCGCGGCAGGATGACGAACACCGAGCAGGCGGCCTTCGTCGCGGCGATGACCAGCCGACGTAACTCCCTTACCGCCGCGGAGCGGGACATGAGTCCCGAACTGCGGGCGCACTACCAGCAGGTCGCCGGGGACGCCGCCCACCAGCGGCTGCTGGCCGTCGAGAACAAGATCTTCGCGTGGGACCTCAAGGGGAAACCGCCGCTGGACGCCGCCGAGTGGAAGCGGGACTCCGAGACGGTGGTGAGCACGGTCAACCAGCGCACCCGGGAGGAACTGGCCCGCGCCACGATCAAGGGCAACGAGCTCAGGAGCTCGGTGTTCCTGCGCATCGGGCTGGTCCTGGGCCTGGGCCTGCTCGCGATCATCGTCTCGATCGTGTTCTCCTACCGGTTCGGCCGCTCCATGATCGATGAGTTGAAGCGACTCCAGGCCTCGGCCGTGGAGCTGGCGGAAGAGCGGCTGCCGCGGCTGGTCGAGCGGCTGCGCAGGGGCGACGACGTGGACCCGGCGACCGAGGCTCCCGAATTGGATCGCGCCAACACCGCCGAGGTCGACCGGGTCGTGCACGCGTTCTCCGCGGTGCAGCGCACCGCGGTGGAGGCCGCGGTCGGCCAGGCCGCGCTCCGCAAGGGCATCAGCCAGGTCTTCCTGAACCTCTCCTGGCGCAACCAGGCGCTGCTCCACCGCCAGCTCACGCTCCTCGACACGATGGAGCGCCGCGTCGAGGAGCCGGAGACCCTGGAGGATCTCTTCAAGCTCGACCACCTGACCACCCGCATGCGGCGGCACGCGGAGAATCTGATCATCCTGTCCGAGGCGTCCCCCGCCCGCAGGTGGCGCGACCCGGTGCCGATCTTCGACGTGGTGCGCAGCGCCGTGCTGGAGGTCGAGGACTACACCCGCGTCACGGTCCTCCCCATGCCGCAGGCGCCGCTGCTGGTGGGCGGGGCGGTCACCGACGTGATCCACCTGATCGCCGAACTGGTGGAGAACGCCGCGGTCTTCTCGCCGCCGAACACGGCGGTCCACGTACGGAGCATGGTGGCGGCCAACGGCTTCGCGCTGGAGGTCGAGGACCGGGGCCTGGGGCTGAACCGGGCCACCCTCGACGAGCTCAACGCCAAGCTCGCCGACCCGCCGGAGTTCGATCTGGCCGACAGCGACAGGCTCGGCCTGTTCGTCGTGGCCAGGCTCGCGGCCCGGCACGGGATCAAGGTCGTACTGCGGCCCTCGCCGTACGACGGCACCACCGCGATCGTGCTGCTGCCGCAGAGCCTCCTCGCCACCTGCGAGGCACTGACCGCCGAGGCCGTCCCCCACGTACGCCAGGTGGGCTCCTACCCGGGCGGGCCGGTGAAGGCGCTGAGCGCGACACCGGAGGTGCTGCCCAGGGCGCTCTACAGTGCGCGGGACCTGCCGGTGGCACGCACCGAGCCCTCGCCGGGATGGTTCCCCGCGCCGCAGCAGCGGCAGGAGACCTCCGCCCCCTCGATGCCCGTGCGGCGTGCGGTGTCCGTACCGGACGTCGACGAGGACCTGGACGGGTTGCCGGTGCGGGTGCGGCAGGCCAGCCTGGCCCCCCAGCTCCGCCGGACCCCCCAGCTCCGCCGGACGCCCTCACCGGAGCGGAACGACGTTCCCGCGCGTACTCCCGAGGAGCTCTCAAACCTCATGTCGTCCATGCAACGAGGCTGGCAGCAGGGTCGCAGCCAGACCGAGCAGGACCAGGACGTGTGGAAGCGAAAGGATGGCCACTCCGATGCCTGAATCCAGATCTGAACTGAGCTGGCTTCTCGACGACCTGACCCAGCGGGTCCCCGGTATCCGGCACGCCATCGTGCTGTCCGCCGACGGCCTGGCGATGGGCGGCTCCCGGGAGCTGACCCGGGAGGACACCGAGCACCTGTCCGCCATCTCCGCCGGGAGCCACAGCCTCGCGTCGGGCGCGGGGCGGCACTTCGGCCTCGGCGGCGTGCGGCAGACCATCATCGAGCTGGAGGGGGGCTTCCTGTTCGTCACCGCGGCGGGGCAGGGAGCCCGGTTGGCCGTGCTGGCCGCGGGCGACGCCGAACTCGGCATGGTGACCTACGAGATGGCGCTGCTGGTCAAGCGCGTCGGTGAACATCTGTCCTCACAGCCGAGGGGAGCTGCCCCGGCACCCGCCTGGAACGGTGCGAGATCGTGACAGGAGAGGATCCCGGGCCCCTGGTCAGGCTCTTCGGGGTGACCGGCGGCCGGGCGCGCCCGATCGGGGAGAGCATCGACCTGGTGGCCATCGTCACGACCGTCGACATACCCTTCGAGCCGGTCGGGTTGATGCCCGAGCATCTCGACGTGCTGTCGGCGTGCCGCCGGCCCACCCCCGTGGCGGACGTGGCGGCGCACCTCAAGCTGCCGCTCAACATCACCCGCGTACTCCTCAGCGAACTGCGCCGCGAGGGCCTGGTCACCATCGACAAGCCCCGGCCGATGGGGAAGACGATCGACGAACGCATCTACAGGGAAGTGCTGCATGGAATACGCGGCCTCTGAGCCGGGCATGAGCCTGGTCGACAGCCCGGCGATGGCCATCAAGATCCTTGTCGCCGGTGGTTTCGGGGTCGGCAAGACGACCATGGTCGGTACGATCAGCGAGATCAGGCCCCTGCACACCGAGGAACTGCTGAGCGAGCGCGGTGTCGGCGTGGACGACATCGCGGGCGTTGAGTCGAAGATCACCACAACCGTGGCGCTGGACTTCGGCCGGATCACCATCCGTGACGGGCTCTGGCTCTACCTGTTCGGCACTCCGGGCCAGGACAGGTTCTGGTTCATGTGGGACGAGCTGTCCGTCGGCGCGCTCGGCGCGGTCGTGCTCGCCGACACCCGTCGTCTGCAGGACTGCTTCCCCGCCGTGGACTACTTCGAGCAGCGCGAGCTCCCGTTCGTGGTGGCGGTCAACTGCTTCGACGGCGCGCGACGGCACGACCCGATCAAGATACGGAGGGCGCTGGGGCTGGACGGCGTGGCCCCGATCATCCTCTGTGACGTGCGCAGGCGCGAGTCGGTCAAGGAAGTGCTGACCACTCTGGTCACCTACTCGGTGGGAGGCGCCTTCCAGAAGGCTCACACGGGCGCCTGACGCCTGTTCCATCATCGGCCGAATCCAGGCTTCTCCGGCCAGACGTGCGTGACGGCTCACGTGGGCGCCCGGCGGTCACGTTCCACCGACGGCGGCTCGCTCGTCGCGTCTACCCACCCGGCGGCCCGGCCGCCGGGCTTCCGGCCGGTCCGCCCAACGCGTCATCTTCTCGCTGCGCGAGAAGGCTCCCGGCGCGGCTGGCGCACTGTATGCGCTGGATCTCCCAGGCCGATACCGCGCTCGACCGCGCGCTCAACCGCTACAGCCACGGATCGCTGCTGGCCGAGAAGCAGGGGATCCAGTGGCTGATCGCAGACTCGGCCATGGAGCTCTACCAGTGCAAGCTGATGGTCCTGCACGCCGCCTCGAAGATCGACAAGGGTGAGGACTTCCGGACCGAGGTCTCGATGTCCAAGCACTTCGTGGCCAACAGCCTCAACCGGATCGTCGACCGGGCGATCCAGGTGCACGGCGCGCTCGGCTACTCGACGGACACCCCGCTGGCCAAGATGCTCCAGCACGCCCGCTGGGCCCGCTTCGCGGACGGGGCCGACGAGATTCACCAGATGCGCATCGCCGAGCATACGATCGCGGCGTACCAGAGCACGGGCTCGACCAACGCCGCCACCGGAGGGCTGCCGCTTTGAGCACGAAAGCTTCGAGCACGGAAACTTCGAGCACGAAAGCTTCGAAAGCTTCGAGCACGGAACAGGCTGGGACGGTCCCTGACACCGTGCCTGGCACGGGGGCGGAGCCGGGGTCGGCGGCCGGTGTCGCGATGGGCACGGCCGGTGCCGGGTTCGCCGGCGGCGGAGGCGGGCTGCTCAGCGGGTTGGCGACCGAGAGCCCGGCCGAGGCGTTCAACGTGGTCCGCAGCGATCACCTGGAGGGCAAGGTCGCCCTCGTCACCGGCGGCGGCAACGGCATCGGCGCGGGAGTGGCCCGGCGGCTGGCCGAGGGCGGGGCTCGCCTCGTGCTCGCCGACGTCGACGACGCCGCGGGCGAGAAGTTCGCCGACGAGCTGGGCGCGACGTTCGTGCACTGCGACGTCTCCAGCCTGGAGGACAACGAGGCGGCGGTGGCGACCGCGGTCGAACGGTACGGCAGGCTCGACCTCGCCTTCCTCAACGCGGGTGTCTCCTCGGGGTGCGGGCTGGCTGAGGACTTCGACATCCGGCGCTACCGCCTGGCGATGGGGGTCAACCTCGACGGCGTCGTCTTCGGGGCGCACGCCGCGATCCCGGCGCTGCTGGCGGCGGGCGGCGGCACGATCGTGGCGACCGCGAGCATGGCCGGCATTGTCGGCATCCCCTCGGATCCCATCTACGCGGCCAACAAGCACGCCGTCGTCGGGCTGGTCCGCTCGCTCGGCCAGGATCTTCAGCCGCGGGGGATCAGGGTGCAGGGGCTCTGCCCCTCGTTCGCGGACACCGCGATCCTCGGCGAGGGCAGGGCGATGCTTCAGCAGCTCGGCTTCCCGATTCTGGACGTCTCGGCGGTCGTCGAGACGTTCGTCCAGCTGCTCGACAGCGACGGCACCGGCGAATGCTGGTTTGTGATCCCCGGCAGGGAAAGCCAACCCTTCTCCTTCCGCCGTGCCCCAGGCCCCCGAACCTGAGCCGACAGTCCCGTCTTCCGGGACTCCGAACACCTGCAGGTCGCGTCCACGGACGTGGTGTACGAGCATCCGAGTCCGGTGAGCCGGTCACGGTGGAAAAGCGTGGCGTCGTCCGTGGGGGAAAAGCGCGGCGAGGGTGGTGGAGTGGTTCAGGGCCGCTCGTTGGTGTCGCGTCGTGCGGGGTGGAAGGTCAAAAGCGCGGCGAGGGTGGTGGAGTGGTTCAGGGCCGCTCGTTGGTGTCGCGTCGTGCGGGGTGGAAGGTCAAAAGCGCGGCGAGGGTGGTGGAGTGGCCCCAGACCGCTCATCGGTACGGGTCCGCCGCGGTGTGGAAGGATTCGGGGCCGCTCCTCGCCGCTGCTCGCCGCCGCCTCGCGCGGGGCTCTCGCCGTGCGGGGTACGAAGGTCCGCGGGGCGTCCGGTCACGGGTCGCCCCCGGCCGGGTGCGGGGACGAACCGGGCCTTCCACCACGAAAAGCGGCCCACCCGAGGGGCGGGGAGTGGCGCCTTCCTTGATCTGGGTGAATCCGCACGCCCCCAGCGTGCCAACTCATCCAGATCATGGAAAATCCCCGATCGTCACCGCCACGGCCCCGCCTCCACGCCCGCCATGACCCGCTTTGCCCCCTCCCGGAGCTCCACCGGCCCGCCCCCGGTCACCCACACCCGGCCAACGCCCGCCACCCCCCCGTACGATGCGTTGCCGGTGAGCGGCCCTGAACCACTCCGCCGCCCTCGCTGCGCTTTTGATCTTCGGCCCTGTGCGATGCGTTGCCGGTGAGCGGCCCTGAACCACTCCGCCGCCCCTCGCCGCGCTTTTCCCCACGGACGACGCCGCGCTTTTCAACGGCGATCAGCCAGGCGCGACGCAGGTACCGATCTCAAACACTCGTACACCACCTGCGCGGACGCGACCCCTGCACCTTGAAGCACGACCCCTCGTGGGGGCGATGAGGACCCCAAGGTAAATGCGAACCTTTCGGGGCTGATCGCGGGGTCGGGGGCGATCGGGGAGTCATGGCCCCGACCGCGAAAGACCCCCTTCTCCCCCCGCCGAGCCCCGGGCCCACGTACCCGAGACGGTGTCATACGGGGTGTGATTTGTCTGAATTTTGGTGGTTCGTAGGCTCCGCTGCTCCGCCACGGGGTAGAGCACGAAAGGGTTGGACCCCGCGGGGGTCCGCGACGGGGGTGGACTCCGCGGGGGTCCGCGACCCTCTTCTGCATCGCGGGGAGGAAAAAATGACCGCTCGACCGCATCGGCCCACGCGGCCGACCCGGGTGCCCGCCGGCGCCTCCACGGCGGGAGACGGTATCGCCGTGGGCTCGGGCCCGGTCATCGTGGACGCCTACATCGACTTCCTCTGCCCGTTCTGCAGGATGTTCGAGGAGGCGGCGGGGCCGGCGCTAGGGCGGCTGGTGACGGACGGGGCGGTCAGTCTCGTCTACCATCCCATGGGCTTCCTGGACGAGCTGTCCACCAACCGCTACTCCTCCCGCGCGTCCGCCTCGTCGGGCTGCGCCTCGGACCGGGGGATGTTCGTCGAGTACGCCCAGGCGCTCTTCGCCAACCAGCCCGCCGAGGGGGGCCCGGGGCTCACCGACGACGAGCTGGTCGAGGTCGGCCGCGTCGTGGGGATCACCGATCCGGGGTTCGGTGGGTGCGTGCGCGAGGGTGTCTACCTCGACTGGGCCGACCATGTGACGGAGACGGCCATCGAGCGTAGGGTGGGTGCCACACCGACGGTCCTTGTCCAGAACATCCCGGTACCGGCCAACGCGCAGGCCATCCTCACCGCCGTGCTGGCCGTCGCCCGCTCGTTCCGGTGACCGGTCCGGGCCGGAGCCTCGGCCACCTCACCCCGCGCGTGCTCACCACGGACCGTTCGGATCTCGTACATCGGGGTCTGGGATCCCGAGTCCTCTGACATGCGGGAACACGGGATCCCCGGCTACGTACGGGAACACGGGATCCCCGGCTACGTACGGGAACACGGGATCCCCGGCTACGTACGGGAACACGGGATCCCCGGCTACGTCAGAACACGGGATCCCCGGCTGTGTCAGGAGGTGTCGGGATCCCGCTCGTCCGGGTCCCGTACCGAGATGGCGCCCGAGGGGCAGAGCCGCTCGGCCCGGCGGACGGCGGCGTGCAGCTCGGGTGGCGGTGTCTCGTCGAGGAGCACGACGGTGCCGTCCTCCTCGCTCTGGTCGAACACCTCCGGCACGGTGAGCACGCACATGCCCGCTCCGATGCACCGCGACGTGTCCGTGGTCACCTTCAACGTGTTCTCTACCATCTGACCGGCAGCTCCCGTACGCCGTAGATGGACATGGTGTCGCGCATGCGGACCTCCTGCGCCGGTATGGCGAGTCGTAGATCGGGGAACCGATCGAACAGCATGGGAAACGCGGTGCGCATCTCCACGCGGGCGAGTTGCTGTCCGAGGCACTGGTGCAGCCCGTGCCCGAACGTCAGATGCCCGCTCGCGGGGTGGGTGATGTCCAGATGGTCGGGGTCGGTGAAGCGCGAGGGGTCGCGGTTGGCGGCCTGGACCGAGAGGGTCACCACCTCGCCCGCCCTGATGAGCTCCCCGTCCACCTCGACGTCCTCCAGGGCGGCGCGGATCGGGCCGATGTGAATGATGCTGAGGTAGCGGAGCAACTCCTCGACCGCATTGTCGATCAGCGAGGGGTCCGCACGTAGCGCGGCGAGCTGGTCGGGGTGCTGGAGCAGGGCGAACGTGCCGAGCCCGAGCATGTTGGCGATCGTCTCATGCCCGGCGACGAGCAGCAGGAACCCGATGTTGCCCAGCTCCTCGTCGGTCAGCTCACCGCCGGTGACGAGCCCGCTGAGCAGATCGTCGGCCGGCTCGGTCCGCTTGAACGCGATGAGCCGGGCGAAGAACGCGGCGGCGCGGGCGATCGCGGCGTGGATGTCCCCGACGGCGGACTCCAGGTTCAGCAACACCGAGGTGGTCTGCTGGAACTCCTCGCGGTCGGAGTACGGGACGCCGAGCAGCTCGCAGATCACCAGGGAGGGGATGGGCAGCGCGAACTCCCTGACCAGGTCCTGAGGAGGCCCGGCCTTCTCCATCGCGTCCAGCCGCTCCTCGGTGATCTCGTGGATCCTGGGCTCCAGCTGGTTCATCCGCCGCACGGTGAACTGCGCGGTGAGCAGCTTCCGGTAGCGGGTGTGGTCGGGCGGGTCCATCCGGATGAACATGCCGGGGTCGGCCGGGCGGCGCATCTCCTGCATCAGCGGGAAGGGCACCGGGACGTTCAGCAGCTCGCGCCGGGAGCTGAACCGGGGGTCCGCCAGGATCGAACGGACGGCGGGGTAGGAGGTCACGAGCCAGCCCACCCGGCCGTCGGGGTAGGTCATCCGGGTGACGGGCCGCTCCTCGCGCAGCGAGGCCAGGCGCTCGGGCGGGGTGAAGGGGTCGGGGCGTCCGAAGGGGAAGGTGATCACCTCGGGGTAGGGCTCTGTCATCTTTTGCTCCCATGCAGAGATGCGCTCCGTCTCCGCCCAGAAAACTACATCAAATGCAAAATTACAATAGATGCAGAGTATGGTGCTGTGCATTAAGATGCCCGCATGAGTGAGGTTCTGGGACTGCGTGAGCGGAAGAAGCTGCGCACCCGGCACGCTCTCATCGCCGCGGCGCTTGAGCTCTTCGTCGAGAAGGGCTACGAGCAGACGACCGTTTCGGAGATCGCCACGGCGGCCGACGTCTCGACGCGCACCTTCTTCAGCTACTTCGCGAGCAAGGAGGATGTGGTCTTCCACAACTCCCGCGAAGGCACCGACCGCGCCCTGCGGGTGATCGCCGAGCGTGGCCCGGGGGACCGGGCGGTCGACCTGCTGAGCCGCGCCATCACCTCTGGCTTCGCCGCGCTCGCCGTCGACGACCGGCTCGCCCGCGAGATAGCCCCCGTCAACCACCTCATCATGACCGTCCCCTCGCTCAGGGCGCGCGGCCTGCTGCTCCTCTTCGACAGCCAGCAGGAGCTCGCCGAGGCCCTGCACCGGGCATGCTCCGACGAGCTGAACCTGACCGAGGCGTCGGCGGCCGTCGGCTCGGTGATCGGCGCCGCGAAACTCGCCGCCTTCGTCAGCATGAACCGCGGCGCCTCCCCCGAGGAGATGCTGGAGGCCGGTCGCGAGGCCGCCGAATTCGCGCTGAACGGCCTCCGCGCCGCCTTCCCGCCCGTCTCCTGACGGCCCCCACGGGCGAGGCCGGAGTGCTTTCAGTCCTGGCCGAGCCAGAGGTCGGGAACGTTTTCAGTCCTGGCCGAGCCAGAGGTCGGGAACGTTTTCAGTCCTGGCCGAGCCAGAGGTCGGGGCCGAAGACCTCGTAGTGGACGTCGCGGGCGGGCACCCCGTGGCGGAGCAGGTCCGCGCGCACGCCGCGCATGAACGGCACCGGGCCGCACAGGTAGGCGACGAGGCCCGCCGGCAGGTCGATCGCGCCGAGGTCGGCGTACCCGATGCGGGGCGCGGGGTCGCAGGAGCAGGTGCCCGCCTCCTCGTACCAGCGGTGCAGGGTCGCGCCGGGCAGCTCGGCGACCAGCCGGACGAGCTCCTCGCGGTGGGCGTGGTCGGCGGGGCTCCGGTCGGCGTGGACGACGACCACCTGGCGGGTGGAGCCGGTGGCCACGAGGTGGTCGAGCATCGACAGCATGGGGGTGACCCCGATCCCGGCGGAGGCGAGCAGCAGCGGGGCGTCACCCGGAGCCAGGGTCAGGTCGCCGTACGGTGCCGAGATGGTGAGCTCGTCCCCGGCCTGGACGTTGGCGTGCAGCCACCCGGAGACCTCGCCGTCGGGCCCCGAGCCGCGGGCCCACCTGACGGTGATCCGCCAGTCGCCGCGCTCGGGGGCGCTCGACAGGCTGTACTGCCGGATCTGCCGTGCCCCGTCGGGCAGGGTGACCCCGACGCTGACGTACTGCCCGGGGGTGAAGGCGAGCGGGGCCGACGGGGCGAGGGTGAAGGAGACGGTGTCCGGTGTCTGGCGTCGCCGCTCCAGGACCGTGGCGCGCAGCCAGGGGTCGCCGGGCTCGCGCAGCAGCCGCGCCTCCAGCGCGATCAGCGCGTTGGCCATCAGCCAGTAGACCTCGTCCCAGGCCGCCGCGACCTCGGGGGTGACGGCGTCGCCGAGCACGTCGGCGATGGCGGCGAGGAGGTATTTGTGCACGATCTGGTACTGGTCGGGGGTGACCCCGAGCGAGGCGTGCTTGTGCGCGATGCGGGAGAGCATCGCGTCGGGCCGCTCGTCCGGCCGGTCGAGCAGGAGGGTGGCGAAGGCGGCGATCGACCCGGCCAGTGCCTGGCGCTGCGTCCCGCTGGCCTGGTTGCCCCGGTTGAAGAGGTTCCCCAGCAGGTCCGGGTTGTCGGCGAACATCGTCGCGTAGAACCGTCCGGTGATCTCCTCCAGGGCTTGCTGGACGACGGGCAGGGTGGCCCGGACGGTCGCCGCCGATTCATGAGAGAGCATGCCTTCTCCAAATTGGTAAATGATCTTCATATTAAAGTGTGCGATGACGGGAGGGGTTCGGGAAAGGACGATCAGGGCCGGGTGGACGAGAGGGCGATCAGCACGGGGCCGGTCGGCGAGGTGACCAGATCGTCCACGGTGAGCGGGTCGAGCGCCGCGTAGAAAGCCCGCTGGGCGTCGCGCAGCGCACCGCGCAGACGGCAGGCCGCCCGCAAAGGACACGGTGTTTCGCCCTCGCAGGCGACCACCTCCTCCTCTCCCTCCAGCTCGCGGACCAACCATCCCAGCGAGGCCTTGCGGCCGAAGCCGGTCAGTTCCAAGCCGCCGCCGCGCCCCCGGCGGGCGTCCACCACCCCCAGATGCTGCAGGCGTGCGATGGCCTTGGCCGTGTGGGTGTAGGGGATGGCCATGGCGTCGGCCACCTCCCGGGTGGTGAGGATCGTCCCGGGTTCGGTGACCGCCAGCCGCATGGTCACCCGGAGTGCCAGATCCGTGAACTTCGTCAACCGCACGATAGGACCGTAGCAAACATGAATGTCAGGTACCAATTCAGGGGTGCCTACAGAGAAGGGGGAAATGGTGAATCGCGTTCCGGCAGGCGTACGACCCGTACTGGAGGACGGGGGGCGGCTCGGCTAGGTTCGGGGAGATGACCCCCCTCGACGAACTCGCCGCTCGGGCCCGCTCTCTCGTACGGGAGGGGCGCCGCGCGCTGCTGGGCATCACCGGCGGTCCGGGGGCCGGCAAGACCACCCTCGCCGAACACCTGGTCGCGATGCTGCGCCCGGCGCCTCCCGAGGGGCTGCCGGCGCGGGAGTGGGTGGCGTACGTGCCGATGGACGGCTTCCACCTCGCCGACGTCGAGCTCGACAGGCTCGGGCGCCGCGACCGCAAGGGGGCCCCCGACACCTTCGACGCCGCCGGCTACGCGGCGCTCCTCCGCCGCCTGCGTGAGGACGAGGACGACGTGGTCTACGCGCCCGCCTTCGAGCGCGACCTGGAGCAGCCGGTCGCCGGCAGCATTCCGGTCCCGCGCGCCGCCAGGCTCGTCGTCACCGAGGGGAACTACCTGCTGCTCGGCCAGGGGGACTGGTCGAGCGTGCGGCCGCATCTCCACGAGGTCTGGTACTGCGACCTCGGCCCCGACGAGCGGGTGCGCCGTCTCGTCTCCCGCCACGAGCACTTCGGCAAGGACCGCGACGACGCCGTCGCCTGGGTGCTGGGCATCGACCAGCGCAACGCCGACCTCGTCGCCACCACCCGCTCCCGCGCCGACCTCGTCATCCCCGACGCCATCATCCGCTCGATCGGCTCCCCCGAGGCGACGGCCGGCTGACGGCCGTGGCTCCCGGCCTTTCTCGCCGGGATGAACGGCCTCGCACCGGAGCGGGCGTGCCGAATGCGAATCGGCCAGATTCTTGATCATCGGCGTGGTTCTCTTTGCCTTATATCAGGCAATATCCCCGCTGTACCGTTTATGTCTTTTGGGGGAGCAAATGTCTATTTCCCGCTGTCTCGTCACCGCCGCTCTGGCCGCTTCGGCGGTAGCGCTCGCCACACCGGTCGCGTACGCCGACCCCGTTCCGCCCTGGTCCCCCGAGTCGCCGTACTACGATCCCGCCGGCACGCTGACCCTCACGGACGGTGGCCGTACGGAGACCTGGACCTGGGAGCCCGGCCACCAGAGCTACCGGAGCAGCGAGAGCAACTCCGGGACGATCGAGCACGGGTAGCCTCCGGCAGGCCCGCCGAATAATGAAGAGCGTCAGCCAGGGCGGCGGGTTTGTGGTCGGCGGGCCGGCAGCAGGGCGCAGTCACCGCACATGCCGCCGCCGGGCAGGCGGTAGTACAGGCAGCAGCTGCGACGGACGAAGAAGAGACGGCCGGGTGCGGGCTCGGTCAGTTCGCCCGTGTCGCGCAGGAGATCCCGGTTCAGCAGTTCGCGGCCCAGCCTCACGGCCTTCGCGGTGAGGTCAGGCCGCCGGTGGGTGAAGGCGCCGATGGTTCCGACCAGTGCGGAGGCCGCATTGCCCCACAACAGCCCTGGCGCGATCTTCACGATCCGCCGGACCGCCTCCGCGAGCGGTTCCAGCATCTCGGTCATGATGTCGCGGTAGACCGGTCCGGCGATCCGCGTGGGGTCGCGGATGTCCCAGCCGGACAGCCGGGTGGCTCGCAGCGGCAGCGGGTCGGGGGCCGGCCGCCAGTACAGGTGCCCGGGGGCCAGGTCGATGAGCAGGTCGTGCGCGACCACGGCGCCGATGGACGGTGACCACAGGCGGGCGGCCAGGCCCTGGAACAGGATCGAGGCGGCCACCCGGTGCTCGGTGGTGCCCAGCCGTCCGGCCATGTCGTGGATTCTTGCCTCCAGGACGCCCGGATCCGTCCACAGATCGGGGAACGGCCGCCATCCGGCCTCGGCCTCGCCTGTCTCGATCTCGAAGTAGCCGCCGATGGTGCGGACGTCGGCGATCGCTCCGAAGACCGCAGCCGGGGCAGCGGGCAGCAGTCCGGGCGGAGCGCCGGCACGTGAGTCGCACGGCATGACGATCGCCTTCCTCTCCTCTCCCAGACTAAGGAAGCCACCGTTTCCGGCGGCGCGCTTTTCACCGTGTACCGGCGATATCTTGCTGAAAACGCATACGCCGTCTCGCGTGCTCCCCTAGCCTCTGCTAGGTCGTACCATCCGCACCTCAAAGGAAAACGGCATGGCACAGTCGTGGGCCGAGTTGCCGACGTGCCGTGTTGTGTGGGTGCGCGGAGTGAATTCCGCAGCCGTCACGTCGCGAACCGACGCATTACCCGAAGGCTTCCCCGCGATATTCGGCTACCTCGCGGTCAGGGGACGGACTGTGGCGGAAACGGTCGCCGATGTGCTTCACGAGCTGGAAAGAACCGTCGTTGATCTTTTCCCGGCCTGGCTCCCCGGTGCGGAGGGTATCGACGGTCCGGGGGGCGGCGCCGTGGCCGCCGTACGCGAACTCGCGAGGCGGGCGGCGTCCGGTCATCGGCACCTTGCCCCTTTCATGGCGGATCTCGCCGCGCGGTCCCTGACCGGTGAGGTGTCCCGTGGCCACCTGGGCGCGACCGAGGTGCGCGCCGCCGGGCTGGCCCTGGCATTCGCCACGAGTCTCGGCCGCCCTCGTACGTCGATTCTCGTCCAGATGCCGGAGGGTCTCTCCCCCGCCGAGGAGGAGACGCTGGTGGCGGCCGGTGAGTGGCTTGTCCAGCGCGGTGGGCTCGGTGTCTGGCTCACCGGCGCCGCGCCGGTCGCCGTCGACCGGATCCAGACGGTGGCCGTACGGCCTGAGCCGCAGGTAGGGCCCGCGCCGCAGGTAGGGCCCGAGTCGCAGGTAGGGCCCGAGTCGCAGGTAGGGCCCGAGTCGCAGGTAGGGCCCGCGCCGCTACGGCGCGTCTCCGGTTCCTCGGCCACGGCGGGGCTTCCGCATCCGTTCAGCCCCGTGGAGTCCGCGCTGGAGCGGGCACTCAGCTCTCATGGGTGGGCCGCGGGGCGGGCCTGGAACCAGACCTACCAACCGCACCCGCTGGCCAACCCCATCCGGGTGGATCTGCTCTGGCCGGATGAGCGCTGTGTCGTCGAGCTCGACGGTCCGGAGCATCGTCACCCGGGCAGGCTCGCCGACGACCTGGTGCGGGACACGCGGCTGGGAAAAGACGGTTACGCGGTCCTGCGCTTCACCAATGAGCGCGTCATGGCCGACATGCCGGCCGTGCTCCGCGAGCTGAAGCGATTTCTTCAAACCCACCGCACGCGCGAAGGACAGGGATATGCCGGGAACAGAACTCACGCTCTCCGAGACAGCGGTGCTGGTGGTGTTGATGGTCGAGGTGGATGAGATCTCCAACCCCGAGCTCAAGGCGCGCCATGGCCTGACCCTTGACGGGAAATCACGCCTGAAACTGAACGAGCTCAAGCTCGTCGAGAGCCGAAAGGTAGGCCGGGCGTTCGTCCATCTCCTGACCGAAGACGGCTGGGCCAGAATGGCCGAGGAGATCCAGTCCGGCATTCCCGTGCCCAGTGGTGCGGCCGGTGCGATGAATCGTGCCCTGCTGTTCTGGCTGCGTGGGTTTCTGATGCAGACCGGTCAGAGCCTGGCCGACATCTTCTCCCTCAAGAGCGATCCGGTCGAGGCCGGTGATGTCACCGCGCGTATCCCGGTCGAGGCCGGTGATGTCACCGCGCGTATCCCGGTCGAGGCCGGTGATGTCACCGCGCGTATCCCGGTCGAGGCCGGTGATGTCACCGCGCGTATCCGCGCCGCATACGCCGAGCTGGCCGCCGAGCCCGGTGCCTTGGTCAGCCTGGCGCGGCTGCGACCGCTGCTCGGCGAGTTCGCGAGAGCAGAGGTGGACGGTGCGCTCAAGGGGATGATCCATCTGCCGGGGGTGAGCATCGTGCCCGCGAACAACCAGAAACTTCTCAGCGCTGAGGCCAGGGCGGCGGCGGTGACCATCGGCGACCAGGACAAGCACCTGATCTCGATCGAGGTGCCATGAACAACGAACTGAAAGCCCTTCAGGCGCTCAGGTTCAACTGGGCCGAGGGGCCGGAAGACGTGTGGAGCCCCTCGCCCTTCCACGTGGAGGGCCTGAACCCGCACGTGGAACGCGGCATTCTCAGCGGGCTCGCCGACGTGGTCGCCGGGGGCGCCACCAGCCCGATCGGCCTGGTCCTGCGCGGGCAGCGAGGTTCGGGCAAGACCCACCTGCTCGGCTGGACCAGGGAAAGGATCCAGTGGGAGAGCGGCTACTTCTTCCTGGTCAGCCTGCTGGACGCGCGGACCTTCTGGGAGAGCACGCTGATCTCCATACTCGACGGCCTGCTGCGGGACGGCAGCGAGGGGGAGAGCCAGCTCAAGATCCTGCTGCGGCGGCTGGCGGAACTGGCCAACGTGCCGCGCTGGGCGCAGCGCGAAGTGATCGGGAACCGTCTGGTAACGCCTGAGGGGCTCGATGCCTTCGCCGCCGGTCTGCGCGAGTTCAACCCCCAGGTCGGCAAGGACGCCAGGGACACCCTGCGCGCGCTCGTGCTCTATGCCAGCGCCGACCACGGCATGCAGGACGTCGGCGACGGGTTCCTCTCCGCGCTCCGCGAAGAGGACCCGGGCGAGCGCGCGGCCTGGGGGATCCGGCAGTTCCCGAAGACGCCGCAGGAGATCGTCAAGGACGTCTCCCGCCTCCTTGCGCTGACCGGGCCGTCCGTCATCGCCGTCGACCAGATAGACGTACTCGTGGCGCAGTCTCCGGTCCCCGATGAGGGCACAGCCGTGCACGACTGGCGTGACCTGATCGTGGTCGACCAGGTGGCCGGTGGCCTGATGGCGCTGCGTGAGATCACCCGCAGGACCCTGACGGTCGTCTCCTGTCTACAGCACACCTGGACCCTCATCGAGAAGTTCGCCACCGACACCGCGCGCGACCGGTTCCGGTCGATGCCCGACCTCCAACCGCTCCCCAACGCCGGGGCCGCTCACGCTCTGATCGAGAAGCGGTTCGCCACCCGGTTCGCCGAACTCGGCTTCGAGCCGCCCTACCCGACCTGGCCGGTACGGGAGGCCGTGTTCGGCGATGCCGACGAGTTCACCCCGCGACAGCTCCTGATGAGGATCGACGCGCACATCGAGGCATGCCTGAACGACGGAGAAGTACGGGAACTGAAGCGCCTCGGCCAGATTGCCGATCCGAGTCCTAAGCCTGCCCTCGATGACCTACGCTTCCGCGCCATCGACTCCCGCTTCGCCGAACTCCGGCAGAAGGCGCAGGTGACCGACGCCCTGGACGCCACCGTCGAGGACGCCGTGATGCCCGCCCTGCTGGCGGCGGGGTTGTCGGCCTGGATCGACGGGCTCGGTGACGCCGGACGCGAGTTCAGCGTCGACCCGCCACCCGGCAAGAAGCCTCCGCTGCACGCCCGCCTGCGGCACACCCTGGACGAGGAGACCGAGGACGAGGCGCACTGGGCGTTCCGCGCCATCGCCGCCACGAATGCGATCGCCGCGTTGAGTCGCCTGCGGACCGCCTCGGTGGCGGCCGGACTGGACTCCAGGGTCCCCAGGCGGAGGCTGTTCGTACTCCGTACGGAGCCCTGGTCGAAGGGACCCCGAACGATCGAGGCCGTCGCCGAGTTCGAGCGGGCGGGCGGCAGGGTGCTCGCGGTGAGTGAGGAGGATCTCAGCGTCCTGGCCGCGCTGCGGGAGCTGTACGCGGAGAACCCGCCGAACCTGCGGGCCTGGATCGCCGCGCGGCGACCGGTGGGCGAGGTCACGCTGCTGCGCGAGGCCCTCACTGACATCGACACCGCACAAGTCGGGCACTCGGCCACCGAGCCCGTACTCACCGACACCGGCACCGCACAAGCCGAGCCCTTGGCCACCGAGCCCGTGCTCACCGACATCGACACCGCACAAGTCGGGCACTCGGCCACCGAGCCCGTGCTCACCGACCCCGTGGCCGTCGAGGTGACGAGCGGCACGCCGTACATCCCCCTTGGCGACACCGTTCCCGGCGGGCAACCCATCGGAATCGAATTGGAGGCGCTGAGAAAGCACGCCGTGATCTTCGCTGGTACCGGGTCGGGGAAGACGGTCCTCATCCGCCGCCTGGTCGAGGAGTGCGCGCTCCAAGGAGTCTCGGCGATCGTGCTCGACCCGAACAACGACCTGGCACGGCTCGGGGACGGCTGGCCGGAGCAGCCCTCGGAGTGGGGCCCCGGTGATCAGGAGAAGGCCGCCGACTACCTGGCAGCCACCGATGTCGTCATCTGGACACCCCGCCGTGTAGCCGGACGACCGCTCAGTTTCCAGCCACTGCCCGACTTCACGGGCCTCGCCGCGGACCCCGATGAGTTCGGCGCGGCGGTGGACACCGCCGTCGCCTCGCTCGTGCCGCGTGCCAAACTCGATTCCAAGATGGTCAAGGCCCAGCGCGGGCAGGCCGTGCTCAGGGAGGCCGTCGCGTACTACGGGCGCGCGGGCGGACAGGGAGTGCCGGGTCTCATCGGGCTGCTGGCCGCCCTGCCGGACGGGGTGAGCGGGCTCGACAAGGCCGAGCAGATCGCCGCCGACCTGGCGCAGACCCTGAAGGCGGCGATGGTCAACGACCCCCTGTTCGCCGGTACCGGAACTCCCGCGGACCCCGGTGTCCTGCTCACCCCGTCACCGGGCAAACGGGCACGGGTCTCGGTGATCAGCTTCGTCGGCCTGCCCTCGGATGAGCAGCGCCAGAGCTTCGTCAACCAGTTGCAGATGGCGCTGTTCGCCTGGATCAGGAGGCATCCCGCCGGTGACCGCCCGCTGGGCGGCCTGTTCGTGATGGACGAGGCGCAGACCTTCGCGCCGTCCGGTGCGATGACCGCCTGCACGCAGAGCACGCTGATGCTGGCCGCCCAGGCGCGCAAGTACGGCCTCGGCCTGGTGTTCGCCACCCAGGCTCCCAAGGGGCTGCACAACATGATCCCGGGAAACGCGGCGACCCAGTTCTTCGGCCTGCTCAACGCTCCCGCCCAGATCGAGGCGGCCAAGGAGGTGGCCCGGGTCAAGGGCGGCCGGGTCGACGACGTCTCCCGGTTGACGGCCGGTCAGTTCTACCTGGCCGCCGAGGGGACCGCTTTCACCAAGACCCGGGTGCCGCTCTGCCTGACCCACCATCCCAGGGCTCCTCTTACGGCGGAGGAGGTCGTCAGCAGGGCGGGCATCTGAGAGGAATTACCTTCGGTCGGATCGACGTGCCCGTGGGAGGTCAGGGGAGGCAGCCGACGTAGGCGAGGGCCTGCTTCAGCAGAGTGCCCTGACCGCCGAGCATCTCCTGCTGTACCAGCGGTGACGCGGCCTCCTCTGGAGTGAACCAGACAAGGTCGAGGGCGTCCTGCCGGGGGCGGCAGTCACCCGCGACCGGGACGACGTAGGCGAGGGAGACCGCGTGCTGCCGGGGGTCGTGATAGGGCGTGACGCCCTGCGTCGGGAAGTACTCGGCGATGGTGAACGGCTGCGGAGAGGCGGGGACGTTGGGCAGCGCCGTCGGGCCGAGGTCCTTCTCCAGATGGCGGATGAGCGCGTCACGGACCCGCTCATGGTGAAGCACCCGGCCGGAGACGAGGGCGCGGCTGACCGTCCCGTCCGCTCCGATGCGCAGCAGCAGGCCGACATGCGTGACCACTCCGGCCTCGTCGACTCGCACCGGCACGGCGTCGACGTAGAGGATCGGCATTCGTGCGCGGGTAGACTCCAGCTCGTCGGGAGAGAGCCAGCCGGGCGTGGTTTCGGTCATTTCGGTCATTGATCGATCGTACTTCGCGGCGGGCTCGGAAACGTGTTTCTCCTCGGACGACCTGCCGAAAGTCGGGGCCGGTGTACGTCGATCGGCGGATGGGCCGGACGTGCCGTCGGTGCCGCGCCCGCCACTAGACTTGAGCCCGTGGACGACGAGCCCGAGGTAGAGATCGGTGCACCGCTCCCCGCCACCGCCTACATGGTTCTGGGCGTTCTGTCGGTCCTCGACGAGGAGCTGTCCGCCGCTGAGATCAAGGTCCGGTGCGACCACACGCTGCGCTGGTTCTACTGGTCCCCCGCCATCAGCCACATTCGCCGGGAGCTGCGGAGACTGGGGGACCTGGGGCTGGTGACCGAGCGCGAGGTGACAATCGGCAGGGTCAGGCGGAGCACCCTGTACCAGACCACGGAGCGCGGTGAGGAGGTGCTCCGGCAGTGGGTCTCAAGCCCGCCGGTCGACGAGCCGGTGATGCTGAAGAACCCCGCGCTGCTCCGGGTCTACCTCGGCAGGTTCACCGAGCCCTACGAGCTCGTCAAGATCCTCGACGACCGGCTGGAGGAGTTGGAGGAGCAGATCAAGGACCTCGTCTGGGGCAGGAGGCGCAGCCAGGAGCTCGGCCTCGACGAGGAGGAGCGTGTCCAGTACGGGACCGCGCTCGGTGACTACCTGCTGCGCGCCGCCCACTTCGAGTACGGCAACGTGCGCCAGCTGCGCGATCGCATCGCCGACTACGACCCCGACCATCCGGAGCTGAAGGTCACCCGCCCGAAGGGCCTGCTCCGGCGCCGCCTGCGCCAGCACGACGCGCCGCCGGAGGACCTGCCCGACCAGTGACGTGGCGGAGACGGCGGGCACGCCGGAAGCCACCGACCTCGCCGAGACGGTCGGTGGCCCGGTGCGGCGGTGCGTTCCCGCGAGGGGCGGACGGTCAGTTCTCCTCCGAGACCACCCCCAGGTACGTCCCGTAGACACCGAGCCGCTCGCCGTCACGCTCGATCTCCCCGAGCAGCCGGCTGCGCGGGGAGATCTCGCCGCCCAGCGGGAGTACGCTGAACCGGACGTGGACGGGCCGGGAGGTCTCGGGGTCGGGAATCCGTTCCCAGCGGGCTCCGGGGATGAGCGCGGCGAGTTCCGCCGCCCCTTTGAAATCGCCGGTGAAGGAGTGCATCCGCAGCGTGCGTACCGAGGGCCGACGCCCGTGCGGCACGGCTGTCACGTCGGCCGTCCCGCTCACAGGCCCGCCGGCCGGGTACCGATCACCTTCTCCTCGGCCAGGACCCGGATCTCGTCCTCGCTCATCCCGAGGATGCCGGTGAGGATCTCCTCGTTGTGCTGGCCCAGCAGGGGCGCCGGGGTGCGGAACCACGGCTCGGTGACACTGGCGAGGCGGAACGGCAGCCCGGCGGTCAGGAACTCCCCGGTCGTCGGATGTGCCGACGGCTCCCAGAACCCGCGGGCGGTGAGTTGCGCGTCGGTCAGCAGGTCGGCCGCGGGACTCACCCGCGCGGTGGCGACCCCGGCCGCCCGGAGCCGGTCCACCGCGTCACCCACCTCGACGTGTGCGATCCACGAGTCGATCGCCTCGTCCAGTTCGTCGGCCGACGCCCGCCGGCCCGGTTCGTGGGCGAGGTCGGCGCGGCCGGCCAGATCCTCCCGGCCCAGCAGCCGCGCGAGCGCGGGCCAGGCGTCGTCGTCGAGCAGGGCCAGGGCCACCCACTCGTCGTCCCCGGCGCAGCGGTAGACCCCCTGCGGGCCGGCGCCCGGGCCGCGGTTGCCGTCGCGCCGCAGCTCCCGGCCGTTGACGCTCGCCTCCAGGAGTGCCTCGGCCGCGACGTTGAGCGCGGCCTCGACCATCGTCGACTCGACCTGCATGCCTACCCCTGTGGCGTCGCGTACCTCGAAGGCGGCGATCGAGGCGAACGCGGCGTGCAGCCCGGCGAGCTGGCCGCCCGCGTTCATGTCCCGGACCCGCTCGTCGACGTTGAAGCAGCCGGGCCGCATCTCGTCGTAGCTGCTGGCGTCGATGTTGTACATCTCGCGCGGCTTGCCGGCCACCGCGTTGAGGCCCATGTTCCGGCCGCGCAGGTCACCGTAGTACCACTGCTGGACCCCGTTCTCCTCGATGATCACCCGAAGAGCCTGGTCCTTGTACCGCTCCGGGACATGGGCGTGGAACATGTCCGCGGGTTCGGCGATGTGGTCGTCGACACTGATCAGGATCAGATCGTCCTTGTTCATTTCAACCTCCGTTGGCTGGTCCTGCCTGGCAGGACGGATGAGGGGATGCGGTCCGGACCCTCTTTTCGGGGACGAGTTTTCGGGCGCGAGCCGGGATCGATCGAGAAGCGCGAGCGGGATGAGCCGTCGCGACGAGGCGGGACGGTCGAGGCGGGACGGGGTGGTCGAAGCGGGACGGGCGGGGCGGTCGAGGCGAGGCGGGGCGGGGCGGTCGAAGCGGGACGAGGCGGGGCGAGGCGGGGCGAGGCGGGGCGGTCGAAGCGGGGCGAGGCGGGGCGAGGCGGGGCGAGGCGGGGCGGTCGAGGGCTCAGGCCCGTTCCCGTACCGGCCGCCACGTGGCGAGGAGCAGGACGGCCGCGCCACCCACGCCGACGAGAAGGGCGACCGCCAGCCCGGCCCATCCGTCGGCGAGGGCGTCGATTCCCAGCACCGCGTCGAGCGAGACTCCGCCCGGACCGGCGAGGGCGATTGCGAGGCAGGGCACCGCGAGCAGCAGCACGTACTCGTAGCCGTCCTTGAACACGAAGAAGCCGTTGCGGGCGTGGGCGGTGAGCCCGGCGACGACCGCGACACCGACCAGCACGCCGGCCGCCACCGGTGTCAGCAGTCCCAGCGTGAGCGCCGCGCCCGCCACGACCTCCACCGCGACCGACATGACGGCCTGCAGCCTGGGATGGCGCATGCCCAGGCCCGCGAACCAGCGGGCCGTTCCGGAGAGCTTCCCGCCGCCGAAGGCGTGGTTGAGACCGTGCACGATGAAGATCACTCCAACCGCGACACGGACGAGGAGGACGGCGCCGTCCGTCGATCCCATGCGGATCCCCTTTCCTCGGGTCCGGCCGGCTCAGTCGCTGGCCGGGAGCGGCTTGGCAGTCCTCCCTCGAATCCCCAAGGTGCGCAACTTCCGTGGCTACGCCGAGGCCGGACGGAAGCTTGCCGACCTGCACATCCACTATGAGCAGGCCGAGCCATACAAGGGCATCGTGGAGAAGGTCTCCGGCAATGCGGCCACCTCGCCTCACGAGCTGTACCACGTCGAGAAGATGAAGATCCCCAAGACAAAGGGGAAGGCGGACCGCTCGACCATCGTCTACAACAACCGGATGACCCTTACCAACATCCCGGAAGAGGCGTACCGCTACCAGCTCGGTGCCCGCTCCGCGATTGAGTGGATCATCGACCGGTACCAGATAAAGGTCGACAAGGACTCCGGCATCATCAACGACCCCAACGACTGGTCCGACGACCCGCGCTACGTCATCGACCTTCTCAAGCGAATCGTGACGGTCAGCCTGGAAACGATGAAGATCGTGGACCACCTCCCACCCCTGGGTATTTTGGAGTGGTCACTCATCCGCGAACCAGCACAACGTAGGAGTAGCCTCGCTCCGGCCCTCCCGCAGCCTGGGTGTGCTCGGGGTCTCATGGCAATAAAAAACAGAGTGCTCCTGGCGTTCCAGGAGCACTCTGTGTCAAGCGGTCGTGCATCACTTACGGTTTCATGATGGACGATTCTTCTGCCGACGTGGGGGAGGGATAATCAACCGTTCCTCTCCCGCACTGTCATCGGTTTCAGAGGTATCTTCGGAGTTGCGGAAGGTCAGCTCGATGCCAAAGATTGGACTCTTGACTGCGACTTTCTCAACATTGCACTCGTTCCCCTTGGACATTAGTCCTCGGATACCCATAAACGAGAGCACGATGATTAGGCCTAAGAAAAGGGCTCCAAGAAAGGGACTGCTGACCAATATGTTGGCCAGTGTCCCCATGGCTTCTAGCTAACCTTGTTCAGGCTCGCGATTTTCACCGACACCTGCCCTTTCGTTGGTTGAGCCTATCTAGGGGCAAGGGTGACGTCGCTTTTAACGTCTCTGCTGTCTGTTCTTTGTGTGGGCTCACAAAACCAGAGCAGCAGGCGCAGTCCGCTTGAAAAGCTCACGCTCGGTCAACACCGAGACGTTTACTAGCCGGAGGCGGTCCGTCTGGACCGTCTGAGGATGGACCGAGAGCCCCGACTCTCAGGCCGTCTTCAGGCGGACCAGACAGATAAGAAACGCTCACCCAACGCCTTCAAGGAAGACGCCCTGCCTGGCCGTCTGAAGGTGACCCAAGGAACAGAAGGTTGGGTCACCTTCAGACGGCCAGGCAAGGACCCCAGTCTAGCAACTCAGAACGTCCGGCCAGATTCTCTTAATGGCAGCTCTAATAATGCCTTTTAATGCAAGCCTAAAATGAAGCCGGTCGTGCGGCCTTTTGCCTGGGAACGCGATGCCTCCGAAGCCTGGGAACGCTCTCCGCGAGGCCAAGAGGCACTTCGTCCATAGCTGCGAGTTGCGGGACGAAGGTCCTGGCTGCTGCGTTGTTCCCTGGCTCGCGATCACGAGGAGGGCTTGTGCGGCCGCACGGCCAGACGGCCTTCCGGGCGGTTCTGGTCGTGCGGCACTTGTGGCCGGGTCAGATCTCTTCGCTGCGGATGCCTGTCAGGAAGTTGTTCCAGGCTGTGGGGGAGAAGGCCAGCGCGGGGCCGGCTGGGTCCTTGCTGTCGCGTACGGCGATGATGCCCGGCAGGTTGGTGGCTACCTCGACGCAGTCGTTGCCAGTACCCGAGTAGCTGCTCTTGCGGAACTCGGCGTCGGACAGGTTAGGGGAGATCATGCTCACTCCTCACCGCGACGAGGAAGGCCGCGGATTCCTTGGGGGACAGGGACGCGCCAGCGAGGCGCTCGAACGTCAGAATAAGTCGCCGTACCTGATCGGCCGCTTCTACATACACATCACCCGCCGGTCCTTCCACATACCCAACATCAGGATCAGTTGGCTCAGTGAATTCCAGGATGGAGAAAGCTCCTTCCAGGCCCCGGTGGAGTCCTGTGAGGTACGGAAGGACCTGGATCACGATGTTGTCCTGGCCGGTAAGATCCAAGATCGCGTCTATCTGCTGGACCATGACACCGGGGGCGGAGGACCTTCGTAGTACGGCCTCGTCGATCACTGTATGGAGCGTCGGGGCCGAGTCGTTCATCAGCGCGAGCTTTCGGGCCATCCTCGCGGATACGCGACGGTCCAGCTCTGATTCACTCAGGTCGGGAAGCCCGTGCCGGAACAGCTCGCGTGTGTACGCCTCGGTCTGGAGCAGGCCGGGCACCAACAGCGGCTGCCACGTACGGATGCATGATGACTCTGTCTCCATGCCGACGTAGCTGCCGGTGAAAACATCGCTGTATGCGGTCCACCAGCCACGTTGGCTGGCGTCCTTGCAGAGTTGGATCAGACTCGCTTTCGTCGCGGAGTCCGCACCGTAGAGATCACAAGCATCTGCGACATCTGTCGGGCTTGTTGCGATGCGAGCATTTTCGATTCGGTTGACCTTCGGTCTGCTCCAGCCGAGTTGTGTCGCAGCCGCTTCCGGTATGAGACCTGCTGCTTCACGGAGTCGTCGCAGCTTACGGCCTAGGCGGCGGTGACGGACCGTAGGGCTTCTCATGGTCATGGCGTCCAGTGAGGTGGGAGGGACGAAAAAATATCTGAGAACTCTTGCCGCGGTGCACAGTACAAGCGCATGATGGCTCAACAGCTCCACTACTGTGAGTGAGAACATGATGACACTGGATCACCGCTCCGCCTTGCGGATTGACTCGATTGTGATCGCAGAGGCTCTATCGCAGCTTTGCGGTCTGTGTGTCTCCGGGGTCACTTTGCCGGGTGAGCTCAGGCGGCAATGCAAAGGTTCCAGGGCTGACAACGAGGTTGACGAATCCAAGATCGCACAAGACTCGCGTGGCGCTCGCGCCATTGCCACCTGGCCCACCCCGGAACCGCTGATCATCTGTGACCGGACCATCGAGGGCCTGAAGGCCCAGATGCGCGAGGCCGAGATGACCGCGCTCCTGCACCGCTGGGCGCTCACCTCCGGCTCGGCCAGTATCGGCCACTTCTGATGAGCGGGCACGGCGGCCCCATCCCTTCCCCGGTCCGGGGCCGTCGTGCCGTCGAAGACGTACCGCGTGAGGGTGAAACGCGGTGCGTGACGCGGGCGGGCCGCCCACCCGGCCCGACCGCGTCATTCCTTGGCGGCCTGGCGCAGCGATACGGGCGTGCCGACCCTGCCCTGCAGGGGAGTTGAGGCAAAAAGAAAGGGGCAGTGGCCACGAATGGCGAGTGCCCCTCCAAGTCTGCTAGCGACACTAACACGCTCAGTAGCGATCCGCTACGGTACTCCATGTGCATCAGTCGTCACTTGAGGTGTCTGGCGAGTCGTACGCACGCCATGTTCTCGCACGTATGATCGATTACTTTACGGATGAGGGCACTCCGTGGGCACGCAGGCTCTGGGACATCGGGTCCCTGCTGGCATTGGAAGAACTGTGGGAAGCAGGGATCTGGCAAGCGCAGGGAGTTCTTTCCTCTGCTGCTTGTGACTGGCAACGTGCTGAGCTGCGGATACTCATCGGTCCGGACCGAGGGTTGGGCGAGCGCGAGCTACGTAAGGAAATCACCGGCCTGCTCAGTGGTCCGCTGCCCGACCCGAGCCCGGCGCGTCGGCGGCTGCGCGAGATCATAGATCATGCCCGCTCGGGGTACCTGGAGCGTTGGGCCACTGCCGTCGCCTTGTCGGATCGACCTGGGCCAGAGCGGTTCTCCCGTAGCATCGCCGCACATTTACTGGACCTGGGATACAGTGCGAGTTATTTGCTGGCATGGGCCAAAGAGCTTTACTCGAAGCGTGTGAATACCGGCACTATCGCCGAAAGCGCCGCCGGTCTCGCGCAAGCCAAACCGATTTCGTTTGATGTGCTGGTCGCTCTGTCGGGACTGCCGCAGCGTGAACTCGCCGAGTCGTTGGAGAACTGGCTGTCCAAGGGGAAAGTGATCTCGTGGTTGCAGGAACACGGGCACGACACGGCAGCTGTGCGACCAGGTGGAGGCTTCTCGTACCGTTTCACCGCACTTGACGCTTACGGGGCGGCCGAGCAGGCCAGGCAGATGGTCGAGCGAATGGTTGCCCGCTCGTCGTTTCTCCGTCGCAATAGGGGAGGGATCGACCCACTACCGTTCATCTGGGTGGCTGGGCATCCGAAACCGATTCCCTTCACACCGCCGGCACGGGGTGCCGATGTTTTGACCCTTGTCAATGAGGGACATCTGTACCGGGTAGACGGTTCCCGCAGCCGCATTGACGATGCTCTGGAGTTGGCAGCGCCCATTAACCAAGGCCCGCTTGGCCCGGCTGTGGCCGGTGCCTGGGCTGCCGTTGAAGCGCTGCTTTCGCACCCCGACGACCCTCAGGAGGCGGAGCGGTCTGGCAAGGCCGTCGCTGCTGACCGTCTTGCGGCGATCATTGCTTGTTCCTGGCCGAGAGCCGAACTCACTGCTCTGGCCCATCACCACAAGCCGCGACAGGCTGATGGCCTCGCTCGACGAATCTCTGGCTGTGCGACGAACCAGGAAAGGGCTCGGTGCATCGCCGAGGCCCTGCACATGTCCGGTACCGCAGCACTGGATTTTACGGGTGCTCGGACCAAGCACAGTGACAGCCCAGCTGCAGAGCGGATGGTCGCCCTGCTGGCGGATCCCCGCCGAGTACTGGGCGAGGTCATGGGCACGTACCGCATTACACTGCGCCGCCTGTATCGCACCCGTAACATCGTGCTGCATGGCGGTGCGATGCAGGGAGTAGCTCTGCACGCTTCTCTACGTACCGCTGCTCCCTTGATCGGTGCTGGCTTGGACCGGATCGTGCACGCGGACCAGGCGGAGCAACTCGCCCCCCTGGATCTCGCAGCTCGTGCGGAGGTCGCTTTAAAACTTGTGGGAGGCGAGACCGGGCTGTCCATCGTCGATCTTCTTGAAACGGCGCAGGTCTATTAGAGGGCATAGGCTCGGTTTGGCATCTACCGGGTGGGCGACGATGCTTCTCGTACACCACATGGGCGGATATGACCGGGCACGAGCACGTCGGGTCCGTGCCGGACGGCGGTCGGCCCCGGTGATCCGTTCGGACGAGCGCGCGGAGCGGATTCGTGACATCTTCTTATCTCTTGCGGGAAATCCCTTGTGTGAATCGGATACAACTGTCACCGCCGGTCCGCGGCTTTCCGGAACGATGTGGTTGACAGCGAACCCGTCAACACGATAAATGGCATCGCCATTCCTCGTGAAGGGACGCGACTGGGCCGGACGCTTGGCCGGCGGGCGAAACTCTGATTACTCTGGCGCTGCCATTCATCCCGAAATCGAGGAGAGGAAGGGTGATGAAGGGAATCGTTCTCGCCGGCGGTAGCGGTACGCGTATGTACCCCCTGACATTGGCTACGTCCAAGCAGCTGCTGGCCATCTACGACAAGCCAATGGTTTATTACCCGCTTTCCGTGCTCATGCTGGCCGGCATGCGGGACATCCTGGTGATCTCAACGCCTTCGAGTCTCCCCGCGCTGCACAACCTGCTGGGCGACGGGTCGCATCTGGGGCTGGACATCTCCTACGCCGAGCAGGCGGAGCCGCGAGGAATCGCCGAGGCGTTCATCATCGGCGCGGACTACATCGGCAACGACCAGACGGCGCTCATCCTGGGGGACAACGTCTTCCACGGCGCGGGCTTCCCGCGGATCCTGCGGGCCTGTCGCACCAGGTTGAACGGTTGCACGATGTTCGGATACCCGGTGTCGGACCCGGAGCGGTACGGCATCGGCGAGGTCGACGGCAGCGGTGCGCTGGTGTCGATCGAGGAGAAACCGCTCCGCCCGCGCTCGAACGACGCGATCACCGGGCTTTACTTCTACGACAACGACGTCGTGGAGATCGCCCGGGATCTGGTGCCCTCGCCGCGCGGCGAGTTGGAGATCACGGACGTCAACCAGACGTACCTGAAGCAGGGGCGGGCACACCTGGTCCGGCTCGGGCGGGGTTTCACCTGGCTCGACGCCGGCACGCACGACTCGATTTTGGCCGCGAGCCAGTACGTGCAGGTCATCGAGAAACGCCAGGGCGTCCGGGTGGCCTGCCTGGAGGAGATCGCGGTGCGCATGGGATACATCGACGCGGACGCCTGCCATCGGCTCGGCGCCGAGATGAAGAATTCGGAATACGGCCAGTACCTCATGGAAATCGCCCAGTCGCTCGGCTGAGCAGTACTGTCCCGCCAGCGGGACAGCAAATCCGATTCTTTCGTCTCTCTTTCCGCATGCCCGGGGTAAAGGAGTGGCCATGGATTATGCCGAGCTGAGCCCGGCCGAATTGCTTTCCCTTGAATTCAGCGCGCCGGCGATGACCGACAGGGCCTGGCAGGTGCGCTGGGATCTCGCCGACCGCGATCCGGGGGAACTGGTGCTCGGCATCCTGCCGCCGACCATTGATTTTCACACCTCGGGGAGTACGGGTCCGAGCCGGTGCTGGCGGCGGTTGCGGGAGAACGTCTGGCTGGAGGCGGGCATGCTCGCCGAGCTGATCGAACCGGAGAAGCCGGAGGCGGTCATCTCCTGCGTGCCCCCGACCCACCTGTACGGGGCGCTGGCGAGTGTGCTGATACCCGCTCATCTCCGGCTGCCGGTCTGGTACAAACCGACGTTCTACGGTGTCATGCCGCCGATCGAGCAGCGGCGGGTCGTGGTGGTGGCGACACCGTGGATCTTCACGTTGCTGTTGCAGCACATGAAGTGGGTCCGCGAGATGGAGCACATCACCGTGCTGTACGGCGGCGCGATGCTCCCCGCGACGGCCGGGGAGTTCCTCGCCGCGGCGGGTCCGGACCGGGCGCTCATCGTGGAGGTGCTGGGCTCCACCGAGGCGGGCGGCATCGCGACCCGGCGCTGGCGGGAGGGCGAACCTCCCCCCTGGACCCTCTTCCGCGACGTGTCCTTCGCCGAGCCCGCCGGGCCGGAGTCCGCCGGGCCGGAGGACGACGGGGAGATAGCGCTCGTGATCCGCAGTCCCCGGCTGGCGTTCCGGCCGGACGAGCGGCCACCGCCGCTCTGGGAGGCGGACGACCACGTCCAGCCGCTGGACGAGCGGACGTTCCGGTTCGCCGGTCGCCGCACCCGGCTGGTCAAGGTGAACGGCCGCCGGATCAACCTCGACGAGGTCGAGCACGCGCTGCGCGCCGTGCTGGACTGCGAGGACCTCGCGGTCGTCCCCGTCGCCGACCGGATGATCGGCGAGCACGTCGACCTGCTGGTCGTGCTGAAGCCGGGCACGGAGCTGGCCGACCTCGACCTGTCCACCGCGTTCGACCGGATCGGGGTCCGCCCGAAACGCGTGCACGCGGTGCCCAGGATCGAGCGGTCCGCGCTGGGCAAGGTACGGCACCTTCAGACATCACCCACCACTGAGGCAACCGAAGCAGAGGTAGCAACGTGACACTGACCGCCGAGATGACGAGCAGCGAGACGACCGGTGCGGCGTACCTGGCGGAGATCGCCAGGAGCGCCTCCTGGGAGGGCCGGGTCGATCCGTGCGACGACGCCGACATCGCCAGGATGGAGGCCAGCGCGGCGACCGTCGCGAAGCATCTGGCCGCCGACCAGCCCATCTACGGCCTTACCCAGGGATTCGGCCCGCTCGTCACGTACGCCGCGGAGTCGGAGATGGAGCAGGGCAGCTCGCTGATCTCGCACCTGGGCACCGGCCAGGGCAGGCCGCTGAGCCCGGAGGTGTCCAGGCTCATCTTCTGGCTGCGCCTCAACAGCATGCGCCGGGGGTTCTCGGCGGTCTCGCCGGAGTTCTGGCAGACCCTGGCCGACCTGTGGAACGCCGGTTTCACCCCGGTGATCCCCCGGGACGGCACGGTCAGCGCGAGCGGGGACCTGCAGCCGCTGGCACACGCGGCACTGACGTTCACCGGATTCGGCGAGGCGTGGATGCGTGGCGCCGACGGCGACTGGGAGACGAGGCCCGCCAGGGAGGCGCTCGCGGCGCTGGGCGCCGAGCCGTTCGAGTGGCCGGTCAGGGAGGCGCTCGCCTTCGTCAACGGCACCGGTGCGAGCCTGGCGGTGTCCATCCTCAACCACCAGTCGGCGCTGCGGCTGGTCCGGGCGGCGGCGATGCTGACCGGCCGGCTGGCCACCCTGCTGCGGGCCAACAGCGAGCACTACGCCGACGGCCACGCGTTCGCCCGCGGCCAGCTCGGGCAGCTCACCGCGGCCAGGTGGATCAGGCGGGAACTGCCCGCGGGCCTGGTCCGGGACGAGCGGCGGCCGCTGCAGGAGCCGTACAGCCTGCGGTGCGCGCCGCAGGTGCTCGGCGCGGTGCTCGACCAGCTCACCTCGGCGGGTGACGTGCTGGCCAGGGAGGCGAGCGGTTGCCAGGACAACCCGATCGCCTACGAGGGCCAGATCCTGCACGGCGGCAACTTCCACGCCATGCCGGTCGGCCTCGCCTCCGACCAGATCGGGCTCTCCCTGCACATGGCCGCCTACCTGGCCGAGCGGCAGCTCGGCCTGCTGCTCAGCCCGGCCACCAACGGAGACCTGCCGCCCATGCTCACGCCGAGGGCCGGTCGGGGCTGCGGGCTGGCGGGCGTGCACATCAGTGCGACGTCGTTCGTCTCCCGGATCAGGCAGGTCGTCTACCCGGCCTCGCTGACCACGCTGCCGACCAACGGCTGGAACCAGGACCACGTCCCGATGGCGCTCAACGGGGCGAACTCGGTGTCGGACGGCCTGGAGCTGGGCTGGCTGACCATCGGCTCGCTGGCCCTGGGGGTGGCCCAGCTCGCGGTGATGGTCGGCGAGGAGCCCCAGGCCGACGAGATCTGGGCGGAGCTGGCCGAGATCTCCCCGCCGCTGGACGCCGACCGGCCGATGGCCCGGGAGGTGCGGGACGCCCGCGACCTGCTCGACCGGCACGCCGCCGCGGAGCTGGCCGGGAGCGGTGCATGAGTCTTGATCGGTTGCGGGCCGGCGCGCGCGACTTCACCGCCGCTCCCGAGTCGTTGACCACGCGCGACTTCCACCCGAGCGCGGGGAGCGTCAAGACGGTACAGGCGCCGTCCGCCAAGGAGGTCGGGGAGTTCTACGACCGGAACGGCCGGGTGCTCACCGACATCTTCGCGGGCAGCATGCACCTCGGGTACTGGCTGGGCCCGGACGACGACAGCGATCTGAAGGCGGCCACCGAGCGGCTGACCGAAATCATGATCATCAAGCTCCGGGTCGAAGCGGGCGACACGGTACTGGATCTCGGCTGCGGAACCGGCAAGCCCGCGGTGCGGCTCGCCAAGACGACCGGCGCGCGGGTGGTCGGCATCTCGGTCAGTACGGAGGACGTCGCGCAGGCCACCGCGCTGGCCCAGGCGGAGGGGGTGGCCGACCTGGTCGACTTCCGGGTCGCCGACGCGATGGACCTCCCGTTCGAGGCCGGTTCCTTCGACGCCGTGCTCGCCCTGGGCTCCATCCTGCACATCCTCGACCGGACGCACGTGCTGAAGCAGGTCGCCCGAGTCCTGCGGCCCGGCGGCCGGCTGGTCCTCACCGACGCCATCAAGCGGGGGAACGAGGAGGAGGACGAGATGGCGGTGGCCATCCTGACCGAGGTGCTGGACGCCTGGCGGCAGGCGTCGCCGGTGCGCGCCAGCGACTACTGGCGGTTCGGGCGCGGCGCCGGTCTGGTCATCGACGAGATCACCGACATCACCGAGCACACGAAGTACACGTACCGGAAGATCTACGCGGAGATGGACGCGTACGGTGAGCTGCCCCCCGACATGGTCCGCATCCACGACCACGGCGAGGGCGTGGACTGGGTGGAGGTGGAGAACGGGCCGCAGCCCGACGGGATGCTGATCGTGGTCGCGCACCGGCCGTGACGGCAGGGAAGGACCCCGGGGCACCACTTCCCCGGGGTCCTTTCCCTATGGGCGGTACTTGGCGACGAGCTCTTCCAGCTGCGGGACGAGCTCGTTGGGCGTGGGCAGATCGTGCATCTCGTCCCGGAGGTCCTCGGCACGCTTCCGGAACGCCGGTTCGTCCAGCAGCCGGAGCAGGGCCTCCCGGACGGCCTGCCCGGTCCCGAGGGCGGAGGGGATGGCCAGCCCGGCGCCGTGTTCGGTCAGCGTCCTGCCCAGCAGCGGCCCCTCGAAGTGGTACGGCAGGGCGAGCTGCTGCACCCCGTGCAGCGCGACCGTGCTCAGCGTGCCCGCCCCGCCGTGGTGGATGACCGCCGAGCAGGTGGGCACGAGCGCGTGCAGCGGCACGTACGACACCAGGCGGGCGTTGGCGGGGACGCGGGCGAGCTTCTTCTGCTCGGCCTCGGCGATGGTGGCGACGACCTCGATGTCCAGGTCGGCCAGCGAGTCCAGGATGTCCTGCACGTTGGCGGCGTAGCCGGAGAACACGTCGGTGGCGGTCGTGCCGAGGGTGAGGGCGACGCGCGGCTTCTCGGGCGGTGCCCACAGCCACTTCGGGACGGCGGCGGGGCCGCCGTAGGCGACGTAGCGCATGTGCACGTTGTGCAGGCCGGCGGCCGTCACGCCGATCGGCGGGGGGAGCTGGTGGATGGTGAACTGGCCGGTGACCATGTCCTCGGTGAACTCGAAGCCGTACTTGCGGCCGTAGCCGGCGAGCCACTCGCCGAGCGGGTCGATCGGCGTCTCCTGGAGCCGGAGGAAGTGCTCCCGCGTGGCGCCGAAGACGTCCGCGCTCCACAGCAGGCGGGCGTGCGCGGCGCCACAGGCCTTGGCGGCGATGCTCCCGGCGGAGGTGAAGGGCTCCCAGATGATCAGGTCGGGCCGCCACTCGCGGGCGAAGTTCACCAGGCCGGCGATCAGCGGGAAGTTGTGCGGCTTCTGCTCGTACTGAACCGTGCCGCGATAGGCCTCCGTCATGGACTCTCCGGTGGCATCCGTCGGATCCTCGGCGACCGCCCAGGGCATGGGCAGTCCGCCGCGTGCCTGTTCGAGCAGCGCCGGGTCCAGTTTCACGTCCCACCAGAAGTCGGCGTCGCGGCCGACGGGGACGGCGGTCAGCCCGGCCTGGGTGATGACATCGGCGAAGGAGGGCTGGCTGGCGACGCGGACCTCGTGCCCGGCGGTGCGCAGCGCCCAGGCCAGCGGCACCGATGGCAGGAAGATCGTTTTCTCGGGAATAGTGACAAACAGGACACGCATCGTGTCTCCTCAGCGGTGTTTCGCGGTGAGCTCTTCGAGCCGGGGGACGAGGTCGTTGGGGCTCGGCATCGCGTGGATCTCGTCGCGCAGGTCGGCGGCGCGCCCAGCGAAGGCGGGTTCGTCCAGCAGCCGGAGCACCCCGTCGCGGACGGTCACGTCGGGACCCACCTGCAGCGCGCAGCCCTGGGCCGCGAGCCCGCGCGCGATGATCGGCTCGTCGAAGTGGTAGCCCATGGTGAGCTGGGGGACCGCGTACAGGGCACTGTTGAGCACGGTGCCGACACCGCCGTGGTTGACGATCGCCGAGCAGGTCGGCATCAGCGCGTGCAGCGGCACGTACGACACCAGCCGGGCGTTGTCGGGGACGGCGCCCAGCTTCTCCCGCGCCGAGTCGGCGATGGTGGCCACCACCTCGATGTCGAGGTCGGCCAGTGAGTCGAGGATGCCGCGCACGTCGGCGGTGTATCCGGCGAACATGCCGGTGGCGGTGAGTCCGAAGCTGAGGGCGACGCGGGGCCGTTCCCGGGGAACCTGAAGCCACTTCGGCACCGTGGCGGCGCCGCCGTAGGGGACGTGGCGTATCGGCAGGTAGTCCAGGTCGGCCCGGATGCTCAGCGAGTCGGGTAGCAGGTCGACGGTGAAGTCGCCGGTGACCATGTCCTCGGTGAACTCGAAGCCGTACTTGCGGCCGTAGGCGCCCATCCAGTCCGCCACCGGGTCCTCGTCCCCCTTGAACTCCAGGAACCGCTCCCTGGCCACCCCGAAGACGTCGGCGCCGAACAGCATGCGGGCGTGCGCGGCACCGCAGGCCTTGGCGGCGATCGGCGCGGCGTAACAGAACGACGACCAGACGATGAGGTCGGGCTTCCACTGCCGGGCGAAGTCGGCCATGCCCGCGACCATCGAGAAGCTCTCCGCCCGATCCCCCTCGGCCATGTCCCGGCATGCCTGCAGCATGGTCTCCCAGGTGTAGCGATCGGGGTCCTCGGCCACGTCGTACGGCGCGGGCAGCCCGATCCGGACCTCCTCGAACTGGTCGCTCGTCATGCCGTACCACTGGAAGAGCCGCACGGTGTCGACGTCGCGGCCGACGGGGACGGCGGTCAGCCCGGCCTGGGTGATGACGTCGGCGAAGGAGGGCTGGCCGGCGACGCGGACCTCGTGCCCGGCGGTGCGCAGCGCCCAGGCCAGCGGCACCATGGGCAGGAAGATCGTCTTTTCCGGGACGGTGGCGAACAGGATGCGCATCGTGTCTCCTCAGCGGTGTTTCGCGGTGAGCTCTTCGAGCCGGGGGACGAGCTCGTTGGGGCTCGGCATCGCGTGGATCTCGTCACGGAGGTCGGCGGCGCGCTCGCGGAAGCCGGGTTCGCCGAGCAATCGCAGCACGTTCTCCCTGACGACCGCGCCGCTCGCCCGATCGGCCACGACGACCAGCGCCGCGCCCTGGTCGGCGACCTGCCGGGCGAACAGCGGTCCGTCGAAGTCCCACGGCATGGCGAGCTGGGGGACCGCGTTCCTGGCGGTGGTGAGCACGGTGCCGAAGCCGCCGTGGCTGATGACCACCGAGCAGGTCGGCGCCAGCGCGTGCAGCGGCACATAGGAGACGAGGCGGGCGTTGGCGGGGACGCGGTCGAGTTTGTCCTGCTCGGTCGCGGCGATGGTGGCGACGACCTCGATGTCCAGATCGGCCAGCGCGTCGAGGATCTCCTGCACGCTGACCGAGTAGCCCGCCTGGTGATCGGTGAGGCTCAGGCCCATCGTCAGGGCGACCCGCGGGCGTTCGGGGGCGGTCCACAGCCATTTCGGCACGACGGCAGGTCCGCCGTAGGGGACGTACCGCATGGGGACGTAGTCGAGGTCGGCTCGCATGCTCAGCGAGGCGGGCAACTGGTCGACGGTGAAGTGGCCGGTGATCATCTCCTCGTCGAACGCGAAACCGTGCTTGCGGCCGTAGCCTTCCAGCCAGTCGCGGAGCGGGTCGGCCCGCTCGTCGCCGAGCCGCAGGAAACGGTCCCGGGTGAGGCCGAAGATGTCCAGACTCCACGGCAGCCGGGCGTGGGCGGCGCCGCAGGCCTTGGCGGCGATGGGCCCGGCGAAGGTGAGCGGCTCCCAGATGACGAGGTCGGGCCGCCAGTGCCGCGCGAAGTCCACCAGCCCGGCGATGATCGGCAGACAGGCCGGCCGGTGCCACGACTGCTGCACCCCGGCGTACCCCGTGGTCAGATACTCCCGAGTGGCCTTCGCCGGAAACTCGGCGACATCGTATGGCGTGGGAAGGCCGTAGGCGGGCTCCCAGGACCAGTCCGGGATGCGGTGGTCGCGGGCGAGCAGTTGCCACAGGTCGGCGTCGCGGCCGACGGGGACGGCGGTGAGCCCGGCCTGGGTGATGATGTCGGCGAAGGAGGGCTGGCCGGCGACGCGGACCTCGTGGCCCGCGGTGCGCAGCGCCCACGCCAGCGGGACCATGGCCAGCAGGTGCGCCTTCTCCGGGTTGGCGGCGAACAGTACGCGCATGACGTCATCTCCCGCCGAGCATGGCGGGTCGCCGGTGCGACGCCACCCGCTCTTCGAGCTGGACCGCCATCTCGTTCGGGGTCGGCATCGCCAACATCTCCTCGCGCAACAGGTCCGCGCTCCGGCGGAACCGGGATTCGTTCAGCAGCCGCAGCAGTCGTTCCCGGAGGAGCACGCCGATGGCCTGGTTGCTGTGGACGGCGAGACCGGCGCCCTGGGCGGCGATCCGCCTGGCCAGGGTGGGGCCGTCGTTGTCCCACGGGATGATCAGCTGCGGGACCGCGTTCAGCGCGGTGGTGGCCAGGGTGCCGAATCCGGCGTGGTGTATCACGGCATCGCAGGTGGGGACGAGGTCTGCCAGCGGTACGAACGGAACGAGCCGGGCGTTCTCCGGGATCGAGGCGAGTTTCCGCTGCTCCGCCTCCGGGACGGTGGCGACGAGCTCGATGTCCAGATCGGCCAGCGAGTCCAGGATGTCCTGCAGGTCGAACCAGTAACCCGCTCCGCGGTCGGCGCCGCTGAGCCCCATCGTCAGCGCGACCCTGGGACGTTCGGGCCGCTTCCACAGCCACGACGGCATGACCGCCGCGCCGCTGTAGGGCACGTAACGCATCGGCAGGTAGTCCAGGTCGGCGTCCATCCGCAGGGAACGCGGCAGCAGGGTGATCGTGAACTGGCCGGTGACGAGGTCCTCGCCGAACTCGAAGCCGTGCTTGCGGGCATAGGGGGACAGCCAGTCGGCGAGCGCGTCGGCCCGCTCCCCGGGCGGCTGCTGCTCCTTGAGCCGCAGATAGTGTTCGCGGGTCACCCCGAGAGTGTCCACGCTGAACAGCAGGCGGGCGTGCGCGGCGCCGCAGGTCTCGGCGGCGATCGCGCCGGCGTAGGTGGTGGGTTCCCAGATCACCAGGTCGGGCTGCCAGCTCTGGGCGAACCTCACCAGATCAGCGATCAACGGGACGTTGCTCATCTTGTGCCAGCGGCCGACCTGGATGTCGTAGCCGTCCTTGAGATAGCTCCAGGTGATCTCCCGCGGATGCCACTCGGCCGCGTCGTACGGGATGGGCAGCCCGCTGACCCCCGACCCGATCCAGGTGAGGTTCCGGCCCATGAGCTGCCACAGGTCGGCGTCGCGGCCGACGGGGACGGCGGTGAGCCCGGCCTGGGTGATGATGTCGGTGAAGACGGGCTGGCTGGCGACGCGGACCTCGTGGCCCGCGGTGCGCAGCGCCCACGCCAGCGGCGCCATGCTCAGGAAGTGTGTCTTCTCCGGGTAGGTGACGAACAGGACGCGCATCGGCGTCACCGGGTCCCGCTGTGCTCGGCGACGAGTTCGAGGAGTCGCGGGACGAACTCGTTCGGGGTGGGCATGGCGAGGAACTCCTCGCGCAACCGGTCGGCGCCCTGGCGGAAGGCCGGCTCGTTCAGCAGCCGCAGCAGGTTCTCACGGACCACCGGGCCGGTCGCCTTGGTGGCGTGCACGGCCAGCCCGGCGCCCCGCGCGGCCAGCCGCTCGGCCAGGGCCGGCTGGTCGACGTCCCACGGCAACGCGAGCTGGGGCAGCCCCTGCAGGGCGGTGGAGGCGAGGGTGCCCACTCCGGCGTGATGGATGATGGCCGAGCAGGTGGGCAGCAACGCCTGAAGCGGTACGTAGGGCACCATCTTGATGTTGTCGGGAACCCGGTCGAGCTTGGCCTGTTCCTCCTCCACGATCGTGGCGATGACCTCGATGTCGAGGTCGCCCAGGGCGTCGAAGAGGTCCTGCACGTCGACGGGGTAACCGACGTCGCGGTCGGTGACGGTGAGCCCCATGGTGATGGCGACGCGGGTGCGCTCGGGCTGAGTCCACAGCCATTTCGGGACGACGGCGGCGCCGCCGTACTGGGTGTACCGGAGCGGGGCGTACTTCAGGTCGGCCCGCATCCGCAGCGAGGGCGGCAGCATGTCGATGGTGAACTGGCCGGTGATCATGTCCTCGTCGAACTCGAAGCCGTACTTGCGGGCGTAGCCGCCCAGCCAGTCGGCCATCGGGTCGGCGCGGTCCTCGACGGGGCGCTCGGCCCGCAGGCGCAGGAAGTGGTCCCTGGTGATGCCGTAGACGTCCGCGCCGATCAGCAGGCGGGCGTGCGCGGCGCCGCAGGCCTTGGCCGCGATCGCGCCGGCGTAGGTGGTGGGTTCCCAGATCACCAGGTCGGGCTGCCAGCTCTGGGCGAACTCCACCAGACTGTTGATCATCGGGGTGTTGCTCTGCTTGTGCCACTGGTGGATCTGCAGCTTGTACCCGTCGTGCAGGTAGTCCCAGGTGACATCCTCGGCCGGCCACTCCGCCGCGGCGTACGGCGTGGGCCAGCCCACCTCCTTGCTGCCGGTCCACTCCTTCTTCGCGTCGGCCATCTCCTTGAGGCGGCCGAGGTACTGCCACAGGTCGCGGTCGGTGCCGATGGGCACCGCCGTCAGCCCGGCCTGGGTGACCACGTGGGCGAACTTGGGCTGGACCGCGACGCGTACCTCGTGACCCGCGGTGCGCAGCGCCCAGGCCAGTGGAGCCAGCAGCAGGAAGTGTGTCCGCTCGGGATACGTCGTGAACAGGATGCGCATCGTGTCTCCTCAGCGGTGTTTCGCGGTGAGCTCTTCCAGCTGGGGGACGAGCTGGTTGGGGGAGGGCAGGGCGTGGATCTCGTCGCGCAGGTCGTGGGCGCGGTGGCGGAAGGAGGGTTCGGTCAGTAGCCGGAGCAGGTTTTCGCGGACGGCGGGGCCGGTGGCCTGGCTGGTGTGCAGTTCGAGTCCGGCGCCGTGGTCGGCGAGTTTGCGGGCCAGGATGGGCTGGTCGTAGTGGTAGTGCAGGGACAGGTGCGGGATGGGGTGGAGGGCGGCGGTGGCCAGGGTGGCGGCGCCGGCGTGGTGGATGACGGCCGAGCAGGTGGGGGTCAGGGCGTGCATGGGCACGTAGGGGACCAGGCGGGCGTTGTCGGGGACGCGGGCCAGTTTTTTCTGTTCGGATTCGGCGACGGTGGCGACGAGTTCGATGTCGAGGTCGGCGAGGTGGTCGAGGATGTCCTGGACGTTGACGGTGTAGCCGTTGTAGACCTCGGTCGCGCTCAGGCCCATGGTGAGGGCGACGCGGGGCTTCTCCGGTGGTGCCCACAGCCATTTGGGCACGATCGCCGGGCCGCCGTAGGGGACGTAGCGCATGCGCAGGTAGTCCAGGTCCGGGGCCTCGACCTGGAGGCTGGCGGGGAACTGGTCGATGGTGAAGTGGCCGGTGAGCATGTCCTCGCCGAAGTCGAAGCCGTACTTGCGGGCGTAGCCGCCCAGCCAGTCGGCGAGCGGGTCGGCCCGCTCCTCGGGGGGTTGGGCGGCGTTGAGCCGCCGGTAGATCTGGCGGACGCCGCCGTAGACGTCGACGCCGTACAGCAGGCGGGCGTGCGCGGCGCCGCAGGCCTTGGCCGCGATCGGCGCCGCCAGGGCGAGCGGTTCCCAGATGACCAGGTCGGGCTCCCAATGCCGGGCGAACCTCACCAGATCCGCGATCATCGGAAAGTTCCCGTAGCGGTGCCAGAAGCCCGTCGCCTCGGCCAGCCCGGGTTTGAGGTACTCCCAGGTGGCCTTCGCCGGATCGTCGAAGGCGTCGTACGGGGCCGGGATGCCCGGTCGTTCCGCTTCGAGCTCCTCCTGCTCCCGCGTCATCCGCAGGTCGCGATCGTGTCCGACGGGGACGGCGGTCAGGCCGGCCTGGGTGATGACGTCGGCGAAGGCGGGCTGGCTGGCGACGCGGACCTCGTGGCCCGCGGTGCGCAGCGCCCACGCCAGCGGAGCCATGTACAGGAAGACGGTTTTCTCGGGGGTCAGTACGAACAGAACACGCATGTCGGCTCCTCTCTCGTCTGTCAACGGGTGGCGGAACGATGCTTGGCTGTGAGTTCTTCGAGCCGGGGGACGAGCTGGTTGGGGGAGGGCAGCGCGAGGATCTCGTCGCGCAGGCCCATGGCGCGTTCACCGAACGCGGGCTCGTCGAGCAGGCGCAGTACGGCGGCTCGGACGCTCTCCCCGGTGGCCTGGTCGGCGAGGATCGCCAGTGATCCGCCCTGTGCGGCGGCGCGGCGGGCCAGTTCGGGCTCGTCGAAGTCCCACGGCACGGCGAGCTGGGGGACCGCGTGCAGGGCGCTGGTCAGGAAGGTGCCGGGTCCGGCGTGGCTGATGATCGCGTCGCAGGTGGGGGCCAGCGCGTGCAGCGGCACGTAGGACACCACCCGGGTGTTGCCGGGGACACGGGTCAGTTTCTTCTGCTCGGACTCGGCGATGGTGGCGACGACCTCCATGTCCAGGTCGGCCAGTGCGTCGAGGATGTCCGGCACGTTGGCGGCGTACCCGGCGAAACGGTCGGTCGCGGTGGTACCCAGGGTGAGGGCGACGCGGCGGCGTTCCCTGGGGGTCCACAGCCATTTCGGGACGACGGCGGCGCCGCCGTAGGGGACGTAGCGCATCGGCAGGTAGTCCAGGTTGGCGTGCATGCTCAACGAGGCCGGCAGGTGGTGAATGGTGAACTGGCCGGTGAAGAGGTTCTCGGTGTAGTCGAACCCGTACTTGCCGCCGTAGGAGCCCAGCCAGTCGGCCATCGGGTCGGCGCGCTCCTCGGCGGGCCGTTCGGCCTTCAGGCGCAGGTAGTGCTCGCGGGCGACGCCGAAGACGTCGACGCTCCACACCAGGCGGGCGTGCGCGGCGCCGCAGGCCTCGGCGGCGATCGCCCCGGCGTAGGTGTTCGGCTCCCAGATGACCAGGTCGGGCTGCCAGCTGCGGGCGAACTCGGTCAGACCGGCGATCAGCGGGAAGTTGTCCAGCCGATGCCACTGCTCCAGCAGGTTCTCGTAACCGGCCCGCATCGTCTCGAAGTCGAGGTCCGCCGGGTCCAGCACCGCCGCGTCGTACGGCGCGGGCAGCCCGGCCCGCTCCGCCTCGACCTGCTCGGGGTTGCGTTCCGCCATCCGCCAGGTCACCGGATTACGGCCGACCGGGACGGCGGTCAGACCGGCCTGGGTGACGGTGCCGGCGAACTCGGGCTGGACCGCGACGCGTACCTCGTGACCCGCGGTCCGCAGCGCCCAGGCCAGCGGAACCATCGCGTGGAAGATGGTCTTGTCCGGATAGGTGGTGAGCAGGATGCGCATCGTGTCTCCTCAGCGGTGTTTCGCGGTGAGCTCTTCCAGCTGGGGGACGAGCTGGTTGGGGGAGGGCAGGGCGTGGATCTCGTCGCGCAGGTCGTGGGCGCGGTGGCGGAAGGAGGGTTCGGTCAGTAGCCGGAGCAGGTTTTCGCGGACGGCGGGGCCGGTGGCCTGGCTGGTGTGCAGTTCGAGTCCGGCGCCGTGGTCGGCGAGTTTGCGGGCCAGGATGGGCTGGTCGTAGTGGTAGTGCAGGGACAGGTGCGGGATGGGGTGGAGGGCGGCGGTGGCCAGGGTGGCGGCGCCGGCGTGGTGGATGACGGCCGAGCAGGTGGGGGTCAGGGCGTGCATGGGCACGTAGGGGACCAGGCGGGCGTTGTCGGGGACGCGGGCCAGTTTCCTCTGCTCGGATTCGGCGACGGTGGCGACGAGTTCGATGTCGAGGTCGGCGAGGTGGTCGAGGATGTCCTGGACGTTGACGGTGTAGCCGTTGTAGAGCTCGGTCGCGCTCAGGCCCATGGTGAGGGCGACGCGGGGCTTCTCCGGTGGTGCCCACAGCCATTTGGGCACGATCGCCGGGCCGCCGTAGGGGACGTAGCGCATGCGCAGGTAGTCCAGGTCCGGGGCCTCGACCTGGAGGCTGGCGGGGAACTGGTCGATGGTGAAGTGGCCGGTGAGCATGTCCTCGCCGAAGTCGAAGCCGTACTTGCGGGCGTAGCCGCCCAGCCAGTCGGCGAGCGGGTCGGCCCGCTCCTCGGGGGGTTGGGCGGCGTTGAGCCGCCGGTAGATCTGGCGGACGCCGCCGTAGACGTCGATGCCGTTGAGCAGGCGGGCGTGCGCGGCGCCGCAGGCCTTGGCTGCGATCGGCGCGGCGAAGGTCAGCGGTTCCCAGATGACCAGGTCGGGCTCCCAATGCCGGGCGAACTCCACCAGATCCGTGATGATCGGGAAGTTGCTCACCCGGTGCCAGCCCTGCACGGCCTTGACCAGCCCGGGTTTGAGGTACTCCCAGGTGGCTTTCGCCGGATCGTCGAAGACGTCGTACGGCGCCATGATGCCCACGCGCAGCGCGTCGAGCGCCTCCTGCCGATTCTCCGTGATCCGCCACGAGCTGCGGTCGTTGCCCAGCGGAACCGCGGTGAGCCCGGCCTGGGTGATCACCTTGGCGAACGCGGGCTGGCTGGCGACGCGGACCTCGTGGCCCGCGGTGCGCAGCGCCCACGCCAGCGGCACGTGGTACTGGAAGATGCTCTTCTCCGGATTCACGGCGAACAGGACGCGCATGGCTCTCCTCTCAGAATTCTCTGGCGATGGCGGCGGCGACGCCGTCCAGGCCCTCGAACAACGGCACCCTCGGAGCCCAGCCGGTGGCGTCCTGGAACGCGGCCGGGTCGAGTACGAAATCCAGCACGTCCGTCGGCATGGAGTGGTCCGCGGGCGGGACCGAGACGACCGGGACCGGCGGTCGTCCCGAGCGGGTGGCGACGGTCTTGGAGATCATCGCGAACAGGTCGGCGACGCTGGTCGCCTGCCCCGTCCCGACCAGCCAGTGCCGGCCGGAGACCACTTCGGCCTGGTCCAGCGCGGTGACGAACGCGGTGGCCGCGTCGTCGACGCAGAGCAGGTCCCGCTTGACGGAGCCGTCGTGCCACATGGTGAGCGGTTGGTCGGCGAACGCCCGGCGCATCATGGCCGCGACCACGCCCCGGTCCAGGGCGGTGGGATCGGTGCCCCGGCTGTAGAGGGTCGCCAGCCGCAGCGTGCTGCCCCGGATCAGCCCTTCGGCGCAGGCGGCCTCGATCGCGCGTTCGGCGGCCAGTTTCTGCCGGTCGTACGCCGTCAGCGGCTCGTCCGGCTGGCTGCCGTCGATCCGCGCCGACAACGAGCGCCCCGCCTGCGAGACCGAGCCGGCGAACACCACCGTCGGGGGCCGGTCCGGCCGTTGCGCCCGGACCGCGTCGACGAGGTCGTGCACCAGGCCCAGGTTGACCCGCTCCGCGGCGGGGTCGACCGCGGCGGCCCGCCACGTGCTCGCGTTTCCCCTGTGCGCGACCAGGTGAATCACCGCGTCGGCGCCGTCGACCGCGGCGGCGAGGGCGTCGCCGTGGGTCAGGTCGGCGATGCGCACCTCGACGTCGGCGCGCGATCCGGACGGGACGGAAGTGGGGCGGCGCCCGACCAGCCGGAGCCGGACCGGCCTGACCGCCAGCTCGCGGGCGACGGCCGTGCCCAGCAGGCCCGAGGCACCGAGTACGGTGATCAGCGGTTTCGCGGCCGTGGTGGCCATGTGTTCTCCTTCACGTTGCCGGAGCGGATCGCGACGCGGGGACGGGGCGATGTCCAGCGGGCCGTCAGGACACCTCAAGAGGCCGGGGCGGCGCGGCCCGCCAGCTCAGCGGCGGGGGAAGCACGCCGGTGGCGTTCCGGTCGATGTACTCCTCCCACTTCGGGCGCTCGATCTCGAAGTTGTGCAGGTCCCACAGGCGCCCGCGGAAGTACATGTGATCGCGCAGGGCGCCGATCTCCTTGTCGCCCCCGGTGATCCCGAAGGAGGCGAAGCTGGCCTCGGTGGTCTGCCCGATCACCCGGTCGACGTTCAGTGTGGCGAAGGCATAGTTGATCATCAGCAGGATGGCCTCGGAGCCCACGCCCAGCCGGGCCCGCTGGGGATCCAGGTAGACGGCGCATCTGACATGCCCGGCCGGGTCGAGCGCGTGCAGGCCGGCGAAGCCCAGACGCTCGTTGGTGGCGGTCGTGGAGATGTGGAAGGCGGCGTGGGCGCGCATCGTTCCCCGGCCCGGCCGTACCGCCGGGCGGACGCTCTCCACCCCCGTACGTACGAAGATCTGGGCGAAGCCGGCCTGGTCGGTACCGCTCGCGGGGTGGAGCACGACACGGCGTGACGCCGTATGCGGAAAGATCAACTTCTTGGGTCCTGTCATCTGGGTCAGCTCCGGTGGGTCGGCGAGCCGGTGGAACGGAGCTGGTCCCAGCTCATCTCGCCCATCGCCGATGGGAGGTGGTGGATGTCGCGTAGATCCTCGGGGGTGAGGAGCAGGTCGACCGCGGCCGCGTTGTCCCTGAGCCAGTGCCGTCGCCTCGTTCCCGGGATGGGGACGACGTTGCCGCCCTGAGCCATCGTCCAGGCGATCGCCACCTGCGCCGAGGTGACGCCGTGCCGGGCGCCTATCGCGCGCAGGCCCTCGACGATCGCCTGGTTGACGCTCATCGCGTCGGGGCTGAAGCGCGGGTCCCGGTTGCGGGAGTCGTCCGCGCCCAGGGCGGTGTGGTCGACGTGGCCGGACAGGTACCCGCGGCCCAGCGGAGCAAAGGCGAGGAACCCCACGCCGTTCTTCTGACTCCACGGCAGGACGTCGTCGAGGGTGCCCGTGGACCATACCGACAGCTCGTACTGGACCGCGGTGATCGGGAACACCGAGTGGACCAGCTCCAGCTCCTCGCAGGTGGCATGGGAGATGCCGAGCGCCCGGACCTTGCCCTCGGTGACCAGCTCGCCCAGTGCTCCCCAGGTCTCGACGAGCGGGACGGCCGGGTCGACCCGGTGCAGCTGGTACAGCCCGATGGAGTCGGTCCCGAGCCGGCGGAGCGAGCCCTCACAGGCGGTCCGCAGGTACTCGGGACGGCCGTTGCGACGGAACCTGCCGTCCGGCCCGACCACCAGGCCGCACTTGGTGGCGATCGTCACGTCGTTCCGGTGTGATCCGAGCGCGCGCCCGAGCAGTTGCTCGTTGGTGTACGGCCCGTAGACGTCCGCGGTGTCGAAGATGTCGATGCCGTAGTCGATGGCCCGGTGGATGACCCGGACGGACTCCTCGTCGTCCCGGTCGGCCGGCCCGTAGCCGTGTGACATCGAGCTACAGCCGAGGCCGATCGCGCTCACGGAAAAGTCGTCCGTGAGGTTGGTCTGGCGCATTTCTACCTCCTGTCCACCAGGTAGGTGAGCGGGGTCAGCTGGACGGGTTGTCGTTGACCAGGAATTCGGACACCAGTTCCGGGGTCCCGCCGTGCGCGAACGTCACGGCCTGGTCCGCGGCGACGTCCGGTATCTCGTACGAGCGAGCCCCGGCCGCGGTAGACACCCGGATGGTCATCAGCCCCAGCGCGCGCTGCAGGAGCGACTGGCTCAACGTCCAGCCGATCACTCCCCGGCACTGCAGCACGACCGTGTTGCGCCGCACCACCCCGGACCGCATCACCAGGTACGGCCCGGCCAGCGTGTGCCCCAGTGACCGGTACGCCACGAACGCCAGAAGGCAGGTCACCGGCATCAGCGCGACGGGGACCAGCCAGATCCGGCCGGGGACGGCACCGGTCGCCCCCAGCCAGGCCAGCAGGCCGGCGACGACCCCCGGCACGTAGACGGCCCAGATCAGCCGGCGGTACAGCGCGGTGCGCGGGTGGGCGCGGAGCTTCGCCTCCAGCGGCCGGTGCTCGTCTCCGAGGACCAGGACCGCCACCCGGCGCGCCTCGCCGATGGGCGCGCGCGGCAGGATGCTGCTGGACGCGTCGCTCCCGGGGATCCACCGCAGCCCGGTCGAGATGACCTCCGTCTCGGCCAGTCCCATCCATCGGGAGAGCAGCGGTTCGCTGATGTGGACCCCGCGCAGGCGCCTGTCGTCGCGGTACACCTCGCGGGTGCCGAACAGCCCCTGCCGGGTGAGCAGCGCCGTGCCGCCGTCGTCGGTCGTGGTGCGGACCAGCTCGAAGTTCCACTTCTCCTTGAAGAAGGTGATCGTCAGGCCGATGGTGCCCACGACGAAGCAGCCGATGGCCCCGACGGCGATCGACCAGCCCAGGCCGAGGTCCTCCCAGCCGACCGCGTTACCGATGATCTCCCAAAGGTCGACGTCGAACATCTGCAGCGTCAGGCTGGTACTCAACAGGAACAGCCCCGCGGCCAGGAAGGACCAGATACTGATCACGTTGTACGGGATCCAGGACCAGCTGAGCCGCGCGATGACGGTCTCCTGGGGCGCCGGGCGGTCGTTCTCGGGAATCACGTCCTCGCGGGGATCCGCGCTCCCCCGATCGCGCAGCAGCTCGTCGCGGAGCTCCTCGGCCGCCTTCTTGGGGATGGCGTCGAGTTTGAAAGAGGTGCGCGCCTCGCCGGAGGCGATGTGCAGCACGCGGAGCCCGGCGATCCGGTGCCGGAACTTCGCGGTGGTGTCCACCGTGCGGATCCGGTCCCTGGGGACGGAGCGGTACTTGCGGACCAGCACCCCTCGGCGGATCTCGACCCGGTCGGTGGTCAGCCGGTACCTGGTGGTCAGCCAGCGCCGCAGGTTCAGGATGCTGACCGTGGTGCCGACCACGGTGATGATGAGGACCGGCCAGGCGTCGAAACCCCGGTCGAAGACGAACATGGTGAGAAAGCTGGGGATCAGGCTGAGCACGAATCTCAGCCCGTCGACCCACGCCACCCGGCCGCTCAGCCGTTGCCAGCCCACCCCGTCGTCGATCACCTCGTCGATCACCTCGTCGACCACCTCGACGGCCTCGGCCGCCGCCTTCGCGGTCGGCGGCGGGTCGGCGGGTGGTGGGTCGGCGGTCGGCGGCGGCGGGTCGGCGGGTGGTGGCGGCGGGTCCGTCCGGAGCGGTTCGTCCGCCGACCGGGTGGTGCTCACGTGGCATCTCCCGGAGTGGCCTGGGTGATCTCGGTGAGCCGGCGCGAGCACTCCTTGGCCACCCCCGCGTCCAGCCCGTCGATGGTGATCCCGCCCTCCCTGGAGGCGGTGGTCACCTTGAGCGTGGCCAGGCCCAGCACGCTCTGCAGCGGACCCCTTCTGGTCTCCACGGATTGGATGCGCGAGATGGGGGTGATCCGCCACTCACGGGTGATCCAGCCGTTGAGCGCGTAGACGGCCTGGTCGTTGATCTCCCAGCGGTGCACCAGATAACGCCAGGTCGGCATGACCGCCACGTTCACCGCGTAAATCGCCGAGAAAATCCAGATCACCGGGCCCAGCCACGGCCGGGTATCCGGAACCAGCACGTACAGCACGCTGAGAGCGCCGACGACGAATATTCCCCAGATCAGCGCGTTGAGCGTCCACATAAGGATCGACCGCTGCTCGATCCGATGCCTCGGGGGGTGCAACCTGAGTGGTTCCCGGGCCGGTTCGGGAGAGATCGCGTGCGATGTGTCAGGCATATCGTCATCCTGGGTCAATGGTACTCCGGGCGCAATGAACAGCCTGCCGATAAAAGTGGCCCCAGTGGCATTCCATGGATTATTCCGCGGCCGTTCTCCCAGGCGCATTGTTTGGCCGGCGGACACCCGGGATTCCGGTTCTGCCGCCACTGCGCTGTCTCGCTGGCGGGACAGCGCACGGGTCGGCGGCTAAACCGGCGACGCCTGCTCCCGGGGTGCTTCCGCGGCTCCCTGCTGCTTCTCCTGATCGTCCTCCACGGTCAACTTGACGATGAACTCCGCGAGGTCGCGGAACGTCTCGCCCTGGAAGCCCTCGAACCGCTCCAGCAGCTTGAGCTGCGTGGTGTTCTCCAGCTCCAGCAGGATCTGGACCATCGAGAACGAGTCGAGGTCGTGCAGCGACTCCGGCTGCGGCACATCGGGCTGCTCGGCGCAGATCATTTCGGCGGTACCCCGGACCATGCGCTCCACATCGTCGACCAGGGTGAGGTCGACATCGGTGGCCAGGTCATTGTCTGACATATCTTTCGTCCTTTCGTGCGGTCGCGGTGATGCCCACGCGAGGTCCGAATCGACAAAGCTTGGAAGTGCTTTCGCGGGCCCGCTCCTAAACGGGGCTTTGTCGGCGTACGCCTAAACGCCGACGACAGTAGTCACGGCCTCATGCCGGGGGCAATAGCGTTGGCCCCGTTCGCCGTTCTTATCCGGCTACCCGAAATAACCGGCGGGGTGCCGGTGACCGTGCCGATGTGATAGATCTGGTGAACACCCGAAGGATTTCCGGCCGACGTACTGATTCGGTGTGCGTCCACCTGTCCCGCCGGCGGGACAGGCGATGGTCCATGCGCGTTTCCCGAAAATCTGTGCCATTGGCGCGTGAATTCCATTTCATGTCGCCGGAGCTCGGCTCCGAAACGAGGATGACCAAGAAATGTTGTTTCCGTACACCGAGTCCAGGCAGATCGAGTTGCGGCCCGCGGGCGGCAAGGACGCCGCCAAGGTCTACGACATCCTGTTCCGACTGGGGCACAGCGGTCTGCCGGTGATCGACAGGTTCGTCGACACCTTCGGCCAGGGGTTGTCCGCCTGTTTCCTGGTGCACCGCAAGGACACCGGGGAGGTCGTCGGGTTCAGCACGCTGTCCGAACTCGCCCCGGCGGGCCATCTCAAGGCCGACGTCCACCTGGCCGGCCAGCCGGACGGGATCCGGACGGACGCGGCCGCGCTCACGGTCAACTTCGCCTTCGCGATGTGGCGCACTCGCAAGGTCTACTTCCACGCCACCGATCCCGGCGTCGAGAGCCTGGGGTTCGCCGAGCCGTACGCGCTGATGGTCGAGGCGGAGGCGGTCCTGCCCAGGCACACGTACTTCCACGGCCAGGTGCTGGACGTCCACGTCTTCGCGATCTACCGCGAAGCCTGGGACGTGCATGGAGTTGACCTGCTCAAGCACATCGTCTGAAACCCGTCGTCCGAGCCCGCGGCCAGCTGCTGGACGGGCCCTCGCGCATTGGAGGTGACGTGCCCCGATGACCCTTTTCGTGTGGGGTTATTTGCCGGAGTACGAGAAGGAACGCGACGACATCCTCGACGCGGTCGACACGGTGTTCCGTTCGGGCCGACTGGTGCTTGGGCCGAGCGTACAGGCGTTCGAGGAGGAGTTCGCCGCCTACCACGGCGTCCCGCACTGTGTGGGCGTCGACAACGGCACCAACGCGATCGTGCTCGGCCTGCGCGCCCTCGGCGTCGGAGCCGGTGACGAGGTGATCACCGTCTCGAACACGGCCGCCCCGACGGTCGTCGCGATCGACGCGGTCGGCGCGACGCCGGTGTTCGCCGACATCGATCCGGACACCTACCTGATGAACGTCGAGCAGGTGGCCGCCCTCGTCACCGACCGCACGCGATGCATCGTGGCGGTCCACCTGTACGGGCAGTGCGTCGACATGGCGCCGCTGGAGGCGCTCGCCGCCGAGCACGACCTGCCGATCCTGGAGGACTGCGCGCAGGCGCACGGCGCCCGCCACCACGGCCGGATCGCCGGCTCGATGGGGCAGGTCGCGGCGTTCTCCTTCTACCCCACCAAGGTGCTGGGCGCCTACGGCGACGGCGGCGCCACCATGACCCGGGACGCGGAGGTGGACGCGAACCTGCGCCGCCTGCGCTACTACGGGATGGAGAGCCAGTACTACGTCGTCTCCACGCCCGGATACAACAGCCGGCTGGACGAGGTGCAGGCCGAGATCCTGCGCCGCAAGCTGACCCGGCTCGACGACTACATCGCCAGGCGGCGGGTGATCGCGGCCCGCTACGCGGAGGCCTTCGCCGGCACCGACCTGGTGACCCCGAAGACCGCCCCGGGCAACGACCACGTGTACTACGTCCACGTGGTGCGTCACCCGAAGCGGGACAGGATCCTTGAGGCGCTCAAAGCGCACGGCATCGTGTTGAACATCAGCTACCCGTGGCCGGTGCACACCCAGTCGGGCTTCGCGCACCTCGGCTACCGGAAGGGTTCCCTGCCGGTCACCGAGACGGTGGCCGACGAGATCTTCTCCCTGCCCATGTACGCCTCGCTCTCCGACATCGACCAGGAACGGGTCATCGACACGCTCCGCGACGTCCTGGCGAAGGTCTGAAGGAAATCGCACCGAGGACGGGAAGGGACCCATCATGACGCGACTCGCGGCTTCGCGCGCGCAGACCGGGGAGGCGGCCGGTGCGCCGACGCGCCGGATCTCGGCGGCCGACGACGGGGCGCTCATGTCCACCGAGGAGTTCCACGACTGGTGGGCCGACCGGCACCGCAGCGGTCGCTTCATGGTGGAGCGGATCCCCTTCTCCCGGCTGGACGACTGGAACTTCGAGCCGGACACCGGCAACCTGGCGCACGCCAGCGGGCGCTTCTTCACCATCGAGGGCCTGCAGGTCCGCGACGGCGGCCGGGAGACGTGGTCACAGCCGATCATCAACCAGCCGGAGATCGGGATTCTCGGCATCGTGGTGAAGGAGTTCGACGGCGTCCTGCACTGCCTGATGCAGGCGAAGATGGAACCGGGCAACATCAACACGCTGCAACTGTCGCCGACCGTCCAGGCGACCCGGAGCAACTACACCCAGGTGCACCGCGGCGCGGGCACCAGGTACCTGGAGTGCTTCGTCGGACCGGCCCGAGGTCAGGTGCTGGTGGACGTCCTGCAGTCGGAGCAGGGGGCCTGGTTCTGGCGCAAGCGCAACCGCAACATGGTGGTGCTCATGACCGGCGACGTGCCGGTGCACGAGGACTACCGCTGGCTCACCCTGGCCCAGATCCGCGAGCTCACCCAGGTCGACAACCTGGTCAACATGGACGCCCGCACGGTCCTGTCCTGCCTGCCGGTCGAGCTGCCGGAGGATGAGGACGCGTCGACCGGAGACCCGTTCAGGGACGCGCTCATCCGCTCCTACCGGTACCGGCCGGACGACGTCGGCGCCGGCGAGGTGCTGAGCTGGTTCACCGAGGCGAAGACCCGGTGCGACTGGACGGCCCGCCTGGTGCCGCTGGCGAAGGTCGGCGGCTGGGAGCGGACCGACGACGAGATCACCGACGGTGAGGGCCGGCACTTCCGGATCATCGCGGCCGAGGTGGAGGCCGGGACCAGGGAGGTCAAGCGGTGGACCCAGCCGCTGCTGTTCCCCCGCGGGGAGGGGCGCGCGTTGTTCGTCGCGCGACCCATCGGCGGGGTGCTGCACCTGCTGGTCCAGGCCAGGCCGGAGTTCGGCCTGATGGACATGGTGGAGATGGCGCCGACCGTGCAGCTGCTGCCGGGGGCGGGGGTCACGGAGATCGAGGACCTTCTGCTGCGTGACGTCCTGGCCGACGCGACCATGCGCTACGACGCGGTGCTCTCCGAGGAGGGCGGGCGCTTCTACCAGGCCCTGACCCGCTACCAGATCGCCGAGGTCGGCGAGGACTTCTCCCTCGATGTGCCGGCGAACTTCCGCTGGATGACCGTCCGCCAGCTCACGGACCTGCTGCGGCACGGCCACTACCTCAACATCGAGGCCCGCAGCCTGCTCGCCTGCATGCACAGCCTGTACTGATCGCGGGCTCCCGTGCGGGCCGGGCCGCGTAGCCATCGGAAGGCCGGCGAGCCGATCGCCGGCCGTGACGTTCTCATTCAGGAGTGTGGTGCCGGATGTTCGACTCGATGATGGTGACCGAGCTGTCGGTGCCGGACGCCTACCGGTTGACGCCGACCAAGCACGACGACCGGCGCGGATACTTCTACGAGGCGTTCCGCTCCGAGGTGATCTCCGATGCGATCGGCTACCCCTTCACCGTCGGCCAGGCCAACTACTCGTCGAGCCGCCGCAACACGCTGCGCGGCATCCACGGCACCGCGCTCCCGCCGGGTCAGGCCAAACTGGTCACCTGCGTGCGCGGCGCGGTGCTGGACGTCGTGGTGGACCTGAGGGTGGGCTCGCCGACGTACGGGAAGTACGAGACGACGCTGCAGGACGAGAAGTCCGGCATCGCGGTCTATCTCGCCGACGGTCTCGGGCACGCCTTCCTGGCGCTGACCGACGACGCCTGCATGAACTACCTGTGCTCGGAGGCGTACGAACCGGGCACGATGCTCGAGATCGATCCACGGGACCCTGAGATCGGTATCCCGTGGGGTCTCACCGAGCCGCCGATCATGTCGGACAAGGACGCGGGCGCGCCCACCCTGGCTGAGGCGGCGGCCAAGGGGCTGCTCCCCACCTACGAGGATTGCCTGGCGCACTACGCGGCGCTGAAGGCCGGTCCGCAGCGCTGAACCGGGATGCCGCGGTGGGTTCGCGCGATCGCCTTCTGTCCGTCCTATGCCGAGTGGAGTCGCACCAATGATCAGTGTCAGCACCGACCGGCTCCGCATGGGAGTCATGGGATGCGCGGACATCGCCTGGCGGCGGACCCTTCCCGCGATGGTGGCCGACGCGGACGTGCAGGTCACCGCAGTCGCCAGCCGTGACCTGCGGAAGGCGACCGCGTTCACCGACCGGTTCGGCGGCGTCCCGCTCAAGGGGTACGAGTCGATGCTGGACCGTCCGGACGTCGACGCCGTCTACATCCCGCTGCCGGCGCTGTTGCACGCGGAGTGGATCGAGCGGACGCTCGAATCCGGCAAGCACGTCCTGGTCGAGAAGCCGATGACCGACAGCCAGGCGGAGACGAGCAGGCTCCTCGCGCTGGCCCGCTCGCGAGGGCTGGTGCTGCTGGAGAACTACATGTTCCTGCACCACTCCCAGCACGCCGCGGTACGCAAGCTGGTCGCCGACGGCGCGATCGGCGAGCTGCGCGGCTTCGCCGCCGCCTTCACCATCCCGCCCAAACCAGAGGGTGACATCCGCTACCAGCGTGATGTCGGCGGCGGCGCCTTCCTGGATTTCGGCGGCTACCCGGTCCGCGCGGCGGTGCACTTCCTCGGCGGGGATCTTCAGATCATCGGCGCCGTCTTTCGGCACGACCAGAAGCAGGACGTGGTGATGTCCGGGAGCGTCCTGCTCTGCACGCCGCAGGGCGTCCCCGCGCAGCTCACCTTCGGTATGGAGCACTCCTACCGGAACGACTACCAGCTCTCGGGCAGCACCGGCCGGATCCTGCTGGACCGGGTGTTCACCCCGCCGGAGACGCACCTTCCGGTGCTGCGGGTCGAGCGCCAGGACCACCGTGAGGAACTGGTCCTGCCGGCCGACCACCAGTTCGCGAACGTGATCGGCGCCTTCGTGCGCTCGGTGCTGCACGGTGGCGACGTCCGGCCGCAGCAGGAGGGAAGCCTGCAGCAGGCGGCCCTGATCGAGCGGATCCGGCAGGTGGCGCTGCACTTCGAGGCCTGACGGGTATGCGTGAGGGCGGGCCGGTGGCCCGCCCTCACGCATGTGGTCCTTCAGGAGCCCGGTCTGGCCCGCCGGGCGGCGTCCTCCCGCTTCAGCAGCGGCCAGATCCGGGACCAGGCCGCGGTACGGCCCTCGCAGAACCAGATCGGAGTGCCGATTCCGAGGCCGATCCTGCCCTCGACGGTGCCCACCTGCCGGACGCCGGAGAACATCGACCGCAGCTCATCGTCCATCCTGCCGACGTAGAGGACGGGGCCCGGCTCCTCCGGCGGGGTCGCCAGGTAGCCGTATCCGCGGTGCCCGCTGTACGGGTGCGGCAGCCCCTGCCTGGTGCCCAGCACCTCCAGGGCGCCCGCCTGCCAGAAGTATCGGGTGAGGACCGTGGTCCGGTCCCGGGTGGCCGGTGGCAGCGCCTGATAGGCCCGGGTCACCGAGTTCGCGAACTCCGGCCAGCCGAGCTGGAGGAAGGCCTCCAGCATGTCCGACCGTTCCTGCGGGGTGGTCGGCTGCCTGAGCTCCGCGACCGGGGTGATCGGCAGCTGCACCAGCGGCAGCAGCGCCGCCAGCACGAAGACCGGCCGGCTGACGGTCCAGCGCCACCAGCGGGCCGGCCGGTGCCGCTCCATCCGTACAGTCGCCGCCGCGAAGACGAGGGGGAACACCCCGCCGACGTAGGTGAAGCGGCCGCCGGCCGCGAGCAGGACGGCGATCACGCCGAGCACGGTCCAGCCGAGAAAGCGGTGGTCGCGCAGGTCGGGGGCGCGCAACAGCGCCCACAGGCCGTAACAGAACAGCACCGTCCCGACCGGGATGCCGGTGACCACCAGCAGCAGCGGCAGGAACATCGGCCGGCCGCCCCAGAGCATCTCGTTCTCTCCGGTCAGCGCGGCGGCCACCTGGAGCTGCGGCCATCCGTGAACGGTCTGCCAGACCAACCCGGGCACCGTGGCGACCACCGCGATCGCGGCCCCCGCCCACAGCGCCGGTCGCCGCAGCAGGTCGCGCGGGCCGACCGCGAGCACGCTCACCGCCAGAGCCACCCAGAAGACCGGGATGAGGAACTTGACCTGCAACGCCACGGCCGTGACGACGCCGGCCCACAGCAGCGGCAGGTCGGCGCTCCGGCCGGTGCGTCCCTCGCCGCGTAACCGGACCCAGCGGACCACCAGCAGGCCGGCCGTCATCCACAGCACGACGTCGAACGTCTCGGTGTCGAGCCTGCCCGCCTGGCCGAGGAACGCGATCGCGTAGGCGGCGGCCGCCATGACCTGCGCCCGCCCCCGGCCGCCCATCTCCCGTGCGATCTGCGCGGTGACCACGACACCGGCCGCGACCACGAGCAGGTCCAGCAGCCGGAGCGCGAGCAGCGAACCGGGGAACAGGGCGTCGGTCAGCGCGGCCAGTAGCGGCACGAGCGGCGGCTGGTCGGCGTATCCCCAGGCCGGCTGCCGGCCGGCCGCGATGAAGTAGAGCTCGTCGATGTTGTAGCCGTAGCCGTCGATGAGCAGCACCACCGGCACGACGACGGCCGCGACGAGCAGCGCCAGCGGTTTCCAGGCGAGCGGGTGGTACTCCCAGCGGGGCCGGGCCGACGGCTCAAGCGCGATGATGGCCAATGATGGTTCCTCCGTTGTGGGCGATGTCTCCGTGGGGCGGCGTCAACGCGCGTGGCCGGGCAGGCCCTCGGGGCCGATCAGGTCGGGACGGGTCCACCCGTCGAGGTCGTACTCGGCCATGCACTGCTCGGCGAAGCCCTTCAGCGCCTGGGCCTGCCCGCTCGCCGCGTAGGACTGCAGCGTCTGCACCCGGATGCCCTCGTGGTCACCGGCGTAGCTGCGCTCGTAGAGTTCGTGGCGTCCGGCGAACTCGGTGCCGACGCAGTCCCAGAGCAGCTTGAGCAGCTTGACCCGGTCGATGGCCTGGATGCCCCGCGAGCCGCGCAGGTAGCGGTCCAGGTAGGGGCGTACGTCGGGGTTCTTCCAGTCGGCGGCGTGCGAGTTCAGGTAGATCAGGCCGCTGCCGAGGGTCTGCTGGAGGATCTCCTTGATGCGGGGATAGCCGACGCCCATGAACGTGCGGTACGCCATGGCGTAGTTGAGGTTCGGCTGCACGGCGCCGCCGTTCCACGAGGTCGGCGACTTGGCCATCGCGTCGGACAGCCCCCAGAACAGGTCACGCCAGTTGAGGATCTCGCCGATCTGGGCCTGCACGCCGCGGAACGTCGAGACGCCGGTCGCCTCCACGCCCTTCATCGCGCAGCCCGCGATGAAGTCCAGCTTGACGGCCAGCCGCGCGCAGCCGTGGAAGGTGAAGCGCTCCAGGACACCGGATCCGGCGGAGAAGGAGTTGGCCGCGCCGGCGTCGTACATGAAGACGTTCTCCCAGGGCACGTGCACCCGGTCGAACACCATGATGCTGTCGTTCTCGTCCATCCGGCTGGACAGCGGGTAGTCGAAGGGGCTGCCCTGCGCCGCCGCCGCCTGCTCGTAGGAGGTGCGGCAGATGAACTTCAGGCCGGGAGAGTTCGTCGGCACCGTGAAGACCAGGCCGAACCTCTTGTCCCTGAGCGGGAGGCCGAAGTGGGCGATGAAATTCGCGTTGGTGATCGCGGACCCGGTCGCGACGACCTTCGCGCCGGACACGATCAGGCCGGAGTCGGTCTCCTCCTCGACGTGGACGCACACGTCCGCGGTCCGGTCGGCCGGCCGGTCCCGGTCGACGGGAGGATGCGCGATCGCGTGGTTGAAGTAGAGCAGCCGCTCCTGCGCCTCCTTGTACCAGCGCAGCGCGTTGTCCTGGAACGGGTGGTAGAAGTCCGCGTTGGCCTCCAGGGTGCCGAAGAAGCCGGCCTTGTAGTCCGGGGTGCGGCCCATCCAGCCGTAGACGAGCCGTTGCCAGGCGACGATCGCGTCCCGGGAGGCGACCAGATCGGCCGCGGAACGGGCCGTTTTGAAGTACGGATGGGTGAATCCACCGTTTCCCGTGTCGGTCGGCACCCGCAATACATCCGCGGCCTCCGGTTCGTGTAGCGCGTCGTACAGCCGGGCGATGGAACGCGCGCTGTTACGGAAGGCCGGGTGAGTGGTAACGTCCGGCACGCGCTCGCCCCCGATATATACCTCGCGGCCGTCGCGCAACGACTCCAGATATTCCGCACCGGTCATCGGCCGAACATTATTCAGCGGGCCCGCCGGAGCGGGCAAAATGGTGGTCATCTCGGCATTCTCCTTCGCGTGCGGGGGGCGGAGCGGCCATGGCACGCTCCCCGGCAGCCCGCGTCGCCCGGCTGTCCCGCCGGCGGGACAGCTCCCATCCATCGTCTAATAGCGACATTAATGCGCCGGGTGGCCCGTTCATTCGGTGAATACGGTGCGATAATTCGGCGGTGTCGAGACTTATCATGCACGGCTGGAGTTTTTGCGGCAACGACCATTTCCGCGGCCTGCGCTATTGACCCTGTCGAGGCGCCCTGGTTATGGTCGGGCCACGTTTTGGGGCCCGCTGCTGTGGACAGCCATTCGAGGTGGCCCGGTAAATATGTTCGGCGGGTTCCGGCGGGTTCCGGCGGGTGCCGCCGGAAACCCAGAAGAATGAAGCCATCAGGAAAGGTGTCAATGTCTCGCGGAGCATATCTTCTGAATTTCCTGACGGAGCGGAACGGTGAGCGCAGGATATGAGGCCGTCGACTGTGCGCCCCCCGGCCGGACGACTCCGGCGGTGAACGCGCGGGTCGGTGACGGCGTCCTCTCAGCGGTCGGTGCGACCCCCCTGGTGCGGCTGACCCGCCTCTTCGGGGACTCCCCGGTCCGGTTCCACGCCAAGCTGGAGTCGTTGAACCCGGGCGGCAGCATGAAGGACCGGTCCGCCATGGGCATGGTGCTGGGCGCGATCGAACGCGGCGAGCTCATCCCGAACCGGTCGACGATCGTCGAGTCGAGCTCGGGCAACCTCGGCATCGGGCTCGCGCAGGTGTGTCGCTGGTTCGGCCTCCGGTTCATCTGCGTGGCGGATCCGAAGATGACCGCCCAGAACCTGGCGATCCTGGCCGCGTACGGGGCGGAGCTGGACATCGTGCGCGAGCCCGACAACGAGATGGGCGACTTCCTGTCCGCCAGGATCCGGCGCGTCCGCGAACTCGTCCACGACATTCCCCACGCGTTCTGGCCCAACCAGTACGCCAACCCGCTCAACGCCCGCGCCCAGGAAACGATCATGCAGGAGGTCGTCCGGCAGCTCGACGGGGACGTCGACTACCTCTTCGTGGCCACCGGGACCTGCGGCACCATTCACGGGTGCGCCAGGTTCGTCGCGGACCACGGGCTGGGCACGCACATCGTCGCCGTCGACGCGGAGGGCAGCGCCATCTTCGGCGAGCCGTCCTGCCGACGGCTCATCCCGGGACACGGCGCGGCGATTCGTTCGGAGCTGTACTACGACGGCATCGCCCACTCCGTGGCCCGGATGACCGACCAGGACTGCGTGGTCGGCTGCCGGCGGCTGGTCGGCGTCGAGGCGATCCTGGGCGGTGGTTCCTCCGGCGCGGTGGTGAGCGCGGTCGCGCAGCGGCTCGCGGAGATCCCGGCCGGCGCCAACTGCGTCCTGCTGCTGCCCGACCGGGGCGAGCGGTACCTGGACACCATCTACTCCGACGTCTGGGTGGAGGAGAGGTTCGGCGACATCGCCCACCTCTGGAAGGAGCAAACGTCATGCTGATCCTCCGCAGGAGCGACGTGCTGGCGGTGCTGGACGACGCCGAGGACGCCGTCTGCCGGACCGTCAGGGACGCCTACCTGGCCCATTCGCGGCGGGAGACCTCGGTGCCGCACTCGGTCTTCCTGCGTTTCCCCGGCAACACGCGTGACCGGATCATCGCGCTGCCCGCCTACGTCGGAGGCGAGCGCCCGGTCGCGGCAGTCAAGTGGGTGGCGTCGTTCCCCGGAAACCTGGCCCTCGGGCTGGAGCGGGCGTCGGCCGCGATCCTGCTCAACTCCGTCACGGACGGACGGCCGGTGGCGCTGCTGGAGGGAGCGGTCGTCTCGGCCAGGCGCACCGCGGCCGGCGCGGCCGTGGCCGCGGCCACGCTCACCGCCGACGCTCCCGCCGACGTCCGGAGCGGGGTCGCGCTGATCGGCTGCGGGGTCATCAACTTCGAGATCCTCCGCTTCCTGCGGTCACAGCTCCCCGAGCTGGCGACGGTCACCGTGTTCGACCTCGACACCGAGCGCGCCCGGGCGTTCGCGTCCCGGGTGCCCGACCTGAAGGTCGAGATCGCCGGCGACGTCGAGGAGGCGCTGGCCGCGCACCGGATCGTCTCCCTCGCCACCACCGCCGGCGAGCCGCACCTGAGCACGGACTCCTGCCTGCCGGGCACCGTCGTGCTGCACGTGTCGCTGCGCGACCTGACCCCGGAGTCGATCCTGGCGGCCAGGAACGTGGTCGACGACACCGACCACGTCTGCCGCGAGGCGACCTCGCTCGACCTGGCCGCGCGGCTGGCCGGGAACCGGGGATTCGTCACCGCCGAGATCGGCGATCTGCTGGCCCCGGGCACCGCGCTGCCCTATGACGCCGGATCCGTGACGGTGTTCTCGCCTTTCGGGCTCGGCGCCCTCGACGCCGCCCTCGCCGCCCATGTCATGGACGAGGCCGCGGCGCGGGGGCTCGGGATCCACCTTCCCGACTTCTCCACGGACCCGGAGGCGGATCCGGGAGAAGTGGAACAACGCGACCGTTGAGGAGAGAGATGTCCGCGGACGAGAAGTACCTGGTCGTGGTCAACCACGAGGAGCAGTACTCGGTCTGGTTCGCCGACCGTGCGCTGCCCGCCGGTTGGCGGGCCGAGGGCGCCTCCGGGACCCGGCAGGAGTGCCTGGACCACATCGAGCGGGTCTGGACCGACATGCGCCCGCTCAGCCTGCGGCTGCGCATGGCCGACGAGGCTCGCTGACGATCCGCCGAGCCATCCCGAGGGGACGATGAGCATGCCTGACCAGACCGGTGTGGATCCCACCCCTTCGCGACGGCACGCGCCGCCAGCGGACCACCCTCCGGAGAGGGGCCGGGAGGCCGCGGCGGTGATGCCACCGGAGCCGTACCCCGCGCTTCCGGTGCATGAGCTGATCGCGGCACAGGCGGCCAGGACGCCGGACGCGGTGGCGGTCGAGTGCCGCGACCGGCGGCTCGGCTACGCGGAGCTCATGGCATTGGCCGGTGCCCTCGCCGGCCGCCTGCGGCGGCTCGGCGTGCGTTCCGGTGAACCGGTCGGCGTGGCCGTGCCGCGCGGCGTCGAACTCGTCGCGGCGCTGGTCGGTGTGCACCTGGCCGGGGCGGCCTACCTGCCGCTCGATCCCACCCATCCGGCGGACCGGCTCCGCTACGTGCTCGACGACGCCGGGGCGAGGGTGCTGGTCACCTCAGGCGCCGGCGGGGTGGACGCGGCCACCGTGGTGCGGATCGACGACCTCGCGGAGCCTGCTGTGTCGCCGGGGTCCCTGGGGTCTCTGGGGTCTCTGGGGTCTCTGGGGTCCGCGCGGTCCCCGGAACCCGCGCCGCGGGCGGTGGCGCCGGACGACCCGGCCTATCTCATCTACACCTCGGGGTCGACCGGACGGCCCAAAGGCGTGCTGGTCTCGCACCGGGCGCTCACCAACTTCCTGTGGTCCATGCGCGAGCGTCCTGGGCTGGCCCCCGGCACCGTCTTCCCGGCCGTGACCACCGTGTCGTTCGACATCGCGGCGCTGGAGTTGTTCCTGCCGCTCGTCGTCGGAGGGCGCGTGGTGGTCGCCGAGCCCGAGGACGCCCGCGACCCGGAGCGGCTCGCCGCCCTGCTGGTGAGGATCGGCGCGACCGTGATGCAGGCGACCCCGACGACCTGGCGGCTGCTGCTCGACGGCGGCTGGAGCCCGCCCGCCGGGTTCACCGCGCTCTGCGGCGGCGAGCGGCTGCCCGCCGAGCTCGCGCGCCGCCTGTGCGCGGCCGGCGCGCGGCTGTGGGACCTGTACGGGCCGACCGAGACGACCGTGTGGTCGTCGGTCGCGTTCCTGAAGGACGGCGAGGTGCGCGACTTCGCCCCGGTGGCCAACACGACGCTGCACGTCCTGGACGACGGACTGAACCCGGTGCCCACCGGGGCGAGCGGAGAGCTGTGCATCGGCGGCGACGGCGTCGCGGTCGGCTACCACCGCAGGCCGGCGCTGACCGCCGACAGGTTCGTCCCCGACCCCTACGGCACGGTGCCGGGTGGACGGCTGTACCGCACCGGCGATGTCGCCCGGCGGCACCCGGACGGCAGGATCGAGATCCTCGGCCGCACCGACGACCAGATCAAGATTCGCGGACACCGGGTCGAGCCGGGCGAGGTCGAGGGCGTGCTGGCGGCGCACGAGGGGGTGCGGTTCGCGGTGGTCCAGGCGATCGAGGCCGGTACCGGACCGCGCCTCGTCGCCCACGTTCAGCCGGTCGACCCGGCCGCGCCGCCCTCCGCGCGGGAACTGCACCTGCACTGCGCGCGGCTGCTCCCGCCGTACCTGATCCCGGCGGACTTCCTCGCGGTGGCGGAGTTCCCCACGACGCCCAACGGAAAGATCGACCGAGTGGCCCTGCGGGCGATGCCCGCCCCCGCGGTCACCGCGGGACGCGAGCCGGGGACGCCCGCGGGACGCGAGCCGGGGACGCCCGCGGAACGCGAGCCGGGGACGCCCGCGGAACGCGCGGTGGCGGCGGCGTTCGCGGAGGTGCTGGAGCGTCCGGTGGCCGACGCCGAGGCGGACTTCTTCGCCCTGGGCGGGCACTCGCTCTCGGCCAATCTCGTGCTCGGCCGCCTGCGCGCCGAACGGGGGGTCGAGCTGCCGGTCTCCGCGCTGTTCGAGGCCCGTACCGTCGAGCGTCTCGCCGCGCGGCTGGAGACCGCCGGCCGCGCCCTCCCACCGGTGCCGGTCGCGTCGCGGACCGGTCCCTCACCGCTCTCGTTCGCGCAGCGGCGGATGTGGTTCCTGCACCAGCTCGACCCGGAGGGCACCTCCTACCTGGAGCCCCTCGCGGTAAGGGTGCCGGGCCCGCTGAACCCCGACCGGCTGCGCGCCGCGCTGACCGGGCTCTTCGAACGTCACGAGATCCTGCGCACCCGCTACCCGGCCGAGGGCGACGGCGAGCCGGCGCAGGTCGTCGAGCCGGCCGGGCCGGTCCTGGCGCGGATCGAGGACGGCGACCCCCGGCAGGTGCTCGCCGAGGAGATGACCCGCCCCTTCGACCTGTCCGCGGCCCCGCCGGTCCGGGTCCGCGTGGTCCGCGGGCCCGGCGGCGAGCACACCGTGCTGTTCACGCTGCACCACATCGCGACCGACGACCGGTCGCACGAGGTGCTCGCCGGCGAGCTGGTCGCGGCACTGGAGGGCAGGCCGCTGCCGCCGCTCCCGGTCCAGTACGCCGACTACGCGATCTGGCAGCGCGACCGCATGGCGGGGTCCGCCGAGCTCGTCGAGCGGGAGCTGGGGTTCTGGCGGGAGCGGCTGGCCGGGATGGAGCCGACCGAGCTGCCGGCCGACCGGCCGCGCGCCGCGGTCCGCGACCCGAGGGCCGGTACGGTCAGGTTCGCCGTACCGCCGGAGACGGCGGCCCGCCTCGACGAGCTCGGCGGCGGCCACGGGGCGACGCCGTCCATCACGCTGCTGGCCGGCTTCCTCGCGATCCTGGCCCGCTACACCGGCCAGACCGACCTGGCCGTCGGCGTGCCGGTCTCCGCGCGGAACCGGCCCGAGCTGGACGATCTCGTCGGCCTCTTCGTCAACACCGTCGTGGTACGGGCGACTCTCGCCGACCGGGCCACCTTCACCGACCTGCTGGCGGAGGTCCGGGAGAGCGCCACGGCCGGATACGCGCACGCAGAGGTGCCGTTCGAGCTGGTCGTCGAGGAGCTCGCGCCGCAGCGCGACCTGTCCCGCAACCCGCTGTTCTCGATCATGTTCGCGACGCACGAGGCGGCGGCCCGCCCGCCCGGCGTGGAACCCCCCGACCTGCCGGGCGCCAAGTTCGATCTGGGCTGCCATCTGACGCGGCGGCCGGACGGCGGCCTGGACGGCCGGATCGAGTACGCGTCCGCGCTCTTCGACGCCTCGTCGGTGGCGGGCTTCGCCGGCCACTACGTGCGGCTGCTGCGGGCGGCCGTCGCGGCGCCGGACACACCCGTGCGGCGGCTGCCGCTGCTCACCGGCGCGGAGGCCGCGGCGCCCGTCCTGGTGGGCGAGCCGGTGCCGGACGACTCCGGCACCGTGCCGGAGCTGATCGCGGCCCGCGCGGCCGTCACCGAGGGGGTCGCCGTCACCGGCGGCGGAACCACCCTCACCTACCCCGAACTGAACCGCGAGGCCAACCGGCTGGCCGGCCACCTCCGCGCGCTCGGCGCCCGCCGCGGCACGCTCGTCGCGGTCCGGTTGCCGAGAACCGCCGACCTCGTCGTCGCGCTGCTGGCCGTGCTCAAATCCGGGGCGGCCTACATCCCGCTCGACCCCGCCCATCCGGCCGAGCGCCTGGCACAGGCGCTGGCGGACTCCGCCGCGCCGCTGTTGATCGCGACCGCCGACGCCGCTCCGCCGCTCCCCGCGGGAGTCCGGCTGGTGGCGCTGGACGACCCGGCCGAGCGGGCCGGGATACGGGCCTGCCCGCCGACCGCGCCGGACGTCCGGCCGCACCCGGACGACCTGGCGTACGTGGTCTACACCTCGGGATCCACCGGTCGCCCCAAGGGGGCCATGGTCACCCACGGCGGCCTGGCCGGCTACACCCGCTGGGCCTGTGCGGAACTGCGGCCGGGTGACGGTGTGGGATCGCCGCTGCACACCTCCATCGCCTACGACCTGGCCCTCACCTCGCTCTACCCGACGCTGGCCGCCGGAGCCCCGGTGCGGCTGGTGGACGAGGACCCGGCCGGCGTCGAGCAGCTGGCGCGGGCGCCGGCCGACGGCCCCTACGGCGTCGTCAAGCTGACCCCGACCCACCTGGACCTGCTGGCCGGGACGCTCCCCGCCGACGTGCTGGCCGGCACGGCCAGGTGCCTGGTGGTCGGCGGCGAGGAACTGCGCGGCGAGCAGCTCGCCGTGTGGTCCGCGCATGCCCCGGCGACCCGGATCGTCAACAGCTACGGTCCGAGCGAGACCGCCGTCGCCTGCTGCGTGCACGTCGTGCCCGCGGGTGAGACGGTGCCGGGTCCGGTCCCGATCGGCCGGCCGATCCCCGGCGCCACCGTCTGTCTGCTCGACGACGTCATGCGCGCGGTGCCGCCCGGCGTGGCCGGCGAGATCTACGTCGGCGGGCGCGGTGTCGGCCAGGGCTACCTCGGCAGCCCGCGCCTCACCGCGGACCGCTTCGTACCGGATCCGCACGCGACCGAGCCCGGAGCGCGCCTCTACCGGACCGGCGACCTCGCCCGGCAGCGACCCGACGGCACCCTGGTCTTCCTGGGCCGCGCGGACCAGCAGATCAAGATTCGCGGTTTCCGGGTCGAGCCCGGTGAGATCGAGGGCGTCCTGGCCGAGCATCCGGCCGTCCGCGCCGCCGCGGTGGTCGCCGACCGGTCCGACCCGGGCAACCCGAGGCTGGCCGCCCACATCCTCCCGGCGGGCCCCGGCGTGCCGCTCTCCGAGCTGCGGACCTACCTGGCCGAGCGGCTCCCCGGTCACCTGGTGCCCACCCTGTGGGGGACCCTCGCCGAGCTGCCGCTGCTCGGCAACGGCAAGCTCGACCGCCGGGCGCTGCCCGGCCTGGCCCCGCTGGGCGGCGCGGAGACCTACACCGCGCCCGCCACTCCGGCGGAGCGGGCGATCGCCGAGGTGTGGGCCGAGGTGCTCGGAGCCGGCCGGGTCGGCCGGCACGACCGCTTCTTCGACCTCGGCGGGCAGTCGCTGCTCGCCACCCGGGTGGCGGCCCGGCTGCGCGAGCGGTTCCCGGTGCCGGTCTCGGTGCGGGACGTGTTCGCCGCGCCGACCGTGGCCACCCTCGCGGACCTCGTCGCCGCCCGGGTGCGCGCCCAGACGGAGGAGATGTTCGGGGCGTCCGCCGGGGCGCGGCAGCCGGAGACGCCGCAGGCGACCACCCCCTCCTCACCTGTCACCCCCGCGGACAGGTCCGGCCCGCTGCCGCTCTCCTTCGCGCAGCGCGGCCTGTGGGTCCTGGACCAGTTGCGTCCGGGCGGGACGGAGTACCTCGTGGTGACCGCGCTGCGGCTGCGCGGAGAGCTCGACGTGGACGGGCTCGGGCGGGCACTGACCAGGGTGGCCGAGCGGCACGAGATCCTCCGCACCCGCTACGTCGCGGGCTCCGACGGCGAGCCCGTGCAGGTCGTCGACCCGCCGCCGCGGCTCCGCCCGGTCGCCGAGAACGCGGACCCGGCCACGGTCCTCGAAGCGGAACTGGCCACGCCGATCGACCTGGCGCGCGGTCCCGTCCTGCGCGTCCGGCTGGTGCGAGCCGGTACGGACGAGCACGTCCTGGTCCTGGTGACCCACCACATCGCCACCGACGGCTGGTCGAGCGGCATCCTCGCGACCGAGCTGGCGGACGCCTACCTGGGCCGGGACCTGCCGGAGCCGGCTCTGCAGTACGCCGACTTCGCCGCCTGGCAGCGCGAGCGGTTCGCCGGGCAGGCGCTGGACGGCGCACTGGCGCACTGGCGCGGCAGGCTCGCCGGTCTGGAGCCGACCGAACTGCCCACCGACCGGCCCCGTCCCCCGGTCGGCGACCATCGCGGGGCGGTCCTCCGCTTCGACGTGCCGCCCACGCTGGCCGGGGCGCTGGAGGAGCTCGGCAGGCGGGCCGGAGCCACCCCGTTCACGACCTACCTGGCGGGGTTCTACGCGCTGCTCGCCCGCCACACCGGGCGGAGGGACCTGGCGGTCGGCGTGCCGTTGTCCGGCCGCGACTCCGCCGAGGTCGAGGGGCTGATCGGCTTCTTCGTCAACACTGTCGTGATGCGCGCCGACCTCACCGGAGACCCGTCGTTCGGCACGCTGCTCGGCCGCGTCCAGGACGTCGTCGCCGAGGCGTACCAGCATGACGAGCTGCCGTTCGAGCGGCTGGTGGAGGAGCTGGCACCGAGCCGCGACCTGTCCCGGCACCCGCTGTTCCAGCTGCTCTTCGCGTTCCGGGAGGAGGGAGAGGAGCGGTTCCGGCTGCCGGGGCTGGACGTCTCGCCCGAGCCGGTGCCGTGGCGTACCGCGAAGTTCGACCTCACCGTGGAGCTGACCCGGCGTGCCGACGGCGGCCTGACCGGCGAGATCGAGTACGCGACCGCGCTCTTCGACCGGGCCACCGCCGACCGGCTCGCCCGCCACTACCTGACCCTGCTGGAGTCGGCGGCGGCCCGGCCGGACGGCGCGCTCGGGGAGCTGGAGCCGCTCGACGACGCGGAGCGGCACGCGCTCACCGCCGGCGCCGGTGGCCCCGTCCGGAGCAGGCCCGACCTCGGCCTGCCCGAACTGGTCGCCCGCCAGGCGGCCCTGGCCCCCGGCCGGGTCGCGGTGGAGTGCGACGGAGCCGCGCTCACCTACGGTGACCTGGACTCCGCCGCCAACCGGCTCGCCCACCACCTGCGGGCCGCCGGCATCCGCCGTGACGACGTCGTGGGCGTCTGCCTGCCCCGGCGACCGGAGCTGGTCGTGGCGCTGCTCGGGGTGCTGCGCGCCGGAGCGGCCTACCTCCCGCTCGACCCCGCCCACCCGGCCGACCGGCTGTCCTGGATGCTCCAGGACAGCCGGGTGCGGCTGGTCGTCGTCGACGCCGAGCCGTCTCCGGCGAGCGGCCACGGCACGCCGGTGCTGAGCCTGGCCGCCGAGCGGGCCGGCATCGACGGCAGCCCCGGCGAATCCGCACCGGTCGGCACCGACCTGGACGGGTTGGCGTACGTCATGTACACCTCCGGCTCCACCGGCCGGCCCAAGGGGGTGGCCGTACCGCACCGCGGCATCCGCAACCGGGTGCTGTGGACGGTCCACGAGCACGGGCTCGGCGCCTCGGACCGGCTCCTGCAGAAGACGTCGGTCACGTTCGACGCCTCCGTCTGGGAGTTCCTCGGGCCGCTGGTGTCCGGTGGCACCGTGGTGCTCCCGCCGGACGGGACCGAGCGCGACCCGGCGAGCATGGTCGAGGCGCTGGTCCGGGACCGGATCACCGTGCTTCAGGGCGTCCCCTCCTTCCTGCGGACGCTCGCCGACGAGCCGGGCCTGGAACGCTGCGGCACGCTCCGCCTGCTCTTCTCGGCCGGCGAGCCGCTGCCCGGCGAGCTCGCCGCCCGCCTGTCCACCCGGCTGGGGACGGCGCTGGTCAACACCTACGGCCCGACCGAATGCTCGATCGACGTGACCGCGTGGCAGTACGAGCCGGATGACGGATCCGGTGACGGGCCCGGCATCGTGCCGATCGGCAGGCCGCTGGACAACACCCGCACGGTCGTCTACACGCCGGACGGCAGGCTCGCCCCGGTCGGCACGCCGGGCGAGCTGCACGCCGCGGGGGACGGGCTGGCCCGCGGCTACCTCGGCAGGCCGGGACTGACCGCCGACCGGTTCGTACCCGACCCGTACGGGCCGCCGGGTGCCCGCGCCTACCGCACCGGCGACGTGGTGCGCCGCAGGACGGACGGCGCGCTGGAGTTCCTCGGCCGGGCCGACCGCCAGGTCAAGATCCGCGGTGTCCGGATCGAGCTGGACGAGGTCGAGGTCGTGCTGTCCCGGCATCCCGCGCTCGCCGCGGCCGTGGTCGAGGCCAGGCGGGGACCCGACGGCCTGCCCCGGCTGGTCGGCTACCTGGTGGCGCGGGGAGACGCGCCGGAGCAGCGGGAGATTCGCGAGTTCCTGCTCGCGCGGCTGCCCGAGCCGTACGTGCCCTCGGTGCTCCGCACCGTGGACCGCCTGCCGCGGACCTCCAGCGGCAAGATCGACCGAGCCGCGCTGCCCGACCCGGACGGCGTCCGGCAGGCCGGCCGGGCCGTCCCCGCAGCGCCGCGCACCCCGGCCGAGAAGATCGTGACGGATGTGATGGCCGAGGTGCTCGGGCTCGACGTGGTCGGGACGGGCGACGACTTCTTCGACCTGGGCGGCCACTCCCTGCTGGCGATCCGGATCGCGGCCCGGCTGCGGGCCGCGTTCGGCGTCGCCCTGCCGGTCCGCGCCGTGTTCGAGGACCGCACCGCCGCCGCGCTGGCGGCCAGGGTCGACGGCCTCGGCGTCCAGGCCGCCGGGGAGATCGTCCCGCTGGACGCGGAACGGCGGGCCGGACCGGTCCCGCTCTCCTTCGCCCAGCAGCGACTGTGGTTCCTCGATCTCCTCGACCAGGGCGGCCAGTATCACGTGACCTGGGCGTTCCGGCTGTCCGGGCAGCTGGACGACGACGCCCTGGCCGGCGCGCTGACCGGACTGTTCGCCCGGCACGGCGCCCTGCGCACCCGTTACGTGACCGGGCAGGACGGCGGCGCGGCCCAGATCGTGGATCCGGCCGCGCCCGTTCCGCTGCCGGTCATCGACCTGTCCGGAGCGGACTCAGAACGGGTGACCGCGCTCGTCCGCTCGCTCGCCGAGCGGCCCTTCGACCTGGCCGGGCAGGTGCCCGCGCTGCCCTACCTGATCAGGCTCGGCGCCCGGGAGCATGTGTTCCTGCTGGTCATGCACCACATCGTCGCCGACGCCTGGTCCGAGCAGATCATGGCGCGCGAGCTCTCCGAGCTCTACGAGGCCCGGGTGCAGGGCCGGCCGACGGTGCTCGGGCCACCCCCGCTGCAGTACGCCGACTACGCGTCCTGGCAGCGCTCCCAGCTGACCGGCGACGTGCTGGACCGTGAGCTGGCTCACTGGCGCGATCGGCTGGCCGGACTGCAGCCGCTGGAACTGCCCGCCGACCGGCCCCGGCCGCCGGTACGCCGGGGCCGCGGCGCGACCGTCACCTGCGACATCCCCGCCGAGGTCGCGCAGCCGCTGCTGGCGCTCGGCCGGCGGCATGGCGCGACCGCGTTCATGACCTTCCTGAGCGTGTTCGCCGCGATGCTCGGCCGCTACACCGGTGCCACCGACGTGGCGATCGGCACGGTCGTCGCCGGTCGTGGCCAGGCGGAACTGGACGATGTCGTCGGGTTCTTCGTCAACACCGTCGTGGTGCGGGTGGACCTGGCCGGCGATCCGACGGTGACGACCCTGATCGGCCGGGTCAGGGAGAGCGCGCTGGACGCCTTCAGCCACGACGAGTTGCCCTTCGACCGGTTGGTGGAGGGGCTGGCCCCGCAGCGGGACCTGTCCCGTTCCCCGCTGTGCGACGTCACGTTCGGGCTGCGCGAGCAGGCGCCTGAGCCGCCGCGCCTGACGGGGCTCGACGTGCGGCCGGTCGCCGTCGAGCGGGCCACGGCCAAGTTCGATCTCACCTTCGGCCTCGTCGCCGGCACCGATGGCGGCTATCTGGCCGAGCTGGAGTACGCGACGGACCTGTTCGCCGAGGCGACGATCCGCCGTCTCGCCGGACATTTCCGGACCCTGGTGGAGTCGGCGGCGCTGGCACCGGACCGGCCCGTCAGCCGCCTCGACATGCTGGACCCCGCCGAGCGCGGGCGGCTGCTGCGGGACTGGAACCCGCGGGCCACGCCGATCACGCACGAATCCCTGCACGAGGCGTTCGCCGCCCAGGCCGCCCGCACCCCGGACGCGCCCGCGGTCGAGTACGCCGGCGAGCGCCTGAGCTACGCCGAGCTGGACGGCCGGGCCGCCGCGCTGGCCAGGCGGCTGCACGCCGCGGGGGTGCGCCCCGAGGACCCGGTGGCCGTCTACCTGGACCGGTCACCGGCGGCGGTGACCGCGCTGCTGGCCGTGCTGCGGGCGGGCGGGGTGTACGTGCCGCTGGACACCGCGCAACCCGCCGAACGCCTGGCGGCGATGCTCGGCGACCTGCGGCCCGCGGTGGTGCTCACCGACCATCGGCCGAGTTCCCTCCCCGGCCCCCTCTCCGGCCCTCTCTCCGGCCCTCTCTCCGGCTCGGTCCCGATCCTCGTGGTCGGTGAGGCGGAAGACGCGCCACCCGGTGACCTCCCACTCGTCGACCTCCCACCCGGGGACCCCGGGCACGCCGCGTACATGATCTACACCTCGGGCTCGACCGGCCGGCCGAAGGCGGTCGTCGTCCCGCACGGCGCGTACACCCACCACTGCCGCGTCCACGCGGACGCGCACGACATCCGCCCCGGGGACAGGGTGCTGCTGCACGCGCCGCTCATCTTCGACCCGGCCATGGCGCAGATGGGCGCCACCCTGCTGGCGGGCGCCACCGTGGTGATCGGCGACACCGGCGTCGTCGCCCCCGCCGACCTGCCGGACCTGCTGGCCGAGACCGGGGTGACCCACGTCGCGCTCGCGGCCACCTACTACCGCGACGTGATGACCGGCATCCGGCCCGGCGACCCGAGGCCGGCCGCGCTGCGCGTGCTGGCCGTCGGCGGCGAGGCGGTCGGCTACCAGGACGCCCGGCTCTGGCTGGCCACAGGTCTGCCCGCCAGGTTCCTCTGCGTGTACGGCCCGACCGAGGCCACCATCGGCAGCCTGTGCCATTCCGTGACCCCGGCCGAGGTGGCCGCCGCCGCCCCGGACGCGGGCCTGCCGATCGGCCGCCCGCTGCCGGGCACCCGGGCCTACGTGGTGGACGCGGCGTTCAACCCGGTGCCCGTCGGCGTGGTCGGCGAGCTCTGCCTGGGCGGCCCGCGGGTCAGCCGGGGGTACCTGCGGCAGCCGGGGCCGACCGCTGATCGTTTCGTCCCCGACCCGTTCGGCGCGGAGCCCGGGGAACGGTTGTACCGGACAGGGGACCAGGTCAGGTACCGTCCCGACGGGGTGATCGAGTTCATCGGCCGGATCGACGCCCAGGTGAAACTGCGCGGGTTCCGGATCGAGCTCGGCGAGATCGAGACCGCGCTGGCCGCGCACCCCGGCGTCCAGGCCGCCGCCGCGGCGGTCTGGGAACTCGCGCCGGGCGACCGCCGGCTGGTGGGGTACATCGTGCCGACGTCCAGCTCCAGTTCCGGGTCCAGTTCCGGGTCCAGTTCCAGGTCCGGGTCCAGCTCCGGCTCCGGCGCCACGCCGTCGTCGCCGGAGCTCCGTGCCCACCTGCGCGACCGGGTGCCGGAGTACATGGTGCCCGCGCTGTTCGTGACGCTGGACGGGCTACCCGCGACCGCGGGCCAGAAGGTGGACCGCCGCGCGCTGCCGGTGCCCGACCCGGGCACCGCCCTCGCGCCGGAGGAGACGGTCCCGCCTGCCAACGAGGTGGAGGAGGCCATCGCCGCCGCCTGGGCCGAGGTGCTCGGCCTGCCCGCTGTCGGCGTGGCACACGACTTCTTCGAACTCGGTGGCCACTCGCTGCTCGCCACCCGCCTGATGGCCCTGCTGCGGGACCTGTTCGGACTGGAGATCCCGCTACGCGTCCTGTTCGAGGCCACCACCGTCCGCGCGCAGGCCACCGCGCTGGAAAGACTGGCCGAGGCCGCCGCCCCCACATCGTACGAGGGAAGAGACGATGAGCACTGACGTGACCAAGCCGGAGACGAGCGCGGGCGCCGGGCTGCTGAGGGATCGCCTGCGTTCCCGGCGTGCGGCGGGGCGGGAGGGCGCCATCCCGGTCATGCCCTCCGACGTTCCGCCGCCGCTCTCCTTCGCGCAGCGGCAGCTCTGGGTGCTGGACCGGCTCCGCCCGGGCGGCACCGACTACCTGGTGCCGCTGGTGATCCGGCTGCGCGGTGACCTCTCCGGCGTCGATCTGGGCGCGGCCCTCGACGAACTGGTACGTCGCCACGAGATCCTGCGCACCCGCTACACCACCGAAGGGCCCGACGCCGAACCGATCCAGACGATCGACCCGCCGGGCAAGGTGGATCTGGCCTTCGACGACCTCACCCCGGCCGAGTTCGACGCCCTCCTGGAAGCCGAGACCGGCACGCCGTTCGACCTCGCCGCGGGTCCGATGCTGCGCGCCAGGCTGGTACGGCTGGCACCCGAGGAACACGTACTGGTCCTCATGCTGCACCACATCGCCGTCGACGGCTGGTCGGGCGGCCTGCTGGTACGCGAGCTGGCCGCGCTGGCCACCGGCGAGGAACCGCCCGCGCCCGGGTTGCGGTACGCCGACTTCGCGGCCTGGCAGCGCGACCAGCTCTCCGGTGAACGGCTGGAACGCGACCTCGGCCACTGGGCGGAGACCCTCCGTGACCTGCCGGCGCTGGAACTGCCGACGGACCGGCCGCGCCCGGTGGTGTGGGACCCGGCGGGGGAGACCGTCCGGTTCGACCTCCCCGCCGAGATCGGGCATCAGGTCCGGGTGCTGGCCAGGGAGCACCAGGCCACGCCCTTCATGGTCTACCTGGCGGCGTTCTGGTCGCTGCTGCACCGGTACACCGGCCAGGCCGACTTCGCCGTCGGCAGCCCGGTGGCCGGCCGGACCCGCGCGCAGACGCACGACCTGATCGGCCTGTTCGCCAACCTGCTCGTGCTGCGAGCCGACCTGTCCGGCGACCCGACGTTCGCCGAGCTGCTCGATCGTGCCCGCGGTACGGCCCTTGACGCCTTCGCCCGCCAGGACGTCCCGTTCGAGCGCGTCGTCAACGCGCTGGCGGCCGGCCGGGACCTGTCCACCCACCCGCTGGTCAGCGTCAACCTGACCCTGCAGAACAACGAACCGCTGAGCTTCGAGGCCGGAGCGGTCTCCGGCGAGCTGGTCCCGGTCCTGGCGCGACAGGCCAAGTTCGACCTGAGCTGGACGCTGGAGGAGCGGCCGGACGGTTCGGTCGCGGGCGAGGCCACCGTCGCGCGCGCGCTGCTCGACCCGGACACGGCGCGGCGGATGGCCGGGCACTACGTCCGCCTGCTCGGCGCGGCCGTCGCCGACCCCGGGACGCGGGTGAGCGAGCTGCCGCTGATGGGTGCCGCGGAGCTCGATCGGCTGGTCCGCGGGCCGGTCGTCCCGCCGAGCTCAGAGACGACCGGCGAGCCCTGCCTGCATGAGCGCTTCGCCGCCCGGGTACGGGAGCGGCCCGGCGCGATCGCGGTGACCTTCGACGGCCGGCACCTGAGCTACGCCGACCTGGAGGCCAGGGCCAACCGGCTGGCGCACCGGCTGGCGGAACTCGGCGTGGGCCGCGAGGACCTCGTGGGGATCTGCCTGCCGCGCGGCGTCGACATGCTGGTCACCGTCCTCGCGGTGGTCAAGGCCGGGGCGGCCTACCTGCCGCTCGATCCGGATCACCCGGCCGAGCGGATCGACTTCCTGGTCCGTGACGCCGCCGCCTCCGTGGTGGTCACCGAGACCGCGCTGGCGGAACGGGTGTCCGGGCGCAGCCTGTATCTGGACGACGCCGATGAGATCGACCGCATCGCGGCGCTGCCCGCCGAGGCGCCCGCGCTCCGGACGCACCCCGACGATCTCGCCTACGTCATCTACACCTCCGGGTCCGCGGGCCGCCCCAAGGGTGTCCAGGTGACCCATGCCAACGCGGTCCGCCTGTTCACCGTGACCGAGGACGACTACGGCTTCGGCCCGGACGACGTCTGGGCGCTGTTCCACTCCTACGCCTTCGACTTCTCGGTCTGGGAGATGTGGGGCGCGTTCCTGTACGGCGGACGCCTCGTCGTCGTCCCCTACGAGGTGTCGCGCTCGCCCTGGGACCTGGCCGTGCTCCTCGCCGACGAGGGCGTGACCGTGCTCAACCAGACGCCGTCGGCGTTCCGCTCGCTGGTCGATCTGGCCAGGCGCGGTGAGGCCGCCCTCGACCGGCTCCGGCTCCGCCTGGTGATCTTCGGCGGGGAGGCGCTCGACGTCGGCATGCTGGAACCCTGGTGGGACAGGTACGGCGCCGACCGGCCGAGGCTCGTCAACATGTACGGCATCACCGAGACGACCGTGCACGTCACCTACCGGCCCCTCGGCCCGCCCGATCTGGCGGGGGAGCGCAGCCCGATCGGGCGGCCCCTCGGCGACCTCACCCTGCACGTGCTCGACGGGCGGATGCGTCCGGTGCCGGTCGGCGTGCCGGGCGAGCTCCACGTGGGCGGCGCCGGCGTCGCCCGCGGCTACCTCGGCCGTCCCGCGCTCACCGCGGACCGCTTCGTGCCCGATCCCTTCGGGCCGCCGGGCTCCCGGCTCTACCGCTCGGGAGACCGGGCGAGGTGGCGGCCGGACGGCGACATCGGCTTCCTCGGCCGCCTCGACGACCAGGTGAAGATCCGCGGGTTCCGGATCGAACTCGGTGAGGTCGAGGCGTGCCTGTCCGGCCATCCGGACCTGGACGACGCCGTCGTCACCGTGGACGAGAGCGTGCCCGGCGAGCGGAGGCTGATCGGCTACGCCGTACCCAGGGACAGTGCGCGGATCGGCGCGGCGGAGCTGCGCGCGTACGCGGTGGAGCGGCTGCCCGGCCACATGGTCCCGGCCGCCTTCGTGATCGTCCCGAAGCTGCCGCTGACCGCCAACGGCAAGGTCGACCTGCGGGCGCTGCCCGCCCCCGACGGCTCGCGGCAGGAGCAGGGCAACGGCTACGTCCCGCCGCGGACCGAGGCGGAGACGGCGATGGCCGGGATCTGGGCCGAGGTGCTCGGCATCGAGCGGGTCGGCGTGGACGACAACTTCTTCGAGCTCGGTGGCGACTCGATCCGCGCGGTCCGCCTCGTCGGGGCGCTGCGCGCCGGCGGCCTCGACTACTCCGTGCAGAGCCTGTTCCGGCATCAGAGCATCGCCGACCTGATCCTGGGGGGCGACGGCGACGTGACCCGCGTCGAGCGGGCCGGCACGCCGCCGTTCGCGCTGATCGGCGCGGCGGACCGGGCGAAGGTGCCGGCCGGAGTGGTGGACGCCTATCCGATGGCGCGGGTCCAGGCCGGCATGGTCTACGAGCTGCTGGCCGATCCGGACGGCAACCCGTATCACAACATCACCAGTTACCTGATCCGTGATCACGGCGTCTTCGACGCCGCGGCGTTCGCCGCCGCGACCGAAGAGGTCGTGGCCCGGCACGACATCCTGCGTACCTCGTTCGACCTGGCGGCCTTCTCCGAGCCGTTGCAGCTCGTGCACGACCGGGTGGAGGTCGAGGTCGGGTACGCGGACCTGCGCGGGGAGTCGCCGGACGAGCGGGAGGCGAGCATGACGGCGTTCCGGGCGGCGGAGCGCGCACGGCTCTTCGACCTCGGCGCGGCACCGCTGCTGCGCGTCCACGCGCACCAGGCCGGTGACGACCGGTGGTACCTCTCGCTCACCGAGTGCCACGCGATCCTGGACGGCTGGAGCCACAACTCGATCATCACGGAGGTGCTCGACCTCTACCGGGCGATCCGCGACGGCCGGCCCACGCCTGCCGAGGAGTCGAGCGCCGTCAGGTACGCCGACTTCATCGCGCAGGAGCGGCGCAGCCTGACCGGCCAGGCCGACCGGGTGTTCTGGCGGGACCGGCTGGGCGGCGCGAACCGGCTGACCATCCCCGCCGCCTGGGCCGACCCGGACGGCCCGGGGGCGTACTCGACGGTCGTGCCGTTCCACGACATCGAGGCCGCGCTGCGGCGGGTGGCCACGTCGGCGGGGACGTCGCTGAAGAGCGTGCTGCTCGCCGCGCACGTCGCCGTGTGGCGGGCGGTCGCCGGTCCGGGACCGTTCTACTGCGGCCTGGTGTGCAACGGCCGTACCGAGGTCGAGGGCGGGGACCGGGTCCGCGGCATGTTCCTCAACCCGGTGCCCTTCGTCGCCCCGACCGGGGCGGCCACCTGGCGTGAGCTGGTCGAGGCGGTGTTCGCCGAGGAGGTCGAGCTGTGGCCGCACCGCCGCTTCCCGCTGCCCGAGATGCAGCGCGAGTTCGGCGACGGGCAGCGCGTGCTCGACGTGGCTTTCAACTACCTCGACTTCCACGTACTGGACCGGGAGACGGTCGACACCTCCGGCAGCACGGACGTCAGCCCGAACGAGTTCCCGCTGGCGGTCATGAGGGGCGCCCAGGGGCTGGTGATCGCCACCAAGTCGTCGTGGGTCGGGCGCCCGTACGCCGAGCTGCTCGCCCGGATGTACCGGCGGGCGCTGACCCTGATGATCGCCGACCTCGACGGCGACGCCGGTGTGTCACTGCTCCCGGCGCGCGAGCGGGAACGGCTGCTGACCGGCGGGGTGGACCGGACCCGGGCGCCCCGGCCGCGCCGGGGTGTCCACGAGCTCTTCGCCGAGCAGGCCGCGCGGATCCCCGACGCGGTGGCGGTCGAGGCGGCGGGTGCCACGCTGACCTACCGGGAACTGCGCGACCGTGCCTGGCGCTGGGCGGCCGGCCTGCGGGAGGCGGGCGTGCGCGCCGGGGACCTGGTCGGGGTGTGCCTGCCCAGGGAACCCGACCTGGTGGCGGCCGTGCTCGGTGTCCTCGCCGTGGGCGCGGCGTACGTCCCCGTCGACCCCGGGCACCCGGCCGACCGGATCGCCGCGCTGGTGCGCGACGCCGGGCCGCGGGTCGTGGTGAGCGGCACCGAGATCGCCGGGGCCGTCGTGGTCACTCCCGGCCGGATCGATCACGCCGAGCCGGTCGCCGAGCCGCACCGGCCTGATCCGGAGGAGCTGGTCTACGTCGTGTACACCTCCGGGTCGACCGGCCGCCCCAAGGGGGTGATGGTCCGGCACGGCGCGCTCGCCGACCGGGTCTGGTCGATGTGGCGGAACCTCGGCCTGGCCGTCCACGACGTGGCGGCCGCGGTCGTGCCGATGGTGACCGACGTGTGCCAGCTCGCCGTCTTCACCACCCTCGCCAACGGCGGCCACCTGGTTCTGGCCGGTGAGGACCTCGGCCGGGACCCGGTCTCGCTCGCCGGGCTGCTGCGCGGCAGCGGCGCCAGGTTCCTGCAGGCCTCGCCCACCACCTGGCGGATGCTGACCGAGTCGGGCTGGTCCCCGCACGCCGGATTCCGGCTGCTGTCCGGGGGCGAGGCGATGAGCGCCGACCTGATGACCCGGCTGCGCGCCACCGATGCCCAGGTCTGGGACATGTACGGCCCGAGCGAGGCGACCGTCTTCGCCTTCGGTACCCGGATGACCGATGACGAGCCCGTCTGGGTGCCGGCCGCCGACACCACCGTGTACCTGCTCGACCGGGACCTGGAACCGGTGCTCGACGGGGTGGCCGGAGAGATCTTCGTCGGTGGCGACGGGCTGGCCCGAGGTTATCTCGGCAGGCCCGCCACCACCGCGGACGTGTTCCTGCCCGACCCGTTCGCCGCCGAGCCGGGCGGCAGGATGTACGCCACCGGCGACATCGGCAGGCGCGACCGCGGCGGCCGGATCGAGATCCTCGGCCGGCGCGACCACCAGCTCAAGATCCGCGGGTTCCGGGTCGAGCCCGGCGAGGTGGAGAACATCCTCGCCGGCCACCCGGACGTCCGGGCCGTGGTGGTGCACCCGGTCCCCGGGCCGCAGGGCGATCGGCGGCTCGCCGCCTACCTGATCCTCCGCGACGGCGCCGCCGTCGAGGAGGTGCGCCGCCACGCCGACCGGGTGCTGCCCGGGTACATGGTGCCGACCCACTTCGTGGTCCTGGGGTCCTTCCCCCGCCTGGCCAACGGCAAGGTCGACCGGGCCGCGCTGCCCGTGCCCGGTTCCGACCGGCCGAAGGTGACCACGCGGTACGAGCCGCCGGACGGCCCGGTCGAGACGGCGATCGCCGAGGTGTGGGCCGACGCGCTGGGCGTCGAGCGGGTGGGCCGCGACGACGACTACTTCAAGCTGGGCGGCCACTCGCTCCTCATGCTCCGGATCGTCGCCCGGCTGGCCAGGGAGCACCGCGTCGAGGTGACCTTCCGCGACTTCCTGGAACACCGCACGGTACGCGGTCTGGCGGCCGCCGCCGCGACGGAGCGGGAGAGGCCGTCGGTGCTGCTCTGGCTCAACGACCGGGGCGAGGGCACGCCGCTGTTCTGCGTCCACCCCGGTGGCGGGAGCGCCCACTGGTACCGGCATCTCGCCGACGTGTACGCGCCGGAACGACCCCTGGCGGCCTTCGAGTGGCCCGGATTGCACGGCGACCACGGTCACGCCACGAGCGTGCCGGAGATCGCGGCCACCTACCTGGCGGAACTGCGGGCGGCACGGCCACAGGGCCCGTACCACATCCTCGGCTGGTGCGCCTCCAGCGGTATCGCCTGGGAGATGGCCCGCCGGCTCCACGAGATCGGTGAACGGCCCCGGCTGATCCTGATCGACCCGTTCGAATACGCCTCGGCCGGGGTCAACCCGCTCCTGGCCAACCTGGAGGTGCTGCGCCGGGCCGAGGGGCTTCTCGCGGACCTTCGGGACGGTGCGGGCGGCGAGGAGGCGCGCGCCGAGATCATGGGCGTGCTGCGCGAGGTGATCGACGACGGCGACCTGCTGGTCGACGGTGCGGACCTCGACCTCGGCGAGGGCTGGACGCACTGGCTGCGCTCCTGGCGGGAGATGCTGGAGGCCCGCTCCCGCTACCGTTTCGCCGCCTATCCGGGCACGGTCGACCTGATCGTTTGCGAGGAGCTCGCCGCGGGCGGCTACCAGACCATTCTCGGCCGGTCGTTCGACGACTACCTGGACCAGTGGCGGCGGCAGGCCGCGGGGGTGCGTGTCCACCGCGTCCCCGGCGACCACCGGACGGCACTCTTCCCACCGCAGGTGTCCATCCTGGCGGCCGCTCTGACCGCGGTCATCGACAACCCCGAGGAGTGAGTCATGGTCGGTTCCCGTGATGTGATCTCGCTGCGCGACCTCAAGGACGACGACATCGAGTCGATCGTCCGGCGCGGTGTCGACCTCGCCGCGGCCCCGGAGGCGCACGACGCCCCGCTGCGCGGCCGGATCGTCGGCGTCTACTTCAGCAAGACCTCCACCCGTACCCGGACCTCCTTCACCACCGGCGCGCTGCGACTCGGCGCGCAGGTGATCACCTACGGGCCCGGCGACCTGCAGCTCAACACCGGTGAGACGCTGGAGGACACCGCGAGGGTGCTCGGCGGCATGCTGGACGGCCTGGTCATCCGTACCGCCGGGCCGCAGCGGGAGATGCGGACGTTCGCCGAGCACTGCCCCGCCGTCGTCAACGCGATGAGCGCCGAGGAGCACCCCACGCAGGCCCTGGCCGACCTCACCACGATGTCGGCCAGGTTCGGCCGTCTCAAGGGTCTGCGCGTGCTCTACGTCGGTGAGGGCAACAACACCGCGGTCGCGCTCGCCTTCGCGCTCTCCAGGTTCCCCAGCGTCGAGCTGGAGTTCCGCACTCCCCGCGGGTACGGCCTCACGCCGGACGTGCTCGCGGAGGCGGCCGCGCTGGCCGCGCGATCCGGCGGCAGTGTCCGCGAGAGCCACGACATGCTGTCGCTGCCCGCCCAGGTCGACGTCGTCTACACCACCCGCTGGCAGACCACCGGGACCAGCAAACCCGACCTGCGATGGCGGCAGATATTCGCACCGTTTCAGGTGGACGTATCCCTCATGTCCCGTTACCCGGACGCCTGCTTCATGCACGACCTGCCGGCGCATCGCGGCGAGGAGGTGACCGCCGAGGTGCTGGACGGCCCGTCGAGCATCGCCTTCGAACAGGCGCGTAACAAGCTCCACAGCGCCATGGCAGTGCTGGAATGGTGCCTGGCCCGGTAGCGCGTGTCGCCTGCGCTCTACCCAGACAGAAAGGTGTGTCTCACTCATGAGAATCCTCGTCACCGGCGGTGCCGGGTTCATCGGGTCCCATTTCGTGCGCACCACCCGGGATGCCCGGATCACCGTGCTCGACCGGCTCACGTACGCCGCGGACCCCACCAACCTGGAAGGGGTGCCGCACGACTTCGTCCAGGGCGACATCTGCGACGCCGAGCTGCTCGGCCGGGTGGTCCCCGGCCATGACGTCGTGATCAACTTCGCGGCCGAGTCGCACGTCGACCGGTCGATCGAGGGGGCCGGCGAGTTCGTCCGCACCAACGTGCTCGGCACCCAGACGCTGATGCAGGCCTGCCTGGACGCCGGTACGCCGAGGGTCGTCCAGGTCTCGACGGACGAGGTGTACGGGTCGATCGAGACGGGCTCCTGGGACGAGGACGCCCCGCTCCGCCCACGCTCGCCGTACGCGGCGGCCAAGGCGGGCGGCGACATGATCGCCCGCGCCTACGCGATCACGCACGGGCTGCCGGTGTCGATCACCCGGTGCGGCAACAACTACGGGCCGTACCAGTTCCCGGAGAAGGTCATCCCGCTCTTCGTCACCAACCTGCTGGAGGGCGGGAAGGTTCCGCTGTACGGCGACGGCGGCAACATCCGAGACTGGATCCACGTCGACGACCACTGCCGGGGCATCCGCCTGGTCGCCGAACAGGGCGAGCCCGGCGAGGTCTACCACATCGCGGGCACCGCCGAGCTGACCAACCTGGAACTCACCCAGCGGCTGCTGGACGCGCTGGAGGCCGACTGGACCATGGTCGAGCGGGTGACCGACCGCAAGGGTCACGACCGCCGCTACTCGCTCGACGACGCGAAGCTGCGCGCTCTCGGCTACCGGCCGCTGACCGCGTTCGAGGACGGCCTGGCGGAGACCGTCCGCTGGTACGCCGACAACCCCTCCTGGTGGAAGTCCAAGCGCGCCGCAGGCTGAGTCACCGCGGGTCGTCGAGCAGGCCCGCGTCGTGGACGAGCAGCGCGATCTGGACCCGGTTGTTGAGGTCGAACTTGGTGAGGACGCTGGACACGTGCGTCTTCACCGTGGCCAGGCTGAGGTGGAGCATGGCGCCGATCTCGGCGTTGGACCTGCCCTGTCCGACCGCGATCGCCACCTCGCGTTCCCGGCCGGCCAGCCGGGCCAGCCGCTCCCGCGCCCGGGTGCGGCGCTCGTTCTCGCCGTCGTCGGCGACCCGGGCGATGAGGCGCCGCGTCACGGCGGGGGAGAGCACCGGGTTGCCCAGGGTGACCTGGCGCACCGCGGCCACGATCTCCGCGGGCGGGGTGTCCTTGAGCAGGTAGCCGGCCGCTCCCGCGCGCAGCGCGCGCAGGACATGGTCGTCGGCGTCGAAGGTGGTCATCACGATGACCTCCGGGGCGCCGGGGCGGGCGCGGAGCTCCCTGGTCGCGGTCAGCCCGTCCATGACGGGCATCCGGATGTCCATCAGGACGACGTCGGGGCGATGCCGGGCGGCCAGCGAGAGCGCCTCACTCCCGTCGCCCGCCTCCGCGACGATGTTGAGGTCGGGCGCGCCGCCCAGCATCATCACCAGCCCGGCGCGTACCAGGGGGTCGTCGTCGACGATGAGCACGCCGACCTGCCGTGGCTGCTGGGAGGTCATACCGGCCAGGGTAGCCAGGACGACAGGCGCCAGCCACCTTCGGCGGTGGGCCCGTGCTCCAGCCGCCCGCCGATCAGGGCGACACGTTCGGCCAGCCCGACCAGCCCCTGCCCTGAGCCCTCGCCGGGCGCGGGGGAGGGAGCGGGGGCGGCCGAGGGAGGGGTGACGGGCGCGGAGTTGCGCACCTCGATCGAGAGCCACTGGCCGGGTGTCCCCGTGGTGTGCACCCACACCTCCGCTCCGGGAGCGTGCTTGCGGGCGTTGGTGAGGGCCTCCTGCACGATCCGGTAGGCGGTGCCGGCGCTCCGGCCGGGAACGGTCCCGGGAACCTCCTGGGTGAGGTTCACCCGCATCCCGGCCCGCCGGGACTCGGCGGCGAGCTCCTCGACGTCGGCCAGGGACGGCTGCGACAGCTCGCCGACCGGGGCCCGCAGCACGCCGATGGCCTCCCGCAGGTCCTGCAGCGCCTGATGGGCGCTCTGCCTGATCACCTTGGCCGCGCGGGCGATGTCCTCCGAGGGGGCGTCCGGCCGGAACTCCAGCGCGCCCGCGTGCACGCTCAGCAGGGACAGCCGGTGCCCGAGGACGTCGTGGATCTCCCTGGCGATCGCCTCGCGGGCACGCTGCTGGGCCTCGGCCTCGGCCCTGGCGGCGCTCTCCCGCAGCGACAGCAGGAGCCGGCGCCGGTGGTGCACGAAAAGGCCCCAGCCGGTGGCGGAGCCCTGGGTCGCGACCCCCAGCAGGAACAGCAGCTCGCGCGACGTGCCGACCTCCTGCCTGATCACGGCGTAGACCAGCGCGGCGAGCAGGCTCAACGCGAAGACGGCGATCGTGGTCCGCGCCGCCCGGTGCACCGCCACCGTGAACAGTGCCACCAGCATCGCGCCCGCGACCAGCTCGGAGAAGGCCGACAGGACGACGAGGGTCAGGGCCAGCTCGACCGGATGGCGCCGCCGCAGCCACAGCGCGGCACAGCCCAGCACGCCGATCACCTGGTCGAGCTGGAACACCCAGGGCAACACGTCCGGGGTGGGCATCTGAAGACGCTCGGCGGCCGCCACGATTCCGAAGGCCGCCGCGAAGAGGAACAGGCCGATGTCCACGAGCCAGTCGCGTACGCTGCGCCGGGACGCGGGCGGCACGGCGAATTCATCCATCCCGGGTAAGTCTAGGACGCGGCACGGGGGCCTGGCGGCGGTGCGGCTTCCGGCACCGCCGCTGGCCGGGGCATTTCGCCTCATTCGTAGCCGTACTGCTCCAGCAGGTCACCGAACTGCTCGTTGAACCTGGCCAGGTTGCGCGCGGTGAACCGCTCCTGCCAGCCGCCGCTGCGGCCCTTGTAGAAGCTCCACGAGTCGGGGTTGTAGACCCGGCCCGCGACCTCCTCCGCGTCCCGGTCGGAGCCGAGATGGCGCAGCACCCGGTTCACCGCGTCGAGCTGCCGCTCGCGGGAGCCGCCCCCCTGCGGCCCGACCAGGTCCTCGTACCGCACCTTGCAGACCTTCGGGTGATTGAGCAGCCAGAGCGCCTTCTCGAACTGGTCCCGGCCGAGGAACGACCGGTCCCGCAACGCGTAGTCGATCTTCTCTTCCCAGGTGGGCTTGCCGGCCAGGATCGCGCTGAAGATGTCGGCCTCGAAGAAGTTGCCGTACCCCTCCCTGGTCCGCCCCTCCAGAAAGTTGATCATGGAGACGACGGCGTCACGCGGGTCACGGTAGTTGAAGATGAGCGGCGGGCTCGCGGTCTCCACCCACTCGCTCAGGAAGGTGCCGTCCACCCGCTCGATGTCCAGCTCGTGGAAGATCCAGCACAGGCCGGGCGGGGTGTCGGCGAACCGGCTGTAGGACAGGTGCGGGTTGGTGGCGAGCCCTTCGGCGTACTCGTACCTGGTGCGCCCGTACCGGTTGACCACCCGCTGGCCGAGCTGGCGCTGCCAGTGCCAGACCATCGTCCCCCAGAGCTCCTGGGCGCGCTCGGCGAACGCCTCGGTGCCCCGCAGCTCGACGAACTCGTCGTAGTCGAGCTTGGAGAGAACCTGCGCCGCGATGGCCATGCTCTGCTCCTCGTCGAACACGGGCACGGTGTGCGGCGCGGGCCGGGGCACACCGACCATCTTGAAACCCAGCTCCAGCATGAGTTCCTGCATCAGGTGGGTCCCGCTCTTCTGGAGCGAGATCACCATCGCGCGCGGTTCTCGGGTCATGTGTGCGGCTCCTTCACTCGCTGCCGTTGCGGACGCGGCGGTACAGGACGCCGTCGCTCCAGATGATGTCGATCCGGCCCCAGCGCATCGCGGAGACGACGTCGGGGAAGAACCCGCTCCCGCTCAGACCGGCACTCGTGCCGCACAGCACCGGAATCCCGCTCCACTTGCGGTACTCGCGCAGGATGGTGGTCAGCGTCGGATCGTCGTCCGCGCCGACCGTCTGCAACCGGGTCGTGCCGTCCAGGTGCTGGACGGCGGGGATCCGATCCACCCACTCAGGGCGGAGGCGGTGCTCGAACAGCATGTACGGGTCCGGCGTCCCCGGATCGAACACGTCCCGCGCGTGGTCGGCCAGGCATATCGGGGTGACCGGCCGGTGCCCGTCGCGCTGCTTCACCTCGTTCAGCAGCCGGCGCATGCCCGCGTCGACGGCGGGGGCCAGGATGCTGCGCGACCCCAGCGCCTGTGGGCCGAGCTTGGCCCGCCCGCTGAGCACAATCGCCGGCTTGCCGGTGAGGTGCAGCAGGCGGGCCAGTTCCTCCGGCCGGCACGGCGACACCGACCAGCCCGCGGGCAGATGCGGGTGGCGGACCGGCACGGGGCCGGCCCGCAGGTCCCACTCGAGTGGGCGCAGGCCGTCCACACGGCCCAGATGGGCCGCCGCGGCGCCGATCGCCGATCCCGAGTCGTCGGGGAAGGGCGGCACCCACATCTCGCGGATCGCCGGCTCCGCACGGAGCGCGGAGTTCCACTTGACGTTGAGCGCGCAGCCGCCCGCGAAGCACAGGTTGAACGGCCCGTCTCCCCGCCACGCCCGCATCCGCGGCACCAGTCGCTCGATGAGGAGCCTCTCCACGAAGTCGTGCAGGCCGGCCAGTACGTCGGCGTCGCCGCCGCCCAGCCGGTCCATCCGCTCGCGGAGCTCGCCCAGGTAGGCGTGTACGTATCGGTGGGACGGCTCGGCGGTGCCGCCGCAGCCGACGACCGCCTGCCGGTACTCCCGCGCCCGAGGTGTGTCCGCCTCGAAGTGCTCGTGGAACAGCGTGCGGAGCACCACCTGGATCTCGTCCTTGACGGTGCCCATCGCGATGTACGCCATGAGGTTCCCCGCCGCGCGGGGGTCGGGTTCGCCCTCCCCGCTCTCCCGGGGAAACGGTCCGAAATGCCGGGTGGCCATGGCGTACACGTCGCCGATGAGCGGGAACAGCGCGCCGTCGGCCTCGATCCGCCCGCTCTCGTCGACATGGTAGAGCCGTGGGAAGCCGTCGCCGTCCCACACCAGGACCATGGCGGGCTCGCCGCGCCGGGCGAACGGGCTCGTGCAGTAGGCCGCCGCGATATGGCTCGTCACATGCGGATAGCTGGTATATGGTCTGGACTTCCCGCCCAGTAGGACGGTGCCCCGGTGGCCGGGCAGGGCGGGGTCGGGCGCCGACCCCGTCTCCAGGTACGACGCCACCTCGACATCCAGCACCCGACCGCTTTTCGTGCCCGTCCAGCCGTCGACCACCCATTCGTCGACGTCGTCCACGTCGTATCCCCGGTCGGCCAGCAATTTCGGCAGGGTTTCCAGGTCCTGGACGCCGCTATAACGTGGGTTGTTGTCCAGCTGCTGGATCTCGATATTGAACTCGAGCCTGCCATCCCGGATCAGGGCGAGGCCGCCGCTCTTGGTCAGCTTGAGCCCGGCAGTAATCATCGGTCTCCTCCGCATTCGTCGCGCGGTTGCGCCGTGCCCGCCATTGATAGCGAATTAACAACGCAAAATGCTAGGCGGCCGTCGGCCGGGTGGCGCCGCAGGGTGCTCCCGCCGTACCAGATAAACCCCGAGGCGAACCGCCTCTTCGTCCCGCTGGCGGGACAGCGAACCGGCCCGGCTCCCGGAAATTAAATCAGTTCCCGGCCAGCTCAAGAAAGGCGAAACACCATCGCCGTAGGGTGCTCTGGGAACGAAGTGTTTGCCGAAAGAGCATTGCTTGCGGAAACTTGTACGGAGCGATTCCCGTTCCTTGGTCGAGGACACCGCGGATGAGTCCGCCCATTGACGCTCGGCCCACTCAACTCGCCGTCGGTTTTGGTCAGTCAGGAGCTCATATGCCGAACACATCCCAATGCCGCGTGTGCGGTGGCACTGTTCATGAGTTTTTCGACTTCGGGCGCCAGCCGCTGTCCGACGCCTTCCTCGCCCCCGGCTCCGACCTCGGCCAGGAGTTCTTCTTCCGCCTCGCCACCGGCCTCTGCGAGGCGTGCACGATGGTGCAGCTCATGGAGGAGGTGCCGCGGGACCGCATGTTCCACGAGGAGTACCCGTACTACTCCTCCGGGTCGGCGTACATGCGCGACCACTTCGAGGGGCTGGCCAAGCGTCTGCTCACGACCGAGCTCACCGGCGAGAACCCGTTCATCGTCGAGGTGGGATGCAACGACGGCGTGATGCTCAGGGCGCTCGCGGAGGCCGGCGTCCGGCACCTCGGCGTGGAGCCTTCCGGAGGCGTGGCCGACCTCGCCGCCGAGAAGGGGATCAGGGTCAGAAAGTCGTTCTTCGAGGAGTCGACCGCGAAGGAGATCCTCGCCGCGGAGGGGCACGCCGACGTCGTCTACGCGGCCAACACGCTCTGCCACATCCCCTACATCGGGTCGGTCCTGTCCGGCGTCGCCGCGCTGCTGGCGCCGACCGGAGTGTTCGTCTTCGAGGACCCCTACCTCTCCGACATCGTCGAACGGACCTCGTTCGACCAGATCTACGACGAGCACTTCTTCTTCTTCACCGTGCGGTCGGTTCGTGCGATGGCCGCCGCGCACGGGCTGGAGCTGGTGGACGTGGAGCGGCTCCCGGTGCACGGCGGGGAGGTCCGCTACACGCTGGCTCCCGCCGGGGCGCGGCAGCCGTCCGCCGCGGTGGCCGGGCTGCTGGCGGAGGAGGACGCGCGCGGGCTCGGCGAGATGGCCACGCTGCGCCGGTTCGGCGAGAACGTGCTGAAGATCCGCGAGGGCCTCACGTCACTGCTGCGCCGCCTTCGCGACGAGGGGAGGTCGGTGGTCGGGTACGGTGCCACGGCGAAGAGCGCGACCGTGACGAACCTCTGCGGCATCGGGCCCGACCTGGTCTCCTTCGTCTGCGACAGCACCCCCACCAAGCAGGGGCGGCTCACCCCGGGTACGCACATCCCGGTGCGGACGCCTGCGGACTTCTCGCGGCCCTACCCCGACTACGCCCTGCTGTTCGCCTGGAACCACGCCGAGGAGATCATGGCGAAGGAGCAGGAGTTCCGGGACGCGGGCGGCAAGTGGATCCTGTACGTCCCGGACGTGCGGATCGTGTGACCCCTCCCCGGCCCGCGAGCCGGGACCTTTCCCGCCTGTACCGGCTCGCTGAACGCGACGGTCGTGTCGCCTTCGCCGATGCCCGCTTGAAGGAGAGCTTGATGACCGCACACGCGACCGGATTCGGCCCGTCCTCCGACGGCACGGGGCTGTCCGCCAACATCTTCAACTCCACCGTGGCCGGGTTCGCGATCGCCGCCGCGTGGGAGGTGGGCGCGTTCGACGTCCTGAACGACCGCGGCGTGATCGACGTCCCCGCGTTCTGTGCGAAGCACAACCTGCATCTGCCGTCCATGCGGAGCATGTTCGCCGCGCTCGGCTCGGCCGGTGTGGTGGTCCGCGACAGTGCGGACGACGGTGCGGACACGGTGCGTGCCGGGTCGGCGTTCGCCGAGGTCTACCGGGACAAGGCGTTCTTCCACTGGCTGACCATCGGCTGCGCCGAGCTGTTCGCGAACATGCCGGGCATCGTCCGCAACGAGAACAGGGTCGGTGGTTTCTATCGGCGCAACGCCGTGGCCATCGGTTACGCCTGCAAGGACATCAACCGGCATTCGTTCGATCCGGTCTTCTGGGAGGCGATGGAGGCGCTCGACTTCGACTTCGGCACCGTCGCGGACCTCGGGTGCGGCAGCGGCGGGCGCCTGGCGCAGATCGCGAGCCGCTACCCCAACGTCCAGGGCATCGGGATCGACATCGCGCCCGACGCCCTCCGCGACGCCGCGGAGAACGTGGCCGCCGAGGGCTTCGGCGGGCGCTTCGACTTCATCGAGGCGGACGTGCGCGACCTGGGCCAGGACCCCCGCCTGGAGAAGGTGGAGGTGCTCACCTGCTTCATGATGGGCCACGACTTCTGGCCGCGAGAGCGGTGCGTGGCCTCGCTGCGCCGGCTGCGCGAGGCGTTCCCCAACGTCCGGAGGTTCCTGCTCGGCGACACGGCGCGGACCACCGGCATCCCCGACCGGGACAAGCCCGTGTTCACGCTGGCGTTCGAGACGGCCCACGACCTGATGGGCGTCTACCTGCCCACGCTCGCCGAGTGGGAGGGCGTGTTCGAGGAGAGCGGCTGGAAGTTCCTGAACGCTCGCGTCGTGCGGGTCCCCGCCGACTCCGTCGTCTACGAGCTGGCCTGACCGGGCCGAGATCCGGCCTTTCCAACGAATGTTGAGGAGCTTTAATGATCCGATCCGTGGTTATCGTGGGCGGTGGTACGGCCGGATGGATGACGGCCGGCTATCTGATGGCGGCGTTCGGCGACCGGATCGACGTGACCCTGGTGGAATCGCCCCAGGTGAAGCGGATCGGCGTCGGCGAGGCCACCTTCAGCACCGTGCGGCACTTCTTCGACTACCTCGGTCTTGACGAGGCCGACTGGCTGCCGAAATGCGCCGGGGGCTACAAGCTCGGCATCCGCTTCGAGAACTGGAGCGGAACGGGCGAGTACTTCTACCACCCGTTCGAGCGGCTGCGCGTGGTGGACGGATTCTCCATCGCCGACTGGTGGCTCGAACTGGGCGACCGCAGCAGGCCGTTCGACCGCTCCTGCTTCATCACCACGGCGCTCTGCGAGGCCAAGCGCTCGCCGCGGATGCGGGACGGGTCGCTCTTCGCCTCCGAGCTGGACGGCCCGCTGGGCCGGTCCACCCTGGCCGAGCAGCGGGCCCAGTTCCCGTACGCCTATCACTTCGACGCCGACGAGGTCGCCAGATATCTGGCCGACTTCTCCGTCAAGCGCGGTGTCCGGCACATCCTGGACAACGTGCAGCACGTCGCGCAGGACGAGCGCGGCTGGATCAGCCACGTGCACACCGCGGCCCACGGTGAGATCGCCGGTGACCTCTTCATCGACTGCACGGGTTTCCGCGGCATGCTGATCAATCAGACGCTCGGCACCGAGTTCCAGTCGTTCGAGGACGTGCTGCCCAACAACCGCGCGGTCGCGCTCCGGGTGCCGCGTGAAGAGGCCACGGACATGAGCCCGTACACCACGGCGACCGCGATGAGCGCGGGCTGGATGTGGACCATCCCGCTGTTCCGCCGTAACGGCACCGGCTACGTCTACTCCGACCAGTTCATCGGCCCGGAGGAGGCCGAGCGGGAGCTGCGTCAGGCCGCCGCGCCCGGCCAGGAGGACCTCCAGGCCAACCACATCCGGATGCGCATCGGCCGCAACCGGGAGTCGTGGGTCAAGAACTGCGTGGCGATCGGCCTCTCCAGCGCGTTCGTCGAGCCGCTGGAGTCCACCGGCATCTTCTTCATCCAGCACGGCATCGAGCAGCTCGTCAAGCACTTCCCCGACGAGCGGTGGGACAGCGACCAGATCGCGGCGTACAACACCCGGGTCGCGCACGCCGTGGACGGGGTGAAGGAGTTCCTCGTCCTGCACTACAAGTCCGCGCAGCGCGACGACACGCCGTACTGGAAGGAGGCGAAGACCCGCGCGATGCCCGCCGGGCTGCGGGAGAAACTCGACCTCGCCCAGTCACGCCTGCTGGACGAGGAGACCATCTACCCCTACTTCCACGGCTTCGAGAGCTACTCGTGGAACGCGATGAACCTCGGTCTCGGCAACCCTCCCCGTACGGCGCCGCCGGCGTTGAAACACCTCGACCCCGGCAACGCCCTGGCCGAGTTCGCCCGGATCAGGTCGGAGGCCGAGGAGATGGTCGCCGCGCTGCCCAGCTGTTACGAGTACCTGGCCGGTATCAATGGCTGACCGGCATCACCTCGTGACGCCGGACGCCTTCCGCGGCTTCATGAGCTCCTACTTCACCGGTGTCACGATCATCACGTCCATCGACGGCGACGAGCGGCCGCACGGGCTGACCTGCAACTCGCTCACCAGTGTGACGCTCGACCCGCCGACGCTACTGGTCTGCCTGGACATCCGGAGCGGGACGCTGGCCGCGGTCGGCAGCCGGGGAGAGTTCACGGTGAACCTGCTCGACGACGGCGCCCAGAGCACGGCGGAACTCTTCGCCTCGCCGGAATCCGATCGCTTCGATCAGGTCGCCTGGCGGAGGACGGCGCTCACCGGGCTGCCCTGGCTGGTCGAGGACGCCTTCGCGGTGGCCGAGTGCCAGGTGGCCGAGACGTTGGTCGTGGGCGACCACGCGGTGCTCTTCGGCCGGGTCGTGAACGTGGAGGCCGGTCCTGGAAACCCGCTGCTGTACGGCATGGGGGCGTTCTCGGGTGGGAGGTCGCGGCCGGTGCCGGCCTCCTGACCCGCCCTCCTGACCCGCCCGATGGCACGACCTCGAAGAAAGGAGCCTGCTCCGCCCGGCCACCGTCGTCACCACCGCGCTCACCGGATGGCTCAACCGCCGCACGACAGGTCGTGAGCCGTCACGCCGAGCCCCGCTGAGGGCCACAGCCGCTGGGGCCTCCGCTTCTCCTGGAGTTCGCCGGCCCCACCGGTCCCGCCGGCGAGGTAGCGGGTCGTGATCCCCGGGACGGTGGCCGGGCAGGTGGGGGGTCGCCCGCGCAGGGCACGCCTGATCTCCTCGGCGCCGCCGGCGGCGTCGTCGACGGTCACCACGAATTCGCCGCCCCCGCGTAGCGCCACCAGGAGCCCCTCGCCCTTACGGATCACGATGGCGTGCCGTCTGATGCCGCGCAGCCGCCAACCCCAGCCCCACTCCCGCGGATCGATCTCGATCTTCTCCGCGGTCTCGATCCGGCTGAGCGGGATGCGCCGGATGAGACCGAACGGGATGCGGCCCCGGACCGAGAGCGCCGTTCCGTCGAAGGAGGCGACGATTCCGCCCCACAGATGCAGCGTGGTCAGCGACAGGAGAGCCGGTACGGCCATCCAGTACGTACCGGCGATCGTGAGCACGACCATGATGCAGGTGACCGTGAACGTCTTCCACACCAGGTCGGGATTGCGGGACTGACCGATCCACACCATACGCCCCCGCCGGGAGCGTGCCTGGCCGATGATCGGCTCGGTCGGCAGGTCGGTGGTCTCACGCGGGCCCCGCCGCAGCGGATGCACGGCGATCGCGCCGAACACGAGGGCCAGCGCTCCACCGGCAATCGTGATGACCTCCGAGGCCGGTGACGTGGTGGCCTCTCGCCAGGTCGGGGCGTCCAGGTTGGCGCCCACCGTGCCCAGTAGCACGGCGAGCCCCAGCGTGGTGGGCAGGGCCACGGCGCCGCCCGCGGCGGCCCTGCGCCCGAGCGAGCCCGGGGGCCGCAGGTAGGCGAGCAGGGCCAGGATCGACCACGCGCTCGCGCCGACTATCAGGATGTCCCGGATCAGTGGTTGCAGTGGGGCTGACTCATCGGGGCGTCCGTCGGTAAAGTGGGCGGCCACCGGGTCGGGCAGACGCTCGCTGAGGAGGAAGGGCACCGCCAGGGCCAAGACGAACACGCTGAGAGGAGCGAGCACCACAATGAGTAAGAAACGTATTGCCGCTCGCCTATCCTCCTCCTGGAATCGCATATTCCTCCACTATTATAACATTTATCTAAAAGCGGATAGATGACGCTGTATTGATCAGTCCGAGATGGTGTCATAACCTGTGTTGCTTCGGAAAGCGTGTGACACAAGATTCATCAGAGCACTCTCCGTGATGCCGGCCCGTCGCGCTTCGACGACGAGGCTCACGAGCGCTCTGTCCAGGCGCCGGTCTCCACTTCGTGTCCCGGGGGCGATGACCACGGTTCCCCTGCCGCGGCGTACCTCGACCATGCCCTCGTCGCGGAGCAGCGCGTAGGCGCGCAGCACCGTGTGCAGGTTCACCTGAAGGCTCGCCGCCAGTGTCTTGGCGGGAGGCAGGTGGTCACCGGGTCGCAACGTTCCCGTGATCAGCTCGCGCCGCAGGCCCCGGGCGATCTGGTCAAAAAGCGGGACTGTGGAGTTAGGGTCGATGTTCAGCTTCATAAGGTCTCAAGATTGGGCGCCTCCGCCGTAGGCAAAAAGGTGGTATGGCGTCTGGCCAGGCCATTGGCCCCTTTACTGATTGTTATAGAAATTATAGGATAACTTCCGTCTTGCCCGATACGGGTTGTTACGGGGTGCCAATGCAGCATAGACAGGTATCTATAGGACTATTGTGCGCTATAAGCCTCTTAGGTGCCTCCAGTGCGCTGGGGGCCACAGAGGTCAGACGTTATGACGGGGAAGCCCTGTTCCGAGGGCTTTTCCTGGGACAGGGCCAGGTGGCGGAAACGTATCCGGACCTGCGCGCCCCATCCTCGACCGGAGCCTGGCCCGCAGCCAAGGCGGAGCAGCTGGTCGCCGGGATAAAGCGCGCCGAGCCGGACTTCTTCCCCGCCTTCGAGACCGCGATCACCAGCGGCGACCGGATCCGCATCGAGCAGGCCGCGTCCACCGCTGGCGAGCTGGCCGCGAAGACGCCGGTCGGCGACAGCGGTCTCGCGTCCGCTCCCGACGTCGCCTACTCCTTCATCGTGGTCGATTCCACGCTGCTCAAGCAGACCAACACCATCTGGAACACCAACCGGTTCTGGAGCGTCATCCCCGAGGGTGGCACCGTTCTGGCCCAGGAACGCTGGGTCGACGACGTGGCGAAGACTCTTGCCCGGTGAACGCCGACGCCAGGCTGGGCATGTCCGCCGCCGCACTCGGCCTCGGGTGGACCGCCCTGATCCTCTATGTCGTCATCGGCCAGCTGCCCAGCGCCGCCCTCCGGCTGCCCGCGCAGCGAACGGTGAGCGAGGCGGCGCGGCTGGTCGCTCCCCAGGGGTGGGCGTTCTTCACCAAGTCCGCCCGCGAACCGAGGGAGACCGTGTGGCGCGCGTCCGCCACCGGAGCGTGGCAGTCCGTCGCGCTCGGGCCACACGCCGAGCCGCGCAACCTGTGGGGGTTTGACCGACGCTCCCGCGCCGAGGGAGTCGAACGCGGCATCCTGCTCGCGGCCGTACCCGCCGACCGGTGGCGCGACTGCCGACGCGAGGTGACCGGATGCCTCGGACTACCCGGCGCGGCGGTGCCGGTGCGCAACCCCTCTCCCGATCCGATTCTCTGCGGAACGCTTGAGGTGACACGGCAGAAGCCACTGCCGTGGGCCTGGGCGGACGCCGCGGCGCACACCCAGATGCCGGTCTCGGTGGTGCGATTGGAGGTCGCATGCTGAGTGGACTCGGCGCGAAGGCACGGGGAATCGCCGAGACGAGTCCGTGGACGAACGTGTACGGGCTGGCCAGGACCCTGCTCGCCCTCTGCACCCTGACCACGCTGCTCGCCAGCGAGACCTCCTCGCTCTTCAGGCCCGCGCAGGGCGTTCCCGACTACCCGTACTGTGACGGCGCCGCCGCCTACGGCCTGTTCTGCGTCCTCGACGCCGACCAGGCGCATCCGGTGGCCATCGCGGTCCTCGCTGTCGCCGCCTCCGGGTGGCGGCCGCGGTTCACCGCGCTGCCGCACTGGTGGGTGGCCGTGAGCTTCCAGGCGTCCGCGACGATCCCCGACGGCGGGGACCAGGTCGCCGCGGTGCTCACCCTCCTGCTCCTGCCGATCGCGCTGACCGACGGACGCGCCTGGCACTGGGGACACCCCCAGGCCGTCGGTGATCCGGTCACCTCGCTGGTCGCATGGTCGGCCCTGCTTGTCATCCGTGTCCAGGTCGCGGGCATCTACCTGCAGTCCTCGGTGGCGAAGCTGGGCCGGGAGGAATGGGCCGACGGCACCGCCCTGTACTACTGGCTCAGCGATCCGCTGTTCGGTGGTCCCGGCTGGGCGGCGGGGGTTCTCGAACCTCTGCGCGTCTCATCGGTCGGCGTCACGCTGCTCACCTGGGGGCCGGTGGCGATCGAGTTCGCCCTGGTCATGGGGCTGGTGTCCCGGCGGGCCGTCCGGCCGTACCTGCTGGTGGCCGGTCTCACCCTGCACACCCTCATCGGGCTGCTCATGGGGCTGGGAAGCTTCGCTCTGGCGATGTTCGCCTGCCTCGTCATATACCTGAGACCTCTGGACCGGCCGTTCGCGTTCGGGGACGTGACTCTTCCGATGCTTCTTCCACACCGACTGCGCGTCCTTACCGGCTCTGCCCGGCAGGCGATGGCACGCATCGCCCGTCAGCCCAGGGACGCGAGTGTTGCCGAGGCCGGCCTCGGCCTGACCGATACCGACGCACGCCGCTGACCATCTGGCGGCCGGCCAGAAGAGGGCCGGCGCCGCGGCACCTATTCGAGCTGCGCACCTTCGTGGTCTGGCTCCGCGCACTCGGAGCGATCACGATTCGGCCGTTCACGCCGTACTGATGCGAGGAGCAGCGATATGGCGAAGGAAGGAAAACGATGAGCAAGCCTCTCGTTCGGGGAAAGAAAGGCGGCGAGAGCCGCGTGACACCGGTCCTGTCTCAGGAGAACGGGATCAACCACCGTCTCGGGCTCGACCGGACGGTGATACCGAGAAGAACCGGTCTGCAGTTTCCGGCCCAGATCCCGTTCGCCAACTGGGAGAGCATCGGTCGCCAGCTCTCCCTCATCGCCGACTCCTCCGCGTGGTGGCTGGGCGACTGGCTGGTCTACGGGGAGAAGCAGTACGCCGACCGCTACCGGACGGCCATCGAGCGGACGTCGCTGGACTACCAGACGTTGCGCAACTACGCCTGGGTGGCCCGCCGCTTCGGCCTGCCCCGGCGCCGGGACAAGCTGAGCTTCGCCCACCACGCGGAGGTGGCGGCGCTGAGCGTGCCCGAACAGGATCTGTGGCTACAGCGCGCCGAGCAGCACGCCTGGTCCAGGAACCGCCTGCGCAAGGAGCTCAGGCAGGCGGCCGCCCTGAGAAACGGGGAGGGCGAGCCGGCCGAGGCGCCGAGCCCGCCGGTGGGCGGTGACGGGGTTGACACCGAGACCTCAGGCGGCTCCGGGCTCGCCGTGAAGCTGCAGCTGAGCCCGAGCCAGGAACAGCTCGAACGCTGGGAGTTCGCCGCGCGCAAGCACAACTGCGACCTGGTCAACTGGATGGTTCTGGCGCTGGAGAAGTTCGCGCGGGAGGTCACGCAGGAGGGTGCCGGGTCCGTGGCTAGAGCTCCATCCGGCGCAGCAGCGACCGCTTGGCCGAGCTGAACTCCTCGTCGGTGAGCACACCGGAGCGGTGTAGATCGCCGAGCTCGGTCAGGCGGCGCACCAGGGCGTCGTGCTCCTCCAACTCGGCCAGGCGCTGCCGCCGATCGTCCGGCCGGCTCGGCGGCAGCGCGGGCGGCAGCGCGGCCGGCTCCTCGGCACGGCGCGACAGCCGGGCCAGCACGGCGGCGGCGACCAGGACGGTCGAGCCGCCGTACCGCTGCACGCCCCAGGACAGGCAGTGCAGGTCCTTCTCCGGCGACACGGCGGGGGCGGCGCCCCTGAGGCGGAAGCGGAGGCGGCCATAGCCGATGCCGGTCTGCGGGGCCCACTCCACGCCCTCCACATCTCGCAGCGGGAACGTCTGCGGACCTGCCTCCTCCTTGACCGACTTGGCGAACACGCTCCACTCCAGGCGAATCCGCTCACCGTCGAAGTTCACCGTGCCGTCGCCCGCCGAGGCCGACACCGGTACGGCGGGGCCGGGCAGCAGGAAGGACTCACAGGGACCGCTCGGCACCTGCTCCAGCATCAGGTGGGTGCGCACCTCGTCGGCGAAGTACTCGGCGGCCCCGGTGCGCCCCTTGGGGACGGTCAGCCGGTACGGATCGGCGGATCCCGACAACCGCCCGGTGACCACGTCGGTCAGCGGATCGGCTCCCGGCCGCAGGCGAAGCTGCAGGTTGCCCCCCTTGCGCGAGGGCTCGAACGACACTCCGGAGATCGCTGTGAGGGGGATCTCCAGTTCGCCGAGCGTCTTGCGTAGTTCGTGGACGTCGCTGTCCCCGCCTGGCACGATCCTGAGGATTTCACTGTCGAACGTCCATGATCCGTCCGGAATGGAGATCTCGGCCATGTCGTCACCCTAGGACATCCGGGAGCGTCGCAGTACGCCCCCGGCAGACGTCGGTCGTGTCACCTGTCGACGGCTCACTGGTGCTGGATGGCCCGCAGGACGTTCATCCGCGAGGCCCGCCGGGCCGGCCAGATCGCCGCCACGACACCGATCAGGACGGCACTGAGCAGGTAGAGCCCGAGCCGGCCGTACGGGATGTCGAGTACCTCGACGCCGTCGGCCGCCATCACCCGCTGCAACGCCCAGCCGAGCGCGGTCCCGAGAGCCAGACCGGCCACGGCACCGAACAGCGAGACCATCACCGACTCGTAGCTGATCATGGATCGGGTCTGGCTGCGGCTCATCCCGACGGCTCGGAGCAGCCCGATCTCGCGGGTCCGCTCCATCACCGACAGGCTCAACGTGTTCACGATGCCCAGCGCGGCGATGGCGATCGAGAGCACCAGCAGGACCACGATCAGGTTCAGCACCTGATCGATCTCCTGGCGGGCGTCGGCCCGTACCGCCTCGCGATCCTTCGGCTCGACGTTCGGGTAGGCCTGAAGCGCCGACCGCACGTCCTGCAGGGCCCGCTCCCCGCCGCCGTCGTCGAGGTCGACGAACGCCTTCTGGATCAGACCGGCCGGAGCGTGCGCCTGGTAACCGGCCGGGCTCACGATGAAGGACATGCCCAGCACCTCGTTGGCGGCGAAGAGTCCGCTCACCCGCAGGGTCGCGGTGGACCGGTCCGGGTACCGGCCGGTGATGGTGCTGCCCACCTTCCAGCCACGCTCCGCGGCGAGTGCGCTCTGCACGAGCAGCCCGTCGGCGGCCAGGGTGCCGGTGCCGTCCTCGATCCTCAGGTTGGCCGGACCCGCCAGCGCGACCGGGTCGGCGACCAGGACGGGCACCTGTCCGTCGGCGATCCTCATCGTCCCGTGCCGGACCGCGGTGACGCCGCGCACGCCCGGGACGGCGGCCACCCGGTCCACCGTCTCCTGGCTGAAACCGGTGAGACCGCGCGGGTCCAGGGAGAGGTCGGCGCCGAACTGACGCGCGATCCTCTGGTCGGCGGACGTGCTCATCGAGCCGGCCACCACCGTCGCCACCGAGACGAGCGCGAGCCCGACCATCAGCGCCGACGCCGTGGCCGCGGTACGGCGGGGATCCCGCCGGGCGTTCTCCCGGCTCAGCCGCCCGACCGTGCCGCCGAGCCGGGAGATCGGCCAGCCGAGCAGCGCGATGACCGGCCGGCTCAGGAACGGGCTGAGCATCGTCAGGGCGAGCAACGCCAGCAGACCGCCGCCGATCACCAGGGCCGTGCCCCCCGCCTTCCCGGTCGCCAGGCCCGCGGCCGGCGCTCCCGCGCCCAGCAGCGCCATGACGACGCCGGCGACGAGGCGGAGGGTCATCGAACGGCGGGTGAGCGCCACGTCGTCGCGCATCGCCGCGACCGGCGGGATCTTCGCCGCGCGGCGCGTCGGCAGGTAGGCGGCCAGCAGCGTGACGAGCATGCCGACCGCGTACGCCCAGATCACGGTCGAGAGCTCGACCACCGGCGTGCGCAGCGGAACCTGGGTGCCGCCGGTGAACCGCTCGAACAGCAGCCTCAGCCCGTAGGACAGTCCCACGCCGGTGAGCAGGCCCAGGGTCGAGCCGAGGAAACCGATCCCGAGCGCCTCGCCGAGAACCGCCCGGGTCACCTGGGCGCGGCTCGCGCCCATGGCCCGGAGCAGCGCGAGCTCCCGGATCCGCTGCACGACCAGCATCGTGAACGTGTTGAGGATGATGAACGATCCGATGAAGACCGCCACACCGGCGAACACCAGCAGGAACCGGCTGATCAGCTCGAAGAGCGAGCTCAGCTGGGACTTGACCTCCTCCACCTCGTCCGCGCCGGTCTTGGCCTCGTACTGCGCCGGGAGTGCCGCGCCGACCTGCTGGAGAAGCTGCTGCTGCGAGACGCCCTCGCGTGGCCGTACGAAGATCGCCGAGTACTGCCCGGGGCCGGTCAGCAGGGCCTGCGCGGTCTCGGGGGCGAACATCACGTAGGTGGCGGCACGGCCGACCTGGTCGTTGACCGCCCTGAAGACGCCGGCGACGCGCATGGACCTCGTCGCCCGCGCGGTCACCACGCTGACCGAGTCGCCGACCTTGAGCTGCCCCTCGGCCGCGGTGCGCTCCTCGACGACGACATCGTCGGCCGCCGAAGGCTCCCGGCCGGAGAGTATCTGAAGGCCCGCGCCCGGGCGCTCCAGGTACGCCGCGCCCAGGTGCGCCGCGCGGTCCTCACCGACGATCCTCCCGTCCTGGCGGACGATCGCCGCGTACCCGTCGTGCTGCCCCTTGAGCTCTCCGGCGCCGGGCACGCTCTGCTGCAGCGTGCTGACCAGAGAGGCCGGTATCGTGGCCGGCGTCGCGTTCTCCCCCTCGGCCGGTTTGGGCCGGACGACCACGGTCGTGGTCTCGGTCCGCCCCGCGAAGATCGGGTCGAAGCTCTGGGTGGCGGTGTCCCGGAAGATCATCGTGCCCGCGACGAAGGAGACCCCGAGCGTCACCGCGAGCACGGAGAGCAGCAGCCGGACCCGATTCGCCATGAGATTGCGCAGTGTGAGCTTTGCGAGCATCAGATCCGCCCCCGCTTGCCAGGGGTCGTGCTGCTCGCCCCCGCGGGTTCGAACCTCTTCAGCCGCTCCAGGACCTTCTCCGCGGTGGGTTCCGGCATCCGGTCGACGACGCGGCCGTCGGACAGGAAGATCACGTGATCGGTGTACGCGGCGGCCGTCGGGTCGTGGGTGACCATGACGATGGTCTGGCCGGTCTGCCGTACCGACTTCTGCAGGAAGCCCAGCACCTCGGCACCGGACCGGGAGTCGAGGTTACCGGTGGGCTCGTCCGCGAAGATGACGTCCGGCTTGCCGGCGAGCGCCCGCGCGCACGCCACCCGCTGCTGCTGGCCGCCGGAGAGCTGGTTCGGACGGTGGTCCAGCCGCTCGCGCAGGCCGGTGGTCTCGATCACGGAGTCCAGCCATTCCTGATCGGGCGTGCGGCCGGCCAGCCGGATCGGCAGGACGATGTTCTCCAGCGCGGTCAGGGTGGGCAGCAGGTTGAAGGACTGGAAGATGAAGCCGATCCGGTCCCGGCGCAGCCGGGTGAGCTGCTTCTCGTTCAGGTCCGTCACGTCCTGGTCGCCGACGAACACCCGCCCGGAGTCCACACTGTCCAGCCCCGCCATGCAGTGCATGAGGGTGGACTTGCCGGAACCGGACGGTCCCATGATGCCGGCGAACCGGCCACGCGGGATGTTCAGCGACACGCCGTCGAGGGCCGCCACCGCCGTGTCTCCGGTGCTGTACCGCTTGGAGATGTTCTCCGCGCGGGCGGCAACGGGCTCACCCGTCTCCTCCGCCAGCACCGCCGTCGAGTTCTTCATTTCCGGCTCCTCGGACAGGTGGGTAATGGTCGTGACAATTCGTTCATGGCCTCTGCTGACATCCCGACATTGGATAGGTGGGGTGGAGAGCGCGGGACGCTAAGACGCCGGAGCTCTTTCCGCGGCGATGATCACAACAATCCCGAGGATCGCCAGGATCAGGTTCGCGTAGATCTCGTAACCTTCGAGGAAGGCCACGTTGTTGACGATGACGCGGTTAAAGAAGTTGAGCACTGCGCCGAGGACGGGCTGAACGGCGATCTGGTCGATGGCCCCGCTTACGCCTTCGAGGATCATGATGAACCCGATGAGCTGTAAGGATTTACGCACGATTCAACATTAAGGCCGGTCGTGGCGGCGGGAATCGGTCGTCGGCATCTCCCGTCTCAACCGAAGTCGCCGATACGGAACCTGCTTTCCGACTAAAGTATGGGCCGCATCGACTTTGGTATCACGACCGTCGGCGGGATCCCCAAAGCTGACCGTCTGCGGTCAGCATTGGATCGTGGCGGGAAAGGCCACAGCACGTTCTACACGGTCCGGTAAACGGCCGGGATCAGGAGCAGCCGAGATGCAGCCACTGAAAATCAAAGGCGCATGGATTGACGACCCGAAAATCCACATCGACGATCGGGGAGCTCTCCACGAATGGTTCCGCGAGGAGGAGTTCCACGCGGTCACCGGACGGCGGCTGCGGCTCTCCCAGGCCAACTGCTCCGTTTCGCGCCGGGGCACCCTGCGCGGGATTCACGTCGCCGACGTGCCACCGGGCCAGGCGAAGTACGTCAAGTGCGTGCGAGGGGCGATGCTGGATGTGATCGTGGACATCCGGGTCGGCTCACCGATGTTCGGCCAGTGGGAGATGGTGCGCCTGGACGACGAGGACCACCGGGGAGTGTTCCTGTCCGAAGGGCTGGGGCACGGCCTGCTCGCACTGACGGACGACGCGACCGTGATCTACCTGTGTTCGGAGGGCTACAACCCGACCAGGGAGCACGGTATCCACCCGCTGGATCCCGAACTGGGCATCACCTGGCCGGCGGACGTCGAACCGCTCCTGTCACCCAAGGACGCCGCGGCGCCCACCCTCGCCGAGGCGCGCGCGGGCGGCCTCCTGCCCTCCTACGAGGAGTGCCTGGCCTTCTACGCCTCGCACGCCCGCCCTTAGGACCTCACCGGCCCGTCGCGACGGTTTTCGGCCATCGCGTCGGCGCGCCGGCCGCGAACCGTCACCGGGTCTCCGCGGCCCACCGTCGACGGGCGGGCGCGTACCTTCTCAGCGGAGCGGCTTCGCCGGCTCGGGATGGGCCTTACGCAGGGCGTCCCGCCAGGGGCGGAGCGACTCCAGGCCGAGCTCTCGCCACCGCTCGTGCCCCCTCGGCGGGCGCGTACCTTCTCAGCGGAAGGGCTTCGCCAGCTCGGGATGGGCCTTACGCAGGGCGTCCCGCCAGGGGCGGAGCGGCTCCAGGCCGAGCTCTCGCCACCGCTCGTGCCCCAGGACGCTGAAAGCCGGTCGCCTCGCCGGGCGGACGAAGCCCTCGGAGGTCGTCCGGCGCACCCGGTCGGGATCGGTGCCGGACAGCCGGAAGATCTCCTGGGCGAACTCGAACCAGCTGGCCTTTCCGGAGTTGGTGGCGTGGAACATCCCCGCCGCCGAGCCGAGCTCGCCGAGCGTGATCAGCCGGTCCGCGAGGTCCGCGGCCCAGGTGGGCTGCCCGAACTGGTCGTCGACCACCTCGACGGTCTCCCGCTCCGCCATGAGACGGAGCATGGTGCGCGCGAAGTTCGGCCCGTGGGCGCCGTACAGCCAAGCCGTCCGGACCACGGCCGCGGAAGGCAGCGCATCGAGGACCGCCTGCTCTCCGGCCAGCTTGGTCCGCCCGTACGCGCTCCGGGGCTCGGCCGGATGGTCCTCGCCGTACGGGATGGTGGCGTCACCGGAGAAGACGTAGTCGGTGGAGACGTGAACCAGCCGGGCGCCGTGCCGCGCACAGGCCTCGGCGAGCAGCCGCGGACCGTCGGCGTTGACCCGGTACGCCTCTCGCTCCCGTTCCTCGGCGTCGTCCACCGCCGTCCAGGCAGCGCAGTTGACCACGACCCGCGGGGCGAGCGCCTGAAAGGCCGACTCGATCTGGGCCCGATCACAGACGTCCAGGTCCCGGCGGCCCCGCGCGGCGACGCCGTACCCTCGTCCGCGCGCCAGCGCGACCACCTCGTGCCCGAGCATGCCTGTCGCCCCTGTGACGAGCCAAGTCATGACGTCCTCTCCCTGAGCGGTCGACCAGGCGAGTGCTTCCCGGTATCGCGACTCTGATCACTCTAGGTTTGGAAGTCGAGATTTTCGCGAAAAGCGGCCATCATCTATTTCGAGCTGAGCGCCGCGGCCACCGCATCGGTCGCTCAGTCGCCGGACTGCCACCATCACCACCGAGGACTTGCCTGGCCTTGAACAACCATCTTGGCCCCTGAGGAACAGGTCGTCTGGCCCCGGTCAGCGATCGTGTTGGCCGGCTGTGAACGACGTGATCGGCTCCACCCGGACATGGTGTCGCGGCTGTTCAGGGTCGCCAGGTTTCTCGCCGGTACGAGTGTGGCTCGTGGCCGCCGTTTCACCGAGACGACGGAGCATGTGCGCCCAGCCGTCGCCGGTCTCCTCTTCGAGTAGGGCCGGCAAACCGCTGTGGTGGAGGGTGAGCTTGGTGCCGTCACCGTCCCGGGTCAGGGTGACTTCGACCCGGGAGGCCTCGGGTGGGATGTCGGGCGCTCCCGGCGTGGCCTCCCAGCCGAAGGTGAAGACGATCCGTTCATACGGCACGAGCTCCACGAACCGCCCGAGCATCACCGGGCGTGGGCCCTCGTGCATCGCGACCTGCAGGGTGCCGCCAGGGCGGGCGTCCAGCTCGGACGTTCCCCACCATCGCGCCAGGCGTGCCGGGTCCGTGAAGAACCGCCACACCGTCTCGGGACGCGCGCGGATGTGCAACGTCTGCTCGATCGTCCTGCTCACAATGATCCCTTCGCATCCTGGTCGCCGGTGTGCGCGTGTTCTTCTCGTTCGGCCTCGCGCTGGAGGCGGCTGAGCGAGGTGGACCACATCGTCTCCAAGAACGTCACCGCCTCGGCCAGGCCCTCGGGACGTAGTCGGTAGAAGCGGCGGTTGCCTGCGCGGCGGACGTCGACGAGGCGGGCTGCTGTCAGCGTCCGCAGATGCTGGGAGACCGCCGGGCGACTGATCTCAGGAAAGCGCTCGGCGATCTCGCCTGCCGACACCTCGCGGTCCCGCACCAGGACGAGGATGGCGCGGCGGGTCGGGTCCGCCACCGCCCGCAGGGCGTCGTCCATGGCCCACCGCCTTTGTTTGCGCACTGTCTGGAGAGTATGTAAGTGTTTAAGCAACATCTTACATACTTTCGAGGTGAGAGGAATGCGCCATGTCAGGAGACGGCAACACCCAAACCCGGTCCGGTAAAGGCGTCCTCCGACCACGCCGACCGTGATCGACGTGTGACAGCACACGGCGACCGGCCGGCTACCTCACGGTCTCTTAGGTGATGCGAGCGAGCGTGATCCTGCGTTGGGCGTCCGCGGCGGCGTCGATGAGACGCCTGCCGATCTCGGCGAGGTCCGAGGTCTGCATCCGATAGGTGGGCATGCACACGGAGATACCGGCGATCGGCCTTCGGCGGGCGTCGACGATCGCGACTCCGACGCCTCCGACCTCGGGACGGTAGGAGCCGCGGTTGATCGCGTATCCACGGGTGCGCACTCGCGACAACTCCTCGCGGATCTCGGCCTGGTCCGTCATCGACCGCTCGGTATAGCGCTGCAGCGGGACGGCCAGGATCCAGTTGAGTGTTTCGGCGGGCAGGGCGGCCATGAGCGCGAGTCCCGGTGACACGCAGTGGGCGGGGGAGCGGCTGCCGAGGGTGCTGACGGAGCGGACCGGTTTCGGTGAGACCAGCTGATCCAGATAGATGATGTGCCGGCCGTGGAGCTCGGTGAGATGGACGGTCTCCTTGGTGGCATCGTGGAGTTCTTCCAGGATCGGCCGCAACGTGGCCTTGAGGTCGTGCTTCGCCTGCGTGGCGGGCGAGAGGCCGAGGATTCCGGGGCCGAGCCGGTAGTGCAGGTCCGCGTCCTTCACCAGCCAGCCGCGATCGACGAGTGTCTTGGCGAGCCGGAAGGCGGTCGCCTTTCCGGTGCCGAGTCGGTCCGCGAGCTGGGTGACGGTGAGGCCGCTGCTTTCGGCCAGGAGCTCGATCATCGTCAGCGCCCGGTTCACCGATGACAGCGCCTTGGTGTCAGCCATGTTGTTCACCATAGCGGACCGATCCCCGGAAGAAGTGTTCCGCTATGGTGAACAACATATTGCGTACTGAGAAACGTCCTGCATATGGTGCACACCACCCCCCACAACCGCTGGGGCCCCAGCCATAGGAGAACCACGTGGACGATGTCAACGGCGTGCGCAAACGCCAGGTGCGATCGGCTGGCATCGCATCCATCACCGGATGGGCGATGGACCTGTATGACCTCACCGTCATCCTGTTCGTGGCCTCGACCATCGGCCCGCTGCTGTTCCCCGCGGGGAACGCGACCCTGCAGCTGACGTTCGTGTACGCCTCGTTCGCGGTCACTCTGCTGATGAGGCCGCTCGGCTCGGCGCTCTTCGGTGCCTACGCGGACCGCAACGGACGCAAACTCGCCATGCTCGTGTCCATCAGCGGTGTCGGCATCTCGACCGCCCTGATGGGCGCCGTACCCACCTACGAGGCGGCGGGCTACCTCGCGCCGTCGCTGTTCCTCATCCTGCGAATGATCCAGGGCATCTTCGTGGGCGGGGTTGTGGCGTCGACGCACACGCTCGGAACCGAGACCGTACAGCCCGGGCATCGCGGTCTGATGTCGGGCCTGGTCGCGGGTGGCGGCGCGGGTGCCGGAGCCGTCCTGGCGTCGATCGCCTACTTCGTGATCTCCACGCTGTTCCCGGGAGAGGCGTTCGCCACGATGGGCTGGCGGGTCATGTTCTTCACGGGCATCGTCACGGCCGTTTTCAGCTTCTACGTCTACCGCCGGACCGAGGAATCCCCGCTGTGGGCCGCGCGTCAGGACCGTCCCACCCCGCGGAAGTCGCCCCTGCGACAGGTCTTCGCACGTCAGTACCGCACCGTGATGCTGGTCAACACCGCCGTCACCGCCGGTGGCGCCGCGTTCTACTACCTCACGGTGGGCTTCTTCCCGACCTTCTTCGGTGCGAACATCGGCATCGGCAAGACCACCGCGGCGATTATCTTGATCATCGCCAACCTGGGCATCATCGCGGGAGGGATCATCGGTGGCCACCTCAGCGACCGGTACGGCCGCCGTCCAGTGTTCCTCGGGTTCGGGACCGCCACCCTCGTCGCGGTTCCCTTCCTGTACCTGTGGCTGGCGGACCGGCAGCCCGGCGAAGCCGTTGTGATCACGGTGGTCGCGACCGTCATGGCCTTCGTGGTGATGGCGGCGGGGGCACCGATGCTCATTTTCCTCAACGAGCGCTTCCCCACCGAGATCCGCGCCACCGGCACGGGGCTGAGCTGGAACCTCGGCTTCGCGATCGGCGGTGTGATGCCGGCGATCGTCACCTTCTTCAGCCCGGAGGTCAGCGACATCCCCTCCCGCCTGGCGATCGGCATCGCCGCCTTCGCCGTACTGTTCCTGCTGGGGGTGTTCGTCGCCGGCGAAACCCGCCACCTGGGCCTCGGCGAGGCGACCTCCGGTGATGGCTCCGATCGCCCGACGGGCGTGGCGGACCCGGCGGCACGGAACTGACCCACCAAGCGACCGCTACCTTTCCACCGACGCACTCGGAGAAGTGTCATGCCCCTGATCCGCATCAACCACGCCGCACCGCTGAGCCCGGAGGTCATCGAGAACCTGCTCCACACGGTCACAGACGCCTACGTCACGGCGACCGGCTCCGACCCGGCGGCAGTGCACGTGCTCGTGGAGCGGGTGCAGCCGGAGAACTGGGCGGTGGGAGGCACCAGCCTCGCCGCACGGAACGCCCGCTGAACGCCCACTGAACGCACGATGCCCCAACACCGAAAGGACGCCACGACCATGTCCCACCCACTGAGCGATCGAACCGCCGTCGTCACCGGCGCAGGAGGTGGCCTCGGCCGGGCGGTGGCGCGCGCGCTGTCGCGTTCGGGCGCTCGCGTGGCGTGTGGCGACCTCGACGGGCAGGCCGCGCGGGAGACGGCGCACGGCATCGTCTCCGACGGAGGGACCGCGATGTCGTGGCAGGTCGACGTCACCGACGAGGCAGCCGTGCAGGGCTGGCGAGACGAGATCACCACGCGTCTGGGCGCGGCGTCGATCATCGTCAACGTCGCCGGCACGATCGACCGGCGGCTGCTGCTCGACCTTGATCACGACGCGTTCCTGCGCGCCGTCGACGTCAACCTCGGCGGTCCCTACGCGGTTATCCGGGCGTTCGCCAGGGACCTGCTGGATCGCGGGAGCGGCCGGATCGTCAACGTCGCCTCGGTGGCGGGCACGACCGGATACCCGTTCCCCAGCTATGCCGCGTCCAAGGCGGGACTGGTCAACCTGACCCGGTCCCTCCTCACCGACTTCTGGGGAACCGGCATCACCGTCAACGCCGTCTGCCCGGGCGCGATGGACACGCCCATGTTCAATACGGCGCTGATCCCGGAGATGGCACGGCGTAGCCCGATCGGGAGGATCGTCACCGTGGACGAGGTCGCCGCCGCCGTGGAGTTCCTGTGCCAGGACGCCGCGGCCGGAGTGAACGGCGTCGCCCTGACCGTCGACGGCGGCGCCACCGCCGTCATCAAGTACTTCGACAATGAGTGAGGCATCGGCGATGACCACGGGTCCGGACAACCGCGAGGTCGTCGTGCTCCTCCACAGCCTCGGGACGGACCGGCGCCTGTGGCACCCCCAGGCCACGGCCCTCTCCGGCCGATACCGGGTGATCACTCCCGACAGCCGGGGTCATGGAGACACGGCGTGGCGGGGGCCGCTGCGCCTGTCGGACTGGGTCACCGATCTGCACGCGGAACTCGCCCCCGTCTCCCGCAAGGTGCACCTGGTGGGTCTTTCCATGGGGGGTGTCCAGGCGGTGGCGTACGCCGAGCGGCATCCCGATCGCGTGTGCAGCCTGGTGCTCGCCAACACCTTCGCCGGGCTCGCGCCCGAGATCGCCGACCGCCGTATGGAGGCCATCTCGCGGGCCCTGCCCGAGCAGGGCATGGCCGGCTACGCCGAGACCTACCTGAAAGAGACCCTCACCCGGCCGCTCGCGTCCGCCGACCGCGCCATGCTGTACGACGCCATCGCCTCCGTCTCACCCGAGGCGTACCTCGCCTCCGCCGAGGCCACCTTCCGGGTGGACAACACCAGCCGTCTCACCGGCATCGATGTCCCCACGCTCGTGCTCGCGGGAGCGGACGACAACAAGACCCCGCTGCCGTTGTTGCGGGAACTGGAGCAGGGGATCCACGGGGCTACCCTTCGGGTAATCCCCCGCGCCGGACATTTGTCCAATATCGAAAACCCGGAGGCGTTCACCGAAGCGCTGACGACGTTCTTCGCCGCGATCGGCGGCGAGCGACACATGAGGAAGGAACCGGCTCTATGACGGTCACAGTCGTCACCGGAGGCGCGAGCGGGATCGGTGCGGCCATCACACGATCCCTGTGCGCGGACGGGCTGCCGGTCGTCGTCGTCGACCTGCGCGTTCCCGAGGAGCGAGTCGACGGCGCACAGTATGTCGTGGCCGACCTGAGCACCGCCGACGGCATAACGGCGATGTGCGACGGGCTCGCCGCGGGCGGCGTGACCCAGGTCGATCACCTCGTGCACTGCGCGGCGGCCACCCACTGGTCATCGTTCCGTGACACCGGGCGTGAGGTGTGGGAGCGCGTACTGCGCACCAACCTGGAGGGGACCATCGCGCTCACCCAGGCGATCGTCCCGATGATGGTCAGGGGCGGCCGTATCGTGCTGTTCGCCTCTGGCACGGTGTTCAAGGGGCCGCGCAACCTCTTCGCCTACGTCGCCTCGAAGGCGGGGGTCATCGGGTTCGCGCGCTGTCTGGCCGATGAACTCGGCGACGACGAGATCACGGTGAACGTGATCAGCCCGGGCATCACCGCGACGCCGATGATCGCGTCGATGGCGCATACCGAGGAGCAGAACATCAGCACTCGCTCGCTGAAGCGCCGCGCCTACCCGGAGGACATCGTCGGGCCGGTCAGATTTCTGCTCTCCCCGGGCGCCGCCTTCGTCACCGGCCAGACGCTCTGCGTCGACGGCGGCTCAGTAAAGCACTGAGCACGCCCTCACCGACAAACAACCCAGAAACATCACAGGACTAAAGAGGAAGGGCATAAGCGTGACCAAGCCCAGTCGCCCCGTGCAGACAGTCATGGCCGGAGGTTTCCGCACCGCCTATGTCGAGGCCGGTGACCCCCAGCGCGACACGGTCGTACTCATTCATGACGGCGGTTTCGGCACCACCGCGGAACTCTGCTGGGGACCGGTGATCGACGCCCTGTCCGCGGACTTCCACGTGGTCGCGCCGGAACTCCTCGGCTGGGGCGGCACCGACAAGGCCGTCTTCCTCGACCGGTCCCCCTACGCGGCGCGCATCGTGCACGTCGCCGCCTTCTGCCAGGCACTGGGCATCGACCGGGCACACTTCGTCGGTGCCTCCTTCGGCGGCTCCCTGCTGCTGCGGGCACTGGTGGAACCCGGCCGTCCCTGGCCGGTCGACCGCGCCGTCAGCATCTCCGGCACCGGTGGACCGTTCCGAGTCCCCGAGGGCATCGCCGCGCTCGCGGACTACGAGCCCAGTCTTGAGGCGGCCGAGAAGATGACCCGGTTGATCGTCCGCAGCACCGAAGGACTGGACGACCACATCCGCCGGCGGCATGAGAACAGCCTCATCCCCGGCCACTGGGAGTCGCTGATGGCACCGCGGCTGAGCAACCCCGCCGTGCAGCGGCAGCTTCCTCCGGACACCTTCCTTGATCGGATGCGCGAGCTGGAGACGCCGTTGCTGCTCGTCGAGGGACGGTACGACACGCTTCTGGAAACCGGATGGTCCAAGAAACTGACCGATCTCGCACCCGGGGCGACCAGCGTGGAAGTCGACTACAGCCACGAGCCGAACATCGAGGCGCCGGAGGAGACGAGCCGCATGATCGCCGAGTTCCTCCAGAAGAAGGCGGTGTGAAACCGATGCCGGCGCAATCGGGGCCCAGCGATTTCATCGCTTTCACCGAACCCGACTACGACGACGTTCTGCCGATCACCGAGGACGACGACTTCATCGCCCGGGCGTTGGCGGATGCGGAGCTGCCCGCCCTGCTGGCCGCGCTGGCACTGGTCGACGACGAGCCCGAACTGCTCGGCGACGATCTCAAGCCGCCACTGCCTCCCATGGACTCCGTGATCGCTCCGCAGGGGGGGATGAGCGCGGCGAGCCAGGAGCGCGCACGCGCGGTGGCGCTCCAGGCGCTCATCCGTCTTCGGGACCGGGGGTCGGTCCGCGCCGCGGAGCCGAGCGCGGAGCCGAGCGCGGCCGCCCTCAACCGCATCATGCGGTTCCTCACCAAGGACGCCGGACCCGAATACATCCCGCTGCTCCGCCACGAGCTGGGTCTTCCCCGCGACTACGGGACACCGGGCTGGTCGAAGCAGGACATCGCCCCGGAGGCGGACTTCACCGTCGCCGTCATAGGGGCCGGCATCTCCGGCATGGCCGCCGCGCACCGCCTGCGCCAGGCCGGTGTGCCGTTCGTGATGTTCGAGAAGAACCCGGAGGTGGGCGGCACCTGGTGGGAGAACGTCTATCCCGGGTGCCGGCTCGACACCCCGAACTATGCCTACAGCTACTCGTTCGCGCAGAAGCCGGACTGGCCGCAGCAGTTCTCCGAGCAGGTGGAGATCGAGGCGTATCTCCAGGACGTGGCGACCCGGTTCGGGCTGCGCCCGCACATTCGTTTCGGCACCGAGGTCGTCGAGGCCTGCTTCGACGAGACGAAGCAGGGATGGGATGTGACCGTCCGGGACTCCGACGGCAACACCCGCACCCACCACTTCCAGGCGATCATCACCGCGGTCGGGCAGCTCAACCGCCCCAACATCCCCGACATCCCCGGCCGGGACACCTTCGCGGGCCGCTCGTTCCATTCCGCGCAATGGGACCGGGAACTCGACCTCACCGGCCTGCGGGTGGCAGTGATCGGCACCGGCGCCAGCGCGTACCAGATCGTGCCCGCGATCGCCGACCAGGTCGAGCACCTCACGGTGTTCCAGCGCAACGCGCCGTGGATGCTGCCCACACCGACCTACCACGATGACATCCGTCCCGGCATGTTCTGGCTGCTGCGTCACGTGCCGTACTACGGCCGCTGGTACCGGTTCTGGCATTTCTGGCTGGCCGCCGAGGGCCGGCTGCCGTTCGTCCAGGTCGATCCGGACTGGACCGATCCGCACTCGACGTCCGCCGCGAACGCCGCACTGCGCAGCCAGCTGCTGGAGCGCCTGAAGATCCAGCTCGCCGACCGCCCGGACCTGCTGGCCAAGATGACCCCCACCTACCCGCCCGGGGCCAAACGGATGACCCGGGACAACGGCGTGTGGGCGGCCGCGCTGAAGCGGCCGCACGTCGACCTCGTCGTCGACCCCATCGAGGCCATCACCGAGAAGGGGGTGCGGACGGCGGACGGGACCGTGCACGATGTCGACCTCATCGTCTACGCCACCGGCTTCCATGCCTCGGACTACCTGGAACCGATGACGATCCGCGGACGAGACGACGCCGACCTCCACGAGTACTGGGGCGGAGACGCCCGTGCCTACCTCGGGGTCACCGTGCCCAGGTTCCCCAACCTGTTCATGCTGATGGGGCCCAACACCGGCGTGGTGGTCAACGGCAGCGCGATCTTCATGGCCGAGTGCGCGGCCGAATACACCGTCGCGTGCATCGGGGAGCTGCTGCGATCCGGGTACCGGTCCCTCGACTGCCAGGAGACCGCCCTGAAGGAGTTCTGCGACCGGGTCGACGCCGGCAACAAGCTCAAGGCCTGGGGTGCCGTTCAGGTCAGCACCTGGTACCAGAACCGGTTCGGGCGGGCCTCCCAGGTCTGGCCGTTCTCGCTGCAGGAGTACTACGACATCACCCGCGCACCCGACCTCGCGGCCTACGAGCTGCTCGGCCACCACCCCGAACAGGAGACGGCCAGGTGACCGACGACGAGTTCTCCGTCCCCGCCGGGTCCGTTCCCGCCGGGTCCGTTCCCGCCGGGACGGACCAGGCCACCGTGCGCGTCACCGCCAGAACCCAGGTCGCCGACGACGTCGTCGCGCTGACTCTGGAACACCCCCAGGGCGACCGGCTGCCGGCCTGGACCCCGGGCTCACATGTGGACCTGGTGTTGCCCAACGGCCTGACCCGCCAGTACTCCCTGTGCGGTGACCGGTGGGACCCGTTCACCTACCGGGTGGCCGTTCTCCGCGAACCCACTGGCCGCCGTGGCTCCGCCTGGGTGCACGACACCCTGCGGCCCGGCGACCTGCTCGGGCTCGGCGGGCCCCGCAACCACTTCCCGATGGTGCCCTCGGACGAATATCTGTTCATTGCCGGAGGCATCGGGATCACCCCGCTGCTGCCGATGATCCGGCAGGCCGACATGATGGGGGCCGAGTGGAAGCTGCTGTACGGCGGGCGGCGGCGCACGTCGATGGCCTTCCGCGACGAACTCGAGCGCTACGGCGACCGAGTGCGTCTCGTACCGCAGGACGAGTACGGCCTGCTGGACCTGGCCACCTGGCTCGGCGAGCCACGAGAAGGGACGAAGGTCTACTGCTGCGGCCCCGCCCCCCTTCTTGCCGCGGCCGAGTCGGCCTGCTCCCCGTGGCCGGAGTACACGCTGCGTACCGAGCGGTTCACCCCGCCGGAACTGGACGCGCCGGCACGCAAGGGGCCGTTCGACGTCGAACTGCGCCGCTCAGGCAAGACCGTCACCGTCGATCCGGACGTCTCCATCCTCGACGCGGTACGCGGCGTGGGCATCGACATGCTCTCCTCCTGCAGGCAGGGCACCTGCGGCACCTGTGAGACCACGGTGCTCGACGGTATTCCCGACCACCGTGACTGCGTCCTGGACGAGGCGGAACGCGCGGCAGGCGACTGCATGCTCATCTGCGTTTCCCGCTCCCGCACCGACCGCCTCGTCCTGGACCTGTGACCGACCGCCTCGTCCTGGACCTGTGACCGAGCGTCCATCACGCCTACCGGAGCCCAACCATGACCTCCATCCGCCAGGATGCCGCCGCCCTCCCCACCAGTGACATCGACCCGTTCGACCACGAGAACCTACGCGACCGAACCCCCATGCAGATCGCCCTGCGCGAGGCGGGCCCGGTGGTGTACCTGAACCGCTACGACGTCTACGCGCTGGGCCGCTATGACGAGGTCGGCGCAGCCATGGTCGACTGGCAGCACTTCCAGGTCGGTGCCGGTGTCGGCCTGGCCAACTTCCATACCGAGAAGCCCTGGCGTCTCCCTGCCATGCCGACGGAGTCGGACCCTCCCCTGCACGACGCCCCTCGCCGCGTACTCAGCAAGATCCTCAGCCCGCGAGTGCTGCGGCGGGTGCGCGAGCAGTGGACCGCGGACGCCGAGGAACTCGTCGAACGCCTCGTCGCCGCGGGCGGCGAATTCGACGCCATGCCCGCCTTGGCCGCCGCCTTCCCGCTCAAGGTCTTCCCCGACGCGGTCGGCCTGCCCAAGGAGGGCCGGGAGGACCTCCTGGCCTACGGTGACCTGGTCTTCAACGCCTTCGGCCCTAAAAACGACCTTTTCACCCGCAGCGCGAACCGGCTGGCCGAACTCTCCGCATGGGTCACCACCCTGTGCGCCCGGGAGGTTCTCGCCGAGGGCGGTTTCGGCGCCGAGATCTGGGCCGCCGCCGATCGAGGCGACCTCACTCAGCAACAGGCGCCGCTCGTGGTGCGCTCACTGCTGTCGGCCGGGGTCGACACCACCGTGCACGGGATCGCCGCGATCCTGCACGCTTTCGCCACGCATCCGGAGCAATGGCAACGGCTACGTGAGCAGCCGCAGCTCGCGCGCGTCGCCTTCGACGAGGCCGTACGCTGGGCCTCCCCCCTGCAGATGGTGTTCCACACCACCGCCACGGAGACGGCGTTCGCCGACGCGACCATCCCCAAGCACAAAAAGATCCTCATGCTGCTCGGTGCGGCCAACCGCGATCCTCGCCGGTGGCACAATCCCGACGCCTTCGATCTCACCCGCGATCCGTCAGGCCACCTGGGTTTCGGCATGGGCATCCACCAGTGTGTCGGCCAGCATGTCGCCCGACTTGAGGCCGAAGTCCTGCTCACCGTCCTCGCGCGCCGCATCAAGCAGATCGAGCCGGCCGCTCCGCCCCGCAGAGGCCTCAACAACACACTGCAGACCTGGGAGTCCCTCCCCATCCGGGTGAGCACGTGAGGTCCCGCCTCCGTTATGCGCGGTCTGCGCTTCTTGCTTCGTGACCGGGACAACGACGCGCGGTTCACGGTTGGCGGGCCTGCCTGGTCCATCCTGAACGGTGCTGAACGTCCCTGTAGTGCAGCCGGAGATGCAACCTGCGACGGTCCTCGGTCGCCGACGGATCTGTCGTGGGTGGATGGCAGGATCATCGCCATGACAGACATTGATGATCTTTTCCGGCGGGTGTCAGTGAAGGCGGGGACTCCCGGAGAACCGTTGCCTCCCCCTGCGACGGCGGAAGAGGTGGCACAGGCGGAGATCATCTTGGGTTTCGGACTCCCTCCCGTACTCGCACGGCTCTACTGCGAGGTGGCCAACGGAGGCTTCGGCCCTGACTACCAGCTCTTTCCGCTCGCGGGAGAAGGGCGTACCGCAGTGAACGTCTACCGCGAGGAACGCTCGATGTCGGAGTCTGGCGGTGAAGTGCATTGGCCGGCGGATGTCCTGCCGATCCTGGACTGGGGATGCGGCATGTACGCCGCCGTGGACTGCCGGAGCTCCGAGGGCACCGTGCTGGTCTTCGAACCGAACGGGATCGATGTTCGGCGTCAGGGTCTCGAAGGAGGATCTCAAGAGCCGGTCGCGGTACAACACCTATGCGCGCCTCGGCCTGCCGCCCGGTCCCATCTGTAACCCGGGCGCCGACGCCATCGAGGCTGCCCTGAAGCCGGCCGCTGGGCCCTGGCTGCACTTCGTGACGACCGATCCGGAGAAGGGCGTCACGAAGTTCGCCGACTCCGAATCCGGGTTCTTCAAGCTGGTCCAGGAATACAACAAGAACCGCAGGACCGGGTGATGGAGCGGCGCGCCGCAGTCCTCGGTTCACCGATCGGGCACGCTCCCTCTCCCCGTACCTCCATCGGGCCGTGCGGCGGCGCGCCGCGCCGCCGCCTTGATCGTCCTTCTCAAGCTCCACAAGGAGTCCCAGAGGCTCGAACGGGAGGCGGTCATTCCCAGCTCACCACGACCAAGCCACCCACATCACGGAGACGCTCGCGATCGAGGCGGCGGGTCGGATGGGACGGGCGCTGTGGGACGGCTGACCGCAACCTGACGGCGACCATTGCAACCCTGGGCAGACTTCCCGAGTTGGAAATGGGAAGTCTGCCCAGCTCATTGGGGTAGGGCGCCTGGGACTCGAACCCAGAACCTACGGATTAAAAGTCCGCAGCTCTAACCATTGAGCTAACGCCCCGCAGGTGACAGCGTACCGAGGATAGTGTCCACTAACGTCCGTCGCCAGGCCCATTCGCGGTCACCTGTTTGCGGAACGGCAGGTGGAACGCGGGACCGGCTCCTAGAGTGGCGGGCATGACGAGCTCGGGGCTTGAGCCCGCCCGCAACGCACATGTCTCCACGAGGCAAGGGTATGTCGTGGTCGACGTGGAGACCACGGGTTTCTCGCCGTCCAGGGGTGACCGGATCTGTGAGATAGCGCTCATCTCGCTGAACGCCCAGGGCGAGACCGTCGACGAGTGGCACTCACTGGTCAACCCGAGGCGCGGCACAGGGGCCGTGCACGTTCACGGCATCACCGGTGCGATGGTCGCGGGCGCGCCGATGATCGAAGAGTTGCTGGACGAGGTCTGGCAGCGGATCGCCGGCCGGGTCCTGGTGGCCCACAACGCCCCCTTCGACCTGCGCTTCCTACAGCGCCTTCCCGGCAGCGAGTGGGTGACCGAGACCCTGTGCACCCAGCGGCTGGCGCCGGGCTTCATCCCCGACGGCAGGTGGACGCTCGCCGCGTGCTGCGAGCGCGCGGGGATCCCGCTCCTCGGCGCCCACGCCGCGCTGGCCGACGCCCGCGCCACCGCCGAACTGCTCCGGTTCTACCTGCGTACGGGAGTCTCCTGGGCGGAGAAGCTCGAGCAAGCGGCCCAGGCCCCCGAGTGGCGTCCCTGCGGGATGCCCCAGCGCCACCCCCGCCGAAGGTAGCCCGAGCACGCCGGACACGGGCAGAGCGTACGCCAGGGCCCTGCGGGACCTTCAAAGGTACGCGGAGGCGTCAGCGGTAGGCGGGGATACCGGTCAGCGCCTCGCCGAGCACGAGCGTGTGGATCTCCTGGGTGCCCTCGTACGTCAGCACGCTCTCCAGGTTGTTCATGTGCCGGATCACCGGATACTCCAGCGTGATGCCGTTGCCGCCCAGGATGGAGCGTGCCTGGCGGGCGATGTCCAGGGCGGCGCGGACGTTGGCGAGCTTGCCGAAGCTGACCTGGCGGGGGGTGAGGGTCCCCGCGTCCTTGAGGCGGCCCAGGTGGAGCGCGGTGAGCTGTGACTGCCCCAGACCGACGTACATCCAGGCGAGCTTCTCCTGGGTCAGCTGGAAGCCGCCGATGGGCCTGCCGAACTGGACGCGGGAGGTGGAGTAGTCGACCGCCGACTCCAGGCAGGCGCGGGCGGCGCCCACCACGCCCCACAGGATGCCGAAGCGCGCCTCGGACAGGCAGGACAGCGGGCCCTTCAGGCCGCGCACCCCGGGCAGTACGGCGGAGGCGGGGAGGCGGACGTCGTCGAAGTAGAGCGACGAGGTCACCGAGGCCCGCAGCGACATCTTCTTGTGGATCTCCGGGGCGGTGAAGCCAGGGGTGTCGGTGGGCACCACGAAGCCGCGGATGCCGTCCTCGGTCTGCGCCCAGACCACGGCGACATCGGCGACGGAGCCGTTGGTGATCCACATCTTGGCGCCGTTGAGTATCCAGTCGCCCGAGGGGTCCCGCTTGGCGTGGGTGCGCATGCCGGCGGGGTCGGAGCCGTGGTCGGGCTCGGTCAGGCCGAAGCAGCCGATCGCCTCGCCCGCGGCCATCCGGGGGAGCCACTCGTCCTTCTGCTCGGCGGAGCCGTACTTCCAGATCGGGAACATCGCGAGCGAGCCCTGCACGGAGACGAACGACCGCAGCCCGGAGTCTCCCGCCTCCAGCTCACGGCAGGCCACGCCGTACGAGACGGCGTCGAGGCCCGCGCAGCCGTACCCCTGAAGGTGCATGCCCAGCACGCCGAGCGAGCCGAGCGCCGGGGCGAGCTCGCGGGCGGGGAAGGCGGCCTCCTCGAACCAGTCGCCGATGTGGGGGAGCACCCGGTCCGCGACGAAGGCCCGTACGGTGTCGCGGATGAGGCGCTGCTCCTCTACGAGCGTGTCGTCGATACGCAGGAGATCGTCCATGGGTTTTCCTCTCTATTCGGCCCTGTCAGGGTATTGCCGGTGCGAGGAGGGGGCGGGTCAGGGTTGGGCCAGGGGGAATCCCGATGTGATGAGGACCCGCCACCGGGCAGTCTTAACACATGAACGAAAACGACTTTTCCGGCGTCAAACAGCTCCGCAGGACCAGGGACGGGCGCATCGTCGCCGGTGTGGCCTCCGGCCTCGGACGCTACATCGGGGTGGACCCCAACATCATCCGCGCGGCCCTCGCCATCGTCACCTTCTTCGGTGGCCTTGGGGTGGCGATCTACGCGATCGGCTGGGCGCTCCTGCCCGAGGAGAACAAGGACAGGTCGGTCCTCCAGGACCTGATCGACAAGAACAAGGACAACCCGATCTGGGTGGATGCCAAGAACAAGGCCGAGCAGGGCTGGGCCAAGGCCACCAGCCGGCACCACGCGCCGCACCAGCAGGTCCCGCAGTACCCTCCCTACCAGGCTCCTCAGGCTCCTCAGGCTCCTCAGGCCCCTCAGACCCCGTACGGCACGGTGCCGCCGCGCGGTGACGACCCCCGCCCCCAGGGGTGAGTCAGGAGTTCGCCTCCGCGCGAACCCTCTCGATGATCTCCCTGCGGGATCCCCTCCAGAGCATGGCCAGCGCGGCCGCCACGGCGAGTCCGGTCGCGCCGGCCAGTGCCACCACGATCTCGGGGCCGAGGTGGTCGGCCGCGGCCCCGCCGAGGAGGATGCCGACCCCCTGGGAGGCCAGCAGCCCCGACTGGACCAGACCGAATGCCTGTCCCCGCCGTTCGGCGGGGACGCACTGCACGAACGCGGCGTTGGCCGCGAGCTGGTAGGCCCCGCCCAGCCCCGAGGCGAACCAGAGCAGCAGCACCACGGGCAGCGGCGGCCGCGCCGCGCACAGGATCAGCGGCGCGCAGGTCAGCATCGCCATCCAGCCCATCGCCCGCAGCCGGTTCGACGGGCTGACGTAGCGGCTGAACAGAAACGCGCCGACGACGGTACCGGTGGGCATGGCGCCCATCAGTAGACCGGTGACCAGGGAGAGCTGCTGGGGATTCCTGGTCAGCTCACCGGCGTACGGAGCCGCGATCCCCTCGGGGAGCACGTAGAAGCCGCAGAGCCAGGCAAAGAGCACCAGCGTCCGTAGCCGGGGGTCGCCGAAGACCAGCCTGGCACCGGCGCGGGTCATCGTCCACATCGAGGGCCGGTTCTCATCGGCGGAGACGGGGGCGGGACGCCGCCGTACGCCCGAGACGATGATGAGCGCGGAGGCCAGGAAGGTCGCCGCGTCCAGGGCCAGCGCGCGGTACGGCCCCATTCCCATGATCAGGACACCGCCGAGGGCGAAGCCGAGCATCTGCGCGCCCTGGTTGGTCATGTTCTGCAGAGCGGAGCCCGCGACGTAGCGGTCGCCCGTGAGCAGCTCCGGCAGGAGCGCCGCCCGTGCCGCGGAGAACGGCGCGCTGAGCAGCACCACGCAGAAGACCAGCACGCACAGCATGGCGAACGAGGTGCCGGGGATCGCCATGAGCGCGACCAGGAGGGCCCTGAGCACGTCACAGACGAGCATGATGCGCCGGCGGGAGTGGCGGTCGGCGAGTCCGGCGAGAAGCGGCCCGCCGATGATCGGTGGCAGGTAGGTCAGGGCATAGACCGACGCCGTGGCCAGGGGCGAGTCCGTCCGCTCGAAGACCAGGACGGACAACGCCACCCGGGAGAGCTGGTCGCCGAGCAGGGAGAGCCCCTGGCCGATCCAGAGCGCGCGGAACTCTCCGATGGCGATGACCTCGCCGTAGGTCGCTTGGCGTTCCGCCGGACGGCGGTGCCGCCCGGGTAGTCGGCCGGACTTGGTCGCCGCCATAGGACTCCGCTGAGCTCGCAGGCACACTGACTGTGGGTGTTCACTGTGTAACCTACGGTGCCCGCTATAAGGCCGACGCGCAACCGAAAGCAATCAAGCACATGCAAACTGTAATGATAAGCCGTGGTATTTCGGGAACGGTGGTTTTGATGTGTTGTACGGGGCTAGTTACCAGCCCAGCTCGTGCAACCGGTCGTCGTCGATGCCGAAATGGTGGGCGATTTCGTGGACGACGGTTATCTGCACCTCTTCGATGACCTGGTCCTCGGTCTCGCAGATCGAGCAGATCGGCCTGCGGTAGATCTCGATCCGGTCGGGTAGCACTCCTGCGTACCAGTCGCCCCGTTCGGTGAGGGGAATGCCGGTGTAAAGACCTAGAAGATCTGGTTCGGGCGGGTCGTCGACGACGACGAGCACCACGTTGTCCATCACTTTCGTCAGCTCGGGGGGGATGGTGTCCAGGGCCTCGGCAACAAGCTCCTCAAACTTCTCCCGCGAGATCTCGATCACACCCGTCATTCTGCCCCGGTGCTTCCGGGTAGAGGTGGAGGCAAATGAAATTCGCTGATTGGACCCAGGGGAGCCGTCGACTCGCAGGCGGTCTGGCCACCGGTCGGATCGCACGCGGCATGGCCGTCGTCGCCGTCGCACTGGCGGGTGCGTGGCTCGGAATCATGCTCGGCGGGGCGGTACGGTCCAATGTCGGTCCGGTGGAGCTCGGCATGTCGGCGGAGCCCTCGTGGACCGGGGAGACCGTCGTGGACGCTCACCCTTTCGGCACACTTCTGTTTGACACCCACAACGCCCCGGTCGGCCTCCGGGTGACCCTGGAGAACATCAACCCCGAGCGGGCGCGCGGATTCCTGGACGACCCGAGGCTTTCGGCGGACCGGCTCCCCGCACTCCTGGAGGAGGAGCTGGGCAACGGCGTCAGGACGCTGATCGTGCGCGCCGCCTTCTGTGGCCTGGCGGGTGCCCTGGTCACGTCCCTGATCGTCTTCCGCCGCCCCGGACCCGCCCTCGCGGGCATGCTGGGCGTCGCCGTCGCGATCGCCGGCACGGGCGCCGCCATCGCCCTGACCTTCCGGCCGGACTCCGTGGTGGAACCCAAGTACACCGGCCTGCTGGCAGGCGCCCCGACGCTGGTCGGCGACGCCGAGTCGATCGTGACCAGGTTCGAGTCCTACCGGGTCCAGCTCGCCAAGCTCGTCAACAACGTCTCCCAGCTCTACGACGTCGTCTCCGCGCTGCCGGTCTACGACGCCGACCCCACCTCGATCCGGATACTGCACGTCTCCGACATCCACCTCAGCCCCATCGCCTGGAACCTCATCCGCTCGATCACCACCCAGTTCAAGATCGATGCGATCATCGACACCGGCGACCTGACCGACCACGGCACCGGTCCCGAGGACAAGTTCGTCGAGGAGATCGGCACCTTCGGCGTCCCGTACGTCTTCGTCAGGGGCAACCACGACTCCATGACCACCCAGCGGGCCGTGGCGAAGCAGAAGGGCGCGGTCGTCCTCGACGACTCGGCAAAGACCGTGGCCGGGCTGCGCGTCTACGGCCTGGGCGACCCCCGGTTCACCCCCGACAAGTCCGTCTCCGTCGACTCCAACCTCGAGTCCCTGGACGCGCTGGGCCGCTCCCACGCCGCCGAACTGGCCCGGCTCCCCAAGCAGGTCGACCTGATCGCCGTCCACGACCCGACGATCGCCAAGGGATTCTCCGGTGCGGCCCCGATGATCCTTACCGGCCACTCGCACGAGCGGTCCACCGAACTGCTGCCCTCGGGCAGCCGCCTCCTGGTCCAGGGATCCACCGGCGGCGCCGGTCTGCGAGCCCTCGAACACGACGAGCCCACCCCCGTCGCGGCCTCGGTCCTGTACTTCGACGCCGACACGCACCGCCTGCGGGCCTGGGACGACATCACCCTGGGAGGGCTCGGTGAGCAGTCGGTCCAGATCCAGCGTCACGTTGAGACCGAGCCTGGCCGTACAATTTCTCCTGTGCCGACGATCGCCCCGTCTCCAACGGGGTCCATCGCCGTCACACCGACGCCGTAGGCCGGAAAGCCGCTTTGGCAACGGGGCAAAAGTCCCCTATGCTTCAGAGGTCTCCAGCGGAGCACGGCGACGGAACGGGACGCAAGTCCTGAGCCCCCATCGTCTAGTGGCCTAGGACACCGCCCTTTCAAGGCGGCGACACGGGTTCGAATCCCGTTGGGGGCACCGGCAGAGCCCAGGCTCGCCAGGGAAACGGAAGGTCGAAGACCTCCGAAGAACTGGTAGGCTGGCAAAGCCAGAAAGGCGGGGGACAAAAGCCCCAGCCAAGCAAGGTCCTGTAGAGCAGTTTGGAGTGCTCGCCACCCTGTCAAGGTGGAGGTCGCGGGTTCAAGTCCCGTCAGGACCGCTTAGGTAGGTGTTCGATCCACCACCAAGGTCAGGTAGCTCAGTCGGTACGAGCGTCCGCCTGAAAAGCGGAAGGTCGGCGGTTCGACCCCGCCCCTGACCACAGCAGCTGAGCAGCACAAACGCCCCGAGCGAACATCGTTCGGGGCTTTTTTTGATCTCCGGTGAGAGTAACGAACTCGCATACTCAGGAAGCAGTCCTTCCCTGCCGAGGTGAGTGGTCCTCCTGATCCACGCTGGGATCCGACCTGTAAATCTTGTGGAGTCGTAGAGCACTTGTATCGCAACACTCCGGACCGAAAACCAGGTGCACATCATGAGCGATGGTACGTACTCCGCGCGCTTCGTCGCCGAATACCAGTTCCGGGGCCTCTTTCCAGGCGCATCCTGTCGCGTCAAGGGCGTTGAGCACCTCTGAGACGGTGAGGCGGGAAGGCGCGGGTATGTCCCCTCCGCAGAGGGCATCAGGTAGCATGACCGACTCGCGCCAAAGGGGGAGGCCCACCTCCACCACGAGTCCGTGGCAGATCAGGACTTCCATGTCGTGCCAGAAGTGCAGCCGAGGTCGCCAACGACGAGGTTTTGAATCGTGCATTCGGTCGTGGAAAGGCCCGATCAGTTCTTCGACATTCTGCAGTGTCATCCCGCAGCGCAACGGGCCGAGCCGACCGCTGTCAGCGAACCGCACAACCAAATCAAGCACTTGAGTCACCAGGTCAGAGAAGCAGATGCCCTGGGTGTACAGCCACAGAAATACGTCAGGCCATCGTCCGCCAAGTCGGGACGATGGCCTACGAAGATATGAGCTGTTGGCTTAGCCGAGAGCGTCACCGAGTTTGCCGAGGGCGTTGCGCTTGTCGTTGTGGGAGACGTGGGCGTAGATGGTCATGGTCACTTTGATGTCGCTATGGCCGACGATGTCGCGGACGACCTGGGGCGGTACGCCGAGGTTGAGCAGCAGGGTCACGCAGGTGTGGCGGAGACCGTGAAAGCGCATGTCGCCGAGGCCCGCGGCCTTGCGGATCGCTCCCCAGCCTCGCCGGAGGTTGTCCGGCTCCATCGGCATTCCGCGCCGGGATGTGAAGACAAGGCCGTGTTCCTCCCAGTCGTCCCAGTCGTCCCAGCGGTCGGAGCGTTCGGTGAACTGCTGCTTGCGGTGTGCCCGAAGCGCTTCCGCACAGATAGAGGGGAGAACCACGCACGCCTGGTCCCGTAGACGAGGCTGGGCGATCACCACTAGTCCCAGCCCGACCACGCGTACCAGGGGCCGGAGATCGGATCGAGCCGCTCCAGGCCGTCCTCGGACATCTGGCCCGTCGGGTTCCATGCGAAACCTGCCGACGTGCTTATCTGCCAGTCGTCGATGCTGAACTGGGCTCCGCCATCGGGTGTGGCCACTGACCAGCAGATCGGATAGAGACCCACCAGTCGGCACTCGTGGGAGGAGGTACCGCTCCGGGCCACGGCCTGGGCATGGTCGGCCAGGGCGGACTTTGACAACGCGAACCGTACCTGGAAGGGGATGTCGGCGGTGATCGCCAAAGCGGTGCAGCTGGCAATGATCCATGGCATCAACCAACGGAGCATGTTCGCCTCCATCGCGTTGATGTCGGTCAAAAGCGCCGGGATGGCCCGGATGATCCACAGTAGGAAGAGCGCGCCCCCCGCGAAGAACACCCAAAGGGATAGTTCGACGTACGGGTACGGCGCGCTGGCCCACCATAGGCACACGAAAGCCGTGAACGAGAACGCCGTGAGCAACGGCCATCCGGGCGGCTTGGTGATCACGGCGCCACCTTAGCGATCAGCCGAGCAATACCAACAGTCGGCGTAGACGGGCTGGTTACGCCCCCACCCGATCGGCAAGTCCTCGTAGCTCGGGTGAGGGTGGATCCTGCATGGCCAGCAGGTCGGACACCAGTTGGTGAGTGGTGCGGTGGTTCTGTATCTGCTCCGGGGTGATGGCTTCGGCCGCCAGCAGCGCGGATACGGCTTGGTCGATCTGGCGGCGTTGGGCATGCGCGCGGGCAAGGTCCACCTGGAGCCGGGCACACCGTTCGTTCGAGAGCGTCGAGGTGTCCACCGCTGTCCCGACCCGGAGTGCGTGACCGGCGTCTCCCAACTCGACCGCCACGGCCACCTCGTGAAGCGCGACATTGGCCGGCCCGAACTCGGTGTTGTAGTCGTTGCGTCCTTCTTCCAGCTGCCTCGCGACCTCGCGAGCCCGCGCCAGGTGCTGGTACGCGGCATCTGCCTCGTTCAGCCGGGAAGAAGCCACGGCTCGCTGCAAGGTAAGACCACCCCACAGCGACATGGCCTCGGGATTGCCCTCGTCGACCAGGAACCACAACGCCTCGGCGGCCGTCCGAGCTGTCTCCTCCACCTGGTCGAAGTGGCGTGCGCCCAGGAAGACGAAGCCGAGCCGGAAAGCACCGGCCGCCATCATCAACGGGTTACCCGCCCGCTCTGCGGCGACGATCGCCCGGTCGGCGGCGATCCACGCGGCCTCGGGCTCACCGAGCTTGGCGAGCGCCGCCGAGCACGCCTGGTAGGTCACCGCGAGCAGTTCGAACAGCTCCGCCCGCCGCTCCTCGGGGGCCGATCGGGCGGCGGTCTCCAGTGCGGGCACCAGGCCCCGCAGCAGGTCGGCCAGTTCCACATACCGGCTCTCGTGCGTCAGCGCCCAGGCCCGGTCGACCTGCGGCTTGATCTCCGACGTGGCCAGAACGGGTGCCGAGTGCAGCATGGCCCGCAGGGAATGAGCCCCCGACAGCACTAGGCGCAGACCGGCCGTTCCCGGTATCTCCTCAGCGGAGGCGGCGACCACCGGTGCCTCCGCGGCCAGCTCCGACAGCGGTATGTCGAGAGCCTCGGCGACCTTCTCCAGGACCGACATGCGATCGACCTTGCGAACCCCGCGCTCCACCTGGGAGATCCAGGCCACCGACCGATCGACCAGCCGCGCCAGCTCCGGCTGTGACAGGCCGCGCCGCTTGCGTTCCTGGGCGATGCGCCGCCCCAGGGCTCTTTGGTACTCGGTGCTCACCCCGCCGTTCCCTTACCGGTCTGGAGGGTCAGCCAGTCGACCTCGACCGAGGCCAGCAGTTCTTCCCGAGCAGTCAGGAACCGCCGGGTGTGCTCCTGCTTCTCGTGGGTGTCGAAGGCCGGCCGATCCTGGTAGAGCTCGTAGAAGATCCGCTGGAGCGGCTGACCGTCGACTCGGTGTGATGCGTACACCAGCGTTCCCGGCTCACCTTCGCAGATCTTCTCGATGCTCTCACCGACCAGCTGATCGAACGCTGTGGCGCTTGCCTCGTCCTTACAGGTGAAGCGGACCATCAGACCGAACATGGGTGTCCTCCTTCGTCGCAGCCTCTAGAAGATCAGTACTTATTGTACGGCACAAGTACTTCAAGTAGCTTGCATGAGAAGTGCTACACACGTACTTTAAGTATCAGTCATAGGTGTGAGTGGTCCTGACCTGCTTGATCGTGAGGTGAGCCGACGATGATCCCACCCTCAGGCAGCTGTGAGGGCACCAGAAGATGGCACCGAACCTTCCCTGAGCTTCCCCCCGTAGCACGGCCACCTCACCTGAGTTGACCCTGTGTCGGCTGGGAAGGAAGTGCTTCGTGCCTGCACCTCACCCGATCGAGTTCCGTCAGCGTGCCGTCGAGCTTGCCCGTAAGGGTGATAAACCGGTCTCTGTCCTTGCTAAAGACCTGGGTATCAGCGATTCCTGTCTGCGGAGTTGGATGCGCCAGGCCGACACCGATGACAACGGCGGCGCGAAGCTGACCAGCGCGGAGAAGAAGGAACTCTCCGATCTGCGGCGTCGAACCCGGCAGCTTGAGCTGGAGAATGAGATCCTCAAGCGGGCTGCTGCGTATTTCGCCCGGGAGAACGTGCTCCCAAAATAGGGTACGCGCTGGTCCGTGAACTCGCCGATGATGACTTTCCTGTCGCGGTGGCCTGCCGGGTGTTGAACATTTCCAGATCGGGTTACAAAGACTGGGTTGGCCGGCCGCAGTCTCCACGCGACCAAAGAAACACCGAACTATTGAAGCTGATCCGTGACATCCATAAGACGTCACGTTACAGCTACGGCTCACCGCGGGTCCACGCGGAGCTGACGCTCGGCCTGGACCTGGAGATCAACCGCAAGCACGTCGAACGGCTCATGCGCGAGGCCGGCATCCAGGGCATCTACCGGCGCAAGGGCCGCCGCAACCTCGTCAACGCCGCCACCGAGGAGGATCTGGTCCGCCGGGCCTTCACCGTGGAAGCGCCGGACCGGCTGTGGGTCAGCGACATCACCGAGCACCCCACTGACGAAGGGAAACTGTATTGCGCCGCTGTCATGGACGCCTATTCTCGTCGCATCATCGGCCATTCTATCGACATAAGCCAGACTAGCGCTCTGGTCGTCGACGCGATGGTCATGGCCGTCGCCCGCCGTAACCCGCCCAGCAAGAAGACGGTCCTGCATTCTGACCACGGAACACAGTACACATCGTTCTCGTATGGGAAACGGCTCCGCGATGCTGAACTCCTCGGCTCGATGGGAACCGTCGGAGATTGCTACGACAATGCCATGATGGAATCGTTCTGGGGAACGATGCAGCTCGAACTGCTCGACGTTAATAAATGGTCAACAAGAGCCGAGTTGGCCAGCGCGATGTTTGAATGGATCGAGTGCTGGTATAACCCGTATAGGCGTCATTCCAGCATCGACATGAACAGTCCAATCGCGTTCGAAGAGCTCTACAAGCCCTCAGACGCAACCTCGTGATCCCACACCATCGGTGGCTGTCGTACGGGGGGAACCTCACCCTGGAAAAAAGGAGCAGGTACGCGCGGCCCGCAGTTTCGTGAAGGCCCACCTTTCCGAGCATCTGGACGCCGAGCTCATCGTCAGCGAACTCGCAACCAACGCCGTCGAGCACACGCGCACGGGACAACCGGGCGGAGTCTTCACCACCACCGTCAAGCGCAACCCCGACGGCACTGCCTACATAGAGATCGCAGACCAGGGCGGCCCTGTCGTATTCGGCCTTCCCACTCCCAACCGCGAAGGCGGCCGAGGGCTCTACCTCGTGACGGCTCTCGCCACCGCATGGGGATTCAAAGGTGACGCCGCCGGCCGAACGGTCTGGGTCGAGCTACCCCCGCCTGCTCCATGAGCACCGCGCCCCCAGGGCTACGCGCTCTCCGTGAGCGGTTTCCCGCCTGGGCGTTCCTCTACAACCCGTTCGCGTATCGGTGGTTCGCCCTCCAGGGCCGTACGACCATGCTCACCGCCGACACCGCCGAGGAACTCGCGGCCCGCGTCGAGCGCTTCCAGTCACGCCGCCCCATGACCAGACCTCAACCGCGGCGATGACCAGCACCACTCACGCGATTACACCGGCATGCCCGATCGAGTGCCTCAAACCCGTGCTGTCCGCCAGGGCTTACAACCCACTCGCCCAAGCCTGCGGAGCTTCGTTCGACCGGCCCGATACGGTCGCAGACGTGATCACGCTGTTGTGCACACGTCGACTCGATCAGATCTGGGGCCTGGGTCCACGGCGTATCGGCGAGATCGAAGTAGCCCTGGTGTTCGTCGGTTTGACCCGCGACCATGGCGGCCCGCTTAGCAGCAACCTGTGAAGTGCCAGGTGAGGGCATCGTGACAGCTGCTATGCATTCAAGATCATCGGGGTTCGCCTACTCCGGATGAGACCTCCGATGAGGCTAAGTCGTCAAGCCGTCCGCTACGCGGCCGGGCCATCCGGACCGTCCGGATCGGGCGTGCGGCCTCTTCGGGCCGGTCCCGATCCGGCGACCGGCTGGCTGCAGGCGCCGAAAGTTTCTTGACACAAAAGAGATGATCTACGGACTATCCGAGGATTCAACGGACATCGACAACTGATAGCTAGCCGCCGGCCCCATGACCGTTGACAAGCACCGAGTTGAGCGTTCGACGCCAGGTAATCCAGGGTTCCTGGTCGACGGCGGTGCTGGCTGTGGTCTGGGCGATGTAGGCGCAGGCAGCGTTTGCGTGGCGCATTGCACGGGAGCAGTGTGGCGAGCAGGCTACGTATGAGACCAGGGCGACACCCGCTTGGTAGCCGCGCGGGTCGAGATGGTGTGCCTGTTCACGGTCACAGTGGTCCCCGAGACGCGTCGCATGGTCGTCGATGCGTTCCTCGCCAATGGCTGCCGTTGTACGGGCGCAGCATTCCGGGTAGCCGAGGAGCAGGCCCAGTTCGAGGGCGTGCGGTTGCGGCCTGCGATCAACGTCGAGGATGTGTCGGGCCATCTGGCCGGTCGGCGCCGCAACAAGATACTCCCCGTCGTGGGCGGACGCCCAGCCGACCTCGGCGAAAGCGGCGGCGGTGCAAGCGGCGATTGCGGTATCACCCACGGCGATGCGTAAGGCGGGCTTTCGGTACGCGTAGATACCGAGAATGTCGACGCGGACGCTGGGCGACAGGTCGGGCCAGGGTAGATCGATCCACTCCATCAGCGGTGTTTGCCCGGCCGTTTCCAGACCATGATGAGCTGCGGGGTGGATACGTCTTCATCGACGACGTATCCGGCGTACTCGGCGGCCTTGCGGGAGGCGAGGTTGGACTTGCGCATGTGGGCGTAGACGGTGTTGTGTTCGCTGGCTACGCTGGCCAGCCGGTAGGCTATGCGTCCTATTCCTCGCCCCTGGCAGTTCTGGTTTACCTTGATTTGGATGCTGGCGTGGGTTCCCAAAGGCAGTTCGTCGATGACGTTGATGTAGACGGCGCCAGCGCGGGTGGTGCCGAGATAGATGTGCCAGAACCCGCCGCCGGGTCCGTTTCCCCGACCCGCGCTTCCAGTGCCTTTCTCCAGCCGTACCTCGTCCGGATCGGCTGGCGGTCGGCTACCGCTGCGCACACTGGTCGGCGGTGGTGGGGTGCTGCGCCTGCGGGTAGTTGTCGCGCGGCGCGGTTGTCGGCCGGAGGTTGGCTTACCGGGTGCCATGAGCGTCTACGGCTCAAGTCGATCGGAGCTAGCAAGTCGATCAACGAGAGTGCCGCAGACCAGCTGCCACAGTTCAGCGGGGAAGAACCCAGGTGAGATTCCGATGGCCACGTCCACGATTCTATGGCGAAGCGGTGCCAGCGCGTCCACGACCCGATCAACTCGCCGCATTACCTGATCTCTGTTGGGATCATGGCGATGGACATTGCCCAGCCAGTCGGAATCCCCGTCGAACCGGTTGTTGAAGAAGTCGAGATCGACATGGAGCAGGATCGGCCCTTCGCCCAGATCGGCCAGCAGCGCTGTTTCGTCATGTCGTACCTGGTATGTGCCAGCAGCCTGGTCGGGAATGGCCAGCGGGTCGACGATCGGGTCAAGGCGAACTGACGGCCGACGCGCCCGGGGATCAAGGATGGTGTCTGGCTCGTGGGCGCGAACGAGCCAATACCGGTCGGTCCGCTCCCGCGCATAGTCCGTGTCGCATAGGTGACGTATGTCAATGAATGGCAGGGTGTGTAGTAGGGGGACGAGGAAGCTGCCCATCCCTATGGCGCCGCTGTTGATCGCGGCTTCGACCGAGGACGGGTCGCGTAGGTCCACCGGATGGCCGGTGAGAAGGTCAGCGAGCCGGTTGTTGTACGCGGCGAGCCGAGGGCACATCAAGTCGTCGTGGTCGTCGAGGTGGATGATCGTGAGGTGACTGGGTAAGGACGCTTGGCCAGCCAGCCATCGACTGGCCGACAGCAGCGTCCAAGCATCGGAGAGACTGACGAAGACGCCCTGCATCATCCGGTGCGCGAACGGGATGTCCGTGACCGAACAACCCCACCACGTCAGCCCCTGGGCAAGCCGTGGATCAATGTAGAAGTCGGCGGTAGGCGGGACGCCGAGGCTGACGCGCCAACCGCCGTCGCTATTGCTGTCGAGAACAGAGCTGGGGACCCGTTCGGCGAAGTACTGGGTCAATACGTGGTCGCGAAGCGCGGGTTCCTCCGGGAGTAGGCCAGCCGGGATGGACCATGCCAGCGGGTTCACGCTCGGGTCCGCTCCCGCAGCAGCGCGGCGAGGTGCTGCCCGGCCGGGGTGAGCTGAACCGTCGCGAGCGTTTGCCAAGCCTGGGCCAGCCTCTGCTCGGTCGTGGCGATCTGAGCGGTCGCGCGTGCGCGGACCTCCTGCCCGACGTTTTGGTCGATGTAGCGCCAGAACCGCAGCAGTTCCACGAACACCCATGCCGCGTGCAGTAGGCCGCTGGGCGGGCGCGGTTCCTCGCGCCAGGGCGAGGCGACTAGCGGTCGGTCCACGGCGACCAGTTCGGCCTGCCGGCCGAGCAGGTACAGCTTCTGGTGGCGGTGTTCGTGGATAAGGCTGTCGGCCAAGTCGTAGACGTCGACGGCGCCTGCGCGACTGCCCAGGCCGAGGTAGAGCGCCCCGGGCACAACATCGTCGCTGAACGAGACGACCTTGTCTGGGTGGGCGGACGTATCGCGTACAAACTGGATTTCTGGGCTGAGCAGCCGGATCTCGGCAGCCAACGCCGTGTCGAACTGGCTGATCAGCGTTAGAGCCTGGGCGACGAGCTCCCGGCCGAGAGACGCGTCGGCCTCGTCGGCGAACTCGATCGGTGCGCTAAACGGCAGCCGTAGCCACGGGTCGTCGCGGTGCACCCGTACGGGTGCATCCATCGGCTCATACAGCATCTGCGCCACTGTGATGGCGTAGGTCGGGTCGAAACGCACTGGTGTGCCGTCTTGGCGACGCAGCGACGCGCCGAACCGCTCGTCGGCGCCAAGCCGGGTCCACAGCACGACACTGGGGCGGATCACGATCTGGCCCAGCAGGTCATCCGACGCCGCGTCCAGGGCCTGAACGGCACGCAGCACTGCCTGGCTGACGTCGCCGCTTGCAAGAATGTGCGCGGCTACCGCCCGCAGATCGGTCAAGGCTGCTCGGCGCCAGTCCTGGACCAGCATGTCCACGACTGCACGAGCTGTGGACGCCTGTTCGAACGCGTCCAGGTCGACGTGGTCAGCGGCGCCACGGGCAAACCGCCGATGGCGTTCCTCGACCATGGTCGAGCGCATGCGGTGTTCAGCGTGTTCGATCAATGCGAGCATTTCCCGGCAGTACACCGTCGGGTTTGCGAAGCCGTTGCTGGAGTAGCGGTGCGGCACCGAGCCGCCGCCGCACATGTCAACGACCGGACAGGCCCGGCATGTGTCGCACAGGCCATCCACGGTGAGCAGTCGCCGGTGAACGGCCAGTTTCGGTGAACCGGCCACCTCGCCGATCGACATGGCGGTGACGCCCGCGCCGAGTGAGGTCTGCCCCTCCTCTGTGATCTTGAGGACGTCGAGGTCGTGATAGCCGCCATCGGTCTCGATAGCCAGCAGACTCACGTCACCGAAGCCGAAGGCATCCGTCCCTCCCGGTAAGCCCGCCAGCTTCGCAAGGAGCCCGTCAAACGTTCGGAGGGGCAGGTGCGGGTACCGGTCATACCACAGATCGAACGCGCGGATGATCCAGTCGCGGTAGAGGTTGGTTTCGGTGTCACGGCCCTGCGGTGGCGTCAGGTGGTTCGCGTCCGGCAGCAGCAGATCAAGTGTCGGCAAGGCCCGCGAGGCGAAGAACTCGAACACATCCTCGGGCGCCACCGCGGGATCGATGACGGCGATAACGCCCGTGAAAATGTCGGGCCGTCGCTCCAGACGGCGGAGCGCGTCGGAGGCCGCGGGAAACGTGCTACCGCCAGCAGCGGTGAGACGATGGCGGTCGTTGGCCGGCCGCGGACCATCCAACGACAGGGACACCCCGATGCCCGCCCTTGCAAGGGCATCTAAGGCTTCGTCGTCAAGCAGGACACCATTGGTCTGCAACGAGAAGTCGACCTTCGTCGCGGTTGGCAGCCGTGACCGGATGTCGTCGGCGAACGCCGCGAGAGTGGAGGCGCCCGCGAGCAGCGGTTCGCCCCCATGAAAGATCACCAGCATGCGTTGCATGACGGTCGCAGCGGCGTACTCGGCGAGCCGATCGGCCACCCGTTGGCGCGTGGCCGCGCTCATCAGGTGCGGTTGCTCCCGCCAACTCTGATCGCGGTGCTCGTACATGTAACAGTAGTCGCACTTGATGTTGCACCGGGACGCGACCTTGAGCAGGAAAGTCGTGAACTGAATCGGATTGGTCTGCGCTACCAACGTGTTCTGTATCAATGGACCATCCACAGTGGCGTCATCGACCTATCTTCTAAGATCGGTTGTGCCGGTGGTGCATCCGGTCATAGCTGGTGATCTGCTGATCCTCGGTGTCGATTAGTCGGCGATGAACGCGCGCCAAGACCGGGTGGTCGGGACTATGCTCGCGCAGTTCGTCAACGAGACTCCCCTGTTGGGCAAGGGAACTGGCGGAGTCGGCATCCACGGTAGCCTCCGTGTCCGTATCTTCGACGGTCCGAGAAATCGGACTCATCGACCATGGTGCCGGACTATTACGCGGCGCGGAAGCCCATACCCCCACCGCCCTAAAGTTAAGACCTTTATTCCGTTTTGGGCAAATCCTAAAAGCGTGTTTGAGATGGGCTATGGCTCTCCCCTCGTACCGTGGAGGTCTGACCTAAGGGGGGTCGGGTCATGGGAGAGACCAGACGTAGTTTCGATCCGGAGTTTCGGGCGGGTGCGGTGCGTATCGTGCGCGAGACCGGAAAATCGATCGCCGCGGTCGCCAAGGACCTGGGGATCAACGCGGGCACGCTGGCCAACTGGATACAGATGGACCGGCTGGCTCGCGAGCAAAGCGCGACCGGGGATCTGAGTGGGTCCGAGCGCGAGGAACTGGCGCAGCTGCGTCGCCAGCGGGCCGAGTGGGTCAAGGAACGCGCAGATGGAGCGTGATGTGCTCAAGCGCTCGGTGGTCTTGTGGGTGAAAGAGGCGACGGGGGGAAGCTCACACGGCGCTGAGTGGCCAGTCAGTTCTCGGTGGGGATGTCCAGGGCGGTGCCGTACAGACGTGACACCCGCAGCCTGATCACCAGGCGTCGTTCCCGCACCGCCTGCCTGAGGAACGCCGCCTCCTGTGCCGGGTCCTCGAAGCCCGGGGTGAGGGCCAGCAGTTCCTGGCCGATCGCGTCTCCGGGCTCAGTCGTCACCTCTGACACCTCCGCATCGCCCTCGGCGACGGCGAACGACCAGATGTCCGGCCCGTTCACGAGCAGGGCGAGGCGGGGGTTGTTGCGTATGTGACGTGCTTTGAGGCGGCCAGAGTGGACAGCACTGCGACGCCGACGGCCATGCCGGTCTGCTGGGTGGTGTTGAACACCCTTGAGGCCAGGCCCGCGTCGTCGGCTTGGGCGCCGGACATGCCGGCCGAATAGAAAGTTTCCACGGTTTCAGGGGATTGCCATTATGAGCGGACCGCCCGGGCGCGCAGACGCTGCTCAATCGTGGGATGAGTCCGCGGTGCCCAATGCTGGCGGATGGCATTTCGTGCTCCCCTGCCCTCATTTTGCAGACACAGCATGGCCCGCACCGGGGCGGCGCCAATCAGATCAACCGCGAACCGATCGGCCGCGTACACCCGGTGACGCAAGATCCATAGCACGGCCTGCTTGGCCAACAGCAGGCCGGCCCCGACGATGAGCATCATCGGCAGCATCGCAAACTCGATGATTCCCCACACGCCTATCACTGCGGCCACTACCGGCAGAATGTGCCGGGCGGCATATAAGACGTACACGTCGAAACGGATGTATCCCAGCGCGATGTACCCGAGTTGGTGGGCGACCAGACCGGCCAGCGCATCCTGGGGCCACTGTTCGGCTGTAGTCCTGTCGACCACGAGTGTCGCGGCTGGGCGAGGCCAGGCCCACCTGACGTCGATCGTCGCCGTCACATGCAGGTCCCCGACGGCGACGGGCAGGCGGGGATCAAGATCTGCGCGCGCTGTGAGAGCGCGCACCAGAATGTGCAGCCGATCATCTGTGTCTGTGTCCATTGTCTCCGCCTACGACGAAAGATCAGCATACGAGCCGCTGCCGTCGACCAGTCACGCTGAATGACGTTCAGCAACACTGCTTTACACGACGCATCTACCGCCCACTCAGTGTGCGAGCCTGCCGACCTGTAATTAAGGAGTCTTCGCCGTTCTCTCTCTATAGCGGGTGAGGCGGTTCAGGGGCGGTCGATGGTGTTCGATCTCGGAAAGTGGTCGCGATGACGAGCGCCGCCGCGGCCAGTAGGTGCCATCGGATCATCATGGTCGCGTCCGAGAAGTGTTCGCCGCCCACGACGATGAGAGCCGCCACGAACCCCTCGAAGGTGGCGAGGACGAGGAGCGCACCGGTCCCCAGGGCGATACGGCGCCGCGCCCGGCTCGCGATGACGCCGCCGGCCGCCGCGGTCAAGGCGATGAGCACGATCAGCACGCCGTCCACATCGGCCTTGCAGGCCCAGGCCCCGGGTTGTTTCCACAGCAGTTCCACAGGCGGTGTATAGGCGAACCAGCCGAAGGAGGTGAACTCACCACCTGGGAGAGCGAGTCGACCGACCGTCCACGAGGCCGCTACGGTGGCCGCCACCCAGAGCATGGTTCCCTGCGGAGGCCGGGGGCCAGAACGTCATCGGTCACAGCCGGCAGGCGCCAGGTCATCGCCGTCCACGCCGCGGCGGCGACGGCGAGTGTCCAGAGATCGCCTCCATGCTCCGTCCGTGACAGCGGTGACCGGGCCGCCAGGGCCAGTGACACCGTGGCCACCGGGTAGCAGACGATCAGGGACCAGGGCAGCACGGGTGGGTGCCGGGCAGGAAAATCGCCCTGAACAGCCCGAGCGCGAGTACGGCGCCAACCGCTGAGACGGCCGTGAGCGTGGCCCAGCGCGACATGCGCAGGACGAGGCCGGCCAGGACGACCGGTAACAGGAGTTTTGCCCAGAACAGCAGCTCCCACGACGCGCTCTCCAGGGCGTGGGGATCGGAAGAAACCGTTGCGGAGATGGCCGCACTCCCGGTGTTCCCGCGGCTCCCACGCGTCCGCGGTTACCTGAGCCGTTGAGCTGTATGAATGCCTGCTCCTACGTCCTGAGGGCCAACAGGGCGGGCAGCGGTTCTCAGTCGAAGCCGGCGTGCGGTGCGCTGGTGCCCTGTGGCACGCGGAGCGGACCGGACGCGCTGGGACGGACATCGAAGTCGAAGATCGCGGTTGGCAGGTAGACGGTGGCGCAGGAGTTGGGGATGTCCACCACCCCCGACAGCCGGCCCTCGATCGGCGCGGCGCCGAGCAGCAGATATGCCTGCTCGGGGCTGTAGCCGAACGCCGTCAGGTAGTCGATCGCGTGCAGGCAGGCACGCTGGTAGGCCAGCTGCGAGTCAAGATAGCGCTGCTCGCCGTCCAGGGTGACGGACACCCCGGAGAAGGCGAGCCACTCGCTGTACTGAGGGCCGGTGCGGCCCGGCATGAAGATGGCGTTCTCGCCGACGCGGTACGTTTGCATACCATCCTTGATGACCTCGACCCGCAGGTCGATGAAGCCGCCCATCTCGATGGCACCGCAAAAGGTGATCTCGCCGTCGCCCTGCGAGAAGTGCAGGTCGCCGACCGACAGGTTCGCGCCGGGTACGTACACCGGGTAGAACACGCGGGAGCCCCGGGTGAGGTTCTTGATGTCCTGGTTGCCGCCGTTCTCTCGCGGCGGCGCGGTGCGGGCCGCCTCGGCCGCGATCCGGTCGAACTCGGATGGGGAGACAGAGCCGAGGACGGCGTCCCGGGGCTCGGGAGGCAGGGCCAGCGGCGGCACTCTCTGCGGGGCCGTGGCTATCAGCGCCGATTCCCGCGCGTTCCATTTCGACAGCAGCGCCGCCGACGGCGCGGTGCCCATGAGCCCGGGGTGGGTGATGCCGGTGAACGACACCGCTGGGATATGACGTGATGTGGCAGTCTGGCCGGAGAAGTCCCAGATCGCCTTGTAGGCGTCGGGGAACTGCTCGGTGAGGAACCCCCCGCCGTTCTTGGTGGGGAAGATCCCGGTGTAACCCCAGCCCTGACCGGCCAGCGGGCCGCTGTCCTCCTGGAGGATGGGCCCCAGGTCGAGGATGTCCACGACCAGCAGGTCGCCCGGCTCGGCCCCCTCGACCGCGAACGGGCCGCTGAGCGCGTGCACCGTCGTCAACGGGGCGTCACGGATGTCCTCGGCGGAGTCGTCGTTGTGGATCGCACCGTCGAACCACTCCCGGCAGTGGACCCGGAAGCTGTCGCCGGGTTTGACCCATGCCACAGGCGGGATCGCGGGGTGCCAACGGTTGTGACCGATCTTGACCTGGTCGGTGAACTTCCTCTTCGAGTCGAGCGGGAAAATCAACTCTGGCACGGCTGGATTCCTTTCGGCGCTGCGAGACGGTCACGGCCGCGGCAGGCGACTGGTAGCGGGATGGGCGACCGCCGCGCCTCCGGTACGGCGCCGCGGCAGGGACGTGACGACTTCGGGCTCGAAGGCGCTGCGCTCCGCGCGCTGCAACCGGGTGGACATGGCGGCCGGAGTACGCGCGAGCATCGGCGCTGAGAACGCCCGAACCGAGGCCGCGCCGCAGTCTGGGCACGGCACCGAAGCGGGTGCGGTGCCGATCGGAAAGGTGATCTCAATTTCAGAGCAGCACGGGCACCGATAGACATATACCGCCATAGCGCGCGCCCTTCGAGCGAATCCGAAATGGTTTTTCCCGGTCGTGACCCTCTCCGCCGACGCGATCTCGGGAAATGGTCTCAGAGTCGGATGTATCCGCAATTTAACGTATGAATGCAATGTAATGCATCTTGCTTTCGTCAACTTGCTCGCACAATAAGGTAGATCGCTTAGTTCATAAGCGGAAATAAGAGGAAATATTCCTTTGTTTGCAATACGTAAACCATGTGGTTTTTTGCCGACTGTGCTCTCCCGGAGCGGGTGCCTCAGGCTCAGACGCTCCTCATGAGGTGGGTAGCTATGGGGCTCTTCGATCTTGAGGGTGAACATCCCCCTCAAGATCGAAGAACCACTATGTCGTCACGGATGCGCTGCAGGCGATGGATATCCTGCACGCGGTTCGGTGACCAATTCGGAAGCGGGGGAGACGCAAACGTCGATCTTGCTAACGCGGATGCTAATCCGAAAATCGGACAGTAACCGGGCAGGCGGCAGCGAACCCCGGCGTACGGTGGCGCGTGGGGTTGGTGGTCGGCCCGGGCGGTCAGGCGGCGGGTTGGAGGATGACCCGGTAGCCGAGGGCTTCGAGCTGGTGGATGTGGTTGCGCTTTTTGCGTTCCGGGCCGATGCGGTTGGTGTAGTAGTCGGCGCCCAGGTCGATGAAGTGGGCGTCGGGGTCGGACAGCAGGTGCCAGATGATGGTGAGCAGGGAGCGGCCGACCACGACGATCGCGCGTTTCTTGCCGCGTCGGCGGGCGATGCGCCGGTAGCGTTCGCCGGGGAAGGTGCTGGTCCTGCCCGCGATCACCGCTGCCTCGCCCAGGATGCGGGCCAGGTAGGGGTTGCCGTGGCCGGTCCCGGCGTGGCCCTTCTTGCGTCCGGCCGACTCCTTGACCCCAGGGGCGAACCGCGCCCAGGAGGCCAGATGCCCTGGGGTGGGAAAGCGGCTCATATCGGTGCCGATCTCGGCGAGGATCACCGCGGCCGCGGTGGGGCCGATACCGGGAATCTCATCCAATCGCGCCGCCGCCGAGGCGAAGGGGGCGAGGAGTTCGGTGATCTTGGCGTCGACCTCGGCGATGTCGGTGCTGATCGCATCGACTCGGCCCAGCATCTTGCCCAGTAAAAAGGCGTGGTGATCGGTGAAGTGGCCGGTGAACGCCTCCTGCAGCAGGGGAATCTTCTTGCGCAGGCTGGTGCGGGCCAGCTGCGCCAGCACCGCCGGATTGCGTTCTCCGGCGATCAGGGCGGCCATCATCGCCCGCCCGGAGGCCCCGAAGATGTCCGAGGCCACCACCGACAGCTTGATCTGCGCGTCCTCCAGCAGCTTTTCCGCCCGCTGTTTTTCGGCGGTCCGTGCACCGATCAGGTCGATCCGATACCGGGTCAGGTCCCGAAGCCGGCGGATCTGCGGCGGGGGGACGAGGCTGGCGCGTAGCATCTGCCGTTCGGCGACCTTGGCCAGCCAGACCGCATCCAGCCGGTCGGTCTTGGGACGACCGGGCAGGTGCTTGACTTGACGTCACGGGCATTGACCAGCCAGGTCTCGAACCCGGCCGCCTCCAGCAGGTAGAAGATCGGCTTCCAATAATCGCTGGTGGCCTCCATCACGACCCGGGTCACGCCCAGGGCGTGCAGGTGATCGGCCATCTGCAGCAGCGCGCCGGTCATCGTCGCATACGTCTGCACCTCCTGCAGGCGCCGCCCCGGCCGGTCCTCGTCCGGCACCCGCGCGCAGCAGACCAGGAAGGCCTTCCCGATGTCCAGCGCCGCGACCCGCTCGATGATCTCCTCGTGGTCCCTGGCTTCCTCCAGCATGCCGCCTCTCCTGCCGTCGTCACCGCTTGCGAGCACCCTGCACGAGCTGCCCGCAAGAGCCGCAAGGACGAAGCGAATCTAATCCGCGTGCTCAAAGCACGGTGAAGGGCCCACGGCGCGGCTCCCGGCGTCCGACTAACAAACGGCCTTAACCAGACCAAGCACCTACGACGTCGGCGAGCAACCACCCCGATTTTCACCCCGGAACGGGCATCCCGCCAGGGATATCGAGGACTAACAACAGCGCTGGACGTTCATGAACGTCCATGGACGATCGTGGACTGAGGGACCTCGTGAAGCCCGCCCGAGCAGGCCCGGAAGACGATCGTGGACGGTCCTGGACGGTCGTGCTTCTAACTCGTAATGAAGGAGGCCGGGGTTCGATTCACCCCATTAGGGGCACTTCCCGGTTGATCTGGGCTACGCGTGCCTTGGTACGGCATGTGACGCGGCTAAGGCGTCCTCCAGTAGCCGCCGGAGCTCGGCAGGCGACTGGACACCCGAGACGGGGGGGCTTCCGTCGATCACTATCGAAGGGACACCGATGACGCCCTGCTCGGCGGCGCGGTGTTCATCGGCCCTGACGTCCTGGGCGTAGGCGTCACCGGCCAGGGTGGTGCGCACCTCGGTGGTGTCCAACCCGGCCTCGACCCCCAGGCGCTCCAGTGTCTGCGGGTCGGCGATGTTGAGTCCCTCGGTGTGGTAGGCGCGAAGCAGACGCTCCATCACCTCGTCGGCCAGACCGTGCTCGACGGCCAGGTGGCACAGCCGATGGGCGTCGAAGGTGTTCACCGGCCGGGCGGCGTGCAGGTTGAGTTCCAGGCCTTCCGCGGCACCAATCGCCTGGATGCGGGCGATCCTGGCGGGCGCCTGGTCGCCCCACCACCCCTTCATCGCCTCGGCGGCCGTCGGGCCGGGGAGTCGGCCTTCCTCCGGGGCGAGTTCGTAACTGCGCCAGACGATCTCCAGCCGATCGCGGTCGGCGACCTGTGCCAGAGCGGTTGCAATACGTCTCTTCCCGATGAAGCACCACGGGCACAGCACGTCAGCGTAGATTTCAACCTTCATGACTTCCTTTTCGGCATATGACGGACCGGCCGCTGGACGTGGCCGGGGACACGGAGCCGGTCCATCGATAGCGAGGCGTTCGCGCCCGGACAGAGGGAGGACCGGGTCAGTCGGATCAGGAACCGGTTGTCTGCGGCCCCGGACCGACCTCGCGGACGACGGTGTAGGTGGGCACTCCGCTCATGCGGGCCTCGGCCTCGCCGGAAAGTCCCTCCAGAGCCTTTTGGATGGCGACCATCCGGCCCTCGGTGTCAGACGTCTCCACGAAGTTGCGGTAGTCCGCCTCGCTCGCCCAGTGCACGACGTTGTAAACCCGGGTGCCGTCGGTGCTCACGTGGAAGCGGGCCGACCGGTAACCGGGGTAGAAACGCACCCATCGCTCCTGGATCTCAGCGAAGGCGTCCACGAGCTCACGCTGGGTACCGGCGCCGTCAACGGTGTAGTCGATGATCGAGTAGAAACCGGTCTCCGCGCTCACAATGCGTTCTCCCTCATGCGGCGATGTGAGATGAGGGCCGACGCCCTGATATGAATCATGCAACCTAGACTTAACTTGAGGTCAAGTGATGCCAGCGGGCGCCTAAGCAGGGCGTTTACTCCGCCCGGTTCGGAAAATCGGTTCGTTGGTGGGTAAGCGGCGACGACAACAAGGGCGGGAAACAGCAATCGACCAAGATCCGACAACCGGCTCCGAGCGGCCGTGGAACGCAACCTCGCGCACCTGGTCAAATGGAAGATCCTCGACACCGGCTGGTGTGGACGCCTGACCGGCTTCCCGGAGGTACTACACACCGTCACCAGCAGTGCTGATCGCGGGGCTGGCATCTCCGGCACCGGATCGATCTGCCGGCATGACGTGGCCTGGTACGCCGGCCGCCTGGTGGTCTCGCTGTCGTGGCCGGGGACGACGGCAGTGATACACCAGGGCCGGCGGCAGATTCGCCCACACGGTCCGCCCGAGGACGACTTCCTCGAACCGATCCGCCAATGACCGGCGGAGCCGGCGAGCCGGGATGAACCGGCGGGCGTGGACATAGGCGAAGGTCGTGAAGGCACCCTGTGGCGACAAGGCGTCCACGACGGCGTCGAGCAGTTCACGCTGTCGTTCGTGCCGAAACGACGCCCACGGCAGGCCGCTGACGATGGCATCGGCCTGACCGAGGCCGCGCTCGGCGAGGATGGCGGAGACGTCACGGGCATCCGCCGTGACCGCGTCGAGGCCGGGGAAGCGTTCGGTCAGCAGGGCGGTGAAACGCTCGTTGACGTCGAGGGCGATATGCCGCCCACGCCCGTCGAGTCGGTCTTGAATCGTCCGGCTGAACGCACCGGTGCCGGAGCCGAGTTCCACGACGACCGGTTGTCCCATGGACGGAACCGGTGCTGTCATCTGCCGGGCGAGAGCTTTGCCGCTCGGTATCACCGATGCGACAACGGTCGGCGCCTTGGCGAACTCACGGATGATGGGTGACGCCGAGGTCGAGCGCGCGATGGATCGCGCGGATGGATTCAGCGTCGTCCAGGCCGCCGCCGGAAAGGAGGGTGCCGGCCATGGACATGGCACCCAGGCCGATCCGGGAAACCCGCAGGCTCCCCAGCATGGCGTGCTGCATCAGAGAACTCGTTTCTCATCGGGAACGTCGAAGGAAGGCGCATCAGAAGAAAGCGGCCAGGGCCCGCGTCCGCGGCACCCGGGGCGGCGATCTCGATCTCGCCGACACCCAGCCAACATCGGTTCACCACATCTCGACAGGCACTGAGAAAAGGGGTACTCACAGGGACCCCTTACGGGACGTGGGCCGGGCCTATCCTTGATCTCATGGACGAGAAGGAGGCCGCGCGGGCGGCGGTCCGCGAGTTCCTCACCACCCGCCGCGCCCGGGTCACCCCCACCGACGCCGGCCTTCCTGCGCAGGGCACCCGCCGAAGGGTGAAAGGCCTGCGCAGGGAAGAGGTCGCGCTGCTCGCCGGGGTCAGCCCGGAGTACTACGTGCGGCTCGAACGCGGCCAGGCAACCGGGCCCTCCGCCGGAGTCGTCGATGCCGTCGCCGACGTCCTGCGTCTGGACGACGACGAACGCGCCCACCTCGACCGGCTGCTCGCCGCTCTGACCCCCGCGGCCCGCAAGCGGCGCCGCGGCGCGGCGAAGGACCTGGTCAACCCCGGAATCCGGGTGCTTCTGGACTCGATGGACCACCTACCCGCAGTGGTCTTCAACGGCCGGTTCGACATCCTCGCGGCCAACGCACTCGGGCGCGCGCTCCTCGCCCCCGTGTACGACCTGCCCGGACGGCCGAACAGCGCCCGCTTCCTGTTCCTCGACGAGCCCAGGGCCCGGGACCTGTTCCCCGAGTGGGACCGGATCACAGCCGACACCGTGGCGACGCTGCGCATCGAGGCCGGTCTCCACCCCGACGACCCCGACCTGACCGAACTGATCGGACAACTCGCCACCCGCAGCACAGAATTCCGGACGCGCTGGGCGACCAACGACGTACGAACCCCCCGAGCCGGAACCAAGACCTTCCGGCACCCGCTCATCGGCGAGATCACACTGCCCTACGAGACCCTCCGCATCGACGCCGTCTCCAGCCAGATCATCAGTGTCTACACCCCCCAGCCCGGCACCCCCGAAGCCGACGCGATCCGCCTCCTGGCCAGCTGGAACGCCGACGACCAACGGAACAACAACCCGACAGCAGGAACACGCGGCCAGAACCCCGAGGACTAACTTGATCTTTAGCCTGCGGCCGGTCGGTATCGACCCCGGCTGACCATGGGGACAGCCCTTGATCGATCATTCCTCTGGCTCAGTGAGTAAGCAGGGACTTAGGCTCCCGACTATGAAGCGCTCGACGATTGCGGTGCTTGTCGTCTGTGTAGGGGGCGGTGCTGCTTTGGTTGCTCTTGTCGCTTTCCTGATGCTTCCCGATGGGTGTACCGCTGAGGATGACCGGCTCGCCGCTTCCTTGGCCACGCTCAGCATTCTCGATGCTCATCCGGTGACCGCGACGCCCCAGGGGGGACGCAGCTCCGGTTGCCACAGTGACGGCCGGCTAGTGAACGTCGTGCAGTCCTATCGCTCTTCAGGCCCGGTAGCCGATGTGCTGTCCTTCTATCGAGACGCCGCGATCATGGAGGGCTGGAAACCCCCTCCGGGGGAGGATGGCGAAGGGGTGAGCTGCTTTGTCAAGTCCGTTGGTGGTAGAGATGTTGGCTTCTCTGTGTGGGTCGTGAAGGAGGAAGGCGAGGAGTACAGCGACGACTACGACGTAGACGTGACCTCTTCCATGACCGGCGGCAGGGGTTGGTGTTGACGCCGCGGAGTCTCGGACCGCTTCGAGCCTCCATCGCCGGCGCCGCGGGATCGAGGTGGCCGAAGGTCAACGCCGTCTTGAGAATTCCGTAAGCCCTGGGATCTATCTCGAAAGGCTCCGAATTACTGTTGTGCTAGATCGATCTAGCGTGGCGTTCCAGTATGCCTTCTTCTCTTGCACGAAATTTTAGCAGGAGGATAGCCGATATGGCTGGCCGGCTCTCCGGTCCGCATGTATCGAGGATCCAGGAGGATTGGCGCTCACCGTCGAGGGCGGCGCCTGTGTTTATTGATCCCAGGCGCGGGGATACTTGTCGCCGTAATCGCTCATTCCGGGCGAATCGACGAATTCGGGAGGCTGACATGAATGGATACCTACCGTATCGTGATTCCACTCCGACTACCCGCCTTGGAGGCGTACGCGGCTGGCAGGCGGACATTCTTCGCGGCGAGTCGTAGCTGAATGAGCCGAGGTGCTGCGGTGCGTAAGGCCGCAGTGCCTCGACCTAATTGCAGGCGGGGCAATGCATCGGGGGGCGTTTGTGACGCGATTGTTTTACCCTGCCGTTTGGCGTAGCGATGCGGTGGAGGATCTGTTCGGAACCCCGGTTTCCGACCCCTACCGGTGGTTGGAAGACGGCAATGATGCGCGCGTGCGGGACTGGGCCGCGGCCCAGGATCATCTCTTCCGCGCGTATCGCGCCGGATGGCGTGAGAAGCAGTCGTGGGCGTCTTTGCTGGATCAGGTGTCATCCTTTGGCGTGTCGGAACCTCCGATGGTGCGTGGTTCGGTCATGTTCCTTGCCGAGCAGCTCCGTGGGGACGAGCAACGGCGCCTGCTCGTCGTTGACCCTGCGGGGAACAGGCGGGTGCTGGTCGATCCGGTAGCGATCGATCCGTCCGGTCGTACCGGGCTGTATGCCTGGTGGCCATCGCGTGAGGGCGAACGTGTGGCCGTCCAAATGGAGGTCGCCGAGCAGCCCGGCAGCGACATCATGGTGCTGGACGTGCGTACCGGAGAGGTGGTGGACGGGCCGTTGCCACGCGCCCGTAACACCTCGCTTGCCTGGCTGCCGGGAGGGGATGCGTTCTACTACGTCAGCCGTGTTCCCGATGAGGAACTGGCCCCCGGCGACATGCGTTTGCAGCGGCGGGTGAGGTTGCATCGGATCGGTTCGCCCTGGCGGACCGACGCGGTGGTGTTCGGCGGCGATGATGCCCCAGACCACTATTACGGGCTCACGGTCAGCGCCGACGGCCGTTGTCTGGCGATCACTGCGATGGCCGGGCCCGCCTCATACAACGATGTGTACGTGGCCGAGCTCACCGATCCGGAAGCCCCGCATTTCGTCAAGATCGTGGACGGGCGCACCATACGCGCCCGTGTTCTCCCGCGCTTCCTCGCGGACAACGATCTGCTGCTGGTCACCGACTACCAGGCCCCGTGTGGCCGCATCTGTACGGCGCACCGGCACGATACCGACCCAGCAGCATGGCGCGCGCTGTTAGCCGAAGATCCCCAAGCCCCCTTGGACGAGTGTCTGGTCCTGGACGGTCCTGCACTTCCGCGGCCCCTCCTGTTGGTGGCACGCGCCCGCCACGGCACCTCCACCCTGACACTGCACGACCTGGCCAGTGGCCGGCCGCTCACCGGTCTGCCCCTTCCCGGCGCGGGCGTCGTGTCATCCCTGCGCACGAACATCCCACACGGGCATCACGCATGGTTCAGCTACTGCGACGCGACCACACCCCCCACCATCTATCGCCACGACGCCACCAGCGGGAAGACGGAACAAGAAACCGGCGCCACAATAGCCGGACATACTCCAGAAATCCGCAGCCGCAGCGTGCGTTATCACGCCGGCGACGGCACCGAGATCACGCTGCTCCTGTTCACCCCGGCTGAAGAACATCAGGGCCCCCGCCCCACCCTCCTCTACGGCTACGGCAGCTTCGGCATGCCGATGCGCTCATGGTTCTTCCCCATGGCAGCCGCATGGGTCGGCGCCGGCGGCACCTACGCGGTCGCCTGTGTACGCGGAGGCGGCGAAGAAGGCCAACGCTGGCACGACGCCGGCCGCGGACCACACAAACACCGCGCGATCAGCGACTTCAACGACGCCGCGACCTGGCTCATCGACACCGGTCGAACCACCCGCGACCAACTGGCGATCTTTGGCCAATCCGCCGGCGGGCTACTGGTCACCGCCGCCGCCACACAGCGACCAGACCTGTATGCCGCGGTCATCGCCGAAGGCCCGCTATGTGACATGGTGCGCTACGAACACTTCGGCCTGGGATGCACATGGACCGACGAATTCGGTACCGCCTCCCAACCCGAACAACTCCAATGGCTCCTCACATACTCCCCTTACCACAACATCACGCCCGGAGCCCGCTATCCCGCATTCCTCCTCACCGGCGCGGTAACCGATCTGCAGACCGGAGAGGCCCACGTCACCAAAATGTGCGCGGCCCTTCAACACGCCACCAGCAGTGACCGGCCGATCCTTATGCGCCGAGAAGCCGACACCGCCCACGCCGCCTCTCCCGCGAGCAAAGAACGCGCCCTGACCGTGGACATCCTGGCCTTCGCCGGAAAACACACGGGTCTGTCACCGAAGAAAACAACCATGCGTCTTCACGAGACCGCCGCAGAACCACACTGAGAACGGTACAGTCCCCTCCCCGGCCGCCTTCCACGCCGGGGCCGAGCGCACCGTCGACGCCGACAGCCTGGAGGCCCTCCGGGCCGAGACCGACCGACAGGAGGCCATCGCCAAGGAGGCCAACGCCCAGGCGGTTGTCGTCACGGAGACTGCGGCCGGGGAGGCGCAGGAGCAGGCCGCCATGCTGGAGATCACCTGGCCGGGCTGGGCCGTGCTGTACGGCACCGGCAGTCGGCTCTTCCATGCCATCGCCACCTGGTCCACCCCAGAGCCACTGATCATCTGTGACCGCACCATCGATGGCCTGAAGGTCCAGATGCGCGAGGCCGAGATGACCGCGATCATCCAACGCTGGGCGCTCGCCGGGACCGGCCGCTTCTGAGCAGGCACGGCGGCCCCATCCCTTCCCCGGTCCAGGACCGCCGTGCCGTTGACGACCTACCGCGCGGGCGCCAAGAAAGGCGCCCGCGCGGTAGGTGACGTCATATAAAGCGTGCGCTCTTTCCGGGCCGGTCCGCCTCGGCCGGAACGGGACGTACCCGAGATCCCCTGAAGATTGTCAACTGATCCAGCGCGACGGCTGTCCGGTCAGGCGGGAGATGGTGTCGAAGTCAGCGTCGGCATGCAGCACGGTGAGCTTGTGATGCCGAGCCGTTACCGCCATGAGGAGATCGACCGGGGAGGCGCTCTGGTGCCACCCCTTGTCAGCGAGATCGCGTTGCAACTCGCTCGTCTCGTCCCAGGCCGATTCGGGGATGACGTAGTACGGGAAGGTCTCCTGGAGCAGATTGCCGGCTTCGTAGAAGGCTGGTCGGCCGCCGACAGCTCGGAGATACTCCTGCCTAACAGGCTCACAGATGCCGACGAGCCCGGCAGAGACCGTCTGGTCCCATTCTGTCCCGACCTGGCCACGGTAGAAGCGGACCAAGGCGCTGGTATCTATGAGATAGAGCTCTGTCACGCCACGACCTGGTGTGTGCTGTCACCCTTATCGATGGCTGAGAAGTCGATCTCACCCTCAGCCACCATCTCCCGCATGCGAGCCACGGCCGCTGCCCGCCTGCGTCGATCAACGATCTCTCGCAGGGCGGCGTTGACCGTGTCTTTCTTGGACGAGGTGCCGAGCAACTTCGCGGCCTCGGCCAGGGCCTCGTCATCGAGGTCGATCAGGGTCTTGGTCATGATGCCCCCGCCTGTATATACGAATTAAGATTAGTATATCAGCGGTGTTGATCCAGAGACGCTGTTCGCAACCTGAACGCGCGAAGACGAGGATCAGGTTTTGCCATGAGGACGGGAGCCGTCGGTTGCCGGGGGTGGCCAACGTGATGCTGACAGGCGCAGGCTTCCGGCTGACTCACGGCGCAAGTACCGACGTTGTGGTCGTTCGCCTCGGCGGGGGCAGCCACTCGCGGTCGTAGCGAGGGCTTGTGCTCTCGCGTGACCGGGCGGTTTTCCAGCCGGTACCGGTCTCGTGGCACCCGGCGTCTGGTCAGATTTCTCCGTTGCGGATTCCCGTCAGGAATCGGTTACTCCAAGAGCAAGCGGAATCAGATAATCTGATTTCATGAAGGTGATGACTGCCACCGAGGCGTCTCGGAGCTTCGCGGCCGTTCTGGACGAGGCCGAGCGAGGGGAGACAATCATGGTCACTCGTGGGGGTAGGCGAATCGCGGTTATCGGCCCCGCGCCCACGGCGCCAGGGCGTATGGTCAAGGCCTTCCTGACCAGAAGCGCGAGAACGCTGGACGCCGATTTCGAGGCCGACGTCGCGGCAGCCCGGGATGCGGTCGACGACGAGATGAGGGAGACGTGGCCCGACGCCTGATCCTGGACACCGGCGTGCTGATCGCCGCGGTGCGAGGTAGGGCCTCGGTGGACACGGTGATCGGAGACGCCGACGATGTGGCGATTGCCGCGATCACCGTGGCCGAGCTGCTCGTCGGTGTGGAAATGGCGGACGCGGCACGCCGCCCCGGCCGGCAGGCCTTTGTGGATGAGGCCCTCGCGTTGATCCCGGTCGAGGAGTACACCACGGACGTCGCCAGGGTCCACGCTCGTCTGATGGCACATGCGCGACGAGAGGGAAAGACGCGGGGCGCATACGATCTGCTGATCGCCGCGACGGCCGCGGCCACCGCGAGAACCGTGATCACGATGGACTCGTCTGCCGCGTTTGACGATCTACCCGGTGTGCGGGCACAAGTCGTTCCCCGCTGAGCACTGACGGCAACCCTGACGGCAACGTCGACCGTCCGCTCTCGCTCTGTTCATCGCATGCGGGTTGCGTCCACGGAGGTGGTGCACCACCTTGCGCTGGGAGAGGGCGGAGCGGATCGGTCACCGGACCTGCCACGGACGGCGGAGAACCGTGGTGTGATGGCGCTGTGAGCCGCGCCGTAGAAGAGACCAACCGCCGCATGCTCCGGGCACGGGATGCGATGGACCGCGCCTACGCGCAGCCGCTGGACGTTCCGGCCCTGGCCCGGATCGCCCATGTGTCGGAGGCGCACTTCACGCGTACCTTCCGGGCCACGTTCGGCGAGACGCCGCACCGCTACCTGCAGCGCCGCCGGGTCGAGCGTGCGATGTACCTGCTACGGGAGACCGACCGCAGTGTGACGGACATCTGCTTCGAAGTCGGCTTCGGCAGCCCGGGAACCTTCAGCCGCACGTTCCGCGACATCGTCGGCCGGTCGCCGAGGACGTACCGCAAGGAAACGGCGGCCACGAACGTACCGACGTGCTTCACGATGGCGTGGATGCGGCCGAGCGCCTGACCGTCCGCACTACCCGTACCGTCCGTCGACTGAGCAGTTTTGGATAAGTTTTCGTCCGGCTTGCCCGGTAGCGTGATGCACATGTTCAACGCCATCACGCACTCGCAGATATACGTCCTCGACCAGGGTGAGGCCCTCGACTTCTACGTCGGCAAGCTTGGCCTGGAGGTCTGCGCCGACGTCGACATGGGCTCCATGCGCTGGCTGACCGTCGGTATCCCCAGCAGCCCTGAGCGCCAGATCCTGCTGGAGGAGCCGGGCGGTCCGATGATGTCCAAGGAGACGGCGCAGCAGGTCCGCGAGCTGGTGACCAAGGGCGCGATGGGTGGCCAGCTCATCTTCAGCACGGACGACTGCCGCAAGACGTACGAGACGCTGCTGGGCCGGGGTGTCGAGTTCACCGAGGAACCCACCGATCGCCCGTACGGAATCGACTGCGCCCTCCGCGACCCCTTCGGCAACCACATCCGCTTCACCCAGCCGAGTGCCTGAGGACTGTCCCACGGGTTACGAGCGGAGCCGGAACCGGATTGCGGCGACGGTAACGGTGCCGTGAAAGAGATGGGCCCGCCAGAAGGGAAGGAGTATGGCCGGGGCTTTTTTGATCTCTGGTGACGGCAACGCCTCACCCCTGGAAGAGTGCGGGATGAGCCGTGACGAAATCCCGCACGCTCGATGCCGGCCTTCCTATGATCTTCTCGATGTCATGCGTCACGCGGTCGTAGCGTCCTTCCGAGTGGAGGCGCGCCATGCCGGCGAGGTGCTCGAAGACGTGCTGGGGCAGCCCGAGAGTGCTCAGTTCCTGGTCGACCCATTGTCGATAGGGCACATCGACGTAAGTGACGGATCGGCCCAGCGCCTCGGAGTACTCCGCCGCCATGCCGGTCAGGTCCTGGGATCGCGGCCCGGTGAGTTCGTAGACCTTCCCGATATGCGGGGAGGGGGCCACGAGGATCGTCGCGATCACTTCGGCGACGTCACGGGACGCGACCGGTGAGGTACGGCCGGAGCCGAAGGGCAGCCGTATGGTGCCGTCCTTGGCGATCGAGGAAACGGCGAAGGTCGTGAAGAGCGGGTTCTCCATGAAAACGGTCGGCCGTACCTGCACCCCGGGCAGGCCGGACCAGTCGAGGACCTGCTCGGCGAGCCAGTGCAGCCGCTGTTGACGTGATTCCGTGGTACTCGTGAGGCTCATCTGGGAGACGGTCATCTGCGACATGTTGATGAACACCTCCAGGTCCCCCTGCTCGCGAGCGGCGGCCGCCGCGGTGGCCGCCGCCTCCAGGTACGAGGTGGACACGCTCATGCTGAAATACACGCGGCGGCAGCCGGCCATCGCACGGACGACGTCCGCGCCGCGGGTGAGATCGCCGGCCACTACCTCGGCGCCCGTGGCGCGTAGCGCCTCCGCCCGGTCGTCCTCGCGATGGACAAGCGTACGAACGGGTAGGTCACGTTGCCGCAGAATCCCGACCACGGCCCGGCCGACCGCTCCGACGCTCCCCGCGGCGCCGGTCACCAGAATCGGTCGCTCATCGGACATCATCATCTCCTCACCGGTATCGACGATCTGCTACCCACGCTGTTCCAGCCGTATCCCTCCTGGTCAGGGTGGTTCCGGTCCGCTCCATGTCGCGACTGCCGGGCGAGGCCGCCGCGGATGACGTCGAGGGATTCGCGCAGGCTTGGCCGTGCCTGGCCGGGCTCTCGCAGGTCGAGGAGGGTGGACAGGGGGCGCGTCCACGGATGTGGTGTACGAGCGTCCGAATCCGGTAAGCCGGTCACGCTTGAAAAGCGCGGCGTCGTCCGTGGGGAAAGCGTGGCGAGGGTGGTGGAGTGGTTCAGGGCCGCTCGTTGGTGTCGCGTCGTGCGGGGTCGAAGGTCAAAAGCGCGCCGAGGACCGTGGAGTGGTCCCAGACCGCCCATCGGTACGGGTCCGCCGCGGTGCGGAAGGATTCGGGGCCGCTCCTCGCCGCCGCCTCGTGCGGGGCTCTCGCCGTGCGGGGTCGGAAGGTCCGCGGGGTGTCCGGTCAGGGGTCGCCCTCGGCCGGGTGCGGGGACGAATCGGGCCTTCCGCCACGAAAGGCGGCCCACCCGAGGGGGCGGGAGTGGCGCTTTCCATGATCTGGGTGAATCCGCACGCCCCCAGCGTGCCAACTCATCCAGATCATGGAAAATCCCCGATCGTCACCACCACGGCCCCGCCTCCACACCCGCCATGACCTGCTTTGCCTCCTCTCGGAGCTCCACCGGCCCGCCCTCTGCCACCCACACCCGACCAACGCCCGCCACCACCCCGCACGATGCGTTACCGGTGAGCGGTCCCGAGCGACTCCGCCGCCCTCGCTGCGCTTTTGATCTTCCACCCCGCACGATGCGTTACCGGTGAACGGCCCCCAACCACTCCGCCGCCCTCGCTGCGCTTTTGATCTTCCACCCCGCACGATGCGTTACCGGTGAACGGCCCCCAACCACTCCACCGCCCTCGCTGCGCTTTTCCCCACGTACTACGCCGCGCTTTTCAACGGCGATCAGCCAGGCGCGACGCAGGTATCGATCTCAAACACTCGTACATCACCTGCGCGGACGCGACCTGGACAGGAGTTCTTCGTTACGGGATTCGTGAAAGCGCGGGGGGTAGGCGCGCATCAGCAGACGGCACCGACACTCATAGGGGTCCATCAGGTCCCCATGCCTGGCTGAAGGTTGAGCCGTCGCTGGGCCGTGGCAGCCAGGCGGCTCAGCCGGACGGTCTCCTCGGTGAGCACCTGTTGGCCATGGCCGGTGAGGTCGTAGTAGCGGCGGTGGCGGCCGTCGACGACCTCCTCCTTGACCACGATGACCAGCCCATCGCCGGCCAGCCGGTCCAGGGCGCCGTAGAGGGTTCCGGCACCGAGCCGGACGCGGTCTTCGGACAGTTCCCGTACTGTTTTGATCACGCCGTATCCGTGCAGCGGGCCTTGGGACAGGGCCAGCAGGATCAGATAGCTCTGCTCACGTAGCGCCATACCTGACATGTATCGCTAAACGTATTATTGGTCAATATTGCCGCGCTTCAGGGGTACCTCACCCGGCGCTCCTCGGAGAGCGTGGACGCTGTCCAGGGCGAGGGTTGCCGGAATCCTTGGGGACGTGTCGATCTGAGCGGGTCCCGTTCGTCGTCATGGTGTACGGCAACCCGCCGTGCGAGGACATGAGGAGAGTCAGGCCATGAAGTACATGTTGCTGATCTACAGTGCCGCGACCACCGACGGGGCCGACCAGTGCGACTTCGAGGACTGGGTGGCCTATGACAAGGCAATGAAAGAGGCGGGGATCTGGGTCGGCGGCCACGCGCTGAAGGACCTGACCACCGCCACGACGGTCCGGGTCGGCCCAGCCGGTGACCGGAACGTCACCACGGACGGACCGTTCGCCGAGACCCGCGAGATCCTCGGCGGCTACGACATCATCGACGTGCCGAACCTCGACGTCGCGCTCGACTGGGCCGCCCGCTGCCCCGGATCGCGCGACGGCGGGTCGGTCGTGGTGCGGCCGGTCGCCGAGTTCGAGGCCTGACACCGGTGGACGAGCGGGTCGCCGGTGCCAGATCGTCCGTGGAGTCGATGTTCCGCGAGGAACGTGGCCGGTTACTCGCCTCCCTGGTCCGCCGCTTCGGCGACCTCGACCTCGCCGAGGAGGTCGCCTCCGAGGCCGTCGAGGCGGCGCTGGTGCACTGGCCGGTCGAGGGGGTTCCGGCCAGGCCCGGGGCCTGGCTGCTGACGACGGCGCGGCGCCGCGCCGTCGACCGGCTGCGGCGGGACCAGGCCTACGCCGCCCGGCTCGCCATCCTGCAGGTGGAGGCGGACCGGGCCGACCCCGCCCCGCCCGCGGACGCGAACAGCGATCTCCCTGACGAGCGGTTGCAGCTGTTCTTCACCTGTGCCCACCCGGCTCTTTCCGCCGAGGACCGCGTGGCACTGACCCTGCGCTGCCTGGCCGACCTGACGACGGCCGAGGTCGCTCGGGCCTTCCTGGTCCCGGCCGTGACGATGGCCCAGCGGATCGTACGGGCGAAGAAGAAGATCCGCGAGGCCCGTATCCCGTTCCGCGTACCCGGCGCCGACGAACTGCCGGAGCGCCTGCCCGGGGTGCTCCAGGTCATCTACTCGATCTTCACTGAGGGGTACGCGGCCAGCTCGGGCCCGGACCTGCAGCGGCTCGACCTCGCCGAGGAGGCCATCCGGCTGGCGCGGATCCTGCGCCGGTTGCTGCCCGTCGAGCGGGAGGTCGCCGGACTGCTCGGGCTGATGCTGCTGGTCCACGCGCGCCGCGACGCCCGGAGCGGTCCGGGCGGCGAGCTCGTGCTGCTCGATGACCAGGACCGCGGCCGCTGGGACCGCGTGATGATCGAGGAGGGCCGCGGCCTGGTGCTCGTCGCGCTGACCGGTGGTCCACCCGGCCTGTACGGGGTTCAGGCCGCGATCGCCGCTCTGCACGACGAGGCCGCGGACGTCGCGACCACCGACTGGCCGCAGATCGTGGCGCTCTACGACGTGCTGCTCGCTCTCGCGCCGTCCCCGGTCGTCGCGCTGAACCGGGCCGCGGCGGTGGCGATGCGCGACGGGCCGGAGACGGGCCTGGCGCTGCTCGACGATTTGGCCGGCGAGCCGCGACTACGCGGCTACCACCCCTACCCGGCAGCCCGGGCGGACCTGTTGTGCCGGCTCGGCCGGTTCCCCGAGGCCGCCGCGGCCTACCGGGAGGCACTCGACCTGGCCGGCACCGCCCCCGAACGTGCTCACCTGCGGCGCAGGCTGAGCGCGGTCGCGACGGCAGGTCCGGCCGACACCGGCCGACACCTGACGACACCTGACGACACCGCCGGGTGCGAGGCGGGAGTTTAGCATCAAGTGGATGGAGCTGTGGGAGCGTTCCGCGACGCTGGATCTCCTCGGCGATCTTCTGCGCGAGAGCGCCCGCGGCGGCCGAGTGGCGGTGGTGGCCGGCGAGGCGGGCATCGGCAAGTCCGTGCTCGTAGCCGAGTTCGCCCGGCGATGCGGGCCGGCAGCATGGGTGCTCTGGGGCGGCTGCGACCGGTTGATCACCCCGCGGGCGCTGGGCCCCCTGCACGACATCGGCCGCCAGACCAGAGGCGTTCTGGCCGATCGGCTGAGCGCCGGCGCCGCGCGAGAGGAGATCTTCGCGGCTTTCCTGGACGAGCTTTCCGGGCCGCCGCAGCGGCCGCGCCCGGTCGTCGTGCTGGAGGACGCGCACTGGGCCGATGAGGCCACACTCGACTGGCTGGTCTGGTCGGGCCGGCGGATCGGCCGGATGTCGGCCCTGTTCGTGGTGACCTACCGTGACGACGAGGTGGGCGCCGAGCACCCGCTGCGGGGTGCCCTGGCGGCCCTGCCCAGCGCCATCGTGCGACGCGTGTCGCTGTCGCCGCTGTCACCGGCGTGCGTGACGGAGCAGGCGCACCGGGCCGGGCGGGATCCGGAGCCGGTCTACCGATTGACCGGCGGCAATCCGTTGCTGGTGACCGAGCTGTTCAAGGCCGAGGGCCGGGCGGTGCCGGCCACCGTGCAGGATCTCATCCTGGACCGGCTGCGGGCACTGCCGCGGCCAGCCCGGGAGCTGGCCCAACTCGTGGCGGTGATCCCGACTCGCGCCGACGCCGCCGTCGTGGCGGGAGCGTCGGACCTGGTCGACATGTGTGTCGACGCCGGGGTGCTCGTGCCGTCCGGCGACGGCGTGTCGTTCCGTCACGAGCTGCTGCGCAGCGCGGTGGAGGACGCGATGTCGCCCGCGCGCCGCGCCGCCCTGCACCGGCGGGTGCTGGGCGTGCTGACGGGAGTGGCCGGGGTCGACCCCGGCCGCCTGGTCCACCACGCGCTGCACGCGGGGGACGAGGCCGCAGTCCTGCGGTACGGGCAGGTGGCGGGGGCCGGCGCGGCCCGGCAGGGCGCGCATCGGGAGGCGACGGCGCATTACCGGGCCGCGGCCGTGCACGCCGACCGGCTGCCGGCTCCGCAGCGGGCCGAGCTGCTGGAGGCGTACGCCTTCCAGGCGTACCTGGCCGGGCTGGCCGAGGAGGGACTGCGGGCCCGGCAGGCGGCGCTGGCCGTACGGGAGGATCTGCGGCAACCCGAGCAGGTCGGGGAGAACCTGCGCTGGATCTCCCGGCTGGCGTGGTGGGCGGGGGACGCGGGGAAGGCCCGCGAGGCGGCAGCCCGGGCGGTGACGGTCCTCGAGGCCGGGCCGCCGGGCCGACAGCTGGCCATGGCCTACAGCAACCGGTCGCAGCTGCACATGCTGGCGGGGGAGGGGGAGACGGCGGTCACGTGGGGGGAGCGGGCGCGGACCCTGGCCGACCGGCTGGGGGATGTGGAGACCTCCGTTCACGCCGTGATCAACGTGAGCAGCGCCCGGCTGATGGACGGTGACGACGCCGCGGCCGCGGCGCTGCGGGAGGCGCACGAGCTGGCCTCCTCCCTGGGCCTGACCGATCACGCCGCCCGGGCGCTGGTCAACCTGGCCACTTTGCTGGTCCAGTCGGCCGAGTACGAAGCCGCCGTCCCGGCGGTCGAGCGGGCGCTGGCCTACGCCACCGAGCAGGACCTCGACGGCTACGTCCAGTACCTGCTCGGGGTGCGGGCGGGGGTGCGGCTGGTCCGCTGTGACTGGACCGGCGCGCTGGCCGACGCGGACGCGGCGCTGGACCGGCCGGTCCGGGCCGGGGTCGCGGTGGTTCCCGCACTGGTGGCGCGGGGCCGGATCCAGGCGGCTCGTGGCGAGCCCGAGGCGTCGGCCACGCTGGACGAGGCCGCCCGCCAGGCCGAACGCACCGGTGAGGTGCAGCGGGTCTGCCCGGTGGCGGCGGCCCGTTCGGAGTACTTCCTGTGGTGCGGCGATGCCGAGCGTGCCGCCGAGGAGGCTCGGCGAGGCCTGGACCTGGCCATGACGGTGGGCCACCCGGTGTACATCGGGGAGCTGGCCTACCGGTTGTGGCGGGCCGGTGGGACCGGCATCCCGGGTGCGTCGGCGCGGCCGTACCAGATGATGATCGACGGCGACTGGGCGGGCGCGGCCGCGGAGTGGGCACGGCACGGCGCCGGATACGCGCGCGTCGAGGCGCTGGCGGGCGGTGACCAGGACGCGGCGGCCGAGGCATTGCGGGTCCTGGACGAGCTGGGGGCCACGCGGGCGGCGGAGAGGTTACGGGCCGAGCTGAGAAGGCGCGGATTCACCCGGGTGCCGCGCGGCCCCCGCCGGGCGACGGCCGCCAACGCCGCCGGTCTGACGCCGCGCCAGGCGGAGGTGCTCGCGCTGCTGGCCGAAGGGCTGTCCAACGCCGAGATAGCCGGCCGCCTGTCGTTGTCGGTCAAGACCGTCGACCACCACATCTCCGCGGTGCTGGGCAAACTCGGTGTGGCCAGCCGGGGTCAGGCGGCCGCTGCGGCGCACCGGCTGAACCTGATCCGGGATCCCGCAAATTAGGGAGATCTCCCCAATCGCGGTCCGTTGCAGAGGTCCTACCGTTCCGTGCGGAGGCGTCGCCGTAACCGGTGTCACGGCCGGCGGATGATCCGTCACAGGCTCCCTCACCCGCCGGTGCCGCGTCGTTCGGGAAGTCCACGTGTTCCATCGGCGAAAGACAAGGAGAAATCCATGGCCGGAAAAGCCGTCGTCAGCTTGACCACCGGGCTCGAGGACCCTGAGCGGGTCACAGTGGCGTTCCTGGTCGCGGTCGGCGCGGTCGAGCAGGGCCGTCCCACGCTCATGTTCCTCACCAAGGAAGCGGCCCGGCTGGCGCTGGACGGAGTCGCCACCGCCGTCGCGTGTGACGGATGCCCTCCGCTGACCGACCTCGTGGCCAGGTACGCCAAGGCAGGTGGACGCTACTTGGTCTGCCCGATCTGCTTCGAGGCCCGCGCGCTCGACAGGGGGCGACTCATCGAGGGCGCGGAGCTGGGCGGGACCGTCCCCATGTGGCAGTGGATCGGCGACGAGGGCGCGACCACCTTCAGTTACTGATGTCCGGAGGGCACCGAAGCAGCGGTGAGGTCGTCGATGAGGTCGTTGGTGAGGTCGACCATCAGCCGGCATGAGAAGTTACCGATCGAGGATCATCACAGCGTCACGGTGCACGGTTTCCAGCCGGTCGGATGCCACCTCGATGGTCCAGACGCCGGGCACCGTGTCCAGGGTTCCCTGCCATGCCCCCGTGCCGTCCGGGAACAGGCGCGTCTTCGCCACGGGGTCACCGCCGGCCGAGCACAGCCGCGCGGTGAAGCGGAGGCGCGGATCGGCTGCCGTCACCGTGACGGTCAACGGCTCGCCCGCTACGGCGAAGTCGGGCACTTCCACGCCGAACATGTCATCTTCGGCCAGGTACTCCGACAGCGGGATGGCGTTGTAGACATTGCTGAGCTGCCGGAGCACGGGCTTCTCGTTCGGCAGTGCCGTATGTCTGTAGGAGTGCAGGACGGTTCGCCCCGTGTGCTCGAACTCATGCGGGGTGGCCGAGAGGCCGGTGACCGTGCCATCCCCCGACCATTCACGCAGGTCGTCCAATGTGGCGTGGAACTTGAGGTCGCCCGCGGACACCGAGAGACCGTGGTCGGTGGGGTGACTGCCGCCGCCCGCGATTGCGATCAGATCGTAGGGACTCGGCTGCCCCTTCATACGATCGGCGACGTCGTTGGCCTCCTGCGCCTCTCGGAGCTCGGCATGGAAGGAGAACGCATCACGCACCATCGAGGTCGGCAGGTCGGGAACGTCCACACTGTCCAGGCGGGTGAGCGCGCCCTCGGGGGCATGGACCGCAGTGTAGACGGGAAGGAGCTGCGCGACGGAGGGGAAGGTGCGGACCACCGGGGTGAGCCGGTCGGCCACGTACTTCGGCACCCGCCAGGGGAGGCTACCGGTGAGCAGCCGGACCGCCTTGACGGCGCCGTGATAGGGGGTGCCGACGGTCACCAGTGCGGAGGCGATCTCGCGCCCGCCCATGCGCTCAAGGTAGTACCGGGCGACGAGCCCGCCCATGGAATGGCAGATAAAGATCACCCGAGGCTCCTCCGTTCCCGGTGACGTCGCCGCCACGCGCTCGCGCCACTGTGCGAGCCGGTCCTCGACGAAAACCTTGAGCCGTAGTGCGGACAGCCGGTTCGACAACCGCCAGTCGTAGGGGAAGACGACGAGCCGATCATGGAGATCGTTTTTGAGGTGGTTGAGGCAGTCGCGGTAGCCGAGATGCGGTAAGCCCGGCCACACTCGTGGCTCACACAACGCCCCCGGGGCTTCGAACGCGTGAGAGCCCTCCGGCTCGCCGTCACCGAGACCTTCGGGTAGCGGCAGCGATTTCAAGGTCACCGATGATCTCGCGATGGCGGACATGGAGAGGTTCCACACGTCGTGGCCCGACTGCGTCAGCCGGCTTCCCATGATTCCCGGGATGAACACCACGAGGTCATGGCGCATGTCGTGCTCCGTTCTCGTCGTAGAGGAGAGGGTTGAGCCGGGTCATGGGCAGCTGTAGCTGATCGCAGCGCTCCTTGCCGGCGAGGAACAGCATGATGGCTCGACGATCGGCTACCGCTGCCACGTGTTCCACCAGGTAGCCGCGATCGGGGATGTCGAGCAACGGCCGACGCCCTACCAGGTCCCAGAGCCGTACCGTCGCCGCTCCGTTCCTGGCGATGAGCAGAGGGCGTTCGGGTGATCCGGTGAGAGCCATGGAGCGCACCGCGGTGGCCGACGTGGTGAGGAGATCCGCCTGCCGGCGCTTCTCCGTGAACTCCGAGACGAAGATCTTCGATCCGGCGGACACGGCGATGAGCGGAGCCCGAGAGCTGTAGACGCCACAGCTCAAGGCGCTCATCGGACCCATGGGCACGTCGATCCGCGAGATGGGATGCGGTCCGGTCTGCCAGAGATAGGCGGATGCCCCTGCCCTGGCCACAACGTACGGTTCATCATCCGGGCGTGCGATCACGGCTATCTGCTCGATCATGGCGGCAGCTGTCACGGAGGCGCTGGTCTCTCCCGGGTGCCAGCCCAGATCCGCGGCATCTCGCCGGTACACGTGCAGCCGCTGGCCGGCCGGAACAAACAGCCGGACGGCGTCGCGGTCGGCGTGCAGGGCCACCGCGCGTATTCCGTCGTCCCTTGGACCGTCCAATTGGAGTTCGTGCCGGTGAGCGACGGTGCCGTTCACGATGGTCCACAGCCATACCGTTCGCCGGAACACCGTCGCGACCAGCCAGGTGTCGTCGGCGAGCGGAACGGCTGAAATCTCGGTGGCCTTGTCGGGCGCGTGGTCGAGGACGAGCTCCTCGGGGGACCACCGGTGGGACCGCCCGGCCGCGGTGTGCTCGGTGATCCTCACCCGGGAACCATCTGCTCGGCAGAGCAGGTGCCGATCACGAATGCCGGGAAAGAGCCGCAGCAGGTGGAGTGCCGATCCGGCCGTGACGTCGCGCGGCGCGATGTCCGCCGGCTCCCAGATGCGCACGGTGCCGCCGTCGGCGACGGCCAGCCGCCCGCTTCCCGCGGGGTCGAAGACCAGAGAGCTGAGCATCGTGTCATGCCGCGTGAGTGGAATGTGCGCTCTGCCGTCCACGTTCCACGTACGGATCTCGGCCCCATCCTTGACGGCGGCCAGCACGCCGTCCCGCCCGCGCCCGAGAGTGACGCCTCTGCCGTGCGTGGCGATGTCGAGGACCGGGGCGTCGCGATTCTCCTCGCGAGGGATTTCACGGAGGTGCCAAACTCGGAGCCGTTGCCACCCCACCGTGGCGACCCATGCGGTGCCGTCGGCTTCGGCGAGGACCGCTACGTCGTCGACGCGTGCCGTACCTGTCTCAAGGAAGCCGGTCGGGGCAGGCTTCCGGGTGCCCCTTGTGATCTCCCGCAGCTCGATCCGCCTCCCGCAGCCGATCACGGCGACGAGAGCCCCGGAAAGGGGAACCAACCGGACCGGGCGGGAGTGTTCGTCTAGCCGGGTTTGATGGATCCGGCTCGGCCGAGGCGGGGCCTTCACCGGCCAGCTCCATACCCACAGCATGTCGCCGTCGAGGGCTGCCGCGTACGCGTCCGCGCCGAGCGAGGTCACCGTCACCGACTTCAGGTCGCCGCCCCAGTACATGCGCTGAGGGTGGCGGGGGGAGGCGGTCGTCCACAGAAGCAGCGCCTTGGCGTCGGCGGCCACGATGACGGGGACGTCGGAGCCGACGACGCCGACGGTGGACAGCGGCCCTTCTCCTCCGAGGGGGTCCGCCTCTCTCTCGAACGTCCACGCGACGTGCCCGCTCGATGCGTGCCAGGCGCGGACCTCGCTGCTTCCCGAGGCCAGCACGAGGTCCCCGCCCGCACCCGTCCAGGAGACCGCGTGTGCTCCCCCGAACGGCCCGCTCCACGCCCGATGCACAGGTTCGGGGCTTGCATCCGTCCAGACGTCGTTCCAGAGCAGCCGCGAGGTCTCGTGTCCCGCCTCGCTGAGAAGGTCGGGGTGGCTGCGCAGGGCGGTGGCTCGCAGCAGGGCCCACCGCTCCGGAACGTCGAGCCGTGGGAATTCCGTGACCACGCGCATATAGAGCCTGAGCGGCTCTGAGACATGGGAGGTGGTGCCGACCAGTGGTAGCACCCCTGCCGGGTCGGCGTTCACGAGGAAGTCGAGGTCGCTCGTAAGCCGTTCGAGCATGTCGTCGCCCGCGGCCGCCGCGTGGGCCGCGATATGGGTCTTGATGTAGGGGTCGGTCTTTTCCCATGAGCCGTCGCCGTCCTTATAGCGCAGGCGATCGAGGGCGTCGACGACGCGGCGATGGAGAAGGCCGGGCTGGGCGTCGTGGCCGAGGGGGAGAAGATGAGCGCCAAAACTTAGGTGATGCAGTCGGTAGAGGTCTCTGCCCTCCTCGCGCTCCACGGAGACGAGCGTCTTCAGGGTGCCACGGACCACACGCAGGAGCTCGTCGTGGGTGTACGGCCGGCCTTTTCTCAGCCGCAGCGCGTTGGCGATCTCAAGCCATACCGACGGACACGGGAGGCCCGCTTGCGCCAGGGCGAGTGGCCTCAGGAGGTCCTGCGTGCGCTCGGGATCGGTGGGGTCCAGCATCCGTATCTCTTCAGCCATGAGCGCGCTCAGCTCGGCCAGGCCCGAGCCGATGCCGCTGTCCAGACGGTGGCGGGGGAGCACCTCCTTCTGTCTCGCGAGGTGGTGCGCCCACATCGAGGCGACGATGAAGAGTCCGCGACTGCGGGTTGACAGCGACGAGCAGACGTAGGCCCGTTCGTCGGCCCTGGTCCGGTACGGCGATCCTTCGGAGTTCAGCACGTGTTCGACGTACCGACCGATGTCGGCGTCCGTGGCAGGGTCCTCGTCGATCGCCAGGGGATCTTCATTCCCCTGTAACACCTCTGGAAGCGTCGCGGTGACCACGTAGTCGGCGGGCAGCTGTCGCGGAAGATAGCGGGTGCCGACGATCACCTTGATCGCGGGACGCGCTGCGAGCCGGTTCAGCAGGTCTCGTGCGATCTCGAAGGACTGTCCTGTCGCGGCCTCGTCCAAGCCGTCGACGAGCAGGGTGAGCGCGCCTTTCAGCTCGGCCACCCGGGCCACCGCCGCGGTGAACTCTTCGGCGGTGTCGAACGAGCGGGCTTCGAGGCCGAGCGGGTGAAGGCGCAGTGCCAGTTCGGAGATGAGGCCCGAGATGCTCTTCCCCCGGCAGTGCACAGCCGCGTGGATGGAGCGGAGATCAGGCTGGAGGTGGAGGGGCGGCTTGCCGGACAGCCGCTCGTAGAACTCGGGAATGGTGAGGTGCGCCACGTAGCTGAGGAGCGCCGACTTGCCGCTCCCGGAGGGGCCGGTCACCACGAGCATGCCGCGGGATCGGGTGCCCAGCCAGGTCACGATTCGCCGTACGCTCGCCGTCCTCCCGGTGAAGTGCCGGATGCCCCACAGGTCGGGGGTCTCGGAGAACGGCCGCATCACGTCCTTGCGAAGATCGTCACCGATCCAGCTTTCGTCCTCTTCCGGTCGTACGGCACGCCGTACAGATTCCGAAAAGTAGGGATTTCGGAGAAATATGCGGGAAAGGGGGGGAATCTCCTGCCAGTTCTGGACCTGCTCGCCCCGGGTCCAGCCCATGTTTTCCGACAGCGCCTTCAGCAGGTCCGGCAGGCTGACATATCTTTCGGTACGGGGGAACAAGGGCTTCTCTTCCACGAACAGGCGGGGGTTGCCCACCACGTGCTTGAGATTTCTGACCCATGCACCCGAGGCCGCCTGCTCTTCGGCCGTGGCGACGACTGCGAAACCCGCAGATCTGCCGCGTTCGTCGACCTCACGGCCCATACTCCTGATGATCTGGGTCACCGTGTCGAGGGCGGCGGTGCTGAAGCAGGCGTCCAGGATCAGGAGGACCTCTCCGGGAAGTTTGGAGGTCATGTGTGCGATGTCCGTGACGTCGAACGCGAGTTCCGGCTGCGCCGAACTGTTGCGGTAGCAGTCGCTGGGCAGTAGAAAGTACTCTTTCTTGCCCTTCCCGAGCACTTTACCGTGCCCGGTCCAATAGACGATCTTGCGAGTGGCGGGGTGCCGGGCCAGGATCTCGAACCCCTCGATGATCGCCTGTTTGGTGCCGCGGGCCTTCTCTGAACCGGCGAGGTCCAGGTAAGAGGCGCGAAACCCCAGTGCGGCGGCCAGCTCGACGAAATCGTCCGCGCTCTGCTGGACGAGCTCGCGACGCTCCTGGCCCTTGGGAGCGCCGGGATAGGAATCGACCACCACGGTGGCGACAACTCCGATAGGGCCGTCGTCAAGTTCCACCACGGTGCACCTCCTGGCAAGGCTCTGAACGCGGTTCTGTCAGGCGTTGAGCGAGGTGCATTCGACCACGATTCGATACGCTTGCCAAGTCAGAGTATGGAATCACACAGTGCGATGCCGGAGGCAGTAGTGTCCTATCGCGACAGGTTCACTGTTGGTGATCTGATTACCGACTCACATGTCTTCGAGGGGGACGGCACCCGCCCGATTAAAGAAGAAAACATTCAGATCATGTACGACCCGGAGCAGATGGTCCAGTTGCCTTCTGAAGTGGCGCGTTGGCGTGCGGAGATTGAGGCCGAGGAGGCGGGGCTGCGGGCAGCCGGCCATCAATACCGATGGAACAACCCCCGGTTCGCACTGGAACGCATCATTGTGGGACGTACCTCGGAGGCTGAAGAGCCTGTGGTACAGCTCCACTTTTCCAATGCGGACTATTATGACTTCCTCGCGGTGACCACCAATCTCGATTTGCCACTCGATGCGTCTGGCGTCACGTTGCGTTCTCTGCACCTGGAGTCCGGCGATCCCACCGATGCACCCGGCTTCATGTCGTGCAGTTTCGGGGTGAACATCGCTGTGGAGACCGGGCCGGACCAAAAGATGATCTTCGCCCGAAGGAGTGGCAAGGTGGCCGGCGTCAACACCCGCCGGTGGAACTCCTCAGCCAACGAAGGGCTCGCCCGCATCCACGATATTCCCGAGGACGGATCGCCGATCAGCCTGCATGCGGTCGCCCGCCGGGCGCTGAAGGAGGAGATGGCCGTCCAAGCGGGTGACGACGTGTCTCTTGAGTTGCTGGCCTTCGCCCTGGACCTCAAGAATCACCAGTGGGCCGCGTACTTTCGGGCGGTTCTGACCGACCTCACCGAGGAGCAGTTGCGGGGGCGGTGGTCCAAGGGCGTTGAGGACAAGTGGGAGCACGAAGCGTATGCCTTCGTCCCGGCCACGCCCGATGACGTCCTTGACTTCATCCTGGGTCAGCCCGCCGATGAATGGACGCCGTGCGCGCCGTCCCTGTTCTACCTGGCGCTGGTCAGAGGTGCGGTGCTTGCCAGGGGTGAGGATCCTGATGGCCGACTTGACGTGGAGGCGGCAGAGCAGCGGGCGGTCCGGCGCCGCCTGAAAAGCGGCGCCGCCTGAAAGACGGCGGGCTGTCTCTCTAGTAGGGCAGGAAGATCTGACGCTCCGTCGCGCTGTCGTCGAACGCCTCCAGCCGGGCCTGTCCTTCGGTGGAGAGGGTGTCCAGCATGGTGTGGAGCAGCGCGGTGCACAGAACCGTGGGACCGGCGTGGGAGTCGAAGGCGAAGTCAGAGCTCACCGGTGCGAGCAGGACCTCGTCCGCGAGCTCGGTGAGCCGTCCCACCGGCTGGTCGGTGATGAGGGCGATCTTCAGCCCGACTCGGCGCGCCCAGGTGAGCCCCTGTTCCAGCTCGCGCGGGTAGCGCGGCAACCCGATGGCGAGCACCCATTCGGCTCCGGATTCCGCCGCCCGGCTCAGCCGGTCCTCCGCGGTCGAGCCCGCGATGTCAAGTACCCGTACGTCGGGGAGCACCTTCTCCGCGAGGTGGCCGAACAGGTGCGCCAGCGGTGCGGAGATCCGCAGTCCCATCACGAGGAGAGGACGCGACCTGGCCAGTTGACCCGCCACCTCGCGGAGCTGACTCAGATCCCGGAGGCTGTCCCGCAGTCGCTCAAGGTCGCGGATCTCGGAGTTGACCAGTTCCTGGATCTCGTTGAGGTCCTCGGCGGGCAGCTCTCGCTGCGAGCCGCCGAACACCGATGAGCGGAGCGCGTCCCGGAACTCAGGGAACCCCCTGAACCCGAGCGCGGCGGCGAAGCGGGTGACCGACGGCTGGCTGACGCCGACGCGCTCGGCGATGTCGGCACTGGTGAAGAAGACGGCCTCCTGCGCGTGCTCAAGCAGGTAGCGCGCGATCCGGCGTTGTGAGGGGGAGAGCCGGTGGTCGTCGAAGAGCCCGCGCAGGTTCGCGGCAATTCGCGACGCGTCCGGCACGGCGAGCGGCTGGCCGGTCTCCCTGGCATGCCCCATCCTTGAACTTCCCTTCCCCACGGAGTGATGACGGACCCAGCGATGATTCTCACCGCCCGGCGGGCAGGGCGATCGGGTTTTGGCCGCATGACTTCAAGAGTGTGGGGCGAAAGCGGTGCCGGGCGGCCCCCCACAGGGGACCGCCCGGCTTATTGGGGTGCGCTCAGTGCTTCGGGCCGTTGCCGTTGAAGCGGGTCTTGCACTCCTGCAGCCGAACATCGACCTGCTCGCCCCTGTCGACGGTGACCTTCACCGTCTCCAGGACCTCACCGTTCGGACGGGCGCAGGTGAGCGTCCAGCTCTCCTGGAGGAAGTTGCCCGGACCGGTGGCGACGACACCGTTCTCGGTGTAGGCCGGGACCGGCCGCACCGACGGGTTGACGTGCCAGGTGAACTTGCCGTTGGTCGGGGCGATCAGGCTGGACTCCAGGTGGGTGGGGACCGCCTGGGGCGGGTCGAGGACAGTGCTCGTCTGCCGGATCGGCGCGGTCCACAGGTCGAAGTCCTTCGTGATCGTCAGAACCGCGCCCTTCGGCGCCTTGCCCGTGATCACGGAGTGCCCCGCCGGGTCCGCCGCGTACTCCAGGGCCACCATGAACGCCTCGCGGTTCGACTTGCCCTCGTAGCGACCGGTGCCGAGGTAGTCCTCGATCACCTCGGGGTAGGTGTTGTTGGTCGACTGGGTCTTCATGATCTCGTACGTGAACCCGAGGCCGCGGGTGGCGTAGTACGACCAGTCCGGGGTCTCGCCGGTCGTCTCGTAGTCGAAGCCCGACTTCATGCCCACGTAGCCGTTCTTGGCGGTTATCGCGTCGGTCAGGGCGGAGTAGACGGCCTCGTCCGGGGTGTCGCCCGCGCGCTTCTCCAGCGGCGGACGGAGGAGGGTGTGACCGGAGGTGTGGTTCGTGATCAGGACGGTGACCTGGTTGGTCGTGGTCAGGTCCATGATGTTCCGCACCTCGGGCTCGGAGGCCGGCGCCGGGCCGCGGTTCGTCACGTTGGAACCCGCGTTGCTACCCCAGCCGAGGGGGTAGTTGCGGTTGATGTCGACTCCGCCGCTGCCGGCGCACGTCGGCGAGATGCCGCAGCTGGTGCGCCGGTTGATGAGGAACCCGTCCACGTTGACGACCGGGACGAAGATGACCCGCGCCTGGTCGAGCAGGCGCTTGACCTTCGGGTCCTTCCCGGCGTTGTTCACCAGGTCGTAGGCGAACTCCAGGGTGTGCTCACCCGAGGGCCACTCGTTCCCGTGGTGCATTCCCGTCATGAACAGGACGGGCTTGCCGTCGGAGGCGTTGACGTCGCGGGTCACCTCGATGCCGTACACCTCGCGGCCCTGGCGGGTTTTGTGCGGCAGCGTGATGTGCTTGACGAGGTTGGGGTGCTGCTTGCTCAGCGCGAGCATCTCGTTGTTGTAGTCGGTGATCGTCCGGTAGGTGGTCCGGCCGCTGGGCAGCGTCGCTGACTGCGCTGCCAGCACCTGGGCGGCTGCTCTGATGTCGGTGGACTCGGCGAAGGTGGTGGTGGCCGCCGGAATGCTGAGACTTCCCAGAAGTCCGACGCTCAACGCAAGCGTCAAAACGCGTTTCTTGGCGCTCCAGGCCGTGGGGGACTGCGAGTCTCTTGAAGACATGCTGAAAGAACCTTTCTAGCCACGGACGAATTGGCATCAGAAACGCGCGCTTCTTCCCGTGCCGTTCTTTCGGGAGCGCTTTGGATGCCCAACGATCGACCGTTGATTGCAAACTTTCAGTCAGTCTTGGTCATGAATGTATGATTGTCAACCGGTTGTGTCGGCGGTATTTCCGCACATGTGTGGGATGTCGGGGGTGGGGGGTGTCTTCGAAACATGGCCGGAGCGGGCGGGGTGCCGCCGGGCGGATGAGCCTCGACTCGGATCGGGCGGGGGTGTCGTGCGGTGCTCAGGTGCCGGTCGAGGGCGCGCCGACGCGGCGCTCAGCATCGGGATCCTGACGACTCGGGTTCCTCCTGGCGCATGCTCCGGTAGTCCACGCGCGGTCGCCGGCGGTGGCGGGTGACCGGTTCCGCTGGGAATGGCACGGGGGCGAAGCGGCTTGGCCGGACGGCACCAGTGGCGCTTGAGTCCGGCTCTAGCCGGTTGCGTCACGATGTGCCGGGGAGTTGCGGCCGGATTCCGTACGCCGTTCCGAGAGCGCCATACCGTTCACCGTTTCGGCCGGAACCGGAACGGTGCCGAACGGCATGCCGTGCACGAGGTGGAACCGCTTCTTCGCCGAGTTTTCGTGCGAGGCGGCGATGTAGTGACAGGCCCGCGAACGTAACACGAAAGTAGTGACAGGCCCGCGAACGTAACACGAAAGTAGTGACAGGCCCGCGAACGTAACACGAAATCAGAAGAGGTGCAGATGGCGACGGAGGCATCGACCGCATCCACATCCGAATCGGATCCTCGTAGGTGGCTCGCGCTTCTCATTGTCCTCACGGCCGTTTTCATGGATCAGCTCGACGTGACGATTGTCAACGTCGCGCTGCCCTACATGCAGCGGGAGCTGAACGCGGACTATTCGATCGGGCAGTGGATCCTCGCCGGCTATGCCCTCACCTACGCGCTTTTCCTGGTCACGGGGGGACGGCTCGGGGACATCGCGGGGCGCAGAAAAACCTTCCTTATCGGTATCGCCGGATTCACCGTCGCGTCGATGCTGGCGGGCCTGTCGTGGAGCGGCGAGGTGATGGTCGGCGCACGCCTGCTCCAGGGGGTTTTCGCCGCGCTCATGGTGCCCCAGGTGCTGTCGGTGATTCAGGCGATGTTCCCGCCGCGTGAGCGCATCAAGGCGATGGGGCTGCTGGGGGTCGCCATCCCGGCCGCCGCCCTCGTCGGTCCCTTCGTCGGTGCCGTGCTCACGGCGGGGCCCGGCTGGCGGTGGATTTTCTGGGTGAACATCCCGATCGGCCTGCTCGCCTTCGTGGGAACCCTGCGAGTGTTGCCCGAGAGCAGGTCCGACCGCCCGCTCCGGTTGGACATCCCCGGTGTGCTCCTGCTCGGGGTCGCATCGATCATGCTCATGTACCCCCTGGTACAGGGGCGCGAGATGGGCTGGCCCACCTGGGCCTTCGTGTCGATGGCCGCCTCGGTGCCGATGTTCCTCCTCTTCGGACTCCATCAGCGACGGCACGAGAACGACTCCCCGCTCGTGCCCCCGGCGCTGTTTCGCAACCGGTCCTTCGTCGCCGGATCCATCCTGCTGACGATGGTCTTCTCCGGCATCATGTCCTACGTTCTCGTACTCGTGTGGGGCTTCCAGATCATGCATGGCTGGAGTCCGTTGCGCATGGCGCTGGTCGGTCTGGGCTGGACGGTCGGCCTCGGCGTTACCGCGAACCTGGCGGTCAGGTTCGGGTCGCGCATCGGCCGCAGGCTCATCGGGACCGGCCTCGCCCTCATGGGCACGGGGATGTCCCTGCTGATCCTCGTCATCAGGCAGTACGGCTCCGCCACCACGACCTGGCAGGTGTTCGGGTGCCTGTTCGTGGCCGGTCTGGGCACCGGACTGATGGTGCCCATCCTGGTGGACCTCATTCTCGCCGGTGTCCCGGCGCGTGACGCGGGTGCCGGGTCCGGTGTGGCGAACGCGACGATCCAACTGGGTGGGGCCATCGGGGTCGCGATCATCGGGGCGCTGTTCTTCGGGGTGGCGGGTACCGGCCCACCCGACCGGGCGGTCTGGATCGAGGCGTCCTGGCAGTCCCTGTTCTACAACGCCGGCGTGTTCTTTGTGGCGATCCTGCTGGTCCCATTCCTGCCTCGGCGCACCCGTGTACTCGGAGACGAGCGGGCCTCCTCTGTTACGCCATAAAAGGGCGCCGCGCATACCTCTGCCTGCATGATCGTGATAGGAAGGTTGCCATGACAGAAAAATCCGGCAATAATCCTGATTGCGAAGGTATGTAATTTGTTTCATCTCTTCCAGGTGCCGGTCGGCGAATTGTTGATCATATGCGTCGGGGAAGATGCCCTAAGATACGGCAGGTGCGCATTCGCTAGATAATCCATGGCCGATAACCGTCGGAAGAAGCCTGATGGTTGTTCGTGAATCAGTACTCCTGATGAATGCGGGGGTTCTTCAGCATGGGACAAGCGCTACAGTTCGGGATCCTGGGACCGCTGGACGTGCGGCGCGGCAATCAGTCACTCACCGTTAACGCAAAAAAGCAGAGGGTCATTCTCGCCACGCTTCTCCTGTCCGCGAACCGGATCGTTCTGGCGGACGAGCTCATGGAACGGCTCTGGCAGGACCGGTTTCCACGCGACGCGCGCGCGTCATTGCAGACCCACCTCGCACGGCTGCGCCGTACGCTGGGCGACGGTCACGAAGACACGAGGATGATCCACACCAGTCCCGGCGGCTATCTCATCAAGGTCGACACCGAACACCTCGACCTTCTGCGCTACCGAAGCCTGCTCGACCGGGCATCCCGGGCCGAGTCCGCCGGTGAGCCGGAGGAGGAGGCCCGGCTGCTGCATGAGGCGCTGGCACTGTGGCGGGGGCCCGCCCTGGCCGACATCGCCTCGGACTCTCTCCTCCGTGAGGAGGTGCCGCAGCTCACCGAGGAGTGGTTCAAGACTCTCCATCGGCGTTTCGACGTCGAACTCATGCTGGGCAACCACGCCGAGATCGTCGCGGACCTGCACAGGCTCATGCTCAGGCATCCGATGCGCGAGCGGTTGTGCGGCCAGCTCATGATCGCGCTGTTCCGCTGTGGCCGACAGGTCGAGGCACTGAAGGCGTACGCCTCGGTCGCCACCCTCCTGCGGAACGAGTACGGGCTTGATGTCGGGGACGAACTGACCCGCCTGCACCGCGCGGTGCTGACCGGGGATTCGGCCCTGGAGGCCGAGTCCAGCCGGCGCAAGGACATCAACAAGATGCCCGAGGGGCATCGGCCCTGGGCAACGCCCCGCCAGCTGCCGGTCGGGGTCGCCGACTTCGTGGGACGGGCCGATATCCTGGAGCGGATCGACACCTCTCTCAGAGAGGAGCAGCCCGACGGGATGACGATCGTCACCGTGACGGGACCGCCCGGCGTGGGCAAGAGCGCGATGGCCGTCCAGCTCGCGCACCGGGTGCGGGACCGCTTCCCCGGCGGTCAGTTGTTCGCGCGGCTGGGCAGGGGCGGCGAGCGGCGCGACCCCTCGGAGGTCCTGGCCGAACTGCTGGAGGCTACGGGGGTGAGCCGCCCCGTCATCCCGGCGGGCCAGGAACAGCGCGCGGCCATGTTCCGTTCCAGACTGGCCGACCGGCGCGTCCTGCTGCTCCTTGACGACGTGACCGACGTCGAGCAGGTACAGCCCCTCCTTCCCGGCATGCCGGGCTGCGCCGTGATCATCACCAGCCGGTACATGCTGTCCGCGCTTGCCGGGGCCGTCTCGACACACCTGGGCAACCTCACCGAGCCGGAATCGGTCGAGATGCTCGAGCGCCTGGTCGGGGAGAGACGGATCCGGCAGGAGGGAAAGGCGGCGGCGCGAATCACCACCGCCTGCGGTCACCTGCCGCTGGCGCTGCGGATCGTGGGGGCGAAGCTGAGCATGCAGCCGTTGGTGAGCCTCACATCGTTCGCGGACCGGCTGCGGGACCGGAACCGCCGTCTGGACGAGCTGAAGGTCGGCGGCCTCGACATGCGCCGTAGTCTGCGGCAGAGCTACATCGTGCTCGACCCGCCCGCTCGTGCCGCGTTCCGCCAGCTCGGTCTGGTGCCGGATGCCGAGGTCGCGCCCTGGGCGATGGCGGCGCTCACCGGCGGCGACGAGCGGCTGACGGACCAGCTCATCGAGGCCAACCTTCTGGAGCCGGTCGGGCTCAACGCGATGGACGATCCGACCTACCGCCTGCACCCTCTCTCGGCCCTCTACGCGACAGAACTCGCCGAGCAGGACCCCTCTTCCGTCACGGTGGCCCTGCGCCGCTACATCGACACACTGCTGGAGCTGGCCGCACGGGCCTCGCGGCAGCTACCCCACGCCGTCGGCCAGCTGCCGCTGGAACCCCTCTCCGGAGGCTGGCTTCTCCCGCACGACGCCGGCCGCGTGGAGGCCCAGCCGTGGAAGTGGCTCGTCACTGAGCGAGACCGGCTTCTCTCCGCGATCACGCATTGTTGCCGGTACCGTTGGCACGATCGGGCGGCACGGCTGGCCGAGATCGTCATCCCGCTCGCGAAACACCGTGACGATCTGGCGAAGCTGATCCAGGTGTCCATCATGGTGCGCAACGTCAGCTGGGCCAACGGCGACCAGCGGACCGGCTGGCGGGCCGAACACGGCCGCGCCATGCTCCTGTTCAGGCAGGGCAGGGTGGGGGAGGCGCGGAGGCTGCTCACCCAGTGCGTGAGCGCCTTCGAACGGCTTGAAGCCCTGCGGGAACTTCCCTTCAGCCTGGCCATGCTGGCCCACACCTGCGCGCTGCAGCAGGCGGCCGACGAGGCGCTGAAGCTCGCCGAACAGGCCCATGAGCTCGCCCGGTCATCCCCCGCCGCGCACGCCGAGATCCTCACGTCCGGGGTCATCGCCGACATCATGCTCGCCACGGAGCGCGAGGAGGAGGCGAGGAGCATCCTTGACAGGATGCTGGCGCGCGCTCGCGAACTCCGCGAGACCCGCTTCGAGGCGGTGACGTTGAACGCGCTCGGCCGTTGCCACCTCCAGGAGGGTGATCTACCGGCGGCGATCCTCCTGACCGAGGAGGCGCAGGCGCTCGCCGAGGTCGGCGACCGGTACGGCAGGGCGCGTCCCCTGGAGTTGATCAGCGCGGCCGAGCTGGCACGGGAGCGCCACGGGGAGGCGATGCGGTTCGCCGAGAACAGCCGGCGTGTCTTCGCCCGTCTCGGGGACGCTCGGGGAGAGGCCGAACTCGCCTGCCTGGAAGCGAGGATCCATCTCGCGGCCGGACGCCCCCGCGACGCCATCGCCCTGCTCGTGCCGAGCCTGAGCCGGCTCGATGAGCTGGGCGCCTACCGGGAGCAGGAGAACGGGGCGCGCGTCCTCGCCAGGGCGCACGCCGCACTCGGCGACCACCAGGCGTGGTGTCATGTCTCCGGCCAGGTCGACGGCCACAGCGGCGCTGCCTGATCACGGTTCCGGTATGTCTGGAGTATCCGTGCGCCCGGTTCTTCGCGAGGATCCACCCGTCCGCGAGAGCCGACCCGGCCGGCAGGACCACCGCGTCACCCGGCACGAAGAGCCCGATGAGGAGCGAGGTCTCCGCGCACATGAACAGGGCGACCGCCGCGGCGAGCAGTAGCGGGTGAAGTCCGTCCAGGAATTCGAGAATCTCGATGACAACCTCCTTCCGACAGGTGTCACGTTCTTCATTGTGGGTTGATTCCGGATGGTCAAATCCCTGACCGGTTATTTGTCAGGGGTGACTCAGGGATCCCCCGAGAAGAACTCGGGGGAGAACCCCGATGGTGTGATCCTCTCGGTTCCGCGAATTTGGAAGGGAGGCCTCGGAGAATGTCGTCTGTTTCCCGCATGAGTACTTGTCCGTATCGCGGAGGAAACGTGGCATTCGGCCGCTGGGGCCTCGACCCCGGTAATCCGCACCTGAGCGTGCCGGCGGCGTACTCGGACGGACCCCCGGGATGCCGATCGGGCGCGGTCCCGAACGATCCCCACCACAGAGGAGCAACGACATGGGCTGGCCGGACCTCCCCGCCGGAACACGCTCTCACGACCCCCTCTTTCCGCACATGGTGGACGAGCGCCGCTCGTTGCGGATACTCCTGGGCACCGACACCTATCCTCCCGACATGAACGGCACGGCGCGTTCCGTACAGCGGCTCGCCTCCGAACTGGTCATGCGCGGTCACGAGGTCCATGTCGTGTGCCAGTCCGACCACGGGCCGCCCCGGGTGGAGAGCGTGGACGGTGTGCGGATCCATCGGCTCCGGTCGGTGCCGGTGTTCGGGAGACCCATGGCGCGGGTCACGGCACCGGTCTGGTCGCGGGGAACCGTCGAGAGGGTGATCGGGCGGATCGCCCCCGACGTGGTCCACGTCCAGGGGCACCTCATCGTCGGGCGTACGGTGCTCGGGGCCGCACTCCGGAGCGGCATCCCGGTGGTCGCCACCGGGCACGTCGCACCGGATCGCCTGTTCCGCCGACGCGGGGTGCCCGCGCGGGTGCGGGCCGTGGCCGCGGACCTCGCGTGGCACGATCTCGCCCGGGTGTTCAACGGCGCCGACCACGTCACGGTGCCCACTGCGATCGCCGCCGACCTGTTCAGGGGCAGGGGTCTCACCCGCCCGGTCGAGCCGGTGGTCCACGGCGTGGATCCCAGTCGCTTCCGCCCCCGTGAGCGGGCCAAGGCATCGGTCCGCAGGGAGCTCGGCCTCCCCGAGCGCGCCACCGCGCTGTACGTCGGCCGGCTCGGTGCGGACAGGAGGCTGGAGGACCTGGTCCGCGCCCTGCCGTACGTCTGCCGTCGGACCGACGCGCAGGTCGTGCTGGCCGGTGCCGGACTCCAGCGGCCACGGCTGGAACGGCTGGCCGACGAGGTCGGGGTGGCCGATCGCCTGTGCTTTCTGAGCCCGGTGACGGAGAGGGACCTCCATCTCACCTATGCCTCGGCCGACGTCTTCGCCGTCCCGGGCGTGGCCGGGCTGCAGAGCGTCGCCACCCTTGAGGCGATGGCCAGTGGTCTTCCCGTCGTCGCCGCCGTCGCGGACGCGCTCGCCCACCTCGTGCGATCGGGCAGCACCGGTTACCTGTACAGGCCGGGGGACGTGGCCGCCCTCGCGCGTCATCTGACGTGTGTCCTGACCGATCCCTGCCGGAGAGCCACGATGGGCGGCGTCTGCCGCGCCATCGCGGTCACTCATGACCATCTCCGCTCGCTCGCCAGGTTCGAGGAGATCTACGCCTCCCTGGCCCAGGCGAGCCGACGGCGGCTCGCTGGAGAGCGGGCGGGGTGACCGGCCGGTGCCGTGGAGCACGGGCTCAGCGTGGCACGGGCTCGGCGGAGTACGGGCCCGGAGGTCAGGGGAGCTTGTCGGCGATCAGGACCCGGAACGCCAGGCCGGGAACGTCGTATCGCCGGCCGCCGGTGAAGCCCGCTGCGGCCAGCATGCGGTCGTAGGCGGGGATCGAGTGCACCTCACCCTCGAACGTCCAGGACAGCATGAGGATCGAGAACAGGTGCGGCGCCGGATCCTCGGCGGGGCTCTCGTCTCCCAGGGTGAAGCCCACCAGCACGATCTTGCCGTCCGGCTTGACCACGGGGGCCAGCCTGCTGAGCAGTTCGCCGGCTCGTTCCTCGGAGAAGTGATGGAGGACGTTGGTGACGAGGACGACATCGTAGGGACCGCCGAGGGGCACCTCGAACATGTCGCCGGGCAGCCGGTGCAGCCGGTCTAGGACCCCCATCCGCTCCGCGTGCTGCTCGGTCAGCGGGAGAACGTTGGGCCAGTCGAGCGCCCAGACCCGCGCCTGCGGATTGTGTTGCGCCAGGGTCAGCCCGTACATCCCGTGGCCGCACGCCACGTCCAGTACGTCCAGCTTTTCCCGATCCTTGGCCCACGGCGCCAGTGCCTCCGCCGCGACCTCGGCCGTGGGGCGGGCCACCACCGTCGCGTAGGCCGCGAAGTCCTCCCAGTACCCGTATCCGGGAGTCTCGGCGTGCACCTCCATGACCGTCCCGCCGTGCCGCACGGCCTCGTCCAGCCTCTTGAGCGAGTCCCACTCCCAGTCACTGGCCATGATCCGGACCATGTCCCCGAGGTAGCCGGGGCTCTTGTTCACCAGGAACTCCTCCGCTCCGGCAGGCAGCTCGAACCGGCCCGCCCTCTCCTCCACGAGGCCCACCGCGGCGAGGGCGTTCAGCAGGATCCGCATGCCGCGTGGGTGACTGCCCAGACGGCCCGCAGCCGTCTCGGCGTCCACCGGTCCCTCCGCCAGGCAGTCGAACACGCCCATCGACACGCCCGTCCGCAGGAGGCTCGTCGTCTTGTACGCCTGCATCATGCCGAGTAGCGATTCGCGGCTGATCGTTTTCTTGTTCATGGTTGATGCCCCTCCCCGCCGAAACGGTGACAGTGGTCTCGCTGGTTTGCGTGCGTGGCCGGGCTACCGTCACAGAGCCGGCCTGGGGATCACTCCCACCCCGGCCTCCCACCGGTAGAACTCCCTGGCCATCGCGTCACGCGGCGAGCGCCAGGTCTGGGGGTCGTACGGTTCGACGAACCGCGTCAGGCTCTCGCTGAGACGCAGGAACTCGGGGTGCTGACGTATCTGACCCATCGTGTGCTGCGCGTTCTCCCGCACCTCCATGAGCTGGAAGTACAGGCCGTGGAATGAGAACAGGCTGCGACTGACGGCGCCACCGAGCTCGGGCAGTTCGGTGTGGTCCGATTCGGCGAACAGGTGGGCGACCTCCGTCTCCGCGGACGGCCGCATTCGTGCGACGACCAGGATTCGTTCCATTCGGGCTCTCCTTCGGGTAACGATCGGCGCATCGAGGATGATCTCTGCTGTAGTTTGCGCGCCCCCGCTCGTAGGCGACTAGAGGCCGGTTCAAGTGGTGGTATCCCGCGCGGTGCGCTCCGGCGAGGCCGAACAGGGATGACGTGGATCGCTTGGTGGTATCCCGCGCGGTGCGCTCCGGCGAGGCCGAACAGGGATGACGTGGATCGCTTGGTGGTATCCCGCGCGGTGCGCTCCGGCGAGGCCGAACAGGGATGACGTGGATCGCTCCCGCCGGTGGTGGGCGACCAATCGGGGATTCACCGGGACCCGCGACCGTGCCCGCCGGCTCAACCGGTCTTCGACCCGGGCTCTAGCCCCGCATCGGAGCATTCTGAGAGTCGATCACCTCTGGAGAACCCATGACCGCGACTTTCGATGCCTCGAAGACACGGACCCAGCCTCGCTGGTTCACCACCCTGTTCCTGACCGACATGTGGGAGCGGTTCAGCTTCTTCGGCATGCAGGCCATCCTGATCCTGTTCGCCGTGGCTCCCGAGAGTCAGGGCGGGCTGGGCCTGCCGCAGCCCACCGCGGTCGCGCTGTACGGGGCCTACGTCGGGCTTCTCTTCGTGCTGTCCATGCCGGGAGGCTGGCTCGGCGACCGGGTTCTCGGCGAGCAGCGGGCGACGCTCTACGGGGGGATCGTCATCGCGCTCGGCCACTACATGATGCTCCTTCCGGCCCGGGTCACCGCCTATCTCGGGCTCGTGATGATCGCGGCCGGCACCGGGATGCTGAAGCCGAACATGCTCGCGTTGCTCGGCCGCTTCTACGGTCCCGACGAGAGAGGCAAGCGCGAGGCAGCCCTCGCCGTCTTCTACATCGGCATCCAGATCAGCGCGCTCCTGGCGCCACTGGTCACCGGATTCCTCGGTGAACGGGTGGACTGGCACATCGGTTTCGGCGCCGCCGGTCTCGGTATGACGTTCGGGGTCATCCAGTACGCCGTGGGCGTCAGGAAGTTCGGAGACACCGGCCGCCGGCCCGCGCACCCGGTGAGCACCGGCGAACTGCGCACCGTGACGAGGAGGATCGCCGTCGCCGCGGCGGTCCTCGCCGTGCTCCTCGCCGCCGACATCCTGGCGGGCACCTTCACGATCATTCACGTGATCGCGGCCTTGGGCCTCGTGACCCTGGTCTCGCCGTTCGTGTACTTCTCGACGTTGACCCGGCGGACCCGGCTCGGCCACGCCGAGCGCCGGCGGCTGTCCGCCTTCCGCTGGGTGCTGCTCGCCGCGGCGCTGTTCTGGATGTTCGTCATCCAGGCGGGTTCGACGCTCAGCCTGTTCGCCCAGCAGCGCACCTCGCGCACGGTGGGTGACTTCCTGATTCCGGCGAGCTGGTTCCAGTCGGCGATCCCCCTTTTCATCCTCGTCACCGCTCCGGTCTTCGCGTGGTTGTGGCTGCGCGGCGGCGGCCGTACCGGGGTGGCTGTCAAGATCAGCCTTGGGCACGGGATCGTGGGCGCCGGCTTCGTCGTGATGAGCCTGTCGACGGTGGTCGCGGCGGAGGGGGGCCAGGTATCCCCGCTGTGGCTGCTGTTCGTCCTGTTCACCCTGGCCTGCGGCGAGGTGATCCTCGGCCCGACGACACTCAGCGCGGCCGTGGACCTCGCCCCCGCGGCGTTCACCGGCCGGACGATGGCCCTCTACTGGATGTTCGCGGGAGTCGGTGGAGGGCTCGGCAGCCTGCTGGGGCGTCTGGCCGGAGGGGAACCGCGGCCCGTCTACTACCTCGGTCTCTCCCTGCTCGCCCTGGTCACCGCCGCGGGGTTCGCGCTCGCCCGCCGGCGACTGGCCGAGGCCATGGCGCCGTCCGTACCGGAGTCGGCACCGTCCCTCCCCAGTGGCTGATGTCGTTGAGAAGTCATCCCATTCACTATCAGAACAGGGCGAAAGAGAGGCGACAGCGCCACGTCAGAGGCATCCACTAGAAAGAGAAAACATGGGGTCGGTCATTGACTCAAGGAGCACATCCAACAGGAAAGTCCGTAGTCATCACCGAAGGGACACGGGTGGACATGCGCTTTCAGGTGCTGGGAACTCTGGAGATACAGGACGGTCCACAGCGGATCGCGCCAAGCGCGCCGAAACAACGGAGCGTGCTCGCACTGCTGCTCTCCTCCGCCAACGAGGTCACTCCGACGGAAGTGCTGATGGAGGAGCTCTGGGAGGGGCGCCCGCCGACGAGCGCGCAGACGACCCTGCAGACCTACGTCTACCAACTGCGAAAACTGCTCTCCCGCGGTGCCGTCACGGCGGATTCTCCGCGGCTCGTCACCAAGCACGGCGGCTATCTGCTCACCGTCGGGGATGGGGGCCTCGACGCCGTGGAGTTCGAGGGTTTCGTCGACGTCGCCGGTGAGAGCCTCAAGGCGGATGACGTCGAACGTGCGTCGTCGGCGGCCCGCCGGGCGCTCGATCTCTGGCATGGACAGGCGCTCGCCGATGTGGTCACCGGGCCACGCCTGGACATCTACCGGACCCGGCTGGAGGAGCTTCACGTCCACGCCGTCAAACTAAAGATCGAAACACAGATGAGGATGGGACAGCACCATGAGCTGATCGGCGAGCTCAAGGAGCTCGCCAGCGTCTACCCGCTCGACGAGTGGTTCCACCTCCAGCTCATGGAGGCGCTCTCGCGCGCCGGCCGCCGCCATGAGGCACTGGAGGTCTACCACCGCCTGCGGTATCTCCTCCGGGAGGAGCTCGGGCTGGAACCCGGCTTCGAGATGCAGGAGCTCCAGCAGGACGTACTGGCCGCCAACCACCCGAGGAGCGGGCGGCCGAGGCACAGCGTCGCCTGCGCGGCCGGCCGGCCTTAAGCCGGCCGCGGGGGGTCACCGCGGGGAACGGGGCCCTCACGACCGGAGAGAGACCATGTCGTCCACCCGCGACGTGTGGTGCCTCGCCTCGAGGAACAGCGTGTCGGCCAGTATCTCCCGCAGGAACCCGATCGTGGTGCACACCCCCCGCCCGGTGATGCGGAACTCGCTCAGCGCGCGTTCCATCCGGACGATCGCCTGATCACGGTCGGGTGCCCAGACGATGACCTTCGCCAGCAGGGAGTCGTAGTCGGCGCTCACCGAGACGCCGTTGGCTCCGTGGGTGTCGACCCGGGTGAACGGCCCGCCGGGCGGTACGAACTCCTCGATGCGTCCCGGCGTCGGCAGGAATCCACGAGTGGGATCCTCGGTGTTCACCCGGCACTCGATGGACACCCCGCGCGGGGCGATGTCCCCCTGGCCAAAGGAGAGAGGCCTGCCGGAGGCGATCAGGAGCTGCTCCCTGACCAGGTCGATGCCGGTGACCATCTCGGTCACCGGATGCTCCACCTGGATCCGGCAGTTGGCCTCGATGAAGAAGAAACCGCCCCCGGCGTCCACGAGGAACTCGAACGTGCCGGCACCCACGTAGCCCGCGGCGCGGGCACAGGCGACGGCGGCCTCTCCGATCCGCGCGGTGAGCTCCGCGGGGAGCCCGGGCGCCGGTGATTCCTCGATCAGCTTCTGCCTGCGCCGCTGGATGGAGCAGTCACGTTCCCCGAGGCTCACGATGTTGCCGTGGAGATCGGCCAGGATCTGGACCTCGACGTGCCGTGCGGTGTCGACGTACTTCTCGACGTAGACCCGCCCGTCGCCGAACACCGCCTGGGCACTCGCCCGGGTCTCGGTGAAGGCTCGCAAGAAGTCCAGCGGATCGCGGACCACCGCCATACCGCGTCCGCCGCCGCCCGCCGCGGCCTTGATGATGACGGGGTAGCCGATCTCGTCGGCGACGTCCTTGGCCGCCTGCGCGATGGAGAGCGTGCCGGCGCTCCCGGGGAGGACGGGCAGCCCGGCCCCGGTGGCGAGCTTTCGCGCCCGCGTCTTGTCCCCCAGGGAGGCGATGACCGGCGGCGGCGGTCCGACGAAGGTCAACCCCTCCGCCTCGCACATCTCCGCGAAGTCCGCGTCCTCGGAGAGGAAGCCGTAACCCGGGTGGACTGCTTCCACCCCGGCGCCCAGCGCGGCCTCAAGGATCGCCGGTGGGTAGAGGTAGCTCCGCTTCGCCGCGGCCGGTCCGATCCGCACCAGCTGGTCGGCCAGCCGCAGCGCCGGCGAGTCGCGATCGGCCGTCGAGTAGACCATGACCGTTCGGATGCCCAGCTCACGGCAGGCGCGGGCGATCCGCAGCGCGATCTCGCCCCGGTTGGCGATGAGAAGCGACGAGATCACGGAGCCTCCGGATGAGCGCTCAGGCACGCTCATGGCGCGTCGAGGGGGGCGATGGCGAACAGCGGCTGGCCGTACTCGACCGGCACGCCGTCGGACGCCAGGATCTCGACGACGCGGCCGGGCCGGTCGGCCTCGATGGGATTCATCAGCTTCATGGCCTCCACGATCCCGATCTGCCGCCCCTTCTCCACCGTGTCGCCCACCCCGACGAAGGGCGGCGCCCCCGGCTCGGGGGCCCGGTAGAACGTCCCCACCGTCGGCGCGCAGACGTGGTGCGAGTCATCGGCCTCGGGCACGACCTCCGCCGACGGCACCCCGTGCGAAAGGGCCGCGGACGGTGCGCCCCCGGTGGCGGCGACGCTCTCCGGCCACTCCAGCTCGACGCTGGAATCGCCCAGCTGCAGGCGGACCCGCCGGAGCCCGGACCCGCCGGCCCGGCCGGCGCCGATGAGCTCGACGGCACACCGGCAGAGCTCGCCGATCAGCGCGTGTGAGGTTGCCTCGGTCGTCTCTTCCACGGCGCTTCCTTCACTCATCAGCGCTCCCCTCATCTATCGCGGTGCCGAGCCGAACTGGCGGAATCGCTGGCGTCGCTGCGCGACCAGCTTCCTCGGATCGTGAATGGCCAGCTCCTGAAACGCCTCGGTGACCACCGCGCCGAGCAGTCGCGCGCTCCTCACCGGGTCCGTGTGAGCACCCTCGCCGGGTTCGGGGATCACCCCGTCGACGATCCCGTGCCTGAGCAGCTCCCTGGCGTCCAGCCGCAGCGCGTCGGCCGCCCGGGGAGCCTCGGCCCGGCTCTTCCACAGGATGGACGCGCAGCCCTCGGGGCTGATCACCGAGTACACCGCGTTGGACAGGGCCAGCACGCGGTTGGCGACGCCGAGTGCCAGCGCCCCCCCGCTGCCGCCCTCGCCGGTGACGACGGCGACGACCGGAACGGGCAGCGCCGACATCAGGCGGAGGTTCTCCGCGATCACCCATGCCTGGCCGTTTTCCTCCGCCTCGATGCCCGGGTAGGCGCCAGGCGTGTCGATGAGTGTCAGCACGGGGTAGCCGAGCTTGGCGGCGAGCCGCATCAGCCGGGCCGCCTTGCGGTAGCCGGCGGGGGTCGGCATGCCGAAGTTGCGCTCGATTCGCTCGCGGGTGTCGTGCCCCTTCTGGTGACCGACGAGGACGATGGGCCTGCTGTCAAGCCGTCCGATCCCGCCGACGATGGCCGGGCAGTCACCGCCGACACGGTCCCCGTGCAGCTCGACGAACTCCTCCAGCAGGTAGCCGGCGTAGTCGAGAGTGGTGGGACGGTCCGTGTGCCGGGCGAGCCGGACCGCTGTCCAGCCGTCCCGTACCGGCAGCCGTTCCGGCTGGAAGATCAGCTCGGACGGCGGCTCCGGCCGGTTCACGGGGGTGAGGGTCGATCCGGGGTTCCGGAAGGCACAGAGTCTGGCGAGTGTCGAGCGCAGCGCGCTCCGGGGCTGGACGACGTCGATGAGCCCCTTCGCGCGCAGGAACTCCGCGGTCTGGAACCCTTCGGGGAGCTCCTGGCCGATGGTCTGCTTGATCACGCGGGGGCCGGCGAACCCGATGTGGGCGCCGGGTTCGGCGAGGATGACATCGGGCAGGGTCGCGAAGGACGCGGCCACCCCGCCGTAGGTCGGGTCGGTGACCACGGCCACCGTCAGGATCCCGGCCTCGTCCAGCTCGGCCAGGGCCTGGCCGGTCTTGGCCATCTGCATGAGCGACAGCGCGCCCTCCTGCATCCGGGCGCCTCCCGATGCCGTCACCAGCAGGAACGGCATGCGTTCGGCCAGTGCGGCCTCGGCCGCGGTGACGATGCGCTCTCCCACCCCGGACCCGAGGCTGCCGCCCATGAAGCGGAAGTCCATGACGGCCGCGATGGCCGGGTGTCCCTCGATCGTGCCGCGGACGCAGACGACGGCCTCGTCCAGTTCCGTTTTCAGGCGTGCCTCGCGCAGCCGGTCGGTGTATGGCCTGCTGTCCGCGAACCCGAGGGGGTCCTCCACGACCGGCGACGCCTCGATCGGCTCCGCGCAGCCCTCGTCGAAGAGCTGTTCGATCCGCTGCCACGCGCTGAGCCGGGTGTGCAGCCCGCAGCCGGGACACACGCCGAGCTCGCGCGCGAACCGCTTGCCGTACACGATCTCGGTGCACCGTGAGCAGCGAACCCACTCGATGCCCTTTACCGCCGCTGGAGAAGTCACGGTCATCGCGGGTCCTCCCTGCCATCCTTCACACCGGTCAACCACACGTCGGCGAAACCCGTCCTCGCGACGCTCTGCAACCCGGTCCACAGGTGCCGTCCTACCGCGTTCGCGACCCGCCACGCGGATGTCCGGGGCTCTGCCCTCGGATCAGAGCTCGTCCACGACTTCATAGACTCCGTAACCTCTCCCTCGTCCCTCGTCTCGATAGGGCCGGAGCGAGGACGTCTGCCCCTTGTGCCGCGTCCCCTCCTCCCAGACACGAAACTCCGCGAGGCTCGCCCACTCGCTGAGCACGGCGAACTCGCCCGGTTCGAGCGCCGAGCGGAGCAGCTGGCTGCTCCGCAGACCGGGGGTGCCGCGCATCGTCCCGTTGACCTCGCGGTAGGCCTCGACCACGGAGCCGGCCTCCTCGGCCGGGGTGGAGTAGTAGACGACGACCCGGACCTGGCCGCTCATCCGCCACTCTCCATCCGCTCGCGGCCGAGGTCGAACACCATGTTCAGGGTCGTCATGGTGCCGTGCGAGCGGTACGGGTGCAGCTTCTTGCGGTGCTCGACGTGCGCGTCGCTGCCCTCGAACTCGCGGAACCTGACCTCGTCCACCCAGTCGCTCATGATGTGGTAGACGCCCTCCTCCTCGGCGCTCCGCAGCAGCCACTGCCCGACGTTCGCGGGGTTGTCGCCGACCACGTCCGCGACGGAGTACCAGACCTTCTCGAAGTCCCGCTCCATGCCGGGGAAGATCTGCATGCGCAGCATCACCCGGAAGACCGTCGTCTCCGCCATGTCAGATCCCTCCGTCGACGTGAACGGTCTCGCCGGTCATGTACCGGGAGCGGTCGCTGGACAGGAACAGCACCACGTCGGCGACCTCCTCGGGCTCACCGAGCCGGCCGAGGGCGGTCATGGTGCGGTAGCGCCGCGCGTGCTCGGGGCTGAGGTCGTCCACGGCGTGGGTGTTGATGATTCCGGGCGCGACCACGTTGATCCGGATGCCGCGCGGGCCGAGTTCCTTGGACAGGGATCGCGCGAGGCCGAGTTCGCCCGCCTTCGACGCGGTGTAGTGGGTGCGCAGCGGCACGCCGACCATCGCCGCCTTGGAGCCGATCGCGATCACCGATCCGCCCTCGGACATCAGGGGCAGCGCCCCGCGCACCACGAGGTACATGCCGGTGAGGTTGGTGTCGAGTATCCGGTGCCACTCGTCGAGTTCGAGTTCGGCGAAGGGCACGTGGCTGATGGCGCCCGCGTTGTGCACGACGACGTCCAGCGAGCCCAGCCTGGTACGGCACTCGCCGATCAGACCGTTCACCTCCTCCTGCCGGCTCACGTCGGCCTGTACGACACTGTGCTTGCCCGGGGTGGACGCCAGGTCGTGCTCCAGTCGCTCGGCCGCCTCCTTGTCGGCGCGGTAGCAGGTGACGACGTTGCATCCCTCCTCGGCGAGACCGAGCACCACCGATCGCCCGATTCCCCTGCTTCCGCCGGTGACCAGGACGTTCTTTCCAGACAGTCGGAAACTCATGAACTCTCTCTCCTCTGTTGTCACGCGATTTCGCTGTCGCGCGATCGGCGGCCGTTCACGGCAGGGTGGCGGCCGCCGCCGTGTTCAGGACGAGGGCGAGCACCGCCACCGCGGTGCGCGTGCCGTTCCACCGCGCCCATCGGTTCCGGAAGGCGTCCAGGTCCCAGCCGGCGGGCAGCGACCCCGGGTCCTGCGCCTTGATCCAGCGGTTCATCGGGACGGTGCGGGTCAGCGAGATGGCCACCACCGAGATGGCCGCCAGGCCGGCCGCCGCGCACAGCACGCGCACCGTCGTGGTGGGCGCCGTGATCGCCTTCGCGGTGTCGGCCGCGAAGGTGATCAGCAGGCAGGCCGGCTGGAAGGGGTCGTACCTGCCGACGGCGAAGGCGTGCGCCCTGACGTAGCTGTCGGCGGCGAGTGTCATGTAGAACGGGACGACCCCCAGCACCGTGCCCACCAGCACGCCGGCCGCGAGGCCGTTGGCCAGGAGTGCCAGCGGCAGCAGCAGGTCCGTCATACCGCCTCGGCTCGCCGCGCCGCCTGCTCGACCCGCTCCTTGATCAGCTCCATCTGCACCGGCGTGTTGGTGTCGATCCGCCTGGTCATCTGCTCCAGGCTCACCGGCGACTCCGGCTTCATGCGGAAGTCCTGGATCCAGCGCATCTCCACGCCGTCGGGCACCTCCCGGTACTCCCAGCGGATGTTCATGTACTCGAACCAGCCGGTCTCGACCCGGTACGCCCGCACGGTGCGCGTCACCGGATCCGCCGTCCGCTCCGACACCCAGGACCAGGCGTTGCCGTCCTCGTCGGGATGCATCGTCAAACGGAAGCGGACCGTGTCGCCCTCGCGATGGATGATCTCGGCTCTGGCGTACTCGCTGAAGAGGTCCGGCCACGACGCGACGTCGTTGGTCATCTTCCACACCAGATCCGATGGAGCGGAGATCACGATCGCTCGTTCGGTGTGTCCTGCCATGATCAGTTCACCCCGGCCTTCCGGTTGACGTGGTCGAGCACCTCGCGGGGGGTCTTCAGGCCCGCGGCCACTTCGTCGGGGACGGTCACACCCCAGTCCCGCTCGATACGACTGGCCAGCTCCAGCACGGCCAGCGAGTCGTAGTTCATGTTCGTGAACGTGGTATCGACGATGTCGCCCTCGATGTCGATGTCCTCGTCCACCCCCGCGCTGAGCCGCATGAGCTCCCGCAGATCGTCGAGGTCGAAGTCCTTCATCGCTGCTCCTGTCGTTGTCCGTACGGTTGGTCGCTCACGAGGGCGCCCGGTTGGTCGCTCACGAGGGCGCCCGCAGCACGAGTGCGGCGTTGAACCCTCCGTAGCCACGGGCGAGGACCATCGCGGTGCGTATCTCGACGACCCGAGGCTCGTTCGTGACCAGGTCGATCGCGTAGTCCGGCACCGGATTCGCGACGCCGACCGTCATCGGGATGATCGAGTCGCGGATGGAGAGCAGGGCGGTGACGGTGTCGAGGGCGGGCCCTCCGGCGTACAGCCGCCCGGTTATCGTCTTGGGCGCCGTGACCGGTACCGCCCGATCTCCGAACACGGCCGCGATCGCCTCCGCCTCGGCCCGGTCGAGCTCGGGGACGCCGGCCGCGTCGGCGAAGACCACGTCCACGTCGCGCGGCTCCAGGTCCGCGTCGATGAGCGCGTTCTCGATGGCCCGGCGCAGGGTCGGCGGGCGCTCGCTCCCGGGGGCCGGGTCGAACGTGGCGGCGTGTCCGGCGATCACGCCGTACACCTTCTCCGCACCGCGTTCCCGGGCGCTCTCCGCGTCCTCCAGCAGGATGATCGCACCCCCCTCTCCAGGCACGTAGCCGTTGGCGTCGGTATCGAAGGGCAGGTAGGCCCGTCGCGGATCGGTCCGCGTGCTGAGCCGCCCGCCGGCGATCTGGCAGGTCAGCCCGTACGGGCTGAACGGAGCGTCGGTGCCGCCGCTCACGACCAGGCGGGCGCCGTCCCGCAGGACCCGGCGGGCCTGGGCGAGCGACTCCAGGGCGCCGGCCTGCTCCGCGACCACGACCCCGCAGGGACCACGCATGCCGTGCCGGATGGAGATCTGACCGGTGGTCGCAGCGTAGAACCAGGCGATCGACTGGTAGGCGCCGACGTGGCGGGGGCCCTTGTGCCACAGTTCCTGGATCTCGCGCTGGCCGAACTCCACCCCGCCGGAGGAACTCGCCGTGACCACGCCCATCTCGTACTCGGGCAGGTCCGCGGGGTTCACGCCGGCGTCGGACAGGGCCATGTCGGTCGCCACCAGCGCCATGTGCGTCCAGTGGTCGGTCTGCGGGATCAGGCGGCCGGGGACGTTCCCCGCCGCGGTGAAGTCCTCGATCTCGCCGGCAAGACTCACCGGGTAGGAGGAGGCGTCGAATTTGGTGATCCTGCCGACCCTCCTCCTTCCCCGGAGCGTGGTGGACCAGTGCTCCTCCACGCCGAGACCGGTGGGGGCCACGACACCGATCCCCGTCACCACCGGGGCGGCGCCTCTCATGCCACCTGCCTTCCGGGGGCGGTGAGTACGGTCGCCGTCTGGAATCCGCCGAAACCGCTGCCTACGCTGAGCACCACGTCGATCGGCCGCTCCCGCGCGGTGTGCGGGACGTAGTCGAGGTCGCACTCCGGGTCGGGGGCGTTGAGGTTGGCCGTGGGAGGCACCACCCCGTGCTCGATCGCCAGCGCGCAGGCCGCCACCTCGATGGCTCCGATGGCACCGAGCGAGTGCCCGATCATGGACTTGATGGAGCTGACCGGCGTCCGGTAGGCGTGGTCGCCCAGGCTGCGCTTGAAAGCGGCTGTTTCGTGGCGGTCGTTCTGCTTCGTCCCGGAGCCGTGCGCGTTGATGTAGTCCACGTCGTCCGGGTCCACCCGGGCACTGTCCAGGGCCACCCGGATGGACTCGGCCATCTCGCGCCCGTCCGGCTTCAACCCGGTCATGTGGTAGGCGTTGCCGCGGGTGGCGTAGCCCGCCACCTCGCAGTAGACATGGGCCTCGCGCCGCCGGGCGTGCTCCAGGCTCTCCAGGACGAACACGGCCGAGCCCTCGCCCAGCACGAAGCCGTTGCGGTCCCGGTCGAAGGGGCGCGAGGCGTGTGCCGGATCGTCGTTTCTGGGGGAGGTCGCCTTGATCGCGTCGAAGCAGGCCACCGTGATCGGCGAGATCGGGGCATCCGTGGCGCCGGCCAGCACGACGTCGGCCGTTCCCTCCGCGATCAACCGCGCGCCGTACCCGACGGCGTCGAGTCCGGAGGTGCATCCCGTCGAGATGAGCGTGACCTGGCCCTCGGCGCCGCATGTCCACGCGACCTCGGCGGCCAGCGAGCTCGGCACCAGATGTCCGTACAGGTGCGGTACCCCGTAGGACGGATCGACCTGCCACTGCCGGCCGGCGTCGCTCACGATGACGTACTCCTCTTCGAGGCTCATCGTGCATCCGACCGCGCTGCCCAGCGTCACACCGACGCGGGACGGTTCCAGCCCGGCCAGGTCGAGACCGCTGTCCTCGATCGCCTCCCGCGCGGAGACGACGGCGAACTGCGCGGCCCGGTCCATCCGCCGCACCTCGCGCGCGGTGAGTCCCTCCGCGACCGGGTCGAAGTCGCACTCGGCCGCGATGCGCGACCTGAACCCCTCGGCGTCGAACAGCGAGACGGTCCTGGTCGCGGTACGGCCCGCGGTCAGCAACTCCCAGAAGGCCTTACGGCCCGTCCCGCCCGGCGCCACGACCCCGATGCCGGTGACGGCCACCTGCCGGCGTCTCATCTGCATTCCCCCACGCCGAGGGAGGGCTCCGAGGCGTTGGGCAGCGGCTCGGTGTCGACGTGGCCGAGCTCCGGCCGCGGCGCCAGCGGGCCGAGCTGGAACACCGCGAGGGCCTGCTCGCTTCCGTCGTTCTCGACCCGATGCCGGACGTTGACGGGAATCATGAGCGCCTCACCCGCACTCAGCGTGACCGGCGTCCCGTCCACCCGCACGGTCAGCTCACCGCGTACGAGATAGAGGAACTCCTCGGAGTACGGGTGGTAGTGCTCGGACACGAACTCGCCGGGCTCCAGGGTCAACACCCCCATGAATCCCGAAGTCGATCCCACCGTGGCGGGGCCGAGCAGAACGCGAATGTCACCCCCACGCCGACGATTCGCGGCAATCTCGTCGACACTTATTTTAGATCGGGATATCGCCATTCAAGGTCCCCTCTCCAGGCGTATGTCTCCGCTGGGCGCCATCATCATCGCCGCACCTGCTCGAAGCATCCTCGAATCACGCTCAAAGCCAGGCTCAATGGATGACACGCGACGTTCCCCAGCAATATTCGAGGCCGCCTCAAGTCGAGGACGCGATACTTCGTTCGGTGACCGAGAGGAGGAACGACATACGTGATCGCCCAAATTCTCACCGCCGCCGTGCTGGTCAGTAGCGGGATCGCCGCCGGTGTGCTGTTCACCCACGCGGTCGGCGTCTGGCCGGCGATGCAGGCGATGGCGCCCGATCGCTACGTGGCGGCGCACAAACTCCTGGGCCGCGCCTATGACCCGATGATGCCTATCATCGTCGGCACGTCGCTGGTTCTGGACGTCAGCCTCTCCATTCTTTCCGGAAACGACACGGCCAGAACTCTTTTCATAGCCTCGGCCGTCTGCCTGGCCTGCGTGGGACTGGTCTCGCAAACCCGTAACGTCCCCATCAACCGGCGAGTGAAGTCACTCGATCCCGATGCGATTCCGGCGAACTGGGAAGACCCGAGAGGAGCCTGGGGGAAATGGAACCTGATACGGACGACATTCGCCGTTCTCGCTCTGGTGGGAAACGCCGCGGCAGCCGTTTCGGCCATCTGAGCGATCGAACAGGAAAGGAAGGAGGATGGCCGTGACCGGCACCGCGCGGGGCGTCGTGCTCCCGCCCGCCCGCGATCTCGCCCAGCGCAAGGCCGACGTGGTGGAGAAACTGACGACCGACAGGCACGCCTGGCTCGCGACCGGCGGCGCCTCCACCGCGCACTTGGTTCCGCTCGGGTGCGTGTGGGACGGGACCCACCTGGTGATGGCCACCCAGGAGCGGCACCGGACCGTCCGCAACCTGCGCGAGCACGGTTTCTCGCGGGCCGCGCTCGGCAGTCCCGCCGACGTGGTGCTCATCGACGGCCCGGTGGAGATCGTGCCCTATCCGGAGCTGCCCGCGGACGCTCCCGCCATTCTCGCCGAGCTGCCGGTGAACCCCTCCCGGGTGCCCGGCTGCGTCTACCTCTTTCTCACCCCGCGGCGCGTTCTCGCCTGGCGGCACCGCGGTGAGATTCCCGGCCGGACGGTGATGAAGGACGGCCGCTGGCTTGCCTGACTCGAACGGCACTGAACGGCTCACCCGCTCCGAACGGCGCCAACCTGCTCACCCGACCTGACCGGCCCCAGAACGGACCTCGACCGACGGCACGATTTCCGAGGAGCGCACATGTCAGAGACGATCCCGCCGCCAAGCGACATTCCCGACTCGGCCCTGATCGATCCCTATCCCTTTTACCGGCGGCTGCGCGCGGCGGGACGAGTGCATCGCATGCAGACGCCGATCGGACTGGAAGCCTGGTTCGTCACACACTACGAGGACGCCCGCACGTTGCTCGTCGATCCCCGTTTCAGCAAGGCCGTGCACCACTCCGACGGGCCCGCGGCCGGCGACCGGAAGCGCGAGAGCTCGTTCGCCAACAACATGGTGAGCACCGATCCACCGGAGCACACCCGGTTGCGCAAACTGGTGCAGAAGGCGTTCACCCACCGCCGTACCGAGCTCCTCCGCCCCCGCGTGCAGGAGTTCACCGACCAGTTGCTCGACAAGCTGGAGAAGGAGGGCAAGGCGGACCTCATGGAGGATTTCGCCTTCCCGCTGCCGATGATGGTCATCGGGGAGCTTCTCGGGCTGCCCGACGAGGACCTCGCGGGCCTGCGCGAGAAGACGGTCTTCTTCTTCCTTGAGGAGAGTTACGAGGGCAACCCCGTGCAACGCTTCCGGGAGAAGCAGGCCGGCATCGGGGAGTACGTCAGAAAGCTGATCGAGCACAAGAGGGCGACCACCGGCGACGACCTCGTCCACGGGCTGATCGAGGCGCGCGACGGCGAGAACAGGCTCTCGGAGAAGGAGCTCGTCGCGACCGTGATGCTCCTCATCTTCGCGGGCTTCCTGACCACGGTTAACCTGATCACCAACGGGCTCCACGCGCTGCTCGTCAATCGCGACCAGTTCGACCTGCTCGCCGCGCGGCCCGAGCTCATCAACTCCGCCATCGAGGAGTTCCTCCGTTACGAGAGCTCGCTGGGGCTGATCGAGGGGCACGCGACGGAGGACATCAAGGTCGGGGAGACCACGATTCCGGCCGGCTCGCTGATCATCGTGTCCGTGCACTCGGTCAACCACGACCCGGCGGCCTTCCCCGACCCGGAGCGTCTGGACATCACCCGCAACCCCAACCCGCACCTGGCCTTCAGCCACGGCCTGCACCACTGCCTGGGCGCCCCCCTGGCGCGGCTGGAGGCGCAGGTGGCCATCAACGGGGTGCTGAAGAGGTTCCCCGATCTGAGGCTCGACTGTGCTCCCGAGGACGTGGCCTGGCACCGCGACTTCTTCTCGCGATCCCTGCACGCGCTCCCGGTACGGCTCGCGCGCTGATCCGCCCTCGACCGACCCTTCCGTTCCACACCCACCAGAAAGGAAGCCGGATGTCCCTTCCGGAGAGCGCACTACCCATTGTCAGGACGGCGACCGGATTCTTTCAGGCGCAGGCGCTGTTCGTCGGGATCGAGCTGGGAATCTTCGCCCGCCTGTCTCGCGAACCCGCCGACGCCTCGGAGATCCAGCGGGAATTCGATCTGCACCCCTCTCTGACCGGCGACTATCTGGACTCGCTGGTCGCGATGGACCTGCTGTCACGGAACGGTTCCCGGTACGGGGTGACCCCCCTCGCCGCGGCCTACCTCGATCCCGCCAAGCCCGAGTACATCGGCGGGTTCCTCGCCTTCAACCAGCGCCGGCTCTATCCGGCGTGGGGCACTCTCGGCACGTTTCTGCGATCGGGCGAGAACCTGGCGCAGAAGTTCTCCGCCGAAGGCGACTTCACGTCCGAGCTGTATGCCGACCCCCGGCGGGCCCGCGCCTTCACGGAGGCGATGGACGGCTACGCGGTGCTGCTGGCCCGCCCGCTCGCCGAGAAGTACCGCTGGCACGAGGTGAAGTCCTTCGCCGACCTGGGAGGGTGTCGCGGGCTGCTGACCACGAGGATCGCCGCCGCCCATCCTCACCTGCGCGGGGTGACCTTCGACCTGCCCCCGCTGGAGCCGTTCTTCGACGAGCTGGTCGACGCGGTGGGCGGCGAGACCGATCTCCGCGACCGGGTCACCTACCAGGCGGGCAGCTTCTTCACCGACGTGCTGCCCGACACCCAGGTCTACATATTCGGCCACGTCCTGCACGACTGGGTCGACGAGCGCCGCCGCGAGCTGGTGCGGCGGGCCTTCGAGCAGCTGCCCCCGGGCGGCACGCTCCTCGTCTACGACAGCATGATCGACGACGAGCGCCGCGAAGGGATCTTCAACCTGTTGATGAGCCTCAACATGGCCATGATCAGTGGCTCGTCGGAGTACACCGTCTCCCAGGGCGTCGGATGGCTGACGGAGGCCGGATTCACGGTCGAGGAACCGGTCGCGCTCAACGAGATCACCACGCTGCTGGTCGCCGGCAAACCACTCTGAGCGGTCACTTCCCGGCGGGAGCCGCCGAAGGGGCCACCCGGCGGCTCCGGCGCCGCCTCCGGGCTCGCGAGCGGGTCCGGGAGCGGCGCGGGCTCAGCCCTTCGGGCCGCCCGCCACATACAGAACTCCTACCGCACCAATCTGCGACGAAGCATGACCTGACCCGAGACGACCGTTTCTCCGTGGTCCATCATCTCGATAAGCGCGATATGAACATCCCCGGGCCCGCCCATGTGATTTAGAGTCACTACTATTATCGTTTAAATGACATGTCCGCTAGGTGGTATGAAAGGGTATTCAACCAGCTCAATGTGCCTCTTCCCTCGTTTTTCGCCGGATGGAATTACTCGTGGAGCGGATTTACCCTTGACGGGGACTTCGGAGACCGTTATTCATGGAAGCAACCGTTCGGTTTCTCCGGCGCGAAAATCACTGATCCGGTTAACGATGGCCTCGTGGGTGTGATTTCTCGCCTCCGACACGAGCAGGGTGATGAGCACCGACTCCAGCGACAGAGACCAGGGATCCGAAGGCCACGTCAACGAGCTGGACGGGACCGTGCTGGGACCGGTCGTTCAGGCTCGCGACATCCACGGCGGGATTCATCTGCACCAGGCCGTCACCCCCCTGCCGAGACCGACCCAGCTGCCGGCCGGCAGCGTCCTGGTCAATCGAGGTGAGGCGCTCGCCCTGCTGGACGACATAGGTTCCGGTCACGGCGGGATGGGCGTGCCCAACGTGGCGGTGGTCAGCGGTCCGGCGGGGATCGGCAAGACCGCGGTGGCGTTGCACTGGTCGCATCGCGAGCGGGGGGAGTTCCCCGACGGCCAGCTCTTCGCCGATCTGCGGGGACATGCCGCGGACGCCCCCGTGCAGCCGGCCGAGGTCCTGGGGCGGTTCATCCGCGCGTTCGGGATCGCGCCCGAGCGCATACCCGGCGGCCTGGCGGAGCGCGCGGCGCTTTACCAGTCGCTGGTGAGCGGGCGCCGTCTGGTCATCGTGCTGGACGACGCGCTCTCGGCGGCCCAGGTGAGCCCGCTCCTGCCGGCCTCGGCGGACAGCGTCGCGATCGTCACGAGCCGGTTGCGCCTGGCGGGACTGCTGGTGCGCGGCGCGCGAGGCGTGCAGCTCGACCAGCTCAGTACGGACGCGGCCCTGACGTTACTGCGACGGGCCGTGGGCGAGGAGCGAGTCCGGAGAGAGCCGGACGCGGCCGGTGAGCTGGTGGAGTTGTGCGCGCGGTTGCCCCTCGCCCTGTGCGTGGTGGCCGCCCGGCTGGCCACCAGACCACACTGGCTCCTGTCCGAAATGGTGGAGGCACTCACCCATGAGCGCCAACGCCTCTCCGAGCTGTCGGTGGAGGACGACATGACGATCCAGGCCGCCCTCACGCTCTCCTACCACGGGCTCCCACCACAGGCGGCACGGGTCTACAGATTGCTCGGGCTTTTCCCCGGCACCACCTTCGACAGCCGGGCTGCCGCCGCCACGGTGATGCTTCCCCGCGTCCAGGTGCGGCAGCTGATGGAAGTCCTGACAAATGCCAATTTGCTTGACGACGTACCGGGGGGAGGGTACCGCTTCCACGACCTGACCAGGTTGCACGCCCGGGAGCTGGCCGAGCGGGAGGAATCCGCGAAGACCCGTGACGAGACCGTACGCGGAGCGCTGGACTGGTTCCTGTACACCGCCTGGACCGCGAGCCGGACGGCGATGCCGTATCGGCGGGTTCCTCGCCAGGTGGTGGTTCACGAGCCCGCCGAGCCCCTCGCCTTCGCCGATCCGGCGGAGGCGCTCGACTGGCTGGAGTGCGAGTTCGACAACCTCAGGTCGGCCGGTCGGGTGGCCTTCGAGCGGGAACTGTTCCCCACGACGTGGCAGCTGGTCGATGCCATCTGGCCCCTGTTCCTGCACCGCGGCCATCACGCGGAACGGCTGGAGGTCGACATGCTGGGGCTGGCGGCGGCACGGGCCTGTTCGGACTCCATGGCCGAGGCCAAGATGCTGAACCGGACCGGGCTGGCACTGCGCGCCCTCGGCCGGCTGGACGAGGCCGCCCAGGACTTCCGCGGCGCCCTGGAGATCTGGAGCCGTACGGGAAACCGGCCCCGGATGGCGGGGAGCCTGCGCCGGTTGGGACTGGTGGAGATGGACCGGGGGCGAGTCGACGAGGCCATCGTCCTCTTCGAGGAGGCTCTCGACGGGTATCGCGCGGTGGGCGGAGCGCGCAAGGTCGCTCTCGTACTGTGCGATCTCGGCAACGCGCTCGCCGAGCGGGGGCGGGCGAAGGAGGCCGTCGCGCGTCTGCTGGAGGCGCGACGGCTTCTCGCGACGGAGCCCGATCGGTACAACCGGGCACGGGTGCTCATCCTGCTCGGCAGGGTACGGGCCGATGGGCCCGCGGCAGCGGCCGATCTTCTGGAGGAGGGGCTGGAGGAGATGCGGCGGATCGGTTCGGACACCGGCGAGGTCCAGGCTCTCCAGGCGATGGGAGATCTCGCCCTGGAGAACCGCGGGCAGGATGACGCGCGCCGTCTCTACGAGGAGGCGCGCCGGATCCTCGCGCGAAGTGGCGCGCGGAGCAGGCAGCTGGACGATCGGTTGTCACGCCTGGACGGCTCGTGACGGCCGGTCGTCCCAGCGCCCGACGAGGGTGCGAGGCGAGTGCGAGGTCTTCAGGAGGGACAGCTCCGCGCAGGTCAGTGATGCCGTCGCCGGTGTCCGGCAGCCGATCTTCCAGCCCGCGTGCACCACCGCCGCCCGGAGTGCCCGCACCGGATCGCCGGTGTTCCGCCAGACGTGGAGGAAGGTGGCGAACAGTGCGTCGCCCGCACCCGAGGTGTTGACGACCTCCCGGGGGGTCACGGCCTCCACCCTGATGAGCAGCCCGTCCCTCGTGCCGAGAACCGCCCCCTGCCCGCCGAGCCCGATCCCCACCACCCGGCAGGCCGGGTAGCGGCCGAACATCTTCGCCACCCAGATTTCGGGTGGATCGGGAAGGTGCTCGTGGCTGCAGAAAACGATCTGCGCGGCCTCCAGCCATGGCCGGTTGTACTCATCGGCGAGATCGGCTATCAGGTGGACGTCCACGGCGATGGGAATACCGAGCCGGGCCGCGGGCCCCACCAGGTCCCGGACGAACTTCGCGTTGGTCAGGACCAGAAGGTCGGCGCCGTCGGCCCTCGCGCGGAGCAGTTCCGGCGGATACGCGACCTGGTTCACGGGCGCCAGATGCGGGAATCCCATGCGGCGACCGTCGGGGGCGACGAGTACCAGGCCCGCCGACGATTCCGCGCCCTCGATGACTCCGGGGCCGAGCAGCCCCGCGCGGCCCAACTCGGCGGCTATGCCGGCACCGATGGGGTCGCGGCCGACGACGGTGCACAGGTGTACGTTGTCGCCGAGCGTCCTCAGGGTTCGCGCGATGTGGCCCGCCGCCCCCGAGACGCCGCCGGCGAGCCAGCGCGGCGATGAGGTGGGGACGTATCGCACCGGAAACTCCCCTATCCCGACCGAGAGATAGAAACTGACGGCGCCGGCGACGACGATCTTCCGGCTCATGCGGACATCCCTCCGGCGTTCCACATCCGGCGCCTGGCCAGTCTGATCTGTGCCCTTCCTGCGACTTCGAGTGATCCGAGCCGGCCCGCGGACGAACCGGTGTAACGACCCACGATCACCGAGGCGGTGGCCAGGCACTCGAACGGCATCCCGGCGACCCGCCAGCCGTACAGGAACGACCCGTAGACCGCCGGCCACGAGCCGCCGCCGGATGACCCTCCCGCCGTGGTGATCGTGGCGAGCCGCCCGTCGCGCAGCCCGGCCAGGCAGTCGTGCCCACGTCCGACGGTCGCGATCTCGCAGCCGGGATACCGGTCGAGGAGACGTGCCACCTCGCGTTTTGGTACGTTCCACGCCCTCCTGGCCCCCACGAGTACGTCGGCGACCTCACGCCATTGCCGGTCCGCGAGGTCGTCGATGCCGGCGACGGTGTGCGCGCCGTCGAAGATCTGGGGGCCGGGTGGTAGGTCGCGACGGTGTTGTACGCAGGACAGGATCATGAAGTGGGGTGCGCGGAGCGAGCCCTCGCGGGGGATCACCAGGATCGCCGGCGCGTCGTACCGCGAGGCGAGGGCTCCAGGCGGGACGCGGCGCAACCTGAGTGCGCGCTCCAGCCGGAACAGGTGGACTGAGACGAGCTTGCCGAGCATGTCGGCCCTCCGATCTGGCTGGTCTATGTGACGAGGAAGGGCACCGAGGCCGGTGCGGTCACCGGGATGGTCGCGGGCTGCCGCAGATCCAGTAGCCGGTAGATGAGGTGGCGCATGTTGCGGTCGAAACGACCCGGTGCGGAGGTGATGCCCTCGGTGACGGTTCGGTAGTGGTCGGGCCGCACCTCGGTGGCGATCCTGGCCAGCTGGTCGCGGAGCGAACCGAGCCTGGAGATCCGGGGCGCGATGGCGGCGAGCCGCGCGAGCGCGGACGCCGGATCGATGCCGGAGCGGGGGAAGCCGGCCAGCACGACCGGGACTCCGGTGGCCGTCCCGTACAGGGGCGCCGATCCGTGGTCCCCGATGACCCAGTCGGCCGCGGCGAGGACCGCACGCCAGTCCGCTTCCGGTGGCACCAGGCTCAACCCGTGCCGCAGGCAGTCGGCGAGCCAGGTTCTCACCTGCCAGATACCGTGCCCGAACCAGACGTTGGGATGCAGGAGCACCACGATGCGGTACTCCCGCCGGGGTAATTCGGCGATCAGACGGGGCAGCAGATTGGGCCACCGGCCGAAGAGCGACTGCGGGCCCCAGGTCGAGCTGACCACGACGAGTTTCTGGGCCGGCTCGACCGCCAGCGCCCGGCGATACGAGTCGCGGTGCGGCAGGCCGGCGACCAGCCTGTCGTACGACGGGTCGCCGATGACGGAGGCCACGGGCAGTGCCTCCGGACAGGCCCGGCCCAGCCTCCCCAGTTCGGACTCGTGGGAGAGGACGATCCCCGCAGGAAGCACGGCGCCGTCGTGCAGCAGTCGCTGGGGGTCGAGCCCGTACGCCACGCGGTCGCCCACGGCACGGGCCCCCTCCCGCACGGTGGCGAACTTGTTGAAGCCGGCACCGTGCGGCATGACGATCAAGGGCGCGTGGATCTCGCGGATCGAGCCCAGGCCGGCCGTGAGGGCGAGGTCGAATCTCTGCTGTGTCGCTTGCGGCCAGGGCAGCGACACCGCGCCCAGGCCGCTGATGAACTGTGCCACTCCATTGCTGAATACATCCGGAGCCATGGTGAACACGACCTGGATTCTCAGGTCGGACTCCACGAGACGGACGGTGTCCAGCAGACGCTGTCCTGAGGTCACGGTGTGGACGACCACCAGAACCGATTTACAGTCCCTGCGTGTCACCCATCGGCGGGCGTCAAGTCCGATCGGAACCCTGCTCCATTCGTGGCCAGACATTTGCGGGCTATCCCTCCTTCCGAGGTGCGGGCGAGATGTGTCGCCCTCTCCTGAGAGTCACTGCCGGAACTTGCGGAAACCCTTGCGGTGATCCTGTTGCCAGCCAAGGACGGTTGGGGATAAATAGGTCGTAGAGCTAGTCAGGCCACTTACTGCTCGATTGACCCTCTCTAGATAAAATCGTCATATGGGAAGGTAGTTCGCTCGGGAAGGGACTCGAATGGAATTCCGTGTTCTCGGTCCAGTCGAGTTTTGGTCTCGGAAGAAGCGCTGTGACCTGGGCTGGGCCAGGGAACGTCATATTTTGGCCATCCTGCTCATGACACCGGGCAAGCCGGTGTCCGCGGAGTCGTTCATCCGCAAGGTGTGGGATGAGAATCCGCCCCCGAAAGCCCGGGACCGCCTGTACAGTCACATCGCCCGGCTGCGGGCACGCCTTCACGACACCGGAGAGGACGTGCGCCTGAGGTACGGTTCCGGGGCGTATTTTCTCGAAACAGACCCCGAGAACATCGACTACCACCGCTTCCGTACGCTCCGTTCGCAAGCCCGTTCGATAACCGAAAGTGGAGATATAAACCATGCTTTTCGGCTGTATCGTGACGCGAGCCGGCTGTGGCGAGGAGAACCGCTGGCGGGTCTCTCCGGTTCCTGGGCGATCCAGAACCGCCAGAAGCTCGAAAGCGAATTGCTGGGCGGCACCGTAGAACGTATCGAACTCGAACTCCTGCACGGTCGCCACACCGACCTCGTGGCGGAACTACACGATCTGACCAATCGGTTTCCGTTCGACGAGAAGCTTGTTGAGTTGCTCATGCAGGTGCTCTATCGCGGCGGCCGGCAGGCGGAGGCCCTCGTCACCTACCGCCAGGCGCGCACGCGTATCTTCCGGGATCTCGGCACCGAACCTGGCCCCGGGCTGCGGACACTGCACCAGCGCATCCTCCAGGGCGATCCGGCGCTGCTGCCCGAGTCCCCGGTGAGCGCCAGGGGAGATCCTCCTCCGAACAACCTTCCCCGTGACCTCACCACCTTCACCGGCAGGGTCCCCGAGCTCGACCGGCTGACCGGGGAGCTGGTCAGGCGGGACGCGGCCACCGTGCTCGCGATCGACGGCATGGCGGGCGTCGGCAAGACAGTGCTGGCCGTGCACCTGGCCCACCGGCTCGCCGACCACTATCCGGACGGCCTGCTCTATCTCCACCTTCACGGTCACGACGCCCAGCATGCCCCCATGGACGCCACCGGGGCGCTGGGGCAGTTACTCAGAATGCTCGGCATCCTCGCCTCCCTCATCCCGAGCGGCCTGGACGAGCGCGCGACGATGTGGCGGGCCGAGCTGGCCCGCCGCAGAGTGCTCATCGTTCTCGACGATGCCACGAGCCACGACCAGATCAGCCACCTCCTTCCCGGGACGCCCGGGTGCCTCGTCATGATCACCAGCAGGCGGGGGCTGGCCGGGCTGGACGACGTCCGGTCACTCTCTCTGGAGGTGCTGCCTCCTGAGGACGGGGCCACGCTCTTCAGCCGCGCCGTGGGCTCGCGGCGCATGCTCCAGGCGGACGACGTCGCCTCGGTCGTACGGCTCTGCGGATATCTCCCTCTCGCGATCCATCTGGCCGGTAGCCGGTTCCGGCACCGGCCCGCGTGGAGCGTGGCCGACCTCGTGGGGCTGCTGGAGGAACCCGACCGGCGGCTGGCCGAGATCCGCGCGGGGAACCGGAAGATCATCACAGCGTTCGAGCTGTCCTTCCACTGCCTCGACGAGGGGCAGCAGCAGGCGTTCTGGCGGCTCGGGCTGCACCCCGGGGCGGACATCACCGCCGAGTCCGCGGCGGCACTGCTGGACTTCAGCCAGGTCGACGCTGAGAAGTTTCTCGACGATCTTCTCGATCACCACCTGATCGCCGAACCCCGGCGAGGCCGGTACCGGTTCCACGATCTCATCGGCGAGTACGCCCGCCTGCTGTCCGGCCGGGAGCCGGAACGCCGGCGTGCCGAGGTGCTCCAGCGGCTCCTCGACTACTACCTCTTCGCGGCGGACGCGGCGGACCGGCTGCTCTACCCGTACCTGGCGCGCGGCCCCATTGAGGTGTCCCGCCCACTGAATCTCCGATCTGGCGCCGGTACCGAGGACCAGGCCCGTGCCTGGATGACCGCAGAACTGGACAATCTCCTCATCGTCGCGCGCTATGCCGCTGACAACGGGTGGACGAGGTACGCGGCGCTGCTCGCACACGTGATCGGCCGTCATCTCGACACGTGGGGACGCTGGCCGGAGGGGGCCGAGCTTCACGCGCGTGCCGTGACGGTGTGGCGGGAGACGGGTGACCGTGCGTGGACGGCGCGCGCACTGGCCGATCTCAGCATGGCGCGCTGGCGGACGGGCCATCACGACGAAGCGCTTCGGCTGGCGGATGAGGCGCTTGTGATTCAGGGCGCCCTCAACGACCAGCGGGCCGTCGCCGATCTGCTCGACCACAGCGGCTTGGTGTACTGGCACCGCTCCGATTTCAGCGCCGCCCTAGGCTGTTTGGAGCGGGCGCTGCACCTGCGACGGGTGATCGCGGACCGCCACGGCCAAGGCGGAACTCTCAACTACATCGCGTTCATTCACTGGCACCGCGGGGATTACGCCGAGGCCGCTGCTCGCCAACGGGAGGCGTTGGCGCTGTACCAAGAGGACGGCGACCGGCGTGGACAGCAGATGACGCTGAACAACATCGGCGAGACTGAAATTCGTCTAGGTAATTACGCCACGGCATTGAGTCATTATGAGGAAGCCGCTTCCCTTCATCCGCATATGGGTCCTCAGAAAGAAGCCATATGGCTGAACAATGTCGCCACCGCATATCAGGGCCTGGGTCGACATGCCGAAGCACTCGAATACTACAGAAAAGCATTGAGGGGATATCGTGATATCGGTGACCGGCGGTGCGAAGCAGATGTCCTGAACAACATCGGCAGTTGCCATGCGCGAATGGGCAGGGATGGAGAGGCGCTTATCCATCATCAGAATGCCCTGCGCATATCGGTCGAGATATCGGAACGCTACCAGGAAAGCCAGGCCCTGCACGGTATCGGCGGTGTTCATCGTCGTGCGAATCGTCATGAGGCCGCCCTCTCTCACTACGAGAGGGTCCTCGACCTGACGCGTGCGATCGAGGACGTCTCCCAGGAGGCCCGCACACTTGACGACATGGGCACCACGCTTGCTCGCATCGGTGAGAAGACGCGGGCGGAGGAGCACTGGCGGCGTGCGCTCGACCTGTATGAGGCCCTTGGAGCCGCTGAGGCCGAAGCCGTCCGGATCCGGCTTGCCGGGCAGGAGGACGTTCTTGCCGGGCAGGAGGACGTTGCTCATTCGTAGCATTTCAGTCAGACACCACTTGAGGGTTATAGTGTGCTGAAACCAGTCACATAATCATTATGTCACCCATTATGGTGATTTATGAGGCATATGGCGGTCGTATCCGAGATGGGAACGATGAAGATTCGTCAAATTTCCCGACACGGCTATGATCTAGCTAGGCTCGCCGCAGCCGCTCCTCGATCCTCAGGGCTCGGGTGAAGGGTGTGCGGCGATTGTTCGTTAACAAAGGAAGCAAGTCAAATTGGTTCTGCATTCCCTTTTTTTGACGCTAATCTTTAATATGTTCATGACCTACTAATTTTATCTGTATAGGTTCGTCTGCGATATCGTCTGAAGAGTAGGAGAAGTGGGTAGAGCGGGGAGGGGAGACTGTCTCGCCTCCCCTTAAGCATGTCGGGACCGCAATTCCTCGCAGGGCCGGCGGTTGCACCCCCGATGATCGGGGAGGCGCGTGGGCAAGGCCCCCGGAAACCGAACCGGTGGAGAGAACGGGTCCCCGCACCTCGGTCGCGGCCGCCGGAATCCCGGTCGATCACGTCCGATCGGATCCTGGGTTCGCGGGAGCACCGGCGTCCCGGATGCCCGGTATGAAATCCATCGTTCACCTCAGGGCGCGACGGTGGCGCCCAGGTCCGTTTCCTCCTCGGTGTTGTAATAGTGCTCGGGGAGTCGTGAGTGACCGCCGGGCGTGATGCCTTGTGGGATGGCGGTTCACCTGCTCTGATGTGCGAAGGGTGAGGTGAAGCCGGTACGGGGAGGGTTGGCTTTCTGCTGTGGAGGCGTCTGTCGAGCAGTTGGTGTACGTCCGGGAGGACGAGTACACGATCGCGCGGATGAGCGCCGAGGGCATGCCCGGCTTCGTCGCCTCCGGCCGAGCTCTGGGCGGGGTCCAGCCGGGGGAGACGCTCCGGCTCATCGGCGCGTGGGGCGAGCATCCGCGGCATGGCAGGCGTTTCGAGGTCACGGCGTGCGAGCGGCTGGTCCCGGCCACGGTCAGGGCCATCCGGATCTATCTGGGCTCCGGCCTGATCCGGGGTATCGGGCCGAGGCTCGCCCACGCCATCGTCAGTCACTTCGGTGAGACGACGCTGACCGTCATCGACACCGAACCGGGACGGCTCACCGAGGTCGTCAACATCGGCCCCGCGCGGCAGGCCCAGATCGCCGACGCGTGGCAGGAGCAGAAGGCGATCGCCGAGCTGATGGTGACCCTGCAGGGGTTCGGGATCAGCCCGCTGCTCGCGGCCAAGATCTACCAGGTGTTCGGGGTGGAGTCGGGCGACATCCTCACCTCCGATCCGTACCGGCTCATCGGCAAGGTCAGGGGCATCGCGTTCACCACGGCCGACCGGATCGCCCTGCGCTCCGGGGTCTCCGAGAGCAGCCCGCAGCGGATCAAGGCGGCGATCCTGGACAGGCTGGAGACGGCGGCCAGCCGCGACGGGCACTGCTACGTACGGCTGATCGCCCTGGTCGCCCAGTCCGCGGAACTGGTCGAGCAGGACCACGACCTCGTCCGCCGGATGCTCGACGCCCTCGTCGCCGACCGCAGGGTGGTCGTCGAGGTCTCGCCGGAGGACCAGGGGCAGGCCGTGGTGTACCTGAAGGAGACCCACAGCCGCGAACTCACTCTGACCGCCCAGCTGACCAGGCTCTGCCAGGCCGCTTCGACACTGCCCATGCGCGCCTTCCAGGAGGATCCCGGGCTGGACGAGGATCAGCGGGCGGCGGTGAACATGGCGCTGACCAGCACAGTGTCCATCATCACCGGTGGTCCGGGCTGCGGAAAGAGCCATACCGTCAGGACCGTGGCGGCGACCGCGAAGGCGATGGGCGGTACGGTGACCCTCACGGCGCCGACCGGCAAGGCGGCCAAGCGCCTGTCGGAGCTCACCGGAATGCCCGCGATGACCGTGCACCGGCTGCTGGCCCACCAACCGGATCCCGACAGCGGTGCGCTGTTCGAGCAGACACCCGCGCAGGCCGACCTGATCGTGGTCGACGAGGCCTCCATGCTGGACCTGCACCTGGCCACCCGGCTCACCGCGGTCATACCGGCGGGCAGCCACCTGCTGATCGTGGGCGACAGCGACCAGCTCCCCAGCATCGCCCCCGGCAGCGTGCTGGCCGACCTGCTGCGCGTCGAGGAGATCGCGCGGATCCACCTGACCCGCGTCTTCCGCCAGGCCGAGGGCAGCGGGATCATCCGGGCCGCCCACCGGATCCGCCTCGGAGAGGTGCCCCCGATCCCCGGCGGGGGAGGCTTCTGGTTCGAGGAGGTCGACGACCCCGACCAGGTCGCCGAGCGGGTGACGCACCTGGCGACGGTGGCGATCCCGAGCAAGCAGGGGGTGAACCCGGACCAGGTCCAGGTGCTGTGCCCGATGCGCAGGGGCCTGACCGGGACCGCCGAGATCGGCCGGATGATCCAGGAGCGGCTCAACCCGGCTCGCGAGGGAGTCGCGGAGCACTGGTCGGGCGCCTCGGTCTTCCGGGTCGGCGACCGGGTCATGCCGATCCGCAACAACTACGACAAGGGTGTCTTCAACGGGGACACCGGCACGGTCACCGCCATCACCTCGGAGGAGAGGCTCGTCGAGATCCGCACCGACGACGGGCAGATCGTGAAGTACGGCTTCGGCGAGCTCGACGAGCTGACCCACACGTACGCCATCAGCATCCACCGCTCCCAGGGCAGCGAGTATCCCTTCGTGGTCGCGCCGCTGGTCACCGAGTCCGGGGGCGTCATGCTCCGCCGCAAGCTGCTCTACACCCTGGTCACCCGGGCGCGGTCCTGGGTGATCGTCGTCGGCGAGCGCAAGGCTCTGGAAACGGCCGTCCATCGGCTCGGCCACCGCCGCAACACCGGGCTCGCCCGCCGGCTCGCGCTGAGCCTCGGAACCGTTCTGATCGGTGACCGACGAGGACCTCAGAAGTGACTCCTCCGCTCCCCGGGGGTTCCCCGGCCAGGGCAGGCGACGGCCAGGCCCTGACCGTCGGCCGGGGCAGGCGTCGGCCAGGCCCTGACCGTTTCGAACACCGGAACCATGACGGGAGGGCGATTCCCCGGCCGGGTGAGCCCGGCCGGGGAATCGCCGAACATGACGACGGGCGAGCGGGAGGGCTCAACCGGGGCGTCCGGCTTCCCCGGAGGGCGAGGATGAGGTGCCAGATCATGGCATGGCCGCCCTGAGGTGTGCGCCTGCCATGAGATATGGGGATAAAGACCTGCATATGCAAAGGTATGGTGATTGTTGTGACGACGTTTCGGATCAGTGAGGCCGCCGCGCTGCTGGGGGTAAGCCCCGACACCGTCCGCCGCTGGGTGGATGCCGGGCGGCTCGCGGCCCGGCGGGACGAGCACGGTCACCGGATGGTGGCGGGCGCGGATCTGGCGGCGTTCGCGCGCGCCCAGATCGAGTCCGAGAACGGCTCGGGGCTCTCCTCGGCGCGGAACCGTTTCCGCGGGATCGTGACCGAGGTGATCAAGGACGCGGTGATGGCCCAGGTGGAGCTCGCCGCTGGTCCTTACCGGGTGGTGTCGTTGATGAGCCGTCAGGCCGCCGACGAGCTGGGCCTGGAGGTGGGGGTGATGGCGGTCGCCGTGATCAAGTCCACCAACGTGGTCGTGGAGATCCCCGACCACGCCCGTACGGCGGGCTGACAGCCCGGTGAGCGGTACGGCGGGCGGTTCCTCCGGTGAGCGGACGGCAGGTGGTTCCTCTGGTGAGCGGACGAACGGCCGATCGGGTGGCGTAGTGGGCGACCCGTCCGGTGGGGTGGCGTAGTGGGCGACCCGTCCGGTGGGGTGGCAGGCCGCCTGCCCTGGGTGCTGGTACTGCCCGCAGTGGTCGGAATGGTCTTCCTGACACTGCCGCTGGCCGGGCTGCTGGTGCGCGCCCCCTGGTCCACGCTGATCGAGAGACTGAGCGAGCCCCATGTGCTGGAGGCGCTGCGCCTGTCGCTGGTGACCGCGACCCTGGCCACGCTGGTATGCCTGCTGCTCGGCGTGCCGCTGGCCTGGCTGCTGGCCCGCGTCGACTTCCCCGGCCGCCGCCTGGTGCGGGCACTGATCACAGTCCCCCTCGTGCTGCCCCCGGTGGTCGGCGGGGTCGCCCTGCTGCTCGTGCTGGGGCGGCGCGGCCTGATCGGCCAGTGGCTGGACACCACCTTCGGCATCACCCTGCCGTTCACCACGGCGGGAGTCGTCGTCGCCGAGACGTTCGTCGCCATGCCGTTCCTGGTCATCAGCGTCGAGGGCGCGCTGCGCGCGGCCGACCTGCGCTTCGAGGAGGCCGCCGCGACGCTGGGAGCCTCTCGCTGGATCATCTTCCGCCGTGTCACACTGCCCCTGATCGCCCCGGGCATCGTCGCCGGAGCCGTGCTGTGCTGGGCCCGCGCGCTCGGTGAGTTCGGTGCCACCATCACCTTCGCCGGCAACTTCCCCGGCCGGACCCAGACCATGCCGCTGGCCGTCTACCTCGCCCTGGAGACCGAACCCGAGGCCGCGATCGTGCTCAGCCTCGTCCTGCTCGCCGTCTCGGTGATCATCCTGGCCGGCCTGCGCGACCGGTGGGTGAGTGCCCCGTGACCCTGAGCGCCCGCCTCGTCGTCACCCGGCCCCGCTTCCACCTGGACATCGAGCTGGAGGTCGCCGCGGGTGAGGTCGTCGCCCTGCTCGGCCCCAACGGCGCGGGCAAGACCACGGCGCTGCGTGCGCTGGCCGGGCTCACCGCGCTGTCCGGCGGGCGGATCAGCCTGGACGGCGAGGCGCTGCACACCCTGGCGGCGGAAAGACGCCCGATCGGCGTGGTCTTCCAGGACTACCTGCTCTTCCCGCACCTGTCGGCACTGGAGAACGTCGCCTTCGGGCCCCGCTGCCGCGGCACCTCCAGAGCGGAGGCGCGGCGCGACGCCGCGGTCTGGCTGGAGCGCGTCGGCCTGGCCGAGCACGCCGCGATGAAACCCCGGCAGCTCTCCGGCGGTCAGGCCCAGCGCGTCGCCCTGGCCCGAGCCCTCGCCGTGGAGCCGCGGCTGCTGCTGATGGACGAGCCGCTGGCGGCCCTGGACGCCCACACCCGCCTGGAGATCCGCTCCCAGCTCCGCCGCCACCTGGCCGACTTCGGCGGCGCGACGGTCCTGGTCACCCACGATCCGCTGGACGCCATGGTGCTCGCCGACCGCCTGGTCGTCATCGAGAACGGCGTCGTCGTGCAGCACGGCACCCCCGCCGAGGTCGCCCGGCGCCCGCGCACCGACTATGTCGCCCGCCTGGTCGGCCTCAACCTCTACCGGGGCACCGCCGCCGGACAGCAGGTCGCCGTCGGAGAGGTGCTCTTCAGCGTCGCCGAGCATCTGGACGGCCCCGCGTTCGTCGCCTTCCCGCCCAGCGCGGTCGCGCTGTATCGGACCCGCCCCGACGGCAGCCCGCGCAACCTCTGGCAGGCCACGATCGAGGGCGTCGAACGGCACGGCGACAGCGTCCGCATCCACCTGGACGGACTGATCGCCGCCGCGGCCGACGTCACCCCCGCCGCCGTCGCCGACCTCGACCTCACCCCCGGGCAGCGGATCTGGGCATCGGTCAAGGCCACCGAGACCCACGTCTACCCGTTCTGACGCCGCGATCGGCGGGCTGCTGCGCGGCGGATCACGCTAGGTGTACTGCCCAGACGGCGCCCCGCGGCGTTGTCGTCGTCACGAGCCGCCCGCCGGCCCGATGCGCCCGTACAGCACGAGGGCCCAGGTGAGGCAGCCGAAGGCGGCGACGCACGCCACGGTGCGGGCGAGATTCCAGCGAACCCACACCGCCTCGAACCGCTCGCGCAACGCCGCGAGGTCCGCGACACCGTCGGGCTCCCCGGCCGCGTCGAGCGCGTTGTTGAGCGGCACGTTGACCCCCATGGTGATGACGAGCACCGTCATGTACAGGACGAGCGCCGCCACGATCCAGGGCAGCACGGGTCGCCCCTCCCGCTGGAGGTGGAGCGCCGCGGCCAGGACGGTCAGCACCGGCGCGCCGCCGAAGCAGACGGCGCGGTGGCCGCTCAGGTCGGGTACGGCAGCTCGTTCGCTCTCAGCGCCGCCTTCAAGCGCGTACGCGGGGTCAGCCCGCAGGAGCACCGTGCCGGGGTGAGGTAGCCGGGGTGAGGTAGCCGGGGTGAGGTAGCCGGGTCCCCGGGCAGGAAGTCCTCAATACAGGTCGCGACCTGGGCGTTCATTCTCGTACCGACCGGGAACGCTAGCCGGTCGAGGGGAACGACATGGAATACAAGGACTTCATTGGGCGCACCGGCCTGACCGTGAGGGAGACCACCGCCGGGGTGCGGGCCGTGCTGACCACACCGCACGAGGTGATCGACGACAAGGTCTTCGATCACGTTCTGGCACAGCTTCCCGGGGAGTTCCAGGAGATGGTGGAGATCACCACCTGACCCGGGGGGCCGGCGGGCGGGGAGCCTGGCGAAAGCGGACAGCCTGGTTCCCCGCCGCGGGCCGGAAATCCCGGAACCGGTGGGTGTTTCCATGCCGGCGGGCATACCTGAATGAGCGGACGTATCCGAAAGAGCGGATATGCCGCCCGGCAGGTGGCAGGTGTTCCTGAGCAGGGCAGCCGGAGAGGAGGAGAGGGCTCATGACAGCGGATCCATCGGTGGGCGCGCTGCCCGCCTCCTCCTTCCCGCCCATCGCCGACTACGCGTTCCTTTCCGACTGCGAGGTCACCGCACTGGTCGCGCCGAGCGGGAACGTCGAATGGCTCTGCCTGCCCAGGATGGACTCCCCCAGCGTCTTCGCCGCCATCCTCGACCGGGGCGCGGGGGGTTTCCGGATCGGCCCCGCGGACCTGAGGGTGCCCGCGGCACGCCGCTACCTGCCCGGCACCATGATCCTGGAGACGAGCTGGGGCACGCCCACCGGCTGGATCATCGTGCGCGACCTGCTGCTCATCGGGCCCTGGCACCACCACGAGGAGCTCTCCCACACGCACAGGAGGGCGCCGACCGACTACGACTCCTCCCACGTGCTCCTGCGCACGGTGCGCTGCGTCAGCGGGGAGGCGCAGATCACCCTCGGCTGCGAGCCGATCTTCGACTACGGCCGCATCCCCGCCCGCTGGTCGTACACCGACAGGGGTTACCACCAGGGCGTCGCGAGGGCGGCGGGGCAGAGCTTGGAGCTCAAGCTCACCACGGACATGCGGCTGGGCTTCGAGGCCGGGCGCGCGACGGCGCGCACCCTCCTCAAGGAGGGGGACACGCGCTTCTGCGCGCTGTCGTGGACCGTGCACGAGCCGCCGTACACCTTCCAGGAGGCCTACGAGCGGCTCGTGTGGACCGCCCACCACTGGCAGCACTGGCTCGCCAGGGGAAACTTCCCCGACCACCACTGGCGGAGTTACCTGGAGCGCAGCGCCCTCACCCTCAAGGGCCTGACCTTCGCCCCGACGGGCGCGCTCATCGCGGCGGCGACCACCTCCCTGCCCGAGACCCCCGGCGGCAACCGCAACTGGGACTACCGCTACGCCTGGATCAGGGACTCGACCCTCGCCCTCTGGGGCCTTTACACGCTGGGCTTCGACTGGGAGGCCGACGACTTCTTCTGGTTCATCGCCGACGTCGCGGAGCGGGACGAGGAGCTCCAGGTCATGTACGGCATCGACGGCGAGCGCGAGCTGAACGAGTACATTCTCGACCACCTTCACGGGTACGAGGGCGCCAGGCCCGTCCGGGTCGGCAACGACGCCTACCGGCACCGCCAGAACGACGTCTGGGGCGCCGTCCTCGGCTCCTTCTACATCCACACCCGATCGCGGGATCGCCTGGACGAGCGGATCTGGCCCATCCTGACGCGACAGGTCGAGTCGGCGGTCAGACACTGGCAGGAGCCCGACCGGGGCATCTGGGAGGTTCGCGGAGAGCCGCAGCACTTCACCTCCTCGAAGGTCATGTGCTGGGTGGCGGTCGACAGGGGCACCCGGCTCGCCTGGCTCAGGGAGGAGTTCGAGCTGGCCACGCGCTGGCAGGCGATCGCCGACGAGATTCACGCCGATGTGTGCGCCAACGGCGTCAGCGAGCGAGGTGTCTTCAGACAGCACTACGACACCGACGCCCTCGACGCGTCGCTCCTGCTCATCCCGCTGGTGCACTTCCTGCCGTCCACCGACCCCCGGGTCCGTGCCACCGTTCTGGCCATCGCCGACGAACTGACGGCCGACGACCTGGTCCTGCGCTACAAGACGGAGCACACGGACGACGGTCTGTCGAGCGAGGAGGGCACCTTCACGATCTGCTCGTTCTGGCTCGTCTCGGCGCTGACGGAGATCGGGGAGTACACCCGGGCCCGCAGGCTGTGCGAGAGGGTCCTCTCCTTCGCCAGCGCTCTCGGACTCTACGCCGAGGAGATCGACCCGGTGACCGGGCGCCACCTCGGTAACTTCCCCCAGGCGTTCACCCATCTGGCGCTCATCAACGCGGTGATCCACATCATCCGCGCGGAGAGAGAGCGGTTCACCCCGACCGCATGGCCGACATCGGAGCGGTTATGACCGCATGCGGACATACGAGAGCACCCGGGTGGCCTGACTAGGCTTTCGGGTATGAATCGTCGGGTGATTGCGATAGTGGTGCTCGTCGGCCTGCTCGCGACGAGCGGTCTGTCGGTGGTGCTGGCCTGGGGACTCGGCGGCTGAGTCCATGGGGCCATCAAGGGACCGAGCCGTCGCGTGCGCCCCCCGACGCAGCGACCGCTCTCTGCGAGGATGTCGCTAGGCGACCACCATCGAGTTCTGGCCCGTGGGCTGCGCGTTCTGCTGAGGGGGGTGGGCGGGCTGCCGCTGCGTGGCGGACTGCTCCGCGGCGGGCTGGGGCTGCTGCTGATCGGTGACCTGCTCGGCGGGGGCCTGCGCGGCGGGGCAGGTGCAATAGCCGTTGGTCACGATCAGGCGACCCCGCTGCGCCGTGTAGGTGCGGGAGTCGGTGGCGAGGAGAACGCCCGTACATTTGTCGCAGACGACGGACTGATGATCCATGGGCCGGCTTCCTTCCTTGAGGGTAGCCGTCGAACGTCTCTCTGTCCGGCCGGCTGGCTGCTCGTGCCCCGCCGGAGAGAGGTGAATCTCCCAATTGGGGTTTCTATCGTACTTCGTAGCGCAGGGCGATCATTGAGCGACCCCAAGTGACAGATGTGCGGCTTGGTGACGCTGCTTCACAACGGTCTCATGTGAAGCGATCCGGCGGGTGGGGAATGTCCCTCTCACATCTCGGTCGATTCTTGGCGTGACCGGGCGACTCGCCACGTCCTTATGACGCGTCGGCTACCCCGAACGGCTTCACCGGAACGCCTCGGGTTCGATGTCTTCCATGGGCGGCTCGACGGGTTTGCGGCCCTCTCCCCGGCGCCAGGCCTCGAAGCCCACGGACGTCCCTGCCACGACCACCACGCCCAGCGCGACCCCGGCGATGACGTCACTGGTCCAGTGGACGCCGAGTGCCACCCGGCTGTAGGCGACGAACACCACGACGACCGCCGCGACGATCCAGGCGACGATCCGGGAGGCCGGACTCCGCAGGAAGGGCAGCAGGATGAGCACGAGGATGCACGCGCCCAGCGCGGCGCCCATCGCGTGGCCGGAAGGGAAGGCGGCACCGGGCGCCGAGGCCACCGGATCGGGCAGGTCGGGCCGGGCGCGGGCGACGATCCCCTTGACCGCGAGGTTCAGCAGGCCGCCGAAGGCGATCGTGGCGACCGCCCAGACGGCCAGGCGCGACGCCCCCCGGTACCAGAGCCAGGCGGCGGTCAGCAGCACCAGCCCACGCCATGTCCAGGGGCCGAAGACCTCGGTCGCCACGTTGAGGAAGGCCGTGTAGTCGGGGTTCTCCAGTGCCTGGGCGTGCAACTGGACGGCGATGCCCTCGTCGAAGCTCCTGAGCGGCGAGGAGGAGGTCTTCACGAGCACGAGCAGGATCACGAACGGCATCGTGAAGATCGCCACTGCCACCACCGCCAGCGTCAGGCGTACGCCCAGGCGCAGGTCAGCAGAGTGATCATCGGGATTCTCGTGAGGTGGAGACTCGCCTTGGACAAATCTGACCATCGTTCATGGCTACCCGATTCCCGGTGAATATTGTTCCATTCCAGGTAAAGCATCAGGCAGCGGGCCGGGATTCGCGCCGGATGGTCCAGCGCAGGACGTCGCAGTGCCGCCGCTCGGCCTCGGCGAGTGCCGCGTCGTCCGTGTAGGCGTCGAGGACGGCCCGTAGCTGCGGCATCTGCGCCGCGACGTCGTCCCACGCCTGGGGCGGGTCATCGAGGCCGAGCTCGATCAGCGCGTCCAGGTGTGCGGCGTAGGCGGTCCACCACTGCCGGCTCAGCTCGGCCAGGAACCCGCCGAGCCCGTCGAACTCGCGCTGGATCTCCTCCTCCCACCAGAGGGGGACTGTGACGGCACCGGTGTCCGCGAGGTCGCGGAGCACGATGTGCGCCAGGGTGCGCCGCCGCCGGGCGACGGCCGAACGTGACAGGGCGTTCATGTGTCCACCCTGCCGATCTCTGTTTGCCGAACGCTTAACGATGTGTTGACGGCGATATGCGGCCTTGAATCCGGCGGATGCCCGCTGATCGGGAACTCCGGAGGCATGGTCGGCGCGAGCCTTACCCCGTAGGGGCACTAACCTGATCGGTGATGTACAGACTCGTCTTCTCGCAGGTCCTCAGCCGCCTCGACGCGGAGGACGCGCACCATCTGACGGTGCGCGCGCTCCGTGTCCTCTCGGTCACGCCCGTGGTCAGGGGGCTGCTCCACCGCGGCCTCGCGCCGCGCGATCCCGCACTGCGCGTACAGGCCTTCGGCGTGCACTTCCCCGGGCCGTTCGGGCTGGCGGCCGGTTTCGACAAGGACGCCGGCTGCGTGGAGGCCCTGTCCGCGCTCGGCTTCAGCCACGTCGAGGTCGGCACGATCACCGCCCACGCGCAGCCGGGCAACGCCAGGCCCCGGCTGTTCCGCCTCGTGGGAAACAGGGCGATCATCAACCGGATGGGCTTCAACAACGCCGGTGCCTCCGCGGCGGCCCGGCGGCTGAGCAGGCCCAGAGGTGTTCCGGCGATCGTCGGCGTCAACATCGGCAAGACCAAGGTCGTGCCCGAGTCGGGAGCCGTCGACGACTACGTGACCAGCGCCAGAAAGCTCGCCCCGCTGGCCGACTACCTGGTCGTCAACGTCAGCTCGCCCAACACCCCCGGGCTGCGCGACCTCCAGGCCGTGGAGCTGCTGAGCCCGCTGCTGCGGGCGGTGAAGGAGGTCGCCGACGCCACGCCCAAGCGCACCCCGCTGCTGGTCAAGATAGCTCCCGACCTGGCGGACGCCGATGTGGACGCGGTGGCCGACCTGGCCCTGGAGCTCGGGCTCGACGGCATCATCGCCACCAACACCACGATCAGCCGGCAGGCGCTGACCGGCGCCGAACGTGACCGGGGCCAGGAGAGCGGCGGCCTGTCCGGCCGGCCGCTGAAGGCGAGGTCCCTGGAGGTGCTGCGCAGGCTGCGCGCGAGGGTGGGCGACCGCCTGGTGCTCGTCTCCGCCGGCGGAGTGGAGGACGTGGACGACGTCTGGGAGCGCCTGCTCGCCGGGGCCACGCTCGTCCAGGGCTACAGTGCGCTGATCTACGAGGGGCCCTTCTGGGCGCATCGCATCAACCGCGAGCTCGCCCGCCGGCTACGCCGCCACGGCGTGGTGGACCTCCGCCAGATAATCGGCCGAACCGCGGCCTGATCCGGTTCCGGCGCGACCCGGCCCGTCGTCCCGGCGGCGCGCGGGACGGGCTGCGGTATACCCTGGGTGGGTAATCTTGGACATTGGAGGCACGATGAGCGTGATCACATACACCGTCACCGGCATGACCTGTGGCCACTGCGTGAGCTCGGTCAAGGAGGAGGTCGGCGAGGTCTCCGGCGTCACCGGTGTCGACGTCGACCTCGAGACGGGCAGGGTCGACGTCTCCGGTGACCCCCTCGACGACGCGGCCGTACGCGCCGCCATCAAGGAAGCCGGCTACGAGGTGGCCGGCTGAGGCCCTGATCGCCCCTCTCCGGCGGTCCGGGGCGGTCAGGGCCTCCCGCCCCGGACCGTCGGCGGGGGAGCCCCTGACCGCCGGGCCTGTGGCGCCGGTTCGAAGGCCGCGACGTCCGACACGGTGATCGTGTCGCCGATCGCCAGGGGCTCCAGCTCGGACGCGGCCTCGGCGTAGTCGAAGTACAGCGGGAAGACCGAGGTCTGCACCACGTCGTGCCCGGCCGCGGCGGCGCGCCTGGCCACTCCGGGGCCGCGCCAGGGCATCACGATCGTGTCGGGCCTGAGCATGCCGCTGACGAACGCCTCGTCCCACACCACGGCCCGGCTGCCGCGCGTCGCCAGCACGTCCGCCAGCCGGCGCAGGAACCAGGCGTGCAGGTCGGCGAGGCTCCCCAGGCCCAGCTCCGTCTGGAAGGCGACGATCTCGGGGGAGGCGGCCCAGTCGTCGAGCACGCATTCGTCCCCGCCGACATGGACGTACGGGGTGTCGCCCAGCGCCGCCAGGATCTCGTCGAACACGTCGGTCAGGAAGTCGACGGTGCCGGGCAGCGGGGACAGGATCGCGGGGAAGATGCCCCAGCGCTCCAGCACCCGGAAGGGCTCGGGCCGCCGGCCACCGGTGGCACGGGCGTCCAGCTCGGGGTAGGCGGCGAGGATCGCCGAGGCGTGTCCCGGCACGTCGATCTCGGGCACGACGGTCACGGCGCGGGCCCGTGCGTAGGCGCCGATCTCGGCGAGGTCGTCCAGCGTGTAGTAGCCGCCGTGCGGCACGTCGTCGAAGGCGAGGTCCTCCCGGTAGTAGCCGGTGGCCGTGCGCGGGCGGTGCGAGCCCACCTCGTGCAGCCGCGGGTGCCTGCGGCTCTCGACCCGCCAGCCCTGATCGTCCACCAGGTGCAGGTGGAGGCGGTTCAGCTTGTGCGCCGCCATGAGATCGACCATCCTGAGCACCTCGCGCTTGGGCATGAAGTGCCGTGCCACGTCCAGGTGCACCCCGCGCCAGGAGAACCAGGGCGTGTCCCGTATCCGGCCGAGGGGGACGCTCAGCCCGTCCCCGCCACCGTGCGGAACGCCGCGGCGGGGAGCAGCTGCCGGAGCGTCTGGCCCGCGTAGAAGGCCCCGGCGCGATCTCCTGCCGCGATCCGCACGCCCTGGGCCGTCACGTCCAGGGTGTACGACTCGGCACCGAGCGACGCGTCGGGTTCCACCTTGATCACACCTGCCTCGCCGGGGCGCGGGTCGAGCACGGCGAGTGCGAGCCGTACCGCGTCGACCAGATCGGCGGGGCCGAAGACGCCGACCCCGGGGGAGAGCCCAAGGAAGCCGTCCACGGGTGTGTACGCGGCAGGAAGCGGCAGGAGGTCAGTCATGGTCTGAATCATGCCAAGCTCATCGGCCGATAGGCCTTTACTCTGCCGACCCGGAGCATGAGGCCAAGAACCGCCCAAGTCCAGCGAGGGAGAGCCGGGGGAGATCTTCCAGGTGGACATGCTGCTGCTCATGTTCCAAACGTCCTGGCACGCGGTCCGCACGCCGCTGACGACCCTGATGGCGACACTGCTGGTCGCCGGATGCGGCGCCACCGCCGAACTCCCCGCGGAGCCGCCCTCGCCCACCCCCTCGGTGTCGGCGTCCGCGGTGCGGAGCGCCAAGGCGGCGGGCGCCACCGCGGCCGAGAACGCCAAGACCGGCGACCCCGACTGGCGAGTGCGTCACCGCGGTGCCGAGCACGAGATCGAGGGCTTCGCCGACCGGGCGAGCGTGCCGCCGGGAGAAGGCTTCCGGCTGTACGTCTCGACCACCGCCGACCGCTACACCGTCAGGGTCTTCCGCATGGGCTGGTACGGCGGAGCCGGAGCCAGGCAGGTCTGGCGGGCGAGCGGGCTGCCCGGCATGAGACAGGTCCCGGCCAGGACGATCGCCGCCACCCGCACGGTGACCGCCGCCCACTGGAAGCCCGGCCCCGAGGTGGACACCTCCGGCTGGCCCGAGGGCTCCTACCTGATCAGGCTGGACGCCGCCACCGGAGGCGGCCGCTACGTGCCCCTCACCGTCAGGTCCACCTCCACCAGGGGACGCCTGGTCGTCGTCAACGCGGTCACCACCTGGCAGGCGTACAACGACTGGGGTGGCCGCAGCCTCTACCGGGGGCCCGGCGGTTTCGAGGACAGGTCCCGCGCGGTCAGCTTCGACCGTCCCTACGACACATCGGGAGCCCGGCTCTTCCTGGACATGGAACGCGACGCCGTCGAGGTCGCCGAGCACAGCGGTGTCCCGCTCGCCTACGTCACGAGCGCGGACCTCGACCGCGACCCCCACCTCCTCGACGGGGCAAGGGGCCTGGTCTCCCTGGGCCACGACGAGTACTGGTCGGCGCGCATGCGCCGCACCGTCGAGGCGGCCCGTGACCACGGCACCAACCTCGCCTTCCTCGGCGCCAACGCCGTCTACTGGCGGATCCGCTTCGCCGCGACGCCGCTGGGCCACCGCCGCCTGGTCGTCTGCCACAAGGACGCCGCCGAGGACGCCCACACGGTCCTGTGGCGCGCGAGCGGCAGGCCGGAGAGTTCGCTGACCGGGCCGATGTACGACTGCTTCCCCTCCGAGTCCGCCTACGTGGTCCGGAGTCCCGACAACTGGATCTTCAAGGGGACCGGGGTGCGGCGCGGCACCACCTTCCCCGGCATGGTGGGGGTGGAGACCGACCGGGTCGGTACCGGCGTGCCCCGCCCGATGGAGGTCCTGTCCGTCTCCCCGGTCGACTGCGGCGGACGCCCCACGGTCGCGCACAGCGCCTACTACACGGTGCCGAGCGGCGCCGCCGTGTTCTCCTCGGGCACGATGCGCTGGGTGTGCGCGATGCGGGGAGCCCGCTGCGGCCACGGCGTCACGGAACGGGCCGCCTCCTTCGTCCGCAGGGTCACCGGGAACATCCTGCGGGCCTTCGCGGCCGGCCCGGCCGCGCGCCGCCACCCGGCCGAGGACAACCTCAGGTCCCTGGGCCTGGCCGGTCCGGCGAGAGGCTGAGCGGGCCGTCAGTGGGTCAGGTACTGCTGCAGCCCGTTGGCCAGGGAGAGCGCGATCTTCTGCCGGAACGCCGGCTGCTGGAACCTGGCCGCCTCGGTCGGGTTCTTCATGTTGCCGCACTCGACGAGGACCTTGGGGACCGTGGAGAGGTTCAGTCCGCCGATGTCGTTGCGGTAGTCGAGGGCGTCCTTGCCGATGTAGGTGGAGTACGGCAGGCCGGTGCCGCTCCTCATGGCGTCGCGTACGTCGAAGCCGAGCCTCTCGGAGGCCTTGACCACCGGGTCGACCGGACCGCCGATCCTCTTCGGGATGATCACGTGGAAGCCGTGGTTGGCGGGGCCCGCCCCGTCGGCGTGAATCGAGATCGCCACGTTCGCCCTGGCCTTGTTGCCGATCGCGGCCCGCTGGGTGATGCAGGGGCCGACGCCGGTGTTGTCCTGGCGGGTCAGCACCACCTTCGCGCCCCGGTTCTTGAGGATCTTGTCCAGGCGCTGGGAGACGTCCCAGGTGAAGGCGGCCTCGCTGTAGCCGTTCGCGGTGGCGGTGCCCGTGGTGTCGCAGGCCTTCCGCTTGGTCAGCACGTCGACCTGCTTGTTGATCTCCGCGGGGTGGCGGTAGTTCTGCCCGTTGTGGCCGGGGTCGATGACCACGACCTTGCCGCTCAGCGGTTTTCCAACCGGCGTGGGACTCGCCGCGGAAGCGCTCGCCGCACCGGTCGCGGAGCCGGCCGGGGTGGCGGCCGTGCCGCCGGTCACGGGGTGGGCGGCCGTGGCGGCCACCGGAGGGACCCCCACGCGATCTCGCGCGAGGTCCGCCGTGGTGCCGCCACAGGCGGCGGCGCCCAGGCCGCACAGGACAAGGGCCGTCGCGAGTGCTCTGCCGGTCACGCTCATCGCCCCCTAGTGAGTCGTCAACCACCCAACTTACGCCGCGCGACGACATGACTTGGTCATTGTCGCGATATGTGCCCGCCTGTTACCGGGAGTGAGAGCCTGTCACCAGGCGTGCTCGCCGACCTCCTGCTTCTGCAGGAGCGAGGCGAGTTCCCTGGCGTCCTCGGCGTCCAGCCCGAGGACCACGCGCGGCCGCCCCCACGGGTGGTCGATCGAATGAGCCACGTAACTGGCCACGGACTCGGCTCCGGCATCCCCGCTGCGGCCCCGGGCGGCCCGCCAGTGCGCCCACGCCCGCTCAAGCTCGGCGGCGGCTCGCTGGGCGCATGACACCAGTTCCGGATCACGCATTGTTACCCCCCTCGTCTCGGCCAGAGTCAACACCGGCGGCGCGCCGTCGTTCGCGATGTTGACCTGCTTTTGGGGAGTTCATGGAGCCTGCCTGGGCGTGCTGTAACGCTCCAGGCAGGCTCTTTAGCGCTCGATGGGGCTCGTGCTGTGCCGTACGACCAGCTGCGGCGCGACCTGGCGCAGGCGCGAGGCCTTGCCGGGGTCGCCGATCCGGTCGTGCAGCAGCGCGGCGGCGGAACGGCCCATGGCACGGCGGGGCTGGTCCACGGTGGTCAGCGAGATCGGCTGGGTCCCGGCGCGGTGGATGTTGTCGTACCCGACCACCGACAGGTCCTCGGGAACCCGCAGTCCCAGTTCGGCGGCCGCGGAGAGCACGCCCATGGCCACCAGGTCGTTGGCGGCGAAGATCGCTGTGGGCCGGGGGTCGCGGGTGAGCAGGCTGTGTGCGGCCCGCGCGCCGCCCTCCTCACCGGAGGCGCCCTCCTCGACCATGATGTACGGCGCCAGGGAGTGCCTGCGCATCGCGACCAGGTAGCCCTCGCAGCGGAAGCGCCCGGAGGAGATGCCCGAGGCCTCTATGTGGGCGATTCGGCGGTGGCCGAGCTCCACGAGGTGGTCGACGGCCAGACGGGCGCCGAGTTGGTCGTCGTCGACGACGATGTCCACGCCGCCGAGATCGATGTCGCGCTCGCCCACCACGACCGTGGACGTGTAGCCGGTGGCCTCGATGAGCGTCCCGCTGGTGGGCGCGATGCCGAGCAGGACGAGCCCGTCGACGCGCAGTTCGAGGAACGCCTCGACCGCCTCGTCCTCGAAGGCGGGGTCCCACTGGCTGTTGCCGATGAGGAGCCTCAGCCCGTCGCCGTGCAGGCTCTCCTGCAGGCCGTCCAGGAACTCGGCGTAGAACGGGTTGTGCAGGTCGGCGACGAGCGCCCCGACCAGGTGGGTACGGCCCTCGACGAGGCTGCGCGCGACCGCGTTGGGCCGGTAGCCGAGGTCTCTGGCCGCCTGGAGCACGGCCTGCCTGCGATGCTCGCTGACGTGTGGCGATCCGCGCAGGACGAGCGAGACCAGTGATTTGGAGACACCGGCCCGTTCGGCGACATTGCGGATCGTGGGTCTCGGGCGTGGTCCGCACCCGTCGGATAAGACGGGCTCGGCGAACCCGCGGGCTCGGGTGAATGTGGTGTTGACCGGCGGTCCTGACATGGCTCTCCCCCGCAATGGTGGATGGGCACCTGTCACTCAAAACGATCGAGTTCCGAATGGGGTACGGCCTCCGGGGTAGGGAACTCCGATCTTGACCTCGCCGCCGTGCGTATCGACTCCGATAGTCTTCACGGTGTGGGCTCGACATCCGGAGCCGCCGAACAGGTGAAACCTGCGGCGGGTGACGCGCGACCGGCGCGTCGCAGGCTCAGCGTGGACCGGCGCCGTGAGGAGCTCATGGCCGCGGCCCTGGAGTTGTTCAGCAGGCGAGACGCGGAGGACGTGTCGATCGATGACGTGGCCTCCGCGGCCGGCGCGTCGCGGGCCCTGGTCTACCACTACTTCGGTGGCAAGCAGGAGCTTTATGTCGCCGCGCTGAAAAGCGCCGCCGCGCAGCTGGAGGCAAGGCTCAAGCCCCATGGGGGCGGCCGCCCGCTGGACGAGCTGGCGGGAGGGCTCACCCGGTACTTCGACTTCGTCGAGGAGCACGCGGCGGGTTTCGCCGCACTGCTCAGGGGCGGTCCCGCCAACCGCAGCGGCGACATCGGGGAGATCGTCGACTCGGTCAGGAACCGGCTGTTCAGGCTGATCATGAGGCAGATGCGGGTCGAGGAGCCCGGCCCCGTACTCCGCATCACGCTGCGTTCGTGGATCGCCTCCGTCGAGACCGCGGGCCTCGACTGGCTGGAGCACCGCGACATCGAGCGGCCGGCTCTGGAGCGCATGCTGGTCGACCACATGGTGGCGCTGTTCGGCGTGGCGGCCAAGCACGACTCGCAGGTCGGCGAGTTGCTGGACGATCTGGTCCGGGACCGGTCGGGCTGACCCGAGGTCCAAAGGAGCTGCCGGGCATGTGCTGGGGCGGCGCCGGGCGGGCGACGCCGCTCCCCATAAACCTGTGTGGCCTACGCGCTCACAGGGTGAGCGCGCACCAATCCCCCTAGGTCAGTGACGGCCCCCGTCTTACTCTGAGCGCTGCTGCGGAATCCCCGCGAGCAGCGCGCGAACCTCGGTCTCCCGGTACCGGCGGTGTCCACCCAGGGTGCGGATGGACGTCAACTTGCCCGCCTTCGCCCACCGGGTCACGGTCTTGGGATCGACGCGGAACATGGTTGCGACCTCCGCCGGGGTGAGCAGCGGCTCTGCCTCGGGTGTACGAGCTGACATTTGTGCGGCCTCTCCTCCATGTGGACCGGCGACAGCGATCCTGCGACTTGACGCTTGTCACGGATGTCCGCCTATGGCCATTGCGTGCGGCAGTTTGGGCCATATACGGCATCACCCGATGTGACCATACAGCCACGTAGAGCGATTGGCGAGTCTTTGAGTGACTCATCTCTCTTGTGCACGTGTTGTTGTCACGCTCGGTGATTCTAGCGACACGTTTCGTGGTATCGCAGTGAAAACGGCAAACTACTCAGTTCGTAGGTGCATCCCCGGTCATCGACGGACCTACTTACGCAGGTCGAAGGGATGATTTGCGAGTCAGTTTGCTGATTCGAGAAGTTGTATTGATCGCCAGCGGAGGATGACGCGCTGGTACATGGCGAACGCCAGTTCTTCCTCGCCTTTTTCCAGACCTGTCAGTGCCGCCGCGAGCTCCGCCACGGACTCGTCGGCCTGGAGCCTCTCGTCGTCCATGAGGTTGACGATGCCGCCGTAGTCGAGCTCGACCAGCGAATGCGGGTGGAACTCCTCCAGCCAGCGCGCCACGTCCTCGACCTCGGCGGTGACCGAGACCTCGCCGACCTGCCTTCTGATGATCTGCAGGGCGCGGGCACTGCGGCGCCTGGCATGGGCCATGGAGGTGACGTAGATCAGGTTGCGCGTGGTGGTCGTGCCCCCCTGGCCCCCGTTGCCGTCGATCACCAGCCAGCGCTCGTTGCCGTCGAAGGGGACGAACCACGAGGTCGGAACGTGCCAGGTGGAGCCACGGATGTGGGTGCGCAGCGCGGCCGAGTCGCTGCGACGCTTGAACCGGTCGAAGTCGTCGACGGTCTGCTCCGCGACGGCGGGTGGGACGAACCGCTCCATCAGCTTGGGCGGGGTCGCCCCGCGAAAGCGCGAGAAGGCCAGCCACGACCTCAGCCTGCTCTGCCATGGGCAGACGTACAGGACCTCCTCCACGCGCCTCAGATAGGCGTTGGGGCTCTCCTGGACGGGTGCCGGGGCCGGTGGGATCCCCAGGAGGCGTCGCACCGCCTCGCCGTGTTCGGCGTGCAGGGCGCCGGCTCGGCGCGGTCGGTCGGCAGCCTCGGCGTAGGCGGCCCACGAGGCGCGCTCCGCAGGGGTGAACGCGACCAGTGGCTCGTAGACGCGGAGGTACGCGGCGTAGGGCAGCACGTTCCGCATCGTGTCACGAAGGACCGGCCGCTGTCCGTACGGGACCGGCTTTCGTGGCCTCCGTCTCGGCGACCGAGGCGACTCCTCCGCCCCCGGGGCCTCTCGCCTTCCTCGGCCGAGGCGGGCGACGGCCGATCCCTGATCGTCGCGGGAACCGTGACGGCGGGCGACAGACCTGCGAGGCAGGCCCGGCAGCCCACTCGTCGACCATGATGGGGCCTTCGCGTGAGTCGTCCCTTCGCGGGTCTGTGGTTACGCTGAAGGCGATCTCCGCCGCGACGGAGCGGCGGGAACGGACGACTGGGAGTCACCACAGTGACCGACGTCTTCGGGCCGTCCCACAAGGACACCGGCCCGGTAATCGGACAGACCCGGCACGAGCAGGTCGTTTTCTGCTCCGACGAGCGCAGTGGCCTGCGCGCCATCATCGCCATCCACAACACGGCCCTGGGCCCGGGCCTGGGCGGCACCAGGTTCTACCCCTACGAGAGCGAGCAGGCCGCGCTGGCGGATGTGCTCAATCTCTCCCGGGCGATGTCCTACAAGAACGCCCTGGCGGGACTCGACCTCGGTGGCGGCAAGGCCGTCATCATCGGCGACCCGGCGAAGGACAGGAGCGAGGCGCTGCTGCGCGCCTACGGCCGGTTCGTCCAGTCACTCGGAGGCCGCTACTACACCGCGTGTGACGTCGGCACCAACAGCGAGGACATGGACATCGTGGCCCGCGAGAGCTCCTACGTGACCGGCCGCACGCCGGCCAACGGCGGAGCCGGGGACTCGTCGATCCTGACCGCCCACGGCGTCTTCCAGGGCATGCGCGCCGCCGCCGAGCACACCTACGGCACGCCGACGCTGCGCGGCAGGCGTGTCGGCGTCGAGGGCGTGGGCAAGGTCGGCCACCGCCTGGTCGGCCACCTGGTCGAGGACGGCGCCGAGGTCGTGGTCTGCGACGTGAGCGAGCAGGCCGTGGAGCGGCTGCTGCGGCGCTACCCGAGGGTGGAGGTCGTCGCCGACCGGCTGGAGCTCACCGGATCCGACATCGACGTCTACGCGCCGTGCTCCCTCGGCGGGGCGCTGGCCGACGAGACGGTGGCCCGCCTGCGCGCCACGATCGTCTGCGGCGGGGCGAACAACCAGCTGGCCCATCCCGGGGTGGAGAAGCAGCTCGCCGACCGGGGAATCCTCTACGCGCCCGACTACGTGGTCAACTCCGGCGGTGTCATCCAGGTCGCGGACGAGATCCGCGGGTTCAACATGGACCGGGCGCGGGCAAAGGCCACCCAGATCTACGACACGACTCTTAAGATCTTCTCCAGCGCGGCGGAGGACGGCGTCCCTCCGGCCGTCGCAGCCGATAGGCTGGCCGAGCGAAGAATGTCGGAAGTCGGGCGAATTAGGGGCATTTGGCTGGGCCACTAGCCCTACACGCCCATACGACGTACCGAGCCGGGCGTAAAACGGGTACGGTTGTAGGCGAACGAGAGCTGGCGCCTCAAGTCAGGTGGCGTCAGTGCGTGGTGCGTTAGCGACGAGGGGTCGGGCACGACCCCACACGAGGGGGTCGAGCCAATGGGGCGCGGCCGAGCAAAGGCCAAGCAGGTCAAGGTTGCTCGCCAGCTGAAGTACAACAGCGGTGGCACTGATCTTGAGCGTCTTCGCGACGAGCTCGGAGTCAGAGATGACTCCAACCACAACGACGACTCCAACGACGCCTACGACGAGCTGGCGGATCGGTACGCCGATTACGCCGATGACTTCGGCTCCAAGGATGACCGCGACGACGGGACATCCGGGCGCCGCTAGGCGGGTTTCGGTTTGACGGTGAGCGGGGCACCCGGTGGTGAGCACAGAGCCACCGGGTGTTCTTCTCGCTGGGAGTCGACAATATGCGGCGCTCCGGTGGTCCGGGGCGCTTTTCGTCGTACTCGACTCACACCGGCCCTTCCCCGCCCCGGGCGGGGGCGGGGAAGGGCCCGAGGGTCATCGGAAACGTGCCTGCCCAGAGCCCTCGACGATCTCGCCCAGCACCCAGGCCGGAAGGTTCCGCTCAGCGAGCAGCGCCAGGGCGGGCTGCACGGCCTCCGCGGCGACGACCGCGGCCATGCCCACGCCCAGGTTGAACGTGCGGTCCATGTCGGCCTGGGCCACCCCGCCGTGTCCGGCGAGCACCTCGAAGACGGCGGGCGGGGTCCATGACGAGCGGTCGAGCAGCGCGTCCAGCCCGTCGGGCAGCGATCGGGACAGGTTGCTCGCCAGGCCGCCACCCGTGATGTGCGCGTACGCGTGGACGTCGACCTTGCGGGCCAGCTCCAGGCAGTCGAGCGAGTAGATCCTGGTCGGCTCCAGCAACTCCTCGCCCAGCGTCCGGCCCAGCTCGGGCAGCTCGGCCTCCAGCGACAGCCCGGCCCGGTCGATGATGTGCCGGACCAGCGAGTAGCCGTTGGAGTGCACGCCCGAGGAGGCCAGCGCGAGGACCACGTCGCCCTCGCGCACCCTGTCCCGGCCGAGCATCCGGTCGGCCTCCACCACGCCGGTGGCGGCGCCCGCGAGGTCGTACTCGTCGGCGCCCATGGCCCCGGGGTGCTCGGCGGTCTCCCCGCCGATGAGGGCGCAGCCCGCCAGGCGGCAGCCCTCGGCGACGCCACCCACGATCTCGGCGATCCGCTCGGGAACGACCTTGCCGCAGGCGATGTAGTCGGTCATGAACAGCGGTTCGGCACCGCAGACCACCAGGTCGTCCACGACCATGCCGACCAGGTCGAGGCCGATCGTGTCGTGCTTGCCCAGCCGCTGGGCCAGCATGACCTTGGTGCCGACGCCGTCGGTCGACGTGGTGAGCAGCGGCCGCCGGTACGACAGCAGGGCCGAGGCGTCGAAGAGGCCGGCGAAGCCGCTGGCGTCGTCCACGACCTCGGGCCGCCGTGCCCGCGCGACCTTCGACCTCATCAGCTCGACGGCGCGCTCACCCGCGTCGATGTCCACTCCTGCGGCCGCGTAGCTGGTCATGGGGCCTCTCTCGTCGGCCGGGCGGTCTGGCCGCCTGACCTGCTCAATGCTTGGCCTCCAGCACGTATTTGCCCACATTGTCCTGGTCGATCGGAATCGGGTAGTTACCGTCGAAGCAGGCGCGGCAGAGCCGGTCGGCGGGGATCGTGGTGGCCTTGGTCAGGCCCTCCAGCGAGATGTATCCGAGCGAGTCGGCGCCGAGCGAGGCGCGGATCTCCTCCACGCTGAGCGAACCGGCGATCAGCTCGGCCCGGGTGGCGAAGTCGATGCCGTAGAAGCACGGCCAGCTGACCGGCGGGGAGGAGATCCGGACGTGCACCTCCCTGGCACCCGCCTCGCGCAGCATCTTGACGATCGCCCGCTGGGTGTTGCCCCGGACGATCGAGTCGTCCACGACGACCAGGCGCTTGCCCGCGACGACCTCCTTCAGCGGGTTGAGCTTCAGGCGGATGCCCAGCTGACGGATCGTCTGGGACGGCTGGATGAAGGTCCGGCCCACATAGGAGTTCTTGACCAGGCCCTGGCCGTACGGGATCCCGCTCGCCTCGGCGTAGCCGACGGCGGCGGGGGTGCCCGACTCGGGCGTGGGGATGACCAGGTCGGCCTCGACCGGGTGCTCACGGGCCAGCATGCGGCCGATCTCGACGCGCGTGGTCTGCACGCCGCGCCCGGCGATCGTGGTGTCGGGGCGGGCCAGGTAGACGTACTCGAACAGGCAGCCCTTGGGTTCGGCGAGCGCGAACTTTCGCGAGCGCACGCCGCGCTCGTCGATGGTGATCAGCTCGCCCGGCTCGATCTCGCGGACGAACGTGGCGCCCACGATGTCCAGTGCCGCGGTCTCGGAGGCGACCACCCAGCCGCGCTCCAGGCGCCCCAGGACCAGCGGGCGGACGCCCTGGGGGTCACGGGCCGCGTAAAGGGTCCTCTCGTCCATGAAGACGAGCGAGTAGGCGCCCCTGACCTGCGGAAGAAGCTCGGCGGCCGCGTCGTCGATGGGCTGGCTGCGGTCCTGGGCCAGCAGCGACGTCAGCACCTCGGTGTCGGTGGTCGCCCGGGTGGAACCCGGGGCCAGACGCCTGGCCAGCACCGGGGTGTTGATCAGGTTTCCGTTGTGGGCGAGGGCCAGCCCGCCGCCCTCGGTCGAGCTCAGCGTCGGCTGCGCGTTCTCCCAGACGCTCGATCCGGTCGTCGAGTAGCGGCAGTGACCGATCGCCAGGTGGCCGCGGAGGGTTCCGAGCACGGACTCGTCGAAGACCTGGGACACCAGCCCCATGTCCTTGTAGACGAGGATCCTGCTGCCCTCGCTGACCGCGATGCCCGCGGACTCCTGACCGCGGTGCTGCAGCGCGTACAGCCCGTAGTAGGTGAGTTTGGAGACTTCCTCCCCAGGAGCCCAGACCCCGAAGACGCCACATGCGTCCTTCGGAGGCCGGTCGTGGGGGTCAAGGTCATGGCTCAGATGGCCGTCGCCCTTCAACACATGCTTCATTCTAGGTCGGCTTCTTCCCTGCTCGCACCTAGGGTCCGTTCCGTGGCATGTCGCACCCTGACCGAACAATCATCGGTATTTTGCCGTGTCGGCCTGTTTCGTCGGCGGGTGACAGGGGAGTGTGAGATATCCGGCATGCCCAAGCGTCGGGAGAGTAGACGTGACAACACCTGTGGACCCGAACCAGCCCGACCCGCGGCAGGAGCCGGATCCCGAGTCGCCCGTACCCGATCCCAGTGAGGCGCCGACCTGGCCGCCGTCCCCCGTTCCCGGGGAACCGAGGGTGCCGCCGCATCCGGACACGCCGGTCGCGCCAGAGGTCCCTCAGCCCGACCAGGCCGGTGATCCGGACGCCCCGAGGGGGGACGAGACACCCGAGAAACCGGAGTCCGGTGGGCGGGAGGGGGGAGTTCCCTCGCCGGAGGAACGGCCGCCCCACCCCGTGCCCGGTGCCACGCCCGCCGCGTATCCCGGCTGGGAGGGCGCCTCGGAGGCTCCGGGCGGTCCTGACCACCCCGGCCCCGCCCAGCCCTCGCGCTACGAACCGCCTGAGCCCTCCGAGGAACCCGCGGCCCAGCCTCGGCCCACCGAGCCCGCCGCCGGTGGTTTCCAGGCGGATCGGCCGCCCGCTCCCGGAACTCCCCAGCAGGGCTATTCGGGCCGGCACGGCTACGGGGAACAACCGAGATACGGGGAGGCCCAGCAGGCCGGGCAGCCCTACGGAGGTCCCGGCCCGCAGACGCCGTCCGCGGTGGGCCCTTACCAGCCGGCTCAGGGCGCGGCAGGCCCCTACCAGCCGCCGCCGTACCCGCCGCCTGGCGCGCCCGCCTATCCAGGCGCCGCGCCCTACCCGGCGTATCCGGGTGAGGGGCGCAGGCAGGGTGACGGGCTCGGTACCGCCGCGCTCGTGCTCGGGATCGTGGCCATCGTGTCGCTCATCGCCTGCGGCCTCGGCGTGCTGGTGGCGATCGTCGGTCTGGTCGTCGGCATCATCGCACTCGCCAAGAAGTCCGGCCCGGGCCGGGCCTGGGCGGGCATAGCGCTGAGCGTCCTCACTCTGATCATCGCCGCGGTCTTCCTGAGCTGGCTTTACAGCAAGGTCGGCGACTGCGCCAACCTGCCACCGGAGCTCCAGCAGCGCTGCATCGAGGACAGGTTCGGCGTCCGGCTCCGGCCCGCCCCTTGACGATCCCGCCACGCGCCTGGGAACGGCGGGAGCTATCGCAGCGGCAGATGGTCCGACAGGTCGGCGCGGGCTCCGCTCGCGGCGACCTTGCCGGTGGCCATCGCCGCAGGCCAGGTCAGCCGGCCGGTAGCCAGATCCAGCCAGGTGCGCGCGTCGGTCTCCACCACGTTGGGCGGGGTGCCACGGGTGTGACGGGGACCCTCCACGCACTGCACCGCCGCGTAGGGCGGGACCCGGACCTCGACGGTCCGGCCGGGAGCGGCCGTCGCCAGCGCGTCCAGCAGGTGCCGTACGGCGAAGCGGGTGATCTCCCGTTCCGGGCGGATCTCGCGCTCGAAGGCTCGCAGCACCACGCTCACGCAGGCGTCCAGCAGCGCCGTGACTCCGGTAGGACCGTCGTAGAGCGGCTCGTCGAGGGCGCTCAGCTGGGTGTCGAGGGCGGCGTGAACCTTGGCGGCGTCGGGCTTGTAAGGTGGCACGCCCTCCATGATGCCCGCCGGAGCGGCCCGTCCCGACGACAGGACGCCTCTGAGCTGCTCGATCCCGGTGACACCGGGCAACGGTTCATTGCCTGGGCAAATGCCGTTCACCTCCGGTTTGGCTGGCGCACGTAGCGTCCGGGCCGTACGATCCCGCCCCCTTTTTTGGAGGATCCTGTGGCGAACATGTCGCCGCGCCGCCCGCTGCCCCTGCTCATGAGCCCTCACAAGGGGGGCCGCAGCGCGCTCACCTGCCGGTTTCGTTGCGGTGACCAGTGCGCCCACGATGTGATGAACACCAGTGACAACACCTACTTCGGCGACGTGGTCGCCGAGGCGATGACCCGGCGCGGGATGCTGCGCGCGGGTGCCCTGGGCGCCATCGTCGCCGGGGTGGGGATCGGTACGGCGCTCCCGGCCGTCGCCGCCCCGGAGCCGGAGGCGAAGACCTTCGGATCCGGCGGGGGCCACGGCCATGGGAACGGTCAGCAGGGTGGCCTGCGCTTCGCCGCCGTCGCGCCGAACACCGACGACAGGGTGACGGTCCCCGCGGGCTACCTGTCGGCGGTCGTGGTGCGCTGGGGTGACCCGGTGCTGCCGGGCGCCCCGGCGTTCGACTTCGAGAGGCAGACGGCCGCCGCGCAGGCCAGGCAGTTCGGCTACAACTGCGACTACGTGACGCTCTTCCCGCTGGGACAGCGGCGCGGCCTGCTCTGGGTCAACCACGAGTACACCGACGAGAACCTGATGTTCCGCGGTTACACGGACGGCACCTCCGCGACGGAGGAGCAGATCAGGATCGCGATGGCCGCGCACGGCGGCTCGGTGGTCGAGGTCGAGCGGGTGGGCGCGTCCGGCCAGTGGAAGCTGGTCACCCGGGGCCCCCGCCGCTACAACCGTCGCATCACGGTGCACACCCGTATGAGGTTCACCGGCCCGGCGGCCGGCAGCGACCTGCTGAAGACCGCGGCCGACCCGAGGGGCACCACGCCGGTCGGCATGCTGAACAACTGCGCGGGCGGCACCACGCCGTGGGGCACGGTGCTCAGTGGCGAGGAGAACTTCAACCAGTACTTCGTCAACGGCAACGGTGTGCCCGAGGCGCAGAAGCCCTACCTCACCCGGTACGGGGTGAGCGCCACGACGGGCATCCCGAATGGAAACCGCAGGTTCGACCGGGTCGAGGACCGTTTCGACCTGGCGAAACACCCGAACGAGATCAACCGTACCGGGTGGATCGTGGAGATCGACCCGTTCGATCCGGACTCCACCCCGATCAAGCGCACCGCCCTGGGCAGGATGGCCCACGAGGGCGCCACCACCTCCCTGGCCGCCGACGGCCGGGTGGTGGCCTACATGGGGGACGACTCCCGGTTCGAGTACGTCTACAAGTTCGTCTCCAGGAAGCGCTACATTCCCGGCTTCGACCGGAACAACCGGGACCTGCTGGACGACGGCACGCTGTACGTGGCCAGATTCACCGGGAACAGCCCCGCCACGGAGATCGACGGCACCGGCAAGCTCCCGGCCGACGGGCGGTTCGACGGCTCGGGCGAGTGGATCCCGCTGGTCACCGGTGACGTCTCGCACGTACCGGGGATGACGGCCGCGGAGGTGCTCGTCTACACGCGGGTGGCGGCCGACAAGGTGGGGGCGACCAAGATGGACCGCCCCGAGGACGTGGAGCGCAACCCCGTCACCGGTGGCGTCTACGTGGCGCTGACCAACAACACCAACCGGACTCCTGCCCAGGTGGACGAGACCAACCCGCGCCCGGCCAACAAGCACGGTCACGTCCTGGAGATCGTCGAGCGGCGCGACGACGCCGGGGCCACCACCTTCGCCTGGTCCCTGCCGCTGGTCTGCGGTGACCCGAACGACCCCGCGACCTACTTCGCCGGGTTCGACAAGACCATGGTCTCGCCGATCTCCTGCCCGGACAACGTCGCCTTCGACGCCGACGGCAATCTCTGGATCTCCACGGACGGCAACCAGCTCGGTGCCCACGACGGCCTGTTCGTCATGCCGGTCCGCGGTCCCGAACGCGGCTACCTGAAGCAGTTCCTGAGCATGCCGGTCGGCGCGGAGACCTGCGGCCCGCTGGTCAGCGCGGACCAGCGCAGCGTATTCGTGGCCGTGCAGCACCCCGGCGAGACCAACGGTGCCACCCCCGAGGCTCCCAGCAGCCACTGGCCGGACGGCGGCACCTCCCAGCCCCGCCCGTCCGTGGTGGTCGCCTGGCACGCGAGGGGCGGCAAGATCGGCTCCTGACCGCCGTCTGTGCTTCCGGGGGGAGGCACGGGGTCCTGTCCCGGCGGCTCCGGTGAGAGCCACCGGGACAGGACCCGGCATTGCCCGGGGAACCGGTCCCCCGGGAAGCCGGCGATACCGGGTCGCCGGTGGGGCGTTCAGTCGAAGAACTGCCAGATGCTGAACCTTCGTACGAAGAGTGGGGCGAAGGCCCGGCCGGTCACCCGGATCCGCCTGATACGGGTCTGTTTGTTCATCGTGACCTTCACGCACTTCAGGCAGGCCCCGTGGGGTCCGGGCAAGGCGAAGTAGGAGATGGACGCGCCGCGGTGTGCCAATCCCCTGTCGGAGAGTCCTACCCCGATCTCCCGGTAGAGACGGTTCGACCCCTTCAGGTTGAACGCGGTGGAGCCGATGATCGCGTGGTTCGACGAGGGAGGGCAGTGCACGAATATCCGGACGTGACTGGCCTGCCGGGGCCACGGGGGCAGGACGCGGAGCGACGGGACGTTCTTCAACGCCTTGGGGATGGTGTTTCTGCCCCCTATAGTGGGAATTGACACTGTCTGGTTGGTTTTGGTGGTGACGCTGGTCGTGGCACCGGACGTGGATGTGGCGCTGAGGGTGGGCGTAGTGCTGGGCGTGGTGCTGGCGTTGGGGGTGGCTGTGGCGCTGGGCGTGGTTGTGGTGCCGGGGGTGGGTGCGGGTGCGGGTGCGGGACCCGGCCCGGCCACGCGCGGTGGGTTCTCTCCTGCGAGGAGAGCCCGCATGATCTCCCGGCTCCTGCTCCGGGGCGCGATCCCGCTGTCCGCCCGCCCCGCGGCGAGCGCTGACCCTCAGGCCCGGCGGCGGGGACGGGCCAGGGAGGCCGTCAGGGCGCCCGCCAGGGTAACGGCGAACAGGACGGCGTAGGTCCGCTGGAAGCCGGTCACCAGGTGCTCCACGGCGACGGGGGAGAGGCGCGACAGCGTGCCCGCGTACACCTGCCCGCGAAGCTCGGCACTGACCGAGCCGGTCAGGACGCTGAGTGTGAGGGCGACGCCCAGCACGATCCCGACATTCATGATCATGAGCCGGAAGCCGTTCACCACTCCCAGACTCTCCGCGGGCAGGGCGGCCATGACCTGGGTCGTGTTGCCGGTTATGAAGGTGCCGCTGCCGCAGCCGCACAGGAACAGGCCCACCCCGATGATCCAGTACGGCGTGGCGGGGGCGGTGTTCAGGAGCAGGATGCCCAGCCCGGCCGCGCTCATCAGGGTGCCCCCCACCGAGAGCGCGTACGGCTTGATCCGGCGGCCGAGGGCACCCGCGGCCGGGGAGGCCAGAGCCATGCCGATCGGGACGGGGAGCACGCCCAGGGCCGCGGTGACGGCGTCGATGCCCCTGGCGGCCTGGAAGTAGAGGGCGACCAGCAGGATCAGCGCCGAGCGCGCCAGCGCGTTGCAGAAGGAGGCGAGGTTGGCGAAGGCCAGCATGCGCTCGCCGAACAGGCGCAGGTTGAGCACGGGATACGACGCCCGGCGCTCCACCACGACCAGCACCGGGACCAGCACCACCGCGATCGCCGCACCGACGATCACCACGGGGCCGGACAGACCCTGCGACCCTACCTCGGACAGCGCGATCAGAGCCGCGGAGAGGGCGGCGAACACGATCAGGTTGCCGAGCGCGTCCACCGGCCGGCGGGCCCCCCGTGGAACCCGGCGTAGCGTGAACGCTCCCCAGACAAGGGCGGCCAGCCCGGCCGGCACGTTGATCCAGAAGATCCACTGCCAGCCGGCGGCCTCGGCGATGAGGCCGCCCAGGGTGGGGCCGGCGAGCTGGGCGACCGAGAGGGTGCCGATGTAGACGCCCATGCCCTGGCTGAGCCTGTCCGGAGGGAAGGCGTCGGTGATGATCACGGTTCCGTTGGCAAGGACCATCGCGGCCCCGATCGCCTGCACGGCGCGCATCGCGATCAGGAACCAGATGTCGGGTGAGAGCCCGGCCAGCAGTGATCCGACGGTGAACAGGACGAACCCCGCCAGATAGATCTCCCGTCGGCCGAGCAGATCGGCCACCCGGCCGAAGAACACCAGCGTCGCGGTGTTGACAAGGAGGAAGGCCAGCAGGACCCAGCCGGCCGCGAACGCGTCCGCATGGAAGTGCCTGACCACGGTGGGAAGTGCGACGTTCAGTGTGCTGCCGGAGATGCCGATCATGACCATACCCAGGCTGGTGACCGAGCAGACTCGCCACGCATAGCGGAGTTTGGATAGGTATTCAGGGGATCCAGGCAGGTCTTGGGGGATTGCGACCATGAGTCACAGTCTGACGTACGTTGTACGTCGATCTTGATCCAGATCCGCTTTAGAGCACGTCTGCCCCGTCGGCGCCTCGGGTCAAGCCCCCGGCGTGGGCGACGGCTGGGTGGCGGATCGGCTCCGCCGGAGGAGATCGTCGTGCTCGTTGCCGTCGCCGGGGACCGTGCCTGTCACCTTGCCCCGCGCGGCGAGGGCGTGCCTTCCCGCTCGTGGGCAGGCGCGCCCTCGCGCCGGTCGTCCGGTGTGCCGCCGGCGCGCTCTCAGCGCGCCCGTCTACGCAGGCCCTCCATATCGTGGATGATCACGCGGCGGCGGCCCGTCTCGATCAGCCCACGGTCGCGCAGGGAGCGCAACGCCTTGCTGACCGCCTCGCGGGAGGCTCCGGTCCAGCCGGCCAGCTCGTCCTGGGAGAGCGGCAACATCACCCGGACCCCGCCGTTGGCGGGCTCGCCGTACCGCTCGGCCAGCTCGACCAGCCGGGTGGCCACGCGGCCCGTGGTGTCGAACGCGCCGTACTCGATGCGCTTACGGTCGGAGTCGCGCATCTTGCCGACCACCATCCGCACGAGCAGCACCGCGACTCTCCCGTGGTCCCGCAGGTAACCGGGAAAGTCGTGGACCGTGACTCCTTCGACGGGTTCGAGGGCGGTGATCGTGGCGGACCTGGGCAGCCCGTCGATCGCCGCGAACTCGCCGAGCAACGCCCCGGGGCCTCGTATCGCGAGGACCACCTCGCTGCCACTCGCGGTGTGCGAGGACACCTTGACACGACCGGATGTCAGGACGAGCACCCAGTCGCTCACATCACCCTCGGTGCACATCGTCGCGCCCCTGTCCCAGCGCCGGGAGTGCCCGGCGGCGTACAGGGCCGCTACCTCATCGCTTGTGAGCAACGTGATGAACTCACCCGGTTCGGGGGAGGAAGTCATAACCACCTCGTGGCGATCTCGATCGTGTCCGTACGGCTCCCGAGGCGGGAGGTGCTTCTACGAGAGCCCGGACAGCACGTGGGCATGGACGGGTTGTTCCCTGCCCTTGAGGTTGAGCAGGCCCAGGGAACGGCTCTGGGCCCGGGGGCCGATCAGGTCGAGGGTGCTCTGGCCGATCACGACGCTGCCGGGATCGGCGATCCCCTCAAGTCTTGCGGCCACGTTGACACAGTCGCCCATCGCGTTGAAACCGCGTAGCTCGGGGCTGCCGATGTTTCCGACAAGCGCCTCACCGGTATTGATCCCGATCCTGAAGCGAGGATAGCCGGGCATCCCCGTCGCGATCTCCTCGGCCGCCTCCTGCATCGCCAGGCCCGCCCGCACCGCGGCGAGGGCGTGGTCGGACTGCCGGGCGGGGGCATTGAACAGCGCGAGCAGCGCGTCACCCACGAACTGCACGATCGTGCCGCCGTTGCCGAGCACGATGGGCACGGCCGCGGTGTGGTAACGGTTCAGCATCTCGACGATCTCGCCGGGCGCCACCCGCTCGGAGAAGCTCGTGAATCCCTTCAGGTCGGCGAAGAGCGCGGTCAGCTCCACCAGTTCGCCGCCGAGAGCCGCGGTCTGCGGGTCGGCCAGCAGCGACTGGGCCACGTCCGGCGACATGTACTGCCGGAAGAGGGTCTCCAGCTCGCGGTAGAGACGGACGTTCTCCAGGGAGATGGACAGCTGACCGGCCAGCATGGTGGCGAGCGCCTCGTCCTGCGGGGTCCTGCCGATCGGCACCTCCAGTGCCCCGGCGAGCCTGCCCTGCACGGTCAAGGGGTGGACGACCCTCCCCTCCAGCCGGATCGGCTGGTCGTCGGGGAAGTCCCGCGGACCGTACTCCCTGGAGTTCACGGTGACCCGGCCGTTGTCGACCAGCTTGATCCGGACGTCTCCATACGCCTGCCGCACGCGACCGAGGCTCTGCGCCAGCAGTTCACGCTCCGGCAGGCCCACCCGGGCCTGCCGGCCCGTGTCGACCAGCGCGGCGAGCCTGTCGGTCAGCTCCCGCTCGTTGGCCAGCGCCTCACCCGCCCGGTCGAGCACCGCCACCTGGGACTCGGTGAGCCCGAACTTGCCCGCCAGCCTGTTCGCGATCGGAACCCTGCTCTCCTCCCTGCGCCGCAGGTGGCCGACGAGCTCCTCCAGAGCGGCCTCGTAGTCGGCTCTGATCCTGCGGACCGTCGCCGACAGTGCCACCGAGTCGAACAGTCCGGCACTCGTGCCCTCCCGCCGGAACTGCAGGTAGGCGCTGTAGGCGACGAAGAGGAACGCCGTGGTCAGCAGCACGTGCCAGAGCCACCACGACAGGTGCCAGTTGCGGTGGGACAACCCCGCGACCAGGGACTCGGCGAGCAGCGCGTACGCGGTGACCAGGCTGATCAGCACGACCGCGGGACGGCTGCGGTGCAGCTGGAACATCATCGCGGCCGCCACCACGTACAGGGCCACCCCGATCCACTCCAGGCCGCCCAGGCCGGTGCCCCCGGGAGGCGAGTCGCTCAGCGGGGTCAGGCCCGGCACCAGGCAGGCGATCCCCCACCCGGTGATCAGGGTGGCCAGACCGCCGCGCAGCCACATCTGGTGCCTGAGGACGGTCTCGGCCGCTCGGTCCCTCAGGGGCAGCGCCGATGTGAACGCGAACACCGAGGCGATGAGGAGACCCACCGGGTGGGACAGGTCGAACCCGTAGCTGGGGGTGCCCAGGATGATCCCCGGCGTGGACAGCCCGTGCACCAGGAAGGATCCGGCGCTGCTCAGGAAGACCAGCGAGACCAGGAGCAGGCGTGCGTCCGCCCGTCTGGCCGATGCCTCGCTGATCATGAGGCCCAGGGCCAGGTTGATCCCGGCGACGGTGATGATCAACCAGAAATGACTGGGATTGTCCTGTAGAACGATGTTCAGGTCGGGTTGGGCCAGTAGCAGCCAGAGTCCGAGCATTGGCAGTGCCAGGTGCAACACCCACACCAGGGTGCGGACCGGCTGGGTCGCAGGCGGCAGGTACGGTTCCCGGCCGGAACGGTCTCGGGTGACCGTGTCCGTCGGGTTGATGGTCGGCACGGTGGCCTCCGCGTCTGGAGAACCCGTTGGTTCCCTGTGTTGTTCGTCCACGCCCAGCGGGCAGGTTCCCCCGAACGGTCCGATTATTCCGCACGCGGCCGTTGACGGCAGACATCTGGACATTCGGACATCTGGGCTTCCGAGATTGAAATGTGATGTTTCACCGGTAAACCATTGGAGCGGTTGAATCGTGTACCACTCGTACCTCTCCCATCACGCCAGACTCTGGTGTCGCAGAAGGAAGCCCAGTGGCTATCAAGTTGCCGGGCGGACGCACGCTCGCCGTCATGACCGTTGGTGTACTCGCTGGAACGTTGTTCACCGCGAGCGGCAGTGCCGTAGCCTCGTCGGCGGCCGCGGAGATCCACGCGTGTGTCCACAAGCAGACGCGCTACACCCGCATCGTCAACGCGACGGCCAAGTGCAGGCCCACCGAGATCCGGATCAGGTGGGGCCAGGAGAGCCTCCGCGCCCACTTTCTCCGGTGGCAAGCCGAGCGGCTGGTCCGTCTCCGTCGAGGCGAACTCCGGCTCCGACGACGACGACAGGGACGGCAGGGAAGACGGTAAGACCTCCGGGGGCACCACCAGCGGCCACGGAGGGAGCGGCAAGATCCAGGGCACCGTGTACGTGATCTGCGCGGCCGCCTGATCACCCGACCCGTTCGCGGGAACGCGACGGGCGGGTGACGCGGTGGGGACCCGTCGTCCTCACCGCGTCGCCCCCCGGCACCGACCGTGTGATCCATATAGATCGGTCAGGCCCCGCACCGTCATGTGACGGTGCGGGGCCTGACCCGTAAGCGCACCTCGTACGGGAGACGATCAGCCGAAGATGCCCGGCAGGGTGGAGATGTGGGTCTGGCGGAGCTCGGTGACCGGGATGTCCAGGACACCCTTGACGCTCAGGGAGTCACCGCCGGTGGCGCCCAGGCCGTAGCAGGGCACCTCGTGGGCCGCGCACAGCTCGGCGAAGGCGTCGAACGAATCGGGCCTGACGGTCACCAGCGCGCGTGCCGACGACTCGCTGAACAGCTCGACGAACGCGTCGTCGCCCGTCAGGGAGACCGCGCAGCCGATGCCCTGGGCGAGGCAGGCCTCGGCGAGGGCGATGGCCAGCCCGCCGTCGGACAGGTCGTGGGAGCCGGTCAGCAGCCCCTGCGAGGCGGCCTTGGTCAGGACGAGGGCCAGGTCGCGCTCCGAGGCCAGCCGCACCTTGGGCGGCAGGCCGCCCAGGTGACCGTGGGCCACGTGCGCCCACTCCGAGCCGCCGAACTCCGCCTCGGTCTCGCCGAGCAGCACCACCCTGTCGCCGTCGCCGGTGAAACCGGACCGCACGCGGGTGGACACGTCGTCGATGACGCCGAGCACGCCGACGACCGGCGTCGGGTGAATCGGCACGGATCCCGTCTGGTTGTAGAAGGAGACGTTGCCGCCGGTCACCGGGACGCCGAGGGTCTTGCAGGCGTCGGCCAGGCCACGCACGGCCTCGGCGAACTGCCACATGACCTCGGGGTCCTCCGGCGAGCCGAAGTTGAGGCAGTTGGTCACCGCCAGCGGCGTCGCGCCGGTGGTGGCCACGTTCCGGTACGCCTCGGCGAGGGCGAGCTGGGCTCCCGCGTACGGGTCGAGGCGGGCATAGCGGCCGTTGCCGTCGGTGGCCAGCGCGATTCCCCGCTTGGTCTCCTCGGCGCCGGGCATGGCCTCGCTGATGCGCAGCACGCCCGCGTCGGCGGGCTGGGCCAGCACGGTGTTGCCGCGGACGTAGCGGTCGTACTGGGAGGTGACCCACTCCTTGGACGCCAGGTTCGGCGAGCCGAGGAGCTCCAGCAGCGCCGCGCGCAGGTCGGTGGGGCGGGCGAGGCGCTTGGGGGTGTCGCTGTTCAGCGCGATCTGGCCGGCCGGCTCCTGGAACGGCCGCTCGTAGACCGGGCCCTCGTCGGCCGCGGTGCCCGGCGGGATGTCGACGATGGTCTCGCCGTGCCAGGTCATCACGAGGCGGCCGCCATCGGTGACCTCGCCGATTACGGTCGCGGGAATGTCCCATTTCGCGCAGATCGCCATGAAGGCGTCGATGTCGTCGGGGGTGACGACCGCCATCATGCGCTCCTGCGACTCGCTCATCAGGATCTCCTCGGGCCGCAGCGAAGGATCGCGCAGCGGCACCAGGTCGAGCCTGACGTTCATGCCGCCGGTGCCCTTGGCCGCGAGCTCGGTGGTCGCGCAGGAGACGCCCGCGGCACCGAGGTCCTGGATGCCGACGACCACGTCCGCCTGGTAGAGCTCCAGGCAGCACTCGATCAGCAGCTTCTCCATGAAGGGGTCGCCGACCTGGACGCTGGGACGCTTGGCATGCGACTTGTCCTCGAACGTGGCCGAGGCCAGCACGGACGCGCCACCGATGCCGTCGGGGCCGGTCAGCGCGCCGAACAGGACCACCTTGTTGCCCGGTCCGGGGGCCACCGCGAGCTTGATCTGGTCCTTGCGCAGCAGGCCCACGCAGAGGGCGTTGACCAGCGGGTTGCCGATGTAGCAGGGGTCGAAGACGACCTCGCCGCCGATGTTGGGCAGGCCCAGGCAGTTGCCGTAGTGGCTGATGCCCTCGACCACACCGGGCAGCACCCGCCGGGTGTCGTGGGCGTCGGCGCCGCCGAAGCGGAGCGCGTCCATCACCGCGACCGGCCGGGCGCCCATCGACATGATGTCGCGGACGATGCCGCCGACGCCGGTCGCCGCGCCCTGGTGGGGTTCGACGTAGGACGGGTGGTTGTGCGACTCGATCTTGAAGGTGGCGGCCCAGCCGTCACCGATGTCCACGACCCCGGCGTTCTCCCCCATGCCGACGAGCAGAGCAGCCGAGGAGGGAGCCTTGGTGGCGAACTGGCGCAGGTGCACCTTGGACGACTTGTAGGAGCAGTGCTCGCTCCACATGACGCTGTAGATGGCCAGCTCGGAGCCGGTGGGACGGCGGCCGAGGATCTCGCGGACCCGCTCGTACTCCTCGAGCTTCATGCCCAGCTCGGCGTACGGCTGGCGCTCGTCGGGGGTTTCCCCGGCACGCTTGACGGTGTCAAGATTCACGCGTTCACCAGCTTCTTCAGGATCGAGGAGAAGAAGGCGCGCCCGTCGGTGCTGGGCGCGCCGGTGAGGTCCTCGACGGCGTGCTCGGGGTGCGGCATGAGGCCGACGATGTTGCCGGCCTCGTTGCGGATGCCCGCGATGTCGTTCAGGGAGCCGTTGGGGTTGCCGCCCGTGTAGCGGAAGACCACCTGGCCACCCGCCTCCAGCGCGCCCAGGGTCGCCTCGTCGGCGACGTAGCGGCCCTCCCCGTGCTTGATCGGCAGCACGATCTCCTGGCCCTCGGTGAAGTCGGAGGTCCAGGGGGTGGAGGTGCTCTCGACCCGGATGCCCTGGTCGCGGCAGATGTAGTGCAGTCCGGCGTTGCGCATCAGCGCTCCGGGCAGCAGATGGGCCTCGCAGAGGATCTGGAAGCCGTTGCAGGTGCCCAGCACGGGGAGCCCGGCCCTGGCGGCGGGGATCAGCTCCTCCATCAGCGGCGCGAACCTGGAGATGGCCCCGCAGCGCAGGTAGTCCCCGTAGGAGAACCCGCCTGGCAGGAAGACCGCGTCCACCCCCCTGAGATCGGGATCCGCGTGCCAGAGCGGCACGGCTTCGCCACCCGCCTGGCTTACGGCGCGGGCCGCGTCCTGATCGTCAAGCGTTCCGGGAAAAGTGACGACGCCCACGCGGGCAGCACTCATGGCAGCGTTCCCCTCCACAAACGGGCGCCGCGCCGGCGTCTCTCACATCGGACGTCGGTCTGCGGCGGTGCTTCCAGGCTATCCGCTCCGGGCGAGCGGTCATGCGCGGAGTGCCCGATCACACAACCGGGCGGACGGGAGGGACCTTCCTGTCGTCCGTACGGCCGGTGGAGCCGGATTCTCGCCGGGAACCGGGGCTATACGGCGGCGAGCACCCGGTCGCGGGAGAAGGCGGCGTCGTCGTCCCAGTCCAGATGCTTGCGCAGGTGCACGACGGTGCCCCTGCCGGGCGCGATGTCGAAGGAGATCTCGTCCACCACCGCCTGCATGATGAGCAGGCCCCTGCCGTTCTCGACGTCGGCCGACGGGTAGTGCTCCGGCACTCTGACGAGGCCCTGGCCCCGGTCGATGATGCGAACGTCGCAACGCCCGTGGCCGATGGCGGCCTCGACCTCGTAGCGGTTGGCCGGACCTCCGTGCCGCACGGCATTGGCGCACGCCTCGGTCACCGCGAGCAGGATGTCGGAGACGCAGTCCTCGGTGACGCCGAGTGAGCGCAGGGAGTCACCGAGTGCCCTGCGGACCATCGGGATGCCGATGGCCTGTCGTGGCAGAGCCAGCGAGAACTCCATGTCCACCGGTTTCCTCCCGGGGTCAGACGTCACCTCGTGAAGGCTTCCCTGCAGAATCCGGGCTAACCGCAAAATAACCGTAATGTTATTGACTAGTGGTCAAGCCGTGGGATTGCTCCACCCATATGGCCGGATATAGGCGGATCTGGGGGGTTGATCTGCGGGGAGTGACGGCCTAGGACTCGACGGTGACGGTGTACTCCTCGATCACCGTGTTGGCGAGCAGGGTTTCGGCCATTTTCCGGACGTCCGAAAGTGCCGCCTCATCGGCGGGCCCTTCGATCTCCACCTCGAACCGCTTGCCCTGCCGTACCGCTGAGACACCTACGAGGCCGAGCCGAGGCAGCGCGCGGGCGATCGCCTGCCCCTGCGCGTCGAGAATCTCGGGCTTCAGCATGACGTCGACGATGACGCGCGCCACGGCGTTCCTCCTGGTTGCGACGGGGACGGTTCGGCGCCTCAAGAGTAACGGGCTCCGGCCGCGCTCAGGCGCGGGGGCCGGACCCGCGCCACGCGGACGAAATGGGCGGGTGAAAGGGAACGCGCGGGGAACGGGGAGCATATGGACGCCGAGGCAGGTCTTGCGCACACGTATATGACCTCTGCCACGATGGCCACAAGCGCGTACGAACCACCATCAGACGGGTCGAACGCGTCGCGAATCGGCCGGACAGCGGTGGCGAACCCATCCCAGACGGCCCCTAGCACACAGGAGTGGCACGTGACAGCCGACGCCTCTCGTGGTGCGGAAGCACCCCCGGAGCTCATTCAACTGCTGACCCCGGAAGGAGAACGGGTCGAGCACCCCGACTATGACATCGACCTGACCCCGGAGGAGGTCCGCGGCCTCTACCGGGACCTGACCCTGGTCCGCCGCGTCGACCTGGAGGCCGTGGCCCTGCAACGCCAGGGCGAACTGGGCCTGTGGGCATCGCTACTCGGGCAGGAGGCCGCGCAGATCGGCTCCGGCCGGGCGCTGACCGAGGCCGACATGGCATTCCCGACCTACCGCGAGCACGGGGTGGCCTGGTGCAGGGGCGTTGACCCGATCAATCTGCTCGGCCTGTTCCGCGGCGTCAACCACGGTGGCTGGGACCCCGCTGAGCACAACTTCCACCTCTACACCATCGTGATCGGCAGCCAGACCCTGCACGCGGTCGGCTACGCCATGGGCATCCAGCGCGACGGCGCCGAGGCCGCCTCGATCGTTTACTTCGGTGACGGCGCCACCTCCCAGGGCGATGTGAACGAGGCGTTCATCTGGGCGTCCGTGTTCAACGCGCCGGTGGTGTTCTTCTGCCAGAACAACCAGTGGGCCATCTCCGAGCCGCTGGAGAAGCAGACGCGCATCCCCCTGTACCGCAGGGCCAGCGGGTTCGGGTTCCCCGGTGTCCGGGTCGACGGCAACGACGTCTTCGCCTGCCTGGCCGTCACCCGCAAGGCGCTGGCCGAGGCCAGGTCGGGGCAGGGACCCATGCTGATCGAGGCGTTCACCTACCGGATGGGTGCCCACACCACCTCCGACGACCCGACCCGCTACCGGGTGGCCGCCGAGCTGGAGGCGTGGAAGCTCAAGGACCCGATCGAGCGGGTCAGGGCCTACATGTTCAAGAACCAGATCGCCGACCAGGAGTTCTTCGACGCGATCGACGCGGAGGCCGACGAGCTGGGACGGGACGTCCGCAAGCGCTGCCTGGAGTTGCCCGATCCCGAACCGCTGGCCATCTTCGACCATGTCTACGCAGAACAGCACTCCCTGATGGACGCCGAGCGCGCAGAGTTCGCCACCTATCTGGAGGGCTTCGAGGCATGACCATTCTCACGCTGGCCAAGGCGCTCAACGAGGGTATGCGTAAGGCCATGGAGGACGATTCCAAGGTCCTCGTCATGGGTGAGGACGTGGGCAAGCTCGGCGGGGTGTTCCGGGTGACAGACGGCCTGCAGAAGGACTTCGGCGAGCAGCGGGTCATCGACACCCCGCTGGCCGAGTCGGGCATCATCGGGACGGCCATCGGTCTCGCGCTCCGGGGCTATCGCCCGGTCTGCGAGATCCAGTTCGACGGGTTCGTCTTTCCCGCGGCCGACCAGATCATCACGCAGCTCGCCAAGATGCCGCTGCGCTCGCTGGGCAAGCTGAGACTGCCGGTGGTCGTCCGGATTCCCTGCGGCGGCGGCATCGGCGCGGTGGAGCACCACAGTGAGTCGCCCGAGGCGTACTTCACACACACCGCGGGCCTGCGCGTCGTGGCCTGCTCCAACCCGGCCGACGCCTACACCATGATCCAGCAGGCGATCCGCTGCGAGGACCCCGTCATCTTCTTCGAGCCCAAGCGGCGCTACTGGGAGAAGGCCGAGGTGGATGTCGACTCCTCCGGCTGGATCCCCTTCGACGAGGCCAAGGTGGTGCGGCAGGGCACGGACGTCACCCTGCTCGCGTACGGGCCGATGGTGAAGACCTGCCTGGAGGCCGCGAAGGCGGCCGAGGACGACGGCCGGTCCCTGGAGGTCGTGGACCTGCGCTCGCTCAATCCGCTCGACGTTTCGAAGATCACGGAGTCGGTGCGCAGGACCGGGCGCTGCATTGTGGTGCACGAGGCGCCCGTCTACAACGGTTTCGGCGCGGAGATCGCCGCCCGCGTCACCGAGGAGTGCTTCTACAACCTGCAGTCCCCGGTCCTGAGGGTCGGAGGGCCCTCCACCCCTTACCCGCCCTCGCGGCTTGAGGACCACTACCTGCCCGACCTGGACAGGGTCCTGCACGCCGTCGACCGCGCGTTCGCGTTCTAGAGGAGGGGCTGGGTATGAAAGAGTTCAGACTCCCCGACGTGGGAGAGGGACTGACCGAGGCGGAGATCGTCCGCTGGCACGTGAAGGTCGGAGACCCGGTCAAGGTCAATCAGACCATCGTGGAGATCGAGACCGCCAAGGCGGTCGTCGAGTTGCCCTGCCCGTTCGAGGGCGTCGTGGCGGCCCTGATGGCGGACGAGGGCGAGACCGTGGACGTCGGCAGGCCGATCATCTCGGTGGACGACGGCACCGGTCCCGGGGCTCCCGAGGCCCCCGTTCCCGTCGTGGAACGGGCCGAGGTACCGGCCGACGACATGGTGCCCGCACCACCGGCCGAGACGCGACAGCCGGTGCTGGTGGGCTACGGCGTCAAGCCGGGCGCGGCCAAGCGCCGCCCCCGCAAGCCGTCGTCGTCCGGCGCCTCTCCCGTCGGCGGCTCCTCCGGTACGCTTCCCGCGGGCGCTTCCTTCACCGGTACGCCTGCCGGGGCGCGGTCGCCCGAGGTGGTGCCGTCCGGCCTGAAGGGGGCCGGCACCGGCCCGGTCTCACCACCGGAGAGTGTCGCGGTCCTGGCGAAGCCTCCGGTGCGGAAGCTCGCCAGGGACCTGGGCGTCGACCTGACCGCCCTCACCGGGACCGGCCCGCACGGCTCGATCACCAGGGACGACGTCCAGACCGCACTCGGTGCCGCGCCGGCCGGGGCGCAGGCGCCGGCCGTGACGCGGGAGGGGGAGGACGAGGAGCGGATCCCGGTCAGGGGGGTGCGCAAGGCGACCGCGCAGGCCATGGTGGCCTCCGCGTTCACGGCGCCGCACGTGACGGAGTTCCTCCAGGTGGACATGACGGCGACCATGGACGCGGTCCGGCGCCTCCGGGACCTGCCCGACTTCGCCGAGGTCAAGGTCTCGCCGCTGCTCCTGGTCGCCAAGGCCGTGCTCGTCGCCGCCCGCCGTCATCCGATGATCAATTCTGCCTGGGACGAGGCCCGTCAGGAGATCGTGGTCAAGCACCGCGTCAATCTGGGCATCGCCGCGGCCACCCCGCGCGGCCTGCTCGTGCCCAACGTCAAGGACGCACACCTCCTGCCGCTACCCGGCCTGGCCGGCGCCCTCGGTGCCCTCGCCGAGACCGCCAGAGCGGGCCGCACCCAGCCCGCGGACATGGCCGGGGGCACGATCACGATCACCAACGTGGGTGTCTTCGGGGTGGACGCGGGCACCCCGATCCTCAACCCCGGCGAGTCGGCGATCCTGGCCTTCGGCCAGGTCAGGGATATGCCGTGGGTGGTGGACGGGCAGGTCGTGCCGCGTAAGGTCTGCACGCTCGCGATCTCGTTCGACCACCGGGTCGTGGACGGGGAGGTCGGCTCGCTGTTCCTGCGTGACGTCGGCGCCATGCTTGAGGACCCTCTCCGCATGCTCGCCTGGGGGTGACCCGGTGATTCCTCCGCCTCCCGAGGGGACTTTCCCCGGGAGGCGGAGACAGGCGACGGCCAAGCCCGGACCGTTCGAATACAGGCCCCCAACGGGGAGGCGATTCACCTGCCGGGCAAACCCGGCAGTCCCCTCACCAAACATGACGGCCGAGCCGGTCAATTGGTGTGGACGGGAAAAGGGCGAGGGGTCCGGGGGCTTCCTCCCGGCCGCCGGGACGCCGTGCCGGGCCGCCATCCCGGCGATAATCGGAAACCTCTTTTTGTCCCTTGTGGACCAGGGTTTATGGTGCGTATCCCCAGCTCGGGCGGGAGGGCGGGGCGCCGCGTGGAACTTTTGTCAGGCTTTACTCTCGATACGTTTTATGGCTTTTCTGAATGGCTTGTTAAAACATCTTTAATGTGCATCGATATGGGCGGTTTGTCTGGGTATAAGTGCTAGTGTCGCGGTTGGTAAGTGCGACAAGCTCAGCACGAAGGGGGAAGCCATGACTTTCAAGCAGCTCTTCCCGTCTAGCCGGTACGTGACCTGGGGTGGATGCTGCTGTCGGCGCCGCCGCCGCTGCGGATGCGGGTGTGGTGGCGGCGGCGGGTGGTGGTGGTAGCCAGATCCGGTGCTAGCGAAAACAAATGAGAGCCGGCGGGTGACCCGCCGGCTCTCATTCTCAGAGTCGCTCTCGCCCAACGGGGCGAGAGCCGCGGTGCGTCGCCCTCCCCCGGCGCCGACGGTCTCCATCCGCAGGACCTTCCGGGAGTTCTGGCCGTACACCCGCGGTATTCGCAGGCTGCTCGTGGCCGGTGGCGTGCTCGCCATCGTCGCGGCCGTCTGCGAGGTCGCCGCGATCGGCCTGTTCGGCTTCATCACGGACGAGGTGCTCAGCAAGCAGAACCTGGGGGCCTTCTGGCTTCCCGCGGCCGCCTGGCTTGGTCTCGCGGCCGTCGCGGGGCTGGTCTCCTTCGCGGGGTCCTACCTCACGGCCCTGGGCGGTGAGCGCTTCCTGCTGCGGTTGCGAGACAGGGTGTTCGACCACATCCAGACGCTCACGCCCGACTTCTTCGACAACCGCCGGCTGGGTGACCTGATGGCCAGGCTCACCGACGACATCGAGGCCATCGAGGAACTCGTCGGTTCGGGCCTGGTCAAGCTCTTCACCACACTCGCCAGCGTCGTCTTCTTCGCCGGTGCCGCCCTCTACATCCGGTGGGACCTGGCGTTGCTGACGTTCCTGCTGGCCCCGGCGTTCCTGCTGGTCTCCAAGGTCTTCGCGGGCAGGTTCAGGACCGTGTCGGCGCGTGAGCGGCTCAGCAACGGGATCATGAACAGCGTCATCGAGGAGAGCCTGTCCAACCAGTCGCTCGTCCAGTCCTACAACCGCCAGGGCACCGAGGCGGAGCGACTGCACACGGAGGGGAGCACCTGGCTGCGGGCCAATGTGGCTCAGGCGTGGCTCTCCTCCCTGTACGGGCCCGTCGTGCAGGTGATCGAGACCATCTGCCTGATCGCCATCCTCGGATTCGGCGCCTGGGAGATCTCCTCAGGACGTCTCACCATCGGCGGACTGCTCGCCTTCGCCGCCTACCTCGCCTACCTCTACCCGGCGGTGCAGAGTCTGGGGCAGATCGCCCTCACCGTCTCCGAGGCGGCGGCGGGCTCCGATCGGGTCATCGAGATCCTGCGGGCCCGGCCGACCGTCACCGACCGCGACGCCCCCGTCCACCTGGGACGCGGCCATGGCCGCATCGAGTTCCAGGAGGTCGGCTTCACCTATCCGAACAGGAGGAGGCCGACGTTGCGGGACCTGTCCTTCGTCGTCGAGCCGGGGGAGCTGGTCGTGTGCACCGGACCGAGCGGCGTGGGCAAGTCCACGCTCGCGAAGCTCCTGCTCCGCTTCTACGACCCCACCACCGGGCGCATCCTGCTCGACGGAACCGACATCCGGGACCTGTCGCGCGAGTCGCTCCGTGACAACATCACCATCCTGCAGCAGGAGAACCTGCTCTTCTCCGGGACCGTGCGCGACAACATCGCCTACGGTCGCCCCGGTGCGGACCTGGACGACATCATCCGAGCCGCCGTCATGGCGGACGTCCACGACTTCGTCAACACGCTTCCCCACCGGTACGACACGCCGATCGGGCAGCGTGGGCGGCTGATGTCGGGCGGGCAACGCCAGCGGATCGCCATCGCCAGGGCCATCCTGCGCGACGCCCCGGTGCTCGTCCTCGACGAGCCGATGACGGGGCTTGACACGCTCACCGCGGAACGGATCATGGAACCGCTCAAGCGGCTCATGGCCGGCCGCACGACCATCCTGATCACCCACGACCTCCGTTTCATCCCCGAGGCGGCCCAGAAGATCGTGATCGAAGCCGTGCCGCGGCGCTCCGGCCAGATAAGGATCAAATTCGCCGGGTGCCGCCGCTCCGTACCGCGCCCGGTGTGAGAGCGGATCACTCCTTGACGGCGATCACGCCCCGGACGGGCCGCGACACCCGCCCGGGCTCGCCGTCACCCGTCTCCGCCCCGTCCGCGGGGTCGTTGCCGGTTCCTGTGGCGCCTGGCCGTACGCTGGCCGGGAACCCAAACGAAGGGAAGATCATGTTCCGGCATGTCGTGCTGTTCACCTGGGCACAAGAGGCCACCGACGAGCAGAGGGCCAGGGTCGCGACGGAGCTCGGCAAGCTGCCCGGAGCCATCACGGAGATCCGCTCCTACACTCTTGGCGCGGACGCGGGCGTGAACGCCGGCAACCACCACTTCGCGGTCGTCGCGGACTTCGACAGCGTCGACGACTACCTGGTCTATCGTGACCACCCGCTGCACCAGGCCGTGATCACCGAGCACATCAAGCCGATCGTGGCCTCGCGGGCGGCGATCCAGTTCGAGGTCTAGAAGTGCACTGAAAATCTTGCGTTCTGGTCCCGCCTCGGATGATTCGGGGCCAGACTCGTTGCGTGCAGGGTGAATGGGCTGGAGAACCGGTAGGGCCGGATGTGTGGCAGACCTGCCGGGAGCTGATCCCAGCCGGGAGCGTTTTCGCGTTCCTGGCCGAACATCGGCAGACGCTGTTCCCAGCAGACATGTTCACGGACATGTATCCCTCGGCGAACGGGCGGCCGAGCATGCCGCCGCAGGTGCTCGCCACAGTGATCGTCCTGCAGAGCCTGCACGGGCTGTCGGACTTCGAGACGGTTCAGGAACTGCGTTGTGACCTGAGGTGGAAGGCCGCCTGCGGCCTGGGTCTGTACGACACCGCGTTCGACCCGTCGCTGTTGACCTACTTCCGACGGCGCCTGCAGCGCTCGGCCGATCCGAACCGGCTGTTCACCAAGGTCAGGGAAGTCGTCGCGGCCACCGGCGTCCTCAAAGGCAGGCAGCGCCGGGCGTTGGACTCCACCGTGCTGGACGACGCGGTCGCCACCCAGGACACCGTCACCCAGCTCATCGCCGCGATCCGCCGGGTCATCCGCGACGTCCCCGGCGCCGAGCCGGTCGCCGCCCAGTGGTGCACCGCCCACGACTACACCGACCCCGGCAAGCCGAAGATCGCCTGGAACGACCAGCAGGCGCGGGACACACTGGTCGACGCCCTGGTCACCGACGCCCTTAATCTCATCGCTCACGTGCCCGGCCAACCGCTCGGCGAGACGGCGGCAGGCGCCCTCGGACTGCTGGCACTGGTCGCAGGACAAGACGTCGAGCCCGCCGACGGCTCCGACGGCCGATGGCGGATCGCCCGGCGCACCGCCCACGACCGCATCGTGTCCACGGTCGACCCCGAGGCCCGCCACATCCACAAGAACCGCACCCGCCACCAGGACGGCTTTCGCGCACATGCCGCGTTCGAGCCCGAGGCGGGGCTGTTCACCGAGGTCGCCCTCACCGCGGGCAGCGGCGCGGACAACCACGAGGCCGCCGTCGCCCGAAGCCTCCTCGCCGGCGACGACGATGCCCTGACGGTACTGGGCGACACCGCCTACGGCACCGGCGACCTGCGACAGACCCTCCAAGCCGACGGCCACACCCTGGTGATCAAGCCGCCGCCGCTACGCCAAGCCGTCCCCGGCGGCTTCACCACCGACGATTTCCAGGTCGACACCCAAACCGGCCGCGTCACCTGCCCGGCAGGCCACACCAAAACCCTCGGCCGCCCGCTGGCAGGTGGTAACCGCCAGGCCCAGTTCAAGATCCTGTGCCGCACCTGCCCACTGCGCGAACGCTGCACCACGTCCAAGACCGGACGCACCTTCAACGTCCACCCCCACTATGACCTCCTCAAAACCGCCCGGCAGCAGGCCGCCACCAGTCAGCGATGGCAGCAGGAGTACCGCCGCTGGCGACCACCCGTCGAACGCGCCATCGCCTGGCTGGTCGCCAAAGGCAACCGTCGCGTTCCCTACCGCGGCGTCCTCAAGAACAACATCTGGCTCCACAACCGCGCTGCCGCACTCAACCTCCGCCGCCTCATCAACCTCGGACTCACCCACACAGGCGGCGCCTGGGCACTGAACCCCGCCACTGCATAAGCCGCCGGGGCGCCTGCTCCGCGCCGATATCCACTCAAACCAAGATCTTCAGTGCACTTCTAGGCCCTGTGCCCGCTGAATCCTCCGCCCACCGCGGCCAGGGGGTGCCTCGCCGCGCTGTCGCCGGTCACAGTGGCGTGCCGCGGCGGCACCGGCTGACCGATCCTCGCCACGGCAAGATCCGCAAGGTGGCGCCTAGCTCTCCGGCGGGTGGTTCTCGCGGTGCATCAGGCGGTCCTCGGACGTGTTCCCGCGCCTGGGGGCCAGCACAATGCTCAGCACGACTCCGACGGCACCGACGATCATGAAGATCAGGCCGATCACGTCGATGTGCACGGCCTCGCCGAGGACGGTGGGGTCGATGGCGAAGCGGAGGATGGCGCCAAGCGTGAGAAAGAAGATGCTGACCCCGACACCCATGAGTTCCTCCGGGTAAGGCTGTCCACCAGGTAAAGGGAGAGTACGAGAAGGGTCATACCCTTTCGGGTGCGGTCACACCACGGAGAAGGACCTTGTCGGTGGCGGTGGGCCCGTGGGACCCCAGCCACACCGGGACCCCCAGGGCCTCGGCCACCGCCGCGGGCCAGTCGTCGATCCCGTCGGCGTAACGCGGCCGGGCAGCCGACAGCCGCCCGGTAAGCCTGGCCTGCCCTTCGAGGTCGCCTGCCGCGCCCACCGGCAGCTCGCCGATGTCGTACGACACGCACATCCGCGAGACCGGCGCGTCCAGGTGGGTGAGCGCGAGGGCGTCGGCCCCGCCCGTGACCGCCAGCGCGTAGCGGTGGGCCACCGCGTCGAAGTGACCGGCGCGGAAGGGCCCCTGCCAGGGACCGTTCCCGTTGTGAGCCTCGGGCAGCGTCAGCGCCGCGTCCTCGGTGACCAGCGGTCCCGGGCCGTGCCTGGGGGTATAGGTCCGCAGCACGCCCAGCCGTACGGCCGGCACCCCGTCGAGCAACTCCAGCGCGTTGGCGAAGGTCGTCGTGCTCCAGGTGGTGTACGGGTGAAAGCCGTGCCACTCGTCGAGCAGTACGCCCTGCGCCCCCTCGAAGATCACGGGCCGCCTGCGCAGCAGCGCGGTCGTGAAGGAGGAGCCGACCAGGATCACCCGTTCGGCGAACGCCCGGTAGGCGGCGACGCAGTCCTCCACGGGCGGCCCGGTCACCCCCAGTGCCTCTCGGAGCGCGTACAGCTTGCGGGTGAGCCGGGCCGGTTCCTCGCAGTCGCCCACGGTCGGCGCGAGCTCCGGGTGCTCCAGGGCGTAGGCCATGGTCTCGCCGACGCCCATCCCGCACGACCCGTGCCGGTCATCGCCGCGTGCCAGTTCCCTGGCCTGCCCCGCCGCCACGTGGTACGGCGTGGCGAGCAGGGCGTCCCGATCCACGGTGAGCAGGCGGAACGGGTCGGGAACGCCCAGCTCGCTCAGGTGGGCGGCCTCCCGGGCCAGCGAGAGCGGATCTGTGACCATGAACCTGGACAGGTGGGTGGGCACGCCTCTCAGCGTGCCCGACCCGAACTGCGCGAACGTGTGGTGCCGTCCATCGGGCAGCACGACGTTGTGGGCCGCCTGTCCGCCTCCGTTGAATCTGACCACCGCCCCGATGGGCTCGCGGGCGCAGAGCCAGTCGATGATCGTGCCTTTGCCCGCGTCGCCGTAGCCGAGGTCTGTCACGATCATGTGTTCGCGCATGTGGTTTCCTGTTCGTCGTGGCCGCCTGCCCGGCGTGTTCCTATCGCCGGGCAGGGGCCGTCTCCCTTCGTGGTGGCACTCCCCGCCGCTTTCGCGGTGGCCGCCGCACGGCGGGGAGGTCTTCAGAGCCGTGTCACGCCGCTGTCGCCGCCCAGGTCGAGACCGTCGGCGACCACGAGCGTGCCGCGGTCGAGTTTGGCGAGGGCCCTGCCCACGGCGGTCCCGGCGGTCGAACCGAGCTCGTCGAGGTCGTCCAGCCCTTCCCGCAGGTCGATGGCGTCCTCGCCGAGGCCGACGGTGAGCGCGATGGTCTCGCAGACGGCGTCGAGGTCGTCCAGCTCCAGCACGTTCTGACCGAGCAGCTCGCGCCAGGCGGCCAGCACCCGGCCGTCCCCGGCGTAGCTCGCTCCGGCCGGAAGGATGTAGTAGACGTCGTAGACCCTGGTCAGCTCGGCGACGATCTCCCTGGTCGGGATGTCCCGCCGGAGCCGATCGCCGACGACCTTCTCGACCTCGCGCCGTTTGACCTGCGGGTAGGGCAGCTCGTCGCCGATGATGAACAGGTAGCCCCTGCGGCCCCGCTTCTCGAAGCAGTCGATCGAGGTGTGCCTGGCCATGAAGTACATCGCCAGCTCGTACGACTCGCTCATCTGGCCGCCGCCCCCGCCTTCCAGCAGGACCTTGCCCAGGTGCTCGTCCATCCGGTTGTCGGATTCGAACTGGCCGACCTGCAGCGGGGCCCGGTCGCAGGTGGCGTCGCCGATCGCGCCGAAGAGGATCTGCGGGTCGGCGGCGTACCCCTTGCGGAGCATCAGCCCGAGCAGATCGGGCAGCTTGGCCTGGAGGGTGCGGGGCACCCCGCCCATCGAGCCGGTCACGTCGAACAGGACGGCCACGGCGAGGGAGTCGGGGTGTTCGGCGGAGTCGCGGCTCTCGCGGAGCGTCACCCCGCGCGGGTCGAGATCGGGGTGCGCGGAGCGGGCGCCGCCGTCGCTGTAGGCGAAGGCGCTTGAGCCCTTGGCCGCACGGTAGCTCGCGGCGGCGGAGTAGACGTCGGTGGACCAGATTCCGCTTCCCACGGGGGATCTCCTCAGATAAGGGGTGGAACGTTCTCAAAGGTGCAGCGGCCGGTACTTCCTCGGCCCGTACAGGTCGTCGAGCAGGTCGTCGAGTTCCCCCAGGAGCCGCCACGCGTCGCCCGGCGGGCTCATCAGGCTTCCCCGGACGAAGCGTCTGATCGGAGTGGGGGCGTGGCCGCCCATGAGGGCGGCCACGGAGCGGGTGGCGAGGTGGATGTCGGTGGCGGGGGTGGCGGGTTTCCTGGCCGGTACCTCCGGCGGATAGTCGTCGCGGTGCCTGGTCACCAGGGCGGTGATCGGGGTGCCGAGCGGTACCGACTGGCTCCAGTCGACGAGCACCAGGCCGTGGTCGACCGGGTGGACGAGAACGTGGTGCCCGAACACCGCGCCGTGCACGACCCCTGCCCTGTGGGCCGCGCCGACGGCCACCAGCAGCCGCCGCCAGATCCACGCCACGTCTCTCGCGTCGAGCACCGGCCGCCGCCGCCTGACCTCGTCCAGGCTGACGAACCCGCCGGGCGCCCGGCTGATCACGTTGGCCCGCCGCTCGACCCCGGCGCAGCGGTGGCGGAACGAATCCACCAGACGCGGCACGTACGGCAGGAGCAGCGGGTCGCCGTCTCGCGCGATCGTCTCCAGGGCGTCCGCCTCGCGGCGCATGAGGTCGTTGTCCGCGTGGCTGCGCGGGAGCTTGAGCAGCGTGTCCGGGCCACTCTCGTAGAGCACGGCCGAGGCGCCTCGCCGGAAGACGCTCCCGATCCGGTAGGTCCCCCGCCCGGTGGTGATCACCGTCTCCGTGGCCCGCCCCGTGGCCCGCCCCGAGGCCGCGCCGCGGGCCGCCCAGAGCTCGGCCAGCCTGGCGAACGCCTCGGCGGCCTCGGCTCCCGGCGAGAGGTCGGGGTGGAGCAGCCTCGCCAGCCTCCGGTACGCCCGGTGCGGAAGGTCCCCGCCGAACAGGTCGTCGGGAGTGCGGGCGGCGGTCACCAGCGCGATCGCCTCGGCCGTGGTGGTCATCTGATCTGCTCCTCCCCGGCGGGCCGTAGCAGGGCGGGGTGCAGGAGCCGGGCGTCGCCGGCCCGGTAGAGCTTGGCCCGGGGACCGCCCCTGGCCCCGCCGCTCTCGGTGGTCTCGCCGGTGCTCTCCACGAAACCGGGCACCGACAGGATCTTGCGGTGGAAGTTGCCCGCGTGCAGCGGCACGCCCCAGACCGTCTCGTAGACACCGCGCAGCTCGGAGATCGTGAACTTCTCGCCGGCGAACGCGGTGGCCAGCGGGGTGTACTCCAACTTGCCGCGTGCCCGCTCCAGCCCGTGCGCCAGGATGCGATCGTGGTCGAACGCGAGCTCCGGCAGCTTGTCGACCGGCTGCCAGGCGGCGTCCGCCGCGTCCGTGCCCGCCCGAGGGTCGGGCAGGTCGGGGGCGAACGCCAGGTAGGAGATCGACACGACCCTCATCCGCGGATCACGGTCGGGCGTCCCGTAGCTGGCGAGCTGCTCGATGTGGACTCGGTCCCCGAGGCCCGAGAGCCCCGTCTCCTCCGCCAGCTCCCGCGCCGCGGCCTGTGGAAGATCCTCGTCTGGCCGGATGAACCCCCCCGGCAGCGCCCACCGCCCCGCATGGGGTTGCTCGCCCCGCCTGATGAGCAGAACGCGCAACCCGCCCCCGCGAATGGTGAGCGCCACCACGTCGACGGTCACCGCCACCGCCGGGTACACCCGTGGGTCGTAACCCGCCAGAAACTCGGATTCATCCATCACATGTCCTTCTCATGTTGAGACAGTCTCAGTATGAGAATAACAAAGGCCGGTGTCAACCCGCTCGCAGACGTCACGTCCCCGGCGGCGCGGCGTGCCGCCGGGGACGGGTCCCGGGAAACGCGAAGGGCGGTCCCGTTTCGGCGGGACCGCCCTTCATGCCTGCCGCGGGAGCAGGGGGCTTGCTCAGAAGGCCTCTTCGGGCAGCTCCATCAGGTCCTGGCCGGTGGCCTCCAGCGTGCGGCGCTCGGCGGCGAGGCGGGGCAGGACGGTCTGGGCGAAGAACGAGGCCGCGGCGACCTTGCCGGTGTAGAAGGCCTGGTCGCCCTGCCCGGTCTCGGCGGAGCCCAGCGCGGCCAGAGCCACCTCGGCCTGGCGCAGCAGCAGCCAGCCGATCACCACGTCGCCCAGGGCGAGCAGGAACCGGGTGGTGTTGAGGCCGACCTTGTAGACCTCCTTCGGCGTCTCCATCGAGTTGATGGCCCAGCCGGCCATGGTGTCGGCCATGGACTTGACATCGTCGGCGGCCTCGGCGAGAAGCTTGCGCTCCTCCTTCAGGCGCCCGTTGCCGGCTTCGGAGGCGGCGAAGGCCTTCAGGTCGCCGTAGAGCGAGCCGAGGGCCGCGCCCTGGTTGCGCAGGACCTTGCGGAAGAACAGGTCCTGCCCCTGGATCGCGGTGGTGCCCTCGTAGAGGGAATCGATCTTGGCATCCCTGATGTACTGCTCGATCGGGTATTCCTGCAGGTAGCCCGAGCCGCCCAGGGTCTGCAGGGAGCGGGCGAGCAGCTCGTAGGAACGCTCCGAGCCGACGCCCTTGACCAGCGGGAGCAGCAGGTCGTTCATCGCCTCGGCGTGGCTGTCCCTGCGGCCCTCGTGCTCGGCGATCAGCACGTCGTCCTGGTAGGTGGCGGTGAGCAGGACCAGCGCCCGCATGCCCTCGGCGTACGACTTCTGGAGCATCAGCTCCCGGCGCACGTCCGGGTGGTGGGTGATGGTCACCCGCGGGGCCGACTTGTCGGCCATCCGGGTCAGGTCGGCGCCCTGTACCCGGGCCTTGGCGTACTCCAGGGCGTTCAGGTAGCCGGTGGAGAGCGTGGCGATCGCCTTGGTGCCGACCATCATCCGGGCGTGCTCGATGATCATGAACATCTGCTTGATGCCCTCGTGGACCTCGCCGATCAGCGTGCCCACGGCCGGGTGCTTGGCGCCGAAGGTGAGCTCGCAGGTCGTGGAGACCTTCAGGCCCATCTTCTTCTCGACGTTGGTGACGTAGACGCCGTTGCGCTCGCCGAGCTCGCCGGTCTCCAGATCCACGTGGTACTTCGAGACCAGGAACATCGACAGGCCCTTGGTGCCGGGGCCGTGCCCCTCGGGGCGGGCCAGCACCAGGTGGAAGATGTTGTCGCTCAGGTCGTGCTCGGCGCTGGTGATGAAGCGCTTGACGCCCTCGATGTGCCAGGTGCCGTCGTCCTGCCGTACGGCCTTTGTGCGGCCCGCGCCCACGTCGGAGCCGGCGTCCGGCTCGGTGAGCACCATGGTGGCGCCCCACTGGTTCTCGATGGCCAGCTCGGCGTAGCGCTTCTGGGCCTCGGTGCCGATCACGTGGAGCACGTGGGCGAAGGCCGGGCCGCTGGAGTACATCCAGATGGCCGGGTTCGAGCCGAGGACCATCTCGGCCAGCGCCCAGCTCACGCTGCTGGGCAGGCCGGGGCCACCCAGCTCGGCGGGGAGGCTGAGGTTGGTCCAGCCGGCGTCGCGGTAGGCGGCGAAGGACTTCTTGAAACCCTCCGGCATCGTCACCGAGCCGGTGGCGGGGTCGAAGAGCGGCGGCTTGCGGTCGCCCTCCTCGAAGGAGTCGGCGAGCACGCCGGTGGCCAGGCGGTTGACCTCGTCGAGGAGGCTCCGCACCACGTCCTCGTCCAGTTCGGCGTAGCGGCCGGTGCCCAGGATGTCCCGGCGCCCGAACACCTCGAAGAGGTTGAACTCCAGGTCACGGACATTGCTCTTGTAGTGGCCCATGGGGTCTGCTCCTTGAAACCGGGGGAACCGGAACTTTCCATACTCGCCAGTAACCTTACCGGCAATGCTACCCACCAGTAACCCCCAGAAAACCGCATCGACTGGGACGTTCGTCACGACACTCGGAGATGCCCCGCACGCGGGCCGATCGACCGGCCCCCGAAGCTCTTCTAGGCTCGCCACATGGACGAACAGTGGCGGGCCGACCTCGGGCTGTGGGCCATCCCCGAGGAGATCACGGCCAGGGCGCCGGCCGACCCCTGGGGGCACTCGCCGGCGCGGTTCGCCGAGCGCACCGACCTCGCACTCGCGACCCCCGGGGGCCCGACGTCGGCGCGGACGGCCGAGGCGCTCCCGCCGGGCGGGAGCCTGCTGGACGTCGGTGCGGGAACGGGGGCGGCCTCACTGCCGCTCGCTGCCGGCCTGAGAGAGCTGATCGCGGTCGACGTCTCCGACGCCATGCTCGCCGAGCTGGCCTCCCGGGCTCACGCCCTGGGCGTCCCCGCCCGGATTCTGCGGGGCCGCTGGCCCGACATCGCGGCCGAAACGCCGATCGCGGACGTCGCGGTCGCCGCCCACGTCGTCTACAACGTGCCGCGACTGGCCGCTTTCCTCACCGAGCTCACCGGCCATGCCCGAGGCCGGGTCGTCCTGGAGCTCACCGGGCAACACCCGATGAGCTGGCTCAATCCCCTCTGGCAGCACTTCCACGGCATCACCCGCCCGCGCAGGCCCACGGCCCACGACGTGATCGCCATCGCCGAAGGGCTCGGCTACGAGGTGCACCACGAGTGGCGCGTGGCCCCGCTGCCCCGCTTCACCCGGCTCGAAGACCTCGCCGAGAGCGCCTGCCGGAGGCTCTGCCTCGGTCGGGAGCGGGCCGACGAGGTCATCGCGGCCGTGGTCGAGCTGGACATGTGGCCGGTCCCCCGGGACCGGTGGTTCACGCTCTGGTGGGAATCAAAGTGAGATCCTGCCGCGTTCCATCAACCGAACCCTCAAAAGGAGCGTTCCCGGACGAGACGCGCCGTACCCGGTAGGCAAAGACGACGCTCCTGCATTGAAGGGGAGCCGTCATGGTCTGGGTTGTCATTCTCATCGCCGGTCTGTTCGAGGTCGCGATGGCGTACTCGCTCAAGCTGAGCAACGGATTCTCCGTGCTGCTGCCGAGCATCGGTTTCCTCGTCTTCGGCGCGATCAGCTTCGGCCTGCTCGCGTTGGGTCTGAAGACCCTGGAGGTCGGTACGGCCTACGCCGTCTGGACGGGCGTCGGAGCCGTCGGCACCGCCGTGCTGGGCATCGTCGCCCTCGGTGAGAACGCGTCGGCCCTCAAGATCGCCTCGATCCTGCTCATCGTCGCGGGCGTCGTCGGACTCAACATCGCCGGCGGCGGCCACTGACCGTACGCGTTCTTGAGCATGCCGTACGACGTGCTCGGGAGGGGCGGATACGGGTGGCCCGGCTCCGAAGGGAGTCGCCTGAAACCGGCTTGACGGTTTTGCTGGTGTCGGGTTGGCTGGGCGCATGATTGTTGTTCACTGCGTGACCTTCGACTGCGCCCAGCCGTACGAACTGGCGACCTTCTGGCGTGACGCCACCGGCGGGGAGCTCCACCCGGAGACGGAGAAGGAGGACGACGAGATCCTCCTCCAGGGTGGCGGGGTGGATCTGCTGTTCATCAAGGTTCCCGAGGGCAAGACCGTCAAGAACCGCCTTCACCTGGACCTCACCGGCTCGGCGGGGACCACCCGCGACGAGGAGGTCGAGCGCCTGCTCGGGCTCGGTGCCACGGTCTTCGAGGACAGGCGCAACCCCGACGGCACCGGCTGGGTGACGATGCTCGACCCCGAGGGCAACGAGTTCTGCGTCTGCCGCGCCGAATACGAGCGCGTCCAGCGGCCCTGAGCGGCCTGGGGCCCGGTCACTCCAGAAAGGCCCGGCCGGGTCGCGAGCCTCGGCGACCGAAGGCGACCGGCGGCTGCCGACACGAGAACCGGCCGCCCGCGGGACTCGGCGATCCCCACGAGGACGGGTGATCACCGGAAGATCGGCGATCACCCGAGGGTTCAGCGACCGCCGGGAAGCGAGGCCTGGCCGCGACCCTTGAGGGTCAGCGCCAGGACAGCCGTGATCAGATAGACCACCACCCCACCCTGCAGGGCGTCCAGCGCCGCGCTGAACACGCCCTCGCCATCGACGATGAGCTGCACCGGATACATGAGCATCGCGGCGCCGAGCGAGGGGTAGAGGGCGAACCTCCAGGGGTGGCGCAGCGCCCAGAGCCGGGCCTGCCGGGTCACCCGGTCCCCGCTGTTGGGCTTGCTGATCGAGCCGATGGCCGCGATAAGCGAGAACAGGCTGATGCCGAGCACCATCGCCCAGGTCAGATCCCCGCCACCGGTGAGTGCGCCCAGCCCGAAGCCGGTGGCGGCCACCGCGCCGCCGGTCACCGCGGCGGCCTTCCAGGGAGCGCCGTGCAGCGCCGCTCCGGCGAGGGACATCTCGTCACGTCGAGTCAGTTCGTCGTTCATGCCGTCAGCCTGCCTCCCCAGCCCCCTTGCTCACATCGGGGAGCAACCCTGATTCCTCCCCTACCCGTCAGCTCCCTCCGGTGACAGGCGGAGGCTCCCTTGGGAGGTCTCCGCGAGGGGCACGCGGGGTGCCGGGGATACGGGCGGGGCCGCTCCGGGCACCTCATGGGCTCCCGCCCCGCCGGTTGGTCACCCGGCGGCGCACGGGCCGATCTCGACCAGGTTGTCGTGATAGACGGCGCCGCGGCCCATGTCGGCGTCGCGGGCCTCCACCACGGCGTTCACGGTCGCACCCCCCGAGCTCAGCTTGCGCCAGTGCCCCTTGGTGGACGCGATCACGCCCGGCCGGACCCTCTCGCTGATCTCGACCACGGCCTCGAACTCGCCGCCGGCGTTGAACACCCGGGCCCGCTGCCCGTCGCTCAGCTCCCTCGGTACGGCGTCGGCGGGGTTGACCAGGACCCGCGGGCCCTTCGAGCGCCGCAGCAACTCGGGGTTGTTGCCGAAGATGGTGTTGAGGAAGGTGTGGGAGGCGGGGGTGATGAGCGCCAGCGGGTACGGTCCCGGCGCGGCCGAGGCGGTGCGCGGCGGGACGTAGGCAGGTCCCGCGCCGAACTCCATCCGGCCCGAGGGCGTCGGGAAGCCCTCGGTGAACGGCACGAACGGCCGCGGTACGTTGAGGCGGACCCAGCCCTCCTCGCGCAGCCGGTCGAGCGTGACGCCCTCCAGCGACGGATGGCCCGAGGAGAGCAGTTGCTCGGCCAGCTCCAGGTCGGAGTCGTACAGGGACGGCTCGGTGAGCCCCATGTGCCGAGCCAGGCGGCGGAACGTCTCGGTGGTGGACAGGCACTCGCCCGGCGGCTCGACCGCGGGTGAGTTCCACATCAGGTACATGTGCCCGTAGCCCGCGTGCAGGTCGGCGTGCTCGATCTGCATGGTGGCGGGGAGCACGATGTCGGCGTAGTCGACGGTGTCGGTCGGGAACTGCTCCATCACGACGGTGAACAGGTCATCGCGCGTCAGTTTCTCGCGGATTCGGTTCTGGTCGGAGGTGGAGCTCATCGGGTTGGCCGCGTACACCCACAGGCATTTCACCGACTCGTCCAGCTGGTCGGCCAGCCGGGTCATGGTGAGCGTGCGGACCGGCCGGGCGAGCAGGTCGTCACGGGTGTCGATGTTCAGGTGGATGTGCCCGCTGGTGGAGTACGCGATCCCGCCGCCGGGGTGGCGCCAGTCGCCGGTCACGCCGGGGATGGCGGCGATCGTGCGCATCGCGGTGCCGCCGCCTGCGTGCCGCTGCACGCCCATGGTGGCCCGGATACCGGTGGGCCGGGTGTGCGCCAGCCGCGCCCCCAGGGCCCGGATGTCGCTCTCGGGCAGCCCGGTGATCTCCGCCACGCGTGCCGGGGGGTGGCGCAGGATCTCCTCGCGGAGGTTCTCCCAGCCGCTCGTGTGGTTCTCCAGGTAGTCGCGGTCCTCGGCGCCCTCGGCGAGCACGACGTTCATCAGCCCCAGGGCGAGGGCCGCGTCGGTGCCCGGCCTGATCGGCAGGTGCTCGTCGGCCTGCTCGGCGGTGCGGGTCCGGATCGGGTCGATCGCCACCACGTGCGCCCCCGCCGCGCGGGCGTCCTGGATGAACTTCCACAGGTGGTGCCCGCTGGTCAGCGTGTTCGTGCCCCACAGCAGGATGAGCCGGGACAGGGCGAACGTCTCCGGATCCATCCCGCCCGGCGTGCCGTAGACCTGCCGCAGCCCGGAGTTGCCGGCCGACGAGCAGATGTTCGGAAAGTGCCTCGACGCGCCGAGGACGTTCCAGAACCGCCGCCCCGCCACCCCCTCGGCCCCCTGGACGTACCCCAGCGTGCCGGTGCCCATATAGGGCCAGATCGCCTCGCCGCCGTGCTCGTCGACGATGCCGCGCAGCCGTACGGAGATCTCCTCCAGGGCCTCTTCCCAGCTGATCCGCTCGAATCTGCCGGACCCCTTGGGGGCGGTCCGCCGCATCGGGTGCAGGATGCGGTCGGCCGCCCGGGTGTGCTCCAGGTAGCGGTTGACCTTCACGCAGAGTGCGCCACGGGTGTAGGGATGGTCAGGGTTGCCGCGCATCTTGACGGCCTCGCCGTCCTGGACGGTCACCACCCAGGAGCACGTGTCGGGGCAGTCAAGCGGGCACGCCCCCAGCACTCGAAGTTCGCCTGACGACATGCCCTCGACTGTAGCCGCGCCCGGAGAGCGCGGGGGTCACCGGAGAAGCCCGGGGGGCTCGTGGTGGTGGTCGTGTCCCAGCCCGCCCCCACCGGTTCCGGGTCCTCCGACCTCCGGTCCTCCTGTGGAGCCGGGGGCGACGGGATCACCGGGGAGATCGCGAGCGTACGCGTAGACGTACGCCGCCGCGGCGATCGCGGAGGCGTTCACCTCCAGCGCCCCGTCGTCGATGTTGGCGAGGGTGTCGCACGCCTGGTGGTAGCACCTGTCGTAGGGGGCCCAGGCTTTGCCGCCGAACTTCTCGGCCTCCTCGGCGCTCTTGAGGCCCTCGGCGCCGGTGAACAGCCCGCCCGCGGCGATGCCCACCTTGATGAAGGGGCCGTAGTCGGAGCGGCCGGTGAAGTCGGCCTCCTGGTGCGGCTTGCCCACGGCGTCGAAGTACGACTGGAAGAGCTTCTCGATCCGGTCGGAACCGGCAGGTGGACGTGTGTCCAGGCCCGTGTCGGAGTTGTCGCCGTCGTAGATCCCCAGGACGTAGTTCGGCGAGGCGATCATGTCGAAGTTCAGGTACAGCTTGATCTTCGCCCTCTCCGCCGCCGAGAGATGGGCCACGTAGTGGGTGGAACCGAGCAGGCCCAGCTCCTCCGCACCCCAGAAGGCGAAGCGCAGCCTGTTCCTCGTCCGCAGGTCCTTCGCCGCCAGCGCCGTCTCCAGGACGCCCGCGGTCCCGGAGCCGTTGTCGTTGATGCCGGGTCCCGCCATGACACTGTCCAGGTGGGCGCCGAGCATGACCACCCGGTCCGGGTCGCCCTGGCGGCTCTCGGCGATGACGTTGCGAGTCCTGCGGCCGGGGTCGCTCTCGGCGTCCACCGTGAGCGTCGCGGTCGTTCCCGGCGCCGACAGCTCCTTGCCTGCCGCGAAGGTGGCTCCGACGATCGGAATCTTGATGCCGGAGGTGTTGACCGAGCCTCTCAGTAGAATCCTGCGGTCGGCGAGAGCCTCACCCGGCTGCCCCTCATTGAAGACGACCACCCCGGACGCGCCGGCCGCCTGGGCCCGCTCCGCCTTGACCTGGAAGCTGCAGGAGCCACGCTGGATCAGGGCGATGTTCCCCCGGACGAACCCGTTGAAGTCACTCGCCTCGCATCCGGAGGAGGAGGTCGCGTTCGGGGCCGGCGGCAGCACCAGGTCCACTCCCTGCACCGGAGCCGTGACCTTCCCCGAGCCGGAGTACGTCATCGTCTGGAAGTCGGTGCCGGGCGCGTACGCCCTGGCCGCGGGTGACACTCGCGCCAGCACGGGAACCGCACGCTCGTGGAAGAAGGGGATCCCGAACTCCTGCAGGGTGACCTGGTACCCGGCGGCGCGAAGTCTGTCCGCGACGTAGGAGACCGAGGCCTCGTGGCCAGGGGTGGCCGCGGCCCGGTTGCCGCCGTTGGCCGTGGCGATCTCCTGGAACCTTTCCAGGTGCCGCTTGACGGACGCGAGCTTGATCGACCGCCCGAACGCCTCCGCGCCCGGCGGCAGGGGGCTCTCCGGAGGCGGTTCCGAGGGCAGGCCGGACGGGCCGTGGATACCGGCGTCCACCGGTTCCGGTGCGGAGGTGGCGGGCCGCACCGTTCCGGGCGGGGTCGTGGCCCAGGCCGTGTTGACGACGGGCGGGATCGTGACCGAGGCGATGGTGACGGCGGCCAGCACTCTCCCGAAGGCACGTGCACTCAAGTCAGGCTCCTCTGACATCGGGGACGGCGTTACTTGAAAACAGTGGAATGGCCGCCCTCCCATGAAGGCGGTGAGAGGTGACCGCGACGGGGCGTTCTCGCTCCCCGCCCGCGGTCCTGCGGGCTGCGGGCGGGGAGCGAGAACATGACGGCCAGCCTTCCAGTCCGGCACCCGCTGAATCCAGTATTCCCGCAGGTAGGAGGGTCAATTCTCCATCTCGGACAGGTACGCTGTGTTCGCTCTGTCCCTCTTGTTGAGACCGGGATAGGTGTGCACCAGGAGTCTGTGATCTCTTCGAGCGGCAGGGCGGAGGCCGATCGTCGGTATGTTGCCCCGCCCCGCCCGCCCCGCCCGCCCCGCCCGCCCCGCCCGCCCCGCCCGCCCCGCCCGCCCGGACACCGGGAACCTTGTTCGCGGCGATCGACGCGGTCCAGCGGTCCGCGATCGCCTGATCCGCCCGTTCGCCGATCAGGGCGCATGCGATGTCACCATGTGGCCCGGTTTTCTGATTTCAGGCGCCAAGATGTAAGTCAGAGTGTCAAGACTGTTGGAGGCTGCCGAGACGCGCATGGCTCTGATCGCGGATACCGGGGAGAAGGTTGGTGACGCAGCTGTAATGCGGAACATGCAGAATCACTGGCGGTGACGGAAATCAAGGAGCTGGACGGAACGGCGTCCGACGACGGCACACGACCGGCGACGGACGGCGATCTAGCCGTGCGCGTCATCGAGCCGCTGCTTCCCCAGCGGATCCGCCGCCCCTCGGACCTGCTGCGGTTCCTGGCGACCCTGCTCGGGCTCGTGGCCGTGATCCTGCTCGCCCTCGTCGCCAAGAAGACCCTGAACGGCCTGGAGGGCGATGTCGCCGACGGCACCAGCCGGGCGCCGTTCCTGCTCAGCGGCGTGGCCGGGGTGTTGAGCGCCTCGGCCATGCTCGGCGTGCCCATCGCCTTCGCCATCGAACGGGTGCTGCACCGCGACGGCCTCCGGGTAGCCGAGGGGCTCTTCGCGGCCATCGCCGCGATGGTGCTCTCCTTCGTACTCGGCGAGTGGATCGTCAACGCGGGACCCGAGGACCTGAGGCTCCTGCTGACCGGTGGCAGAGCCGGGGTCGAGCCGGTCAACACGTTGCTCACCCCGATCATCGCCTACGTCACCGCGGTGCGCATATCCCGCCGCCCCACCTGGCGGGCGGCACTGTGGAGCGCGGTCGCGCTCAACGCCGTCGCCCTGTTCGCCGGGCTCGCCGCCACCATCCTCGGCATCGTCGTCTCCATCCTGGTCGGGCTGGCCGTCGGCTACGCCACCCTGTACGGCGTGGGCAGCCCCAACACCCGCCCCCCGGGCAGTGCGGTCGTCAGCGTGCTCCGCAAGCTGGGCTTCGTCCCCGTCAGGGCCCGCAGGCTTGACGACGACCACCAGAGCAGTCGCCGCTACGCCGTGGAACTCAAGAACGGCAACCGCCTCGACGTCACGGTCCTCGACCGGGACCGACAGGTCGCCGGGGTGCTCTACCGCCTCTGGCGGCGCATCCTCCTCAACTCCGAGACCCGACGCAAGGCCATCCGCTCGCTCCGCGCCGAACTGGAACGCGAAGCCCTCATGGCGTACGCCGCGCAGGCGGCGGGAGTGAGCACCCCCCGGCTCGTCGGCACCGGCGAGATCGGCACGGAGGCCGCGCTGCTCGCCTACGAGCACATCCCCACCCGCGCGCTCGACGACATCCCCGACGAGGAGATCGACGACAACCTGCTCGCCCAGATCTGGGAGCAGGTCCTGCTCCTGCAGGTCCAGCGGCTCGCCCACCGGCGGCTGACCGGCGACAGCATCCATGTCGACCGCGATGGCCGGGTCGTCCTCACAGACGCCCGGAGCGGTGAGATCGCCGCCGGTGACCTGCTGCTCCGCCTGGACATCGCCCAGCTGCTCACCTACCTCAGCCTGCGCGTCGGCGCCCAGCGGGCGGTCAACGCCGCCGCTGCCGGGGCCGGTCCGGGCCTGCTCGCCGACGCGCTCCCACTGCTTCAGCGGATCGCGCTGATCCGCGAGACCAGGGCCGCACTCAACAAGAACAAGGGACTGCTCACCGAGATCCGCGAGCGGATCGTCGAGCTCACGCCCAGGGCCGAGGCCGAGGAGGTGCGCCTGGAGCGCTTCCGCCCCAGGACCCTGATCACCATCATCGGCACCGCGTTCGCCGCGTACTTCCTGGTCTACTACCTGACCCAGATCAACCTCAACATGATCACATCGGCCAAGTGGAGCTGGACCGGCGTGGCACTGGTCGCCGCGATGATGAGCTACGTCGCCGCAGCCCTCATGCTGATGGGCTTCGTGCCGGAGAAACTGCCTCTCCGCCGTACCGTGCTCGTCCAGTTCGCCGGGTCGTTCGTCAAGCTCGTCGCGCCCGCCGCGGTGAGCGGGGTCGCGATCAACACCCGCTACCTGCAGAAACGCGGCATCCCTCTGGGGCAGGCGGTGGCCAGCGTTGGTGCCTCCCAGCTCATCGGGCTGGCATTCCACATCGCGCTGCTCCTGCTGTTCGCCTACATCACCGGTTCCGGCACCGCCTCGTCGTTCACCCCGTCGCGCACGCTCGTGCTGACGCTGCTGGCCGTGGCCGTGGTGGTGCTGGTCATCGTGGGCGTGCCGCGCCTGCGTCGCATGATCACCACGAGGCTCCGCTCGCTGTTCTCCGGCGTCATCCCGCGCCTGCTCGACGTCCTCCAGTCGCCCCGGAAGATCATTGAGGGCTTCAGCGGCACCCTGATGCTCACCCTGTTCTTCGTGCTCTGCCTGGACGCCTGCGTCCGCGCCTTCGGCGGCTCCCTCAACTTCGCCACCGTCGCCATCGTCTTTCTCGCGGGCAACGCCATCGGCTCGGCAGCCCCCACCCCCGGCGGCCTCGGCGCCGTCGAACTGTCCCTGTCGGTCGGCCTGACCCTCTCCGGCCTGCCCGGTGAGGTGGCGACCTCAGCCGTGCTGCTGTTCCGGCTGCTGACCTTCTGGCTGCCGGTCCTGCCCGGCTGGGCCTCGTTCGCGTACCTTCAGCGGCACCAAGCGCTCTAGGCCCTGTCCCGTGAGGTGCTCTCGTCCGGGGACCGCCGACACCGGCGGTCCCCGGAGGGACGGGGGTCAGGCCTCGCTCGACCTGGCCCAGAGGTTGATGCCCGCGTCGACCGCGTCCCTGTCGATCGCCTCAAGCTCCGCGGCGTCGAACGACGTGTTCTCCACGGCCGCGAGACTGTCCTCCAACTGCTCCACACTGCTCGCGCCGATCAGCACCGACGTGACGCGCCTGTCGCGCAGCGCCCATGCCAGTGCCATCTGCGCCAGCGACTGGCCACGCCTGCCCGCGATCTCGTTCAGGGTGCGGATGTGCCGCATCGTCTCCTCGGTGAGCATCCCCGGGGTGAGGAAGCGTCCCAGCGAGGCCCGCGACCCCTCGGGGATCCCGTTCAGGTAGCGGTTGGTCAGCATGCCCTGCGCCAGCGGGGAGAACGCGATACAGCCCACGCCCTCCTCCTCCAGGACGTCGAGCAGCCCACCCTCGATCCACCGGTTCAGCATCGAGTACGAGGGCTGATGGATCAGCAGCGGCGTGCCCATCTCCCGCAGGAGCCGCGCGGCCTCCGCGGTGCGCTCGGGCGAGTAGGACGAGATGCCCGCGTACAGCGCCCTGCCCGACCGGACCGCGTGGTCCAGCGCGCCCATCGTCTCCTCCAGCGGAGTGTCCGGGTCGAAGCGGTGGCTGTAGAAGATGTCGACGTAGTCGAGCCCCATCCGCTCCAGCGACCTGTCCAGGCTGGACAGCAGGTATTTGCGCGACCCCCACTCGCCGTAGGGGCCGGGCCACATGTCGTAGCCCGCCTTGGTGGAGATGACCAGCTCGTCCCGGTACGGTGTGAAGTCCTCGCGGAAGTGCCGGCCGAAGTTGGTCTCCGCGGACCCGGGCGGCGGACCGTAGTTGTTGGCCAGGTCGAAGTGGGTCATCCCCAGGTCGAAGGCCCTGCGCAGGATGGCCCGCTGGGTCTCGAAGGGCTTGTCGTCACCGAAGTTGTGCCAGAGCCCCAGCGAGACGGCGGGCAGCTTGAGCCCGCTCTTACCGACCCTGTTGTACGGCCGGCGTCCGTGGTATCTGTCATCTGCCGCGATGTATGTCACTGTGTCACCTTGGCTGTGTCGAGAATCCAGGAGAGGGTGAAGGCCTCCTCACGCCAGGAGTCGTACCGGCCGCTGCGGCCGCCGTGTCCGGCACCCATCTCCGTCTTGAGCAGGAACGGCCCGCCGTCCGCGACGTCGCGGAGCTTCGCGACCCACTTGGCGGGCTCGTGGTAGAAGACCCGGGTGTCGTTGAGGCTGGTGATCGCCAGAATCGGCGGGTAGACCCGGCCGTCCACGTTCTCGTACGGCGTGTACGACTTCATGTACGCGTACACCTCGGGGTTGTGCAGCGGGTCGCCCCACTCGTCCCACTCGATCACGGTCAGCGGCAGCGAGGGATCGAGGATCGTGTTCAGCGCGTCCACGAACGGCACCTCCGCCACCACGCCCGCGAAGGTCCCGGGCGCGAGGTTGGCGACCGCGCCCATCAGCAGCCCGCCCGCCGATCCGCCCCTGGCGACGATCGCGCTCGACCAGCCGGCGGCCGAGAGGTGCTCTGCGGCGGCGACGAAGTCGGTGAAGGTGTTCTTCTTCTTCTGGAACTTGCCGTCCTCGTACCAGTGGCGGCCCATCTCACCGCCGCCTCTGACGTGCGCCATGGCGAAGACGAAGCCCCGGTCGAGCAGGCTGAGCCTCGCGATGGAGAACGAGGGGTCGATCGAGATCTCGTAGCTGCCGTAGCCGTACAGCACCGCGGGGGCCGGCCGCTCCGTGCCCTTTCTCATCACGATCGAGATCGGGACGCGGGTGCCGTCGGAGGCGGTCGCCCACTCGCGGAACTGCTCGTAGTCGGCGGGGTCGTAGCCGCCGAGCACGACCTTCTGCTTCAGCAGGACCAGCTCGCGCGCCGCCAGGTCGTAGTCGTAGACCGAAGGCGGGGTGACCATGCTGGTGTAGCCGAGCCGCAGCCGCCCCGTGACGAACTCCGGGTTGCCCGACGGGGCCACGTCGTAGATCGGCTCGGGGAAGGAGATCTCGTACGCCTCCCCGGCACGGGGCAGGATGCGGATGCCGGTGAGCCCGTCTCGGCGGAAGTGCACGACGGTGTGGCCCTCGAAGGCGTCGACGTCGAGCAGCCGGGTGTCGGCGCGGTGCTCGATCAGCGGCGTCCAGTCGCCGGGGGCGTCGAGTGGCGCGATGGCCAGCTCGAAGTTCTCCGCGTTCCGGTTGTGCAGAACCAGGAAGTGGTCGCCCGCGTGGTCGACCCCGTACTCGACGCCGGTCTCCCGGGGCCGGACGACGCGGAACTCGCCGGTGGGGTCGTCGGCCTCAAGGACGCGCACCTCGCTGGTGATCTTGCTTCCGGCGGAGAGGACCAGGTAGCGCTCACTGCGGCTGAGCCCGATGCCGACCCAGAACCGCTCGTCGGCCTCCTCATGGACGAGCGTGTCGTCCTTGGCGGGGCTGCCGATCGTGTGCCGGTGCACCTGGTTGGGCCGCCAGGCCTCGTCGACGGTCGTGTAGAAGAACGTCGTGCCGTCGGCCGACCAGGCGCCGCCGTAGAAGATGCCGGGGATCTCGTCGGGGAGGGTCTCGCCGGTGGCGAGGTTCTTCACCTTCAGGGTGAAGCGCTCGTCGCCGGTGAAGTTGGTGGAGTAGGCCAGCAGGGTGCCGTCGGAACTGACCGAGCTGGTACCGATCGAGAAGAAGCCGGAGTCTCCGGCGAGCTCGTTGCCGTCGAGCAGGACCTCCTCACCGGGAAGCGACTCGCCGGCTTTCAACTCGGGCGGGGTCTCGCCGTCCGCCGCCACCCGGCACTGGATGCCGTACTGCTTGCCCTCCTCGGTCCGCGAGTAGTACCACCAGCCGCCCTTGCGGGTGGGGACCGAGAGGTCGGTCTCAAGGGTGCGCCCCTTGATCTCCTGGAAGAGCGTCTCCTGCAGGGGCTTGAGGTGGGCGGTCGCCTCCTGCGTGTAGGCGTTCTCCGCCTCCAGGTAGGCGACTACCTCCGGGTCGTCCTTGACCGTCAGCCACGCGTAGTCATCGACCACGGTGTCCCCGTGGTGCACGCGCTCGCTGGGAACCTTCTTCGCCGTCGGCGGCGTCTGGCTGCTCACCCAGTCGAGTCTATGTTTCCGCCGGTCCCCGTTCGGATCGCTCGCCCGGTCGGGCGAGTGGTCTCGATCCACCTCTGCCTGCTGCGGCTTGCCTCGGGCTGCTCGCGAGCCGGACTCGTCTCCTCCGGCCGGCCCGAGGGTTCCCTGTACGGGGTTCACCGTTACGTTCCGAGCGGTCTTGGAAGACTGCTAATCTTTTGAAGTCGGCAGGGTCCGGCGCAAACCACTCTAATCACTCCGGTGACTTCCGTATGGCTTGTGTCGTGTCCGCCGACAATCCCTTTGAAACCCAACGGTTCCAGAGTCCGGTTCGCAGAGCCGCTCAGGTGCTGGTAAGTTTGAGGGGTTGCCCCGGAAACGGGGTCGTCGAATTCCAGCAAGACCTGCAAGATCAAGTCAATCGCTTCAAAACGAGCCGGTTTGACACGGAAAAGCGGGCCTGAAAGAATAACGGCACAACGAAAGAACAGAATAAAACGAACCGCCCCTGGTTCTCCGATCGAGTCCGGTCGGGACGACGGTGTACGCGTCCGTTTCTTGAGAACTCAACAGTGTGTTAAAAGCCAGTGCATGAAGCACAACCCTGTCCGACCTGCCCTTTGGGGTGGGAGGACGGATTCCTTTGGTTGAACATCCATCATGTGAGATGGGTGCTTTCAGCCGGGAGCAACTGTTCAGACATTGTTTGGAGAGTTTGATCCTGGCTCAGGACGAACGCTGGCGGCGTGCTTAACACATGCAAGTCGAGCGGAAAGGCCCTTCGGGGTACTCGAGCGGCGAACGGGTGAGTAACACGTGAGTAACCTGCCCCTGACTCTGGGATAAGCCCGGGAAACTGGGTCTAATACCGGATACGACACCTCCCGGCATCGGGTGGGTGTGGAAAGTTTTTCGGTTGGGGATGGACTCGCGGCCTATCAGCTTGTTGGTGGGGTAACGGCCTACCAAGGCGACGACGGGTAGCCGGCCTGAGAGGGCGACCGGCCACACTGGGACTGAGACACGGCCCAGACTCCTACGGGAGGCAGCAGTGGGGAATATTGCGCAATGGGCGAAAGCCTGACGCAGCGACGCCGCGTGGGGGATGACGGCCTTCGGGTTGTAAACCTCTTTCAGCAGGGACGAAGTTGACGTGTACCTGCAGAAGAAGCGCCGGCTAACTACGTGCCAGCAGCCGCGGTAATACGTAGGGCGCAAGCGTTGTCCGGAATTATTGGGCGTAAAGAGCTCGTAGGTGGCTTGTCACGTCGGGTGTGAAAGCTTGGGGCTTAACTCCAGGTCTGCATTCGATACGGGCTGGCTAGAGGTAGGTAGGGGAGAACGGAATTCCTGGTGTAGCGGTGAAATGCGCAGATATCAGGAGGAACACCGGTGGCGAAGGCGGTTCTCTGGGCCTTACCTGACGCTGAGGAGCGAAAGCGTGGGGAGCGAACAGGATTAGATACCCTGGTAGTCCACGCTGTAAACGTTGGGCGCTAGGTGTGGGGACCTTCCACGGTTTCCGCGCCGTAGCTAACGCATTAAGCGCCCCGCCTGGGGAGTACGGCCGCAAGGCTAAAACTCAAAGGAATTGACGGGGGCCCGCACAAGCGGCGGAGCATGTTGCTTAATTCGACGCAACGCGAAGAACCTTACCAAGGCTTGACATCGCCCGGAAACACTCAGAGATGGGTGCCTCTTCGGACTGGGTGACAGGTGGTGCATGGCTGTCGTCAGCTCGTGTCGTGAGATGTTGGGTTAAGTCCCGCAACGAGCGCAACCCTTGTTCAATGTTGCCAGCACGCTCCTTCGGGGGTGGTGGGGACTCATTGGAGACTGCCGGGGTCAACTCGGAGGAAGGTGGGGATGACGTCAAGTCATCATGCCCCTTATGTCTTGGGCTGCAAACATGCTACAATGGCCGGTACAGAGGGTTGCGATACCGTGAGGTGGAGCGAATCCCTAAAAGCCGGTCTCAGTTCGGATTGGGGTCTGCAACTCGACCCCATGAAGTCGGAGTCGCTAGTAATCGCAGATCAGCAACGCTGCGGTGAATACGTTCCCGGGCCTTGTACACACCGCCCGTCACGTCACGAAAGTCGGCAACACCCGAAGCCCGTGGCCCAACCAGCTTGTCTGGGGGGAGCGGTCGAAGGTGGGGCTGGCGATTGGGACGAAGTCGTAACAAGGTAGCCGTACCGGAAGGTGCGGCTGGATCACCTCCTTTCTAAGGAGCATCGGCTGCGGTCGTCTTCGGGTGGTCGTGGTTCAGGTCGTGTCTGCAGGCGTACGTTCTGCACACGGCGCGCTCATTAGTGGAGCACTGGCTATTCGGTTCGGCGGGATCGCTGATCGGTTAGTACCGCCTTGGTTCTTCGGAGCCGGGGAGTGGGAACGGCGGTTGCGGGGTTTCGCTGGGGTGAACACACTGTTGGGTCCTGAGGAAACGGACTTTGAGGTGGGCCCGCTTGCGGCGGGCTTGCTGTCTGTTTGGGCCTCATGCGGGACCGATCATCTGTCATACCGGCTCGGCCTGTAGAGGGTTTGGGTGTTGGTGGCGGGTCTGGTCTGGTCGCTGTTTGTTGTTTGAGATTTGCATAGTGGACGCGAGCATCTTTGTGGCCAAGTTTTTTAGGGCACACGGTGGATGCCTTGGCATCAGGAGCCGATGAAGGACGTGGGAGGCTGCGTTAAGCCCCGGGGAGTCGCCAACCAGACTTTGATCCGGGGATGTCCGAATGGGGAAACCTAGCACCAGTCATGTGGTGTTGCCTCCGCCTGAATGTATAGGGCGGTTGGTGGTAACGCGGGAAGTGAAACATCTCAGTACCCGTAGGAAGAGAAAACAAATAGTGATTCCGTGAGTAGTGGTGAGCGAAAGCGGATCAGGCTAAACCGTAGGCGTGTGATAGCCGGCAGGCGTTGCGTTTACGGGGTTGTGGGACCCTCTGGGAGGGGCTGCCGTTCCTCCGGACAGTAAGAAATCCTTTCGATAGCCGAAGCTTCTGGGAAGTGGCGCCGTAGACCGTGAGAGTCGGGTAGGCGAAATCGGTTGGACTGTTGGAGGGGATCCCAAGTAGCACGGGGCCCGAGAAATCCTGTGTGAATCTGCCAGGACCACCTGGTAAGCCTAAATACTCCCTGATGACCGATAGTGAACAAGTACCGTGAGGGAAAGGTGAAAAGCGCCCCGGTGAGGGGTCGTGAAATAGTACCTGAAACCGTGTGCCTACAAGCCGTAGGAGCGTAAACATTCTTCGGAGTGTTTGTGATGTGACTGCGTGCCTTTTGAAGAATGAGCCTGCGAGTTATGGTGTGTGGCGAGGTTAACCCGTGTGGGGGAGCCGTAGCGAAAGCGAGTCTGAATAGGGCGTTTGAGTCGCATGCTGTAGACCCGAAGCGGAGTGATCTAGGCATGGGCAGGTTGAAGCGCGGGTAAGACCGCGTGGAGGACCGAACCCACCAGGGTTGAAAACCTGGGGGATGACCTGTGTTTAGGGGTGAAAGGCCAATCAAACTCCGTGATAGCTGGTTCTCCCCGAAATGCATTTAGGTGCAGCGTTGCGTGTTTCTTGCCGGAGGTAGAGCACTGGATGGCTAATGGGCCCGACAAGGTTACTGACGTCAGCCAAACTCCGAATGCCGGTAAGTGAGAGCGCAGCAGTGAGACTGCGGGGGATAAGCTCCGTAGTCGAGAGGGAAACAGCCCAGACCACCGACTAAGGCCCCTAAGCGTGTGCTAAGTGGGAAAGGATGTGGAGTCGCAGTGACAACCAGGAGGTTGGCTTAGAAGCAGCCATCCTTGAAAGAGTGCGTAATAGCTCACTGGTCAAGTGATTCTGCGCCGACAATGTAGCGGGGCTCAAGTACACCGCCGAAGTCGTGGCATTCACACATGTATCCGAGCCTTTGTGGTTTAGGTGTGTGGATGGGTAGGGGAGCGTCGTGCGGCCGGTGAAGCAGCGGAGTGATCCAGCTGTGGAGGCTGTGCGAGTGAGAATGCAGGCATGAGTAGCGAATCAGAAGTGAGAAACTTCTGCGCCGGATGACCAAGGGTTCCTGGGGCAGGCTAATCCGCCCAGGGTAAGTCGGGACCTAAGGCGAGGCCGACAGGCGTAGTCGATGGACAACGGGTTGATATTCCCGTACCCGCTACGATGCGCCAATACTGAATCCAGTGATACTAAGGGTCCTTAACCCCTCCGAGCCTTCGGGCTTGGGGTGAGGGTGAACGCCTGGCCTGAATTGGTAGTAGGTAAGCGATGGGGTGACGCAGGAAGGTAGCCCAGCCCAGGCGATGGTAGTCCTGGGGTAAGCATGTAGGACGTGTTGTAGGCAAATCCGCAGCACATTAAGTCTGAGATGTGATGCCGAGCCGATTGTGGCGAAGTGGGTGATCCTATGCTGCCGAGAAAAGCCTCTAGTGAGTGTCGTGGCGGCCCGTACCCTAAACCGACTCAGGTGGTCAGGTAGAGAATACTAAGGCGATCGGGTGAACTGTGGTTAAGGAACTCGGCAAATTGCCCCCGTAACTTCGGGAGAAGGGGGGCCTTCGCTGGTGATGAGTTTTGCACTCTGAGCTGGTGGGGGTCGCAGAGGCCAGGGGGAAGCGACTGTTTACTAAAAACACAGGTCCGTGCGAAGTCGTAAGACGATGTATACGGACTGACGCCTGCCCGGTGCTGGAACGTTAAGGGGACCGGTTAGTCGCACGTGTGTGGCGAAGCTGAGAACTTAAGCGCCAGTAAACGGCGGTGGTAACTATAACCATCCTAAGGTAGCGAAATTCCTTGTCGGGTAAGTTCCGACCTGCACGAATGGCGTAACGACTTCCCCGCTGTCTCAACCGCAGACCCGGCGAAATTGCACTACGAGTAAAGATGCTCGTTACGCGCAGCAGGACGGAAAGACCCCGGGACCTTCACTATAGCTTGACATTGGCGTTTGGAACGTCTTGTGTAGGATAGGTGGGAGACGGTGAAGCTATCACGCTAGTGGTGGTGGAGTCATTGGTGAAATACCACTCTGGTCGTTTTGAACGTCTAACTTCGGTCCGTGATCCGGATCAGGGACAGTGTCTGGTGGGTAGTTTAACTGGGGCGGTTGCCTCCTAAAGAGTAACGGAGGCGCCCAAAGGTTCCCTCAGCCTGGTTGGCAATCAGGTGTCGAGTGTAAGTGCACAAGGGAGCTTGACTGTGAGACCGACGGGTCGAGCAGGAGCGAAAGCTGGGACTAGTGATCCGGCGGTGGCATGTGGAAGCGCCGTCGCTCAACGGCTAAAAGGTACCCCGGGGATAACAGGCTGATCTTCCCCAAGAGTCCATATCGACGGGATGGTTTGGCACCTCGATGTCGGCTCGTCGCATCCTGGGGCTGGAGTAGGTCCCAAGGGTTGGGCTGTTCGCCCATTAAAGCGGCACGCGAGCTGGGTTTAGAACGTCGCGAGACAGTTCGGTCCCTATCCGCTGCGCGCGCAGGAGACTTGAAAGGAGCTGTCCCTAGTACGAGAGGACCGGGACGGACGAACCTCTGGTGTGCCAGTTGTTCCGCCAGGAGCACGGCTGGTTGGCTACGTTCGGAAGGGATAACCGCTGAAAGCATCTAAGCGGGAAGCTCGCCTTGAGATGAGGTCTCCCACCCTGTGAGGGGGTAAGGCTCCCGGTAGACGACCGGGTTGATAGGCTGGAAGTGGAAGCGCAGTAATGTGTGGAGCTGACCAGTACTAATAGGCCGAGGACTTGACCTCAAAGCATTTTTTGCTCGCGTCCACTAGGCAATTCTGAGACAGCAAACGGTGGTTTGTGTGTTTCATAGTGTTACGGCGGTTATGGCGAAGGGGAAACACCCGGTTACATTCCGAACCCGGAAGTTAAGCTCTTCAGCGCCGATGGTACTGCACCGGGGACGGTGTGGGAGAGTAGGTCGCCGCCGGACAATTTTTCATGTGAGGGCCCTCACCATTCGTGGTGGGGGCCTTCGTGTTTTCTGCCTGGAATCTGCACCGCGGGTTGGTGGGATTCTCATGTTTTCCAGGGGAGTCCCGAAACGGGGCTTACCGGGGCTCCCGCCAGTCGGTGGGAGCCTTTCTGTTTTGAGGACTTCGCGGACCGGGAGTCACGGGCCGGCCGGAGGCCACGGAACCCCGGGCTCTGTATGGAGCTCGCCGGATAGCACGGTCACCGCGTGCCCCGCCAGTTCGACCCGGTCGCCCCGCACGGTCGTGCGGACCACGCCCCCGCGCTGCGACAGCTGGGCGCCCACCAGGCTGTCGGAGCCGAGCCTGGCGGACCAGTAGGGAGCGAGCGCGCAGTGGGCGGAGCCCGTCACCGGGTCTTCGGGGACTCCGACTCGGGGGGCGAAGAAGCGGGAGACGTAGTCGGCGCCCTGTCTGGATGCCCGAGCCGTCACGATGACTCCCCGCGCCTCGACGGCCTCCAGGGCGCGGAAGTCAGGGGCCGCGGCGAGCACGGCCTCCTCGGACTCGACCTCCACGAGATAATCCCAAACATTTTTTCCTCCCCAAACAGGTTTAACTCCGAGCGCATCGATCAGCCCGCTGGGAAGGATCGTCTCTTGGAGTACTTTTGCCGGGAAATCCATGCTGATTAAACCTGATTTATCCCTGGTCACGGACAGGATTCCACTCTTCGTTGAGAATTCGAGGGTTTCTGGGGCCGTGCCCGTGGAATACAGCACATGCGCCGTGGCCAGGGTCGCATGCCCGCAGAGGGCCACTTCGGTCACCGGCGTGAACCAACGGAGCGAGTACGGACCGCCGTCCTCCGCTCCGAGCAGGAAGGCTGTCTCGGAGTGCCTCATCTCCGCCGCTACGGACTGCATCCAGGTGTCAGGGACGGGATTGCCGAGTACGCAGACCCCGGCAGGGTTACCCTTGAAAAATTCACTGGTAAACGAATCGACCGTGTAGACGAGCATGATGCGATGCTAGCGGTGCCGGAGATATCGGTTGAAGTCGAGTCAGGGGATCGGGCAAAGTCAGGGATCGGGCAAACCAGTGCGGTAGCCGTACAAAGTGGAAATAAGCGCTGGGCGTGTCGCATGGCGAACTTCAGGTCGTCGGTTACCGTCCAAGATGTAGGGACAGGCCGGGTACGGCGTGGTCCTGGCGAAAGGACGAGCCGATGGGGGCAGTGCGCAAGGTGGCAAGCTACCTTGGTCTGAGCGGGGCCGAGCATTATGACGAGTCCTACGACTACGAGGATGAGGTCGAGGGCGAGGACTGGCAGTCTGCCTCGGAGCGCGCGGCCAAGCGCTGGCACGCGATGAACGAGCCCTCACGAATCGTGATGCTGACGCCGATGAAGTACAACGACGCACCGGTCATCGGACAGCACTTCCGCGACGGTCAGACGGTCATCATGGACGTCAGCGGGATGAGCACCGCCGAGGCCACGAGGATGGTCGACTTCGTCGCCGGGTTGGCGTACGGCTGCGAGGGGCGTATCGAGCGGATCGCGGAGAAGGTCTTCCTGCTGGCTCCTGCCGAGGTGGAGATCACCAACGGGTGATTCCGCAGTGGCCTGGCCATGCGGGGCCGGAGAGATCGGCTCCGTCACAGGCTTGAGGAGGCGCGGTGCGCATGCCAGGAGCGTTCAGTCGGCCCTGGGTTCGGTGAAAACGCCTGGGGAACGGACCCGGTCAGCCCGCCCGGGGACCCCGGCGGAGCAGACGGGTGAGTTCGGCCAGGTCGGAGGCCGCTGTCTTGATCCGGCCTTCCGACTCGCGAGCGTGGTCATGCAGGGCCCACACCGCGCCCTGGGCGAGCTCTCTGAGCTCGGAGAGCTGCGTGACGACGTATTCGGCGTCCGCCCGCTCACGCCTGCGCCTGCGCCACAGCAGGTAGCCTCCCCCCGCGGCCGGTAGCAGGGCGAGCAGCGCGAGCGGGAGAACGGGAAGGACGAGCGCGACCCCCAGGATCACCGGTGCGAGGGCGAGCAGCAGGTAGGCGGCCCAGGGGCGGCCGCGGACCGGCGTTCCCTCGGCGATGATGCGCTCCTCGGCGGCGCCGAGCGATTCGGGATCCGGGCCCTCGGGGCGGAGTGTCACGCGGTGGCCGAGGATCGGCATGGTGACCGACTCAGGGGCCTCGGCCCTGGTGGCCTCGGCGAGGTTCTCGGCCGCGGCCCGCACGATGGGGGCGGCGACATGCAGCGCGATCGCGGCCAGGTGGGGATGGGAGCCCGGGCGCAGATCGCTGAGAAGGTGGTCGGTGAGCGGTCTCACCGGTCGCTCCGGGGTGCCGGAGCCCATCAGCTGGCGGAGCACGGTCAGGGGCTCGTCCTCGCTCCACACGACCGTCGTCTCGCCGGAACGGTCCGCCCGCGCGGCGTCGAGGAACGAGAGGTCACCCAGGTCGGTCCCAGCCTCGCCGCTCGCGCCGGGCGTGCTCTCGCGGACCGAGGTGATCTCGGCGCAGCGGTCGCGCAGGTGGGCCAGCCTGGCGGCGGCCTGTACGGGGACGGCGAGTTCCGGGATCTCGGCGAGCTCCGCGAAACCGGCCAGAGCCGGCGACACGACGGTCGACGGCTCGTCGGGGATCAGAGCACGCAACCACAGGTTGGGCTCGGATGCCGGGGACGCGGCCACCGCGTCGAGCCTGCGGAGAACAAAGATCTTTCCTGCCGGGCCGTACGCACCGCGGGCGGCGGCGAGCCAGAGAGCCCGCTGGCCGTGGCTCACCGGGCGGTCCAGGGACAGGTCCCCAAAGGCGCTGCCGAGCCAGGAGGCGTGGATGCGGTCGCCCTGGCCGGCGACGGCCAGGGCGAGGCAGAGGAAGAGCGCGGTCCGTCGCTCGTCGCGCTGGGCGGCGCGGGCCAGGGGTTCGAGTGCCTCTTCACCGCGCATGAGCAGCACGAGGGCCTCGATGGCCGGAGCCAGCCAGTGGTCGGACGTGTCCGCGAAACCGGCCGGCATCCCGGCGGGGACGGTGCCGATGGCCAGGTCGGTGAGGAGCGCATCGGCACAGCGGTGCAACTCTGTCCCGGCCTGCGGATTCGCGGTCAGGTCCGTGCTCAAGGCAGAGAACTCCCCGAAGTTGTGACCGATGACCGCGCCAGCGTATTGCGCTTCGGACATCCCCACGGGGAGGCGCGCCGAACATGACTTTGCCAGACGATCGCCTTGATTTTCCCAATAAAGACGATCATCTGGTGGACAGGTTACATGCGCTCGGGCACGGGGACGCCGAGAAGGCCCAGGCCGGTCTCCATGATCTTCAGGGTGAGCGCGCACAGGGCGAGCCGCGAGGCGCGGGTGGCGGCGTCGACGTCGTCCTTCAGCACCGGGCAGTTCTCGAAGAACGTGGTGAAGGCGCTCGCGGTGTCGAAGAGGTAGGAGGCCAGCTTGTGCGGTGTCGAGTTCTCCGCCGTCTCCTCGACCACCGAGCCGAACCCGAGGAGCTGGAGCGCCAGTGCGCGCTCGGCCGGGTGACCCAGCACGATGGGGCCGCCTGTCTCGGCCGGGGTCACCCCGCCCCTGCGGAAGATGGAGCGGATGCGGGCCTGGGCGTACTGCAGGTAGGGGCCGGTGTTGCCGGTCAGGGCGAGCATCCGGTCGAAGTCGAAGACGTACTCGCTGTCGTGGCTGACCGACAGGTCGGCGTACTTGACCGCGCCCATGCCGACGGCGTGTGCGATCTCCCTGCGCTCCGCCTCGTCGTACTCGCGGTCCTGGATCACCCCGGCGGCCCTGGTCTCGGCCTCGTCGAGCAGTTCCAGGAGCTTGACCGACTTCCCGCTCCTGGTCTTGAACATCTTGCCGTCGGAGCCCAGCACGCTGCCGATCTGGACGTGTTCGGCCCTGACGTGGTCGGGCAGCCAGCCCGCCAGCCTGGCCGAGTCGAACAGCATCGACATGTGCAGCGACTGGGTCGCGCCGATCACGTAGATGATCCGGTCGGCCTTGAGGTCGTCGACCCGGTAGCGGATCGTGGCCATGTCTGTGGTGGCGTAGCCGTATCCGCCGTCGCTCTTACGGATCATGAAGGGGAGCGGCTGTCCCTCGCGGCCGGTGTAGCCCGGAGGGAAGACGCAGAGCGCGCCGTCGCTGAGAACGGCGATGCCGCGCTCCTGCAGCTCGTCGCAGACCTGGGCGAGGACATGGTTGTACATGCTCTCACCGGCGATGTCATCGTTGGTCAGCGTCACGCCGAGCGTGACGTAGACCTTGTTGAAGTAGCGGAGCGTGGCGTCCATGAAGATGTGCCACAGGCGCATCGTCTCGGGCTCCTCGGCCTGCAGGGTGACGACCCGGGCGCGGGCGCGGGCGTTGAACTCGGGGTCGGTGTCGAACTTCACCCGGGCCGCCTGGTAGTAGGCGTTGCCCTCGCCGGCCTCCAGCTGGGCGACGGCGGCCTCTTCGCCGATATCCAGCAGGTGCTCGATGAGCATGCCGAACGGCGTGCCCCAGTCGCCCAGGTGGTTCTGGCGGATGACCCTGTTGCCCAGGTGTTCGTGGACCCGGGCGAGCGCGTCACCCACGATCGTCGTGCGCAGATGGCCGACGTGCATCTCCTTGGCCGCGTTGGGCGCGGAGTAGTCGATCACGATGGTCTGCGGGGAGGCGGACACACCGGCTCCGGCGCGCGGGTCGGCGAGGATCTCCGAGACCTGTGCCGAGATCCAGGCGTCGGAGAGGGTCAGGTTGAGGAAACCGGGGCCGCTGACCTCGACGGTGCCGGGGAACGGGGCGTCGGCCCGCCCGGTGAGGTGCTCGGCGATCTCCTGGGCGACCTCCCGCGGGGCCCGTCGCAGTCGCTTGCTCAGACTCATCGCCACGTTCGCCTGGTAGTCGGCGAACTGCGAGGGGCGGATCAGCGGGTCTGCGTCGGAGTATTCGGCACCAAAGGCGTCGGCCAGCGCCTGCTGGACGCGCTCGGTGAGTGCGAATTGCGGGTCGGTCATGTTCCAAGGGTAGCGGTTGACCAATCCTGAACCGATTGGACATCACCCTGGCCGATCCCGTACGGCGGGATCGCATAACCGCGAAGACGCCGGTCAGCACGGCCCCCGCGGCGCCGCCGAGCCCGGTCGCGACTCCACCGGCGGCACGTTCGCGGCATGTCGCCGGAGGTGGTGTGGGCGGGGGTGGTGAGGCGCTCGCCGGTTTCGCGACACGTCACCAGAGGCGGTGTGGGCGGGGGATGGTGGCGAGGCGCTCGCCGATACGGTGCACCACGCCCTCATGGGCCAGCTTGGCCGCGAGCACGCAGGCGGCGCTCACCCCTTTGGCGTGTGAGGCGCCGTGCGCGATGACCACGGTGCCGTTCAGCCCGAGCAGCACGGCCCCGCCGTGGACCTCGGGGTCGAGCCGCCGGTAGAGCTCCCTGATGCGCCTCTTCTGCAGCAGGCCGCCCACCCTGGCCGTCCGGCTCTCCTTGATCGTCTCACGGAGTTCGGCGAAGGCGTAGCGGACGCTGCCCTCCATGGTCTTGAGTGCCACGTTGCCGGTGAATCCGTCGGTGACGATGACATCCACGGTACGGGTGAGCAGGTCGTGGCCCTCGACGTTGCCCGAGAAGTCGAGGCCGGGGGCGGCCGACAGTAGTTCGTGGGCACGTTTGACGAGCTTGTTGCCCTTCTCCGGCTCGCTGCCGATGGTCAGCAGGCCGATCCGGGGATTCTCGATGCCCATGGCCGTCTCGGCGTAGGCGGCGCCGAGGTGTGCGAACTGCACCAGCATCTCGGCTTTGACCTCGGCGTTCGCCCCGGCGTCCAGCAGGACGGTCGGGGTGGGTCTGGTCGGCAGGGCGACGGCGATGGCGGGCCTGAGCACGCCGGGCTGGCCGCGGAGCCGGAGTTTTCCGGTGGCCACGATCCCGGCGGTGGAACCGGCGGAGACCACGGCGCAGGCGTCACCCCGCCGGACGAGGTGGCAGGCGACGGCGATGCTGGAGCGCGGGCGGCGCAGGCTGGCGAGGGCACCCTCGTCCATGGCCAGAGCCTCCTCGGCCCTGACGATCGGGATCTCGGTGGTCGCGTCATGCCGGGAGAGCGCCTCATACAGGGGGCGGGGGGCGCCGACGAGCACGATGGAGATCCCGTGCTCTCGCACCGCCCGTACGGCTCCCGCCACGATCTCGTCGGGGGCGTGGTCGCCGCCCATCGCGTCAAGGGCGATAGGCATGGCGCCGGGAGCGTCGGTCTCAGGCAAGCGGTCACCTCGTGCGGGATGGTTTGTCCGCATCGTAGGCGGGCCTGGGACCGGCATGTTCCGTTGGGGTGTTCAGGGAGTTCCGGGGAGATTCCAGTCGGTGCTCTCCCGGGAAACGATGATCTTTCCGAAGGTGGCCCGGCCGACGACCCGGATGACGGGAGAGCCCTCGCCGCCCCGACGGTCGGCGTGCTCGACGCTGGTCAGGCGGCCGGTGGCGAGCGCCTCACCCAGCACCGCGGCCACGTGGTCGCGGTCGGCGTCGGAGGCGCGCAGGACGGGGTCATGAGACGTCATGACGCGAGTGTACGACTACTCAAGATATATCGCGAGACTCGTCCATTGCCTGTGGCGGCGGGGAAACCGGCTGGTCTCCCCGCCGTCTCAGCGGCCCGGGCGTCGCACGGAGGTGCGGCGGGCGATCTCAGCTTGGAGTCTGGCCATCTGCCAGTGCAGCTCGATGAGCTGCTCGGTGAGCTGGAGACGCGGAATCTCTGATGGGTCCTCGACGGACAGGTGGTCGATCGCGGTGGACAGCTCTCGCATCGCGCGCCCCCACTCCATGACGGCTTCCTTGGATCGAAACAACGTTCGAATCATACCGGAACACCGAACACGCTGTCAGTCCATTGCCTCCTGTGTCACGCCTCCTTGGCTAGTTCTCGTACTCGGGGATGATGTATCCGCGGGCCAAGGTGTGGACGGTGATGTTGAAACCCAGCACGGCAGCCGAGGTGCCGGCGTCGAGGCCGAGTTTCTCCACGTCGAGGGCGTGCACCGCGAAGATGTAGCGGTGCGGGTACCCGGGGGGCGGTGCGGCGCCGCCGTAGGCGTTGATGCCGTAGTCGTTTCGGCCGTGCACGCCCACGCCGCCGTCACCGGCCCCCGCGCCGGCGGGCAGCTCGGTCACGTCCGCGGGGATGTCGAACAGCAGCCAGTGCCAGAACCCGCTGCCGGTGGGCGCATCGGGGTCGAAGCACGTCACGGCGTAGCCGAGGGTGCCCTCAGGCGCGCCGGACCAGCGCAGGTGAGGCGAGACGTTCTGGCCGTTGAATCCCCAGTCGTTGAACACCTGGGCCTTGGCCAGGCGCTCGCCGTCGCGCACGTCGTCGCTTTCGACGGTCAGAGTGGGAACCTGGGGCAGGAAGTCGTACGGAATCGGTGGCCGGGTGGACACGATTCACCTCCGATGGGAGCGTCTTGTCGGTCGCTCCTCATCTTGCCCGGCGATCAGCCCTTGTTGTATGCGGCGAGGACCGTCTGCGGGTCGCCGTCCATCTTGATTTTGCCCTTGTGCAGCCAGATGACCCGGTTGCAGGTCTCCTCGATCACGTCGAGGTTGTGGGCGACCAGGAAGACGGTGCCGGCCTCGTCGCGCATCTTCTTGATCCGGTCCTGACTCTTGCGCCGGAACTCGCGGTCGCCGGTGGCCAGTGCCTCGTCGATGAGCAGCACGTCGTGGGACCTGGCCGAGGCGATGGCGAAGCGGAGCCTGGCGCCCATGCCCGAGGAGTAGGTGGACATGGGGAACTGCACGAACTCCCCGATGCCGGAGAAGTCGACGATGTCGTCGTACTTCTCCTTGACCTGCGCGGGGTTCATGCCCATCGCGTAGCAGCCGAGCACGATGTTGCGCTCGCCGGTGAGCTCGCGCATCAGCGCGGCGTTGACACCGAGCAGGGAGGGCTGGCCGTTGGTGTAGACGGCGCCGGAATGCGGGGGCAGGAGCCCGGCGATGGCGCGCAGCATGGTGGACTTGCCGGAGCCGTTGCGGCCGACGATGCCGATGGCGTCGCCGTGACGGGCCACGAAGGACACGCCGCGCACGGCGTGGACCTCTTTCATCTGCGGCCGTCCCTGGCGCTTGACGAGGCGCATCAGGGCGTTGACGGCGTTGCCCTTCTCCACGTCGCTGGCCGCGCCGTAGACCCGGTAGATGATGTGCAGGTCGTCCACGATGACCGTGGGGGTGCCCTCCCGGGCGTCCTTGACGGGTTCGGGGTTGGGATGCACCCTGACGTCCGTGCCGGGCACGGCGGGCTCCTCGGCCTTCACTCCGGACAGCTCCTCGGTCAACTCAGCCACGGCCGTACTTCTCCTCGGCTCGCCAGAAGTACCAGAAGCCGCCGAGCAGAGCGAACACTGCCCAGAATACGCAGACCGCCCAGATGTAGGGCCGGGCCGGGTGGGTCTGCATGAGCAGGTCCCGCATGAGCTCGATGTACGCGGCGGCCGGGTTGAAGTACATGATGTCGGCGACCCACTGGGGGAGACCGGCGCCGTCGGGGCCCACCACCCTGTCCTCGATGGAGAAGAAGACGCCGGAGGCGTAGAGCCAGGTGCGCATGATGAAGGGCAGCAGCTGGTTCAGGTCGCGGGCGGTGGAGCCGAACCGGGCCAGCACCAGGCTGGCGCCGATGTTGAACATGGTCTGCAGCGCCAGGGCGACCGGGATCAGCAGCCACAGGAGGGTGACGGGCTCCTGGGTGAGCAGCACCAGACCGAGCAGCACGCCCATGGAGATCAGGAGCTGCTGGAACTCCTGGATCGTGTAGGCCAGCGGGAGCGCGGCGCGCGGGAAGTGCAGGGCCCGGATCAGTGACAGGTTGCCGGAGATCGCTTTGGCGCCGCCGCTCACCGAGCGCTGCGTGTAGGTGAAGACGAACATCCCGGTGATGAGGAAGGCCGGGTAGTTCTCGATGTCCTTGCTCGCGCCCAGGATCACGCCGAACATCAGGAAGTAGATCGCGGCGTTCAGCAGTGGGGTGAGGACCTGCCAGAGCTGGCCCAGGGCTGAGTTGCTGTACTTCGAGACGTTGCGCGAGGTCGCGTACGTCATGACGAAATGCCGTCGTTCCCACAGCTGGCGTAGGTAGACGGGCAGACTCGGGCGTGCGATGGCACGCCGAAGTCCGTAACGCGCGGCGAGCTTGGCCAGCGGCTCTGGGGTGCCGTTACTCGGGCCGCCCGCCTGGGCGTCCGCGATCGCGGATTCCGGCTGGCTCATGGCAAGGACTCTATTGGATGTGGGTGGATGAAGCGCCTGCGGCGGTGTCCCGCCGCACACATTGGACGGGATCTCCGGGAAAGAGGTTCCAGGGCAATTGTGTGTTTTGCCGGTGAGCGACCTGCTCTTTCGCGCCCCGGCCAGAGTGGGCCCAGCTCAGGGGCGTGAAAAGGCAATGGATGCGAGCACTCCCGGCGTGGGGGTAGTTTGACGTGACCGTTCATGTCCCACATATCCCTACATGTCACCTTTAGGAGCATTCGGGATCTTGGCCTCGTCGAGTTGGTAGACGTATAACGCCGAACCGGTTCATGCGTGACCGAACTGCAACATCACCGATGTGAATCGATGTGGAGCGGTAAGGAGCAGCCGCGACCGATCGGTGTGGCGTCAGCACCCGGACCGGAGTGGCGGGAGGCGGGAACCACAAGATCCTCCTTCGTGCTGCTCGGGTTACGGATCTCAGTGTCGACGCGGGCCTGAAGAAGGAGGATCCACCTCAATGCGCGTTACCAAGGGTGCGCGGCTCGCCGCCGGCACCGCGCTACTCGCCCTCGCGCCGGCCGCGTGCGGCGGTTCGACGTCCTCGGGCAGCGGGACGGCCTCGGCCGACCTGCCGGTGCGGATGGAACTCGGCGAGCCGCAGAAGCTCTTCTACCCCGGTGACACCGTCGAGTCCGAGGGCGCTGAGGTCATGGCCGCGGTCTTCGCGCCGCTGGTCGGCTACGACGAGAACAAGCAGGTCGTGGACGAGGTCGCCGAGTCGATCGAGTCGAAGGACAACAGGGTATGGACGATCAAGCTCAAGCCCGGCTACACCTGGCACAACGGTGAGAAGCTGATCGCGCAGAACTACGTCGACGCGTGGAACTACGCCGCCGACCAGGACAACGCGCAGGGCGCCAACGGCTTCTTCAGCCGGATCGACGGCTGGGCCGACCTGAACCCGGGTGAGGGCCGGACCGTCTCCACGAAGGAGATGAAGGGCCTGAAGGTCGTCGACGAGAGCACCTTCACCGTCACCCTCGCCAAGCCGTTCTCGCAGTTCAAGACGATGCTGGGCTACACGGCGTTCTACCCGCTGCCCACGGTGGCCTTCGGCGGCGACGGAAAGATCACCGAGGCGTACGCCAAGAAGCCGATCGGCCAGGGCTACTTCCAGTTCGACAAGCCGTTCAACAAGGGCACCGACCAGTCGATCGACCTCACCCGATACGACAAGTTCCCCGGGACGAAGCCGAAGTTCACCAAGCTCCGGTTCAAGCTCTACACGAGCTCGGAGACCGCGTTCAACGACCTGGCCGCGGGCAACCTCGACATCCACGACTCGCTGCCCCCGTCCGCGATCGCCAGGGCCAAGTCGGAGTTCGGCGAGCGCTACCTGGACGAGGCGGACGCCGGTGTCGCCTACATCGGCTTCCCCATGCAGTACAACAAGACGTACGCGAACGTGAAGGTCCGCGAGGCCATCTCCATGGCCATCGACCGCGAGACCATCGCCGACAAGGTCTTCTCCGGCACGCGTGCCCCGGCGGACGACTTCATCAACCCGCTGCTCGACGGATACCGCCCCGGCGCCTGCGCGGTCTGCGTCTACGACCCGGCCAAGGCCCAGGAGCAGTACACCGCGGGCAACGGCCCCAAGACCCTGGAGCTGGGTTACAACTCCGACGGTCCGCACAAGGAGTGGATCGAGGCCGTCGCCAACAGCCTCCGCGCCAACCTGGACGTCGAGGTGACGGTCAAGCCGTTCGAGAAGTTCGCCGCGATTCTCGACGAGCTCGACCAGAAGACCTACGGTGGCATGTTCCGCATGGGCTGGGCGATCGACTACCCCTCGGCGGAGAACTACCTGACCCCGCTCTTCTCCACCGTCGAGATCAAGACCGGTTCCAACTACGCCGGCTGGTCGAACAAGGAGTTCGACGAGCTCCTCGCCAAGGGCGACTCCGCCGCGACGCGGGAGGAGGGCCTGAAGTTCTACCAGCAGGCCGACGACATCCTGATCAGGGAAATGCCCTACATCCCGGTGTACTTCTACCGGACCAACGCCGCGTTCTCCCAGAACGTCAAGGGCGTCAAGATCGACCTGCTCAACCAGATCAAGTGGACCGAGGTCGAGAAGGCCGGCTGACGACCGGCTGAGGGTCGGGCGGGAGCCCGGCCCCACCGGCGACCCGGGAACGATCTCACCGCAAAGGAAGCGATTCCCCTGCCGGGTGAACCCGGCAGTCCTCTCGCCAGAGCTTATGAACCGTTACATTCTCAGACGCCTGATCCAGGCGATACCAGTCCTGCTGGGCGCCACCCTGCTCATCTACGCCATCGTCTTCGCGCTGCCCGGTGACCCCATCGCGGCGTCGGCGGGCGAGAAGCGGATGGACCCCAACATCGTCGACGTCCTGCGCGAGCAGTACCACCTGAACGATCCGTTCCTGGTGCAGTACTGGTACTACATCGTCGGCCTGCTGGGCGGCGACTTCGGCACCACCTTCGCCGGTGTCGGGGTCGGCGACATCATGGCGGGAAAGTTCCAGGTGACCATCAACCTGGCGGTGACCGCCCTGGTGATGGAGGCGGTCATCGGCGTGGGCCTCGGCCTGTACGCGGCGCTGCGCCACGGCAGGGCCGGTGACTCGCTGATCCTCGCTGCCACGCTGGTGCTGATCTCGGTGCCCGTCCTGGTCACCGGCTTCGTGCTCCAGTTGCTGCTGGGCGTGAAGCTCAAGCAGGCCGGGATCGATCTCTTCCCCGTCGCGGGCGTGTCCGAGGGCTGGCGCGGCTACCTGCTGCCCGGCTTCGTGCTCGCCGGGACGTCGATCGCCTATCTCACCCGGCTCACCAGGAACAGCCTGGTGGAGATCCTGCGCGCCGACTACATTCGCACCGCGGTGGCCAAGGGCCTGCCCAGAAGCCGGGTCGTCGGCCGGCACGCGCTGCGCAACGCGCTGATCCCGCTGATCACCTACCTCGGCGCCGACCTCGGCGCGTTGATGGGCGGTGCGGTGATCACTGAGACGATCTTCAACCTGCCGGGAATCGGCCAGCAGCTGTTCAGCTCGGTCTACCTGCGCGAGCAGCCGGTGGTCGTCGGCATCGTGACGGTGCTGGTGCTGATCTACATCCTGGCCAACCTGGTCGTCGACCTGCTCTACGCCGTGCTCGACCCGAGGATCCGCTATGAGTGACACCCTTGCCCCGGCGGACAGGCCCAGGGACGGTGGAGCGGAACGGGGCGCGAGAGCGTCCAGGCCGCCCAAGGGCGCGAGCCTGTGGACCGATGCCTGGTACGACCTGCGACGCCGGCCGCTCTTCATCGGTTCGGCGATCCTCATCGGCGTCCTGGTCGCCATGGCCGTCTTCCCCTCGCTGTTCACCTCGGTGAACCCGTTCGACGCCGCGACCTGCGATCTGGCCCAGGCCAGGCAGGGCATGAGCGCCGTTCACTGGTTCGGCACCGACAACCTCGGCTGCGACGTCTACTCCCGAGCCGTCTACGGTGCCCGCAACTCGATGGTGGTCGGCCTGAGCACCACGGTCGTCACCGCGCTGGTGGGCGGTCTGCTCGGCCTCCTCGCCGGGTTCAGGGGCGGTGCGCTGGACACGCTGCTCTCCCGGATCACGGAGATCTTCTTCGCGATCCCGTCGATCCTCGGCGCCCTGCTCATCCTGGCGATCTTCCGTACCGGCAACGTGTGGACGGTCATGCTCGCGCTGGCGGTGCTGGCCTGGCCGATGACGTACCGGATCATGCGGGCGGCGGTGATCACCGCCAAGGGGCAGGACTACGTGCTCGCGGCGCGGGCGCTCGGCGCCTCCGAACCGAGGATCATGTTCCGGCACATCCTGCCGAACGCGGTCGCCTCGGTGATCGTGGTCGCCACGATCAACCTGGGCACTTTCATCGCCGCCGAGGCAGGCCTGTCGTTCCTCGGGGTGGGCCTGCGCTCACCCGACATCTCGTGGGGGCTCATGATCTCCGACGCCAGGGAGCGTTTCCTGGAGGCCCCGTGGCCGCTGCTGTTCCCGGCGCTGTTCCTGAGCCTGACGGTGCTGGCCTTCATCATGCTGGGCGACGCCGTCCGCGACGCCCTCGACCCGAAGCTGCGGTAGGGGGACCTGTGAAGAAGACCTCGACGCCGGTGGTGCCGTCCGGGGAGGCTCCCGGCGGTGAGCCGCTGCTCGCCGTCGACGACCTGCACGTGGAGTTCGTGACCAGGCAGGGTGTGGTCAGGGCGGTCAACGGGGTCAGCTACTCGCTGAATCCCGGGGAGACGCTCGCCGTGCTCGGCGAGTCGGGCTCGGGCAAGTCGGTGACCGCGCAGGCCGTCATGGGCATCCTCGACACGCCGCCGGCCCGTGTTTCCAGGGGCGCGATCCGCTTCCGGGGCACTGACCTGCTCGGGCTGCCCGAGCGGGCCCGCTCCCAGATCCGTGGCCGGCGGATCGCGATGATCTTCCAGGACGCGCTCTCCGCGCTGAACCCGGTGTTCACCGTCGGTTTCCAGATCGGCGAGATGTTCCGGGTGCACCGGGGCGTCTCCAGGCGCGACGCCGAGAAGAGGGCGATCGAGCTGATGGACCGGGTCCGCATCCCCGGGGCCAGGCAGCGGGTGCACGACTACCCGCACCAGTTCTCCGGGGGGATGCGCCAGCGCATCATGATCGCGATCACGACCTGTCGGTGGTCCGGCACATCTCCGACCGGGTCGGAGTGATGTACCTGGGCAGGATGGTCGAGCTCGGCAAGGACACCGAGATCTACGACCGGCCCGTCCACCCCTACACCCAGGCGCTGCTGTCGGCCGTTCCGGTGCCCGACCCGGAGGGACGGGAGCGGCGAGAGCGGATCGTCCTCCAGGGTGACCCGCCGTCCCCGGCCAACCCGCCGTCGGGCTGCCGGTTCCGTACGCGGTGCTGGAAGGCGGCGGAGATCTGCGCCGTCGAGGAGCCGCCGCTGCGGATCCGGCCGGGCACCGGGCACGCGAGCGCCTGCCACTTCGCCGAGATCCACGACGTGACATACGCGCGGGGAGGCGCGGAGCACAGGCCACCGGAGGTCTGGAGGCGGTGATCCGGAAGGCGGGCAGGGAAAAGGGAGGCGCGGAGCACAGGCCACCGGAGGTCTGGAGGCGGTGATCCGGAAGGCGGGCAGGGAAAGCGGAGGGCGCGACCCCCACATGGAGATGTGGAGGTCGCGCCCTTTCTGTCTTACCGCGGGTTGTCAGCCCTACTAGAGGATGTCGACGCCGACGCCGCCGATGCCGACGAGGCCGCCGATGCCGACGCCGTGGCCGACTCCGCTACCGCTGCTGATCACGTTGCCGCCGCCGACGATGTTGTTGCCCCGGCCGATGCCGCCGCCGAGGATGCCGCCGCCGATGCCGCCCCCGTAGACGCCGCCGCCGTAGACACCGCCACCGTAGACGCCCCCGCCGTAGACACCGCCACCGTAGACGCCGCCGCCGTAGATCCCGCCGCCGTAGACGCCGCCGCAGCCGGCCCCGTAGACGCCGCCGCCGTAGATGCCGCCCCCGTACACGGGAGCCGCGACCACGGTGGGAGCCGCGACCACGGTCGGGCAGGCGACGGCGAGCGGCGCGCTGACGACGCCGACGCCGCAGCAGTCGGCCTTGGCGGACTTGACGGCCTTGGCCTTGGCCACGGCCTTGGTGGTGGAGGTGGTGGAGGACGTGGACGCGGAAGCGGCCACGGCCGGTGCGAGGACGGCGATGCCGACGCACGCGGAAGTGATGAGAAGACGACGAATCATGTGTGGTTCCCCCTGGAAGGAAATCGCGGCAGTGTCTGGGGCCTCTGGAACGGACCGTCTGCGCGCGGCTACTCAAAGTAACGGGAGTGAGACTATCCAGCGACATGCTTTGGGGAGGGTCAAGAATGGTCAGCTTGTGGCAATGATCGAAGAGCCGCGGCCGAACAGGCCTTGGTTGATCGCCGGCCCGATCCGGGCGCCTTCCACCTGCCGCACTCCCGCCATGCCTCTCAACTGTCAGGTCGGCTCGCAGACCTGGGCGATGGCCTGGGCCGATATGACACAAGCGCTTGCTAGGTGACATCCCTCCTGCGGGGAGCGGGCCCGGCGGAAATCCGCGGGCCGGCCGCCGACCCACATGTCATGGCGCGGGTGAGAGGCGCACGCGGGCTCCCGGCGGCAGGCCCAGTCGTTGGGAGGCGTCGCTGGAGTTGATCGCCAGCGTGACCAGTCCGACCGAGTCGATGAAGGCCACGACCTCCCCGGGAGGGACCGCGGTGAAGGACTCCCTGAACGGCACCGCGAGCCGCCACCCGCCCAGCCAGACCACCAGTGTGTCTCCCGGTGAGACACCCATCGTCATCAGGTCGGCGGCGCCGATCGACAGTTGGACGTTGCCGTGCCGGTTGACCGACAGCACCTCCCCCTCGGCATAGTCGTCCCGGATCGTCGAGGTGGGCGCGGGCAGCGAGATCAATCGGTTTATCGGGATCTCCGGCCCCAGTTCGGCCGGATGCCGCCCGATCGCCAGATGCGCCGCGACGGGTGCGAAGAGGTCGCGCCCGTGGAAGGTCGGCGAGAGAGGAGGCAGGAAGAACTCCTCGTTGGACAGTTCGTAGGCGGCCCGCGCGCCTCCGCTGGCGTGGATCGCCCACGACAGCAGTCCGTTGTCCGGGCCCAGGAACACGTGGTCGCCGGCCTCGACCGCCACGGCCCTGCGCGAGCCGCTGGGATCCACCGCGGCGATGTGCACGCCGGGAGGCAGGTAGGTGATCGTCTGGGCCAGGATCGCCGCACCGCGCCGCACGTCTCCCAGGGGCACCAGATGGCAAACGTCAATGATCCGCGACTCCGGAGAGATCCTGACGATCACGCCGTGACAGGCGGCGATATAGCCGTCTTCCAGTCCGTAGTCGGTGAGAAGGCTGATGACAGAGGTCACACTTGGTGACTGTACGGCTCCGCATCCGTCATGAACAGCGCGAAATTCCGGACTATTCTGACTTCGGGCCGCGTGTGCGCGGTGTCATCGCCATGTGCCCCGACCGAGGAGGAAGCCATGGACACCGAGCCGATCTCCGGTGACAGTGCCGGCGGCGGGGCTGCCCGAGAGCCCGCGTCGCCTGCTCTCACCGACAGGGAGCGGGAGTTGCTCGCCTTCGAGCGCCGGTGGTGGCGCCACGCGGGCGCCAAGGAACAGGCGGTCCGCGAGGCCTTCGACATCTCCGCGACGCGTTACTACCAGTTGCTCAGCGAGCTCATCGATCTACCGGCGGCACTTGCCCACGATCCGATGCTGGTCAAGCGCCTGCGCCGGCTCCGTGAGACGCGCCGGAGCGATCGCGCCACCCGGAAGATGGGCTTACGCCCCTGATGTTGGGGTACGACCGGTCGGGCAGCCGATCGCGAGGGCGAGACGGCGGAGACGGAGAGGGGCCGGGCGGGTATGACGGAGACGCGGAGAGGCCAGGCACGATGGCGGGGCCAGGCACGATGGCGGGGCTGGGCATGACGGCGAACCCGCCCGACGGGCTGAAGGCGATCGTCGCCGACCCCGGGGGAGCGGTGATCGGGCTCGACTTCGACGGCACGCTGTCCCCGATCGTCTCCGACCCCGCGCAGGCCAGGATCCACCCCGGCGGACCCGAGGTACTGACCAGACTCGGCGGCCTGGTCGGCGCCGTGGTGATCGTGACCGGCCGCCCGGCCGCCACGGCCGTCGAGTACGGCTCACTGGCCGGGGTGCCAGGCCTGGTGGTGCTCGGACACTACGGCCTCGAACGCTGGGAGGCGGGCACGCTGGCCGCGCCCCCCATCCACCCGGGCCTCGACCTGGTCAGGGCAGGACTCCCCCCGCTGGTCGCGGGGCGGGGCGGGGTCAGGGTGGAGGACAAGGAGCGGGCGATGGCCGTGCACACCCGGCAGGCCGCCGACCCGTGGGCGATGCTTGAGGCATTGCGCGAGCCGGTGGCCACGCTGGCCGCCGAGGCCGGGCTGGTGGTGGAGCCGGGCAAGTTCGTGCTGGAGTTACGCCCGCCCGGGATGGACAAGGGGATGGCGCTGAGCGCCTTCCTGCGCGAGCGGTCCGCCAGATCCGTGCTGTTCGCCGGGGACGACCTGGGAGATCTCGCGGCGTTCGCGGCGGTGCGAGCCTCCGGGCTGCCGGGGGTGACGGTGTTCAGCGGGTCGCCCGAGATCGAGGTGGAGGCCGACATCGTGGTGGACGGGCCCCCGGGGGTCCTGGGGCTCCTCAGTTCGATCGCCGACGCCATCGAGGGAGAGTCGTCCCGGTGAGCGGATGATCGCGCCCCGGGACCGAGGCCCGGATCAGCGCGAGGTGCCTCGCCGAGCGGGCGATTCTTTCAGTCTGACGGGGGCGATCGCGGTCAATTCAGACTCCCCGTCCGTAAGAAAGTGAAATAGCCGCGAAAACCATCTCATGAGGGGCTAAAACTTCCTGTCCTCACCCGAGGGCGTCCAGCTGCTCGGCGAACCACCGGTGCGGCGGGAGCCTGGTCGCCGCCGCGGCCAGCAGGGCGCCCCTCCTGGTCCGCTCGGCCTCGGGCATCGTCAGACCCTCGTGCAGCGCGGCGGCCGTGGCTGAGACGTCGTAGGGGTTGACCGTCACCGCGTGCTCGCCCAGTTCGGCGGCGGCGCCCGCCTCTCGCGACAGCACCAGCGCGCTGCCCGGCGACAGGATCGGCCCCTCCTTGGCCACCAGGTTCATGCCGTCGCGGATCGGGTTGACCAGCAGCACGTCGGCCAGCCGGTAGGCGGCGAGCGAGCGTGGGTAGTCGTCGTCGACGTTGAGGATCAGCGGATCCCAGTCCTCGGTGGCGTACTCGTCCTCGATCTCCTTGGCACAGCGTTGCACCGCCGCGGTGTACTCGCGGTATTCGGGCAGGTCGTGCCGGGACGGGTAGGCGAAGGCGAGGTGGGTGACCCGGCCGTGCCACTCCGGGTGGGCCGAGAGGAACTCCCGGTAGGCGACCAGGCCTCTGACGATGTTCTTCGACAGCTCCGTCCTGTCGATCCGCACGATCAGTCTGCGATCGCCCACCTGGGCGCGGAGCGCGGCCAGGTGCGACTCCACGTCGGGCTCGGACGCCCGCGCCCAGAGTGCCTTGCCGTCCACGCCCAGGCTGTGCGTGCCGACCCGGGTGGTCCTGCCCTCGTGCGTGACCGTGCGGCTGGCGCGTTCGACCCGGGTGCCGAGCACCGTCTCGCAGCAGTCCATGAACGCCCCACCCCAGCGGGCGGTCAGGAAACCCGCGTGGTCGGCGCCCAGAATGCCCTCCAGGACCTCGGCCGCGACGTCGTCGGGGAGCAGGCTGAAGTATTCGGGCGGGGCCCACGGCGTGTGCGAGAAGTGGGCCACCCGCAGGTCGGGCCGCTCCCCCCTGAGCATGGCCGGGACCAGGCTCAGGTGGTAGTCCTGCACCATCACCCGAGCCCCGTGCGGGGCCTCCTCGGCCAGTGCCATCGCGAACGCCTCGTTGTATGCCTGGTACGACTCCCACTCCCTGCGGAACCTGGCGTCGAAGTGCGGTCTGTTGGGGGTGTCGTACAGCAGATGGTGGATGAACCAGAGCGTGGAGTTGGCGATCGCGTTGTACGCGCGGTGGAAGGTCGCGGGGGGAATGTCGAGCATGCGCAGTGCCCCGGTGTCGTAGCCCGCCTGATCGAGACGGCCGCCGGGCGCCAGCCGCACGGCTCCGCGATCGCCGTCGGACAGTGCCGCGCAGACCCAGAGGACACCAAGGTCCTTCGCGACCTCCGACAGGCCGGACACCAGGCCGCCGCCTCCCCTGCGCATGGACAGCGAGCCGTCCTCGGAGAGAGTGAAGGAGACGGGGCCGCGGTTGGAGGCCACCAGGATCGCGTTCATTCAGATCCCTTCACGCGGGGCTCAAAGCGCGTTACCGCGCCTCAAGTCCCCTCCTTCAGGAGGGGGTCGTTGACCGGCTAGGGACACGCTTGTCCAGAAGATTAACCGGCGTCCGGCCGGGACGCCCTGCTCTTCGGGCCAAGGAAGAATGGCGTTCCTTTAAGTGTGTCAGCTCTTGTCAGCAGCTCGGTTGGTGCGTCCCGGTTTCATGACTTTCCAGCGACGGAGCGGAAGATCGGCGACCGTGACCTCCGTCTCCGGAGAGTTCCGGTGGCGCTGAACGGGCTGACGGGGAACCCGGTCTGGGCGTTCCGGGGGGTGTCCGCGTGGCGTGTCGCGTTTTGGGGTTTGGGGGCAACGGCTGGATTAGGGTGGCGTTGCCCGTATCGCATGATCGGTCTGTGCTGCGGGGTGCTCTCCCCCTCCTGCTGTGAAAGCCGAGGTCGAGGAGGGATCGATGTCCCGCAGACATTTCGTCGCCATGGGCTGCGTCCTGGCGGTCACCGGGCTCACCCTGACGGGCGTGCCGGCTGCCGCCGGACCGCGAGCAAAGGGTGTTCCGGTCACCGCGCCAGCCTGGAAGCCGCCGTCGGGCATGCTGGAGGCGCTCCAGCGCGACCTGGGACTGACCAGGGAACAGGCCCAGGCACGCCTGCTCAACGAGGCCCGCATGATTCCGATCGAGGCGCAGCTCCGTAGGAGGCTTGGTGACCGTTTTGGTGGCTCGTGGCTGACGGGAGCCATTTCGCAGACCCTCGTGGTGGCCACCACCGACGAGGCCGACATCCCCCGTATCCTCACGGCGGGTGCCCGGGCCGATGTCGTCGGCCGGTCGATGGCGGAGCTTCTCCTGATCAAGGAGAAGGTGGACGAGGTACTGCCCGCCAAGCCGCGCGTGGCGGGCGTGCGCTACATCGATGCGGAGAACAACAGAGTGGTCATCCTGTCCGCACAACCCCCGGTGACCGAGGACCTCATCAAGAACATCGGCGTGGACGCGGGTGCGGTGAGCGTGGCGCCGTCCACCGAGCAACCCCAGCCCCTCCATGACGTGCAGGGCGGTGACGCCTACTACATCGGCAGTTCGAATCGCTGCTCCGTCGGTTTCTCGGTGACCCACGAAACCCAGGCGGGTTTCGTCAGTGCCGGCCACTGCGGCAAGGCGGGTGATGCCACCACCGGTTTCAACCGGATACCCCAGGGTGTCTTCAAGGCGTCGAACTTTCCCGGCGATGACTACGCCTGGGTCGCGGTGAACCGCAACTGGACGGCCAGGCCGGCGGTCAACAACGGTGCCGGCGGCGCCGTTCCCGTCGTCGGCTCCAAGGTGGCCGTCGAGGGTGCCTCGGTCTGCCGGTCCGGCTCCACCACCGACTGGCAGTGCGGGATCATCCTGCAGCGCGACACCAGCATCACCTACCCCCAGGGCGTGGTCTCCGGGCTGACCCGCACGAACGCCTGCGCCGAGCCGGGCGACTCGGGTGGTTCGTTCATCTCGGTGGACCAGGCCCAGGGGGTCGCCTCCGGTGGCTCCGGCGACTGCACCTCGGGTGGGGTCACCTACTTCCAGCCGGTCAACGAGATCCTCGCCGCCTACGACCTGGCCCTGGTGACCAACGCGATCACCTCGCCGAGCACGGGCACCTGCACCGGCTATCCGAAGATCTACGTCGGTAATCTGGAAAACGGTAAGGTCGTCTACCGGCCGGGCAGCAGCTACTACCGGACGACCGTCGCCGGCCAGCACCATGGCTGCCTGGACGCGGACGACGGCGTCGACCTCGACCTCTACCTCGAGAAGTGGAGGGGGACCAGTTGGGGCACCGTCGCCGCCTCCGACAGCCCGGGACCCGACGAGCAGATCAGCTACATCGGCACACCCGGCTTCTACCGCTACCGCGTGGTCTCCGTGAGCGGCTCCAGCCCCTACACGCTGGGGTTCACGACACCTTGACGACCGGTCCCCATCGTCCGCGCTCCTAGCAGACCGCTCAGGGGAGCGCGGATAGGCCAAAAATCAGCATATTTCGGGTTCATGCCTTTTGTGGCGAGGCCGGAGGTCGGAAATAGGGATCTCCGACCGTAGGATGTCCAGCGACCGTGACCGCTGATAGGGGCTCGTGATGGCGTTGGACGAGACGACCGAGGAGCTGGCCCAGGCAGCAGCCCAAGGTGACCACCGCGCGCTCGGTGAGCTGCTGAAACGTATCGAGCCCGCGGTGCTCCGGCACTGCGGCCGCATCCTTCCCTTCCGGCAGGACGCGGAAGAGGCCTGCCAGGACACCCTGCTGGCGGTGGCCCGCAACATCGGTCGCTTCGAGGGGCGCGCCAAGTTCAGCACCTGGCTGCACATCGTGACCGCCAACTGCGCCAGGACCACCTACCGTTCGCTGAAGCGCCGCGCCGCGGAGCAGAGCTCGGACGAGTTGCCGCTACAGAAGCCTGACGTCGCCAGGGTGAGCGTGATCGCCGGGTCCCGGCTGGACCTGCTCGACGTGATGGAGGCCCTGGAGGCGGAGAAGCCCGACCTTGCCCAGGCACTGGTGCTGCGCGACATCTGCCAGCTCGACTACAGCGAGGTGGCCGAGCAACTTCGCATCCCGCTGGGCACCGCCAAGTCCCGCATTCACCAGGCGCGCAAGTACGTCCAGGGCGCTCTGGGCGATGCCTACGGCTTCTGACCTCGACGGATCCGTAGGGAACTTCGGAGCGGCCGAGCCGGTCCGGGGTTTCGCCCCTCACAAGAATGGCGGCGCGCCGGCGAGGCGAGACCCGATCGAAATCGTCTGCCGCGTGGCGTGTGGCGTTTTGGGGGTTGGGGGCAACGGCTGGATTAGGGTGGCGTTGCCCGTATCGCATGATCGGTCTGTGCTGCGGGGTGCTCTCCCCCTCTTGCTGTGAAAGCCGAGGTCGAGGAGGGATCGATGTCCCGCAGACATGTCGTCGCCATGGGCTGCGTCCTGGCGGTCACCGGGCTCACCCTGACGGGCGTGCCGGCTGCCGCCGGACCGCGGGCAAAGGGTGTTCCGGTCACCGTGCCCGCCTGGAAGCCGCCGTCGGGCATGCTGGAGGCGCTCCAGCGCGACCTGGAACTGACCAGGGAACAGGCCCAGGCACGCCTGCTCAACGAGGCCCGTCTGACAGGAGTGGCGGCGGAGCTCCGTACCAGACTCGGCAACCGTTTCGGCGGCTCGTGGCTGATGGGAACCATCGCGCAGACCCTCGTGGTGGCCACCACCGACGAGGTCGACATCCCTCATATCATCGCGGCGGGTGCCAGGGCCGAGGTCGTCAAACGGTCGCTGGCGGAACTCGACAAACACATAGACAGTCTCGACCAGACAGTCCCCGGCCCCAAGAACGAGGGGAGTGTCCGCTACGTCGACGCCAGGAACAACAGGGTCGTCGTCCTGTCCTCGGAGCCGCTGGCCGCGGAGGACCTCATCGAGTCCGCCGGTGTCGACACGAGTGTGGTGAAGGTGGTGCCGTCCACCGAGCGGCCCCGGCTTCTCAGTGACGTGCAGGGCGGTGACGCCTACTACGTCGGTGTCGCGAGTCGCTGCTCCGTCGGTTTCTCGGTGACCCACGAAGCCCAGGTGGGTTTCGTCAGTGCCGGCCACTGCGGTAAGGCGGGTGATGCCACCACCGGTTTCAACCGGATACCCCAGGGTGTCTTCAAGGCGTCGGCCTTTCCCGGCCGTGACTACGCCTGGGTCGAGGTGAACGCCGGTTGGACGCCCAAGCCGGTGGTGAGCAACGGCAGTGGCGGCGCCGTGCCCGTCACCGGTTCCAGGGCGGCTCTGGAGGGTGCCTCGGTCTGCCGGTCCGGCTCCACCACCGACTGGCACTGCGGGATCATCCGGCAACTCAATGCCAGCGTCACCTATCCCCAGGGCACCATCCACGGGCTGGGCCGTACCAGTGTCTGCGCCGAGCCGGGCGACTCGGGTGGCTCGTTCATCTCGGTGGACCAGGCCCAGGGGGTCACCTCCGGTGGCTCCGGCGACTGCACCACCAGCGGTGTCACCTACTTCCAGCCGGTCAACGAGATCCTTGCCGCCTACGGCCTGACCCTGCTGACCGCCAGCACCGCCCCCTCGTCGGGTGACGTTTCCCCGGGCACCATCCCATCGGGCAAGCAGGACTGCGCCGGCTATCCGAAGACCTACACCGGCACGCTGAACGACGGTCAGTCCGTCTCGCAGCCGAGCCGCTACTACCGGGCCGCCGTCACCGGCACGCACTCCGCCTGCCTGGACGGTGGTGAAGGCGTCGACTTCGACCTCTACCTCCAAAGGTGGCAACGGTCGGTCTGGGTCACCGTCGCCACCTCCGAGGGCGCGGGTCCCGACGAGCAGATCAGCTACATCGGCCTGCCCGGCTTCTACCGCTACCGCCTGGTCTCCGCGAGCGGCTCCGGCCCCTACACACTGAAAACGAAGTCCCCCTGACCCGCCTCGCGCGGCCCTTTCGCGGTCCTCGCGCGCTCCTTTCGCGCTCCTTTCGCGCTCCTTTCGCGCTCCTCTCGCGGTCCTTCGCGGTCCAGGCCGACATGCCGCCGAGCGGCCCGGTTCAAATCGTCTGCCGCGTGGCGTGTGGCGTTTTGGAGGTTGGGGGCAACGGCTGGATTAGGGTGGCGTTGCCCGTATCGCATGATCGGTCTGTGCTGCGGGGTGCTCTCCCCCTCTTGCTGTGAAAGCCGAGGTCGAGGAGGGATCGATGTCCCGCAGACATGTCGTCGCCATGGGCTGCGTGCTGGCGGTCACCGCGCTCACCCTGACGGGCGTGCCGGCCGTCGCCAGACCTCGGACGAAGGGTGTTCCGGTCGCCGCGTCCGCCTGGAAACCGCCGTCGGGCATGTTGGAGGCGCTCCAACGCGACCTGGGACTGACCAAGGAACAGGTGCAGGAACGTCTGGCCAACGAGATCCGTATGTCGAGGATCGAGGTAGACCTCCGCGAGGCGCTCGGTGACCGTTTCGGCGGCTCGTGGCTGATGGGAACCATCGCGCAGACCCTCGTGGTGGCCACCACCGACCCCGCCGACCTTTCCACGATCGTCGCGGCGGGTGCCAGAGCCGAACTCGTCAAACGGTCGCTGGCGGAACTCGCCGGGCTGATCAGCGACCTTAACGTGGACCTGCCGGGACGTGGCGAAGGGGGAGACGTGCGCTTCGTCGACGCCAGGAACAACAGGATCGTCATCCTGTCGAAGAGCCCCCTGGCAACCGAGGATCTCGTGGAGGCCGCAGGGGCCGACTCGAGTGTGGTGAAGGTGGTGCCGTCCACCGAGCGGCCCCGGCTCCTCAGTGACGTGCAGGGCGGTGACGCCTACTACATCGGCAGTTCGAATCGCTGCTCCGTCGGTTTCTCGGTGATGCGTGGGACCCAGGCGGGTTTCGTCAGTGCCGGCCACTGCGGTAAGGCGGGTGATGCCACCACCGGTTTCAACCGGATACCCCAGGGTGTCTTCAAGGCGTCGGCCTTTCCCGGCCGTGACTACGCCTGGGTCGAGGTGAACGCCGGTTGGACGCCCAAGCCGGTGGTGAGCAACGGCAGTGGCGGCGCCGTGCCCGTCGCCGGTTCCAGGGCGGCTCTGGAGGGTGCCTCGGTCTGCCGGTCCGGCTCCACCACCGACTGGCACTGCGGCCTCATCCGGCAACTCAGTGCCAGCGTCACCTACCCCCAGGGCACCATCCACGGGCTGACCCGTACCAGTGTCTGCGCCGAGCCGGGCGACTCGGGTGGCTCGTTCATCTCGGTGGACCAGGCCCAGGGGGTCACCTCCGGTGGCTCCGGCAACTGCACCACCAGCGGTATCACCTACTTCCAGCCGGTCAACGAGATCCTCGCCGCCTACGACCTGACCCTGCTGACCAACGACATGGCCCACCCACCAGGTGTCGTCGCGCCTGATCCGAAGACCTGCGCCGGCTATCCGAAGACCTACACCGGCACGCTGAACGACGGTCAGTCCGTCTCGCAGCCGAGCCGCTACTACCGGGCCGCCGTCACCGGCACGCACTCCGCCTGCCTGGACGGTGGTGAAGGCGTCGACTTCGACCTCTACCTCCAAAGGTGGCAACGGTCGGTCTGGGTCACCGTCGCCACCTCCGAGGGCGCGGGTCCCGACGAGCAGATCAGCTACATCGGCCTGCCCGGCTTCTACCGCTACCGCCTGGTCTCCGCGAGCGGCTCCGGCCCCTACACGCTGAAAGCGAAGTCCCCCTGACCCGCCTCTCGCGGTCCTTCACGGTCCGCGCGCGCTCCTTTCGCGGTCCTTTCCTGGTCCTTTCGCGGTCCGGGCAGGGCGCGGGAGGTTCCACGGGACGTCCGCCGTGAGCGGTGTCTTCCGGCAACGAGGGGACGCGTCCTGTGGTCCAGGGCGGTATGTCCGGCAGGTAACACGCCATGTCTCGTACAGTGAGACAAGTGGTCGGGGTCGCGCCACGTCGGGGTAGAGTGCTTAAGGCCTGCATGTCAGGTTTCCAACTGAATATTTGCTCATCCAGAGGGGTGGAGGGATCGGCCCTGCGAAGCCCCGGCAACCATCCCGGTCAAGACTCGTGATCTGAACGAGGTCAACCGGGACAGGTGCCAATTCCGGTCTGTGACCAGGGTGGTCCGCAGACGAAGATGAGGGAAAGGCCTCGCTTCATGGCGCTCGCAAGCACTGAGAATCCCACCGTCTCGCCCGGTCATGCCGAAGACGCGCAAAACCAGCGCTTCGGTCCCGCCGTGGCACTGTCCTGTCGCGAGTGCGGTGCCCGCTACGACCTCGGCCCGAGCTTCGCCTGTGCCGAGTGTTTCGGACCCCTTGAGATCGCCTACGACTTCGGGCGGGTGACCCGGGAGCAGATCGCCGAGGGGCCGGCCAACATCTGGCGTTACCGCTCGCTGCTGCCCGTCCCCGCCGACGTGGCCTCCAAGCCCAACATGGAGCCCGGCTGGACCAGGCTCGTCAACGCGGGCAACCTCGCTCGCGAGCTGGGCATGCGCTCGCTGCACGTGAAGGACGACTCCGGCAACCCCACGCACTCTTTCAAGGACCGTGTGGTGGCCATCGCCGTCGAGGCGGCCCGCAACTTCGGCTTCCACACGCTCTCCTGCTCCTCCACCGGCAACCTGGCCGGCGCCGCCGCCGCCGCCGCCGCGCGGGCCGGGCTGGACGCCTGCGTGTTCATCCCCGCCGACCTGGAGCACGCCAAGGTCGTCATGGCCTCCGTGTACGGGGGCAGGCTCATCGGTATCGAGGGCACCTACGATGATGTGAACCGCTTCTGCTCGGAGCTCATCGGCGATGAGCTGGGCGAGAAGTGGGGCTTCGTCAACGTCAACCTCCGGCCGTACTACGCGGAGGGCTCCAAGACCTTGGCGTACGAGATCGCCGAGCAGCTCGGCTGGCGCGTTCCCGACCAGATCGTCGTGCCGGTCGCATCGGGCTCACAGCTCACGAAGATCGATAAGGGTTTCAAGGAGCTGATCGAGCTCGGCCTCGTCGAGGACAGGCCGTACAAGATCTTCGCGGCCCAGGCCGAGGGGTGCTCCCCGGTCTCCGCCGCCTACAAGGCGGGCCACGACGTGATCCGCCCGGTGAAGCCGGACACGATCGCCAAGTCGTTGGCGATCGGCAACCCTGCCGACGGCCCGTACGTGCTGGATATCGCCCGCCGCACCGGCGGCGCGGTCGAGGACGTCACCGACCCCGAGATCGTCGACGCGATCCGGCTGCTGGCCAGGACCGAGGGCATCTTCGCCGAGACCGCCGGAGGCGTCACCGTCGGGGTGCTCCGCAAGCTGGTCGCGGAGGGAAGGCTCGACCCGGAAGCGGAGACCGTGGTTCTCAACACCGGAGACGGTCTCAAGACCCTCGACGCGGTGGCCGCCGAGGCGCGCCCCACCGCTGTGATTCGCCCCTCTCTTGACGCATTTCGTGCGGCAATCGCCTAGAAATCGTGAAAGGTACTGAATTATGAGCGTTTCTGTGCGGATTCCGACGATTCTCCGGACTTACACTGGCGGTGCTGCCGAGGTGAGCGGAGAAGGTGAGACCCTGCGCGACGTCCTTCAGAAGCTTGACGCGGACTTCCCGGGGATCGGCGCCCGAATTTTTGATGAAACGGGTAAGATCCGCCGTTTTGTCAACGTCTATGTGGGAGATGAGGACGTCCGTTTCGTCGACAACCTCGACACGGCAACGCCCTCCGGTGTCCAGGTCTCCATCATCCCGGCGGTCGCCGGGGGCTGAGCCCGCTGCCCGACTCGCCCCGGTCGCACCCGGCTTCCCTCCCGGGGCGCCCGCGACGCCTCTCCACGACACCCGCCCGGCTCCGGCCGCGTGCGGGTGTCGTGCTTTGTGGCGCGGGCCGGTATTCGCCAGGGGGAAAGATAATGTAATCTTTAACTAACTAATAGTGATAGTCAAACTATGTTCTCGCGCTAAATGCTCTTGTAAAGAACTAGTTTGGTGCTTGACTCTGTTGCCCTACCGGTTCCCACAGGTATGGTCGAGGGCGATCGATGTGGCGAAGTCCGCCCCGGAGATTGAGGACTTCGCGAGAGGAATGGGCGTCGTCCTTAAGTCCAGTAAGAGGAGTCGCAAGTGGCGCAGGGCACCGTCAAATGGTTCAACGCGGACAAGGGCTACGGCTTCATCGCGGTAGACGGTGGTAAGGATGTGTTCGTCCATTACTCCGCGATCATGATGGATGGCTACCGTGCACTCGAGCAGGGCCAGCGGGTCGAGTTCGAGATCACCCAAGGGCAGAAGGGCCCCCAGGCGGAGTCCGTCCGGGCGGTCTGACGCGGCCGTCCCGTGAACTCGCCGGGAGGAGCCGGTGGATCCCGCGACAGTGCGGTCCGCTGGATCCTCACCCCCTAGGTCCGGCTCGCCTCCCCGATCGGCGGGCCGGGCCTTCGCTTTGCGCGGAACGCACACCGACATGACGCGGAGCATGCGCTGACGTGGCCCGGAGCGGATGTCCGCTTCGGGCGCGGCGCAGGTCAAGGGATCGTGGCTTGCACTCGACAGGGTAGAGTGCTAAACACATTGTTGGCACTCGCACATAGAGAGTGCCAACCCTGGATCGAGGCGATGGGGCCCACCGAACGGAGTCGTGGGCCCACATGCCGTCGCGGGCGTCGGCTCGGTCCGGTGCAAGCCACCCTGTCTCTGGGAGGTCTAGCCGTATGGCAGCCAAGATGATCGCGTTTAACGAGGACGCCAGGCGCGGTCTCGAGCGTGGCATGAACCAGCTCGCGGACGCCGTCAAGGTGACCCTCGGCCCCAAGGGCCGAAATGTCGTTCTGGAGAAGAAGTGGGGCGCCCCCACCATCACCAACGATGGTGTCTCCATTGCGAAGGAGATCGAGCTCGAAGACCCGTGGGAGAAGATCGGGGCCGAGCTCGTCAAGGAGGTCGCCAAGAAGACCGATGACGTCGCGGGTGACGGCACCACCACCGCCACCGTGCTCGCTCAGGCTCTCGTACGCGAGGGTCTCCGCAACGTCGCCGCCGGCGCCAACCCGATGTCCCTGAAGAAGGGCATCGAGGCCGCCGTCGAGCGCGTGTCGGAGGAGCTGTCCAAGCTGGCCAAGGACGTGGAGACGAAGGCGCAGATCGCCTCCACCGCATCCATCTCCGCGGGCGACCCGCAGATCGGCGAGATGATCGCCGAGGCGATGGACAAGGTCGGCAAGGAAGGCGTCATCACCGTCGAGGAGAGCAACACCTTCGGCCTTGAGCTTGAGCTCACCGAGGGTATGCGCTTCGACAAGGGCCTCACCTCGATGTACTTCGTGACCGACCCGGAGCGTATGGAGGCCGTCCTTGACGACCCGTACATCCTGGTCGTCAACTCCAAGGTGTCCGCCAACAAGGACCTGCTCCCGGTTCTCGACAAGGTCGTGCAGGCCGGCAAGCCGCTGCTGATCATCGCCGAGGATGTCGAGGGCGAGGCCCTGGCCACCCTGGTCGTCAACAAGATCCGCGGTCTGTTCCGCTCGGTCGCCGTCAAGGCGCCCGGCTTCGGTGACCGTCGCAAGGCCATGCTGGGCGACATCGGCATCCTCACCGGTGCCCAGGTCATCAGCGAGGACCTCGGCCTCAAGCTGGAGTCCACCACCCTGGACCAGCTCGGCCGTGCCCGTCAGGTCATCGTCACCAAGGACGAGACCACCATCGTCGACGGTGCCGGCGACGCCGAGCAGATCGCCGGCCGGGTCAACCAGATCCGCGCCGAGATCGACAACACCGACTCCGACTACGACCGCGAGAAGCTCCAGGAGCGTCTCGCCAAGCTGGCCGGCGGCGTGGCCGTCATCAAGGCCGGCGCGGCGACCGAGGTCGAGCTCAAGGAGCGCAAGCACCGCATCGAGGACGCCGTTCGCAACGCGAAGGCGGCCGTCGAGGAGGGCATCGTTCCCGGCGGTGGCGTGGCTCTGCTGCAGGCCGGCGCCAAGGCGTTCGACAAGCTGGAGCTCTTCGGTGACGAGGCCACCGGCGCCGCGATCGTCAGGAAGGCCCTTGAGGAGCCGCTGAAGCAGATCGCCGTCAACGCCGGCCTTGAGGGCGGCGTCGTCGTGGAGAAGGTGCGTAACCTTCCCCCGGGTGAGGGCCTCAACGCCGCCACCGGCGAGTACGTCAACCTGTTCGAGACGGGCATCATCGACCCGGCCAAGGTGACGCGTTCCGCCCTGCAGAACGCGGCGTCCATCGCGGCGCTGTTCCTCACCACCGAGGCCGTCATCGCCGAGAAGCCCGAGAAGGCCGGAGCCGCCCCCGCCATGCCCGGCGGCGGCGACATGGACTTCTAAGTCCAACCGCTTTCACATAAAAGAGGCGACCCCGAGCTCTCGGGGTCGCCTCTTTTATGTGTTTTCCCGAGACGTCGTCCGTCGCTTGTCGTCGCATGTCCCCGCAGGGGGTGTTCTGACGGCCGTCGCCGGAGAGACCGTGAGCTGCGGCATTCGATCAGGCAGCCGCCGCGCGGAGTCGCGGGCTTTCGCCGATCAGACGGTCATCCAGCGAGCTGGGCGGGAAGCTCCCGGGCGTGCAGGACGGTCAGTGAGGTGACGGCCCGGGTCAGGACCACATACAGGCGGGCCAGGCCGCGGGGTTCGGCGTCGACGATGTCGGCGGGCTCGGCCACGATCACGTGGTCGTACTCCAGGCCCTTGGCCAAAGTCGCCGGGATGACCAGGAGACGGTGGTCCTCGACCGTGTCGGGGCTCAGCACCCGATGATCCAGGTGGGACAGGGCCTCGGACGCGGCACCCACCGAGGCGTCCGGGACGATGACGCCGATCGACCCCTCGCGGGCGAGCGCCTCCCGCGCGGCATGGGCCAGCGACGCGGCCAGGTCGGGCGTCGGCCGCACCGACAGGGAGCCCGCGCCGGGGCGCAGTGAACGGGGGGCGGCCAGATCCGGGGCGATGGAGGGCAGCAGCCTGGCCGCGTAGTCGAGGACCTCGCGGGGCACCCGGAAGCCGAGGGTCAGCTCGGTGACGGCGCCGTCCTCGAAGCCCAGATGTCGCAGGACGTCCGTCCAGGACCGGGCGGACCAGGGAGTGGTGCCCTGGGCGAGGTCGCCCAAGACCGTGGCGGAGCCGGTGCGGCAGCGCCGCCCGAGGGCCCGCAGCTGCATCGCCGACAGGTCCTGGGCCTCGTCCACGACCAGGTGGCCAAGCGGGACGGTCCGCTCGATCATGTCGCCCAGCTCGTCCATCAGCGCGCCGTCGGCCGCCGACCACTTCGCCGAGCGGAAGGATTTGGCAGGCTTGGGCCAGAGCAGCAGAGACCGCTCGGCGGCCGTGAGGTCGTCCTTGGCGGCGGCGGCGAGGAAGTCGGGGTCGCTGAACAGCCGGTGGAGCACCTGCTGCGGGGTCAGCTTGGGCCAGACCGCGTCCACGAGCTGCCGGACCGGCTTGGACCTGGCGACCGCGTCCTGCACCCGGTCGTCGGGAGACTCGCCGCGCTGCTCCATTCGGACGAGCACCAGGTGGGCGAGACGCTGGGCGAGCGTCGCGCGCCCCGGACCGTAGCGGGTGGTGCCGCGGAGCGAGGCGACGATCTCGCGAACCTCGTGGTCCGCCACCCGGTAGCGGTTGATCCCCTTGGTGAACAGCACGCCCTCGGTGGGCTTGACGACATGCGCCCACAGGGCACGCCGCAGTACGCCGACGATCCGCGCGTCGCCCTTGAGCGCGCCGACCGCGGGGTCCTCGGGCGCGGAGTGGTCGCCGAGGAGCCCGGCGACCGTGGTCTGGTCGACCTTGACCTCGCCCAGTGCGGGGAGGACCGAGGAGATGTAGGAGAGGAACGCCCGGTTCGGGCCGACGATCATCACGCCCGACCTGGCGAGCCGCTCGCGGTGCGTGAAGAGCAGGTAGGCGGCCCGGTGCAGGCCGACGGCGGTCTTCCCGGTGCCGGGGGCGCCTTGGACGCACACCGTCCGGCCCAGTTCGGAGCGGACGATCTCGTCCTGGTCGGGCTGGATCGTCGCGACGATGTCGCGCATCGGTCCCGAGCGGGGGCGCTCGATCTCCTCGGTGAGGATCCTGCTCTGGGCCAGGGCGGTGCCGCCCTGGTCGAGGCGCTCGTCCTCGTAGGCGGTCAGATCGCCGCGCTGGTAGCCGAACCGGCGGCGCAGCACGACACGCATCGGATCGGACGGGCTGGCCTGGTAGAAGGCCCGTGAGACAGGGGCGCGCCAGTCGATCACCAGGGGGCGGCTGCGGTCGTCGTGGACGTGCCTGCGCCCGACGTAGACCGTGCCGGGAAGATCGTCGCCCGCCTGGCGGTCGAGACGGCCGAAGAACAGGGGCGTGCCCGAGTGGTCGGCGAGCGCCGCGACCCGCTGATCCAGCAGCGCCTGCAGGATCTGCTGGGAGACCCAGTCTCCGGCGGCGTCGGAGGAGAGGGACCGGGCGTGCTCGCGCATCGCGCGCAGCGCCGTTCTGGAGGTGGCCAGGTGCTCACGCTCGGCGGCGAGGATCCGGGGGGGATCGTCGGCTATGTCAGGGGCCAATTGATGTGTGGGCACGCTGAAGCGCCTCCCATTCGATAAACGGAGGTGGTGGTCGTCGGGCAGCGAATGGACCAGCTTAGCGGCGCCCCTCGTGTGTCTCAAAAGGATTAACACCGGACTGACGCGCGGCGGTCGCGGGTATCCCGACGGTCGTGCGGATCTCCCCGGTCATACCGACGGTCGCCAATCTTCTACTGGCCGTGCTCTGGGGGTTTTCGGTGTTCGCGGGCTGGGGGCCGGAGGCATTCTGCTCGGACCCGGGATGCGCGGCCCGGCTGGATGGGGTGGCCAGGGCATCGGCCCTGTTCGCGGTGATCGCGGCCTGCTGTACGGCGGGTGCCTGGCTGGTACTCCGGATTCGCGGCGACGAAAATCGTTTTACCGCTCTGATGACCACCGCGGTGATCACATGGGTGATCGCGGAAAGCGTTTTCTTTGCCGGCGGGCCGATCGTTCGGTAATCACCCTAACACCCTCCGTCATTCTCCTGTGAAATGGCGAAAAAGCCAGGCGAACATGGTGACTCCCGAAGATCATGGGGGTATGTCGCCAGTGGCCGCAAGGCCTAGCGAGGGGGTGGTTTGTTTGTCGAAGGCCCGCGGGATTTCGTGGACCTGACACCAATTGACGACGTGTTCGCCATGTGAGGCTATTCTCCGGCGAGCACGTCGTCTGCGTCGATGATCTGATATGCGTACCCCTGCTCGGCCAGGAACCGCTGCCGGTGGGCGGCGAAATCCTGATCGACCGTGTCCCGGCTGACCACCGAGTAGAACCGGGCCCCGCCTCCGTCGGCCTTCGGCCGGAGCACCCGGCCGAGCCGCTGCGCCTCCTCCTGCCGCGACCCGAAGGTGCCCGAGACCTGGATGGCCACCGCCGCCTCCGGCAGGTCGATCGAGAAATTGGCGACCTTGGAGACGACCAGGACCTGGATCTCCCTGTCGCGGAACGCCTGGAAGAGCCGCTCCCGCTCCTTGATCCTCGTCTCCCCCTTGATCACCGGCGCGTTCAGGTGCTCGCCCAGCTCGTCGAGCTGGTCGATGTACTGCCCGATGACCAGCACCTGCTCGCCCGGGTGCTGCCGGACCAGCGCCTCGGTCACCCGCGTCTTGGACGGTGTGGTCGCGCAGAACCGGTAGCGCTCCTCGGACTCGGCCATCGCGTAGGCCAGCCGCTCGCCGTCGGTCAGGGTCACCCGCACCTCGACGCAGTCGGCCGGGGCGATCCAGCCCTGGTTCTCCATCTCCCTCCACGGCGCGTCGTACCGTTTGGGGCCGATCAGGGAGAACACGTCGCCTTCGCGGCCGTCCTCGCGCACGAGCGTCGCGGTCAGGCCCACCCGCCGCCTGGCCTGCAGGTCGGCGGTCATCCGGAAGATCGGCGCGGGCAGCAGGTGCACCTCGTCGTAGACGACCAGGCCCCAGTCGCGGGCGTCGAACAGCTCCAGGTGCCGGTAGACACCCTGCCTGCGGGTCGTCATCACCTGGTACGTGGCGATGGTGACGGGCCGGATCTCCTTCTTCGTGCCGGTGTACTCGCCGATCTCGTCCTCGGTCAGCGAGGTCCGCTTGAGCAGCTCCTGCTTCCACTGGTGCGCCGAGACCGTGTTGGTCACCAGGATCAGCGTCGTCGCCTTGGCCTGTGCCATCGCCGCCGCACCCACGATCGTCTTGCCCGCGCCGCAGGGGAGCACGACCACGCCGGAGCCGCCGTGCCAGAACGCCTCGGCGGCCTCCCGCTGGTAGGTGCGCAGCTCCCAGCCGTCCTCGGTGAGCGCGATCGGGTGGTGCTCACCGTCGACGTACCCGGCCATGTCCTCGGCGGGCCAGCCCAGCTTGAGCAGGTGCTGCTTGATGTTGCCGCGCTCGCTCGGGTGCACCGCCACGCCGTCGCCGGTCAGCCGCTCGCCCAGCAGTGGCTGGATCTTCTTGGAGCGCAGTACCTCCTCCAGCACCGCCCTGTCGGTGCTGGTCAGGATCAGCCCGTGGACGGGGTGCTTCTCCAGGCGGAGCCTGCCGTACCGCGACATCGTCTCGGCGACGTCGACCAGCAGCGCGTGCGGCACGGGGTAGCGGCTGTAGGCGATCAGCGCGTCGATCACCTGCTCGGCGTCGTGCCCGGCGGCCCGCGCGTTCCACAGTGCCAGGGGGGTGACGCGGTAGGTGTGCACGTGCTCGGGCGCGCGCTCCAGTTCCGCGAACGGGGCGATCGCCTTGCGGCACTCCCCGGCCTTCTCGTGATCGACCTCAAGGAGCAGGGTCTTGTCCGATTGGACGATCAGTGGTCCGTCAGTCACAGACTTCTCCCTATGGTCACTGTGGGTTACGGCGGATCAGGTCATGGTCGCACTCGCGGGTGCGCCCCGCTCCACGTCTCCTGTGTCAACGGGCGGAAACGCCCAGGCAGTCCCGCGCCCCGTCCGGCGTGATCGATCTCACCGCCCGGCCGTCGCGCGTACGGCCGCCCGAGGTCACCCTTCTTCGCCCGCCCGGTCGGCCACGATACCCGTGCGCGATCGCAAGCCGTGATCACAAGCCGTGATCACAAGCCGTGACCCGGTCCCGCCGGCACGGTGGCGGCGATCCCGGGAGCGTTCAGTCGAAGGCGCCGTTGATGCCGGCGATGATGAAGGCGGCCACGCCCAGGATGATCAGCCCGACGTTGATGCCGATGCTGATCCAGGTCCACTTGAGCAGGTTCCTGGCGCCTCGGGGGTCGGTGTCGACCTTACCCAGGGCGATGCCCGACAGGATGGCGCCGGCCAGGCCGCCGAGGCTCACGTAGCAGCTCAGCGCGAGCACGATGCTGATGACCAGGGCGACGATCGCGTGGGTCCTGACACCCTCGGTGTTGCGATACGGGGGTGCGCCGTAGCCCTGACCGTAGCCGGGCTGTCCGTAGCCCTGACCGTAGCCGGGCTCGCCGTAACCCTGCCCGTAGGGCTGCTCGACGTAGCCTGGTTGCCCGTAGCCGGGTTCGCCGTAGCCTGGTTGCCCGTAGCCGGGAGCCTGGTAGCCGGGCACCTGGCCGTAGCCGGACGGCTGGGAGTGGTCGGGCCGGTGCCCCTGCTGCGGCTGCTCGTGGCCGTGAGGTTGCTGTCCATAGCCGGGGGCCTGACCGGGGCCCGTGCTGTAAGGGCTCTTCCAGTCGTCCGGGTTGGTGCTGGGGCCTTCGGAGTGACCGCTGCTCACTGTGGATCTCTCGCTTCTGTGGAGCTCGGAACATCAACAGATATCACGATATGGGTCGTGAGCCGTGCGCCATTGGCGACTGGACTCGGTCGCATTCCGGCAGCTAGGGCCAGGATGAGACTGCAGGGGCCCTCGCGCCCCGGCGAGCGACGCGGCCCCGCCGGACAGATGACCGATCTCGCGGCGGTCCCATCCCGAGATCGAGAATACCCCGTGGCCTTCCCCGGCACACCGGGGCCGTTCCCGATCCCGGCCGGACCCGCCAAGGACATCTCAGGCGATGTCGGCGATGCCGGTGATGCGGTGCAGGGCGAAGCGGTGCACCGCCGCCCGCGTCTCGTCGTAGGCGGTGAGATAGCCGCCCTCCATCCGGGCCGGTTCGAGGATCCGGCTGGTGGCGTTGCCCTGGGAGTCGAGGTAACCGATCCAGACCTGCGACCCCTGCCGGATGGCCTCGCGCAGGGCGACGATCGTGGAGGTGGCGGGGGAGCGCGGCACCTGGCCGCCGGGGGCGGCCACCGGGGCCCTGCGGGCCTGGTGGGCGGCGTCACCCGCGCGTACGGCGCGGACGGCGGCCGCCACCATGTCGGCCTCGGGGCCGCCGAACGTGACCGGGGCGCGGACCGCCAGGGTGCTCTCGGTCCTGCGGACGTCGAGCTGGGTGATGATCACGTCGCCGTCGAGGGACTCCGCGGCCGGGGCGTAACCCATCGCGCGCAGCGAGTCGACCAGCGTCGGCCGGGAAGACTTGGAAGCGATCACCGTGGGGGCGAGCCGCCGCAGCCGTAGCGGGATCGCCCGCCTGTCGGCCATCACCTCGTCCAGCAGCGAGGAGTCGTCGCATCGCACGTACGCGCTCGCCGTGCCGACGCGCATCCGGCCGTGGCGCCGGGCCACATCGGTGACCAGGTAGCTGAGCGGTTGCGGCACCGGCGTGGTCGAGTGGCGCTCCAGCATGGCCAGCATCTCCTCGGCGCCCTGCCCGGAGTCCAGCGCCCGCCGGATCGACCGCTCGTCGAAGCGGTAGACCGTCGCACCGCCGGTCGACTCCACCTCGGCCGCCAGCGCCAGCCACCGTCTCAGGTCACCGGTGAGCGGACCGGGGGCGACGGCGGTCAGGTCGGCCTGCAGGAGCACGTGATCAAGCGGCTCGGGCAGCAGCGGGAGCAGCAGGCGGGCGGCCGAGGCGGCACGGCCCCCGCCGGGGATGCCGGGGTCACCGGAGACGTCGGGGCCGTCGAGGGCCTCGGGAAGCAGGGCTCGACCGTGGCCGGAGAGCAGTCCGAGGCCGGTGACGCCGATCTGCTCGGCCTCGCGCAGCGTGAACTCCACCAACTGGTCGCGCTGGCCGCCGCGACGGCGGGGCTGTTCCCAGGCCAGACGCATCCGTACCGCGTCGAGAGTGGGGGCCACCCCCGGCGTCGAGGCGAGCATGGCCAGGGTGGTGGCGCGCACCTCGGCGGCGGCGGCGCGGCGTAGGTCGGGATGGAGGGCGTTGAGCAGCCGGTCACGCTCGTCACGCTCGCCGATGACCCCCGGCACCCGGTCCATGGTGAGCCAGGCGGTGGCCAGTACGGCCCAGCGGTCCTCGGTGGCCTTCACCCGCCAGCCGTCGTAGCCGGGGGTGGGCATCCACTCCCCGTCGACCGCGCCGCTCGCCGCGACCAGCCCCGCCGCGTAGCACACCTCGATGATCAGCCCCGCCACCCATTCGGGCTGGTCGAGCAGGGTCGCGACCCGTTTGAGATCGCGCACGGCCAGGCCGCCGCTACGGAGCACGCCGGGCGGGTCGATGCTCCAGCGTTCGCACAGCTCCTCCACCGTGCGGGTGAAGGTGAAGGCCTGCCCGGCCGCCGTGCGGTCGGCGAGCCTCTGGTCGGGCTCGGTGCCCCCGGTCGCGGGCGGGAGGGGGGACAGGTCCCGGTGGATCCGGCCGTCGCGCAGGAACAGCGCGACCTCGCGGGGCAGCACCACGGTCTCCTCGCCGGTGGCGGCCAGCAGCGCGCGGGAGAGGAGCTGCTCGATCGGCGACTTCGCGGTGGCGGCCCGAACCTCGCGGCGGGCGTTGGGCACCCGGCCACTGGCCGGACCCCAGGCCAGCTCGTTGAGCGCCGACCGGGCCTGCGGCGAGACCTCCTCGACCAGCCGTCCGACGATCTCCGGATCGCCGAGCAGTGCGGCGAGGGCCTCCCTGGTGTCGCCGTCCTCGCCCCCGGCGTCCTGGACCAGCTCGGCCAGCCGCTCGGCGGAATGGTGCCGGAACGCCTCCTCGGCGGGCGGGCCGAGCCCGGCGGGACCGTCCAGCACCTCCCGCACACCGGGGGCCGGGGTCAGAGCCCGGTCGGGTCCGTAGACCAGCGCCATGGTGCGCAGCCGCTCGACGGCCTCCTTGAGCGCGCTCTGAAACGCCTGCCCGGCCGTCCCCGGCAGGGCGCGGGCCATCTGGGTGCGTAGCGACCTGTAGGGGACAGGGCCGGGAAGCACGACCAGCGTCTCCATGACCGCGAGCGTGAACCGATCGAGCCGGTCGAGCGCCCTGCCCACCGCCGACGGGCTGCCGGCCCGCCCGGCCAGCCCCTCCAGATGCGCGGGCACGGGGGTGATGAGCTCGGGGCGTACGGAGACGAGAGCCCGCAACCGATCGTCGCTCTGGCTGCGCAGCCACTCGGTGAACTCCGTGCTCATTCCGTCAATGGTAAGAGGCTTGACCGACATCGTGCCGCCTGAGTGAATTCCGTGATCACACGAAGGGCCTGAATCGATCATGTGATGGGGGGTGAATGGGGGAAGAAGCTCACGAGCGAGGCGATGTCGAGAGAGGATGGCCAGCGTGATCGAGCGTGCCGACCAGCTCGTCCTGGACTACGTCAGCAAGGCGGCCGACGCCGCCCACGGCGTGCTGCAGCCGAGACAGCGGATCAACTTCGTCGCGGTGCTGCGCAGGCGGATCGACGCCGAGCGGGCGGGGACGGACGACCCGGTCGTCGTGGAGAGGGTGCTGGCCCGGTTCGGTGACCCCGCCGTGCTGGTCCGCCGCGAGCTGCGCCGCCTGGGCGTCCAGCCGCCCTTCCGGGCCGGGGGCGTCGTCACTCCCGTCGTGCCCCTCGCCGCGCCCACACCGGACGATTCCGCCCCCGATTCCGATCCGGCGGGTCCCGCCGGGCGCGCGCCTGGCGATCTCGGCGTCCCCGCTCCTCGCAGAGCCGTGCGGGGGCATCCGTACGCCTCGACGGGGGGTTCCCCGGATGCCGCCCCGCCCCCTCGCGAGGCGGGGCAGGAGGATCACGGCCTCTCACCGTCGTCCTCGGCCACCACCGGAGACGACGAGGACGGGCCGGCAGTGCCCGGCGACGGTTCAGACGAGTGGGAGGACGAGGTGGAGAGCGATCCGCCGACCGAGGAGATACCGCTCATACGGGATCCCTCGCCGCCGGAAGCAGAGGGGCGGGGGCGTCAGGAGGCCGCACCGGCGGCACCCGAGGCATCGGGAGCGGCTCGACCGGAGTCGGCGGAAGAGACGTCGTCGTCGGAAGCACCGGGTGAAGGGCCGGAGGGCGCGGTGGCACGGCCCGGGTTGCCGCCCGGCGTGGCCAGGGGCATACGGAAGGCAGAGGAGCGGCTGGCCAGGCGGCGGTTACGTGGTCAGCGGGGTTGGCCGGGTCGGCGGAGCCTGGGGCGGTCGGGAGAGGGGCGGTGGAGCCCGGGTCGGTCGGGAGAGGGGCGGTGGAGCCTGGGGCGGTCGGGAGAGGAGGTCACCCTCGCCGCGCGGGACCCCCGGACGATCCTGCTGAGCCACCGGCGCGAGACGGTCGGCCTGGGCCTGCTCGCCCTGGCCGGGCTGCTGATCCTCCTCCCGCTCGCCCCGATCGCGATCTTCCGGATCCCGGTGCTGGTCTGGGCCGTCGCGGTGCTCGTGGTGACCACCTGTCAGAGCTGGCACACCTCTGACAAGGCTCTCGCGATGGCCGCTCCGATCGTGAGCTACACCCTCGGTGGTGGCCTGGTCGCCCTCGTCCGGGCCAGGAACGACCTCGGCACCGTGGTGGAGGAGTTCTTCGCCATCAGCGGGTTCATGTTCCTGCTGGGCGCGGCATGGGGTGTCTTCTGGCTGGCCTACCGCCTGCTCGATCCCGAGGTCACCACGGGGAGGGGAGGCAGGTGACCCCTCTCGGCCGGGCTACGAGGGAAGACCGCGTTCCGCGGCCCGCGCCGGGTCTCTCAGCCGATGGCCTGGATGCCGGGTCTCTCAGCCGATGGCCTGGATCGCCGAGCGGGGCAGCAGGCCGAGCGCGAGGCGCACCCAGGAGGCGACGAAACGGTCGCGCTCCGCGCGGCCGGGGGGTTCGCCCACGGTCTCCTCGAACAGCCGGTAATGGATCACCGCCCCGCCGAGCACGGCACCGATGGCGGGCCAGTCGACATCGGCCCCGGCGTATTCGGGCTGGGCGCGGAACCAGGTGGTGATCGCGTCGAACATGGGCTGTAGGAGGCCTTCGCGTACGGTCGCGACCAGCTCGGGGAACTGGCTCAGGTCGCGGAAGAAGACGCGGGTGAGGTCTCTCTCCTCGCGGACCTTGGCCAGCCCGGCCCTGCACAGGTGGGCCAGCCGCTCCTCGACCTCGGCCGAGGTGTCGACGACGCTGAGTTCGGCCAGGGTCTCGGCGATCTGCGCCCGTGTTCTGGCCGCGTGCTCGTTCACCGCCGCGGCCAGCACCTCGTACTTGGACTTGAAGTGCCGGTAGAGACCCCCGGCGCCCGGTGACAGCCCGGAGGCGGCCTCGATCTCGGCCACCGAGGTTGCCGAGTAGCCTCGTTCGGCGAACAGCCGCAGGGATTCGTCGATGATCCGTTCGCGCGTTGATCTGGTCATTTCTCTGCCGATACCTCCATCATGACCCTATCCAGTGCCGACCACGCCGGGTCGCACCGCACCGGTCCAGGCTCGTTGCGAGGGCACGCCGACCGGCTCGCCGAGGGGGGTGTGCAGGCCGTCGGGCGCTCAGCGGAACCGTCCGGGGAGGGACCGTTTGTCGGCGGATAAGTAAATCCTTCCGGTGAAGGGTTCTACAGTGGGCGGCGTCATGTACAACACCTGGGATTGGCCATATTTAGGGGGATTTGGCATTCTTTGAGGGCTTCTCGGAGAATCCTCTTCGAGTAGCCGACAAGGAGCGGTGAGTGACCCGATGAACTCGGTGGGATTTGACCTCGATCTGACGCTTGCCGACACGCGCGCGGGCATCGCCGCCGTTTACGACGAGGTGGCGCTGCGTACCGGCTTCTTCATCGACAGCGTCGCCGTGCTGGCCAGGCTGGGGCCACCGCTGGAATGGGAACTGGCCAATTGGATGCCCGCCGCCGAGGTCCCCGCGGCAGCCGACGTCTACCGGCGGCTGTACCCGTCGATTGCGGTTCCCGTCACCACTCTCATGCCCGGCGCGCGCGAGGCGGTCGACGCCGTACGGCGGGCCGGGGGCAGGGTCACCGTGGTGACGGGGAAGAACGCCCGTGACGCGGCGCACACCGTCGAGTTCCTCGGCCTGGAGGTGGACGAGCTCGTCGGATCGGTCTTCGGGGCGGCGAAGGGGCCCGCGCTCGCGACTTTCGGCGCCGCCGCCTATGTTGGAGATCACGTCGCGGACATCGAGGCGGCGCGAGCGGGAGGAGCCGTCAGCGTGGCGGTGGCAACGGGCGTCTACCCGGCGGGGGAACTGCGTGATCACGGAGCGGATGTGATCCTGGGTGATCTGACCGAGTTCACCGAATGGTTCGACAGCTGGCGAACTCCCACGGCTCTTGTGTAATTCGGGCCCCAATACACGGTCGCTCTCGGCGTCCGCTGGGCATAACCTACATCCATTCCTTTTCACGACAGTCTGAACGAGGTCACCCCTGTGCCGAGTGGCAAGGTCAAGTGGTACGACGCCGACAAGGGTTTCGGTTTCCTCACCCGCGACGACGGCGGTGAGGTCTTCGTGCATTCTTCCGCGCTGCCCTCCGGCGTGGAATCCCTCAAGCCGGGCCAGAAGGTCGAGTTCGGTGTGGCCGAGGGGCGCCGCGGCCAGCAGGCGCTCTCGGTTCGAGTGATCGACCAGCCCCCCACGCTCGCCAAGACCGCCAAGCCCAAGGGCAAGCGTAAGAAGCCCGACGAGATGGTCGTCATCGTGGAAGACCTGATCAAGCTGCTGGACACGGTCTCCACGTCGTACCAGAAGGGCAAGCACCCCGAGGCCACGCACGCGAAGAAGATCGCCGCCGTGCTCCGGGCGGTGGCCGACGACCTGGACGACTGACAGCCCGCCGACCGCCTGCCCGCTTCGCGGCTCAGCCGTGGGGGGAGGTCAGCGGTCTGGTCCGCTTCTCCGTGGGGGCGTCCTCATGCCGCACGACCGTTGTGGCCGTCCCCGCGGACCGCGGCCTGACCCACTCCGCGGAGACCCCGTCCCGGGAGAACCGCTCCCCGCCTCCGGCGGGGCGGGGCCCCGAGGGGGAGGAGGCCGGGCCTCTTGCGGCCTCGACCCTGGCGTCCACCTCCCTGACCCGCCTGCGGCGACGGACCAGCAGCCAGCCGAGCGAGCCCGCCAGCACCACGGTCATCAGGGCCAGCCCGGCCGATCCGCCGGCGAACAGCGACAGCAGCAGTCCGACCAGGCCGCCCAGCACCCACGAGATCTGCAGGAAGGCCTCCACCACCCCGAACGTGGACGAGCGCACCTCCTCGCCGATCTCGCGCTGCACGATCGCGTCCAGCGCGAGCTTGCCCAGGCCCTGGGCGAACGCGGCCACCAGCGCGACCGCCACCGCGCTCCACAGCTGGAAGACGACGGCGGCCAGCACCGTGACCGTGCTCGTCACCGCGAGCGTGGCCAGCACGATGACCTGTGGGGAGTGGTTACGCACCCAGGAGGCCACGGCCGTGCCCGCCAGCCCGCCGACACCGGCGGCCACGGCCAGCACGCCGATGGCGACCGCCGGCGGAAGGCCCGGCAGGTTCCTGTCCTGCACGAGGAAGAGCAGGTAGAACAGGAGGAACCCGGAGTAGAGGCGGATGGCCACGTTGGCCCACATCGCCTCGGCCACCACCGGGCCCACGTTCAGCATCGTGCGCCAGCGGTGCGGCCGCTCCTCGTCGCCCTCGGCCAGTTCCTCCAGATCGGGGGAGTCGACGTGGCGCGGAAGCCGTATGGCCAGCACGCCCTGGAGCAGGAAGAGCACGGTCGCCCCGCGCAGCACCCATTCGGCGCCGAGCCAGGCGCTGACGCCCGCGCCGACCGGCACCGCGATGCCTGCCGTGACCAGCGCGAACAGGGCGACCCTCGCGTTGGCCGTGACCAGCGCGATGTCCGCGGGCAGCACGCTCGGCATGATCGCCGCACGGGAGACGCTGTAGGCCTTCGACAGCACCAGCACGGCCAGCGCCGCCGGGAAGATGGTGAACACGTCGGAGGGGACGATCGCCGCCGCCATCGCGAAGCAGAGCAGCCCGCGGCCGAAGAAGGTGCCGGCCATCACGAAGCGCCGTCCCGAGCGGAACCGGTCGAGGACCGGGCCGACGAACGGCGCGACCACCACGAACGGGATCATCGTGATCAGCAGGTAGAGGGCGACCTGGCCGCGGGCCTCGTTCACCGGGAGCTTGAAGAGCGTCCCGGCCAGGGCCGCGGTGACCAGGGCATCACCCGCGCTGTGCGCGGCGGTCAGTTCGATCAGCTGGCCCAGCCCGGTGCGGCCCGCGCCCTGGGCATGGGTCAGCCGTCGCGCGGCCCTGCCCACCCGCTGGGTGCCGCTGACCGCGCCCAGGGCCGCCCGCGTCGTCGCCCGGCCCGTGCCCCGGCCCGCGCGCGCGCCTGCCCGGCCGGCGCGCGCGCCGACCCGGCCCGCGGCGGCGGCCGACCTGCCGACCTGCCGCGAGGCGTCACGCACCGTCTGTCGAACCCGCTCCCACCTAGCTGCCACGTATCAGTCATACCCGAAGGGCGGGTGAGTTGTCCGGTGCGCCAGGTCACTCCCCGGGTGAACGGGAGTCCACGGTGCCGTTCGCTCCGGTCATGGGTGAGAATGAACTGTGAGCGCAGTGAGCGAGCTAGCCAGTAGGGACAGCGGCCGACGTGCTGCGAGGCTGACGGGAGACGACTCATGAGTCGGACTCGATCCCGCGCCGTGGTCCTTGACCAGGCGTGCGTCGCGGCCGTCAACCTGGCCCGCGCCGCTGTCGAGGAGAACGTCAGGCCGGGCGACGTGGGCGATCACCTCGGGGTCGAGGGCGAGGGCGACCGTGTCGTCACCCACTACTTCGCCTGCCTCGACCGCGCCTACCGCGGCTGGCGCTGGGCCGTCACCGTCGCCCGCGCCTCGCGGGCGCGCAACGTGACGGTCAGCGAGGTCGTGCTCCTGCCTGGGACGGGTGCGCTGATGCCGCCGCAGTGGGTGCCCTGGAGCGATCGGCTCCGCCCGGGTGACCTCGGAGTGGGCGACCTGCTGCCCACCTCGGAGGACGATGACCGGCTCGCGCCGGGCTTCACCGAGACCGATGACGACTCCGACCATCAGATGATCTTCGAGTACGGCCTCGGCCGGGCCCGGGTGCTCTCCCCGATCGGCCGCGACCGAGCCGTGCGGCGCTGGCACTCCGGCGAGTCGGGGCCGCACACCCCGCTCGCGCATGCCGCTCCCGCCCAGTGCTCCACCTGCGGTTTCTACTGGCCGCTCGCGGGCGCGCTGCGCACCGGCTTCGGCGTCTGCGCGAACGAGTACGCCCCCGACGACGGGCGGGTGGTCGCCGCCGACCACGGCTGTGGCGCGCACTCCGAGGCCGCGGTGCTGCCGCACCAGGTCGAGCCGACCTCGCCGATCCTTGACGACCTCTCGTACGACACCGCCGAGCACATCTCGGAACCCGACCTGACCGGATCGGTGGACGATACGGCCTCCGAGCCGCTCGGTCACTCCTGACCCGGCGCCGCCGGGCCCGTTCCGCCCCGCAGCCGTCCCCGCCGCCCTCCCAGCGGCTCGCCCGGCCGTCGCCGGCCGGGCGCCGCTCCCGTGGTGTCTCGGCCAGGACGGCCGGCCGCGCGGGGCCCCGACCTTTGGAAGATCGCCTTGACTGACATCTTCGGCACCGAACGACTGCGCTCCGCCGTCCTGGCCGCCTGGACGGCATCGCCCGCGCGTTTCCGCGAGGACGCCAACGCGGAGGAGGACTTCGCGCTCGGCGGCTACCGCGACCGGCTGATCGTCGAGCTCGCGCAGAACGCCGCGGACGCCGCGCTCCGCGCCGGGGTGCCAGGAAGGCTCCGCCTCTCGCTGCGTGAGGGCGTGCTGTCGGCGGCCAACATCGGCGCTCCCATCGACGCCGGCGGGGTCGAGGGCCTGTCCACGCTGCGCGTCTCCGCCAAGCGCGCCGACGCCCACGCGGCCGGCCGGTTCGGCGTCGGGTTCGCGGCCGTGGTGTCGGTCTGCGATGAACCGGTGATCGGCTCACTCGGCTCAGGGGTCGTCCGCTGGTCCCGCGACCAGACCGCCGCCCTGGTGGCCGCCGAGCCCGAGCTGGCCAAGGAGCTCGCCGAGCGCGGAGGACACGTCCCGCTGCTGCGCCTGCCCTTCCCCGCGGGCCCGGTCGAGATCCCCGCCGGGTTCGACACGCTCGTGCGGCTGCCGCTCCGTGACGGGGCGGTCGAGGACGCCGTCAGAGCGATGTTGAGGGAGACCAGCCCGGCCCTGCTGCTGGGCCTGCCCGCTCTGGAGTCGATCGAGGTCGACCTGGACGGAGAGACGAGGATCGTCACCTCGGAGGGCTGGAAGGTCGTCTCGGCCTCGGGGAGGTTCACCCCCGAGCAGGTGGCCGAGCTCTTCGCCGACCGCCCGACCGAGGAGCGTTCCCGGCCGCACTGGCGGGTCCGCTGGGCCGTACCCGTGAGCGAGGCCACCGGGGAGCCCCGGCCGCTGCCCGCGCTGGTGCCGCCCGTGGTGCACGCGCCCACGCCGAGCGACGAGCCGCTTGACCTGCCCGTGCTGCTGATCGCCTCGTTCCCGCTGGCCACCGACCGGCGGCACGTCGCGCCGGGTCCGCTGGCCGACTTCCTGGTCGAGCGTGCCGCGGACACCTACCTGGAACTGCTCACCGGCCTGCCGCGAACGCCCCGGCTCCTCGACCTCGTCCCCGGCATGATGGGCAAGGGTGAGCTCGACGCGAGCATCCGCCGGGCGATCCTGCGCAGGCTCCCCGACGCCCCGCTGCTCCCCGCGCTCTCCCTGCCCGCCGATCTGCCCGCCGATCTGCCCGCAGATCTGTCCGCCGATCTGTCCGCCGATCTGTCCGTCGGTCCGGACTCCAAGGCCGGGCCGGGCGAGGCCGGAGCATCGCTCCTGCTATCCGACGATCTTCCGGAAGGTTCCGGCACGGCCTGGACCCCGCCCGCGGTCGGTGCGGAACTGGTCGTCTCGGGGCGGCAGGCGTCCGTGGTCGCGGCCACGGCCGCGCTGCTGGAGATGGTCGCTCCCATGATCGGTGGGCTGCTGCCCGCGGGATGGCCGTCACGGCACCCGGCGATCACCGCGCTCGGCGTCAGGCGGGTGCAGCTCTCCGACATCGTGGACATGCTCTCCGGCGACGCCGTCAAGGACAGGGACCCGGCCTGGTGGCGGTCGCTGTACGAGGTGCTGCCCGCCGACGACCCGGAGGCCCTCGGCGCGCTGCCGGTGCCGCTCGCGGACGGCCGCCTGGTCAGGGGGCCGCGCGGCACGTTGCTGCTGACCGACGGCTCCGCACTGGATCCGGCGGTCCTCGCCCCGCTCGGGCTGCGCGTGGTGCACCCGGACGCGGCCCACCCGCTCCTGCTCAGGCTCGGCGCGGGCGAGGCGACGCCCCGCACGGTCCTGGAGGATCCGCTGACCCGCTCGGCCGTCTCGGAGTCGCTGGACAGCCCCGACTCCGAACCGGTGGCCCAGGCGGTGCTCGCGCTGGTCGACGCCGCGGGGCTGACCGCGGGCGACGCACCCTGGCTGGCCGAGCTGGCGTTGCGCGGCGCAGACGGTGAGCTGTACTCGGCGGGCGAGCTGCTCCTCGCCGACGGGGCGCTGGCCGGGCTGCTCGACACGGAGACGCACTTCGGCACCGCCGCACCCGAACTGGTCGAGCGGTACGGCCCCCGGGTACTCGCCGCGGTCGGGGTGCTCGACGGCTTCGCCGTGGTCAACGACCACGATGTCATGATCGACCCGGACGAGTGCGACCACGACCTCGACCGCGAGGACGAGTGGCTGGAGACGGTCCTCGACCTGCTGCCCGAGATGAACGTGCCGCCGGTCGCCCGGGAGTTCTCCGCGGTCCGGGACCTGGAGTACGTCGCCGACTGGCCCGCCGCCCTCGCCCTGCTGTCACGCCCGCCGCTCCGCTCGGTACTGCATCCGCTGCGGGTCCTGGTGGCGGGAGAGGTCGTCGAGGTGCTGTCCTACACCGCGTGGTGGCTCTCCACGCATCCGGTGCTCGGCGGCAGGCGCCCCACGCAGCTGCGGCTCCCGGCGGGTGACCCGCTGCTGTTCGGCCTGTACGGGGACGCCCCGGCCGGTGTCGACGAGGCCGCGCTGGCGATGATCGGCGTCCGGAGCACGCTGGCCGACCTGCTCGCCTCGCACGGAGGCCCGGACGAGCTGCTCGATCTGCTGGGCGACCCCTCCATGGAGGTCGACCGGGCGCAGCTCCGCTCCCTGTGGGTGGCCCTCGCCGCCGTCGACCCCGCCCGCGTCGCGCCCCCGCGCGCCGTCCGCGCGGTTCTGGGTGACGAGATCGTCGTCGTCGACGCCGCTGACGGCCGACCGGTGTCCGCCGACGCCGGTTCTGGGAACGAGGGCGCGGGCGAGCCGGTCGTGGTCGAGGCCCCCGACCTGCTGCCGCTCGTCGCGGGACGGCCGTTGGTCCTGGCCCCGTTCGACCTGGCGGAGGCGCTGTCGGAGCTGCTCGACCTGCCGCTGGCCGGGGAGGAGGCGGCCGGGGAGGTGACGTCCTCGGGCGAGGTCCGCGACGTTCCGCCGGCCGTACGATCGCTGCTGCCGACCGCGCCCGCGAGCTACCTGGCGCATGAGCGGCTGCTGGTGGACGGTGTCCCCGCGGCCTGGCGGTTCTCCGAGGGCACGGTGCACGCCTCGGACATGGAGGGGCTGGCGCGTGGGCTCGCCTGGGCGTCCGGCCAGTGGGGCGACCGGCTCGCGGTGGCGGCGCTGCTGCGCGATCCCGCGGCGGTGCCGTTGCTGCTCGCCGAGGCCGACCTGGACAGCTGGACCGCTTCGACCTAGTGGCCCCACACCGAACGTTGACCGGGAAACCCGCAGCGGGGAACAGACGTTCCGGCCCGGAAAAGCCCGGTCAAGGTTCGGAGACGCCCCACTAGAAGATCGGCTCGGGTGAGCGTCTCCTCGTACGCCGAGTGGGAGTCAGCCGGGTGATACGCCTGCCTCTCACTCCTGCCGACCTGCGCGCCGGCCGGTCAGAAGATCGCCGTGGTCGGCTCGACCTGCTCCTCGGACGGGGGCGGGGGGCGGCGGTCACGGCGGCGTACATACCAGAGGCCGAAAAGGCCGCCGCAGATGCCCGACACGCACATCCAGATCCACCAGCGGTGCTCGGAGTCCGGCTGCACGACCAGGAGGACGACCAGGGCGACGGCCCACAGACCCGTACCCGTGAGGATCGTGAGCGTGTCGTTGGTCTGCAACGGCTTCAGATCCGGACGGCGTGGCTGGTTCACGTGCTCCAGACTAGGCGACGGTGTCTCACTATTCGCAAAACGGATTACGTGAAGGCGCGAATCCATCTCGAAATCCTGATGGGGGTCATCGGCAAGGTCCCCTTCGCGATGGCCGCGGGCCTCGGCCTGAACGCCTTCGTCACCTTCGGCATCGCCTCGCAGATGTCCTGGGAGTCGGCGATGGGCCTGGTGTTCCTGGAGGGCGTGATCATCGCGCTCCTGGTGCTGACCGGGTTCCGCACCGCCGTGTTCAACGCCATTCCAGCCCAGCTCAAGACCGCGATCAGCGTCGGCATCGGCCTGTTCATCGCCCTGATCGGCTTCGTGGACGCAGGCTTCGTCCGCCGGGTGGCCGCGGGACCGCCCCTGGAGCTCGGCATCGCGGGCTCGCTGGCCAGCTGGCCGATCTTCGTCTTCGTGGTCGGCCTGCTGCTGATGGTGGTGCTGGTGGCGCGTAAGACGAAGGGCGCCATCCTGATCGGCATCGTCGCCACGACGATCATCGCGATCATCGTCCAGGCCGTCACCAAGGTCGGCGCCGCGACGGTGCCGGGCCAGGACCCCAACCCGACGGGCTGGCAGCTCGTCGTTCCGGAAATGCCCAAGGAGATCTTCGGGTTCCACAACCCGCTGGTGCTGTTCGCGGAGTTCGACCCGATCGGCGCCTTCGGCTCGGTCTCGGTCATCGTGGCCCTGCTGCTCATCTTCACCCTGCTGATCACCGACTTCTTCGACACCATGGGCACGATCGTGGGCGTCGGCGGACAGGCCGGCTTGGTCAAGGAGGACGGCACCCTGCCCAGGACCAAGGAGATCCTCCCCGTCTACTTCGCCCTCGGCCCGATCAAGACCCTGCTCAACCTGGGCTGAGAAGTGGTGCGGAAGCCGTCACGGTGCTTGATTCTCGTCGGGCATCATGGCGGCTTTCGCGTGTCAAGGGCGACTGCTTCACGCCAAGATTGGCGAGCCCTGGTTGTCTGGCGCACCGTCTGGCGCACCGTCTGGCGCACCGTACGGCCCGCGTCGAGGAGTAAACCCCCTGGAGGGAATCGCGTGCAGTCGTATATAGTTAGCAAAGGTAATGACTTATGCTAACGAATCACCCCAGGAAGGACCACGTCGCGATCCTGCGAGGCGACGCCGGTCTGGCTTCGGCTCTACGCGTGTCACTGGCACGACTGAACAGGCGCCTGCGCAGGCAGGCCGCGGTGCACTCGCTGACGCCCACCCAGCTCGCGACGCTTGTCGCGGTGGAACGGCATTCCGGGATAACCCCCGGAGAATTGGCCGATCTAGAGAAGGTGCAACCGCCCTCGATGACTCGCGTGATCGCCGTGCTGGTCGAGCGGGGGCTGGTGTCGCGTACACCGCACCCGACCGACCGGCGCCAGGTGACCGTGAGCGTGACCGATCAGGGGTCGGCGCTGCTGAAGGAGGAGCGCCGTCTCAAGGAGGCGTGGCTGACGCGGCAACTGAAGGAGCTGACACCCGAGGAGAAGGCGACGCTCAGGCAGGCGGCCCCGATACTGGAGAAGCTCAGCCGGATCTAGCCGACCCCGAGGAACCCGGGGCCCCGGCGATCTCGTATGACGCCGGGGCGTCCGCCACATCAGGCGGAAAGTCCAGGAGAAGGCTCGGGCTGAGGGCGCGGGTGCGGCGGCGGGCCGCGAGGGCCGCCACTGTCAACGAGCTCCAGGCCGTCGAGAGTGGATCGGCCCAGGCCGTCCCCGAGACGCGGGGCGGGATGTTCCGGTCGCTGCGTATCTACAACTACCGGCTGTTCGCGGCCGGCGGCGTGGTCTCCAACGTCGGCACGTGGATGCAGCGCACCGCGCAGGACCTGCTGGTGCTCGACCTGACGAAGGGTAGCGCCACCGCGCTGGGCCTGACCGTCGCGCTGCAGTTCCTGCCGTTGCTGCTGTTCGGCCTCTGGGGCGGCATGCTCGCCGACCGCTATCCCAAGCGGTTGCTGCTGATCGGCGCCCAGTCGCTCATGGGCCTGCTCGCGCTCACCATGGGCGTGCTCACCGTGACCGGCTCGGTTCAGGTCTGGCACGTGTACGTGATGGCCTTCACGCTCGGCCTCATCGCCTGCGTCGAGGTGCCGACTCGGCAGTCGTTCGTCGTCGAGATGGTCGGCCACCAGGACCTGTCCAACGCGATCGCGCTGAACGCGTCGATCTTCAACCTGGCCCGCGTGGTCGGCCCGGCCCTCGCCGGTGTCCTGATCTACGCGCTCGGCGGCACCGGCCCGATCTTTCTGATCAACGCGGTGTCGTTCGCCGCGGTGCTCAGCGGGCTGCTGCTGATGCGCACCTCCCAGCTGACCACCCCCGAACCGCTACCGAAGGCAAAGGGGCAGCTCCGCGAGGGCCTGCACTACGTGATGGCGCGGCCAGAACTGCTCATGCCGATACTGCTGGTCGCCTTCGTCTCGATGTTCACCCAGTCGTTCTCGATGTCGATAGCGCTGATGGCGCGCCAGGTCTTCGGGGCCGGAGCCTCCTCGTTCGGGCTCGCCTCCAGCATGTTCGCGGTCGGCGCGCTGGCGGGCGCCCTCATGGCGGCGCGGCGGGTGAAGCCGAGCAGGCGACTACTGCTCGGCGGTGCTGTCGCGTTCGGCCTGTTCCAGATCGCCAGCGGCCTGGCGCCCTGGTACCCCCTCTATCTGACCCTGCTCGTGCCCACCGGCCTCGCCCTGATCTCGATAAACACCGCGGCCAACGCGAGCGTGCAGCTGGCCACCTCGCCGGAGATGCGCGGCCGGGTAATGGGGATCTACGTGCTCGTGTTCACCGGGGGAGCCCCCCTCGGCGCGCTGCTGCTCGGCTGGATCTCCGATCTGGGCGGTCCCCGTACGGGGGTCGTGGTGGGCGGGGTGCTCACCCTGATCGGCGTCGGTGCGGCGAGAATGCTGACAAAGGTAATCAGCAGGAGGTCGCATGCGGCTGTTCGTGGGACTGCTGCCGCCGCCGTCGGCGCGCGATGAGCTGGACCGCGCCCTAGAACCCCACCGGGCACGATGGCCGGGGCTCCGCTGGCTGGACGCGGAGAACTGGCACGTGACGCTGTCGTTCCTGGGGGAGGTGCCCGACCGGGTGTTGCCCGAGCTGCGGACGCGACTCGCCAGGGCGGCCGCGCGGCACGCCCCGATGACACTGTCCTTCACCGGTGCCGGCGCGTTTCCCTCGGCGGGCAGGGCGCGGGTCTTCTGGACCGGGCTGCGCGGTGACCACCTCCGGCTGGGCCGCCTGGCCGATTCCGCGGCGGCCGGGGCGCGCCGAGCCGGAGCCGGGCAGGCGGAACACCGGAGGTTCAGGCCGCATCTGAGCCTGGCCAGGTGCCGCCCCGAGACGGACATAGGTCCTCTGGTCGAGGCGTTCGGGCCGTTCTCCGGCGCCGAGTGGGAGCTGGGGACGGTGCACCTGATACGGAGCGACCTCGGGGCCAAGGTCCGCTATGAAACGGTTGAGAAATGGGGCCTGACGGCGCGGGCATCCCGTGAGCAGAGCTAGGCTCCAGGGCGTGGATCGTCCCCGTCGCTGGCTGCTGCCCACGGTGCTCGTGCTTCTCGTGCTCCTCGTGGTGATCGGCGCACTGGTGTCCTAGGTTCCGTTCCCCGACTCTTTCCCCCACCGCGGCCGCCCGGACGGCATGGCAGGATCCTTGGGACGGGACCTGGACGCCCATCGGCGGCTTTCCCGACGACCTCGCGGGGGCGCCACCTGAGCACCGGCTACCAGGCGTACTCCTCCGGTGCCGTCCTGAACCCGGGGAAGATCTCGTCCAGGCGGGTCAGGGCCTTCTCGTCCAGAGTGATCTCCAGCGCCTTGGTGGTGCCGTCGAGCTGGTCGAGCGTGCGCGGCCCGATGATCGGTGCGGTGACGACCTTCTGGTGGAGCAGCCAGGCCAGCGCGAGGTTGGCCGGGGCCACACCGAGCTCGTCCGCGAACGCCTCGTAGCGCTCGATCTTGTCGCGGTGCTTCTCCAGCTCGGCGGTGATCTGCTCCGAGGCCGACCGCCCCTTGTCGATCTTCTTGAGGATGCCGCCGAGCAGGCCGCCCGCGAGCGGGCTCCACGGGATCAGACCCAGGCCGTAGTCCTCGGCCGCCGGGATGACCTCAAGCTCGGGGGCGCGGACGATCAGGTTGTAGTGGGACTGCTCGGAGACCAGGCCGAGGGTGTTGCGGCGCCGCGCGCTCTCCTGGGCCTTGGCGATGTGCCAGCCCGCGAAGTTGGACGACCCCACGTACAGGATCTTGCCCTGCTGCTTGAGGATGTCCATGGCCTCCCAGAACTCCTCGAACGGGGTGCTCCGGTCGATGTGGTGTGCCTGGTAGAGATCGATGTAGTCGGTCTGCATCCGCTTCAGCGACGCGTCGGCGGCGCGCCGGATGTTGAGCGCGGACAGACGGCCCTCGTTGGGCCAGTCGCCCATGTCACCGTAGAGCTTCGTGGCGATCACCGTCTTCTCGCGGCGCTCGCCTCCCTTGGCGAACCATCGACCGATGATCTTCTCGGTGATGCCCTCGCCTTTCTTCCAGCCGTACACGTTGGCCGTGTCGAAGAAGTTGATTCCCAGCTCGTGGGCGTGGTCCATGATCTCAAAGGAGTCTTCCTCCGAGGTCACGGGGCCGAAGTTCATCGTGCCCAGGCAGAGGCGGCTGACCTTCAGGCCGGTACGGCCAAGCTGCGTGTAATCCATACGCCCACCCTAAATACCTGGAGTGCACTCCAGGCGAGAGGCTTCGCGGGGGAAATCCATGTCGGCCGGACCCGTCGCGTCTGTGACGCCCGCCGGTGTCGCCGGGGCATGATGACTGGATGCTGAGTAAGCCGGGGGAAGTCTTGGTTCGCGCGTTCGCGGTGGCCGGCCTGACCGCGGCCGCGGTCTTCGCGGGGCAGAGCGCATCGGTGAGCGGCGGGCGGGCGGCATGGGCCGACGCGGGGCAGGAGGCTGGGCAGGGGCCGAGGGCCGACGCGGGGCAGGAGGCGAGGGCGGACGACGAGGAGCGGATCCTCTTTCGTTTCAAGGACAGCCGGATCGCCGAGTCGAGCGGGCTGGCGGTCTCGCCGACCCGCGAGGGCGTCTACTACACGCACAACGACAGCAGCGCCGGACCGGTCTTCTACGCGGTCGGCCCCAACGGTCAGACCCGCGCGAGCTTCACCCTGCGAGAAGCGGAGGCCCGCGACTGGGAGGGCATGGCCGCCTCCGTCGATCAGAAGACAGGCCAGGGGGTGCTCTGGTTCGCGGACATCGGCGATAACTTCGACGGGGCCTGGCCTGATATTTCGGTATACAGGGTTGCGGAGCCCACGGTGCTGAGTGACGCCGTCGTCCCCGCGGTGCGTTACCGCTTCCGCTACGAGGACGGCGGACACAACGCCGAAGGCATCATGGTGAACCCTCGCACCGGGCGCCTCTACATCGTGACCAAGCAGTTCGCCGGCGCCGTCTACCAGGCACCGAAACGGCTGCGCACCGACAGGGTCAACGTGCTCCGCAAGGTCGGCTCCGCGCCCATCATGGCCACCGACGCCGCCTACGCCCCCGACGGGTCGAGCTTCGTGATCCGAACCTACTTCTCCGCCACGGTCTACCGTGCTCCCGGCGAGCAGATCGCCCGGGTGACGATGCCGCAGCTGGAGCAGGCCGAGTCGATCGCCTACACGCGGGACGGCAGGCACCTGCTGACCGGTAGCGAGGGGAAGCGCAGCCCGGTCTACCAGGTGCCACTGCCCGAGGAGGTTCTCCGTGAGGCGGCTCCGGAACCCACGTCCGCCCTGCGGCGGGCGGCTCCCACACCTCCCACGCCTCCTGCCCCAGCCCGCACGCCGGTCGCCGGGGCGAAGACCGAACAGGACGACACCGGCGCGGACGCGGGGGTGCCGACCTCGGCCGTGCTTCTCTGGCTGGCGGTCGCCGCCGGCGCCACGGGCACCATCACCCTGATCGCCCGCCACACCCGCTGAGGGACGATCGACGCCCGCTGAGGGACGATCGGGGCGGCCCGGCCGGTTCAGTCCGGCAGCCCCGGCCGGTTCAGTCGGGAAGTCGCGGGTCGCGGTGGGTGGTGTGGGCCAGGGAGGCCGCCACGTCGGCATCGATGAGGAACCAGGCGTACAGGCCGGTCATCTGCAGGAGGCGTTTGAGGACGTCCGACACCTCGGCCAGGCGTAACCACCCGCCCGCCTCCGAGGTCATGCGCGCGCCGCTGAGAAGCGCCCGCAGCCCGGTGGAGTCGCAGAAGGTGATGTCCCGGGCATCGATGACGATCCGCGAACGGTAGTCGGAGACCAGCCGCTCGATGGTCCCCCTGAGCAGTTCGCTGGAGTTACGGTCGATGTCACCCGCGACGATGATCACGGTGCAGCCGGCACGCTCGTGGTGATCGACGCCGATGGAGAGTTCTCTGCTCATCGCCTCGCATTTCCACCCGGTGAAGCCGCCGGTTCCGGCTGTCGTCCGGCCTGATCAAGGTATACCCCGCCGTGCCATCGGGGTGGGCGGCAGGCGGGAGACAGGTGCGTAACGGCTACGAGGGGCAACGGCCGTCTCCCGTGCCGCCGGCCGGCCGGGAACGTGATCTCATGCCGAAAAATGAATGACCGCATACAGATTTATTGCCCCGACATATTCGGGTATTCCTCAACCGTCCCGGACGGATTTCCGGCAATAGGCAGTGATGATTAAGAACCAGAGGGGTTATCCCTTCTCTTCCGGTGAGGATTGCCGCTAACTTTCGAAGATGCGCGTTCTGGTAACCGGGGCATCAGGTTTCGTCGGCTCGCATGCGGTCGCCGCGCTCCTCGCCGACGGGCACGAGCCGCTTCTTCTCATACGCAATCCAGAGAAAACGCGCGAAGTGCTGGCCGGGGTCGGGGTGACGGAGCCGATTCCCCTGCACCGGACCGATATCCGCGACGCGGCGGCCGTGCGGGACGGGCTCGAACAGTGTGACGCGGTCATTCACGCCGCCGCGGAAATCGGGGTCATCGGCCGTGTCAGCGACCCGGCCGGCACGAATGTGAGTGGGGCGAAGAACGTCCTCGGGCAGGCCGTCGAGCTTGGTCTCGACCCGATCGTGCACATCTCCAGCATCGGCGTCTTCGTGCCCCCGGCCGGCCCGGTGATCACGACCGAGAGTCCGCTCTCCGCCCCGAGGAACGAGTACGGCAGGAGCAAGATCTCCGCCGAGTACTACGCCAGGCGGCTCCAGGAGCAGGGGATGCCGGTCACGATCGTCTACCCGGCGGCGGTCGCCGGACCCTGCCAGCCCTCGCTGGACGCGCTGATGGACGGGCTGCGCGCAGGACTGGAACAGGGGTGGCCGATCACCGCCGGCGGCGTCGGCGTCGTCGACGTAAGGGATCTGGCCCTCGTGCTCGCCCGCTGCCTCGAACCGGGCAGAGGGCCTCGCCGGTTCATGCTGGGCGGGCACTATCTCACCTGGGCGCAGCTCGCCGACGTCTGCGACGAGGTGACCGGGAACCGCTGCCGGAGGTTCAGGGTCCACCGCTCGGTGCTGCGTGGCGCGGCGGCCGTGGTCGACGCGATGAAACTGATCAAGGAGATCGACTACCCGCTGACCAGGGACGCCGTCGAGATGATGGTCACGATGGTCCGCGCGTACGACACCCCGACCCTGGAGGCGCTCGGCGTGGGGTTGCGACCGGTCCAGGAGACCGTCGCCGACTCGCTGCGCTGGCTGGCACAGGAAGGGCACCTCGCCGCCGACAAGGTCGGCAGGCTGGCGGGTAGTGTCACGCGGTAACGCGATCCCTACCGCATGGCAGGGGCGGCGGCGGTGCCCACCTCACAGTCAGGAGTCGGCGATGAAGGTCGGGGTGGTCGGTGCGGGGATCGTCGGGTTGGCCGTCGCGAGGGAGGCGGCACTGACCCGCGGCGCCAGGGTGACGGTCCTGGAGAAGGAGGATCACGTCGGAGCCCACCAGACCGGGCACAACAGCGGCGTCGTTCACGCCGGAATCTACTACCGGCCTGGCTCGCTCAAGGCCACACTCTGCAGGGAGGGCGCGGCACTGCTGCGGCAGTACTGCGCCGAGCACCGCATCCCCTACGACGAGGTCGGCAAGCTCGTCGTCGCCTCCACCCCGGCCGAACGGCCCGAACTGCGGCGGATCGCCGAACGGGCCCGCGCGAACGGGGTTCCCGGCATCGCCGAACTGGACGCGCGGGCCCTGCGGGAGATCGAGCCGCACACCGTCGGCACGGGTGCCGTGCACTCCCCGCGTACCGCGATCGCCGATTTCCCCGCCGTCGCCAGGCGTCTGGCCGCGGACGTGGAGGAGAGCGGCGGATCGGTGCTGCTCTCACATCCGGTACGCGCGGTACGGGAGACCGCGAGCGGGGTGAAGGTCCTGGCAGGGGAGCGGACGCTGAGCTTCGACCGGCTGATCGTCTGTGCCGGGCTCGGTACCGACACCGTCGCGAGGATGGTCAAGGCCACCGGAGACGTGCGGATCGTCCCTTTCCGCGGTGAGTACTACGCGCTGACCGGCACGGCGAAGGACCTGGTCCGAGGGCTCGTCTACCCGGTTCCCGACCCCCGCTACCCGTTCCTCGGCGTGCATCTGACCCGCAGGATCGACGGTGAGGTACTGGTCGGCCCCAACGCGGTCATGGCGCTGGCGCTGGAGGGCTACTCATGGCGGGACGTCGACCTGGCGGAGCTGGGCCGGATCCTGGCCTGGCGTGGCACCCGGCGGCTGGCCGCCAGGCACTGGCGGACCGGGATCAGGGAGGTGACCGGTTCGATGGGCAGGAGGTCGTTTCTGAGCGCCGCGCGCCGCTACGTCCCCGCCCTGACCGCCGCAGACCTCGTCAGGACCACCGGAGGCGTGCGCGCACAGGCGGTGGACGCCTCCGGCGGCATGCTGGACGACTTCGCGATCGACGTGCACGGCCGCGTCGCCCTCGTGCGCAACGCCCCCTCCCCGGCGGCGACCTCCAGCCTGGCCATTGCCAGGCATATTGTGGGGTTAGCCTCTGTGTTGACCAGTTAACTGCTTTCTCATGTGGGCCGGTGAAAATAGACCAGTGACCGACTCACCTGAGGCACGCCTGCTGATCGTCGAGGACGAGCCGAACATCCTTGAGCTCCTGGCCGCGAGCCTGAGGTTCGCCGGCTTCGGCGTCAACACGGCGAAAAACGGCACGGACGCCGTCGCCGCCGTCCAGCGGCACCGGCCCGATCTCATCGTGCTCGACGTGATGCTCCCGGACATGGACGGCTTCGACGTCGTACGGCGCCTGCGCGGCGGCGGCAGCGACACCCCCGTGGTCTTCCTCACCGCGCGCGACGCCACCGAGGACAAGATCCGGGGGCTGACCATAGGCGGGGACGACTACGTGACCAAGCCGTTCAGCCTGGAGGAGGTCGTGGCCCGGATCCGGGCGGTGCTGCGCCGAACCGGCTCCGGTGACCTCGTCCCCCGCCTGCCGCGGCTCAGCTTCGCCGACATCGAGCTCGACGAGGAGAGCCACGAGGTGTGGCGCAAGGGCAAGGCGGTGGCACTGTCACCAACGGAGTTCAAACTGCTCCGCTACTTCATGGCGAACGCGGGGCGGGTGCTGTCCAAGGCCCAGATTCTCGACCACGTGTGGGACTACGACTTCCGGGGTGATGTCGGGATCGTCGAGTCCTACGTCTCCGTGCTCCGTCGCAAGATCGACAACATGGACCCACGACTGATCCACACGCTGCGCGGCGTCGGATACGTGTTGCGCCTGCCGCCGGCGCCGTGATGTTCAAAGGGACCCCGCTACGGGTGAAGCTGATCGCCGTCATCCTGGCCCTCCTGACGATCGCGCTCACCCTCATCGGGATCGGCAGTGTCTCGATCATGCGCGGCTACCTGATCGACCGCGTCGACACCCAGATCAACATAACGGTCGACACCGCGCTGCGCCGGATGAACCGGGGGGTCATACCCATCGGCAGGCCGCTGTCGCCCGACGCGAGGTTGGAGCTCCGCGACTCCAGCGGCAGGACCTTCGACGTCTACAGCGGTACCGATGTGGAGGGCAAGCCGGGGCCGCAGGTGCCCCCGGGCCAGGACATCCGGCCGTTCGACAGCGGCGGCTGGAGGGTCCGCACGACACCCCTGAACGGCGGTGGAAATCTCGTCGTGGCCGTTGACATGGCCGAGGTCCGGCAGATCGTCGGCCAGCTCGCGCTGGTGGAACTGCTCGGCGGTGGCGGCCTGATGCTGATGCTCGCCGGGGCAGGGGTATTGATCATCCGTAGGAGCCTGCGACCGCTGGAGGAGATCGAGCGTACCGCCCAGGCCATCGCCGCCGGAGACCTGAGCCGCCGCATCCCCGATGCCGACCCGCGCACCGAGGTGGGCCGCCTCGGCCGTTCGCTCAACGGCATGCTCGCCCAGATCGAGACCGCCTTTCAGGCCCGTTCGGAGTCGGAGTCCTCGGCCCGCAGGTCGGAGGAGCGCATGCGAAGGTTCGTGGCGGACGCCTCGCACGAGCTCCGCACGCCGCTGACCTCGATCCGGGGGTTCGCCGAGTTCTATCGGCAGGGGCCGGGAATCGACGCCGCACCGCTGATGCGCCGGGTCGAGTCCGAGGCGGTCAGGATGGGCCTGCTCGTCGACGACCTGCTGATGCTCGCCCGGATGGACCAGCAACGGCCGCTGGTCATGCGCCCGGTCGACCTGCTCGCCATCGCCGCCGACGCCGTCCACGACGCCCGCATCCTCGCTCCCGAGCGTGAGGTCACGCTCTCGGTGGACGGCTCCGCGCTCATCGTCTCCGGCGACGAGGTACGGCTCCGCCAGGTCGTGGGAAACCTCATGACCAACGCGCTCACCCACACTCCCGAGCGCACCCCGGTGCGGGTGGTGCTCTCCGGCGATGACGGCATGGCCGTCATCGAGGTCGTGGACGAGGGTCCTGGCCTCACCTCCGAGCAGCGCGAACGCGTCTTCGAGCGGTTCTACCGCGTCGACTCCGCCCGGGGCCGTCGCGCCCCCGAGGACGGCGGGAGCGGACTCGGCCTGGCCATCGTGGCCGTGATGGTCGAGGCTCACGGCGGCGGCGTCGCCGTGGACTCGGAGTCCGGCAAGGGGGCGACGTTCCGGGTGCTCCTCCCCCTCGCCTCCGAATCCGGCTGATCTCCGTCCGACTCGACGGAGCCGTCTGTTCGGGGTCGTGTCCCGGGCTGGTCGTGCGAGGTGTGGTGGTCGGTGTTCCGGCTCCGGTTCTCGTGTGGCGAGTGATCGTCTGTTCGAGGTCGTCTTCCTGGCCGGTCGTGCGGGGTGGGGGCGGGGTGTGGCGGCCCACAACCCCGGCCCGGTTCCGGCTCTGGCGTCAGGGACGGTCGTCCGGGGCTCAGGGGGCGCCGGCGCCGGTCTCCGGCCAACTGCTGTCGGGGAACTCCCCGTCGGCCGCGCCGCCGGGCATCACCACCCGGTCGTTCTCGGCCAGTCCTGAGGTGATCTCGACGTACTGGTCGCCACGGACGCCCGTCTCCACGACCCGCTCGGTGCCGCCCTGCACGGTGACCCGGGAGATCCCCTCGCTGGTTTTCACCGCCTGAGCCGGGACATAGAGCGTCTCCGCGGACTTGGCGACGGTCACGGTGACCGAGGCGGTCTGACCCACCATGAGGTCCGCCGGGGGCTTGTCGAACGCGATCGTGACGCCGTACCTCACCAGGCGGTCCGTGGTGGTCGCGGTGGGGGCGATGCCGGTCACGGTGCCCGTGTACCGCTCCCCCTGCCGTGTGGCCAGGGTGATCGTCGCCTGTTGGCCCAGCTCCAGGCTGCCGATGTCCGACTCGGTGAACAGCGCCTCCACCTGGAGCTCGTCCAGGTCTCCCAGGGTGAGGAACGTCCCGGTACCCGTGCTGTCGCCGACCGCGCCGGCCACGGACATGACGGTGCCGTCGGCGGGAGCGACGATCCGCACGCCCGCCAGTTCCTCCGTGGCGTCGGTCAGCTCCGCCTGAGCCTGCTTCACGCGGGCCTCGGCCTGCTCCACGCTGAGCGTTCCCTGCCCGGCCCCGCCGGTGGAGGCGTCAGCGCCGCCACCCTGCCCGGTTTTCGGGGCGGTGTCCTGCTTTGCGGCCTGCCCGGAGTTCTGGCCCGCGTTCGCACCCGCACCGGCGCCCGCGCCCGCGTTCGCACCGGCGCCCGCACCGGCGCCCGCGTTCGCACCCGTGCCCGTGCCGGTGTTCGCGCCCGGTTTCGGGGTGGAGCATCCGGTGGACCCGGGAGCCGGCGTCCTGCCGGTGGTGGGCCTGGCGGTTGCCGTCGGCTTGGCGGTCGTGGGGGCGGCAGTCGGCCCGGGGTGGGTCGCCGGTCCTGAGGGACCACCCGGGTTGGTCGCCGGTCCTGAGGGCCGGGTCGTAGGCGCCGGTTCCGAGGTCGCGGGTGGCCCGCCACCGTCCGGTCTCGCGGTCACGGTGACCGTCGCGGTGGCCGTCACCGTCACCGTCGGAGCGGCCGTTACGGTGACGGTGACCGTCGGCGCCGGCTGGGGAGAGTCGTCCCCCGGCCCTCCCGCCGCTGTCGGTGTCGGTGTCGGGGTGGCCGCGGGCGTCGCGGGCGAGGTCCGCGCGAGCGCGGCGGCCGGAGCGAAGGAGCGCGCCGTCGCGGACGCGGGGGCCGAGTCGCGTACGGGGGTGGGCGTGACCGGTGGCGTCGTGAGGCGGTATCCGGCGGGTACGATCCCGCCGGCCGGGACGACCCGTATCTCTCGCTCGGCTCCGGCCGGCTCGGGCACCGGGGCAGGAGCGTCCGTCCCGGTCGGGGCAGGGGGGGCGCCCGCCCCCGGTGGCCGCGTCGCGGTGGGCTCACATCCGGTCTGCCCGGCGGGATCGGACCGGTCGGCTCCCGTCTGGCCCTGTGTCCCCTGCTGCTGTGTCCCCTGCCGGGTCTGCTGGGGAACTCCGCCTGTCGTATTCCCCGATGTGCTTTCCGCCGTGCTTCCGGCCTCCTCCAGCGCCTCCTCGGCCGCCGCGAGTTGCGCTTTCGCGGCGGTGTAGCGCTCGCGTGCGGGCGCGGAGCCGATCCTGGCGAGCACATCTCCCCTGCCGACCTTGTCCCCGGCCTTGACGTAGACCTTCGTGACCGTTCCCGATCCACCGAAGGCCAGGTCGCGGGTGCCGTCGTCCACGGTGTTGCCCGCGGCCGACACCGCGGCGGTCACCGTCCCGCGTCTGGCGAAGGCCGGCTCCCCCCGGGGGGCCTGGTCGGAGCCGCCGTCGAGTGCGACGATCGCGCCCGCGCCCACCAGGACGAGGGCGGCCAGGGCGAGTCCTCCCGTGCGCAGGTTCTTCGGGAGATGGGTCGGTCTCATGGCGGACAATCCTGGACTGTCTGATTCACAGCATGCTCACAGGCCCCTGAAGGTTTGCTGTGCATCCTGAACGGTACGACGCGGTCTACAGGAAATCTTCAGCCTTCGCCGGGGTAGGCCCAAGCCTGGTACGCCAGGGTCGAGCGCTGTGAAGCTGTCGACCAAGCGCGGAGCGCTGATCGTGAACGGGGCCCTCGGGGTCCTGTTGCTGGGCGGAGCGGTGATCGCCTACTCCTCCCTCGGCGGCGAGGCATCATCCGCCGACGCCGCGGTGCGGACCGTGCAGGTGACCCGGGCCACGGTCACCGCCTCCGTCTCCGCCTCGGGGGCCGTGGCCAGCGCCCGCGCACGGGCGCTCGATTTCGCATCGAGCGGCACCGTCGAGAAGATCTACGTCAAGGCGGGGGACAAGGTCACCAAGGGCCAGATCCTCGCCAGGCTGGACGACGACTCGGCGCAGGAAAGCCTGGACGCGGCCGCCGCCGCCCTCGACACCGCGGACGACGACACCTCGACCGCCGCGGCCTACGCCCAGTACGTCACGGCCAGGAACACCTACCGGGCCGCGCGGCGCGCGGTGGAGGGCACGGTCATCAAGGCGCCGTTCTCCGCTACCGTCACCGCGGTCAACGGCACGGTCGGGGGCTCCTCGGGTGCGTCCGCCAAGGCCACCGGTAACGAGGGCAGCACGGGCAGTGCGGGCAACTCGGGCGGCTCCGGTGCCTCCGGCGGTACGTCGAGCGGCTCGGATGGCACGGGCGGTTTCATAGACATCGCCGACACCGGCGAACTCCAGCTCGTCGGCACCTTCACCGAGTCCGACGTCACCCGGCTCAAGGTCGGCCAGGCGGCGTCCATCGGGTTCGACGCGCTCAGCGGCGTCACCGCGGCCGGGAAGGTCATCCAGATCCAGCCGACTGCCACCACCAGCAACAACGTGGTCCAATACCCGGTGACGATCTCCTTCACCGAGGTGCCGGACGAGGTCAGGCTTGGCCAGACGGCCACGGTCGGGGTCGTCGTCGAGAGTGTGGAGGACGTTCTCGCGGTCTCCTCCACGGTGATCTCCACGACGGGCTCCCGCAGTACCGTGACAGTCCTGCGGGACGGGCGGCAGGTGCCCGTCCAGGTGGAGCTCGGGGTCAAGGGCGACATGCTCACCGAGATCAAATCCGGGCTGAACGAGGGCGACCAGGTGGTCCGCCCGGCTGCCACGGGGACCACCACCCAGCAGGGCGGAGGTTTCCCCGGCCTCGGCGGCGGGGGTGGTCGCGGCGGCGGCGGCGGTCTCGGCGGCGGGGGAGGAGCGGGCAGATGACCGTCCCCGTCCTCTCCCTGAAGGACATCACCAAGGTGTACGGCCGAGGAGACGCCGAGGTCCGGGCGCTGCGGGGCGTCTCGCTCAGCGTCGAGCGGGGCGACTACGTCGCCATCATGGGCGCCTCCGGATCAGGCAAGTCCACGCTCATGAACATCCTGGGCTGCCTGGACGTGCCCACCTCCGGCGACTACCACATCGACGGCACCGACGTCGGCTCACTGGACGAGCGCCGGCTCGCCGTGCTCCGCAACCGGAAGATCGGGTTCGTCTTCCAGTCGTTCAACCTCATCCCCCGGATGAGCGCGCTCGCCAACGTCGAGCTGCCCATGGCGTACGGCGGGGTCGGCGCCGCGGATCGGCGGGCCCGCGCCCTGGCGGCACTGGAGCAGGTCGGCCTGTCCGACCGGGTCCGCCACGAGCCGAACGAGCTCTCCGGTGGCCAGCAGCAGCGGGTGGCCGTGGCCAGGGCGCTGGTCACCGCGCCCGCACTCCTCCTCGCCGACGAGCCGACCGGCAACCTCGACACCGCCTCCACCGAGGACGTGCTGGGCATCCTCGACAGGCTCAGCGTCTCGGGCAGGACGATCATGATCATCACCCATGAGGACGATGTGGCCGCCCACGCCAAGCGGGTCATCCGCCTGGTGGACGGCCGGATCATCGAGGATCGCCGCCAGGCCTCCGCCGACGGTCTCCCGCCCCGAATGTCGGAGGTCACCAGGTGAGCCGGCTGGAGATCCTGCGGTTCGCGCTGCGCGGGCTGGCCGCGAACAAGCTGCGCAGCTTCCTGACCACGCTCGGCATCCTGATCGGGGTGGCGGCCGTGATCCTGCTGGTCGCCTTCGGCGAGGGAGCCTCGCAGAGCATCCAGCAGTCCATCCAGCGGCTCGGTGCCAACACCCTCACCATCTCGGCGTCCTTCGCCGGGGGTGGTGGTGGCGGTTTCGGCGGGGCCGGAGCGGGCCTGGCGGGAGGGGGCCAGAACAGCGGCCCGCGTACCCAGGCCAGGCCGCTCACCCTGGAGGACGCCAGGGCACTGACCGACCGCGAGCAGGTGCCCTCGGTACGGAGCGTGTCGCCGGTGGTGACCATGAACTCGGCCGCCGCGGTCCACGAGGGCGCCGGTCATACGATCGCGCAGCTCGTGGGCACCTACCCCAGCTACTTCGAGGCGACGAACAAGCCCGTCGAGAGCGGCACCTATTTCGTCAACGACGACGTGCTGGCCGCCAGGAAGGTCATGGTGATCGGGCGGACCGTGGCCGAGGGGTTGTTCGGCACCGCCGATCCGGTCGGCAGGCCGGTCAGCGTCTCCGGGGTGCCGTTCACCGTGATCGGGGTGCTCAAGGAGTCGGGCTCCACGGGCATGCAGGACGCGGACGACGTGGCAGTCGTGCCGCTGCCCGCCGTGCAGCAGAGCCTGACCGGGTTCGGCGCGCTCGGCTCCATCGTCGTGCAGGCGACCGGCGCGGACACCACCGACTCGGCGCAGGCCGAGGTGACCGCCGTACTCAACCAGCGGCACGGCATCACCCCGACGGGCACCGCGGACTACCGGATCCTGAACCAGGCCACCCTGCAGGAGACGGTCAGCTCGACCATCGGGATCTTCACCGCCCTGCTCGGCGCGGTCGCCGCCATCTCCCTGCTGGTCGGCGGCATCGGCATCACCAACATCATGCTGGTCACCGTCACCGAGCGGACCAGGGAGATCGGCATCAGGAAGGCCATCGGCGCGCCCAGGAGCGCCATCCTCGGTCAGTTTCTGCTGGAGGCGACGGTGCTGAGCCTGGTCGGCGGCCTGTCGGGTGTCGCGATCGCGTTCGCCGGTACCCGCTTCACGATCGCCGGGATCTCGCCGGTGCTCGTACCGTCCTCGATCGCGCTGGCCCTCGGCGTCTCCGTGGGCATCGGGCTGTTCTTCGGCGGCTACCCGGCCAACCGGGCGGCCAGGCTCCGGCCCATCGAGGCCCTGCGCCACGAGTGACCCGTACGGCTTAGGCAAGGAGAGAGACATGGGCGGCAACGCCGACGAGACGGTCCCGGCGGGGAGACCTCTGGAGAGCTCCCCGTTCCCGGGAGACCTGGACAGCGAGCTGGCGGCCCGGCCGCCACGCCGCCTGGCCACGCTCACCCTCGTGCTGGGCGCCGGGGTGATGCTCGTGGCAGGGGTGATCGTGGGTATCCAGGTGCAGAAGGCGGTGGGCGGTACATCCGGTCCGTCCGGTCCGGCCGGCGCCCCGGGAGCCGCGATGCGGCAGGGCACGGGGCCCGGCGGCTTCGGCGGCGGTCAGCAGGGCGGGCAGGGGGCGGGCCAGGGCGGGCAGGTTGCAGGGCCCGGTGGCTTCGGCGGCGGTCAGCAGAGCGGTCAGGGCGCGGGTCAGGGTGGTCAGGGCGCGGGTCAGGGTGGGAACGGTCCGGGCGGCGGTGGCCGGGGCGGCATGACCGTGGGCACCGTGCAGCGGGTGGACGGCGGGAAGGTCTACCTCCAGACAGCCGACGGATCCGTGGTGACCGTGAACACCACAGGCGAGACGTCCGTACGCCTCACGAAGGAGGGCAGGGTCGCAGACCTCAAGCCCGGCGGCACCGTGGTCGTACAGGGAGCCAGGGCCGAGGACGGCTCGGTCGCCGCGACCGCGATCAACGAGGGGGGCGGCCGACGGTGAGCAGGTTCCCAGGAAACGTTCAGCCTCGGCTGAGCTTCGTTCCAGAGAGGTGAGCGAGCCTCGGGGGGTGCTGGACAGTGTGGAAGCCCGATTGCTGGTCGTGGACGACGAACCGAATATCAGGGAGTTACTCTCGGCCAGCCTGCGACTCTCCGGATTCGAGGTGGTGACCGCGGCGGACGGACGGGAGGCCATGCAGTTCGCCGAGCGCATCCGTCCCGACCTTGTCGTGCTGGACGTGATGCTGCCCGACATGGATGGCTTCGCCGTGGCCGGGCGGCTGCGGGAGATGAGCGAGCAGATGCCCGTGCTCTTCCTCACCGCGCGGGACGGCACCGACGACAAGGTCGCCGGGCTGCGCGTGGCCGACGACTACGTGACCAAGCCGTTCAGCCTGGAGGAGGTCCTCGCCCGAATCCGGGCCGTGCTCCGGCGTACCAGGGGAGACCTCGACCTGCCCGTCCGCCTGCAGGTCGGCGACCTGGAGTTGGACGAGGAGGCGCACCAGGTCTGGCGGTCCGGCGTCCCGGTGCGGTTGTCGCCCACCGAGTTCAAGCTTCTGCACTACTTCATGGTCAACAGCGGCAGGGTGCTGTCCAAGGCGCAGATCCTCGACCACGTCTGGAACTATGACTTCGGCGGCGACGCCGGGGTGGTCGAGTCCTACGTCTCCTACCTGCGCCGGAAGGTCGACACGGCCGAGCCACGGCTCATCCACACCCTCCGCGGGGTGGGATACGTTCTGCGCCCCCCGCGCAATGATTGAATTTTCAGCCGATATTCAGCTCTACCTGACCTGATTCTGAGTTTTGTGTGTTCCAATAGACCCTGCATGACCCCCGATCGCCTCGGAACCATCCGATGGACTCGGGCTCGCCTCCAGCTGCGGGGGAGACGAGTCCGGCACGGTCCACGGCTGAGATCCGAGGGCTGCGCCCCACCGCTTTACCGAGTTCGCCCCCGTAACCCGGTCAGGCGGTGGGGCCAATTTCGTTTTGAGGGGTCCCGTAGGGCAGGGGCCGCGGTCCTGCGGCAGACGCCTTGGTCGTGACCTCACCTCCGGAACCGCGCAGAGCGGCGGGGCGATACGCGTCTAGAGGACATCCCATCGGGCAGGATCGACCGTATGGGCGACAACGACGGTCTGCTGGAGACGCTGCGAGAGTTGCGGCGACATCTCGACCGTGACCTGTTCCCCCTCACGATCGGTGACGTGGCGGCCGATCGCCGGGCACTGCGCGAGCTGACCGGCCAGCTCGACGACTATCTCATCCCCCGGCTGAGCGCCATCGACGCCCCGCTGCTCGCCGTCGTCGGCGGCTCCACCGGGGCAGGCAAGTCCACGCTGGTGAACTCCCTGGTCGGTGCGGACGTCTCCGAGCCAGGCGTGCTGCGGCCCACGACGATGGCCCCCACCTTGGTCACCAGTCCCGCCGACCGTGACTGGTTCACCGCCCAGAACATCCTGCCCGGCCTGCCCCGCGTCACCGGTAACGGCAGAGGAGAGCCCGGCACGCTCCGGGTCGTCACCGCCGGGGCACTCCCGCCGGGACTGGCCCTGCTGGACGCCCCCGACATCGACTCGGTCGTCACCGCCAACCGCGAGCTGGCCGCCCAGCTGCTCGCCGCCGCCGACCTGTGGCTGTTCACCACCACCGCCGCCCGGTACGCCGACGAGGTCCCCTGGAGCTTCCTGCGCTCGGCCAGGGAGCGGAGCACGGCCCTGGCCGTCATCCTCTCCCGGGTGCCGCCGGAGGCACTGAGTGTGGTGCGCAAGGACCTGGCCCGGCTGCTGGAGGCCAATGGCCTGGGCGGGACTCGGCTTTTCGAGGTGCCCGAGCTGGTGTTGCCCGAGGAGAACGCCCGGCTGCCGCGCCAGGCGGTCCAGCCGATCGCCGACTGGCTCACCACCATCGCCGCCGACTCCCGTTCTCGCGCCGACGTGGTGCGCCACACCCTGTCCGGCGCGCTGGAGAGCCTCTCCACCCGCGTTCCCGCGCTCGCCGGAGCGGTCGAGCGCCAGCACGCCGGGGCCGCCGAACTGCGCTCGATGGCTGATGCCGCCTACGCCGTGGGCCTCGCCTCCTTCGACGAGGGCATGCGGGACGGGTCGCTGCTACGGGGGGAGGTCCTGGCCCGATGGCAGGACTTCATCGGGACCGGCGACCTGATGCGCTCCCTGGAAAGCCGGGTCGGCCGGGTCAGGGACCGCCTCGTGGCGTTCGTCACCGGGCGGCCCGCGCCGGAGAGCGAGCTGCGGGTCGCGCTGGAGAGCGGGGTGGAGGCACTGATCAGGGCCTCGGCCGACGGTGCCGCCGAGCGCCTGATGGAGTCGTGGTCATCGCACCCGGCGGGACGCGCCCTGCTGGAGCGTGAAGGGGTCGCCACCGCGGGGCGTCTCGGCCGGGCCTCCGCCGACCTGCCCGCCAGGGCGCAGGAGGCGGTCAGGGGCTGGCAGTCGTACGTGCTCGACCTGGTCAGAAAGGAGGGGGCGGACAAGCGGACCACCGCCCGCATCACCTCGTTCGGACTCAACGGCGCCGGGCTGCTGCTGATGCTCGCGGTGTTCGCCTCGACCGGCGGCCTGACCGGCATCGAGGTCGGCATCGCCGGAGGCACCAGCGTGCTCAGCCAGAAGGTCCTGGAGGCAGTCTTCGGCGACCAGGCCGTCCGTACCCTCACCGTCAAGGCCCGTTCCGACCTGCGCGCCCGGGTGGCGATCCTCCTCGGTGAGGACGCCGACCGCTTCATCACCCTCCTGGACGCCGTCCAGCCCCCCGAGGGCACCGCCCCCGCCCTCCGTACCACCGCGGACGCGGTACGCGAGCACCTGCGCGAACTGCCCGTCGTGGACCGCCGGGCCGCTCTTTCGCCGGGCTCCGCCCCCGAAGGCGCGGGTTCCGCCGCGGTCGTACCTGATTCCCGGCAGCGGTCCGGTGTCCAGCGCCCGCCCGGCGGTGTCCAGCGCCCGCCCGGTGGCGTCCAGCGCCCGCCCGGTGGCGTCCAGCGCCCGCCCGGTGGGCACGGTCCGCATCCGCCCGACGGGTCCGACGACGTTCCACGTGTGAGTGGCGGGACCGATGACGGGGGGCCGCGCGCCACCGGCGCCGGAGAGGTGGGCGAGGCGTGAAGCTGCTGCGAAGGGAGAAGGCGGTCTCGCTGGACGACCGGCTGGCGGCGCTGGCACGGGCCGCCGACCTGGCCGACGGGCGGCTGGACGCCGAGGCGGTCGCCGTGGCGCGTTCGGTGGTCTCCCGCGCCGGGGTACGGGCAAGCCTGTCGGTCGACCACACCGCGGTCGCGCTGGCCGGAGCCACCGGCAGTGGTAAGTCCTCGTTGTTCAACCTGCTGTCCGGCACCTCGCTCGCCACGGTCGGGGTCACCCGGCCGACCACCTCGACCGCCCAGGCCGCCCTTTGGGAGGGCGGCGGGGCAGGACCGCTACTCGACTGGCTGGGTGTCCCCCGCCGTCACGAGCTCCTGGACACCTCAGGCTCGGCCGGTGTCACCCCCGAGAGGGATCGCGAGATCCGCTCCGCTGACGTCGCCCAGGAGGAGTTCGCCTCCGGGGAGCACGAGCTTCTCGACGTTCCCGGCTCCGGCGTCTCCGAGGGTGGTCGCGAGATCCGTTCCGCCGGTCCCGTCCCCGATGCTCCGGTGCCCGTCGGTCAGCCGTCCGGGATGGACGGGGAGGCCGCGGGGCTGATCCTGCTCGACCTGCCCGACCACGACTCGATCGAGCCCTCGCACCGGCTGGAGGTCGACCGGCTCGTCGAGCTGGTCGACCTGCTGGTCTGGGTGCTCGATCCGCAGAAGTACGCCGACGCGGCGGTCCACGACCGCTACCTCAGGCCGCTGGCCCGGCACCGGGAGGTCACGGTCGTCGTCCTCAACCAGATCGACCGGCTCTCCCCGGCCGCCGCCGAGCGGTGCCTGAAGGACCTCCGGCGGCTCCTCGACACCGACGGGCCGGCCGGGGTGCCGGTGATCGGGGTCTCCGCCCGCACCGGCGCGGGCATCCCCGAGTTGCGCTCCCTGCTCGCCTCCCGGGTCGCCAACCGGCGGTCCTGGGCCGCACGCCTCGCCGCCGACACCGGTATGGCCGCCGACGCGCTTGGAGAGGCGTCCAGCGCCACCACTCCAGGAGAGAACCTCTCGATGGACAATCTGGTGAAGCCGCTGAGGGACGCGCTGTCGGAGGCCGCCGGGGTGCCGGCCGTCGTCGAGGCCGTGGCCAGGTCCTACCGGCACCGCTCGATCGCCGCCACCGGATGGCCGCCCACCCGGTGGATCCGCCGCCTGCGGCCCGACCCGCTCCGCCGCCTCCGCCTGGACGCCACCAGCCGTGCCTCGGGGGAGTCGGGGGAGCAGGGAAACATTGAGGGGAACATCGTCGGGAGGACCTCGATCCCCGTCGCGACGGTCGTCCAGCGCTCCCGGATGGACAACGCGATCAGAGAGGCCGCGAGAAGCGCCTCGGCCGGGCTGCCCGCGCCGTGGACGGCGGCCGTGCGGCAGGCGGCGAGGTCACACGGGGACGAACTGGAGGACGGCCTGGACCGAGCGGTCGCCACCACCTCTCTCGGCGCCGCCCGGCGGCCCCTGTGGTGGCGGCTGGCCGGGCTGGCGCAGTGGCCGGCGCTGGCGACGGTGCTCGCCGGAGGGGCCTGGCTGCTCGCCCTGGTCGCCATCGACTACCTACGACTTCCGCAGCTCTACCTGCCGACGGCGGGAGAGCTGCCCTGGCCCACCACGCTGCTGATCGGGGGTGTCCTGCTCGGCCTGCTGATCGCGCTGCTCTCCCGGGTGGCCTCCTGGGCCGGCGGCCGGCGCCGCGCCCGCAGGGCGGCGAGGGCACTGCGGGAAAGCGTCGACCGGGTCGCCCGCGAGCTGGTGCTCGACCCGGTGGAGGAGGAGCTGTCCCGATACCACCGCTTCACCGAGGCGGTCACGCTGGCCAGGAACGGCACTCGCAGGTGAGGTGACTCCCAGAGGGCGTTGCGCGAGTTGATGTCCTTTTCGTCTTGTGGATTGGGGAAGGCGGGCCGGTCGGGGCGTTACCGGCGGGGTCAGCCGTGGGTCATCAGGCGTCGGTGGAGGGCACGTACCTCGTCGACGTACTGCTCCACCGGTCCCTCCGCCCGAACGTCGGGCGCCACCGCCTGGATGGGAAGCGGACTGACCGGGCTGGGTGGGGCGCCGCATTCCGTTCGCCACTGGCTGAGCTGCTTTCTGGAGGTGGCGTAGACGATGCGGCCGAGGCCGACCAGCGCATGCGCGGCCGCGCACATCGGGCAGTGCTCGCCCGAGGTGTACACCGTCACCGCGGCGCGCTCCTCGGGGGACAGGTTCGCCGCCGCCCACCGGACGATCGCGAGCTCCGGGTGGCGGGTGCGGTCGACGGCGTTCACCCGGTTGCGCTCCTCGAGCAGCACCTCACCCGTGGGGTCGGCGAGCACCGAACCGAACGGCTCGTCTCCGGCATCGAGCGCCTCGGCCGCAAGGTCCACGCAACGGCGCAGATGCCGCAGGTCAGTCTCAGTGATCATAAACAGGAGCCCTTTCTGGAAACCTGCCGACGCAGGGATCAGCGATCAGCGCCTTGGAGATGCGGCAGTGGACGCCCTGGGTGATGTCGACGACCTGTGTGAGGGCGAAGTCGCCTGCCCCGCTGAGATAGAGGTAAGCCTCGTCCGCGCTCATCCCGGTCACCTCGCGCAGCAGATGAACGGCCTGGCGTACGCACTGGCGCATGGCCTCGCCGAGATCCTCGTCCAGGCCGACCGTGATCCACGCGTCCGGCGTCTCCGCGAGCGGCCACGTCGTGGCCCCTGGGCCTGCGTCCGCGACCGACAGGCGTACGGTGGCGCGCAGCGAGCCTTCCAGAGCGGTGAGCGCGACCTCGCCGTTGCCTTGGGCGAAGTGCGGATCGCCCACGTAGAACCCGGCTCCCTCGGTCTGCACGGGCAGGTGGAGCGTGCTGCCCGCAGTCAGCTCGCGCAGGTCGAGGTTCCCGCCGTACGGCCCGGGCGGGATGGTGCCGAGCGCCTCCGGGCCGGCCGGGGTGACGCCGCACAGGCCGAGAAACGGCCGGACCTCGATCAGCGCCTCCCCGCCCCTGTGCGGGAAGACCGCGTAGCGTCCGTCGGGTGTCAGCGCGCAGAACCGGCTGACCAGCGGCTTGCTCGGCAGCTCACCGGGTAGGGCGCCGCGGCCGTGCCGGCTGGAGATCACCCCGTACGGCACGCGGGGATCGAAGTCCAGGAACTCCCCCCGTAGCCAGTCCCCTGGCCGCGCCTGCCGTACGCGCACCGGGCCCAGCACGAGATGCGGGCCCAGTGTCGGGCCGAGCCCGGAGGCGGCGATCTCGGCCGCTTCGGCCAGCACTCCGTCGGCGGGCACGCCGAACGCGCCGAAATAGGAGACCGGGTCGCGCCCCTGGTCGGGCATCAGCCCCTCCTGCGACACCGTGTCGAAGACGACCACGTCGCCGCTGTCGACTTCCAGGACCGGCGGGGTCCGCTCGGTGGGAAGCGCGCCCCAGGAGACTGTGCCGGGTGCGCAGCCCAGGTGGTGCCTCATCGCTCGGCCCGCTTGGCCAGGTACTCCCGCCAGCCGCCCGGCTCGGTGATCTCGGTGACGCCTGGTAGGCCCGCCGGGTCCGACCGGCAGACCATGCTGAGCGAGCTCCGGCCGTCCTCCAGTTCGATGACGGTGAGCTCCAGCTCGGCGGGTTCCCTCGGCAGGAGCCGTTCGCGCAGGTCGGCGTAGGAGATCTCGTAGATCTCCCCGGGCACCCCCCAGCCGCCGGGGCCGGCCGGCAGCAGGCCGGGGAAGGTGTCGTGGAAGGAGAAGAACCGGTAGCGAGGTGCAGTGCGCACCTTCCCGCTGAAGCGGGCCATGGCCAGGGCGTCGTTCAGCTCTCCGCCGCTCATCGCCTGGCCGTTGACGAACATGGTGACGTGATGGTCCATGAAGGACGCTCCTATAGCGTGGAGTTGCCGTGCCCGCGCAGCGCGTGTACGCGTACGGCGGTGACGGCGCGTTCGGCGTTGCCGCTGGACAGGTCGTCGAGCAGGGCCCGGTGCTGGGACACCGGCTCGTGCCCCGACTGCTGGACGTAGTCGTCGGAGGGGTACAGGAACGCCTGACGTTCCAGGAAGCCCGAGGTGATCGTGGAGAAGGCCGCCCGGTTGATCGCCATGTGCAGGTCGAGATGGGCCATGGAGAATTGCGGGCCGGCGATGCCGTGCTCCTCCAGCGCCTGCCCCAGCGGATCGAGCAGGGCGTACAGCGGCGCCCAGTCCACCAGGTCCGCCTTCTCCGCCAGGAGGCCGGCGGCCACCTGGTCGAACGCCACGCGCAGCAGGTGCATCTCTCCTCTGGCCGCGGCGTCCAACTCGACCACGGTGAGGTGGCCGCGGCGCACCCGCTGGACGAGACCGTCGCTGGCGAGCCGCTGCAACGCCTCGCGGATGGGGGTGCGGCTGACACCCAGTTCCTCGGCGATCTGTTCCTCGACCAGGCGGGTGCCGCCGGTGTACTCACCGGTGGTGATGCGCTGGCGCAGGTAGCGGTAGACCCGTTCGCGTGCGGTCACCGTGCCTGTGCCTCCGCCCGTGCTTTGACCAGGGCCGCGCGGCAGGCGTTGGTCACCCGCTGCATGTACGTGCCGGACATGACACTCATCCCGGCGCGCAGGGCCATGCCCTGAAGTGCGGAGGTGCGGTTGTTCAGGTCGAACAGGCGCCCGCCCGGCGCGGCGATCGCCTCGAACGGGAAGGCGAACGGGGTCCGCTCGGAGTCCTCGGTCTCTCCCCAGGTCGTGGTGTTGACGATCAGGTCGGCCGGCCGGTCCAGGTCCGCGGGGGCGACGGCCTCGGCCCCGTACCTCTCCGCCCAGGCCGCCAGGGCGGCGGCGTCGCGCGCGCTGCCCACCAGTCGCGCCCGCGGCCAAGCCCGCCGTACGGCGTGCGCGACGGATCCCGCCGAGCCGCCCGAGCCGAGCACCAGCACGCCGGCCGGGTCGTGACCGGCGAGCAGGGTGTCCATCGCGGCCCAGGCGGCCCAGCCGTTGGTGTTGACGCCGGTCAGGTAGCCGCCGTTCCTGACGATCGTGTCGATGACACCGGTGGCCGATGCGGTGGGGGTGATCTCGGTGACCAGCTCGGACACCGCCTTCTTCCAGGGGCTCAGCACGAGGGCGAGGTCCCAGTCGCCGGCGGCGACCAGGTCGTCCGGCGAGGGGTACGCCAGGGCGGAGGTGACCTTGATCTCCAGCCGCTCCATGGCGTCGTGCAGCAGGCCGCCGGACACGGCGTGTGGGGCGGTCGTGCCGATGCCGGCGAGCGAGGCGGCCAGCGGGCCGGGGGCGCCGTGGGTCAGGCCGGACTCCGTGAGACAGCGGTCGACGGCGCGGCTCAGGTTGTCACGCACGGGGCCGCACCTGCCGTCCCACCGGGCCGCCGACGATCTCGCCGCGGTCGAAGACACGGTGGCCGCGCACATACGTGCCGACGACGGCACCGGTGACCTTCCTGCCTTCGTACGGCGTGACTCCGTGCGCGGACTTCAGCTCAGCACCCGTGATCACGGTTTCCGCGTGGGGGTCGACCAGCACCAGGTCGGCGTCGTATCCGGGGGCCACCTTGCCCTTCCCCGGCATCGACCAGCGCCGGGCCGGTGCGTAGGAGGTGACCCGGACGACGTCCTCGACGCTCATCCTGCCCTCGGCGGCGGCGGTCAGCAGCAGCGGCAGCATGGTCTCCACTCCGACGAATCCTCCGTGCGCCTTCCACACGTCCGGCTCCGCCTGCTCGGCGGCGGTGTGAGGGGCGTGGTCGGTGGCGATGACGTCCACGTCTCCCTTGGCCACCCCGTCCCACAGCGCGGCCATGTCCGCGGCCGGCCGGATCGGCGGGTTGAGCTTGATGAGGTTGCGATGCGTGTCATAGGCCGAATCGTCGAAATGCAGGTGGGCGACCAGCACTTCGACGCTGACCCGGTGCCCCTGGGCGCGCAGGTCGCGGACCCGCTGCAGGCCCGCCCCGGTCGACAGGTGGTGGATGTGCGCCTTGGCGCCGGCCGCGCTCGCCAGCGTGACGAACCGGGTGACCGCCTCGACCTCGACGAACTCCGGCCGGCTCTCCAGATGGGCGCGTGGGTCGGTACGGCCGGCGGCCTTCAGCCGCTCGATGAACAGGCGCAGCAGGTGGTCGTTCTCGGCGTGCGCGCCCACCACCAGGCCCGCCGCCGCGGCGGCCTCGAGCCCTTTGAAGATGGAGGCGTCGTCGGGGCAGCGGTTGTCGCCGGTGGTCTGGCCCATGAACAGCTTGAAGCCCATGGCGCCGAGCTCGGCCATCTTGGTCATCTCCGCCGCGTTGTCCTGGCCGAGCATGCCGTACAGGCCGAAGTCCACGTATGCCTTGCCGGAGACCAGGTCCAGCTTCTCCTGGAAGCCGGCCGCGGTCGCCACGGGCGGCACGGTGTTGGGCATGTCCACGACAGTGGTGACGCCGCCCGCGGCGGCGGCCCTGGTGCCGCTGGCGAAGTCCTCCTTCTCGGTCATGCCCGGCTCGCGGAAGTGGACGTGCACGTCCACCAGGCCAGGCAGGACCAGCAGGCCGGTGGCGTCGACGGCGGGCACGCCGGAAGCCGCCAGCCGCTCGCCGACCGCGACGATCTGTCCACCTGCGACCGCGACGTCGTGGTGGTGGCGGCCGTCGTGGGAGACGACGGTCCCGCCGGTGATGACGAAATCCATGTTCTGCTTGCCTCTCAGTTCTTGACGGTCGCGGCCAGGGCGGGGTCGGCTTGGTAGATCTCGCGGATAGGGCCGAGGTCGAACAGCCGGTCCACGGTGAGCTTCAAGCCACCGGCGTTGATCGCTTCGACGTTGCTCTCCGCCTGCTCGTCGGTGAGCGAGATGAGCTGCTGGGCGGGCTCCCCGCTGCGGATGAGGTCGTTGCCCGCCTTGCAGCAGTCCAGGGTGGCCGCGGGGTTGAGTTTGAGGTCCTTGCCGTACTCGTTGACGGTCAGGTCGGTCGCGTACTGCGGATCGGCGAGCACCTCACGCCAGCCCTTGATCTCGGCGCGCAGGAACGCCTTGACCTTGTCCCTGTTGCTGTCGAGGTTCTCCTGCGTGGTGACGTACGTCTGGCCCACCAGTGGGAAGCCCACGTCGGCCAGGAGCATCGTGGTGATGTCGTGCCCCAGGTGTCTCAGGTCGATGACCTGGCTGTTGATGAACCCGAGGTACCCATCGATCTCCCCCTTCGTTATGCCGATGGGGTTGCCCTGGACCGGCACGGTCTTGATGCGGGACTGGTCGAGCCCCCGCGCCGCCAGGAACGTCCGCCACACCGGCTCGCTGGAGGAGGCGCAGCCGATGGTCTTGCCGTACAGGTCCTCTGGGGTCTTGATCGGGTTGTCGGTCATCGACATCACGCAACCGGCGTAGCGGGTGTAGACCGCACCGATGATCTTCAAGGGCGCGCCCTTGGCGACCGCCGCGCCGACGATCGGCACCTGAGAGACCCCGGCGAAGGTACGGCTGAGCACGTCGGACTCGATCGGCGGCGCCGTGGGCCCGCCCGCGACCAGTTCGCTGCCGCCGAACCCCTCCGCCCGGTAGTAACCCTTCTTGTCGGCCACGTAGCTGCCGGCGAACTGGGTGTTCTTGATCCAGGCGAGCCGCTGGGTCGCGATCCCGTACCTGGCCGCGCCGGCGGCGGGCTCCCGCCCGCTTCCGCAGCCCGCCAGCAGTAGTGGGGACGCGGCGGTGGCCATGAGGAACCGGCGCCGGGCAAGGGTCATGACGAACTCCTAAGACGGGATTGGACCAGGGTCTCGACAAGGGCGAGCAGTTGGTAGACGGCGATGCAGACCACGGTGAGCACGACGACGGACGCCCACAGGCGGTCGAACTGGAACTCGTTGGCGTCGCGCATCATCTGCCCGCCCAGCCCGGCGCCTGAGGCCAGCCACTGGGCGAGCAGCGCGCCGACGATCGCGGTGGTGACGGAGATGCGCGCGGCGGTGAACCAGGTTGGCACGGCGTGCGGCAGTGCGACCTTGGTGAACGCGGTCCAGGCCGTGCCGCCGTACGCGCGGCACAGGTCGAGTCCGGCCACCGGTGCGGAACGGATACCGTGCAGCATGGTCAGCAGCGCGGGGACGAGGACGATCGCGGCGCCGATGACCGCGGTGCCTGCTTCCTCCCGCCCGAAGACCAGCACAATGATCGGGGCGACCGTCACCATCGGAATGGCCCGCATTGAGGCCAGGGCCGGCAGGAACATCCTCTCTGCGACGCCGGAGAAGTAGAACAGCAACGCGATCGCCGTGGACAGGCCGAGCCCGGCGGCGAACCCCAAGGCGGCGTCTGCCAGCGTGCGCCCGAGCAGCGGCCACATCGCAGCCCGGTTGGCCGGGCTCGTCAGATACGTCCACACGTCCAGCGGCGTCTTGGCCACGAACGGGCTGACGTCCACCACGGCGAGGAACGCGGTCCACACCACGACGACTGCGATGACGGTGCCTGCCAGGACGAGCAGCCCACCCGCCGCTCTCTTCACCACAGGGCTCATCGGGACGCCTCCGTCCACGGGGTGGCCAGGCGCTCGACGGCGGCGAGGGCGAGGAAGGCCATGATGGTCAGCAGGCTCGAGACCAGCGTGATCCCCCAGGTGCGGACGACGTCCGCGGCCTGCTGGGCGACCATCAGGGCGGCGCCCAGACCGCGTTCCTGGCCCATGAACTCGCCGATGATCGTGCCGAGCACGGCGGCCGGCACCGCGATCTTCAACGCGGTGAGCACACTCGGCAGCGCCGACAGCAACTGCACCTTGCGCAGTACGGCGAACCGCCCGCCGCCGTAGGCGCGCACCAGGTCTTCGCTGGTTCGGTCGGACAGGCGCAGCCCGTTCACCGTACTGACCAAGGTGGTGAAGAAGACCGACACCCCCGCCATGACCACGCACGCCGTCGGGCCGTTGAAGACCGCGGCCAGGATCGGCGCGATCGCCACCAGCGGGATGCAGGCGGAGGCGATCCCGATCTGCAGGATGAGCTTCTCCAGCCAGGGCAGCACGATCACCAGGGCGGCGCATCCGATGGCGGCCAGGTTGCCCCACAGGTAGCCGAGCAGGGCCGAGCCGAGCGTGGCCGGCACGTGCAAGGTGTAGAAGGCGACGCCGTCGGCGATCACCCCGGCGACGATCTCGGTGGGCGGCGCGATTCCCGGGCCGAGCAGCCCTAGCCCGCCCAGCACCTGCCAGGCGACCACGATGATCGCGGCCCCGGTGAAACGCACGATCATCCCGGGTCTCCCGCGTAGACCGCCTGGCCGAACAGGATCGCCGACAGGTGGTCCACGTAGGCGTGGAACTCCGGCGTGCGCGACAGCTCCGGCGGGCGTGGCCTGGGCAGATCGATGGGCACGACCTCCCTGACCCGGCCCGGCCTGGCGCTCATCACCACGACCCTGTCCGAGAGGAACACCGCCTCGGCGATGCTGTGCGTCACCATGAGCGTCGTCGCCGGCCGCTCCGTCCAGATGCGCAGCAGCTCGCCGTTCAGGTTCTGCCTGGTCATGTCGTCCAGCGCGCCGAACGGTTCGTCCAGCAGCAGCACCCGCGGCTTGACGACCAGGGCGCGGGCGATCGCCACCCGCTGGCGCATGCCGCCGGAGAGCTGGTGGGGCCGGGCGTTCTCGAATCCCGACAGACCGACCAGGTCGATGAGCTCCTGAACGAAACCCTCCTCCGCCGTGCCTCTGCCGATCTCCAGCGGCAGGCGGATGTTCGTCCGCACCGACCGCCATGGCAGCAGCGCGCTGTCCTGGAAGGCGATGCCCAGGTGGTGGCGACCGCGCATCTCGGCCGGGGTCTCACCGTGCACCAGCACCCCACCGGAGGTCGGCTCCTCCAGCCCCGCCAGAATCCGCAGGATCGTGCTCTTCCCGCACCCGGACGGCCCCAGCAGGGAGACGAACTCCCCCTCTCCGGAGCGGATGTCGACCCCGTCGAGCGCCACCACCTCCCGGGGGCGCGTTGTGAAGGATTTGGTGAGTTTCTCGATGTGGATGCCGGGCGCTGTCGATGCGTCCATGCGTGCTCCTCGATCTCCTGGATCCGAACTTGGATCCAAAGGCGTGAGACCGAACGTAGGAGCGAGGTGTTACGCCTGTGGAACGGTCAGGGCGCCCCGTGCGTTACTGCTTCCGCACTCCGCCGATCGCCGGTCGTCAGGCATCGCACCCGGCCACTGCGCCGCCTGTGCGGCTCTGGAACAGGCCCGTCATGCGTGACTCGATCGCGGGGGGATGATCCAGCCGGTGCTGGATCGGGCAGCCGATGAGCACACCCGGCACCGTCGCAGCGTGGAGGCCCCGTCGTTCACGGTGGGGAGGAAACGGCTCTCGTCCGAGGCCGGAGGGGGCGACACCCTTCGCCTGCCCGGCATGGGTCTCGATGCGTGGGGGCAGGGAGCGGTCCGGCGGCGTGCGTTTCCCGGTGGATGTTCTGGGGGCGAGCGCCTCCCGGTAGAAGGGGACGGACCCGGAGAAGGGGATCGGTGTCCGTCACGCAGGAGGCGCTCAGTTGGGTCCTCACCGCGAGGCCGGACCGGTCGGTGCCGGTCGGGACGTCAGGTGAGGGGACGGATCAGGCGACGAGGTTGACGTAGTACGTGGAGTAGCCGTTCATGTCGATCAGACGGGTGCCGACGCGCCTGGCAGCGGTGCTGCCGATGTTGATGCAGGAGTCGAAGGCGTTCTGATAGACGTACATCGGGCCGTAGGGGCCGGTCCAGACGGCCCCGTTGGCGGCCTCGGCGTAGTAGGCGGCGTAGCGGTTGTTGGTGTTGAGGACGAACGCCTCACCGCCCGGATCGATGGCCCACCAGCCCCGGGTGCCCCACTGGCCGTAGTCGCGGCAGCCGTCGGGGCTGTAGAACATGATCGCGACCCACACCTTGGAGGTGTAGCGGTTACGGAAACGCAGCTGCATGTCTACTCCTCCGCTTCCGTGAATCGCAGGGCGAGGGGCCTGTCGTCAAGCGCCTCGCCGGCCACCGGGGGAAGGTGGTCGTCGCTCTTCGCGACGACCGCGACGCGGTCGGCCGCTCCCGGCCGCTCGTTCGACTCTCCCGTGCTGGCCGCCGTGGCGTCCGCGAACGCCACCCGGGGGTCCGGGGGATGTTCGGTGCCGTTGTCCGGCATGGTTGCTCACCTACATTCGTTTGAGTGCGTAGGGTGATCTAGCGACAACATACAGTCACAGTCAAGGTCGTGTAAAGAATAGTTTTCAATTCCACGGTGGGTGCGCCGCTGGACCGGGCTCGACAAGACGGCGGATCTCGGAGCGGGCCGGAGCGGGCATGCCTACGACATCCCGGTCCTGGAACTGGACGATGAGTCCTCGGACGCACGGAAGGTGGTGGCGGCCCGCTGCGCCGAGGCTCTGGACCGGGACGGATGCGACCTCCGCGGCTTCTCCGTCTGATGTGCCCGCTATGACCGGGGCGCGCCGTACCAGCGCCAGGTGGTGAGGCGCGGGCGCCCGGGAAGTTCGGCGCGGCTGGTGGCCCACAGCAGAGTCGGCCAGGGGTCCGTGCTCTGCGGGGCGTCCGGGAAGAGCCGGACGAGCACCCGCGAGCACAGGTCGGCGGGCGGGGTCCAGGTGAGCCCCAGCCCCTCGGTCAGATCGTGGGTGTGCACCAGGGTCTCCACGATCCCCATCGCGGCGAAGCCCTCCGGGTCCGACGTCCCGTGCACGTGGTGGGCATCGGTCGTCAAGGCGTGAAAGTGCTGCTTTGCTCGCCAAAGATCAATAGAGCCCATGACGGCGGGCGTAAGGGCCGAACGTCGCACCTGAGCATGGTAGCCGCATGCCCGTTGCCTTGAGCGTATCGACGATGTTGCCCGCTCCCACCTCGCTGAGCTTGCCGTCCCGGCAGGCGATTGCGAGCAGCCACACGGTTCCGTGAACCTTCAGGCCGAAGTTCCTGCCCACCGCCACAGCCTCTCGATCGTCGGTGATCGCGATTCCACCGCAGAGTTCGGCCGCCGAGAACACGCTGGCTTCGCCGAGGTTCCGTTCTGAGGAGCCAATCCGCTGCGACCATTTCGCGAAACATCTGATCTCCTGCAGTGAGTCCAGGCGTGCGACACCAAGCCAGTCCGAATCCAGCACGTTCAGCAGGGCAGGATGTTCGGTAACCCCCGCACGCAACTCCTCCCGTACGACATGGGTTGTCAGGCAGTTTCTACCGATGAGGAGATCACGTAGAACGTCCAGGCGTTCGGCGCGTGCGAAGTGGTTGAGGCACATCGCGTCGAACACCAGGGCGAGATCCGGTTCGGGAGGGATCAAGGTTCGAGGTCCGGTTCCTCGCGGGTGGGGAGGTCTGACTCCACGATCTGGCCACGCATGAGTTCCACGGCACGGGATGTGGTTATCCGGCTCTTCTTCCATGCCTGCAGCACGGCGTGAGCGTACCCCGGCGGCACGCGCACCGCTTGGAGATCAGGCTGTGGCGTCCAGCCCACGGCCTCCATGAGTTCGGCGCGCGTTGGATTCTTCCGTCGCAGATCCCTGGCGTCCCTGCCCAGGACTCCGGCTGCGACCGCTTGGCGGATGGCCAATGACCAGGATATTCGGTATTTGGCGGCGAGGACTACGAGGGGATCTCGTAAGGAACCCTCGTTTCCCGAATAGCCGTTCAGCACAGATTCGATGGGAAGAAGAAGTTCTGCGGCGAAAGCGTCGATCACCAGTTCTCTTTCGGCGCGAGAGGTGTGGACGCCCAGATCCGCCGAGTACTCATCGCCGATGATCATGTGACCCAGTTCGTGAGCGGCGGTCGCTCGACGTCTTCCGGGATCCCCCTGGCTGCTGACGACCGCCACGGCGATTCCGTCCTCGATCAGAGAGGCTCCGTCTCCCGGCGTGTCGACCACCGCCACCAGTTGGCCGAGCCCTTCGCAGACGCTCATCAGCGAACTGATCGGATCAATTCCAAGGCCAAGTTTCTGCCTGGCCCACCTGGCCGCTTGGCGGGCGATCTCGACGTTCTCCACGGCACCGTGGAATTTCTCGGGCGTAGGAGGAGCAAACTCTTGTAGCTCGACAAGTTGCCGGACATCGTCAAGCCACGTCGCCAGAGCTGCTTCAAGCTGGTAAGACTGGCGGGCGGCGTCCGTTGCCGGGTCGTCGATGAGTTCGGTACGACGCGATACGACTGCCGGAGGCCGGCGCAGGAAATGCGTCAGAGGAACGCCGAGAACCGACGACAGCCTTGCCAGTTCAAGGGCGTCCACCCGTCGGGTACCCGCTTCGATCTTGGCGACCATCGTACGGTCCAGGTTCATGGCCGATGCGAGCTGCTCCTGGGACATGTCAGCCGCAACGCGGCATTCGCGGACGCGATCGCCCACGTCTGCCCACTCTCCGACCTCTCTCATAGTGCGATAATCGCACGTGGGCTGGTCAGGGACGAGGTGGCCCGGCATTGCCGCAGCCAATCGTTACCTGCGGTGATCTTTTTTGGTGGTTTTGCGAGTCTGTACGGGGCAAAGACAGACGGAGTCATTCCGCGAGGCGCGCTCACGCTCCGGACGACGAACCTGAGGTTGTTCCGCCTGGGCCAGATCGGGTGATTGAAACCGGGGGAGGCGTGGAGCCACCGCGTTGAACCCAGAAGCGCCTCTCGGTGAACCTGTCCTTCAATACGGAAGTGAAGGACAGAGCATCGAGAAACTCAGGCACCCTCGTAGAGACGAGTCAGATCAATGAGTTGTACGTCCGTGCGGCTCTGCGCGGTTTCCCGCAGTTGGGGCATGAAGCCGGCGGCGCTGAACAGCAGAAGCCGGGTGCCGGGGGTGGCGCGGTCGTCGCGACGGATGAGCAGTTCACGGAGGCGCTCAAGGCGTTCAAGGTGAGCGCGGCCGATGACGTCGCCGTACTTCGCCTCACCGATCGCGAGGATGACCTCTTTACCCTCGCTGTCACGTCCGAAGACCACCACGTCGATTTCGTGGCTGCTCCTGGCCGCAGGGTCGGGCAGGATCCCGGAGGCGACACGGGTGCGCAGACCGCCGAGAGTTTCGGAGTGGGCATACCAGAGTGTCCAGGTGCGGGCGAGGTGTTCGAAGTGCGGACCGAGGACCTTGCTGCGGAACGCCGTCTGCGAACGGTCCCAGACCTGCTCGGCATAACCGGGACGCTCCAGGTCGGTCCACTCCGGCCGCATGATCGCGTGGTAGAAGCTGAGGATGGGTTCGGTGATGCGGTAGGTGGAACGCTTGCCATGGAAGGCATCCGGATCCCGGGCGATCATCCCGACGTCTTCCAGGAGCGTCAGGGAATGGCTCAGATCAGTGGATTTGCGACCGAGGTATCCGGCAATGCCGCCGCGGGTGTGGTTGCCGTTCGCGATCGCCGACAGAACACCGTGGTACAGGGCGACGTCCCGTAGCTCCGGCTCTTCGGCGAGGAGGAACCTGGCTTCACGGAACAGGGGCCGGCCCGGGTTGAGCACGTTGCGAACAACCCACGGTCCGAAGTCCTCGATTCCGCTGGGGACGTCGCCAAGGGTGAACTCGCGCCGGTAGGCGGGAGTGCCGCCGACGACCGCGTTGACGAGCAACGCGAGGGCGGGGTCGACGATGTCCCAGAAATCCCGGGCCAGCCGGTAGTCAAGGGTGGAGACCACCAGCTCCAGACTCGCCCGGCCGCGGAGCGGCGCGGTTCCCGCGAGCAGTGATCCCATGAAGGAGAGCACCGACCCGCAGAGCAGGAGCCGTACCGCACTGCCCTGACGCTGTCCCTGAGGGCCGAGAGCCCGTTGGATCAGGGAGGGAAGCCGCGGAGAGGCTCTGACCAGATAGGGAAACTCGTCAATGACCACCGGGGTCGGCCCGGTGGCGGCGATGGTCATGAGGAACTCGACGGCTTCATCCCAGTGCGTGAACCTGCGAGGGACCGGTTCACCGAGATGGCGGGCGAGTGCCGTGCCGAACTGCTGGAGAGACTCGGCCTCGGTCGCTTCGGTCGCGGCGAAGTAGAACCCTCCCGTCGCCCGGCAGACCGCGTCTAACAGGAAGGTCTTACCTTGACGACGCCGCCCGGACACCACGCCCAGCGTCGCCTCCGGCCCCGGGTAGCGGACGAATCGCGACAGCTCCGACCACTCGTAGTCACGGTCGAACATCTCTACGGGCTTGTCCATGATCATCTCTATCAATGAGGAGGATGTTTATTATAAGTCAACTCATCATCGGCTCTCAGGGATGGGACAGGGATGAGAGAGCGAGTGGGGCGCCGGGCAGGGGAGGCCTCGCCGCCGCGCACGCCATCGGTGTCGAAGGCCCTGCCGAGAGCCGTCACCTTCGGCGGGCCCTCGGAGATCTACACTCGGGGTGCCCCGTACCAGCGCCAGGTGGTCAGACGCGGGCGCCCGGGTAGTTCGGCGCGGCCGGTGGCCCACAGCAGGGTGGGCCAGGGGGCCGTGCTCGTCGGGGCGTCCGGGAAGAGCCGGGCGAGCACCCGCGAGCACAGGTCGGCGGGTGGGGTCCAGGCGAGCCCCAGCCCCTCGGCCAGATCGTGGGTGTGCACCAGGGTCTCCACGATTCCCATCGCGGCGAAGCCCTCCGGGTCCGACGTCCCGTGCACGTGGTAGGCGCGGACCTCCGGCGATGCCGTACGCACCATGGCGACCAGCAGCGCGCCGCTCGCCTCCAGCACCTGCAACAGCCCGGCCGGTCCCGCCGCGCGGTCCGCGTGGATGGTGTTCGAAGGGCCTTGGGGCCTTCTGCGCTCCCGCACGAAGGGCACTCTGCTCTCCACAGGTGGTGTCCTGAGGCCCAGTCGGGAGGCGTACGAGAAGAGGTCGTCGCTGAGGTGCTCGACGGTCTCCCAGCAGTCCCACTCCAGTGAGCCGGCCTTGCCGTCCCAGGCCACCGGAGGCGCCTCCCGAAGGACGCCGACGGCACGTTGAACGGCCAGGTCAAGGTCGTCCGCTGTCACGGGGGAGGATCCGGCTTCGGTTGATCGGTGCATGACGGGAACGATATCGCCGGCTCGGAGCGTGCTCGGTCCGCTCGCCGTCCTCCCGGCGCGCTTGTCGTCGCAGGGTGTGGCGTCCGGCCAGGCGGCCCGCCGTGGTCCGCGAGGCGGGTGAAAAAATACGACACAAGGTGTCGGGTTTTGGGTCGAGCATGGTTTCGCCGGTCGGCGTCGATGGTGGGCGTGGACCGGGCCCTACGGATAGATAAGGATTCCAATGCGCGAAACGCCGGAAGAGCTCAACGAGCTCCAGGCCCTCCTCGATGCCTCCCTCTCCCGCTCCACCTCGCACCTCCGCTCGATCATCAACAGCGAGCGCACTCTGACCGCAGAGCAGCTCACCCAGGTTCTCACCGGCATGTGCACCCTCGCCCTGTCCACCGTGACGGCGAAGGGCGAGCCGCGGATCAGCGGTGTGGACGGGCACTTCCTGCACGGAAAGTGGCACTTCGGCACGGCACGCAACGCCGCCAAGGCCCGCCACCTCGCCGCACGCCCCACCGCCAGCGCCGCGCACATGCGCGGTGAGGAGCTGGGCGTGTTCACGCACGGCACGGTGGAGATCCTCAACCCCCAGGACGGCGAGTCGGCCGCGGACTGGCCGGACCTGCTCGCGTACTTCAAGGACTTCTACGGCGACGACTCCTTCGACTGGGACAACGACGTGGTCTACTACCGACTGCATCCGCACTGGATGACCGTCTACGCCTCCGATGTCGCGAGGCTCACCGCGGCGCCCCGGTCCTGATCCGCGGCACATGTACGCACCATGGCGACCAGCAGCGTGCCGCTCGCCTCCAGCACCTGCAACAGCCCGGCCGGCCCCGCTGCCCGTCCGTGTGGATGGCGTTCGCCGGGCACTGTCGGAAACTCCCTGTTGATCCGCGACTCCATCGCGAATGAGTGCAGCCATCGTTCAGAGAAGATGACGGTACGATCACGGTCGGGGAGGTGCGACGGCATGTATATCGCCGATCTCAAAGTCTCTGGTGTCCGCGGCTTCTCCGGCTCCCGGAGCGCGGATCTTCGGCTGACCCGTCCAGATGGCAGTCACGCCGGGTGGACGGTTCTGGCGGGACGGAACGGCTCGGGCAAGACGACCTTGTTGCGCGCGCTCGCGCTGGCCATGGCGGGGCCTTCCGCGGCGCGCAGTCTCGTTCCCACCTTCGACGGCTGGATCTCCAACGACCTCCTCGACGCGACGGTCGAGGCGAAGATCGTGTTCGATGACCTCCTGGACGGGTTCGGCCGTAGGCGGCGCCCTCGGCACCCGTTTCCCGCCCGTTTGACCTGGTCCCGTGCGCTCATCGGTGACTCCGGCCGGTACGGCCCGCAGCCGAACATGCAGGGCCATGGAACGACTGCTCCACGCGGGCCGTGGGCGGACAACCCACAGGGCTGGTTCTTCGCCGGCTACGGTCCCTTCCGGCGGCTGACGGGTGGCTCAGCTGACACACGGCAGCTCATGCAGAGCACAGGGCCTGTGGCGCGCCTGGCAAGTTTGTTCCATGAGGATGCCTCACTGGCCGAAAGCGTCAGCTGGCTGATCGACCTGCACCTTCGGAGCCTGGAAGGACGATATGGAGCCGCAGACCTGCTGGCGTTCGTCACCGAACTGCTCAACGACGGTCTTCTGCCTGACGGGTTTCGTATCGAACGGGTCAACAGCGACGGCCTGTGGGCAAGGCGGGACGGCGAACTCATCTCGCTTCGGGAGATGAGCGACGGATATCGGACCGTCACCGCGCTGGTCCTCGATCTCGTCCGTCAGATGAACCAGGCGCTTCCTGGTTACATGGAGGGGTACCTCACCGGTCGGCTGGCAGATCTTCCCGGCCTACCACCGCTCCCGCCCGGGCCGCCTGTTCTCCGCTTTCCGGGTGTCGTGCTGATCGACGAGATCGACGTTCATCTCCATGTGAGCTGGCAGAAGAAGATCGGTGAGTGGCTAAAGCGCCACTTCCCCGCCACCCAGTTCATCGTGACCTCACACAGCCCGTACATCTGTCAGAGCGCCGATCCGGGAGGGTTGATCCGGCTCCCCGGCGTCGACGAGGACGTTCCACCACGTGTTGTCGACGAGGAGCTGTACGAGCGCATCGTCTACGGTAGCGGCGACGACGCCCTCCTTACCGACCTCTTCGGGATGGACTCCCCTTACTCCAGCCACGCCGAAGACCTGCGGCGCAGGCTCACCGTGCTGGAGCGTGCGGTTCTTCGTGGGAAGGCGACTCCCGAGGAAACGCGCGAGTACGAGCAGCTTCGGGAGACGCTCACCAGCTCCCTGACAGCCCGTGTGGACGAGGTCTCCGCGAGGATCGCCTGACTCCATGATCCGTATTCACCGTGTGGTGCTCCCCTCCCACCTGGCCGACCAACTCCGCGATCGAGCCGGCAAGCTGCGTGAGAGCCAGGCCGATTGCCCGGCGGCCCGTGCCGCGTGGAAGTCCGCAGCCACCACCCGAACGCGGCTGACCGAGCAACTGACCACGATGGCCACCGGAATCCGCCGTTGCATGTACTGCGGAGACGGCCTCGGCACCGATATCGACCACTTCGAACCTCTGGCGGAGGCGCCGCTGCGCGCCTTCGACTGGCCGAATCACCTCCTGGCTTGCTCGTACTGCAACAGCCACCAGAAACGGGAGCTCTTTCCACGGGACGGGGACGGCAGGCCCCTGCTTGTCGATCCGTCGGCGGAGGATCCTTACGAGCATCTCGAACTCGTTCTGAGTACGGGAACCTATGAGGCGCTGACCGCCCGAGGGGACGCCACGATCAAGGTCTTCGGTCTGAACCGGGGCGATCTGGAGCGTGGCAGGGCCGCCGCTTTCATCCGGACGGTATCAATGCTCCGAGACCACGCCTGTCTGCGGCGATTCGACGACGCCGAGGCAGAGGCCACCGAAGTCGCCCTGTCACTCCTCGACCAGCCCTTCGCCGACGTCCTCTACGCCATGCTCCGCTATCGCGACCTTCCCGGCGCCGAGCACGTTTTGAGAGGCCCGGATGTCGTAACCGCGCTCGCCGACCCAGCACTGCACTTCTGGCCTTGATCTACTTCACGACCTGGCAGGCATGTCCGCTGCTTTCCCCCTGGTGAACTCGGAGCGTGCGGGGATGAATGCCGGCGCGGTGCCTCCTACTGTCTCTGGTCGGCAGGAGGCGGGTTGAGGGAGTCGCCGTCCCAGGCGAGCCGGTGGTCGGCGCCGACCTTCATGGCCTCCAGTTCCTCGTCGGCGACCAGTGTTGCGACGCACTCGTCGGTGCCGCCGACATAGGTGGTCATCAGATCGACGTCGGTGGCGACACACCACGTGCGGTCCTGCGGCCACCACAGGCCGGCCCGCTGGTCGAGCCACGATGTCGCGCTGAACGAGGTGGTCGCGGCGGACAGCGGTCCCGACAGCAGCAGCATCGGCCGGGCGGGCATCTCCACCCTCGGGATCTCCTCATCCTCCACGGGAAGGCCGAGGCCACCGAAGCCCTCCCAGACGGCGAACCAGCACTGCTCGGGGGTAGCGGTGTACGCGGTGAGGATCCGGGCCAGTCGTGCCGCCTGCCGTACCGGGAGAGATCCCTCCTGTGGAGGATTGTCCCAGAGTCCCGGCTGGTCATCGGAGGAGACGAACCGCCATGAGCCGGTGATGGAGGGCCACTGCATCGCCGGATGTGCCAGGCGCCCGTTGGCCTCGGCCACCTCCGCCCACGACACCTCCTTGGCCTGCTCGCCGTTCTCCCGGCGCGCCGGATGGAACACCCGCGCGTAGGCCGCGAAGACCGGTGGGACCAGGCATCCCACGACGTTGTCGTTGAAGTTTCGCGCCGCTTCCACCGCCCAGTCGGCGGGGCGCGCATCGGTCCGCAGGGTCAGGCCGCCGATGGTGAAGGATTCGTCCACCTCGCGATTATGTCGGCCTCGCCGTGGCCTGACCATGCCACCGCTGTGAGGGGTTCGGCTGATGCCTGCGTTGAGGCGGCCCCGCCCCATTCCCCGTCCGCGCTGAGGTTCCCCCCGTACGACAGCCACCGATGGTGTGGGATCACGAGGTTGCGTCTGAGGGCTTGTAGAGCTCTTCGAACGCGATTGGACTGTTCATGTCGATGCTGGAATGACGCCTATACGGGTTATACCAGCACTCGATCCATTCAAACATCGCGCTGGCCAACTCGGCTCTTGTTGACCATTTATTAACGTCGAGCAGTTCGAGCTGCATCGTTCCCCAGAACGATTCCATCATGGCATTGTCGTAGCAATCTCCGACGGTTCCCATCGAGCCGAGGAGTTCAGCATCGCGGAGCCGTTTCCCATACGAGAACGATGTGTACTGTGTTCCGTGGTCAGAATGCAGGACCGTCTTCTTGCTGGGCGGGTTACGGCGGGCGACGGCCATGACCATCGCGTCGACGACCAGAGCGCTAGTCTGGCTTATGTCGATAGAATGGCCGATGATGCGACGAGAATAGGCGTCCATGACAGCGGCGCAATACAGTTTCCCTTCGTCAGTGGGGTGCTCGGTGATGTCGCTGACCCACAGCCGGTCCGGCGCTTCCACGGTGAAGGCCCGGCGGACCAGATCCTCCTCGGTGGCGGCGTTGACGAGGTTGCGGCGGCCCTTGCGCCGGTAGATGCCCTGGATGCCGGCCTCGCGCATGAGCCGTTCGACGTGCTTGCGGTTGATCTCCAGGTCCAGGCCGAGCGTCAGCTCCGCGTGGACCCGCGGTGAGCCGTAGCTGTAACGTGACGTCTTATGGATGTCACGGATCAGCTTCAATAGTTCGGTGTTTCTTTGGTCGCGTGGAGACTGCGGCCGGCCAACCCAGTCTTTGTAACCCGATCTGGAAATGTTCAACACCCGGCAGGCCACCGCGACAGGAAAGTCATCATCGGCGAGTTCACGGACCAGCGCGTACCCTATTTTGGGAGCACGTTCTCCCGGGCGAAATACGCAGCAGCCCGCTTGAGGATCTCATTCTCCAGCTCAAGCTGCCGGGTTCGACGCCGCAGATCGGAGAGTTCCTTCTTCTCCGCGCTGGTCAGCTTCGCGCCGCCGTTGTCATCGGTGTCGGCCTGGCGCATCCAACTCCGCAGACAGGAATCGCTGATACCCAGGTCTTTAGCAAGGACAGAGACCGGTTTATCACCCTTACGGGCAAGCTCGACGGCACGCTGACGGAACTCGATCGGGTGAGGTGCAGGCACGAAGCACTTCCTTCCCAGCCGACACAGGGTCAACTCAGGTGAGGTGGCCGTGCTACGGGGGGAAGCTCACGCTAGGTTCGGGACATCCGAGGCGGCCGAACTGTCCGTCCGAGGAGTGCCCGCCCTGGAGGCGGCCCCGCCTGTTCCGAGTCAACGGGGCCAGGACGGCCGCGGCCGGAACGGGAGGGAGGCACTCCTAGCGAGCGTGGTTTCGGGGCAGAACGCGGCTTCGGGGCGATTCGAGGTAGGTGGAAAACCTGTTGATATCTCCCCCATCTTCCGATTCACTCGCATCATCGAGACAAGTTGTTGAAGGGGGATTTTGATGCCTGCGGGCACCGAAGCAGCCGTCGCACGCCCACGATGTGGCGTGACGAGGGCGCCGGTGACCTGTGCCCATCATCATCCCTGAGGAAGTCTCCTTGTCCCGCAACTCATCCCGCGACCGTGACCGCTGCCGTGACCGCTGCCGTGACCGCGATCGTGACCGCGCTCGCATCCGTTCCTTCCGCTGCGTCCACTGCGGCCTCGATGTCCCCGCTGACGCACCTGGTACGGCGCACCGTAACCACTGCCCGACCTGCCTGTGGAGCAGGCACCTGGACAACACTCCAGGTGACAGGGCGGCGGACTGCGGGTCGTCGATGGCCCCGATAGCCGTCCACGTCCGCCACCAGGGCGAGTGGGCCCTCGTCCACCACTGCGCGGGCTGCGGAGTACTCGACACCAACCGCATCGCGGGTGACGACAACCCGCTCGCTCTCATGCGGATCGCGGTGGCGCCCCTGGCCCGGCCGCCGTTCCCGCTTGACTGGTTTGCCCGGCTCTGAACTCAGCCGGCGCGGCATCGCGGCCGGGAACGTGCCGGTGGAGTGACATCACCGCGCCGGACCGGCCGCCGGCCCTGCGCGATGATGAGCTCGGTATACCGGCTCGCTGACAACCTCGCCCTACAGCGGGCCGGTGAAGTGGATCGTGTTCGACAACTGGACCGAGGCCACTGACACCCTCGTCAGCGGTCGAGAACTACCCGCGAGACCGGGAGCGGGGTGGTACGCGAGCCCTCGCTGGAAAAAAGCTTGCCCCGGGTCGCATGCAGAGCAGTGGCGATACCCGGGGCGTACGTGAGCCAGCGTAACTCACTCCCGGTCACAGCGGGAGGTACACGATTAATCGTGATGAGACCAAGCGGATCGCGGACCTGGTTTCCCCGGCGCGCCTGGCGCCTTATCTCGCCGCTTCAGGCGGGGATCTGGAGGTCGTGCTCCGGCTCTACGCGTGGAGCCTGGAGGCGAGCTGTGCCTTCGCGGGGGCGCTGCAGTTCCTTGGAGTTCCCGGGTCAGGTCGTCCATCGCTGGATCGCCTTCTTGATCGTGTCGATCGGCTTCTCCGAATACGAAGGGTGTTGCCGATGTTCTGTACTGTGAAGCTCTCAATTGATTCCCTGCCTGTGCAAGGCGCCTGCACTACGCTCGGGACATGAGCAACGAACTTCCCGCTGATCTGCTCGCCGAGGCCAGGCAGTGGATTGCCGAGACCGGTCAGGACATCACGCCTGCCGAGTACATCGCTCAGGCTGTTCACCGGCAGATGCAGCGGGATTACCGGGCTGCCAAGGAGCGAGAGGCGCGTCGCATCGAGGCGATCCGTACCTCCAACCCCGAGGGGTTCGCCGCCGGTGAGCGTCGAGCCGAGGAACTGATCGCCAAGTACGCCGGCCGGGCCACGGCGTGAGTGCCAAGTTCATCCTCGACACCTCGCTCATCACCGCTTACGCCCAAGGGCACGACCAGGCAGTCGGCGTGGTCCATGGGATCAAACGTCGTGTCCCTGACGGCCTTCTCCTGCCTGCCATATCGGTGATCACCGCACGAGCACACCTCACCGTGGACCAGCGAGAATATCTGGACGCGGAACTCCTGGCGCGTAATCCCCGACCGGCCCTCGATGAGGTTGTCGTGAAACTCGGCGTTGGATACGACCCTGTTAAAATCGATCTTGACGGGGATGCCCAGCGAGGGATCTCCGGCACCTGGGCGGACCTTGGGGTCGATACGGTGCCGATCGACGTGGCAGAGGCCGCCTACTGGGGCAACCGGACTGACCGCACTGTGCTGACGCTCGCAGGAAAGCAGGTATGGGGGCGGTTGCTCAACGACCTGCCGGGAGTGAGCGTCGAAGACCTACAGGACGGTCCGCCCGAGAACTGGAGCTGACTGTGACGGGCGCCGACGATCCAATCGGTCATAGTGACTGAGTTCTTCCGCTACACAGAGAAACCCCCCGAGGATGTGACCGGGGGGTTTCTTGGTGAAGGTGCATGTGAAATCAGTCGCAGTCGCCGTTCTTGATGGTAGTGATGAAGGTGGTCCACTGGTAGGGGGTGAGGATGAGGGCGGGGGCGGTGGGGTTTTTGCTGTCGCGGATGGCTCGGTGGTTGGTGGAGAGGTTGGCGATTTCGACGCAGTTGCTTCCGTCTCCACCTGAGAGAGTGGATTTACGCCAGTGGGCGCTGTGGAGTTCCTGGATCAGGTCGTCCATCTCGGGATCGCCTCCTTGATCATTTTGAGTGATTCGCGCCGGGACAGGGCGTCGGCTCGGATCTCGTTGTGCCTGAATGCTAGCTCTTTCACCTCTGCGGCCCGCTCGGTTACTCGATCTCCCATGCTCTGGGAATCGATGTAGGCAACGGAAGGCTGCCCTTCGGGCATGTCCGCGATGACGAAGCTTCCAAGTAGGCCCACGGTGCTGTAAGCCGTGTAAGGAAGCAGGTGAAGTGAGGTATGAGAACTTTCCCCGAGTTCCAGGAGATGCTGAAGCTGGCACTTCATCACTTCCGGACTGCCTACGGGTCTGTGCAGGATACTTTCGTCCAAGACCGCCCAGATCTTAGGAGGCTTGGGCCGCCTAAGGATTTCCTGTCGCTCCAGACGAGCCGCTACACGTTTGTCCGTCTGTTCTGGCGTGATGTCTGGTTCGTTGCCGATCAGGGCTCGCGCGTATCCCTCCACCTGCATGAGCCCGGGAATCATCGATAGTTCCCACATGTGAAGCGCCTCTGCTCCGGGCTCGAACTCCAGCCAGGAGCGGAACCAGCGGGGGACCTGTGTGGCCATGCGGTCCAGGCGGTCCAGCAGGTCGACGAGCGTTGTGCCCAGGTCGAGTGCCTCGTCCAACTGGTGGGCCAGTTTCCTGGTGGGCGCCCGGTGACCGTTCTCCAGCATGCTCAGATGGCTCACGGCGAGGGGGACCGCGATGCAGAGCCGTCTCTGGGTAAATCCGGACAAAATCCGGTATTTCCGTAGCTCTCTGCCGAATTGAACGCGCGTGGATTCATGTGAATCCGTATCGAACTCCGGCTCTGACTCTGTCTCCGGCTCTGTCTCCGGCCCTGTCTCCGGCCCTGGATCTGCCTCCGGCTCTGGATCCGGCTCCGGGATGATGCGCATTTTGGTCTCCTCTCGCTGTCTCTTTGGGATTCTCCTTCATTTTCATTGCCGAGGGAATGGATACGAAATTTTCATGGGTTCACAGTGTTGTGAACTTACTTCGCGAACTGTGAACCCCTGGTAATCGCGGTTCGGCTTCCGCTGTGCCTCGGTGTTTGGGACCGTGTGCCTGTCGAGCTATAGCTGTCACGGGATGTCAGTCAATGGCTCCGGTGAAAGCAGGTCGGCTTAATTCGGTCGGAAGGGGCAATTCCATGGAACCGGAGACGTTTAGCGAAATACTTCTGTCCAGTAATGTCGAAGCCGCTTCGCGGGCGCGGGAGGAGGTCCGTAAATGGCTGGGGGAGAGTCATCCGGCCTATGAGAACGCGCGACTGGCCGTGTCCGAGTTGGTGACCAACGCGGTCCAGCATGCCCGGCACGGGATCGCCGGGCAGGCCGAGATCTCCGGTGCCGGGGCTTCCAATGTCAGAGCTTCCAATGTCAGAGCCGCCAACAGCGGGGCCGCCGACAACGATCCGCTGGTCCTGCGGCTGCTGGCGTACGGCGGGCTGCTGCGCGTCGAGGTCGCGGACACGGGCCTGAGCACCGAGGAACCGCACGCTCGGGCGGACCCGGCATGCCTCCTGATAGAGAACGGCCGAGGACTGGCCATCGTCGGCATGCTCTCCGGCGGAAACTGGGGTTACCGCTCCCACGGCCGAAACCCCGGCCGGACCGTCTGGTGCGAGCTTCCCGCAGAGCCGTCCGCTGACGAGGGTCTCACCGAGACGTCAGCCCCGCCGCCTCCGGATGATCTCCTCCCCGGAACGCCGGCCTTCGTTCAGCCGAGGTGACGCGCCGCTCCCGGCACCCGTTGGGAGCTCCGAACCACCCCCGGCGGGTAGCGGCACGCGGGTCGTCCCCCATGAAGAACCTGCGTCATGTGCCGTTCCAGCTCCGCTTCCCCCGTTGGAGCACCCCGCCGGGGGCCTCATCCCAATGCCGGAACCTGGCTCACGGGCGCCGCCACGTGGGAGCGATGGGCACCACTGCGCTCGGGTCTGTACTTGCCTGAGTCGGATCGAGCCCGTCGTCGCTGTCACATCGCCGTCAACCGGTCGTACAGTTCCGGGCGCCGGTCACGGAGGAACGGGCGGCGCCGGCGCGAGGTCGCGATCAGGTTGAGGTCGACTTCGGCAACCGCGACGTCGTCGGTGTTGTCATTCGCCTGAGCGAGGACGTCGCCGTTGGGGCCGTAGACGGCGCTCATCCCGAAGTAGTCCTTGACGCCTTCCCTGCCCACCCGGTTAGCACAGATCACGAAGAGCCCGTTGAACACGGCGTGTGCCTTCAGTTCGAGCTGGAAGACCTCACGCATGGGCGCGCTCGCGGACGCGACCGGCACGCATAGCACCGAACCGCCCCGAAGAGCGACGATCCTGCTCAACTCCGGGAAGTGCCTCTCGTAACAGATGATCGTGCCAACCCCGGTCTCACCCGTGTGCACGACTTCAGGCTCGGTGCCCCCCGGCCGGAAATAGAACTTCTCCGGGAATCCATTGGAGAACGGCAGGTGGGACTTTCGATAGACCGACTTCAGCTCGCCCGCGACGTACGTGCAGGCGGTGTTGAAATACACGCCGGGCACGTCACCGGCTTCGAATACCGAAGAGACCACCGTGATCCCGTGCCGACGGGATCGGTCAGCCGCCATCGTGTTCGACGGGCCGTCGAGACGCTCCGCCAGCTCGAAGTAATCCGGATCCGGGTCGGGCTGCACGAACGGGACAGCGAACAGCTCAGGAAGAAGAACGATGCCGGCGCCCTGGCCGGCGGCGGCATCCACGAGATCGCCGGCCCTGCCGATGGTTTCGGTCCGGTCGTCCGTGGCACGGAGCTGAACTGCGGCGAGCTTCATGCGATCACCTTTTCGGGAGTAGGCTGCGGCATTCCGGTCAGCGCGACGCCAGACCGCGGACGCACGATGGCGATGGTCGTTCGGGGAAAGTGGTGATCCATCGTTCAGTCCTTCCCGGCCAGGGCAAGGCGGGTGAGCGTCTGCTCCTTGTCACCGAGCGTGGAGATGATCGGGCATCTGACACCGGCCTCGTGGTAGGCCATGAGCTTGTCGAAGGCCTGTGATGTGGACCCACACGCGGTGACGTTCTGCACCAGCGAGTTCGGAACGAGAGGCATCGCACGCTTGATGTCCTCGGGAGTCGCGGGCCATCCCGCCACCTCCTGCAGCCGGTCGACCAGTTCGCGATCCACGCCACAGTGCTCGGCGATGTGCGGCTGCTGCATGAGGTAGAGGGTCAGGAACGCCTTGCACGCGTCGATGGCCTCCTGCGGGTCGTCGTCGTTGACGCTGCATGCCACGATCTGGGTCAGGTCGATCCCAGTGCGACCGTCGGTGCGCTTGGCAACGCCCCGGCCGATCGCCTCTTTGGCGCCGGTCAGATAGGACGGCGGCAGGAGGAAGTCCATGTGGACGCCATCGCTGATCTCTCCGGCGAGCTCAAGCATCTTCGGCCCGACCGCCCCTATGTAGATCGGGATGTCGACCGGCTTGTTCTCGCGGTACATGCTGTCGAATCGCACGTCGCGCATCTGCACGAACTCCCCTTCGAAGGAGACGAGTTCATTGCGGAAGAACGCTTGGCAGACGGTGATGTACTCGCGCATCGAGGCGATCGGCTTCACGAGCGGCTGACCGACCTTCGTGGCGAGCGGCTCCCACCAGGCGCCGATGCCGAGGATCGCGCGACCCGGAGCCACCTCGTCCAGGGTCTTGAAGGTCACCGCCATCAGTGCCGCGTTGCGGCTCTTGTTGTTGACGACGCCCGTGCCGATCTTCAGGTTGGAGGTCTTGCTCGCGATGATGGCCGCGGGCACGATTCCGTCCCTGGCCAAGCGACCCTCGGCCACCCAGACCGACTCGAATCCGTTCCGATCCGCGAACTCTGCCTGCCAGTAGGTCTGCTCAAGGCTCAGCCTCTCGCCAACGTGGATGCCGAGGGGAAGTTTCATAGCCGGAGAACTCCGATCAGTCGGGGGTCAGAAGAGGTGGGGCTTGCCCCGGGTAAGGAAGGATCCGCGACCGGGCTTCCCGTCGAAGGCTCCGTCGTTGACGAGGTGATGGCCGCGGGAGAACACGTGGACCGGTCGTCCGGTCACCCGCATGCCGTCATAGAGGTTGTAGTCCGTGCGCATGTGCGAACCCGCCGTGGTGATGACGTGGTCCGCCGCGGGATCCCACACGAGGAGGTCGGCGTCCGCACCCACGGCTACCAGACCCTTGTGTGGGAAGAGTCCGAACAACTTGGCCGGACGCGTCGCCACAAGGTCGACGAACCTGCACATGTCAATCCGGCCCGTCTTGACTCCTGTCTCCCAGAGAACCATGAGCCGGTCCTCGACTCCCGGAACCCCGTTGGGAACCTTCGGGAAGTACCCGGGGCTTCGCAGTTTCTGCGGGGGGAGATCGTCGGGTTGCTCCAGGCAGAAACCCGCGTGGTCGGTGGCCACCGTCGACAGCGCCCCCACGGTGAGCGCCTGCCACAGGCCCTCCTGGTTGCCGCGCTCCCGGATCGGCGGCGAGCAGAGGTAAGCGGCGGCTTTCTCGCCAAGCTCGGCGTAGTCCTCGTACGCGACCGCGAGATACTGCGGGCACGTCTCCCCCCACACCAGTGAGCCCCGCCCCCTCGCCTGGCCGATCTCCGCCGCGGCCGTCGCGCTGGAGACATGCACCACGTAGAGGGGACTGCCGACGGAGTCCGCCAGGACGATCGCCCGATGCACCGCTTCGGCTTCGGAGTCGTGGCCGTGCGCCGTGGCGTGGTAATTCTCCGCGGTACGTCCGCTCTCGATCAGCAGGCGGGTCTCTCGGGCCACCATGTGGCCGTTCTCGGCATGCACCATCGGCAGCACGCCGTACTCGACCGCGAGTTCGAAGCCTTCGAGCAGTTGGCCGTCGTCGACCATCTGCGTGCCGGGGTAGGCCATGAAGAACTTCCAGCTCGACGCGCCCTCTCCTGCCAGGCGGCGCAAGTCGTCCAGCACGTTCTCCTGCTGGTCACGTGGCGGCACTATGGCGTGCAACCCGAAGTCGACGACGGCCTTCTCAGCGGCCACGTCCCGGCGACGCATATATGAGTCGAGGAGGGACTTGTCGGGCTCCTTCTTCACGAAATCGATGACCGTCGTCGTCCCGCCGTGTGCGGCCGCGATCGTGCCGCTGTGGAAGTCGTCCGCCGTTCGGGTCGTGAAGCCGTCGATCGGGTATTCCAGATGCGTGTGCACATCGATCCCGCCGGGGAGGATGAGTTTCCCGGTCGCGTCGATGACCTCGTCGGCCGACCAGCCGTCGCCGAACCCGAGCGCGACAACGAGACCGTCGCGCACCAGAACATCGGCCCGGACGGCGGCGTCGGCGTTGACGACGGTACCGCCTTTGATGAGCGTCGATCCCATCGTTCTCCTTCTTGAACGGCCGGTCACACCAGCTAGGTGGTCAGTCTGATCAGCCGGTGTAGTGCTCGTCGGCCAGCGTGAGCACCTCGTCCAGCACGTCGAGAGCCAGGTCGATCTCCGACTCGCGGATGATCAGGGGCGGGGTCAGGCGCAGCACGTTGAAGTTCGCCGTGAGGTACAGGCCACGCTCCATCGCCGCCTTGAGCATGCGACTCACCGGTGCGGCCGCGGGGCCCTTGGCGTTGAACGGCACGAGCGGTTCGCGCGTCGCCCGGTCCTTGACGAGCTCGACTCCGTAGAAGAGGCCACGGCCACGAATGTCACCGATGCTCGGATGCCTGTCCGCCAGGGACGCCAGCCCTTCGCCAAGCCGCCGGCCCATGAGCCGGGCGTTCTCGACGACACCCTCGTCCTGCATGATGCGCAGAGAGGCGACACCGGAGGCACAGGCGAGCGGGTGTCCCGCGTAGGTGAGACCGCCCCAGAACATGTTGTCACGCAACCAGTCGGAGATCTTCTCTGACACGGTCATCGCACCCAGCGGGATGTAACCGGAGTTGAGCCCCTTCGCGGTGGTGAGGATGTCCGGGGCGACGGCCCAGTGGTCGCAGGCGAACCATTCGCCCGTCCGGCCGAATCCCGACATGACCTCGTCGAAGATGAGCAGGATGCCGTACCGGTCGCAGACCTCCCGAAGGGAGCGGAGGTATCCGTCAGGCGGGTACAGAAGTCCGTTCGTTCCGGTCACCGGCTCGACGATCACGGCGGCCACGGTGTTGGGGTTCTCGTACTGGAGGATCTCCTCCAGGTGCGGTCCCCCCGAGCAGACAGGGCACGGGTCGGGGTGGCCCGCGGGACAGCGGTACGTGTACGGATCGAGCATCCGCACCACGCCGGTCATGCCCGGCTCCGCCGCCCAGCGACGCGGGTCCCCGGTCAGCGCGATGGCCCCCGCGGTCGCCCCGTGATAGGAGCGGTAGCGAGCCACGATCTTCTGGCGGCCGGTCACGTGCCGGGCGAGGCGCACGGCGTTCTCGTTGGCTGCCGCACCACCGGTGGTGAAGAAGCTCATCTTCAGGTCACCGGGCGTCAGCCCGGCCAGCATCTCGGCCAGCTCCGCCCGGGACCGCTCGGCGAAACCGGGGCCGATGTAGCACAGCTGTTCAGCCTGGCTGCGAATGGCCTCGACCAGCCTCGGGTGCTGGTGTCCGAGGTTGAGATTGACCAGTTGCGATTGGAAGTCGAGGTACTTGCGGCCTTCGTAGTCCCAGAACCAGGAGCCCGAGCCTCCGGCAACCGGAATGGGGTCGAGCGCGCCCTGGACCGACCAGGAGTGAATGACGTACTCCTTGTCGGCCTCCTTCACACGCCGGCCGGTCCACGTCTGCGCGTCGATGACGGTCATCGGATCGCCTTCTCTCATCCCGTAGGTGTCACTGGGTCTTCGTCTCGGCGCCGAACACGGCCAGGCGGGCCAGGGGACGACCGGCGTTGGCGGCCGCGCAGATCACGAGGATCTCGCGGGGGCGAGGGACGTCGGACACCTGGAAGGTCACCGTCTGATGGTGCGATCGGGTCTTCGAGTCGAGCTTGTGCTTGAGCGGGATGTCGATGGGGCTGCCTGGGAGACCGACCTTCTCGGCGGCGGGCAGAAGTTCGGTGCCGCCGGCCGCCTTGCGGAAGACGTTGCCGAACCGGAGGTTGTGGATCAGGGCCGAGCCGTGCTCGACCTCACCGTCGATGCCGACGAGCGCCGCCTTGCCGAACGCCTCCACCTCGTCACCGAGCAGGTCCACGCAGGCCGGGCCGACAAGTTGCCCGATCTCCTCGCCCAGCTCGTCAGCGAGCGTCACCAGGTCCTCGACGTACTCGCTCGGGTATGGGTTGGCGATCACCGCACCGACGAATGCGACCCGATGCGGGCGTTCGACCGGGCGCCCGTTCTCAAGCATGGTCTCTTCGAGATGCTTGATGATCTTGCGGACCTGGATGCTCACTTTGCCTCCTCGGATGGTTCATCTGGTGAACCATTGGTTCAAATTTTGCTGACGGGCGGGGATTGTGTCAAGGGACTTCGAGGATGGAAAGCAATCCCGCGGTGGCGGGATCAGTCCCGTCGACCGTCCTGGGCACACCGCGCGTCGCGGGTCACGTAGAGATCAGGGCGGCGGTCCGCCAGCGGCTGGTTGAACGGGTTGCCGTGCCGGGCTTCTCGCGACCCGATGAGGTCGATCTCGGCGAGCAACATCTCTTCGCCGTCGTTGCTCGCGGGACCCGCGAGGATCCAGCCGTCAGGGCCGACGATCACCGATCTCCCGACGAACTCCTGGCCACGCTCGACACCCACCCGGCTCACGCCCGCGACATAGGACTGGTTGCTGTGCGCACCGGTCATGCACATGAGGGTGGCCATGGCCGGCACATCGGCCGGCTGGCCCGGCACGGGGACCCAGTTCGAGGGAAGAACGATCAGGTCGGCGCCTTGGAGAGCCGCGCTGCGGAAGGTCTCGGGGAACCACGCGTCGTAGCAGATCCCCACCCCGATCCGTCCCAGCGGCGTGTCGAAAACCGGAAACCCCGCCTCGTTGCGGCCGTAGACGACCTTCTCGTCGTTCCAGAGATGGGCCTTGCGGAACGTCCCGACGTGCCCGTCCGGGCCTATCAGCACGGCCGAGTTGTACGGCCGGCCGCCTTCCCGTTCGGTGACACCGGCGACGATCCAGAGATGGTGCCTCCGGGCGAGTGCGGCCCAGGCTGAGCAGGCCGGTCCGCCGGGTACGTCCTCGGCGTACCGAAGGGCCTCGGCACGGTCCGCGAAGACGTACCCGGCGGAGGACGCCTCGGGAAGGACGACGAGCCGCGCACCGGCCTCGGCTGCTTTGGTGATCCACTCCGACGATCGCTCGATGTTGCCGGCGACGTCACCGAAGCGCGGGCGCAACTGCACGCCCGCGAGGATGAACTCGGTCACCACGGCGCCCTGATGGACATGTACTTGACCTCGAGGTACTCGTCTATCCCGACCCGGCCGCCCTCACGCCCCAGACCGGATTGCTTGACCCCGCCGAAGGGAGCCGCCGGGTTGGAGATCACGCCCTGGTTGAGGCCGACCATGCCGCTCTCAAGGCGCTCGCAGACGCGCAGCCCCCGGTCGAGGCGTTCCGTGAAGACGTACGCCGCGAGGCCGTACTCCGTGTCGTTGGCCATGGCGACCGCGTCGTCCTCCTCGTCGAAGGTGATGATCGGCGCGACCGGGCCGAAGATCTCCTCGCGAACGGTCCGGACGCCGTGGGGCACCCCGGCGAGGACGGTCGGCCGGTAGAAGTTGCCGTCGCCGGCCAGCGCCTCACCGCCGGTCAGCACTTCGGCTCCGGCGGCTCGTGCCTCGTCGACCAGCCCGGCCACGCCGGCGAGGGCGCCCCGGTCGATCAGGGGGCCCACCTGCGTCGACGGGTCGAGACCATGGCCCACGGTCAACGAGCCCAGCCGTTTGGCGAGCGCCTCGCTGAAGTCCCGGGCGACTCCCCTCTGGACGTAGAACCTGTTCGCGGCCGTGCATGCCTCACCGATGTTGCGCATCTTGGCCTGAACCGCGCCCTCGACCGCCAGATCGAGGTCGGCGTCGTCGAAGACGATGAACGGCGCGTTCCCACCGAGCTCCATTGACGTGCGCAGCACCTTGTCCGAGCACTGCGCGAGCAGAGTGCGGCCGACCTCCGTTGAACCGGTGAACGAAAGCTTGCGCAGTCGCGAATCGCGCAGCAGCGCCGACGTCACCTCTCCCGACCTCGATGTGGTGAAGACGTTGACCACCCCGGACGGCAGGCCGGCATCCTGGAGGATCCCCACCAGCGCGAGCATCGACAGCGGTGTCTGTCGTGCCGGCTTGACCACCACCGTGCAACCGGCCGCGAGCGCGGGCCCGATCTTGCGAGTGCCCATCGCCATGGGAAAGTTCCACGGGGTCACCAGCAGGCTGGGGCCGACCGGCTGCCGGGTCACGACCACGCGCGACCCGCCGCCGGGGGCGACCAGGTAGCCGCCGTCGATGCGGACGGCCTCCTCCGAGAACCACCGGAAGAACTCGGCCGCGTACGCGACCTCGGCTTGCGATTCGGCCAGCGGCTTACCCATCTCCAGCGTCATGAGCCGCGCGAGATCGTCCCCGCGGACGAGGATCTGCTCGAACGCCCGTCGCAGGATCTCCCCTCGTTCACGAGGTGGCGTGGCGGCCCAGGACGCCTGCGCGTCGGCAGCGGCCGAGAGAGCCGCCAGACCGTCCTCGACCCCGGCGTCGGCGACCTCGGCGATCGTCCGGCCGGTGCCGGGGTCGTCGACGGCAAGCACGGCGCCGGAGTCGGACCCACGCCACTCGCCGCCGACGAACACGCCTTTCGGCACACTGTCGGCAATGCTTTCGGCCGCGGCGATCGTGTCGGTAAGAGATGTCATGGGCGAACTCCTTTGTCGCGCCCCTTGGCGCCGATCAGCTGGTGGCCTAGCGCCCGGTCAGGGCACTCGGCAGGATGATGTCTGTGACGCTCAGCAGTTCACTCAGCCCTCGAGCGGCCTTGATCACTGACTCCGCCACCGAATCGATACGGTCACGCGTGATGCGATAGGTGGGGCCGCCGATCCACACCGCGTAGGGCGTCGAGTCCCGGACCCGTACTGGCGCGGCCACGGATGCCGCGCCGACTTCGAGCTCGTCGTAGGCGAGGGCGTAGCCGTTGCGGCGCACCGAGCCCAGCGACTCGATGAACGCGTCCAGACCTCCCAGCTCCTCGGGCGCCTTCTCCGAGAACTCGGCTGCGAAATCCGTCCGCACCGCCTCCGGATCGAGGGCGGCGAGCAGAACCTTGCCGGTCGAGGTCGCCCACACAGGCTGGGTCCGCGGGACGGGCTTGAGCGTCTGCCCGATCAGCGAGGGCCCCGAAACCTGTGCGACGACCATGACGTTGGGCGCCAGGAGCACGTCGAACCCGGAGGTCTCCTTGGTCTCCTCGGCGAGCTGCCGCAGGACGCCGCGCATGTGACCGTAGGCGCCGTCGCTGTCCAGCAGTCCCCCGACGATCGAGAGAAGGCCGAGTGAGACCCGATAACGCCGAGTGTCCGGATCAAGTGTCAGCCAGCTCTCCCGTTCGAGGACGGTGAGCACGCGGTAGCACGTCGCCTTGGGGATGCCGGCCTCCCTGGCGACCTCGCTGAGCCCGACGCCCTCCGGGTGGGCGGCCACGGCACGAAGCAGCCAGATAGTCCGGCGGACAAGTCCCGCTTCACTTGGTGCCATTGTCTCCTCCGTTGAGGTGATGTGATCGACGGTTGCGGCCATCATCGTGGCAGGCTCGCTGGCTGTTGTCCGTGCCTTACGCGGACTTATGCCGCGTAACGCACGGATATCGTCTGCTACTTGCCTCCGGCGGTTAGCTCTACGGTCTCCGGCTTGTAGCCATCGCCGGTGACGTCGAATCCCTCCGCCTTCAGTTCCTGGTCCGCCTTCTCGGTGAGGTCCCCGCGGAAGGCGCCCTCACCGGGGTCGGCCTTGAGCACCTTGGCGTCGACTGCGATCTTGATGGTCTGGTCCCATGCCTTCTGGTCGATGGTCCCGATACCGGCAGGTGAAGGCCACACGAGCTTGTTGACCTCGTTCAGCATCCACGTCTGGTGGCCCTTGCCGAGCGCGCTGCCGTTGTTGAGGACGACCTCGACACAGCCGGCCAGGTCGTCCCGGCAGAAGCCCCAGCCCTTGTACGTCGCCTTGAGGAACTTCACGGCGATGTCCTTGTTGGCATCCTGGGCCAGCCAGTCGCCACGCGCGTAGATACCGTCCTCAAGGCTCGTGTATCCCGCGTCCTGAAGGCTGATGGCCGAGAAGTCCTCCGGCTTGTACAGCGCACCGGTCTTGGGGTTGATGGTCTCCAGAAGCTGGGCGTACTCGTTGTAGATCTTGGCCTGGGCCGCGTCGACCTCCCGCTTCAGCAGCAGCGACATGTCGAACGGCTGCTGCACGACGGTGACGTCCTTGTCCGGGTCGACGCCGGAGCCCCTCATCGCCGCGAACAACACCAGCTCGTTGCCGAACCCCCAGCTGCCCACCTTCTTGCCCTTGAGGTCCGCGAGCTGCTTGATGCCCGAGTCCGCCCAGGCGACCTGCAGGTAAGCACCGCGCTGGAACACCTGGCCGATGTTGACGAGGTCGGCTCCCTGCTCCCGGGTGACCATCGTCTTGGTGACGTGGCTGACCGCGAACTCCGCGTTGCCCGCCGACAACACCTGCTGCGGCACGATGTTGACGCCACCCTCCTGGATGGTCACATCGAGACACTCGTCGGCGTAGTAGCCCTTGTCCTTGGCGGCGTAGTAGCCGGCGAACTGCGACTGCGCCACCCACTGGAGGACGAGCCTGACCGGGGTTCGCGTCTGGCACGACGCGGTGTTCTCCGCGCCGGATCCGGACACCGGGGCCTCCTCCGACATGCCACAGGCGGACAGGGAGAGCGTGGCGGCGACCACCAAGGCGCCGACGACGCGGCGATTGACTCGTGGGCGCGCGAGGCGCCGAAGGGAGCGGGGCATTGTGACTCCTTCAAGAAGGTAAATCGTGGGGGGAACGACGGGAGATCACGCCTCGTCGCTGTGAATCGACTCGTGCCAGGGCATCAAAAGACGTTCGAGCAGCGACATCAGTCCGAACATCGCGAGCCCGAGCAGGCTGGCTACGAAGATCCCTGCCCATGCTTCGGCGAAGCGCGGCAAGGCCGCCTGATAGGCGATGTACACCCCGAGCGCATTGCTTGGCCCCCCGAAGTACTCGGTCACGATGACGCCGATGACGGCCAGGGTGGACCCGAGCTTGAGCGCGTTGAAGAGATAGGGCAACGCGTTGGGGAGTCGCAACATCAGGGAGATCTGCCGCGGTTGTGCCGCCAGCGACTCCATGAGCTCCAGGTGCAGCGGTGAGACCTGGAGCAGACCCCTGGCCGTGTTGACCAGGACGGGAAAGAACACCATGACCGATGCGACGCCGGCCTTGGAGGCGATATTGGTCACGCCGAACCAGTTGTTGAAGATCGGCGCCAGCGCGACGATGGGAGCGCAGTTGACGATCACGGCCATCGCCAGAACCGGGCCCGACACCTTGTGAAAGCGGCTGACCACCAGCGCGACGAGGACGCCGGCGACGGACCCGAGAACGAGGCCGAGTAGGACCGCCTTAACGGTGATATTCGAGGCCGAGAGGATCGTCGGGAGCTGCGATGACAGCGCTGAGGCGATTTCACTCGGCGCGGGCAGGATGAACGACGGGACCTGGAACAGCCGCACCACAAGCTGCCAGGCGCCCAGGATGACGACCGCGGTGACCAGGACCGGCAGTCCTCGCCTGATGGTCGCCCCGGCCCGCCCAGCGGTGATCGGCATCGAACGCCTGCTTCCCGTACGGACGCTCATGGCGCGTCCTGGGCGACTGACATGCCATGCAGAGCGGACCTGACCTCAGTGATCTTTTTGAAGTACTCGGGTGTCGTGCGTGTGGCGGCGGAACGCGGGTACGGCAGATCGACGTCGATGCTGGCGGCGATCCGCCCAGGACGAGGGGACATCACCATGATCCGCGACGACAGGAACACGGCCTCTGAGATGCTGTGCGTCACGAAGACGACGGTCGTCCTCGTGTCGGACCAGATCCGGAGGAGCTCCCCCTGAAGGCGTTCCCGGTTCATCTCGTCAAGTGCGCCAAGTGGTTCGTCCATGAAAAGGATCTTCGGATCCGCGGACAGTGCCCGGGCGATCGCCACTCGCTGCTGCATGCCGCCGGAAAGCTGCCACGGGAAGTGGTGAGCGAACTCGGACAGGCGGACGAGTTCGAGCATGGACGTGGCCTTGGCCCGCCGAGTCCGCTTGGCCACGCCGGCGACCTGAAGCGGCAACTCCACGTTGCGCTGGACGTTTCGCCAGTCGAACAGGCCGGCCTGCTGGAAGACCATCCCGTAGTCACGGTCTCGCCGTGCGGTGTCGGGTGTTTTGCCGTTCAAACTCACGGAACCGCTGGTGGGTTGGGTGAGGTCCGCCAAGATCCGCAGGAGCGTGCTCTTCCCGCAGCCGCTCGGACCCAGCAGTGACACGAACTCGCCTTCGGCGATGGACAGGTCAATGTCCGTCAGCGCCGTTACAGAACGGTCTGTCCCGCTGTTGAACTGCTTCGTGACGCCGCTGACACTGATGATTGCGGATTCAGGCATCGTGGGCTCTCCAGGGATCGGAAGAGAGATGGCGGTCATCGGGTGTGCCGGTTGCGGAGGGCGAATCGCTCGATCCAGCTGAGGAACTGGACGAACACGATCCCCGCGACGGCCGCGACAAGGACGGCGGCGTACAGCTTCTCGGGGCCGTTCGAGTAGTAGTAGGCGAAGGTGAGGATGGCTCGGCCGATTCCTCGTCCCGTGCCGGCCGACAACTCGCCCACGATGGCGCCGACGACACTGGCCGTGGCGGCGAGTCGTAGCCCCGCGAAGACGTACGGCAGCGCCGCGGGCAGGCGGAGCCAGAACAGGAACTGGAGCCTCCCGGCGCCCACGCTGCGCATGAACTCCGTCTGCACCTTCGGCGGTGACTTGAGTCCTCGCAACGCGTTGATCGTCACGGGAAAGAACGCCAGGTACGCCGCGATGCCGGTGACCGCGACCCACGGTGGCAGTCCCGCCTTGCCGCCCCAGATGACGATCATCGGGGCGATGGCGACCAGCGGAATGGTCTGCGAGGCGATCAGCCACGGCATGAGGCCACGCGAGACCGGCGGGATGTGGAGGAAGACGATGGCGAGCGCCAGCCCGAGGAGCGATCCGGCCACCAGGCCGTAGGCGGCTTCACGCAGCGTCACGGAGGCTTCCCCGAGCAGGTACACGCCCAGGCTGGTCGGGTTCCCGCGCCGGGCGGGTTCCACCAGCGCGCCTAGGATCGTGCCGACGTGTGGCATGGACAGATCGTCGGTCGCGACTGGGAATGGTATTCCGAGCAGTCGATCGCCTGTCGCCTGGCCCAGCGCCTTGTAGCCCTCCCAGAGCGCGGCCAGGAAGGCCACAACGGCAAGGCCGACCACCCCGCTTGTGAGTCGGGATCTCAAGGCCGCTGTGGCTGTGTCCGTGATCGCGGCCTCCCGCTTTGGAGGGGGGTCCGGGGTGATGGATGCTATGGGGGGGCTCTTCATGGCCGTCATGCCGGTTCACTCTCCGGGTCGTGGGGAGAGACATGTCACGGTGCAGGCGTTCATCGCTTGCGGTGAACCATCGGATCACTCAGCGATCCGATGGTTCAATGTAGGTGCGGCGTTCATCCGCCGTCAATGGTTCGCATGAAACTTCATGTGTCACCGGTCGCGCCTCGGCAACCCGTCCGAAACCCGTAGGCTGGCGGAAAGTGGTGATCTCTGGTGACCTGCGCATACTCCTGGATCGGCAGACCCGCTCAGCCGAGGTGACGCGCCGCTCCCGGCACCCGCTGGGAGCCCCGAACCACCCCAGGCGGGTAGAGCGGCATGCGGGTCGTCCCCCACGAAGGACCTGCGGCATGTGCCGTTCCAGCTCCGCTTCCCCCGTTGGAGCACCCCGCCGGGGGGCTCATCCCAGTGCCGGAACCTGGCTCACGGGCGCCGCCACGTGGGAGCGATGGGCGCCACGACGCTTCGCGTAGGCCGAATACATCTTCGGTCATACCGAATATCAACCCTGCGGAGACGGGGCCGGCGCGGCGTCATCGCGGTGTGCCGGAGCGCGTCCAGCACTCGGGTGAATCGGAAATCACTCCTGAGAGTCGGCGAAGATGACTATCTCGTCGATGTCGCCCTCGACGGTGACGTGCACCACGTCCATCCCGGTCAGCAGGCTCCGGCCTGAGGCGTCCTCGTAGCGCCACCCGAAACGGGCCCACTCTCCCGGTGCGTCCACCCGGGTCGTACGGACCATCCGGCAGGGACCCGACGGGTGCCCCCGCACCACCTCGGTGATGAAGTCCTCGACCGCCTTGCGCCCGATCCCTCGGCCCAGCGGACCCCAGAAGACGACGTCGCCGGTAAGGGCGCGGCTCAGCAGCGTGGCCCGCCGCGCCGGATCATCGGCATTGGTCGCCGCGATGAAGGCGTCAATGGCGTGATCATGAAGGGCGTCATCCGTCACGTCGCGATACTAGCCAGCGGATCCGCGTCACGAAGATGTGAAGTCACCCAGATCATGGAAGTCACCGTTGCCGACTTCATTTGACTGCTGATGCCTTCGGGTCTTGGCGCTTTCAGAACAGGCCAAGGTGGTCGAGGAGCTTGCCGGTGGCGTCGAGCAGTGCGCGTGCGGCCGCTATCGCGCGATCTGCTTCCGTTGTTTCCACTACCTCGTCGGGGAACTCCGGATATTCGAGCTCGTTGCGCCTGCGGCGCATGGTGCCGTACGGCTCGAACGTGGGGCCGAACTGCCGGATCACGGTTTGCTGGACGGCATAGTGGCCGCCGGAGGTTGTGGCTCGTAACCCTTGTTGCGCCAGTAGACCGGCACAGGCGAAGCGCGCCGCGTCGTAGGCGAGTGTGTAGGCGGAGTTAGGATCGGTTGTTCTGAGCCCTTCGGCGCTGGCGAGGGTGGTGGTTGCCTTCTCCAGCCATCCACTGCCGTCGGCGGCCTCGCCTCGGACGCGCTGGAGTTCGCCGGAGGTCAACATCCGCTCGACGTCGGCCTCGCCACGTGTCCACCGTGTCATGGGGCGGGTTTCTCCGATCAGGCGTGGATTTCGGCGGTCAGGTCGATCACGGGGGCTGACTTGATCTGTCTGATGAGGGCGTCGGCCTCCGCGTTCCAGCGGTGGGTGGAGGCGAGGACGGGATTGACCGGCATGCCGATGCGTTCCTGAGCACGGTCGGCGGCGGCATAGAGGGCGGTCCGATCGACCTCACCGACGACGAGTATGTCAATGTCGTGGGGAACAGGTCCTGGATTTCCGGCATGACGGGCGGCCCACGAGCCGAAGATGAGCAGGCGCTCGGTGCCGGGGACGCCGGCGAACTCCTCGCTGATGATCGTGTGAGGGCCGTACATGTAGTTCAGGATCTCGGTCACGGGTCGGAACAGCGGATGGTCGGGATTGGCATGCAGGACCTGGGAGCGTCCGATCTCGACCGTAGTGATCAGCTGTGCGTCGATGAGGCGATGTACCTCGGCATGCAGGGTGGAAGGTGCCATGCCCAACTCTCGGGCGAGAGAGGCAAGGGTCCAGTTCTGCCGAGGCCGCAGATAGACGGCGGCCAGGATCTCCGCCTGCGTTCGGGTTTTGAAGATGGGAACGATGGGCGCCGCAACGCTTCGCATAGACCGAATGTATCTTCGGTTATACCGAATGCCAATCCAGCGAGGACGGGGCCGGGGTCGTGTCGTTCTCCGGGTGGGCTGGGCAGGCCTCCCCGTGGAGAGCGGGCTCGGACGGAACCCGATGTGGCCGACCGGTGTGGGTCTCTCGGAGCTCTACGCCTCCAAACGGATGTCTCGCCGTAGGGGAGATCGTCGAGGCTTCCCGCTTCAGTGGCCGGAGCCGGTTGGGTAAAGCTTTCTCGGCAAAACGCCCGCTCACGCGTCCGGCGGCCCTTCGCTTGTCGAAGAAGTCGCCAAATGGGACTTTTCGGGCAGGTGGCAGGTATGGATCTTGTGCTTCACGCGGTGATCATAGGGATAGCCGCCGCGGTCGCCCTGGTGGCGACGGTCGGTGGCCGTTACTGGCATTGTCGGCGACGCCGTCGGTCTCGGCTGGGAAGGGCCCGGCTCCGATGCCGTCGAAGGCGCTCGGTCCGATCTCCTTGAGCCCGAGGACCCGGGGTTTCAATGCCGGAAGGCGGCCCCGGGATGCCGCCGGGTGCGCGTCGGCCGCCCCCACGGGCTGAATCCCCGGACTCAGGCCGGGGAGCGCGTCAAGGTGACGGGGTCCGGTCCAGGGCCGTCGCGGTGTGCCGTAGGGCGCCCAGCAGGGGGATGAGCAGGGGGTGCCGTTCCGCACCCCGGCGTACGGCGGTGAAGACCCGGCGTTCCGGGCCCGCGACCCGGCGGATCACCACCCCGGACAGGTCGGTGCCGCGCAGGGCCAGGCGTGGCACCATCGCCACCCCGGCCCCGGCGGCGGCCAGCGCGACCACCGCGCTGAAGTCGTCCGAGGAGTGCGCGAACTCGGGGGTGAAGCCCGCGTGCTCGCAGGCCAGCGCGATCACGTCGTGGCAGGGGTTGCCCGGGTAGGGGCCGATCCAGGTCTCCCCGGCCAGGTCCGCGACCGTCACCTCGCGCTCTGAGAGGGCATGGTCCCGGGGGAGCACCACGTCGAACGGTTCGGAGTAGAGCGGGATGCGCGACAGGCGCCGGTCGTCCTCGGCGGGGGCTCCGCGATACTCCACGGCCACGGCCGCGTCCACCGCGCCGTCCAGGACCATGGTGAGGCTCTGGTCGCCCTCGGCGTCCAGGACCCGCACCCGGATGCCGGGTTCCTTGTCGTGGAGGACGCCGATCGCCGGGGCCAGCAGGAGCCCGATCGCGGTGGCGAAGGAGGCCACCTTCACCTCGCCCGCCGTACCGGCGGTGTAGGCGGCGATGTCGGCCTCGGCACGCTCCAGCTGGGCGAGGATCTCGTTGGTGTGGCCGAGGAGGATGCGGCCGACGGCGGTCAGCCGTACGCCCCGGCCGTCGCGGTCGAGCAGCCGGTGGCCCACCTCGTGCTCCAGGGCGGCGAGCTGCTGGGAGACCGCCGAGGGGGTCAGGTGCAGCGCGGCGGCGGCCGCGGTGACCGTGCGGTGGTCGGCCACCGCGCGCAGGGTCCTGAGCCGCCGTGTCTCTATCACCTCCGTATTGTCGCCGAGGTCGCTCGTACGCTCAGCGGCGGGCCGGTGAATGCCTTTGGGGACACCGCTCCCATTGGCATGACCCCGGCCGAACCGTCTGATGCGAGCTTCCCGCGGACCCGCCGTCCCATGGACTCGCCGTCCTGCTGACCGCGTCCGTTTCCTACAAGACCGCAGCGGGGAGGCGGGGTTAGGTTGAGCCGTACCAGGGGGATCCACGGTCCGGTGTTCCGGCCGGTTACGCGGGTCTCGGCGGGCCGAGGGCGGCCCGCGATCTACATCCCACCGCGAACCCACGATCGGAGACATTCGATATGAAAGCCCAACTGGACGTCATCGGCATGGTCGTCGAGGACATGGGCCGCTCGCTGGCCTTCTACCGGCTGCTCGGCCTGGAGGTGCCGCCGGAGGCCAACGGGCAGCCGCACGTCGAGGCGGTCCTGCCCGGCGGTCTGCGCCTCGCCTGGGACACGGTCGAGACGATCCGCTCGTTCCACCCCGACTGGCGGCCCGGGAACGGGCAGGGGATCTCGCTGGCGTTCCGGTTCGACACCCCGGCCGAGGTGGACGAGGCGTACCGGCAACTGGTCCTTCTCGGATACGAAGGGGACAAGGAGCCGTGGGACGCGTTCTGGGGGCAGCGGTACGCGGTGATCCACGACCCGGACGGCAACGGCGTCGACCTGTTCGCTCCGAGCACGGAGAGCTGACCGGGGGTGAACGGCGCGCGGGTCAGTCCCGCGCGTCGTGGCGGACGATCAGCCGCGGGCCGTGGCGAACGCCTCCAGGGCTCGGTCGACGTCCTCGGTGGAGTGGGCCGCGGAGAGCTGGACCCGGATCCGGGCCTGGCCGTGCGGGACGACGGGATAGGAGAAGCCGATCACGTAGACGCCCAGCTCCAGCAGGCGTTCGGCCATCGCGGCGGCCTTGGCGGCGTCGCCGATCATCACCGGGACGATGGGGTGGTCGCCGGGCAGGATGTCGAACCCGGCTGCGATCATCCCGGCGCGGAACCGCTCGGTGTTGGCGCGCAGCCGCCGGCGGGCCTCGTCCGAGCCGCTGATCAGGTCGAGGACGCGCAGCGACGCGGCGGCGATCACCGGGGCCAGGGAGTTGGAGAACAGGTAGGGGCGCGAGCGCTGGCGGAGCAGTTCGCAGATCTCCTCGCGGGCCGCGACGTAGCCGCCGCTGGCCCCGCCGAGCGCCTTGCCGAGCGTGCCGGTGAGGATGTCGACCCGGTCCCGCACACCGTGCAGCTCGGGGGTGCCCCCGCCGTGCTCGCCGACGAAGCCGACGGCGTGCGAGTCGTCGACCATCACCATGGCCCCGTACCGCTCCGCCAGGTCGCAGATCTCCGCCAGCGGCGCGAGGTAGCCGTCCATGGAGAAGACGCCGTCGGTGACGATCAGCCTGCGCCGGGCGTCGGCGGACTCCTTGAGCCGTGCCTCCAGCTCGGCCAGGTCGCGGTTGGCGTAGCGCAGGCGCCGGGCCTTGGACAGGCGGATGCCGTCGATGACGCTCGCGTGGTTGAGCGCGTCGGAGATCACCGCGTCCCGGTCGTCGAGCAGGGTCTCGAAGATGCCGCCGTTGGCGTCGAAGCACGAGCTGTAGAGGACGGTGTCCTCCTGGCCGAGGAAGGCGGACAGCCGCGTCTCCAGCTCCTTGTGCACCTCCTGGGTGCCGCAGATGAAACGGACCGAGGCCATGCCGAAACCCCAGCGGTCGAGGGCCTCCTTGGCGGCGGCGATCACCTCGGGGTGGTCGGCCAGGCCCAGGTAGTTGTTGGCGCAGAAGTTCAGCACCTCACCGCCGCCGGTCACGGCGATGTCGGCGCGCTGAGGGGTGGTGATGACCCGCTCCGGCTTGAGCAGCCCGGCGGATGCGATCTCGTTCAGGGTGGTACGGAAGTCGTCGCGGACGTTGTCGAACATCAGGCGGTCCAATCCAAGGTGATCTTGCCGGTTTTGCCGCCGGCGGCGGTGTCGAAGTCGCGCCGGACGCCGGACATCAGGCGGTCCAGTCCAGGATGATCCTGCCGGTTTTGCCGCCGGCGGCGGTGTCGAAGTCGCGCCGGACGCCGGACATCAGGCGGTCCAGTCCAGGATGATCTTGCCGGTCCTGCCGCCGGCGGCGGTGTCGAAGGCCGCGTCGAAGTCGCGGTAGGAGAAGCGGTCGGTGATCACGGGGGACAGGTCGAGGCCCTTCTCCAGGAGCACGGACATGGCGTACCACGTCTCGTACATCTCCCGGCCGTAGATGCCCTTGATGGTGATCATCGAGGTCACCACGGTCGCGAAGTCGACGGCGAACTCCTCGGCGGGCAGCCCGAGCATGGCGATCTTCCCGCCGTGCGACATGTTGGCGATCATGTCGCGGAGCGCCTGCGGGTTCCCGGACATCTCCAGTCCCACGTCGAAGCCCTCCCGCATGCCGAGTTCGCGCAGGCCGTCGGTGACGGACTTCTCGGCGACGTTCAGCGCCAGGGTGACGCCCAGCTTGTTCGCGATGGCCAGCCGTTCGTGGCTGACGTCGGTGATGACCACGTTGCGGGCGCCCACGTGGGTGGCCACCGCGGCGGCCATCAGCCCGATCGGCCCGGCCCCGGTGATCAGCACGTCCTCGCCGACCATCGGGAACGTCAGCGCGGTGTGCACCGCGTTGCCGAACGGGTCGAAGATCGCCGCCACGTCCAGGTCCACCGGCACCCGGTGCACCCAGACGTTGGAGGCCGGGAGCGTCAGGTACTCGGCGAAGGCGCCGTCCCGGTTGACCCCCAGCCCGATCGTGCTGCGGCACAGGTGCCGTCGTCCGGCCATGCAGTTGCGGCACTTGCCGCAGACCAGGTGCCCCTCGCCGCTGACCAGGTCGCCGATCGCGATGTCCTCCACGCCCGGCGCCACCTCGACGACCTCGCCGCAGAACTCGTGCCCGATGACGAGCGGGATCCGCAGGGTCTGCCGGGCCCACGCGTCGAAACTCCGGATGTGCAGGTCCGTCCCGCAGATCCCGGTCCGCAGAACCTTGATCAGCACCTCCCCGGCGCCGACCGACGGTTCCGGTACGTCGGTCAGCCACAGGCCGGGTTCGGCCCTCTCCTTGACCAGCGCTTTCATCACGGATCCCCCCTCAACTCCGAACCCTATGCACTGTGCCCGGCCGCCTTCGGGGGTGTCCATCGCGGTTTTCTTAACCCTGCCCACAGCGTTGCTTCACGCCCGGTCCTCGCTTCTAGCGGCATACCCGGACATTTGATCGCAAATCGGCCAGATGGGCGGTTCCCGTAACGGGACCAGTCTTCTCACCGAGATCGATCCCCTCGACGGAACCGGCTGTCCCAGCGGAACCGGCCCCAACGGGGACGGCCCCTGTCGCGACGATGATCGTCGTGACAGGGGCCTCGGAGCAGGGAGCGTGCGGGGTCAGGGGGTGGTGCGGTGGTGCTCCTCCTGCGGGACCGAGAGGCCGTCGGCGGGCAGGGGGGCCGGGGCCGCGTTGAGCTGGCGGGGGCCCAGATCGGCCTCGGCGGCCTCGGCGACCGCCTCGGCGGCGGCCTGCTCGGCCTGCTTGCGCTCCTGTTCGGCGGCCTCGTTGACCCTGGGGGCCTCGCGGGTGGCCGCCGACTGCGGCAGCGCCTCGGTGAACGCCCTGGAGACACCCTGGATGGCCGAGGTGACCTCGCTGGGGATCACCCAGAACGTGTTGTTCGGGCCCTTGGCCAGCTCGGGCAGCACCTGGAGATACTGGTACGCCAGCAGCTTGGGGTCGGGGTCGTTGCGGTGCACGGCCTGGAAGACCTCGTCGATGGCCTGCGACTGGCCCTCGGCCTTGAGGATCGCGGCGCTCCGGTCACCCTCGGCCCGCAGGATCGCGCTCTGCTTGTCACCCTCGGCGGTGAGGATCTGCGACTGCCGCTGACCCTCGGCGTTGAGGATCGCCGCGCGCTTGTCCCGCTCGGCGCGCATCTGCTTCTCCATCGCCTCCTTGATGCTCTTCGGCGGGTCGATGGCCTTGATCTCCACCCGGTTGACCCGGATGCCCCACTTGCCGGTCGCTTCGTCGAGCACGCCACGGAGCTGGCTGTTGATCGTGTCGCGCGAGGTCAGCGTCATCTCCAGGTCCAGCGAGCCGACGACGTTGCGCAGCGTGGTGACCGTGAGCTGCTCGACGGCCTGGATGTAGTTGGCGATCTCGTACGCCGCCGCCCGGGGGTCGGTGACCTGGAAGTACAAAACCGTGTCGATTTCGACAACGAGGTTGTCTTCGGTGATCACCGGCTGGGGCTGGAAGGAGACGACCTGCTCGCGCAGGTCGATCATCGGATAGACCCGGTCGATGTACGGGATCACGAAGTTGAGGCCGGGCTTGAGCGTGCTGTGGTAGCGGCCGAGCCGCTCCACGTTGCGGGCCCGCGCCTGCGGGACGATGCGCACCGAGCGAACCACGGTGAACACCGCCAGCAGGACGATGAGAAGCCCGGCTATGAGCACAGCGTCCATGAAGTCACCAACCTGATATCTAGAGCGGATGCCCTGTCCTTCAGGGCGGGGAGGAAGTCCTTCATCGTTCAATCCCGGGGATACACGAGAGCGGTCGCGCCCTCGATCTCGATGACGTCGACGGTCGCCCCGGCGGGTATCACCAGGGTCTCGTCGTAGGCTCTGGCGGACCACTCCTCGCCGCCGATCCGCACCCGGCCGTCCTGGCCGGTCACCTCGCGCAGCACGTACGCGGATTTGCCGACGATCGCCTGGATCCCGAACCGCTGGCTCCGGGGTTGCAGCGCGCTGAGGTGGCGCTTGGCGATGGGCCGGACCACGACCACCCCCGCGCCCAGGGAGGCGACGAAGGCCAGAAGCTGGAGCGGAATCGGCAGCCCGAGGCCGGCGACGACGGAGGCGACGAGGGCGGCACCCCCGAGCAGGCCGAGAGCAGTGGTCAGGGTGAAGATCTCGGCGATTCCCAGCACGAGCGCCAGAATCAGCCAAATGACCCAGTAATCCATGCTCCGGCCCTCCTCCTTAGTCAACGGATCAGGCGTCCTGGAGGTTCCTTTCCCTACCGTATGTCTTCCGCCGGACGCCTGTCAGGAGCGCTCGTGCCCCGCCTACCTCGCGGGCTCGATCTTTCCCGACACCTCGCCCAGGGTGATCACGGTTCCGCCGGGTCCCGGGGCCGTCGCGGTGATCGTGACGGTGTCCCCGTCCTCCAGAAAGGCCCTGACCGAGCCGTCGGGCAGCTTGAGCGGCTCGGTCCCGTTCCAGGTCAGCTCGATCAGCGAGCCGCGCTCGCCCGGCCCGGTGCCGGAGATCGTGCCGCTGGCGTAGAGATCGCCGGTGCGCAGTGCGGCGCCGTTGACGGTCATGTGGGCGAGCATCTGGTCGGGTGTCCAGTACATGTCCCGGTACGGGGGGCGGGAGACGACCTCGCCGTTCACCGCGACCTCCAGCCGCAGGTCGAGCCCCCACGGTTCCGAACGGCGCAGGTAGCCGAGCGGCTCGGGATCCTGTGCCCTGCCCTCGACGCGCGCCTCGGACAGGGCGGCGAGCGGGGTGACCCACGGCGAGATCGAGGTGGCGAAGGACTTGCCGAGGAACGGGCCAAGCGGGACGTACTCCCAGGCCTGGATGTCGCGGGCGCTCCAGTCGTTCACCAGGGTCACGCCGAACACGTGGTCTGCGAACCGTCCGGCCCGGTCACCGAGGGCCGTCGGCGCGCCGACGACGAACCCCAGCTCCGCCTCGATGTCCAGCTTGACGGACGGGCCGAAGACCCCCGCGCCGCGCTGCCCGGACGGCCGGGTGATCGGGGTGCCGGAGGCGACGACGGTCCCGGCCCTGCCGTGGTAGCCGACCGGCAGGTGCCGCCAGTTCGGCTTGAGCGGCTCCTCGTCGGGGCGGAACATCCGGCCCAGGTTGGAGGCGTGCTCCAGCGAGCAGTAGAAGTCGACGTAGTCGGCCACCTCGATCGGCAGGTGCAGCGTCACCCGCTCCAGCGGGACGAGGTGCGGCTCGACCACCGACAGGTCGGTGCTCAGCTTGTTCTGGATCAGGGTGCGGGTGTCCCGCCACGCGACCGGACCCCTGGCCAAGAAGGCGTTGAGCGAGCCGGTGGCGAACACCTCGTCGTGCAGGGCTCCGGCGAGGTCGACGACATGATCGCCGTACCGGACGCCGACGCGGGGGATCTCCCCCTCGCGGCGTGAGAAGACCCCGTAGGGCAGGTTCTCCAGGCCCCAAGCCATCACTTGCTCTCCTTCGTTGTGTGTACGGCCGCGGCCGGGCGCCGGGCGATGAGACCCAGGGCCGTGAGGTCCTCGATCGGGGTGCTCGTGCTGCATGATCCGTACGACACCAGCAGCTCCCTGGCCCGCGTCGCGATTTCCTGGGGTACGGCCCGCGCGAGCCGTACCAGCTCGCCGACGTCCGTCAGCTTCAGTGCCGGTACCGGATCGCGGCCCTCCGTGGCCGCGCAGACCGCGAGGACCAGGTTGAGGAAGCCATGCCGGTCCACCCCCAGCGCGGAGTCGAAGTGGCGGACCGCGTTGTGCAGGCCCGCGGTCGCCTTGAACGGCACACCGTGCTCCGCGCAGTGCGCGATGACGGCGCCCAGGTCGACGGCGCTGGGAAAGGCATCGGCGGTCAGCCCGCCGCAGCGGAACTTCAGTCCGGGTCCCGAGCCGCCGTGCGGCAGGGACCCACGGTCGTCGAGAGGCACCTCGACGAACAGCCCGGCCCCGGCGGGCAGCCGGTCGGCCAGCCGCTCCGACACGGCCTGAGGTGTCTCGTCCGGTGCCTGCCGCACCTCGACCAACTCGACGGTGAGGTCATCGAGTGGCGGGAGGTCGGGGGTGTCCAGGATCAGGCCGAGCCGGATCGGGAAGGTCAGGTGGTCGCGGAGCTCCGCCAGGCGGCCGGCCGTGCAGAGGAACCGGTGGGTGAGCACCGGGTCGTTGCCTGCCAGGTCGTTCCTGTGCCGTTCCAGGGCTTCGGCCATCGGCAGCCCGGTCGGCGGGAAGAGCCCGGCGTCGTCGACGAGCCCCCGGAAGAGCGTCGCCGTTCCCATTCCCAGGTTCGTGTTCATGTCTGTACCCATGGCCCTGCCCATACCCAGTGGCGATCCCGTGACCGGGTCCGCCCCGCACCTGTACTCGGGGTGGCCGAGGAAGCGGGGTCTGTGCTTGGGCCGGCCGTGGGAGCCGAACCCGCCGCCGGGCACCCGCCCGTCAACGGGCCCACGTCCACGCGTAGCCGGGGTCCTCCACCGACAGGCCGGCGGGGCCGAGGTCGAGGGGGCGGAAGGTGTCGACCATCACGGCCAGCTCGCTCGTCTGGGTGTGGCCCTGCCGGACCGCCTCGATGACCGCCTCGACGGCGCCGGGCTGCGGGCCGTGCGTGAACCCGGCCGGGTGCAGCGAGACCGAGCCGACGTCGATGCCCGAGCCCCTGCGGGCCGTGTAGTCGCCGCCCGCGTAGAACATCAGCTCGTCGGAGTCGACGTTGTGGTGGTTGTACGGGATCGGGACCGCGTCGGGGTGGAAGTCGAGCGGTCGGGGGCAGAACGAGCAGATCACGAAGTTCGGGCCCTCGAAGGTCTGGTGCACCGGCGGCGGGGCGTGGGTGCGCTTCACGACGGGCTCGAAGTCGTTGATGTTGAACGCGTACGGGTAGAGGCAGCCGTCCCAGCCGACCACGTCGAACGGGTGGTTGCGGTAGACCAGCCGGGTCAGCCCGCCGCGCGTGCGGACCAGCACCGGCACCTCCTCGCCCTCGACGATGAGCGGCTCGTCAGGAGAGCGCAGGTCGCGCTCGCAGTAGGGGGCGTGCTCCAGGAACTGGCCGTGGGTGGACAGGTAGCGCTTGGGGGGCCGGATGTGTCCCGCGGCCTCGATGGTGAACGCCGTGACGCGGCCCTGCGGCACCCAGCGGTGGATTGTTCCGGTGGGGATGACGACGTAGTCGCCCTCACCTGCCTCGATCACCCCGTACGTCGACTCGAACCTGACCCGCCCGCTCGCGATGTAGACGCACTCGTCGCCCATGGAGTTGCGGTAGAGCTCGCTGGGCGCCTCGCTCGCGGTGTACGACATGCGGACGTCGGCATTGCCGGCGAGCAGCCCGCGCCCGGTGACCAGGTCGCCCCCGACCGGTAGGTCCTGGGTGCGCAGGTGGCGGGGGGAGAGGGGCAGGTTGGGGGCGAGCCGGCCGGCCTCGGTGGGTTCGACGGCCTCGGCCTTGATGATCGCCGTGGGGAGATGGCGGTGGTAGAGCAGCGACGAGTCGCTGGAGAACCCCTCCTCACCCATCAGCTCCTCGGCGTACAGCCCGCCGTCGGGCCGCCGGAACTGCACATGCCGCTTGCGAGGTATCTCCCCCACGACCCGGTAGTACGGCATCCACTTCCCCCACCTTGTCCGCTTATCGGACGCATATGTCCTTTATATGAACAACCATCCGCCAGGGTGGGAGGGATGTCAAGCGGCACCCGCCCGGCTGTCGGCCGGCCCGTTCTCGCGGATCCCTCCGGGGACTCGGTCGGGTCGGTCGCGGCCGCCGGTGTCGTGTGGGTTGGTCGCTGCGCCGGTGTCGTGCGGGTCGGTCGCTGCGCCGGTGTCGGCGAACGTCCCCGCGCTGCAGGCGGCACTGGACGCCTCGCTGGCCGACTGGCTCCACAACCTCAAGAAGAAGGCGGAGAGACAACCTCAAGAAGAAGGCGGAGAGCCGCCCCTGAATGAAAGAAGGGCCCGCTGGGGAGGCGGGCCCGGTTGCTCGTTTCACCCGGGTGAGGTTGATCCGGGTGCCAAGGGCCCGCTGGGGAGGCGGGCCCGGCTGCTCCGTGACAGAAAGTGCTTAGTGCATCAGGGCTTGCGGCCGACGGCGCAGAACTCGTCCACCTCGCGGAGGCCGCCGACGATCGAAGGGCCGGGACGCCAGAGCGGGCACGAGACCACGCCGGGCTCCACCAGTTCCAGGCCCTCGAAGTAGCTCGCGATCTGCTCGGGGCTGCGCAGGGTGTACGGAACCGAGCCTGCCTCGTTCCAGATGGCGATGGCCTTCTCGAACTTCCCGCCCTTGATGACGTTGGTGCCGTCGGCGACCGCCAGGTAGCTGCCGGAGGGCAGGGCCTCCAGCAGGCGACGTGCGATCGACCGCCCCTCATCGATGTCGGTGATGTGACCCAGGATGTTCATCAGCATGAGCCCGATGGGCCTGTCGAAGTCCAGGGTGGCCTGGGCGGCCTCCAGGATCCTGTCGGGGTCGCGCACGTTGGAGTCGATGTACTCGGTCGTGCCCTCGGCGGTGCCGGTCAGCAGGGCGCGGGCGTGCGTCAGCACCATGGGGTCGTTGTCGACGTAGACGATGCGCGCGTCCGGGGCCACCCGCTGGGCGACCTGGTGGGTGTTGTCGACGGTGGGCAGCCCGGTGCCGATGTCGAGGAACTGGCGGATCCCGCCCTCGTCGGCCATGTACTCGACGGCGCGGGAGAGGAAGGCCCTGGAGGAACGGGCAATATCCACAATCTCGGGAAATATCCCGACGAACTGGTCGCCGATCTCGCGGTCGATGGCGTAGTTGTCCTTGCCGCCGAGCCAGTAGTTCCAGATCCGGGCGGAGTGGGCCACGCTGGAGTCGATCGGGTTCACCGACTGCCGGCCGGAGGTGTGAGGGAGGGTCTCGTCAGGCACGGGGGCTCTTTCTCTGGTGCGTGAGAGGGAAGATCTCTACTTTGCCATCTTGCCAGTCCTGTGCCGTTCTCGTCGCTGCTTGTCGTTTATCACCGTATTTAATATGCGGAACCGTCCGGCGGATGGGGCCGGCCACCCGGGGAGCGATGGAGCTCGGGGTGCGGGGGAGGGGCCATGCTCAAGTGAGCGAGCCGGACAGTTCGGCGGCGGCGGCGGCCACCCGGGGGCCGACGGAGTCCTGGTCGAGGGGGGTGAAGGCGACCACGCCCACCGACGCCTCCAGCCAGGGCAGGCCGGGTACGGGGGCGGCGATGCCCCTGGCACCCTCCTGGAGCTGGCCCTCGGAGACCTGGTAGCCGGTGCGGCCCTCGCGCAGGGCGAGGATGGCCAGCCCGGCGGCACCCCGGGTCAGCGGGTGGCGGGACCCCTCGCGGTAGGCGACGTGCATGTTCGTCCAGGAGGGTTCGACCACAGCCACCGCCAGGCCCTCATCGCCCTCGGCCACCGTCAGGTGCGCGGTCGCGCCCACCTCCTCGGCCAGCCCGCGCAGGGTGGGCAGGGCGCCCTCCCGGAGCAGCGGCTGCACGGCACGGGCCAGGACGAGAACCCCGAAGCCCAGATGGACCCGCCCGCCGCCGTCCCGGCGGACGAAACCCTCGCTCTGCAGGGTGGTGAGCAGGCGGTACACCGCCGGGCGGCTCAGCTCCAGCTCGGCCGCCAGCTCCGTGGGCGTGCGGCCCCGGCGCCCGTCGGCGAGCAGGCGGAGCAGCCGCAGGCCGCGCTCCAGGGTCTGCGAGGATTCGGCCGGCATCTAGGACACCCACTGGGCTGGAACCATGTCCCCGATTATCGCGCCGCCCGGGCAGTGGAACCGCTCGCCGAGGTGGACGCGCGTGTGAGGCGCTCGGACTCCGACCGATTTTCCCGCTAGCTGCAATGTGCCGACGCCGCTTCCCTGAGATCCTCGATATGTGGCCGTACGATGTCTCATCGTCGATGACAGCGATCACTTCCGTCGTGCCGCCCGTGCGCTGCTCGAGCGGGAGGGGATCGTCGTGGTCGGCATGGCCTCCGCGGGCGACGAGGCCCTTCGGCAGATCGGCGATTCCCGGCCGGACGTCGCGCTCGTCGACATCGATCTCGGTGAGGAGAACGGTTTCGACGTCGCGCAGCGGCTCGCGCGGGTGCCACCCGAGGGCCGTCCGCACGTCATCATGATCTCGACCCACGCCGAGAAGGACTTCGTGGACATGATCAGGGCCAGTCCCGCCATCGCGTTCCTGGCGAAGTCAGCCCTTTCCGGGGCGGCGATCCGCGACATTCTCCGGGAAACCTGCGACGAAGGGGATCTGGGCTCCAGCTGATCCGGGGCGTGTTCCGTGGATTTCCCGATCGGTCCTTCAGGCCACGCCGGCGATCCGGGTCAGCGGGCTTCGAGGAAGGCCAGTACGGCGAGGACACGGCGGTGGTCGTCTCCCGATCCCGGTATCCGCATCCTGGACAGGATGCTGTGCACGTGCTTCTCGACCGTGCCCTCGGTGATCCAGAGTTTGCTCGCTATGCCGGCATTTGAGCGTCCCTCGGCCATCAGGGCGAGGACCTCCTGCTCGCGCGTGGTGAGAAGCCCCAGCGGATCGTCCCTGTGGCGGGTCTTGATGAGCTCCCGCACCAGGCTCGGATCGACGACCGAGCCGCCCTGGGCGACGCGCTCAAGCGTCTCCATGAAGTCGCTGACCCCGGTCACCCGGCTCTTGAGCAGGTAGCCGACCCGGTGCCCGGTGGCGAGCAGCTCCATCGCCTCCTCCACCTCGATGTGCGCCGACAGCAGGAGGATCCCCATCTCCGGAAACTCCTCGCGGATCACCTGTGCCGCGTCAAGGCCCTCGTTCGTGTGGGTCGGGGGCATCCGGATGTCGAGGATGACGAGATCCGGCCGGTACTCACGGACCAGGGAGAGGATCTCCACCGCGTCTCCGGCCTGGCCGACGACTTCGAAGCCCGATCGTGCCAGCAGGCTCGACACCCCCTCGCGGAAAAGCACGTCGTCGTCCGCCACTGCTACCCGTATCCGGTTCTCGTGCACGATCATCGCCCTTTCGCGGTGTTTTTCCCGCCGGACCCATCATTAAAAGAATGGCCACTTCAGGGTTAAGGAATTCTCAATACTCTGGACAGTGGGCCGTAAGTCCACGAGCGGGGTACGGTCCGGAATGAAGTGTGAAATATCTCGTTTACATGCGAGTATCTTAGTATCCATGCGCGAGCGGCTGCTGTCGTCATTGACGCACACAAAGCGTCAATCCTTCGTGCTGGGGATCATAGGCGGCGCCGTGTGCATCGCGGTGGAAGTTTTGCTGTCCCTTTTTCTGGGCCGCTTGACACCGGGCGGTTCCTCGGGGGAGATCTACCTGCTCGGCGTTCTGCTGGTCTCGGTCGTCTGGGGCCTGTGGCCGGGGCTGGTGACCCTGCTGGCCAGTGCCGCCGCCTTCAACTACTTCACCCTTCCCCCAGTGGGGAGCTTCATCCCCAAGGAGGACTGGCTCTGGACCCCGATTTCGATCTTCTTTCTCGTCGGGCTGGCGACCTGTTTGATCGCGGCACGGGTGCGCTCACTGGGCGTCCAGACGAGCCAACGTCGCTGCGAGGCGGACCTCACCGTGCAACTGGCCCACATCCTGCTGCGTACGGAGAACCTGAGCGCGGCGCTGCCGCCGGCCTCGCACCTTCTGGCGTGGGCTCTGGAGGTGCCGGGCCTGGAGATCCGGCTTGAGGAGGTCCCCGCCGGCGAGCACGGCGAGGTTCTGCCGCTCATGGAGAACGGCGGCCGGATCGGCACGCTCGTCCTTCCCGCCGGTGTGCCGGAAGACGTGCGGATACGCCTGCGCGACCGGATGCTGCCCTCTTTGGAAGCACTGTTGCGGGCGGCCCGCGATCGCGAGAGCGTCGGGGCCGTGCTGGCGTCCAGTCGTGACGAGCTCCGCAGGATCGCGCAGGAGCAGGCGACGTTGCGGCGTGTCGCGACCCTCGTGGCGCGGGGCATCTCCTCGACGGAGCTGTTCAACGCGGTCGCCTGCGAAATGGGCTCCCTCATGCAGGCGGACCACGTGTCGGTCAGCCGCTACGATCCCGGCCACACGACGGTGGTGGGCTCGTGGAGCCTCCGGGAGGACATAAACGAGGTGATGCCTCTCGGCTCGCAGTGGCCGATCAACGAGACGGTCATCTCCGGCATGGTGCTGAGGACGGGAAGGCCGGCCCGGATAACGAACTATGCGGAGACCTCGGGAATGATCATGAAGTTGGCCCGTGACATGGGCGTCACCTCCGCGCTCGGCTCTCCCGTGATCGTCGACGGCTCATTGTGGGGTGTGGTGCTCGCCTTCTACAGCCGCTGGGAGCCGAGGCTTGAAGGCGCCGAGGAGCGGATGACGGACTTCACCGAGCTGATCGCGACCGCCATCTCGAACGCGCAGGCCCGTGCCGATCTCGCCGCCTCCCGGACGCGCCTCGTCGCGGCGTCCGACGAGATCCGCCGGCGCATCGAGCGTGACCTGCACGACGGTGCCCAGCAGCGACTGGTCTCGCTCGGGCTCGAACTGCGCGCGGTGGAGGCCGGAGTGCCGCCGGGGATGACCGAGCTCAGGGAGCAGCTGTCTCACACGGTCCAGGGCCTGACCGGGGTCGTGGAGGATCTGCAGGAGCTCTCCAGGGGCATCCACCCGGCGATTCTCTCGAAGGGCGGTCTCGCACCCGCGCTGAAGACGCTCGCACGCCGCTCCGCCGTTCCGGTCGAACTCCAGCTGGGCTCCGTCCCGCGCCTGCCGGAACGCGTCGAGGTGGCTCTCTACTACACGGCGGCGGAGGCGTTGACCAACGTGGTGAAACACGCGCACGCCTCCGTGGTGTGCGTCACCTTCGGCGTGACCGGGGCGACGGCCCGGCTCTCGGTCAGCGACGACGGGACCGGGGGAGCCGAGTACGGCGGGGGGTCGGGGCTCATCGGGCTCAGGGACCGCGTCGAGACGCTCGGCGGAAGGCTGACGATCACGAGTTCCGCGGAGGAGGGCACGTCGCTTCTGGTGATGGTGCCGATCGAGAACTGACGGCCGCGGCCGGCTCGCCGGGGTGAGCGGGGGACCTGCCCCACCGGTCGGCGGCCGATGGGGCAGGCTCGCCCGGGAGGCCCCGGGCGAGCGGGCCGGAGAGGGAACTCGGTCGCCGGTCCGGGGGAGCTTGGACGGGCGGCCGTCCGGTCAGGGGTCAGGGGGTGGGGGTCAGGGGGTGGGGGGCCCGCAGGAAGCGGTCTCTCCATGGTCGTCCAACCGTGCGGCGGTGGCGAGCGGAAGGCGGAGGACGAACCGTGCGCCGCCCAGGGGGGAGCCGTCCACCTCGATGGTCCCCAGGTGGGCTTCGGCGATGTCGCGGGCGATCGTGAGGCCGAGCCCGATGCCTCCCCGGTTGCGGCAGCGGGCCGTGTCCAGCCGGGTGAACCGCTCGAAGACCCGTTCCCTGTCGGCGTCGGCGATGCCGTCCCCGTCGTCGGTGACGACCAGCTCGCCGTACTCACCGTCCCTGCGCACCTCGACCAGCACCGTGCGCCTGGCATGGCGCTGCGCGTTGTCCAGGAGGTTGGAGAGGAGCCGGTCGATCTCCGCGTCGACGACGTTCGCCCTGACAGCGGGGGCGAGCCGAAGTCGTACGGGGATGTCGTCCCCGCGCCGCGAGACCGTGGCGCGGGCCAGCTCACCCAGGTCCGTGCTGACGAACGCGTCCGGTGGGTTCGTACCGACCTTCGCCAGCATCAGCAGGTCGCTAACGATCTTCTGAAGCCGGTCGACGTCTCTCAGCGCGTTTCCCAGCAGCTCGCTCAGGTCCGTCTCCTCGGGGTGCAGCCGGGCCTCTTCCAGGAGAGCCCTGAGCCCGGCGAGCGGGGTGAACAGCTCGTGCGAGGCGTCCGACACGAATCGCCGCTGCTGGACCAGCGACCGGTCGATCCGGTTCCTGGCGCTCTCCATCCGCTTCAGCAGGTCGCCGGTCGCCAGGACGAGACAAATGATCTGATCCGACCCTGGAAGCCCGTGGAACCGGCTGCTCAGATCGTTGGCGTACGATGACATGAAGGTCCTGTTTCGGTCTGCACCAATCGGCGTGCTTTCAAGGAGGGGAGCGGAGTCTCATCATCGGCTTGACGCCGCGGCCGAGGTTCTCCGCTGCCCCGGGCGGTTGCCCGCACCACCATGATGTTGTCTTTGTCGCCCGCCGTCTGCGCTGGCAGCATCCGTTTGCCGCTTCACACCAGTAGGAGCTCGGCATTCCGGCTACCTGCAATGCCCCGGGCTCCTGCCCGCGTGGGACGCCGGATCAGCCGGAAGGCATCGAAGTCCTGTGGGTCCTTGACCGGGTCTGTTGAGCCCATTGCGATCTGGGTAAAGTGTGGGTCGATCGTTTTGGCTGGCTTTATCCGGGGAGTTCAGGACATGCGACTTACTCTGCGCCGGGCCCTCGCCGTCGGCGCCGCGCTCGCGCTCGTCGGGATCATGACGCCCGGGGCCGCGTACTCGCAGGACGATCCCCGCAGCTGCAACGATCTGCTGGGGGCCGACGCCCCGGCCTACATCGTGTGTCACTGGCTGGCCAAGCCGGAGGAGGCCCTCGGCGTCGCGCTCTTCTGGGGCAGCGACGACGCCGCCAACCTCAGAGAGGCCACCCCGTCCAACGGCAAGTTCATCGACTGCTCGGCCGCCGGATCCTTCTGCCCGGAGCCGCTCGACGGCGGCGCCGAGGGCGGCGAGAACTCCCCCCTCCCCGAGGGCGCGGGAGAGGACGGCACGCCCGAGTGTGAGGCGGGCCGGCAGTGCTCGATCAACGGGCACGGCGAGGGTGGCGACGGCACCGTCCCCGGACCCGAACTGACCGGTGCCGCCAAGCCGACCGCCACGAGTACCCAGGATGCCGCCGTCGCGGCGGCCGCGCAGACTCCGGCAGGTCAGGCGATCACCGCGGCGAAGGCCCTGCAGCTGAGGGTCTGGGTCGACACCGAGCTGGCCGACGACTGGAAGGCGGGCAGCGAGACCTTCACCGCCGCGGTCAAGCGCATCGGCGCGCTGGCCGCGCGCCCGGAGGTCGCGGGCATCCGCTTCACCTCCCAGCTGGGCTACAACACCACGTTCAAGACGGATGCGGAGATCACCGCGTTCGTCACCGCGGCCTCCGACGCCCTCCGCCAGGTCGCGCCCGGCAAGCGGCTGGGTGTCCACACGGTGGTTCCCGAGCTCGCCTGCGGCGCGGACGACACCTGCAAGGCGGAGATGCGCAAGCGGTACCCGCTGCTCGCCCCCGAGAAGATCGAGTCTCCGCTGATCGCGGGCCGCGTCGACCAGCTCTCCCTGGACACCGGCCTGCTGTACGGCGGCTACGACACCTGGAAGATCGACGCCGAGCAGGCCCACCGCAACCAGTGGATCCAGGTCCGCGCCCGATCGTGGGACGTCCTGACCCAGATCGCCGCGGAGGAGACCGGTCTCGTCGGCCAGGTGACCGACGAGCAGATCGCCTCCCGGCTGTCGGTGCCCGTCAAGGACGGAGCCGCCCAGCAGGTGAACGTCTGGACCCGCGTCCAGAACGCCCAGGGTGCCGAGAATCGGCTGACCGCCTGGGACCAGCTGAAGAAGCTCACCCCGATCCAGCGCCGCCTGGCCGCCGTCTACGACCCGGCCAACCCCGAGGTGGACGTGGCCGCCGACCTCAAGAAGCTCTCCGAGGCCTTCGGCCAGATCTATCTCACGACAGCCTGACGCACTCCCGAGATGTCCCGGTGAAACGGCTCCGGCCGGCTTCGCCGGGACCCTGTCATGAGATGAGGGGGTGTCGTCCCCAGGCTCCAGGCCCGTGAACCGGCAGACCTGGCCGGCGGGGTGAGCGGTGGAATCCCCGCCTCCTGATCCTTCTCGGGCCGATCGCCGCCCGACCCGGCGGGGAGGACGTCACCTGCCTTCGTGATCGGTGAGGTGTTCCATCGCGGTGAGGTCGATCTCCATGACGCTCGTCCCCGGTGGCAGTCCCAGGGCCTGAACCGTAGCGGTGCGCAGCTCACCCGCGTGGCCGAGCACCGACTCGCCGACGAGCAGCTCCAGGCAGCGTCCCGGCAGCCAGGGCGCGTACTCGGTGGGGCGCGTGACCAGACCGGCCCCCATGACGTGCGCGGCCGTTCGCGCGGCGTCGACGGCACGGGCCCACGACGACTCGCCGGTCAGGGCGGCGGCGAGATGGTTGGGCTGGGCGGGGACAGCGGCGTTCAGCGCGTCGAGCCGGCCTTCGGCGGGGCGGCGATCCGACGGGGGGAAGGGCGCGGGGCCGGCGCCCGTGAGGGGTGCGAAGACCACTCCCTGCTCGAAGAGCGCCGGGTGGTGATTTCCCAGGGCGAGGTTGAGGCCCAGCGCGGCCAGCAGCCCGGGGAGGAGCGTGGTGCGCAGCGACGGCTCGCGCGGGCTGATCGGGTTCGTGAGCGTCAGCGTGGTGCGGCGCGGGTCGCCGGGCGCCAGGCCGAAGGCGTCCCACGCGGCGGCGCAGACGAAGGGGAAACGCGGTGTCTCGACGTATCCCGCCCCTGCCAGCGCGTGCCCGATCCGCCGTCGCAGGCTCTGCGACCGGCTGAGCCCCCCGCCGGCCTCCCGTCCCGGTGATCCTCTCCTGCCGTGACCGCCTCGCGTCAGCGGGATGGTCTCCAGATCGGGTACGGCCCGCGCGGCCGGTACGGCCCGCGTGGGGGGCGTGCTCCGGGGGCGTGGACTGGGCCGGGGCCTGCCGCCGGGGGCGAACTCGTCCATCCCGAGGGGGAAGCGGATGTCGCCGTCGATGATGTCGCGGATGTCCTTCAGACCGTGCCGGAGCATCAGGGTGCGCTCGACGCCCATGCCGAAGGCGAACGCGCCGTACCTGTGCGGGTCGACGCCGCAGGTGGTCAACACCCGTGGGCGGACCGTGCCGCACCAGCCCCACTTGACCCATCCTTCGCCGCCGCACGTCCCGCACGTCCCGCACGGGCTCGCGGAGGCATCTCCGGAGACGTCTGGGCGGACGCCTCGGCAGACCGCGCACTCCACGTACACCTTCGCCGACGGGTCGGTGTAGGCGGACCGGTGGGTGCGGAGCCGGGTCACCGTGCCCCTGCCGAACACGGAGGCGGCGAAGTGGTCGAGGGTCTTCTTCAGGTCGACCATGGTGAGCCCCAGGTCGACGGCGAGGCCCTCGACCTGGTTGAACACCGGGCTGTGGATGGCGTCGGCCGGGCCGGGACGGAAGGCGCGGCCCGCGCAGACCAGGCGGAACGGAGGTGCCGTGCCGAGCGTCGCCCGTACCTGCGCCGGTGAGGTGCGCGTGCGCAGCACGAGGCCCGACCTTTCGCCGGGCTCCGCGGGGTCTTCGATGTGAAAGGCGCGGTCGGGGTGGCCGTCGTCCATGTTGAGCGCGTCAAGGGTGAGCCACTCGGCCTCGACCTCGGGCCCCTCGACGACGCGGTAGCCAAGGTCGAGAAAGACGTCGGCCATCTGCTCGGCCATGACGGTCGCCGGATGCCGGGCCCCGCGCGAGTCGTGCGGTGCGCTCCCCGCATGTCCGCTGGATGCGCTACTCAATGCGCTGCCTCTTCCTGTGTGAGCGCGCTTCCCGCGCTTCCCCCGAGACGGTCAGCCGAGAGCCGCGGGTCACCCTTCGCGGGGATGCGACGGCACGCCGGACGACTTCGCGCGTGAGATCGGAGGTCGCACTCGGGAGGGGGATCCGCGTCCGACGTCCGTTCCGAAATGTCGGGGTTCACGCGCGACCTCGAATATCCGTCACGCTAGATATTGGAATAACTACTCAAAGTTATTGTCTGGTCAACGGCGAGTCAACACGCCGCGGGGCCGACGATGGGCGTCGAGAAGGCGGCCGCCCCGTCAGGGGTAGATCATCGGCGCGCGTCCGCTACTCCGGAGGGCGGATTCCCCGGGAGCCCGCTGAACTCCGCCCGCTGAACTCCGCCGGGTGAAGTCGTCGGTGACGGATGGTCCGGCCAGGGCCGGCGACCGGGATCGGCCGTCGGGGTCGGCCGTTGGTGAGATCTGGCGCCGGTCGGGCGTCTGCGGGTGGGCGTCGGCGGTGGTGGGGCCGGATCTGATCGGGGTGCCTCGTTCAGGCCCTGGACGGGCACCCCGATCGGGTCAGGTCGGTCAGCCCCGGGTCTGGGCGAGATAGCCGGCGAACTCGTCCAGGGAGATGAGGCCGTCGCCATCCTCGTCGATGCCGGCGACGGCCGCCGCGGCCCCCTCGGGGGTGATCGGCTGACCGAGCACCTCCATGAGCCTTGTCAGCTCGGAGACCGAGATGAGGCCGTCACCGTCAACATCGACGATCTTGAAAGTTGTCGCGTAGTCGTCCGCCACGATCGCATCCGCCTTTGGCAGCAGGGAAATCAGACGGCAAGCACACTAGCGGCATTCGGGGCGCCCTTCCCGGCTGAGTCCGGGGGATTGCGCCTGTTCCAGGTGTCGGCTGAGCCGGGAGGGTCGTGCCTGCCCAGGGCGTTGTACGGGCAGCCTGCTTGGGACTGCATGGACAGCCTGCCCAGGACGTTGTACGGGCAGCCTGCTCGGGGGTGCTACACGGGCAGGGGCGCCGCCGATGCGATCGGCGACGCCCCTTTCGTTTGTTTTGTCGCTACCCTCGGAGGACCCTGTGGTTCTGCGAGGGGTGTTCGGGACCGGCCGACGGCTCAGGCTCGCGCGTTCGCCATCGTCTGGCACGCCTTGGCCCATGCCCGGCACGCGTCGGCGCACTCCTTCATCATCGGGTCACTCTCCATGGACATGCACGCGTCGGCGCATTTGTTCGCCGCCTTCGCGCACATCGTGGCCATGTCCTTCGCCATCGGTGACTGGCGCATCATCATGTCCGCGCAGAGGCGGGTCATGTCGGCACAGTCCATGAGCGGGCCTATCAGTGCCATGTCGGCGTACCGACCCCCCTGTGTGAGGCAGTAGGTCATGGTCTGCTCGCAACGGCTGTGGCTCTCCAGGCACATGTCGATGCTCTTCTGTACCTGAGGGTTCATCTTCACCGCATGGCTCATACTTGCTCCCCGTGTTCGTGACCGTTCCGCTTCAACGTTCGAAGCTCTCGCATCAGTGGTTGTGCCCTGCCGGGTGCTTCGGCCTTCCGGGAATTTACGGTTTTAATCGCCCATCGAAATAGTTTTATGCATAAATGCGCCTATCTTCTGTAGGGTTAGTGGGGAAGCTACGGAAATGGGCGGCTCCTCGCGGGATCCCGCGAGGAGCCGCCCATCGGACCCGGGCCGGAACGCGATACGCGCCCCTGCCCCTGCCCCTGCCCCTGCCCCTGCCCCTGCCCCTGCCCCTGCCCCTGCCCCTGCCCCTGCCGCTCAGACCAGAGCAGACCGGCCGTGCCCGCCTGGCCAGAGCGTGAGGGTCAGAGTACGGCGCCCGAACCCTGGCGGGCGGGAGCCGGGCCCTTCCGCTTGGGCCGCGGCGGCGCGCCGGGCTTGCGCTTCTCCAGCTCGATCGCCGCCGGCCCCGCGACCAGCGCGGAGGAGAGCGTGCCGACGATGATCCCGATCAGCAGCGCCACCGCGAAGTCGGTCAGCGAGTCGCCGCCGAGCACCGCCAGCGCGGCCAGGATGAACAGCGCACCCAGGCCGGTGTTGACGGTACGGGGCACGGTCTGCAGGATCGAGGTGTTGACCACCTCGGCGAACGAGCTCTTCGGCCGCGCACCCCATATCTCGCGGACCCGGTCGAAGACCACGACCTTGTCGTTGACCGAGTAGCCGATCACGGTGAGCATCGAGGCCAGGAACACCCCGTCCACCGGCTTGCCCAGCCACGCGAACGCGCCGATCACGATCGTCGCGTCGGCGACCAGGGCCACCACCGTCGCCAGGCCGAACGTCCAGCGGAACCGGAAGGCGAGGTAGGCGAGCTGCGCGGCGAGCGCGACGCCCAGCGCGATCAGCGCGTTGCGGCGCAACTCGTCCCCGAGGCTCGGCCCGATGAGCTCGTCGCGCTCCTTGGTGACCTGGCCGCCCTCACTCTCCAGCGCCTTCTCGATCTTCACCACCTCGGCGGGAGTGATCTGACCCGTCCGTACGGAGATGTCGTCATCGGAGGCCTGCACCACCGCGTTGGGGTACCCGGCCTTGCTGACGAGCTCGCGGGCGGTGTCGGCGCTCATCGGGGTGGTCGTGGAGTACTCCACGAGCCTGCCCCCGGTGAACTCCACGCCGAAGTCGAGCCCCCGCACCGCCACCCCGGCCATGGACACGGCCACCAGCAGGCCGGTGATCGCGAAGTACAGCCCGCGGCGGCTCATCAGGTCCGGCTTGCGGGTGTTCAGCCAGCTGCGGACGCGCCCGATGTCGGCCAGGCCGGTCATCTTCGGCCGTGCGGACACCACCTTGAACCTCACCGCCCACTGGGCCAGGACGCGCGTGATGACCATCGCGGTGATCAGCGAGGCGATCACGCCGATGCTCAGCGTGACGCCGAAGCCGCGCACGGGACCGGACGCCAGGAAGAACAGCAGCCCGGCGGCGAGCAGGGTGGTGACGTTGGAGTCGGCCACCGCGCTCCACGCGTTACGGAAGCCCTTCTCCAGCGAGCCGCCGAGGTTGGGCGTCTCGGCGTACTCCTCACGTGCCCGTTCGAAGACCAGCACGTTGGCGTCGACGGCCATGCCGATGGCCAGCACGAAGCCCGCCAGACCCGGCAGGGTGAGCGTGGCACCGAGCCCCACCAGCGCCGCGTACGCGATGAGGGCGTAGCAGGCCAGCGCGATGGCGGCGAGAAGGCCCACCAGCCGGTAGATCACGATGATGAAAAGCGCGGTGAGCGCGATGCCGATGACCGCGGCCCAGGCGCTGGCCTTGATCGCGGCGGCGCCGAGCGTCGGGCCGACGGTCCGCTGCTCGACGATCTCGACGGGCACCGGCAGCGAGCCGCCCTTGATCAGCAGGGCCAGGTCCGAGGCCTCCTCGGAGGTGAAGGCACCGGTGATCTGGGTGGTGTTACCCGGCAGGCCGACCTTGCAGCCCACGTCCTCGTTCACCTGGGGCGAGACGATCACCTTGGAGTCGAGCACGATGGCGATCCTGCGCTTGGGGTCGCCCGGCTGGTTACAGGCCGCCTCGCCGGTCAGCTTGGCCCACGCCGCACGTCCCTGATCGCGGAAGTCGACGGTGACGAACCAGCCACCGCCCTGCTGGGCGTCGATCCCGGCCTCGGCACCGCCGACGCCGTCGCCGGTGAGGGCGGCCGGTCCGATGTGCAGCGGGGCGCCGCGATCGTCGGGCAGGATCTGCTCTCCCTTGCCAGGCTTGGTCTTCGCTCCCGGGTCGGGGGCGCCTAGAACGGGGTGGAAGGTGAGCTGCGCGGTCTTGCCGATGACCTCGGCGGCCTTGGTCGGGTCCTGCACACCCGGCAGTTCCACGATGATGCGCCGCTCGCCGGAGCGGGCCAGCGGCGCGTCCGCCACGCCCAGGCTGTCGGCCCGGCGGCGGAGCACCTCAAGGGTGCGGTCGGTGGCCGCGGCGTCGGCCTTGACCGTCGGTGAGTCCTGGGTCTCCAGGACGAGTTGGGTGCCGCCGCGCAGGTCGAGACCGAGGCGCGGCGACATTGTCAGGGCTATGTACAGCGAGGTGGCGATGACGGCGAACGCCGCTATCGCGCGTACCAGCGAGGCACGCGACATGGAAGCCTCCACAGGCTGGGGGAGTTGTCCTCGGTCAGGCCGAAGGAGCGTTCAGGTACGGCGGCACGCTTCGCGTACGGCGAAAACGCCTTTCGGCTGTGGCGAAGGCGTTTTCCGCTCATGGGAAAGATGTCTTCCTGGGAAAGATGTCTTCCTGGGAAAGACGTCTTCCGCTCGTGGCGGAGACGTTTTCGCGTACGGCGAAGAGACCCGGAGCGGTTCCGGGGTGTTTCAGTCGGCTGTGGAGGCGGGTGGTGCGCGCCCCGGCCTGACGAGCAGGGCCGCGAGCGGGTGGGTGTCCTCGTCACCCGCCGGGCGGGTGAGCGGGCCGGTGGCGAGGAACAGGTGCCGGAGGTCGGCGGGCGGGGTCGCGAGCGGGTGGCCGCCCCCGCCGCCCAGACCGGTCCCGGTGCCGGCGAAGCCGGAGGCGAGGGAATGCCGCTGCACGCTGTCGAGGAGCGGGCGCGACAGCGGCTGATGCTCGCCGACGGCCTGGACGACCGCGGTGTCCCGTACGAGGGCGGAGGTGCTCCCGCCCAGTCCCCCGGAGACCAGCAGCGGCAGCAGCAGGGTCAGCAGCCAGCCGAAGGGCGCGCCGCGCCTCAGCTGTCGCATGATCTCCTCCTGGCCGTCATCGCTGTCCACCGTAGCCCTTCGGAGCCTTTGCGATCCCCGGAAGCCGACTCCGGGTCAGCATTACCCCATAAATGCTTCAAGAGAGGGTAATGCGGGCGCATGCGACTCACCCACGGCTCAGGGCCGGTGCGGATGATCGCGGCGCGGGTCCCGTCTGGTCTTGAGCCTGCCCAACTGGCGGATCAGCTCGTCGCGGACCTCCGCGAGCGCGGTGGACAGATCCTGCTCGTCGGAGCCGGCCACCAGCGGCTCCGTCCCCGGGAGCACGCATTCGAGCGTCACCCGCTGCTGGGGCGTGTCGCGGTCCTTGACGCTCAGCCGCAGTTCCACCGCGTCACCGGGATAGGAGAGCAGTCGCTTCCCCAGCCCGGCCAATCGCTCGATGATCTCCTGACGCTCGCTCTCGGCGAGGCCCGTCCCGAACCTGAGCCGCTCGGCGACGACATCTTGCTCCTCGCCACTCGCATCTGTCATCGTCAACAGCCTCCTTTGGATGTAGTCGCAATATTACATTCGGTTATCATCGCCATTTTGGGGGAGGTCGACCCGAATTCCCGCCCGTGCTGCCGGGCGCTGGAATCCGGCCCGCCCCGGCGAGAGGTTCGACTGCGGATCCTCTTGCTGTAGGGGGGCTAAAATTCCACTCGGTGTCGAGCGAGAGGAGGCGGTCCCCGATGGATCTGAAGACGCTGCGTGATGTTTCCGGGCTGAGTGACCCCATTGAGCGTGCACGGCTTCTGGGTCGTCTCATGACCGAGGAGCAGGAGCTTGTCGAGGAAGCGGCAAAGATGCGTCGCCAGGCGATCGCCGAGGCTCGTGATTCCGGCATGGGCCTGGAGGAGATCGGGGCACGCCTGGGCGTCTCTCCCGGTCGTATATCCCAGATGAGGAAGGGGCCGACGGCCCGCACCCCCGAGGGGGCGGCGGCCCGCGCGCCAAAGGTTCTGGTGCGGCGGGCGCTGCCGACCGACCCCGCCGTGCGCGCCTCCGCGTCCCTCTTTCTCGTCGAGGCGGAGCGGCAGGGGATCAGGCCGGACCGCAGAATGCTCTATGTCGGCCCGGAGCCGGCGAGTGATCACGTGGCGGCCTGCCTGCGCGTCGAACCCGGCGCCGAGGTGATCGCCCGCCGGAAGATGATGACGGCCAACGAGGTTCCGGTGCGGATCGCCACCAGCTACTTCCGGGTGGACCTGTTCGGGAGGACGCGCATCGCCGAACCCGAGTTCGTCAAGCCGTCGCTCCAGTCGGCACTGGTCGCCCTCGGTCACGCCTTCGGTCATGCGGAGGAGGATCTGACGGCTCGCCCGCCGACATCCTTCGAGTACGAGACCCTGGAACTCGAACCGGGGGAGTGGGTCGTGCAGGTCCTTCGAGCCGGTTACTCCAGCGAGGACACGCCCGTCCACGTCCTGGAGACGATCTGCGCCGCGAACAGGCACGTCTTCTCGATCGGCCAGGTCTCCGGGTACGACGAGTTCTAAGCGACCCGCCCTCGGGCTCGGGCCGGTCACAACCGTCACGCTCACGTCGAGATCGGAGAGAACGCAGTGACAATCGCAGCCGCAGTGACAGCCACAGCCACGGCCGCAGTGACAGCCGCAGCCGCAGCCGCAGCCGCAGCCGCAGCCGCAGTGACAGCCACGGCCACAGCCGCGACGCGGCCCTCGGTGCCGGTCCTCGCCGGGCGGCTGCCCGCCTATGTCTACGACCTGGCCGAGCTCGACGCCCACGCCCGGTCGCACTGAGGCCCGGTGACCGGGTGGAGTTCACCATGGCGGGCGCCTACGCCTGGAACATCTCTCACCATGACTTCCTGATGCATCCGAAACCGAGCTTCCACTACCTGGCCTCCTCGCCCGCCTGAGGCAGGCCGCCAACCCGGGTGTGTGGATGCCTCCAGGTGCGCATATGCTGCGCATCACCGCTTTCATGCATCAAAGGGAGAAGCTCGCCGTGTACAAGGAGTTCGCAATCGAGGCCGTGGTCTGGGTCATCCCCGTAGTAGTGCTGCTCGGGCTGGCTTTCATGATCACTGCCTGACCTGGACGCGGCCGAAGAGCCACCACAGCCACACCTGTGACGCCACCAGCAGGGGAGTGAGCAGCAGCATCGAGGGAGTGAGCAGGGCGAGCGTCGCCGGATCCGCCAGGTTCTCCGCCAGTGGCAGGCGGGCTCCGGCCAGCAGACAGGCCAGAGCCATCCCGACCGACGTCAGAGCGTAGACCGTACGCCCACCAGAGGGTCCGGCGAACCGCCGTGCCCTCTGCCGAGGGGCGCCTTCGAGCCGGAGCCCGGCCAGCGCCAGCCCGTGGGCGGCGAACAGGACGGCACCCAGCGGAGCGGCGACCAGCGCACCGAGACCGACGGTGAACCCGTCGCCCATCCCGACGAGGATGAACCCCCAGCTCAGCACCGCCACCCAGCTGCCCACGACCACTGCGCCCTCACACCAGGCCCGCCAGGCGACCCGATCCACCTGCCCGCGCAGCCAGATCCCCGCGTCACGGGCGACCCAGCCGAGCAGCAGCGCGGCGAACGGCAGGTACAGCCCGCTGAGCATCTCCCCCTCCAGCACGGGGAACGCGCCGACCATTACGCCCACCGCCGTGACCAGCCAGACCTCGTTCGTCAGGAAGAACGGGGTGATGGAGGCGAGCACCCGGCCGCGCTCCTCGGGGGTGCGGCCGAGATACGGCAGGAGCATGCCGACCCCGAGATCCGCGCCCGCGAGGACGAAGTAGCCGACCGCGAAGAACGCGAGCAGGGCGATTTCCATCAGACTCTCCCGAGGGGATCGTTGCTTTCAGGCGACGGGGGAATCGGGAGCGGGAGGGCCGCCCAGGCCCGAGCGTGTGGTGACCTGTCAGGTCTGCGCATTCCGCGTCGCCTCTTTTCGACATTCGATACGGTGGGAACAGGAGTTCCAGTGAGGGTGGTGGTGTGATGCGCAGGTCCTACAAGTTCCTGTTGCGCCCCACCGCAGGGCATGTGATCGCGTTGACCGCCTGTTTGGACGACCACCGCGCCCTGTACAACGCCGCGCTGGAGCACCGCCGCACCGCCTACGCCAAGGCGGGGGTGAGTGTGAGGTACGGCGACCAGTCGGCGGAGTTGAAGGACATCCGCGCAGAGGACACCGGTGGGCAGGGCCGGTGGTCGTTCTCCTCTCAGCAGGCCACCCTGCGCCGCCTGGACAAGGCGTTTCAAGCTTTCTTCCGGCGTCTCAAGACGGGCGGGAAGGCGGGCTTCCCCCGCTTCAAGGGCAAGGGATGGTTCGACACCGTCGAGTGGCCCAGGGACGGCGACGGCTGCGGCTGGGACTCCCAGCCCGAACACCCCAGCGCCACCTACGTCCGCCTGCAAGGTGTCGGCCACGTCCGGGTGCACCGGCACCGGCCAGTACGCGGCACAGTGAAGACGATCAGTGTCAAGCGGGAGGGCTCGCGCTGGTATGTGATCCTGTCGTGTGACGACGTGCCCGCCGAGCCGTTGCCCGCGACCGGGAAGGCGGTGGGCATCGACCTGGGGGTGGCGTCGCTGGTCACCACCAGCGACGGCGACCCTTTGGACAACCCGCGGCACCTGGCCGTCTCCGCCGACCGGCTCGCCAGGGCACAGCGGGACCTGGCACGTAAGAAGCGCGGCTCGACGCGACGCCGCAAGCAGGTGGCCCGCGTCGCCGCACTGCACGCCCAGGTGCGCCGCAGGCGTCTGGACGGGGCGCACAAAGCCGCACTGACCTTGGTCGGCGGCTATGACGTGATCGCCCACGAGGACCTGCGTGTCACGAACATGACCAGGCGCGCCGCCCCGAGGCCCGATGGCGAGGGTGGGTATCTGCCCAACGGCGGTGCGGCGAAGTCGGGTCTGAACCGCAGCATCCTGGACGCGGGGTGGGGGGTGTTCCTGACGATCCTGTCGTACAAGGCTGAAAGCGCCGGTCGAGAGCTGATCGCGGTGAATCCCGCCCACACCTCCCGCACCTGCTCGCGGTGCGGGCATTGCACGAAGGAGAACCGCCGTACCCAGGCCGAGTTCGCCTGTACGGCATGCGGGCACAGCGCGCACGCCGATGTGAACGCGGCGATCAATATTCTCAGGGCAGGGCTTGCCCTTCGTGAAGCTGCGCGAGCGGCTTAGCGAGAAGCCGCTCCCTTCAGGGAGCGGAGGAGTCACATCGATGTCCCTTTGCGAAGGCCGGGAGGGGCCAGAGAACGGGCTGTTAGAAGGCCAGGACCGAGATCTGTCAGAAGGCCAGGACCGGGAGCGGTTCAGCCGGGGCGGTGCCGGTGGCGGGCGCCTCGGGGCCCTGGCGGGCGCTGCGCGCCAGGATCCAGGTGTTGACGGCCATCAGCAGGACGGAGAGCGCGATGAAGGCGACCAGCGAGAACCAGATCGTGCCCGGGGACAGGTCGCTCAGCGCGTCCTCGGTTTTCAGCAGGCCGTTCACCATCCAGGGCTGGCGGCCCACCTCCCTGAACACCCAGCCGGCGATCATGGAGACGAACGGCAGCGGGATCATCGCGATCAGCAGCACGTGCCAGGCCCGCGACCCCAGGATCATCCGGCGGAACGAGGCGAGCAGGACGCTCAGCATCGACACGAGCAGCAGCACCGTGAAGACAGCCAGCATGACGATGGCGCCGACCCGTGTCGCCGCGACGGGCGGGATGTAGTCCCCCGGACCGTAGGCGGTGACCATCTCGGCCTGCAACCGATCGATCTCCGCCTCCCGCCCGCCGAAGACGGCTCTCTTCATCGGCTGGAGGGCAGGGAACTGCACGCCGCCGAACGCGGCGTTGGCCAGCAGCGCGGGCAGCGTGGTGAACACGCCGATCCGCAGGGACCTGCGGAAGAACTCCTGCTCGGCCGTCCCGCGGCGCAGGTGGTAGGCGCTCACCCCGGCGAGGAAGAACCCGGCGGTCACCAGGGCACCGGAGAGGATGTGGGCGAACGCGAGGAGCGCCTCGGGGTTGGTGAGCACCGCCGCCGCGTCGGTGAGCCGCAGCGCCCCGTCCACGACCTCGGCGCCGACCGGGTTCTGTAGAAAGCCGTTGGCGACGAGGACCCAGTACGCCGAGGCGTAGGCGGTGAGCGTGACCACCCAGATCACGGCCAGGTGCGCCCAGCGGTTCAGCCGGTCCCAGCCGAAGATCCACAGGCCCAGGAACGTCGACTCGATGAAGAAGGCGACGAGGGTCTCCATCGCCAGGGAGGCGCCGAACACGTTCCCCGCGAAGTGCGTCAGCCCGCTCCAGGCCATCCCGAGCTGGAACTCCATCACCAGCCCGGTGAGGATGCCCATCGCGTAGTTGATCACATACAGCCGTCCCCAGAACCGGGTCATCCGCAGGTGCACCTCGGAGCGCGTCAGCGTCGCCCGGGTCTGCGTGATCGCCAGCAGCGTGGCCAGGCCGAGGGTGAGGGCCACGAACAGGAAGTGTGCCCCCGAGGTCACGGCGAACTGCAGGCGGGCGAGATCGAGCGTCTCCATGTCGCTCATGCTTCCGGCGCGATCACCGCCCGCGCGTCCCTCACCGGGAGGTACCCGTTGTACTCCAGGAGTCGCGATCTCCGTCCTCGGCCGTACGACTTCCAGCGCATTCACCCGCGTTTCCCGCGCGGGTGAGGCCAGGTGCCCGGCCTGGTCCGCGGCCGTACGGCTTCTGGCGCGTCCATCCGGGTTCCACGCGGGCGACTCGGCCTGGTTCGCGGTCGTACGATTTCCGGCGCGTCCACCCGGGTTCCCATGCGGGTGAGGGCCCGGCCTGGTCCGTGGTCGTACGATTTCCGGCGCGTCCCCTGGAGGGCGACGGTGGGCCAGGGGCCTCGGGGCGTCTCCGCGGTTCCGTCAGGGAAGTTTGGTCCAGGGGCCCGGGGCGTGGTCGTCCTTGGGGATCCAGAGCGCGGGCTGGAGCTCCCGGAGTCGCGGGGCGCAGCCGTCGTTCCAGGGGAAGCGGCCCGCGGCGTCGGGCCAGACGATCTCCATGAAGGGCAGCGGGGGCCGCTGGTAGAAGTGCAGCGCGGTGCCGAACAGCGACCGGTACCAGCTGGTGTCCACGGTCTTCGCGACGACCGGATAGTTCCTGATCACGTCGTCCCGCTCCCGGCCCTCGACCAGGTGGTGTCCGGCGGCGATCTGGTCGGCCAGGGTGTTGAGGCAGTTGCCCATCACGTCCACCCGGAGGCCGAGCATGACCACCTCGGGGGAGCGGAGCGTGTGCCACAGCCCGACGGTGAACGCCCAGCCGGGACCGTCCTCGTCCTCCGGGATCATGACAACCGCCCACCCCCGGTTCCGGACGCTTCGCAGCATCGCGAGATCGGCCTCGTCGAGCTCCACCTCCTGCTCGACGCAGAGCAGGCAGTGGCATACCGGCTGGTCAGACATATGCCGAGCGTAGTGCTCTGTGCGGATAAAAGCTGACAAGTCCCCGCCCGTCGCCCCGCAGTGCCCGTACGGCGAACAGGGGCCTTCGGAGAGGATCGGACCGGAGGCCCGGGGTGGGCCCCACCCGGAACGGCAGGTCGACGCCCAGGGGCAGCAGGGCGTGCCCGCCGACCAGGAGCATGGTGGTGGCGGCGCGGGCAGGTCCGCGTCCTCGCCGTCCTGAAACTCCTGGTAGATCTACCGGCATCTAGGGAAAAAGCATTCGACGTCACTGATGTCGCACTGAGATAGTGGTCGGCGCTGGATGCCCGGAAAGACGGTGATCCGGCAGGGGCCGGACGCTTGCTCGCCGGCGTCGCCCGAGCCCTGTCCCTCCCCGACGGAGGCACAGGTCGCGCAGGCAGGGCCCAGTAGACGCGTCGATCAACAGTAGGTGAGTCATGATTCCGGTCGGTGAGAAGGAGATACGCGGATCCTTCGTCAACTGCTCCAAGGGGGAGGCGCGCAGGATCAACCTGCCCAGGGGCCTGTCGGAGATCCCCTGGGCCGACCTTGACTTCCTGGGCTGGCTCGACCCCGGCGCGCCCGACCGCGGCTACCTGGTCACCGAGCGACGCGGCGAGCTCGTCGGCGTCACCCTGCGCCTCACCCGGGATGTGCGCAGGAGCTACGCCAAGAGCACGGTCTGCTCGATCTGCGTGACACCCCACGCCGGCACCGGGATCTCCCTGTTCGTCGCACCCAGGGTCGGCGCCGCGGGCCGCCAGGGCAACACGGTCGGCACCTACATGTGCGCCGACCTGGCCTGCTCCCTCTACGTGCGGGACAAGAAGAAGACCGAGCTCGGCGTGCGGTTCGAGACGCTCGGCAACGAGGAACGGATCATGCGAGCCGTCGTCAACCTGGAGGGCTTCCTGGACAAGGTCTTCGACGGCGATCTGAGCTCGGACGTGGCCTGAGCCGCACCCGCTCCCGGGGCGGCGGCCTGGGACCCCGCCGCCCCGGGAGCGTCTCGGACGCCGGTGGGCTACCAGGCGACCCGCAGGGACGTCGCCCGAGGCCTGGCGCCCCTGGGTCGGCGACTGCCTGGCCCCCAACCCGAGGTCTCGGCCCAGCGCGGCCCGGGTCAGCGCGTCCCGGGTCAGTCCCGCGCCGCCGGGAACGTCGCGCAGCCGCTCCAGGATCTCCGGCACCGTCGGGACGACCGGGGACGAGCCGTCACGGTCGGGCTGATCACCGACATGCCGGTCACCCCGCAGGTGCGCGGTGCCGCCTTCCGGATGCTCGCCGATCTGGAGACCATCGAGGTCGTCCGTGACGTCGTCGACGCGGAGGGCCGTACCGGCAGTGCCGTCGCCATCGAGGAACGGGTCAGGGCGAAGGCGGACGCCAAGGGCGGCGAGGGGATCCTGCGGAACCGCCTGATCTTCGACGAGGCGACCGGGCGGGCACTGGCCAGGGACAGCGTCGTCGTACGGCCGGGCGGCCTGCAGGCCGGATTCGCGCCGGGCACCGTGTGGCACTCCCAGACCATCCTCGAAGCCGGCTGGACCGACGAGAAACCCGCCTCCTGACCCCCGGAGGACTCGCCGTACTCCCGGGGTGTACGGCGAGTCCTCCGCGCGGCGCGGCTCTACGGCCTGAGCGAGCTGCTCAACCACCGGCGCGCCCGGCCTTCGGTGCGAGCGGCTCCGCGGGCACGGGGCACGGGGCACGGGGCCCGCGGCGCGGCGGCGCGTTCCAGGTTCGGATCAGCCGACGCGCTGGTCGAGCCCCCAGCGACGCCGGAGGGCGTTGTCGGCCGCGCCGAAACACATGTCCACGACGATGCCGATGACCAAAATCACGATCATCGTCGCGAGGAGGCCGGGCGCGTCGGAGAGTTCCCGGGCGTTGTCGAGCTGTTCGCCGATCGACGTCTGGTGAGCGATGATCACGAGGAGCTCGCCCGCCATCAGGGACCGCCACGCGAACGCCCAGCCCTGCTTGAGCCCCGACAGGAACGACGGCAGCGACGCGGGCAGGATGACGTGCCGATAGAGCGCCAGGCGCCGCAGGCCGAGGATGTGCCCGGCACGGAGCAGGAGCGGAGGGGTGTAGTCCACGCCGGCGATCAGCCCGTTGGCGATCGACGGCGCGGCCCCCAGGACGACCACGAACAGGATCGCGCTCTCGCTGAGTTTGAAGAACAGGATCGCCAGCGGGAACCACGCGATGGAGGGCATGGTCTGCAGGCCCGTGATCAGGGAGCCGAGCGCCGCCCGCAGGGGCCGGACCCGCGACACGGCCGCGCCGACCACGAGCCCGACCAGCACCGCGATCGCGAACCCGGTGATCGCGCGGCGCATCGTCACGCCCAGGGCCTGGTAGAACTCGGCCTCACCGAGGCGGTTCCACAGATCCGCCAGGACGGTCACCGGGCCGGGGAGGACGTACTCCGGGCGCCACCCGCTGAGCACGACCAGCTCCCAGACGGCGAGGACGAGGACGATCGCCGAGATCATCGGCCAGCTCCTGGCCCAGAGCCTCGAAGCCAGACTCTGCCGCTCCCGGTTGGACAGCTCCAGCGCGTCCAGACCGGCGATGTGCTGGGAAAGATCAGCAGTCATTGGGCACCCGCTACTTCTCGATCCCGGCGCCGACGGGCGGCCGCGCCGCCGGCTTGGCGTGGCGCAGCACCTCCTGGCGCAGCCTGTCGGTGATGGTGGAGGCCGGTTCGGCCACTTCGGCGGAGTCGGTACGGCGTGGCCGCGGCAGCGTCACCGGGAAGTCCTCGATCACCTTGCCGGGCCTGCTGCTCAGCAGGACGACCCGGTCGCCGAGCCGTACGGCCTCGCGCACATTGTGGGTGACGAACAGGACGGACAGCTCCCGCTCCCGCCAGATCCGCTCCAGCTCGTCGTGGAGCAGGTCACGGGTCATCGCGTCGAGGGCGCCGAAGGGCTCGTCCATGAGGAGCACGTCGGCGTCCTGGGCGAGGGCCCTGGCGAGCGCGACCCGTTGGCGCATGCCGCCGGACAGCTCGTGCGGGCGCTTGCCGCCGAAGTCGGCGAGGTGAACGATCTCCAGGAGCTCCGCCGCCCGCGCGCGGCGCTCCTTCTTCGTGGTGTTCCTGCCCGAGCTCGTCACCCGGAGCGCCAGCTCGATGTTCCCCGAGACCGTGAGCCAGGGGAACAGAGCGGGCTCCTGGAACATCATCGCGATGCGGGCGTCCCTGGTGTCGATCTCTCCGGCCGTGGGGCGGTCCAGGCCGGCGACGAGGTTGAGCAGCGTGCTCTTGCCGCAGCCGGACGCTCCCAGCAGGCAGACGAACTCGCCTCTGTCCACCGAAAGCGTGACCTGGTCAAGGGCCAGGAGCTCCCTGCCGTACACCTTGGAAACCGCGCCCAGCCGGACCGCGGGCTCGTGCCCGTCGGTCCGGCCGGGGCGCAGCTCCTGTATCGGAGCCGTCACTTCGCCTCCCTGACCAGCGGCTCGCCGGCTCGTGACCGAGAGGGCCGCCTTGGCTCGCTGGGGTCGATCACTTGTCGCTCACCGCCGGCTGGCTCTTGGCCGCCAGGACCTCGTTGAGGATCGTGAGGTCGTAGATGCCGTTCAGGTCCACCGGGTCGAGCAGGCCGACCTTCTGGGCGTGGTCGGCGCTGCCGACGAGGGAGGACGCGATCGGGTCGTTGGTGAAGGTGATGTTGCCGAAGGCGCTGTCCAGGACCGCCTGCGCGATCGGTTTGCCGCTCAGTTCCTTCAGCTCCGCGTTGACCGACTCCTTGGCGCCCGCCGGGTCCGACTGGATGTAGGCGTTGGACTCGACGTGCGCCTCGATCAGCTTCTTCACCAGGTCGGGGTGCTCCTTGAGGAACTGCTGCCGCACGATCAGGTGCGTGATCACGAACTGCTTGTTCGGCCAGAGGTCGGCCTCGGTGAGCAGGATCTTGCCCTTGCTCTCCTGGACCAGGCGGCTCGCGAAGGGCTCGGGAACCCAGGCGCCGTCGATGTCGCCGGTGGCGAAGGTCTGCAGGGTCTGGGCGTTCTCCTGGGGGAGGATCGAGACCTCGCCGCCGCCCTTGGTGTCGGTCTCGATCCCCTTCTCCTTGAGCCAGTAGCGCAGCGCGACGTCCTGGGTGTTGCCGAGCTGAGGCGTGGCGATCTTCTTGCCCTTGAGGTCCTCGATGCCGTTGATCCCGGGCTTGACCACGAGGAACACGCCACCGGACGCCGCGCCTGCGACGATCTTGATGGCCTCGCCCTTGGACTTCGACCAGGCGTTGATGGCCGGGTTCGGTCCGATGTAGGTCGCGTCGATGGCGTCGGAGAAGATCGCCTCGGTCGCGGCCGGTCCGGCGTTGAAGGTCGAGGTCTTCAGCGTCACGTCGCTGCCGAGCGCCTTGGCGAAGAAGCCCTTCTGTACCCCGACCAGAGCCGTGGAGTGCGTGATGTTGGGGAAGAAACCGAGGCGGACCTCGGTCTTCGCCGTGTCGCCGCCGGAGGACCCCCCACCTCCTCCGCAGGCCGCCGCGAGGGCTGTCACCGCGACCGCGGCCAGTGCCGCTGCCATCCCCCGGAGCCTGCGAACCATCATTGATTACTCCCTAATTCCTACTTAACAAGTCGGTTTAGTGCATAAAACGGCAAGTGGGACCTCCTGTCAAGCGGCGGTGACCGCATGGGCACGAGTCGTTACCGGTTCGTGTTTCGCGGTACGTCGCCGTCGCCCTGCATGGGTAGATATATGGCGTTATGCCTGCTTGGTCGCGTGAAAGTGTCTTCGTGCCGAGGTGGGCGGGCGTTACCGGCTGGAGTCACCCTTGCCGCGGGTGCGCGGAGCCGCTGAGCGTGGCGGTGCGGCGCGCATGTGGCCGCAGCCCCGGGTCAGCACGCCGCTGAGCGTCCGCAGATCCCGCTGGGTGACTGGGTGAGGGAGTCGTATGAACCTTTAGACATGACTTGATCTCACAAGCCTGCTGAATCAGCACCCCGATACGCGATAACTTCTTGGGGCGCACCCCATGCGCACCCCGGGAAGTCCAACGAACAGGAGCGTGATGCGAGTTTCCGTGATCGGGTGCGGCCATCTTGGCGCTCCACACGCCACCGCGATGGCCGAGATCGGCCATGAGGTGATCGGTGTCGAGTTGGACCCGGACAAGTGCGAGGCCCTGGGCAACGGCATCGCCCCCTTTTTCGAGGAGGGCTTCGAGGACCTTCTGATCCGGCACACCTCCTCCGGCCGACTCCGCTTCACCGCCGACCTGCGGGAGGCCGTGGACTTCGCCGACCTGCACTTCATCACGGTCGGCACCCCGCTGCGCGAAGACGGCCACGGCTACGACATGGCCCAGGTGATCGACGCGATGCGGTCGCTGGTCCCGCTGCTGAGCAGGCCGGCCACGATCGTCGGCAAGAGCACGGTGACGGTCGGCACCGTCGAACGGCTCCAGAAGATCATCGACACTGATGCGCGGATCTCGAGCGTGGAGTTGGTCTGGAACCCGGAGTTCCTGCGCGAGGGCCATGCCGTGCAGGACTCACTGTTCCCCGACCGGATCGTGGTCGGCCTGACCTCCCCGCAGGCCCGCAAGGCGGTCGAGGAGGTGTACGCGCCGATCCTCGACCATGGAGTGGCGGTGATCCTCACGGACCCGCCCACGGCAGAGGTGATCAAGTCGGCCGCGAACGCGTTCCTGACCACCAAGATCTCGTTCATCAACGCGATAGCCGAGGTGTGCGAGTTCGTCGGGGCGGATGTGAACACGGTCGCCCATGCGATCGGCGCCGACAGGCGGATCGGGCACGAAGGGATGCGGCCGGGCATCGGTTACGGCGGCGGTTGCCTGCCCAAGGACGTGGCGGCCTTCACGCACCGGGTCGGCGAGCTGGGCGCGCGGAACGCGTACGGGCTCCTGATGGCCGTCGAATCGATCAACGCCGACCGGATCCCGGCGGCGATCAGGCTGATCGAGAAGGCGCACGGCGGCCCGATCGACGGCTGTACCATCGCGTTCCTCGGAGCGGCGTTCAAAGCCGGCACCAGCGACGTACGCGACTCGCCCGCCCTGCGCCTGGCCGGGAAACTGGCCGAACGCGGCGCGACACCGGTCGTCTACGACCCCGAGGCCATCGCCGCCGCCCGCGAGCTGCACCCCGAACTCGGCTACGCCGACACCGCCGAGCAGGCCATCGCGGACGCCGATCTCGTCGTGCTCGCCACCGAGTGGCCGGAGTTCACCGCCGACCCCAAGCTCCCCGCGGACACCGCCGACCTGGTACGCCGCCGGGTGCTGGTGGACGTGCGCAACGCCGTCGAGTCGGGTCCGTGGCTCGCCGCCGGATGGGAGGTCTGGCAGCTCGGCAGCCGGCCTCAGCGTCCGTAGAGCGGCCTCGCTCCCGCACGGAAGGCGGCACGCACGGTTGCCGGCGGGCACGACGCTCATCGCCAACCAGAGCGCCGCCAACCGGGACGGACGGGTGTTCGCCGACCCCGACCGGATGGGCCGCTATCCGGGCCCGTGGTCGCTTCCACCGGCTTTCGCCGCTTCCGCCAAAAGGGCCGAACCTCGGGGTGTTCTCGAAAACTGTCGGTCCTGGTCGTCACCATCGACGGATACTCCCAACCTCACCCCCGGAGGCCGCCGATGACCCGACGACGTACACCGGCCAGACGAAGACCCCGCCGCCGCAAGGACAACGCGGACTGGCTGCTCTGGCTGGTCGCCGTCGTCTTCCTCCTGGCGGTCGCAGGCTGGCTCATCGACCTGGTCGTCGCCAACTGGCCACTGATCATCGGCCTTACGGTCGTGCTGGTGGCGGGGCTGGTCGGCCTGCTCGTGCTCCGGCAGCGAACGATCGACGCCCGGCAGCGGGAATGGCTGAGAGACAACGCCCACCTCGAACGCGTCGACCAGATGACCGGCGTTCAGTTCGAGTCACTCGTCGAGGCACTGCTTCGGCGGGACGGGTTCCACAAGGTCCGCAGGGTCGGCGGCAGCGGTGACGGCGGTGTCGACGTCATCGGGACCGCTCCCACCGGCGACCTCTTCGTCGTTCAGTGCAAGCGCTGGGCCAAATCCGTCGGCTCGCCCGAGGTCCGAAACCTCCTCGGTGCCCTCCATGCCTATCCCGGGCACCGAGGTGTTCTCGTCGCCACGACGCGCTTCACCGCTCCGGCCAAACAGTGTGCGGTGGGAACGGACCTGCTGCTGATCGACCGAGAGCAACTCGCCGCCTGGCTGAACGGAGCCGCTGCCCTTGCTCCGCCGGCGAGCGCGACCGGCGGCTTATGGCCTCCGCGACACCAACGCTGATCACACACCTTCCCTCCAGGCGCCCCAGCGCGGCGCGTACTCGCAGCAGCACCGTACGGAGCACGGTCACGATGTCCGAGACGAAGATCTTGCGATTGTGCGGATCGTGGACGTGCACCTGCCGATCGACGGTGAGACCACCGTCGAATGGCGGCATCGGCATCGGCATCGGCATCGGCCACGGAGGCGAGAGCATCCGGCTGTTCGGTCGCGGTCGGCGGTGTTCATCGCGGCCGGCAGCACGGTGGGCAGCACGGCCGTGACGCCGACGGCGGCGAGCACCCGGTCGGCGGCCCGGGTCGCCGCCGGGGTGCTGTCCCTGCGCCTGCACGCCGCGAGGTGGTTCAGGTGTCCTTGAGGTGTGCCAGCGCGCCGATGATGCGTTCGGCGATGTTCTCCGGCCATGGGAAGGAGCGCAGCACGGCGCGTTGGTGGGCCAGGCCGTGCAGGCCCAGCCACAGCGCGACCGCGTCGCTGAAGAGATCGGTGCTGGTGGCCTGACCCGCGCTGACGCAGTCGTCGAGGGCGTCGATGAAGACCTGCAGGGCCTCCATACCCAGCCCGATCATGTCCTCTTCGGTGACCGAGCCTTCGCTCAGGTTCGGCAACCACAGGCCGCCGAACATGATGCGGTAGCGCCCGGGATGGGTCTGGGCCAGGTCGAGGTAGGCGCGGCAGGCGGCGAGCAGCCGTTGCCGGGGGTCTGGGCCACCGCCCGTCGCGGCCGCGCGCAGGGCTGTGGCGAGCTGGTCGTACTCCTGGCGCACGACGGCCAGCATGATGGCCGGCTGGTCGGGGAAGTGCGGGTAGATCGAGGGGGCGGCGATCCCGATCCGGCGGGCGACCGAGCGCAGTGTGATGGCGCGTTCGTCGCCTTCCTCGTCGAGCAGTTCCACCGTGGCGGCGATGATCTCGTCGCGGAGCTTGCTCCCCTCGCCGCGGCGGTTGCGCCTTCGGGTGGGTCCCGGGGTGGCCGACTGCGCCGGTTCGATGTTCTTCACCCTGTAACCATACATCGCGAAGTTTATGGGTGGCGTCTCTTGCACCGCTAGACTTACGGCTGTTACGTTACGACCGTAAGCAAACAAGCGAAGCCTCAAAGGGAAACGCCATGAACAGCACCGTCGCCACCCACACCACGGAAATCGTCCTGCCCGGCATAGTCGACCCAGACGGCCTGCAAACCCGGACCCGCGACCTTCCGCCCCCCACCAAAGGACAGGTCCTCCTGCGCATGGACGCCACCGGCGTCTCCTTCGCCGAGCAGCAGATGCGCCTGGGCAAGTACTACGACCAGCCGCCCTTCCCGTTCGTACCGGGCTACGACGTGGTGGGCACGGTCACCGCCACCGGCCCCGGCGTGGACCCCACGCTGACAGGCCACCGCTTCGCCGCCGTCATCAAGACCGGCGGATGGGCCAGCCACCTGCTCGTCGAAGCCGCAGACCTGGTACCGGTACCAGACGAGGTGGACGCGGCAGCCGCGGAGACCGTGGCCGTCAACGGCGTCACCGCCTGGCAGATGCTGCACCGCACGGCCAAGGTCCGCTCCGGCGGGACCATCGTGGTACTGGGGGCCAACGGCGGTGTCGGCTCCATCCTCGTCCAACTGGCCCGCCACGCCGGGATCACGGTGATCGGCACGGCCGCGGCACGCCACCACCAGAGCGTGCGCGAACTGGGCGCCACCCCCGTCGACTACCGCCACCCGAACATGTACGAACAGATCCGCAACCTCGCCCCCGAAGGCGTGGACGCGGTCTTCGACCACGTCGGCGGACCCGGGCTGGTGCAGTCATGGCAGCTGCTGTGCAAAGGCGGCACACTGGTCAACTACGGCACGGCCTCCAGCAAGAACGACAAGGGCAACGCCGCCCTGCCGGTACTCAAACTGTTCGCACGACTGCTGGTATGGAACTACCTGCCCAACGGCAAAAGCGCACACTTCTACAACTTCTGGGCCGGCCGGCGCCGCCTGGCCGCCTTCCGCCGCCGGCTGAGCAGCGACCTCACCCAGGTACTGCACCTGGTGGCCACCGGCGCCGTGACCCCGCAGATCGCCGCACGCCTCCCGCTCGCCGACGCAGCCGCCGCCCTGGCGCTCGCCGAGTCCCGGACCGTCCTGGGCAAGGTCGTCATCGTCCCCGGACCGTGAGACCGCGCGCCGCGCCGTCGCCGCCCCACCGGCCCGCAGGGCAGAGCGCGCACGCAACCGCCGGGGCCAAGGCGCCCGCCTGCGGGCCGACATCCTGACCGCGGCCACCGGCCTGCTCGACCGGGGTGGCGAGCGCGCCGTGACCCTGCGGGCCGTGGCCCGCGAGGCCGGGATCGCCACCTCCTCGATCTACCCGCACTTCCCCGACCAGCCGGCCCTCCTGCTCGCCGTGGTCGCTGCGGCCTTCGCTGACCTGGCCCGCCGCCTTGAGGCGGCCATCACAGACGATGACGCCCCACAGCGCCTGTACGCCGCCGGCCACGCCTACCTCGACTTCGCCGCCGCCCACCCCCGCCGCTACCGCGCCATGTTCGGCTCGACCCGCCCTCCGATCGACCTCGACGCGCTCATCCTGCGGCTTTTGGCCGACCTCCTCACCGACTGCGCCGCCGCCGGGCACTCGACCAGCACCGACCCCGGTGCCGACACGATCGCGCTGTGGCTGGGCCTGCACGGCCTGGCCCACCAGCACACCGTGACCCGCACCTTCTCCTGGACAGCCCAGCTCGTGCCGCATGTCGTGGCCTCGCTGGCACACCTCACCCCGAACCGCCCACCCCAGTAGATCCTAGATCCCTCGGAGGTCTCCACCATGAACGCCACCACCCGCATCACGCCGGCTCCCGCCACCACGACCCCCGCCACCGCGACCCCCACCACGGGCGAGGTCGACAACCGCTCCGCCTACCTCAGCTTCACGCTGGCCTACCTGCTCGGACACGGTGGGGCCGCGCTCTCCAAGGGCGCCGACCCGCTGCTCTCCCTGCCCGGCTGGCTGCCCATCACACTGCTCGGCGCCGGCATCGTGACCGGCGTGATCCAGAGCATGAGCGCGAGCATCCGCGCCCAGCGCGGCGCCGGCAAGTCCGAAGCGCTCGCCGGCCAGCTGGCCGGCTTCTCCTGGGTCACCGGCTTCGTCGCCCTGTTCCTGGCCATCACCGGCCTGACCACCGCCTACGACACACCCGAACTGCAAAGCGTGCTCTGGGCCGCCGGCTCCGTCCTCGTGGTCGGCCTGATCTACCTCGCCGAGGGCGCCGTGCACCGCAACATGCTGCACTACGGCCTGGGCACCTGGCTCGCCCTGATCGCGGCCGCCTCCCTCTTCCTCGACGCGCCCGGCCTTTATGCGGTGCTGGCCATCGCGGGCGGCGGCGGCTACGCCGTGGCCGCGGTCCTGGAACGCCGTCGCCTGGCCCTCTAGAGCCCGCAAGCCCAGTGGTGACCGACAACGGGCATCATCAACGATGATCTTGCCCCGCTGGAGCGGTGCCCACAACCGGCCGGCATCGACCGGCATCGACCGGCCCCCCGGGCACCGCAAGCGTCCTCGGCAACGACAGCGCGGCGTAGTGACCCGCCGCCCTCCCCACACACAGACCGTGACCCTGCACACAAGGCCACACCGTTGAGTCCCGCCGGACCTCAACGGTGTGGCCTTGCGCGTACTGCACGCGAACACGTGTCGATCACGCCGAGGTCAGCGCGGAGGCATCGCGTGCTCGTCGAGCCGGCCGCCGTACGAAGTCGACGCGAGGTGTCCGCCCTCCTTCGGCCTCGGTGTATCCAGCACCGAGGCCGCGACGAGAGCCCCGCCGGCCGGCTGGCCCAGCTTTCGGCCGCCGCGCACATCCTCGACCGGGCGGCCCAGGGCGACTACGCCACCCTCGCCGATCCCACGGGCTGCGCCCACCGAAAAACCCATCGAACAGATCAAGGTCGGCGACAAGGTCATCGCCACCGACCCCGAGACCGGCGCCACAACGGCGAAACCCGTCATCGCACTCATCACCAGCCAGGGCGCCAAGAACCTCGTGCAGATCACCGTCGACACCGACGGCGACAAGGGCACCGCCACCGGCATGGTCATCACGACCGACCAGCACCCCTTCTGGGTCAGCGAGCAACGAGACTGGGTACAGGCTACTCAGCTCAAGCCTGAGGCCTGGGTTCGGACCAGTGCTGGAACCCAACTCCAGGCCGTGGAGGTCGCGAAGTGGACCACTGGCCACCAGCGTGTCCACAATCTTACGGTCAGCGACTTCCACACCTACTATGTGGCAACAGGGGAGAGGACGGTCGCCACCGGGGCCGGGGCGGTCGTGCTCAGGACGGCCGCTGGTCGCGCCTGAGCGGGTGGTCATCGGGGACCTCGACGAGGACGACGGATGTCCCGTCGGGGTCCTCGACCCACATCTCGACGAGCCCCCACGGCTCCTGCCGCGGCTCCCGGGTCACCTGGACTCCCAGGGCGGCCAGCCGTTCGTGCTCGGCCCGGACATCGCGGACCTGGAGCCATATTCCGACCGCCTGGCCGGACGCGCCCTCGGAGCGCCCGGAGACCTCCAGGAATCCCTGGCCGAGGAAGAACACCACCCCCGGATCGTCGGGCGGCCCGAACTCGCGGTAGACCGCGAGGCCCAGCACGTCGCGGTAGAACCGGCGGCTGCGGTCGGGGTCGGCGGGGCGGAGGAGAATCCGGCTGCTGAGGACTTCCATGCCCCGGATCGTGCCCGCGCCCGAGGAATCCATGGGTGCCGCGGGTTTTCCACGCCGGAGCGCTTCACAGGGGTACGGCGGTTTCGCCCGGTTGAGGGGGTGGTGGTGCTGCCCCTCCCGGCTCGCGTCATGGATCCGCCTTACCGAAAGGCGGGACAGCGTCGCGGTTTGTGACACCTCGGCGCCGGGGATCCGCAATCCGAGGAATCTCGCCGGAGCTGTCACAGGCCAGAGGGCCGCCCCGTCCCAGCCGGCGACCGGGTGGCAACGGATGCCCCAGAGGACAGGAAGGCTTGTCATGAAGATCGTGGTAATCGGCGGCACCGGCCTGATCGGGTCGAAGCTCGTGACGAAACTCGGCGAGCACGGCCACGAGGCGGTGGCGGCATCACCGCGCACCGGCGTCAACACCCTCACCGGCGAAGGACTCGCCGAGGCGCTGGCCGGGGCGCAGGTGGTGATCGACGTGTCGAACTCCCCGTCCTTCGAGGACGCCGCGGTACTGGAGTTCTTCGAGACCTCCACCCGCAACCTGCTCGCCGCGGAGGCGTCGGCAGGCGTCGGCCACCACGTCGCGCTGTCGGTGGTGGGGACTGAGCGGCTGCCCGAGAGCGGCTACTTCCGGGCGAAGATCGCGCAGGAGAAGCTGATCGAGGACTCCTCGATCCCGTACTCGATCGTGCACGCGACGCAGTTCTTCGAGTTCGCCCGGAGCATCGCCGACGCGGCCACCGACGGCGGCACGGTTCGGATGGCACCCGTGCTCTTCCAGCCCATCGCGGGTGACGAGGTCGCCCAGGTGGTCGGCAGGGTCTCGGTGGGGTCGCCGTTGAACGGGAGGGTCGAGGTCGCCGGGCCCGAGCGGTTCCGGATGGACGAGTTCTTCACCGAGGCCCTGGCCGCCTGGGAGGATCCGCGTGAGGTGGTCACCGACCCGCACGCGCGCTACTTCGGAGCCGAGCTGGGCGAGGGGACCCTGGTGCCGGACGGCGACGCGATTCTCGGCGGGACCCGGTACGGTGACTGGCCGGGCCGGACCACGACCGGGAGGTAGCGCGTCCCTCTGTGCCGGACCACGACCGGGAGGTAGCGCGTCCCTCTGTGCCGGATCGCGACCGGGAGGTAGCGCGTCCCTCTGTGCCGGATCGCGTCCGGGAGGTCCCGCTCCGTCTCACCGTCACGGTGCCGTGCGAACCCGGCAAGCCGATGCTCACCGTCACGGTGCCGTGCGAACCTGGCAAGCCGATGCTCACCGTCACGGTGCCGTGCGAACCCGGCAAGCCGATGCTCACCGTGGTGGACGGCGAACCCGTCCGGGTCGGTGAAAGGCCCGGCATCGCCACCGATCATGAGCCGGTGCGATCCGGTGCCGTCGGGAGAGACGCCGACGTCCTTGGCAAGGGCACGGCGCCTGCACGGGGTCGGCCACGTCGAGGGTGACGGATTCGATGGATGCCATGGCCGTCACGCTGGTTGCGGCTCGATGACCGGCGCTTCCTGATTCCTGACCGGTCTTGTCACCTGTTTCGCCACACACGGCGGCATCCCCGCCGCAACGCCCGCCGCGCGGCGCCGGTAGACGCTGGGCGGCATGCCGACCAGCTCGGTGAAGCGGGTGCTGAAGGTGCCCAGCGATGAGCAGCCGACCGCGAAGCAGACCTCGGTGACGCTGAGGTCGCCATGACGCAGCAGCGCCGCCGCGCGCTCGATGCGACGCGTCATCAGGTACGCGTACGGCGACTCGCCGTAGGCCAGCCGGAACTGGCGGCTGAGGTGCCCGGCGGACATGTTCACGCCGCGGGCGAGCGCCTCGACGTTCAGCGGCTGCGCGTACTCCCGGTCGATCCGGTCGCGGACACGGCGCAGTCGCGCGAGGTCGCCCAGGCGCTGCGCCTCGGCGCGTGCGCGCCCCCACGAGGGGTGACACATGAGAGAACTCCTTTTCGTCGATGTCCGCGAGCACCCAGGTCGCATGCCGAGGTAGGCGGCGAGGTGTCCGATGACCGGACGGCTCAGCGAAGCTCCTGGATGCGGACCATGTTGCCCGCGGGATCGCGGAAGGCGCAGTCGCGGATGCCGTACGGCTGCTCGGTCGGCTCCTGGACGACCTCGGCGCCGCCGGTCTGCACCTTCCCGAAAGTGCCGTCGAGGTCCCGGGTGGCCAGCAGGATCCAGCCGTAGGTGCCCTTGGCCATCATCTCGGCGATGGTGCGGCGCTCGTCCTCGGTGAGCCCGGGGTCGGCGGTCGGCGGCGCCAGGAGAATGGACGTGCTGGGCTGGCCGACGGGGCCGACCGTGATCCAGCGCATCTTGCCCTGTCCGACATCGTTGCGGACCTCGAAGCCGAGGACGTCGCGGTAGAAGGCAAGGGACGCGTCCGGGTCGTCATGCGGGAGGAAGCTCGTGTGAATGGTGATGTCCATGACGACCAGGCTAGGTGCGGCTCCGTGACCTGCGCTTCTCGATTCCTGATCGATTCCTGACCGATCCGGTCATCTGTTTCGCCACGTACGGTCGCATTCTCGCCGCCGCGCGTACCGCCTGGCACCGCTGCTGGCTATCCTGTGGCACGTCGAGCCAGGCACGGCTCCCCACCACGAGCCCACCGGAAGGCGACGACCGTGACAGCCTCCCAGCGCCGGAGCACATGGCCGGCGACGACGGTGGTGGCGCACGTGGTCCTGGCTCTCCTGACGGCGATCATCCTGGTGGGCGTCCGGCACCTCGGCGCGGACCTGTGGCAGATCTTCGCCGCGGCGGGTGCTGCCGTCCTGCTCCATGTGGGAGCGGTGGTGGCCCATCGACGGCCGTGGGTGGGGTACGCGATCGGCGCGCTGGCAATGCTCGTCCTGGTGACGACGCCCTCCCTGGGTTGGTCACCGACCATGCTGCCCTCGGCTGCGTGCTTCCCCCTGACGTTGTGGCGGCTGACCAGCCGGGTCTCGGTCAGGTCCTCGGTGGTTGCGTTGGCCGTCGCCGCACTCGGGATCGTCCTCACCGAGCTGGTGGCGTGGGCCCGGCTGCTCCCTGACATCCCTGGGTGGACCCGCCTGGTCGAGGGCGGGCTGCTGATGCTCGTGGTCGGCGGTGTGTGGCTTGCGGCCCTGCTGGTACGCCGCAGGCACGAGGCCGGCCGACGAGCCGAGAGCGAACGACTGGCCGCGGCGGTCGCGGACGCACGGGCCGGCATCCGCCGCGACCTGCACGACGTGATCGCCCACACGGTCACCGTCATGGTCGCGCGGATCGATGCCACGGCGGTGACGACGGCGGATCCGGCGACCCGCCGCGAACTCGGCGACATCGCCGAGGCCGGCCGGGACGCCCACCAAGGTCTGCGAGCGATGCTGGCCACCTTGGGCCCGGCCACCGTGGCGCCGCGCGCCGATTCCCGGCCCAGACAGGTCCCGATCTCGCTCGATGCCCTCCCTGACCTCGTGGCCTCGGCGGCGAGCCCGCTCCATGCGGTGACGTTCGCGGAGGTGGGTGAGCGACGGCCACTGAGCCTGAGTGCCGAGGTCGCGGCGGTTCGTACCGTGCAGGAGGGCATCACCAACGCGCTGCGCCACCTCGAACCACCGGTCGAGGTGACCGTTCGCCTGCGCTGGACCCCGGCCGAGGTGGTGGTGGAGGTGCGCGACGACGGCGGCAAGGCGCTTCGCGACGTCGGCAGCCCGGGGACCGGCTTGATGGGGATCGAGGAACGTGTGCGTACCGCCGGCGGCACCCTGTCGATCGACGACGGGGACGACGGGTGGGTGCTGCAGACGCGGCTCCCCACGAAGGAGGGGAATGACCGAACGAAGTGAGGGAATCAGCAAGCACAGCACCTTGGTCATGAGGCCGACGAAGGAGGTCTCGTGACCGGGATCCGTGTCATGCTCGTCGACGATCAGGAGCTGTTGCGGGCCTCGCTCCGTACGGTGCTGTCGGCCGACGAGCGCATCGAGGTCACCCACGACGTCGCGAACGGCAGCGACGCGATCGAGGTCGTCCGGCGGCACCGCCTGGACGTGGTACTGATGGACATCCGCATGCCGCGCATGGACGGGGTCGCCGCCACGGCGGAGATCGTCAGGATCGCACCGGCGGCCCGGGTGCTCATGCTGACGACCTTCGATGATGACGAACTGGTCGTGGCCGCCATCCGGGCCGGCGCGAGCGGCTACCTGACCAAGGACGTCCGGCCCGCCGCCCTGGCCCAGGCCGTGTGTGACGTCGCCTCCGGGACGTCGGCGCTGGCCCCGGGGGTGGCCGCGACGATCCTCGATCTCGTACGGCAGGTGCCGATGCGGAGGACGGCAGCCCTGGACGGCCTCACCCCACGCGAGGTCGAGATCTTCGGCCTGCTCGCCCGCGGCAGGTCCAACAGCGAGATCTGCGCGGAACTGGTGCTGAGCGAGAACACGGTGAAGTCGCACGTCCGGGCCGTCCTGCAGAAACTGAACCTGCGCGACCGCGTGCACGCGGTGATCCACGCGTACGAGAACGGGCTTGTGGGTCGCAACGATCTGCCTGACTGAGATTCCATCCTGCCGGGTGGTGCCGTCTCACCCCTTGGGGTGATGTCGGCCGGTGACGCCCGGCCTAGGTTCGACGTCGTGCATTTCCTACGTCTGCGCTTTCCTCGGGTGACCTCCCTCCTCGTCCTCGGCGGTGTGCTCGTCGCCGTGCTGCTCGGCTGGACGGCACCGGCCCATGCCACCGGCGAACGGCTGGTCGACGACTACCGCTCCGTCTACGGCACGCCGGGTGTCGCGGCGGCCGTGATCGACGGGTCGTCGGTCGAGACGATCGTCCGCGGCCGGGACGGGGACGGCAACGCGGTGACGGCTCGGACACGGTTCCGGATCGCGTCGATGAGCAAGTCGATGACGGCGGCGGCGATCATGCTGCTGGTCGATCGTGACCGCGTCTCCCTGGACGACCCGGTCGTCAAGATCCTGCCCGACTTCAGGATGGCCGATCCGCGCTTCACCGGGATCACCGTGCGCCAGATCCTCAGCCACACCTCGGGGCTGTCGAACAGCACGAACAACGAGTACGTGTTCCCGCCTTCGCGCAGCGCGCAGGAAATCGTGGCCGGGCTGGCCGACAAGACCCTGGCCGCCGATCCGGGCACCCGCTCGGAGTACCACAACACCAACTACTCGATCGCGGCGAGGATCGTCGAGGTGGTGTCGGGGAAGTCCTTCGACGCCTTCCTCCACACCGAGCTGTTCACGCCGCTGGGCATGACCGGCACCGGCTCGACGCTGGGGTGTTCCGATCGTGCCGAGGGCCTGCCGTCCGGGTACGAGGTCGTTCTCGGGGTCGCCGTCGCGGCACCGGAGATGCCGGGGTTCTGCGTCGGCAACGGCGGGGTGATCTCGACTCTGGACGACATGGTGCGGTGGCTGAGGTTCAACCAGGGAAGCCTCGGTGCGGACCTGCTGAGTGCCGGCTCCCTGGCCGAGTCGCACACCGTCCAGCCGAAGGCCGGCGACTACGCCCTCGGCTGGCAGTCCCGCCCCGTCGCAGCAGACGCCCCGCCGTCGGTGATCGGCCACGGCGGAACACTGGCGACGTGGACCGGGGACATGGTCTTCTCGCCCAAGACCGGTGTGGCCGCCCTCGTCCTCACCAACAGCGGCGGCGACCCCAGCCTGCTCTCGACCAACCTTCTCGCCGAACGGATCGGGGCACCGGCAACGCCGATGAGCAACCCGCTCACCGTCGTGAACGCGGTCCTGCTCGGGCTCACGGTGGGGATGGTCGCACTGCTGGTCACCGCGGTTGTCCGAGCGCGCCGCTGGGCCTCGCGACGCCGCGCGGCGCGCCGGCCGAGGCTGGTTCTGCGGCTCGTGCCCCTTGCCCTGGTGACGGTGCTGGGCGCGGTGCTGCCGACGCTGATCTGGGGGGCGTTCAGCTTCCAGTACTGGATCGTCACCGCCTGGCTGCTGCCGCTGCTGGCGCTCTTCTGCCTCTCCTGCTGCGTGCTCGGGGCGGTCGCGCTCGGCCGTCGCCTCTGGTGCTTCCGCCGCTTCGTGGGCCAGGGCGAGGATGTCGGGCAGCTCGGCGACAAGCCGGGCCAGATCGCCGGTGTCGAAGCCGGCGCGGGCCCGTGCCAGGCGAGAGGTGATCTGCGCGGGTAGCGGAGGGCTGGAGGTTGCCGGCAGCACGGCCAGCGCGTCATCGAGTCTGGACAGCAGATGAGCGGGGACAGCGAGTCCGGCGGCGGACAGCAGGGTGCGGCGGCGCATCGGGTCTTTCTTTGCGAGCTGGCCCATCGTTGCAGCCACCGTAGCCGCCGGAGCGATCAGCGCGCTGAGGACGTGGCCAGGCACTCCGGCCGCGTCAGTGACGCCACGCAGCACGTGAAGGTCGACCACTGGCGCCGCTACCTGGCTAAGCCTGACTTCTACCTGCGCTACGCGCTGGACCGCGGCGCCGACTGATCCTGTTTGCGGTCGGCGTCCTGGAGGACGGGGTTCCTGCCTGTCACGACCGATAAAGGCTGGTCAGATCTGTGGTCGTCGATGGTGGCTGTACGGCAGGCCGACCGGGGGTTTACATCGGGGGATGGGCCATGGCGACGAGCGGTTCCGGCTGGTGGCGTACGGGCAGAATGCCGAGGACGTGGTGTTGGTGCGGGCGTTCGCCGATCGTCGGGCGGGGTTCTTTGTGGATGTCGGAGCGGGGGATCCGGTTCGCGGGTCACTGACGAAGAACCTGGTCGATCGGCTGGGCTGGCGGGGCGTGAACGTCGAGCCGCTGCCCGAGCGGTTCGAGCGGCTGCGGCGGCAGCGGCCGGAGGATGTGAACCTGCGGGTCGCTGTGGACACCGAGCCGGGTACGGCGACCTTCTACCGGATCCTGCCCGAGGGCAGCCCCGAGGACATGCTCGGGTTGAGCACCTTGGAGTCGGCGATCGCCGCAGAACATGTTCGAGGCGGCGCCGACGTGGCGGAGCTGGAGGTCACCGTGGTGACCCTGGAGTCGATCCTGGTCGCGTACGCGTCACCGGGGTTCGATCTGCTGAAGGTGGATGTGGAAGGGCGGGAGGCGGCGGTGCTGGCCTCGGCCGACCTGGGCTTCTGGCGTCCCCGGGTGGTGGTGGCCGAGGCGACCGTGCCGGGCTCACCCGAGCCGAGCCACCAGGACTGGGAGCCGGAACTGCTGGCGGCCGGATACGCGCTCGCGCTGTTCGACGGGCTGAACCGCTTCTACGCGCGAGACGACGAACCCGAGCTGCTCACCCGCCTGTCGGTACCGGCGAATGTGTGGGATCGGTGGATCCCGTGGGCATGTGCCCAGCGCGCGGGGCTGAACCTCTGATCACGGCGCCGAGGCCAGAGGCAGCAGGCCGGGGGCGTTCGCGGACAGCCAGGCCGCGAGCCACTGGGAGTCCTCGACGCTGCCCTCCACCTGGGTGTCGATCAACCTGCGCAGGATCATCAGCGGCAGTACGGCATCGAGGGCCTCCTGGTCGACCGCGTCGGTGCCGTACCCCTCCAGCAGCCGGCGCGGCTGAGCGCCGCGCGGCAGGTCGACGGCCAGGCACCAGGCGAGATCGAGCATGGGCGGCCCCACCTCCACCGCGCCGGGATTCAGGACGGCCAGCAGATCGTCCCCCTCGAAGAGGGCGTTGTGTCCCACCGCGACATCCCCGTGAATGGCCACCATCGGCTGTCCCGCGCATGCCTGGTCGAACAGCCGGGAGATGGCCGGATAGTCGCGGGCCGCGAGGTTGCGCGCGGAGCCGAGCAGCACCCCGAGAGCACCAGGCTCGTCCAGGCGCAGCCCACCCTGGTCCGCGGCACCGTGCCAGCGGCGAAGCTGCTCGCCCAGGCCGCGTTGCTGAGCGGGGGTCGGACGTTCGCCGGGTGAGCCGCCGACCCTTTCCAGGACGAGCCACCATCGAGGTCCGGACGGGGTCCGCACGGTGCCCGCGTCCAGCAGGGCCGGAAACTTGAGCCCCGCGGCCTTACGCATCGACTCCATCCGCAGCGCGGTGCCAAGGCGTTCGTGCAGGCGGTGCTGGACCTTGACGGCCGTCCGGCGACCGTAGACCACCGTGGCCCCCGGATCGTACGGACCGGCCACACCGTCGAACGCCGCACTCTTGAGCGCCACGTTGCGCGCCTTGGCGATCTCGGCCTCCGGTACGCGGCAGGTCGGGATGAGCCCCCGTTTGTCACCGACATCAAGCGGGCCGCAGACCTTCATGACCCGCCTCCCGCTCGCAGCCGATGGAGCGGTTGTATCCACCGCTCCCGTGTCGTTTCAGGAAGATCCAACCACCTTATCCGGGTGAAGTCGTGCAGTTCCGGCTGCCCGGTCCAGAGCGCGGTGACCGCCGCCCACACGGGCAGGAAAGCCTCCTCGGCTCCGGTCGTCTCCGCGAGGCGGACCGTGACTGCCAGGGCCTGCCCGTCCTGGCCTCGCGCGATGAGCTGCAGGACCTCGACCACGTCGATGGGCAGCAGCTCGGCGGAGGCGCCGACGGCCTCGAAGGTCCGGCGAGCCTCGCCGAGCAGGCGGGTGGCGACGGCCCACTCTCCCCGCATGGCGCGGGCCATCGACTCCGCCATGTCGCACTGGGCCAGCCCCACGACCTCCCCGACCGACTGGTTGAGCTCACGAGCCTCCGGAACCGTCCGAAGGGTCAGCTTCGCATCGAACCACATGGAGGCAAGAGCCCGGTGGCGCGCGGCCCGCGCCGCCCAGAGCGGCGCGTCCGCCCGCCGCGCCTCGGCCAGGACCTAGGTGAACAGCTCCGCCGCCTCCTGGAACCGGGCGTTGTGCAGGTACACGTGGCCCATCAGGTCACCGGCGCCGATCCGTTCCAGCCTCGTCCCGGCCGACCTTCTCTCGATCTGCCGTACGACCTCTGGGTAACGACTGCGCCGGATGTACTCCTCCCGATCGGTGAACACCCGATTCGCGGTGAAAGGCACCTCGGGTCCGAATGCAAAGAATTGGTCAAGGTCCACTCGGGCAGAGGATCACCCGATGGCCGGGAAAGTAAAGCTGACCTGGGGTTTCGGCACTCCCCAAAACCGGGACAGGAGTTGTCGCGATTGCTTCCTGCAGGGTGGGGCGGCGCTACCTCTCCAGGATCGCGCGGTCACACCGGTCTTTTAACGGCTTCCGGTTCAAGAGAGGCGAGTTCTTCGTTGGTTGGCCAGCATGCGGCGGACCATGCCGTACAGCCAGAGCAGCGCCCGCTCACCCTCGGGCACGTCGCTGATACGACGCCGGTTTCGGAGATGACGTTGGCCGTGTCGTCGGGGGGAGTAGGTACAGCGGGTGGCGTACTGATGTATCGCAGACCTTGATCCGCTAGAGGTCGTGCCGCCGAGCAACTCGGCCACGCCTAAGCCCTCGTTCGCCTGGCTGGCCCGTATGCGCTGGAGCGTCTGGCCCAGGCCCATCCTGACTACCGCCCGATGATCGTCGATGTGATCCGGGCCGCCAAATAGCGGGGTTTCGGTATTTCATGTGAGGTAAGTCACATTCAGGGATTTGCGGGTTCTCGCCCGGTCGGTTCGCGTTCACGAATGTGATCTTTACCAGGCTTAACAAGGTCTCGGAGTTGTGGCATTGCGGCGGATCATTGCCCCGAGTAACTGGTAAGACACTTTCCTGTGTATTGACCATTCTTGTCATCTCGATCAACCTCCACGGTGATCGTCCTTTTATTCGCTCTTTATCTGCTCTCTGACGAATGAGGCCCCTCTCCCGGGGTCTGCGTCAGCGTGCCTGCGGAAGGGTTCGGGATGCGGGTTCGGCGCGTGCGAGTTCGGCTGATTGCCCTGGTGATCGGGGTTGTGATGGCGGTCCTGATCTCCGGGGTGGGAGTTCCCGAACGCCTGGTTCAACCAGCGGCCGCAGCCGTTCCCGCATCGAATCCCGAGCCGTCGGTGGATGGACGTGCCGTACCGAAACCCAAGCTCGGCAAGGGTGCGGAGGAAAGCGCGCCCGTAGTGAAGCGAAAGGATCCGGTGTGGCCCAAGCCGGGCAGCGCCGAGGTGGAGGTGAAATCCACTCTGGTGCGGGCCGGTGAGTTGCCGGTCCGGGTGGGCGCGGTGAACTCCGGCGCCGAGGTCGGCACGGTGAAGGTGGAGACGCTGCCGGTCGAGGCGGTGCGCAAGCTGGGCGGAGTGGGGGTGGCAGCCCGGATTGAGGGGCTGAGATCATTCCGGACAGCGGAATCTGCGGCTGCGAACTACGCAACCGACTGAAGCGCTGTGTACTCGTCGAGGACTTCGAACGGTGTCCGGTAACCAACGGATGAATGAAGTCGGCGCCGATTGTAGAAGCCCTCGATATAACGGATCACGGCCCGGCGAGCCTTCGCCCGGCTGGTGAAAACGTACCGTTTCAGCCATTCATTCTTCAATGCCGAAAAGAACGATTCGGCCATGGCATTATCGTAACATATGTCGGTACGGCCAACGGACCTCCGGATATCCAGCCTCTTCAGCACGGTGCCGAATTCATCGGACGTGTAGTTCGACCCTCTATCGGAGTGGAAGATCGCGTCCTTTTCGATGGTGAAGGTCTGTACCGCGTTCTCGATCGCCTCGGTGATCAACTCGGTGCGGTAGTGATCGGCCATCGCCCACCCCACCACGGCCTTGCTGTAGCAGTCGATCACCGTGGCCAGGTAGCAAAACCCCTCCCAGGTCGGAATGTACGTGATGTCGCCCACCAGCTTGACGCCGGGCCGGACGGCGGTGAAATCGCGTCTGACCAGGTCGGGAATGCCCCGGAAAGCACCCTGCTCGGTGAGCTTCGGCGTGAAGGGCCGCACCTGCGCCGGCAGCAGGCCCAGCTCGCGCATCAACACCCGCACCAACTCAGCCGAACAGCGCTCACCGCGGCGCAGCAACTCGGCGTGGACGCGCCGGTAGCCGTACACCTCCTCGTGCTCGTAGAAGATGCCCGCGATCAGGTCCTGGAGCAGGTCGCGACGCTGCGCGGTCGCCGAGGCGGGCCGGTCGCGCCACTCGTAATACCCCGAGCGGGACACCTCCAGCCAGTCGCACATTTTCACAATCCTATGGTTGGCCTTCTCCGCGTCGATCAACTCGAACTTCGCGGTCACCGATTGTTCTCGGCCGCGAAGAAGGCCGCGGCTTTTTTTAGGAAGGAAAGCTTCTCGCGGAGTTCGGAGTTTTCTCGCTCGAGTTCGCGCAGCCGGGCGCGCTCGGGGCCGCTGAGGGAGTGCGGTTCTTCTTCCGCGCGCGTTCGCTTGTAGGTGTTCACCCAATTGCCGAGCGTGGTGTCGTGGACGCCGAACTCTCTGGCGACCTCGGCGATCGTACGGGGGCCGTCGAGGACCATGCGCACAGCTTCGTCCTTGAACTCCTGGCTGAACCTACGCCTGGAACCTTTCGGCATGTTTCTATCTCCTTCGGACTGTTACCACCCTAGCGAGCGGCCTGTCCGGAATCTCTGGAGCACCTCACCGTCATGACACTGCCCTCGATGTCCTTCGGCGTGATCCCCTCCACGATTACCCGAGCCATGCACGTAGCCCATAACTTCTCGATCTTCGACAACGTTCAAGTCAGCGTGGAGCTTGTCAGCGCGGCCGTCACGGTCACAGCGCCAGGGGAGATTGCCCGTTACGAGCGAGAGTTCGGGCGGCTGGCCGACATGGCTGTCCACGGAGGGGAGGCTCGTGAATTGATCAGAAAAGCGCTTGCCGCGCACCAGCGATAGGAAGTTGCGTGCCACACTTGGCCACACTCGTTGAGCCCTGGAAACAGCCACTCCTACCCTCTGGGTTATGGCATCCGGACGGACAGTGACAGAGGCCCATACCGGGGGGCGTGGGAACGACGAGGTGACCGACGCAACAGCGGAGAAGCACGACGCGGCGTTGGCCGTCGTGCAGCGGTTGTTGAAGGTTCAGGGCGTTCATTCCTACGCCGTTCACACGATCGCCCTGAAGCCGGCCGAGAACGGCAAGCCGTGGCCACTGAGTCAGCGTACGCGCTACGCCCCCGAGCTGGTCGTCCATGGTGAGGCGGGATGGCTCACGGCCTCGGTGAGCATAGGCACGCGCTCCGGCTGTTACCTGGTGTCCCTGCGCAACGGTCCCGGCCTTCAGACCGTCAGGCGTGAGCAGCCTGAGAAGGTGGTGAACCTGGTCCTCGGGGCCCAGCCCGGAGGGCGGGCATGAGGGGTGCCGAGGCGACACAACTCCGCTTGGCCGGGCGCCGGCCACCCAGCTCATCGTCCAGGTCCATGGCCTCCGGCCAGCACCCCACCTGGCGAACCAGGGCTGAGAGCGGATCGCAGGATAGTGATTGTCTTCTTACGAAGAACCATGTTCATCGAAGCAGTGTGGACACATCTCTCATTGAAGGAGGAAAGATGACGGCAGGCGTTCCTTCCCGCTGATATCGGCCCCGATCTGGTGTTCAGCGCCCACATCGGCGATCCCCAACCGCAGTGGATCGGCCGGCTCCGCTCACCGGGTCGTGAGATCGCGCTGGAAGAGGTCGGGGCGGTGTACTACCGCCGCCCCACCCCGTTCCCCGGCGGATTCGCTCACCTGCCCGACGAGGAGGGGGAATTCGCCGCTGCCGAGGCTCGGCATGGACTCGGCGGCATCCTCAACAACCTGCGCGCGACATACGTCAATCACCCGGCGGCGAACACCCGCGCCGACTTCAAGCCCGCCCAACTCCGCATGGCCGCCCAGCTCGGACTGGCCATCCCGACAACCTTGATCACCAATGACGTGGTGCAGGCGCGTAAGTTCGCCGCCGAGCACGGCCCGATCATCTACAAGTCGTTCCGGGGCGCTCCGCGCGGCCCGGACGGTTACGTCGCCGCGATATGGACGCAGCGCGTCATCGAGCAAGAGCTTGATGACTCGGTGTCGGTGACCGCCCACCTGTTTCAAAAGGAGGTGCCCAAGACCGCTGACGCCAGGGTCACCGTGATCGGTCGAGCCGTGTTCGCGAGCAGGATCACCACACCCGACGGCGCGCTCGACTGGCGCAACGGCGACTGGGACGAACTGGTCCACGACCCCATCGACGTACCCGAGCCGATCAGGAACGCCCTGTATGCCTATCTGGGCCATTTCGGACTGGTATTCGGCTGTTTCGACTTCGCCCTCGGAGCGGGCGACGGGAGCGGACAGAGCCCGGACACCTGGACGTTCATCGAGTGCAACCCCAACGGGCAGTGGGGCTGGCTGCCTGACTCATCCGCGATGGCGGACGCCTTCGCCGATGTACTCCTGAAAGGATGGTGGCCATGAGCGACAGCGTTGTGGCCGCGAAGCTCCGTCTCGCACTGGCGGATCAGGTCGGTTCCCCCGGCTGGCGGCAGGCGCTGGAGGCGGTGCCCCGCGAGTTGTTCCTGGGAGAGGCCGTCTACCGGTACGAACCCGGTCGCGGCTGGGTTCCGGTACATCGGTCGGAGATGAGTGCCGAAGACTGGCTTGCCCTCGCCTACACCGACGAGACATGGGTGACCCAGCTCAACGGGGTTCTCGCCGAGGACGCGACCGAGCCGGTGCTGATCTCGCGACCCACCTCGTCGTCCACCTTTCCGGGGCTGATCGTGCTGATGCTCGAAGCGGCCGGGATCAGCGAAGGTGACACGGTTCTGGAGATCGGCACCGGGACCGGCTACTCCTCGGCCCTGATGTGTCATCGGCTTGGGGACAAGGCCGTGACCTCCATCGAATACGACCCTGTGCTCGCCGACCGCGCGGAAACCGCCATCACTCGGGCCGGGTACGCACCTCACCTCGCGGTGGGGGACGGACTTCAGGGGTACGACGCCAACGCCCCCTACGATCGGCTCATCGCCACCTGCGCGGTGCGCACGATCCCGCTCATGTGGCTGTGGCAGGTCCGCGCAGGAGGGACGATCACCACCCCCATGCGGGGATGGACGGATGGCGTCGCGTTCGCGCATCTCCGGGTCGCCGAAGACGGCTCCGCGAGCGGTTTTTTCCTTAAAGACGATGTGTACTTCATGACCGCTCGGCCTCACCTGCCGCCTCCACAGCCGTCCCTGGTGATGGGCCGCGGAGCCGTAAGCGAGGGCAGGGTCGATCCGTTGATCCTGAAGGACGACACGGCCCTGTGGGTCGCCCAGCTCGCCGTCCCCCAGGCGCAGCACGCATGGGCCGAGGACATCCTGACGCTGTTCGACTCCGGTACCGGGTCGCAGGCCGATGTCCGGCCGAACTCCGATGGTGGGTGGACGGTGCGTCAGCACGGGCCGATCAAGCTGTGGGACGAAGCCGAAGAGGCCGTCCTGACCTGGATGGGCGCCGACTCTCCGCACCAGTCCGGGTTCGGGCTCACCGTCACCAAGGACCGCCAGTATGTCTGGCTGGGCGAACCCGATGGGCCGAGCTGGGACCTGCCCGCCTAGTAAGACCTGGTTGCCTCGGGTAGGAGACGGTATGTCACCTTCTTTGGGGGTGAGGGAAGACAACCCCTCAAGAACTCGAGGCCGTACGGGCGCGACTGGAGACGTTCGCCGCTGGGGTGTTCTCCTGTTTCGCCCATACTGGTCACCGACACGGCGTCCTGTCCGGTGAACCGGCGGCTGTTCGTGCCCGGGCAGTGGGACCCGGCCTCGCCGCGGGCAGAGGATCCGGCCGCGGTGGCGGCGCGCAGGTGCCGCTGCCGGATCCCCGAGGACGTCGGTCATGTGCCCATCCGGCTCCCAGCACGTCGTGGCCGAGCTGACCCCGCTGCGTGACCGGCTCGGCCGTCACTGGCCCACTCAGCCGAAAGTCCGTGAATTCCACGAGGCGCTCATCACCGGGTAGGCCGCCGCAGCCGGTGTTCATCCGCCGAACGGAAACCATGTAGCTCCGTTGGTTGAGGGCGTGGCGGCGCTGCTCCTCCAGGCTCGCGCCGCCACGCCGGTCTGTCAGGTGAGTTCGAACCAGATGACGGTTCCGGTGGGGTCGCGGTGGAAGCCCCAGCGGGTGGCGAGTTCGTTGACGAGCAGGAGTCCTCGGCCGCCGGTGGCGTTGGGTTGGGGGTTTCTGGCGCAGGGGATCTGTGTGGAGCCGGGGTCTTGGACGGTGACGATGACGCCGTGGGGGGTGAAGGCCACCGTGACGACGAACTCCCGTGGCCGGTCGCCCGGTGTGGTGTCCGCGGTTCCGGCGCCTGAGGTTCCGGTGTCGGTCGCTCTGGTGTCGGTGGGTTCGGTGTCTGCCGGTTTGGTGTCGGTCGGCCTGGTGGAGTGTTCGACGGCGTTGGTGGCCAGCTCGCTGGCCAGGAGCATGGCGTCGTCGCGGAGTGGGTGGTCGTCGCCGAGGATCTCGGCGACGAAGTTCCGTGCGGGCCTGACCTGGTCGGGGGTGGCTGGGAACCGCTGGGAGATGACGGGGGTGTGGTTCGGCGTCGTCGACCAGCCGAGTATCCGGCCCAGGTACGGCGACCACATCGCGGCGGCCGGTCCGTTGGTGTCGCCGGTTGTCATCCGGAATCGGCTAGCGAGCACGCCGACGAGTACGGACAGGAGTCGCGCGGCCATCCCGGTCACCTCCCTTGCTCGTGATCTTGGTGCTCTGGCCGCCTCCGGCGACCCTGATGTCCCTGACGGCCGTTCGGTGGTCGGTGCCGGCCAGGGGGTGTGGTGGCTGGTCGTGCTGTTCGGGGTGGGGGTGGAAGTCCTCGATGTGTTGCATCTGTGCGGCCAGTTCGGCGGGGGTGTCGGCCTCGATCAGGCCGATGTGCTGCCGACACCGGGCGGGGGAGAGGGCCCACCACTGTTCGGTGGCCTTGCCGTACCAGAGGCACCAGGCGGGAAAGCGGAGCGTCAGCGTGCGCAGCGCCTGGGGGTCTTCGCCGGGTTCGTGCCGGAGGCTGTCGGTCTTGATGGAGGAGGTGCTCACGCCGTCGCCCCCTTCCGGTACGACTCGCGCCTGCCGGGCCGTACCCCTGGCGGCGATTCGCGCCCGTACGGTGGTGGGGCCGGTCGCGAGTGGCGTCCCCGGCTGATGGGAGAACCCGCGAGGGGATGGCTCGGCGGGCGCGGGGCCACGGTGGTCGGCGCGGGAGGGGCGGGCAGCCGGCCGCAGAGCCCGAGGCGGCGCCGGGCCATCATGCGGGTACGGACCTGGGCCGGGGTGGGCTGCTCCCACAGGTGATCGGGCCGATGCGGCAGGCTGGCGGCGTCGTGCGCGTACGGGGGGTGGCCGCACCAGCGGCACCCGAGAGGCGAGGGCGGTTGTTCGGCATGCCAGCGAACCCGGATGATCTTTGGGGTTCTACTAGGGTTGAGCACAGTTCGCACCTCCGATGTGCGGGCGAGGTTCTGCCAGGCGACGCCATTCGCCTGGCAGAACCGTTTTCTTCAGCGTCCTTGGCCTGCTGGTAGCGCCACCGGACTAGCTGAGCTCATAACGGCCCATTCGGGCACTAGCTCCGAGAGCTCTCTAAGAGTTCAAAAGGTGCACTGGGCAATAGTCACACCTTCATCACTCTCGGTGATGGATACTCTTCACATGGTGACGGTTGGCCGCAGAATTTTCAAGGCCAAGATTTCATCGACGATATTGTCTGGTTTCGGTAGTTAAATTGCGTGATTCGCTCATTTAAGGCGTGAAGAGAGGCCCAATGATCGGCAGCCCAACTGTCAAACGACGGCGTCTGAGCGCCGAGCTCATCCGGCTACGCGAGCAAGCCGGTCTCACGCATGATGAGGTCGCCAAGCGCTTGGAATGGTCGCGCGGCCGCCTCACTCACATGGAACAAAACAAGTGGGTTCTGCCTGATATCGGTAATGTTCGCATGCTGCTGGACCTCTACGGCGTTGTTGATGCTGCCGTGCGTGAGGCGATACTCGATCTCGCCAGGCAGTCCCGCGAAAGAGGCTGGTGGGCCAAGTACAAGGACGTGTTCGGCGGCAGCCTTCCCGGCTTCGAGGCGGAAGCGACCCAGATCCGCACGGTCGAGCTCGTGACCATCCCTGGTTTGCTGCAGACAGCCGCCTATGCCACGGCAGTCTTCCAAGCAGGACAGGTCCTCGATCAGGCTGCTGTTCGGCGGCGGGTCGAGGCACGCCTGGCCCGGCAAGCGATCCTTACCCGCGACAACCCACCCCAGCTCTGGGCCGTCATCGACGAGGCGGCGCTGAGGAAGATGGTTGGCGGCCCCGAGGTCATGGCCGAACAACTCGCCCACCTTGTCAACATGGCGATACAACCCAATATCACTGTGCAAGTGCTGCCTGACTCGATCGGTGCGCATGCAGCGATGGGTAGCGGGTTCGTCGTCCTGGACTTCATGGGCGATCTGGATCCATCGATCGTCTATCTGGAGACGCCAACAGACAATCTCTTTCTGGAGCGGCCAGAGGAGGTTCAGGCGTATACGCTCATGTTTAATCGCGTGGTAGCGGCTGCTCTGACCGTCGAGCAGTCCGTAGGCCACGTGACTGCCCTGGTTGATCAACTAAAGCAGGAGGAGAGGTAACAACCGTGGACCGAATCACCCCTGTACTCACCTGGCGTAAGAGCAGCCAGAGCGCTCAGCAGGACAACTGCGTGGAGATGGCAGAGCTCCCCGACGGCGGCTGTGCCGTACGGGATAGTAAGGACCCGAACGGGCCAGTGCTGCGCTTCGCTAGCGGCGAATGGCGGATATTTATCAGCGGTATTAAAAGCGGATCCTTAGAGGTCTGATTAGCTAATCAATGGCTCAGCTGGATCCTCCATGGCAAGCGACCGACGTTGCCGGAGGTGTGTTCGAGGTTGTAGCGGTAGATCTCAATTCCGCCAATGAGACGACCATCTCATTGGCGGAAGAAAAATGCCGATAAATTAATTGCCCTGCTGCTCATGGAAGACGTCAGCGCCGGTCTTTACATGGTCAGAGATCCTGCGCTACCCCGCGATAGCAGCGCGACGGAACAAGTCGGCGGGCATCTCCTCATCGAGCTGCCAGGTCACGGCCATGGGTCTCTCCCCCTGGTGTTCCACGTACCGGGCGGTGCCGTGGAAGACGAACGGTTCGGGGTGGCGGTTCTCGTCCTCCTTGCGCTCCCGGGTGAACAGCAGCACGTGGCTGCCGTCTCGTTCGTGGTTCTGGTAGCGGAGTCCAGTGGCTGACTGCGTGCTCGTGCGGTGCTGGGACTCCCAGTGGAACAGGGTCGGGGTGAGTGCGAAGTCCCGGTACATGGTTTGTGGTGAGAACTCCTTCTCGTTCTTGTGCAAGGTGACGAAGAGCGCGTCGCACTGCGTGGCCGGGATCCATGCGACACCTTCGCGCATGGTTGACGTCATGGAGCCACCCAGATTCGCCCAGCCGAGAGCCGCGAGGATCTCGTCAGCCGAATACCGGGCGTTGACCGCAAGAGGCACCTGCCCCAGTGGTTCGGGCAGAGGTTTGGCAACGTACCTGGGACGCTCTGCGCCGTAGGCGATTACCTGCCGGATCTCCTCGCATAGCGCGGGCTCAGCGCGCAGCTGTGAGAGAGCCGCGTCGTAGGAGGTGAAGCCGCCGCCGTCGCGCCAGAAGGAGAAGAACAGCATGCGGGTGAAGGTCTGGTCGGTGGGGGAGCACTGACTATAGAACGGACCGTCGGGTCGCAACAGACGTGCATACGCCTCGGCTCGTCGCTGGTCGTCTACGTGAAGCAAAGCACGCACGCGACGGCCAAGCGCATCCTCCATGGGAGAGGCATCTTCCTTGATGAGCCCAGTACGGCGCAGCCGTGAAGTCCAGTAGCGTCGGTTGCGGTAGATGTCGTGGATATCGCGGCCGGTGGCTTCGAGGTAGTTAATAAGGGACATCTCTGCGAGGGAGCGGATCTCCTGGGTGAGTGTAGAGATGGTGGCGTTGAGTTGGACTTTGAGCTCGGCAATCAATCGGTCTTTGGTGACCCGGTCCAAGACGATCTGGCACCCCGACGGCAGCAGCGGGAAGTCCTTGTCCACCTGCTGCTTCAGACGTCCTCTGGCGAACCCGGTCAAGGCATGGAATCGGTTCCCGAACCTGTACTCCTTGCGGTGCTGCCCGACGAAGTCGAGGACGGTCAGCACGTCCTTATCGGGCGTACGGCGTAGTCCACGACCGAGTTGTTGGAGGAAGACCGTTGCGCTCTCGGTTGGCCGCAGTAGGAGCAGCGTGTTCACATCGGGGATGTCCAGACCCTCGTTGAACAGGTCTACGGCGAAAAGGAACGTGACTTTCCCATCGCGCAAGGCAGCCAGCGCCGCCCTGCGCTCGGCGGGGTCAGTCGATCCGTCGACGGCCAGCGACTTCAGGCCCGCCTTGGTGAAGAACTCGGCCATGAAGTGTGCATGCCGTACCGAGACGCAGAAACCCAAGCCGCGGACCGCTTGCAGGTCGCTGACCTTATCCAGCAGTGCGTTGAACACGAGTCGAGCCCGATCGCTGTCACCGGTAAGAACCTCGTCGAGTTCGCGACCGAGGTAGGCGCCGCGTGACCAGGTCACGCTGCTGAGGTCGGTCTCGTCGTTGATCCCAAAGTAGTGAAAAGGACAGAGCAGGCCGGCGTCTAGAGCGTCCCACAGGCGCAGTTCGGAAGTGATGTGCCGATCGAAGAACTCGTCTTGGACCCAGGTGCCATCGGCCCGCTCAGGGGTGGCGGTGAGGCCGAGTAGTTCCTTCGGCTTGAGGTGATCGATGATCCGCCGGTAAGTCACGGCAGAGGCGTGGTGGAACTCGTCGATAACCACGACGTCAAAATGGTCGGCGGCGAAGGTATCGATGCCACGTGAATTGAGGGACTGGACTGAGGCGAACACGTGCTGCCAGTGCCGGGACTGATCGTCGCCGACGTGCAGTTCGCCGAAGTCGGGAGCGGCTAGAACCTGCCGGTAGGTGCGCATAGCCTGCTGCAAGATCTCTTTGCGATGCGCGACGAATAGCAGAGAGGGACGCCGCCCCAATCGCTGTTGCAGATTGCGATAGTCGAAGGCAGCCACGACCGTCTTTCCGGTTCCGGTAGCCGCCACCAGCAGATTGCGGTGCCGGTCGTGCACAGTCCGCTCGACGTCGAGGTCCTCCAGCATCTCTTTCTGATGTGGGAAAGGATGAGGTACCAGCGCGGGGATGTCAAAGATCCGCTCGCCTGCCTTTGAGCGAGACAAAGCCTCGTCGAGCCGTTCGCTGTCAGTCTTTGGGTCGTACGGTTCGAACTGCTGTCTGTTCCAGTAAGAATCGAAGGTGCCCTCGAACTTGTCCAGCAGTCGCGGGGTAGTCACCGCAGATAGGCGGACATTCCATTCCAGGCCGTCCAGCAAGGCAGCGCGTGACAGGTTAGAACTGCCGATATAGGCCGTGTCGAAACCGGTACGGCGGCGCAACAGCCAAGCCTTGGCATGCAGGCGGGTTACATTCTGTTCGTAGCTGATCCGGACCTCGGCATCGAAATCACCTACGAGCCGATCCAGCGCCCGCCGCTCGGTCGCGCCCATGTAGGTGGTGGTGATGACACGTAGCGGGACGCCTCGGCGGCGCAACTCGGCAAGTGGCTTCTCTAGGATGCGCAGCCCGGACCATTTGACGAATGCGCACAGCAGGTCTACCCGATCGGCACTAGCCAGCTCAGCTGCTAGTTCATGTGCCAGGTTCGGGTCCTCCCTGGCATTGGTCAGTAGCGCCGCCTCCGACAATGAGGTCAACGGCCGATCAGGAAGGACCGCGCCGGGCACGTCCTTGACGACCGACAACAGCCTGTTCGGTCCGTTCTCGATGGACTCGGGCCCGGCCAGGCGCAGCAAAAGTCGATTCGCCAACTCCACCTGCTCGTCGGCGCTCTTGAGCGCGGTCATCGCTCGGGTTACCGCCTCCCCGACGAACCGGCCAAGCAGGTGAGCAACCTCTTCTTTGTCCACCTGGGATACTTCGACAAGGTGGCCCGATTCACGCCAAGAAACAATCTTTTGGGCGATTTGGTTGGTGATCAGGGAGTCGCGCAGGCCCAAAACGGGTGCCTCATCCATGACTGGCTCCTCCTATTCACCGCGTCCGGGAGGGAACCCTCCTTGGTCGACGATTAGCGTAGCTTCTCCCTAGCGGTGGTCGAAAGGCTCGGGCATCATGGATTTTAGGGATGTGCTTGTGAGGTAGACGCGGAGAGTATGCCGCTGATTTCTTATGCGATCAGCTAGCGAAAAGGTGAAGTTGAAGATTCCGGAGTGATAGATTCTCGCCTTTTGGTGTATGGGCTCGTCGGCATGATTTACCGTATGGGTTCGGGTCTGTGTATTGTTCTTGCTAATCTTCCCTGGTGGCGCCTATGCGAGAGAACCCTGTCTCTGGTTCTTCGTACACGCAAGATATTCCTACATCATGGAGGAAGTTGATTAGGTCATCGCTCGGGCGATGGGGTAGCAGGAGTGTTAACTTTGGCTTAGGTGTGATATGGCGCTGGTAGTCAAGAAGTTGGCCAACGCTACGCCGTACTGCATCGCGTGTTGCAGTTCCTTTGGCTTCGTATAGCTCGTTCTCTTCCTGGTCGTACAGGTCTGTATAGAGAGGTCGAGTCTCGCCGGCCGGGATAATCTTCCATCGCTGAAAAACGCGACCAAGGTGGGAAACGTACCTAGCGCAGAGCTCGCTTTCCCGACGGACGGCGGTTGTTGCTTTTGCTCCGGGATTTTCAAAGGTTTGTGATACGTGTGCCTCCAAGGGGACGAGCACAGCCTCGGTTGTGAGTCGGATATCTCCGCTGCTGCTCCGATCGGCGTCGCGATATAGTACTTCACTCAATGGGCGGAGTCGGAATACGAAGACTGTACGTAATTCTTTGTTTTGGTCAGGCGCTTCTTCCAGAAAGAATGGTCGCTCTACATCTACTTCGAACTTGCCGATATAGCGATGATTTTTCTGCTTCGTTCCAGGGATTAATCCATCGGCTACGAATAAACGGAGAGCGCGATCCTTTGCGTGATGTTCGAGGATGGCCCGGTTTCCATCCCGCATTTGCTGATCGCCTACACGTCCATCACCCGTGTACAGGAATATTGTGTGATCCTCGTTCCAGCCGTCGAAGTTGTAGCCAAAGGATTTTCCGCGAGCTGGGTCTGAGCCTGGATCCACGGCGTGAATTCTGGTGATCATTCTTCGGTTCGATTCCTTCACCAGGACCGTTTTGCCTGACGGGGGTCTGATTTGGGGTGTGGAGAACCCGCCGTGCGCGGGTCACGGATTGTCCAGGCGTTCACGGGCTCGGGGGCGGGGTTCGTGCGCGAGGGCGCGGGTGACCGTGGAGGTCGAGGGAAGAGTGGTGGCAGGGCGGGGACGGGTCAAGCCGCGCGGATCGGTGGCAGCCGGTGGACGGCTTGGAAGAGGTTCATCCATGCGTGCCGCCAGTGCCAATACCGGGGAAGATGCAGGGTGAGGTGGCCCCGGCCGTGCCGGGCGATGCGGGCGGGCACGCCGATGAGATGGCGGCGCAGGGTGGCGCCGCGCGCCTTGGCGTGAAAGGTTCCGGCCAGGCAGCCGGCCGCGCGCAGCAGGTTGTGGCAGATCGCCGCCAAGGTCAGCCAGGCGGCGTTGGCGGTGAACACGCCCGAGGGCAGGTGCGCTAATGGCCCGTCGATCAAGTCCGCGTTGACCTGCTCGATGACCGCGTGATCACGGTGTTGTTCCTCGGCCTGCCCGAGGGCGTACGGACTGTCGGTGAAGATCGCGTGATAGCGGTAGAGCGGGAACGGTTCCTCTGGCCGGAGCCCGGTCTGCGAGTTGAGCCGTTTGACCCGGCGCACGATCAGCCGGGCGGTGATGGCCTGGCCCTTCTTCGCGGCGAACGCCGTGTAGGCGACCTCCGCGATCTCGGCGTCGGAGATCCAGCCCCCTGCTTGTTCGTCGAAGATGGCGTTGGGGTATTTGATCGCTGTCCAGGCGGTTTCGTCGATCGCCGCGATCGCGGCTTTGATCTTGGGGTCCATTTTGGCGGTGACGGAGAAGCGCACGTCGTTCGTGTGGCAGGCGTTGATCACGCCTGCGGTGTAGAACGCCGAGTCCCCGCGCATCATCAGGGTGGCGCTCGCGCCCGCTGATCGTGCCGCGCCGATCGACTCACGCACGAACCAGGCCGCGCCGCGGGCGGAGTTCGCGCTTCCGCCGCGCAGCCGGGTGCCGGTCACCACCGGGGCGGCCAGCGGTGTGGACAGTGTGGAGGCCAGCACGTTCAGTCCGCGCACCAGCACGCCCTTGCCGCCGATCTTGGTGTGGCCGAACCCCGATCCTTGCTTCTTGTAGCCGTAGGTACGTCGCTGCATCGAGTCCACATCGAGGAAGGCGAGCACGTCCGCGCCGGGCGGCAACGGCGTATGGGCGGCCGGCCGGGCCAGCAGCAGGCGGGCCACTTTCTCGATCTGCCGGACGTTGCCCCAGGCCAGGCACCGCAGGAACGATCCCAGCGTGGACGGTGCGCGGATACCGGTAAACAACGTGTCCATGCCGCCGTGGCGCAGTGCGTCCAGATCATCGATGCTGTCGGCCCCGCAGGCCATCCCGGCTACGATCGAGCCGATCTTCGCCGCCGGGTTCACGCCGTCCCGGCCGGTGGGAGTGACGTGCTCGCCCGCCAGGTCGCTCAGGCCGCACCGCTCGGCCAACCGCATCACCGGCCCCAGCCCGCCGTACGCGACTACACGCTCCTCATCGAAGATCGCATGGGTCTTGGCAGAGTCGTGGAACAATTGCACTTGAGAGGTGTCCTCTCGATCAAGGTGGCGGAAGCCTGAAGAACTCCCATCATCCCAGGTCGGAGGGCACCTCCTCTCATTTCAGGATCTTCAGTTCAGAATCGGCTCGGTGGATCCAGGCTGAGTAAATGAAAACATTCGGAGTCATGCGAGATGGTTCGATGCCGCCGTACTTGGCGCCTCCGTACTTCGTCATGCGCTCTTCGCGACCCATAAGTGAGTCAACAGGGGTATCCCACCCATCGCCGGTCATGTTGGACAAGATAGGGCACCGCGACGACAAAAGAGAGTTTGTCTACATATGTCCGATTCGAGGTGTGAAGCGGACCTTCAAGATCAGCTCGGAGGCTGCTCTACATCTCCGAGCTGAGCTCGACTGAAGGGAAGCACTCGGTTTCCGAACGTGGCCTGGGGCTCTGCACCAAGGCCGACGGGATCGTTCATTGCGTGCCCGTATGGGGTTCAGACGAGTGTGGTGACGCGGGCGGCATCGCCGGTGAGGGTCACAGAAGCCTTAAGTTAACCGACAGAGTCCATGTCGGGGCCGTGGCGATTCAGCGCGTTAAAGATTTCTTCTGAGGTGGGGGAGGCGCCTTTAAAGTCGGCCAGCAGGTCGAACAACGCGGCGGCATGAACCACCAGTTCGGACGGAAGCCCGCTGTCGTGGAGTTCTTCGGCGGCCTCGCGTAGTTCGTCACCCCATCGCCAGCTTCGGCTGGCCACGCTGGGGAATTGCTCGGGATTGGAGGCCGGATGAGACCACCGGCTCATCTCCTCGGCCAGTTCGGAGGACAGCCCATGTTCCTGGGCCAGCGCGTGCCCAAGCAGGGCGAGTGCCCGGCCGGCCTTGTGGACTGTGCTGTGGGCTAGTTTCAGTGCTGATGCCTGTCCGAGGTCTTCGCCCAGCACGGTGGTGCGGAGCTCTTGCGCTGTGAACAGCGTGGTGGCGACGTCAACGCCGGAGGTGGGGCCAGAGAGGTAGAGACGGGTGGGCTGAGGCAGGTTTCGCGCTGGAGGCGGACCCATGATGCTGGCATCGACGACCTGTCCGCCACCGGCATGGACGCGGTCGGCGATCGCGCGGAGCGCCTGGGGTCGGATCGCGTTGGCCTCGATCAGCAGCCCATGAAATCCAGCCGTTACCAGATCCATGGCCACGGGGTAGGCGACGGCGGGCTCGACGATGGACAGGGCAATGTCGGCTTCGTTGGCCAGCTGGCGCATCGGTACTGAGATGAGCCCGCCGTCGTGGGCTCGCTGCCGTGTCGCCTCCGAGCGCCCCTCCAGACAGCACAGCAGCCGACGTTCCGGTGCGGTGAGCACTGTGGCGAGTGCCGCGCCCATCCGGCCGGGATGGAGGATTGCGATGGTCAGGGGAGGCTCGGTCACTAGGGCACCATCTTTCTCGCAGGCACCACTACGGTGCTTGGTGAAGGGACTCGGCGGGAGCCGGGGTGACGGTCTAGTTCGGTCGCCGGTGTCGGTGACGAGTTCGCGGGCACGCTCCGCCCGGGCCGGCATCGTGTTGGTCTCCCGAGCAGGCCCAGTATCGCTGTCGGTGTACGGCCTCATATGTGGTTGCGCGTGCGGGATAGCCGCCGGCCACGAACATCCTGGTTGTCGAACACCAAGTGATCTGCAATCAAATGGAGTTTGATAAATGATGTAGTTGGTGACCTTGAGGGCGATATCTGTAGGTTTGACTGAATTCAGTATCTCTTGCCTGAAAATCTGACAGATATAAACGCGTCATTGTGTATGAATAATCTCAGGTGATCTGCTATGTTTGCGAGCTTGGCTATCGCCTGTTTTTCATTGCATGGTCTTCATGGGAGGTAACGACATCTTTGCCTTCGGCCAGCTCACCCGGGCAAACGGAATCGACCCCCGTGGTTTCACCTACGCCGTGATCGATCTGGAGACAACAGGGCTTAACCCCGCGCGAGGCTCGCGGATCTGTGAGGTGGGAATCGTTCGGATGCGCGGGGACGGTGTGGTCCTTGATGAATACTCCACACTCGTCGATCCTGGGATGCGAATCACCAACGACGAGTATCACGGCATCACGAACGCCGACGTCAAAGGTGCCCCGACTTTCGCGCAGGTCGTCGGCGACGTACTTGCTTATATCAGTGGAACGATCGTCGTCGGCCACAACCTGGAATTCGAGGACAAGTTCCTCACAGCCGAGTTCGGTCGCCTCGGGGTCAACCTTCCCACGATCCCCGGCCTGTGCACGCTGGTGATGTCTCGAATGCATCTTGATCGATACGGTTACCGCCTCGACGAGATTGCCAACCTGGTCACCGGTGAGTGGCCCCGTGCCGCACACTCCGCGCTTGGTGACGCTCGAACGTTGGCATTGACTCTGTCGAAGTTCATCTCTGAGGCGCCGCAGCGTCTCGCCTGGGCTGGTGGGTCGCCGGTTCTTCTGCCGCCGTATCCCCGAACCGGATTCATCGCCCCTCGCGCCGCAGGACTGCGAAAGGGCGCGGAGGGTTGGCTGGCCACGCTGACAGCTCGTTTACCCCTCATGGCGCAGTCCCCCATGCCTCGCCCGCAGGGGGTGGCGGAATATCAGGCCATGCTTGGTCACGCGCTCGCCGACGGCCGCATCGTGGGAGAGGAGGCCGGACAGCTCGCGGTGCTCGCGGCGCGGGCGGGCCTGACCCAGACAACCGCGCGTCAAGTACATGAACACTTCCTCGCCACCGTACGCGCCCGAGCCGAGGCAGACGGGATAGTGACCCCAGTTGAACTCAAGGAGCTCCAGCGCGCGGCGAAGGAACTCGCAGCCTCTCACTTGATCAGCGACCTGGAGGAGATCGCCAGGGCCGACCGGGCGAAGAAGAACGGACCCCTCAAGGGGTGGCGCCTTCTGCCGGTAGGGGACGCCTCCGGCGAGGTTATGGACTTCGCGGTCACGAACGGAGCCACGGCCGCGGTCAACGTGACCAAGACCGTTCGTTTGGTGATCGCTGCCGATGCGGCTGACGATCCGCGTGTGATGAAGGCGCTGGCCGAGGGAATCCGGGTGGTCACTCCAGAACAGGCGCTGGAGATTCTGCAGGCTGAGATCAGTGCCAAGCGTGGGGGGCTGTTCGCCAACTCCGAGGGACAGGTGCTGTCGGAGCAGTTGGCAGCCGAACGTGAGCAGCAGGCCCGAGCAGGACGTCCAGAATGGCATGAGGCTTGGCGTCGACGGGAGCTGAGCCCCGCCGATTACAGGAAGGAGTTCGTCGACCGCCATACCGAGTGGGACAGGCCGAGGGGTGAGCGTGTCGTTCACGTATCCGTGCAGCCGCAGTCCTCTCCTCGTGCCCAACGAGTAAACAAGACGGCGGCTAAGCAGAGTGGCTGCGCAAGCGTCCTGCTTGTCATCGGAGGAGTCGGTGCGGTACTTGCCGAAGTCCTGCGTCAGATCATCATCTAAATGGTGCGGCTTCCGGCCAGAGGCGTGATTGAGACTCACGGGGCCACATGAAAGCCGTCACGGTCATTCACCACCGTTCACAGGGTCGATCGGTTGGTCAGTGGTCGCGGCCCACGCGGTACCGGGTCCAGATGAGTGCGGTGATGCGGGCGCCATAGTCGGTGAGGGTCACAGAAGCCTGCGGAGTGCCACGTCGGCCTCATCCACGGCTGTGGTGAGAACGTGCATGTGGGTAGGTGAGAGCTTTCCGGCACCGAGCCCTGACGCGGTGAGCACGTCGTTGAGTTTCTGTCGTTGCTCACTGGTCAGGCGGGAACGCGCCAGGTGGTGGTTTAGGACGTCGCGGGCGGCGTAGGCATCGAGTATGGCCACGTCGACGATGGCGTCCTGCAAGAGGGCGGGGCAGGGGCCGGTTCGGTCGCGGGTCAGGTCAAGGGTGACCAGTCCGAGTCGGACCTGGAACGCCGCGGTCGCGGGGTCGGGCGGAGTGATCAGCGTGAGTGCCTCCCGCAGAACAAGCTCCAGCTCGGGCTGTGGCGTTGGTGACGTCGCGGGACGGCAGTAGATGCGCAGGAGGGCCGCGATGGCGTTCTCCCATGGTTCTGTGGGGGCGGTGGACTCGATTGCGGCGCGAGCCTGCTGGCTGAGGCCGCGTTCCATCAGTGACATGATCATGATTTGGCGGCCATCGAGGAGGCGATTGCCGATACCGCGGTGCGCGGCCATGGTTTCAGCGGCCTCGGTCCAGCGGCCGATTCGTGCCAGGGCTCTGGCGCCGTCGATAAGCATGGTGACCCACAGCTCCTCGCACACCTTCCGGTGGTCCGCCTCCGTGCCAAGCAAGGCCGATAGGTCGACATTGTGGCTGCGGATCTCGGCTGTACCGCGCTGCTGGGCAGCGCGGTACAGCCGCCTGAGTACGTCGTAGGCACCTTCGCCATCGCCTTCGCGGATCAGTAACCGGGCGATGTTCACCAGTGGCATGAGTGCCATCACGGCGATGTCTCCTGTGAGGCTTCCCGCTTTGGCGAAGGCCCGATGCTGCCTCCAGCACAGCTGCGCAGCCAGGTCGGGCATTCCGACGTCGGAGGCGATCAGCGCGGCGTAGTTGAGGACCCCGCTGGCGCGGGCCACCAGATCGTGCTGGCTCGCACCGGTGGGCTCGACGGTCAACTCGGTGAGGTGGGCGATGCGGTCGGCTAGGGGTAACCCGGCCGCCTTGGGACGGCGGACCAGCGGGATACGGCTGGCTATCGGGGGGATCATCGGCTCAGCTCCTGCGCGGCCAGTCGATGACGAGACGGCTGTTGGGCTTGTCGATGATGAACTGCGGGTCGTCGAAGGCCGTCAGGTGGTCGCGGGCGTCGCCGACGGCCATGCGGAAGCTCGGCTGGGGTCCGTTGTGGCCCCAGCCCTGATGCCAGTCGATGATCCCGGTGGCGACCTGGTCGGCGAGGGAGGCGCCGCGTGGGCCATGGCCGATGACGCCGAGTTCCCAGAACCTGCTCTGCTCGTCCTTACCTTCGCGGATGGTCAAGTACGCCAGGCTGTCGCCGTCGAGCGCGGCCATCGATCCCCATGCGAAGTGGGGGGTGAAGCCGGGGCGGGAGCCGGGCATGCGGGACAGGCCGCCTGGCAGGACCGCGGCGAGGTATAGGTACACCCACTCGAAGGGGTTGCCCTGTCGGAAGTTCACCCCAGTGAAGATCTTGGTGGAGGGTTGGTCGAGGACGGTGCGGATCGCGTCGCGGTCGACGTCCTGTTCGCTGAAGGTCTCCAGGTGGACGTTCCCTTCGCCGGCCATGGGGACGCGGGTGTAGATGTCGTCGCAGACGCCCTTGCGGAGGGGGACGAACGTCGCCATCTCACACGAGACGGTTCTCCAAGTGTCGCCGTCGCGTTCGAAGGCGAAGCTGCGGGAGATGCTGCCGCGGATCCTCATCGGGAGGACCAGCCGTCCGCCGGGGGCGAGCTGGTCGAGGATCGGCAGGGGAATGTCACCGGTGCCGACGGTGAACTGGATGCGGTCGAACGGGGCGTGCGCCGGAAGGCCGGCCGCGCCGTCGCCAAGGATGCAGGTGACGTTCGAGGCGCCGACGTTCGCGAGGTTCTTCTGGGCGCGGTCCACGAGGTCGGAGTCAACGTCGACAGTCCATACGTGGCCCTGGGGGGCGACGAGCCGGGAGAGGAGAGCGGCGTTGTAGCCGGTGGCGGCTCCGGCTTCCAGGACCTTGTGGCCGGGCCTGGCGTCCAGCTGCTCCAGCTGGAGGGCCACGATGGAGGGCGCGGAAATGCAGGAGATCATTTCGCCGGTTGCGTCGTGCTTAATGGGCACGGCGTCTTCGGCGTACGCCCCCTGCGGGGCGACGTCTGGGAGGAAACGGTGCCGTTCAACGGCCCGGAACGCGGTGATGACGTCAGGGGTGTGCAGGTGGCCGCCTTCGATGAGGCGGGTCACGTACGCCTCTCGCAGATCGGCGGGGTCGGTGGTGGTCATGGCGGTCTCCATTCGGGTGAGGTTAGGGTTCGGTGGGGTGGAGCGACGGGTGGACACGTCGACGGATGCCCATTCGGTGAAGGCGGCTTGACTGCCAAGCCATGCGGTCGCGGCTTGTTGGTCGACAGGGATCCCGGCCCGATTGAACGCAAAGATCGCGTGGTGGGTGAGTACGGCGCGCAGGCCCCGCGTCAGCCGTCCTTCGGTGGTCAGCCGCCGGAGCCGTAGTCCGGCTTCCTCGAACGCGGTCACGCGTTCCGTCCAGTCTGGCTCGGCGTCCGGCTTTTGGGCGGCGTCGGCGTTCATCAGACGCCGCATCGCGCTGATCGCCCGGTCGAGGGACGGGCCGGTGGGCGGGGTGACGGGTGGCCGCAGGTCGCCGAGTTTCGCCCAGACGTCGCCGATCTCGAACGGGTCCATGCCTGCCGTGCGGTTCATCGTCGACAGCAGTAGGACGCAGCGTTCCCGGGCGTTCGGGCTGCCGGTTTCGGCCAGAGCGGCGGGGCTGTCGGCGCAGAACACGTCATGGGCGACCGCCATCCCCTCGGGGCCGCCGAAGGCGTGAACCTCGGGCTCGTAGATTCCGCCGACCCAGTCGGCCACGATGTGGTCGGCGGCGAGCTGGTCGAGCAGGTCCGCCATGGGCTGCTCGGTGCGGAGGCGGAGGCCGCTGTCCTTGCGGAGGAAGTGGAAGCGGTGTCCGGACAGCGCTTCCGACAACGCCCGGGCTGCGTCCGGCGTTATGCCGGCGTCGGGGAATGAGACGTTGGCGTGCCACCAGCTCGTGTGGGTGGTGATCGGGAGGTGCTCGTCGTCCACGTAGGGCTCCTTATCGTTTAGGCGATCAGGAGGGCTCTGGCCCAGCCGGTCGTGTTCGTGCCGGCCAACGCCAGATGCGCGCCGGCGCGGCCTTCCATGAATCCGGGCTTCGGCAGCCGGTCCAGGTCGGCGGCCAGGTGTCCGGCGAGTTCTTCGATGAGCGGTGCGAACCGGTCCGGTGCGGGGCTGTCGCCGGCTACGGCGCGGACGACGGACAGCAGACCGGCCAAGCCGTGGCACAACGTGGCGTCGGTGATTCGGCCGAGACATGCCGGGTTGGTCAGCGTGCCCATGACGGTGTTCTCCGCGTCGTGTTGGCGGGCGGGGTCGTGGAGGGCGAGCGCGGCCAGTTGCTGGACGCGAGCGATGCCGAGTCGGCCGTAGCACCAGGACGGTCGTGCGGGCAGCGGCTCAGGAGGGTCGGCCGTGGTCAGCTCGCCGAGGGTGATCCAGTAGCGGCAGCCGTACCTGTCCAGCCAGCATGCGAACATCTCGATCGCGTCGCGCTGCCCCGGCACCTGGACACCGCGGCAGGTGGCGAGGGACAGGACCGCCAGAGGGCCGGCGATGCCGTGCGCGACACCGTTGTTCCCGTGGCCCCCGGGCATCTCCCCATGCCCGGGGCCGTCCATCGACCACCACCCGGGCAGAGCCCTGCCAGCAACGTCGACCGGCCGGGACAGGGAGACGAGGTAGTCCAGCACCTCCTCCAGCAGCGGCGAGGCATCGCCGCGGGTCAGCAGCAGCGCGGCCAGTCCGGTCAAGCCCCGGACAAGGTCGAACTCCGCCAGATGCGGCAGCGCCCCGGAAGCCTGCCGCCGCCGCGCCGCGGCCAGCCGGGCGGCCACTACCCGGTCGACGGTGTCCCGGACATCGCGGCCGACGCGGCCAGCACGGCTGAGCACGAACTCCAGCGCCGGGGCACCGTGGAACAGCGACGCGTTGTCTCCGGCGCTGACGCCACCCGCGACCGCCTGCGCCAGGCTGGTCCGGGCGGAGGCGAGATCGCCGCGCTCAATGTGCAGCAGCGCCACCCCAAGGGCGCCCTCGGACAGGTCTTGGGTCCGAGGAGTTTCCGTCGCCGTCATGAGCGTGCTCTCAGCGGGATGACGAGGCTATGGGCCCGCCCGCCGATCCAGCCGTCGGCGTCCGGCGGAGGCGCGTCGTGCAGGACCGCGACACCGGTACGGCTGGCGGCAAGGTGGGCGCGCAGCAGATCCAGGTGCATGTCCTCGCATAGATCGAGCGGCAGGTGCTGGTCGTCCTCGGCCAGGAGCACACGGTCCGGCATCCTGAACCGGCTCATCCAGGCGTGCAGCCGGTCGGCCCACTCGTCCAATGTGGCGGTGCGGCCGGGCAGGTCCCGGGCTCTGACCTTCCAGCGTGCGGCGGTCAGGATCGACCGCCGGTAGGTCAGCGTGGGGAGGAACGGAAGGATCCAGGCGGCGCCCCAGTCGAACCATGTCACCTGGGCGGTGTGGGCGCGGCTGATCTCGGCCAGGAACCGGGCCAGGGGCGGCGTGTAGTTGTTCCACACGAAGTTGAGCGCGGTCGGCGCGAGCAGCTCCAGATGCGCGCCGGTGGCTGCCTCGGCCAGATAGAAACGGCCGTCGCGGACTCCGACAGCCAGGTCAGACGGGACCAGCACGCCCTTGTCTGAGTGCCGGAACTCGCCGACGCTGACCAGCCGGGGCAGCACTTGCGGGGCGCGGGTGAGCAGGTCGGCGTGGACGCGGCCGGCGTGGAAGGACAACTGCGCCGGCTCGGCGCCAGGCTCGACCGTGGGCAGACCGGCGTACGCGGTGCCGGTGCGGGGGAATAGGTGCCAGAACCGGCCCGTCATCGCACCGGCAGCCCGGGAGACGGTGACCACCCGGAGACGGAAGTCTCCGCGGTCCAGAGCCCGAGTTGAGGCCGCTTGGAGTTGCACGCACAGTTCGAGGTGGGGCGGGGTGACGGCAGGCTGCCCCGTAGCTTCCAGGCGTTCGATCATCTCCTCGGACAGAGCCACGGACCGGCTGCGCTCGACAGCCGCGGTGCCGGCTATCTCCAGCAGGAGCCGGTCTCGCAGGACCATCAGGCGGGGAGGCTCGGCTAGTCGGCCGAATCCTTCAGGGAGGCCCAGACCCTCGTCGGGGTCGATGACGAGGTGCAGCGGCACCTCGGCGCCGTCGCTGTAGCGGTCGGTGAACCGGTCGGCGTAGCGGCGCCATGCCGGCGTTCCCGCCGGATGCATGGCGAGCCGGGTCAAGACTGTGGCGGCTGTCTCCGCCTCCGTGAGCACCGCTTCCGACAGCCGCACTGTGGCGTCCAGCCGCAGATCCGCCGCCGAGTTGGTGCGGGTAGCCGTCCGCAGTGCGGCCGGCAGCGGGTCGGCTGGATCGACGACGGTGGCGGGAGCGCGCAGCGACGACCGCAGCAGCCGCACCCGCAGCAACTCGGCTAGCAGACCGGCCCGGTGGTGTTCGTCGGTGCCTGGGAACTCGGCGGCGAGCTTGTCGGCCAGCTCCGAGCACCGGATCGGCGATCGAGCCGCGTCGAGCACCAGCATGATCGCGGGCGTCAGCGCGAGGGAGAACTCCGAAGCTCCCTCAGACGGGACGTGGAGTCGGCCACCCTGCCGACGTGCCAGGTTGTTGACGCAGACCTCGACGTCGGCCATCAGTTGTCCGTCCGCTTCCCAGTCCGTGATCGCCGCGTCCAGCTCCACGGGGTTGGGGCGGGTGATGGCCTGGTGCTGGTCTCCGAAGCGCACCTCGGTCCCGCAGCCCAGCTCGACCAGCGTTACACCAGCGAACAGACCGAACGGGGTGGACCGGCGGGTGTACCTGATCGCGTACCGGGCGGTTGCCAGGGCTGCCCGGCGTACCCGACGCGCCTTCACCGAGCGCCCGTCAAGGACCGCCTGGATCTGACGGGCAAGGTCTGGGCTGGCGATGGATACCGCCTCCTGGAAGACATTGTCGGTCCACACCGACTCCAGCCATGAACGCCAGCGTTCGACCGGCGCCGCAGGCCCCGGCCAGGGCGGCATGCCCGGCCCGGCGAGGTTCACTGCGGCGCGCAGCATCGTGCCGCCGGCATCTCGGTACAGGCTGCGCCGCAAGCGCGTCATCGTCACACCTCCGTTCTCGGCAGAAAAAAAGGGGGGTGCGGGCCGGAGGAGAGCCAGCCCTCCGGCCTGCGGGTCAGGCTGCCTCTATGAGGTGGGACAGGCGCTCGGGCACGAGGTTCCGCAGTTGTCGCCGGTGCTGCACATCAGCACCGTGTCGGTCGCCGGCGTGTTCTCGATGAAGGCGATGTCGAGCTGGAACGGGTCGTCGGCGTCGTCGGTGTCGGGCTGGCGCGGTTCGGCACTCCGCGCGATGGTCTGCGTGTTCATCTGTGCTCCTGATCCTTGACGCTAAGAACTGGAGTCAGTAAACGCTCTCGGTAGTCAGTCGGTCACCCATCGTGTCGACATGCTTTCTATGCGTGCGAACGCTCGCCTGACCTGCGGCTTCAAGACTCGATGGCCCATATTCATGCCACCAGCAAGATCCATGTCTGATTTGTGCAGTTGCCCAATCTGGGCCCCTGCTGCAACCTGCCCTCAGAGCCTCATTCCAGGGAGCCCCGTGGTGAGTGCATGGAGCAAGAAGGACATCAACCGATTGCGCACCGAGATGAGCCACCAAGGCCGCGGGGTGGAAGAGATCGCCGAGGAGATCCGCCTCGTATGCGGAGGCTCGCGCTTGGCGGCATTTCGCATGGCGCTCGGCCTGAGCCAACCCGAGGTGGTGGACCGGTACCGGCAGCAAACCCCAACGTCGATCATCGACCAGCCGCTGCTGTCGAGACTGGAGATGTTCCCCGCCGCCGGATCCCGGGCGCCGCAAGCCACGCAGATCATCGCGTTGGCCAGCCTTTACGGGACCACCCCGTTGCGGCTGCTGGACCCGGTGGCTCTCAACCGGCTGGACCCATTGGAGCGGGACGTCCTGATCCGATGCAACAGCGGTTTCACCTCTTCGACCACCTCGGCCGGAGAAGTCTCGTCATCGACGCCCGCACGAGTGCGGTCGCTGGTTCAAGCACCGGCATCCGACAGTCTGCAAGGAGAGGTGGAAATGGCCGCACGTAAAGCTCTGCGGTTCACTGTCGCTGCGGAGGGCAGCAACATCGGACCCGAGACGCTGGACCAGCTACGCGCGGAGGTCACCCGCCTCACGCTGGCCTACCAACAACAGCCCCTGACGACCCTGATGGGTGACCTAATCGGCCTGCAGGACGTCACATTCCGGCTGCTCGAAGGCCGGCAGCGGCCCGCCGAAGCCACCGAAATGTACCTCTTCGCCGGCGTCATCTCCGGCATGCTCGCCAAAGCCTCCCATGACCTTGGCGATCCTCACTCGGCCATGACCCAGGCCCGCACCGCCTCCGTGTGCGCCGACAACGCCGGCCACGATGGACTGCGCGTGTGGACATACGGCCTGAAGTCGCTGATCGCTTACTGGGCCGGTTGGCCGCACGAAGCTGCCCGCTACGTCCAGGTCGGCGCCGAGGTCGCCGCCCGGACCCGGGGTACGGGCTCGGTGTGGCTGCTCGCCCAGGAAGCCCGGGTGTGGGCCGTGCTGGGCGACGGCCAGCGGGCGGTGGCCGCCATCGAATGCGCCAACGACGCCCGCGAACAGGTCGAGCCGGACGACCTGGACTCCCTCGGCGGCATCATGACGTTCCCGCTCGCCCGCCAGCTCTACTACGCCGCCGACGCCCGTGTGTGGATACCGGGACAGGAGTCGGCAGCCGACCGCGTCGCCGGTGAGGCGGTCACCGCCTACAGCAACGCCGCTCCCGAGGAACGCTCCTACGGCGACGAGGCGGGCGCCGGCGCTGACCAGGCGTTGGCCAGGGTCAACATGGGGGACCTGGAAGGGGCCGCCGAGGTACTGAGACCAGTGCTGGAGCTGCCCGTTGATCAGCGCATCGGCGGCGTTGTCGCCAGCACGATGCGTGTGCACGCCGCGCTGCGCGCCCCCAGCTACCAAGGTGCGGCTGTGGCGCGGAACCTGCAGCAGCAGATCGAGGTCTACGGGCAGACATCGGCTGGCGCCGCGCTTCTCCGGGGTCGTTAGTCTCGGCAGCATGCACCCCGTCACGCTCACCTCTGCGCGCGTTGGCCTGCGCGAATTCACCCCCGACGACACGGATGGACTTGCCGCCATCTACGGCGATCCGGCGGTCGTTGAGCATATGAGTTTCGAGCCGCGCACCCACACGCAGGTGCGGGCCACGATCTCCACCGTGACGGAAGCCGCCCTGGCCGTACCGCGAACCGAGTACTCCCTCGCCGCAGTACGGCCAGGCGGAGACCTGATCGCCTTCGCTCGGCTGGCCATCGACACCCAGCACCCAGGTCAGAGCAGCGGGCAGATCGGGTTCGCTCTACGCGCTGACCAGTGGGGCCAGGGCCTCGGTGGGGACGTTGTACGACTTTTGCTCCGTCTCGGCTTCGGCGAGCTTGGCCTCTACCGTGTGTGGGGAGCACGTAGTCCCGCCAACGATGCCTCGGCCCGGCTGATGACCAAGGTCGGCATGATCGAGGAAGGCCGCATCCGCGGGCACATCAGGGTCGGTGATCAGTGGCGGGACTCAATCGTGCATTCCATCCTGGCGCCCGAATGGCGTGAGCTGGAGACCGACAAACGGTAGGGAACCGACCGAGATTTTCGCGCCCTGCCTGCGCTGGAGCGGCGAAGTGGACGGGGGGATCGTGCTACTGCACGAGTACGTCGACGCCGGGACGCGGATCTGTCGCCCGGGACGGGAGAACGTACGTCATCCAGGGGTTCACGGTGACCGACCCCGACGCGCTGACCGTGATCGGGCCATCCCCGACGACGAGCTCGTCTTGCGGGTTCCCCGCAGGCTGATGGATCATCTGCCCAAGGAGGCTCGTGGACCTGATGACGTATGAGGAGTTCCAGACCTGCTTCCGCGATGCGAAGCGGGCGTGGCACCTGGAGCTGAAGGACACCTACCAGGTCGCCCAGGAGGACGAGCCGCTGCGGAAGTGGCTGGCCGGAGCGTACGACGACCTGGCCTGGCGGCTGCCTTGGCAGCGGTTCATCCGAGAGGTGACGTCGGCCGGCTGCGAGGTTCAGCGGCTCCGCGTCGTCACCGTGCCGCACACGGACTACACCCGGTGGCTGCTGGCCATCGCCGGTGACAACGTGAAGGCGGGCGAGGACATCCGGTATCTGCCGCGCCACCTCGCGACCGACGTGGACTTCCCCGCCGAGGACTGCTGGCTGTTCGACGACGACCGGCTCGTCCTCAGCGTCTTCCCCGGCGACGGCCGTACCGGCGCCTTTGTCGTCGAGACCGACCCACAGCTGATCGAGCGCTACCGCGCGGCCCGGGATCTCACCTGGTCACGTGGTGTTCCCCACGCCGACTACGTCTGATTTCTGTCACGTCTCGTGCTCCCTCCCACCGACCAGGCCCGCGAAGCCCTGGGCGCACGCCTGCGGGAACTCCGCCGTGACGCGGAGCTGTCCGGCCGTGATCTGGCGGAGCGGGCCGGTTGGCGACCCCCGAAGGTCTCCAAACTGGAGCTGGGCCGGCAGAACGCCACCGAGGCGGACATCCGTACCTGGTGTCGTGTCTGCGGCGCCGAGGACCAGATCCCCGAACTGATCGCCACCGTCCGTACGATCGACGCCCAGTACGTCGAGTGGAAACGTCAGATGCGCGGTGGCCGGCGGCGCGTCCAGAACGCGATCAGGAACGAGGACCTGGAAGCCGCGGTCGGTGCCCGGCTCGGTCGGCAGGCGGTTCTGCGGATGGGGGATCGGCGTTTCCACATCATCATGGCGCAGCAGGCCCTCGACACCTGGGTGGGCAGTCCGGAGGTGATGCGCGGCCAGCTCGCGCACGTCCGCGCCGAGATGGAGGCGCTTCCGCTGCGCCTGCACGTTGGCGTCATCCCCCGGCACGCCGACATCGAGCTCGGCCCGCACGCCGGATACTGGATCTTCGACTCGCGGATCGTCATGACGGAGACCGTCACGGCCGGGCTGAACGTGACCCAGCCTCGGGAGATCGCGCTGTACGAACGGCACTTCGCCGGTTTGGACCGTCTCGCCGTGTATGGGGAGCGCGCGCACGAGCTGATCGGCCGTGCCCTGCACGAGATTGAAGAAATCTGAAGACATTCCGTTGAGCCGTATGGCATGCCGTCCCTAGCGTCGAAGCAGGTTCACTCCGGATCGACAGCATTCGGATACCCCGCATGGAGGCTGCAATGGCTTCTGCCACAACGGTTCGGCTCACCGACGATGAGCTGACACATCCTCGTACCCTCATCCCCGAGAGGCTGTTCGGGTTTCTGACCGACCGCATCGCCCGTGAGGAGGACATCCCTCCGGAGGACGCCGCGTGCGTCATGGAGCAGGCCCTGGCGTTCCTGGTCGCCTGCGCGCTTAACCCGGACGCGCGTCTGTCCCCTTCCAAGCAGGTGGACATCGGCTGGCACGCCTTCCTGGCGTACACCCGCGAGTACCAGGAGTTCTGCGCCAAGGTCGCCGACAGGTTCATTCATCACGCGCCCGTCGATACTCCCGAGGACACGATCTCCGACCCTCTAGCCGCGATCGGGACTACCGTCGAGGCCATGCGAGCCGCGGGCTTGTCGGTTGTCCCCGAGTTGTGGATCCCCGCCAGTGAATGCAGCCAGTGCTACGCGGGCTGCGCCGACGACCCGAGAGAGAGCTGACCGTGAGACCACAGTGGGACGACCTCCCCAACAACGTGCGTCACACCGTCGAGCAACAGATCGGCCAGGTGCTCAAGGCCGAACCGGTGACCAAGGGACTCATGCCCGGCCTCGCCGCCCGGCTGCACACCGAAGACGGCGGGGCTGTCTTCCTCAAGGCCGTCTCTACCGCCAGTCCGGCCGCGACCCTGTACGAGCGGGAACGACAAGCCGGCGCCGTACTGCCGCCCGGCCTGCCCACGCCCCGCCTGCGATGGAGCGGCGAGGTGGAGGAATGGATCGTGCTGCTGCACGAGTACGTCGACGGCCGGGACGCCGACCTGTCACCTGGCTCGCCGGATGTGCCGCTCGTGCTGGACACCCTGGTCGTCCTGAACGAGGCGCTCACCCCACACCCCGGAACAGACCGAGGCGCTGCCGGCCCGCGTACCGGCCTGGCGGTCCGCACCCGCGGACACGGTCACCGGCCTGGCCGCGCTGTGGACGCTGTTCCGCCTGTACAAGGCATGGTTCGGCCCTGCGGAAGGACGCGATTTCCGAGCGCGGGCCGCCGAGGCCGGGCGAGCATGGGTGCGCCATCGCTCCCGCTGAATCAGCGGATTCGAGTCTCGGCGAGTCTGAGCGTCGGAAATATCTCCCGGTAGGCTGCCGCGATGAACCGTACTCAGCGTGCCGTCGGTGCTGTTGTGGGCTCGGCGGTAGGTGATGCGCTGGGCGCTCCCTTCGAGTTCGGCCTCGCCGGGGTGTTGATCGCTGTCGATCTCAACAGAACCGCAGGTCAGCGCCATTGGGGTTCATGTCCTGGTGATGCGCTCCGAGCATGAGACAGCGCCTCACGCTAACACCGTTCGTGATCATGTGACGGGAATGTGTTGGTTATTCCATCGAGCATCCGGGTGAAGAACTCGGTGTCCAGGATCATCTCCGGGCCCGTGTCGGTGGATCCGTTGAGTGCCGATCTTGTGAGTGCGGAATTGATCGTGGGCGGCAGGTACCGCGGCTCTGGGACGATCATGTAGGAGATGCCTTCCCAGCAGGCGAGGACGAGTTGGGCCGCGGGCCGTTCGGCGTGTCCGAGGAGGTCTTCCTTCCATTGTGCGGGGGCGCGTTTCGGCAGGTCGTAGCCGTAGGCGCGGGCCTGGTCGAAGACCTGGGCGACGGGTATCGGAGCTGCCTGGTTCGGGTGGTAGACCCGGCCGGGGGCGTCGGGCCGCCGAGAGAGCCGCACGATGTCGGCGGCGATCCGGTCGACCGGTGCGCCGGGTATGGTGCCTGGGCTCTCTGGTGCGGTTCCGACTTCGATGGCGGCTCTGACCAGCCGTGTCCAGAGGTCGGTTTCGGCGAACTGCCAGTGGCGGCTGCTTCCGAAGATCACACCGGCGCGGTAGATCGTGGTGGGCAGTCCGGTGGCAGCGGCTCGGCGTATTTCTTCCTCGGCTCGGTACTTCGATTGGCCATAGCCGAGTGTGCCTGCCATCGCGAGGCTCACTTCGGTGTTCTCGTCGACGGTGGGGTAGGACAGCTCGCGGGCGGCCGCGAAGACGACGACTGATGAGATGTGATGCAGGGCTTTTGTTCGGCGATGGCCGGCGAACCGGATGGCTTCCTGGGTCGCGGTGACGTTGCCGGGTATCAGATCTGTGAAGGGGGCGGCGAGATCCACGGTGGCCGCGCAGTGGTATATGCCGTCTACGGTGTCGGCCAGGCGGGTGTACTGCGCTACCGGCAGGCCCATGCGCGGTTCGGTCATGTTGCCGCGTGTGGCCTTGACCCGGTCTAGGTCGAGGCCGGTTTCGGGTCCGTTCAGCCTGGTCAGATGCGCGTGGAGCCGCCGGGTCGCACTGTGGTCGGTGCGGCTTCGGACAATGCAGTGGATCGTGGCCGACGTGGAGCGGAGCAGCTCGAGGCACAGATGTCCGCCCAGGAAGCCCGTTGCGCCGGTCACCAGCACCGTCTCGGTCACATGACGCTCCCCGTGGCGGTAGGCAGCCTCTTGCTCAGCCGGGTCAGTACCTGTTTGGCCAGGTCGGTGGCGCTGGCGGCGGGACCGATGGCCATGACGGGGATGTCGCAGCCGAGGCTCCGCCAGATCGCTCCTTGCAGCTCCGCCCTCATCAGCGAGTCGATTCCAAGTTCGTTGAGCGGGCGGCTCGCGGCGACGTCCTGAGGCGCGGCTTGCAGCACCTCGGCGAGCAGCCGGGTCACGGTATCGGTGACCAGCGTCTCGGCTTCGGCCGAAGCGGCGTTCATGATCTGCTCGCGCAGGTCTTCCGGTCTGCCGGCAAGGACGGCGGACCGCACAGGGGAGAATCGCGGCGCGTCCAGGGTGGGCAGCAGCGCCCTGGCGTCTTCCCAGTCGACGGCACCGACCAGGGCGACGTCGGTGTCCAGCTCCATAAGCGAGCCCATCACGTCAAGCCCTCTCCCAGGCTCTACCGGGCGAGTCCAGCGCGCCATGACAGCCTCTGCTTCGGCGTTGCGGGCCAGGTAGCCGACGTCTCCGACCGATCCCCAGGCCACCGCGAGACCGGCCTGGCCTCGTGCCCGCCTGGCTCTGACGAGGGCCTCGCCGAAGAGGTTGCCCGCTGCGTATCCGGCTTGCCCGATGTTCCCGACGGCAGCCGTCACCGAGGAGTAGACGACGAACAGATCCAGCGACCTCTCCCGGGTCAGCCGATCGAGCACCAACGCCCCGCTCAACTTCGGTGCGAGCACGGCACGAAGACGCTGCCTGGTGAGTTCGGTCAGCGGTGCGTCATCGAGCACCATCGCGCAGTGCACCACCCCGCCCAGCCGGTGCCCGGTGGCATCGATTTCCGCGACAAGAGTCCGCATCGCCTGCATGTCGGAGACGTCCACCGCGTGGGCCGTCACCGTGACTCCGCGCTGCTCGAGCGACCTCACTGTCTTTCGGGCCTCTGGGCCGTCCAAACCTCGGCGGCCGATCAGCGCGAGGCGGCCGGCGCCCTGCTCGGCGAGCCACTGGGCGGTCCGGGCACCGAAGCCTCCTAGCCCGCCGCTGACCAGATAGACCGCCTCAGGGTCGAGTCCTGCCCGACGCGCCCCGACTGCGGGTGCGGCAGGCTCGAACGTCAAAACGATCTTGCCGATGTGGCGGGATTGCTTCATCAGGTCAAAGGACTCCGCGACCCGGTCGGCGGGGAAGGCACGGTAGGGCAGCGGTTGGTAGGCCCCGGCTTCCACGAGCTCCGCAACCTCGTTGAGACTGCTCTGGGTCACCTCCGGGAGCTGTTGGAGGACCTGCATGAGGTCCACGCTGAGGAAATTGATGTTGCCACTCAACGCGCTCATCGCCAGCCTGGTACCGGCGTGGAAGTCCTGTTTGCCCAGCTCGACGAAACGACCGCGCGGGCGCAGCAGCTCGAGCCCGCGGACCAGCCCTTCGCCTGCGAGCGAGTTCAGCACGACGTCGACGCCCCGCCCGCCGGTGATGGCCATGACCTCGCCCGCGAACCCCAACCCACGTGAATCGAGGACGTGCTCCACCCCGAGCGCCCGCAGCAGGTCGCGCTTGTCCGCCGTACCTGCGGTCGCGATCACTTTGGCCCCCACCAGCCGGGCGTGCTGGAGGGCGGCCAGCCCCACACCTCCGGTGGCACCGTGGAGCAATACCACCTCCCCCTGGCTGAGCATGGTCCTGTCCGCCAGCGCGAGCCGGACGGTGAGGAAGGCCACCGGAAGTGTCGCGGCCGCTGTGTAATCCATCCCGTCCGGGATCCGCGAGACGCAGCGCCGATCGACGACGACCAGGGAGGCCAGAGCGTTCGGGACTCCCGCGAACACCCGGTCACCCGGCCGCAGATCCCGTACGTCCGCACCGACCTCGGTCACGACGCCCGCGCAGTCGAATCCGTAGAGCGACTCGTGGTTCGGACCGCCGGCGGCTTCGTCCGGCAGCCGGCCGAGAGCTCGAAGGACGTTCCGGTAGTTCACGCCCGCGGCCCTCACCTCGACGGTCACCTCGTTCGGCCCCGGCACCCGCGTTGGCGCCGGCTCCCAGTCGAGCCGGTAGGCCGGACCGTGGTTGCGGATCCTGAGCCGACGTGGCTCTCCCGGACGGACGGGCGGGTCGGAAGCGGGTTTGAGCCGAGGGACGAATCGCCCACCCCGGGTCAGGACGACTTCGTCCTCCGGCGAGTCGCCCAGCAACTCTGACACCAGAACCTTCGCGTCCCGTTCCTGGTCGGCGCCTCGGTCGAAGGACACCTTCCGTACGGCGACGTCCGGCTCCTCATTGGCCAGGCATCTCGCCGCGCCCCATAGGGCGGCGTCGCCGGGGAACAGCGGCCGTTCCGGGGCGGGAAACACGCCGGACGGGCGGGTGACGAGCCACACCATCGGCATGCGGCCTGCCGAGGAGCGCTGTGCGATCGCGGCGCACGACCGCAGGGCCTCGGTGGCCGCGGCGACCCGCTGCGCCGATGCGTCAGGATCATCATCGGCCGTTCCATGGCCGCCGCCCAGCAGGAAGACGACATCGGTGCCACCATGTGGCGGGTCTCCGGCACAAGCCGACGCGGTCTGGCCCGCACGTTCAAGCTCTCGCGCCACCACCTCGGCGAATTCCTGGTCGTTCGGCGACTCGGCGAGGACCCACCAGTCCGCGGTACTCGGAGGCGCCGGATTCTCGTGCGCGCGCAGGGGCCGTCTTTGCCTTGCTGCCAGGAACAGCGTGGTGTCGATGCCCACCGGCTCCTCCTCGGCGCGCAACTCCACGGACTCGGTGAAACCGCGCTCGGCGAGCAGGCCGAGCCACGCGTCCGCACCCAGGAGAGGGCCGCCGGGACGTCGTGCGGTGTCGGTGGCCGACCACCAGCCGTCCAGGAGACCGAAGACCAACGCGAGGGGCCCGATGTGGAGGGTCTCGCCCATCAGGAGGAGCCCTCCGTCGTCCAGGAGCGCGGAGACCGCGTCGAGTGTCCTGCCCAGGTCCGCCGTGGCGTGCAGGACGTTCGCGGCGAGCACGAGGTCGAAGCCCGCCTCCGCGAATCCCTGATCTGCGGGATTCCGCTCGAGGTCCAGGAGCTTGTAGTCGACGAAGTCGTAGGGCTTGAAGCGGGCCGCAGCCGCTTTGAGGAACGCCGACGAAAGATCGGTGAACACATAGCTGGTGCGTTCGGGCGGTAGTAAGGGCAGCACAGCGGCCGTCAGGCCTCCCGTACCCGCACCGACCTCCAGGACGCGCAGGGGCCGGTCGGCGGGCCAGAGCCCCACAAGATCGCTGATGATCGTGCGGGCCAGCAGGTTGCACGGGCTGAGCACCGGTCCGCTGTCATAGAAGTGCTCGGCGGTCTGGAGCCCGCCCTGCGGGAACAGCACCTCCGTTGCCTCCCGGCGACCGGTCAGCACGTCGGTCAGGTACCTGCCGCACCGGCCTGCGAGCTGGAGTTCGGCCGAGTACTCGGGGAACTCGCCCAACGCCGCCGTGAACAGCCGGTACGGCTCGGCCCGCCCGGTCGTCCGCCACCGCCCGCTCCCGGCATCCCCGCAGAGCCCTTCGCCCGCCGCCAGAACACACAGCTGCCGGACCAGGCGCGTGTACTTCGGTAGTACCCCGATGGCGGTCAGATCCTCGATGCTCCACTGGCCTGCAGGCACCAGTTCGTGGACCATCGCCATGGTGAAGTGCGCCGCGACCGCCGTGTACGCCTTCATGAACCGCGAGTGCCGCTCGCTGCGGGCGCTCAGACGGTCGCGAAGCTCACGCCGATGCGGCTCGACGACTGCCAGGAGGTCCGCTATCGCCGGTGTGGTGTCTTGGGCGGTTGGGCCTCCGCCGGAAGCCCGCAGTACGGTCACATGGCGGGCCGGCCCCTCCTCACCTGGCATTCGCCGGAATCGGCATCCGCTCAGTTGCATGACGATGTTGCCCGCAGGGTCGGTCAGGGTGAAGTCCGCGATCACATCGCGTGAGCTGTCCTGCGGCCGCAGCCGGGTCTGGATGGATCCCGTAGCGGTCGGCGGGCGCCACAAGCGGACGCGGTCGAAGGAGACCGGGAGGTGAGCGGTGATCTCGACGCCGCTTCCACGCTGGGCAAGAACGGTCAACACGGTCTGCAGAGCCGCGTCGACGATGGCGGGATGCGCCTCATAGCCACCGGTCGGCTCGGTGAATCTGTATTCGGCGTGCGCCGTTTCCCCTGTGATCAGGACGGACTTCAGACTTCGGAACACCGGTCCGTAGTCGAGACCGGCCCGCGCCGCAACGGCGAAGTGCTCATCCGCGCCGACTTCGACCACGTCGTCCAGCGGAGGCCTGGAGCCGAGGGGGACGGGCGGCGCGTCCACCGCCGCACGTACCCGGCACCGGGCATGGACCTGCCACTCGTCGTCGCTTCGGGTGCTGACGCGAACCTGGCCGTCCTGAGTCACGCAGACCTGGATGTCCAGGTCGGGTTCGGCTGCGGACGGCACCGGCAGCGGACGCAGGATCTCCAGCCCGAGCAGTTCCAGCGGGCCGTCGAGGATCCTGCGTCCGGCGGCCAGGGCGAGCTCCACGAATCCCGTCGCCGGCAACAGGTCGGCACCGGCGACTCGGTGCTCGGTCAGCCACGGCACCCGACCGGGGTCAATTGGTGCGTTCCAGGACGGATCGGGTGCCGGGATCCGGGCACCCAGCAGCGGATGTTCAAGGCGGGGAGCCCACCAGTCCGCTTGACCGTTCCAGTGCCGTTCGCGCTGCCATGGATAGGTCGGCAGCTCGGCCACGGATCCGCGTTGCGGGAGGAACGCCTCCCAATCGGCGTCGGCCCCGGCCGCCAGCAGCGCGGCCACGGCTGTGCGGAGCGCGGGTTCTCCCGGCTGTTCCCTTCGGAGCGTGGGCAGGACGGTCAGCCGGGCGCCCTCCTCTCCGGCGCGGCCCTCTCCGGCGCGGCGCAGATAGGTCTGCAGCACCGGGTGCGGGCCGACCTCCAGGAAGATCTGGTAGCCATCCCGCACCAGCAGGTCGACAGCCGGGCCGAACCGGACGGCCTGCCGGACGTTCTGCCACCAATAAGCCGAATCGAGCTCGGCGCCTTCGACTGGCAGACCGGTCACCGTAGACACCAGGGAAATGCCCGGTATCGCGGGCCGTAGGTCCTCAAGAGCCTTGAGGAGCGGGGTTTCCAGCCTGTCCATGGCCCGGCTGTGGAACGCGAACTCGACGTCCAGCCTTCTGAAGAAGACGCCCTTGCGCACCAGTACGGATTCCAGGTGCCTCAGCGCGTCCCGCGACCCGGCGACGGTGACATCCCTGCCACTGTTGATCGCCGCCAGTTCGACCTCGGCGCCGAACGGCTCAAGTTCCTCGGCCGCCTGGGCCGGGGACAGACCGACTGCGGCCATGGCACCCTCACCCATGGTGAGCTGCTGCGTGCGTCCCCGTGCGGCGCACAGCAGCACCGCGTCCTCAAGATCCAGGGCACCGGAGACGCAGGCGGCGGCGATCTCTCCCACGCTGTGCCCGATGACCGCCGCCGGCCGGATGCCTCGCGCTTGCAGCGCCGCGACAAGCCCCATCTGCACCGCGAAGAGCGCCGGCTGCCCGATCTCGGCGGTGTTCAGCCTCGAATGCGATGCGGGCGCGGTCATCTCGGTGACGACCGACCAGCCGACGTGCCGGGACAGGAGCCGGTCTATCCGTTCCACCGTGGACCGGAACGCTTCGTCACCGGCCAGGAGATCGCGCGCCATGCCGGGCCACGGGGTTCCCGCGCCGCCGAACGCGAAGACGACCCGGCCGTCGGTCCTCGCCGAGTCACTCGCGGTCCCGACCGGGTTCTCGTCGTCAACGACCTCTCTGAGCAGCGACGCCGCTTCCGCCGCACCCGCCGCCAACACCGAGATCCGGTGCTCGCGGACACCTCGGCGCCGGGCCAGCGTGTGGCACACATCGTAGAAGCCGCCACTGTCCGTCGAGTCCAGCCGGTCAGCGACCCGCGCCGCCATGTCCTTCGCCGCGGCAGCTGTGCGACCGGAGACCACGACGGGGAGCAGCGGTGCCGGGGTACGGGCGGACACGTCCACGGGCGGTGGCACCGCAAGGACCGCATGAGCGTTCACACCGCCGAACCCGAACGAGCTCACCCCGGCCAGCGGCCGGGAAACCGAGCGGATGGCACGTTCCCGAGTCACCGGTGAGAGCCCGAGGCGGTTCCAATCGATCCCGGGGTTGAGCGGGTCCGCATGGAGGTTCGGGGGGATCACCCCGTGGCGGAGCACCAGGATGGCTTTCAGGAGTCCGGCCATACCGGCAGCGGACTCCAAATGCCCCATATTCGACTTGATCGAGCCGATTGGCAGTGGATTCCCAGGAGACCGCCTGATCCCGATCGCCTGGCCGATCGCCTCGCACTCGACCGGGTCGCCTACCGGAGTGCCGGTACCGTGCGCCTCCCAGTAGACGAGGTCGTCGAGGTCAACCGCGGCACGCGCATAGACGTCCCGTAGCAATGCCGCCTGGCTGCCGACGCCGGGGTGGGTCAGGCCCTCGGTCCGGCCGTCGGTGTTGGTGCCCGTCCTGAGGAGCAGTGCGTGAACACGGTCGCCGTCCGCCCGCGCGTCCGCCAGAGTCTTCAAGACCACCATTCCGGCGCCCTCGCCGCGGACATACCCGTCGGCGTTGGCGGAGAAGGTCTGGCATCTGCCGCGCTTGGACAGCATGGAGGCCTGGGAGAGCCCGACGAACACAGCGGGATCGAGCAGCACGTTGACGCCGCCCGCCAAGGCCACCCTGCATTCCCCGGAACGGATGGCCTGAGCGGCCTCGTGCAGGGCCACGAGCGCCGAGGAGCACGCCGTGTCGATCGCCATGCTCGGACCGTGGAGGTCAAGGAAATACGACACACGATTGGCCGTATTACCGAAAGTCCAACCAGCGACAGAATAGGCGTTGAGACTCGCAGGGTTCCTCCCCTGAAGAACCCCGTAATCACCGTTGAACACCCCAATGAACACTGCGGTATCCGAACCTGCCAGCCGTGCCGGATCGATGCCCGCATCATCGAGGCTCTCCACCGCCAGCTCCAGCATCAGCCGCTGCTGCGGATCGAGCCGATCCGCCTCCCGGGGTGAGATCCCGAAATAGCCAGGATCGAATCCGGCGAGGTCATCGAGGAAAGCCCCGTGGGCGGTGTAGCTCCGGCCGGAGCGCCGGTCCCCCCGATGCACGAACCACGACGGGTCGAACCGGTCGTTGGGCACCTCGGTCACCAGATCGCTGCAAGCCGTCAGCGCACCCCACAGTCCGTCAAGGTCTTCGACCCCACCAGGTAGACGGCACCCCGCACCTACGATGGCCAACGGCTCTTCGGCGGAGGAAACAGTTGCCACGGATTCTCCGATGCTCAACGTGCCTTTTTTTAGGCTAGTACGGCAGTCACTATTCAGGGTTTGACCAGGTCTGATGCGCGGCAGGTCGATGCAATCTTGTGATCGGACGGAGGCGCAACGAGAGCAGCCGCTCGTGATCATGCCTGTGTGACGAGAACAAGATCAGAAGCGGTTACCGCGCTCATCCTAGAGGCCCGGCGCACGCAGCGGAACACCGACGAACTGCTTAGCGCGCCGGCGCCGATGTTCACCCGGGTTGAGCCGCGCCTGCAGGCCGCCAAGTACATCCGGGCCGTCATGTCCGACCTGCCCAAACGCAATGGCTGGACGATCGCCGAGTGGGCCGGGGACCGTTCTCCGGCCGCCACTCGGCGACTGCTGAACCGGGCCCGCTGGGACACCGCCGACGCGATGAGCGTGGTGCGCCGCTTCGCCGTCGCCCATCTGGACACCGCAGCCCGGCCGGGTAGCCTGACCGTCGGTGCCCTGGACGAGTCCGGGCAGGAGAAAAAGGGCACCGCCACCTCGGGCGTCAAGCGTCAGCACATGGGCTGCGCGGGCGGCGTGGACAACGGCGTCAACACCGTCTATCTGGCCTACATCCGGGGTGGGAGCGGGCACGCGCTGATCGGCGCGCGGCAGTGGATCCCGGCCGAGCAGATCGCCGACCCGGTCAAGACGATCACCACCGGATTACCGCTGGACCTGGCCTTCGCCACCAAGGGCGAACTGGCCATCGGCCTGCTGGGTCGCCATTTGCGAACTGACACTCCAATTGCTGTGGACGAGCCGTTGGCCTGACAGAGGTTTCATTGGCTTGTAGGGTGCGGAAACTCAGCCGCCGAGGTTGACCGGGGGGTTCGTGGCTCGAGCATGATGAGGTCTCGGGCATCCTGCTGACGGTGTCGTGGTCCTCCCACTACCTCATCCTCGGGCGTGCCTTTCAACTCCTGGTTCTACTGGGTCGCGAAGTGATCGGGCCAAGATGGCCGAGATCGTGGGGCTTCGCCGTCAGGTCGCCGTGCTGCGCCGTCAGGTCGCCGTGCTGCGCCGTCAGGTGAACCCGTCCCCTCCAGCCAGGGAGAGGCGAGGGCTCTGCCTCACCCGGTGTTGGCAGTCAGTCGTGTTTCGGAGATCCTGCCTGACTGCGGCGATGTTCAGGCACGGACCATGCTGAGCAACAGCCTCCTCCGTACCCCGGGCAGAATGCAGGGGGATGCGGCCCGATATCGAGGAGAAGGACGGCACGGTGAAGTACCTGATGCTGATCTACGGCAACGAGGACATCTGGAACGCTCTGGCGCCGGAGGATATGGCGAGCCTGATCGCCGAGGTCGATGGGTTCAACGAGGCGTTGCGCGAGTCGGGAGAGCTTCTTGAGTCAGAGGGGCTGATGCCCCGGCCGCGATCGGTTCAATGGACCGCCGGTGACGCGGTCGTCACCGACGGCCCGTATATCGAGGCGAAGGAGTTCGTCGGCTCCTACTTCGTGGTCGAGGTCGACGACGAGCAGCGGGCGCTGGAGATCGCACGGGCCTATCCGGGGCTGCCGCGCGGCGGTGGCCTGGAGGCGTGGCCGCTGATGGGGCGTGGCTGGGCGAGTGCCGAGGTCTGACGAGCCGGTCGAGGAACTGCTGAGGTCGCTGGCGTCCCGGGTGCTTGGTTCGCTCGTGCGCCGGTACGGGGACTTCGCCCGTTGCGAGGACGCGGTGCAGGAGGCGCTGATCGCCGCGGCGGACGCCTGGCCGCGTGACGGTGTCCCGGACCACCCGCTGGGCTGGCTCAACAAGGTCGCGGTGAATCGGTACATCGATCGGGTTCGGGCCGACAGTGCCCGGGAGCGTCGGGAGCGGGCCGCTCTCGACGCCATGCCGCGCGACGCGCTGGTCGCACCACCGCCGGATGCCGAGGTGGTCCGTGACGACCTGCTGGAACTGCTGTTCCTGTGCTGTCACCCGGCGTTGACCGCCTCGTCGCAGCTGGCGCTCACGCTGCGGGCGGTCGCCGGACTGACCACCGGCGAGATAGCGGCATCCTTCCTGGTGCCCGAGAAGACGATGGGACAGCGCATCTCACGGGCCAAGCAGCGCCTGCGGGAAGCCGGGGCGCGGTTCGAGCTGCCCCCGGACCCTGAGCACGGACCTCGGCTACAGGTCGTGCTGCACGTGCTGTACCTGATGTTCAACGAGGGCTACAGCGCCAGCACCGGCTCGGATCTGCGCCGGCCCCTGCTCACCGGACAGGCCCTGCATCTGGTGCGCCGGCTGTATGCGCGGCTCCCCGAATCCGGGGAGACCGCGGGCCTGCTGGCGTTGATGCTGCTGACCGAGGCCCGAGGCGCGGCGCGTACCGGCCCCGACGGCGTGCTCGTGCCGCTGGCGGAGCAGGACCGGTCCCGCTGGGACACCGCGGCCATCGCGGAGGGAACCGACATCATCACCCGTACGTTGGCGACCCGCACGCTCGGCCCGTACCAGGTTCAGGCCGCCATCGCGGCGGTACACGACGAGGCGCCATCGGCCGAGGCCACCGACTGGCGGCAGATCCTGGCGCTGTACGAGATCCTGGAGCGACTGCACCCCAACCCCGTCGCCACCCTCAACCGGGCGGTCGCGCTGGCGATGGTGCGCGGGCCGCGCGCCGGATTGGCGCTGTTGGACGAGCTGGAATCCGGGGTGCTCGCCGGCCATCATCGACTGCTGGCCGTCCGCGCCCACCTGCTCGACCAGGCCGGGGAGGCTGCTGCCGCAGCCTTGGCGTACCGGGAGGCCGCACGTCTGGCCGGCAGCCGGCCTGAGCAGCGCTTCCTCCTCCAGCGCGCCGCCCGCTGCGCGAGCTGAACCGGGAGGAGTCCGGAGGCTGCCTGGTCATGGTCGACGCCGTGGCGCCGCACCACGCGGTGTTCGTCGCGGCGATGTGCCGGGTCTACTTGGAACACCGGGGTTCAGCCCTGCGCGGTGGTGCGCCGGTGGCGGAGCAGGACGATCTCGGAGTCGAACGTCCGCGTTTCGGTGAGTTCGAGGTCGGCCCGGTGGTCCTGTTGGAAGACCGGCTTGCCGCCGCCCAGGATCACGGGGTGGACGAAGATCTGGTACTCGTCGATCACGCTGTGCCGGGTGAGGTGCGAGGCCAGCACCGACCCGCCGAACAGCAGCAGGGTCGCGCCGGACTCCTTGAGCGCGGTCAGTTCCCCGGCGACGTTCTCGCTGATCACGCGGGTGTTCCAGTCGGCCTTCTCCAGCGTCCGGGAGACCACGACCTTCGGTGCCGCGCGCCAGATCGGGGCGAAGGCCAGGTCGTGCTCATGCTCGGAGTGCTGCTCGGCCTTGGGCCAGTAGCCCGACATCATGTCCCAGACCACGCGCCCGTAGAGGAACACCTTGTCGCCGGAGCTCAGCTCCTGCGCGTAGGCGGACAGTTCCGGACCCATCCGCGGCCAGTCGAACTCGCCGTTCGGGCCCTCGATGAAGCCGTCGAGGGACTGGTGCACGAAGTGGATGAGCTTGCCCATGATGGTGTCCTGTCGTACAGATCTCTCGCGCCTCGGGCGCGCTGTCACCTGGGAGACGGAGCCGACGCCTGGTCTCCTACATCCGGCGCCGGGATTCTTTGAAAATTTTTCTGGACATTCTCGGGCCGTTGACCGACCCGCGGGCACACGGGGGAACTCGGCGGACGCCTTCCACGTCGTCGTCCCGTCGCTGCCGGGCTTCGCGTTCTCCGGGCCGACGCGGGAGACCGGCTGGGGGATCACCCGCGCCGCTCTGCTCAGCCGGTACTACGAGCGGTTCACCGACCACGCGGTGTCCGTGCCTGGTCCCAGGTGACCTCGAGCCGGTGCACGCCATAGATGTTCATGTTGTGGCGCAACGGAACGTCCTCGGCCGGGACGGCCAGGCGGAGGGTCGGGAACCGGCAGAACAGCGCGGGCAGCGCGACCCGCATCTCGACTCGGGCCAGCTGCTGGCCGAGGCACTGGTGGATGCCATGGCCGAAGGCCAGGTGCCCGTGCCCCCCCGGAGAGCTCGTGGGGGTAGCGCTCCATGACGTCGGCGGGCAAGCCCACGTCCTGTAGCAACTCGCGAGCACGAGCGGTCCGCTGGGCGCGCCTGCCGACGCCCTGGATCGCCAGGGGTTCACGCAGGATCGTGCCGATGCGCATCCGGGGGTCGAGGGAGGCGTTAGAGTCCTGGAACATCATCTGCAGCTGAGTACGGCGCGGCCCGGGTGCGCGTGCGCTCATCCGGGTGACCGGCTCGCCATCGAAGATCACCTCACCGGAGGTGGGCCGGTCCAGGGCCACGAGCATCCTGCCCAGGGAGGACTTGCCGCAGCCCGACTCTCCGACGAGCCCGAACGTCTCGCCGGCCGCCACCTCGAAACTCACGCCGGAAACCGCCTTCACGGTACGGCGCCCGCCGAAGAGACCCGCACCACCCGCCGGGTACTCGCGCCTCAGGTCGACGACGCGCAACCGTGGCGCCGCTCCTCGCTCGGGGAGGATCGCCGGCGGGGTGGCGCACCGCGCGCGGACCCCGGCCGTTGGACCGGAGGCCGGATGCCGGCACGCATGGGCATGGCCGTCCTCCTCCTCCACCACCACCGACGGTGCCGACTGCTTCTCGCGGCACCGATCCGTCGCGGCGTCACAGCGCGGTGCGAAGGGGCAGCCGACGTGAGCCACGGTCAGGTCCGGCGGCGCGCCCGGGATGCTGAAGAGCTCCTCGCGCCGGTCATGGGTGAGCGAAGGGATCGAGGACAGCAGCGCGTGCGTATAGCGATGCCGCGTCCGGCTGAAAAGCACGGGTGTCGGCCCGGTCTCGGCGACGCGCTCGCCGTACATCACCCCCACGCGGTCGGCATGCCGGGCGATCACCCCCATGTCGTGCGTGATGAGGATCATCGACATGCCCAGCCGGGACTTGAGGTCATCGAGGAGGTCGAGGATCTCCGCCTGGATCGTGACGTCGAGCGCCGTGGTCGGCTCGTCGGCGACGACGACCCGTGGCTCGCGTACCAGCGCCATCGCGATCATCACGCGTTGCCGCATGCCACCCGAGAGCTGGTGCGGATAGTCGTCCAGCCGCTCGGCCGGCCGCGGCAGCCCGACCAGGGCGAGCATCTCCTCGGCGCGCCCGCGCGCGGCTCGCTTCGACGCGCCATGGTGCAGACGCACCGGTTCGGCGACCTGCTCACCGATCCGTCGAGTCGGGTTCAACGCCGTCATCGAGTCCTGGAACACCATCGCGATGTCGTTGCCGCGAATGGCCCGGTACCGCGCTGCGGGAAGCCCGACGAGTTCCTCGCCGCCCAGGTCGATCGATCCGCTGGTCACCCGGCCTCCGGCCGGCAGCATGCCCATGATCGCGAGACCGGTCATGGACTTGCCGGACCCGGTCTCACTGGAACTACTGAATCTGAAAGCTCGGCGTGACGCGCGATCATGCCGATGACCTGCAGCGATAGATAGCCTTCGTGTAACGTCCACCTTTGATCGTCAGTACTTGGTGACTGCGATACCCATGCGGGGGACTGTAGCGGCGACAGCCCGGTCACCGCGAGGCTTTTTCAGCGGCAGGGCCAGGGCGGTCGGGTCCAGGAAGGTGCCCCGAGGCACTTCGCCGTAGTGCGGGTGGCGAATGAGTGACCGGGCTTCACCGCGCCTTGCTTGAACTCCTCGCCATGCCTCACCGGAACTTTGTGTCAACCGCCTTGTCCAAGCGATCCAATATTTGAGAAAGAAACAAATTCAATGCCTCACCGGATGCCTCGTCGGTGACGGCGGTCAGGCCCCAGCCGTTTGAGATCGTGTATACCACCCGTCCCTCACCGTTGACGAATCCTGAGTCGGGTTTGAAGTTGTACGTGTATGAGAGTGAAGCGTTACCCAAGGGTGCGTGAGAATACCGGGTGAACGTCCAGCTCCCCTCGGTTTCGGAATCTCCGAGGAATGTACCCCGTTCGGTGCAGGACTCTTTCGGCTCATGGAGCGAGTCCTGAGCCTGCTGGACGTCGGACGGCGTGATACGGCCAAATGTGACAACCACCACGGTGTTATTCTCCATGGTGAACTTCGCCTCGATATACTGATGATCAAAGGTCGACGTTACGCAGAATGCGCCTATCGCTGCAGGTCAGAGGCATGATCGCATGTCACGTCGAGCTTTCAGGTTCAGTGCGGTGGGGCGATGTCGACGGCGTTCGTATCCAGACTCGGCAGGCAGTCGTACTGAGGCGATCATGTGCGCCCAGTAGAACTGGAGGTGAAGCCGTGACATAGCGGCTGATCTGCATGTTCGTAAGCTCGTCGTCGCTTGCCGGTGAAAGTCCGGTCCGGGTAGCTGCCAGGAGGCCCGGTAGCAGGCTGGCGGCTTCGTCTGGAAACGGGCGGGGTCGAAGCCCAGCGTCAAAAGCCCTTAAGGGGGAGCGACGATGCGGTCCGTAGCATGACGCGAAGCCTGCGGCGTCGTTACTCAGCCGTCTTCGGACGGGACAAGGGAGAGCCGAGCCCCTCGTGATCGGGGTGAAGGCCATGGAAGCGGCGAAGAGCCTGGAAATTGCAGCCGCGAAGAACTCCCCGGCGTATGGGGCGCGGAACGTATCGATAGTGACGGCGGGAACTGGGGAGGCCCTCCCCGGCCCGGTGACCTGCGGAAGGTGTTACCGGAGCGTGGCGTCCTATAACCGGTCAACGCCGGGAAGTGGATTGCTGGCCGGGTGGGCGTCGGAGGCGGCCGTAGTACTGCTTGAGCCGACCGGACAACATAACCGGCGGTGAGGGAAGGGCCGCTACTTCGTCGATGCATATTGAGGTGGAGGAGGGGCTCGGTGAGTGCCGTTTTGGCTATTCCCGCCGCCGTGGGGCCGCGTGTTCCGCGTGATCCGGTCCGCGCCTTGCAGCATGTGCTCTACCGGGCGGCCAAGGCCGATCCCGGACGTCGGTTCCACGCGCTCATGGACAAGGTCTATCGCAGAGACGTTCTGGAGCGCGGGTGGGTCATGGTGCGCAGCAACAACGGCGCACCGGGCATCGACGCGACCACGCTGGCCGACATCGAGGAGTACGGGATCGTCCGGCTTCTTGAGGAGTTGGCCGCGGAACTTCGGCAGGGCCGGTATCGGCCATTGCCCGCGCGCCGGGTGATGATCCCCAAGCCTGGGCTGAAGGACGAGTACCGGCCGTTGTCGATTCCCGCTGTTCGGGATCGGATCGTGCAGGCCGCTGTGAAGATCGTGTTCGAACCGGTCTTCGAGGCGGACATGGCTGATTGCTCATTCGGGTTTCGCCCGAAGCGCTCAGCACACGATGCTCTGCAAGTGCTCATTGAGGAGCAGGCGCGGGGCCGCCGGTGGGTGGTCGAGACGGACATCGCCAACTGCTTTTCGGCGATTCCGCACGATGAGTTGATGCGTGCGATCGAGGAACGCGTCTGCGATCAGTCGCTCCTGAAGCTCCTGCGGGTGATTCTGCGCGCCGGGGTGATGGAGGACGGACAGATCCGGCGAGAGGTCACCGGCACGCCACAAGGCGGCGTGGTTTCACCCGTCCTCTGTAACGTCTACCTGCACCGATTGGATCGGGCGTGGGACGAGGCGGACGGCGTGCTGGCCCGCTATGCCGACGACGCGATCGTGATGTGCTGGTCCCGCGGTCAAGCCGAGCGGGCCCTGGCCCGCCTGACGGAGCTGCTGGCGGCACTCGGTTTGGAGCCGAAGGCCGCCAAGACCCGCATCGTGCACCTGGAGGTCGGTGGGGAAGGCCTGGACTTCCTGGGCTTTCACCACCGGCTGGTGCGCTCACGCGGGTTCAACGGGAAACGGCCGTTCGTTTTCCTCGCTCGCTGGCCCTCAGACAGGGCGATGCAACACGCCCGCGACCGGATCCGTGACCTCACGGACGGCCGCAGGCTGCTGCTTCGCACCGAAGCGATCACCAAGGAGGTCAACCTGTTCCTGCGGGGATGGGCTGGCTATTTCCGGTACGGGCATTCTGCCCGGCGCTTTAGCAAGATCAGAGAGTTCGCCTGGATGCGCCTGGCGCTGTTCCTCAGCCGAAAACACCGGCGCAGCCGGAGCTACGGCCGGGGCGTGCTGAAACGCTCGCTCAGCGATCTCGGCTTGATCAGCCTGTATGGAATCGTCGTCGCGCCCAGGGCGGGCAAGCCCTGGCGGGAAAGGCCGAATGCCGGCGGTGAACGACGTCGGTGAGCCGTGTGCGGGAGAACCGCATGCACGGATCGAGGTGGCGGGGGTTGGAAACGGAGCGAAGAACCTGGTCACGGCCACTGGGGTGGCACACCCGTCCGGGAAACCGACGGAAGGAAGGCCCCAGGCCCTCCCGCCAGGAGAAGCCACCGCGCCAGCCCCCGACCCTACAAATATTGAGATTTTCCGGAGGTCCAGGTGGTCCGCCTGCCACTCCAGCAGGGCCGACGCGCCTTCCGATCTTCTCAAAAGTCCCAGAACTTATGATCGGCTCAGTAGAAGTTCACGCGGCCGAAACCGTCAATCCAATTTTCGGTCGACGTTCCCGACAGTCCGGTGACGTCCCCCGGTCCGGGGAGCAGCCGGAACAGTTCGGCTTCCGAGTGTATGTTGACGCGCGGGCCGCTCTCCACGATTTTCGGCGTCGTCTCGCGCAACAGGTACTGCGACAGGGTAAAGGCGATCAGTCCCGAAAGCGCAAGTATGGCCACGCGGAGGCCGGTGCTCACCTTCACGTTGCAACAGTCAGCGTGGTGGCCAGGATGAAACGAGGGCCGGAAAGTAATTTCTCAACCAGGCTTTTCGGCAGAGGGTCGTCGGGCGAAGTGTTCTGGCCATCCACGGTTTGAGCGTCCCGGCGGGTTTGTTGCATATTTGGGCGAGCAGCACTCTTCTTCTTTGATCTCGGCATGGGCTGCGGTCGCGTCCGCGCAGGTGGTGTACGAGTGTTTGAGATCGGTACCCGCATCGCGCCTGGCTGATCGCCGCTGAAAAGCGCGGCGTCGTCCGTGGGGAAAAGCGCGGCGAGGGTGGTGGAGTGGTTCAGAGCCGCTTGTTGGTGTCGCGTCGTGCGGGGCCGAAGATCAAAAGCGCAGCGAGGGCGGTGGAGTGGTGTGGGGCCGCTCACCGGTGTCGCGTCGTGCGGGGTGGGGGCGGGCATCGGCCGGGTGTGGGTGACAGAGGGCGGGCCGGTGGAGCTCCGGAAGGGGGCAAAGCGGGTCATGGCGGGCGTGGAGGCGGGGCCGTGGTGGTGACGATCGGGGATTTTCCATGATCTGGGTGAGTTGGCACGCTGGGGGCGTGCGGATTCACCCAGATCAAGGAAGTCGCCACTCCCACCCCCTCGGGTGGGCCGCCTTTCGTGGTGGAAGGCCCGATTCGTCCCCGCACCCGGCCGGGGGCGACCTCTGACCGGACGCCCCGCGGACCTTCGTACCTCGCACGGCGAGAGCCCCGCACGGCGAGAGCCCCGCACGGCGAGAGCCCCGCACGGCGAGAGCCCCGCACGGCGAGAGCCCCGCGCGAGGCGGCGGCGAGGAGCGGCCCCGAATCCTGCCGCACCGCGGCGGACCCGTACCGATGAGCGGTCTGGGGCCACTCCACGGTCCTCGGCGCGCTTTTGACCTTCGACCCCGCACGACGCGACACCGACGAGCGGCCCTGAACCACTCCACCACCCTCGCCGCGCTTTTCCCCACGGACGACACCGCGCTTTTCCACTGTGACCGGCTTACCGGACTCGGATGCTCGTACACCACATCCGTGGACGCGACCTGGGCTGCTCTCGCTAGAGGGGCCTGTGAATGGAGTCTCTAGTGTGTCCCTGCCACGACATCGCTGAAAGTATCGCCTGCATTACAGCCGGGGAGCTGTGGCCCTGTCCAGACGTTGGCCGCTGACCATGAAAGGCTGGGGTCACCACGGCTCGAACGTCAGGCCGGTCTCGGGGATGAACAGGCCACTCCGCGCGGTGTGCAGCGGTTATTCGTCACCGCGGGCCAAGGGCCGGTGCCTTCTCACGGGGATCAGCGTGAGGAGGCAGCTATACAGGTCAGGTCACCCTTACGGCCGGAGCTGTGAAGGTGTTGCAGGCGCAGGGAGACCGGGTTTCGAAACCACGCCTCTGCCAGTAGAGCCGGTTCTTGGTCGTGCCGTTGCCCGCGATGCTGCTTTCGATGCGGTGCCGGTCGATGAGGAACGTCTCAATCGTCGCCGCCCGTTCAATCCCGTCGTTCTGAATCACACATGGGACGGTACCGCGACACTTGTGGACATGGTCATCGTCGAAGTCGTCCTGGAGACCCACGAGGCGGTCGGCTTCACCGCCTGGCCGATCGCCGAGCCGACCGGCGATTGGTTTCTCGTACTCTCCGACCGGATGTCCCCGGCCGAAGTCGGGACTGCGATGGCCGTCATCCTCAGCTACAACGGGCTCTCGGTCGAACCGGTCACCAAGCTGACCGGTACTTGGCTGGAACAGCACCTCGCCGACGCGGAGGCCCTGATCGCTCCAGGTGGACTGCGCTTCCGTGACACCACCACGAACGCCCAGGTCGAGCCCGGTTGCTGCTTCGGCCTGGAGAACTGGCGTGACTGGCTGGACGTGATCGACGGTCAGGAACTCCGGCTCGGACACGACCCGGCAGCACGCCTTGAACACGGTGGCCGGTTCATCCGACTCACCCAAGAAGGTCGGCAGACCGTCGAGATCAGTATCAACGAGCTCCTCGGTCTGCTCGCCTCGGCGCAACAGCAGCTCAGCGGATTCCTTGAGCTTGCCCGGCGGTGGACCACCGGTGCCGCTCCCCAGCTGACCGTCCCGCTCATCGCGGCCCTGGACGAGCACCTGAAGATCAACACGAGCATCTGAAGATCAACGAAACACCCGATCGTGGTCGGCGTACAGGCAGTCGGGTCGCTTGCGAGGTCTAAGGACAACGGCGTCAGCCGCAGCGCCCGAACATCTGCACGTAGGTCGCGGCCGGGGTGATGGACCCGGCAGCCGGATCCGCGCTTCCCCAGGCTGCCGTGGTGTACAGCTCGGTGAAAGCCGGGTTGAGGATGGTGTCGCGGTGTGGCTTGCTGTTCATCCACCAGGTGACGGCCGCCCGCGGCGTGACAGCAGAGGACCCCCACCCTGCGTAGGTGTTCTCACCGATGGAGAACGAGGTGCAGCGGCGACCGTAGCCCACCGCCTGGGCACGGCTCAGCGGGGTCGAGCCGGTCTGCGGGTTGACGTGTGGGTCGCACTGGCCGGGGTTGCCCTGCACGGGGCGGCAGTTCTTACCCGGTTCCGCCTTTCCCCACCAGCGCAGTCTGACGGCGTCCGCGGCGTGCCTGGCCGCGGCTGTGCCGAGTGTGGGCGCCCCCTTCTTGCCCAGCGAGAGGTATTTCTTCAGCGGTTTCAGGCCGGTTCGTTCGGCGTTGACGAGACACCGAACCGCTGTCTCGATGGTGGTCGCCTGCGCCCTGAAGTCGAAACGTCCCCGGCTGGTGTCGGGGAACGCGGACTGGGGCCGGTAGACGAGGTCGATGTTCGCGCAGGTTCCGGCGCCTTTCAACGGCGCGGACGCGGCGGCTGCCGGCTGTGCCAGCGAGACGGCGCCGGTCAGGCTCAGCAGGAGGGCGCCGGTCACGGCGACAGCCGCCTGCCGGCGACGTGACACAGGGCTGTCGGGCACGAGTCGCTGTTGTTTGCGGGAGGGGTGCAGGAGGCTGCTCACGGGGGACTCCTCGGCGTCGGTGTCCTTCAGTGATAAGCCGGGAACCTTACAAATGCCTTGCGATGTCCTTGAAGACCCTTAGGTCCATTTTCGTCACCTCGGCTGGGTGTTCAGCACCGTGTGCGCCGCGATAAGGCGGTCTGCCTCGTGGCCCGAGTCGCGATCCGAGTCGCCGCCCGAGACCTCGTCGGCCCATTCGAGTTCCTCGATCTCCGCCGAAAGCGGATGAATCCAGGCCGTCGCTGTAGCATATCGACGTGCCGAGCCTGTCCTATTCGACCAGCGTTGACCTGTTGGTGCTCCACACGCTTCGCTGCATCGGGTCCGCCGGCCTCGCCCGCGTGTCCGAGGCGGCGGGGCTTCCCGAGCCCGATGTCGAATCCGAACTGATCGATCTCGCGGTGGCCGGCCTGGTCACCTATGTTCCGGGTGACTTCGGTGGGTGGGGTCTTACCAAGGCCGGCCGCGTCGAGGATGCCGAGCGGATCTCCGCCGAGCTGGACGCGGCGGGCACCCGAGCCACGGTGGCCGAGGCGTACGACGGCTTTCTCGTGCTCAATCCGGAGCTGCTTGATCTCTGCACGGCCTGGCAGTTGCGATCCGTCGACGGCGTCGTGATACCGAACGACCACACTGACCCCGCCTACGACTCCCGGGTCCTGGACCGGCTCGCGCACCTCGACCGGCGCGCCGATGTCGTCTGCGCGCAGCTGTACGCGGCGATGCTCCGGTTCCAGCGATATCGGGTCCGGCTCACCGACGCACTCACCCGTGCCAGGTCCGGTGAGCTGGACTACGTGACGGACAGCCTCGCGTCCTACCACAGCGTGTGGTTCCAGCTTCACGAAGACCTGCTCGTCACCCTGGGCATCCCGCGACACTGAACCGCCTTTACCGAATATCCCAGCTCACGAAGCCTGTCGACATCGCGCCGTACCGTTGGGGTTCCAGATGCGGCGCGCCCTCGCACCTCCGCGCCGATCGACACCACCCACATCGACGACTCCTGGGCGACGGCGCCCTGTCATGTGCGCGCCCGCGCCGTACTGCTGTCGAGGAGGGCGAAGCGCTGGGCGAAGGCGGACCGCTCATCGCGTTGCCGGTCCGGTTCGGTGGCGGTGGGGTTCACAACGTCAAGGCAAGGTGAGGACGCGCCGAGCAATCGCGGCGTCGTACGTGGCGAAAAGCGCTGGTGGGCCTGCGGCCCCGCTGGCACCATGTGCGGGTGCTGATCAGAGAAGCGACCACGGAGGACTGGCCCGCCATCTGGCCGTTCTTCCATGAGATCGTCGCCGCCGGCGAGACCTTTACCTACCCGACCGACCTCGGCAGGGACGTCGGGCGCGACTGGTGGCTGCTGCCGCCGCCGAACCGTACGGTCGTCGCCGTCGACGACGTGGGAAAGATCCTGGGTACGGCGAAGATGAACAACAACCAGGCAGGCAACGGCTCGCATGTCGCGAGCGCCAGCTACATGGTCGATCCGCTGCGTTCCGGGCGAGGCGTGGGGCGGGCGCTGTGTGAGTACACGGTGGAGTGGGCGCGAGCGGCGGGCTTTCGCGCGATGCAGTTCAACGCGGTCGTGGAGACCAACGTGCACGCGGTGAACCTGTACAGGTCGCTCGGCTTCGAGGTGCTGGGCACGGTGCCGGAGGGTTTTCTGCACCCGGCGAAGGGCTATGTCGGGTTGCACATCATGCACCGCGCGCTCTGAGGTGTTCGGGTCGCCGAGAGGAATCGCGCCGCTGGACGACCCGATCCGCGCCCGCACCCACCCCGACGGTCAGCGGTCGGCGCCGACTCCTGCGGGCTCGCCCGGCCCCGAGCCAGGGGAGACCGGCATACCGGCACATCCGGGAACACCGGCGCACCGGCACACCCGGGAACACCGGCGTACCGGCACATCCGGGAACACCGGCGTACCGGCACATCCGGCGCACCGGCACACCCGGGAACACCGGCGTACCGGCACATCCGGCGCACCGGCACACCCGGGAACACCGGCGTACCGGCACATCCGGCGCACCGGCACACCCGGGAACACCGGCGTACCGGCACACCCGGGCACACCGGCGCACCCGGGAAGGCCGGCACACCGGCGCACCGGCAAACAAGACTGTCTTGACAAGAAAATTTGTCGGTCATAGCCTGTGGTCATGCAGGAAATCGCCGTGATCGAGGATCCGGCCGCCGCCGAGGTCTCGCTGGACCCCATCCGGGCCCGGCTGCTGGCCGAGCTGAGCGAGCCCGGCTCCGCGACCATGCTGGCCGCCAAGGTCGGCCTGCCCCGACAGAAGGTCAACTACCACCTGAAGACGCTTGAGGCGCACGGGCTCGTCGAGATGATCGAGGAACGCCGCAAGGGCAACGTCAACGAGCGCATCATGCGCGCGACCGCGGCCTCCTACGTGATCTCCCCGACCGCGCTGGCGTTGGTCGAGCCCGACCCGGCCCGTTCCCCCGACCAGCTGTCGGCGAGTTGGCTGCTGGCCGTCGCGGCCCGGCTGGTCCGCGACGTCGGAGCGCTCATCACCGGCGCCGCCAAGGTGCGCAAACGCGTCGCGACCTTCGCGATCGACGGCGAGGTGCGCTTCGCCTCGGCCGCCGACCGGGCCGCGTTCACCCAGGAGCTCACCGGGGCCGTCACGGCCCTGGTGTCCAAGTACCACGACGAGTCCGCCGAGCACGGCCGCGACCACCGGATCGTCGTCGCCGTCCACCCGAGCATGAAGGAAACCCGATGACGCACCCGTTCGAGCTGAACCAGGAGATCGAGCTCAGCGCCACGCCCGAGCAGGTCTGGGACGCGATCGCGACCGGTCCGGGCGTCGACTCCTGGTTCATGGGACGCACCGAGCTGGGCACCGCCGAGGGCGGCCCGGCGAACCTGACCATGCTGGGCCACACCGAGCAGGCCACGATCACCGCTTACGAGCCGGGCACTCGCCTCGCGACCCGCAGCGCGGAGGCCCCCGACGGCCAGTTCATGGCGTTCGAGTACCTCATCGAGGGGCGCGGCGGCGGCACGACCGTGCTGCGGGTCGTGCAGAGCGGCATGCTCGGCGATGACTGGGAGACCGAGTTCGAGGCGATGAAGGCCGGCTGGCCCATCTACCAGGAGACCCTCAGGGCGTACCTCACGTACTTCACCGGCCGCACCCCGGCGGTCACCACGGTCTTCCGGCCCGGAGCGGGCAGCCCGGACGCCGTCTGGAAGACCGTCACCCAGGCGCTGGGCGTCACCCCGGAGGTCGGCGAGGGCGACGACGTCCGACTCCCGGACGGCTCCGCCGGGGTCGTCTACTACGCGAACCTGCCCGTCAACCTGGGCGTCCGGACGGACGAGGGCCTGTACCGGTTCATCCACTCCGGTACGGACCGAGGCGACATCCTCGTGCTCGGCCACCAGAACTTCGCGGGCCGCGACGAGCAGGCCTCGTGGGAGGCATGGATGGCCGAGAGCTTCGGCATCAGTGGCACCAAAACTCAATAACACACCCACCAAAGGAGCGAGTCCCATGCGTATCGTGATCACTGAGTTCATGAGCTTGGACGGCGTCGTGCAGGCGCCGGGCGGATCCGACGAGGACACCGACGGCGGCTTCGCCCACGGCGGCTGGTCGCACCCGTTCTTCGATGATGAAGTGGTGGGTGGCGCCTTCGACGACGCGATGGCCAAGGCCGAGGCGCTGCTGTTCGGGCGCCGCACCTGGCAGACGATGGCCGCGGCGTGGCCCGAGCGGGCCGGCGACCCGTTCGCCGACCAGATGAACTCCATCCCGAAGTACGTCGTGTCCGAGACGCTGGGCGACGACGAGCTGACGTGGAACAACACCACGCGCATCTCCGGCGGCGAGGCCGTCGCCCACATCCGGAAGCTGCACGAGACCGACGGCGGCGACCTGGTGGCCATGGGGAGCCCCACGCTCGTGCGCACCCTGCTGCGCGAGGGCCTGGTCGACGAGCTCCGGCTCATGATCATGCCGGTGATCCTCGGCGGCGGCAAGACGATCTTCCCCGACGACGGTGGGCTGCGCACGCTCGAACTGGCCTCCACGGTCATCAGCGACGCGGGCGTGCACGTGTGCACCTACCGGCCGGTCGCCGAGGGGTAGGTCGCACCGTAGGCAGGTCCGGCGCGACGCTTCTACCAGGAGATGTTCGGCTGGTCGGTGAACGTCCTGGACGAGACCTACGCGCTGGTGGGCGGGGAGGCCGGGCAGAGCTGAATCCAGGGTGAACGGGTCGGGGTCGATTCAGCGGCGCTGCTCGCCGCTGCGGCCGCGGCCCCGGTCGCTGGTCAGGGTCGCGAGCAGCGGGCCGAGGCGGTACTCCACCGGGGTCGTCAGGGCGATCTCGGTGGTCGACCGTACGACGCCGCGGAGTGTCAGGACCTCCTGGATCAGCGACTGCAGCTCGGCGTGGCTGCGGCAGGCCACCCGGACCATGAGGTCGCTGGTGCCGGTGGTGATGCAGACCTCAAGGACCTGGCTCAGCCGCCCGAGCGCGTCGGTGACCTCGCCCAGGGTGCCCTGGGCGAGCTGCAGGTGCAGGAACGCGGTCACCGGCAGGCCGAGGCGTTCCAGATCGACGCGGGCGCTGAAGCCCGTCAGCACCCCCGACTCGACGAGCCGCTGGTACCGGGCCTGGACCGTGTTCCGTGCGACCCCCAGCCGGGCCGCGAGCTCGCTGGTCCCGGCCCGGGGGTCTTCGGACAGGGCGGTCAGAAGCTCCGCGTCGAGCCGGTCAATGCTGGTCACTGTGCTCACCTGTCATCGCTTGTCGTGGGTACTAGCTGAGCATCGCGCTCAACATTCCTGCAGAACCTTGACGTGCTAGCCAATCTAACCCCAAATTTACCGACATATACGTCAGTTCTGGTGAAGGGGGCACACATGACCCAGACCGCCGATCCTGTGGCCGGGGCGGGTGCCCGCATCGACCTCGCCGATCGCTACCGGCCGGGTTCCGGCCCGGTGCTGCTGACGGGTGTCCAGGCCGTCGGCCGGTTGATCGTCGAGCAGCGTGAGCGCGACGAGCGGGCCGGTCTGCGCACCGCCACGTTCGTGTCGGGATACCAGGGCAGCCCGCTGGCCGGGCTGGACAAGACGCTCGCCGGTCTGAGGTCCGATGACCTGCGCCTGCTTCCCGGTCTCAACGAGGAGCTCGGAGCCACGGCCGTCTGGGGCAGCCAGAGCGCACTGCCCGGCGGGCAGCGGACCCACGACGGTGTCGTGGGTCTCTGGTACGGCAAGGGGCCCGGCGTCGACAGGTCGGGCGACGCGATCCGGCACGCGTCCACGTACGGCGTCGACCCGCGCGGCGGGGTGCTGGCCCTCGCGGGTGACGATCCCGGCTCCTCCTCGTCCACGCTGCCGTGTGTCAGCGAGCGCGCCCTGGCCGCGATGGGGCTGCCCGTGCTCTACCCGCGCGACGCCGAGGAAATGATCGCCCTCGGGCTGTACGGCATCGCCCTGTCCAGGGCGTCGGGCTGCTGGGTCGGCGTCAAGGTCGTCACCACGGTGGCCGACGGGCTTTTCACGGTCGACCGCGACTTCGCCGACATGCACATAGAGGTTCCCCGGATCGAGTGGGAGGGGCGGCCGTGGACCTACCGGCAGCGCACCATGCTCTCCCCGACCGACAGCCTGCTCGCCGAGGCCGACCTGTTCGGTCCCCGATGGGCGACGGTCGAGGCGTTCGGAGCCGCCAACCCGCTGGACGTCGTCGAGGTCGACCCCGCCGACGCCTGGCTCGGGATCGCGGCGCCCGGCACGACGTACGACGCGGTACGGCAGGCCCTGCTCGACCTGGGCCTCGACCAGCGGGATCTTGAGCGGGCCGGGATCCGGCTGATGCGGATCGGGATGCCCTACCCGCTCGGGGCCGGCACCCTGCGGCGGTTCGCGCGCGGGCTCCGCCAGATCCTGGTCGTGGAGGAGAAGACCTCCTTCGTCGAGAGCCAGGTGCGCGACCTGCTGTACGGCTCGGCCGACGCTCCGGCGGTGCTGGGAAAGCGGGACGCGGACGGCAGGACGCTGGTACCCGCCGGGGGACTGCTGAACGCCGACCGGCTGACCGGGCCGCTGCGCGGGCTGCTCGCCGGCCGGGTCGAGCTCGCCCCGCCGCCGAGGGCACCCCGGATGACACTCAGCCTGACACCGGTGGCGAGCCGCACTCCGTACTTCTGCAGCGGCTGCCCGCACAACCGGTCGACGGTGCTTCCCGAAGGGTCGCTGGGAGCGGGCGGCATCGGGTGCCACACCATGGTGACGATCGCCGACCGGGAGAGCGCGCGGGTCACCTCGTTGACGCAGATGGGCGGCGAGGGGACGCAGTGGCTGGGACAGTCGCAGTTCACCGACGTGCCGCACATCTTCCAGAACGTCGGCGACGGCACGTTCTTCCACTCCGGCCAGCTGGCGCTGCAGGCGTGCGTGGCGGCCGGGGTGAACATCACCTACAAGATCCTCTACAACCAGGTCGTCGCGATGACCGGTGCTCAGGACCCCCAGGGTGCCCTGAGCGTTCCGGCACTGACGCGCAAGCTACACGCCGAGGGCGTGGCCAGGATCATCGTCTGCTCCGAGACACCCCGCGGCTACGGCAGGCGAGCCCGGTTCGCGCCGGGAACTCTCGTCTGGCACCGTGACCGGCTCGACGAGGCGCAGCGACTGCTCCGCGACGTGCCGGGCGTCACCGTGCTCGTCTACGACCAGCAGTGCGCGGCCGAGGCCAGGCGGCTGAGGAAGCGCGGCCGGCTCGCCGAGCGGACGGAGCGGGTCGTCATCAACGAGAGCGTCTGCGAGGGATGCGGCGACTGCGGGGTGAAGAGCAACTGCCTGTCGGTGCAGCCCGTCGAGACCGAGCTCGGCCGCAAGACCCGGATCGACCAGACCTCCTGCAACACCGACTACACCTGCCTGCAGGGAGACTGCCCGTCGTTCGTCACCGTACGGGTCGACCCCTCCCGCAAGCCCGTGTCCGGGTCGCGACCCGAGCCCCCTTCGGTGGCGGATCCGGTCATTCCCGTGGCGAGCCCGACGTATGACGTGTTCCTGGCCGGGATCGGCGGCACGGGCATCGTGACGGTCAACGCGGTCCTGGCCACCGCCGCCCTGCACGACGGCCTGCGCAGCGTCGGCCTCGACCAGACCGGCCTGTCGCAGAAGGCGGGACCGGTGACGTCACATCTGCGGATCTCGGTCGACGGCGGTGAACCGGCCAACCGGATCAGCACCGCCGGTGCCGACACGGTGCTGGCGTTCGACCTGCTCGTGGGCACCGACGCCAAGAACCTGGTCCTGGCCGCCCCGGACCGCACCGTCGCGATCGCCTCGACGAGCCGGACGCCGACGGGGGAGATGGTGTACGACGCCGGACTCACCTATCCGGATGCCGAGCCGATGCTCGCGCGCCTGCGGAACACGACCTCCAGCCTGCACGAGCTGGACGCGCTCGGTGCCGCCGAAGCGCTGTTCGGCTCCACGGACGTGGCGAACCTGCTGGTCGTGGGGGCCGCGTTCCAGGCCGGTGCGCTGCCGCTGACCGCGCGGGCCATCGAGCGGGCGATAGCGCTCAACGGGGTGAAGGCCGACCTCAACACCGACGCCTTCCGCTGGGGCCGGGTCGGCGTCGCCGACCCGGCCGCGTTCGCCAGGGCCATCTCGGGTGACGGGGTACGGCCGGCCGCTGCCGGTGGTGGCCCAGACGGCTCGGAGTTCCTGGCCGGCCGGTCGATGGAGGGCGAGACCGCCCGGCTGGCGGGCCTGCGGGCCGTGGAGCTGCGGGCGCACTCCGGCGCGGACCTGGCCCGGCGCTACGTCGACCTTGTCGAGACCGCCTGGACCGCGGAGCGGGCCGTGGGTGAGGCGACGGCCTTCAGCGAGGCGGTGGCCCGTGGCGTGCACCGGCTCTGGGCGTACAAGGACGAGTACGAGGTGGCCCGCCTGCTCACCGCCCCTGCCGCCGACCCCGTCGCCGGGCAGGTTCCGGGGGCCACGAAGGTCACCTACAACCTGCACCCGCCGATGCTGCGATCGATGGGGGTCAGTGGGAAACTCAAGCTGGGTCCCTGGTTCCGGCCGGTACTGCGCGGGCTCGCCAAGGGGCGCGTGCTGAGGGGGACGCCGCTGGACCCGTTCGGGTTCGCGCACGTCCGCCGGCTTGAGCGCGCACTGGCGGCCGACTACCGGGACATGGTCGCCGAGCTGGCCCGGACGCTCGACGCGGCCGGCTACGACCGCGCGGTGCAGGCCGCCGGGGCCGCGGAACTGGTACGCGGCTACGAGGGGGTCAAGCTGGCGAACGTCGAGCGCTACCGCGAGCGCCGCGGCGAGCTCGGCGTCCCGCTCGGCAATGAGGTGCTGAGGCTCCTTCGCTGACCACGATGTCGCGGAGGAGCAGGTGACCGGAGTCCGCGTCGCTGCCGTCGCTGCCGTCGCTGCCGTCGCGGTGGTCACGGTCGCGACGGCAGCGGAGGGCGGTCCATGCAGGCGTGGCATCGGTTGAGATGTGGCCGACGTTCCCGGCTGATCCAGGGATATCTCGGGTGTTGCTCGGTTCCCGGCTGATCCGCGGATATCTCAGGCGTTGCTCGGTTCCCGGCGCGAACGGCGTTTCCGCTGGATCAGCAGGAACGTGATCGCCGCGAGTGCGGCGAGGACGACGCCGACCAGCGCCACCATGGGGTAGTGGCTCGGGTCCGTTTCCGCCTTGACCGCTTGTGCTGTCCCTGCGGCGGGGAACCGGATGGTCGCTTCGGAGGTACGTTTCGTCAGCCCGCTTTCCAATCGGATACGGGCGCGCCACGGCCCGTCGGGCACCTGCTCGTTGAGGGCGCAGGCGACGGATCCGGCGTCGCCGGGAGCGAGCGTCGTGCCCGTTTGGACCTTGAACGGGCCCGCGCTCAGGCTTCCGGAGCCGTTGGTCAGTTTCAGGTCGCCGCTCAGGTCGAGTGCGCGGCCTCCGGTGTTGTGCACCTGCGCCAAGACGATCTGCTGACCGGTGGGTGACCGTTGGGCCGTCAGAGAGTCGATGGTGAAGTCCGATGCCGGTGGGTTGCCGCGACCGACGGACAGGTAGATCCGGATACCGACGCGGTTGACCTCGGCGATGCCTCCACCGGGCGGCGCGGCCTTGGCCGCCTGGGCCCAGATCACGGCGTAGCGCTCTCCGGGGGCGGCCTCGTCCGGCACGGTGATGGTCGCGGTGACCGCCGAGCGGGCGTGCGGGGCCAGGGTCACCTCATGCCGGTCCGTGCTGGTCCAAGTGGACAGCTCATTGGCGGTGCGATCGGTGGCGAACTGGAATTTCCGGTCACGTACCTGTGCCGCGGCCGTGTAGAGCGAAAGCTGTTTGGGCGAGCCGGTCGTGTTGAACACCTCGACCCGCCGGTGAATGACGGAACCCGGGGTGAGGTGATCGATGATGTAGGTCCAGGCCCGCGCGTCGGCTCGCGCAGCGACCGGTGCTTCGAGCAGGCGGATCCCGATGCCGCCCGCGGGCGAGGAGGCCGCCGCCGGCGCGGGCCTGTCGAGCGCGCCGGTGGCCGGGGCGAGAGCCCCGGCCACCAGCAGCCCTGCGACGACGGTACGAAGACGCACGATTGTCGCCGGCTGCGGTCAGGCGACCGAATGGGTGACGGTGCCGGTGTATGTTCCCGCGACGGTCGCGGCCGGAATCGTCACGGTGAGCGTCGGATTCCAGGTGGCGGTGTTGTTACCGGTGAGCTCGGTACCGGTGAACGCGGTGCGCGGCACGTTGATGATGCCGCCGGGGCCGGGTGTGAAGGTCCCCTCGCCCGTCGTGGCGGTGGCGGCCCCGGGGGAATAGCTGAGGTTGATGTTCGAGATGGTCTCGGGCCCCGTGGCCCCGCCGGTGGTGAAGTCGGTGCCGGTGACGGTCGCGGTCCAGGAACCGTTCAGGGTGGCGCGCTCGTCGGTCACCGTGACGGGACCGATCTGCCCCGAGATGCTGGCGGCGCCGGATGCCACCGAGCCCAGGTTCGCCGACCCCGGCGCGTTGATCGTGAGACCGGTGGCCGTGATCGAGAACGTGACGGTGGTGTCCACGGCCAGGGCGGGCAGGGCGGTCGCTGCGACAAGGGTGAGGCCGACAGCTGCGGCGATCGCCAAAAACGGTTTACGCATCTTCTGATCCAATGTTCAAGCGGATGTGAGAGGCGATGCGCAGCTCGGACGCTTGACCTAAGAGATCAAGCATGCAGGCATGCCATCACGCCTCGTAGTGGACGATAACTCTTCGCGGTTGAGGCAAGATCAAAGGCGCGACGCGTGCAATCGCTGCAATACCGTTCCATGGCAATGAAATGCCGAAAGGCGCGGACTTCGACGATAGGTCCACGACCGTGCACCCTTTTCCGGGGCCGGTTCGACGCGGAGCTCCGGTGGGAGAGGTCGTCGGGCGATAGGTCCACGACCAGGCACCCTTTTCCGGTGGGAGAGGCCGTCAGCGGGGGGGATACCCGCTTCGCTAGGCTCGGATGATGGGCTCTTCTAGAACGCTTGTGCTGTGGGACATCGATCACACGCTGGTCAGCATCGACGGGGTCGGCCGGGACATCTACGCCGAGGCGTTCCAGGCGGTGACCGGGCAGCCGATGCGGCGGGTCGCGGCCATGGCGGGGCGGACCGACTGGGCGATCACGGCGGAGACGCTCCGGATGCACGACGTCGAGGTGTCGGAGAAGTTGCTGAACTCCTTCGTCGCGGCCCTCGCCGAGGCGTTCGTCGTCTACCAGGCGGAGATCTCGCAGCGGGGCAGGGTGCTGGCGGGGGTGCGCGAGGTGCTCGACGTGCTGGCGGGCCGGGCCGACGTGATCCAGTCGCTGCTCACCGGGAACATGGAACCGCTGGCGATCGGCAAGCTCAAGGCGTTCGAGCTGGAGCGTTTTGTGGACTTCGAGGTGGGGGCCTACGGGATGGACCACGAGGACCGCGCCGTGCTGGTGGGCCTGGCGCAGAAGCGCGCGGCGCAGAAGTACGGGGAGTCCTTCACCGCGCACAACACGGTGTTGGTCGGGGACACACCGAACGACGTTCTTGCCGGTCATCAGGGCGGGGCGAGGGTGGTGGCCGTCGCCACGGGTTCCAGCGACGTCCGGGCACTGAAGGAGGCCGGCGCGGAGCTGGTGCTGGAAGACCTCGCCGACACCGAAGCCGTCGTACGGGCCCTCATTCGGAGCTTGTGATCCCGGCGGTGGCCTCGTAGCGGTGGACCAGCCGTCGTACGGGCACTCATCTGGAGCTTGTGATCCCGGCGGTGGCCTCGTAGCGGTGGACCAGTTCCGGAAGGACCGTGCCCAGCGGAGCGTCGACGGTGAGCGTCGCGTAGCCGTCACCGCGGGTCGGGCCCTGGTTGACGATCGCCACGGGGATACCGAGCTTCGCGGCGTGCAGCACGAACCGGCGGCCGGACATCACCGTCAGTGACGACCCGAGCACCAGGAGAAGGCGTGCTCCCTCCACGAGGGAGTAGCACTCGCGTACTCGCTCCGGTGGGACGGTCTCCCCGAAGAAGACGACGTCGGGCTTGAGCACCCCCCGGTCGCAGGCTCGGCATCCGACTAGCTGGAACCCGTCGATCTCCTCGTCCCGCAGCTCGACGTCGCCGTCCGGGTTGATCGCGGCGCTCCGGACGGCGAACCGGGGATTCGCCCGTGTCAGGCGGCGGTCCAGCTCCTCGCGCGGGCTCGAATCACCGCAGTCGAGGCAGACCACGTGATGCAGGCTGCCGTGCAGCTCGACCACCGCCTGGGCGCCGCCCGCCTGGTGCAGGCCGTCGACGTTCTGCGTCACGATTCCGGCCACCAGGCCCCGTCGCTGGAGTTGCGCGATCGCGTGGTGGCCGCTGTTCGGCGCCGCCCGGGTCATCGCCCGCCATCCGATGTGGCTCCGGGCCCAGTAGCGCCGTCTGGCCGCCGGGTCGCCGGTGAACGTCTGGTAGGTCATCGGGGTGTGCCGGGTCAGGGCCCCACTCGGCCCCCGGTAGTCGGGAATCCCCGACTCCGTCGATATCCCGGCCCCGCTCAGCACCACGACACCGCCCGCGGCCAGCAACCTCGCCAGCGTGCTCGTATCCTCGCTCACCTCTCCATACTGACCCACCACGCGTACCGGCTGTCCTCGGGTCTGCCCTTGGGTCTTCCGTTGATCCGGGCCGTCCCGTTTTCCGGGGCGTGCTCTTCCCTTGCGTGGTCGGCCGAGAGGGTGGGCCAGACGAGGAACACCGAGTCGACCCCGTCCAGTGCGGTGTCCAGGCTGCCGGGGTCGGCCAGGTCGCCGGGTACGATCTCGGCGCCTTCCGGGAGCCTGGCGGAGGAGGGGTTTCGGGTCAGCGCGCGCACGGCGGCACCCGCTTCGAGGAGCTGGGCCACGGCCTGTCCGCCGACCTTGCCGGTCGCCCCGGTAACCAGAATCATGAGGATCTCCTTTGCCGATGGGAACGTCGTGATCAGCATGAGACCTCAACTTTGATTGAGGTCAATAGGGCCGACTCGCCGGAACGGGCTTCTCAGGATTCCCTACGACCTGGGCACGAGGTCGGTACTGTTCTCGGATGTCCGAAAGATCACGGTTATGGGGTGGGGAGGCGGGGCGGACACCGTTCGCGTCAGATTCTGACTCCCGCGAGAACGGGACGCCGATCCTGCCGGTGCCCGGTGCCCGGTGCCCGGTGCCCGGTGCCCGGTGCCCGGGCATCGGGCACGGTGAGACCGCGTGGGCACCCCCTCGGGCACTGAGGCCGTTGTGGGCACTCCCTCGGTCACGGTGAGACCGTCGTGGGCACTCCCTCGGTGACCGTCTCCTCGTCTGTGAGAGCACCGCTGAACTGCGCGGAGTACAGGCGGTGGTAGGCGCCCCCGGCGGCGAGTAGTTCGTCGTGGGTGCCGTGTTCGACGATGCTTCCCTCCTCCATGACCAGGATGAGGTCCGCGTCGCGGATGGTCGACAGCCGGTGGGCGATGACGAAGCTGGTGCGGTCCGAGCGCAGCGCGGCCATGGCGTGCTGCACCAGGACCTCGGTGCGGGTGTCGACCGAGCTGGTGGCCTCGTCGAGGATGAGCAGCGACGGATCGGCGAGGAAGGCGCGGGCGATGGTCAGCAGCTGCTTCTCCCCGGCGCTGACGTTGCTCCCCTCCTCGTCGATCACGGTGTCGTAGCCGTCCGGCAGGGTGCGGACGAAACGGTCGACGAAGGTGGCACGCGCGGCGGCGAGGAGCTGCTCCTCGGTGGCCCGAGGGTTGCCGTAGGCGATGTTCTCTCGGATGGTGCCACCGAACAGCCAGGTGTCCTGCAGCACCATGCCGATGTGCGAGCGCAGGTCGTCGCGGCGCATCGCGGTGATGTCGACGCCGTCGAGGGTGATCCGGCCCGAGTTCAGCTCGTAGAAGCGCATGACGAGGTTGACCAGGGTGGTCTTGCCCGCGCCGGTCGGGCCGACGATCGCGACGGTGTTCCCGGGGTCGGCCACCAGGGACAGGTCCTCGATGAGGGGCTGCTCCGGGTCGTAGCTGAAGGACACGTGCTCGAACTCGACGCGGCCCCGCCTGCCGGTGGGCACCACCGGGTCCGCGGGGTCGGGGTCCTGCTCCGCGGCGTCGAGCAGCTCGAAGACCCGCTCGGCCGAGGCCACCCCCGACTGCAACAGGTTGGCCATCGAGGCGACCTGGGTCAGCGGCTGGGTGAACTGCCGTGAGTACTGGATGAACGCCTGCACGTCGCCCAGGCTCATCGCCCCGGTGGCGACCCGCAGGCCCCCGACGACGGCGATGGCGACGTAGTTGAGGTTCCCGATGAACATCATCATCGGCATGATGATCCCGGAGACGAACTGGGCGCCGAAGCCGGCCTTGAACAGCTCCTCGTTCCGCTGGCGGAACACCTCCTCGACCTCGGGACGGCGTCCGAACACCTTCACCAGCTCGTGGCCGGTGAACGCCTCCTCGATGTGGGCGTTCAGGCTGCCGGTGTGCTTCCACTGCGCGACGAAGTGCCCCTGCGAGCGTTTCGCGATCATCCCGGTGACGATCACCGTCAGCGGGATGGTCACCAGGGCGATCAGCGCGAGCAGCGGCGAGATCACGAACATCATCGCGAGCACGCCGATCACCAGCAGCAGCGAGTTCAGCAGCTGGCTCATCGTCTGCTGCAGGGTCTGCGAGACGTTGTCGATGTCGTTGGTGACCCGGCTGAGCAGCTCGCCGCGCGGCTGGCCGTCGAAGAACCGCAGCGGAAGCCGGTTCAGCTTCTCCTCGACCTCCTCCCGCAGCCGGTAGACGGTGCGCTGCACCACGTCGTTGAGCAGGTAACCCTGATACCAGGCGAAGAGCGACGACGCGACGTAGACCCCCAGGACCCACATCAGGACCGTGCCCAGCGCGCCGAAGTCGATGCCCTGCCCCGGTACGACGTCCATCACCGAGAGCAGGTTGGCGAAGTTGTCGTTGCCCGACGCGCGGGCCGCCTCGATGGCCTGCTCCGGGCTCCTCCCGGCGGGCAGCTGCTTGCCGATCACCCCGGTGAAGATCAGGTCCGTCGCGTGACCGATGATCTTCGGCCCGATGACGGAGAGCACCACGCTGGTCACGGCGAGGCCGGCCACGGCCAGCAGCTTCGGGCGGTCGGGGTTCGTCCGCCGCATCAGCCGTCGCGCGGAGGACCCGAAGTTCATTGACTTCTCCGCGGGCATCCCGGCTCCTCCCCCGATGGGGCCCCTGCCGAAGCCGCCGCCACCTCCGGCGGGTGGTCGCGTGGTCGTCGTGGGACGGTCGCTCATGCTGCGGTCTCCGCGGCTAGTTGGGACTCGACGATCTCGATGTACGTCGGGCAGGAATCCAGCAGTTCGTCATGGGTCCCCAGACCGACGACCACACCGTCGTCCAGGACGATGATCTGGTCGGAGTCGGCGACGGTGGAGACCCGCTGGCCGACGATGATGACGGCGGCCTCGGCGGTGTGCGGGCGCAGGGCGGCGCGCAGCCGCGCGTCGGTGGCCAGGTCCAGGGCCGAGAACGAGTCGTCGAACAGGTAGATCTTGGGCTTGCTGACCAGCGCCCTGGCGATGGACAGCCGCTGTCGCTGCCCACCGGACACGTTCGTGCCACCCTGGGTGATGGGTGCGGCGAGGCCCTCGGGCATCGCCTCGACGAAGTCGCGGGCCTGGGCGATCTCCAGCGCCTCCCACAGCTCCTCGTCGCTCGCGTCCGGGTTGCCGTAGCGCAGGTTGCTGGCGACGGTGCCGCTGAACAGGTACGGCTTCTGCGGCACCAGGCCGATGTGCGACCAGAGCAGCTGGGGATCGAGGTCGCGGACGTCGACGCCGTTGACGGAGACCGTGCCCGAGGTGGCGTCGAACAGCCTGGGCACCAGCGAGACCAGCGTCGTCTTGCCGGAGCCGGTGCTGCCGATCACGGCGGTGGTCTGTCCCGCCGCCACGCGGAAGGAGATGCCGGACAGCACGGGTGCCTCCGCACCCGGGTAGCGGAACTCGACGTCGCGCATCTCCAGCTCGGCGCGGCCGCTCACCTGCCGTACCGGGTCGCGGGGTGGCGTCACCGACGACTCGGTGTCGAGCACCTCGGTGATGCGCTCGGCGCAGACCGCGGCGCGCGGGATCATCATCGAGATGAAGCCGGCCATCATCACCGACATGAGGATCTGCATCAGATACATCAGGAACGCGGTCAGGGCGCCGATCTGCATCTCGCCGCTGTCCACCCGCCCGGCACCGAACCAGAGCACGGCGCCGCTGGAGACGTTGAGGATCAGCATCACGGTGGGGAAGGTGAGCGCGCTCAGCCGTCCCACGCGCAGCGCGGTGCCGGTCAGCGCGTCGTTGGCGTCGGCGAACCGGCGGGTCTCCTCGCGCTCGCGGACGAAGGCGCGCACCACGCGGATGCCGGTGAGCTGCTCGCGCAGCACCTGGTTGACCTGGTCGATGCGTTCCTGCATCGCGCGGAACTGGGGGACCATGCGGACGGTGATCAGGCCGATCGACACCAGCAGCGCGGGGACGCAGACGAGCATGAGCCAGGACAGGCCGAGGTCCTGGCGCAGCGCCATGATGATGCCGCCGACGCCCATGATGGGGGCCGTGACCAGCATCGTGCAGGTCATCACGACGAGTATCTGGACCTGCTGCACGTCATTGGTCCCGCGGGTGATCAGGGAGGGGGCTCCGAAGCGGGAGACCTCCCTGGCGGAGAAGTCGCCGACCTGGTGGAAGATCGCCGAGCGGAGGTCGCGCCCGAACCCCATGGCCGCGTGGGAGCCGTAGTAGACCGCCGCGATCGAGCAGGCGATCTGCACGAGGGAGATGGCCAGCATCCAGCCCCCCGCGGACAGGATGTAGCCGGTGTCGCCGGTGGCGACGCCCTGGTCGATGATGTCGGCGTTCAGGCTGGGCAGATAGAGCGAGGCGATGGTGCCGACCAGTTGCAGCACCACCACGGCGGTCAGCGCCGCCAAGTAGGGGCGCAGGTACGTGCGGAGCAGACGGGTCAGCATGGGGTCTCTTTAGGTGGGTTGGCCGGGAGAGGGGCGTCGCGCCGGGGGACCGGTCGTCGGTCGGCCTCGCCCGTCGCCCCGGTAGCCGGGATCATGAGGATTTCCTCCAGCGGGGAGTATCGGACTCAGCCTGCGACCTGAACCTCGGTTGAGGTCAAGTGAGCGGGCCGAGGCCGGGATACATGCGGGCCCCGACCGGCGGCATGAAAACGATCTCCGAGAGCGGCAGCGGGTCGCCCTCGACGAATCCCCGGCGGTCGCATGCGACAGTCGGCGGCCATGGCGCAGCCGGTCGTGGGGGCTCGATCAGGCCGGTGAGCACCTGCCGGATGGGGGAGCCCTGGCACGCCGGTCATCCTACAAAGCAAGCGGATGAGCCGCTTACCCATTTATTGCGGTTCGACCGTATGCGGTCTTCGGGCATGTGGTCTTCGGGCATGTGGTCTTCGGGCGGTGCCCCGAGGGGCAGGAGGTACGTGTGGGGATCCTGTGAAAGAAGTGATCGTTTCCGGTGTGGCCTGGAATCTTTTTCCGGCAAATGTAGGAAAATAGCATGAAAAACCCCATCTTTCACCTGATGCGGTGGGCATCATCCCCGATCTAACGTCGTGTGGCAGACAACCTGACATCACCACGACAGTCGTCTGCCTGTCGACCAGGAGAACACCTGATGCCCCGTGCCCTCGCCCACCGTCCGTGGGTGCCCGCCGTCACCGAGGACCGCGTCCGGTCCGTACTGAAGGCCGTGACGGACCAGACCACCTTCTCGGTCCAGAGCGAGATCGAACGGCTGGTGGCCGACAACCACCGCATCCACGACATCGAGTCGGTCAACCTGAACCCGGCCACGAACATCATGAACCCCCGGGCCGAGGCGCTGCTCTCGGCCGGCCTCGGATCGCGGCCGTCACTGGGGTACCCGGGCGAGAAGTACGAGATGGGTCTGGAGGCGATCGAGCAGATCGAGATCATCGCCGCCGAGCTGGCCGCGGAGGTCTTCGGTGCCGGCTACGCCGAGGTACGCGTCGGTTCGGGAGCGCTGGCGAACCTCTACACGTTCATGGCCACCTGCGAACCCGGTGACACGATCATCGCCCCGCCGGCGAGCATCGGCGGCCACGTCACACACCACGAGCCCGGCGCGGCCGGCCTGTACGGGCTGAACATCGTTCCCGCCCCCGTCACGCCGGACGGCTACACGGTGGACGTCGACGCCCTGCGCGAGCTCGCCGAGCGGGTACGGCCGAAGCTGATCACCATCGGTGGCAGCCTCAACCTGTTCCACCACCCCGTGGCGAGCATCCGCGAGATCGCCGACTCGGTCGGCGCCCGTGTGCTCTTTGACGCCGCCCACCTCTGCGGCATGATCGCCGGGAAGGCGTGGCCGCAACCGCTGGAGGAGGGCGCCCACCTGATCACCATGAGCACGTACAAGAGCCTGGGCGGACCGGCGGGCGGGCTCATCGTGACCAACGACGCCGAGCTGGCCGAACGGCTCGACGCGATCGCCTATCCGGGACTGACCGCCAACTTCGACGCGGGCAAGACCGCCGCGCTCGCCATGACCATGCTCGACTGGAAGGTGGCAGGGCCCGCCTACGCGCGAGAGATGATCGCGACCGCGCGGCGGCTGGCGGACGAACTGCTCGCCCTCGGCGTCCCGATCTTCGCCGCCGACCGGGGGTGCACCCGCTCTCACCAGTTCTCCGTGCCGGCCCACCGCTACGGCGGCGGGCAGCGGGCCGCCCGGCGACTGCGCGAGGCGAACCTGCTCAGCAGCGGCATCGGCCTGCCGGTGGAGGCGGTCGAGGGGGACGTGAACGGCCTGCGCATCGGTACGCCGGAGATCGTCAGGCTCGGGATGACCGAGGCGGACATGCCGGAGCTGGCCTCGTTCATCGCCCGCGGCCTGGATGAGAACGTCGACCCGGGCACCGTGGCGCCGGAGGTCACCGAATGGCGGAGCCGCTTCTCCGGCGTGCGCTTCACGGTGGACAACCCCGCCTGAAGGGTGGACGTCGGTCCGGATGATCCCGGTTGAGGGGTGGACGTCGGTCCGGATGATCCCGGTTGAGGGGTGGACGTCGGTCCGGATGATCCCGGTTGAGGGGGCATACGTCGCGCCGTGCTGAATTCCGCCCGTACCCCGGTTCCCGTGTTAGCGGCGTGGAAGCCGGGGCAGGGCGGGCCGTGCGCCCGCCGCCGCGCGTCCCCGCCGGGGGAGATCCGATCCGCCGGCGGCCGCTCCTGGTCCGGGGCGTGGCCGCAGAGGCCCGGCGTGAGAGGAGAGCACAATGGCCGACCAATCGGATCTGATCCTCGACCTGGTGTGGCAGGAGTTCCACGAGGTCGTGAACATGACGTCGGAGGAGCTGCGGGACTTCCTGCTGGCATCGGCCTCGGTGGACGGGGGCGCCGCCAGGAGCCCCGAGGCGGTCATGCCACCGCTCGGGCGCCAGGTGCTCGGGGTCCTCGGCAAGCGGAAGGCCGATCTGACCTCGGACGACATCGAGACGATGCGCCAGGCCGTCGACCGCGTCGAGGACACGCCGGCCGAGGGGAAGGTCGGCGATGACGACGACGACCGGCGGCGGGCGCTGCTGGAGGTCGGGCACAACCCGCTCCGGCCGTCCCGGCTCTGGGGCTGACCGCGACCCCTAGCGGTCAGTAGCCGCCGAACCAGCCGGGGACGTCGAGCCGGAAGGCGTCCGCCGGGGTCACGGCGCGCAGGTCGGCCTCCAGGGCGCGCAGGCGGTCCTCGCCGAGGGTCCTTGCCCAGCCCGCGCGCAGGTCCTCGAAGATGCGTGCCGACCGGGCGAGGCTGTCGAAGCCCCGCTCGGTGAGCCGCACGATCTTGCGGCGGGCGTCGCCGGGGTCGGAGCACCGCTCGACGTAGCCCAGGTGCTCCAGGGTGTCCACGGTCTTGCCCGCCGCCTGCTTGGAGACGCCCAATCGCCGGCCGAGCTCCACGGCCGTGGTGCCCTCGGAGCCGATCGCCTGCAGGACGAACCCATGCATCGGGCGCATGTCGGGGTGTCCCTGGCGGGCGAGCTCCGCGTGGAGCTCGTCAATGAGCATCCGAAAGCCGAGGAAGAGCCGGAGCGGGAGCTCGAAGCCCGGAGGGTCGGCCGGCACGATCGCCTCCCGCCTCGCTGTTTCGACAATGGTGTTGTCGAGCTTAGGGACTCTCGCCGTACCTGTCATCCACGGGGTGGCGGACCTCGGAGGTCCGCGCCGGTGGGGCCTTCACCGCAGGCGCCCGTCGGGGCGGCGCGGGTCCTGGAGCCACTTGTCGGTCTGGCGGGTCGCGTTGGGCGCGCCGGCGGTACCGGGCGAGCGGCGGGTGGCGCGGGTCTCGGTCACGGTGAAGTCGGCCACCACGTGCCGGTTGTGCAGCAGGAAGCCGACGACGCCCGCGATCGCCTGCACGCTGTCACCCGCGCGGGCGCGGCCGGTCAGGAGATAGACCAGCGGCGTGGACGGCTGGTCGAGGGCGAAATGGCGGCCGTGGTGGTGTGCGTCCTGGAGCGTTCTTATCGGGATCGGCCGCGAGGTGGTGAACCATGCGGCGACCTCCCAGAAGGGGTAGGTCTGGTCGCCGTCGGTCGACTCCTCGTAGCAGGTCGTGCAACCCCGGCGAGCGTCCTGCCCGTGGGGGCACGCCCAGGCGGCGAGGTCGTGCGGCATGCTGCGCTCGGACATGAGCTGACCGTACCTTCCCGTACGGGGAGACCGGCGTTTCCCCGTTCCCCCGCGCCGGGGCACCGCGTTTTCCCCCGGATCACCCCCGGCGTCGTGCTGTCTCGGTACCGCCGCCTGCCCGTTTCCGGCCCCGGTACTCGTCCGCTCAGCAGGCGGCCCAGGCTGAATATCCGCATATTTCGTGGTTTCTGCTGGCCGTCGGGAAGAAGGAGTGATCTTGGGGGAGTTTTCGAGGGCTCCGGGGTGGGCATCGGACCGATCGGGGGCATCGAACGGGGGACGCATGGCGCGTGGGTTCGACGCGTCCGCTCACTACGGGCGGCGCATCGCCGACGTTCACGACGGCGGCATCACGGTGAACGATTCACCCGGGGGTGCGGGCAGGCCTCTGAGGCCTCCGAAGTCCCCGGCGCGCTCGAAACTCGTCGAGCGCCCGGACACGCTGGATCTGCCGGTGCCGGTGCCGGTGCCGGTTTCGGGCAGGGCTCCGGCGCTGCCCGCCGCGCGGGGCCCGATCAGCACCCTGCTCTTCGAACGGCTGGTGCACCCGCCGCACCGCTTCGGCCTGCTGTCGCTTCCGCTCCTGTCGTTCCCCGCCCGTTTCGCGGGGCCGGTCCTCGCGGACGAGGACGTGCAGCTGGCGCTCTTCGTCTGCTACGAGCTGCACCACCGTGGCTTCGAGGGGGTGGACGAGCGGTGGGAGTGGAACCCCTCGCTGCTGGAGGTGCGGGAGATCCTGGAGGCACGGTTCGAGGAAGGGTTGGCGCGGGCCGTGCCGTGCCCGCCCACCCAGCGGCCCGAGCACATGCGCCAGGCCCTGACCGAGCTGGTGGCCGCCGCCGTCGACGGCCCCGACCTGCCGGGGTTCCTCCAGCGGCAGGCCGACCTCGCGCAGTTCCGCGAGTTCGTCGCGCACCGGTCGATCCGCCACCTGAAGGAGGCCGATCCGTACACCTGGGCGATCCCCCGGCTGAGCGGCCGTCCCAAGGCGGCACTGGTGGAGATCCAGGCGGGCGAGTACGGCGGCGGGCACGCCGAGCGGATGCACTCGGAGCTGTTCCGGACCACCATGCGCCGACTGGGCATGGACGACTCCTACGGCGCCCATCTCGACCGAGTCCCGGCGATCACGCTGGCCGTCTCCAACGCGATGTCGCTGTTCGGGCTCCACCGGCGCCACCTCGGAGCGCTGCTCGGCCATCTGGCGGCCTCCGCGATGACCTCCTCGGTCCCCAACCGTCGCTACTCCAGAGGGCTGCGGAGGCTGGGGGGAGACGAGGCGGCGAGCCGTTTCTACGACGAGCACGTGCGGGCCGACGCCGTACCCGAGCAGATCGCCGCGCACGACATGTGCGGCGGGTTCGCGCGGCAGCACCCCTCGCGGGCCGGTGACGTCCTGTACGGGGCGGCCTGCGCGCTGACCCTGGATCGGCTCTTCGCCGAGCACGTCATGAGCCACTGGCGGCGGGGCGTCTCGTCACTGCGGGAGGCGGGCACGGCGGCTCGTTGACCCGCCCGGACGAACACCGGGAATCAGACGAACACCGGGAATCAGACGAACACCGGGAATCAGACGAACACCGGGAATCAGCGGGCGGGCAGCCCTCATCCGGGCATCGGGACCCGAAGGGACCCGAGGGGACCCGAGGGGACCCGGCCGGGTGCGCGAAAGCGAGTGGGCCGCGGTCAGAGGGTGATCCACTCGGTGACGACGGTCGCGCCCGCGAGGTGGCAGCGGAGACTGAAAGGCCCGGCGGGGACGTCGTCGTGGACGAACCTGCCCAGCTCGTCGACGGCCAGCGCGACCGGATGGTGCCCGAGGAGCTCGACCTCCGCGGGACGCGGCGGCATCAGCTGGCCCACCACGCGCCCCCCGCCGGCGGTCACGGTGACCTCCAGGTCGACGGTCAGCCCCGCGCCCTGGAAGGTGAGCAGCCGAGGCTGTCCCTCTCCCCGCACCCGTGAGGGCTCGCTCAGGGAGTCGAAGGCGAGCTCGGCCAGCTCGGCGTCGAGCATACGCAGCGCGTAGGCCTCGACGGCGAGCTGCAGGAGGTCGGAGGGAACGGGATCGAACAGCTCGACGGCGCGGCGCAACTCCGCCTCAAGCACGTCGTCGCTCATCGGAAGCCCCGTTCCGCGAGGAGGACGCGCAGCCGCCGCAGGCAGCGCTGCCTGATCGGCCCGATGCTCCCGACGGCGATGCCGAGCGTCGCCGACACCTCCTGGTAGCTGACCGGGGGCGAGGCCATGAGCAGCCGCAGCAGCCGCCGGCAGTTCTCGCCGAGCTCCTGGAACGACTGCCAGGTGGCTCGCATCCGCTCCCGCTCCATCGATGCCTCCTCGGCGTCGATCACCGCCTGCTCAGGCGTGTGGCTCTCGACGGTGCGATCGAACACCTCGGGGTCGTCGCTCGGCGAGATCCGCCGGGCGGTCCTGATCACCTTGACGCACTCGTGCCGCGCCGTGCTGGCCAGCCACGCCCCGACCCTGTCCGGCTCGCGGATCCGCGCGAGGTTCTGCGCGAGCCGGAACCAGGTCGTCTGGTAGACCTCCTGCGCGTCCGCGTCTCTCAGCCCGTGGGCGCGCACGATGGACCACACGAGTGGGCTGAGGCCCTCCACCAGGGATTTCCACGCCGCGGTATCCCCGTCCACCGCGGCACGGAAGAGGATGCCGGTCGAGTCTCGATCCACGGTGACGTCCCCTTGCCCTCGGGACTGTCATCGTACGACGGAGGGCCGATCCGGCCGTATCGGTTTTCACACGACCGGGACATTTTGCACGCTCGACGGCGTCCAGGTGGAGGGGATGAGGGAGGGGGCGACCGGGTCCGGCGCCCCGCCGCGGGACAGGGGGCCTGCCAGCAGCTCGGCGGCGGCCCGCCGGGAACCGGTCACGTTGTTCCGCGCCATGTGGTTGACGATCATGCCGACGACCAGGGGCGTGGCGAAGGAGGTGCCGCTCCACTGGGCCAGCCCGTCGAACACGACGCGCTCGCGGATCGCGGCGGGCGACGCCGCCATCCTCTCGGTGAGCTCACCCCGGTGCGGGGGGAACTGGCAGGTGCAGTCGTAGCTGAAACCGAACCGGCAGTGGTCGTAGGTCGAGTGCTGGTAGTCGTACGGCACCGGGGTGTCGTCCACCGCGGTGAAGGCGCTCACCAGGCGCTCCCCGGGCGCGTACACCTTCACCCACGGCCCGTGGTTGCTGAAGCACGCGCGGGACCGGCCGTCCTTTCTCAGCGCGCCCACCGACACGACGGCGTCGGCGTAGTCGGGGTCGTCGGCGTAGGCCGCGGGATAGAACCTCTCGTCACTGCCGTTGTTCCCCGCCGCCGCCACGAGCAGCGTCTCCGGGTGGTCGATCACCAGCTTGCGCATGAAGCGCTCGAGTCCGAGGAGGGGCTCCGCGTCCGTGGTCGGGGTTCCCGCGGACAGGTTGATGATGTCCGGCCACCTCCCCTCCGGCAGCATCCCGCCGAGCAGCAGGTCCCCCAGTTCCTTCTCGGGGATGGCGCCCGCGTCGACCAGCGTCCCGTGCACCGTGACGTCGGCGCCGGGCGCGACGGCGCTGACCAGCCCGGCGATGAAGGTGCCGTGGCCGACGTACTGCTTGAGGATCCCCTCCCCGTCCAGCTCGATCTCCTTGCCCTTGCCCTTGACGCGGCTCAGCCACGGGTGCGACCTGTGGTTCTCCACCAGCCCGGTGTCGACCACCAGAACGGACACCGGCGTGGCCCTCGTCTCGCCTCCCGAGCCGGCCACCTGCTCGGCCACCGCGGGGTTGGGCGGCTGGCACCGGGCCACCGGAACCGGCTCGTCACCGGGGCAGCAGTTCACCGCCGCGATGGACACGATGTGGTTCCTGGACACCATCCGGCGGCGGTTGGCACGCTCCAGTTGCTTGACCGCCCGCAGCGCGTCCGACACGTCCCGGTCGCTCCAGCGCGCCCTCTTGTCCGGTTTCCCGACCCGGATCTTGAGCAGGCCGCCCGGACCGTCCAGCTCCTCCGGCTCCACGTCCTGGTCGCTGCCGCGATCCCGGCGGAACGCCTCCCGGATCGCCCGGGTGACCTCGTGGGTCTCGTCCCGCCTGGCGAGGACGTAGCCCTTCTCGTAGAGGAAGCTGGGCGAGCCCTCGGGGCCCGCCGCGAGCACGGTCTTCTCCCCCACGGCGGCCTGGATCTGGTCGAACTGTTCCTGGAACCTGTCTGGTGCCATGTTCACCGTTCCTGTCTCGGAGATTCCGCACGTCGCCATGGGCAAGAGTCACCGGGCGCCCGGTTGATACACCTCCGTCGTACGAGCCTCACGGCATGGACGGCGGGTCCGGAGCCGAGCGGGACCGCCGGCACGGGGACGCGCCCTCCTCGCTTGGGGGTTCCGCGGCATGGACGCCCTGAACACACCACGTCTAACATCGATCCGTGACCGGGGGAAGCCCGCGGACCCCGCCTTCCGTGGGAAATCCGCTCGATCTGCTGCCCCTGGTGTTCGCCCGGCCCGCCGACGCGCTGGCCGGAGCACGGGCCGTGCTGGCGGGCACCCCGTCCTTTCGTGACGCCTCCGTCGCCCACCAGGTGATCGGCATCTGGCAGCGCGACTTCGGCGACCTCGCGGTGGCGATCGGCCATCTGCGGCGGGCCCGCACCCTGGCGGTCAGGTCCGGCTCCCCGGACCGTGAGGCGGACGTGCTGGCGACCCTGGGGGCCGCCCTCATTCACGCGGGCCGTACCAGGCAGGGGATGGCGGCGCTGGAGGCGGCGGTCGAGAGGGGCGGCGGACTCACCGGCGCCCGCGTGCTGTTCCGGCGCGGCTACGCCTGGTGGGTCCTCGGCGGGCACCGTGAGGCGCTCGACGACCTGCGCCGGGCCATTCCCGCCCTGCGCCGGGCACAGGACACGATCTGGACCGCCCGCGCGCTCACGCTCAGGGCGACGGTCCACCTGGCCATGGGGTCCGTGGAGCGGGCCGAGACCGACTTCGTCGCCGCCGAGCGGCTGTGGGACACCACGGACCAGGAGCACGACAAGGCCGACGCGGTGGAGAGCCGAGGGCTGGCGGCGTTCAGGTCCGGCGACCTCCCCGCGGCGCTGCGCCACTTCGACGAGGCCGCGAGCCGGTACGAGGCCCTCGGCACGCCCATGTTCGTACTGCACATCCGGCGGTGCGAGGTGCTCCTGGCGGCCGGGCTGGCACGCGAGGCGCTGGAGGAGGCCGACGCCGCCACGGAGCTGCTGAACCGTACGGGAGGGCAGACGACCCGCGGCGCCGAACTCCTCCTGATCGCCGCGCGGGCCGCGATCGCGGCGGGTGAGCCGCACGCGGCGACCGTCCGCGCGAGCGCGGCCGTCCGGCTGTTCTCCAGCCAGCGCCGCGACTGGTGGCAGGCCCACGCCCGGCTGGTACTGGTCCAGGCCAGGTTCGCGGCGGGCGAGATCTCCGCCCGTTCGGTACGCGACGCCGCCGCGGTCGCCCTGCGGCTGGCGAAGCTGCACTCCCCCGAGGCGGTCCAGGCGTCGCTGCTGGCAGGCCGTACCGCCCTCGCCCTCGGCGCCGGCGCGGACGCCGAACGGTACCTGGCCGCCGCGGCCAGGGGCAGGGCGCGCGGGCCCGCCCTCGCCCGGGTGGACGGTTGGGTGGCGCAGGCGCTGCGGGCGGCGGCGGCGGGGCGGACCCGCGGCGCGCTGGACGCCTGCCGCCGGGGGCTCGACCTGCTGGACGAGTACAGGATGACGCTGGGCGCCTCGGAGCTGCGGGCGCGGGCCACCGCGCAGGGGGCGGAGCTGGCCGTGCTCGCGCAGCGGGCGGCCCTCGCCGGAGGGAGCCCCCGCCGCTTCCTCGGCTGGAGCGAGCGCTGGCGCGCCACGGTGCTGGCGGTCCCGCCCACCCGGCCACCGGACGATCCCGAGCTGCTCCGCGACGTGACGGCCTTCCGCGAGATCAGCAGCCGGATCGAGGCGGCGCGGCAGAAAGGCAGCCCGGCCCCCGTGCTGGAGCGCGAGCAGCGGCGGCTGGAGAAGGGGATCCGCGACCGGACGCTCCGGATGCGCGGTGAGGGCGGCTCCGACGGGCACCACTTCGACGCGGGCGCCCTGCTCGGCGAACTCGGCGACGGGTGGCTGATCGAGATCGTCGCCGTCGACGGAGACCTGCACGTCCTGCTCTGCGGCCGGGGGCGGGTGCGCAGGTTCGCCGCGGGACGACTGGCCGACGCGGCGATCGACGCCGACCACGCCCGCGCGGGTCTCAGCAGGATCGCGTACGGGGGCTCCGCGGCCAGGCTGCCCATCCTCGAAGCCGGCGGGCGCCGCCTCCAGGAGTCGCTGCTCGGCCCCGCGGTGCGACACCTCGGGGAAGGACCGGTGGTCGTCGTACCGCCGGGCAGGCTGCACGGCGTGCCCTGGGCGCTGCTGCCCGCGCTGGGGACGCGGGTGCTGAGCGTGTCGCCGTCGGCGAGCGCCTGGCTCCGCGCCAGGCGGATCGAGCCGTCGCCGTCGCGGGAGCGGGTCGTGCTGGTCAGAGGCCCGGGACTGGCGACGGGCGGCGCCGAGATCCCGCCCCTGGCCGCGTGGTACGGCGAGGCGACGGTGCTGGAGAACGGCACCGCGGTCGCCTCGGCCGTGCTCGCGGCGCTCGACGGCAGCAGGCTCGCCCACATCGCCGCGCACGGCACCTTCCGCTCCGACAGCCCGATGTTCTCCTCCCTGGGCATGGACGACGGCCCGCTCACGGTGCACGATCTCGAACGGCTCCGCAGCGCCCCGTACCGGATCGTCCTGTCCAGCTGTGACTCCGGCAGGTTGCAACCGGTCGGCGCGAACGAGCTGCTCGGCCTCGCCACCGCGCTGCTGCCGCTGGGCACGGCCGGGATCGTGGCGAGTCCGGTGCCGGTCGACGACGAGGCGGTGGTGCCGCTGATGCTCGCCCTGCACGAGGGGCTGCGGCGCGGTCTGAGCATGGCCGAGGCCCTGCGCGATGCCAGGCTGTCGATGCCCGGCGACGCGCTTCACCGCGCGACGGGCTGGTCCTTCTCCGCCATCGGGGCGGCCTGACAGGCCCTGCCGGGTCCGTTCCGCTGAGTCGCCGCACTTGCCGTACCCAACTTGTGCGGGCAGTACGGCTAGCCCTGCATTCTGCACATGATCCCGATCGACCTGGGGTGGTTACCTGCTGCACTGGAGCAGGTGTAGCTGCTGACCTGCAACGATGCGGCACGTGCGGAAAACGGGGCTAGCCAACGGTGAAGAGCCTTTCCAGGCCGGCGCGGTCGCTGCTGCCGAGCCGCGCGTAGGCGTCGCACAGGTGGTTGGCGACCGTGCGGATCGACACCGTGAGCTGCTCGGCGATCTGCCGGTTGGTCAGGCCCGTCGCGGCGAGGCTGACGATCTGCCGCTGGCGGGCGGTCAGCCTCGGCAGCGCGAGGTTGACCAGCACGGAGCTGCGCGCTCCCTGGCAGGCGCCCGCCAGCGCCGAGGCCCGGTTCCTGGATGTCTGCGAGGCGTGCCGGTCGGAATGGACGAGGGAGGCGTGCGCGTACGCCTCCGCGGCGTGCAGCATCAGGCCGAGGTCAAAGAGCCCCCGCGCCACTTTGTCCAGGGCGTCCCCGTCCCGCCGGGTCAGCGCGCGGGCGTGCCGCGCCAGCAGGGGAGCGAGATCCCCCTCCGCGTGGTCGGCCAGCTCCCCGAGCCGATCGGCGACCAGCTCGGGGGCGCCGAGCCGTACCACGTCGTGCAGGGCGAACAGGTCGTGCAGGGCGAACAGGTCGTCTCCGGCGATGCCGGGTGCGGACCGCAGGGCGCCGCCGAGGTCTCCCTCGGCGGCCAGCGCCCAGGTCAGCGCCCCCTCGGCGGCGAACGCCCACGACCGGGCGTCTTGGGCGGGTGTCCGTTGGGCGCCTGTGGCGGATGCCCGCGACCGCGCGTTTCGCGCGGGTACCGGAAGCCGCCTGTGGACCGTCTGCCATGAACGCGTCCGCGCCTCCCCGGGGAGGGACGGGCCGTGCGAGAGGGCCTGCCAGGCCGTGGTCAGGTCGCCGACGTAGGCGGCGGCGTGGGCGAGTTCGGCCAGGCAGGCGCGGTGGTGGGGAGAACGGCGCAGTCCCTCGCGGCTCCAGGCCATGGCCTCGCGGGTCTCCCCGCGGAGCCGGGCGACGCGGGCGCGCTGCGCGCAGAACTCCGGCATCGCGGGCTCGTCCCAGCCGGTGTCGTCCTCGGCCATCCGCTCGCCGACGCCCCGAGGTATCTCCGCGAGCCTTCCCGCGTACGCGCGTGCGGCCAGTTCCTCGCACTCGGCCGCCAGCACCGAGGACCTCGGGGGCCGTCGCCCGCCGGAAGGCCCGCCCGCGAGGGGACGCTCCGCGGCGGCCCGCAGCACCGGGCCGTGCAGCGGGTGGGCGAGCCGGACAGCGAGCCGGTCGTCCACGGTGACGAGCCCCTTCACCCGCAGGTGTTCGAGGACGGCGGGGGCTACGAGGGCGCCCGGCACGCCCGCGCCCGGCGGCTCGCCGGACGCGACGAGCTCCAGCGCGTACCGTTCCTCCTCGTCGACGTCGCGGATCGTCTCCTCCACCAGCTCCCGGACGCGCGCGGTCATCGGTGGCGTGCCCCGCCAGGTCCACGTGCCCGACACATGGCTCAGGTCTCCACCGGCGTGGACGGCGACGACCAGCTCGCGCAGGAGCCGCAGGTCGCCGCAGCTCGCCCGGTACAGGCGCCGGACGGTGAGGGCGTCCACGTAGCCGCCCACCGCCCGCTTCAGGAGCTCGGCGCAGGCGCTCTCCGTCAGGGGGGCCAGCACCAGGCGCGGCAGAAGGTTCTCCTCCCAGAGCCTGGAGACGCCCTCCGGCACGGGCTCGCCCTCCCTGACCGTGACGAGCAGGCGGGTACGTCCGCTGAGTGCCAGGTCGTGGACCAGGTTGGCCGAGGCGTCGTCGAGCAGGTGGGCGTCGTCCACGACGCACACCTGCTCGCACATCGCCTCGGGCACCGCCTCGGCGGCCAGGCGGCTCCTGCCGCTTCCCGCCGCGCCGGTCACGACGATTCCCCGGTGACCGGCCGACAGGCTCCGCCGTACGAGATCGAGCTCCTCAGTCCTGGCCGTGAACGGCCAGGCAGACCGTGGGTTTCTCACAGCGGTATGAGCCACGGAGCCCGCCCTTGATACAGGTGGAACCGGGGATTCCAGCCCTCGCGCCGCACCGGTGCCCCGAAGCACTGGTCCGCGTGAGGTGTCGGGCCGCAGCCAAAAAGATTCCGGCCCTCGTGCCTCACCGGTGTCCCGAACGGCCGCCGCCGGGCGGCCCCGAGGGCAGGCGGCGCGTGGTCATCTGCTCGCGGTGGTCTCCTTGGGCAGGCCGGGGGCCTGGAAGTCGAACCAGACCGGCTGCCAGTCGCTCAGCTCGTGGAAGCGGCGCAGCTCGGCGATGCCGCTGAGCCAGCCCATCCACCCGGCGTAAGGAGGGTTGCCCTCATCGAAGCCGCTCTCCATGAAGGTGAGCCGGGTCGCGCCGTCCGAGCCCTCCAGTTCCCAGGTGGAGACGCCGAAGCCCGGCCACTCCAGGGAGAACCTGCGGCCCGGCTCCACTTCGACGACCTTTCCCGGTGCCTCGTCCGCCTCGAAGCCGCCCATGGCGAAGCGGCCGCCGACGTACGGCTCGATGTCGATCCGGTAGCCGAACCACCGGCTGAACTTCCCAGAGTCGACGAGCGAGTCGTACACCTCCTCGGGCGAGGCGCCGATGAGGAATCGCTCCCGCATTCGCGGGGAGGTGAAGTCGCACTTCGGGGTGAGCTCGCGGCCCTCCAAGTGGTCGACCAGGTTCGCGATCGACAGGCACCAGAACGTCTGCAGCGTCCCCCGGACGCCGCCGTTGCCGGAGAGCGCCTCCCGGAAGTCGAAATGGGTCTGGGAGAGCGACAGGGTGGTCGACTCCGCGCTCTCCTCCTCCAGACGGATCTCGACCGTCGTCTCCTCGCCGTCGAGCAGCCACGACAGGCGCAGCGTGTGGTCGTCGACGTGCAGCGGGCGCTGGTGGGGCGCATGCCCCTCGGGGGTGTGGCGCCCCCAGAACTCATACCGGTGCGGCAGTTCGACCTCGGCGTGCTCGGCCAGCCAGATCCTCAGCTCGCCCGGGTCGGTCAGGGCGTGATGGACCGCCTTGAGCGGTGCGGCCACGCGTGCGTTCAGGCTCATCGGCTCACTCACGGGGTTCTCCCTTGGGGTAGCAGGCCACGGCGAGCTTGAAGGCGTCACCTTCGGTGCCGCCGTAGCGGGTGAAAAGGTCCTGCAGAGTGGACTGGAGGTCGTTCAGGAACTCCTGACGCCGTTCCGGCGGCACGCGGATCTCGCCGGACACGCCGACGGACGGCAGCTCGGGCGCGGTTCTGTCCAGCGCGCCGATGTCGGCCTGGACCTCCTCCATGAGGTCCAGCAGGTAGCCCAGGCCCAGCTCGTCCCGGGTTCTGCGCAGGCCGATCCGGCCGACGAGACGGGGCGAGAGCCAGTACGAGCGGGCGCTCGCCTGGTAGACGCCCTCGTGGATGCCGCGCACCCTGCGCTCGGACACCTGGGTGACCAGGCCCGCCTCCACCAGGCGTTTGACGTGGTAGTAGACCCGCTGCGGGGTCTGGTCGAGCAGGGCCGCCACCTCGGTGCACGAGCGCGGCTCGGCGAGCTTCCTCAGCACCTCGATGCGCTGCGGCTTGAGCAGCGCCTCGGCCTGATCGATCTGTTCCAGATACAGGACATCTCTCATCGCAAAATTGATCCTGTACGTAAAATTCTATTTTGTCAATGATGCGCGAGGAGGTTCGCCCGCCTCCCGGGCGCGTCGCCCCCGGGAAGGGCGAGCGGGGGCACGCGGGCGCGTCGGCGAGGTGGTGGCCAGGGTGGAGTCGAAGGTCACGAGCCCGCGCCGGGTGGAACGGGTGGGTGCTGAGAAATGACAGGTGGGTGCTGAGAAATCCATTATGTCACGATAAATATGCAAATAATCGGCCATTGTTGGGTCTATCCTGAACCCGCGTTCGGCCTGGGGCGGCAACCCGATTTCACAGATTTACCCCTCGAGTGGTCCGGTAAGGACAGATCCAGGCAAAAACCACGCTGCCGAAATTCACCAGCATGGTGTGCGGGGTCCGGCCGGCCGTCTCCGTGACCTGGAGCCTGATCACGGAACCGGCCCGCATCCAGCTCGCCACGTCGTCCTCGGTGGGTTCGTGGCCGTGCAGGCGCAGCATCAGGTCATGGGGCTGCCCGGCGATCCGTAGATGCAGCTCGCACGTGGGTTCGATGTCCGCCATGATTCGCCGTCCAGTGTGGGTGAGACCCGGCGGGGTTGTCGGCGTCCCTTCGAGCGTACTCCCGCCGTACACGCGCCCCCGGACCCGCATCCGACGGGCGGTCGGTCATCTGGTCGACGGTGGTGGGATGCCCTGCTCACATGCTTTCGAGCGCATTGTCGTAATCCTTGACTTCAAAACTGAAAATGCATGAAAAATGGCTGGTTCTTCCTTGTCATTGAGCGGCCAATGAGCAATCAGATGCTGATTCTCGTGGATATTCTCAGCAATCCGCGATCTCATATTCCCGCCAGTCCTTCGGGATCTTTTCTGGGATGAGGAGAGTCATATGGCCAATTCGCGAAGAATCACGGCGATCGCGGCCGTGTTCGCGACGGCGGTCAGCCTCGGGGCCGTCGGCGCGCAGGCGTCGACGGCGGACGCCCGACGGTCGACGGCGGACGCCCGGTCGGAGGCCGCGGCGCCCACGAGGGGGGTCCGGATCACCCGCTTCCTCGGCGAGCAGCGCCTGCCGAACAAGATGCGGTTCCGGGGAACCACGGTCGGTGGCTTCTCCGGCATCGACCGTGACCCACGCACCGGCACCTGGTACTTCGTCTCCGACGACCGGGCGCGTTACAACCCGGCCCGCTTCTACACCGGCCGCCTCGACATCAACCCGGTCACCGGAGCGTTCACCGGGGTGAACCTCACCGGGGTCACCACCCTGCGGCGCTCCGACGGCACCCCCTACCCCGCCTATGGCCAGGCCGGGGCCGCCGATCCCGAGACGATCCGCTTCGACCGGTGGAGCAACCAGCTGCTCTGGGGTGACGAGGGCGACCGGCCGGACGCGACACATCCCGAGATTCCGGTCTCCGACCTGTTCGTCCGCTGGACCAGCCCCCGAGGCCGCCACCTCGGAGAGCTGACGACCCCCCGCAACATGAAGATGACCGCCACCAACAGCGGCCCCCGGCGCAACTTCGGCTTCGAGGGCCTGACCTCCACGGCGCGCACCATCACGGCGGTCACGGAAGGCCCCAGGTACGAGGACGGCGAGCCGCCGACCGCCACCCGGGGCGCCCCGGCCCGCATCACCGTGTGGAGCCGCGACGGCAGGCCGCGCGGGCAGTACGCCTACCCGATCGACCCGCTGCCGGCGGCGCCGATCCCGCCGACCGGCCAGTCCGACAGCGGCGTCTCGGAGATCCTGGCGATCGACGACTACCGCTACCTCGCCCTCGAACGCTCCTGGATCGAGGGCGTCAACTACAAGGTCAAGCTGTACGAGATCGACCTGCGCGGTGCCACGAACGTGCTGAACAGGGACAGCCTGTCGACCGGTCGCCCGTACCGCCCGGTTTCCAAGCGCCTGGTCTCCGACCTCGGCACGGTGCGGACACCGGTGCAGAACCTGGAGAGCCTCGCCTGGGGACCGCGCCTGCGCAACGGTGAGTGCACGCTGGTGGTCGGCTCCGACGACAACTTCAGCGAGCAGGAGGTCACCCAGTTTCTGGCCTTCGCGGCCAGGGGCTGCTGACCGCCGCGAGGTGAGGCCGCCCGGACAGGGCGGTCGGCACCTACCCGGACGCTGAAAGACTCCGGCGCGGCCGGGACCCACGACACGGGTCCCGGCCGCGCCGGTCCATGTGCGGCGAGGATCCCCGGATGCGATCTCCGGCCTTCCGGCTCGGTCGGTTCCCGAGCTGCCGAACCTCGCTGAGCCGACCGCCCTTCCGGCTCGATCGATTCTCGCCCGGTTGGACCCTCCTACTGTGGGAGCCTCCATGCTGATGGCGTGAACGAGGGATACCTGCCGATCGGGCGGTTCGCGAGGCTCTGCCGGCTCAGCGTCAAGCAGCTGCGGCACTACGACGAGCTGGGCCTGCTGACCCCGGACCACGTCGATCCGGACACCGGCTACCGCTACTACCGGCCGGACCAGGCACGCGCCGCGATGCTGATCAGCCTGCTCCGCTCCATCGACGTACCGCTGCCCTCGATCGGGCGGGTGCTGTCCGGCGACACGGGTGCGCTCGGTGACGTACGCGACCGGATGGAGGCCGATCTGGCGCGCCGCGAGCGCAACTTCACCGCGCTCGAACGCATCCTCTCCGAGGGCCTGCACCGGCCGGAGGTGACGGTGGTCCGCGAGCCCGCCCGGCGGGTGGCCGTCGTCAGGGACATCGCGACACTGGACCAGATCGGCGCCGTCACCTCGGCGTGTGTGGCCCGGCTGCTCGCCGCCGTGGGTGATCCGAGGGGACTGATGATCGGGCTGTTCCCGCTCGACCTCGCGCCGGAGCTCGCCGTGGCCGTCGCCGTGGAGACGTCCGAGGACGTGCCGGGGACGTCCCCGGACGTCCTGCCCGGCGGTCTGTACGCCTCGGTGACGCACGTCGGTTCTTACCACCAGATCCCGCTCACCGCGCACGCGTTGCTCGCCTGGGTGGGCGAGCGCGGGCACACGCCCGAAGGCCCGCTGCGCGAGGTGTACGTCTCCAATCCCATCACCACGCCGCAGGACCGGCTGGTGACCCATCTGATGATCAAACTGGAGGATTCAGAATGAACTGGTATTCGGCCGAGGACGATCCCGAAGTGGTGGAGTTCGGCCCCGCGCGCGGGCTCTCGGTCACCGGGCAGGGAGCGCCGGGCGGGCCCGCCTACACGACGAGCGTGGGAGCGCTGTACGCCGTCGCCGGGGCGCTGCTCGGCATCGCGGCCCGCTCCGTGCGGCCGTTCGGGATGCCGCCCCTGGAAGGCCGCTGGTGGGCCGAGGACGAGCGGCCGCCGCTCGACGTGCCGCGCGAGGAGTGGTGGTGGCACCTGTTCCTGCGGCTGCCGGAGCCGGTGGACGAGGCGTGGGCCGACGAGGCGCGCCAGTCCGCGGGGCACCCGGCCGCCGCCAGGGTGCAGTTCGTCACCTTCACCGAGGGACTGTGCGTGCAGGTCCTGCACCGCGGGCCGTACGCGGAGGAGCCGAAGACCCTCGCCAGGATGGACGCGCTGATGCGGAGCGAGGGGCTGGTCCCGAACGGCCTGCACCACGAGATCTACCTGTCCGATACCGGGGAGACCGACCCGGAGAAGATGATGACCGTACTCCGCCAGCCCGTTCGCGCCGCCTGAACCCGTGGCCGTGATTCGACACCGAGTGTACGGAAGTCGTTACCATGCTATTCCGGTCCTCAGTCGGCGTAACTTTCCGCATTAAAGACCGACACTAATTCCCCGGGCCCCGCTGATTCCCGCTCCGTGCGGCTCGCTCGGCTGGATTTTCCCGGCCAGGAAAACCTTCGAAGGCCCGCTTCACACCGGCGTGAAGCGGGCCTTCACCTTTGCGTACCAGGTCATCCAGGTGATCGCCGATCTCCGGGAGGGGGTGTCCGCGCCCTCCCGGGAGCTTTCGGACCGGAGGTTCCGGCCATTTCCGCCTCGGTCGCCGACGGGCGACTTCTTTTTCTCCGATTCCCGCTCCAAGCTATCCGCTACGCACCAGAATTTTATTCGTGTAATGACAGATTTAACAATTTGGCTATACGATCGCCGTTCGTGGTTGGAGTTGATCTTTCAGGAACCCGATTGGCCAACGACCTGTTCTTTGTCATGCATGACAACGCGACCGGCCGGATGAGGCTTCATGCCCGCCTGACCGGTCTGGGGCTGGCCGCTGCCATCCTGGGAGAACTGATGCTCGCCGGGCGGATAACCGTGGGATTGGCGGCGGGGCAGATGCGGCTCGTCGTTCTCAACGCGGCGCCGCCCGAAGACGCGCTCACCAGGACCGCCCTGGACCACATCGTCGCCGAACCCGCACACCGCTTCCGTACCTGGTTGCAGTTCCTCGCCCGTGCGGCACTCGCCGACGTGGCGGCCCGGATGACCGCCGACGGGCTGCTGCGCCCGCCCGGCAGACGCCCGTCGCGGAGGCAGATGCCGGTCGACGTGAACATCGCGGCGTGGCCCGGCGGACGCGTCAACCTGGCGATCCAACGCCGTGAGCCACTCAGCGTCCAGGACAGTGTCCTGCTGGGGCTGCTCGTCGCGACCGGCGGCAACCAGCTCGTCCTGTGGGAGCAGAACCCGAGATACCTCTCCGATTCGATCACCGCCCTCCCGGCGCCGCTCCAGGAACTGATCGCCCAGACCGAGGCTGCCGTAGGTGACTCCGTCATCAGCCGCCGGTGAACCCACCCCCCTCATTTCAAGGATCCCAATGTCCGTGACAGAACGAAGGGCCAGCGCCGTTTCCGCCGCGCTTGCCCAGGACCGCCTCGGTGTGCCGTCGGTGGTGTTCTTCGTCATCTCGGCGGCGGCGCCGTTGACCGTCATCGGTGGCTCGGTGACCGCCGCCTACGCCGCGACCGGCGTGACCGGCGTGCCGCTCGCCTTCGTCCTGCTGGGAGCCATCCTGGGCCTGTTCGCCGTCGGCTACGTGACGATGGCCCGTTACGTCGTCAACGCCGGGGCGTTCTACGCGTACACCGCGAAAGGGCTCGGCAGGCCGGTGGGTGTGGCGACCGCGTGGGTCGCGTTGCTGGCCTACAACGCGCTCCAGGTGGGTCTCTACGGCATGATCGGTGCGGCCGCCCAGCCGCTGATCGCCGACTGGTTCGGAAGCTCTCCGCCCTGGTGGGTCATCGGGCTGGTCGCCTGGGTGCTGACCGGGGTGCTCGGCCTCCTGCGGGTCGACGTGAACGGGAAGGTCCTGTCGGTCCTGCTGCTGACGGAGATAGCCGTCGTCGTCGTGTTCGACATCGCGGACCTGATCAACCCGGCGGCCTCGGGCTACAGCCTCGACGTCTTCGACCCGTCGAACCTCTTCGTCCCCGGGATCGGTGCGGTGGTCGCGATCTGCATCGCGTCCTTCGCGGGCTTCGAGTCGTCGGTGGTGTTCTCCGAGGAGACCAAGGACCCGAGGCGCACGGTGCCGATCGCGACCTACGTCGCACTCGCCGTCATCTCCGGGCTCTACGCCGTGTCGTCCTGGGCGATGACCGTGCCGATCGGCTCGGACAAGATCGTCGAGACCTCGCGCGAGCAGAGTTCGGTCCTCCTGTTCAACCTGGCCGGGCAGCACCTGGGGGCGACCGTCGCCACCATCGGCTCTCTCCTCTTCGTGACGAGCCTCTTCGCCGCGCTGATCGCCTTTCACAACACGATCTCCCGCTACGTCTTCGCCCTTGGCAGGGAGAGGGTGCTGCCCGAGACCTTCGGTCGTACTTCCCCCCGGACCGGTGCCCCGGTCAACGGCTCGGTGGCGCAGAGTGTCATCGGGCTGGTCACGATCGTCATATACGCGGTCTTCGGCCTGGATCCGGTCGTCCAGCTGTTCTTCACCGTCGGATCGTTCGGTGGCCTGGGACTGCTCATGATGCTGGCGGCCACCTCGATCTCCGTGCTGGTCTTCTTCGCCAAGAACCCCAACGAGGAGAACGCCTGGCGGACCAGGATCGCCCCGGGTATCTCCTCGGTCCTGCTGATCGTGGTCATCGTGCTCGTCATGGCCAACTTCGACACCGTGCTCGGCGTGGCCCCCGACTCCCCGCTGCGCTGGATCATGCCCGCCGTCTACTTCGTCGCCGTGGGGCTCGGCGTCATGTGGGGACTCGCCCTGCGGGCCAAACGGCCGAAGGTATACGCGAACATCGGGCGGGGCGCCCAGGCGGCTGTGGGAGGGACCGAATGACAGAGATCATTCGCGTTCAGAACGCTCCCGGAGCCGCCGAGACCATCGGCGCGATCATCGCCACCTCCTTCCACGAGCAGGAGATCTCGGCCTGGATGATCCCGCCGGACGACGACCGCCGCCGGGTGATGCCCCCCTTCTTCTCCATGATCACCGAGAGCGCCCTCATCCACGGCGAGGTCCACGCGACGGCCGACATGTCCGCCGTGGCCGTATGGTTCCACAAAGGCGCCGAGCCGCTTCCCGAGATCCCCGACCGGGACGCCCGGGTGGAGGCGTTCGCCGGTCCCCACGCGGAGCGCATCGGGCAGATGGGGGAGGAGATGGACAAGCGCCACCCCCACGACCCGCACCACTACCTGGCGTTCCTTGCCGTGCTCCCCGGGCACCAGGGACGGAGGACGGGGACCCGGCTGCTCGAGGAGTACCACCGCGGGCTCGACGAGGCGGGCATACCCGCGTACCTGGAGGCCAGCAGCACCCGCAGTCGCAGGCTCTACCTGCGCCACGGCTATCAGGACCTCGGCGACCCGATGTTCATGCCCGACGGCCCGCCGATGTTCCCCATGTGGCGCCCGCCGAGCCCCTGACCGGATCTTCCGCCGGTCACGGTGTCATGACCGGACCCGAGTCCCCGAACGCCCGGTCCGGGACGCCGGAGACGGCGGCCCGGACCGGGGATCGGTGAGGGGTCCGGCAGGCGGGCCGGGGCGCCTGGGTATGGCTCCCGGCGCCCCGGCCGGGAAAGCGCCTACTCGGCCGCGGGGGCCACCGGAGCGGCCGGGATGGCCGGGATGCACAGCGGCCCGTCCTCTCGATATGAGGGCGGGCCGAACAGCGCGAGCCGCCGCCATCGGGGTCGGTTCGCGGACCGGTGTCGTGGAGGCGTGATCCGCGTAGGCTCCTGAGCCGATACAGCGCTGGCTGATCACGGACTGGGACTGTTACCATCCGTTCCATGATCTTCTTCTTCCACCTGCGTTAAGGGGCCGTCGGCGAGGCGAGGAACCCCCGTCGTCGACGAGGCGGGGCGGCGTGGCGCCGTCCCGAACCTTGACGTGGGAGAAGAACGATCATCATGCGCATTCGCGCGCGTTTTCTCACCGCCCCGCGTCCCAGCGCTCTCGCCGTCTCGTGACGGCGGCGCGCCTGGTGGCGCGGTGCGTCCGAGGACTGGAGCCCATCGTGGCCTCCGAGATCCTCCAGCTCGGACTCGGTCCGATCACCCATCTGGGCCACCGTGAGGTGCACTTCCGTGCGCCTCGACCGGAGCCCGGGGTGGTCCGGCTGCGCACCGCGGACGACGTGTTCCTGCTCGCCGCCCAACTGCCGGACATCGGAGCGGCCAGAACGGGGGTCGACGCGCTCGCCGAGCTCGTGGCCGTCACCGATGTGGACACGCTGCTCCGGCACCGGCTGGGCTGCGGAGGCTCCGGCGAGCTCACCGGTGTCGAGGTGTCGGCGTCCTTCCTGGGCAGGCGGAACTTCAACCGGTACGACGCCGAGGACGCCGTCGGCCGGGCCCTGGCGCGGAGGCTGGGAGCCGGATACCACTCGCGGCGCGGGGGCGTCGCGCCGCCGCCGGCCCACAGCGCGTGGCGGCTGATCCTGGACGGCACCCGGGCGACGCTCATGCTGAGGATCACCGACCGGCCGCTGCACCGCCGTACCTACAAGCGGTGCACGATCCCGGGCACCCTGCATCCTCCGCTGGCCGCGGCGATGGCCCGGATGGCCGACATCCGGGCCGATCACCGGGTGCTCGACCCCTGCTGCGGTGCCGGAACCCTGCTCATCGAGGCCGGACAGCTGCGGCCGGACGCCCGCTTCTGCGGCTTCGACCTGGACCCGGACGCGCTGCGGGCGGCGCGTACGAACGCGGCGGACTCCCCGGCCATCACCATCCGCCCGGCCGACGCCGGCGACCTGCCGTTGACCGACGGCAGCATCGACCGCGTCGTGTGCAACCCACCCTGGGGTACGCAGGTCGCCGCGCACGGCCTGCTCGACGGGGCTCCCTCCCGCTGGTGGACGGAGCTGCGGCGGGTCCTCGCTCCCGACGGAATGGCGGTGGTGCTGATCCCCGACACCGACGACCTCGGCACCGCCATCCGGCAGCGGCTGGTCCCCGTCCACGTCCAGCAGGTCCGCCTCTCCGGTGCCCAGTCGTACATCGTCCGGCTCATGGCAGGGGAGAGGGGCCGACGACCGGCGTCCCGGCGCCGGGCACAGGGAGGATAAGCGCGGCGGACAAGGAGGGCACGGCGGGGGCGCCCCCGCCGTGCCCGGCCCCTGACCGCTTCAGCCGGGGGCGTCCACGGGCGGCCTCACCACGGTCATGGCCGGCAGGACACCGTGAACATTCCCCCCAGGGGGCAGGTCGTCATCCGGACCCACTTCACCGACTACACCGGTAAGACCGTCCTGCACTGCCACATCCTCAACCACGAGGACGCGGGCATGATGGCGGTCCTGGAGATCGTCAAATGATCGACGGGTCCCGGCGGCAACCACGAGGACGCGGGCATGATGGCGGTCCTGGAGATCGTCAAATGATCGACGGGTCCCGGCGGCCGGGAGCTCAGAGAAGGGCGCGGACCGCGCGTTCGAAGCCCGCGACGTGTTCGGCGGCGAGCCGGGCGGCCCGCTCCTGCTCGCCGTCGACGACGGCGCGCAGCAGCGGGCCGTGTTCCTCGACGTGGCTCGCCATGCCGGGAAGCCGGTCGACGAACAGGCACCAGATCCGGGTGGCCAGGTTGCCGTAGCGGACCAGGGTGTCCTCAAGGTAGGGGTTTCGGGTGGCGGCATACAGGGCGCGGTGCACGCTCAGTCCGCTCCAACTACCTGTGGGACGAGAGCGCCGGGATCTACGAGTTCGCGCTGAAGCAGTGGGAGCGGCTGCCCGAGGAACTGGACTACGACTTCCTGTTCAGTCAGCGGGGTGTGCTCAACCTCGCCCACACCCTCCAGGACGTTCGCGAGGCCCGTCGCCGGGTCAACGCCAACCGGCTCAACGGCGTCGACGCGGAGTGGCTCGACGCCGAGGAGGTGGCCGAGGTGTGCCCGATCATCGACATCTCCCCGGACGTCCGCTACCCGGTGCTGGGCGCGACGTTCCAGCCCCGGGCAGGCATCGCCAAACACGACCACGTGGCCTGGGCCTTCGCCCGCGCCGCGGACGCGCTGGGCGTGGACCTCATCCAGAACTGCGAGGTCACCGGCTTCGTCAAGGACGGTGACCGGGTCGTCGGCGTACGGACCACGCGGGGCGTCGTCAACGCCGGAGTGGTCGGCCTGGTCGGTGCCGGCCACAGCGGCGTCCTGGCGGAGAAGGCCGGATTCCGGCTGCCGGTGCGGTCGCAACCGCTGCAGGCACTGGTCTCCGAGCTGTACGAGCCGGTCCACCCCACCGTGGTCATGTCGAACCACGTGCACGTCTACGTCTCGCAGGCGCACAAGGGCGAGCTGGTCATGGGGGCCGGTGTGGACTCCTACAACGGCTACGGCCGGCGCGGTTCCTTCCACGTCATCGAGAAGCAGATGGCGGCGGCGATCGAACTGTTCCCGATCTTCGCCCGAGCACACGTGCTCCGTACCTGGGGCGGCATCGTCGACGTCTCGCCCGACGCCTCGCCCATCATCGGCAGGACGCCCGTGGAGAACCTCTACGTCAACTGCGGCTGGGGGACCGGCGGTTTCAAGGCCACCCCGTCGGCCGGGTGGACCATGGCCCACACCATGGCGACCGGGGAGCCGCACCCGCTGAACGCGCCGTTCTCCCTGGAGCGGTTCACCACCGGCGCCCTCATCGACGAGCACGGCGCCGCGGCCGTGGCCCACTGATCCGGCGACCCCGCGCCCCCGTGGCCCCGCGCCCTCGTGCCCCTGTGACCTCGTGACCTCGTGACCCTGTGACCTCGTGAAGGAGCCACCGAATGCTCTTGCTGAACTGCCCCTGGTGCGGGCCACGGGACGAGACCGAGTACCACTACGGCGGTCAGGCCCACGTCCCCTACCCGCAGGCCCCGGCCGACCTGACCGACGAGGAGTGGGCCGAGTACCTCTTCTTCCGTGACAACCCCCAGGGCCCCTTCGCCGAACGCTGGGTGCACAGCACCGGCTGCCGCCGCTGGTTCAACGTCGTACGGGACACCACCACCTACCAGGTGCTCGCCGTCTACCGGCTCACCGACCCCCGCCCGGAAGGAGCGCGATGAGCGCCCAGCCCCACCGGCTCCCGTCAGGCGGCCGGATCGACCGTGACACGGTGCTCCGCCTGACCGTCGACGGCCAGGAGTTGACCGGCCACCCGGGTGACACCGTCGCCTCGGCGATGCTGGCCGCCGGCAGGCTCGACGTCGCCCCCTCTATCTACCGGGGGCGCCCGCGCGGCATCGTGGCGGCCGGTGTCGAGGAGCCGAACGCGCTGCTTGAGGTCTTCGGGCAGTGCTCGGAGTCGATGCTCCCGGCCACGACGGTCTCCCTCGTCGACGGGCTGGCCGTGCGGACGCTGTCCGGCCTGGGCCGGCTCGATCCCACCGTTGACGAGGCCGTCTACGACAAGAGGTTCACGCACACCGATGTCCTCGTCATCGGCGCCGGCCCGGCGGGCCTCGCCGCGGCCTCCGCCGCCGCCCGGTCGGGCGCCCGGGTGATCCTCCTCGACGAGTAGTCCGAGCCGGGAGGGTCGCTGCTCTGCGGCCGGGAGGAGACGGTGAACGGCTCACCCGCCCTGGACTGGGCGCGCGAGGTGGTGGCCGAACTCGAATCCGCTCCCGAGGCGGTGGTGCTCAGCCGTACCACCGCTTTCGGTAATTACGACGACAACTACGTCATCGCCGTCCAGCACCGCACCGACCACCTCGGTCACCCGGCTCCCGAGGGCGTGTCCCGCCAGCGGGTCTGGCACATCCGGGCGGCACGGGTCGTGATCGCCACCGGTGCGCACGAGCGCCCGCTGGTCTTCGCGGGCAACGACCGCCCCGGGGTGGTCCTGGCCTCCGCCGTACGCGGTTACCTCAACCGGTACGCCGTGACGGCCGGGTCCCGCGTCGTGGTGGGCACCACCAACGACAGCGCGTACGACACCGTGACCGACCTGGTCGCGGCCGGCGTCGAGGTGGCGGCCGTCATCGACGCCCGTCCCGCCCTCTCGCCGCGCGCGGCCGAGGTCGCCGGGACCGGAGTGCGTGTCGTGCCGGGCAGCGCGGTCGTCGAGACGACCGGCGCCCCGCGGGTCGGCGGCGTCCTGGTCAGCGCCCTGGACGACGACGGACTGCTCAGCGGAGAGATCGAGACCATCGCGTGCGACCTGCTCGCCGTCTCCGGCGGCTGGAGCCCCGTCGTTCATCTGCACAGCCAGCGGCAGGGCAGGCTGCGCTGGGACGACGCTCTCGCCGCCTTCGTCCCCGCAGGGACCGTCCGCGACCAGCAGGTGGCCGGTTCGGCCCGGGGCACCTTCGACCTCGGCGGCTGCCTCGCTGAAGGCACCGAGGCCGGGGTCACGGCCGCCGTGGCCACCGGGTTTCCGACCGAGGCCGCGGCTCCGGTGGGGCGGGCGGCCACCGGCGAGTACGGGCCGGTCCGGCAGCTCTGGCTGGTACCCGGGCGGACCGGTGAGCCGGCCGACTGGGACGAGCACTTCGTCGACCTCCAGCGCGACCAGACCGTCGCCGACATCTGGCGGGCGACCGGTACCGGCATGCGCGGTGTCGAGCATGTGAAGCGCTACACCTCGATCGGCACCGCGCACGACCAGGGCAAGACCTCCGCCGTCAACGCGATCGGCGTGATCGCCGCCGCGCTCGGCGGCACCCCGGAAGAGATCGGCACGACGTCCTACCGGGCGCCGTACACCCCGGTCTCCTTCGCGGCCCTCGCCGGGCGCGAGCGAGGCGACCTCTTCGACCCCGAACGGACCACCCCGATCCACCCCTGGCATGTCGCGCACGGCGCCAGGTTCGAGATCGTCGGGCAGTGGCTGCGCCCCTGGTACTTCCCGAGGGACGGCGAGGACATCGACGCGGCGGTCGCCCGCGAGAGCCGGGCCGCCCGGCGAGGCGTCGCCATGATGGACGCCTCCACGCTGGGCAAGATCGAGGTCTGCGGCGCCGACGCGGGCGAGTTCCTGGACCGCGTCTACACCAACGCCCACCGGAGACTGCCGATCGGCTCCGCCAGGTACGGGGTCATGTGCAAGCCCGACGGCATGATCCTGGACGACGGCGTGAACCTGCGCCTCGACGAGAACCGCTTCCTCCTCACCACCACCACCGGCGGTGCGGCCGGTGTCCTCGACTGGCTTGAGGAGTGGCTGCAGACCGAGTGGCCCGAGCTGGATGTTTACTGCACCTCGGTGACCGAGCAGTGGACGACGATCGCGGTGGTGGGCCCGAAGTCGCGGGAGGTGGTCGCACGGGTGGCCCCGGACCTGGACGTCTCAGCTGAGGCGTTCCCGTTCATGACCCTGCGCGAGACGACGCTGGCCTCCGGCGTACCCGCCCGGATCTGCCGGATCTCCTTCTCCGGCGAGCTCGCCTACGAGATCAACGTGTCGGGCTGGTACGGCCTCGCCGTCTGGGAGCAGGTGTACGCCGCCGGAGCGGACCTCGGCATCACGCCCTACGGCACCGAGACGATGCATGTGCTCCGCGCGGAGAAGGGTTACCCCATCGTCGGGCAGGACACCGACGGGACCGTTACGCCGCAGGACGCCGGCATGGAGTGGGTGGTCTCGAAACGCAAGGACTTCGTCGGCAACCGCTCCTACACCCGGGCGGACACCGCGCGGACCGACCGCAAGCACATGATCGGCCTGCTGCCGGTCGACAGGGTGACCCGGCTGCCCGAGGGCACGCAGATCATCGCGCCGGACACGCCGGTCACCCCCGAGGAAGGGCCCGTCCCGATGCTCGGGCACGTCACCTCCAGCTACCACAGCGAGGCCCTCGGCCGGCCGTTCGCCCTCGCGCTCGTCGCCGGCGGCCGGGACCGCATCGGGGAGATCCTCATCGCCCATGTGGGTGACTCCCCGGTCGAGGTTCAGGTCACCGAACCCGTGCTGTACGACCCCGAAGGGAGCAGGCGTGATGGCTGAACCGGCTGGGAGGGGTCCCGTCGAACTGCGGCGCAGCCCGCTGGCGCATCTGGAGGACCGGATGCGCGGTGACCGGGGCGTGTCACTCCGGGAACTGCCGTTCCTGACGATGGTCTCCGTCCGGGTGGCACCCGGATCCGCGGCCTTCGACCGGATCGGGGCGGCCCTGGGGACCGGCCTGCCGGAGCGGGTCGCGGATACCGCTCGGGCGGGAGCGCACACCGCCCTGTGGCTGGGCCCGGACGAATGGCTCGTGGTCTCATCGGGCTCATCGGGTTCATCAGGCTCATTGGTCTCATCGGCCGAACCCGGTCGGCTGGTGGCGGACCTCGTCGAGGCCTTGGCGGGTGATTTCGGCTCGGTGGTCGACGTGTCGGCGAACCGGACGACCCTTGAACTCAGCGGGGCCGCGGCGCGTCAGGTGCTGGAGAAGGGCTGCCCAGCCGACCTGCATCCCCGGTCGTTCGGCCCCGGCGACGCGGTGACGACCACGCTCGGGCCGGTGCCCGTGCTGCTCTGGCAGTCGGGTCCTTTGACGTACCGGATCCTGCCCCGCGCCTCCTTCGCCGACTACGTCGCCCGGTGGCTGCTCGACGCGATGACCGAGTTCGCCGCCGCCGAGGTGCGCTGAGATGGCACACCGGACCGGTATCGGCCCCTCCTGACCGGAGGGGCCGATACCGGTGGCATTCCCGATGAGGTGTGCCGACAAGAAGCGCGGCCGTGGCGTTCAGGTCCTTTCAGCGGTACGGCTCGCGCTTCCGCCTCGTCGTGCGCGGTCCCCGAATCAGGCGGCCGCGGGCTGCTCCTCGGCCTCGCGGACGATTATGCGGTCGCGGGCCGGGTCGACGCTGACCACCTCGGTATACAGCAGCTCCCCGATCTCGATCTCGCCCCGGTTGAGATCCGCCCTGAGCTCGCCGGACATCCGGGTGCAGTGCAGGATCATCGGGCGTTCACGGCCGGGAACCCTCAGCAGGACGTAGCCGCCCGAACGGCCCTCCTCGGGCACGACTCTGATGACCTCGCCGTCCAGGCGTTCGCCCACCCGCGGTCCGCTTACCGTGTCCTGATGCCGTACGGGACGCGGTGCCGTGTTGACGTGAGGGTGCCGTCCCGCCCCGCCGACCGGCGTGAGCCCGAGCTCGGTGATCATTTCGGCGTAGACATCGCGGTAGAAGTCGTCGAAGTTGAAAAGCGGGTTGCCGTTGGACGCCTTTACCCCGTACGGCATGGCCACGAAGACATTGCCGTCGACGATGTTCCTGTCGCGCGTCAATCCGTTGTCGTTCATCTGACTGCCCCTCTGCTGTTGCGGCCACCTGATCGGCCGATGAACAGAGCCTGCTCCCGGCACGCTGAAATCGCCCGCCCGGTGGACTGAAACGGCGCTGAATCTCCGGCCGTTTCGGGTGGGGAATTCATCGGCTTTTCAGCAGAGGTTTCCGGCCTGTTGTTCTAGCCTGTAGGTGTGAATGAGCATGCGCCGATCGAAATCGCTGTGCTCGGGGAGATCAACATCCGGATGGGCGAGAAGACCACACCGCTCACCCGGCAGCCCGCCGCCGTCCTGCTCCTCCTCGCCCTCGCCGGAGGACCTGTCTCGCGGCGAGAGCTGTGGCAGAGCGTCAAGGGCGACAGAGGGATCCAGGAGAAGACGATCGAGAAGCACGTCAGCGATCTCAAGACCAAACATCACGTGCCGATCGCGTCGGCCAGGCCGCACGGCATGGCCGGCTACCGGCTGGACCTTGAACGCTGCGTCGTCGACGCGGTCCGGTTCATCAAGGGCGCGGAACGGCTCGACGGTGCCGGGCCAGGTCATCTCGACGAACTCATGGGCCTGTGGCGGGCCGACCCGCACGAGCTATACCCCGGTCTGGAGGAGCGCTGGTGGCGGCCCCTCATCGAGGCCCGTGATCGGATTGTCTGGCACGTCCACCGGATGGATCCGGATGAACGCGCGGCTCTTGCCCGGCTGGGCGCCTTCACCGCCTGCTTCCCCCATGAACGAGCGATCGACCGTATCCGGCCGGGAGACCGCAAACGCCTGCTGATCGTGGACGACGATGTGGTGGTCAGTCAGGACATCCACCGGCTGCTCAAGCCTTACTACGTCTGCAAGGTGCTCACCGGCGAGGACGTGCTGGAGCAGTGGGAACGGCTGATCGACGACCCGGAGCTGGACACTTTTCACGGTGCGTTGATCGACCTGCACCTGACGGGCTCGCTGAACGACCAGCGGGGCTACGGCATCGTCGAGCACCTGCGCGACTTCACCGACATCCCCGCCGCCCTGGTGACCGCCAACGCGATGGACGTCAGCCACCGGCACCAGCAGACCACCATGGAGGAGTACCGCCTGGTCGACATCGTGCCCAAGACGAACCCGGCCTGGCACAACGGCGTGCGGGAAGCCGCCAGGTTGCTGGTGGACGAGGGCGAGGAATTCAAGCTCAAGCGGCTGGAGATCTTCCTGGCGTCGGCGTGGCGGGAGGTGCGTAGGCGGCGGGAGAGCCTGCCATCCGGCAGTGTCGAGGCCAGGCGGCTCGCCGGATCCGTGCGGGAGTACGAGACGGCTGACCGCGCGGTCCGGTACGGCTCCTTCGAGGAGGCGGAGCGCCTCGTGAAGTCCTTCCGCCGCACCTGGCGCATGCGCGGCTGACATCCGGCGCCATACGGCACGGATCACATCTGGGCGGGCGGGTCGGTCAGAGGGAGGGTGACCCGCAGATGCGCTCCGCCCAGAACGGCGGATCGGCCCACGATCTCCAGATGCCCGCCGAAGGCCCTGAACCAGGACCTGGCCGTCCGGAAACCGACCCCGCTGCCGCCATGACTGCTGAACCGGTCTTCGCGCGCCAGCCGTTCCCGCGCCTCCGCCGACAGGCCGATGCCGGAGTCCTCTATGTCGATCAGGCACCGGGTCGGATCGTCCACCTCGACGGTGACCGTCACCCTGATGTCGCCGAACTCCCTGCCGGTCTCCCGCACCGCCAGCCGCGAGTTGTCGAAAAGGTTGAAGAAGCACTCGCTGAGTACCCACGGGTTCGCGTGGACGAACAGGTCCTCGCCGTGCTGAAGTTCGTACCTGAGCATTCCCCCACTGTCGCCCTGCGCCACGCTAAGTGGATTCTTCAGGATCTCCGTCAGCCTGCACGGCCGCTCCGGCGCGGTCGCGCTGGTGTACATACCATGGATAGACGGAAGTGACTTCACCACGTCCAGTGCGTATTCGGCGCGCTCTTCCTCCAACGCGCTCCTGATCACCGCTCGCCTGCCGTTCATCTTGTGACCGATCACGCGGACGATCCGGTCACCGACCTCGGCGATCCGGCGTGCGGCGGTGTCGCGGTACTCCTCGTAAACGGCCCTGGCGGCGAGCACCGCCTGATCACGTGGAACGTGGCCGGGGCGCTTCTCCGTCAGCAGCGCGCGAATCCCGCTCGCGGGCAGCCGGAAGGGGCCCTCCTGAGGGCCTTCGAACAATCCCTCCCGTACGAGGTAGGCGGCACCGGCGGGCAGGCCGGAGTGGCTCACCACCACCTCGGCCACCTCCGCCTCGGCGATCGAGGTGAGGTCCTCGCGCAGGTCGTCGAGAGTGAACTCGTCACTGTCGAAGTCGATGGCGGCCCACAGCAGGGCCAAGGCGGCCCGCTCGCCCGCGTGCGGCGCGAGCAGGTCCCTGACCGCTTCGGTGCGCCACTCGTCGCGGCCGCGTACCTCGTTCAGCAGGGCCAGGTCAAGCAGCACTGAACGAGCCCTGTCGTGCCTGGGGGGGCCGGGCACCACCTCCGCCAGAAACCTGCGTAGGACGGCGGGGTTGTCGCCGACGTCGTAGCGGACCGCGTCGGTCGTCGCCATGTCGGCGGAGATGCCCAGCAGGTGCAGCAGCCAGGTCAGGTGGTGCCGCTGAGGGTGCTCGGCGGCTTCTCGCCAGTTCATGACCTCGTCGGGTGCCAGGCGTGGGCAGATCGCCCTCAGCAGGTTGATCAGGCGCACCGCCGGTTCCAGGCGTCGGCCGTGAACCGGGGCGACGAGCCTGAGGAGGAACGTGGCGTCAAGCTTGGCCACGCCGCGTACCGACCGCCTGTCCTGGAGCACCTCCTGGGCACGGACGGACGGCGCGATCCAAAGCAGCGGGCCGTCGCAGGCCGGCGGATCATGCGGGCGGCGCGGATTGGACACCCAAGTCGCCAGCTCGCGTCTGCCGAGAAAAGCCAGGCACGGCAGGCGGGCGTTGTCAGGGAGGCTGATCCTGGTCAGTACCCTGTGGCCGACGTCGTCCAACTCCAGCCAGGGACGGTCGGTACCGAGCAACCTGTGCAGGGAGCGGAGCAGCGCGGAGACCGTGTCGTGAGTGACCTCCCGTGCCGTGTCGCGCAGTGCGCGCAGCAACGCCCAGGCTTCGGCGTCATCTCGCGCGGGAAGCCATGTGGCGAATCCCGGTGGGTAGGGCGCGCCTGGCTCGAAGTACCAGGACATGATCGTCTCAAGGTCGTTCTCCTCGTACGGCCAGTCCTCCCTGAGCCGGGGCACCAGCCGCGGTTCGGTGTCGGCATGGCGGTGCTGGGGGCCGTCGCCGATCAGTGCTTTGGCCGTGTCGAACTCCCCGGCCTGGATACAGACCTCGGCCGACTCCAGCCAGGCCGCCACCGCTCTGTCCTGACCGTCCAGCTCGGCGGCCCGCGCCGCAAGGGATCGGCGCAGTTCGACTGAGGCCTGCTCCTCCAGCGAGCGCACCGTTTCGTCCAGCTCGCCGAGCTTGGCGTCCGCGTCGGCCAGCCGCAGCCACGCGTCGTCGGTCAGATCGCGCACATCCACGTCAAGCGAGACACCCGCGCGGGCGGACCTGCGCTCCAGGCCGACCGCGTCGTGGTGAACCCGTACGGCCGCCGCTGCGCGGGCCCGCTCCAGCCGGTCGGCGATGTCCTTGGCCGCCCGCACCGGTAGGTGGGCCTTCTGGTGCAGTTCCTCGACGGCGCGGAACTCACCGTCGGCGATCAGACGGTGGGCGCTCTGCTCGACGGTGAGAGGCTCAGCCAGGCCGCGAAGGAGCAGCATGGCCAGGTCGGTTGAGGCGTCGCCGCGTGCGAGCGCCGCGGCCAGGTCGGGATAACGCCACACGTCCGGCCACTCCCGCACCACGTCATCGATCACGCCCGCAACGCCTCCTCCTTGGTACCCGCGAACAGATGGTCCAGGTCCGCCAGGACAGCCGCCGCGACCGGGCCGCCTGTCCGGCCCAGCCGCCCGTTCTCACCGGCCAGTTCGGGGCGCATCGCGTGGAAGCCGTCAGCGAGCGCGCGGGTGGCGTCGAGCAGCTCGGGACGGTGGCGCAGCCGATGGTCCTCGGTGGCGAGCCTGGTCAGGCTCCGCACCGAGAGCACCACCTTTGCCAGCCGGCCCAGGTACTTGCCCCGATACATGCCGGTGAGTAGTTCGTGTCGCGGCGCGACCTGCCGCCAGGTGTCGTCGACCAGCACACCCGCGCGCTCCTCGGGGTCGTTCGCGTCTGGGAACGTGCCGCCAACGAGATTGCGCAGCCCGGCCACATCCCGCCGGGTGGCCGCGTCGCCCAGCATGCCGAAGATCCCGCTCTCCTTGAACAGCGCGGCATGGGTGCGCTTGGCGCCCTCGATGTCGACGGGCAACGGGCGGGACTGCTCCAGCGCCAGGTCCACGGACTCCCAGGCCGCCCGCAGTGCGTGCCGCCGCTGCCGCTCGTCCGCGATGGCGTGCATCAGGTCGGCGGTGTCGGCGCCGATCGTCCTGGCGTGATAGTCCACCGCCAGCTCACCGAGCTTGGCCCACGGGCCGGAGATCGACGACGACAGCACCTCGACGGCACCGTGCGCGTCGGACGAGCCTCGGGCCAGCGTCTCGGCCACGGCGACGGCGAGCAGGGCGGAGCGCTCGTCATCGACCAGGTCGGCATCGAAAACGGCGGCGACCAGTGCGTCCCCGCCGCGCGGAGTGGTCCGCGCGGCGGCCGCCACCGCGAAAGAAGGGCTGGGCTGCCAGGTCCCGTCGTTGTCGGCGCAGCGCAGCACCGCCGCCTCGACGAACGCGCCGGAGCGCCACAGGTCCACGACGAGGTGGCGGCGCCAGCGCAGTACGACGTCGGGATCCGCATCCCCCGCGTAACGGCTGAGGCAGAAGGCGGCCGCCGCCCGCACCACCATCGACCCCGATTCCACCTCGTGCAGGCTCTCCAGGACGGGCCATGGATCGTCAGTTGAGGTCAGCTCCGCGGCGATGGCAGAGGTGGCCGTGGCGCCGTCCCCGGCCGCGTCGAGGATCCGGCGCGTCGCCGCCAGCACGCCGGGGTCGTGGGCCGGGGGAGCGGGCGCCACCGTGCCCGAGGACCTACCCGCCACCCTGGCGGTCACCTCGGCGGGCTCGCCCGCCGCCGAGGCCACCTCGTTCGCGATCGCCGGCCCGGCAAGCCTGACGCTGAGCTCCGAGCGCTGCAGGTGCCGCCCGCCGAGTGTGCCGTGCCCGGCGTAGGAGAGGTAGTTGAAGCTACCGACCACCACGTCGTCATCCCAGACAAGCACCTTGGCGTGGGTCCCGCCGACATTCAACCGCATCAGGTCGGGATACCTGTCGGCCAGATCACGCAGCAGTGCCGCCGCCGTGCTCCCCTGCGCGGTCGGCCTGCCGTACGAGACGGTCACCTCGACGCCGCGCCGTAGGCACCGCTCCAGCGCGTCGGCCATGCGCCGGTCCAGCACCTCGTCACCGATCTCATGCGAGGAGATCACCAGGCGGCGTGCGGCCATGCGCAGCGCACGCCAGAGCAGCTCGCGGTGCTCGCCGTCCTCCACGATCCTCGCCGAGCTCCTGACACGCTCGGCGAGCCGCTGCTGGAACCGGGCGGCGTACTCCGCCCAGGCCAGTCCCCAGGCCCGCACAGCTCCCGCCGACTGCTCATCCGTGCTCTCGTCGGGCGGCGGCGTCGGCACCGGCGTGGTCGGCCGGGGCGCGGTGGGGTCGGTGCTGGGCGGGGGAAACTGGTGTTCCTGCTGGAGTACCATCCGGCTGAGCGGCCCCTCTGGCACGGTGGTCCTGACCCAGCCGAGCAGATCGCGCACCGCCTCACCGCCCCGGTCGTCGGGGGAGGACAGCAGCAGCCCGATCTCGTGGTCGCCGCCGCGGGCGCTGAGCGCGTTCCAGCTCGTGACCAGGGCACGGCGGTCGTCGCAGACGACGACCTTGGCGTGCGTGCGGGCCGACACCTTGGGCACCAGCGCGGATGCCCTGCCCCGCTCGCGGGTGAGACTATCGATGGCCGAATCGACCTGGACGTCAAGCGTGGAGCGGTGTGCGATGCCCCAGACGACGACGACCTGTACGCCGCGTTTGACGGCCTGGCGCAGCCGAGGTTCCACCGTCCGCAGCGCGGCGTACCTCACCCACGGTACGGCGATGACGATCTGCGTCCGCGCGCTGTCGACGAGCTCGGCCAGGATGGCGGCATGCTCGGTGGGACCGATCACGACTCGATGCTCGACCTCCCTGGCGAAGCGGTGGTCGAGCATCGCCTCGATGCGGCGGGCGTCGTCGGCCAGCTCCAGGTGCCTGGCCCGGCGCTGGGTCGGCGGAACCCGTTCGAGCCTCGCCGCGTCCTCGGTGAGCCTGGCGATGTCCTCCTCGATCGGCGGAGGCTCGGCCAACCCCGCGCTCGCCACCTCGCGCAGCTGCTTGGTGAGCGGATCATTGGGGAACGCCTGCGCCAGCTGGGTCAGCCTGGTCGAGGCGAGCTCGCGACGCGTGGGTGGGAAATGCCGGTCGACCACGGTGACGACCAGAGTGTCGGTGTCCTCGTCGATCTCGGCCTGCACGTCCATCGCGTACCAGCGCCGCCCAGAGACCACCCGCAGGTCCGCCGGCACGGTTCGTACGGACGAGATCTGCCGAGGACGGCCCGCTCCGCCGCGCGCGCTCTGGATCTCGGTCAGGAGCTCGCCGTCGTCGGTGTCGCCGTCCTGCTGCCGCAGCCACCTGCTGACGGCGGCCAGCAGCTCCGAACGGGGCGCGGTGTCCAGCGTGACGTCCGACGAGACCTGGTTGACCGCGAACCTCGGGTGCTTCGGCGACCGAGGGCCCGCGCTGGGCATCACGTGCCCGGTCAGCCGCTCGATCATCAGCTCGACCGTGTGCTCGTCGGACTCCGCGCTGGCCAGGGTGCGCAGGCTGCCGTCGGCAAGCCGCCGCCTGACCTCGGGGCTGAGACTGATCGAGCCGTCCGCGAAGTCGACCGTGAGGTAGCCATGCCGCCACAGGTCGTGGACGAGGTCGAGAGTCACCTTGCGGCCGAGGCCGAGTAGTGCGGCCAGATCGTCGATGCCGGCGGGGTCGCTGTCGCGCCCGTCGGTCAGCGCCGAGATGACGCGCAGGACCGTGTCCTCCATCGGCGACAGTGTGGAGCCGAAATTGGTGCGTACCCTCACGTGGCCCACATCGCAGGGCAGGTAGACGGTGACCGTTGGGGCGGGACGGTTGCTCATGACCCTGTCACCTCGCCGGCCGGGAGCACGGTTCCGTAGATCCGGACCGCGGTGCAGAGCCGCGCCCAGAACTCGACCTCCGCGCCCGCCTGGGCGAAGTGCTGGAAGTTGCCCACGATGACCAGCAGTTTCCTGGCTCTGGACAGCATCACGTTGATCAGATTGGGCTCGGTCAGGTGTCCGAGGCTGCTCAGCGCGCCCCTGGCCTTGCCGCGCGGTGTGGACCTGACGAGCGAGACCAGCACGATGTCTGCTTCGCGTCCCTGGAAGGCGTGCACGGTGGACAGGTGATCGCGCACGCTGGCGTATTGGCGCAGCTCCTCGAGCTGCTGCCGGTAGGGGGTAAGCACCGCCAGAGGCTCGCCGCTGTAACCGTTCCGGTACGGCACGGGGTCCGGTTTCAGCCGTTTCACCAGCGCGTCCACAACCTTCGCCTCACCGGGGTTGCTCCAGCGCGGTACGTCGGCACAGTCAGGGATGTCGCTGGTGTCCAGCCAGATCAGCGACTCGCCGATGAACTCGACGGGCCGTCGCAGCGACAGCGGGCCGATGCCTTCGGCGGTGGCCAGGCCGCCCCGCGGCAGGCCATCCTGCTCCACAGGGCCCGGCTTCGGATAGAAGACCCGGCTCACCACCTCGGCAATGGGCGCCCGCATGCGGAACTGGGTGGACAACTGGCGCAGCGGTAGCCGTTCCCTGGCCGAGGGCGACAGCTCCACGTCGTCGAGGTTGCCGAACAGGTTGCGGAAGGTGTCAAAGGCCCGGAGTAGGCTCTCCCGCTCCCGGTAGAGCTGGGCGATCTCCTCGTTGCGGTCGCTGGCGCAGTCGTTGAGGAAGCTCTCGAAGTCCTGGCGGCGGTGAGCGCCGAGTTGGCGGTGGTCTCCGATGAGCGTCCACCGGGTCCCCCTGGCCAGCGGCATCGCCAGCTCCGTCGGCCATGCCTTGGCCGCCTCCTCCACGATCACCCAGTCGAACCTGCTGCGGGTACCGCCGCTGGTGACCGCTTCGGCGGTCGAGGTGGCGCAGGTGGCGAAGACCAGGTTCGCCGCTCGCTTGAGCCGGTCACCCAACTCAAGCTGGACGTTCTCCTCCCCTGACGGATCCAGCAACCGGTTCCACCGTTCCAATGCGCGGTGCAGCGGCTCGTTGCCGACCCCGCCGTCCAGCCTGAGCCGTACCCTGACCCTGATGTGCATCGCCTCCCGATCGGTGAGCCTCTCCAGGGTCCACGGCTCGATCTGCGGGCTGTGCCTGGCGCCGCTCCGCGAGGTGATGCGCATGGCGACGCCCGCCCAGTCATCGCTCGGCATGCCCTCGCCGTTCATGGCGCCGACCTTCTGCAGGATGCGCTGCGCCAGGTTGTCCAAGGCGTAGTTGGACTGCGCCGAGACCAGCACGCGGGCCGTGGAGTCGTCGGCGAGGTAGGCGGCCACCGCCTCGGCCACCACCGTGGTCTTGCCTGTTCCCGGTGGGCCCTGCACGGCGAAGAACGGCTGGTAGGTCAACATGGCACGGACGATCTCCGGGCCGTCCTCGCCGAGCAGGCCGCTGCCCGCCCGCTGCCATCGGGATGCGATGTGCTTGATGGAGTTGGGTGAGCGGAGCTGGCGCAGCAGCCCTCGGGCATCCATGAGGTCCACCCTGGCGGCGGTCTGGCGACGCAGCGCCGTGTTCGTCCCCTTGTCGCTGAGCGGCCTGATCCAGCCACGCTGCGGTATCTTCCCGCTGCCCCGGGCGGGGCGGCGGAGTGTGACCCGGTCCTCGCCGGTCCGGCGCTGGACGATCCATTCTGAACCGCGGCTTGACCTGCTCGGCGTACCCCTGTCGTCCTCGACCACTTCGACCAGGGCGTCACCCTCCTCGTCGTCGAGGTTGCCGAAGAAGTCGCCGAAGGCGGGCCGCAGCCGTGGGGAGTCGGCGAACTTGCGCAGCAGGGTGTTCTTGTCGATCAGCGCCTTGTCGCGTTCCCTGTCCCACTCGACCGTGACGTCACCCGCGCCCTGGTCGATGCGGACGAAGGCGTAGGTCCGGGCACGCAGCTGGGCGCCCTGGTACTGCAGCATCCAGTCCAGCGCCCTGCCGTACTCCAAGTCCTGCTGGGACTCCTGCGAAGGCAGGTCGAGCAGGTCGAGCAGTGGTGTCCACGAGGGGCGGTCCAGCAGCTCGGCCTCCATGACCTCCTCGGCCACGTCGAAGGCGACTGTGTCGATCGCGGCGACCTCGGGGGCGAACGATGACTGGGCAAGCAGATCCTCCAGCCGCCGCCGGGCGGAGGGATGATGGCGGCGCGCGACGTACTTGACGATCAGCGCCTCGGGGAGGGGTGGGCCGAGCCGTCCCCAGGTCTTGCGCTGGAAGCTCCGGCAGAACCAGGCGATGTTCTTGCCGAGCAGCACGTGGTGGCTGGCGAGCCGGTCGTTCAGGTCGCCGCGCTCGGCGAACGGCTCGGCGCCCTTGGGGGAGTGCAGGAGCCTGGCGTTGCGGAGGTCGTCGACGATGAACTTGGCCAGCTCATCGCGACCCATGGGGGTGTCGGCGGGCTGGGAGATGCAGCCCCAGCGATAGAGGGTGGCGTTCGACAGCTCGGGCATGTGCGCCACGAGGTAGGGGCGGGTGCGCTCGGTGCCGGTCAACGCCAGGCGGATGCCCTCCGCGTCCTGCCCCAGCCGGGTGACGACCTCGGCCGCCGTGGGCCGGTTTCGTGGCTCCTCTGCGAGCATCTCCGCCAGCAGGCTCGCCAGCCGGTGCGGTACCTTGGGTGAGGCGGTCAGCAGACGCGTCATCTCCCTGCGCGTCCGCGTGTGCCGCTCGCGGACCTCGCCGGGCGAGGCCCCTGAGACGGAGCCGTCCGGAAGGCGCGCGGGGTCGTAGAACCACTCGCAGACCGTCGCGGCCAGGCCGTACACGTCGGAGGTGGGGCTTTCGAGAAACCGTTCGTCCTCACCGGTGGGAAACAGGAAACGCACGCGCTCGGGCGGGTGATAGGCGAGGGTGCGCAGCGTCGGGGCCCTGCCGAGCAGGAGCGTGCCCAGCTCGGAGCGGTCGGCGCCGGAGTCGAGGTTGCGCCGGAAGAGGTTGCCGATCAGCGCGCTCATCTCGAAGCGGGCGATCCACAGCCGGGGGGAGCGCTCGTCCGCCAAGTCGGCCTGGATCGTGGCGGGGGTGAGGTTACGGTGGAGCACACCGAGGTCGTGCAGCTCCGCGAGCGCGTTGGCGAGCCGTCCGAACTGGCTCAGCGCCAGCGTCGGGTGTTCACGCATGAAGTCCGCCGCTCCGGGGTCGGCGAGAGTACTGCCCGACCCCCGGGTGGCGATGAAGGCCACGCCGCCGACCACCGCCCCCGCACGGGCCGTGGACTCCGCAGACTCGTAGCCGCCGCTCAGGATCTCCGGCAGACCGTGTAGTCCCGATGCGCCCAGCCGCAGCAGGACCCTGACCTCCTGCTCCCACAGCAGACCGCCGATGTCGGCCAACCCGGCGTAGACGTGCAGGTCCACCCTGCGGCCGTCGCGGTCGACCAGGCGATAGAGCCGTAGCCGCCCGGGGATCAGCTCCGCGCCACCCAACGGGCGGCCGGGCGGCCCCGCCTGGACGTAGGGGCCGTAGGCGTAGGTCCGCTCGTCCGAGCAGAAGTGCCGCACCAGGCGGTCGATCTCATCGTCGGCTTCTTTCAGCCCGTTTGCCACGGGTCAATCTTTGTCTTCTATGGCCTGGTTTGCCAGAGCTTTAGGAAATTCCAACTGAGTACGGTGTGTCCTACGAGTCTCCTGCCGTGCGTTGGACGTTTGGCCGGACCGTGTCACGCGCCCGTGGCCGGAATGGCTGTCCCGGGCGGCGTGTCCATTGAGAATCTTTTTCGTGATTGAAACGCGACGTAAGAATACTTGCCGCAATGCATGGAGCTTCTTCTAATGAAAGCGTGGCTGAGCCATTTGAAGAGGAGCGAGCAGGGGAGACGCCGGCCGGGGAAGATCTCGACGCGGCTTCGCACATCACCGAGCCGTCGGGTGGTAATGGGGACGTACGCCGGTCGCGTATTTCTCGGATTTTGGCGAGATACCGCGCGAAAGGTAAGGAGACGAGCACCCGCGCGCCGTGGGAGTTGTGGATCGCCGTCGCGATCGGAGTCGCGACGATCACCGGTGCCGCGCTCACCTACGTCTCCATCAGGGTGGACTCCGCGGCCGTGGACGCCGACCGTCAGGCGGTCGTGGAAACCGTTCAGGTGCAGTCGAGCCGGGTGGTCGCGATCGCGCGCAGCCGCTCCGAGGGCAGCCAGATCGCGCAGTACCGGGTCTTGAACGCGCAGGCGGACGCGGTCGAGTCCACCGACCCGGCACAGGCACGGCTGCTGCGCAGGCAGGCCGACGGGCTCCTGGCCGCTGAGTGGATCGACATCCGCTACCGCACCGGAATCGGAGCCACCGCCACCTGGAATCACGAGCTGCGCCAGGACGCCATCATCCGGGTAAACGAGTACATGTCGGTCCCGCAGGGCCAGCCCGAACTGACCGTACGCAAGGCCGACGACCTGCACGACCGGTCCGGCGAGCTGGCGCTGTGCGTGGTGGCGTCGATTCTGGTCATCGTGGGGCTGACGGTAGCCCGGCTCGTCCCACCAGAGCGGTGGCGCCCCGCCGTGTTCGCGGCGGCGCTGGTGGGCTACCTCGCCCTGCTGGTCGTCGCGGTCCCGCTGGCCCTGACTTCGGTGTGAGGTGTGAGGAGGGCCGATGGACGTCAATCTGGAACCCCCCGCGGTCGAGGACCTCGACTCGCCGTACAAGCGCCACCTCTCGCTCGCCGTCGTGCTGATCGCGCTGCTGGGCGGTGTCCTCGGCTACCTCGCCAGTGACGCGGGCGCGCGCGAGGACCGTACGATGCGCGACGCACAGCGCGCCGCCATCGTCGCGATGAGCGAGCAGACGACGACCGAGGCGGAGATCGCGGAGAATCGGGTCAACTTCGGCGTCGCGAACACGCTGAAACACCGGCACGACCTGGACGCGGTCCGGGCCGAACTGCTGGAAAGACGCGCCGAGTCCGAGGCCGTCGCCCGCTGGAGCCGGGCGTACTCCCAGGTCCAGAAGACGTCGGTGCTGGCCACCGGGAAGTACGTCAACCGGCTGGACATGCTCTACGCCGACCTGTATGTCGACGCGAACCGGGCCACCCTGCGCCAGCAGGCCGCGCAGGAGACCGCGTCGGAGTGGGGCGACAAGAAGAACGTCTACGTGGCGGGGGTCACCCTGCTCGCCGTGGCGCTCACCCTGCTCGGCCTGTCACTTACCGTCAGCCCGCCCACCCGCCGCTACCTCGTATGGCCGGCGGCGCTCCTCACCGTGACCTGCCTGCTCAGCTCCATGGTCGCCCTCGTCGCCCCGCCGGAGGCGGCCTCGGAAGAGGCGGTCAGAGCCGTCGCCGAAGGGGACCGGCTGGCCTCCCTCCGCGATTTCAAAGGGGCGGTCACGGCGTACGACCGGGCCGTTGCCGCGGACGACGACTACGCGACGGCCTACGAGCACCGTTCGTCCGCGCGGATCCTGGCCGCCAGCCCGGAGAGATCGACCTCGAACTACGTCTACAGCTCCGCCCCGCGAAGCGCCTGGCGGGCATCCGCCGCGGACCTCACCCGGGCGCTCGAACTCGGCGGCGAGCGCTACGTCGTGCTGCTCCGGCTCGGCGCCGCCAACATCCACCTACCCGATCACCAGAGGTCCGAGGAGTACAGCAGGCGTGCCATCGCGCTGAACCCGGGGCCGCCGCTGCCCTGGCTGAACCTCCTGACGGCGGTGGCCGGTCAGGGCCGGACCGAGGACGCGAGACGGCTGGCGGCCGACGTCATCACGAGGATCAAAGCCCGGCCGGATCCCGCCGAGCGGCTGGAGCTCTACGCGGCCACCCGTACCACCCTGGACCTCGTCGGGGGCCAGCGCGACGACATCCGTGACCTGGTCGCCGAGCTCCAGGGCGCGCTGGTCGGTGCCCAGGGTGAGGAACTGGCCCCGAACACCGCCCCAGCCCCGGGCACGGCCGTTTCCAGGCTCAGGGTGACCGTCCAGGGAGCGCAGATCACTGCGGACTACACCTACCGAGATCTGCCCAAGGGATCACAATTCGGCATAATCGCCTACTATCGGCCGAGCCCCATCGACGAGTGGTCCCAACGCCACGACCCGGTCCAGATCGCCCCCTCAACGCTGACGCTCTCGGGCGAGGGCAAGTGGATCCTGGCGGACCGAAACTGCCCGCCCTCGGGCGAGTACCGGGTGGATCTCTACACGGGAAAACGGCGGCTCGCCTCCGCCACCGCCGCCATGTCGACGGTGAACACCGAGGTGCTGCTCCCGCACAACGACTGGATCGGCGGGGTCTCGCTCTGCCATCCGGACAGGTGGAAGTTCTCCGGAGACCTCGCGGGCAGCGCCGACCTGACCTCTCCCGACAATCGGCAACAGTTGAGCGTACGGGTCACCACGGTGGATCCCCCGTCGGGGGATCAGGCACGTACGAAACTGGCCGAGAAGGTCCGGGACGGCCTGCTCCGGCGGCTACCGACCGGGACCACGGTGATTCAGCAGAACACGGCGCAGTTCGGCGGGGCCCAGGGGACCGGCTGGCAACTGACGATCAGTGACCGGGAGCAGGGCTATGTCTGGGTCACCCTGGATGAGGCCGGCCTGCTCCGTACGCTGCTCGCCCGTTTCCCGGCGAACGAGTCAAACGAGGTCGCCACGCTCGCCACCTACCTCCAGTTCAGCTGAACCAGGCGCAGCGATCAACACTCACGTCCGAGGCAGGCGATCCTCCGTGTCAGTCACCCGTTCAACCTGCCACATCCACCAAGACAGGGGGCACGACGAGCCTCGGTTCGGGAAGGCGCAGGGACGTGTCGGGATGCCCGCCACCATACTTAATCTGAAAGCTCGGCGTGACGCGCGATCATGCCGCTGACCTGCAGCGATAGATAGCCTTCGGGTAACGTCCACCTTTGATCGTCAGTACTACCCGCGCGCCGACGCCGGGCTCGGCGTCGACAGCATCGACTCGGCCCGGTTCGACTCCACCGCCTGCTACCAGTACGCCCGGGTCGGCCGCAAGCACGCCCAGCGTTCCGGCTTCCCGTTCGTCTTTGTGCCCGACGTGTACGACTGGGACTACATGAAGCAGGAGGCGGTCGGAACCGTCACCAAGTCGGCGCTGGCCGGCGAGATCCTCTACGACAACAACCACGGCAAGAAGTCACTGCAGAAGACCTACATCGCCCATGCCAAGGCCACCGGCAGGGGCACCGTCTCGGCGCTGCACCAGGTCACCTCGGTCACCCCGGCGGCCGGTGGCGGCTACACGGTCGTCATCGACCAGCTCAACACCACCGGTGGTTGTCACGACCACCAAGACCGTGACCGCGGACCGGGTGTTCTTCGCAGCCGGCAGCGTCGGCACCCGCAAGCTGCTGGTCAAGCTGAAGGCCACCGGCGCGCTGCCCAACCTGAACAACGAGATCGGCAAGGGCTGGGGCGACAACGGCAACGTCATGTGCGGCCGGGTCAACCACCTGTGGGACCCGACCGGCGGTCTCCAGTCGACCATCCCCTGTTCCGGTCTAGCTCCGGTCGACCAGCCCGTGAACCGCAGGAACAGCCCGGCAGTCCCAAAGGCCACTCGCCGCTATTCGCCCTCAAGGTCCCACAGGAACTTATACATCCCAGAGGATGGATTATCGTGTGGAAAAGATGTCCCATTTTGATCGTGCCGTGCATTAAGGAGCTTGGCGTATTGGGCCGCCTTCTTTCGTAGCGGTATGTAGATTGCGGGATCAATGCTTTTCCCTGATCGGCCGTCTAGTGAACGGGATCGACGTTCCGCCGAATCTGTGTCCATAAATGCGCCATAGTTCTGGTGGTGCAGGATTAGCCATAGCTCGAAGCATGGGTTTGATATTGCAAGGTTTATCTCTTTTGATCTTGCGAGATTGATTGCTTGTGTTAAGTTTGGATGGTTTTTTGGCCATTCGACATCAAAAAGACACCAGCACTCGTCGATTTCGGGGTCGTTCTTATAGTCTATGGCATTCCTGACCAGGGTGAGCGGTACACCTTGTTCGGGATGAATCCTTACGGTCAGTGCCGTGTTTTCGGCTATGTGGGGAAGTTTTTTCAGGCCGTTTACGTAGTCGGGTTCCGAGTTCTTACCCTCGCAAAAGACCATTATTGTACGGAGTTCGGGCCGCTTTTCGGTGGTCCTTCTAAGTGGTCTTCCGCCCCTTGGGTGCCTACTCGAAGCCATCAGCCGATTAGTCCAAGGGCGCGCAATAAGGCAGTCTGATCCACTTGGGGGAGGGCGCCAAACCTGCCGTGAAGGTAGGCATTCTCAAGGTTCTGGGATTTACGCACGCGCTCTCCGGCAAAATCGGCCAATGCGCCGAGGCGGGTAGAGCCATCGGCCTGCTTTTCTGTTAACCAGACTTCGTCCCTATTAAGGTAATTTAGAAGACTGGTGTCATGAGACGTGAAGATAAGCTGAGCATCGCGGGGGTTAGTTACTGGATTATGGAAGATACGCAGCAATTCTGCTGACAAGGTTGGATGTAGACTCGCATCTAGTTCATCGAAGAGGACGACTGAACCCCCCCGCAGAGCAGTTAGAACTGGACCGATTAGAGAAAACCATGTTCTCGTCCCCTCTGACTCGGAATTTAGGTCAAAGGGAACACTCTCTTGGGAGGTTTTGTGGAGCAATCGAACTCTGCGCTGGGTGCGCACTTCTGAATCAGAGTAGTTAATCACTTGATTATCGATTATTACATCTTCGATGCCAAGGTCGGCCAGACGCAGCAGCGCCAATGCTTGTTGGCGAATTCCAATGAATCTGTCACCAAAATCGCTATCGCCGAAGAGGGGTAGTTGGTCGCTTGTATCTTCAAACCAGCGAATTGTTGAGCGAGAAGACGAGCTTCGGAATGCTCTCTTCGGGAAGCCTGGGATGTTGTTTCTAGGCATGTGGCCAAGATTCTGTATGCTTAGGAGCTTTCGTGTAAAGTTCGACACCAATGGCTCATCGAACCGTCGGGCGACTGAGAGTGCTAGCGTCCTGGGCGTCATAAGTTCACGGGTGCCAGATAGGCCGCCTAGTCCTCTTTGAAGCTTTAGTTCTGAGTCTTCTCGCTCAAATATTCGCCTGCGCTTCTTCTCGGGATAATGAAAGAGGCCTTCGTAGATCACATGTTCGTGATCCACTTCAAGTGCATACTCGAAACGAACGCCATTGATTGCAATTTCGATGCTAAATTCACTGGCGGACATAGGGCCATCGCCAAAGGCGAATGAATCGATCGGTATTTCATCCTCCCAAAATTGAAGGGAAAAGTGAACTGCATCACGCAGCCAAGAAAGTGCGGATATAACGTTTGACTTTCCGGAGGCGTTTGGCCCATACACCGCCGCAAGTGGCAGAAGGCTCTCTCCGAGCAGTGGTGCAGGGCGTGCTTCTTCTCGATCTCGATCGATCGCAACCATCGAGAGCTCGACCGGCTCCCGGATGGAGCGATAGTTCGTAGCTCCAAATCTGATCAACACGATCTCACCGTACCTTGCGCCATCGCTGCTGACACAGAGGTTAGATCGTAAAACTAAGACGAAATTCGGGATCTGTGCGCAGTATGCCTGCATACACGTGCCTATGCGTTCACGTCCAGGGAGATGGTGTGCGGGTGATCAAGCCCTGGCGTTGGCACGGGTGAGATCCATGTGACAAGAGACGGCCACTCCGTAATCCTTCGATTCGCTCATATCAACACGAAGGGGACGAAGTAGTCGTCAATGACATCGTGTCCGCTGTCGGGGAGTACTTCGACGACACCCTCGCCGCGGCGAGCCCGGACCTGCTGCGCACGATGATCCGGGAGTTCGCGCAGCGGATGATGGACGCCGAGGTCGAGTAGGCCGCCGTCGCGTTCAGTTGAGGCGCATTCCCAGGGCCGGGAGATGGGGTTGCGGCTCAGCGCGGCGAGCCAGCGCGTACCCGGTTACGCCGCTCTGCTGGAAGGTCCGCACCACCCGCCAGCCTTGCGTCTCGTAGCTCGCGTTCCCGCATCCAGTCCGCGCGCGCCCGAATCAGATCAGCGATAGGGCCGATGTCATCACCGGTCGCAGGGCACATCTCGAACACGGAAATCACCCTAGCTGAGGTGCCCCAGAGACTCCGGACGGCCGTTGTGCTGAGGGCAAGCCTTCCTGGCCGGGGTTTTGCGCCGACCGACTCCGACCGACGCGGTGAGGTATCAGATAGCGCAACCCTAACCCGCTGTAACTTATGTCTTCGCGCGGGGCATTAACTGCCCGGGCTGTTTTCCGGCCTGGCTTCTTCCGGGTCATCGGGGCCGGGGCCGACGAAATTGCCGAGGTTGGGGACGGTGTAGACGAGCTTCTCTATGCGGAGCTGGCGGAGTGCCTTGCGGATCGTGTCCCTGGCTACGCCGAACTCGTGGACGAGCCGAACCTCTGACAGAAGGTGCTTGGGGCCGTACTCGCCGGTGGTGATGCGCTGGCGGAGGACATCGGCGACCTGCTCCCAGCGGGACCGGTCCGGTTCAAACTCGATCATGCTATCTACGATAGAAAGCCCCTCTCAGGGGCCTGCATGCGCCTCGTGGGACCCTACGGGATAGTACGGGGTAGACAGGGATCTACGATTCTGTTTACTCTGAGTGTATGGCGACGGCAGACAGCAACCTGGGTGAGACCTGTCCACCCTCTCCTGAACAGGGCGTTCCCTGCATCGATACGAGCGCGGTGGAGGCGGCTGAGGAGCTCCGTGAGGCCCTGACTCAGTACGGGATCACGGCTGATGTGCATGACGGGTACGGGCTGGCGATTGTGTCGGTGTGGGTGGATCTGATCGTGTGGTGTCGCGGAGGTCAGTTCTGGTGGCGTACCGGCTGGAATCCTCGTCAGTACCGTCCCGTCTACGATCGTCACCCGCTGGTGGAGCCTGAGCGGGCCACGCATCGGGTTGCTCTGCGGTACGCGGAGTTGCGGCGGATCCATCCGCTGCCGGAGCCGGAGCAGAGAGCGGCGTACCCGGCATGATCGCGCATCATCGATGTGCGAGATCGCTGGTTCGGGCGTCCCGGAGGGCTGCCGGGGGAGTCGTGTGGCCTGCGGAAAATCTCCGTCAGGGGTGTTTCCTGGCCTTCGAGCGTGACCGCGAGCAGCCGTTTCGGCTCGTGCCGGTCCGAGGCGAGGAGTACGGGCAGCGGGCCGTCGACCTGGTGTGGGGGCAGGTCACCCGGCTCTGCCGACTGGGCAGTGGCGAACGAGGAGAGAGGCCGCCGACGTTTCTGCTGGTGGTCTGCTGCTCGTTCGACGCGGACGCCTCCCTCGTCACCACCCTGTTCAACCATTCCCCCGTACTGCTCCGTCCTCCTGCGACGGGGTGGTGAACCCATAAGCGGGCGTGACGGCGTTGGTCTTGGAGGGGTGGCGCCGTCACGCCTCACCACAGCGGCAACGACTAGAAGGGGACGCGATGCCCGAGCGATTCGACCTATCGGCTTCCACCGCCGGGGAGTTGCCCCCGCTGGGAGCTGGGCCGGTGATTGAGGGGTGGCAGACCAGGCAGAGCCGCGGAAAGGTGTTCTTCGCGCGCCGTGACCCCGGCCGCACGCTGACCGAGCGGGACATGCGCGTCGGGCTCACCCGCTACCTGGTCGCGGAGACCGCCGGGGAACTCCTCCGGCTGGCCGCCGAGCAGAAAAGCATCGAGGACTGGTTGAACCGGACACCCCCGAAGCCCTGCCCGCACTGCGGGCGCGTCCAGGGGGACGCGCCGCTGATCGTGACGGCCACCGAGTCGGTCACCGCCGAACGATGCGCCCGCCATCACGGGCGTGTGGCTGGGTGCGAGCATGTCCGGGCCGAGTGGACCTACCGGCTACCGCTCCCCGGCGGGGCTCGCTGCCGCGACTGCGGCGCCTGCTGGCAACTCGACCTGATCCCGGCCCAGGTGTCGGCCCGCCTCAACGGCCGCACCCCTTCCTGAGAACACCCCGGCCTCCGAAGAAGCCTGCGGAGCGGGGGCGCCCCTGATGGTAACCGCGTGACCGCGGACACCTGCGAACTTGTACGCCCAGAAAGCGCACCCCAGGTCAAGGGCTGGTGAGGCGGCGGTCGCCGTTGGTGGTTATCGCGTATTAGTTCCTGATGTTCCGCTTGATCTGGCGAGCATGTAGCTACACCGTGTTGAAATTGCTTTCTTACCGAAGGTCCGGTGTGCGGAGATGCCGTACCTGAGCCTTCAACCCATCGCTGCGGCCCGGTAGGGATCCGCCGAGACATGGCTCGATCGAGTTCGACGGAGCCGCGTCGGTCCTGCTCGGAGGGTTAGGTGAGATATGGCGAGAAAGTCCAGCCAATCAGATTTTCACGCGGAATCACATATTTCGAGACGCGCTCGTGATCAAGATCCGGCAGGCTTTCCTTTTTCTCCTCCCTGTCGGACCACCAAGGAATCCAGATGAAGCGAGTGATCGCGAGTGTCACGGCGGCCACGGCGGCCCTGCTCGTTGCCGCAACCCCCGCCCAGGCCGCTCCCGCTCCCGCGGACCCGGTCAAGGCGTTGAAGAGCCGGCTCGTCGTGGGCAAGGGCGTGAAGTTCACCGAGCTCAGCACCATGAAGGAGGAGGGCAAGACCGAGCCCTACGTTCGGCGCACGGGCTCGTTCCAGTTCGGCAGGGCCGGGATCGTCGCCTCGGACATCAGCTCGAAAGGCGCGGCGCCTGTCGACCCGAGGGACGGGCAGGGCGACGGTATGTTCGCCCCCGCGCGGACGATCCGGATCGGCACCACGAGCTACTCCCAGGGCGGCACCTACCGCGACAAAATGCCGAGTGGCAAGAGCTGGTACAAGACCCCGAACGGCATGACCGGCGGCGTGGCCGGCTGGTTCAGCCAGCTCGTGAACGTCGCCGAGCCGACGACCCTCGCCGCTCTGCTCAAGGATGCCAAGCAGACCCGCAACACCTACACCGGCACCACCACGTTCGGCCGGCTCGCCAAGGTCTCACCCTGGTTCCGCGCCACCCTGCCGCTCAGGTCGAGCGACAAGACCGTGGTGACGTTCAAGCTCACCGTGGACCGTAACCGGCTCCCGCAGCACCTGACCACGTCCTTCCCGGTCACCGGCATCTTCGACAGCACCGGCTGGGAAGGAAAGACGATCAGCGCCGAGACCCGCTTCACCGGCTGGGGGAGCAGGGTCTCCATCAAGCCCCCGCCCGCGAACAAGGTGACCACCAAGCTTGAGGACAGGGACGGCCTGCCGTAGCGGTCATCGGGCCCGGTGGCGGCGCCATGAGATGAGGACCTCCCGGTGCGGCGACTCCCGCATCGGGGGGTGCTCGACCCCCTCGCAGAACAATCGACCTGGCGGCCGCGTTGGGGCTGGCCGTGCCCGAACCTCCCATCGGTCTGAAGGGGCCGTGACCACCTGCCCCAGGCCCCGGCCCGCACTCGCAGGCCGGGGCCTTTCGCGTGTTTCGGGTCCGCGGGGCTCCTCGCGGCGGCCCGCGCCAAGCGCGACGGCGGCCAGAAGCTGTTCGCTGGGAGACGGCAACGGGTCAGGGCCGTGATCGTCACGGTCGTGGTGGAACTCGAAGATCTGGTGGTCGGCCTCCCGCGTGAAGTCCGGCCTGTTTCTGTTGACGACGCGCCAACGGTCGGGGGTGAGCATGCCTGGGCCATGCACCCCTTACAGGATCATGTGATCGACGCGCCAGGATTTCGGGAAAGTCGGCCACAAGCAGACTCTGTCTAGTTACATAGACGGGGATGTGTCTAGTAGATTAGACTACAGAGTCATGGTGCGGGGAATGAGGACTGTCGCCGAGGCGGAGAGATGTCTGCGGGCTGCTGCTCGTCTTGCTGAACAAGGCTTCACTGTCAAGGAAATTCCTGGTAAGAACGGTCGGCGGCGAGGTAAGGGATCTCACAAGCTGATCGGCCTGTATGACGAGGACGGGAGTGTGCTTGCTTGGACAACGATCCCGCAGCATCCTGGCGATCTGTCCCCGGTTGTGACCCGGGAGATAGAGGCGACCTTCGAGCCGTACTTTGGGAAGAGGTGGATGGACAAATGAAGCCGGTCTATGAGGTGAGGGCATGGCAGGAGGACGGCTGGTGGCTGGCCCGTGTCATGGCGGCCGGCGACGGTGCTGATTCCACTCCGCTCAACGCTCTCACTCAAGCACGAACTCTGACCAAGATCGAATACATGGCCCGCGACTTGATCGCAACGATTCTCGATGTCGAACAGGACGCGTTCGAGATTGAGTTGATGTACGACCTGCCCAACGATGTTGGAGAGTTGCTGTGTGAGGCGAAGGGCGCTCGTGCATGGTTGGACGCCGCCCAGGAGTTGTGGCAGGAGCGATCCACGATCGCTGCCCGGGCGCTTACCGAAAAGGGCTACTCCCTCCGGGAGACCGCGACGCTGCTGGGGCTCTCCCATCAGCGTGTGGACCAGCTTCTGCGAGTGAACGAAGGCCACGGGCGGAGCAATGTCCTGGCCCTCCAGGTAAAGATCTACAGGAACATGGGTTCCTTCGCGCACTGCACGAAGGTTTCGTCTCTTGAAGACGCGGATGTAGTTCTGGTGCTCCGAAGTGCGGCCGAGGATGGCGAATCCGGAGCTCCTGGCGATGATGAGATGAGGGAAAAGCTCCGGGAGCAGTTGCGAGCAGCCATCGCAGCGTGCCTCTCGCGGACGCGTCAGTCGGTTATAGCCACCGAAGACCCTCAAGAATGCCCGCAAGGAGTGCGGCATCTGAACTTCTAGCGATGACCCGGTGGGCCGCCCAGGCCGGGATAGGCGAGGGCGGTTGTGTCGCGCTGCTGATGCACAACGGTCTTGACCAGGTTCTCGTCTGGTTCGCCCTGGCCCGTCTGGGTGCCGTCCACGCCCCGCTCAACACCGCGCTGTTCGGGGAACGCCTCGGCTACGCCCTGCGGGTGACGCGGGCCTCGGTGCTGGTCGCCGACGCCGAGCTGCTGACGGTCCTCACGCCCGTGCTCGACCGGCTTCCCGAGCTGGACCGGGTCATCGTGCGCGGCGGTTCGAGTGACGGGCGGTTCGAGGACCTGGCCGACCACCGAGGTGAAGGAACCCCGGCTCCCGTCGCCGAGGTCGACGAGCTGGCCGCGGCGACCATGCTGTTCACCTCCGGCACCACCGGTGCTTCCAAGGCGTGCGTTCTCTCCCACCGGTACCTGGCCAGGCAGGGGCAGTTGCACGCCAAGTACCTGGGACTGCGCTCCGACGACGTGCTGTACTGCCCTTTTCCGCTGTTCCACATCGACGCGGCCACGCTGACCGTCGTGGCGGCTCTGGCCTGCCGAGGCACGGCCGCGCTGAGCCGGCGCTTCAGCGCCTCCCGGTTCTGGGCGGAGGTACGCGCGTTTGACGCGTCCGTCTTCAACTTCATGGGCGCGACGCTGACGATCCTGTGGAAACAGCCGCCGTACGCCGGAGACCGCGATCACCGGGTCCGGCTGGCATGGGGGGTGCCCATGCCCGAGTGGCACCGTGGCTGGGAGGAGCGTTTCGGCATCCCGCTCAGGCAGGTCTACGGCCTGACCGACGGTGGGGTGTCCGTCTACGACCCCGTCGACGGGCCGCGGAAGCCGGGGGCGTGCGGCCGGGTGATCCCGGAGTTCGACGTCCGGATCGAGGACGGCCACGGATCGCCGCTGCCCAGCGGAGAGATCGGTGAGATCATGGTGCGCGGTCGCGAGCCGGGGTTGGTGATGAACGGCTACCACGCGATGCCCGAGGCCACGGCACAGGTCTTCCGGAACGGCCGGCTGCGCACCGGTGACCTCGGCAGGTTCGACGACGACGGATACCTGACCTTCGAGGGCAGGCTCAGCGACTCCATCCGGCGGCGGGGCGAGAACATCTCCGCCCACGAGGTGGAACAGGTGCTGATCAGACATCCGGCGGTGCTGGAGGCGGCAGCCATCGGGGTGCCCAGTGAGCTCACCGAGGAGGACGTCAAAGCCGTCGTCGTGCCCAGACCCGGTGCGACGCTGACCCCCGGGGAACTGCACGCGTTCTGCCGGGCCACGGCACCGGGCTACATGGTGCCCCGCTACATCGAGCTGGTGCCGACGCTGCCGAAGACGCCGACGCAGAAGATCGAGAAGTTTCGGCTGCGGCAGGACGGGATCACCCAGGCCACCTGGGACGGCGAGGCCCGGCACGGCTGATTCTCGGTTGTCCCTGGCCTTCAGGTCGGCGTAGGGATCCGGGTCAGGGGCCGGTGAGGCGGCGGTCGCCGTTGGTGGTGACCACGTAGACCTGCCAGTTGTAGTACGCGTAGTAGTTCCTGATGTCCCGCTTGATCTGGCGGGCGTGCAGCTGCACCGCGTCGACGTACGCCCAGGAGTGGTTGTAGGCGTAGAGCGCACGCCGGTAGTCGCGCGGCGCTCCCGAGGCACGCAGGTAGTTGGCCGCGGCGAGCAGGGCGTCGCGGGTGTCCTGGATGTCGCCGCCCATCCCGTAGGCGGCCCAGGTGCCCGGCATGAACTGCATGGGCCCTTTGGCGCCGGTGTGGCTCGGTGACCGTACCCGGCCGAACTTGGTCTCGACGAACATCACCGCCGCCAGGATCTCCCAGTCGACGCCGAACCGGCGCTCGGCGTGCTTGAAGTGGCCGAGCAGGACGTCGGCGGGTTTGGCCGGCTGGACGCGGAACTTCGCCGACCCGCTGATGGGGCGGACCAGGGAGAGCAGGTTCCGGATGGCCGTCACGTTGTCCTTCGCCTGCGCGGCCAGGGACTTCGACAGCTTGGCGTAGGTGCGGGACGCGACCTCCGGGTTGCGGGCCAGGTGGCGGTATATGCGCTGCTGTTGCAGGGCCAGCAGCACCACCGGCTCGGGGGGCTGCCCCTTGCCGGGGTCGCCGTCGCGGATCCAGGCGTCGGTGGCGCGTCGGAGCTCCGCGACGGTACTGGTCAGGGAACGGGCCAGCTTCGCGGGGTCCTTGGGGATCGTCGCCTTCGGATCGGGCAGGGCGGGTTGCGACACCGCCGACTGCTCCGGAGCCGACTGCTCCGGAGCCGACTGTGCCGCTGTCTGACCTGGAGCTGTCTGACCTGGAGCTGTCGCGCTCGGAGCTGCCCGGCTCGGCGCGTTCGATGAGGCGGCACCCGACGAGGCTGCGCAGCCGGAGGTTGCCACGGCCAGGCTGACGAGCGCCGCGGCCATCGGTCTCCACCGGCCTGTACGCACGGTCGGCGGTACGGGCATCGCCCGCCCGCTCGGTCGGTGGCTGTGAATCCCCGCGCGCTGATCACTCATCGGTCTCAACGTACCCGAGCGACGACCTTTCAGGGGCGACAGCCAGAACCAGAGCTACCAGAACCAGAGCTACCAGAACACCCAGGGGCTTTCGCTGCCCCCGCCGAAGGCGGAGGTGCCGCTCCTGCGCCAGCGTTGCCGGACGTCGAGTTTCGCACCCACGCGCTGAGCGGTGATGGTGAACGGGCCGCAGGTGGCGACCGCGCCGTCGCCGGCCGGTGACAGACCGGTGCAGATCATGGGGGGACACGTTGCTATCGGCGTCGGTGTTGTACAGCTGGACATGTACGTCCGAGCGCACATCGGCGGCGCCCCGGATACGGCCGAGGAGATGGAAGACATCGCCGACCAGGGCGATGCAGGGTGACATCTGCGTGCCGGTGCCATCTCTGGCGGAGAGCCACGACCTGCACCCCACTGGGGTTCCGGTTGTTCGGAAGCGGGGGTGTCTGCCGGTCCTTCGGTTTCCGGTGTGACCTCCGTCTTCGGCCGTGTGGGTTTCGGCAACGGCCTGGCGGTGACCTCGTCCTTCTTGGCGGGCTCAGTGGCGGTGATCGGCGGGGTGCTGGGCGCCGTCTTGGGCGCCGTCTTGGGCTTGGGCTTGGGTGGAGGGGACTCTTCCGAGGAGGGGGCGTCGGTTTGCGGGATCGGTGGTGTGTTCCGGGCCGTCATGGGAGCCAGGGCGGCCGCGGTCGTGGAACGCTCTGCCGGCGTGGTGAGACCGGCCTCGCCGGAGGAGTTCACGACCAGGGCTACGGCGGCTGAGGCGGCCAGCGCGGTCGTGACCGCCGCCGCGCCCCTCTCTGTCAGACTCTCGTGAGACATGGGACATGCAAGTCCTTTTGATGTGAAGCAGGGCGAGACGGGACGATCCACTGCCAGCCGGGCTGATCGGCGAGCTGACCAACCGTCGGTCGCGCGGCATCGAAGCCGTCAGCCCTCACCGACGCCGGTTGGCGCGGCGAGCAGCCGTTCCACCTCGTGGCCGGCCTCGTCGCACCCGGCGTCCCACAGCCGCTGCAGCTCGCGCAGGTCACCCACCGTGACCGCGCGTCGCGTGAGCAGGTGCCCGGCCCGCATGCAGCCCTCGTCCAGCAGGTCGCTCAGCTCTTCGAGGTCACCACGAGCGTCGGCAAGGTCGGCCAGGCGGTCCAGGGCCGTCTCGTTGCCCTCGTCGGCCAACGCACGGAGGGTGTCCCGGTCAGGGTTCATGTTCGCCATGGCAACATGCTGCAACCCTGCCTTTGGGGCAAGGTCAAGTGGGAGAACATGGAGAGGTGATTACCATCGGCCGGCTCGCCCGGTACGCCGGCGTTTCGATCAAGACGATTCGGGTCTACCACGACAAGGGGCTGCTGCCTGAGCCCGACCGTGACTCCTCCGGTTACCGGCGTTACACCGCCCAACACGCCATCGACCTGATCAAGATCCGCACCTTGGCCGAAGCCGGAGTCCCCCTGGCCCGCATCCGGGAACTTCGCGCAGCCTCCGATGAGGACTTCCGAGAAGTTCTCCACCAAGTGGACACCGACCTCACCGCCCGAATCCGAGGCTTGCGAGAAACCCAACGGCGGCTGCGACGGCTCGCGGCCGGCCGCCTCCAGACACTTCTCCCCGAAGTCAGCGGCCACCTCGAGCAGTTGCCCGAACTTGGGTTCAGCCCGCGATGGGTCGCCCTTGAGACCGACCTGTGGATTCTGGTCTTCGCCACCCACCCCGATACCGCTATCGAGTTGTTTCACGACCAGGCCCAGGCCCTCACCGATCCCGCGCTACGTCAGATCTACCTCGACTACGACCGCGCCCACGACCTCGACCCGCACGACTCCCGCGTTGACGACCTCGCCCGACGCATCGTCCGCGCGACCCGAGGACGATACGGATCCGGCGATCTTCCTGGGCAGAACACCGGCTCTGAGATCCCGACACTGATCCAAGGAGCGGTCAACGCCTCATCACCGGCATGGCAACGACTCGACGCCTTGGTCCGAGACCAGCTCCTCCGCACCTGACGTCAACATTCCCAGACGCACCACCACGCCGCTACAGGCCGGGGCCGGGATTCATAGAGAAACGCTGTCAGAGAACCCGGCCATCTCCAGCCTGGTGGAGGTCGACCGGACCGTCAGCCGAGCCGACACGGACAGCCTGGCCGGACGCATCGCGCCGGCCACCGAGATCCTCAACGGGCACTGCGTCAGTGTCCGGAATCTCTGGAGCGCCTCACTCTGGCTTGGGTTCGGGCGCCGGTTATGGTCAACTCTTGCGGGTGAGCGCTGTCCTTGGGAGCCTGATCGCCGTCCTCGGGACCCTGCTGGGGTCCTTCAGCACCTACCTGTTCCAGCAGCGGACCGCGATGCGGGCTGAGGCGGTCGCGCGCGAGGAGCGGCTGCGCCAGGAACGTCTGGCCGCCTACAGCGAGTTCGCCGCCGCGGTGACCGAGCTCAAGCGCGCTGTCGTCGCCGTGTGGCTCCGGCGGTCGGATCCTGCCGAACTCAACCATGCGCTCGCCGAGGCCGACCGCCTGGGCGCCCTGGCCGAGACTGCACGCTTTCGGCTGCGGCTGGTGTCAGGCCGGCCCGAGCCGCTCGCCGACGCCGCGTTCGCACACATGGACGCGCTGCGCGGCGCGGCAGACCAGGCCGAGCTCAAGATCCGTGAGGTGGAGTTCGAAGCCACGGTGTCGGCGTTCATCACGGCCGCCGCAGAGCGCCTCGTCGCACCTCGACGCGCCGCACTGTAGTCCAACCATCGCGGCGGCGAAGGCCCAGGAGTTGCTCGTCCTCGCCGGTATTCCGCACGCTGGAAGATCACGGACTGGCATTCCGCGCGCGGGAAGATCACGGAGTGCTGTCGAAACTCGGCGACACGTGCTGACAAGCGCTGCCGGAACTCGCCGACGACCAAGAAGGGGGACCGGCGGGCCCGTGGAACCCCGCCCATCCGGCGCGACAGCCGGGCCACCACGCTGACCAGAAAGCGAAAACAACCCTCAGCCGAACCGCTCAGCCGACCGCACGAAGATCATGAAAGATCGAGGCTGAGTTGCTTATTTCCGCAAATAAGGGAAGGAGGGGACGTACGTCAAACACCTGCCACTCTCGGACATATGCCCTAATGTTCATCGCCATGAAGACTCGTGCGATCATGGTGGCTGCCGGGGCGTCCGTCCTGCTCTTCTCTGGTACGACCAGTGCCTACGCGTATCCGGTCAACGATGCCTCGGACCTGACCAACAATTCTCTTTACGCCGCCGGTAAGCTCCCCGCCGCGGCATGTGCGAAGAAACCCGCCAAGGGAAAGACCCTGGCCTCGGTCACGAAACACGTCAACGCGGTCATCTCCTGCCTGAACAACACCTGGGGTTCCTACCTCAAGGAAGCCAACCTGCAGTTCGTCCCGACCCTGGTGGAGATGAAGGGCAGCAAGTACAAGACCGACTGCCGAGGGCGGACGCTGAGCCCGAAGAAATCAGCGGTCTTCTACTGCGGAAGACGCGCCAACTTCATCGTGCAGATCCGTTCTGACTGGATCAAGGCGTCCGACGACGTTCAGATTTTTGCGCAGCTGAACTCGGCGTACGGCGAGCACGTGCTGAACATGGTCGACATCACCGAGGCCTACAACGCCCTGCGCGCCGACGACGGCACTGAGATGTCCGAACAGCTTCGCCGCTACAACCTGCAGGCGCAGTGCATCAGCGGAGTAACCGCCAAGAGTCTGTGGCCCGCTCTCGGCTACCCCGCCAAGGATGCCAAACGCCTGGCGGGCCTGGCGAAGGCCGGGGCAGACAAGGGCAAGGTCGGCATCTTCGGCCAGGGTGTCAACCTGGCCTACTGGTTCAACCGGGGCCATTCCACCGGCAACCCCAAGTCGTGCAACACCTGGACCGCCCCGGCCGGCAAGGTCGCGTAGCCCGTCGCGGCGGAGTCCTGTTGCCGCCGTTTTTCCGTTCGACGGCACGGCTCTCGCTTTGCGGGCGCCGTGCCGGACCTGGATTGGGGTGCTACGAGGGTTCCGGATGGTTTCATCCCTAATGGGCTGTCTGTCCGGAACCCTCGTAGCCCCCAGACGCTCGCGGCAGGCTCCAAGCTGGCACTGTGCGAACAGCACGGGGCATCGCGCAACACGGTCCGTCAGGCTCTCGACGAGCTGAAATGCGAGGGATTGATCGTGATCCGGCACGGCAAGGGCCATTTCGTCCAATCCGTGCGGGATTGAGACGTCTTGGGACGTCTCGTTTCGAGCTCTGGATTCATTCCGGGGACCGGCGTCTATCGTGGGCCGCATGGGACAAGCCGAGTGGGCGCGTGACCTGGCCAGGCAACTGCTGGAGAAGCCATTGCCGCGCCGGCGGGCACACACCCAGGGAGTGGCCGCGCGTGCCGAGACGCTGGCACCGATCCTCGGGGAGGAAGCCGACCTGCTGACCGCCTCGGCCTGGCTGCACGACATCGGATATGCACCCGAGCTGGTCGACACCGGCTTCCATCCGCTGGACGGTGCCCGCTACCTACGCGACGTGCACCAGGCCGATGGCCAGCTGGCCCGGCTGGTCGCGCACCACTCGTGTGCGGTCTGCGAGGCGACCGAGCGTGGCCTGCTCGACGCACTGAACGAGGAGTTCGATCGGGAACGTCCGGAGCTGGTGGAGGCGCTGACCTACTGCGACATGACCACCAGCCCGGACGGCCTCGTCCTGGACGTTGATGCCCGTCTCACGGAGGTCCACTCTCGGTACGGTCCCGAGTACCTGGTCAGTCGCTCGATCAGCACGCGACCCCGTGCATCATCTCGGCCGTGCGCGCCGTACAGGCCGCGTCGGCGCGAAGCTAGTCCTGACGAGAGGACATCAGACGACATGACACCCCCCACGGGCTGCTACTCGTGTGAGCAGGAAGCGCAGTTCGACGTGCTGCCGCCACGGGAGAGGGTTGCCTTCGACGAGCACTGGCGCGTGGTCCATGCCATCAACACGGCGCTGCCGGGGTGGCTGGTGCTGGTTCCTCGTCGCCACGTCACCGCGATCGCTGCCCTGACCGATGCCGAGACGGCCACTCTCGGTGCCTGGCAGGTCCGCCTGTCACGGGCGCTGCACGAGGTAACCGGCTGCATGAAGACATACGTGGTGCAGTTCGCCGAGCTGGAGGGCTTTCAGCACGTGCACTTCCACGTCGTGCCGCGCATGAGCGACCTGCCACGAGAACTGCGCGGGCGCGGGGTGTTCGACCTACTGGGGCATACCGGCGAGGATGCCGTTTCCGCCGATCAGATGGATGAGATCGCGGTGAGGCTCGGTCGGTCTCTCCAGTGACCACGGTTCGCAGCCGGGTGCCGGATCTTCACCCGTAGGTGCCTGATCCGACGCGCCCGTACGACGCATCAGGCAGGGCGCCTTACCCGATGTGCGGCAGCGCCCTGCCGGTCAGGAAGTGGCCGATGCGCAGCCGCATCGACCGATCCATGGTCAGTGAGTCGACCTGGTCGCGGGGTACCCACCGCACTTCGCGGGACTCATCGCTCGTGGTCGGCTCGCCGCTGATCGGTCGGCCACACAGCACGATGGAGAACTCCTGGCGGGCCTCGCCGTTGGAGGTGTAGAGGATGACGTGCCTGGGGTCGGTGTAGGTGCCGACCAGGCCGGTGATCTCGCAGGTGATCCCGGTCTCCTCCAGCGTCTCCCGGATGGCCGCGTCCGGCAGGGACTCGCCGAGGTCGATGGCGCCGCCGGGGACGGCCCAGTTGTCGTTGTCGGTACGGTGGATCATCAGGATGTCCCCGGCGTCGTTGACGACCACGACGTTCACCGAGGGGACCAGGCTGTTGGGCGCGGGCGCTGAGGGGTCGTCGTAGAAGTCCAGCCGGCGGGCCATGGCTTAGGACTCTACCGGGGTGGCCCGGTTCCAGACGGCTTCGAAACTGTCGAGGTAGGTCGAGACCATGTCTCCGCCGGTGACCTTGCGCAGGTGCATGACCGGTGCGTCCGCGGCGAACCTGCCGTAGACGTGGGTGTTGACGAGAAGCTGGTCGTCGCCGCGGTAGATGGAGTTGTACAGGACGGTGTCGTGCAGCTGGATCTCCACCCCGTCGCACTGCCCCAGCGACTGGTAGAGGAGCAGCGCCATCCTGCTCTGGGAGGCCATGCCCTCCTCAAGACCACCGTCCGCGCCGTGCCGCGCGACCTCTGTACAGGAGGGATCTCCGAGCAGGATCCGTACCCGTACACCTGCCTGCGCCTTCTCGGCGAACAGGCGCATGAGGCCGGTGTCCTGGGCGATGAAGATGCCGCTGTAGACCAGCACACCGATCTCCCGCTCGGCCGCAGAGAACAGACGTCCCCAGGTGTCCTTGGGTACGGCCCAGCGGTGCGGGTAGACGGTGGCGATCTCGCTCTCGGACACCGCCGCGGTCTGCTGGGAGGTCAGCGCGCCCGGCCACAGGTACGCCTCCTGCACGCCGAGGAGTTTGGCGACCGCGAATCGATGCTTTCGGTACGGTATGCGGCCCTGGGTGATCCAGCGCTCCACGGTCTTGGCGTCGACTCCGACGGCCTCGGCCAGCGCGTCGACCGTGGTGCCGTGTTCGAGCAGGGCCACCCGCAACCGCTCGTTCGCCATCTCACCTGCCCGTAGAAGGGGACGTTCAGGGACCTGGCAATCGTAGACCGGATGTCTGGAACATGTCCCAACCTGTAGTGATCTCGTCCTGACTCTCTGTCGCACTCTCGGTATCGCACGGCACCACCGACAGCGACCGAGAGGAGAGACAACAGTGATCAACTAAGGGCCATCCGTTCTCCTCCTCGGCCTACTCCGCCGTCTGGCAGGAGGCTCGACGGCTCGCCCTCGCTCCCGAACAGGTCGTCTCCGCCGTTGGCGGCCCGGCCGTACGACCTGAGGCACGCGGTGGTCTCTCTGTGGCTGTCCCGCCGACTGAGGTAGCCCAGCGTGCTGGCCACGGGTGGACGCGCTCCTCCGTGTCTACGCGAAATGCCTCGAAGGGCAGCGAGATCGTGCCAACGGTCAGATCACCAAAGCTCTCGAAGATTGACAGACAGCGCTACACGAGAGGCCCCGGCGAACCCGAGGCCTCTCGTGTTTTCTGGCTGCGGGCTACTTGGATTACCGGTGGCCAACTCTTCCCTGGTGATTGCGGATGCTCTCTGAAGTTCCGGCGTAGTTACAGCCTCCGTATCCGCACCTGATCCAGGCGCCGCTCTGGACAGCTTCATTGGTCACGGGTCGGCCTGGTCCGTAGCCATGCTTGTGCAGTAGTCGCGGTACAGAGCCGCCGTACTCCGCGGCCAACAGTGCAGCCTCGGCGATCTTGTCGTGTCCGCGGGCAAAGAAAGAGCCGATGCCGGTCTCCTCGCCGCAGCCACACCAGCACGTGCCGGTAGGGATAAGTCTGGGTAGCTTGGGACTAGTCATGCCTTCAAGATAAGTAACCTAGAAGATTAATCAAGGAGGGGGAACAAGGTTGAGGCCTTTAGGTGACGTCCGGTAGGTCTTGCGGGCGGCCGTTGCTCGGAAGGCCGTTCTGACGGAGAAGCTCGACGCGTGCTGAGTTTCTGCGTCACGAGGTGAGGGCGAAGGGGGTGTGAATTGAGCTCTGGTCTGGCGAAACGCTTCCAAGATCATCACGTGTATATTCCGTGAACGGCGGCTCAAGGCCGCTCACGGTGGCCTACGGCTGCATAGGGGAACATGCCGCTTCGGGGGAGAACTCCCAAGTCAGACGGCAAGCCACAAGGTCAACTAGGTGCCCCCGGCATGATTCGAACATGCGACACCCGCTTTAGGAGAGCGGTGGCCGTACTACTTGCTCATATGGCCTGAGCTGGGCATACGCCTCCCGCAGCCCGCATCGATTGCAAGATCATCCCGCCCATGTCCCGTACCTAGCTAGGGCTACCATGCAACAGCTGGGCCTTCCTCTTGATGTTGGCGAGAGCTGACCCGATACCACGCAAACTGGATCGAAAGTAGCGACGGAGATCGTCGCAGCCGGTAGCTTCTGCTCTGTGGTTCTAGATGAGCTCAAGAGCAAGATCGACAGGTTGTGGGACGCGTTCTGGTCCAACGGAATCTCCAACCCTGTCGAGGTAGTCGACCAGGTCACATATCTGTTGTTCATACGAAAGCTGGATGTTATCCAGGCTTCCAAAGACGACCGGCATGAACGCACCGGCACGCCGGTTGAGAATCCCATTTACACCACGGAGACGGACTACCTGCGATGGTCCCGGTTCAAGGCGTTGCCGCCGGACAGGATGCTCAGCGTCGTTCGAGACGAGGTCTTCCCGTGGCTCCGGTCTGCTGTGAGGGCTGATACAACCTACGCCCATCACCTGAGAGACGCACTGCTCGCCATCCCAACGGCTGATCTGCTGGCAAAAGTTGTCGACCTGCTCGACGAACTTCCCCTAGGTGAGGGCGACGCGGGGGGAAAATTATACGAGTACATGCTCAGCAAGATCGCCACAGCCGGGCAGAGCGGGCAGTTCCGTACGCCCCAGCACATCATCCAGCTCATGGTCGAGATGATGGCTCCCGGCCCTGAAGATGAAGTGTGCGACCCTGTCTGCGGCACGGCTGGCTTCCTAGTTGCGGCGGCCGATTACATAGCTCGTGTCCACAACGACGCACTGATTGGTCCGGCTGACGTACGAGACTTCAACCACAGCATGTTCCACGGGTTCGACTTCGACTCGACCATGCTGCGGATCGCCAGTATGAACATGCTGCTGCACGGAGTCGAACAGCCCGATATCCGCTACCGTGACTCCCTGGCCCAGAACGTGGCCGACGAGTTCGAGCGATATTCGCTGATCTTGACCAACCCACCGTTCGCGGGCAGCCTCGACTACGAGACCACCGCCAAGGATCTGCTCCAGGTCGTCAAGACCAAGAAGACCGAACTGCTGTTCCTGGCCCTGTTCCTGCATCTGCTCAAGCCCGGTGGCCGCGCCGCCGTCATCGTTCCGGATGGCGTGCTGTTTGGTTCCTCTGCAGCACACAAGGAGCTGCGCCGAGTCCTAGTAGAGGAACACAAGCTAGATGGGGTGATCAAACTACCGAGCGGCGTCTTCAAACCGTACAGTGGAATTTCCACATCGATCCTCCTCTTTACTAAAACCAACAGCGGCGGAACAGACAATGTCTGGTTCTATGAAGTGACCGCCGACGGCTTCAGCCTTGACGGCAGACACATTCCGTTGCTCGACGAGAATAAGACTGGCCCACGCCCTGCTGCAGCGCTGGAAGACGGCGAAATGGCGAGGAACAACCTGCCCGATGTGGTCGCCCGTTGGGCACACAGGAACGATAGCGAGCGGAAGCGAAGACGCTCAGAGCAGAGCTTCTGTGTAGCCAAAAAGGAGATAGTTGCCCAGGGCTACAATCTCAGCATCAACTGCTACCGAGAGATCGGTGAGGGAACGAGAACTGGGCGCGTCGAAGACTGGCGACTTGGCGACTTCGCCGAGATCCACACTGGATGGGTACCAGGGCAGGAAATCGAATGGGATGCGCGCCCTGCCGATATTCGTAATGAGCAGAGAGTCCTGCACGCCTCGCTTCTGACGTCTCCATTGCCAAGCGTTGACGACCTTCCAATTCACACCACCGATCGACGACCAAACCGTCTCCGTGAGGGAGACATAGTGGGTCGAGCCATGGGGGGTGGTCGCTACTGGACGGTACTTCCCAGTGAATACGAAGGTGTTCAAGCTGGCCAGTGGGTCTTAATAATTAGGATCACTCGCAATATAGTTCCTGCGGAATACGTAGCTTCCTATCTATTAAGCCCTCAAGCAGAGCAAGCCATTCCACGTCATGGAGCAGCGATTCCACGTGTCAGTATACGTGACCTGGTCAATCTGCGGATCCCAGCATGCGAAGGAGATTTCGAGTCAATTCGCTCCGCCGTTTCAGTTCTCAGCGAGGGTGTCGGCGAAATAAAGCGGATCCAAGACGCACTCGATGAGTCCCGGGTGAGCATCTTCGAAGACGGAGCCAAAAGGGACAGACGAATACGACTGGAACAGGCAGCAGACCTAAGCTCTTTGATCATCCAGACTCTCCGCAAGCAGACTGAGCCATATCATGTCTTTCAGCAAACGTACCCCTATGCAATCGCGCGTGCTGTCCGCAAGTTTCAGCATAGCCGGGCCCTCGCTGAAAAGCACGAAGCAGCACTCCAATGTGCCGAGACCTTGATTATCTCCCTGGGGATTATCTCACTATCCCTCGCAGCGTATAGAGAGCGAACGGAGGTAAACGAAATAGCCAAGTGGACGGAAGCCGCACGTTCCTCGGGCGTCTCAGTGGGCCACTGGGTTGGAGTAACAAGGGCAGTTGGAAACGAGCTGAGGAAAAACGGTGATGAGGTAACTGGCCTTGGCCAAGCTACCGCTGCAAAGAGGGGAGGAAAGGGCCTTATTGCAGACCTTTCGGCTCTCGCCAACATCCGAAACGAGATCAGGCATGGTGGCGGGCCTCGCACTAGGGCAGAGATAGAAACGAGCCTGGCAAAGCTAGAGCCACTCCTATTCAGTGCCCTCACCTATAGCGCCTTTCTCGAAAAAACGAAGTGGATATACACAGAGAGGCTTAGCTGGCAGCTAAAGCGCGGGAATTATCGGGTATCTGGACTGCTCTTAATGGGAGACCATCCCGACTTTGAGCCAGTCAGCTTCGAGACCGGCAAACCCGTTGCCGACAACAATCTCTACATGCTAACGCTACAGGGCGAAGTGATACCACTTTTCCCCTTCTGTATCCTGGCCGACTGCCCTATTTGCCTTGCACCAGAACTCTACTATCCGGACCAGGTAGTCAAGACTGTGGCTAGGCTTAAGAGTATCGACAGGGGTCACGAATTGGATAGCGAAGCTATCTTTGAAGGGCTCACAGAGGTTATGGAGTAAGCGCGAATCATGGAGCATCACGCTCTTTGCGTCTCGCTACTCATGGCCTGATCGCCTTAGAACTCCTAACAGAATGAGGTCGGCCGCATCCGGGAACATGATCGGTCGTTGAACCCATTGTGAGGAAGGGCGAGCAGCCACCGTGGCTCGTGCCCGATGGGCTCTGGCAACGGATCGATCCGTTGCTTCCGACGATCGAATGCCGCTACCGCAATCCCGGACGCAAGCGGATTGACGACCGCAAAGCACTGTGCGGGATCTTGTTCGTGCTCTACACCGCGATCCCGTGGGAGTTCCTGCCCCAGGAGCTGGGGGTTCGGCTCGGGGATGACCTGCTGGAGACGATTGCGCGACTGGAACCAAGCCGGCGTCTGGAAGCGGCTCCATGAACTCCTGCTGGCCGAGCTGCACGCCGCTGACCGGCTGGATTGGTCCAAGGCGGTGATCGACAGCTCCCATGTACGGGCGCTCAAGGGCGGCCCAAAACCGGCCCGAGCCCGGTCGATCGAGGCAGGACCGGCTCGAAGCACCATGTGATCACAGACGGGAACGGTATCCCGCTGGCGGTCAGCCTCGGCGGCGGCAACCGCAACGACATCCTGCAGCTCATGCCTCTCGTGGAGGCGATTCCGCCGGTCCGCGGCAAGGTCGGCAAGCCTCGCCGACGTCCCAGAACGCTGTACGCCGACCGCGCCTACGATCACGACCGCTATCGCCGTCAGCTACGGGAGAAGAGAATCGAGCCGATCATTGCTCGCCGAGGCATTCCGCACGGCTCCGGCCTGGGCGTGCATCGGTGGGTGGTGGAGCAGACGATCGCCCTGCTGCACTGGTTTCGCCGATTACGCATCCGCTGGGAAATCCGCGACGACATCCATGAAGCCTTCATGACCCTCGCCTCCGCCATCATCTGCTGGCGACGCCTCAACCACTGATCGCATTCTGTTAGGAGTTCTTAGGAGAGCGGTGGTTCTTCTGCCTGCACGGTGGCCTCGACCTGCGATAATTCCTTGGTTGGCGGTCACACCGTGCTTGATCATCCCGCGTATATCCCGGAGAGCTAGAGCCGGTCACCGAGAGGCACAACCTACCCCCTTTGTCACCAACCCCAGCCTTCTTGGCGTTGCAGGTTTGGGCCGGGCTGTCGATGGACCCGTAGGGCGCCGTTGCTGCGGTAACAGCCGTGGATGATGCCGTTCCCGTCGGGTATGGCTGCCAGCGCTACGCCGCCGATGCCCATCGAGAGAGCGGCGATTGCTGCAACGATCAGTAGCTTTCGAACTACGTGAGGTCGTCGCGCGTGACTGCCCGGCGATCGTCGCACTCCAAGGGGACGACGTTCGTCCTCGGCGACTACGACTATCTGCGCGACAAAGAGACGGCGCAACGCTTCGATGCCAGGGCTGCAGCGAAGTTCCACGAGGTCGACGCCAACCGGTGGGTACTCGCCGTGCCCCAGGTCTGGGGTTGTCACGCCCGAGAACGTCCTCCTATGGGCCGTCGCCAACCTGCTACTGCGCGAGAACGAGGCGGAAGCGATCACCTGGATGAGCTACGGCCGCTCGGATGGCGTCGATTACGGCCGGGCCCCCTACGGTCGCCGCCCCAACGGGGAGCCTGTTTTCGAAGAACCCGAAATCGTGGTCGCCCAGGTCGAGCCGTCCGAAATCATGCCGGGATATGCGCTCCTTCAAGCTTGTCTCGGTAACGATTGATTCGGTGTGATCCCAGAATACGCCTTGACGAATTTCCCCCATCTAGCGTCATGGGATCTTCGGCTCCGATGGCATTCCCCAGTCACTATATGTCGTTGTTACTGGTATGACAACGGAATCGAAAACCGGGATGGACTGAATTACGCGACTAGGGGCAAGATTCTGATCAACAATGATGGTGAACTTGATACTTCGTTCCTTCGAGAAAGCAGCGAGGAACTTGTAGAACGGGCCCACGGTGGCCGACTTTGCCATCTTCGACATCGGGGCGCTTCCCTTAAGGAAGATCTGCCCGCCAATTGTAGTTTTCTTCATATTAGAAGACGCTGCGGCAAGGGCCTGAATAACGTACGGCGAACTCGCCCAGCGAACGCGACGGGCTGTCATGAAGGGCTCGGGAAGATTACGGTCGGCGATTCCACCATTGATATCGGCGTCTGTCGGATTCTCGGAGGCAGTATCGAAACCGCGGTTGCCGACAAGTGTTACGTTTGCTACCGACTGCGCACCCTCGTTGTCACCGAAGTAGGTTAGATCCATCCGATAGCGAGTGGCTGCAGGCGGGTGGAATGCAAGCTCTCCCTGAGCCTCGAACCACATCTCGTCCCAGCCGGATGACTTCAAGCTGAACTGCGCCGTTCCCATAGCTTCGGCTACAGCGAGAGCAGCGTCCGCGATTTCTAGAGGAGTTCCCGGCTTCGCGTTGGATGCGGACGATTTACTTGGTGAAGCAGACATCGCGACTAGGGCCGAATGTGTTGGGGCGGCACTCGGAGCGCCCCGAGTGCCGGCGTTCGCTTCATCATCGCCTGTCCTGGGAGTTTCATAAAGGAGTATCGAAACTCCAACACTGGCTACAACAGCAGCAGTAATCCCGCCCACCAGCCAGGTTCGGTTACCTCGCCTTCCTTGCTCGCTCTCCGGTTCAGGAATCGATACGGTCCAGGATTCCGCCAGGAGACTCAAAGTCAACTCGGTGGTTCGGGCCGCGGACGTCTCCGACTCGGGAATGAGTAGCGTCATCAACTGATCGGCCGTTGGACGCTCAGCGGGGTCCTTCTTCAGGGCAGCACCGACAACCAATTGAAGGCCCTCGGGCAGGCCGTCAAGCGCCGGAGCTTCGTTGCGGAGCCGAAAGACCACGGCCTCTAATGGACCGGAACCGAACGGCGGATTACCTGTCGCTGCGAACATCACAGTGCAGGCCCACGCGAAGATGTCCGCGGGCGGACCTCCCTGCCCCTCGAACTGTTCGGGCGCCATGTATCCGGCGGATCCGACAACGACCCCAGTTCGCGTGATCGACGTTGCGTCGAGTGTCTGAGCGATTCCGAAGTCGATGACCTTGGGGCCAGCAGTCGAAAGCAGGATGTTGCTGGGCTTAAGGTCGCGATGAACGACCCCTGTTGCATGGATCGACCGGAGTGCATCAGCGAGTCCAACCGCGAGGGCACGAGTGGACTCGGAGTTCAACGGCCCTTCTTGAGCTACATGATCAGAAAGAGACGGACCGTCGACATACTCGGTTACGAGGTAGGGAGGGCTGGCCTCCAGATTCATCTCGATGACGCGGCTCGTGAAGCTGCCTCCAATGAGGAGGAGCGTCTTGGCCTCGCGGCGAAACCGGGCCAGAAAGCTGGCGTCATTGGCGAGATCTGAGCGTACGACCTTGATAGCCGCGGCCCGCCCGTTCTTGGTCCGTCCCAGATAGACCGTCCCCATTCCTCCGGCACCTAGCCTGGCGAGCAGTCGGTAACTTCCAATGCGTTTGGGATCGCTTGACGTCAACTCGCTACGGGCCACAGGCACACTCTCACGATTGGAACGATCTACTGGGTAAGAGATCATATATGTGGATTAAGAGGTTCGGAAGATCGGATTTATAAACGCCGACGCACCTCAACCCCCATGACGGGAGAGAATGCGATGTCCGGACGAGGTGCCCCACAGCTTCCGGCCTGGCCCCTACCCGCGGTAGGTGGTGGGCCGGTGATCGAGGGGTGGCGGACTGAACAGAGTGGGTGGAGGGACGCGCTGCTGATCGTGACGGCGGATGAGTCATCGGTCACGGCTGAGCGGTGCGCCCGAAGCTACGCGACTGGGGCGGACTGTCTTCACCACGAGGTGGAGTGGACCCGCCCGAATCCCCTGCCTGAGGGTGCCCGTTGTCGACTCTGAACGTACGATGCCGCGACGGCGGAAAACGAAATGTCCGAGAGACTGGTTGGCAGGTACCCTGCGCGAGGACCTAGGAAGGGAATCGCGGTGGCGCATGTAGAGGTTGGTCAGCCTACGAGCAACCTGTGACCCCCATGAACCTCGACGCTTCGGTCACCGGTCTTCGGAGTTGGAGGTCTCCGGGGCATGGACGCTTTCCCAGATAGCATCGTCGGTCTTGGACTCCTGGCGCTGGCGCTGACGGTTGGTGTGCTCGGCGGTGACCGGGGTGTTGGCGCGGACTCGCATGAACTTGCCCTGCCTCCTGCGTAGCTGCTGCTGCTCCTCCTGGCTGACCTTTAGCTCGGGCCCCTGCTTCGCGGCGGCGGCACGCTGAGAGGGGAACGCTCCCAGCTTCCGACGAACCTCAAGCTCCTCGGCGCTGGGCTGGGCCGGCTGACGCTGCTTCTTCGACTTCCCCAGAGATCCCGGGTTCCGTAGTTGTTCTGAGCATTGGCGGATCCACAGAACACGGCACGAAGGTATATAACCCTGCGTAGTCTAATGAGCTACAACCAGTAGGGCGTAGTGATGGCGCCCCGCCCACCTCATGGATAGGGGAGATTGCCGTGGCCGACCGCACGCCAAGCTGGCTGAGGGCAGAGAGCTCTTCGGCTCGGGCCTTACGCATGGATCTGGCCATCACTCTCGCCGCTCAGGTCGACTCAGCTCGACATCTGTCGTTACTCCAGCAGCCTCTATTGAACTGGCACGAAGGCGACGCAGTAGCGCGTCTGCTGGACGAACTGGCCGCGGTTTTGGGCGATGAGCCGCTCGCCGAGCTCGCCGGTGAACTTGCCGATCGGCTTCGCGGCCGGCTCGGCCCGATGCCCGGATACGACCCGGAGGCAATGGTTGCTGCCGTCCTGGAGAGCGTAGAGCGGCGACTCAATCTGGAGATGCCTCCGGCGCCTCCTGACTGACGTGCGACGTGGCATCCTTGCAACAGCATCCAAGGGATGCCGTTAAGGCTAACCGGCTACGAAGGCCAACGTTGGTGTAGCTCAGATCAGAAGTTTCTGATCATTACGTCGAGATCGGCTGCAGCGTCACGGATCGCCTGGCATGACCGGCGCATGCCTGCGTATGCCTCGACGGCGGCCAGCCCTGAACGGTTGCGCTGCTGTTCGATGTGTTGCTCCAGCTCGGCGAGCTGGTGGCGGAGTCGGGCGTAGACATCGTCGATCACGCGCTGCTGGGTTCCCTGCATGGAAGTTGCTCCTCCCTCGATCATCAAGAGACCTCGACGGCTACTCTATGCATTCAATGATTTACGGGAGGTGATTTATGTTGTTCATGTTCCTGCCTAACCCGCTGTTCTTCGGAGGCTGAGAGCCTGGCGGCGCCTCCGGGTGAAAGGGCCCGGGGGCGTCGTCAGCGGGCCTGATCGTTGCCGACATCAGCACGCGAGGCATGCCGAGTCGACGGCCGAGGGCGTCCACCATGGCAGCGGTCATGCGCTCAGGTTCGTGGCCCGACATCAAGCCGATTCGTGTGCGCAGTCCGGTGGCCAGTTCGCCCAGCTCACCGAGAGCGGAATGCCAGCATGACCGTCCGTTTTTCAGGCGGAACGATCGCCTTGCCCGGGTGCCGGATGCCGTGGTCAGAAGGTTGTAGGCGGTCGCCGGTGTGAGCGCATGGTGCCTGATGTTGTCGTCACCGTTGTCGTCAAGCTCCCGCACTCCGCTGCTGCCTCTGGCCTTCTGATCCGTAGATTCCCAAACGCTGGCCAGGAGCGTTCAGACCAGTTCGCCGCACAGGTCGTGAAGGATCCGCTCGTTCATATCGGTTCAGGCGGGTCCGGGACCGTACAGACCCTTGGCTCCCAGTATGGCTCCCAAAACCGGCTCGACACTGTTCATTCTCCTTGCCCATACTCATGGCGGTGGTCCGCCGGGAAGCCCGCCCCCGTACCTGCAAGGCGAGCCTTTCGGCAACGCGTCGGGGCGCCGGCGCGGCGACGGTGTCTTGGAACTCGGCGGACCGCTCAGAGGAGCGAGCGAGACAGCAGCCAGGTTCCCGGTTGTGTTGGGCCGTTCACGTCCAGCAGGCGCGAAGTTCACCGAGGCTGCCTGACCTCTCGTTGCTCGCGCTTTATGTCGGCCCCCTCCGCTACGGTGCGGGCGGGCCTGACTTCCCGGTTACGCAGGAGGCCGAGGTGCGCGAAGATGGCCTCATGACCCCCGCCAGCGGACGTGCGTTGCCTTGCCCGGGCTACAACTACCCCAGTGGGCCAGCGTAATTATGCACGTTGAGTGATTCTCGTGAGGAGCCTTGTGAGCACGCTCGGTAGTTTCATCTGGTCGATCGCCGACCAGCTTCGAGGTCCCTACCGCCCCAACCAGTACGGGAACGTGATCCTCCCGTTCACGATCCTTCGGCGCCTCGACTGCATCCTGGAGCCGGACCGCGACACCGTCCGAGACCTGGCTGCGGCATACGAGAACCCGAACCGGCTCCGGATCGAGATCAAGAAGGCCACCGGCCGGCCGTTCTACAACACCTCGAAGTACAGCTTCGCCAACCTGCTGAAGGACGCGGACGGGCTCGAAGACAACCTCGTCGACTACATCGACCGGTTCTCCGCCGATGTTGATGTGTTCGAGTACTTCGACTTCAAGAAAGAGATCATCGCCCTGGAGAAGGCCGGTCTCCTGCGCGAGATTGTGAAGTCCTTCGGTGCCGTCGACCTGCACCCCGATGTCGTGTCCAACGCCGACATGGGGGACGCGTTCGAGTACATCATCCGCAAGTTCAACGAGGCCGCGAACGAGACCTCCGGTGACCACTACACGCCGCGTGACGCGATCCGGCTGCTGGTCGACCTGCTCTTCGCCGAGAAGGATGCCGACCTGACCGAGGCCGGGATCGTCCGCACGCTCTACGACCCCACCGCCGGCACCGGCGGCATGCTCACCCTGGCCGAGGAGCACCTGCTCGCGCAGAACCCAGACGCCCGGCTGAGCCTGTACGGCCAGGAGTACAACCCACAGTCTTACGCGATCTGCAAGTCCGACCTGCTCGCCAAGGGCCACGACGCGTCCAACATCGCCTTCGGCAACACGCTCACTGACGACGCCTTCAAAGGCCGCCAGTTCGACTTCTGCATGTCCAACCCGCCGTACGGCGTCGACTGGAAGCAGTACGTCAAGGCCGTCACCAAGGAGCGTGACGAGGCAGGCCCGTACGGCCGCTTCGCGCCGGGCCTGCCGGCCACCTCGGACGGCCAGATGCTGTTCCTGCTGCATCTGGCGCACAAGATGCGCGCCCCTGAGGACGGCGGCGGCCGGGTCGGGATCGTCATGAACGGCTCGCCGCTCTTCAACGGGGCCGCGGAGTCCGGCCCGTCCAACATCCGCAAGTGGCTGCTGGAGAACGACCTGGTCGAGGCGATCGTCGCGCTGCCGACCAACATGTTCTTCAACACCGGCATCGCCACCTATATCTGGATCCTCGACAACACCAAGCACCCCGACCGCAAGGGCCTAGTCCAGCTCATCGACGGCAGCTCGTTCTGGACCAAGATGCGCAAGAACCTTGGGGCTAAGAACCGCGAACTCAGTGACCCCGACCGCGCTAAGATCCTCCGGCTGTACGCCGACTTCACCGACGCCGACCTCGACTTCTCCAAGGTGCTGCGCAACGACGAGTTCGGCTACTGGACCATCACCGTCGAGCAGCCACTGCTAGGTGAGGGCGGCAAGCCCGTCGTCGACCGCAAGGGCAAGCCGAAGCCCGACTCCAAGAAGCGCGACACCGAGAACGTGCCCTTCACCTACGGCGGCTCGACGGCCGGACCTGCGGGCAAGGCCGAGGTCATTCAGACCTACTTCGACACAGAGGTGAAGCCGCACGTTCCCGACGCCTGGATCGACTGGGTCAAGATCAAGGTCGGCTACGAGATCCCCTTCACCCGCCAGTTCTATAAGTACGTCCCGCCCCGCCCTCTTGCCGAGATCGACGCCGACCTGGAGAAACAGGTCGCCAAGATCCTTGACCTGCTGCGGGAGGTCGAGCAGTGACCGGGCCGCTGTGGACGAGATTGCCGGACGGTTGGCTGACTGGCCGGGTCAAAAATGTCGCGACGGTCACGCTCGGCAAGATGCTCCAGAGCAAGGACGGCGGCAGTGACGTGAGCGCGCCATACATGCGCGCAGCCAACGTGCAACCCGAGGGCTTGCTTGCCCTCGATGACGTGAACGAGATGTGGTTCGGCGAAGCCGAACTGGAGCAGTTGAGCATTCGGGCGGGCGATGTCGTCGTTGTCGAAGGCGGGCAAGGCGGATTCGGCCGTGCTGCCTACGTCGAAAACGACCTTCCGGGCTGGGGTTTCCAGAATTCAATCAACCGACTCCGACCCATCGGCGACTTCGATGGACGCTTCATCGCGTTCTACCTCATCGCACTGCGGGCAAGCGGCTACATTCGCGCCTACAGCAACGTCGTGTCGATGCCACACCTTACGGCCGAAAAGCTCGCATGCGTACCGATCCCGCTGCCGCCGGTGGAGCAGCAGCGCGCCATCGCCGACTACCTCGACTGCGAGACCGCCCGCATCGACACGCTCATCGAGGAGCAGCAGCGCCTGATCGAGATGCTCCGCGAGCGGCGGCAGGCGGTTGTGGACGCAGCCTTCGCTGCTCTCGGCGAGCCCAGTGTGCAACTGCGCCGGTACATCAAGTTTCTAACAAGCGGGTCCCGCGGTTGGGGCGACTACTACGCCGACGACGGCGAGCGGTTCCTGCGAATCGGAAACCTGCCTCGTACGAACCTGAGCATCCGGGGCGAGGTCCAGTTCGTTAGCCTCCCGGCTGACGTGACCGAAGGCTCGCGGACGATACTAGAGGCAGGAGACCTGCTCTTCTCCATCACCGCCTACCTGGGATCCGTAGCCGTGGTCGACAACGACTGGGTCGGTTCGTATGTAAGCCAGCATGTAGCCCTCTGCCGCCTCGATCCAGACCGCCTGGACTCAAGGTTCGCGGGGTGGTTCATGCTGACCACCGTAGGCCAAGACCAACTCAACCAGGGAGCAGCAGGCGGGGCGAAGATGCAACTCGCTCTCGATGACATCAAGGGTCTTCGGGTGCCGACGGCGTCCATAGCTGAGCAGCACCACATCGCGGTCCATCTTGACGAGCAGACGGAGAAGATTGACGCGCTCATCGCAGAGACGCAGCGCCTGATCGAGCTCGCTCGCGAGCGCCGGTCGGCACTCATCACCGCTGCCGTGACGGGTCAGGTCGACGTACGAGAGGCTGCGTGATGGCTGATTACAACGAGGTCGTCTTCGAGACGGAGATCTGCGAGTACCTCGCGGTCCACGGGTGGCTGTACTCGGCGGACGACACCGGCTACGACCGTGAGCGGGCGCTGTTCCCCGAGGATCTGTTCGCCTGGCTGGAGGCGACCCAGAAGCCGGCGTACGAGAAGGCGCTGAAGGCGGCCGGGTCGCAGGCGAAGTTTCTCGACGTGCTGACGACGGCGTTGGACAAGCCGCTGGAGCATGGCGGTGGGATGCTGAACATCCTACGGAACGGGGTGCAGTTCATCGGCGGTGGCCGGTTGAAGATGGCGCAGTTCCGGCCCGAGACGACGCTGAACGAGACGACGAACGCGCACTATGCGGCGATGCGGGTCCGGGTGATGCGGCAGGTGCACTTCTCGACCGCCGACCAGCGCAGCATCGACCTGGTGTTCTTCGTCAACGGGCTCCCGGTCGCGACGGTGGAGCTGAAGACCGACTTCACCCAGTCGCTGAACGAGGCGATCCAGCAGTACCAGAAGAAGCGCAATCCGCTGACCAACGGTCGGCGCGAGCCGCTGCTGTCGTTCGGGCACCGGGCGCTGGTCCACTTCGCGGTCTCCAACGACTTCGCCGCGATGACGACCCGGCTGGAAGGCGAGGATACGCACTTCCTGCCGTTCGACACCGGCTTCGACGACGGCGCCGGGAACCCACCTGGTGCGGACGGGAGGTCGGCGACGGCGTACCTGTGGGAGCGAGTCTGGGAGAAGCACGCCTGGCTCAACATCATCGGCCGGCTAATGATCGTGGAGACCAAGGAGGAGTGGGACGTCACGACCGGCACGTCGGTGCGCCGTACGAACATGCTGTTCCCCCGGTTCCACCAGTGGGAGGCGGTCACGGACATCGTGGCCGCCGTGGCTGAGGAAGGTGTCGGCCAGCGTTATCTGATCGAGCACTCCGCGGGGTCGGGGAAGACGAACACGATCGCCTGGACGGCACACCGTCTCGCCCGGCTCCACGTCGATGATGAGAAGGTCTTCGACTCGGTCATCGTGGTCGTCGACCGCACAGTGCTCGACGGACAGCTTCAGGACGCGATCCGGCAGATCGACGGCAGCGGGAAGATCGTCGCGACGATCAGCCCCGAGGACGTGCGCAAGGCCGGCGCGAAGTCGAAGTCCGGCCTCCTGGCACAGGCGCTGAAGAACGGCGAGTTAATCATCGCGGTGACGGTACAGACCTTCCCGCACGCCCTCGACGAGATCCGGGCCGACTCCGGCCTGAAGGGCAAGCGGTTCGCCGTCATCGCCGACGAAGCGCACTCCTCACAGTCGGGACAGATCTCCTCGAAGCTGAGACAGGTTCTGACCGCCGAGGAGATCAAGGAGATCGAGGACGGAGGCTCGGTCGACATCGAGGCGATCCTGGCCTCGGAGATGACCGAGCGGGCCGAGTCGGAGAACATCTCCTACTTCGCCTTCACCGCAACCCCGAAGAACAAGACCCTGGAACTGTTCGGCCGCACGGGGCCGGACGGCGAGCCGCACGAGTTCCACCTGTACTCCATGAAGCAGGCGATCGAGGAGGGCTACATCCTCGACGTGCTCAAGGGCTACCAGTCCTACGACACCGCGTTGAAGATCGCCGGCAAGGCTGAGAGCGGCGACGGCGGCGAGGTCGAGGAGTCGGCCGCGCGCAAGGGACTGATGCGGTGGGTACAGCTGCACCCGACCAACATCAGCCAGAAGGTGCAGATCATCATCGAGCACTTCCACGCCAACGTCGCCCACCTGCTAGAGGGCAAGGCGAAGGCGATGGTCGTCACCGACTCGCGCAAGGCCGCGGTGAAGTACAAGAAGGCGATCGACGCCTACATCGCCAAGCGGGCCGCCGAGGACGCGTCGTACAACTACCGGACCCTGGTCGCGTTCTCCGGGTCGGTGTCGATGACCGAGAACGAGACGTGGAGCCAGGACTGGGGGCCGACGCCGTCGAAGGACGACGACTTCACCGAGGCCAAAATGAACCCCGGATCGGGCGCCGACCTGGCCGCGGCGTTCAAGGGCAACACGTACAAGATCATGCTGGTCGCCAACAAATTCCAGACCGGCTTCGACCAGCCGCTGCTCTCGGCGATGTACGTCGACAAGAAGCTCTCCGGGGTCACCGCCGTGCAAACGCTCTCCCGGCTCAACCGAACCCACCGCACCGCCGGCGGGGAGCAGAAGACCAAGACGTTCGTCATCGACTTCATCAACAAGCCCGACGACATCAAGACCGCCTTCGATCCGTACTTCACCAACGCCACCCTGGAAACCGAGACCAACCCGTACGTCGTCATACACCTCGCGACCAAGCTCGCCCACGCGGGGATCTACACCGAGGAGCAGGTCCGCCAGGTCGCCGAGCTGTGGGTCACCCGCAAGGGCAACAACGCGCTCTCGGCGGCAATCAGCCCGGCCCAGCACGACTTCCGGCGTCGCTACGCGGCAGCGATCGAGACCGAGGACAAGGTCACGCTCAACACGCTCGACCTCTTCCGCAAGGACGTCTCCACCTACGTGCGGCTCTATGACTTCATGAGCCAGATCGTCGACTACGGCGACCCGTACATGGAGATGCTCTCGATCTTCCTCCGGCTTTTGGAGAAGGTCATCGCCGAGTCCTCATGGAGCGCCGACGTCGACCTTTCGGACGTAGTCCTGGTCGGTGTGAAGCACAGCAAGGCAATCGCGATTGACATCTCGCTGACCGGAGACAGTGCGCTGAAGGGGATCGGCGCAGCAGGCACCGGCACCAAGAAGGAGCCGAAGTACGTCGCGCTCCAGGTCGTCATCGACAAGATGAACGACCTCTTCGGTGCCGAGTCGTTCGCCGAGTCCCAGATCCGGGAGTTCGTGCAGGGGCTCGTGCAGCGACTGCTCGCCGACCCGGACCTGGTCCAGCAGACCCGGGTGAACTCGAAGAAGCAGTTCATGGAGTCGCAGGACTTCCAGTCCGCCGTCACCGAGGTCGTCGCCGACAACCAGGAGGCGCATAACGCCATGGCTGACTACTTCTTCACTGACGGGCCTGCGATCAAAGGGATCATCGTGGCCCTCGCCGACGCGTTCTACGAGGCCGCGATCGACAAGGGGACAGGTCGGCCTGGCTAGGATCTTGAGGTATCCCTCTCAGTTCCTCCCTCTTGTTCGTGGGGCCTTGCAGATCAGACCATTCGGGGAACCATCGTTCTAGGTAACCACTCATGGTCCCCACACCGCGGCAGCGACTGTGAGGCTGGGTGTCCGAACACTTCATTACGAGTGAAGTGCGGTGCCCAGGTCGGCAGGCTCGTGTCCTGATCGGGCGGTAGATACGGGTCGGTGGCGTGTGATCGTGTAAGACGGTGTTGCTGTACGGGGCTGCTGTACGGCACTCCTCGCCGGGCTGCGGCATGGCCGCTCGATCATCGCTCGCTGTGCAGGATCTCCATGGCTTGAAGCACGTCGGTGGCGACATGATCCGCGCTGTGGTCATGGCTGACCCAAGTGCTTCGGTCGATCCAGATCGTACGTAGCCCCGCTGCCTGTCCCCCGCCGATGTCGGCGACGAGGTTGTCACCGACCATCCATCCCCCGCCTTCGAGGGTCATACCGCAACGCTGGGCCGCGACCTCGAACAGCCCGATGTCGGGCTTACGGATGCCGTCGACCCCTGAGAGCGCGTAGGCGTCGACGGCCTCGGCTAGTCCCGTCCGCTGAATCTTGCCGAGCTGGTTGTCTGCGGTGCCGTTGGTGACGATCGCCACCCTCCAGCCCGACGCACGGAGTCGAGACAGCCCGTCCATTACCTCGGGCCGACAGTGGACGAGGTACGGCATGCGCTGACGGTAGCGGCTCCACAGCTCGTCAACCGACTCGGGCAAGGCGAAACGATCACGAACCTTGGTGAAGAAGGCCTCACGATGCGGGTAGCCGACCCGGTCGAGAGAGAGCAACCAGCCAGCCGCCTCGCTCTCCAGATTGTGCTCCTCGGCGAAGTCCTCGGCCCATACCTGGAACGCCTCGTCCAGGTTGACGAGCGTGTTGTCCAAGTCGAAGAGCGCAAGTCGCTGCACGGCAACCCACCTTATGAGGAACGCCTGATCCTGAGACCCGCCCGGCATCAGATCGAGGACGCCGGGCGGGTGACGAGCCGGATCAGGGGACGACGAGCATGTTGTAGACCTGGTCGAAAAGCGGGCGGTGCCGCTCCTGGTACTGTGCCACGAGCGTGACGTGACGGCCGACGAGGTCCTCGATCTGGGGCGGCGCCTCGCCGAACGAGTTAACGTAAAGCTTCTTGAGCGCCTTGCCGAAGGACGAGGCAAGGCGCTTGATCTCAGTGCCGGACAGGCCCTTGCTCTCCAGGTACATGGACACAGTGAGCGGCTTGGTCAGCGGATCCAGCTGGGGCGTCTCCCCCATGAGGCGCCCAGCGAGCCGTCTACCACAGGCGTCCCAGTAGCCGCGGTCGCCGACGCCGACACCAGCGAGGGTGGCGATGACTTCAGCCGCCGCCTTGGCCCGCTGGATGTCCTCGCCGAGCTGATCGAGCTGGTCAGCCGTGGCACGCGGGTTGATCGCACCGCCGTTTAATACATAGTCGTAGAGCGCGTCGGCCAGTTCGACCTGCCACCGCTCGATACGCTTCCGCGTGGCGTCGTCCTTGAGCCGGGAGGGCTCGATGTTGGCGATCCACATCGGAATGATCCGGTAGCTGATCACGAAGTGGAGGCGGGCCTGGGAGTCGTTCGGGACCTGGACGACCATCTTGGTCGTACGGCCCTTCGACCAGGCGGAACGCTCGATGAGACGGCGCTGAGCATCGAGGCTGATGTCGATGGGGGCGACGAGGGAACTCAGCGGAATCCCGAAGTCGCCGTTAGGCATCAGGACGCCAAAGAAACACTCCCCGTCGAACTCGAACGGGGTGGGGACGATCTCGGTCATCGTCGCCCCCTACGCCTGGGCCTGGTCACGCAGGTGCATGATGTAATCGGCGATGGCCTCGCGGGGAACGCGTCGGCGGCGCTCATCAACCTTGATGGATTCAATCTCGCCGGACTTGACCAGTACGAACGCCCTGGTCCTGCCGATACGAAGCTGGTCGGCGGTCTTTTCGACCATGAGAAGCATCGGCAACTCGGGAGCAATGTCGACCGAGCCGCCCGTCATCAGCGGGATCAGAGTTCCGTCGGAGAAGAGGTTGAAGAACTTGCCCCAAGGACGGACGACGCCGGCGAAGTCCGGGGCATTTTGGGACGACTCGCCTTCAGCGACCAGATGCGGAGGAGTGGAACTCGGGGTTTCATGGTGCATGCGCGTACGCATACAATCACCCATGACTGTGTCTCCCTCGGTTTGAAGCGCCAGTAGGTAGCAGTGCAGTCATCGGCCCTCAGTGGAAGCACGTGCGGCGGCTGGAGCACCACCTCCAACCGCGTGCGCACCCACTGGGGGCTTAACGCTTTTTCGGCCTGAATCGAACCACAGCATGGAACTTGACCTTGGCCATACACCGTTATACCGGCACCTCCACCCTTCTCGCAACCAGGGGGTGACGTCCGACGCAAGATACAAGTTGATCATGATGCGTGGTACGACAGTTCCGTAAAGCCCATTGTGCGACTCGTTGCGGAACGTCGCGGAACATCGCGGAAATACTCGGCACCACCCGGAGCTATCCAGAGCCGAAACCACCCACCACAAGGGGAAGTACAGGAACATACAGGAACACAAGAGGCCGCCGGCGGGAGTGTAGCGGCGAGAGCCGCTAACGTCTTGGCTCGGCGACCGAGCATGCCTGTTCGAGCCTCTACGTGCCCCGCCATGACAGCGCACTGCATACACGAACAGTCATTCCTTGCGTGGACGCATGATGTTCACTACACTCCAATGCGTATCACTTGAGTACCTTGGAGACGCATCGATGGAGGACACCACCAGCGTTTTTGCCGACTGGGTGACCGCTACCGCCCGGGCACTCGGCTACAGATCAGACGCTCAACTGGCTGACGCTCTCAGCGTGCAGCAGTCCACCGTCACCAGGTGGCGCAAGGGCAGCCAACCGCAGATCAAGCACCTGGTAGAGCTCAGCAAACTCTTCAAGATGAAGATCGAGCCCCTGCTGGTCCTGTCTGGGCACGTTCCCCCCGAGCTACTCAGCAACGCGACCGTCTCGCCCTCGCCGGAACCCCAGTCCGTCGCCCAGCGGATGATCGAGGAAGCCAAGCTGCCCTCGGAGGTCAAGGAGGTGTTCCGGCACTACTGGCAGCTTCGACTCAAGGAGGAGTGGAAGCGCCTTAGCGAGCTCATGAACCTCATGTCTGAGATGGCGAAGGGAGACATGCCCCCAAAGGAGTTCGAGAAGCGTGCTGTCAGCGCCTTGGATACCAAGGTGTCCACACACCTCCTCCAAGCTGTGAACCAGGCCCGCGCCAGGCAAGAAGCGCTCGCACAGAGTCGGAAGCGCGCAAGGAACTCCCGGGCTCACGAGAAGCAGCCGCCTCTCCAGCCTGGTGATGTCGTCGACATCACCATCAGAGGCGTCGGCCAGACAAGAATCTGCGAGGACGAGGACAACCAGCACCGGTTTGAGTTGTTGAGCGCCGAAGGCAAAGTGGTCCTCAGAAGCGGGTCGTTCAAGACGCAGGAAGAGGCAGAGGCCGGGCTCGAAGCTTTCTTCGAGTCGTTCGCAACACAGACGGGCTACCTAAGCCCACTCGGACCAGACACCACCGAGGAGTGATGGGAATGCCCAGACCAAGAGCCCACGCGCATGGCGGGGAAGCCTCTACCAGCGCGGAGACGGCATGTGGACTGGCGTGGTCACGCTCCCCAAAAGGTCAGCCCTTCACTGCAGCGTCTTCGTTGCCAGGTAAACGAGGAAACCGGCCGTCAGCATGGGACGCTCGCCGTGGTGAAGTCGAAGACCGAGGGGTCGAACACGACTCTGGTGATTTCCAGTGGATCAGCGAGCCACGGGGCGCAGTGTGACACGCCGAACGGTTCCTGGGCGTGGAGCCGGCTCTCCTCGCACCGACGTACAGTCCGGAGGGCCCATTCGCGCGGACGGCGAGTCGGTGTGACCGCCCTATTCGCGCGAATGAGCCCTCCGGTACGCGGGGGTCTGGGGGCGGTGGAGCCCCCAGAGTTGCCCACGCTCAACCAATTCCGGCACTATAGGGGCGAGTTCATCGAAGCTCCGCGCTTAGAGGTTCTCTTTCAGCCACTTGCTCCCCGTCTGGTTGAAGCCCACCCATGCGGCATTCCCAGTCAGCTCGGCAACGAGCAGTTCATCACCTGAGTCGATGTGCTGCTTGAGTACATCCCGCACCTCATTCGTGGTCTTGCTCGTCCGGACGATCCAGGTCGAGTCGAGATGGTGCCACCACGTCTCGAACGCCTTGATCTCCTTGATCAGCGAGCTGTAGTCCTGACCTGGTCGGTTCAGGTCATACCCGATGAGCAGCGACTTTACGGCCACGCATCATTCCATTCCCGAGGTCGACTCATCGACTGCTCGGGCTTGGACAACCGCGCCCGTCGCTGTAAGGTCCAAAGGCGCTACCAACGCATAGGCCCCACACGGGATGACTCGACCTCACGTCGAGGCCCCGGTGGGGCCTGCTTGTTTTCGGCCGATATTAGTAGATCACCTTTAGTGACCACAGGCAAGCCAGTCACCCAACATGTTGTGGTGAAATCATGCACTGCCACCACATCTAGTGTTCATCAGTCTAGATGAGATCAAACTTTCGATTGTAATAGGACGCACCGACAAGGAGCGGTGGAGCCGTTATCGCAAGGGGTCAAGGGAAGATCTTCGCTACACTTCCCTCTCCCTGATCACCTCGGGGCCGGAGGTCCCCGCCAGAGACATGCTCTAACAGTCACCGAATGCAATTGGTGCAGCTGGTGTCTGGCCGCGGCGCGTGATGCACTTCGTCCGTCTGGGGTTCGCCGTGATGACTATTCGCGCGTGGGCGGCGCGGGCCGCGACCGGCCGAAGAGCCGCAGCGCGGCCAGCGACCGCCGACGCGCGGCGAGACGCCGTAGGCGGATCGCCTTTAAAGACGTATGGAAAGTTCTCATTCGGAGTGAGCGGGCTCCGGTGATCTTGAGGCTGTAGTGGCTACTCGGGTGCCTCGTCGGGCTCTGTGGTGCGTTCCTCGGTGGTGGTGACGAAGCTTCCCATGCCGCGTTCGGTGCGGATCCATCGGTCCTTGCGTAGGGCGTTCATGACCTTTTGTGCGGTCTGGGTGGCGATGCCGAATTCTTGGGTGAGGTCGACGACCGAGGGGATGCGTTGGCCTGGCTTGTACTGGCCGGCCTCGATGCGCTTGACGATGATGTCTCGTACCTGTCGCCACCTGGGCAGATCATCGCGCAACTCGGTCATGAGCACACGGTAGAAGCCCGTAGAGGAGGGCACTCCAGCGGAACATACTGCTGTGTTCTATGGTGTTCTATAGAATTGCATGTCTATGATGCGGCCATGGCATCGGTGAGCGGTGGCCTACGTGCCAGCTCGGGACCGCTTCCCCACACCGGTCCCGTCCCCTGGTGCTGGAGGGCGCCAAGGGACACGGTTCCGGGTTCCGCTCACTGATGCCCACCCACCAAGAGCTGTCGCCGAACGACGTGGAGAAGGGAGTGAGCCGTGACCGCGACCTTCCCCGACGACACAGCGGTAAGGGCTGCCGAAGAACTCCGTGAGGCCCTGGCCCGGTACGGGATCGCCGCTGATGTACATGACGGGTACGGGCTGGCGCTCGTGTCGGTCTGGGTGGATCTGATCGTGTGGTGCCGCGGGGATCAGTTCTGGTGGCGTACCGGCTGGAACCCTCGCCAGTACCGTCCCGTCTACGCCCGGCACCCGGCCGCAGAGCCCGGCCGGGCCGCGCATCGTGTCGCCCTGCGGTACGCGGAGCTGCGGCAGATCCATCCACTGCCGGAACCGGACCAGAAAGCGGCGTACCCGGTATGACCGCGCCTGAGGGGAAGCCGCTGGTTCGTCCGCGCTGGGTGGCTGTCGGGGCCGTGGTACGGCCTGCGGAAGATCTCCGCCCGGGATACTTCCTGGCCTTCGAGCGCGACCGTGACCAGCCGTTTCGGATCGCCCCGGTCCAGGGTGAGGAGTACGAGCGCGGACAGCGATCCGCTGATCTCGTGTGGGGACACGTCACCGGGCTCGACCGGCTGGGAAGTGGCGGCTCCTGGTGGAAGCCGTCGACGTTCCTGCTGTCGGTGTTCTGCTCGTTCCCTGCGGATGCCTCCCTGATCACCACCTTGTTCAACCATTCCCCCGTGCTGCTGTGGCCTCGGCCGTCTTTCGCGCTCGGCGGGATGGTGACCCTCTGAACGGTCGTGACGGCGCCGGCCTCGGGAGGGGAGCGCCCGTCACGCCTCACCACACCCGCCACGACGAAAGAAGGCAGGCATGTCTGAACGGTTCGCTCAACAGCTTCCGACTGGGTGGCCTTTGCCCGCGGTGGGTGCTGGGCCGACGATCGAGGGATGGCGAACCGAACAAAGCGGGTGGGGTGTCTTCTCCGCGCACCGCGACCCCGACCGCACGCTGACCGAGCACGAGATGCTCGCCGGGCTCACCGGGCACCTGCTCGCCGAGACCGCCGAGGAACTCCTCCGGCTGGCCGACGAACAGCACGACATCGAGGACCGGCTGAACGGGATACCGCTGGTATGTCCGCACTGCGGGCGCGGTCAGAGTGACGCGCCGCTGATCGTGACGGCCGATGAGTCATCGGTCACGGCCGAGCGGTGCGCACGCAGCTACGCGACTTCGGCTGACTGCCCTCACGATGACGTGGAGTGGACCCGTCCCAATCCCCTGCCCGACGGTGCCCGGTGTCGAGAGTGCGGTACCTGGTGGCGGCTCGACCTGATCCCGGCAGAGGTAGAGGCCCGTCTCAAGGGCGGCACCCCTCCGCCTGGGGACAACCGGCCTGCCGGAGCCGATCGTAAGCACCCGTGATCTCCCGTGCTGCCGCCTCGGCGCCGAGACGATCGGTGTGGATGCGCAGGTGAAAGAACCCGGTGTCGCTGTTCGTCTCCAGGTCGGTGAGCGTCTCATCCCACGCGGTAAGGCGCTTGGCGGTGTCGACGTCGCCGCGGCTTCGGGATCGCTGTTCGGTGACCTCGCGGGAAACCCACAGCAGTACGCGCAACCAGGAATCCGGGGTTCGGCCAATCAGGCGGCGCAGGTCGCCGAGGTTGCCCATGTGCACGACGGGCACGTAGCCGGCGGCGTGGCGGTCTTCGATGCTCTGGCGGTCGATGGCGTAGACGTTGCCGTAGCGGCGGGTCTCGGCAACCAGTCGGCCCGCCTGGCGGAGCTTGTCCAGGTGTTCGGCGCTGACGAACTCGTACCCGTCGGCTCGGCCGGTGCCGACCTTGAGCTTGGGCAGCAACGTGAACCGCGAATCCAGCCGAGTCAGAGCGGCGGTGATGGTGTCCTTGCCGCTGGCGGGCGGGCCGTACAAGACGATCCCCTGCGGGCTCACGTCAGGATCCGCTTGAGCGTTTCGCGGGTCTGGTCGGCAAGGCTGATCGCCGCGCCAAGCCGGTTGTCGATGGTGACGTGTGCGGTGGGCGGACTGGCCTCGACGTTCAGACTGGCGGCGTACTCCTCCCAGTTGCTCAGCTTCCACGCATCACGGGCGGCGCCGCGGAACTCGATGTACTCGCGCATCGACTCGGGATCACAGCGGACCCAGATCGCCGCGACGTCGATTCCCTTGGCTGCGCATCGGTTCTCCAGGCGGGCGAACCACGCCTCGTCTTTGAGTTCGGCGATGAACGGGGCCGCCAGGATGGCCGAGGTGCCGACGTTGAGGTTGTCCCACGCGGTCTCCATCAGGCACCGGTACTCCAGGGGGCGGACCTCTTTGAGATACAGGTCGGTGTGGCGGTCGTTGGGGTCGCCTCCCAGAGAGACGAGCAGCCGCTCCACGATGGAGCGGGTCAGGGAGTCCTTGTCCAGGAACGCCCAGCCGGTGATGTCGGACAGGAAGCGAGAGAACTCGGTCTTGCCTGATCCGGCGTACCCGCCGACCAGGGCGAGGATGGGGCGGGGGCTGCCTCCGCCGTGGCGTCGGCGCCAGGCGTCGACCACTCGGCTGCGAAGAAGTCCCGGCGGGGAATCGCTGGACTCGATGCCGCCGATGGAGACCTTGGTGAATGTCTCCTCGATGACCTGGGCGGCGGCGTTGTCGGCGGCGGGATCGGCGGGTGCGGGCAAATCGGAAATCACAATTTCCGCTTTCTGTGATTCACCGGGCAGAGGGGGGCGAAACCCTAGTTCGGGTTCGGTGGCCTGGTAAAGCAGGCAGTAAGCACGCCGGTAATGCGGTCCGGGGAACACGGTTCCTTGCTCGTGTCCCCAGAGTGTTTGGAAGTTGGCCGCGGGGACGCTCAGGCCGTGGCCGCTGGCCGCCTGGCGCAGCCGTTCGCCTGCGGCTTCCAGGGTGAGGCCGTGGGCTTCGCGGTGTTCCCGCAGGCGGGAGGGGGTCCAGCCTGGTCGCTGGGTCGTCTTCAGTTGCATACTTTCGCCTTCACGCTTCGGGGAGGTGGCGCGGTGTGCGGTCGTGCATATGAAAACGCTTGTGTAAACGGTCGTTGAAGGGAACTGAAGAAGCTTAACTAGATCGGTGTGATACCGGAAACCCCCAGCTCACGGTGAACTTAAGCCATCTCGAAAGGCGAAACGCACCGCAGAGCAAGGGAGGAACCCGTGAACGTCGACCCACAGCGGATTAGCTGGGAATTGGCCGCGATTCGGGCAGAGCTGGACGAGTTGGCTTGCCGGATCGGTGAGATTACTTCGGCTCTGCGAACACTGCCGCCTCTAGAGCGGCGAGTCGATCACCCAGCTCCTTGACGCTCTGGCGCGTCTGGGCAAGCTGGTCCAGGATCTCGGCGTTCACGTCCGGCGTCTCGGGCCTGGGAGCCTCGGCGGGGGGTTGGCGGACGAACACGCCCTTGCCCTGCTGGCCGATCACCAGTCCCTCGGTGCGCAGCACGCTAATCGCGGCCTTGACCACGCTGGCGGAGACGTCGAAGCGCTCGCCCAGCTGGGCGATTGAGGGCAGCGCGGTGCCGGGCGTGAGTGAGCCGGTACGGATCTGGCCGCGCAGCTCGTCGACGATCTGCAAGTAGGCCGGCTGGCCGGTCTTCTCCACCATCTGCTTCGTCCGTCTCATCTGCGCTCGTCTGCTCTCGCTTCCAGTTCAGCACACCCTCGTAAAGAAACCAACCAAGCCGCCGAAGAACTCATTGACAACATAGAACTCCAAGTGTTCCATGTGTTCTAAGCATTCCATCTAGCAAAGGAACGACCATGCGCACCATCCCCATCCCCGTCGACGTCACCAAGCTCCAGATCACCTGCGTCAAGCCCGCCAAGCCCCGCCTCGTCAGCAAGGACACCGGCGAGATCAAGCGCGACAAGAACGGCAACGTCATGTACGAGCTCACCCTCCTGGTCGAGGACGAGTTCAACCGGATGGAGCTGGTCAAGGTCAGCACCACCCCTGAGCCGCAGATCACCGCCGGTGAGGAGGTCGTCCCGGTCGGCCTGGTCGGCTACGTCTGGGAGCAGGGCGGACGCTGGGGCATCTCCTACCGGGCTACCTCCTTCCTCCCCGCGGGCTCCGCCGACCACGCCAGAGCGGGGGCGGACCTGTGATCACCCTCGACCATCCCCTGTTCAAAGTCCTCGCCATCCTGCTCGCGCTGCTGGCCTGGCGGCGCTGGGCTCCGCTGTCCTACTGGTACGTCCTGGTCTTCCCGCGTAAAGCCCTGTGGCTGCGCTGGTCCTGGCGACACGTCGCCTCCGGCTGCGGGCTCACCAAGAAGCGGCACCGGTGGTGGTTCACCACCGTCCCCGGCCTGGTCGCCTCGACCGGCGTCGTTCAGGTCAAGCGGCGCTTCCAGCGGGTCGCCGTCGACACCAAGCCGTGGATGGGCCTGCCCCGGCCCCTGCGGCACGGCTTCCGCATCACCTTCCACCTCCTCGACGGCCAGGTGCCCGATGACTACGCCAAGGTCTGTGAACGGCTCGCGCACGCCTGGCGCATCGAGGCGGTTCGCATCGTCGGCTCCCGGCCTGGCCGCGTCACCCTCCAGGGCATCACCCGTGACCCGCTTACTCACGTTGCTCCCGCCATGCCTCCAACCGAACCTCGGGACGGTTGGCGGGCCGATGACCTGCTCCGGCCTATCGTCGGGGTGCTGGAGACCGGCGCGGCCTGGCGGATGGACTTCCGGCTCATCCCGCACTGGATGAACGCCGGCGCCACCCAGTCGGGCAAGTCCAACCTGATCAATGCGCTCATCGTCGGGCTGGCCCCGCAACCGGTCGCGCTGGTCGGCTTCGACCTCAAGGGCGGGGTCGAGCTGTCGGCCTACGCCTCCCGGTTGACCGCGCTGGCCACCAGTCGCGCCGAGTGCCTCGACCTGCTGAGCGACCTGATCGCGGTGATGGGCGCTCGGATGCTGGCCTGTCGCCGCTACGGGGTGCGCGACGTCTGGCAACTGCCCGACGCCTCCCGTCCGATCCCCGTCGTGGTCCTGGTCGATGAGCTGGCAGAGCTGTTCCTGACCGCTGACAAGGCGGAAAAGGATCAGGTCACCCGTACGGCTACCGCGCTGCTGCGCATCGCCCAGCTCGGCCGCGCGTTCGGCATTCACCTCGTGCTTTCCGGTCAGCGGATCGGCTCCGACCTCGGCCCCGGAGTTACCGCGCTGCGTGCCCAGATCGGCGGCCGGGTCTGCCACCGAGTCAACGACCCGGAAACCGCCGTGATGACGCTGGGCGACCTCGACCCCGACGCGCTGGTCGCCGCCCGCTCCATCGCGCCGGAACTGCCCGGCGTGGCCGTGATCACCGGCTCTGACGGCCGGTGGCATCGCGCCCGGTCCGGCTACGTCTCCACCACCGCCGCAGAACACGCCGCACACGCCTACGCCGAGATGGCGCCTTCGTGGAACCAGGTGGCCGCCTCCGGCCTCGGCCATGAGCTGCCCGGCGTCAACGACACTGCCGAACTCGTCGCCTGACCCCTTCGCCACCCTTCGGAAGGAGGAATTTCTCGTGACCACGACCGCTCCTGGTCTGGCCGTACGGCTGGCCGACTCCGCGCCGGTGCTGATCCTCGCGCTCATCGCCGGGGCGGGCAGCTTCACCCACATCCGCGACACCGCCACCGAACACGGCCAAGCCGGCTGGATGGCCTGGGCCATAGCGGTCTGCGTCGACCTCACCTGTGTCATGGCCGCGCGGGAACGTCAGCGCGACAAGAAGAACGGACGCCAACGCAACGGGTGGATCTCCTGGCCGACCCTCGTCCTCGTCGGCGGGATCGCCCTGTCCCTGGCCGCGAACCTCGCCCAAGCCGAACCATCGGCCTGGGGCTGGATCACCGCCGCGACCCCGGCCGGAGCATTCCTGATCGCGGTCTCCATGCTGGAGCGCCGCTCCTCCGCCCCTCGTCCCGAACCGTCCCCGACTCCCGTTCTCGTTCCGGACGCCGTACCGCAGACCCCGGCCGAACCTGCCGCGCTCGCACCGTCGCCCGCTCCGGCCGAACCGAACCAGAACGGCGCCGAGAACGGTCAGAACGCTCCCGGGCCGACAGGCGAGCTTCTCGACTACGCGCGCCGCGTCGCCGACGAACACCACACCCGGCACGGCAGACCCATCACCCGCGACGCCCTGCGCACTCGACTCGGGGTGTCCAGTCAGCTCGCCTCCGACCTGCTGCGCACCCTGCGCGACAGCCCCGAACCCGCCTGAATACCAAGGAGAACCCCATGCCCGGCACCACTGCCCGCGCCGCTCTCATCAAGGGCTTGGTCGACCTGGCCACCTTCCTGGAGGCCAACCCCACCGTTCCCGTCCCCTCGTTCGCCGGGCTCACCTACTTCGCCCAAGGGGCCGACGACGACATCCGCGCCGAGGTAGAGGCCGTCGCCGCTCTCCTCGGCAGCGAGGTGGACTCCGGCGACTCCGAGCACGACCACTACCGGGCCTGTCGCACCTTCGGGCCGGTCGAGTACACGGCCGTGGGCATCCTCGCCGCCGCTCGTGCTCGCCACCGGGCCAACACCTCCTACGACGGGTGCATCACCCCCGACCCCGTCACCTCGCCCCTTACCGCCTGACCAGGAAAGAGACCCCCATGCGCATCCGCATCGACGGCACCTACGCCGAAATCGTCCACGCCGCCAACAAGATCCGCACGATCCTCCCGGTCGGCTCGGTCTCGCCGGTTCTGCCGCTCCATGAGCGGCCACACACCTGGCGTGTGTTCCTCGATACCGCGCCCAAGCGCACCGGGAGGAGGTGGATCACGTGACCGACAACCAGGACGCCCCGCTCGTCGACCTCGCGCCCAAGCGCTGGCTGTGCTGCTGCGGCGGGACCGGCGTCGACAGTCACGGCCAGACCTGCGAGCACTGCGAGGGACTCGGCTTCACCTGAGCCCTTGGCGCCCCCGGCGTGACCACACATCCGCCAAGACGTCCGCCACGTCGGGGGCCATCCCGCACCGAACCTCGAAAGCCCGGAAGGGACACCCCATCATGCCAAGCACCCACGCGGTAGCCGGGATGATCGACCGGCTTCATGATCCCCAATATGCCCGCTGGGCCTCCCAGATCCGCCGGACCGGCGGCTGTCGACAGCCCATCCACCTGCGCGGCCACGTCCACCACCTCGACCCCGCGACCGGGAACCGACTGCACACCTACACCACCGCGACCGAACCGGACGGCATCCTTCGCGTCCCGTGCAAGACCCGGCGCGCCTCGCGCTGCCCGGCCTGCGCCGAGACCTACCGGGCCGACACCTACCAACTCATCCGCGCGGGCCTGGTCGGTGGCAAGGGCGTCCCGGCCTCGGTCACCGCCCATCCCTGCCTGTTCGTCACGCTGACCGCCCCCTCCTTCGGAACCGTCCACACCCGGCGGGAAAAGAACGGCACCGTCCTGCCCTGCCACGCTCGACGCGACGCCAAGACCTGCCCACACGGACGGGTCATGTCCTGCACGGCTCGGCACGGGGCCGACGAACAACGCCTCGGCGAACCGCTCTGCCCGGACTGCTACGACTACGCGGGCTCGGTGCTGTTCAACGCCATGTCCCCGGAACTCTGGCGGCGCTTCACGCTGGCACTCCGCCGACGCGTTGCCAAACTCGCCGGACTGACCCAGCGGGAGCTACGGCAACAGGCCATGCTCTCCTTCGCCAAGGTCGCCGAGTACCAACGGCGCGGGGTCGTCCACTTTCACGCGGTCATTCGCGTCGACGGACCCGAGGGGCCGGCTACGCCTCCACCGACCTGGGCAACGGCCGACCTGGTGACCGACGCCGTACAGCATGCCGCCTCCGCCATCGCGGTCACCGTTCCCACGGTGCCCGGTGAACCCGCGCGGGCCTTTGGCTGGGGCACCCAACTCGACGTCCGCCAGATCACCATGGACGGTGACCTCACCGACCAGGCCGTAGCCGCCTACATTGCCAAGTACGCCACGAAAGCCGCCGAATGCGTCGGCACCCTGGACCGGCGTATCAACCCCCTCGATGACCTCACCGCGCTACCGATTCGGGACCACGCTCGGCGGCTCATCGCCGAATGCCTGCGCCTGGGCGCCCTCGACGAGCTGACCGAACTCCGGCTCATCAAATGGGCGAACATGCTGGGTTTCCGCGGCCACTTCTCCACCAAGAGCCGCCGCTACTCCACCACCCTCGGCGACATCCGCCAGGAACGCACCGACTACATGCGCGGCGAGGCGATCAGCACCGGACGGCTTCCGCTCTTCGACGAGGACACCGTCCTCGTGATCGCCGAGTGGGAGTACGCCGGACAAGGTCTGTCGATCGGAGACGCTCTCCTCGCTGCCGCAGTGACGGGGAGGCCTTTGCCCCTGCCTCCGGTGCTCGGGGAGGTGCGCGATGCCTCGGCCTGATGACCGCCTCCTCACCGTGCCCGAAGTGCTCACCGTGCTGAACGGAATCTCCCGCCGCACCTTCTACCGGTGGCGGGAACTCGGCAAGGCACCGGTCTGTATCCAGTACCCCAATGACGAGCTGCGTGTCCGGCGCAGCGACCTCGAAGCGTGGCTCGACTCGCTGCGGGAGGCGTCGTGACCGTCACCTACGAAGTGCGTATCTGGGAAGTCCGCCGGAACCAGTCCAGCAAGGCGCCGTCCTTCGAAGCACGTTGGAAGGTTGGCACCAAGTCACGATCCAAGACCTTCCGGACCAAGGCGCTGGCCGAGAACTTCCTGTCCGACCTCCGTCAGGCGGCGAGGAGGGGGGAGGCGTTCGATATCGCCACCGGATTGCCGCTCTCGATGCTGGCGGCCTCTGAGCCTTCGGGACCGTCTTTCATGCAGTTCGCGCAGTCGTACGTGGTCAGCCGGTGGCGCAGGACGGCTCCTCGAACTCGGGAAACTGAGGCGTACGCGCTGCTGTCGCTGATCCCGGCGCTGGTGGCCGATGTTCCGGATCGACCGGAGGACGACGAGTTGCGGCGGGTGCTACGTAACCACGTGCTGCTTCCGGAAGACCGGCGGGAGACGCTGACCCGTGTGCAGACCGTGGCGCTGCGCTGGCTGGAGAAGGCATCCTTTCCGCTGGCGGATCTCCAGGATGCGCGTGTTGTCCGGATCGCGCTCGACGTCATCTCGGTCACCTTCGATGGCAAGGAGGCGGCGGCCAACACGGTACGGCGGAAGCGGGCGATCCTTCATCACCTCTTGGAGTTGGCGGTGGAACAGAAGGTGTTCACGACCAACCCACTGCATGAGATCAAGTGGAAACCGCCCAAGGCCGTCAACATCGTCGACCCCCGCACGGTGATCAATCCGGCTCAGGCGAAGCAGCTCCTGGCCGCTGTGCCCAAGGTCGGCCGCACTCGGGGAGTTCGACTCAGAGCCCTGTTCGCTTGCATCTACTACGCAGGTCTGCGGCCGGAGGAGGCGGCAGACCTGCGTCTGAAGAACTGCACCCTGCCCGAAGCGGGATGGGGTCAGATCATCCTGGAGAGGGCGAGACCGCAGGCGAACAAGCGATGGACCAACTCAGGGGAGACCCACGAGTCGCGCAGCCTCAAGCACCGGGCGAAGAAGGAAACCAGGGAGATCCCCATCCCGCCTGTCCTGGTCGCTATCCTCCGTGAGCACATCGATGCCTACGGCACCGAGGACGACGGCCGGCTCTTCCGGACGACCAAGGGAGGTTCCTACTCCAGCTCGGCATGCTCCTACGTCTGGCAGGAAGCGCGAGCGCTCGTCTTCACCGATGAGCAGGTGAGGTCACCGCTCGCCGCCCGACCTTACGACTTACGACACGCTGCCCTGTCTCTCTGGCTCAATGCGGGTGTCCCGGCTACTGAGGTAGCCAAACGAGCCGGGCACAGCGTGGAGGTTCTCCACCGGGTGTACGCCAAGTGCATGGAGGGCCAGCAGGAACGGATAAACGGGAAGATCGGCAACGCTCTCGGCGAATGATTCCCATAGATGCTCGCCTCCAGGCCCTGGCACAAGCCGGGGCCTCAACCTATGTGTGGCTTGCCCGATCCTTCGAGGAAGTGGCCGATCCGCAGCCGCATTGAGCGGTCCATCGACAGTGAGCAAACCTCGCTCCGAGGCACCCAACGCACTTCCCGGGACTCGTCGCTCGGCGTCGGCTCCCCGTCGACGGCTCGGCCGGTGAGCACGATAGAGAACTCCTGCCGGGCCTCGCCGTCGCTGGTGTAGAGAATCACGTGCTTGGGATCGGTGTACGTCCCGACAAGGCCGGTGATCTCACACCCGATCCCCGTCTCCTCCAACGTCTCGCGGATCGCGGCCTCGGGCAGGGACTCGCCCAGATCGATCGCACCGCCAGGCACGGCCCAGTTGCCGTTGTCGCTGCGACGGATCATCAGGATCTCGCCCGCCTCGTTGGTGACCACGACGTTCACCGACGGCACCAGGCTGTTGGGCTTGGGCGCGGCGGGGTCGTCGTAGAAGTCGATCCGGCGGCCCATGCTCAGGACTCTACCGGCATGACGCTGCGGACCATTGTGACGCCTGCCTGTAGTTATTCCACCAAATTCGGTCAAAATAGAGAGTCCTGGTTGTACACCCTATGAATGTAGCGCTTGGCCTTGGATCCGCGGCTGCGAGTGCGTTTTTGGCGAGCGCGGACCGATTCGCGACTGCGCTCCGCAGCTAGAACGACGCTCTGACCTCTCTCGATGCGGTCTTGCACCAGAGAGTGCAATTCCTCGGCGGTGGTGCCGACCGTGCCGGCTAGCCCGTGCTTGACCAGCTCGATGAACTGCGTGTTGATCAGGTAGCGCTCTACCTGTTCGTAACCGAGGAGCCGTGCTTGGCTTCCAGCTTGGACGCCGCGCGTGCAGTCGTCCTTCAAGAGTAGTCGAACGTAAGAGACTGGTAGGTACATGCCGGGGACGAGCCCCTCGACCGGCTGCTTGTCGGTGTCCTCGGGCCAGTAGGCGAGCTTGAGGAAACAGGGGTCGTTTCCCATTCGCCACTCACTAGGCAGTGCAGGGGAACGACTAAGTTGTGCCACCTTCTCAAGCCGATCGATCTGGCTCAGCCTGGATCCACGGCGTGAATTCTGGTGATCATTCTTCGGTTCGATTCCTTCACCAGGACCGTTTTGCCTGACGGGGGTCTGATTTGGGGTGTGGAGAACCCGCCGTGCGCGGGTCACGGATTGTCCAGGCGTTCACGGGCTCGGGGGCGGGGTTCGTGCGCGAGGGCGCGGGTGACCGTGGAGGTCGAGGGAAGAGTGGTGGCAGGGCGGGGACGGGTCAAGCCGCGCGGATCGGTGGCAGCCGGTGGACGGCTTGGAAGAGGTTCATCCATGCGTGCCGCCAGTGCCAATACCGGGGAAGATGCAGGGTGAGGTGGCCCCGGCCGTGCCGGGCGATGCGGGCGGGCACGCCGATGAGATGGCGGCGCAGGGTGGCGCCGCGCGCCTTGGCGTGAAAGGTTCCGGCCAGGCAGCCGGCCGCGCGCAGCAGGTTGTGGCAGATCGCCGCCAAGGTCAGCCAGGCGGCGTTGGCGGTGAACACGCCCGAGGGCAGGTGCGCTAATGGCCCGTCGATCAAGTCCGCGTTGACCTGCTCGATGACCGCGTGATCACGGTGTTGTTCCTCGGCCTGCCCGAGGGCGTACGGACTGTCGGTGAAGATCGCGTGATAGCGGTAGAGCGGGAACGGTTCCTCTGGCCGGAGCCCGGTCTGCGAGTTGAGCCGTTTGACCCGGCGCACGATCAGCCGGGCGGTGATGGCCTGGCCCTTCTTCGCGGCGAACGCCGTGTAGGCGACCTCCGCGATCTCGGCGTCGGAGATCCAGCCCCCTGCTTGTTCGTCGAAGATGGCGTTGGGGTATTTGATCGCTGTCCAGGCGGTTTCGTCGATCGCCGCGATCGCGGCTTTGATCTTGGGGTCCATTTTGGCGGTGACGGAGAAGCGCACGTCGTTCGTGTGGCAGGCGTTGATCACGCCTGCGGTGTAGAACGCCGAGTCCCCGCGCATCATCAGGGTGGCGCTCGCGCCCGCTGATCGTGCCGCGCCGATCGACTCACGCACGAACCAGGCCGCGCCGCGGGCGGAGTTCGCGCTTCCGCCGCGCAGCCGGGTGCCGGTCACCACCGGGGCGGCCAGCGGTGTGGACAGTGTGGAGGCCAGCACGTTCAGTCCGCGCACCAGCACGCCCTTGCCGCCGATCTTGGTGTGGCCGAACCCCGATCCTTGCTTCTTGTAGCCGTAGGTACGTCGCTGCATCGAGTCCACATCGAGGAAGGCGAGCACGTCCGCGCCGGGCAGCAACGGCGTATGGGCGGCCAGCCGGGCCAGCAGCAGGCGGGCCACTTTCTCGATCTGCCGGACGTTGCCCCAGGCCAGGCACCGCAGGAACGATCCCAGCGTGGACGGTGCGCGGATACCGGTAAACAACGTGTCCATGCCGCCGTGGCGCAGTGCGTCCAGATCATCGATGCTGTCGGCCCCGCAGGCCATCCCGGCTACGATCGAGCCGATCTTCGCCGCCGGGTTCACGCCGTCCCGGCCGGTGGGAGTGACGTGCTCGCCCGCCAGGTCGCTCAGGCCGCACCGCTCGGCCAACCGCATCACCGGCCCCAGCCCGCCGTACGCGACTACACGCTCCTCATCGAAGATCGCATGGGTCTTGGCAGAGTCGTGGAACAATTGCACTTGAGAGGTGTCCTCTCGATCAAGGTGGCGGAAGCCTGAAGAACTCCCATCATCCCAGGTCGGAGGGCACCTCCTCTCATTTCAGGATCTTCAGTTCAGAATCGGCTCGGTGGATCCAGGCTCAGCAGTCGATCGTCCACGTAGATCGATCGTTTGCGTGAATCGAGACGCTTGTACTGAACGAGTACGAAACTCTGGGTGGACTCATGGAAGTAGATCATGTCGGTTCCGAGACGGGATTCGACGGGGGTGGCATTAACGTTGGCTACTTCCAGCCGTCGGCCCTCGGCATCCTGCAGTATGTGGATATCGCATCTGACCTCATTACCGCTCGGCCACTCGCTGAACAGGCCGAAGGCATTCCCAGCGGCGCGAACATCGTGATCAATTAGGCTGTGCTCGACGGGTTGCGGTATGAGTCCGGCCAGGTAGGGCGCATCCCGCGATGAAGGGCGCTGCCACGCCGCTAAGCTGGAGTGCGGGAACTCCGCGATCCGCAGGAGGCTCCGCGTCGCGTCCTGTTGCTCCTGCCAGGCACGGTCCGCGGGGTCATTGCTGTCTAGCGCCGGGGGGTCGGCTTGGGCGATCAACCAGTCGAGCAGACCTATCAGTTCCGGATGTGCTGCCCGGAGTGCAGTATTCACCGCCTCCCATAAGACATAGCTGCATTCGCCGACCCCGCCGAGGATGGCCGCTTGTTCGAACTCCTCGCGCATAGGCTTGGGGAGTCGGCTGAGCAGCCCGTCATGCCCGTCGATCATGATTGTTTTCATGCACTCCCGGAGGGGGTCGACGGTGATGCTTTTGTCAACGGCGCCCACAGTGTTGTGCCGTGCCACCACGCCAATCCAGACGAGATGCCGGGATGGGGAACTGTTCCACTCATCTCTATCGCCCTGCCCCAGCACCAGGACCATCGGTGGTCCGGTGACAGGGCCAGTCCGTCTGACTCCCTTTGGAAGAGCCTTGGTCAGGCGCTGTTCCACCCTTAACTTGGCACGTATAGAGGCAAGTTCTTCAGACGCGAGAGTCACTATGTAGGCCACACGCGGAGCGTAGTGAAGCTGTCCTGGTTTTTGCTTCGTGAGTCAGGAAATCGGGTAACATCTGGTACCTCTTCGAAAAGTCACTCGCCGATGTCATGCAGGATGTCCGTGGCGCACATCACGTCGGTGACCACGTGGTCCGGGGAGTGCTCATGGTCGGGCCGGGTGCCGCGGTCGATCCAAATCGTGTTCAGACCGGCTGCGTGTCCTCCGTTGATGTCTGCGACGGGGTGGTCACCGACCATCCACCCCCCGTCGGCGAGGCTCGCACCGCATCGGTTGGCGGCGATCTCGAACAGGCCGACGTCAGGCTTGCGGATGCCCTCGATGCCCGAGAGCGCGTAGCCGTCGACGACATCAACTAGGCCTGTCCGCTGGAGTTTGCCGAGCTGGTTGTCAGCGGTGCCATTGGTGACGATCCCAACGCGCCATCCGGACGTGCGTAGACCTGCCAGCGCGGCCATGACCTCGGGACGACACTCGACGAGATGGGGCATCCGCCGGCGGTACGCGGCCCACATATCCGCTGCCGAAGCGGACAGCTTAAACCGCTCGCGCACCTTGGTGAAGAACGGCTCGCGGTGGGGCAGGCCGTTACGGTCCAGCTTAACCAGGTAGTCGACGGCTTTCCGGCTGAGTCGATGCTCCTCGGCGAACTCCTCCGCCCACAGCAGGAAGGCGGCGTCCAGGTCGATGAGTGTGTTGTCCAGGTCGAAGAGCGCCAATCGCTGCACGATGCCCGATCCTAGGCGGGGCCGACTTCGCCCTGCAGGCCCGTGCTCCGGCCGCCGGCCGGTGCTGTGGGATCGGTGACTGCGGCCCACTCAGAGGAGAGGTGACCTGCGGAAACACTCCAAGATCCATCCCACGCATATCCCACAGCCGCTGACATACGGCTGCCCACGGTGGCACACGGCTGCGTAGGGTCGGATGGAGGGAAGGCGCGAACGCCCAGGTCAAGGGTGTGATCGCTGGTCAAGATGGTGCCCCCGGCATGATTCGAACATGCGACACCCGCTTTAGGAGAGCGGTGCTCTATCCCCTGAGCTACGGAGGCAGGGGCTCTTAGTAAGAGTAGCGAAAGTAGCGAGTGGTTGCGCGCTCGGAGGGGGAGTCGGGGCGGACTGTGGGTTATCGGTTCGCTCGGCTGGAGTAAAAGGGCGGCAAGTGGGCGGGTGTGCGAGGTCGGGCGGGGTTAGCGTCACGCTCCGTGATTGACAGGCGACGGAAGCGCATTCGTGGGCGTAGGGCGCTGCGGCCGGTGGTGCTGTGTGGCGCGATGCTGGCGCCCGCGCTTCTGGCCGGAGGGTTGCTGGTGGCCGAGCTCACGGGCTACGAGGCGACCATCCGGATGGCTGATGCCGGTACGGGGCCTGACGGGCTCGGAGACGGCGAAAAATCCCATAAGGGCCTAGGTCTCCGGGAGAGGGGCCGCCAGGGATATGAGGGCGGAGGCCAGGGACCTGAAGAGAGGGAAGGGGCCTGGGACGGCGCGACATCCCGGGTTGAGGCCGGTGATGGCGCAGGGCCATGGGCGGGGACGGGCTATGGCGCTGAGTCCCGGACGGAGGCTGGGAGCGGTGCTGGGCCCCAATCCGGGTTTCAAGTCGCGCCCCAAGCTGGGCACCGAGGTGGGCCCCAAGCCGGGTCTCAAGCTGCGTCCCAGATGGGAGCAGGGAGCGTGGGGCTCCGGACGGGAAGTGGCACAGGGGCGCTGGATGAAAGGGGCGACGCGGTAGCCGTGGTCCCGGTCGCGGTCGGGGCCGTGCAAAGCGGGATCTTCGGGCCGAGGCTGCTGCCTCCGCCCCTGCGACCGGAGCGGGTGTACGGAGGGTGGGTGCCCGTCGCCGCGAAATCGGAAGCGGGCCGTTCGGTCGGCGGGCAGAAAGAGCCGGGCGGGACGGGCCAACTGGGGCATCCGGGCGGGATGAACGGGGCGGGTGAACTGGGGCGACCGGGCGGGATGAACGGAGCGGGCGAACCGGGCGGGTTGAGCCAGCCGAGTCAGCCGGATGTGGTCGTACCTGTAAGAGTCCCCAGAGGCCCCAGGGGGCCGCGGAGGGTGGCGTTGCGCCCGCAGGTGGAGCCCGAGCCCAAGAAGGAGCAGGCGCCGTCGCCGGAGCCGTGGGACGGCTGTCCGGGGGAGTGGCGGGGGACGTGGCTCTGGGAGGTCTGCAAGAAGCACGCGCGGCAAGAAGTCTGACTTGTCCGGTCACAAAAAGGGGTGTTCGGCGCATAGCGGCTGTGGAGGTCTGGCCCGTGCAGTTGGTCAGCTGTAGTAGCGTGCGTGCCTGACCCAGGTCACGAGTTCGCAAACGGAGGGGTCGAACGTGCCACCTCGTCGATCAGCGGGTCTGATCGCCGTCGTCGCGACGATGCTTTCCCTCCTGCCGGGAGCCGCTGCCGCGCAGCGGGCGCCGGGGGAGGTTCAGGCCGTCGTCGCCGCCGAGCCGGTGAATCTCACAGAGCTGCGTCGCGAGGCGGAGAAGGCGACGAAGGATCTTGAGGCCGCGACCAAGGCGCTGGAGCAGCGGCGGACCCAGATCCGTGACTCGGAAAAGCAGCTCACGGCCAAGCTGAGGGAGCTGCAGGTGGCCGAGAGGGCTTTCGAGCAGGTACGGCAGCCGCTCTCGGACCTGGTCGGACTCCTCTACCAGCAGCCCATCAGCGGCGAGGTGGCCGGTTTCCTGTCCGGCGAGTCCAATACGGACACTCTGCGGGCCATGGCCGGTGTCACCCAGCTCGTTGCCGAGCAAGACCTGATCCTCAAGGACAGCAGCCGACTGCAGCTGGAGCGGGAACGGCTGGCGGGTGAGGCGCAGGAGCTCCGGGCGACCAACCTCCTCGCGGAGGCGCAGATGGGTGCCGAGATCGAGACGCTCAGGGCGCGCTCGCAGAAGATCGTGCAATCTCTGACCAAGGCACTGGTGAAGCTGGGCGTCAAGATCAACAAGAATGGGCAACCGGCGGCCGGGTGTGACCCGACCAGGGCGACCTCGATGGGCGATTTTCCCAACGGGCTCATCCCGCAGGCGTACCTCTGCCCGCTCCAGCAGCCGGGCAACCAGCTACGAGGCGACGCCGCGCTCGCGTTCATCAGCCTCAACGAGGCGTACAAGCGGCGGTTCGGCAGGCCCATATGCGTGACCGACAGCTACCGGAACCTGGCCGAGCAGCAGTCGGTCTACTACCGCCGCCCCGGCTTCGCCGCGGTTCCCGGGCGGAGCAACCACGGCCTGGGGCTCGCGGTCGACCTGTGCGGGGGCGTTGAGCGCTTCCGCTCGGCCGAGTTCAACTGGGTGGAGGCCAACGGCAAGCAGTTCGGCTGGATCCACCCTCAGTGGGCCTACGTCAGCCCCTTCGAGCCCTGGCACTGGGAGTACGACCCCAAGCTCGGCTCCCTGCTGTGAGGAGGCGGTCAGTCACCGTTCCGCGGATGCTTGTGACCGGGGGTCGGGCAACTGACCAAAGAGCTGCTCCCGGTATGTCGGGATCTTCCTTGGCGCGAGGGCGTCGAAGGAGTTAGGGAGTCTTCGTGGTCGCGTGGCTAGCGATCATGACGAGGGCTGGTGTTGCCGCACGACTGGACGGTTTTCCAGCTGTGCGGTGCTCGTCGTCGGGTCAGATTTCGAGGCCGAGATGAACGCACTCCTGCACCGCTGGGCGCTCACCTCCACCTCGGCCGGCATCGGCCACTTCTGAGCGGGCACGGCAGCCACGCCCCTTCCCCGGTCCAGGCCGCCGTGCCGTCATCAACGCACCACGCGGGCGCGACAAGGCGTCCGTGCGGTGCGTGACGCGGGCGGGTGTGCTCATCATGCATGCATGCCTGCGGATGAGCACACCCGCCCGCGCCCGCCCGCCAGGCAGGAGCACCCAGGTGACCAAGCCCGGGACAGACGCCACCACAGCACGACCCGTTCGAGCCCTGGCGCTGGGAGCACGCTCCTGAGAATCACCTCGCGCGAGCGCCGATCGTGATGGAGAGCCGTCCGCCTGCCTGGGCGGAGGCCAGTTCGGTTGCCTGGGCCGAGGTGGTGGCCAGTACGACGAGGGCGCCTCGCTCCGACTTCTCGTCCGGAGTGGCCAGGACCGTGACGTCCTCGGCCACGGTCATCGCGGGGGCGGTGCCGTCCCACGTCGAGGTGGCGGCGGCGAGCACGTCCACCACGTCACCCGGCGAGAGTAGGCGCGCGGTCTCGGGGTCGGCGACGCGGACCGGAGTGGCGACCGTTCCCGGAGCGTGGGCGGCCAGCAGGCCGGGGCCGAGCAGGCGGACATCGGTCAGCGGCTCCCCGCGCCGCGCGGGACCGGCCAGGATCTTTCCGGCGAACGGTGTGCCAGGTCTCAGGGCGCCGTCGGGGACCGTGCCGGGCCTCAGGGCCGCGGGTGTCAGATCGGTCCCCTTCAGCACGCCGCCGGGAAGATCCCTGGCGGCGGTCAGGACGATCACCGAGGCGGTGTCCGGGCGCAGGGCCAGCACGGCGCATCCCATCGCCAGGGCGGCGACGAGGGCGGAGAGCAGGCGATGACGGCGGCCGAGGAGGCGGCGTAGGGCGCGCATGGCTGACTCCAGAAGCGGGAGCCGGGCGGCGCGGTGCCCGTGATGGAACGCCCCGCCGGGCGGCGGGACGCGATGATTCCTGATGAATGACGTGGGCGGGACGATTTCCGCCGGCTGACGGGAGCGAAATCATGCCCAGTGGGTGATTCCCCGGTGGTGAGCCCCTCAGGAGAGCGTGGGCTTGGCCGAGGAGGCCGAAGGGGAGTTCGGCCATCCGGGGCGTGCGGGCAGCGGATGACAGGAGTGGTGGTCTCCTCGGAAAGGCGTGGGCTCAGTTGGGGAGGTCGAAGGGGAGTTTCAGGCCGTCCAGGGCGGTGGGGCAGGGGCAGGTGCGGTCTTCGGGGAGGGCGGCGACGACGTCGGTGATCAGGGAACGCATCCGGGTGACGTTGGTGGCGAAGAAGGCGAGGACCTCCTCGTGGGTGACCCCCTCACCCGCCTCGACCCCGGCGTCGTGGTCGGTGACCAGGGAGATCGAGGTGTAGCAGAGGGCCAGCTCGCGGGCGAGGATGGCCTCGGGGAAGCCGGTCATGCCGATGATCGACCAGCCGTTGCCGCTGAACCAGCGGGACTCCGCGCGGGTCGAGAAGCGAGGGCCCTGGATGACCACGAGGGTGCCGCCGTCGGACACCCCCCAGTCGGAGGAACGCGCACTGGAGACCGCCGCCTCGCGGCCCGAGGGGCAGTAGGGGTCGGCGAAGGCGACATGGACGACGCCGCCCTCGTCGTAGTAGGTCTGCGTGCGGCCGGAGGTGCGGTCGACGAGCTGGTCGGGGACGACCAGGGCGCCGGGGCCGAGTTCGGGGCGCAGCGAGCCGACCGCGCTGGGGGCGAGGACCTGGCGTACGCCGAGAGAGCGCAGCGCCCACAGGTTCGCCCGGTAGGGGATGAGGTGCGGCGGGAAGCGGTGGTCGCGGCCGTGGCGGGGCAGGAACGCGACCGAGCGTGACCCGATGTGGCCGACGGTGACGACGTCGCTCGGCGGCCCGTACGGTGTGGTGATCTCGACCTCTGTGGCGTCGTCGAGCAATGAGTAGAAGCCCGAGCCGCCGATGACCCCGATGTCCGCGCGAGTGACCATGGCGCCGAGATTAGCGCTACCGGCCGCCTCCCGTGGAGCCCCGGTGGCGGCCTGTGGATAACCGCTTCACCGAGTGTTCGGCCGGTTACTTTCGGCGGTCCGTCAGCCGCCGCCTCGGCGAGTGGAGGGCTGGAAAGCCGGGGCGCGAGGTCGGCCTGCGGACCGCCCGCCGCGGACCGCCTGCCGGAGAGCGGCGTTCGGGGGATCGGGGTGGAGAACCCGGGGCGCGCTCAGGAGGCTGCGGGGTGCGCTCAGGAGGCCGCGGGGGCCGGGCTGCTCGCCACCTTCGCCGGCTTGGAGTCGGACTTCGAGTCCGATGAGGCCGAGGAGCTCGACGAGTCGGACGACTTCGACGAGCCGGACGAGTCCGAGGAGCTCGACGAGCCGTTCGAGGAACTCACCGTGCTGGACGAGGACGACCGGCTGTCGGTTCGGTAGAAGCCCGAACCCTTGAAGACGATGCCGACCGCGGAGAACACCTTGCGCAGGTCACCCGCGCAGCTCGGGCACTCGGTGAGAGCGTCGTCGGAGAACTTCTGGACGATTTCGAACTGGTGGGTACAGGCACTGCAGGCGTACTGGTAGGTGGGCACGCGCTCCTCCTCGTGTGGTCCGCGCCGATTGGCACTCTAGTGGCGCGACTGCTAATGGTACGCAGCCGACAAGCTTAAACGCGAGTTGGAGTCTTCGCATTCCATCGGGAGATCTCAACGGGAGATCTCAACGGGAGATCTCGACAGGGAGATCTCGATCAGACGCCGCGCTCGCCGAACCAGCCCGCGAGCTTGCCCTTGCGGCTGATCGCGCGCATCCGGCGCTCGACCATGTCCCGGCAGGCGGCCGTCGTCACGACCAGGAGCTGGTCCTCGACCCTGATCCTGGTGGAGTCGGTGGGGACGAACGTCCGGCCGTCCCTGACGATCAGCGTCACCTGGGCGTCGCGGGGCAGTCGCAGCTCGAAGATCTCCACGCCCTGCAGCTTGGACGTCGGCGGCACCTTGACCTGGAGCAGGTCGGCGTTGAGCTCCTCCAGCGGCGCCGACTCGACCTCCAGGTCGCGGGCCTCGTCGGGGGTGGACAGCCCGAGGAGTTTCGCCACGAACGGCAGGGTCGGCCCCTGCAACAACGTGTAGACGACGACGATCACGAAGACCTCGTTGAACACGAGCTTGGCCGTGCTGTTCTCGATGGAGGTGGCGGCCCAGGGGATGGTCGCGAGCACGATGGGCACCGCGCCGCGCAACCCGGCCCACGACAGGAAGGCCTGTTCTCGCCAGTTGAGGCTGGCGATGCCCATCAGCCGGGTCAGGAAGGCGGAAACCATGATCGACAGAGGGCGGGCCACCGCGACCAGGATCAGCCCGGCCACCAGGCCGGGTACGACCGCGGCCGGCATCTCCGAGGGGCTGACCAGTATCCCGAGCATGACGAACAGGCCGATCTGGGCCAGCCAGGCCACGCCCTCGGCGAAGCCCCGCGAGGCCGCGCGGTGCGGCATCCGGGAGTTGCCCATGACCAGCGTCGCGAGATAGATCGCCAGGAAACCGCTGCCGTGCAGCAGCACGGCTCCCGCGTAGGCGACGAACGCGAGAGCCAGCACCGCGATGGGATACAGGCCGGAGACGGGGAGCGCCATGCGGCGCAGCGCGTAGATGCCGAGCGGACCGACCGCCAGGCCGACGGCCGTGCCCACCACCAGCTCGAAGAGCACATTGAACAGGGCGACCCCGAGGCTGGGCGAGGTGGCGGCGCTCAGCAGCATCACCGCGATCACTGTGGGCGCGTCGTTGAAACCCGACTCGGCCTCCAGGATGCCCGCGAGGCGCGGCGGCAGGGGCAGGCGGCGCAGCACGGAGAAGACCGCGGCGGCGTCGGTGGAGGCGAGGATCGCACCGAGCAGCAGCGCGGTCCGCCAGTCCAGGTCGAGGATCAGGTGAACCGAGATCGCGACGGCCGCGATGCTCACCCCCACGCCGACGGTGGCGAGCACCAGGGCGGTGGGAATGGCTCCCTTGACGTGGCTCCAGGTGGTGGTCAGGCCACCCTCGGCCAGGATGATCGCCAGTGCGATCAGGCCTATCTGCTGGGCGAGTTCCGGGTTCTCGAACTGCAGCCCGAGCCCGGACTCGCCGAGGAGCACCCCGAAGCCCAGGAAGATCAGAAGGCTGGGGAGTCCGCTCCAGTGGGCGACACGTACGGCGACGACGGCCGCGATGACGACTCCGGCACTGAGAAGCAGCCAGACGTCCAGCCCCATCTGGTCCCCTCTCTGTCTGTGGGGATCATTGTGTCGCATTCGAAAAGGGCGTCACACACGTCCCACGCGCACAGCGGGTCACAGCCCGGGTGCGCACCGACCCGGGACGGGTGGTGATTCGACCTGCCGGTCATGCGTTCACGATGCCGGTTCCGGTGACTCACCGTGGTCGGGCACGTGCCTCCGGCACCGGTTTTGACGACTCGGTCGTCCGCGTGCCGGTTGTGGAGATCACCGGGTCGGCCGGGTGCCTGGGGCGTTGGCATCGGGGGTTTTCCCGGGCGGGGTGTCCACGTGCCGACTCAGGCGTTCGTCCTAATACGCATGCCCGCGCGCCGGCTCAGGCGTCCGTGGCGCCCGTCCTGAAGACCCCCCCGGGCGTCGCCGCGTAGCGGACCGCCACGTCGTGCGGCTCGGCGGGTACGCCGTCGAGCAACTCGCCCTCGTGCAGCAGCGCCACGGTCGGCACGTTCGGGCCGACCCTCGCCAGTGCCCGGTCGTAGGAGCCGCCGCCTCGCCCGAGCCGTACCCCGGTGGACCTGTCCACCGCCAGCGCGGGCACGATCACCAGGGCCGCGGTCCTGATCGCGTCGACACCGCGCCGGGTGTCGACCGGTTCCATGATCCCGAAGCGGCCGGGGGCGAGGGTGTCGGGGCCGTCGTACACGGCCCAGTCGAGATCGTCGTCGTCGCGGAGCACGGGTAGGATCACGGTCGCGCCGTGCTTCCACAGGGCGAAGACCAGTCCGTGGGTCGCGGGCTCCGTCCCGACCGACCAGTAGCACGCGACGAGCCCGGCCATCTGGACCCAGGGCAGGTCAAGCAGGGATTCCCTGATCTGGACGGAGGCCGCGTGTCGCCGCTCATCGGGGATCGCGGCCCGCGTCGCCTCGATAGTGGTACGCAGCATCTGCTTGTCCACAGGTCCCTCCACTATGGTTTCGGTTATGGCCGACTTAGAAGCTGTGACGAAAGCCGTCGTTCCCGCGGCGGGTCTGGGCACCCGCTTCCTACCTGCGACCAAGGCGACCCCCAAGGAGATGTTGCCGATCGTCGACAAGCCCGCGATCCAGTATGTCGTCGAGGAGGCGGTCTCCGCCGGACTGCTCGACGTCCTCATGGTCACCGGGAAGAACAAGCGTTCCATCGAGGACCACTTCGACCGGGCGATCGAGCTTGAGGAGGCCCTGGAGGCCAAGGGCGACGACGAGCGCCTCTCCCAGGTACGCGAGCCCGCCGACCTGGCGACCCTCCACTACGTACGGCAGGGCAAGCCGCGCGGTCTCGGCCATGCGGTTCTCTGCGCCAAGCAGCACGTGGGCGACAACCCCTTCGCGTGCCTGCTCGGTGACGACCTCATCGACTACCGCGACGAGCTCCTCAAGCGCATGATCGAGGTACGCGGCGTGCACGGCGGCAGCGTCGTCGCGCTGATGGAGGTCCCCAAGGAGCAGGTCTCCCTGTACGGCTGCGCCGCCATCGTGCCCACCGACGAGGACGACGTGGTCAGGGTGACCGACCTGGTGGAGAAGCCCCCCGCGGACGAGGCCCCGTCCAACTGGGCGGTCATCGGCCGGTACGTGATCGACCCGGCCGTCTTCGAGGTGCTGGAGAACACACCGCCTGGGCGCGGCAACGAGATCCAGCTCACCGACGCCCTGCGTACCCTCGCCGGGCGCGGCCGCGACCAGGGCGGCCCGGTGCACGGAGTGCTGTTCCGAGGCCGCCGCTACGACACCGGCAACAAGCTCGACTACCTGCGGACGGTGGTGCAGTTCGCCGCCGACCGCCCTGACCTGGCGCCGGAGTTCCTGCCCTGGCTCAAGGAGTTCCTGGCCGCGCGATGAACTCCATGAGATCGGTCGACGATCACCTTTCCGACATCCTGCGCACGGTCCGGGTTCTCGCTCCGCTGGAGGTGGAACTGGAGCAGGCGCTGGGCACCACGCTGGCCGAGGAGATCACGGCCCCGGTTCCGCTGCCGCCCTTCGACAACTCCGCGATGGACGGCTACGTCGTGCGGGCCGAGGACGTCGCCGACGCGCCGGTGACGCTTCCGGTGATCGACGACATCGCGGCCGGCGACGGCCGGATGCAGGCCATCGGTCCCGGTATGGTCATGCGGATCATGACGGGGGCCCCGCTGCCCGCCGGGGCCGACGCGGTGGTTCCCGTCGAGTGGACCGACGGCGGCACGGCGCAGGTGGTGATCAACCGCTCCGTGCCGAAGGGGAACGCCATCCGCAGGTCGGGGGAGGACGTGCGCGCCGGTGACGTCGTGCTGCCGGTGGGCACCCCGATCGGGCCCGCGCAGCTCGGAGTGCTGGCGGGGGTGGGCCGCCGCCGGGTGCTGGTGCGGCCTCGTCCGAGGGTGGTGGTGATATCCACCGGGGCCGAGCTGGTCGAGCCCGGCCTGCCCCTGGGGGACGGCCAGATCTGGGAGTCCAACAGCTTCGCCCTGATCGCCGCGGTCCGTGAGGCGGGTGGCGAGGGCTACCGGGCGGGGATCGTCGTCGACGACGCCGCGCGGCTCCTCGACCAGCTCGATGCACAGCTCCTGCGGGCCGACCTGGTGATCACCAGCGGCGGTGTCTCGATGGGGGCGTACGAGCCGGTGAAGGAGGCCCTCGGGCCGCTCGGCACGGTCCGCTTCGACCGGGTCGCCATGCAGCCGGGCATGCCCCAGGGGTTCGGCGTGGTCGGTGAGGACCACATCCCGATCTTCGCGTTGCCGGGCAACCCGGTGTCGTCGTTCGTGTCGTTCATGGTGTTCGTCCGGCCCGCGTTGCGGAAGATGGGTGGCCGGGCCGCCGAACCCACGGCGACCGTGCGGGCGGTCACCACCGGGCCGCTCCGCTCGCCCGAGGGCAAGCGCTCCTACCTGCGCGGAGTGCTCGGCCCCGACGGCACCGTCGACCCGGTGCGCAGGCAGGGTTCCCACCAGCTCGCCGCCCTGGCCTCGGCCAACGCCCTGATCGTGATCCCCGAGGACGTCGTCGAGCTTCCCGAGGGCGCGAGCGTGGAGGTCATCCCACTATGACTGGATTCACACACATCGACGAGACCGGCGCGGCGCGCATGGTGGACGTCTCGGCCAAGGACGTCTCCGTCCGTACCGCGACGGCCACCGGCAGGGTGCTGCTCTCGGCGGAGGCCGTGGCGCTGCTGCGGTCGGGGGAGGTCCCCAAGGGCGACGCGATCGGCACCGCGCGGATCGCCGGGATCATGGGCGCCAAGCGCACCCCCGACCTGATCCCGCTCTGTCACCCCATCGCGCTGCACGGGGTCAAGGTCGAGTTGGCCGTGGTCGACGACGGAGTGGAGATCACGGTACGGGTCAAGACCGCCGACCGTACCGGGGTGGAGATGGAGGCGCTGACCGCGGTCTCGGTCGCCGCGCTCGCCCTGATCGACATGGTCAAGGCGGTCGACCCGGCCGCCGTGATCACCGATGTCCGCGTCGAGGAGAAGACCGGCGGCAAGACGGGCGTCTGGACCCGGGGGGTCTCGTGAGGGCTCTGGTGATCACCGCGTCCAACCGGGCCGCCGCCGGGACGTACGAGGACACGTCGGGGAAACTGCTGGCCGGGCTGCTCGCCGAGGCCGGGTGCGACGTGGAGGGCCCGAGGGTGGTTCCCGACGGCGAGCCGGTCGAGGCTGCGCTGCGTTCCGGGGTGGCCGAGGGATACGACGTGATCGTCACCACCGGCGGCACCGGGCTGACCCCGGCCGACCTCACCCCGGAGATGACCCGGCGGGTGATCGACAGGGAGGTCCCCGGCATCGCCGAGGCGATCCGTCAGGTCAACCGGGAGAAGGTGCCCACCTCGATCCTGTCGCGCGGGCTCGCCGGGCAGGCTGGTGGCACGTTGATCGTCAACCTGCCCGGTTCCTCCGGAGGGGTGCGCGACGGCATGGGCGTGCTGGCGCCCGTGCTCCGGCATGCCGTGGATCAGATCCGCGGCGGAGACCACCCGCGCTGACTCGTGCCTCCTCGGTTTCCGCTCGCGTGGGTTCACACGGGCTCGCGTGGGTTCACACGGGTTCGTGCGGGCTCGCGTGGGTTCACACGGGCTCGCATGGGTTCACACGGGCTTGCCGGGTAGACGGGCTCCCGGGTAGACGGGCTCGCCGGGTAGGTGAGAACGCGACGGCATGGGTGTGCTCCGGCACGCTGTGGGTCGGAGCCGCCCCGGCTCCCATGGCACGGTGGGCCGTGTTGGGGGGATGATGGAGGGCGTGGATCGACTTCGTGGCTGGCCGGTGACCCTGACGGAAGGTCCGGTGGGACTTCGACCGCTGCGGCTGCGGGACGTACGCGTCTGGCGGGAGTCGCGGCTGCGCAACGCGAACTGGCTCCGCCCCTGGGAGCCGAGCAATCCCGAGACCCCCCTTTTCAAGACCGGCCTCGGGCCCTACATCTCGATGGCCGGAACCCTCCGCAGGGAGGCCAGGCAGGGGCTGGCGCTACCGTGGGTAATCACCTACGAGGGTGCCTTCGCCGGGCAGCTCACCGTGGGCGCCATCGTCTGGGGCTCCGCGAGGTCGGCCCAGATCGGCTACTGGGTGGACGGCGCGCTGGCCGGTCGAGGGATCACCCCCACCGCGGTCGCCATGGCGGTCGACCACTGCTTCTTCACCACGGGGCTGCACCGGATCGAGGCCAATATCCGGCCGGAAAATCACGCAAGCCGCAGAGTGGTTGAAAAGCTTGGTTTTAGGGAAGAGGGCATCAGACGTAGGCATTTGCACATCGATGGTGCCTGGCGTGACCACATCTGTTACGCGCTCACGGTCGAAGACGCGCCGAGAGGGTTGCTTGTGCGGTGGCGGCGGGCCCGTGAGGCGGCCGCCCACGGCGGCACTCCGCACGAAGAGGTTTGAAGATCTCACGACACACCGCATCGAATGCTCGTCAAATAGTGACACGCGGTCTTACTGTGCGTGACATGAGCACATCGAAGGCGCCGGGGGACCACCCGCGTCTTCATGCTGCCCGGAGGTGGCCGTGAGCAGCGTTGTCCTGTATTTGGCCATTGTCATCATGTGGCTGTGCGTGCTCGTGCCCATGTGGCTGCGCCGCGACCGCAACACCCTCGTCGAGACGACCAAGGACCCCGAGTCGTACGCCTACGACGAGGATTCCGCCGAGACCCTGATCGAGCCACCGCACGCATCCTCCCCGGAGTCCCCGGCCGAGTCCTCCCCGGGAGTCCTTTCCGCCACCGAGACCATGCCGGAGTTCCCGCCGGGCGACGACGCGCCGCCGCCCGTTGCCCGGGAGACCTCGACGGGTGCCCAGACCGAGTCCGAGACCTCGCCCGCACAGCCCCCGGCCGGCCGGCCCAACCCACGTAGGGTCGCGGCCGAGCGCCGTCGCGCCGAGCTCCGCCGCAGAGGGAGGCAGGTGGCCAAGCGCAGGCGGCTGACCTTCTGGTGCGTGCTGCTCCTGCTCGCCTCCGTGGTGACGGCCACCGTCCAGGTAATCCCCTGGTGGGGCGTGGCGCCCTCAGTGGTGCTTCTGGGGACCTATCTGGCCATTCTCCGGGTCACCGTCCAGATCGACGCCGAGCAGCGGAGAGCCGCCGCCAAGGCCCGCGCGGAACGTGTCAGACGCGCCCGCCGCCGCGCCGCCCTGCTGGAGGCCCAGCGCCCGGTGGCCGAGGTCATCGACCTGACCGCGCTCCGCGACGAACTCTTCGACCAGTACGCCGAGACACCCCGCCGCGCGGTCGGCGACTGACCGAGGCTCTGGATGGCGCGAGTGCCCCCGGAAGTTTGCTAATCTAGTCCACGTCTTGGGGATGTAGCGCAGTCCGGTAGCGCACTTCGTTCGCATCGAAGGGGTCAGGGGTTCGAATCCCCTCATCTCCACCGCAGGGCCGTTCTTGAAACGGCTGGACTGAAGTTGACGGGATCCCGTCTGATCATCACGATCAGGCGGGATCTTGTCGTTTCAGAGGTTTCCGAACGGGGTCGGGACGGTGCTGCGGGCGAGCGGCGATCCACGTCCATGCGGTCGACGTGCCGTGTCAGGCCGGTGGTGTCAGGCGTTTTCACGCCCGCTGTGGGCATGTCATCCGCTCGCGGCGTCTTTGGCCTCCCAGCGCAGCAGGTCGCCCGGTTGGCAGTTGAGTGCCTCGCAGAGCGCGGCGAGTGTCGTGAAGCGCACCGCCTTGGCGCGGCCGTTCTTGAGTACCGCCAGGTTGGCGGGTGTGATCCCGACGCGGTCCGCGAGGTCGCCCACGGACATCTTCCGCCTGGCCAGCATCACGTCGATGTCGACGACGATCGGCATCAGATCGTCTCGTCCAGCTCGGCCTGCATCTGCGCCGCTTCGACGTCGCGCGCGACGGCCTGGGCGAGCAGCATCCGCAGCACGAGCACGATGAGCGCGACCCCCAAGATGGCCAGGCCGACGCCGCCCATGATGACGGTGACGCCCGGGTCGGCCCGCTGGTCCGGCGCGTTGAGGGCCGTGACCGCGAACCACAGGAGGGCAGCCGCCACGATCGCGCCGATCACGGCGTCCACGTACCGGAAGGCGGCGGAAGAGAACACGGTTTTGCGTCGGACCATCGTCACCAGCCGCCATACGCTGACCAGGGCGACTTGGGCCGACACCATGCCCAGGATCGTGATCACGCGCAGCGGGGCCAGCGGGAGCGACCCGTCCTCCGGGTCGCTCCCGCTGGCCAACGCCCACACCATAAATGCCTGTACGAACACGGTGCCGGCGAGCACCACCACGAGCACGGCGCGAAGCGCACGCACTATCAGCTTTCCCATGACCCATCCTTCTATCGAGTTGCGATGAGAATCTATCGAACATCGATAGATGAGGCAAGGGCTGGGGCGGAGGGCCGGGCATCCCACAACCGTGTGGAACCGCACGACCTCCAAGGCCGACCAACTGGTGGCCGAGGGTGCACGGCTGGCGCCCACGGTTGGCGACGCGCTCAAGGCGGGTTCCCTGACGATCATCTGCGTCACCGATTACCAGGCCATGCACGAGCTGCTCGGCGCGAGCGATATCAAGCTGAATGGCACGATGTTGATCAACCTGACCTCGGGCGACCTGCCCTGGGCGGGGCGGGGTCGTGCTCGTCAGGTGTTGCCGTGTCCTGAGGTGTGGGCTCCTCGGGGCGGTCGTGGGCTTGCCGCCGGCTGAGCAGGATGTGCTGGTTGGCCAGGCAGACCATGAGCGCGGTCAGCAGTGTTTGGGCCACGCGGCCATGCGCGAGTCGTTTCTTGAGGTCGCCCACGAGCCGCGAGGTCATGTCCAGCGTGGCAACCGGCGCCTCCGAGTGGCCCAGGGATCTGCAGGACACATCGGACACGCTCGCCAACGGTGTGAATAGCCGGAAACCGCTCCGGCGCGCTCAGGCTCAAGCCTACGCTGGCCTTGACGATCGGTCATGGAGGAACGTGTCCCAATGGGCAGAGCGCGCCGGAACAAGAGCACGTCCCCCAGCCGCGACGTCGCGGCCCGGCAGCAGGGGGAAGTCGAAGCGTCCGATCCCGCCCCGCCGAAAGGATCGCCGGCGTGGCTGGCGGGGATCGCCAGCGCTGTAATCCTGGCCGTGTTCGGCGTCGTGTTCACCGAGTGGTACAACGCGCACGGCTCCGACACGGTCGAGCAGGTACGCGGCGCGGCCCCGATCACCGTCGGCCACGTGGCCGTCGACTACTCCGAGCGCGATACCGTCCTGCGCGAACCGGTGACCGACCCCGAGGGCCGGGCGGTCATGCTGGCCGCTCACGCGGGCAAGCAGCGTGACGGGGTGCTGGCGCGCCACCAGATGGCCCTGATCGACAGCATGGACGTCACCGTCGTGCTGACCGGGAACCGCACCAGCCTGCGCATCGTGAACATCGTGCCGCAGGTCCTCGCCCGCATGCCGGTGTCGGAGGGCGCCCGCCTGATCGCCATCACCGGCAGCGGCGAGACGGGCACCGTCGAGATGGCCGCCGACCTCGACCGCCCCGCGCCCCGGTTCACGACCGACGGCGGTACCGAGTACTTCCGGAAGAAGCAGATCGACCTGAAACGGGACGAGCGGGTCACGCTCAGCCTGAGCTTCACCGGCAAGAAGGCGTACTACGAGTTCGACCTGCTGGTCACGGTGCTCGCGGACGACCGTGCCGAAAAGGTTGTGATCAAAGGGCCGGATGGGGGGCCGTTCCGGTTGAGCGGGGAGGCCGACCGCTACCGGGCCTACTACCGGGAGGCGCCGCAGGGAGGCTGGCGGCCGGTCTCCTGCGCGGGACGCCGGACGTGCTGATCACCCGTTGCCTCCGGGCCCTGACGGCGCTCTCGCTGGCCGCGGCGGTCGCGGTCGCCGACGACTCGCGGCCTCCGCTGGAGCTCATGAGATGGGAGGCGGCGTGGTCGGCCCCCGCCGATGAGACGGCCTCGTTCTCCTTCCTGTCCGGCGAGAATCTGATCATGGCGACGCCGGAGGGGACAGTGACCGTGCGCGATCCCGGCACCGGCGCGATCCGGCTCACCATTCGCACCCCGGTCACTTCCCTCAGCGACGCGTGGGCCACGGTCGGCACCCTCGTCGTGACCGGGAGCCCGAAAGGATCGTCGGACCGGACCCTGTACGGCTACGACCTGGCCTCCGGCGGCCCGTTGTGGCGGCACGAGCTGCCCCCGTCGGGGCCACGGGCGGACGACCTCCCGCGGATCCTGGTGTCCGAGTACGGCGTCGTCGTCTTCCACCAGGAGTCCGGGCTGCTCTCGCTGGACGTGCGAACCGGCGGCGTCCGGGCGCGGGCCGCCGAGGCGGTGGGCTGCGAGGGAGAGACCGGCTCCACATCCCGGGCCCTGCTGCTGCTGAGCCGCTGCGGGCAAGGCCGCGTGCGACTCGACTCCTTCGATCCGCGCACGCTACGGCGAAACTGGACACGTCCGGTGACCACCTGGAACGTCCCGCCGGGCGTCGGTATCCGGCTCTGGTTCAAGAGGGCGTCGGAGGGCTTCGTCATCGCGGCGGTGGACGGCGACGATTTCCTCTTCACGCAGGACGGCACACCGCTGCCCCGCTCCCGCCTGGACAGGGCCGCCGCCGGGAGCCCGTCGCCGGAGGTCGGTCAGCATCCCGACGCCGAGGACCGCCCCGGGTTCGACTGGAACAACGCGTGGCCGCTGCCCGGTTACCTCATCTCGCGAGAGCAGGACACCGGCCCTCCCGTCGCGCTTCCCCTCGACAGGCCGCTCACCCACACCACCGTCCTCGTGGGGGCGACCTCCCATATGGCCTTCATCCACGGTGACGCCCGGATCACCGCCCTGCGTCCCGTCTACGGACGTCCCACCGGCCCCGTCGCGCTCGGCGGCGTCCCGCCGGGCGAGTGGCCGGATGCCTGCTCCCTGCTCACCTCGCGCGACCTCGGCCAGGACGTCCGCCGCGTCCCGGGAAACAAGTCCCTGGGCCACCTCACGCTGCCCAGGCCCGTGACCTGCGACTGGGTGCCGCCCGAGGACGACGGCGAGGTCATCTCGCTCTCCGTGAGCTGGGTGTCCCCGAACGCCGGCGCCCTCTTCACCGACGCCGCCGAGCAGACCAGGCGTCACGAGAGCTTCGACTACGACCCCACGATCGAGGGCGACGGCATCTTCTCCTACACCGCCCACGGCCCCGGGGGGACCTTCGGCGCGATGCTCGTCAATGTGGGTCCGGTCATCGTCCGGCTGACGTCGCCGTCGCGGCTGGTGCAGCGCCTGGCCGCAGTCCGGGTGCGTGACAACCTGATGGCCCGCTACCGGCCGGGGGAGCGCGTCCTGCCTCCGGCGCGGACGGGCGGGTGGACCCATCTCGCCGACGGGAGCGTCAACACCGACCCGGTGGTGGGCGGCGGTGTCGTGTACGCCGGCGCCGACGACGGGCTGTACGCCCTGGACGCCGTCACCGGCCGGGCACGGTGGAAATCCTGGCCGGCCGCGCCCATGCTCGTGGACGGCGTGCTCTTCGGCGCGAGGAGCGACGGGGTGGCGGCCATCGACACCGCCACCGGCCGGATGCGGTGGAATCGCCGCTTTGGCACCCGGTACGTCGGCATCAAGGACCTCGTCATCCAGGACGGCGGCGTGTACGCGGGCGTCGGCCTCACCCACGTCGTCGCGCTGGAGGCCGCCACCGGCGAGCAGCGGTGGCGCTTCCGCGTCCCCGGCACCCTGGGCCGCGTGGCCGTGGCCGCCGGCACCGTCCACGTGAGCAGCCGGGAAGGCATGCTGTACGCCCTCGACGCCAGGACGGGTGCGCTTCGCCGGCGTTCCCGCGTGGGCACCGGCAATATCAACCCGGCCGGTTACCTGGCCGCGACCGGGGAGGCCGTCTTCGTGATCACCGGCGCGAAGGCGTCCGCGCTCGACCCCGCCACCGGGAAGGCGCGGTGGCGCGCCCGCGTCAGCGCCGCCGTCCGGTACGACCCCGTCGTGATCGGCGGTACCGTCTACCTCGGCGATCTCGCCGGGCGCACGTACGCGCTGAACGCCGCCTCCGGCCAGGAACGATGGAGGCTCGCCGCCGAGGGCGACAGCGGCATCTGGAACGTCACCGCGTCACGAGGAAAGGTCTACGTCGCCGGCCGGAGCCTGCACGCCCTCGACCCCGAAACCGGGCGGGAACGGTGGAGCAAGCCGTTCACCGCCACGGTGTCGGTCCAGGGGGACACCGTCTTCGTCCAGGACGAGGACGGTACGCTGTACGCGCTGGACCCGGCCACCGGCGCGCCCCGCTGGCGCTTCCAGACCGGCGGCCGCTTCCAGACCCGGCCGGTCGTGGCCGGCGGCCTCGTCTACGTCGGCAGCTCCAACGGCAACCTGTACGCGCTGCGCGCCACGGACGGACTGGCCGACCATCGCGATTCTGGAGCGGTCGATCAGGTCGGAACCGCCCCGCTTCGCTGGTAACCGGTCGAGCACGAAGGAGACGTCGGCCGTCTGGCCCTGAACCACCCTCGTGCCGAAGCCCGGATCGGTGTCGCTGTCGCACGCGATGCAGTCGGCGACCCGCCCGTCGGACAAGGTCGTGGCGTGGCTCTCGGCGGAGCTGAAGTGCTCACACGCCGAGGCGCAACTGCGGTCGGTGAGCACCACCAGCGGCAGGTTGAGCAGTTCGACGGTGTCGTCGGTCCGCAGGGCTTCGCACTTGGCGTCCACTGTGCACAGGTAGGCGGTGACCTTGCCATGGACGAAGGCGCTCACCAGCCGGATCGCTTGGCCAGGCCCAGGGTGAGGGCGAACTGGGCGCGTTGACCGCCCGACAGCTTGCCCGCCCGGAAGTCGAGGATGAGACCGAGCCGCGCGATGCGCTCCCGCGCCGTGGCCGCTACCGCCTGAACACAGCTGGAGGGGCCGCGTCCACCCACCTTGCCTTCCAGCGCGGGAACCCCGCAACTCGTGCCCGCCAGGGCGCAAGCTGCCCACCCGCAGATCCGCCCCACAGGCCGATCCGGCCGTTGAGGCCGTAGCGGAAGCCGTTGGCGCGCAGATACCGGATCGAGGCCTTCACCTCGTGGATCTGCTGCGGGAACTTGGCGCTCGTGCTCAGGGTGTAGTTGACGGAGGCAACGGCAAATCCCTGCGAGAGCAGTGATGTCCACTCAGGGATCCGCTGCAGCTCGCTCTTGTCTCCGGCGGACCAGCCACCGCCGTGACGGCCCAGACGCGCTTTCAAGCCTAGGTGCACACTGATCTCCCCTCAAGATGAAGATGAATTCAAATTCACCCCTTGGGCAAGGGTTGTCAACTCCAGCCGATGCCTGCATGATGAATCAGAATTCACATTCACTGTGAGGGGGATCACATGTATCTCGTGGAGTCGTGCCGCATTCGCACCTCAGGTGCCCGGGCGGTGGAGCTCTTCCAGGTTGACGGCCTCTCACTGCTGGCCATCCCGCAGCTGGCCGTCGACGTGCCCGGGCAACCACCCGGTATGAACGTCGGCGACAGTGACACCGAACTGCGGGTACTCCGCCTTACAGCCGAAGGTTTCGAGCCCTTCCAGAGCCTTCAGGTGCCGGGCGGTGAGGACGCGGAGTTCTTCCGGATCGGCCGGCGGGCGTTCCTGGCGACCGCGAGCATCCGCCGCGGCCAAGACCCCTATGCGTTCGGCGTGGACTCCCAGCTGTACGAATGGGACGGCGCGCGCTTCGTCCCCTTCCAGAGCGTGCCCGGTTTCGCGGCCAAGCAGTGGCGGCACTTCACGCTGGCCGATCAACATTTCCTGGCCCTGGCACAGGGGCTTCCGCTGGCTGGGAGCCAGCCGTCGCGGATCTACCGATGGGACGGCCGGGCCTTCGAACCGTTCCAGGAGATCGCCTCCGAGCAGGGCTACAACTGGCACGCCTTCCGGGTGGCGGGGCACGACTTCCTCGCCCACGCCGACCACCTCGCTCCGTCCGTCCTGTACCGCTGGGACGGAGCGCGCTTCGCCGTACACCAGAAGCTGGCCGAGCAGCACGGCCGGGCTTTCGCCTCCTTCCGCGCCGACGGCGAGGAGTATCTACTCGTCGGCTGCATCCTCAGCCCGTCGCGGCTACTGCGCTGGGATGGTGAGTCGTTCGTGGAGCACGCCGTGCTGGACGGGCTCGGCACCCGCGAGTTCGCGGTCCTGCAGGGCAAGGGCGGCCTGTACGTGCTGCGGGTCAACTTCATTCACGGCACCCCCGCCGCGCCGACGACCGCGCTGAGTTCCCAGCTCTACCACTGGCAGGACGGTGGGCTGCGCGTCGTCGAGGAGTTCCCCACCAGCGGCGGCACGGACGTTGCCGTCTTCACCGACGACCGGGGGCCACTCGTGGCGGTCTCCAACGGGCTCAGCGCCGACGTGCGGTTCGCCACCGAGAGCGTCATCTACCGCTTCATCGAGCAGGAGCACCAGTGACCGAGGAGTTCATCCGGCTGTTCGCCACCTACACAGCCGATCCGGACAGCATCGGCAGGAGACTGGGGCGCGCGGTCACCGATCGCGCGCGCAACAACCCGCTGATCGCCGCGACGGCCACCGACATCGCGCTCTACCCGGGAGACGGCAGGCCGCCCACGGTCGAAGGGTTCCGGCTCTCGACCAGGGGCTTCAAGGAGCTGACGGCGATCTCCCACCTGGGTCCCGCCGTGGCTTCGCTGGTCAGGCTCCGCGACCTGGGCGAGGAGTCCTGGCGGAAGGCCGCCGAGCGCCTGCTGGCCGAGGTCAAGGCCACCCGCGCCGCCAACAGCATCGAACTGTGGCGGGACCGGATCGCGGTCGAGGCCTACCGGGGCAGGGAACGTGAGATCGCCGACATGGTCGACCACGCGTGCGCGATGACCGCCCGCTACCTCACGGCCGCGCTGGACGACGAGGACTATCTCACTTCCGAGACGCTCCGCCGCGACTACCTCGACAACGGCATCAACTCAATGATGGTGGCCACGTTCTTCCTGGTCAGCCTCGACACCAGCTTCCGCATCACGCGCTGGTTCACCGAGCAGGACCTGGCCTGGGAGCGGGCCATGGTGGTGATCGCGGGCAGGCAGGGCCGTCCGACCGCGGGCGTCACCTGGAACACCAGCAGCGTGGCCACGATGATCCTCGCCGCCTCGCGCGGCCGCCTTCCGTTGGATCGCGTGTACGTGGCCCCGCACGCGCCCACCTTCCCCTCCCCTGCCGGCGGCGACCTCACCCAGGTGATCGCGCTGGAGGAGGACCTGCGCACCCTCTGGTGCAGCACCAGGGCCACCGTCGAACTCGGCGACGTGATGTTCGACGGCTATCCGCGCTACGTCCCTGGCGGCCTCACGCTCCCCGACGTCACCGACCTCGGCGTCGCCGAGGTGAGCGAGATGCCCGCCATCCACTCGGCCGACGACATGCGTGCGCTTGTGACCAGGCTCCGCATCGTGCTGGAGGACCCGAGGCAGCTGCTGTCCAGCTGCGTCACCGACTTCGCCGCCGCCTCCCTGGCGGCGGTGGGTAACGATCCCACCCAGGTAGTGGTGCCTGGGCTGACCGACCTCTGAGAGTGAACCATGACCATCGACCGGCGCTCGTTCCTCCTCGGCGCATCACTGCTGTCGCTGACCACCGCATGCGGTTCGTCAGGCTCCTCCTCCTCTTCTTCCTCCTCCTCGAACTCACTCAAGATCGGCGCATCGCTGCCGCTCACCGGCCCGGCCGCGGACGTCGCCGATCCCGGCTACAAGGGCTACCAGGTCTGGCAGAGCCAGATCAACACGCGCGGCGGGCTCCTGGGCCGCAAGGTGGAGTTCGTCATCCTGGACGATGGCTTCGACCAGAACACCGTGGTCTCCAACTACAACCGGCTGATCACCCAGGATCGGGTGGACCTGCTGATCGGCACGTTCTCCTCGTTCCTGAACCTGCCGGCTTCGACCGTCGCCGACCGCAACCGCATGCTCTACATCGAGCCGTCGGGTGGTGCGGCGGATATCTTCTCGCGCGGCCACACCAGGCTGTTCTTCAGCCAGCCGGGCACGACCGACACCGCGCATCGGCCGTTCGCCGCTTATGTGGAGGGCCTGAAGGAGCGGCCCGCCACCGCGGCCTACCTGTACCAGGACGACCCCAGCACCGACGTGCCCGTCCAGAACCTCCAGAAGACCTTTGAAGGGCTCGGCATCGAGACCGTCTACGGGCAGAAGTACCCGCCGGACACCAAGAACTTCGACGCGATCGCCAACGCGATCCGGCAGACCAACCCCGCCCTGCTGGTGCACGGGGCGCTGGAGGTCGACGGCGTGGCCGTGGTCCAGGCCCTGCAGCGGGTCGGCTTCACCCCGTCGATCCTCTACCAGACCAGGGCGCCCTCCAGTGTCAACACCTACCCGCAGGCCATCGGCGCCACGAACACCGAGGCCGTCTTCACCGCCGGCAGCTGGCATCCGGCCTCGAAGTATCCGGGCAACGCCGAGTTCGTCGCGGATTACCGCAAGCAGTTCAAGCAGGAACCGAGCGAGGACGCCGCCAACTCCTACACCGCGGCGCAAGTGCTTCAAGTCGGCGTCCAAGCCGTCGGCAAGCTCGACCAGGATGCGATCGCCGCCTGGCTGCACGCCAACACGGTCGACACCATCGTCGGCCCGCTGAAGTGGGACAAGCGCGGCGTTCCCGACGGCAGCCTGCTGCTGATGCAGTGGCAGCGTGGCAAGCTGGAGGTCGTCGCCCCGGCCTCGGCCGCGACCGTCACCTCCGTGATCGCCGCCAAGCCAAGCTGGGCGACCTGATGCAGGCGTTGCTCTTCGGCCTACTCGTCGGCGGCGTATACGCCCTGGCCAGCAGCGGCCTGACGCTGATCTTCGGCGTCATGCACATCGTCAACCTGACCCACGGCGCGATCCTCATCGCCGGGGCATTCCTCACCTACAGCATCTGCACGGCGACGGGCCTCGACCCCTTCGCGACGATCCCCGTCACCGGCACCGTGCTGTTCGGCCTGGGCTGGCTCATCCACAAGCTCGTCATCCAGCGGGCCGAGCGCGGCGGTGAGGGCACGATCATCCTCTCCACGCTCGCGCTCGCCATGATCCTGGAGGGAATCACCATCCTCATCTGGGGCCATGAACCGCACACCGTCGTCACCTCCTACGCCCGCACGTCCATCCGGCTGGGCGACCTGGTCTTCCCCACGGCCCAGGTGTACGGCTCCGCGTGCGCGCTGGCCCTGCTGGCCGCGCTGTACATGGTGCTCAACCACACGTGGCTGGGCAGAGCCGTACGCGCGGCCACGGCCAACCCGCAGGGCGCCGAACTCGTCGGCATCCGGGTGGAGCGGGTCAACGTCGCCGCCTTCGCCCTCGGCGTCGCGCTGACCGGCGCGGCGGGCTCGATCCTCGCGGTCCTGTCTCCCTTCACCCCGGACTCCGGGGAGCAGTGGATCGGCCTGGGGCTCGCCATCGTGGTGCTCGGCGGCATGGGCAGCCTCGGCGGCGCGCTGATCGGCGCCCTGGTCCTCGGCGTGGCCGAGACACTGACGGCCACCTACGGGTCGCCCTCGTGGGCCACTGCCATGCCCTTCGCCGTCATCGTGCTGACCCTCCTGCTGCGCCCGCAGGGGATCTTCGGCGTTCGAGTTCGACAGGATGTGGTCACCGGATGAGGATCCTGATCATCGCGGCCGGCGGCGCCCTCCTCGCGCTGCCCGTGCTGTGGGGCGACGCCTACTACCTGAACATGCTCATCCTGATCTTCCTCCTGGCGATCATGGCCAGTTCCTGGAACATCATGGGCGGCTACACCGGCTACATCTCCCTCGGGCAGAGCGCCTTCCTCGGCGTCGGCGCCTACACGACCGCCATCGCGGCCAACACGTGGTCGATCTCCCCATTCCTGGCCGCTCCCCTGGGCGGCCTCGCGGCGGGGGCGCTCGCCGCCGTCCTCGGCCTGGTGACCTTCCGGGCGCGAGGCAACGCGTTCATCATGATCACGTTCGCGATGCTCTACCTGCTCGGCATCGTGGCGCTGAACTGGACGTCGGTCACGAACGGCAACGACGGCATGATCCTTCCCGCGCCGACCTGGAGTAGGGACTACGCCCTCTGGCCCTTCTACTACGCCCTGCTCGGTCTGCTGATCCTGACGCTGGTGATGTCGAAGGCGATCGCCTCCTCACGCTTCGGCCTCGGGCTGACGGCCATCCGCGAGGACGAGGAGAAGGCCGCGGGCATCGGCGTCAACACCTCGGCGGCCAAGCTCGCCGCCTTCGTGGCCAGCAGCGTGCCCATCGGCGTGGCGGGCGGCTTCTACGGCTACTACCTGAGCTTCCTCGACTCCAGAGCCATGTTCAGCATCGTCACCAGCATCATGATCGTGCTCGCCGCCCTGCTCGGTGGCTCGGGCACGCTGTGGGGCCCCGTGCTGGGCGCCTTCCTGCTGGAGCCGTTCTCCCAGCTGACCAACCAGCTGTTCACCGGTCCGACCGCGGGCGCCTGGCGGCTGGTCGTCTTCGGTGGGCTGCTCCTGGCCATCCTGCTCTTCCTGCCCAAGGGCATCATTCCCGGGGTACGGCAGGCGCTGGCCAGAAAGCGACCGGCCATCGTGGGCAAACGCCTGGCCCCCGCCGCCGTCCCGTCCTGGCTCGCGGTCGGCGACGGGGGGCGATTGGAGGTGCACGGCATTCGCAAACGCTTCGGCGGGCTCACCGTCCTCGACGGCCTGGACCTCACCGTCGAGCCCGGCTCGATCACCGGGTTGATCGGGCCGAACGGATCCGGCAAGACCACGCTGTTCAACCTTATCGACGGCGCGATGAAGCCGGACAGCGGCACGATCCTGCTCGACGGCCGGCGGATCGACGCCTCGAGCCGATGGGCACGCAGCCGGGCGGGGCTGGGCCGTACCCACCAGATCACCCGATTGTTCCCCCGGTTGTCGGTGCTGCGGAACGTCGTCGCCGGATCCAACGGGTCCTGGGCGGCTCCGGCGATCACCGGTGTCCAGGCCGCCAGGGGCGCTGAGCTCCTCGATCTCGTCGGGCTCGGCGACTATCGTGACCTGCCCGCCGGCGAGCTCTCCTACGGCCAGCAGAAGCTCATCGAACTGATCCAGATTCTCCTGCTCCAGCCCCGCCTGGTGCTGCTCGACGAACCGGCGGGCGGCATCAACCCGACGCAGATCGAGCAGATGGGCGCCCTGATCCGCGAACTCAACCGGACCGGGACCACCTTCCTGATCGTCGAGCACAACATGCCCTTCGTCCTCGGGCTCTGCGACACGGTCCACGTCCTGGCAGGTGGCCGCCGCATCGCCTCCGGCACGCCGCAGGAGGTGCGGAGCGACCCGCTGGTGCTGGACGCCTACTTGACAGGAGCGAGCCAATGATCTCGATGACCGGTGTCTTCGCCGGGTACGGCGGAGGCGACGTGCTGCAGGGGCTGGACCTGGAGGTCTTCCCCGGCTCGGTGACCTGCATCGTCGGCCCCAACGGCGCGGGCAAGTCCACCGTGCTGCGGACCATCAGCGGCCAGCTCGCACCGCGTCTCGGCGCGATCCGCTTCGACGGCCGCGACATCGCCGGACGGTACCCCGCCGAGCTGATCAAGGCGGGGATCGTGCAGGTGCCGCAGAAGAACGGCCTGTTCCCCGCGATGACCGTCGCGGAGAACGTACTTCTCGGCGGCTACCTGCGCCGCCACGAGAAGACGTATCTGCGGGGGCGCTTCGCCTGGCTCGCCGAGCGCTTCCCGATCATCGCTGAGCGGAGCGGCGAGCCGGCGGGGAACCTGTCCGGCGGGCAGCGGCGAACCGTCGAGTTCGCCAGGGCGCTCATGCTGGAACCGGCGATGGTGCTGCTCGACGAGCCGTCTCTGGGGCTCGACCCGCGCTCGCTCGGTCTGGTCGGAGATGCCGTGAACGCCATGCGCGACAGCGGCATCACCGTGCTCATCGTGGAACAGAACGTGCGCTTCGGGCTCGGGATCGCCGGCCACGGTGTCGTCATGGAGAGCGGCCGCGTGCTCATGGCGGACTCCGCCCAGACAATTCTCGACGACCCGGAGATGGGCGCGCTCTTCCTGGGCGGCACCCCGTGAGCGCCTTCCTGGGCGGCACCCCGTGAGCGCCTTCCTGGAGCGGCTGCGGCAAGGGCTGCCGACGCTCATGCTCGGCATCCGCGGCAGCCGTACCTCCGAGGTCGTGCGGATGGCACACGCGACCGGCCACCACGCCGTCCTGGTCGACCTGGAACACTCCGTCATGTCCACCGATGTGGCCGCGCAGCTCTGCTCGGCCGCCGACAGTCTGGGAATGACGCCGCTGGTGCGAGTGCCGGAGCGCGAATACGGCATGATCGGTCGGCTCCTGGACGGTGGCGCCCACGGCATCGTCGCCCCGCGGGTCGAGACGGCGGACGAGGCACGGCAGGTCGCCCGCGCCTGCCGGTTCCCGCCGCGCGGGCAACGCTCGCAGACCGCCCAGGTGCCTCAGTACGGCATGCGTCCGGTGCCCGCCAGGGAGCTGAACCCGGCGCTCGACGCCGCGGCCGTGGTGCAGATCCTCATCGAGACCCCGGCGGGGATCGCCAACGCCGACCACATCGCGCAGGTGGACGGCGTGGACATGCTCGCGATCGGTGTCAACGATCTCACCGCGGAGCTCGGCAGGCCCGGCGCCTACGACGATCCGCGAGTGCTCGACGCGATCGCCACTGCGGCCGCGGCCTGCCGTACGCACGGGAAGTTGCTGGCGGTCGGCGGCATGCCCGCGGCCGGTCTCGCCGGTGTCTGCCCACTCCGAATCACCGGTATGGACTCCGCCCTGCTCTTCCAAGCCATCGGCTCTGCCGCGAAGGATGCGTCATGACCCTTCAGACCACGCCCATGCGGGCCACGACGAGCAACACCCGGCCGGGTTTCACGATGCCACCGCTGAGCTGTGACGCCCATTTCCACGTGTTCGAGCCCGGCTACGCACATGTTCCCGACCCGCTCTACACCTTTCCCGACGGCGCACTCGACCAGTACCTTCGCCTGGCCGGCTGGCTCGGCATCGAGCGGATGGTGCTGGTGCAGCCGACCTTCTACGGCACCGACAACAGCCTGCTGCTCGACGTGCTGCGCAAGGTGGGGCCGCGCTGCCGCGGCGTGGTCCGGATCGAGGACTCCGTGAGCGACGCGGAGCTCGACCGCTTCCACGAGGCGGGGGTGCGGGCGATCAGGCTCGACCTGTTCGCCCGCGCGTCGTGGCGCACCGACGAGCTCATCGCCTACATCCGCGCGATGGCCCAGCGCGCCAGGCCGCGCGGCTGGCACCTGCAGTTCTACACGCCGGGCGCGGTCGTGCGGAATCTCCTGCCCTTCCTCGCCGAGCTCGAACACACCTTCGTCATCGACCACATGGGGTACGGGATGGACCTCGACGGGCTGCTGCCGCTGCTCGCGGGCGGGCACTGCTATCTCAAACTGTCGGGGCCGTACCGGCTGGCCAAAGACGGGCCGCTGTCGGCCGTCGAGCCGCTGGCCCGCGCGCTGGTCGAGACCCACCCCGACCGGCTGCTGTGGGGCTCGGACTGGCCACACCTGCCCGACGGCCAACGCGACACCGGCGAGTTGCTGAATCTGCTGGCCGATTGGGCGCCCACCCCGGAAGATCGCCACCAGATCCTCGTTGAGGCGCCCGGGAGGCTGTTCTACGGGCAGTAATCTCGGTGATGGGGAGGTATCTGGTGAAGTCCAAGCGTACCGAGGCAGAGCTCAAGGACGCCGCGCGGCGGCTGTTGACCCGCAAGAGCTATGCCGAAATCAAGATCATCGATATCACCGCGGAGGCGGGGAAGGCAGTGGGCTCGTTCTACCGCTATTTCGAGGACAAGGACACCCTGCTCGCCTCGCTGGCCGGGGACTTCCAAACGGCGCTGCGCTCCCACGTCGTCGATCACCTCGGTCACGAGCACACGCTCTCCACGACCGACGACATCCGCCGCCACGTCGGCGCGTACTGGGCCACCTACCGCGAACACCTGCCGGAGATCGTCGGTATCTTCCAGGCGTCCATGTCCAGCGGAACCTTCCGCCACATCCACGACGAACTACGCCAGCGCCACGTGGAGAACTGGACGCGGCACATCCGCGAGACCGACACCCCGGCGGCCAGGAGCGAGGAGAGCGCCCGGCTGGCGGCGCTCGCAATATCCTGCATGCTGGAGTCCTTCTGCTACCACCGCCTCGCGGAGAACCCGGGAGGCGACGACGACGAGGCCATCGAAACCCTGACCCAGCTGATCGCCAGGGGGTTGCTGGGGTGACCGGTGGGTGACCGGGGTCCTTGCTGAAAGACCACTGAAGATCTTGAAGACCACTGAAGATCTTGCGTTCCGGCTGCGTTCCGGCTGCGTTCCGGCTGCGTTCCGGCCGTGACGAAGTCAGACTTCTGGGTCATGCAGGGGGAGTGGGCCGGGGACCCGCTCGTGGTGGCCGTCTATTGACAGACCCGGACGGGCGGCTCATCCAAGCGTACGTTTCGACGAGATCGACGAACCCCGACCGGAAGCGTCGCAGGCGCTGATCAAGGTTGAGACAGCCTCGCTCAACTTCGGCGAGCCTGCCTTCGCTGCCCGGCAGAAGCGAGGTCGCGTCCGCGCAGGTGGTGTACGAGTGTTTGAGATCGGTACCTGCGTCGCGCCTGGCTGATCGCCGTTGAAAAGCGTGGCGTAGTACGTGGGGAAAAGCGTGGCGTAGTACGTGGGGAAAAGCGTGGCGTAGTACGTGGGGAAAAGCGTGGCGTAGTACGTGGGGAAAAGCGTGGCGTAGTACGTGGGGAAAAGCGCGGCGAGGGCGGTGGAGTGGTGTGCGACCGATCTGACCTGCGTATTCGTTGAAAATTTCGCCGATACCACCGGGACCCCATTGTCGGAAAGCAGAGGAGTAAGCAAAGATCGACGGGTTGATCCACTGTGGTAGGGGCCGCAGCCCCCCGTCGAAGGGTAGACAAGTGATCAGGTCTGTTACGAAGGTCATCGCCGTGACGGCCTTAGCCGCCGGCGTTCTCGCGGTCAACCCGGCATACACGGCGTACGCGGCCTCCGCCCCCTACACTCCCGAGGGAGTCTGCGGGGCGGGGTTCACCCGGGTGAAGGACGGCATCCGCCCCCTCAAGTCCGGACGTGACACCTTCGGCTACGTCTACCTCATGTACAACCGCAGCACCGGTTACAACTGCGTGGTCAGTATCAAGACCGCCTTCTACCGGACCGCCACCTACACCACCGCCACCCTGAAGGTGGAGGGCGGCAAGTCGAAGACCGACGCGGGCAAGTTCAAGTACTACGCCGGGCCGGTCAAGCTGAAGGCCCGTGGCGATTGCGTCTCGTACTGGGGCAGCACCCGAGACACCCGGCTGGACTACGCCGAGGCGACCGGCGGCCGCAAGACCTTCGGCAACTGCGGATAGCGAGACCTCAAGCGCCGGGGCCACACCCGGTCCCTCGCCCCCAACCTGACGGTTCCAAGTGGTGTGGTAGGTGCTGGAGGTCACCGTTCACCCGGCGCCGGCAGTGCCCGCGCAGCGAGTCGGACCACCTGGGGCCAGCCACGTTAGAGGGCTGGTCGGAGTCATGATCAGCGACCGGTTTTCAACTGGGTTTCCAAAACACTGACTGTTGACTCCGGCGGCTGCTCGACCAGTTTGTTTTCGTTCTGCCAGTTGACACTCTGGTGTACATGTACTTAGCGCGCGTCGTAGTCTGGACGGGCGGAGCTTGCCTTCCAGGCAAGGGCCCGCGCATGGGGAGAGGCCCCGACCAGGCCGCCAAACCAAGATCGAGGCCCCTCTGGGATGTGATGCGGGTTCAGCTAGGCCGGCTGCCTAGTTGGGCACGATCACGCGCAGCGCCCAATCCACCACGATGAGAACCGCTCGGACAACGAGCAGGTGCGCCTCCGTGGAGTCGGCCGCCTTGCGACGTGGCTTTCCCGCCATGGGGGGTTACCCCTCTCTGTGGGCCTCGGTGATCCTGAGATCGGCCGTGAGGCCCGTCCCGGTCGATCCGGGCGTACCGGCCGAAGCAGAGATGGCGCTTAAAACGACGCTGGAGTCAGCGTAATCGGCCTTTCCCGTCTGCGGATTCACCGTCTGGCCTGTCCGTCCGGTGAAGGCGCGTCAGATGCCGAACGGCGCGGCGTAGCGGACGATTCCGCCGGGCAGTGGGCGGCAGCGGCCGGTGTCGAGAGCGCGGGCCATCAGGGCCTCGTCCGGGACGTCGATGGTCAGGCCGATGCCATGGGCGGAGGCACGGGTGAAGCCGAACCGGGGGTAGTAGGCCGGGTGCCCCAGGACGACGACGTAGTGCTCGCCCATGTCCGCGGCCGCCTTCAGGGCGGCACGGACGGTCGCAGAACCGGCGCCGCTGTTTTGCCGCTCGGGCCGGACGGCGCACGGGGCCAGGCACAGGGCCGGGGTGTCGCCGATGTGACAGCGGGTCAGCAGTGCGTGGCCGACGAGATCGCCGCTCTCGTCCGCGGTGACGAGGGACAGTCCCTCGATCCACGCGGCCGGGTCGGCGCGCAGTGCGTCGACGAGGTCGGCCTCCTCCGCGGTGGGAAAGGCGGCAAGGTTGATCTCACGGACGGCGGGGATGTCGGCGCCGGTCTCGGCGCGCGTGATCCAGGTGTTGCGCATGATCGCTGAGGATCCGTTTCGGAGTGATGTTCGTGTGGACACCCCGCGGGCTCACGCTCCCGAAGGAGGGCAGGCCGGATGAGATCAGGCCGCGGCCCGGGACGCGAGGGAGACCCGGACGCTGCACATGGCGGGCCTGAGCGCGGTCATCGACCCCACCTCCCTGCTTCTCCGCTCCTGGTCGAACACGAACGGAAGCCAGTTTACAGAGGGGGATGGAACCGCTGGCGCATCGGATGTAGACGTGGTGCGGGCCAGGCCTTGGCGGAGAGTGCAGATCCCAGCCATGATCTCGAAATGTCACCGGAGTGCTGACGCGGGTGTCCTACGCTGCGGCGGGGCTTCCGTTCGGGCCTGTCCGGAAGATCCGGGGCGCCTCACTCCTTCGGACTGTTACCACCCTAGCGAGTGGTCTGTCCGGAATCTCTGGAGCACCTCGGTGTCGATCGCTGCCTGCGTCGCGGTCGGCGTCGGCCTGGTGATCGCCGGCCTGAGACCGCGCCTCAACGAGTACCGCCAGCTGTACCTGACCTCTCAGGTCAGAACACCTAGCCGACGTCGCGGCGGCGGAAGCCGTACAGGCCGGCGATGGCCAGCGCCGCGGCGATCGCGGTCATGGCCGCCAGCGGGGTCGCCGAGACCTCACCGCCCGGCAGTGTGGGCAGGTGGCTGAAGGGTGACAGGTCCAGCAGCACCTGGGGCAGCTCCAGTAGCGCGCCCACCTGGCCGAAGAGCAGGAACAGCGCCAGGACCGCCCATGCCGCGGCGACCAGGCGGGGCAGCAGGCCGAACAGGGCGAGGGCCAGACCGGAGAAGATCCATACCGCGGGGAGCTGAGCGAGAGCCGCGCCCAGCGTGGCAGGCAGGTGGGCGGCCATGTCTCCTGAGGCTGCGCCGTACGACAGACCGACGGCCAGGCCGGTCACGGCGAGGACCGCCGCCGGGCCGAGCACGGCGAACAGCATGTGGCCGGCCGCCCAGCCGACGCGGCTGACCGCGGTGGCCAGCAGCGGCTCGGCGCGGGCGAGGCTCTCCTCGGTGCGCAGCCGCAGCGCGGCCTGGATGGCGTAGCCGGACACGGCGATGCCGAAGATGCTGATCAGCGCGGCGATGAACAGGTCGGCCGGGTCGGTTCCGCCGCCGAGCCGGTTGAGCATCTCCATGATCTGGGCGTTTTGCCGCAACGCGGAGGAGGCGGCGTCGGCGGCGCTGCCGATCACCGCGCCGAAGACGGCGAAGCCCGCGCACCAGGCCAGCAGCAGCCCCCGGTGCAGGCGCCAGGCCAGTGCGAGCGGACCGGCCAGGCCGGGCGCGGCCTGCGCGGGACCCAGCCGGGGCGGCAGCAGACCGGCCGCGATGTCGCGCCGGGCGGCCAGCGCGTAGGCGGCGTAGCAGGTCACCGCGATGAAGGCGGCGAACAGGGCCAGCGGCCACCACTCCTCGCCGGCGAAGGGGCGCAGCTTCTGCCCCCAGGCGATCGGCGACAACCACGACAGCCAGGAGGCGTCGGTGGTGTCACCGGCCATCCGCAGCAGGAACGCCAGCCCGAGAGCGGAGATGCCGATCACCCGAGCCCCGGAGGCGCTCTCGGTGAGCTGGGCGGCCACCGCGCCGATCGCGGCGAAGGCGATGCCGACCAGGGCGTAGTCGAGCCCGGCCGCCAGTGCGCCGGCCACCGGATACGTCCCGGCGAGGGAGCCGGCCACGATCAGCCCGGCGATCACGTTGGCCGACGCGACGACGATGAGGGCGGCGGCCAGCGGGGCGTGGCGGCCGAGCACGGTGGAGCCCAGCAGCTCGCGGCGTCCGCTCTCCTCTTCTGCCCGGGTGTGCCGGATCACCGTGAGCAGGCCGGCCAGGCCGAGGATCACCGGAACGAATCCGGCACGCCACACGCCCAGTGCCGCCACGTGCCAGTCCAGCAGCGGGCCGTACAGGGCGAAGAAGGCCGGAGTGGCACGCATGGAAGCGGCGAACGACTGCAACTCGGCGTCGGTGGAATAGAGCCCGCCGATGGCGGAGATCTGGGTGACGGGCATGATCGCCAGAAGGAGCACCCAGATCGGCAGGATCACGCGGTCGCGGCGCAGAATCAGCCGGACCAGCGCTCGCGTGCCCGTCATCAGCCGTCCACCCGGGCGTAGTGGCGCATGAACAGCTCTTCCAGCGTCGGCGGCTGGCTGGTCAGCGTGCGCACGCCCACGCTGGTCAGCTGGCGCAACGCCGCGTCGAGCTCACCGGTCGTCACCTGGAAGGTCACCCGGTTGCCGTCGACACGAAGGTCGTGCACGCCGTGCAGGCCGTTGGGCGACCCGGCCAGCTCCGCGGTGATGGTGGTCCTGGTCAGGTGGCGCAGCTCGGCGAGGGTGCCGGTCTCGACTATGCGGCCGTCGCGGATGATGCTCACCCGGTCGCACAACTTCTCGACCTCGGCCAGGATGTGGCTGGACAGCAGGATCGTACGGCCCTGCGCGCGTAGTTCGCCGACGCACTCGGTGAAGACCGCCTCCATGAGCGGGTCGAGCCCGGAGGTCGGCTCGTCGAGCAGGAACAGCTCGACGTCGGAGGCCAGCGCGGCCACCAGGGCGACCTTCTGCCGGTTGCCCTTGGAGTAGGCGCGGCCTTTCTTGCGCGGGTCCAGCTCGAAGCGCTCGATCAGCTCGGCCCTGCGCCGGGGGTCCAGGCCGCCGCGCAGCCGGCCGAGCAGGTCGATGACCTCGCCGCCGGACAGTCCCGGCCAGAGGGTGACGTCGCCGGGCACATAGGCCAGGCGGCGGTGCAGCTCGACGGCGTCCTTCCACGGGTCGCCGCCGAGCATGGAAGAGCTGCCCGCGTCGGCGCGCAACAGCCCGAGAAGGACGCGGATGGTGGTGGACTTTCCCGCGCCGTTCGGGCCCAGGTAGCCATGCACCTCGCCGGCCCTGACCTCAAGGTTGAGGCCGTCCAGTGCGGTCGTCCGGCCGAACCGTTTGGTCACGCCGGACATGGAGATGACGTTACTCACGCTTTAGAATGTACATAGTCTTCACAGGTTCGTGAAAGATATGAAGACACTAAACTATGGATCCTTGACGCGGGGCGAGAGGGGCAGGATGAGGGACGAGGAAGCGGTGCGCCAGTTCGTCGAGCGGCTCAGCCGGATGCTGGCCGACTGGGGCTTCCCGCCGATGGCGGGCCGGGTCCTGGTGACGCTGTCGGTCGCGGAAGAGGACACGCTGAGCGCCCCCGACCTGGCCGAACGCCTCGACGTCAGCCCGGCCGCCATCTCCGGCGCGGTCCGCTACCTCATCCAGCTGGGGATGGTCGCCCGGGATCCGGTGCCCGGATCCCGCCGCGACGTCTACCGGCTGCTCCACGACAGCTGGTGGGAGGTCGCGCTGACCAAGGTCGGCCTCTACAAGACCCTCGCCGACATGGTCGACGAGGGCATCGAGGCGCTCGGCGGACCGCAGACCCACGCCGGGCAGACCATGACCGAGCTCCGCGACTTCTACCTGTTCATGCACCGGGAGATCCCTATGCTGCATGACAAGTGGCGCGAGACGCACTAGCGGCGGCTGTCACGGGGACGATCCGGCTCTGTTCCCCGAACTCGCCGCGGTTGCCCGCGGCCTCGATCTTTCCCAAGACGAGATCGGTATCCTCCGGGCACCCGTCAGGCGTCGAAGCGGCGGCGGGAGGCCTCGATGTGACCGAGGTACTGGTGGGTCCAGTCGCACATTCTGTGGACCGTCTCTCGTAGGGCTTGGCCCGGCTCGGTGAGGGTGTACTCGACCCGCGGCGGCACGGTGGGGTACACGTTCCGCTCGGCCAGGCCGTTGCGCTCCAGCATGCGCAGGTTCTGGGTGAGCATCTTGTGGCTGATGCCCTCGATCTCATTCCGCACCCCTGGTGAACCCCAGCGGATTGCCGGAAATCGATGTCTACCGGCAGGTGTCGATCGCGACCGGGTCGAAGCTGGTCTTCATCGCCGGGCAGGTCGCCTGGGATGCCGATGGGGTCACGGTCGGCGAAGGCGATCTCGCCGCTCAGGTCGAGCAGTGCCACCTCAACATCGGCACCGCCCTGGCCGAGGTCGGTGGTTCCTTCGACGACGTGGCGAAACTGACCGTCTACGTCGTCGACTGGACCCCCGACAAGATGCCCCTGTTCCTGGAGGGGGTCACTCGGGCGGCCGCGAAGCTGGGGGTCACCCCGGTGCCGCCGGGCACGCTGCTGGGCGTTGCGGCACTGGACGTCCCCGACCATCTGGTCGAGGTCGAAGCCACCGCGATCCTCGACTGAACAGGTGATCCTCGCCCTGAGCTTGTTCTTGACCTCGGGCCTCGAACGGTGTCTCGAACTGGTTCGCCGGTCTCGAGTGTGGCGACGGTGTGGAGGTATGGGGCAGGTAGCGTGCAAACCGTCGTACGGGTGAGGCATCGCCCCTACCGTCGCAAGGTATGCAGACAGTGGATGTACTGGTCGTGGGTGCGGGCCTGGCCGGCCTGCGCACAGCCCGTCTGCTCGCGCGACGGGAATTGAACGTGATGGTGGTCGACCGTCGTAGGTCGCTGTCGACGGGCATCCGCACGACAGGGATCTTCGTGCGCCGCACCCTCGATGACTTCGACCTGCCGGACCACCTGCTCGGGCCGGGTGTCCGGGATGTGCTGCTGTATCCGCCGTCGCGGCGGGCACCGATCCGGCTCACCAGCGACCGGGACGAGTACCGCGTGGCCGACATGGCGGCCGTCTACGAGCACGCGCACCGCGCGGCGGAGTCGGCCGGAGCACGGGTCCTCCTGGGCGTACGGTATGTCGACGCGTCGATGGGTTTTGTGCGGTTCGCGGGTGCGGAACCGGTGACGGCCCGGTTCATCGTCGGCGCGGACGGCGCCCGCTCCCGGGTGGCCCGTGATCTCGGTCTTGATGTCAACCGGCGCTTCCTCGTCGGTGCCGAGATCGTCCACCCGGTCGCGTCGGGCACGACCGACCCGGTGTTCCACTGTGTGCTGGACCCCCGGGTCGCTCCGGGGTATCTGGGATGGGTCATCGACGACGGCCGGCATGCGCATGTCGGCGTCGCGGGATATCCGGACGCGATGCGCACCGGCATTCGCCACCTGCTGGACGCCTTCGCCGCGGATGCGCCCGGCCGCGTGGCGCCGGCCGGGCCGATCGAGCGCCGAGGTGGTCCGATCCCGGTCGGCGGTCTGCTGCGACGGTTGGCGTGCCCCGCCGGACTGCTCGTCGGAGACGCGGCGGGCGCGGTGTCGCCGCTGACGGCCGGTGGGCTGGACCCCTGCTTACGCATGTCCGAACTGGCCGCGGCGGTCACCGCCGGGTACCTGCGTACCGGCGACCAGCGCATGCTGAGCCGGTACGACGGGGACGTGTTGCGGACCCGGTTCCGAGGCCGGCTGTTGCTGCGCCGCGTGTTCGCCGGCATCCGATCCCCCGCTGCGGCAGAGGCGGCGGTGACCGTGCTACGCGGTCGTGCCGGTCGTGCCCTGGCGGCGCGGATCCTGTTCGGCTGACCCTGGCGCCGGCCACCTGAGCCACCTGTCCACACGCGCCCGGGCCGTCGCCGGTGCCCTCGCCGGTTTCGCCGTCGTGGGCGGCGCGACATCGACGAGGCCGTCGCCGAAGCCGACCTCAAGGCCGTCGCCGGGCAGTTCGGCTGACACCCTTGGCAGCGCTGGAAGGATGTGACCGTGGACCGCCGTGGTTTCCTGCTCGCCGGGCTCGCCGTGGCCCTCACCGGGTGCGGTCCCTCCGGCATGAAGGGATTTGCTGTGCTCAACGAACAGTTGCTGACCGCCGCCGCCCAAGGCGACGTGGCCAAGGTCCGCGAGGCGATCGCGAACGGGGCCGACATCGAGGCCCGGGACCCGCAGCGCCGTACCGCCCTGCTGCTCGCCGCGGCGGCCGACCATGTGGAGGTCGCCAGGGTCCTGGTGGCTGCGGGCGCGGATCCGAACGCGCTGGATTTTCAGCACGACACGCCCTGGCTGGTGACAGGGGTGACCGGCGGCGTGGCCATGCTTCATGCGCTGCTCCCGGCCAAGCCGGACCTGACCATCAGGAACCGGTACGGCGGGGTCTCGCTGATCCCGGCATGTGAGCGCGGTCATGTGGACTACGTGCGCGAGGTGCTCAAGACGGGTATCAACGTCAACCACGTCAACGACCTGGGCTGGACCGGACTGCTGGAGGCGGTCATTCTCGGCGACGGCTCCGCGCCGTACCAGGAGATCGTGGGTCTGCTCATCGCGGGAGGGGCCGACGTGAACCTGGCCGACAAGGAGGGCACGACCCCGCTCCAGCACGCACTCGACAGCGGTCAGAGTGAGATCGCCGTCATCCTCCGCGCCGCCGGAGCACGATAACCCGTTTTTGCGGGTCGAGGTGCTATTGATCATCCTTCGTGCATCGAATGCGATGTGTGGAACTGCCGTTGGGCATGGACGAAACGCTGCGCCACAGTGATCGTGGAGAGCGCGGTGAGCACCCAGAGGGTGACCTCCAGGGCCCAGATCAGCCCCAGACCGCCGAGCAGGGCGCCTACTCCTGCGATCTTGAGTCTTAGGTACCGGTGTGCGATCCCGATTTCTCCCGACACGCCGAGACCCTCGGCTCGGGCCCGGACGTATGAGACGAGGTAGGCGGCGACCAGGCAGCACAGGGCGGCGGCGGCACGGGGCCTTCCGCTACCGGCCGGCCAGAAGGCCAGTGAGGCAAAGATGACACCGTCGCCGATCCGGTCCGACGCCGAGTCGAGTAGTGCCCCGAATCGGGTGCCGCCGCCGCTCAGGCGGGCCATCATCCCGTCCAGTGCGTCGCACAGCGAGCCGGCCGTCACGATGGCGGTGGCGATGAGCAACTGGCCGCGGGCGGCGAAGCCGACCGCCCCGGCTACCGTGCCGAGCAGGCCGAGCACCGTCATCGCGTTGGCCGACACACCCGCATTGAGCAGTAGCCGGGCGGCGGCGGAGCGGGCCCAGGTGATCACTTCGGCCGCCCTCAACGGCTTTCCTTCGAACCTGGAACGTCCGGAGCGTCGTAGCTCGCGGCCGGTACGTCTCCAAGAAGGTGTATCCGGCCGGTCAGTCCGTCGATGCTCACCTGCTGCCCGTCCTTGATCACCTTGGTCGCGCCGTACACGTTGACCACGGCGGGCAGGCCGTACTCGCGGGCCAGGATGGCCGCGTGCGAAAGCTGTCCGCCGATCTCGGTGATCAGGCCGCCCAGTAGCGGGAAGACGGCGGTCCAGCCGACGTCGGTGGATCGGGTCACCAGGATCTCACCGCGCCGTATCCGGGCCGCCGCCCGTGGATCCAAGACGACGCGGGCGGTGCCCCGTACGCTGCCGGCGATACCGGTGAGGGGGCGGCCTTGTGCCGGCATGGCACCCGGAGAAGCGCCTGGCGTGGCGGGAGAAGCGCCTGGCACGGCCCCCGGAGAAGCGTCTGGCGCGGCGGGAGAAGGGCTGAGCGGGGTCCCGTCGGCGCTGACGACATCAGGAGCCTCGACGTCGAACCAAGCGGTGAACGTCTGGCGCCGCAGGCGAACCAGGTCGATGAGGTTCAGGCCGGCCGCCGCGGGTGAACCATGCTGGATCACCCGGATGATGTCGTCCAGGGTGAGGAAGAACACGTCGTTCACGGCTGCCAGCCAGCCGTGTCCGGTCCAGCGTTGGCCGAAGCGGACGGCGATCTGGCGAGCAGGGTAGGACGCCTTGATCGCCGAGTCCTTCCCGTTGTCACGGAGCCGGATGGCATCGTGTGCCCGGAGTAGTACGGAGTGGAACATCCGCCGGCGGATCGGGCCGAGGTGAGCGTTTGCCCAGGCGACCGCCTCCGCCCGGTGCCGGCGCTGGATCGCCGTGCTCGTGGCGAGGTCGTCCTCGCCCGGGGTCAGATAGCCGGCGAGTAGCTCGATGACGAGTTCCGGCGCGTCACGCCAGCGCGGATAGAGCCATTCGGCCTCGTTGGCGCACCGGTAGCCGTGTTCGTCCAGGAACTCGTCGAGCAGCCGCAGGACCGGCTCGGCAGCGGGCAGCTCCCGCAGCCGGGACAGTGCGGTCACGGCGTCCGTGCCGAGTATCTCCTGGACGAGCCGGGCTTCGTGAACCGCATGCGCGATCCGGGACAGCGCGGCGCCGAGCTCGGCCGACCTGATTCCGGACAGCCCTCCGATCAGCCAGTACGTCATCTCGGGGCGGTCGAACCAGCGGGTCGTCAGCCGCTCCAGCATGGCGATCGCGGTGAGGGACACCCCGCTCATGTCGTTTTGCAGCTTCATCGCGTCGCTGGTCCGGGTCAGCCAGAGTTGGGCCGCCGACCAGAGTTCGGCGTCGGTCCGGCCGTCGTGGTCGCGCACATCGAACTCGGCGGCCCAGCGGTCGATGCGCGGAATCAGCGCGCGGAGCTCGCGAGCGGTGCCGCGCTGCCGGGTCGCCGGCCGGGCCAGCGTCGGCAGGTGGCGCAGCAGCCGCCATGGGCGTACCCGGCCGTCCCTTGACCCGGTGAACCCGCTGTTGCCGCGGCCCCGATCCATGAGCGCGGGCGGCAGGCCGAGTTCGTGCTCCAGAAGGTGCACGAGCGCGCCCTCGTTGTAGTAAATGCGCCCGTAGATGCGCCGGGCCCAGCTGATCTCGTCCAAGAACGGCGCGTGGAGCGACCTGAAGGAGTGGCGCACCGCGTTGGTGATGATCTCGGGAGCCACCGAGGCGACCAGCGGGCTTACCGGGTCGGGCCACAGCTCGCCGACGTTGGCACGGGTCCAGACGTCAAAGTCGTGCGACCGGTCGGTGCCTTGGACCGGCCAGTTGTCGTCACCTGGCACGAGTGGCGGGACGGACCCCGGCGCGGCCGTGGCGTGGTCCGTCCTTCGGGTGATCGGGCGGGCCTGAGGAAGTACTCGCCCGCGAGGGCATCGACTCGGGTCGGCTCGGCGTCGTGCTGGCGCCACAGCGCTCGCCCGAGTTCCTTCGGCGGCTGGGAGTCGCGCTGGGCGTGTCACCGGAACGGGTTGTGGACACCTGCGCCGGCGGCCTTGATCTCTGCACCTCCTCACTGCCGTACGGCTTCCACGAGGCACAGAAGCGGGGATTGGCCCGGCCCGGCGACGTGGGACTGGTGCTGGGGGCGGGCGCGGGCATTCAGGTGGGCGCCGCGCTGTACTGGTTCTGAACGCCGCGGTGGCGAGGTGCCGAGGTGCCGCGGTGGTGAGGTGCCGCGGTGGCGAGGAGAGCGGGACTCGGCGTGACGAGACCCTCCTGGTCGACAGGATGGCGACGAGCGATGTGGGCCGGAACACGATGAGCGCGGGAGCGAGGGCCGGACTTGACCAAGGTGGGCCACTTGGACAGCTTTGCGGTGAACAGCTGTGGCCTGCACTGTTTTTACCTGTACAGCGCCCAGGCGCTCTACCTGTTCGCTCCGCTCGCCGTCGGCATGGTGGTGCTCGGCGTCGCGCTTCGGTTCGATTCCGTGCGGTGGCTTCGGCGGCCGGTCGACGGGGGTCTGACCATACGGGGGCGGCGCCTCTTCGGCGCGAACAAGACCTGGCTCGGGGTGCTGTGCGGCTTGGTGGGCTGCGTCGTGGGAGTGGCGGCACAGGCCGCTGTCGGTGGCCGGGCCGGTGACATCGCGCTCATTGACTACCGCGCCGACATCGTCCTGCCACTGGGGGCGACGCTAAGTCTGGGGGCGACATCCGGTGAGTTGATCAACTCCTTTGTCAAGCGTCAACTGGATGTGCCGCCGGGGCGACCCGGCCCTCGACGGTGGAGAGCATTACTGCATGTCGTGGACCAGGTGGACGCCTTGGTAACGCTCTGACCCCTGCTGCTGCTCTGGCCGGCGCCCGAATGGCCACTGGTGGCGCTCTCCTTCGGCTGGGTGTTCGTGCTGCACCAGGCGATCACTTTGGTGGGTCGCCGGATCGGGTTGACCGGTTGAACCCGGCCTTTGCCGCAGGCGGGTGGAGGATGTCAAGAGAAGCGGCTGAGCAGCAGTGCCAGCCTCCGCTCGTGATCCTCACGCCGGAGCCTGCCGCTGCGCATGAGCATGAGGAGCCCGTGCAGCCCGCTCCAGATGGTCTCGGTGAGCGTCTCCAGGTCGTCGTCTCGTACCAGAGGCCGCACGGCCTCGCGCAGCCCGCCAAAGGCTGCCTGCAGGGCGGGCGGTGCTTCGGGGGTGGCGAACGGCAGGTCGACGGTGTGGGTGAACATCGCGTCGTACAGCGCGGGCCGCCGCTCGGCGAACGCGGCGTACGCTGCGCCGACGGCGGCGAGGGCCTGCCGGGGGTCGGTCGCCGACGTACGGGCCGCGCACAGTTCGGCGGCGAGGTCGGCGAAGCCCTCCACCGCGACCGCCGCCATGATGGCGTCCTTGCCCTTGAAGTGGCTGTAGAGGACCGGCTGGCTGTACTCGATCTCCTCGGCGAGCCGCCGCGTGGTCACCGCGTCCCAGCCTTCGGATTCGGCCAGTTTTCGCGCGGTCGTGACGATCAACCGCTCCCGCTCTGCCCGCTCGCGTGCCCGGCGCACCTGAATCGACATGGCCGTGATCCTAGTGTCGCTAGCACTGCTGTCGAAACTATTTTATCGTCACGCTAATATCTAGCGGCGCTAGAAATTGAAGTAGATCGTGCTCACCCCCATCGCCTGCGGATTCGCCATCCTGCTCGACCTGTTCGTCCTCTGGTGGCTTCGCGGCCGTGAGCAGATCAGGCAGGCGCTGCTGGATCCGGACGCGTCCTGTGCGGGCGCACGCCTCGTTCCGGCCGCGGCGAACGGCTTGCCGGCGTTCTGGCAGATGCGGCCTGGCCCCGACGGTGTCCACACGCCCTTCGGGCTGATCCTCCTCCAGGTGTTCGAGGGGCTGATCAGCGGCATCACCACATACCTCGACGCCGACCGGCTGATCCTGCTTTTCGGCTCTCCGACCGATTTCTCCCAGCCGCCGGATGAGACTTCATGGCGAAGAAGTGAGAAATTTTCGCGGCGGAATCGGGCTACGGAGCCGGATCACGGAATCGGGCCGCGGAGCCGGATCACGGAATCGGGCCGCGGAGCCGGGCCACGGAGCCGGGCCACGGAGGGGAGTCAGGCCATGTTGACGTACTGGCGGGGGCGGAGGGCATGGCTGCGCAGGGCGGCCAGGGCGGCCGCCCGGCCGGCAGGGGTGAGGCGGCCGTCGACGCGCAGGCCGAAGGCGTCCAGGCGCCTGCCCAGCTCGGTGAGCGAGGCGTCGACCTCCACGGTCTGCCACTCCGCGCAGTCGATCACCGCGGTGACCTGGTCGCGGTCGGCGGGGGCGCCGTCGGCGAGCAGCATCAGCGCCACCTCCCTGGCCGAGGCCCGGAAGCCGCTCTCCCCCGAGGCGGGGGCGAGCAGTGCGGCGGCGGCGGTCTCCCAGAGCAGGTCGGCGTCGCCGAGCAGGCGCTCACCCGCCGGAGTGGTCACCAGGCGCCTGCCACTCTGGCGCAGTGCGCCCATGTATTCCTGGGCCACCTCGCGGACCGCCGCCAGCTCCGCGCCGCTCCAGGTGCTCTCCGCGAGCACCGAACGGGCGAGGTTGTGCCGCTGGGTCAGCGGGATGCCCCCTGGGCGGCGTCCCACGGTCAGCAGCCAGCGAAGCGCTCCCAGGTGGGCCTCGTCCGGGGCCGGGATGGGGGCGTGCAGGCGCACCTCGAAGGGCTGGGCGAGCTCGCGCCAGGCGGTGCCCCGGCCGAGGACCCAGCGGTTGAGCCGCTCGCCCTGGACCCGGTGGAGCCAGTTGTCGCCGCCCAGCTCCGGGCGGGGCGCGGTGAGCCAGTGGCTGGTGAGCGTCTGCCGTTCGGCGGAGTCGGGGGCGAGCTTTCCCGAGACGATGGCCAGCTCCAGCGCGGCCGAGCAGGCGCCGTGCGCGCCCAGCTCCTCGGGGCCCATGATCGAGCTCCACCGCAGCTCGGGGACATCGGGCGGGAGCACGCCCGTGGCGTCCAGGGCGCTCTGGTAGGCGGCCATTCCCGCGTCCTCGCCCAGGCGGGCGTAGGTACGCAGGATGTGGGCGGTCGTGGGGGAGGAGCAGAGGGCGGCGTAACGCTCCAGACCGCCCAGCAGCAGCAGCCGGCCCAGCGCGTGGGCGATCACGGTGCGGTCTCCGGTGACCTTGGAGGGCAGCGTGTACCAGAGGAACTCGCACACGTTGAGCTCAGTGATCGTCTCCAGCGGTTCGCCGCCGGTCAGCCAGTCGATCGCGCTGCGCGCGTGCTCGGCGGAGGCGGGCTCGGAACGCTCCAGCTCCGACAGGAGTGCGGCCACGTCCGGTGCAGGCATGCCTCGAAGTCTGCCGTATGCGGGCCTCCTCTGACGATGGACGTGACGTAATGGATCCTGCACGGCGCCTACCCTAGGAAATGTCTTCTAAGTGGCTCATATGCGAGCTGTCAGATCCAGCCTTTCTTGAAAAGCATTCGTGAACTCCACTCGGCGTAGGGGATGATCTCGGCGGTGAGCACCGGGTACAGCCACCAGAAGTTGACCAGTGCCAGCAGGGCGAAGGCCCCCACGATCGCGGCGCCGGCCATCCGCCGCCCGGGCAGGGCGCCGGACGGACCGATGATCATTCCGGCCGCGAGCACGATCGCGAGGATCATGAACGGGACCATGGGGATCGCGTAGAACAGGAACATGGTCCGGTTGTCGGCGATCGCCCAGTAGAACCAGGGGAGCCAGCCCGCGGCGTAGGCGAGGAGCACGGCTCCGGCGCGCCAGTCGCGGGTGGCGACGTACCAGGCGACCATGGCGATGAGGGCGGCCAGGCCGCCGTACCAGATGACCGGGGTACCGACGCCCAGCACCGCCTGCGAGCAGCTGTCGGTGCCGCAGGCGCCCTTGGGGCTCTCGTAGAAGAACGCCACGGGGCGGAGCAGCAGCGGCCAGGACCAGGGATCTGACTGGTAGTTGTGCGGGGTCGCCAGTCCGGTGTGGAAGCTCAGCACCTGGAAGTGGTAGCTCAGCCAGGAGCGGAACGAGTCGAAGACGAAGAACACCGGGCCCTGCGAGGTCGCCTGCGCCCAGTTGCGGCCCCAGCCGTCGGCGGAGGCGAACCAGCCGGCCCAGGAGGCGATGTAGGTGATCGCGGGCAGCAGGACCAGCGCGGGCAGGGCGCTCGGCAGATCCTTGCCGAAGACCCCTCCGTACGGCCTGCGCAGGCCGATCGCCCTGCGGGCTCCGGCGTCCCAGACCAGGGACATGACCGCGAAGGCGATGAGGAAGAAGATCCCCGACCACTTGACCGCGCAGGCCGCGCCCAGGCACAGCCCGGCCGCGATCCGCCACGGCCGCAGCCCCAGCCAGGGGCCGTGATCACTGAGCGGTGAGGTCTCGTACCAGTCGACGAGTTTCCCGCGCGCCCGGTCACGGTCGGCGACCAGGCAGGCGAACCCGGCCAGCACCCAGAACATCAGGAAGATGTCCAGCAGCGCGGTCCGCGACAGCACGTAGTGCAGGCCCTCGACCGACAGCAGCAGCCCGGCCAGGCAGCCCAGCAGGGTCGAGCGGGTCATCCGGCGGGCCACCCTGGCCAGGATCAGGATCGACAGCACGCCGACCACCGCCCCGGCGAACCTCCAGCCGTACGGGGTCATGCCGAAGATCTGCTCGCCCAGGCCGATCATCCACTTGCCCAGCGGCGGGTGGACCACGTAGGAGGCGCACTTGTCGATCTCCGCGGGCGCGCACTGCTGCCAGATCTCGGTGCCGCCCCGCATCAGGATCTTGTCGGCGTCCTTGACGACGTTGTGCTCGGCGCCGAAGTTGATCAGCGCCCAGGCGTCCTTGGCGTAGTACGTCTCGTCGAACATGACCGCGTGGGGGTGACCGAGGTTCGTGAAGCGCAGGATCGCCCCGAACACCGTGACCAGCAGCGGGACCAGCCAGCCCCACAGGGGGTTGCCGGGCATCGGCGGCACCAGACGGTCACGAGCGGAACCCGAGGGCCCGTCGCCCGGCTGGGGCTCCGGCTGCTCTGGCGCCTGGTTGGTGAAGTCGGTCACGGCCACCCGGACATCGTACGGTCCCCTTACCGCGCCCAGCCCAGGAAACACCTCACTACGGGACTAAATGGCGAACTTCTCCCCACGCCGAGGGCCATCCGAGATGCGGGAGGATGGAACGGTGACGGACAACGGCAGGCTTGTGCTGGCAGGGGCTCCGATCGGGCAGGTGGGCGACGCCTCGCCCCGGCTGCGGCTGGCGCTGGAGAGCGCGGACGTGGTCGCGGCGGAGGACACCCGGCGGCTGCGCCGCCTGGCCGGTGAGCTGGGCGCGGAGATCGGCGGCCGGGTCGTCTCCTACTACGACGCCAACGAGGCCGGACGGGCCGCCGAGCTCCTGGCGGCGCTCCAGGACGGCAAGACGGTGCTGGTCATCACCGACGCCGGCATGCCGGGCGTCTCCGACCCCGGCTACCGGTTGACCCATCTGGCGGTCGAGGCCGGGATCGTGGTCACCTCGCTGCCGGGACCGTCGGCGGTGACCACGGCGCTGGCCGTCTCGGGGCTGCCCAGCGACCGGTTCTGCTTCGAGGGCTTCCCGCCGCGCAAGTCCGGGGAGCGCTCCCGCAGGCTCTCGGCCCTGGCCGAGGAGGAGCGCACGATGGTGTTCTTCGAGGCGCCGCACCGGCTCGGCGCCGCGCTGGCGGCGATGGCGGAGGCGTTCGGCGCCGACCGCCGGGCGGCGGTCTGCCGTGAGCTCACCAAGACCTACGAGGAGGTGCGGCGGGGTGGTCTCGGCGAGCTGGCCGAGTGGGCGGCCGAGGGCGTCAAGGGGGAGATCACCGTCGTGGTCGCCGGGTACGCCGGGCCGGCCCTGCCGCCGGTGATCGGAGACCTGGTGGACGAGGTCGCGCGCCGCGAGGAGACGGGGGTGCCGAGGAAGCAGGCGATCGTGGATGTGGCGAAGGCTGCGGGAATCCCCAAACGGGATCTTTATGACGCTGTCCATCGGGGTTGATTTATCACCATAATTCCCTGAATGGGATCAACACGGGATCGTCTCTTGCCGCCCATGCCGGGAAATATCGCCTGGGGTTGGCTGGGGCCGTTGCTGGTCGCGGCCTTCGGGGGGATCCTGCGCCTCGTCGACCTCGGACGGCCACGTGCCGTCGTGTTCGACGAGACGTACTACGCCAAGGACGCCTGGGCACTGATCAACCACGGGGTGGAGCGGGCCTCGCTCGGCAGCGTGGAGGATCCCGTCGCCGACAGAATGATCATGCAGGGGAACACCGACTTCCTGGTCAAGTGCACCCCGCCGGAGGCCGATCCCTGCCCGCTCTACGTGGCCCACCCGCCGCTGGGCAAGTGGATGATCGGCCTGGGCGAGCAGATCTTCGGCATGACCCCGTACGGCTGGAGGTTCGCCGGGGCGGTGGTCGGCGTGTTGTCGATCCTGATCCTGGCCAGGGTGGCCCGCCGGATGACCCGCTCGACCCTGCTGGGCTGCCTGGCCGGGCTGCTGCTGTCGGTCGAGGGCCTGCACTACGTGCTGTCGCGGACCGCGCTGCTGGACATCTTCCTGATGTTCTGGGTGCTGGCCGGGTTCGCCTGCCTGGTCGCCGACCGTGACCGGGCGCGCGGGAAACTCGTCGACTGGTACGAGACCTCACCGCTCAGTGATCACGGCCCCTGGCTGGGGCTGCGGCCGTGGCGGATCGCGGCCGGGCTGTGCCTGGGCGCGGCCTGCGCGGTCAAGTGGTCGGGGATCTTCTTCCTCATCGCCTTCGCGGTCATGTCCCTGGTCTGGGACGCCGGAGCCCGCAGGGCGATCGGCCTGCGCAGGCCGTACCTGGGGGCGGTCGGCCAGGACCTGACCGGCGTCGTGCTGGCGCTGGTCCTGCTGCCCGCGATCACCTACATCGCCTCCTGGGCCGGCTGGTTCGCCTCGCCGCTCGGCTGGGGCCGCAACTGGGCGCAGGCGACCTCGCAGGGCCCGGTGTTCTTCGTCTTCGACTCGTTCCGCTCCTGGCTGAGCTACCACTTCCAGGTGCTCGGCTACCACACCGGGCTGAGCGAGGGGCACACCTACCAGTCCGCCCCCTGGACCTGGCCCCTCCTTTCGCGCCCGGTGGCGTTCCACTACCCGCCCGACAAGACCGGATGCGGTGCCGACAGCTGCGCCGAGGCGGTGCTCGGGGTCGGTACCCCGGTCATCTGGTACGGCGGCCTGGCCGCCCTCATCGCCATGGTCGCCTGGTACGTCGCCACCCGCGACTGGCGCGCCGGAGCCGTGCTCCTTGGCTACGCCGCGGGCTGGCTCCCCTGGTTCTACTACGCCCTCGCCGACAACCGGACCATGTACCTCTTCTACGCGATCACGATGGTCCCGTTCATGATCCTCGCACTGACCATGGCCGCCGGGCTGATCATCGGGCGGGCGGACGCCGGGCCCAACCGCAGGGCGCTCGGGGCCGCGGTCGTCGGGGCCTTCACCCTGCTGGCGCTGGTCAACCTCTGGTGGCTCTACCCGGTGCTGGTGGCCGAGGTCATCCCGCACTCCCAGTGGTGGTCGCGGATGCTGTTCCGGAGCTGGGTGTGACGGATGTGACAGGCGTGACGGGTGCGACAGGCACGGCGGGTGCGCCAGATGTGACGGATGCGCCAGATGTGACAGGTGTGACGGGTGTGACGGGTGCGCCAGATGTGACGGGTGCGCCAGGCACGGCGGGCCGGGAGAGCCCGTGGCGCAGCGAGATCGCGGCCGCCAGGCACGCCAGCGGTACCGCGGGCAGCAGGTAGCGGTAGTCGAACTCGGCGGTCGCGGCCGGAGCCAGGATGAGGCCCAAGGCGGCCAGCCACGGCAGGAGCACGGGGCCGCCCAGTTTGCGCCAGCGCACCGCCACCCCGGCCAGGCCGATCAGCAGCAGCACGCCGATCACGAGGCCGGGCAGCCGGACGATCCGCTGGTAGCCCTGCATGAAACCGGCCCACGGGTCGTGCACGTCGGTACCGATCACGCGCAGCTTGCCCTGGATCGGCGCGGTCCGCAGGCCCGGATCGTACTTCTGCGCGTCGGTGTCGGTACTGCCCCGGTACGACGTCCAGGCCGGGAGGATCTTGTTCTCCGGCAGGAACTCGTACTGCCGGTAGGTGTTGAAATCCGGAAAGCGCGGCCGGTCCCAGTGGAAGGCACGGAAGAAGTCGCCGGCCACCAGGCTCAGATAGTCGAGCGGCTGGGACAGGATGGCCCGCTGGGCGAACGCGCCGGCCGTCTTGTTCGTCTCGGGGGTGAACGTGCTGCCCACCCCGAAGGCGTGGAAGCGCTGGCCGTTCTGCGCCCACCAGAGGTACTTCTGCCCGGAGAAGCCGCGCTGGCCGGGCGGCGCGCTGATGCACAGCAGCGCCAGCTCCAGCTCCTCACGAGGGTCGATCCGCATCTTCTTGCAGTCGGCGAAGAGCGCCGTCCGCATGTAGAGGATCGCGCCGTCGCTGTTGGTCATCGCGAAGTTGCCGTGCGCGGACGCGAACCAGGCCATGTAGCCGACCACCGGGAGCGCGCACGCGGTCACCATCGCCGCGATCGTCTTCCAGGCGGTGCGCTTGACCAGCAGGTAGACCACGACCAGCGCGAGGATCGGCAGGCCGATCGACCGGGTGAGCGCGGTGAGGGCCAGCAGCAGCCCGATCACCGCGCCGATCCGCCAGGACATCCGCCGGTGCCAGAGCACCAGCATGATCACGCCCACGACCAGCAGCATGAACATCGCGTCGGACATGACCAGGTGTTCGAGCTGGAGCTGGTAGGCGTCGAACAGCACCGGCACCGCGGCCAGCGTGGCCCCCCAGCCGGGCAGGCCGAACCTGCCGCGCAGCAGGGTGTAGATCAGCACCGCGATGCCCAGGCCCATCAGGTGCTGTACGAAGACCACCAGGCCGAAGCTGTGCAGCGGCCGCAGAGCCAGGAGCAGGAAGGAGTAGCCGTTCGGGCGCAGCGCGCTGGGCCGTTCGGGGTTCACCGCCCCGGAGACGTACTCGTAGGAGTCGTTGAACCACAGGGCCGGGCCGTAGCCGAGCGTGGTGACCACACGCAGCAGGAATGCCAGCGCGAGGGCGGCCACGAAGAGGCGATGCCGGTGCAGGAAGACCCGCATGCGAGTGACCCGGTCGGGCGGAGGCACGTCCAGGGGAGGGCGGTCGGCGACGGTCACCATGCATTACAGGATGCCAGTCGTTTCAGGGAGTTGACCCGGGCAAGGGGGTTCAGAGGGCATCATGGTGGGATTGGCTTGTGCCGTGAGTGAAGGGTTGAGACGTGGAACTGACCGTGGTCATGCCTTGTCTGAACGAGGCGGAGACCGTGGAGACCTGCGTACGCAAGGCACTCGCCTGCATGCGGGAGCACGGGATCGACGGGGAAGTGCTGATCGCCGACAACGGCAGCACCGACGGCTCACAGCAACTCGCGCGCGAGGCCGGGGCCCGGGTCGTGCACATCGACGCAAAGGGGTACGGCAACGCCCTGATCGGCGGCATCCGAGCCGCGCGCGGTAGCTACGTCATCATGGGCGACGCGGACGACTCCTACGACTTCACGGCGCTGCTGCCGTTCGTCGAGCAGCTCCGCGACGGTGCCGACCTGGTGATGGGCAACCGGTTCAAGGGCGGCATCGCGCCGGGCGCCATGCCCCCGCTCCACCGCTATCTGGGCAATCCGGTGCTCTCCTTCATCGGACGGCTCTTCTTCCCCAGCGCCATCGGTGACTTCCACTGCGGCCTGCGCGGTTTCCGGCGCGACTCCATCCTCAGGCTCGGCCTGCAGACCGGCGGCATGGAGTTCGCCAGTGAGATGGTGGTCCGCTCGACCCTGTCGGGCCTGGACGTGCGCGAGGTGCCCACCACGCTCTCGCCCGACGGCCGCTCCCGCCCGCCGCACCTGCGCTCCTGGCGCGACGGCTGGCGCCACCTGCGCTTCCTGATGCTCTACAGCCCGCGCTGGCTGTTCTTCATCCCCGGCCTGGTGCTGATGACCCTCGGGCTGGTCGCCGGCGCCGCCCTGACCTTCGGCCCGGTCTACATCGGAAAGCTCGCCTTCGACGTCGACACCCTGGTCGGTGCCTCCGCCATGGTGGTGATCGGCTTCCAGGCGGTGCTGTTCGCGCTGTTCACCAAGGTGTACGCGGCAGAGGAGGGCTTCCTGCCGGAGGACAGGCGGGTGCGCAAGCTCGTCGACATCGTCTCCCTGGAGAAGGGGCTGGTCGTCGGCGGGCTGCTGGCCCTGGGCGGCCTGGGCGGCCTGGTGGCCTCCCTGGTCCACTGGCAGACGCGCAGCTTCGGCCCGCTGATCCCCTCGGAGTCGCTGCGCCTCGTCGTGCCCTCGGCCACCGCGCTGATCGTGAGCTTCCAGACGATTTTCGCCGCGCTGTTCATCAGCATCCTCGGCATCCGCCGTACCAAGGAGACGCCCATCGACGTGGCCGCCTCCGCGGCGGAGGAGGCCGCCGAGGCCGTCAGCCGCGCCGCCGAGGTCGCGGAAGCGGCCGCGCGTGCCGCTGGCGACAGGGAGAGCACCAAGACCCAGGGCCGCGTCCCTTAGGCTGGGCACCATGTCCCAGCACATCCTGACCGCGGTCGCCTGGCCCTACGCCAACGGCCCTCGCCACATCGGGCACGTCTCCGGATTCGGCGTGCCGTCCGACGTCTTCAGCCGCTACCAGCGGATGGCGGGCAACATGGTTCTCATGGTGAGCGGGACCGACGAGCACGGCACCCCGATCCAGGTGCAGGCCGACAAGGAGGGCCTGAGCGCCCGCGAGCTCGCCGACCGCTACAACAGGGTGATCGTCGAGGACCTCCAGGCACTCGGCCTGTCCTACGACCTGTTCACCCGGACCACGACGGAGAACCACTACGCGGTGGCGCAGGAGATCTTCAAGGGACTCCACGCCAACGGCTATATCTTCCCCCAGACCACGATGGGCGCCATCTCGCCCTCCACCGGGCGCACCCTGCCCGACCGCTACATCGAGGGCACCTGTCCCATCTGCGGTTACCAGGGCGCCCGTGGCGACCAGTGTGACAACTGCGGCAACCAGCTCGATCCGGTCCAGCTGATCAACCCGGTGAGCAAGGTCAACGGCGAGACGCCGATCTTCGTGGAGACCGAGCACTTCATGCTCGACCTGCCCGCGTTCGCCGAGGTCCTGGCATCGTGGCTGCGCTCCAAGGAGGGAGACTGGCGGCCCAACGTGCTGAAGTTCGCCCTCAACATGCTCGGCGACATCCACCCCCGCGCGATCAGCCGCGACCTCGACTGGGGCGTGCCGATCCCGCTGGAGGGCTGGAGCGACCAGGCCAACAAGCGGCTCTACGTCTGGTTCGACGCGGTGGTGGGCTACCTCAGCGCCTCCATCGAGTGGGCGCGCCGTTCCGGCGACCCGGAGGCCTGGCGCCGCTGGTGGCAGGACCCCGAGGCGCTCGGCTACTACTTCATGGGCAAGGACAACATCGTCTTCCACGCGGAGATCTGGCCGGCGATGCTGCTCGGCTACAACGGCCAGGGCGCCCGCGACGGCAAGCCGGGCTCGCTCGGCGCGCTGAACCTGCCCGCCGAGGTCGTCTCCAGCGAGTTCCTGACCATGGAGGGGCGAAAGTTCTCCTCCTCCCGCCAGGTCGTCATCTACGTGCGTGACTTCCTGGAGCGCTACGACGCCGACGCGCTGCGCTACTACATCGCGGTGGCGGGTCCGGAGAACCAGGACACCGACTTCACCTGGTCGGAGTTCCTCAACCGCAACAACGGCGAGTTGGTGGCGGCCTGGGGCAACCTGGTGAACCGATCGATCTCGATGGCCGCCAAGAACTTCGGGGTCATCCCCGAGGCCGGTGACCTCACCGATGTCGACCGCGCCATGCTGGAGCGCAGCCGCTCGGCCTTCCCGAAGGTCGCGACCGAGCTCGAGAACTGCCGGTTCAAGAACGCGACGAACGAGGCGTTCGAGGTCATCCGCGAGACCAACAGGTACCTGGCCGACCAGGAGCCCTGGAAGATCAAGGACAACCCCGGGCGGGTGAAGACCATCCTGCACGTCGCCCTGCAGGTGGTGGACGACGCCAAGACCATGCTGACCCCGGTCCTGCCCAACTCCTCCAACAAGATCTACGCGATGCTCGGCGGCACCGGCGTCTGGACGGGCATGCCGGAGATCCAGGAGGTCACCGACGAGGACGGCCGGAGCTACCCGATCATCACCGGCTCCTACGACGGCGCCGCGCGCTGGGAGTCCGTCCCGATCCGGGTGGGCTCCCCTCTCTCCCCGCCGACCCCGCTCTTCGTCAAGCTCGACCCGAAGATCGTCAAGGAGGAGCTGGCCCGCCTGGGCCAGTAGCCGAGAAGGACCCCCGGCCCGGGAGCGGGCCGGTCCGCGCGGCACCGGGCGCGGGCCACGCCGGCTCCTCGGTAGGTTGGACGGCGTGAGCACGCAGAAGCTTCCCGCCGCCCCCGAGCCCCTGCCGGCAGAGGTGTTCGACAGCCACTGCCACCTGGACATCATGGTGGGCAACCGCCAGGCGTCCTCGGGCGATCCGGTCGCGCAGGCCGCGCAGGCGGCCCGGGCGAGCGTCGAGGGCATCCTCGACGAGGCCCGGGCCGTCGGTGTGACACGGCTCGTCACGATCGGCTACGACCTGCCGTCCTCGCGCTGGAACGCCGAGACGGCCGCGCTCCACGCCGACGTCTACGCCGGGGTGGCCGTCCACCCCAACGAGGCGCACGCCTCGACGCCGGAGACCCTCGCCGAGATCGAGCTGCTGGCCCGCCTGCCGCATGTCAGGGCGGTGGGGGAGACGGGGCTCGACTACTACCGCGACTGGGCGTCGAAGGACGACCAGCATGCCAGTTTCCGGGCGCACATCGAGATCGCCAAGCGGACGGGCAAGGCCCTGGTGATCCATGACCGCGAGGCCCACGACGACGTGCTACGCGTGCTGGCCGAGCAGGGCGCCCCGGAGGTCGTGGTCTTTCACAGCTTCTCCGGTGACGCCGAGATGGCCAAGCAGTGCGTCGATGCCGGATATTTCATGTCATTTTCTGGGCCTGTCACCTACAAGAACGCCGGGTACCTCCGAGAGGCCGCGAGGGTCGCGCCGAGGGAGCTGATCCTCGTCGAGACCGACGCGCCCTACCTCCCGCCCGCGCCGCACCGGGGCAAACCCAACGCGCCCTACCTCATCCCGCTCACGCTGCGCTGCCTCGCGGAGGTCAAGGAGGTCGGCCTCACCGACCTCGCCGCCGCCGTCAGCGCCAACGGAGAGACCGTCTTCGGCTCCTGGTGAGGTGCCTCCGGCACCGGGACGTCTTCTGCGGGGCGTCGTGAGGGGGCTCAGCCCACGGCGGGGGCGTCGTGAGGGGGCTCAGCCCACGGCGGAGCCGAAGTCGGCGGAGGCCGCGCCCTCAAGGGCGGGAATCCTCCCGGTGCCCGGCGAGAGCGGGACGCCCTGGGCGTCGTTCCTGCCCAGCAGGACGACCTCGCCCGCGCCTTCCCGGTCGGGCGCGCCGACGACCAGCCGGTTGCCGCTGAACCCGACCGACCAGCCGAAGTGGTCGCCTGCCTGGCTCTGGGCGATCAGCCGGCCCGCCCCCTCCTCGCCCATGGTCAACAGCCGCACGCCGCCCCGCTGGTCGGGGCCGTCGAAGGGCACGCCCACGGCGAGCCTGACGTCGTCGGCGCTGCTGAACGCCAGCGAGGTCCCGTACCCCTCGTCCGGGGCACCTTCGGAGCCCCGGTGGAAGGTGGCGGCCGCGGTGATCTCCAGGCTGCTGGAGGCCAGGAACAGCTGGACGAGGCCGGAGTCCTTCACCCCTCCGCCGTCGCCGAGCGGTGCGCTCACCGCGAGGTAGCCGGTGTCGCCCTGCTCGCCGTAGGCCACCGCGTAGCCGAACAGGTCGCCCGCACCGGCGTCGACGATGTCGCGGAGGTCCCACTTCCTGCTCTTGTACTCGTCCTTGGCGCGCCCCACGTCGAAGATCACTGTGAGCGCCCCCGCGTCCAGCTTGCCCCCGCCGGCCTGGGCCCCCGTTCCGTCGTCGTTCTCGTACGGCGATCCGACCGCGAGATCCAGTTCGCCCGGGGCGCCACCCAGCTTGCCGAGCACCGGTGACCAGCCGAACATGTCGCCGGCCTCGCTGTTGCCCGTGACGCCCTTGGTCTCCTGGGAGATCCGCCGGCCCTCGCCGGACGTCTCGGTGTCGAACAGGTAGACCGCGCCGGAGTCGGCGACACCGTCGGCGTTCTCGTGTGGAGCGCCGACCGCCACCAGCGTCCCGCCGAAGGCCAGGGACCAGCCGAAGTGAGCGTCGGCCTCGGGGTAGGGAGAGACCAGGCGGATCGTCCTGGGGTCGGGGCCGCCGTGCACCACGTAGACCGCGCCCGCGTCCCGGTGGCCCGCCACGTCCGCGTACGGGGCGCCGATGATCAGGTCGGCGCAGCCGTCGCCGTCGATCCTGACCAGCCGCACCGACCACCCGAAGCCGTCACCCGCCTCGGTCTCGGCGACGGTCACGGCCGTCCCACCCTCCCCCCGGCCGAACAGCACGTGCACGGCCCCCGTGCCGGCCGATCCGCCGGGGCCGGCGAACGGGTCGCCGACCGCGATGTCGTCCACCCCGTCGCCGTCGAAGTCGCTCGCGCCCGTTCCGGTGCAGTCGGCGGCCGGGGCAGAAGCGGCATCGGACCAGGCGGATCCGGTGGACGACCACGCGATCGCGACCGCGGCCACAAGAGAGAGCAGCAGCCTCATGACACCCTCACTTCTATCTCCCCGCCGCCCTCGATCACCGTTCCGGTCAGCTTCGCGGGCTTGCGGGACGTGGGCAGGTCGTAGACCAGGACGCCGTCCACCTTCGCCCCGGGGGGCAGGGTGGCAGGCAGTTCCGTCGACGCCCTCTCGGCGGTGTGCGCCGTGCCGACGTCGTCGAGCAGGGTGAGCGGGGTGCGGCTGAGCCGGGCCGCCTCCCCGCCGGTGTTGACCAGCGTCCACGGGATCGTGCAGAGCCTGCCGCGTACCGGGGTGGCGCCCTCGTAGGCGGTGAGGCCGCATGTCGGGGTGCGCGGGATGATCAGCTGCGGGTCCGTGAGGAACGAGCCTGTGGTGATCCTGCGGCCCACGTCGGTGGCGCCGTTGCCGGCGATACCGCCGGTGCCGCCGTTGCCACCGGTACCGGCGGCACCGCGGGTGACACCGGTGCTGCCCGCCCGCGTCTCCCCCTGGTCGCCCGGGTCCGGGCCGCGCAGGTTCAGCAGTACGACGACCGTGACGGCCAGTGCCGCGAGTACGGCCAGCCCGGCGAACAGCCAGCGCCGCCGGGGCGCCGTCCCCCCGGTGTCCGGCGCGTCCGATTCCGGGGGGAGCCGGATGCCGGGCGGAGGCAGGGCCGGTGTCCGGGCCGCTGTCTGGGCCGGTGTCCGGGCCGCTGTCTGGGCCGGTGTCCGGGCCGCTGTCCGGGCCGCTGTCTGGGCCGGGACGGGGCCCGTCAACGGCTGGGACGGCGATGTCGCGGACTCGGCCCTTGAGGGCGGGGGGAAGTCCAGTGGCGTCGGTGTCGTGGACGGGCCGGGCGGCGGGGGCGCGGGTGTGGACGGGCCGGGCGGCGGGGGGGTGGATGTGGAGGATGCCGTGGCCGGTGTCGCGGGGCCCTGGACCGAGGGCGGGGCGGGGAACCGCGTCCCCAGATTCAGCGCGCTGAGGGTCTGGGTGGAGTCGGGCTCCACGTTGGCGGGGGGCTGCCACGACTCGTGGAGCAGATCACTGGCTATCAACGTGGGCGGGTCGGTCCGGGCGGGAGCCGGTGAGGGCGGGGCGGCGATCCCGCCGCCGACCAGGGCGATCAGCAGGTCCTGGGCGGTGGGCCGCCGGTAGGGGTCCATCGCGGTCGCGCGGCGGACCAGGTCGTTCAGCGGGGCGGGGAGCGCGCCCAGGTCAGGCGGGCTGTTGAGCAGCCGGGTGGCCATCGTCATCAGGTCGCCCCGCCCGTAGGGGTGGCGGCCGTTGCCCGCGTACGCGACCATGCAGCCCCAGGCGAAGATGTCCGCGGCAGGAGTGATGTCCAGGCCCTGGATCTGCTCAGGAGCCCACCAGCCGGGGCTGCCGAGCACCTCGCCCGAGCGGGTGAAGCTGTGCGTGGAGTCGAGGGCTCTGGCGATGCCGAAGTCGATCACGCGGGGCCCGGACATGGACAGGATCACGTTGGCGGGTTTGAGATCGCGGTGCACCAGGCCGGCGACGTGGATCGCGGCCAGCGCCGCCGCCACTCCCAGGGCCACGCCGTGCAGCGTTCCGGGCTCCAGCGCGCCGTGCTCGGAGATCTGGCGAGACAGCGGCGTGCCGGCGATGTACTCGGTGACCATGTACAGCCGGTCGTCGTCATCGGTTCCGTCGTCCAGCACCTGCGCCGTGCAGAACGAGGCCACCCGCCGGGCGTTCTCGACCTCGGCGTGGAATCTCGCCGCGAAGCCGTCCTCGACCGTGAGCTCCGCCTTCACCACCTTGAGCGCGACCGGTCGCCCCGCCGGCGCCAGCGCCAGGTAGACGGTCCCCATCCCGCCCTCGCCAAGGCGCCCGAGCAGGCGGTAAGCCCCGATGCTCTCGGGGTCGGTGGATCGCAGCCCTTCGACACCGGGCCGGTTCACGTCCTCTTCACCGGGAAGGTTCCCTTCCTCGCAGTCGGTCCCCCGTATGGCAACGTTATCCACAACGGAACCTTTCGTGCTCCATCACGCGTCCTTGCATGGGCTTCGGTGCGGGAAACTTGTCGGATGACATGGGAGAGCAACCTTGGGTGATCGAGGCAGACGAGTCGGAGACCACAGCGGTCCGGCGGATGCAAGGTTCAAGCCGCTGTGTGAGGACCTATCATGAGCCTTCTTGGTCCAGCGGAAATACGTATTTTGGCGAACAAGCTCAATATTCGTCCCACGAAGAAGCTCGGCCAGAACTTCGTGATCGACGCGGGCACGGTCCGCAAGATCGTGAGGGTGGCCGGGCTTGAGCCCGACGACGTCGTCATCGAGGTCGGCCCGGGGCTGGGATCGCTCACGCTCGCGCTGCTTCCCGAGGTCCGCGGCGTGATCGCCGTGGAGATCGACCCCGTTCTCGCCGCCCAGCTGCCGCTGACGGTCGACAGGCACGCCCCGGAGCTCGCCGACCGGCTCACCGTGGTGCTCGCCGACGCCATGCGTGTCCTGCCCGCGGATCTGCCCGCGGAGCGGCCGAGCGCGCTGGTCGCCAACCTTCCCTACAACGTGTCGGTCCCGGTGGTGCTTCACCTGCTGGAGACGCAGCCGTCGCTGCGCAAGGTCCTGATCATGGTCCAGGCCGAGGTGGCCGACCGGCTGGCCGCCGCTCCCGGTTCCAAGGTCTACGGCATCCCCTCGGTCAAGGCCGCCTGGTACGCCGACGTCCGCCGGGCCGGTCCCATCGGCCGCACCGTCTTCTGGCCGGTTCCCAACGTCGACTCAGGCCTGGTCGCGATGGCCCGGCGGGAGCCGCCCAGCACGGCGGCCACCCGCGAGGAGGTCTTCGCGGTGGTGGACGCCGCCTTCGCCCAGCGCCGCAAGACGCTGCGCGCGGCCCTCGCCTCCTGGGCCGGTACGGCCCCCGCCGCCGAGCGGGCGCTGCGGGCCGCCGGGATCGACCCCGCCAGGCGCGGCGAGCAGCTTACGGTCGAGGATTTCGCGCGGATCGCCGAGCACCGTGCGCCTGAAAACAGTACATAGTCTGATTTGCCGGTTCGTTTGCGTGCGGAGGGGAGGGATCCCGTTACGATCTGACGTCGTGACCAGTGAGCGAGCCCCCATGGGGGACGCATGAACTCCGTGACCGTCCGCGTACCCGCGAAGGTCAACCTGCAACTTGCCGTCGGACCGCTGCGGGATGACGGCTACCACGACCTCGTCAACGTCTTCCACGCAGTCTCGATCTTCGACGAGGTCACGGCCACCGCGGAGACCGGGGTGAGCGTCCGGGTGGAGGGCGAGTCCGCGGACCAGGTGCCCGAGGACGGCGACAACCTCGCGATCCGGGCGGCCCTCGCGCTGGCCGGGCACGCGGGCCGCCCGTACGGGGTGAACCTGCTCATCCGCAAGTCGATCCCGGTGGCGGGCGGCATGGCGGGCGGCAGCGCCGACGCCGCCGCGGCCCTGGTCGCCTGCAACGAGCTGTGGGGGCTCGGCCTGCCGCTTGAGGACCTGATGGAGATCGCCGCCGACATCGGCAGCGACGTCCCCTTCGCCCTGCTCGGCGGTACGGCGGTCGGCACCGGCAGGGGAGAGCGGCTGACCCCGCTGGATGTCGCGGGTACCTTCCACTGGGTGTTCGCACTGGCCGACGGCGGCCTGTCCACGGCCGCGGTCTACGCCGAGTGCGACCGCCTCCGCCAGGTGAGCGGCGAGCAGGTGGCCTGGCCCCAGGTCACCGAGGCACTGCTGGCCGCGCTCCGCGAGGGAGACGCGGAGACCCTCGGTGCCCAGCTGAGCAACGACCTGCAGCCCGCCGCCGTGACGCTGCGCGGCTCACTGGCCCGCACCCTGGACGCGGGGCGGGAGCAGGGCGCCCTCGGCTCGCTGATCTCCGGCTCCGGGCCCACCTGCGCCTTCCTCGCCCGGTCGGCGGCCCACGCGGGCGAGCTGGCAGCCTGCCTGAAGGACGTCGGCGTGGCGCGCGACGTCATCACCGCCCACGGTCCCGTGCCCGGCCCGGTGGTCGTTTAGCCTGTCCCCGTAGCACCATCCCCACGGGTACACGACCGGCCGTTCTCGCCGGTCGAGGCACGCGGGGCTGCCGTTCCCGAAGGCGCCGTCAGGGCCGGGACGGTTCTCGCGGCGGGGGCCGCGTGGGCCGGGAGCGGATACGCTTGTCTGGCGATGAATCTGGTCAATCTTGAGTCGGTCTCCCACTCCTACGGTCCCAAGCCCCTGCTCAACGACGTCTCACTCGGCATCGAGGCGGGCGACCGCATCGGCGTGGTCGGCCGCAACGGCGGTGGCAAGACCACCCTCATCTCGGTGATAGCGGGTGATCTCAAGCCCAACGCCGGGCGGGTCACCCATAACCGGGGGCTCCAGGTGGGGGCGCTGTCGCAGGGCGACGACCTCGACCCGGCGCGGCCGGTGCGCGACATCGTCCTCGGCGACAGGTCCGAGCACGAGTGGGCGGGTGACGCGGGCATCCGCGAGATCCTCGCCAGCCTGCTCGGCGACATCGATCTGACCGCGCTCGCCGGGAGCCTGTCGGGAGGTGAGCGGCGCCGCACGGCCCTCGCCAAGCTGCTCATCGACGAGCACGACCTGATCATCCTGGACGAGCCCACCAACCACCTCGACATCGAGGCCATCGACTGGCTCGCCAGACACCTGGCCGGTCGCAGGACGGCGCTGCTGGTCGTCACCCACGATCGCTGGTTCCTCGACGCGGTCTCCACCAGGACGTGGGAGGTCGTGGACGGTGCGGTCGAGCGCTACGAGGGCGGGTACGCCGCGTACGTGCTGGCCAAGGCCGAGCGCGCCCGGGTGGCCGCCGCCTCAGAGGCCCGCCGCCAGAACCTGATGCGCAAGGAGATCGCCTGGCTCCGCCGGGGTCCGCCCGCGCGCACCTCCAAGCCCAAGTTCCGCATCGACGCCGCCCAGGCGTTGATCGCCGACGAGCCTCCCGCCAGGGAGAGCGTCGAGCTGGTCAAGTTCGCCGCCGCCCGGCTGGGACGCACGGTCTACGACCTTGAGGACGTCACGCTGCACGCCGGAGGACCCGGCCAGGGACCGCTGGTCCTCGACCACTCGACCTGGCAGTTCGGCCCGGGTGACCGGATCGGCCTGATCGGCGTGAACGGCTCGGGCAAGTCCTCGCTGCTCCGCCTGCTCGCCGGTACCGTGCACCCCGACTCGGGCAAGCTCGTGCGCGGCAAGACGGTCCGCCTGGCGCACCTGTCGCAGGAGCTGGCCGAGCTCGACCCGGCGCGCCGGGTGCTGGAGACCGTCGAGGAGGTCCGCAAGTTCATTCAGGTCGGCAAGAAGGAGTGGACCGCCTCCCAGCTGCTGGAGCGCCTCGGCTTCAAGGGCGACGCGCAGTGGAAGGTCGTCGGCGACCTGTCCGGTGGCGAGCGGCGCCGCCTGCAACTGCTCCGCCTCCTCATGGACGACCCCAACGTGCTGCTGCTCGACGAGCCGACCAACGACCTCGACATCGAGACGCTCAACGAGCTGGAGGACCTGCTCGACGGCTGGCCGGGCACGCTGATCCTGGTCAGCCACGACCGCTACTTCCTGGAGCGGGTCACCGACAAGACCGTCGCCCTGCTCGGTGACCACAGGCTGTCGATGCTCCCCGGCGGAGTGGACGAATACCTGTCCCGGCGTGCCGCGGGCGCGGCCCTGTCCGCGCGGGCGGCGTCCGGCGCGGTCTCCGGTACGGCCTCCGCGACCTCGGCCGCGGTCGCGAAGGAGACGGCCCCCGGTCTGTCGGCGCGCGAGGAGCGCGATCTCCGTAAGGAGCTCTCCCGCCTGGAACGCCAGCTCGACAAGCTGAGCGGCCGCGAGGTGAAGCTGCACACGTCCATGGCCGACGCCGCCGCCGACTACGAGCGGTTGGCCTCGCTCGACGCGCAGCTGAAGGAGATCCTCGCGGAGAAGGACTCGATCGAGGGTGAGTGGCTGGAGCTGGCCGACCGCCTGGGTGAGTGAGTCTCGGAGAGTCCCTGCCGGTCGCCGCCGGAGCCGTTCGCGGAGGGGGCTGAGAACGTGCTTTCGGGGTGGGCCGGGTCTGCCCCTCCGTCCTCGGGCATGGAGGTCAGGGCGCTCCGGTGTCGGTTGCGTCAAAAGGGACGAGTAGCGTGCGCAGCAGGTCCGCAAGGGCCTGCTGTTCGCGTTCCTGCAGGCTCGCGAGGAGCTCGCGCTCGCGGCGCAGCAGGTCGTCGAAGGCACTGTCCACCCGCGTCCGCCCGGTGCCGGTCAGGGAGACCAGGACGCCGCGCCGGTCCTCGGGGTCGGGGCGCCGCCTGACCAGTCCGGCCGCGGTCAGCCGGTCGATCCGGTTGGTCATCGTCCCCGACGTCACCAGCGTCGCGCGGAGCAGTGCTCCCGGGCTCATCTCGTACGGCTCCCCGGCCCGGCGCAGGGCGGTGAGCACGTCGAACTCCCAGATCTCCAGGTCGTGTTCGGCGAAGGCGGCCCGGCGGGCGCGGTCGAGATGGCGGGCCAGCCGGGAGACCCGGCTGAGCACCTGGAGCGGCTGCACGTCGAGGTCCGGGCGTTCCTGATTCCAGGCGGTGACCAGCAGGTCGACCTCGTCCTTCGCGCCGGCCGAACGCCTGGAGCCGTGGTCCGCGTGGTGCAGGGTCATGCCGGGAGTCTATCTGTCTTGACATCGAGATATCTCGCCGGATATCAATTATCTTGATGTCAAGAGATATGTGGGATCCCGCGGTTTACGGTCGCTACGCCGACGAGCGCGCACGACCCTTTTTCGATCTTGTTTCCAGGATACCCGCAGCGGACCCCGGCTACGTGGTCGACGCGGGCTGCGGCACCGGCGAGCTCACCGCGGAACTCGCCAGGCGCTGGCCGGACGCCCGCATCCATGGCTTCGACTCCTCGCCCGCCATGATCGAGAAGGCCCCCGCCGGTGGCTCGCTCTCCTTCTCCGTCGAGGACGTCAGGCGCTGGAGCCCCGCGTCACCGGTGGACGTGATCGTGTCCAACGCGGTACTGCAGTGGGTGCCCGAGCATCGCGAGCTGCTACCGCGCTGGGTGGAGGCGCTCGCCCCCGGCGGCCGGCTCGCCTTCCAGGTGCCGGGTAACTTCGACGCCCCCAGCCACGCCCTGGTCCGCGAGCTGTGCCGGACGAAGTGGCGCGACCGGCTGGGTGACCTGGCCTCGTACTCTCCCGTCGACGACCCGGCCGGCTACCTTGGCCTGCTCGCTCGACTGGGCTGCCGGGTGGACGCCTGGGAGACCACCTACCTGCACGTGCTCCCCGGCGACGACGCCGTGCTCTCCTGGATCACCGGCACCGCCCTGCGCCCCATGCTCGACCGCCTGGACCCCGCCGAGGCCGCCGCCTTTCTCGCCGACTGTGCCGCCCTGCTCCGCGAGGCCTACCCTCGGGGGCCGTACGGCACGATCTTCCCCTTCCGTAGGATCTTCGTGGTCGCCCAGAAGTGACCGTTGGGATACGATTCGCGAACGTATGCGCCTGATCCGTGCCGAAACTCAGGGGGTGTCGGGTGGGGGCGGCAGGATCATCGCGCTATACACCGGGGATTCCGGGGCGTGCCTGATCTGGCCGATCAGCTGGTAGCCCCAGCGCAGGTAGGCGCTGTGAGCGGGCTCGTTACCGATGACGCAGGTCAAAGCCGTCCACGGTTCGGCGCGACCCGCTATCACAGCGTTGTGCAAGAGGCGGCCGATGCCCCGGTTGGTGTAAGCGGGCCGAACCATCAACTCGCGCAGCCAGAAGACTTTCCTCGCTTCGGCGGCGACCCGTACCGCCTCGGGCCTGCTCCCTCCAAGAGAGACCCACCAGGACCTGTCGGCGGGTAGTACGGCGCCGTGGACATAGCCGACGAGCTGGTCGCCGATGCTGGCGGTAACGGTCTCGAAGCCGTCCATCTCCAGGGCGGCACGCAGGCGATCGGCGTACGTGTTGGGGGAGAAAAAGGGATCGCCAGCGTAGGGAGGGACGTTGTAGATCTCGGCGTAAGCGTCGATCAGATCGTCGATGATTTCCTTCGTGGCGTGCCGATCGTGGTGTCGCAGGCGAAGGTCTACCACGGTGTTCACGTCTTCTCTCCGCGATGCGTGTCAGACGGCGTACTGGTCGAGTCGTTCGGCCACGTCCCGTACCGGCGCACTGGACAGATGCGGGGTGAGGCCGTCACGGACGAGCGCCAACTGCTTCATGGTCCGGGGGGAGCTCATTCCGCTGTCGACCAGCTGTAGCGATTCCTCCAACGCCTTCACTGTGTGATCAAGGTCGTGACCTCTCAAGGTGGCATGGGCGAGTTGGGCCAGGGACATGCCACGGTTGCGGGAGTACTCGATGCCCTGAAGTCTGGCGGCATGGTCCAGTAACTTCGCGGAATAACCGTGCTGGCCGAGGTCAAGGCGGCACATGCCTTCCAGGCAGCTCAACTCCGCCTCGTTGAGGAACGATGTCCAGTCGGGGTCGCGTGCGCTGGGGCCGCGCTCGAAGTCATCCCAGGCGCGTTTGATTGCTTCCCCGCAGGAAGTCTCGTCCCCGAGTCTGGCGTGGCCGTGGGCCTCGCGGATGGCTAGCAGAGCGCCAACCCGGGGAGGAGCGGACCACTCGGCGGCGTGCGCTTGAGCGATGTGGGCGAAGCGGACAGCCTCACGGCCCTTGCCGAGGTCGACGGACTGGCGAGCCATGTTGGACAGGGTGCGAATGGCCAGAGGTTCATCTCCGCTGATCATGGCCGTGTTCAGCGCTTCGGAGAAGTAGACGCGAGCCTCGGTCTGCTGGCCCGCATCGTAGCAGAACCAGCCGAGCGACGTGGTCAGTTGACCAGCGATACCGTGCAACTCTTGGCCGGTGGGCTCGCCGTAGGTGCCCTCCTCGATCAGGCGGTGGACCAGGATCAGATGGGCGCGGGCCGATCGCCACAGCCGACCTCCGCCAAAGCGCTGGTCGATGACATCCAGGTCGAGGACAGCAGAGCGCAGGAGATCGACTTCCTCTGTGCCTACACGCAACTTGTGCCGACCGGACTGGGCGGAGGCAGCGGGAGGAAGCCAGGGCAGATTGTGTCCGGCGGCGGCCAAGGTGAGGGCGGCGGCCCCGGTGGTGAGGGCTTCTCGACGGTTCACAGCTACGAAGATCTCATTCCCGTTGTCCATATTTCCGCTGGGGAGGTCGGCGTGTGCTTCGGGGAGCATGAGGCCAGCCGTCTCAGGCGGGGTGAAGCCCAGTTCGACAATCGGCTTGCCGTAGAACCGCTCCAGCAACTTGCGGTGGTCTGGGTGGGGCCAGGGTGGCGCCGAACTCTCCCAGCGCCGGTACTGCCGGGGACTGACCGAGGTGCGGCGGGAGATCTCTCCCGCGATGTACATCTGGTCGGCGAGGTCAGTGAGTTCCTGCGCGTTCCGTTCCTGTGTGAAGTGGGCGTTCTGCCTTGCCTGCTTCAGGTGACGGTTACCGCTCTCGCATCCGGCCATGTGCGCCCCCGTTCTGACACCTGTCGATCCACGGTAACGGGTGGTCGCCTCAGCGTGGGAGATCTAACAATCTCGGAAGGTCAGGCGAGACGAAACGTCCGCCAAAAGGCCGTAGCGGGGCCGCTATGAGGCTCTCGCGATGGCCGACGGGGGGCCGTTCGAAGACCTGGGCACCCGGAGATCGCCGCGGTGTCCTTGAAGGGTGTCATCCGCAGCCGCCGCGCAAGATCTGTGGATCTCCCATCCCCTGCTTTCAAAGGAACTTCCATGCTCCTGTCCGTAGCGTTGTCGCACGCGGTGACGAGGTGAGCATCGTCATGGATGATCTGCCTTCCGCGCGAGAGGTACGCATGCCCGTGAAGCGGGCATCAGCCGTGTCCGGTTCTAATTCACAGCAACGATGGGAAGAGGCGGACGTCCGATACCTCGGACTGCCGAGGATTCCCGAGATGGTGGGACAGGCGCGAGAGTTCGCCCGCCGGGCGGCGGCGGACTGGGCCGTTGGCGAGGGCACGACCGCCACAGTCGAGTTGCTGGTATCCGAACTGGTCACCAACTCGGTGTGCCACACCGCGGGAGATCACGTCCAGGTGTGGGTCCGGTTGCGTGGCCGCCTGCTGTTCATCGAGGTGCACGACGGAGGTCCCGCCTGGCGTTTACGGGCAAGCCTGCCAGACCTGGACGCTGAGAACGGGGGTGCCGTGCGGCGGCTGCGGGCGAGGCCGCCCGACCTGGAGGCCGAGAACGGCAGGGGACTCCTGCTGGTGAACGCGCTGGCCCTGCGCTGGGGCCGCAGGCGGCACCGCGGCGGAACCCGCACCTGGGCCTGTGTGGCGGTGCCAATCTCCCAACCGAGGTTCAAATGACTCGACGCATCGCGACAGCTGCTGAAAACCCGGAACAAGCACCAGAAGCGGTGGCTGTCGCTTCGGAACGGGTGGTGGACCTGCTGCTGGGCCCGTGGCGGCTGCGAGTCGTCGGTAATCCGTCCCTGGTGGCGGGGGTGACCACGGTGATGGTGCCGCCGTGCACGGTGAGTGCCGCCGGCCCCAGCACGGACTGGACGATCCGCGTCGATCGTGACGAGCTCGCCCAGGTGCCGGGTGACGTCGATGCGCTGCTCGCCGACCGGCCCGTCCTGGTCTCCCCGCACGGCGGGCCCCGCCTGGCCGTGGCCGGCACGGGGAACGGGTTGCTGCGCCTGCTGGGGCTGTACCGGCCGGGAAGCGCCGCGGCGCTGCTGGAGGTCGACCGGGTCCAACGTGTCACCCGCGTCGCCGTCCCCTGCGACGATTCGTCCCGGCGCTGGCCCGACTGGCTGGCCAGGCTGTTCTTCTCCTCTCGGATGCTGGGTGGCGGGTGGCGGATGCTGCACGCCTCCGCGGTGACCGTGAACGGTACGGCGGTGTTGTTCGTGGCGGGCAGCCGGGGTGGGAAGTCCACGCTCGCGCACCGCGCCTGTGATGAGCTGGACGCTCGGTTCATGGCCGACGATCTGGTGATGATCGGCATGGACGGGATCGTCGCCGGGTGGCCAACCCGGGTCGGTGTCCCTGCGGAACTGGCCGCCCCCTGCGGCGGGGTGGAGCAGGAGCGCAGGGTGGGCGGCATGCTCCGGCGTCGGGTGCTGTTCACCCCGGGCGAGCATCGGGCCATCGTCGACTGGGCGCCCCCGACCCGGCTGGGCGCCGTGGTGCACGTGGTCCCCGACCCTGATGAGGAAACAGTCCGGCCCCTGCACGCCGTCGCGCTGGAGCCTGCGGAGGCGGAGGCGGTGCTGGCAGGCGCAGCCGGTGTCCCCGGGCAGCGCTTGTACTCCACCGACCTGCTCGGGGTGACCGGCGGCCCGCCCCCCGGCCAGATCACATGGCCCGCGCCGAGCTGGGCGGACGTGCTGGCCGGAGTGCCCGCCGTCCGGCTGATGGTGCCTCACCTGCGGGATCTGCCGCACGCCCCGTTGTGGGAGGCGCTGGCCGAGCTGCTGGAGGTGACAGCCCGGTGAGGACGGGAACCATGTCGCGGCGGATGGTGGTCGTGCCCAGCGCCGGACGCACCCTGGCCGTCGCCGCCTGTGACGACGTCATCGTGGCGTGGCCGCACATCGCGCCGCATGTGCCCGGCGCCTCCGCCGAGCTGCTGCAACCTGGCGAGCATCTGGCGGCCCGCGCAGTCGCTGTCCCAGACGCCCCGCCGGACGCCCGCCGGGTGATCAACGCGCACCTGCATGTGCTACACCTGGCCGATGGAACCCTGTGTGTGCACGCCGTCGCGATGCACCGGCCCGGCCATGGGGCGGTGTTGCTGCTCGGCGGTCACGGCGCGGGAAAGACCCTGGCCGGGCTCGCGCTCGCGGAGCGCGGCTGGCAGTGGCTGGCCGGCGACGTGACCCTGCTCGATGTCGCCGCTGACGGCGGCTCTTTCGTGCGGGGTGGTACCACCGCGATCCTCGGCCGACGCGGCGCGGTCCGTCGCTGGTTTCCCGACCTGGACCTTCCTGAAGCCGGGCCGGTTGTCGTCGATCTGCGCCGGAGTGACACGTCGGCCGCCGGGCCGGGCCGGGTGCCGGTGGTGGCGGCGGTGCTCGTCTGTCTCGACGCTGACCCTTCCGCGGCGGGCGGCGTTCTTGAGCGCGTGGACCGGCACACGGCGGCCACGGCATGGCTGCGCGGCAGCGGACACCTGCTCGACCGGCTCCTCGACGCCGGGGAGCAGCCGTTGCGGCTGCTGGAGGACGAGCACGCCCAGCGGCGGCGAATCCGGTACGTGCCGCCCTGACCGGCTCGACCGGCTTCTACGCGGTGCGTGGCACCCCGTACGACATCTCCCACCGCGTCGAACAGCTGGCCGAGGATCGGTGGACGGGATGAGGAAGAGGAAACCGGTCAGGGTGGCTGCGGTGGCGGTCGATTTCGGCGGCACCCTCGCCCGTCCGGGGCCCAGTCCTGATGCCGCGACCGTGGCGCGAATTCTGCGCGAGCTGGACGGCCCGCTGATCCCGGACGGGTTCGCCGCAGCCCTCGATGAGGTGATGCGCGGGACGCGCGCCGTCGACCGGCCGCTGCACGAGCAGACCCCGTTCGCCGACCTGCTGCGCCTGGCCACGCGGGAGAGCGGGGGGGGTGCTGGACGATCCGGTGGCCATGGTCGAGGCGGTGTTCAGCACCGTGCCGGACGCCGAGGTCGACCCGGTGGCCGCCCACGCGCTGCGCAACCTGCACGAGGCGGGCCTGGTGTGCGTGCTGGCGTGCGACACCCAGCGCCCCGAGAGCGTGCGCCGCGCCACCCTGCGACAGGCCCGCATCAGTGACTGCTTCGACGCGCTGGTGCTGTCGAGCACGATCGGTGTCCGCAAGCCGCATCCGCGGTTCTACGCCACCGTGATCGAGGAGGCGGGCTGCCCGGCGGAAGAGATCGTGTTCGTCGGCGACACCCCGGCCAAGGACGCGATCGGCCCTGCCGCCCACGGGATGCGCGCCGTCCTGATCAGTCAGGACGGCCGTCCGTCCGGCCTGGACCCTGGCATCGGTGTGATCGCCCATCTGCGTGAGCTGCCCGCCTACCTGGAGAGCCTTCATGCCCTCTGATCTCACCCATCTCGCGCGGTGCCGGTACGCGGGGCCGCGGATCCGCTTCGCCGAAGGGCGCGCTCACCTGCTGCCCGCCGTGGCCGTCCCGGACGGCATGGTGGCGTCCCGGTTCAGCGTGCTCAGCCCTGGCACCGAACGCCGCCACCTGCGCGCCACCTACGGGCCGGTCGGCTCGCGTGACGCCGGATACATGACGTTCAGCGGTGACCTGATGGCCGGGTGGAAGCTGGCGGCGGTGCCGCACGGCGCCGCGTTCGACGCCTGCGCCGACAACGTGCTCACCGTGCCTCCCGGCACCCGTCTTCAGGCCGCAGCCCTGGCGCGGTTCCAGCAGTTGGCGGTGTTGGGCTTGGACCGGCTCCCCGACCGGGTCAGCCTCGATGACGTCGTGCTGGTCGGCTCCGGGCCGGTCGCGCTCGGCTGCGCCCTGGAGTTGTACCGCCGCGGCGCCGCCCGGGTGCGGGTGCTGACCTCCCGGCCGGATCCCCCGATCGGCCGCGTGCCCGGGGTGGAGTGCGTCGCCTCCATTGTCCAGGGCAGTGCTGGCGTGGTCGTGGACGCGGCCGGGACACCGCGCCACGCCGCCGCCCTGCTGACCAAGGGCGGCACCCTGGGCCTGCTCGGCACTCCCGATCCGGTGTCGGAGCTGGCGGCGCTCGACCTGCACCGCTCCGGATGGACGATCGTCGGCATGCACGAGCTTCTCGCCGGCCCCGCCTGCTACCAGGACGCGTACACCACGGCGGCGACCTGGTTGACCTGGCACATGAACCCGCATCTGATCGACGGCTGGTGCCGGATCGTGCTCGGCGAGGGCGCGCCCGCCCTGTACGCCGCCTTTCACGGGCTGGGCCGCCCCGACGAACCCGTTGTGATCTTCTCGTGGGAGTGAAAGCCATGACCCTGCCCCGGATCGGCCTGTACAGCATCTCGGTGCGCGGCCTGACCGTCCCAGACATGCTGAACTGGGCTGCCTCCCATGACATTCCGTTCGTGCATCTGCGCGGCGGCCCCCGCGGCGTCGACCTGGCCTCCCAGTCGTCGGTGACGGTGTGGCGGTGGCGTAAGGCCGCCGCGCAGACGGTTCCGATCACCGGGGTCACCGCCGACGTCGACCTGGCCGACCTGCTCACCGGTGACGCCTCCGCCCGCCGCCGGGCGGCCTACGACCTGGAAGAGCTCGCCGAAGCGGCGACCATCCTCAACGCCCGATGGGTGCGGCTGCCGGCTCGCACCCCGCTGACCGCAGACCAGCTGGCCCAGGGGGAGAAACTGCGCGTGCTGGCCGACAGCGTGCTACCGCTGCTGATCGAGCCGCACCACCCCGGCTGGGTGTCCCCGGCCACGCTGCGGCCCCTCGTTGACCTGGTGAACGCCTGCCCGAAGATGAGGCTGTTGGCCGACACCGCGCAACTCGCCGCCGCACTCCCGAAGCGAAACCGGTTCCCCGCCTGGCTCGCGCCGATCTTCGACCACGCCCAGGTGCTGCACCTGTCGGACCCGGGAACCGGCCTGGACGCGCCTGGGCAGGCCGTCATCGCCGCCCTGGCCGCCTACCGCATCCAAGCCGGCCAGGACCTGGAGGTCGCCCTGGAATGGACCGGGCCAGACCGCAGCCCCGATGAGTGCCTGGCCCGGTATCACGCGACGGCCACTTGGTGGGAGCGGCTGACCACCGCCCTGGAATCCCGATGAGTACCTCACCGGGCGGGGGATGGGTGGCGGTCACCGACTACCCGGCCTGGCCGAGCCCGTACTTCGCCGAACTGCACCGGCACGCCCCACCTGGCCTCCCACTCGGCTTCGCCTCCAGCCTCACCGCCATCCCCGGCCGCCCCACCCGGCCAGGGGTGATCAACCTGCACCGGCTCAAGCGCCTGTACCGGGATCGGGGCGGGCAGCGCACCCTGTCGGCGGCCAGGACCATGCTGGATCAACTGCAGGCGCTGCGCGACGGCGGGTGGCGCATCGTGTGGACGGTGCACAATCTGCTGCCCATCGATGGCGGCCCGCCGCGCGACGCCGACTGGTATGCCGCCCTCGGCGTCCTCGGCATCGCGGACACGGTGCTCACCCACACCTATGCCGACGCCCTACACCTGGCCCGGCTCACCACCGCGCCGATCATCGTCGCCGGGTGGGGCGGACTGAGCGCCACGGCGGACGCCGGTCCGGTGCCGGAATCGGTGCGCGTCCTGCTGCGCAGACTGCGCGCCGCCCCCTGCTCGATGCTGGCCATGGGCAACATCACCCCGTACAAGGACCTGCCCGCGGCGGTGGAGGCATTCACCGCGCATACCCGGCGCGCACACCTGCTCATCGCCGGGCCGTGCCGCGATGAGGCTCTGGCCGCCGACCTCGTCGCGGCCGCGCGGAGGTGCGGCGGTCGCGTTTATGTCCACCCGCAGCGGGTGCCGCCCGAGCATGTGCACCACCTGTACCGGGTGGCTGATGCCGCGCTGTGTCCCTACCGGGTCGATGGGCCGTGGGAGTTCTTCACCGGCGTGCTGTATCCCGGCTCGATCGGTACCGCGCTGGCGTTCGGCACCCCGGTCATCGCCCCGCACCTCCCCGCCATCGCGGAGATGACCACGGGCTCCCCGGCGCGGCTCTACCCGCCAGACGAAGGCCCCGGCCCGGCCATGGCCGCCGCCGAAGCCGCCCACCAACGCCCCCGCCCTCGCCTCCGGCGCGTGGGGGACAGCAGCGCGAGATGGCGGGCCGTCACCGCCGTCTACCGGCAGACGTTCGAACGGCTCACCTGCGAAAACAACCCACCGGCCACAACGAGCCGAGATAACGTGACGGCTTCCCCGGGGCCCGGCACACGCCGTTTCACGTCAACCTGCTCCCCGCACCGAGAAGAAGGAGAAGGCTGCTGTGCCTGACCTCATGACCAGCTCCCCGACGTCCGGGCCAGGCGGCCGGATCGCCGCCGTCCTGGCCGGCTGCTACGGGCTGACGGTATGCACCATCACACAGCTGCCCATCGGGCAGGGCACCGTCAACTACCGCGCCAACTGCAACGGCCGACAGGTGTTCGTGAAGAGCTACCCCGACGGCACCGACCTGCCCGCCGAACGCGAAGCGATCGCCCTGGCCGGCCTCGCCCTGCAGGCTGGTATTCCCGGAGCGGTGGTGCTGCCCAACGAGGACGGAGACGTCATCGACACCAGTAGCCCGCTGGCGATGTCGGTGTGGGAGTGGGTGCCCGGCCAGGTCATCACCCATCTGTCACCCGCCCAGCTCGCCGCCGCCGGTACCGCCTTGGGGCGCATCCACGCCCTGTTCGCCGACCGCCCCGCCCCGGCCGCCGCCCCCGCGGTGAAGCAGTGGCGCGGCATCGACGTCGACGGCCTCGCTGTGACGATCGACCAGCTTCTCGACATCATCGCCGAGCGTGTCCGCACCGGGGTCGCTGACCCCTTCGACGGTGACGCCCAGCGCACGCTCCTGGAACGCCGCGCCATGCTCGCCCGCATTCCCGTCCTGCTCGCCGACCTTCCCACCGATCTGACCGTGCAGGTCCTGCACGGCGACTACTCACCGGTCAACCTCCTGTTCACCGGCGACGAGCTGTCGGCGGTGCTGGACTTCCGGCCGCCGGAGCCGTTCCTTCTCGCCTATGACCTGGGCCGCATGGCGTTCTACCCCAACACCGTCACCGAGGGCGGCAACTGGCTGGACGCCGCCGCGACCCTCATCGGCGCCTACCAGGAGGCGCACCCGGCCGTGCCTGATGTGGACGTGCGTGCCTGTGGCCGGGTCGCGCTGTTGCAGCTGCTGAAAAGTCTCTACGGCGTCAAACAGCACTACCTCAAGCCCGGCCTGTTCCAGGACGACCTGGATGATTTCTGGCTGATACGCCACCGGGCGGCGGCGACGTTGCTGTCCGAACTCGCCGGAACCGACACGCTCCTAGCGGAGCTGGCCGGCACCTGACCGGTCTTGAGCACTCGCATTGACGATATGCCTTCGAGTTTCCCCGAAACCAAGGGAGATCCCCGTGACCATGGACACCGTTCCCGCGTCCGCCGCCCGCGCGACCTGGGACGTCCTCCGTGGGCCAATCTCGCCCGACGCCCTGCTTCTCGGCGCGGCCGAGATCGCCGAACGCCACGGCTTGCATGTACACCAGTCCGACCCGGACAGCCTACTCATGGTCGATAACGGCGGCGCCTCCCGTGTCGTCGCCCGCTGGCATCCCTACACTCAGGACCGACCCGACACGCTCAGCCACGTTCTGCCCGACCAGCAGCCCGTCGAGATCCTCCTCGATGTCCACCCGGGCGGGCAGGATGTCGCCGAAGACCTGCGGGTGTGGCTGCAGGGGCGGCTGCGCTGCTACGACCCGGCCGAGTTGGCGCAGCTCACCGTGAGCATGCCGCTGCTGGCCCGTTACGCCGTCCCGGACACCCACCTCGACGGCTGGGCCGTGATCTTCCGTGATCACTATGTGGAGAACACGCTCGCCTTCCTGCTGGCCCTGCAGCGGGTCGGCGTACCCGCCGAGTGGATGTACGCACTGGCCAAGGGCGACCGCACCCGCAACCGTGACCGCATCCATGCCACGCTTCTGGCGCGCGGGTATTACAGCGGTCTGCTCGACAACACCTTGATCAACGCCCCGGACAGCCACGCCGACGACCTCGCCCAAGCCCTCGCCGGGGTGGACGCGTTCATCGATGCCGCCCACTCCGTTGGGCGCCGAGTGCTGGTCATCGACGACGGCGGCCTGCTCGCCCAGGGATACGGCCACGCCGACGCGCCCCGCCGGGTGGACGCCGTCCTGGAGCTGACCGTTTCCGGGCTCAAGCGCATCACCACTGCTGGGTCACTCGCCATCCCGGTGTTCAACCTGGCGCGCTCAGTGCTGAAGACGAACCTCGGCTACCCGGAGATCGCCGACTCGTGCCTGCGGCGGCTGCGGGAGCTGTTGCCCGCCATGAAGGTCATCGGTCGCACGATACTTGTTCTAGGCTACGGCACTCTCGGATCGCGCCTGGCATCCGCGCTGCGCGCCCAGGGCTGTCAGGTCCACGTCGTTGATCCAGAGCCGCTCGCCCTGATCGCCGCCGCCGAGGCCGGCCATCCCACCTACCGCACCGCCGTTGACGCGATGCGTGCGGTACGGCCCTTCCTGCTGGTCGGCACTACCGGGGAGGACGCGCTCACCGCCGAGGCGATCGGACTGCTGCCCGACGGCGTCGTCCTGGCCCCGTACGCCACCCGCGACTTCGCCCTGCTGGCCACTGATCCGCAGCTCACTGAGACGGTGGTGGAGATTCCCGGGATCGGCCGCCGCTACCATCTACGGGGCGGTGCCAAGGTGACGGTCCTCGGCGACGGCCGCTCCCTCAATCTGTTTGAGTCGGACGCCATTCCCAATCAGGGCTACGACGCCTACCGGGCCGGAACGCTCATCGCCGCGAAAGCCCTCTGCTCCCAGGCCGACGCGACTCCGCCCGGAGTGCACACCGATCTCGTCGACGACGTCATCACCACCTCCGGCCTATACGACGCCTACTACGACACCTACCTGGCCGCCGGGGTGCGCACGTGGACCGCTGAGGCCGGCCTCGCGGCTCTGCCCGGCACTGCGGCGTGTGTGGTCGGCTACGGCGCCGCCGGCCGACTGCACGCTCAGCTTCTCGCTGAAGTCGGCGCCCGGCTGACGGTTCTCGACCCCAAACACCAGGATCTGCCCCAGTCCTACCGAAGCTTTCGTCACGGTGTTGAGGAGCTATCAGCAGAGGTCGCCGCCGACATCGGCCTGTGGTCGGTGTGCTGTCCCACCTCCGATCACCTCCCCGTACTGCAGTCGATCTTTATCCATGATTCGGCTCCACGGGTCCTGCTGGAGAAACCCGCCTGTCAGGGGCACGAGATTGACGCGTTCGTCCGCCTGCTCGACGAACACCCCAACGCTCGCATCATGATCATCGATCAGTACCGACACGCCCGCGCTCTCGATCTCGCCGCCGACCTCCTCAAGGAGTACGCCCCCGGTATCCCGATCCACCACATCACGGTCACGTTCACCAAGGACCGCAGCGGTGACATTGCCGTCGGCAGGTTTATTGACCGCACCTACGGGGTCCTCGGCTACGAATGGCTGCACATGCTCGCCGTGCTGCGCCGCTTCCTGTCCCCCGATGACTTCGCCGTCTACCTGGCGACGCGCCCGCAACAGGCGATGCTCCGTGCGATCTACGACTCACGGCTGTTCGTGTCGGGCCTGACCGAGCATTCCACCCTCCACACCGGCGACGCCGTCATACATCTGGAGCTTAACTCCAGCATCACGACCCCAGCCATCGTCCTGGACAACGTTCCCGATCAGGTAGGCGGGTGGCGGCGCGGCATCCGCCCCGCCGACGACCGGCACCGGTATCTCACCGTCCACGCCGGCCGCACCCAGGTCACCGTGCACCTCGACCCGGTCACCACGGCCAGCGGGTGGCAGCTGGACCGTAACCACCACCGTGTCACCGTCGAACACGACGGCAACGTCCTGCATGACGAGGTCGTTGAGGACTCACCGCTGCGAGCGGCCATCCGCGCCGCCGCCGATGCGCTGGCCGGTTCTCAGCCGCTACCACCGCTGGACTTGGGGCCGCTGCGGCGGATCACCGCGCTCGCGGAACACCTGCGAGCACAGCAGCCTGAACGGCACACGGTGCCACCCGAGCCGACGGCGTACGACGACACTCGTGCCGTAGCGGGGTGAACGGGCCATTCAACGTTCCAGGTGCGAGTTATCGTCTGGCCGGTATCTCGGGCGGGGCGTCCGGCCGGTGGCGGTCTGGTCCCGGCGACCTCCGAGGCGATCGGCTGGGGTTCCTGGACGGATAACAGGGCATCAATAAATACTGCGAAGACATGGTGGATATCTTGGTAAATCTAGGGATGACCTGTGGCGATAGAGATCGAGGACAAGTTCGACGTACCAGTGGATTACCAGCTGCCGGATCTCGCCGGACTGCCAGGCGTAGGGGAGGTCGTGGGTCCCAAGACCCATCGGCTGGTCGCCCTCTATTTCGACACGCCCGACCTGAGGCTCGCCGCGCGGGGAATCACCCTGAGAAGGCGCAGGGGCGGTACGGATCCGGGCTGGCACCTCAAGCTCCCCAAGGCCCAAGGCGTACGGCAGGAGATCACCCACCCGCTGACCCGGAGCATCAAGATCGTCCCTGCCGAGCTGGCCGACCTGGTGCTCGCCCACACCCGAGGCGCCCCGCTGGCGCCCATCGCCGAGCTGGACACCCGCCGTGCCGTCACCACGCTGGTCAACGGAGCCGGGGTGAGGCTGATCGAGATCGCCGATGACCGGGTCAAGGGCACGGTGTTCGGCGACGAACCCCATGTCGAGCGCTGGCACGAGGTCGAGGCGGAGATCGTCCAGGGCGACGAGAGGCTGCTGAAGAAGGTCGGAAAGCGGCTACGCCAGGTCGGCGCCAGTCCCGCCGAATCGGCCAGCAAGCTCGCGCGCCTGCTCAACGCGGCCGGGGCGGTCTCAGCGCAGCCGCGTACCAGGCCGATCCCGGGTTCCGCGGGTGAGGTCGCCGTCGGCTATCTCACCGCCCAGGTCGGCGCGTTGCTCGCGCAGGATCCTCGGGTCCGTAAGGCCGAGGAGGACGCCGTACACCAGATGCGCGTCGCCGCCCGGCGGCTCCGCAGCGCGCTGAAGTCGTTCAAAACGGTCGTCAAGGGGACCGGGAGCGTCCAGGACGAGCTCAAGTGGCTCGGCACGGTCCTCGGCGAGGCGCGCGACCTGGAGGTCATCCGCGAGCGGTTCGAGAACAGGCTCGACAGCCTGGACAACGCGCTGATCGTGGGCCCGGTCAGGGCCCGCCTCAGCTCCGACCTGCTGGACGACGAGCACGAGGCCCTCGACCGGGTCAGGGACGCCCTCCGCGGGGAGCGCTACTTCGCCCTGCTCGACGCCCTCGACGACCTGATCGCCACCCCCGTGCTCACCAAGGCCGCCGACAGGCCCGCCGAGACCCTGAAGACCGTCGCGGCCTTCAGCTGGCGCCAGGTCGTCAGGGCCTACGACACCGCGCGGTCCATCGAGGACCCCGCCGAGCGCGAACTCGCCATGCACGACGTACGCAAGGCGGCCAAACGGGCCCGTTACACCGCGGAGGTGCCCGGCATGAAGAAGCTGGCCAAGCGGGCGGAGGCGATACAGGAGGCGCTGGGCACCCACATGGACGGCGTCGTCGCGCAGGAACGGCTGGTCGCCGAGGCCGCGAACGCACGCCTGGCAGGGGAGGACACCTACACCTACGGCGTGCTGACCGGCGTGGAGCGGGCCGGGGCCGAGCGCGCCGACGAGGAGTTCCCCCGGCTCTGGGCCGACACCGCGGCCGCCGTCGCGAAGCTTCTCCGACGCTCCCCCGGCCGCTGAGCGCTCGGGATCGTTTGGCGAGGCCCTGGACCGAACCGCCGGAAGCGGGCGTCAGACGACGTAGCGGTCCACGGCCACGACACGGCCGCCGTTGTGGTGCAGCACCGTGAACGCGCCCTTGGCCAGCCACGTGTCGCCGGACCGGCCGCCGACTTCGGAGATCAGTTCGGGCAGGGTCTTGCCGTGGCCGCAGAGCGTCGTGGGCCGGTTCGAGGCCAGTGCCTCCTCGACCAGGAGGAGGGAGCCCTGGAAGTCGTGGTGGGTCTCCGACAGGACGGGTTCGAGCCGGACCGGCAGGCCGGCCCGTTCGGCGTACGGCTCCAGGGTCTGCACGCACCGCCTGCTGGGGGAGCTGACCAGCTCCGCGGGGCGGAAGGCGCCCAGCACGCTCGCGAGCACCTCGGCCTGTCTCAGGCCGCTCTCATCGAGCGGGCGGTCGTCGTCGTCGCCCTCCCAGTCCTGCCGGTTCCCCGCCAGGGCGTGCCGTACCAGCACGAGCGGGGTGGTCGCGGGCGATGCCGCGCCGAGCGCGCGGAGCAGGTGGGCGTCCCAGTCGTAGGTCAGGCGCCGTACGGCCTCCTCCACAGGCAGCCAGACCACCTCGTCGACCTCGCGGCTGTCGGTACGGCGCTCCTCGGAGAGCATCCTGGCCACCCAGTAGTCGACGCGCTTGGGCCGGCCGTCCTTCGTGTAGTGGCTCGACGGCAGCGACCGGCCGAGTTCCACGGTGATCCCCGTCTCCTCGGTCACCTCGCGCAGCGCGCCGGCGATGGCGTGCTCGCCGTTCTTCAGCTTCCCCTTGGGGAACGACCAGTCGTCGTACTTGGGCCGGTGGACGAGGGCGACCTGCGGCGCGCCCGGTGAGCCGCGCCAGACGACCGCCCCGGCCGCGCGGATCACGCCGTCCGGGCGGGTGGTGTGCTCAGTCATCGATGGCCCTCCACCTACGGGTGCCGATCAGATGGGTCTGCAGGTCATCGCCGGGATGTCGGAGCCAGGTCCCGTCCGGGTCGAGCCACCAGCTCGTGGTGTCGTCGGACATGGCCCGGTCCAGCAGGCCGCTGAGGTAGTTCCGCTGTTGCTGGCTGGCGACCTTGACCAGTACCTCCACCCGGCGCTCGATGTTGCGGCGCATCATGTCACCGCTGCCGATCCAGATCTCCGGGCGTCGGCCGCGGCCGAACTCGTAGATCCGCGAGTGTTCGAGGAAACGGCCCAGCACACTCCTGACCCGGATGTTCTCCGACAGCTCCTGTACACCGGGACGGAGCGTGCAGACCCCCCGCACCCACAGATCCACCGGTACGCCGGCCCGCGACGCCCGGTAGAGGGCGTCGATGATGGGCTCGTCCACCAGGGAGTTCGTCTTCATCCTGATGCCGGCGGGACGGCCCGCCTCCTGATGGGCGATCTCCCGCTCGATCCTGGCCAGCAGCCCGCCGCGCAGCGAGTGCGGGGCGACCAGCAGCCGCCGGTAGGCCGAGTGGTTGGAGTAGCCGGTCAGGTGGATGAACAGGTCCGTGACGTCCTCGCCGACCAGCCGGTCGGCGGTGAGCAGGCCCAGGTCCTCGTACAACCTGGCGGTCTTGGGATTGTAGTTGCCCGTGCCGATGTGGCAGTAGCTGCGCAGTTCGCCCGAGGATTCCTGCCGCACCACCAGGGCCAGCTTGCAGTGGGTCTTCAGCCCCACGACACCGTAGACCACGTGGCATCCGGCCCGTTCCAGCTTGCGAGCCCAGGTGATGTTGGCGTGCTCGTCGAACCTGGCCTTGATCTCCACGACCACGACCACCTGCTTGCCCGCCTCGGCGGCGTCGATCAGCGCGTCCACGATCGGTGAGTCGCCGCTGGTGCGGTAGAGCGTCTGCTTGATGGCCAGCACGTTCGGGTCGGCGGCGGCCTGCTCGATGAACCGCTGCACGCTCGTGGAGAACGAGTCGTACGGGTGGTGCAGCAGCACGTCCCGCTCGCGCAGCACCGCGAAGATGTCGTCCTCGACGTGCACGACCTCCGCGGGTACGAACGGGCGGAAGGTCAGCTCGCCCCGGTCGAGGTCGGCGATCGCGTGCAGCCCGGTCAGGTCCAGTGGCCCCGGCAGCCGGCAGATCTCGTGCTCGGCCACTCCCAGCTCGTCCACCAGCAGGTCGAGCACCTCGGGTGTGATGGTGTCCTCGACCTCCAGCCGGACCGGAGGGCCGAAGCGGCGCTTGAGAAGCTCGCGCTCCAGTGCCTGCATGAGGTTCTCGGTGACGTCCTCGTCGACGTCCAGGTCCTCGTTGCGGGTCACCCGGAAGGCGTGGTGTTCGACGATCTCCATGCCTTTGAAAAGCTGCCCCAGGTGAGCGGCGATCACATCTTCCAGCGGGACGAAACGGTTCACGGACGCCGTGACGAAGCGGGGGAGCCGGCTGGGCACCTTGACCCGGGCGAAGACCGTGTTGCCGGTCGAGGGGTTGCGGACGGTGACGGCCAGGTTCAGTGAGAGTCCCGAGATGTACGGGAAGGGGTGGGCGGGGTCGACGGCCAGCGGCGTCAGCACCGGCCTGATCCGCTCCCTGAAGAACTTGCGCATCTCGGTGCGCTCGTCGCGGCCGAGGTCGTCCCAGCGCACGATCTCGATGCCCTCGGCGCTCAGCCGCGGGCGGATCCGCTCGTGGAAGCAGGCCGACTGCCGCAGCGCGAGATCGTTGGCGATCCCCGCGATCCTGGGCAGCTCCTCGCGGGGCTTCAGCCCGCTCTTCGTGCGGAGCAGGAGGCCGGTGGCCATCCGCCGTTTCAGCCCGGCCACCCGTACCCGGAAGAACTCGTCCAGGTTGCTGGCGAAGATGGCAAGGAACCGCACCCTCTCCAGCAGCGGCAGGGACGGATCCTCCGCCATCTCCAGCACACGCTGGTTGAACTGGAGCCAGCTCTCCTCGCGGTTGAGGAAGCGCTCCTGAGGGAGGGGGAGTCCGGCGGGGGTGGCTCCGGCGAGTTCAGCGGACATATGACCAGAATGCCCGCTTTTGTTGAACGGAACGTTAATTTCGGCTCAACGAGCGCTGTTGTTTACCCACTTGGCTCAAGTTTTTCTTGTTCTTCAGCCACGAGTTCCGCTCGCTTGACAGCCTCGCGCTCGGCGGCCTTGGCCTCGCGGAGCATCGCCTTCTCCAGCTCCCTCTGCTCCCGCTCACGCGCCTTCTCCAGCTCCCGCTGCTCGCGGAGCCGTGCCTTCTCCAGCTCCCTGGCCAGCTTCTCGGCCTCGCGCTGTTCGCGCTCGCGCAGCTTCTCCTGTTCCTTCTGCTCCCGCGCACGTGCCTTCTCCAGCTCCCGGAGCTCCTTTTCCGTCGGGGGCGGTGACGGTTCGGCGGGGCGGGGCTGCGGGCGCCGCCGCGATCCCGGGGGATGGGGGCCGGCATCGGCCGTGCGCTGCGGCGCCTGGGCCAGCCGCTGCCCCAGGCCACGAGAGGAGGCGGTCAGCCGGGGGCTCGGGTCCAGCCCGGTCAGACCGTTCCAGGCCAGGTTGACCAGGTGCGCGGCGACCTCCTCGCGCGACGGCTTGCGCACGTCCAGCCACCACTGGCCGGTCAGCGCCACCATGCCGACCAGCATCTGGGCGTACATGGGCGCCAGCTTGGGGTCGTAGCCACGTTCGACGAACTCGTCGACCATGACGTCCTCGACCTGGCTGGCGATGTCGTTGATCAGGCTGGCGAACGTGCCGGTTCCCGAGGCGGCGTGCGAGTCGCGAACGAGGATGCGGAAACCCTCGCTGTTCTCCTCCACGTAGGCCAGCAGGGCCAGGGCCGCCCGCTCCAGCTTGATCAGTGAGTGCGAGGCGGACAGCGCCTCGGTCACCATGATCAACAGCTTCTGCATCTCCCGGTCGATGACGACCGCGTACACGCCCTCCTTACCGCCGAAGTGCTCGTAGACCACCGGTTTGGAGACGTTGGCGGTTGCCGCGATCTCCTCGACCGATGTGCCGTCGAACCCTTTCTCCGCGAACAGGGTCCGGCTGATCTGGATCAGCTGTTCCCGGCGTTCCTTACCTGACATCCGCCGTCGGGGCTCGCTCACGGTTCTAATAATGGTGCTCCGGAGTATTGATCGCGACGCGGGTCGACTGCGTCGCTAACGCGACGCCAACGCGTCGCGGTTCGGCCGCCTAGACCCGGGGGGAGAGGTGAGGGTGTCAGGCGGCGATGCGTTTGGCGGCCAGGCGTTCGGGGGTCGGCCAGCGGACGTCGTGTGCCCAGCCGGCCTTCTCGAACCAGCGGATGACACCCGCACTGAGGTCGATCTGCCCCTTCAGCACGCCGTGCCGGGCGCAGGTGGGGTCGGAGTGGTGCAGGTTGTGCCAGGATTCGCCGAAGGAGGGGATGGCCAGCCACCACACGTTGCGGGACTTGTCACGCGACTCGAAGGCCTCCTCGCCGAAGACATGGCAGATGGAGTTGATCGACCAGGTCACGTGGTGCAGCAGGCCGATCCTGACCAGCGTGCCCCAGAAGAAGCCGGTCGCCATGCCCCACCACGACCAGGTCAGCAGGCCGCCGAGCAGGGCGGGCATGACTATCGTGGTGATCGCCAGGACCGGGAAGAACTTGTGCAGCTTGATGATGTCCGGGTCCTTGACCAGGTCGGGGGCGTACTTCTCGCGGTTGGCCCGATCGGCCTCGAACAGCCAGCCCATGTGCGCCCAGAGCAGACCCTTGGACACGGCCACGAAGCCGGTGCCGAAGCGCCACGGCGAGTGCGGGTCGCCCTCCTTGTCGGAGAACTTGTGGTGCTTGCGGTGGGTGGCCACCCAGTCGAGGACCGACATCTCCATCGAGAGGCTGCCCGCGATGCCCAGCGCGATCTTCAGCGGGCGCTTGGCCTTGAACGAGCCGTGCGTGAAGTGGCGGTGCAGGCCGACGGTGACACCCAGGCCGGTGACCACGTAGAAGACCGACGCGATCACGATGTCGGACCAGCCGAGTCCCCAGCCCCAGGCGAACGGGATGGCCGCCGCCAGGGCGATCAGCGGGGCGCCGACGACCACTCCGAAGGTGATGATCTCGGGCAGTGTCTTCGACTCGGGGTCGATGTCGGGTTTGGGGCCAGGGGCAGAGCGTTCTTCGATGACGGTCATGCGCTACCTCGCGGTGGCTCGGAAAAGGCAAGGATTCACGTGCGGCTACGCCACCGTAACCTACGCCATCGTAAGTTAGGAATCCCTAAGCACCAAGTGTGTGAAAGCTGACTCTCCGGGGCTGGCGCCGTAGCGGCTCCCTAATCTGTTCTACCCGCGTCTGACCTGCCAAACGACGGGTTCCTCGCGTTCATCGCCCGGACCGCTCGACTTCGCGAGCACGCCGGCTCTCAAACGGCGCGCGTTCGGCGCCGTGGGCTCTGTATCGTAGGGGTGCCAGGCGTACGGGGCGTCGTCCCTGCCGCTTGGCCGATCCGGCATTGGGTAATTGGCAGCCCGCAAGGTTTTGGTCCTTGTTGTCCAGGTTCGAGTCCTGGTGCCGGAGCTGTCTCTTGTGTCTGTTTTATTGGCTCGGCTAGTCGGCTGGGTGGGTTCCCGAACGGGAAGGTATCCTCACGTTGTCGAACAGGTGACGGTGCTATGCCCTGGGGGTGGATGTCCGTCATCGTGTTTCGTCATGTCTCAGCCGCGACGCCGAGGGAGCCTCGTCCGTGAGTGTGCCGCGCCCGGCCGCCGTCATCGTCCTTGCCGCAGGCGAGGGCACCCGGATGAAGTCGAGAACACCAAAGATCCTTCATGAGCTGTGCGGCCGTACCCTGGTCGACCATGTGCTCACCGCCGCAAGGGGTCTCGAACCCGAGCGGCTCATCGTCGTCATCGGCCACGAACGGGAGCGGGTCCAGGCGCATCTGGCCGGCACCAGCCCCGATACGCAGGCCGTCGTCCAGGCCGAGCAGAAGGGCACCGGTCACGCCGTCCGTACCGTCCTGGAAGCGGTGGGCACCATCGGTGGCACCGTTCTGGTGACCTACGGCGACACGCCGCTGCTGCGCACCGAGACCCTCGCGGCCCTGCTCGAACGGCACGGCGAGGACGGCAACGCCGTCACCGTGCTGACGGCAGAGGTTCCCGATCCGTATGGCTATGGCCGGATCATCCGCGACGCCTCGGGGGCGGTCCTGGAGATCGTCGAGGAGAAGGACGCCGACCCCGCGCAGCGGGCGATCAGGGAGATGAACTCCGGCGTCTACGCCTTCGACGGGCTCCTGCTGGCCGACGCGGTCAAGCGGGTGTCCACCTCCAACGCCCAGGGCGAGGAGTACCTCACGGACGTCCTCGCGATCCTGCGCCAGGACGGTCACCGGGTCGGCGCGCATGTCGCGGCCGACTACGTGGAGGTGGAGGGGGTCAACGACCGCGTACAGCTCGCCTTCGCCAGAAGGGTGCTCAACGCGCGCCTGCTGGAGGCGCACATGCGGGCCGGGGTGACCGTGGTCGACCCCGCCAGCACCTGGGTCGACGTGGACGTCACCCTCGAACCGGACGTGGTGATCCACCCCGGTACCCAGCTGTACGGCCGTACGGCGGTCGCCGAGGGCGCCGAGGTCGGTCCAGCCAGCACGCTGACCGACACCGTCGTCGGCGAGGGTGCGCTGGTACGCAACGCCGTCTGCACCGAGGCCGTGATCGGCCCCGAGGCCCTGGTCGGGCCGTACACCTATCTGCGTCCCGGCACCGTGCTGGCGCGCAAGGCCAAGGCCGGAACGTACGTCGAGATGAAGAACGCCCAGGTCGGAGAGGGTGCGAAGGTGCCGCACCTGAGCTACGTGGGCGATGCGACGATTGGCGCCGGCGCCAACATCGGCGCCTCGGCGATCTTCGTCAACTATGACGGGGTCAACAAGCATCACACGACGGTGGGCGAGCACGCCTTCGTCGGATGCGACACCATGCTCGTCGCGCCGGTCAACATCGGCGACGGCGCATATACGGCCGCGGGCTCGGTCATCGACGGCGATGTCCCGGCAGGGAGCATCGGGGTGGCCCGCGGACGGCAACGCAATATCGAAGGGTGGGTCGTGCGCAGGCGCACGGGCACCAGATCGGCTCGGGCGGCACTGAAGGCCGCCGAGTCGGGGAAACAGCAGGGGAGCCAGACGTGAGTGAGCGGAGCGAGCGGCCCGGTGGGCGCGGCGGCGTCGCGCGGGCATCGATGTGCTCTCCGGCGAGGGGGACGGCATGAGCAGCATCAAGAAGACCGGCGAGAAGAACCTGATGTTCTTCTCCGGGCGGGCGCATCCGGAGCTGGCGGACGAGGTGGCGAGCCACCTCGGGGTCGCGGCGGCACCGACCACGCTGCGCGACTTCGCCAACGGCGAGATCTACGCCCGCTACCAGGAGTCGGTCCGTGGCTGTGACGCGTTCGTCATGCAGAGCCACACCTGGCCGATCAATCAGTGGATCATGGAGCAGCTGATCATGGTGGACGCGCTCAAGCGCGCCTCCGCCAAGCGGATCACCGTGATCATGCCGTTCTACGGCTATGCCCGCCAGGACAAGAAGGGCCGGGGCCGCGAGCCCATCACCGCCCGTCTGATGGCCGACATGTTCAAGACGGCCGGCGCCGACCGGCTGATGTCGATCGACCTGCACACCTCCCAGATCCAGGGCTTCTTCGACGGCCCGGTGGACCACCTGTTCGCCATGCCCGTCCTGGTCAACTACCTCAAGGACAAGCTCGACCTGGGCACGACCACGATCGTCTCGCCCGACACCGGTCGGGTGCGGCTCTCGGAGCGCTGGGCCGACACGCTCGGCACCCCGCTGGCCTTCATCCACAAGCGCCGCGACCTCGACGTGGCCAACCAGGTGAAGGTGAGCGAGGTCGTCGGCCGGGTGAGGGGCCGGACCTGTGTGCTGATCGACGACATGATCGACACCGCGGGCACGATCTGCAAGGCGGCCGACGCGCTGTACGAGCAGGGTGCCACCAACGTGATCGTGGCGGCCACCCACGCGGTCTTCTCCGACCCCGCGGTCGACCGGCTGAAGAACTCCAGGATCTCCGAGGTCATCGTCACCAACACGGTGCCGCTCCCCGAGGAGAAGAGGTTCGACAAGCTCACGGTCCTGTCGATCGCCCCGTTGATCGCCCGCGCGATCAACGAGGTCTTCAGCGACGGCTCGGTAACCAGCCTCTTCGAAGGCGACAGCTAATCCCCAGGCTCCTTGCGGCCGAGCCGCGACGCGTTAGCGTCGGCAACAACACGGTAGACTTGTCAGGTTGCGTGCGTTCGTAACGCCTTCCGCTAGGGCGGGTGAGGGGGAACGCACCTTTCCGATTCTCGAGATCCCTAGGAGATCAGCCATGTCCGAAGTGGTAATCACCACCGAACTGCGTGACAAGTTCGGCAAGGGCGCCGCACGCAAGATCCGCCGCGAGGACAAGGTGCCCGTCGTCCTCTACGGGCACGGTTCCGAGCCGCAGCACCTGTCCCTGCCGGGTCACGAGCTGCTGCTCGCCCTGCGTACGCCGAACGTGCTGATCCGCCTCCAAGGCGCGGTCGACGAGCTCGCGCTGCCCAAGGGTGTCCAGCGCGACGCGATCAAGGGCTTCCTGGAGCACGTCGACCTCCTCCTCGTCAGGCGCGGCGAGAAGGTCACCGTCGACATCCCCGTCGTCGTGATCGGTGAGGTCGCCGACGGCATCCTCGACCAGCAGCTGGTCTCCGTCTCGGTCGAGACCGAGGCCACCCACATCCCCGAGGGCGTCGAGGTCGACGTCGAGGGCCTGGAGGTCGGCACCCAGATCACCGCCGCCGACCTGAAGCTCCCCAAGGGCACGACCCTCGCCGCCGACCCGGAGGCGCTGGTCCTGATCATCTCCGCGGCCCCGACCGCCGAGCCCGCGGCCGAGGCCGCCGTGGCCGCTCCGGCCGAGGGTGAGGGCGCTGAGAGCGCCGAGTAGTTTTCTCTGCTAGATCTGTCAGGGCGGCCCGGGACCGGGCCGCCCTGACGCGCGTATGAAGGGGATGCCGATCGTGGACCGCTGGTTGGTCGTGGGCCTGGGAAACCCCGGGCCGGAGTACGCAGGAAACCGGCACAACGCGGGGTTCATGGTTCTGGACGAGCTCGCCGCGCGAGCCGGCGGGCGGTTCAAGACGCACAGGTCGCGCGCAGAGGTGCTGGAGGGCCGCCTGGCGGGCGTCCCCGCGGTGCTGGCCAAGCCGTTGTCCTTCATGAACCTGTCCGGCGGGCCGGTCAAGGCCCTGGCCGACTTCTACAAGGTCGACCCGGCCCGCGTGATCGTGGTCCACGACGAGCTGGACATCCCGTACGGCGCGTTGAGGGCCAAGCTGGGGGGCGGCGACAACGGTCACAACGGGCTGAAGTCGATCACCAAGTCGCTGGCGACCAGGGACTACCTGCGGGTGCGGTTCGGCATCGGCCGCCCACCGGGCCGGATGGACGCCGCGGCCTATGTCCTGCGTGACTTCGCCACCGCCGAGCGCAAGGATCTCGGGTTCCTGTTCGACCGTGCCGCCGACGTGGTGGAGTCACTGATCAGGGTCGGCCTGGAGCCGACCCAGAACGCCTTCCACGCCGGTGACCTGAACATCTCAGGACCTCCTCGCTAGCGACGCTGGCGCGTCGCGGTTCGGCCGCTGGGATCCGGCTCCTTCCCTCGTCGATCGGGGCCGCTCGTTCCTCACGACCCCGCTCTCCTCAGTCCAGTCCCCGGCGCGGCCTCACGGGAGTCCCTTAAAGGGGGAGCACAGGCGTGTCCTCATGGGGGGATGGTGGGAAGGCCATCAGGTTCTGCAGGAGTTCGGCCTGCTCGATGGCGTCGTCCAGGGCGTTGTGCGTGTGCGGCCGCAGGGAGAGCAAGTGCCTGGGCATCTGCCGCTTGGTCGCCCAGCCGATCGGCACTCCAGCCTTGGCCGCGTACAGCGTCTTCATATCGATGCAGCGCGAGTGCCCGAACGGTGAGGCGCCGGCGAATCGCATGAAATACCAATAAATCCACATCCAGTCGTAGGAGAGCGGGTAGGCCGCCAGCACCGGCGTGCTGTTTCCGCACGCGTCGCGGATCCAAGCGGCGGCCTCCCGCATCGCCTCGGCCGGGTCGCGGCCCTCGCGGATCAGCGTCTCCCGGTCAAGCCCGCTCACGGCGAGAGCCTCGGGCACATGATCGTCGCTGATCGGCCGCAGCTCCGCGTAGAACGTACAGGTCTGCGGATCGACCGGTTCAAAGACCTTTCCGGTCATCCGCCCGGCCACGGTCATACCAAAGCTGACCATCGAATACGGCCCCGGAATGGGGCCGTCGGCCTCGACATCCACAGAGATGTACGTTTCGGTCTTCAACCTTCGGGCCTCTCTTGTCGCCGCTACCATTACGTGACTGTCTGTCCGCGAACGGTTACGCAGGGGGAGTGTGTGCGCGACGTGACCGCGGTCCAGGACGCATCCGGAGTCGTGTCGGCCTCGCGCCGGCGCATGCCTGACTGGGTGCGGGGGCACCGCGCGATGGCCGTCGTCGCCGACACCGCCTGCGCCGCCCTGGCCGGAGCCCTCGCACTGCTCGTTCGATTCGGCGAGGTTACCGCCTACGTCTTCCCGTACGTCGTGTCGAGCGCCGCACTGCCCGCCGTCTGGGTCTGCGTGGTCGCGCTGAACCGCGCCTACGAGCCTCGGCTCATCGGCCTGGGCTCGGAGGAGTTCCAGCGGATCCTCCAGTGCGGCTTCATGCTCACCGCCGCCCTCGCTGTCGGCGCCTACCTCACCAAGACCGATGTGGCCCGCGGCTACGTGGTCCTGGCCCTCCCGCTGACGACGTTGCTCACCCTCCTGGCGCGGTATGGGCTGCGCCGCTCCCTGCACCGCAGGCGGGCCCGGGGCAGATGCATGCGGCGGGTGGTGGCGGTGGGTCACCGGGTGGCGATCACCGAGTTGGTCCGCCGGTTCCGCCGGGAGCGCTACCACGGCATGGAGGTCGTCGGGGCCTGCGCCCCGCACGACGGGATAGGCGACGTGGAGGGCGTTCCGGTCCTCGGTGACTTCTCCGACGTCGCGCTTGCGGTCGGGCAGGTCCACGCCGACACCGTGGCCGTGCTCGCCTGTCCGGAAATGGACGGGGTGGCGCTGCGGAGGCTGGCCTGGCGGCTGGAGAAGACCGACACGGACCTGGTCGTGGCCCCCGCTCTGATGGAGGTGGCCGGGCCGCGGATCACCATCCGCCCGGCGGCTGGGCTGCCGCTGCTGCATGTGGACCATCCTGAGATCTCCGGCCTGCGCCAGGTGGTCAAGAATCTGTTCGACCGCGTCGGCGCCGGGATGCTGCTGGCGGCGCTGCTCCCGCTGCTGGTGGGGGTGGCGGCGGCCGTGCGGGCCTCCGGGTCCGGGCCCGCGCTCTTCCGGCAGACGAGGGTGGGCCGCGACGGAGCCGAGTTCACGATCTACAAGTTCCGGACGATGCGCGCCGATGCCGAGCGTCGGAAGATCACCCTGTCCAGTGACGGACAGGGTCCGCTCTTCAAGATCAAGAATGATCCGAGGGTGACCCCGCTGGGCGCCTGGCTGCGCCGACACTCGCTGGACGAGCTGCCCCAGCTGATCAACGTGCTGCTGGGACACATGTCCCTGGTGGGCCCCCGGCCGCCACTGCCGGAGGAGGTGGCCGGGTACGGTGACGATGTCCGCCGCCGGCTGCTGGTCAAGCCGGGCATGACCGGCCTGTGGCAGGTGAGTGGTCGGTCTGACCTGTCTTGGGAGGAATCGGTACGGTTGGACCTGCGTTACGTGGAGAGCTGGTCCCTCATGCTGGACCTGCAGATCCTGTGGAAGACCTGGTCGGCTGTCGCGCGAGGAGCTGGAGCATACTGATGACCGTTCGCGACGATCACACACTCGCCGCGGAGTTGGCGACGACGGCCGGCGAGAAGCTGGCGGCCCTGCGCGCGGAGCGGGGCTTCGGCAACCCCTCCGAGCTGCGCAAGGAGGGCGACGTCGCCTCCCACCTGTTCCTGACGGAGGCCCTGGCACGGCTGCGCCCGGACGACAGCGTGCTGTCGGAGGAGGCGACCAGCGAGGAGCGTCTCGACCCGCGCCGGCTCCGTGCCGAGCGCGTCTGGATCGTTGACCCGCTGGACGGCACCCGCGAGTTCGCCGAGGAGGGTCGCGAGGACTGGGCGGTCCACGTGGCGCTCTGGGAGCGCGGCACGCTGACGGCCGGAGCCGTCGCGCTGCCGGCCCAGGGCCGTACGCTCTCCACCCTCGAACCTCCGGTGCGGTCCGCCCCCGAGGCGGGCGCCAGGCCGCGGATCGCGGTCAGCAGGACCCGGCCGCCGGAGTTCGTCCAGAATCTGGCCGGTCTTGTCGGCGCGGACCTGGTGCCGATCGGATCGGCGGGAGCCAAGATCTCCGCGGTGCTCACCGGAACGGTCGAGGCCTACGTGCACGCCGGAGGCCAGTACGAGTGGGACTCCGCCGCGCCCGTCGCGGTGGCCCTCGCCGCGGGGGCCCACGCCAGCCGCATCGACGGCTCGCCGCTGGTCTACAACCAGCCCGACCCCTCATTGCCGGATATCCTTGTATCCCTACCGGGACTGGCGCCGACGTTGCTCGCTGGAATCCGGGATCTGCACCGCTAATCCCCGCTAGGAGAGTTTGATGCTTCAGCGCGACTACACCACGTCGCAGCTCGACGTCCTCGAGGCAGAGGCCATCCACATCATGCGTGAGGTCGCGGCCGAGTTCGAGCGTCCCTGTCTGCTCTTCTCCGGTGGTAAGGACTCCATCGTCATGCTCCGCATCGCGGAGAAGGCGTTCTGGCCCGCGCCGATTCCCTTCCCACTGATGCACGTCGACACCGGTCACAACTTCGCAGAGGTCATCGATTTCCGTGACCGCCGCGCCGTGGAGCTGGGCGCGCGCCTGGTCGTCGCCAGCGTCCAGGACTCCATCGACGCCGGGCGCGTCGTCGAGGAGACCGGCCGCAGGGCCTCGCGCAACCGGCTGCAGACCACGACGCTGCTGGACGCGATCGAGGAGAACGAGTACGACGCCGTGTTCGGCGGCGCCCGTCGCGACGAGGAGAAGGCACGCGCCAAGGAGCGGGTGTTCTCCTTCCGCGACGACTTCGGCCAGTGGGACCCCAAGAACCAGCGCCCCGAGCTGTGGAACCTCTACAACGCCAGGATCCGCAAGGGCGAGCACATCCGGGTGTTCCCGCTGTCCAACTGGACCGAGCTCGACATCTGGGACTACATCCGGCGCGAGGACATCGAGATTCCCTCGATCTACTACGCCCACACCCGCAAGGTGTTCGAGCGCGACGGCATGCTGCTGGCCGACAGCGAGTTCATCATCCGCGACGAGGACGAGCCGCTCCAGGAGATGACGGTCCGCTACCGCACGGTCGGCGACGTGACCTGCACCGGCGCGGTCCAGTCGGGTGCCGCGACGGTCGAGGCGATCATCGAGGAGATCGCGGTGACCCGGATCACCGAGCGTGGCGCCACCCGCGCCGACGACCGCGCCTCCGAGGCATCCATGGAGGACCGCAAGAGGGAGGGCTACTTCTAGTGCTCACCCGCCCTCCCTCCTCCCTACTTCCCGCGCGCTCCCGCGCCGCAAGCCGTACGACCTCTGGAGAACACCTCTGATGGACATCCTTCGCTTTGCCACGGCGGGAAGCGTCGACGACGGAAAGTCGACGCTCATCGGGCGGCTGCTCTTCGACTCCAAGGCGATCTTCGAGGACCAGCTTGAGGCCGTCGAGCGCACCTCCCGTGACCGCGGCACCGAATACACCGACCTGTCTCTTCTCACCGACGGCCTGCGGGCCGAGCGGGAGCAGGGCATCACCATCGACGTGGCCTACCGCTACTTCGCCACTCCCAGGCGTAAGTTCATCATCGCCGACACCCCCGGGCACATCCAGTACACCCGCAACATGGTCACCGGTGCCTCCACCGCCGACCTGGCGATCGTCCTGATCGACGCGCGCAAGGGCGTGCTGGAGCAGTCGCGGCGGCACGCGTTCCTCACCACGCTGCTGCGGGTGCCGCACCTGGTCCTGGCCGTCAACAAGATGGACCTGGTCGACTACTCGCAGGAGCGCTTCGAGGAGATCCGCGAGGAGTTCACCGCGTTCGCCTCCAAGCTGAACGCGCCGGACCTGACGTTCATCCCGATCTCGGCGCTGCACGGTGACAACGTGGTGTCACGCTCGGAGAACACCCCCTGGTACAACGGCTCCTCGCTCCTCCACCACCTGGAGCACGTGCACATCGCCTCCGACCGCAACCTGGTCGACGTGCGCTTCCCCGTGCAGTACGTCATCCGCCCGCAACGGGCCACCGACCCGGCCTTCCACGACTACCGAGGCTACGCCGGCCAGGTCGCCGGAGGTGTGCTGAAGCCGGGGGACGAGGTCATGCACCTGCCCTCGGGCCTGGCCACGCGCATCGCGTCGATCGACACCTTCGACGGCCCGGTCGACGAGGCGTTCCCGCCGATGTCGGTGACCCTCCGGCTGGAGGACGACATCGACATCTCGCGCGGTGACATGATCTGCCGTCCGAACAACCAGCCGCACGTCTCCCAGGAGCTGGAGGCGATGGTCTGCTGGATGGCGGACGTGGCCAGGCTGGCCCCGCGCGCCAAACTGACCATCAAGCACACCACTCGTACGGCCCGTGCCCTGGTCAAGGAGCTGCACTACCGGCTGGACGTCAACACCCTGCACCGGGACGAGACCGCATCCTCGCTTGGACTCAACGAGATCGGACGCGTCTCGCTCCGCATCACCCAGCCCCTGTTCGTGGACGACTACGCCCGCAACCGCCTCACCGGCGGCTTCATCCTCGTGGACGAGGCCACCAACAACACGGTCGGCGCCGGGATGATCGTCGACGCCAAGTAGTCCCACCCCGCCGCCCGCGCCCGGCCGCCGTAACCTCTTCTCCTCCGCACGACGGGGAGAGGGCAGGCTCACCGGTCGCGGGCGGTTCGCCGTTCCCTGAGCCGTCCACGGGACCGTCTCCAGGACCGTCTCCAGGACCGTCTCCGGCGTCGTCTCCGGGATCGTTCACGGCGCCGTTCCCTGAGCTGTCCACGGGACCGTTCACGGGATCGCCTCCGGCGCCGTTCCCCGAGCCGTCCAGGGGCCGTCTCCGGGGCAGGGGCTTCGGGAGCACTCCGTTCGAGGCGGGCGGCGCCAAACCCGCTGGGTAGATCCTTTATCCGTTCTCTGACCTCTCCGTTACGCTCCGCGCTAGCCTCGGCACGTTCCGTATCCATCGGGTAAGGATTCGTGCCTGTGTCTGATAGTCCGTCACCTGCTCGGGTGGTTTTCCTGGGCGGCCTCGGCCGCAGCGGGACCACACTGCTGGAGCGCCTGCTCGGGGAGGTCCCCGGCATCGTGCCGCTCGGTGAGGTCGTCCACCTCTGGGCCAGGAGCGTGCTCGCGGACGAGGCCTGCGGATGCGGCGAGCCCTTCGGGGCCTGCCCCTTCTGGGACAAGGTCGGGATGCGCGCGTTCGGAGGCTGGTCGGCGGACCTGGCCCACCGGGTGATCGCGCTCAGGTCTCGTGTCGACCGCACCCGGCGCATCCCGACCCTGGCCAGGCTGCTGGCCGAGGAGCGGGCGGGCAACGGCAGGCGGCCGACGCCCGGCACCGCCGAGCTGGACGAGTACGTCGCCGTCCACCGCGATCTGTACGCCGCGGCGGGGGAGGTCGCCGACTGCCCGGTCGTGATCGACTCCAGCAAGCACGCCTCGCTGGCCTTCTGCCTCGCGGCGGCCGGGGTCGACGTCCACGTCGTGCACGTGGTCCGCGACCCCCGTGCGGTCGCGCACTCCTGGCGCAGGCGGGTCGAGCGTCCAGAGGACGGGCGGCCGATGACCCACTGGTCGCCCTCCCGGACCTCGCTGCACTGGCTGAGCGAGAACCTCAGCCTCGGACTCCTCGCCCGCAGGGGCGTCCCGGTCACCCTGGTCCGCTATGAGGACCTGCTCGGCGCCCCCGCCGACACGCTCAGGCGCCTGGTCGCCAGGATCGGTCTCTCCTGCCGCCTCGACTTCCTCTCGGGCAGCTGGGCGGAGCTCTCGACCGCGCACACGGCCTCGGGCAACCCCATGCGCTTCGCGACCGGCCGCACCGAGCTGACCAGGGACGACAGCTGGCGCGCCGCCGCGGGGTCCCGGCAGCTGCGCCTGGTCACCGCGCTGACCTGGCCGCTCATGATCAAGTACGGCTATCACAGGAGACTCGTGTGAACACATCGGTGGGTGTCGTCATCCCCACCCGGGGACACCGGCCCGACCAGCTGCGCGCGGCCACGCTCGCGGTGCTCGGCCAGGACCACTCCGGCCCCGTCGAGGTGGTCGTCGTCGTGGACGGCGGAGATCCGGCCTGGGTCGCCGACCAGGTGGCCGACCTCCTGGCCAGCCGGGCGCTGGCACCCGGTCGGCACGGGGCACCCTCCCGCGGGGTGCGGGTGATGGCCAACCGGCTCACCCCGGGCCTGCCCGGTGCCCGCAACACCGGCATCGCGGCCCTTGGCACCGATCTTGTCGCCTTCTGTGACGACGACGACCAGTGGCTGCCCGGCAAGGTCGCCGCCCAGGTCGCCGCGCTGGAGGCGGAGCCGGACGCCCGCTTCTCCAGCTGCGCCATCGAGGTCGAGTACGGTTCGCGTCGCATCCCCCGCCTGGCGGGGACCAGCCGCGTCACCTACCGTCACCTGGTGCGCTCGCGCATGGTGATGGTGCACTCCTCGACGTTCGTGTTCCGGCGCGGCGGGCTATGGGTGGACGAGAGCGCCCCCAAGGGCCAGAACGAGGACTGGGACCTGGCGCTGCGCGCCGCGGCCCAGCACCCCATCGTGCATGTCGACCGGCCCCTGGTCCGGGTGCGCTGGGGTGGCTCCTCGTACGTGGCCCGCTGGGCCGACCGGATCGCCGGGCTGCAGTGGATGCTCGCCCGGCACCCTGATCTGGCCGTGGATCCGCGCGGCGCGGCGCGGGTCTACGGTCAGCTCGCCTTCCACCACGCGGCCCTCGGCCAGCGGCGGGAGGCGGGCCGCTGGGCCTGGCGGGCGTTCACCGCCCGCCACGGCGAGCCCCGGGCACCCATCGCGCTCGCGGTGGCGGCCGGTCTGGTCCCCGCGCGGACCCTGCTCAGCGTCCTGCACCACCGAGGGCACGGCATCTGATGGCGCCCATCGCCGAGCGTCCGCGCGTGACAGTCCGCTACGGCCCGCAGGTCGCCCCGCCTCTGGCGGGTCAGGCCGTCGAACGCCTGCCGGTGCTCGCGCGCCACCGCTCGCAGGTCGCTCCGCCCACGCTGGGGCCGGCCGTCGAGCGCCCGTCAATGATCGCTCGCCACGATCTGGCCGTCGTTCCGCCGGAGGTGGGGCGGGCCGTCGATCGTGCGCGCGTGACCGCTCGCTACGACCCGCGGTCCGCCTCGTCCGTGACGGGGAAGGCCGCGGTCGCGGCCGCTCGTTATGCGGTGATGCCGATCCCGCCCAGCACCGACCACCGGTCCGCGACCACCGGGTACGATCCGGTGCCCGGCCTGCCCGGCCTGCCCGGCCTGCCCGGCCTGCCCGGCCTGCCCGGCCTGCCCGGCCTGCCCGGCCTGCCCGGCCTGCCCGGCCTGCCCGCCGTCGCCGGGCGGGCCGGGACGCCGGCCGCCAGGCGGGGGGCGGCGCAGGTCGCTCCCCGCCGGCGGCCCCGGCCGGACAAGGCCACCCGCAGACGCCTGCGCAGGCGCGTGCACGTGGCGGGCGTCGCGATCGACCCGATGACCGAGGGCGAGGTGGTCGACCACGTGGTCGCCGCGCTGAAACGCGGTGAAGGCGGCCACCTCGTCACCCCGAACGTCGACATCAGCCGGATCGTCGCTCGCGATGAGCGGGTCCGCGGGCTCGTCGAGGGCGCCGACCTCGTGCTGGCGGACGGCATGCCGCTGGTGTGGGCGGCGAGACTGCTCGGTACCCCACTCCCCGGCCGGGTCGCCGGCGCCGACCTGATCTGGTCCCTGTCGGAGGCCGCCGCCTTCTACCACCACCCCGTATACCTGCTGGGTGGTCCCGAGGGCGCGGCCGTGCAGGCGGCCCGCGAGCTGGTGGGCCGCCACCCGAAACTGATGATCGCCGGAGTCGACGCCCCGCCGTACGGGTTCGAGGACGACCCCGAGAGCTACGCCCGGGTGCGCGACGCCGTGATCGCCGCAGGACCCCGGTTGGTCTTCGTCGGGCTGGGCTTCCCCAAGCAGGAGCGGCTCATCGCCTCGCTCCGCCGGGACCTGCCGGGCACCTGGTTCATCGGCTGCGGCGCGGCGATCGCCTTCGCCGCGGGCACCGTCCGGCGGGCTCCGGCGTGGATGCGCAGAGGTGGCCTGGAGTGGCTCTTCCGGCTGACGCGGGAGCCGGGCAGGCTCGCCCGCCGTTATCTGGTCGACGACCTGCCGTACGCCCTCAGGCTCCTCGCGCTCTCTCTCCTTCGGGGCCTCTTCTCCTGAAAGACCGCCGACCGTCAGGAGGCCAGTTCCCTGACCCGGAGGGCCTCCTGTGGGCTCAGCCTGGTGTCGGCCTCGGCGAGGGCGCGGCGCGAGTCCATCGGCCGGTAGGCCGTGCGGGACAGGCCGCTCCAGGCGAAGCCGCCGCTGCTCGCGCCGGACGTGGCGGTGCTCGCACTGGACGTGGCGGTGCACGCGCGGCGGACGCGCTCCTCGGCGCGAGCCGACCACGTCAGGTCCGCCCACCCGTACAGGCGGCGAAAACCCGTCAGAGGGTCGCGGGCCAGGTCCTCGTAGCGGGCCAGGGTGATCTCGGGGTGCCGCTCGGCCAGGCGGGCGGCGGTGATCCCCGCCGCCCGCCACAGGGCCACGGCCTTGGCGATGCGGTCCTGGGAGCCGACCAGCGGGCGCAGTGCCTCCAGGTGGGGCTGGTCGCGCACCAGCAGCGGCTGTTCGAGTAGTTCGTGGAAGTAGACGGTCCAGCCGAGCCGCTGCCAGCTACCGACGAAAGCCACCGGGTCGCGAAGCAGGATGACAACCCGGCAGCCGAGCCGGTCGGCGAACCACCCGGCGGAGAACAGTGCGAACGGGTCGTCGAGCAGCGCGCGGCGACCGCCCAGCCGCCCCAGGGTGAACGCGGTGCCGTACCGGACCATCCGCGCCAGGTCGTACGGCGAGCGGTTGCGGCGTAGCTCGGCCCGGAACCCGTAGCGCAGCGCGACGGTGCGGGTGAAGGCGGGCAGCCAGGCACGCTCGTTGTCCGGGCAGATGTATTGGAAGCGGTGGCCGACCACGGAGTCGAGGACACCCGGGGAGCCGCCCGGCGGGTGCTCGGGGTTGAGCGGTTCGTTGACATAGACCAGCTCCCCGCTCGCCGCGAGCATCCTGCCCGTCCAGCTGGTCCCGGTCCTGGGCAGCCCGGTGACCAGCACGGGGGGCGGGGGGCTCATCAGGCTGCTCGCCACGGGCTCAGGGCGGCCAGGCTGTGCGCGCCGAAGGGCCGCAGGTCGTACCGGCGGTGGATGTGCCAGAGCGGCAGCAGGTTCTTGACCACCGTGCCCCCCGCCCAGCCGAGGGCGGCGCCGAGCGAGCCCAGGGAGGGGATCAGCAGCAGGTCCAGTACCGCGGTCGTCGCGATGGCGGCGGTCAGGTTGGCCAGGCTGGAGCCGGTGTGCCCGGCGGCGGTCAGCACCACGTCGGCCATCCCGCACGCGGTGGCGAGCGTCATCGTCGCGGCCAGCACGATCGCCACCGGTGCGCCGGAGGCGTAGCCGTCCCCGAAGACGGCTCCGAGCAGCCACGGAGCGAGCGCCGCGTACCCGAGCCAGACCGGCCAGGTCAGCAGGACCAGCCAGACGGTGGCCGACTGGTACAGCTTCCGGGCACGTGGCAGGTCGCCTTCGGCCAGGGCCCGCACCAGCCTCGGTTGGGTGGCCTGCGACAGGCCCTGGCCGGCCAGCTGACCCACGATCTTGAAACGGGTGGCGGCGGTGTACACGGCGGCCTCGGCCGGCCCGGCCAGCAACGCCACGATCACAATGTCCAGCCGCTGGAACACCGCCTGGATCCCGGCCGCCAGCGATCGGGGCCAGGTGTGGCGCCACAGGTCGTGCGCGGTGCCCGGCAGGTAGGGCGTCCGCGGCAGCCGCCGGCGCAACCAGACCGAGGCCAGCAACAGCACCGGCAGGTACGGCAGTGCCCAGGCCGCGACGAGCAGCGACACGGAATCGCGGCCCGCGAGCACCACCGCCGCGACCAGGGCGAGCTGGGCCACCGGCTGGAGCACGCCGTCCAGTAGCACGGTCGGCCGCATCGAGCCGAACCCTCGGGTCGCGCTCACCACGACGCCTGAGCAGGTCACCACGGGCAGAGCCACCGCCAGCACCCGCAGCTCGGGGTCGGAGGTGCTGAGGACGACCGCGCAGGCGGCCGCCAGCGAGAGTGACGCGACCGGGACGAGCGCCGCGCGGACGTAGCCGGAGGTGCAGCGGTATTCGAACGGCCGGGACCTGGCGATGAAGTAGACGAGCCCGTTCCCCGCGTCCAGCCGCAGGACCGTGGCGACCGCCAGGCACAGGGCGGTCGCCGAGAAGAAGACACCCGCCGTCTCCTGACCCACCCCCCTGGTGACCAGCACGACGGTCAGGAACTGGGCGGCGGCCCCGGCGCACGCTCCCAGCAGCCCCGCCACCCCGCTTCGCGTGACCCCGGTCAGACCCGCCAGACGGGTGAGGGTCAGCGGCGCCACGACGGCTCCCCGCCCAGCCATGAGGTCAGCAGGGTGTCCTGCTCCTTGAAGCGGTCCGACAGCTCGCGGCGGAGCCTGCGAGGCATCGGGGCGGGTCTGCTCCGGGAGTTGTGCTGTTCGAACACCGGATCGCCGAGGTGCGGCAGCCCGAGGAACGCCAGCACGCGGTCGTAGACGAGCTCCGGTTCGGCGAAGAACCGGCCGCTGTCGAGGACGAGCAGACGCTCCCTGCCGACCAGCGGCTCCAGCCGGGCGAGCTGCTCGGCGTAGCGGCCCCTGGCCAGGTAGGCGTGGTGGCGGTGGGCCGGGTTCGTCGAGTGCGGCGAGTCGCGCAGGGCTTGCGCCGCTCCGGCCAGCCGCTCCTCCTCCAGCTCCACGGCCCTGGCGAAGGACGGCTCCGTCTCGAAGCCCCTGGCCAGTTCGTGGGCGTGTGCGGAGAAGGCCCGCTCGACGGGGTCGCGGACCAGCACGATCAGCCTGGCGCCCGGCAGGTCGCGGGCGATACGGGGGCCGGCCAGGGGATGGAACAGGTAGTAGGGCGACGACTCGAAGGCCTGGGGCCGGCAACCGTACCTGCGGGTCAGCGCGGAGGCCGACACCTGTAGCGGAAAGTGCGCCCGGTACCAGGACAGGCCCCGGTCGTACGCCGTGTCGAAGTAGTGCACGCCCTTGCGCAGTACGGGTTTAAGGGCGAGCGGGTGCTGGGACAGGGCGCGGTACAGGGAGGTGGTGCCGCAGCGCTGCGCTCCGACGATGAGGAAGGAGGGCAGCACCCGGCTCCCCGAGGTGAGGCGCCCCAAGGTCCACGCGGCCGCGTGGACCGAACGCTTCAGCGCTGGTTTCACGGCGGGGTCTCCCGGGGGTCGGCGGCGGGGTTGGTCCGGGTGGTCCACGCGGCCGCGTGGACCGAACGCTTCAGCGCTGGTTTCAAAGCAGGGTCTCCTGGGAGTCGACGACGGGGTTGAGCCAGAGCTCGGGCGGTCCGAGGGGTGTGTGGCCGTCGGCCGCGTGCCGGTCGGCGAGCGTGATCAGGTAGCGGAGGGCGGTCAGCCGGGATTCGGAAGCCGACAGTCCGAACGGGGCCAGGACCCGCAGGGCCCGCGCCACGCAGGCTCTGGCGGCGGTGGCCGGATCGTCGCGGCGCAGGGTCCGCTGGAAGAAGTGGTGGACCGCGTCGAAGCCGAGCGGTACCCCGGTGCCGAACCGCTCCCAGTCCCAGACCAGCAGCCGCCCGTCGGGGCCCCGCGAGACGTTCCAGGGCGTCAGGTCCCCGTGCCAGGCGAACCCCCGTCCGGAGAGCGGCTCTGGCCGTACGGGTTTCCCGGCGGCCTGAGCGGAGGCTTCGAAGGCACGCGCTGCCGGGTGCGGGGTCACCCGGGTGGGGTTCCCGTGGATCGGGTTTCCGGGGGGCGCGCGGTCCGGGGCCGGGTCCGAGGGGATGTGGGCGATCTCGGCGATCGCGTCGGTGAGGACGACGCCGGGGATCCGCCCCCGTCGTACGGGGAGCGGGGTCAGCGCCAGCACGGACAGACCGCGCCAGGATCCGTGGTGCAGCACGGCGGGCGGGACGACCGTCTTCAGCGGCACGTCGGCGAGCAGGTCGAGCGTCCGCGCCTCGTGCGCGACGAGCTCCCGGGTCAGGTCGGTGTCGCCGACCTTCACGAAGGCGATCGGCCCGTCGGGGCCGCGTGCCTCCAGGATCGGCTTGCGGTTGGCGCGCAGGGCGGGGCGCACGCGCAGCGTGACGCGGACGGGAGCACCGAACACCTCGCTCAGATGGTTCTCGATGCCGTTTCGGCCGGACGGCACGATGAGCCTCCCGCCGGGGTGCCACCACGCGCGGGGGACCAGCCTGCGGGGGAGCAGCCGGTGGGGGAGCAGGGTGTAGGGCCTCGGTGCGCCGGGACCGGGGAACAGCAGGTCGATGGTCTCGTCGAGATAGCGCAGACGGGCGCGCGCGTCGTTCATGCGGCGGTGCTCGCCATCGAGTTCCTCCAGAGCAGCGCGAAGGAGATCAGATACAGGCTGAGCGGCGTGAACAGCCCGTCGTAGACGAACATGTAGAGCAGGGTGAGGATCATCACGAGGACCCCCGCCATGCCGATCGGGCTCCGGTCGCGCCAGTGGCGGCGGACGGCCCCGGCGAAGAACGCCACGTAGAGCGCGGCCCCGGTGAAGCCCTGCGTGATCATCAGGTACCAGAGCTGGCCGTCGCTCCCCAGCGGCGGGTGGCCGCAGGTGGGACACCAGCCGCTCCTGCCGGTGGTGATCGTCCGGTGGTTGCCCATGGCGTTTCTGGTGTTGCCGTAGCCGATGAGCGGTGAGGTGCCCGCGGCGGCGATGGTCGCCGACACGGTGAAGGCACGGATGTCGTTGCTGTGCGGGCGGTCCAGCCGCTGGGTCACCATCGCCTGCAGCGGGCTGAGGGCGAACACCAGCGTCCCCGCGGCCAGAGCCGAGCAGGCCGCGACGCGGGCCCGGGTGCCCAGGCGCACCAGGAGGTACGCGGCGGCGACGCCGAGCCCGATCCACAGGCCGCGGTTGAGCGAGTAGACGACGGGGATCGCGGCCAGAGCGGCCAGCGGGACCATGGCCAGGCGCCTGCGCGGGCCTCCGTACACCCACCAGCCGACCACGAACCAGACGAGCAGCACCGAGATGTTGCCGCCCCAGGCGTTGGCCCACTCGAAAGGCGCCTCCGGGCGGGGGGAGGCGTGACCGAGGACCTTCTGCATCTGGGCGGCGGTGGGATGGATCAGGTTGTGGACGAAGGGGTTGTCGCTGATCCAGCCGGGGAGGATCAGCTCGACCGGTGAGGTGAACTCGGCGCGTGGGGCGAGCACGCCCAGCAGGCCGCCCGCGACGGTCGTGACGAACAGCGCGCCGAGCATGCGCACCAGGGTGAGCTGGGGCAGCTCCTCCTCCGTCAGGTTGCCGAGGTAGAGCACCATGATCATCATTGAGAGGTAGAGGCAGAGTCGCATCAGGTAGCCGACGAGCCGCCCGGCGCCGAACTCGCCGTAGGTGTCCGGTGGCATCTCGCCGAGCATCAGCGCGCTGATCAGGTAGCCCGCCAGGAGCAGCAGCCAGAGCCCGAACCCGCGCGGCGCCCTGATCGGCCGCCTCCGCCAGAGGACCAGGGCCATCGCCGGGGCCACCGCGACCACCGACAGGCCGCCGAAACCGAGCGCCCACCAGAGCGGGTATCCCACCAGGAGCGCGGCGATCGGCCAGGCGGCCGGACGCAGCCCCCTCACAGCCGGCGTCCCCTCCGCCCGGCCGCGGCCTGCCGCCCGGGCGGAACGTTCCCATACGTCCCGGGCGCGACCATGGCGTCCGGGGCGCCGTGCGTTTCCGGTGTGGGCCGGTCACCGCCGGCCAGGCCCGCGAGGGGCCGTTCGGCTCTCCTGGAGCGCGCCGCGCCGGGCTGTGCCGCGGAGGAGATGTGCGGGGCCCGCGCGGCGCCGGCCGGGGGATCGGGCGAGAGGTCGTCGCCGCCGGTGACGAAGGCGCCGACCACGCGGACTCCACGGTCGTTCAGGGTCCGTACCGCACCTCTCACGTCGCGCGAGGAGGTGCCGGGCACGGCGACCACGAGCACCGCGCCCGCCAGGTGGCGCATCTCCTCGTCGCCGAGGGCGTCGAGGCCGGTCAGGCGCCTGACGTCGGCGGTGGTCCGCAGAGCGGTGTCGAGGCGGTCACGGAGCCAGGCGAGCCCGACCCCGCAGAGCAGTCCTGCCATGAGGCCGCTGCCCAGGTAGAGGGGCGGGCGGGGAGCGCTGGGGGTGGTGGGGGCCACCGCCTGGCTGATCACCGACCCGGGAGTGACGGCGACGGTCCTGAGGGCGTCGTACCTGGCGGTGAGGCTGTGGGCCTGGCGGCCGAGGACATCCCTCCGCTGGAGGGCGAGGGCCCGCTCCGTGGTGCCGCTGCTCAGGCCGGGAAGCGTGGTGGCGACCTTGGCGAGGCCCGCGTTGACCTGCCTGAGCTTGACCATCACGGCCTTGAGCTGGGCCGTGAGCATCTGGGTGGACGACTCGCGGCGCTGGGCCAGGTAGGCGAGGGCGTAGGCGCTCGCGCCCGAGGCGGCCGCCCTTGGGTCGGTGGCGGTGCAGGAGATCTCCAGGACCGAGGTGTTGGGCGGCACGGAGACCTCGGCGGGACAGCCAAGCTCGCCGGGCATTTCGCGGGCCTTCGCCGAGACCACCGCGGACCGGGCGATCTGGGCCTCGGTGTCGAGGTTGAGCGGTTCGCGCTGGCGGTTGGTGACCTGGTTGGTCTGCTCCTGCGAGCCGGTGGCGGTCACCAGGACCTGAGCGGAGGCGGTGTAGGAGGGCGGGGTGAGCCGTAGCAGGGCGGCGCCGCCACCGGCTCCGGTGAGGAGCAGGGAGCAGATGATCAGCCACCGGCGGCGGAGGAGCGACGCGTAGTCCGCCAGGTCTCCGCCTTCGCGGCGGGCGGGGACGTCCGGTGACGGGCTCATGTTTCGCGTGTGCCTCTCCGGCGAACAGGCGCTGGGAACTCTAGGAACTATAGGTCGGCTTTCCATTTCCCCGAACCGATACACAAGATTTTCTTCGCGCCGATCCTGCTAATCACGGTGAGATAACGGTTATTTATCCGACATTTCCTGTCGACCGCACCGGGGGTCCGGCATGGACCGGTAAAGTCGGGGACGAGGCACGTCCAGGCGGTGGGAAGGTGTTTCCCGGTGATGGTCGACGAATGCGTACGCGCGACAGCTGTGAGGAACCGGTGCATCGGACAAATGCCACTATGGACATAATTCCGCGTATGGTGAGAATCGCCGGTTCGGGTGTCGTCCTGCTGCTGGGACTGGGCGCTCTCGGACTGGGCATCGCTGGACTGAGCGGGCGTGGCCAGACCTCGAAAACCTCCGACGTCGCGAGCGCCCAGCAGGCGCCGGGCACGCCGGGCACCCAGCCGGGAGCGGGGAGTCCCGGCGCGTCGCGAACACCCCGGACGCCCGCGCGCGCGGCGGGCCCGACCGGCGAGCGTCCACGGGCCTCCTGCGAGGTCACCGGCAAACTCGTCCCCTCCTGCGGTGCCTGGTGGGGTGTCGCACCGGAGATCTTCACCGGGAGGCGTCCCGAGCGGGCGCTGGCCGGAGCCGAGAGGCGGATGGGCCGCCCGGCCGACATCATGCACGTCTACCACCGGGGAGACGAGCTCTTCCCGACCCCCGCGGAGCGCGCCATCGCCCGCGACCCCGACGGCCGCAGGCTCCTGCTGATCAACTGGAAGCCCTCCCTCGACCACACCTGGGAGCAGATCGCGCACGGCGCGCTGGACGAGCGGATCGACCGGCTGGCCGCCCACATCGTGCGGACCTTCCCGGAGAGGTTCTTCCTCACGATCCACCACGAGCCGGAGAACGACGTGCGGGAGGCCCGCGGCGCGGGAATGTCCGCGGCCGACTACGCGGCGATGTTCCGGCACGTGGTGCGACGCCTGCGGCACGGGGGCGTGACCAACGCCGTCACCGTGATGACCTACATGGGTGCGCCCAACTGGGCGTCAGAGCCCTGGTTCGAGAGGCTCTACCCCGGTGACGACGTGGTCGACTGGGTGGGGATGGACCCCTACGCCGACCACAGGGTCCACAGCTTCGACGGCCTGGTCAACAAGACCAGGCCCGACTTCCCCCGCTGGCCGGGGTTCTACCGCTGGATGAGCGAGCGCTTCCCGGGAAAACCCGTCATGGTCGCCGAGTGGGGCGTCTTCGAACGCCACGACCGGCCCGGGTTCAAGGAATGGTTCTTCGCCTCGGTACGCGAGGAGATCCGCGACTACCCGCAGATCAAGGCCCTGGTCTACTTCGACTCGCCACGCGCCCCCCGGGGGGACACCCGCTTCGACACCACACCCGGCGGGCGGCGGACCTTCGCCGAACTCGCCCGCGACCCGCACCTCAGCACCACCGTCCCCACAGGCTGACCCCGCAGTCTCCGCCGGGCCGGCTCCGCACCTCCCGGGCCGGCCCCGCAGTCCCCGCAGGCTGACCTCTCCGTCCCCCGCTCGTCCCCTCCCGGGCCGGCCCCGCCTTCCCCGCGGGCGCCACCCGGCCGTGCCGCGACGCCCTCGCGGGGCCGGGATCCGTCAGCGGATCCAGCCGCCCTGGATCAGCGGGTCGAGCACCTGGTGCACCGCCCGGTCCACGCTGATGTCCGTGGTGTCGATCTCCATGTCGGCGTCGTCCGGCTCCTCGTACGGGTCGGAGATGCCGGTGAACTCGGGAATGAGCCCCGCGCGGGCCTTGGCGTAGAGCCCCTTGCGGTCGCGGCGCTCGCACTCCGCCAGCGGGGTGGAGACGTGGACCAGCAGGAAGTCGGCGCCGACGGCCTCGACCATCGCGCGTACCTCCTCGCGGGTGGCGGCGTAGGGCGCTATGGGCGCGCAGATCGCCAGGCCGCCGTGCCTGGCGACCTCGGCGGCGACGAAGCCGATGCGGCGGATGTTGAGGTCGCGGTCCTTCTTGGAGAAGGTCAGCCCCGCCGACAGCAGGTGGCGCACCACGTCGCCGTCGAGATAGGTCACCGTGCGGCTGCCACGCTCAAGCAGCGCGTCGCGCAGCCCCCGGGCGACGGTCGACTTGCCGGAGCCCGACAGGCCGGTGAAGAAGATCACCAGCCCCCGCCGGTGCGGGGGGCCGGGGAGCGTCACGGGGTTCGGGCCGGCCAGGTGCTCGGTCGCGCCATAGGCCTCGGCCACCCGCTCGCGCAGCTCCAGGTCGATGGCGGGCTCCCTGGGCGCCAGCGGCACCACCGCCACGAGCGTGCCCTCGGGCAGTCCGTCACGGGCCCTGAGCGCGGCGCGGACCACCGCGGGCCCACCCTCGCCGTACGCCAGCGGGAGAAGCAGGATCGACGCCTTCAGCTCCTGCGCGGTCGCCACGATCTCGCCGAGGTCGCCCAGCGGCCCGCGCATGGTGACGGCCAGAACCGCCTCCCGCTCGCCCACCTCCTCGCGGACCCGCGCCGGGGGGCGGCGGAGCCGGGCGAACGGCCCGTGCTCGGGGGAGTCCAGGGCCTCGACTCCTCCGGCGGTGAAGCCGTCCTCGCGCCCGGTGACGGTCAGCACGGCCAGTGCCGCACCCTCGGGGTCGCGCAGGGTGATCCGGTCGCCGGGGGCGGCGGGGTGGTCGCCGGGCAGCGTGAGGGTGACCGGCGCGGGCCATGGCGTGCCGTCGACGAGCGTGCCGGACTCGTCCACGGAGTGCGCGTCAGCCGAGCTCATGAAGCCCGTCAGCGGGCTGAAGGCGCCGGAGAGCAGCAGTTCGAGGTCGGCCAGCTCACGGGCGTCGGGGGTCCACTCGAAAGGCGCCGTCATCTGCTCCCGCTCCACAATCCCGATCGTCGGACTTTCCGGTCCCGGCTGCTCAGGATGGGCGCTCCGGCCGGTGAACCCCGACCCCACCGCCCCGGCGAATCTCAGATCAGCCGGGCGAAATGGCTCTGGGGCTTGCGGATCACCATGGTTATCTCGTCGTGAGACGCGGGCCGGCGTCCTCTGGAGAGGACCTCCACCACCGAGCAGGCGGCGCGGGCAAGCTTACCGAGAGGTCCGTTGAGCGCGGGCCCGCTGTTGGCGGAGATGTCCTCCGTCACCATCAGCCCGCGCACCAGGCAGAAGGAGTGCATCCCCTCGCGCGAGGCGATCTGCTCGTAGACGGCGGGCAGCGGGCCCACCGTCCCCGAGGGGGCGAACCTGCGCCACAGCATCCGCCGCAGTCTCGACGGCGCCAGCCGGTCGCAGGCCCCGTACGCCGAGGCTCGGTCACGCATCCTGACCAGCAGCAGCCCGCCGGGGCGCAGACCGGTGAGCAGCCGGTCGAGCACCAGTTCCGAGTGCTCGATCCGCTCAAGCAGGAACGGCACGTAGACGACGTCGAACGCCCGCGGCGGCACCGGTACGGAGCGCAGGTCGCCCAGCGCCCACGAGTCCAGATCCTTGCGGGCGGACGTGCTCTTGCGCAACGCGGGCAGGTCCTCGTCGATCCCGATGACCCTGGCCTCCGTCTGCGCCAGATCGAGCGGCTCCGGCCATCCGCACCCGGCGATCAGGACATCGAGCCGCCGACCGAGCTGGCTGGTCCACTGCTCCCTGACCCGCTGACTCAACAGGTCGTCTCGATCGACGACCGACCTCACCTCTGACATATAACCGAGAGTAGTCAACCCAGCACGATTCATCGCGCATTTACCACTCCTTGCGAGGTCGTGCGCCAGGGCAAGTAGCCTTGACCTGGTACCCCCCGTGTCTGCACGGCTCGGGGCTGTCGTGTTGCCGTCGTGGGGCTGTGGGCGAATCTGATGAGTCTTTCCGGACTTCTGGACCTTGTCGCCGGGGAGCCTGAGCTGGCTTCCCTTCTTCGGGATGTGCGCGAGGGCGACTCGTCCGACGTGTCGCTGGTCGCGCCGCCGGCGCTCCGTCCCTTCGCGGTGGCCGCGCTGGCCAGGGAGGGGGCCAAGGGGGCGGCCAGGACCGTCCTCGCGGTGACCGCGACCGGTCGCGAGGCCGAGGATCTCGCCTCGGCCCTCACCAGCCTCCTGAACGAGAGCACCGTCGCGGTCTTCCCCGCGTGGGAGACGCTTCCGCACGAGCGCCTGTCGCCGCGCAGCGACACCGTGGGCCAGCGCCTGGCGGTGCTGCGCAGGCTGGCCCACCCGGTCGAGGGCGATCTCTCGGCCGGCCCGCTGCACGTGGTCGTCGCGCCGATCAGGGCGCTGCTCCAGCCGATCGTGCGCGGCCTGGGCGACCTGCAACCGGTGCGGCTGCGCGCCGGGGACGACGCCGACCTCGACAGCGTCGTGCACAGCCTGGTGGAGAACGGCTACCACCGGGTCGACATGGTGGAGAAGCGCGGGGAGGTCGCGGTCAGGGGCGGGCTGCTCGACGTCTTCCCGCCGACCCAGGAGCACCCGCTCCGGCTGGAGTTCTGGGGCGACACCGTCGAGGAGATCCGCTGGTTCAAGGTCGCCGACCAGCGCTCGCTGGAGGTGGCCGAGGACGGGCTGTTCGCCGCCCCCTGCCGGGAGCTGCTGCTGACCGCCGAGGTCAGGGAGAGGGCGAGGCGGCTGGCCGAGGCGCACCCCTCGCTGGCCGAGGTCCTGGCGCAGCTGGCCGAGGGCGTGCCGATGGAGGGCATGGAGGCGTTCGCGCCGGTGCTCGCCGGAGAGATGGACCTGCTCGTCGACCACCTGGGGGAACAGGCGGCGATCTTCGTGTGCGACCCGGAGCGCATCCGCGGGCGCGCGGACGAGCTGGTGCGGACCAGTCAGGAGTTCCTGGAGGCGTCCTGGATCAACGCGGCGTCAGGCGGCGAGGCGCCGATCGACCTGGGCGAGGCGGCGTTCCGCACCCTGGAGGAGATCCGCGACCACGCGCGGCAGCTCGGCCAGCCATGGTGGTCGCTCGCGCCGTTCGGCGTGGAGAGCGAGACCGGCGGCGCTCGGGGCGGGGGGCCGGACGGCGGGCTGGTGCTCGGGGCGCGCGAGGCCGAGGCATACCGGGGCGACACCCAGCGGGCGCTGTCGGACATCAAGGGCTGGCTCGACTCCGAGCGGGTGGTCGTCCTGCTGAGCGAGGGCCACGGCCCCGCCGAGCGCATGGTCGAGCTGCTCAAGGGCGTCGACCTGCCCGCGCGCCTGGAGCCGGACCTTGAGCGGATCCCCGACCCCAAGGTCGTCCACGTCACCACCGGCCTGGTCGAGCACGGGTTCGTCACCCCGTCGCTGGCCGTGCTGACCCACCTCGACCTGGTCGGCCAGAAGGCGTCGACCAAGGACATGCGGCGGTTGCCGTCCCGGCGCCGCAACATGGTCGACCCGCTCCAGCTCAAGGTCGGCGACAACGTCGTGCACGAGCAGCACGGCGTGGGCCGCTACGTCGAGATGGTGCAGCGCACCGTGCAGGGCGCCACCCGCGAATACCTGGTGATCGAGTACGCCAGGGGCGACCGGCTCTACGTGCCGACCGACCAGCTCGACGAGGTCACCCGCTACGTCGGGGGCGAGTCGCCCACGCTCAACCGGATGGGCGGCGCAGACTGGGCCAAGGCCAAGACCAAGGCCAAGAAGGCGGTCAAGGAGATCGCCGGAGAGCTGATCCGCCTGTACTCCGCCCGGATGGCCTCACCGGGACACGCGTTCGCGCCCGACAGCCCGTGGCAGCGCGAGATGGAGGACGCCTTCCCCTACGCCGAGACCGGCGACCAGCTTGAGGCCATCGACGAGGTCAAGCGCGACATGGAGCGCCCGATCCCGATGGACCGGCTGATCTGCGGCGACGTGGGCTACGGCAAGACCGAGATCGCGGTGCGGGCGGCGTTCAAGGCGGTGCAGGACGGCAAGCAGGTGGCCGTCCTGGTGCCGACCACGCTGCTGGTGCAGCAGCACATGTCGACCTTCGCCGAGCGGTTCTCCGGATTCCCGCTCAATGTCAGGCCGATGTCGCGGTTCCAGAGCGACGGCGAGGTCAGCGCCACCTTGGAGGGGCTGCGCGAGGGATCGGTCGACGTGGTGATCGGCACGCACCGGCTGTTCTCGTCCGAGGTCGGGTTCAAGCAGCTCGGCCTGATCATCATCGACGAGGAGCAGCGGTTCGGTGTCGAGCACAAGGAGGCCATGAAGCACATGCGCACCCAGGTCGACGTGCTGGCCATGTCCGCGACCCCGATCCCCCGCACGCTGGAGATGGGACTCACCGGCATCAGGGAGATGTCCACGATCCTCACCCCGCCCGAGGAGCGGCACCCGATCCTCACCTTCGTCGGCCCGTACGACGAGAAGCAGATCGGTGCCGCGGTCCGGCGCGAGCTGATGCGTGACGGCCAGATCTTCTTCGTCCACAACCGGGTGGCCAGCATCAACAAGGTCGCGGCCATGCTGCGCGAGCTCGTGCCCGAGGCCAGGGTCGCCGTCGCGCACGGCCAGATGCAGGAGCACCAGCTGGAGAAGATCATGGTGGGCTTCTGGGAGCGCGACTTCGACGTGCTGGTCTGCACCACGATCGTCGAGTCGGGCCTGGACGTGCCCAACGCCAACACCCTGATCGTCGACCGGGCCGACAACTACGGCCTCTCCCAGCTCCACCAGTTGCGCGGCCGGGTCGGCCGGGGCCGCGAGCGCGGCTACGCCTACTTCCTGTACCCGCCGGAGAAGCCGCTCACCGAGACCGCCCACGAGCGTCTGGCCACCATCTCCCAGCACACGGAGATGGGCGCGGGCATGTACGTGGCGATGAAGGACCTGGAGATCCGCGGCGCGGGCAACATCCTGGGGGCGGAGCAGTCGGGCTTCATCGCGGGTGTCGGCTTCGACCTGTACGTGCGGATGATGGCCGAGGCGGTGCAGGAGCAGAAGGCCAAGCTGGCCGGCACCTACCAGGAGGACGAGCGGCCCGACGTCAAGGTCGAGTTGCCGATCAACGCCCACATCCCGCATGACTACGTCACCTCCGAGCGACTGCGCCTGGAGGCGTACAGGCGGATCGCCGCGATCGGTTCCGACTCCGACATCGGCGCGGTGCGCGACGAGCTCGTCGACCGGTACGGACGACCGCCCCAGCAGGTGGAGAATCTACTGGAGGTCGCCCGCTTCCGGATCCGAGCTCGCCGTGCCGGGCTCACCGACGTCACCCTGCAGGGCCAGAACATCAAGTTCGCGCCGGTGGAGCTGAAGGACTCCCAGCAGGTCAGGCTCCAGAGGCTGTACCCGAAGGCGCTGCTGAAGCAGGCGGCGGGTACGTTGCTGGTGCCCGTGCCCAAGACCAGGCCCCTCGGCGGTCAGCCGTTGCGCGATCTGGATCTGCTCAAGTGGTGCGGCGATCTCGTCGAGGCGATGTTCCTCGAAACCGCGCGGGTAGAGTAAGCACGTTTGTCGTGAAGGGAACGCATGTGAAGTCGACCCGAGTGCGCGTCATCCTGGCGGTCGCCGCCGCCGGTGTCGCGCTGACCGCCTGCTCTCCGAACCAGGTCGGCGCCGCCGCCGTCGTGGGTGGGGAGCGCATCAGCTCCAGCGAGCTGGACAGGAATGTCCGTGAGTACGAGGCGGCGCTGTCCAAGGCGGGTGTCTCCGCCTCGGAGCTGCAGTTCCAGGACAGCGTCCCGCAGCTCGTGCTCTTCCAGCTGGCCAATGCCAAGCAGTACGCGAAGGTCGCCGAGAGCAAGGGCATCACGGCCACCGCCGGCGAGATCGACCAGGTGATCGCGGGTCAGGGTGGTCAGGAGAAGTTCGAGCAGCAGATGCTCCAGCAGGCGGTGGCCCCCTCGCACGCACGCGAGTTCATCAGGTCGCAGGTGCTGATCAGCAAGCTCGTCGCCAAGTACGGCGGCGGCACGGACGAGGCGGCCATCCAGCGCGGCCAGCAGCAGGCGGTCAAGGACCTGCAGGCCATGCCGATCACCTGGAACCCGCGCTACGGCCAGCTCAACCAGCAGCGGAGCCAGGAGCAGCCGAGCGTCTTCGTCGACGCCGGTCGCTTCGGTGCCCCGGCGGCACCCGCCGCCCCTGCCGCCGAGCAGCCCGAGACCCCGCAGCAGTAGCCTCCGGGCATGTCGCTGATCATTGTCACCACCTCGCCCCGGGTCGCCCCGGGGCTGCTCGGCCATCGCGCCTGGCAGGTTCTCGCGGAGGGTCCGGTCCGCACCGGGGCCGCGGACCATCCGCACCTGCCCTACCTGGCGGAGGCCGGGATCGACGTCGAGGTGGTCGCCTGCGACCCGGCCGCGCTGGTCCGCGAGGCGGTGGCGGCGACGGTCGTGTGGCTGGAGGCCGACGAGGCGCTGATGCGCTCCATCGGCCACGCCGCCGTGGCGCTCGAGGACCCGCCGGTGATCGAGGTCTTGCCGGGCTCGTACGACCTGCCGGGCGCGCGGCTGCTCGACCTGGTCTCGGTGATGGACCGGCTACGGGTCGAATGCCCGTGGGACGCCCGGCAGACCCACGAGTCCCTGGCCCCGTACCTCATCGAGGAGGCCTACGAGGTGCTGGAGACCATCGAGGAGGGCGACCACGCGGCGCTGCGCGAGGAGTTGGGCGACCTGCTCCTCCAGGTGGCCTTCCACGCGCGGGTCGCCCGGGAGCGGCCGGACGGGTTCGACGTCGACGACGTGGCCGACGGGATCGTCGCCAAGCTCGTCCGCCGTCACCCGCACGTCTTCGCCGACACCCGGGTGGAGGGTGCGGGCGAGGTCAGCGCCAACTGGGAGACCATCAAGGCGGCCGAGCGCGCGGCCAAGAGCGGCGGTGATCCCGGCTCGGTGGTCGACGGCGTTCCGATGGGCCAGCCCGCGCTCTCCCTCGTCGCGCAGCTCCTGCGCCGCGCCGAGCGCGCCGGAGCTTCCGCGGACCTTCCCGAGGGGGTGCCCGCCGACGGCCTGGGAGCGAAGCTCTTCGAGCTCGTACGGCAGGGGCAGGCGGCCGGTCTCGACCCCGAGGCCGAGTTGCGCGCCGTCGCCCGCGCCTACCGCGACCAGGTGCGTGCCAATGGCGACGCTAACGCGTCGCGGTGAGGCCGCTCTTATCCGGCTCCTTCCCTTGTCGAGGGAGGCCGCTCTTATCCGGCTCCTTCCCTCTCCTCAGTCCAGTCGCCGGCGCGGCCTCACGGGTAGTCCCCCTAAGGGAGAAGCGCGGGGCGCGTCCTCAGGGGGCTCCTTGGGATGGTCTTCTCAGTCCAGTCTCCGGTGGGAGCTGAGCGCCGGGCGGGTCCTGATGTCGGCGGCGGAGCGCCTTCGGGTCCTCATATGGAAATTGCGCGAACATTGTTCGGCGGTATCCCGGTCACCGTACCTGCACATAGATCTCGATAGGCTTCCGAGGCAAACTGTCCTGCGACTTTAGGAGCGCTTCGTGGCTTCCATCGAGGGCGTTACCGCCCGAGAGATCCTTGACTCCCGGGGTAACCCGACGGTCGAGGTCGACATCCTCCTGGACGACGGCAGCCAGGGGCGCGCCGCGGTTCCCAGCGGCGCGTCCACCGGCCAGTTCGAGGCTGTCGAGCTCCGTGACGGCGATGAGCGCTACGGCGGCAAGGGCGTGGAGAAGGCGGTTCTCGGTGTGACCGACGAGATCGCCGACGAGATCCTCGGGTTCGACGCCGCCGAGCAGCGCAGCATCGACCAGGTCATGATCGACCTGGACGCCACGCCCAACAAGGCACGCCTGGGCGCCAACGCGATCCTGGGCGTCTCGCTCGCCGTGGCCAAGGCGGCCGCGGACAGCGCCGAGCTGCCGCTCTTCCGTTACCTGGGCGGGCCGAACGCGCACGTGCTGCCGGTGCCGATGATGAACATCCTGAACGGCGGCGCGCACGCCGACACCAACGTCGACATCCAGGAATTCATGATCGCCCCGATCGGGGCGGAGACGTTCCGGGAGGCCGTGCGGATGGGCACCGAGGTCTACCACGCCCTCAAGGCGGTGCTGAAGGAGAAGGGCTACGCCACCGGTCTCGGCGACGAGGGCGGCTTCGCCCCGAACCTGCCCTCCAACCGCGACGCGCTCGACCTGATCCTGGTCGCCATCGAGAGGGCCGGGTACGTGCCCGGCGAGGACATCGGTCTGGCCCTCGACGTGGCCGCCTCCGAGTTCCACTCGGACGGCGTCTACACCATCGACGGCAAGGGCCTGTCCGCCACCGAGCTGATCGCCTTCTACGAGGACCTGGTCGCGAACTACCCGCTGGTCTCCATCGAGGACCCGCTGGACGAGAGCGACTGGGAGGGCTGGAACGCCATCACCCGCGCCCTCGGCGACAAGGTCCAGCTGGTCGGTGACGACCTGTTCGTGACCAACCCCGAGCGCCTGGCCCGCGGCATCGCCGAGGGAACCGCCAACGCGCTGCTGGTCAAGGTCAACCAGATCGGCACCCTGACCGAGACCCTCGACGCGGTGGACCTGGCCCACCGAAGCGGTTACCGCTGCATGATGAGCCACCGCTCCGGCGAGACCGAGGACACCACGATCGCCGACCTCGCCGTGGCCACCAACTGCGGCCAGATCAAGACCGGCGCCCCGGCCCGCTCCGACCGGGTGGCCAAGTACAACCAGTTGCTCCGCATCGAGGAGCTTCTGGACGACGCGGCCCGTTACGCGGGTCGGGCGGCCTTCCCCCGCTTCCAGCGGTAGTTTCTTCTGGCGGCTCGTACCCGTGCCGAGCGCGGGCGCACATCGGGAACGCCGGCTGCGGTCCGGCGTTCCCGATGTGCGGAGATCGGCATCCGCCGGTGTCGGAGCCGCCGTACGGGGCACGGTGGACGGCGCCGCGAGAACGTGTGGACGAGGAGGGGCGCATGGCGACACGGCCGCAGTTGACGGGACGGGCCGCGGTCCTCGCGATCGTGGTGTGCGCGATCGCCATGAGCCTCGCCTACCCCATCAGGGAGTACGTCGCCCAGCGCCGCCAGATCGCCCAGCTGGAGCAGGAGAAGGCCAGGGAGATCGCCGCGATCAAAGCCCTGGACGACCGCCACAAGCAGCTCCTGGACCCCGGTTTCATCAAGCGGCAGGGCAGGGAGCGGCTTTTCTACTGCGACCCCGGGCAGAAGTGCTACGTCGTCATGGGCGAGCAGCCCTCGCCGGGTAGGGGCACGACCGGTGGGCGGAAGGCCGTCGCCAGGCCGCCGTGGTACGAGACGCTGTGGGACTCGGTCAAGGTCGCCGACAGCGGTGGGGGACAGAAGGCGGCCAGGGCCGCCGGGTGACGCGGATACCCTGGTTGTCATCTTTTGGGGGTGTCACGAATGGTTGATGACCGCGACGTGGCGGCGGTGGAGCGACAGCTCGGCCGGGCGCCGCGAGGACTGCGGGGGGTGGCGCACCGCTGCCCGTGCGGGCTGCCCGATGTCGTCGAGACCGCCCCGAGACTGCCGGACGGATCGCCCTTCCCGACCCTGTTCTACCTCACGTGTCCCAGGGCCGCCTCGGCCATCGGCACGCTGGAGACCTCGGGGATGATGCGGGAGATGCAGGCCAGACTCACCGATGATCCGGAGCTGGCCGAGGCGTACCGGGCCGCTCACGAGGACTACGTGGCGCGCCGTGACAAGGCGGCCGCCGCGGGCGGCCTGGAACCGTTGCCCCGCGACATGCAGAGCACCGGGGGCATGCCCACCCGGGTCAAATGCCTGCACGCCCTGGTCGGGCACGAGCTCGCGGTGCCGGGGAGCAATCCCTTCGGCCGTGAGGCCCTCGACGCGCTCGGCGAGTGGTGGGCCGCCGGGCCATGTGTGGAAGTCGAAGACATAGAGGAGAGCAAGTGATCCGCGTCGCCGCGATCGACTGCGGTACCAACTCCGTCCGCCTGCTCATCGCCGAGGTCGGCAGGGACAGGCTGATCGACGTCGAGCGCCGAATGGAGATCGTCCGGCTGGGGCAGGGGGTCGACGAGACCGGCAGGCTGGCGACGGACGCCCTGGAGCGCACGTTCACCGCCATGCGCGGCTATGCCGAGCTCATCGATCGGCACGCGGCCACCTCGGTCCGCGTGGTCGCCACCAGCGCGACGAGGGACGCCGCCAACCGGCAGGACTTCGTGGACGGTGTACGCGAGATCTTCGGCGTCGAGCCGGAGGTGATCACGGGCGTCGAGGAGGCGGAGCTGTCGTTCGTCGGGGCCACCCGCGAGCTGGTGCGGTTCTCGCCCGAGACGGGACTGCCCGCGCCCGACGGCACCCGCCCCCCGTACCTCGTGGTCGACATCGGTGGCGGCTCGACCGAGTTCGTGCTCGGTTCGACGCATGTGGAGGCCGCGTTCTCCGTCGACATCGGGTGTGTCCGGTTGACCGAGCGTCACCTGCGCGGCGCGGGTGACCCGCCGTCGGCGAAGGCGATCGAGGCGGTGACCGCCGACATCGACGACGCGCTCGACCGGGTCGCGGCCGAGGTGCCGGTGGAACGGGCACTGACGCTGGTCGGGCTCGCCGGCTCCGTTACCACGGTCGCCGGAATAGCCCTTGGGCTGCCTGAATATGATTCGCAGAAAATTCACCACTCGCGAATTTCGGCAGGTCAGGTGCATGACATCGCCGACAGCCTGCTTGGAATGACAGTCGGGCGACGGGCGGCGATTCCGGTCATGCACCCCGGCAGGGTCGACGTGATCGGGGCGGGCGCGCTCATCCTCGACCGGATAGTGACCCGGTTCGGTTTTGGCGAGGTGGTCGCCAGCGAGCGCGACATCCTCGACGGCATCGCGTGGTCTGCTGCCAAATCATAACAAGACCTAGACAATTCACCCGTTTAGGGAGTATTGAGAAAAGCTTCCCGTTTATGGTTAGGTAAAGAAGCTTTAGTGAGACTTTGCCGTGGGCCCGGCACAGCTGTTGCCGGGACGGCAACCGTCTCCGGAGCGAATCTTGCTTCCCAACGAACGGAGCATCCCCTCATGAAGTCCGGACTAGCAAGGAAGCTAGCCGCAGCAGGAGCCGGCGCGGCCATGCTGGCAACCATGGCAGTAGGCATGCTGGCCACGCCCGCAGCGGCGGCCAGTGGGTCGGGCCAGGCGGTCTCGGCCGCCGCCAAGCCGAAGCCCGCGGTGTGGGCGGGCACTCCCAAGGCGTCTCCCTCGAAGTACGAGGGTGAGTGCCCGGTCAAGGTGACCTTCTCCTCGAAGATCAAGGTGAAGGCCGTCAAGGCCAAGACCACCGTCGCCTACCGGTGGTTGCGCGGAGACGGATCCAAGGGCAAGGTCAAGACCTTCACCTTCCGCGGCAAGGGCGTCAAGAGCTTCACCGTCAAGGAGAAGGCGACCTTCAAGGGCGACGTCAAGGGCTGGCAGGCCATCCAGCTCCTGGCTCCGCGTGCCGCCACCTCCGCGAAGGGCTACTTCTCGGTCTCCTGTGGCGCGGGCGAGGATGACCACGAGGTCGTCAGGCCCGGCGTCGGTGCGCAGGTGTGGGTCGACGAGGGCAACTGCAAGGCTGCCCTGATCGGCCGGATCACCACCTCCGACAGCCGCTGGGTGCGTTACCAGTGGGTCGTCAACGGCCGCGTCGTCGACCGTGACGCCGTTCGCGTCGACGGCTCGCGCAAGGTCTACCACGTGATCAGGCCCCGTGACGACTTCAGGGGCTGGGCCTCGCTGGAGATCCTCAGCCCGGTCGAGACCTCGTCCAACCGCGCCTACTTCAAGATCTGGTGCAAGGACACGTCGCCGAAGATCTCGACCTACGTCAGCGCCCCGACCGACTACGTCGGCACCTGCCCGGTGACCCGTACGTTCACCGGCACGATCAGCGCTTCGCACGTCCGTGGCTCTGTGAAGTACCGCTGGATCCGCGACGGTGTCGCGGGCGACTGGCAGAGCGTCTACTTCAGCGGTCACGGCCCGCAGAGCCAGAGTGTGACCGACACCTGGACCGCCTCGACGTCCGGCTACGCCAAGCGTGCGATCGAGATCTACGACGGCCCGACGAGTGGCATCGCGGTGGGCAAGGTCTCCTGCACGCCCGCCCCGACTCCTACTCCCACCCCCACCTCCACCTCCACTCCCAGCGCCTGATGACCTGACAGGTCGCGACAGCGCGCCCGGCGGCTGCCGCCGGGCGCGTCCGGAGTGAGACAGGCGGCGCCCGCATCCAGCGGGCGCCGCCTGTCGCTTTCCCGCCCTGCTCCGCCGCCCCGCCCCGCCCTTTTCCCGCTCCCCGCCCCACTCCGCCGCCCTGTCCTGTCCTGCCCCGCCCCACTCCGCCGCCCTGCCCTGCACCGCCGCCCTGTATCGCCCCGCCCGCCCGGGACAGGGCGGGCGGGAGGCGGGCCGCACGGTGTGGGCACCGCGGCTCCCGGTGTCGGGCACCATCGAACGCATGACCTATGTTCCTCCTGGATCCGGCTGGCCCGATGATCCCGCCCGACCCGACACCCCCGTCGCCCACGACCCCGCCGAGGTGCGCAGGCTCGCGGAGGGGAGCGGCACCCTCGCGGAGCTCACGGCCGCGGAGTCGGTCTGCAGGGCCTGCCCGCGCCTGGTGGAGTGGCGCGAGGAGGTGGCGAGGGTCAAGAGGCGGGCATTCGCCGAGGAGACCTACTGGGGCCGGCCCATCGCCGGATGGGGCGACGAGCGGCCCGAGGTCCTCATTGTCGGGCTGGCCCCGGCGGCGCACGGCGGCAACAGGACCGGGAGGATCTTCACCGGCGACCGCAGTGGTGACTGGCTGTTCGCCTCGCTGTACCGGACTGGTCTGGCCGTACAGGAGACCAGCCTCCACGCGGGCGACGGGCAGAGGCTCGTCGGCACGCGAATGGTGGCGGCGGTCCGGTGCGCTCCGCCCGCGAACAGGCCCACGCCCGCCGAGCGGGCCGCCTGTTTCCCCTGGCTGGCCCGGGAGGTCGCCCTGCTCTCGGCGGACGTACGGGTGGTCGTCGCGCTGGGAGGATTCGCCTGGCAGGCGATCTGGCCCGCGCTGAAGGACGCCGGATACGCCTTGCCCCGGCCGAGGCCGTCCTTCGGGCACGGCGCCGAAGTGGAGATCACCTCCCCCGGGGGAAGGCCCGCACGTCTTCTCGGTTGCTACCACCCCAGCCAGCAGAACACCTTCACCGGCCGCGTGACCGCGCCGATGCTCGACGAGCTCTTCGCCAGGGTGAACGCGCTCCGCAACTTGTGAACTCAATCACAAACAGAAGATCAATGAAAATTTTCGCGAGAAGGGGGCAGGTTTCTAGTCGTTATCGGAAATTCCGTATAGATTGCCGGGATCGCGGCTGGCGCGACCGGGAGTACGCACGTATTCTTGTGAAAGGTTTCACAAGCCTCGAAACTTAAGGATGGCGTCGAAGTGGACCGCAACTCCAAGCACATCGTGGTCGTCGGTGGAGGCTATGTCGGCCTTTATACCGTGCTGCGCCTGCAGCACACGCTCCGTAAGGAACTGCGCGACGGAAGCGTGCGAATCACTGTCCTCACCCCCGAGTCCCACATGACCTACCAGCCCTTCCTGCCCGAGGCGGCCGCGGGAAACCTCTCGCCCCGGCACGTGGTCGTCCCGCTCAGGCGTGTGCTCTCGAAGGCGATGATCCTCAACGGCAAGGTGACCAAGGTCAACCACGCTGCCAAGAGCGTCACCTTCGCGCCCAACGTCGGCACGTCGCACGAGATCGGCTACGACATCGTGGTCATGGCCGCCGGCTCGGTCTCCCGTACGCTCCCCATTCCCGGCCTGGCCGACGCCGCGATCGGTTTCAAGACCGTCGGTGAGGCGATCGCGCTGCGCAACCGGGTGCTTGAGCTCCTCGACCGGGCCGAGAGCGACGACGACGAGGCCCTGCGCAGGCGGGCCCTGACGTTCGTCGTGGTCGGCGGTGGCTTCGCGGGTGTCGAGGCGCTCGCCGAGCTGGAGGACATGGCGGTCGACGCCACCCGCTACTACCGCACCATCTCCCGCGAGGACATGCGCTGGGTCCTCGTGGAGGCCACCGACCGCATCCTCCCCGAGGTCGGCCCCGAGATGGGCAGGTGGACCGCCGAGCAGTTGCGTGAGCGCGGCATCGAGGTCAAGATGAACACCCGCCTCGACTCCTGCGAGGGCGGCCTGGTCAAGCTCTCCGACGGCGACGAGTTCGAGTCCGCCACCATCGTGTGGACCGCCGGGGTGAAGCCCAGCCCGGTCGTCAACGCCGGAGACCTGCCCCTCGACGAGCGTGGCCGGATCAAGACGAGCAGCCGGCTGACCGTGGTCGGCGTCGAGGACGCCTACTCGGCCGGAGACGTGGCGGGTGTGCCCGACGTGACCAACCCGGGCCAGTACTGCGCGCCCAACGCCCAGCACGCCGTACGGCAGGCCAAGGTCCTCGCGGACAACATCACCCGCAGGCTCCACGGGCAGGAGCAGCTCGACTACCGGCACAGGTATGTCGGCTCCGTAGCCGGGCTGGGGCTGTACAAGGGGGTGGCCAATGTCTATGGGATCAAGCTTCGCGGGTTTGCCGCATGGTTCATGCACCGTACCTACCATTTGTCGCGGGTGCCCACTTTCAATCGCAAGGTCCGCGTTACGGCCGACTGGACTCTGGCGCTCTTCTTCAAGCGTGAAACCGTCTCCCTCGGAGAGATCGAGGAGCCACGCACGGAGTTCCGCGCCGCGGCGAGGACCTGAACCCTTCCGGGGGTGGACACTCGCGTCCGCCCCCGGATTGCTCGTTCCCGGCGGTGTGCTATTCCTTGACCGGGTTCCCGAATCCAGCGCGGGTCCGTAGATTTGGAGCGGTGAGTCATGCGACGGTTGGCTTGAGCAGTTACGCATGAGTGGTCTGTTACGTATGATTAGGCGCCCCCGTAGCCCAATGGCAGAGGCAAACCCCTTAAAAGGGTTCGAGTGAGGGTTCGAGTCCCTCCGGGGGTACCGCATTTCCCATTCGACAGTCGGCCTGTGACCAGTGCAAATGTGGCCATGGGCCGATTTTTCTTACTACTTGGGATTCGATGTGACCCTGGTATAAAATGGTAACCATGGGGAACGAGGCGAACCTGGAGTCGATGCTTCGGGCCAATGGGATCGCCCGGCAGGTGATCGATCACATCGGGGACAAGTGGTCCCTGCTGGTGATCGCGGCCCTGGGGCACGAGGCCCAGCGGTTCTCCCGGCTCAAGGTGCGGATCGAGGGGATCAACCAGCGCATGCTGACCCGGACGCTGCGTGCGCTGGAGCGCGACGGCATCGTCGAGCGCAACGTCTATCCGACCTCGCCGCCCAAGGTGGAATACGTGCTCACCCGGATCGGCCGCGACCTCTCGGTCACCGTGACCGGTCTCTGCGAGTGGGCGCGCCGCAACCTCGACGAGGTCGAGGCGTCGCAGCGCCTGTTCGATGAGAGATCGGCGAAGGAGATGTGAGGTCCGGGAACCAGACGTGCCAACCGTTCGTTGACACCATCGGCGGTAGCCGTACGGTCACTTGAACAACATGGATATCAGCACGATACGGCCGTGTGACAACCGATCTAATACGCTGATCGCGTAGGTCGCAGCGTGGAGGCAGCGATGGAGAGCAAGAACCCCGTATTCAGTCGGCAGGCCAAGGGGCCTCAGCAGGGCTGGGGCGTGCCGACCCCCACCCCTGATCAGCTTCAGGGAATGTACAACACGCCGTCATACGCGCCGCCCGCACAGCGGACGATGACGATCGACGACGTGGTCGTGCGTGGCTTCATCACGCTCGGCACGCTCGTTGTCTCGGCGGCGGTCGCCTGGGTGCTCAACCTAGGCATGGTCGCGGCGATCGTCGGCGTCGTCGTCGGTCTGGTGCTGGCCCTGATCATCTCGTTCAAGCAGAGCACCAACCCCGCGTTGATCCTCGGCTACTCGGTGTCGTACGGCGTCGCGATCGGCGTGATCAGTCACGTTTACAACAACCTGTACAGCGGCATCGTCTTCCAGGCGGTGCTCGGCACGGCTCTGGCGTTCGGTGCCATGCTGACGGTCTACGCGTTGCGCATCATCCGGGTGACGCCGAAGTTCACCAAGTTCGTGGTGGCCGCGGGGCTGGGCCTGATGGGTCTCATGCTCGTCAACCTGCTCGCCGGCTTCTTCATCGAGGACGGCATCGGCATCCGCTCCGGTGGCCCGCTGGCCTACGTGTTCAGCATCGCCGCGATCCTCATCGGCTGCTTCTTCCTGCTGCTGGACTTCGACGAGGTCGAGCGCGGGGTGCGGGCGGGCGCCCCGGAGAAGTACTCGTGGCTGATGGCCTTCGGCCTGACCGTCACCCTGGTCTGGATCTACCTGGAGATCCTGCGCCTGCTGAGCTACTTCTCGAGTAGCGACTGACAACCAGGTCAGGAGGCCCCGCCGGACCCGATCCGGCGGGGCCTCCTGTTTTTCTGATCGGGTACGCGAGTGAACGGAAGGCAACGGGGGATAGACGAACCGCGACGGGAGAGAGCATCGCGGGGCTTGCTATCTGCGCTTTCGTGATGCACTGTCGAGCAAAGGAGCCTATCCGTGGAGGTGCCCATGTCGTTGAACCACTCAATGGAGACGCAGAGCAAGCTGATCGCAAGGGTTCCGGATATCACGGGACGCGCACTCCCCGAGTGGTTCCGAGCAATCGACAACGGCCCGTCGTTCCTTCGCTGTGATGAGCGCGCCACCTGGCTCGCCAATGAGCACGGGCTGTCCCACGGCTATGCCGCCGCCATAGTGCACGAGCACGAGCGGCACCGCCGTACCCGCCACCTTTAAGTCGACCGTCTCTGCCAAGCCCGCGCCACCTTGGTGGTGCGGGCTTCGCCGTGTGCGCCATGATGAGGGCATGGATCATGAGAAGGCGCGCGGGTTCATCCGCGCCAACCACCGCGCGATCATGCTGACCTCGCATGCCGACGGACGCCCGCAGCTCTCTCCGGTCGTCGTGGGGCTCGACGCGGAAGGGAATCCGATCGTCAGTACCCGGGAGACCGCGGCCAAGGTCCGCAACCTGCGCAGGGACCCGCGACTCTCGCTCTGCGTGACCACCGACGCCTTCTTTGGCGAGTGGATCCAGATCGACGGCACCGCGGAGATCGTCCCGCTGCCCGAGGCGATGGAGACCCTGGTCTCCTACTACCGCGACATCTCCGGTGAGCACCCCGACTGGGACGACTACCGGGCCGTCATGGAGCGGGACCGGCGGGTGATCGTGAAGATCACGATCACCCGTGCCGGCCCCGATGTCCACGGCTGACCGGAACACCGGCCGGCCCTGGCCTCAGCTGAAGCGTTCCAGGACCATGGCCATGCCCTGGCCGCCGCCGACGCACATGGTCTCCAGCCCGATCGACCTGTCGTGGAAGGCGAGGCTGTTGATCAGGGTGGAGGTGATGCGGGCCCCGGTCATCCCGAAGGGGTGGCCCACCGCGATGGCGCCGCCGTTGACGTTGAGCCTGTCGAGGTCGATGCCGAGGTCCTGGTACGACGGGATGACCTGGGCGGCGAACGCCTCGTTGATCTCGACGAGATCCACGTCGCCGATGGACATGCCCGCCCTGGCCAGGGCCTGCTTCGAGGCCTCGACAGGGCCCAGGCCCATGATCTCGGGAGACAGGCCGGTCACGCCGGTGGAGACGATCCGGGCGAGCGGGGTGATGCCGAGTTCGGCGGCCCTGGTGTCGCTCATCACGATCACCGCGGCGGCGCCGTCGTTCAGCGGGCAGCAGTTGCCCGCGGTGACCGTGCCGTCGGGCCGGAAGACCGGCTTGAGCGTCGAGACGGCCTCGTAGGTGGTGCCGGCGCGGGGGCCGTCGTCCTTGCTCACCACGGTCCCGTCGGGCAGGGTCACCGGGGTGATGTCCTTCTGCCAGAAGCCGTTGGCGATGGCCTTCTCCGCCAGGTTCTGGGACCGGACGCCGAACTCGTCCTGTTCCTGCCGGGAGACGCCCTTCAGTCCGGCGAGGTTCTCCGCGGTCTGGCCCATCGCCACGTAGACGTCGGGCACCTGGCCGGCCTCGCGCGGGTCGTGCCAGATCCCGCCACCACCCTCGGCGGCCCTGGCCGTACGGGCGCGGGCGTCGTCGAACAGTTCGTTCTCCGTGCCGGGCAGGTCGGAGTTGCCCTTGGCGAAGCGGGAGACGCACTCCACGCCCGCCGAGACGAACACGTCGCCCTCGCCCGCCCTGATCGCGTGCAGCGCCATCCGGGTGGTCTGCAGGGAGGACGAGCAGTAGCGGGTCACGGTGGTGCCCGGCACGGTGTCCAGGCCGAGCAGGGTGGCGACCACCCGGCCGATGTTGAAGCCCTGCTCGCCGCCCGGCAGGCCGCAGCCCAGCATGAGGTCGTCGATCGTGGTCGGGTCGAGTTGGGGGACCTTGGCAAGCGCGGCCTGGATGATCTGTACTGTCAGGTCATCGGGGCGGATGTCCTTGAGGGACCCCTTGAAGGCGCGTCCGATGGGCGAGCGCGCGGTCGCGACGATGACTGCCTCGGGCATGTGGCTCTCCTGGGTTCGTGGCTGCTCCTCCAGCGGAGCGTACCGCGCGGTATGCCCAAAGCCGCGCCCAGGGGGGCGTTAAAACAGAACTTTGTACGGGGTGTGCAGGGGCCCGTCCGGGGACGGGCCCCTGCCGCGAGTCGACCGCCCCTGCGGGCTGCGGACGCCTGCTGCGGGGCCGTACGGGGCCGCGCACGCCGACCGTGAATCGGCCGCCTGTGCCGATCGCCTGTGCCGGCTGCCCGTGTTGGCCGCACACCTCGGCCGCGGATGTCAGCCGTACATGCCGGGCAAGGTACCGTCGCCGTCCTTGATTCCGTGGAGGCCGCCCTTCTCGTCGCGCCACATCCGCCAGCCGTTCTGGCTGCCGGTGAACCAGGCGGGCGGGACGCCGGGGCCGGACACCCGCTTACCGTCGGCCAGTCTGAACTCGCACAGCGAGGCCACCGAGTAGAACCCGGAGTTCTGGCCCTTGAGCGCGAGCGGTTTGGGATCGGTCGCGCAGAAGGACCAGCCGTGCTCGTCCTTGACGTCGGCGTTGCGGCCGGTGGAAAGGTCGAAGGTGTTGCCAGGCTTGTCGTGTCGCAGGAAGCCGACCTTCTCCATCCGGGGTGGGAAGGCCAGCCACCAGCCGGATTCGGGAACCTGCTCGGCGGAGATCTGGCCGAGCACCCGGCCGCTGTCGGCCTCCAGCCGGGCGAACCCGCCGTACCGGCCCTGCTGGTCGACGGGGCGGACCACCGGTGCGAAGCCTGGGCTGCCGCTGGGGTAGACGCGGACCACCGACGGGCGCATCCAGTTGACGGTGCCGTCGGCGAGCTTGACGGAGAACAGGCCGAAGGCGGAGACCTTGCTCGTCTTCGGGTTGGTGTAGGGGGCGACGTACCCGACGAGGTTTCCCGCCGTCGCGCCGAAGGACCAGCCGCCCGACAGGTCCACCCCGGAGCCGAGGGCCTGCTCGACGGGGACCCGCCAGATGACCTTGCCGGTCTTCAGGTCGTGTGATTCGAGGACGGGATGGCGGGCGAGGCGGAGGAAGACCACACGGGAGGTGTCGGACCATTCGACCTCGGCGATGCCGGGGAGCTTCCACGCGATCCTGCCGGTGACCGGATCGAGCACCACGACGCGGGCGCTCGCGAGCGCGGTGTGCTCGGCCACGCACACGAAAGCCCCGCACCGCTGGGGGCCGAAGGTGGAGTGCACCGGGCGGCTCCATCTGCGCGCCCCGGTTCTGGCGTCGAGGCCGACGAGAGTGGCCTTCCAGCGACCCCGCCTGGCGGGGTCGATCGTCACCGCGACGGTCTGCCCGGTGGCGGTCTCGACGATCGCGGGAGCGGGCACACCCATGCCCGGCAGGCGGCCCGCCATGGTCGAGGGGTGGGCCCACAGTTTCCTGCCGGTGGTGAGGTCGACGGCCACCGTCTCAAGCGTGCCGTCCGGCTTCATGGAGGTCGTCGTGGCGACGCCGTTGGCGACGGTGGTGCGGCTGACCGCGTTCACCTCGGTGTTGTGCCAGGTGGGATGGTCAGGGGTGGCCGCTTCACTGCCGGAGCAGCCGCCCAGGGTCAGAACTCCGGCGAGCACCAGGGCCGGTTTCGCGAGGGGCCGGATCACGGGTATTCCACTCCAATGCGGGCGAGGCGTTACGGCTTCGCGGCGGAGGGTGACCGTGTTCAGGAGCCGTCGGGTCGCGTTCCGGGCCTCCGGCCGAGCATGGTCACCCACCGTCCGTGAGGTCCGGTCGCTCGACCGGCGACACGGGTCGCGGAGACCTCGGCGCCGGGCTCCTCCGCGGCCTTGGCCGCCGCGAGGTAGATCGACTCAGCGCGCCGGGCACGAGGTTCGGGCCACAGTTCCAACGCACTGCATACGGAAGGTAGCACTGCGTAAGCTATCTGGAGATAGCCTTGGCTAGATGGGTGATAACGATCAAGGCCGAACATCTCCGCCGGGTTCATGTCGAACTCCGGCCCCAGCAGGTCCGCGAAGGCCACGGTCCGCCCGCCCGCCTCGACCACGGCGACGGTCTGCGCGGCGGCCAGCTGGCGGCTCCATCGCCTGGTCACCCGGCGCAGCGGCTGCGCGATCGGCCTGACGGTGCCGAGGTCGGGACAGGTGCCCACGACCACCTCCGCCCCCGCCTCCCGCAGCCGCCGGACCGCTTTCTGCAGGTGTCGTACGGCCTGGGCCGGCATGGTCTGCGAGGTGACGTCCGGACGGCGGTTCCTCCATGCCGTGCGGGCGGCCGACCGCACGGCGGGCCACCATGGCCTCGGCCAGCAGCAGGCCGTAGGCCGCCGCGCCGAGCACGGTGATACCTCCTCCCAGCGCGGCCGCCGCGGCGATACGACGGGCGGCTCGCGCCGTCCCGAATGTCCGGATCACGTGACGTTGCTCCCTCCGTACGGGGCGGTAGCGTTGCCTTGGAACACGATCGAGGTCCCGCCACCCCCATGGGATCACGGCGATCGACACAACAAGCTGACAGAGCTTTGGTATTTCGAGGTGATATTCCGGTGCGCGTACATGACTCGCTCGTCGAACTGATGGGCAATACCCCTCTCGTCCGGCTGTGGAAGGTGACGGAGGGCATCTCCGCCCAGGTGCTGGCGAAGGTGGAGTACTTCAATCCCGGTGGTTCGGTGAAGGACCGCATCGCGGTGCCGATGATCGACGCCGCCGAGAAGTCGGGCGAGCTGCGGCCGGGGGGCACGATCGTGGAGCCCACCTCGGGCAACACGGGGATCGGCCTGGCCATCGTGGCACAGCAACGGGGATACCGGTGCCTGTTCGTGGTGCCGGACAAGGTGGCCCAGGATAAGATCGCGGTGCTGCGTGCCTACGGCGCGGAGGTCGTGGTCTGCCCGACGGCGGTCTCTCCCGACCACCCCGACTCCTACTACTCCGTCTCCGACCGGCTGGCCAAGGAGACGCCGAATGCCTGGAAGCCGGACCAGTACTCCAATCCGAACAACCCTGAGAGCCACTACCGCTCCACGGGGCCGGAGATCTGGGAGCAGACCGAGGGTCGGATCACCCACTTCGTGGCGGGCGTCGGCACCGGTGGCACGATCAGCGGCACCGGCCGCTACCTCAAGGAGGTCTCCGGCGGCCGAGTCAAGATCATTGGTGCCGACCCGGAGGGCTCGGTCTACTCCGGCGGCACCGGGCGGCCGTACCTGGTGGAGGGCGTCGGCGAGGACATCTGGCCGGCCACCTACGACACCACGATCTGTGACGAGATCATCGCGGTCTCCGACAAGGACTCCTTTGGCATGACCCGCCGCCTGGCCCGTGAGGAGGCGCTCCTGGTAGGCGGCTCCTGCGGCATGGCGACGGTCGCGGCGCTGCGCGTGGCCGGGCAGGCCGGACCTGACGACGTGGTCGTGGTGCTGCTGCCCGACGGCGGCCGCGGCTACCTGTCGAAGATCTTCAACGACGAGTGGATGGCCGACTACGGCTTCCTGACCACCTACAGCGACGAGGGCCTGGTCAAGGACGTGCTGACCCGCAAGAGCTCAGGCATGCCGGAGTTCGTGCACACCCACCCGCACGAGTCGGTCGACACGGCCATCTCGATCATGCGCGAGTACGGAGTGTCGCAGCTTCCCGTGATGAAGGAGGAGCCGCCGGTCATGGCCGCCGAGGTGGTCGGCTCGATCCTGGAGCGTGACCTGCTGGACGCCCTCTACCACGGCCGGGTGCGGCCGACCGACCCGCTGGCGGCTCACATGTCGCAGCCGCTGCCGACGATCGGCGCGGGGGAGCCGGTCTCCATCGCCGTCGAGGCGCTGGAGAAGGCCGACGCCGCGGTCGTCCTCGACAACGGCAAGCCCGTCGGGCTGCTCACCCGCCAGGACCTGCTGGTCTTCCTCGCCAATCGCTGAGTGCCGCCCGGACGCCCGCCGGGAGACCCCGGTCGGGGTTCGGGCCGTCTCCTTGCGGTCAGAGAGGAAACTCGGCCACCACCTCCCAGGCACCGGAGTGGGTGGGCCCGGCCATGAGCCTGCCGCCGAGCGCCTCGACGCGCTCGGCCATGCCCACCAGGCCGAAGCCGCCACCGAGGCGGGAGACCCTGATGTCGGACGCCGAGCCGTAGTTGCGCACCCGCAGCCGCACGGCGTCCCCGTCGGACCAGGCCTCCGCGGCGGAGGCGGCACGCCGGCTCCGCTGCTCCTGGCCGTTCCTCGCACGCCCGCTCCCGGCCCAGGCGCGCAGGTCGGAGCCGTCGGTCAGCCTCAGCTCCGCCTCCACCCAGCCGGTGCCCGGGGCATGCCGGCGAACGTTGGTCAGCGACTCCTGGAGGACCCGGTGGAGGGTGGTCATCACCTCGGGGGCCACGGTGCCGTCGGTGATGCCCTGACCGATGTCGAAGGCGACCTGGGGGCCGGCGGTGGAGAAGCGCTCGACCATCGTGCGCATCTCCATGAGCGTGCTGCCCGGTGAGCGGGCGGCCTCGTCCTGCGCGCGGAGCACACCGACCAGGCGGCGCATCGAGGTCAGCGCGTCGGCGCCGGCGCCGGCGATCGCCTCCAGGGCCGGTACCACGGCCTCCGGCTTCTGCTCGGCGACGACCTTGGCGGCCTGTGCCTGTACCACGATCCCGGTGATGTGGTGGGCGACCAGATCGTGCAGCTCCCTGGCCAACTCCAGGCGCTCGGCCCGCCGCACCGCCTCGACGGCCTCCCTGCGGCGCTCCTGCTGGAAGCGGAAATAGGCGCCGATACCCGCGGCGAACGACCAGCTCACGAAGAGCAGGAAGCCGGAGACCACGCTGGCGGTCGTCTCGTTCAGGCGCACGCAGGAGGTCTCCAGTACGACCATCGCGGCCAGCGAGAACAGCGCGGCCTGCCGCACCGGCTCGATCGCGCGCAGCCCGCCGACGGTGAGGACCAGCAGCGCCCCGATCTCGGCCAGCCCAGGACTGCCGTCGGCCTCGGCGATCCCGATGGCCAGGCTGGACAGGAACGACACCGCCAGCAGGGCGACGAATCCGTTGACCCGTCGGCTGCGGCGCCACAGCACCGCCGCGATGCCCACCATGCCGCACACGAGACTCGGCCACGCCGCCCCGTTGGGCTCGCTCGTCACCACCACGAGGTCGATCAGCAGGAGCAGGAGGAGCCAGCCGATCAACGCGATCTCGCTGAGCCTTTTGACCCAGTAGACGAGCCGATTCGTTTCCCCCACGGTCACAGAGCCTAAGCCTGAAGGGGGAGATGTCATATCGACCGTTCGGACGAATCATCCCGGTTCGAACCGGACCTTCAGCGGAGGCGGTGCCAGGTGGGCGTCACCGATGCTTGAGACGTCGAAGTGGGAAGAGAAGGGAGTGAGCCTGGGGGATGGGGCGGTTGCAGGTGCCCTGAGGGCGTCGATGTTGCGAGTAGCGTTGACCTCATGAACCAAGGATTCGAGACGCTGGCCATCCACGCAGGTCAGGAACCCGACCCCTACACCGGGGCCGTGGTGCCGCCGATCTACGCGGTTTCCACCTACAAGCAGGACGGCGTGGGCGGGTTGCGCGCCGGATATGAGTACAGCCGGTCGGCCAACCCGACCAGGACGGCGCTGGAAGAGGCCATGGCCGCGGTCGAGGGCGGCAGCCGAGGTCTGGCCTTCGCCTCGGGCCTGGCGGCCGAGGACACGGCGCTTCGCACGATCTGCAAGCCGGGCGACCACGTCATCATCCCGAACGACGCCTACGGGGGCACCTACCGCCTGTTCGCCAAGGTTCACGAGCGCTGGGGGCTGCACTACGACCCGGTGCCGCTGGGCGACCTGGCGGCGGTGGCGGCCGCGGTGACCCAGAAGACCAGGATCATCTGGGTGGAGACGCCCACCAACCCGCTGCTCGGCATCGCGGACATCGCGGCCCTGGCCCAGCTCGCACGCGAGTGCGGTGCGTTGCTGGTGGTGGACAACACCTTCGCCTCCCCGTACCTGCAGCAGCCGCTGGCGTTGGGGGCGGACGTCGTCGTGCACTCCACCACCAAGTACGTGGGCGGTCACTCCGACGTGGTCGGTGGCGCGCTCGTCGCACGCGACGCCGGGCTGGGCGAGGAGCTCGCATACCACCAGAACGCGATGGGCGCGGTGGCCGGGCCGTTCGACGCCTGGCTGACGCTGCGCGGCCTCAAGACGCTCGGGGTGCGGATGGACCGTCACTGCGAGAACGCCGAGCGGGTGGTGGAGCTGCTGCTCGCCCATCCGCGGGTGACCTCGGTGCTCTACCCGGGCCTGGCCGATCATCCCGGTCACGAGGTGGCGGCCAAGCAGATGAGGCGCTTCGGCGGCATGGTCTCCTTCCGGACGGCCGGGGGGGAGGCCGAGGCGGTCGAGGTGTGTGACCGGACCAGGCTGTTCACCCTGGGCGAGTCGCTCGGTGGTGTGGAGTCGCTGATCGAGCACCCCGGCCGGATGACCCACGCCTCCGTGGTGGGCTCGCCACTGGAGGTCCCCGGCGACCTGGTCCGCCTGTCGGTCGGCATCGAGTCGATCGACGACCTCCTCGCCGACCTCACCCAGGCACTGGGGTAGGAACGCGGGCGCGCTCAGACCGGGTTGAACCAGACCATCAGCGCCAGGATGATCATCCAGATCAGCACGATCACGCCGGAGAGCGCGGCGATCCGGCCGACCTGCACCTGGGCGCCGTCCTCCGGGCTCTCGCTGGAGAGGACCCGGATGGCGGTGCCCTGGTCGCGGACCACCATGACCAGCAGTCCCAGGGTGACGATGAAGAGCGTCATGGACACCGACAGGTACGGCCTGCCGAGGGATCCGCCACCCAGCAGCAGGCCGAACAGGAAGATCCCCAGGGAGGCGAGGCCGTAGATACGGGTGGTCTTGTGCAGGTAGCGCAGGACGCTGACGTTCTTGGCGCGGATGAATCTGGGAGTGGACATCGTGGCGGCGGTCACCGGGCCCAGAGCGAAGATCGCAAAGCCGATGTGCAGCCAGAGCAGCAGGTCTGTCATGCGCCAGACCTTAGTCTTCGCCGATCTTTTCTGAGTACGGCTCGCGCGCACGTCGCCGACCTGGAGCGATCTTTTGAAGGAGGCTCCGGCACAGCGGGCGGGCGTGCCCCGGACCCTTCGTCTCCGGCGGGCGCCGTTCGGGCCGGGTCGGTCGGACACCCGGGGGTGGAGGTCAATCGCCCTCGATGCCGTCGTGCCTGTCGCGGCCGTGCGGGACCATGCACACCTCGAAGCAGACGCAGACGATGAGCATCAGTGCCACGAGAATTCCCGCGAGCATCGGACTCATTCCTCCCCCTTGAATCGGTGAACTTTCTTTACTAGGTAGACGGCGGCCGCCCCGAAGGTGTTGTTACGAAAGGGTCACGTTTCGGGGGGTGGGCGTTGAGGTGGACGTTGCCGGTCGAGGGATGGTCGATCTTCGCATCCTGCTCTGAGCACACCCAGGGATTAGTAGGATCGAGGAAGAGCCCGTTCCCATGTGATGTGAGACCGGCGGCGAAGTCGTGGTCGTGCCGGGCGGGCCTTCCACCGAACAGAGATAGACGGCACGAAGGAGTGCCCGCCGTGGCTGTCAAACACGTTGAGCCGTACACCGAGGAGTGGCGGGACCAGCCGGCCCACTATGTCAGCCTCGCCGTCGAGGCACTGGGTGACCAGGTCGAGAGCTGGTGGCAGGGTCCCTGCGACCCGCGCACCGTCACCGTCCGCCTGACCGGGGGCGACGCGCTGGTCTGGGACGAGGAGAGCGGCTGGCGCCGTGGCCGCTATGCGAGCGGCGACCCGGGCACCCCCACCGTCCTCGCCGACGATCGCTATCTCGGCGGCGGCCTCCTGCTCGCTCCCCGCCGGCTCCCCTCCGCTGTTGCCGACGCCCGCGCGGGCGTCGGCAACAGCACGGCGTGGCGCCCCTGCTACCGCTCCTACCGCCACTACCACGACGGCTTCGACCTGGCACTCGACGGCTACATCGGCTAGGCCGACGTCCGAGGCCCCCGGTGGGTGAATGCCGGGCGGGACCCGTCAGCGCGTGCGGCGGACCCGCAGGAAGTCACTGACGACGTACTCTCCCAGGCGGTCGGCGCCGGGAGAGAAGACCCGGCCGCCGTTGCGCCGCCCGACCTCGTTCACGAAATCCTTCAGACGCTCGTCATCGGCGAGCATGAAGACATTGAGCGTCGCCCTGCGCCGGGTCATCTTGTCGACCTCGGCGAGCGTCAGCTCCAGCGTCTCCTGGGTGGGCGGCCACTCGAAGGCCGCCGAGCCGTTGCGCCGCAGGTGGGCGGTGGGCTCACCGTCGGTGACCACGAGCACGACCGGCTCGAAGTCGGGGTGGCGGTCCAGGTGACGTCCGGCGATCAGCAGGGCGTGGTGCAGGTTCGTCCCCTGGACCATGTCCCACTCCAGGCCCGCCAGTTCGTCGGGCTGCAGCACGCGGGCGTAGTTGGAGAAGCCGATGATCTGCACCGAGTCCTGGGGGAACTTCGAGGCCACCAGCGCCTGCAGCGCCATCGCCGTCTGCTTGGCGGCTGCCCAGGTGCCGCGCAGCGCCATCGAGTAGGACAGGTCGACCAGCAGGCACACCGCCGCCGCCGTGCGTCGCTCGGTCTCGGCCACCTCGAAGTCGTCGACGGACAGGGTCACCGCGCCGGTGCTTCCGCCGCGCCGGACGCCGTTGATCACCGTGCGGACCACGTCGATCGGCTGCTCGTCGCCGAACCGCCAGGGCCGTGAGGAGCCGGTGAGCTCACCGGCCGAGCCCGCGTCCACCTGGTCGTGGTCGCCGCGGCGCCCGCTCTCCAGGGAGGCGAAGACGCGGCGCAGCGCGGTCTCGCCCAGGCGCCTGACGGCCTTCGGGGTGAGCTCCAGCTTGCCGCGCCGGCGCAGCAGGTAGCCCTGCTGCTCCAGTTCGCGCTCGATCTGCCTGAGCGCCTGCAGGTCGTCGACGGCCGCCCGGCCGAGGGCTCGCCGGATCGCGGCCTCGTCGATGTCGTCCATCCGGGCACCGGGGTAGTCCTGGCGGAGCGCGGCCTCCAGCTGGGTCAGGTCGGCGAGCTCGTCCAGCGCGCTCACCGCGTCGGACATCCCCAACGGCTCGTCGCCGCTCAGCCGCTCGGGGGTGTTCCAGGCGAGGTCGGGGCGGCGGGCGTACAGGGATTCGCCCAGGCGGCGCATCTGCTCGTCCAGCCCGGCCTGGGCGAGTGTCTGCTCGATCAGCCGGCCAAGCTCCTCGCGCTGGGCCGGGGTCAGGGAGGCCAGCAGGCGCTGGGTGGCCGCGGCCCGCCGGGCGAGGGTGTCGACCAGCTCTTCCAGGTTCCGTGGTGATTCCGGGAACATGTCCCCATATTTCGACATGAACTGGTCGAAATCTGCCTGAGTGTGCTCACCGCGGGCATCCCGGCCGAGCATGTCGTTCAGGTCGGACATCATCTCCCTGACCCGCTCCATGGCGGCGGGGTCGGGATCGGCCAGAGCCTGCCGCATGCCGCGGAACCGGCTGTCGAGCACCTCCCCGCGCAGCAGGTCACGCAGCTCCTCGAAGGTCTGCCCGGCGGCGGCCGAGCGCCATTGGTAGTCACCCAGCTCCCGGATGGCGCTCGCCGTGTCGTCAGGAAGACCGGCCAGCTCCGCCTCACGCAGCCTGGCCTCGTCCGAGGGGTCGGGGAACAGCTCGGCCCGCTCCTGGTCGATCGCCTTGTCCAGTAGCGCCCTGGCCCGCTCCAGCGTGCCGTCCAGGCGCCCGCGCTCGCGTAGCTCCCGGCGCCGCCGCCGCACCTCGCGGAGCAGATCGTCAAGCCCACGCCGATCCTGCGCGCCCGGCAGGCCCTCCTTGAGCAGGTCGCGCAGGGCGTGGGCGGGGTTGGAACCGGACAGGATCGCGTCGCCCATCCGGTCCAGCGCCGAACGGACGTCGTACGGAGGGGCGAGCGGGTCAGGCCCGTCCCGATATTCGCCATAGCGATAGCTCATGCCAGACACCTCAGGTGCGGTAGATCGTCGTGCCGTCCACCTCGTCCTTGGAGAGCCGACGCAGGAGGTACAGGCCCTCCAGGGCGAACTCCAACGCGGCGGCGGCGTGGCCGGGGGACTCGTCGCCGATGCCGAGCTGGGACATGATCTTCGCCAGGCCCTGCACCGGGCCGATCCTGCGCAGCAGCTCGGCCGCCGGGACCGTCACCCCCGACTCGACCTGGACGCCCTCTGCGAACATCTCCAGCAGCGGGGCCAGGTCCGTGCCGCCGAGCGTGCCGCGGAACGTCTCGGACACCGCCCTGCGGAGCAGGTGTGAGAGCACCTCGGTCTCCCGGCCCTCCTCGCTGACCTCGAACTCCACCTTGCCGCGGAGCGTGTGCACGATCCCCGGCAGGTCGGCGACCCTGGCCACCGCGTGGTCCTCGCCGGTCAGCGCCGCACGCCGTACGGCCGAGGCGGCCGTGGTCTCGGCCGCGGCGATGGAGAAGCGGGCCGAGACCCCCGAGCGCGCGTCCACGGCGGTGGACTCACGGACCAGCCGGGTAAAGCGGGCGATCACCTCGATCAGGTGGTCGGGCAGGTCGGCGCCCACCTGGCCGAGCGCGGCCTCCTGGCGGATCAGGACCAGCTCGGTCTCGATCGAGAGCGGGTAGTGGGTGCGGATCTCGGCGCCGAAACGGTCCTTCAGCGGGGTGATGATCCGGCCGCGGTTGGTGTAGTCCTCGGGGTTGGCACTGGCGATCAGCAGGATGTCCAGGGGCAGGCGCAGGTTGTAGCCCCTGACCTGGATGTCGCGCTCCTCCAGCACGTTGAGCAGCGAGACCTGGATGCGCTCGGCCAGGTCGGGCAGCTCGTTGACGGAGAACACGCCCCGGTTGCTCCTGGGGACCAGGCCGTAGTGGACGGTCTCCGGGTCGCCGAGCGTACGCCCCTCAGCGATCTTGATTGGGTCGATGTCGCCGATCAGGTCGCCGACGGAGGTGTCGGGGGTGGCGAGTTTCTCGCCGTACCGCTCGTCCCGGTGTTTCCAGGAGATCGGCAACTCCTCGCCCGCCTCGTCGGTCAGGCGGCGACAGCGGACGCACGCGGGCTCATAGGGATGGTCGTTGATCTCGCAGCCCTCGACGACGGGGGTCCACTCGTCGAGGAGTCCGGTCACGGTGCGGATCAGGCGGGTCTTGCCCTGACCTCGCTCACCGAGCAGGACCAGGTCATGTCCGGCGAGCAGCGCCCGCTCCAGGTATGGCAGGACGGTGTCGTCGAAGCCCACGATGCCGGGGAACCGCGACTCCCCTGCCCGCAGGCGGGCCAGGAGGTTCTCACGGATCTCGGCCTTTACCGTACGGTGAATATGGCCGCTCGCGCGCAGCTCGCGCAGAGTACGTGGCTCTGGGATTTGAGGCACGGGACTGAGCCTACGTCCACAACGCCCGATCCGACACTCTCATCCATCTTTTGGATCTTGACCTTTGCGAGCCGAGAGGAGGTCAATATTGTGTGGGGCTTCACGCGAGTGCTTGTGTCGGCAGTGGGGAGAATCGCTCCAAGACAAGACACCGGGTGATTCCAGGATCAAGGCGTCATGACGACCTCGGAGGGGACGTCAGGCAGATCCGGCATTCACCAACTTCACGGCAGGCATCGGGCGGGACCGCGGTCACTCCCGGGCGAGCCGTCAGACGAGAGGGAGAGGCGAGACGAGTGGCGCTGATGACAAGCCGTTTCGCCGATGGCCTCGCAGTGGGGTCCGATCTGGTCGCCGCAGCCGAGACCGCGGTGCGTCAAGCTCTGTTCGGCCTGTCCGGACCCGCCGACCTGCTCTGCTTTTTCATCTGCGGAGACGATCCCGACGAGGTCTCCCGCGCCGGACTGCGTGCGATGAGCATGGCGCCGGGCGCCGCCGTCCTCGGCTGTAGCGCCACCGGGGTCATCGGTGACGGGCAGGGGGTCGAGGTCACTCCCGCGGTCAGTGCCTGGGCCGCCACCCTGGGCGGGGCCAGGCTGACGACCTTCGCGCTCGACACGCTGCGGACCGACGACCGCTTCGTCGTGGTCGGCCTGCCCGATCGCGGCCCCGATGATCACGCCGCCATCCTGCTCGCCGACCCCTACACCTTCCCCACCGACGGTTTCGTCGAGCGCTCCGAGGAGGTCATGGGAGACCTTCCGCTGATCGGCGGCCTGGCCAACGCGACCCAGGGCCGCGGCGCGGTGCGGCTGTTCGCCGACGGGAGGATCTACACAGAGGGGGCCGTCGGGGTGCTGCTCAGCGGTGACCTCAACGTCAGCACCGTGGTCAGCCAGGGCTGTCGCCCGATCGGCCCGACGATGGCCGTCACCTCCGTGGAGGACAACCTCCTGCTCGAACTCGCGGGACAGCCCGCCCTGGCTCGGCTGGAGGAGATCGTCAGCGCCCTGGACGAGGACGACCGCGACCTGGTCGCCTCGGGGCTGCAGATCGGCATCGCCATGGACGAGTACGCCGAACGGCACGAGCGCGGCGACTTCCTGATCCGGGGCGTGCTCGGCATCGACCCCGAACGCGAGGCCGTGGCCATCGGCGATGTCGTCGAGATCGGCCGTACCGTCCGATTCCAGGTCCGCGACGCCGCCACCGCCGACGAGGACCTGTACGAACTGCTGGACGCCCACCGCGAGGAGTTCGGCCGGGTGGACGGCGCTCTGCTGTTCTCCTGCAACGGCCGGGGCTCGGCCATGTTCGGCAGCGCCGACCACGACGCCGTCGCCGTCCGCGACACTCTGGGGCCCATCGGGGTGGCCGGATTCTTCGCCGCGGGAGAGGTGGGCCCCGTGGGCGGCCACAACCACGTCCACGGCTTCACCGCCTCGGTCCTGATCTTCTCCACCCGCCCACCCGCCGGCCACCCGTGAGGTCGGCGGGCACCGGTGGTGTTCAGCCGAGAAGGGCCGAGGGTCACAACGAGGGTCACAACGAGGGTCACAACGAGGCGAAGAGTTTGCCCGCGGCGTGGGCCGCCCGGTGTTCGGCGTCCACCGTCCTCTCCAGCACCTCGGGGTCCATGACGATGGCGGACTTGGGGATCTCGGCACGGCTGCGCGGCGAGATGGGCAGGCCGACGGCGGCGAACCGGTCCGCCAGACACGCGAACGCCTCATCGTCGATGCCGGAATCGTTGATCAGCGCCTCCAGGAGGGTGCTTCCCCTCGGGGCGAAGAAGGTGCCCTCGCTGTCGATCGCGACGATCGGCGGCCTCGCCGCCCGCTCATCCGGGTGCAGCCAGTATCCGTACACACCGTCGCCGAGCGAGGGCGAGTTGAACGTCTCCACGGCGGGGAACAGGTGGCTCAACAGCTCCGACCACGACCCGCCGATCTTTCGGTTGGCGTCGTCGTCGAAGACCGGATGGGTGCTCCCCGGCCCCAGCACGGTGATCTCCATCTCGTGCAGCGGGTCGGCGTCCCGGTCCGCACCGGGTGGCCGGGCGGCCTGGATGGCGACCATCCGCAGCAGCTCGCCGGGGATCGGGCGGTCGCCGAGCCGCCGCTTCGCCCATTCGACGTACTCCTCCTCTGTGAATCGCCCTTCCGTCATGTCAGGAAACCCTGCCCTCCGGTGTCGGTCACCGCGTACATCTGCGCTCCGTGTTGTCCAGGAACCGATTCCGTCTCCACCCGAGTCTGCTCGCACCGTCTTGTAAGGCCCTTGTAAGCGACTGGGGCGCCCCTGGACGGTGGCCGAGCCCGTCCTGGCCGTGACTCCCGCTTGATCCGGCGCGAGAGCGCGAGAGCGCGAGAGCGCGAGCGCACGTCGTACGATGGCCCGCATGTCGGAGTCCCGGGTGACCTACGAGGATGTGGTCGCCGCGCGCGAGTTGCTGGCCGATGTCGCCCTGCGCACCCCGTTGCTCCACTCGCACGTGCTGTCGGGCATCGTCGGCGGACCCGTCCACCTCAAGTGCGAGCACCTGCAGCGCTCGGGTTCTTTCAAGATCCGGGGGGCGTACGTCAGGATCGCCGGGCTGACCGAGAGCGAGCGGCGGCGAGGGGTGGTCGCGGCCAGTGCGGGCAACCACGCGCAGGGCGTGGCGCTCGCCTCCGGGCTGGTCGGGGCCTCCTCGACGGTCTACATGCCGCGAGGGGCACCGCTGCCCAAGGTGGCCGCCACCCGCTCGTACGGCGCCGAGGTGATCTTCGCGGGCGAGACCGTGGACGTCGCACTGGAGCGGGCGAAGGAGCATGCCGAGCGGACCGGGGCGGTTTTCATCCATCCCTTCGACCATCCCGACGTCATCGCCGGGCAGGGCACGATCGGGCTGGAGATCGCGGAGCAGCTCCCCGAGGTAGGCACGATCGTGATGTCGCTGGGCGGCGGGGGGCTGGCCGCCGGGGTCGCGCTCGCGGTCAAGTCGCTGAAGCCGGGCGTGCGGATCGTCGGGGTCCAGGCCGAGAGGGCCGCCGCCTACCCTGTGTCGCTGGCCGCCGGGCATCCGGTCGAGGTCCGGCCCGCCTCGACGATGGCCGACGGCATCGCCGTGGGCCGTCCGGGCGAGCTGCCCTTCGAACTGATCCACTACCTGGTCGACAACGTCGTCACCGTCACCGAGAGTCAGATCTCCCAGGCGCTGGTGCTCTGCCTCGAACGGGCCAAGCAGGTCGTCGAACCGGCGGGTGTGGCCGGGGTGGCCGCGATCCTGGCCCACCCACGGATCTTCGAGCCGCCCGTGGTGGCCGTGCTCTCCGGAGGCAACATCGACCCGCTGCTCCTGGCCAAGGTTCTCCGGCACGGTCTGGCCGCCGCGGGGCGCTATCTGACCCTGCGGGTGCCGCTCTCCGACAAGCCGGGCGCGCTGGCGGCGCTGCTGGTCAGGCTGGCCGAACTCGGCGCCAACGTGCTCGACATCGTGCACGAGCGGCTGGGCATGCACCCCGGCGAGGTCGAGGTGCAGCTCCAACTGGAGACCAGGGGGCCGGTGCACTCCGAGGAGGTGCTGGGCTCCTTGCGGGGGGACGGATACAAGATCAGCTTTACCTGAGTCATCAGGGGGGCGAGGGGGCGGACCCGGCCCGCGAGGTCCGCAGCCGGGTCAGGACGGGGGAGGGGATGTCTCGCCCGGGTTCTCAGGGTGGGCCGGACCCGGCCCGCGAGGTCCGCAGCCGCGTCACCAGGTGGACGGCTTCTCCGCGGTGAACAACCAGGCGTCGAAGAGCGCGGAGAGGTTCTTGCCGGAGATCTTCTCGGCCATCGCGATGAATTCCGGGGTCGTGACACTCCCGTACTTGTGTGTGGCGACCCACTGCTTCAGCAGCTTGAAGAACGCCGGGTCGCCGATCCGCTGCCTGAGCGCGTGGAGCGTCATGCCGCCCCGGTTGTAGACGGACTTGTTGAACAGGTCCTCCGGCTTGGCCCGGCCGGGGGCGTAGCTCCAGATGGGGTCGTCGGCGCCGGCGGCGTAGTGCCTGCGGAAGAGTTGTTCGGTGGTGGACCGGCCCTCGTGCTCCGACCAGAGCCACTCGGCGTAGGTCGCGAAGCCCTCGTTGAGCCACAGGTCCTTCCACCGCTTGATGCTGAGGCTGTCGCCGAACCACTGGTGGGCCAGTTCGTGGGCGATGATGTCGTCGCCAGGGGCGAATCCGCCGTACATGGGCTTGGTCTGGTTCTCCAGTGCGTAGCCCGCGGGGAAGTCGTCGACCACGCCCCCGGTGGAGGAGAAGGGGTAGGGCCCAAAAATCGTGCTCCAGTAGTCGGTGACCTTCCCCGACACGTCGTACAACCTCTGCAGCGAGCCGCGGAAGATCGGGTCGACGGCCGCCAGGTTCTTCAGGCCCCCGGCGGTCTTGCCCTGGAGCACCTCGAACCTGCCCAGTGTCATGGTGGCCAGGTAACTGGCCATCGGGTGGCTCTCCCGCCACCGGAAGGTCGTCTTGCCCCCGGCGGTCTTCGGCTCGCCGACGAGCTCGCCGTTGGCCAGCGCCGTCAGCCCCGTGGGCACGGTGAGCTCGAAGTCGTAGCGTGCCTTGTCGGCGGGATGGTCGTTGCCGGGGAACCAGGTCTTGGCGCCGTTGGGCTGACCCGTGACGAACGCGCCATCCCTGGTTGGAATGAAGCCGTACGTGCCCAGATTGGAGGAGTTCCGGACCGGTTTGGGCTCTCCGGCGTACGCGACCTCGACGGCGAACGCCGCGTCGTTCGGGATGGACGCGGCGGGGATGACGGTGAGCTCGCTTCCGGCCCGGTCGAATCTCGCGGGCCTGCCGTCCACGGTGACCCGGCTGACCGTGAAGCCTGAGAGGTCGAGGTTGAAGCTCGCCAGGTGCTGGGTGGCCCGGGCGTCGATCCTGGCCACCCCGGCCAGGTGTTTCGAAGACGGGTTGTAGCCCAGCTTGAGCAGGTAGTGGTCGACGTCGTAGCCGCCGTTGCCGTCTGTGGGGAAGCCGGGGTCGCCGATCCCGGGGGAGCCGGGCTTGGCCCCGCTGTCAGCGGTGGAGCCGGACAGGGGGGACGCGGAGGGGCCCGACAACGCCGAGTTCACCGCCGGGACGCTCTCCCCGCTCGACGCGGCACAGGCGACCGTGCCGACGGTCGCGAGTGTGCTGAGCAGAGCGGCGGTCGCCGTGGTGGCCAGCCGTTTGGACGCCATACCCTCAACTCCCCTTCCACGGCCCGAGAGGCCGAGCCCGTGTACGGCACACTACGCGACTGACCTGCGCCGATCAGGCGTCTACGACAAGGGTCCCGGCCGCGATGTCATGCACGGCCTGCTTGCGCGACTGAAAAAGGATGAAAGCCAGGTCTATCCACCCCAGGCAGCAGGTGACGTACATCACCCACCGGACCAGCTCGCGAATCGCCGTCTGCCCGGCGTCGGCCCTCCGTCCGCCCATGTCGGCCACGCGCAGATGGAAGAGGCGCTTGCCGGGCGTCTGCCCGTTCCAGAAGGCGGTCAGCAGCCAGTAGTACAGAAAGCCGATCACCGCCACCAGGAGGGTCTCCGCGTGGGGCGTTATCGAGACGAAGCCCTCGGAGCCGGTGATGGTGCTGACGGTCCGGTAGCTGAACGGCGCGGAGATGAGGCTGATGATGACGAGGTCGAGGATGCCCGCGAACAGACGGCGCCATCGCCCGCCCAGCCGTATGTTCCCGGCTCCGGGAAGCCCGCTGAAGGGCCCTCCGCCGTAACCGGGGCCGGGACTGTAGCCGGGACCGGGTTCCGGACCGGGACCGGGTTCCGGACCGGGGCCGTAGCCGGGACCGGGTTCCGGACCGGGCCCGTGGCGGGGGCCGGGTTCCGGGCCGGGTCCGTAGTGGGGACCGGGACCGGGGCCCGGGTGGCCCGGTCCCGGTGGAGCGGGCTCCGACCACGGGTCCGATCCCTGGTCATCCGGCGGTGGCGGTACTGATCCCATTTATGGTTGATTGCCGCAAGAGTGCCATCGCAAAGCCAAAGGCGGTTGTGGGTTGCCTCTGAGCCGCGATCACAGATTTCCCCTGAGGTCCTGCTCGCGCTCGATTGCCTCGAAAAGCGCCTTGAAGTTGCCCTTGCCGAAGCCGAGCGAGCCGTGCCGCTCGATCAGCTCGAAGAACACGGTCGGACGGTCCTGCACCGGCTTGGTGAAGATCTGCAGCAGGTAGCCGTCCTCGTCCCGGTCGACCAGGATCCCGCGCCTCTTCAGCTCCTCGATCGGCGCGCGGACCTCGCCGATGCGCTTCCGCAGTTCCGGGTCGTCGTAGTAGGAGGCGGGCGTGTCCAGGAAACGGACCCCGGCCTCGCGCATGTGGTCGACGGTGCCGAGGATGTCGTTGGTGGCAAGCGCGACGTGCTGCACGCCGGGGCCGCCGTAGAACTCCAGGTACTCGTCGATCTGCGACTTCTTCCTGGAGATCGCCGGCTCGTTGAGCGGGAACTTCACCTTGCGGGTGCCGTCCGCGACCACCTTGGACATCAGCGCCGAGTATTCGGTGGCGATGTCGTCGCCGACGAACTCCGCCATGTTGGTGAAGCCCATGACCCGCTTGTAGAACTCCACCCACTCGTCCATCTTGCCGAGTTCCACGTTGCCCACGCAGTGGTCGACCGCCTGGAACAGGCGGCCGTTCTTCACGTCGGGGGCTGGGAGGAGGGGCTCCGCCGGGACATAGCCGGGCAGGTAGGTGCCGCTGTAGTTGGACCTGTCGACGAGGGTGTGCCGGGTCTCGCCGTAGGTGGCGATCGCGGCGAGGACGACCTTGCCGTGCTCGTCCTCCAGCACCTGCGGCTCCGACAGCCCCCGCGCGCCCCGGGCGAGCGCGTGGGTGTAGGCCGCGTCCACGTCGGGGACCTCGATGGCGAGGTCGATCACGCCGTCGCCGTGCTCGGCCACATGGCGGGCGACGCCGGCGCCCGGGCGTACGGCCCCGCGGAACTCGAACCTGGCGGCGCCCGAGGTGAGGACGTACGCCACCTCGTCGCGGCTGCCGTTCTCCGGGCCCCGGTAGGCCACGAGTCGCATGCCGAAAGCACTGGAGTAGTAGTAGGCGGCCTGCTTGGCGTTGCCCACCGCGAAAACCACGGCGTCCATACCGTTCACGGGAAAGATGTCACTCATGCGGATACTGTCTGATTCGCTGGTCTGTTTGTGCAACACTCATTTGAAACAGTGCACAATATGTACAATCACCTGCCGATCATTGCGGAGCGCCTGTACATCATGACGATCGATCAGCTCGACGCCCGCCTCATCGCCCTGCTGGCGGCCGAGCCCAGACTCGGGGTACTGGAGTGCTCGCGGCGGCTCGGTGTGGCCAGGGGGACCGTGCAGGCACGCCTCGACCGGCTGGTCGCCCGGGGGGTGGTCACCGGGTTCGGCCCGGACATCGCCCCCGCGGCGCTCGGCTACGACGTGACCGCGTTCGTGACCCTGCAGATCCGCCAGGTCAGCGGGCACGACCCGGTCGCGGTGCAACTCGCGGCCATTCCCGAGGTGCTGGAGGTGCACACGATCACCGGTGGTGACGACATGCACTGCCGCGTGGTGGCGCGCAGCAATGCCGATCTGCAGCGGGTAATTGACCTGATCGTTGATGTCCGGGGCGTGGTCAGGACCTCGTCGGTGATCGCCTTGGACACCCCTGTGCCATACCGTGTTCTGCCTTTGGTGGCCGATGTCCCGCGCAAGGGGAGGAGCTAGCCGTACCATGCCAAGCAGGGGCCAGACACCGTTATCCATCGTTTACCCTTAACGGTCCGCGCAACCGTCGGGGGTCTGCGGCGGATCCGATCGGGGGGTCACGCGTGCTAAAGGGCGGGACGGGCAGTCCCAGGAGGAAGCTCCTGCGGATCACACTCATCGTCTTCGGCGTCGGTGTCATCTCGGTGATCGGCCTGCTCGGGGTGGTGTGGGCGATGACCCCCATCCCGGACAGCACGCAGCCCAGGGCCACCGCGCAGGGCTCGGTGATCTTCTACCGCGACGGCAAGACCGTGCTGGCCAAGCAGGGTGTCAACCGCAAGAGCGTGACCCTCGACAAGGTTCCGCAGAGCCTGCGGAACGCGGTCATCGCCGCGGAGAACCGCTCGTTCTACAACGACCAGGGCATCTCCCTCAAGGGCACCTTCCGGGCCATGTGGTCCACGGTCACCGGGCAGCAGCTCCAGGGCGGCTCCACGATCACCCAGCAGATGGTCCGCAACTACTACAGCGGCCTCAGTCAGGAACGTTCCATAATCCGCAAGCTCAAGGAGATCATGATCTCCCTGAAGGTGGACCAGTCGAAATCGAAGGACTGGGTGCTGGAGCAGTATCTCAACACGATCTACTTCGGCCGGGGCGCAGACGGGGTCCAGGCGGCGGCCGACGCCTACTTCCGCAAGGACGTGGGCAAGCTGACCCTCGCCGAGGGCGCCTATCTCGCCGCGGTGATCCAGCAGCCCTCCAGGTTCGCAGACCCGCAGGGCGCGGACCTCTACGCGGCCAGGGACCGCTGGAGGTCGGTGATCGACGGGATGGTGGCCATCGGGGCCGTCACCTCCACCGAGGCCGCCGAGGTGACCTTCCCCACCCTCGGAAAGCCCAAGGCGATCTTCGCGCCCAAGGGGCAGGAGGGTTACATGCTCGACCAGGTGGCGGCCGAGCTCAAGAGCAGGGGCTACACCGACGAGGTCATCAACCAGGGCGGGCTGAAGATCGTATCGACCTTCGACAAGAACCTGATGGCCGCCGCCGAGCGCGCCGTCACCTCGGTCCTGCCGGAGAGCACCCCCAAGAAGGTCCGCACCGGGCTGGCCGCCGTCGACCCCGCGACCGGTGAGGTTCTCGCCTTCTACGGCGGTCGCAACTACGCGACCAACAAGTTCGACAACTCGTTCTCGGCCAAGGTGCAGGCCGGATCGACCTTCAAGGCGTACACGCTGGCCGCGGCCCTGAACAACGGCTTCGGCCTCGACACCAGGGTCGACGGCAACTCGCCGCTGCGGATCGCCTCCGCCGACATCCCCAACTCGGGCGGCTACTCCTACGGTCAGGTCAACCTGGTCAAGGCGACCCAGAGCTCGGTGAACACCGCCTTCGTCGACCTCGCCCAGAAGGTCGGCCTGAACAAGGTGGTCAAGGTCGCCGAGGCCGCCGGAATCCCCGGCGAGCAGCTCGACCCACACCGGGGCGCGGCCACCCTCCCGCTCGGCGTGGCCTCGGTGAGCGCCGTGCAGAACGCCTCGGGCTTCGCCGCCTTCGCCGCCGAGGGCGTCCACCACGAGGCCCATGTGATCCGCTCGGTCACCGACGCCGACGGGAAGGTCGTGAAGAGCTCCACCAAGGGCAAGCGCGCCTTCAGCGAGCAGGCGGCCATCGACGCCACCTACGCGCTGACCCAGGTCGTCGAGGCGGGCACCGGCTCGGGCGCCCGCCTATACGACCGCCCGGTGGCGGGCAAGACCGGCACCACGGACGAGTCGGCGGCCGTGTGGTTCGCCGGGTTCACCCCGCAGCTGGCGACGGCGGTCAACATGTTCCGTGACGACAACAAGCCGGTGACCGTGGACGGCAGCGCCCAGTACGGCGGGTCCTATCCCGCCCAGATCTGGCGCGCCTTCATGACCGAGGCGATGAACGGCAAGCCGGTCAAGGAGTTCAAGGAGCCGTCCAGCTACGGCTACTCCAACCCGTACGACGACTACACCTCCGGCGGCCGGTACGACGACCAGGGCGGTGACCAGGGCGGCTTCACCCCCAACCCCACCCCCGGTGAGATGGGCACCCAGGACCCCGGCCAGAGCACGGGCCCCGCGCAGGAGACCCCGCAGGAGACCCCGGGTCCCGGTCGGACCTGGGCTCCCGGCGACGACGGGCAGGGTGGCCCCGACGACGGGGCCGGGGTGCGGGACGGAGGAGGCGGCGACGAGCTCGGCCTCGACGGCCTGGGCCGCCGGATCGAGGCCCCCACGCGGGGCGACTGACCCTACGCCTCCTGCGCCCCGCCTCCTGCGCCCCGCCTCCTGCGCCCCGCCTCCTGCGCCCCCTACGCCTCGCTCGCCAGCTCGGCTCGCAGGGCCATGGGGGTGGTGACGGGCATCTGGCAGGTGAAGCCGCGGCACACGTAGGCCGCGGGCCCGCCCCCCACCAGGCCCCGGCCGGCCAGGAGCGGAACCTCGCCGGAATCGGGCTCTCCGAGCGCCAGGACCAGGCCGGGCAGGGGCGACATCAGAGCAGCCCTGTGCAGGGCCGCCGTCGCCGGATCGCCGGCCGGCCCCACGACCGCGACCTCGATCGGGCCGGCCACCGCGGCCTGTGCCACCGCCAGGCCCCACCCGGCGAACCGGGCGTGCTTGTCGGCCAGGACGGTGACCGTGCCCAGGGCCGCCTCGGCCGCGACCCTGTGCCGGGACGAGCCGGTCAGCGCCGCGTACGACAGCAGTGCCCCCGCAGCGGCGAACTGGCCGGAGGGAGTGGCGTTGTCCGTCGGGTCCTGCGGGCGCTGGAAGAGCCGCTCGGCGTCGTCGGCGGTGTCGTAGAACCCGCCGGAGCCGTCGGGGAAGCGCTCCAGGACGGCCTCCAGCAGCGACTCGGCCCGCCGGAACCAGCGGACCTCCCCGGTCACCCCGAAAAGGGTCAGCAGGCCCTCCGCGAGGTCGGCGTAGTCCTCCAGGACCCCCGCGTTGGTGCCCGCGCGGCCGTCCCTGGACGTGCGCAGCAGCCGGTCGCCGTCAAGATGGAGTCCGTCGATCAGCGAGGCCGCCTCGCGTGCCGCCTCGACGAGATCCGGCCTGTCGAACAGGGCGCCGGTCTCGGCGAGGGCGGCGATGGCCAGGCCGTTCCAGGCGGCCACCACCTTGTCGTCGCGCCCGGGCCGTACCCGGCGGGCCCGCGCGGCCAGCAGCGCGGAGCGCACCCGGGCGAACCGCTCGGGATCGTCAGGGTCGGCGAGGAGCTGGAGCACCGAGGCGCCGTGCTCGAACGTCCCCGTCACCTCGAACAGGTCGATCGCCCAGGCGCCGTCCTCCTCGCCGAGGACCTCGCGGAGCTCTTCGGGGGTCCAGACGTAGAACTTGCCCTCCACACCCTCGCTGTCGGCGTCCAGGGCGGAGGCGAAGCCCCCCTCGGGGGTGCGCATCTCGGCCAGCAGCCAGTCGGCGGTCTCCAGTGCCACCCTCCTGCCTAGGACGGAGCCGCTTGAGCGCCACCAGTGCGTGTAGATCCGCAGGAGCAGGGCGTTGTCGTAGAGCATCTTCTCGAAGTGCGGCACCACCCAGTCGGCGTCCACGCTGTAGCGGGCGAAGCCGCCGCCGAGCCGGTCGTAGATGCCGCCCCGGGCCATGGCCTCCAGCGTCCGGTCGGCCATGGACATCGCCGCGTTCGCGGTCGTCCGCGCATCCTCCCCGCCCGCGGCCGCGCCGTACCTCAGCAGGAACTCCAGGACCATCGACGGCGGGAACTTGGGCGCTCCGCCGAAGCCGCCGCGGGCCGAATCGAAGGATTCGGCCAGGCTCTGCACGGCCCGCGTGAGCGTGCTCGGCGTGGGCAGTGGCCCGGCCGGCATCGCCGACCGCTCGTTCAGCGCCTCCACGATCTTCGAGCTCTGCTCCAGCACCGCCTCCCGGTCGCCGGTCCAGGCGTTCGACACACCGGCCAGCAGCCGCTGGAACTGCTGCCTGGGGAAGTAGGTGCCGGTGTAGAAGGGGTGGCCCTGCGGGGTGGCGAAGACGGTCATCGGCCACCCGCCCTGGCCTGTCATGGCCTGGGTGGCCGTCATGTAGACCGCGTCGACATCCGGGCGCTCCTCGCGGTCGACCTTCACGTTGACGAAGCGCTCGTTCATCAGCGCGGCCGTGCCGGGGTCCTCGAACGACTCGTGGGCCATCACGTGGCACCAGTGGCACGCCGAGTAGCCGATGCTGATCAGCAGCGGCACGTCCCGCCGCTCCGCCTCGGCAAAGGCCTCGTCCCCCCAGGCGAACCAGTCGACGGGGTTGTCCGCGTGCTGCAACAGATAGGGGCTCGTCGCGTCCTTCAAGCGGTTCATAAAGACCCTTTCTGCGTATGTGGTGCGTACGTTCTCCTCGCGAGGTGCGCGGAACTCGGCGCGTCACGGTTTTTCTCACACTAGGCCCTGTCCGGCGGATCTCGCCGTGGCGGGGAGAGATCTCGGGACAGGGCCACCCGCAAGGGAAGGTGTGTTCACCGTGTCTCGCCGGAAGGCCGACCGGCGGTGGTGAGAGACCTCGGGACAGGGCCACCCGCAGGGGAAGGTGTGTTCACCGCGCTTCGGGCGTAGGCTCACTGGGCGTGGATCTCGACTTCGTCTGTGTGCACGCCGGAAGGGCGGCTTCCGAGCTGACCCGGCGTGATGTTGCCCGTGCGCTGCTCGCCGTGCCGTCCGGGGTGGCTCTGGTGGCGCTGCCCGACCTGAGGCGGGCGCTGCTGGCGGCGGGCAACCCGCTGTCGGTGCCCTTCTGGGACTCCGCGAAGGCGACCCTCAGCGCGATCGAGTCCGGCGGCGCGACCGTGGGGGACGTGCAGCGCTGGATGGAGTCCACGGGCACCGAGCCGCTCCTGCTCACCCGCAGTTTCTTCGTCTGGCCTGAGGAGGACGAGCGGGGACCGGTCGGCGAGGAGATGTTCGACAGGCTGGTCGCCTACCTGGAGGAGCGGGTCGCCGCGGGGGAGATCGACCCGGACGCGCTCGCGCGGGGCGACGAGCAGGCCAGGGAGGTCTACGCGGACTTCCAGGAGCGCTGGCTCACCGGTCCGCTGCCCGACGGGCGAGTCCCGGGAACCGCGGTCTCCGACGAGCAGGACGAGGAGATGTTCGCCGCCTGGGACGAGGAGGAGGCGTTCGCCCTGGGCGAGCTGCGCCGCATCCTGGCCGAGCTGCCCGCCCCCGAGCGGCCTGTCAGGGAGCTGCGGGCCGCGGCCGCTCGGCTGCGCGAGGTGCTTGGCCGGCCCGGCTATCCGGGAAACGTGCTTCGGGCCTGCGCCGGGTACGAGGGGGGGCCGCTGCCGGCCGACGACGAGGAACTCTGGCTGACCGTCACGGCGGGTATCGCGGGGCCGATCTCCGACCTGCCGGAGGAGGAGGACCGGCTGGAGGTCTTCTCCGACCTGGACGGGGAGCTCAGCCACGAGGACTCGGTGCTGGCCGCCCTGTGCGCGATCCACCACGCCGACTGGCTGGCCGTGGTCGCGGCCCTGGCCAGGCGCGGCCCCGGGGTGCTCGCCTCGCCCGAGCGGATCGCCCGGCTCATCGCGGAGTCGGAGGACATCGACGTCGACATGGACGAGCCGGAGGACCTGGAAGCGGCCGAGACGCTCTTCAGCTCGGTCACCCCGCTCTGGGCGTGTCTCGGGATCGTCGACAGGACCGAGGTGCTCACTCCGCTGGGCCGATGGGGCCTGCCCAAGGCGCTGGAGCGAGCCTGGTCCTCGACGGACGCCCTGGGAGACTGAGGGCGGCGTGGCCGGGTCATCCGGGCGCCCTCGGCGGCTGACGGCAGGGGCGCGCGGAGGGGTCACGGGGACGGTTGTCGGCCAGGTCCGGGGAACCGGATGTTCGCCGTGCGGTCCCCGAGGTCAGGCGTCCTCGTCGATGTCGTCGGCCATGATCGTCCTCGGAGTGTCGGCCCTGCCGGGCGGGTTTTCGCGCGCGTCATACCCTCGCCGGTCGGGGTCACGGATCCGGCGATGCGGGTTGTCGCCCCCGCTCGCTCCCTGATCGCCCCCGGCGGCCGGGGACGTGCGCGGAGTCGGGCTAGGGGACGGTCGGTGTCGTGGTGGTCTCCTGCTTCCTCTGCTTCCTCAGCTCGGCCTCGGAGGGGACCTCGATCCGGGAGATCTGCTTCCTCATCGACTTGACGAGCATGTAGAGGGCGAACCCCATCGCCGCCACGACGAGGAAGCCCACGAGGCCAGGATTGACGACGGACTCATCGAGGACGTTAGGTGTAATCACACGTCAAGTCTGCCACCGCCACCCCATGGTCGCGTCAGTGGCAGGCGTGCGAGACCGCGTCCGCGTGGATGCCCGTGAACAGGTCGTTCTCGGGAAGCTCGACGTCCACGAGCGCGCGGGCCAGGTGGTAGTCCTCGGTAGGCCAGATCTCACACTGCAGGTCGCGCGGGCAGACGAACCAGAAGCCGTCCGGGTCTACCTGCGTGGCGTGCGCGAGCAGCGCCTCGTCGCGGATCTCGAAGTAGTCGCCACAGGGGACACGGGTGGTCACCGGCCACTTCTGCGGGCGGTCCTCCCAGCGGGAGATCCAGTCGGCGTAGGGGGAGCCCATGCCGCGGGAGTTCATCGCCTCGTGCAGCGCCTCGAACCGGTCCTTGGTGAAACCCATGTGGTAGTAGAGCTTCAGGGGCTGCCAGGGCTCGCCGGTGCCGGGGTAGCGGTCGGGGTCGCCCGCCGCATCGAACGCCTCCACCGAGACCCGGTTGGTCATGATGTGGTCGGGGTGCGGATAGCCGCCGTCGTCGTCGTAGGTGAGGATGACATGCGGCCTGAACTCGCGGACGGCCGCCACCAGTGCGGCCGAGGCGATTTCCAGGGGCTGCAGGGCGAAGCAGCCCTCGGGCAGCGGCTCGCTCTCGTCATCGGGCAGGCCGGAGTCGATGAACCCCATGAAGCGCTGCCGCACGCCGAGGATCTCGCGGGCGCGCTCCATCTCCAGGCGCCGCACCTCGCCGATGTTCTCCAGGATCTCCGGACGCTCCATCTTGGGGTTCAGGATCGACCCGCGCTCGCCCCCGGTGAGCGTACAGACCAGCACGTCCACGCCCTCGGCCACGTAGCGCGCCATGGTGGCGGCGCCTTTGCTCGACTCGTCGTCGGGATGCGCGTGGACGGCCATCAGCCTGAGTGGTGCACTCACGGGCTCGGTGTCTCCTCTGTGTCGGTCACGCTTCGGATCGTCGTCGGTTGCCTCACGGAGGGCCTAACCTGGCCGTATACCCCGCTCCGCTCGACGCGGTGCCCCGCGCGCCCTCGGCTTACGTCACTCTGTAAAGAGGTTAGTTTCTCTTGGGCGGTCGCGAGGGCGAGGCCCCCGCAGGGGACAATTGTCTCGGATAACACCGAGGTAGTGCAGGGAGATTCCGTCATGGCCACCAGCGAGGCCGAGAAGGGCCGTCAGAACGGTCCGGTCCTCGGCACCCCGGACGACTTTCCCGACCGTCCGGAGCGCAGGGGGCGCTTCGTCGTGCACGTCGTGATCGCGATCCTCTGCGCCGTGTGCGCGGGGGGTTGGGGCTATGTGATGTGGGCGTCCAAGGGCAACACGGAAGTCATCGACCAGGTCATCGCGTTCGATGCCGGCCGCGGCGATTCTGCGCAGATCGTGTTCGAGGTCGTCAAACCTTCCGATCGCGCGGCGCTCTGCCGCCTGCGGGCCACCGATGTCGGCCACGTCGAGGTCGGCAGCAAGGAGGTCAATGTCCCGGCTGGTGAGGGGTATGTTCGGCTTACCGAACGGCTAGAGACCAGTGCTCAGGCCACTTCCGTTCATGTCCAGTACTGCTATCTCGTATAGTGAGACATTTGAGGAGGCAGACGTAGGCTTAACTTGTTAGCCTGTCGAGATTCGACCGTCCGCAATCCCCAAGCACGAAGCCCCCTAGAGGAAGCAAGGAGAACCCGTGGCCGACTCCCACAACGAGAGCGTCACCTGGCTCACTCAGGAGGCGTACGACCGCCTGAAGGCTGAGTTCGAGCATCTCTCGGGGCCCGGGCGCGTCGACATCGCCAAGAAGATCGAGGCGGCCCGCGAAGAGGGCGACCTGAAGGAGAACGGCGGCTACCACGCCGCCAAGGACGAGCAGGGCAAGATGGAGGCCCGCATCTTCCACCTCCGTCAGATCCTGGACAGCGCCAGGGTCGGTGAGGCGCCCCGCACCGAAGGCGTGGTCGGTCCAGGCATGACGGTCACCGTCCGCTTCGAGGGGGACGACGAGGAGGTCGCCTTCCTGCTGGCCTCCCGCGAGGAGAGCGGCGCCCCGATCGACGTCTACTCGCCCAGGTCGCCGCTCGGCTCGGCGATCAACGGCAAGAAGATCGGTGAGAGGGCGACCTACACGATGCCGAACGGCCGTTCCAACACCGTCGAGATCCTTGAGGCCGTGCCGTACATCGGCAACTGACCTTCCCATACTCCGTTTGATGTGCTGATCCGCCGGGACGGGTGTCCCGGCGGATTGCCATGTCTTGGAGGATTTGGCAGGGTTTCATCAATCTTGCGGCCGCATTGCAGATAAGACGCTTTTCGATGAGTTCGCGGGCATCACTGGGCGGTGTACGGCACCCTCGTAGGATCGGCCCGGCGGGGAGGGGGGGATATGTCGTGTTCGATCGACGGCCACGCGTCTCCGACCTGATCCGGGAAGCCCGCAAGGATCTCGCCTACCGCCCCCGTCTCCGCCACAGCCGTCGCACCGCCCGCCTGATGAGGCAGGCGGTCCCGATCCTCGCCGTGCTGCTCGTCGGCGTGCTGGCCACCGGTCTGATGATCGTCACGCAGCTGCCGGAGGCCGATCCGGAGAGGGTCACCATGCGCAGGTCCGTCGCCACCGTGCCGACCCAGATGGCGAAGCCCACCCAGATGGCGCAGGCGCCCGCTCCGGTGGCGCCGCTCACCTCGATGCGGAAGCCGAATCTGTTCGTCGTCGCGCCCAGGCCGCTCAGTTCGGCGGTGGTGGCCAAGATCGCCCAGCTTTCCGGGGTGCAGGCGGTGGAGCGCGCCGACGCCGCGGAGGTGACCCTGGACGGTAAGCGGGTTCAGACGCTCGGGGTGAACCCCTCGACGTTCCGCGCCTACACTCCCAAGCCGACAGCGCGCTCCGACCGGCTCTGGCGGAACGTCTCGGCGGGGGAGGTCGCCGTCTCCTTCGTCCTGGGCAACGACGGGGGCATGCCGCTGGGCAAGACGTTCACCACCGCCGGGCGGAATCTGCGAGTCGGCGCCTACGCCACGATGGGCATGGGCGCCATCGACGCGGTGGTCTCCCGGCCGACCGCCCGCGCACTGGGCATCCCGGAGAACAACGCGCTCGTGGTGAGCGCCCCGAAGGCCGACTCTGCGAAGCTGCGCCGCACACTCCTGGGCGTACTGCCCAAGGGGGGGCAGGTCGCTGTGATCAACCCGGTGCTGACGGTCCCCCGGAGCACGAACTGGCCGGACGCCTCCTTCATGACCACTCCCCAGGTCAGGACCGCGCTCACCGCCGCGATCGGCAAGCTCGGCCGCCCGTACGTGTGGGGCGCGGAAGGGCCGGACAGCTTCGACTGCTCGGGCCTGGTCCAGTGGGCGTACGCCCAGGCGGGGATCAAGGTGCCCCGGGTGACGCACCAGCAGTTCGTCTCGGGCCCGCAGATCCCGCTCGCCCAGGCCCAGCCGGGCGACCTGCTGTTCTGGCGGCACGACCCCACCAACCCCGGCTACGTCTCACACGTGGCGATCTACTGGGGTGACGGCAAGATGCTGCACGCACCCAGGACCGGCGACGTGGTCAAGCTCGTCCCCGTCACCACCCGCAACTTCGCCGGGGCCGTGCGCATCAGCCCGGGGGTCGCCGCCCGCGTCCGTTAATGGCGCTACGGCGTGCCGGTGAGCGGAAGGCCGGCGGCGAGCCGGACGAGGGCGGTGTCGAGGAGGTCGGGCAGGTTCTCCGAGGGGTTCGCGGCCCATCCGCCGATTCTCGCGTCTGTGTGAACCTCCGTCCCCCCGTGGACAGCCACTGAAAACGTTGTAATCTAAATTACATGGAAAAAGATGAAGTGATGGAGAAGCTGCACGGCTGGTTCTCCGGAAGGCTGCCTCAGGAATGGTTCGAAGGCGAGCCTGAGATCGTGCTGGACCGTGAGGAGATCTCGGTGGTCGGCAGGCTCAGGCCTGCTGCGCTCGGTGACGACGTCTCGGAGGTGGAACGTTCCGCCGCGCTGGAGGGCGGCATCCTGCGCTTCCGCGAGGAGACCAGGGAGCGGCGGGTGGAGATCGCACTGGAGGCCGAGCACCGATTCCGCAGGAAGGTCTCCTGGGGGGTCGCCGTCGGCGACGAGACGGTGATGTTCACCACACTGTCGGTGCCCGTCATGACCAGGCTCAGGCAGTCGGAACGCCAGGTGCTCGACACCCTCGTGGCCGCGGGGGTGGCCCGCAGTCGCAGTGACGCGCTCGCCTGGTGCGTACGTCTGGTGGGCGACCACACCGACACCTGGCTGGCGGATTTGCGGGACGCGCTGCGGCACGTCGACCGTGTCCGGGCCACGGGCCCCGACGTGAATTCCTGAGGCTGGGCAGCGGAAATGACCGATAAATTGGTCTGAACCTGTGGCCCGATTGGTTTAGACCTGTCTCATTGGCCTATACCACTGCCGGAAAGGCTTTTTTTAGGATCGCTTCTTCTGGGTATGGGCTTCAGAGCCCTGCGGCTCCTGCCAGGCCATATGCCATCGGAGGCGTCGGGCCGGAAGTGCCTTGACATCTGATCGCGCGAATTCACTGGTCTATGCCAATTGGATTAAGTGCGCTTCTTTCCTCAATGATGTTTTGGCCCCGTGAAGCGTAAAGGAGCCCGACTAGTGTCCGTTACCATAGACGTGAACACCGCCAATCCGACCAGCCACGCCGAGCTGGCCGAATGGGTCAGGGAGATCGCCGAGCTGACCCGGCCGGACCGGATCGAATGGTGCGACGGCTCCGATGCCGAATGGACGCGCCTGACGAACCTGCTGGTCAAGCAGGGCACCTTCACCCGCCTGGCCAAGCGGCAGAACAGCTTCCACGCCACCTCCGACCCCAGCGACGTCGCCCGGGTCGAGGACCGGACCTACATCTGCTCGGAGCGCGAGGAGGACGCCGGGCCGACCAACAACTGGGTCGCCCCCGCCGAGATGCGCCGCACCTTTGGCGAGATCTTCAAGGGCAGCATGCGCGGCCGGACGATGTACGTCGTGCCGTTCTGCATGGGGCCGCTGGGCGGTGAGATCTCCCAGCTAGGCGTGGAGATCACCGACTCGCCGTACGTGGTGGTGTCGATGCGCGTCATGACCCGGATGGGCGCGGACGCGCTGCGGCTCATCGAGAAGCGCGGCGGCTACGTCAAGGCGGTCCACTCGGTCGGCGCCCCGCTCGAACCCGGTCAGGCCGACGTGCCGTGGCCGTGTAACTCCACCAAGTACATCAGCCACTTCCCCGAGACCCGCGAGATCTGGTCCTATGGCTCGGGGTACGGCGGCAACGCCCTGCTCGGCAAGAAGTGCTACGCGCTGCGCATCGCCAGCACGATGGCCCGAGACGAGGGCTGGCTGGCCGAGCACATGCTCATCCTCAAGCTCACCCCGCCTTCCGGGGAGACGCGCTACGTCGCGGCGGCCTTCCCGAGCGCGTGCGGCAAGACGAACCTCGCCATGCTCCAGCCGACCATCCCGGGCTGGAAGGTCGAGACGATCGGCGACGACATCGCCTGGATGCGCTTCGGCGACGACGGAAAGCTGCGGGCCATCAACCCCGAGGCGGGCTTCTTCGGCGTCGCTCCCGGCACCGGCGAGTCCACCAACGCCAACGCGATCAAGACGCTCTGGGGCAACAGCATCTTCACGAACGTCGCCCTCACCGACGACGGCGACGTCTGGTGGGAGGGACTCACCGACCAGCCCCCGGCACACCTGACCGACTGGAAGGGCCGCGACTGGACGCCGGAGTCCGGCGAGCCGGCCGCGCACCCCAACGCCCGCTTCACGGTCCCGGCCGAGCAGTGCCCGACGATCGCCCGTGAGTGGCAGGATCCCGCGGGCGTGCCGATCTCCGCGATCCTGTTCGGCGGGCGCCGCGCCAGCGCGGTCCCGCTGGTGACGGAGGCACTGAGCTGGCAGCACGGCGTCTTCATCGGGGCCAACATCGCCTCGGAGAAGACCGCCGCCGCCGAGGGCAAGGTCGGCGAGCTGCGCCGCGACCCGTTCGCGATGCTGCCCTTCTGCGGCTACAACATGGGCGACTACTTCGCCCACTGGCTCAAGATCGGCCAGCGGGAGAACGCCGAGCTGCCGCGCGTCTACTACGTGAACTGGTTCCGCAAGAACGACGAGGGCACGTTCATCTGGCCCGGTTTCGGGGAGAACTCCCGCGTGCTCAAGTGGATCGTCGACCGCCTCAACGGCCAGGCGGAGGCGGTGCGCACCCCCATCGGCATGCTCCCGGCCAAGCTCGACACCGAAGGCCTCGCGGTCTCCGACGAGGACATGCGGACGCTGCTCAGCGTCGATGAGGAGATCTGGAGGCAGGAGGCGTCGCTCATGCCCGCCTTCTTCCAGACCTTCGGCGATCACCTGCCCGCCGAGCTCTGGGAGGAGTACGAGGCACTCGTCGCCCGCCTGGGCTGACGGCGGCGAGAAGTCGAAGACGGGGGAGACTTCTGACAGGCTGTGCGCGTCAATCTGGATAACACGGGACGTCACGCCTGCGCCCCCTTTCCCCCGAGGAGGCGGACATGGGGTCTCCACTGTTCGTCATCGTCCTGGTCACCGGCCTGGTCATCGCCTTCACGGCCATCACGCTCAGCCGTGAGCACCGACGTGTCCGCTCGGCGGTGGCCCGCTACCATGGCGGGCCACCGACCCCGTACGAGCTCGCCTATCTCGCCGGAGGCCAGCGCCGTGTGATCAACACCGCGCTCGGCATGCTGACCAGGGCCGGGGCGATCCGGGTCTCGCGGGGCGGCCAGGTCAGCCTGGTCGCCGGGGCCGTGCCCTCTTCACACCCGATCGAGCACAGCGTCACGGAGGCGCTCGCCCGGCGCGGCGGCTCCGCCCCGGTGGGCGAGCTCCGCCACGCGGTGGCGGGGGGACAGGCCGTCGACGGCCTGCGCTACCGGCTGCTGGGGCTGGGCCTCCTCGTGCCCGAGAGCGTGCTCGACTACGCGGAGGGGCTGCTGAACAGGCTTCTGGTCGCCTCGGTCGTCGAGACGGTCGTCGTGGGGGTGACCCTGGCCACGGGGGCCGCCGCGGGAGCCGGCGTTCTGGCGTTGCTGGTGGGCCTGCTCTCGGCGTTCGCCGGTTTCACCGTCCACTTGCGGCAGAAGCGGGCACTGCGCGACGTCCTGAGCCACGCGGGCCGCGACGTGCTCGCCTCCGCCCGCAGGACCTACGTTCGGGGCGCCCGCCCCGTCGCGCCCGACCTGGCCCTCGCCGTCGGCATTCCCGTCGCCCTGTACGGGCTGGGGGAGCTCAACGAGCCGGGACTGGAGGAGGAGAGCCAGAGCCAGAGTCAGAGCGTGAGCGGCTCGGGGAGCGGGTAGGCGGTCGGTCAGGTTGAGCCGGTACATGATCGGGCGCCTGTGTCGGGAGTGACCGTGGGGAAGTTCGTCGATCACGCGGCCCGCTCGTCTTCGCCCCGGTCGCCATGACCTCGCCGGACGGGGAGATCGCCCACTTCCCGCGTGCCCTGTGCCGGTTCGAGGCCGAGGACGGGCGTCTGGGGGGATGGAGCGAATGGCACCAGCCGCCCGGCTGGAGGGGACATGGATGGCGTTGATCATGTTTTGATGGTCTGAGCCGGGGATACCCTCTCTGAGGTGGGGGGACTGCGTTGTCTTGATGGTTCTTATCTGACCGTTACGCCGGTGGCGTGCCGGGACAGCGTCGGCACGCCGTACGAGATAACGCTTGAACTCCATCGCGACGGCGCGCTGTACGGGACGGTGGGCGAGCGATGCGGCTGGATTCTCACCCGCCTGGCGCGGGAGGTCGCCGAGGCCCGTGTCGGCCACGAGACGCGGTGGCCCGATCCCGACGACCGCTTTCCCGGCGACGCGGAACTGTTCGCCTTTCGTTACCGGGCCAGGAACGGTGTCGTCGACGGGGGCGAACTCCGCTGCCAACTGCGCACCATCCCGATCTGGGTGCCCGGGGGGCGAGGGCCGGCCGGGGCGTGGCGGCTCACCAGGAGGGCGTTCCTGGAGGCGTGGGGTGGCGGCGGGGTGGGCATGCGCGCCGTGCTCACCTCGGCTGAGCTGGGGGTTTTCGTGGAAGAAATCATCGCGGAGGCCGAAGAGTGCCTAGGGCCATATAAGTCTGGCAAGTCGGTCAGATCCCTGTAGAGGGGGCGGAGGGGTCCGCGGGACAGCGATAATTGCCTGTCAGCACCCATTCATGGCGGGTGCTGAGGGAGGGGCTCCAATGGGCGTGCGCGATCTCGTCTATCGACTGTACGAGCGCCGGCTCGAAGCGAAACTGTCCCGTCAGCGGGAGATGGCTCCCCGGCATGTCGGCGTGATCGTCGACGGCAACCGGCGATGGGCGCGCTCGATGGGCATCGACGACGTGAGCCGCGGGCATCGCAAGGGCGCGGACAAGATCTCGGAGCTGCTCGGCTGGTGCCGCGAGGCCGGTGTCGAGGTCGTCACCGTGTGGCTGCTCTCCAGTGAGAACATCAACCGCTCCAAGGACGAACTGGATCTTCTGGTGAAGATCATCGAGGACGTGGTCCAGGAACTCGTGGCCGACGGCTGGCACGTCAAGCCCATGGGTGCGCTAGATCTTTTGCCGGATCACACGGCTCGTGTGCTTAAAGATGCAAAAGAAGCGACATCACATCGTCCCGGGTTGATTGTGAACGTTGCCGTTGGGTATGGAGGAAGGCGTGAGATCGCTGATGCGGTGCGCTCCCTTCTTCAGGAGCACGCGAGCAAGGGCGCGAGCATCGAGGACCTTGTCGAGGTCCTCGATGTGGAGCACATCGCGGAGCATCTCTACACGCGCGGTCAGCCCGACCCGGATCTGGTCATCCGGACATCGGGAGAGCAGCGGCTCTCCGGCTTCCTGCTCTGGCAGAGCGCCCACTCCGAGTTCTACTTCTGCGAGGCCTACTGGCCTGACTTCCGCAGGGTCGACTTCTTGCGGGCCCTCCGCTCCTACGCCGCGCGGCACCGTAGGTACGGTTCCTGAAACACCATATGAACAGCCCCTTTCGGTCAGTCTTAAGCAGTTGGAAGTAGGGCATTCAGGACGTACCTTAAGAAGTAGGAGAGTGCAGCTCACCTACGCCGGAGAGGGTCCGCCTTTGCGTCACGAGTCGCTGAGGAGGGCCGGTCACCGGTCCCTGCTCGGTGTTCTCGTGAGCGGGTCCGAGGCCGGTCCGCATCCCAGCTCATGGCAGGGCGCCGTCCTTGGCGCCCGGGGGAGAACGCGTGGCAAACCCTTCGTCCTCACCCACGTCGCCGGCAGTCAAGCGGCGCACGTACGTCCTGGACACCTCGGTGCTCCTGGCGGATCCAACGGCGATGAGCCGTTTCGCCGAGCATGAGGTGGTCATCCCGATCGTCGTCATCACCGAGTTGGAGGGCAAACGCCATCATCCAGAGCTCGGATACTTCGCGCGCAAGGCGCTGAGGTACCTCGACGACCTGAGGGTGACGCACGGACGGCTGGACGAGCCCATGCCGATCGGCGAGGGCACCATCCGGGTCGAGCTGAATCACAGTGACCCGTCCATCCTGCCCGTCGGGTTCCGGCTCGGCGACAACGACACCCGCATCCTGACCGTGGCCCGCACCCTCGCCGCCGAGGGGAACGACGTGGTGCTGGTCTCCAAGGACCTGCCGATGCGGGTGAAGGCCGCCTCCATCGGGCTCGCGGCGGACGAGTACCGCGCCGAACTCGTGGTCGAGTCCGGCTGGACGGGCATGGCCGAGCTCCAGGTGACCTCCGAGGACGTCGAGGCGCTCTTCGAGCACGGCAGCACAGACCTGGAGGACGCCCGAGACCTGCCCACCCACACGGGTCTGCGGCTGCTGTCGAGCAGGGGGTCGGCGCTGGGCAGGGTGCTGCCCGACAAGTCGGTGCGGCTGGTGCGCGGCGACCGCGAGGTGTTCGGCCTGCACGGCCGTTCCGCCGAGCAGCGGATCGCGCTCGACCTGCTGATGGACCCCGAGGTCGGCATCGTCTCGATGGGCGGCCGGGCGGGCACCGGCAAGTCCGCGCTCGCCCTCTGCGCGGGCCTGGAGGCGGTGCTGGAGCGCCGTCAGCACCGCAAGGTCATCGTCTTCCGCCCGCTGTACGCCGTGGGCGGCCAGGAGCTGGGCTACCTGCCGGGTTCCGAGAACGAGAAGATGGGCCCGTGGGGGCAGGCCGTCTACGACACCCTGAGCGCGGTCACCACACCCGAGGTGATCGAGGAGGTGATGGACCGGGGCATGCTGGAGGTGCTCCCGCTCACCCACATCCGCGGCCGTTCCCTCCACGACGCCTTCGTCATCGTGGACGAGGCGCAGTCGCTTGAGCGCGGGGTGCTGCTCACCGTGCTGAGCCGGATCGGCGCCAACTCCCGGGTCGTCCTCACCCATGACATCGCCCAGCGCGACAACCTGCGGGTGGGCCGGCACGACGGCGTCGTGGCGGTGGTGGAGAAGCTCAAGGGGCATCCGCTGTTCGCGCACGTCACGCTGACCCGCTCGGAGCGTTCGCCGATCGCGGCGCTGGTCACCGAGATGCTGGAGGACATCACGATGTGACGGGCGTCCAGGACCGATCGCGGAGCGCGGCCGCGGATGTCGTACGACATCCGCGGCCGCGCTCCGCGCGTCAAGGGGTGCTCACGGCGGCAGTCGCACGCCGGGGGCCGCGAGCTTGCGGTACTCGAAGCAGGTGTGCTCGCCCATCGACTCCGGGACCCCGGGGAAGAGCCGGGTGATCTCGACGCTCCAGATGCTCTCCTGCTTGTTCTGCCGGATGGTGCAGGTGATCTGGGCGAGGCCCTCCTTGGAGATCTTGCCCTCGCCCGTGATGATCACATTCAGCCGGTAGCCCAGGCTGTCGTCCGGCTCGCTGCGCTGGTCGGTGCTGTCGGAGTATCGGGTGGTTTTGGTGTCGTAGTGGCTGAAGCTGTTGAGCGCGCTGGTCAGCCCCGGTTTCGGCGGCTGCTTGCCCGCCCGGAAGAGGGTGTCGATGATGTTCTTGGCCGAGTCGGAGACCACCGGGATCCTGGCCGGTTCCAGCCGTCCGTCACGGAGCAGGTAGACGGTCACCCAGGTCGGGCTGTAGCTGATCACCGGCGGGCGGCCGTAGTCCTGGACCTCGGTGGGAGAGATACCGCAGCCGCACAGCACCGCGAGGGCGGCGAGCAGGCAGGTGAGCCGCCTCATACCGGGGGGAGCCAGACCGTGAAGAGGGTTCCCGGCCGCTGCACGCGGACCGAGATCGTGCCGCCGTGCAACTGGGCGTTGGCCCGCGCGATGGACAGACCGAGCCCGCTGCCGTCGCCCCGGGCGCCCGCCTTGTAGAAGCGGTTGAACACGAACGGCAGATCCTTCGCGGGGATGCCCTTGCCGTGGTCGCGCACCTTCACCTCCAGACCGTTCGGGGTACTGCGGGCGGTCACCAGTACGGGGGGCTCCCCATGGCGCAGGGCGTTGCCCACCAGATTGGCCACGATGACGTCGAAGCGCCTGGGGTCGACGGAGAAGACCAGTCCCTGGGGCACGTTCACCCGTACCTGGTCCGACCAGCCTCGCATCTCCAGGCAGTCCCAGATCACGTCGATGATGTTCACCGTGTCCACGTTCAGTGTGGCGGTACCCGAGTCGAACCGGCTCGCCTCGATGAGCTGCTCCACCAGGGTCCGCAGCCGCGCGATCTCCCGCAGCACCAGCCGCACGGCGGCCGCGGGTTCGGGCGGCAGCCGCTCGGCCTCCTCGGAGAGCATGTCGGTGACCGCGGTCATCGCGGTCAGCGGGGTCCTGAGCTCGTGGGAGACGTCGGCGACGAAGCGGCGGGACATCGCCTCCAGCGAGCGGAGCTCGGAGACGCTCCGCTCCAGGGCGGCGGCGGTGTCGTTGAACGTGGCGGTGAGTTCGGCGAGCTCGTCCTGGCCGCGCACGGGCAGGCGGGTGTCCAGGTGACCGGCGCCGAGCGCGCGGGCCGCGGAGCCGAGCCGTCTGACCGGCAGCAGGACTCGCCGGGCCGACACCAGCCCCAGGGCCAGCGCGATGATCAGCATGGCGACGCTCGCGACGGCCAGCGGCTGCCGCAGGCCGCTGAGAAGGCGCTCCTCCTCGACGAGAGGGGCGAACACGAAGACGGTCATCCCGGTGGGCTGGGCGGTGTGGATGGGCTCGATCCGCCAGACGGGTGTGCCGATGAGCAGCCACATGTCACCGTCGATGGTCTGCCGCTTGGCGACCATCCGCTGGGTGGCCCTGGCGGAGAGGTCGCCGGGGACGTTCCTGATGCCGAATTCGCCGTCGGGGTAGAAGAAGTCCTCGTAGCGGACCACCACCCTGCCGCCCTGCGGGCGCAGGCTCTTCTGTAGCGCGCTGATCTCGTCGTCGGTCGGCGGGCTGTCTCCGGGCCAGAGCGCGCCGATGGGCACCCTGATGCCCTCCAGGACGTCGCGTACGCCGTTCACGGCCACCTGCTCGGCGCGCCCGATCATGCGGCTCTTGACGAGCTCGTAGCCGATCCCCGCGACCAACGAGGAGGCGGCGACGGCGATCAGAGTGAAGGTGATCACCAGACGGCCGCGCAGACCGCTGTAGGCCCGCTTCACGGTGGGCTGAACCGGTAGCCGAATCCCCGTACCGTGTGGATGAACTCGGGCTCGGCGGGAACCACCTCGATCTTGGCGCGGACCCGCTGCACGCAGGCGTCGACCAGCCGGGAGTCCGCGACGTGTGTGTGGTCCCAGACGGCCCGCAGCAGGTACCTGCGGTTGAGCACCTGGCCGGGATGGCGGACGAGTTCGAGCAGGAGCCGTAGTTCGGTGGGGGTGAGGTGGACCTCACGACCGCCCAGCGACACCTTGAGCGCACCCCTGTCGATGACCAGGTCGCCGAAGGTGATGCGGTCGGAGGCGACCGACTCCATCCGGCGCAGGACGGCGCGGATGCGGGCGTCCAGCACGCGGGGCTCGACCGGCTTGACCACGTAGTCGTCGGCCCCGGCCTCCAGCCCCACGACCACGTCGAGGTCGTCGCCCCTGGCGGTGAGCAGGATCACCGGCAGTTGGTCCAGCCTGCGGATGCGGCGGCACACCTCGACGCCGTCGATGCCGGGCAGCATGACGTCCAGGATGGCGATCTCGGGGCGGCGGGACTTGATGTGCTCAAGCGCCTCCTCACCGCTGGCGTATGCGGTGACGGAGTGGCCCTGCCGGGTGAGCGCGAGCTCCAGCCCGGTCCTGACCGAGGGGTCGTCTTCGACGAGGAGGATGCCTGCCACCGGGTAATCATTCTCCCAAGGCTTGGATGGATCTGCCAGGTCACGAACCTGACATAAGGCAAACAGTACCTGAATAAGGTGGTCAAGCCACGATTCAGGCACTTCCGTGATCACATAGAGTGGCTAAGTGGTGTCGCCGGGTAAAATGTGAGCAAAGTCACTCCCATCTTCTCCTTGCCGGGAAAGCGGCTGTGGCCTGGCGGTTAGCTTAGGAGAAGCTCGGCGGATCTCGTGGGGCGCAGGCCAACTCTCCCGTTCCGGTTGCGGACCACCCCCCTCCGCACGGCAAGCTCATAGGTCGTGAGTCCAGGATCACAGCAACTGAAGGACCGCTCGGCGCCCCGCGCTCGCCGTGCGAACCGCAGAACGGCCCGGACGAAGGGGCCAGGCCGGTTGACTCCCAAGCGTGTCCTGATCCTGGGCACCGTGCTCGTGGTCGTGGTGGGTGGTGGAGCCTTCACCGCCTACACCGCGATCCAGAACGCCTCGGCGCCACCGGCGCAGCCGCTCAGCCTGGACGAGATGGCGCAGATGCTCGGCTCCGACCCGTTCGGCTCCGACCTGGAGTCCGACATGCTGAAGGCCCAGGCCGCCCAGGCGCTCAAGGCCCAAAAGATCGCCGCCGAGCGGGAGAACCGCAAGGTGCTCAACCCGGTCAAGATCGTTGACGAGGCGCCGGGCGGTGGCGGGTTCAACCCGCAGCGGCTTCCCCCCGGCACCGCCAACCCGACCGGCAACAGGGCACTGGGCAAGCAGATGCTGGAGTCCCGCGGCTGGGCCGACCAGTGGGGCTGCCTGGAGAAGCTCTGGATGAAGGAGAGCGGCTGGAACGAGCGCGCCATGAACACCTCCAGCGGCGCCTACGGCATCCCCCAGTCCCTCCCCGGCCACAAGATGGCCAGCTCGGGAAGCGACTGGCAGACCAACCCGGCCACCCAGATCGAGTGGGGGCTCACCTACATCAAGGGCCGCTACGGCACGCCCTGCGGGGCCTGGGCCCATTCCCAGGCCAAAGGCTGGTACTGAGAGACCAGAACTCGGCAAGTCTGACCGCCTCCCGGCCCTGGGCATCGCACCCTTGGCCGCATGGATGTGAAGGTCAGCGTGGTAGTGCCGGTGCACAACCCCGGTGATGGCGCCGACGCCTGTATCCGGTCGGTGCTGGAACAGTCGATGGCCTCCGAGGACTACGAGGTGATCTTCGCCGACGACGGCTCCGACGACGGGACCCGGCAGCGCCTCGACGCCGTGGCCACGGCGCGATCGAACGTCAAGGTGCTTCACCTGGAGCGGACCGGTTCGCCGATGCGCGGCCGCAACGTCGCCCTCATGGTGGCCAGGGGCGACTACATCTACATGCTCGGCCAGACCGACCGTCTGGAACGGATGGCGCTGGAACTGATGTACCGGCGTGCCGTGGAGACCGAGGCCGACATCCTCGTCGGGCGGCTGGTCGACGACCAGAAGCCGCCCTCCCCGGTCTTCGACGCCAACCGTGAGCGTGCCGACGTCGTCAAGGACCGGTTGCTCACCCTGCTCACCCCGCACAAACTCTTCCGCCGGGCCTTTCTCGACGACGAGGCGCTGAACTTCTCCGACCCCGGCGGGCGCCTGGCCGAGCAGGCCTTCGTCGTCCGCGCCTACCTGCGAGCCAAGATCATCGTGGTCATGGCCGACCAGATCTGCTGTCACGTCACCGAGCGGCCCGAGCCGGAGGAGGACCCGTACGTCTGGGCCGCCGAGCTGCGCGAGCTGCTCGACATCATCGACGACGAGGTCCCGGAGGGCCGCCGCCGCGACCGGATGTACGCCCAGTGGTTCCGCACCGCTGTGCTGCGACGGCTCGGCGGGGGCATGTTCGCCACCTCCTCTCTGGGCAGGGCGGCCACCTTCACGACCCTGCGCGAACTGGTGGTCCAGCGCTTCCCCCCGCGCCTTGACCCTCTGCTGCCGGTGCAGTTGCGGGCCCGTGCCGCGCTACTGCGGGCGGGAAGGCTCGACCAGCTCGTCATGCTGGCCGGAGCCTCCCGCGGTATCCACCTCCAGGCCGACCTGATGGACGTCGTCTGGGACGACGGCGTGTTCACCATGGGGCTGACCGTGGAGATCATGCAGGCGGACGGCACCCCGATGCGCTTCATTCCCTACGGAGAGGACGGCCTGCTCTGGGAGCCTCCGGTCCCCCTCGACGGGCTCCGCCTCCCACCCGAGATGGCCGATGTCAGCCAGGCGGCGGCCAGGGCGCGGTTCGAGGTCTACATCAGGCACGAGGAAACCGGGGGCGTCTACTTCCTGCCCGTGGAGTGCTCGATGATCCGCTGCCGTCACCGCAACGGGGTCAGGCTCCAGGTCACCGGCACGGCCCGGCTGGACGTCGACTCGGTGGCCGTGGACGGCCCGCTGCCGCCGGGACTCTGGGAGATCCACGTGCGCATGTACGGGGGGGCTCAGCAGGCCCGCACCCGGGTGACCGGGTCACCGCTGAACTGCACCGGGGTGGTCGCCGACTACTCCAAGCGGCTGGTCGTCCCCTGGTGGTCCGACAGGGGAGAGCTGGGGATCTGCGTGGAGCCCCGCTCGTTCTCCGAGTCGATAGTCCTGGTCTCGCCGGGTACGACGGTCATCAGGCAGCGCAAGCACGTCTTCGTGGTCGTGCCCGTGCCGTACGTGCCACCGAGCGGGGGGCCGCCCGTGGAGCTGGTGCTTCGCCAGACCATGGGCAGGAAACGCGAGGTCACCGCGCCCGCCCTGGTCGAGCCGGGCGTCCCCGGGCAGCTCGCCGGGCGGCTGATCGCCAAGATCCCGACCCGGCTGGCGTACCGGGAGGGGTTCCTCGCGCCGGGCGTCTGGGCGCCCTTCCTGCGGGTGGACGGCAAGGAGACCGGGCTCCGCTTCAAGATGGAGATGAACCGCGGCGGGCGAGTGGAGATCCTCAAATCCGCCGCGGTCCGGCCTCCCGAGCCCTGGTACCCGCTGCTGAAACGCCTCGCACTGCGGATACCGTGGGTCAGGAACGCGGTCCGGGTCACCAGGACCGTGCAGCGGCGCTACATGCTCAACTGAGGCCGGTCATCCGTACCGCGACAGCCGCCTCAGGCACCCGGCCGGCACTCGTTGGGCAGGTCGTCGCCCGAAGGCCTCGGCAGGGTCGCGCCCGGCGGCGGGCTCTGCCCGCGCTCCCCCCGGCTCTCATGTTCGGCGAGAGGACTGCCGGGTTCACCCGGCAGGTTTACGGTTCCGGTTCACCCGGCAGGTTTACGGTTCCGGTTCACCCGGCAGGTTTACGGTTCCGGTTTACGGTTCCGGTGTTTGAAACGGTGTCAGCCGCTGAGGCGGTGCAGGCGGAGGGCGAGTTGGATCTCCAGGGCACGGTCGGGGGCCTGCCAGTCGTCGCCGAGGAGTCGGCTGATCCGATCCAGGCGCTGGGTGACCGTGTTGACATGGATGTGCAGGGCCTCGCTCGTACGCGACAGTGAGCCGCCCCCGCCGAAGTACGCGGTGAGCGTCCGCACCAGCGTGGTGCCCTTGCGGGCGTCATAGTCGATCACCGGGCCGAGCGTCGAGGTGACGAACGCCCCGATGTCGCGTCCCTCACCGACCAGCAGTCCGACGAAGCCGAGCTCCCTGGCGTCGGCACCGTCTCCGGCCCGCCCCAGGGCCACCAGGGCGTCGGCGCAGCGCTGCGCCTCCCGGTGCCCCGCGGCCACCGCCGCGGCGCCGCGTACGGGCCCTCCGGCGCCCGCCGTGGCCGGCTGGCCCAGCGAGGCGCTCAGTTCGGTCGCCACCCGCTTCGCCAGAGGGCCGGGCCGGTCCCCCGGCAGCAGCAGGACCACCTCGTCGCCACGCTGGGCGGCGAGGCCGTGGTGCAGGGCCGCCTGGGAGGACGCCCAGAACGCGGCCCGCTCCCGCCCGCCGCCGTGGCGGACCACGACCACCACGTGGTCGGCGTCCAGGTTCACGCCCACCCGCCGGGCACGGTCGGCCAGGCCGTCGAGGGCGGGCCGCGAGATCAGGTCGTCGAGCAGCTCACCCCTGACCCGGCCCTCCGCCTCGGCCACCGTACGCCGGAACAGCAGTAGCAACGCGGTGACCAGCGCGGCCCGTTCCAGGATGCGATGATCGGCGTCCGACGTCTGGCCGCCGTTGCGCAACACCAGCGTGCACAGCGGTTCCGCTCCCACATCCACCGAGGCGACCAGCAGGTTCCCCCGCCACACGGTGCGCCCGAGCGTCCTCGACGACCGCGCGGCGTCCGCGATCACGTCCGCCGCCTTCCGCGGCGACTGCCCGGCGCCCTCCTCCCGCCCGGCGCCGGCCCCCCGCGCCGGTTTCCGCGCCGACCGTCGTGCGGATCTCGGTGCGGATCTCTGCTCGGATTCCGTCTGGTCGAGCGTCTCCTCGTCCAGCGTGCCCTCCAGCACGCTCGCGTCCCCGGCGATCGGGCGCCCGGCGCCGTCGAGCACCGTCAGCGAACCGCCGAGCACCTCCGTCACCACCGCCGCCACGTCTTCGATCCCGCCGCCGCGCAGCACCAGACCGGTCATCCGGTCGTGCGCGAGAGCCGCGCGTTCCACGGCCTGGCTGTGCGCGTTCACCTGCCGGCTGGCCTCGCTGAGCTCCTCCAGCGCGTTCCTGGTCTCCTGCAGCAGCCGGGCGTTGTCGATCGCCACCGCCGCGTGCGCGGCCAGTGAACCCAGCAGCACGACCTCGTCCTGGGTGAAGGGCCGCACGCTCCGGTTGGCCGCGAACAACACCCCGATCACCCGGGTGCCCAGCTTGAGCGGTACGCCGAGGATGGCGACCAGCCCCTCCTCAAGCACCGCGTCGTCGATGTCGGTCTTGTGCCGGAAGCGCGCGTCGGCGAAGTAGTCGGCGGTCGAGTACGGGGTGGCGGTCTGGGCCACCAGCCCGCCGAGACCCGCGCCCATGGGCAGCCGTAGCGCCCGGAAATTCGCCGAGACCGAGCCGTCGGTCACCCGCATCCAGGTGTCGCCTCGCTCGGGGTCGTGCAGCGTCATGTAGGCGGCATCGGTCCCGAGCAACTGCCTGGCCCGGTGCACGATGGCCTCCAGGACGGCGTCCAGATCCCGCAGTCCCGCGAGGTCGCCCGCCGTGTCGAACAGCGCGGACAGCTCCGCCTCACGCTTCGCCCTGCGCCGCAGCAGCGCCCGTACCCTCAACGCGGTGAGCTTGGCCTCCTCCAGCTCGGCCAGCGCCTCCGCGCCGACCCCGCCGCTCCTCGCCGCGAGAACGGGGCCCTCGAACTCGACGGCGGACGCCTCCCTGGCCAGCAGCTCAAGAAAGACTGTGTTGTTGGCGACGCTGGCGCGTCGCGGTTCGGCCGCTGGGATCCGGCTCCTTCCCTCGTCGTTCATCCGCTTCGCTCTGTGTTGTTGGCGACGCTGGCGCGTCGCGGTTCGGCCGCTGGGATCCGGCTCCTTCCCTCGTCGTTCATCCGCTTCGCTCCTTCACTCCTCAGTCCAGTCACCGGCGCGGCCTCACGGGCACTCCTCAGTCCAGTCACCGGCGCGGCCTCACGGGCACTCCTCAGTCCAGTCACCGGCGCGGCCTCACGGGCACTCCTCAGTCCAGTCGGCGCGTCGCGGTTCAGAGGTTGGCACGGTCTCATGGGGATCAGCGGGCGGTCCAGCCGCCGTCGAGGGGGAGGGAGGTGCCGGTTATGGAGGAGGCGTGCGGGCCGCAGAGGTAGGCGACGAGTTCGGCTACCTCCGCGGGTTCGATGAGCCGTTTGATGGCGGCGGGGGCGAGCATGATCTGCTCGACCACCTCGTCCCTGCCGATGCCGTGGGTCCCGGCCTGGGCGCCGATCTGGTTCTCCACCAGGGGGGTGCGGACGTAGGCGGGGCTGACGCAGTTGGAGGTGACGCCGTGCGGGGCGCCCTCCAGGGCGATCACTTTGGACAGCCCTTCGAGGGCGTGCTTGGCGGTGACGTACGCGGACTTGTAGGGCGAGGCACGGAGCCCGTGGACCGAGGAGATGTTGACGATCCGGCCCCAGCCGCGCTCGTACATTCCCGGCAGCGTCTCCCTGACCAGTAGGAAGGGGGCCTCCACCATCACTTTGAGTATCTTGGAGAACACCTCGGGGGGGAACTCCTCGATCGGGGCGACGTGCTGGAATCCCGCGTTGTTCACCAGGATGTCCGTGCCGGGCGGGATCGCCCGGGTGAAGTCCGGTGCCGACAGGTCCGCGACGACGGGTGTCCCCGAGATCTCCGCGGCGACCTTGGCCGCGGCCTCGGCGTCGATGTCGACCACCAGCACGTGTGCTCCGGCCGCGGCCAGCCGGTGCGCGCAGGCGCGCCCGATCCCGCTGCCCGCCCCGGTCACCACGGCGCGCCGACCCGCTAGGTCCATCATGCTGCCGAATCTAGGCAATGACCTGAATCCCAGCCCATGTCGCCCACCCCCACACTCCATTCCCGGTATATGTGGCCTGACTCCGCCCTCCCGCCCGGTTCGGGGAGATGTCGATGCGTGCCGGAGTACGAGCCTCCCGGGCCGGCCACCGCCGAGGGAAGGGCGGTGTCTCAGACGGTGGCATGCGGAGGCTGGGACGGAGGCCGGGTCATGGAGAGCACGTCGAGCAGGTCGTCGAGCCGTTCCTCGGTGAGGGAGCCGTTGGTGACGTGGCCACGCTCGATGACGACCTCGCGGATGGTCTTGCGCTCGGCCAGGGCCTGCTTCGCTATCTTGGCGGCCTCCTCGTACCCGACGTAGGGGTTGAGCGGGGTGACGATCGACGGCGAGGACTCCGCGTACTCGCGCAGCCGGTCGGTGTTGGCGGTTATGCCGTGCACGCACCGGTCGGCCAGCAGCCGGGAGGCGTTGGCGAGCAGCCGGACGGACTCCAGGATGTTGCGCGCGATGACCGGGAGCATCACGTTGAGCTCGAACGTGCCCGAGGCGCCGGAGAAGGTGATGGCCGTGTCGTTCCCGATGACCTGGGCGGCGACCATGGTCACCGCCTCGGGGACGACCGGGTTGACCTTGCCCGGCATGATCGAGGAGCCGGGCTGGAGATCGGGCAGGTTGATCTCGCCCAGCCCCGCCCGGGGGCCGGACCCCATCCAGCGGAGATCGTTGGCGATCTTGTTGAGCGATACCGCGACCGTACGGAGCTGACCGGAGAGCTCCACGATGGCGTCCCGGGCACCTTGGGCCTCGAAGTGGTCGGGAGCCTCGGAGAACGGCAGCCCGGTGGCCTCGCGTAGCTTCTCGATGACCCTGGCCGCGAAGCCGGGAGGGGTGTTGACGCCGGTGCCGACCGCCGTACCGCCCAGGGGCAGCTGGGCGAGGTGCGGAAGCGCGCCGCGCACCCGCCCGACGGCATTGTCGATCTGCGTGGCGTACCCGCCGAACTCCTGCCCCAGCGTGACCGGGGTGGCGTCCATCAGGTGCGTACGTCCCGCCTTCACCACGCCGTCGAACTCCAGGGACTTGTCCCGCAGCGCGGTGGCCAGGTGCCGTAGCGAGGGGATCAGGTGGTACGACACCTCGGTCATGGCGGCGACGTGGATGGAGGTGGGGAACACGTCGTTGGACGACTGCGAGGCGTTCACGTGGTCGTTGGGGTGGACGGGGCGCCCCAGCCGCTCCTCGGCGAGGGTGGCGATCACCTCATTGGCGTTCATGTTGGAGGAGGTGCCGGAGCCGGTCTGGAAGACGTCGACGGGGAACTCGCCGTCCCACTCGTTCTCCGCGACGTCGGTGGCGGCCTCGGCGATCGCCTGTGCCGTCTCCTTGTCGAGCACCCCCAGTTCGGCGTTGACCTCGGCGGCGAGGGCCTTGATCAGGCCGAGCGCGGAGATGTGCGGGACCTCCAGCCCGCGCCCGGAGATGGGGAAGTTCTCCACCGCACGCTGGGTCTGCGCCCGCCACTTCGCGCCCGCAGGCACCCGCACCTCGCCCATCGAGTCATGCTCGATCCGATACTCGCTCATACGTCCAGTCTGCGTCCTCGGGAGGGAATCAAACCGGCGGGCACGGGTCCTTACCGGAGGGGGGTGTACTCAGGCGAAGGCGGCCACCACCAGGATCATGATCGTTACCAGTGCGATCGCCGCCACGCCCATGAGGACGAGGATGCCGATCGGAGGCTTCCGCGAGGGAGCCTTCCGCTCTCCCGGAGCGCCGGGGACGGGCTGGGCGTTCTGGCCCGCGATCGCGAACAGGTCGGTGCCCAGGCCGGAAGAGCGGCCGAAGGCGCCGTCGGACGCCTCGGGGCCCGGCGGGCGCCAGGGTTGCGGGGAGATCGGGGTTCCCGCGTCGGCGGGTCGGTCACCGGGGAGGAGGCTGTGCGGCGGGCGGCCGCCGAGGGCTCCCGGGTGTTCCGCGACGGGTGCCCCGAACTCCGGATCGACCGGGGGGAAGCCGTGTGGCGGGGTGGCGGAAAGATCAGGTTTTCCGCTGTCGGGGAATCCGCGCTCGTTTCCCTGCCGTCTGAAGACGCCCGGGCCGCGACCGGCGGCCACGGGGCCCCGCGCGACCGGGGTCCCGAGACCGGGAGGGCCCTGCCGTCCGGCGACCGGCCTGCCCGGCTCCGCGAGGGGCGGGCTGTCCGGGTAGGGCGAGGCCGTCTGGCGGCCGGGAGCCTCGGCAGGGGGAGGGGCGGCGGTGGGTTCCGCGACGGGCGTCGTTCCGCCGGGGATGCGCAGGCCGTCCCTGGGGCGGATGACCACCATGGTGCGGTCGGCATCAAAGTCGTCGCTGTCGTTCTCTGCCGCGTCCTGCCCGAAGGGTGTCTCCGAGGTGGGATGGGACGGTGCGAAGGGCGGCGCGGGGGTGGGGGGGATGGAGTCCGCGAGGTGCGAGGGGGTGTCCGCCACGGCCCGGAGCATCGCGCCCGCCTGGGAGGTCGTCAGCCGCGCCGTGTGGTCCTTCTCCAGCAGTTGTTCGAGCACCGGGCGCAGGGGTCCCGCCTGGGTCGGCGGGTCGACCTGCTCGCTCATCAGTGCGGCCAGGGTCTCCGCCACCGAGGCCCGTTCGTAGGCAGGGCGGCCCTCGACCGCGAAGTACAGCGTGGCGCCGAGGGACCACAGGTCCGACTCGGGTCCGTTGTGCTCGCCGCGGGCCCGCTCGGGCGCGGTGTAACCGGGAGAGCCGATCACCATGCCGGTCTTGGTGAGGTTCGTGTCGCCTTCGGCCTTGGCGATGCCGAAGTCGGTGAGCACCACCCGGCCGCTCTCGGTGATCAGTACGTTGCCGGGCTTGACGTCGCGGTGCAGCACTCCCTGGGCGTGGGCCGCGCGGAGCGCCCCCAGCAGGTCGGCCCCGATCTCGGCGACCAGGCGGGGCGGGAGCGGCCCCTCCTCCTCGATCACCTGTTCGAGGGAGCGTGCCTGTACGAGCTCCATGATGATCCAGGGGCTGCCGTCCTCGATGATGGCGTCGTGGACCGTGGCCACCGAGGGATGGCTGATGCGGGCGGCCGTACGACCCTCGCGGATCATCCGTTCCCGAAGTTCGGTGCGTTGCGCCTCGCTGAGGCCGGGCTCCTGACGGATCTCCTTGATCGCGACCTCACGGCCAAGGGAACGGTCATGGGCTTTCCAAACTGTGCCCATCGTGCCCCGGCCGAGCGGCGCGATCAGCTCGTAACGGTCCGCGAGCACGCGCATCTGCTGTTCCGGCATGAGAAGAAGATAGCCATTCCACCTTGAGAAGCGCTTTACCCGCGCTTACGGAGTTCCCTCGGCCAGAGAAGACGCGGGAGCATCAACCTTATAAGGGGCGTCATGAAACGGACAAATGGGCGATAGCTTGACGAAACCTCTGTCGGCTTTCTGTGTACGCCCTCGCCCGGGCGCCGGTGCGCACGAGGCTGAGACACCGGTACCGACATCGGTCCGGACGGCGGCGGGGCCGACAGGGGAGCCGAGGACCGAGGGGCGGGCGTCGGCGCCGAACCGAACCGGTGCAGCCCACGGTGCTGGGAACGGCGGCTGAACGGCGGACCCGAGGTCCCGTCGGACCTGCCCGCGGGCGGCCTGGCGTCGAATCGCCCGGAGGGCCTGGCGTCGGGCCGGCCGGGAGGCATGCCGAAGGGCTCCTCGACCAGCCCGCCGGCCGCCACCCGGGCGAGCATCAGCGAGGCCCGTCCCGCGTCGAGCCGGGAGTTCGGGTCGATGGTGAGGAGGCCCCGCAGCACCGGCGTCAGCGGTCCCGCCCGCTCTATGGGGATCGGCTCGCCGCTGGTCAGCGCGGCGAGCGCGGCGGCGGCCGTACGGCGGCCGTGCAGGCCGCGGCCCTCGACGGCGGTGTAGAGGGTCGCGCCGAGCGACCACAGGTCGCCGGACGGGCTGGCCTTGGCGCCCAGCACGCGCTCGGGGGCGATGTACCCGGCCGAGCCCAGCACGATGCCCGCCTGGGTGATCGACACGTCGCCTTCGAGCGCGGCCAGGCCGAAATCGGTGAGCACCGCCCGGTCGTCGGTCACCAGGACGTTGCTGGGCTTCACGTCGCGATGGAGGATCCCCTTGGCGTGCACGGCGCGCAGCGCCCCCAGGACCTGCCGGCCGATCTCCGCCACCTGGCGTGGAGGCAGCGGGCCGTGGTCCTGCAGGAGCTGCTCCAGCGATCTGGCGCGGAGCAGCTCCATCACGATCCAGGGGCGCTCGTCCTCGGTGACGACGTCGAAGACGGTGATGACCGAGGGGTGGGCGACCATCGCGGTCGCCCGTCCCTCACGCTCGGTCCTGGCGCACAGCTCGGCGCGGAGATCCTCGTCGAGGATCAGGGGGAGGCGGACCTCCTTGACCGCCACCTCGCGGTTGAGCAGCTCGTCATGTGCGCGCCAGACAGTGCCCATGCCACCGCGCCCAACCGGTTCCGACAGCCGGTAGCGCGCTGCAAGAAGGTATCCGGGCGGCGCACGCATGTGGTGCAGCTTACCGATTTGCGTAATGAGACCAGTAGAGACCGGGCCGAATCTTCTTGCCAACTTCGGTCAGATTTTCGCGCTCGTAACTGTTGAGAAACGCTACGTGATATCTGGCCAATTGCCCAGGGGTCCCGGCTTCTCCGGATAACCAGGATGAATGTTGCGAAACTGCAGGTAATAAGCGTGCTCCCCGGCGTCGGCCGGCTGCCCCGCGGGCGAGCGCGCCGGGCTTTCGCCGTCCGGCCGTTCACCTCCGCCAGGCGCTCCGAGGTCGAGGTCGTCGACCTCGGGCGCCTGTGTGACGGAGTTCGGCGAAGGCCGGGGTGTGATCAGCGGCGGCCGATGCTCAGCACGGGGCCGGTCGAGTCCGTAAAAAAATCTTCGCCCTTGTCGTCGACGACGATGAAGGCGGGGAAGTCCTCGACCTCGATCCTCCAGACGGCCTCCATGCCCAGCTCGGGGTATTCCAGGACCTCCACCTTCTTGATGCAGTCCTGGGCGAGGCGGGCGGCGGGGCCGCCGATGGAGCCGAGGTAGAAGCCGCCGTGGGTCCTGCAGGCGTCCGTGACCTGCTTGGAGCGGTTGCCCTTGGCAAGCATGACCTTGGAGCCGCCGGCGGCCTGGAAGCGTTCGACGTAGGAGTCCATCCGGCCGGCGGTGGTCGGGCCGAAGGAGCCGGAGGCGTAGCCCTCGGGGGTCTTGGCGGGGCCGGCGTAGTAGACCGCGTGGTCCTTGAGGTACTGCGGCATCTCGCCGCCGGCGTCCAGGAGCTCGCCGATCTTGGCGTGCGCGATGTCGCGGGCCACCACGAGCGGCCCCGTCAGCGACAGGCGGGTCTTGACCGGGTATCTGGTCAGCTCGGAGAGGATCTCCTGCATCGGGCGGTTGAGGTCGATCTTCACCACGTCGTCCGACAGGTGCGCGTCCGTGGTCTCCGGCAGGAACCTCGCAGGGTCGGTCTCCAGCTGCTCCAGGAAGACCCCCTCGGGGGTGATCTTCGCCAGGGCCTGGCGGTCGGCGCTGCAGGAGACCGCGATGGCGACGGGGCAGGAGGCGCCGTGACGGGGGAGGCGGATGACGCGGACATCGTGGCAGAAGTACTTGCCGCCGAACTGCGCGCCGATGCCGAGCTTCTGGGTGAGCTCGAAGACCTTGGCCTCCAGGTCGGTGTCGCGGAAGCCGTGGCCGGAGGGGGATCCTTCGGTGGGGATGGAGTCCAGGTAGCGGGCGCTGGCGTACTTGGCGGTCTTCAGCGCGAACTCGGCCGACGTGCCGCCGACGACGATCGCCAGGTGGTACGGCGGGCAGGCGGCGGTGCCGAGGGAGCGGATCTTCTCCTCCAGGAACTGGAGCATCCGCTTCTCGTTGAGCACGGCCTTCGTCTCCTGGTACAGGAACGACTTGTTGGCGCTGCCGCCGCCCTTGGCCATGAACAGCAGCTTGTACTCGTCGGGGTGGCCGAGCGGGTCCTCGGCGTAGAGCTCGATCTGCGCGGGGAGGTTGGAGCCGGTGTTCTTCTCCTCCCACATGCTGAGGGGGGCCATCTGGGAGTAGCGCAGGTTCAGCCGGGTGTAGGCGTCGTAGACGCCGCGGGAGATGTGCTCGGCGTCGGCGCCGTCGGTGAGCACGTGGCGGCCGCGCTTGCCCATCACGATCGCGGTGCCGGTGTCCTGGCACATCGGGAGCACGCCGCCCGCCGAGATCGAGGCGTTCTTCAGCAGGTCGAGGGCGACGAAGCGGTCGTTCCCGCTCGACTCGGGGTCTTCGATGATCTTGCGGAGCTGGGCCAGGTGGGATGACCGCAGGTAGTGGGAGATGTCGTGGACGGCGGTCTCGGTGAGCAGCCGCAGCGCCTCGGGCTCGACCTCCAGGAACCTGCGCCCCGCGGCCTCGACGACCCGCACCCCCTCGGCGGTGATCAGACGGTACTCCGTCTCGTCCGGTCCCATGGGAAGCAGGTCGGTGTAGTCGAACTCGGGCATCGTCGTGGATCCTCCGTGCGGGCGCCGTTTTCCTAGAGGGTACGGCCCTCGCGATCGTGCCCGACCGCCGCGGTCGGGCGGGCGGCGTCTCGATCCCTCTCCACACGAACACTTGGGGACAGATCATATGAAAACTACATATTTGGGACAAATATTAATGGCATATGCGCTCTTTGTTCACATATGTCCGAAGAGGCAGGGAAAATTGAAAAGGGGCCGGACCGAGCGTCCGGTGGAAGTTGGGAGACATCATGGACATCGGAAACACCATCATGATCGGTGACATCATCCTGTTGATCCTCGTGGCCGTCTTCGTGGTGGCCGGTCTCGCCATATCGCTGATAGCCATCACGCTGACAAGCATCAAGGAGGGCAATGGACGGACTCCTCAATGGCCGGTGAGCTGGCCGGATTCTCGGACCGCCGTCCCCAGGCAGCGGATCGGCGCCGAGTCGGGACAGGTGATCCTGCCCCCGCATCAGGGGGCGGCGCCCCTGCGGCGGGCCGACAACGCCGAGCGGGTCAGCCTGCCCCAGCAGGGCGACGCACCTTCACAGACGATGAGCCTGCCCCGGCAGCGCGTGCACCGGCTCTGAGGCCGATGACGATGCCGGCGACCACGAGCGCCGCGCCGAGCAGGTCGGGCACCGAGGGCGTACCGAGGCCAAGGATCGCGCCGGTGGCGATGGCGCCGACCGGGATCAACCCGGCGAACAGTCCCGCGGTCCCCGGGCCGAGCCGGGGCAGCGCGTCGTACCAGAGGAAGAACGCCACGGCCGTCACGACCAGCGACTGGTAGCCGAGACCCGCGATCTCGGGTGCGGTCGGCACACGGATCATCGCGGTTCCGTCCGCGAGCAGGCCCGCCACGGCCAGCAGCGGCACGGCCAACGCCGCCGAATAGGCCGAGACGCGTACGGCGCCCAGCTTCGGCAGCAGCGGGATGGCCAGCATGGAGAAGCAGATCTCGCAGCCCAGCGCGCCCAGCGACCAGAGCAGCCCGGCCGGGTCGCCGCTGCCCAGCCCGGTGGCCACCGTCGCTCCGGCGACGACCACCGCCGCCGCCAGCAGGAGCCGGGGTGAGGGGCGCCCGCCGAGCAGGGCCAGCGCCAGCGGTACGGTACCGAGAACGGTGCCGACCAGGGCAGGGCCGCCGTGCCGGGTGGCCTCGATCACGCACACATTGAAGATCACCAGCCCCGTCAGGGAGAGCGACGCCAGCAGCGCCGTCTCACGGGGCGTGAGCCGCACGAACCGCAGCCCCGCCATCCGGGCGACCGTGAGAAGGACCACGGCCGCCAGCAGGTAACGCATGGCCTGGCCGCCGTAGACCGGATAGTCCCCGATCACCCCGGCGACCCCCGCCAGGGTTCCCACCAGGAACATCGCTCCCGCGGCCTCACTCAGACCGCGTAACTCCGGCCGGGCGGTGGTGCTGACATCCACGTTCATGTGCGGAATGCTAGGAAGCCAATGGCTCCCCCGTCGGGTCCAATGGAGCGTTGAATCAGAGGACCAATTGGCCGATCTGCATCTCATCGTCGACCGTGCGGCGGGCGGCGTCGCCGCCCAGATCGCCCGCGAGCTCCGCGAGGCGGTACGGCGCGGACGCCTGGCCGCCGGGGTCCGGCTGCCCGCCAGCCGCGAGCTGGCCAGAGACCTGGGGCTCTCCCGGGGCGTGGTGGTCGAGGCGTACGAGCAGCTCGTCGCCGAGGGCTTCCTGATCTCCAGGACCGGGGCGGGCACCACGGTGGCCCCGGCCGCGGGCCGCCCCACCGCCGTTTCCAGCGCCGTTCCCGGTGGCCTTTTCCGGCCGCGGGACAACACGCCCCCGCTCGCCGGCCCGGGGCCGGCGAGCCCCGCGAAGGACCGCGAGTCGTATCACGGGCGCCGCTCCACCGCGCCCGACCTGGGCGCGTTCCCCAGGGAGCGGTGGCTGGCCTCGATGAGGCGTACGCTCACCGCGCTGCCCGTCGAGGCCCTGGACTACGGCGACCCCGGCGGCGTTCCCATCCTCCGTGAGGAGCTGGCCGCCTACCTCGGGAGGGTCCGGGCGGCCAATGTGATCTGCGACAACCTGGTCATCGTGGGCGGAGTGGCGCAGGGGCTGAGCCTCACCGTTCAGGCGCTCGCGGGAAGGCTTCCCCGGGTTCGGGCGCGCCACGACCTCGACTGGTTCGTCCAGCGGGTCGCGCACTCCGTGTCCTCCCCGGGCCGGATCCTGCTGGCGGTCGAGGACCCGGCCGGGGTGCGCCAGCTCCCGCTGCTCCGCGCGGCGGGAGCCGACCTGGTCGCCGTCCCCGTGGACGACGAGGGCATCGATGTCGGGGCACTGGCCCGGACCGGGGCGCGGGCGGTGATGCTCACTCCCGCGCACCAGTACCCGACGGGGGTGGTGCTCTCGCCCCGCCGCCGCGCCGAGTTGATCGAGTGGGCCGCCGCGACCGGCGCGATGATCCTGGAGGACGACTACGACGCGGAGTTCCGTTTCGACCGCGACCCGGTGGGCTGCCTGCAGGGGCTGGCCGCCGACCGGGTGGTCCTGATCGGGAGCGTCAGCAAGTCCCTGGCCCCAGGGCTCCGCCTGGGCTGGGTGGTCGCTCCGCCCGAGATCGCCGAGTCGCTGCGGCTGGCCCGCGGCGAGCTGGACCTGGGCTCGCCCGTACTGGAGCAGTACGTCCTGGCCGACTTCGTGGCGACCGGCGACTACGACCGGCACCTGAGAAGGATGCGCCGGCAGTACCGCTCCCGGCGCGACGCCCTGGTGCTGGCCCTCGGCGAGCACCTGCCCGAGATCACCGTACGGGGCGTCTCGGCCGGGCTCCATCTGCTCGCCGAGCTGCCGTACGGCTGGGATGAGGCATCGGTGACGGACAGGGCGGAGGAATGCGGGCTGGCGGTCGAGCCGGTAGGTCCGATGCGCTACGCCCCCGGCCCGCCCGCGCTGTTGATGGGCTTCGCCCGCCTGCCCGTACACCGCGCCGACCAGACGATCCGCGCCCTCGCGGGTGCCCTGGGACCAGGGCCTAGGGGCGCGCGGTGACTTCCGGTTCCGGCTGGAAACCCCTGGCCAGGAACACGATCAGGGCCACCAGGACCACCGCGGGTAAGAAGGCCACGCGGATGTTCACCTCGTCGTTGAGGGTGCCGACCACGGCGGCGCCGACGAGGAAGCCGACGTAGTTGAACATGTTGACCCGTGCGATCGCGGTCTCCGCCCCGGCGCCGAGGCGCCCGGCGGCCGAGAACGACTGCGGGGCGATGATGGACAGGCCGACGCCGAACCGGCTCGCCAGCAGGCCCGCGATCGCGCTGCCGACACCGGCGATCATCGGCACGAGCAGCAGGACCAGGGTGAGGTCGCCGTCGCTGAGCCCGAACCTGTGCTGGAGGTCGATCACATGGGTGAGCAGGGTGGCGAAGCAGAGGCCCTGGACGAAGAACGCCGCCCAGGTCGCCACGCGCGCCTGTCTGTCACGTGGGAGGGGCACGCCGACCTCCAGAGAACATGAGGGGGGTTCAGATTCCCGTCAGAGTAGGGGCGGCGTACCCGGCGGTCAATGGCCGGCTACCTGCCGGGTTCGCCTACCCGGCCGGGGTTTGTGGTGGGCCGGAGGCCGGGGCCTGCAGTGGGCCGGAACGGATCGATGGAGCGCTCGGGGGCGACGACCTGAGCCCACCGCGCCCGCTGCTCGCTTTTCCGGAGCATGTCGGTGACCCGGCGACGCCGCCGGAGCCCCGGCAGGGATTATGGTCGAGATGTGGAGAGTCCCCGGCCCCCTGCCACCCGTCATAACAGCCCCGAGCCACGTCCCGCCGACCTGAGGGCCGGAGACGTCGACCGTGAGAGGGTGGCCGCCGTGCTGGGCGACGCGCTCGCCGATGGACGTCTCAGCCACGACGAGCACGACGAGCGCACCGACGCGCTCTACCGCGCCCGCACGCTGGGCGAGCTCTCCGCACTCACCGCCGACCTGCTCCCACCGGAGGCACAGCCGCTCCGCATCGACGTCGGCCCGGTGACGGCCCTGTTCGGCTCCGAGGAGCGTACGGGCCGCTGGGTCGTGCCGACCAGGTTCTCCGCCACCGCGATCTGCGCCAACGTCAAGCTCGATCTGTGCGAGGCAGTGCTTCAGTCCAGCCGGGTGACCCTGCAGGTCACCGTGGTGGGCGGCACCCTCACCCTGATCGTCCCCGAGGGCGTGCGGATCGAGATGCCCGCCTCATCCTTCATGGGGGGCAAGAAGAATCAGGTCCCCCCGGCCTCGCCCGACGGCCCGGTCATCGAGATCACCGGCGTCGTCACGCTCGGGAACATCGTGGCCAAGTCCCCCAAGCGCCCTCGCCGCCCTTGGTTTCGCCGCTGACCACCGCTCCCGGCGCCGTCGCCACTCCTCAGCCGGAGCTGTCGGAGTTGGTCGCCCCTCCTCAGCCGGCGCTGTCGAAGTTGATCGCGCTGTACGCCCGCAGCTTCCAGAGCTGGTGCTCGCTCTCGATCTTCCGGATCGTCCCGGAACGGCCGCGCATGACCAGGGAATTGGTGATGGCCCGCCCCGCGCGGTAGCGGACGCCCTGCATCAGCTCACCGTCGGTGATTCCGGTGGCCGCGAAGAACACGTCGTCGGACCTGACCAGGTCGTCCGTGCTCAGCGTGGCGTCGAGATCGAGGCCCGCGTCCAGCGCCCGGCGGCGTTCGGCGTCGTCCTGCGGCCAGAGCCTGCCCTGGATGACGCCGCCGAGGCACTTGAGGGCGCACGCGGCGATGATGCCCTCCGGCGTGCCGCCGATGCCGAGCATCAGGTCGACGCCGGTGCCCACCCGGGCCGCCATGATCGCACCGGCCACGTCGCCGTCGGTGATGAGCCTGATCCGGGCACCGGTCTCCCGGATCTCCTGGATGATCTTTTCGTGGCGGGGCCGGTCGAGGATGACCACGGTCACGTCCGAGGGCTCGCCGCCCTTGGCGCGGGCCACCGCGGCGATGTTGTCGGCCACCGGCGCGTTGATGTCCACTGACGAGGCGGCCTCGGGGCCGGTGACCAGCTTGTCCATGTAGAAGACGGCGGACGGGTCGTACATCGAGCCGCGCTCGCTGACCGCGATCACCGAGATCCCGTTGGGCATGCCGAGCGCGGTCAGCCGGGTGCCGTCGATCGGGTCGACCGCCACATCGCACGCCGCGCCGCTGCCGTCACCCACGTTTTCACCGTTGTAGAGCATCGGCGCGTTGTCCTTTTCGCCCTCGCCGATCACCACCACGCCGCGCATCGACACCGTGTTGATCAGCTGGCGCATCGCGTTCACCGCGGCGCCGTCGGCACCGTTCTTGTCACCCCGCCCGACCCAGCGGGCCGCGGCCATCGCGGCCGCCTCCGTGACGCGGACCAACTCCAGGGCGAGGTTGCGATCAGGGGCGTGCTCGCCCGTGGCGAGGGCGGCGGGAACGGACGTCTGATCAGACATGGTGGGAAACCCCTCTCGTGGATAATGCAACGATCGTAGTTGGAGCCCCTCTGAGCGGTCGGCGGAGGATAATGTGCCCAACATGAGCAGCGACACAGAACGGCTGGTGAAAGGCGTGGGCGGACGGACCTCCGAGCGAGGAGCCGCCACGCGCGTCGCGCTTCTGTCCGCCGCCAGGGAGATTTTCGTCACAAGCGGGTTCGCCGAGGCCGGGGTCACGGACGTGGTCGCCCGCGCGGGGGCGAGCGTCGGCAGCCTTTACCACCATTTTTCCGGCAAGGCCGACCTCTACCTTACGCTCTTCGACGAGTTCCAGGCCCGGCAGACCCAGCGGACCAAACAGGCGGTCGGTGAGGCCAGGGCGGCGGGCGAGAGCGATCCGATGCGGCTGTTCATCGCCGGGGCCCGCGCCTACCTGGAGGGCTGCCTGGCCGAGCGGGAGATCTCCGCGCTGTTCCTGCGTGGTGACGGGCCGCCGGGGTTCGAGGTCATCGTGCGCGACCGGCTCCGGCAGTGGGCCAAGCGCAACGCCGCTCTGTTCGAGGGGGACGAGGGAGCGCTGGTCGTGGTCCTCACCGGGGCGCTCGCCGCCGCGGTCTCCGAGGTTGCCCTGTCCGACGACGAGGACGCCTCACGGGCGCTCGCCGAGGACGTGCTGGCCATCATCGCCCAGATTCGCCGCCCCTGAGGCCGGACCACCTCCCTGAACGGATAGTGTCGACAGTCGTGCAAAAGTTCACTCAGGGCTTCTACGGCTACGTGGTCGCGATGGCGGTCTGCCTGGCCGCTGTCGGCCTGTTCCTGCTGGTCACACCGCAGAGCAGGACCGAGCACATCCCCAGGGTCGACTACTCGATCGCGCTGGCCGACCTGCGCCGTACGGCGCCCTTCCAGATGTGGGCCCCCGAGCCCGTCGCCGCCGGGTGGGTCCCGAACAGCTCCCGGAGCACCCGCGAGAAAGGCGCCACCACCTGGAAGCTCGGCTTCGCCACCGCCAAGCGCTTCCACGCGATGCTCGCCCAGAGCGACGAGAAGCCCGCGGCCGAGTTCGCCAACCGGTTCTCCAACACCTCCACGGTCACCGGGACCGTCCAGATCGACGGCGTGACCTGGGAGCAGCGCGTCCGTGAGGACAAGAACCAGCGTTCCCTCGTACGCTTCCTGCCCGACGTCACGATCGTCGTCACCGGCACCGCCCCGTGGGACGAGCTGTCCACCCTGGCGGGCTCCCTCAAGCGGCAGCCGAGGAACGACTCCTAGCTCTTCGGGGCCTCGTCGCCCGCCGGGGCCCGCCGAACCCTGACCTGTTCTCCCCAGGCCGGGACGCCTGTTCCCCGCAGGGACCTTTCAGTCCCTGATGGCAGAGACGCCGGACCTTGGAACACGCCTTAGAAAGGCGCTTCCCCGGCAGGGTCGGGGTGCCGCCGCTGAGCCATGGCCGCCGCGAGCTTCACCCGGGCACCCTGAAGCCACTCCTCGCAGACCGCGGCCAGCTTCTCGCCGCGCTCCCAGAGCTCGATCGACTGTTCCAGGGTGAGCCCGCCCGCCTCAAGGCTGCGGACCACCTCGGTCAGCTCCTCGCGCGCCTGCTCGTACGACGGTCTCTTCTCATCGGCCACGCACCCCACCTTAAGTCGTGACGTCCACCCGATGACGCCGCGCCGTACCGGGGATCGCCACCGGCTCGCGGCGCCCACCCGCGACGGTGTGATCGGCAAGGCCCCTCCCCGGTCGCTCCGCCGGGACGTACGGCTGGAAGAATGCCCAGGTGAACGTTCGTGACGCGACCGCCGGGGACATCCCCGAGCTGGTGCGCCTCCGTGAGATCCTGGCCGACCGGATGGCCCAGGACGGCAGCCTCCCCATCGAGGAGGAGTGGCAGAGGGCCTACGCCGAGAACCTCGAAGAGCGGTTGGGCAGCTCCGACACCGCCGTCTACGTGGTGGACTCCCCGGAAAGGGGGCTGGCGGCCTGCGGGATCGGCCTCATCTTCGACCGTTTCCCCGGCCCCAGCCTCCCCGACGGTCGCTACGGTTACATCCAGGGCATGACCACCGACCCGCGCCACCGGCGCAGGGGGCACGGCCAGGCCATCATGGGAGCCCTCCTGAAGTGGTACCGCGACAGCGGGGTCCGCAGGGTCGACCTGCACGCCACCTCGGACGCCGAGCCGCTCTACCGGCGGCTGGGATTCGTCGACAACGGCTATCCCGCGCTCACGTGGCGGGATCACTCCTGACCCGCACCCGGTCGTCGGAGAAGCGCACGGTCAGCTCGTCGCCGGGGGAGACCTCGCTCGCGAGCCGTATGACATCGCCCGAGGGGCGCTGCACGATCGCGTAGCCGCGCTCCAGCGTGGCAGCGGGAGAGAGCGAGATCAGGCGGGCGCGCAGGTGCTCCAGCGAATCGCCGGCGCGGTCCAGGGAACCGGTGAGGGAACGTCGTGCCCGGTCCCTGAGCTGCTCGGCCTGCTCGGCCCTGCGCTCGATCTCACGCACCGGGTCGGAGAGGGAGGGGCGGGAGCGGGCCGCGGCCAGCCAGGCCGTCTCGCGGTCCAGCCAGCCGCCCACCACCCTGCGGCCCCGGTCCCGGAGCTGGCGGATCAGTGTCATCTGCTCACCGACATCCGGCACCACCTTCTTCGCCGCGTCCGTGGGCGTGGACGCGCGCACGTCGGCGACCAGGTCGAGCAGCGGATTGTCCTGCTCGTGGCCGATCGCGCTGACCACGGGTGTGCGACACGCCGCGACCGCCCGGACGAGTGCCTCGTCGGAGAAGGGCAGCAGGTCCTCCATCGACCCGCCGCCCCGTGCGACCACGATGACGTCGACCTCGGTGTCGGCGTCGAACTTGCGCAGCGCCTCGGTGACCTCGCCGACCGCGTACGGCCCCTGCACGGCCACCGACTCGACCTTGAACCGCACCGCCGGCCAGCGGCGCCGCGAGTTCTCCAGCACGTCGCGCTCCGCGGCCGAGTCTCGGCCGCAGATCAGGCCGACCGTACCCGGCAGGAACGGCAGCCGCCGCTTCCTGTCGACGCCGAAGAGCCCCTCGGAGGCGAGCAACCGGCGCAGCCGCTCCAGCCGGGCCAGCAGCTCGCCGACCCCGACCGGCCGCATCTCCAACGCGGTGAACGCGAAAGAGCCCTTGTTGACCCAGAAATCGGGCTTCAGATGGGCCACGATCCTCGCGCCGTCGACCGGCCGGGGGACGGTCGCCTCGTAGACACCACGCGGGCAGGTGATCCGGGCCGACACGTTGGCCACCGGGTCACGCAACGTCAGGAACACCGTGCCGCCGCGGGCGGTCAGCTCGGTGATCTGTCCCTCGACCCAGACGGTGCCGAGCTTGCCGATCCAGCCGCCGACCATCTGCAACACCGTGCGAACCGGGAGGGGCTGCTCAGGGGTGGTGTTCGAGCTCATGGCCGGGAGCCTACGCGCCGGAGGCGACTATTCCGCGGCCTCCAGCTTGGCCAGGCGGTTCTCGTACATCCGTACGACGGCCTCGCGGTCGGAGGTGGCGCGCTCGTAGGCGATCAGCTCCCGGATCTGCTCGGACGTCCTGCCGCGCATCCGCGCCCGCAGCGACGCGATGCTCAGTCCCGCGTAGCCGGGCAGCGGCTCGGCCGGCGTGGTCGTCCCCGAGGAGGGCTCGGCCGTCTCGGGTGCCGCGTCCCCGGTCTCCGTCACCTTGACCGCCGCGGCGTCGGTGCTCTCGGGCTTCGCGGTCTCGACCCGCTCGACCTCGGCCTTCACCGCCGCGGGCGTCTCGACGGGGGCATCGCTCTCCGTGCCCTCCGCCACGGCGGTCGCCGGGGCGGCGGCCTTGGTGGTCTTGCGTGCCCTGGTCGCCTTGGCCTTGGGGGCGGCCTCGGGGGCGGTGACCTCGGGCTCCGCGGTCTCGACGGCCTTGGCCTTGGCCCGGGTGGCCCTGGGCTTCTTCACGGCGGGGGCCTCGGCGACCGGGGTCTCCGCGATCTTCGTTTCGGTGGGGGTTTCTGCGGCTTCCGGCTCGGTGGCGGGGGTTTCTGCGGCTTCTGGTTCGGCGGCGGCGGGGACCTCTGCGGTGACCGGGGCCTTGGTGGCCTCTGCTTCGACGGTGGCCTCCGCGATGGGGGCCTCGGTGGGCTTGGCCTCGGCGGACTCGGGCTCCGGGGTGGCGGCCGGGGTCTCGACGGCCGCTGCCTCGGCGGCGGCAGAGGGCTCCGCCGCCTTGGCCTCGGCGGCGAAGGGCTCCGCCGCCTTGGGCTTGGCGGGGCTGAAGATGACCGGCTCGTGGGTGGTCCTGGCGCCGTTGCTCTCGGCGGCGGTCGGCTTGTCCGCGGCCTTCTCCGGGCGCGGTGCGAAGATGACGGGCGCGCGGCGGGCGGGCTTCTCCACCTGGTCCGCGGCCTTCTCGCCGGTCTCCGTCGACTGGCCGTTCGCCGCCTCACGGGCCCCGTCGGGCTCTTCCCCCTGGCCGGAAGTACCCTTGATCTTGGACCGTACGCGGTCGCCGAGGAGCAGGGCCTGGCCTACCCCGCTCAGCGCGGTCTGCAACATGTGCAGCGGCAGGTCTTTTGCCTTTTGTGTGACATTGCGAATGATGTCGGGGACTGACATGTCGTCTCCCTGGGAGGTCTGTATCGAGAAGGCTAGTGTGGCAAGACTGTGCCGCATGAGCTTGTGGGGCGTTTGGGCTGTCTCGCGGGCGTCTCCACGTAGCATAAGAGCATGACTTCGAAGACCCCCGCGACCCGACGCGTACTGGTGGCGAAGCCCCGCGGTTACTGCGCGGGGGTCGATCGTGCTGTTCAGGCCGTGGAGAAGGCGCTGGAGCAGTACGGTGCCCCGATCTACGTCCGCAAGCAGATCGTCCACAACACCCACGTGGTCAAGACGCTGGAGGCACGCGGAGCGATCTTCGTCGAGGAGACCGAACAGGTGCCGGAGGGGGCCATCGTGGTCTTCTCCGCCCACGGCGTCTCCCCGGCGGTCCACCAGGAGGCCGCCCGGCGCAGCCTCAAGACGATCGACGCCACCTGCCCCCTGGTGACCAAGGTGCACAACGAGGCCCGGCGCTTCGCCTCCCAGGACTACGACATCCTCCTCATCGGCCACGAGGGCCATGAGGAGGTCGAGGGCACCGCGGGCGAGGCACCCGACCACATTCAGCTCGTCGACGGTCTGGAGTCGGTCGGCACCGTGCGGGTCAAGGACCCCGAGCGACTGGTCTGGCTGTCGCAGACCACGCTGTCGGTGGACGAGACGGTCGAGACGGTCTCCCGGCTCAAGGAGCGCTTCCCGAACCTGATCGACCCCCCGAGTGACGACATCTGCTACGCCACCCAGAACCGCCAGGTCGCCGTCAAGGAGATCGCCGCACAGGCACAGCTGGTCATCGTCGTCGGCTCGGAGAACTCCTCCAACTCCAAGAGGCTGGTCGAGGTCGCCCTCGACCACGGGGCCGACGCCTCCTATCTCGTCGACGACGCCTCGCTCATCGAGGACGCCTGGCTCGACGGCGTCACCACGGTCGGTGTGACGAGCGGCGCCTCGGTGCCGGAGGAGCTCGTCGCCGAGGTTCTGGCCCGCCTCGCCGGGCACGGCTTCGAGGACGTCGAAGAGGTCGAGTCCGTCCAGGAGAGCGTGCGCTTCGCGCTCCCGCACGAGCTGCGCAAGGATCTGCGCGCCACGATCTGACCGCGCCGGTCCGATCAGTCGCCTCCTCAAGGGCGCCCCGCTGTCGGGGTGCCCTTGCTGTTTGGGGTGCCCTGCTTCGGTGCCCTGCCGCCTGAAGGGTTCGGATGGGCACGATGTCGCCGTACGACCCGCTGCGGATGTCCGGCCCTGTAGGGACCCGGCCGTCTGTGAGATCTACTGACCGGCGGTTACGCGCCCTCGCGCGGTGTGCCGTACACCTTGGGCTCGAAGTACCCCTCGGGCTCGGGGGCGAAGGCGGTGTCGCCGCTCCTCGGGGCGGGAACGGAGGCCCTGCCGACCCTGAGCTCGTCGCGCAGCTCACGGACGCAGCGGGTCAGGCCGCGGCGCCAGGCGATGACCAGCACCAGGAGCGAGCCGCCGAACAGCCACGGGGCGCCCTGCGAGAGCGCGGTGTACATGCCCAGGCCGAAGGCCTGGATGGGGGTGGACGCGAACAGGGAGCGGACCGCCTCGATGAACACGGTGGTCACGAAGAAGACCAGGGGCGGGGAGACCACCAGCGACAGCAGGTCCCTGCGGTTCACCAACAACGCCGTGGCCACGCAACCGGCCACGAACGCCGCCCCGGTCAGCGCCGCCACCTCCAGCAGCGCCTGCAGCACGCTGCCCACCAGCGTGGACGCCAGCACGAGGGCCAGCGCGCCCCGGACGGTCAGTCGGATGCCGCCGGCGGCCCGGCCAAGCTCACTCATATGATCACCCCGCCGGCCGGCTCTACGCCGCCTCGCTCGTCCACCACTCGCCCCCTTGACCTCGGCCCCCGCGTCGTCAACCCCGCCGCCTCCAGTGTCCGGCCGTCGGCGCCTCGGGGGAAGTTTTCAGGGCAGGTCGTTGGCCAACCTACCGTTCATACGGGATACGAGAGGCGAGCTTGGCTCCTCTTCCGCGAGTAGTTCCGGCGAGGTCAGCGCGCGGGGCAGGTCCTCGACCACCTGCGGCCTGTCCAGATCGGTCTCGACCAGTCCCAGATCGTTGAGTTTGCGTGCGCTCACCAGCACCCGGGTCTCCAGCGAGCCGACAGTCCTGTTGTACGACTCCACGGCCCGGTTCAGCGAGCGGCCCAGAGCGTCGACGTTACGCCCCATGCTGCTCAGCCGCTCGTACAGCTCCTTGCCGACCTCGAAGATCGCCCGCGCGTTCTCGCTGAGCGCCGCCTGCTGCCAGGCGTACTGCGCGGTGCGAAGCATGGTGATCAGCGTGGTGGGGGTGGCGATGTGGACCCGCCGCCGCATGGCGTACTCCAGCAGGGCGGGGTCGCGCTCCAGCGCCGGGGCGAGGAAGGCCTCGCCGGGGATGAACAGCACCATGAACTCCGGCGCCGGGCTGAACGCCTGCCAGTAGGTCTTGGCAGCAAGCCGGTCCACGTGCTCGCGTACGTGACGGGCGTGGGAGTCGAGCCGGGCCGACTGGTGGTCGGGGTCGGCTGACTCGGCGGCCTCCAGGTAGGCGGCGAGGGAGACCTTGGAATCGACCACGATGTTCTTGCCGCCGGCCAGCCGCACGACCATGTCGGGCCGGAGCACGCCGTCCGGCGTGGTGACGCTCACCTGCTCGTCGAAGTCGCAGAACCGCTGCATCCCGGCGATCTCGGCGACCCTGCGGAGCTGGAGCTCCCCCCACCGGCCCCGGGCCTCGGGGCGCTGCAGGGCCCGTACCAGCGAGCTCGTCTGGGCGCGGAGCTGCTCGTTGCTCTCGCGGACGACGTCGATGTGCTTGGCCAGCTCCGCGTAGACGGCCCGCTGGCCCGTCTGCGTGTCGCGCAGCTGCGTCTCGACGCGGGCCAGGGTGTCCTTCAACGGCTCGATCAGGTGCTCGACCGCCTGCTTGCGCTGCTCCAGCTCTCCGGCCGCCTCGGCCCGGTTGGCGGCCAGCCTCGTCTCGGCCAGTTCCAGGAAGCGCAGGTTGTTGACGTCGAGCGCCCGGCTCGACAGGGCCTGGAACCGCTCGGAGAGCTGCTCCTCGATGTAGACGACCTTCTCCTCGGCGACCTTCGCGCGGGCCTCGGCGTCGGCCAGGCGCGCGATGACGTCGGCGGCTCCCGAGGAGGCACGCGCCCGGCCCAGCAGGAAGCCGATCGCGAGCCCCGCGGCGAGACCCACCGCGAGCTGGAAGGAGAGCGCCATGACGTCCACCCCGGCATGATTCCAGGCCCGGCCACTCCTGGCGCGCCGACACGCCTTCGGAAGGCGCCCTGGGCCCGGCCGGGGGTCGGGCGAGGGACATGCGGAATCGTGTCCGAACCGGCCCGAATCCGGGAGAGTCGCCTTGACGGCTCCGAGGCGCGGGTGAGTTCAACCCGCCGTCGGCGAGGGGCACGGGGATGTCCACCACCCTGTGACCTGCCCGCGGCGGGTAGCAGTGGGTGATTCCGCGTAAACTCGGCTCACGTGAGCCTGAGCATCGGCATCGTCGGATTGCCCAACGTCGGCAAGTCAACGCTTTTCAACGCGCTGACGAAGACCGCCAACGCCCTGGCGGCGAACTACCCGTTCGCCACCATCGAGCCCAATGTGGGCATCGTCGGCGTTCCCGACCCGCGTCTTGAGAAGCTGGCCGAGATCTTCGGGTCCGCGAAGATCCTGCCGGCGAAGGTCGAGTTCGTCGACATCGCCGGGCTGGTCCGCGGTGCCTCGGAGGGGCAGGGGCGGGGCAACCAGTTCCTCGCCAACATCCGTGACACCGATGCGATCTGCCAGGTCATCCGGGTCTTCAACGACCCCGACGTGACCCACGTGGACGGCGGCGTCGCCCCCGGGCGCGACATCGAGACGATCAACACCGAGCTGATCCTCGCCGACCTGCAGACCCTGGAGAAGGCGATTCCCCGCCTCCAGAAGGAGTCTCGGACCAACAAGGACCGCAAGTCCGTGCTCGACGCGGCGGAGGCGGCGTTCAAGCTCCTCGACGGCGGCACCACCCTGTACGCCGGGGCCTCCGGCGCCGGGATCGACCCGAAGGACCTGCGCGAGCTGCACCTGCTGACCGCAAAGCCCTTCCTGTACGTCTTCAACCTCGACGCCGACGAACTGGTGGACGAGAAGCTCCGGGCACAGCTCTCGGCGCTCGTCGCACCGGCCGAGGCCGTCTTCCTCGACGCGAAGATCGAGTCTGAGCTGGTCGAGCTCGACGACGCCGAGGCGCTGGAGCTCCTGCAGTCCGTCGGCCAGGAGGAGTCGGGCCTGACCCAGCTGGCCAGGGTGGGTTTCGAGACCCTGGGCCTGCAGACCTACCTGACCGCCGGCCCCAAGGAGACCAGGGCCTGGACGATCCGCAAGGGTGCCACCGCCCCCGAGGCGGCCGGGGTCATCCACACCGACTTCCAGCGCGGCTTCATCAAGGCCGAGATCGTCTCCTTCGACGAGCTGCTGGAGACCGGCTCCATCGCCGCCGCCCGCCAGGCCGGCAAGGCCCGCATCGAGGGCAAGGACTACGTCATGCGCGACGGCGACGTGGTGGAGTTCCGCTTCAACGTGTAGGCGATCATGGAAACCACGCTCTGACCTGGGCCGAGGTGATTCACTGAGCCACCTCGGTCCGCACAGAGTCCGCATGATCTTGAAATGCGGTGTCGATGGCCTTCCTCGTCCGGTCCTCCGAATCGGGGAACAGGTGGCTGTAGACGTTCAAGGTCATCGTCGCGTTCGTGTGCCCCAGGCGCTCGGAGACGACCTTCACCGACTCGCCGCCCGCGATCAGCATCGAGGCGTAGGCGTGCCGCAACGCGTGAGGCCCGGTGCCCGCAGGAAGGCCCGCTGTTCTCACCGCCTTGTGCCACGCGTTATCCATGAAGTGTGTGTAGACGATCGGGCCGCCTTCCGGTGCACTGAAGACGAACTCCTCCGGCTTGTAGATGGGGTGTGTCCAGTCCGCATCCTGACCACATGACCCGATGTTCGATTTGTGTCTATAAAGGTGGATATGCATCACAATATCCTATTTGAATGGCACTGGTAGGTAGTAGCGCCTGCCTATCTGCGAGGTCGCGTCCACGGATGTGGTGTACGAGTATCCGAATCCGGTAAGCCGATCACGGTGGAAAAGCGCGGCGTTGTCCGTGGTGAAAGCGCGGCGTTGTCCGTGGTGAAAGCGCGGCGAGGGTGGTGGAGTGGTTCAGGGCCGCTCGTCGGTGTCGCGTCGTGCGGGGTCGAAGATCAAAAGCGCAGCGAGGGCAGTGGAGTGGCCCAAGACCGCTCATCGGTACGGGTCCGCCGCGGTGCGGCAGGATTCGGGGCCGCTCCTCGCCGCTGCTCGCCGCCGCCTCGTGCGGGGCTCTCGCCGTGCGGGGTACGAAGGTCCGCGGGGTGTCCGGTCACGGGTCGCCCCCGGCCGGGTGCGGGGACGAATCGGGCCTTCCACCACGAAAAGCGGCCCACCCGAGGGGCCGGAGTTGTGCTTTCCATGATCTGGGTGAATCCGCACGCCCCCAGCGTGCCAACTCACCCAGATCATGGAAAATCCCCGATCGTCACCACCACGGCCCCGCCTCCACGCCCGCCATGACCCGCTTTGCCCCCTCCCGGAGCTCCACCGGCCCGCCCCCGGTCACCCACACCCGACCAACGCCCGCCCCCACCCTGCGTGATGCGTTACCGGTGAGCGGCCCCCGACCACTCCACCGCCCTCGCCGCGCTTTTGATCTTCGGCCCTGCGTGATGCGTTACCGGTGAGCGGCCCCCGACCACTCCACCGCCCTCGCCGCGCTTTTGATCTTCGGCCCTGCGTGATGCGTTACCGGTGAGCGGCCCCCGACCACTCCACCGCCCTCGCCGCGCTTTTGATCTTCGGCCCTGCGTGATGCGTTACCGGTGAGCGGCCCCCGACCACTCCACCGCCCTCGCCGCGCTTTTGATCTTCGGCCCTGCGTGATGCGTTACCGGTGAGCGGCCCCCGACCACTCCACCGCCCTCGCCGCGCTTTTGATCTTCGGCCCTGCGTGATGCGTTACCGGTGAGCGGCCCCCGACCACTCCACCGCCCTCGCCGCGCTTTTGATCTTCGGCCCTGCGTGATGCGTTACCGGTGAGCGGCCCTGAACCAGGGCACCGCCCTCGCTGCGTTTTTCCCCACGGACGACGCCGCGCTTTTCAACGGCGATCAGCCAGGCGCGACGCAGGTACCGATCTCAAACACTCGTACACCACCTGAGCGGACGCGACGGGGTCCCTGTCAGGGTTTCAGTGACGTTATTTGGCAGAGTCAGTTGGTGCCGACGACGAGGGCGTCCCGTGCGGCATCGATGACTTCAGCGGTGACTCGATCGAGCCCGTTGAGCTTCATGACGCGCTCGCCCTGGTTCAGCAGGCGGGTGACGAGCCGGAAGTTGCCTGCGGTCGTGCGGGTGATGGCGGCAATGGCATCGGTTGTGGTGACGTCGGGGACATCCAGGCCCAGGTGGGCGAATGCGGTGGCAAGGACGGCGGCCAGTTCACCGGCGGCGAGAGTGCGGTAGTGGTGGACGAAGCCGACGCGACTGTAGAGCTGTGGATAGCGGGCCGGTCTCTTTCCGATGCAGGGCATGCCGATGAAGACCAGGACGAGGGCGCTGCGGTCGTAGAAGTCGCGGACCTGCTCGATCGCGCGGGTACTGAGGCGCTCGGCCTCGTCGATATTACCGACCGGGGGAGCTCGGATCCCTGCTCTGACCTGTGGATATTCATAGACTGCATGTCCGCGATGAGGGCCGATGGAGCTCGGCAGCGTGGGCGTGTCGGCTCCGCCTCAGAGTTCGCTCTCGCGCATGTCCCAGACCGGTCTCTGGCCGTCAGGCGGGCCGGAAAGCACTCGAAGAGCGAATGGCCGGTATTCCTCGTGGGCGTCGGCAGCGGAGAATCCTGCTGATGTCAGAACGTCGATCATCGCGTGCATCATGGCACGGGAGATGGCGCCTTGGTGGCGCACCGCCGCGATCTCCGCGTCGTCTTCAGGCGGGGTGCGCATGTATTTGAGCTCGCGCAGCGCGCAGTCCCTCAGGCGAGGGCTCACCTGCCAGCTGACGAAGACGCCGCCTGCCGCATCGTCTCCGGGGTCAACATCGACCTCGGCTCCAGCGGCGAGCTGCGGAGCGAGTTCGGGTGCGAGGACGGGTAGTCCAGCGGTGACCAGTGCGTTCCGAACTTGGGCCGCCAGCCGGTTCAGGCGGGCCGAGGCCTCGGCGCTGACTCTCTCGAACATCCCGGCAATCTATCTGCCGATCATGAGGCCTCTTGGGACGAGCTATCCAGGCGTCTGCGGTGGCGCGAGTTGGGCTTCGAGGTCGGCGATGCGCCGGTCTTGGAAGCGCAGGCCGAAGGCGTGGATGCCGTAAGCCTGCTGAATAGCGCCGCGCGTCACAACTTTCGCGACGCATCTACGCGTGCGCGAGCCTGTCCCGTTCGGGTGAGGACCGGCCGCGTACCACCACCCGTTCAACGTCCATACCGCCCACCTGGGGAAGGCGTGGCCGATGACCGCGGCGAGCGCGGATGACTCGGAGAGCGTAGTCATGGTGTGACAACACGTTGCCCTTGTCTGCAACGTCGCCCATATGGGCAAGGTGGGATACGTCTCTAGCGTCTTACTCATGGAAATTGACCGTTTCGACCCGTCGCCCATCTACCAGCAGGTGGTGCGGGTCGTCCGTGACCGGATCAAGGCCGGTGAGTTGAAGCCGCGCGATCCCATCCCGAGCGAGTCGAGCATGGTCGCGGACCACAACATCGCCCAGGACACCGCTCGAGCGGCTGTTGCCCTGCTCCGCGAAGAGGGTTACGTGATCACGCTGCCCCAGCGAGGAACGTGCGTCGCGACCAAGGAGAACTGGCCGGGGAAGTAAGCGGGCACCCCAGATCAGGCGACACGTCCGGATACTGCCCAAGTTTGAATTTACTCACTCTGAGTAGTCAAGCTAGTGCGCATAGTAACGGATGGGGTGGTCCGCAGCAGGCGGGGCACCCCTGCTCAAAGGAGAGAACCGCGGATGAACCGCAACACGATCGCCGCTGCACTGATTGCCCTCGGCGCCGTCCTGGCCGCGCCCGTAGCTGCCGGCCCGGCCCACGCGGCGCTCCCAACTGACCTCGTTGGCGATCTGGTTAACAGGATCACGGGCTCCAGCGACTCGCCCCCCGATGATCACGAGCCTCGCGACGCCAACTCCGACAGCAAGTCCGACAGTGACTCCGACAGCAAGTCCCGCTCCGACAGCAAGTCCGACAGTGACTCCGACAGCAAGTCCCGCTCCGACAGCAAGTCCGACAGTGACTCCGACAGCAAGTCCCGCTCCGACAGCAAGTCCGACAGTGACTCCGACAGCAAGTCCCGCTCCGACAGCAAGTCCGACAGTGACTCCGACAGCAAGTCCCGCTCCGACAGCAAGTCCGACAGTGACTCCGACAGTGACTCCGACAGCGACTCCCGCTCCGGCAGCTCCGGCAGCTCCGGCAGCTCCGGCAGCTCCGGCAGCTCCGACGACGACGACGACGACGACAACGACGACGACGACAACGACAACGATGACGACGGCAACGATGACGACGACAACGACAACGACGACAACGACAACGACTAGGGGGCCGTGGAAGGTAGCGAGGGCGGTGAAGGACTTCGTGACCGACGCCTGCGGCACCCCGGTTCACGTCCTGCCCGACGACAACCGGCCCCGCCCAGCGCTCTCGCAGGTAACCCGCCCCCCTGCCCCCCAGGGCAGTTTTCAGGGGTTGTGGCGGCACCCGTCAGGGCTGCCTAAAGCGCCTGCTGAACCTGAAAGCTCGACGTGACACGCGATCATGCCTCTGACCTGCAGTGACAGGCGCGTTCTGCGTAACGTCGACCTTTGATCATCAGTAGGTCGCAGATCAGGAGGGGTCTAGAAAGCTAGGTGGAGGGTCTGGAAACTAGACCCTCCTCGCCTAGATCTAGACCCCGTGGCGGGTCCTAAACGCTGCTCTAGGCCCTCTCCAGCGCCCTCAGCACGTCGCCCCGCGGTAGCCCGTTACGGTTCCGGCCGCCCACGCCAAGCTGCCTTGGAGCCACGCCGAACGGGTGCAACTCATCGGCGAGCCGGGCCGCGTGCCCACACGTACGGGCTCCACCGCGACCTGGGCCAGGCCGACGTCGGCACCAGTGGCGAAGTCCAGACGCTTCCCGGCTGCTTTCACCGCGGGGATGCGGGCCGGGCAGAGGGGGCGGCCCGCAGAGATGGTCGCGTGGATGGTGCCTGTGGTGCGGGCCTGCAGGTTCACGGGAAGAAAGGTGTGAGCCGATCATCCAGAAGGCCTCCGCTCGCCGGTCGAGTGGAGGCCTTCTCCAGTTCGTGCGAGATGCATGTCACCTCGCACGGTCACCTCGCACGGTCGGCTTGCCGCGATTGGCTGCCTCGTATGCTCCGGAGCCGAGCACGCTGCTAACGGCCGTCCAAGACGTCGGCGAGGATTTTTGCCCGTATTTCCGCCCGTATCAGGAAGGCGAAGGTCATGATCATTCATGACGGGAGCGGGCCGGATCATCCTCCCGTCGCGTAGTGGGACGACGACCTGTGGTGACCGGTTCTGTCCGCGAGTGGGAGAGTTCCGGTACCTGGCGGCTTTTCCGGCTCGCCGTCCTCAGAGTGGTGAGTTGTCTGGTTGGAGGCAGGTAGGCATGGCCATTCCGGGGGGTGTGACACTGGGTGACGTATTTCGGGTTAAATGCGCAGGTCGCGACAGTCAGAGGGCCGTCCAGTTAGCAATGCGTGGCGTTTGAGTAATCGCACCATGCGCTGGCCAGGGGCAATGTGCTTTTCGCCGGTCATCGATGACATCGGCGGCCTCGTCGGGGCTCCAGACCCGGTTTGCTCAGTCATCGCGATGCCTGCAGCATAGGCGTGGCTTTCCTGGAAGAATCGGCGGGGCGGCTAGAGTAAGTGCGTCACCATGGTCAACGGGATCAGCGGCAATACGACACCGTGCGGCCGAGGATTGACGCGAGCGGAGGCGTGATGGCTCGAAGGTCGACGGTCCAGCGTGATCCCCGGATCGCTGGCGACCCTGAGCTGTCGGCATACCCGGACTTCCCCGACGACCCCGATCTCGGACGCGCCCCGGCGCGCGGGCGGGGCGCGTCGCGTGGTCGCTGGTCCGGTGGAGGCGGTCGCTGGCTGGTGTGGACCGGCCGCGCCGTGCTCTGGGCGCTGATAGTCGTCATCGTCGTGAACGGGGTCCGCGCACCCTTTGAGCGCTTCACCCAGCAGAACGCCCCCTCGGGCGCGGCGCCCGCCTCCGCGGACGGATTCCCCGCCGCCCAGGGGTCCGCCTTCGCGACCCAGTTCGCCGAGGTCTACCTGAACTTCGACGGGGCCCGGCTTGAGGAGAGGAAGTCGCGGCTCGTCCCCTACCTGCCCGAAGGCACGGAGCCGCAGTTCGGCTGGGACGGTTTCGGCCGGATGAGCGCCGGCGCGGTGCAGCCGTACGGGATCGAGGTCGTCGACACGGACAACGCGGTCGTCACCGTCCTCTACCAGTCGGACGACCGCCGCCAGCTCCTGTCGGTGCCCATCTACCACGACCGGTCCACGAAGAGGTTCGTCGTCGCGGGGCGCCCGGGCATCCTGCCGGCGCCGAAGGCGGCGAGCCTGCCGCCCAAGGCCGCACCCGACCGTGACCGCGCCGCGGAGCAGGAGCTGCGCACCCCGCTGGAGGACTTCTTCAAGGCCTACGCGGCGAGCGACACCGCCTCGCTGCAGCGTTACGCCGACGCCGGGATCACCCTGGAGGGGTTCGGCGGCGCGTTCACCTTCCTGCAGCTCAAAGAGCTCGCCGTGCCCCTTCCCGGGGGGGCCACCCGCGAGGTGACCGCGACGGTCCTGTGGGGCGTGCCGTCGAAGGCGAGGCAGTCCACCGAACCGGAACCCGCCGATCCCGGCCAGATGGAAGGCAAGCTCGAGCAGGCCTACCTGCTCACCGTGGTCAAGCAAGGCGACAAGTGGTTCGTCAAGGATATTCGCGGTGCATATCGATCTGTGGCGAGGTAACACATGATCGAATGGTGCCGGTCCACGGTGAGCAGACCCCCCCTGATCGACGAGCCGCCGGTTCGGGTTCGCGCGCGAGTGCGTCGCGGGCCCGTCGCCGCCAGGAGGCCGCGATCGTGAGTACGGAGGACAAGAAGTGATTCTCAAGACCATGCTGCTGAGCGCCATGGAGTTCGCTCAGCCCACAGCCCCTCCGGCAGGCGTCAACACAGAGGGCCTCGCTGACTTCCTCCGCAGTTTCTTCGCGCCGCTCTTCCTCGTCATCGTCTCGGTGGTGGCCCTCTTCTTCCTCTTCACCCGTGAGATCACCAGATTCGTTCAGTTCATCATCCTGGCGATCGCCATCGGAGTGATCTTCTACGTGCCGAACATCATCGAGGTGACTGCCAAGGCGATTGCGGGCGCACTGGGCATCTCGGGGGGTTGAGACCGCCTCCAAACGGTCAAACAAGGAGAGGCGGAAAGGAGGATCACGTGGATCTGCCCACGTACACCAATATCTGGAGGATTGAGAAGCGGCTCTACAAGCTGTACGACCTACGGCTGCCGACGCCGCTCCCGATCGTCTGGATCGGTGGATTCGTGGGAGTGCTGGCCCCGTGGTCGCTCCTGCTCTACCTGCTCGGCCTGCCGTTCGCGGCCCCCTGGCATGTGCTTTACCTGGTGCCGCCCGGTGTCGTCACCTGGCTCTCCACCCGGCCGGTGATCGAGAGCAAGAGGCTCACCGAGCTGCTCCAGTCGCAGATGCGCTATGTGGGTGAGCCGCGTACCTGGTGCCGGATGGCTCCCATCTCCGAGCCCGCCGAGGTCACGTTGAACGGCCGGATCTGGCGGGCCGCGCCGCGGCCCGCGTCGGTCCGGGTCAGGGCGTCGCGCAAGGCCCGCCACGCCCAGTCCAAGCGTGCCGCCGCACGCTCGCGCGAGGTACGTCCAGCCGTGGCCGCCGCGGCTGCTGCGGCAGCCGCGGCCCCGGTCGCCCGCGAGCGCGTCGCCTGGGGTGAGGCCCGCGCACTCCGTCAGGGCACCGCCCCGGCTCTCACCCAGACCGCGGCGGCCGAGCCGTCCCCGGCGGGCGTCCCCGTCGTCCCCGTCATTTCCGCGGTGCCCCGCGCGTCCCTGCCTGTCGCGCCCCAGGAGTCCGGTCCCGCCGAGCTTGCCGCCTCCATGCCGGACACGCCGGTCCGGGGTCCGCTCACCGGCGGCTCTTTGGGCCGGTCCGAGGCTCAGACGGACCGTGCTCCCGCCGCGACCGGGCCTGTTTCCCGGGGGGAGGAGGCTCCGGCGGCGCCCGATGCGCCCGACGCGCCCGACGCTCCGGCCGCTCCGATCAGCACCGAGGCGCTACGGCGCCTGCGCAGGCTCGCCGCCTCCGCCGGGGCCCAGCGCGCCGCCCCGCCCGCGCCCCCCGTGCCTTCTGAGCCTGCGGTGCCTTCTGAGCCTGCGGCGGCGTCCGAGCCCGACGCGCCTTCCGAGCCCGAGGCGTCTCCGGAGATCTCCGTGCCGGCTTCGCGCTCTCCCGTTCGGGGGCGCCCCGAGGCCCCGGCCGTGCCGACGCCCTCGCCCTCGGCTCCGGAGTCGGTCCGGGCGGAGACACCCGCCACGGGCCGGGCGATGTCCGCCGAGGGGCCCGCCGAGAGGCCGTCCTTCGTGTCCGACCCCGTGGAGAAGCCCTCTGCCCCGGCCGTTCCGTCCTTCGTGCCCAGGTTCGTCGGGCCGGCGTCGGCCGGGCGCCATGACGCGGAGGCGGCCGGACTCTCACCGGACGAGGAGAGCGCGCGTCGCCGGCACCGCAGGGGGCAGCCCGCGCCGATCGGGCGGTCGGCCGACACCTCGAAGGCGTGGCCGCCTGAGCGGGTCACCGGGGAGCAGGCGGGCCCAGGCGTCCCGGAGGAGGCCGATGTCCAGGCAGGCGCCGGCAGGGCGGCCAACATGTCGATCCGCGCGGTCCCTTCCGGGTCGGCGAAGGCCGATCCGGTGGCCCCCGTGGTGCCGGTGCCCACCTCCTCGGGTGGCGAGGCGGCCAGGGTACGCCGGGTGGAGTCGGTGGTCGGCCGGGACTCCTCGGGCGGCTGGCGGCGACTGGCCCAGGTGGTGATCGGGCCGGGAGGCGGTGGCCGTACGGACGGCTCGGAGGTCGACGAGGCCCGGGCCAGGGCGGTGTTCAGCGGCAGCCGCCGGGTGGTGGTGCTGGGATGCACGGGCGGCGCCGGGCAGACCACGACCGCGCTCATGCTCGGCCACACCCTCGCCCGCTACCGGGAGGACCGGATTCTCGCGGTCGACGCCGGCGCCGGCTCCCACGCCCTGTCCAGCCGGATCCAGGGCGAGTCGCCCGAGACCCTGAGCTCCCTGCTCGCCGGCCTCGACAACGTCCAGGGATATCTGGGCATGCGCGCCTACACCAGTCGCTGCGCCTCGGGGCTTGAGGTTCTCGCCGGAGACAGCGACGCCGGTGCCGAGCAGCGCCTGTCCGACCGCACGCTCTTCTCCGATCGGCGGCTCGGCCAGACGATGGACACGCTCGACCGGTACTACAAGATGATTGTCATGGACCCGGCGGCGGCCCTGGCCGCACGGGTCCTCCCCTACGCGGATCAGCTTGTCCTCGTCGTCCCGGCCAGCGAGGACGGGCCTGACGCGGTGGCCATGACCTACGAGTGGCTCGACGGGCACGGCTGCGCCGACCTCCGTCGCCGGGCGGTCATGGTCGTCAACGGGGTGAGCCGCCGCAGCATGGAGGACGTGGAGCAGGCGGAGGCGGTCGCGCGGGGCAGGTGCCGGGCGATCGTCAGGGTCCCCTGGGAGGACGCACTGGCCCCCGGCAGGGCCGATCGGGTGGAACCGTCCCACCTGAGGGCGCCGGGCCGCCGGGCGTACCTCGCCCTGGCGGGCGTCGTCGTGGCGGGCTTCGGAACGGTGCAGGCGAGTCGACCCAGCGAGGAGGAACTAGCTCAGTGATCCCCCGGGCGCGAGAAGACGTGGTGAACGGGCGTGACGAGGTGCGGGTGAGTGGGTGGGCCGGAGGCCGCGCGGGCAGGGCCGTACGACCGGTGGGGGAGGGCCTGTGAGTCGTGCGTCCCGAGCGCGCAGCCGCCTCGCCGTCCGGTACTTCGACGACCGGATCCTGCTGACCGAGTCGTCGGTCTGGGCCTATTTCAGGCTTCCCACCGTGAGCTACGAGTTCATCACTCCCGAGGAGCGGGAGGCGCTGGCCACCAACATCACGATCGCGCTGGCCGCCATCCGGATGCCGGACGCCGAGGTGCACCTGCGGGTGGCGCACCGCACCTATCCGGCCGCCGAATGGGCGATGGCGCTGAACGCCACCTCCGACGAGGGCCCCGGCTGGCGCGACTACCTCGAGGACATGTACCGGCACGTCTGGGCCAAGGACTTCTGGACCAAGGAGGTCTACCTCGGCGTGCGGCTCGGCACGCGTGGCAGGCAGCTGGGCGCCGGGGTCCTCTCCCAGCTCTTCGGCTTCTACCAGCGCAGCGAGAAGGCACTGGGCATCGAGGACGACCACGTCCCCAAGGCGGAGATCGCCAAGTGGTCCGAGCAGGCGGAGCGGCTGGGCAGGGCACTGTCGGCCAGCGCCCTGTACGCCAGGCACGCCACCTCCGTCGAGCTCGCCTGGCTGTTCCAGCACGCCACGACCGGCTCCCTCGGCGACCCTCCGGCCTCGGCCAGCCCCAAGCGGCGGTGGGGGCAGGGGGAGATCGAGTCCCTGGTCGAGGGGCAGATCCACAACGGCAGGGCGCTGCTCCGGATCGAGCAGCCGCACGGCGACTCCTACGTGGCGCACATGTCCTTCGCCCGCTTCCCCGACCTGATGCCCTTTCCCGACGGCGAACCCTGGATGCACTTCGCCGACCAGCTGCCCTTCCCGGTGGAGATCAGTTCGAGGATGCGGCTGATCCCGCCGGTCAAGGCGAGCAAGGACGTGGCGCGCCAGCTCGCCCATGCCCGTGACATGGACATCCACATCCGCGAGGCCGGGGCGGAGGCGCCGCTGGCCCTGGCCGAGCAGATCGACGCGGCCCGGATGCTGGAGCACGGCATCACCAAGGAGCGCCTGCCGTTCGTGTACGGCTGGCACCGGCTGATCGTGTCGGCCCCGACCGAGGAGATCTGTGTGCAGCGGGTCGAGGCGGTCGTGGAGCACTACCGCGACATGGGCATCGACATCGTTAACTCCACCGGCGACCAGTTCTCGCTGTTCTGCGAGACGCTGCCGGGCGAGCGGGTCAGGGTCAACGCCTACGCGCAGCGGCAGCCGCTGCGCACCATCGCGGGCGGCATGGCCACCGCCACCGTCGACCTGGGCGACCGGACGGACGAGGGCGGCTCGGGCTGGATGGGCCCGTACGTCGGGGAGACCCTGGGCCGGGCGCGCAGCATCGTGCACTTCGACCCGCTGGTGGCGGCGACGCGTAACCGGCCGACGGCCATCGCCATCACCGGCGAGCCGGGTGGCGGCAAGACCACGCTGGCGCTATTGATGATCTATCAGATGGCGCTGCGCGGGGTGACGGTCGCGGTCATCGATCCCAAGGGCGACGCCGACTCGCTGGTGCAGCTGCTGCGGAAGCGGGGCAGGAAGGCGCGGATCATCCCGCTCGGTTCCGCGGCGCCGGGCCTGCTCGACCCGTTCTCCTTCGGCGACGATCTCGCGGCCAAGAAGACGATGGCCACCGAGACCCTGCGCCTGCTGCTGCCGCGCATGTCGGAGGAGCGCGAGTCGGCGATGATCCAGGCGGTCGCCGCGGTCTCCAACGCCGAGGACCCGTCGCTGGGCAAGGTGGTCGACTTCCTTGAGCAGACGGACGACGCCGCTTCCAAGAACCTGGGCGCGGTGCTCCGCTCCATGTCCGACATGCATCTGGCCAGGCTCTGCTTCGACCCCTCGGGCGGTGACCAGATCGACACCGAAGGCTGGACCACCGTCTTCACCCTGGGCGGTCTGACCCTGCCCGACGCCTCCACCGGCCGCGACGACTACTCCTACGAGCAGCGGCTGTCGGTGGCGCTGCTCTACCTCGTCGCGCAGTTCGCGCGGGGGCTGATGAACGGCCTGGACCGGCGGACCCCCAAAGCGATCTTCCTGGACGAGGCGTGGGCGATCACCTCCACTCCCGAGGGCGCCAAGCTGGTGCCCGAGGTCAGCAGGATGGGCCGCTCCCGCAACACGGCGCTGGTCCTGGTCTCGCAGAACGCCGGTGACCTGCTGAGCGAGCAGGTGACGAACTGTCTCTCCTCGGTGTTCGCGTTCCGCTCCACCGAACGGGTCGAGGTGGAGCACGTGATGGCGCTCCTCGGCGTCGAGGCGTCCGAGGAGCACAAGGCGGTGCTGCGCTCGCTCGGTAACGGCGAGTGCGTCTTCCGGGATCTGGACGGCCGAGCGGGCCGTATCGGGGTGGACCTGATCTCGGACGAGCTGCTGCGCTGGCTGGATACGAATCCTACCCGCGACAAACCCGACGAGAAAGTGCATGATCTTCCTGGGGGCGACAGAGTCGGTAGACCGGGGGCTGCGGCGCTGGAGGTGCGGTCATGATGGGCTCCCGCAAGGGGCTTGGGATTTTTCGCGAAAGAGGTGCCCGCAAGGGCTCCCGCAGGGGAAGGCTGGGCCGGCGGATCGCCATCGGGCTGGTGGCGCTGGCGGCGTTCCTCGCGCTGCCGCTGGTGTTCCCCGACGACACGTCCACGGCCGTCGCCGCGGCTCCCTGCGACATGTCGCCCGACCTGTCCCCTGACATCGTCGCGGGAGGTGTGGACGGCCTGATCAAGCCGCCGGTTCCCGACCTCGCGCAGCCGGGTGCCCAGGCGGCGGCCCCGGTGGCTCAGGGCAACTACGCGACCTACGGCATGAGCGGCCAGTTCTGGCACACCCACCTGCTCGGCTGTGACGACATCGCGGCGGTGATGGGCAACGCGATGGCCAACACGGTCTTCCTGTGGGCCAAGGCGCTGGACCGGCTGACCATCACCACCTATCAGGCGGCGGCCACCGAGGGCCCGCTGGAGTCGATCAAGAACGTCGTCGACGACATGGTGGTCCGCCTGGCCGATGCCATGTACTGGCCGTACCTGCGGCCGCTGGTGATCCTGGGCGCCATCTGGCTGGCCTGGTACGGGCTGATCCGCAAGCGTGCCACCACCACCGCCGAGGGCGTCATCTGGATGGTCCTCGCGGTCACCGTGGCCGTCTGGTTCTTCAGCCGTCCCGGCGACCTCACCGGGCTGGGCAAGGTCGTCACCGACAAGACCGGCGAGGTGATCAACTCGGCCTTCTCCGGGCTGCCCGGCGCGGGCGGTACCTCCTGCCTGCCGAGCAAGGGTGACACCAACCCGCAGGTCCAGGGCGGCGGGTACGGCCAGAGCGGCGTGCCCGGCGTCGACCAGAACTCCGACGCGCTCTGGTCCACCCTGGTCTGCAAGCCGTGGCTGATGGGCCAGTTCGGCACGGCCGACGCCGACGCCCCGGTCATCAAGACGTTCGGTGCCAGACTGCTGGAGATCCAGACGATCGACGCGGCCGAGCTGAAGGCCCAGCAGATGCCCGAAGCGGGATCTCATCAGGCACGATATGAGACAGAGGTCGCCGACAAGCTGCAGAACACGCCGATCTTCCCCCTTTTCCAGGGCAAGGACTGGACGAACCGGCTGGGGGTCGCGATCGGTGCCCTCATGGCCGCGGTGGTCGCGGGACTGCTGATCTTCCTGGTGGCGGTATCGCTGCTGGTCCTCAAGGTCGGGTTCCTGCTGCTGCTGATCCTCGCGCCGGTCTTCCTGCTGATCGGCGTCCACCCGGGATCCGGGCGGATCATCGCCATGCGCTGGGTGGAGATGCTGATCGGCACGTTGCTCAGACAGGCGGTGCTGGCCCTCGTCCTGGGTGTGCTCGTGTACGGCTACGCATTGATCATCTCCACCGCGATGCCGTGGGGCATGCAGGTCATGTTCATGGCGATCCTGACGATCGCGGTGTTCTTCTACCGGCGCCCCTTCCAGCACCTGTTCGCCTCCATGGACGGGCACACGCTCACCACCCGGATGCTCGGCGACGCGGCCACCGCGCCGACCCTGCAGCGGGCCGCGTCCGCGCTGCCGCCGGTCGCGGCGGCCAGGGTGGGCCGCTGGGGCATGCGCAAGGCGGAGCCGATGCTCCAGGCTGCCGCGATGGCCGGCGGAGCCTCCGTCGGCGCTGCCGCCGCCGCGGTCGCCCAGGGCAGGGGCCGCGGTGAGGACGGTGGCGCCACGCCGGCCACCCCATCGGGCACTCGGGTCCCGGTCGGCGCGCAACCGGCGCCGCTCGACACCGACGCCCAGGCGGCGGGGCGGCGCAAGGGCGCCGGCCGCGTCACCGCGGCCCGCTCGGGCGCGGCGCCACCGCTCAACCTCTCCGGCGCCGGCACGGGAGGCGGCGCGCCCCCCACCAGGTCCGGAGGTTCCTCCGGACGCGGCTCCGGTGGCTGGTTCGGCGGCCCTTCCGGCGGCTGGGCGCCGCAGGGCGGCCCGGTCTCAGGCTCGGGCGGCAGGTCCTCCTCAGGAAACGGGTCGTCCTCGGCGGGCAGGTCGTCCGGCCCCTCGGCGGTCAGGCCCTCCGCGCCGTCCTCGGGTTCCTCGGGTTCCTCGGGTGGCGGCCGGTCGGGTGGGAGCATCTTCGGCGGCTCCTCGCGAGGCGGCTCCGGCTCCGGCTCGGGGGCGCGTAACGGCGGCTCCTCCCGTGGCTCTTCGGGGTCCAAGGGCTCCGGGTCGGGCGGTTCGAGGTCGGGCGAGAGCATCTTCGGCGGCTCACGGAACTCCTCCGGTGGTTCGCGGAACCGGGACGCCTCGGGCAGGTCGTCCGAGGCGCCCCCACTCTGGATCACCAGGCGCGCGGAGCGCGGCGGGGACGCCGGTGAGCCGCCACCGTTCTGGCTCCGCCCGTCCAACCCGGACAGGGACTGACGTTGATCGAGGGAGGCAACCGGCGGGGAGCCGTCTTCGCGGTGCTGGTCGTGGTGCTCGCCGTGGTCGGCATCTACCTGACCATGTGGCCGGAGAGCGAAGACGAGGTGGGGGACCAGACAGAGCCGGCGAGCGTCACCCGTACCGTGGCGTCAGGACAGGAGCCGGCCGTGGAGCCGGCGCGCCCGGCGGCGACGGCCAGCAACGCGCCCTTCGACGTCTACGCCTACCTGCCGATGACCAAGCAGGAGCTGGCGGCCGCCGCCGACTACGCGCAGCGCTTCACCGCCGAGTACGGCACGTTCAGCTACGACGAGGACCCGGCGGTCTACGGCGACCGCCTCAGGGGTTACACCACGGCGGAGTTCTCCGGGGCGCTGCTGCGTACGGTCACCTCGCCGGGCACCGTCGAGGCGAACAGGGCCGACGAGATCGTCTCGGTCGGCGCGGCGAGGGTGAAGGGGATCCGGCAGATCGACAGCGCCTCGGTGGTGTTCGTGGTCGTCGGCACCCAGAACGTCACGGCCAAGAGCGGGGTGAACGAGCGGACCGCGGAGTACGCCGTCACGCTCATCCAGGTCGGCGCCGAATGGCGGGTCCACGACCTCCAGCCGGCGGATTCCGGCCAGGAGGGAGACGACCAGCCTTCCGAGACCGGTGCGACCGGATGAACGGCGGAACCCCATGAGGGACAACAGACACCTCCGCCTCGCGCTGGTCCTCGGAGTCGCCGCGCTCTGCATGATCACGCTGGTCATGGCGCCGATGATGATGATCAGCGGGTTTCCCTCATTCCCCTCCATCACCGGGCAGGCGCAACCCGACTGCGGGGAGAACGCTCAGACGGTGGGTGACGAGTCGGAGACCGCGACGTCCGACATCCCCGAGGAGTATCTGAAGCTCTATCGCGAGCACGGGCAGAAGGTCGGCGTGCAGTGGAACGTGCTCGCCGGGGTCGGCAAGCGCGAGACCGACCACGGCCGCTCCACCCTCCCCGGCGTGCGCGGCGGCGTCAACTACGCCGGCGCCGCCGGGCCGATGCAGTTCCTCATCAGCACCTGGGGCGGCAAGGCCAAGATCAAGATTCCGTCCACGTTCAACGGCTATGCCTCCGACGGCGACGGAGACGGCTGGGCCGACGTGTACAACCCGGCTGACGCCATCCTAGGTGCGGCGAAGATGCTGAAGCGGAACGGCGCGCCGGAGGACGTACGGCGTTCGCTGTTCGTCTACAACCGTGCCTGGTGGTACGTCGACCAGGTCATGGAGATCGCCAAGAAGTACGCCAAGGACGGCGAGGTCACCACCCCGCCCGAGGCGGACGACAGCTGCGACGAACCCATGCTGGAGGCGGCGCCGACAGGCACGGTGGCCGGGATCCTCCAGTACGCGCTGGCCCAGCGCGGTAAGCCCTACATCTGGGGCGGCACGGGGCCCGCCGGCTACGACTGCTCGGGGATCATCTACATGGCCTACCGGAGCGTCGGCCTGAGCATCCCGCGGACCACGTTCGTCCAGTGGCCGTTCGGCGTGAAGATCTCCGCGGGGCAGGAGCAGGCGGGTGATCTCGTCTTCTTCAACGCCGGTCCCGGCACCGGCCCGAACCGTCCGGGGCATGTGGGCATGGTGGTGTCACCGGGCAAGATGATCGAGGCGAGATGCCGGCTGTGCGGGCCGATCAAGGTCACCACCTACCGGGAACGCACCAACATCATGGGATACACCCGCCCGCTGCAACACCCCCAGGTACTCGCGCAACTCAAGTTGAGGGAGCAAGGCTGACAGAATCGGATGCCATGGAAAAGGTCGTTGTGGGCGCCGCGATCATTGACGGCCAGGGCAGGCTGCTCGCCGCCCAGCGCGCCGACCCTCCCGAGCTGGCCGGTGGCTGGGAACTGCCGGGAGGCAAGGTCGATCCCGGTGAGGACGAGCACACGGCGCTGGTCAGGGAGTGCCAGGAGGAGCTTGGCGTACTGATCGAGGTGGGCGAGCGGGTCGGCGGCGACTGGGCGCTCGCCGGCGGCTACGTGCTGCGGATCTGGCTCGCGGTGATCGCCGAGGGCAGGCCGGAGGCCAGGGAGCACCTGGAGCTGCGCTGGCTGAAGGTGGACGAGTTCTACGACGTGGCGTGGCTTCCCGCGGACCTTCCAATCGTGCGGGCGGTACAAGGTCGCCTCAACGATGGGCAAGGTCGGTTCAATAAGGATTGATCGACTCCGCACCGTGACATAACTGCTACTGGACGTGGCGATGTTGCGTGTCCGTACCCGGGGAACGGAGATATGCGGTGACCGTATGGTGGCGTGGTACTCGGATCGTTTCGGCAGTCGGGGCGGGGGTGCTCATCCTCGGCGGGGCCTCAGGGGTGTACGCCGCCCAGATGGCCGAGCCGGCCGAGCTGCCCCTCGATCTGGCCGCCGCCGACCCCGGTACGTGGTCGCGGTGGAGCCACGCCGACGAGGCGATCCGTTTCCGCATCCGCCTGCGAGGGCCGGGCGCCGGCGCGCGGCTGGCGGTTGTGACGACCCCCGCCGATGCCCTCAGGAGCATCGAGTGCCCGGCGGCGACCAGGCCCGCGACACCGCTCCCCAAGGGGACGGCGGTCTGCGCGGTCGGTGACCTGCCCGCCGAAGGCGGGCTCGTCGACGTGCTGCTCGCCGTGCCGGAGCGCCCGCGGGACGTCACACTGACCGCCATGGCCCGGATGCGCGGACCCGGTGGCGAGACGGTGCAGCAGGGGCAGGGCACGCTCAGGGGCTCGGATGTGGTGACGCGGCAGGTGCGGGGCGCGGTCGAGAGCCCGGACGTGGTGACGCGGCAGTTCCGGGGCGCGGTCGGAAGCCCGGATGTGGTGACGCGGCAGGTCCTGGGCGCCGTCGAGAGCCCGGAGACGCCGGAGCTCGCCCGCGCAGAGAGGGAGGTCGGACCGGCTCTACCCGGCTCCGCCCTGTCCGGGCCCGTCTCCGGTGTGAACACCGGGACGTCACACGGCGCCTCCGGTGCTCCGGGTGCTCCGGGAGTGCCGGGAGTGCCGGGAGTGTCCGGCCCTTCCAGGATCTACCTGGCTGATGCTCCGCTGTCCCTGCCCGCGGATCCGCACCCGGGAGTGGAGACGCTCGGTGCCGCCGACCTGGTTCTCGACGCCCCCCGGACGATCGGGGAGAGGGGCTGGGTTCCGAAGGTCGCCCCCGGCGCCTCGAAGGTGGAGAAGGTCGAGCAGCGCACGCTGGCGTTCCTTTTTGATGTGCTGGAAAGGTCGTCCGTCCCGGAGGCGCCGAGGTCGGTCGTGGCAGGCACGGGTACGGGCGCCGGTACGGGTGGCGGCTCCGGTGCGAGCGCGGGTGCGGGCGTGGACGGGAGCGCGGCCGTGCCCTCGGCCCCGGTGGCTCCCGCTGTCCCGGTTCGGCCGGGAACGAGGCTTCCCGCCGGTGCTGCCGCCTCGGGCGTTGTGCCGGGAACGCGGTCTCCCGCCGGTGCTGCCGCCTCGGGCGTTGTGCCGGGAACGCGGCCTTCCGCCGACGCTGCCGTCCCGGACGTCGTGCCGGAGACGAGTGGCGGTGTGTCCGGCCATGACCCGGCCGCCGCCGTACCGAAGCCGGCGAGAATACCTGGGGAGCATGTTCTTCAGGGGCAGAACGGCAGGAACCGTCCGGTCATGGGTTCTCACACGGGACGCGGGGCAGCCGGACGGAAGGTGTCCGGGAAGCAGCGGGCGGCCTGCCGGTCCGGCGCGCGCCGCCAGGGAGCGGGCAGGTCGACGCTCGGGCCCATGGGACCCGGCTATCCGGGAGGCGGCCAGCAGGTGATCGGCAAGTCCGGAGCACGCCGCCCGATGGTGGTGCCCATGGGGCCGGGCTATCCGGGAGCCGCTCAGTGGCCGGCCGGACAACTCGTCCAGCCCGGGCAGGGCGTGCCCGGTCGGCTCGTTCAGCCTGGTCAGGGTGTGCCCGGTCGGCTCGCCCAGCCCGGTCAGCTCGGCGCGCGGCCACGGGGAATGGGGCAGCCGATGCTTCCGGGCTATCCGGGAGCAGGCCCGCAGGGAATGCCCGGTGGGCCTGGCGGGCCGCAGCGGGGAGCGGGCCGCCCGGCGGGCGGGCCTGTCGGTCCCGGCTACCCGGGGACCGGTTTCCCGGGGGCGGGACAACAGGTGCCTGTGGGGCAGCTGCCGGGCGGTCAGGCGCCCATGGTGCCGCCGCAGGTGCCGCCGCCCATGGGGCAGGTGCCGGGCGGTCAGGTGCCGCAGGTGCCGCCGACCTCCATGGGGATGGCGGGGGCGGGTCAGCTGCCCGGTCTCGGGAACGGCCTCCAGTTCCAGTTGCCGTCGGCGGGATCCTTCCCCGCCGCCGCGCAGGTTCCCGTGCCGCAGGACCCACGCCCGCAGGGGGCACCCCTCCCGCAGGATCTCGACGGTCCGAACACTCAGGTCCAGCCGGTCGCCGAGTCAAGCCCGCTGCTGACAGAGGTACGAGGCCTACCGGCGGTGGGAGCAGGGGTGGGGGCACTACTCGGTCTCCTCTGGCTGCAGAGGAGAATCCAGCGCCGCCGTCGTTCGCGACACGTTTTGTAAAAGGCGGTTTACTGTTACTTTTGCCCAACTAGTATTTCTTTGACGTGTTCATGGTTGACTGCGCGGAGGGCATCGGTGACGCGAGCACGGCTCGGGGCAGCTGTCTCCGCCGTTGTGATGTCTTTGGGGATCAGCGGTGCCTTCCTGCTCGCCGTGGCGCCGCTGACCGGTTCCTCCGCGGCCGGCGCGACGGTCAGGACGATGGTCGTCGACCCGTCGTCGATCCCAGGATGTGACGTCGATCCGGCGGGGCCCTGCGAGGAACCCACGCCGGTCGTCACGGTCACGGTCACCGAGGATCCCGGGGGCGGCACCTCGGAGACCCCGGTTCCGCAGCAGACCGTGACCACCACGGTGACCGTCCCACCGACGACGAAGCCTCCGAAGACCACGGCTCCGCCGCCCCCGCCGGAGACGACCGCTCCGCCGGCCCAGGAGAGCACGGCCCCGATCGCTCCGCCGGAGACCGAGGCCACCCCTCCGGCCTCCGAGGAGTCGGAGGTCCAGTTCCCGGTGAGCACCCCGTCGGCCACGCTTCCCTCCGCCGGGCCCTCACCGGGAGAGACCGGCACCATCGACGAGGGCGCCTCCAACTCCTCCGTGGCCGAGATCCGCAACGCGGGCTCCGAGTTCGACGGGGCCACGCTGAGCCGCCAACTCGGTATCCCGGCGCTGATCCTGGTGCTGCTGGTGCTGTTCGCCGTCCTGATCTTCGAGGGCAGGTTGCGCCGCCTGGCCCACGCCGCGGCCATCCGCCGGGCCGGTCCCCGGGGGATGGCCCCCCGCGTCGACTCGATGGACCCGCTGGCCTACCACGGGGGTCCCGGCTACGCCGCCGGACCCGGTTTCGTCCCCGGCCCCTACCAGAGCGGTACGGCCTACGCGCCGATCATCAGCCTCGTGCCCATGCAGATGTACTCTCCGGTCTACCCCGAGGGCTACGTCCCCGGGCAGTACCCCTACGGCTACGAGCAGACGACGGCGTACATGCCCGCGCCCGGCTACGAGCAGCAGGTCACCGGCCACGGTGACCCGTACGGCCAGCAGGCCCCCCAGGGACAGGCGCCCTACGGCCCGGTGGACCAGGGCGGCCCGGCGGCGTTCCACGACACTCCGCCCTTCGGCCAGGGACCGCAGGGTGACCGGAGCCGGTCGGACCACCCCCAGGGCGACTTCCAGCCCTTCGGGCCCGAGTCGCAGGGTGCTCCGGGGCAAAACGCTCCGGGGCAGGGCGGCCCCGGTCAGGACGCCCCCGAGCAGGGTGGGTCGGGCGATCGTACGCAGCCGGGCTGGCAGGAGAACCCCGGAGCCCTCGGCCCCGAGCCTCGTGAAGGACGTTTCCCGCAGGGGAATGCCGAGTTTTCCGGGGCGCCGTTCCCGAAGGAGCCCGGCCGAGGCGGTTCGGGAGCTCACGGGGGTCCCTTCGGCGGGGTTCCCGGCGGTCCCGACGGCCTCGGTGGCGATCCGGCGACTCTGATCGGTCCCGGTGGTTCCGGGGCTTACGGTGGTTCGGGTGGTCCTGGGGCTCACGGTGGTTCCGGGGCTTACGGTGGTCCCGGTGGTCCCGGTGGTCCCGGTGGTCCCGGCGCTTACGGTGGCCCCGGTAGCCGGCCGGATGCGGGCGAGCAGCCTCCCACGGAGCCGGCCTCGACGGCGGTCTACCCGCTCCCCGGTCAGGAGGTCGGCAAGAAGAAGCGCGGTCTCTTCCGCCGCTCCAGCTGACTGCCGCTCCAGTTGACCTCCGCTCCAGTTGACCTCCGCTCCAGTTGACCTCCGCTCCAGCTGACCTCCGCTCCAGTTGACCTCCGCTCCAGCTGACCTCCGCTCCACCGACCTCTACCGGCCCGATGGCCGGTGGAGACGCTCCCGAGCCTCTGAAAGGATCCTCGCGATCATGTCGCCGGGCTGGGAGGCCGGTGAAGGCCGCGGGTTTGAGACTGTGAGGATGAAGGGGGCCGCCCGGCGCCCGGGGAAACACGACGGCGCCGCCCGGGGAGAGCCCGTGGGCGGCGCCGCTGTGAAGGGGGTCAGCTCTTCGAGCTGGAACGCTTGAAGATCTTGTTGCCCAGCCAGACCAGCGGATCGTACTTCCGGTCGATGACACGCTCCTTCATGGGAATCAGCGCGTTGTCAGTGATCTTGATGTGCTCGGGGCAGACCTCGGTGCAGCACTTGGTGATGTTGCAGTAGCCCAGACCGTGCTCCTCCTGGGCGGAGTCCTTGCGGTCGGCCACATCGTACGGATGCATGTCCAGCTCGGCGATCCGCATCAGAAAGCGCGGACCGGCGAAGTCGGGCTTGTTCTCCTCGTGGTCACGGATGACGTGACAGACGTTGTTGCACATGAAGCACTCGATGCACTTGCGGAACTCCTGGGACCGCTCGACGTCGATCTGCTGCATGCGGTATTCGCCCGGCTCCACGTCGGCCGGAGGAGTGAAGGACGGGATCTCCCTGGCCTTCTGGTAGTTGTACGACACGTCGGTGACCAGGTCCTTGATCACCGGGAACGTCCGCATGGGCGTCACGGTGATCGTCTCCTCCTCGGTGAAGGTGGACATCCGGGTCATGCAGCCGAGCTTCGGCCTACCGTTGATCTCCATGGAGCACGAGCCGCACTTGCCGGCCTTGCAGTTCCAGCGGACGGCGAGGTCGGGGGCCTGGGTCGCCTGGAGCCTGTGGATGATGTCGAGGACGACCTCGCCCTCGTTCACCTCGACGGTGAAGTCCTCAAGCTTGCCCTCGCCGCCCTCGCCCCGCCAGACGCGGAACTTCGCCTTGTAACTCATGGTTACTCCTTGGCCAGCGCGTCAAAGGCGGCCAGCTCTTCCTCGGTGATGTACTTCTTCAGCTCGTCGCGGTCGAACAGCGTGATGAGGTCGTCCCGCATCGCGGTCTGGACCTGCTCCTCGACCGTGATGCCGGAGCCGTCCGGGGTGAGGCCGCAACTCAGGATCCTGGTCCGCCACTCGGCGGACATGCCCGGGAAGTCGTCACGCGTGTGGCCGCCTCGGCTCTCCTCCCGCAGCAGAGCGGCCTTCGCCACGCACTCCGAGACCAGGAGCATGTTGCGCAGGTCGAGGGCGAGGTGCCAGCCCGGGTTGTAGATCCGGCTGCCGGCCGCGCCGACGTTCTGGACGCGCTCCTTGAGCTTCTTCACCGCCTCCAGTGCCTCGGAGACCTCCTCGGACTTGCGGATGATGCCGACCAGCTCGTTCATCGTCCGCTGCAGCTCGTGGTGGACCTCGTACGGGTTCTCACCCGAGCGCTCCAGCGGGGCCAGCGCCTCCGCGCCCGCCTCGGCCACGGACTCCTCGGAGATCTTCGGCCGGGCCACCAGGCCGTTCACGTACGAGGCCGCTCCCAGGCCCGCGCGGCGGCCGAACACCAGCAGGTCCGACAGCGAGTTGCCGCCCAGCCGGTTGGAGCCGTGCATGCCGCCGGAGACCTCACCGGCGGCGAACAGGCCGGGCACGGCCGCCGCGCCGGTGTCGGCGTCGACCTCGACGCCACCCATGATGTAGTGGCAGGTCGGGCCGACCTGCATGGCCTCCTTGGTGATGTCGACGTCGGCCAGCTCCTTGAACTGGTGGTGCATCGACGGCAGCCGCTTGATGATCTCGGCGGCCGGGAGGCGGGTGGAGACGTCGAGGTAGACGCCGCCCTGGGGCGATCCACGGCCTGCCTTCACCTCGGAGTTGATGGCCCGCGCCACCTCGTCGCGGGGGAGCAGCTCCGGAGGGCGGCGGTTGTTTGCCTGGTCGGCGTACCAGCGGTCGCCCTCCTCCTCCGAGGTGGCGTACTTGTCCTTGAACACGTCCGGTATGTAGTCGAACATGAAGCGCTTGCCCTCGGAGTTCGTCAGCACCCCGCCGTCGCCGCGGACGGACTCGGTGACGAGGATGCCCCGGACCGAGGGCGGCCAGACCATCCCGGTGGGATGGAACTGGATGAACTCCATGTTGATCAGCTTCGCCCCGGCCAGCAGGGCCAGCGCGTGGCCGTCGCCGGTGTACTCCCAGGAGTTGGACGTGACCACGTACGACTTGCCGATGCCGCCGGTGGCCAGCACGATCGCGGGCGCGTCGAACAGGATGAGCCTGCCGTTCTCCCGCCAGTAGCCGAAGGCGCCGGAGATGGCGTCCCCGTCCTTGAGCAGGCGGGTCACCGTGCATTCCTGGAAGACCTTGATGTACGCCTCGGCGTCGCCGTGGAGCTTCTCGTCCTCCTGCTGGAGCGCGACCACCCGCTGCTGCAGGGTGCGGATCAACTCCAGGCCCGTGCGGTCGCCGACATGGGCCAGCCGCGGGTACTCGTGCCCGCCGAAGTTACGCTGGCTGATCTTGCCGTCCTTGGTGCGGTCGAACAGCGCGCCCCATGCCTCCAGCTCCCAGACCCGGTCGGGTGCCTCCTTGGCGTGCAGTTCGGCCATCCTCCAGTTGTTGAGGAACTTGCCGCCGCGCATGGTGTCGCGGAAGTGCACCATCCAGTTGTCGTCGCTGTTGACGTTGCCCATGGCCGCGGCGGCGCCGCCCTCGGCCATGACCGTGTGCGCCTTGCCGAACAGGGACTTGCAGACGATGGCCGTCCGCTTCCCCTGCTGGCGGGCCTCGATGGCCGCCCGCAGCCCCGCTCCGCCGGCGCCGATGACGACGACGTCGTATTCGTGACGCTCGATTTCCACAGGTGATCCTTATGCGAACGGGAAGGGAATGAGGTTCTTGGCGACCAGGCGAACGTAGATGTCGGCGCCCATGACGCTGAACATGGAGATCAGTGCGAGCTCCTGGTGCTTGGCGTTGAGCTTTGACACGATGCCCCACGCCCGGTAGCGGACCGGGTGCTTGGAGAAGTGGTTCAGGCGCCCGGCCGTGATGTGCCGGCAGGAGTGGCACGACAGCGTGTACAGGTTGATGAGGATCGCGTTCACGATCAGGATCCACGTGCCCAGGCCGGTCGGCTTGGCGATCAGCGCCTTCACCGCGTCGTACGCCAGGATGATGCCGATGACGATCGCCGCGTAGAAGAAGTAGCGGTGAATGTTCTGAAGAATCAGCGGGAAGCGAGACTCGCCAGTGTACTTCTTGTGCGGCTCGGACACTCCGCACGCCGGGGGCGAGAGCCAGAACCCCCGGTAGTAGGCCTTGCGGTAGTAGTAGCAGGTGAAGCGGAACCCCGCGGGAAGACCGAGGATCAGCAGTCCCGGCGGCAGGGCGTACCAGTCGCCGAACGGGGCGAGGCCGAACAGCCGTGCCTCCTCAGGGCAGCTCGTCGCGAGACAGGGCGACGCGAACGGCGCGTGATATGGGGACACGAAGTAGCTCGCGTCGAAGATCGCCCACGTGGCGTAGACGAGGAATGCCGTGAAGATGATGAATGTGACCAGTGGATAGCGCCACCACGGGTCGGTTCGCAGGGTGCGCTCCTTGATCTGCGCACGTTGCCTTCTGGCCGGGTTCTCGGCCGTTGTCTGGGTCATCGAGACCTCTCCACCTCCCGCGAACCCCGCTCGCCTTGGGGTCCGGGTCGTTTCAGTTGTGCCGCGCGCCGGGCCATGGTCGCGCCGGCTCACACGTGCGCGCGCATGTTGGTGGGGGATACGTTACGACGGAGCCCGGGGGTTGTGTGAGAGAGGTCACTCACAATTTCACTGACCAGGTGTGATTCCTGTCACGTTGACTGAAGAGGCGCCCTGCCTGCGCTGTCTCAGGAGGTGGACGATCACGGGGACGTCTCAGGAGGTGGACGATCACGGGGACGTCTTGGAGTGGACGATCACGGGGACGTCTTGGAGTGGACGATCATGGGGGTCGGGAATCAATCCTGGGTGATCAGGTCCACTCCTTGAGGGAGGCTGCCCTCGCGGGCGGCCTCGGCGAGGAAGAGGAGCAGGGTCGCGCGGAAGGCCTGGGCCGCGCGGGTGGGCTCGACGTCCTTGCGGTGCGCGATGGCGATGGTACGGCGCAGCCCGGGAGGCGCCAGGGGCGTTCCGGCCAGTCCCGGACGGCCGTCCAGGACCATCGAGGGGACCAGCGCGACCCCCAGCCCGGCCTCCACAAAACGCAGCACGGCGTCCATCTCGCCGCCCTCCACCGCGAACCTGGGCTCGAACCCGGCCTGCCGGCAGGCGCTGAGCGTGGCCTCCCGCAGGTCGTATCCGCGTCTGAACATCACCATCGGCTGCCGGCGCAGCTCTTCGATGCGCACGTACGGCTTGCGGGCGCGAGTGGTCGAGGGGGAGGCGACGACGAGGTTCTCCCGCAGGATCTCCTCGGTGAGGAGGGCGGGGTCGTCGCTGTGCAGCGGCAGGATGATCAGTGCCAGGTCGAGCTGGCCTCGGGCGAGGGTGCGGACCAGGTCGCGGGAGCCACCCTCCTCCACGAACAGTTCGATGCCGGGGTAGGTGTGGTGGAACCTGGCCAGCGCGTCGGCGAGCAGCCCCGCGCAGAGCGAGGGCGTGGCGCCCAGCCGGACCCGTCCACGGCGCAGCCCGGCCAGCTCGCCGACCTCGCTCCTGGCGGTCTCGGCGTCGGCCAGCATGCGGCGGGCCAATGGCAGCAGCGCCTCGCCCGCGGGGGTGAGCGTGACGTTCCCCCGGGCACGGCTGAACAGCGGTGCGCCCAGCTCGGCCTCCAGGCTCTTGATCTGCTTGCTCAGCGAGGGCTGGGCTACGCGCATCCGCTCAGCGGCCTGGGTGAAGTGCCGAGCCTCGGCGACCGCCACGAAATAGGCGAGTTGCTGGAGCTGCACGGTTCCCTAGCGTACGGACTCCTCGACCGCGGATTCGGGGCGGGTGGTGGTGGGGGGGACAATGTGAGATTGCTCGCATCGCGCCGGGAGGCGCGACGCCGGAAGCGACAGGGACGCAGAGGTGATAGCCGCAGGCTATGGAAACCACATCCACGATGACTTGGACTTGGATAAACCCCCCTACCTAGCGTCACATGTGTGACTGCCACGATTGAGCGCGGATCCGCCACCGCGTCTGTGAACCCCCCCGCGGATACCGCGAAGACCGCGAAGACCGCGAAGCCCGGGCGAAAAGGCGGCTTCCTGGGCTCCTCCAACGGCAAGAAGGCCGTGATGGCCATCACGGGCGCCGTGATGGTGCTCTTCCTCATCGGCCACATGGCCGGGAACCTCAAGAGCTTCGCCGGTGCCGAGTCCTTCAACGCCTACGCGGCCTTCCTACGGACCATGGGCGAGCCGATCCTCCCGTACCGGGCCCTGCTGACCGTCGTCGAGGTCGTGCTGGTCGTCGCGGTCGCCCTGCACATGTGGTCGGCGATCTCCCTGGCCCGGCGGGCGAGCAAGGCCCGCCCGGTGAAGTACGCGGCCAAGCGCAAGTCCAGGGCGAACGGCTACGCGGTCCACACCATGCGATACGGCGGCATCGTCATCGTGCTGTTCGTGATCTACCACCTGCTGGACCTGACCTTCGGCGCGGTCAACCCGGCCGGTGGCGGCGCCACCCCCTACGACCGCCTGGTCGAGGGCTTCGCGCCGTCGCGCTGGTGGGTCACCCTGTTCTACGTGCTCGCCCTCGTCATGGTCGGCCTGCACCTGCGCCACGGCCTGTGGAGCGCCTTCCAGACGCTCGGCCTGGCGGGCAGCCGCAACTACCGCCCGCTGAAGGCCGTCGCCGCGGGTCTGTCGGCGCTGCTGGTCATCGGCTTCCTCGCGGTCCCGGTGGCGGTCGCGATCGGAGTGATCAAGTGAGTATGAGCGCGAACCCGGCGGGTCACCCGAACGGCGAACAAGGAGTGAGGACCACGATGAGCACGGGGTACACCGAAGGTGAGCCGATCCGTGACACCAAGGCCCCCGAAGGCCCGATCGAGGACCGCTGGGAGAAGCGCAAGTTCTCCGCGAAGCTGGTCAACCCGGCCAACAAGCGCAAGCTCAGCGTCATCGTCGTGGGCACCGGGCTGGCGGGCGGCTCGGCCGCCGCGACCCTCGGTGAGCTCGGCTACAACGTCACGTCGTTCTGCTACCAGGACACGCCCCGCCGCGCGCACTCCATCGCGGCCCAGGGCGGCATCAACGCCGCCAAGAACTACCGCGGCGACGGCGACTCGATCTACCGGCTGTTCTACGACACGGTCAAGGGCGGCGACTTCCGCGCCCGCGAGTCCAACGTCTACCGGCTTGCCCAGGTCAGTGTGAACATCATCGACCAGGCCGTGGCCCAGGGCGTACCGTTCGCCCGCGAGTACGGCGGCCTGCTCGACACCCGCTCCTTCGGCGGCGCGCAGGTCTCCCGTACCTTCTACGCCCGAGGCCAGACGGGGCAGCAGCTCCTGCTCGGCGCGTACCAGGCGCTGGAGCGCCAGATCGCGGCGGGCACCGTCAAGATGCACACCCGCCACGAGATGCTCGACCTGATCGTCTCCGACGGCCGGGCACGCGGCGTCATCGTCCGTGACATGGTCACCGGCGAGATCGAGCGGCACGTCGCCGACGCGGTCGTGCTGGCCAGCGGCGGGTACGGCAACGTCTTCTTCCTGTCGACGAACGCCAAGGGCTGCAACACCACGGCGATCTGGCGGGCGCACCGGCGCGGCGCGATGTTCGCCAACCCCTGCTACACCCAGATCCACCCGACCTGCATCCCGGTCAGCGGCGATCACCAGTCGAAGCTGACCCTGATGTCGGAGTCGCTGCGCAACGACGGCCGCGTGTGGGTGCCGATGAAGGCGGGCGACACCCGTCCGGCCTCGGCGATCCCCGAGGAGGAGCGCGACTACTACCTGGAGCGCATCTACCCGGCGTTCGGCAACCTGGTCCCGCGTGACATCGCCTCCCGCGCCGCCAAGAACGTCTGCGACGAGGGGCGCGGCGTCGGCCCCGGCGGCCTGGGCGTCTACCTCGACTTCGCCGACGCGATCCGCCGTCTGGGCCGCGACGCGGTGGAGAAGAAGTACGGCAACCTCTTCGAGATGTACGAGCGCATCACCGGCGAGGACCCGTACGCCCAGCCGATGCGCATCTACCCCGCCGTCCACTACACGATGGGCGGCCTGTGGGTGGACTACGACCTGCAGTCCACGATCCCCGGCCTGTTCGTGATCGGCGAGGCCAACTTCTCCGACCACGGCGCCAACCGTCTCGGCGCGTCCGCACTGATGCAGGGCCTGTCCGACGGCTACTTCGTGCTGCCGACCACGATCGGCGACTACCTCGCGAACGGCCCCTACGACGAGGTCGACGAGGATGACGTGGCCGAGGCCGAGGCCGAGGTGCGCCAGAAGATCGACAAGCTGCTGAAGAACAACGGCACCCGCACCGCCGACTCCTACCATCGTGAACTCGGCAAGATCATGTGGGAGTACTGCGGTATGGAGCGCACCGAGGAGTCGCTCCGCAAGGCGCTGGAGCGGATTCCCGAGCTTCGCGAGGAGTTCTGGCAGAACGTGAAGGTGTCCGGTGAGGCCGACGAGCTGAACCAGGCTCTGGAGCGGGCCGGACGGGTCGGGGACTTCTTCGACCTGGCCGAGCTGATGTGCGTCGACGCGCTGCACCGCACCGAGTCGTGCGGCGGTCACTTCCGCGCCGAGTCGCAGGACGCCGACGGCGAGGCCCTGCGCGACGACGAGAACTTCTCCTACGTCGCGGCCTGGGAGTACGGCGAGCAGGGTCCGATCCTGCACAAGGAAGACCTCGACTACGAGTACGTCAAGATGAGCCAGCGGAGCTACAAGTGAGCGCGGCGGCACACGAGGAACGACACATCGTGCCCCGGACGCGTCCGGCCGGCTCGTGCGCAGCGAACGAGGAGTGGTAGGAAAACCATGGGTATGAACCTCACGCTCAAGGTCTGGCGGCAGAAGGGCCCCAACGACGAGGGCCGGATGGTCAACTACCGGGTCGAGGACGTGTCGCCGGACATGTCCTTCCTGGAGATGCTCGACGTCCTCAACGAGCGGCTCATCCTGGAGGGCGACGACCCGATCGCCTTCGACCACGACTGTCGCGAGGGTATCTGCGGCATGTGCGGCATGGTCATCAACGGAGTCGCGCACGGCGAGCAGGTGGCCACCACCACCTGCCAGCTGCACATGCGGCACTTCAAGGACAACGCGGTCATCACCATCGAGCCGTGGCGCGCCGCGCCCTTCCCGGTGGTGAAGGACCTGGTCGTGGATCGCTCGGCGTTCGACCGGATCATCCAGGCGGGTGGCTTCATCTCCGTCCCCGCCGGGTCGGCCCCCGACGCGCACAGCGTCCCGGTGAAGAAGGTCGACGCCGACGCGGCGTTCGACGCGGCCACCTGCATCGGCTGCGGCGCCTGCGTCGCCGCCTGCCCGAACGGCTCGGCCTCGCTCTTCACCGCGGCCAAGATCACCCACCTGAGCCTCCTGCCGCAGGGCCAGCCCGAGCGCGACTCCCGCGCCGTCGCGATGGTCGAGCAGATGGACGCCGAGGGTTTCGGTGGCTGCACCAACACCGGTGAGTGCACGGCGGTCTGCCCCAAGGGCATCCCGCTGGACACCATCGCCCAGATGAACCGCGACTACCTGCGGGCCGCCAAGTAGGCCCTTCGGTGGTCCGCACGCCCCGGCGCCCGGCCACGACGGCCGGGCGCCGGGGCGGCCGCTTTTCCCGGCTGTGCGTATATGCCGTGCGGCCGCTTTTCCCGGCTGTGCGTATATGCCGTGCGGCCGCTTTTCCCGGCTGTGCGTATATGCCGTCCGGCCGGTTTTCCCGGTTGTGCGTATATGCCGTGCGGCTGGTTTCCCGGGCCCGGACCCGAGGTGGGTGTCCTTCATGTCCGGGGTTCCGGAGGGACATCCCAGCCGGGTGCCGGAGGGCCGCCCGCTCCGACCGTGCCCGCTCTACTCGGGTGTCCGCCGTGTCCCGAGTTCCCGGACGATCTCCCGGCGCAGCGTCTCCGTGTCGATGCCCGCGTCGGTGATGACGCGCGAGGCCACTCCCTCCCCCTCGCGGAGCAGCCCCAGCAGGATGTGGCCGTCGCCGATGTATTTGTGCTTGAGGGCGATGGCCTCCCGGAGGGACAGTTCCAGGGACTTCTTCGCGGCTGCGGAGAAGGGGATGTGGCGACCGCTGAACAGGCCGCCACGGTGGTTTCGCTGCGGTGGCCGGTCCAGGGAGCCTGGGCCGAAGGCGGCCTCGACCTTCTCCCTGATGGCGGAGAGGTCGATGCCGATCGTCTCCAGCGCGTCCGCGTCGAGCGCGTCCTTCGGCGGGTGGGGGACGAGGCGCACCACGGCCAGGTTGGCCCGCTCGTGGTCCAGGCCGTGCCGTCCGAGGATCCGGGCCGAGACGGTCTGCGGCTGGTCGAGCAGTCCCAGCAGGAGGTGCTCGGTGCCGATGGACGGGTGCTTCAGCCGGCGGGTGTTCTCCTGGGCGAGTTTCACCGTCTGCCGGGCCTGATCCGTGAACCGTTCGAACATGACTATCTCTCCCGTCTCAGCAGGCCCCGGCCGCCCGCGTACTTCTTGTGCACCGCCTGCCGGCTCACTTCCAGACAGTGCGCGATCTCCTGCCAGGACCAGCCCTGATCTCTGGCGTTCTCCACCTGAAGGGCCTCCAGCCGGTCGACCAGCGTCCGTAGCGCGCGTACGGCCCGCAGGCCGACGGCAGGATCGCGGCTACCGGCGTCGGATGCCAGTTGTGCCGTATCGCTCATGGATGTCAATTTAGGTTGACGCGGCCCGCCTGTCAACCCTGATTGACGACGCCACGCCGGGGAGGCCGAAAACCGTTTGCCTGGCCAGGTCGGAGTTTGTGACCCTTGCTGTGAGATGCGCTCCTTACCAGCCGCCGATCCCGGCATTCCCGACGCCCGCAGCCCGCTCGGCTACCTGCGGTGGGTGGCCCGCATGCAGCGAGGCCCGCTGCTCCTGGGCATCACCTACGCCACCCTGTGGTGGCTCGCGATGGCGCTCGTGCCGGCCGCCATGGGCAGGGGCATCGACGCGATCAGGGCCGAGGACGTGCCGGCCCTGGTCACCTGGGGCACCGTGGTGCTCGCCCTGGGGATCACGCAGGCCGTCACGGGCATCCTGCGGCACCGGATGGCCGTCTACAACTGGCTGAGCGCCGCCTACCGGACCGTCCAGGTCACCGCCAGGCAGTCGACCCGGCTGGGCGCGACCCTGCCCAAGCGCATGTCCACCGGCGAGGTGGTCAGCATCGGCAACTCCGACATCGCCCACATCGGCAACGCGATGGACATCCTGCTCCGCGGCGTCGGCGCCGTCGTCGCCATCGCCGTGGTGACCGTCATCTTGATCGGCGCCTCGCCGCCGCTGGGCCTGACGGTGCTGGTCGGCCTGCCCCTCGTGGCGGTCGCCGTCGCGCCCCTGCTCAAGCCGCTGCACCGCCGCCAGAACGACCACCGCGACCTGCAGGGCGACCTCGCCACCCGCGCCGCCGACATCGTCACGGGCCTGCGGGTGCTCCGCGGCATCGGCGGTGAGCGGGTCTTCGCCGACCGCTACGGCGCCGAGTCGCAGCGAGTGCGCCACGCCGGCGTGCGGGTGGCCTCCGTCGAGTCGATGCTGGAGGGCGCGCAGGTCCTGCTGCCCGGGCTGCTGATCGCCGGGGTGACCTGGCTCGGTGCGACCTTCGCGATACGCGGCGAGATCACCGTGGGCCAGCTCGTCGCCTTCTACGGCTACGCGGTCTTCCTGATCGCCCCGGTGCGCACCCTCACCGAGGCGGCCGACAAGCTGACCAAGGGGCACGTCGCCGCCCGCAGGGTGGTGCGCATCCTGGCGCTGAGGCCCGAGGTGGAGGGCGGCACCGGCCGCTCGGAGGGCGGCCTGCTGCGCGACGTGACCTCCGGGGTCGCGGTGCGTCCCGGGATGCTCACCGCCGTCGCGGCGGCCGACCCCGAGGAGGCCGTGACCATCGCCGACCGGCTCGGCCGCTACAGCGACGGCGACGTCGACTTCGGCGACGTGGCGCTCGACACCCTGCCGATCTCCGAGGTCCGCCGCCGCGTCCTCGTCGCCGGCAACGAGGCCCAGCTGTTCGCCGGGGTGCTCAGGGACGAACTGGACGTCGCCGGCCGTGCCTCCGACGAGGAGATCACCCGGGCGTTGCAGGCCGCGTGCGCCACCGACATCGTCGAGGCGCTGCCCGGCGGTCTGGAGGGGCACGTCGCCGAGGCCGGCCGGGAGTTCTCCGGCGGCCAGCAGCAGCGGCTCAGGCTCGCCAGGGCGCTGACCCTCGACCCGGAGGTGCTCATCCTCATCGAGCCCACCAGCGCGGTCGACGCGCACAGCGAGGCCCGCATCGCCGACCGGCTGGCCAAGGCCCGCGCGGGCAAGACCACGCTGGTCTGCACGACCAGTCCGCTGGTGCTCGACCGCACCGACCACGTCATCTACGTCGAGGGAGGTGTCGTGCGCGCCCAGGGCACGCACCGGGAGCTGCTGGCCACCCACCCGGGCTACACCGCCGTCGTGACCCGGGGTGAGGAGTCGTGAGCAGGCAGATCCTGCCCGTCGCCGACACCGCGCAGGTCCGGGCGTACGCCCGCAGGCTCACCCTGAAATACCCCGGAGAGCTCACCGCGGCGCTGGGCCTGCACGGCCTGGCCGCCGTCGCGGGCCTGGCGGTGCCGTGGCTGCTCGGCGGCCTCGTCCAGGGCGTCCAGGACGGCACCGGGGTCGACGTCACCGCGGTGTCGCTGGCCATCGGCGGCTTCCTGGTCGCCCAGGCCGTGCTGGTCAGGTTCGCCGTCTACGCCTCGGCCAGGCTGGGCGAGAAGGTCCTCGCCGAGCTGCGTGAGGAGTTCGTCGGGCGAGTGCTCGGCCTGCCGCTGTCCGTCGTCGAGCGGGCCGGATCCGGCGACCTGATCTCGCGGACCTCGCGTGACGTCGACTCGCTGTCGCGCACCGTGCGGCACGCCGTGCCCGAGACGCTGATCGCGCTGGTCACCTGCCTGATCACCGTTGGCGCGCTGGTACTGGTCGGGCCGCTGCTCGCGCTGCCCTCGCTGCTGGCCGTCCCCATCCTGTGGATCTCCACCCGCTGGTACCTCAACCGGGCCAGGGACGGCTACCTGCGCGAGAGCGCCGCGTACGCCGACATGACCGACGGGCTGGCCGAGACGGTCGGCGGCGCCCGCGCGGTGGAGGCCCTGGGCCTGCAGGAGCGGCGGCACCGCCGCACCGACACCGACATCGCCCGCTCGTGGGCGGCCGAGCGCTACACGCTGGGGCTGCGCACCGTCTGGTTCCCCTCGGTCGAGCTCGGCTACGTGATCCCGATCGTGGCGACGCTGGTCGTCGGCGGCCTGTTCTACGTCCAGGGCTGGGTCTCGCTGGCCCAGGTCACCGCCGCCACGCTCTACGTTCAGCAGCTCATCGACCCGCTCGACCGGCTGCTGATGTGGATCGACGAGCTCCAGGTCGGCGGCGCCTCCATGGCCCGGCTGCTCGGCGTCGCCGAGGTGCCCGACGACCGCGAGGCCACCTCCACCGCCCCCACCGGCAGCGAGCTGGCGGCCGACGACGTCCGCTACGCCTACCGCGAGGGCCACGACGTGCTGCACGGCATCGATCTGCTGGTCAAGCCGGGCGAACGGCTGGCCATGGTCGGCCCGTCGGGGGCGGGCAAGTCCACGCTGGGCCGCCTGCTCGCGGGCATCCACGGCCCCCGCACCGGCTCGGTCACCGTGGGCGGTGTCCCGCTGGTCGAGCTACCCCTGAACGACCTGCGCGGCCAGGTCGCCCTGGTGACCCAGGAGCATCACATCTTCCGGGGCACGGTGCGCGACAACGTGCTGATCGCCAGGCCCGACGCGGACGACGCGCGGGTCCGCGAGGTGCTGGAGGCCGTGGACGCCTGGGACTGGGTCGAGGCCCTGCCCGAGGGGCTCGACACGGCGGTCGGCTCCGGTGGCGAGCACGTTCCCCCCGCCCAGGCCCAGCAGCTGGCCCTGGCCCGGCTGGTGCTGGCCGACCCGCACACCCTGGTCCTCGACGAGGCCACCTCGCTGATCGACCCCCGCGTGGCCCGACGCCTGGAACGCTCGCTGGCGGCCGTCCTCGAAGGCCGTACGGTGATCGCCATCGCCCACCGCCTCTACACGGCCCACGACGCCGACCGCGTCGCGGTCGTGGAGGACGGCCGTATCGGCGAGCTCGGCTCCCACGAGGAACTGGTCGCCGCGGAAGGCTCCTACGCGGCCCTGTGGCGCAGCTGGCACGGCACCTCCAGGTGAGAGCAGGTTTCTGTGGCTCTCACCTGGACGCGCGGGTACAGATCCGCGCCACACTTTCGGAAACGGTGGAATGCGACCGTCAGGCCGTTCCCGACGTGCCGGTAGACGTGATCTCCGCCCAGATGACCTTTCCGTCCATCAGGGGAACCATGCCGAACTCGTCGGCATAGCGTGCCGCGAGAAACAGGCCGCGCCCGTCGCACGCTTCGAAATCCGGTGCTTCCTGGGGAACGACCGGTAGTGCGGCGGAGAAGTCACGTACGCTCAGACGCACGTTGGAGCCGAGGGCGCTCACCGTGAGTTCGAACCGCTCGTCATCGGTATGTCTGACGTTGCTGCACAGCTCGGTGAGGATCATCATGCAGCGGTCCACGATGACCTCTTGCATTTTCCAGAGGATCAACTGGATCGTCACGATGCGCCGGATCGGCTCCATTGTCTCCGGGCTGTATTGCTGGGCCCGGGAGAGCCGCCGGTGTGAAGCCCGGGCCTTCTCCGTTGTCATGGCATCGTTCATTGCCCCTCCGGGGGTGGGCAGGTGTGTGCATGGGGCGATCGCATCACGTTTCGAGGTTGTTCGGATACGATCCGTGTTCTTGAAAGATGATGCTGTGAGATCCAGTGTCAGCGCAACCTCAATTTGGAGAAAGTTGCTCCAGCGAAAATCCGAGCGCGGCAAGATGCTGGGTTAGACCAGGTTTGTCCCAGAGAGGTGCTCATGCCAGAGGTCAGGGCTACGGTCCGCCGCCGACGCCTGGGGCGCGAGCTGGAGATGCTGCGCCACGCTCGCAAGCTCACGCTGGAGGATGCCGCTATCCTCCTTATGCGTCCCAAGACGTCTCTCAGCAAGATCGAGAACGGTAAGCAGCAACTTCGCGTCAGAGACGTGCCCTTCATCCTCGATAAATACGAACTCGACGATCCGGCTCGCCGTGAAGAGATCATGGCGTTGGCGAGCAAGGCCGCCGAACGTGACTGGTGGCAGAAGTTCCAGGGAGTCGTACGCGATCCCTTCGCCGATTACCTCAGCCTTGAGGAGTCGGCAACATTGATCTTCAAATGGTCACCGCTTCTCATCCCGGGATGGCTGCAGACCGAGGCTTACGCCCGTCACGTGGTGGCGGCCAGTCGCATGTGGCAGACCAAAGAGGAGATCGACAAGTTCGTGGCCCTGCGCATGAAGCGCAAGACCACGGTTCTGGACCGAGAGGAGCCCCCGCAGGTTTGGGTGGTGCTGTCAGAGATGGCCGTCCGTCAGCACGTCGGTGCTCCAGACATGCGGGTCATGAAAGAGCAACTGGAGCACCTGAAAGATGTGGCCGCCGACCGCGGTCGCCCTCACGTTCAGATCGTGCTTCTGCCCTATCTGGCGGGTGAGCACGCAGGGCTTGAGGGCGCTTTTACCTGGATGCGCTTCGACTCCGGCCCAGAGGTCATCTGTCTGGAGGCGCTGACCTCGGCGCAGTATCTTGAGGACGAAGATGAAGTGGCTCGATATGCGATGGCCGCTGACCACCTTCGGTCGGCTGCTCAGCCACCTCGCGACACGATCGCGACGCTGAGTAAAATGATCAAGGAATTGTGAGTAAAATGAGCGTTTGCCCTACCCCCGAGTCCCTGGCCTGGGTTACGAGCAGCTTCAGTGACGGCGGAGCCAACTGTGTCATGGTCGGCAGGGGAACTGCCGATGTCGTAGCGGTGCGCGATTCCAAGGCTGCTGACATACCGGCCATCATGTTTTCCGTCATGGCCTGGTCGCAGTTCCTTGATGTCGTGAAGGCCGAGGCCGCAGATCACGAGCTTGTGGCATCTCCGCAGAATAAAACGGAACTGTACGACCTCGATCTTTCTGACGTGGCATGGCTGAGTGCTGCCGGGAGCAGTCCCGCCGACCGGGTTGAGATGGCTCACTTGCCTAAAGGAGCGATTGCACTGCGCCATCCGATGGCAAAGACGACCCTGCGTTACACCTGTACGGAATGGATTGCTTTCAAGCATGGCGTTCAGGTCGGCGAGTTCGCTGTATCAACAGCTGCGTGACAGCAGACGCCGTACTCGCTCTCGCTGCGCGGTGAGCTCTTGTTCGCGAGTGAAGCGCTGGCGCCACAAAACGGCCAGCCAGCGCAGTGCGCAGGTGCGCTGTGCGGCTCGGAAGCGCGGCGTCAGCGCTGTGGTGACCCCCACGGCCCCGGCATCTCGAAGTTTTGACCGGGTTTGATTCCTTGCGCGCGAATGGCTGCGCCTCTGCCGCTGGTAATAACTGACCCAATTCGGGCATGGAAACGGGCACGACTCCCGAAGATCGAGGTTCTCACACCAATCGATCCGGGAGGAAGCCGTGCCCGTGCCCCTATCATCGCTGATCAGCCCGATCGAGAGCGGCAACACAACGGGATCGGTGCCCGATCGGGTGGCCCGCGAAGGACTGCTGGCCCGCTTCCGCCGGATTTCCGACCACCGCTCCACCCGAAACGTCCGGCATCCGCCGGCCTCGATCCTGGCACTGGCCGCGTGCGGGGTGACCGTGGTCGGCGGAGACTCGATCATCGCGGTCTGGCACTGGGCCTCCGACGCGTACCCGCAGGAAGTACTGGCCGAACTGGAGGTGTGACGTGATCCGTTCACCGGGCTGCATGTGCCGCCCGGCGAACGGACCTTCCGCCGGGTCCTGGGCGAGGTCGACGGCGACCAACTGGATCGCGAGGTGTGCGCTTACCTGGCCGGGCAGGAGCCCCGCCCAGCCGACGCACCCGGCCATCCCGATACCCCCGGTGCGGCTCGACCGGACACCGCCGAGCCGGCGGAGCCGGCATGGTCGAACGAGCGCGAAGCCCGGCGGGTCCGCCGACGCAACCGGGAACATCCCGCCATGGTGGGGTTGCTGCCCGCGGCTGCAGCCGACGGCAAGGCCGTCCGCGGAGCCCGCCGCCCCGACGGCCGCCGTCTCCAACTGCTGTCGCTGTTCTGCCACACCCGGCATGCGACGCTCGCTCAGCGGGCCATCGACGCCAAGACCAGCGAGGTGCCCGAACTCAAGCCACTGATAGCCGAAGTGGATCTGGCAGGCACAGTCCTGACCGCCGACGCGCTGCACGCCGTCCGCGAGACCGCCCGACATCTGACCGAGGACCTCGGCGCGTACTATGTCCTGATTTTGAAGCACAATCAGCCCGTGCTCCTGGCCACGGCGATGACCGTCCTGGCCGAGGGGACCGACGCCGAGCACGAGCGGGCCGGTACCGGGCATACAGAGATCGACCGGGGCCACGGCCGCAGCGAGCGCCGCACCATCCGTACCGCCCCCGCAGACGGCGTCGACTTCCCCGGCGCGGTTCAGGTCATGCGGATCGTACGGCACGTCGCCGATCTGCACGGCGCGGGCAGTAGTAAAGAGGTGGCCTACGCCATCACGAACCTGCCCGCCGACCTGGCCGGACCCGCCCATCTGGGCACCTACGTCCGCCGGCACTGGGGGGTGGAAAACCGCGAGCACTACGTCCGGGACGTCACCTTCCGTGAGGACGCCGGCCAGATCCGTACCGGCAGCCTGCCCCAGGTGATGGCGACCTGCAGAAACCTCGCGATCGGCGCGTTCCGCCACGTCGGCCACGTCAACATGGCCTACGCCCGGCGGCACTACCGAAACGACGCTCGCCGCCTGCTCACCCTGTTCGACCTATGAGCTCAAATCACCCACGAGAGAGCACACCTTCAACATGCCGGGGCCGTGTGGTGACCCCCAGATCGGCATGCAGACTTTCCCAGACCTCGTCGTCAATATCGCGGGCGCTGATGTGCTCACAGAGGTCGGCGGCGTCGAACGCGGTATCGGAGTAACCGGAGAACTCGAAGTCGACGCAGCGAATTTCGCCTCCGTCCCACAGCCAGTTCAGCAGGTTGGAATCTCCGCGGCAGAACACCGCGGGCGCCGGCCCCGGTAGGAGCTCTCGGTCGCCTGATTCTTCCCACGGGTGGAGCAGGGTGAGCATGTCGGCGGTGAGTGGCTTTGAGGCCAGCTGAGGATGGGCCAACCGTCCGACTGGTGACGCGGAGGCGAGGCCAGAGCTATGGGGCTTTGCCACCGAGGATTACCGTCACCACCAGCGCGCTTCTCGCTGGGGGCCAGCCGTCGGAGTAGGAGTGCGCGTGCGCTAGCCCTGTGATCGCCTCTCGCACGTTGAATGATCTTCCCTCGCAGAAATGGCCGCGAAGTGGCAACGGTTTGGCGTACTGGTGCCACGAAGCGTGCGTCATGGTGGGCTCGGGCTGATATCGGCCCGCGCCGAAAAGCATCAGTGCGAGGAGATGAGGAGTGCCCCCGACGACCGCCGAGTTGATCCGCGACTACGGCCTGGGAGAACTGGTCGACCATGCCGACGTTGCCCTCAGCAGGGTCGCCGCTCCTCAGTCGGTCGCCCGACAGCGGGTGCGCACGGCACTAACCCGTCATGCCAGCACAGAGCAGATCGACGACGCGGTACTCGTAACCAACGAACTGGTCGGCAACGCCATTCAGCACGGCAACGGAGTCGTCTCGATGACCTTGGACGTCTACGAGAAGGGCGCCGCGGTGAGCGTCGTGGACCGTGGAGCCAATATCAGTGCTATCCCCACGGCTTCGACGGTGGACCTGGTTGGCGACGCCGACAGTGAAAGCGGCCGCGGCCTGTACCTGGTCGCGCAGTTCTCGACCGCCTGGACGGTCCAGGCGGTCGAAGGAGGAAAAGCCGTTGTGGCTGTGTTCGATCTGACCGGTGGTGCCCTGTGACACAGGCATTCAACCTGGTGCCGCAGCACCTGTGCTGCGGCGTGTGTGACAACCCCACCCGCCGGGTTCCCCGAGAACCTCAGACCCAATGTCCCCACCGACCCAAGGTGATCCGTCTGAGCGAGACGGCCGCCGCCTCGGTCCAATGCGACCTGGAGAACAATGAACACGCACACCAGAGCCGCCATCCCAACGAGGGAAACCAACTTGATCGTGGCGGAACTGTTCGGCCCCACCTTCCAGGGCGAAGGACCCAGCCTCGGCACACGTGCGGCCTTCCTGCGCCTGTCTCGATGCAACCTGGCCTGCAGCGGACGGATGCCGTGCGACACCCCCTACACCTGGGACACCACCCGGTATGACCTGCGCAGAGAGTCGTCCCGGCGCAGCGTCACTGAGGTGGGAGACGAGTTACTGCTCCTGGACACCGCCCTCGTGGTAATCACTGGCGGGGAGCCCTTGATCCAGCAGCAGCAACTCGTTCCGCTGGTGCTCCGCCTGGTTGACGCCAACCGCCGAGTGGAGTTCGAGACCAACGGCACGTTCGGACCGCTACCCGAACTGCTCATAGACGGTGTCCGGTTCAACGTTTCGCCCAAGTTGTCCAACGCTGGCATGGCCGAGAGCATGCGCATTGTCCCCGAGGCGCTGACCGCCCTCGTGGGCAGCGGTAAGGCAGTCTTCAAGTTCGTCGCCACCGAGAGGTCGGACCTGGACGAGATCGATGATCTCGTCCAGCGCTACGGGCTCTCCCCGGTGTACGTGATGCCGGAGGGCAGGACCCCGGATGCCGTGATCACCCGAGCCCGCGAACTGGCCGACGACGTAATCGCCCGCGGCTGGTCCATGACCCAGCGCCTCCACGTCCTGCTGTGGGGCGACGAGCGCGGCCGCTGACCCGCAAACCCGTTCATCACGCTCCTGCCGAAGAGTCACGTGGACCCACCCTCGCCGGTTATCCACCCGCCCAGGGTTCCTGCCGTTCCTCACCGCCTTAGGAATCCACAGCACCACAGATGAAGCGTGGGACTACATGACTGTCTTGCGGCCTCCTGCCGCCCGCATTTCCAAAACCCCGTCGCACAGGAGGAGTCCATGGACTTCAGCACGGTGCCGCTCCCACCCGGCAAGCACACCATCGGCAAGCTGTTCGATTTCGAGGCCGGGCACCGGCTACCCAGCCTCGCGCCCGAGCATAAGTGCTCGCGGCAGCACGGGCACAACTACATGGTCGAGGTGATCCTGACCGCCCCCGTCCTGGAAGAGCCGGGCTTCGTCACCGACTTCGGAGACCTCGCGCCGTTCAAGAAGTTCCTGGACACCGAATTCGATCACCACAATCTGCACGAGATCATGCCCTGCGAGCCGACCTCTGAGCGCTTGGCCCAGTTCCTGGCCGGTTGGTTCATCCAGAACGTTGAGCCGGTCATCCCCAGCCAACTGGTCGCCATCCGGGTTCGCGAGACAGAGCGCAGTTGGGCTCGCTTCGACGTAGAAGAGCGATAACCCCCTCCTCAGCTCAAAAGATGCCCGGATGGAGCGCCACCGAGTTCTGGCTGATCATCGCCGAGCGCATCCGCGTCTCCAGCCGATCTTCAGTACGGATGGGTTCGGTGGCCGTGATGCTGGAGGGCCCCACGGCGAAGGGCGGGCATCGAGGCCACCCGAGTGTTCGCGGCTCGGAGCCCGACCGGCCACTGACCAATGGCGCATAGCTAGGCATCTGCACCCCCTGGCGTTCGCACCTCTCGGACGCTGACCGCACACCCCGTAGCTCAGCCCTCCATCCTCAGCACTTGGAAGCGAGGCAAAATCTCATGACGAACGCCGTCTACAGTCCGGTGTCCGGCCAGAGTGCCGCCGTGCCAGCACAATCCGACCCGGTTGCTCCAGTGTCGGTCGACACCGAGCGCGTCACCGAGCTGATCGGCCAGCTCTTGGCCGCGCTCGGCGAGGACCCCAGGCGGGAGGGGCTGGCGGACACGCCGGCTCGGGTCGCGTCCTGGTGGAACTCGTTCCTGTCGCCGGAGCCGTCTGCGAAGGTCATGTCTTTCACCGAGACCCACCTGAGCGACCAGCTCGTCGTGGTCGGCGGCATGAGCGTGTGGTCTCTCTGTGAGCATCACCTTCTGCCCATGAACCTGGAGGTCGCGGTCGGCTACCTGCCTGACGGTGAGGTGGTCGGGCTGTCGAAGTTCGGGCGGATCGCTCTGCGTTACGCCGGACGGCTCCAGGTGCAGGAGCGGTTCACCCGGCAGGTCGCCGAGGAGATCGCTAGCGTGATCGGCAGCAAGGACGTAGCGGTCGCTGTCCGTGGCACCCACCTATGCATGAGCATGCGTGGAGTGCGCTTGGAGGCCGCCCGTACCACCACGTTGCAGGTCGGCGGCCGGTTCCAGGACGATCCGGCGCTCTCCCAGCAGTTCCTCACCCTCGCCATAGGCCAGTGGGGGGCGGCGTGATGGCCATCGATTTCTCCGTGATCGCCCCGCCCGGCTACCTGGAGGTGTTCGTCGCCCAGGAGCCTGCCCGCGTGCACCACGTGGCCGCCCAGCGTGTCCTGTCCGACTCCGCCTACCGGGAATTCTTCCGTCGTGAGGCCAAACGCGGTGCGGAGATCGTCGTCGACAACGGCGTCTTCGACCTCGGCCATGCCCTGCCACCCGTCGATCTGGTCGCGGCTGCTCGTGCGGTTGACGCTCGCGAGATCATCCTCCCAGACGTCTTGTCGGACGGCGCCGCGACGATCAAGGCCAGCGACGAAGCCGCACGTGAGATCCGCGAGCTGAGCGATGAGTTCCGCCTGTGCGCCGTGCTGCACGCAGCGGACGACCAGGAGTGGCTGCGCTGCTACGACCACTTCGTCTCCAGCGACTACGCGGGCGCGATCGCACTGCCCGCCTCCCGGCGTCCCGCCCCGGAGGAGTGGTTGTGCCGTACTCGGTGGACAGCCACCCGCTACCTGGAGGACCACGGCATGCTCGAGGAGCGGATCGTCTACCGGCTGCTGGGCCTCGGCCGGACCGGGCACCTGGAACTGGCCGAGCAGTGCGAGCATGAGTGGATCGCCTCTGCCGACGGCGCCGCCCCGGTCATCCTCGGCGCGATGGGCATCGCGATGCTGCCTGACGGGCCGTACGACAAGCCCAAGACCCCTCGCATCGAACATCTCGGCCCGATCCCCGAGAAGCGGTTCGACCTGATCCGGCAGAACATCGCCGTCGTCCGGTCGGCGGCGGGCAGCAATGTGCGGATCCCGGAGGGTCGTTCATGAGCATCCTGCCCGACCCCCTGCTCGCGCGCAGTGCCGGTGCCGTGGTGCCCGCGCCGCCGATCGAGGTGGACAGGCACACGATGAGCCCGGACAGCCTGCTGCGTTATCTGCGGATCAAGGTCCATCACCTCATCCAGGAGCAGCCCTGGGACAGCATCCGCATCGTCGGCGACTACGACCGCCTGGCCGTGATCTCCCAGTACGAGAAGAATGGCAAGTTGTTCAACTGGGAGCGCCCCACCGCAGAAGTCCATGGCCGAGATCTGGTGGTCAAGGCGTTCCCCGGTGCCGACTATGTTCACCACTACGGCCTGATCATCGCCACGTACCTCGCGATGACCGGCCGCCCCGCCGACAACGTCACCTATCAGCTGCCCGATCCCGACCTCTGCCGTAGGGCCGTCGAGCAACTCGACCTCGCGCTCGACGGTGACCTGGTGATCGTCGGCTGGGCACTGGAGCACCTGGCACCCGCTGGCGCGGTCTGGACGCATGGGCCGGGCTACGCCTGGCACCTCGCCAGACTGCATGGCCACCGGTGGTCTACCTCGGCTTCCGGCACAGCATCTGGGGCGACGTCGCCGGCCGAGTCGTCGGCCGACTGGCCGAGCTCGGCGCCCGTGCTGTCGTCTACGTCGGCAAGGTGGGCGCTCTGATGCCCCAGATGGAGCCCAACATGATGCTCGCGACCGGCAAGGAGAGCCTCGTCGACGGCTCCCTGATTACGTGGAACGACTTCTTCGGTGACTTCGCCGCTGCCCAGCTCGATGTGCAAACGGGCGTCCACGTGACCTCGCCGTCGATCCTCTTGGAGAACCGTGACTGGCTGGCCAGGTACGCCGGACACGCCTTCGTCGATCCCGAGATCGGCCCCATGGGGGCGGCCGCGCGCCGCGCGGGGATCAGCTTCGGCTACCTCCACGTCATTTCCAACAATCTCGCCCGCCACTACCCAGCGGACCTATCCAATGAGCGTCACGGCGATGTCGTCCGGCGGCGCGCCGTCCTGGTCAGCCGGATCCGCGACACCATCGCCAACCGCCTGGCAGTCCGCCCCAGCTGAGCCTCCATGGAGGAACACGACCATGACAGTCGCAGCACAGCCCGCCAGCCCTGTGCGCGGGCGGGAGATCACGGTCACCGGTATCGACGGCGCAGGCAAGTCCACCCTCGCCGCCCGCCTGCATCAGGCATTGGTCGACGCCGGCCACCCGGCCATCCTGGTCGGCAAGCACACCACCGACGTCCCCATGGACCCTGACCTGTCCGCCTACCTGGACCGGCTCAACGAGCTCATCTACCGTCGCGACACCCGCGTCGCCCAGGCCTGCGGCGACCACTACTGGCTGCTGGCGCTGGCTGCCTGGTACTCCCTTCAGGACGAACTGGTGATCCAGCCTGTCCTCGCCGCCGGTACCCACGTCATCCTCGACAACGCGCACCACAAGATCCTCGCTCGCTACGCGGTCAACCCCGAGGTCTCCACCCGCCTCGCCGAACGGGTCTTCGCCCACCTCACCGAACCCGACCTGGTGATCTTCCTGCGCATCGGCGCCCGCGAAGCCCTGCGCCGTAAGGGCGAGTTCACTTCCCTGGAGACTGGCCACTCCGGTCGCAGCGAGGAGAACTTCATCCGCTACCAGGACACCGTCCTAGCCCAGCTGAGCCAACAGGAGCAGCGCGGCGGCTGGCTGTCACTGGACGTCACCGGCATGGACCGCGACGCCGTGTTCAAGAACGCCGCCGACGCCCTTGCCGAGCGCCTCCAGCTCACGCTCTGACTCATCCCTACGACAAGGAGTCCGCCATGCCAGTGCCTCTGCCCGAAGAAGGTGAGTACGTGTGCCACGGCATCACCTGGGCGACCGGGGACCCCCGGCTGCTGCTCGCTCCGCTACCCGGCGGGCCACTGGCGTACGCCGAGATCATGCACCAACGACTTGGCTTCCAGGTGACTGGTACCGGCCGATGGTGCACTGGCCGGTACCGGTTCGCCGACACCGTCCGCGTCGAGGCCCTCGCCTGTCCCGACCGTGCGCCCGCCGAGCAGAGCGGCCAGTGCACCCGATGCGCCGGACGCGACGACTTCCGTTCCGCCCACCAGTTCCACCAGGGCAGCCATGCTCCCGAGGCCCTTGTCAGGTATATGGACCAGCCGCACTGGCTGTACCTGGCGACCTTCGCTGACGGAACGACCAAGGTCGGCACCGCAGCCGAGCCGCGCAAACGCTCCCGTCTCGACGAACAAGGAGCGCTGTTCGCCACCTACCTGACCAAAAGCCCCGACGGCCGGGCCGTACGCCATCTCGAAGACGCCCTCACCCACCGCCTTCAGCTACCCCAGACCGTACGGGCCGCGGCTAAACTCCAAGCCCTGGTCGGCCTGACTGACCTGTCTACTCCCCGCGCTGCCCACGAGCAGCACGTCGCCCGCGCCTCCGACACGCTCGCCGACATGAGCACCCCCTCGGTGCTGGAGGCATGGACCCCGCCAGCAGAGGGCGACCGCCTCCGCACCGCCAGCCGGGAGCGGGCCCTCTACCCGCACGACCTGCGAGAAGGCAAGCACGGATTCACCCCCGTCTCCTGCGTCGGCTCCCAGGTTCTCGCCGTCCTGGACCACAACGACGCGATGGGCTACCTCCTCGATCTCGGCGCGCTCAAGGGCCGCCGCATCACCCTTGGCCCGTTCTCCTCTCCAAGCGCCGCAATCCAGACCTCCCTGTTCTGAACCCCAGCCCCGCTCTTCAGCGCCACATCCGCCCACGGGCAGGGGCTCTCACCGGGAAATGAGGCATACATGGCACCCCACGACGCCCTTACCGGCTGGAACGAGGACACCACGGCCGAGGCATACGCCGCCTTCACGCGCGATTTCCCCATGTACGGCGCCACCAGCCGCGACCTTGCCCGCCGCGCCCACCTCGCCGGCAGCCGACTGGTGGTCGATCTATGCGGCGGGGCTGGCGCGACCGCCGAGGCGATCCTCGCCCTGGTCCCGGCCGAGGCCCGAGTCATATCTCTGGACAGCGCCGCCGCCATGCAGCGGGTCGGTCGCGGTAGCGTGACCGATCCGCGTCTGCTCTGGGTCACTGCCCGGGCCGAGGATTTGGCCGAGCACGTCTCTGGCATGGCCGACGCTGTGGTCTGCAACTCTGCGATCTGGAAAACGGATGTCCCGGCCGTGTTCGCTGCGGTTCGCAGCGCACTGCGGCCCGGCGGCCGGTTCGTGTTCAACATCGGCGGCGGCTTCGCCGGGATCGCCCACCCCGACGAACAGACGGTCCGCACCAGCCCGTCGCTCAACATGCTGATCCGCCAGGTCGCCGCCCGCGAATATGGCCACACGCCATCCCTGGCGACAAGCGCAGGCCCCAAGCTGCCGCTGGAGGTGGTCACTGAGCATCTGGCCGCGGCTGGGCTGACCCTTCTGGACACCCAGGTCACCGCTCAGCACGGCACCATGGCGGAGAAGAAGGCGTGGTTGTCTGTCCCCGTGTTCGCCCGTCCCCATGGTGACTTCACCCATGAGCAGCGCATGGCGATCCTGGACGAGGCATACGCCCTGACGACGCCCGAAACCCCGACCGTGACCAGCTGGCTCGTTGCCGTCGCCGAACGGCCCGCGGAGGAGCCCTGATCGCCCTACTGTCCTGCCACTGGCGGAGACGCTCTCCGCGAGCGCACCAGAGCGAGTCGCTCACCTCGCAGGCGTGGCTCAGCGCATCCCGTCCGAGCGCTCGGCCGCCAGCCGACGTATGTGTGCTCGGATTCGGCCGTGGTCCTCTGGGAAGACGCTCTCCCACTCCTCGCCGAGGCCAAACCACTTCGGCAGCTGGTCGCTTTGCCCGCCGAGCGGGACATCAGGGCTGGTGATCGCGCTGTAGGACAGGCCAAGCGTCGGCGACCAGTCGGCACGGTAGGAGCGGACGGACACCGCCGCCGGAGCAGGCAACAGCTCCGCTCGCACGCCGGTCTCCTCGGCAAGCTCCCGGGACGCGGCGGCTCGCGGTGTCTCACCCGGCTCGACCTTGCCCCCGGGCGGCACCCACCCACGCCAGCGATGCCTCACCAGCAGGACGCACTTGAAGGCAGGATCAGTCACCCAGACCTCGGCTGCGAATGGCTCCATTGGCCTGTGACGGGCCTGCTCCAGCCAGGTCCGGGCGTCATCGAACTCCAACTCCGCGAGACGGGCGTCCGTGACCGCCGCGTCCAAGGTCACTTGGTCAACCACACCGTGAATCACCCGCCACACCTTATGTCGCTGCAAGGTGTGGCGGGTGGAGGCGACCCGCCGACGCCCGCGCGTGCGCACTCTAGTCGGCGGCGAGCCGAGAGCGACAGGGCGATGACATCGACGCAGCCAACGTTAGGCGCCATGCGAGTGTTCACTCCAGGAAGGGTAATCAGCGATGGACTCTGACACGCCGCCGCGAGGCGCCTGGGTCGTCCTGGGAAAGATCCACCTGCTCAATCGGGCCGCGCCTCGCCGCCCGGACGAACCGATCATTTTGGTACGGGTGCCCCCGCAGGAGGTGTGCATCCCCAGCACCACCGTAGTCATGCGGTGGGACGCACTTGGGATGTGCCAGGTCACCGCTCTGACCGCGGAAGGCACTCCACTCGCAAACGGCCAAATCCAGGGCAGCGCGCTGTTGCCCGACGCCATGCCTGGCCTCGCGTTACGCGAGATGATCGGCGATGCCGCCGCTTCCAGTCTGGTACCGCTGTGTTACCTGGCCGGACATCCCAACGGCTACCACGCGTACGCGCAGATCCGGTTCTACCCAGAGGACGCGTGCTTCGTCCGCATCACCCAGGAGCCGGTAGGCGAGGGCCCGGTCGAGGCGCTGATCTGGCTTGACCCGGTGCTGATCGCCCACGAGGCGTCGGCACTGCGGCTCAACAACCACCTGAGGTACTTCCACAGCCACTTCGCCGGAACCGAACTGGAGTACAAGTACAACCTGACGCCGGGCACGGACATCTGGGCGGCCTCCATGGAACTACTGAAGGTTCTGCGCCATGGTGAACTGGCCGACTGCAGGCCGGAGTACCGGGACGAATTCCAGATCTACTTCTTCGACAACCACCTCTTCGACGTCACAGGGCCTGACAACGAGCGCGGCTACGCCTCCTTTATTCCCACGGTCGACGGCAAGCACGTGCTGAAACGCAAGTGGTATGCCAAGGACACCTTCGCCCGTCGTGAACAGCTCTACACCGACATCGAAGTCGACGCCGACGGCTTCGGAGAGTACCTGCGCTCAGAGCTGGGTCTCCAGGTACGCGCAATGCCGCCCTTCCGGCGCGTCCGCTACGACATCCAGTGCGAGTCGATGCGCACCGGCCACATCTTCGGAATCTTCCTTGACCACTGTTCACTCCTGGCCGCACCGGAGGTAGTTCTGTCGCAGTGCGAACTGGAGTACCGCCGTTCCCGCAGCGTCCTGAACCACGACGAAGACGAGGTGCTTCGGGAGATGGAACGTATCGACCACTGGCTCTTGGACTACCTTGCCACGAAGGGCCTGACGAAACAGCGCACGTTCTATTCCAAACGCAGTTTCCTGCGTGACATCGTCATCGCCCGGCCTGACCTGGCCTTGGATCACTGACGAAATAGGTAGCAAGATCCCTCCGTCCGAGCCCGGCGACCGCAAAGGCGCGAACGGTTGCAGCACCTTGTAGAACAAGATCAAATCCAAGCCTTGGGGGCTGGCCCGCCTCTGCTCGCAGGTCAGTTGGGCGAGTTCCACGTGGCCTTGCCGACGTGGCTGCCAGCGGTCCCGTCCTCACGCCGTCACCGCTTCGACCAGCTGATGAAGCACCATCTTTTGGGCCTGGCTCTCCGATCTTTCCCGACCCGGTCAACGCTGTTCATCAAAAGTGAGCAGTGGAACGTCGAACAGGCTCGGCTGCCGAGGCCGTGTGAGGCTGGGACCCGTGATCTCCACGATGATGAGCTCCGCGATGAACTGCACCTGGGCAGCGAGCAAATGGCTGGTCCGCCCGTCGGCGGAATCGGCCTTCAGACCGGTTGAGACATGAATGTGGGGGGCCAGGCAGTCCCGATCAGGATCCCAGGCCAAGGTTCCGCCGCCGAGCGCCTCAAGCGTTTTCACCTCAATGTGGTCCCACAAGGGGGCCTCGGGATTCTCCAGCGGCCCACAGGTTCCCACCAGCTTGGCGGAGCTGAACCCTCCGACAAAGGCGGGAAGATAGCCTGCACGGATCGCATGCTCTGCGCAGAATTTCTCGAGCGAGGTGAAGAAGTCCTCCCCATGGTCGAAGGCGACGACGAACTCCCGGCCTCGGGTGAACTGTGTGGCGCGCATTCGGATCTCCTGCTCGTAGTGCGATTATCGACGTTCGGTGAAGGCGGCCTCGACCCTCGCGCGATCGGCCCCCGCACGCAACTGGGCCAGGAGCAGGAGCCGCGCCTTGTAGGGATCCAGCGAGCCGGCGCTGATCAGCCCGCGAGCCAGCAGGTCGCTTTCGGAGCCCGGGAAGGCATAGGTGGCGGCGAGGACGCTGCCGGCCCCGGTCCGGGAGGCCAGCACCACCGGGATGCGCTGCGCCAGCCTCTGCAGGGGTTCAACCCAGGTCTCCGGCACGTGACCGGCACCGAACGAGGCAACGACCAGCCCATCCGCGCGTAGGTCAAGGTCGTTGAGCACTGAGGTGTCGCCGCCCAGGGTCGTGTACACGATCTCGACGACGCCCGGCTGCAACGGCAGCGGCACCGCGCGGTGGCGTCGCAGCCCGAAGTGCAGCCGAGGAACCCCTTCGATCACGTGACCGATCGGACCGGCACCCGGTGAGGAGAAGGCCGCGATGCTGGTCGAGTGGACTTTCCGGACATGGCGTGCCGCATGGATCTCATCGGCGAAGACCACAAGCGCTCCCATGCCGCGAGCGTCAGTGCTGGCGGCCGTGCGCGCCGCCGCCAGCAGGTTCGCCGGGCCGTCGGCACCGGGCATTGCGGCGTTGCGCATCGCCCCGGTCAGCACCAAGGGCGCGTCCCCGTCGTAGAGCAGGTCCAAGAGGTAGGCGGTCTCCTCCAGCGTGTCGGTCCCCTGCGTTACGACGAAACCGTCCTTGTCAGTTACTGCGGCCTTGTGAAGCAGTCCGACGAGCTCGGACATGTCATCGACGGTGAGTGAGGCACCTGGGATCCGGCGGAAGTCCTCAACGATGATCGTGATCCCTCGGTCCAGACCGGGTACTGCGGCGACGAGGTCAGCGCCGGTCAGACGCGGCGACACCCCACCCGTCTCACCGGAGGCCCCGCTCATCGCGATGGTGCCGCCGAGGGTGACCACCAGGATTCGGCGGTTCTGTTCTGGGGTGTCAGGAGGCACGGGCTGGCCTTTCTGTAGGGACGGTTGGCTGCTTGTACAGGGATCAGCTTCGTCGGCCTACCGGTCGGCGGCAAGGCAGCCCAGGAAGCGCAGTACCTGGTCGAGGGCCTCGATGCTGATCAGTCTGCTACGCGGGCGCACCAGACTGGATACCCCGCAGTCGCCCAGGTCACGGCACCTACTGGTGATCCAACGCCAGTCGAGGTCGAGGTAGGCGGCCAGGGCGCGCAACCGCGTCTCGGGATCGGGCCCCATCATGAGGCCTTGATCGGTAGCCTCGCCGAGGGCCTCGTGATAGCTACGCAGGTCGGCCCGGGCGGTGGTGGTGTCCGCTCGCCAGAGCGCCTCGGTGCGCACCCATGTCGCCACGATCGCGCGCTGACCTGGCACCAGCACGAATCCGTCGACGGTGGAGTATTCAGGGCGTGCCGTCACCTGGACGCGGATGCCGTACATCTCCATCAGCGCAATGGCCAGGAAGAGGAGAACCCGCTCGTACCGACCGCTGCGGGCGACCTCGGCCTCAGGGATACAAAACGTCCGCGACAGCGGACTGGCCGCACCACCGAACCGCTGCCCCAGGGACTGCAGGTAGGCGATCTTGTGCCGGAAGAACAGCCAGGCGGCGGCCTCCTCACCGGTTTGCTCCCTGGTCCAGAACAGCGGCACCTCCGACGCTCCGTCGAGACGACGCTGAATGTGCTGCGCACAGAACGCCGACCCGAGCCACGCGGCACCGACCGCGGTGAGCATGGGAAGTGTCATCCGGCTGGGAGCCGAACGCGGAAGCTGGAGGTAGGTCTCAAGCACCTGCTGCTCGTCATCAAGGGTCTGGTCATCGGCCAGGAGCCCGTCATCGAGCTGTACCAATGACCACAGAATGCCGTACGTCAGGTCGTCCAGTTCGTGGGCACCTGGAACTGCGAATCCCTCATCGCGGGGTGTGAAGGCGGCCAGGTTCCTGCGGGTGTTCGCGGAGTCGATGACATAGAGGCGCAGGTCATCGACGTGCCCCTCTATCCCGACGAGCAGGCCGCGGCGGGCTGGCCGGAGGAACCTGCCCAGGGCCGCAGTGTCCGGAGGACGGAGACGGACCTCCTCACCACGTCTTGCCGCCGAGAGGAAGTGGACAGCCGAGGTGGTGCCGTCCAGGACGTTGCGTCCGATCAATTCCCAGGAGTCCGCAACGTCATCGGTCGCCGAGAGGAATAGTCGCGAAGTGGGCCATCGCTCACCGATGACGACGGACGCCTGTAAGCCGTCACGGTCGTGGACGGTCTTGCGGGCGTGGAGGACATCAGGGGCGGGAGAGAACAGGTCTGTCCAGGGGAAGCCCAGGAGGCGCTCCAGCACCCGAGAAGCATCGTTTTGTGGACGTCCGTACCAGTGTCCGGCGTACCAGCGGTCGAATGTGCGCCGAGCCACGGTCACGCTGGCAAGCCGAGGAGCCTCAGCCTCTTTGGCGAGCGTGCGTGCCGTCTCCTCGAAGTGACCGCAGAACACCACCCAGTTGTCCCAGTGACGCTCCTGGACCAGGAGGCGGAACAACGAGGGGCGAGGCATCGTGGCCCTCCTGAGGTTGAAGGTCGGGCGGGTGTCGATCAACGTAACCAGCGCATGTGCCACGAGAGGCAACGGGTTCTACCCTTCATGGCCCCCTGGCCAGGATGCTCTCCTCCGTAAGGTTTAGCAATATGACTGAGCAAATTGCTCGACATATTGGTTGTGTTAATTGGCGCGAGCTCTCACACTGACCATCATGTCGGAATTGAGGCAAGCGCCATGGTCGATGATCCTTGTTGAGGTCGGGCTACGCTTCGAAGACCTGCGCGAGCGTCGCAACCTGACGCAGAGCGATGTCGCCGGGCATACCGTGCTGCGCGACCGTGGCATCAGGATCGACAAGAGCGGACTCAGCAGGCTGGAACGAGGCCAACGCCGCCAGATCTCGAGCGCACTGGCTGAGGCCCTGCTGGACTGTTACCAGGCCGACGCCGCCGAACGCGCCGAGATCCTGCGACTCCTCAGCGTGGACACCACGCCCGCCGGGCGACCGCGTCCAGCGCTCTGGCGGCGGAACGCGGCGCTCCTCGGCTCTATGCATTTCGAAGGCTTCCTGAAAATGGAGCGGCGGGCCACCGAGCTCTTCAACTACGAGAGAGCTCTCATCCCCGGGCTCCTCCAGACTCCGGACTACGCCCGCACCGTGATCGCCGGCATGCGTCCCGAACTGAGTCGCTCCGAGGTCAAGGCCCTCGTCGACGTCCGCATGGACCGTCAGCAGCAGATGTCGGACGGAGTGCTTCAGGACTTCCGCGCCCTCATCGACGAGGGCGCGCTCCGCCGCGTCATCGGGGACCGGTCGATGACTCAGGCACAGTTGGAGCGGCTGCTCGCCGAATCCGAGCAGCCCCGGAACACAATCCGAGTCCTGCCGGACTCGATTGAATGCCACCCCGGCATGGCCGGCCCCTTCGTACTCATGCACTTTCACGAAGCCGCCCGTACCGTCGTATGGGTGGAAACCATGGTCAGTTCGGTGTACTTCGACGGAGAGGCAGACGTCGGGCGCTATACGGGGGCCTTTACCACTTTGTGGGAGCGGGCGCTGAGCCCCAGCGATACACTCGCACAGCTCAAGGAAATGATCAAGGAGCTCCAGCAGTGACCCCGCGCAAGCCTCACCCGTCTTCCTTCGACCTGACCGACGTCGAATGGACAATCTCCAAGCACAGCGGGGGTGGTGGAAACTGCGTTCGCGTTGCCGTGGTGAATGGCCATGTCCTGGTCGGCGACTCCCAGAACCCTGACCGATTGCCCCACGTGTTCACGCCTGCGGAGGCGAGGGCATGGCTGTTGGGGGCGAAGGACGGCGACTTCGACTTCCTGCTCAACCTTTAAGGAACCTCTACCCGGTACGCCTCCCGACAGCCTTCGGTCGATCCCTGAACGCCTAGACTTCACCGACGCCCACGCTTGACCACCCTTCGGTTCCGGCCAATACTGCTCTTTCAAGCTATTTGCTCGCATTTTGGCGAAATTTACCCGAGGCGTATCTTGAAATGCCTATAGGTGCGACAGATTGCATCCGATGACGCCTACATCGATTATCTGAATTGTCCGAAGCGTGCTCTCATTTGTTCTCGAAGACGTACTGTAGGAGGCCGATAGCCTTCCGAGAGGTGCGTCCACCGGTGAATGAGAACGCTGCCGACATCCTTCTTTCCCCGCTCCTCACCCTTGAGGAGATCGGGTCGCTCGCGGAGATCCCCGTCACCTACGAGATCAAACAGAATGGCCGTTCGCACAATCCGTCCTGCCGGCAACGAGGCAAGCGAACGACCGAACAGGTGACCACCAGCGTGAGGGAGTTCCGAGTCCAGGGCCACCATGAACGGGCCTGCCGGACGTGTGGCGGAGGAGATCTGCCCGAGCTGACTCACGAGCAGGAAGCTGGTGTGCGACGGCTGGCGCTCCTCCTGCCCGAACGCGAGGAAACAGCCCGACGCGAGCGGGAGGCCCAACGCGCGGCCGCCACCCGCGTACAAGCCGCGGAAGCTATTGACCAACGGGCGCGCGAGGTGCTCCACGGCTGGGATTCGCGGCTCGCCCATGAACGACGCCATCTCCAGGGACGCCCCGCACGCGTCCTGACCGCTACGACGGTCTGTTCCGAAGGGGACGAATGCGGTGCCGGAGCCGAACTTTCCATCGACACGCGGACACTTGAGATGCGCTTCCGATGCCCCGTCGACCCAGGGCACGGCCGACGCGACCTGCGCGGCGAACCGGAGGAGTTCTGGATGTACGCCGCCCCCGCCGAGTACGATGCGCTCGCCCTCGTTGTTTCCGTGATCGCCGAGGATGCCAGCGCGTGGCACGAGGTATACGGCACTCGCGCCCACGACTACCGCATGACCACTGCTGCTCTTCAGGCTTTCGACGAGGCGAACCCACAGCCGTTGGACCTCGGCCTCAATATCCAGTGCGGGCTGTGCGAGCGGCGAATGTCCTTCCACGAAGGGGATCCGGATTCGAGGCTTCCGGCAGCGTACTCCTGCAATCACAAGCATGACGATGGCCGCTATCATCGCGTCAGCAGCGAGGATGTCGACGACGCGATCGACCGGCACCTTCGCTCTCGCCTGAGAGGGCGGCGCCATTGGGTTCTGGCCCCGGAATTGGCTCCAGAGCCGGAGCTTGTGGCAGCGTACGCCGACCATCTGAATGCGAAGATCAAGACATATGACGATCATATCGGTGCCGCCAAGTTGGACCGGTTCCTCGCGCGCGAACGCGCGCGGCTCACGAAGCAATTGGAGCAAGTTCGCGGGGTCCAGGAGCACGGCGTCTTCGTGGTTGCCGACTTAAACACGTTCGCGGATGATTATTGGCGCAGCACCTCGGCACCCGACCGGGCAACCGAACTGGGACGTGCGCTACTTGTCGAGAGCGTCGTGTGCTACCGATCCAGCATCCGAGTTGTCACCCGCTTCGACGACCACACCGCTCTCTACCGCAGGTTACGAACTGAAGAGCTCCGACACGAGATCGCCACTGCCCGTGCGCACCTGTCGGAGTTGGAGGAAGAACTGCACGAGTTGACCGATCCGGTGGCCTGATCTATTAGGAATTACGGTGTGAGTACAGGATATCCAAAGGCGGTCCTACGTAGCGATGCTGGTAGTCCTTACGAGCTGTTCCAAACTCTGGTACGGAAGGCGGCCTGCCATCCTTCACCGTGCTGTACGTGCGATCCTCACCGGCCTTCAAGGGCCGGCGCTGGGCTCCAGGTGCTCATCGCCTCGACGACGGCAAAACCCGGCCATCATGCCGCAACGCATGGAATAGACGCCGTTAGCATTAAGCTGAAAATCTCCATCTGAATTCCCGGTGGGTCAGGCATAACGTGGTGAACCGGCACTGGTCCGGCCTAAATTCGATGCCTCCGGTCGAGAGGACCGCAGCCCATTCTTCCGATACGCGATGAACAACAATCGCGAAGAGGTGGCGGTGTACCTCGATATCGCATGGGAGTTCACCGCCCATCCTCGGCGTTTCGCGATCCCCGTATGGGCATGGACGACGTGCTCGAAGGCTAGGTTGGAGCGACTTCGCAATTAGCCGATCCGCAGGCCCATACAGCAGTTGTGCGATCGGATACGGCAATCCGAGTCACGTTCCGGGTGGGTGACGATCGACCGGCAATTATCTATGATCGCGACTAGTTCAAGATCTCCAGGACCGGGAGTTGATTCACAATCTTCATCGTCTCCAAGCTGACCGTCACAATCCGCTTGAGAAGATTGATGATGTAACGCGGATCGTTGGACTGGGGGTCAGCCTCGGAGAGCCTTCGGCCGGTCCGTGTCCTGTTCCGGGCGCTTGGCGGCGTTGGGAGGCTCGGAGCGGCGGACGTAGACCGGGGTCCCTGTCGGGGTCATGTCGAACAGGGGCTTGGCGTCCTTCCACGCGGTGAGCAACTGGCGGCGCAGGTCGATCTCCACCCTTGTCGGCTCCCCGTAGGACACCAGCGGTCTGACGCGCGCCGGGTGGGCGAGTGCCTTCCAGGTCGACGGGTCGATCTCGTCCAGTGGCCGCATTGCGATTTCTTGCGATTTTCGCAACTCGGGCGTAGGGTCGATGCATGGCTGGAGAGATGGCAGTGGTGCGTGTCAGGCAACTGATCGCTGAGAGTGGTCTTACCCAAGCGGAATTCGCCGCGAAGGCGGGGCTTGACGCGCCCAAGATTTCCAAGTCGTTGTCAGGGGTTCGTCGATTCACATCTTTGGACCTTGCCCGCATCGCTAACGTGGGCGGAGTGACCGTCGACTGGCTGCTTGGTGCTGAGACCACTGCGCCATCCATGGCCACACGGATATCGGCGGCTCCACGGAGCCCTGCCGATATGGCCGTACAGGAAGCAGAGCGTTTTGCCCAAATCTGGGCAGATCTTGCATACCTTGGCTATGGCCAGAATCTATACAAAATACCGCCAGTGCCGAAATCCGGGCGCCCTGTCGATCAGGGGCGTCAGCTCGCCGCGCGGGCGCTCGATCATTTTCGGTCTGTGGGCGGCAGCCCCTACGAAAAGCGTGATCTGGCCGAGGCGGTTGAGGAAGTTTTCGGCATTGACGTGGCGATCGTACGGCTCCCCGACGGCTTCGACGGTCTCACCTGGGTGGATGACCAAGCGAGTCTTATCATCGCGGGAACATCCAGGTTTCCTGCCCGCCAACGATTCACCATCGCGCACGAACTGGGACACATCCTCGCGGGAGATGATCAGAAGCCGCACCTGGATGCGAACCTCAATGATGTGCTTCACAAGCAGCAGTCATCGGAGACGCGAGCGAATGCCTTCGCAGCCGAGTTCCTCCTTCCTGAAGAGGTGCTCCGCGAGGAAGCCGGTGAGGTCACCTGGTCCGACACCTCATTCGCGGAGCTGGCCTGCCGCCTGTGGGTATCTCCGAGCACACTCGCGTGGCGTCTGTTCAGCCTCGGGCTGATCGACCGGCAACTGTGTGATTCATTCAGGCGGTTGAATACCGCCGAGGCGGCACATCTGGCCGGTGCGGTGAATTCGCTGGCGGAGTGGATCGAGCTGGCGTCACGTCCACGGACGCCGGCTCCGCTTATACGCACCACATTTCAGGCATATGCCGATGGTAAGGCAACGTTAAGGCCATTCGCCAATCTGATCGGTGTCGAAAGCGCCACGCTCCGGCAGGCTCTCAACGAGGAGCGAGAGGAATCCCCACTCGCGTCATGACGTGGTACTGGTTTCCTGACAACACGGTGCTGTGCAACTTCGCATGTGTATCCGGCCTTCCTCTCCTGGAAGAGGTTCTGCGTGGCCGCGGGCGCTGGGTGGAGGCGATCGCATACGAAGCGGAGCGGTCATCACGCATTTACCCGGATCTGGCCACCATCGCCCGGGAACGTTGGTTGGGGGACCCGATCGAGGTTGACGATGCCGTGGAGATCGATCAGATCGAAAGAGTCCGCCGAGCAGTCTTCGGCGGATCGCCAAATGAACCGCTGAAACATCTTGGGGAAGCACAGACCTGTTACGTCATTCTGAACCGGATGGAGTTCGCCGGCTCATTCTGGATTACTGACGATCGTGACGCGCAGGAGTACGCGCACGCCCGAGGTATTACCACCCGTGACACGATGGATCTCGTCTCGGAGGCGGTTGCAGACGGTTGTTGCACGCGTGATGACGGGTTCAAACTACTTCAGCGGATGCGGCAAGAAGGGCGGTACCTGCGCGTACCACCGCACCCGTCACATCTTTAATGTCGCACCTCCTCTCAAGGCGGCCCCGGCTGCCGCCATGACCGTGGACGGGTCCCCGGCCTGTGCCATCGGCTCCCCCTCGTGGATCACAGTCGTTCGGTGGCGCCATCACGGCCGGTATCGCAGTGCCCCCGGCCGGGACGTGTCCTGTTCGGGACGTTCGGAGCGTTCGGGGCGCTTGGCGGCGTTGGGAGGCTCGGAGCGGCGGACGTAGACCGGGGTTCCGGTCGGGGTCATGTCGAACAGGGACTTGGCGTTGTGGAGTGGGACGCGGATGCAGCCGTGCGAGGCGGGGTGGAGCGGGACCCGTTCGGAGCCGTGGAAGCCGATGCCCCCGTTGAAATAGATGGTGTAGAACTGGTCGCCCAGTGGCCCGTGGGTCCATCCGGTGGTCCGCCACCAGGCGCGGAAGTCGCCGGTGGGCGTGACGGCGACCCCGCAGTGGCCGTTCTTGCAGTAGTGCTTGTCGTTACCGGTCGAGATATGGGAGACCAGGGCCGGCTTGCCGTCCTGCCAGGCGGTGAGCAGCTGGCGACGCAGGTCGATCTCCACCCTGGTGGGCCCCCCGTAGGGCACCAGCGGCCTGATGCGCGCCGGGTGGGAGAGCGCCTTCCAGGTCGACGGGTTGATCTCGTCGACGGCGGGCAGCTCGTTGGCCTTCTGGAAGGCCCACACGGCCGCGCGCAGCTCGGGGCCGTACTCCTGGCCGGGAGATCCCGTGTTGAACCCCAGCCGGTCGAGACGTTTTTTGAGCTCCTGGACCCGGGTTCCCCGGTCACCGGGGCGAAGGGCGGGGAAACGGGACACCGGGGTGTGCGCGGAACGGGGCGGGTGGTCATCGGCGACGGCGGGTCCGGAGCGTCTCGGTGACGCGACGCCGGTGTTCGCGATGCCGAACGGCAGGCACGAGGTGAGCGCGAGGGCGGTGTTCGCGATCAGAAGGCACTTGACGATTCTCTGCATTTTAGTGAGCCTTTTTTGGTCTGTCGTCGCGACCGATCAGGGTGATATGCGGCGATGGCGGCACCGGGCAACCTCGCCGTATTCAGGCCGTCTCGCGTCGACTCCGGGAAGGAAACTTGATGAAAGAGAATGTTCAGCAGGAGTAGGAGTACGTGCGGTCCTGCACGGCCGCGCGCACCAGACTGACGGCCTCCTGGGCGCAACCCCAGGAAAAGCTGAATCCGGCCCCGCCATGTGCGAAGTTGTAGATGATCCGTCCTTCCTCGTCCCACTCAAGGCAGACGTTTTCCTTCCGGAACGGCCGCAAGCCAGCCCGTACCGGCTCATCGGGATCCAGTGCGAAACTTCGCAGCGCGGGCATGAAGGCCAGGCAGCGCTCATACATGTCCCGTACCGGAGGGTGGTTCTCCAGGTTGATTCCGGTGTCCCACTCGTCTTTTTCCGCCAGCCCGCCGAGAACAAGGATCCGCGGACTGCGCGGCACGATGAAGACGATGTCCTGCTCGCCGTTGTTCGCCTCGTCGTGGGAGACGCAGTGGGCCTCGTCTATCCCGTCGTTGCGGACCCGTACCAACGCACCGCGGAGTGGATACATGCCGACACCGCGGAGCTCGGCGGTGCCGATTCCCGCGCAGCAGACGATCGCTTCGGCGTCGAACCGGTCGAGGAGCTCGGCCTTCCGCTCGGTCAGCGACCCCTCGATCCGATGCCGCCTGACCCGCACCCCGTGCATTTTGACCTGCCGCATCAGCCACAGCATGTACCGGTCTGTATCGATCATGGGCGCCATATGGGAGTAGGCGTCGACCACGCCGTAGCCGGGGTCGATGCCGTTCCGCTCGACGAGCGATCGGTCGTGGACGAAGCCGCGCACCTTCCCCGCGAGCTCCCGCATCTTGTGGAGATCGTGGGGATTCTCCTCGACGGGGTGCTTGAAATAGAAGTTGGACCTCCGCATGGCCACCCCGGGAACCCCGGTCCGGGCCAGCTCCTCGAATATCCGGTACGAGGTGACGCACCAGTTCTTGGAGCGAGCGAGCGAGACCTGGTCGTGGTGGTAACCGCAGACCGCGGGCGGCCACTCCCACAGCGCGCCCGCGACGACCGAGACGATGTCGGGTGCGAACCTGTCCGCGATGACGGTGACCCGGAACCCCTCCCTGGCCAGACACAGCGCGGTCGTCAACCCGCTCACACCGGCTCCGACGACAAGTATCTTCTCTGAATTCGCGCGCACCTGGGAACGCCTTCTTTCTGGATCCGTCCAGCTCGATCAATTTTCGGCGTGGCCGGCCGAGGAAGGTCGTCACGACGAGCGCTGAAACTTCTCCAGGGTAAATCGAGGCATCGGTGAACCCCGGAATGGCGGCGAATCCGGGATGGTGGAGGGGGGGCCACCGGCGAATGGGAAACAAGTACCGAACCGGGAAAAGCCATACCCGTGCCAAATCCCACGATGACGAGCGGTTGGCGGCGTGCTGGATTTTCATCGCCGATCCAGGGATCGGCCCGGGAGAATACCGGCGTATTCTTGGCCGTTCCCCGGCGGGCGCGGTGGGCCGATCGGGGGCACGGTGGGGCGGATTGCCTACGTTGCCCTGGGGACTCGCCTATATATCCTCGGTGGGACTGTTAGAGGTAGCTGGCCGGTCGAGTCGCACTTGTTCCAGAACGTGGCGACCGATGGGGGACGCCGGGCCGGTGAGCGGTTCTGTGCCGCACCGGCACGGCGTCATACCTGCTGCCGGGAATGGCCCCGGCTCAGACCAGGGCCTTCTTCAGGAAGTCGACCTGGAGCAGCAGCAGGTTCTCCGCCACGACCTCCTGCGGGGTCATGTGAGTCACCCCGGACAGCGGCAGCACGTTGTGCGGGCGGCCGGCGGCCAGGAGGGCGGAGGAGAGGCGGAGGGTGTGGGCGGCGACCACGTTGTCGTCGGCCAGGCCGTGGATCAGCAGGAGGGGGCGGTCCAGCTTCTCGGCGTCGGCGAACAGGGACGAGGAGTCGTAGTGCCCCTCGTCGGGCCGGCCGAGGTAGCGCTCGGTGTAGCAGGTGTCGTACAGGCGCCAGTCGGTCACCGGGGCTCCCGCGACGGCCGCGTGGAACACGTCGGGGCGGCGGAGTACGGCCAGGGCGGCCAGGTAGCCGCCGAAGGACCAGCCGCGGATGCCGACCCGTGTCAGGTCCAGATCGTCGGGGAACCGCGCGGCGGCGCCGTGCAGGGCGTCGATCTGGTCCTCCAGGACCGGGGTGGCCAGGTCGTGCAGGACGGCCCGCTCGAACTCGGGGCCCCGGCCGGGGGTGCCGCGGCCGTCGGCCACGACCACCGCGAAGCCCTGGTCGGCGAACCACTGGCTGGTCAGGTGCGCCCCGGCGGCGGCCAGGACGCGCTGGGCGTGCGGTCCGCCGTACGGGTCCATGAGGACCGGCAGCCTCGCCGAGCCCGGCACGTGCCCGGAGGGCAGGAGCACCGCGGTGGCCAGGTCGCGCTTGCCCGCCTTGATCAGGGAGACCCGCAGGTCCAGGCCGGGACGCTCGGCGTACGAGGTGATGTGGCCGCGGGGCGTGCCGTTGTGCAGGACGCGGGTGGCCGAGCCCTCGCTGTCGAGGGTCTGACCGGTGATCACGAGGGTGCCGCCCGCGGTGTGGCCGCTGTAGACGCCGCCCTCTGTCGGGCTGACGAGCGTGATCTGGCCCCTCCGGTACGCCCATACCGCGATCTCGGTGGGCTCCCCGCTCGCCCGGAAGAGCACGGTCTCGCCGTCGATGTCGAGGATCTCGCGGACCTGGAGGGTGGGCGGCGTGACGGGGCCGTCGCCGACGATCAGGCGGTGGCCGCCCTCGGAGGCGGCGGCCCAGACGAGGCTGCCGTCGGCCAGGTGGCCGGGAACGCCGGTGACGATGTCGACCCAGGCGGGGTCGGTGTCCTCGCGCACCAGGGTGGAGGTGCCGGTGGCCGGGTCGACGGCGAGCAGTCGCATGGTCCGCTGGTCGCGCGTCATGGTGACGATCAGCAGGCCGTGGGCGTCCCAGGCGGCGTTGACCAGGTATTCGTCGTCGAAGGGCACGGGGACCCGGGCTCCGGTGAGGGTCAGCACGAAGAGCTCGACCCCCGCGTTTGCGGTTCCAGCGGAGGGGTAGCGCTGCTCGGCGGCGGGCCGGCCCGGGTTGGCCGGGTCGGCGATGTGCCACCGCTGGACCGGCGACTCGTCGGCACGCTCGACCAGGATCGCGTCCCCTGACGGGGACCACCAGTAGCCCCGCATGCGGTCCATCTCCTCGGAGGCGATGAACTCGGCCAGGCCGTAGGTCACCTCCGGGGCCTCGGGGCGGGCCAGCGCGTGGTCGACCTCGTCCGCCAGGTCCTGGATGTGGAAGGCGCCGCCGGTCACGTAGCCGACGTGCTCTCCTGTAGGGGACATCCGGGGGTCGATCACCGGTCCGGGGGTCTTCGGTTTCCTTATGTACCCGGTCTTCAGGTCGACGACGTAGAGGCCGCCGGAGAGCGCGAACGCGGCGGTGGTCACCGCGGCGTCGGTGCTGTATCCGACGATGCCTCCGGCCTGTTCCCTGCTCCGCTCGCGGCGTGCCCGCTCCTCCGGCGGCAGGTTCTCGTCGTCCGCGGCCAGGACGCGCGGGTCGACGACGAGCCGTTCCGCGCCGCTGAGGACGTCGTACTCCCACAGGCAGGTCACCGGGTCGGAGCCGCCCCTGGTCCGCAGGAAGACGACGCGGTCACCGCTTGGCGCGATCGTGAAACCGCGGGGCACTCCGAGGGTGAATCGGCGGGTTCTGGCGTGCAGGCGAGGAAAGCTCTCACTCATACGAGCCATCTTGCCAGCTCCGCATCGGGTGTCTTGTTCTCCGAAGTGGCGAATTCGGAGGTTCTGGGCGATCCCTGGCATCGATACCCTCAACCGTATGACTGATCGGCGCCTGATGCTCGTGCACGCCCATCCGGACGACGAGACGATCGGCAGCGGGGCCACCATGGCCAGGTACGCGGCCCAGGGCGCGCACGTCACGCTGGTGACCTGCACCCTGGGGGAGGAGGGCGAGGTCATCCCGCCGGAGCTGGCCCACCTGACCGCCGATCGTGACGACACCCTGGGCGAGCACCGCGTCTCCGAGCTCGCCGCGGCCTGCGCCGCGCTCGGCGTCACCGACCACCGGTTCCTGGGCGGCCGGGGCCGCTGGCGCGACTCCGGCATGATGGGCGTCGTCTCCAACCACGCCGCGAACGCCTTCTGGCAGGCCGACCTGGACGAGGCGGCGGGCGAGCTCGTCAGGATCATCCGCGAGGTGCGGCCCCAGGTGCTCGTCACCTACGACGAGAACGGTTTCTACGGCCATCCCGACCACATCCAGGCCCACCGGGTCGCCTGGCGGGCCTTTGAGCTGGCGGCGGACCCGGCGTTCGGTGCGGGCGCCCCGTGGAGGGTCGCCAAGTTCTACCACACCGCCATGCCCAGGTCGGTGATGATCAGGGGCGAGGAGGCGATGCGTGAGAGCGGCGCCCCCTTCCTCATCGAGCCGGTCGCCGACCTGCCGTTCGGCTGCGCGGACGAGGACGTCACCACCGAGATCGACGCCCGCGCCCACATCGAGCGGAAGATCGACGCGATGCGGGCGCACGCCACCCAGATCAGCGTGAAGCCGCCCTGGTTCGCCCTGTCCAACGACGTCGGCCAGGAGCTGCTCGGGATCGAGCACTTCATTCTCCGCTCCGGCGCGCCGGGCCCCGCAGGTCCGGGAACGCCGATCGAGGTGGGAGGACTCGGCGAGCCTTACGGCCGCGAGGACGACCTCTTCGCCGGGATCCGTTAGCCTCGATGTTTGTGATGGAGCAGGTCCCAGCGACACGCGAACCCTCGGAGACGGTTGTCACCGTGGCGGTCAACGCTGTGCTCGTTATGCTCGGGCTGCTGATGGGCGTCCTCGGCGGGTTCGGGCACTCCTGGTACGTCGGGCCCGTCCCAGCCTCCGCCTTCGGCTGCGTCGCCCTGCTGTTCGTGATCGCCTACGGGGCGGGCCGGGTGACCCGAGGCAAGGCCGCGGCCCTGTCGTTCGCGATGGGCTGGGCAGCGATCACCATGATCTGGATCACCGGGCGGCCGGAGGGCGACCTGGTCATCGCCAACGACCTGTCCGGTTACGTCTACCTCTACGGGGGCCTCGCGGCGGTCGCGATGGCGGTACTGCTCGTGCCACCGGCCGCGAACAGCGGGTCGTGGCTGCTCACCCAGCACGGGTACGGCCCTCGCCCGCAGGCGTCACCCGCACCGCCGGGTCCGCAGGTCCCACCTGATCAGGCACCGCCGGGTCCGCAGGTCCCACCTGATCAGGCACCGCCGGGTCCGCAGGTCCCACCCGGCTAGCAGGTCCTATACCGCGAGTCGCCCGGATGACGCACAATCCCGGTATGCGGCGGTTGCATCGGGTACGGCGGAATCTCAACTACATCAACCTGTCCACGCCTCTGGGGCTGCTGCTGGCGCGCCTCGGCCGCGCCCGGGTGTCCGCCGGGCCCGACGGACTGATCCTGGCGTACGGCTACCGCTTCCGGTTCCCGATCGCCTCGGCGTTCACCGTGGGCAACGTGGTGCTGACCAAGCACGGGGAGGGTTTTCTCACCGGCGCCCTGCTCAGGCACGAGGACCGGCACGCCTCCCAGTACATGCTCTGCGTGGGCCTGCCGATGCTCCCGCTCTACGTCGTGGCGGTGGCCGTCTCCATATTGATCTGCGGCAATCAGGCCTCGTGGAACCTCTTCGAGCGGCTGGCGAACCTGGAGGACGGCAACTATGCTCGCAGGTCCCCCTGGTGGTTTCGTACTAAATCCTCTTGAAAAGGGATGAATCTCTCTGTGGGGGGATCAACAGAGGGTGAGCAGATGATGACCGAAGGGGGCCGCCCATGTCGCAGACGTCCCACCCCGAAGCCGCATCCCAGACTGCCGCGGAACCCGTGGGCCTTGCCGAAGAGCCACCCCGCCGTTCCGGGTGGTCCGCCCGCTTCGCCACGCGGCCGGCGCGCGCGCTGAGGCAACTGGGCCGGGCTTCCAGGCGGGTGGCCGCGGCCGAGGCGGTGACCTGCTCTCCCGCGCCTCCGGAGTCCCCCACCCGGCCGGAGTCCCCCACCCGGCCGGAGCCTCCCCCACGACCGGTGCTCCCACCGGGCCGCCCGGCACCCGCGCCGCGGCGGTCGTGGCCGGGCGGTTTCAGGGACCGGCTGACCTCCCCGGTCCCGACCTTCCAGGAGTTGCTGGCGGTCACCTGGCACGGCATGCTCCGTCCAGGGATCGGGGACGCGGACCGCATACCGGTTCACCGGAACGGGCTTGCCCACGTTACGGGGACCGCCGCGGTCGTCACCTGGGTGGGCCACGCGACGTACGTGGTGCAGATCGGCGGGCTGACCGTCCTCACCGACCCGGTCTGGGCGAGGAAGATCCCCGGCAGCCGGCCCCGCCTCACCCCGCCCGGCGTCGCGTGGGCGGACCTGCCCCGGATCGACGCCGTGGTGATCAGCCACAACCACTACGACCACCTGGACGCGCAGACCGTGCGGAGGCTGCCGCGGAGCACGCCCGTCCTGGTCCCCGCCGGGCTCAGGTCCTGGTTCACCAGGCGCGGGTTCCGCCACGTCACCGAGCTCGACTGGTGGGAGAGCACCTGGGTGGGCGGTGTCCGCTTCGACTTCGTACCCGCCCACCACTGGAGCCGCAGGTCGGTGTGGGACACCTGCAAGACCCTCTGGGGCGGCTGGGTGATCGCCTCCGAGGACCAGACGATCTACTTCGCCGGGGACACCGGCTACGGCGAGCGCTTCGCCCAGATCGGGGCACGCTATCCGGGCGGCATCGACCTGGCCCTGATGCCGGTGGGCGCGTTCGAGCCCCGCTGGTTCATGAAGGCCGTGCACGTCGACCCCGCGCAGGCAGTACGGGCGTGCCAGGATGTCGGGGCGCGCCGGATGGCGACCATGCACTGGGGCACGTTCGTGCTGTCAGGAGAGTCGCTCCTCGCGCCGGTGGAGGAGGCCAGGGCGGCCTGGGCGGAGGCGGGACGGGACCGCGTCGACCTGTGGGACCTCGCCGTCGGCGAGTCCCGCGTCCTGAAGACCTGACGCCCGTGATCTGACGGTCATGATCTGACGCCCAGGTCTGACGGTCATGACCGACCGGCCCACGACTCGACGACCCGGCGTTCCGACAGCCCGGCACCCTCGCGTACCGGCGGTCTGACAGCCGGGGCGGGCACCGGGAGGCGGCACCCGCCCCGGCTGTCAGGGGTTGAGCGTCAGGACGTTGGTGGCCGCCTTCTTGATGGACTCCTCATGGGCGAGCATGGGGACGGTCTTGCCACGCGCCCAGAGTGACGCCTGGTCCCAGTAGTTGTCGTGGAACGCGTGGCCGGAGGCGCCGGTCAGGTTGATCCATTGGGATTCGTCCAGGTTGCCCAGGTCCACCACCATTCGCATGGACGGCAGCCAGCCCACCGTGTAGTCGAACTGGACGTCCCAGCCGGCGGCGTTGACCGCGTCGTCGCTGCCCGCCACCGGGAACGGGCCCCGGTTGAACAGCCACTCGATCGGGCCGATCCCCGAGGTTCCGAAGGTCTGGTGGACGAGTTTCAGCGAGTGCAGGTCCCCCCAGCGCCAGTCCTTGACGTCCGGGCCGAGCTGGGTGTTCAGCTCGTCGTAGGCCAGGGCCATGGCCCGTCGCAGCATGTCGTCGCGGGTCTCGGTGCGTGGTGTGCCGCTGTCGTCCCAGAACGCGTCGTTCGGCTTGTCGAGCATGACCCGTACGACCTCGAACCAGCGGTCGCCGCCGCCGGGCCAGGCTCCCTCGGGCAGGTCGTCGTTGAAGGTCTCGATGAGCAGGCGCCGCCAGACGGCGTTGAAGTACATCGCGGGGGCCGAGTCCTCGCCCTGCGAGCGGTCCCACTTCCGCAGCAGCTCGCGGGCGTCCTCGGCGGGGCCGGCGATCTTGATGTCCATCAGCTTGGGCACCAGGAAGTCGGCGAAGCCGTTGTCGGTGTCCTGCTGCAGCGCGCTCATCGCCGCCACGTCCACCTTGCCGTCCTTCACCGCCTCACGGAGGCGGTCCAGGATGCGCTGGGAGCGGTATCCGTACGCCCAGTCCTTGGTCAGGATGTACGGGTAGCGGGTGGGGTCGATGACCGCGTTGTTGGCGGTCACGATGTAGCCCTCCGGCGGGTTGTAGACGCTGGGCAGCTCATTGAAGGGGATCGTCGACTGCCAGGCGTACTCGCCGGTCCAGCCCGGCACCGGCCAGGTGCCGTCGCCGTGGCTCCGCACCGGGATCCGCCCGGGGGCCTGGTACCCGATGTTGCCGGCGGTGTCGGCGTAGATCAGGTTCTGCGCGGGCACCTCGAACTTGCTCGCCGCCGCCCGGAACTGCTGCCAGTCCTGCGCGGTGTTCAGCGCGAAGATCGCGTCAGCGGTCCTGCCCGGCTCCAGGGCCGTCCACTTGAGCGCGACCGCTTCGGCCTTCTCCCCGAAGGCCGCGTCCATGCCGGGCAGCGTGTCCTTCGTGCTCTCCAGGGCGTCGGAGATGATCGGCCCGTGCATGGTGTCGCGCACCTTGAGTTGTACGTCGGCGCCCCCGGCCACCTTGATCGTCTCAGTCCTGGTGGTCAGCGGCTTCCAGTCGCCCATGAACAGGTACGAATCATCCTTGATTCGTTCCAGATAGAGGTCGGCGACGTCCGGGCCGAGGTTGGTGAGGCCCCAGGAGATCCTGTCGTTGTGGCCGATGATCACGCCGGGCACGCCGGAGAAGGTGAATCCGGTGACGTCGAACGGGCACTCGGGACTCTTGGCGCGGCAGTGCAGCCCGGCCTGATACCAGACCGAGGGCATGCTCGGGGACAGGTGAGGGTCGTTGGAGAGCAGGGGTTTGCCCGACTTGGTGTGCTTGCCGCCGACCACCCACGAGTTCGAGCCGATGCCGCTGCCGCCCGCGGGATCGCCCATTAGGCTCGGCACCGCGCGGATGGCCTCCGCCGCCCGGATCAGCGCCCCCGCGGCCGGTGTCCCCGGCGGCTCGGTGACGCTCTTCTTCGGCTCCTCGGCCTGGTCGAACCCGCGTTCGCCGACCGAGCCCCGGGTGACGATCGGCTGGTTGGTGTCGTACGGATAGGTGGGCCAGAGCTGCTCCACCCGCCCGCGCGGCAGCTTGCTCGCGGCGAGGGCCCGGCCGATCTCGTCGGTCATGTTGGAACGCAGGTCCCAGGCCATGGCCTTGAGCCAGGTCAGCGAGTCGACCGGGGTCCACGGCTCGGGCCTGTAGTCGGGGCTGGTCGCCCGCAGGAGCACGTACTCCAGGCTCCGGGCGGCGAAGCCGTCGTGTTGCTCCATCCAGGCGTTCACCCCGCCGGCGTAGGCGTCCAGGTAGCGTCGGGTCTGCTCGTCGAGCAGGGGCAGCTCCTTCTCCGCCACCTTCCGCCAGCCCATGGTCCGGATGACCCTGTCCTCGGTCAGCGTCGCCGAGCCGAACATCTCCGACAACCGGCCGGCGGTCACGTGGCGGCGGAAGTCCATCTCGAAGAAGCGGTCCTGCGCGTGCACGTAGCCCTGGGCGAGGAACAGGTCGTCGGGGGAGTCGGCGTAGATATGCGGGATACCCGTTTTATCGCGATATACAGTGACTTTCCCGGTGAGGCCGCGCACCTTGAGCTCGCCTTCGAGCTGAGGAAAGGACGCCCGTACGCTCCACACACCGGCCCCGGCGAACAGCAGGCCGAGCACCACGAGAACGGAAAGTACGCGTGCCAGCCACTTGAGCGGTCGGGGCATCCAGGCGTACGGGCGGAACCTCACAAAAACCTCCTAGGCGACAAGCTCCAGCAAGTGTGGCACCACCCCAGCAATCCCGGCATTGTGATCATTAGTGAAGATGCGGGTATGACACTTTCCACGGCCGATCTGGTCGACGCCCACGGCGCCGCGGTCGCGACCGGAGAGGTCGACGTCCCCGTCACCTTCGGCGAGGTCGTCTTCACCCCCGGCGCCTGGCTCTACAGCGACGAGGACGGCATCCTCGTCAGTCTCGTCGAGCTCTCCTGACCGGCCGCCCGTCAGATCGGGCCGATTCCCCAGTGGTGGACGGCGCGGCCTCCGGGAGCGAGCCGGATGACGTCCTCACCGCTGCGGAAGGCGTTCGGCGGGCAGCTCATCGGCTCCACCGCCAACCCCTGGCGGCGGTGCCCCTCGGGGAGGGTGTCACCGGTGTAGAGCTGGAGCCACTCGATCCCCTCACCCGCCCACAGCTGGACCCCGCGGGTGCCGTCCGCGTCGCTCAGCCTCACCCGTACCAGCCCGTCGGCGCCGCGCTCCAGGTCGGTGAACGCGGTGTCGAGAACCGTCCCGTTGATCGGGCGGGCGGTCCTGAAGTCGTACTCGGTCTCCTTGACGTCCTGGCGGCCGACGGGGATCTTCCGGTCGTCCACCGCGAGCCACTGGGCGGCGGGAAGCTCCAGGACGGCATCGTCGAGGGTGCCGTCGAGGGAGCCCAGGGTCAGGTAGGGGTGGGCTCCGAAGCCGTACGGCGCGTCGGTGGTGCCGACGTTCTCCGCGGCCACCTCGACCTCCAGACCGGACGCGCCCAGTGTGTACCGGATGGCGAGATCCAGGATGTGCGGGTAGCCGAGCTGGGGGAAGAGCCGCAGCCCCAGCAGGATCGAGGCGTCGTCGTGGGAGAGGACACGCCAGGGGAAGGACCGGGAGAAGCCGTGGATCGCGTTGCCGGTCCGCGGCTCGCTCAGCGCGAGTTGCCTCTCCTTACCGTCGAACGTGTAGCGGCCGTCCTCGATCCTGTTCGGCCAGGGGAGCAGCGGCAGCCCCGCGCCGCCGATCGGGGACAGGTCCTCGGGGAAGCCGACGACGAGCGGCCGGCCGTCCAGGGTGAGGCTCCGCAGGCCGGCCCCGACCTCGGTGATGACCGCCTGGAAACCGCCGGCCACGATGCTGTACTGAGTCCCGGTGGGCGCGATGTTTGTCACAGTAAGTGGGTCCCATCGTGGGTGCGGGTGAACGGACCGTCGTCGCGGAGGGCGTCGAGGACGCGGATAGCGCGAGCCTCGGGCATAAGTGTGCACACCTGGTCGAGGGTAAGCCAGATGGCCTCGGACGCCTCGTCGGCCTTACCCTGCGGCCCACTCGTATGACAGCTGCGCCGTCGTCATAGTCCAGCGTCACCCGCCTGCTTGACGTTCCCAGTGTCGATACACCCCTGGATGTCGCTGAACTGGTCGAACAGCAGTCGTAGCCGGGTAGGCAACCGACGCCGGTGTTCGGCCGCCGAGCGGAAACCGCGTGGCTCCGTTGGTTGAGGGCGTGGCGGCGCTGCTCCTTCAGGCTCGCGCCGCCGCGCCGGTCTTTCAGCGGAGTTCGAACCAGATGACGGTTGCGGTGGGGTCGCGGTGGAAGCCCCAGCGGGTGGCGAGTTCGTTGACGAGCAGGAGTCCTCGGCCGCCGGTGGCGTTGGGTTGGGGGTTTCTGGTGCGGGGGATCTGTGCGGAGCCGGGGTCTTGGACGGTGACGATGACGCCGTGCGGGGTGAAGGCCACCGTGACGACGAACTCCCGTGGCCGGTCGTCCGGTGTGGTGTCCGCGGTTCTGGCGCCTGGGGTTTTGGTGTCTGCCGGTTCGGTGTCGGTCGGCCTGGTGGAGTGTTCGACGGCGTTGGTGGCCAGCTCGCTGGCTAGGAGCATGGCGTCGTCGCGGAGTGGGTGGTCGTCGCCGAGGATGTCGGCGACGAAGGTGCGTGCGGGTCTGACCTGGTCGGTGGTGGCGGGGAAGCGCTGGGAGATGACGGGGGTGTGGTTCGGCGTCGTCGACCAGCCGGGTATCCGGCCCAGGTACGGCGACCACATTGGGGCGGCCGGTGCGTTGGTGTCGCCGGTTGTGGTCCGGAAGCGGTCAGCGAGCACGCCGACGAGTACGGACAGCAGTCGCGCGGCCATCCCGGTCACCTCCCTTGCTCGTGATCTCGGTGCTCTGGCTGCCTCCGGCGCCCCTGATGTCCCTGACGGCCGTTCGGTGGTCGGTGTCGGCCAGGGGGTGTGGTGGCTGGTCGTGCTGTTCGGGGTGGGGGTGGAAGTCCTCGATGTGCCGCATCCGCGCGGCCAGTTCGGCGGGGGTGTCGGCCTCGACGAGGCCGATGTGCTGCCGGTATCGGGTGGGGGAGAGTGCCCACCAGTGTCCGGTGGTCTTGCCGTACCAGGGGCACCAGCCGGGGAAGCGGAGCGTCAGCGTGCGCAGTGCCCGGAGATCTTCGCCAGGCTCGTGCCGGAGGCTCTCCGCGTCCGCCTCGATGGAGGAGGCGCTCATGCCGTCGCCCCCTTCCGGTGCGACTCGCGCCTGCCAGGCCGTACCTCCGGCGGCGACTCCCGCCCGTGCGACGCATGCGACGGATCACGAGGACAGACGTGACTGGACAATTAACAGCGAATGCCTCGACGGAGTGGCGGGAGTTCGGCCACACCCTGCGAGCATGGCGGGAGCGTCGTGAGCTGAGCCTGCGTGATCTCGCCGAGCGGGTCCGGTGGCACTTCTCGCTGATCGGCAAGTGGGAGCAGGGGAAGAACCGCCCGCCCGTCGAGGCGATCACGGCCCTTGACGCCGAACTCGACGCGGGGGGCGAACTCATGGCGCAGGCACTTCGCGCGGCCATGGTTGACGCCGATCAGGCGCGGAAGAGTACCGTCGAGGCAAAAGCCTCAACCCGGGATGAGGGCGAAGATATGGAGCGCAGACGGCTCATCCGGGATGCCGCTGTCGTTGCTGTCGGCGGTGCCGTGGCGCCTGTGCTGGCCGCCCTGACGGATGCCTGGCAGGCGTCTGAGCCTCGGATCTCCGGTGCGAGCGTGTCGGGGGTAATGATCGACGATTGGGAGGACGCCGCCGCCGCGCACGCGAAAACCGCCCGCACCGAACCGCCCGCCGTCGTCCTCGCCGCGCTCGCCGCTGACTTCGCTGAGATGGCGCCCCATCTTGCCCGTAAGCAGCCCGACGCCGTACGACGAGATCTGACCCATGCCGCCGCCCGGCATGCCGCTTTGATCGCTGGAAAGTGGACCGACATGGGCAGTCGCCGGCAGGCGCGCCGTTGGTGGGGAACAACCCGGGCGCTCATCGACGAATCCGGAGATCGGTTGCTTGCCTCCTGGTTGCGTAGCCGCGAGGCGATCCACAGGCGCAGCGACCCGGCCGAGGATCTCACCGAGGTTCTCAAACTCTCTCAGGAGGCTCGCCGTCTGGCCGGTCAGCGGCCGAACGCTCCGCTTGTGGCCGCTTTGACCGCAGAGGCGAAAACGCTCGCGGCAATGGGTTCCCACACGGACGCGATCGGTGCACTGCGAGAAGCCGAGAAGACGTTCGACCAGCTTTCGGCCATGACCGGCGCATTCCGTAGCCTCGGCGAACGCGGACTGTGGTTCGATCGGAGCCTGATTTACACTCTCGCGGGTGATGTGAAGAACGCTACCCAATCGCAGGATGCCGCCGAAGATCTGTACCCGGTGAATGATCAAACACTGCCTCGGATTCGGTTGCACCGTGCCGCGCTACACGCTCGCACTGATCCGGGGAACGCCGTACAAGAGGCTCTCCGGATTGTCGATGACCTTTCCATCGAGCGCTGGATGACCCGCTACGTGATGGATGCACATCTCGTGCTCGGCGCTCTACCTGAGCAGGCCCGTGCTCTGCCTGCTGCTCGTGAGCTGCGCGCGCTGACCGCCAGCCGGTCGGCCTGAGTCGGACACGACGATGCCCCGCCGGGCACCGACCGGCGGGGCATCACATTGTTGATCAGCGCCTACGGCACCACTCGTCCAGGCTGAACACCTCGGCGTCCTGGCCCTCGTTGACCTCCCGACGCCAAGGGGGCTTGGGGTCACCGCTGATCGCGTGACAGCGGAAGGTCAGCGAGACGACGCCAAGGAGCATGTTCTTGTACGCGCCGGTCAATGTCTCGGGCTTGACGTGGACGCCGGTCTTCTCTTCTGCGATGAGCGGGGCCGCCTGGTCGAACTGATGCGGATCGTCGCGAACCCGATGTGGGTCCGACTCATCGAGGAAGACCTACCGCTGGCATCTTCCCGAACCGCTTGACGACCCTGCGCACTCGGGTCAGGCTCACGAGTGCGCAAGTCCGCGCATACTCCGAGCACGGGAGACCGTCATGGCGCTACGGTTCGTTGGGATCGACCCCAACACTGGCGGCAACAACTGCCCTTCAGTCTGGGTGGACGACAAAGACGGCAGCATAGTAATCCAAGGATGGGAAGTGACCGACTCCGCCGAGCTGGCGCAAGTCGCGGCACGTAGCCCGATCCCGGATCACGAAAAGGTCGTTCGGATTCCCCGGCGCATGGCGTCGATGCTCATGGAGGCGTGTAATGCCGAAGCCCCACATGACGTTCGCTGACATGCTCGCCACCGCGCAACACTCCGCCGTACATCTGGAGATGCGCGACGAGTACACTCCCGATGACCCCGCTTACCTCCGCTGGAAAGCAGACGGAACGATCGACGTGGACGCCTACTGGCGGGAGTGGCTTGACCTCGCAGGCGCGACAATCGCCCGAGGGGTGAGTATCCGGCGGGCACGCATCATCTCGGAACCCGTGACCGACTTCGTTCGGCATGAGTATGACCTCACCGGCCCGCTGAACCTCGCGGCCGGTGAGTCGGTGCGGTGGCTGCCCCGTCGGCAAGCATCCGATCTGGCTTTGCCTGGCAACGACTTCTGGGTGTTCGATGATCACCTCGTCCGATTCGGCTTCTTCTCAGGCATCGGGGATTACCTGGGCGAGGAACTGGCCGACGCCCCCGCCGTGATCAAGCTGTGCTTGTCGGCGTTCGATGCCGTCTGGGAACGAGCGATCGACCACGCGGACTACCGGCCCGCCTGACAACGATTCCCGCACGTGTCCACCTCTCCGCATTCCACCACCCAACAGGCCCAACAGGCACTAGCCGCACGCTTACGGGACATCCGCCTGGACGCGGGCCTGACCGCCCGTGCCATCGCGAGATCGGCGGGGTGGCACGAATCGAAATCTTCGCGAATCGAACATGCCCGTATGAAACCGTCAGACGCTGATATCCGCGCATGGTGCGCAGCGTGCGACGCCGAAGACCAGGTGTCCGATCTCATCGCAGCATCACGCGTGGTCGATTCGATGTACGTCGAATGGCGCAGACTCCAAAAGTCGGGCCTACGCCAGCTCCAAGAGTCGAAGGTCCCTCTCTACGAAGCCACCCGACATTTCCGCGTGTACTGCTCCCACGTTATCCCCGGATTCCTGCAAACCCCCGCATACGCCCGTGCGCTCCTCACGGCCTTCGGGTCGTTCCACGGCGTCCCCGACGACACAGAAGAGGCCGTAGCCGCGCGAGTCGCGCGCTCACGCATCCTGCACGAGGGCGACCACCGTTTCGCCCTCCTCCTGGAAGAATCGGTGCTGCGCTACCGCCTCGGCGACGCCGAAGCGATGGCCGGGCAACTCGGTCACCTCCTGGCCATCGTGTCGCTCCCATCGGTGGCCCTAGGAGTGATCCCCTTCACCGTTGAACGTCCCCTTTGGACTCTCGAAGGTTTCAACATCTTCGATGATGACCTTGTGCAAGTGGAATTGTTAACGGCGACTGTTTCCGTCACCCAGCCTCGCGAGGTGGCTTTGTACGTGAAGGGCTTCACCGAACTAGCTGATATCGCCGTTTATGGGGCGCAGGCGCGCAGCCTTATCACAGCGGCCATCGCCGCCTTGAACTAATCTCCGCAAGTTTCCGCATACTCATTGAGCCACAGAAACGCGCACTCCTACCGTCTGATGCATGGCCACTGGACAGACAGCAACAGGGTCCCGCGCCAAGGGGCATGAGAACGACGAGGTCACCGACGCAACGGCGGAAAAGCACGACCAGGCGTTGGCAGCCGTGCAGCGGCTGCTGAAGGTCCAGGGAGTCCGCTCGTACGCCGTTCACACCGTCGGCCTGAAGCTGACGGACGACGCCAGCCGACTGATCCCGCTGGAGAAACCCAAGCGGCACGTGCCCGAACTCGTCGTTCACAACGACGCCGGATGGGTGGACGCCACAGTGACCATCGGGCCGCGCTCCGGCTGCTACCTGGTGTCCCTCCGCAGCGGTCCCAGCCTTGAGACGGTGCGGGAACCTCGACAGGTCGCAGACTTGATCCTCACCGCTCAACCAGGCGGCAGGTCATGACGGCCGCCGCGGCCACACAGCTGATCGTCCAGGTTCACGACCTCCAGCCAGCGACCCAGGACTGAGAGCGGGTCACGAAGACCATGATCATCGCACCACAGGTAACGGCTTCACGGCAGCAAGACCGCGAGCGGCGGCGCGGCCGTACGCGGGAGCCGGCCCCTCCCTCTCTAAGACTCCCTGACAGGGACTCCCCTGTCAGGGCCGCACCAGCAACAACGACAGAAAGCAGGACAGCATGACCACAGTTGCCCCCTGGGGACTCAGCCGGATGACCGAGCCGCTTTCGGAGTGCCCGCCGCTGTACGACACCATCCAGTTCGACCCGGTGACCCAGCTCACCAGCTTCCGCAACCGTGCCGGCGTCATCGTGGACATGGGCAACAAGGTCACCGTGACCACGTCGAAGGGCGGCGGGAGCGACGGCTCTGGCGGTAGCGCCAACGTGGCCGACGACTCCAACACCGACAGCTAGCGGATGCGGCCATCACCACAGACCGTGCTGGTCATCACATCGGTAGAGGACGCCACTGCCAACCTGGTGATCGGGGTGCTGAACGAGCGCCAGGCGCGGGTCGTCCGAGCCGATCCGGCCGATATCGGCGCCGGGCTGATGTTCAGCGCCGCCATTGATGACCGCGGGGAATGGGCTGGTCGGCTGCGTACGGCGAGTCGCGACATCGCACTCGCGGAGGTTGGGGCGGTGTACTACCGCCGCCCCAGCCTGTACTCGGTCCGATTCGCCCACCTGCCCGCTCGGCAAAGCACCTTCGCCACCGCCGAAGCCCAGCACGGGCTCGGCGGCATCCTGCGCACCCTGCACGGCGCGAGATACGTCAGCCATCCCGCAGCGATCAACCGCGCCGACTACAAGGTCGCGCAGCTCCGAACGGCTGTCCGGCTCGGGCTGAGCATCCCGCTGAGCCTGATCACCAACGACCTCGAACAGGCGCGGAAGTTCGCCGCTGAGCATGGCCCGATCATCTACAAGTCGTTCCGAGGCGTCCCACCCTCTTCGGAGGGTCGCGTTGCGATATGGACGCAGCGGGTCACCTCCGAAGACCTGGATGACTCAGTGTCGGTGACCGCCCACCTGTTCCAGCAGGAGGTGCGCAAGGTCGCGGACGCGCGGGTGACAGTGATTGGGCGGCGCGTGTTCGCCAGTAGGATCACCACTCCTGACGGTGCGCTCGACTGGCGCAGCGGCGACTGGGAGCAGTTGACCCATGACCCCATCGATGTGCCCGAGCCGATCAGGAACGCTCTACACGCCTACCTTGACCACTTCGGGCTGATGTTCGGCGCGTTCGATTTCGCGCTCGAAGCCAGCGGGAAATGGATCTTCATCGAGTACGACCCCGCCGTGGCCGAGCGTGCGAGGAAAGCCATCACCGAGGTCGGATACGCGCCGACACTCGTGACCGGGGACGGCCTCCACGGCTACGACGACAACGCCCCCTACGACCGGCTGATCGGCACCTGCTCGGTACGGACGATCCCCCCGGCATGGATGGGGCAGGTCCGTACCGGAGGGACCATCACCACGCCAACGTGGGGCTGGATGGGCGGAATCGCGTTCGCGCACCTCACCCTCGACGAGGACGGTACGGCGAGCGGACGGTTCCTGAAGGATGACGTGTACTTCATGCGTGCCCGCTCCCACCTGCCGCCGCCGCGGCCACCCATCATGACGGGCATCGGCCAGGCCCGAGAGACCAGGATCGACCCGGCGATCCTCAATGGCGAAGCCCCGCTGTTCGTCGCCCAGCTCGCTGCGCCGGCCGCCCAGCGATCATCGAGCGGAGACACGACAATCCTGTTAGACGTCGGCACCGGATCACGGGCCGACACCAGGCCGAACCCCGACGGCGGGTGGACGGTTCACCAGCACGGCCCGCTGCGGCTGTGGGACGCGATTGAGGACGCCATCCTGATCTGGCAGGACGCCGGATCTCCGCACCAGTCGGCGTTCGGACTCACTGTCACCAGGGACCGCCAATACGTCTGGCTGGGCGAACCGGATGGCCGGTCCTGGGACCTGCCCGCTTAGGAAACACGAAGAAGCGCCCCGCGCCTCCCAAGGGGGGTTGGGTTCCGCCCCGGCCTGCAACGCGTCCAGGGGGGACGGCTCTCGGTGTATGGCCCGGAAACGGCCCCGGTCACTGGTGATCAACCGCCATCCCGGGATGGCCGATGCGGGCACGGTGGCCCTAGCATCGCTCATGGATCGCAGCTCCTTTGCGATCAAGGAACCCCGCATGGCCTGTCCGCCTGCGGGGTTCCGCTTTACGTGACGCTGATTGGTGTCCATAGTTGAAGTCGCGGAGAGTGTGTGACAAGACACACCGAGTCGCGCCGATGTCAGTGCGACGCATGCGACGGACCACGAGGACACACGTGACTGGACAATTAACAGCGAATGCCTCGACGGAGTGGCGGGAGCATGTCCCGGCCTTCCGCGTAGCCAGTTGTCGAAGTCCTAACCGAAACTGACCTCCAGTTCGGCCGCGAGTGCCTGGGCTAGACCCTGAAGCTGTGGCTGATCAACGATGATCTTTCTGAGCGCGCTCACTCCGCGAAGGCCGGACAGGTCGTTGCCGCGCAGGTCGCAGCCGCGATAGGTGCCGCCGTCGAACTCCGTCAGGTGCAGGTCGCACTCATCGAATGCCACGTCGCTCAGGTCGGACCCGACGAACCGCGCTTCTCGCAGCGAGCAGCCGGTGAAGATTACCCGGCCTACGGCACGGAGGTGAGTGACGGTCGCGTAGTCCAGCTTGCACCGCTCGAAGACCACGTCATCGAGCGTGACGTTCTCCCACTCGGCGCCGAGCATCTTGCAGTTGGTGAACGTGACCCTGGAGAGCTTGCTGTCCTCCCAGCGGAGGCCGGACAGGTCGCAGTCGGAGAACTCCACCGAGTTCAGACGCAGCTCGTCTAGGCGGGCACGCTGGGTGGTGAGGCCGGTGACGCGCCCGTCCATGAGCTGAGTCCCCGACAGGGGTGGCTCGCGCAGATGGGCGTCAAGGTATCGGAAGTCGCGCAGCTTGCCGTGCTCGCCTTCCAGCGAATCGACCTCGTCCAGGTCCGTGTCGTCCAGATTGGGCAGCGTGACGCTCGTCTGGCGTACGGTGCGTGTGTCCATCGTCTTGCCTTCCAGGGGGCAGGGCCCCGGCGTTGATTCGTTATGTCCAGTTCCGGCATGTTGATCAGATGTTGTAGACGGCGAATGCGGCATTGAGGTCGAGGAGGTCGAGGCCTTTTGGTCGTGTCCAAGATGGCCATCTCGCTGGGCTTCGACGAAACCCCCATTGCAGGACATACGGTCTGGGCCGAGCTTCCGATTGAAACAGGCGTGTGCTTGTTGAATGGCAGTAAGAACTGATTATGGCGGAGACCGGATCGTCGATAGCAGGTCGATTCCCTGGCCGATCATCGGCTGATCCCCGATTCCGTACGCGACCCTGTCATCACGCACATCTTCACCTGACCGTCAGGACCAGGTCTGGCCGTCCGGGGTGTCGGCGACCTTCACGCCGAGGGCGGCCAACTCGTCGCGGAGGCGGTCGGAGGTGGACCAGTCCTGGGCGTCACGGGCTCGGGCGCGTTGCTCAAGCAGTTCAGCGGCGCCTCCGGGCAGGCTCCTCGGCCTGACCGACCGGCCGATGTCGAGGGAGAGGTCCAGGGCGAGGATCTGGTCGAGGTGCAGGAACGCCTCGAAGCGGGAGCCGGGGGCGACCGAGCCGTCGCGTTCCAGTTCGCGCAGCAGCCGGAGCGCCAGCGGGGTGTCGAGGTCGTCGTCGAAGGCCGCCTCGATCCGGGAGACCCGATCGGCGGGCATCGGGCTGCTCGGCGACTCCGACCACTCGGCCACCTGGCTCCGCCAGCGTCGCAGGGTCCTGTCGGCGGCCCGCAGGGTGTCCCAGGTGAGGTTCATCTGCTGGCGGTGGCGGTGCTCAAGCAGCGCCAGCCGCACGGCCAGCGGATCCAGGCCTGCGTCCGCCACGTCCTTGAGCAGGACCACGTTGCCGGTGGACTTCGACATCTTGCGCCCGTCGAAGAGCAGGTGTTCGCCGTGGACCCAGTGCCGTACCACCTCGTGCCCGGCGGTGGCGTCGGACTGGGCGCGCTCGTCCTCGTGGTGCGGGAAACGCAGGTCGATCCCGCCGGTGTGCACGTCGATGCGCTCGCCGAGGAACCGCAGTGACATGGCCGAGCACTCGATGTGCCAGCCGGGGAAACCTCGGCCCCACGGCGTCTCCCAGGTCAGCTCCCGGTCCGAGGGCTTCCACAGCGCCCAGTCGGCGTGGAAGCGCTTGCGTGGATCGACGCCCTCGACCCGATGGCCCGGCCTCAGCTGGTCGAGCCGGTTGCCGGAGATCTCGCCGTACGTCGGGAAGGATGCCGCGTCGAAGAAGACCGACCCGTCGGGCACCGCGTACGCGTGCCCCTTCTCGATCAGCTTGGCGATCATCTCGATCATCAGGTCGATCGTCTCGCTCGCCCGGGGCGAGTGCTCGGGCGGCCGGATGTTCAGCGCGGCCGTGTCCGCGAGAAAGGTCCCCTCGTAGAAGCGCGAGATCTCCAGGGCGCTGCGCCCCTCGGCCCTCGCCTGGGCGAGTACCTTGTCCTCGCCGGAGGGGTCGATCTCGGCGTCGTCGACCAGGTGACCGACGTCGGTGATGTTGCGGCAGACCACCACCCGGACCCGCTGCCGCTCGCTGACCCGCCTGATCAGGTCGGAGAGCAGGTACGACCGGAGATTGCCCACGTGGGCCGACCTGTAGACGGTCGGTCCGCAGGTGTACATCCGCAGCGAGCGGCTCCCCTCGGGAACGATCCGCTCGATCCGCCGATTCCGCGTGTCATAAAGCCGCAACATACGCCGAGCCTACGCAATCAACCCCACCCCACACAGGACGGGCTCCACAACACGCGATGGGACCCGGCTCGGCCGCGGCCGAGCCCGCGCGAGCGGAGCGAGCGCCATCAGACACTGCCTTCCAGGAAGGCCAGGATCTCGCGGTCTCCTCGGTCGCGCAGGCGGGCGATCACCTCATCGCGGGTGCAGCCGTCCGAGAGGCCGATGCGGGCGCCGATCAGGCGGATGCCCTCGGCTTCCGAGGCCACCGGTGCCGTGTAGCCGATCAGGTGCAGCGCCCGGTTCAGGGCGGGCAGCGCCGGTGAGGCGGCGGGCAGGTAGCGGGTCAGCAGCTCGCCGCCGTCGGACACGGTCAGGAAGACGTGGTCACCCTCGGAGGCGTTGGCGGCGATCAGCACGGGGCGGATGGAGCCCATGGTCGGCTGGTTGTGCCAGCTGATCACCACGTCGCCCGAGGGGGTGGAGGCGGTCAGCTGGCCGCCGGGGGCCATGCCGAGGTGCGCGGCGAAGCCGGTCGGCAGCGGGGAGCCGGAGCCGCGCAGGTGCTCGGCGTTGACGTCCACCCGGTGCCACCAGCGCCCGTCGCGGCTGCGGAAGCAGCGCCGGGTCTCCGAGACGTCGCGGCGTGGCTGGTAGTCGGACTGCTCGGCTCCGGCCACCCGGATCCATCCGCGCTGGGTGCGCTCGAAGCCGGGGCCGCCGGCGTACGCGCGGACCGAACTCTCGCTCACGTCGTAGCGCGCGGTGAGGTTGGTGACGATCGTGTTGACGGACGCCTCGCCGTTGGCGCGTTCGATCTCCCGAACGATCATTTCCCGGATGCCCAGATACTGCTCGCCGCCCCAGCGTGCCAGCCCGTACTTGTTCCGGTCGACCCGCAGGAACCGGTCGTCGGCGGTGAGCTGGTTGCGGATGCCGACGAGGCTGTAGTCCTCGCCGATGCGTTCCTGGATCTCCTCGGGCGTCAGCGGGTTGCCCGCCACCGCGAGCACGGCCTCGGCCTTGTCGTTGACGCTGCGCGGCCAGGGCACCACGTGGTTCTCCAGCACCCGCAGCTGGGGCACCGCGATGAGCCAGCGCTCGGCCACGTCCTCGCGGATGCCGAGCTGGCTGACCAGCGTGACGGCCTCGTCCAGCGGGCGCGGCCCGTCTGTGAACAGCTGCCGGGTCTTCTCCCTGAGCTCGTCCGAACCGCCCGCGACCAGCCAGCCGTCCACCTGCTCGTATCCGCTCAGCAGGGTCCTGACGAACCGCCAGGAGGGGATGCCCAGCGTGGCCAGGTCGGTGCGGTGCCAGGGCACCGCCGCGGCCAGGTCGTCGGCGGGCACGGCGGAGCCCAACCGGCCTCGCAGCCAGGACACGTGGCCTGTCAGCGGAGCCGCGTCGTCCTTGGCGAGCCAGGCCTCGACATGGTCGCGCAGGTCACGCTCGATCTGCCGGATGCGTTCCCTGGTGACGGAGAAGCGCTGGGCCAGGTCGTCGAGCGTGGCCCGCTGGGAGGCGTAGAGCCGGTCCCTGGCGATGGCCCGCTGCCGCTCGTCCAGCGTGGCGAAGACCTCGTCGATCAGCTCGGGCAGCGGCCGGTCGGGCCTTGCGGGGCGGACCTGGGCGACGCTCTCCTCGGTGACCGGTTCGAGCAGTCGCTCCAGCACCCCGGTGAACAGCTTGTGCACCGTCTCGCGGCCGAGCCCCTCGGGCGTGCGCACGCTCGAAGCGGGGTCGGAGAACCTGAGCAGGGGGAGGACGTCGCCGAGCATCAGGTGACCCCAGCACGTCAGGGCGAGGTCGGTCAGGCGTCCGGCGACCTCGGACGTCCCGATGGTGGAGCAGGCCCTGTCGAGCGGAAGCGCCTGCCACCACGCCTCTGGGAGGCGTGGATCGGTTGCGATCGGCGCTACCTGGCCAGGAGAGGTCCAGCGCAAAGGTGGCGCGATGTCGCTCAGGCTGAGGTTCATTGAGGTCCAACCGGCAAAGGGGATTACATCCGCAGTTCAGACTATGTGGTCAGTTGGGAAGGAAGGGACTCGCCCGTCCGGAATGGGATACGTAAAGGAGTTCTCGTGCCCGGGTGCAGGCGACATAGAGCAGGCCACGCTCCCGCTGGAGATCGTGGGCCCTGGCGGCTGGATCCTCGCCGACCGGGGTCAGCGAGTCGGGGTCGGGCACGATCCCCTCGCCCACGCCGATCACCGCGACCCGCCGGAACTCGAGTCCCTTCATGCCGTGCAGCGTCGTCACTCGCACCCCCAGCTCGCGCAGAGCGGTCCGCGCGTCACGCACGAGGCCGGCGGTCCTGGCGGCCACCGCTATCTCCTCGGGCGTCACGCCCTCATCCACCCACTGTCCCACCTGTGCCACCAGCCCCGTCAGCTCATCTCGTGGTGAATCGTAGGCACGGACCATCGGCCTGAGCCCGTGCCGGGTGCTCCGGAAGCCGTAAAGCTCCTGCACACCGTTGACGAGCCCGTCGGCGGGACCGCCTCCGCGCAGCCGGACCCCCCAGGACAGAATCTCCTGCGGGAGCCGGTACGACACCTGCAGGCGCTGCCGGATCGCGTCGATCCCGACGGCGCTGAGCGTCACCCGAGTGTCGAAGATGCGCTGGTGCGGGTCGCCCACGATGAACAGGTCGTCGCGGGTGTGCGGCACCGCCGCCCGCAGCAGCCGCCACTGCGCGGGGTGCAGGTCCTGCGCCTCGTCCACCACGATGTGCCGGTACGGCTCCCGCATGGGCTCCGCCTCCTCCAGCAGGTCTCCCGTGGTCTGGCCGAGCAGCACCGACGCCTCGGAGGCCAGTTGCAGCAGGGTCCGCTTGCCGCGCTCTCGCAGCCGGCCGGTGACGTGCCCGATGGCGTCCCAGACGGCGACGCGCTCCTCGGCCGACAACTCGACGCCGCGGCCCGAGCGGGGGGTGTCCAGATACTCCTCCAGCGTCCGGAGGTTCTGCGCCAGTACCACCTGCTCCCATTCGCGCAGCAGGAACGCCGGGCTGTGGCCCGTCTCCGTCTCCCCCCAGAGCGCCGTCAGCTCGGCGGCGCCGACCAGCGAGGGCGGACGCCCCTCGGCCTCGGCGACGATGCGGTGGGCCAGCCGGTCCACGTTGCCGACCTCGATCCGCTTGCGGATCATCTCGTCCTCGATCAGCACGTCGAGTTTGGCCGCGAGTTCGGCGCTCAGCCTCTGGGAGAAGGTGACGAGCAGGATCTGGCCGCCCGCGCGCCTGGCCAGGTAGGCCGCCCTGTGCAGGGCGACGAGCGTCTTGCCGGTGCCCGCGCCACCGGTGACCAGCGTCGGCTGCTGGTAGGACGCCCAGTACGCCAGCCGGTGCTGAGGCGGCCGCAGGAACACGCACCAGCCGGGCGCGTCGAGCACGCGGTTCAGCTCGCGCGGGTGGTTTGTGAAGACGGCCCGGTCCGGGCTGCGCAGGAGCGCGGCACCGAAGTCCTCGGGGTTGATCGGCTCGGGCCCCGCGGCGACGGCGCGGCAGTTCTCCAACTCCCGCCAGGCCGCGGCCATCGACTCGCCCCTGGCGAGCGCCGCCAGCGGCTCGTACTGCGTCGGAGGCAGGAGCGGTTCGAGCGCCTCCAGGGTGAGCTGGTCGGTGATCTGCCTGACCAGCGGCAGGAACCGGCCGTCCACCCCCAGTTCGGCCAGGTCACTGTCGCAGATCTCGGAGAACAGCCGTGTCGTGGACGCCTCGGCAGCCCTGCGCACCGCGGGTCGTACCTGGTCCAGCGCCTCGGCGTCCCACATCTCGACCACTCCAATCGCCGTGTTGACGCCGAACCGGTAGCGCTGGGCGTACGCCCACGCCTCCACGTCCGGCAGCACGGTCAGCAGCCAGTAGACGTCCCGCTGCTTGACCACGACACCCCGGTGGCGGTCGGCCAGCCTCAGGGTGACGATCCGGGGGTCCCTGGCCCCCCTGACCCGCTCGGGGTGCGGAGCACCCGCCACGTTCTGCAGGAACCTGCGTGCCGACACCACGACGTCCCGCCGCACCGGCTGGGCCAGGGCGCCGAGTTCGACGGGGAAGTCGGGGGAGATGGCGAGGCGGGGCATGAGCTAGGCCAACAGTGACAGGAGATCGCGGTCCCCGCGTTCTCGCAGCCGGGTGAGAAGGTCGGGTATGCCCACGGGGCCTGTCATGCCGACCCGGGTGGCGATGACCCGCCCGGCCTGCTCCGGGGTGCCGCCCGAGGCGGTGTAGCCGACAAGCCTCAGTGCCTGGGCCGTCGCCTCGCCCTCGCCCTCCGAGGCCGGTAGGTGCCTGGCCCGCAGGACCCCCTCGTCCGACAGGGTCAGGAACAGGTGGCTGCCCTCTTTGGCTCCCACGTCCTCCAGGAGCGTCCTGAGCGACTCCAGCACGGGCCTGTCATGCCAGCTGAGGACCAGTTCGCCGACCGCGCTGCTGACTGTGCGGCCCTCACCGGGTGACATCCCGAGATAGGCGGCGAACCCGCTGGGCAGCGAGCACTCGGCGCCCTGCAGGTGATCGGAGGTGACGTCGATCCTCAGCCACCAGCGGCCGTCGGGCTGGCGGAAGCAGCGCCTGGTCAGCGAGACGTCCTTCAGCGGGCGGAAGGGTGCCTTCGCCGGTTCCCCGTTCTTCCTCGGCACGCCGGCGGGCATCTCCGCGATCAGGGCGGGGACGCCGTTCGGGCGCTGGGGAGGTCGTTCACCCGCGCCGAGGATGCGGAGCTGCGGAACGTTCTCCAGCCACTCCTTGGACACCTCGGGGTGGATGCCCAGCGAGGAGACCATGTCGAGGGCCTTGTTGATGGTCAGCGGCGGCGGGGCCTCGCTGAGCATGTCGCGGGTGCGGTGGCGGAGCTCGGCGATGTCGCCCTCCACCAGCCACTCGTCGACCAGGTGGTAACCGGGGAGCGTGGCCAGCACGAACTGCCAGGCCGGTATGTCGAGAGAGTACAGCTCCTGGGTGTGCCAGTCGGCGGCGTTGATCAGCCGCTCCTTGGGTGCCGCCCTGCCGAGGAGCCTTTTCATCTCTTCCAGGTGCTCCCGGTACGGGGCGGCCTCGTCGGAGGCGATCCACTCCCCGAGCTCCCGGCGCAGGTCGACCTCGATGCCGAAGATGACCTCCGGCCGCACCGCGAAGAGCTTGGCCAGCGCCTCCGCGGTCGCCGGGGTGTCGCTGAACAGCCTGTTCTGCGCCACCGCCCAGCGCTTGTCCTCCACGTTGGCGAAGACACCGTCCACCAGCGCGTGCAGGCTCTCCGCAGGCCGCTCGGCTCCCTGGCTCCGCACGGCCTTCTCCGGCTTTTCCGGCTCGGGAGCGCCCGCCGCCTCCGGGGCGTCGGCGGGTACGGAGTCCTCGCCGGCCTCGGTGACCGACTCGACCGGGGCGTCGGCACCCACCTCGGACTCGGGCACGCTCTCGGCGGAGGACTCCGTCGGCCGGGCCTCTCCTGACGCGGCGGCCCGAGCTTCCATGCCGGCCGCGGGCGTGTCGTTCCTCGCCGGGTCGGCCGTGGGCAGGCCGTCCCTCGCCGGGCCGGGCTGGAAGAGCGATCCAGGGACGGCAGCGGGCTCAGCCTCAGCCTTGGTCTCCGCCTTGGTCTCCGCCGCGCGACGTGCCTCGGGCACCGGTAGGGCTTCCGGCTCTGCTAGGGCTTCCGGCTCTGGCCGGGCTTCTGGCTCCGGTAGGGCTTCCGGGTCGGTGGCGCTCTCGGCAGGGGGCGCGGGGGGTTCGGCGGGGGACTCCGTCACGACGCCGGGCCCGGTCCCCGGCACGGGGGCGGGGGTGGCTTCAGACTCATTCGGTATGGCATCGGACTCGCCCGGGGCTGACTCGCTCCGCGCGGCAGGCGCCGGGACTGAAGCGACCGGGACCGAAGCGACCGGGAGCGGGGTCGCCGGGACCGGAGCCGCCAGGCGTGCGAAGACCGCTGTGAAAAGGGCGTGCAGCAGCGGGACCGGCTGGATGAACGGCTGGTCGCGCAGGTCGTGGCCGGTCAGCGCGAGGAGACCCGGCCAGGATCCCGCGCGGTCGAGGGCTATGGCCGTGCAGGGCTCGTCAGCCTCGTCCGGATCCAGGACGTGCAGTGCGGGCAGCACGTCGCCCACGGTAGCGGCAGGCCAGTGGCTCAGGGCGAGCGCGGTGAGGATCTCGGCCAGCCTCTCAGGAGGCAGTACGGCGAGCACGTGGGCCATCGGCAGGCTCCGCCACCAGGCGTCCGGCAGGTCCGGCTGGTCGCGCAGAAGTGGGATCGTGGCCGCGTCGCTCCAGCGTAGCGGCGGCACGAGGTCACTCAGACAGAAGTTCATCCGTTCCCTTCACCAGCCCCTTAAGCCGCCCGAGTCACTCCATGTGGCCGGGAACGAGACTCATGGAACAGACCATAGTCTGGCAAATCGCCGCGGCGCATTGGGTCGGTTCAGCGGCGTACAGCCGCGAACCGCAGTCGCACGTAGTCGGCCATCCAGCCGCTCTCCCGCCGCAGGGCGGGGGCGGCCAGCTCGTTCACCCGGTGGAGCAGCGAGTCGACCATCTCCGGCGGCACTTCCTGGAGCAGTGAACCGGCGAACATCCGCACCCAGTCGGCCGCCCCGTTGGGGCACTCGTCGAGCGGGGTCGGCCGATCAAAGTATTCCAGCAGGCGGACTGTGAAGCCGCCTTTCTCCAGCCTCGTGGCATATTCGGCGGGGGTGGGGAAGTACCACGGCAGGCCGGGCTCACGGAGCCCGTACTCCCGCCATGCGGTGGACAGTGCCGCCGTCAGCGCGGCGCAGTTGCCCGCCCCGCCCATCTCGGCCACGAACCGCCCACCGGGTGCGAGGGCCTCGCGGACGCTGGTGATCACCGCATCCGGCTCCTGGCCCATCCAGTGCAGGGCCGCGTTGGAGAAGACCGCGTCGTAGGGCTGGGCCACCGTGAAGTCGCGGCCGTCGCCGACTATGAAGTCCAGCCCCGGATACTGCGCCAGGGCTTTTTCGATCATCGCCTGTGATCCGTCGATCCCCAGGACACGCGCACCCCGGGAGGTGATCTCGGCGGTCAGCGTCCCCGTGCCGCAGCCGAGATCCACGATGCGTTCCCCCGGCTGCGGGTCGAGTAGTTCGACCAGGGGGGCGCCATGTGCTGAAACGTACCCAAAGCTGCTGTCGTAGGCGCGAGCGTTCCACCTCGTCAAGCTAGGGGTGTCGTATCGCAAGACGTCAGCTCACATTCTGAGACGCTAAGGTCTCTTATCGGTACTCTCCAGACACTTTAGAGCCTCTGGGAAGTCACGACATATCAGTCTCACCAGCCTCACCCTCATCTCACCTTTCTGGCCCACTCGCGCTGGAGGTAGGCCCTGGCCCTGTCGATCTCCGAGACGGTGAGGATCACGGGCTTCGTACTGGTGGCGGGGAGCTTGGCCGCGAGCTCCTCGTCCAGGGTTCCGCGCATCTGGAGGGCCTCCATCCTGACCGGGCGGGCGTAGCCCTTCAGGAAGAGGTTCTGGCCCCTGTCGGAGAACAGGAACTCCTGCCAGAGCCGGGCGGCGGCCGGGTGCGGGGCCTGCTTGCTGATGGCCTGGACGTAGTACGAGCCGAGCACGGCGTCGCCGGGAATCGCGACCTTCCAGTCCTTGCCGCCGGCCGCCCGTTCGGCGTTGTGGTAGTCCCAGTCGACGATGACCGAGGCCGCCTTGGGGTTGGGCGCGAGGTTGCCCGCCCCCTTGAGTCGATGGAAGAACTCCACACCTCGTTCCGCCCTCGCCTCGCCGCCCCTGAGCGAGACGGCCATCACCCCGTTGAAGGCCGCGGCGACCTCCCGGGGGTCGCCGGGTAGCGAGACGCTGTGACCCGGCTTCAGCAGGTCGGAGAAGGAGGCGGGCGCCGCGACCTTGCTCGGGTCGTAGCCGATGGACATGTAGCCGCCGTACCCGGCGTACCAGGCGCCCCTGTGATCCTTCAGGTGGTCGGGGATGTCCTGCCAGCCCTGAACCCGGTACGGGGCGAAGAGGTCGGACTTGGCCACGGCGACGTCCACGCTCAGGTCGAACACGTCGGGTTTGAGAGCGGGGATGGCCGCGATCTCCCTGGCACTGTTCGCGTCGGGCTCCAGCTGGTCGACCTTGATCCCGTATTCCTCGGCGAAGGTGTCGATGATCTCGCCGTAGTTCACCCAGTCGCGCGGTAGCGCGATCACCGTGAGGGTCCCCTCCTTCTTGGCCGCCTCGACGAGGCGTTCCATCGTCGAGAAGCCCTCCTTCATGGAGGCGGCCCGGGTGTTGACCGGCGGGAATTGGACGTTCTGGGGAGCCGGGGCGCCACATCCGGCGATCGTGGCCGTGAGGATCACGGCGGCTGCGGCGCTGATACGTACGGTCACGGAGAAAATACTCTCCGCTGTCGTTCGCCTGGTCGAGCAGGCGCGGCCCTTCCTACCGGACGGCTTATACGTGTCTTGGCGAGCGGCTTACCGGAACGTGCCGGCGGGCGCCTCAGGCACGCGGACGCCGAGGCTCCTGGACCACCTTCGCCGCGGCGAGCGTCTCCTCGCCGATCTCGACCAGTGTGCCGTCCCGTTTGCGCACGCCGAGTACCCCGTCCCGCCAGAATTCCAGCTCGCCCACCGCGTCCCGGAATCCCTCGGGAACCCGTCTCCGCGTGGTGACTCTTTTGCCCACGTCAGAGGGGGTTATGGTGATATTCAGGTGGGCACCGAAACCAAGGGCCATCGACTTTTGCCCCCTCCCGTTTCAGACACGTGGCAGGCCCGGCAATACTAGGGCTAAGCAACCCGCGGTCGAAGTCGTGCCTAGGTGCGTAAAGAAGAAGGAGCCCGAGGTGACCTACGTCATCGCGCAGCCTTGCGTGGACGTCCTGGACAAGGCGTGCATCGAGGAGTGCCCTGTCGATTGCATCTACGAGGGAGGGCGGATGCTTTACATCCACCCTGACGAATGCGTCGACTGCGGCGCGTGCGAACCCGTCTGCCCGGTGGAGGCCATCTTCTACGAGGACGATCTCCCCGAGCAGTGGAAGGACTTCTACAAGGCGAACGTGGACTTCTTCGAGGACCTGGGGTCGCCTGGCGGCGCCTCCAAGGTCGGCAAGATCGAGAAGGACCACCCGGTCGTCGCGGCTCTGCCCCCGCAGGCCGAGAGCCACTAGGTGTCCTGTGCCGGAGGGGCGAGGACTCGCTCCTCCGGTGCGTGCCATCGCCAGTTCCGATAGAGCGAAAGACGACGGCTGATTCAAGTGAGCGCCATTCCCGACCGGTCAGAGAACCCGAACATTTCCGCGAGGCTCCGATGATCGGTCTGCCGGACTTTCCATGGGACCGGCTCGCGCCGCTGAAGGAACTGGCGGCGTCGCACCCCGACGGGATCGTCGACCTGTCGGTGGGCACTCCCGTCGATCCGGTGCCCGCCGTCGTGCGCCAGGCGCTCGCGGACGCCTCGGACAGCCCCGGATACCCGCAGACGCACGGTTCCGAACGCCTTCGCTCGGCCGCGGCCGGATGGCTGCGACGCAGGCACGGAGTGATCCTCGACCAGGCGAACGTGCTGCCGCTGATCGGTTCCAAGGAGTTCGTGGCCTGGCTGCCGACGCTGCTCGGCATCGGGGCGGGGCAACGAGTGATCTTCCCCGAGCTGGCCTACCCCACCTACGACGTGGGAGCCCGCCTCTCGGGCGCCGAGCCGTACGCCGCCGACGGGCTGCTCGCGCTCGGGCCCGAGCGGGTGCCGCTGCTCTGGGTCAACTCCCCGTCCAACCCGACGGGTAAGGTCCTGCCCGCCGAGCACCTGCGCAAGGTCGTCTCGTGGGCGCGCGAGCGCGGGACGGTCGTGGCCTCCGATGAGTGCTACATCGAGCTGGGCTGGGAGGAGCAGCCGGTCTCGATCCTGCACCCGGACGTCTGCGGTGGCTCGCACGAGGGCCTGCTGGCGGTGCACTCGCTGTCCAAGCGTTCCAACCTGGCCGGCTACCGCGCCGGGTTCGTCGCCGGCGACCCCGCACTGATCAAGCGGCTGCTGGAGATACGCAAGCACGCCGGCATGTTGATGCCCGCGCCGGTCCAGGCGGCGATGGCCGTCGCCCTGGACGACGACGAGCACGCCGAGGAACAGCGGGTCCGCTATGCCGCCCGCCGCGCGGCGCTCCGTCCCGCCCTGGAGGCGGCCGGTTGGAAGATCGAGCACTCCACCGCGGGTCTGTACCTGTGGGCGTCCAACGGGACGGGCTGCTGGGAGCAGGTCCGCGCGCTGGCGGAGAGAGGGATCCTGGTCGCTCCCGGCGACTTCTACGGGACCGCGGGCGAGGGGCACATCAGAGTCGCCGTGACGGCCGGCGACGAACGCATCAGTGCGGCAGTGCGCCGCCTCCAGTAGGATCGCGCGGCATGACCCCCGAGGTCGCTGTGATACTCGGATTGAGTGTGGCAACCCTTGTCCTGTTGTTCGGCGCGTTCTTCGCGACGACGCGTCAGGACAGGAGGGCCGACGACTCCGAGCCTCCCGGCGAGACCCCCCCCTCCTCGGTTGGGGCCGCGCAGCCGCCCCAACCGGCCATGGGCCGTGTCGGCATCGACTATCCCGACCCTCGTACGATCAAGGTCGGCGACGCGATCGAATGCCAGGGGGTGCGCAGCCGGGTTCTCGGCGCCCTGTACCTGTCGTGGCAGGGCACCCAGTGGACCGAGTACCTCCTCGACGACGGCAACCGCCGCTACCAGTGGCTGTCGATCCAGATGCGCGACGGCCTGGCGACCGGTGAACCGCCGCACCTGGAGGTGCTGCTGTGGACGCAGGTGCCCACCGAGGGCATGATCCCCGCCAAGACCACCCTGAGCGTCGAGGGGGTCGACTTCTTCCCCGTCGACCGTGGCACGGCGGCCTTCCGTGGCGAGGGTGTCACCTCGATGCCCGAGCGGGGTCTGCTCGACTTCGCCGACTACCGGGCGGCCGACGGCCGCCTGCTCAGCTTCGAACGCCTGCAGGGCCAGCGCTGGAGATCCTCGCACGCCGAGCCCCTGCCCCCCGGCACGATCAGGATCGAGAAAAAGGGCGTCTGACGGGGCGCCTCCGGCTCCGGCACGAGAACGACCGGAACGAGAACATCTACCGGCACTGGAACGGCCGGAACAGAACGTCTACCGGCACAAGAACGTCTAGGAGAGCTCGATCTTCCCGGCGGACGCCTTGGGGTCGGGCTTCCATCCGTCGTGGCCGTTCACGGAGACCCACGACTGGCCGTCGTAGCGGATGCCGGTCAGCCCGAATTCCTTGGCGTGGGCGACCGACCAGCCGGCCACCAGCCAGCCGCGCCTGCGCGAGGGGGCCTCGAACGCGGCCCCGAGCGCCCTGGTGAGCTCGCGCTTCGCCTCGCCCGTGTCAGGGCGCGGGGTCTTGCCCGAGGGAGCGGGAAACCAGCAGTGCACGGCCTTGGGGACACGTCCGGTGAACGCCGCGGCGAGGATCTTCCCGTCCTCCTCGTGCTGGGCGTACGCCGACCCGTCGGCCGAACGCTGCACGGCCTGGGCCGCCTCGTGCAGCGGCAGCTCCCGGTATCCCCGCACCTTCACCAGCTCGGCGAAGAACTTCTCCGAGGCGTAGACGGGATCGATGAGCTGGCTGGGTTCTCCCCACCCCTGGGAGGGCCGCTGCTGGAACACGCCGACCGAGTCGCGGTCGCCGCCCCTCAGGTTCTCCAGCTTCGACTCCTGAATTGCGGTGGCGTAGGCGATCACGGCGGCCCGCTCGGGCAGCCTCCTGCGAGCCGCCACGGCCGCGATGGCCGCCGCCACCTGGGCCTGCGAGATATCTAAGTCCAGCGAGCCCTCCGGAGTCGTGACCCTGCACCCCTCGCCGAGGTCGACGAACGGTTTCGCCCGCTTGAGCAGGGTGAACAGACCCGCGGTGATGGCCACCACGAGCACGACCACGATCGCGATGATCGCGATAACCCCTTTTGAGAAGCGCCTTCGCACGGTCAAGAACCTACAGGCCCCCAGCGATTGCTCAGCCTGTGATAACGCTGTGAACACTAGGCTCCGGCCCATGACCCAGAGCGATGCCAGCCCGCTGCCCGCGGCCGTCGACGAGCTGTGGTGGCGCCGGGCCGAGCTGAGCCCCGCCGACACCGAGGCCCGCGCCGTCGTGGTGAGCGCGGTGGACATGCTCGACGGCGGAAAGGCCCGGGTGGCGGAGGTTTCCCCTACCGGCGAGGTGGTTGTGGACGAGCGCGCCCGGCGGGCTGTCATGCTCGCGTTCCGGGTGCTCGGCATGGCCAGGTCCCAGGTGGGTGATTTCCATCACCATGACCGCCTTCCGTTGAAGACCTCCGTCGACGGGGTCCGCGTCGTGCCGGGGGCGATCGCCCGCTGGGGTGCCTACCTGGCACGAGGTGTGGTGCTGATGCCCTCGTTCGTCGACATCGGCGCCCATCTGGACGAGGGCAGCACCGTGGACACCTGGGTCTCGATCGGCTCGTGTGCCCAGATCGGCAAGAACGTCCACCTGGCCGGAGGGGTCGGCGTCGGAGAGGCGGGCGGCCAGGTGGGCGAGGAGGGGGCCGGTGCCCCGTGGGAGCCTTCCAGGGCCGCACCCGCGGTCGTCGAGGACGGCGCGCTGATCGGCCGCCGTGCGGTGATCGCCGAGGGGGCCCGCGTGGGCCGGGGCGCCGTGGTCGGCGCCGGGACGATCCTGTCGGGCTCGACCCCGGTCGTCGATGTGCGGACGGGAGAGGAACTCGGCCGCGGCCGCGTCCCCGACTGGTGTGTGGCGGCGCAGGGCACCCGGTGGCGCGAGTTTCCCGGTGGCACCTTCGGCCTGCGCTGCGTCTTGGTGCTGGAGCGCCTGGAGGAGGGCCACCGGCCCGGCAGGGGCGAGCTCGACCGGATGCTGCACGGACACGGATAGGGCCGGCGGGGTCGGGCTCGGCGGGATCCCTCGCGGGCACTAGGGTCGCGGACATGAGTACGCGTCTGGATCTCACACAGGATGTCGGGGAGCTCACCGCCCGGATCGTGGACGTCGAGTCGGTCAGCGGCGATGAGAAGGCACTGGCCAACGCCGTGGAGGATGCCCTCCGGCTCCTCCCGCACCTGACTGTCGAGCGCGACGGCGAGTCGATCGTGGCCCGTACGCATCTGGGCCGCGGCGAGCGGGTGGTGATCGCCGGGCACCTTGACACCGTCCCCGTCGCCGGCAACCTGCCCAGCCGCGTCGAGGGCGACCTGCTCTACGGCTGTGGCACCTCGGACATGAAGTCCGGCGTCGCGGTCGCGCTGAAGCTGGCCGCGGCCCTCCCCGAGCCCAGCAGGGACGTGACCTACGTCTTCTACGACTGCGAGGAGATCGAGGCCGAGCGCAACGGCCTGCTCGGGCTCAGCCGCAGGCATCCCGACTGGCTCGCCGGGGACTTCGCGGTGCTCATGGAGCCCACCGACGGCACGATCGAGGGCGGCTGCCAGGGGACGCTCCGGGCCCAGGTCGTCACCCGGGGCAAGCGGGCGCACAGTGCCAGGTCCTGGTTCGGGGTCAACGCGATCCACGCCGCCCAGCCGGTGCTCGCGATCCTGAACGCCTACGAGGCGAGGCTCCCCGTCGTCGACGGGCTGGAGTACCACGAGGGCCTGAACGCGGTGGGCATCGGCGGTGGCGTCGCGGGCAACGTGATCCCGGACGAGTGCGTGGTGACCGTGAACTACCGCTTCGCCCCCGACCTGTTCCTGGAGGAGGCGCGGGCCCATGTGAGCGAGGTGTTCGAGGGGTACGAGGTCCGCTTCACCGACGGCGCCGCCGCCGCGCGGCCCGGCCTGACCCATCCGGTGGCGGCGGCCTTCGTCGACGCCGTGGGGGGCACGCCGAGGGCCAAGCTCGGCTGGACCGACGTCTCGCTCTTCGCCGGTCTCGGCGTGCCCGCCGTCAACTACGGTCCCGGAGATCCGAATATGGCGCACCAGCAGGGGGAGTTCGTGTCACTGAAGAAGATCGCCGACTGCGAGCGCGGAATGCTCGGCTGGCTGTCCTGAAAGGCCGGACTCACCGGGCCAGGAGTGCCGTTCACGGTTGTGCCGTTCACGGTGTTGTGCGGTCCCCGGCGTGTGGGATCCGCCCCTCCCTGACGTGGGCGGTTGCGCCGGGCCGGGCCGGAGCGGGGCCGGATGCAAATGAAAGTGGCTTTCCTCGCCGGCCATTTGGCGGGGAAAGCCACTTTCAGTCCCGAGCAGCACCCTCGGCAGTTAGACGCGCCCCCGTCAAAATCCGGTTCCATGTTTTCATGGAGATTTTTCAAGATTTTTCCGGGACGGCACTACGGTGTCCCGCATGAAGAAAACACGTCCTGAACGCCGCCAGGGAGCCGCGGTGGTCCGCGGTGACCTCGTCTCCGACTCCACCTACGACCAGCGGCTTCTCGACAGGAGAGGTCCGGCCGACTGGCTGCACATGGACCCCTGGCGGGTGATGCGGATCCAGGCCGAGTTCGTGGAGGGCTTCGGCCAGCTCGCCGAGCTGCCCCAGGCCGTGACCGTCTTCGGATCCGCGCGTACCCCCGCGGGCACCCCCGAGTACGAGATGGGGGTCGAGCTGGGCACGAGGCTCTCCCAGGCGGGCTACGCCGTGATCACCGGCGGCGGCCCCGGCTGCATGGAGGCCGCCAACAAGGGGGCGGCGGAGTCCGGCGGCGTCTCGGTCGGCCTGGGCATCGAGCTGCCCTTCGAGCAGAGCATGAACGAGTACGTCGACCTCGGCGTCGAGTTCCGCTACTTCTTCGTCCGCAAGACCATGTTCGTGAAGTACTCCTGCGGTTTCATCACGCTGCCCGGCGGGTTCGGCACCCTGGACGAGTTGTTCGAGGCGCTCACCCTGGTCCAGACGGGGAAGGTCACCTCCTTCCCCGTGGTGCTGATGGGCACCGAGTTCTGGGGCGACCTGATCGGCTGGATCAGGAAGACCCTCGTGGGGACCGGCAAGATCTCCGCGTCGGACGCGAACCTCATCCACGTCACCGACGACGTGGATGAGGCGGTCCGGATCATCGTGGAGGCCGATCAGAACAGGATCGGGCGGGCGAGGGACGAGCGGAGAAGGCCGTGACCACCCCCGGCGATGCCGAATAAGGTCGGGACGTGTTCATCTGTGTATTCCTCGCGTCGAGTCAGAGAATCGACCAGAAGTATCAGGAACTGGCTGAAGAGGTCGGTGCCGAGCTCGCCAGGCGCGGGCACGACCTGGTGAGCGGAGGGGCCAAGGTCTCCTGCATGGGTACGATCGCCCGCGCGGCCCGCGCGGGCGGCGCCCGCACCGTGGGTGTGATCCCCCAGTCGCTGGTGGACATCGAGCTCGCGGACGAGGAGGCCGACGAGCTGGTGATCACCGGCGACATGCGCGAGCGCAAGGGTGTCATGGACGCCCGCTCCGACGCCTTCCTGGTGCTGCCGGGCGGCATCGGGACGCTGGAGGAGCTGTTCGAGATCTGGACGTCCCGCACGCTGGGCCTGCACGACAAGCCCCTGGTGGTTCTCGACCCGTGGGGCATCTACCGGCCGTTGCGGGACCTGGTCGAGGGCATGCAGGAGGCGGGTTTCACCCGGCCGAACGTCTTCGACGCCATCTCCTGGACCGCCACCGTCGACGAGGCGTTCCGGCTGCTGGAGAAGTCGACCAGGCACCTGGAACCGAGCGCCGAGGAACTAGGCGAGGCCACGGCGGGTTAGCGCGGGTGGACGCCGCCCGGCGAGGGAGTCGGTCATCTCGACGGCGAGCCGCACCTGTTCCCGGCGGTTCGTACGGAACACGCGGGCACCCGCCCAGGCGCAGATCGAGGCCGCGGTGAGCTCCGCGGCCTCGGCGTCCCTCTCGCTTCCGGCGGTGGCGTCGGCCTCCTCGACGGCCCTCCCGGCCCTCCTGGGGGGCGTGGCGGCCGTGGCGGCCAAGTCGGCGGGGGTGACGACCACGGTGTGCCCGGTACGGACGAGCTCCTCGACCTCCCCGATCGAGTGGGCCTCGACCCAGCCGGGCTCGCCCGGGTCGCCGGGGCCGAGCACGACGGGAGCCGTCGTCGGCATCGCTGGGAGTGCTGCCGGAGCCACCTCGCGGACGGATCGGCTTCCCGCCCCGGTCTGCCCGCTCGGAGAGGTCGGAGCCTGGCCGTCGCCCACCTCGACCGAGGCCGGCGGGAGGCTGCTCTCTTCAGGGAACGGAGGAGTCACGACCCGATCCTAGGTCAGCGGAGTTGTGGCACGATTCGTATGTGCTGGTCGTATTAGCCCTCGCTGCCGTAGCCGTCATCGCCGGTGTCACGATGGTCGCCATGGGCCGAGGAGGTGAGCTGAGTGAGTTCGCCCCCGACGTGCCTCCGCTGGACCTGCCCAAGGGCGGCCAGCTCGGTGCTGTCGACTTCATGGCACTCCAGCTCCCGGTGAGCCTTGTCGGCTATCACACCCAGAGCGTGGACGAGACGCTGAACCGGGTCGCCGGCGCCCTGAGCGAGCGAGACACCAGGATCGCCGTGCTGGAGCAGCGGGTGTCCGAGCTGCTCGCCGGCAGGCTCCAGGCCCGCCACGAGCTCAAGGGCGGCCTGTCCGCCGCTCTGCACGAGCTTGAGGCGCCGTACGAGCTCTCCGGCCACGGTAGGTCCACGGTGGGCGAGGAGCGTTCCGGCGGGTCGTCCGCCGTTTCGCTCGTCGAGAGCGAGGTGTCGTACCGGCTCCCCGACGCGGCCGGGCCCGCGGTGGGCGAGGAGCCTTCCGGAGCCTCGCCGGAGCCGTCCTCCGGTGCCGTCGGTGTCCACCTCGATGAGCGGCCCGGGAAGAACGAGAAGGAGGAGCCTCGTTGACCGAGACCTCGCGCCCCGTTGTGCCGGTGGCACCCGTGGAGCTCGTGGCACCCGTGGCACCCGTGGAGCTCGTGCGCTGCGGGTGGGTGACCTCGGCCCTCGACTACGTCGCCTACCACGACGAGGAGTGGGGTCGCCCGGTCACCGGTGACGACCGGGTGTTCGAGCGGATCACGCTGGAGGCGTTCCAGTCCGGCCTGTCATGGATCACGATCCTGCGTAAGCGGGAGAACTTCCGTGCCGCCTTCGCGGGATTCTCCATCTCGGCCGTGGCCGCCTTCGACGAGCGGGACGTCGACCGCCTGCTCGGAGACGCGGGCATCGTCAGGAACCGGGCCAAGATCGAGGCGACGATCGCCAACGCGAGGGCCGCGCTCGGCATCGGCCTGTCCGACCTCGTCTGGAGTCACGCGGACCCCGGCGCGCCGGTCCCGAAGATCCCGGCGGACCTGCCCGCCCAGACCCCCGGTTCCAAGGTGCTGGCCAGGGAGCTCAAGTCACGCGGCTTCCGTTTCGTCGGCCCGACCACCGCCTACGCGCTGATGCAGGCCATCGGCCTCGTCAACGACCACCTGGCCGACTGCTGGACACGCCGCGCCTGACGGCCTCCCCGCCGCGAGCGAGGGGAGCCTCGCGCGAGCGCCGCACCGTCCGCGCGGCCGGGCTCCGTTGACGCCGGGAGTTCCCCGCCGGCACGTACGCGGCGGTTCGGCGGGGTCATCCGTGGCGACGGCCGACCGGTTCCCGGCGGGCACCGGCCAAAGGTCGTCAGTGGCCCCGGAAGAGTCGTCAGTGGCCCTGGAAGACAGGGCGCTCCTTGGCGAGGAAGGCGCGGGTCGCGTTCAGGTGGTCGTCGGTCTTGACGCAGGCGTCCTGGAGGTCGGCTTCCAGCTCCAGGGTCTCGGCCAGGGAGGCGGACGCGGCGAACCGCAGGGCGTGCTTGGCCGCCGCGTAGGCGCCGGTGGGGCCCTGCGCCAGCCGTACGGCCAGCGCGCGGGCCGCGGTGTCCAGTTCGTCGGCCGGGACGACCTGGGAGACGATCCCGAGTTCGAGCGCGCGGGCCGAGCCGAGGGGCTCGCCGAGCAGCAGCAGCTCGGCCGCGCGGCCCGCGCCGACCAGGCGCTGCAGGGTCCAGGAGGCGCCCGAGTCCGGGGCCAGGGCGATGCCGGAGAAGGCCATCGCGAACCTGGCCTTCTCCGAGGCGATTCGCAGGTCGCAGGCGAAGGCCAGCGCGGCGCCCGCGCCCGCGGCGACACCGTTCACCGCCGCGACGACCGGTTTGTCCATCTCGGTGATCGTGCGGACGATCGGGTTGTACTGCGTACGTACCGTGTCGTTCAGGCCCCGGCCGGCCTCCAGGTTCGCGGCGTGCTCGCTCAGGTCCTGGCCGGCACAGAACGCCCGCCCCGCCCCTGTCAGCAGTACCGCCCGCACCGCGCGCTCCTGCGACGCCGCGGTCAGCGCCTCCAGCAGGGCGGCCCTCGCCCGAGAGGTCAGTGAGTTCATCGCCTCCGGCCGGTTGATGACGATGGTGGCGACGGCGTCGTCGATGGAGTGGAGAACGTCGTTCAACAAAGGCTCCTTCAGGCTTCTCGGCTCCGCGTGCTACGGCTCGCCGAGGTGGCGGTCGACGAAGGCGGCGGCGGCTGGGAGCAGCCGTCCGGCCTCGTGTTCGAAGTAGATTCTGGCCTGCTCCCCCGGCCAGCCTCGCGGCAGGAGCTCGGTTGGGAGCCCGGGGTCGCGGAACAGGAAGTTGCGCCAGCCGTGCAGCAGCCTGCTGCGGGCGGCGAACACCCGGGCGTCGCTCGCGCCGTCGGGCAGCTCGCCGATCAGGTCCATCGCCTGGGCCAGCCAGCTCTGGTAGGCGGCACCGATGCCGTCCAGGTCCCATGTCCTGGCGACCAGTGCCGCGGGGTCACCGTCGAGCACCGCGTCGAACCGGTCGGCGCCGACGCCCCCGCCGCCGAGGATCGTTTCCAGCTCGGGGGAGGGCCGGGGCCCGATCCAGGTGGTCTCGGACAGGGGGGCGTACCCGATGAAGGACAGCTCGGCCCGCAGGCGCTCCCTTCTGGACCGCTCGCGCACGGGGCCGACCACGAGGATGTGCCACCGGCCGTTCCAGGGGATCGTCCCAACTCGGTAAATTCTCAGCGCGGCTTCGTCGAGGCGGCGCACGCACTTGGGGGTGACCTCGTAGCCGGGGCCCCGAGGCAGCCGGGCGGGCGCCAGCCAACCCTGCCGTACCATCCGCGAGACGGCGGTGCGCACGGCTGGGGCGGCGATGTCCAGCGGGGCGAGCAGTCGAACGAGGGCGGCCACGGACGCACGACCGCCTCGGGATCTGAGGTGGTCCCCGTACAGATCGAAGAGAGCGGCGCGGGCGTTCACGAGGACAAGTTTGGCCGTCTGAGGGGTCTCGGACAACGGTCTTGATCGCCGGATGAGCCGACGCTGAGACTGATCGTTCCCATTCTCCGTGCGGAGGCGGGATAATAGGACATCACAGAAGACGTGAATGCGTCGGCCACCCTCGGGTCAGTCGGAGATCCGGAGCCCGAAGCAGGAAGGGATACACGCATGGCGGCTATGAAGCCGAGGACCGGTGATGGTCCGCTGGAGGTCGTCAAGGAAGGCAGGGGGATCGTCATGCGGGTTCCTCTGGAGGGTGGCGGCCGCCTCGTCGTTGAGCTCTCAGCGGACGAGGCAAGCGCCCTTGGTGAGGAATTGAAGAAAATCGTCGGTTAATCCCGACCTAAGACAGAGCGGCGGAGCCGGGCCCTATTTGAGCTTGCTCGGGGAGCATGACACCTTCGATGGCCCGCGCGACCGACGATGAACACGGCCCTGGCCGTCGGACCGCCTCACGGCGGCTCGCGCCAGGGCCGCGGTGTTCTCCCCGGTGTTTCTCTCCTGCCGGGCCTGATGACTGGAGTCACCCCATGCCTATCTCCCCTTACCTGCTCCTACCCCGCGTGCCCTACGCCCAAGGGCTCTTCACCGGGCAGGACGCCCAAGGGCTCTTCACCGGGCAGGACGCCGAGACCGAGTCTTTCGGCGACGCCGAGTTGCTGGCCGTCCCCTTCGCCGAGGATCTCGCACCCGAGATCGGGCTACCGGTGCCCGCGGCGGCGTTACTGGCCCACTACCAGGCCAAGGGCGAGGCGGGTGAGATCGTCGAGGTTCCCGTCACGAACGGTGACGTCGTGGGCCGGGTGCTCCTCTACGGGGTCGGAGACGGCTCGGCGACGGCCCTGCGCAAGGCCGGCGCCGCGGTGGCGCGGCGAGGCAAGGGCAAGGACGCGATCAGGATCGTGCTGCCCGGCGGGCCGGTGGCGGCCTTCGTGGAGGGCGCGCTGCTGGCCACGTACACCTTCAGGGTCGGCGAGGCGAAGTCCCCGGTGACGACGCTCGAACTCGTCGGAGACGGGGTCGAGGCGGAGGTCGCCGGCGCGGAGGTGATCGCCGGGGCCGTCGCGCTCGCCAGGGATCTGGCCAACACCCCTGCCTCGGTGAAGTCGCCCGCCTGGCTCGCCGAGCGCGCCGCCGAGCAGGGCGTCGCCGCGCGGGTGTGGGACGAGCGGGAGCTGCGCTCCGGCGGCTTCGGCGGCATCCTCGCCGTCGGGCAGGGGTCGGTGAACCCGCCCCGGCTGATCCAGCTCTCCTACGAGCCCGAGGGCGCGACGCGCCACGTGGTTCTGGTCGGCAAGGGCATCACGTACGACACCGGCGGCCTGTCGCTCAAGCCGACCGCCGGCATGGTGTTCATGAAGACCGACATGGCCGGCGGAGCGGTGGTCATCGCGGTCCTGGGCGCGCTGGCCTCGCTCGGTGTGCCGATCCGGGTCACCGGCCTCGTCGCCGCCGCCGAGAACTCCTTCTCGGGTACGGCCCAGCGTCCCTCGGACGTGATCACGCAGTACGGCGGCCGGACCGTGGAGGTGCTCAACACAGACGCCGAGGGCCGCCTGGTACTGGCCGACGCGCTGGCCTACGCCGACGCGGAGCTGGACCCGGACGTCATGGTCGACGTCGCCACGCTGACCGGGGCGATCAGCATGGCCCTGAGCAAGAATCTCGGCGCGGTCTTCGCCTCCGACGACGCGCTGGCGGGCGCGCTGGTCGAGGCGGGGGAGGCCAGTGGGGAGCGGCTCTGGCGGATGCCGCTGATCGAGGACTATCTTCCCGCGCTCGACTCGTCGGTGGCCGACCTGACCAACATCGAGGCCGGATCGACCTACGGCGCGGGTTCCGTCACCGCGGCGCTGTTCCTGCGCGAGTTCACCGGCGGGCGGCCCTGGGCACATCTGGACATCGCCGGCGTTGGCCGTAGCGGCGCGGACGAGGGTCTCTTCAGCAAGGGAGCCACCGGGTACGGCGTGCGCCTGTTGCTCGAATGGCTGGCGGGGCTCCAGGAGCGGTGATTCCGCGGTGAGCGGGATTCTGTGGTGAGCGGTGATTCTGTGGTGAGCGGTGATTCTGTGGCCGGCGGGACGGTGCCACCGTCCCGCCGGCCCTTGGCCGGGTAAGCGCGGGAGGCGTCAGTCGGCGAGCTTGACGGCAGCCAGGATGCCGTCTCCGAGAGGCATCATCAGCGGGCGGAGCCGCTCGTCGGAGCGGACGAGCTTGCCAAGCTCCCTGATGGAGACCGTGTCGGGGTCCCGCTGCGCGGGGTCGGCCACCCTGTTGCCCCAGAGGGCGTTGTCGAAGACGACGATGCCGCCGACCCGGAGCAGCCGGATGGACTCGGCCAGGTAGTCGGCGTACTCGTGCATGGCGCCGTCGCAGAAGACCAGGTCGTAGCCGCCGTCGGACAGGCGGGGGAGCACGTCGAGGGCGCGGCCGGTGATCAGGCGGGTCCGGCCGCCGGAGAATCCGGCCTGGGCGAAGCTCTGCCTGGCCAGCCGCTGGTGCTCCGGTTCCACGTCCACGCTGGTGAGCGTGCCGTCCTGGCGCATGCCGCGGAGCAGCCACAGGCCTGACACCCCGCAGCCGGTGCCGATCTCCACGACGGCACGGGCGTTGATGGCGGTGGCGAGGAAGCAGAGAGCGGCGCCGCCGCCGGGCAGGATCGGGGGCGCTCCCACCTCCGCGCCGCGCATGCGCGCGGCCAGCAGGATGTCGTCCTCCCTGTGGAACTCATCGGCATAGGCCAGAGTGGCCTCCAACGGACTTGTCGGCGTCTCTGCCATCGGCCTCTCCTCCCGCTTTCTCCGTACACAGTCATATAGGCGCTGGGTCGCAGCCTAAGGGAGGCAGGCCCGATCGGGAACTCATGTCGCCCCCGGTGCGTTGCACGGTTTAAGCGGCCTTTGCCGGTCCTGAAGGTAGTCAGTGCGCACGAAGGGACGAAACCAGGCACTATGGCGATAGCGGTGGTCCCGGAGAGAGGAGTGCTGGTGGACGAGCCTGACCACCAGACCGAAGCTCCCGTGTCTGATTGGACGCCTCCTACATGGGAGGAGGTGGTCCGGGCGCACTCGGCGCGCGTGTACCGGCTGGCCTATCGGCTGACCGGCAACGTGCACGATGCGGAAGATCTCACACAGGAGGTCTTCGTCCGGGTCTTCAGGTCGTTGTCGAACTACACGCCAGGCACTTTCGAGGGCTGGCTGCACCGCATCACCACCAACCTGTTCCTCGACATGGCGCGGCGCAGGCAGCGCATCAGGTTCGAGGGACTCGCGGACGACGCCGCCGAGCGGCTGCGCGGGCGCGAGCCTTCTCCCGCACAGGTGTACGACGACACCCATCTGGAGCCCGATATCCAGGCGGCACTCGACGCGCTCGCGCCCGAGTTCCGCGCGGCCGTCGTTCTGTGTGACATCGAGGGGCTGTCCTACGAGGAGATCGCGGCGACGCTGGGTGTGAAGCTCGGCACGGTTCGAAGCAGGATCCACCGTGGGCGGGCGCAGCTGCGTGAGGCGCTGGAGCATCGTGCGCCGCGGAACGATCCATTCCCCCCGAGCGTTACTCACGGGGAGGAATTCGCATGAGAAATCACAGTCATGACGAATGTCACGACGAGCCACTTGGCAAGGAGTGCGCATGAGTCATCTAGGAGAACGCGTTTCCGCACTGGTAGACGGTGAGCTGAACCACCACGAGCGCGACCGAGCCCTGTCGCATCTGGCCTTCTGCGCCGACTGCCGGGCCGAGGTCGACGCCATGCGAGCGCTGAAGAGCCGGTTGCGGTCCCTCGACGGGCCCGCGATGCCGGCCGACCTGACGATGTCCCTGCTGCGGATGGCGGAGCCCGGCGGCCCGCTGCCCCCGCGTGAGCGCCCCTTTCCGGCCCCGCGCACCTTCGGCGGAGCGCCCATTCCGAGCATGCACAGCGTCGCTCCCCCCGACAACCGTCCCCGGGGCCGGGCCGGAGGCCCTCGCCGCACGCGAAGGGCGGGTTACGTCGCGGTGGGCGTCGCCTCGGCGGCCGTGGCGATCGGCACGCTGTTCGTGGTAGGCGGGGCCGACCCCAACCCGCGTGTCGTACCGCCGGTCGACATGTTCGCCAACCAGCACAGGAACACGGCACCCTACGGCGGATCGGCGACGCCGACCTTCTCGCTCACTCCGTGATCCGGCTGCCCGCCACGGTCATCCTGGTGGCTGTCATGCTGCTGGGGCTGGTGACGGGCGGTGCGGTGCACGCTGCGAGGACCTCGCAGGTCGTGCCGCCGGACGAGGCCGAGAACGAGGACACCGGCCTGCACCTGCTCCGTGAGGCGGCGGTCGCGGGCCGGACCCGTGGATACTCGGGCACCCAGTACGTCATGGTCTGGGGCGCCTCCGGCTCCGCCTCCGCGGTGCTGGAGGTGCACAACGTCCCCGGAAAAGGGTTGACGGTGCGCACCGAGCCCTCGGGCTCCGTGCAGAGCGCCGATCCCGGCACCCCCGCCGGAGGCATGTCCAGCCCGTCCGAGATGATGCTCAAGGTGCTGGCCCGCAACTACCGGGTCGTGGCCGCGGGGGAGGGCCACGCCTGCGGGCGCCCCGCCCGCCTCGTGAACGCCCTGCGCGCGGACGGTACGGTCGCCGCCCGCTACTGGATCGACGAGGCCGCGGGGCTGGTGCTGCGCCGTGAACTCATGGACGCCAGGGGCCGGGTCGTCAACGTCGGAGCCTTCGTCGATCTGGCCCTCGACCCGGTGCCCAGGGGGGCGGTGCCCAAGGTGCCGCCGATGGCCCCCGGCGGCCTCGACCTCGTGGAGATGCCCCGCCTGCTGGACGCCGGCTGGCGTATACCCCGTGCCCTGCCGGGCCGCCTGGAGTTGTTCGCCGCGCGTAGCGCCCCTCCTGGATACTTATATCTGGGATATTCAGATGGATTGTCAGTTGTGTCGGTTTTTGTGCAGCCTGGGGTGCTTGATGAGGATCACCTCCAGGGTTGGCATACGGAACGGCGCAGCGGGCATACGATCTGGGTTCGAGGCCCGGCTGGGCAGGAGATGATCTGGGCGAGTGGGGGGCATGTCTATACAGTCTTCGCGGACGCGCCGGCCGACATGGTCGACGCGGCTGTCACGGCCCTGCCACACGAGAACGTTCCGGATCTCTGGACGAGGCTCGGCCGAGGTGCGAGCCGCCTGCTCTCATGGGTCAATCCCTTTGGATGACGTGTGTTTTACACATCTCGTATGCCGCTCGGGGGAAGATTGCCGGGTTGACCCGGTGAGTGGTCGTCTGCGAGGCGAGGAGTAGTGAGTATTCGATGACCGACGAGGCCCGTACCACCCACGGGGCGCACGATGCTGCGGGGCGTACGCCGTCGGACCTCACCGACGGTGGCCACGGTGCTCCGGAGTCTCGCCACGACGACTCCTCGGGTCCTGAGTTCTCCCGTCCCGAGTTCCTGCCCGCGGGAGAGGCCGCACCGGCCCAGGCCGAGCAGCCCGACGACGGCTGGAGCCAGCTGGGCGCCCCGCCGGGTCGCGACCGGTGGGGTGGGCAGCAGGGGCAACCCGAGCTGCTCCGTCACGACGACAGGGAAACGCCGACGGGTGAGGGCCTCCGGGGACAGGGCCATGCGGGGGAGAGCTGGGGCGACCCCTCCGGCAGACCCAGGTACGACACGGCGGTCTTCGCCTCCCAGTACGCTCCGCCCCCGCCGCCCAGCCAGGCGTTCGGCATGGGGCCGGGCTGGGCGCCGCCTCCCGGCGTCCCGGGGATGCCGGGAGGCTTCGGCGGCCCGGCACCCGCGGCGATCCAGCGCGGGCCACGCACGGTCACGCTGGTCGTCCTCGCCGTGGTGATCGCGTTGATCGCCTCGCTTCTCGGCAGCGTCGGCACCTATCTCCTCACCAAGCCGACCGGCTCGGGGCGCGACCCCTCCTTCAGCCTGGGGAACGCGCCGACCGGTTCCAGTGCCCGGCCCCCGGAGTCGGTGGCGGGTGTGGCCTCGAAGGTCCTGCCCAGCGTGGTCTCGCTGGCGGTCGAGGGCGGGACGAGTTCCAACACCGGTTCCGGGTTCCTGATCAAGGGCGGCTACGTGGTGACCAACAACCACGTGGTCGCCAGTGCCGACCCGAGCGGCCAGATCCAGATCCAGTTCAACAACCGCAAGTCCACCTCCGCCGTCGTCGTCGGCCGCGACCCCGAGTCAGACCTGGCCGTGGTCAAGCCGGCGGAGACCTTCGGCGCCCCGGAGATCACCCTCGGTAACTCCGACAACGTGGTCGTGGGCGACCCGGTCATCGCCATCGGCTCCCCGCTGGGCCTGAGCGGCACCGTCACCTCCGGCATCGTCAGCTCGCTCAACCGTCCCGTTCAGGCGGGCGAGGAGAACAGCTCCGACACCACCTGGCTCAGCGCGGTCCAGACCGACGCGGCCATCAACCCGGGCAACTCCGGGGGACCGCTGGTCAACGGCAACGGCGAGGTGATCGGCGTCAACTCGGCGATCGCCACGCTCGGCAGGTCGGTCGGCGGCCAGAGCGGCAGCATCGGCCTCGGCTTCGCCATCCCGGTGAACCACGCCCGCCGCGTCGCCCAGGAGCTGATCACCACGGGCAAGGCCAAGAAGTCGCGGATCGGCGTCGCCATCGACCCGACCTACCAGGGAGTCGGGGTGCGTATCGCGACCGAGCCCAGGGAGGGTTCCCAGCCGGTCGAGCCGAACGGCCCCGCCGCCCAGGCGGGCCTCAAGCCGGGAGACGTGATCCTGGAGGTCGACGGCATCGTGCTGCAGGACGGCAACGAGCTGATCGCGCTGGTCCGCAACAGGGCCCCCGGTGAGAAACTCTCGGTCAAGTACCAGCGCGGAGGCCAGGAGAATACCGCGACCGTGATCGTCGGCACCGCGCCGGACCAGCCCGCACCCGAACCTTCCTGAGCCGTCGGGCAGGGGCGCGTGCTCACGCCTGACGGTACTAGTCTGAAACCTCTCCGGTGTGTAGCCGGAGAGGTGCCCATGGCATCGTCCCGGTAGGAGATCACCGTGTTCGGACTCGGCTGGCCTGAGATCGTGGCGCTGGTGGTCATCGCCCTTCTCGTCTTCGGCCCGGAGAAGCTGCCCCAGGCCGCGGCCCAGGCGGGCAAGACGCTGCGCAACCTGCGCCGGATGGCCAACAACGCGAGAGACGACCTGCGGAGCGGTCTGGGACCGGAGTTCGCCGACTTCGACCCGGCCGACCTGAACCCGAAGAACTTCGTCCGCAAACACCTCACCGCCGACCTTGAGGACGACTGGAACGCCACCTCGGCCACCGCCACCGCCGAACCCGTCCCCTCCTACCCGGCGGGCGGCGAACTGGGCTACGGCGAGATCCCCCCGTACGACTCCGAGGCGACCTAGACCCCGCCTGGGCGATCGCAGTGGGCAAAAGGCCCGAGCAGTGAGCAAAACGCCCACCCAGGCAGCGGACAACAACCCAAGCGGCGGGCAAAAGGCCCACCCAAGCAGCGGGCAACAACCCAAGCGGCGAGCAAAACGCCCACCCAAGCAGTGGGCAAAAACCTAAGCGGCGGGTAAAAGACCCACCCAGGCGGCGGACAAAAGACTCAAGGGCAGGGCCTGGTCCGCCTCAGACGGCCGACGGCGGCGTCCCCCTACCAGGGGGCGCCGCCGCCGTGTCGGAGCAGGTGCCGTCAGCCGCGCCGGGTGGGCGAGATGCCGAGTTGGAGGCCCTTGAGACTGGTCGACTTCTTGCTGAGGGAGCCTGCGACGCGGATCAGCTCGGCCGCGGCCGGGGCGTCCGGGTCGGTCAGCACGAGCGGCTTGCCCTCGTCGCCGCCCTCGCGCAGGCGTATGTCGATCGGCACCTGGCCGAGGAGCGGCACGCGGGCGCCGAGGGTGCGGGTGAGCGCGTCGGCCACGGTCTGGCCGCCGCCCTCGCCGAAGACCGAGACCCGCTCGTCGCAGTGCGGGCAGGGCAGCCATGACATGTTCTCGATGACGCCGGCGATCTGCTGGTGGGTCTGGACGGCGATCGATCCCGCACGCTCGGCGACCTCGGCGGCGGCCTGCTGCGGGGTGGTCACCACCAGGAGCTCCGCCGAAGGCATCCGCTGCGCCACGGAGATCGCGATGTCACCGGTGCCCGGGGGCAGGTCCATCAGCAGCACGTCCAGGTCGCCCCAGTAGACGTCGGCGAGGAACTGGTGCAGGGCCCGGTCGAGCATGGGACCGCGCCACACGACGGGGGTGTTGCCCTCCGGCTTGAACATGCCGACCGAGATGACCTTGATGTCATGCGCCACCGGCGGCATGATCATGTCCTCGACCTTGGTGGGACGCTCGGAGGTGCCGAGCATGCGAGGGATGCTGTGGCCGTAGATGTCGGCGTCGACGACGCCGACCTTGAGACCGCTCGCGGCCATCGCGGCGGCCAGGTTGACGGTGACCGACGACTTGCCGACACCGCCCTTGCCGGAGGCGACGGCGAAGACGCGGGTCAGCGAGCCGGGCTGGGCGAAGGGGATCTCCTTCTCGGGGCCCTTGTTGCCGCGCAGCTTGGTCTGCAGCGCCTTGCGCTGCTCGGCGCTCATGACATCCATCTCAACGGAGACGCCGGTCACTCCGTCGATCTTGGAGACCGCGCTGGTGACGTCTCGGGTGATGGTGTCCTTCATGGGACAGCCGGACACCGTGAGGAAGATCGCGACACGCACCGCTCCCTCGGGGGAGATGTCGACGCTCTTGACCATTTCGAGTTCGGTGATCGGCCGACGGATCTCAGGGTCGTTGACGGTCGCGAGAGCGGCCATCACCAGTTCCGGGGTAGGTGCCATCGAAGTGTCGGCAACGCGGCGTCACCCTGGGGTGACGGAGGATGCCGTCCCTCCTTGTCTGTTATCGATGAGGCGTCTCAGGGGCAGGAACTGCCCGTCGCGGCGCTCGTATGGCTTGGCGAGAGGCCGATCCCTTCAGGGAACGGTCGGCGTCGTAAGTCCATGGTATGAACCCCGGGACGCCGATAGGAATTCCGGCCCCGGCCATGGTCGCCGGATTCGGACAATTCACTGTGTAGATGCGCGTGCAACGTTCTAAGGTTACTGCGTGACCCTCACGGCGGGCGAGTCCAAGGAGAACGTCAGCTCGGAGGAGCTGACGCTCTGGCGCATGCTCCAACGAGCCCAGGTCCGCATCGCCCGGGTGCTGGAGACCGACCTGCTGGTCGAGCACGATCTGCCCCTGGCCTCCTACGAGGTCCTCCTGCAGCTCTCCGAGGTGCCCGAGCGGCGGCTGAGGATGAACGACCTGGCGGACAGAGTGCTGCTCTCGCGCAGCGGCCTGACCCGGCTCATCGACCGCCTCCAGCGTGACGGGCTGGTCGAGCGCGAGGCGTGCACCAGTGACGCGCGCGGCCTGTTCGCGGTCCTCACCGACGCGGGCGCCGCGCGGCTGGCCGAGGCCGGCCCCACCTACCTGCGCGGCGTCCGAGCCCAGTTCCTGGGCATGCTCGACACCGACGAGTTGCGCCAGTGCGCGGCCGTGCTGAACAGGCTCCTGCCGACCTCCGGCACCGACCCCTGCTGAGGCCTCGCGGCACGGAGCCACACGCCCCCTCACCGCCTCCGTCTCACCGTCTCCGTCTCCACCCGCCCGCGGCACCCGCCCGCGGTCACGCCTCCGTGAACGTCTGCGGCTCCTGGAGATCCTCCTGCAGGCGCTGCAGTTCCGAGCGGATGTAGTCGCGGGTGGCCACCTCGCCGAGCGACATGCGCAGGGCGGCGACCTCCCGGGTGAGATATTCCAGATCGGCCTGGTTCCGTTCCGCGGCCCTGCGGTCGTGCTCGTTCTGGACCCGGTCGCGGTCGTCCTGCCGGTTCTGGGCGAGCAGGATCAGCGGCGCCGCGTACGAGGCCTGCAGGGACAGGATCAGCGTCAGGAAGATGAACGGGTAGGGGTCGAACCGCAGTGACGGGGGGCCGAAGGCATTCCACAGGCCCCAGACGGTGACGAAGACCGTCATGTAGACCAGGAACCTCGCGGTACCGAGGAAGCGGGCGATCTGCTCGGAGAGCCGTCCGAACGCCTCGGGGTCGTAGTGGGGCCGGAGCCGCAGGCCAGGCTGTCTGGGCTGGTCGAGGCGATCAGCCATCCCTGTCCTCCCGAGGCCGGTCGTCCTGCTCGCGCCAGTCCTCCGGCAGCAGGTGGTCGAGCACGTCGTCCACGGTGACGGCCCCGACCAGGCGCCCGGCCTCGTTCACCACGGGAACCGCCACCAGGTTGTAGTTGGCCAGGTAGAAGGTCACCTGGTTCAGGGTGAACTCCGGCCTGATCGGGTCGAGGGAGGTGTCCAGGATGCTGCCGAGCAGTGTCGACGGCGGCTCGCGTAGCAGGCGCTGGAAGTGGGCCAGGCCGAGGAAGCGGCCGGTGGGTGTCTCGATGGGCGGCCTGGCCACGTAGACCTGCGCGGCCACCGCGGGTGTGAGTTCGTGCTGGCGGATGTTGGCCAGCGCCTCGGCGACCGTCGCGTTCGGCGGCAGGACCACCGGCTCGCTGGTCATCATCCCGCCCGCGGTGTTCTCCGGGTAGATCAGCAGCCGTCTGATCGGCGCGGCCTCCTCGGGCTCCATCAGCGCCATCAGCGCCTCGGCCTGCTCGGCGGGGAGGTCCTGCAGCAGGTCGGCCGCGTCGTCGGGGTTCATCTCCTCCAGCACGTCCGCGGCCCGCTCCGGGGAGAGCCGGCTCAGAATGCTGATCTGGTCCCGTTCGGGGAGCTCCTCCAGCACGTCGGCGAGCCGTACGTCGTCGAGGGCCGCCGCCACCTCGACCCGACGCTTGTCCGGCAGCTCGTGCAGCGCCCCCGCCAGGTCGGCGGCGCGCATCGACTCGAAGGCGACCAGCAGGTTGGCGGCGCCCTGGTCCTTCTGGACGGCGCCGAAGCCGCGGACCTCGGCCCAGTCGACGATTTTGGTCGCGCCGCGCCGGCGCAGCGCCATGCCGGGTGTGCTCGGGACCACCGCCACCTTGGTGACCAGCCACTCGGCGCGCCCGGTCTCCTCCATGGCCAGGTCCAGGACCGTCATCCGCTCGCCGCCGACCTCCACACCGAGGTCGAGCAGCTCGGCGACGGCCAGGGTCTCGGTCGCCCGCTGCTCGAATCTGCGCATGTTGAGCTGGCCGCCGAAGACGACGGAACCGGCCTGGGCGGACCGTATCCGGGTGATCGGCAGGAAGACCCGGCGCCTGGGCTGCACCTCGACGACCAGCCCGTGCACGTGCGGCGGCGCGCTGCCGGCGATGGCCACCACCACATCGCGGACCCGGCCGATCTGGTCCCCGGCGGGGTCGAAGACCGGGGTACCGGCGAGACGCGCGATGAAGATCCTCACATTCGAAGCGTAGGCCGCGTCTCGGGCCAACCGGCTGCTGCCACGCTCCCCGGCTCACATGCCGGATTTGATTTGCTGGCCAGTATCCCAACATGACAGCATCAAAGGTGCATAACGGTAATTACGAGAATGGTGCTTCATGAGACGTGCAGGACTGCTGATCGCGCTCGCCTCGTCTCTGTGTTTCGCCTTCTCGGGCCCCATGGCCAAATACGTGGGCGCGGCCGGGCCGGCCCCGCTGGAGGCGGTCTGGGTACGCATGGCGGGCGCCGGGCTGCTGCTCGTCGGTGTCCTCGCCGTGGCCAGGCCCTCGGCCCTGCGCATCCCGCGCTCGCGGCTGCCGTTCCTGGCGGCGTACGCGGTGATCGCGGTCGCCGGCGTGCAGGCGCTCTTCTTCGCGGCGATCACCCGGCTGCCGGTCGGCGTCACCCTGCTGATCGAGTACACCTCGCCGGTGCTGGTGGTGCTCTGGGTACGGTTCGTCCGGCGGGTACGGCTGCCGCGGGCGGCCTTCGTCGGGGCCGCCATCGCCGTGGTCGGGCTCGGCATCGTGGTGGAGGTCTGGTCGGGTCTCGCCCTAGACCCGGTGGGACTGCTCCTCGCCTTCGCCGCGGCGGCGTGCTGCACCGGCTACTTCCTGCTCAGCGACAGCTTCGGCGACGACGTCGACCCGCTCGGCCTGGTCGCCTGGGGCCTGCTCGGCGCCGCCGTGGCGCTTGTCCCGATCTCCCGGCCCTGGGACATCCCCTGGGAGGCGTTCGGCACCACGGCCACGCCCGCGGGCGGCTACACGCTGCCGGTGGCCGCGGCGCTGGTCTGCCTGATCGTGGTCGCCACGGTCGTCGCCTACATCCTCGGCGTCATCGCGGTACGCCGCCTGTCGGCCGCCATCGGCTCCACCGTCGCCTCGCTCGAGGTCATCGCCGGGGCGGTGGTCGCCTGGATCCTGCTGGGCGAGGCGCTCGGCCCCTTTCAGATCGCGGGTGGCGTGATCGTGCTGATCGGCGCCTACCTGGCCCAGCGGGCCACGGCCGTGTCGCCCGCGTCCGTGCCGGAGGTCAGGGAACCGGCTCCCGTGGGGTGAGCCGTATCACCTGGGAGCCGGCGGCCCAGCGCTCCACCAGCCTCGCGCCGTCGGGGGCGTTGAGCCGCTCCTTGGCGAGCGCGGCCACCGCGTCGGCGGCCTCCACCTGGTCGATCACCTCCACGCCGGCGTCGAAGGCCACCAGGCGCCCGCCGTTGTCCTTGCTGCGCAGCGTCACCCGTACCTCGCCGGCCTCGGCCAGCCCCGGCAGCGGCTGCTCGCCCCCGCCGGTGACCAAGTAGATCGCCCCGTCGTGCCAGGTGTGCCAGGCCAGCCGGGGCCGGTCCAGCGACAGCCATAGGACGCTCGACTTCTTCGCGCCCTCCTCGATCACACCCATGAGACGAATGTACGGCCTGTGCCTCCCCGAGGGGCGATACAGGCCGCACACATCGCGAGGTCAGCGCCGGGAGAGTTTCCAGGCGGCCGGGAGCAGGCCGGCCGCGACGATGATCTTGAGGGCGTCGCCGACCAGGAAGGGCAGCACGCCCAGGGCGAGCCCCGTGGCGAGGTCCACCCCGGCGACGGCGACGAGGACCGGCAGGCCGAAGGCGTAGATGACCAGGTTGCCCAGGATCATCGTGCCGACGGTGCGCGGGACGGTGCGGTCGCCGCCGCGCTCGGCGAGTTTGCCGACGAGGCCCGCGGCGGCGATGAAGCCGATGACGTATCCGAAGGAGGCCCCGCCGAAACCGGAGGCGCCCTCGGCGAACCAGGGCATGCCCGCGACACCGGCCAGCAGGTAGAGCGCCATGCTCGCCACCGCGCGGTTCATGCCGAGGGCCGCGCCGATGAGCACGACCGCGAAGGTCTGGCCGGTGACCGGGACGGGTGAGCCGGGCAGCGGGAAGCTGAGCTGCGCCGCCAGGCCCGTCAGGGTGGCGCCGCCGACCACGAGCGCGACGTCGCGGGCACGGGAGCCCGGGATGAGGTCGGACAGTACGGCGGGCCTGGCCACAGAAGAGGCGTTTGCCATCGTGCGTGTCTCCTTTGCAGATTCTTGATGCTCATTCTTCTGGCAGCTCGGGTGGAGGCCCTGCGAGATCACCGCCAAGAACGGGGGGAGGTCTTTGTACGGACGCCATAGCGCCGCCCTGCCACCGATCTGCTTTCGGGCGGGCGTTAACGTGTGCCCATGCGTTCTCGACGTTCGTGTCTCGCGGTGCCCGGCAGCAACCCCCGATTCCTGGAGAAGGCCCAGGGGCTCCCGGCCGACGAGATCTTCCTCGATCTGGAGGACTCCGTCGCGCCCCTCGTCAAGGAGGGGGCGCGGAAGAACGTCGTGGCGGCCCTGCGCGAGGGCGACTGGTCGGGCCGGACGAGGGCCGTCAGGGTCAACGATCTCGGCACCCAGTGGACCTACCGCGATGTCATCGAGGTCGTGGAGGGTGCCGGGGAGTTCGTCGACTGCCTGATACTGCCCAAGGTGGAGGACGAGGCCCAGGTGATGTGGCTCGACACGCTGCTCACCCAGATCGAGAAGGCGAACGGTCTTCCGGTCGGCAGGATCGGCATCGAGGCCCAGATCGAGAGCGCCAAGGGCCTGGTGAACGTGGACGCCATCGGAGGCGCGTCCCGGCGTCTTGAGACGCTCATCTTCGGCCCGGCCGACTTCATGGCCTCGATCAACATGCGGACCCTGGTGGTCGGTGAGCAGCCGCCCGGCTACACCGAGGGAGACGCCTACCACTACATCCTGATGCGCATCCTGATGGCAGCCCGGACGCACGACCTGCAGGCCATCGACGGCCCGTACCTGGCGATCAAGGACCTGGACGGCTTTCGCCGGGTGGCGGGGCGTGCCGCGGCACTGGGCCTCGACGGGAAGTGGGTGCTGCACCCGACCCAGATCGAGGCCGCGAACGAGGTGTTCTCGCCGACGCAGGAGGACTACGACCACGCCGAGCTGATCCTCGACGCGTACGACTACTACACGACCGTCGAGAGGCGCGGCGCGGTCATGCTCGGCGACGAGATGATCGACGAGGCGTCCAGAAAGATGGCACTGGTGGTGGTTGCGAAGGGCAGGGCCGCCGGTCTCGTGCGAACCACGGCCTTCACACCACCCACGGCCTGACACCGACGGTGTCGACGTGACGGTGTCGACGTGACGGTGTCGACACGAGGGTGGGCCGCGGTGGCAGGTAGAGGTGAGCCAGGGGCCATTGGCCTCGGGAGACCAGTGATTCAGGATTTTTGTGGACAAACTATGACGATTCAGGCGCCTAGCTGATAAATCTGACTAGAGAGGTCTCGTCATCACGGCCGGGACGTGTTGCTCTTGACTGTGTACGGCCGAGATCCGGTCGGTCGGCCGCAGGAGGTGATCGTTTCCGGAGAACGGGGTAGTAGTAGGGTCGCGTGCGATTTGCCGCATCCGTAGGGATTGCGGCCTACCGTTACGGAGACGACTGGAACGGTCCGGGGTGGTGACTCCGGGCTGAAACGGGCTTCCTGCGAGGAGGTGCTGAGCGTGGCCTCGGGCCCCCACGACCCGCGCTCGCGAGAGTGGCCGGCGGATGACGGCGGCGTTCACGACGACGCCATGCGTGAAGGCAGGTCCCAGGAGCCACACGCGTCCCCGCCGACGATCCAGCACTCCCCACCAGGCCCCTCCGGTGACGACGCGCTAGGGCTTCCCATGGCCTCCCCGTGGATGCTCCCGCCGTTCGCGGCCCCGACCCCGGACGACGGCGAACCGCCCCAGGCCCGCCCTGAAGGTCTCGGCGGCGAGCGTCGCCGTCCGTACGCCCAGCCCTACGCCCCCACCCCGTACCCCGGGCAGTCGTTCCCGTCAGAGCCCCCCACCGCCGATCACCCCCTCATGGGCTCACCGCCCGCCGAGGAACCCGCGGAGGAACGGGGTACGGGGTGGGGGCGTAGGGCCACACCGGAGCAGGGACGCCCGCGCCTGGTGGACCGTCCTGACCTGCTGGTCGCCTCGGGGCCGACGCCCGAGCGCAGGGGCAGGAGGAGGGCGGACCGGCCCGATCTCCTGGTCGCCTCGGGGCCGGCCCGCGAGCGGGGGGAGGACGGGCGGACAGAGTCCCCGCAGCCACCGCGGCCCGCGTCCGAGGACAGGATCAGGGTGCGGCCGAGCATTCCGGCGACGCCCGAACCGGCGCCCACTCCGGCGCCCACTCCGGCGCCCACTCCGGCGCCCACTCCGGAGCCCGGGTCGACGTCCGGGTCGACCCCCGAACAGGGGAGAGCACCCGGTTTCGAACCGGAGCCGGGACCCGAGCCCGAGGGGCTCGTCGCGCCCGTCGAGGACGCTTTCGAGCCCGTGCGCAGGGTGGGGCGCCCGCCCGGTGGCCGGCCCGCCCGGCCCGACCTGCTCGTCGCGGAGGGCCCGCCCGGCAGGCGGGGCCCGAACGGCGGGCGGCATCACCGCCCGGCCACCGCGCCCTCCGCGGTACGCCGTTCCAGCCCGACGCGGCGCAGGCGTGGCAGGGGCCTGGCGATCCCGTTCCTGATGGTCCTGGTCCTCACCGTCACGGTCGGCGGCGGCCTGGCCCTGTGGGGCTGGGTGAGCAGCCCGTTCGCCACCGGTCTCCGACTGGTCGGCGACGAGGCGGGCTCGGGCGACGACAATTTCGTGCCGCGGGCCGGTGTCGGCGGCAACGGCTCCAACCAGGTTCTCAACGCGGTGGCCTCGGTGGGCTCCGTCATGGTCGCGGTCGGCAGCGACACCACCAGCCCGGTACCCAGACCGTTGTTCCTGGTCTCTCCCGACGGCGGCACGACCTGGCAGCTGGGCAGGATGACCGGCCCCGCGGGGTACGAGACGGGACCGACCACGGTGGGCCGGGTGGCGGGCGGCGACGGTCGCTGGCTGGCGGCGGGCAACGACCCGCTCGGCTCGGGGCACGGGCTGTGGACCAGCTCCGACGGCTACAGCTGGACCGCGGCCGACCCCGGTGATCTGGGCGCCTTCGCGCGCGGGGACAAGATCATGGACCTGGCCAGGACCGACTCGGGTTTCGTCGCGGTCGGTGCGGCCGTGCTGGAAGACGGCACCACCGGGGCCGTCGCCTGGGTCTCTCCCGACGGGCGCGCCTGGAAACGGGTGGCGACCAGGGAGATCGGCATGCCGGACAAGGTGCGGGGTATCAAGGCGGTCGCCGCCAGGGGTGACACCGTGGTCGCGCTGGCGGACCCGGCCCAGGGGCAGTCCACCTCGGTCATCCTGCGCTCGGCCGACGGGGGCGGGAGCTGGCAGCGGACCGGTGCCGCGCTCAACGGAGTCATCCCCGAGCCGGGCGCGCTGGCCGTGGCCGCCGGGGGGTTCGTCCTCGTACCGACCCAGCAGCGCAGCGAAAAGGGCGAGGTCCGCGTCTACTGCTCGCCCGAGGGCACCGACTGGAAGGCCTGCGGGGCCATCACCGGCCTGGGGGCCGACGGTTCCGGCGTCAGGCGGCTGGCCTCCTCCTCGGCGGGGGTGGCCGCGGTCGTCGAGTCGGGCTTCGAGCGCTACACGGTCCACACCAGTCAGGACGGCCAGGACTGGAGCAAGACCACGGACCTCGGCGAGGTGCCGGGCTCGCTGCGGGCGCTCGCCCTGTCCGACACCGGCACGCTCGTCATCGGTGGCGACGAGCGCGCCGCCGACGTGGACAACAGGGTGGTTCTCATCACCGCGCCCAAGGGCGGGGAACCGAGGTCGGTCTCCCTGGGGAGTATCGAGGGCCTGGCCAGGGCCGCCCGCGAGACGGCCAGGGTGGCCGCAGGTGACGGCAGATTCGTCGCGGTGGGGGCCGTCTCGGGCGATGCCGGTATCTGGAGCAGCGCCGACGGCCAGAGCTGGAAGGTGGCCGGGCCGGAGCAGCTCCTCGGCGGCCCGAGGCGGCAGGCGCTCGCCGACGTCGCGCACGGCAGGCGGGGCTGGCTGGCCGCGGGCAGCACGATGACCGACGCCGCCTCCACCGAGCCGCTGCTGCTCACCTCTTCCGACGGCGAGAGCTGGCGCAGGGTTCCGGTGCTGGGTTCCCTCGCCCCGGCGGGCGACCACGACTTCCTCGCCCCGCACGCCGTGGCGGCGGGCCCTTCCGGTTACGTCATGGCGGGTGAGGACCAAGGTCCCGCCGCCACCGTGCCCGTCCTGTGGTTCTCAACCGACCTCAAGCGCTACTCCAGGGCGGCCAAGCTTCCCGCGGGCGGTACGGGCGTGCGGCTGCACGACGTCTCGGCGACCTCGTCCGGGTACGTGGCCGTCGGCGGCACCGGCACGGCCGAGCGCGAGACCGGGGTGGTCTGGGTGTCGGCCGACGGGGTCAACTGGAGCGCGCGCAAGCCGGTCCTGCCCCCGGGGGCGACATCGGCGGGGCTCCGGCACGTGGTCCTTTACGGCGGGGACATCGTCGTGGCGGGCACGGCCAGGACGGAGGACGGCCAGAAGGCCTTCGGCGCGGTGTCCGCGGACAACGGGACGAGTTGGGAGTTCTCCTGGCTCCCCACGGATGCCGCGTCCGCCGTACAGGATCTCGCCGCGACGCCGGAGGGCGTGGTGGCCGTGGGCTGGCACGGGGTTCCCGGAGAGGGCGACAGCGCGGCCTGGACCTCGGAGGACGGGCTGAACTGGCAGCTCCATACCCCCAGCCAGGGCAGGCTGGAAGGCGACGGAGCCCAGTGGCTCGGCGCGGTGGCGGTCCTGGGCGGCCAGGTCGTGGCTCTGGGCCGCTCCACCACCTACAGCGCGGACCACCTCACCCTGTGGCGCTCCAAGCTCACCTCGACACGGTGAGGTGGGTCCCGCGTCACTCACCTCGACGCGATGACCGCCCATTCGACCAGCGCGTCCAGCAGGCCGGGGGCGAGCGGGAGCCGCCGGAGCTCCGCGCGGGTGACCCAGCGGACGTCCGCGGCGTCGTCCCCGGCGGCGAGCGTGCCGCCGGAGACCTCGGCCAGGTAGTCGCGGATCTCGTAGACGGCACCACCGGGGCCGGGGCGGTCGACGGTTCCCGCCAGGCGCCCGGGGACGACGACCAGGCCGGTCTCCTCCAGCACCTCCCTGGTGACCGCCTCGGGGTCGGACTCGCCCGGCTCGACCCGGCCACCCGGGATGGACCACAGCCCCATACCGGGCGGGCGGCCGCGGCGGACCAGAAGCATCCGCCCCGCGCCGTCGAGAATGATCGCGCCGACACAATTTACGCGCACGTGAACAATATTACGGTGTGATAATGACCAGGCCTCTTGACGGATGGACTGTCGAAGAAGCAGCGTGGGTAGGCGTGAAAGCCGCCCCTACATGCCCACGCTGTTTCGGCCCGCTCCGTCCGCCGAGTGCTTGGTCAAGCTCCTGGAGATGCGGTCCCCACGGCGATGTCCTGCCGTTCCAGCCACCCATGCCTCCCTCCGCCGCCGCTGTGGAGGCCATCACCCGCACCTCCCGTGTCCCCGTCTGGGTCCCCTGGCCGCTGCCCACGGGATGGCTGGTCACCGGGTTCGCCCACGTGGGTGACGAGCGCAGCGGCGTACGGGCCACGGTGGTCGCGGTCTCCGGGCCCTCGCTGACCTACGGGCCCGCCGATCTGCTGCTCATCGCCGAGGAGCCCGGGGTCGGGCTCGGCGCGGCGTTCGCCGGGCTGAAGAGCACCGATCCGGGCAACGGGTTCGACAAGGGGCCACCGCACGCCAAGATCGACGTCAAGGGCCACCCGGCCGCCCTGTGGTGCGTCACCGCCGCCCCCGACCGAGCCGTCTACGCGGGTGAGGCGCTGGGAAACTGGCTCTGGGCGGTCGTGTGGCCCGCCGAGGCCGGTTACCTGATAACCCTGGCCGAGCTGTCCCTGCGCGATCTGCGCGACCAGGACCAGACCCTCGACCTGCCCTTCGGGGCGTTTTCCCCGCGCCTGGAGGCCCCGGCCCCCTGACCGCCCGCTCGGTATGCGAACCCTTGACCGTTCCGTCCGAACCGGAGGGCGGGGCGAGGCAGTAAAGTTCAGAAGCGTGACAGCGCGTATCGAGCGAGTGGTGACCGAGGGCGTCGTCGATGTCGACGGCGTCGAGCACAAGGTCGAGAACAACACGTGGATCCTGGGCGACGACGAGGATGTCATCGTCATCGACCCCGCGCGCGACGCGGAGGCGATCCTGGAGAAGGTCGGCGAGCGGGAGGTGCTGGCGATCATCTGCACCCACGGTCTGCCCGACCACGTGGGTGCGGCCATCGAGGTCGCGGCCAGAGATGAGGCGGTGATCGCCTTGCACCCCAAGGACAGGCCGCTGTGGCGGCTGACCTGGGCCGACACCTGGCCGGACATCGACATGGAGGACGAGGGCCTGTTCGAGGTCGGCGGCGTTCATCTGGAGGTCATGTCCACCCCGGGCGTCTCCCACGGTGGCGTCTCGCTCTACTGCGAGGCCCTCGCGACGGTCTTCACCGGCAAGACCCTCCAGGCCGACGGCCCCGGCAAGATCGGCGGTGAGTATCCCGCCCTGGCCGACCAGCTGACCGCCATCGGCGGACGGCTGTTCACCCTGCCCCACGGCACCCGGGTGCTGCCGGCGCACGGTGAGGAGACGACGATCGGCGATCTGGAGCCTCAGTTCGACGCCTGGCTCTCCGGCTCGCTGACCCGCGGGGTGGAGGCCCAGGAGGAGGGGCCACTGACCGATGGCACGCGCGCGGCGGGAATCCGGCTGAATCTCCGGGACGAATAGCCCTTGATGGACCAGCTTCCCCTGGAGGGCATGCCGCGGCGGCTGTACGCCTGCACGCCGTCGCGGCTGAACAACTGGCTGGACTGCCCCCGGCGCTACCGGTTCACCTACATGGACAGGCCCGCGCCGCAGAAGGGCCCGCCGTGGGCGCACAACAGCGTGGGCGCCAGCGTGCACAACGCCCTGGCCGCCTGGTGGCGCGAGCCGTACGAGCGGCGCACGCCCGAGGTCGCCGTCACCCTGCTCACCAGGGGGTGGATCGGCGAGGGCTTCCGTGACGCGGAACAGTCGGCCACCTGGCGTGACCGGGCCGGGGAGATGGTCCGCGGATACGTGGCGAGCCTCGACCCCGCCGCGGAGCCGGTCGGCGTCGAGCGTACCGTCGCCACGCGCACCTCGGTCGTCGCCCTCTCCGGCCGGGTGGACCGGCTCGACCGGCGGGGCGAGGAGCTGGTCGTGGTCGACTACAAGACCGGCCGGCGCCCGCTGACCGCCGACGACGCCCGTTCCTCGCTCGCCCTGGCGGTCTACGCCATCGCCTCCTCGAAGATGTTGCACCGACCCTGCCACCGGGTCGAGCTCCACCATCTGCCGACCGCCTCCATCGTGGAGTGGGAGCACACCGACGAGTCGCTGGCCCGGCACCTTGGCCGCGCCGAGGAGATCGCCGTCGAGGCGTCCGAGGCCGACGAGCGTTACCGGGCGTGGTCGGCCACCCACCCCAGCAGGACGGGCTCGGCCGCGAGGAGGACCAGGGGGGCCGAGCGGACTCCGCCCCCGGTGCCCCCCGAGATCGACGCATCCTTCCCGCCCCGTACGGGTCCCCTGTGCTCGTGGTGCGACTTTCGCCGCCACTGCCCGGAGGGCCAGGCCGCGGGCGGCGACCGCGAGCCGTGGGACGCCCTCGCCGACTGACCACGTGGCGCGTCGTCAGTTCGGCGCCGGCTCGGTCGTCGCGGCCCACCTCGCCGACGCCCTCGCCGGCTGACCGCGTGGCGCGATGTCAGGCGGTGCGGGGCAGCCGGTCCGGCCAGCGGCGCGGGTCGGTCAGCCCCTTGAGCCCCCTGGTCATGTCGTAGCCCGCCGAGGCGAGCCGCTCGCGGGAGGCTCTGAGCATCTCGCGGGTGCCGGGCGTGAACGCCCGGTCGTGGACGTGCTCGGGAAGCGAGTTCATGGCCAGCCGGAACGCCTTCAGCGCCGCCGTCACCGTGCCGGGCGGCACCTCGGGCAGTACGCCGTACATCCGTCTGGCCCAGTCGGGCAGCGAGTAGTAGCAGAGCGCGCCGAAGGCGAAGTAGGCGGGTTCGCCGGGGGCGAGGGCACGCAGCCCGGCGGGCAGCCGCGGCCACAGCAGGAAGCGCACAGTGGACGCGGCCTCGGGGGTGACCCTCAGCGCCGGGCGGACCGAGGCGAGGTAGCCCTCCAGCTCCGCCAGGGAGCCGGGCACGTCCTCGGCGTGCAGGCCGACGTAGGTGGCGCTGCGGCGCTGCTCGGCCAGGTAGCGGTCGGCCTGGCGGTCGCTGAGCCCCAGGCCCGCCCGCCGTGCCACGGCCAGGTAGGAGGAGACCTCCGCGCAGTGCACCCAGAGCAGCAGTTCCGGGTCGTCCACCCGGTGGGTACGGCCGGTGTCGGGATCGTCGATACGGAGCCGCCGGTGGATTCCCCGGACGCGGCGGCCGATCTCGTCGGCCTCCGCGGGACTGCCGAAGGTGACCCTGCCCACGAAGTCCGCCGTGCGGCGGAGCCTCCCGAACGGGTCCTGCTGGAAGTCGGAGTTCTGCCAGACCCCGCGCATCGCGAGGGGGTGCAGGGCCTGGAGCATGAGGCCGCGGACCCCGCCGACCCACATGGAGCGGTCGATGTGCACCAGCCACGTCGCGGTGTGCGGAGGCTGGACGACGATGTCTTCGATACTCGCCATGGTAAGTAAATCATTACATGGCATTCGACGACTCGTCCAACAGGGGTCCCCTGGTGGAAGATCCCAGGTGACATGAGGGCAGGGGTCCTCCAGTGGAAGACCCCAGGTGACATGCGGGCAGGGGGTCTCCCCGAAGGAAAACCCCAGACGACATGCGGGAGATCAGCTTCTCAGCCGGTTTTCCGCGGCGTTCCAGAAGCGGACGAGTGCGGCGGCCGTGGTCTCCGGGGCCTCCACCGCGGGGGAGTGGGCCGCGCCGGGGACCACCACGCAGTCGGCGTCCAGCCGGTGGGCCATCTCCGACTGCATACGCGGTGGCCAGCCGTCGTCGTGCTCGCCGTACAGGACCAGGGTGGCGACATCGACCTGTGTGAGCTCGTCGCATCGGTCAGGCGCGGAGAGCACCTCCTCGGTCATCGTGGCCATACCGGTGGGCGAGTTGGCGAACAGCCGCTTGCGCAGGAAGGCGATGATCTCGTCGGACACCCCGGCGGACAGGGCCTCGGGCTCCATCCGGGTGTGCCACAGGTGTTCCAGACCGAGGTCGGGCAGCTCCGAGAGCATGATGCGGCCCGCGTGCTCGCGGGGCCCGACGATCGCGCCGGGCCCGGAGCTCATGAGCGTGTAGGACGCGAACCGGGTACGGCCGTCGATGACCGCCTCCCGGGTGACCAGGCCGCCGAAGGAGTGGCCGACCAGGTGGATCGGGCCTTCGTGGCCGAGCAGCTGGGCCAGAACGTCGACGTCGTTGCCGAGCGCGGCACAGGTGTAGAGGCTCCTGTCGTCAGGGCCGCTCGACTCGTACTGGCCTCTCATGTCGATCGCGACGACCTGGCGGCCCGACTGGGCGAGCGTCTGCAGCACCGCGATGAAGTCTTCCTTGCTCCCCGTCAGACCGGGGACCAGCAGGGCCGGCCAGCGCTCGGGAATGCCGCTGACGGGCAGGGCCTCCAGGGCGGCGAAGCTGCCCACCGCCGTCTCGATCTGGCGAGAGCGAACGCCAGGAGGCAGGGTCAGAAAACGCGGCGTACTCACGTGGCCCCACGATACCTCTCTTGGTGACATCGCTCCGTGCGTCCGGGAGCGCGAAAAGGGGCGCCACCGGTATGGTCGCGCCCCCTTCAATGCTGGTACTGCTAGTTCGGGCGACGATTTCCTCGCTGCGGGCCGCGCACCGGCGGGCGCCGGCGGCTCTGCACGCGCTCAGAGGCCGCCGAGGGGGCGATCTCGTCGTCGTCCGACGCCAGGTCCGGAGACTTGAAGATCACCGCGAACGGGCTCGGCGGAATGATCTTCTCGGGCTGCGGCAGGGGCGTGTAGATCTCCGCCGGAGGTTCGTCGTCCCAGCGCTCGGCCATGGTGTCGTCCTCCTCGGCCGTGAACTCCGCCACTGGCTCCTCGCCCCAGGAGGGGGCCTCGGCCACCTGCTCGCGCCTGGCACGGCGCTGCCTGCGGACCGGCTCGTCCGTCGCGGAATCGGTGTGAGCCGGAGACTCGGACTTCCCGACGAGGCTCACCTCGGGGTTCAGCCCGGCCCTGCGGGTCCGGCCCCGGCGGGGCGCGGCCTCGGCGGCGTGCTGGTCGTCATGGATGTCCTTGCGGGGTGCCACGTCCGTCTCCACCTCGGCGATCTCGACGACAGGGGGCTCAGCGGGCTGGATTCCCTCGGCCGTGGCCGGCGCGGGGGTCTCCTCGCCGGTACGGCCGCCGCGAGTACGGCGGCGCTCACGGGATGTGCGCGCCGGGCGCTCGCGACGCTCCTCACGATCGTCCTCGCGCCCCTTGCGGGGGGAGCGGGAGCGGATTCGCCCGGTCTCGCCGAGATCCTCGACCTCCTCGGCGGCCAGGCCGGCCCGGGACCGGTTGGCGCGCGGCAGCACGCCCTTGGTGCCCTCGGGGATGCCCAGGTCGCTGAAGACGTGCGGGGAGGTCGAGTAGGTCTCGACCGGCTCGGGGAAGGCGAGCGAGAGCGCGTTGTTGATGACCTTCCAGCGAGTGAGGTCCTCCCACTCGACGAAGGTCACCGCGACGCCCGTCTTGCCGGCCCGGCCGGTGCGGCCGATCCGGTGGACGTACGCCTTCTCGTCCTGCGGGCAGTCGTAGTTGACGACGTGGGTGACGTCGTCGACGTCGATGCCGCGCGCCGCGACGTCCGTCGCGACCAGCACGTCGATCTTGCCGTTGCGGAAGGCGCGCAGGGCCTGCTCTCGCTGGCCCTGGCCGAGGTCGCCGTGGACGGCCGCGGCGGCGAAGCCGCGCTCCTTGAGCTGCTCGACGACCATGTCGCAGGCGCGCTTGGTCTCGCAGAAGATCATCGTGAGCCCGCGGCCCTCGCACTGCAGCAGGCGGCCGACGATCTCGATCTTGTCCATCCGGTGCGTGCGCCAGACGAACTGGGTCGTCTGCGGGGTCGCCTCGGCCTCGGCGTCGTTGTTCTCGGCCCGCACGTGGGTGGGGCGGGTGAGGTAACGCCTGGACAGGGCGACGATCTCGCCCGGCAGGGTCGCGGAGAACAGCATCGTCTGCCGCTCCGCGGGGATGAGCTTGATGATGCGCTCGATGTCGGGCAGGAAGCCCAGGTCGAGCATCCGGTCGGCCTCGTCGAGGACGAGTGTCCCGATCTGGCTGAGGTCGAGGTGCTTCTGCTTGACCAGGTCGAGCAGGCGGCCCGGGGTGCCGACGATGACGTCGACGCCCTGCTTGAGCGCCTCGATCTGAGGTTCGTAGGCGCGCCCGCCGTACACGGTGAGAATCCGCGAACCGAGCTTTCCGGCCGCCGTCACGAGGTCCTCGGTGACCTGGACGGCGAGCTCACGGGTCGGTACGACGACCAGCCCGCGGGGCTTCTTGCGGTTCTTCCTCGGCTTGCCGACACGTTGCAGCATCGCCACGCCGAAGGCGTAGGTCTTGCCGGTGCCGGTGCGCGCCTGGCCGATGATGTCCTGGCCGGCTAGGGCCAGGGGGAGTGCCATTTCCTGGATCGGGAACGGCGTGATGATGCCCTCGGTCTCAAGGGCATCGGCGATCTCTGGGGTGACTCCGAGGTCTCGGAACGTCGTCAGCTTGGCCTGCCTAAATCTCCGTTGAAGGCAGGCCCGCCGGGACCACGGGCAGAAAACGTGTTCCCCGTGCCGAGTCCTCGCGGAAGGTCCAGCCCTCGTCATGTCATCAGCGACCGCTGCGGCGTCACGCCGACTTTTGGGGGCGTCCGGGAGTGGATATCCCGGATTAACACGGTGCGGTCGCACTTTCACAGAGCAGTGTACTCGATACCACAACGGAGAACCGATTTCTTTGTATTCCCGGTGAATCGAGAGGTCGGTCAGCTCGTAGGCTGCGTCCATGAGTGATTCCCCTCCCGGTGTCTGTGACCTGCTCGGTGTTCTCGCCTACGCCGAGCTGACGGCGTTCCTCAGGCTCGCCGAGGACGCCACCCGGTATGCCCCCTCGCTGACCGATCGGGCGGCCCTCGGTGGCCTCGCGGCGGTCGAGTACGCGCATTTCGAACTGCTCCGCGACCGGCTCGCCGCCCTCGGGACCGATCCTGAGGAGGCGATGGCGCCCTTCGTCGGGCCGCTGGACGACTGGCACGCCCAGACCGCTCCCGGAGACTGGCTGGAGGCTCTGGTGAAGGCGTACGTGGGTACGGGGATCGCGCTCGACTTCTACCGCGAGGCGGCCATCGGCATGGACGACGAGACGCGGGACCTCGTCGAGGAGGTCCTCGCGGACGAGGAAAGGTCCCGGTTCGCCGTGGAGAGGGTCGGCGCGGCGCTGCAGGAGGACCCCACGCAGGCGGGGAGACTGGCACTGTGGGCCAGGCGGCTGGTCGGGGAGGCGCTGAGCCAGGGACAGCATGTGGCCGCGGCCAGGCCGGAACTCGCGACGCTGCTGGCGGAGGCGGCCGGGGAGGACATCGGCCGGATGTTCGCCCGGCTGACCGAGAAACACGGCAACCGGATGATCGCTCTGGGGCTGTGAGCCGCTGCCCCCCGCGCCCCTGGCATGGGGGCCGGGATGGTCGTTCGGGGGATGTTCCCGGCTCCCGGAGCGGCCCTGGGCCTGTTCGCCGGGGGGCGGAGCAGGAGAACCGGTCCGCGGATCGAGGCGCGTGGGACGCCGAACAGCGGTAGCGTGCGAGACATGAGGGCCTCGCGCCGCTATGGCAGTTCCTTGACGAGATGTGGGCCGAACCGCTGGACATCGCGTCCCGTGCTACGCAGAGGAGGCGCGGGGTGTCCGGCCGTCGGCCGGGGCCGGGAGCATCTTCGCCGGGTCAGACGTCCGCGCTGCTGCGGGTTCGGCGAGCGGGACGAGTGCCCGGGCACATGGGGGAACGAGCGTTTCTGAGCCCGGCGAGACGGGTGCCGGGGGTCCGGGGCGCCCCACATCGGATTCTCCGCAAGAGATGATCACTCGACGCCCGTGCTCGCGCCGGATCCGCGGACCGCGCCATGCCGGCGGGGGACGACGATCCGGCGCGAGCCTCGGAATCCGTTAGAGCGTGCCGCCGAAGCCGACGGGACGCGCCGCCTCCTCGCCGATCTCGATGAAGCCGAGTGACGCGACCGGGACGATGATCTTCCGGCCGTTGACGTCGGTGAGGGTGAAGACACCGCTGCCGGATGTGAGGGCGGCACCGATCTCGCTCTCGACCTGGTCGGCCGTGAGGTCGGTCTCCACTACGAGTTCACGGTGCACGGAACGTACGCCGATCTTGATTTCCATCGTGCTCCCTTTCGATGAGGGTTGCTCGTCCCATGGTCGCCCCATCGAAGGTCCGACGCGCCGGTTGATCGCGCCAAGCGAACAGATGTCCTGGGGCCGGCGGGGCCGGCGGGGCCGGCGGGGCCGCGGGACGTTCTCAGTGGTCGGCGACGGTGCGGGGGAAACCGGAGATGCCGCGCCACGACAGGCGCGCGATGAGCTGGGTGGCCGCGTCCTTGGGAATGGAGCCGTTGCTACTGATCCAGTAACGTGCGCTGACCTCGGCCATGCCGACCAGCCCGACGCCCAGCAGGCGTGCCTCGTCGCTGGAGCAGCCGGTGTCCTCCTGGATGACCTGGCTGATCATCTCGGCGCTCTCACGGAGGTTGCGCTCCATGCGCTGGCGGACCGGGGCGGCGTTACGCAGATCCGACTCGAACACCAGCCGGAAGGCCTCGCCCTGGCTGGAGACGAAGTCGAAGAACGCGCCGATGGCGGCCTGGACACGCTGCTTGTTGTCCGTGGTGGAGGCGAGGGCGTCGCGGCAGCGAGTGATCAGGTCGTCCACATGCAGGTCGAGCAGGGCCAGATAGAGCTCCTGCTTGCCTGGGAAGTGCTGGTAGAGGACCGGCTTGCTGACCCCGGCACGCTCGGCGATCTCGTCCATCGCGGCCGCGTGGTAGCCGTTCTCCACGAAGACCTCCTGCGCCGCGCTGAGCAGCTGGCGGCGGCGGGCTGTCCGGGGCAGCCGGGTGCCCCGGGGCTTGGCATCCGGGGTAGCGGTCACGTGGTCTCCTTGGGTGAAACTCCTGGTGTCTGGGGCCATCCTACGCGCGGGTAACAGGGGTCAGCGATAATCGTCCTCATCGAGCTCGATCGTGCGTCGCTGCTCGAAGATGTCGGCGGGATTCGCCTCCATGGGGACGGTATCGGGCCACTCCTGATCCTCCTCGCGCGCGGTCCGGTCCTGCTCGGCGGCGTCCGCGGGGTCGACCTCCGCCTCCGCGGAGAGGTCGGGGGACAAGACGGAGCCGCCCTCGCGCGCCGACTGACGCTGCTCGGCGGCGTCGGCCTCGGGCGTCTCGATCGGGATCTCCTCGGACGGGTCGTCGACCGTTTTCCCGTGCTTGCCGGCGCCGTGCACGTTCATGTCTGACATCCCCTGTCGTCATCCGGGCTTCGGCACGTTTCCTGTCCTGGCCCGGTTCCTGCAAACGTCGGACATCGCCCAGCGTACGACCTCGGATGCCGCGCGCTGAGAAAGGCACGGCATCGGATTGCCCATGGCGGTACCTGCCGCATTGGCGATGCTTTACATCTGTCCGGCGATTTTTAGAACATGTATGCGATAGTTGGCCGGAGGTGTCGGGCCCGGTGGGTCGCGTCGGCATTGAGGTGACCGGGGGCGGGCGCCGCTCGACCGACATTCGAGGGAGAGGGTTGGCGGAGGGGCGGGGGATTTGGCAGAGGGGCGGGGGATGTCGCAGCGGGGCCCGCGGTTTGAAAACCGCGGGCCCCGCCGGTAATTCCTGAGAAATGAGAACTCGCACTGTATATGAGAGCCAGGAGCTTAGGCACTTCTCCTCAAGCTCCGGTATTTGCCGTCCGACCGCTTTTTCTCGGTGAGAAGCCGTGATCGTGGCGAATGCGGGATCCTGTCTCTCCGTCACGGTTTCGGAGCCACTGGAAATCGCGGATCCGGCCGTATGTGGTTTCGGCCTCTGGTCGTGCCGCGCCCCGCCCGGGGCGCGCGGCCCTGGTCAGGAGACTAGGAGACCGGGGGGGCGGCAAGGTCGTTGTTGCCACCGTTGCCGCCACCGTTGCCGCCACCGTTGCCGTCGCGGCCGTCGCGGCGGCGCTCCTCGCGGAGGGGCTCGAAGCGGTCCTGGCGGTTGTCGTTCCTCAGGTGGTTGCGGTTGTTGTTGTGGTTGTTGATGATCAGCCTGAACCGCCGGTGGCTGTGACGGCGGTGGCAGCCGCCACCGCAGCCGCCGCCCCAGGTCGGGAAGGCGACGGAGGTGACCGTGGTGGTCATCGCGCTGGCGCTGGTGACGGTGGTCGCTGCGCCCATGCCGACGACTCCGCCGGTCAGCGCCGTGCTGATCGCGAGCCCTACGAGGACACCCTTGAACTTGGGCATTGCGTTTCCCCCTTGAAAGGATCGGTTGCCCCGATTTTCTGCATTTCCTGGGTTGGTAGGAAATTGCCGGAGATAGCCGGTGATGAGCCATCCCTGGTTGTCATAGTTTCCTGGCATCTCTGCTGATAAACGGAGATCGAAGGCTTTTGCTCTCTCCTTAGATATTTATCATCGATGTTGAACTCTTATTGATTGATTTCAAATGAAATGTTCTTAATGTCGCATTTGTGCTTTGTGGGGGAGGGGTGTCGAGGTGAGGGGTGTTGGGGAGGGGGTGGGGAAGGTGATGTGCCGGGGGCCGGGTGCATGGGCGAGGGCCTCGCGGTTCGAAAACCGCGAGGCCCCGCTGTAATTCCTGAGAAATGAGAACTCGCACTGTGTTGGGAGTCAGGGTCTTGGGGATTTCTCCTCAAGTTCCCGTTTCCGCTGTTCGATCGCTTTTTCTCGGTGAGAAGTGGTGATCGTGGCGAATATGGGGTCCTGTCGCTCCGTTACGGTTCCGAAGCCGCTCGACATCGCGGATTCGGCCGTGGGTGGCCTCGTGTTCCGACCGTGCCGCGCCCCGGTCGGGGGTGCGACCTCGGTCCGGTGACCGGGAGGCCTGCTATTACCTGCCGTCGCGCTCGGCGAGAACGGGCACGAGGCGGTCGTTGCGGTTGAAGTTGTCCAGGTGGTTGTCGTTGTTGTTGCGGTTGTTGATGATCAGCCTGAAGCGGTGGCGGCTGTAACGGTGGTGCGAGCTGCGGCAGCAGCAGCCGCAGCCACGCCTGCAGCTGCCGCCGCCGCAGGTCGGGAAGGCGGCGCCGGTGATCGTGGTGGTCGTCGCGCTGGCGCTGGTGACGGTGGTCGCTGCGCCCATGCCGACGACTCCGCCGGTCAGCGCCGTGCTGATCGCGAGCCCTGCGAGGACACCCTTGAACTTGGGCATTGCGTTTCCCCCTTGAAAGGATCGGTTGCCCCGATTTTCGGCATTTACCGGATTGGTCGGAAAAGCCGGAGATGATCGGTGATGAGTCATCCCTGGTTGTCATGGTTTCCTGGTATCTCTTCCGACAAACAGAGATCGAAGGCTTTTGCCCTCTTCTTATCTCCTTATGGTTGATGTCGAACTCTTATTAGTTGTTTTAAAGTGAGATGTTCTTAATGTCGTATTTGTGCTTTGTGTGGGGGGAGGGCGCCGGGGCGTTGTCGAGGGGAGGGGCGGAGTGCGGTGGGGGGAATCCTCGCCGGCTTTCTGGGGGTCCTGCCGGGGTCGTCTCCGAGGTGTCCTGCTGTCGAATCCGGTGAGCGTGGGTGGATGCCGTGGGGGCCGTTCTCGTGCGTCGGTGTCGAGGTGAGGGGTGTTGGGGAGGGGGTGGGGAAGGTGATGTGCCGGGGGGCCGGGTGCATGGGCGAGGGCCTCGCGGTTCGAAAACCGCGAGGCCCCGCTGTAATTCCTGAGAAATGAGAACTCGCACTGTGTTGGGAGTCAGGGTCTTGGGGATTTCTCCTCAAGTTCCCGTTTCCGCTGTTCGATCGCTTTTTCTCGGTGAGAAGTGGTGATCGTGGCGAATATGGGGTCCTGTCGCTCCGTTACGGTTCCGAAGCCGCTCGACATCGCGGATTCGGCCGTGGGTGGCCTCATGTTCTGGCCGTGCCGCGCCCCGGTCGGGGGTGCGACCTCGGTCCGGTGACCGGGAGGCCTGCTACTCCCTGCCGTCGCGCTCGGCGAGAACGGGCACGAGGCGGTCGTTGCGGTTGAAGTTGTCCAGGCGGTTGTTGTTGTTGTTGTGGTTGTTGATGATCAGCCTGAAGCGGTGGTGGCTACGACGGTGGTGGTGCGAGCGGCTGCAACCGCAGCCGCGACCGCAGCCGCCGCCCCAGGTCGGGAAGGCGGCGCCGGTGATCGTGGTGGTCGTCGCGCTGGCGCTGGTGACGGTGGTCGCCGCGCCCATGCCGACGACTCCGCCGGTCAGCGCCGTGCTGATCGCGAGCCCTGCGAGGACACCCTTGAACTTGGGCATTGCGTTTCCCCCTTGAAAGGATCGGTTGCCCCGATTTTCGGCATTTACCGAATCGATCGAGAATTACCGGAGATGGCCAGTGGTGAGCCATCCCTGGTTGTCATGATTTCCTCGCATGTCTGCCGATAAACAGAGATCAAAGCCTTTTGCCCTCTCCTTATCTATTTGTGGCCGATCTTGGATACTTAGCGGCTGCTTTCGGGTTAAATGTCTTTAATGTCGCATTTGTTCTTTGAAGTACAGGGCATTGAAGGAGGCATCTAGCTAATGGTGATAAAGCGTGTAATAAAAAGACATCTGGCGAAAATAGGCTTATGTGCCTTTTGTGGTACCCGGGGGCCGTCGTCCGGCGTGTCGCGAGGCGAACTATCGTGGAAGGGCGGAGGGGCGACAGGAGGTACGAGTGGTGCACAAACCGATCCCCAGCTGGCAGGGCGAGATGATCGACCTCGGCGATCAGCGAATCCATGTGCGGTCGACGCCGCCAGGCCCCGCGGAGACCGCCGTCTATGTGCACGGCCTCGCGGGCTCCGCGACCAACTGGACAGATCTGATGGGTGAGTTGTCCGACGTGGTGACCGGCCACGCCGTCGACCTGCCAGGGGCCGGATACTCGCCCGAGCCGCCCGGCGGCGACTACTCCGTCGACGCCTACGTCCGGACCGTCACCGCCCTGATAGAGCAGGTCTCACGAGCCCCCGTACACCTGTTCGGCAACTCCCTGGGCGGAGCCGTCTCCGTGCGGGTCGCCGCCACCCGCCCCGACCTGGTCCGCTCGCTCACCCTGATCTCACCGGCCCTGCCCGATCTGCTGCCCAGGTACGGTCCCGCGCGGGTGGCGCTGTCCACCGTGCCCAGGCTCGGCGAGTGGGCGGCGAGCCGGCTGAGCCTCCTGCCCGCCGAGCGCAGACTCGGTGCCACGCTCGCCATGTGTTACGCCGATGTGGGGAGGATTCACCCGGAGCGGCTCAAGGAGGCGATCGAGGAGCTGCGCCGCAGGGACGGTCTCCCGTACGCGGGGGCGGCACTGATCAACTCGGCGCGCGGCATCGTCGCCGAGTACTTCCGGCGCGGCGAGACGAACCTGTGGCGGCAGGCGGCCCAGGTGACCGCGCCCACACTGGTCGTGCACGGCCGCCACGACCGGCTCGTCAACCCTCGGATGGCGGCCCGGGCCGGCCGGACGTTCCCGCAGGTGAGGCTGGTGCTGCTGCCCGACGCCGGGCATGTGGCCCAGATGGAGTTCCCCGGCAGGGTGGCCCGCGAGGCCAGGATCCTGATAGGTGAGACGGTCCTCACTCCGGTTGGGGAATGACCAGGGCACCAGGTTAGGTTGTGAGTGGAGCGTGCTGCGCTAGCCGTATCGTCAAGACCCCCTGAAACGGGAGCAGAACTGTGTCGTTGCCACCGCTGGTAGAGCCGGCAGCCGAGTTGACCGTCGACGAGGTGCGCCGTTACTCGCGTCACCTGATCATCCCGGACGTGGGCATGGCCGGGCAGAAGCGCCTGAAGAACGCGAAGGTGCTCTGTGTGGGCGCGGGCGGCCTGGGTTCCCCGGGGCTGCTCTACCTCGCCGCCGCGGGAGTGGGCACGCTCGGCATCATCGACTTCGACGTGGTCGACGAGTCCAACCTGCAGCGGCAGGTCATCCACGGCCAGTCCGACATCGGCCGTCCCAAGGCGGAGAGCGCCGCGGACAGCGTCAGGGAGATCAACCCCCTGGTCAACGTGATCGTCCACAACGAGGCGCTCACCACCGACAACGTGATGGAGATCTTCGCCGGCTACGACCTGATCGTGGACGGCACGGACAACTTCGCCACCCGCTACATGGTCAACGACGCGGCGGTCCTCCTCGGCAAGCCGTATGTCTGGGGCTCCATCTACCGCTTCGACGGTCAGGCCAGCGTCTTCTGGGCCGAGCACGGCCCCTGCTACCGCTGCCTCTACCCCGAGCCCCCGCCGCCCGGCATGGTCCCCTCGTGCGCCGAGGGCGGCGTGCTCGGCGTGCTGTGCGCGTCGATCGGCTCCATCCAGGTCAACGAGGCCATCAAGCTCCTCGCGGGCATCGGTGAGCCGCTGGTCGGCCGTCTGATGATCTACGACGCCCTGGAGATGAACTACCGCTCGGTCAAGGTCCGCAAGGACCCCGAGTGCGTGCTCTGCGGCAAGAATCCGACGGTCACCCAGCTCCTGGAGGACTACGAGGCGTTCTGCGGCGCGGTCTCCGAGGAGGCCCAGGAGGCCGTCTCCGGCTCCACGATCACCGCGGCCGATCTCAAGTCCATGCAGGACGCGGACGAGAACATCTACGTGATCGACGTTCGCGAGCCGAACGAGTACGAGATCGTGTCCATCCCCGGTGCCGTGCTCATCCCCAAGGGCGAGTTCCTCAACGGGTCCGCGCTGGAGAGGCTCCCGCAGGACAAGAAGATCGTCCTGCACTGCAAGTCCGGTGCCCGTTCCGCCGAGGTTCTGGCGGTCGTCAAGAGCGCCGGCTTCTACGACGCCGTCCACGTGGGCGGTGGCGTGCTCAGCTGGATCAAGACCGTCGACCCGAGCCTGCCGACCTACTGACCGACCCGGCGGGGTTTTCACGGCACGCGCCCCGTGGAGCACGCGCTCCACGGGGCGCTCGCTGTTCCCCTGCCGTTCGGGCGGCACTCGCGCCGCCGCCACATGTGCTTTCCATGCCGACGGATATGGACGGAACGGCGGATGCCACCCGCCTCACCGCATTAAGGTCGAGAGCGTGAACGAAGTCCCACGTCAGCGACGGCATTCATGGCCGACGCTGGTCGTGGCATCGGCGCTGACGCTGTTCTGCGCGGTCGTGGCCGGGGTGGCGACCAGCGCCGCCGGGGCGGAGCTCACCCGGGGGCCGACCCAGGCGGAGCTCGATCGGGCAGCCCTCGACGAGGTGGCCCGGCGCTGGCAGGCGTGGCCCGCCGGACGGGTCTTCCCCAAGACGGTCCGTTACGCCGCGGAGCAGGGGGGCGAGGAAAAAGCGCAGAGGGTGGGCATCTCGCCGGAGACCCGCTGTGACGACGCGGTCGACGCCAAGCTGCGCAAGGCGCTGCGGCAGGCCGGCTGCCTGGGCATCCTGCGCGCCACCTACATCGACGCGCTCCAGGGGGTCGTCGTCACCATCGGGGTCGCGGCCTTCGCCGACGAGATCGGCGCCACCAGGGCCAAGGCGGCGCTGCCCAGAGGGGGCCGGCCCCTGCCGGGTCTGAGGGCGCTGGCCTTCCCCGGCACCGTCGCGGACCGGTTCGTCTCCGCCGGGCGCCAGGCCGGCCTCGTCCGGCAGGCGGGCACGTACGTGGTGATGGCCACGGTCGGCCAGACAGACGGCCGGCCCGCCAGTGCGGTCGGCGAGCAGCGGCCCACCCTGTTCGCGTTCACCGGCGACATCGCCGACCGGATCCTTGCCGGCCTGTCCAGGCCCGCTCGCCCCGACTGTGCCTCCGCGGAGTGGCGATGCTGACCATGCCGAGGCGTCTTTCCGCCGCCTGCGGGGCGCTCGCGGCGACAACGCTGGTGGGACTGGCGGGGTTGGCGGGACTGACGGGGCTGACGGCACTGGCCCCGGCCGCGCGGGCCGACGACGTCAGAGACAGCCAGCGGGATGTGCTGCGGACCCTCGGCCTGCCCGCCGCCTGGCGGGTCTCGGAAGGGGAGGGCGTGACCGTGGCCGTGCTCGACTCAGGGGTGGACGGCGACCATCGCGACCTGGCCGGATCGGTGATCGAGGGCAAGGACTTCACCGCCGGGGCCAACCCGCGAGGTGTGCAACCCCTCCGGCTGCACGGAACGTACATGGCGTCGCTGATCGCCGGGCACGGTCACGGGCCGGGCGGGGCAGACGGGGTGATCGGCGTCGCGCCCCGCGCGAAGGTGCTGTCGGTGCGGGTCATCCTGGAGGACGAGGAGCCCGGTTTCCGAGAGTTCAACACCGCCGAGCGCTACGAGAACGTGGTGGCCAGGGGCATCCGGTACGCGGTGGACCACGGTGCCGACGTGATCAACATGTCGATCTCCAAGGAGCTGGCGACCAAGGAGGAGCGGTCGGCGATCCGCTATGCGATCTCCAAGGGGGTCGTGCTCGTCGCGGCGGCGGGCAACGCCGGTGCCGAGGAGCCCGACGCCGGCGGCAACGCCCCCTACTCCTACCCGGCGGCCTTCCCGGGGGTGGTCTCGGTCGCCGCGACGGACCAGGGGCTGCGCCGGGCCTCGTTCTCCAACCGGAACCCCTCGGTCCTGGTGGCCGCGCCGGGGGTGGACATCCTCGGGGCAGGCCCCGGTGACGAGTACTGGGTCGGTCGCGGCACCTCGCAGGCGACCGCCCTGGTATCGGGCGTCGCCGCCCTCATTAAGGCGAAATATCCAGAAATATCGCCCGTGCTGGTTGTCCAGGCGATCACTGCGGGAGCCACCCGGCGGCCCAACGGCGGCTACGACACCGGTATGGGCTTCGGCGTCGTCAACGCCACCCGGGCACTCGCCGCGGCCGCCAGGATCTCCCGGCACACCCTCACCGCCGAGGGGGCCGGCGGACACGACCCCGCCCGTCCGCTGGGCCTGGCGGTCGAGCCGGTGCGGGTCGTCCACCGTGACCGGCACAGGATCAACCTGTACGGCGGGGTGGCCGTGGTCGCGGGTCTCGGCGCGGTCGCCTGCCTGGTCACGATCGCCGTGTCCGTCGGCCGCCCACGCTCACCGGTGACCTACGAGGAACCCGTGCCCGACCCGGTCGCCGCGCCCTGGCCGTGAGCACCGGGGGCGGCCCCGGTAGCGGTCGGGGCCCGGAGTCGGGCTTGGAGCCGGAGCCGGGCTTGGTGCCGCGAAAATACACGCCGCTGATGAGGCGGAGAGGGCATGCGACGTAGCATCGGAGTATGTCGCAGTCAGGGCGGTCCCGGGAGCCGGAGCGGCGTCCGGGAACCCCGGCCTCCCGCGCTCGCGGCGGCTGGCCACCATCCGGCTCCCGGGTGAGCGGTGCCGGGGGCGGCGGGACCAGGCGGACGCCCGCGTCGGGCGCCACGCCCAGGCGATACCGTGTGCGCGCCTGGCCGGCGGCGGGCCGCGACCGCGCGATGGTCCAGCGTGCCGAACTGGCGACCCTGGAACAGGGCATCCGCTTCCGTACGATCTTTCTGATCCTGGTGGGCACGATCCTCGCCATCTCCGCCACCAACGTGCTGACCGGCACGGTCGGGCTGCTGCGCGAGACGAGTTCGCGCCCGCTCACCGCCGCCGAGCAGGCCCGCTACATCTCCGACGACATCGCCAGACGCTGGTACACCTGGACCGCGGACCTGGTCTTCCCCATCGAGTTGCAGTACATCGGCCTCGGGAGGGTCCAGCAGTACGCCCGCAGGGTCGGCCTCGCCCCCGAGGTGGCCTGCGCGGCCGGTACCGACGCGCAGGTGGGGTCGGTGCTCACCCGGTACGGCTGCCGCACGCTGCTGCGGGCCACCTACGTCGACCAGACGTCCACGTTCGTCTTCACCGTGGGCATCGCCGTGCTCGACGACGAGGAGCGGCGGCTCGCCGCCTCCGCGCAACTGGCCGTGGACGACAGGGTGGGGGTGCGTCCCGTGGCCTTCCCCGGCACGGCGACCGAGCTGTTCGGGGCGGCCCAGCGCCAGCGTAACGCCTGGGGCGGCGTCGGCCCCTACATCGTCTTCTCCACCGCCGGCTACGCCGACGGCCGCACCCGCCAGGCGGTCGCCCCCGAGGAGATCCTGCACAGCGAGCTGTGGCCCGCGGCCCAGGCGGTCGCCGGGCGCATCGCCAGGGCCCTCGGTGACGAGCCGAGCGCCGTGCCCCAGTGCACTCAGGGGAACGTGTGCTGAGGCTACGGCTGTGGGCGGCAGGAGCGCTGTTCGCGACCTCGATGGCGGCCCCGCTGCCGGTCTCCGCTGCCGTGTCCGCCGCTGCCGTGTCCGCCACCGCCGTGCCCGTCGCCGTGTCTGCCGCCGTGCCCGTCGCCGTGTCCGCCACCGCCGTGCCCGTCGCCGTGTCTGCCGCCGTGCCCGTCGCCGTGTCCGCCACCGCCGTGCCCGCCGCTCCCGTACTGGCCGCGCCGCCGGAGGGCACCGCCGACGTGCGCGAGGACCAGCGCTGGGTGCTGGAGATGCTGCGCGCGCAGGAGGCATGGAAGGTCACCAGGGGCTCGGGCGTCACCGTGGCCCTGGTCGACAGCGGTGTGGACGACCAGGTGGCCGAGTTGCGCGGGCGGGTGATCTCCGGACCCGACATGGGATCTGTCAAGTTCGACCGGAACTCCCCGGACGCCGGACGGCACGGCACCGCCATGGCCTCGCTCATCGCCGGGGCGGGCAACGGCGAGGAAGGCCTTCTCGGGATCGCACCCGAGGCCAGGATCCTCTCGCTGCCGCTGATCGTCGAAGAGCGGCCCGAGGACGGTTCCGCGCTGTCCCAGGAGGATCTGCGCTCGCGCGGCGACAGCCCGCTGGCCCGTGCGATCCGCTACGCCGCCGACAACGGGGCCAAGGTCATCAGCATGTCGCTGGGTGCCTACGGGCCGCACAGGAGCGAGCGGGAGGCGGTCTCCTACGCGCTGTCCAGGGGCGTGGTGCTCGTCGCCGCCGTGGGCAACGACGGAGACTCCCAGTACGCCATGGACAACTCCACCTCCTTCTGGAACTTCCCCGCCGGATACTCCGGGGTCATCGGCGTGGGCGCGGTGGACAGGCTGGGCAGGCCGGCGAGGTTCAGCAGTGACAATCTGTCGGTCCTGGTTTCGGCGCCCGGTGTCGGGGTGCCGGTGGTCGTCCCCGGCGGAAAGTACGGATCCTCTGAGGGGACCAGTTCGGCGACCGCGCTGGTGGCCGGAGTCGCCGCACTAATAAAAGCGAAATATCCGAATATGGCGCCGCAGATGGTGGCGCAGGCTCTGGTCTCCACAGCTGTAGCCGGTCCCGACGCCGGCTACGACGACCACGTCGGCTACGACGACCACGTCGGGTTCGGCGTCGTCGACGCCGCCGCGGCGCTCGCCAGAGCGGATCGGCTCGTGGCGGGTGCGGTGGAGATCCCGGTCCCGGAGGGCAAGCACTTCGGCGTCGGCATCCCGCACGTGGAGTCCGGTAGACCGGGCCCCGATCCCCTGAAACTCTGGCTGTACGGAGTGGGCCTTGTCGGCGGCCTGCTGGCGTTCGTGGCGGCCGTGGTGATGCTCGGCCGGCAGCCGGACAGGAGCGGACCGGTAGCGGCCGATGCCGAAACGACCAGGCGTGGGAGATCCCGGAGATAAGCGCAGTTTGAAGTCAATTAGAACGCGTTTAGGACACCGTTCGGATGCGGTAGCCCGAATGTCTGGATTTACACTCCGAGAAACCTGGAAGGTTCGCTATTCTCCCGCGTCATGGGGTACGAGTTGCGCGTGGAGCGCCCTGCGCCTCTCGCCTTCGCGGAACTCGCGACTGTGCTGGGGCAGGCGGGGTTCGAGTTCAGAGGATCGCAGGAGTCAGGGGAGGTCCTGGCCCGCCACAACGGCGCGGTTCATGCCATAGCGCTATGGAACGGCCGGTTGTCCGGCGCCCCCGGATCGGACTGGCAGGTGGCCCAGCTGGCACGCGTGTCCGCTCTGCTGGGAGCGCGGCTGGTCGGTGAGGACGGCGAGTCCTACGCGATCCGCGGCGGTCTGGTCGAGCAGCTGAACGGCTCGGTGGCCTACGAGTTCGGCAAGCTCGATGAGATCCTCACGGCCGGGCCGACCGTATGGAGCCAGTAGGCCATCCCACCCCGTACGCCGAGCGGGTGCTGGACCTGGTCGAGCGCATTCCGCCCGGCATGGTGATGTCCTACGGCGACATCGCCGAGTACCTCGGCGAGGGGGGCCCACGCCAGGTCGGCAGGGTGATGTCCACCTGGGGCGGGGGCGTGCCCTGGTGGCGCGTCGTGCATGCCGACGGCACCCCGCCACCCGGCCACGAGCAGCGATGCCTGGTGAACTGGCGCGAGGAGGGGACTCCGCTCAGGGGCGCCCGAGTCGATATACAGGAGGCCAGATGGGACGGAAACCCGTAGATCACAAAAGCCTGTAAATCCTACAGACCCGTAAATCGCAGCGTAACCGGGCCTGCTGTGGCGCACTACCATGGCCTAGGACAGCGCTCTGTCCGAAAGGCGGTGCTTTCCCCATGGCCATCGGTGCCACTCCCGCGCGAGCCGGCGGCGACCCTGTCGTTGATCGCCTTCGGGTCGTCCAGGATCTCTGCGACCGGGGAGAACCCCTCGAATCGATCATGGCTGAGGTGCTGGCCGACGGGCTGAAACCGGATGAGCGTCGCCGGTTCGACGCCGACGCGCTGGCCGGGCCGCTGGGTTCCCGGCTGGACATCGTGACCAAGCGGGGCGCCGCACGGCGCCGCGAGTTCGTCACGCTCCTGAAGCCGTATGTGACCGGTGTCGACGCGAGGGTCAAGCGAGACCTGCCGGTCGCCCGCAGGATCGCCTTTCATCTGATCGAGCACCGCGAGATCGACGACCTCGCCGACGGCGAAGCGCTGCAGAAGCTCGTGGCCGCCGCCGCGGAGCCGTCCAGGCGCGTCCGCAAGAAACTCCGCTGGTACGCGGACCTGCCGCTCCAGGACGAGCTGCCCGAGGCCCTGTTCCGGCTGCGGGCGGCGGACCTCATCCCGATGACCCAGATCGAGGACGTCTCCTGGTCCGGCGGGCGGCTGCACGTCAGCGGCCACGCCTATCTGGCCGGGTTGTCGGTGCGTAGTCGCCGATTCAACAGGGCCACGGTGGTGCTGCGCGGCCCGCGCTGGCTGCCGCCGGTGCGGCTGCGCACCCGGAGGGTCTTCCACCCCGAGGCGACCCACGGCGCGGAAGAGGCCGGCTGCAACTACGACTGGTCCGGTTTCACCGCCGAGCTGGGCCCGTGGTCGCTGCGCTGGCGTTCCGCGGTGCGGGCCGTCGTACGCGGCGGCAAGCGGCTGCTGCGCCACCGCGCCACGGTGCAGGACACCACCACCTGGCGCGCCGAGATCGTGATCTGGAGCAGGGGCGCCCGCGCCGGCGGCCTGCTGCGCGGCCCCTCCACCGGCCGTACCGAGCGCCCATCGGGGCTCGACCTCGGTGGGGGCTGGTGGATCCGCCCCGTCTGGACCTCCGACCGGGCACTCCAGGTGGTGCTGCAGCCCACCAGGGCCGAACTGACCGGCGTGAAGCTGGACGGCGAGCGGCTGGAGGTCCAGGTCTTCCTGCCGGGCAAGGAGGCGAGCAGGGGCCACGCCCGGCTGGACGGTCACCGGATCGCCGCGGACTTCACACCCGTAGACGGCGGCACCGCGGTCGTCGTGCCGCTCGCCGTGGCCTCCCTGCTGGAGGAACGCGACGGCGGCCGTCTCTGGATCGAGCCCAAGGGCGACCCGGCGGCCTCCGTCATGATCGGCAAGGCGGAGGAGAGCCGTACGGTCGTCGGGGACCGTGAGATCACCGTGCTGCGTGACCGGCGTGACCGGGTGAGCGTCTCCGCGCACCGGATCCGCCCGGTCGTCACCGCCGCGACCTGGGACGAGCAGGGTGCGCTCACCCTGGAGGGCTCCTACCCGGGCTCCGGCGCGGCCGAGCTGACCCTCAAGCACCGCAGCGGGCTGATCCACGCCGTCCCCCTGGAGCGGGAGGGCTCCCGTTTCACGGTGCGGATCGCGGCCGCCGCGATGCCCCGTTTCGGGGACACGGTCCCGCTGGGCAGCGGCACCTGGAGCATGGCGGTCCGCGACCCGGCCGGCCAGATCGTCCCGTTCCGCGTCGACCACGCCATTCTCGACGGGCTGGACGAGGACACGAAGATCCGCGACGGCCGTGAATACCGCCTGATCTCCACCCGCTTCGACATTCCGGTGCTGTCCGTCGCCGAGCACCGCCCCGACGACGAGAAGGGCGCCGGCGGCCTGTACGCGCTGCGCCGCGGCTTCTACCCCGCGGAGCGGACCCGCGAGCTGAACGACGCGGTCGTCTACGTCGCCTACGACGGACGGCAGTACGAGGGCAACGTCCGCGCGATCTACGAGGAGCGCGTGCGGCGCGGCGACGCCGGAGAGCACGTCTGGGTGGTCAAGGACGGCGCGTTCAGGCCTCCGGGCCCCGCGGAGCTCGGCTTCGGCGAGGGTGAGGGGCCGACCGTGGTGCGCGCGGGCAGCCGCGAGCACTACGCGGTGCTGGCCCGCTCGCGGTACGTGGTGACCAACGGCTTCCTGCCGCCGTGGTTCCGGGCGCGAGAGGACCAGACGGTCGTGCAGACCTGGCACGGCACCCCGGTCAAGCGCCTGGGCAACGATCTGCCGCACATGTCCCGTGACCCCAGGCCGCCGGCCTGGCACCGGCAGGCGGTCGAGGTGCGCGGCTGGGACCTGCTGGTCTCCCAGAGTCCCTGGGCGACCCGGGTACTGCGCAAGGCGTTCGGCTACCAGGGCGAGGTCCTGGAGAGCGGCAACCCGCGCAACGACGTGCTGGTGGCCCCCGACCGTGACGAGATGGCGGCGCGGGTGCGCGCCGGGCTCGGCATCGCCGAGGGCGCCAAGGTGGTGCTCTACGCGCCGACCTACCGCGACTACGACCGCAAGAACGCCTCGATCCGCCTGGACCTGGCCGAGGCGCACCGGGTGCTCGGCCCCGGCCACGAGTTCCTGATCAGGGCGCACTCGATGCAGGCGGCGCCCAACGTGCCCGTCGGCCTCGGACGCGACGTCACGACATATCCCGATATTACGGATCTGCTGCTGATCGCGGACGTGCTGATCACGGACTACTCGTCGGTCATGTTCGACTTCGCGGCGACCGGCAGGCCGATGCTCTTCTTCACGCACGACCTGCAGCGCTACTCGTCCAAGCGGGGCATGTACCTCGACCTGGCCGCCGAGGCCCCCGGACCGCTGCTCTCCAGCGGGGCGGAGGTCATCAAGGCACTGCGGTCGATCGACGAGGTGGCCGTCGCCCACGCCGAGCGGTACGACCTCTTCCAGCGCACCTACGCGCCCCGCGACGACGGCAAGGCCACGGCCCGGCTCGTCGACCACGTCTTTCCCTCCTGAGCGGTTCCCTGGGGCGACCGTGAGCGGTTCCCAGGGGCTGCCGTGAGCGGCCCTCGGGACGGCCGCCCGGCTGCTGAATCCCTTCCAGAGGGCTGCGGCGCAGGTCAGCGCCGTGCCCCGGCCATTAACCCCACCCGGTTCCGCCCGTAGCCCGCCCCGCCGGGGCGGGAGTCCGCCATGCCGTACCCGCCGACTCGGCACGATCATCGTCCGGGATCTGGTGGAATGGCGAGTTGTGAGTGGTCAGGACTGGCGGCTGGTACGTCGTGAGGGTGCGGGGAGAGCTGTTGCCCCTGTGCTGGACGAGCACCAGCGGGCGGTGGTGGCCCACGAGAGCGGCCCGCTCCTCGTGCTCGCCGGGCCGGGCACCGGCAAGACCACCACGATCGTGGAGACCGTCGTCGACAGGATCGAGCGCCGGGGCGTCGACCCCGAGCGGGTGCTCGTCCTCACCTTCAGCCGAAAGGCCGCCGAGGAGCTGCGCGAGCGCATCACGGCCCGGATGCGCCGTACCACCCGCACCCCGCTCTCCCTCACCTTCCACAGCTACGCCTACGCGCTGCTCCGCCGCGAGGCGATGATCGCGGGAGGGGTGTCGCCACGCCTGCTGACCGGCCCCGAGCAGCTCCTGGAGATCCGTCGCCTGCTCCACGGCGAGCTGGAGGACGGCGCCGTCCACTGGCCGCAGGACGTGCACGAGGCGCTCAAGACGCGTGGCTTCGCCTCCGAGCTCCGCGACTTCCTGGCCCGCGCCGCCGAACGCGGCCTCGACGGGCCGGAGCTGGTCGAGCTGGGCCGCCGCCACGGCCGCTCCGACTGGGTGGCCGCCGGAGGGTTCGCGGACCGCTACCAGGCCAGGTTCGACCTCGACCTCGAACCGGTGCTCGACTACGCGGAGCTGATCCGGGCGGCGGGGGCACTGCTCTCCGACCCCGAGGTGCGCGCCCGCGAGCGATCGGCGTACGACGCCGTCTTCGTCGACGAGTACCAGGACACCGACCCCGCCCAGGAGTTCCTGCTCCAGCAGCTGGCGGGGGAGGGGCGCGACCTGGTCGCGGTCGGCGATCCCGACCAGTCGATCTACGGTTTCCGCGGCGCCGACGTCCGAGGGATCATGAACTTCCCCGACCGGTTCCGCGACGCCGACGGCGCGAAGGCCCCTGTCATCGCGCTGCGCGTCTGCCGTCGCAGCGGCCGGGACCTGCTGCGGGCCACCCGCCGCGTCACCGCCCGGCTGCCCGCCACCCCCGGCGGCGCCACCCACCGCGACCTGCGCGCGCTGCCGGACGCCGACCCCGGTGACGTACGGGTGCTGGTGGCCGACGGGGCACCTCAGGAGGCGGCGATCGTGGCCGACACGCTCCGCCGGGCGCACCTGCTGGACGGCGTCCCCTGGTCACGGATGGCGGTGCTGGTCCGCTCCGCGACCCGTCAGGTGCCGCTGCTGCGCCGTGCCCTGGTCACCGCCGGGGTGCCGGTCGTGGTCGGCGGCGGCGAGGTGCCGCTGTTCCAGGAACCGGGCGTCCGGCCGTTGATCAGACTCATCCAGGTGGCGCTCCACCCGGAGACCCTCGACGAGGGGGTGGCCGAAGAGCTGCTGACCGGCGCGCTCGGCGGCACCGACATGATCGGTGTGCGCCGCCTCCGTCGCGCCCTGCGGATCGCCGAGCACGAGGCGCTGGCCCACCCCGGCGAGTACGAGGCGGCCGAGATACCCGAGGCGGCCGAGATGGCCGAGATGGCGGAGCGCGAGGCCCCGGGCCCTCGCTCCTCGGGAGAACTGCTGGTCGCGGCGCTGCAGGACGCACGGGAGCTGGTGCGGGTGGATGAGCAGGTCGCGCTGCCCGCCGAGCGGCTCGCCGGTCTCATCTCCGCCGCCGCCGAGGCCGTACGGAAGGGCGGCACCGCGGAAGACGTGCTGTGGACGGTCTGGGAGGCCACCGGGCTGGCCAGGAAGTGGACGGACGTCAGCCTCAGGGGCGGTGTCAGGGGCACCATGGCCGACCGCGACCTCGACGCCGTCGTGGCGCTGTTCGACCACACGGCCAGGTTCGTCGACCGGCTCCCGCACGCCGGGGTGGACGTGTTCGTCGACGACCTGGTCGCCCAGGAGATCCCCGGCGACTCCCTCGCCGATCGGGCCCCCGACGGGGACAAGGTCCGCATCCTCACCGCGCACCGCTCCAAGGGCCTGGAATGGGACGTGGTGGTCGTCGCCGGGGTCCAGGAGGGCGCCTGGCCGGACCTGCGGCTGCGCGGGTCCATCCTGAGCACCGACGACATGGTCGCCAGGGCCGAGGGCTCCGAGCACGAGAACCCGGCGGCCGTCTCCGCCGCGCTCGCCTCCCAGCTGCTGGCCGAGGAGCGCCGACTGTTCTACGTGGCCGCCACCAGGGCCAGGAGCAGGCTCATCGTCACCGCCGTGGGAGGTGACGACACCGAGGAGCGGCCCTCCCGCTTCCTCACCGAGTTGGTCCCCGGCTCGACCGAGGAGGCGGGCGTCGACGAGCGCTCCCGCTGGCTGAGCATGTCCGCGCTGGTGGCCGACCTGCGGTCGGCGGTCACCGACTCCACCAGGCCGGAACCGCTGCGCAGGGCAGCGGCCGGGCACCTGGCCAGGCTCGCCGCCGAGGGGGTGCCCGGCGCCCACCCCAACGACTGGTACGCCCTCACCCCCATCTCCGACGACCGCCCACTGAGCTGGCCCGACGACATCGTGCGCGTCTCGCCCTCGGCGGTGGAGAGCTTCAGCAAGTGCGGCCTGCGCTGGCTGCTCGAAACCTCGGTGGGCGCGGGCGGCACCGACGCGGCCCGCGGTCTGGGCACCGTCGTCCACGCGCTGGCGGTCCTCGCCGCGACGGGCATGCCCACCGAGGAGACCCTCGGCAAGCGCCTGGACGAGGTCTGGCACGAGCTCGATTTCGGCGGTGTCTGGTACAACCGCAAGCAGCGCGCGGTCGCCGAGGAGATGATCTCCAAATTCGTCGCCTGGCACGAGAACAACCCCAGGACACTGGTCGGCCTGGAGGAGGCGTTCACGGCCATGGTCTCCGAGGGCGTGCAGATCAAGGGCCGGGTCGACCGGGTCGAGCGCGACGGCGAGGGCCGAGCTGTGATCATCGATATCAAGACCGGCAAGAACGGTCCGAAGGACGCCGAGCTCGAACGCCACCCCCAGCTCGGCGTCTACCAGCTCGCCGCGCTGCTGGGCGCCTTCCAGCGGCACGGCCTGACCGAGCCGGGCGGCGCGGCCCTGGTCCAGGTGGGCGACGCGGCGGGCAAGAAGCAGGCCAAGGAGCAGGCGCAACCTCCCCTGTCGGACGACCCGGAGCCCGGCTGGGCCAGGGACATGGTCGACACCGTCGCCGTCGGCATGTCGGGGCCGTTCTTCCAGGCCAAGGTCAACGACGGCTGCCGTACCTGCGCGGTGCGGTCGAGCTGCCCGGTCAGCAAGAACGGAGACCAGGTGTGCTGAGCCGCCTCGGCGTGGAGCGTCTCCAGCATCCGGCACCGGCCCTCGCGCATCTCCGCGTGGAGCGTCTCCAGCATCCGGCACCGGCCCTCGCGCATCTCCGCGTGGAGCGTCTCCAGCATCCGGCACCGGCCCTCGCGCATCTCCGCGGCGCTCTTCGGCAGAGCGCCCGGCACGGAGGCCTCGGGCACCGGGGCCGTGTCGCGCCCGCCGGGGGCGCGGCGTGCTGAGCCCGGTTCAGCTGGCCGCCAAGCTGGGCATCCTGCCGCCGACCCCAGAACAGGCGGCCGTGATCGAGGCCGGCCTCGAACCCATGGTCGTGATGGCCGGGGCCGGGTCGGGCAAGAGCGAGACCATGGCCGGGCGCGTCGTCTGGCTGGTCGCCAACGGGCTGCTCCGCCCCGAACAGGTGCTCGGCCTGACCTTCACCAGGAAGGCCGCCGCGGAGCTGGCCGCACGGGTGCGTGAGCGGCTCAACGGTCTCGTCGAGGTCGGGCAGGTGCCCGCGGAGCTGATGGAGGGCGAGCCGACCATCTCGACGTACCACGCCTACGCGGCCCGCCTGGTCACCGAGCACGCCCTGCGCGAGGCGCTGGAACCGACCATGCGCCTGGTCTCCCCGGCCGTCTCCTGGCAGCTCGCCAGCCGGGTGGTCAGCGCGTACGACGGGCCGATGGAGCAGGTCGAGTGGAGCCCGGCGACCGTCACCCGGGCGGTGCTCGAACTGGCCGGTGAGCTGGCCGAGCACCTGCGCACCCCGCAGGACGTGCGCGACGTCGGCGCCCGGCTCGCCCAGCGGTACGCCAAGCTGCCCGGCACCCCGACCAAGGAGCAGCGCAGACCGCTGCTCACCCAGCGGGTCAGGGAGCAGCTGCTACCGCTGGTCGAGGCGTACGACCGGCTCAAGCGCGGCCGGGAGGTGGTCGACCACGGAGACCAGATGGCGCTGGCCGCCAGGATCGCCGCCAGGCACGCCGACGTCGGCGAGATCGAGCGCGGGCGGTTCGCCGTGGTCCTGCTCGACGAGTACCAGGACACCAGTCACGCCCAGCTCGTCCTGCTCCGTGCCCTGTTCGGCGGCGGCCACCCGGTGACGGCGGTGGGCGACCCCTGCCAGTCCATCTACGGCTGGCGCGGCGCCTCGGCGGGCAACCTCACCCGGTTTCCCCGTGACTTCAGGACCGCCTCGGGGGAGCTCGCGCCCGTCAACCGCCTGTCGATCAGCTTCCGCAACGGCGACGCCGTGCTGGACGTCGCCGCCCGGCTCCAGCTGCCGCTCCGGATGGAGGCCAGGGAGGTGCCGGTCCTAGTGCCCGGTAAGAACCGGGTCGAGCGCGGCCGGGTGATGTGCGCCTTCCACGAGACCGCGGACGACGAGGCGCGCTGGGTCGCCCTGGAGATCGCCAGGGTGCTGGGCGTCGAGAGCGCGCCCGACGGCATGCCCTGGAGTGACGGCGAGCGTAAGAAGGCCAAGCAGAGCATGTGGGGCGGGCCGCAGTCGCTCCAGCCGCACGACGTGGCGATCCTGGCGCGCAAACGCTCGCAGTTCCCCGCGCTCCGCAAGGCCCTGGAGGAGCGCGGTATCCCGGTAGAGGTCGTCGGCCTGGGCGGCCTGCTCCTCGTGCCGGAGATCGCCGACATCGTCTCCACCCTGCGCGTGATCTACGACCCGAGCGCGGGGGACGCCCTGGTACGGCTGCTGTCAGGCCCCCGCTGGCGGATCGGCCCCGCCGACCTCAAGGAGCTGGGTGAGCGGGCCCGCGAGCTGAACCGGGAGACCCGCGAGGGTGCCTCGCCGGTGGCCGACCCGCTGGACCAGGTCGTGGCCGACATGGCCGAGGAGCGTGGCAGCCTGGTCGACGCCCTCGACGAACTGCCCGATCGTCCCGCCTGGCAGGACCTGTTCTCCCCCCTGGCCAGGGTGCGGCTGGTCGCCATGGCCCAGGAGTTGCGCCTGCTGCGCGCCCACACCGGCCAGCCGCTGCCCGACCTGATCCTGGAGATCGAGCGCAGGCTCGGCCTGGACATCGAGGTGGCGGCCAGGGGGACGGCCGTCGGCCCGTTCGCCGCCCGCGCCGACCTCGACGCCTTCCTGGACGCCGCCGCCCGGTTCGCCGGAGACTCCGAGGATCCGACGCTGGGCGCGTTCCTGGCGTTCCTGAAGGCGGCGGACGAGGAGGAGAACGGCTTGGACGCCGGGCGGGTGGGCGAGAGCAACAGCGTGAAGCTGATGACGGTCCATGCCTCCAAGGGGCTGGAATGGCCGGTCGTGGTGGTGCCCGGCCTCTCCCAAGCGCTGTCGAAGGCCGGGACGCTCACCGTCGGCACCGTGTTCCCCGCCCGCTCCACGACCAGCCCGAAGTGGACGGAGAACCCCCGAAAGCTGCCCTACCCGCTCCGCGGAGACGCCTCCGACCTGCCCGGGCTGGCCGGGCTGGCCAAGGAGGAGCTGGCCGACTTCGACGAGCGCTGCCGCGACCGCGACCTGCTTGAGGAGCGCCGCCTGGCGTACGTCGCCGTCACCCGCGCCCACTACCTGCTGCTCGCCTCCGGCTACCGCTGGGGCACCGCGTCCAAGCCGCTGGAGCCGTCGGACTTCCTGCTGGAGATCCGCGAGACCTGCGGCAGGGTGGCCCTCTGGGCCCCGGAGATGGAGAAGGGCGCCGTCAACCCGCTTCTCGCCGAGCCGGCCGAGTCCCGGTGGCCGATCGAGCCGGACGATGCCCGCTACGCCGCCGTTCTCGACGGCGCCACCATGGTCGAGGCCGCCCTCGCTGCCTTCGCCGGAGGGCCCGCTCCCGTCTCCTCCGAGCTGCGGGGGTGGGACAGGGAGCGGGCGAAGGCGTGGGAGCGGGACATCGAGCTCCTGCTCAGGGAGCGGGAGGTGAACCGGCGGCGCGGTGTCGGCCGGGTGGAGCTGCCCACCCACCTGACCGTCTCCTCCCTCGTCACACTGGCCTCCGACCCCAAGGCGCTGGCCAGGCAGATCCGGCGCCCGGTGCCCAGGAAGCCCGCGCCGCTGGCCCGCCGGGGCACCTCCTTCCACCGCTGGCTGGAGGGGCGCTGGGGCCAGCAACGGCTGATGGACGAGTTCGAGCTGCCCGGCGCGTCCGACGACTTCGAGGAGACCGACGCCCACCTAGACCAGCTGCGTGACCGCTTCGAGGAGAGCGAGTGGGCGGGCAGGGAACCGCTCGACGTCGAGGTCCCCTTCGAGACCGTGATCGCCGACCGGGTGGTCCGCGGCCGGATGGACGCGGTCTTCCAGATCTCCGAAGGGCGCTACGAGGTCGTCGACTGGAAGACCGGCCGGCGTCCCAGCGGGAAGAAGGCCGAGGCTGCCGCCTCCGTCCAGCTCGCCGCCTACCGGCTGGCCTGGTCCCACCTGGCCGCCGTCCCGCTGGACCAGGTGGGTGCGGCCTTCCACTACGTCCTGTTGGGCAAGACGGTCCGCCCCGTCGACCTCCTTGACGAGGCCGGCCTCGTCGCCCTCATCGAGTCGGTCCCCAAACTCCCCTAAAACTCCGCACAGTGAACGCAACGCTCTCGGCACAGTCGACTACTTAGCATGATTCCACGCCGTGGACGCCGGAGTATGACTCAATTACCCTCATGAGTATGACCAAGCGGATCACGATCTCCCTGCCGGACGACCTCGCGGATGAAGCGCAGCAGTCCGGCAACGCCTCCGGCTACATCGCCGAGGCTCTGCGGGAACAGCGCCGCATCAAGGACGGCATGGCGGCTCTGGAGCGCCTGTGGGGTCCGGACTGGCAGGGGGACATCACCGATGCCGACCGGGAGCGCGCGAACCGCCTGTTCGGTGCGGCATGACACCGGGAGATGGGGGACTGACCGGTCACGTCCTCGACCTCGATGCGATTCACCACCTGCTCGACGCCAAGAGCAACTACGGTCGTGAGATCGTCCGCCAGTCGGTGCTGCGTAACACCACGCTTCTGCTGCCCGCGGTGGCCGCGCAGTGCGTGGCCGGATTCCGGCCCCATCAGGCCGAGGCGCTCTTCTCGGTGCCGGTGGTGACGATCGGAGGTCTTCCTGTCGCCGATGTCCTGAGCGCCGCCCAACTCGGCCCGAAGATGTGGGCGAACCTGGAGCAGCACGCACCGGGCCGTCTTGCCGGGGCAGAGGTCGGGGCGGTTCTCGCGGCCGCACATGCCGTGATCCTGGCCGAAGCGCGCGGAGGCTGGCGAATCATCACCTCCGCGCCGCATCTGTACTACGGCATCCCCGATGTTCGACTGGAAATCCTGCCCTGAGCGCCTTCCACGAACATGCTGCCGTGCTGCTCGGCGCCGGGTCCGGCGCGCTGGTGGGGGTACGTCTGAACCGCACCTGGATCCACGCGTACGTCTGAACCGCACCTGGATCCACGCGTACGTCTGAACCGCACCTGGATCCACGCGTACGTCTGAACCGCACCTGGATCCACGCGTACGAGAGAACGCACGAGCCCGGCTGATCCCGGACCCGTCCCGACCAGAAAGGCACGCCATGACCATCATCGCCGACTCATGGGGCCTGCACGAGGGGCACTTCTGGCTACGGGGAAAACGGCCGGACCGGCCGGTGAGCTTCGACGCCGGCACCGGGACGTGGAACGTCTACGGCTACCCCGAGGTACTGCGGATTCTCGGCGACCCGAAGACGTTCTCCTCCGATACCGGCCGCGTGGTACCCGAGGTCGCCAGGCCCGCCGAGCGCAGCCTGACGCAGCTGGACCCGCCCATGCACAGCAAGCTTCGCAAGCTCGTCAGCCACGCCTTCACCCCGAAGGTCGTCGCCGACCTCGAACCGCGGATCGCCGAGCTGACCAACGAACTGCTCGACGCGGTGGCCGACACGGGCCGGCTGGAGCTGGTGGCGGACCTCGCCTACCCGCTGCCGGTCATCGTCATCGCGGAGCTGCTCGGGGTGCCCGGCTCCGACCGCTACCTGTTCAAGCAGTGGGTGGACAGGATGTTCGAGGGGTCCCAGCGGTTCTCGCTCGTCAACCGGAGCGAGGAGCAGGAGCGCAACCTTGAGTTCGTCATGGAACAGGCCAAACACCTGGCCGACTACCTCGGCGAACACGCCGCGGAGCGACGACTCAGGCCGCGCGCCGACCTGCTCACCCAGCTCGTCGAGGCGGAGGTGGACGGTGAGCGGCTCAGCCAGGCCGAGGTGGTGAACTTCGCCAACGTCCTGCTGATAGCCGGGCACATCACCACCACCATGCTGCTGGGCAACACGGTGCTCTGCCTGGACGCCCAGCCCGAGCGGTTCGCCCGCGCCCGTGCGGACCGCTCGACGATCCCCGCCGTGATCGAGGAGTCCCTGCGCTTCTTCAGCCCGTTCGCGGTCCTGGCCCGGGTCACCAACGTCGACGTCGAGTTCGGCGGCCGGCACGTGCCCGCCGACCAGCTGCTCATGGTGTGGATCGCGGCGGCCAACCGCGACCCCCGGCAGTTCGCCGACCCGGATGTCTTCGACCCGACCCGTGACCCCAACCCCCACCTCGGTCTCGGCCGGGGCATCCACTTCTGCCTCGGCGCGCCGCTGGCCCGCCTGGAGGGCCGGGTCGCGCTCGACATCCTGCTCGACCGCTTCCCGAACCTGCGCACCGACCCGGACGAGCCGCCGCTCTTCCTGCCGAGCCCCAACATGACCGGCGTACGGAAGCTGCCGCTGCTCACCTCCGCCGACTGAGCGGGCTGCTCCGCCAGGAGAAAAGGGGAGGTACGAACGGCACCCCGATTTGAGCGAAAGTTCCGGTCCGGTTCATCGTCCGTTCCGCTTCTCTGCACGTGATCAAGGTCACGCCCCCCTTACCAGGAGAAGTCAAGTGAACGGTGTAACCGACGGGCTCGCCACGACACTACGATTTGTTCAGCGATACCTGCCTAGCGAGGAACCCCGGGCGTTCATGCCCGGGAGGAATCGCATACGGTGCCGCGCGTTTGGCGAATCAACGCTATACTTCACAGCGTGAAATTCGTTGTGCAGGTCCGGCTGTTCCCCACGCCCGCCCAGGAGGCGGCGCTGGCAGACACGCTGCGCCTGTGCAACGACGCCGCCAACCTCGTCTCCGGTGTCGCGTGGGAGACGAAGGTGTTCCGCAACTACGACCTGCGGCTGCACTCCTACGGCGACCTGAAGGCCATGGGCCTGTCGGCCCAGCCCGCCCAGCACGTCATCAAGAAGGTCTCCGACGCGTACACGACGGTGAAAGCCCAGGTGAGTGCGGAGCTGCGCACGCCTCTGGCCAAGCCGATCGCCTTCCGCCCGGACGCGGCGCAGCCGTTCGACGATCGGTGCCTGTCCTGGCAGGTCGAGGCCCGCACCGTGTCCATCTGGACCACCGGCGGCCGGATGAAAGGCATCCGGTTCGCCTGCTCCGACGAGCAGGCCCGCGCACTGGCCGCCTACCGCAAGGGCGAATCCGACCTGATCCACCGAGACGGCATGTGGCTGCTCATCGCCACCTGCGACGTCCCCGATGCCGACGTCACCGAACCCGACGCCTTCCTCGGCGTTGACCTCGGCATCGCCAACATCGCCACCACCGGCGACGGCGAACGACACTCCGGCAGGCACCTGAACGCGGTCCGGCACCGCAACCGGGAACTCCGCCGCCGCCTGCAGGCCAGGCAGACCAAGTCCGCCAAGCGGCTCCTGAAGAGGCGCCGCCGTAAGGAGTCCCGGTTCGCCCGGGACGTTAACCACCGCATCTCCAAAAACATCGTGACCGAGGCTGCACGCACCGGACGCGGCATCGCCCTGGAAGACCTCCAGGGCATCCGTGAGCGGGTACGGCTCCGCAGGCCCCAGCGGGTCACGCTGCATTCGTGGTCGTTTCACCGGCTCGGCCGGTTCGTCGCCTACAAAGCCGCCCGCGCGGGTGTCGCCGTCGTCTACGTCGACCCGGCTTACACCTCGCAGGAGTGCTCGGCGTGCGGGCACGTCGACAAACGCAACCGGCCCAACCAGGAAACCTTCGCCTGTACGTCGTGCGGTTTCGCTGAGCACGCCGACGTCAACGCGGCCCGCAACATCGCCTCGCGCGGTGTGGCGTGCTGGGCAGTGAGTCACGCTGCCGACGACGCGGCCTGAACCGTCGAACCCATCGACGGCGAGGAGCTGCAAGCTCGGTCGTTTACGGCCGAGAAGCTGACCGCAGAGGGCCGCAATCTTGTTATTGGCGGCTGGCGCTCGTTTGGCGCGGCCTGAAACGACACCATGGATCTTCCCTGAAGGGCGGATGGCGCCGTGCTCCCTGACGAGTTCATCAACGGCTACGTGGACGACGTGGTCCGGTTACTGCCACGCCGGGGGCGGCGCGATGTGGCATTGGAGTTGCGCGCACTGCTGGTGGACGCACTCGCGGCCAAGGCCGAGGACGCGGGACGGGCCACCGACGAGGCGATGGCGCGGGAGCTGGTCATCGGTTTTGGTCGGCCCGCCGAGGTCGCCGCGCGGTACGGGCCGGTTTTCACGATCATCGACCCGGCCGATTCCCGCAGGTTCCTCTGGCTGACCGTGGCCGGTATGGGCTTCTTCGGGCTATTCATGTCGATGCCCGCCCTGATGAGGTTTCCGGTGAGCTCGAGGGCGGAGGTAGTCGGCTTGCTGGCGGAGTGGTGGAGGTTCTTCGGGCTGTACCTCCTGTGGTGGCCAGGACTGCTCGTGGTGTGCTTCGCCGTGACGGCCTGGCTGCGGCGGCGCCGGTCGGCGGCGGCCGCATGGGAGCCTCGGCGGAAGGATGGCGATCGGATCAGCCGGGCCGGCTACATTGTCCTGATCATTATGGACGCCTGCCTGATATCCGTACTGATCAACGCCGGAGCGCTGCTCGACTTCCTCTTCGAAAGGCAGGCGGCGGTCAAGAAGATCCACCAACTCTTCGCCATTGACGAGAACTTCCTCCGTTATTACGGTCCGTGGCTTCTGGGGCTACAGGTCGTGCACTGGGCCCTCTACCTGGTCCTGGTCGTGCAGGGGCGGTGGCGGTCGCTGACGCTGCGACTCGACATCGGCCTGACGTTCGCGATGTGCGGCGCCCTTGCCTGGGTCGTGCTCGCGGGCGCCATCTTCCAGGCGGGGCCGCTCAACCGGTGGGCGGAGTTCCTGGTTGTGCTGGTCATCCTGGGTGCCCTGGTCGACGCGGGCCTGAAAGTACGCCGCGAGTGGCGGCGGGCCGCCCCCTCCCCTTGACCTGATCTTGTCATCGGCGATCGCCTCAGGAGCCGACGGATGTCAGTGCGGTGTCCAGGGTTGGCGTAGATGGTCACCCGAGGCGAACCTGTCCGCTCGACAGCGCCGCTACACCGTCGACTAAGACCGGCCACATCTCAAACACCCACCAAGGCGCCGCGATCGGCCGTGATGGGTGTACGCATAGTGCCCGGAAAATGGTGATAAATCAGGTGAACGAACGACGGTGGGCACCCTCAGGTGGCTGACTGGCCAGAGGTTTTCCTTGATCTGGGCGATTAGGCACGTCCCCGGCGTGCCTAATCGCCCAGATCAAGAAAGGACTCCTGGCCGCGCTGATGAACGGCCCCGCCGCTCTTGAACCAACGGGCACATCACCTCTGGCCGCCCCTGAGACGGTGTGGCGCATCAGGGTTTGCGGCCTACTCCGACGTAGCCGATCGAAGTGTTTCGCTCGCCGAACAGGGGCGGATCGACAGGGCGCCAGTCCTTGGGGAACACCAGGCCGGGTTCGAGCAACTCATAGCCGTCGAAGAAGCGGGAGATCTCCGCGTGCGTGCGCAGGCTCAGCGACTCGGTGGCCCGCTTGTAGATCTCCAGGGCCTCCGGCGTGGTGTCAGGCTTGGCGTTGATCGCGTGACTGAGAACGAGGTGGCTGCCCGGCGCGCTCGCCTCGTACAGCCGCTGGGTGATCTGGTAGGCGCCCGCGCCGTCGGGGTTCTCGTCCGGGATGAAGTGCAGAATGGCCAGCAGCAGGAACGCCACGGGCCGACTGAAGTCGACGTGCTCGCGCAGCTCGGCCAGCAGCGTCTCCGGGGCCCGCGCGTCGGCGTGCACGATGGTGACGTTGTCGCCGTTCTCCAGGATCGCCCGGCTGTGCGCGCACACGACGGGGTCGTAGTCCACGTAGACCACGCGGGTGTCGGGCGCGACCGCGTGCGCGATCTCGTGTGTGTTGCCCCGCGTGGGTAGCCCGGAGCCCAGATCCACGATCTGCTGGACGCCCGACTCGACCAGATGGCGTACGGCACGTGCGAGGAACGCCCGGTTCTCCCTCGCGGAGTCGCGGGTCTCGGGGAAGATCTTCAGAATCTGCTCGGCTGCGGCCCGGTCGGCGGCGAAATTGTCCTTGCCGTCCAGGTAGTAGTCGTACATCCGGGCGATGTTAGGCACGTTCGGGTCGACCCCGGCTGGCGTAGCCTGATCTTCCACACTTTCTCCAGACTCTTCAGCATCCGTCTGGGGTTGATCTTAGAGAGTCTTTTGCACGTTGGCAGCAGGATGAGGTCATCGATGTGGGGCTTTGGCGGCGGACGCCGCCGGGGCCGGTGAACAGCCCAAGATGACGAGCATCGCAGCAGGATTCTGAGCCAGATAGCAGGGCGAAGAATGCTGACTTGATTTAAAACAGTACATATATGGTGTTATAGGCATCTTGCTGTGATCGCGAACTTAGACAGAGCCGGCATCGGTAAAAGAGGCGGAGTCCGCCGAGTGCCACCAACACTCGACACCGGCCGGGCCGGTCACCCTCGCAGGTGCGGTAACGGCCTGCCCTCCCGGTCGGGTTCGATCCCCCCGGTGATGTGCCGCGATCACCTCGTTAACACTCGTTGACGTTTCATGTCCAGCCGACCCTGTTCGGTTGGCGCGGAGGGATGTGCTGACCGGGTGGTCAGATGGGAAGGTTCCAGCTTGGTCCCTCTGGTCTCTCCAGCCAGATGTACTGGCGGCTTCGAGTGACCGTGAGCCCGAAGGCCGACTGATGGGGGGAACCGGCTTGCTGCCAGGTCAGGATGGCGTTCTCGACCGCGTCCCAGAGACGCAGAGGTCCATGCTGGCGTACGGTCCAGCCACCGGAGGCCGATCGTTCGGTGGTGGCCTGCGAGCCGGTGGCCACGTCCAGGAGAAAGACGTCGTCACCCCCGCCGAGCTTCTCCGCTGACGGGGCGCCGAGCTGGGCCACGAACAACCCGGTCCAGTCGTCGAGCACGCCGGGATCGATCCGGCTCTCTCCGGCGTCACCCAGCCCTGTCCGTAGATATGACGGCCGGGGCGGACGGCTGTGTTGCCGTGCGGGCATGAAAGAGACGTTCTGCTCGTGGAAGCGCCCGCTCGCGGTGCCGTCGTCGGAGAGGGTGAGGTGGGCGAGAGCCGACCCGGTCATCCAGCCCGACAGCGGGGTAGTGATCGTTCCGCCGTCTCGTACCTGCCACATCCACGGGGCCGGGATGTAACGGACCGAGCAGGTGGCGATCAGTCGATCGTATTCGGCGTTCTTCTCATATCCTCCTAAGCCATCACCAACTACCAGGGCGGGTGTGTATCCGACAGCGGTGATCGCCACAGCGGCGCGAGCCGCGGCGCTCCTGTCGTATTCGATTGAAGTGACCGCGTGGTCGCCGAGACGGTACGAGAGCAGGGCGGTGGAGTAACCGGTTCCGGTGCCGATCTCCAGCACCTTGTCCCCTTCGGCGATCTGCGCCGCCTCCAGCATGCGCACCACCAGGCTCGGAAGCGTGGCGGACGAGGTGGGATCACCTGTCATCGGGCCGGGTGCGTCTTCCGCCAGGACACCGTTCACCTGGGTGACCCATGTCTCGTCGGCGTATGCCAGGCGCGACCATTCGCCCTCGCCGGAGTCCGTACGGTGAACAGGTTGCCACATCGTTTCCCGCTCTCCGTCGACCGGACGATAGACCGCGTCACCGAGAAATGCTTCGCGCGGTACGGCTTTGACGGCCTCACGCCATCGGGGGTGAGTGAGCGCTCCGGTCGCGGCAAGCTTCGTGGCGAGATCATCGGCGGTGGAATTGATCATGAACAGCCTCTCGGGTTCTCCAGGCGGTCGGCGATGGCGGCGGCGATCAGATGCGGGATCGGGTCGGTGAACCAGGCCCACTGGCCATTGGGATTGCACTCCAGGAACACCCACTCACCGCCGGAGGTCAACGCGAAGTCGAATGCTCCGAAGACCAGCCCGAAGTGAGCAAGATAGGCGCGCATCCTCTCGATCAGGTGGGCCGGTGCCTCGATCAACTCGTAAGCCAGGGCGGCGTAGTCGTACCGCCAGTCCAGGCTGGGAGCACCGTCGATGTGGACGGCGAAGGCACGCTCTCCCACCATCGTTACGCGGATGTCGGCGACCTTGTCGATGAGTTGCTGGAAAAGGTGAGCGGTGACGCCGATGCCGTCGTCCAGGTCCGCGGGATCCACGGCGCGGGTCCACACGGCCACGGCCGTCCCGTTCGTGTCGCGGTACGGCGTGGACCACAACGGCTTGTATACGATCGTGCCGACCTCGGCCGCGAACCGTCTCGCGGTGCTGAGACTGTTGGTGATCACCGTGGGGGGAACAGCCAGCCCGCAGGCGGCGGCCGTGACGAGTTGCTCGGGTTTGTACTCGGCATCGCGGTTGCGCCAGGGGTGGTTCAGGTAGAAGGCGCCGGGGATCGCGGCCAGGACTCCGCCCAGGCCGTACCGGGACTGTTCGGCGGCCCACTTCCCGGCCTGCTCGTCGAGGTGTGAATATTTCTGGTGCTGGTAGGGAGTGGGCTTCCGCCAGTACACCGAGCGGACACGTGTCAGCTCCAGACGGCGCGTTCCTGTGCGGAGCAGGCCGCCCATTCCGTGCCCCCCGAGTCGCACGTCCAACGCGCAGGCGGAGGGGAAGTCGGCTCCCGGATCGAACCGCACGACCGGGGTGCCCCGGTCGTGCAACTCGGCCAGCACAAGGTCGGCGGTGAAGTCATCCAAGGCGGTGATCGCCAGTACGGGTGGAGGCATCACCTAATCCGACACCCAGTCGGTGTGCGAGTCCGCCGTGCCGCCACCACCGCCACCGGAACCATCCGTGGTCGGTGGCGCGGTCGCGGTGGCCTGCTCCCTGTTGGTGCCGTGCTTACCGGCTTCGATGGGCTGACCGGTCACCGCGTCGCTGTAGACACCGGTCTGGGTGACCGGGTCAAGCTCAACCCGGTGTGTCCTGGCCGAGGTGTGCGCCGCTGCGGAGAAGGGAGTCGCCCGGGTCAGGCCCCATGGCTTTCTGCGGAGGTTATCCATGATGTCCCTTTCGATAGGATCCGGCGTCTGGGCCCGGATCCGGGTCGCTGGAAACACGCATGTGCGACGCTAGGTAGCCGCCTGTCGGATGAACAATGAACTTGCACGAATTTGCGGGAAGGCTTTTCGGTTATATCGTCGATCGCTCCCGCGATCGGTTAGTCGGCGGCCGGTTTCGTCCGACTGTGATATTTTCATCCTGAAACAAGGTTTTCGTGTTCAGGTGAAAATCTTCTTGGATCACGGAACGCTATTGACCGCTCCGCAACCTCCGGTCATGCTCGCGATTGCGCAGGTCCGCGCACACCTCAAGCTGGGAGGTCGCCATGGCACTACGGTTCCTCGGGAAAGATCCGGAGTCTCCCATCAACGATTCGCCGACGATTTGGGATGACGGTGACTGCTATGTCATCCAGGGGTGGCGTATCACCGATGCCGCCACGCTGGTGGAAGTCGGTGATGTCCCCGGGCACGAGACGGTTCTACGGTTACCCAAGCGCATGATGCAGTTCTTTCCGGAGGTGAACGGCAGGAATGGAACCAACGTTTGACGATCTGCTCGCCTCGGCGCGGAGGTCGGCTGTACACCTGGAAATGCGCGATGGCTACATGCGCAGTGATCCGGCATTCATCGCCTGGAAAAGAGGAGAGGAGATCGTCCCGGCCACCCGATGGCCGGCATGGTTCGCACTCGTCGGCGCTGCTCGTGCTCGGGGCGTCCAGGTCCGGAGGGCACGCATCGTGTCCGAACCGATCACTGACTATGTCCGTTTCGAGTACGACATCACCGAGGGGTTGAACCTCGCGGCGGGTGAGGACGTGCGGTGGCTCCCCCGACGCCGGGCCTCGGACCTGGCCTTGCCCGGCAATGATTTCTGGGTCTTCGACGACACCACGGTCATGTGGAATCACTTCACCGGAGGCGGTGAATCGGCAGGAAAGGAAACAAGCGACGATCCGGCGGCAGTGAAACTGTGCGCGTCGGCGTTCCTGGCCGTCTGGGAGAGGGCGATTCCGCATGCGGAATACCGGGCCGTCTGACCGTAGCCTGGCTTATGCGCACCCCGCCGTCATCCAATGTCCAGCAGGCCCGGCAGGCTCTCGCCGACCGCCTCCGTGAGATTCGCCTCGACGCGGGTTTGACCGCTCGCGCGGTCGCTGTGGCGGCGGGTTGGCACGAGTCGAAGTGTTCCCGGATCGAGAACGGGCGTACCGCGCCGTCCGACGCCGATATCAGGGCATGGTGCGAAGTGTGCGACGCCGGCGACCAGGCCGCCGAAGTCATCGCCGCTTCGCGGACCGTGGATTCCATGTACGTGGAGTGGCGGCGGCTGGAACGTGCGGGACTGCGACAGGCGCAGGAGTCGGTGCGCTCCCTGTTCGAGCGGACGCGGAGATTCCACGCTTATTCCACCTGGCTGATCCCCGGCATCTTCCAGACGAGCGCCTACACTCGCGCCATTCTGCAGGCCACCGCCGCCCGGCGAGGTCTCCCGGACGATGTGGAGGGTGCTGTGGCGGTCCGTATGGAGCGTCAGCGTGTCCTCCATGAGGGTGACCACACTTTCGCGATCTTGATAGAAGAGCCGACACTTCGCACGCTGATCGGTGATACCGAGGTGATGGTTGGGCAGCTCGGCCACCTGCTGACCGTCTCCTCCCTGCCCAGGGTCAGCCTCGGGATCATCCCGGTGTCCAGTGACCGCAGCGCCATACGACCGGTCGAAGACTTCTGGATCTTCGACCGGTCGCAGGTGAACGTGGAACTCGTCTCAGCGTGGCTGACCGTCACCCAGCCAAGGGAGATCGAGATGTACGCACAGGTGTTCGCCGAACTCGCAGGACTGGCCGTGTACGGCGGGCAGGCTCGGAGCCTGATCACGGCAGCGATCGACGCGCTCGGCCGAGAAAGCGCGGATCTGCCCTGACCGATCTTCGAGTCAGTACCTGTGCTGCGTTCCTTAACGGGTGTTTCGGTCAGCTCCAGTAATCCCGCTCCGGAAGTCTGACCCATATGTCGGGTGGGCCGGTGATGGCCCGGGCGTCGGTCAGTCGCAGTCCCGCGCGCGCACAGCAGCGCGCCACGGCTTGACGCTTATAAAGGTAGAGGGCGAGAACCGTCTCCGCCGAGTCCCCGGAAGACACGCCGTCGCGGGTGTCCCGCTCCTCGATGACGCCGTCGCGGGTGACGCTCCCCTGGTTCCCGCTCGCCGCATTGGCGTACATGGCGTAGCAGACGGTGCCCATGGACAGGCGTTTGGTGACTCCGGGGGTGTGTGGCATGTAGTTCCACGGCTGGCTGACGACGCATCCGCCGGGCACGTCGGTCACGCCGACGGTATGCAGGCTCTCCTTGTCATCGTCGGCCCTGCGTGACCATTCCACCGGTGTGGCTTGCAGACGCCGCACCGCCTCGGCCGCGTCGATACCGGACACACATGCCAGGCCCAGGCCCATGTGGGGGGAGAATCTGCCCACGGCCGCGAGCAGACGCCGGGCTTCCGCCTCGGCGGCGGCCTCGGCGGCGGACAGGCCGACGTCGGCGGGACGAGGGGTGAACAGGTCGGGGGTGGGAGTGGCCAGGCTCAGCCGTCCGGGGGACCAGCCGGCCATCATCGGCCGCCACGGGTCCGCTCCCGCCGCGACCAGGGCGCGGGCGTTGTCGGGGCGGTTGGCGAAGACGGCATCCCACAGCGCGGTGCAACCGTTGTTCTCCGCGTCGACCTCGCGGACACGTCTGGCGAGTTCCGCGACCACCTCGGGTGAACCGCACTGGGCCGCAACAGGTAATGGTCGCTCGTGATAGTAAACGACGCTGTCAGGGTCGGCACCAGCGTCGAGCCGGGCTCGGACCAGCGCGAGGTCCGTCCAGTCCTTCCAGCCGACACCGAACCATCCGGCCTCTTCAGTGGCAACCACGAGACTCCTCGGCGAGAGGTAGGGGACACGTGCGGCCGAGCATGGCGTACCCGACCGACATTTTCAGGATCACCCCCGCGAAGGGTCCTCGGCCCGGAGCGGCGGTGTCGCCCCCTCGGCGATGCGCTCACCGATTCGGAGAGGCCCCGCTACATAACCCGAGGCGGACCCGCACGCCGACAGCCGCGCCACACTATCGACTGAACCCAATCACCCACCTCAAACACGCACTGAGACGGTTGGCGATGACCTGGCGCGCCTGCTGGGCGCTGGACGAGGGAGAGGTGGACGCGTGCGACGGTATGTCAGGTGGGCCGATAGTCCGCGTGATCGATGCCCCGTCCCCAGACGGCCCCGAAGGCCGCCAGGCAGAGCCTGATCACGGCGGGGTCATCGCAGAACGTGTGACCGGCGGGCTCGCCATTTCCGGAGAAGTAGCCGAACCGGATCAGCCGTTCGTCGAACAACCAGAAGTCGTTGCCGGGGAGTGCCAGGTCAGAGGCCAGTCGCCGGGGAAGCCAGCGCACCTGTTCGCCCCCGGCGAGGTTGGAGTACGGAGTGGCCGAGTGCTCGTAGCGGATGTAGTCGCTCACCGGTTCCGACACGATCCGGGCCCGTCGTACGACCACGCCCCGGGCGACCGCGCCGCTGACCAGGGCCACCCACGGAGCGTCGAAGTTGGTGCGGTCGAAGGGGACACCGTCACGCCAGGCGACGAATCCCGGGCTGGAGGTGCCGTAGTCATCGCGCGTCTCCAGATGGAGCGCGGAACGGTGACACTCGCCGAACAGGTCACCGAATGTCGGTTCCGCCGTCACCACATGCCTCCACTAGCAGGCCCTTCATCCGCGCGGGAATCCTGACGATCTTCTCGTTCCTTGTGATCGGACTACAGGTCTCGACACACGCAGCAGATCCGCCAGGGTCTGACCGACTACCTCTGGCCGAACTCGCCGTTCTTCACGCCGCCGATGAACGCTCGCCATCTATCAGGACTGAAGCTCAGCGTGGGCCCGTTGGGGTTTTTGCTGTCTCGTACGGCTCGGCCGCCGCTGGGTAGGTTGGCGACCTCGACGCAGTTGTCGTTGTTGGCCCCGCTGAGCCTGGATCCACCGAGCCGATTCTGAACTGAAGATCCTGAAATGAGAGGAGGTGCCCTCCGACCTGGGATGATGGGAGTTCTTCAGGCTTCCGCCACCTTGATCGAGAGGACACCTCTCAAGTGCAATTGTTCCACGACTCTGCCAAGACCCATGCGATCTTCGATGAGGAGCGTGTAGTCGCGTACGGCGGGCTGGGGCCGGTGATGCGGTTGGCCGAGCGGTGCGGCCTGAGCGACCTGGCGGGCGAGCACGTCACTCCCACCGGCCGGGACGGCGTGAACCCGGCGGCGAAGATCGGCTCGATCGTAGCCGGGATGGCCTGCGGGGCCGACAGCATCGATGATCTGGACGCACTGCGCCACGGCGGCATGGACACGTTGTTTACCGGTATCCGCGCACCGTCCACGCTGGGATCGTTCCTGCGGTGCCTGGCCTGGGGCAACGTCCGGCAGATCGAGAAAGTGGCCCGCCTGCTGCTGGCCCGGCTGGCCGCCCATACGCCGTTGCTGCCCGGCGCGGACGTGCTCGCCTTCCTCGATGTGGACTCGATGCAGCGACGTACCTACGGCTACAAGAAGCAAGGATCGGGGTTCGGCCACACCAAGATCGGCGGCAAGGGCGTGCTGGTGCGCGGACTGAACGTGCTGGCCTCCACACTGTCCACACCGCTGGCCGCCCCGGTGGTGACCGGCACCCGGCTGCGCGGCGGAAGCGCGAACTCCGCCCGCGGCGCGGCCTGGTTCGTGCGTGAGTCGATCGGCGCGGCACGATCAGCGGGCGCGAGCGCCACCCTGATGATGCGCGGGGACTCGGCGTTCTACACCGCAGGCGTGATCAACGCCTGCCACACGAACGACGTGCGCTTCTCCGTCACCGCCAAAATGGACCCCAAGATCAAAGCCGCGATCGCGGCGATCGACGAAACCGCCTGGACAGCGATCAAATACCCCAACGCCATCTTCGACGAACAAGCAGGGGGCTGGATCTCCGACGCCGAGATCGCGGAGGTCGCCTACACGGCGTTCGCCGCGAAGAAGGGCCAGGCCATCACCGCCCGGCTGATCGTGCGCCGGGTCAAACGGCTCAACTCGCAGACCGGGCTCCGGCCAGAGGAACCGTTCCCGCTCTACCGCTATCACGCGATCTTCACCGACAGTCCGTACGCCCTCGGGCAGGCCGAGGAACAACACCGTGATCACGCGGTCATCGAGCAGGTCAACGCGGACTTGATCGACGGGCCATTAGCGCACCTGCCCTCGGGCGTGTTCACCGCCAACGCCGCCTGGCTGACCTTGGCGGCGATCTGCCACAACCTGCTGCGCGCGGCCGGCTGCCTGGCCGGAACCTTTCACGCCAAGGCGCGCGGCGCCACCCTGCGCCGCCATCTCATCGGCGTGCCCGCCCGCATCGCCCGGCACGGCCGGGGCCACCTCACCCTGCATCTTCCCCGGTATTGGCACTGGCGGCACGCATGGATGAACCTCTTCCAAGCCGTCCACCGGCTGCCACCGATCCGCGCGGCTTGACCCGTCCCCGCCCTGCCACCACTCTTCCCTCGACCTCCACGGTCACCCGCGCCCTCGCGCACGAACCCCGCCCCCGAGCCCGTGAACGCCTGGACAATCCGTGACCCGCGCACGGCGGGTTCTCCACACCCCAAATCAGACCCCCGTCAGGCAAAACGGTCCTGGTGAAGGAATCGAACCGAAGAATGATCACCAGAATTCACGCCGTGGATCCAGGCTGAGAGTGCTCTTGTACCAGGTGAGATCCTGAGTGTTTTGGGCCACTGTGTTTCGCCGCCCTTCGAGGGTCTCCGCTTACTGAAGCTAGCTGTTCTGGCCGGTCACTTTCGGTCGAACTCGCCGTTTTTCACATTGATGATGAACGTTCGCCACTCGGTGTGGGTGAAGTTCAGCATCGGCCCGTTGGGGTTCTTGCTGTCTCGTACGGCCTGGCCGCCGCTGGGCAGGTTGGCCACCTCGACGCAGTCATCGTTGTTGGTTCCGCTGAGGGTGCTCTTGCGCCAGATGAGATTCGAGGGGCTCTTGTCCACTTTTTCGCCTATCCCTTGAGTTGCTCCACGAGCTTCGCCATGTGTTGGACCGATTCGTCTGGCGACAGAGCCAGTCCCATCACATAGTCCAAAATAATGGTGTATCGCTGATATTCCAATGGCTGTTCAAGCCAGAGGCTTTCCGTCGCGGTCACGGTGTAGATGAGGCTCGGGTCGCTGGGGAAATCCAGAATGACGAACGAACCCTCCAGGGCTGGATGCGCGCCAGCGGAGTCGGGAACGATCCGGATGATGATGTTTGGCCTGGCGGCCATCTCGATGAGGTGGCTGATCTGCTCACGCATCACCTCAGCACCACCGATCGACTTGCGCAGTGCGGCCTCGTCGATGAGCGCCAGCAGGGTTGGCGGGTTCTCCCGGAAAAGGATCTCCTGACGCGTGAGTCTCGCCTGGACGTGGCGCTCGACGAGCGTCTCGTCGAGAACCCGAGCGGCTCGCCATAGTGCTCTTACGTATCCCTCCGTCTGGAGCAGTCCTGGGATCAGCACGATCTGCCAGGTGCGGATGGAACTGGCACCCGATTCGAAATCGGGAAGGCTGCCACGGAAGACGTCCTGGTACTTCTCCCACCAACCGCGCTGACGTGACTCCCTGGCGAGGGTGATCATTGCCTCGCGCTGGTCCTCGTCGGTGATGCCGTACAGGTCGAGCAGTAGGCGAATGTCGTGGACGCTCGGGAGTCGCCACTCGTTGCGCTCCATCCTGGACACCTTTGACGCGTCCCACTCCAGCCGCCTGCCAGCCTCGGTCACCGAGAATCCGGCTTCCTTCCGGAGTTGTCGGAGCGTTTGAGAGAGTTTCCGGCGTTTGACCGTGGGGCTGTTGCTTGTCATTTTGGGCCTCCTCTGTGAACTGCCGGTGACGGTTCTGTGGAACAAATCAGACAATTCATCTTGATTTTATCTACGCATTGTGATCCTCGTGTCACTGTGCCAGCATGCTAATGGGTTCGGGGCTGAACGGCGACCCCAGTGTGACAATGAGGGTTATTATCCTAAATTTCTGCGCAAATATGTCCAGATTGCACTTTATTTAGTAATTGGCACTACCTGCTGTCGGCCATGGCCCCTCCGCCTGCTCCAGGTAGTCGTCAAAACGCGTTCTCCCTCTTCCCCTGGCAGACCCGAAAAACGAGTCGAGGCCGCCACGGTGCGGCAAACACCGTGACGGCCTCTTGAACCGGACTCTGGAGGTCCGATCCCATGGTCAACTTTACAAGAGCGATCAAGGTAATCCGGATGCGTTTCAGCGGTGACCGGCCGCCGGCCCCGTTGGGGTGTCGGTGGTGTGGGCACTCGCCGTACGCGCACGATGACCGGTGCCTGCCCCATCGGCAGGCGCACGCCTACGAGCGGCCGACGCCCGCGCAGTTCCGGGCGAGGCTGGCGGAGTGGTGGCGGCTGGGATTCGCGGGACGGTTGTCCGCCTCGGCCTCGGTGCGCCCGCCGGGAGAGACGCAGGCGGCACCCGGTCAGGGGCGGCACGTCAGGCCCGCAGAGTCCGGATCGCTCTCGTCGTACGGGCGAGGCAGGCCGCCGGACGGCAGGCGGAGGTCGTACCCGGGCGTGCTGAGCTCCGGGAGGGCGGCGTGAGCGGGCGGCATCGGCGGGGAGAGCCCGTCGATCAGCGAGGCCCACGGCAGTGGGACCGCGAGCAGCGGGAGGTCGCGGCCCGGCTGGATCGGGCCGAGGCGGGCTGGCTGGTCATGTACGGGGTGGGCGGGCGTCGGTTCTACGCCATCGCCGCCGGATGGGTCCCCGAGCCGCTGGTCGTGCAGGCGGGTACGGCCGAGGAGCTATGCGCGCTGATGCGCGAGACCGAAGAGGCGAAACCGGCGACGCCGTCCGGCGTGCGGCCGGTGCCGGAATTCCACCGGCAGAAGGAATCCCACAGGCGGACGGAAACCCACGGGCAGGCGGAATTTCACCGGCACGGGCAAGGAGATTTGATGATCGCAGGCACTCCCGACGGGCTCCGGACCGTCTGCTGGGACATTCCCCGTGACCCGGCGACCGTCGGTGAGGCCCGCCGGATGACGCGGGAGACCCTCACCGGTTGGGGCCTGGCGCCCGAGTTCGCCGACGACGCGGTGCTGGTGGTCGGCGAGCTGGTGGCGAACGCCACGCTGTACGGCGAGGAGCCGATCCGGCTCTCGCTCTGGGGCATGCCCCAGGGAGTCTGCGTGCGGGTCACCGATCACGGCTCCGAACGGCCCCGCAAGCTCAGCCTGGGTGAGGACGCCTCGCACGGCCGGGGGCTCGCGATCGTGGAGGCGCTGGCCGACCGGTGGGGTGTCGTTCCGGTGCCGGGCGGGATCGGCAAGACGGTGTGGGCCGCCTGGGGGATCTCCCGCTCGCAGTCCGACGCGTCCCGCGCCATCGACTGCATGGACCCGGTTCCGTCCTCTCGGGGCCACGAAGGGGCGTCAATTACATCCCCATATGTCCCCGAAAAAGGGTTCATGTCATCCTCCTACGCCCCAGAAGGAGCGTTCGTGCGGTCCTCCTCCGTCATCGAGGCGGCGTTCATGGCATCCGCCCAGTTCCGTACCGGAGACCTGCTCTCCTGACGGCAGGTGCGGACTTGTGATCCCGCGGCTGGTCAGCGGAGGTCGCGAGCGGCGGCGCTGAGGCCGTCAGGGCGGCCTTCCCGATGCTCAGAGCCGGATCAGGAAGGCCGCACGGAAGCCGGACGGTCAGCTCGTGACCAGTTTGCCGAGTTCGGGGAGTACCGCGTCGGCGACGGTGATCCTCTTCTCGATCAGCCCGTTGGTGTGGAAGAGGTCGGCGATGTGCTGCTGCTCGGCGACGAACTCCTCGCTGATCGGGTGCAGGCCCCACGGGCGGGTGCGCAGCGCGTGCTCCCAGGCGTCCAGGTCGCCGCCGTCGTCCTTGGCGAACAGCTCCGCCGCCGCGCGGGGGTTTCGCCGGATCCAGTCGTCGGACTCCTGGAGCGCGGAGACGATCCTGGCCAGCTCCTCGGGCTGTTCGAGGGCGAAGTCGCGGCGGGTGAACCAGAGGGAGCGGTGGCTGAACAGGCCGTCGGTGGCGACCAGTTCCCGGACGGACGCCCGCTGCTCGACCCCGGTGAGGTAGGGGTAGGAGCCCACCCACGCGTCGACCTCACCGGACAGGAACAGTTCGGCGGCGTTGCCGTAGGCGTCGACCGGGACGATGTCGCTCCAGCCAAGTCCGACCCGCGCAAGGGCGAGCAGCAGCAGGGTGGTCTGCCAGGAGCCGTGCCCGAGGGCGACCTTCTTGCCCTTCAGGTCCGCCAGGCTCCGGATCGGCGAGTCGTCGAGGACGACCAGGCGGCCGTTCTCGACCCGAGGTTCGGAGATCGCGACGTAGACGATGTCGCGCCCGTTGGCCTGGGCGGTCACCGGAGGGGTGGAGCCGGTGCCGATGAAGTCGTAGCCGCCGTCGAACAGATGGTCGCTGTGCAGCGAGGGCAACCCCCGGGTGGGGTCGGGCCGCTCGCCGGTCGGGAGGGAACGCAGGTCTACCCAGTCCACCTCGGGGAGTCCTCGGTGCCGCAGCACCCAGAGCGAGCTGTTCTGGGGGAAATATCCGACTCGGGTGGTCATCAGGAACGTCCTTTCAGCAGGGGGAGCACGTGTGTGCCCACCCGATGGGCTTCTTCCAGGTGCGGGACTCCGGCGAGGATGAGAGCGTCCACGCCGAGCCCGATCAGTTCGTCGAGCCGTTCGGCGACCTGGTGGTAGTCGCCGACCAGGCCGAAGGCGGGGCCGCTGCGCAACTCGTGGAACCCGCCCCAGACGCCTGGCGAGACCTCCAGGTCGCGGAGGTCTCCGCCGGCCGAGGCGAGGAAGGACCGGCTCCGCCGCACGCCGACCGAGTCGCCGGAGCCGGAGCCGGAGCCGGTGTCGGAGCCGGAGCCGGTGTCGGAGCCGGATTCCCCATCGGAGTCGCGGGGCGCCCTGGCCGCCCAGCCCCGGCGGAGCTCGTCCCACGCCTCCTCCTCGGTCTCGCGGGCGAGCACGTCCACCCGGACCGCGAACTTCGGCGGGGTGTCGCTGTGCGCGCGGACCAGGTCGAACTTCTCCGCCAGCGCGGGGTACGGCTCCAGCCACGACAGGTAGTGGTCGGCGTGCCGCCCGGCGGCGGCGATCGCGGCGGGGGACGAGCCGGAGAAGAAGATCTCCGGGAACGGCTGCCCGGCCAACTCCTCCGGCAGGCCCGCGTTCTCCACCCGGTAGAAACGGCCGTGGTGGGTGTGGGAGCCGTGCCACACGCCCTTGAGCACGTCGAGGAACTCCGAGGTGCGCGCGTAGCGGTCGTCGTGGTCGATCCGGTCGCCCCACCAGAGCTGCGCGGGTCCGCCGCCGCCGGAGATGATGTTGTAGACCACCCGCCCGCCGGTGGCCCGCTGCAGGGTGGCGGTCATCCGGGCCGCCTGCACCGGGTGCAGGAACCCCGGCTGGAAGGCGATCATGAACCGGTAGGAGCGGGTCTCCCCGGCCAGGGTGGCCGCCGCGGCCCACGGGTCGTCGGTGCTCGGGAAGGACGGCAGCAGCCCGCCGACGAAGCCGGAGTCCTCGGTGGCCCTGACCACCTCGGCCATGTAGTCGGCATGGCTGTAGCCGTCCGGGCCGCCGTCCCTGACTCCCGGTGCGAGGGCGCCGGGCAGGTCGGCGAAGCCGCCCCGGCTGCTCTCCCTGCGGCGCAGCGAGGGCTGGTCGCCCTCCATGTGGATACGCCAGTAGATGTCAACCGACACGGGTGCTCTCCTTCAACAGCGGCAGCAGATACTCGCCCAGCCGGTAGTTCTCCTCCGGTCGCGGCCCGGCCTCCAGGAAGAACTCCGACACGCCCCGCTCCACGTACTCCCCGATCGCAGCGGCGACGGCGGCGTACGAGCCGGTCAACCCGGTGAAGCCGGTACGGCGAGCCGTGGCCAGCGCCTCGTCGTCCTCGCGCGCCAGCACCGGCAGCCGCAGGCCGTACGCCACGCCGGGCAGCCGCGCGGTCAGCGCCTCCAGGTCGTCCCCGGGGGAGAACACGTGCACGTCGGCATGGCGCGCGGACAGTTTCAGTGCCCGCGGCGAGGCGCCGCCGAGGTAGACGGTCGGGAAGGCCCGCCCGGAGAGCGGGGGCGCGAAGCCGCCCCCGGCCACCTGGTAGAAGCGGCCTCGGTACTCGAAGTCGCCCTGCCAGACGCCCTTGGCGACGGTGAGGAACTCCTCGGCTCGCGCGTACCGGCTGTCTCCGATGAGGAAGTCCCCCTCGGTCCTGGCCACCGCCGGGTTGAGGTCCACCGTGAGCCACCAGCCGAGCCGGTCGGCGGAGAAGCGCTGCAGCGAGGCCGACAGCTTGGCCAGGTAGACCGGGGTGGCGATCCCCGGATGGAACTCCGCGATCACCCGCAGGTGGCGTGAGTCGCGCAGCAGCCCTGCGGCCACGACCAGCGACTCCTGCCCCTCGGGATCGAAGGGCACCAGGGCGCCGGACAGCCCCGCCAGTTCGGCGGCCCGACCGGCCCGGCCGGCCGGATCGGACCGGGCAGGCCGTACGTCGGTGACGAAGGTGGGCAGCGTGCGGCGGGCGGCGGTCCTGACCGGAAGCGTGACGTTGAACCTGGCCATCACGCCACCGCGCCGAGGGGAAGGCGTGCCGTACGGGAATGTGCCGGTGGGCTCACCGCGCCACTCCCGCGTGCTCGGAGAAGGGTTCGCCGGTCAGGACCCCGAGGTCGGCGAGCAGGCGGCGGCGCAGCGCCACGAAGTCGCCGTCCACCCGGTCGCGGGGGCGGTCCAGCTCGACGGTCAGGTCGGTGACGAACGCGCCGTCGCGGAGCACGACGATCCGGTCGGCGAGCAGGATGGCCTCTTCGACGTCGTGGGTGACCAGTACCACGGCGGGGCGGTGCCTGGCGCACAGCTCGGCGATCAGGTCCTGCATGTGCAGCCTGGTCAGCGCGTCGAGCGCGGCGAACGGCTCGTCAAGCAGCAGCAGCTCGGGCTCGCGGACCAGGGCGCGGGCCAGCGCGACCCGCTGCGCCTCGCCGCCGGACAGCGTCGCGGGCCAGGCGTCGGCGTGGCCGCTCAAGCCCACCTCGGCGAGTGCCGCCAGGCCCTTGGCGCGGGCGCTGCGGCCCTGCCCGAGGATCACGTTGGCCGGCGCGCGCTTGGAGGGGATCAGCCGAGGCTCCTGGAAGACGACGGTCCGCACCGGCGGGACCAGCACGGTCCCGCTCGTGGCGGCGTCCAGCCCGGCGAGGATCCGCAGCAGCGTCGTCTTGCCGGTGCCGCTGGCACCGAGCAGCGCGAGGAACTCGCCGCGCCGTACCCGCAGGTCGATCCCGTCCAGTACGGCGCGGCCACCGAAGGCCCTGCGCAGGCCCGTGGTCTGTACGGCCAGGCTCATCGGGCCGCCACCGCCTTTCGCCACGGCATGGTGAACCGCTCGGCCAGCCGGAGGACCACGTCGGCGGTCAGCCCGATCAGCGCGTAGAGGATGACGCAGAGGGCGAGAATGTCGGTGCGCAGGTAGTCGGTGGCCCTGGCCATCAGATAGCCCAGCCCGGCGGTGACGTTGATCTCCTCGGCGGCGATCAGCGCGACCACGCTGAGCGTGGTCGACAGCCGCAGCCCGGCGAAGATCGAGGGCAGCGCGCCCGGCAGCACCACCTCCCTGGCGAGAGCGAGGCGGCCGAGCCCGAACGAGCGGGCGGCCTCCACGGTACGGCGGCGGAGGTGTCCGCCGAGGGAGTGGAGCCGCACGCGACCAGCAGGGCGAGGGGGAGCGCGGCGGCCAGGGCGAGTCTACGCATGGGATTCTCCGTGGGATCGGGCATTGGCGAGCGGGGTGTGGTCGGCCCAGGCGGCGACGTCCACCGCCGACTCCAGGAAGCCGCGGCCGCGCAGGTTCCCTGGTTCGTCACGCAGGCCCGCGCCTGCGCCCGCGTTCTGGAGGTGCTCCTGCTGCCTCCCGCCGAACGCCGCCGGCACTCGTGATCCGGTACGGCCGCCGGTCGACTCCATAGGAAGTCCACCATGACCGACCTGGTGGCGATCTCCGGCGTCGTCGGCGGTCTGTTCGGTGGTGGCGGCGGCGCGGAGATGCAGTCCGCGCTGGTCCGGGTCGCGGCCCGCGCCAAGCACGGCACGGCGGTCGCCGACCAGGTCTGGTCGGCGTTCCGGGCGCAGAACGACACGGAGACGACGCTCACCCTGCACAACGGCCAGAGCTTCCCGTCCGGGGCAGCGCCCGCTGAGGTCACCGCAGTGTTCGCCGAAGATCGGGCGGATATGGACCGACGGCTTACCGGCCAGGGATGATCCGGGTGGTCGTGTCAATCAGGTTCGGGCCCGGTCGGCCCGGCCGGGCCGGTCCAGGTAACGTTCGATCTCCGTTCCGTGTAAGGGGACACAGGATGCCAGGCGCAACACCATCCCGACCCAAGCCGCCGCTCATCGCACGGATCATCTGGGGGATTCCGTTCCTCTCCAGGCCGCGGCTGGCCACGGTCACCGCCGCGCAGTTGGAGAAGATACAGGAGGAAGCCCGCGCAAAGAGCGGGCGCATGAACGCGACGACCCACCAGCGCGTGATCGAAGGGCCGGGCGGTGCGATCACTCTCCGCATCCACACCCCTGGCACTCCCGCCATAGGGGAACGCGCTGTCGTGGTCCACTTCCACGGCGGCGGCTGGGTGTTCGGAAGCCCGCGCGAAGCCGATTTCATCTGTTCGACGGTTGCCGAAGGTGCGGGTGCGATCGTCGTATCGGTCGACTATCGTCTCGCACCCGGACACCCGTACCCCGCAGGACTCGATGACTGCTATGCCGCGCTCGTCTGGGTGAGTACGCACGCCGCGGAGTTCGGCGGGGACGCCTCACGCCTCGGACTGGTCGGTGAGAGCGCGGGAGGCAACCTGGTCGCGGGCGTCTCCCTGCTCGCGCGGGATCGCGGTGGTCCGGCGATCCGTCATCAGACGCTGCTTTATCCTGCGACGGACGCTTCGATGTCGGCACCGTCTTACCGCATGAACGAGAACGCCCCCTGGCTCACGGCAGCCGATATGCGGAACGCCTACAAGCACTACGTGCCGGCCGATGTCGACCGCCTGGACCCGGGAGTGTCGCCACTCCACGCGACCGAACACGCAGACCTTCCGCCGGCGACGATCGTCGTAGCCGGACACGATCCACTCCACGACGACGGCGTCTGGTATGCCGAGCGACTACAGCAGGCCGGAGTTCCGGTCGAGCTGTTCGACTACCCCCGGATGGTGCATGGTTTCGTCAATGTCCCTCATCTGTTCTCCGACACCGCCCACGCCCTGGGAGAGGTCGTGAGAGCGCAACGCAGATATCTTTCGAGCGAGTCCGCCGAGGCGTGAGCCCACGCGCGTGACGAGGTCACCCTCCCGGCCCTTCCCGGGGTTGAGCAGATGGACACCGCCGCGGATCCCGCACCCCCGGATCCGCGGCGGTCAGATCACGGCCAGCGGGTTGGCGACCGGCACGTACCCGGCGGCGCGGTCCGCCGACCGCGCCCACCTGACCGACAGGTTGGCCTTGGCCGGCAGCGGAGCCCCCGCCAGCAGGTCCGACAGCGGCCGGGGCCACCCCCGCGACTCCGCGTACCCCGCCAGGACCTTCCCGGCCACCGCCCACAGCTCCCGCGCGGGCCCGGCCTCGGAGAGGGAGGCGGCGATCTCGGCGAGATGGTTGACCATCAGGCAGTAGACCACCCGGCTCCAGCCGGCGTCCGCGTCGTAGCTGAGCGCCTCGGCGACCCGGACCGGCAGGCCGGACAGGTCGTGCCGCCCGGCGACGAGCTTCGTGCCCTCCATGTCGCGGAAGACCGCCTCCACGGGCAGCCCCTCCGCGTCCACACCGATCAGCACGTTCTGCAGGTGGGGTTCGAGCACCACGCCGTGGCCGAGGTAGGCGTCGAGCACCGGCAGCGCCACGCGCTCCACGTACGCCCGCCACCAGCGCACCGGATCGGCGACCGTCACCTGCCGTCCGGCGGCCAGCGCGCCGCTCAGCAGGGGGGTCACCCCGGGTCTGCAGACCGACCACGGGCTGACCCGGACGATGACGCCGAGCCCCTCAAGCAGCCGGGTGCCCAGCTCGGCGGAGCGGTAGCCCGGCTCGGGCAGCCAGCGGGTGCCGGGGAAGGCCGCCGACAGTTCCCCGAACACCGGTCCGAGGCGGCGGCTCAGCTCGACCGCGCCGGCCAGCTCGTACCAGGAGTTCTTCCGCAGGCAGTTGGTGATCCGCACATCCAGGCTGAACTTCAGGCACCGGTCGATCAGCGGCTCGTAGACGGTACGGACCGACGAGGTGGGAACGGCCATCCGGGTGCCGTTCCCCAGGTCGACCAGCCGGCCGTCGGCCAGCGGTGCGGCCAGGTCGGCCGAGAGCAGCTCCAGCTGCCACGGATGCGCGGGCAGCAGCGAGTAGCCGGGCGGCGCCGCTCCGAGCGCGTCGAGCGTGCCGACCTCGCCCGCCTCCGCCAGCACGTCGTTCCTGACCCCGAGCAGTCTCAGCGGGAAGCTCGCGTGCGCCTCGGGCGCGTAGCGCAGCCAGCCCGCGCCGCCGTGCGCCTTCGGGCTGGGGTGGAACGGGTGCCCGAAGACCAGCGCCTGCTCCGAGGCCAGCCACGGGTCGGCGGGGGGCGATACGTCTCGCCGGGCCGTGAGCAGCGCCGCCATGGCGTCCCTGCTGGCGCCCACCTGGACGGCGAACTCGTCGTTGCCCTCGCCGAGCTCGGTCTCCACCAGCCGGACGAGCAGGTCCGCCGAGAGCGGTTGCCAGGAGTCGTTCTCCAGCCACTCGGCCCGTCCGTCGAAGCGCAGCGCGAGCCCGCCGTGCGCGCGGGCCCGCAGTAGGGTGCCCGCGACGCGCAGCAGCACGTACGGCTCGTCGTGCCTGACCTGCCCACGAGGCCCAGAGATCTCCCGTACGCAGCAGCGCAGCAGCGCCGCCAGTGAGGCCTTCTCGGCGACGGCTGCGGGGGAGTCGAGGGCGAGGCTGGTCATGGCGTCCTTCGAATGATCGCGGCCTGCGTGGCCTGGGGCTGCTGGCGAAGGTAGTTCGGCCCGCTCGTGCCGTAGAACTTGTTCACATCCCGCGCGCCGGTGCGCGCCTTGTCCACCAGGGTTCCGGCGGTGACCATCGACTTGCCGACGAGCCTGGCGGCGTCCAGGGTCCTGGCCCGCAGCAGCCTGGCCATCGGGTCCTCGCCGTACTCGTCGAGTGCTCCGGCGAGCGCGTCGCGGACCAGCTCGGCGGCCCTCGGCGACGGCAGCGCGCCGAACGCCACGGCGGCGGCCGCCAGGTGCAGGGTGATGGTCACGAACATGTCGGCGAGCGCGTGCGGGTCGTCGGTGAGCATTCGCGCGTCCGTGAAGTCCGGCACCGGGAGGCCGGCCTCTCTCAGCAGTTCGGGTGAGGTCAGCAGCCCGTCGTTGTCCTTGACGAGCAACCGCACGACACCTCTGTCCGCGGTGCTGTCACCCGCAGCGCCGTCACCTGTGGTGCTGTCACCCGCGGTGCTGTCACCCGCAGCGCCGTCACCAGTGGCGCCTTCGCCTCCGGTGTCGGCGTCGAACACCAGGGAGAGGTTCTGCTGGTGGGCCTCCAGCGCCGTGCCGTACCTGACGAAGAGCCGCACGTGGAAGCGGAACAGCACCCGCAGGTACCGGCCGAGCAGACCGGCGACGTCCCCGCCGAACCACCGTCCGGCGAGTTCCTCCACGACCAGCCCGCCCCCGGGCAGCGGCGCCGCCAGCGCCGCGACGGGGACGACCTCCCCCGCGGGGTGGCGGCGCAGGAGCCAGCCCAGGTACTCGTGTCCGGCGTGCCCGTACGTCTGCTCGTCGGCCAGGAGCACCTCCGGGTCGGGCATGGCCCGCAGCAGCAGCTCGGCCCGCGCCCCGTCGGCCAGCGTGTCGGGCTTGATCGACCTCCGGTTACGCAGCCCGAGGGTGCTGGTGGTCAGCGGCAGCTTCAGGTGCGCGCCCGGGGCGATCTCGACGGTGCGCATCGACAGTGTGGGCCTGACCTCCAGGTACGGCCGAGGGGCCACGGTCGCCCACGGGATCTCCTCGAGGGCGGGGACGGTCAGCGGGTGCACGGGGAACAGCACGTGCGTCTCCGCGAGACTCCCCGTCAGCCCGACGGCGCGGAATCCGGGAGCCCCCGGCACCTCGCCGCCGGTGAGCCGTGCCCGGGGAACCGCGGCCCAGCGCAGCTCGAAGGTGGGCGCGAACTCCGGCGCGTACGCGGTCAGTTCCTCGTCGGACAGGCCGATCCGGCACCGGGCCGTCGGGTAGACGGGGTGGTCGACGAACGCGGCCAGCGTCTCGTACCGCACGTTGTCGCGCCCGCCGCCGGTTCCCGTGATGCCCGCGGTGCCGTCTCCCGCTCCCGCCGGACGCCCGGTGCCGGGCGCGGTGCCGGATATGGTGCCTGGTCGCGCCGCAGGAGTGGTGCCGGTGTGCGTGGTGCAGGGGCGTGTGGTGCAGGGGCGTGTGGTGCAGGGGCGTGTGGTGCCGGTGTGTGTGGTGCCGGCGGCCAGTCTGGTGAGCACCTGTTCGCGGTGGACGTCGTGAAGGTCGAGCGCGCGCAGCGCCTCGTGGCACTCCCGGACGAACGACTCGACCCCGGCCGCGTCGGCGGGGGCGGAGATCTCCCGCAGTGTGTGCAGGACCTCCTTCAGGCGGAGCGCCTCCTGCGGGGCCGCGACGAAGTCCTGGAACAGCGAGCCGGGGACCAGCCGCACCCGCCTGCCCCCCGGAAGGACCAGCGCGATGCCGTCCTTGCCGTGGGTCATCCGCCCGGCCAGGCCGCCGTAGTCCTCGCGCAGGAGCGCGTTCAGCACCCGGACGGCGAGGTACGACTCCCGCCCGCTCACAGAACCTCCGCCGATCCCGGAGCCGTCCGTGGCTCCCCGGCCGACCACAGGTCGGCTCGCGGGCACCCGGCTCACGCGATCATCCACGGGTTCTCCGCCCTGAAGGCCGCGACGGCGGTGTCCACGCTCGCCCGGTCGGGCCCGGTCGCCCGGACGATGCCCAGGTAGTCGCGGTTGGTGTTGCTCCGGTCGATCCGGTCGCCCACGGCGCGCAACGGCCGGTGCCAGATCCGGACCGGGTCGCCGCGGGCGGGAACGACGGTTCCGGGAGCCTTCACCACGGTCCCCGAGCGGTCGGCGACCAGGCTCAGCACGGTCCCGTGCACCCGTGCCGGGGCGGGGGCCTCCAGCTCCGCCCCGAGATGCGCCCCGAGATGCGCCCCGAGATGCGCCCCGAGACGCGCCCCGAGGTGCGCCCCGAGGTGCGCCCCGAGGACGAGCTCGAACAGGGGCACCTCCAGCAGGCTCGCCAGCAGGAAGTCGCAGTGGTCGCCGATCACCCGGTAGTTGACCTCGATGATCCGCGGCCCGGCCGGGGTCATCACGTACTCGGTGTGGCAGGCCCCGAGCCCCACCCGGAGCGCCTCCAGCGCGCGCAGCACGTGATCGCGGCCGGGAGGCGGCTCCCAGTCGAGACGTTCCTCCACGAAGTGCGGCAGTGGCCCGAGGGTGGTGCGGAAGCCGCCGAGCACGCTGATCCGCTCACCGTCGCCGAGCGTCTCCATCGTGTGCAGGGGTCCATCGAGATACTCCTCCACGACCAGCGTCTCTGCAGGCCGCCTGTCTCTGATGGACAGGACGGCCGCCGCGAGCTCGTCCGCGTCGTGGACCAGCACGACGTCCTCGCTGGCCACGCCCTCGCGCGGCTTCACGACCGCGGGGAAGGGCACGTCCGTGAACGGCGGGTCGGCCGGTGCCAGCCGTGCGGAACGGACGGTCTCGACCCCGGCGGCGGCCAGCCGCCGTCGGGTGAGCGCCTTGTTCTTGGTGTCGACGCAGGCCCGCCAGTCCTTGCCGGGAAGTCCGAAGTACGCGGCGGCGAGTGCGGTCTCCGCCTGGATGTGGTCGGAGTTCGAGAAGATCGCGTCCGGGGTGTGGTGGTGCGCGACGGTGTCGACCACCGCCCGCGCGTCGCGCACGTCGCAACGGAGCACCTCCGCCCCATGGTCGCGGTACTGTTCCGGCCGGTCGGTGAGGATTGTGACCTCACAGCCGAGTGCGCGTGCCGCCGGGAGGAAGCCGTCGGTGACCGAGTCCGTCGGTTTCAGCGCGGTGAGGTACAGCCGCAATGTAGGGACCCCCGATATCAGGTAAGGCTAACCTAACTCGGTGCATCCTAGCGGGATGGAGATCATCGCGCCGGGATGATCGGTCTATTGACCGTACATGGCCGTGTCGTCTAAAGACGGAAGTCTTTTCGGTAGGGCCTCCGGCCAGGGATGACGCCGTCGGCCCTGTGCGGCTCCGCGTTGCGGCGGCGTAATATGTGCACTCGTCTGGGGAGGCGGAACGGCGTGGAGATCACGGCACAAGAGACACAAGAAGGACTTCTGGGGCCGCTGCTGCTTGCGCGCAGTGCCATCGACCGGTCGGCGGTGCTCCGCGGCGACGCCGAGTGGCTCGAAAGAGCCTGGGCGGACGCCGCGACCAGGGTCGTGGTCGTCGACGACGGGCAGGCGCTGATCCGGCGTAGCGGGGAAGAGGCGCAGCTGGTCCTGCTGTCCACCGCCGACGCGCCAGAGGGAGAGCGTTACCTGCTTGGTGTCGACGTGGAGGGCATCGCCTACTTCGCCGTTGCGGCGCCGCCGGCCACCGCCGCTCATGCCGGCTCCTTCAACCGGATCGTCTCCCCGCTCGCCCCCTCGGAACTGGGCGAGGGGCAGAGCATCACCGCCGGGCTACGCCAGGTGGGCTCGTTGCTGGGGGATCTGGACGCCGGCCTGCTGGTGTACGCGGTCGCCCTGGAGGCATGGCACTCCACCCACGAGTTCTGTCCCCGCTGCGGGAGCCGCACCGAGGTGCGGGCGGGTGGGCATGTGCGCGTCTGCCCCAAGGACGACAGCCAGCACTTCCCCCGGGTCGACCCCGCGGTGATCATGCTGATCCACGATGACGACGACAGGTGTCTGCTGGCCAGAGGACCGCAGTGGCCCGAGGGGCGGTTGTCGGTGCTGGCCGGGTTTGTCGAGCCGGGTGAGTCGCTGGAACAGGCCGTGGCGCGCGAGGTTGCCGAGGAGGTCGGCGTGCGTGTCGCCGATCCGCGCTACATGGGCAGCCAGCCCTGGCCGTTCCCACGCAGCCTGATGCTCGGCTTCTTTGCGCGGGCCACGTCTACGGAGTTCACGCTGGACTCCGAGGAGATCGCCGAGGCCCACTGGTTCAGCCGTGCCGAACTGCTGGCCGCGCTGGAGAGCGGCGAGGTGCGCCTGCCGCCCGAGGTGTCGATCGCCCGCAGGCTCATCGAGACCTGGTACGGCACACCGCTGACCGGCGACTGGTGACCCGGACCGCTACGCGGGGCCGCACGCGGATGTCGTCCAAGTCCGCTGCCGGCGGCTGGGAGACCTCGCCGCCGACCGTCGACCGCATGGAGGAGCCCCGGCTTCCGCGGAACCGGGGCTCGGGTGGGAGGCTACACGCCCGCGCCCGCCAGGATGCGCTTGAGCTCGATCACCGAGGGGTTGGTCCTGACGACCTGACCGGTGGGGGAGTCGACCACGACGGTGGGCACGACCTGGTTACCGTTGTTGACGCTCATGACGAACGTGGCGGCGTCCGGGTCGCTCTCGATGTCGATCTCGTTGTAGGAGATGCCCTCGCGGCTGAGCTGGCTCTTCAACCGCTTACAGGGGCCGCACCAGGTGGTGGTGTACACAGTCAGTGCCATGTCGTGAAAAATCCCCTCATGTGATGTCCGGCGCCATTGGCAACAAAGTGAGAGCCGTTCATCTTCCCAACTGGAGAAGCTTCTCCGCGACCCACTGCTGAACCTGCTCCGCCACGCCGGGCAGCCGGTAAAGAGGTGCGCTGTGCTCGATGCCCTGCTCGGTCAGCACCGTCACCGGCACGCGGACCTGCTGCAGGTGCTCCTTGAGTTGCCTGCCGTGCTCCGCGGACACGAACTCGTCCGACGAGTGCACGATCAGCATGGGGGCGTCGCCGCGGCTCGCGTGCCACGGCACCTCCATGCTGGTCCACACCCTGGCGCACTTGTCGGTGGGCTCGCAGCCCCCGGCGAGCTTGATGGCCGCCTCGCGCAGCTTGCGCCTGTTCGGGTCGAGGGCGCCGATGCCCTCGGTGTACGCCGTGAGCGGGGAGATCACCGGGGAGATGCCGACCACGCCGCGCAGGCCGGACAGGCCGTTCTTGTAGGTGCCGACGGAGGCTGCCAGATGCCCTCCGGCGGAGAAGCCGACGATCACATAGTTGTTCGGGTCGAAGGACCAGCGCGCCGCGTGCCGCCGCGCGGTGGCGATGGAGCCGAAGGTGTCGGTGCGCTGGGCCGGCCAGGAGGCGTCGCCCGAGAGGCGGTAGTTGATGTTGAAGACCACGTAGCCCTGTTCGGCGTAGCTACGGCTTATCTCGGTCATGTACTTCTTGTCACCCGAGGACCACCAGCCGCCGTGGACCAGGAAGACGCCGGGCCGTTTCAGCTCGTCGGGCTGGTACCAGACGTCCATGCGCTGACGCACATGCGGGCCGTACGCCACGGTTTCGACAAGGGTGCCCTGGGCCAGCAGGGAGGAGCCCGTGCTCGGAGACGGAGATGGAGCCGGGGTGGCCTTGCCCGCCTTCCCGCCGCCGGCCTGGGTTGGAGTTGAGATCGCGTGCGCGGACGCGGTCGTGTGCACCACCGCGGGGCCGATCATCGCCGCCGCCAGAGCGAGCGCACCCACGGTTACCCAACTTCGCACGGGCCTCTTCCTTCCCCGGAACTAGTCGAACCCTATTGTGGGGCAAAAGGCCCACTTTATGCATCTCGGTGATCGATACAGGTCGAAGGCGGCATGTTGCCAGGATGAGCGAGGTTCGGCCAGAGCCTGGGAGAATGTTGCCGCCCGGTCCGTTCGACTGCTTGTAAGGAGGCTCTGTGGGGCCCGACAACATTCTGGCGGGACTGGATCCCGAGCAGCGTGAGGTGGCCGAAGCCGTCCGGGGACCGGTCTGTGTTCTTGCCGGGGCGGGGACGGGCAAGACCCGGGCCATCACACACCGCATCGCGCACGCCGTCCACAACGGGGTGGTCGACGCCCAGAGTGTGCTGGCGGTGACGTTCACCACACGAGCGGCCGGTGAGCTCAGGCAGCGGCTCAGGCAACTCGGCGCGCCGGGCGTGCAGGCGCGCACCTTCCACGCCGCCGCGCTGCGCCAGCTCACCTACTTCTGGCCGCGCGTCATCGGCGGTGACCCGCCCAGGGTGATCGAGTCGAAGCTGCCGCTGCTGATCGACGCCTGCCGCTCCCTGCGTAAGAGTCAGGACCGCTCGGAGTTGCGCGACATCGCCTCCGAGATCGAGTGGGCCAAGGTCACCCAGATCGGCCCCGAAGACTACGCGGAGGCCACGAGGAAGGCCGGCCGGACCTCGCCCGTACCGGCCGAGGAGGTCTCCCGGCTCTACGAGGCGTACGAGACCCTCCGCCGCGACCGGCACCTGGTCGACTTCGAGACCATCCTGGAACTCACCGCGGCCGTGATGACCGAGCACCGCGAGGTGGCAGGCGAGATTCGCAGGCAGTACCGCTACTTCGTGGTCGACGAGTACCAGGACGTCAACCCGCTGCAGAAGCTGCTGCTCGACACCTGGCTCGGCGGACGCGACGACCTGTGCGTGGTCGGCGACCCCAACCAGACGATCTATTCCTTCACCGGAGCCACCCCCCGCTACCTGACGGGTTTCTCGGTCGAGCACCCCAACGCCACCGTGATCAAGCTGGTCCGTGACTACCGCTCCACACCCCAGGTCGTCTCCCTGGCCAACCGGGTGCTCGACAGGGCGAGGACCCCGCACAAGCTCGCCCTGATCGCCCAGCGTCCAGACGGCCCCGAGCCGGTCTTCGCCGAGTACGACGACGAGACCGCCGAGGCGGAGGGCGTGGCGCGGGTGGTGCGGAAGCTCGTCGGTGGCGGCGTGCCGACTCGCGAGATCGCCGTGCTGTTCCGGGTCAACGCCCAGTCCGAGGCGTACGAGCAGGCCTTCAGCAAGGCCGGCCTGCCGTACGTGCTGCGCGGCGCCGACCGGTTCTTCGAGCGCCCCGAGGTCCGCCAGGCGGTCGTGCTGCTGCGCGGCGCCGCGCGCTCCGCGGAACCCGGCGACATGCTCACCTCGACCGTGCACCACATCCTGTCCGGCATCGGGCTCACCCCCGAGGCGCCCGGCGGAGGCAAGGCCCGCGAGAAGTGGGAGTCGCTGAAGGCCCTGGCCGACCTCGCCGAGGACCTCGCCGCCACGGGCGCGGACCTGTCCGTCTTCGTCGCGGAGTTGGAGCGCCGGGCCAGTGAGCAGCACGCACCGCCGGTCGAGGGGGTCACCCTCGCCTCACTGCACGCGGCCAAGGGCCTGGAGTGGGATGCCGTCTTCCTCGTCGGCGTCACCGAGGGCATGCTGCCGATCATCTACGCGGAGACGCCTGAGCAGATCGAGGAGGAGCGTCGCCTCCTGTACGTCGGCGTCACCCGCGCCCGTGCCCACCTGGGGCTGTCGTGGGCGCTGGCGCGCTCGCCGGGAGGCCGGCGCTCCCGCAAACCCTCCCGCTTCCTGGACGGGCTGACCGGTCGCTCCACGCAGAAGAGCAGCCGCACACCCGCGGCGGCTGATCGCCGCGCGGTCGCCGCGCCGATCAGCTGCCGGATCTGCGGCAAGACCCTGACCACCGCCGCCGAGCAGAAGCTCGGCAGGTGTGCCGCCTGTCCGGCGGACTACGACGAGGCACTGCTCGAAGCGCTGAAGGCATGGCGTACCGGAGTCGCCAAGAAGGAGAAGCTCCCGCAGTGGGCGGTCTTCACTGACGTCACCCTCCAGGCCATCGCCGAGCGGGCGCCGGTTTCCGAACAGGACCTGTTGGCCATCACGGGAATCGGACGCGTCAAACTGGATCGTTACGGTGAAGCGGTGCTCGGACTGTGCCGTGCCGCCGCGAACCATACGGAGGGCGCGTGAACGGGGCGTTAAAGGAGCTCTTGGACCTGCTGGACCTGGAGCAGATCGAGCTCGACATCTTCAGGGGCCGTAGTCCCGAGGAGCGTATCCAGCGGGTCTTCGGCGGTCAGGTGGCCGCCCAGGCCCTGGTCGCCGCAGGGCGGACGGTGCCCGACGACCGTAATGTCCACTCGCTGCACGCCTACTTCATCCGCCCGGGTGACCCGGCCATCCCGATCGTCTACAACGTGGAGCGGGTCCGTGACGGCCGCTCCTTCACCACCCGGCGGGTGGTGGCCGTCCAGCACGGCAAGGCGATATTCACCATGTCGGCCTCCTTCCACGTGTCGGAGCCCGGTGTCGAGCACCAGGCGGCCACGATGCCCCAGGTGGTCGGGCCGGAGGAACTACCGTCGCTCATGGACCGGATGCTCCAGATCGTGGGGGAGGATCCATCGATGCGCGAGTGGGTGTCCAAGCCCAGGCCGGTGGAGGCCCGCTATGTGACCCCTCTCACCTGGGAGGCCCAGCGCGACCCGGAGCTTCGGAGTTCGAACACCAACGTGTGGTTCCGCTACGAGGCGGAGCTGCCCGACGACCCGCTGCTGCACGTGGTGCTCGCCGCCTACGCCTCCGACTTCACCCTGGTCGACACCGTGCTGCTGGCGCACGGCCTGGCCTGGGGCGCCTCCAATGTCTCCGGTGCCTCGCTGGACCACGCGATGTGGTTTCACCGCCCCATCCGGGTGGACGAGTGGGTGCTCTATGCCCAGGAGTCGCCGTGGTCGGGGGCGGCTCGCGGGCTCGCCAAGGGCGAGATGTTCACCCGATCCGGAGAACTGGCCGTGTCGGTAGTGCAGGAGGCGATGATCCGCGTGAGATAGTCGCAAAGTCGCAGGTAGAAAATATGTTGCCCACTCCCGGGGCTCGGGTTTAGGGTCATGCTCAAGCAAGTCGGACGCTCCTGTCCGACGATCCACGAATGGAGGTGAGTCCGCTGTGAAGAACATCCTGATGTCGTCCCAGATGGGGCTCGCTTCCGTGCGCCGTAACACCGGTCTGCCCTGCGGCAGCCAGGTCTCCCTCACCCGTAGCGCGGCAGCTCCGGCTCTGCGGGACAACCCTGCCCGCTTCTGGGTCGAGGCCGACCGCCGGTCCGCTCTGATCGCCTTCGCGGTTACAGAGGCCCCGGCTGTCCCGACCCTCGCGGGCGACAGCTACGCAGCAACGACCAAGCACATCGGAAACGGTGGACTGCGCGGTCCGCAACCCTGGAGGCATCCTCCGGTCATAATCTGACCGAGGAAAGAGCCTTCAGGCCGCGGATCCGCACCAGGATCCGCGGCCTTCTTGTTTGTCCGCGTCATTCCTGCCCCCACCCAAGAGGTAGCCGAAGATCAACACCTAGCTGAGAGGTGAAACAGATGGGGGCCCAGACGGTCATGGACCTGATCGACGAAGCCACAATCCCCTGTCGTACCGACCCCGACCTGTGGTTCGCCGAGTCTCCGGAGGACGTGGAGTTCGCCAAGGCGCTCTGCGGAGGCTGCCCGATCCGCCAGGCCTGCCTGGCCCGCGCGCTGGAGCGCGAGGAGCCGTGGGGAGTCTGGGGCGGCGAGCTCGTCCTGCGGGGGGCGATCGTCCCCCGGAAGCGTCCGCGCGGACGTCCGCGCAAGAACCCGGTCGCTGCCTGAACACTCCGGTCATCGCCCAGACCACCGAGAACCTGATCAACCAGGAACCACCCGTTCCCGAAAGGACCACCCCGATGAGCTACTTCAACACCACAGGGCTCGACCTGCCGTCTATGCAAGAAGCACTGGTCCGTGACCGAATACGGACCCTCCACCGCGAGGCGGAGGAGCATCGCAGAGCCGCCGGGCTCCAGCGCCTTCGGCGCGCCCAGCGCGGAGCGGAACGCGCCTCGGCGCGCCTGCGCATCGCGCTCCTGCGCCTCGTCTGATCCGTGAGGATCGACGGCGACGCATAGAGGGCGTACAGCAGAACGCTACAGATGAATGAGGGGTGACCCGCTCCGGCGGGCCACCCCTCAGCTGTCTTGCCGGGCCACCTTTCAGGTGTGTTTCCGGGCCACCTTTCAGGGGTCTTCTCGAATCACCCCTCAGGTGTGTTCCCGGGCCACCCTTCAACTGTCTCCCCGGGCCACCTTCGGTCAGGCGCTGGCGAGGGTGGGCTCTCCCGAACCCTCGTCGGCGAACCCGGGGACCCAGCGGATGACCTCCTGGCGGAAGCGGGCGGTGGCGCCGAGCTGGCAGAGGACGCCGATCCCCGCCGTGTGCACGCGGTGGATGAGGACGTACGACGCGGGCAGGTTCAGCTGGCGCACCACGTTGCCCGGACGCAGGTCGGTGGCCGTCGCGGCCTGCTGCTGGAGCCACTCCCTGCTGAAGGAGAACTCCTCCACGGCGGTCGGCTCGACATAGGGGGCGAGGAACGCCCGCAGGGCTTCGGTGTCGATCTCGATGTGCGGGCGGATGAACCCCTCGTCGCGCAGCCCCTGCACCACGGTCGTCATGTCGCCGTTGTTGAAGATGCGGGTCAGCTTCCCGAAGAGCGGCGGGTATCCGTCAGGCAGCCGGCTGACCGCGCCGAAGTCGAGTACGCACATCCGGCCGTCCTCGACGATCCGGAAGTTGCCCGGATGGGGGTCGGCGTGGAGCATGCCCACCCGGGCCGGTGAGGAGAACAGGAACCGGACGAGCTGGAGCCCTGCCCGATCGCGCTCCTCCTGGGTGCCGTCGGTGATGATCCGTGACAGCGGGGTGCCGTCGACCCATTCGGAGACGAGCACCTGCTCGTTGGCGGCGATGACATCCGGGATCAGGAAGTCGGGGTCGTCCTTGAACTCCATGGCGAAGGCGTGCTGGGCCTCGGCCTCGCGAAGGTAGTCGAGCTCCTCGACCACCCGCTCGCGCAGCTCGCTCAGGACCGCCTTGATGTCGAGACCGGGCAGCAACACCCCGAAGAGCTTGCCGAGCCTGGACAGCTGGGTGAAGTCGGAGAGCAGGGCCTTTCCCGCTCCCGGGTACTGGATCTTGACCGCGACTGCCCGGCCGTCGTGCCAGACCGCCTTGTGCACCTGCCCGATCGAAGCGGCCGCGGTGGGTTTGTCGTCGAATGACTGGAAGTTCTCCCTCCAGTCGTCGCCCAACTGCTCGACGAGGACCTTGTGTACTGTCGCGCTGGGAAGTGGCGGAGCCGCGTCCTGGAGTTTGGTCAGGGTCGCGCGGTAGGGGCCGGCGATCTCGGTGGGCAGTGCCGCCTCGAAGATGGACAGCGCCTGGCCGAGCTTCATCGCCCCGCCCTTGAGCTCTCCGAGAACCTTGAAGATCTGCTCGGCGGTGCGTTCCTGGATTTCCTGGGCGACGATCTCGGCGGACTTGCCGCCGATCCGTTTCCCGAGGCCGAGAGCGGTACGGCCGGCGAACCCGATGGGAAGGGCCGCCAGCTTGGCAGAGCGCGCAACGGCGCGACGCGGAAGGTCACTCACCTTGGTTAGCGGCGTGTCCCCCGTTACAGCGAGACGCCGCTCCCTCCCTTCGCTGTGCTTGTCCGTCAGTGGCAGGTAGCCGACGCGACCATTGTTAGCGAACCCAACTCGTTTCGGAAGCAACGACATTGAGGATGAACACTCCAGGATCGCCTTTTCCACGTCCAATCTGGCAATACTTCCATTGTGCTGTTTGTCACAACAGGTTCACGGCCGTCGATCCAAGCAAGCGCATGCCCGGTTGCCGATGCCGCCACCAGCGCAGACAGCGCCGTCCCGCACGCGATCTCTCCCGCGGGGAAGCCTCCCAGGCGCGCGCTGACAATGGGCCAGCCGGGGTCGCGATCGCGTCGCGTCAAATCTAGGCAGTGCAGGCACGTGCTCCGTCCAGGCAACACCAGCGGGCCGACCGAACCGAAGGCCTCGAAGGCGGTCGTCAGTAGGTGTGGGATTCCCCACTCGACGAGTTCCCTGACCAGGAGGCCGTCCAGAGGCGCCACTGGAGCGAGCACCGCCAGGTCGGGCGGCCTGGAACCGTCGGCCAACCGGGCAGCGCCGTCGCCGGTCGACGCCGTGAGGCCGGGCGCCAGCCTCCTGGCCACCGCGACCGCGCCGTCCTGTCTGCTCATCCCCACCTCCGTCCAGCCGAGCCCGCCGGGAACGACATCCCGTCGCCGGGCCGTACCGGGATCGACGACGCAGATGTGGCCGATCCCTGAGGCGGCGAGCAGGGCGACGACCTGCGCGCCCACCCGGCCCGCGCCGTAGACCCGCACCCGGGCCTCCTGCCTGCGTTCCAGTGCGGCCAGCCCTCCGTCGATCGTGCCGGGAGAGAGGGAGAGCGCGTCCAGATCAGGTTGGAGTCGGTCGCGCTCGGCCATCACGAGCGCGCGCAGCGGGCCGGGACCCGCCCCCGCGTCGTCCACCACACCCCGGCTGATCAGCAGATCGAGCAGGGTCCGGCCGCGCTCCTCGCCGAGACCCGCGTCGGTGGCGCCGGCCAGCACGCCCGCGAGATCTCTTACGCCGTCGAGACCCTCCACCCAGCGGCGAACCTCGGGCTCGAGATCGCTCAGCACCACCGCGTGCCGGGGATGCAGGCCGAACTGCAGAGTGCGTCGGTCACGGGCGACGCGGCGCAGCGCGGGCTTCAGACGTGGTCGCATCAGGGGGCCTTTCCTCGAAGGGGGGCAGCCTGTGAGAGAGACTGGCCGGGCGTGTCAGCGTGCCACGCTCCCGAGGGCTCCCGGACCTCTTTCCCGCCGCCTGTGGATAACTCTTGCCCTGTGGACAACTCCCACCGGGCGGGCTTCCCCGGCAGATCCCTCGACGGTCGGGCAGAAGATGCCGTGGACTACGCTCCCCGGCATGAATGAGATCTTGATCGACCGGCGTGAGAACGGCGTCGCGGTGCTCACCCTGAACCGCCCTGACCTGCGCAATGCGATGACCGACGCGATGACCGCCCGGTGGCGGCAGGCCGTCGCCGACCTCGCGACGGACCGCGACCTCCGGTGCGTGGTCGTCACCGGAGAGGGGAAGGCGTTCTGTTCCGGGGGAGACCTGTCCTGGCTTGAGGAGCGGCATGCCGAGGGCATCCCCGCCCTACGCGACCGGATGCTCGGCTTCTACCGGACCTGGCCGAGGTATTGGGCATCGCGTCGCGGATCGCCGCCAACGCGCCGGCCGCCACCCGGCTCACCAAGGTCGCCCTCGCGGGTGGCGGGCACGCCGATCTCGACGCCGCACTGCGCTGGGAGTCCCTCGCCCAGCCGGTCACCATGGCCTCCGACGACATGCTCGAAGGGTTGGCAGCCCAGAGAGAACAGCGGGTCCCGCGATTCGGCAACGCATGAGACAGCTGATATCCAGGTTAATTAGATAAGTTGTGACCACACTTGATCACTCTCGCCGAACAATCGGTGAACGGGGATTGACCAGCGGGAACGTGTTCTACCCCCTGGTGTGAATTCGCCATTCTCGGCTACCGTTCATATGTGCCCCCCGAGACAGTCGAGGTCCGCCGAAGTTCTCGCCGCCGGCGGACGGTTTCTGCGTACCGCGACGGCGAGAAAACGATCGTGCTCCTCCCCGCCGGTCTGAGTAGCACCGACGAGGAACAGTGGGTGCGCCGTATGCTCGACCGACTCGCGGCCAAGGAGCAGCGCAGGCGTCCCTCGGACGACGATCTCCTCGATCGAGCCGTCGAGCTGTCGGCTCGCTACCTGGGCGGGGAGGCCAAGCCGTCGAGCGTGCGCTGGGTGGAGAACCAGAAGCACCGCTGGGGCTCGTGCACCCCGGATCACGGAACCATCAGGATCTCCACGCGACTTCGGGGCATGCCCTCGTGGGTGGTGGACTATGTGATCATGCACGAACTCGTTCACCTGCTGGTGCCGAGTCACGGCTCGCGCTTCTGGGTGCTCGTGGAACGATATCCCAAGGCCGAGCGGGCACGGGGCTTCCTGGAGGGATTCTCCACGGCGGCCCACGGCTCGGCGGAGGAATGTTGACAGAAGATCGAGTGGTGGCCGTTCTCGTCACACCCTCCGCGGCGGACGCGGCCCCGCCGGGGATCGACGCCGCCGATTTCCTCAAGGCCGTCGCCGAGGACGCCTACGAACTCGTCGCCGGGCTCGACTTCGTCTCACCTGTCGTGGTGACGAGCGTCCCGGGCATGGAGGAGATCGTCTGGCCGGGCACCCCTGTCGTTGAGATCCCCGACCTCTCGGGGAGCGCCCTGGTCGAGGCCGCCTTCGCCGCCCTGCCCTATGGCGAGCAGGCGGTCCTGCTGAGCGCCGACGCGCCCGACCTGCCTCCGCTGCTCATCGGCAAGCTCTTTCGCGAACTCGGCCGGGCTCGGATCGCCGTCTGCCCTGCCGCGGGCGGCGGCGCGGTGGCACTGGCCGCCCACCTGCCCTACCCGGGCTGGGCCTCGGCGGGCTTCGACGACCTCGACCCGGTCAAGGTGCTCCGCTCCTCGGCGCCCGGTAGCCGTATGGTCGCCAGAGGTCCCGGCTGGCATCGCCTGCGCACTCCCGGCGACGTCCGCCTCCTCGACCCGGGCCTCGAAGGCTGGGACAACACCCGGGCGCTGCTCTCGGCCTGAGCCGCCCGAGCCGCCCCAGGTGCCCGGGTCGCCTCAAATACCCGGGTCGTCAGAGCGGGGGCAGGCGTAGGTCGGCGAAGACGGCCCGGTGGTCGGTGCCGGGAACGCTGTGCACGCTGACCGCGTTCACGCCCACCCGCCGGTCCACCACGACATGGTCGATCGTGATCAGCGCTGGGATGCGTCTGTTGACCGGCCAGGTCGGAGTCAGCCCCTCTCCGGCGCTGTCGGCCGCGTCCAGATAGCCACGGTCCAGAAAACGGCGCATGGCCGCGTGGTCGAGACTGGCGTTGAAATCGCCCGCGAGGATGCGGATCGTGTCGGGCGCGGCGGAGGGCAGGGCGTCCAGCGCCGCCGTCCAGTCGTACACCTGCCTGCCCAGTGGGGGGAAGGGGTGCACATCGACGATCTCGACGGGCTTGGCGCCGGGTATGGTCATCAGCGCGGCGGGCATGTTGTGCCCGATCGCCTCGAACAGGTTCTCCCTGGGGGTCAGCGGATACCGTGAGTACAGGCCGCTGCCGCCGGCGCTCCACTCCGGCTCCAGCACCCGGTACGGCATGATCTCGCCAAGACCGGCCGTCTCCAGCTTCTCGACCATTCCCGGGGTCAGTTCCTGAGTGCTCAGCACATCCGGGTTCAGCCGCCGGACCAGATCCATCACGGCGCCGGGCTCGGCATGCCCGAACAGCGTGTTGAGCGTCAGCACCCGCAGGGGCGTTCCCGTCACGGGGTCCCCGGAGCGAAAGGCCCTGGGGAGCACGCTGAGGCCGAGTGCCGCAGTGGTGATCAGCGCGACGGCCGTCGCAGCCCGGTTGCGGGTCAGCACGGACAGCAGCACCGGTACGAGCGAGGCGGCCGCCACGTACGGGGTGCCGGTCATGAGCTGGGTGGTCAGCGAGTCGCGTTCGAGTCCGGCCACCCGGGCCACCGCCCAGGCGGCGAACGGCGTCACCGCGGCCCAGGCAAGGGACTTGGGGATCCTCCAGCGCCGCGGCGGTGTCACGATCGCGCCCCTGGCGCTCCTGTCAGCCACGATGTCCACGCTCACAGTGCCCCGATCCGTTCCGTACGGCCTGACTGGGAACGAAGATATCCAGGCAGAGGTGAGACAAGCATAAAACGGTCCAACGCCCTCGGAAGACGGCCGGAAATCGACTGATTCGCCAGGACTCATGCGTTCCGGGAGCCACCGAGACAGGGAAGCTCTCGGTGGCTACCACGTCACCCGGTCACCCGGAGCCCGGCGGCGGTCACCGCCGAGCCGCACCGGGCGAGCGTCCGGAGCCCCGGAGCCGCGGAGCCGCGGCGGCCACCGAGCCGCAACGAGCCGATCCGTACGGGGCCGATCCGTACGGGGCCGAGCTCCCGGTCAGCCGGAGCGCAGGACCTCGCGGGCGCGGCGGGCCAGGCGACGGGTCGCCTCGTCGGAGAGTTCGGGGATCTCGTCCACGGGGAACCAGCGCAGGTCGAGCGACTCGGCGCTGATCACCGCCTCGACGTCCGCGGGGGCGACCGCGCCGTACTCCACGTCCAGATGACTGCTGTGCGGCGGGTGGCACCAGACCCGGTGCCGGTCGAGTGCCAGCGGGCCGGGCAGCAGCCGCAGGCCCGGAATGCCGGACTCCTCGGTGGCCTCACGCATCGCCACCGCCGCGAGGGAGACGTCGCCGCGCTCGCAGTGGCCGCCCATGGGCAGCCACATCCCGGCCTTGGGGTGCAGCGTCAACAGAACCCGCCGGCCGTCGTGGGAGAGCACCGCGGTCGTGGCCGTCAGGTGACCTGGGACGCACTCGCGCCACATCGCGTCAGCATGGGCGTGCAGGTGCTCCAGGAACTCCTTGCGGAGGATCTCCTCCTCCGCCGTGGGCGCGGTCCACCCCGTGAGCACGTCCCGCGCGTCGGCGCGCAGGCTCACGCGCCGCTCCCACCGGCATCGCCCTTGTCATCGTCCTCGCCAGGAGTGGCGGGAGGCTCACGCAGGGTCCCCTCCAGGGATGACAGGTCGAGTTCGGGCTCGCCCCGTACGAACCCCTCGGGGTTGTCGAGGTCATCGGCGGTGGGCATGAGATCGGGGTGGCTCCAGACCGCGTCGCGGCCGTCGATGCCACGGTCGGCTTCCAGCGCCTGCCACAGGGCGGCGGCCTCGCGCAGGCGGCGGGGCCGGAGTTCGAGGCCGACGAGCGTGGCGAAGGTCTGTTCCGCAGGGCCGCCGGTCGCCCTGCGGCGCCTCACGGTCTCCGCCAGTGCCGCCGCCGAGGGGAGCTTGCCGTCCGCGGCGCCGTCCACGACGGTGCCGACCCAGCCCTCGACGAGAGCGAGCATGGTCTCCAGCCGGGACAGGGCGGCCTTCTGCCGCTCGGTCTCCTCGGGCTTGAGCAGGTTGCCGCCGCTCAGCGCCTGCTGGAGCTGCTCGGGATTGTTGAGATCGAGCCCGCGGAGCTGCTCCTCCAGCGCGGAGGCGTCCACCGTGATGCCCCTGGCGTACTCCTCCACGGCTCCGAGCAGGTGCCCGCGCAACCACGGCACGTGCTGGAACAGCCGGTGGTGGGCCGCCTCGCGCAGGGCGAGATAGAGGCGGATCTCCTCGGCGGGGGTCTCCAGACCCTGGCTGAACGCCGAGATACCGCCGGGCAGCAGGGCGGCGTTGTCCGACAGCGGCAGGCCGATGTCGGTGGCGCCGACCACCTCCAGGGCGAGCGAGCCGATGGCCTGGCCGATCTGCTGGCCGACCATCATGCCGCCCATCTGCTTCATCATCCCCATCAGCGGCCCGGCCATGGCCTGTGCCTCCGGGGGCAGACCTGAGGCGCTGATCGTGCCGCTCATGGTCTCGACCATGCGGGCGGCGATCGGGTCACAGAGCTTCTGCCAGACGGGGACGGTCTTCTCGATCCATTCCGAACGGCTCCACGCCTGAGGGTTGCTCACCCCGCTCGGTAGGGAGGTGGCCTCATTGAGCCAAAGGTCGGCCAGGTTCAGGGCGTCGACGACCTGGCGTCGCTCGCCTTCCATGACACTGGGATCGCCCTCGGCGACCACAGCGTGCCGGGCGATGTTCTTCGCCATGTCCCAGTTGACGGGACCTGAGGTCGGCGGAGCGGAGAGCATGTCGGCGAACTGGCGCATTGCCGCTGCGATCTGCTCCGGGTCGCCGAACATGGCGAACGGATTGTCGTTGGGGTCGTTTTCCCGACCTGGCAAGTCAGTCACCGCTCTACCTCGTGCAGGATGGAGGAGTCCACATCCGCCACGTTATCCGTCGCATGGCGGGTCAGTGCAAAGTGAGGACCTGGTGCCTACCTCGAAACGCTCCCGGCCCCCTGTCGTCGCCGTCACCGGCGCCGCCTCGGGCCTAGGCCGTGCTTTCCTCGCGAAGGTCGCCTCGTCTGCGGATTTCCGCAGGGTTGTGGCCATCGACGAGCAGCGCGGCGATGTGCCCGATGTCACATGGCGGGTGCTCGATGTTCGAGATCCGCTCTTGGCGAACCGTATATCCGATATTGACGTACTCGTGCACCTGGCAGGTGACTACGCGCTCGACGCCGACCCCGCGGAGCGACGCGCCTACAACCTGCGTGCCGCCCAGACCGTGCTCACCGCCAGTGCCGCTGCCCGGGTGCGACGGGTCGTGCTGGTCACCAGCGCCATGGTGTACGGAGCCGTACCCGACAATCCCGTCCCGCTGCCTGAGGATTCCGAGGTCGCCGCAGAGCCCGATACGGGCATGGTCGGAGATCATCTGGAGATCGAGGCGCTGGCCCGGCGCTCCCTGCGCAGCCATCCCGGTCTCGGTGTGACCGTGGTCAGGCCAGCCGCCGTGGTCGGCCCCGGTGTCGACAGCGTGGTGACCCGGCACTTCGAGGCGCCCCGGCTGCTGAGCGTCAAGGGTTGTAACCCTCGCTGGCAGTTCTGCCACGTGGACGATCTGGTCTCGGCCCTGGAGATGGCGGCGCTCGGCACGGTCTCCGGGGTGGTGGCCGTCGGCGGCGAGGGCTGGCTGGAGCAGGAGCAGGTGGAGGAGATCTCCGGACTGCGCCGGCTGGAACTGCCCGCCGGGCTGACCTTCGGAACCGCCCAGCGCCTGCATCGCCTCGGCATCACTCCGGCCCCGGCCACCGACCTGCACTACGTCGTCTACCCCTGGGTGGTCGACTGCGCGGCGCTGCGCAAGATCGGCTGGAAGCCGATGTGGACCAACGAGGCCGCGTTCGAGCAGCTTCTGGAGCTGCGTGGCGGCAGGCACGCCGTCGTGGGCCGCCGCCTGTCCGGCAAGGAGGCCACGCTCACCGCGGCCGGCGCCACCGTCGCCGTCCTCGGCACCGCGGCGATCGTCCGCGCCGCCCGCAAGAAGCGCCGTCCCTGACGGCCACCTGGGGGCCGAGCGAGCTTCCGAGGGGACGTGCCTGTGCCCATGCGTGAGGGACGACCCGTGAGGTCGCGCCGGGGACTGGACTGAGGAGAGCGGGGTCGTGAGGCCGCGCCGGCGACTGGACTGAGGAGAGCGGGGTTGCGAGGAACGAGCGGCCCCGGTCGACGAGGGAAGGAGCCGGGTTTGAGCGGCCGAACCGCGACGCGCAGCGTCGCCAGCGACTCGTGAGGTACGAGCGACCTTGATCGACGAGGGAAGGAGCCGGGTCTCAGCGGCCGAGCCGCGACGCGTTGGCGTCGCCATAGACTCTGGACGTGGATGTCATCCGGTTGCTCGATATTCGCGACAGTGCGCTCTCCGTCGATGAGGTGCTCGCCGCCATCGGCGATCATGCCGCGGGCGGTACGACGGTCTTCGTCGGCACGGTGCGCGAACAGGATCACGGCAGGCCGGTCACGAGCCTGTCCTACTCGGCGCACCCGAGTGCCGAGGGCGAGTTGCGCCGGGTGGCCGAGAAGGTCGCCGCGGACTTCCCGGTGACCGCCCTGGCAGCCGTCCACCGGGTCGGCGACCTGAGGCTCGGCGACGTCGCGGTCGTCGTGGCGGTCGCCGCCCCCCACCGCGGTGAGGCGTTCGAGGCATCCAGAAGGCTGATCGACGACCTCAAGAGCCAGGTCCCCATCTGGAAGAACCAGTTTTTCACCGACGGTTCCTCCGAGTGGGTGGGAGCCTGCGATTGATCCCGGGCGAGTGGTGTGCGCCCGTCGGCGCGGCGGCGTCCGGGTGCGGTTTCATGACCTGTCGTACGGCATAGGCTTTGTCCATGTCCCGACGAGCCCTGACCTTGATGGTGGCGGGCTTCCTCACGCTCATGCTCGCGCTGGTCGGCGCCGTGCTGCCGGTGCCGTACGTCGTGCTGAGCCCTGGGCCGACCGAGAACACCATCGGTGACGTCGACGGCAAACCGGTGATCAGCGTCGAGGGACACCAGACGTATCCGACCGACGGCAAGCTCAGTCTCGTCACCGTCGCGTACCAGGGCGGCCCCGGCACCAGGATCGATCTGTTCAGCGCGCTCAGGGGATGGATCGATCCCACCATCGCGGTCGTGCCCGAGGAGACGATCTTCCCTCCGGCGACCACCGCGAAGGAGGTCGAGGAACAGAACACCCAGGAGATGACGAACTCCCAGGACGACGCGACCGCGGCGGCGCTGACCGAGTTGAAGATTCCCTACAACTCGATCGTGACCGTGGGCTCCACGGAGAAGGGCCTGCCGGCCGATGGGAAGTTCAAGGTCGGGGACGAGATCGTGTCGGTGGACGGCACGCCCGTGGCCGATCGTGAGACCGTCGCCTCCGCTGTCCGCAAGCACAAACTGGGAGAAGAGGTCAGTTTCGTCATCAACAGGGGCGCCCAGAGCCTGACCGTCGCCGTCCCGACCGTCGCCGGTAAGGATGGAACGCCCATTGTGGGCATCACCATGCGGGTCGGGTACAAGTTCCCCTTCGAGGTCAAGATCAATGTTGGTGACGTCGGCGGGCCGAGCGCGGGGATGATGTTCTCCCTGGGCATCGTCGACAAGCTCACCCCGGGGGCGTTGACCGGCGGCAGGTCCGTCGCGGGGACCGGGACGATCACCGCGGAGGGTGATGTCGGCCCGATCGGCGGCATCCAGCAGAAGATGGTCGGCGCCAGGAGGTCAGGTGCGACGGTCTTCCTGACCCCGGCCGACAACTGCGCCGAGGCGGCCAGGGCAATCCCGGACGGACTCCGGCTGGTCAAGGTCGCGACACTGCGCGAGGCCGTTCAGGCGATCGACGCGATCCGTACCGGCTCGGGTTCCGTGCCGAGCTGCTCGACCGGCTGACGCCGGAACCGGGCCGGAGGTAGGCGCTGCGCCAGGGCGCACGGTGGACACGCCCGTGCCGGAGGAGTGGCTCCGCGAGCTCGATGGCAAGGTGGGGCGTGATGTCCGATTTGCAAAGAAAGTTGGATTTTCGGCCCTGGATCTCGTCACGGGGCACTCATCAGGACCCTCATGCGTTGCTACCGGTGGACCCGATACCAGTGGACGTTGTGGCCGGACCGTGCCCGAAAGGCTAAGCACGCCCCAACTCCCGCCGGTGTAGGTTTCCAGACACGGACCGTGCTCTTACGACAAGGGGTTGGCCTTGAGCTTCCGGACCCCCGGAGCCGGTAGGGCAATGCGCTTGCCCCGCCGGCCACGACTGCTACTTCCCGTCGCGATCACTTTGGTCGTGATAGTCGCGTTATTCTTCCTATTTGCCGGTATTTTTACCGATTACCTCTGGTACGACTCGGTCGACTACACCGCCGTCTTCTCCGGTGTGATCGTTACGCAGATCCTCCTGTTCATCGTCGGTGCGTTGCTGATGGTCGGCATCGTCGGCGGCAACATGCTGATGGCGTACCGCATGCGGCCGATGTTCGGCCCCGGGATGTTCGGTGGTGCCAGCGGCGCCGACCGGTATCGGATGGCCCTCGACCCGCACCGCAAGCTGATCTTCCTGATCGGCGCGGCGGTGCTCGGTCTGTTCGCGGGATCATCCCTCTCCGGTCAGTGGAAGACCTGGCTGGAGTTCGTCAACGCGACGCCGTTCGGCGAGACCGACGCGCTGTTCAAGATGGATCTCTCGTTCTTCATGTTCTCCTATCCGTTCATCCGGATGATGCTGAACTTCCTGTTCATCGCGGTGGTGCTGTCCGCACTGCTGTCGGTGATCGTGCACTACCTGTACGGCGGGTTCCGGCTCCAGTCGCCCGGCGTGCACGCCTCTCGCGGCGCCAGGGTGCATCTGTCACTGCTGCTCGGCATCTTCGTGCTGCTGAAGGCGATCGCCTACTGGGTCGACAGGTACGGGCTGGTCTTCTCCGACCGGGGCTTCCGGCACGGTGCCTCCTACACCGATGTCAACGCGGTGCTTCCCGCCAAGACCATCCTGGCGATCATCGCCCTGATCTGCGCCGTCCTGTTCTTCGCGGGGATCGTGCGGTCCGGCGGCATGCTGCCCGGCGTCGGCTTCGGTCTTCTGGTGCTCTCGGCCATCCTGATCGGCGGGGTCTACCCGGCCCTGGTCGAGCAGTTCCAGGTCAAGCCGAACCAGCAGGGCAAGGAGCAGGAGTACATCAAGCGCAACATCGACGCGACACGAAAAGCCTACGGCGTAGACAAAGCCGAGGTGATCGACTACACGGCTCAGGGTGACCCGAGCAAGGTCAACGTCACCGCGGACAGCTCCATCTCCGGCGTGCGCCTGCTCGACCCGAGCCTGGTCGCCAAGACCTACCAGCAGAAGCAGCGGATCCGCGGCTACTACGACTTCCATGAGCCGCTCGACGTCGACCGCTACCCCGACGCGGACGGCACGATCCGTGACACCATCGTCGCCGTGCGAGAGCTCACCGGGCCGCCGACGGAGCAGAACAACTGGATCAACCGGCACCTCGTCTACACCCACGGCAACGGTTTCGTGGCCGCGCCCGGTAACGAGGTCGACTCCGAGGGCCTGCCCAACTTCGACGCCAAGGACATGCCGGTCACCGGCTCCCTGGCGGAGCGGACGAAGCTCAAGGAATCGCGGATCTACTTCGGTGAGGCGCCCGCTTCGACCCAGTACGTCGTCGTCGGCGGCAGCGGGGAGAAGCAGCAGGAGCTCGACTACCCCGAGAGCGGCGGCACCGGCCAGAAGAACACCACCTACGACGGCAAGGGCGGGGTCCCTGTCGGCTCGTTCATCAACAGGATGCTCTACGCCGCCAAGTACGGCGAGATCAACCTGCTGCTCTCCGGTGACATCAACGCGAACTCCAAGATTCTTTACGCGCGCAACCCGCAGGAGCGCATCGCCAAGGTGGCGCCGTTCCTGAGCCTGGACGACAACCCCTACCCCGCTATCGTCAACGGCAGGGTGGTCTGGATCGCCGACGCCTACACCACGTCCAACGCCTACCCGTACTCCCAGAGCAAGAGCCTGGAGGCGATGACGCGGGACACCGTCACCGACCCGCGCCTGGTGGTGCCGCAGCCGCGTGACCAGATCAACTACATGCGCAACTCGGTGAAGGCCGTGGTCGACGCCTACGACGGCACCGTCAGCCTGTACGCGTGGGACGAGAAGGACCCCATCCTGCAGACCTGGCGCAAGGCCTTCCCCGGCATCATCAAGCCGCAAACGGAGATGGCGCCCGAGCTCAAGCAGCACCTGCGCTACCCGGAGGCGCTGTTCAAGGTCCAGCGTGATGTGCTCTCCCAGTACCACATCTCCGACCCGAACGCCTTCTACAGCGGCCAGGACTTCTGGAACGTCCCGAACGACCCGTCGTCCGGCGACCGCGACACCAAGCAGCCGCCGTACTACCTGTCGGTCAAGATGCCGAAGACCTCGGCGCCCTCGTTCTCGCTGACGACCACGTTTGTGCCGCGCCAGGGGCCCAACCTGGCGGCGTTCATGGCCGTGGACGCCAACCCCGGACCGGACTACGGGAAGCTGCGCATCCTGCGCATGCCGTCCAATACCACGATTCCCGGGCCCGGCCAGGTGCAGAACAACTTCCAGAACAAGTTCTCCGGCGAGCTCAACCTGCTCGGACTCGGCCAGGCGAAGGTCCGTTACGGCAATCTGCTGACCCTGCCGTTCGCCGACGGCCTGGTCTACGTTGAACCGGTCTACGTGGAGATCGCGGCCGCCTCCGGCCAGGAGCCGTACCCGATCCTCCGCCGGGTCCTGGTGGCCTACGGCAGCAAGGTCGGTTCGGCCGACACGCTCAAGGGCGCGCTGGAGCAGGTCTTCGGCGGCACCCAGAGCGCTCCGCAGGGCGAGAACACGTCCGGTGCGGCAAAGCCTGAGGAGGCCAAGCCCGCCACCGAGCTGGCCAAGTCGATCGACGAGGTGCAGAAGGCGTACGACAAGGCGCAGAAGGCGCTCCAGGCGACCCCGCCGAACTGGACCGAGTACGGCACCGCCCAGAAGGAGCTTGAGACGGCGCTGGGCAAGCTGAAGGCCACCGCCGAGACAACGGGCGTCACCCCCAGCCCGGCACCCTCGGCGACACCGTCCGGCACACCGGTTCCGTCGGCGACACCGTCGCCCTCACCAAGTTCCTAGGAGACGACACAGGGGCCCAGCGCTACTCGATTCGCGTCCGCCTCCAAAGCCGGGTATGGTTCTTACATACACCGACGCGGGGTGGAGCAGCTCGGTAGCTCGCTGGGCTCATAACCCAGAGGTCGCAGGTTCAAATCCTGTCCCCGCTACAAAGGAAAGGCCCCGGTCGCCGGAAACGGCGACCGGGGCCTTCTGTGTTTCCCCCGGTTCCGTTGAACCGGGTACCGGGAGGCCGGCTGCGCAACCCCCGCGAGGCGGTCCACAGCGGCGTGAAGCGTTCACCCCTCATGCTCTGACGACCCGGCTCACGCGCGGGGTGGCCCGCGGGGGCGGCGGGTGAGGTCTGTCGATGCCTCCGGTCCTGGGCGCGCCGACATCATCATGGCCACGCTGACCTGGATGATCGCACCGTGGCAGGGCCATCCGTGAGTGGTGCGGCACGGGTACGTCAACCTGTGCTCCCGCGCCGATTTGCAGTCGGAGGGGAATACCGGATAGTGTTCCATCATACCGACGCGGGGTGGAGCAGCTCGGTAGCTCGCTGGGCTCATAACCCAGAGGTCGCAGGTTCAAATCCTGTCCCCGCTACAAAGGAAAGGCCCTGATCTCCTGGAGATCAGGGCCTCTCGTGTTATCCAACCGGTTGGGGCCTGCCCGGTGCCTCCACGATCGCTGGAGAGCATCCGAGCTCGATCCGGATGTGCCCTGTCGGTAGTCGGGCGACGAGCCCCGCTCCTTTCGGGCGGGGCTGTGGCTCATCCGGCTCTCAGGCTCTGAGCCTCTCCCGGCGATGCCGCGGGACGAAGCCAGGGTTGACCCGGCGAATCAGCAGGCTTGCCTTGTAGAGAGCCCAGCAGGTGAGGAAGGCCCCGAAGGAGACCTGCCCGATCCACGTCCACGCAGAGCTCTCGACGGCCGCGAACATCACTACACCGGTCCAGACAAAGCCGAAGACGCCCACGAGGGTCGCCGCAGCCCAATTCAGCCCTCGCTGCAACATGCCTGGAGTCTTACAGATCTTGGTTCAAGACCAGGTCAATGACGCGGAAGGCCTCACCGGGGGATGCTACGGCTCGTGCCGGCACACCTCCGCGCGCGAGCCCCACCGGTGTTCATCGGGGTCGCTCCGAGAGGATTCTCCTCAAGGTATGCCAGCAGTGCGGCCGCGGTGTGGGCATCTGCCAGGATCCGGTTCACCTCGTCCTCGGATGTCGGGAGCTGGCCACGCTTGGCGAGCTCGTCGGTGAGGAAGGTCAGCGGTTCCGGGTAGCCGGCCGCCTTCGCGGAGACCGTCGCTCGAGCCGCGGTGAGGAGACGCAGGTAGTAGGCGCGGAGGGTTGCCTCTCGCATGCGTGCGTCTTCAAGGTCGTTCAGCAGAGACCGGGCAACCCTCAGCAGATCACCTGGGCGATTGGCCTCCGCGTCGATGTGCGCGCGGATGTCGTCGAACTCCGAGCGGGTCATGGTGCTCACCTCCACGGCGGAGTCAGGATCCTGACCCTCGCGCCTACTTCGTATCCAGAGTCGATTGCGAATGGCTTGATGTCTGGTTGCGCACTTCGACTTCCTATGACTGTTTGGGACGCGCGAGCCCCGGGGATGGTTGGCAAGTTGTCTCTGTGACGTGAGAGTCCTGGTAGTGTTCTTCTCGCAGGGCAACGAGCCCCCGGATCCAGAACCTCCCGGGTGAGCGGAGTGCCTCGCAAAACCCTCTCGCTAACCTGATAAATCAGGCATGTCTGCATGAATTGGACGCTGGCCGGATGTTGGAGTAAGTTAGAGGGGTTGCCCTGGAAACAGGGTGGTCGCAATCCTAGCGGATTCGGCGGGTTGGGGTCGATGGTCGGAAAACCGGCAATTTGACACAAGCCCGGCAGATCCGATAAGATGGTGACACGGAATGGAACGCCCTGAAGTCTGGGACACCGCGAAGGCGGGTCCGCGGACGACGGTGTACGCGTCCGTTTCTTGAGAACTCAACAGTGTGTTAAAAGCCAGTGCATGAAGCACAACCCTGTCCGACCTGCCCTTTGGGGTGGGAGGACGGATTCCTTTGGTTGAACATCCATCATGTGAGATGGGTGCTTTCAGCCGGGAGCAACTGTTCAGACATTGTTTGGAGAGTTTGATCCTGGCTCAGGACGAACGCTGGCGGCGTGCTTAACACATGCAAGTCGAGCGGAAAGGCCCTTCGGGGTACTCGAGCGGCGAACGGGTGAGTAACACGTGAGTAACCTGCCCCTGACTCTGGGATAAGCCCGGGAAACTGGGTCTAATACCGGATACGACACCTCCCGGCATCGGGTGGGTGTGGAAAGTTTTTCGGTTGGGGATGGACTCGCGGCCTATCAGCTTGTTGGTGGGGTAACGGCCTACCAAGGCGACGACGGGTAGCCGGCCTGAGAGGGCGACCGGCCACACTGGGACTGAGACACGGCCCAGACTCCTACGGGAGGCAGCAGTGGGGAATATTGCGCAATGGGCGAAAGCCTGACGCAGCGACGCCGCGTGGGGGATGACGGCCTTCGGGTTGTAAACCTCTTTCAGCAGGGACGAAGTTGACGTGTACCTGCAGAAGAAGCGCCGGCTAACTACGTGCCAGCAGCCGCGGTAATACGTAGGGCGCAAGCGTTGTCCGGAATTATTGGGCGTAAAGAGCTCGTAGGTGGCTTGTCACGTCGGGTGTGAAAGCTTGGGGCTTAACTCCAGGTCTGCATTCGATACGGGCTGGCTAGAGGTAGGTAGGGGAGAACGGAATTCCTGGTGTAGCGGTGAAATGCGCAGATATCAGGAGGAACACCGGTGGCGAAGGCGGTTCTCTGGGCCTTACCTGACGCTGAGGAGCGAAAGCGTGGGGAGCGAACAGGATTAGATACCCTGGTAGTCCACGCTGTAAACGTTGGGCGCTAGGTGTGGGGACCTTCCACGGTTTCCGCGCCGTAGCTAACGCATTAAGCGCCCCGCCTGGGGAGTACGGCCGCAAGGCTAAAACTCAAAGGAATTGACGGGGGCCCGCACAAGCGGCGGAGCATGTTGCTTAATTCGACGCAACGCGAAGAACCTTACCAAGGCTTGACATCGCCCGGAAACACTCAGAGATGGGTGCCTCTTCGGACTGGGTGACAGGTGGTGCATGGCTGTCGTCAGCTCGTGTCGTGAGATGTTGGGTTAAGTCCCGCAACGAGCGCAACCCTTGTTCAATGTTGCCAGCACGCTCCTTCGGGGGTGGTGGGGACTCATTGGAGACTGCCGGGGTCAACTCGGAGGAAGGTGGGGATGACGTCAAGTCATCATGCCCCTTATGTCTTGGGCTGCAAACATGCTACAATGGCCGGTACAGAGGGTTGCGATACCGTGAGGTGGAGCGAATCCCTAAAAGCCGGTCTCAGTTCGGATTGGGGTCTGCAACTCGACCCCATGAAGTCGGAGTCGCTAGTAATCGCAGATCAGCAACGCTGCGGTGAATACGTTCCCGGGCCTTGTACACACCGCCCGTCACGTCACGAAAGTCGGCAACACCCGAAGCCCGTGGCCCAACCAGCTTGTCTGGGGGGAGCGGTCGAAGGTGGGGCTGGCGATTGGGACGAAGTCGTAACAAGGTAGCCGTACCGGAAGGTGCGGCTGGATCACCTCCTTTCTAAGGAGCATCGGCTGCGGTCGTCTTCGGGTGGTCGTGGTTCAGGTCGTGTCTGCAGGCGTACGTTCTGCACACGGCGCGCTCATTAGTGGAGCGCTGGCTATTCGGTTCGGCGGGATCGCTGATCGGTTAGTACCGCCTTGGTTCTTCGGAGCCGGGGAGTGGGAACGGCGGTTGCGGGGTTTCGCTGGGGTGAACACACTGTTGGGTCCTGAGGAAACGGACTTTGAGGTGGGCCCGCTTGCGGCGGGCTTGCTGTCTGTTTGGGCCTCATGCGGGACCGATCATCTGTCATACCGGCTCGTTCGTGGCGCACCGTGGGTGCGACCCGGTGGGTGTTGGTGGCGGGTCTGGTCTGGTCGCTGTTTGTTGTTTGAGATTTGCATAGTGGACGCGAGCATCTTTGTGGCCAAGTTTTTTAGGGCACACGGTGGATGCCTTGGCATCAGGAGCCGATGAAGGACGTGGGAGGCTGCGTTAAGCCCCGGGGAGTCGCCAACCAGACTTTGATCCGGGGATGTCCGAATGGGGAAACCTAGCACCAGTCATGTGGTGTTGCCTCCGCCTGAATGTATAGGGCGGTTGGTGGTAACGCGGGGAAGTGAAACATCTCAGTACCCGTAGGAAGAGAAAACAAATAGTGATTCCGTGAGTAGTGGTGAGCGAAAGCGGATCAGGCTAAACCGTAGGCGTGTGATAGCCGGCAGGCGTTGCGTTTACGGGGTTGTGGGACCCTCTGGGAGGGGCTGCCGTTCCTCCGGACAGTAAGAAATCCTTTCGATAGCCGAAGCTTCTGGGAAGTGGCGCCGTAGACCGTGAGAGTCGGGTAGGCGAAATCGGTTGGACTGTTGGAGGGGATCCCAAGTAGCACGGGGCCCGAGAAATCCTGTGTGAATCTGCCAGGACCACCTGGTAAGCCTAAATACTCCCTGATGACCGATAGTGAACAAGTACCGTGAGGGAAAGGTGAAAAGCGCCCCGGTGAGGGGTCGTGAAATAGTACCTGAAACCGTGTGCCTACAAGCCGTAGGAGCGTAAACATTCTTCGGAGTGTTTGTGATGTGACTGCGTGCCTTTTGAAGAATGAGCCTGCGAGTTATGGTGTGTGGCGAGGTTAACCCGTGTGGGGGAGCCGTAGCGAAAGCGAGTCTGAATAGGGCGTTTGAGTCGCATGCTGTAGACCCGAAGCGGAGTGATCTAGGCATGGGCAGGTTGAAGCGCGGGTAAGACCGCGTGGAGGACCGAACCCACCAGGGTTGAAAACCTGGGGGATGACCTGTGTTTAGGGGTGAAAGGCCAATCAAACTCCGTGATAGCTGGTTCTCCCCGAAATGCATTTAGGTGCAGCGTTGCGTGTTTCTTGCCGGAGGTAGAGCACTGGATGGCTAATGGGCCCGACAAGGTTACTGACGTCAGCCAAACTCCGAATGCCGGTAAGTGAGAGCGCAGCAGTGAGACTGCGGGGGATAAGCTCCGTAGTCGAGAGGGAAACAGCCCAGACCACCGACTAAGGCCCCTAAGCGTGTGCTAAGTGGGAAAGGATGTGGAGTCGCAGTGACAACCAGGAGGTTGGCTTAGAAGCAGCCATCCTTGAAAGAGTGCGTAATAGCTCACTGGTCAAGTGATTCTGCGCCGACAATGTAGCGGGGCTCAAGTACACCGCCGAAGTCGTGGCATTCACACATGTATCCGAGCCTTTGTGGTTTAGGTGTGTGGATGGGTAGGGGAGCGTCGTGCGGCCGGTGAAGCAGCGGAGTGATCCAGCTGTGGAGGCTGTGCGAGTGAGAATGCAGGCATGAGTAGCGAATCAGAAGTGAGAAACTTCTGCGCCGGATGACCAAGGGTTCCTGGGGCAGGCTAATCCGCCCAGGGTAAGTCGGGACCTAAGGCGAGGCCGACAGGCGTAGTCGATGGACAACGGGTTGATATTCCCGTACCCGCTACGATGCGCCAATACTGAATCCAGTGATACTAAGGGTCCTTAACCCCTCCGAGCCTTCGGGTTTGGGGTGAGGGTGAACGCCTGGCCTGAATTGGTAGTAGGTAAGCGATGGGGTGACGCAGGAAGGTAGCCCAGCCCAGGCGATGGTAGTCCTGGGGTAAGCATGTAGGGAGGATCGTAGGTAAATCCGCGGTCCATGTATCCTGAGATGTGATGCCGAGCCGATTGTGGCGAAGTGGGTGATCCTATGCTGCCGAGAAAAGCCTCTAGTGAGTGTCGTGGCGGCCCGTACCCTAAACCGACTCAGGTGGTCAGGTAGAGAATACTAAGGCGATCGGGTGAACTGTGGTTAAGGAACTCGGCAAATTGCCCCCGTAACTTCGGGAGAAGGGGGGCCTTCGCTGGTGATGAGTCTTGCACTCTGAGCTGGTGGGGGTCGCAGAGGCCAGGGGGAAGCGACTGTTTACTAAAAACACAGGTCCGTGCGAAGTCGTAAGACGATGTATACGGACTGACGCCTGCCCGGTGCTGGAACGTTAAGGGGACCGGTTAGTCGCACGTGTGTGGCGAAGCTGAGAACTTAAGCGCCAGTAAACGGCGGTGGTAACTATAACCATCCTAAGGTAGCGAAATTCCTTGTCGGGTAAGTTCCGACCTGCACGAATGGCGTAACGACTTCCCCGCTGTCTCAACCGCAGACCCGGCGAAATTGCACTACGAGTAAAGATGCTCGTTACGCGCAGCAGGACGGAAAGACCCCGGGACCTTCACTATAGCTTGACATTGGCGTTTGGAACGTCTTGTGTAGGATAGGTGGGAGACGGTGAAGCTATCACGCTAGTGGTGGTGGAGTCATTGGTGAAATACCACTCTGGTCGTTTTGAACGTCTAACTTCGGTCCGTGATCCGGATCAGGGACAGTGTCTGGTGGGTAGTTTAACTGGGGCGGTTGCCTCCTAAAGAGTAACGGAGGCGCCCAAAGGTTCCCTCAGCCTGGTTGGCAATCAGGTGTCGAGTGTAAGTGCACAAGGGAGCTTGACTGTGAGACCGACGGGTCGAGCAGGAGCGAAAGCTGGGACTAGTGATCCGGCGGTGGCATGTGGAAGCGCCGTCGCTCAACGGCTAAAAGGTACCCCGGGGATAACAGGCTGATCTTCCCCAAGAGTCCATATCGACGGGATGGTTTGGCACCTCGATGTCGGCTCGTCGCATCCTGGGGCTGGAGTAGGTCCCAAGGGTTGGGCTGTTCGCCCATTAAAGCGGCACGCGAGCTGGGTTTAGAACGTCGCGAGACAGTTCGGTCCCTATCCGCTGCGCGCGCAGGAGACTTGAAAGGAGCTGTCCCTAGTACGAGAGGACCGGGACGGACGAACCTCTGGTGTGCCAGTTGTTCCGCCAGGAGCACGGCTGGTTGGCTACGTTCGGAAGGGATAACCGCTGAAAGCATCTAAGCGGGAAGCTCGCCTTGAGATGAGGTCTCCCACCCTGTGAGGGGGTAAGGCTCCCGGTAGACGACCGGGTTGATAGGCTGGAAGTGGAAGCGCAGTAATGTGTGGAGCTGACCAGTACTAATAGGCCGAGGACTTGACCACAAAGCAACATGCTTGATCTGTGCAGCGCTCTGTCCCTTCGCCGGGTCCGGAGCAGCGCCAGATCAAGGTCTTGCCCGCGTCCACTAGGCAATTCTGAAACAGCAAACAGTGGTTTGTGTGTTTCATAGAGTTACGGCGGTTATGGCGAAGGGGAAACACCCGGTTACATTCCGAACCCGGAAGTTAAGCTCTTCAGCGCCGATGGTACTGCACCGGGGACGGTGTGGGAGAGTAGGTCGCCGCCGGACAATTTTTCATGTGAGGGCCCTCACCATTCGTGGTGGGGGCCTTCGTGTTTTCCGGGAGGTTTTCCTCCGAGGCGCTGCTCACCGGTGTCTGCCGGGGGCGCTCCACGCGGGCTGGGATCGTGTGACCTCCGGCGTCGCACGCTCGCCATCGTCTTCGACGGCCTCAGGGGGCCTGCGGGCCCGTCGATGATGTGCCGTCGCCCGGCGATGGGTCAGGTGTCGGCTGCGGCGTGGAGCAGGGGCTCGATCCGGTAGGGGACCTGGATGGAGAGGGCGATCGTGGTGTCGGTCCGCTGTACCGCGGGGGAGGCCAGGATGCGAGCGATGATCTCCTGGAGGTCGGGGGTGCTGCGCGCGACCACGCGACAGAGCAGGTCGGCCTGACCGCTGGTGCCGTAGACCTCCAGGATCTCGGGAAGAGGCTCCAGTGCCCGTACGGCCTCTTCCAGCCGGCCCTGGGCGATCTGTAGCGAGACGAATGCCAAGATCGGGTACCCGGCGCCCTCGGGGGCGACGGTGGGGCCGAAATCGGAGATGACGCCGCGGGCGGTCAGCTTCTCGACGCGGGCCTGAACGGTGCCCCGGGCCACGCCGAGCAGGCGGGCCAACTCGGTCAGGCCGATGCGCGGGTGGGCGCGCATGGTGACCAGGAGACGGCAGTCCAACTCGTCGATAGACATCTCATCAGGATGTCAGCAGACTGGGCGATTCGACCAGCGTAAGCGAGGTATGATCATACATTTCTGTGCGGATCGCCCAGCAATGCTGGCCGCTCTTGTCAATGTTTCCAGAAATTGCTGTCATTTCATATATGTTCGAGGAAGCGCAGTACTTCGCACCGGTGGCGACACGTGACGACGGCACGATCGAGGTCCAACTCGGTGCCGGTCATCCGGGTTTCGCCGATCCGGTCTACCGTGCGCGCCGCAACGCGATCGCGGCACTCGCCGTGGGGTACGTGCCTGGTACGCCGATCCCGACGGCCGAGTACACCGCACAGGAGCACGAGGTGTGGGCGCTGGTCAGCCGGGAACTCAGCCTGAAGCACCACAAATACGCCACCGTCGAGTATCTGGCCGCGACCGAGCGGCTTGGACTGCCCGCCGAGCGCATCCCGCAGCTCCAGGAGGTCAGCGATCTGCTGGAGCCACTGACCGGATTCCGCTATGTGCCGGCCGCCGGGCTGGTGCCGCTCAGAGATTTCTACGGTGTTCTGGCGGATGGGCTATTCCACTCCACGCAGTACATCCGGCACCACTCCACGCCGCTGTACACGCCGGAGCCCGACGTGATCCACGAGGTGATCGGGCACGCCAACGCGCTGGCCTCCGACCGCTACTCGCGGCTCTACCGGCTGGCCGGGCAGGCGGCGCGGAGGGTCGAGGGCTCCGAGGCGCTGGAGTTCATCTCAAAGGTCTTCTGGTTCACGATGGAGTTCGGCGTCATGACGGACCAGGGTGAGCTGCGGGCGTACGGTGCGGGCATCCTGTCCTCCTACGGGGAGATCGAGGAGTTCCGGGGCATGGACATCCGGCCGCTGGACGTCGCCGCTATGGGCACCACGCACTACGACATCACGAAATATCAGGATGTTCTCTTCCGAGCGGAGTCGCTGAAGCACCTCGAAGACGTCGTCGGCGAGTTCTGGGCGACCTGCGACGACGAGAGCATCGCCCGGCTAATCACCAAGGTTTCCCAAGGGTAGGTGCGGGTTCAGCGCGACATTTCAAGGCGCACGTCCTGTTTCTGGCTAGATTCGGCTTCATCGTCTTCTTAGTACCTGTTGTGGGATATATCCCGATCGTCACGTAATGGGGGAGACGGTTGGGGTGGATGATGAGAGCCAGGCATCGGGTGGTCGCGGCCGCCGTCCTGCTGGTCACCGCGCAGGCCACCGCCTGCAGCACGTGCCAGGGCCTGACGCCGGTGAGCATCTCCTCCCCGACACCGTCCCCCTGGCGGCAGGCGGCACCGGCGTCGGTGCCCCCTCCTGTGGGGCCGTTCCTGGCAGCGGCTCCTGCGCCCACCTTCCCCGGCACCACGGCGCTCAGGGCTCCGGGGCGGACGGGGTCCACCGGCTCGCCGAGGATCGTCTCCGGGAAGCTCACGCACACCCTCGACGGGTTTCTCGGCAGGTACGGCGGCGGCCGGACCACCGCCTCGGTGCGCGATCTGACCACGGGCAGGAACTACCACTACCACCGCGCCCTGCGACTACCGACGGCCAGCGCCTCCAAGGTGAGCATCCTGACGGCGCTGCTGCTCGAGACGAGGTGGCGTGAGCTCGGTGATCGGGCCAGGTCCGACGCGAGGCATATGATCCGCTTCGGCGACGACGGAGCCGCCGACCGGCTGTATGAGCGGATCGGTCTGGAGCCGGGCATGACCAGTGCGAACCGCAAGCTCGGCCTCAGGCGTACCCACACCCCCGGCGGGCGGTGCGCGGACCCGAGCTGCTGGGGCGCCACGCAGAGCACAGCCGAGGACCAGGTCCGGTTGGTCAAGGCGTTGGCCACGGGCAAGAGCCCGCTGGCCCCCGCGGAACGCCGGCGGGTGCTCGGGCTGATGGAGAGGGTGACTCCCGACCAGAAGTGGGGGATCAGCGCGGGGGCGTGCGAGAGCGACCAGGTGGCGCTGAAGAACGGCTGGCTGCGGCACGCGTCGAACGGGCACTGGGCGGTCGTCAGCGCAGGACTGATCCGCGGGCACGGGCATGACTACGCGGTGGCGGTCCTCACCGAGGACAGCCCGAGCATGAGTGCGGGCATCACCAAGGTCGAGGGCGTGGCCGCGCGAGTCATGGACGCCTTCAGGGGCGAACACGGCTGCGAGACGGGCGCGAGCTGAGTGGCGGGCGCGCGTTTCGCGGTGGGTACGCGTTACGGGGTCCTGTCGACCAGCCGGTAGCCCACCCCTCGCACGGTCTGGATCAGTTGGTCGTCGGTGTCGCCCAGACGCGCGCGGAGGCGCTTGACGTGCACCGCGATGGTGTTGGTCGAGGCGGTGTCCGTGGAGTTCCAGACATGCCGCATGATCTGTTCCCGCGTCACGGTGCGGTGTGCGTTACGCATCAGATAGTGCAGCAGCTCGAACTCGCGCAGCGGCAGGTGGATGATCCGGCCGCCGACCGTGACCTGGTAGGCGTTGATGTCGAGCTCCACCTTGCCGACCACGAGTACCCTGCGGGCCCCGGGCTCGCCGGTGAACGCGGCGTGAACCAGGGGCAGTAGCTCGGGCACCCGGTAGGGCCGGGCCACGCACGCGGTGGCCCCGGCCGCCAGCGCCTGAACGGCCTGCTGGGCGTGTCCCTCGCCCACGCCCAGCAGGACGGGTATCGCCCGCGTCAGCCGTACCGCGCGGACGAACTCCACAGCCCCCAGGACCGGTAGTGAGGCGCTGACGAGAACGACGTCGGGCCGTAGCGCCCCGGCCTGCAGGAGGGCCTGGGCGCCGTCGGTGACGCCCGTGACCCGCACCCCTTCGCGTTCCAGGGCCGCGGACAGGTCATGGACCATGGCCGCCTCCGGATCGGCCACCAACAGGATGGGCGCCGTCCGTCTGTCCCCTTCCACCTCTGGTGCCGTCTGCGGCTGGAGCACCCGGATCCTCCAATGTGGGTCAGCCGAAGCGACCTGTGATGTAGTCCTCGGTCCGCTTGTCACTGGGGTTGGTGAAAATGCGGCTGGTCTCGTCGAACTCCACCAGGCGGCCGTGCCGCACGCCGGCTTCGTCCACCTCGGCGGTGAAGAAGGCAGTACGGTCGGAGACGCGGGCGGCCTGCTGCATGTTGTGGGTGACGATGACGATCGTGTAGTCGCGCGTCAGCTCCTGCATCAGGTCTTCGATCTTGGTGGTCGCGATCGGGTCCAGGGCCGAGCAGGGCTCGTCCATCAGGATGACGTCGGGCTTCACCGCGATCGCCCTGGCGATGCACAGACGCTGCTGCTGTCCGCCGGACAGGGAGAGCGCGTTCTGCTTGATCTTGTCCTTGACCTCGTCCCAGAGTGCCGCCTTGGTCAGCGCCTCCTCGACGATCTCGTCCATGTTGCCCTTGATCCCGTTGACCCGGGGACCGTAGGCGATGTTGTCGTAGATCGACTTGGGGAAGGGGTTCGGCTTCTGGAAGACCATGCCGATCCGGCGGCGGACCTCGATCGGGTCCACGTGGTCGCCGTACAGGTTCTCGTCGTGGTAGAGGATCTCGCCGACCGCGCGGGCGCCGGGGATCAGGTCGTTCATCCGGTTGAAGCAGCGGAGCACCGTGCTCTTGCCGCAGCCGGACGGGCCGATCATGGCCGTGATCTCACGGTTGCCGATGGTCAGGTCGACCCCTCGTACCGCCTCGTAGTCACCGTAGAAAACGCTGAGGTTGGAGACGGTGAAGACCGGGTCGAGGGCCTCGATGGTGCGGGGGACTTCGGGGCCGCGCACGTTCACGTTCGGCACGGAAATTCCAATCTCAGACATTCTTACCTCACCAGCGCTTCTGGTAGCGGTTACGGAGCCAGATGGCGACGGAGTTCATCAGGAGCAGGATCGCCAGCAGGATCACGATCGCCGCGGAGGCGAGGATACTGAATTCCTCCTGGGGGCGGCTGATGAAGCTGTAGATCTGTAGCGGCAGGACGGTGAAACTACTCCAGATGCCCTCGGGGTTGAACCGGACCAGCGTCGCGGCGCCGAGCATCAGGAACGGGGCGGCCTCGCCGATCGCACGGGAGAGGGCCAGGATCGAGCCCGTCGCGATGCCCGGGATCGACGCCGGGAGCACCTGGCGGTAGATGGTCTGCCACTGGGTCGCGCCCAGCGCCAGCGAGCCCTCGCGGATCGACGGGGGCACCGCACGGATGGCCTCACGGGCGGAGATGATGACGATGGGCAGTACGAGCAGCGAGATGGTGACCGCGCCGGTCATGACCGTGAAGCCGAACTGCAGCCAGCGGGCGATGATGCCCAGGCCGAGGATGCCGTAGACGATCGAGGGAACGGCCGCCAGGTTGGAGATGTTCAGCTCGATCAGCTTGTTGTACCACTTGGTCCTGTCGGCGTACTCCTCAAGATAGATCGCCGCGAGGATCCCGGTGGGCAGGGCCATGACCGCGGTCAGCGCGATGATCCACAGGGTGCCGAGAATGCCCGACTGGATGCCGGAGGTCTCCGGGCGGCGGATCGAGGGCTGGTTCTCCCAGAGCATCGAGTTGAGCCGAGGCCAGCCCTTCTCGACGACGTAGAACAGCAGCATGGCCAGGAACGCGAGAGCGATCGCGAGACTGGCCAGCAGCGCTATACGGAAGAGGTGCTCCTTGAGCGGGCGTCCCTTGCTCGCCAGTTGCACGGCCGAGCGCGGGGTGGAGAGGATGGCCATCAGTCGTAGACCTCGCGATACTTCTGGACCATGCGGGCGCTGAGGTAGTTCATCGCGAAGGTGATCACGAAGAGCAGGGAACCCACCGCGAAGATGGTCTTGTAGGCGATCGAGCCGACCGAGGCGTCGCCGGAGCCGGCCTGGGCGATGAAGGCCGCCATCGTGGACATCTCGTTGCCCGGGTAGAGCGTGAAGACGGACTTGAACCCGCCCGCGATCGCAACGATCATCGTCTCGCCCGCGGCCCGGGAGATCGCCAGGATGACGGCGGCGACGATGCCGGAGAACGCGGCGGGGACGACGACGCGCACCGAGGTGAGCATCTTGGAGGCACCGAGGGCGTACGAGCCCTCGCGCAGGCCGTTCGGCACCGCGGCCATCGAGTCCTCCGACAGCGACGCGACGATCGGGATGATCATCACGCCGACCAGGAGACCGGCGGCGAGCGCGTTCTTGGCCTCCAGGTCAAGGAAGGGGAAGAGGTCCTTGAGCAGCGGTGTGACGAAGGTGAGGGCGAAGAATCCGAAGACCACCGTCGGAACGCCCGCGAGGACCTCCAGCACCGGCTTGAAGATCTTGCGGGTCCTGCGGGAGGCGTACTCCGACAGGTAGATCGCCGCGGCCAGGCCGAGCGGCACGGCGACCACGATGGCGATGAAGGTGATCTCCACGGTCGCGACGATGAGCGGCCAGACGCCGAACGCGGGCGGGTTGAACAGCGGTCCCCAGTCGGTGGACCCGAAGAACTCGCCGATGCTCACCGAGGCGAAGAACTCGACGGTCGGTTCGAGGAGCGCGATGACGATGCCGATCGTGGTCGCCACCGACACCATCGCCGCGGTCAGCAGAACGGCCTTGACCACGAACTCGCCGTAACGCGGGCGCGACCGCGCCAGGGACCCCTGGGCCCCTGGAACGGTCGCGCGATGCTGTGCCGACATCAGCCGGCGCTCTTCAGCGACGTGATGTCAGCCTTGAGCTTGGCCTCCTGCTCGGCGTTCAGCGGGATGAACTTGGCGTCCTTGGCGATCGCGTTGATGTTGGACGCGTAGTAGTCGAGGAAGGCCGCGACCTCGGGCCGCTTCACCGCGACGGCGGAGGGGTAGATGAACAGCGGGCGGGCGAGCGGGGTGTACTTGCCGCCCTGGGCCGCCTCGACGCTCGGGGCCACGCAGCCGCTGCCCGAGTCGATCTCCACGGCCTTCAGCTTGTCGACGTTCTCCTCGAAGTAGGTGAAGCCGAAGTAGCCCAGGCCACCCTTGGCGCCCGAGACACCGGTGACGATGTCGTTGTCGTTCTCGCTCGGGCTGTAGTCCTTGCGGCTGGCACCCTCCTCACCGTTGATCTCGTCGGTGAAGTAGTCGAAGGTGCCGGAGTCGGTGCCGGGACCGTAGAGCTTGAGCTCCTCGGCCGGGAACTTGGCGTCGACGTCCTTCCAGGTCTTGACCTTGCCCTCGGACGCCGGCTCCCACATCTTCTTGAGCTGGTCGGTGGTCAGGCAGGTGACCCAGTCGTTCTCCTTGGAAACCACGACGGTCAGTGCGTCGGTCGCCACCGTGAGCTCGGTGAACGTGATGCCCTTCGCCTCGCAGGCCGCCTTCTCCTCGTCCTTGATCGCGCGGGAGGCGTTCGAGATGTCGGTCTCGCCTGCGCAGAACTTCTCAAAGCCGCCGCCGGTGCCCGAGGTGCCGACCGGCACCTTCACCTGCGGCTGCTCCTCGCCGAAGAGCTCGGAGGCGGCCTGGGTGAGGGGAGCCACGGTGCTGGAACCGTCGATCTTGACCTCGCCGCTCAGAGCCGCGCCCGCCTCGGTGGCGGGGGCGGCGGACGAGGTGCTGCCGTCGCTGCTGGGCTTGGCGTCGCCACCGCATGCGGCCGCGAGCGAAACGACGAGCGCGGCCGTCGCCACCGCGCTGAGGCGGCGCTGTCCACTGGTCACGGTTATGTTCCTTCTCCGTAGTGAGATCCGTTCTCGATGTCTTCGATGAAACTGTGGCAAGGTGAACGGAAGTGAAACGAGCAGTGACCGGCACCGGAAGAGGTAAGCCCACAGATGTGAATACCTGGGCTTTGCCGGGAGTTTCGTCTTGGCTTGCACTCCCGCGCAGCCGATAGGCCGCCCTTTGGGGCGTTTTAGCCGGAATGTGACCTGGTAGGCAGGGAGGCGTCAGCACATCATCGCTTCCGGCCGAGGCCCTCGCGGGCGTGTCGCTCCGTTCACCTTCCCGACATCCCTCCGGAAGGCGAGCGGAGCTGACCTTGGGCCGAGCACACGGGGCTGACCTCAGGCTGACCTTGGGCCGGGCGCATGGGTACGGCGAGTATCCAGGTGTCTTGGTGACGGCGACGGACGTGTGTGGAAGGCCGGACGGCCGTGCGGGGTCGTGAAGGGGGACTACACGGGGAGGGTGACCGGTCCGCTGCCGAGGCGCTCGAGGACCTTGGCGTGCAGGGGGCCGTTGCTGCACAGCAGGCTGCCACCGTCGATGTCGGGGACGCCCGACAGATCGGTCCAGATGCCGCCGGCCTCCTCGATGATCACGGTCAGCGCCGCGATGTCCCAGGGGGAGAGTTCGGGCTCCGCCGACACGTCGACCGCGCCCTCGGCGACCATCATGTGTGACCAGAAGTCACCGTAGGCACGGCTGCGCCAGACGGAACGGTTCAGGCCGAGGAACGCGTCGAGCTTCCCGGCCTCCTCCCAGCCGCCCAGGCTGGAGTAGGAGAACGACGCGTCCTCCAGGTAGGCGACGGAGGAGACCTGGCAGCGCGTGGCCTTGGTGAGGCTCTTGCCGGTCCAGGCGCCGCTGTCACGAGCGGCCCACCAGCGGCGGCCGAGCGCGGGGGCCGAGACCAGGCCCACGACGACGCGGCCCTGGTCCACCAGGGCGATGAGCGTGGCCCAGACGGGCACTCCGCGCACGTAGTTCTTGGTGCCGTCGATCGGGTCGATGATCCACGAGCGCTCGCCGTAGCCGCTCTTGCCGAACTCCTCGCCGATGATGGTGTCGCGAGGCCGGGCCCGGCCGAGGGTCGCGCGGATCGCCTGCTCGGTCGCCTGGTCGGCGTCGCTCACCGGCGTGAGATCAGGCTTGTTCTCCACCCGCAGGTCCAGAGCCTTGAACCGACGCATGGTCAGATCGTCGGCCGTGTCGGCCATGACGTGCGCGAGGCGAAGATCGTCGTTGTAACCCGTCACGGATGCCAACGTTATCGCGTCGGTGACCGAATTGAGGAGAGTAGGGGGCAAGGGGAACAATCGTGTCGCGTTCCATCGGTCGATGGAGGAACACGGGTCATCCGTTGGCACCGTGGTTACCAGTGAGTAGCATTCTGGCATGACCTTTGATGTGGGCGATTTCATGCTGCAGAGCGTGCCGTTCGCCAGGACGCTGGACATCTCCTTCGACAAGGTGGAGCCGGGTTTCGCCATCGCCCGCCTGGCGGACCGGGCCGAACTGCACAACCACATGGGCGGCCCGCACGCCGGCGTCCTGTTCAGCGTCGCCGAGACCGCCTCCGGGGCCGCCATGCTCGCGGCCTTCGGTGACCGGTTGTCGCGGGCGACCCCGCTGGCGGTGAACGCGACGATCCGCTACGTCAAGCTCGCGAGGGGCGAGGTCGTCGCGGAGGCCCGCCTCCAGGCGTCCCGAGAGGAGGTCGTGGCCAAGCTGGACGCGGGAGAACGTCCTGAGTTCGACATCACCGTCGAGATCAGGACCGCGGACGGCACTCTCGTATCCGAGATGACCGTCGCCTGGACGTTGCGTATCAATGGCGACGCCGGCGCGCGTTGATGGCGACGCCGGCGTGTGTTGTTGGCGACGCCGGCGCGTCGCGGTTCGGCCGCTGGGATCCGGCTCCTTCCCTCGTCGAGGGAGGCCGCTCGTTCCTCGCAACCTCCCTCTCCTCAGTCCAGTCCCCGGCGCGGCCTCACGGGTAGTCCTTCGGGGGGCGTCTTAGGCACGTCCTCCATGACGCTTCTGGGGGGCCTAGTCGTCGTCGGGGGCACCTTCGCGGCTGGCGAGGAGGCGGCGTAGGGAGGTCAGGCGGGCCTGGTCGGCGTGGCCGGCGGCTACCCAGGCATCCAGGGCGCACTCCTCGGAGAGGTGGTTGCAGCCCTTCGGGCACTGGACGGTGCCCTCGACCAGGTCGGGGAAGCCCGCCAGGACCGTTTCCACCGAGACATGGGCCAGACCAAAGCTGCGGACCCCGGGGGTGTCGATGATCCAGCCACTCTCCGGCAGTTCAATGGCGACGGCGGAGGTGGAGGTGTGACGGCCCCGGCCGGTCACCGCGTTCACGTGCGAGACGGCCCGGTTGGCATCCGGCACCAGGGCGTTGACCAGGGTGGACTTACCCACCCCCGAATGGCCGACGAGCACGCTGATCCGGCCCCTGAGGCGCTCCCGCACCTCTGCCAGGCCGCCGCCCTTGGAGACCACCAGGTACGGCACGCCGAGGGGGTCGTACAGCGAGACCAGCTCGTCGGGCGAGGCGAGGTCTGACTTGGTGAGGCAGAGCAGCGGCTCGATATCGGCGTCGAAGGCCGCCACCAGCATCCGATCGATCATGCGGGGCCGGGGCGGCGGATCGGCCAGGGCCGTCACGATGACGAGTTGGTCGGCGTTGGCGACCACGGGCCGCTCGATGCCGTCTGTGTTGTCGGTGTCGTCCGCGGAGCGGCGGAGCATGGAGACGCGGGGCTCCACCCGCACGACGCGAGCCAGCGTGTCGGCCATGCCGGAGACGTCGCCCACCAGGGCCACCCGGTCGCCGACCACGATTCCCTTGCGGCCCAGCTCGCGGGCCTTCATCGCGACCACGACCCGGCCGCTCATCGAGGCGCCCGCAGCCTGGTCCTTCTTGCGGCGGCGCCCCCGCTCGCCCGCCGACTCGACCAGGCACGTGTAGCGCCCGCGGTCGACGGCGACCACGAACGCCGGGATCGCGTCCTCATGGGCAGGACGGATCCGGGTCCTGGGCCGGGACCCCTTCCCCGGCCTGACCCTGACGTCGTCCTCGTCGTACTCGCGCTTTCTCAGTTTCTCCGCCTTGTCCGGCCCGGTGCGCCCCCGAGAAGGGCCGCGACTACCGGGCCTGCCGGCCGGTCGCCCCTCACCGCGCGCCGCGCAGCATGTCCGCCCACATGGAGGCGAACTCGGGGAGGGTTTTACCCGTGGTGGCGATGTCCTCCACCTCGACGCCGGGCACGGCCAGTCCGATGACCGCTCCGGCGGTGGCCATCCGGTGGTCGGCGTAGGAGTGGAACACGCCGCCGGTGAGCGGTCGGGGCCGGATCTCCAGGCCGTCCTCGGTCTCGTTCGCGTCGCCGCCGAGACCGTTGATCTCCGCGACCAGAGCGGCCAGCCGGTCGGTCTCGTGCCCGCGGATGTGGGCGACACCGCTGATCCTGCTGGGGGAGTCGGCGAGAGCGGCCAGCGCGGCGATCGTCGGGGTCAGCTCGGCCACGTCGCGCAGGTCCGCCTCGATTCCGGTGATCCGTCCGGTACCGGTGACCGCCAGCCCCTCAGCCGTGTGCTCCACCGAGGCGCCCATGTCGGCCAGCAGCGTGCGCAGCTGGTCACCCGGCTGAGTCGTCCGCGCGGGCCAGTCGGGAATGGTGACCGTGCCGCCTGTCACCATGGCGGCGGACAGGAACGGTGCCGCATTGGACAGGTCGGGCTCCACCGTGAAGTCCCTCGCCCCGATGGGGCCGGGCTCGACCCGCCAGACGTCCGGCTCGGAGTCGTCCACCACGACGCCGAACTCGCGCAGCATCTGAACGGTCATCTGGATGTGCGGCTGCGAGGGGATCGGCGGGCCGTCGTGGCGTACCGTCACGCCCTTCTCGAAGCGTGCGGCGGTCAGCAGCAGGCCGGAGAGGAACTGCGAGGAGCCCGACGCGTCGAGCCTGACCTCGCCGCCGGTCAGCGGGCCCCTGATGGTGAAAGGCAGTGCGTCACCTGTCACCTCGGCGCCAAGGGCGCGCAGCGCGCGGAGGATCGGGCCCATCGGGCGCTTGCGCGCGTGCGGGTCGCCGTCGAAGAACACTTCACCCCTGGCCAGTGCCGCCATGGGCGGCACGAAGCGCATGACCGTGCCCGCCAGTCCCACGTCGATGTGGGCGCCGCCGGTGACGGGGCCGGGCGTGATCGCCCAGTCGACGCCGGAGGCGCTCTCGTTGGAGGGGGTCATCGTCGCGCCCAGTGCCCGCAGCGCGTCCGCCATCAGGTCGGCGTCACGGCTGCGCAGCGCCAGCCGTACCGTGCCGGGTCCCTCGGCCAGTGCGGCGAGCAGTAGCGCGCGGTTGGTCACGGACTTCGACCCGGGCAGGGGAACGGTCGCGCGGACGGGTTCGGTCGCGGTCGGTGCGGGCCACAGCGGAGCGGACATGTCCAAAAGCCTAGCTGTGTTGTCGGCGACGCTGCGCGTCGCGGTTCGGCCGCTTAGACCCGGCTCTCCTCAGTCCAGTCCACGGCGCGGCCTCACAGGGCGTCCCTGAGGGGAGAGATCTTGGGTACTTCCCGGTGGGGGCTTCCGGTGTGCTGTGGCGTGGCAAAGTGGAGGTATGTGCGGGAGATACGCGTCTGCGCGGGACAAGCACGAGTTGCTGGAGGAGTTCCAGGTCGAGCTCGATGGGGCTGCCGACGAAGAACTCAGGCCCGACTACAACGTCGCGCCCACGAAACCGGTGTACGCGGTGATGAGCCGGGTGCCGAAGGCCGATCCGGACGGCCGCCCGGTCCGGCAGCTCCGCGTGGTCCGCTGGGGGCTGGTCCCCGCCTGGGCGAAGGACCCGTCCGTCGGCTCGAAGATGATCAACGCACGGGTGGAGACGGTGGCGGAGAAACCCGCCTACCGCAAGGCGTTCGCGGAGCGCAGATGCCTGCTGCCCGCCGACGGGTATTTCGAGTGGGTCGTGCTCGACGAGAAGGACGCCAAGGGCAAACCGAAGAAGCAGCCCTACTTCGTCCGCCCCGCCGACGGCGGTGTGCTGGCCATGGCGGGGCTGTACGAGTTCTGGCGGGACCGTGGCCGGGCCGAGGACGACCCGCTCTCCTGGCTGGTGACCTGTACGATCATCACGACCGATGCCGTGGACGAGGCCGGTGCGGTACACGACCGGATGCCGATGCTGATCGAGCGCGACCGGTGGAGTGAGTGGCTCGACCCGGGAGTGCCCGACGCGCGGGAGTTCCTGATCCCTGCGGGCTCCACGGGGCTGGAGGTCTATCCGGTCTCCACCGCGGTCAACTCGGTACGCAACAACAGCCCCGAGCTCATCGAGCCGATGTAGGAAGCCGATGTAGGAAGGGGAGGGCGGCGGCCGGCCGCCTCTCTGATCTCCACTGCGGTCGGCTCGGCGGGCGACAACAACAGCTCCGAGCTCGTCGAACCGGCGAGGCAGGGGGAGGGCCGCCGCCGGGCGCTCTTCTGAAAACGTTAGTTAATCCGGCGTGACGGGCGCTCTTCTGAAAACGCCGGTTAATCCGGTGTGAAACTTCTGACAAATGGGCATCCGCTGAGGAAAGCGGTGCCTCGTGACGAGTGTGCGAGATCACCGTCGCCAGAGCTCACCCCCTTGCGCCTGACGGGAGAGTCGGGGATCCCTTCACAGGCCGCCCTCGTTTCCCGGAGGTGCGGATTCGTGGATGTCGCGACCGCGCGCGAGCGTCTGAAGAGCATGCTCGCCGAACTCGACCGTTCCATCGGAGTCCTTCGCGGGGATTCACTCGCCGCGCGGGACAGATCCCCTGCGGACGCCGGTTCCGAGTTGACCGACTCCGATCGCGACAGGGCACTGCTGGAGGTGGCCACCCGGCACCGAGGCTCGGTGATCGAGGCGCTCAGGCGGATGGACGAGGGGTGCTACGGACTCTGCGCGGACTGCGCCATGCCCGTCCCGGAGAGCAGGCTGGAGGCGCGCCCCGAGGCCACCCGCTGCGTCCAGTGCCAGTCCAAACGCGACCGCAGACGCTGACCACCGCTAATAGGGCCGGCGGGCGCTGGCGACCAGGTGGATGCCCACCGTGTCGTCGTCTTCGGGGTGGGTGTCCAGTTCGGTGTTGACCAGCCAGGTGAGCGCGCGGGAGTCGGAGGCGAGCACATGGTCGACGGTCGAGGGAGACAGCACCGTGCGTGGCCGTACCCATTCGACCTCCAGGCCCGCCTCGGTGAGCAGCTCGCGGAGCTGGGCGCTGCTGAAGCAGCGGGTGATGCTGCCGTCGGGCCAGGGAACGAGCATGACCTCGCCGGTCTGGCGCAGGTGGGCCCAGTAGTTCTGCTCGGCGAGGATCGCCATCCCCAGCACCAGGGAGTCGACGCAGACCAGCGCCCGGCCGCCGGGACGCAGAACCCTGGCGACATCGTCGATCGCGGACTCGGCCATGAGCTCCACGGACATCGCCCGATCCTCGGCGAGCACGGCGTCCACGCTGCAGTCGGGCAGGAAGCGCAGGTCGTCGGCGCGTACCTGGCTGACCCTGGAGATGTCGTGCAGCGGCTGGTCGTCCGCGGGCCGACGGAAGTCGACCACCTCGATCACCCGGTGTCCCGCCTTCGCCGCCTGGACGGCCCAGCGGCCGTTGCCGCAGGACATGTCGAGGACGGTGGAGGGGGTTTCCGGCAGCCATCGGCCCAGTTGCTCGGCCGCGACCGCGTGATAGAAGGTCCAGTACGGCCCGAGCGCACCTGAGCCGTTCAGCTCTTCGGCCGGGATGGGCAGCACAAGCAGCTCCTGGCGTCGGGAGGATCCGGTGGTCTTTTGATTACCTGCCGGTACGTAACTTCTTTTCCCCGTACCGGGTTGTTCGTCACCTTCTATCTTGCGGGAACAGATGGCCGGACGAGCGTGTTGCAAGCGGACAACGCACGATCCTTTCGGAGGTTGGCAAACAGATGCTCGCCTTGATCGAACCCGTCACCCGCCCCGGTGATCGGGCCATCCCCGTTGAGCGGGTATCCTCCGCTCAGTACGGTGTCCCGCGTCAACAGGACTCCGGCGATCTTAAGGGGGTGGGTCCGGTCCCTGCGACAGACGAGGAGACTCTGGAGCAGCGGAGCACACGGTTCGAGCGGGATGTCATGCCCTATCTCGACCAGCTCTACTCTGCCGCACTTCGGATGACCCGGAACCCCGCGGACGCCGAGGACCTTCTTCAGGAGACCTTCGCCAAGGCCTTCGCGTCCTTCCACCAGTTCCAGCAAGGCACGAACCTCAAGGCGTGGCTTTACCGAATCCTGACCAACACCTTCATCAACAGTTACCGCAAGAAGCAGCGGGAGCCCAAGCAGTCAGGCGCGGAGGAGATCGAGGACTGGCAGCTGGCCAGGGCCGAGTCGCACACCTCGGCCGGGCTGAAGTCCGCGGAGGTCGAGGCGCTGGAGCACCTTCCGGACACCGACGTGAAGCGCGCGCTGGCAGCGCTTCCCGAGGAGTTCCGCATCGCGGTCTATCTCGCCGACGTCGAGGGCTTCCCGTACAAGGAGATCGCGGACATCATGGGGACCCCCATCGGGACCGTGATGTCGCGGCTGCACCGTGGCCGTCGCCAGCTGCGGACCCAACTTGAGGACTACGCCCGTGAGCGTGGCCTGGTTCCCGCGGAAGGTGCGAAGTGAGCGAGCGAGACAGGAACGGCGATCCCGCCCCGGCGGCCTCCTCACCCCTGGGCGGGGTGATCGCATGAGCTGTGGCGAGCACCACGACACCGACTGTCGTGAGGTCCTGGACAAGGTCTACACCTACCTGGACGGCGAGCTCGACGAGAGTAACTGCGCGGACATCCGCCAGCACCTGGACGAGTGCCACCCCTGCCTGGAGGAGTACGGCCTGGAGCAGGTCGTCAAGCAACTCGTCGCCAAGCACTGCGGCTGCGAGCACGTCTCGGAAGACCTGCGGGCCAAGGTGCTCAGCCGGATCGACCAGGTACGCTCCGAACTCGCCCACTGACAGTGATGGTGTAGGTGAGTGCCTCCTGGTGGGGGCCGACCCGACTACTGATCGACCTCCCGGGATTTCGGTACGGTCGTGGCCGTCGAGTCCGGCGAGGGCCGCCGGGTTCACCCGGCGGGTGAATCGCTTCCCTGTTATGGTTCCTGGGTTCGAAACGGTCATGGCTTGGCCGTCGGTTCCCTCGGCCGAGGAAACCGGGAAGCCACTCCCCTCGTGGAGCGGAGGAGTCACACGACGATGGGGGTTGCTCATGCGCATACTCGTGACCGGTGGGGCGGGGTTCATCGGATCCACCCTCGTTGACCGGCTGCTGGCCGACGGGCACGAGGTCGCGGTGGTGGACGACCTGTCCGGCGGCGACCGCGGCAACCTGGTCCGCGCCGCGGAGAGCCCCCTGTTCGCCCTGCATGTGATGGACATCCGGGACCCGGCCCTGATCGGCCTGGCTGCCGAGTGGAGACCCGAGGTCGTCTGCCACCTCGCCGCGCAGATCAGCGTGCGCAAGAGCGTGGCCGACCCGGTACACGACGCCAGGCTCAACGTCGAGGGCACCGCGTCGGTCCTGACGGCCGCCCACCACGGTGGCACCCGCAAGGTCGTCTTCGCCTCCTCGGTCGCGGTCTACGGCAGGCCGGCGGTCATTCCGGTCCCCGGCGCCGCGGCGACCGACCCGCGCTCTCCGTACGCGGCCTCCAAGCTCAGCGCGGAGACCTACCTGGCCACGTTCAAGGCGCTGCACGGCATCGACTACACCACGCTGGTGCTCTCCAACGTCTACGGTCCGCGCCAGTCGCCCGACGGCGAGGCGGGGGTGGTCGCCATCTTCACGGACGCGCTGCTCAACGGCACCCCCACGGTGGTGTACGGCGACGGTACCCAGACTCGCGACTACATCTTCGTCGACGACGTGGTCGACGGCTTCGCCCGCGCCTGTGGCACCAAGGGGGGCGGCGGCCGCTTCAACCTGGGCACCGGAGTCGAGACCACCGACCGGAGGCTGCACTCCCTGGTCGCCGCGGCGGCGGGGGCCGTCGACGAGCCGGGTGAGGCGCCGGCCCGTCTGGGAGATCTACCGGCCATGGCCGTCGATCCGGCCCCCGCCCTCGATGGGCTCGGCTGGCGCCCCCAGACAGACCTGGCCGCGGGCCTGAAGGCCACGGTCGACTGGGCGAGGACCAGGAACGCGAGCCTGTAGTACCCGGCGCCCGTTTCGTGGGCTGTCGGCGGGCTCCGCCGTGGCACACTCAGGGCTTGGGGCCGGGGTGCGAGTGGCCGACGGCCTCTCGGGTCTGTGGATTTTCCGGCGCCGGTGACTCCTTCGCTGCACGGAGACGCCGGGCCGACTCAGTAGACCTGGCGGCCTCGAACGTGGGAACCACAGCCGGGAGGCGACCCGTCTGCCGGGTGAAGTCGGCGGTCCCGGCGCCAAACGCGATGTCAATCGGTGATTGGCCGGTTACGCTTTGCTTGTGATTGGCTGTCTTGCCCTCCTGATCTGGTTCGCTTCTGTAGCCTGAGTGCGAAATCGACGTGGAGGCAGCGCATGTTGAAGGAAATGGTCGACCCGGCCCATCCTGGGATCTCCTGGACCTGAACGCGCGCCTTTCGGAACCCTAGGGTGGCCGCTTTGCGTGGACTGCCATGGTTTGCCAAGGTTTATCTGATCCTTGTCATCGGAGCCGCCTTCGTGCTGCTCGGATACAGCGTGGCGGCGGACGGTCGTCTGGATCGGCTCGACTGGTCCAACCTCATGGTGCTGGCCCTGCTGTTCCTGGTGTGCGAGTCGGTGCCCACCCTGCTGAACGTCAAGCAGGCGGCGGTGTCGGTCAGCTTCTCCGCAGTGCTCGCCGCGGTGGTGCTGCTCGGCCCCGAGGGGGCGGCGCTGGTCGGCATGACGGCCATGTTCAGCGTGCGGCCAGGCCTGCCGCTGGTGAAGCGGCTGTTCAACAGCGCCCAGTTCGCCATCTGTGGCTACGTCGCGGGCCGGGTCTACGTGGCGCTCGGCGGCAGGGCCGAGGTGCCCACCGTCGCCGGATTCGACGAGATCATCGTGCCGTTCGCGGGCGCGGCGGCCGTCTTCGTGCCCCTCAACTTCGTCCTGATCGCGTTCGTGCTGACGTTCACGGGCCAGGCCGATCAGGTGCCGCTGCGGGGCCTGGCCCAGTTCATGGTCTCCTACTTCGGTTACGCCACCTTCGGCCTGCTGATCGCGGGGCTGTGGGCCACGGTCAGCTCGATCTCCGCGGTGCTCGTGCTGCTCCCGCTCTTCGTGGCTCGCTGGGCCTTCGGTCAATACTTCGCGCAGCAGCGCTCCTACGACGCCACGATCGCCGCGCTCTGCCAGGCGGTGGAGACCAAGGACTACTACACGCGCGGCCACTGCACCCGCGTCTCCCTGGCCGCAGGAATGATCGCCGAGGAGATCGGCATGGGGTCCGAGCGGTTGCGCGCGATCCGCTACGCCGGAATGCTCCACGACGTGGGCAAGCTGGGCGTGCCGACCAAGGTGCTGCAGAAGGACGGCCCGCTCAGCGAGGAGGAGTTCGCGGCCATCCAGCTCCACCCGATGCGCGGGCTGGAGATCGTGCGCGGCATCGACTTTCTGGACGAGGCGTTCGCCGGGATCATGCACCACCACGAGCGGCAGGACGGCAAGGGCTACCCGATGGGGCTGGCGGGGGACGAGATCCCCGAGTTCGCCAGGATCATCGCGGTGGCCGACGCCTTCGACTCGATGACCTCGGACCGTTCCTACCGCAACGCCCGCCCGCGCGAGGTGGCCATGACCGAGTTGCGCAAGGGGGCCGGCACCCAGTTCGACCCGGTGATGGTCGTCGCGTTCATCAGGGCGGTCGACCGTGACGGCTGGGAGCCGCCGCGCACCGTCGTCACACCCCCGGCCGACGTGGCGGAGACCACCACGAAGGACCACGACGACCCGACCATGCCCATTCAGGTGGTGTCCGAGCGATGAACGGCTCCGGGGTCAACCGGGCTTTCCAGACGCTCGACTCGGGCCAGCTTCTGCTGATCTGCGCGGCGGGCCTCCTGGCGGTGGCCGGGGTGGCCCACACGGCCGCGACAGGGTTGCTCGATCCCCAGATCGCCGTCGCCTTCGGCGCGTTGATCGCGGCAGGGGAACTGGCCAGGCTGACCATGCCCGGCAACAGGGAGGTGGCGCCGATCGGCGCGGCGGCCGCGCTCGGTTACACGCTCCTGCTGGACATGGGCGGCGTTCCCACCCGGCACTCGGCGCTTCAGGTCGTCGCGGTGCTCTCGGTCGGCATGGTCGCCGGGGCACTGCCGCATCTCGCGGTGGGCCGCCCGCCCCGCCTGGACGCGATGGCGCGCAGGCTGCTCACCGGTGCCCTGCTCGCGCTGGCCTACCGGCCGCTGGCCGGGCCACTGTTCGACCTGGCCAGAGACGATGAGAGTGGCTGGTGGCCCGCACTCGGCGTGATGGCCCTGTTCATCCTGCTCATGGTGGTGGCCGACGTGCTGCTGGCCGCCATGCTCCGGGCCGAGCAGGTGCGTGCCGCCTTCAAGGTGGCCGTTCACGACGAGCTGTGGATGGCCGCGCCGCTGGGGGCCGCCGTCGCGGCCTCGGGCATCCTGCTCGCGCTCGCCTCACACAGCATGGACATGGCCGCGCTGCTGGTCTTCGCGGCACCGCTACTGGTCACCCAGGTCGCCTTCCGCAAGTATGCCGGGATCAGGGCCACCTACCTGCAGACCGTACGCGCGCTGTCGCGGGTCACCGAGGTCGGTGGCTACGTCGAGCCGGGGCACTCCCGCCGGGTGAGCCGCCTGGCGGTGGCGGTCGGGCGGGAGCTCGGCACGGCCGAGCCCGAGCTGCTGGAACTCGAATACGCCGCGCTCATGCACGACATCGGTCAGCTGTCGCTGCGCGACCCGATTCCCGGTGGTGCCACGGTCCTCACCGATCCCGAGCAGGCACGGCGCATCGCAGAGCTGGGTGCGGAGGTGATCAGGCAGACCGGGGTGCTGGACCGGGTGGCCGAGATCGTCCGTCGTCAGTGTGACACCTGCGCCGAGATGCCGCCCACGGCCAGCCACATCATCAAGGCGGCCAACGCCTACGACGATCTGGTAGGTGGTTCCAGCGACCGTGACCGGGCCGGTGCCGCGCTGGAGCGGCTCCGTCTCGGCGCGGGCAGGGAGTACGATCCGACGGTCGTCGAGGCGATGGCCAGAGTGATCGACAGGCTGGCCCCGATCCATCGGCTTTAGGCTTCCCCTACAGGTACACGCCGATTCCCGGAGGTTTCCGTCCGCTCACCCTTACGGGGTTCCTGCAGATCGCGTGCCGCGATCGGTGGTTTCGGGCGAACGGTTCCGCGCTCTGGAGCGCGCCCGGGAGGCTCTTGAGCTCTTGAGCGTACAGGAGGGTCTTGGAGTGTGCAGGAGGGTCTGGAGTGTGGCAGGAGGGTCTGGAGCGCGCCCGGGAGGCCGTGGCAAGCTTCTGGGGGAGGTCCGAAGAACAAACCTGTCGTTCTGCCTGGAGCCGCTGGAACGGCCGGAGTTCCTCGATGGAAAGTACGGCACAGGGCTGGTATCTCGTATGCGAGCATGATCAGCTCTGTCTGGCACAGTTGGAGAACGTTGAATGATGGGAGTTTCCGGTGGCTGAGATCCGCGCTGAGATGGTGGCGAATGTCTGGAAGATCCTCGTGGCCGAGGGTGACACCGTCGAGGACGGCGACACCCTGCTCATTCTTGAGTCGATGAAGATGGAGATCCCCGTCCTCACTGAGGACAGCGGCGTGATCGCCAAGTTGCAGGTCGCCGAGGGTGACGTCATCCAGGAGGGCGACCTGATCGCCGTCATCGAGTAGTTCCCCCTCCGGGGGTGAGGCGCGCGAGGAAGCGCTCGCGGTCGACGACGACGCGCTCGATCGTTCCGCTCGCGACGAGGGCCTCCCGGTCGCGGGCGGTGAAGCCGAAGACCAGGCGGCGGCCGTCGACCTCGGTGAGTTCGACGGCGACCTCGACGTGTGCGCCTACCGGGCTGGCCGCCAGGTGCTCCAGGGAGACCCGTGTGCCCACGGAGGTCTGGCCGGGGGCCAGAGCTCCCGCGACCGCCTGGCGGGTCGCCTGTTCCGCGAGGGCCAGCACGCGAGGGGTGGCCAGCACGGGGACGTCCCCGCTGCCGACCTTCGCCGCGGTGTCCTCTCTCTCCACCATGATGAGAAGCCGTGCCTGCAGACCGGGAGCGAGCGTCATGCGCGCCAGCATAGGGTCTGTCTTGTGACCCCGTACTGCGACCACTGTGGCCGCCCGGAGGGCGAGGCCGACCACGCCGGGTGCCGGGCCGCTCGCGTGATGGAGCCGCCCCGTTACTGTGCCCGCTGCCGCCGCCGGATGGTGGTGCAGGTGACCCCCGGTGGCTGGTCCGCGCGCTGTGCCGAGCACGGTGTGACGAGCGGCTGACGGTGAGTACGGTGCGCCGGGCTTTTCCCTCGAACGTGGTTCGGTGGATATGAGCTGCTTTCGCCCCGGCTTACGCCTTATCTGCGTAGTCTTGTAGGGTTTACACGCTTTGCTGATGTGTCGCGGGTTGCCGTCGTGACATCCGGGTTGGCTGTTTCGAGCCTGCCTCCCGGGTCGCCCCGGACGCAGAGGCCTGCAAGGTGTATAAGTACGCCAAAAGTGCCGGATTTTGTGCGATGCTACGGCACGCGTCTTTTTTGCGAGCTATACGGCATGCAGGGTTTCGTTACAGCGCCGTGATGGTGCCGCGATGCGAATCCGCTTTGTTGGAGAGCTCTGGGGTAGGAGTGGAGAGGGTTACGGGGGAGTCATGGTGGCCCAAGGCACGACGCTGGCGGGGCGGTATCGCCTAAACACCCGCATCGGCGCCGGTGGTATGGGCGAGGTGTGGAAGGGCGAGGACATGGTCCTGGCCCGCACCGTCGCCGTCAAGGTGCTGCTCCCGGGCCGTACCGACGATCCGGGCTTCCTGGTTCGCTTCCAGGGCGAGGCCAGGGCGATGGCGACGATCAACCATCCCGGGGTCGTCGACGTGTACGACTACGGGGTTCACGAGGTACCCGGCGCGGGGGCTACGGCGTACCTGGTGATGAAGTTCGTCGACGGCGAGCCGCTCGACCGCCTGCTCGGGCGGCTGCGACGCATCGCCCCCGGGGCCGCGATGGACCTCATCTCCCAGGCGGCCTCGGCGCTGCAGGCGGTCCACGACCAGGGCATCGTCCATCGGGACATCAAGCCGGGCAACCTGCTGGTGCGGTCGGACGGCACCCTGGTGCTCACCGACTTCGGCATCGCCAGATCCGACACCGCCAGCCGGCTGACGGACGCGGGCATGGTGCTCGGCACCGCCGCCTACTGCGCGCCGGAGCAGGCGGAGGGCGCACCCGTCACGCCCGCCGTGGACATCTACGCGCTGGGCGTGGTGGCGTACGAGTGCCTGGCCGGGCAGCGCCCGTTCGACGGTGACACGCCGGTCACCATCGCGCTCAAGCACATCCGAGAGGCGCCGCCGCCGCTGCCGCCGGACGTCCCGCCCGCGGTCCGGGCGCTTGTGGAGCGCTCCCTCGCCAAGGATCCGGCCCGGCGCTTCCCCAGTGCCGCCGCCATGAGCGCCGCCGCCAGGCAGGCGGCCTTCGGCTCGGAGGATGCCACCGCGCTGTCGCCGCAGGCAGGGAACGTCCCGGAGACCGGATGGCAGGTGCAGGCACCCCAGCAGGGGCCGCAGGGACAGACCGGTTGGCAGGGCCAGGGGCCGGCCATGCCGCAGACGGGCGGCTGGCAGGACGCGGTGCAGCACCCCACCACGTCGGCGCACGGGGTGGGGCCGGTCACCGAGACGGTCTCGCAGCACCGCGGTCGCCGCGCCGCGCCGAAGCAGAGGCGCAAGGGAGGGGTGATCGCGGCGTCGGTGGCGGCGGGCGCGATATGCGTCGGCCTCGTCACGGTGGCGATCAACGGGCTGGCGGCCTCAGGCTCGGTCCCTGACCCCGACCTCATGGGGGGGCAAACGGTGCCCACCGTCAGCACGTCGCCGACGCCGCAGAAGCAGGGGAACCGCAAGTCGCGGACCCCCACTCCTACGGTGACCCGCCTGACCCCGGACGAGCGGCCCACGCCGACGGAAACCCAGGGCGACAGGCCGTCGTCCCCCACCCCGACGGCCACGAAGTCGCGGACCCCCACCCCGACTCCCACCCCGACTCCCACTCCCACCCCCACTTCGCTGCCGAAGAAGAGCGTTCCGGCCACCGTCGGGATGACGCCGGGGGCCGCGAGCGCGACGCTCAAGCAGGCGGGCTTCAAGGTGAAGCTCTCCTACAGTGCCGACGTCGACCACTCCCGGTGCGTCGGGGTGGTCGAGTCACGCCCCGGCGCGGGCACGATGTGGGATCCGGCCAAGCCGGTGGAGATCATCGCCGTCAACGTCGACTGCCCGCCCACGCCGACCCCCACGCCGACCCCCAAACCCTAGGCTCGCGAGGTAGCCGCCCCGGTCCCGCACGCGGGACCGGGGCGCGGGGCGTCTCTAGATGCCCGTGGTCTGGCGGGGGTAGGCCACCGAGGGGTCGGTGGCGATGTTGACCATGTAGGGCACACCGGAGTCGAACGCGCGGCGCAGGGCCGGGCCGATCTGCGAGGGGTCGGTGACGAGCTCGCCGCCGCCGCCGAGGGCGGTCACCACCTGGTCGTAGCGGCACTGCGGCTGGAGGTCCGCGGCCACGTCATAGCCGTAGAGCATCTGCATGGGGTGCTTCTCCAGACCCCACATGCCGTTGTTGCCGCAGATCATCACGACCGGCAGGCGGTGCCGCACGAGCGTGTCGACGTCCATCAGCGAGAAGCCGGCCGCGCCGTCGCCGAGCAGCAGCACCACCTGCGAGGAGGGGCGGGCCACCCGGGCGGCGATGGCGTAACCCAGGCCCGTGCCCAGGCAGCCGTACGGACCCGGGTCGAGCCAGTTTCCCGGCTGCCTCGGCTCGACGTACTTGCCCGCGTACGAGACGAAGTCGCCGCCGTCACCGATCACCACGGCGTCGTCGGCGAGGACCTTGCCCAGCTCGCCGTAGATCCGCATCGGGTGGATCGGGTCGGCCGCGGACTCCAGCAGGGCGGTGTCGGCGGCGACGGCGGCCGAGGCCGCCTCGGAGAGCCGGGTCACCCAGGGCGCGTAGGCCTTGGGAGACACGCCCGCTTCGGCACAGGCCATGCCGAGCCCCCAGAAGAGCAGCGAGAGGTCACCGGCGGCGGCGCCGACGGGGTCCATGTGCGTGGTCAGCTGCGACGGCGTGTCGGCCAGGTGCACGACCTTGGCGAGCGGGGTGCCGTCCTTGCCACCGAACCAGCCGTAGCCGAGGCGGAAGTCGATCGGGGTGCCGGCCACGATCACCAGGTCGGCCTGGGAGAACGCCATTCCCCTGGCCCGGGTGACCAGCAGTTCGTGGCCGGCGGGCAGGACGCCGCGGCCCTGGCCGTTGGGGATGACCGGCAGGCGGTACTCCTCGGCGAAGCTCCTGGCGACCTCCTCGGCGCGGTCCATCCACACGTCGGAGCCGAGCACCAGCACCGGGCGCCGGGCCTCGGCGATCAGACGGGCGATCGCGGCCAGCGCGTCGGGGTCGGGCTCCAGCGGCGACGGGGTCAGCGTCTCGGGGGCACCTTCGAGCGGGGGTGCGGCCGAGAAGAGGTGGTCCATGTGGAAGTCGAGGAACACGGGGCCGCGGTGCGGGGCGAGGGCGGTACGGAAGGCCATCTCCACGTCCTGCGCGACGGAGTCGGGGCCCGAGCCGGTGAAGGCCAGCTTGGTGATCGGCGCGAACAGCGGTGGGTGGTCGATCTCCTGCAGCGCGCCCGACCCCCACCGAGACTGCGGGGCCCGGCCTCCCATGACCACGACGGGGGACCCGTTGAAGTGCGCGGTGGCCACCCCGCTGACGCCGTTGGTGATGCCGGGCCCCGCGGTGAGCACGGCCAGTCCGGGTTTGCGGGTAAGCCGCGCGGTCGCCTCGGCGGCGAAGACGGCACTTTGCTCGTGGCGGACGTCGAGGATGGACATCCCCTCGTGGACAGCCCCGTCGTAGAGCGGGAAGACATGCCCACCCGACAGGGTGAACATGGTCTCGATGCCGTATGCCTTGGAGACGGCGACCGCGATGTCACCTGCGTGCTTCGGAGACTCCATATCGCGCAACCTACCAGTCAGTCACTTAGCCGAACATGGATTGTTCTCCCTGCCCGGATCCCCTCGCCTGATGCGGGTGGCACATACGGCATCTGGCGGGAAACAGGCGACCGGCTTCGTCGGCGGGAGGCTCAGAGAGTGTCGGAGAGCGCCTTGATGGGCATCTTCAGGTCCGCCAGCAGGCCGAGGTCGGCCTCGGCCGTGCGGCCCAGGGTGGTCAGGTAGTTCCCCACGATGATCGCGTTGATGCCGCCGAGCATGCCGTCGCGGGTGCCCAGGTCGCCCAGAGTCAGCTCGCGGCCGCCCGCGTAACGCAGGATCGTGCGGGGTAGCGCGAGCCTGAAGGTGGCGATCGTCCGGAGTGCCTCGGCCCCCTCCAGCAGCGGGAAGGACTCGAAGGGCGTGCCGGGGCGCGGGTTGAGGAAGTTCAGCGGAACCTCGTCGGGTGCCAGCTCGCCGAGTTGCCCGGCGAACTCGGCCCGCTGCTCTCGCGTCTCGCCCATGCCCACGATGCCGCCGCAGCACAGTTCCATACCGGCCTCGCGCACCATCAGGCAGGTGTCCCAGCGCTCCTCCCAGGTGTGGGTGGTGACGACCTTCCCGAAGTGCGACCTCGCGGTCTCCAGGTTGTGGTTGTAGCGGTGCACGCCCATCTCGGCCAGCTCGTCGACCTGCGCCTGGGTGAGCATGCCCAGCGAGCACGCGACGTTGATGTCGACCGCCTCACGGATCGCCTTCACGCCCTGGCGGACCTGGTCCATCAGGCGCTGGTCGGGTCCTCTCACGGCGGCCACGATGCAGAACTCGGTGGCCCCGGTCGCGGCGGTCTCCCTGGCGGCCTCGACCAGTGAGGGGATGTCCAGCCAGACGGCGCGGACCGGTGAGGAGAACTGCCCCGATTGTGAGCAGAAGTGGCAGTCCTCGGGGCAGCCGCCGGTCTTGAGGGAGACGATCCCCTCGACCTCCACCTCGGGACCGCACCACTTCATCCGCACCTCGTGGGCCAGGGCCAGCAGCTCGGCCAGGCGGTCATCCGGCAGCTCCAGGCAGCGCAGGGCCTGTGCGGCGTCGAGACCGCGGCCCTCCTGCAGGACCTGCGTCCGGGCGATCTCAAGGATGTCGCTCATCAAATACCTCCGGTGTTGGAGATCCCGGGTGCCGACTCCGGGAAGATGGGGGATTCCCGGCTTCCACCGGGGGAGGGCGTCGAACGGTTCTGATCCGCGGCCGTGGCTACGGGGAAAGCCTAAGGGTGGTGCGGAAGGCGGCGGGGTCGAAGCCACCGCCCAGAGGCGGCCCCAGCCCCAGGTGGGCGGCGCTGGCGAAGGAGCCCCGCTCCAGCCGCCCGGCTCCCTCGGGCATGGCGCCCGCCAGCGGCCGGGCGGCCAGCATCTCCAGGTCCGCGACGTTGCTCCGCTCGGCGGGGCCGGGCTCGGCCGGCCAGGAGCCGATCACCACCCCGGCCGGCTCCAGCCCTCGGTGGGCCATCGCCTCCAGCGTCAGCGCGGTGTGGTTGAGCGTACCCAGCCCGGCTCTGGTCACCAGGAGCACCGGCGCCGAGAGCGTCCTGGCCAGATCGGCCAGGGTCGCCCCCTCCTCGTCGAAGCGGACGAGCAGCCCGCCCGCCCCCTCGACGATCACCAGCCGGTGCGAGCCGGCCAGCTCCCTGATCCGGTCCGCCACCAGCGAGAGGGAGACCGGCGGCAGGCCGGCCAGGCGCGCCGCCGCAGCGGGGGACAGCGCGGCGGGATACCTGGCCACCTCGAAGGTCGTCCGCACCCCGGACAGCCGGATGACGTCTTCCATGTCACCGGGCTCGGCACCGGAGACCCCGGTCTGCGCGGGCTTCACCACGGCCACGGAGGAGCCCCGCTCCCTGGCGAGCGAGGCCACCGCCGCGGTGACGACGGTCTTTCCCACCCCGGTGTCGGTCCCGGTGACCACGAGAATGCTCACCCGTCCCACCTTAGGTGGGTCAGGGGCGGCGCAGGCGGGTGACGAACTTGTAGCGGTCGCCCCGGTACAGGGACTGGGCCCACTCGACCGGGTTACCGTCCGCGTCGAAGGCGTGCCTGGTGAGCAGGAGCAGCGGCAGGCCCGCGTCGACGCCGAGCACCTGCGCGTCGTACGGGGTGGCCAGCACGGTCTCGATGATCTCCTCGGCGTCGGTCAGCCGCACGTTGTACGCGTTGTACAGCGTCTCGTACAGCGAGGAGTGCACCTCCAGCTCCCGCCGCAGGCGGGGGAAGCGCCGGGCCGACAGGTGGGTGGTGTCGATCGACATCGGCTCTCCGCTGGCCAGGCGCAGCCGGTGGATGCGCAGCACGCGGCCGCCGGCGTTGATGGCCAGGCGGCGGGCCAGCGGCTCATCGGCGGTGACGTAGCTGATGTCAAGGATCTTGGTGTCGGGTTCGAGGCCGACGGTCCGCAGGTCCCCGGTGTAGGAGGTCAGCTGGAGGACCTGGGCGACCTTGGGCTGTGCGACGAACGTCCCCTTGCCCTGGATGCGCACCAGGCGGCCCTCGACCACGAGCTCGGACAGGGCCTGGCGCACCGTGGTGCGCGACGTCTCGAAACGGACCGCGAGGGCTCGCTCGGGGGGCAGAGCGCTGCCCGCGGGCAGGCTCTTGGTGAGGGTGAGCAGGCTGCGCTTGACGTCGTAATATTTCGGGATTCTTGGGGAGTCGTCGCTCACATGGTCACCTTCATCTCGGCCACGGCGGTGAGTGCACCCCTGATCACCGCTAGATCGTCGGAACTCAGATTGGCCCGTGCCGTCAACCGCAGGCAAGAGCGGCCGACCGGTACCGAGGGCGGCCGGAAGCATCCGACGCGCACCCCGTGTTCCACACAGATGAGGGCGGCCCGAAGTGCGATCTCGGGTGGGCCGAGCACGACGGGGACGACCGCACCCGCTGGATCGCCGCTCTCCAGGCCGAGATCGCGGGCCACAGCGGCCAGCTCCCTCGCCATGGTTCGCACGCGTCCGGGCAGTTCGGGCTGATGGTGAAGGATATCGACAGCGGCGAGTGCCGCGGCCACGCTGCCGGGCGCCAGTCCGGTGTCGAAGATGAACGACCGGCCCGTGTCCACAAGGGTTTGGATCACCTCGGGCGCGCCCAGTACGGCTCCCCCCTGGGACCCCAGGGACTTGGACAATGTGATCGTTCTCACAATGTTCGGCTCGGCCGCCAGCCCCGCGGCGTGCACGGCGCCCTGTCCGCGGGGCCCGACGACCCCGATCGAGTGGGCCTCGTCGACGACCAGCAGCGCACCCTGCCGTACCGTCGCCGCGTGCAGCTCCGCGAGCGGGGCCAGATCGCCGTCCACGGAGAAGACCGCGTCCGTGACCACGATCGCGTGCGCCTCGTCCCGGTCGGCCAGTGCCTTCTCCACGGCCGTGACGTCCTTGTGCGGGGTGACCACGACCCGCGAGCGCGACAGCCGGCAGGCGTCCACTATCGACGCGTGGTTGCCCGTCTCGGAGACCACCAGGGCATCCCTGCCCAGGGCCGCGACGGCGGCCAGGTTGGCCAGGTAGCCGGAGGAGAACACCAGGGCGCCCTCCGCGCCGGTGAAGGCGCACAGGCGCGCCTCCAGGCGCGCGTGCAGGGCAGTGGAGCCGGTGACCAGGCGGGAACCCGTGGAGCCCGTGCCCCAGATGCGTGTCGCCGCCACGGCCGCCTCGGCCAGCCGCTCGTCCCTGGCCAGGCCGAGGTAGTCGTTGGAGGCCAGATCGATGAGGCCGTCGTCGTCCGGCGTGCGGGCGCGCAGGGTCCGCCGCAGCCCCGCGGCCTCCCTCGTGGCCGCTGCCGCACGGAACCGGATCAGCGGATCAGGAATCTGCTCCATAAGCGGCATCTTTTCAGCAGGACTCACCCGATTCGCGTTCGGGCCTGGAAAGAACGCATGATGCACGGGTGCCGACTCTAAGCGACCTGGCGGTCCGTCACACCGCGCTAGACGATGCGGACCTTGAGTGGATGCACTCGCTGGTCTCCGACTGGCAGCTCATCGCGGACCTGTCCTTTGCCGACCTGATCCTGTGGATCCCGCTGAAGGACGGCTCCGGCTGGATCGCGATCGCGCAGATGCGGCCCACCACGGGGCCGACCGTCTATCACGACGACATCGTGGGCATGACGGCGGCGAGGGGGGAACGGCCGCTTCTGGAGATCGCCTGGAACGAGCGACGTATCTGCCGTGAGGGCGATCCGGACTGGTCGAGCGGGGTGCCGGTCCGTGAGGAGACCATTCCCGTACGGCGGGCCGACCACTTCCTGGGCATCATTCAGCGCTCGACGAACCTGTCCTCCGCGCGGACTCCCTCCAGGCTGGAGCTGACGTACCTGCAGAGCGCCTCGGACCTGGCCCAGATGGTGGCCGAGGGCCGCTTCCCGTTCTCCGGCGCCGAGCCGATCCTGGTCCGCTCGCCGCGGGTGGGCGACGGGCTGCTCCGGCTTGACCGGGCGGGCCGGGTCACGTACGCCTCACCGAACGCGCTGTCCGCCTACCGGCGGCTGGGTCTCACCGCCGACCTGGTCGGCGCGGAGCTGGGCCGTACGACCGCCACGCTCTGTTACTCCGACGAGCCCATCAACGAGAACCTGATGATCGTCGCGAGCGGGCGAGAGCCCAGGGAGACGGAGGTGGAGTCGGGCGGCACCGTCGTGCAACTGCGGGCGATCCCGCTGATCGTCGGTGGCGGGAGGATCGGCGCGCTGGTGCTCATCAGGGATGTGACCGAGCTGCGCCGCCGCGAGCGAGAGCTGATGACCAAGGACGCCACCATCCGGGAGATCCACCATCGGGTGAAGAACAACCTGCAGACGGTGGCCGCGCTGCTTCGGCTCCAGGCCAGACGGCTGCAACTGCCGGAGGGCAGGGAGGCGCTGGAGGAGGCGGTGCGCAGGGTCGGGTCGATCGCGATCGTGCACGAGACGCTCTCTCATACGCCCGAGGAACAGGTCGACTTCGACGACATCGCCGATAGGGTGATCGCGATGACGGGAGAGGTCGCTGCCCCGGAGACGCAGGTCGTGCCGCGCCGAATCGGGACCTTCGGGGTGCTACGCTCGGAGATCGCGACGCCGCTGGCAATGGTCCTCACGGAGTTGCTGCAGAACGCGGTCCAGCACGGGCTGGCGCAGCGTCAGGGTAAGCTCCAGGTGATCGTGTCACGGGGGGCCGAGCGGCTGGACGTGATCGTGTCCGACAACGGCAGCGGGCTGCCAGAGGACTTCGACCTCGACCAGACCACCAGTCTGGGCCTGCAGATCGTGCGGACACTGGTGGTGAGCGAGCTGTCCGGGCGGCTGGCCATCGAACCGCGCCAGGGTGGTGGCACCGAGGTAAGCCTGAGCATTCCTCTCCCCGCGGCCTAAGCGACGGGGCAGAGGAAACGCATCACATCAAGACCTTCACTCAGGCCGCGCTGGGGACTGGACTGAGGAGAGCGGGGCGGGAGGAACGAGCGACCCCGCTCGGCGAGCGGAAGGGATTGGGGCTGAGCGGCCTCACCGCGACGCGCAGCGTCGCCGGCGGTGCGGAGTCGGGGCTGAGCGGTCTCACCGCGACGCGTGGCGTCGCAGTCGACGCAGCTCAGGCGTTCGTGCGGGCGCGAGCTCGGGCCGTACGGCGCTTGAAGGCGCGTCGCTCGTCCTCGCTCAGGCCGCCCCAGACACCGGCGTCCTGCCCGGACTCCAGCGCCCACTTCAGGCATGCTTCACTGATGGTGCACGTACGACAGACCTGCTTCGCTTCTTCGATCTGCATCAGGGCGGGGCCGGTGTTGCCGATCGGGAAGAACAGCTCGGGGTCCACGTCACGGCAGGCAGCTCGGTGGCGCCAGTCCATGCGTCCACTCCTTAGTAAAGAGGAGCCCTTACGTGCTCCAGCGGTTCACTTTGTGAAGAGTTTCACTAATCAGCGCGAACGATTCCCCGATCCGTGGTTCGGGTCGGGGCATGTCCGCTTGATCGCCGATGGCCTGGGAGCGGGGTGCCGCTCAAAGGTCCTACGTTCCGACGTCAATCTCGAGATTGTCAGCCACGCTCAGTACACGCAAGAGGTTTGGGAGAACGTTTTGCCTGAAATGGATGTCGGATGCGTCACATGATGACGGCACGTAACGGGCTAGACCACTACTCGTAACGCATTGGGGATAGAACGGAATGTTATTCGCTCAACCTCCCCCAGGTAGTCCCCGTCCAGCTGAAACGCCACGGGCCGCCTGGCACTCAGCGTGAACTCTTTCTCGTCGTGGAGCTGCACCAGGTGACGACCGGTGGGAAGAGTGTCGCGGGCACCGATGATCTGGGGTATCAGCTGGAGCATGGCCGGCAGGCCCAGGCGCTGTAGACCCAGCAGGTCAAGGCCGGTCTCGAAGCTCGCCCACGGGGTCGGTGAGACCGGCCGCGGGCCGATGTACGTCCAGGGTGAGGTGTTGGAGACGACGGCCATGTAGATGCCGCCGGTCGGCGGCACCTCCGGGCCCTCGACGGTCATCGAGGGGTGACGCTTGTCCGTCGACAGGTAGTGGTGTAACGCGGTGTTCACGTAGCGCGCGGGCGTGGCCTTGCGACCGGTGCCCCGTATCCCCTCGACCGCCCTGATCACCTCGGCGTCGTACCCCAGGCCACTACAGAACGTGAAATATCTACTCTGGTCATCCCAGATCGCCTGGCCGAGGCCAACGATCCGCTGCCGGCCGTCACGGATCGCCTCCAGGATCGCCCCCACCGACTCGACCGGGCTGCTCGGCAGGCCAAGAGCCCTGACGAAGACGTTGGCACTGCCACCGGGGATGGCCAGCAGCGCCGGCCGATCGACCGCGCTGCCCTCGTCGCCGCCCTTTCCGTCCACCGGATCGAGCAGCCCGTTCACCGCCTCGTTGATGGTGCCGTCACCGCCGAGCACGGCCAGCACGTCGTAACCGGAGGCGTGGGCCTTGCGGGAGAGCTGCGTCGCGTGCCCCCGGTAGCGGGTCTCCTCGACGGTCAGGTTCATCGTCGCGCTCAGCGCCCTGATGAGCACGTCCCTGGTCCGCTGGTTGGTCGTCGTCGCCTTCGGATTCACCAGGAGCATCGCGCGCATAATCTCAGCGTATCCGCCGGAATCCAGGATTCCGCCGAAACCTGACCTTCCGCCGAAACCTGAGCCGAGGTGGCGAAGAACGGTGCGGCACCACCCGGCGATAGGGTTGGCCCCGTGTCGAACCGTCCGATGACTCTCACCGTCGCCGCCGCCGTCATGGCGGTGGAAGGCGCCACCGCTCTGCTCCTCGGCGGTTACGTCGGCGTGGAGACGGTGATCGGCCGGCCGTCCGACCTGATGACCTCGATCGCCGTCGCGGTGTTCGGGATCATCATCGGCGCGGCTCTGCTCTGGGTCGGCTGGGGCATGATCCAGGCCGAGCGATGGGCCCGGAGCCCGGGCGTGCTGACGCAGATCTTCGCCATCCCGGTCTCGGTCACGCTGATCCAGTCCGACCAGCTGGTGATCGGCATATCGCTGATCACCCTGGTAGTGATCGGACTGGTCACGCTCCTGTCTCCGCCGACGACGCACGCCCTCTACGGGGACCAGGAATAGCCCCTTGTCGCCTACCGCGGTCGGTCAGACGGTGCCTCGTCCGCGTTGCCGCCGGTCACCGCAGTACACCGGCTCCCTCCTCAGCCTCGCGAGGCACCGTCTGACCGATCCTCGCCAGGATCCGTCGGCTGGGGCCTAGTCGTCCACGGTCAGGCCCTCGCGGAGCTGGGCCAGGGTCCTGGCGAGCAGCCGGGACACGTGCATCTGCGAGATGCCGAGCTCGGTGGCGATCTGAGACTGTGTCATGTTGCCGAAGAAACGCAGCAGCAGGATCCGCTTCTCACGCGGCGGCAGTCGCTCCAGCAGGGGCTTGAGCGACTCGCGGTATTCGACACCCTCCAGGGAGTCGTCCACGATGCCGAGGGAGTCGGCCACCGCCGGCGCGTCGTCGTCGCCGGAGTCGGGCGCGTCGAGGGAGACCGTGGAGTAGGCGTTGGCCGACTCCAGCCCTTCGAGCACCTCCTCCTCGGTCATCTTCAGGAACGTGGCCAGCTCGGCCACGGTCGGCGCGCGCCCCTCCCGCTGGGAGAGCTCGCTGATCGCCTTGGTGAGCGAGAGCTTCAGCTCCTGAAGCCGGCGCGGCACGCGGACCGCCCAGCCCTTGTCGCGGAAGTGGCGTTTGATCTCACCGACGATCGTCGGAGTGGCGTAGGTGGAGAACTCCACACCTCGGCCGAGATCGAATCGGTCGATTGACTTGATCAGCCCGATGGTCGCGACCTGTGTGAGGTCGTCCAGCCACTCGCCCCGGTTACGGAACCGTCGGGCGAGATATTCGACGAGGGGCAGGTGGAGCTCGACGAGCTCGTCACGGATGCGCTGGCGCCGGGGGTCGTCGGAGTTCAACTCCACCAGCTCCGCGAAGAGCAGGCGCGCACGCACCCGGTCGGGCACCGCGTGGTCGCTGGCGGCCATGGCACGAGTCCTTTCCGTCACGCCGGCCTCGCCGCGCCTCGGCGCTTGCGGAGGACGATCGCCATACGGTCGGGGGAGTCGGTTACGGCATCCACATCATCAGCCAGGGCGGTGAGCACCATCCACGCGAAATCGTCGCGCTTCGGGGGGGTGCTTCCCACCGTGCTGACCTCGACCCGCACCTTCATCAACTGCCCGGTGAGCTCGAACTCGGCGGTCAGATCGGTGCCGGGGACGGCCTGGGTCAGCAGCATCGCACACGCCTCGTCGACCGCGATCCGTAGATCCTCGATCTCGTCCAGCGTGAAGTCCAGCCGTACGGCAAGTGCGGCTGTCGCCGTACGCAGCACGGACAGATAAGCACTCGTTGCCGGCAGCCGGACGCTCACCACGTCACGGATCCCGCCCATGCCGACCGCGGGCGCCTCGGTGTGTTCGGTCACGTTCCTCCTCGCAGAGTCGCTGACTGCAACCTACAGCCCTGAGACGGTGGTTGGCCCATTTGGACTCGCGATCGGGGCGATTTGACTGTATTGATTGCGAAGCTAGCGCGTGTCGTTCCTATGGCGACGCTGCGCGTCGCGGTTCGGCCGCTCAGACCCGGCTCCCTCCCTCGTCGAGGGAGGTCGCTCGTTCCTCGCGACCTCCCTCTCCTCAGTCCAGTCGCCGACGCGTCCTCACGGGTTGATTGTGAGGATTTTAGGCGGCCTTGGTCTCCCAGAAAATCTTGGAGATCTCGTCGATCTTGCCGAGGAGCTCGTCGGCCTTGGCGACGTCGACGGTGCCCTTACCGCCGGCCGCGCCCGCGAGCTTGGTGGCCTCCCAGAACAGCTGGTGCAGCTGCGGGTAGGTCTCCAGGTGCGGGGGCTTGAAGTAGTCGGTCCACAGCACCCACAGGTGGTGCTTGACCAGTTCGGCCCGCTCCTCCTTGATGGTGAGCGCACGGGAGCGGAACACCGGGTCCTCGTTTCCGGCGTACTTCTCCATGATGGCCTTGACGGACTCGGCCTCGATGCGGGCCTGTGCCGGGTCGTACACGCCGCAGGGCAGGTCGCAGTGCGCCGACGCGATGTGCTTGGGGCGCATAAGTCGTGCGAGCATCGGAAATCCTTCCTTGATGCCATGTTCAGAATGGTCCGGTTAACGACCTTACTCGTCTCAGAATGTCCGTGCGGTAGGGGGTTGCGCTCGATGAGAGTACGTGTCGCGGGGGACTCGATGCTGCCCGCGCTGCGGTCCGGCGACTGGCTCTGGGTACGGCGCGGAGCGGTGGTGAGGCCCGGCGACCTGGTCGTCGCCCGGCTGCCGTCCGACCCCGCCGTGCTCATCGTCAAACGCGCGGTCTGGGAGGCGGACGGCGGCTGGTGGCTGGAGAGCGACAACCAGCGCGCTCCCGGCAGGCGCGACAGCTGGGACTTCGGCGCGCTGCCTCCGTCGTCGATCGTCGGCCGGGTGGTGCTGCGTTACTGGCCGACCTTCTGGCGGGCCCGGTAGGCGGCGACGTTGGCACGGCTGGCGCACCGCTCCGAGCAGTACCGGCGCGACCGGTTGGAGGAGGTGTCGAGGTAGGCCCTGCGGCAGGGCGGCGCCTGGCAGAGGCCGAGCCGGTCGACGCCGAGATCGGTGATCATGGTGGCGAGTCCCATCACCGCTCCCACGGCGTACTGGTCGGCCATCCGGCCGCCCTCGGTGAGGTGCAGATGCCAGCGCTCGCCGTCGTGCCCGGAGATCTGTGGCTGGACCGGGTGGTGGATCAGCAGCGAGTTGAGCCGGTCGACCACCGCCTCCTCGTCGCCCGCCTCGGCGGTCTCGAACACGACCATCAGCTCTTCGCGCAGGTCGCGCAGGGCTTCCAGGTCGCTCCTGGTGATGCGGCAGCCGGGCCGGTAGCGACCGCCCTCTTCCAGGAGCGTGCGCAGCCCTTCGAGACCGGTCAGCCGGTCGGGGCTGTTGATCAGTAGCACGGCCAGCTCAGCGTAGGAGGTCAGGTCCATCTGGGGATCCGTCAATGTAAGAGGTGGCATGGACTTCGAGTATTACACGGCGTGGCGAGGTTAACACCGGGACGACAAAAGTATGGGTACCTACCCGTGGCGCCAGTCTCAACATGTGGCACAATCGAGCAACGGGTGACCCCCGTACCCTCCAGACGACCGTACTCAGTGAGCAGGCCCCGAGCGGCTACAGAAGCCGGGGACAGGCTATCTACGGTTGTCTCAAGGAACTATCCGTCTGACTGACTGAAATACAGGGGTCGCTGTGGCCACCATGCCATCTTCCATCTCTCTCGAAGCACTCGAAGCCCTGGATCTGGATCCGGCCTTCGCCCTGCACCGTGGGGGCAAGCTGGAGGTTCGCTCCACAGTTCCGGTCCGCAACGCCGACGACCTGGCGCTCGCCTACACACCGGGTGTGGCCAGGATCTGCAGTGCGATCGCCGAGGAGCCCGAACTCGCCAAGGACTACACCTGGATCTCCAACGTGGTCGCCGTCGTCTCCGACGGCACCGCGGTGCTCGGTCTCGGAGATATCGGGCCTGCCGCCGCCATGCCGGTCATGGAGGGCAAGGCCCTGCTGTTCAAGCAGTTCGCGAATGTCGACGCGGTGCCCATCTGCCTCGACTGCACCGACGTGGACGAACTGGTCGAGACGGTCGTCCGGCTCGCCCCCTCCTTCGGGGGGATCAACCTCGAGGACATCAGTGCTCCCCGCTGTTTCGAGGTCGAGGCGCGTCTCCGTGAGATCCTCGACATCCCCGTCTTCCACGACGACCAGCACGGCACCGCGATCGTCGTGCTGGCCGCGCTGAAGAACGCTGCGCGGCTGACCGGCCGCTCGCTGGGCGATCTGCGGGCCGTGGTCGCCGGTGCCGGTGCCTCCGGGATCGCCGTCAGCCGGATCCTGCTCAACGCGGGCATCGGTGACATCGCGGTGGCCGACTCCAAGGGCATCATCCACGAGGGCCGCGACGGGCTCAACCCGGTGAAGGAGGCCCTGGCGCGCGACAGCAACAAGGCCGGCCTGCACGGTTCCACCGAGCAGGCGCTGGCCGGGGCCGACGTGTTCATCGGGCTGTCGGGCTCGACGGTCTCGGAGGGGGCCATCGCGTCGATGGCCTCAGGCTCGATCGTCTTCGCGCTGTCCAACCCGACGCCCGAGGTGCGGCCGGAGGTCGCGCGCAAGTACGCGCAGGTGGTCGCGACCGGTCGTTCCGACTTCCCCAACCAGATCAACAACGTGCTGGCCTTCCCCGGTGTCTTCCGAGGGGCGCTCGACGTCCGCGCCACCACGATCACCGAGAACATGAAGGTCGCCGCCGCCGAGGCGCTGGCCGGGGTGGTCGGGGACGACGATCTGTCGGCCGACTACGTGATCCCCAGCCCGTTCGACGAGCGTGTCGCCCCGGCGGTCATCGCCGCCGTCTCCGAGCAGGCTCGTGCCGACGGGGTCGCCCGCCTCTAGGCCGCACCCGCCACGATCATTCAGGTGCGGCGGCAGGCGAACTTTGCCACCCGGAAACCTGAGCACGACCACAACATGAGCACGACCACGCTCACCAGGCATCCAACCGTGAACGCCCCTCGCCCGACCGGCGGGGGGCGTTCACGGTTTCCGGGAACCCTGACATCCGTCGCGCGTCGTGTCGTGGGAAGAGCCCTTCGAAGGCCAGGGCGGCGTTGGACGAACGGGGTGGGTAGCCCTCCTGCCCTCGGCGCGGAAAGCCTTCACCGGTGAGAATCCGGTGGGAATGGCCGAAGGGGCCCGGCTGGTGCCGGACCCCTTCGGGTGAAGCTGGTGGAGCAGGTGAGCCTGGAGGTTTGGACGCTCAGGCTCGGGTGATCGTCGGTGAGCTACTACTTCTTGACGATCGAGCCGGACCACACGTTCGCGGCCTTGGTGTAGATGGCAGCGGTCTCACCGTCGAAGTACGGCGAGGTGATGAGGTCGTAGCGGCCGTTCTCGTCCTGGTCACCGAAGAGGCTGGTGACGCCGTTGACGTAGCCCAGACGCTTGGCGTTGCTGTACTTGGCGAGCCAGGGGCCACCGTCGGCGCCGGGGGTGAAGGAGCTCTTCAGACCGACGTGCTCTTCGGTCTTGGTCGCGGCCTGCACGTACTTCTGGGCGTTGGTCTTGCCGTAGGTCCACTTCGGCGTGACACCGGTGTAGGCCTTGTTGCCGTCGGGGTGCGCGTCGGCCGGGTAGCCGAACACGAACACCGTCTGCTGCGGCTTCTGGTTCCAGGTGAAGCCCTGGCCGCCGACGTTGTCACCCAGGCGACCGACGTCCTTGATGAAGCCGTCCACCACGTAGAAGACCGTCTTGAAGTACCCCTTGACGGAGGTCTCCTTGACGAAGTACTTCACGAAGTAGTGGGTGATGGTGTAGTTGCCCTTGTCGAGCTTGCGGTAGCCCGGGCCGGTGTAGGCGTCGTACTGCGCCTTGGTGACGTGCTCGACGGTGGTCTTCCAGGGAGCCTTGGCGCCGTTGAGCTTGCCGGTGGGGGCCTTGTCGTAGGCCTCCTTGGAAACCTCCTGGAACACCTTCACCGCGCCGGGGTAGTCCGGGCCGACCTGCTCGCTCAGCTTGTCGGTCTTGGCCCAGGCAGCAGCCGTCTCGCCACCGTGCAGGTCCACGGTCTTGTTGTACTCGGGCTCGGAGATCGGGACGTCCTTGGCGAACTTGGCGCCGTCGAAGGCCTTGTAGTCGCCCTCGCTGACTTCCTTGGCGGTGCCGCCGCCGATCTGGATGCCGCTGTACACGGTCACGAACGCGTAGTCGCGGTCGTAGTCCTCGTAGTTGGCGAAGTCGTAGTGCGTGTAGGCGGTCTTACCGACGTAGATGCCCCACGGGGTCTTGCCCTGGTAGTAGCCGGGGACGAAGACCCAGTTGTCCATGACGCTGGAGTCCTTGGCGTCGTCGTAGACGCAGTGACCGGCGGTGGAGACCAGGTTGCGGTACTTGCCCTGGATCGAGGTGGCGGAGCACCACTTCAGCTTGCTGTCCTCGTCGACGAAGAACACCTTGCCGATGGACTTCGGCAGGTTGATGTTCTTGACCTTCGCGACGGTCTTCTTCTCTTCGCCGATCGGGGCGACGATGCCGGGCTTGCCGTCGGCGACGTAGCCGCCACCGGCGTTCAGCTTCGGCGTGGCCTTGGTCTCCCAGGTGTAGGGAGTGGCCTTGGCCAGGTTGTTCGTGGTGCCGTTGACCTCGAGCCAGAACTTGGCGACGGCGACCGCGGACGGGGCGTCCTTGGCCATGGTGTCGTAGGCCCAGTCCGGGACGGCGTTGGCGGTGCCGGCCAGACCGGCGGCCAGCAGACCGGTGGCCAGAACGGCGCCACCGGCGGGGAGGAGGATGCGCTTCAAGGGAACTCCTTGGTCTGATGTGGAACGCTTCTTGCGTCCCATGCGTCAGTAAAGGGAATGCCAGAAACATACAGCGCCGATCTTGAACACCGGAAGCCGCTTTGGGATCAAAGGCAGCCTTGATCGCGTCGAGACCATTTCGTGATGTTTGAGCACCCTTGAGGTTGTTGCTGAGATCGAGGGGTGGGCGACGTGTTTGCGCAGATGGGCCTGGGTTTGGGGTGAAAGTGGCCGATGTGGCGTGAGAGGGTCGGCGCTTTCGGCAACCACCCTCATGTGATGTAGATCACATCGACTTGATGGCACCGATTTCGCCGTGGGCACGTCTAACGCCCTGTCGATTCGGGATCCGGGGCGAGGAGAGGCCGAACAGGACGCGGAGCGGGTGCCGGGAAACGGGGTGAAAGCCCTTCGGCGGCCTCTCGCGGAGGCATGATCCTTTCGCTGCCGGGCGCCGGCTGCGGGGGAGGGGACCCGGGGCGGAGATGTTCGACCTCGCCGGAGAACGCGTTGTGGCGTCGCGGAAGTGGGACGGTCACGCTCGCGGGTACGCGAGACGTCCGGTGGGGAAAGTGCACGAGATCCCCCGCGGTCGACGTCGTCGAGCTCCAGCCGGCTATGTCTCCAACACAAAGGGCCCGGCATCTGCCGGGCCCTTTGACATCTATGTGGAGCCGGTGGCCGCTTCCACGACCCCGGTGGGAATGGCCGAAGGGGCCCGGCTGGTGCCGGACCCCTTCGGGTGAAGCTGGTGGAGCAGGTGAGCCTGGAGGTTTGGACGCTCAGGCTCGGGTGATCGTCGGTGAGCTACTACTTCTTGACGATCGAGCCGGACCACACGTTCGCGGCCTTGGTGTAGATGGCAGCGGTCTCACCGTCGAAGTACGGCGAGGTGATGAGGTCGTAGCGGCCGTTCTCGTCCTGGTCACCGAAGAGGCTGGTGACGCCGTTGACGTAGCCCAGACGCTTGGCGTTGCTGTACTTGGCGAGCCAGGGGCCACCGTCGGCGCCGGGGGTGAAGGAGCTCTTCAGACCGACGTGCTCTTCGGTCTTGGTCGCGGCCTGCACGTACTTCTGGGCGTTGGTCTTGCCGTAGGTCCACTTCGGCGTGACACCGGTGTAGGCCTTGTTGCCGTCGGGGTGCGCGTCGGCCGGGTAGCCGAACACGAACACCGTCTGCTGCGGCTTCTGGTTCCAGGTGAAGCCCTGGCCGCCGACGTTGTCACCCAGGCGACCGACGTCCTTGATGAAGCCGTCCACCACGTAGAAGACCGTCTTGAAGTACCCCTTGACGGAGGTCTCCTTGACGAAGTACTTCACGAAGTAGTGGGTGATGGTGTAGTTGCCCTTGTCGAGCTTGCGGTAGCCCGGGCCGGTGTAGGCGTCGTACTGCGCCTTGGTGACGTGCTCGACGGTGGTCTTCCAGGGAGCCTTGGCGCCGTTGAGCTTGCCGGTGGGGGCCTTGTCGTAGGCCTCCTTGGAAACCTCCTGGAACACCTTCACCGCGCCGGGGTAGTCCGGGCCGACCTGCTCGCTCAGCTTGTCGGTCTTGGCCCAGGCAGCAGCCGTCTCGCCACCGTGCAGGTCCACGGTCTTGTTGTACTCGGGCTCGGAGATCGGGACGTCCTTGGCGAACTTGGCGCCGTCGAAGGCCTTGTAGTCGCCCTCGCTGACTTCCTTGGCGGTGCCGCCGCCGATCTGGATGCCGCTGTACACGGTCACGAACGCGTAGTCGCGGTCGTAGTCCTCGTAGTTGGCGAAGTCGTAGTGCGTGTAGGCGGTCTTACCGACGTAGATGCCCCACGGGGTCTTGCCCTGGTAGTAGCCGGGGACGAAGACCCAGTTGTCCATGACGCTGGAGTCCTTGGCGTCGTCGTAGACGCAGTGACCGGCGGTGGAGACCAGGTTGCGGTACTTGCCCTGGATCGAGGTGGCGGAGCACCACTTCAGCTTGCTGTCCTCGTCGACGAAGAACACCTTGCCGATGGACTTCGGCAGGTTGATGTTCTTGACCTTCGCGACGGTCTTCTTCTCTTCGCCGATCGGGGCGACGATGCCGGGCTTGCCGTCGGCGACGTAGCCGCCACCGGCGTTCAGCTTCGGCGTGGCCTTGGTCTCCCAGGTGTAGGGAGTGGCCTTGGCCAGGTTGTTCGTGGTGCCGTTGACCTCGAGCCAGAACTTGGCGACGGCGACCGCGGACGGGGCGTCCTTGGCCATGGTGTCGTAGGCCCAGTCCGGGACGGCGTTGGCGGTGCCGGCCAGACCGGCGGCCAGCAGACCGGTGGCCAGAACGGCGCCACCGGCGGGGAGGAGGATGCGCTTCAAGGGGAGCTCCTTGGTCTGATGTGGAACGCTTCTTGCGTCCCATGCGTCAGTAAAGGGAATGCCAGAAACATACAGCGCCGATCTTGAACACCGGAAGCCGCTTTGAGGGGGAAGTAGCGGGCCTGGAGTGTCGAGACCGCTTTGTGATGTTTGAGTGGCTCCAATGTCGACGCTGTAACCAAAACTTGCTCAAGGTGTTTGCGCAGCTAGACATGATGTTGGGATGAAAGTGGCAGATGTGGCGTGAGTGCCCGCTTACTGTGAGCCACCATGTCTATGTGATGTAGATCACATCAAGTTGATGGCACCGATTCCGCCGCGGGCACGTCTAACGCCCCCCTCAAGGTCCGATCCGGCTTTCGCGCCACCTCGCAGCCCGGCTTCCGCCCCCCCGAATCGGGCCATTCCCGCCCCGGAAACGGGTGCGGGACCCGGCGCGTGGCGCCGGGTCCCGCTGGTGGGTCAGGAACTTCGAAGGTGCGCGAGCTACTTGTAGAGCTCGCCGTTCGGACCGACGATCCTGCCGGACCACACGTTGGCGGCCTTGCGGTAGATATCGGCGGTCTCACCGTCGAAGTACGGCGAGGTGATCAGGTCGTAGCGGTCGTTCTGGTCCTGGTCGCCGAAGAGGCTGGTGACACCGTTGACGTAGCCCAGGCGCCTGGCGCTGCTGTACCGCGTCAACCACGGCCCGCCGTCGGCGCCGGGAGTGAAGGCGCCCTTGAGGCCGACGTGCTCCTCGACCTTCTCCGCCGCGGAGACGTACTCCTTGCCCGACGTCTTGCCGTACAGGTACTTGGGGGTCACCCCGCTGTAGGGCCTGTCGCCGTCGGGGTGCGGGGCGGCGGGGTAGCCGAAGACGTAGACGGGCTTGCCGGTCCTCTGGTTCCAGGTGAAGCCCTGGCCGCCGACGTTGTCACCGAGGCGGCCGACATCCTTGGAGAGCAGGATGTAGTAGTGCGAGCCGCGCGACCACTTGGGGCCGCTGAATCCGCTGTACTCGGCCTTGGTGACCTGCTTGACGCCGTTGAAGGCGACTCCGTTGTAGACCGTGACGAAGGCGTAGTCCTTGTCGTAGTCCTCGTAGTTGGCGAAGTCGTAGTGCGTCCACGCCGACTTGCCGACGTAGATGCCCCACGGGGTCTTGCCCTGGTAGTAGCCGGGGACGAAGACCCACTTGTCGAGGGTGTCGCTGTTGCTGCCGGGGTCGTAGACGCAGTGGCCGGCCGTGGCGACCAGGTTGCGGTACTTGCCCTGGATCGAGGTGGCCGAGCACCACCGGTACTGCCCGTTGACGACGAAGAACACCTTGCCGATGGTCTTGGGCAGGTTGACGTTCTTGGCGAGCGACGGGGTGGGCTTCTGCGAACCGGTCGGGCCGACGCTGCCGGGACTGCCGTCGGAGGAGAAACCACCACCGACCTTCATCTTCGGGGCACCGGGATCCGCGTTGTAGACGGTCGCCCTCTTGAGGGCGGCGAAGTTCGAGGCGGCCCAGAAGTTGATGACCGAGACCGCCGAGGAGTTGTTCCCGGCCATCGGATCGGTCGCCCAGTCAGGGGCCGCCTGGGCAGTGCCGACCAGGGGGCCGACCAGGGTGGTGGCCAGCAGGGCGGCGGCGGCTGCGGCGCCACCGAGGGGAAGAGAGTGCTTCAAAAGACGAGCTCCTTGCGCTGCAACGTTCCCGGACGTCCGGGAACTGCGGGACGACAAGCTACGAACCTATGCGGGGATCGCCGGACCAGACGCCGCCTAAACCTCTCTTAAACCTCTCTTAAGCCTCTCTTAAGCCTCTCTTAAGGTGGCTTTATGGTCGGGGCGCCTGCTGAGTGGCCGCCCAGTGGTAGGCGACGTAGGTCGACGCGATGAAGTACGGGGAGGAGATCCTGTCGTACCTGCGGTCGGTGTCTGTGTCCCAGGCGAAGCTGTTGACGCCGTTGAGGTAGCCGAGCGCGGTCCTGTTGTCGTAGGAGATCAGCCAGGGGCCGCCGCTCGCACCGGTGGTGAACTCGCAGGTCAGAGCGATGCCCTGCTCGACCAGGCGTGCGGGGGCCTTCACCCTGATGGTGCGCCCGTCGCACGACTTGAGCCTCTGACCGTCGTAGGGCCTGCTGCCGTCGGGGTGTGGGGCGGAGGGGTAGCCGAAGGCGAGGGTGAACAGGCCGGTGCCTCGGTTGGTCGCCAGGCCCTGCCCGCCGACGTTGTCCTCCAGGCTTCCGACACCCTCCATCTCGTAGGTGCCGGCGGTCTTGCCCGCCTTCCACCTGAAGCCGTCGTGCACGGTGACGAACGCGTAGTCGTAGTCGTAGTCACCCCTGCCGACGAAGTCCTCGTGCAGGTTGAGCGAGTGACCGACGTAGATCCCGTACGGGGTGTTGCCCTTGTCGTAGCCGGGGATGAAGATCCAGTACTCGGCCTGACTGCCCGTCTTGGCGTCGTAGGCGCAGTGCCCGGCCGTCGCGACCAGGTTGCGGTTGGCCGCCGCCACCGAGGAGGCGGAGCACCAGTAGTCCTTGTCGCCGATGCGGAAGAACACCTTGCCGACGGTCAGCGGGGAGCCGCCGGAGCCCGGAGCCCGCTTCTTCGGGAGGGTGGGCCTGACGAGCGGTGCGGTCCCCCCGGGCTTGGCGGCGCTCTTCCCGCTACTGGTCGCGGCGGTGGCCTTCTCGGTCCTGGTCGTCGCGCCGCCTGCCTCCCCGGCGGCGGCGGCCGTGGCACTTCCGGTGGTGGCGCTTCCGGCGCTGGGGGACGGCGAGGTGGTGGTGCCGGATTTTCCCCCGGGGGTCGCGGGCACCCCGGGTGTCGCCGGCCCGTTGTCCATGGCCTGCTTGAGCCTGGCCGGGCTCCAGTACTCCGCGATCCGCCGCATGTCGGCGACGCTCTTGGTCAGGGGGATCGAGGTGATGCCGCTGGGCACCCCGTTCAGTGGACCCGCCGCGGCGCTCCCGGCGAATGCCGACGTCATGGTCACGCAGGCGGCGACCAGCGCCCCAAGTGTGGCCGTGAGCCGCCGTACGCGGGAGGACATGCGGGGATTCCTTTCGGGGGTCAGGGGGCTACTACAGGCGCAAGGGGTGATTTTTCCAGATCAACTTGGTTTTGGGCAGTTCGTTGGACCGATCCGCTCCTACTCCGTTATCAGATCAGTGTGCCCAAGGGTGTATAAGCACCCTGTGAAGGTACGGGAAGGGCCCGGTGTGCACCGGGCCCTTCCTGTCTCACGGAGACCGCGTTCTAGGCCGGGAGCTTTCCGGTCCAGAGGTTGGCCGCGTGCTTGTAGATGCCGTACGTCTCACCGTTGAAGTACGGGGTGGTGACGCGGTCGTAGCGGTTGTTCTTGTCGCTGTCGACGGTCAGGCTCACGACGCCGTTGAGGTAGCCGGTCCGCTTGCTGTTCTTGTACTGCAGCAGGAAGGGGCCGCCGCTGGCGCCGGGGGTGAAGGCGCACTTGATCGCCTGGTGCTCCTCGGCCTTGTAGGCCGGGACGACGGGCGCGGCGACGGTCGTGCCGTAGCACCACTTCTGGGTGTGACCGGAGTACGGCTTGTCGCCGTCCAGGTGGGCCGAGGTCGGGTAGCCGAACGTGAAGACCTTCTTGCCCAGCTTCTGGTTCCAGCTGAAGCCCTGGCCGCCGACGTTGTCACCGAGGCGACCGGCGTCGGCCACCGCCGAGATGTAGTGGCGGAAGATCACGTACTTCACCGACGCGGTCTTCTTGATGTACTTCACCAGGTAGTAGTACGTGATGGTGTAGTTGCCCCTGTTGTCGATCTTCCGGTAGCCCGGACCCTTGTAGGCGTCGTACTCGGTCTTGGTGACGTTCTCGACACGGATCTCGAGCTTGGAGCCGGCCTTGGGCCAGTCGCCCTGCGGCAGCTCCTTGTTCTTGAGCGTGACCTTGTCGTTCTTCAGGCCGTAGACCTCGCCGGTGACCTTCTCCCAGGCCCACTTGTCCGTCTCCGCTGCGACGGCGAGGGCCCCCTTGTACTGGGGGCCGACCTCGTCCTCGGAGGAGATGTTCTCGACCTTGCCCAAGCCGCCCTTCTGGGTCCACCTGTCGTAGGTCTCGAAGTCGACGGTGCCGGCGGCCTCGCGGCCCACCCCGCCCTTGTCGACGTGCGCCTTGAAGGTCTTGTAGTCGACCTCCTTCTCCGGCTGCTGCTTGATGCCGTTGTAGACGTTGACGAAGGCGTAGTCGTAGTCGTAGTCCTCGTAGACCGTGAAGTCGTCGTGGGTGTTGACCTTGGCGCCGACGTAAATGCCCCAGGGAGCCTTGCCCTGGTAGTAGCCGGGGATGAACACGAAGTTGTCGAACGGCTTGTTCGTGTCGGTGTCGTAGACGCAGTGGCCGGCGGTGGCGACCAGGTTGCGGTACTTCGACTGCACGGAGCTGCCGGAGCACCAGCGCTCCTGCCCCTTGTTGTCGACGAAGAAGACCTTGCCGACGGTGATCGGAAGGTTCACGTTCCGCGACCGGCCGGCGGACTTGCCGCCCTCGCCGGTGGGGGCGACGACGCCGGGCTTGCCGTCGGCGGCGGCCCTGGCGGCGCCGGTCTTGGTCAGCTTCGCCGAGACGGTGGAGTCGGAGAGGTAGGTCTTCGCCGACTTCAGCTTCGAGGCGGTCCAGTAGCCCGCGATGGCCTTCGCGTTACCGGAGGGGGTGAGCGCCGCCGACTTGATGTCGGGGGCGGCGGTGCTCGCCTGGGCGGTGGCGGGGAGGGAGGCGCCGATCATCGCGGCTGCCGCAAGGGCGCCGCCGAGGGGAAGGACGAGGCGCTTGGCTCGGGGGTTCAATGAAGCTCCTTCTTTGTCATGGATCGCTCGGGACGCAATCCACGCATGCGTAAAGAGACAAGAGGTGACCGTACTCGGCAAAGATGGGGTAAAGGGCTACAAAACAGGCAAGGGCTCGGACCGATATGATTTCGTTACCAAATTCGGGGAACCAGAAATCCGTTCTGCCCGTCTGATCTCCTCTTGCTTGATCGAGAGGTCTCATGCGGGTCGTGTGAGCCTGTGAACTGCGGAAATACCGAGGTCGGTGGTTGTCCTGACGGAGGGGCCCTGCCGGTCCCGGAACGTTCCGGGACCGGGCCCGTGACCGGCGATGCGAGAAGGGGCCCGATCTCACGACCGGGCCCCTCGTCGAGCGGGGCCGCTCGTTCCTCGCGACCCCGCTCCCCTCAGTCCAGCCACCGGCGCGCCCTCACGGGCCGTCGGCGACGCTGGCGCGCCCTCACGGGTCGGTCACCGGTCACCGGTCACGTGGGTCAGTCGGTCCAGCGGTTGGCCGCGGCCTTGTAGACCTTGTAGGTGTCGCTGTTGAAGTACGGCGAGGAGATCTTGTCGTACCGGTCGTTCTTGTCGGTGTCCCAGGCGATGCTGTTGACGCCGATCAGGTAGCCGGTCCGGCTGGAGTTCTTGTACTTGTAGAGCCACGGGCCGCCGCTCGCGCCCGCGGTGAAGGCGCACTTGAAGCCGACGTGCTCCTGGACGTTGTACTTCGGCGCGGCCGGCATGGCGCCGGTCTTGCCGTAGCACCACTTCATCGTGCGGCCGGAGAAGGGCTTGTCACCGTCGGGGTGCAGGCCGGCCGGGTAGCCGAAGGCGAAGACCGCGTTCTTGATCTTCTGGTTCCAGGCGAAGCCCTGGCCGCCGACGTTGTCGCCGAGCCGCCCGACCTTCTTGATGATCGGGTGCCACTTGCCGTCCTTGTCCTTCTCCCAGTTCACCTTGAACCCGGAGTGGACGTTGACGAAGGCGTAGTCGTAGTCGTAGTCCTCCTTCACCACGAAGTCGTCGTGCGCGTTGAACCACTTGGCCGCGTAGATGCCGTAGGGGTTCTTGCCGTCCCACGCCTGGTCGCCGTCCCAGTAGGACGGGATGAAGATCCAGTTGTCGTAGAACTGGTTGGTCTTCACGTCGTAGACACAGTGCGCGGAGGTGGCGACCACGTTGCGGTACTTGCCCTGGACGGAGCTGCCGGAGCAGTACTTCCAGCTCTTCGGGTCCGCAGGGTTGGCGCCGGGCAGGGTGAAGAAGACGCGGCCGACGGTGTTGGGCAGGTTGACGTGCTTGCTCTTGGAGGACTTGGCGCCCTCCTCGCCGATCGGCGGGACCGACCCGCCGGGGCCGTCGGGGCCCGCGGCGCCGGAGGCCTTGCCGCCCTTGATGCTCAGGTCGAGGTCGCCGGTGGCGTCCGTGGCCTTGCGCATGCGCTCGGGCGACCAGAAGGAGGTGGCCTCCGTGGCCGTCTCCGAGGCCGGGGAACCGACCACGTCGTTGGGGGCTTGAGCGGCGTTGGCACCTGTGGTGGCGCCGATCACTCCGGCGATCATGAGAACGCCGGTGAGGGGGATCATGAGGCGCCGTGCTCGGGAATTCATGGAGCTCCTTTCGCGCTCGGCGTGGAGACGGGACCTCTCCTCGCCGGGAAAACGATCGGAACGTTACTGACTGAATCGAGCACTCGGCCAGGAATTGACGGGAAAAAGCATCAGATGGTTCCAGGCGATGCGATCTCGTTATTTAAATAGCAATTTGTTATAATTTAACGAATGGGCATTCTCGCAGGTCATGGCATATATTTGGGTCCCTGTGGGCACCTTTGGCATCACCGGTAACAGTGATTATCGAAGGTTTCTTGAGTAACTCCGACACCCCTAAGCCATTAACTAGAATTATGTTCTTGTTGGATGTCGGCATGAGTGCAGATCCCCGCGTTCCGCCCCCGCGTTCCGCCCCCGCGTTCCGCCCCCGCGTTCCGCCCCCGCGTTCCGCCCCCGCGTTCCGCCCCCGCGTTCCGCCCCCGCGTTCCGCCCCCGCGTTCCGCCCCCGCGTTCCGCCCCCGCGTTCCGCCCCCGCGTTCCGCCCCCGCGTTCCGCCCCCGCGTTCCGCCCCCGCGTTCCGCCCCCGCACCCCATGCCTCGTCGGCGTCGCCCGGCACACGGTCCGCGACCGGCCGGGGCCCGAGCCGTTGGATCTGTGGGAGCTCGCCGGCCGGCCCTGCACCAGGCGCACCGTCGCGGTCATGAAGGTGGGCCTGGCCGGCGAGGCGCGGGAACCTGTCGGCACCGAGGTGCGCCTGGTCACCGAGGGGCCGGTGAACGTCGCGACCTGGTGACCTCCTCCCGCCGGGCATCGAGCCCTTCGAGCAGCGCATGCTCTGGGCGCGCGGTCTGCGCGGCAGGGTGACCAAGGGCGGCTATCTCGTGCTCGACGCCAGGCCCCCGGTACGGCTGGCGGGGCCGGGGGAGACCTTCCGCGGCGAGCAGGCGGGGCCGCAACTCTGGTTCGGCGGGGCCGGGGAGACGCTGCTCGTGCTGGCGCCGGTGCCGGGCTGCGACGTCGCGTCGATCGAGCTCCCCGTCATCGAGCAGCGGCGTCGCTTCTCCGCCGAGACCTGCCAGGACGATGTGTACGTGGCGGCCTCGGGGGAGCGGGGACACGTTGAGAGGACCGTCGCCGAAATGATCGTCAGGCGGACAGCGTAAGGTGCGGCCATGTTCGCTGTAACCGCCACGCAGTTTGATCCCGACAACCCTCTCGCCGGCCTCACGCTCGGCGAGCGCCCAGAACCCGAGGTTCCCCAGGGGTGGACGACGGTCACGGTGAGAGCGGCCTCGCTCAACCACCATGACCTCTTCAGCCTGAAGGGCGTGGGCATCCGCGCCGAGCAGCTCCCGATGGTGCTCGGCACCGACGCCGCGGGGTACGACGAGGACGGCAACGAGGTCATCGTGCACTCGGTGATCGGCAGCGGTGCCGACGAGACGCTCGACCCGAAGCGCTCCCTGTTGTCGGAGAAGTATGACGGCACCTTCGCCGAGCGGGTCGTCGTGCCCAGGCGCAACCTCGTGCCCAAGCCCGCCGGACTCAGCTTCGAGGAGGCCGCCTGCCTGCCGACGGCCTGGTTGACCGCCTACCGCATGCTGTTCGACAAGGCCGGGCTGGAGCCGGGCTCGACGGTGCTGGTCCAGGGCGCGGGCGGTGGCGTGTCCACCGCGCTGATCCTGCTGGGCCGGGCCGGGGGATACCGGGTCTGGGTGACCGGCCGCTCGGAGAAGAAGCGGGCGCGAGCCCTGGAGCTGGGTGCCGACCAGGTCTTCGAGGACGGTGCCCGGCTGCCCGAGCGGGTCGACGCGGTGATGGAGACCGTCGGCCAGGCCACCTGGGGGCATTCGCTGAAGGCGCTGCGCCCCGGTGGCCGGATCGTGATCTCCGGCGCCACCAGCGGCGCGGTCCCGCCGGCCGAGCTGAACCGTATCTTCTTCCTCCAGCTCTCGGTGGTCGGCTCCACCATGGGCAGCCGTGACCAGCTGGGCAGGCTCGCCCGCTTCATGGAGCAGACGGGCACCCGCCCACTGATCGACCGGGTCCTCCCGATGGCCGAGGCTCGCGAGGGCTTCGCGGCCATGCACGAGGGCGAGCTCTTCGGGAAGGTCGTCTTCACACTGCCGGGCTGAACGCGATCCGTGGAGACGATGATCACGGCCGGGCAGCCGGTGTGTTCCGGGTCACCTGCATAAGTAATGGATTACTTTTTGGCTTCCCGGGTGATAGAACACGGATGAGCGATGTATCACCCGGGAGGCCCGGAATAGCCGACTCAACCGTGCACCATGACCCCGACGCGCCGTGCGCTCCCCTCGCCGCACCCGCCGGCCCGGGTGCGCGAGGTGCGGGTCTCGTCGGCGGCAGGGGCGGGCGCCGGCCGTACCGGAGGGTCATCGGAGCGCTTCGCGGATGCGGCGGGCCGCGTCGTACAGGGCGTCCTGCGCGGTGGCCAGGGTCTCCTCGCTGACCTGCGCGTTCGACGCGTCCCCGCGGACCTCCTCGACGAACTCGGCCAGCATCTGCCCGAGCCGGGCGTCACCGGCGCGCGAACCCTCACCGGTGAAGCCACCGGCCCAGATCCTCTTCCAGTCTTCCTTCCACTCGCCGGTCTGGCGCTGCCACTCGTGCTTCTGGCGCTGCCACTCCGTCTTCTGCTCGCGCCAGGCCCCGCGCTGGTCGTGCTTGGCCTGCTTCTCCTCGTGTCTGGCGCCCTGGCGCACGTCACGTGCCATCTGGGTGAGCTCCTCACGCAGCGACTTCACGGTGTCGCGCACGTCCTCCTTGACCTCGCGGGCGATGTCGCGGACCGAGTCGGAGATCTCCTGTTCCAGATCGGCGAGCTCGTCGAGGCGGTCGTTGAGTTCGGCGCGACCCCGGTCGCTGATCGTGAAGACCTTCTTGCCGTTCACGACCTCGTGGGTGACCAGCCCCTCCTCCTCCAGACGGGCCAGGCGTGGGTAGATCGTGCCGGGTGAGGGGGAGTAGACGCCGAGGAAGCGATCCTGGAGCAGCCGGATCACCTCGTAACCGTGGCGGGGGCTCTCCTCCAGCAGCTTCAGGAGATAGAGCCGGAGCCTTCCGTGACCGAAGACCGGGCTCATGCTTGGGCTCCCTTCAGCAGGGTGACGTCGGCGGAGACGGTGTGCGCCGTCAGGGACGCCATGCCGCCGCCGAGCCGGCCGGTCAGCGATCTCGCGCCGGCCTGGGTGGAGTTGTGGAGTTCGGGGAAGGCGGTGTCGAGCCTGCCCGAGGTGGAGCGGATCTTGACATCGGCATCCACGGCGTGCGGGAGCCTGAGCACGATGTCGCCGGTGACGCTGTTCAGCGTCACATGACCGGTCGGCGGGAGCTCCAGGTCGGCGGTGATCCGGCCGGAGACGGTGGTGACGCTGAGCCGCCGAGGGGTGCCCTGGGCCACGGTCAGCTCGCCGGAGACGCTCTTGAACGACAGGTCGCCGACCAGGTCGCGGCTCTCCACGTCGCCGGAGACGGTGTCGGCGTTGATCTCGCCGCTCACCCCGTCGAGCACGATGTCACCCGAGACGCTCCTGACCGAGGTGCGATCCTCGAATCCGGAGACGACCGCGGAGGCGGAGACCACCCCCACGTTGAGCGGGCAGTCCTTGGGAACGGTCAGCGTCAGCGTCGTCCGGCGGCGCCCCGGGCGCAGCCAGCCCAGCAGGCCGTCCCAGGTCAGGTCCTTGTAGGTGACGGTAAGCGTGCCGTCGTCGTCGTGGGTGACGAGCAGCGGCGTGGTGTCCACCTCGGTGATCTCAAGTGTGGCGGGGCCGTCGCCGGCCAGCACCGCCAGCTTGCCCGCCACGATGCGCACGTTCAGCTTTTTCACCGAGTCGAAGGTGCGCTGCTCTGGTTTCTCGATCGTCCACTGCCGCATGGTCGTGACCTCCTTGTACAAGACACGATATGTCGCGTCAGATGGGAGGTCAAGATATATCGCGTTTTTCTCAGTCGTCCTCGTCGTCCAGCCGGGCCAGCCAGGTGGCCAGTCGTTCCACCGGGGTCTCGAAGTCGGGGTTCAGGTCGACGAACTCGCGCAGCCGCTCGGCCAGCCACACGATGGTGACCTCTTCCTGGCCACGGCGCTCGACGAGCTCCTCGATGCCCCGATCGGTGAAGTACATCGTTCTCCTCGTGGTGACACTTGCGATAATGGGGAAGTCCCCCGCAGAGGTTCCTGCGGGGGACTTCCGTGGTGACGCCTGCACTGTGGACCGCCGGTGGCCGGCGGCCCGCCCTCCTAGATGAAGATCTCCCCCAGCATCTGCTGCAACTCGGCCTCGTGGGTGGAGTGCGAGCCGGTCGCCGGGGAGGAGTTGGCCTTGCGGGAGACCCGCTTGATCGAACGTCCGCCGAAGACGTCCGGGTTCTCGGCCATCTTGAGTGCCAGGAACGACCACGGACCCATGTTGAGCGGCTCGTCCTGCGCCCACACCAGCTCGATGTCGGCGGAGTAACGGCTCAGCTCGATCTCCAACGGGTTGCCGGGGAACGGGTAGAGCCGCTCAAGACGGACGATCGCCACGTCGTTGCGCCCCTGCTTGTCGCGGGCCGCCGCCAGGTCGTAGTAGAGCTTGCCGGAGACCAGCACGACCTTGCGGACGTTGCCGGGGGCGACCGTGGTGTCGCCCAGCACCGGCTGGAACGACCCCGAGGTGAAGTCGCTGACCGACGAGATCGCCGCCTTGTGCCGCAGCAGCGACTTGGGGGTGAACACCACCAGCGGGCGGTGCCGGTTCGACAGCGTCTGCCAGCGCAACAGGTGGAAGTAGTTGGCCGGCACCGTGGGCTGCGCGACGGTCATGTTGTCCTGGGCGCACATCTGCAGGAAGCGCTCGATGCGAGCCGAGGAGTGGTCGGGGCCCTGTCCCTCGTAGCCGTGCGGCAGCAGCAGGGTGACACCGGAGCGCTGGCCCCACTTCTGCTCGCCCGAGGTGAGGTACTCGTCGATGATCGACTGAGCGCCGTTGACGAAGTCGCCGAACTGCGCCTCCCAGGCGACCAGCGCCTCGGGCCGCTCCACGCTGTAGCCGTACTCGAAACCGAGCGCGGCGTACTCGCTCAGCAGGGAGTCGTAGATGTAGAACTTCGTGGTGCCCTGGTTGAACGCCTTGAGCGGGGTGTGCTCCTCGCCCGTGACACGGTCGACCAGCACGGCGTGCCGCTGGGTGAACGTGCCGCGCCGGGAGTCCTGGCCGACGAGGCGGACCGGGTGGCCGTCGATCAGCAGTGATCCGAACGCCAGGGTCTCGCCCATGCCCCAGTCGATACGCTCCTCGGTGACCATCTGCCCGCGACGCTGCAGCACCGGCAGCAGGCGCGGGTGGACGGTGAAGCCCTCGGGCATGTTGAGCTGGGTCTCCACGATCCGCTTGACGGTCTCCTCGGAGACGGCCGTCTTGACGTCCTCGTGGGACCAGGGGATGGTCTCCATGTCGACCGGCGGGCGGGGGAACTCGTCCGCCGACGCGTTGGCCGCCGCGCGGGTCTCGGTGAAGGCGTTCTCCAGCTTGGCCTGGTAGTCGCGGAGCGCGCCCTCGGCCTCCTCGACCGTGATGTCGCCCCGGCCGATCAGCGCCTCGGTGTAGAGCTTGCGGGTGGAGCGCTTGGCGTCGATCAGGTCGTACATCAGCGGCTGGGTGAAGCCCGGGTTGTCCATCTCGTTGTGGCCGCGGCGCCGGTAGCAGATCAGGTCGATCACGACGTCCTTGCGGAACGCCTGGCGGTACTCGAAGGCCAGGCGGCCGACCCGGACCACGGCCTCGGGGTCGTCGCCGTTGACGTGGAAGATCGGGGCCTGGATCATCCGGGCCACGTCGGTGGCGTACACGCTGGAACGCGAGCTGGCCGGGCTGGTGGTGAAGCCGACCTGGTTGTTGACCACGATGTGCACGGTGCCGCCGGTGCGGTAGCCGCGCAGCTGCGACAGGTTGAGGGTCTCGGCCACCACGCCCTGGCCTGCGAAGGCCGCGTCGCCGTGGACGAGCACGGGCAGGACCGTGAAGCCCTCCTCGCCGCGCTCCAGGAGGTCCTGCTTGGCGCGGACCACGCCCTCCAGGACCGGGTCGACCGTCTCCAGGTGGGAGGGGTTGGCCACGACCGAGGTCCTGATCTTGGAACCGTCGGGCGAGACGAAGTCGCCGCCGGCACCCAGGTGGTACTTCACGTCACCGGAGCCGTGGGCGCTGCGCGGGTCGATGTTGCCCTCGAACTCGCCGAAGATCTGCCCGTACGACTTGCCGACGATGTTGGCCAGCACGTTGAGGCGACCGCGGTGGGCCATACCGACCACGGCCTCGTCGAGCCGCTCCTCGGCCGCGGCGCTCAGCACCGAGTCGAGCAGCGGTATCAGTGACTCGCCGCCCTCCAGCGAGAAGCGCTTCTGCCCCACGAACTTCGTCTGCAGGAACGTCTCGAACGCCTCGGCGGTGTTCAGCCGCTCCAGGACGCGCAGTTGCTCGGTGCGGTCGGGCTTGGCGTGCGGCCGCTCGACGCGGGCCTGGATCCAGGCCCGCTCCTCGGGGTTCTGCATGTGCATGTACTCCACGCCGATGGTCCGGCAGTAGGAGTCACGCAGCACGCCGAGAATGTCGCGCAGCTTCATCAGGGGCCGGCCGCCGAAGCCGCCGGTGGCGAACTCGCGCTCCAGGTCCCAGAGGGTCAGACCGTGCGACTTGATGTCGAGGTCGGGGTGCTTGCGCTGCTTGTACTCCAGCGGGTCGGTGTCGGCCATCAGGTGGCCGCGGACCCGGAAGGCGTGGATCAGCTCTATGACCCGCGCGGACTTCGCCACGTCGTCGTCGTGCGTGGTGGAGATGTCATGGACCCAGCGGATCGGCTCGTACGGGATCCGGAGGGCCTCGAAGATCTCGTCGTAGAAGCCGTCCTCGCCCAGCAGCAGCCGGTGGACCTGCCGCAGGAAGTCGCCCGACTGGGCGCCCTGGATGATCCGGTGGTCGTAGGTGCTGGTGAGCGTCATGACCTTGCTCACCGCGAGGCGGGTGAGCGTGTCGGGGGAGGCCCCCTGGTACTCCGCGGGGTACTCCATCGCGCCGACGCCGATGATCGTGCCCTGCCCCGGCATCAGGCGCGGCACCGAGTGCACGGTGCCGATGGTGCCCGGGTTGGTCAGCGAGATCGTGGTGCCGGCGAAGTCGTCGACCCCCAGCTTGCCCGCCCTGGCCTTGCGCACCACGTCCTCGTAGGCGACCCAGAACTGGCGGAAGTCCATCTGCTCGGTCGCCTTGATCGACGGGACCAGGAGCTGGCGGGTGCCGTCGCTCTTGGCGACGTCGATGGCCAGGCCCAGGTTGACGTGCTCGGGCTTGACCAGCACCGGCTTGCCGCCGACCTCGGTGTAGGAGTGGTTCATCTCCGGCAGGACCTTGAGGGCCTTGATCACCGCGTAGCCGATGAGATGCGTGAACGACACCTTGCCGCCGCGACCGCGCGACAGGTGGTTGTTTATCACGATCCGGTTGTCGATCAGCAGTTTCGCCGGGACCGCGCGCACGCTGGTCGCCGTCGGGACCACAAGGCTGGCCTCCATGTTGGCGGCAGTCCTCGCGGCCGCGCCGCGTAGTCGAACTTCCTCGGCACCGGCGGGCAACTGCGTCTCCTGCTTGGATCGGTCCGCCGGAGCGGCCTTGGCCGCCGGCGCTGGGGTCGTCGCCACGGGGGCCGGGGTGGCCGGAGCGGCGGAGGCCGGGGCTGGGACAGCCGAGGCCGAAGGGGCGGTCGGTGTCGGAGGAGTGGACGCGGCGGTCGCCGCACCTGGGGGAGCGGCCTTACCGGCCCCCGAATCAGGGTTGTAGTCCGCGAAGAAGTTCCACCAGGCCCGGTCGACCGACTCGGGGTCCTGGAGGTATTTCTGGTACAGCTCGTCGACAAGCCATTCGTTCTGACCGAAGGCTGCCAGCGGGTTTGTCCGCGACGACTCAGACGACACGGCGGAAATCGCCCTCTTCCGCAGATCGGCGTTGATGATAAAGAACCTGTCCAAGGCTACTCGCCTTAGCCCGGACCTGCGCCACTCTGGCCGCAGCTTCCTTGTCGATCCTCTCAGAGTTGTTTAAAACGGTCACCCCTGGGTATCCGTTTCGGTCGCTGAGTCCCTGGTCGGCCGGATCCGGCGGGCTTCGTCAGTTCAATCCGACCAGTCGGAATTCTAGCTGTATCCTCGGGGTAATATCTTCGAGCAGGCCGGCCAGCTCGTCTCCGGCGGCGCGCAACTCCTCGGTGGACAGGGGCGCGAGCCGCTCCAGCAGGAACAGCGCATCCGTCGTCTCCTCGGTGATCCGGGTGCGGACGCACTGCCGCCAGTTCCACCGGCGGCAGGTGACGCCCCGGTCGTCGCGCCAGACGACCTCGCCGATCTCCGGGTGGTCGATCGCGGGCTCGCCTCTCTCGACGACCTCGAACGGCTCGTCGCCGGCCGCGCGCACCAGACGGGCCGTCCCCTCGTAGCGGGTCAGGTCCTCTCCGCCGATCGGCAGGCCGTGCCTGATGCTGATCGCGTTGTAGGCGTCGACCACCAGGTTGATCTCCGGCGGCGGCATCCGTCTGACCAGGGCGTCCACCGAGGGCCGGGTCCGCTGCGGCTTGGCGCCGAATGCCCGGTAGGCCTCCCGCCACGCCTCGACCCTCGCGTCGTCGACCGCCACCGCCTTCTCGGCCGCCTCTGCCAGCCAGGCCCGCGACCTGTCGTCCGTCGGCCCGTTGCGCAGCCCGTACACTCCCATCACCAGCACCGCGAAGTCCGGCCTGAGCGCGCTGACGGCGGGGTCCACCCAGATGTCCTCGATCACGGCCCCAGTTTAGGCGGCGTGCACGGCGATTCGAGGAAGGACGGGGTGACCGTTCAGCGGACGGCCACCCCACGCCGATAAGCCGCAGCGGGTGCAACCCCTCGGGTCGCTGGCCGTGGTTGGTGTAGGTCACCTTGCACGGGCCGGGGATGGTGGTCGAGTACGAGGGTCGTGTCAGGGAGCGGTCCAGTCGATCTCCGGCCCCCGCGGCACGATCCCGCTCGGGTTGACGTTCGTCTGCGTCACGAAGTAGTGCCGCTTGATCTGGTCGAAGTCGGTCGTGTCGCGGAACGCGGGGATGGCGTACAGCTCGCGGGCGTAGGCCCACAGGACCGGATAGTCGACGAGCCGTCGCACCGAGCACTTGAAGTGCGAGTTGTAGACCGCGTCGAACCTGGCGAGCGTGGGGTAGAGCCGCACGTCGCTCTCGGTGAGCGCGTCGCCGTGCAGCCGGCGCCGGGTGGTCAGGCGCTCCTCCAGCAGGTCGAGCGTGGCGAACACCGCGGTGATCGCCTCGTCGTACGCCTCCTGGGAGCGGGCGAACCCGGCCCGGTAGACGCCGTTGTTGAGGCCGTGAAAGATCACTTCGTTCAGCGCGTCGATCTCCTCGCGCAGTTCCTCGGGGTAGAGGTCGGGGGCGCCCTCGGCGTGCCACGGCGCGAAGGCCGTCTCCAGGGTGAGGGTGATCTGCGGGTAGTCGTTGGTGACCAGGCGCTCGGCGGCGATGTCCCAGACGCAGGGCACCGTGTAGCGGCCCTGGTAGCCGGGGTCGGTCGCGAGGTAGAGCTCGGAGAGGTGCGTGACCCCTGTCACCGGATCGCCGCCGGGTATCCGCCAGCCCTTCTCGTCCCTGAGTGGTGCCCATGCCGGGCCTCGCGCTGCTGGAATCGCAGCTCTCCGACCTCGACGCGGCACTCGGCCCCTGGGCCGACCGGGCCGGTCCGCAGGTGGCGGCCCTCGGGCAGAGGGCTCCGGTGTGACGCCGGGAAGAGATGGCGGCATCAATGGGTTCTGAGAAGTGTCTTTTATTCCTCAAAGGGGGAAAAGTGACCAAGTGGAGCATCTTGGTGGTACCCCGCCCGTCCCTGGGAGAGGCGTCATGACCGAGACCCTGTCCGGCCGAGCGGTCGACGCGGAGCGGTTCCGGCAGGCGCTGGCCGTCCACGCGGCCGGGGTCGTCGTCGTCACGGCGCAGTTCGAAGGTGTGCCGGTCGGTCTCACGGCCACCTCGTTCTCGTCCGTCAGCCTTACGCCCCCGCTGGTCTCCTTCTATGTGGACCAGTCGTCGAGCACCTGGTCCTGGCTCCGGCAGGCCGATCACTTCGCGGTGAACGTCCTGGCCAGCGACCAGGCCGAGGTGGCCGCGCGCTTCGCCAGGAAGGGGGTCGACCGCTTCGCCGCCCCCACCTCCTGGGCTCCGGGGCATCTGGGCGTCCCGCTGCTGGACGGTGTCTCGGCTCACCTGGTCTGTGCCACCCACTCCACCGTCGACATCGGTGATCACGTCCTGGTCGTCGGACTCGTCGTCGAGACGAGCCTTGAGCCCGGTGGCCGCCCGCTCCTGTACCACCAGGGCCGTTTTGGGCGTTTCACCCCGCACTCCTGATTTTGGAGGGAATTTCCGTTTAGTTGGATAAGGGGATGTTCCGCGATGGAGCGTTCCCTTCCACAGGCTCTGACGGTCGGTGCCCGCACGAATTCCACGGCCAATTTCCGGTTTCCGGATGGGTGAACGCGACGCGGAGGCGAGGGTTCACCGCGGGTGATCGATGCGCTGGCCTGAGCAGAGAATCTGCCTATTTCGGCAAAAGTGTTAAATACCGGATATCCCTAATCGGCGGATTCACGTGTGCCGGTCGCCATCGCGAACGAGGTCTCCGCCCGTCGTACGGCCGGCCTGTCGCGGGGCCGCCCGCGTGCTGTCTCGTGGTGGTGCCTCGCGGTGGTGCCTGGTAAGGGGGCCGAGGGGGATCCTCAGGCGAGGCGGACGGTGCCCCGGCCGGTGGCCAGGGGGAGATCCAGCGCGGTGCGGATGCCCGGTGGGGCGGCACAGAGGGCGGCCATGGAGTTCACCGCGTGGGCGGCGGCGCCGGCCAGTCCGTGCGAGATCTCGCTGACGCTGAGCATCAACTGGGGCACGCCCTCGATGTGGACGCTGAAACCGGGGTCGGCCCAGCGTTCCACCCGGGTGGCGTCGGCCTTGTAGACGCACTCCACGGTCATCAGGGGACGGCCGCGGACGAGCCCGCTGAACATCCAGCGGGACGCGCACACGGTGCCCGCCCTGACCAGCCCCGCGGCGATCTCGAACTCCTCTGAGGCAAGCTCGAACTCGTCGCTCTCCTCGACCTCGTCGAGGGTCACGCCGAGGTTGTCGGCCACGAACTGGACGCTCTCGGCGAACAGCGAGCGCTGGAAGGCGCGGAAGGGACGCACGCCGGCGATGTAGTCCTTGGCCGAGCGGGTGAAGCCGTACAGATCCACCACGATCTGCCGGGAGGGGTGTCCCCGGAAGTCGGACGACTCCCGGACGTAGATGTGGTCGACCCGGCTGGACAGGCCGGTCAGCGTGAGCGGCAGCACATCGCTCATGAAACCGGGGTTGATGCCCGTGCCGTGCAGGGACGCCCCTCCGGCCTGGCAGGCGGCCTCCAGGCGATCCACCACCGCCGGGCCGTAGCACTTGGGGTAGACGAACCCGGTGGTGGTGATGACGTTCTTGCCGGTGGCGAGCAGCGCGCAGATGGTCTCCACGTCGCTCGGATGGTCCCCGCCGAAGTGGAACGTCGGTAGCGGCATGTGCAGCACGCAGTCGGCCTCCAGGGCGAGGGTCTCCTCGACGTCGTCGGTGCAGATGACACCGGCCTCGGGGAGTCCCACGAGGATTCCCGCATCCCGTCCCACCTTGTCCGGGTCGTAGACCAGCACGCCGGCCAGTTCGAACTCCGGCCGGGTGATAACGCTGCGCAGGGCGTATCTGCCGACTGCGCCGGTGGCCCATTGGACCACGCGCAGGGGTGGAGATAAGGACATATGGGGCCTCCAGCCCGAATTGTTGGGCGGGGCCCTGTTGGGAAAGTGAGGGGTGTCATCATTGACCCTCGCCCGTGTGGGGCAGAAACTTTAGCAGAAATTAACACGCTCACTTACTATGCGCAATGATCTCCTATTTTTTGGTTACCGTCTGAGGTGATTTTGGTGCCTTTATCCGGGGTGCTGTGTGACCGTTTTCAGGGGTGTCGTCCGGGTTGCCGGGAGGGCGTCCCGGGCATCCTCGATGGCGTCAGGCGGGCCAAGCAAGCTATTGTTCGGTTGACCGGTGGGGCTCCGGTGAGGTCGTCCGCGGACGAGCGCGTCGAGGCGTCGGCTCGTAAACCCGCCGTGCTGAGCCCCCTGGCCCGTCTCGGGGAGACGCGCCACCTCGGACTGGTGGTCGCGCTGCTGCTGCTGGCGGTGGTGGGCCTGGTCACGGTGCCCGGCACCTTCGCGACCACCTCCAACGCGGGATCGCGGCGGTTCTGATCATGGCCAGGACCACGACGGGTTCCTCCACGCACGGAGATCTGTAGGAGCTGGACGCGATCGCGGCGGTCATCATCGGCGGCACGCTGCTGACCGGAGGACGCGGGTCGATCATCGGATCGATCCTGGGTCTGCTGATCTTCACTGTGATCACGAACCTGTTCATTGACAACTACGGCATGGGCGTCGCGGCCGGCCACTACATCGGCAAGAAGCTCAAGGACAAGGGGGTGGCCGACCCGGTGATCCTGGAGATCCAGGGCATCGCGACGCTGCCGCTGACCCAGGACCGCAGCAAGGGGTTCGAGGAGGCGCTGAAGACGTACGGGTTCGCGGTGACGGCCAAGCAGGACGCGCAGTTCACCGTGGAGTCGGGGACCAAGGTCGCGGCGAACCTGATGCAGGCGCACAAGAAGATCGACGCGATCTGGAACCACGACGACGACCAGGGCATCGGCGTGCTGGCCGCGATCAAGGAGGCCGGGCGCAGCGAGTTCTTCATGGTCGGCGGCGCCGGGTCGGCCAACGCGATGCGCGACATCCAGGCGGGGACGGGGGTACTGGAGGCGACGGTGACCTACAGTCCCACGATGGCCTCCTCGGCGATCAAGCTGGCCCGTCTGATCGCTCAGGGCAGGGGAATGAGCGACCTGGTGGAGAACCAGGTGCCCCAGTCGATCACACTGGCCTCGGAGACGATCACCAAGGAGAACGTGGACGCCTACCTGCCGCTGGGGTTCGAGTCCTGATGACCCCTACGGACGAGCCCACCTCCGCACCCGCGTCCGACCCGGCGCCGCCACAGGGGCCGGCGCCGGGGCCGATGCCGGGGCCGGGGGCGTTGGCACGGCCGGCGCTGGGAATCGGCATGGTCGGCTACGCGTTCATGGGCCGGGTGCACTCCCAGGCATGGCGTAGCGCGCCGGCGTTCTTCGACCTGCCGGTCCGGCCGGTGATGGCGGCGCTGTGCGGACGCTCGGCCGAGGGGACGGCGCGGGCGGCCGAGCAGATGGGCTGGGCGGCGGTCGAGACCGACTGGCGCGAGCAGATCGCCCGTGAGGACGTCGACGTGGTCGACATCTGCACCCCCGGTGATTCGCACGCGCGGATCGCGATCGCCGCGCTGGAGGCCGGCAAGCACGTACTGTGCGAGAAACCGCTGGCCAACACGGTCGCCGAGGCCGAGGCCATGGCGGATGCGGCACGGGCGGCCGCGGCTCGCGGGGTCTACGCGATGGTGGCGTTCAACTACCGGCGGGTGCCCGCGATCGCGCTGGCCGCCCGCTGGGTGGCCGAGGGCCGGCTGGGCGAGATCCGGCACGTGCGGGCGCAGTACCTGCAGGACTGGATCGTCGATCCGGATTTCCCGCTGGTGTGGCGGCTGAGAAGGGAGCTCGCCGGGTCGGGGGCGCTGGGCGACATCGGCGCGCACATCATCGACACCGCGCAGTTCATCACCGGTCAGCACCTGACACAGGTCTCGGCGCTGACCGAGACCTTCGTCACCCGGCGTCCGCTGGCCGAGACCTCGGCCGGGCTGTCGGCCGCAGGCGGCGGCGCCGAGACGGGGGAGGTGGACGTCGACGACGCGGCACTGTTCATCGGCAGGTTCAGCGGTGGCGCGCTGGCCTCGTTCGAGGCCACCCGGTTCGCCGCCGGGCGTAAGAACGCGCTGCGCATCGAGATCAACGGCTCGGCCGCCAGCCTGGCCTTCGACTTCGAGGCCATGAACGAGCTCTGGTTCCACGACCACGACCACGACCACGCCCTACCGGCCGAGGAGGCGGGGTTTCGCCGGGTGCTCGTCACCGAGCCGGGGCACCCGTACGCGGGGGCGTGGTGGCCGCCGGGCCACGGCCTGGGCTACGAGCACACCTTCACCCACGAGATGAAGGACTTCGTACAGGCGATCGCCTCCGGCACCGCGCCGTCCCCGTCGTTCGACGACGGGTTGCGGGTCCAGCGCGTGCTGGCCGCGGTCGAGCGCAGCGCCGCCGACCAGAGCCGGCTGACAGCGGTACGGCAGACGTGAGCGGGCCGGTCACCGGTGTGGCGCGCCCCCGAGCCGAGCGCGCGGGCGCACCACACCGGTGCACCCCCCTTGAGAACAGGTCCATCAACCGTGAGGAGGACGCATGAGCCGGCCGATCACCTTGTTCACCGGCCAGTGGGCCGATCTGCCCTTTGAGGAGGTCTGCCGGCTGGCGTCGGGCTGGGGATACGACGGATTGGAGATCGCCTGCTGGGGTGATCACTTCGAGGTCGACAGGGCGCTGTCCGAGGACGGCTACATCGATCGCAGGCGGGAGATCCTGGCCAAGCACAACCTGGCCGTGTACGCCATCTCCAACCACCTGGTCGGCCAGGCCGTCTGCGACCACCCCGTCGACGAGCGGCACAGGGCCATCCTGCCGGCCCGTATCTGGGGTGACGGCGAGGCGGAACAGGTCCGCCGCAACGCCGCCGAGGAGATCAAGAACACGGCCCGGGCCGCGGCCGGACTCGGCGTGGACACCGTGGTCGGCTTCACCGGATCGTCCATCTGGCACACCGTGGCGATGTTCCCGCCGGTGCCGCCCGCGATGATCGAGGCCGGCTACGCCGATTTCGCCGACCGGTGGAACCCGATCCTGGACGTCTTCGACGAGGTCGGGGTACGTTTCGCCCACGAGGTGCATCCCAGCGAGATCGCCTATGACTACCACAGCACCGTGCGGACCCTGGAGGCCATCGGGCACCGGCCCGCGTTCGGGCTGAACTGGGACCCCTCGCACATGGTGTGGCAGGAGATCGACCCGGTCGGCTTCATCCTGGACTTCGCCGACCGGATCTACCACGTCGACTGCAAGGACGCCAAGGTCCGCACCGGCGACGGCCGCCGTGGCCGGTTGGCCTCGCACCTGCCCTGGGGCGATCTGCGCCGGGGCTGGGACTTCGTCTCCACCGGCCGGGGCGACGTGCCGTGGGAGGACTGTTTCCGCGCGCTGAACGCGATCGGTTACAACGGGCCGATCTCCATCGAGTGGGAGGACGCGGGCATGGACCGCCTGGCCGGCGCCCTCGACGCGCTGGCCGTGATCCGCGGGCTCAACGCCATCACCCCGCCCTCGGCCGCCTTCGACGCGGCCTTCTCCTCCGACTGAGGCGGCCGGGTCACCGGTCCGCCGTGCTCAGGTGGGCGGCCCGGCGACCCGGCGCGCGGGCTCGGTCGGGACGGTGCTCAGTTCTTGACTTCCTCCCCAGAGCTGAAGCCCGGGGTCTCCACGCTGAAAAGAGTCAGATGACGACGATCTGGCGCAGGACCTCGCCGCCCCTGAGCGCCGCCACGGCGTCGTTGAGATCGGCCAGCTTGATGCGGGCGCTGATCATGCTCTCCAGATCGAGCTTGCCCGCCTTGTAGAGTCCCGCGAAGAACGGGAAGTCGCGCCGGACGTCCGAGCCGCCGTACAGCGAGCTGAGGATGTTCTTGCCCTCGAACAGCAGGCTGAAGGCGCTCAGTGGGACGTTGTCGTCCATCGCGCCCGCGCCCACCACGATCGTGTCGCCACCTCGGCGGGTCGCCTGCCAGGCCGTCATGATGGCGGCGGACTTGCCGACGGCCTCGAAACCGTAATCGAACCCGGCGCCGCCGGTCAGAGTGCCGAGCGCGTCCTTGAGCTGGTCGGGAGTGATGGCGTGGGTCGCGCCGACCTTCTTGGCGAGGGCGTGCTTGGACTCCAGGGGGTCGATCGCCAGGATCGTGGTGGCACCGGAGATGCGGGCACCCTGGATCACCGACAGGCCGATGCCGCCGGCGCCGACCACGGCGACCGTCGAACCCGCCTTCACCTTGGCCGTGTTGAGTGCCGCGCCGACGCCGGTGGTGATCCCGCAGCCGATCAGGGCCGCCGCCTCGAAGGGTACGTCGGGGTCGACCTTGATCGCGCCCTGCCAGGGCACGACGATCTCCTCGGACCAGGTGCCGCACCCGGCCATGCCGAACGCCGGGGTGTCGCCGCCGTAGCGGAAGCGGGCGTTGACGAAGCTGTCCATCACGTAGGTCATGCACAGGAACGGCTGGTTGACCAGGCAGTTCGCGCAGCTGCCGCAGGCCGGGGTCCAGTTGATGATGACGTGGTCGCCGGGCTGTACCGAGGTCACGTGGTCGCCGACCTCGACGACCTCTCCGGCGCCCTCGTGGCCGGGGATGACCGGCAGCGGCATGGGCAGCACGCCGCTGATCACCGACAGGTCGGAATGGCAGACCCCGGTGGCCCTGACCTTGACGCGGACGTCCGTCGGGCCCACCGGGGCGAGGGTGAAGTCATCGCGGATGTCGAGCCTGTCGTCGCCGACGGCATGCAGAAGCGCACCACGCATGGGGGGTCCTCCTAGTTCTCCTCAAGGGAGAGTGCGGCTTTGGGGCAGGACCGCACGGCGTGCCGGACGCGGTCCATCATCTCCGGCGGCGGCTCAGGCAGCAGCAGGTGCAGCTGGTCGTCGTCGTCGAGTTCGAAGACCTCCGGGGCGAGTCCCATGCAGATCGCATTGGCCTCGCAGACCAGATAGTCGACTTTGATTTTCATGCGGGCCTCCTAGCCGGGAATGGCGAGCTTACGGTGATCCCAGGAGATCACTCGAGTGGGCTCGACCACAAAGGCGACCCTTTTGTGGCCGGTGTAGGCCACGTACTCCGTGAGGAGTTCCTCCGCGTCGGGTATCCCGGCCATCCGCCTGGCCACGTTCATGCCGATGCCGAGGATGCCCTCGGAGTCGTCGATCCTCCGTGCCACCCCGTACACCGGTACGCCGCGCAGGTCGGAGTATTCCCCCCGGCCTCGATCAGGCGGCTCACCCGAGCGTCGCGCTGGATGTTGAGTGTCTTCTGGGCCTTGCCGTAGGTCCAGAACGAGATCTTGCCCTCGGTCAACGCATAGAACATCGTCACCATATGTGGTGTGCCGTCCGGGTTGATGGTACCGAGCTGTAGCTTCCGTGCCTCATTGATGAAAGCCGTCACCTCGTCGTCGGACATCACGATGCGGGTGCGCTGATTCACGGTGCAAAGTAGAACACGTTCCATAAGGTCGGGCAAGGGAAATCGGAATGTTGTTCGGTATGGGTAGTCTGCTGCGATGAGCATCGCCACCATGCCCGCCGACCTGTTATACGCCGCCCAGCACGCCAAGGGTTTCATGCCCCGCCAGGAGGGAGTCGCGCTGTTCGAGACCGCCGTCGAGTACGGCCCGCGCGGCCCGATCTGCGAGATCGGCAGCTACTGCGGGAAGTCGGCGGTCTACCTCGGCGCGGGTGCCCGGCAGGCCGGGTCCGTCGTCTTCACGGTGGACCACCACCGGGGCTCCGAGGAGATCCAGCCCGGGTGGGCACACCATGACCCCACGCTGATGGACCACCGCTTCGGCAAGATGGACTCGCTGCCCACCTTCCGTACCACCATCGCCTCCGCGGGGCTTGAGGAGGAGGTCATCGCGATCGTCGGCAGGTCCGAGCGCGTCGCCGGACTGTGGAACACCCCACTGGCGATGCTCTTCATCGACGGCGGCCACTCCGAGGGGCCGGTGACCAAGGACTACGAGGGGTGGGCGCCACACGTCATGCCGGGCGGCGTCCTGGCCTTCCACGACATCTACCCGGACCCGGCCAAGGGCGGGCAGGCGCCGTACCGCGTCTACCAGAGGGTGCTCGCCTCCGGCGCGTTCAGGGAGGTCCGGCAGGAGGGCTCGCTGCGGGTGCTCGAACGGGTCGGCCCCGGCATCGGCTGATCTCCCGGTACGGGGTGCCCGGCACCGTCGAGCCGCCGAAGAACAGGCGGAGGGGCCGTCCCAGCTCTCGGCCCGCGCAGACGATCACGAGGGCGAAGAACAGCCCGAAGACGACGTGGAACTGGACGAGCAGCCCGTAGACCGCCGCCGTGGCCAGGCCGAACACGACCTGGTCGCGCGCCCTGACCGGGGACGTGCCCGGATCGGTGATCACATAGCCGGTGTAGAGGGCGAAGGCGGTCCCGGTCATCGGCAGCAGAGCGCTGACCGTCGACACGTCGCTCAGGCCGCCCCTGAGACACGCCTGCAGGGCGAACCCGCCCACCCAGCCCAGGACCAGCGGCAGTCTTCCGGCTCCTCCGGCGTTCGCCGCCATGCCCCCTGCCAGCACGGCCATCGGCACGATCAGGTCGAAAGGACCCGAGACCCACGCGGTGAACTGGTAGGCGGGGGCGAGTCCGACCCATGGGAACAGCAGCAGCACGACGACGATCCCGAAGGCCACCGGGTTCAGGAACGCGGCGCCGGGCGCGTCCGGGCCGGTCCGGCTCACCCCGCTCGCCGCCTCCGGCGCCCGCACGCGGAAGACGTACGCGCTGCCGACGCCGATGCCGGCCGCCAGCGCGGTCGGCATCAGGTGCCCGTTGCCGTAAAGCAGCATCGCGCAGAGCAGGCCGCAGATGTAGGAGGGCAGGAAGAAGTCGGCGACCCGGTCGCGGGGCACCCCGAGGTAGCGGGCCGGGCGCCGCCACGCCCACGCCTCCACGGTCTCCAGCACGAACTCGGTGGTCACGCCGGTGAGCACGCCGACCAGCGGCGCCAGGTAGGGCTGCTCGAAACCGAGCACGGTGTGTCCGAGCACGGTGAGGAGGGTGAGAGACCATGCCGACCGCCGGAGCGCCCTGCCTCGGCTCCGGCCGGGTCTCCCGGGTCTCCGGGGCTCGGATCTCCCGATCCCGGGTCTCCCGGGTTTCCCGGTCTCGGGTTTCCCGGTCTCGGGTTTCTCGGTCCTGGGGGACGGGCCGGTGTTCACGGCCGGCGGATCTCCGAGGCGCGGCCTTCGGCCAGCAGCACCTGGTGCCAGCCGGGCTCCAGGGACACCGACGCGGTACGGGCGCCGCCGCAGGCGTCCCTCCAGGAGATCTCGACGGGGACGGGGGAGTCGGGCAGGTTGTCACCCAGGCCGAACAGCAGCTCGGGTGCGGAGACGCCGTTGTGGCCGTTGGCGGGGTAGAGCTGCCTGCTGCGCGCGATCCCACCGGGCAGACGTACCGTGGCGACGGCCCCGATGGCGGGCCGCGTCAGCCCGGGGCGTGTCCACTCCCGGCGCGCCGGCTGGAGCTGTGTCCGGCCCGGTTGGGCCAGGGCGGGCCGCTCCGGTCCGGGGCGTGGTGCGGAGGATGGGGGGCAGGGGCCCGCGGGGAGACGGGGCCGCAGGCCCACGAACGGTGCCGTCGGGCCGTGGTTGCCGTAGAGCACCGACTCCGACCACTGGTTGGCGACCGCGAAGTCCAGTCGCCCGTCGTCGTCGACGTCGCCCACCGAGAAGGCCCGGCTGACCGTGCCGTCGCTGTCGCCGCCGACCCCGGCCCGCCGGGCCACATCCGCGTAGCGGCCGTCCTGCCCCCTGGTGAAGAAGGTGTTGGTGTCGCGGCCCGACAGGTCGTCCCCGGCCCGGATGCTCGGCCAGAGCGCCGGGCGGGAGAGGAACAGATCGCTCGCCGACGCCGCCTCCTGCAGTTGCGCCCACCGGTCGACCTCACCCCTGACGAACCCGGTCGCGTGCATGATCTCGTCGTCGCCGTCGTTGTCGAAGTCGGCGGCCTTGACGTCCCAGGACCAGCCGCTGCGGCTCAGCCCCAGCTCCTCACCGAGGTCGTCGTAGGGCGCGTGACCTCCGTGCAGGTCGCCGGGTCGGGACACGAAGGCGAAGTTGCTCTGGTGTAGCGCGTAGTCCTCGGTGAGGTTGCTCACCAGGATGTCCGGCCTGCCGTCGGCGTTGAGGTCGGTGAAGCCGACGCCCATGCCCTTGAACGAGTCGCGGCCGACGACCCTGGAGGCGGGAGTCGTCAGGTGCCTGGTGCCCCTGGCCTCGGTGAACCGGATCCGGCCGGGCACCGACTCGTTGACCAGCAACCGGTCAGGGCCGAAGTCATTGGCCAGGTACAGCTCGGGCCGCCCGTCGCCGTCCAGGTCCTGGGTGCCCAGCGCCAGGGTCCAGCCTCCGTTCCCGATCTCGTCGAACACCCCCTTGGCCTCGGCGAACCGCGCCGGTCCGCTCGCCAGGTAGAGCCGGGCGCCGCCGCCGTTGGCGGCGGCGGACAGCGAGTCGGGCATCACCGCGCTGCCGGGGTCGCCGTCGTTGGGGTCACTCTTGTTGAGAGCACCGTCCTTGGGAGCACCGTCCTTGGGAACGCCGTCGTTGGAGGTATCGTCGCCCAGCACCCGGACGCCGTCGGGGAAGTAGTCGCCGAAGACCAGGTCGAGGCGGCCGTCCCCGTCGAAGTCACCGGTCGTGGCGGCGCTGGTGTTCCAGATCTCAGGCTCCGTGGTCAGCGCGCGGTGGCGGAAGGCGGTTCCTGAGGGGGGCACCCCGGGCACGCGCAGGAAGAGCGAGGGGGAGCGGCCCCAGTAGTAGACGACCAGGTCCTGCCAGCCGTCCTGGTCGAGGTCGGCGGGCAGGCAGCCGGTCGGCGCCTCGTACCGCCTGCGTTCCGGGGGGACCAGTGTGAACGGCCGGTAGCCCCGGGGCGTCCCCGGTGCCTGCCTGACGGTCACCGTGTCATGGCGGGGATCGACCAGGCACAGGTCGTCGGCGACGACCTCGTTGTCCACGTCGAACAGTGCCACCCCGGCGCCCAGCGACGACACCCAGCCCTGGAGCCCGGTGTAGCCCGCCGCGACCGGACGCAGGGTGCGGTCACCGGGTCCCGAGGGCGGCCCGAGCGGCCTCGCGTGGAAGGAGAAGTCGGCCGACGTCTCCGCGACCGAGGTGTCCGGCAGGCCGGTCAGCCTCCATCCGGCGGCGGCGGCGATCAGGGCGAGGGCTCCCGCCGCGTACCTGCGAACCCCTGACATCGCTTTCACCGCCCCTTCGAGCCGCAGGTGACGATTTCGGCCGAGATCGGATCGCCGTGGCGTGGTCCGGCATCGCCCGCACCGATCCTTCGAGCCGCGGTCATGAATTGCGGTCGCGTCGTGCCCAGGCCTTCCGGATTCCCGCCCGCCAGGCCTGGTAGTGGTCGCCGCTGTGCGCGTTGTGGCCCAGCGCGACGAGCGCGGTGTCGGTCCAGCCCGCGGCCTCGTCCACCTCGGCCCCGCACAGCACGGGTGCGGCGGCGACGGTGTGCTCGGGGACGACGGCCGAGATCAGCCGGGAGGCGCAGGCGAAGGCGCAACCCTGGGCGAGGTGGGCGCGGAAGCCGTCCTCGGCCGCGGCCGAGGCCAGCCGCCCCAGGTCCGCGGTGCTCGCGCCCCCGGTGTACGTGGCGGCCAGACCCACGCCGCTCCACAGGTCGGCGCGGCGTCCCGCGGGAAACTCGGCGATGCGCAGCACGACGTCGCCCGCCCCCGCGCACTCGTGGAACCAGAGCATCCGCCCCAGTCCCTGATCGAAGATCGCTCTCCGGGTCCGATCCATGAGCCCCGCCGTGCGCTGGCGTCCCACCGTACGGTCCGCGGAGAAGAAACCCTGGTGGAAGCCGAACCCGTCGTGGGCCAGCCAGCGCAGCAGCGGGTGCACGGAGCGGACGCCCCACATCGGCCGTAGCCGCATGCGGGCGTACGCCCGGCCGGTGCCCATGTGGATGAGGTGCGGATAGCGCATCCCCTGCCCGCTCAGCAACTCCCGCAGACGGCGCCCGCCGGTGAGGGTGAGAACGTCGAGGGTGGCGCAGGCCATGCCCGCGCCCTCGTACGCGAAACCGCGCAGGTCCTCCTGGAGGTCGTCGATTCGCTCGGCCTCCCCGGAGAGCACCGCGTTGAACCCGGCGGTGAACGACCGCTCCGCGCCCTCCAGCCGTTCGCGCGCCGGCCCCAGCCGGAACCGCCGCACTCCGAACCCCACCCGGGCGGGGTTCTGCCGGAGCAGCCGGGCCACGCCCTTCGGCCTGGGCGCCGGCGCCGGCGCCTCCGGAGCCGACACCCTCGGCTCGGAAAAGTCAGGCCCCGGAAAGCCGGTCCCGGAAAAGTCAGGCCCCGGAAAGCCGGTCCCGGAAAAGTCAGGCCCCGGAAAGCCGGTCCCGGAAAAGTCAGGCCCCGGAAAGTCAGGCCCCGGAAAGCCGGTCCCGGAAAAGTTCGGCAGGGGGGAGGGAGCCGATGACTCCCGCGGGCACGAGGGCTCGGGTGAGGTGGGCGATCCCGGCAGGGCCGGGTGCTCGGCGGGTTTCGGGTGGCCGGTCGAGCCCGCGGGTTTCGGGTGGCCGGTCGAGCCCGCGGGTTCCGGCGGATACGGGGGGACCGGAAGGTTCGGAGGGGGCACGAGGTCCGAGGGGGTGAGGAGCGGCGGGTCCGGGGTGCTGTCCGGGATGCCCCCGGTGCCGGGCTCCGTGTCGGTTCCTGTGCCGGTTCCAGCGCCGGCCTCCGTACGGGCCTCCGTACGGGCCTCCGTGCCGGCCGTCTCGACGTCATCGCTCTGAGCTACCGTCCGAGTGCCCTCCGCATTACTCACGGACCCGAACGTAGTGAGCCGCATTCAGCCCTTCAAGCACCGTGTTTCTGATTCCGTGCAAAGAAAACGCCGACGCCTCGGCCGATGTCGTGGCCGGAGGCCGGGAGGTCAGCTCCTGGAGTGGGTGTGGCTGCAGCCGCAGGCGGCGGTGGGGCGGTCGGTCAGGTACTTGCCCGCGTCGCGGAAGATGCCCGCGGCGGAGGTGTGCCCGCTCAGCGCGTCGGCGGCGAGCACGACCGCGGCCGCGGTGTAGGCGGAGTGCTCGTGGGGGAACCACTTCTCGTTCACGAACTGCCAGCCGGTCCAGTAGGAGCCGTCCTCGTGCCGCAGGTGCTGCATGTCCGAGAAGAGTCTCCGCGCCCGATCCCGGTCGCCCAGCGCGTCGAGGGTGAGCACCAGCTCGCACGTCTCGGCGCCGGTCACCCAGGGCTGGTCGGAGACGCAGCGGATGCCGAGGTCCGGTTCCACGAAGGTGTCCCACTCCTCGGCCAGCCGAGCCCGCGCGGCCGGGCCGCGCACCGCGCCGCCCAGGATCGGGTAGTACCAGTCCATCGAGAAGCGGCTCTTGTCGGCGAACGCCTCGGGGTGGGCGGCCAGCACGTGGCCGAGCTGGTCGGCGGCCAGTTCCCAGTCGGGTTGCGGGTCGCCCAGGTGCTCGCCGAGCAGCACGCCGCAGCGCAGGCCCTGGTGGATGGAGGCGCAGCCGGTCAGCAGCGCGTACCCGGCGGGCCTGCCGTCGGCCGCGCGCTCCCAGACGATCTCGCCCCGGGTGGTCTGCAGGCCGACCACGAAGTCCAGTGCCGTCCGGACCGTCGGCCACATCCGCCGGGCGAAGTCCTTGTCCCCGCTCACCAGCAGCTCGTGCCAGACGCCGACCGCGATGTAGGCGGCGTGGTTGGACTCCCCGCCCTGCTCGACGGCCTGGCCCCCGACCAGCTTCATCGGCCAGGAGCCGTCGGACCGCTGCGTGCGGACCAGCCAGTCGTACCCCCGGCGAACGGGATCGGTCAGCCCCGCCACGCTCATCGCCATCAGGCACTCGATGTGGTTCCAGGCGTCCACGTGTCCCTCGGGCCACGGGATGCCGCCGTCGTGCTCCTGTACCGTCGCGATGCTCTGGGCGGTCTGCACGACCTGTTCCCAGGAGATCATGCGGGCTTCCGGACGTAGAGCACCACGCTCTTGCCGATGAGCGGGTTGAGCACGGCCTCGGCGATCCTGGTGGCGGCGGGGCGCTTCATGATGTCCCAGACCAGCAGTTCGTGGTACGCCTTGGCCAGCGGGTGGTCGTTGTTGTCGACGCCGACCGCGCACTTGATCCACCAGTACGGCGCGTGCAGGCCGTGGGCGTGGTGGTGCGGGCCGATGGTGAAGCCCGTCGACTTGAGCTTCGCGCTCAGCTCGGCCAGCGTGTAGATGCGGACGTGCCCGCCGGGAGCGGTGTGGTACGCCTCGTCGAGTGCCCAGCAGATCCGTTCCGGCAGGAAGCTCGGCACCGTGACGGCGGCCTGGCCGCCCGGCTTGAGCACCCGGAAGATCTCCCGCATCGCGGCCATGTCGTCGGGGATGTGCTCCAGCACCTCGGCCGCGATCACCCGGTCGAAGCTGCCGTCCTCGAACGGCATGTCGAGCGCGTCGCCCGTCACGGTGTCCGCCGTCGCCTCGGGCGGCACCTCGCCGGCCTTGTCCATCGCGGCGAACATGTTCGCCACACCTTCCAGCTCTCCCGCGTCCATGTCGAAGGCCACCACGTCGGCACCGCGCCGCAGTACCTCGAACGCGTGGCGTCCGCCGCCGCACCCCAGGTCCAGCACCCGGGTTCCCGGACCGACGGGCAACCGGTCGAAGTCGACAGTCAGCACTGGCCGCTCCTTGTGAGAGGTGATCGTTTCAGGGTGTCGCTCACTTCGCGCGGCGGGCCTGGATGGCCTCGTGGTAGGCCTCCACGGTCCGCTTGGCGACGACGTTCCAGGTGAAGCGTTCCATGACCCGGTCGTAGCCCTTCTTGCCCACCGCGGCCCGCTCCTCGGGAGAGTCGTGCAGGCGGCGCAGCACCGCGGCCAGTTCCTCGGGGTCGCCGGGGGCCACCTGTATGGCGGCGTCGCCGACGACCTCGGGCAGCGCTCCGGTGCGGCTGGCGACCAGCGGGGTGCCGCAGGCCATGTGCTCGACGGCGGGTAGCGAGAAGCCCTCGTACAGGGAGGGGACGACCGAGATCTCCGAGGTGGCGATCAGCTCGCCCAGTTCGGTGTCGGAGATGCCGTGCACGAATCTGACCCGGTCCCGCAGGGCCAGCTCGCCGACGAGCTTCTCGGTCGGGCCACCGGGGGTGGGCCTGCTGACCACGGTCAGGTGGACGTCGCGCTCGGTGGCGAGCTTCGCCACGGCCCGCAGCAGCGTCGCGACGCCCTTCATCGGGGAGTCGGCGCTGGCCACCGCGACGATGGAGCCGGGCCGTTTGGGGAGCTCCGGGCGCGGGTGGAAGTAGCGGGTGTCGACGCCCAGCGGGATGAGCCGCATGTTCTTCTGGGGCACGTTGAAGTCGCGGTGGATGTCGGCGAGGGAGGACTCGCTGACGGTCAGGATCGGGCTGAGCCGCGGCGCGACCTTGGCCTGCATGCGTACGAAGCCGTACCAGCGCCTCATCGAGAGCTTCTTGCGCAGCGGGGCCGCCTTCAGCTCGATGCGCCGGTCCACGCTGATCGGGTGGTGGATGGTCCCGACCACGGGGAACAGCTTCTGGATGCCGAGCAGTCCGTAGCCGAGGGTCTGGTTGTCCTGCACCACGTCGAAGTCGCCGACGCGCTTCTTCAGCTCGCGGTACGCCCGCAGGGTGAAGGTCAGCGGCTCGGGAAACCCGGCGGTCCACATGGTGCCGACTTCGAGCAGGTCGATCCAGTCGCGGTACTCGCGGAGGCCGGGGGTGCGGAAGGGGTCCTCGTCGCGGTACAGGTCCAGGCTGGGGACCTTGGTGAGGATGACGCCCTCGTCGAGCTCCGGGTAGGGCTGGCCGGAGAGGACCTCCACGCTGTGCCCGAGGGCGATCAGTTCGCGGCTGAGATGACGCAGGTAGACGCCCTGCCCACCGCAGGTCGGCTTACTGCGATACGACAGCAGTGCCACCCGCAGTGATTCAGCACCCGGCACGGCAACCCCTTTCTCACCCTGCCCGAAAGGGGACAGGTACCGTGAAAGATGACCTTAGTCCTCGGACACTACCATTCGGTGGCTCTGTTGTACCTGATGTGGAATTGTTCCTAGGGTGCGCCTCACCGGGTGCGAGCTGGGAGGTTAACCTGACCGAACAGGATTCGATGGAACGTGTTCTAGGTACGCTGTGAGGGAGATAGTGCTCACACAAGGGTGTGACGGTACATTCGCCAATCGAACGGCATAAGACCAGGCATAGGTCCTGCACCCGCAAGCGAGGAGGACGCGTTGGCCAGGCGCGCGCTGATCACAGGTATCACCGGGCAGGACGGGTCCTATCTGGCCGAGTTCCTGCTCGGTCAGGGCTACGAGGTCTTCGGTCTGGCCCGGGGACAGGCCAATCCACGCGTCTCAAGGCTCCGCAAGCTCCTGCAGGGCGTTCAGCTCGTCCGGGGCGATCTGCTCGACCAGGGCTCGCTGATCTCCGCGGTCGAGAAGGTCCAGCCCGACGAGGTCTACAACCTGGGCGCCATCTCGTTCGTCCCCATGTCGTGGGAGCAGGCCGAGCTCACCGGCGAGGTGAGCGGCATGGGCGTGCTGCGCATGCTGGAGGCCATCCGGGTCTGCTCCGGGATCTCCTCCTCGCGTACGGCCGCGGGTTCCGGGCAGATCCGGTTCTACCAGGCGTCCTCCTCAGAGATGTTCGGCCAGGTCCGCGAGACCCCGCAGACCGAGACCACCCCTTTCCACCCCCGCTCGCCGTACGGCGTGGCCAAGGCGTACGGGCACTTCCTGACGCAGAACTACCGCGAGTCGTACGGCATGTACGCGGCGTCGGGGATCCTGTTCAACCACGAGTCCCCGCGCAGGGGCGCCGAGTTCGTCACCAGGAAGGTGAGCCTCGGGGTGGCCAAGATCAAGCTCGGCCTCGCCTCCGAGCTGCGCCTGGGCAACATGGAGGCGCGTCGTGACTGGGGGTTCGCCGGGGACTACGTCCGCGCGATGCACCTGATGCTTCAGGTGGACACGCCCGAGGACTACGTGATCGGCACCGGCCGCACCCAAACCGTCCGCGACCTGACCGAGGCCGCTTTCACCGCAGCCGGGCTCGACTGGGAACGGCACGTCGTCATCGACCAGACCCTGCACCGCCCCGCCGAGGTCGACCTGCTCTGCGCCGACCCGAAGAAGGCCCGTGCCCAGCTCGGCTGGGAACCGGAGGTCACCTTCGAGGAGCTGGTGGCGATGATGGTCGAGTCGGACATGAAGCTGCTCTCCGACGGCGGCGACCCCGACCAGGACTCCTCCTGGCCCTGAGAGCTTGGAGAGCCCTGAGAACCCGAGAGCCCGGAGCATCCGAGAGGAACCGCTGGAACCGCCGCGGGGGAAGGCGGAGGCGTGAGGCGAATCACGGTCCACCTCGGTAGGCCGGTGGCACGGCTGAGCCCGTCCCGGTGGTGTCAGGTCTTCCCGGCCTCCGGGTCCCCGGGTTTGGCGGCGGTGCGGCCGGCGAGTCGTTCGTAGCGTTGTTTGGCCGCCTGGGGGGTGCCGAGGCCGAGACCGAAGGCGATCTCCTGCCAGGTGAGGTCGCGGCCTCGTGCCATGAGAAGGAGCGCCGCCTCCAACTCGTCCATCTCCGCGCGGGCCCGGGGGAGACGGTGGGCGTTGCCTCCGCCCCCGCGAGGACGGAGGCGGCGGATCTCAGGTGATGGAGACCGGCAGGTCCTTGATGCCGTTGATGAAGTTGGAGCGGAGCCGTCGGGCGGGACCGGCCTGGGCCAGGTTCGGCAGTCGCTCGGCCAGCACCTCGAAGAGCACCCGCAGTTCCAGCTTGGCGAGGTGGTTGCCGAGGCAGAAGTGGGCGCCGCCGCCGCCGAAACCGATGTGCGGGTTGGGGTCGCGGCCGATGTCGAAGGTGCCGGGGTCGGCGAATACGTCCTCGTCCCGGTTGGCGGAGCCGTAGAAGACCACGATCTTGTCGTCGGCCTTGACCTCCTGGCCGCCGATCGTCGTGTCCTCGGTGGCCGTACGGCGGAAGAGGTTCACCGGGGAGACCCAGCGGACGACCTCGTCGGCCGCGGTGCGGGCGAGGGTGCGGTCGGTGACCAGGCGCCGCCACTGCTCGGGGTGTTCGAAGAAGGCGAGCATGCCGCCCGAGGCCGCGTTGCGGGTGGTCTCGTTGCCCGCGACCACGAGCAGCAGCACGAACAGGTCGAACTCCTCCTCGGTGAGGGTCTCCCCGGCGGCGTCGGGCATGATCAGCTTGGTGACGATGTCCTCGCGGGGCTGTTCCCGGCGCTCGGCGGCCAGGGTGTTGGCGTAGTCGTGGATCTCCGTGGCCGCGTCCGTGCCCTCGGCGGGGTCGGATGCGTAGTCCGGGTCGTTGGCCCCGATCAGCCGGTTGGACCAGTTGAAGATCTTGTCCCGGTCCTCGACGGGGACGCCGAGCAGCTCGCAGATCACGTACAGCGGCAGCGGGGCGGAGATGTCCCTGACGAAGTCGACCGAGTCGCGCGCCTTGGCCTCGTCCACCAGTTCGTGGCAGATGTTGCGGATGTGCTGTTCAAGGGCGCCCATCATGCGGGGGGTGAAGCCCCGGTTGACCAGGGAGCGCCGCCGGGTGTGCTCCGGCGGGTCCTGGTTGAGCATCATCAGCCGCTGCAGGGCGAGCTGGTCCTCGGGCATCTCGTCGAAGAGCGAGAGCTTCCTGCTTGAGGAGAACAGATCGGAGCGGCGCGAGACCTGCACCACGTCGGCGTGCTTGGTGACCGCCCAGAACCCCGGCCAGTCCCGCTCGGCGTCGCCCGGGTGCGCGTAGACCGGCGCGTTCGCCCGTAGCCAGGCAAACTGATCGTGGGGCGCGCCGTTCCGCCAGTAGAAGTCCTGGTCGACCAGATCGATGTCCATCGGTCCTCCTGCGCGAACCGGGTCCCCGGTCCTGTGACGCGGCTCGTTGTCGGTGCGGCCTGCGGTGCGGTCGGCGGCGTGCCCTCCCGGTCGCGAGGCGTGTTCCTCGCGGGACATCCGTCGTGGACACGGCGAGCGCGGGACCTGTCGATGTTCCCGCCTCCCGCCGGGGCGCGCTGAACCGCCAGATACTTTATCGAGCGCTTGGGCGGACTACTTTCTGAAACGTGTTCTATTACGCCAGGGGGGTCGCGTCAAGTCGCGGTCTCCCGGGGGCGGTCCTTCGCGATCTCGGGGGGCGGCCACCTCGTTGACGATCGTGTAGGATCTGTCGGCCCGGGCGTCGATGGCCAGGACGGCGCCGTCACGGCCCGGGACGAGTGTTCCGCCTCGATCGTCCAGGACCTGGTGGATTCTTCACTCACTGTCTCGTGCTCGCCGACAGCCCGACCGGCCGGGGGAAGCGTGCGACGAACCGTGCTCCGCAAGAGCTGTCTTCGATCGTGAGGGTGCCGCCGTGGGCTTCGGCGATCTGCCGGGCGATAGCCAGGCCCAGGCCGCTGCCGCCGGAGTCCTTGGCGCGGGCGTCTTGCAGGCGAGTGAAGCGCTGGAAGATGAGTTCCCGCTGCTCGGGCGACACCCCGTTCCCGTCGTCGTGGACCTCCAGCACCGCCACGTCGCCCCGGTGCTCGATGGTGACCGTGACGCTGGTGCGGGCGTGGCGTTCGGCGTTGTCCAGGAGGTTGTGCAGCAGTCGTTCCAGGCCGATCCGTTCGCCATGGACCATCACGCCGCTGCTGAACCTCCTGACCACCCTGACCTTGCTTTGCCGGCGGTCGCGCTGCCGATGGTCGAGCTCGCCGTCCACTAGGACGGCGAGGTTGAGTAAGTCGTGCTGACCGATGATGCCCGCGTCAAGTCGGGAGAGCTCCAGCAGGTTGGTCACCAACTCCTGTAGCCTCTCGACGCTTTCCAGCAGCTTGTTGCCGGTTTCCCCCCAGTCGGTCTCCTCCGGATCCATGAGCGCTTCCTCGATCTCGGTACGCATGGCCGTGAGCGGGTGGCGCAGGTCATGGGAGGTGTCCGAGGCGAACCTCAACTGCTGCTGGATCGCCGTCTGGGCCCGTTCCAACGTTTGGTTGGTGCTCTGCGCAAGCTTCTTGAACTCGTCATCATGGTTCGGCAGCGGAACCCGCTCGCTCAGATTGGAAGGCCGGATCGTGGCGAGTTTCCCGCTGATGGCGCACACCGGCTTGAGGGTCTTGCTCATCATCCAGTACGTCCCGAGCGCAGTGGTCGCGATCAACAGAAGTGAACCGCCGATGAGTCCGGCCAGGACGGCTACGTTTCCATAGAGCGGAGGCTGGGGAGCGGCTATCAGCAGCAGCAGGGTGGCGGAAGTGCAGACCAGCGCCATGACGGCGCTCGCCACGGTGGTCACACGGGTTTTGACGGAGCAGTGATGCCATGCGCTCAAGGTGATCACCCCAGCAGCGCCCTGGATGCGGCTGCGGACGAGATACTGGTCCAAACAGCGGATGAGTTCTCCTTATTCCGATATGGCCTAACCTCGCAGCGCCAAGCCGGCCGACGCAGTTGCCGAAAGAATCCGAGCCGTCCGCTCAATCTCTGCGGCGGTAGCGATCAAGGGCGGCCCCATGGCCGCGCGGCCCGCCGCGCGCCCGGCGGCCAGCCGGCCGGACATGCGGCTTAGGGGCCGGTCCCGGCCGGCGCCGCCCGGTGCGCTCCCACCGACCGACACTGCCGCCCAGTTCCTAAAGGGGGTCCAGCCAAGGTGAGCTCAAAAGCCGCAACGCAAGATCAACAACACTGCGGCCTGCACGATGAGGAGGACTTTGTCGAGCTTGGCCCAGCAGGCAAGCTTCCTGCTGGGCTTGCTGTAAGCGGCGAACCGCCGGTCATGACGGGACTGGGTGCACGGCGACGCCGGCGCCGAGCACCTCGGTGTCATCCCTGTGGGACTAGGGCCAGCGCCCTGACCGCCTCGCGCAGGGAGTTGCGCGAGAGGCCGAGCCGGTCGGCCAGGTCGGCCTCCTTGGGCAGTCTGCTGCCCGGGGAGAGCTCGCCGGACAGGATCATCTGCTTGATCCTGTCGATAGCGGCGTCGGTGACCGCCACTCCGCACCGTCCTCAGGTTTCGCCAGACATCCGATGTCTACGAGTGTATGGCGAACCGGACCGGATCCACCCCCGTCACGCGGCGGATGATCCCGCGAACCTCGAGCGTGCGCAGATGTGCCGCCGCCTCCCCGGCCGCCATCCCGCGCAGCATGGGGGGGAAGTCCTCCCACGGGCGGTTCCAGATCATCCGCCCGGCGATCTCCCAGATGGTCAGCGGCTCCTCCGCCTCGGCGAGCAGGTCTGCCAGCCATCGGAGCTTCTCCTCGTGATGGATACCGATCTCCGCCGCCCGAGCCGCCGTGTCCGGAAAAATCCATTCATGGGCGGGCATGGCTTCGAGTTCGCCCAGGCCCTTCACCTTCTCCAGCGACTCCAGGAAGTCGGTGAGCGGGTCGACGTCGGCCCGGTCGTACGGGTAGATGCCGATGTGCGGGGTGATCGCCGGCAGCACGTGGTCGCCGGTGAAGAGCCGGTCGGCGTCCTCCAGGTGCAGGCAGACGTGGCCCGGTGTGTGGCCGGGGGTCCAGATCGTACGGAGCCTGCGGCCCGGCAGGTCGATCAGGTCGCCGTCGGAGAGAACGCGGTCCGGCAGCGCGGGCGGCTTCGGCCGGTTCCCGGTCACCTCCTCCACCTCGACGGTGCCCGCCCCCGCGCGGCGCAGCATGTCGGCCTGAAAATCGCGGTGCGCCTCACCCTCAAGCTCGCGCATGAAGCCGACCAGTGCGGCGTCGGCCTCGTGCATGGCGATCCACGCGCCGGACTCCTCCCTGACCTGTCCGGCCAGCCCGGCGTGGTCGGGGTGGAAGTGGGTGACGACCACCCCGCGCACGTCGCGTACGTCCATGCCGACCGCGCCCAGCCCGTCGCGCAGGGCCAGCCACGCCTCAGGGGCGTTCCAGCCCGCGTCGATCAGCACCGGCCCGGCGGGGGACTCGATCGCGTAGACCAGGGTGTAGCCGAGCGGGTTTCCCGGAATCGGGACGGGCACGCTCCACACACCGCCACCGGTGTCGAACGGACGCTGCTCGCTGTACGGCCTGCGGCGGGATTTCAACGGTGGTGCTCCTTACCGGCGCCGCTCAAAGGCGCTCCAGGACGGTCGCGGTCGCGAGCGCCCCGCCCGCGCACATCGATACCGGCGCGGTCGAGGAGTCGGACCGCTCAAGCTCGTGCAGGGCGGTGGTGATCAGCCGGGAACCGGTCGCGCCGACGGGGTGGCCGAGTGCGATGGCGCCGCCGTTGACGTTGACCCGTTCCATGTCTGGCTTGTGCACCGATGACCAGGATGGGACCACCGATGCAAAAGCCTCATTCACCTCGTACCTATCGATATCAGACGCGCTCATCCCGGTGGCGGACAGGGCCTTGGCCGTCGCGTCCACCGGCCCGTCCAGGTGGTAGTACGGCTCGGCGCCGACGAGTGCCTGGGCGAGGACGCGGGCCCTGGGGCGCAGGCCGTGCCGGGCGGCGGCCTCCTCGCTCATCAGCAGCACCGCCGCCGCGCCGTCGGAGATCTGTGAGGAGGTGCCTGCGGTGTGCATGCCGCCCTCGCCCATCACGGGCTTGAGCCCGGCCGGCCCTTCGACCGTGCTCTCGCGCAGCCCCTGGTCCCTGCCGACGATCACTGCACCCATACGATCACTGCACCCATACGATCACTGCACCCATACGATCACTGCACCCATACGATCTCCTCGCCCGTCGGCTTGGAGCTCGCGGACACCGGGCGACCGTTCCCGTTCGCCCGCCCGCGCGTCGCTCCAGAACGTCGCTCTAGTCGCCTGTCAATGCGACTGTAACGGGTTCTAATTTCAGGCGGAAGGCGGGGGCCGGAAATCGGCGAGCAGGCGCTCGGCGGCGATCTCGATGCGCCGCTGGATCTGCTCGTAGGTGCGGCGCCCCCTGAGCATCTCCAGAAGCTCGTGCACCCAGATGCTGGACAGCGAGCCCGCGAGGGCGAACTGCTCCTCGGTGGCGGTGTCAACGGTGAGGTCGTCGCCGGCGACGCGGAGCAGCAGCCCGGTCATCCGGTCGCCGAACGGCGTCTCGACCTCGGCCATGATCAGCGAGCGGATGAGCGCGTCGGCGAGTTCGGGTTCGCGCATCAGGCCGCGGGTGGCGCGCATCAGGATGTCGACGGCCCGCCCCGAGGCCGCGGTGGCGCTGGGCGGGCGGCGCTCGATGCTGCTTTCGAGGAGATCGATCTCCTCGCCCACGACGGCGACGACAAGATCCATCTTGGAGGGGAAGTACCGATAGAGCGTTCCCAGTGCGACCCCGGCGCGCTCGGCGACGGTCCGCATCTGCATCGCCTCGACACCACCCCGCGAGGCGAGCGCGGCGGCGGCCTGGACGATGCGCTTGCGTCGCTGGTGCTGGCTCCTGGTGCGGACGCCCGTGGACGCCGGTTCGCTCTGCATGCCGGATGTCTTCTCGGTCGTGACCGGATCGAGGTCTCTCGGGACGTGCCTGTCGGCCGCGTGCCGGGTGACCGGCACGTCGGTTGACACATGCGGGGTACGCATGAGAACACGTTATCTGATTTCTGGATACTCCGGCGGGTTACTCGCTGGTCACAAAGATGCCCCGCGCTTACACGGCATATGCGGTGCTGCGGTTATGCGGTGATGTGTTGTGATCAGTCGGCTCTGGACACAGAATAGAATCTGTTCTACTTTTCGGGGCGGCTGGCCTGGGCATCCTGGCGGGAGGCGCAATGTCCGAAGAGACGCCGGCGGCATCGACGACGAGTTCATCCGGCACGGGCGAGCCGCGCCATCCGCCGGGGCCGGTCTGCCCCTCGTGCCGCTCGGTCGCGCGCACGTACGTGACGGCGAGCGGTGAGGGCGAGGTCTACAGCTACGTCGTCCACCACAACCCCCGGTCCCGGGGCGGGAGACGCCCTTCGTGGTCGCGGTGGTGGAACTGCCGGAAGGGGTGCGGATCGTGGGCAACGTGGTGGACTGCGCCCCTACGCGGGTGGGTATCGGTATGCCGGTGCGCCTGACGTATCGCCAGATGGACGACGAGCTGATCCTGCCCATGTGGGTCCCCCGGGAGGCGTGATGCGGATACTTACCGACGACGAGGTGCGGGTCGGAGCCCTCCTCCCCGAGCTCGTGATCGAGTTGACCCCCACGCTGGTCGTCTCGACCGCACTCGCGACCATGGACTTCACCCCCGTCCACCACGACGTCGAGGGTGTGAGGGCGCAGGGGTCAAAGGACATCTTTCTCAACATTCTGACCACGATGGGCCTCGTCGAGCGCTATGTCACGGACTGGGCCGGACCCGAGGCGATCATCCGCGGTATCAACGTCAAGCTCGGCGTCCCCGCGTACGCGGGCGACAGGCTGGCCTTCGGCGGCACCGTGGTCGCCTGCGAGGACGGCGAGTTCACGGTCGAGGTCCACGGCAGGGTCAGCCTCGGCGACCACGCCTCGGGCACCGTCAGGTTCGCCCTCCCGTAGAAAGGCCCTCACCAGCTGCGCAGGCACGCCGCCACCAACCCGGACGCCTGGTTCCACGGGCGCCCGATCACGCTGGAGGAGCACCAGGCGTCGAAGTGGATCGCGGAGCCGCTGCACCTGCTCGACTGCTGTCAGGAGAGCGACGGCGCGGTGGCGCTGGTGGTCACCTCCGCCGAGCGGGCCAGGGATCTGCGCAGGTCACCCGCGCTGATCACCGCCGCCGCCCAGGGCGCGGGCGCCGACCAGATGACGATGACCAGCTACTACCGGGACGACATGACGGGCCTGCCGGAGATGGGGGTGGTCGGCGGCCAGCTCGGCGAGGCGTACATCCACGGGATGAACGGTATCGCCGAGGCCGTCAGGCAGATCCGCGGCACCTCGGCCAACCAGCTCGCCTCGGTACGCAACGTGCTGGTCACCGCGGGAACGGGCGTGCCGACCAGCGGGCTTGTCCTGTCGGCGGAGTGACCCGGCGCCGCTCGCGGCGGCTTCTGGTCGCACCTCGGCCGGACCCGTATCAGCCCTCTCCGGCTTACTCGGTCTGCCCCCTGGCTAGTGGGGCGTCTCCGAACCTTGACCGGGCTTTTCCGGGCCGGAACGTCTGTTCCCCGCTGCGGGTTTCCCGGTCAACGTTCGGTGTGGGGCCACTAGGACAGGAGGGAGGTGTAGGCGACCGAGTGCTGTTGCCCGGACATGAAGGATAGGAACTGCCTGACGAAAGCGCTGCGCGAGTAGCTGTCGTCTCTGCCGGTCAGATCTCGGTGGAAGGCCGTGCGGAACAACGTCTGATACTCCTGGGCGTCGATCTTCTGGTCGTCGTCGACGTCGGTGACGTCGAACAGCACGTCGGCGATCCTGACCAGTCCGGAGCTGGGCAGAGAGGCAGCTGAGGTGGCGTATTCCTGACGCGTGACGCGTCCGTCGCCGTCGGCGTCGAGATTGGTCTGCAACTCCCGCCACCAGGCGGCGTAGGCGTTGTAAAGCCGCTCCTCGCCCTGTTCATCCAGGTCGAGCCGAGTGGCGATCTCCCTGGCCATGGCGGCCAGGTCGGGCCAGCCGAGGTAGCCGTCGCCGGTCTGGTCCAGGACCTCGGCGAAGAACTGGTCAGCCGAGCGTGTGGCCTGACTGACCTCGTCGGGAGCCGGGGTGATGAGTCTGAGCATGGCCGCGGCCTGGTCGGCCTTGCGGCGTACGTTCTCCCACGGTCCGGAACCACCGGCGTGGTCGGGATCCAGCAGGCTCATGAACGAGCCGACGTGCACCCAGCTGTTTGGAAGCAGGCGGGTGGCGAACCCGGTGGTCAGGTAGGCCGCGTGCATGAGCACCCGCGCCCCTGGAAGGTCAGGCAGGGCGGCACGTCGGCAGAAGGATTCCGGCAGCGACGCGATGGTGACCGCGGCGGCCACCGGGCCTGCCACGGCCCGGCCCGCGGCCCACACCGCGGGATGGCCGCGCAGCAGGGGCGGCGCGGGCACATTGGCGAAGAGCCGGTAGATGATGACGCGCACCGCCTCGGTGCTCTCCAGGCGATGGTCGATCATGTCGTCGTAGTAGGGCCAGAACTCCTGCAACGTCGCGGGAAGCTGGTCGCTGTTGCCCTCGAGCAGGGCCAGGAGCGTCCGGAACTCGGCGTAGAGCTGTTCCATCGCGGGCCTGTCGAGCGACTCACCGCTCAGCCGATACATCGTCACCGCCGACTCGAACAGGGTCGCCACCACCCAGGCGCGTGCTTCGGCGTCCATCGCGTCGTAGCGGCGGCCTTGCGGGTCGGTGCCCGAGATGCGGGCGTGCAGGCGGTTGAGGCGAGCCGCCTCCCGGCTGCGAACGTGCCGGTCCGGGTCGAGCATCCGCTGCGTGCTCACCATGGTGTTGCGCAGACGCCGCCACGGATGCGTCACGAACGTCGAGTTTCTGATCAACGCCGCGCCGATCTGCGGGTGTGCTGCTTCCAGAACCGTGGCGCGGGCCACCGCAAGGCCCCAGCGTGCCTCGTTGGCGAGGCGGTGCAGCATCGAGTTCGGACCGAAGGCGTCGGCGGTCTCCTCAGCGGTGGTCTGGTTCATCGGAGTCCCTCTCCCGTCGTGGCGGTCGGCTGGCGGACATCGCCGAATCGGCGCTGGCGCCGCCGGTAGGTGTCAAGGCATTCCCAGAGGTGGGTCGCGCGAAAGTCGGGCCATAGAACCTGCGGGAAGACCCATTCGGCGTAGGCCACTTGCCAGAGCATGAAGTTGGAGATCCGTTGCTCTCCCGAGGTACGAATGACCAGGTCCACATCCGGTGTGTCGGAGTATGGGAGATGCCGGGCGAAGGTGGCCTCGGTGACCTGCTCGGCGGGTACGGCGGCGTGGATCAGTGAACGGGCGGCTTCCACGATGTCGCGACGTCCCCCGTGATCGAAGGCGATCGTCAGCGTCATTCGCCTGTTGTCATTGGTGAGCGTCATCAGATCGGCGATGTCCTGAGCCAGCAGTGGCGGGATCCGCGGATCGGTCATGCCCAGGAACCTGCACCGGACACCTCGCGCGTGCAACGCCGGCGCATGCTTGCGGATGGTCCGGCGCACGAGCCTCATCAGGATGTCGACCTCGCCCGCCGGCCTCCGCCAGTTCTCGGTGGAGAAGGCGTACAGGCTCAGCCACTTGATGCCGGCCGAGCGTGCCGCCTCGATGGCGTCGATTACGGCGGCCTCTGCCGCCTCGTGGCCTGCGGTGCGCGGCAGCGATCGCTGCGCGGCCCACCGCCCGTTCCCATCCATCACGCAAGCCACGTGACGCGGCAATCCACTGATGATTTCCATAGCGAAGCGTGACTATAGCATTACCCACGGTATTGCCGGGTGTCGCAGTCCGTAACCGCCGGATGGCGGCACGGAGGAAGGGGGAACGGAGGAAAGGCGAACAAGGGAAGGGGGAGCGCGGGAAGGGCGCGGCCGGTGGGCGGCGTGCCGCCGCAGGTGCCCTTGTCGGTCCAGACGGCGGCGGTGCCCGGGGTCTCGTTCTGGGTCCACCACTGCGCGTACCAGTTGCGGCTGTTGTACGAGGCGGTCATGCCGCCGGTGTAGACGGCCGAGGAGTTCCATGCGGCCGCGCAGCTCTCGGCGGAGGCAGAGGACATCGGCAGGACGACCGCGAGCACGCCCGTGACCGCCAGGGCGGCGAGGGTTGCCATGATGCGCTGTCTCAACACTAGATCACTCCCATGGGGGAAACCGGATGGTTTGGGGTGTCCGGACGGTCGGACTTTGGTGCGGTGCCGGCCTGCGTCATCGCGTTCGCGCAGCTCACGTTTGGATCGGGTGGGTCTCCCACTAGGCGGGGGCCGCCAACCCGATATTTCTCTTAGGAAAATTTCCTAAGAGTTATCGTGATGCCAGCCTTGACGGATCGCTGTCGCAACCCGTTCGGTCGTTGAGTTCCGGCATCGCGGGCCGGGCGCGTTCCAAGTGCGGGAAACCTCATGCACCACCGGCTCACCAAAGCGCATTCCGCCCAGTTAGCTATTAGATGTAACTTTTATCGGCGTTTGGGGTGCCATCATTGCGACATGTTGCAACCCCTCGGGCTCGATCCTGTGGAGGAGCGCGTCTACCGGTTCCTGGTGACCACCGCGGAGGCGGACGTCACCGACCTCATCGGGAACCTGGGCATCGATGCCGAGACGGCGGAGACGGTGCTGGTCTCCATGCGGGTCAGGGGACTGGTCAGGACTGTCTCTCCCGGCAGGCGGCGGTTCACCGCCGTGGCACCGGACATCGTGCTGGGCTCGCAGCTTCTCCGCCACCAGCAGGCGCTTGACCGGGCGCGGCGCGAGGTGGAGCGACTGTCCGAGGAGTACAGGGACAACGCCCGCCGCCGCGACGCGGGCCTGCTGGTCGAGGTCCTGCCCAACCACGTCGCGCTCCGGGAGCAGTTCGACCACCCGTTCGAGGGCTACTGGGCGCGGGCGACGCCGCCTCGGATCACTGAGAGTGGCGACTTCACTGAGGGCGACGGCTTCATCGAGGGCGACGACTTCATCGAGGGCGACGACTTCACTGAGAGTGGCGGCTTCATCGAGGGGGGCGGCTTCACTGGCGGAGGCTTCACTGAGGGCGGAGGCTTCACTGAGGGCGGAGGCTTCACTGAGGGCGGCCACCTCATCAAGGGCGACGACTTCCCTGAGGGGACGACGCCCTGCCCGCTCGGCCCCGACGACCTCTACCTGCTCTCGCTGCTGGTCGCGGGCGTGCCGGACAAGTCGATCGCCACCCGGCTGGGAATCAGCCAGCGGACCATGCGGCGACGCGTCGCGAACATCATGGAACTCGCCGGAGCCCAGACCCGCATGCAACTGGCCTGGCGCGCCGCCACCGACCGCTGGCTTTGACCCGCTCCAGAGGGCCGCGCCGCCACCTAACGCTGGCTTTGACCCGCTCCAGAGGGCCGCGCCGCCACCTAACGCTGGCTTTGACCCGCTCCAGAGGGCCGCGCCGCCACCTAACGCTGGCTTTGACCCGCTCCAGAGGGCCGCGCCGCCACCTAACGCTGGCTTTGACCCGCTCCAGAGGGCCGCGCCGCCACCTAACGCTGCTCCAGAGGGCCGCGCCGCGACCGGACGCCCCTCGGCGATACCACCGGCTTCCCGTCCGCCTCCCGTCCGCTGTTCCGCGAAGATCAGGGGAACGGCAGCGGGATTCCCGTCCGGCCCGTCGACTACCCGCGGAGATCGGGTGCTCGAAGGGCCGGAAGAGGAACTAGGGGGTCGTGATCATCGGTACCGCGAAGAAGACGATCATGGCGATCGCCACCGCGATGATGAAGCCGATCACTTCCCAGGCCCAGTCGTGGTGGGAGACCTTCGCCGGCACCTTGTGACTGCGTGCCGCCCGGCGGCCCGCGCGCCTGCGGGATCCGGTCCGTCCGGAAAGGTCGAGTCCGCTCTCCGGCGCCCACGCCGTCCCGGCCTCGTCGGTCCCCGCCGGCTCCGCACCCGAATCGCTTCCCGGCGCGGTCGCCGGCTCGCTCCACTGCGCGTAGTGCGACGCCGGGGTGTGGTCCGGAGGAGCGGTGTAGTTCGGGGGCACGGTGTGGAGCGGGGCGTCACCCGGTTCGTCGACCCGCATGATCCAGCTGGGCAGGCGCAGCTGGGCACGGCCCGCCGAGGTGCTGAGATGGTCCGGCCGCGGAGACCAGTTGGGGAGGGCCGTCGAGGTCTCATCCGGAGTCTCATCCGGAGTCTCGTCCGGGGTCTCGTCGGTGGTCTGGGGGGCGCTTCCAGTGCCGGTCCCGGTCCCGGTCCCGGTCCCGGTGCCGGTTTCGGTGCCGGTTTCGGTGCCGGAGGGGGCGGCGTCCGCGAACCAGTTGACCGCGGGAGGCTGAACGGGGTCGGCCGCCGATGTGGCCCAGGTGGGCATCGGCGGTTGTACACGACCGGTTTCGGGGTCGGCGGTCTGTGCCTGTGTGGCCCAGGTGGGCATCGGCGGTTGCACGCGACCGGTGCCGCTGTCAGGGGTCTCCACCCGTGCGGCCCTGACGGGGAAGAGAGGCCGGTGGCGCTCGGCGTCGGAGAGGGCGTCGAGCTGGTCGGTCTGCAGGGGCCAGCCGGGGAGCGGGTGCTCGGCGGGGTGCGCGGTGGGGTGCGGGTGCGCGGCGGGCACATCGTCCAGTACATCCCCCAGCACGTCCCCGTACTGTCCGGGAACCGGGGCGCCCGCGAAGGGCGGGTGAGGGGCATCGGCGGACAGAGCCCCGGGCGTCTCGACGGGTGCGAGATCGACGGGCGAGGGATCGACGGGCGAGGGATCGACGGGCGAGGCATCGACGGGTGCGGCCTCGGGGCGGGGCGCGGCGGCAACGAGCCTGTCGGTGTGGATGCGGGTCGCCCGTTCCTCAGGGCTGAGCGGGCTGAACAGGCTCTCCCGTACGGGGGCGTCGTCCAGCACGTCCCCGGGGATGGGGGCCGACATCGGCATGGCCCGGCGCGGTTTGGGGCGCTGGAGCCGGCGGCGAGGCCGCAGGGTCGCGGTGTCCAGGGCGGTGAGCACCGAGTTGCCGAGCTTGGGCATCGGCTCGGTGCTGGCCTCGTGGGTGGAGACCGTGTCGGGGTCCCTCGGCGCGAAGGGGTCGGGGAAGCGGTCGTCCGCCATGTGGTCCGGCGCGGGAAACGCCGAGGCGCCGGTTGGGGCGCCGTTTTCCGTGGACGGCGGCGGCCATCCGGGCGACGTCGGCCACAGCTGCCTGACCAGCGGGGATGTTGACCGCCTGGCGATGGGAACGACCGGTGCCCGCGGTCCGAGCACGGCGGCGCGCAGCCCGGAGGGAGGAGTGACCCAGGGGGCGAGGATGAGCACGTCACGGACCGGGGCGACGGCGAGGGCGCCGAACACCTCCGCCAGGTGCGCGGGGATCCGGGCCGAGGCCAGGGCGGAGCCCAGCGACTGGGCGAACCTGCGGCAGGCGCTCACCGTCAGCTCGTCGGCGGTGTCGACGGCCACATCGAGCACCCAGGACAGCTCGGCGGCGTTCATCTCACACACGCCCGACAGGTACAGCACCTCACGCTGGTGGGTGCGCAGCTCGCTCAGGACGCGCTCGATGAGGGTGGGGACGGGATCCAGGCTGGTGACGGGGGGCGAGTAGATGATGTCGCGCAGGGAGATCTCGCGACGGGCGAGCGCGTACAGCGCGGCGCGCGGGGGGTGGGTGTCCGTGACGCTGGACAGAACGGTCACCAGGACGTCGAAGGCCGAGTCCGCGTCGCCCAGCTGGTCGTGGGAGTAGGCGTACAGCCCTGCTGCGTGGCGGTCGTAGAGCTCGGCGACCAGTTCGTCGCGCGAGCGTTGACCGAGGAGCGGTTGGGTCACGAGACCGGTTCCTCTGGTGGTTCGTCGAGCGTGGTGAAGAGTGGGGTGGCTGTGAAGCCTGTGAAGCCTGTGAAGCCTGTGAAGCCTGTGAAGCCTGTGAAGCCTGTGAAGCCTGTGAAGCCTGTGACGTACGGGGCCAGAGGGATTAACTCCAGCAATGTGGGTAATCATGTCAAGTCATGGGCACCTCCCGCACTACCGAATGCCCTTTTCGTGAGAAATACACATGTCGATCTACCGGACAAATCCGGGAAGACAGATCGGAGAAGTGGGGCATAGGCTGACTTGGGCCAGATTAGGGGGGCGGCTGGGGCAGGGAGGCCGTAACCCGGTGAAAACACGAGGTTGCGCATGATCACATTCAACGGTGTCACCAAGCGCTACGCCGACGGCACCGTAGCGGTGGACAACCTGAGCCTTGAGGTGCCCACCGGGGAGATCACCGTCTTCGTCGGACCCTCGGGGTGTGGCAAGACGACATCCCTCCGCATGATCAACAGAATGATCGACGCCACGGAGGGCCGGATCCTCCTGGACGGCGTCGATGTCAAGACCATAGACCCGCCGACGCTACGCCGGGGCATCGGCTACGTCATCCAGCAGGCCGGGCTCTTTCCGCACCGCAAGATCGTCGACAATGTGGCGACGGTTCCCCTGCTGCTCGGCTGGGAAAAGAAGAAGGCCCGCGACCGGGCGATGGAACTGCTGGAGCGGGTCGGACTCGACCTGAAGATGGCCGACCGCTACCCCTTCCAGCTCTCCGGCGGCCAGCAGCAGCGCGTCGGCGTGGCCCGCGCGCTCGCCGCCGACCCGCCCGTGCTGCTGATGGACGAGCCGTTCAGCGCGGTCGACCCGATCGTCCGGACCAGCCTGCAGGAGGAGCTGCTGCGGCTCCAGGCCGAGCTGAACAAGACCATCGTGTTCGTCACCCACGACATCGACGAGGCGGTCAAGCTCGGCGACCGGGTGGCCGTCCTCCGCGTCGGGGGCCGCCTGGCCCAGCTCGACGACCCCGCGACGCTGCTGGCCAGGCCCGCCGACGACTTCGTCCGCGAGTTCCTCGGCCGCGACCGGGGCATCCGGCGGCTGTCGTTCGTCTCGGCCGAGGGGATACGGCTCCGCACCGACCTGCTCGTCCCGGTCTCCACCGACGCCGCGTCGGCCTCGGCGCGTGCCGGGGGAGAGCCGTGGCTGGCCGTGCTGGACGCGGGGAACCGGCCGCTGGGCTGGATCGCGGCCAGGGACCTGCCCGAGTCCGGCGGTATCCCCGCCGACGTGGAGCTCGCGCCGTACGGGACGTTCGTCAGCGGGCGCGACTCGCTGCGCGGCGCGCTGGACGCGACGCTGCTGTCGCCCTCGGGCAACGCCATCGCGGTGGACGGCGAGGGCAGGGCCGTGGGCGTCGCCACCCGCGAGGCCCTGGACGAGGCGCTGGCCGAGGTGGCAGGAAGCGTCGGCGGGTCCGTCGGGAACGTGGGAGGTTCCGGCGGGTCCGCAGGGGGCGCGGGGAGTACCGGTGCGGGCGCGGGAGGCACGGGGGACGCGGGTGAGTGAGGAACCCCTGGTCCGCTGGGACTGGATCGGGCGCAACTGGCCCACGATCCAGGGCCTGCTGGCGGACCACATCGTGATGGCCCTGGTGCCGATCGTCGTCGGGCTGCTCATCGCGCTCCCGCTCGGGCTGGCCGGAGTCCGCTGGCGCTGGCTCTACCAGCCGACCGTCGGCGTGATGAACGTGATCTACTCGCTGCCCTCGCTGGCCGTCTTCATCGTGCTCATCCCGGTCACCGGCCTCGCGACCCGGCTGACCGTGATGGTCCCGCTCACCTTCTACGCCATGGCGGTGCTGATCCCGGCGGTCGTCGACGGGCTGGGCTCGGTCCCCGACCACGTACGGCAGTCTGCGGTGGCCATGGGCTTCACCCCGCTGCGCAGGCTGCTCCAGGTCGAGTTGCCGATCGCGGTGCCGGTCGTGCTGGCCGGGCTCAGGGTGGCCACGGTCGCCAGCGTCAGCCTGGTCAGCGTCGGCGCGCTGGTCGGCAGGGGCGGGCTCGGCTACCTGTTCATCGACGGCTGGCAGCGGCAGTTCTACACCCCGATCGTGGTCGGCATCGTGCTGGTCGTGGTGCTCGCCGGGGTCGCCGACCTGCTGCTGATCCTGGCGCAGCGCCTGCTCACCCCATGGTCGCGGGCAAGGGGGTCCGCGTGAACCGGCTGATCGACCTTTTGAGTGACCAGGTCGGTGCGGTGCGCCGGATTTCCAGGCGCCGCCTCGCCGGAAGCCGTATGTCTGCTCAGCGATCCAGCGGGACTCCCATCACCCCGTGGACGAGGGGGACCGCGTGAACTGGCTGATCGACTTCTTTGGCGACCCGGTCAACTGGTCGGGCCCGGACGGGATTCCCGTCCGGCTGCTCGAACACCTGGAGTTCGCCGGGCTCTCGCTGCTGCTGGCCATGCTGATCGCGCTCCCGCTGGGGCTGCTGATCGGCCACACCGGCCGGGGCGCCCTGCTGGTGGTCTCCATCGCCAACGCGGCCCGCGCCCTGCCGACGCTCGGCCTGCTCGTCCTCATCGTGCTGCTGATGGGGGTCGGCACCATCCTGCCGGTGCTGATCCCGTTGGTGGCGCTGGCCGTGCCGCCCATCCTGGTCAACACCTACGAAGGCATCCGCGGGGTGGACCCGGACCTGCGCGACGCCGCGTACGGGATGGGACTGCGGGGCGGGCAGGTGCTCGGCCGGGTGCTGGTGCCGGTCGCGCTGCCGCTCATTCTGCTCGGCCTGCGGCTGGCCGCCATCCAGGTGGTGGCGACCGCGACGGTGGCCGCGTACGTGGGCCTGGGCGGCCTCGGCCGTTTCATCATCGACGGTCTCGCGACCAAGAACTTCCCGAGCACGATCGGCGGAGCGGTTCTCGTAGCACTGCTGGCGCTGCTCGTTCAGCTCGGGTTCACCCTGGTACAGCGCGCAACGGTCTCCCCGGGGGTGAGCGAGCGCCAGACCATCCGATAGTCTCCATTACCCCCCGTTTTGGAAGGGAATAGCACCATGAAGCGCCTGTTCAGCACCGCGGCGATCCTCCTGTCCGCGGCGCTCACACTTACCGCATGCGGCGGCGGAGACCCCCTCACCACCGCGTCCCCGGCTCCCGCCGAATCCGGGTCCGCCTCCGAGCCGGCGGCCGCCGGGAAGGTCATCATCGGGTCGGCCAACTTCCCGGAGAACGTCCTGCTCGGCGAGATCTACTCGCAGGCCCTGGCCGCCAAGGGCGTCCAGGTCGAGGAGAAGTTCAACATCGGCAGCCGCGAGGTCCTGTACGACCAGGTCAAGAGCGGTGGCCTGACCATCCTGCCGGAGTACATCGGCTCGCTGCTCGCCTTCGTCGACAACACCGCCACGGCGAAGTCGAAGGACGACGTCGTCGCCGCGCTCAAGGAGAAGCTCCCGGCCGAGTTGGAGGTGCTGACGCCCGCCGCGGCCGAGGACAACAACTCGCTGACCGTCAGTAAGGAGACCGCCACCAAGGACGGCCTCACCACGATCGAGGACCTGGTCAAGGTCGCCAAGAACTACTCGGTGGGCGGCCCGCCGGAGTTCAAGAGCCGCCAGGAGAAGAACTTCAAGGACACCTACGGCCTGGAGTTCAAGGAGTGGAAGAAGACCGGCGACGCCACCGCCGACGCCATCAAGGACGGCACCGTCCAGGTCGGCAACGTCTTCACCACCGACCCGAAGATCATCATCAATGACCTGGTCTCCCTCCAGGACAACAAGAACGCCTTCGCCGCCGAGAACATCGCCCCTCTGGTCAACAAGGCGGGCGTGAACGACACGGTGAAGACCACCCTCGACGCGGTCTCCGCCAAGCTCGACACCGCCGGTCTGGTCGCGCTGATGAAGCGCGTCGCGATCGACAAGGACGACGCCGAAGCGGTCGCCAAGGACTGGCTCACCCAGAACGGCCTGCTCTAGCGATTCCCCAGCCGGCCCCGGACGAGATTTTCCGTCTCATCCGGGGCCGGTTCGCGTTCTCGGAGAACGGGGGAGGCCGCTTCTCGACCTACAGCCGGTCAGTATGACGAGTCCGAAGGCCGCGGGGGGAAAGAAGACGGCGAATCACAGGGCCACTCTGCCCTACGGTGAGGCGAGGTACGCCTCGACCTGAACGCCCACCTGAGCATCGGCGATCTCGCCTCGCTGGGCGGCGGCGGGGGTTGAGCAGCAACCGAACGGCCATCGGATGCCGCACCGGTTCGGCTACGCCGCGTCACGTCGCAGAAGGTTCGCGATCAGGTCACGAAGGCGGCCAAGTGGCCTCGCGTTGGCTAGCCTCACCGGCATGCCTCTCGCCTCGATTCCCAGTCCTTCCGAAGGGGTCTGGCATCTCGGATTCATCCCGATCCGGGCCTACGCATTGTGCTTCATCATCGCGATCGGCTTCGGCATCTGGCTGAGCGAGCGCCGCTGGCGCGCTCGCGGCGGCGAGAAGGGCACGATCGGCGACATCGCGGTCCCCGCAGTGATCTTCGGCCTGATCGGGGCTCGCCTCTACCATGTCATCACCGACTGGCAGACCTACTTCGGCCCGCGCGCGATCAAGGAGCCCTACCAGGCGCTGTTCGTTTGGGAAGGCGGGCTCAGCATCTGGGGTGCGGTCGCCCTGGGAGGCCTGGGCGTGTGGCTGGCCTGCCGCCGCCGGGGGCTGTCCCTGGGCGCCGTGGCCGACACGGTCGCGCCCGGCATCGCGTTCGGGCAGGCGATCGCCCGCTGGGGCAACTGGTTCAACCAGGAGCTGTACGGTAGTCCAACCACGTTGCCGTGGGGCCTGGAGATCGACCAGGCGCACGGCGGCGAGCCAGGCGTGCTCTACCATCCGACGTTCCTGTACGAGTCGCTGTGGGACGCGGCGCTCGGTTTCGGACTGATCCTGGCCGGCAGGCGATTCACGCTGCGCCACGGCCGCCTTTTCGCCCTCTACGTCGTCGGCTACACGTTCGGACGGTTCTGGATCGAGGGGTTGCGGATCGACCCGGTCGGTGGGGTGGACCACGCGGTGACGCTCCTGGGGCTGCGGATCAACCAGTGGACTTCGATCGTGCTGTTCATCGGCGCGCTGGTCTACCTCTGGGTGACTCGTAACAAGGACACCGAACAGATCGTGGTGCCGACCTCACAACATAAGGCCTCGCACGAGGAGAACGGCGGGCAGGTCTCCGATCCGATCGAGAGCACCTGACGCGACCAACATGCCGTGAGACTCACGAATACTGCTGCGGCAAATGCGCGCTTCAGGCTTTCCCAGCTGGAGCGACATCCGCGCGGACATCGTCGCGGACTCCGGCGGAGAGAAGGCCGTAGACGAAGCGCGGCACCGACACTCACACCGCGTAACCCGCTCCCCCTCGCTCAGGTGAACGGCTCTACCCGTTGGAGTCCGACCAGTAGTGCGCCGAGCGGACGGAGGCGGAGACGATGGCCGTGCCGTCGAGTTCGACGGTCGTCAGCTCGACGCCGCCCAGCGGCCACTCCACGGCGAACTCGAAGTTCTCGGCCGGGGGCAACGGCCACAGCCACAGCCCGAAGCTGTTGAATCCGAACTCGCCGCCGCGCATGCCGCTGCCCATCGGAAGCCAGGACAGCAGAGGCCCGGCCGGCGGATCGCCGGAGGCGCTCTTTGGGCTTCGTGCCCATTCGAGGGTGGTGACCTTCGTGCCGTCGGCGAACCGCACGCCCAGCCGCAACAGCGAGTCCGGTCGGCTGCCGCGCCCGAACGCCTGGGCGATCGGGGCCCCGGCCAGCTGCACGTACCACCAGTCCTCGGCGGACAGGTCACCCTGCTTGGACACGACCTCCACATCCAGCATGCAGCCGGTGCTGAAGACCCGGATCGTCGGCAGGAGCACCACGACGTTCGCACTCCGGGCCACCACCCGCTCGACCGCGAGCACCGCTCCGATCTCCTGCGAGGGCGGCGCGGACCATGGCGGGAGCTCAGGTCGGGCGATGGGTTCCTGTTCCGTCGGTACGGGATCGAAGAACATCACTTCACGCTCCTTAAAACCGCCAATGCTGACAGGCGTCTTGTCGGTCCGATCTTTTGTCACCGCTCATTCGGCCAGGCCGAATGAGCCGAGTTCGAACCAGATGACGGTTCCGGTGAAGTCGCGGTGAAATCCCCAGCGGGTGGCGAGGTCGTTGACGAGCATGAGTCCTCGGCCGCCGGTGGCGTTCAGGCCGGGCTTCCTCGTACAGGGGACCTCCGAGACGCCGGGGTCCTGGACGGTGATCAGTACGCCGTGGGGGAGGAAGGCCACTGTGACGACGAACTCCCGGGGCCGGGCGACCGGTTCCGCGTCGCGCGGTCCGGTGTCGGCCGGTCGGGCATCGAGCGGTCCGCTGGAGTGCTCGACGGCGTTGGTGGCGAGTTCGCTGGTGAGGAGTACGGCGTCGTCGCGGAGCGGGTGGTCGTCGCCGAGGAGTTCGGCGACGAAGACGCGTGCGGGTCTGACCTGGTCGGGGGTGGCCGCGAACCGTTGGGAGATGACGGGCGTGTGGCCCAGAGGCGCTGACCAGCCGGGGATTCGGCCCAGGTGCGGTGACCGCATGGCGCTGTCGGCTGGTGTACGGAAGCGGTCAGCGAGTACGCCGACGAGTGCGGACAGCAGGCGCGTTGCCATCTCGGTCACCTCCCGTGCTCGCGATCCCGTTGTGCTCGGGATTCCCGGCGACCTTGACGTCCGTGCTGCCCCCGGGGTGCGGGGCTTCTTTCGTTGAGAGGGGGCGGTTGGGCTGGTCGGGGGCGAGGTGGGGGTGGAAGTTCTCGATGTGCTGCATCTGGGCGGCCAGTTCGGCGGGGGTGTCGGCCTCGATCAGGCCGATGCGCTGCCTGCACCAGACGGGGGAGAGCGCCCACCAGTGTCCGGTGGCCTTGCCGTACCAGAGGCACCACCCGGTAAACCGCAACGCCAGCGCACGCGGCGCCCGGTCGTATCCGTCGTCCCGCGACGTGTGTTGCGGAAGCTCGGCGGCCTGGCACGGATCCATGGTGATCACCAGTGGGGGGTCGCCCGGCATATCTTCTCCCAGTGAGATTGAGTAACTCTGTGTAATTTCCTTTCAAGAGAAGCGCAGGTGAGTGACGATGAAAGGAGCCTCGTGGGGGCCTGCGCCGAGGGGCCGCCTTGAAGGCCAGATCAGTCGCGAGGGGGCCGCTTCCTGGCCTACAGATGGTGAGCGAAAGGAGCCAGGGCGTGGAGGGTCTGACGATTGAGGAACTGATCAAGCAGTCCCGGCAGGCCAAGGGCCTTACGCAGGCGAGCCTCGCCGACCGGCTCGCCCGGGTGTCCGGACAGTCCACGATCACTCGTAACGAGGTCTCCCGCTGGGAACGCGGCAGGCGGTTGCCCTTGGCCTGGCTGCCGTGGTTAAGCATCGTGCTGGACCTCCCGCTGGCCGTGCTGGACCAGGCGGTCGTGCTGTCCCGTGCCAAGCGATTGGGCGTCACCCCGCCGAGCATGAACGGCGATCGCCTGACGCTGTTCAGTGACGGCTGGACGCGAGAGAGCAACAAGGCGATGGCCGCCGGGCTGGTCGCCGAGAGCGAGGCCATGTCGGAGGAGTCCGCGCTTCGCGTCGCCCACGAGTGGCTGATCGTGGAGCCGCCGCAGCTCCATGAGATCCGGTCAGGACGTCGTATCGGTCATTCACTGATCGACAAGATCGAGACCCGGGTCGACCATTTGCGGCACCTCGATGACTACGTGGGCGGCACGGACCTGCACGCGCTCGTCTCCCAGGAGTTGGAGGCCACCGCCACGGTCGCCAGGGAGGCCGCCTACAGCGAGGACGTGGGCCGCCGACTCCTGAAGGCTGTGGGAGAGCTCTGCCAGCTCGCGGGATGGGTGACCTCTGACGCTGGACTGTACGGTCGCGCTCGGACTTACTACGTCAAAGGCATCCAAGCCGCGCATGTCGCCGGAGATGGGCCGACGGCGGCCAATCTGCTGTCCTCGTTGAGCTATCAGATGGCCAACGTGGGTGATCCCCGAGAGGCGGCCATGATGGCCCGTACGGCGGTCAAGGGCGCCGAGCGATCAAGCACCCCGCTCACCCGTGCCCTGCTGCTGGAACGAGTGGCCTGGGCGCACGCCAAGGCGGGTGACTCGGCGATCACCGAACGGGCGCTTGGCGAGGTTGATCAGGTGTTCGAGCAACACCAAGAGGGCGATGAGGACCCGAAGTGGGTCTACTGGCTGGACCGGGGCGAGGTCGACGTGATGGCCGGCCGGTGCTTCACCGAACTCGGCCGCCCGCTCAAGGCAGAACCGTTCCTCACCCAGGGCATCGACAGCTACGACGCCACGCGCGCGCGGGAAATCTCCCTCTACCTGAGCTGGCTCGCCGATGCCTACGCCCAGGCCCGCGAGATCGAGCAGGCCACAGCGGCAGCCTCGAAGTCGTTGAACCTGGCGGTCAAGGTCAACTCAGCCCGCGTCACCGACCGCATAGAGCTCATCCGCTCCCGCCTCCGCCCTTTCGCGGACACCGCAGCGGTCCGAAGATTCGAGGACCTTTACCAATCAACGATAGAAGCGGTCTGAAGCCGACAGCATGACTCCGACGTAGAGGCGACAACCGTGGATCAAATCTCCCCTGAGCTCACTTGGCACAAGAGCAGTAAAAGTGCTCAACAGGACAACTGTATAGAGGCGGCAGATCTTCCAGGTGGAGGCCGCGCCATACGAGACAGTAAGGACCCGAATGGGCCTGTGCTGTGTTTCGCGAGCAGCGAGTGGCGGTCATTCATCCGCGGTATCAAAAGCGGAGGATTCGACAACCTGGGCTGCTGACTAACGGCCTAATTAACTTCCTTCCAAACACGGCGTGCGGACGTGCTCAATGGCTACCGCGGTATCATCACCGCGACCCACCCCGACCGCTCGGTGAGCGTGCAGTGGCGCCGCCCGGGCGCAGACGGCCCGGCCCTGATCGTCGAACGGGGGTGGATCGACCGTAACGGCAGCAGCATGAAGCAGAGCGTCTGGGTGCCCTGCACCTCGTGCGCTGGGACGGGACGGCAATGACCGACCCGATCACCTGACCCGAATGCGAGGGAGAAGGAGGCCGGCGTCTGAGCCGCCTGCGTATCGCCTGTCCGTTATGCCACGGCCGGGGCTGGGTCGGCGTCGAGCACGAGCCCGCCGAATCCCCCTACGGCCCGCCAAGCCGCCACCGGCCTGGGAGCACCGCACCTGGTCGGACTCCGCGGTCGCCGCCTTCCTGGGATCGAAGACGGTGGCTCATCTGGACAAGACCACCCGCACGCTGGTGATGGCGCCCTGCCGATGCCGGACACCGGGAGACCGCTCAGGGGGTGCGTAGACCCCTTGTCGTACGTCCAGCGCTGGCAAAGAGAGATATAGCCCGAAGCTGGACGTGGATTTCACCCGACTCCGGGAGCAGGACCTGATCGCCGAGGGCTTCTGCCTGATCGCCTGAACTGCTGCTCCCTCGGGGGCCGACGGCGGCCAACCTCCCGGCCTGGCGTCGACGGTATCAGGTCAGTCACATAAGAGGCCTTGAGGTTGTACAGCGCGTGCTCCTGGTGGTAAGCATTCAACAGGTTCAAGATCGAGTACGAGGTGAAAGCGGTCTGCTGGCCGTGGGATGATCTTCGGGTGCAGGCTGGGGATGGGCGTCCGTCGTATGACGAGCTTGCCGCCCTGGTCGTGGAGCAGGCGCGGCTCATCGCCGACTTGCGAGCCGAGAACGAGCGGTTAACGGCTCGGGTGGCCGAGCTGGAACGAGGCTGGGCCGCAACTCGGGCAACTCCTCGCTGCCGCCCTCGGCCGACACGTTCACCCGGCCGGAGAAGAAGCCGGTGCCCAAGAGCGGACGGCGACGCGGCGGCCAGCCGGGATCATCCGGTGGCGGGTTGGCGCTGATCGAATGCCCGGACACGGTGGATGATCACCTGCCCGTGCGGTGCGATGGATGCGGGTCCGGGCTGAGCCTGGCCGACAGCACGGGCTTCGAACGCCGCCAGGTGTGGGACATTCCCCTGGTCACGGCGACCGTCACCGAGCACCGGGCACACAGATGCCGATGCGCGTGCGGCACGACGAGCAGGGCGGCGATGCCGGAGCAGGTGCCCGGCGCGCCCGTCTCCTACGGGCCGCACCTGCGAGCGTTGGCGGTCTACTTGCTGGTCTTCCAGCACATCCCGGTCCAACGCTGTGCTCAGCTGATCGCCGATGTAACCGGCGCGAACGTCTCGACCGGATGGGTGTCGAGCGTGCTGGGCCAGGCAGCCACCTTGGTGGCCGACAGTCTGAAACTGATCCGGGCGCTGCTGACGCTGGGGCACGTGCTGCACGCCGATGAGACCACTACCCGAATCGGCAGCGGCCGCAGGTGGCTGCATGTGGCCTGTACCGAAAGGCTGACCCTGCTCAAGCTGGGGCCACGCTCCCGGCAGGGTGCCAACGCGCTGGGCGTGCTGCCCGACTTTCGCGGTGTGGTGGTCCACGACTGCCTCGCTCTGTATGACGGATACCCCGATGCCCGGCACCAGCTCTGCGGTGCCCACCTGGTGCGGGAGTTGACGGCCGCGGCCGAGGATCACCCTGCCCAGCGCTGGCCGGTGCAAGTCCGCTGGGCCCTGGCGGAGTTGAACAAGCAGGCCAGGAAAGCGCGCGAGCAGGGCTTGAGCGACATCCCGCCGGAGCGCGCGCTGGTCTACCTGGAGTCCTTCCATCAAGGGGTCGCCGTCGGGCTGTCCCTGCACCCACGAGCACCAGGTCGTAAACAGAGCCCGACCCGCAACTTGCTGGAGCGCCTGCGCGACCGCGGCACCGACGTGCTGCGCTTCGCCGACCTGCCCGGCCTGGTGCCCTTCACCAACAACACCGGCGAACGCGCGCTCCGCCCGGTCAAGACCCAGGTGAAGATCTCCGGCTGCCACCAGTCCGAGACCGGCGCCGCCGCCTGGCTGACCGTCCGCTCCTACCTCGACTCGGCCCGCAAGCATGGATTGAGCGCCTTCGACGCCATCCGCCGGCCTTCACCGGCGACCTCTGGATGCCCCCGATCGCTCTGGCCGACTGACCAGCCAGCATCACACAACGTCACAGCCCTGATGAATGCTTACTCCTGGTGAGCTTGCGACGGGTACCTGTCCAGCTCATCGGCCACCGTAAGAGGTCTCGGTAGTAATTGGCGAAAATTTAACGGATATCGCTAATCAGCGTCGACGTGGAGCACTCGGGCAAGGTCAGCGGCATACTCACTCCGGCCGCCGTATTTACCAACTGACACATTAGAGCAGCTCGGGGGCGCATTCGTTGGATTTTACGCAATTGCTACCGGGGTCCCTAAATGAATTAATAGGTTCTCGCCGGTCGAAATCGATGAAGCTTTTCATGTTATAGTGCTGACTGAAATTTGATTCGCTATTAATTCTGCTTAACGAACGCGAGGCCGATATGGAGATTCTATTGTATCTCCATCGAGAACAGTCGTGTTAGCAGTGGAAAGCGTCGCCCTATCTCGCCTTTATTGCTAAAGTTCCATCGTTGCCCTGGGGGAACTTCATCGGGCCTCTCTTCAAGTTCCTCCGGGAACTTTATTTGAGCCGCACGCTTCGGGGGGAACTTATTCACGATATGATCAAATGCCTGTTCGGCGGCATACATAAGCTCTTCCATTTGCGGGAAGTCGCTATCGGCTCTAGAGCCGACCCTCTTTCCAGAAAGGTTGATTATTTTTGAGTGATTAGCCAGTGTGTCTGGATTATTTACGGCACGGGAGAACACTTCATTACCTTGCGCAATTATCCAGAGTCGGAAGTAGCAGAACTCGTCTTGGGAGCACGAACCTCCGTGTATCATTGTAGCCGCCCCCCACAGATCCCAGGTTAGGGCAACGCGTGCGACCCGAAGCATGGAACAATGGAACTCTACTATTCGCGGGATAGGTAGCCGAGCTAGCTCAGATGCTAGCACCTGAGCCATGCTCTCATCTGTGCTTTGACTTCGAACTCTCTTAATAAGAGCCCAGAACTTATCCATTTGCTCTTGTGTCATGATTCCATCTAATCACAGGCACCTCTACGGACGTCATCGAGGGCTCCCTCCCATGACATGTCCGTCGAAATGACACCTGCATGATCCTCGAGATTAAAAGGTCCTGGAACACGTTTCGTAAGATAACGCTCTGCGGCGAGCGCTTCCTCCTTCGTGTCGTAATTATTTATGATCTGCATGCGCATTCGATTTCGAATGTAATCCTTTGCTGGATATCTCGAATAATTTGGGTTGTTGTTTGTGTGGATTCCCCATTTTAGGATTTCGTTATTATGTGTATCCCACAGAACGTACAGTGCTGTCTGTCCCCTATCGGGGCGGGGGCCATCAACAAAATCCCAGGGGCTTGGCCGCCTATCATTGTGGACCAGGATGGCTTGGTCGCCTGCGAGGACATGATAGGTGTGCAAGCCATCGACGGTGAGGTTGTGGACGCGTTGGGGGGCGGTCCACTTCTTGATGGCGGTGAGTAGGACGTAGGTGCCGGCGCTGGTTCGTAGGAGCATGCCGGGCTGGAGTTCGCCGGCCTTGACCCACTTGCGGAGGTCGGGGACCCAGAACGGGTGGCCATCTGTGGCGATCAATGTTCCGGATTTGCCGGTCGTTCTGTCCGGAGTGACGGTGATGCGGACGAGGTGTTTTTCACCGTCGCCGGTGATCAGGTGGCTGACGCGCCTGGCGGCGGTCAGTCCTGTTGCCGCGTCGGCGGCTACCACCCAGTCGCCTACCTTGATGTCTTCGATCGGCTTGGTGGTGCCGTCGGCCATCAGGACCTTGGTGCCCGGGACGAAGCTGTTGAAGCCGGAGGGTGAGCAGGACACCGGCGGGGGTGGCGGGGCGTCGGGGTACCGGTCGGGATCGATGCCGGTATCGGGGACGGGGAAGTTACGTGGGCGAGCTGTGCCGTTACCTAGATCGTTGCCGGAACTGGGCACACATCCGGACACCGAAGTGGAGAACAAAAAGCCGATGGATTCGCTGCAAGCGTCTCTTCCGCAGTTTCCTGGATTCCAGTCCTCGCATGAAATTCCCCCGCCGGCACCGCCGCCGGTAGCGCCATTGATTTCAATGCCGACATGGCCGCCATAACTTCTGCAAGGTCCCAGAGTGCATAGGTATTGTTGCCACTCGCGCGGAGTTCGGCCTGATCCCGGACCGCGATCTTCTGTTCCGTTGTTCGGATCGTTTTTGAATTCCTTACTGTTCGGATCAAAGTCGGGTTTGTACGGCTCAGGCTTCTTAGGGGTCGGGGGTTTTTGGGAATTCGGGGGTTTTGGTGTGGAGTTGGTAGATTTGCAAGTCGTGCAGGGTCCGGAACTGCCACCGGTTGTGGTGGTTTGTTTGACTCGTGTAAGGGGAGGTCTTGTTGGCCTCGGAGGATTCCAGGGCCTAGTGTTGGGCTGGAGCTTTGTATTTGTATTGTTGAGTGTTAGCGGCTTTCCGTTTATCGAATAGTAAACTATGCCGCCGATAAACATATACTGTCCGACTCTTTTGGCAAGCCCTCGGCCTATTGCCCCCATAACTTTAGAGCCGAGGGAAGATTTGGGAGGTGACTTAGTAGCAGGCCTGGGAGGCGAGTAAGTTCCTCTCCCTCCGCTAGTATCCATAGCGTTCCAATGGCCCGAAGGGTCACTATTAACCATCGGATTACCGTTGCCATAGGTGTAACGATTGGCCTGAATTGATGGTTGAGGGTCAAGTGTCCAGTCGTCGCGGGAGGTGAAGGCGCCGGTGCCGGGCTGGTACCAGCGGGCGTGCATGTTCACCTTGCCGGTGTCCGGGTCGGTGTACTCGCCCTGGTAGCCGAGGGCGCGCTGGGTGCCGGCGCGGTGGGTGACCTCGCCGAAGGGGTCGTAGGCGGTCGAGTCGACCAGGGCGGTGCCGGAGAAGGTGGCGACCAGGTCGTCGTGCAGGTCGGTCATGGTCCCGAGAGCGGCTGTGCCCCCTTCCTGGAGGCTGAGCAGGCCGCCGAAGGGGTCGCGGCCGTACTTGGCCAGGGTGGTGTTGGCGCCGTCGGCGACGGTGGTGATGTCGTTTTCCAGGCCGGAATAGACGAAGCGTCGCTGATCGGCACCCTTGGTACGCGAGGTCATCCGCCCCAGGGCGTCGTAGCCGTAGGTGGCGTCGCCGTCGGAGATGAGGCGGTCGAAGGCGTCGAAGGTGAGGTCGCGGGTGACGCCGGCTTTGGTCTCGGTGGCGGTGGTGCCGCGCGGGGTGTAGGTGTAGTCGGTGCCGCCGCCGGAGATGAGCCGGTTGCGCTCGTCATAGGTGAAGGTCTTGGCGCCGGCTGTGGTGCGGTTGCCCGAGTCGTCCCACGTGTAGGCGGTGACGGCGCCGCCGGGGGCGGTCCAGGAGGTGAGGCGTCCGGCGTGGTCGTAGTCGTAGGTGTTGGTGCCCGCTCCCGCGGTGCCGGTGGTGGTCTTGGTGGTGAGATTGTCGTCCTTGTCCCACCCATAGACGATCTTCGACAGCTCGGTGCCGGAGCTGTTCTTCAGGCTGTGGGAGGTAAGGCGGTCGACGGTGTCGTAGACGTAGCTCTGGGTGTTGACCGGGCTCGCAGAAGTCTTGCTGGTGAGTCGGTCGGCGTTGTCGTAGCCGTAGGTCCAGGTCCGCCCGGTGACCGGGTCGCTCGCGGTCTTGAGCCGGTCGGCGTTGTCCCAGGTGTAGTTCGCCGTCCCCGCCGGGTCGACGCGCTGGGTAGGGTTGCCCACGGCGTCGTAGGTGTAGGTGGCGACCTGGTTGGTGGCCTTGGAGACCTTGGTCAGCAGGCTGCGGTCGTTGTATTCGAGGGTGTAGTCACCGATCGCGGTGATGCGGCCTGCGGCGTCGTAGGTGAAGTTTCGCGTCGGGGTGGTCACCGAGGCACCGCTGCCGCTCTGTTCGATCACCTGGCCCAGGGGGTCGAAGGTGCGGTCGATGCGTACTCCGCCGGGCTGCAGGGTGGCGACGGTGTTGCCGGAGGCGTCGTAGACGTTGGTCCAGGTCCGGTCGGCGGCATTGGGGTGGGCGGCGGTGGATGGTTCGATGATTGACTCGGCTAGGCCGAGGGTGTTGTAGCCGGTCCAGGTCGCGTTGCCTCGGCCGTCGGTGGTGCGGGTGCGCGCGCCGGTGGCGTCGTAGCCGAACGTCGTCGTGATCGACGTGCCGGTGGTGACCGGCTCGATGAGCGAGGTCATCTGGTCCGTGGCATCGAAGGTGCGACGGGTGACGTGCCCTTCGGCGGAGGTGGTACTGGTCGGGTTGCTGGCCAGGTCGTAACCGAAGCCGAAGGTGCGAATGGTGGTCCCGGTGCTGTTGAGGTCCTTGGCGGCGATCTGTCGTCCGGCCAGGTCATATTCAGCCTCGGTGGCGTTGCCCAGCGGGTCGGTCACTTTGGCGGTTCGGCCAAGGAAGTCGTAGGCGACGGTGGAGGTGTGGATGAGCGGGTCGGTCACGGCTGTGACCTGTCCGGCGGCGTTGACCGTGTAGTCAGTGGTCTTGGGGCCGGGGGCGACGCTTTTGGTGAGGTTGCCCGCGGTGTCGTAGGTCAGCCTGGTGGTATGCGCCGCAGTGGTGGGGGTGCGCTCGACCTGCGTGCTGGTGATCTTTCGGCCCAGATCGTCGTAGGTGGCCTCGACGCGCGCACCGGTGGGGTCGATGACCGCGAGCTGCTCACCCAGCAGGTCGTACTCCGCCAGCCAGACGCCACCCGGTCCGGAAGGGCCGGGGTCGGTCACCTTGGCCGGGCGTCCCAGCGCGTCGTAGACGGTGGAGGTGACGTAATTGCGTGGGTCGGTCACCGTGGTCTGGCGGCCCGCCGCGTCGTAGCCGAAGCTGACCTTGGGGATGACGGCGCTGCCACCCGGCGGGGTGTAGGACGGGGCGATCGTTGAGGTGAGGCGTCCGGCCTTGTCGAAAGTCGAGGTGATCGTACGGCCTTCGGCGTCGACCGTGTGGGTCGCCAGCCCGGCACTGTTGTAGCCGTACTTCAGCGTGGGCCGCCCGTCGGCGGCGGACCCGTTCTTTTCGATCTTCACTTGCGGGGCCTTCGACTCCACCAGTTGACCGGCGAGGTCGTAGCGCATCGTGGTGGTGAAGTCGGCGGCGGTGGCGCCGGAGGCGTTGCCGCGCGGGTCGACGGTCGCGGTCAGTAGACCGCGGTCGTCATAGGTGCTGGTGGAGACCAGGTCGTCGGCGCCGTTCTCCACGGTCTGCCGGGTCACCAGGTTCAGCGCGTTGTAGACGTAAACCGTGGACTCGGTCCGGGTGGTGCCCGCGCCGGTGAAGGTCTGCTTGGTGACGTTTCCGACCGCGTCGTACTCGAAAGCGGTCTTGCGCCCGAGGCCGGCCGGGTCGAACGTGGTGGAGGTGACACGGCCGGCGGCGTCGTAGATGTAGTCGGTGGTCGCCTTCCCGCCGCCGGTGACCTGCTTGGTGAGATTACCGGCCGCGTCGTAGGTGTTGGCCTCCAGTACCACGTCGGCCGGGGTGGTGGAGCCGTTCAACCTGACGTCGTCACCGATCACCTGCGACAGGCGGTTGTCGGTGAAGTAGGTGTAGGCCCTCTTGCGGCCCATCGCGTCGACCTGACCGGCCAGCCGCCCGGCGGGGTCGTAGGAGCGGGATTCCAGCACCACATCCTGTGGGGCCTGTGGGCTGACCGGGCTGCCGGTCCAGTTCTTGATTGTTGTAGAGGCCGGCTCGCCGCGCTTGGTGTAGGCGTAGGTGAGGACGGTGCCCAGGGGGTCGGTAGTCGAGGTCTGGGCGCCGGTGACGTCCCAGGCCGAGCGCACCACGCCGCCCTCCGGATCGGTGACCGTCTCCACCCGGCCCTTGGCGTCGTAGGTGTAGGTGGTCGTACGGGCGGGATCGCCACCGGTCAGGTCGGCCACGGTCTCGGTGAGTCTGTTGCCGTCGGCGTCGTAGGTCAGCGTGGTCTTTGCGGTGTGGGTGACGTCGGTGATCTCGTTCTTCACCCCGGGCTCGGTCCGGGTGAGCAGGCGCCCGAGGTTGTCGTAGGTGAACGTCGTGGTGACCCCGCTGGGGTGGGCCTCCGACACCTGGGTGCTGGAGGTCACCCGGCCCAGCGCGTCGTAGGCGAGCTGGGTCTTCAGCCCCGAGGGGCTGGTCTGCTCGGCCAGGTCACCGGCGGCGGTGTAGCGGTAGGTCGTCTCGTTGTCCTTGGAATCCTTGGCCGACTTGCGCAGGCCCGCCGGGGTGGTGCCGCCGCCGACGGCGGGTTCGGTGCCGTCGGTGTAGGTGAAGGTCGCCGAGCGGCCACTGGGGAAGTCCGAGGTGGCCGGGGTCGTCACCTTCGCCACGTCACCAAGAGTGGTGTACTCGGTCGTGGCGGCGTAGGTGTTGTCGGTGGCGCCGGCCGAGCGGGCGTCGCGGCTGATGGTCACCTGGTCGTTGCGCGGATCGAACTCGTCGGCGGTGTTGTGGTAGAACGTCTGGCGGCCGGTCTGGCAGCTTCCTGTTGCCCGGCAGGTCTTGACGGCGGTGACGTTGCCGCGGGCGTCGTTGACCTGCTCGGTGACGACGCCGTTGGGATCGGTGACCTTTGTGGGGAAGCCGCCGGTGTCGTACTCGTAGGCGGTGATCTTACCGAGCTGGTCGGTCCGGCTGACCAGGCGGTTACCGCGCCAGGCGTCGTAGGCGTAGCCGAGGGTGTTGTTGTTGGGGTCGGTCACGGTGACCGTCGAGGTGCCGGTGCTCCAGGTATGGGCGGGAGCGCCGAGATTCCAGGTGCCGCCGTGCTGGTCGACGTGGGTGGTGATGCGTTCGCTGCCGGTGTCGTAGGTGTTGGTCGCCCACACCCGCCCGGACGGCAGCTCGATCTTCGTCAGCTTGTGCGGGGCCTCGGCGCGCGCCGCATGGTGCAAAGCCACCTCGGCCGCGGTAAGCGGCTTACCGTAGACGGCGACCTCGTCGACCAGTCCCTTGAACGGGAACTCCTGGGAGCCGGTCCCGGTCGGCAGCCCTGGAGCCGATCCCTGAGTGACGATCCCGTTGCCGACCGCGGCGTACGGGCGCCAGGGGTTGGCCGAGCCGGTCATCGTGCCGATCTGCGTACCGTCCAGATACAGCACCTGGGCATCCCCGGCGACCGTCAGCACCACGTGGTGCCAGGCGTTGTCGTTGACCGCGGCGGTGGAGGCCATGGGGGAGCTGACCATTTTGAACGCACCGCGCAGCTTTCCGTCTGTGCCGACATACAGCATCGGACCCTGCGGCACGGAGCCGTAAGCATCTGTGGCGGCCATCAGCACGCCCGACTGGGTGGTCTTGAACCACAGCTCTATCGACACCTGATCGCCCAGATGCGCCAGAGCATACTGAGGCAGATCCACCCTGGAGGTGCTGAACTCCACCGCCGTATCCGGAGTGCCCGCCAGCGCGCCGGGCTTGGCGTAGGCCGCGATCTGGCTGTACTCGGCGCTGCCCGCGCCCGAGCCTAGGTCCTCGGCCTCCCACCCGGAGGTCTCGCCCAGCCGCCAGTACCCGTACGGTTCGGCGTCCTGGACGATGCCGCGGTACTGTGAGCCGCTGTCGTAGGTGTAGCGGGTGCAGTTGGGCGCCGCGATGGGGGCACATACCGCGGTCAGCTTGTCGCCCTCGTAGTGGTAGGTCCAAGTGATCGCGGAGCCGTCCACCGGGTCGCTGGAGACGCTGGTGACGTGCGCGCCCGTCCAGGCGAACGTCAACGACCGGCCGCCGGTCGCGGTGACCTCCTCCAGCTTGCCGCCGGTGCCGTAGACGAGGTCCTGGGTGCGTCCGCGTCCGTCGGTGACCTTGGTCAACCGGCCTTGGGCGTCGAACAGGTAGGAGGTGGAGGATTTGTCCATCAGCCGCCAGCCGCCGCCGGTCACCTCCGCCAGGGTGGCGTACATGCCCGGCGGCGGCTGGTAGCTGCCGTCGCCGTTGGCCGCGAAGCGCACCTGGCGCCCGTCGGGGTAGGTCACCAGCACCGAGACCAGCGACCCGCGCACCTCGGGGATGAGCTTCATGTCCCAGCGGGTCGACCAGCCGGCACCGAAGAGCCCGTCGGTGCGCGGGTCCATGCTGTTGTAGGAACGCGTCACCGACAGCGGCGGCCCGGCCGTGGCCACCGACAGGTCCGTGGCCGCGGTGGTGTAGTTGCCCGGCAGCTGGTGGAACTCCTGGCCGTTGACCCCCGCGCGGCCAGTTGCGAGCCGATCACAGGCTGGCGCACCCCGGTGGTGAAGGTCCTCACAGACGACGTCGTCTTCAGGCCGTTGGAGGTGTCGGTGACGGTGACGTTCCACCAGTACTGCTTGCTCCAGGCCAGCTTGCCGGCCGGGACCTTCCACGCGCCCGACCAGTAGTTGTTCACCACCGCGGAGGTGGTGCACCCGGTCGTCATCGCCGCGTTCTCACACACCTTGAAGGTGAAGCCCATCAGCGTGACCGAGGAGGTGTCGTTGCTGCGCCCCTCACCCCGCAACGTTGGCGTCCGTGACTCCATCAGCATCCCGTCGTACGGGTACACGACATTGGCCGTCGGATTCTGGTGGAAGGAACAGGTCCCCACCTTGAACCAGGAATGGGTGGCCAGTGGAGGCGGCGTGCCGACCGGTGCGCTGAACCCGATGATCTGCCACAGATCCGTGCTGTAGTCGACCACATTCTGGTAGCTGTAGCTCGCGGTCGAACTCCACGTCGGATAGTCGTCACACCAGCCGTCCGACGCCGCCAGCATGACACTGGCCGTAGCATTCGTGCTCTGCGCCTTCCGCGCCGCCGCCGCGGAAGAACCGGCCTTGTCCGCTGCTTCGGCGGCATCCCCGATGGAGCGCTCCTCGATCGGCAGTGCCCCCTTACGCTGCCGGGGATCCCGCTCGGACCCTTTGGGCGGCTTCACCTTCACCGCCGTCGCGGTCGCCGCGGAATCGACCAGCGACGCAAGCCCCGCCGCGGAGCCGGTCATTTGGTCAGGCGTATCCGGGGCGCCCTGGAATAACGCGACCGATTGTGTCGTAGCACTTACCGGAAGCGCTTGGAACAGCAGCAGGCCTGGGGCCACGACCGTGGTGACGGCCACTGCCACCCAGGTACGCACGCCTGCGGAAAACGTCCACGACAAACTCCGGCGCATACGCCGTCATCCTCCGAACACGTCAGCGCGAGAACGAGCGTCCCCGCGTTACCCCAGCCCGTCATGGAAACCGGACGAGACCGGAGCTGACGGTTCAGAGTGCATCAGGTGCAAGCAAACGATCAAAAAGTACATATAGATCACTTAAGTCCGCAAGATCTACATAAGGAACAAATAAAGAGCGCGATGGTCAGGTTTGGGGAGGTGGGATATCGAACACGTGAGTGAGATATGACGCATAGTCGTGGAGTGATGAGATAAAAACGACGATGCAGAGGAAAGGTGTGATCACCTTCGGTCGTCTCGCGCGGTTCGCCTGGGAGCGGTTTTCTTAAAAGCCCAGTTCACGCCTGGTGAGGGGCGGCGGCATACATGAGAAACAATGGCGAAAGCCATGTTTTCGGGCATCCGCTAATGATGAGGACATCGCATCACCGGCGACGGGCGTGGCGGGAAGATTGTGACCGGATACGGTCAAGATCGACATCGCCTGGTGCCGTCACGGTCCTGCCCGGCAAAAATCTGAGACGGCGGCCTTGCCGGGCGGTGGCGGAGCATCTGCCCGGCTCCGGGATGATTGCCGCATGAACGAGTTCGTCGAGTCCATGGCCCAGGTGGTGACCGGGGTGACGGTCGTCACGGTGAAGGACGAGCGGGATGACGTGGGGACGACGGTCGCCACGCTCACCTCGATCTCGCTGGATCCGCCGCTGGTGATGGTGAGCCTGGACAACGCCGGATACCTCAACGAGTTGCTGCTCCGGCACGACCGCTGGGCCGCCAGCGTGCTGTCGGCCGGGCAGAAGGCGATCGCCAGCCGGTTTGCGACCGCGGGCCGTCCCGGTGCCAGGTTGCTGCTCGCGGGCACGCCGCATCACCGGGGCGAGCTGAGCGGGGCCCTCATCGTGGACGGCGGCGTCACCGCGCTGGAGGCCGAGACGGTCAAGGTCGTCCCGGCCGGGGATCACACGCTCTTCATCGCCAGGGTCCTCGGGATCGACTACGTCGACACGTCCGTTCCGCCGCTGTCGCGTTACCGGAGCCGCTACCGCTGACCTGGTGGGTCGCCGCTCGTCCTTTTCGTACGGGCAAGAGAGCCGCCCCGTCCGAACGGGGCGGCTCTCTCGGTGAAGAAGGTCAGCGGATCGTCCACGAACCCGGCAGGATGAGCGGGCCGTACGAGGGCAGGCCCAGCTCGCCGGCGAGATGGGCGAGCGGGCCCCACGCCTCCACGCGGACTCGGGCCAGCGCGGCGGCCTTGTCCTCGCTGGACTCCGCGGGGCGCAGCCGCTCCAGTGGGTTGAGCCTGGGGTAGGCGCGCACCGGGGCGTCGACGGGCAGGCCGGCCTTCCTGCGGGCCACGGCCAGGGCGTCCTCCAGGCCGCCGAGCTCGTCGACGAGTCCGTTCTCCAGGGCGTCGGCCCCGGTCCAGACCCGGCCCTTGGCCAGCTCGTGGGCGCGCTCGCGGGTCAGGCCGCGACCCTCGGCGACCTTGTTCACGAAGTCGTCGTAGACCCGGTCGAGCCAGGCGTTGATCCGCGCCCACTGCGCCTCGGAGAAGGCGTTCGTGGGGGAGAACATCCCGGAGTTGGCACCTTCGCCGACGATCTCCGAGGTGACGCCGATCTTCTCCAGCAGGCCGCCGATGACCGCCTTGCCGCCGAACACGCCGATGGAGCCGGTGAGCGTGCCCGGCTGGGCCACGATGACGTCGGCGGCCATCGAGACCATGTATCCGCCGGAGGCGGCCAGGTCGCCCATCGAGATCACGATGGGTTTGCCGGCCTTGCGGGTGAGTACGACCTCGCGCCAGATGGCGTCGGAGGCCACGTACGAGCCGCCGGGGCTGTCGACCCGGAAGACGACCGCCTTGACGCTGTCGTCGCGGCGGGCGGCGCGCAGTGCGGCGCAGATGGTGTCGGAGCCCATCGCGCCACCACCGCCCATCGGGCTGCGGCCGCTGCGGCCGAGCCGGATCGCGCCGTTGCCGCGGACCAGCGCGACGGCCTGCTCGCCCGGGTGCGGGAGCTTCTTCGCGGTCAGCGCCTTGGCGTAGCGGCCGACGTACAGCAGCAGCGCGTTGTCGCCGACGGCCTGCTTGACCTCGTCGTAGACCTCGTCGCGGTAGGCCATCCGGTCGACGAGCCCGGCGTCGACGGCCTCGGAGCCGATGAACGGGCCCTGGTCGATCAGCTCGCGTACCCTGGCGGGCTCCAGCGCGCGCCCCTCGGCGACGCCCGCCACGACCTGCTCGGTGACCGACTCGGTGATGCGGCCCATCGACTCGCGGTGGGCGTCGGTCATGTGGTCATGGGTGAAGGCGTTGGCGGCCGTCTTGTACTCGTGCCGCTGGCCGAGCTGGTACTCGACGCCGAGCTTGCCGAGCGCGCCCCGCAGGAAGCGCTGCTCCATCGCGATGCCGGTGAGCCCGACGTCGCCGGACGGCTGGAGGTAGACCCGCTCGAAGGCGCTGGCCAGGTAGTAGGGGACGGTGCCCCCGCTGAACTCGCCGAAGCTCTCGGCGAACGCGACGGTCAGCTTGCCCGAGGCCCGGAAGAGGGCGACGGCCTGGCGGAGCTCCTGGACGACCGCGAGCCCCGGTGACTGGGTGCCGATCTTGACGATCAGGGCCTTGACCCGGTCGTCCTTCCTGGCACGCTTGAGCCCGGCCAGTACGTCGGCCAGGCTCGTCTTGCGCATCGCGAGGATGGCGCCCAGCGGATCCGACGGGGGAGCGTCGGTCAGACCTTCGGTGAGGTCGAGTTCAAGGACCAGTGGAGCGGTACGCCGCTGCTTGAACCGGTCGACGGTATCGATGATCACCTTGGTCGCGTCCATGTCCTTCACCCTAAGCGACACATACCGGGCTTATGCGGATCGGTGGAGGTTCGCCGCTTTCCGGGCAAGCGATATGGCGGCCCTTCACCGGCGGTGCCGGGCTTGTGGGGTGTGGCGAGATTCACGCGGCCCGGCGGGCGTTCACCTTCTTCTTGAGCAGCGAGGTGGACGCGGCGGGAGAGGTGCCCTTCAGGCGTTGCTTCTCCACCGAGGTGAGGACCGTCTTCAGCGTCGCCGTCTCCTTGATCTTCGCGGTGAAGTTCACCCCGCCGTTCGCCCAGTTCAGCCAGGCGGCCAGCAGTTCGCTCTCCAGCTTGGCCTTCGACGTCTTCTTGGCCGGCTTGAGCACCTTGTACGCGGTGCCCAGGGTGGAGGCGCGGGTGACCTCGGAGAAGACCTTGCTTGCCTTGCTCACCAGGCCGAGGTAGCAGCCGAGCGTCGCGTCCGGGATCGTCCCCTTGCCCCGGCTGATCTCCGTCGCCCACTGCGCGGCGGTCAGCGTCTTCGCGGACTTGCCGCGCGTGCACACCGTGGGAGCCGTCGCCGGGGGAACGGTCACCGTCACGGTGACCGTCACCGTCGGCAGCGGGATCGGCGTCGGTACCGGGTCGGTCGGCGTGGGTGTGGGTGCGGGACCCGAACTCGGTTCCGGGCTGGGCTCCGTGCCGGTTTCCGGGTCGGGGTCGTCGGTGGGATCCTCGCCCGGGTCGTCGGAGGGAATCTCAGGGGCGGGGGGAGTGACGGGAGCACCGGGGGTGCCCCCGGCGATCGCGGCGTTCAAGTCGAGGCGGGGGGTGGTCACGCCGACGTAGACGACCGGCCGGCCCGCGGTCTTCAGCGCGGCCTCCAGCGTGTCCGGGGTACCCGGGGCCTTCTGGGCCATCAGCGCCAGGGCGCCGGTGATGAACGGGGTGGACATCGAGGTGCCGCTGTAGACCTGGTGGCCGCCGCCCGGCACCGCGGAGTCGATCTCAAGGCCGGGGGCGAAGAGGTCGAGCACGGAGCCGTGGTTGGACCAGTAGGGGATGTTGTCGTCGTCGCCCGTCGCGCCCACGGTCACCGCGCCGGAGAGGCAGCCGGGGGCCCCGGCACCGACCACGCCCTCGTTCCCGGCGGCGGCCACCACGGCCACGCCCCTGGCGCGAAGGTCGTCGATCCTGCTCTTCAACAACGCCACCTCGGGCTCGGCGTCGCAGGCACTCTCGTAGAGGCCGCCGCCGAGGCTGAGGTTCACCGCGGCGACGTTCCTGCCGCCCTCCTTGAGTTTCGCGACGTGCTCCAGGGCGAGCAGGATGGTGGACTCGAACGCGCTCAGGCAGGCTCCGCCCGCGTCGTCGCAGTCGTTGAACCTGCTGAAGACCTGGATCGCCACGATGTCCGCGTCGGGGGCGACGGCGTGGGCGATGCCCGCCACGTGGGTGCCGTGGTCGCAGAGATTGACCTGCCCGTGGACGCAGGCGGGGGTCTCGGCGTCGGCGGATCCGGGGTCGCTCGTCTGCCCGTTGGGGCACAGGGACTGCGCGCCCTCGTCCGTCGCGGAGAAGCAGGCCTGCTCCACGACCTTGCCCCCGAAGTCGGGGTGGTCGGCGTCGATCCCGGTGTCAATGATCGCGATCGTCTGGCCCGCCCCCTTGGTCCCGGCGGCGTGTGCCTTGTCCGCGCCGATCACCTGCAGGCTGGAGGCCAGTGAGCCCAACGAGCCCAGCGAACCCAGCGAGGCGGGGGAGTAGGTACGGTCGCGGCGGATGGACAGGACGCGCGGGTCCTCGGCCAGTTTGGCGAGCGACTCGCCGCTGCCCTCGACCACGATGAACGAGGTACCGGAGGGTTCGAGGACGACCTGGGCGTCGGGGAGTCGCTCCGCCTCCCCGGCGACCGGCGCCGCCTCCTCGGGGGCCGCCAGCTCAACGATCACCCGGGCCCCCTCGCTTTCCGAGGCGAGCCCCGCCTCCAGCTTCGGCTGGGCCTCGCCTTCACCAGGCGGGGCGCCTTCACCAGGCGGGGCGCCTTCACCAGGCGGGGCGCCTTCACCAGGCGGGGCGCCTTCACCAGGCTGGGTCCCGCCGTCACCGGGTGGGGTCCCGCCGTCACCAGGCTGGGTCCCGCTTTCACCGGGTGGGGTCCCGCCGTCACCAGGCTGGGCCTCGCCGTCGGCGGGAGGGGCCGGTACGTCGGCGGGCGTCTCCTGACCGCCGGTTTCATCCGGGGCGGGGGACGGACTCGCGGAGGCGCTTGGGGGAGCCGGAGAGTTCTCGGCGAGGGCGGGTACCGCAGGGGCGATGCTGAAAACCAGCGCCATGGCCACGAGGGCTCGAACTCGCACACGTCCTCCGGGGGATCAAACGGGCGTTTCGGAGTCTAAACAGCCGTATGCGCCGAGTGAATACTTTGCCCCGGATTTTGAGGATCTTCTCGGAAAAATGCTCGGCCCCCCGCGGCGTGACGCACACGGAGGGCCGAGTGATCGAAATATTACTTGAGTCCGTTGGACATCGCGGTAATGAGCTCACCGTTGGCGGTGTCGCCGCTGGTCTCCCAGAAGAACGCGCCGCCCAGACCCTGGTTCTTGGCGTAGGTCATCTTGCCGGTGATGGTGGCGGGGGTGTCGTAGCCCCACCACTGGCCGTTGCAGAAGCCGTAGGCGGTGCCGGCGACGGTGCCGGTGGCCGGGCACTTGGTCTTGAGGACCTTGTAGTCCTCAGCAGGAGTTGGCGAACGCGGTCGGGTTGGCCGCGGCCTGGGTGAAGCCACCGGACCAGGTCCAGCCACCGATGGAGAAGAGCACCTTGATGTTCGGGTACGCCTTCTTCAGCTTGCGGAGCTGGTTGAAGTCGACGGTCGGGGTCGGCGTGGGGGTGGGCGTGGGGGTGGGCGTGGGGTCGACGGTCGGAGTCGGGGTGGGCGTCGGGGCGGGGCCGCCGGTGCCGTCGCAGGTGGCGCCGTTCAGCGTGCAGTTGAGCACGCCGGACACCCCGCCGGGCGCGCCGTTGAAGCCGAAGCTCACCGAGGCGCCCGCCGCCAGCGCGCCGTTCCACGACTTGTTGACGAAGGTGTAGTGGTTCCCGCTCTTGGTCATGTCCGCGTCCCAGGCCGAGCTGATCGACTTGCCGGCGGGGAGGTCGAATTCGACCCGCCAACTCGTCAGTGCGCTCGTGCCGGCCTTGACGATGACCTTGCCCTCGAAGCCGGAGCCCCAGTCGGAGGCGGTCGAGTACGTCGCGGTTGCGGGTGTGGCGGCCGTCGCGGTGCCGATCCCCAGGGGAATCAGCAGCGCCGCCGCTGCGATGAAGGAGCCGATGGCAATTCGTCGCAAGGGTCGCTCCAGGTCAGAGAGTTCCAAGCTCCCGTACTAATAGGAAAGTTTCCTATTGATTTCAGGGCGTAGGTTCTCCTTTGCCGACGGTCAATGCCTCGTTCACGGATATAAGGCCGATTTAAGGTTTCGGGGAAGCGGGTGGTGAACAGGGGGCTGAGTCCGCGGCGGTCTTCTGGAGTGAGCCGCTCAGCCCCCTGCTGCTGGGGCTCACGCCAGGGTGGGAGGAGAGAACACCCCGAACAGGTTGCCGGCGGGGTCGCGTAGATAGGCGTTCGCAGGTCCATCGCCGGAGGCCGCTTGCTGGAGCACCACCGTGCCGCCGAGCCGTTCGACCGCCGCGCACACGGCCGCCACGTCGCGCACCGCGATCGAGAACACGGCGTGCCCCGAGGTTGCGCTGCCGACACCCAGGATGCCCCCGGCCGGTGCGCCGCCGTGCCCGGTGGTGAATCGCAGACATCGGCGAGGCTTCGGAAGCCGGGGGTTCGGCGGGGCCGGATGTTGAGCTCGGCTATCTTGCCGGTCGCGGCCGGAACTTCGGAAGATGATCTCTAGTAGTGCGGATGGTGAGAAATTTCTCACCATCCGCACTGGTCAGAGCGTTTCGTCGGCGGCCTGAACGATCTCCACCGCGGGCTCCGCCGTGGACTCCGGTGCGCCGGGGTGGCGCAGCCAGAGGGCGCCCAGCGGCGGGACACGCAGCGTGGTGGAGTACGGCAGGCCGTGGCGCTGCTCCTCGACGGCCTCGACGGCGCCGAGGTTGCCCACGCCGCTGCCCGCGTAGTCGTAGGCGTCGGTGTTGAGCACCTCCTCCCACTGGCCGGGGAAGGGCAGGCCGAGGTGGTAGTCATCGTGCGGGGCGCCGGAGAAGTTGGCCACGCAGGCCACCGCCGAGCCGTCCTCGGCGTAGCGGAGGAAGGAGAACACGTTGCCCAGCGCGTCGTCGGCGTCGATCCAGCGGAACCCTGCCGGGGAGGCGTCCACGCTCCACAGGGCGGGAGAGTCCTTGTAGACCCGGTTGAGGTCGCGGACCAGCCGCTGCACCCCCTTGTGCCCGTCGAAGCCGAGCATCCACCAGTCGAGCCCGCGCTCCTCCGACCACTCCGAGCCCTGGCCGAACTCACCGCCCATGAACAGCAGCTGCTTGCCGGGGTGGGCCCACATGAAGGCGAACAGCGTGCGCAGGTTCGCGAACCGCTGCCACTCGTCGCCGGGCATCTTGCCGAGCAGTGACCCCTTGCCGTGCACCACCTCGTCGTGCGACAGCGGCAGCATGAAGTTCTCCGAGTACGCGTACATCAGCGAGAACGTCATCTGGTGGTGGTGATACTGGCGGAAGACCGGCTCGTGCTTGAGATAGGCGAGCGTGTCGTGCATCCAGCCCATGTTCCACTTGAACCCGAAGCCGAGCCCGCCCAGGTGCACCGGGCGTGAGACGCCCGGCCACGCGGTCGACTCCTCGGCGACGGTGACGATGCCCGGCGCCTCGCGGTAGACGACCGCGTTCATCTCCTTGAGGAACTCGACCGCGTCGAGGTTCTCCCTGCCGCCGTACTCGTTCGGCGTCCACTCGCCCTCGCGCCGCGAGTAGTCCAGGTAGAGCATCGAGGCCACCGCGTCGACGCGCAGCCCGTCGACGTGGAACTCGCGCAGCCAGTACACCGCGTTGGCGACCAGGAAGTTGCGCACCTCCCTGCGGCCGAAGTCGAAGATGTAGGTGCCCCACTCCGGGTGCTCGCCCCGCGCGGGGTCGGCGTGTTCGTACAGCGGGGTGCCGTCGAACCTGGCCAGCGCCCAGTCGTCCATCGGGAAGTGCGCGGGCACCCAGTCGACCAGCACTCCGATGCCCGCCTCGTGCAGGCTGTCGACCAGGTGGCGGAAGTCGTCGGGGGAGCCGAAACGGGCGGTCGGCGCGTAGTAGGACGTCACCTGGTAGCCCCAGGAGCCGCCGAACGGATGCTCGGCCACCGGCATGAACTCCACGTGCGTGAAGCCCATGTCCACCACGTAGTCGACCAGCTCGACGGCCAGCTCCCGGTACGACAGGCCGGGCCGCCACGAGCCGAGGTGCACCTCGTAGACGCTCATCGGCTCCCGCACCGCGACGCTGTCCGCGCGGCGCCGCATCCACTCCTCGTCCCGCCAGGTGTACTCCGACTTGTCGATCACCGACGCGGTCGCGGGCGGCGTCTCGGTACGCCGGGCCATCGGGTCGGCCTTGGCCCGCCAGATCCCGTCCGCGCCGAGGATGCTGAACTTGTAACGGTCGCCGGGGCCGAGGCCGGGGATGAACAGCTCCCACACGCCCGACCTGCCGAGCGAGCGCATGGGGTACGCGCCGCCGTCCCAGAGGTTGAAGTCGCCGATGACCCGGACGCCGCGGGCGTTGGGCGCCCACACGGCGAAGGCCGTGCCATCGGTGTCCTCGTGCCGGATGACCCGCGCGCCGAGGGTCTCCCAGAGCCGCTCGTGGCGCCCCTCGCCGATGAGGTGCAGGTCCACCTCGCCCAGCGTGGGCCAGTGCCGGTAGGGGTCGGTCGTCTCGTAGGGCTCGGCACCGGGGTAGGTGATCCGGAGCCGGTAGTCGGGAATCTTGTCGCGGCCGGGGAGCGTCACCGCGAAAACGCCGTGGGCCACGTGCCTCATGTTGTGGGCCTCGCCGTCCACGAGCGCCTCGACCTGCTGCGCCAGCGGGCGCAGCGTCCTTATCGTCACACCCTCGGGCTCCTGGTGCGCCCCGAGGATCGAGTGCGGATCGTGGTGCGCTCCGCCCGCGAGTCGGTCCAGATCCAAGTGCGCGTTCATGGCTACTCCTGTAGATCGATAGCCCCTACCTTGCCCTATTCGGGTGTCCCAACCCATGCCCATGTCCGCTATCACCATGCGTGTCGGGAAAACGTGCAGATCTGGGTGAGATAAAAGTAGCGATTTGTCGGTTATATGGGTAGGTCGGAACGCGCTCCGCCGACCGTTTCCAGCCATCGGAGGCGCCGGGCACGGACCCTTGGCGGTGCCCGGCACGGGCTTTTGAAGGTGCCGGGCACGGGTTCTCGGTGGTGCCGGGCGCGGGCTTTTGAAGGTGCCGGGCGGAGGTTCTCGGCGGCGTCAGTACGGGTTCTTGGCGGTGACGTCGCGGGGGGTGATGCGGAAGCCCTGCCAGTGGCTCGGCATGGGGTCGGCGTCCTCGTCGCGGGGGACGTGGTGGTAGCCGACGTTGACCCACAGGACCGGGTCGGTCAGTCGCTCGCCGTTGGTGTAGCGGTCGACGGACTTGGCACACTGGGGGGTCGGGTTGACGCTCGCCAGGCGCTCGCAGGAGCGGTAGTCGGTGACGTAGAGATCGGCCCGGGTGAAGGCCTCGTCGGCGGGGCCCCGGTACTGGGCGCTGTCGGAGTTGTTGATCTCCCAGGAGACGCGGTGCCCGTCGGCGTTGCGCACCTTGCGGTCCACCACCCGCCACCAGCGCATCGGCCTGCTGACGGCCTTGGCCTCGGTGGTGAACGTCGTCCGCTCGATCCGCCGGCTCGCGGTGCCCGAGCCGCTGAAGTCGTACTGCTCCACGACGTCGTCGGCCCGGCCCGCCACGTCGAAGTCCAGGCGCCAGAAGATGTTGTGCGTGTGGCTCGCCTCGAACTTGTCGTCGCCCACCCCGATGGGCCAGCCGTGCTCCGGCGTGGTGGTGAATCCGGCGAGTGACCCGGTGGCCCCCACCCGCGGGGTGATCGTGCCGTCGTCGGAGAAGGCCCATTCGGCCAGGTAGGTGTACCAGCCGACCTGGAAGGCGGCGAACACCACCAGGTCACGCCCCTGGGCGGTCAGGTTCGGCTGGTCGGGGACCGACTTCAGGTACGCGTGGCCGCGGGCCCTGGTCGTCACGCAGACGAACTGCTCGCGACGCTCGCCGAGCGGGCAGTCGGCCGCCCGCAGCGGGACGGCGGTGTAGCCCAGCGATCCGATGTCGTGGTAGCGCGGCCGGCCCCTGTCGTAGGGCACGTGGATCTGGGCCAGCGAGGTGCTGCGCAGCACGGCGATCGCCCGCTGGTTCCTCGGCGTGTAGACGACCCTGGTCAGGGTCAGCCCCTCGACGTTGCGCATCTCCCAGCACAGCTGCCAGCGCGCCCCGTTGGGCAGGGTCTTGTCGATCCGGTACGGCGCGTTGCACGGTGCCGTCGCGGGCTGCGTGGCGGCCGCCCCAGCCGGAGCGCCGGAGGGGGCGCCGGACAGTGCGCCGGACGGAGCGCCGGAGGGGGCGCCGGGTGCGGGGATCGGCGGTATCGGTGCGTACCGCGGTGCGGTGAGGGCTCCGGCGAGCAGGGCGCAGGAGAGGGCGAGGCGGAGGAACACTGATTACCACTCCAGGGTGTGGATCTTCTTGGCGGACAGGTCGACGACGAGCCGGCTGGTGTCCAGCCAGGTGCCGTCGGGCAGCCGGACGAACAGCCGCAGGCACCGGTGGACCTCACATCGCCTGGCCGGTCCCTTCTCGCCGGACGGGGTGAAGATCAGCCCGCGCAGCCCCAGGTCCGCCGCCGACCCCAGCCGCCCGCCCCCCGCCCTGGCGTACGCCTCGCGCGCGACCTTGCCGTATCCGGGGTGGGCCAGCAGGAGCCCGGCGGCCGTCGTCTCCTCCTCCTTCGACGGCGGCGGCTGCACCCCCCGCGCCACGGTCTCCCGCACGACGGTGCCCTGGCCGAGGTCGACGGTCCGCACGATGAGCCTGTCGCTGCCGTAGTCGTAGAGGTACGCGTCGGCGCGTCGGCGGTCCGAGATGTCCTTGTCGTCGTCGCGCTCCACGTAGAGCAGCTTGATCCGCCCTGCGGCCATGTGCGATCTGGAGCCCGCCGACGCGATCGTGGTGGCCCGGGCGACCTCCTGACCGGTCAGCGGATCCTCTCGCGCGGGCATCTGCGGGACGGACCTCGCCGCCTGCGACCCCTGCTCGCCGGAGACGAACAGCAGTGCGCCGGCGACGACGGCCACCCCCGCCCCCGCGATCGCCGTCACGATCAACCTTCGCCCCATGAACGTCCTCTTTACTCACCGTTGACTTTTAATTGCGAAGGGTAGCGATCGAGGAGGGGGGTGGCGGGTCTAAAGGCGTATTGCGTTTTTGGTGGGTGTTACTGAGGTTTGTGGAACTTTGATGGCCTTCTTGTGCTGCGAGGGCCTTGGGGGCCGCCCCGGCCGCTCGGGGCGCCTCGCCGATCGCTGGGAGCGCGTCCGGTCGCGATAGCGACATTCGGCTACTAAAGGCTATAAACCGCCTGGTCAGCCATCAATTACGTGATGTACTTACTTGACAGGCTATTGATCTTTGCTATATACCACAGCCCCGGACTGAATGGCATAAGTCATATATAACCTTCATGTGAATATTTGCTTACAGCATTTAAGTGTGCCTGGTATGACCTTTTGGGGCCTTGGTGAATATTTGGCCTCTGGTGAGGATTCTTGCCAATTGCGCACTTCATTCCAGAATGACCAACTACCTGGGGTGTGCGCGAACTGGAGGAATCTTTCATGAGGAGCCCCCTCAACGGGAGGAGAGTCGGTCGCGCCGCGGCCGTACTCGCCCTGCCCCTTGCCTTCAGCCTCAGCGCGATGCCCGTGCTGGCCGACCCGGCCCCGCAGGCCAGTGAGGTGGCACCCGACCGGGAGTCCAGCACAGAGCAGAACGGTGTGGCGCTGCTGCGCGTCCTCGTCCCCGACCAGGAGGCCGTCGACCGGCTCAACACCATGGGCGTCGACCTCGCGGAGTACAAGAGACCCGTCGACGAGGGGCTGGAGGTGCACGCCGTACTGAGCCCCGAGGAGGCTCAGGAACTACGCGTCCTCGGCTTCGACGTGCGCGGTGCCATCTCCGACCAGACCGATGTGGCCGAGAACCGGGCCACGCGGCAGGAGGCGCTCACGAAGGCGGCGGAGGCGGCGGCGGACGTCGACAGGCTCACCCCGCTCCGCGCCGAGTGGTTCACCAGCCTCGACGGCAAGCACTTCCTCTCGGTGGAGGTGAAGTCGAGCGCCACCGACGCGCAGACCGTGCTCACCGCCACCTGGGACAGCGGAAAGAAGACCGCCCCCGACTCGGGCGGCACCACGACGATGTCGCGCTTCACCGACGCCGGCCAGTACATGTACCACCGGTTCAACTCGCCTCTCGCCCTCACCGCGGTTCCCACCAAGGTCACGATCACCGGCAACCGGGGCGGCTCGGTCACGGTCCCGGTGACCAAGTGGCTGGGGGAGAGGCGCAAGGCTCCGAGCAAGCACTACGTCGCGGACTTCGTCGACCGCTACATGGACCCCACCGAGCTCACCAACCGGATCACCGCCCTGGCCGCGGAGTTCCCGAAGATCAGCCAGATCGTCGACCTGCCCAACAAGACGAACGGCTACCGCCGACCGGCGCAGGCCCAGTTCGGCACGGTCGCGGCGAGCACGTTCTACGTGAGCTCGAAGGCCTACGGGCACCAGGGCGGCAACGACATCAGCGTCGCCCTGGTGAAACCGGACGCCGCCTCGGTCGCGCCGAGCGTCTCGGTGAGCGGCAAGGACGTCCTGGTCAACCTCGGCACCGACGCGTCCGGTGCGATCAACAGCACCGCCGTCCAGGTGGTCACGGCGCTCAACGCCGACGCCGCGGCGTCGGCGCTGCTGACCGCCGCCACCTACCGGGGCAACGCCGGCACCGGCCTCGTCGCCGCCGCCGCGGTGACGAAGCTGACCGACAACCTCAAGGCGCCGGCCACCGTCTCGCGTGATCCGTTCCAGATGAAGGCGCTGCGCATCGGCAAGAAGCGCGACGGTTCGAAGACCGGCGTGTTCCTCTACTGCCAGGAGCACGCCCGCGAATGGGTGACCCCGCTGGTCTGCCTGGAGACCGCCGAGCGGCTGCTGCGCAACTACGCCGGTGACGGGCAGACCAGGAAGCTGGTCGACGACCTCGACATCTTCATCGTGCCCACGTCCAACCCCGACGGCGGGCACTACAGCATGTACGACTACAACATGCAGCGCCGCAACATGTTCAACCACTGCGACGTGACCAATGGCGACCCGGCGCGGCGCAACTCCTGGGGCGTGGACCTGAACCGTAACTTCTCGGTCGGTTCGGTGTTCGACGGCTACAGCGGCGCCTCGACCACCTGTACCAGCGACACCTTCGCCGGCCCGGCCGAGCTGTCCGAGCCTGAGGCGCGCAACCAGGTCTGGCTCACCACCCGGTTCCCGAACATCAAGTTCGCGATGAACACGCACTCCTACGGCGGCTACTTCATGTGGCCTCCGGGTGCCTACAAGGCCGCCGGGCGCGAGCTGCTGCCGAGGGTCGACTACGGCATGGAGAACTTCTTCTGGAAGGCCTCCGACCGCATCCTCTCCGCGGTCCAGTCCTGGCGTGGTACGGCGATCTGGCCGGGGCGCACCGGCCCGGTGCCGGACGTGCTGTACTCCGCGGCCGGTAACAGCGCCGACGAGCACTGGTACAACCGGGGCATCATCGGCTGGGACTTCGAGGTCGGCGCGGACATCTACCACCCGGAGACCAAGCGCTTCCAGGCGGTCGGCTTCCAGCCGCCGTTCACCGAGGGCCACGAGGAGGCGATGGAGTTCGCCGCCGGTCAGATCGGCATCCTGGAGGTCGCCGGCTCCTTCTCCGACGACAACGAGCAGCCGAAGTCGGAGCTGAGCGTGACGGGGCGGACCAGCACCTCGGCCACCTTCACTTTCAAGACCGACGAGCCCGCCAACGTGTACTACACGCTGGACGGCAGCCGCCCGACGCTGAGCTCCACCAAGCTCGCCGCCGCGGGAATGCGCGAGGGCGCACAGCAGATCACGGTCGACAAGACCACCGAGGTGCGCTGGTTCGCCGTCGACATCGCCGGCAACGTCGAGAACGGCTACAAGCCTGACGGCAAGGGCGACAACTTCCGCAAGGAGAAGTTGAAGGTCCGCGACGCTCGCTGACCCCGTCTGACGTTCGCACGGCCGCCGGTTCATCGACCGGCGGCCGTCGCTCGTTCGCGTCTCCCCGGACGCGGCGCGGGAGGCGGGGCTGAGTGTGCCGGCCGTCTGCCCCTTCTACCTGGCCTGGATCAGCCGCCACCCGGAGTACGCCGATCTCCTCTTCCAGAACCGCAGCCGGGTCAGCGACTGAACAACCGGAACAAGGCGGCGAAGGAGGCCGGCACGAGGGGCGGACCCGGGGCGGGCCGACCGGCAAACCACATCCGGCGGTGGATCCTCGGTGGAACCTTGCCGCCCTGGTCCGGCTCTCATGACTCACCGGACAGGCCTCAGGGCGCGTCGGGCAGGAGATCCCACTCCTGCCAGGAGATCTCCCTGCCAGGCCAGCGGACCGAGGCGTACGGCCACGCCTCGCGCAACCAGGTGCGGATCACCGGATCCAGTTCCTCCTCCAGGCCCGTGCCCTCCTCGTCGGCCCGTACCCAGAACGACACGTCGGCGTCGGCCCCCCGCTTCTCCGGGGGATCGATGTAGACGCACCCGAGCAGGCGAGATCCCTCCGGGCTCATCACCGCGTAGTTGAACGACCTGCGCAGCAGTGCCTCCTTCTGGTGCCAGGCCAGATCGATCAGGTTGTCCTCCAGCGTCATGTCGTCGAGCGGCCAGCCGCCCCACAGCGGGAAGTGCTCCCGCAGCCGGGCGGCGCTGCTCATCACGGCGTCGAAGTCGCGCACCGTGTCGTGCACCGTGATGGGCCGGATGTGGAACCGCTCATGTTTCACGCCCGAGGGGATCTTGTGGGTTCTCGGTAGGAATGACATACGGAACAGCCTGACGCGTCCGCCTTGGCACCTGCTGAACTCCCGCTTGCCCGAGCACCGGGCTGGGCATGTGCCTGTTTCCCCTGGTTGGGCTATGGTCAGCATCATGGCGACCTCGTGGCGAACCCCACGTGAGTCCACCGCCCTGTCCGTGGTGGTGGGCTTGGTTCTGGCCGCCCTCCTGCTCGCCGCCCTGGCTCCGGCCTCGTACGGCAGCGGTCCCGCCCAGCGGTCCGCCGGAGTGATCGGCGATGTCTGGGAGCCAGGGAACTGGCTGGAACAGTCGTCGACCATGCCGCGGGCATCCGCCGGCGCCTTCGAGCACATGCCGGCCTTCCGGCGGCTGTACCAGCGGTCCGCCTCCGATCTGGCGAACCTGCTACCGCTCCTGTCCCCCGCGTGGCGGGATCCGGACATGGTACGCAGCCCACAGCTGGCCACCCACCGGACCTCGGGCTCGCGCAGCCCGCCCCTGAGCTAGCCGATCCATTCCCCTTCACCACCTGCCGGGCCACGCGCTCGACCGGAGGGTGGCGTACGCGCGCCGGTGTTCACCGAACATCCCGGTGCGCGCTCTGCCGCCCGCCGTGTCCTTGTGTCCCCGTGTCCCCGTGTCCCCGTGTCCTTGTGTCACCGGACAGAGCCGCGGAACGGCCGCGGCTTCGCGAACGCCGCCATTGAGGCCGACACCCCCGCAGGTTCCATCGGGCCGTACCCCGGCCCGTTTCACGCCATGCCCGCAGGGCCGCGACCAGGCCCCGGCGGGCGGACTCGACGACGAGCGCGGTCACATGCGCCGCTTGGCGTTCTCAGCTTTGGAAAGGACTTCCGATCATGTCAGTCAGTAGTGAGGGCACCCGCCTCAGCAGCGTGCAGGTCCGGATCATCCGCGAGGAGCTGGACGAGCAGCTCCTGTGGCGTACCACCCGGTTGAACGAGCTCGAAGCCTCTGTGGAGGATGAGGAGGTCTCGTCCCGGCAGGATGTGCTTGTCGCCATCGCCGTCGCCGGCCGGGATCTCGCGGAGACCAGGCGTGCCCTGGAGAGCCTCGCCGCCGACACCTACGGCCGGTGCGTCGGCTGCGACGCGGACATTCCCTTCGAGAGACTGAAGATCCGTCCGCTCGCCCGGTACTGCATCGCCTGCCAGCGGCGCCACGAGGCCCGCTGACCTCCTGGCGGTCCCGCCCGGTGTCCACCCCACCGGACGGGGGCGGGGCCGCCACACCGGCGGGGAGACCGGTCCGGTGCCCGGCAGTAGAAGAAGACCGGGCAACGGGTCAGGGCGCGACCGGGGGAATCTCCGCGTATATCTTGAGGTGTCGCCGGGCGCTCGCCGTCCAGGTGTACCTGTCCGCCAGTCGCAGTGCCGCGGCACGTAGCCGGGTGCGCAGGTCCTGGTCGTCCAGGGCGTCCGAGAGGGCGTCCGCCAGTGCCTCGGGGTCACCGAGGGGGACCAGAAGGGCGTCGCGGCCGGGAACCAGCCACTCGCGGAACACGGGGAGGTCGCTGGTGACCACGGGAACGCCGGCCGCCATCGCCTCCAGCGCGGCCAGGCCGAACCCCTCCTTCACCGAGGGGAACGCCAGCACGTCAGCTGCCGCGTACCAGGCCGCCATCTCGTCCTCGGGGACGGTGCCGAGCTCGATGATGTCCTTGCCCAGGGTCAGATCGAGGGCGTCGAGGCTCGCCAGTACCCTGTCCCGGTAGGCACGGTGGTCCTGGAAGGAGTGGCCGCCGAGCACCGTGAGCACCGGTGCCGGGGTGCGCTTCTTGACCAGCCTGGACAGGGCGGCCACCAGGGTGTCCGTGCCCTTGCGCGGCTCGATCCCGCCGACGGCCAGCAGCATCGGACGGTCGCTCGCGCCGACGCGGGCGCGTAGCCGCGCCACCAGTTCCGGTGAGGCCTGACGGTATCGGCGAGTGTCCACCCCGTTGGGCACGACGTCCGCGCGGACACCGTACTCCTGCCGCAGGATGTGTTCCCAGATCCGGGTCACCACGAGGATCCGGTCCGGTTCGAGGATGGCCCGGGTCTGGCAGTCCATCAGGGACTCGCTGTCGAAGTCGTCGACATGGTGGACTGTGCGGACGACCCTGCTGGGAATCCCGGCGTCTCGCACCCGCGCCGCCGCACGCGCCGAGATGCAGTCCTGCGTGTGCAGGATGGGGTGCGTGGGGGCGATGTCCGTCAGGGCGGTCTCGAGCGCGTCGATGTTCGCCGCCACCTTCTCCTCAAGCCCCCCGAGGGTGGTGGGAGCGGGGACGACATGGGTCGGGGCGGCGACCGGCCGGAAGAATCCCTGCTCCGGGTCCCCGAGGCCGACGATCAGAACCTCCTGGCCGAGAGCGTGCAGAGCCTCGCCCAGCGCGAGCGTGTGTGCGACTCCGCCCCGCGGCTTCGTGCTGTAGGTGACCAGGGCGACGGGCGGCAGACTGGGGCTCTCGGTCACCGGTGCACCTCTGCGATCTCGGGTCGGCGGCTCGCGATCGCCGCCGCGGCGTATGCGGCGCGTGCCGCGGTCTCGGTCACCAGACAGCCGATCCGCTCAAGTGCGGCGCGTTGCCCGGCGTAGCCCTGTGGATCGGCGCCGGAGCCGAGGACGTAGGCGACGACACGGGGGCCGCCCTCCGCCATGATCTCCTGGAGGACCGGTGCCAGCTGTCCTGCCGGGTCCTCGTGCGAGCCGTAGCCGAGCACGACGTCGAGCAGTACCACCGCGACATCCGGGTCGCGAGCCTCGCGGCGCATGATCTCCAGACGGGTACTGGGATCGATCATCGGGTGGGGCCGGCCGACGGTGTACTCCTCCGCGCCGAGGTCGAGCAGCACGTGCGTGTGGGGGGGAGCCGGAAGCGTATGGCCGGGCAGGAGCGGCTCGTTGGAGTACACGTTCCCGAGCAGCTCTCCGATGATCAGTTGGGCCTCGTAGCACAGCGTTCCGCCGGAGTAGTACCCGCGGATGGTGCGCCGCTCGTCGCTCAGCCCGGCGAGCCTGTCCTCCACCTGCCTGCGCACCCCCTCCGACGTCGTCGCCGGCGTCGTGCCCACCAGCTGTGCGGCGGCGAGCGCGCCCTCCTCCAGCGTCCGTGCCATCTTCACGCCGGGGGGCGTCTCCAGCTCGGTGAGACCGAGGAAGGTGGCCACCGCCGGGGTGGACGTGCACTGGCTCAGCACGTCGCGGGCGACCGCCTCGCTGGGCGGCTTGGACACCAGCAGGATCGCCTTGGTGGCGGGGTCCTCGTCGAGAGCGCGTACGGCCGCCCTCGCCATCCGCCCGCCGATGCTCTCCGACAGGTCACGGCCACCGACGCCGATCACGTGTGAGACGCCGACGCCCCAGCGATCGAGCAGTGCCGAGACCTCCTGTGCCCCGGTACCCGCGGCCGCGACGACGCCGACCGGCCCCCGGCGTACCGCGTTCGCGAAGCCGAGGCCGACACCCGAGATCACCGCGGTGCCGGCGCCGGGCCCCATCACCAGCAGGCCGAGCTCGTTCGCGCGTTTCTTGAGCTCCGCCTCCTCTTCGACCGGCACGTTGTCGCTGAACAGCAGGACGTGCAGCCCTTCGGAGAGCGCGTGGTGAGCTTCCAGCGCCGCGTAGTCCCCCGGCACGGAGATGATCGCCACGGAGGCGTCCGGCATCTGCTCCACGGCTCGCGCCGTGGACCGGGGCGCGGCGACGGCGCCACCCTGCTCGGCCGATGCCTCCGCGTACGCGCTCTCGGCGCCGGAGTCGAGAGCGGCCTCCGCCGCGGTCTCATCGCTCGCGCGCACGGCGAGAACGAGGTCGTTGGAGCCGACGGCACCGGTGACCTCCTCGCCGAACCCCTCGGCGGCGAGGCTCTCGCGCCCCGAGGGGGTGGCCATGACCGCGCCGGCCCAGGAGACGTCCTTACCTTCGGACATGACCGAGGTGGCGACGAGCAGGCGTAGCGAGTCGCAGTACGTGCCGCGGACGACGCGGACTCGGGCGATGTGGTTCGTTGTGTTCATGCGATGCTCATAGCTGTCTCGGGAAGAATGCGGGTGCCGACCTTGCCCGCCGGATCCAGTGCTTGGAGCATGTGCTCCGCGGATGTGATGACGGCCGCCTCGCCGCCGTCACGGACGAAGTCGATCCCCGCCCGCACCTTCGGTCCCATGCTGCCGGCGGGGAACTGGCCTTCCGCCAGGTACTTCTCCGCGAGGGCGAGGGGCAGCTCGTGGATCACCCGGGCCTGTGGGGTCCCGAAGTCGATGGAGACCGCGTCGACCCCGGTCACCAGGATCATCACCGCGGCCTTGACGGACCGGGCGAGGCGGACGGCCGCCGAGTCCTTGTCGATCACGGCGTCGACGCCCCGGTAGCGTCCGCCGTCCTCACGCGATACGGCGATGCCGCCACCTCCGGCGGCCAGCACGACCTTGCCGGCCGTGAGCAGGGTCTCGATGGAGGACGACTCCAGCATCTCCAGGGGGCGAGGAGAGGCGACCACCCGCCGGTATCCGCGTCCGGCGTCCTCCTGCATGTTCCATCCACGCTCCTCGGCCAGGGTGAATGCCTGCGCCTTGGTGAAGAACGGGCCGATGGGCTTGGTCGGCGTCTCGAATGCCGGGTCCTTGGAGTCCACGGTCATGTGTGAGATGAGGGCGACCGCCGTGTCGGCGCCCCGGATGGAGTCGATCGCGCGTACCAGGACGCTGCCCAGCTGCCCCTGGGACATCGCGTTCAGGGCGTGCAACGGCTGGGGCGGCACGAGATCGGCTCCTCCCTCCTGCTGGATGGACAGGTTGCCGACCTGGGGGCCATTACCATGAACGACGACCACTCTCCATCCCGCATCGCATAGATTTGCGATCCCCTCAGCCATCTGGGCGGCATTGTCCTCGATCTGTTCGGGGGTGCCCTCCTGATCTGCTCGGGTCAGGGCGTTCCCGCCAACTGCCACCACAGCGACATCGCTCACGAGTCGTCCCGTCTCAGTATCCGATACTAGATGAATTGTTTACTATAGTGAACCTTACGGGAGGAATTATCAATGTCAGAGCCTGATCCGAGATCCACGGCGGAGTCCCGGAAGGCCGCCGAAGACCTCTCCCGCCTGTGGACCGCGGCCTCCGAGCGGGCGTTTCCCGCGAGCATCCATCAGCCGGAGATCTACCTCCGGACCACGCGGCTGGTCGGTGCGGTGGCGCAGGAGCTTCGCGGGAGCGGGCGAGGTGTCGACCCCCTGCTGGAGGCGTGGTCCGAGCGCGGTGACCTGGTCCGCAGGGTGGCCGACTCCGACGACCTGCTGACCGTCGACGGCCTGGACGTCGAGGTGGTCGCGGGCGTCGCGTTCGCGATGCGTTACCGGGAGGTCCTTGAGGAGGTCGCGCTCGACGATCGGCTGGCCGCCTTCGCGGCGGCCCCGCCGGGCGCGGGCTGGCTGGTGCTGGAGGAGTCCGGCTATCGCCCCGGGGATCCGTTCGTTCCCTACCGGCGGCTGGAGGCCGATGCCCGCAGCGGACGCGCGCTGCTCGTGACGACGCGGCCGGACGAGACGCTCACCGCCTGTGTTCACGTTGTAGAGCAGGGGTTCATCGACCTTGAGACCGGGCGGCTCGTCGCGCGCGATCCCGACGACCCCGGGCGGGGAACCCGGGAGGTGCGTTCCGGTGAGGAGCGAGAAGCGCTGGTCGAACGGCTCAAGTGTCTACCCGAAGGTGATGGCTCCGACTGAACGGCGGAGCAAACTGTTGCCACTATGTGGGCCTTTACTATAGGAATTTCCTATAGTAGATGAAAAGTCTCAAGATGGTGCAGGACAGGCACCGTCACGAGTAGGCCCGACAAGGAGCCACATCATGACCGAGGCGAACGACCGTGTACTCGATGCGACCGGGCTCGCTGAGCTGATCACCAAGCTGCAGAGCCTCGGGTTGCGGACCGATGTCTCAATCGGGGCGCGCAACGGGGGCGCCGGTCCCGCCGACGCGGGAATGCTGTGGATCGATGGCGCGCCTGCCACCGTCCCGACCACGGCCGCCTATGTGCAGGATTCGCCGTACACGCTGCGGCAGGAGGACAACGGATTCGGCATCTACGAGGGCTCGCTCCGGCTGGCGGACGCGTCGCCGGCACCGCGGCCGAAGTACTACGACATGGAGACCGCGGACGGCGTCCCGTACTGGAAGATCGCCCTGATGCACCTCGACTCCATGGCGAGTACGGTCCTGCAGACCTGCGCCTACTGGGGGAACTCCGATCAGTGCAAGTTCTGCGGCATCGGGGTCTCCCTCGACGCCGAGCGCACCATCGCGAAGAAGACGCCCGAGATGCTGGCGGAGGTGTCGGTGGCGGCACGGGATCTCGACGGCGCCGTCGACGCGACGCTGACGACCGGTAGCACCGCCACTCCGGACCGCGGCGCGCTCTACGTGGGCAGGTGCGCCCAGGCCGTGAAGGAGGCGTCGGGACTGCCGGTGCAGGTCCAGTTCGAGCCCCCCGCCGACCTCGACGTGATCAACCGCGTCCGCGACATGGGCGTGGACTCCGTCGGCATCCATGTGGAGACCTTCGACGCCAAGGTGCTCGCGGAGATCGCGCCGGGTAAGGCGCGTTGGGGCATCGAAGCGTACTTCGCGGCGTGGGAACGCGCCGTCGAGGTCTTCGGCGCGGGCCAGGTGTCCACCTACGTCATCCTGGGGATGGGCGAGGACCCCAAGGTCACGGTCGATCTGTGCAGGCGCGCGGTGGACATCGGCGTCTACCCGTTCATCGTCCCGCTGCGTCCGGTGCCCGGCAGCCTGATGGAGGACGTGCGTCCCCCGTCCGCCGAATACGTCGAGAAGATCTACCGGCAGGTCGTCCCGCACATGCTGCGGCGTGGGCTCACCGCCACCGGGGTCATGGCCGGCTGCGCACGTTGTCAGGCATGCTCCGGGGTGGCGGCCCTGGAACGTGCCGGTTCGGCTTCGGAGAAGGGGCTTCCTGATGGGCGCGTATCCCTCCCGCTCCTCGTCTGACGTGATCGCACCGACCCTGACCTGTCGTTCGGTGGTGTCGGCCGGCGAACTCGCGCAGCATGCCCGGATCCGGCACTCGGTCTTCGTCGAGGAGCAGGGGTTGTTCGAGCGGACCGACCAGGACGAGTTCGATCACGACCCCACGACCCACCACGTGGTCGGGTACGCGGAGGGCGTTCCGGTCGGCACGGTGCGGCTGTACCGGGTGCCCTCGCCGGACGGCGACGAGGCGCTGTGGCAGGGGGATCGGCTTGCGGTCCTGTCCGGCCACCGGCACCTGATGCTGGGCGGTCCGCTGGTCAGGTACGCGACCGAGACCGCGGCCGCGGCGGGCGGTGACCGTATGATCGCCTTCGTGCAGCCGGCCAACGTGACCTTCTTCCGGCGGCTCGGCTGGTCGCCGGTCGGCGGGCCGGTCGCCTACGTGGGCGTGCCTCACCAGCAGATGAGCATCGACCTCACGTGATGATCTCGTACAACGGGCAGGCCCGGGTCACCTCAGCGACCCAGCCGGGTCACCGACTCCCGCTTCAGGTCGAAGACGACCGCCGACCCCGAGGCGTCGCCGATGCGCACCTCACCGGTGTCGTCCAGCGTGCCGATTCGCTGAGCGGTGAGGCCGCGGGAGGTGAATGCCTCGACGCATTCCCCGACCTTCTCGGCCGGCGTCGTGAGCAGGAAGGCGAAGCAGGGGAAGCAGGACAGCCAGTCCACGATGGGCACCCCCGCGGGCACCGGGAGCACGTCCAGGTCCACCTGGACGCCGAGCTTGCGCGCCTCCAGAAGCATGGCCAGCGAGCCGATCATCCCGGCCATGCTGACATCCTTGGCGGCCACCGCGGCGCCCCGCTCGGCCACGTCGGCCAGGACGCGTACGTCACCGGCGAGGCGCTCACCTCGCTCCTCGAACGACGGGTAGAACAAGAAGTCCTCCCGCATCCTGCCGTCGAGACAGCAGGCGAGCACCAGTGCCTGGCCGGGCGCGGCGTGCGTCGCCGAAAGCACGAGCTCGGCGGCGCCCAGTCCGAACGCCGACAGGCTGGGCGGGCCGTCCGTCTCGGTGAGGTGCCCGCCGACGATCGGCACCTGGTACGCCTCGCCGGCCCACTTCAGGCCCTTCAGGACCTCCTTGACGACGCTGCGCGGGCCGGTCACCGTGTCGACGAGCGCGAGCGGCCGGGCGCCCATGGCGGCGAGGTCGTTCACGTTCGCGAGGACGGCCGCCACACCCGCGCCGTACGGGTCCTGTTCCACGAAGGCGGGCAGCATCGCCTCCCCTCCGACGATCAGAGTGCGTCCCCGGTCGTGCACGACGGCTCCGTCGTCACCGGGACCGGACCACCAGTCCCCGCCGCCGAACACATCGGCGACCACACCGATGGAGCTCTTGGCCGTGACGCCGGGAAGGCTCCGCAGTCTGCGCGCCAGTTCTTCGAGGTCGTGGGTGTTTTCGGGCATGGTGAACTCCCTTGTGTTCGGGGGGGTCCGGCAGACGTACCAGCCGTTGACGGCGTCATCCTAGCCAGTGAGGAATCCGTTTCCGTGACAGGACAACCTAGTCGTGACCGTACCTTCCCCCTGGACCTGACCGCGGCGGAGCCCGACTTCCTCACGCTTCCGCCTCGCACGGAGAAGCCTCGCCGGCACGGCGTCTCCCATGTCCTGGACAACGGCATGTCCGTGGCCGAGGTCGAGCAGCGGCTGAAGGCCGCCGCCGCGAGCATCGACCTGTGGAAGTTCGGGTGGGGGACCGCCTACATCGACTCGTCGCTCGGCGAGAAGCTCGAACTGCTGGCCGAGCACCAGGTGCTGGCCTGCACCGGCGGCACGCTGCTGGAGATCTCCTGGCAGCGGGGCGTGGTGGACAGGTTCATGGATTGGGCCGAGTCCGTGGGATTCCCGTGCGTCGAGGTGTCCTGCGGCTCGGTGGAGATGTCGCGCGCCGACAAGGACAAGATCATTGACATGGCGGCCTCCCGGTTCGTCGTCCTGTCCGAGATCGGGCTCAAGGATCCCGACGTGGCCCCGTCGGCCGGGAAGTGGGCCGCCGACGCGCGGGCCGACCTGCGGGCTGGCGCCCACTGGGTGGTGACCGAGGGGCGTGAGAGCGGCACCGTCGGGCTGTTCAACGCCGAGGGCAGGGTACGCGCGGACATCGTGGACGCCGTCGTCTCCGCCGTCGGCCTGGAGGCCACCTTGTTCGAGGCCCCGCGCAGAGCGCAGCAGGCGTGGCTCATCCGGCGCTACGGCGCGAACGTGAACCTCGGCAACATCCAGCCCGCCGAGGCACTGGCCGTCGAGACGCTCCGGCTGGGTCTGCGTTCCGACACCATCGGGACGTTCTCCCAACTGGGAGAGGTGTACGCAGGAGTGGAGAGACCATGATGATCCCGTATCAGTATCGAACCGTGGCGTTCACCGACGTCGTGGTGGATCTCGACGGCGACTCCCTGCGGAAGTTCTTCCTCAGCCGGCAGGTCTACCGCAGGACTCGCTTCGTCGTGGCCCGCAACCAGGACAGGTACGCCGTTGTCGAACTGACCAAGGCCGACGAGGTCGAGCTGTTCGTCGACGTCACCGACGTGCGCGTGCTGGCCGGGCCGCACGAGACGCTTTTCGTCGACCGGCCCGACATCGACACCGCCGTGCCCAGCCAGTTGCTCCGCGCGGCACACGACATCGCCGCGGCACACGACATCGCCGACGCGCCGCGCTGCGTGGTCGTGCGCGGGCGCTACGAGCACGTCAACTTCATCCTGGACGCCGCCCCGCACCGGGTCCACGTGCTCGACGTCGGGCCGCCCTGGCCGGCGAAGCTGAACGACCAGGTCCAGCGCGTCGTCGACACCGCCGAGGAGCTTCCCGCGACGGAGTACGTGCCGCAGGTCGTCGACCTGGAGGAGATCGCCGCCGGCGAGCCGGCCGGGCACTACCTGCTTCCCTGTCGCGGAGGCGGCATGTCGGTCCCGGGCGCCGAGATCTCCTATCTCGACGAGGTGCCGCCGCAGGCGGACTGGGTCCTGCTCGGATGCGCTCGCTCGCGTGCGATCCACGACCACTTCTATCCGGAGAAGGCATCGAGCGTGCGCCAGGTCGACACCTGCCCGGCAGCCCTGGCGACCCGGATGCCACTTCCCCCCGGCGAGGCCCGCCTCACCAAATGCTGCCTGCTGGAGGAGAGCATCGAGACCCGCGGCGACACGGTGGTCGTGCCCTGGGGAGCGTCGTTCACGCTGGTCGCGGAAGGTCTGGCCGCGGCGTCCGAGCTGGCCGGGAGGCTCCGGTCCGGCACGGAGCGGGACGGGGGCACGGCATGAGCGCGCGCATCGCGGACTCATCGGCCTACGCCCACCTGTGGGGCACGGACGAGCTGCGGCAGATCTTCGAGGAGAGGGCCCGGCTGCAAGGGTGGCTCGACGTCCTCGCCGCACTGGCCAGGGCACAGGCGGCGGAGGGGTTCATACCCGCCGACGCCGCTTCGATCATCACCGACGCACTGCGTGTCGACCGGCTCGACCTGGACCGGATCGCGCGGGGAACCCGCGAGACGGGGCACTCGACGCTGGGCCTGATCCACGAGTTGCGTCGCATGCTGCCCGAAGCGGCACGCGAGCACGTCTACGCCGGGGCGACCGTGCAGGACGTCACCGACACCTGGACCTCGCTGGCGATGCGCGCGGTCGGCGGCATCGTCTGGCGTGACCTGCGCCGCATCGAGGAGCGGCTCCTCACCCTGGCCGTCGAGCATCGCGAAACGCCGATCGCCGGCCGGACCCACGGCCAGCCGGGAGCGCCGGCGACCTTCGGCTGGAAGGCGGCGTCCTGGGCGGACGAGATCCGGCGGCATCTCGACCGGCTGCGCGAAGGCGCTCCGCGATGGCTCGTGGCACAGCTCGGCGGGGGCATCGGCACCCTGGTCGCCTACGGTGACCGCGGACTGGCCATCCGGGCGCGCTTCGCCGCGGAGCTCGGGCTCGACGACCCCGTCATCTCGTGGTTGAGCGCACGTGACCGGATCGCGGAGTTCGGGAACGTGCTGGCCCTGGTCACCGGCACGCTCGCCCGGGTCGGCGAGGAGGTCTACGAGCTCCAGCGCCCGGAGATCGGGGAGCTCGGCGAGCCACGACCGGCCGGAGTGGTCGGCAGCATCACGATGCACCACAAGCGCAACCCGGAGGGCAGCGAGCACCTGAACACGCTCGCCCGTCTGGTCCGCGCCCACGCCGGCGTTCTCATGGAGTCGGTCGTCAGCCAGCATGAGCGCGACGGGCGGGCCTGGAAGGCGGAATGGGTCGCCCTGCCGGAGGTCTGCCTGCTGTCCGGTACGGCGCTGGCGCTCGGCGTCGGGCTGGTCGAGGGGCTTGAGGTGCACTCCGATCGGATGGCGGCCAACGTGCGCACCTACCTCGGCGACACGCAGAACCCGTCCGACACCGGTTCCGCCACCGGCATGGTCGACCTGGTCGTGGCACGCGCCCGGCGTATCAGAACCGAGGAGCCGCACTCATGGCCGTCACACCGGATCACCCGGGAATGACCCTTCCCCGCGCCGAGCTCGGCGTGCTGCCCACCCCCCTTCATGCGGCTCCGAAGCTGGCGGAGGCACTCGGCGTTCGCGGCCGGCTACTGCTGAAGCGCGACGACCTGAGCGGCTTCGCGGTCGCCGGCAACAAGACACGCCCGTTGGAGATGCTCATCGCCGGCGCGTGGGCATCCGGTGCCCGATTCCTGGTGACCGGGGGGACCCCCGGTTCGAACTTCTGCCAGGCGGCGGCCGCGGCCGCCGCCTGGGCGGGCCTGCGGTGCGTGCTCGTCTACGCCGGCTCTCCCTCGCCGGTCCGGCACCCCAACGAGGCCGCCGCGATCCACTGGGGCGCCCGGATACGGTGGACGCACGACCCGGACCGCGCCTCGGTGGACGCCGCGATCGAGAAGACGGCGGCCGAGCTGACCGAGGAGGGCCAGACCGCCTTCCCGGTGCCGCGCGGCGGTGCCACCCCGCTCGGCGCCACCGGGTTCCATCTGGCCGCGCTCGAACTCGATGCCCAGCTCGACGGCCCCGCCACGGTCGTCGTGGGCACCGGTTCCGGAGGGACGCTGGCCGGTCTCGTCTCCGGGGCGGTGGCACTGGGACGACGGCTGCGGATGCGGGGGGCGTCGGTCAGCCGGCCACCGGAGGAGACCGCTCGGCGGGTTCTCGAACTCAGCAGGGGGTGCGCCCGGCTGATGGGAACAGAGCCTCCCCGGGAGGCGGACGTCGTCCTCGACGACGCTCGCGGCCCCGGGCACGGGCGCCCGTCCGAGGAGGGCGAGCGCGCGGCGCGGCTCGCGCTGCGCGCCTCGGGAGTCGTCCTCGACCCGGTGTACTCGGCGAAGGCGCTGGGCGCCCTCGCACGGATCCTCGGGGACCGGCGCGCCGACCCTGACCTCACAACAGTCTTCTGGCATACCGGCGGCCTGCTCGACGCCGTCGCGGGATGGGAGTCACGATGATCGATAATGGACTGCCGTCCGCCCCTTCGGCACACCATCGGGGCGGGCTCGACCGGCTGGGGCCACCGATGGGAGGTCCGGCCCAGGAACTGATCGACAGCGGGTTCGCACTCGAGAACGCCGACGCGCCGCTACTGCACACCGGCCTCAACCTCGCCGACATCGCGCATGTCATCGATCTTCACGAGCGCGGGGTGATCCCCCACGCCGCCGCCGAACAGCTCATGCGGGTGCTGCTGAAGGCGGTGCGCACCTCCGCCGAGGACTTCCCGTACGACCCCGCGTTCGGCGAGCCGTACAACTCGCGGGAGCGGTACTTCACCGCGCAGATCGGGAGCGACGCGGGCTGGCTGCACGCCGGGCGGCCCCGGCGGGAGGCCGTACGCATCGCTCTTCGCCTGCACGTGCGCAGCGTCCTGGAGGATCTGGTCGAGGACGCGGCGGAGCTCGCGCACGCCATCGCGACGGTGGCGGCAGAGCACAGCAGGACCTGGCTGCCCGACCAGACCTATCTCCAGCATGCGCAGCCCTCCACGTTCGGCCACTACCTGGTGAGCTTCGCCTACCCGGTTCTGCGGGACGCGGAGCGGCTCATGGACGCCTTCGAATGGGTCAACACGAGCCCGGGCGGGGCGGGCTGCGTCAACGGGAGCCGGCTGCTGGCCGACAGGAGCAGGGTCGCCTCGCTGCTGGGATTCGAGGGCTTCATCGAGCACACCCGCGACGCCATGTGGCAGATCGACGGTCTCATCGCGGCGCTCTCGCACGCCTCCAGCCTGCTCACCACGCAGAGCAAGCTGGCCGAGGACCTGGAGATCTGGGCGAGCAACGAGTTCGACTACGTGACCATCGCCGACGGGTTCAGCCGCTCCAGCGTGCTCATGCCGCAGAAGCGCAACCCGTACGCCCTGTCCATCATCCGTGGTGCCGCCGGCACGCTGATCGGCCGCCTCACCGGGTTCCTCGCGGTCAGCAAGAGCCCGTCGGCGCGGAGCGACAACCTGATCTACGCGTACGGCGAGATCCCCCGCGCGCTGGACCTGGCCCGCCGCACGACGCGGCTGACCAGCGGGGTCGTCCGCAGCCTCACGGTCAACGCCGACCAGATGTGGGCCGCCCTCGAGTCCGGTTTCAGCCAGGCGACGGACCTGGCGGAGTTCGTCATGCAGACCTGCCACCTCGACTACAGGACCGCGTACCAGGTGGTCGGCATCGCCGTTCGCGAGGCGAGCCGGGAGGGACTGCGCGGAATCGATCTCGACGGGGCCCGGCTGGAGGCCGCGGCCCAGCAGCACGCGGGGATCTCCCTGGGGCTGGAAGGCCAGGACCTCAGCGACATTCTCGATCCGCGGCACATCGTGGAGACGCGGACGCTGGCCGGCGGGGCGGCGCCGCCCGTGGTCGAGACGATGGCCGCGGAGTGCGTCAAGAAAGCGAAATCGCTCCGGGACCGTGCGAGAGCCCAGCGCACTTCGTTCGAACAAGCCGAAGCCGCACTGGTCGCCGAAGCGGGCGACTTCATCGAAGGAGAGAGTGATGACCGCAGTTGAGACCGCCGCCTTGGTGCGCCTTCCGGAGGAGGTCAACGTCCTCAACCTCGGCCTGCCGCTGTTCGCCGAGGCGATCGGCCGGCAGGGACGCCCGGTGGTCCAGGTGGACTGGCGCATCCCCGGCGGCGGAGATCTCGCCGTGGTCGCCGCCCTCCGGCGTCTGTACGGCCCGCACGCGCGCACGGTCGACGCCGCCAACCAGGAGGTCTTCCGGCGGCTGGACCGTGGGACACCCCACCTGGTCGCCGTGCGGACCGCCGCCGACGTGATCCCGGTGTTCGCGCAGGGGAGGGTCCTGCTGCACTGCGGGCCGCGCATCTCGATCGAGAGAACCACGGACCCGCTGCGTCGTTCGATGCGTGCCGCCGTCTGCGCCGAGGGTTGGGCGGGAACGCCCGAGGAGGCGGACGCCCTGCTCCGGGACGGCACGGTTCGCCTGGAGCCGGCCAACGAGCATGGCGCGGTGGTCCCGATGGCGACGGCGATGGGGCCGCGCACGCCTGTCTGGGTGGTCGAGCTCGCCGACGCGGGCATCCGCACGTACGCTCCGGTCGGGCAGGGGTCGGGGGATGTAGCGTGGTTCGGCCGGGACACCCCGGGCGCGATCGCGCGTCTCGTCCTGCTGCGGGAGGCGGTCGGTCCGGTGCTGGCCGCCGCCGTGCAGGAGTACGGGCCGGTCGACGTGATGTCCCTCGCGGCGCAGGCGATCGCGATGGGGGACGATGTCCACGTCCGGACCCAGGCCGCGACCAACCTGCTGTTGCGCAACCTGCTGCCCGCGCTGGTGGCGGGCGACCATCCACGCCGGCACGAGGCGGCGACCTTCCTGTCCGGCAACCACCTGCTGTTCCTCAGCCTGGCCATGGCGGCCGCGCGAGCCCTGACCACCTGGGCCGCCCAGGTCGAGAACAGCTCGGTCGTGACCGGCATGGCCCGTAACGGCACCGACTTCGCCGCCTGGCTCGCCGGACCCTCTTCCGAGTGGTTCATCACCCCCGCGCCGATGGTGGGGCGGGCGCTCTACCAGCCCGGCCGCGGCCAGGCCGACGCCGCCCCGGACATCGGGGACAGCTCGGTGCTGGAGCTGGTCGGGCTCGGAGGCGCGGCCGCGGCCGGGTCGCCGGCGGTGGCGCAGCTGGTCGGTGGCACCATGGCGCACGCCGCCGAGCTGACCGCGCAACTGGACGAGGTGTGCGTCGGCAACTCCAGCCGCTTCATGATCCCGACCTGGGGGATGAAGGGTTCTCCGGTGGGCGTCGACGTGCGCAAGGTGGTCGAGCTGGGCATCACTCCGCAGGTGACGACCGGCATCCTGCACAACGCCGACGGCAGTGGCCAGGTCGGTGCCGGAGTGGCCGAGGCGCCGATCCAGGTGTTCGTCGACGCGTTGCTGGCGCTGGACGCGAAACTGACCGGCGAGGCCTGACCGAGCGGTGAGGGCCCGGTGAACCGTTCAGGTTCACCGGGCCCTCACCCATCGGCGTCGTTCCTGTTCACCTCGACCCGGGGCGAGCGGGCCAGCGTGTTGGAGACATAGCAGGCCCGGGAGGCCGGAGCGAGCAGCGGTTCGAGCTTCTCCGCGGGGAGGCTGGAGCTCACGCGCAGCCGGATCCCGCTGAAGCTCGGGCCGTCATACTCCCCGATCGCCGAGACCGACAGGTCGGGTAGCTCGATCCCTCGCTTGCGCGCACACCACGCCAGCGCCAGTGCGTAACAGGAGGCGGCCGATCCCAGGAGGTACTCGGTCGGCATCGGACCGGTGAAGGTTCCGCCGACCTCCTCGGGCTCGTCCACCGCGAACGAGAACGGTCCGGCGGTGACGGTCGCGCGCCAGCCGCCCTCCCACCGCGCGACGACTTCGTTCGAGTCTCCCGACCTTGCCAAAGCTCGCTCCCTTCGATGTTCGGTCGCTTCGACGTTTGGTCGTTTCGACGTTTGGTCGTTTCGACGTTTGGTCGCTTCGACCGCAGACAGCACGGGTCCCAGGCCGACCGGCCTGGGACCCGTGCCTTCGATCAGCCGTAGAGCCGGTCGAAGTTTTCGTGGAAGACCATCTCGGTCAGCTCTCCGCCACCCGTGGCCTCGACCAGGCGGTGGTACTCACCGGCGAATTCGCCCCACGGCTGGTCAGAGGCGAACAGCACACGGTCGCCGCCGATGCCGCGCCGGTCGATCTCGCGGGCGAGCCACTGCGGCGCGAAGCCCACGGACCAGGTCAGGTCCGTGTAGACCTTCTTGCCGGACTCGATCCAGTCGAAGAACCGCGTGCCGATGAGCTTGATGTGGCCGCTCACCCCGCCACCGAAGTGGACGAGATGGATCGGCGTCTCATCCGCGTAGCGCTCCACCAGCAGGCCGACCTTGTCGATGTCCGATGCCGCACCCGGTGAGGTGTGCACGTGGACGATGAGGTCGTTGGCCTTCGCGGCGGCGAAGATCTTGTCGAGATGGATCAGGCACTCGGGGTCCTCGGCGGATCCGCCGAGAAGAAAGCTGATCTTGAGGGCCTTCACCCCGCTTTCGGACGCGAGCGCCAGCGCCTTGTCGGTGAACTCGGCGTCCTGCGGTCGCGGTGACGCCCAGAGTGCGGCGCTGAGGCGGTCGCTCCGGCCGGCCGCCTCAATGACGAGCTCGTTGAGCGCGAACGAGTGGCTGGGGTCGGGGACCCCGTAGTTCGGGATCACCAGGGCCCGCTCGGTGCCCTCCCTGTCCATGTCGGCGATCAGCTCGTCGATCGTGGCACGGGCGTTCACATCCGGGTTGACCGGCGGTCCGCCGTAGAACGGGAATGCGGGCAGCACGCCGATATGGCGGTGAGCGTCGACGTGCCGGGAGGGTGCCTTGGCCATCACATGGTCCAGGTGTTGAGCTGGAAGTGGCCCTCCCGCCAGGCGGTCAGCGCGGAGTCGAGCACGTCCAGCGGGTTGAAGGCCTTGACGCCCGGGATCAGGTCGTCCTCACGCATGCCGTACAGGGCGCCCATGGCGAAGCGGCAGGCGTAGATCGTGGCACCCTCGTCGAGGAGGACCTTGAGCTGCTTGTTGACGGACAGGTTGCCGGGGAAGCCCTCGGTGCCGACGGCCGGGTAACCGCGGCCGGCGGCGGCCAGCAGCACGGCGGGTCCGTAAAGGACGATCGTCAGCTTGAACCCCTTGCGCTGGAGGCGCGTGGAGGTCATCAGGTTGACGAGAGAGACCGATCCCTCGAACGGCACCGAGTGGATGAAGACCGTCGCCTTCTGTCCCTCGTGGGCCCGGATGTCGTCGAACACCTTCTCACTGGTGTCCCACAGAACGTCCCCTGCCTGCGGCGTGGCAACGGTTACAGTCTTGGTGGACATGTCACTCCTTTGTGGCGTTTGCTGGTCCGGTAGGGGACCTGCGACGTATCAGATCCCGCGTCGTGTCAGATCGCGGGACCCTTGGACGGCGGCTGTGGCTTCCAGGGTTTCCGGTGGCTTCCCGGCATGCGGGCGATGACCGACTGGCGCAGCCTCAGGGGCAGCCGGTGGAAGATCGGGACATAGACCCGGCGCCAGAAGATCTCGGCTCCACGCGGTGGCCTGGGGCGCCCGGCACCGAGGCGGGCGCCCACCTTGTCCTGTGCGTCGATCATCAGATAGTGCTCGGATCTTTCGCGAACCCAGCGCGTCAGGCCCATCTCAAGCTCCCACCTTCGTGAGCGCGTTCTGGGCCGCGAGTGCGATGGGCTCGTTGAGCGCGCCGATCGGCGGACTGTAGACGTTCTCCATGGTCGCCAGGTCGTTGAGCGTGATCCCGGTGCGCACGGCCATGGCGAGGAAGTCTGCGCGTTCCTTGATGCCCTCGCCGCCGACGAGCTGGGCCCCGATCAGCCGGAGGTGCTCGGGTTCGGCGAGGAGCTTGACCTTCACCGGTTTCACGTCGGGGTAGTAGCGCGCCCGGGAGATGCCCTGCGCGTTGCCCACGATGAAGGGGATGCCGAGCGCGGTGGCCAGCGTCTCGCTGAAGGACACACCGCCGATCATCCACTTGCCGGCGACCATGCCCCAGGGGACGTAGACGGCGCGGTACTCGCGGGTACCGCCTGCGGCGTTCACACCGGCGACCTTGCCCTGGGAGTAGGCATGGCTGCCGGAGAGCCCCTGGATCGGGACGTTGGAGACGCCGTGCGGGATCTCGGTGCAGTCGCCCGCCGCGTACACATCGGGGGCCGAGGTGCGCATCCGCCCGTCGACGATGAGGCCGCCGCTCATGCCGGTCTTGAGGCCGGCCGCGGTGGCGAGTGCGGTGTTGGGCGTCTTCTTCGTGGCCACCACGGCCAGATCCGCCGTGATGTTCCCCTGCGAGGTGGCGACCTCACGGAGCTTGCCGCTCTCCCCGATGAACCCGGTGACCTTGGTGTTGAAGTGCAGCTTGGCGCCCATCTCGATCCAGGAGTCCTCGACCGGCTTGATGATGTCGGGATCGGTCGCGGATGACATGGCCCAGGGTGCGGGGTCGACCAGGTGGGTCTCGATGCCGCGATGCGCGAGCGCGGTGACCATCTCGGCGCCCAGCGGCGTGGCCTCGTCGACGACCGCGGTCTTCACCGTGTCCAGGACCTTGTCCCACTCCATCGCCTGGCGAATGTTCTTGACGTAGTAGATGCCGCCGAGGTCGCCCCCCGGTACCCCCGGGTCGGCATAGGTGAACCCGGTCGCCAGCACCAGCGAGTCGTAACGCTCGACGGTCCCGTCGGTCGTGGTCACCGTCTTGGCCTTCACATCGATGCCGGCCACGGTCGTCTCATAGCGGATGTCGATGCCCTGCTCGACGTAGTGCTGCTTGGTCGCCATGAACAGGGACTCGAAACTGGAGATCTCCCTGCCGTGGACGTAGGGGATCCCACAGGGGCTGTAAGCCGCGTCCTCATAGTCGGTGAAGACGATGACCTCGGCGTCGGGGTCGGTACCCTTCGCGGCACCGGCGGCACCCATCCCTGCGGCTCCGCCGCCTATCACTATGATTCGCCTGGTCATCTCGACTTCGATCTCCTCAGGAAGCTTCGATCGCATTGAGCATGCGCAAAGTTCTATTGAGCATACTTGACGTACCTGTTGGGCGACGTCAAGGTATAAATGAGTGCACCTTACGAAGTGCGAACCTCGATACCCCCATCGGAGGCGCGGCGTGAGCACGCGAGTAGCCGCAGTCGTCTCTGGCATCGGCCCCAAGATCAAGGCCCTTCGCAAGCAGAACGGCTATTCGCTGCAGTCGCTCGCGGAGCGTGCCGACGTCTCCGCGGCCACGATTCACAAGATCGAGCAGGCCGACATGGTGCCCACGATCACGACCCTGCTCAAGATCGCCGTGGCTCTGGAGCGCCCCGTGTCGTACTTCGTGGAGGACGACGACGAGCAGTATCCGACGGTGTTCATACCGGCCGAGAACAGGCGCCCGATCTACACCTCACACGCGGGGATAGACCTCGCTGGGATCAGCGGCCCCTACGGCGACTTCCTGGTCGCCGCAGCCATGGCGACGGTGATCCCGGGAGCGAGCAGCGGCAGCAAGCCGATGCAGCACCTCGGCGAGGAGCTCGTCTATCTGGTAGCGGGCAGGCTCGAGTTCGAGGTCGGTGGCGTGGTGCACGTACTCAACCCCGGTGACTCCCTCCACTTCCGCACGCAGCAGCCGCACTCCTGGCGCAACCCCGCCGACGAGGACGCCTCGGCGATCTGGATGGCGCTGCGCCCGCAACAGTGAGCCGTCCACGGCGATGGGCGCACCCTCCCGTGACCCCACCTTGCCGCCGTGTAGATCGACATGAAGATGGGCGCGTTGGACGAGCAGAGCCGACGGCTGTGGTCGGTGATCGCACGGTGGAGCGATGGGGATGGGGCTCAGAGCGATGGGGATGGGGCTCAGCCGGTGGGGCTCAGCCGGTGCGGCCGAACCCGGAGGCAGGGGGTTCGTAGGCTTCGCGGGCGTCGAGCAACTCGTCCCAGTGCCTCTCCGCCCAGGTGCACACGACCGCCATCGGCCCCAGCAGGCTGCGGCCGAGCGGGGTCAGCTCGTACTCGACCCGCTGCACGGCCCCACCGGAGGCGGCACGCGAGACGAGGCCGTCCCGTTCGAGCCTCCGGAGCGACTGGGTGAGCACCTTCGCGGTGATGCCGCGCAGGGGAATCCGCAGCTCGGAGAAGCGCCGAGGTGTGGTCGGCGTACGGAAAATCACCCGGCAGGTTCTTGTCATGGATGCTGAAGTTCTTCAGGCGTGCCACCCCACCGCTGTTCCGTGCGGTACTGGACGAAGGCGTTCTGCATCGTCTGGTCGGCAGCAAGGAAGTCATGCGTCGGCAACTCGAACGCCTTGTGGAGGCGGTAGAGTCCCCGCGAAGTAGAGTCCCCGCGAATCGGCATCCAGGTCATCCCCGCGACGCTGGGGGTGATGACGGGAATTCTCGGCGGCTTCGTGATCGCACAGCTTTCAGGGAGTCCGGATACGGCGTATATCCAGTCCGCAAAACATTGAATTCGACCGGCTTTCCATGCCGGCCGGCGGAGAGACCGATGAAGATCTTGCTGTCCGTGGTGTCGGCCGGGTCTTTGATGCGTACGCTGAGGGAATGGTGGTGTCCATGGAGCTGTTCGCCCCGATACCGCTGGCCGAGTGGCGGGATACCAAGGCCACGCTGCACCGGTTCTGCCAGGTGGTGGGCAAGATCCGGCTCGCCGCCGGGGTCCGGCGCAACCACTGGTGGAGCGTGCCGTTCCATCTCACCGGCCGAGGGCTCACCACCCGGCCGATGGGGCAGGCGGACGGCAACCCGATCTTCACGATCGACTTCGACTTCGTCGGCCACCAACTGCTCGTCACCGCGCTGGACGGCCGGGCGGTGTCGTTCCCGCTCTACGGGCAGTCGGTGGCGTCCTTCTATCAGAGAGTCATGCTGACGCTGGCGGAGCTGGACGTGCAGGTGGACCTGGACATACCGTGGCCGTTCGACCTGCCGGACTCCGGCCGGCCGTTCGTCGAGGACACCGAGCACGCGGCCTACGACTTCGCCATGGTCACGCGCTACTGGCAGGTTCTGAGCCAGGTGAACCTGATGCTGGAGGAGTTCGCCGCGGGCTTCTCGGGAAAGATCAGCCCGGTGCACCATTTCTGGCACACCTTCGACATCGCCTGCACCCGCTTCTCCGAACGCCAGGTCGACCAGCCGCCCTCGGTCGACTCAGTGACGCGGGAGGCCTACTCGCAGGAGGTGATCAGCTCCGGCTTCTGGTTCGGTGACGACTCCTTTCCCGAGCCCGCCTTCTACTCCTACACCGCTCCCGAGCCCGAAGGGCTGGAGAACGAACCACTGCGGCCCGAGGCCGCGGAGTGGGTCGCGCAGCGAGGCAGTCACCTGGCCGTGCTGCGCTACGCCGACGCCCGCGCCGCAGCCGACCCGCACGCCGCCGTACTGGCCTTCTATGAGAGTGCCTACCAGGCCGGAGCCCGGCGTGCCGGTTGGGACATCGCCCGGCTCGCCTGCCCGGGCGGGATCACCGATCCGCAACAGAGAGCCGGAACCTGACAGGCGGCGCGCGCCGGACCAGGCCATCGCCGCGGACACTTCCCGTGGACGTCGCGCAGCATTCGGTGAGTAACCGCGGACACTTCCCGTGGACGTCGCGCAGCATTCGGTGAGTCACTTCGGACCGGTCGGCGAGGGAGCATCCCCTCAGGAGCCGATCCAGCGGACCAGATCATCCAGCGGCAGGCGTCCCGAGGGAATCGCGGACCTGCCACGAGGCGCGGGCGCGGGGTAGCCGAGGGAGATGGCGGTCCGGACCTTCCACGGAGCCTCGACGCCGACCATCCGGCCGGCCTGCTCGGCATTGGGGGAGGGGAAGAACGAGGCCGGGCAGCTTCCCAGGCCAAGGTCGTGCGCGGCGAGCATGAGGCTCTGGGCGGCCCGGCCCGCGTCGAACTCCGCGTCCTCGCCCCCTGTTCCGTGGTCCACCGCGAGCAGAACGACCACGGGAGCGGCGGCCAGGTGAGCCGCGTAGCCTCCCAGCAGGCTCAACCTCTTCTGCAGGCCGCGGTCCCTGACCACGACGAATCTCCAGGGCTGGCGGTTGCGCGCCGACCCGGTCCAGCGAGCCGCCTCCAGCGCCCGCACGATGTCGCGCGTCGGTACCGGCGCGTCGGCGAACCAACGTGTGGCCCGCAACGGCTCGCCCACCTGCCCCATGCTCATCTCCCCGATCCGCTCGTGTCGCCTCGCGCCCCATCATCCCGAAGGCCGGCAAGGTGCCCGCACAGCGGGGAGCCCGAGGTGGCTCAGTCCCAAGGGCGGAGCCCACCCCGGACGCCTTGGTCTTGCCTCCCGCCGTGGGCGCGAGCAGCAGGGCGTCCTGTCCCGAGGCGAGCGGCCCCAGCGCCCGCTGCTGTAGGGGGCGCAGCGACGGCCACCCGAGCGTGTTGACGACATGGTGCGCCAGAGTGGGGTGCAGATGCGCAGGGTCGCTCACAGATCTGTTTCCATGTCGGTCGGCTCCGAGGGTGCCAGAGGGGGATGCGCCGGATCGTTCACAGCCCTCGCTTGTTTACCTGTGGATGGGGATTTCTTGAACTCCTCAAAATAGCTCCGAGGGAACGGCAAGGGAACGATCTCTCGGATGTTCACGACCTGCCGGGCCGCTTTTCACTACCCGCGGCTTCTGACGGAGCAGCAGGTCGTCACGATGACGGCGACGGGGGCCTCCAGCGAGCTGCTTCCCCAGTATCGACTGACCGACCTGGACGGTCGTGGTCGGTCGGGAGCATCTCACCCTGGAGACGACCCGCTAGGTGACCTGGACATCGTTCAGGCAGAGGGTAGAAGCCGCACTCGCCGCCGCCGGCGACATCACAAATATTCGCGTTTGAGAATGTGTCGGTCTTCGATATATCAATCGCATCGCACATCGCTGATTTCGGACGCCTGCGCGAACGCGCCGAGCGGCTCCTGAGGTTCAGGACGATGCCCGGGTAGCCGCGGTTTGACGGGGAAGACGCCAGCGGGCCCAGACGGTTTTGCCGGGGCGGTGGGGGAGGGGGGTTACGCCGGTGTCGTGGGCGAGGGCCTTGACGATGGTCAGTCCGCGGCCGTGCAGGGACTCGGGGTCGAGGGTGAGGTGGCGTGGCTGTCCGGGGCCTCGGTCGGTGACCTGGACCTGGAACTCGTCGGCGTCGGCCCACAGGGAGAGCCTGACCACGGGCTCGCCGTGAATGATCGCGTTGGCGAGCAGTTCGCCGATCACCAGGACGACGTCGTCGACGAGCTGGTGCAGCGCCCAGGCGACGAGGGTCTCGCGCACCATGGCGCGAGCCTTGCCGACAATCGGCAGGTCGTGCGGCAGATCCCAGCAGACGGTGCGCGGATCGTCCGGGGGGTGCGGGTCGTACGAGGTCTGTGGGTGGTCCCCAGTCTGGGAGGGGGTCAGGGGGTGGGGGTCGTGCGGGGGCTGCGGGTGGTTCGGGGGGTGCGGTGTGTCAGGGGTCTCGGGCATGGTCCCTCCTTGGGGTGGTGGTGTGCTGTGTTCGGCCTCGCGCATCAGGGTGCGTAGCTCGTCGGCGGTGCGGGCCCGCACGCTCAGGGGTACGGGAGTGGGCCAGACTGCGACGGCGTGGAAGCGCCGGGTGCCGGGGCCGTACCAGACGGTCCAGGCGGGCTCGACCTGGTCGAGCTGCTCGGCGGCGGCCCGTTCGGCCGGGTCCCAGGGCTGGGAGCCGACCTGCTCGGTGACGGTCCCGCGCCGGTGCCGCCCGCTCTGCCGGGGCTGGGGCTCGCGTCCGTTCATACCGTCGCCCCCTGCCGGTACGGGGTGTGCTTGCCGGGGGTACGGGGACCCGGCGGCCGTCCTCGCCGGTACGGCACGGCGGCCGTGACCCCGGACTGCTCCGGCCGCCGGTGCCGGCCGGGGGAGACCTCCGGGAGTCGCACCGGGGAAACGACAGGAGGTGTGGGGCAGGGGATCGAACGGATGGGCGGCGCGACCGGTGGGTGGCCGGAGAGGCCGAGGCGGCGGCGGGAGGTCATCCGGGCGTGGACCTGGGCGGGGGTGGGCTGCTCCCAGTGGTGGTGGGGGCGGTGCGGCAGGCTGGCGGCCTCGTGCGCGTACGGGGGATGACCGCACCAGCGGCAACCGAGCGGCATCGGCGGCCGGTCGGCGTGCCAACGGACCCTGATGGGCCGGGGGTTTCCTCTAGGGTGATGCATCAGATCGGACCTCCAGTGTCCGGTCGAGGGGCTTGTCATGGCGTGCCGCGCCGTGGCAGGCCCCGCTTTGTTTGGGGTATTAGGGACGACAGAGCGAAGTATTTCCGTCTTGCGCGAAGTGGCTTCCGGGCACCTCGGAGGACTTACTTGGCGGTGACAGGTGTGTGTCCGGCAGAGGCACGAGGCGTGACCAAAAGTGCGTTTTTCAATGGATCGAAGGACATTTCCACCCCCCTTGTCCGGACATGCGCGGTATTTTTTCGACGGCTTTTGATGAGTGCTCTCTACGTGCGTGAGAGGGCCGCTCCGGTGGCGTTTCCGCCGCTCCGGACTACTTCACAGAATGCACCCGGGCGACTACTTTGGGTATCGAAACCGTCAGTACATTGCTGCACAGCTTGTATTGAAACTGTGCTTTTGTGCTGACGGAGTAGCCTTCCCCGCCGGACGGAGCTGAAATGTCCGTAACCCCCACACCTGGACCATTCGTGAGACCATTGGTTGCTTTCGGCGCCGAGCTACGTAAACGTCGGAAAGCAGCTGGCCTGTCTCAGGATCGGCTAGCGGAAATCACCCAATTTAGCCAGAGCCTGATCGGCTTCATAGAACGGGGCGAGCGCACCCCAAGCCGGAACTTCGCCCAGCGCTGCGATGATGCGTTGGAAGCAGGCGGGGAAGTCATCCGGCTGTGGGAACACATCACTCGGGGGGCAAGTCCTCGGTGGTTCAGAGGATGGCTGGATGTTGAACCGGCGGCGCACACACTGCATACCTGGCAGCCGCTTGTTGTGCCCGGTCTTCTTCAGACTGAGGCTTATGCGCGAGCGGTTATTCGCGGAGAGCCAGGTACTGAGCCGATCGTAAGTTTTGGTACGTGTTGGGTAGCGGTGGGAGATCGAGTTCCGGCAGGCGCATGCTGGGGGTATGGCGAGAAAAGGTCGCAGAGCGACGTTCGAGGAGAAGGTTTTCGCCCTCCGGTTGCTGGAGGAGGGCATGTCACCGGATCGGGTGGCCGAGGCGCTGGGGGTGGGCCGTGAGTCGGTGTTTCGGTGGAAACGCCAGGCCCGGGCAGGTGGTGACGAGGCGCTGCGGATCAAGAAGGCGCCGGGTCGGCCGCGGCGGCTGACGCCTGGGCAGGAGCAGAGCGTCAAGGCGGTGGTGCGTGATGTCACCCCCCGTCAGGTACTGGGGACGGCGGTGGCATTGTGGACGCGGGCGCTGGTGGCGTTGGTGATCGCGGCCTGGTTCGGGATCGGTTTGTCGGTGGCGGCGGCCGGGAGGTTGCTGCGCGGGCTGGGCCTGTCGCCGCAACGCCCGGCCTATCGGGCATGGCGGCGTGATCCGGCGGCCGTCACCCGGTGGACGACGGTGCTGTTGCCGCAGATCTGTCGCCTGGCCCGGGCACGGGGGGCGCTGGTGTTGTTCGCCGATGAGATGAGCATGCGCGTCGATCACCGCGCCGGGACCACCTGGGGACTGATCGGACAGACCCCGGTGGTGTGCGCCGGGGCGCAGCGCCGGTCGGTGAAGATGTTCTCGGCGGTCGCCGCGGACGGCACGCTGCGCTACCGGCTGTGGCACGGCTCGATGGACCGCTGGGCGTTTCTCGGGTTCTGCGCGCAGCTGCTGCGCACCGTCATCGGGCCGATCTTCCTGGTCGTCGACGGCTCCTCGATCCACACCGCCGCCGCGGTGCGTGATTTCATCGCACGTACCGGCGGCCGGTTGCGCTTGTTCTTCCTGCCCGCCTACGCCCCCGATCTCAACCCTGATGAGTGGGTCAACCAAAACATCAAGGCCCGGGTGGCTCGTGAGGCGGTCGCCGATGAACACGAACTGGCCGCGGCCATGCACAGCGGCATGCACCGGCTACAGAAACGCCCCGACATCGTCCGGGCCTTCTTCACCGACCCGCACCTGACCTACATCGGCGCATAACGCCGATAGTCCCAAAACTTATGATCGGCTCAGTATAGTCGACGAGCAGGTAGAAAAGGCTGTCGCAGCTCGCATGGAGAGACAGAGGATCCTGTCCCAGTCCGTTCCGCCAATGCTCTGGGTTATCCTCGACGAAGGAGTTTTTCACCGCCCAATTGGGGGCAAAGAGGTCATGCGACACCAACTCCAGCATCTTCTGGAAATGGTTGATCGACCTCGAATCGGTATCCAGATTGTTCCTTTGGCGCTTGGGTCGGCCACGGGAACCTCGGGTGGCTTCGTGATCGCTCAGCTTCCAGAAAGTCCAGATATGGTATATGTCGAGTCTGTAACGCACGGGCATGTGACAAATCGGCCAGAAGATGTCGGGGCTGTCTGCGCCCGATACGACACCATCCGAGCTGAGGCAAGCCCTCAGTATGTCTCGATCGAGTTGATCAGAGAGGCAGAGAAGCTGTGGATCTGAGTGATGAGCTGAAGACTGCGGCCTGGCGTAAGGCATCCAAGAGCGCGTCCAACCAGGGTGATTGCCTGGAGGTGGCCCCGCTGTCGGGTGGTCGGGTGGGGCTGCGGGACACCGAGGCTCCGGAGAGGGCGCCGTTCGTGGTGAGTGAGAGCGTGTGGGATGCCTTCGTGGACGGGGCGAAGAAGGGCGAGTTCGACTTCTAGCCCACCTGCGGAACCTGGGAGGGCTCTCGGCCACGGCCGGGGGCTTTCTCGTACCCATGAGGCTGCGGAAGTGGCTTAGCGAGAAGCCGCTCCCTTCAGGGAGCGGAGGAGTCACCCCTACTGGAAGAGTGAGCTTCCCCCCGTAGCACGGCCACCCGGCCTTGATCCTGCGTACGGGCGGCGAGATCGACACCGTCCTGGCGGTACGCCTCGAAGGCAGCCTCATCGCCGGGCTCTACGCCGTCCGCAACCCCGAGAAGCTGTCACGCATCGACCGGGAGACCGCAGTGGGCCGCTGATCCCGAACCGATCCGCCTCGGGCGACCTGGACTGGTTCAGGCAGGTGCCGGTCTCGACCGCACCTCATTTGCGGATGGGCTCACTTGAACCCAGGATTGGGCAGCGACACGGCGGTGGGTGAGGTCGCCGTGTCGCCTCACCGCTCCCCCCGTCGCGGGCGTGCCGCCGAGGTGAGCGGGATCGAGGGGTCAGCGCACGCCGGGGCGCTGGTCCGGGGACGTGTACGACGATCGTGCAGGACCGGGCTCACCTCAACGCCATGGCGATCCATTAGACGGGTCCTTCTTTCCGGCGATCCAGAAAACGCGTAATCCGTTTTCGGTGTAGAGCATGGTCATCGGGATACACAATATTGACCTATGAAGACGTATGTCGGGGTAACGGATGGCGAGTGGCATCATTTTCTGGCGGCCCGTCCCGCGCTGACCGAGGCCAACTTTTGGCGTCCCTCCGGTGGCGGGTTCAAGGCCCTGCGTTCCGGTGAGCCGTTTTTCTTCAAGACGCACCATCCGCACAACCGGGTGGTGGGCGGGGGATTCTTCAACGGGTTCGAGAGGCTGCGCATCTCCGAGGCGTGGGACATCTTCCGGGAGGCGAACGGCGCCACGAGCCTCCAGCAGATGCGTACGAGGGTGAGCCGGTATCGCAAGCAGCCGATCGCTCCCGGAGAGGATCCGATCATCGGGTGCGTCCTGCTGCGGGACACCTGCTTCTTCCCTCTCGACGCACCGGCGGAGCAGCCGCCGGACTTCGCCCCGAACCTCGTACAGGGCAAGAGCTATGACCTCGCCTCTCACCCGCAGGCGGACTACTTCCGCGAGCTGCTCCCCCGATTGCTCGGGGCCGTTGTCGAGATCGATCTGTCCAGACCATGGCATCGGGACGGACCGACCTACGGCGATCCCCGGCTGACCCCACAGCGGCTCGGCCAGCAGGCGTTTCAGGCCGTCGTGCTGAATGCCTACGACCGGCGCTGTGCCATCACCGGCGACAAGATCCGTCCTGTCCTGCAGGCCGCCCATATCCGTCCGCTCTCCGCCGGAGGCGAGCACCGTCTGGACAACGGGCTGCTGCTGCGTTCGGACATTCACACCCTGTTCGATCGCGGTTACCTGGCCGTCGATCCCGAGTATCGGCTGAGGGTCAGCCCGCGTCTCCGTGAGGAGTTCGGCAACGGCGAGCAGTTCTACCGGCGTGCCGGAAGCCAGATCGCCGTTCCCCAGCACCGACATGACCGGCCAGCTCACGAGACTCTCGAATGGCATCTCGATGAGGTGTTCCTGGCGTCCTGACTCACGCGACCCCGGAGCTTCCCATCAGGCGAGCTAAGCGATCATCTACTCGTGCGCCCCGACTTCTGCGGCAAGCCAGTCCATCGCCGCCGACTTCTCAGTCTCCGACCGCACAGGTAACCCTGCGATTCGGCGCCGCTTTCGAGCCTGGCCGCCTTCTCGTCCGACAGGGCGACCTTGAGCACCTCCGGCCTCCCGCTCCGCAGGTTCGTCACCAGCAGGGCGCGGGAGGTGGAGCCGGTGCCGAGCCGCTTCTCCACTCGCCACTCGCCGCCGATCACGTCGCCCTGCCTGGCCTCCAGCGGATCGAGGTCGTCTCCCGGCTGCTCGTCGGCGGGGTGGACCGACTCGGGGGCGGTCGCCTCGTCCTCGACGGCCTCCAGCATCTCCAGGAACTCGGCCACGCTGGTCAGCCGCTGTACGGGCACCGGCGCGGTGGCGGCCTGGACCAGCTCGTCCATGAACCCGGTCACCGAGTCGTCGACCGTCGAGGGACGCAGGCCGTTCTCCTTCGCCAGGCGGGCGAGGAGGTCGGCCCGCCGGTCACTCGGGGGCAGGCCGGTGAGCAGCAGGTAGGACAGGGTGCCCAGGCCGAACACGTCGAGCGCCACCGGGTCGGGGCTCGGCGTGTTCAGCTCCGGGGCCAGGTACGCCTGGGCGGACGCCTCCATGTGCTGGCCGACGTGGCTGCTGGAACTCATCCCCGGGGTCGTGCCGTCGGTGCCCTCACCTCGGGTGGCGGTCTGCCAGTCGCTGATCTGGAGCTGCGGGTTGAGCCAGCCCTGCTCCCGCGCGCCCTTGGGAGCGCGGCCCGGCGTGACCAGCACGCTGCGCGCCGACAGCGCCCGGTGATGCAGGTGCCGCCCGTGGGCGTACGACACCGCCTCGACGAGTTGGCGGATCAGGTTGAGCCGGGTGAGCAGGTCGAGGCGCGGGCCGTACTCGCCGATGTAGTGGTCCAGGCGCATGGCGCGCGGGTCGTGCCGGAAGATGAGCGCCGGGCCCATCTCGTGCTGCTCCAGGGTGTCGACCCGCACGATGCCCGGGTGGCTGATGCCGTGCAGGGCCAGCACCTCGCGGCGGGCCGCCCGGCCCATGCTGGCCCGCATGTCCTCGTCGGCGTTGCGTTCGACCAGGTAGATGCGGATGCGGCGTTTCTCGGTGTCGATGTCGCGGTGCGTGGCCAGGTGGTCTTCCCAGGTGGGCCCGGCGTCGAACGGGCGCGGCTCCAGCTCCCAGGCTCCCACCTGGAGGTGGGCGCGGCTCTTGGCGATCCCCACCTTGCGCAGCCAGCCGCCGAGTGGCCGGGAGATCTCCGGGGTGATGCGGCGGCGCTGGTCGCGGGGTGCCACCGTGAGCAGGTCCGACAGGATCTTCAGTAGCCGGCCGTTCTCGGGCCCGTAGACCCCGGTGAGGTGCTGGTCCGGCAGCCCCACCTCCAGCGAGGGCACGGAGAGGAAGACCGCGGCGTGGATGTAGGGGATCCGCACCCGGGGTCCGGCGGCCTGCTGCAGCAGCGACTTGAGCTGCTTGGCCTTGGAATCGGCCAGGTGTAGCGGGTTGTCGAAATAACGGGTGCGGTTGCCGGTCGTCTGCACCCAGTTGGCGCCGCTCGCGCCGAGCCGCCCGTGCAGGCTCTTGATCTCGATGAGGAAGAGCCCGGCGGGCGCGGCCACGAACAGGTCGACCTCGCGGACGTGCCCGGTGTTGGCGGTGAAGGTGAAGTTCGACCAGGCACGGTACGGCTCCGCGTCGGGCAGTCCCGAGCGGACGTGTTCCAGGGCCTCGCGCTGGCTTCTGCCGTTGTACGAGCCATGCCACGGTGTATTCGACGTCGCCGAAGTCGGCCGCCGCACGAAGCCGTCCGACGAGGGCCTCGACGTAGGAACGCAGGGTCGCCACCTCGACGCGGTCGACCTCCCCGGTGTTCGGCGGAAGAAGTTCCGTCGTGGCGGGCTGGATTCTTCTCTGAATACCATTTGTTTGCTGACTCGAAAATGGCTGCCGCGTTTTTCTCTTTGGCGTATGGGTATTTCCGATTTAAATCATTGGCAATGATAAAAAGTCGGATTCTCGCCACAAAGGGATATAAGTTGACTCCTTATGAGAACGGAATAATTGGGAGACTTGTCGGTCGTCGCTTCTTGACGCACGCGGTGGTCCTGGCCATGGTGGGGGCGATGCTGCCGGGCCAGGTATCGGCGAGTGCGGAGATCGGGCCCGCGCCGGGGACGTATGTCGGAGTGGTGGTAGAGGGGAATGCTTCCTTCGGGTCCGCCCAGCGGGGGGAGTGCCGCCACGGACCGTGCCGTCGTTGTGGCCGTTCGTGCCACCGGTGCCGCGGATTCTGCGAGCGCGGAAGGAGGGGCCCCAGAGGGATACAGGGTATTCCGGGACGCCGAGGCCCGGAAGGACCGGAGGGGCCGGAGGGGGAGCGGGGCCCGATGGGTTTTCCGGGACTGCACGGTAAACCTGGGCCTCAGGGTGAGAAGGGTGCTCAGGGCGGCCTGGGTCCGGTGGGTCCTCAGGGTGAGAAGGGTGATCCCGGTCTGCAGGGGCTGCCAGGTGAGAAGGGTGCCCAAGGTGACTCAGGTCCGGCGGGTCCTCAAGGCGAGAAGGGTGCCCAAGGTGACTCAGGTCCGGCGGGTCCTCAAGGCGAGAAGGGTGCCCAAGGTGACTCAGGTCCGGCGGGTCCTCAAGGCGAGAAGGGTGCCCAAGGTGACTCAGGTCCGGCGGGTCCTCAAGGCGAGAAGGGTGCCCAAGGTGACTCAGGTCCGGCGGGTCCTCAAGGGGAGAAGGGTGAGAAGGGTGATCTGGGACCGGCGGGTCCCCAAGGTGAGAGGGGTGTCCGGGGGCCGGCGGGTGCGGGAGGGCCAAGAGTCGGGGTCGCCTCGGTTTTCCGGGGTAATACGCAATATATCGCTTATGTCCTCTGCGATGGCCGTACCTTCATCAGGGATCCGGAAACCACTCCGCGCTGGCACAATCTCTCGTCCGTGACCGGTTATCCCGGCCAGGCGGTGAGTGCCACCCTGTCGACGCTGGGAAGTCGCCTGTACATCACCGTGGTGAACATCGCCGAGAGGGTGGCGCAGACCTCGTGCAAGGTCGGTCCGGCCCCCGGCGGTGGGGGTAACCCGGCATGGCCCGGCAACTGCGATGATTTCGTCGATCTGACACCGCCTTCCGGACGGAGTGCCGTGTCGGGGGTCACCTGGAACGTCAACGACGAGAACGGGGCCGGGGTGCAGCCGAACGCGTGCGCGATACGGATTCCCTGACCTCGCGGGCGGATGATCACGAATGATCATCCGCCCTTCCGGTCAACGGGACGAGAGGTCCCAAGGCCGCCGAGAGCGGGCGGGGTCAGTCGGCAGGGCCTACGAGGTCGGCAGCCGGGAAGGCCTCAGTCGTGCTCTCGGCGGTGTCGCAGCAGGTGCCGGACGAGAAGTGTGAGGGCCAGTACGACCAGGCCGATGAGCAGGTAGCCGAAGTAGCGGGCGATCTCGTCGTACACCTCGCCGATGTAGGTGCCCACGGTGTACCCCAGCACCGTGGGCACCGGGACCCACAGCGCCGCGCCGAGGGTGTTGAACGCCAGGAAGCTGACCCCGCTCCGCGCCGAGTGGTTCTCCAGCCTCGACAGCCGGAACTTCCTGTCGGTGGAGGTGAAGTCGAGCGCGACCGACGCGGCGACGGTGCTCACCGTCGCCTGGGACAGCGGCGCGGGGACGCCCCCGGACTCCGGCGGCACCGCGACGATGTCGCGCTTCACCGACCGGCGGCCGTCTGACGTCTTGGTGGCCTCTTCGCGCGGCGGGCGGGCGCCTAATGGCCGGTTTCGAAGGCGGCCATCGGGATGTGCAGCCAGCTCGGGCGGTTGCGGGCCTCGTAGACGATCTCGTAGGCGGCCTTGTCGAGTTCCAGGGCGCGGAGCAGGACGGCGTCCTCGGCGCGCAGGTGGCCGCCTCCGGCGGAGTAGCCGGCCAGGAAGGCGGAGCGGTTGAGCTCGGCCCACTCGACCGCGCGGGGGCGCAGCTCGTCGGCGTCGGCCTCGGCGTGGTCGGCCAGCAGGTGGCGGGCCGCGTAGTCGAAGGAGCGGAGCATCCCGGCCACGTCACGCAGCGGCGAGGACAGGGCCCGGCGCTCGGCGATGGGCTGTCCGGGCTCGCCCTCGAAGTCGAGGATGACCCAGTCCGTGGTGGTCCGCATCACCTGGCCGAGGTGGTAGTCGCCGTGGACGCGCTGGACCGGCATCTCCTTGGCCACCTCGGAGACCCGCTGGTACGCCTGCTCGGCGACGTGGACGTGCTCGCGGAGTTCGGGCACCTCGGCGACCGCGGCGGCCAGGCGGCGGCCGAACTCCTCGACCATCCGTTTGACCTCCTGCGACTCGATCACGTCGACGGGGAAGGCGGCGGCCATCTCGTGGTGGACCTGGGCGGTGGCCACACCGAGGCGGAAGGCCTCGGCGCTGAAGTCGCCGCCCGCCTCCGAGGCCGAGGGCTCCAGGGCGCCGTAGAGGTCGCGGACGCTGGCCAGCGCCAGCGCCCAGCCGTCGTTGGAGTTCGACAGGAACTCCTGGGTCATCGCCAGCGTGGTGGGTTCGTCGTCGAGTTCGGTCTCGATCCAGCCGTACGGCTGCGCGATGTGGGTGCCGTCACGGAGGGCCAGGGCGGTGACGATCTCCAGTTCCGGGTTGACCCCGGGGGTCAGGCGGCGGAACAGCTTGCAGATGTAGGTGTCGCCGTACACGAGGGAGGTGTTGGACTGCTCGGCGTTGAGCACCAGGCTCCGCAGGGAGGTGTCGATCTCCACTCCGTCGAGGTGGCGGAAGCGGAGCGGGCCGATATCGCGGTCTTCCGCCATGCCGGTCAGCAGGGTGCAGGTGAGGTCGGCGTCGTAGGCGGCGTCGTAGTAGCCCTCGCCGATGTGGGCCGGCTTGAAGCGGTACTCCTCGGGCGCGTCGGTGCCGAGCAGCAGCTGGTAGCGGTCGCGCGCCCCGGCCTGGTGAACCGAGATGATCAGATGGCGCAGGCGTGGTGAGAGTTCCAGGTCCGAGTCGACGACGAGATCGTCGATCGGGCGCCCCTTACCGGCGAACCATCGTTGATGGGTGATCCAACCGGTAAGGAGCTCCGTCAACACGGCTTTACGCCTCCTGGGATGCGGGTGGCAGGGTGAACCAATAGAACCCATGCCCAGGAAGTGTCAAAAGATACGGAAGCTCGCCAACTGGTGGGAAAGGAACCCCGCCCATCGTCTCCACCGGAATCGACCCCTCGAAGCGGCGGAGGTCCAGTTCCACCGGCTGAGGGAACCTGGAGAGGTTGTTGACGCACAGGATCCGGTCGTCGCCGAGCTCCCTTACGTAGGCCAGGACGCTCGGGTTGGAGGAGTTCAGCTCGGTGAACGCGCCGAGGCCGAAGACCGGATGACGCTTGCGGATGTCGATCATCCGCTTGGTCCAGTGCAGCAGCGAGCCCGCGCTCCGCTGCTGGGCCTCGACGTTGAGCGCCTGGTAGCCGTAGATCGGGTCCATGATGACCGGGAGGTACAGACGGCCGGGGTCGCAGTCGGAGAATCCCGCGTTCCGGTCGGGGCTCCACTGCATCGGGGTGCGGACACCGTCGCGGTCGCCCAGCCAGATGTTGTCCCCCATCCCGATCTCGTCGCCGTAGTACAGCACGGGAGAACCGGGCAGGGAGAGCAGCAACGCCGTGAACAGCTCGATCTGATTGCGGTCGTTCTCCAGTAGCGGCGCCAGCCGCCGCCGGATGCCGACGTTGGCGCGCATCCGGGGATCCTTGGCGTACTCCGAGTACATGTAGTCGCGCTCGTCGTCCGTCACCATCTCAAGCGTGAGCTCGTCGTGGTTGCGAAGGAAGATGCCCCACTGGCAGTTCTCCGGGATCTTCGGCGTCTGGGCCATGATCTCCGAGATCGGGTAACGCGACTCCCTCCTGACCGCCATGAAGATGCGCGGCATCAGCGGGAAGTGGAACGCCATGTGGCACTCGTCGCCCCCGGTGGCGGGGTCGCCGAAGTACTCGACCACGTCGGCGGGCCACTGGTTGGCCTCGGCCAGCAGCACCCGGTCGGGGTAGAGCCGGTCGACCTCCGACCTGACCCGCTTCAGGTACTCGTGGGTCCTGGGCAGGTTCTCGCAGTTGGTGCCGTCCTGCTCGAACAGGTACGGGATGGCGTCCATCCGGAACCCGTCGATGCCGAGGTCCAGCCAGAAGCGGAGCACCTCCAGCATCGCGTCCTGCACGTCGGGGTTCTCGTAGTTGAGGTCCGGCTGGTGCGAGAAGAAGCGGTGCCAGTAGTACTGCCCCCGGACCGGGTCGTGCGACCAGTTGGACGTCTCGGTGTCCACGAAGATGATCCGGGCGTCCTGGTAGAGCTCGTCGTGGTCGTTCCAGACGTAGAAGTCGCCGAAAGGACCCTCGGGGTCGTGCCGGGAGGCCTGGAACCACGGGTGCTGGTCGCTGGTGTGGTTCATCACCAGGTCGGCGATGACCCGCATGCCGCGCTTGTGCGCCTCGTCGACGAGCTTCACGAAATCTCCGAGATCCCCGAAGTCGGGAAGGATCTTCATGAAGTCGGCGATGTCGTATCCGCCGTCGCGCAGCGGCGATTCGTACAGCGGCAGCAGCCAGAGGCAGTCGACGCCGAGCCACTGGAGGTAGTCCAGTTTCTGGATGAGACCGCGGATGTCCCCGGTGCCGTCGCCGTTGGAGTCGGCGAAGCCCCGGATGAGAACCTCGTAGAACACGGCGCGCTTGAACCAGTAGGGATCGCGCGGTTCTTCCTCGTCGAAGGTGTTCGGAATTGGCTCGTGTAGCTGACTCACCAGTGGACTCCCCGCTGTTCTGCCGGTATAGGCGTACCCGGCCGGCTCACCGCTGGTTCGCCGCCGCGGCACGCAGAGTGAAGACGTGCGCTGGGTGGATGTGGGGATCGAGGCGCACGTAGTTGTCCTGCCGCCAGTGATACGACTCGCCCGACAGCTCGTCGTCCACGACGAACTCGGCTTGCCAGTCGAGACCGAGGGCGGGCATGTCCAGTGACACCGTCGCCTCATGGGTGTTGTGCGGATCCAGGTTCACGACCACGAGGACCACGTCGCCCAGGCCGTGCCGTCGTGTGGCCGTGTCGTAGGCGCCGGGCAGCCGCTTGGAGAAGCAGACCATGTCCGGATGGTTAACGCTGTGAAACCGTAGATTACGCAGTTCCTGGAGCGCCGGGTGTGCTCTTCGGAACAAGTTGAGTTGCGTGATGAACGGGGCAAGGCTACGGCCTTCTCGCTCGGACCCTACCCAATCACGGGGTTTGTATTGATATTTCTCACTATCTAGATATTCCTCACTGCCCGGTCGAACCGGTACATTCTCCGCAAGTTCATAACCCGCGTAGACGCCCCAGGTTGGCATCGCCGTCGCCGCGAGCACTGCTCTGATATGAAATGCCGGGACTCCCCCATGCTGAAGATACTCGTGGAGAATGTCAGGGGTGTTAACAAACACGTTCGGTCGCATGTAGGACGACGTCTCGTGGGAGAGTTCGCTCAGGTACTCCTCGACATCCGGGCGCGAGTTCTTCCAGGTGAAGTACGTGTACGACTGGTGGAAGCCGACCTTGGCCAGTGTCCGCATCATCGCCGGCCGGGTGAACGCCTCGGCCAGGAACAGCACGTCCGGGTCCGTGGCGTTGATGTCGGCCAGCAGCTTCTCCCAGAAGGCCACCGGCTTGGTGTGCGGATTATCCACCCGGAAGATCCGTACGCCGTGATCCATCCAGATCCGTACCACTCGCCTGATCTCCTCGTAGATCCCCCGGGGGTCCTTGTCGAAGTTCAGCGGGTAGATGTCCTGGTATTTCTTCGGCGGATTCTCCGCGTACGCGATCGAGCCGTCGGCGCGAATGTTGAACCATTCCGGGTGCTCGGTGACCCACGGGTGGTCGGGCGCGCACTGCAGGGCCAGGTCGATGGCGACCTCCATGCCCAACTCGCGGGTCTGCGCCACGAAGGCGTCGAAGTCCTCGAAGGTGCCCAGGTCGGGGTGGATGGCGTCGTGGCCGCCCTGCTGCGAGCCGATCGCCCAGGGCGAGCCGGGGTCGTACGGTTCGGGGGTCAGGGTGTTGTTGCGCCCCTTGCGGAAGCTCTGCCCGATCGGGTGGATCGGCGGCAGGTAGACGACGTCGAAGCCCATCTTCGCGACGGCCGGCAACCGCTTCGCGGCAGTCAGGAAATTTCCGGACTTGGGGGCCGTGTCCCGCTCGATGATCGCGCCCTCGGATCGCGGGAAGAGCTCGTACCACGACCCGAACAGCGCCCTGCGGCGGTGGACCACCACCGAGCGCGGGGCCGACCTCGTGACCAGTTCCCGCAGCGGGTGCGCGCGCAGCAGCGCCGCCGTCTCCGGAAGCTGGGCGACGGTGAACCGGGCGCGCGGGTCGATCCGGGTGTCGCGGAGCCTGGCCGCCACCGCCTGGAGCGCGGCGCGGTGCCCGCACGCGTGTGCCTGCGTGACCTTGCCCCGCCGTGCCGTCCTCGCCGCGGGGGGCCTGCCGCTCACCGGCCTGCCGGTCGCGACGGTATCGGTCGCCGGCCCGCAGTCGGCGGCCCGTACGGCTCTCGCCGCGCGGTCGAAGAGCCGGGCACCTTCCTCGCACATCAGGTCGGCGTCCAGGTCACGCGGGATCTTGATGCCCGCGTCGTGCAGCCAGGTGGCCAGGGGATCGCCCCAGGCCTCCACCCGGAAGCGCCACCCGCCCTCGGTGGGCAGGGTCACCTCCACGCCCCAGCGGTCGCTGCCGGGCCCGAGCTCGGCCATGGGCAGCAGCGGCCCGCGCACGCCGTCGGGGCCGGTGAACACGACCCCTGCGGCGACCGCGTCGTGTCCCTCGCGGAACACGGTCGCGGAGATCTCGAAGGTCTCACCCGCAGCGGCCTTCGCGGGGTAGCGCCCGCATTCGACCGTGGGGTGGATGTCCAGGATTGGGATTCGTCCGATCATCGCTTCTCAAGGTAGCGGCGGCACGCCCGGTACCGCCGGGGAAGTCAGCAAGGAAAGATCTTCGATTTTCAAGCGCCCCCGGGCCGCTCTGAGGGCAAGGCGGAACCTTGCCCTGCCGGGACGGCCGGCTCCCGAGGGCAGTGCGTTCTGGCTCGTATGTCCGGTGCCCTAATAGTCCATCTTCATGCGTGCCGGTGGATAGAGTGCGGGACCTCTTACTCTTCGGCGAGTTGTCCTAATAGTAGATCGCCTACCTTTGATGTGTTTGAGGGGGATTGATAACGGTGAGAGGGATGACGCGTGAGTGTTCGAGTCGCCCTCGTGGCGCTGAGTAACTAGGGTTTGGCACCGTGAGAGCTATTCGCAGGTTTACCGTCCGCACCGTCCTGCCCCCCGAGCTGGCCCCGCTCGGGGAGCTCGTGCTGAATTTGCGCTGGTCGTGGCACCCGGAGACATTGGACCTGTTCGGCGAGGTCGATCCGGCGATCTGGGGACGCGTCGGGTACGACCCCGTCGCCCTGCTGGGTGCCGTGGAGGCCGACAGGCTCCGTGAGCTCGCCGCCGACCGCCGTTTCCTGCGGCGGTTGGCCGACGCGGCCGACGACCTCCGCGAATACATGACCGCTCCCCGGTGGTACCAGAGCATCTCCGACGCTCCCCAGGGCATCGCCTACTTCTCGCCGGAGTACGGCATCGCCGCCGCCCTGCCGCAGTACTCCGGCGGGCTCGGCATCCTGGCCGGGGACCACCTCAAGGCGGCCAGCGACCTCGGCGTGCCCATCCTGGCGGTGGGCCTGCTCTACCGGCACGGCTACTTCACCCAGTCCCTCTCGCCCGAGGGCTGGCAGCTTGAGCACTACCCCTCCCTCGACCCGGGCGGCCTGCCGCTGACCCTCCTGAAGGAGGAGGACGGCACCCCCGTACGGATCAAGATCAGCCTGCCCGAGCAGCGCACGCTGCACGCCCAGGTCTGGGTGCTCCAGGTCGGCAGGGTGCCGCTGCTGCTGCTCGACTCCGACGTGGCCGAGAACGACACCGCGGCCCGCGACGTCACCGACCGTCTGTACGGCGGCGGCACCGACCACCGCCTGCTCCAGGAACTGCTGCTCGGCGTCGGCGGCGTCCGCGCCATCCGGGCCTACTGCCGGGTCACCGGCCACGCCGAGCCCGAGGTGTTCCACACGAACGAGGGGCACGCCGGCTTCCTCGGCCTGGAGCGCATCCGCGAGCTCACCGAGGCCAGGCTCTCCTTCGAAGAGGCACTGGAGGCGGTGCGAGCCGGCACCGTCTTCACCACGCACACCCCGGTGCCCGCCGGGATCGACCGCTTCCCCGCGGAGATGATCGCCCGCCAGTTCGGCGGCGACAACGCGTGGCCCACGGTACCGACCGACCGCATCCTCGCGCTCGGCGCCGAGGACGAGCCCGGCAAGTTCAACATGGCCGCGATGGGCATGCGGCTGGCCCAGCGCGTCAACGGCGTCTCCGAGCTGCACGGTGCCGTGAGCCGGGAGATGTTCCAGTGGCTCTGGCCCGGCTTCGACGCCGACGAGGTCCCGATCGGGTTCATCACCAACGGCGTGCACGCGCCCACCTGGGTCGGCCGCGAGATCATGGAGCTGGCCGGCCAGGAGCTGTCCACGCTCGTCGAGCAGGCACAGGGCTGGGAGAGCATCACCAAGATCTCCGATGGCGACGTCTGGGGCATCCGGGGGCGGCTGCGCGAGAAACTGGTCAGGGCGGCCCGCGCCAGGCTCCGCCAGTCGTGGCTCAACCGGGGCGCCTCCCCGCCAGAGCTCGGCTGGATCGACGACGCCCTCGACCCCGAGGTGCTGACCATCGGCTTCGCCCGCCGGGTGCCCTCGTACAAGCGGCTCACCCTGATGCTGTCCGACCCCGACAGGCTCCGCGCGCTGCTGCTCGACCCGGTCAAGCCGGTCCAGATCGTGATCGCGGGCAAGGCGCACCCGGCCGACGAGGGCGGCAAGAAGCTCATCCAGCAGATCGTGAAGTTCGCCGACGCAGAGGACGTGCGGCACCGCATCGTCTTCCTGCCCGACTACGACATGGCCCTGGGCCAGCTGCTCGTCCAGGGCTGCGACGTGTGGATGAACAACCCGCTCCGCCCGCTGGAGGCGTGCGGCACGTCCGGCATGAAGGCGGCGCTCAACGGCGGGCTCAACCTGTCCATCCGCGACGGCTGGTGGGACGAGTGGTACGACGGTACCAACGGCTGGGCCATTCCCACCGCCGACGGCGTCGCCGACCCCGACCGCCGCGACGAGCTGGAGGCCACCGCCCTCTACGACCTGATCGAGCACGAGGTGGCCGACCGGTTCTACGACCGTGCGGACGGCCTGCCCCGGCGCTGGCTGGAGATGGTCAGGCACACCCTGGCCTCGCTCGGCCCCAAGGTGCTCGCCGGGCGGATGCTCCGCGACTACGTGGTCGGCCTCTACACCCCCGCGGCCCTCTCCGCGCGCGCCCTGTCCGCCGAGGGGTACGAGCAGGCCAGGAGCTTCGCGGCGTGGAAGCTCAGGGTCGGAAAGGCCTGGCCGGGCGTGCGGGTCGAGCATGTGGAGACCTCTGGTCTTGGAGACACCCCCGAGCTCGGGTCGTCCCTGGGGCTGAGGGCCACCATCGCCCTCGGCGAACTGGAGCCCGGTGACATCCGGGTCCAGGCGGCATACGGGCGGGTCGGGGACCACGACGACCTGGTCGCCCCCGCCTACACCGACCTGACGGTCGAGAACGAGGGCGACGACGGCAGGGCCGTCTTCGGCGGGACCGTTCCCCTCGACCGCACCGGTCCCTTCGGCTACACGGTCCGGGTCGTTCCCCACCACCCCCTGGTGGCGTCGCCCGCGGAGCTCGGCCTGGTCGAGGTGCCGGAGGAGCCCGTGGGCATGACCAACGGCACCCTGCGCTGACGAGCGCACGTCCACCCGGCGCGCGCTCATCGGCGCCGGGTGGACGTGCGGCCTGCGGAGATCAGCACTTGGGTGGACGTGCGGCCCGCGCTCATCAGCACTGGGCGGATGCGCGGCCCGCGGAGATCAGCACTGGGGGGACGTGCGGCCCGCGGAGATCAGCACCGCAGGCCGAAAATATCATCTCCAGGCGGACGAAAGCCCTTTTATCGGGCAAAACGTGACAATGGACGTCTTTTGTGTAGTTCTTTCTCCTTTGGTGCGGGAATGGCTAGATAGCCGATATATCGCACAAACTGGAGCGAGCATTGGACGCATGGACGTTCGAGGGCCAGCCGGGCCCGCTGGGCGACACCACGGTCACCCTGGTCGAGGGCGGTTCCTTCTGCGTGTGCGCGCGCAACGGCGACATCCGGCCCGGCGGGGCGCAGGGCGTCTACCACGCCGACACCCGGCTGCTGTCGCGCTGGGAGCTCAGGGTGGACGAGACGGCGGTGGAGCCCCTCAGGGTGCTGCCGGCCGAGCCGTACCACGCGACGTTCCTCGGCAGGACCGGCCCCCGTCCGGGGCGGGCCGAGAGCAGCCTGCTCGTGATCAGGGACCGCTACGTCGGCGGCGGCCTCCGTGAGGACGTGACCCTGCGCAACCTGGCCGACGAGCCCGCCGGATGCGTCGTCGACATCCACGTCGCCTCCGATGTGGCGGACCTGTTCGAGGTGAAGGCGGGCCGGGTCAGGCACGTGGCCGACGTGGAGATGACGGCCGACAGATCGGGGCTGCTGATCATCTCCACCTGCCGCTCGCGCGGCACCAGGGTGGTGGCCGAACCGGCGCCGTTCGCCGTGCCGGGCATGCTCATCTTCAGGGTCGTGGTGCCCACCCGGGGCGAGTGGACCGTCAGCCTGCAGGTCAACCCGATCCTGGAGGGTGAGGAGTCGCCGGCCTGGTTCTCCACGCGCTATCCCCTGGAGCACGCGGAGCCCGCCAGGCGCCGGGCCGACTGGGAGCGCCTCAGCCCGGTCGTCGTCACCTCCGACCGGCTCCTGTCAAAGGTGCTGGAACGCTCCAAGGAGGATCTCGGCGCGCTCCGGCTCTTCGAATCCGACAGGCCGGAGGAACCGCCGACCATCGCCGCGGGCGCGCCGTGGTTCATGACCCTGTTCGGCCGCGACTCGCTGCTGACCTCGTGGATGGCGCTCCAGATGGACCAGTGCCTGGCGCTGGGCACCCTGCGCCGTCTGGCCAGGCTCCAGGGCACCGTCACCGACCCGCTCACCGAGGAGGAGCCGGGCAAGATCCTGCACGAGCTTCGCTTCGGGACCCAGATCGGCGCCTCGCCGCAGGCCGGCCGCGCCTACTACGGCTCGGTGGACTCGACCCCGCTGTTCGTGATGGTCCTGGGCGAGCTACGCCGATGGGGCATGCACCGGGAGGCCGTCGAGGAACTCATGCCGCACGCCGATGCCGCCCTCGACTGGATCAACAGGTGCGCCGACCCGTTCCTGTCCTACCGGCGCAAGACCGACCACGGACTGATCAACCAGGGATGGAAGGACTCCTTTGACGGCATCAACTTCGCCGACGGCACCCTCGCCCGCCCGCCCATCGCCCTGGCGGAGGTCCAGGGCTACGTCTACGCCGCCTACATCGCCCGCGCCCACTTCGCCCACGAGGTCGGCGACACGGCCCTGGAGGAGCAGTGGACGGCCCGCGCGAGCCGGATCAGGGACGCCTTCAACGAGCGCTTCTGGCTGCCGGACCGGGGCTACTACGCCGTCGGTCTCGACGGCGCCGGACGCGCCATCGACAGTCTCGCCTCCAACATGGGGCACTGCCTGTGGGCCGGCATCGTCGACGAGGACCGGGCCGCCCAGGTCGCCGAGCGACTGCTCTCGCCGGAGATGTTCACCGGGTACGGGGTGCGGACCCTCGCCTCCACCATGGGCGCCTACAACCCGATGAGCTACCACAACGGCTCGGTCTGGCCGCACGACAACGCCCTGATCGCGGCCGGTCTGATGCGCTACGGCTTCACACGGGACGCGCAGCGGATCGCCTACGGCCTGCTGGACGCGGCCGAGGCCTTCGGCTGGCGGCTGCCCGAGCTGTTCTGCGGATTCGACCGGGCCGAGTTCACCTGGCCCGTGCCGTACCCCACCTCCTGCTCCCCGCAGGCGTGGGCCGCGGCGAGCCCCATCCAGCTGGTCAGGAGCCTGCTGCGCTTCGAGCCGTGGGTCCCCTACGGGCGGGTGTGGCTGGATCCGGTCGGGCTGGAGGGCCTGCGGATCCGAGGGCTGCCGCTCGCGGACTCCAGGGTCACCATCGAGGTCGGCGCGTCCGGCGCCACCATCAGCGGGCTGCCGGACGGGATCACCCTGATCAACGCGCCGCGCAGCCCGCTGACCGCCGCCCTGAGGCAGGTGCACTGACCGTTTCCTTCGTCTCTCCAGGTGAGGTCGCCATGGTTTCTTCCAGAGCTGTCCCGGAGTGGTCCGACGGCATGCGCATCCTGATGGTCGCGCCGCCCTGGTACGACGTACCGCCCCACGGCTACGGGGGCATCGAGTCGATGGTGGCGGGCCTCGTCGCCGGGCTGACCCGGCGCGGGCACGACGTCACGATGATCGGGGCGGGCACGGCGGGGACGCCGGCGCGCTTCCTGGCCACCTACGGGCGGGCGCCGTCCGAGCGGATCGGCGAGGCGCTGCCCGAGGTCCTGCACGCCGCCAGGGCGTACGCGATGAGCTCGAAGCTCGTCGTGGACGTGATCCACGACCACTCCCTGGCCGGTCCGCTGACCGCGCCCGCGCAGGCCGTGCCGACCGTGGTCACCTGCCACGGGGAGGTGGGGGGCGAGTTCGGCGAGTACTACCGGGTGCTCGGCGCGGGCATGTCCATGGTCGCCATCTCCGAGGCCCAGCGGCGCATCGCCCCCGACCTGAACTGGGCGGGGGTCGTCCACAACGCCGTCGACGTCATGGCCTTTCCCTTCAGGGAGCACAAGGAGAACTGGGCGCTCTGGCTGGGCAGGTTCAGCGAGGACAAGGGGGCCCACCTGGCCATCGACGCCGCCCGCGCGGCCGGGCGGCGCATCCTGCTGGCCGGCAAGCTCACCGAGAAGACCGAGCACGACTACTTCGACGCCCAGGTCAGGCCACGCCTGGGCCCCGACGCCGTATACGTCGGCGAGGCCGGCAACGCCAGCAAGCGCGAGCTGCTGGCCGCGGCCAGGTGCCTGCTCTTCCCGGTCGTCTGGGAGGAGCCGTTCGGGATGGTGATGATCGAGGCCATGGCCTGCGGTACGCCCGTGGTCGCCTTGGGCAGGGGCGCGGTGCCCGAGGTGGTCGTGGACGGGGTCACCGGATTCATCCGGAGCTCCCCCTCGGAGCTCTCCGCCGCCATCGAGGCGGCCGGCACGCTCGACCCGTACGCCTGTCGCTCCCGGGCGGAGCGCTTCTTCGGGGTGGAGACGATGGCCCGCGCGTACGAGGCGATCTACCGCAGGGTGATCGCCGGGCCGTCGAGGCGGGCAGGAGAGCGCGTCGCGGCGAGCGCGACGGCGAGCGCGACGGAGAGTGCGACGGCGAGCGCGGGGGAGGACAGGGACCTGGCCATGCCCGTCAACTGAGCGGCGCTCTATGTTGGATCACGGCGCGGCCGGCACCGGACCGGTCGCGTTGTGAATCTTGACGGAAGGACGTCCATGGGTGAGTTCGTGCGGGTGGAGAAGGCCGACGGGGTCGCGACGATCAGGCTCGACCGGCCGAAGATGAACGCGCTCAACCGGCAGGTCCAGTTGGAGATCGCCGAGTGCGCCCGGCAGGTGGACGCCGACGGGGACGTGAGCGCCGTGGTCGTCTACGGCGGACGGGTCTTCGCGGCCGGTGCCGACATCAAGGAGATGGCCGACATGTCGTACGCGGACATGGCGGTCCACTCGCGGACCCTGCAGGACTGCTTCACCGCCGTCGCGAGGGTCGGCAAGCCCGTCGTCGCGGCCGTGACCGGCTACGCGCTCGGCGGTGGCTGCGAGCTGGCCCTGTGCGCCGACATCAGGATCGCGGGGGAGTCGGCCAAACTGGGCCAGCCCGAGGTCCTGCTCGGCCTCATCCCCGGCGCGGGGGGCACCCAGCGGTTGCCCAGGCTCATCGGCCCGGCCAAGGCCAAGGACCTCATCTTCACCGGACGCCACGTGGCCGCCGACGAGGCGCTGGCCATCGGCCTGGTGGACCGGGTGGTCCCCGACGATGACGTGTACACCGAGGCCCTCGCGTACGCGGCCCAGTTCGCCGGAGGGCCGGCCCTGGCGCTGCGCGCCGCCAAGCAGGCGGTCGACCACGGCCTGGAGACCGATCTGGCCACCGGTCTGGAGATCGAACGCCTGCAGTTCTCCGGCATGTTCGCCACCGCCGACGCCGGGATCGGCATGCGCGCCTTCTCCGGGAGGTCGAAGGCCGAGTTCACCGGACGCTGAGGCATTCACCGGGCTTGCTGGGATCGGTCATGGGTGATTAAAAATTGCCGGTATCGTGCCGGATTATGGTGCGGTTGGTGAAGCGTGCGCTGGTGCCCGCCCCGCTGCGGCGGGCGGTCCTCGGCTGGTTCGACTCCCGGTACATCTCCAGGGCGGATTACCGGCAGGACGTCAAGGACGCGCTCTGGGAGGTCCAGACGCTGGCCAGGGAGGTCACCTCGCTGCGCGCGGAGGTCGTCGAGCTCCGTGCGCGGGTGGCCGGGGTCACCCTCGACCCCGTGCGGGCCGGGCGCTGGGACGACGCCCACCGGCTGGCCCAGGAGACCGCGGTCGCGCTGGACGGGGTCCTCCAGAACGAGGTGCTGCTCTGGCAGGCCGTGGACCGCGCCGCGGGAGAGAGCACGGGCCGGGCGGCACTCCCCGGGGTGTGCGGGAGCGTTCCGGACAGGGCAGCCGGGGGCACCGTGTGAGAGTGACCTGGAGTGCGGACGGCGGTACCTGGCATCTGGCGTTCCGGCTGGACCCCGAGGACGACGTCACCGGTCTCTGCGCCGACGGTCAGCCGTTGAAACTGGCCACGAACTCGTTCCGGGTCGAACTGCCGCGGGCCCCGCGCGACATCCACCCCGACCTGCTCGCCCTCGCCGCGTGGACCGTGGTCGCGCCGTGGACCCGGCGCCGCGTCACCTTCGACCGGCCGATCTCACCGGAGCTCGCGGGGGCGATCGGCGACGGCTGGGGGATCGAGGCCGGTCCCGAAGGCGGTCGGGCGCGGTCGGGTGACAGGCTGGCGATCTCCTACAGCGGCGGGGCGGACTCGGTCGCGGTGGCCGCGATGCTGCCCGACGCGCCCCTCGTGCACTTCCAGAGGGTCTCCCACCCGCGTGTGCCCAACCGGTGGACCCACTACCGTGCCGACGTGCTGGCCTCGCTGGCCGCCAAGACCGGGCGTGAGCTGACCGTCGTCCGCTCCGACCTGGAGTTCACGCTCGCCGAGCCGCGCCCCGGTTATCCCGAGCACCACGCGGTCGCCGCCGGCGCGCTGCTGCTGGCGGACGAGCTCGGCCTGGGGGGGCTGGCCTTCGGCTACGAGCTGGGCTCGCGCTGGCTGGGAGGCGACCGCTACCTGCTCCGCCACACACCCGACAACCCGATGTGGGCGCCGCACGGCGCCTGGGGCCGGGCGTTCGCCGCGGCCGGCCTGCACATCGTGCTCCCGGTGGGCGGGGTGAGCGAGGCCGTCACGATGCGGCTCGCCCTCGGCTCCGAGCTGCGCGGGCAGGTCCGCTGGTGCCTGCGCGGGGTGAGCGGCCCCTGCGGGACCTGCGGAAAGTGCCTGTACAAGGAGCTCATCCACGCCGCCGTCGAGCGCCGCCCGCTCCGCACCACGATCACCGCGGGCCGCCCGGTCGCCCGCAGATGGCAGCGGCCGCCACCGTACGGCGGCCAGGAGATGATCGAGTACGGCTGCGCCAGGGTGCCCGGCATCGAGGACACGGTCTTCGGCGCGGCGGCCGGATACCTGCGCGCGAGCGAGTCCTCCACCGCCTGGCTGGACCGCTGCTACCGGCCCGCGATCGCGGAGATTCCCGAACCGTGGCGTAAGCGGGTTCACGACTTCATGGATGGGGAGGTCGGTTTCATGAGCGAGGACGAGGCGCGGCGCGTCGAGACATGGGGGACGGCGTGAAGGTCTACCTCTCGGTCGACATGGAGGGTGTCACCGGTCTGACCGACCCCGAGGAGATGCGTGCCGGAGGGCGGGGCTACGAGCGCGGCTGTGAGCTGATGACCGGCGACGCCAACGCGGTCGTCGAGGGGGCGTTCGACGCGGGCGCCACCGCGGTGCGCGTCAACGACGCCCATGGCTCGACCAAGAACCTCAGGATCGACCTGCTCGACGAGCGGGCGACCCTGCTCAGGGGGCCCGGCAAGCCGATGCGGATGGGTCAGGGACTCGACGCGAGCTACCGGGCGGCCTGCTTCGTCGGCTACCACGCGCGGGCCGGCGTCCAGCACGGCGTCCTCAACCACACCTGGATGGGCAGGGAGATCCAGAACCTCTACCTCAACGACGAGATCTGCGGCGAGACCCGTCTCGTCGCCTCCTTCGCGGGGGCGCTCGGCGTGCCGGTGGCCCTGGTGACCGGGGACGAGGCGGTCTGCGAGGAGGCCAGGGAACTGCTCGGCGACGTGGAGACCGTCGCGGTCAAGAAGGGGATCGACAGGTTCGCCGCCGAGCTCCTGCCACCCGCCGTCGCCCACGCCCGCATCCGCGAGGCCGCCGCCCGCGCGCTCGACCGGGTGTCCGACTTCCGCCTCTGCGCCCCCGAGCCGCCGTTCACCCTCGGTGTCGAGTGGAACTCCACGGCCATCGCCGCCGGATGCGCGATCATCCCCGGTGTGAAGGCGGTGGGCCCCCGGCACACGGAGTTCACCACGGACGACTTCTCGCAGATCATGGCCCTGATGGGGATCTTCGCCATGATCGGCGGCCAGGTCGCCTGCGGCAGCGGCATCTACGGCTGATCCCCCCGATGTCTCCCGTGATGTCCCCTGTGATGTCTCCCCCGATGTCTCCCCCGATGTCTCCCGGTCTCCCCCCGATGTCCCCTGCGATGTCTCCCGGTCTCCCCCCACGATGTCCCCTGTGATGTCTCCCGGTCTCCCCCCACGATGTCCCCTTCGAACCGACCTCCGACGGTGCCCGATGCCCTTGACGGCCTTCGATGATTGACGAGACGGGGCCTGCCGCCCAGGCCACCCCTGCCAGGGGCGGAGGACTGACGCGCAGGGCGCTGCTGGTCGGGGTGGGCGCGGCAGGGGGGGCCGGGGCCATGTTCGCGGCCATGGGCGCGCTCGGCCTCGCCCCGGAGTCCCAGGAGAGGGACTTCACACCCCCGCAGCCCTCCGACTTCTCCCTCAGCGGCCGCGCGGCGGCCAAGGTGGTCGTCCTCGGCGCCGGCATCGCCGGGCTGACCTGCGCCTACGAGCTGGGCAAGGCCGGATACGACTGCACGCTCCTGGAGGCGTCCGACCGGGTGGGCGGCCGGACCCTCACGCTGCGCGCGGGCGACCGGCTGGACGAGCTGGGCGGCGAGACGCAGACGGCCACGTTCGAGGAGGGCACCTACTTCAACGCGGGGGCCGGGCGGATCGCGCCGTGGATGGTCACCATGGACTACTGCCGTGAGCTGGGCGTTCCCATCGAGACGTTCGTCAACAACAACGCCTCGGCGTACGTCTACACGCGGGGCATGACCGCCCCGGTCCGGGCGCGCACGGCCCGCGCGGACCTGTACGGCTACGTCGCGGAACTGCTGGCCAAGGCGAGCAGCACCGGTGCGCTGAACCGCAGGCTCACCGCCGACGACCGCGAGCGGCTGGCGGAGTTCCTGCGGCGCTTCGGCGACCTCGGCCCCGGCCTCGCCTACCGGGGGTCCGGGCGGCGGGGTTTCGAGACCTATCCGGGAGTGGACGAGGGCGTTCCCCTGGGCGCGGCGCCCTCGCTGCGGGACGTGCTCGCCGCGGGCACCGGCAGGGCCGTCACCATGGACTTCGGCTACGACCAGGCGATGCCCATGTTCCAGCCGGTGGGCGGCATGGACGCGATCGCCGCCGCGCTCGCCGACGCGGTCGGCCGCGACCGGATCAGGACGGGCACCCGGGTCACCGGGATCAGGAACCTGCCCGACGGGGTGGAGGTGACCCACCAGGGCGGTACGGTCCGCGCCGACTACTGCATCGCGTCCCTGCCGCCCCACCTGCTCGCGCGCCTGCCGCACAACCTCGGCACCCCGGTCACCGCCGCGCTCCGCACGCCGGTACCGGTCTCCGCGGGCAAGATCGGGCTGGAGTACGGCAGGCGCTGGTGGGAGATCGACGACCGCATCTACGGCGGCGTCACCGAGACCGACCTGGACATCACCCACATCTGGTACCCCTCCCACGGCTACCACTCCCGCAGCGGCCTGGTGGTCGGCTACTACAACACCGAGGAGAACGCCGACCGCTACGGCGAGCTCTCCCACCGCGACCGCCGAGGGCGCGCGCTCACCCAGGGCAAGAAGATCCACGGTGAGAAGTACCGTGCCGAGCTGCGCTCCAGCGTCTCGATCGCCTGGCGGCGCAGGCCGCACATCGAAGGCGGCTGGGTGAACTGGCCCTCCCACGAGGGGGCCTTCACCCTGCTGCGGCGCCCGGCGGGCCGGGTCTACTTCGCCGGCGACTGGCTCACCCACCTGATCGCCTGGCAGGCCGGTGCCATGGAGTCCGCGAGGAGGACGGTCACCGATCTCCACCGCCGGGTGCTGAGTGCGACCTCCTGACTTCTCCGTAGCGGCCGTAAGGTCTTCGGTGCGGGGAATCAGGAGAACTCTCAAGGAGATGGGGCAGCGATGGCGATCGGGACGTTGGACTGGGTGAGCGTGGCCGAGCGGTTGGAGCTGCTGGCCGAGCCGGTGGCACGGGCGGTAGGGGGGCTTGACGGGGTCGAGGTCGCCGAGATCGACCCGGAACTGGCCGACACGGCGGCCTTCTGCGAGCGCTACGGCGTGGACATGGGCGAGTCGGCCAACTGCGTGATCGTGGCGGCCAGGCGTGCGGGGGAGGTTCGCTACGCGGCGTGCATGGTGCTCGCCACCACGAGGGCCGACGTCAACGGCGTGATCCGGCGTCACCTGGACGCGCGGAAGATCTCGTTCGCGCCGATGGACGACGCGGTCACGCTGACCGGCATGGAGTACGGCGGGATCACCCCGCTCGGACTACCCGAGGAGTGGCCCGTGCTCGTCGACGAGGCGGTGGCGGCCCATCCGGAGGTCGTGATCGGCAGCGGGGTCCGCCGCTCCAAGCTGGCGGTGCCGGGCTCCCTGCTGGCCGGGTTGAAAACGGCGCAGGTTCTCCGCCTGGCGAATTGAAGCGAAAATGAGATTGAGTGGGAACGGGATTCGGGAAACCGTCGGGGTTCTGTGAACGTTATTCAGTCGGAAAATGTGGCCCGATGGTTCATCTCATGGGCGGGGTCTAAGCCGATATGGTGCTTCATGCCATGAATCAGGACGACCGATTGGGTCCTTACCGGTTGCTGCGGCGGCTCGGCGAGGGCGGTATGGGTGTGGTTCACCTCGCAGTCGACCCGCAGGGTCGGCAGGTGGCGGTGAAGGTTCTCCGCGCCGAGGTGGCGGGCGACGACGTAGCCCGTCGCCGTCTTTCGCGTGAGGTCGAGACGATGCGGCGGGTGCGCAGCGAGCACATCGCCGAGGTCCTCGACGCCGATGTGACCGGCCACCGCCCGTACATCGTGACGAGGTACGTCGCCGGCCGGCCGCTGGACGAGGTGATCAAGCAGGACGGCCCCATGGAGCTGCCCGCGCTGCTGCGGGTCGCGCACGGCGTGGCGTCGGCGCTGGCCGCCGTGCACTCGGTCGGGGTGATCCACCGCGATCTCAAGCCCGGCAACGTCCTCATCCTGGACGGCGAGCCGGTCCTCATCGACTTCGGTATCGCCCAGGCCGTCGACGCGACCAGGCTCACCCAGACCGGCATGTTCATCGGCACCCCCGGTTACCTCGCCCCCGAGATCATCGAGGGACACGAGGCGGGCCCCGAGGTCGACGTGCACGCCTGGGCGGGCACCCTGGTCTTCGCCGCCACCGGCCAGCCGCCCTTCGGCAAGGGCACGCTGGAGATGATCTTCTACAACATCACCGCGGGCAAGGCGAACGTCGAGGCCGTCCCGCGGGAGCTTCAGCCGGTGCTGCGGGCCGCGCTCCAGCGCGACCCGGCCAGGCGACCTCCGGCCGCCGACCTGGCGGCGCAGGTAGGGCGCCTGCTGCCGGACACCGGCCGGCCCCGGGTGCCGGACGAGATCACCACGGTCGCGGAGTTCGACGACCCCGCTCCGGGTTTCCGCGGCGACCCCGGCGACGTGCCGACCCCGGTGGCGTCCCGCCCGGCGGCCCCGTCGGTCTCCTGGCCCCCCGCCCCCGTGGCACAGCCCCGCGAGTACGTCTCGCTGCTCGGCGAGGAGCAGCCCGACCCGTGGCCCACCCGCCGGGTGACCCCCGAGGAGCTGCGCCAGGCCACGGCGGCCCAGCAGCCCGCGCACGACCTGCCCACCGGCATGCTCGCTCCGGAGGACGTGCCCACCCGCGCCCCCGGTGCGGTCCCCGGCTCCCCGCCCGTCTCGGGTTCCGCGCCCGTTCCCACCGTCCGTGACCAGCCAGGGGCGCGGGTCAACGACCAGGGCTTCACCGCGCCCGCCTCCGACGGGGACATCCCCACCCAGCGGGTCCGCCCTCAGGATCTGCAGGAGTACATCCGTCAGTACACCAACCAGCCGGGCCAGCCTGGTCATCAAAACCAGCCTGGTCACCAAAACCAGCCTGGTCACCAAAACCAGCCGGGCCGGCCGGGCCAGCCTGGTCAGCAGAGCCAGCCGGGCCGGCCTGGTCACCAAAACCAGCCTGGTCACCAAAACCAGCCGGGCCGGCCTGGTCACCAAAATCAGCCGGGCCAGTACGGTCAGCAGAACCAGCCGGGCCGGCACGGTTACCAGGGGCAGCAGGGCCGGGCGCCGCAGGCGGGCACCCCGCAGCCCTACCCGCAGCGGCAGGACCCGTTCGACCAGCAGCAGACCCCGCACGTCCGCCCCCCCGCACCCCCGCCCTACCACCCCTACCCGCACCCTCAGCAGGCCCAGCAGTACCCCCAGCAGGCCCAGCAACCCCCCTCGCCGCTCCACCCCGGGCAGCGGCCGGGACACGCATTGCAGCGCTCCAAGGCGTACGGGGTGGTCAGCGTGCTGATGCTGGTCATCATGACGATCGCGGCGGTCATCGCTCCGCTGATCGTCGCCGCGGTGGCCATCCCGGTGGCGATCCTGCTGCGCGCCGCCGACATCGCACAGCCCGCCCTCAACGCCCGCAGGACCGCCGGTGAGGCGGCCACCGACGTCCTCCGGGTGCTCGGCCGGCCTGCCGCGCTCCTGAAGTCGATCGGCATCACCGTCGCCCTGGTGCCGTACGCGCTGATCCTCGGCCTGCCGGTGACGCTCCTGCTCGCCGTGCTGGTCGGGAGCATGCCCGTCACCAACACGCTGAGCTGGGGCGCGGCCGTCGCGCTCTGGACCGTCTGCGCCGGCCCCGGCGTGGAAGGCCCCAGCCGCCAGATGCGACGTACGCTGGCATCATTGCTGCCATCACGCGGTGCGGCCATGATCGCCGCCGCGGCGCTGGGCGCGGTGGCGGCGCTGATGGTCTTCCTGGCGATCGGCACCGTGGGAGACAGGGCACGGCCGGCGGTGTGGACGCCGGTCGACGTCGGAACGGTGGTGGACGAACTGAGAGACCTACGAGAGAAGGCGGCGTGATGACGGGGGACACGCGGGCGCACGAGAGGCTGGGCCCGTACCGGCTGCTCAGGAAGATCGGCGAGGGCGGCATGGGCGTCGTCCACCTCGGGGTCGACGAGGACGGACGCGAGGTGGCCGTCAAGGTCCTGCATCCGCATGTGGCGGCCGACCTCAAGGCCCGCGACCGGCTCACCCGCGAGGTGGAGACCATGCGGCGGGTGCGCAGCCCGCATGTCGCCGAGGTGCTCGACGCCGAGTTGACCGCCAAGCAGCCCTACATCGTGACCCGGTTCGCGCCCGGGCGCACGCTGGAGGAGACCGTCCTGCAGGACGGCCCGCTCCCCGCCGACCAGGTCATCCGGCTGGCTCAGGGCATGTGCGCGGCACTGGTGGCCATCCACGCCGCCGACGTCATCCACCGCGACTTCAAGCCGTCCAACGTGATGATCGTCAATGGTGACCCGCTGGTCATCGACTTCGGTATCGCGCACCTGGTCAACGCGACCAGGCTGACCCAGACCGGCATGTTCGTCGGCACCCCCGGCTACCTCGCCCCGGAGATCATCCGCGATTCCGAGATCACCCAGGCGGCCGATGTGCACGCGCTGGCCTCGACGGTCTTCTTCGGTGCGACCGGCAAGCCGCCGTTCGGCACGGGTAGCTTCGAGGTCGTCTGCTTCAACATCATGGAGGGCCGGGCAAACGTCGACAAGGCCCCCGCGTGGCTGCGAGGCTGGCTCAAGCGCGCGCTGGCCATCGACCCCGTCGCCCGGCCGTCCGCGACGGAGCTGCACCGGATGGCCCGCGCCCTCGACCCGACGGTGGCGACCTTCCACGAGACGCCGCCCACCTCCGTCCTCGACGGCGGTACGAAGATCCTCAACACCGACGGCACCCGTGTCCTGGACGGCCAGAGCCCGCCGCCCCCGCCCCCGCCGAGCGGCACCCGTGTCCTGCCGCAGGACGACGGCTACTCCGACCTGCTCCCGCCGGTCGAGTACGCCAAGCCGGAGCGGCGCGCCCGCTCTCCGAGGCAGGAGCCGGAGCGGCGCGAGCGCAGGCCGAGGCAGGAGCCGGGCCAGGCGTCCGGCGCGGCGGCTCCGCCGCCGTACGTCCCGGCCCCCCAGCCGCCGCCCTATGTCCCCGCGTCGCCTCCGGCGCAGGCCAGGGGCGCGGCGCCGCCGCCCTACCCCGACCAGCGGGTGGCCGGATACCCGGCGCCGCCGCCGAGTGGCCAGGCGCGGCCCTACCCGCCGCCGGTCCAGGCACGGCCGCACACCCCGCCGCAGGAGCGGTCCGCGCCCAGGACCCCGCCGCCGGTCCAGGCACGGCCGCACACCCCGCCTCAGGAACGGTCCGCGCCCAGGACCCCGCCTCAGGAGCGCTACCGCGCCGGCCACCCGCTGGCCGCGCTGCTGCTGCTGACGATCCTCGTGGCGGTGGCCTGCGTGCTGCCGGTGGTGGTGAGCGTGTTCGCGCTGGCCGCGGCGCTCTGCCTGCGGGTGGGGGAGTACCTCTTCGGGGACCTGGTCCAGCGCCGCTCCATCAGGGGCAGCAGCGCCACCGATCCCCTGCTCGCGGTGCTCGGCACCCCATGGGCGCTGATCAGGGCCACGTTCGCGACGCTGGTCACCTCGCTGCTCTCCGCCATGTTCGGCATGTGCGTGTGGGGGCTCCTGGTCTACGCCGGCGACATGAACAAGAACCACGCGGCCGCCTACGCGGCCGGTGCCTTCGCGGCAGGGCTGTTCATCCTTCCCGGCGGCGGCAAACCGCGCAAGGCCGTCGCCCGCGCACTGAGCGGGGTCATCCGGAGCCCCGGCGCGGGCATGGTGACCACGATCATCCTGGGCACGCTGGCGTTCTTCGCGGTGATGGCCGCGTTGAGCGTGACCCCCTCCTTCTCCCCGTGGCAGCAGCCGACCGATGTCGTCAACGATCTCACGGCGCAGTGGCGGCAGTCGGCGAACGAGGGCGCGATGGGCGCGCTCGACATCGTCGGCGGCCTCTTCAGCGACCTGATGACAAGTCTCGGCCTCGGGTTCCTGACGTTCTGGAAGTGACGATCTCGCCGACGGAGGCGGGCCTGTGGAGAACAATGGAGAGGACCCACCGGGAGGAGTCGCATGGTCGCGCCGGACGGTGAACGTCTTGGCCCCTACCGCCTGCTGTCGAGACTGGGGGCCGGAGGTTTCGGCGAGGTCCACCTGGCGCTGGATCCCCAGGGGCGCACGGTGGCGGTCAAGATCCTGCATCCCCACGTCGCGGCCGACGCGACGGCACTGACCAGGCTGGCCCGCGAGGTGGAGACCATGCGGCTGGTCCAGGGCGCGCACGTCGCCGAGGTCCTGGACGCCTCCCTTGAGGGAGACCGCCCCTACCTGGTGACCCGCTACGTGCAGGGACGCCCGCTCGGTGAGGTGGTCGCCGCCGAGGGGCCGGTCACAGGCGACGATCTCCTGCGGCTGGCGCGCGGCCTGGCCGAGGCCGTGGCGGCCGTGCACGCGGTGGGGGTGGTGCACCGCGATCTCAAGCCCGCGAACGTGATCCTGGCCGAGGGCGAGCCGGTCGTCATCGACTTCGGCATCGCCTACGCGCTCGACTCGCCCTCGGTCACCGCCTCGGGGGCGGTGCTCGGCACGCCCGGCTACCTGGCGCCCGAGGTGCTTGAGGGCACCGGGTCCGGTGCCGAGGCCGACGTCTTCGCCTTTGGGGCGACGCTGGCGTACGCGTCCACCGCGCGGCACCCCTACGGCACGGGCCCGGCGTCGGCGATCGGCTACCGCGTCGTTCATCACCCTCCCGACCTCGAAGGTGTCCCCGGCCACCTGGAGCCGCTGCTGCGGGAGTGCCTGCTGCGCGACCCCGCCGCCCGGCCGGACGCGGGTGCGCTGCTGGCACGGCTGGGTGCGGACCCCGTCGTGGGGCCGCCGCGGCCCCGTGCCGTGCTGGAGAGCGGGATGCACGGCCTCACCACCCGGGAGTGGCGGCCAGGCGATCGCCGCCCCCGCCCGCAGAAGGGCAGGCTCACGCCGGAGGAGGCCCACGAGCGTCGCAGGATCGTGCTGCACCGCCGCTGGGTCGTCGGCACCGGCCTGCTCGTCTCGCTGACGGCCGCGACCGCCAGGGAACCGCTGCCCGAGGTGGCGCTGCTGTTGCTGACCGGGTACGGCTCGGCGATGCTCGTCGACGCGGGCATCGCGCTGTTCGCCCGCCGGGACCGCGGGCGCACGATCCTCGATCTGTCCGCGGGCGCCGGGGCCGTCGCGCTGGGGCTGGCCCTCAGCACGTTCTTCAGCACGATCACCCTGGCGCTCGCGCTGGGCACCGTCGTCTTCGTCCTGGTCGCGATCCTGGTGGCCGGCTGAGCGGGCAGGGGGCCGGCCGGTCCCCGGGACGCGTTTTCGGTCAGCCGTCACCGGGATACCCCCCACACGCCAGGCCGCAGGGATCCTGACGGGCCTCGGGACGTGTTTCCGGAGCGCGGGACCCGCACACAAGTACCGGAATATAGTTCGGTATGGTGGTGGGGGGATCCTCCGGGGAGACTCCGGACCGTCCGGTCGCGAGCCGTCCCGTCTGATGATTTGCCGCTAAGCTACTGATAAGTAACATAGTCTTGGGGTCGGGGTGGGCGTGTACCAACCCGGCTACCCGCTGCCACGTCGCTCTCGGGCACCTGGCAGTCTTGGCAAAGCGTGCACGTGCCACACATGTGCGCACCGAGTATCCGGCGCCAACCGCAGTGACGCGGTGGCGTAAGCGACCACGGGAGGTCGGCCACCAGCCATGAATATCGTCGTCTGCGTGAAGCAGGTCCCCGACACGGCGACCGAGCGCAAGCTGAAGTCCGATGACAAGACGCTCGATCGCGACGCCGCCGACGGCGTCATCAACGAGTTGTGCGAATACGCGGTCGAGGAGGCGCTGCGCCTGAAGGAGGCTCATGGCGGTGAGGTGACCGTTCTCACCATGGGTCCCGCCAAGGCGAGTGACACCATTCGCAAGGCCCTGGCCATGGGCGCGGACAAGGCTGTCCACCTGGTGGACGACGCACTGCACGGCTCGGACGCGCTGGGCACCTCCCACGCCCTGGCACAGACCCTCAAGAAGATCGGTTTCGATCTGGTCGTGCTCGGTTCGGAGTCGACGGACGCCCGCACCGGCGTCCTCGCCGCCATGCTGGCCGAGCGCCTCGGCGTGCCGCAGCTCACCTTCGCCAACCAGGTCCAGATCGACAAGGGCGCCATCTCCATTCAGCGCGTCACCGACTACGGGTACGACAGGGTCGAGGCCTCGCTGCCCGCCGTCGTCTCCGTGGTCGAGAAGATCAACGAGCCGCGTTACCCGTCTTTCAAGGGCATCATGGCCGCCAAGAAGAAGCCGGTCGAGAAGCTCGGCGTCGCCGACGCCGAGATCGACGCCTCCCAGGTGGGCCTGGCCAACTCCTGGAGCGAGGTCGTCGACTTCGCGGCCGCCCCGCCGCGCGCGGCGGGCACGGTGGTCAAGGACGAGGGTGACGGTGGCGTGAAGGCCGCCGACTTCCTCGCGTCGAAGAAGTTCGTCTGAGAGCGGGGGTAGCTGGAAATGTCTGAGATTCTCGTTCTGGTCGAGCACGTCGAGGGCCAGGTCAAAAAGGTCACCCTTGAGCTGCTGACGCTCGCCAGGAAGCTGGGCGCCCCCGCGGCCGTCTGGACGGGCGCGGGATACTCTCCCGAGGCGGCGGCCAAGCTGGCCGAGTACGGCGCGGAGAAGATCTACGTGGCCGACTCCGCCGAGGTCAGCGACTACGTCGTCGCCCCCAAGGCGGAGCTGCTGGCCCACCTCGTGGCCGAGCGGTCCCCGGCCGCGGTGCTCGTCGCCGCGACGGCCGAGGCCAAGGAGATCGCCGGTCGCCTCGCGATCAAGATCGACTCCGGTGTGCTGACCGACGTCGTGGGCATCGAGGACGGCCTGGTCGCCGACCAGTCCATCTTCGGCGGCGGCGTCAACGTCCGGTCGCGCGTGACCAAGGGCACCCCGATCGTCGCGGTACGCCCCAACTCGACGCCGGTCGAGGCCGCCGCGGGCGCGGGAGCCGAGGAGCGGGTCTCCTTCACCGTGTCCGACGCCGCCAAGGGCGCCAGGATCGTGGAGCGGGTCAAGCAGGAGAAGGGCGCGCGCCCGGAGCTCACCGAGGCCGCGATCGTGGTCTCCGGTGGCCGGGGCGTCGGCTCGGCCGACAAGTTCTCGATCATCGAGGAGCTGGCCGACTCGCTTGGCGCGGCCGTCGGCGCGTCCCGCGCCGCCACCGACGCCGGCTGGTACCCGCACCAGTTCCAGGTCGGCCAGACCGGCAAGACCGTCTCGCCGCAGCTCTACATCGCGGCGGGCATCTCCGGTGCCATCCAGCACCGGGCCGGCATGCAGACCGCCAAGACGATCGTCGCGATCAACAAGGACCCCGAGGCGCCGATCTTCGAGCTCGCCGACTTCGGCGTCGTGGGCGACCTGCACGAGGTGGTCCCGCAGCTGACCCAGGAGGTCACCAAGCGGAAATGACCCGGCAGGGTCACGGCGTACGCGCGGGGTGATGCGAACGCGAGACGGCACCGCACGACATGTGCGGTGCCGTCTCGCGTTCCGGGGTCAGGCCGCGATCGAGAGCTCTCGCCTGGCGGTCTCCGCGGGGCCGGCCGCCGCGCGGTGGCGGGGCAGGAACAGCGCGACCGCGGCGATCAGGACGCCGAGCACCACGGCGATGCCGAGGCTCGTCCTGAGCGTGGCCAGATCGGAGAGGAAACCGATGATCACCGGGCCCAGCAGCAGTCCCGCGTAGCCCATCGCACCGGTCTGGGCGATGGCGGGCCCGGGGCTGCCGGTCGCCTCGCCCGCCAGGGACATGGCCATCGGCGAGACCGTCGCCACGGCGACGCCCACGAACAGCATGGCCGAGAGGGCGACCGACGCAGTGGGGGCCGTGACGACCACGCCGAAGGTCGCGGCGGTGGCCAGGCCCGAGGTGACCATCATGCCGCGAGCGCCGAAGCGGGCCCGGACACGGTCACCGGCCAGGCGCCCGGCCAGCATGCCCGCCTCGAAGATCGGGTAACCCAGGGCGGCCACCGCCTCCGGGGCGCCCAGAGCGTCCCGCAGGTACAGGCCGTTCCAGTCGGCGACCGTGCCCTCCACCATGAACGCGCAGAAGGCGATCACGCCGAGCAGGTAGACCACCGGGGGCATCCGGAGGCGGGGAGTCGCGGGGGTGCCCTTCCCGTGCTCGGCGACGGCAGCCGGGTCGGGCAGGTAGGTGCGGCTGACAAGGACCGTGGCGGGAAGCGCGAGCAGGGCGACCAGCGCCAGGTGGGCGGTGATCGAGAGTCCCGCCGCGATCGCCGCGGTGCCCAGCAGGCCCGCGCCGATCGCTCCGGCGCACCAGCCGGCGTGCATGCCGTTCATCAGCGGGCGGTCGTAGGCGCGCTCGACCGCCGATCCCTGCGCGTTCATCGCGATGTCCACCGCGCCGAACGCCATGCCGAACAGGCCGCTCGCGGCCACGGCCAGGGGGAACGACGGCGCCACCGCCAGCAGGGCCAGGGTGATCGCGGTGAGGGGGGCTGCGACCCGGAGGATGCTCCGGCTGCCGAAGCGCGCCATCACGGCGCGCATCGACTGCATGGTGATGAGCGCTCCCAGCCCCCACGCCAGGAGGGTGACGCCGACCGACGCCTCGGACAGGCCGAGCTTGTCGGAGAGCGCCGGAATGCGCACGGTCATCGATCCACACATCAGACCGGCCAGCACGAATGTGAGAACCGCCCCGATTCGAGCCGTTCTCAGGTCGCGGGTCATGCTCAATCCCTTCAATAAATGTTTTGACAAACCGGTGAACGGGCACACCGAAAGCGGTCGCTTTCGCGCATGCGGAAGCGACCACCAATCTGTGTGACGGGTTGTCCCTGGCCGGGCACGCGATCAGGCGCGCGGGCGAGTGAGGGGTGCCAGGGGCAGAGGGGTGAAAGTCAGCAGAGGTGTAAAAGTCAGAGGTGTCAGGGTCAGGCGGGCAGCAGGGCCAGCAGACGCCGTTTCAGCTTCTCGTAGTGCTCGTCGTCATAGAGATCGGGGTCGTGGCTCGCCACATCCCACAGTCCCTCACAGGCGAGGCGCACGATCTGCGCCGCCTCCGGGTCGGGCTCGCTGTCGAGCCCCTCGCGATGCCAGCGGGCCATCGCCACCCGCAGCGGTGCCAGAAGATAGAGGTTGCCGGAGGCTCCGGTCACCACGGCCCAGCGCCGCAGCCTGCCGCTCCGCACGGCGGCGAACGTGGCTGCCAGGTAGTTCTTGGTGTAGGTGTCGTGGCCCTGGGCGGCGACGAGCTCGTCGAACTCCTCGATCAGCCGCTCGACCATGCCCTTGATCAGGGCTTCCTTCGTGCTGAAATGGTAAAGCAGACCGCCCTTGCTGCATCCGGCGCGCTCGGCGACGGTCGCCAGGGTGAGCGCCTGGGAGCCCTGGTCGGAGAGCAGATCCTCTGCCGCGTCCAACAGCTCGCCCCGTCTCATGGCCGCTACTGTACCGTCTGGACGGTTTAGTGGTCAACTCCGGGGATGATGCTCTTCGCGGGCACGGATACGCTTGGCAGGTTGACAGCGAGTTTGGGGGAGGGGATGCGGCCGTGAAGTCCGCCTATCTCGATCATGCGGCGACCACGCCGATGCTTCCCGAGGCGATCGAGGCGATGACAGTCCAACTGGGCCAGGTCGGCAACGCGTCCTCGCTGCACGCCGCCGGCCGCCGCACCCGCCAGGTCGTGGAGGAGTCGCGGGAGACCATCGCCGCCGCGCTCGGCGCTCGCCCCAGCGAGGTCGTCTTCACCGCGGGCGGCACCGAGGCCGACAATCTGGCCATCAAGGGCCTGTACTGGGCCCGTCGTGTCGGGGGCGCGGACAGGATCCTGATCAGCGCCGTCGAGCACCACGCCGCCCTGGACCCCGCGCACTGGCTGAGCGATCACCAGGGCGCGACCGTCGAACTGCTCGACGTCGACGAGTTCGGCCGGGTGCACCCGCAGACCCTGCGCGAGGCCATCGAGCGCGACCCGGACAGCGTCGCCCTGGTCAGCGTCATGTGGGCCAACAACGAGGTCGGCACCGTCCAGCCCGTCCACGCGCTCGCCGAGGTGGCCCGTGAGCACGGCGTTCCCTTCCACACCGACGCGGTCCAGGCCGTCGGTCAGCTCCCCGTGCTCTTCGCCGACTCGGGGATCGACGGGCTGACGCTCTCCGGTCACAAGGTCGGCGGCCCGATGGGCGTCGGCGCGCTGCTGCTCGCCCGGGGCGTCGACCCGGTGCCGGTGCTGCACGGGGGGGGCCAGGAGCGTGACGTCCGCTCCGGCACGCTCGACGCCCCCGCCATCGCCGGTTTCGCCATGGCCGTGCGGGCCGCGGTGGCCCGGCAGGCCGAGACCTCGGCCCGGCTGGTCGCGCTCCGCGACGACCTGATCCGCCGGGTCCGCGAGGCGGTGCCCGACGTGATCCTCAACGGCGACCCGGTGAACCGCCTCCCGGGCAATGCCCACTTCTCCTTCCCCGGCTGCGAGGGCGACGCGCTGCTCATGCTCCTGGACGCCAAGGGCGTGGAGTGCTCGACGGGCTCGGCCTGCTCGGCAGGGGTCGCCCAGCCCTCCCACGTCCTGCTCGCGATGGGCGCCGACGGGTTCCGGGCGCGCGGATCGCTGCGCTTCTCCCTCGGCCACACCTCGACCGAGGCCGACGTGGACCGGCTGGCCGAGATCATCGGTCTTGCCGTCGAACGCGCCCGCCGCGCGGGCCTGAGTTGATCGCGTGAGGCGTTCTTCGCGCGGGCCTGAGTTGATCGCGTGAGGTGCCCTTCGCGCCGCCCTGAGTTCGCGCCGCCCCAGGTTCGCGCCGGGGATTCCTAGGTGAGGAAGGGTGAGGTGGCGATCCGGCCGGGGTCGCCGGCCGAGGTGACCACGAGGGCCCGGTCGGCGTCGAGGCCGGGGGCGATCTCCCACACCGGTGACGGGTGGACGGCCGGCACGGCCGGCCCGATCCACTCGGCCAGCCGCCCGGCCTCGCCGGCGGCGACCATCGCGTCCAGTTCCGGTCTCGCCTCCGCCCACCACGCCCGGAACTCGCCGATACCGTCAGCAGGGTCGGCGGCGGGCTCGTTCTTCCGCCGGAACAGTCGCATGACCCCGGATTCTCCCAGCCCGACGGGGCGCCCGCCAACGCGGGTACGCTCAAGGGGTTATGAGTCTTCGTGTGCTTGCCGCCATGTCCGGCGGCGTCGACTCCGCCGTGGCGGCCGCCCGCATCGCCGAGGCGGGCCATGACGTCACCGGTGTCCACCTCGCCCTTTCCGCCAACCCTCAGTCCTATCGGACCGGCGCCCGCGGGTGCTGCACGGTCGAGGACTCGCGAGACGCCCGCAGGGCCGCCGACGTGATCGGCATCCCCTTCTACGTCTGGGACATGGCCGAGCGGTTCCATCGCGACGTGGTCGAGGACTTCGTCAGCGAGTACGCCGCCGGCCGCACGCCCAACCCGTGCCTGCGCTGCAACGAGAAGATCAAGTTCGAGGCGGTGCTGGACCGTGCCCTCGCGCTGGGCTTCGACGCGGTGGCCACCGGGCACCACGCGCGCGTCACCGACGGAGTGCTGAGCCGCAGCCCCGATGCGGGCAAGGACCAGTCGTACGTGCTGGGTGTGCTCACCAGGGAGCAGCTCGGTCACGCGATCTTCCCACTGGGCGACTCCACCAAGGCCCAGGTCCGCGAGGAGGCCGCGCGGCGCGGGCTCATGGTGGCCGACAAACCCGACAGCCACGACATCTGCTTCATCGCCGACGGCGACACCCGAGGCTTCCTGGCCGACCGTCTCGGCGCGGCACCGGGTCCGATCGTCGACGAGTCCGGTGAGGTCGTGGGCGGCCACGAGGGTGCCTACGGCTTCACGGTCGGCCAGCGCAAGGGCCTGCGCATCGATCGCCCGGCCCCCGACGGCCGCCCGCGTTACGTGCTGTCCATCGAGCCGGTCTCCAACACGGTCACGGTCGGCCCGCGTTCGTCCCTGGCGGTCACGGGCATCGTCGCGGAGCGCCCGGTCTGGAACGGCCCGACCGGCGAGCCGCGCGAGCCGCTGGCCTGCACGGTCCAGCTCCGCGCGCACGGCGAGATGTACGGCTGCCGTGCCCGGCTCTCCGGCGGGGAGGTCCACATCACGCTGGACACCGCGGCCACCGGGGTCGCGGCGGGCCAGGCCGCGGTGCTCTACCTCGGCGACACCGTGATCGGCTCGGCCACCATCACCTCGGCCTCGTAGTGCGCGTCCCACCGCCGCGCGAACACGTCCTCGACGGTCGTGTCCCCGTACGGGCCGCGTTTGGCGAGCACGGCCGCGTTTGGCGAGCACGGCCGAGCCGGCGTCGCGCGTCCCCGCACCGGGTGTGTCCCACCCGGGCGTGAGGCCGACTCCCGGCTCGGGCGGGCCGGTCAGGGCAGTGTGACCGACTCGCCGGGCTTGAGACGGCGCATCTCGGCCTGCTGCTTACCCGACTCCATCTCCAGCCACCTGTCGATCAGGCCGAGCCCGATGTCGTTGAGCAGGCCGTCGTGGGTGGAGAAGGCCCTGGCCGGGCGGACCTGGCGCAGGTACTCGACCATCTCCGACGCCTTCATCCACGGCGCGTTGGTCGGCACCAGGAGCGTGGGCACCTCGACGCCCGGCGGGGTGAACGCGTCCCCCGGGTAGAAGACCTCCTCGTCCACCAGGAAACCGACATTGCGCACGATCGGCTGGTCCGGGTGGTTGGGGGCGTGCCACTCGCCGACGACTCGCACCCCGAAGCCGGCCGTGTCGAACGCGTCGCCGTGCCGTACCACCTGGATCTTCGCGGGGACATCGGTCAGCGTGGCGGCCACGCCCTCGTTGGTCCAGATCTCCAAGGACGGGTCGGCCTCGGCCGCCCGGCGCAGCCGGTCCGCCTCCACGTGGTCGAAGTGCTCGTGGGTGATGAGCACGGTCTGTGCCCCGTCGAGTGCGGACTCCTCACTGAAGGAGCCCGGATCGATCACGAGAGTGGAGCCGTCCTTCTCCAGGCGGACACACGCGTGTCCGAATTTCGTGAGTCTCATCCCTTCACCCTACGGGCGCGTCGGACCATGATCCGCGAGGGGGCGGTGCCGTCACGCGCTCCCGCCCTTGATCGCGTGCCGGCACGGCGCGGCGGGATTCCCCGGGCGGTAGGCGTGACCCGGCGGTCATAAGCTGGCGTGGGCGGGCGGGTCCCGCCTGCCTCCCAACGCGAAACCAGGAGCAGTCTTGAGCCAGTACCCATGGGGCGAGGCGACCGCGACCGGCATCGGGTCGCATCCGGGGGAGGAGCACGCCGAGGCGGTCAGGGTCGTCCTCGGCGAGTCGCCCGCGCTGCCGTACCTGCCGGAGCTGCCCGCCCGGGGCGTCGGCGCCGACATGATCGGGCGCACCGCGTCGCTCCTGCTGGAGATGCCGGTGGAGGTACAGCCGTCGGGCTGGCGGTTCGCCGACCGGCCGGGCCGCGACTTCAAGCGCGCCCGCGACCATCTCGTCCGTGACCTCGACACGCTGGAGGAGGCGGCACAGGGGTACGAGGGGCCCTTCAAGATCCAGGTATGCGGGCCGTGGACGCTGGCCGGAGCGGTCGAGCTCAGGTACGGCGACAAGGTGCTCGCCGACCCGGGGGCGGTGCGCGACCTGGTCGCGTCCCTGACGGAGGGGATCGCCGCGCACGTCGCCGACGTGCGCCGCAGGGTGCCGGGAGCCTCGCAGATCGTGGTCCAGATCGACGAGCCGGGGTTGCCGGGCGTCCTCACGGGCACGGTGCCGACCGCCTCGGGCTTCGGGCGGCTGGCCGCGGTCGACCGGCAGATCGCCGCGGACCGGCTCGGGGCGGTGTTTCCCGCGGGGACGTTCACCGTCGTGCACTGCTGTGCCTCGGCCGTGCCCTTCCGAGTCCTGCGCGCGGCGGGCGCGGCGGGCGTCTCGCTCGACGCCCACCTGTTGAACAGGCGCGACGAGGACGCGATCGGCGAGACCGTCGAGGCGGGGACGGCTCTCTTCCTCGGTGTCGTGCCGGGCGTGGACGCGAGGCTCCCCGACGTCGGAGTGGTCGCCGGACCGGCCGTCGAGCTCTGGCGCCGCCTCGGCTTCCCCGCCGCGACCCTGGCCTCGCAGGTGGTGCTCACCCCCGCCTGCGGCCTGGCCGGGGCCTCACCCGCCTACGCCAGGGCGGCCCTGGCCACCTGCCGTAAGGCCGCCCGGGTGCTGCAGGACGACCCCGGCGAGTGATCCCGGCCTCTGGGGGCTTCAACTCGGGGTAAGGAAGGACGCAGATTGTCGGTGCTTGAAGATACGTTTGGCTTGGCCGACGACGAGGGGGGAAGCGGGCGATGGGCGCTGAGGTCGAGGGCGTGCCGGTGCGGGCGTTGGAGCGGCACGCGGAGCTGACCGAGCTGGTCGAGGAGGCCAACTGGCGTTACCACGTGCTCGACTCGCCCACCGTGAGCGACGCCCAGTACGACGGGTGGATGCGCGAGCTGCGCGAGCTGGAGGAGGAGAGTCCGACCCTTCGCACGCCCGACTCTCCCACCCAGAAGATCGGCGCGCCGATCTCCAGCGATTTCAATCCCGTCAGGCACCTGCAGCGGATGGAGAGCCTCGACAACGCTTTCAACGCCGACGACCTCGCCTCCTGGCGGGCGAGGGCCGAGCGGCTGGCCGAGCGTGACCCCGCGCCCTACCTGTGCGAGCTGAAGATCGACGGTCTGGCGATCGCACTGGTCTACCAGAAGGGCCGCCTGACCAGGGGGGCCACCAGGGGCGACGGCCGCGTCGGTGACGACGTGACGGCCAACGTCCGCACGATCGTCAACGTGCCGCACCGCCTGACCGGCGACGACGTGCCCGATGTGGTGGAGGTCAGGGGCGAGGTCTACATCCCGGTCGAGGAGTTCAGGAAGCTCAACGAGCAGCTGGTCGAGGCGGGCAAGGCGCCGTTCGCCAACCCGCGCAACTCCGCGGCGGGCTCCCTGCGGCAGAAGGACCCGCGCATCACCGCGCAGCGGCCGTTGCACATGATCGTCCACGGGATCGGCAGGTGGGAGGGGGCCGCCGCGCCCCGCACCCAGTCGGAGATCTACGAACGGCTCGGCGCGTTCGGCCTGCCGGTCAGCGACCTCTACCGGGTCGTCGACGACCTCGAAGGCATCAACGCCTTCATCGACTTCTACAGCGAGCACCGCCACGACCCCGCCTACGAGATCGACGGCGTCGTGGTCAAGGTCGACCGCATCGAGCTCCAGCACAACCTGGGCTCCACCAGCCGGGCCCCCCGCTGGGCGATCGCCTACAAGTATCCGCCCGAGGAGGTCAACACCAGGCTCCTCGACATCCAGGTCGCGGTGGGCCGCACCGGCAGGGTCACGCCGTACGGGGTCATGGAGCCGATCGTGGTGGCGGGCTCCACCGTCGAGCGGGCCACGCTGCACAACGCCTCCGAGGTCGCGCGCAAGGGCGTGCTGATCGGCGACACCGTGGTGCTGCGCAAGGCGGGCGACGTCATCCCCGAGATCGTCGGCCCGGTCGCCGACCTGCGCGACGGCACCGAGCGGGCGTTCGTGATGCCGGAGCGCTGCCCGGAGTGCGACACCGAGCTGGCGTACGAGAACGAGGGCGACGCCGACCTGCGCTGCCCCAACACCAGGGCGTGTCCCGCCCAGCTCCGCGAGCGCGTCTTCTTCGCGGCCGGACGCAGGGCCTTCGACGTCGAGGGGCTGGGCTACGTGGCGGCCACCGCGCTGACCCAGCCGCTGCCGCCGCAGGAGCCGCCGGTCCGCACCGAGGCCGACCTGTTCGACCTGACGATCGAGCAGCTGCTGCCGATCAGGTCGGTGGTTCGCGACCCCGACACCGGACTGCCCAGGACCGATCCGGAGAGCGGCGAGCAGAAGGTCGTCACCTTCTTCGCCAACCAGAGCGGCGAGCCGAGCAAGAACGCCGAGAAGATGCTGGAGCAGCTGGAGAAGGCCAAGAGCCAGCCGGTCTGGCGGGTGCTCGTCGCGCTCTCCATCCGGCATGTCGGCCCCCCGACGGCCCAGGCGATCGCCGCGGAGTTCGGTTCCATCCACGCGATCGCGAAAGCCTCCCAGGAGGAGCTCGCCGCGGTCGAGGGCGTCGGCCCGCGCGTGGCCGCGGCGATCCGCGACTGGTTCGAGGTCGACTGGCACCGGGAGATCGTCAAGCGCTGGGCGGACGCGGGGGTCCGGATGGTCGACGACCCGCCGGCCGAGCAGCTCCCGCAGACCCTGGCCGGGCTGACCTTCGTGGTGACCGGCACGCTCGCCGATCTCACCCGCGACGAGGCCGGTGAGGCCCTGGCCGGCCGGGGTGGCAAGGTCTCGGCGTCGGTGTCGAAGAAGACCTCCTTCGTGGTGGTGGGGGAGAACGCGGGTTCCAAGTTCGACAAGGCGGTGAAGCTCGGCGTGCCGATCCTCGACGAGGCCGGTCTGCGGGTCCTGCTGACCGAGGGGCCCGAGGCGGCGGCGGAGGTGACGGTGCGGCCCGAGGAGTGACGGGACCGACCCGCCGCCGTGCGCCGGAACACGTGAATTTTCAGTGACGGACCGTGCGCAACCGGTTTCGCGAAGTGGCCCGTAGGCCGTACTCTCCCATAGTGAACTAATGGGGGTTTTGTTACTCATGGCCGACCCAATCGACACTCGCGATACCGGACCGCGTCCGGGGTCGCCCCTCTGGGCCTATCTCGCCACCGTCATCGCGGTCGGATTCATCGCCTTGGTCGTGCCCCAGCTGAGTGTGGACATGACCGAGGTCACGGAACTCGCCCGCAGCCCGCTGTTCTGGATGTTCGCGGTCCTTGTCGTGCTGGGCGAGTTGCGGCCGGTGGTCCTGTCGTCGTCGTCGACCGTGGGCGGCACCTACCCGTCGACCATGTTCACCTTCGCCGCGCTGCTCCACTACGGCCTGCCGATCGCGGTGCTGCTGCAGGCGGTCGCCATGGTCGTCAACGGGGCGGTCACCCGCAAGGCGTGCCATCGGGTCATGTTCAACATCGCCCAGGTGACGCTGGCCTGCACCGCCGCCTGGGTGGTGCTCGGGCTTTTCGGCGACCGGCCCGTCACGGTGGGCGCCGGGGTGCCCGACGGCGCCGACCTGCTGGCGATCGGGCTGGCCGGGCTGGCCTACTTCGTGGTCCGGGCCACGCTGGTCTCCGGCGCGGTGGCGCTGCACGAGCGCAGGTCGATCCACAGGGTGATCAGGACCACGATCGGCCACCAGAGCCTCGTCTACGCCGGGCTGCTCGGCCTGGCCCCGCTCGTCGTGGTGGTGATGAACCACTCGCCGGCCCTGGTGCCGCTCTTCCTGGCGCCCATGTTGGCCGTCTACTTCACGGCCAACATGTCGGTCCGCCGCGACCACCAGGCGATGCACGACGGCCTGACCGGGCTGCCCAACCGCAAGATGCTCGTGCTCAGCACGGAGGAGGCGCTCGCCGAGGCGCGGGAGGGCGAGCGGGTCGGCCTGTTCCTGCTCGACCTCGACCGGTTCAAGGAGATCAACGACACCCTCGGGCACCCGGTCGGCGACCGGCTCCTGCAGATGGTCGCGCACCGGCTCACCCACAGCGTCCGTCCCGGCGACGTGGTGGCCCGGCTCGGCGGCGACGAGTTCGCCGTCCTGCTGCCCTCGATCAGGGACGCGGCGGCGGCCAGAGAGGTGGCGGCGCGCCTGCGGGTGGCGATCACCGAGCCGGTACGGCTGGAGGGCATGAGCTTCGACCTGGACGCCTCGTTCGGCATCGCCCTCTACCCCGACCACGCGCCGGACTTCGAGATGCTCCTGCAACGCTCCGATGTGGCGATGTACCTGGCGAAGGAGAGCAGGACCGGGGTCGAGATCTACGCCGCCGACAAGGACCGCAACAGTCCCGAGCGGCTCACCCTTCTCGGTGACCTGCGCAGGGCCATCGACCGCTCCGAACTGCGACTGCACTACCAGCCCAAGCTCGACCTGTCGGGAGGGCAGGTGCGGGGCGTGGAGGCGCTGCTGCGATGGCGCCATCCGGAGCGAGGGATGATCTCCCCGGGGGAGTTCGTGCCGATGGCCGAGCAGTCGTATCTGATGCGTCACCTCACCGGATACGTCATCGACGCGGCCCTGGAGCAGGCCGCCCACTGGTGGCACACCGGCCTGCACGAGCAGATCTCCGTCAACGTCTCGGCCAGGGACCTGCTCGACTCGGCGCTCTCCGACCAGCTGGGAGCGGGTCTGGCGCGGTACCGGCTGCCGCCCAAGGCGATCCAGCTGGAGGTCACCGAGCGTATCCTGATGACCGACCAGGCGTACACCGCCGACGCGGTCGGTGCCCTGACCTCGCTGGGCGTGCCGCTCGCGCTCGACGACTTCGGCACCGGTTACTCCTCGCTGGTCCGCCTGCAGCGTCTGCCGGTGGCCGAGGTCAAGATCGACTCCTCGTTCGTCCGGCGCATCGGCGAGTCCAAGGACGACGAGCGGATCGTCCGCTCGATCGTCGACCTGGTCCGCTCCCTCGGCCTGCGCTCGGTCGCCGAAGGCGTCGAGTCGGCCGAGGTGGCCGGGCGCCTGGCGGACATGGGGTGTGATCTGGGCCAGGGCTGGCTGTTCGCCGAGCCCATGTCGGCAGCCGACACGACAGTATGGTTGCGCAAGCATCGAGAGCTCGCCACGCACGACTTCGGCTTCCTGCGCCCCACCGAGATCCTCGACCCCCAGCGGGCCTAGCGCTCCGCGAGCTCCCCGTCCAGGCCCTGGTCGCGGCGGCATTACAGGCGCGTATCGGGCGGTCCGGGAGCCGATTTCTCCGGCCTGGCGGGCCGGGGGCGGTCTGACCGCTTCGAGTAAGAGATCTTCGGTTGGTTGCGACGGTGTTAATGAGTCAGGACCCTCAGGCCACGAGCCATAGGATGACAGTGTCCAATTGCCATTCCACGAAACGGGTTCAACGACTCATGTCCGCCATAACCCGCGACGAGGTCGCTCACCTCGCCCGGCTGTCCCGGCTGGCGCTGGCCGACGAGGAGCTCGACCACTTCGCCGCCCAGCTCGATGTGATCATCGGTGCGGTCGCCCGCGTCGCCGAGGTGGCGGCCGACGACATCCCGCCGTCCTCGCACGCGCTGCCGCTCACCAACGTCTACCGCCCCGACGAGGTGCGGCCAGGACTGACGCCGGAACAGGCGCTGTCAGGCGCCCCGGCAGTAGAGGACGGCCGCTTCCGCGTGCCGCGCATCCTCGGGGAGGAAGCATGAGCCTCATCCGCAAGTCCGCCGCAGACCTGGGCGCGCTGATCGCGAGCGGTGAGGTCTCCGCCGTCGAGGTCGCTCAGGCCCACCTCGACCGGATGGCCGCCGTCGAGCCGAAGATCAACGCCTTCCTGCACATCAACGCCGAGACGACCCTGGAGCAGGCGCGAGCCGTCGACGCCCGCCGGGCGGCCGGCGAGGAGCTCGGCCCGCTGGCCGGCGTGCCGATCGCGCACAAGGACGTCTTCAGCACCGCCGACATGCCGACCACGGCCGGGTCGAAGATCCTCCAGGGCTGGAACCCGCCGTACGACGCGACCGTGACCCGCCGCCTGCGCGAGGCCGGGCTGGTGATCCTCGGCAAGACCAACCTGGACGAGTTCGCGATGGGCTCCTCCACCGAGAACTCCGCCTACGGTCCCACCCACAACCCGTGGGACCTGTCCCGCATCCCCGGCGGCTCCTCCGGCGGCTCGTCCGCCGCGGTCGCCGCCTACGAGGCCCCGCTGTCCACCGGCACCGACACCGGCGGCTCGATCCGCCAGCCCGCCGCGGTCACCGGCATCGTGGGCATGAAGCCGACCTACGGCGGCTCGTCCCGCTACGGCCTGATCGCTTTCGCCAGCTCGCTCGACACGCCGGGCCCCTTCGCCCGCAACGTGCTGGACGCGGCGCTGCTGCACGAGGCGTTCTCCGGCCACGACGCGATGGACTCGACCTCCGTCGACGCCCCGGTGCCCTCGGTCGTGGAGGCGGCGCGCAACGGCGACGTGGCGGGGCTGCGCATCGGCGTGGTCAAGGAGTTCGGCGGCGACGGCTACCAGGCGGGCGTGCTCGCGCGTTTCCACGAGACCGTGGAGCTGCTGGAATCGCTGGGCGCGAAGGTCTTCGAGGTTTCCTGCCCCTCGTTCACCACCGCCCTCCCGGCGTACTACCTCATCGCCCCCTCGGAGTGCTCCTCCAACCTGGCCCGCTTCGACGCCATGAGGTACGGCCTGCGCGTCGGCGACGACGGCACGCGCAGCGCCGAGGAGGTCATGGCCCTGACCAGGGCACAGGGCTTCGGCCCCGAGGTCAAGCGCCGCATCATCCTGGGCACGTACGCGCTGTCCAGCGGTTACTACGACGCCTACTACGGCCAGGCGCAGAAGGTCCGCACGCTCATCGCGCGCGACTTCGAGGCGGCCTTCCAGCAGGTGGACGTGCTCATCTCGCCGACGACGCCCACCACGGCGTTCCCGATCGGCGAGCGCGCCGACGACCCCATGGCGATGTACCTGGCGGACCTGTGCACCATCCCGGCCAACCTGGCGGGCAACGCGGCCATCTCGGTCCCGTGCGGCCTGGCGGACGAGGACGGCCTGCCGGTCGGTCTGCAGATCATGGCCCCGGTGCTCGGCGACGACCGCTGCTACCGGGTCGGCGCCGCGGTCGAGAAGGCCCTCCAGGCACGGTGGGGCGGCAGCCTGCTGTCCAGAGCCCCGGAGCTATAAGGGTTTTCTGGATTTCGGGGCGAGGGGGCGACAGGTGACAGGGAGAACGGCGGCATGATCACTCGGATCGAGATCGACGGGTTCAAGTCCTTCTTGAGCTTCGATCTCGATGTGCCGCCCTTCCTCGCGCTGGTGGGCCCCAACGCGAGCGGCAAGTCGAACCTCTTCGACGCCGTGGGGTTCGTGGCGGCCGAGATCGAGGGCCCCGGCGGGTTGCTGGGCGCGACCCGCGGGCTGCCTGGTGAGCAGTTCCACCGGGTCGCCCACGGCTCCGCCGTGGGCGGGTTCGTCGTCTCGGTGGAGGCGCTGGTCACCCCGGAGCCCGGCTCCGTGGTGCCGGTCAGGTTCGACGTGGGCGCGGAGATGGTGCTGAAGATCCCCAGGACCAGCGGGGCCGTCGTCAGCCACGTGGCCCAGCGGATCCCGCACGAGCTGCTGGATCTCCTGGTCGAGGACCCCGACCCCGAGAACACGCCCCGCCGTACGGTCTCCTCGTGGCGCCGCTACTCGCCGTCCCCGGCGGCGATGCGCCGCCGCTGCCCCGCGGCCAACCGGGGGCCGCTCGCGGCCGACGGTGCGAACCTGGCCGCGGTGCTCGGGCGGATGGCCGGTACGGAGGCGCTGGCCGACCTCGTGGTCGACCTCGCGGGGGTGCTTCCCGACGTCACCGGGCTGGTGCCGCGCACCGACCGGAGGGAATGCTCCTTCGACCTGCTCGTCGACGGCCAGGGAGCGGTACCGGCCACGCTGCTGTCCGACGGCACCCTGCGGGTCCTCGGACTGCTGACCGCCCTGCACGACCCCGACCACCCGGGCACGCTGCTGGTGGAGGAGATCGAGAACGGCGTCCACCCGGGGCGCCTCGGCGAGCTGCTGCGGCGGGTGCGCCAGAAGACCTCCGGGCCGGGGGGTGCCGAGCCGCCGCGGCAGGTGATCCTCACCAGCCAGTCCCCGATCGTCGTCGCGGAGGTCTACCGGACCGAGCCGGACGCGCTGACGTTCCTCGACACCGCGGTCCGCGTCGACCCCGACAACGACCGGGTGTCGCGGGTGACCGTGGCCAAGCCGATCCAGCCGGACGGTGAGCCGGGCACGTTCATCTCACCCCGGCAGGTCCGCAAGTACCTGGGAGCGGCCGCATGAGCCGCCCGCTGGTTCCGGGACTCATCGCGGAGGGGGAGACCGACGAGGGCTTCCTCGGCATCGTGATCGCCAGGCAGCTGCGCGAGCTCACCTGGATGTCACCGTACGCGGTGGACATCGAGGAGACGGAGATCGTCTCTCACGACCGGGAACACATGGTCACCGCGCTGGAGGAGCTCGCGGCCGACTGCCACCTGCTCTTCACGCACGACGACGGGCGGGAGCGCCGCCGTAGCGACGGCGTCCGCTACCACTCGCACTACCTGGTGCCGGTGATCGGTCTTGGTGACACCGAGGCCTGGCTGCTCGCCGACCGCGCGGTGTGGGCGGGGCTGGTCGGCAGCGACCTCAGCGGGCTGCCCGCACGGCCCCGCGACGTGGAGAGGATCGCCGACCCGGCGGGGGTGCTGGCCGCGACCGTTCCCCGGCGCGGCAAGCCGGTCCGCGACTACTTCGAATACATAGGACGCAACATCGATCTCGCCGTCCTGGCCCAGGTGCCCGCCTACGCGAACTGGGTGGCCGAGACGAGGAACGCGTTGAAGGGACTTGGTTACCTATGACGAGGACAATGAGAGTGGTGAACGACAGTGAGCGCTGAGAGAGCCCGACGCAGTGAGCGGAGTGGCGCGCGAGGAACGAGCGCTCCGCGTAGCGAGCGAGGAGTGGTGAACGACAGTGAGCGCTGAGACGTTGATGCCGTACGACGAGGCGCTGGAGCGCTTCGAGCCGGTGCTGGGCCTGGAGACGCACGTCGAGCTGGGTACGGCGTCGAAGATGTTCTGCGGCTGCCCGACCACGTTCGGCGCCCCGCCGAACACGCACGTCTGCCCGGTCTGCCTGGCGCTGCCGGGTTCGCTGCCGACGGCCAACGCCGCCGCGATCGAGTCGACGATCCGCATCGGCCTGGCGCTCAACTGCTCCATCGCTGAATGGTGCCGCTTCGCCCGGAAGAACTATTTCTATCCGGACATGCCGAAGAACTACCAGATCAGCCAGTACGACGAGCCGCTCTGTTTCGACGGCTACCTCGACGTCGAGGTCGACGGCAGGACGGTGCGGATCGAGATCGAGCGCGTTCACCTGGAGGAGGACACCGGCAAGTCCACCCATGTGGGCGGCGCGACCGGTCGCATCCACGGGGCCGACTACTCGATCGTCGACTACAACCGGGCGGGCATCCCGCTGGTGGAGATCGTCACCAAGCCGATTCCGGGGACCGACAGGCTCGCTCCCGAGATCGCCCGCGCCTACGGTACCGAGCTGCGCGAGCTGGTGCGCGGTCTCGGCGTCTCGGACGTACGCATGGAGGAGGGCTCCATGCGTTTTGACGTCAACGTCTCGCTCATGCCGCGTGGCTCCTCGGAGTGGGGCACCCGCACCGAGACCAAGAACGTCAACTCGCTGCGCAGCGTCGAGCGCTCCGTACGGGGTGAGATCGAGCGCCAGGCCGCGATCCTGGCCGGCGGCGGCCGGATCATCCAGGAGACCCGCCACTTCCACGAGAACACCGGCACCACCACCTCGGGACGGTCCAAGGAGGAGGCGCAGGACTACCGCTACTTCCCCGAGCCCGACCTGGTGCCGATCGCCCCCGACCCCGCGTGGGTCGCCACGCTCAAGGCGGCCCTGCCGGAGCTGCCGGGCGTGCGGCGCAAGCGGCTCCAGCAGGAGTGGGGCGTGTCCGACCTGGACATGACGTCCATGCACAACGCCGACGCCATCGGCCTGGTCGAGGCGACGGTCGCCGCCGGGGCCCCGCCGGTGGACGCCCGCAAGTGGTGGATGGGCGAGCTGGCCCGCCGCGCCAACGAGGCGGGGCTCCCGCTGAGCGCGCTGCGGATCACCCCGGACCAGATCGCCAGGGTGTGCGCGATGGTCGCCGGGGGAGCGCTGAACGACAAGCTGGCCCGCCAGGTGCTGGAGGGCGTGCTGAACGGCGAGGGCTCCCCCGACGAGGTGGTGGCCGCCCGCGGCCTGCAGATCGTCAACGACGAGGGCGAGCTGATGGAGATCATCGACCAGGTCCTGGCCGGTAACGCCGACGCGGCGGACAAGGTCCGCAACGGCAAGGTCGCCGCCGTCGGCGCCCTGGTCGGCGGTGTCATGAAGGCCAGCCGGGGCAAGGCCGACGCGGGCCGGGCCAGGGAGCTCATCCTGGAGCGCCTCGGCGTCTCCGAGTAATCGGCGTCTCCGGGCAACCCGCGCGTAGGGTTTCCCGGGAGCTCAAGCGAAGGGTCTGCGAGTGGCCCGCGCGTAAGGTTTCCGGGGAACTCACGCTGAAGGTTTTACGGGGAGCCCGTGCGAAGGGTTTCCGGGAGTCCGCGTGAAAACCCCGCCGCCCTGGCGGGAGCCGCGCTCGCGCCCGGGTGATCCGATCGCGTCCAAGCTCCGCGAGCGGCCCGTGGTTGCGTACCACCGCTCGCGAGAAGTTGGGCGCGACGGCACGGGAGTCGTCCCTCCGTGCCGCCGCGTTGCTCATGATGGGTTCAGCGGCTCGGCATAGTGCTCACCGAGCCGTTCGGCGATCCGGGCCGCGACCCGCACCAGGTCGTCCACGTGGCACCTGGGGACGAGGTTCGCCAAAGGTCGAGTTCCACCTGTTGCATGCGGTCCCACAGCTCGGCGGCGCTGTCCGCGTGGACGGTGCGGAAACACGCCGCGTCCCGGCAGTCCCAGGCTTCGAATCGCCGGTATCTCAGGCTCCACCAGACCAGCCACCCGTACGCGTACGCCTGTACCTGCTCGGCGGCCAGCGCCGCGTCGGCGTCAGCACGGGTCGACATGCTCTGCCAGGATCACGTCGGCCAGCAGCGGCAGCTCGCAGCCCAGCAGCGTGGTGAGGGGGCGGGCGCGCAGGATCTCGTAGTGCTCGGCGAGCCGTTCGGCGGCCGTGGCCGGGCCTGAGGCGGCGCTGAGTAGATGCTCACCCGATCCGTCAAGCTCAGGGCTGGTCCACCAGAAGTTCTCACCGTCGCTGTAGGCCAGGAGCCCGCGATAGACGGACACGATGGCGTTGCCGGAACGGAGCTCATGGATGTCGGCCGAGATGCCATGGGCGCGATCCAACTCGACGACCAGTTCTTCGGCGCGGAGCCGGGCGGCGGTCGGCGGCGCGGCGGCGTGCACCGGGGAAGGGAGACCGCCGCGCCTGCTCACGGAAGCGTCGCCACGCTTCGGGGCCGCGTTCATGCCGCAACCCCTCGCCGGTACGGCTCGCGCCGCCAGGGCGGGGAGGTGGTGTCCGGCGAGCGGCCCCCGCCATAGGCATCGATGACCGCCACCGGCCGCGCGTGACGTCCGGGGCGAACCTGGGAGGGAGCGGCGGGCGGGTGAACCTTCAGCGGGCGCGACGGCGCCGTGACCGGTAGCCGACCGCCCAGGCCCAGAAGCCGCCGCGCGGCCATCCGAGCGCACACCTGCTGGGACGTGGGCTGCTCCCACAGATGGTCACGACGATGCGGCAGGCTGCGCGCCTCATGGGCATAGGGGGCATGCCCGCACCAGCGGCAGCCCAGCGGCAGCGGCGGGGAATCCGCGTTCCAACGGATCCGGATGGCTCTAACCTTGGCCATGGATCAGGACTCGCTTCCTGGTCAAGGGGCCCGTACGGCGTATCAGCGCCTGCGGGCCCCGTTGCTGTTACATCTCCTTCCATCACAACGCTGCGTAATCCCTTCGGCACAGATGCGTTTGGAGGACGCTGGGGGCGACAGAACCTCCCCCCGAGTTACGGCGAAGAGGTGTACGTGATGGCCGCTGATCTCCCTGCGTGGGCCGTACGACTCCGCGAGGAGCGACGCAACCGGCTGTGGCCCCAGCGCGAGATGGCCCGCCGACTCGTCGAGGCGGCTGACGAGGAAACCCGCAACCACCTGCCCACTCGGGAGACCATGATCCGTCGGATCAAGGCGTACGAGGCCGGGCACAACCGGCCCGGCGACCCGTACCGCGTGCTGTACGCACGAGCGTTCGGCATCCCCGAAGCCGAACTGTTCCGGGAGGAGCGCCAAGTGGTGACGGGCGCCATCCCCACGTTCGCCAGGGCATTCCCGGCTTCTCCTAACCGCTACGTGGCACCGGAGCTGGTGGACTACTTCTGCCTTCAGCTACTAAGCCACTACGCCGCCGACGCGTTCCTGGGGCCTCGCCATCTGATAGGTACCGTCGTGGTTCAGTATCAGTCCATCGCCGAACTCGCAGGCCAAGCGAAGGGCGAAGTACAACGCGAGTTGCTTCGTCTCGGTGCGGGCTTCGCCGCCTTCGCCGGCTGGCTGTGCCAGGACGCCGGTGTGACCGACCAGGCGGCCTTATGGCTCAACGCCAACCTTGAGATGGCACATCGCGCCCAGGACGCCCAGCTCATCAGCCATGCCCTCACGAACAAGGCGATGCTGGCCGTAGACCTCGGTGACGCATCCGCGGTGATCGACCTCACCGCCGCAGCCCTGTCGAACCGGGCTGGGCTCATGCCGAAAACACAGGTACTCGCCCTACAACAAAGGGCCCACGGGTACGCACTGGCAGCAGACCGTACTCGCTGCGACGCACTACTGGATGAGGCCGCGACACTCATCGACGACATCGACGATGACCATATGTGGGGTAACGCCTGCCGAACGCCCAACTACGTGGAGATCCAACGAGCCACCTGCTACGGGCGACTCGGACTCAACGCTGACGCCGTCACCCTCTGGGATCAGATCCTTCCGTCCATGCCCGCCACGGCCCGCCGTGACATCGGGGTTTTCCTGGCTCGGCAAGGTGCCGCCCTCGCGGCGATTCCCGACCCTGAACGGGCAACGGAAGTGGCCAGCAAAGCGATCGAGCTTCTGCGTCAGACCGGCTCAGTGCGCCAACGTGCGGAACTGATCGCTATGCCAGCCCGCATGGGTGCGTGGGTGAAAACCGCTAAAGGACGCGAGATGACTGAGATGCTGGCAAATGTCACGCAGTAGGAACCTTGCGAGATAGGGAGGTGGTGGACATGGGTCTTCGTGACCCCCTGCCCGCCGAAGAGGTTACGCGGCGCCTGGCATCAAGCGGCTGGTCCGGCGACACCAACGAGATCAGCAAGAACTACTCGATCGACTACGACAGCGCGATGCGCGCCGTCGCCGAAATCGCACAGGTTGCCATCGAGCTGGAACATCGGCCAGACATCGATATCCGATGGGACCACCTACGGATCGCCATGACCACCCACACGGCGGGCGATGTCGTAACGGAGCTGGACTTTCTGCTTGCTGTCCGTATCAATAAGATCACCCAAAGGCACGGAGCCGCAACGACCTGATACGCACCCGTGACGTTTTATCGATGTGGCGGCTACCCCCAAAGCTGGCGCAAGGCCATATCGCCCACTCGCTTCCGCAAGGGGGCGCAGGCAACTCGGCGGTGCTATCGGGTCGCGTCCGCGCAGGTGGTGTACGAGTGTTTGAGATCGGTACCTGCGTCGCGCCTGGCTGATCGCCGTTGAAAAGCGCGGCGTAGTACGTGGGGAAAAGCGCAGCGAGGGCGGTGAAGTGGTTCAGGACCGCTCACCGGTAACGCATCGTGCGGGGTTGAAGATCAAAAGCGCGGCGAGGGCGGCGGAGTCGCTCGGGACCGCTCACCGGTAACGCATCGTGCGGGGTGGTGGCGGGCGTTGGCCGGGTGTGGGTGACAAGGGGCGGGCTGACGGAGCTCCGGGAGGGGGCAAAGCGGGTCATGGCGGGCATGGAGGCGGGGCCGTGGTGGTGACGATCGGGGATTTTCCATGATCTGGGTGAGTTGGCACGCTGGGGGCGTGCGGATTCACCCAGATCAAGGAAGGCGCCGCTCCCGCCCCTCGGGGTGGGCCGCTTTTCGTGGTGGAAGGCCCGGTTCGTCCCCGCACCCGGCCGGGGGCGACCCGTGACCGGACGCCCCGCGGACCTTCGTACCCCGCACGGCGAGAGCCCCGCGCGAGGCGGCGGCGAGCAGCGGCGAGGAGCGGCCCCGAATCCCTCCGCACCGCGGCGGACCCGTACCGATGAGCGGTCTGGGGCCACTCCACGGTCCTCGGCGCGCTTTTGATCTTCCACCCCGCACGATGCGTTACCGGTGAGCGGCCCCACACCACTCCACCACCCTCGCCGCGTTTTTCCCCACGGACGACGCCGTGCTTTTCCACCGTGACCGGCTTACCGGATTCGGATGCTCGTACACCACGTCCGTGGACGCGACCGTGGCCGATGCCCATGGCGAGCGCGTCGGCCTGGTCCCCGGTCAGGAGTGGCGGACTCTCAACGTCCGGCGCGTGTGGTGATAACACCCCGCTGGTCAGCTGACCTGCTGACCAGCGTCAGCGTCGAAGGAAATCGATCATCTCGGTTCTGGTCTCCTCGTGCGGTTCGACCGATGCCGCCTGCCGCATCCAGTGCCTTGCCTCGTCCGGTACGGCCGAGGCCGGCCAGGTGGCCAACGCGGCCAGGGCGGCGCGCCGGATCCGAGTGACCCGGTTGCGCAGTGCCACGTCGATCAGTGCCAGCCCGATGCCGGGGAAGGTTTCCAGCCCGCCCACGATGGACTCCAGCGCTCGATCCGGCCCGTACTCCTCGCCGATGTCGTGGCTGTCCTCTGGCCCATTGGCCAGATCGGCCAGGGGAAGAAGTCGTTCGGCCAGGTGGCTGAGCTGCTCGGCTTCCTCGGCGGTGGCGAGCCGGATGGCGTGGTGCCAGGCGAACTCATCCAGCGGATCAATCTTCAGACGGGCGATGATCTGCTCGACCACCTGTAGATGAAGTTCGTCGGCAGTCCACATCGCATGGCTGAAATCGACATGGTGTGGATCGGCCAGGCACCCCAGCACGAGATCGTTCCACCGAGGTTGGGTGGTGAGTTCCTCGTAGCGGCGGCGGAGCTGCGCGATCATGTCGGGCGGCCAGGGCGAATCGTCGTCGGGCTCGCGCAGGAAGGCCAGGATTCTCAGCACGGCGTGCAACCTGTCGAGCGTGGCCTGCCGGTCGGCGAGGAGGTCGGCGAAGCGATGCATGGCCGGTACGGCGTCGGCGTAGTCGCCCATGTCTTCGGCCGGACCACCCAGCGCCAGGGCGGCCAGGATGTCCGCGGCGCCGTCGAGCAGGGTGTCGTCGATGTCCGGCTCCAGCAGGGCCGAGTACAGGTCGCCGGTCGTGGCCGCGAGGTGGGCCAGGTATTCGTTCATGATCCCGTTGCGGAAACCATCCCTTAGCAACCAGGCCTTGATCTGTGGATCGTCGCATCCCTTGAGCCGTTCCACCGCGTGGATGCGGCCCCAGTCCCGCACTCGGCGGGCCAGTTCGTAGGCGGCACGTTGGCGGTCGGGCTGAGTGTGCTGCAGGGCCACCACCGCGTACAGGGTGAGCTCCTCCAGCGTGCCGAGCAGGAGCAGCAGCTCCCTGTCCCGCTCGTCCCCACAGGCGCCGAGCAGCACAATGCCGATCTTGACAGCGCCGCGCCGGGTACCGTGCTCGGTCAGATGCCGTCCGACTTCGCCGATTCGATCACGGGGGAGCCGCCGTCGCCGGATCTGGTCGACGAGGTCGTCGGCGATGCCGAGTGCTGATACGGTGCCGAGCCGATCATGTAGCCGCAGAAGATCTTCACGGGCGGGGTCGCCGGTGACGAGCCTGCTGATCAGGCCGGCGATTTCGATGACGGCGTTGTTGTCGGGCTCGATACCAAAGTGGTGGCTCTGGATGCCGTCCATGACGACGCTGGTGATGAACGGCTCATGGTCACGGCGGGGCGGGTCATCTGGGAGCTGGTAGGCGTCCTCGGGCCACGGGCCGGGCCCGTGGCGCAGGGACATCGCGAGTGCGTGAGCGAGGAAGGTGGGGCGATCGTCGAGGGGATCGTCACCCAGCTTCCACGTGCCGGGGTTCACCGGCTGGGGCGGTGGCCGCCCTTCCCATAGGTCATGCCCGCCATGATGGGCCACCGGGCGCCCGGATGGCAACCACGGGCCGCTCCCCTTGACTACGCCACCTCGAGATTTTGATCAATTTACGCCGGTCTCGTATCGCGTGAAGCAGGCGAGGTCAGCCCGGCGCGGCCTGGACGGCGACGAGTTCCGCGTATTTGCCGCCCGCGGCCATCAACTCGTCGTGGGTGCCGCGTTCCACGACGCGTCCGGAGTCGACCACCAGGATCAGGTCGGCGTCCCGGATCGTGCTCAGCCGGTGGGCGATCACGATCCGGGTCTGGGTGAGCCAGAACAGGTTGGACTCGATGGTCGCCTCGGTGGCGCTGTCCAGGCTGCTGGTGGCCTCGTCGAGCAGCAGGATCTTCGGCCGCGGCAGGATGGCGCGGGCCAGGGAGAGCCGCTGGCGCTGGCCACCGGAGAGACCGCCGCCGTCGGTCAGCATCGTCTCGTACCCCATCGGCATGGCCGCGATCTCCTCGTGCAGCGCCGCCACCTCGGCCGCGGCGACCACCCGCTCCAGGGACGCGTCGGGGAAGTTCAGCGCGATGTTCTCCCGGATCGAGCCGTTGAACAGGGAGGGATCCTGGCTGACCACGCCGAACTGGCGGCGCAGGGTGCGCAGGTTGAGTTCGGAGGCCGGAACGCCGTCGTACAGGATCTCGCCCTCCACCGGAGTGTGCAGTGTCAGCAGCAGCCTGGCCAGCGTGCTCTTGCCCGCCCCCGAGGCGCCCACCAGGGCGACCTTCTGCCCCGGCCGGATGGAGACCGAGACGTCCCGCACCACCCACGGGCCGCGAGGGTCGTGCCGGAAGCCCACGCCGCGCAACTCCACCGCGCCGCGCAGCCGCAGTACCTCGATGCCCTCGCTGGGCTCGGGTTCGGAGGCCAGGATGTCGGACAGGCGGTCGAAGTGCGCGCCCGCCTGCTGCAGGCTCTGCAGGCCGGTCATCAGCGAGCCCAGGGGTGTCAGGGCGCCGAGCGCGATGGCGTTGAGCGCGATCAGCGCACCCACGGTCAGCTGCCCGTCGAGGACCCGCCACGTGCCGAGCCACAGCAGGCCGAGTGGGGCGATCACCCGGATCGCGGACAGCGCGGCCTCCAGCAGGCCCTGGGTGAGGCCGCTGCGTACGTCGGCGTTGAGCTGCTGGGTGAAGTGGGCCGACCACTGCTCCACCGCCCGATTCTCGGCCCCGGACGCCTTCAGCGTCTCGATGCCGGTGATCGCCTGGATGAGGCTGCTCTGCGACGCGGAGAAGGCGGCCAGCTCCTGCTGGGTGAGCAGGTTGATTCGGCGGGTGGTGGCCAGTACCAGGAGCCCCTGGGACACGACCACCCCGGTCAGTGCCAGTCCGAAGACGGGATCCCAGACGTACACGAGCACGAGGTAGCCGATGGCGAGCGGGCCGTCGAGCAGCGCCGCCACGATCTGGCCGGTGAGGATGTCGCGCAGCGTGGATACGCTGGAGGCCCGGGTCAGCAGGTCGCCCTTGCCGCGCTGTGCGAAGTACCGGTACGGCAGCGCCACCAGGTGGCCGATCACCCCCTCGGTGAGTTCCTGGTCGGCACGGACCCGTACCGCCACCAGCAGCGCCGCCCGCAGGTAGCCGATCACGAACTGGGCCACGCCGGCCAGCAGCACGGCTCCGCCCAGCAGGGGCAGCAGGTCCGTGCCCCGCGACGGGATGACCTTGTCGATCATCAGCTGGGAGAGGAAGGGGAGGGCCAGCCCCAGCAGCTGCAGCAGCAGCGAGGCCATGATGACCTGCGCGAGCAGGCCGCGCCGGCGCCGGAACAGGGTACGGATGAACTCGCGCCGCCAGGCGCTCGCCATCGAGGACGTGCCGCGGTGAAACCCCTCGTCGGGTTCGAAGACCAGCAGCACGCCGGTGAACCCGGCGCTGAACTCCTCCGTGGTCAGCCGACGGCGGCCCTGCCCGGGATCGACGATGTCCACCCGGTCGGGTGCCCAGCGCTCGACCACCACGAAGTGCTTGAACTCCCAGTGTGCGACCGCGGGGAGCGGCACGCGCGCCAGGTCCTCGGGCGCGAGGGAGAAGGCCCGCGCCTTCAGGCCGTGCTCGCGGGCACCCTCCACGATGGCCTTGGCGCTCAGCCCGTCCCTGCCGACCTGGAGCCGTTCGGACACCTGGTGCAGGGTGGTGCGTTGGCCGTGGTGGCAGAGCACCATGGCCAGGCACGCCGCGCCGCACTCGGTGGCGGTGTTCTGCAGCAGGACCGGTACGCGGTTCCTCATCCGCCCGCTCCCAGCGCGAGCGTGACCAGTACGGCACCTGCCGCCAGGACGGCGGCCACCACGATCCACAACAGCAGGAACGACGGACCGCTGATCACCAGCGGCATCCGGGCGGCGGCGCGGGACTCGACATGCCGGCGCAACGCCTCCTCCCGGTAGGCGAACCGACCCTTGCCGTTTCCGGGGCCGTTTCCGGGGCCGTTTCCGGCAGGGGGGCCGGGAGCGGCCGTCGGAGGTTGAGGCTGGGGGGCGGGGGGCGAGTAGGGGGACCTCGTACGGTACCCCTCGGTGTCCTCCCAGTGTCTGACCCTGTGCCGGCCGGGAGCCGGGACGGCCTGGGTGCTGTCCGGGTCGATCACGACCAGTGCCACTCGACAGTGGCCGCGGCGCGGCGCTCCGCCAGCCAGCCGGTGAACGCGGCGCGTCCGGCGGCGGCCAGTGTCTCCGGATCGTCGGAGGCCGGGCTCCTGAGCAGGACGGCACCGGTCAGGAAGTCGCCGCCGGGTAGCTCGACCGGGCCGATGACCTGGCCGGGCGCCGTGTCGCGCAGGGCCTCCGGCAGATCCGCCTCCCAGCGGGTCGCGAAGGTCACCGCGGTCTCCCCGATCGATGGCGTCGCGCTTTCCCTGATCGAGGTCACCGCGGTCTCCCCGATCGATGGCGTCGCGCTTTCCCTGATCGAGGTCACCGCGGTCTCCCCGATCGATGGCGTCGCGCTTTCCCTGATCGAGGTCACCGCGGTCTCCCCGATCGATGGCGTCGCGCTTTCCCTGATCGAGGTCACCGCGGTCTCCCCGATCGATGGCGTCGCGGCTTCCCCGGGCGAGGTCAGCGCCGTCTCTCCGGGCGAGGTCAGCGCCGTCTCCCCGAGCGAGGTCAGTCCGGCGAGGAGGTCGGCCGCGGTGCCGGCGGTCACCTTCTCCTTGCCGGTGACCCACACGGCCCTGACCCGGGCGAAGTCGCCGGGGTTCGCGGCCAGGTGGCCCGGAGCCAGTTCCGCCTCCTTGTCCCGGCGGAACCGGCGGCGGCGGGCGATCCCGGTGATGTACGCCTCGAACTGCTCACCCGACATACCGGCATCGGTCATCCAGGCCAGGGTCGACTCGCGGTCGTGCAGTCCCCGGCCCCTGCGGAACTCGTCGGCCGTGGCCTGGAGGTCGGCGGAGGTGAGCGGTTCGGTCTCGTCGACGGCCTCGACGAGCAGGCACTGGTCGACGATCTCCTGGTACGGCGACGCGTCCCGCCGGGAGAGCGAGCGCAGCATGGTCAGCGCCTGGGGGACCGTCACGTCCACGTCGTTGACGCTGACCAGGTACCCGGCAGCCCAGTGCGTCGAGTGGTCGATCAGCCAGGGCACCCCGTCCTCGGGCGGGGCGGTCAGCGCGACCGTGCCGCCGTCGGGATGGTCGAGGAGCAGGTCGTAGTCGACCACCGGGGTCCCGGGGCGCCGGTCGACGACGAGCTGTGCCCGGATCTCCGGATGCCGCGCCGCCCACTCGCCGACCGCGCGGTGGGCGTCGGCGACGCCTACGCTGCGGCGGGGCAGCGTACGTAGCAGGGAGGCCCCGGATTGCAGGGCCTTCGCGAAATCGGTCACGGTGTTCCTCCGTCAATGAGCCAGCCCGCGATCGCGTCGCTGACGGGCAGCCCGGTCCACAGCTCGACGAACCCCCACGCGCCGTTGGAGTTCAACTCAAGGAAGACGTACTCGCCGCCGGGGGTGACGATGAAGTCCAGGGCCGCGTAGGTCAGGCCGACGTCGGCGACCAGCCGGGCGCAGCGCGACGCCACCTCGGCAGGCAGCTCGTGCACGCCGTACCTGACCCGGTCGTTGTCGTAGTGCCGCCAGTCGTCCCTGGCCGCGCGGGAGGCCGACACGTCGATCTCCGCGGCGAATACCCGCTCTCCCACGACGATCACCCGCAGCTCGACCGCCTTGGGGACGTAGGGCTGCAGGATGACCGGCTCGTGCTGGATCCGGTGCCGGGAGGTCAGGTGGCGGCGGGTGACCACCGTCGTGTACGCGCGGTGCTCGGCGCCGTCGACCTGGAACGGCTCGGCGGTGATCTGCTTGGCGACCAGCCGCCCCTCCGCCGCCTCGTACGCGCCCGCCAGCCCCGCGGGGTCGTTGGTGTACATCGTGTCGGGTACGGAGAAGCCCAGCTCGATCGCCCGCGCCATGTGGAAGATCTTGTTGTGCGCGCGGCGCTCGTCCGCGCGCCGTCCGGGCAGCCAGCGCGCGGGTAGCAGGCTCCACACCCCGTCCAGCATGAACTCCGCCTGCTGGTCGACGTGTGCGCGGTGGCTCGGCTCGGTCACGGTGTCGGCGGCGGAGGGGGCGCTTGGCCGGCTGCGCCAGACCGCGGTGATCCGGGACAGGTCGATCGTCTCCGTACCGGTGTCCAGCAGCAGCCGCCGCTCCCCGCCGGCGAACGACGCGGTGATCCGGCTGCGGCCCGGGAAGTCGCCGGTGTCCCACCACAGCACCGGCGTTCCGGGACCATCCGTGGTGGTGTCCGTGCCGCCGTCCGGCCCCACCAGCCGAGCGCCGCGCCGACGGAGCGCGGTCACAACCCTTTCGACCGCCCCGTCATCTCGCTTGCTGATGATCAGAATCACTGTCCGGTCCCGTCTCGAAGACGCGGCGGAACGGGTATCCCGTTCCGCCGCGCCGTGTTCATCCGATGCGCCGTCCGTCGAAGGCCCGGCCCGTCTCACGGCGGGCGGGTTCTCGGTGCCGGTTGGGCGGCCCGATCAGTTGGCGGACTCGCGGACACAGCCCTCAGGGCGGTAGGTCAGCACCCACCCGGGCATACCGCCGGACACCTGGCCCAGTTCGGCCTCGGCCAGCTCGGCGCCCTCGAAGGGCAGGTCGTCGATCGTGATCTTCGACATGGTCACTCCTCTCGGTCGCGTCGCTGCGGTACGGTCGTGTGCTCGGGTCAGTACTGCCACCACTCGCACGGCAGGTCCTTCTTCCAGGCGCTGACCGACCACCTGCCGCCGGACACCTCGCTCAGTTCGGCCTCGGCCAGCTCGGCGCCCTCGAAGGGCAGGTCGTCGATCGTGATCTTCGACATGGTCACTCCTCTCGGTCGCATCGCCGCGACCCCCACTGGTCATCCGGCCTCGGTGTCGAGAACCGGCCACCGGGCCCCCGTCTTCGGCACCCGGTCATGTGGAGAAACCTATGAACGATCACTTGTGGGTTACTTGTGTCCTGCTTGTGGCACGCCGATTTCGGAGGGAGGCTCATCACGGGTGTGGGCGGAGATCCCGAAGGCCGGCCCGGGGACGCGACCCGTTTCGCGGGGCTCCGTACGCGCCCACGCGCGCCGCAACCTTGATCGGCTGCTGGGCCCGGCCTCGTCGACCAGGGCGACCACTTTCCGGGGCTCATGATGGACGGGCTGCGGTGGATGGATAGGGACGGGGCTCTGGTCCTCTCGGTCGTGTAGCGGAGGTGAAGGTCCTTTCGGTCATGCAGCGGAGGTGAAGGTCCTCTCGGTCATGCAGCGGAGGTGAAGGTCCTTTCGGTCGCTTGCATTCCAGTAATCGGAGGGGCCTTTTTTATGTGGTAATTCACATTTTTGAAACCGAGTAGGTATTGACGAAATTCTTGATGGCTTGCACAGTATTCACTGCAGTCCCTACTGTCACTCCGGCACGACCTGACCTCGCGATCGGAAGACGTCCAATGAAAAGGTTTCTGGCATTCGCCGCCGTGACGTTGACGGCCGCCGCGGGAATGGCCGTTGTGGCCGTCCCCGCTCAGGCGACCCATGTGAACAGTGCTTTCGCCCTGGCGGCGCTCCCTGCCGTGGACGCGGTGGTCATCGCCAACGGGGTGCGTCTGCGATCGAGCCCGGGAGGGGCGACGGTTATCGGCTATCTCTACCACGGCGATTACGGTCAGATTCTCAATCCGCTCTCGACGAACGGCTGGTGCAACTTCCGGCTGGGTGCCAGTTCGGCTTCGGGGCTGCCCTCCGGCACCACGGGATGGGTTTCGTGTACCTATCTGGCCAGGGAGGACGGCCGGAAATTCAACGGCCCGGCGGTGGACACCCTGCGGGAATAGCCTGCCCTCCGGGATAAGCCCGGCCGCCCGACTTCCCACGGTCGGGCGGCCGTTTCCGTTTTGCACGTCAGCGCCCTCGGCGCCGGTCAGGCTCCGCGACGGGCGATCGTCTTCCTGATGAGGGGGGTGAACAGCGCCAGGAGCGAGACGACCAGCAGCGTCGCCGCGATCGGGCTCCTGACCAGGACCGTCGCGTCGCCCGCGCCGATGGCCAGGGCCCGGCGGAGTTGGATCTCGGCCATCGGGCCCAGGATCAGGCCGATCACCGCCGGGGCGATGGGCAGGCCGAACCGGCGCATCGCGAAACCGGGCAGGCCCAGAAGGTAGAGGATGACCAGCTCCACCCAGGAGGAGTTCAGCGCGTAGACGCCGAGCGCCGCGAACAGCGTGATCCCCGAGTAGAGGTAGGGGCGGGGGATCTGCAGCACCCGGGCCCAGAGCGGAGCCAGCGGCCCGGGCCCAGAGCGGAGCCAGCGGCAGGTTGAGCACCAGCAGCATGGTGTTGCCCACGAACAGCGAGGCGATCATGCCCCAGACCAGCGCCGGGTTGTGGTCGAACAGCTGCGGCCCCGGCTGCAGCCCGTACTGCCCAAGGCCTCCTCCACCCTGGAGTCGTCGGACAGCACCAGGGTGGAGGAGGCCTTGGGCAGTACGCCGAGATCCGCCGGAGGCCGGCCACTCTCGGGGACGAGGCGCGCCAGGACGAGGTCGACCAGCTCTTCGGCACGGTAATAGGGGGTCCAGCCGCCACTGCCCAAAGGGTTGTCGGCCACCACGTGCACCCCGGTGGCCGCCGCGCTCAGGAAGAGTGACACCGACATGTCGGCGGCCGAGGCGGCGGCGATCACCGGTCTCTCCAGAGTCGGCGCCCGCCGGTACCTGGAGCACCTGTGCGCGGCGGGTCAGGCGGAGCTCCGTCCGAAGTACGGCACCGCGGGCCGGCCCGAGCACCGCTACCGCTGGACTGGTTGATTTGTTATTTCTTTTCGGTTGTTGGTTGACCGATGTGGTTTAGGGTTACAGGAGGTAGAAGCTGCGAAGCAGGAGGAGACGGAGGCCGTGCGGAACGCCGGAGCGTCTGTGGACCCGCCGACGGATCCCTTTGAGGCGATGCCGCTCCCCTCGCGTCCTGTCCCGCCCGGTGCCCGCGATCCGCGCCGTCCTCCGGGAGCACAGGCCGGGCATTCCCAGGATGGCTCGCGCCTTCCTCCGGGAGTCTCACCTGACATCTTCGGCTCCACCGGCTCCACCGGCTTCGGCGGTCCCGCCGCACCGGCCCGCGGGGCGACGGCGCTCCCGCCCGCGGCACAGCCGCCGCAGCCCTGGCAGATGGCGGCCCCGCCCGAGCCCTCCTTCCGGCGGGACGAGCCCTCGCTCGTCCCCGGCGGCGACGGGGGGTTCCCGCCACCTGGCGGGCTCCGTTACGAGGAGCCGCCCCCAAGCCGTCGCAAGGGCCGCGGGGTCTTCCTGATCGTCCTCGCCGTGCTGTTCGTCGTCGGCCTCGCCTACGCGGTGCCCGCGGTCATCATGTCCGGCAAGATGCTGCCGGGCACCACGGTGCGGGGTGTCGACATCGGCGGTCTGACCGCGACCGAGGCGGCCGACAAGCTCAGAGACCGCCTGGCGGGCGAGGCGTCGGAGGAGATGACCCTCCTGGCCGCGGGCAAGCGCTATGACTTCGACCCGGGCAAGGCGGGGCTGGAGTTCGACGTGGTCGCCACCATCGACCGGGCGCCCAGCGACTTCCCCACCCCCGTCGAGGTCTGGCGGGCCTTCACCGGCACCACCGAGCTGGACCCCAGGATCTCCACCGACCCCGAGGCGATGAAGACCGCGGTCGCGGGCCTGGCCAAGAAGATCGACCTCAAGGTCCGCGAGGGCTCGGTCACGTTCAAGGGCGTCAAGCCCGTCGTCGTGACGCCCCGCGACGGCAGGGCGCTGGAGAGGGAGGCCGCGGTCGCCGCGATCACGGACGCCTTCCTCGGCCCGGCGAAGGAGGTCCGGCTCCCGGTCTCGGTGATCAAGCCCAAGGTCGGTGCGGAGACGGTCAAGAAGGCCGCGAACGACGCGGTCAAGGCTCTGTCCGGGCCGGTCACCCTGACCTTCTCCGGCAAGCAGGTCCAGTTGCCGGTGGAGACCCTCGCCGCGCACCTGTCCTTCGAGCCGGAAGGTGCCGGCGGGATGCGCCCGGTGTTCGACGCCAGGAGCGCCGTGGCCTCGGTGGAGGGGGAACTCGTCGATCCGGCAGTGGCCCCGCGCGACCCCACGTTCCAGATCGTCGGCGGAAAGCCGAAGCTGGTGCCCGGCCGCAAGGGGAAGGGCATCGACGACGAGCGGCTCGCGGCCGACGTGGCCGAGATGGTCGCCCGTGACGGAGACCGGACGATCCCGGTGGCCATGACCACGGTCCGGCCGCGGATGTCCGACGCCGAGGCGCGCAAGCTCGGCATCAAGGAGCGGATCAGCCAGTTCACCACGCCCTACGAATGCTGCCCGCCGCGGGTGACCAACATCAGGGCGATCGCCAAGCTGATGGACGGTTACCTGGTCAAGCCGGGCGAGACCTTCTCGCTCAACGGTGTCATCGGCCAGCGCGACACCGCCCGTGGCTTCGTCCCCGCCCCCATGATCCAGGGCGGCAGGCTGGTCGACTCGGTCGGCGGTGGAATCTCCCAGTTCGTAACCACGATGTACAACGCGGTGTTCTTCGGCGGCCTTGAAGACGTCCAGCACATGGCACACGAGTTCTACATCTCCCGCTACCCCGCCGGACGGGAGTCCACGGTCTCCTGGCCCCAGCCCGACTTCCGCTGGAAGAACGACTCGCCGTACGGGGTGCTGGTGAAGACCTCCTTCGACAACAGCGGGGTCACCGTCGCCTTCTGGAGTACCAAGCGGTACGAGATCGAGTCGATCTCGTCCGGGCGCTATAACGTCACCCCGTTCAAGAGCGCGACCGACAGCGGCCCCGCCTGCATCCCGATGGTCGGCCAGCAGGGCTTCACGATCGACGTCTGGCGCGTCTTCAAGCAGGACGGCAAGGAGATCAAGCGCGTCAAGAAGACCACGGTCTACCGCCCCGAACTCGACCTGAAGTGCGTGCCCGAGGGAAGCGCGGACGAGTAGTGGCTCACGGGCATCGCGCTTGGATAATGCGAGGATGAAGATCTGGGTCCCCTCGAAAGCCGCCGCCGACGTTCTGTGTGATCTGCCCGAGGTCGAGTGTGTCGTCTACGACGGCACGGGGCCGGTGCAGGAGGGGGCGGAGAAGGTCGAGGTCTGGATTCCACCGCTGATGCCGGTGGCGGATCTCCCCGAGTTGCTCGCCCGGATGACCGGCCTGCGGTTGCTGCAGACCGTCACGGCGGGTGTCGACGCCTACCGGCCGCACCTGACGGAGGGGGTGACGCTGTGCAACGCCCGGGGCGTGCACGACGCGGGTACCGCCGAGTGGGCGGTGGGAGCCATGATCGCCGTGCTCCGGGAGTTCCCCGGGTTCGCCCACGCGCAGCGGAAGGGTGAGTGGACCTACCACCACACCGGGGTGCTGGCCGACTCCACGGTCCTGATCGTCGGCTATGGCTCGATCGGTGAGGCGCTGGAACGACGGCTCGACGGTTTTGAGGTGGACGTCGTCCGGGTGGCCAGGACCGCCAGGCCCGGCGTGCACGGCATGGACGAGCTGCCCGCCCTGCTGCCCGCGGCGGATGTGGTGGTGCTGCTCGTGCCGTCCACCCCCGCGACCGCCGGCATGGTGGACGCCGGCTTCCTGGCGGCGATGAAGGAGGGCGCCGTCCTGGTGAACGCGGCCAGGGGCTCGGTGGTCGACACCGCCGCTCTCGTCGCCGAGCTGGGCAGCGGCCGGATCCTCGCCGCGCTCGACGTCACCGATCCCGAGCCGCTGCCCGAGGGGCACCCGTTGTGGAGCGCGCCGGGGGTCTTCATCACCCCGCACGTCGCGGGCAGCAGCCCGGCGTCCGTACGGCGCACGCTGAAACTGCTCCGCTCCCAACTGCTGCGCTACCTCGCGGGCGAGCCGCTCAAAAATGTGATCACGGGTTCCTACTGACCGGCAAAGGAATCCGGACCGTGGCTGCCTCGTGACCTGCGGTGCGTACCGTCGGCTAAAGCGATTTCCATCGCCCGCGCGGTTATCAGATCGGTGACGACTACGGTGTTGTCGCCCCTCGCGCGGGCTGGACGGCCCACACTGGCCGTGTGCCGGTACGAGCGACGAGGACGACGCTCGCGCCGGCGGCACGAGCGCAGCGAGCAAAGGATGCTGCGGGAGCAGAACACACCAAAACGACACCGATGGGCAGACGACATTGATCCGCTGGCGTGACCCCCGGGTAGCGCTGACCGCCGCCGCCGTCGGCGTGGTGGGGCTCGTTGCCGCTCTTGTCGGCGGCGCTCCCGCCGTGGTCGTCGAGGCGGTGGCGGGCGTCGTCACCGCGGCGGCCGCCGCGGGCTCCCTGTTCACCGCGGCCTCCAGGGGGATCGGCCGGCGCAGGGCGCTGGCCTGGCGCTGGCTGGCGGGTGGCTCGGTCACCTGGCTGGCCGGGGTGGGGGTGCGGCCGATCGCGGACGGCGCGCCGTTCGTGGTGACCTTCGCCGACCTGGTGCTCCTGGCCGGTACGGCCATGATCGCCGTCGGTGCCGTGCTGTCGGCGACCCGGCCCGCCCGAGGGCATGCCCTGCTGCGCGACCTCGCCGACTCCTACGTGTGCGCCGCCTCCATCCTGGTGATCATCTGGGTGACGTTGGTGGGACCGGTCTACCGCGACGCCGGCGACGCGGGCAACATCGCGGTCACCTTCGCCTCACCCCTGTTCTGCCTGATCCTCGCCTGCGTCGTGGGCCCCGCCGTGGTGCCGATCAGGAGGTCGGCCTGGCCGGTCGGCCTGGCGGCGCTGGCCGTGCTGGCCGCCGTCGCGACCTCCGAGACGATCACCGCGCTGGCCCGGGTGAGCGGTGACACGCCGTCGCTCACCTGGGTGTGGCTGGCCCCCGTCGCGTTCCTGGTGCTCGCCGCGGTCCCGTGGAGCGGGCGCGCGGCGCGACCGCCGGATCTCGAGGACGACGAGCCCCTCCTCCGGGAGAGCACGTCCTCGCTGATCGCGGCGGTGCCGCTGTTCCTTGTCGCGGTGGCCGCCGTCGTCGTGCTCCTGAAGGTTATCGGCGGCGGGGTGCAGGGGCCGCCGGTGGTGCTGGCCTCGGTGTGCGCGTCGATCGTCGCGGTTCTGCTGGTCCGCATGTTCGTGATGCTGCTGGAGACCGGGCGGCTGCGTAGCCTGCTCCATTTCGGTGAGCGGCAGCTGCACGACCTGGCCGAGAGCGCCGGCGACGTGGTCCTGCTCTGCGACTACGACGGCGTGGTGCGGCAGATCGGCGAGGGTGTCGAGATCACGTACGGGTACCGCCCCGAGGAGCTGGTCGGCGGGAAGATCTTCGACTACATCCATCCCGAGGACGTGCCGGGAATCCAGAGGGCGCTGAGCGCGATGAGCCTGGAGGAGGAGCCCGAGGAGGGGCCTGGCGCATGCATGGTCGCCTGCCGGGTCCGAGCCTCCGACGGTACCTGGCGTCCCGCCGAGTCGGTCGCCACCCGGCACGTGCGCGGCGAGGGTCTGCTGCTCGTCACCACCCGCGACATCAGCGACCAGGAGGCCCTGCGCAGCCAGGTCGCCCACCTGACCTTCCATGACGGCGTCACGGGCCTGCCCAACCGGGCCTACTTCGAGGAGCGCACCCGCGAGGTGCTCGGCCGTCCCAGCGCGAGCAGCGTCGCCGTGGTCTTCCTGGACCTGGACGGCTTCACCGCGGTGAACGACTCGGTCGGCCACGCCAGCGGCGACTACCTGCTCGGCCAGGCGGCCCGCAGGCTCCGCGCCGCCGTACGGACCGACGACACCCTGGCGCGCTGGGGCGGAGACGAGTTCGCGGTGCTGCTTGAGGCGGCCGACGCCCAGACGGCGGTGGACCTGGCCGAGCGACTGGTTCGTACGGTCTCGTCCGAGCCGTTCCGGGTGGCCGACCGCGACATCGCGCTGACCGCGAGCGTCGGGGTGGCCTTCGCGGCCGACGACGTCTCCTCCGCCGATCTGATCCGCAACGCCGACGTGGCGATGGCCAGGGCCAAGGAGCTGGGCGGGCGCAGGGTCGAGGTGTTCGCCGCGCACATGCACGCCGACGTGGTACGGCGCCTGGAGCTCGCCGCCGACCTGCAGCGGGCGCTGCTGGAAGACCAGTTCGTGATCGAGTACCAGCCGGTGGTCGACCTGGCCACCTCGCGCGTCACCGCCGTCGAGGCGCTGGTGCGCTGGTGCCGGGGGGGCGAGTTCGTGCCGCCCGAGCAGTTTCTCGGCCCGGCGGAGGACACCGGCCTGATCGTGCCGCTGAGCGAGTGGATCCTGCGCGAGGCATGCCGGGAGGTGGCCGCCTGGCGCGCCTCCGCGTGGGAGATCGGGCTCTCGCTCAACCTGTCCGCCCGGCAGATCATGGCGCCGCGTTTCGTGGAGACCGTCGAGTCGGCCCTGGTCGAGAGCGGACTGCCGCCCAGCGCGCTGACCCTGGAGGTCATCGAGGAGATGCTGGTCGAGGACGCCGAGCAGATCATCGCCCGGCTCTCCGAGCTGCGCACCCTCGGGGTCCGGCTGGCCATCGACGACTTCGGCACCGGCTACGCCTCGCTGGCGCTGCTGCGGCAGCTACCGGTCGACATGATCAAGATCGACCCTTCCTTCGTGTCCGGGCTCGGTCGCGACGAGACGCTGACCCTGCTGACCCGTACGATCGTGCGGCTCGGTCACGACCTGGGGCTGATCGTGGTCGCCGAGGGCATCGAGCGGCCCGAGCAGCTGGAATCGCTGCGCGAGATGGGCTGCACCCGAGGCCAGGGATTCCTGGTGGCGCGCCCGATGGCCGCGCGCGGCGTCGACTCGCTGATGCGCACCAGCCTCTCCAGCCTCGGGACGCACGCATGACCTCACATCTTGGACTCTGAGATATGTGTCCCATGAATTTGACGCGGGGGCACTTCGTCGGCCAAGGTGGAGGCATGCAGATTGACCGTGGGATCCTCGTAGTACTTCACCGGCGCGCAGGTCGCTGAGCGAAGTACTTCGACCTGCGCGCCGCCCCAGCTCCGCCGATCAAGCGGAATGGGGCATTTTTTATGCCACCAAGCATGTTCAGCCACAAGGAACGAGCCGATGACCGAACAGATGACAGGAGCCCAGGCCCTCGTGAGGGCGCTGGAGCACGTCGGGGTCGACACTGTGTTCGGGATCCCGGGCGGCGCGATTCTCCCCGCCTATGATCCCCTCTACGACTCGACCAAGGTCCGGCACGTGCTTGTACGGCACGAGCAGGGGGCGGGGCATGCGGCCCAGGGCTATGCGCAGGCCACTGGCAAGGTCGGGGTCTGCATGGCCACCAGCGGTCCCGGCGCGACCAACCTGGTCACCCCGATCGCCGACGCCTACATGGACTCGGTCCCGATGGTCGCGATCACCGGCCAGGTGGCCAGCCACGCCATCGGCACCGACGCCTTCCAGGAAGCCGACATCTCCGGCATCACCATGCCGATCACGAAGCACAACTTCCTGATCACCGACCCCAACGACATCCCCAGGACGATCGTGGAGGCATTCCACATCGCCTCGACCGGGCGTCCGGGGCCGGTGCTGGTCGACATCGCCAAGGACGCGCTCCAGGCGAAGATGACCTTCGAGTGGCCGGTCGTCATGCAGCTGCCCGGCTACCGGCCGGTGACCCGGCCGCACTCCAAGCAGATCCGCGAGGCGGCCAAGCTCATCGCCAACGCCGGCAGGCCCGTGCTCTACGTGGGCGGTGGCGTGCACCGGGCGGGGGCGTCGGCACAGCTGCTGGAGTTCGCCGAGTTGACCGGCATCCCGGTGGTCACCACCCTGATGGCGCGGGGCACCTTCCCCGACAGCCACCCGCAGCACATGGGCATGCCCGGCATGCACGGCTCGGTGTCGGCGGTCGGCGCGCTACAGAAGGCCGACCTGATCATCGGGCTCGGTGTCCGCTTCGACGACCGCGTCACCGGCGACCTGTCGAGCTTCGCGCCGTACGCGAAGATCGTCCATGCGGACATCGACCCGGCGGAGATCTCCAAGAACCGGCACGCGGACGTCCCGATCGTGGGCGACTGCAAGGAGGTCATCTCCGAACTGATCACGGCGGTGCGCAATGAGGGGCGCGCGGGCGACTACGCCGACTGGTGGAAGGCGCTCAACGCCTACAAGGCGACCTACCCGCTGGGCTACACCGAGTTCGAGGACGGCTCCCTCGCCCCGCAGTACGTGATGGAGCGGCTGGGCGCGCTCGTCGGCCCGGACACGATCTACACCGCCGGGGTCGGCCAGCACCAGATGTGGGCCGCGCAGTTCATCGGCTACGAGAACCCCGGCACGTTCATCAACTCCGGCGGCGCGGGCACCATGGGCTTCGCCCTCCCGGCGGCGATGGGTGCCAAGATGGGTCGGCCAGACGTCACGGTCTGGGCCATCGACGGTGACGGCTGCTTCCAGATGACCAATCAGGAGCTCGCCACCTGCACGATCGAGGGTGTGCCGATCAAGGTCGCGATCATCAACAACGGTAACCTGGGCATGGTCCGGCAGTGGCAGACGCTGTTCTACAACAAGCGTTACTCCAACACCGACCTGCAGACGGTCCGCCGCATCCCCGACTTCGTCAAGCTCGCCGAGGCCTACGGTTGTGTGGGGTTGCGGTGCGAGCGTCCCGAGGACGTGGACGCGACGATCAAGAAGGCCATGGAGATCAACGACGTGCCGGTGGTGGTCGACTTCGTGGTGCATCAGGACGCCATGGTGTGGCCGATGGTCGCGGCCGGGACCAGCAACGACGACATCAAGTTCGCGCGCGACATGGCGCCGGTCTGGGACAGCGAGGACTAGGCATGAGCAGGCACACGCTCTCCGTGCTGGTGGAGAACAAGCCCGGCGTGCTCGCGCGCGTCGCGGCGCTGTTCAGCCGCAGGGGGTTCAACATCGACTCGCTGGCGGTCGGGCCGACCGAGCACGCGGACATCTCCAGGATGACCATCGTGGTCAGCGTCGCCGACCTGCCGTTGGAGCAGGTCACCAAGCAGCTCAACAAGCTCGTCAACGTGCTGAAGATCGTGGAGCTCGACCCGGCGCAGTCGGTGCAGCGCGAGCTCACACTGATCAAGGTGCGTGCCGACGCCGACAACCGCTCCAACGTGCTGGAGCTGGTCAACCTGTTCCGGGCGCGCTGCGTCGACGTCTCCTCGGACGCGGTGACCATCGAGGTCACCGGCACGCCGGACAAGCTGCAGGCCTTCATCAAGGTCCTTGAGCCGTTCGGTATCAAGGAGCTTGTCCAGTCGGGCATGGTGGCCATCGGCCGCGGCGCCCGTTCCATCACCGACCGTTCTCTCCGGGCCCTGGACCGGACCGCATAACGCACATGAGAAACCCGAAAGGTTGAGCAAGTGACTGAGATCTTCTACGACGACCAGGCCGACCTGTCGATCATCCAGGGCCGGCACGTCGCCGTTCTGGGATACGGCAGCCAGGGCCACGCCCACGCGCTCTCGCTGCGCGACTCCGGCGTGGACGTCCGGGTCGGCCTGCCCGAGGGTTCCAAGAGCCGGGAGAAGGCCGAGGCCGATGGCCTGCGGGTGCTCACGCCCTCGGAGGCCGTCGAAGAGGCCGACCTGACCATGATTCTCGCGCCGGACCACATCCAGCGCCACCTGTACGCCGACCACGTGGCCCCGAACCTGGTCGAGGGCGACGCGCTCTTCTTCGGGCACGGCCTGAACATCCGCTACGGCCTCATCGAGGCGCCGGAGGGTGTGGACGTGGCCATGGTCGCCCCCAAGGGCCCTGGTCACCTCGTGCGCCGCCAGTACACCGCGGGCCGCGGCGTGCCGTGCCTCGTCGCGGTGGAGAAGGACGCCAGCGGGAACGCCCTGGACCTCGCCCTGTCCTACGCCAAGGGCATCGGCGGCACTCGCGCCGGCGCGCTGAAGACGACCTTCAAGGAGGAGACCGAGACCGACCTGTTCGGTGAGCAGGCCGTGCTCTGCGGCGGTGTGTCCGAGCTGATCAAGGCCGGTTTCGAGACCCTGATCGAGGCGGGCTACCAGCCCGAGGTCGCCTACTTCGAGTGCCTGCACGAGATGAAGCTGATCGTCGACCTGATGTACGAGGGCGGCATCCACAAGATGTACTGGTCGGTCTCCGACACTGCCGAGTACGGCGGCTACTCCCGTGGCCCGCGCGTGGTGACGCAGGAGACCAAGAAGGAGATGCAGCGCATCCTCGCCGAGATCCAGTCCGGTGAGTTCGCCAGGGAACTGGTGGAGGAGTTCGACAGCGGTCAGAAGAGGTTCACCGCCTACCGCGAGGAGCTCGCCGAGCACCCGATCGAGAAGACCGGTGCCAAGCTCCGCCCGATGATGAGCTGGCTGAAGTAGGAGCCGGCTGCGCCAGGCGCCCGGTATGGCCCGCGCCCCCGCGACGTGAACTCGTCGCGGGGGCGCGTGCCGTTTTCACGGGGATGGCCGACCGGCTCCCATACCCTGGCCGGGGCGTGGGAGCCGGTCGGACGCGGAGTCCGGCCGGGCCCAGGGCCTGGGGCCCGGCCGGATCCGGTACCCGGTGGGTGCTCAGTGCTTGGCGAAGTTCTGGGTCCAGTAGATGCCACGGGAGCTGTTGGCCACGCCCACTCCGAGGTGGGTGTAGCCGCAGTTCATGATGTTGGCTCGGTGACCGGAGCTGTTCATCCAGGCCCGCACCACTTCGGCGGGGGTGCGCTGGCCCATCGCGATGTTCTCCGCCCAGGCTCGCACCGGGCTGAACCCGCTCGCCTTGATGCGGGCGGTCAGGTTCCTGCCGTCCGCCGAGGTGTGGCTGAAGTAGTTCTTGGCCGCCATGTCGGCGGAGTGGCCCTGCGCGGCCGAGCGCAGCTGGGGGTCGGAGACGAGTGGAGCACAGCCGCCCTTCTGCCGCTCGGCGTTGGTCAGGCGCACCACCTCCTCCGAGGTGGAGGACCCTCCCGGTGCGGGTGTGGGAGCCGTGGTGCCGGGGGTGGTGGGAGTGGCGGTGGGAACAGGGGCCGGTGTCGGCTTGGCGGTGGAGGTCGGGGTGGGCGTGGGGGAGCAGGCGAGCCTGACGGCCGTGGAGCGGCTGACATTGCCCCGGTAGTCGGTGACGACGGAGTAGTAGACGCCGGGGGCGCACGACAGCCTCACGGTCACCCGTCCGTTGGTCCCGCGCAGGGAGGCGCTCTTGACGACCGGGTCGGCACCGGCCACGGCGCGCTTGATGCGGATGCGGACCAGCGCGGTGTCGTCGCAGCCCAGCCGTGCGGCGGACGCCTGGATCCGTCCCGCCGCGGTGACGTACGGCTTGGCGGCGTACACGCGGCACTCGGCCAAGGGGGCGCTCGCGGCGTTAGCCGTGGCGATCGGCGTGCTGAGGGCCGCCAGGCTCCCGAGGCACAGCAGTACCCCTAGCGGTCTGCGCATGTCGGTTCCTCCAGTTGGTTAGACGCTGGACGGTTCCGCATTCTTTCGGGGACAGATCAGTCTTGTCAGCAAATTACCGACATTAACTGTGGGCTCCAGGTAAACCAGAGCGATCACATAGGCGTCTGGGGGCGGTGATGCACCGGTCCAAATCGGAGGTGATTTGCCGAGAAAACCCTACGGCGACCACCACGCTCTTCCTGAGTCTCGTCGGCCCGCTGCTGATCACCATTTGCGTTCGCCGGAAGCCCTTGGGCTTTGGCCCCGGTGAGCGTTGAGGAGCCGCAGGCCCCCGGCTTTGGCCGTGGGGTCAGGACAGCAGCTGAGGCGTGATCATCAGGAAGCCGCAGTCGCCGAAGGAGACGACGTCGCCCGGCCGGACCTTCGCCGGGCCGACCAGGCGCCAGTCGTTCAGCCGGGTACCGTTCAGCGAGCCGAGGTCGACGAGGACCCAGCCGTCCGCGTCGCGGCGGAGTTCGGCGTGCACCCGGGAGACGGTCAGGTCGGCGAGGACCAGGTCGCAGGCGGATCCCCTGCCCACCACGTAGCGGGCCCGGTCGTCGGCGGGTAGCGCCAGCCTGGGCAGCCTGGGGCGCCGCCAGGCCGACTCCACGCGCTTGGTGAAGTCGGAGGCAGAGGCGACGACCTCGGTGACCATGCGGCGGAACCGGCCGCGTTGCGGCAGGTCGGCGACAAGATTGTCGAGTTCGCCCTGGTTGCGTGCGCGCAGGGCCATGTCGACGCGGCCGAGGAACGTGTCGTGCGACAGATGCCCCTCGACAGCACGGTCACGGAGCTCGTTGATCGCACGATCGCGATCCCCGTCGGAGGCGCGGGACGGGGGATGCGTCGAGCTCATCCTCCGAGTATCGGCCCCAGGGGCGGAACCTGTCCAGAATATGTAAATCTCGTGCAAGGAGCATACCGGGTATGCATACTTAGTATGCATGGCGATCCGACAGGGGCTACTCGCCCTGCTGAGTCAGGGACCTCGCTACGGCTACCAGCTGCGCACCGAGTTCGAGGCGTCGACGGCGGTGGTGGTGGTGGGGGTGCCGTCAGTCGGTGACGTCGGCGCAGACCACGTGGGCGCCCAGTTCGACCATCCGCTGCTCGCTGCGGGCGTCGGCGACCCTGGCCATCAGGATCGGCGCCTCGCTCGCGGCGAGTTGCGGCAACCGGGCGCGCACCCCGCGATGGATGTCCCTGACCACGTCCTCGGCCGCCGACATGTGCACCTTCACGTGCAGCATGATTCCCGGCGCGCCGGAGGAGGTCCTGGCCTCGGAGATCCACACGTGAGGGACGAGCGGGTAGTCGACGAGCAGGTGCGAGATCGCGGCGCGCAGCGCGGGCAGGATCGGGTGCTCGCACCGCCGGTAGCCGGGATCCACCAACTGCATCGGCCCCGACAGGTGGGGCCGGGGCGCCGGGATCCACGGCTGGGCGGGTGAGGCGGGCACCGGCGTTCTCTGCGGGCGCGCCGGCGCGGGACGCGAGACCGTGGCCATCGCCCCGGTCGCGTACGCCGTCGGCGCCGCGCTCGACAGCGCGGGCGCGGGGCCGCTGCGCTTCGAGAGCAGGTAGCGCTGGAGGTCCTCGATCGGCACGGCCGCGGCCGCTGGGCCTGCCGCGTCGATCACTATCTCCCGCACGCCGGTGACCCGCTGGATGTCGAGGACAGTGTCGGCGTCGCACGCCGACAGCGAGTGGCTGCCACGGTGCCGCGCGTAGGTGTCCGCCGAGGTGTACCCCAGCAGAACACGCTCACCGGCCTGCGTCGTGCCGAGCACGACGGAGCGGTCGGGTCGCACGGCAACCAGGAGTCCCCATTCGGCAAGCGCCGCCAGCAGCCGGTGCGGGTCGCCGTGCTGCGCGAGCACGTTGCCGAGAGCGGGGTTCCCGATGCTCATATGAGGAACGATAGGTAGTGAACCACGGCTTATCAGAGTAATCGCGAAGTTTTCTTAGGATCAAGACCAACTTGAATTTCGGCCGCATGAGATGCGTCAAGGACGGGTACCGGCGTGCTGGATCATGGAGGCGGCCGCGTCTCGTATCTCGGGACACTCGTGAATGGGTTCACAAGCGCCGATAGACTACGTGAGGTCCGTGCACCCTCACCGCCTAGTGTGCACCCTCACCGCCTAGTAAGGATCCAGCCTGTGAACAAGCCCGTCGTACTGGTCGCCGAGGAACTTTCCGAGGCCGGTCTCGCGGTCCTGGGCGCGGACTTCGAAGTCCGCCACGCCGACGGCGCCGACCGTGCCCAGTTCCTGCCCGCGCTCGCCGACGTGGACGCGCTCATCGTGCGCAGCGCCACGCAGGTCGACGCAGAGGCGATCGCCCACGCGCCCAGGCTCCGCGTCGTCGCCCGCGCCGGTGTCGGCCTGGACAACGTCGACGTGGAGGCCGCCACCAAGGCCGGCGTCATGGTCGTCAACGCGCCGACCTCCAACATCACCAGTGCCGCCGAGCACACCGTCGCGCTGATCCTCGCCTCCGCCCGCAACGTCGCCCAGGCTCACTCCGCACTCAAGGGCGGTGAGTGGAAGCGCTCGAAGTACACCGGCGTGGAGCTCGACGAGAAGGTCGTCGCCATCCTCGGTCTCGGCAAGATCGGCCAGCTGGTCGCGCAGCGCCTCCAGCCGTTCGGCGTCGAGCTGATCGCCTACGACCCCTACCTGCAGCCGGCCCGCGCCGCGCAGATGGGCGTCCGCCTGGTCTCGCTGGAGGAGGCCCTGCGCGAGGCCGACTTCATCACGGTGCACCTGCCCAAGTCCAAGGAGACCATCGGTCTCATCGGTGACAGAGAGCTGCACGCGGTCAAGCCGAACGTCCGCCTCATCAACGTCGCCCGCGGCGGCATCATCGACGAGAACGCCCTCTACTCCGCGATCAAGGAGGGCCGCGTCGCCGGCGCCGGCATCGACGTGTTCCCGAAGGAGCCGGTCACCGACAGCCCGCTCTTCGAGCTCGACCAGGTGGTCGTCACCCCGCACCTGGGCGCCTCCACCCACGAGGCCCAGGAGAAGGCCGGCACCCAGGTGGCGCGTAGCGTGAAGCTCGCCCTGGCCGGGGAGTTCGTGCCCGACGCGGTCAACGTCCAGGGCGGCGCCGTCGCCGAGGGCGTCAAGCCGGGCCTGCCGCTGGCCGAGAAGCTCGGCCGGGTGTTCACCGCCCTCGCGGGCGAGGTCGCCACCAAGCTCGACGTCGAGGTGCGCGGCGAGATCGCCGCCCACGACGTCCGCGTACTGGAGCTGGCCGCGCTCAAGGGCGTCTTCACGGACGTGGTCGAGGACTCCGTCACCTATGTCAACGCCCCGCTGCTGGCCAAGGACCGCGGCGTCTCGGTCGAGCTGGTCACCAGCACCGAGAGCCCCGACTGGCGCAACGTCGTGACGGTCCGCGGCGTCCTCGCCGACGGCCGCGCGGTCTCGGTCTCCGGCACCCTGTCGGGTCCGAGGCAGATCATGAAGATCGTCGAGGTCAACGGCTACCAGATGGAGATCGAGCCGACCGACCACCTGTCGTTCTTCACCTACACCGACCGCCCCGGCGTCGTCGGCGTGGTCGGCCGCATCCTCGGCGACCACTCGATCAACATCGCCTCGATGCAGGTGGCCCGCGACGTCAAGGGCGGCAAGGCCCTCATCGCGCTCACCGTAGACACCGCCATCCCGGCAGAGGTGATCGACCAGATCGGTGCGGAGATCGGCGCCGACAGCGGTCGCTCGGTCGACCTGGCCGACTAGGCCCGGTAGGCAAAAGATCCACCGAGATGGCCGCCGCCCCGCAGTGCGGGGCGGCGGCCATCTTTCGTCCCGGCATGTGAGAAGTGTGTACACCGGGTGAGACGGTGCTTCGGCCGGCAGGTAACCTGAAGTGGAATGCGCCAGGTCTTACCTGCCGCGACGAGGCCTGACAGGGACAGGCCGGCAACTCGCCGGCTCCACACCACGAATCATCGGTCCGTGATCCGGATCCGTGACATCAGGCCTGGCCGGAGCCCTGATCGGAGTCTCGACCATCTTCCTTGCTCGCATGCGACCGAGACGAGATCCACCATGTACGACATGTATCCCTGGAACCGCGCCGAAGAGGTCGAGGACGAGGCCGCCGAGGCGCTCCAGACCGCCCTGGACCGCCGGGACAACGGTGGTGCTCCCATCCGCTGAACCTGATTCCCGATGCCGTCGGGATTTTTGGGGCTTTCTACCGGTTGCCGGCCGGCGTGTCCTATCCGCCGGTCGCGATTTTGATCTGTTCGGTCAGCTTGACCCCCTGCGGATCGGGGCGCACCGCGCCGACGAAGGAGGACCGGCGCCAGGCGCTGAGCTTCTCCTCCTTGACCACGTCGCCGCTCCGCGGGGCGTGGACCATGTAACCGGGCCTGGTGATCATGCCGACGTGGCCGAGGCCGCTGAAGAAGGCCAGGTCACCGGGCTTGAGATCCTTCCAGGCGATCTTCTTGGAGAAGGCCGCGTACTGGTCGTTGGTGACGCGGGGCAGTGTGATCCCGGCGGCGCCGTAGGCGCGGAGCATCAGGCCCGAGCAGTCGAAGCCGCCGTTGCCGGTGCCGCCCCAGACGTAGGGCGTGCCGCGCTTGGACATGGCCCAATTCACGGCTTTCCGCCAGGCGGGCCTGGGCGTCGCGCTTTTCAGCGCCGCCTTCAGCGTGGAGGTGCCGAGCGCGGGGGATTCGGGGGAGGGGAGGGGGGCGGCGGCCAGTGCCGCTGTCGGCGCCATGGCCGAGGCCGCGAACACCGCGGCGCCGGAGACGAGGATGGACAGGACGCGAGAGTACATCTTGCCGGACAGGATGATTCCTTCCATAGGGCCGGCCGGGTGAGCTGTCGGGCTCGGGCGTGGAGGCCGCCCTACGGTGCGCGAGCGCACCGATTCGCCCCAAGGAATCCCGTGATGGCGGCCGGGAACGCGCTCCGGGGGAGGAGCGGGTTCCCGGGGGCCGGGTGGATCCCGGAAAAAGTGGTTCCCCGGCTCCGTACGGGCCGATAAGGGGATGGTCCGTACGGATTAGGCATCAATGTGAATGGGGAGGACGATAACGAAACCTCGCGAAACGGTCAATAGGGAGTAAAAAAGGACAAAGTGATCACATGTGGACGTGTGGACGTGTTGACGTGTCCGAAGAGTGAGACCAGTGTTCGATCACCGAGACGGACAGGTAAGGTGCCTGCATGGATTCGCGTAACATTCGCCTGGCGGTCATCCCCGGGGACGGGATCGGAGTCGAGGTCGTCACCGAGGGACTGAAGGTCCTCGAAGCGGTCGGCACCAAGATGGAGACCACCACGTACGACCTCGGAGCCAAGCGCTACCACGAGACCGGCGAGACCCTGCCCGACCCGCTCCTCGACGAGCTACGCGGATACGACGCGATCCTGCTCGGCGCGGTCGGCGACCCCAGCGTGCCCCCGGGCATCCTGGAGCGCGATCTGCTGCTCAAGCTCCGCTTCCAGCTCGACCACTACGTGAACCTCCGCCCGGTCAAGCTCTTCCCCGGCGTCGAGACGCCGCTGGGCAATGCCCGCCCCGAGGACATCGACATGATCGTCATCCGCGAGGGCACCGAGGGCCTGTACGCCGGAGCCGGCGGCGTCCTGCGCCGCGGCACGCCGCACGAGATCGCCACCCAGGAATCGCTGAACACCGCCTACGGGGTCGAGCGTGTGGTGCGCTACGCCTTCGAGAAGGCCGTGGCCCGCCCCCGCAAGAAGCTGACGCTGGTCCACAAGACCAATGTGCTCACCTACGCAGGCGACCTCTGGGCCCGCACGTTCGACCGGGTCAGCCTGGAGTATCCCGAGGTCCAGACCGACTACTGCCACATCGACGCGGCCTCGATGTTCTTCGTCAGCCAGCCGGAGCGCTTCGACGTGATCGTCACCGACAACCTCTTCGGCGACATCATCACCGACATCGGCGCGGCGATCGCCGGTGGCATCGGCCTGGCGGCCAGCGGCAACGTCAACCCCGACCGCACCGCGCCGAGCATGTTCGAGCCGGTCCACGGCAGCGCCCCCGACATCGCGGGCCAGGGCAAGGCCGACCCGACCGCCACGATCCTGTCGGTCGCCATGCTCCTGGACCACCTGGGCCTGGCCGACGAGGCGGCCCGGGTCGAGCAGGCCGTCGCCGACGACCTGCTCGAGCGGCTGGCCGGCTGGGCCGGCCGGACCACCCAGGAGATCGGTGACGACATCACCGCGCGAGTAGCCGGCTGAGGAAGCCGCCCCCTCGACTCTGACGCGCCCGGCGGCTCTCTGAGCCGCCGGGCGCGTTTTTGTTTCCTCCGCACTGCCGGTTTGCGGCATGGATGCAGTAGTTTCCCGTTACCCGGTCCAACGCAGAATGGACCCGAGGTAAGCCAGACATCAAGATAAGGATCCGCGTCATGACCACCGCTCAGAAGCTCAGCTTCGACGTGCAGCTCTCCGACCACGCTCGTACCGCGGCCGAGCGCGAGCAGGTAATGGCGACTCCGGGGTTCGGTCAGGTCTTCACCGATCACATGATCTCGATCGACTACACCGAGGGCGAGGGCTGGCACGACGCCCGGCTCATGCCGTACGGCCCGCTCAGCCTCGACCCCGCGACCGCGGTCTTCCACTACGCGCAGGAGCTCTTCGAGGGCATGAAGGCGTACCGCCAGCAGAACGGTGCGATCGTGACCTTCCGCCCCGAGGCCAACGCCGCCCGCTTCAACACCTCCGCGCTGCGGATGGCCATGCCCGAGCTGCCCGAGGAGACGTTCGTCGAGTCGCTGGAACTGCTCGTCCAGACCGACCGCGAGTGGGTTCCGACCAGGCCCGGACACAGCCTCTACCTGCGCCCCTTCATGATCGCCACGCAGCCGGCGCTCGGGGTCAACTACCCCTCCAGGACCTACAAGTACATGGTGATCGCCTCTCCGGCGGCGGCCTACTTCGGCGGCGGGCAGGCGGTCAGCGTCTGGCTCTCCACCGAGTACACCCGTGCGGCCCCCGGCGGCACCGGCTTCGCCAAGTGCGGCGGCAACTACGCCGCGGCCTTCGTGGCCCAGCGCCAGGCCGTCGAGCAGGGCTGTGACCAGGTGGTCTGGCTGGATGCGAGCGAGCACCGCTACGTCGAGGAGATGGGCGGGATGAACCTGTTCTTCGTCTACGGTGACCGCCTGCTGACCCCGGCGCTCACCGGCACGCTCCTGCCGGGCATCACCCGCGACTCGATCCTCGCCCTCGCCGCGGACCTCGGCCTGCGGGCGGAGGAGGGGCGGCTGTCGATCGAGGAGTGGCAGCGGGGCTGCGAGTCGGGCGAGCTCACCGAGGTCTTCGCCTGTGGCACCGCCGCGGTCGTCACCCCGGTCGGCTCGGTCAAGGGTGCGGACCGCGGCTGGACGATCGGCGACGGCACCCAGGGGCCCGTCACCGAGAGGATCCGCGAGGAGCTCGTGGGCATCCAGTACGGTTCCCGCCCGGACTCGCACAACTGGGTCCACAAGATCTGCTAGTCCCGTCCCCTTGGAGGAAGCCCGGTCTCCAATCCGGCCGGGCCTCCTCCTGCGGCGGGTCTATCCTTCGCTCAGCTTGCCGGTGTCGATCGTGAGGTTCCACGGCGCGGGCAGCTCAAGCGGCTTGCCGATCGACTCGGTGATCTCGTCGGAGTACCCCTCCGGCCCTGGCCTGCTGAGCAGCCTGAAGCGGTTCGCGAAGGTGTCTATCACCAGGTAGAGCGGAACTCCCGCGAGTGCGCAGGCCCGCGGTTTGACCACGTGGTCATCGTGAACGCTGCTGGGGGAGACGACTTCGGCGACCAGTAGCGTGGCGTTGGCGTACACGTGGCTGGGGTCCCAGAGGGGAGGGTTCGGGGGAACGACGACGAGGTCAGGTTCGAAGCGGTCCGCCTGCACCTGCAGGAGGAGTTTGGCCTCGGGGTAGACACGCCATCCCTTCTCTATGGAGAACGGTATGAGCTCCGCCATGAGCTGGTAAGCGACTTCGGCGTGAGCGATCGTGGGCATCTCCCTCACCACGATCCGGCCGTTGATGATCTCGATTCGGTGCTTCTCGAACCGATCGACGAGCTCCAGGTAGAGCCGTTCGAGCTCTTCCTGATCGTTGATCTGGTACGCGATCGATCTTTTCATGAGTAGTCCCACGAGGTCATCGGTTACTTCCAGCGTGGATACCTCCGCCCTCGGGCGGGGGAGGAAACGCGGCACTGTGCCGCGCTTCTGGGTGGGTGATGTAACCGTAGCCGTCGGCTCGTTGGAGCAGGCGAACATGGCGGTGGTGGATGCCCTGCACGAGGCCGTGCCGGGTGCGAATGTTGAATTTGCCGGTGGAGCGGACCGCGACCCGCCCCGTGTGCGTCCCGGTTTTGGTGCCGGTCGGGACGATGGCGCGGACCAGGTCGCCGGTCTGGTAGCCGTGGTGGCGTTTGGTGCGGGGTAGTGCCAGCCGGGGGAATCCGTAGCGGTCGCTGCGGGTGCGGCGGTAAGTGCCGCGCCCGGTCGCTGCGACCACCAGGATCACAGACGGCCAACCGGTCACGGTGTCGAGGTGGCCGACGTGCAGGGCGTCGAGGGTGTGGGATTTCGCGGCGCCGGTGCGGGACCGGTTCCATTTCGTGCGCCCGCCGGACGCGACGGCGACCGGTAGGCCGGTGGCCTCCAGTGCCCGCCACAGTGCCCACCGGGTGGCGTTCACGGCGGCGGCGTCCCGCAACGGGGCCTTGATCTGCCGCAGTACCTTCGCCAGCACCTTCGGCCGGTCGGCCAGGAACTCCTCGACCAAGGTGGCGGCCTTGGCCTGGTTGCACGGTATGCACGCCACGACAAGGTTGCTGAGGCGGTTGGAGCCGCCTCGGCTGTGCGGGTGGAGGTGGTCGAGGTTCAACGGTACGCCGGAGGCGCCGCAGTAGGCGCACGCCCGCCCCCACCTGGCCAGCAGGTACTCGCGGACCTCGTACGCGGCGAGGGTGCCCTGCTGGTATTCCACTCCTTCGAGTGGCCTGCCCGCCGACAGGGCGTGGGTGTCGAACGCGACCCGCTCGACGTGGACGGCCCGTACGGGCGCCCACCGGGTCAACCGGGTCGCCCACGACATGGTGGTGTCGACGCGGTGGCGCAGCGACGGCGCCAACCACCCCTGTGGTTTCGTGCGGTTGTTGAAGCGGGGGGGGGCGCGGTAGCGCAGGTTCCGCGACCGGCGCCCCCGGCGTAGAGCGGCGCGGGCGGTGAGCCTGTCGCGGATCTGCCCGCCCCGGTGGTCGAGCTGAATGCCGTACAGGCCGGTGCGGTCGGCGTGGCCGGTGCGGAACACCGCGATGCCGGTGTGTTTGCTGCCGGGGTCGATGCCGACCTGCACACCCTGGACGACGGAGTCGGCCACGGTGCGGTCGCGCAGGCGGATGACGAACGGGGTGTGACGCACCACCACCGCCCGGCCCGCCGCCAGCAGGCGGCGGGCACGAGCCGGGTGGCATGGGTCAAGCGGGTGGCTGTGCACGTCCAGGACGAACACGGCCGGGTGAACCTCACGGTTCGCTCCCTCGGACGCCTCAGCGCCCTTGGGGTGACGCCGGTCAGATGGTGCGGCCTGGCCGGTCTCCCCTCGCCCAGGTTGAACACCCGTTGCCTTGCGGCGTCCACGTCCCGTTTCGTCCCGACCCTGCGGGGTGTCTGCTGACGTGGATTCGAGGATCCGGGGCTGAGGAAGCACCCCGGAGTCGGTCTGCCGGCGTGTGTTCAACGTAGCCATCTGGTTCGCACCTCCACATCGTGATGGCTGGGGCTGGTCAACATGGAGCTAGCGGTGCGCGGTGCGGCACTTCAAGCTCCGGCCTTCGGACCGGGGTCGTTGACCCTTCCCTCCGCGCGGGTGGGCGTAACGTGTTTGGCATGTCGCTTAAAGTAATCGAAAAGATTTCTGCCCGCCCGGGGTTCGGGAAAGTTCTCGTCAGTGCTTTCGAATCATGGTGAGGCCGTCGGCGATGGGGAGCATGATCGAGGTGACCCGCACGTCGGCGCTGACCATGTCGTTGAACTCGCGGATGTGTCTGACCGTCTCGTCGTCCCTGCTGGGATCGGCGACGTGGCCGTTCCACAGCGTGTTGTCGACGAGGATCACCCCGCCGGGGGCCAGGCGCGACATCAGGATCTCGTAGTAGACGGGATAGTTGACCTTGTCGGCGTCGATGAACGCCAGATCCACCGCGGGGTGCTCGGGGAGCTCGCGCAGCCGCTCGGCCGCCGGGCCGATCCTCAGCTCGATGCGGTCGGAGACCTGCGTCTTCTCCCAGTATCTCCGGGCCACCGCCGTCCACTCCTCGCTCACGTCGAAGCAGGTGAGCCCACCGCCGGGGGCGAGCCCGCGGGCGAGGCAGATGGAGGAGTAGCCGGTGAAGGTGCCCACCTCCACCGCGTTCCTGGCGCCGCAGATCTGAGCGATCATGGTGAGGAATCGCCCCTGGTCGGGGGAGATCTGCATTACCGCACTGTCGCCGGTCAGCTCGCGGGTCTCGACGGCGAGCGCGTCGAGGACGTCGTCGGGCAGGGTGGTGTGCGCGAGCAGATACTGCCCCACGGCGGGGTCGAGATAGGTCGCCTTCATGGGCCTCATTCTCGCCGGTGCGAGGCGATCGCGAGGCGATGACGGGCGTGAAGCCGGGCCGTGTCGGCAGGTCGCGGGTCTCAGATCCTAAGATCGATGTGTCGGATGCTGTCAGCGTGTGGCAGACTCCAAAGCATCATGTTCTACGGTCTGCTCATTATCGGCAGGCGCGCTGGCTGAAAAGGGACACCGCCAGCGCGCAGACCTCTCACGTCCGTGAGGGGTTTTTTTGTTTCTCGAAGCCGAATGAGCGCGCGGCGAATCATCGAACCGCGAAGGAGAACGACATGGCCGACGATCGCTTCCACGTGTACGACACGACTCTCCGTGACGGAGCCCAGCAGGAGGGGCTCAACCTCACGGTGGCCGACAAGCTGGCCATCGCGCGTCACCTGGACGGCCTGGGCGTCGGTTTCATCGAGGGAGGCTGGCCGGGGGCCAATCCCAAGGACACAGAGTTCTTCAGGCGCGCTCAAACAGAGCTCGACCTGAAGCACGCGCAGCTCGCCGCGTTCGGCGCGACCCGCCGGGCAGGTGCGAAGGCAGCCGACGACCCATTGGTGGCCGCGCTGCGCGAATCCGGCGCGCCGGTCGTGACCCTTGTCGCCAAGAGTCACGACCGGCACGTGGAGCTGGCCCTCCGCACGACCCTGGAGGAGAACCTCGCGATGATCCGCGACACGGTCTCCCACCTCCACGCGGAGGGGCAGAGGGTCTTCCTCGACGCCGAGCACTTCTTCGACGGCTACAAGTCCAACCCGGCGTACGCGCTGGAGGTGCTGCGCACCGCCGCCGAGGCGGGTGCCTCGGTCATCGCGCTCTGCGACACCAACGGGGGCATGCTCCCCGACGAGCTGGCCGAGGTCGTGCACGCGGCCGTCGGGACGTCGGCCAGGATCGGCATCCACTGCCACGACGACACCGGCTGCGCGGTCGCCAACACCCTGGCCGCGGTAAAGGCCGGCGCGACCCACGTGCAGGGCTGCGCCAACGGCTACGGCGAGCGCTCGGGCAACGCCAACCTGTTCACCGTGGTGGCCAACCTGCAGCTCAAGCGGGGATTCGACCTGGTGCCGAGGGAGGCGCTGGCCGACATGACCAGGATCGCCCACGCGGTCACCGAGGTCACCAACGTCACCCCCAACTCCCACGCCCCCTACGTCGGCGTCTCCGCCTTCGCGCACAAGGCCGGGCTGCACGCCAGCGCGATCAAGGTCGATCCCAACCTCTACCAGCACATCGACCCCGCCGAGGTCGGCAACGACATGCGCATGCTCGTCTCCGACATGGCCGGACGCGCCTCGGTCGAGCTCAAGGGGCGCGAGCTGGGCTACGAGCTGGCCCCCGAAACCTCGCGGGAGCTGGTGAACCGGGTCAAGGAGATGGAGTCGAAGGGGTACACCTTCGAGGCCGCCGACGCCTCCTTCGAGCTCCTGCTTCGCGACACCGTCGCGGGCGAGCGCAAGCGCCACTTCCAGGTCGAGTCCTGGCGGGTGATCGTCGAGCGGACCCGCGGCGGCGAGGTCGTCAGCGAGGCCACCGTGAAGCTGCACGCCAAGGGTGAGCGGATCGTCGCCACCGGCGAGGGCAACGGTCCGGTCAACGCCCTCGACCGGGCCGTACGGCAGGGACTTGAGCGGCTCTACCCCGAGCTGGCGGGGGTCGAGCTGATCGACTTCAAGGTACGCATCCTGGAGGGCGCGCACGGCACCGACGCCGTCACGCGCGTGCTGATCACCTCCAGCGACGCGGCCGGGGAGTGGTCCACCGTCGGCGTCGACGAGAACATCATCGAGGCGTCCTGGCAGGCGCTGGAGCAGGCCGTCACCTATGGCCTGCTGCGCGCCGGCCACACCGACTGAGGGGCGGCCTCCGGGGTGCTTTCCCTGGCCGGCTCGGAAACTTCCGGCCAGGGCGGATGCGGGCGGGCTCTTTGGGGCTCGCGCGCCCCGGCCGGGGCTTGTCGTCAGGAGAGGTCGGCGCCGCCGACGCGGAAGCTCACCGGGCCCTCGGAGGTCTCCACATTGACCTTGCCGCCGGAGCAGGAGAGAGACGGTTTTCCGGTACCGGGCACCAGCACGGTCAGTACGGAGTCGCCCGAGGCGGGGGAGACGACCGCGGGTGCGGGGTGTCTCTGCAGGTAGGCGGAGGAGACCCAGCCCTGGTAGGGGTTCTTCTGGCCGCGGACCACCTTGAGCCCGCCGACCGGCTTGCAGGAGGGCATCGAGACCTGCACGAGCGTCGCCTTCCAGCCCGCCTTGTCCTTCACCACGACCTGGCCGCCGCTGTTCGAGACGGTGGACAGGTCTCGCGAGAAGTGCCAGATGTTGCGGACCGAGGAGCCCTTGGGGACCGTGTCCAGCACGGCCATCAGGTCCCGTTCGTGGTTGACGAGCACCGAACGGGTTCTGGGCACGCCGTAGGCCCTGTCGGTCAGCCGGTAGCTCTGCCGCTCGGACCCGATCGAGGATTTGCTCAGGGTGGTGGCGGTCCTGCCGCGGAACCGGGCCCCGGACACGATCGAGGTGTTGTGCGCCTCGGCCGACATCGTCCAGTGCCGGTAGCCGCTGTTCTCGTACGAGTCGAAGCCGACGTCGACCAGGACGTCGCGGCCCTGGGCGTAGTAGGTCACGCCCAGGTGGTCCTCGTGGCCGTGGTACTTCATGCCGGGCCCGAAGCGGATGGAGTAGAACGCCGACTCGGGCTTGTCCCAGGCGGTGCGCCCGTAGACGTAGCCGTTGCCGAACACCCGCACCGTCTTCTTCGGGTGGGAGTAGCCGACGGGCCGCACGTCCGCGCCGCCGTCGCCGATCGGGACCATGAACCCGTCGGGCTGGGTGGAGTGGGAGATGAAGTCCTCCAGCGACTCCCAGCGGCGTGAGATGTCGGCGGGCACCTTCCGCCCGCACGACTTGATGTTGTCCATCGCGACCTTCAGACGCTCGTAGACGTAGATCGCGTAGCGGGGGGCCTGCTCGCGCAGCGCGCCCTGGGAGTCGACGTCGAGCTTCACGGTCTCGGTGAGCCGCCTGATCGCGAGGCTGGACCACTGGTCGCGGCCGTAGCGGCAACCGATGCCGAGCAGCGCGATGTCCTGGTCGATGCCGTGGTTGTGGCCCTTCTCATACAGCTTCGGGTCCGACAGCATCCTGGCGTGCTCGGCCAGGCTGCCGGAGAGCCACGACTCGTTGACGTGCTTGCTGAGGCAGACCAGCGCGGGGGCGCGCAGCGCGATCGGGTGCTCCTGCCAGGCGTACGGGCTGGTCCCCGCGCCGCCGCGGGGGTTGTCGGCCACCCAGTCCTTGGCGATCTCGGCGGCCCGCGCCAGGTACGCCTCGTTGCCGTTCGTCTCGTAGTCGGCGACGAGGCGGCCCATCCAGCGCAGCGAGTGGAAGACCATGCTCCAGGAGCGGTTCCGGTAGGGGTCGGTGCGCCAGTCGACGTTCTTGCCGATCTTCACCGGGGCCAGGTCCAGGAAGGCGACCTCGCCGTTCATGATGTCCGCCGCCGTCGGCGTGGCCGGTAGCCAGTCGCCCTGGCACTCAGCGGTGCGTTTTACCTCCTGTGCCTCCGCGGTGCCGGCCGTGGCACCACAGGTCATCAGGAGGACGAGGGAGAGAGCGAGTGCTTGTGTGCGGCGGCGCACGCCAGTTCCTTCCGGGCCGAACAAGGGGAGTGGATCATGCTGTCCGAATCCCACTGAACCGGTCAAGCCGGGAGAGGCGCTTCCGGGACATCGTTAGCAACTAGATGCGGGTCTCCCAGGTTTCCCGGAGGGTGTGGCCTGATCCTGCCGGCCGATGTCCCTGCGGCCACTCGCGGGTGCCTTCGTGTTTCGGCAGGCTGGGCGGTATGAGACTCGCCGACATCGTCATCCCCGACACACCGGCCGCCCGCGGCGCGCTGGAGGTGGCGACCGCCTACTGCTCGCCCGCCCTGCTCAACCACTCCGTGCGCGCCTACCTGTGGGCGGCGGCCTACGGTGCGATGAACGACGTCGCCTTCGACGCCGAGTTGCTGTACGTCGCGTCGATGATGCACGACATCGGCCTGGTCAAGGAGTTCGACAGCCACACCGTGCCGTTCGAGGAGGCGGGAGGCCATGTCGCGTGGGTCTTCGCCGCCGGGGCCGGATGGCCCGTCGAGCGCCGCGTGCGCGCGTCGGAGATCGTCGTACGCCACATGTGGGACAGTGTGGACCCCGCGTGGGACCCCGAGGGGCACCTGCTAGAACTCTCCACCGCGCTCGACATCTCAGGGCGCCGGCCGGAGGACTTCCCCCCGGGGCTCCGCGCCGAGGTGCTTGAGAGTTACCCCCGGAAGGGGATCGGCCCCGAGTTCACCGCGTGTCTCATGAACCAGGCCACGCGTAAGCCGGACAGCCTGGCCGGAGGGTTCGCCCGCTCCGGGGTCGCCGAGCGCATCGCCGCCAACCCCCTGGACCGCTGAGGGTACCCGGCTCGGCCCCGTTCCCGGGGGAGCGATCGGGAGCGGAGCGCGCGCCCGGAGCGGACCCGGGCGTGCGCTCCTCCTGGCCGGTGCCCCCGACGATCAGGCTCCGGGCGCGGGGCCGGTGCTCTGCACGACTTCAAAGGACCACAACTCGGCCCCGGAGGCGGCCGGGCCCTGCCCGTGGCCGTGCCCCTGGGCCGGGCCGCCCTGGTCCTGGCCGTGCCCGTGGCCCTGGGCCGCACTGTGGGCGTGGCCGTGCCCCTGACCGGCCTCGGCGGCGGCCTGGGCGTGGCCCCGCTGGAAGGCCTGGCTCTCGGTCCAGCGCTTGAAGTCCTCCTCGGAACGCCAGCGGGTGTAGACCAGGTAGCGGTCGGTGCCGTCCACCGGGCGGAGCAGTTCGAACCACTCGAACCCGTCCGCGGACTCGACCACTCCCGCCCGTCCGGAGAAGCGGCGCTCCAGCTCCTCGCGCATCTCCGCGGACACTGTCAGCACGTTTATCTTCACGACCGAAGGCACATCGTCTCCTCGAAGCATTGGTTTCCCTGATCACCCTATGATCGGTGCTCCGTCAGGCGACGGTCCTTCGGGGGGGCGGCGCGTCCCCCAGGCTCACCCGGGCGACGGCGGGCATGCGCTCGGTCTCCAGGGCCTGGCGCATGTGCGGGATGACCACCCCGCCCAGCTGCTCGCGGACCGCGCTCATCGGCGCGTCCTCGGCGACCGCCACCCGCATCCGTACGACGGGGTGCTCGCTCGTGCCGACTATCGCGGCGGTGGCGCCGATGATCGAGGGGTGCGAGCCCGCCTCGGCCGCCGCCGCGTCGGTCACGCTGTGCGTGTCCACCTCGGTGATCCCTGCGGGGCCGCCGTCCAGGCGTATGCCGCTCAGCTTCCGGCGGCGTCCCTGGACCAGCAGCCAGCGCAGGCCGAACAGCGCGAGCACTATCGCCGCCGCGGCGACCACCCACCACAGCCACGGGTCGTAGCGGGCGAACGGCGCACGCGTCCGGGCGTCCACGAGTGGCCCGTGGGCGGACGCCACGGCCGGAGAGAACGCCCCCGCGCCGCGCGCCATCGCCAGGGCGCCCAGGGCCATCAGGGCCAGTCCCACGAGCAGCAGCCCCAGCCGGTTGCCCCGGGCGGTCTTGTCGTCCATGGCGCTCACTTCCCTCGCAGGTGCACGTGGACCGGATGGTTCCAGACGGGGGAGAGCGCGACGATCCGCGCGGCCACCGCCTCCCGTACGGCGTCGGCCAGTCCGGTGGTGTCCCGAACGCCGCTGTGGGCGTCCACTCGCACGGTCTTCCCCACCAGCCGTACCCTGGCCCGGTCGACCCCCTGCACCCGCTCGGCCGTGTGGGCCAGCGACCGGGCGAAGCCCCGGCGCTGCATGCCGATGACCAGGTCCTTGTCGCCCGTCCTCACCGGGATCAGCGTGGGCCGCCCCGGGATGAGCGCGAACAGCACCAGCAGCAGGCCCAGCAGGCCGATCAGGCCCGCGCCCGCCATCACTCGCGGATCGCTCCACGGCGTTGACGATGCCCAGGTGAGCATCCGGTCGTAGGGCAGCAGGCGTAGCGGGTGGCCCACCAGCGCGGAGATGACCTCCAGCGCCACGATGACGCCGATCGCCGTCATCAGCACGGCCGTGATGACCGAGGGGACCACCCGGCGCGGGCGGAAGGCCCTGACCGCCGCGCGATCCGCGGAGGCGTCCCTCGCCACCTCGTCGGGTGCCCGCGACGCGGGCGGTTCCACGAACGCCGAACCGGGCGCGGCCGGGATCTCCTCGGTCGGCCCCGTCTCGGAGACATGCTCGGAGAAGGGCGTCTCGGAGACATGCTCGGAGAAGGGGCCGGCCGGGTCGGGGGTCTGGGAGGTCATCGCCCTTCCTCCCGTGACGGGACGTCGGTCCCGTGGGCCGCCGTGTCCGGTGTCCGGAAGTCGGGCTGGTTCCCGCCCTCGGCCCATGAGAGCCCGCCTGAGACCTCGTGCGAGGTCTCGGCAGGGCTCTCGGCCGGGTTCTCGGGGGCGCGGGTCACGTTGGTGACGTCGATGTCGATGTGGCCGACCTCCATGCCGGTCAGCGTCATGATCCGCTCGGCGACATGGCGCCGGACCTCGTCGGCCACCTCGCGGATCGGGGCCGGATACTCCACGGTCACATCCAGCCGGAGCGTCGCGAGCGTGCCGTCGACGGCGGCGCGGGTGCCGCCGCGGAAGGACAGCGGCCCCTGTTCGCCGACCTTCCGCACCCGTGCCACCTCTCTGGCCGCGCCGGCCGCGATGCGTGACACCACCCGGTTGGATATGTCGGTTCTGCCGCGCAGTTCGGCCGGCACGGCCCGTTGTGACGGCTGGGCTGGTACGGCGGGTGGCGCGGACCGCTCGGTCCCGGCGAGGACGGAGCCCACCTGGTCGGCGGGGAGGCCGCCCGGGTCCGCGGCCGTTCCCGAGGAGGTGGCGCGGTGCTCGACGGGGGTGTTCATCGCCGTCTCGCCGAGAGCCGGGACAGGTCGACCTCGCCGACCTCCGCGAAGTGGCCGATGAGGAATCCGATGGCGCCCAGCACGAGCACCAGCAGGAATGCCCCGAAGCCGCCGAAGGCTCCGGCGAAGCCCAGAAGAACGCCGACGATCGTGCCGAGCACGGACCACACTGGGAACTTGTTCATGTCAAACCTCCGATATGGACATTCACCGGCCGGTCGTCCGCCATCGGGACGACCGCCGCGCGTATCTCGTCGGCGATCTCCGGTAGCGGGCGCCCCAGCTTGACGACCACCGAGACCTCGATCCCGTCCTCGTGCAGCGCGACACCGGAGATCCTCTCGCCGGGCAGGTAGGTCGCCACCGTCCCGAACGGGCCGCCCGAGAGGTCGACGACATCGGGGCAGCGCCGTACGGCGTCGGCTATCCCGTGCGCGAGACCCGACTCCTGGCGGGCAGGGTCCCGCTCAGTGGCCCGCCCAGTGGCCTGCTCACTGGCCCGCTCAGCGGCCGCGGCCGGTTTCTCGCGGGCAGGACCCGCCTTCTCGCCGGGTGCCGCGGCTGTCGTGCGGGCCGGGCCCCGTGGCCTCTGCGCGGGAACGGCCTCCGCCGGGGTGGCAGGCCGGTGGGCCGGGTGCTCCAGTCTGTGTGCGGGCATGACGGCCGGGGTCGGGTGCTCCGGTCCGTGCTCGGGCATGACGGCCGGGGTCGGGTGCTCCGGTCCGTGCACCGGATCTCTCACTGGACGCGCGGCTCAGGCCCGGACGACTCCCCCGAATCGTCCTTGTCCTGGCCGGGCATGTGGACGTCGGAGACCTTGATGTTGACCTCGGTGACCTCTAGCCCGCACATGCGCTCGATCGCCGTGATCACGTTGCGGCGTACGGCGGTGGCCAGGTCGGGGATGGCCATGCCGTATTCGACGACCACTTCGAGGTCGGCGGCGGCCTGACGCTCGCCCACCTCGACGGAGACCCCCTGCGTGATGTTCTGGTCGGCGCCGACCATTCCGCGTACCGCGCCTAGGGCGCGCGCCGTGCTCGCGCCCATGTTGTGCACGCCGGGAATCTCCCGGGCCGCCAAGCCCGCGATCTTCGCTACGACGGCGCTCTCGATGGTGGTGGTTCCCCTGGGAGTGACCAGGCCACCCTGGGATCCGGGAGTGTCGGTGCGTGCCCGGGGCACAGATACCTCGTCGCCCTTGGGCCTGTTCACCGTGCTGGCTTCAGTCACGTCCGTTCCTTCCCCCGAGGGAAGACCTGCTGGCCCTCCCGCATACTGACAGAAACGGTCATACCCCTAGTATTCCTGGCAATCAGGACATACTTATTCTTAACTCAATCGTGGTCGTATTGGGAAAATAGGTTTTATGGGTATTTTTAGTTGTATATAGCCCAGAGGGTTCGGTGGTGTGCTGGAGGATGCCGGACGGGCGGGGCGCGAGTCCTCCGGAGACGCGGGGGCGGTCAGGCGAGACCTGGAGCCCGACTAGCCTTGTCGTGTGCGTATAGCGAGGTTCTCCACAGGAGACGGTGTCGGGTTCGGGGTGGTCGAGGGTGGACCAGGGGAGGAGTTCGTCTCCGCGATCTCCGGTCACCCGTTCGGACCGATCCAGTTCACCGGTGAGCGTTACTCGCTCTCCCAGGTCAGGCTGGTCGCGCCCATGCTGCCCAGCAAGGTCGTCGCGATCGGCAAGAACTACGCCGACCACGCCCACGAGATGGGCGGCGAGGTCCCCGACGAGCCACTGGTCTTCCTCAAGCCGTCGACCTCGGTGATCGGTTCGGGTGAGGCCATCGCCTACCCGACGACCCTGTCCCAGCGGGTCGACTACGAGGGGGAGCTGGCGGTGGTGATCGGCAGGCTCTGCCGGGAGGTGCCCCGTGAGCGGGCCCACGAGGTCATCTTCGGCTACACCTGCGCCAACGACGTCACGGCCAGAGATCTGCAGAAGAAGGACGTCCAGTTCACCCGGGCCAAGGGCTTCGACACGTTCTGCCCGCTCGGCCCGTGGATCCAGACCGAGCTCGACCCGAGCGACGTCGCCATCGTCACCTCCGTGAACGGCGAGGTCAAGCAGAGCTCGCGCACCTCCAAGCTCATGTACGACATCCCCGCGCTGATCGCTCACGTGAGCGCGGTCATGACTCTGATCCCCGGCGACGTCATCCTCACCGGGACGCCCGAAGGGGTCGGCCCGCTCAGCGTCGGCGACGAGGTCAGCGTCTTCATCGAAGGAATCGGCACTCTCAGCAACCGGGTGGTCTCCCGTGATTAGGGTTCGTTTCGCCCCCTCGCCGACCGGCATGTTCCATGTCGGCGGCGCCCGCTCCGCGCTGTTCAACTGGGCCCTGGCCGAGAGGACCGGCGGAAGGTTCGTGCTCCGAATCGAGGACACCGACGCCGCGCGTAACCGGCCGGAATGGACCGAGGGCATCATCTCGGCGCTCGCCTGGATCGGGATCAACGACGGTGCCCCGGCCTTCGAGGGGCCCTACTTCCAGTCCTCGTACGAGAAGCAGCACCGCGAGGCCGCGGCCAGGCTGCTGGCCGAGGGCCGGGCCTACTACTGCACGTGCACTCGCGACGAGGTCAAGGCCCGCACCGGGTCCGAGCACCAGGGGTACGACGGCTTCTGCCGCGACCGGGGCCTGACCGAGGGCGCGCTCCGCTTCCGCACCCCCGGCGAGGGCGTCACCGTGATTTCCGACCTGGTCCGCGGCACCGTCGAGTTCCCCAACGGCGCGATGGAGGACTTCGTCATCGCGCGCGGCGACGGCTCCCCGCTCTTCGTGCTGGCCAACGTCGTCGACGACGTCGAGATGCGGATCAGCCACGTGGTCCGCGCCGAGGAGCACCTGTCCAACACCCCCAAGCAGCAGCTGCTCTGGGAGGCGCTCGGCGTCACCCCGCCCACCTGGGCGCACGTGCCGGTCATCGTCAACGAGAAGCGCCAGAAGCTGTCCAAGCGCCGCGACAAGGTCGCCCTGGAGTCCTACCGCGAGGAGGGCTACCTGGCCGAGGCGATGGTCAACTACCTGATGCTGCTCGGCTGGGGACCCGGCGACGACCGGGAGATCATGCCCTGGTCGGAGATGGTGCCGCTGTTCAAGCTGGAGGACGTCAACCCCTCCCCGGCCTTCTTCGACGAGAAGAAGCTCCGCGCGTTCAACGGCGAGTACATCAGGGCACTGCCCCTGGAGGAGTTCATCGCCCGCTGCGAGCCGTGGCTGGACCCGAGCTGGGACCGCGAGACCTTCGCCAAGGTCGCCGAGCTCGCCCAGACCCGCATCGCGGTCCTGTCCGAGATCACGGCGAATGTGGACTTCCTCTTCCTGGACGAGCCCGTCTTCGACCAGGTGTCGTGGGACAAGGCCATGAAGAACTCCGCCGTGGAGATCCTCACCGGCTACCTCGACCGGCTTGAGAAGGTCGAGATGGACCCCGAGTCGCTCAAGACGGCGCTGGAGGAGGTCGGCGTCTCCTGCGGCCTCAAGCTCGGCAAGGCCCAGGCGCCGGTCCGGGTGGCCGTCACCGGCCGCACCGTCGGCCTGCCGCTGTTCGAGTCGATCGAGGTCCTCGGCCGGACGCGGTCGATGGACCGCATCCGCGCCGCCCTCGCCAGGCTCCAGGCCTGAGGAACGCAGACCGGACGAGGCTCGGGTGTGCGGCGGAGCCGTCAGCGCATCGGAGGTCATCGTGGAGCCGGGGGTTCCGCCCAGGCCTGGGAGGAGTCACCCCCACCCAGGCCGGGGCAGGACCGGTGGTGCGGGAAGGATCAGGTCGGCAGGCCCCGGCGCCCTAGGAGGGGCGTGCCGGCGCCGTCCCGTGCGAGGCGAGCGGTCTGACCCCGCCGGGCAGCGGGAAGAGCTGGGGCGCCGTCTTCTCGTTGACCGCGGCCTCGTACTCCTCGGCCGTCATCGGCGGGAACATCAGCGACGTGAACAGCATGCCCTCGTCCCTGGTGATGCCCGTCAGCATGGGCACGCGGTGGAAGCGGCCCTCCCCGAACACCTTCGAGGGATCTTCGGGCAGCACCGCGTTACCGTACGCCGGCCCCCGGTGCCAGCAGCAGGGCGCAGGCCAGGCCGGAGACGAGCGCGGCGCCCATCCCGGTCCACTTCCATGGTCGTTTCATGGTGTTCAGTGTGCGCACCGCCCGTGCGGAGCGCATTGGAGATGCGTACCCGTCCGGGGTGCGGTTTCCCGCACCCCGGACGGTGCGCGAAGGGCTATGCCTCCAGGCCGCGGCGCTTCAGCAGAGGCTCGATGCGCGGGTCGCGGCCGCGGAAGTCGCGGAAGGCGTCCATCACGTCCCGCGAACCGCCGACCGACAGCAGGGTGGAGCGGAAGTGGTCGCCGTTGCCGCGCGTCAGGCCGCCGTTCTCCTCGAACCAGTCGACGCTCTCGGCGTCCAGCACCTCGCTCCAGATGTAGGAGTAGTAGCCGGCGCTGTAGCCGCCCACCCCGCTGACGAAGATGTGCGCGAAGTAGTTGGTCCGATAGCGGGTGCGGACCAGGTCGTAGGCGATCCCGGCGCGCTCCAGGACCGCGTTCTCGAACGCCTCGGCGTCCTCGACCCTCTCGCCCGCGGCCAGCTTGTGCCAGGCCCAGTCCAGCAGCGCCGCCGCGAGATACTCGACGGTGGCGAAACCCTGGTTGAACTTCTCCGCGGCCCTCATCTTCTCCAGGAGCTCCGCGGGCACCGGCTCGCCGGTCTCGTGGTGCCTGGCGAAGCCCGCGAGGATCGAGGGCCAGGTGGCCCACATCTCGTTGACCTGCGAGGGGTACTCCACGAAGTCGCGCGGCACGTCGGTGCCGGAGACCCGGGGGAAGCGCACATCGGAGAAGAGGCCGTGCAGGGCGTGGCCGAACTCGTGGAAGGCGGTGTTGACCTCCTCGAACGTCAGCAGCGTCGGACCCTCGGAGGGCTTGGTGATGTTGAGGTTGTTCATCACCACGGGCAGCTCGCCGAACAGGTGCGACTGGGTGACCAGGTTGTTCATCCAGGCGCCGCCGCGCTTGGTCGGCCGGGCGTACGGGTCGAACACGAACAGGCCGAGTGGTGAGCCGTTCGCGTCGGACACCTCGAAGACCCGGACGTCCGGGTGGTACCCGGCCAGGTCGTCCCGGTCGGCGAAGGTGATCCCGTACAGCTCGCCGGCGGCGCGGAAGACACCGTCCCGCAGCACCCGGTCCAGCTCAAAGTAGGGGCGAAGGTCGGCGGCGTCGAAGTCGTAGCGGGCCTTGCGCACCCGTTCGGCGTAGAAGGACCAGTCCCACGGCGCCAGGGGGAAGCCGGCCTGCTCGCTCAGCGCCTCGGCCTCCCGGCGGGCGTTGGCCACCGCGGGACCCACCAGCTTGCCGAGCATCTCCTCGACGGCGTCGGTGGTCTTGGCGGTCTGGTCGGCGACGGAGTATGCGGCGTGGTTGGGATAGCCGAGCAGGGCCGCCCGCTCGGCGCGGAGCATCGCCATCCTGGCCGCCAGCTCGAAGTTCTCCGGCGCCCGGCCGACGGACAGCTCGTACAGCCTCCTGCGGGTCTCCCGGTCGGTCAGCTCGGCCAGCGCGGGCTGGTTGGTGTAGTTGAACAGCGGCAGGACGTAGCCGCCGTCCTTCTCGATCGCCTTGATCGTGCTCTCGGCGAGCCCGTCCAGCAGCTTGACGTCCTCGACGACCAGCGCGGAGGCCGTGGAGGCCGTGAGCAGGTTCTGGGAGAAGGTCGTGGCGAGCCTGGTCAGTTCCTCGTTGAGCGCCCTGAGGTGATCCTGGTCGCTCTCGGACAGATCCGCGCCGGCCCTGACGAAGTCGACGCGGTACTTCTGCAGCAGCCACGCCTCCTCGGGGTCGTCGGTGGCCACCTGTTTGATCCGGGCGTACAGGGCGCGGTTCAGGCGGATGGAGTCGGCGTGCTGGGTCAGCCGGGGGGAGACCTGGGTCTCGATCTCCCGGATGCCGTCGGTCGTGTCGGAGGCGGAGATGCTGCTGAAGACGGTCACGACCCGCTTGAGAATCCGGCCCGAGCGCTCCAGGGCCTCGATCGTGTTGGCGAACGTCGGGGGCTCCGGGTTGTCGGCGATCTCCCGCACCTCGCGCAGCTGGTCGGCCATGCCGCGCTCGAAGGCGGGAAGGTAGTGCTCCTCCCTGATCAGGGCGAACGGCGGCAGTCCGTACGGCAGCGTGCTGGGTTCGAAGAACGGGTTCTCGGCCAAGGCGGGAACTCCTCTCAGGTGGACGGATCTCTCCAGCAGGGTTACACAGCGGACCTTCGTTGCGGCAGCCCGGTGATACCGCGATTCGGTCGCAGGCAATCGTTTTGGTCTTGACCCCCAACCTGGGCTATTCTTTCGGAGGCGCCAGCGAGTCCCGCAAGGGAGTCCAGCGCGGTGGGGTATGGTGTAATTGGCAACACGGCTGATTCTGGTTCAGTTGTTCTAGGTTCGAGTCCTGGTACCCCAGCTGCATCTTCTCCGGAAGATGCCGCAGATTCGGCTCCCTCCGAATCTGATGACAGTGTGTAGGGTCCCGTCGTCTAGTGGCCCAGGACGCCGCCCTCTCAAGGCGGTAGCGCCGGTTCGAATCCGGTCGGGACTACCACTGTCTCTCGCAAGGCTCCGTCGTCTAGTGGCCTAGGACGCCGCCCTCTCAAGGCGGTAGCGCCGGTTCGAATCCGGTCGGGGCTACAAGTGCGAAACCCCCGGGAGCAACGGCTCCCGGGGGCTTTTTTCGTTTCAGGGGCGCCTGAACGCTCCCCGCCATGGCGGAACAGGAACTTCCCGCCATGGCGGAACAGGAAAGGGACGGGGCGCCGCCCCGTCCCTTTCCTGTTCCGTTCCTAGTTCTGCCCCGAGCGGGCCTTGAACAGGGCACGCTTGGCGGCCTTGCCGACCTGCTTGTCCGGATGCGCCTTGCCGATCGCCTCCAGCAGTTCCTCCAGGTGCGGGTGCGGCACCTTCCAGATCACTTCGAGCAGGCTGACCAGGTTCGGCACGTTGCCGATGTCGTCCAGGCTGCTGACGAACTCGGGACGGCCCAGGCCGGCGGAGATGGTCAGCATGTCGAGGATCAGCCAGTGGGTGTCGGCCTGGGTGGGCGGGGGAGCGTCCTCGACGCCCAGCTGGGCCAGGTGGGTGGCCGCGTACGGGCGCAGGGACGGCTCGTCGAGCGCCTCCCGCCAGGCGGGTATGGCCACCTCGCCGAGCGAGCCGACCATGCTGGCCGCCTGGACCCGGATCAGCGCGTTCGCGTCGTCCTCGGCCGCGGCCTCCAGCAGGTCCCTGGCGGCCTGTTCGGGCGCGCGCAACTCCATCCAGGCCTCGAACTCGGCGTCCGCCTCCTCCTCGGGCAGCTCGGAGCCGAAGGAGAGCAGGTCCAGGGCGGTCATCGCGTCGATGGCGGGCCGGGCGTCCAGCTCGATGTCGGCGTCGTCCACGAGGTGGACCACGCCTTCCATGCCGAGCGGGGTCAGCCGCACCTGGTCGTGCTCGACCTCGACCATGCCGTACCCGGCCAGCCAGTCGAGCACCGGGTTGAGCGGGTCGCCGTACTGCGCGGTGGCGGCGGCCCAGGCCTCCGTGCCCAGGTCGTCGTACTCGGCGGCGGCCTCGGCCAGCTCGGTGCGGAGCTCGGCCAGCGGCTTCGAACCGGTCGCCAGCAGCACCCGGACCAGCAGTGCCCTGGTCAGCCCGGACAGGGCGATCGTGGCCTCCTCGTCCTCCAGCTCCGGGTCGCCGTAGTCGATGGAGTGCAGACCGGCCATCCACGCGTCGAGGGCGTCGTCGTCCTCCTCGAAGGGCCACTCCGCGGTGTCGGCGTCGACGCTGACCGTGTCCTCCCCCTCGGGCTGGAGGAAGTCGAGGTCGATCGCGAGGTTCCAGATGTTCCAGAGCGCGGGGACGGAGTCGGCCAGCGACTTGTCGCCCTTCTCGGGAACGGGGAGGCCGAGGGCGGCCAGGGCCTCGGTGATCTCGGCGTCGTCGAGCAGGCTCGTCTCGCCCACCCGGCGCTCCGAGCCGACCCAGACCGCGAGGTCGCGGGCCTTGGAGATCAGAGGTGCCCTGCGGGTGGCCGCGGCCAGCTCGGAGTCGGGGCGGAGCCTGATCGTCGGCAGCTCGGAGAGCTCGTCGGCGAAAGGCTCGAAGTCGCCGAGCCCCTCGGACTCCTCCTCGTCGTCGTACTCGTCGTCCTCGTCCTCCTCGACGACAAGATCCTCCATGGCGTCGACGAAGTCGTCTTCGAGGCGGTCGAGCTCGGCGAGCAGGTCCCCCAGCGGAGCGGAGCCCTTGGCCAGGCGGTCGGACTCCGACAGGAAGGTCAGGTAGGCGCGGATCGCGGGCACCATGCCGTCGGCGGCGGCGTCCGGGTCCTCGACGACCTGGGGCATCCGGTCGAGGAGAACCGTGCGCAGGTCGGACTGCCTCCACCGGCCGACGTCGTCGGAGGCGATCAGCCGGTGCCACAGCGCGACAGAGCCGACCAGGTTGGAATCGCTGCCGGGCGCGTTCTCACGCGCCCACAGGATGAAGTTCTGGAGCAGGGGACGCAGTTCAGCCGCGGCTGCCTCGATGCGATCTGTCACCTGCCCAGCCTAGGGGGCCGCAGGGGTGCTCGCCTCCTCATATCGCCCACAGGTCGACCGGTGTCAGCCGCCGTGGACGTCAGTTGGCGCGGCGCATCGACTCGGTGATCCGTTCGGCGGCGGTGACCACGGGGGCGGCGTGCAGCCTGCCGGGGGTGCGGGTCAGGCGCTCGATCGGGCCGGAGACCGACACCGCGGCGACCACCTTGCCGCCCGCGCCCCTGATCGGCGCCGAGACGCTGGCCACGCCCTGCTCGCGCTCGCCGACGCTGTGCGCCCAGCCCCTGCGCCGCACGCTCGCGAGCGTGGCCGCGGTGAACTTGGCCCCGCGCAGGCCCCGGTGCAGGCGGTCGGGCTCCTCCCAGGCGAGCAGGATCTGCGCCGCGGACCCCGCGAGCATCGGCAGGGCCGAGCCGACCGGCACGGTGTCGCGCAGTCCGCTGGCACGTTCGGCGGCGGCCACGCAGACCCGCTCGTCGCCCTGGCGCCGGTAGAGTTGCGCGCTCTCCCCGGTCAGGTCCCGTAGCTGGGTGAGGACCGGCGAGGCGACGGCCAGCAGCCTGTCCTCACCGGCGGCGGTGGACAGTTCGGACAGGCGGGGGCCCAGGACGAAACGGCCCTGGGTGTCGCGGGTGACGATGCGGTGGTGTTCCAGGGCGACGGCCAGCCGGTGGGCGGTGGGGCGGGCCAGGCCGGTGGCCTGTACGAGCTGCGCGAGGGACGCAGGGCCGGCTTCAAGGGCGTTGAGCACGAGGACGGCCTTGTCCAGTACGCCGACTCCGCTAGAGTTGTCCATACACCGATACTGCCGTCTCGACATATGAGAAAGCAAGTGGATGTGGGACAGCCGATCGCAAGGAGGCGACATGGGCCGCACGCTCGCGGAGAAGGTCTGGGAGCAGCACGTCGTGCGACGTGCCGAGGGAGAACCGGACCTGCTCTACATCGACCTGCACCTCATTCACGAGGTCACGAGCCCGCAGGCGTTCGACGGCCTGCGCATGGCGGGTCGCCCCGTCAGGCGGCCCGACCTCACCATCGCCACCGAGGACCACAACGTCCCGACCGTACGCGGCCCCATCGACGACCCGGTGTCGCGGGTGCAGGTGGAGACGCTGCGCAAGAACTGCGCGGAGTTCGGCGTCCGGCTGCACCCGATGGGTGACGCGGGGCAGGGCGTGGTCCACATCATCGGCCCGCAGTTCGGCCTGACCCAGCCCGGCATGACGATCGTGTGTGGTGATTCTCACACCTCCACCCACGGCGCCTTCGGCGGCATCGCGTTCGGCATCGGCACCTCCGAGGTGGAGCATGTGCTGGCCACCCAGACGCTGCCCGCCTACCGGCCGAAGACCATGGCCATCGAGGTCTCCGGCGAGCTGCCCCCCGGTGTCACCGCCAAGGACCTGATTCTGGCGATCATCGCCAAGATCGGCACCGGCGGCGGCCAGGGCCACATCGTCGAATACCGCGGTGAGGCCATCCGCAAGCTCTCCATGGAGGGCCGGATGACCGTCTGCAACATGTCCATCGAGGCGGGCGCCCGCGCGGGCATGATCGCTCCGGACGAGACCACCTTCGAATATCTCAAGGGCCGTCCGCACGCGCCGTCCGGTGCCGACTGGGACGCCGCGGTCGAGTACTGGAAGTCACTGGTCAGCGACGAGGACGCGGTCTTCGACACCGTCGTGGAGATCGACGCCACGACGCTGACCCCGTTCGTCACCTGGGGCACCAACCCGGGCCAGGGTGCCCCGCTGGGAATGCCGGTGCCCCGCCCCGAGGACACCGACGACCCGGCCGCCGCCGCGCGTGCCCTGGAGTACATGGGCCTGACCGCGGGTACCCCGCTCCGCGAGGTCAAGGTCGACACGGTCTTCGTGGGCTCCTGCACCAACGGCAGGCTGGAGGACCTGCGCGCCGCCGCCGAGGTGCTGCGCGGGCGCCAGGTCGTGACGCGCACGCTGATCGTGCCCGGCTCGATGCTGGTCAAGCTGCAGGCCGAGCAGGAGGGGCTGCACGAGGTCTTCAAGGCCGCGGGCGCCGAATGGCGCGAGGCCGGCTGCTCCATGTGCCTGGGCATGAACCCCGACACCCTCGCCCCCGGCGAGCGCAGCGCCTCGACCTCCAACCGCAACTTCGAGGGACGCCAGGGCAAGGGCGGCCGTACGCACCTCGTGTCCCCGCAGGTCGCCGCCGCGACCGCCGTCACCGGCAAACTCACCGCGCCCGCCGACCTGTAAGGAGTCCTCGAGATGGAAGCGTTCGTCACCCACACCGGCCGGGCCGTTCCGCTGCGCCGCAGCAACGTGGACACCGACCAGATCATCCCCGCCGTCTGGCTCAAGCAGGTCAGCAGGACCGGGTTCGAGAAAGGCCTGTTCTCCGCCTGGCGTGAGGACCCCGGCTTCGTCCTGAACGACCCCGTTCACGACGGCGCCACGGTCCTGCTCGCCGGCCCCGACTTCGGCACCGGCTCCTCCCGCGAGCACGCGGTCTGGGCCCTGCAGCAGTACGGCTTCCGCGCCGTGATCGCAGCCCGTTTCGGAGATATCTTCCGTAATAATTCCACCAAGATGGGCCTGCTCCCGGTCGTCCTGCCGGGCGAGGTCGTCGAGGCGCTGCAGACCGCGGTCGAGGCGGACCCGACCCTGGAAATCACCGTTGACCTGGAGGGACGCCAGGTCCGCTGGGGCGCGGAGGCCGTCGCCTTCGAGATCGACGACTACACGCGCTGGCGGCTGATGGAGGGCCTGGACGACATCGGGCTGACCCTGCGCAACGCCGATGCCATCGGGACATACGAGAATGGTCGGCAGCCATGGCTGCCGACGACCATCTGACGAGTTCAGAACACGAGCTGGCGTGGCGGCTGCGCGAGGCGCACCGCCGCGTCCGGTCCCTGCACGTCTCCGTCGAGGAGAGAAAACGTCTCACCAGGCGCCTTCTGGCCATCTGCGATATGGCCAAGCGTGACCTCGATCACGCCACAGGGCGCCTTGATTTGTTCCTTCTCAGCATTGATGTCTTGGTTTCAGATACGCCGAGCACTGGAAACATTGCGGAAGGTGATTGAGTCATACGGCTCCGTCCCCTAATTTCAAGCGAGCAGGGGGTTTCTCACCGTGATCGTTGATGAGAGATCTGTGATGAGACCCCTCGCCGTGACAAATCGGGTGAGACGGGTTTTCTGCCCCGTGACCCACTCCCGGACATCGGTAAGCAGGGGGAGCAACCTTATGAACAAAAAGGAACTCGTCGACGCCATCGCGGATCGGGTGGGCGACAAGAAGACGGCCACCGAAGCCGTGAACGCGGTGCTCGACACGATCCAGGCCGCCGTCGCGAGTGGCGACAAGGTCTCGATCACGGGGTTCGGTGCCTTTGAGATGGTGCACAAGCCGGCCCGCACCGCACGTAACCCCTCGACGGGTGCCGAGATCCACGTCGCCGAGAGCTGGGGGCCGAAATTCCGGCCGGGTTCCGACTTTAAGGAACTCGTCAACAACGGCGGCAAGAAGGCGGCGAAGAAGAAATAGGCCCCGGCGCAGGCGCCCGGACTCCCGAAGCGGGGCGTCCGGGCGTCCGGCCTCCCGACCGGCGCCGTCGGCTCGGGATCCCCGGCAGGGGCCGGCGAAAGCGCCCGGTGCGGTGTCCGGCCGGGGCCGGCGAAAGCGCCCGGTGCGGTGTCCGGCCACATTCACCGGGTTCGACAGCGGGGCGCCCCGGAGATGATCTCGGCCCCGGACCGCCGGGGAAGCCGGTGAGGATTCCCGGCCGCCTCACCGGCCGGGTACGGGGAAACCGGGTACGGGGAAAGTCGAGAGAGTGATGTAGGAGACATCGTCGCCGTCCATGACGATGTTGACCCGCTGGCCTGACCTGAGCAGCCTGAGCGGCCCCGCGTCGAACGCCGCCGCGCCGAACGGGATCTCGGTCCCGTCGTCCAGAAAGACCGACCCCGACCGGGTCGCCTCCTCGAAGCTCCGCACCGTCGCCTGCACACGCCCAGGGTAGCCTCCGGGCCGGAATCCCGCCCGAACCAGGTCGGGGCGTTCCGCTACCGGTCTCTGTCGCGCTCCTCCGGCCGCGAAGACCCGCCGGACGCCGAGATCTTTTCCGCGATGGCCAGTGTGCGGGGGCCGACGCCCAGGATCAGCGCCTGGCGCAGGTCGTCTGGGGTGTCCACGTCATGGCGGACCGACACCACCCCCTCCACGCAGAGCTCCTTGGCGCCGCGCCGCAGGTGCCGGTCCCGTGACTCGCCGCCGAACCCCGGCGTGAACGGCATGCCGGGCCGTACGCCGTAGAAGGTCGTGCCGACCTCGGCGGCGTCGGGCAGGAACATCTGGTCGAACTCCGTGGCGGCGGTCAGCACGCGGGCCAGCTCCGCGGGGCGGAGGGCGGGGAGGTCGGCCTGGAGGGCGCCGACGGCGTCGCCGGGCGCGAGCCGTACCGCCTCCAGGGCGCCGTGCCGCAGGGCGGCGTTCAGCCCCGCCTCCGGGTCGCCGACCACGTGCGCGCCGACCTCGCCGAGTGCCCCGGCGGCCACGGGGTCACCCGTCACCACGACCACCCGGGTGACGAGTGCGCAGCTCAGCGCCGCCTCGACGGTGTCGCAGGCGATCGCCACGGCCAGTGCGGCCCGGTGCGGGCCCGCCGCCGCCGACAGGCGGGTCTTGGCGGCGACCAGCGTTTTGACCGGGACGACAAGGGTCCAGGCGGAACTTCCCTGAGCAGGCATAGCGTTAAGCATCCCGCCTCGACATCCCGGGGAGCCAACCGGGAGACTTGGTGTGCAAACCGTTCATATGGAGGAGCCCATGAGACGCCCTGGCTGGCCCTCGCGATTCTGGGTCGCCTTCGCCGTCGTGATCGTCAAGCCGATCTCATGGCTCCTGGTCAAGAAGGACTGGCGTCGCAGCGACCGGTTGCCCAGGACGGGCGGGGTCATCGTGGCGACCAACCACCTGTCGTGGCTGGATCCGATCCTCATCTCGCACTTCCTCTACAACAACGGCCGCTGGCCGGTGATTCTCGCCAAATCGGGTCTCTTCTCGGTGCCGCCGCTCGGTCCCCTGCTGAGGGCGCTCCAGGCCATTCCCGTCTACCGGGGGAGCTCTGACGCGGGGCGCTCGCTGGAGGAGTCACGGCGCCGGTTCGCCGCGGGGGCGTGCGTGATGTTCTATCCGGAGGGTACCTGCACCCGCGACCCGGACTTCTGGCCGATGGAGGGCAAGACCGGCGTGGCCAGGCTCGCGCTGGAGACCGGCGCGACGGTTGTCCCCGTCGCGCACTGGGGAGCCCAGGAGATCCTGCCCTACGGAGCCAGAAAGCCCCGCCTGCTGCCGCGCAGGACCTTCCACGTGCTGGTCGGACCACCACTCGACCTGTCGCGGTACGAGGGGCGGCCGCTCCAGGCCGACGCGCTGCGCGCCGCGACCGCCGACATCATGGCGGCGATCACGGCGCAGCTGGCCGAACTCCGCGGCGAGAAGGCACCCGAGGCGCCGTTCAAGCGACCTTCCGACGCCTGACTTCGGCGTACGGTGTTGACATCCTCCTCTCCCCGCAGGGAGGGGATTCCCGTTTTCTCCCCCGCCCGGAGGCGGAGGTTTCCACGCCCAAGGAGAACCGATGACCAAGGCGGCTGTATTCGGCACGGGTTCGTGGGGAACGACCTTCGGCGTGATCCTCGCGGGGGCGGGCACCCGGACGATCCTGTGGGGCCGCAGCGCGGAGGTCGTCGAGGCGATCGACCGGCGGCACGAGAACCCCGTCTACCTGCCGGGCACGGTGCTGCCCGAGACGCTGCGCGCCACGACCGACCCCGCCGAGGCTCTCGACGGCGCCGACTTCGTGGTGCTCGCGGTGCCATCCCAGACCCTGAGGGAGAACCTGACACGCTGGAAGCCGGACCTGCCACCGGAGGCGGTGCTGGTCAGCCTGATGAAGGGCATCGAGCTGGGCACCACCAAGCGGATGAGCGAGGTGATCTGCGAGGTCGCCGGGGTGCCCCAGGAGCGGGTCGCGGTGGTGTCGGGGCCCAACCTGGCCGGTGAGATCGTCCGGGGCCAGCCCGCCGCCACCGTGGTCGCCTGCACCGACGAGCGGGCGATGGAACGCCTTCAGGAGGCCTGCTACCTGCCACCCTGGTTCCGCCCCTACACCAACCCCGACGTCGTGGGGGTCGAACTCGGCGGGGCCGTCAAGAACGTGATCGCCCTCGCGGTCGGCATCTCGGCGGGGATGGGGTTGGGCGACAACGTCGGGGCGATGCTCATGACGCGCGGGCTGGCCGAGATCTCCAGGCTCGGCGCGGTGCTCGGCGCGGACCCGCACACCTTCGCGGGCCTCGCGGGCATGGGCGATCTGGTGGCGACCTGTATATCCCCATTGTCGCGGAACCGAACTTTCGGGGAGAATCTGGGGCGGGGCATGACCTTGGCCGAGGTCGTCGCCGCCACGAAACAGACCGCCGAGGGGGTCAAATCCTGCGAGTCGGTGCTCGAACTGGCCAGAAAGCACGACGTGGAGATGCCGATCACCGAAGTGGTGGTGGCCGTCGTCCACGACGCAATGCCTCCCAGCGAGGCCGCGGTGCTCCTGATGTCGCGGACTCCCAAGCCGGAACGGTACGGCCTGTGAACACACGGTGTGGCCCATGAACAGACGGATACGCAGGCGTAGGGGGGAGAACACCCGGTCGGTACACCTGCCGGCTCCCGAGACGCCCCCGCAGCGGCCCTTCGGCCTTCCCGTGTGGCGCAGCTCCGCGTGGGGTTTCGGCGACTCCGCCGAGTACGCCGACGCGTTCGAGGAGAAGGGCTCCGGCCACACCTACGGCCGGATCGACAACCCCACCACCGCCGCGTTCGCATCGGCGGTGGCCTCTCTGGAGGGGGCCGCGGCGCCCGAGGACGTGGCCGGGCAGGCGTTCGCCTCGGGGATGGCCGCCGTCAACGCCGTCCTGATGACGTTCCTGCGCGCGGGCGCGCACCTCGTGGCACCCACCCCGCTGTACGGCGGGACCCACTCGCTGATCACCAACGTGCTGTCCAGGTTCGGGGTCGGCGCGGACTTCGTCGGCTACGGCGACCTGACCGAGGTGCGGGCGGCGATCAGGCCCAACACGAAGATCATCTATGCGGAGACGCTCTCCAACCCGACCATGGCGGTCTCCGACATTCGCGGCCTCTACCGGATCGCCCGAGCCGCGGGGGCGCTGCTGGTGGTCGACTCCACCTTCGCCACCCCGATCGTGTGCCGCCCCCTGGAGCACGGCGCCGACCTGGTGATCCACTCCGCGACCAAGTATCTCGGCGGCCATGACGACTGCGCCGGGGGCGTCGCGGTGGGCCGCCCCGACCTGATCGCCCAGTTGCGCGAGGTCAGGATCGACACCGGGGGCACGCTCTCTCCCGACGACGCGTTCCTGCTCCGCCGGGGGCTCGCGACCCTGCCGCTGCGGGTCCGCCGGATGTGCTCCACCGCGATGGTCTTCGCCGCGGCCGTGGCCAAGCACCCCGCCGTGCGCCGGGTCGACTACCCGGGGCTGCCGGAACACCCCGGCCACCAGCTCGCCAGGCACCTGTTCGACTCGGGGCCCGAGGGCACCAGGTACGGCGCCTGTGTGACGATCACCCCGCGTGGCGGTTACGACGCCGGCGTGGCCCTGGCCGACGCACTCAGGCTCGCCTCGATCGCCACCTCCGCCGGAGGAATCCACACCAAGGCCGCGCACGTGGCCTCGACCACCCACCGGAGAGCCGGCAAGGCGTCGGGGATCGACGAGGCGGCTGTCCGGTTCTCCATCGGACTGGAGGATGCGGAAGATCTCATCATGGACGTGACCAAGGCGCTCGACTCACTACCCGCATCGGGTAGATAGGCGCGTCTAACAGCCGGATTGCCCCCTAACAGGGGGTAGATTCGGTCATCATGAGTGAGCAGCACGAACCTCTACCGAGGGTCGCCGTCGTCTTCGGCGGTCGCAATTCCGAGCACGCCGTCTCCATTCTCGGGGCGGGAAGCGTGCTGGAGGTCATCGACAGGTCCAAGTACGAGGTGGTCCCGATCGGGATCGCCCAGGACGGCCGGTGGGTGCTCGCCTCCGGGGAGCAGCGATACGGGATCGAGAGCGGTGAGTTGCCCGCCGTCGACGCGGCGAGTGCGACGCTGGCGCTGACATCCGGTAGCGGCTCGCTGGTGGCGTACGACCCCGGCAGCATTCCCGTCGAACTCGGCCACGTCGACGTCGTCTTCCCGGTGATGCACGGCCCCTTCGCCGAGGACGGCACCATTCAGGGGCTGCTGGAGATGGCCGGGGTCCGCTATGTCGGCTCCGGGGTGCTGGCCAGCTCCGTCGGCATGGACAAGGCGTACATGAAGATGGTCCTCGCCGCCTCGGGCCTGCCCATCGGGCCGTACGTCGCGATCCGTGACCGCGACTGGCGGACCGACCGTGGCCGGGTGCTCAAGGAGGTCCAGGAGCTCGGCTGGCCGGTCTTCGTCAAGCCCGCCCGCGCCGGGTCCAGCCAGGGCATCTCCAAGGCCGCCGACCTGGAGGAGCTTGAGCGGGCCATCGAGTTCGCCCGCGAGCACGACCCCAAGGTGCTGGTCGAGGCCGCGATCACCGGCCGCGAGATCGAGTGCGCCGTGCTGGAGTCGCCGGACGACGAGGCGCCCCGCGCCAGCGTGCCAGGCGAGGTACTGGTCCACGGAGAGCACGAGTTCTTCGACTTCGAGGCCAAGTACATCGGGAATGACATGTCCCTGTCGGTGCCCGCGGACATCCCACAGGAGGCGGCCGAGCAGTTGCGGGCGATGGCCGTGCGCGCATTCGAGGCGCTGGGCTGCGAGGGCCTGTCGCGGGTCGACTTCTTCTACACCCCCGACGGGCGGCTGATCGTCAACGAGATCAACACCATGCCGGGCTTCACCGCGATGTCGGTCGCGCCGCAGCTCTGGGCCGCCACCGGGGTGCCCTACCCGGAGCTGGTCGACCGGCTGATCCAGCTCGCGCTGCGCCGCTCACCCGGTCTGAGGTAGGGCGGCCTTGATCGGTGCCGCGAGATCGACAAGCACGTTCTGCGGGGTGTGCTCCCGCGCGATCGTCACCTCGACGTAGGCCGCCCTGCCGATCGACGTGAACAGCGTCGGTCGGGCCGGGTCGGCGTACCACGCCACTCCGTCGATCTCGGGCACCTGGTCGGTGGGTGACATGGTCACCGGCCGTGGCACCCCGCAGCGCAGGGCGATGCGGCCCTGCCCCCACACGGCGACGTAGGGTGAGGCGGGGGTGGACTCGACCCGGTCAGCGCCGTCGAGTCTCCGCGGGAGCCGCTCGGCGAGCGCCTGGCACGCGGCGGCGGCGGACCCCTCGGGGACGGGCGGCTCGACCTGGACGGCGCCACCGCATCCCGCCAGGATCAGCAGGGCGCAGGTGCACCCCGCCAGGCGGGCGAACCGCAGTGGCATGTCACGTTCCCGACGGTCGGATACGGACCAGATACGGACTCAGATGTGGACGATGGGACACGTCAGTGTACGCGTGATCCCCTCCACAGCCTGAATCTGCGCCACCACGAGCTTTCCCAGCTCATCGACGTTGCGGGCCTCCGCCCGCACTATCACGTCGTAAGGGCCGGTGACGTCCTCGGCCTGGGTGACACCCGAGATGCCGGAGATCTCCGAAGCCACGTTCGCGGCCTTGCCGACCTCGGTCTGAATAAGGATGTAGGCCTGCACCACAACGACCTCCGGGGCGATTGGATCAGTGCCGAAGGGCCACCGTACCCTGTGATGAACGGGAGGTGTGTCATCACAGTCGGAGATCTCGGCGAATTCGGGGTTGTTGCACGTATTGCCGGACGCTTGCCACAGGGTGGGGCCGTATTGCTCGGTCCCGGAGACGACGCCGCGGTGGTGAGCGCTCCCGATGGGCGGGTCGTCGTGACGACTGACCTGTTACTCGAGGGTAGGCACTTTCGCCGTGATTGGTCCAGCGGCTACGACATCGGACGCAAGGCCGCGGCACAGAATCTCTCGGATGTCATGGCGATGGGAGCCCGTCCCACCGGCCTCGTGGTCGGCCTCGGGCTGCCCGCCGACGCCGCCATCGGCTGGCTGGACGACCTCACGGACGGCTTCCGCGACGAGTCCGATCTCGTCGGTGCCAGCGTGGTGGGAGGCGACATCGCCCGCTGCGACCTCGTCATGATCGCGGTCACCGCCCTCGGTGACCTGGGTGGCCGGGCGCCGGTCACCCGGTCGGGGGCCCGGCCCGGTGACGTGGTGGCGGTCGCGGGCCGCCTCGGGTACGCCGCGGCGGGCCTCGCGCTGCTCCGTGCGGGCCTGGCCGGGCCGGTGGAGCTGATCGACGCCCACCGCCGCCCCTGCCCTCCCTACGCGCAGGGCCCCGAGGCCGCCACGCTGGGCGCCACCGCCATGCTCGACGTGAGTGACGGCCTGCTCCAGGATCTCGGCCACGTGGCGGCCGCGGCCGGAACCGCGCTCGTGCTCGACCCGGAGGCGTTCGACGTCCCGCCGGTGATGCGGGAGGCGGCCCGGCTGCTCGGCGCGGACCCGCTGGAGTGGGTGCTCTCCGGCGGCGACGACCATGCCCTCGCCGCGACCTTCCCGGCCCACGTACGGCTCCCGGCGGGCTGGAACGTGGTGGGGCATGTCATCGAGGGGGAGGGAGTGCAGGTCAAGGGCCATCTGCTCGACCGCGGAGGCTGGGACCACTTCCGGGAGTGACTTTTACCACTCGTTGTTACATCTGCGAAAATTACGACAAACGGTTATTGAACTGGTATGAAGTTGGGCGGTCGAGATTCCCTCCGAGAAAGGGGCGATATGGGCCGCCATGCTGGAAACGGGGATGAGGCTTCCCCGGGCCGGGGGAAACGCGGGCCGGAGTCCGCTCCGGCACCCGGTCACCGGGACGAGCCGATCGGGCGCCGGCTCCGTCCCGAGGAGTCGATGATCACTGAGCCCCAGACGGGTTTCCTGGGGTCGGGATGGACGTCGGAGTCCAAGACGTCCGTCACATGGCCCGAGGACGAGGAAAGGTCCGGCGGACGGATCAAGACGACCCTGCTGATCGTCGCCGCGGTGGCGGTGGTGCTCGGCGGGACAGTGTTCGGGATCCGGGCGCTGACCGGCTCCGAGGGTTCCGCCGCCGACTGCCCGCCCACCGGTTGTGTCACGGCGGCGTCGAACCAGCCGGAGCTGCAACCCGACCCCGTCGGTGAGACCGAGCCCGAGGAGCCCGTACCGACCGACGAGCCCGCGGAGGCGGGCGACAGGACCGCGGAGGCCACCCCCTCCCCGACCCCCACCTCCACTCGCAGGGGAGGCGGGGCCACCCCCACCTCCCGGCCCACCGCGACGAGAAAGGCCACCCGCGCGCCCCTGGCCACCGACGAGCCGTCGTCCACCGACAAGCCGGAACCCACACCCACCTCCGAGCCTCTCGTCGTCGGTGACCACCGGACACCGGCCCCTGAACAGTCCCCGAGCACCACGGCGCCCGCCCCCGTGCCCAGCGACACCTTCGAGCCGCCCGTGCCCGCCGCGGGGGGCGCCATGATCATGGTCGGCGCCGCTCTCGTGAGGAGCAGGGCACAGTCGTACACGGTCAAGCTCGTGGTCGCCGCGGACGAGAGCGTCGAGAACCTGAAGGTGAGCGTGCCGGTCAGCGGGACGGTCTCCTCGGCGAGCGGAGCCGACTGGGAGCAGGTCGGCGACAGTCTGGTGATCGAGTCGCCGGAAGGGCTGCAGGTCGGCGAGGAACTCGTCGTCGTCTTCACCGCGAGCGGTGACGCGGAGATTCCGGAGACCTGTGAGAGCGACGGGGGAGAGTGCGCCGTCGCCTGACCCGGTGCCGTCGCGGCTCTGCCTGCGCGGCCCAGGTGCGGTGGGGAGTGGCAGCGGGGGTCTGATCCGCCACAGCCCCCGCACTTCAGTCTGCCTGCGCGGCCCAGGTGCGGTGGGGAGTGGCAGGGGGGCGCCAGCCGGTCGGGACGGGGCTGGTTGGATGGGGGCATGACCGTTCTGGCTCCCCCACGCGTGCTGACCGTCGCCGGCTCCGATTCCGGAGGCGGCGCGGGCATCCAGGCCGATCTGAAGACCATGCTGGCCCTCGGCGTCCACGGCATGAGCGTGATCGCCGCGGTGACCGCCCAGAACTCGGTGGGCGTGCAGGGCTACTGGGAGCTTCCCCCGGAGGCGGTCCGTGCCCAGCTCGACTCGGTGCTCGGTGACATCGGCGCCCAGGCGGTCAAGACCGGCATGCTCGCCTCGCCCGTACTGGTGGAGACGGTCGCCGAGGTGCTGGCAGGGCTGGATGTGCCCGTCGTGGTCGATCCCGTGGGAGTCTCCAAGCACGGTGACGCGCTCCTCGCCCCGGAGGCCGTGGAGACGGTCAAGTCGAGCCTGCTGCGCACGGCCACGGTGGTCACCCCCAACCTGTGGGAGGTTCTCCAGCTCACCGGGGTGAAGGTCGAGGACGACGCCGACCTGCGCCGGGCCGCCGACGCGGTCCTGGAGCTCGGGCCCGGGTGGGCGCTCATCAAGGGCGGCCACCTTCCGGGGGCCCCCGTCGATCTGCTGACCGACGGCACGCGGGAGTTCCGCTTCACCGCGGAGCGCCACGACAACCGGCACACCCACGGCACGGGCTGCACCCTGGCCTCCGCGATAGCCTCCTACCTGGCCCTCGGCGAGGATGTCCCCGCCGCCGTGGAGAAGGCGAAGGCGTACGTCACCGGTGCGATCGAACACGGCTTCCCCCTGGGGGCCGGCATCGGCCCGGTGGACCACGGCTGGCGCCTGCGCTCCCAGTCAACTTGACCCGGCCCTAAAGGACCGGGCTTGGAGGTAGGGCACCACTGGCTGTGGTGTGGCCTCCTCCGTCCAGACCACCTACGGGGTGGCTGGGACGCGTGACTCACGCCCCGCAATCCACGCAGCCTCGCCGCGTGCGGCGATGTTGCGGGAGGCATTCCGGTCGGCGTGGGCAACGACCCCGCAGTTCCGGCAGACGAAGAGGGCCTGGTTGACCCGGTTGTTCTTCTCGATGTGGTGGCAGTCGGCGCATTCCTGACTGGTGCAGGCCGGATCAACGCGCACCAGCGGGACGCCCGCCCGCCGCGCTTTGTACTCAAGGAAGGCCCCGAGCTGGTGGAAAGCCCAGGAGTGGAGCATGACCCGTTGGGGCTTGCGGAGCCGTACCCTCTCCCGGATTCCGCCCAGGTCTTCCAGGGCGATACCGGACGAGGTGCGTGCAGCCTCGGTCACGATCTTCTTCGAGATGATGTGGTTGACGTTCGCGGCGTGCCGCCGCTCTTTGCGACGGCGGCGCTTAAGCCGTCGCCTGGCGGACTTGGTGCCCTTGGCCTGGAGCTTACGGCGAAGTTCGAGCTGCCGCTTGCGGTGCCGGTTCAGACCACGTCCGTTGAACGGCGTCATGCCGTCCACGGTGGCGATGTTGACGATGCCGAGGTCCACGCCGAGCCAGCCGTCGGGGTACTCGTTGACCGGGGCCTCAGGTACCTCGCACACAGCGATCAGGTAGAAGGCGCCGTCGCGTTCGATCAGATCGGACTCACCCTTACGGTGTTCACGCAGCGCCTTGAGCGCCTCGGCCGAACAGACGAAGCGGACGTTCCTGATACGCCCGGCGGTGGTCCAGATACTGACGGTCTGAGCGTCGTACTGCCAGCTCAGACACCGGTCGTCAAACGGGTGCGCCGCCTGTGGACGGAAGGTGATCGGCGTGGACTCCGCTTTGATCCGGCGCTTGGAGCCCTTCTTGCCGAGGTTGCCGGCACGGACGTTCGCCTTCAACGTGGTGTAGGCATCGCGGACCTTCTTGATGGTGTGCTGAGCGGCCTGTGCCCCCAGCCCCCGCGCCTTCAACTCGGCGTAGGTGTGCTTGCGCAGCTCATACTCACGCGGCACGCCGTGCTCGAATGCCACGGCCGACACCCGGTTCGCGGCGTCGTTGACCGCATGCAGGGTAGCCGACAGCGCGGTGGCCTGATCGGCCTGCGGCATCAGCTTCACCTGCACGACGACCTTCACTTGGAAGATCGTATGATCTGTGTCACCACGCCGGGAGCCGAACCCCGACATTCGCAGGGGCCGTACACTCGTCTGCACCCTCTGCGCACACGTGGTCTTCACACCCGGGTATCGGCGCGGACCGTTCACCGACGAAATCCTCAGGCGGTGCGAAGACGTCATGCGGGCCGTCCGCGCCGACTTCGAGACCGAACCGGTCGAGTTCAACGGCGAGCGTGATCACGTGCACCTGCTGGTGCGCTACCCGCCGAAAGTCTCCCTGTCCAGGCTGGTCGGCTCCCTGTCCAGGCTGGTCGGCTCCCTCAAGGGCGTGTCCGCCCGGAGATCGCGACAGGAATACCCCGACCACATCGGCAAATACCTGTGGGGTGCCCACTTCCGGTCGCCCTCGTACTTCGCGGCCCGGTGCGGCGGAGCACCGCTGTCCATCATCAAGGAATACATCGAGAGCCAGAAACGCTCAGGCTGAGCCGCTCTCCGAAAGTTGCCGTCACCGCACCGCTCGGCCCTTGGCGGGCCTCCCGCGCTGCCGTTTCCTCCCGGGCGTGAACGCCCAGGGTTCCACGACAGATCACGCTGAACGTGGAGAACCTGCTCCGAACGAGGCGGAGCCGTCCTCGGAAGTGGGCCGTCCTCGGAAGGGGTCGTCCTGGGCCGCGAAGCCCGTTGGGAATGGCGAAGCCCGCCGTCCCATCGAGGGGACGGCGGGCTTCGCGGAAGTCCGACTAGCGGGTGACCTTGCCGGCCTTGATGCAGGAGGTGCACACGTTCAGCCGCTTCGGCGTGCCGTTCACCACTGCGCGCACGGGCTGGATGTTCGGGTTCCAGCGGCGGCGGGTGCGGCGGTGCGAGTGGGAGACGTTGTTGCCGAAGGTCGGCTTCTTAGCGCAAACGTCGCAAACGGAAGCCACGGTTCGCTCCTTAGATCAGTCGAGAGGCTCGATCCGCCGCACTGGCGGGCGGTCATCGGGCATGCCGGGACGACCGGCTGGCCATACGAGGATACCCGATGTTCGGCCCTACAGGCGAACGTGAGCCGCCATGAACGGTCGAACGGGGATAATCTCCGGAGGCAACCGTAGCGCATCCCGGGACACGCCACGGCGGGTCGTGTCCGGCGAGCGACGATCAGCCGGTGCGGCCGGGGTCGGCCGGGCTGTGCGGACGCTGAGCCACAGGTGGCGGCATGCCGGTCGCGGAGCCGGGACTCGACCGGAGAGACCGGAGAGACCGGAGAGAGCCGGTCAGGAGCAGGAGGGCAGGAATGCTGCAGGTTCTCGACCCGCCCTCGGTGCGGAGGTGGTCGCGGCTGGCCGCGGAGACACTGGGGAAGGCGCGCGAGGAGATCGACGCGCTCAACGTCTTCCCGGTGCCCGACGGCGACACCGGCACCAACCTGCACCTGACGATGCTCTCCGCGGCCGAGGCGCTCGACGGGCTGCCCGCCGACGCGGGGGCGGAGGCCACCTGGCAGGCACTCGCGCAGGGAGCGCTGCTCGGCGCGCGGGGCAACTCCGGGGTGATCGTCAGCCAGGTGCTGCGCGGCCTCGCCGAGGTGTTCAGGGAGGCCGAGGGGCGCGGCACGGACCTTGGCCGCGGCCTGGTCAGAGCCGCCGAGCTGGCCCGCGCCGCGGTGGCCAGGCCGGTCGAGGGCACGATCCTGAGCGTCCTGACCGCCGTGGCCGCGGTGGTGCGCGAGAGCCGGGAAGATCTCGTCTCGGTCGCGAGAAGGGCGGCAGAGGAGGCGCGCTCCGCGCTCCGCCGCACCCCCGGGCAGCTCGACGTGCTGGCCCGCAGTGGGGTGGTCGACGCGGGCGGCGCGGGCTTGACGATCATTCTGGAGAGCCTCGCCGCGGTCGTCACCGACTCCTACACCGAGCGGGTGGACATCCCCGCCCCGGCTCACCGGATCGGCGTGGAGGTCACGGAGGAGAGTGCGGACGGGCCCGGCTACGAGGTCATGTATCTCCTGGACGCCGGAGCGGCGCAGGTCACGGCGCTGCGTGCGGAGCTCGACGCGCTCGGCGAGTCGCTGGTGATCGTGGGTGGGGACGACCTGTGGAACGTGCACGTCCACGTGGACGACGCGGGCGCGGCGATCGAGGCGGCCGTCCGGCTGGGGCGGCCCCACCGGATCAGGGTGACGTATCTGGTCGGCTCGGGCAGGACCCGCCCGGCAGCGCGGGGCAGGGGGGTGGTGGCCGTGGCGGCGGGACCCGGGCTGGCCGCGCTGTTCGAGGAGTCGGGGGCCGTGGTCGTCCGCCGCGAGCCGGGCTCCAGCCCGCCACTGGCGGCGGTGCTCGCCGCCATCCGCGAGGCAGGCTCGGAGGTCGTGGTCCTGCCCAACGACAGTGGGACGCGTGAGGTCGCGGCCGCCGCCGCGGAGATAGCCAGGGAGGAGGGCCTGGTGGTCGGCGTACTCCCGACCAGGGCCTCGGTACAGGGCCTGTCGGCGCTGGCCGTGCACGACCCGCTGCGCCGCTTCGACGACGACGTGGTGGCCATGACCGAGGCCGCCGCGCACACCCGCCACGGGCACGTCTGGGTGGCCGACCGCGAGGTCATGACGAGCGCGGGCCTGGCCGAGCCCGGTGACGTTCTGGGGGTGGTCGACGGGGACGCCGCGCTGATCGGCAGGGACCTCGGGGCCACCGCTCTGGAGGTCGTGGGCCGCATGGTGTCCTCCAGCAGTGAGCTGGTGACCGTGCTGGAGGGCGTCAACGCCCCCGAGGGGCTTGCGCGCGCGGTGCGGGACCATCTGGCCGAGACCAGGCCGGACATCGAGGTGCTCCTGTACGAGGGTGGCCAGGGCGGCTACCCGCTGCTCATCGGTGTCGAGTGAACCGGTGTCGGACGAGCCGGTGTAGCGAGATTCGGTGTCAAGTGAGTCGGTGTCGCGAGATTCGGCGGCCGGTGCGCCGCCGGGGCGTTCGCGGGTGACGGCGCGTGAACCGCTCCGCGAGCCGGATCGGCGGCGCCGTCCGGGCCGGGTCGGGCGATTTCTGTCCCCCGCGCACGGTAGAAAGCTGGGGTGACGAGCTTCGACGAGCCGCTGGCGAAGGCGCTGGACCCTAAAACCGCCAAGTTGCTGGAGAGCGTTCTCGACCTGCGCACCGTCGGCGACCTGCTGCGGCACTACCCGCGGCGCTACGCCGAGCGGGGCGAGCTGACCGACCTCGACGATCTGCGGGTTGACGAGCACGTCACGGTGGTGGGCGAGGTCACCAGGGCGATGCGCAGGCCGATGCGTAACAAGGGCGGCACCTGGCTGGAGGTCGAGGTCGTCGACGCCCGCCGCAGCAAGATCTACCTGTCGTTCTTCGGCAAGGCGTCACACATCGCGGAGACGCGGCTGCGACCGGGCAGGCGCGGCATGTTCGCGGGGAAGGTCAGCGCCTTCGGCCAGGGCGAGAAGCGCAAGTGGCAGCTCTCCCACCCCGAGTTCGAGATGATCGAGGAGAGCGAGACGGGGGCCGAGGAGTTCGCCGCCGCGCTCGTGCCGATCTACCCGGCGGGCAAGGACGTGACGCCCTGGGCCATCCGCAGGGCGCTGGGCGTCGTCCTCGACACGATGGGCGAGCTCGACGACCCGCTCCCCGCGGAACTGCGCGGCCGGCACAGGCTCCCCGGCCTGTCGGACGCGTTGCTGGCGGTTCACCGCCCGCGCGACCACGCCGACGTGAGCAGGGCGCGCAAGCGGCTCAGGTTCGACGAGGCGTTCCTGCTCCAGGCGGTGCTGCTGCAGCGCCGGATGGCCGCGGCCTCCTGGCCCGCCACGCCCAGGCCCGCGATTCCCGACGGGCTGCTCGCCGACTTCGACGGGCGGCTGCCGTTCGAGCTGACCGAGGGGCAGCGCGAGGTGGGCAAGGAGGTCGCGGCCGATCTGGCCATGACCCACCCCATGCACCGGCTGCTCCAGGGCGAGGTCGGGGCCGGCAAGACCGTGGTCGCGCTGCGGGCGATGCTCCAGGTGGTCGACGCCGGGGGGCAGGCCGTGCTGCTGGCGCCCACCGAGGTGCTCGCCCAGCAGCACCATCGGTCGATCTCGGCCATGCTCGGCGACCTGGCCACCGGTGGCATGTTCGGCGGCACCGCGGTCGCCCTGCTGACCGGCTCGCTGGGTGCCGCGGCCCGTCGTTCGGCCATGCTCGACGCGGCCTCGGGCGCGGCGGGCATCGTCGTCGGCACCCACGCGGTCCTGCAGGAGCGGGTCCAGTTCGCCGATCTCGGCCTGGTCGTGGTCGACGAGCAGCACAGGTTCGGCGTCGAGCAGCGCGACGCGCTCCGCGAGAAGGCCGGGGGTGGCCGCCCGCACGTGCTCGTCATGACCGCCACGCCCATTCCCCGCACGGTCGCCATGACGGTCTTCGGCGACCTCACGGTCTCCACACTCTCCCAGTTGCCCTCCGGGCGTGCCCCGATCACCACGCATGTGGTTCCCGCCGCGGAGAAGCCGCACTTCCTCGACCGCGCCTGGACCCGGCTGCGCGAGGAGATCGGGCTGGGCCGCCAGGCCTACGTCGTGTGCCCGCGCATCGGCGATCTGGAGGGCGACGAGGGCGACATGTCGAAGGCCGACGATGAGCGCAGGCCGCTGCTGGCGGTGCTCGACGTGGCTGAGACGCTCTCGCACGGGCCGCTGCAGGGGCTCCGTACGGAGGTGCTCCACGGCAAGCTGCCTCCCGAGGAGAAGGAGGCGGTGATGAAGGCGTTCACCAGGGGAGAGATCGACGTGCTGGTGGCGACCACGGTCATCGAGGTCGGCGTCGACGTCCCCAACTCCTCGGTCATGGTCATCATGGACGCGGACAGGTTCGGCGTCTCGCAGCTCCACCAGCTCCGCGGCAGGGTCGGCCGCGGCGGGCTGCCGGGTCTCTGCCTGCTGGTGACCGATTCCCCGGGGGGCACGCCCGCCAGGGAACGGCTCGACGCCGTGGCGGCCACCCTGGACGGCTTCGAGCTGTCCCGTGTCGACCTGGAACAGCGTAGGGAGGGTGATGTGCTCGGCGTGGCCCAGTCGGGGCGCAGATCGTCGCTGAAGATGCTCAGGCTCCTCCGCGACGAGGATGTCATCCACGCCGCACGCCTGGACGCCGAGACGATGCTGGAGGCCGACCCCGAGCTGGCGGGGCACCCCGTGCTCCGCGCGGAGATCGACAGGCTCCTGGCGGACGAGCGCGCCGAATATCTGGAGAAGACCTGACAGGTGGCGGAGGCGATGCCAGGCGGAAAGGCGGGCGTCGTGGGTGTCGCGGGTGTCGCGGCGGTGGCAGACGGCCGGGCCGCGCTGTGCCCAACTGCGGGGACGGCCTCCCCCCGAATGCCGTCCCCGCCTGGGCCCACTCCCGGGTCAGGTGCCGAGAGCACCGGCGTGCGGAAGGGCTCACGATCACGCCGGTCGGCCTCCCCCTGGGTCACTTGGAGGCCGCAGGAATCATCATGCAAGGGACCGGCACCTGACGGAACGACCCTTACGCTTTCGTCGCCACTCCTTGCCCACTCTTGACCTAGATCACCTACCAGGACCCTTTTGACCTGCGGTTATGTGATGCGTCGCGACACGCCGTGCTGTGCGCGGCGCACCTGGGCGTCTCAGGGGCCGGTGTCGGAACCGGTGTCGGAACCGGTATCGGGACCAGTGTCGGGACGGGGTGCGGGCCGCGTCTGACGGTGTCTGACGGCACTGGGCGGCGCCTGACGGAACCGGTATCGGGACAGGGGGCGGGCGGCGCCTGACGGTCCTGACGGCACTGGGCGGCGGCACTGAGAGGATGGCCGGGTGAGCCGAGTCATCGCGGGAAGCGCAGGGGGACGGCGGCTGGCCGTGCCGCCGGGGCGGGGGACCCGCCCCACGAGTGACAGGGCGAGGGAGGGGATCTTCTCCACGGTGGGGTCGCTGATCGGCCCGCTGGAGGGGTGCCGGGTGCTCGACCTCTACGCGGGCTCGGGCGCGCTCGGGCTTGAGGCGCTCTCCCGGGGGGCCGCCCGTGTGCTTCTCGTGGAGTCGGACGCCAGGGCGATCCGGACGATCAGGCAGAACGTCACCTCGCTGGGGTTGCCCGGAGCCGAGGTAGCCGCCGACAGGGTTGAGCGGCTGCTGGCCAGGGGTGTCGGGGACACCGGGGACACTGGGGAGCCCTACCACCTCGTCCTCGCCGACCCGCCGTACGCGCTGGGTGACGAAGAGGTGGGGACGGTGCTTGAGCTGCTACGTGACCGGGGCTGGCTGGCCGAGGACGCGCTCGTCGCGGTGGAACGTGAGAGCAGGGGTAGAGACCTCCTGTGGCCCACGGGCTACGAAGAGGAGAGGGTCCGTCGTTACGGTGAAGCGTCCGTTTGGTACGGTCGCGCCGCCGGGAATCCTTAAGAGCAGGGAGTCCACCTTGCGTCGCGTTGTCTGTCCGGGATCATTCGATCCCGTCACGAACGGTCATCTGGACATCATCGGCCGGGCTTCCCGGCAGTACGACGAGGTCGTTGTAGCCGTACTGATCAACATCGAGAAGAAGAGCCTCTTCACGGTGGATGAGCGCATCCAGACGCTCCGGACGGTCACCAAGGAGTACGGGAACGTCCGCGTGGACAAGTTCCACGGCCTCCTGGTCGACTACTGCAGGCAGCAGGAGATCCCCGCCATCGTGAAGGGCCTGCGCGCGATCAGCGACTTCGACTACGAGCTCCAGATGGCGCAGCTCAACTACCGGATGTCGGGGGTGGAGACGCTGTTCATGGCCACCGGCCCCGAGGTCTCCTTCCTGTCTTCCAGCCGCATCAAGGAGATCGTCAAGTACGGTGGCAGTGTGGCCGGACTGGTACCTGATCTTGTCCAGGAACTCCTGGTCGAACGGCTCAGGGGCTAGGCCCTGCTATTCTCTTGTTTCGGCCTTGCACGATGGCGATGATGCGCCATGCCTAATGAGAGTGAAATGATTCAGCGCAACCTTGACCCCCGAGCCCCGTGGGTGATCTCTACCCATGACCTGGGGCGACGACCAGGGTCAATGCGTCGGATGAATCTCGTTCTCCCGGCACCGGCGGACATCGGCGTCGACATGATCGGCGTCCCCAGGGACGCCGATGTCGAGCTGGACATCCGGCTTGAGGCGGTCATGGAGGGTGTGCTCGTCACGGGCACTGCGCAAGCCCCGCTGCGGGGGGAGTGCGCACGCTGCCTGGAGCCGGTCATCTCGCGAACCGAGGTGGACTTCCAGGAGCTGTTCTTCTACTCGGCAGAGGATGCTGCCGAGAGTGACTCGCTTCTCGACGGTGAACTTCTCGACCTCGAACCCGCGTTTCGCGACGCGGTGGTGCTCACACTGCCGTTGAGTCCGGTCTGCGGTGAAGACTGCACCGGGCTCTGCGCGGAGTGCGGGGTCAGGCTGGCGGATGCCGAGCCTGACCACGGCCATGAGGTGATCGACGCCCGCTGGGCGAAGTTGCAGGGTCTGGTTCCGGAACATAACAACGATCAGGAGAGCTGACGTGGCTGTCCCCAAGCGCAAGATGTCGCGGAGCAACACCCGCTCCCGCAGGTCGCAGTGGAAGGCCGCCGCGGTTTCGCTCGTGAGCTGCCCCCAGTGCCGCTCGCCGAAGCGTCCGCACGTGGCATGTCCGACCTGCGGCACTTACAACCGCCGTCAGGTGATCGAGCCCTCCGCCTGATCGCATTCTGACTGACGGATGCCGACCGGGTCCTCCACGGCCTCGGTCGGCGTCACCGTCTGCATCCCCTGCGATGGCGGCCCGCCCGCGGCTGTGGTGGACGCCGGGGTTCGCGGTAGAACGCGTGCCCTCCCGGCGCCCACCACATCTTCGGGCATCTCTCGTTCCTTCGCCATCGCGCATTCGATGAGAGAACGTGCGAGGAGAAGCCTTGGGTACGAGCGTCAAGCCGGTCGCCGTCGAGTTCGTCAAGAACGAGCTTGAGCGCCTTCTGTCGGTGCGCCTGGACGTCGCCATCCTGGAGCGTGCGCTGACGCACCGCTCCTACGCGTACGAGAACGGCGGCCTGCCGACCAACGAGCGCCTGGAGTTCCTGGGCGACTCGGTGCTGGGCCTGGTCGTCACCGACAGCCTCTACCGCAACCATCCAGACCTGCCCGAGGGGCAGCTCGCCAAGCTCAGGGCCGCGGTGGTGAACATGCGCGCCCTCGCCGATGTGGCCCGCTCGCTGGGCCTTGGCCGCTTCCTGCGGCTCGGCCGGGGCGAGGAGGGCACCGGGGGGCGTGACAAGTCCTCGATCCTCGCGGACACCCTTGAGGCGCTCATCGGCGCGGTCTACGTGAACAGGGGCCTGGACGAGGCGTTCCGCGTCGTCCACCTGCTCTTCGATCCCCTCATCACCCGCTCCGCCTCGCTCGGCGCCGGGCTCGACTGGAAGACCTCCCTGCAGGAGCTCACCGCGTCCGAGTCGCTCGGCGTGCCCGAATACCATGTCGAGGAGAGCGGCCCCGACCACGCCAAGTCCTTCACCGCGGTCGTTCGCGTCGGCGGAGAGGGGTACGGTTCGGGATCCGGCCGCTCAAAGAAGGAAGCCGAGCAGCAGGCCGCCGAGGCGGCCTGGAACAGGATCCGCCAGGACCGCGACAGGCGCGAAGCCGGCTGACTCGTCGCCAAAGGAGGGGTGCATGCCCGAACTGCCCGAGGTCGAGGTGGTACGCCGTGGCCTGGAGCGGTGGGTTTCCGGCAGGGTCGTCGCCCATGCCGAGGTGCTCCACCCGAGGGCGATCAGGCGGCATCTTCCCGGAGCCGAGGAGTTCTCCGCCCGGCTGCAGGGCCGCACCGTCGGCCCGGCGGAGCGCAGGGGTAAGTACCTCTGGCTGCCGCTGGACGGCTCCGGCGCGATCCTGGCGCACCTTGGGATGAGCGGCCAGCTGCTGGTCGTGGAGCCGGACTCGGCATCGGAGAAGCACCTGCGGGTCCGGATCGGCTTCACCGACGGCGGCCCGGAGCTGCGCTTCGTCGATCAGCGAACCTTCGGCCACGTGCTGGTGACCACCATGACCCGGGCCGGCGGCCGGGCGGTGCCCGAGCCGATCGCGCACATCGCGGCCGACCCGTTCGAGAGGCATTTCGACGACGAGGCGTTCGCCCGCCGGCTGCGCGTCCGGCAGACCGAGGTCAAGCGCGCGCTTCTGGACCAGTCGCTGATCAGCGGTGTCGGCAACATCTATGCCGACGAGGCGCTCTGGCGGGCCGGACTGCACGGTGCCAGGCCCACCGGGTCGCTGACCAGGCCGAAGATCGCCGAGCTGCTGGGCGCCGCCAGGGAGGTGATGTCCGCCGCACTGGCCGAGGGCGGCACATCTTTCGACAGTCTTTACGTGAATGTCAATGGTGAGAGCGGTTACTTCGACCGTTCCCTCGCTGTCTACGGCAGGCGCGACGAGCCCTGTTCCCGGTGCGGTGCCCTGATCGTCCGCGAGTCGTTCATGAACCGCTCCTCCTACAGTTGCCCTCGCTGCCAGCCCAGGCCGAGGGGGGCCGCGGAGTGACGGACGTGCGGCTGACCGCCTGGGTCAGAGGTCGTGTGCAGGGTGTGGGGTTCCGCTGGTGGGCGCGGGCCAGGGCGCTGGAGCTCGGCCTGGTCGGCTGGGCACGCAACACGGCCGACGGCCGGGTCGAGGTGGTCGCGCAGGGTCCTGAGCAGTCGTGCTCCATGCTGCTTGAGCTGCTCAGGGGTGGTGAGACACCCGGCAGGGTGGACGGGGTCGTCGAACGTTGGAGCGAGGTCAAAGGTAGTCCCGAAGGTTTCGTTGAGCGTTGACCACTTTCCAGACCCACCCAAAATAAGGTATAGTTAACTGTCGAGAGTGCCTACTGGTGCATCCACTCGGAGCGTTCAACTTGACCGTCTCCCTCACCGGTGCGACTCTTGCATAAAGAACCACGCGCACCCCTCCCGCGGCAAAGAAGTGCGCGAACCAGTCTGGTCACTCAGCGTGGAGGACCCTTTACTATGGCGAAGGCTCTACTCGGCCACGTCGGCGGTCCCGACCCTCGTATGGTCTCGGAAATGCGTCGTCTTCAACAACGCATCCGTGATCTCGAGGGAGAGCTCACCCGGCTCCAGGCCCAGAACGACGAACTCGCGGCAAGTGCCCGCGATGAGGAGTTCAACCGTCTGCAGGATCGTGAGCCGGCCCTCACTTAACGGGGCCGGGGCGGAAACACACTGTCCGGGGACGCCTCGTCGGGGCGTCCCTTGTCATATACGTGTCATATATGTCGTGCGAGGAAGGCCAGCTGCTCGGGTAACACCCTGCGGCGATAGGCCGTGTCCTGGCATCCGTCGCTGATCCCTCCCTCGGCCGTGGCGCCCAGTGCCTTCAGGCCCTTCAGCATGGTCTGGGTCTGCCGTGCCCATGCGTCGCGCTCTCCACACCCCAGCCAGACCGGGATGTTCACGAGTTCGCGCAGCGGCGCCTGCGCCGCGCTCACCGTCGGCGATGCCGCGACGACCGCCCCCACCTGTGCGGGGCCCAGCTCCGCGGCCAGCCTCAGCGCCCCCGCGCCGCCCGCCGACCAGCCCATCAGCCCGATCTTCGTGGTGTCCATCCCGTTCATGCTCAGGTAGGGCAGCAGGGTTCCCGGGATGTCGGCGGAGGGCCAGTCGTCGATGGAGGCCAGCGCGAAGCGCCCGCCCCCGGCGGCCAGATAGCGGTCGATCGCGTAGACGTCGAACGGCGTGCGCGCGTCACCCGCGGCCCCGTGAAGCATGATCACCACGGGTAGCCCGTCCGCCGCCCCCGGGGGCAGCCCGACGATGACCCGCCGCCGGTCGACCCGGCTGCGCTGGAGCGTTCCAGGAGACGTCACCGGGGGTGCGGGGACCAAGCCGCAGACGATCTGGGCGTACGCCCCCCGGATGCCGTCGGGGCCGGCCGCCAGCACGGCGCCACCGAGGCCCAGCGCGGCCAGTCCGCCGCCCACCAGGAAGGCGCGCCGCCCGAGACGACCCCTGCCGCTCGATGGGCGTGACGGAGCTCCGTCGGCACCGCGTTCACCGTTCATGCAGGGCACCATAGGCGGTGTGCGGGCGGGTGCGGGTGAAGAACGGTAGTCTTCCCGCGTTGGCGAAGCCGTGGGCTGACGAGGGATGACGCGTTCATCGGTGCCGGGGGTGCGGCGCGTGACGCGCAGGCCGGCGCGGCCGCACCGTGAACGGGGGGTTTTCCTTGTATCTCAAGACCCTTACCCTGCGCGGTTTCAAATCCTTCGCCTCGGCCACCACGCTCAGGTTCGAGCCGGGTATCACCGCGGTCGTCGGCCCCAACGGGTCCGGCAAGTCCAACGTGGTCGACGCCCTGGCCTGGGTCATGGGGGAGCACAGCGCCAAGTCGCTGCGCGGTGGCAAGATGGAGGACGTCATCTTCGCCGGCACCTCCTCGCGGGCACCGCTGGGCCGCGCCGAGGTCACGTTGACCATCGACAACACCGACGGCATGCTCCCGATCGACTACACCGAGGTGACGATCAGCCGCCTGATGTTCCGGGCCGGCCAGAGCGAGTACGCCATCAACGGCGACATCTGCCGCCTGCTCGACATCCAGGAACTGCTGTCCGACTCCGGCATCGGCCGCGAGATGCACGTCATCGTCGGCCAGGGCCAGCTCGACCAGGTGCTGCACGCGGGACCCGAGGAGCGCCGGGCGTTCATCGAGGAGGCCGCGGGCGTTCTGAAGCACCGCAAGCGCAAGGAGAAGGCGCTGCGGAAGCTCGACGCGATGCAGGCCAACATGACCCGGGTCCAGGACCTCACCACCGAGCTGCGCCGCCAGCTCAAACCGCTGGGCCGCCAGGCCGAGATCGCCCGCAGGGCCGCCGTCATCCAGGCAGACCTCCGCGACGCCAGGCTCCGGCTGCTCGCCGACGACGTGCTCACCCTGCGGACCACCCTGGAGCGGGAGATGGCCGACGAGGCGGCGGTCCTCGCCCGCCGCACCGCTGTGGAGATCGAGCTGGAGCAGGGGCAGGCCGCCGAGGCCGAGCTGGAGGGCGCCGAGGCCGAGGCCCAGCCGCGCCTGGCCGCCGCACAGGAGACGTTCTTCCGGCTCTCCTCCCTCCGCGAGCGGCTCAGGGGCCTGGCAGGGCTCGCCGCCGAGCGGCACCGGCACGCCACCGACAACGCGGTGGAGCGGCGGGGGCGTGATCCCGAGGATTTCGAACGTGAGGCCGAGGAGGTCCGCGAGCAGGAGCGGGTCCTGGTCGAACTGCTCGAAGGGGAGCGGGAGTCACTCGCCGAGGCCGTGGCCCGGCGTGCCGAGACCGAGGCCGCGCTCGCCGCGGAGGAGCGGCGGCTGGGCGCGGAGGCCAGGGCCGCCGCCGACCGGCGCGAGGGCCTGGCCAGGCTCAGGGGTCAGGCCGGGGCCGCGCGCAGCCGGGCGGGGGCCGCAGAGGAGGAGATCGGCCGGTTGCGGCGCTCGCTGGAGGAGGCCGAGCAGCGCGCAGAGGGAGCCCGCGCCGAGTACGACGGCCAGGAAAGTGCCGAGCCGACCGCCGACCCGGCCCTCGCCGAGGAGCTGGAGATCGCTCTGGAGACGGTCGAGCAGGCCAGGGAGTCCGTCGAGTCGGCCAGGGCCGGAGGCGAGGAGGTCAAGGCGGCCGTCGCGGGCCCGAACGCCGCGCTCGCCGCCGCCAGGGCCGCCCTCGCCGCGGCACGCAAGGCCGACCAGCAGGCGCAGCGCCAGGTGGCCGCGCTGGAGGCCAGGTTCGAGGCTCTGGAGCTGGGGCTGGCCGGTGGTGCCGACGGTGGAGCCGCGCTGCTCGCCGCCGACCTGGCCGGGGTGCTCGGGCCGGTGGCGACCATGCTGTCGGTGCGGGCCGGCGCCGAGGAGGCCATCGCCGCAGTGCTCGGGGCCGACGCCGAGGCCGTCGCCGTCGAGTCGCTGCAGAGCGCGGCCGACGCCATCGAGTTCCTCAGGGGCCACGACGGCGGCCGGGCCGGTCTCGTCATCGCCGCGGGTGGAGCGGCGGTCCCACCGGGCCAGGTGCCGCAGGCCGGTGCGGAGTGGGCGATCGACCTGGTCACGGTCTCCGCCGAGCTGCGGGCCGCCGCCACCCACCTGCTGGCGGGCGTGCTGGTCGTGGACGATCTCGCGATCGCGAGGAAGACGGTCGAGCAGTACCCCGAGCTGCGGGCCGTCACCCGCTCCGGCGACCTCCTGGGTGCCCACGTCGCCGGCGGCGGCTCGGCGGGCGGCACCTCCGCCATCCAGATGCGGGCCGCGCTCGACGAGGCGGCCGCCGACCTGGCCGAGGCCAGGGTCGCCGCCGAGCTGGCGGCAATGGAGCTGGAGGAGACCGCACAGGCCGAGGGGGAGGCGCAGCTCGCGGTCGAGACCGCCCAGGCGCGGGTCGCCGACGCGCAGACGGGGGTGCAGAACACGCAGGCCGCCTTCAACGCGGCGCAGGCCGCCCTGGACCGGGTCAGGGCGAGGCAGCGCGACGTGGACCAGAAGGTCGCCGCGGTGGCCAGGCGGCTCGCCCAGCTGGACGCCGCCGCCAAGGCGGCCCGTGAGGAGTGCGAGCGCCTGGCAGGGGGCGTACGGGCGGCCGAGGAGGCGCGTGACCGCGACACGGCCGGTTTCGCCGAGCTGGAGGAGCGGCTCGCCGAGGCCGTAGGTGCCGAGGAGCAGCAGAGCGAGCCCGGCACCGACCTGCGCGACGAGCTCGCCGAGATCTGCGCGACGGCCAGGCAGGACGAGATGGAGGCCCGCCTCACCGTACGGACGGCGGAGGAGCGGGTCAGGAGCATCGACGGCAGGGCCGAGGAGCTGACGCGCGCCGCGGAGCGCGAGCGCGAGGAGCGTGCCAGGGCGGCCGAGCACAGGGAGCGGCGGCGTGAGCAGGCGCGGACGGCCCAGGCGGTCGTCAGGGGCGCGGAGCTGGCGCTGCGCGCGCTGGAGACCTCCCTGACCGCCGCCGCCGGAGAGCGCGACGAGGCGGAGCGGGCACGCGGGCAGATCGACGCCTCGCTCAAGGCGGTCAGGGTCCGGGTCCGGGAGCTCACCGGCGAGCTGGACAAGCTGGTCAATCGGGCGCACGGCAGCGAGGTGGCCCGCACCGAGCAGCGGCTCCGCCTGGAGCAGCTCCAGGGGCGGGCGGTGGAGGAGTACGGCGTCGAGACCGAGACCCTCATCGCCGAGTACGGCCCCGGCGAGCCGGTTCCGACGGAGGACGGCGAGCCCATCCCCTACGACCGCGAGGAGCAGCTCAAACGGGCCAGGGCGGCCGACCGCCAGATGGCCCAGCTCGGCAAGGTCAACCCGCTCGCGCTTGAGGAGTTCGCGGCGCTGGAGGAGCGGCACGCGTTTCTCACCTCGCAGCTGGAAGACCTCAAGAAGACCCGCCGCGACCTGCTGCTGGTGGTCAAGGAGGTCGACGAGCGGGTCGAGCAGGTCTTCGGCGCCGCGTTCGCGGACGTGGCCCGCGAGTTCGAGACGATCTTCACGCGGGTGTTCCCGGGTGGTGAGGGCAGGCTGCTGCTCACCGACCCGCAGGACATGCTGACCACCGGTGTCGAGGTCGAGGCCCGGCCGCCGGGCAAGAAGGTCAAGCGGCTGTCGCTGCTGTCCGGCGGTGAGCGGTCGCTGACCGCCGTGGCGTTCCTCGTGTCCATCTTCAAGGCGCGGCCCTCGCCGTTCTACGTGATGGACGAGGTCGAGGCCGCGCTGGACGACACCAACACCCAGCGCCTGCTGACCCTCTTCGAGGAGCTCCGGCAGACCTCGCAGATCATCATCATCACCCACCAGAAGCGCACCATGGAGATCGCCGACGCGCTGTACGGCGTGTCGATGCGCGGGGACGGCGTCACCCAGGTCATCAGCCAGCGCCTGAGGGAGAACGAGCCCGCCTGAGGTCCCCAGGGGGCCTGGAGAGAGCCCGCGGGATGAGGCGCCGGTAGGCCGTGAACCTGCCCGAGCCCTCGGGGGCGGTCCGGGGCCGTCCTCACGATGAACGAGTCCGTCCGGGTCTTTGAGGGTGGTCCGCCCGGTCGGGGGTGACCGGTGACGAGGGACCGCGCACCCGTCCGGGCACCTTGAGGTCGGAGCATCCCGGGCCGTCTGGAAAACTGTGGTCTTGTGGAAGGCTATCTCGGCATAATCGCGATCATCGTCGTCGTCGCCCTGCTGGCGGCAGGCGGCATGCTCCTGCTGTTCAGGAGGGGGGGCACCAGTGCGCCGCCGCGGGTCGAGGCGCCCGAGGCGCCGACGACCCCCGAGGAGACGCGGGCCCCCGGCAGGGGCGCGGTCGTGGAGGACGACGAGGCGACGACCACCCTGCCGCCGCCGGCCAGGCCGGTCGAGCCCGAGGCCGTCGTCATCCCGGAGATCGAGATCCCGCCGCCGTCCGCCGGCCGGATGGTGCGGCTCCGCGCCCGGCTGGCCCGGTCGCAGAGCACCCTGGGCAAGGGGCTTCTTGAGCTGCTCTCCCGTGACCGTCTCGACGACGACGCCTGGGACGAGATCGAGGAGACCCTGATCACCGCGGACGTCGGCGTGGCGCCGACCCAGGCGATGGTCGAGGAGCTGCGTACCCGGGTGAAGGTGCTGGGCAGCCGGACGCCCGAGGAGGCACGCGCCCTGCTCAAGGAGCAACTGCTCGGCCAGATCGGTGCCGACATGGATCGTACGCTGCACGTCAAGCCGCACGGTGAGCGTCCCGCGGTGGTCCTCGTGGTCGGGGTCAACGGCACCGGCAAGACCACCACCACGGGCAAGCTGGCGCGCGTCCTCATCGGCGACGGCGGCAAGGTCGTGCTGGGTGCCGCCGACACCTTCCGCGCCGCCGCCGCCGACCAGCTGCAGACCTGGGGAGACCGGGTTGGGGCAGCGGTCGTACGCGGCCCGGAGGGCGGTGACCCCGCCTCGGTGGCCTTCGACGCCGTGGCCGAGGGCATCAGGGAGAAGGCCGACGTGGTGATCGTCGACACCGCCGGGCGGCTGCACACCAAGACCGGTCTGATGGACGAGCTCGGCAAGGTCAAGCGCGTCATCGAGAAGAAGGCCACCGTCGACGAGGTCCTGCTCGTCCTCGACGCCACCACGGGTCAGAACGGCATGCGCCAGGCCCAGGTGTTCGCCGAGGTGGTCAACATCACCGGCATCGCCCTGACCAAGCTTGACGGCACCGCCAAGGGCGGCATCATCATCTCCGTCCAGCGCGAGCTGGGCGTCCCGGTCAAGCTGGTCGGCCTTGGCGAGGGTCCCGACGACCTCGCCCCTTTCGATCCCGAGGTCTTCGTGGACGCGCTCCTCGGGGAGTGAGTCCCGCCCGGTTGAGCCGGTCGGTCTCGGGGAGAGGCCGATCGGTGTGGCCCGGTTCGATCCCGAGGTCTTCGTGGACGCGTTCCTCGATGAGAGGCCGGACGGGCCTGGCCCGGTTCGATCCCGAGGTCATGGAGATCCAGGCCCGCTGTCGCTGCCCGCCTGACAGCTCGTCCAGCGGACGATCGCCCAGGTCGAGCAGGCCGGTCATGGCCAGGGCCACGCCGACCGCGGACTCGTCGTCGGACGACCACTGCCGGTACCAGGTCTGGTGCGGGTGCCTTCCCCTGGCGACCAGGTCCGCGCCGACGACCAGGACCGCGCCGGTGAGGGCCGAGACGACCAGCGGTGGCTGCGCCACCCCGGCCAGGCGCAGCGCGATCTGCGGGGCGGTCAGGGCGACGAACGCGATCGGCCCGGCGGAGGCGGTCGCCGTCGCCGCGAGAAGTACGGCCGCGAGGATCATCAGGCCCCTGGCGAGGTTCATCCGCACTCCCAGGCCGGTCACGGTGTCGTCGCCGAAGCGCAGCGCGCCGAGCGAGGCGGTGCCGACCAGGACCAGCCGGTAGCCGTCCATGCCGCTACGCCAGGCCAGCAGGTAGACGGTCAGCGCGCCGAGCAGGCCGCCGAGCAGGGCCGCCGCGGGGACGCCCGCCTCGGCGAGGACACCGCTCACGCCGCCCCAGGTGTTTCCCGCCGCTACGATGACCGCGACCACGGTCACGCTGGCGCCGGTGGTGACGCCCAGGATGTCGGGGCCGGCCAGCGGGTTGCGGGTCCGGTCTCTGCCGGTCGCGGTTGGCCCGCGACAGGAACGCGCCCCAGGGCGGCGCCTTCTCAAATACTGATTAATTTCAGGTACCCGTACATCACATACTTGGACGCGACCACGGTACGAGCCGTGTCCGCCAAGGGGAGCGCGTGCGGTGAACCGCCGGGGTATGCCGGGCCGTCTTCCAAGTGGAGATTAAGTCCCCAACGCGTGGGAAGCGGGAAGGCGTGGAGATGGGTCTTGGAACTTCTGTGGGCGTAGGCCTCGATCCGGAGGCTATCCGGTGGCGAGTCCGTCAGGCGTGGCGATTGACACCTTTCCTAACCCGAAAGATGTCACTACCTGAGGCTATGTGATGATAGACACACCTTCGACCGAATCCGGAGAACGATGTTACGATATTGATACTTGTTCGGCTGTAGGGCGTGTCGTGCCCGCCGTTGGCGCAGTCGGCGAGCAGCCTCCCGATCGCGCAGGGCTTTTAACGGCCCCCTTACGGGGTGCCTGCGAGCATCGGCTACGCCGTCAGAAAGGGTGCGCCGCAGCCTTGCCGGGCGGCAGCGGGGGGAAAAGCACGAGGGGGGTCCAATGATCACGATGACGGAAGAGCAACGCCAGGACTGGTTCGAACGCGATGTCGTGCCGGTCACCGGTCAGCTCTACGCGTCCGCGATGCGTCTGACCCGCAACACCGCCGACGCGGAGGACCTGGTCCAGGAGACCGTCACCAAGGCGTTCACCTCATACCACCAGTTCCGCGAGGGTACCAACCTCAAGGCGTGGCTGCACCGCATCCTGACCAACAACTTCATCAACGACTACCGCAAGAAGCAGCGCTCGCCCAAGCTCTCGGCCGCCGAGGAGATCGAGGACTGGCAGCTCGCCGCCGCCGAGTCCCACATGTCCAGTGGTCTCAAGTCCGCCGAGACCGAGGCACTGGAGCAGCTGCCCGACAGTGCGGTCATGAACGCCCTACGTGCCCTGCCTGAGGACTTCCGGGTCGCCGTCTACCTGGCCGACGTCGAGGGCTTCGCCTACAAGGAGATCGCCGAGCGGATGGGCACCCCCATCGGCACGGTCATGTCCCGCCTCCACCGCGGTCGCCGCCAGCTCCGTACCATGCTTGAGGACTACGCCCGCGAGGAGGGCGGCCTCCGCTCGTCCGAGCAGGTCCAGGTCGCCTGAGCCGTTTCCCGCCTTCCCGCCTCGCCTTCCTGCTTTCTTGCCGGGACACCGCGAGGCCGGGAGGCCGGGACGGACGGGTCAACCGGATGCGATCAGCGCGACCGCGGCGAGCGTGAAGCCGATGCCCACGGTCTGCACGGTGTTGAGCCGTTCCCCCAGCACCTGACGGGCCAGCAGCAGCGTGCTCGCCGGGTAGAGCGAGACCAGGACGCCGACGAGGCTCAGCAGCCCTCGCTGCTGGGCGAGCATGAAGAGCACGTTGGCGACCATGTCGAGCGTTCCGGCCGCGATGATGACGCGCAGCGCGCCCGGTCCCGGCCGCAGGGTGCGGCCGGTGGACAGGGCCAGCAGTGCGATGAGGGTGACCGAGGCCAGGCGTGCCCCGACCAGAGGCCACACGCCACCTTCCGCCGGGGCCTGGGCGAGCATGATGAAGAAGCCGCCGAAACCCGCGCCCGCGGCGAGTGAGGCCAGGATCGGGCCGTACCCTCTGACGCTTTTCCCACGGGAGGAGTCGCGGCTCACCAGTAGCACCGCCAGCAGTGCGAGAACCACCCCCGCCAGCGCGATCGGCTCCGGACGCTCTCCGACGGCCAGCCCGAACAGCACGGGCAGCACCGCCGAGACGGTCGCGGTGATCGGCGCCACCACCGACATCACGCCGGTGGCCAGCGCCCGGTAGAACAGCACCACCGCCGCCGCGCCGCAGAGACCGGAGGCCGCGCCCCAGGCCAGCGTCACGGGTGCCGGGGTTCCCGGCAGGGCCGGTAGCAGCGCGACGGCCACGGCCAACCCTGCGACCTGGGAGAGGACCACCACGGCGAGCACCCGCGACCGGCGAGTGGCCATGCCGCCCAGGAAGTCCGCGGTGCCGTAGACCATCGCGCAGGCCGTCGCCAGCACCACAGCGGTCACGCGTCACCTCAGTTCAATGGACTGTACTCCTAGGACAATATATGAAGTGCAATGGAGTGCCAACAAAGTTCACTAAACTGAACTTGTGGACCCAGAGACGATCACTGCCGCAGTCGCCAACAACGTGCGGGCCCAGCGGGCGCACCGGCAGATGACCCTCGACGAGCTCGCCGCGCGCTCCGGGGTGAGCCGGGGCATGCTCGTCCAGGTCGAGCAGGGCAGGACCAACCCGAGCATCACCACGCTCACCCGCATCGCCGACGCGCTCGGGGTGACCGTCGCACGGATGGTGGAGGTCTCCGACACGCCCGTGGTCCGGGTGGTCCACAGATCGGACGTGGTCACCTTCCCGCACGGCGAATCCAGCACCGCGCGCCTGCTGGTCGGCACCGACGCGCCCGCCATCCTGGAGCTGTGGGACTGGCGGCTGGCCCCCGGCGACCACCATGACGGCGACGCCCACCCCCCGGGAACCCGCGAGATGCTGACCGTGCTGGAGGGACGGCTCACCCTCTCGGTGTACGGCAGGAGCCACACCGTTGAGGAGGGTGACGCGGTCGTGTTCAGTGCCGACCGCCCGCACAGGTACGCCAACGAGGGGGACGTCCCGCTGCGGTTCATGATGGTCGTGACCGAGCCCCGGGAGACGCCGGACCGCTGACCGATATGAGACGTTCGCTGGACAGAGCCCTTTTAAGGCGCTAACTGGCCTCATCAGATGAGACATCGCCCCAGGTTATGCATCTCACTGAATGTGGCGCGTCGATACGGACAACTGGCGATTGACGCCCCATCCTGGTAGAAGTCCCGGCCATGATCCTGCGGGGGAGGCCGCCGGGGCTGCTTGTCGTCCCCGCGCCGCTTTCTGGGGGAAGCATGCGGGTATGGATGGCGGTGGCGACCCTGCTGCTCGTGGTCGCGGGATGCGCTTCCCCGAGCACCACGACGGGCTCGCCCGAGCCGGCGGCGCCCACCGGGACCATCGCGCCCACCGGGAGACCCACCCCGATCGAGCCGACCGCCCCGATCGAGCCGACCGCCCCGATCGAGCCGACCGCCCCCATCGTGCCCATCGTGCCCGCGCCTGCCGGTACCCCCGCCGGCGGCGTGCCCTCACCGGCCGGTTCCGGGAGGGCCGGCGCGAGGAAGGCCGAGGTCCGGCCGGGCCGGCCGGCGGGAAACCTCCCCGCCCCGCGCCCGGCGCGCAGGATCGACTGCGAGCGGGTCAAGTGCGTGGCGCTGACCTTCGACGACGGTCCGGGTGCCTACACCGAGAGCCTGCTCGACATGCTCGCCAGGCACCGGAACAGGGCGACCTTCTTCGTCGTCGGGCAGATGGTGCCGGGGAAGGGGGAGAGCATCCTCCGCAGGATGGTGGCCGAGGGGCACGAGCTGGGCAACCACAGCTGGAACCACCCGGAGCTACCCGGCCTGTCGGAGGTCGGTATCAGAGAGCAGCTGAACCGTACCCAGTGGATCGTCAAGCGCGCGACGGGGGTGACGATGGACCTCATACGCCCCCCGTACGGGGCGACCGATGCCCGGGTCGCCGCGGAGAGCCGCCACCTGGGGCTGGCCCAGATCATGTGGGACGTCGACACGCTCGACTGGCGTGACAGGGACTCCTCGCTCGTCGCCCGCCGCGCGGCCGAGGCGACACCGGGCTCCATCGTGTTGATGCACGACATCCATCTCTCCACCGTTCAGGCCGTCCCGCGGCTGCTGCACCATTTCGCCGCCAGGGGCTACAGGTTGGTGACGCTCTCGGAGCTGTACGGGAGGCGCCTGCTGTCGGGCAGGAAGTACCCCAGAGACAGCGGCTTCTGACCTCCGGTGACGGCCCCGCCCGGGAGGACCTCCGGTGACGGCCCCGCCCGGGAGGACCTCCGGTGACGGCCCCACCCGGGAGGAGGGCGGCCTGACGATCACCGTCGAGCTGCTGTACGAGAGCCCCTGACCAGATCCGGTACGGCTCCGTTCCCCCGAGCGGAGGCCGTACCGGTCGTGCTCTCAGGTGAGCAGTAGTACGAGCGCGGTGAAGGCCACCCACGCGAACAGCAGGGCCAGACGCATCCGGCCGGTCACGACCTGCATGGTGATGATCCCCCTTTCTATGCGGAAATCCTGCCCGGCCGCTCTTGGAGGGGGGTTGGAAGTCACTGGGGCCGATCCTGCCGATCCTGCCGATCCCGCCGTGGTGAGGCGTGGTGAGACGTAGTGAGGCATGGTGAGGATCGGTCAGGCGCTGCCCCGCAAGGCGCGAGAGGAGCGGCGGCGTGTGGCGGTGATCGGCGACGGCGCGGCGCCGCCTGACCGCGGTGGGCGGAGGATCCAGGGGATGGAACCCCTAATGCCTGATGATCACGCCGCAGGCGACGCGTCCGCCGGAGTCTCCCGCCTTGAGGGTTTCCGCGTCCGGGCCGCCTGTGCCGGCCGGGTCGCCGGGATCGGCGGGGTGGCCGTAGCGGTCGGGGATGTTGGCATGGTTGTCGGGCAGCATGTGGACGACGATGGAGCTGCCGTCGGAGTCGAAGAGCTGTCCCACCCGGAAGCGGTCGGTCACGACCGTGGCCTCACCGGTGCCGTCCGCGGCGACGAGGAGGTTGGGCAGGTCGCCGGAGTGATCGCCGTGCGTGGCCGAGTGGATGGTGAAGTGCGCGCCCGCGCTGGAGAAGGGGCTGCGGGTGACCGGGTCGATCGCCTTGGGGTCGCAGACACCCCTGGTGTGGATGTGGAAGCCGTGATAGCCGGCGTTCAGGCCGCTGACGGAGACCGTGAGCCTGGACTTGTTGTACGGCTTGTGGTCGATGCGCAGAAAGCCGACGTTCTTCCCGGCCGTGTTCTTGATGACGGCCTCGGCCGACGGCCAGGGCCATCGTGGCACGTGTGACGTCGCCTGGGCGGTCGCGCCGGTGCCGGCCGCCAGCGTGCCGAGCGCGACGGCCAGGGCGAGACAGGTCCTGTGAAACATGAGAGATCCCCCGTACGGTTCCCGGGCTCCCCCTCAGGTGGGGGGAGCGGCCCCAGCACAGGTTCATACCCCAACGGGGACGGGCACCCGCGTCACCACGCCGCCCCTGTGGGCACTCGGGGTGATCGCCGGCTCGTCGTGTTTACCCGGCGGGCGTCCGACCTGCCCGGCCCGCGTGGTGACGCGGGCCGGGCAGGTCGGTGGCGATCAGTTGGTCCGCTTGGCGCGGGCGGTGGTCCTGGCGCGGGTCGAGGCGTCGAGGACGACCTTGCGGATGCGCACGTTCTCCGGCGTGATCTCCACACACTCGTCCTCACGGATGAACTCCAGCGCCTGCTCCAGCGAGAGCTGGCGCGGCGGGATCAGCGTCTCCGTCGTGTCGCTCGTCGAGGAGCGCATGTTGGTGAGCTTCTTCTCCTTGGTGATGTTCACATCCATGTCGTCGGAGCGCGAGTTCTCACCGACGATCATGCCCTCGTAGACCTCGGTGGTCGGCTGGACGAACAGCACGCCGCGCTCCTGCAGGTTCAGCATGGCGAACGGGGTCACCGGGCCAGGCCGGTCGGCCACCAGCGAGCCGTTGTTGCGGGTGCGCAGCTCGCCGAACCACGGCTCGTAGTTCTCGAACACGTGGTTCACGATGCCGGTGCCACGGGTCTCGGTCAGGAACTCGGTGCGGAAGCCGATCAGACCGCGGGCCGGGACCACGAACTCCATCCGGATCCAGCCGGTGCCGTGGTTGGTCATGTGCTCCATGCGGCCCTTGCGGACGGCCAGCAGCTGGGTGATCGCCCCGAGGTAGTCCTCCGGGCAGTCGATGGTCACCCGCTCGACCGGCTCGTGGACCTTGCCGTCGACGAGCTTGGTGACGACCTGCGGCTTGCCGACGGTCAGCTCGTAGCCCTCGCGGCGCATCTGCTCGACCAGGATGGCCAGCGCCAGCTCACCGCGGCCCTGCACCTCCCAGGCGTCGGGGCGCTCGGTCGGCAGAACGCGCAGCGACACGTTGCCGACGAGCTCCTTGTCGAGCCGGTCCTTGACCATGCGGGCGGTGACCTTGGAACCCTTGACCCTGCCGACCAGCGGCGAGGTGTTGGTGCCGATGGTCATGGAGATCGCGGGCTCGTCGACCGTGATGAGGGGCAGCGGACGCGGGTCGTCGGGGTCGGCGAGGGTCTCGCCGATCATGATGTCCGGGATGCCGGCGATCGCGATGATGTCGCCGGGGCCCGCCTCCTCGGCGGGCTTGCGCTCCAGCGCGTCGGTCATCAGCAGCTCGGTGACCTTCACCCGCTGGATGGTGCCGTCGGTGCGGCACCAGGCGACCTGCTGGCCCTTCCTGATGGTGCCCTGGTGGACACGGCAGAGCGCGATCCTGCCCAGGTAGGAGGAGGCGTCGAGATTGGTGACGTGCGCCTGCAGCGGGGCCGTCGGGTCGTACGTCGGAGCCGGGATGGTGTTCTTGATCACCTCGAACAGCGGCTCCAGGTCCTCGGAGTCCGGCATGCCGGCGTCCTCGGGACGGTTGAGCGAGGCGCGGCCGGCCTTGGCCGAGGCGTAGACGATCGGGAAGTCGATCTGCTCCTCGGTGGCGTCCAGGTCGATGAAGAGCTCGTAGACCTCGTCCACGACCTCCTTGATCCGGGCGTCGGGGCGGTCGACCTTGTTGATGCACAGGATGACCGGCATCTTGGCGGCGAACGCCTTGCGCAGCACGAACCGGGTCTGCGGCAGCGGGCCCTCGGAGGCGTCGACCAGCAGCACGACGCCGTCGACCATGGACAGACCCCGCTCGACCTCACCGCCGAAGTCGGCGTGGCCGGGGGTGTCGATGATGTTGAGCGTCATACCGCCGTGCTTGACCGCGGTGTTCTTCGCGAGAATGGTGATGCCCTTCTCGCGCTCGAGGTCGTTGGAGTCCATGACACGGTCGTCCACGTCCTGGTTGACGCGGAATGCGCCCGACTGCCAGAGCATGGCATCCACGAGAGTGGTCTTGCCGTGGTCGACGTGCGCGATGATCGCGATGTTCCGCAGGTCGTCGCGGCTGTTCAAAGGCATGATGGAATCTCACTCTGTGATCGTGGAGGCGGCCGAGGAACCTGCGGCTCTCCTATTTTAGTTGATCCGGACAATCGCTCTCACGCCTCTGACCGATGAAGTGTGTCAATTCACCCTCAGAACCCCCGCCGGTCCCCTTCGATCCACAATCGGTACCGGGGTGGACGTCCACGACGAGCTCGCGCTGGAGAAGGCCGGGACCTTCCTGTGGGTCCATGCCGTGGCCGGCCACCGGGCACTCCCTAAGCTCGGATACATGCCTTACGCACCGTCGTTCCCCGTGATGCTCAGGACCCGGGATGATCTGCGGATCGATGCCGCGCACACCCCGTCGCGCGGGGCGGCCGACCTCGGGATCGTGCTGGCCCACGGTTTCACCGGGTCGTGGAGGGAACGTGTCACCCGCCGCATCGCCCACGTGCTCAGCGGGTTCGGCGGGGTGGTGGCGTTCGACTTCCGAGGGCACGGCCGCTCGGGAGGGCTGTCGACGGTGGGCGACCTGGAGATCCTCGACGTGGACGCGGCGGTGCGGCACGCGCGGACGATCGGCTACCGCAGGGTCGTGACCGTCGGGTTCTCCATGGGGGGTGCGGTGGTCCTGCGGCACGCGGGGGTGCTCGGCGGGGCGGACGCGGTGGTGTCGGTGAGCGCGCCGGCGCGGTGGTACTACCGGGGGACCCGGCCGATGCGCCAGGTGCACTGGGCGATCGAGAGGCCGGTCGGGCGGCTGGCCACCCGGCTGGGCAAGAACACCCGGATCATGAAGGGCGTGTGGGACCCGCTGCCGCTGGCGCCGTACGAGGCGGCCGCGAAGATCTCACCGGTGCCGCTGCTCGTCGTGCACGGGGACGCGGACCCGTTCTTCCCCCTGGAGCACGCGCACCAGATCCACGGGTGCGCGGACGAGCCGAAGGAGCTGTGGATCGAGCCCGGGTACGGTCACGCGGAGTCGGCGGCCACGCCGGAGCTGATCCGCCGCATCGGCGGGTGGGCCGTCGCCCGTTCCCGCCCGCCGGAAGGTGTTTACTCCTCTTGACGACGAATGATCGACAACGGTGGGGGACGGGGCGTATGCGGAGCATCTACGTGGCGGGTCTCGGGCGGGGAGACGGCAGGCAGATCGTCGAACTCGGCCTGATGGAACTGCTCACCCGGAGGGCCGGCCGTACGGGGGTGTTCCGGCCGATCACCGGGGGCGGCGAGGACCGCATCCTGGAACTGCTCAAAAGCAGATACCAGCCCGCAGCCGCGGTGACGGGGGTGAGCGCCGAGGAGGCAGCGGAGATCTACGCGGAGCGGGGCGTCGAGGAGCTCGTCGGCCGGATGGTCGCCCGCTTCCACACGCTGGAGCGGGAGTGTGACGCGCTGCTGGTGCTCGGCAGCTATTTCGACACCGACGACCTGCCGCGCGAGCTGGGTTTCAACGCCCGTCTGGCCGCCGAGTTCGGCGCTCCGGTGATCGTGGTGGTGGGCGCGCACGGCGACGCCGCCGAGGAGATCGCGGCCGAGATGCGCACCGGCTACCAGGTCTTCTCCGACCTGGGGTGCACCGTGCTCGCGGTGATCGCCAATCGGGTGCCCGAGGGCACGGTCGTCGACTGTGAGCTCCCGGTCCTCTGCTACGCCATCCCCGAGCATCCCTCGCTGTCGGCGCCGACCGTCGGGCAGGTCATGCGGGCGGTGGACGCGGAGCTGATCCAGGGCGACGAGGACGGCCTGCTCCGCGACGTGTTCGGGTTCGTGTTCGGCGGGGCGACGCTCCCGGTGTTCCTGGAACATCTGCTCGACGGCGCGCTGGTGATCGCACCGGGCGACCGCGTGGACCTGCTGCTGGTCTCGCTGGCCGCCGAGGCGGCCGGTACGGTGCGACCGGCCGGGGTCGTGCTCACCGTGGGGGAGCGGCCCACGACGCCCGTACGGGCGCTCACAGCCCGTCTGGCGCCCGGCATGCCGGTGCTCGCGGCCGACGGGGGCAGTTTCGAGGTGGCGACCACCCTGGCGGGCCTGGAGGGGCGGCTCACCGCGGACAACCCCCGCAAGATCGAGACAGCCCTGGGCCACTTCGAGGCCCATGTGGACGCCGACGCCCTGGCCGACCGGATCGAGCTGACCCGCTCGGAGCGGGTCACCCCGATGATGTTCGAGCACACGCTGCTGGAGCGGGCGCGGACCGACCGGCGGCACATCGTGCTGCCCGAAGGCGAGGAGGACCGCATCCTGCGGGCGGCGGACATCCTGCTGCGGCGCGGCATCGTCGACATCACCCTGCTGGGCAGGGAGGACGTGGTGCGGCGGCGGGTCGCCGACCTCGGCCTCGACCTGTCGGGTGTGACCGTCGCCGACCCGCTGACCTCGCCGCTGCGGGAGTCGTTCGCCCGGGAGTACGCCGAGTTGCGGGCGCACAAGGGCGTCACCCCCGAGCGAGCCGTGGACGTGGTCGCCGACGCCAACTTCTTCGGCACGATGATGCTGCACCGGGGCCTCGTGCACGGCATGGTCTCCGGGGCCGCGCACACCACGGCCGCCACCATCCTGCCCGCCTTCCAGATCATCAGGACGGTCCCCGGCACCTCCATCGTCTCCTCGGTGTTCTTCATGTGCCTGGCCGACCGGGTGCTCGTCTACGGCGACTGCGCGATCAACCCCGACCCGGACGCCGAGCAACTCGCCGACATAGCGATCTCCTCGGCCCGTACGGCGGAACGGTTCGGCATCGAGCCGAGGATCGCGATGCTGTCCTACTCCACCGGCGAGTCGGGCAGCGGCGCCGACGTCGACAAGGTCCGCGCCGCCACCGCCCTGGTCGCCGAGCGCGCGCCGGACCTGCTGGTCGAGGGGCCCATCCAGTACGACGCGGCGGTGGACGCCCGCGTCGCCGCGGCCAAGCTGCCGGGGTCGCGGGTCGCCGGCCGGGCGACCGTGCTGATCTTCCCGGACCTGAACACCGGCAACAACACCTACAAGGCGGTGCAGCGCTCGGCCGGGGCCGTCGCGATCGGACCGGTCCTGCAGGGGCTGCGCAGGCCGGTCAACGACCTGTCGCGCGGCGCCCTGGTCACCGACATCGTGAGCACCGTCGCGATCACCGCCATCCAGGCGCAGGAGGTCACGCTGTGAGCCGGGTACTGGTCCTCAACTCCGGGTCGTCCTCGGTGAAGTACCGGCTGCTGAGCGGTGCCGAGCACCTGGCCTCGGGAGTGGTGGAGCGGATCGGCGAGCTCGGCTCCCCGGTGCCCGACCACCGGGCGGCCCTGAAGGTGGTCGCCGACCTGCTCGCCGCCGAAGGGCTGGGGCTCGACTCTCCCGAGCTCGTCGCGATCGGGCACCGGGTGGTGCACGGCGGCACGACCTTCGCCGAGCCCACACTGATCACCGACGAGGTGGTCAGGAAGATCGAGGAGCTCATCCCGCTCGCCCCCCTGCACAACCCCGCCAACCTGACGGGCATCGAGGTGGCGCGGCGGCTTCGCCCCGACCTGCCGCAGGTGGCCGTCTTCGACACCGCCTTCCACGCGACGATCCCCCCGGCCGCCTCGACGTACGCGATCGACAGGGCGGTGGCCGAGCGGCTGAGCGTGCGGCGCTACGGCTTCCACGGCACCTCACACGCGTACGTCTCCCGCCAGGCCGCACTCCTCGCGGACCGGCCCGGGGCCAACGTGATCGTCCTGCACCTGGGCAACGGGGCCAGCGCCTCGGCGGTGTCCGCGGGGCGGTGCGTGGACACGTCCATGGGCATGACCCCGCTGGAGGGCCTCGTCATGGGCACCCGCAGCGGCGACCTGGACCCGGCGGTCGTCCTCTACCTGGCGCGTGCCGGAGGCATGTCCCTCGACGAGATCGACGTGCTGCTCAACCGCCGCAGCGGGATGCTCGGCCTGTGCGGTGACAACGACATGCGCGCGGTGGCGGAGCGGGTGAGCGAGGGCGACCCGGACGCCGAGCTGGCCATGTCGGTCTACTGCCACCGGCTCCGCAAGTACGTCGGCGCCTACTACGCGGTCCTCGGCACCGTCGACGTCATCGCCTTCACCGGAGGGGTGGGGGAGAACTCCGCGCTGGTCAGGGAGCGGTCGCTGGCCGGTCTCGGGGCGCTCGGCATCACCGTCGACCCGGCGCGCAACGTGCGGGGCGGCACGATCATCTCCCCTGACGGCGGTGGCGTGAAGGTCGCGGTGATCCCCACCGACGAGGAATTCGAGATCGCCAGGCAAACTCTGCTGGTCGTTTCGCGAACCAACCGGGGATGAATCACGTCTACCCATGGTGGACACATGAAATCCGCCGGAAGAAGTCCAGGGGACACGGAGCATCGCTCGACGATGCTCCGCGGGACATACTTCAGTGGTCGGGCGGTTGCCCAGTGTCGCGGGGGCGCGCTGGGCGGTGTGTCCGACGAGGGTGCCGGTACGGCTCGACACGAGCCGTACCGGCACCCACTCAAAGGAGCGGATCAGCCCGGACCAAGGATCAGCCCGGACTCAAAGGAGCGGATCAGCCCAGGCGGGCGATCGACTTGTACTCCAGGAAGGACGACAGTCCCTCGGGGCCCAGCTCGCGGCCGAGGCCGCTGCCCTTGAACCCGCCGAAGGGCGAGCTGGTCTCGATCATGAAGAGGTTGACGCCGTAGGTGCCGGTGCGCACCTGACGGGCGATGTCCATGCCGTGCTCGGTGTCGGCGGTCCACACCGTCCCGGCCAGGCCGTAGTCGCTGTCGTTGGCGATCCGGACCGCGTCGGCCTCGTCCTCGTACGGGATCACCGCCAGGACCGGGCCGAAGATCTCCTCGCGGGCGATGCGCATCTCGTTGGTGGCTCCGGCGAAGACGGTCGGCGCCACGTACCAGCCGCGGTCGTGGGGGCGCTCCAGGCCGCCGACGACGGCCTTGGCCCCCTCGTCGATGCCGATCTTGATGTAGCCCTCGACCCGCTCCTGCTGCCGCTTGGCGACCATCGGGCCGATACCGGTCGCCGGGTCGGACGGGTCGCCGACCGGCATGCCCCGTACCATCGCCGAGACCGCTTCCACCACCTCGTCGTAGCGGTTGCGCGAGGCCAGGATGCGGGTCTGGGCGACGCAGGCCTGGCCGTTGTTCATCAGCGAGGCGATCGACAGGAAGCCCATCGCGGAGGGCAGGTCGCAGTCGTCCAGAATGATCGCCGCGGACTTGCCGCCCAGCTCAAGCGTGCAGCGCTTGAGCTGCTCGCCGCAGATCGCCGCGATGCGGCGCCCGGCGGCGGTGGAGCCGGTGAAGGCGACCTTGTCCACGCCGGGGTGGGAGACCAGGTGCTCGCCCGCCTCGCGCCCGGCGGCGACGATGTTGACGACGCCGTCGGGGACGCCCGCCTCCCTGACCATCTCGGCCAGCAGGTAGGCGTCGAGCGGTGTCTCGGGCGCGGGCTTGACCACGATCGTGCAGCCCGCGAGGAGGGCGGGGGCCAGCTTGATCATGATGACGAACTGCGGGACGTTCCACGGGACCACGGCGGCCACCACGCCGACCGGCTCGCGGCGCACGGTCACCGGGCCGAACGTGCCCGCGCGCTCCTCCTCGACGGGGAAGGTCTTGCCGAGCTCGGCGTAGTACTGGAGCATGCCGAGCGGCTGCGGGGCCTGGGCCATTTGGGAGAAGGTGATCGGGGAGCCCATCTCCAGCGTGATGATCTCGGCCATCTCGCCTTGGCGGGCCGCGTAGATCTCGGCGAGCCTGGACAGGACGGCGGCGCGCTCGGGCATCGTCATCCGGGGCCACGGGCCGTGGTCGAACGCCTGGCGGGCGGCGGCCACCGCCCGGTCCATGTCGGCGGCGGTGCCGTCGGGGACCCGGCCGACGACCTCCTCGGTGTGTGGGGATATGACGTCGATGGTGCCGGTCCCTGCGGGGGCCACCCAGTCGCCCCCGATGAAGAGCGTGTCGTGCCGGCGCATGATGTGTTGCCTCCTGGTGGGCGGGCCAGAGTCATAATTTGAGCGAATGCTTGCTTGGACAGTGTTATCCGACAGTGTTATCCGACAGTGTCATCCGCGGGGAAGGGCGCCACAAGCCCCACCGCCGCTTGAGACCGAATCATGTTCTGTCGCCGATGGCAAGGGTGGCGGAAGTCTCCGCCCGATGAGCGGGCCGGGGCGCCCTGTGCGAAGATTCATCAGGGTTAAACCAGTGACACGTCAGGAAATGTTTACTCAAATCACCCTAAATGGGCAGATGGTTCGTCAATGGTGCGCGAGTTCCTCCGTTCCGGTGGCGAGCGCCAAGATCGTCTTCTATAGTTTCGCTCCGTCCATGAGGGGGCGCCGGAGGTGAGCGAAGCGTGAGGCCGACTCGCTCGGCGGTGCTGGTCGCCGTGCTCGCCGCGCTGCTCCTGTCGCCGGCCGTCGCGGGGGCGGCACCCCTCCGAGCGGCCAAGCCCAGTCCGGAGGTCGAGCTCAAGAGGCTGACCAAGGAAGCGGCCGAGATCAACAAGAACTACCGCGGCCAGGTGCAGAGCCTGGAGGAGACCCGGGTCCAGGCCAGCAAGGCCACCGTCAACGCCAGGAGCCTCAAGCGTGCCCTGGTGGCCGCCGAGGCCGACGTCGTGCGCTTCGCCCAGACCGCCTACATGGGCGGTGCCCTGGACGACGGCAGCCTGCTGAGCTTCCAGGGCGACCCCACCCTGGCCCTCAGCCAGGCCGCCACCATGTCCTACCTGGCCGGCCGCCGCGCCACCCAGCTCAACCGGGTCAGGGAGCTCATCAAGAAGGCCAAGGCCGCGGAGAAGGCCGCCGACGCGAAGATCCTCAAGCTCAAGAAGGACATCGCCGACCTCAAGAGGCAGCGGGTCAGGATCGAGGGGCTGCTGGCCAAGTACGGTTTCCAGACCCCCTCTGGCAACGGCGGACTGACCCCCCGCACGGTCACCATGCGCAACACCGTGCTGCAGAGCTTCCCCATGCCCTACGGCTACGGCTGCCTGCGCCCCGGCGACCCGGGCGACCACGGCACCGGCCGGGCCTGCGACTTCATGCTGAGCACCGGCGGCCGCGTGCCCACTCCGGATGCTCTGGAGCGCGGCAACCGCCTCGCCCAGTGGGCCATCGACAACGGCAACAAGTACGGGGTCATGTACATCATCTGGCAGCAGAAGTACTACGACGTCCGCACCGGCGCCGGCTGGAAGATGATGTCCAACCGAGGCGGCAACACCGCCAACCACATCGACCACGTCCACATCTCGATGTTCTGAGCTGCTGGGCCCCTGACCTGCGGTGATCTCGTCATGTGGGGCCTTCAGGGCACATCCAGGGCACTTCACGCTTGATGATCTTCAGCTGGCACGCGATAGAAGGTAGGGGCGGGCGCGTGCCCGGAGAACCTCGCCCGAGGAGGATCGCGGTGCCCCTGATCTCTCGCAGCGACTGCGAGCTGAACGCCTACGACCGCACGTTCTTCGTGGTCGATGTGACATTCGCCTACGATCCCGGCGACTTCCCGGGTGGCGGCTGGTTCGGAGCGATCACGAACTGCTGCCGCGTCTCCGCGGACGACGACCGCGTGAGCATCCGGCTTGAGGCGTGGGCCGACGTACCCGAGGAGCAGCGCGAGCCTTGGGCGGACGTCGCCTCAGGCGTGTTCCGGTCGGAGACCGGGGAGATCTGCGCGGCGGAGCTCTACACGGATGTGCAGGACGGGTTCCTGATCCTTGGGGAGCCGGGCCGGGACCGGCATGTGCGGGCCCACACTCGCACCGATGACGAGGCGGATCCGAGGGAGGAGTTCCTCTTCCAGTTCTGGCCGGCTCCCGTCATCGAAAAGCCTTCCTTCTAGGACTTCGACGTCGCGTTGCCAGGGGGCGCCCATATGTTTTCGATGACCTGTCTCATGCGCTCCTCGCTGGAGGGCATCAGGTGTAACGGCACCGTCGGATATCAGAACTGTCCGAATGGGTGTTTGATCACTGGACCTTGGCCTCGGCCCATGCTCGGGTGAGGATCTCGTCGACGGTGTCGTCTGGAGTCTGGTCGGAGGTGTCGAGCCAGAGCCCGAGGTGGGGGGTCTGGCTCCGCAGGCCATCGTCGAGCATGTCGATGGTCCACTGGTTGTAGGCATTCTTGCCGCGGGTTGCTTCCCGGGCGGCGATGGCCTCGGGCCGGGGGGCGAGCACCATGACGAGCAGCGGCCGCTGCTGGATGAGTTCGATCATCTCAGTGAGGTGTTCGCCGAGGATGACGTCTTGGGCGACCACCGTGAACCCCTCCCGGAAGTACTCATTGCAGGTCGCCGCTGTCAATCGGTGGCGCAGACGCAGCTGCCGCACCGCCTCCTCGGAAGAGTCGGGAGTCATGTCCGCCCGCCCGTTGATCACCATGCGCCGGAACAGGTCACCTCGGACGTGCACCGAGCGAGGCAGCCGTTCAGCCAGCAACTGCGCGATGGTCGACTTCCCGGCCGCCTGGATCCCGGTGATGAGGATGACGGCCTGCTGGTGTGCTGGGGTCACTGTGCGGTGTCCTTCGTGGATCGGCGGCTGACGTCGGCGGCGTAGGTCATCCAGCCGCCGCTGCTGGCGCGTTGCCAGGCGACGGCGACGTCGATGTGGATGCCGAGCATGCGGGCGAGCAGGGCTGCGGGGAGTTCGGTGGCGAGTTGGAAGAGTGCGGCGGAGCGTGCTTGGCCGGGTTGGATGTCGAGGTTTTTGAGGCGTTGTCCGAGGTGGGTGGAGCTGATCGGGCGGCCGGGCCGGCCTCCGGGGAACAGCCGGGGTGAGGGGTTCCCGGTGCCGGTGGTGGCGTGTCCACGTTTGCCGTCCAGGAGCCGGCGGGTGAGGTCGGCGACGGGTTCGGGCAGGGTGATAGGCGCTGATCCCAGGCGGATGCGGACCGTTGTGCCGTCGATGGTGATCTGGTCGGTGGTCAGTCGGCTGATCCGGGCGACTGGTTGGGCATAGAGCAGGACGAGAAGACCCGCGAGGCGGTCCCGGTTGCCGATGGTGTCGTCGTGGAGCAGGCGGCGGGCTGCCTCCCAGCGACTTTCCTCGTCCAGTACTTGGGTGGGGCCGTGCCAGCGGGTGGCGGGAAAGGACAGCGTGGTGAGTCGCTGGCCGATGCTCCAGCGGACGAAGTGTCCTGCCTGGTAGCGGTGGGAGGCTTCCCCGCTGGCCCTGTTTGTCCGACGCGCTGGTCACGATCGAGGCGTCGGCGTCCAGCACGATCCACCCGTTCACGGCGCGGCCGGCGGTGCTCACCCAGGGGAATCCGTCAGGGCGCCGGGCGAGCAGGTCCCACACACGGCGGCGGATGGTGGCGCGTGCCCGGCCGATCCTGGTCAGGTGGTGTGCGGTCACCTCGCCCGGCGTTCGCCAGACGATCGGCATCGACGCCGTCGTACCGAATACCGGGGTCGGGTGCTTCAGCAGCGCGATACGATCTTGTCCGGGCCACTGTGAAAGATGCGGGCCGACCGGCGTCCGCGACCACCGAACGTCGCGAGGAACTCAAAGCTGCCCGCCGCTGAGATTGTCGGCCGCATGGCCGGCACCGAACTCCCCTAGGCGGCCCTGCACCATGACCCTCCGCCATGTCGCCAGCAGCATGTCTGCTGCCGCGTACGGGTCGGTCGTTCCTGCAACGACTTGTTCCGCGAACTCGTCGAGCACGGCATCGCCGCGAATCCCTTCCCAGTCTTCCCGCAGCGACGTCACGGCGATCGTTTCGATCTCTACTTTCGCGCGGGCCAGACGTCGCTGCCGCAGCTGTCCGTTGGATGTCATCCACTCCAGATGTTCGGTCAGCACGTCAGCGACCTCTTGGATTCCGTCGCCAGTTTGCGCGACCAGTCTGAGCACTGGACGCCGCCACTGATCTGGCCTGCGGTCCATCACCTGGGTTGCGGCGCGTACGTCGCGGCGCACCTGGTCGGCGCCGCCCCGGTCAGCCTTGTTCACGACGTACACATCGCCGATCTCCAAGATCCCGGCTTTCGCTGCCTGGATCCCGTCTCCCATGCCGGGGGCTAACAGCACCACCGTCGTGTCGGCCATTCCAGCGATCTGAACCTCACTCTGCCCGACGCCGACGGTCTCGATAATGATGACGTCGCAGCCCGCGGCGTCAAGGATCCGTAACGCATGCGGGGTTACCCGGGCCAGCCCTCCGAGCTGCCCTCGCGACGCCATCGACCGGATGTAGACGCCCCTGTCGTGGGCATGGTCCTGCATGCGTACGCGATCACCTAGCAGCGCACCGCCGGAAAACGGTGATGACGGGTCAACGGCGAGTACCCCCACCTGCTTGCCTTGCCTGCGTAACACGCTCACCAGTGCCGACGTGGAGGTCGACTTCCCCACGCCGGGCGCGCCCGTGATACCGACGACGTGCGCGTTTCCCGTGTACGGCGCGAGGCCGGCCATAATCTCACGCAGGAGCGGAGACGCGTTCTCGACCAGGGAGATCATCCGGGCCACCGCCCGCAGCTCCCCGTCGAGCGCCTGCTTCACCAGTTGCGCGACATTCCGCCCCGGATCCTGCCTCATCGCTCAGCCTCCGTCTTGCCTGTCGTTCACGCCGTGTGGCTGGGTTCCTGGACGAACTCGACCAGGACACCGCCGAACGAGTGGGGATGCGCGAACATGATCTGCGTACCCATCCCACCGGGGCGTGGTTTCTCGTCGATGAACATCACCCCACGGGCGCGCAGGACAGCGATCGTTTCTTCGATGTCATCTACTTCGAACGCGAGGTGGTGGAACCCTTCCCCGCGCCGTTGGATGGAACTACGGACGACGCCGTCGCCCGTAGCCTCGAGCGCCTGCAGCCAACAGTCGCCAACCGGGATCATGCGTTCGACGAACCCGTCGGCGCTCTCGCTGTGCTCGACCGGGGTGCCGAGCAGATCGCACAGGAGTCGCACCCACGGGGCACCGGTCTCCTCGGCGAAGGCGACGTGGTGAAGCTTGCGGACAAGGCTCATACAGATCTCCAAGGTGGCGAACGCGGGCTACAGGTTCTTCCGGTCGAAGGGTTCGGCGAGCGCGGAGGGGACCCGGGCCCGTCCCACCAGTCCGCCGAGCGCCGCCAGGCTGAGGATGTAGGGAAGAGCGAGCCACAGCTGCGCCGGCAGCGACAGGGCGAGGTCGAACACCAGCGGCGCCGCGATCACCGGCACGGCGCCCGCCAGGACCCATCCGGATTTGGTGACGCCGTTGCGGCGCACGTGGCGGACCAGGAACACGACCGCTACCGCGACTGCGGCCAGCCAGACCACCGACGGGATCGTCTCGGCTCCCTGCAGCCGCAGTTGCAGCGCGTCGGCCCCACCGAAGAGCAGGCACGCGAGGATCATCCCGCGGGGATGCCACTTGCCGAACACGACGGCGGCCAGCGCGAGGAAGCCGCGACCGCTGGTCATCCCTTCGATGAACAACCCGACCTGCACCACCGACAGGAATGCGCCGCCCAGGCCGGAGAGGCCTCCGGCGAGGAGCACGGCGCTCCAGCGGACCCGGTTGACGTTGATACCAGCGGTCTCGACCGCTTCGGGAAGCTCGCCGGAACCACGAACGGCCAGGCCCCACTTGCGGCGGTACAGCACCCAGGCGATGAGCGGAACGATCCCGTAGCACAGGTACACCACGGGTGACTGGTCGAAGAAGACGCGCCCGATGACAGGAAGGTCGGCGAGAACAGGGACCGGGACCTTGTCCATCCGGGCGACGGTGACCTGTCCGGCGTCGAGGTACATCTGACGGTTGAGGAAGATCGTGACGCCTGCCGCCAGCAGGTTGATCCCGACCCCGACGACGATCTGGTCGGCGCGCAGCGTGACCGACAGCAGCGCCATCACCATCGCCAGGCTGGTTCCGGCGACGATGCCCACGAGCAGGCCGAACCAGCTCGAATTGGTCTGCTCGACGATCAGGAACCCGAAGAAGGCGCCGAAGAGCATCATGCCTTCGAGCCCGACGTTCATGACACCGCTACGTTGTGAGACCAGCTCCCCGCTGGCGGCCAGCAGGATCGGCACGGCGAGGAGCAGAGTCGTCGTCAGCCATGCCATGTCAAGGGGTGACATCGTCCGGCCTCCTGATCAGTTCGTCTCTGAGGTCAGTGCTGCCACCGGCTGCGATCCGGGCGAGGTCTTGGCCGACACCCGCCGGACCCGCCGTTTCTCGAACAGGTAACCGGCGCCGGCGACCAGGATGATGACCAGACCTTGTGTCACCAGGACGAGTCCGGACGGAACACCGACGCGTGCCTCCAACAGGCCGCCGCCCTGCTTGAGGGAGGCGAACAGGAACGCGGCGGGGATGCAGGCCAGCGGCGAGTTCCTCGCGAGCAGCGCGACCACGATGCCTTCGAACCCGTAGTTGGCGGAGAAGTTGTCGGCCATGTTGGCCTGCGGGCTGGCACCGATCAGCGACGCTCCCGCCAGCCCTGCGAGGCCACCTGACGCGACGAGCGCCAGGGCGGAGATCCGTACGGTCTTGATACCGGAATAGGCGGCGAAGTCGGGGTTGGCGCCGGTGGCGCGCAACCGGAACCCCGCCGTGGTGTTGCGCAGGAGCAGGGACAACCCCACCGCTGCCACCGGTACCAGGAAGAAGTCCAGGTGCAGCACCGTCCCGGGTATCAGCGTCGGCCATCGCGCGGCCTGCTCGATCGGCGCGGTCTGCCCGAGTGTCTGGGTCGGCTCCTCCAGCGGACCGGAGACCAGCCAGCTGACGCATTGGATCATGACGAAGTTGAGCAACAGGGTGGAGATGATCTCGTTGACGTCGCGCTTGGCCCACAACCACGCTGCGACCCCGGCCCACAGGCATCCGCCCAGGATGCCGCCCAGGATCATCAATGGCAGGTGGACGACGGCCGGGATACCACTGATCAGCAGCCCGATGGTCGCCGCGACGACGCCGCCCGCGAGGATCTGCCCTTCCAGCCCGACGTTGATCCGGCGGGCCGAGAACGCGAGCACCCATCCGAGCGCCGCCAGGGTCAGTGGCACCGACTTGGCCAGCATCGCACCCATCCGGCCGGTGCTCCCGAGCGCACCGTCGTAAAGCGCCTGCGCGGCCTCGCCGGGCGAGCTGCCGGCTGCCGCCACGATCGCCAGCGACGCCAGGAGCGCCAGCACCACCGCGCCGACGGAGACCGCCCACGCGATGAGCAGTCCACGCAATCGATCCGACATCATGCCATCGCTTCCGCTGCACCGGACATCAGGTGGCCGATCGTCTCCGAGGTCGCCTCGTCACCGACGAGGACACCGACGATCCGGCCACGCACCATGACCACGACCCGATCTGACAGGGTCAAAATCTCATCGAGCTCGGACGAGACGAGCAGCGTCGCGCCCCCTTGTTCCCGGTGCCGGTTGACGCACCGATACACGAACTCCATCGCGCCGATGTCGAGTCCGCGAGTCGGTTGTGCCGCGATGAGGAACTTCGGGGATCGTTCCAACTCCCGCGCCACGACCGCCTTCTGCTGGTTGCCGCCCGACAGTTGCCGCATCCGTACGTCGAGGCCCGGCACACGGATGTCGTAGTCGCTGATCAGCTTGCGGCAATGGTCCCGGATGGCACGACGCCGCAGGATCCCCGACCGTACGAACCGGTCATCGCCGAGGCTCTTCACCATGAGGTTGTCGACCATCGAGAGCGACAACGCGACCGCGTCACGATGCCGGTCCTCGGGGATCACCGCAGTGCCGGCGGCCGCGACGAGACTCGGGTCCAGCCGCTCGATCTCGACGTCGCCGATCTGCACACGGCCCCGGCTCGGCTGCCGGGCGCCGGCGAGGATGTCGACCAATTCGGACTGACCGTTCCCCTCGACACCGGCGACCCCCACCACCTCTCCCGCCCTGACCTGCAGGTTGATGTCGTCTAGGCGCACCCGGCCATCGGCGTCGCGAAGATGCACCCCCTGCACGTCGAGCATGACCGGGCCGGGTTCGACCTCGGCTCGGGGGACGCGCAGCAGAACCTCCCGGCCCACCATCATCCGCACGAGGTCCTTCACCGTCGCCTCGGCCGTGGTCACGGCCCCGACCACCTTTCCGCCTCGCAGAACGGTGCAGCGGTCGGCGACCTCGAACACCTCGCCGAGCTTGTGCGTGATGATGATGACGGACTTGCCCTGCCGGGCCAAGTCACGCAGCACCGTCGCTAGATGCTGCCACTCGCCTCGGGTGAGTACCGCGGTCGGCTCGTCGAGGATCAGCAGCTCGGCGTCTCGATAGAGAAGCTTGACGATCTCCACGCGCTGCCGTTCCCCGACCGACAGCTCGCTGATGCGAGCGTCGGGATCGACCTCCAGCCGGTGCTGCTCGGCGAGCCGGGTGAACCGATCCCTGACGCCTGCCAGATCCGATCCGGCGGCCAGGTGTCCTGGTGCCGTCAGGGCGATGTTCTCGGTCACGGTCATGTCCGCCACCAACATGAAGTGCTGGTGGACCATGCCGATGCCGAGCTGTTGCGCATCGCGGGGCCGCCGGATCGTGACCTGCCGGCCGTTGACGTGGATCGAGCCCTCGTCCGCCTGCACGACCCCGTCGAGGATCTTCATCAGCGTGCTCTTGCCAGCTCCGTTCTCGCCGAGAAGGGCGTGAATCTCACCGCGCAGCACTTCGAAGGTGACGTCCTCGTTCGCGACGACTCCCGGGTAACGCTTCGAGATGCCCAGCATCTTGAGGAACGCTTCGGAGGTGATTTGCCCCTTGTCGGGTGCTTCGGGCTGGCGCATCATCGATCAACCGCCCTCGGGCATCTTGATCTCACCGGCGTTGATCTTGGCCGTGACCGCGTCCGCCTCGGCCTGCAGATCCGCGGAGTTCGGGCACATGGTCAGCTTCTGAATCTTCGGGTCCTCCAGCGCGTACTTCTTGGTGCCCGTGGGCAGCCTTCCACTGGTGTAGTCCTGCAGGATCGTCGTCACCAGCTGCTGGTTGTTCTGGTAGTCGTAGCCGATGAGGGCATCGGACTCCTTGCAGCGGTTGGTGGTGGGATTGAACACCTTGACGTCCTTGCCCGATTCCTCGATCGCCTGCAGCACACCCGGCAGACCGGCGTCGACGAACGCGTAGATCACGTCGACCCCGTCGGTGATCTGGGCGGCGGCGGCCTGTTTGGCCTTGGTGGCGTCGCTGAAACTCCCGACGGTGATCGCCGAATACTTGATGCCCGGGGTGGTGGCGTGAGCGCCGGCCTTGAAGTCGATGTCCGACTGGCTGGTCGGCGGGATCTGCGCCCCGCCGATGAACCCGACCTTTCCGGTCTTGGTGACCTTGGCGGCGAGCACGCCCGCGACGTAGGCGGGAACGCCCTGCAGCATCATGTAGGCGTGGAGGTTGCCGATGCCCTCCGTGACGACACCTGACATCACGAAGGTCGTGTCGGGGTGCGTGGCCGCGATGGCGTTCGCGCCGGCGACCAGCGCGCTTCCGCCGCCGATGATGAGGTCGTTGTCGGCGGCCAGGTTGGTCAGCGCGTCCGTGATCTGCTGAGGGGCGACCAGGTTGTCGACGACCGACACCTTGAGGTTCATCGCCTCAGCGTTCTTGGTGACGCCTTCCAGATACGTCTGGTAGAAGGCGTTATCGTTGCGGGGCCCAGCCAGAGCGACTCCGACTCGGATGGTCTTTTCCTTATCCGAGCCCTCGGGGGCATCGGTTGCCCCAGCCCCGCAGGCGCTCGTGAGCAGCAGCGATCCCGCCACCGCCACCGCGGCGGTCAATCGTGAAGGAATTATCATGATGAAGCTCCATTGGGGGAAGAAGCCGAAGAGCATCGGCAATGGCGCTGAGTGAGAGCGGATCATCAGTAGATAGGCCAAGTGCCGCGAGGCTCGATCCCGATCTCCTTGAGCACGCGGCGGTCGATCTTCTCGACCTCCTCGCGGAGAGCGCCTTCGTCGACCCTGGTGAGCTTCTTGTTGTCCAGCAGGATGTCCCCACTGACCAGAACGGTGTGGACGGAGTGCCCGGTCGCCCCGTACACGAGGTTCGCGACGGGGTTGTGCAGCGGCCGCCAGTCGAAGTCGTCGGCCTCGTAGACGACGATGTCGGCCTGCTTGCCGACCTCGATGCCGCCGACGATGTCGTCCCACCCCAGCACGCGCGACCCGCCCAGGGTGCCCATCTCCAGCGCCTGCTCGGCGCTGACGGCGTTCGGGTCCTGCCGAGCGTCCCGCGGCAGCAGGGCGGCGAGCGAGATCGCCCGAGTGATGTCCTGGTGGTTCGAGCAGTTCTCGGCATCCGTGCCCAGGCAGATCGGGACGCCGGCGGCGAGCAACTCGGGCCACTTGCCGAACTGGGTCGTGCCCTTGGCGAGCTTCAACGCGGTACTCGGGTTCTGGGAGATCCGGGCACCGGAATCGGCGATGAGGGGGACCTCCCACTCCGCCACGCTTGTGACGTGGTTCATGAGGACCCGCTCGTTGAGCGCACCGATCTTGTGCATGTGCTCGATCGGCCGGTGACCGAACGCCTTCAGTTCCAGCGCCACCTCGCGCTCGCTGGTGGACTTGTGGATCACCATCAGTGACTCGGCTTCCAGCGCCAGTCTCGCCGCGCCCACGGTCAGCTCATCGGAGCAGGTGCCGACGCCCTCGATCGTCACGGCATCCCGGATACGCGGGTTGTTGAAAGAGCGGACGGTCTCCACACCCCACTCGAGCCGCTTGATAGCCTCCTTGGCATCGAACTTCAACCAGTCAGGAAGATCGCTAGGACCGGCGGAGCCGTTCTGGTCCCACGTCCAGGGACCGATCCGGCACCGCATGCCTGACGTCGCCACCGCCGTCATGACGGCCTCGATGTGGTTGCACCCTGGCTCTTCGAAGCTTGTGGTTCCGAAGCGCACCATCTCCGCGGTCGCGTGCAGTGCGTAGACGTGCATGTCCTCGGCGGTCAGCCGTGAGAAGGATGGGTAGATGAAGCGCCGCAGTGCGTCGAGGGTGGTCCCCCCTTCAGGCATCGCCCCCTTGGCGCAACACAGCAGGTGACGGTGACCGTTCGACAGGCCGGGGATCGTCACCTTGTTCCGGCCGTCGATGACGCGCTTCGCGTGGTAGCGGCCGGCGAGGTCCTCTCGTCGCCCGACATCGACGATCACGCCATCCTTGATGGCGACGAACCCCTGCTGGAAGATCCGGCGCTCCGGGTCGAGGCTGAGAACCCAGCCACCGTCGATGACAATGTCGACTTCCACCGTCGAGGAGATGGTTTGCTCTTCTGACATCTATAAGCCCTTCCCAAGCAGCAACGGCCTGCCAGGTATCTGGAGCCCCACGGAAGATCAGATCTGAGATCTGATATCGCATTGGCGCAAACCTATCGATGGCCGGAGCAGATCGTCAACAGTTTGAGAGACGGAATCCCCGGCGCGACATTCGAAAGCCGCAGGTCCGAGACCCTCAGGGCACGGGGATCAGGCAAGGCGGGACCTGGACGGCGACCATTGCCCCGAGGGTGGGACGTCACCTCAGGGGGTGCGAACAGCCAGGTGCCTGAGCCGGAGATTCCGGCGAACATGATGGTCGGGGGCGAGGGTCATCGCCCCCTTCGCCCCCGTCGGCAAGGAGCGGGCGAGTGTCAGGCGGGGCCGGAGTCGCTGAAGTTCTCCAGCTGGTCGGCCATCACCGAGACGACATGCGACCGCATCAGCTTCTCGGCGCCCTCGGCGTCGCCCTGGGCGATAGCCGAGCAGATACCGGCGTGCTCTTCGATCGACTGCTCAAGGCGCCCAGGGATGCCGACGGTGAGCCGCCCGATGCGCCGCTGGTGGCCTTCGAGGTTTTCTATCAGATCGTTGATCCACTTGTTGTTCGACTGACTGTAGATGAGCCGGTCGAACTCCTCGAACAGCCGGACGACCTCGGCAACATCGTCGGCGGCGAGCGCGTCGCGGCCCGCCTGCACGTTGCGCTCGAGGTCGGCGCGCAACCGGCCGGTCGGCTCGGCCGCGGCCGTGGCCGCGCAGGCGCCCTCGATCAGCTCGCGCACCTCATAGACCTCACGGAGGTCCTCGCGGCTGTAACCGGCGACGACCGCGCCCTTGTACGGAATCAGCCGCACCAGCCGGTCCTTGTGCAGCCGGACGAAGGCCTCCCGGATCGGCGTCTTGCTGACCCCCAGACGCGTGGCGATGTCGACCTCACGTAGCGCGGCGCCCACCTCGAAGTCGCCGTCCACGATGCCTTGGCGGAGATACTGGTAGACGCGGTCCTTGAGCTGCAGATGCGGCAACCCGTCCTGACCGAGGCGTTCCGCCGATTCCATTCAGGCCCCTAGATGAATTGTCGTTCCGGGAGATAGGCGTCTGTACGGCGTCTTGACAACTCCCAAGACAGCATAGTTTCGCGCGTAAGATGTGATGTGCCAAACCAGAAACGTCAAGTTCAGGTAAGCTCCCCGTTGATCAGGATCGGGCGACTGTCGAGCTCCAACGTCGCCTCCCGCATGACACAGTCGAGATGGGCCGAAGCGTCGACGGTCCCCCCGTAGGCGATCGAGTTGCCCAGCGCTATGTGGGCGCTGCCCAGGGTCGACTCGGTCTCCATCGCGATGCCGCATACCCGGCCATTGGGGTTCAACCCCATGGAAACCTCGGCGAGGTTGCTCATCCGCTCATCCTGGCAGCGGTCCATCATCTCCGTCAGGCGGATTCCTTCATCACCTTCGACCGCCACGAGGTGTCCGTCGGTGAAGTGCAACGCGACCGGCCGGGTCACCGGCCCCTGCCCCATGAACAGGAAGTCGGCGTCGATGACCACGACCCCGTTCGAGCTGTGCTCGACCGGGGCGGTCCCCGACTCGACATCGGGCGGCGCCATGTAAGCACCCCTGTCGCGGGCGACCCCGAACAGGGCCCGGCCCGGACGCCCTTCAACCGATCCGGACAGGTCGGTGCCCGCCGGGGTCGTCAACCGGTAGCTGGACGCCGATCCCCACGCTCGCGCGAGCCGCTCGGTCAAGGTTCGCAACCGGTCGAAGTCGACGTCGAACGGCCCACCGAGCCGGAAGGTGTCGGCGACGACGCCCGGCATGGCCAGGTAGCGCACGCCCTTCGCGGTCGCCCTCTGGCGCGCCCGGCTGGACCCGATGAACGTCGAGGTCAGCTCGATCGCGGCGGCGGCGCCGGCCAGCAGGCCCGCGACCGCCGCCGGCGGCTCACTTCCCGGCACCACGTATCGCGGCATCTTCGCTACGACCGGGACACAGTGCCTCTCCTCCAGGCCCGAGACCAGCGCCGCGACGACGTCCGCGTCGGTGCCCTCGTCAACGAGGAGGACCACCTCCTCCAGCGGCCGGGCACCCAGGCACTGGTCGAGGACGGTGGACAGGGTCCGGTCCGGAACGGGGTTTGCCACGACCGTTCAGCTTCCGGTGACGCTGTCGAAGCATTCCTTGAAGTACCGGACCGTCTTCATCCGGTCATCGCCGAGCGGGAACACGCTGACGCACTCCACGTCGAGTTCGAGCATGTTCTTGATGTGCTCCCGGGCACGGTCCTTGCCACCGGCCAGCGACATCCGATGCACGAACTCGTCAGGAAGCAGTTTCGCGGCCTGCTCGGCCTCCTGGAACTCCCCACCGCTGTACATCTCGCGGACCTGCCGGACGAGCTCGTTCGACAGACCCGCCATCTCGCAGTACACCGGAGCGGTCTGCGGAAACCAGGCGGCGATGGTCCGGCCGGCGGCCAGCGCCTTGTCCTCGTCGTCGTCGATCGCGCCGTACGCGAAGACGGTGATGTCCGGACGGGCGGACCGGCCCGCCTTCTCCGCGCCCCGTTCGATGTGGTCGATCGCCCACCGCAGCCCTTCCGGGTGCAGGCCGGCGAGTAGGATGACGCCGTCGGCGACACGACCGGCGAGCTCGAGGGTCTTCGGACCGCTCGCCGACATGTAGACCGGGATGTCGGAGCGCCCCGGCTCGCGCATGTGGGCATCATCGAGGACGAAGCCCGGCGCTCGCATCGTCACGTTCTCACCGGTCCACAGCCGCCGGATCGCGTCGATGCCCGCCTCGAGCTGCTTGAGCGGCGCCGGCTTCGAACCGAGCGCGAGCAGCGGACGATCTCCGGCGCCGATGCCGAGGACCGCGCGCCCACCGGAGACCTCGTCGACCGTGGTGATGGCGGTGGCGGTGACCGCGGGGTGGCGGGTGATGGGGTTGGTCACCGCGGTCCCGAGCCGTATCCGGTCGGTCCGCGACGCGGCCAGGGTGAGGTACACATAGACGTTCCGTGCGTGCAGCGACGAGTCGGTGAGCCAGAGTTCGTCGAACCCGTTGCCCTCGATCTCCTCGACCATGGACTCGAATTCCGTTGGGGCGTCAACGGGTTGCAGTGCCACTCCGCTAAGCATTTCAAACTCCCGAGGAGATGTACGTGTAGATGGTGGTGACCAGAGCCCGCAGGCCGAGCGTGACCGGTTGGATCTCGATCCACTCGGTCTCCGTGTGAGTGCCGTCCCCGTAGGTGATGCCGAGGGTCACCGCCGGGATGCCGAGCTTGTAGGCGGCGTTCGCGTCGGTGCTGGCTGCCGTGTAGCGGGGCTCGATGCCCAACGCCCGCAGCGACGCCGCGGCGGCCTCGACGAGTGGATGGTCTGCGTCCATCCGTCCCGCCGGGCGGTCGCCGATCTCCTCGATCTCGACGTTCACCCGCGGGGGGACATTCTCCAGGATCGCCGTCGCGCCCTCGGTGAGCGACCGCAGGGCGAGCGGGTCCTCCGAACGCAGGTCGAGGTCGAACATGCAACGCTGGGCGCGGGCGTTGATGGACTCACCGCCGTGCAAGGTGCCGACGTTGACGGTTACCTTCGCGGTGTGCTCCACCCGGAGGTGCCCCAGGTCGCGGATCATCTCGGCCGCCACATGAACCGCGCTCGGGACATGCGGGTCCTCCCACGCGTGCCCACCGGGAGCGGTGACGGTGACGCGCTTGCGGACCGAGCCGACCCCGATCAGGTTCACCCGGCCGAGGTAGTTGCCTTCGAGGGCGATCAGGGCACCGATCGGGACGAGCGGACGGTCGAGGGCGGCGGTGACACCGCGGAGGTTGCCAAGGCCCTCCTCACCGACGGTGGCCACGATCCACACCGGCCGGTCCGTCGGTGCCGCCATCAGCCGGTCGAGGCTGGACAGGGCGGCGACCGCGACCGTGTCGTCCCCGCAGCCGGGCCCGACGAGACGTCCCGCGCCGTCATGGGTGAGCCCGTGCCGGATGTCGCGTCCGAAGACGGTGTCGAGGTGCGCGGCGATCAGCACAGCCGGGCCGCGACCTTCACACACCCTTGCCCACACGTTTCCCACCTGGTCCATCGCGACCTCGCGCAGGCCGTCAGCACGCCACCACTGGGCGACCCGCTCGGCGCGGTCGGCCTCGTCCAGCGGCGGCGCCGCGATCAGCGAGAGCTCGATGGTCCGCTCGATGACCTGGCCGGCCTCGATGTCGCTGGTGGTGGCCAGAGCCGCCCGGGCCGCTTCGTCGAACGAGTCGGTCATGAGTCGACCACCACCTCGGCTTGGCCGACGGCCTGCCCGAGATCCAGCTCGGCCAAGATCTCATCGGTGTGCTCGCCCAGCTCGGGCGCGCCACGGTCATAGGAGAGAGGACCGTCCACCTGGAACGGCGGACCGATGTAACGGTAGCCGCCGGTCCGTATGCTCTGCTCCCGGACCAGCCCCAATACGGCGACCTGGGGCGAGGATAGCACCTGTGCGAGATCCCGCACCCGGGCCGACGGGATCCTGGCCTTCCCGAGATGCGAGAGCCAGGCGTCGACGTCCTGCTCGGCCAGCACGGCCTCGATCGCGTCGACGAGATCGGTGAGGTTGCGGACCCGGTCGGCATTGGTGGTGAAGCGAGAGTCCTCGAGTAACCATCGGGTGTCGAGGGCGCCGCACAGGCGATGCCAGAGATCCTCGCTTCCCGCGCCGGCGATGACGAGGTAGCCATCACGCGCACGGAACGCGCCGTACGGAGCGAACGTCGGGGAGTGGCTGCCCATCTGCCGCGGTACCTCGCCGTCGACGAGGTACGCGGGTGCCGCGCTGGAGAAGGCGGCGACCGCGAACTCCAGCAGCGACGATGACACGTACGCCCCGTCGCCGTGACGTTCTCGTCCCATCAGGGCTGCGACCACCGCGAGCGCGCACGAAACGGCGCTGCCGATGTCGAGGATCGGCACGCCGACCTTGACCGGTTCCCCTCCGGCGACACCCGTGACGCTCATCAGGCCACCCTCGGCCTGCAGGATCAGGTCGAACCCGCCCCGGGAGGCGTCCGGGCCGACCTGGCCGTACCCGGAGATGGAGGCGTACACCAGGCGCGGATGACGCGCGCGCACCGAATCGCTGTCGAGCCCTACCCGCCTGAGGGACCCGGGCCGGCCGTTCTCGATCATCACATCAGCCGACCCGATCAGGGCCTCCATGACGCGCAGCCCCTCGTCGGACTTCAGGTCGACGTGGATGCTGCGCTTGCCGGTGTTCAGCACCTGGAACAACACGCTCTCGTCACCGACGAACGCGGTCCCCTGCACCCGGTACGGATCGCCGGCGGCCCCCACCTCGACCTTGATCACATCGGCGCCGAGCGAGGCGAGGAGCATCGAAGAGTAGGCCCCCGAGACGAACCGGGTCAGATCGACGACCCGGATGCCTTCCAACGGCCTTTGCCGCCTCACCATAGCTGCGGCTCGCGGTAGACGCCGAACCTCGCCCGCATGGTGTCCGCGATCTCCCCGAGAGTCGCGCCGGCCCGACCGCACTGCATGATGTACGGCATGGTGTTGGCGCCGTTGCCGAGTGCCTCGTCGAGGTCCTCCAGCGAGTTCCGCACCGCCGCCTCGTCACGGGCCGCGAGCCGGTCCCGCAACTTGCGCCGCTGACGGTCACCCGCGGTCTCGTCGATCTCGAACAGGGGTGGGGCGATGTCGGAGTCGTCGGTGTACTTGTTCACCCCGACCTTGATGCGTTCACCGCTGACGATCTGCCGCTCGTAGGCGTACGCGGACTCGGCCACCCATCGTTGCGGGATGCCCTGGGCGAGCAACTCGACCAGCCCTCCGCCGGCGTCCACCTCGTCGACCAGCGCCCACGCGCGCTTCTCGATTTCGTCAGTGAGGCTCTCCACGAAGTACGAACCGGCGAGCGGGTCGATCACCCTCGCGACCCCGGACTCGTGCGCGATGATCTGCTGGGTACGCAGCGCCAGCCGTACCGATTCCTCGGTCGGGATCTCCAGCGCCTCGTCGTACCCCATGACGTGGATCGACTGTGCCCCGCCGAGCACTGCCGCGAGGCACTGCAGAGTGGACCGGACCACATTGTTCAGCGGCTGCTGCGCGGTCAGGGTCGCTCCGGAACATCCGGAGAAGAACCGCAGCCGCGCCGAGTTCTCCTGCTTCGCGCCGAACCGCTCAGTGGCCAGCCTGTGCCACATGCGACGCGCCGCGCGGACCTTCGCCGCCTCCTCGAACAGGTCGAGCTGGCTGGAGAAGTGAAAGGACAACCTCGGCGCGAAGAAGTCGAAGTCGAGTCCCCGGGCGAGGAACGCCTCAGTGTAGGCGATCGCCGAGGCCATGGTCAGCCCGACCTCCTGGATCGCGTTGCATCCCGCTTCCCTGGCGTGGTACCCGGTGATCGAGATGCCGTTGAACCGCGGCAGCTCCGCCGAGGCGTACTCCACCACGTCGGCGACGAACCTGATCGACGCTTCCGGCGGGAAGATGAACGTCTTGCGGGCCAGGAACTCCTTGAGGATGTCGTTCTGCAGCGTTCCGGCGACATCACGCAGGTTCACGCCCTGCCGCTCGGCCGCGACCAGGTAGAACGCCAGGATGATCGGGGCGGTCGCGTTGATCGTGAAGTTCACCGACAGTTCGCCGATCGGCAGGCCGTCGAACACGGCCTCCATGTCCTCGACCGTGTCGATGGCCACGCCCACCCGGCCGACCTCCGAGGCCACGTCCGGCGCGGTCGAGTCGTATCCGAGTTGCGTAGGCAGGTCGAACGCCACCGACAGAGCCGTCTGTCCTTGCGAGAGCAGGTAGCGGTAGCGGGCGTTGGTGTCTTCCGCCGAGCCGTACCCGGCGTACTGGCGCATGGTCCACAGCCGCTCGCGATACATCGTCGGGTAGGGCCCCCGCGTGAACGGAGGCTTCCCCGGTAGGCCGAGCCTGTCTTCCAGCCCGTCCTCGACCATGTCCGCGAAGTAGATCGGCTCCAGGGGAATCCCTGAATCGGTGGTGACCTCGTTGGGGTCATCGTTCATGACGCACTCCGCCCTCGTTGCGCAATGTCGAAAATCCTGGCCACCACGTCCGGCAGCGGCGTGCCCACCGGGAAGACGTCACGGACACCGAGGGTCTTGAGCCTGTCGACATCGGCGGGCGGAATCGTCCCGCCGATGACGATGGCGATGTCGTCCAGGTTCGCCTCGCGGCAGGCTTCGATCAGTTGCTCGGCCACGGCGATGTGCACGCCGGAGAGAACCGACAGCCCGATGATGTCCACATCCTCGGCCAACGCGGCCCCCACGATTTGGCTCGCCGACTGCTGGAGGCCGAGGTACACGACCTCGGCTCCGGCGTCGCGCAGTGCCATCCCGACGACCTTGACGCCGCGGTCATGCCCGTCTAGGCCCGGCTTGGCCAGGACGACTCGCGGGCGGACGGTCACCGGGTCGCTCATCGGGTCTCCTGGTCCCCGAGCGCGAGGGCCGCGAAGGTGGCGTAGACCTGGGTGGCCTCGACGATGTCGTCGATCGACAGGTGCTCATCGGGGCAGTAGACGGGTTCGCCTCCGGGGCCGAAGATGATCGTCGGAACCTTCTGGCCGAAGCTCGCGGTGTCGCCGAGCCACCCGGCCGCCTGCAACGGCGGTTCGCTGCCGCGCACCGAACGCACCGAGTCGCGCATGAGCTGGACGACGCGGTCACCGGGCTGGGCGAGGTAGCCGGACTTGACGTCGGCCAACGTGACGTCGGCCTCGAACCTCGGGTCGCGGACCTTGGCCGCGCGCAGGCAACGGTCGATCTCCTCCCGCACCTGCTCCACGGTGACGCCGGGCTGCGGCCGGCAGTCGACGCGGATGACGCACTCGTCGGGGATCATCGACGGGCCACCCGGCGGTAGTCCACCGTAGACCCGGCCGGGAGCCATGTAGGTCTCCGCACCGAACAGGTCGGTCACCCAGTCCTCGAGCTGTGGCGTGAGGCGGGACTGGTCGAACTCGAGCAGGGCATGCGCGGCGAGTGTGTTGGCGTTGACCGCGAGCGGCTTGTGGCAGGTATGGGCGGACTTGCCGCGCACCGTGATGTCGAAATAGTAGCGGCCCCGGTGGCCGAGGAAGATCTCGTTGCCCGACAGCTCTCCGAGCACGCACAGGTCGGCCGGGTACTCGTTGAAGTAGGCGATCGACCCGAGCTGGTCACCCATGTGATCGGAGACGGCCGCCATCGCGACCGAGCCGCGCAGCGGGATGCCGGAGTCGCGCAGCGCCTCCATGGCGACGATCTGGCAGACCAGCGCCGCCTTCATATCCATGATGCCGTGGCCGTAGATGGCCTTGTCGATGATGTCGCCCGAGAACGGCTCGGTCTTGGTCCAGCCCTGCGAGACCGGCTTGGTGTCCATGTGACCGGTCATCACCACCCGCGGCCCCGCACCGAAGGTGACCTCCCCGACCGTGTTCGGCCGGTCCGGAAGGACGTCCTGCAGCGCGGTCTTCTCGAAGCCGGAGTCCTTCATCACATCGAACAGGAACTTCGCAAGCGGGCCCTCGTCACCGAGGATGCTCGGGATCCGGCAGACCTCCTGAACGAGCGTCGTCAGCCGTTCGTAGTTGATGGCATCGACCGCACGAGAGGCCGCGTCGTCGCTTACCTCAGTGGTCATTCTTCATCCTTCCCTCGCTGACTGCGGTCGGTCGAATGGGGCCACCCAGGCGGCAGCACGGGGCTCCCGATGTTCGGCACCGAAGCCCAGCACCAAGTGTTTAAGATCTGATATGCAATCTAGCAGGCCCGGCAGGCCATGTCACTATCATCACTCATCAGATCTGAGATCTAATATCTCCTTTGTGGTGTTTGGGTGTGCCGTGCCAAAACTCATGCACCGGCTCCAACCTGGTATTTCGCATGCTTCCGAGGCGGGTGATGTTCTGGTGCCCAGAGCTTCGTCCACTTCGTGTGACCTGCAGTGTCTGCGGTTGGCAGGGTGCGTGGAAGGAGGCGGATGATCCTACCGAGGGGACGTCACCTAGAAGAGGGAACCTCGTAGGCAGGTGGCTGGCCAGCCATCAAGTCGGTCAGGTCGTTATCGGTGAGGCTGAGGTCGAAGGCGTTGCCCGCCTGCCATGGATTCCAGCCGCGATCAAGGGCCCTACGTATGGTCGCCATCACGAGCACCGGCCGTATGGCCATCATCCGCTCCCCGAGCCATGCGTCTGGCCGAGAGCAGGGAAGCGACACCAGGAGAACGCGACCCGGCGTATCGGACAGCTCCACCGCAAAGGTCAGCGGGCCCCAGCTGTTCCCCTGGCAGACGTGGGCTTACGACGGACCCACCAGCGGTAGACGATGCCATCCACCGTGATGAGCCGTGAGCCCTTCTTGGGGATCGCCATGAGACAGCCTCCTGCTCCGTTCCGTCCTTGTTCCGTGGGAGCGCCGAAACCGACGACGCCGTGCGTTGGGGATCGCTCAACCGGCGGTACGGGCGACCCGCCGGCCCTCGGGGGTCGTCGTCGTGGTCGACACCGAGCGGCAGTTCAGCCTCAACCGCCGCATCGCCATGCGGCTGCTGCGACAGCGCATCGAGGACGGCGACGAGACCGCGGGGCGCGCCGTCACCACCGCCCGCTGGCGCGTTCACGATGAGCTCGTACGCGGCAACCCCACCCGCATCGAACGCCCGGAAATGCCGAAGCAGGACCTGGCTTCACAGGAGCAAACGCGCCGACGACCGTGACAGTCCACCCGACCATAGTGATCGGCAAGCTGCTCGGCCTGCACCCCAACACCGTCGAACGCTGGGCGATCCTGGATCGCGGTGCCCCTGGTCTCTTGCAGCGACTGCGAGCTGAACGCTACGACCGCACGTTCTTCGTCGTCGATGTGACGTTCGCCTACGATCCCGGCGACTTCCTGGACGGCGGCTGGTTTGGAGCGTTACGAACTGCTGCCGTGTCTCTGCGGACGACGACCGCGGGGGTATCCGGCTTGAGGCGTGGGACGACGTACCCGAGGAGCAGCGCGAGCCTTGGGCGGACGTCGCCTCAGGTATGACGGATCAGATCTCGATGTTCTGCGCTGCCGGGCTTCCGACCTGCGGTGATCTCGTTGTAAGCCTCTCTCAGGGCACATTGCCCCGCCGCCCACACGTCTTCGATGACCCGCCTCATCCGGTCCTCGCCGGAGGGCGTCAGGTGCGGGTAGGTCCGCGTGCCCGAGGAGGTCGGCCGCAGCCTTGACGGAACTTGGAGATCTTCCATGACCGGCGGGCCGTTCTCGTGATCGCCAGGGTGCCCTAGGTGTTCTTGGAGTCTGTCGGAATGGGGATGTTCTGCATGCGGATGTACTCCAACAGATCATCTTCGTCGATGACCTCGTCGGCGGGCGGGGCGGTGACGACGAGCCGGCATCCCCAGTCGGTGTAGCGCGTGTCGCTCCGCTTGACCAGCGGCTCTTTTCCCTCTCCCACGGTGTCGGTGGTGGTCAGGCGCTTGAGCAGACCGTCACGGTCGGCCCAGAGTTGCCAGGAGACCTTCCCCTTGCTCTTCTTGCCGATGGGCTGCCCCGAGGTCCAGCTGATGAGGGCGCTCCTGGAAACCCTGCTCAGCTCCTTGTAACTCATGGTGCCCCGGTAGAGGAAACCACCGGAGACGGGCTTGCTCGCCGAGCGCTTCAGCACGGCCTTCAGCATGGACAGGTCGTACACGTTGATCGGCTGCAGGCTGGCGTCCCAGGCCATGTCCCGGCTCATGCCTCCCCTGTGGTTGTTCGGGAACCGGATCCACTTCTTGCCATCCGGGACCGGTCCGGGATACCGGTCGGCGTCGTCGTACACGTCTTTGCCGACGCGGATCACCCGGTAGGGGGCCGACTTCTTGGACGGGAGCCCCTTGCCCCTCGGCTGGGAAAGATCCCACCAGGTGAAATCTGCAGCCACCGGGCCCGATGGGGCGAGCTGGAGACTACCGCTGATCCGGGTCCCGCTCCCGGAGACCTTCGACTTCTTACCGAAGAAGTAGCGGCTGGTCTCGGAAATCCGAACGCCATGCTCGTTTCGGAACTGCTTTTTGAGTGTGCGCGCCGGATCAGGGGCGCCTGCCTGTGCGGCGGCGGGACTCATGGCAGTCGGCACGGACGCGATCAGTACGGCGACAGCCAGGGCGGACCATCGTCTCATGGGGCATTCGTCCTTGTTGTTGAGCTTTTTAGGCATTCGACGGAGAAGTGAAACTTAGCTGAGATGGTAACGGGCAGACCTTGCCCGCTTCGACGTTCGGCCCTGTGCTTTCTTTCATGGCGGGCGGCAGCGCCGAGCACGCGTGCGATGAAGCGGGGCGATGCTTGAACCCCTGGCACCACGCTCGATCCTGCTGACGGAAGCGCTGACAGCACCCCTGGACAGGGATGGACGCCGACAGAAAACGATCAAGAGATTGGGGTCTGCGAGCAGGTCTTGGGGATGCCGGTGGACGATCTCGAACTGGCTATGGATCTCAATGTCAGGCTTTTAAGGTCGTGTGGGGTGCTCGCCTGATGTGGCAAAGACGATCATTTGAGAACGGATGCCGATTGGGGGTTGAAGCGGTGTAAGTGAAGCGCCCTGGACTCGATCGGGGGATGGCGTCGGTGTCCTATTGGAAACCACCTGGTAGGGGCATGGTGACGCGGGGTTTCCGTGTTCGGGCCGCCTGGCGGGTGAAGGTCAGGCGGTCGGCACCACCATGGGGGTGCCGGTCACCGGGTCGGGGACGACGACGCAGGGCAGGTCGAAGACCTCCTCGATGAGCGCGGCGTCGACGATGTCGGCGGGAGCTCCCTCCGCGACGACGCGGCCGGCCTTCATGGCCACGAGGTGGTCGGCGAACCGGCAGGCCTGGTTGATGTCGTGCAGTACCGCGATGACCGTGCGCCCCTCGTCGCGCAGCCGCGCGAACAGCTTGAGCAGCTGGTACTGGTGGGTGATGTCGAGGAACGTGGTGGGCTCGTCGAGCAGCAGGTAGGGCGTCTCCTGGGCCAGCACCATCGCGACCCAGACGCGCTGGCGCTGGCCTCCGGACAGCTCCTCGACGCCTCGCTCGGCCAGTTCCGTGACGCCAGCCGCGGCCATGGCCTCCCGCACCGCCCGCTCGTCCTCGGCCGACCAGGTGGACAGTAGGGCGATGCCGATCGCCAGCAGCGGGATGGTGTGCGACATCTGCTCGCGGCCGGCCAGCGCCCCGACGGACCAGAAGCGGAACCGGTCGAAGACGTCGGGCAGCATCAGGCGCATGCCGAGCGAGAGGCCCGCGAGCACCGAGCTGAGGGCGACGCCGGCCAGGACGAGCCGGAGTGGGGAGGTCCGGCCGACGGAGTAGACCAGCAGCACCGCGAGCACGGAGCCGGCGAACGCGAGCATCAGCTGCGCGGACTGCGACCCCGCGAGGCCGAGCGCGCCGCCCAGGTTGATGGCGAAGCCGGCGCCGGCGGTCACCCCGAGGATGCCGGGTTCGGCCAGCGGGTTGCGGGTCAGCGTCTGGATCAGCGCGCCCGAGGCGCCGAGGGCGGCACCGACGAGGATGCCGAGGATCGTGCGCGGCACCCGGACATCGCGGATGATCAGATGATCGTCACTGCCGGCGTAGTCGGCGAAGGCACGCCAGATCTCGGCCGGTGCGATCGCGCGCGTTCCGACACTCACGCCGGCCACCGCCACCACAACGAGCAGTGCGAGGGCCGCGAGGAGGATCGCGGCCCGCGCCGGTAGATCAGTCCTCAAGCCCGGCAACTCCGCGCTTCCAGTATCCGGTGAACAGCGAGTCGAGCCGTCCCGCGCCCCATGAGCGCAGCGGCTTGATGTCGCACGCCTCCCCGGCCGCGAACAGGAAGGTCCGCTCCTCGGGCAGGGGCAGGGAGCGCACCGTCTCCGCGAGCGAGGAGCGGGTGCCCTCGCGGACCAGCCGGACGACCTGCACCCCTTCGCGCGCCGCGAGCGGGTAGGCGTGCTCGGCGGCGTCGTCGGTCTCGATCACGACCTGGGCCGAGACGTCCGCCGGGGACTCCTCCAGCCAGCGCGCGACCGCGGGCAGCGCGGTGGCGTCGACCGCGAAGACGTAGTGGCCGTAGTTGTGCGGGAACGCCTTGGCCCCCGGCGGACCGGCGATCGTGAGCTCGTCGCCCACCTCGGCGGCGACCGCCCACGCCGACGCGATCCCGCCCTCGTGGAGCACGAAGTCCAGGTCGAGCTCGGCGGCCTCGGCGTCGTACCGCCGCACCGTGTACTTGCGCGTGGTGGGCATCGGCTTCGGCCAGTCGAGCTCCAGGTGGTCGTTGGCGACCGGGGCGCGGTGGGTGCCGTCCGGATCGGGGAAGACGATCTTGATGTGGTCGTCCGCCTGGTAGGTGTGGAATCCTTCGAGCCCGGGGCCGCCGACGGTCAGCCGGAGCAGGCGCGGGGTCACGTACTCACGCGCGAGCACCGAGACGGTGCGGACCCCGATCGGGTAGCCGATACGCGCGGTGCCGGTCCCGGTCCGGTGGTGGGCGGCGACGCGCCCCCTCGGGTCGAGGCGGTCGGCGCTCATCGGCCGAGCAGCGGCGCGAGCGCCTCGTCGATGGAGTCCAGCGTCTTGACGGCCGAGCCGTATGTCGCCGCCTCGGTGTAGCGCAGCGGGAAGACCTTGCCGGCCTTGACCGCGGGCAGGTTCTTCCACAGCTTGGAGTCGAGGACGTACCGCACCGGCTCGCTCACCGAGCCGTCACTCTCCAGCGTGTACGTGACGGCGTCGGCCTCGGCGAGGCTCTCCGGCAGTTCCTCGATCGAGGGGTACTCGCTGACGTCGAGCGCGCCGCCGCCCTTCTCCTTGACCTCGCCGTAGTAGGTCACGCCGATGTCGGAGGCGATGTTGGTGCCCCACGACCCGGCGAACTCGCGGTGGAACGTTCCCTTGGCGATGTCGCCGTAGGCGCCGACGTGGCCGAACTTCACACCGTCGAGAGCGCTCCGGTACTTCTCGGTGAGCTCGGCGGTCCTCTTCTCGTACGCCGCCTTGGCGGTCTCGAAGTCGCCGAGGCGACCCGCGGCGTCGGACTGGCGTCGCGACAGCTCGCGCCACGCGGAGGGGACGGTCGGGCCGATGACGACGACCGGGGCGATGGACTCCAGCCGCTTCATGTCGAGATCGGCGAGGGCCGGCTTCGGGACGCCGATGACGATCAGGTCGGGCTTGGCCTTGGCGACGGCCTCGTAGTTGGTCTCGGCTGCCGTCTCTCCGGCGACCTTTTCGAGGCCGTTGTACGTCGCGAGGTCCTCCTCGGTCATCATCGCCAGGCCGCGTCTCCAGCCGGAGATGCCGACCAGAGGGGCGTCGGCCTCGATGAGTGCAGGCACCGCGTACCCGGTCGCGACGACGCGCTTGGGGTCGGCGGGGATGGTGATCTCGCCGTTGTCGGCGGGAGGCCATCCAATGTCGATGGGAAGTCACTCTGCGACCGGTGCCGGCCACTTCGGGACCGATCCGCTCTGGTGCGAGGAGTACGGCTACGGCCTGGGCACGCTCACCGGCGTCCTCGTGCTCAAGTACCGTTCGGCGGCCGTGCTCGAATTCGGCCAGAGCAGGCAGGACTTCCTGCACCAGCTCTACTGGTCGCCCGACGGCGTGCTCTCGACCCGGCACGGTGCCGACGCACAGTTCGTGGGCGCGCGGGAGGCGTTCTGGGCCCACCGCGCGGTGAGCCACGAGGTGCGGGCGGCGGGCCGGCAGACCGTGTACCGGGTCTGCCTGCGCCAGGTGCCCGAGGCGCTCGGCGGGCTGCGGGCCGGCGCGGTGTCCATCGACGACGAGGCGGCGCGGCTCGTTCAGGCGATCGCCCGACCGGGGTACGACGAGCGGGAGGCGCTCGTCGCCCGCGAGCGCATCATGGCCGGACTCGGTGCGTCGACCCGTGAGTTCGTCGGCCACCACGCCACCGGCACCGGTTTCGCGATGACCGTCGCCCGCACGCTGTCGCACGACCCCGGCGATCCCGTCCGCCTCGACGAGTGGGCCGAACGGCTGCACGTCAGCGTCAAGACGCTGCAGCGGGACTTCGTGCGCGAGTTCGGCATGTCCTACTCGCAGTGGCGCACCAAGCTGCGCCTGCGCGCCTCGCGGGTGCTGCTGGAGACCCAGCCGGTGGCCGAGGTCGCCCGCCGTGTCGGATACGCGACCCCCTCGGCCTTCATCGCGGCCTTCGCGAAGGAGTACGGATGCACGCCCGGCAGGTACGCTCCGCGCGAGGCCGACTCGGCCTGACCGGGAGGGAGACCGCACACCGCCCGGGTCCGGGCGGTGTGCGGGTGTGTCAGCGGAGCAGCTCGAAGAGCGTCAGCCACCGGTCGGGGTGGACGAACGCCACCACAGTGTCGCGGTCCACTCCCGCCTCCGTTTTGCCCGCGTGTCGCGGGTCGATCTCGTAGGCCACGACCCTTGCGCAGCTTTCGGCGAGGGCGAGGGTGAGCGCACCCTCGCCCGCGCCAGGCTCCAGGAGCAGCCCGTGCGATCCGGCCGCGGCGGCCATCTGCCCGACGGCGTGCGGATCGACGAGGAAGTTCTGCGAGAGGGTACGTCTGGCCAGGTCGCGGTCACCGCGACCGCCGCTGTTCCTTACCTTTCTCTGGGTGTGTGAATGGTTTCCGTGCGCGAAGGAGTGCGCCACAGCCGTCGCCCTTTCGGGTCCGAGGTGAAAAAGGTCTCGGAAAGGCCCTGGGCGCGCATTGGGGACGCGTGCGGAACGGAGAAGAGGTGACGCGTCCCTAGCGGGCCAGAGCCCGGCTGCCGCGAGGACGGATCACGTAGCCGACCATATGATCGTCGCCATCGCCGGGAAGTACGGCAAGACCCCGGCCCAGATCGTCCTGCGCTGGCACCTCGACCTGGGCAACGTCGTCATCCCCAAGTCGGTGACGCCGTCGCGGATCAGGGAGAACCTCGACGTCTTCGACTTCGCCCTCACGGACGAGGACATCGCCGAGATCGCCAAGCCGGACGCCGGCACCCGCGCCGGGCCCGACCCGGACACCTTCAACCGCTGAGTGCGTCCGCTCGCCCGCGCCGTGGCGGTGAGGTCCGCGGCCACGGCACGGGCGGGTGTCGGATGTCCCAGCCCTGTGAGATCCGCCGGCGTAGCCACTCGTAGGAGGCCTTCGGGGTGCGCCTGCCCGTGGGGAAGTCGACGTGGACGAGTCCGAAGCGCTGGCTGTAGCCCTCGGCCCACTCGAAGTTGTCCAGCAGGGACCAGACGTAGTAGCCGCGCACGTCCACCCCCTCCGCCCGCGCCCGCTCGACGGCCCCGATGTGGCCGTCGAGGAAGTCGATCCTGGCCTGGTCGTCGACCGTCCCGTCAGGGCCAGGCTCGTCGGGCTGGGAGCAGCCGTTCTCGGTGACGTAGACCGGCGGGAGGGCGTCGCCGTACCGGGCCCGGAGGCCGACCAGCAGCTCGCGCAGACCGTCGGGGGCGACGGGCCAGCCGAAGGCGGTGGTGGGGTAGCCGGTGACACCCGCGTCGGAGAAGGGGAGGCCCTCGCCGGTGGGCGCGGCGATCCGGGTGGGGTTGTAGTAATTGATACCGATGCCGTCGAGGGGCGCGCCGATCAGGTCCAGGTCACCGTCGCGGACACAGTCCAGGCTCACCCCGTACGCCGACAGGTCGGGGTAGGTGCCCAGCAGCAACGGGTCGTTGAACAGGCGGTTGTGCAGGATGTCGTAGGCGTCGGCGGCGGCCAGGTCGGCGGGGTCCGCGGAGGCGGGCCAGACCGGGGTGCAGTTGTTGGTGATCAGGACCTTCTCCGCACCGAGCGCCCGCAGCTCCCCCGCGGCCAGGCCGTGCCCGAGCAGCTGGTGGTGGGCGGCGGGGAGCGCGTCCAGGGCCAGGGTCCTGCCGGGGGCGTGGGTGCCCAGCGCGTAGCCGAAGACCAGGTGGACGAAGGGCTCGTTCAGAGTGATCCACATCGGGATCCGGTCGGCGAGCCGGTCGGCCACCGCCGCGGCGTACTCGGCGAAGCGGTAGGCGGTGTCGCGGTTCAGCCAGCCGCCCTCGTCCTCCAGGGGCTGGGGCAGGTCCCAGTGGAACAGCGTGGCCGCCGGGACGATGTCCCTCTCGTGGAGCGCGTCGGTCAGCCGGTCGTAGAAGTCCAGGCCCGCCTGGTTGATCGCGCCCCTGCCGTCTGGCTGGACGCGCGGCCAGGCGATGGAGAAGCGGTAGGAGTTCACCCCGAGACCGGACAGCAGCTCGATGTCCTCGCCCCAGCGGTGATAGTGGTCGCAGGCCACGTCGCCGGTGTCGCCGCCGCGGACGCGGCCGGGCTCGTGGGTGAAGGTGTCCCAGATCGAGACGCCGCGCCCGTCCTCGGCGATGGCGCCCTCGATCTGGTAGGACGCGGTCGCCGTACCCCACAGGAACATTCCGGCCTCCAAGTGCATGAGTCTGGCTCATGTTAACCGTCGCGCCTGCTTGTGGGGGATGATGGGGAGATGACGAACGTCTCCGGGGGAACGCTTCGCCGCCGCCCTGCCCAGCGCCGCAGCCTGGAACGGGTTGAGCGCATGCTGGACGAGTGCGCGCGACTGCTGGACGAGGTCGGCTACGAGGCACTGACCACCAAGGAGGTCGCGCGCCGCGCGGAGGTGCCGATCGGCACCTTCTACCAGTTCTTCCCCGACAAGCAGGGGCTGGTGCGCGCGCTGGCGCTGCGCAACCTGGAGGCGTTCCTCGGCAGGGTCACGGCCAGGCTCGCGGAGGTACGGCTCTCCAACTGGACCGAGATGGTCGACCTCGCGATCGACGAGTTCGTCGCGATGAAACGGGCCACGCCGGGGTTCGCCGTCGTCGACTTCGGAGAGGTGCTCGCCGCGCCCGGCGGGCCGGTGGTCAAGGGGACCGACCGGATGCTCGACGCCGTGCTGGAGAACAACGTCATCGTGGCCGACCGGCTCCGTGCGATCACCGTGGAGCTGCTCGGCGCCCCGATAGGCCCGGAGCTGGACCGGGCGCTCTTCGTCGCGGTCGAGGCGGCCGACGCGGTGCTCAAGCTCGCCTTCCGCTCCCTGCCGGACGGGGACCCCGAGCTGATCGCCGAGTGTAAGCACCTGGTCCGCCGCTACCTGTCGGCGCACCTGCCGCAGGAATGATCCCGGGGGCCGGATCCCGATGGTCCTTCACTTGACCTGGAGTGGGCTCCAGGTGGCATGCTGCCCGAGTGAGTGTGTACACACCGGGACAGGTGGTAGAGGAGACCGGCTTCAGCCTCGACACGCTCCGCTACTACGAGCGGATCGGGCTGCTTGAGTCGATCGACCGCAACGCGGCCGGACAGCGCAGGTTCACCGAGAAGGACGTCGGCTGGCTCGGCATGATCCGCTGCCTGCGCGACACCGGCATGCCGATCGCGGAGATGCTCCGTTTCGCCGAGATGACCAGGGCGGGCGACCACACGGTCCGCGAGCGGATCGCGCTGCTCGAAGCCCACGACCGGCGGGTACAGGGGCAGGTCGACAACCTGCGTGAGAGGCAGGTGGCGATCCGGAACAAGATCGCGTACTACCACTCGGTGGTCGGCCGGCCACTGCCTCTCCGAACCTGACCGGTGGTGGTCGGCCACTGCCAACCGGTGGTGGTCGGCCACTGCCTCTCCGAACCTGACCGACTCTCTCCGGGTCGAGACGCCCGCTCCCTGACGGGAGCCTCCCGGCCGACGTTCGGTGCGGGGCCACTGGAAGCCGTACGGCGGTAAATCCTACGGCTTATTGGTCGATCGGAACCCGTACGGCGGCTTTGCCGCTGGTCGAGGCACCCTTTTCGGTCCGGCTGTTAAACCGGTATCGGGGAGGGGCCATGGTCGCACCGCGCGCACGCCGGATCAACATCCCGCTGCGGCACGTCGCCCTGATGTGCGGGGGGATGCTGTTCGCTCTCCTCGCCAACGTGACCTACCTTCAGGGCCTGGACTCCGAGCGGCTCAACGAGGACCCGCGCAACCAGCGGACGATGATCGCTCGCTTTCACAGCCCCAGGGGTCGGATCCTGCTCCACGACGGCACGGTCATCGCGACCAGCCGCAAGGCTAAAAGCGCCACGTACCGGTATCGGCGCTCCTACCCTGGAGGCCCGCTCTACGCGGCGATCACCGGGCACTTCTCGCTCCACGGCAGCGGGGGCATCGAGCAGGCCGAGGAGGCTCTGCTCTCGGGAAGCGACCCCCGGGTGAAGGTGCGCGGGCTGGTCGGCGGCACCCGTGGCGGCGCCACGCTCCGGCTCACCGTCGATCGCGGTGCCCAGCGGGCCGCCTACGACGGGCTGCGCGCCACCGGAAAGCCCGGTGCCGTCGTCGCGCTCAATCCCCGCACCGGCGCGATCCTGGCCATGGTCTCGCTGCCCTCGTACGATCCGAACCTGTACGCGAGCTTCGACACGGCCAAGCTCGACCGGGTCTACAAGCGGTTGCAGGGTGATCCCGCGGACCCGCTGCTGAACCGGGCGATCCAGCGGAACTATCCGCCGGGATCCACCTTCAAGGTCGTCACCGGTGCGGCGGCGCTCCGCTCCGGGCGGTACGGCCCCGGCACCCGGGTCAGCGCCCCGGTATTCCTGCGCCTCCCCGGCACCGGCACCTACCTGCGCAATTTCGGCGGCCGTAGCTGCGGCAACGGCAACCCGCCGCTGCTCCAGGCGTTCAAGCTCTCGTGCAACACCCCCTTCGCGAAGATCGGGGTCGACCTCGGCCAGGACGTGTTGCGCGAGCAGGCCGAGGCGTTCGGGTTCGACACCGACGACCTGGAGATACCGATGCCGGTGGCCAGGAGCGTCTACCCTCCCGTGTTGGACGACGCGCAGACCGCGATGTCGGCGCTTGGCCAGTTCGACGTCCGGGCCACTCCGCTCATGATCGCGATGATCGCGGCGGCCGTGGCCAACGACGGTTCGCTGATGCGCCCCCACCTCGTGGAGGACGTACGTCTCGCCGACGGCACGGTGATCGACGAGGTCGAGTCGTCGGCGTACCGCCGCGTGTTCGGCGCCGAGGAGGCCGAACGGCTCACCCTGATGATGGTCGCCGCCACCGGGAAGGGGGGGACCGGCGCCGCCGCGGCCATCCGGGGGGTGAAGGTCGCCGGCAAGACCGGCACCGCGGAGAACTCCGCCAAGGGCAAGGACCACGCGCTCTTCACCGGCTTCGCCCCGGCCGTCTCCCCCCGGGTCGCCGTGGGGGTCCTGGTCGAGGGCGGCGGGTCAGGCGGGCAGGTGGCGGCGCCCATCGCCAGAGCCGTCATGGAGGCGGTCCTGGGCGGTCAGGCCGAGTAGGCCCTGGCCTGGAGGCCGTAGAGGTCGGCGTACAGCCCGTCGAGGTCCATGAGCTCTTCGTGGGTGCCGTGCTCGACGACCTTGCCGTGGTCCAGGACGTAGATCCGGTCGGCGTAGCGGACGCTGGCCAGCCGGTGGGTGATCAGCAGGACGGTGCGCCCGTCGGCGTGCTGCCGGATGCGTTCGAACAGGGCGTGCTCGGCACGGGCGTCCAGGGCCGCGGTGGGCTCGTCGCAGATCAGCAGCGGAGCGTCCCGATGGAAGCCGCGGGCCACCGCGATCCGCTGCCACTGGCCGCCGGACAGCTCCTGGCCGTCCTTGAAGCGCCGGTCGAGCAGGGTGCTGTAACCGTGCGGCAGCTCGGCCACCACCTGGTCGGCGCCCGCGACCTCGGCCGCCGCGACGAGCGCGGGCTCGCCCTTGTCGGTGCCCATGCTGATGTTGTAGCGGGCGGTCAGCGGCCAGCGGGTGTGGTCCTGGGCGATGACCGCGATGCGGTGTCGCAACTCGTCGGGATCGACACCGGCCAGATCGGTGTCGTCCCAGCTGACCCGGCCGCCGTCCGGCTCGTACAGCCCGGACAGGAGCTTGGCCAGCGTGGTCTTGCCCGAGCCGTTCTCCCCGACGAGGGCGACCACCTCGCCCCTGTCGATGCGCATCGTGAGCCCCCGGAGCGCGGGGACGGCGGAGCCCGGGTAGGTGAAGACGACGTCCTCGGCGGTGATCCGCTCGAAGCTCTCCGGCGCCCGCGCCGGGCGCCCGGAGGGTAGTCTGCGCTCCGCCTCCGCGCAGAAGTCGAGGAAGTCGGTGAAGTACAGCCCCTCCTCGTAGAGGCGGTTCGTGGCGTACATCAGGTTGGCCAGATAGGTCTGGCCCGAGCGGATGGCCAGCACGGCGGTGCCCGCCACCGCCAGCGGGACCGCGCCCATCGCGAGCAGCACGCCCAGGGCCACGTAGACCACGGCGGTGCCGACCCCGCCCAGTGCCTCGCCGACGACCTTCGCGAGCACCTGCCGCCGAGCCAGGCCGAGCATGACCGTCTGCTCGGCGGTGGCCACCGCGTCGTACATCCGCATCAGGAAGCCGCGCATGGTGAACGAGCGCACCTCGGCGGCGGGTTCGCGCTCCGCGAGCAGTTCCGCGATGATCCACTTTCGGCGGCGGGCGGGGATCAACGCGTACATGGTGGTGTAGCGCATGCGCGCGGAGCGGACCGCGGCCCAGGCGTCGGGCAGCACCGCCAGCACCAGCAGCGGCAGCAGGACCGGGTGGAGCACCCCCAGCACGCCCGCGGCGGCGACGATGCCGATGATCGCGGTCAGCGCGTTGATGGCCGTGGCCACCACCTCGTCCGCCATGGACACCCCGCGCGCCCTGGCCCGCTGGAGCGTGTCGTGGAAGTCGGGGTCGTCGAAGGCCGCCAGGCCGACCTGGCTGGTCAGCCCGTACAGGCGCTCCTCGGCGATCCGGCCGACCTGGGGCTCCAACCGCGACTGAGCCCAGCCCGCGCCCGCCTGAGCGAGGGTACGCAGGGCCGCGGCCACGCCCACCAGGATCAGGCTCGGTAAGGCGGCCCGCACTCGCTCGGGGGTCGGGCCCGCCTCGAACAGCGCCGACAGCACCCCGGTCGTGGCGAGCAGCCCGAACGCGGTGAACACCCCGCCGAACAGGCTCAGGGTGATCGCGACGGAGGTGTCACGAGGGCTGGCCAGCCAGGCCAGCCTGACGGCCTGCGACACCAGTGCGGGCAGCCTGCGGGCGATGGTTAGGAAACCGACCTTCGCCATCTTGTCGGTGTGCGCGTACCACTCGGAGAGGCTGAGCTCGCCAAGCTCGGGGGCCGGATCGGTGGGGGAGTCTGCCATGCGAGCAGTGTGAGCCGCCGCACCGGCGATGGCCATCGAATGGCCGGTTACGGTCGACGTCGCCTCGTATTCGAACCGCCACCGTCCCCGGCCGGACCGTCGGTCACTTTCGGAATCACATCAAATGCGGAGCGTCATGATTCTCGATGGATCGCCGTCCCGAGGCGGGGTGAGCGGTCACGGCCGAGTGGCGGGTGAGGCGGAACGTGCCGGGACGGGATGATCTGTAGGCCGGAAATGGTCTAAGACTGGGCATGGTTCGGTAATTGATGTCACACTTTCTGTGACGGTTCTACCCGCGACCTCTTTAAGAGCCGATGACCCAGGACACCGCACACGCTTCCCTCACCGGAGGCAACCTGCCTCTCGAACCCAACGGCTTCGTGGGGCGTGAAGCCGACGTGGAAGAACTCGCAGACCTGCTGAGCGTCGCCCGGGTGGTGACGCTCTGCGGGGCGGGCGGCATCGGCAAGAGCAGGCTGGCGGTCCGGGTCGCGACCCAGCTGGCGGGGGAGTTCCCCGGTGGTTCCTGGCTGGTCGAGCTGGCCGACGCGGTGCCGGGCGACCTGATCGAGCCCCGGGTGGCCGCCGTGCTCGGGGTCAAGGCCGAGCCGTCCCGCGCGCTGGCCGACACCCTGATCGACGCGCTCGGCGAACGGCGGCTGCTGCTGGTCATGGACAACTGCGAGTCGCTCATCGAGGAGTCCGCCAGGTTCTGCCGCGCCGTGCTCACCGTCTGCCCGGACGTGCGGGTGCTCACGACCAGCCGCGAGCCCCTGCGGGTGGCAGGGGAGACCGTGTGGCGGGTGCCGCCGCTCAGCCTGCCCAGGGGCGAAGGCCGTGACGTCGGCGCCAGCGAGGCGGTGCGGCTCTTCGTCGACCGTGCCACCGCCGCCTCGCGGGGCTTCGCCATGACCGAGCAGAACGCGGCGGACATCGCCGGGCTCTGCGCGGCGCTCGACGGGATGCCGCTCGCCATCGAGCTCGCCGCCGCCCTGTGCAGGGTGCTGACCGTGGAGCAGATCAACGCCAGGATCCAGGACCGGTTCCGGCTGCTGTCGGTGGGCGACAGAACGGCCCCGGCCAGGCAGCAGACGCTCCGGGCGACGGTCGACTGGAGCTACCAGCTGCTCAACGAGCCCGAGCGGATCCTGCTGCGGCGGTTGGCGGTCTTCACCGGCGGGTGGACGCTCGACATGGCCGAGCAGGTCTGCGCGGGCAGCGCTCTGCGGGCCGAGGACGTCCTGGGGGTGCTCTGCGACCTGGTCGACAAGTCGCTGGTCCTGGCCGACGCCGAGGTCGCGGGCGAGACGCGATACCGCATGCTGGAGACGATCCGCGAGTACGCCGCGGAGCAGCTCGAAGCCTCCGGCGAGGAACCCGAGTTCCGGCGGCTGCACCGCGACCACATGATCGAGCTCGCCGCCCGGATCCACCAGACGATAGTCCGGCGGCCCCGGCCCACCTGGACCGAGATCTGCCCGATGCTGGTCATGCTGGACGAGCTGCAGGCCAACGTCTGGGCGGCGGTGCGCTGGTCCGTCGAGGCCGCGAGCGACCCGGAGAGCGCGCTCCGCCTTCTGGTGCTGCTCCGCTGGCCGATCATCGCCGGGGGGAGGTTCACCCCGACCGACAAGTGGCTCGACCGCCTGCTCGACACCGCGCCCGAGGAGCTGGCGCCGTACGTGCGCGGCGACGCCCTCGCGCTGCGCGGGCAGGTGGCCTTCGGGCAGGGCGACCCGGACACCGCGCAGATCGCCTGCACCGCGGCGGTCGAGCTGTGCCGCGAGACGGGCCTGCCCGGGCCGCTCAGCGGCGCGCTGGCCATCCTCGCCTGGGTGGCGATCTACCAACGCCGCCCGGAGAGGGCCAGGTCCCTGCTGGACGAGGCACTGGAGGCCGTGCACACCGTCGACGACCCGTGGCACGAAACGGTCATCCGCTCCATGGAGGGCACCTTCGCGCTGTCGGAGGGCAGGGCGAAGGAATCGCAGCGCTCCTTCGAGGCCGCGCTGGCCATCGCCCACGAGCTCGACAACCACTGGGCCGCGCCGGTGGCCCTCATCGGCCTGGCCCAGGTCGCCTGGCTCCGCGGCGACCTGGCGGAGGCCCGCGCCCACTACGAGCGCGCCCTCGACATGCTCCAGGACATCACCGCCCACTGGCAGTCCATCACCTGCCTGTCAGGTCTTGGCCGGATCGCCCTGGCCCAGGGAGACCTCGTCACCGCGCGGACCAGGCTGATCGAGAGCCTGCGGCTCTGCATCGGGACCGGGCAGCGGCTCGGCGTGGCCCGCCGGATCGAGACACTCGCCCAGCTCGCGCTCGCCGAGGAGGACGACCGCAGGGCGGTGCGCCTGGCCGGCGCCTCCGCCGCGATCAGGAGCGCGATGAGCGGAGCCGTGCTGCCGCCCGGGTTCGGGGCACGGATGGAGGAGCTGCTCCAGCCCGCCCGGGTGCGCCTCGGTGACGTGCTGGTCGCCCAGCTGTGGGCGCACGGCCAGGAGATGTCCCAGGAGCGGGCGGTCCGCTACGCGCTCCAGCTCGACGAGCCGTACGAGACGCCCGTCCTGCTCGGCAAGCCTCCGGTCGCCGCCCCGCTGACCACGCTCACCTGCAGAGAGGCGGAGATCGCCGAACTGATCGCCAGGGGAATGAGCAACAGGGCCATCGCCGACGAGCTGGTGATCAGCCCCGCCACCGCGGCCAGGCACGTCGCCAACATCCTGGCCAAGCTCGGCTTCTCCTCCCGTACGCAGGTCGCCACCTGGGTCGTCGAGCAGAACCGTCCTTAGCGCGGTGTTCGTTCACGCTCGCCGGGCACGGCGGCGCGCCACCTCGGAAGACACCCCCGGGCTGGGACCGCCCGGGAATCCGGTGCGGATTCCCGGCCATCGCTTCCCGGCCGCCACCGCCCGGCCACCGCACCGGCCCGCACGCTCGGCTCGGGCCACTACATACCTCGGGCTACACATGTGCGGGCGTGAAGATACATCTCGGGATACCTAGTCCGGAGTATGTTCCGGGGCCGCCGCTCGCCGTACGTTTTCCTGGTGTTCGACCGATGACGTCCAGCCTTCCGCACCGTGCCGGTCACAGTTCCGGTCCGGGACGGCAGGTCCACACCATCCCGGACGTCTCGGTCGAGCACGTTGCGGACGTCGCGTGTCCCGGTAGACGGTGAGGTCCCCTCGGAGGGGTGGGGGCCGGAGCCAAGGGCCGCACGCGGCAGCGGGCTCGAGTCGCGCAGGGCTCGGGCCCGCCTTCCGTTTCCGGGACATCGTTTCCGGGACATCGTTTCCGGGACACCGCTTCGGAGGCGCTGTTTTTTGGGGAACTGTTTTCCGGGGGCGCTGCTCTCTGGGGCGCTGCTCTCGGGGGCGCTGCTTTTCCAGGGGAGTGCGGCTCGGGGCGTCACGGGGCGTCACGGGGCCGAATACACAGTCATCTACATACATCTGTCGATGCCCCTGTGGACAGGCCGCCCTACCCTCATCGGAATGAGACCCACCTCGCCGTCCACCAGCTGCACACTCACCGAGGCGGTGTTCGGCTACGCGCACGGGCGAGGTGATCGGCCGGCACTGATCGACCTCGGCGCGGGAACGGTGTACGGCTACCGCCGGTTGGCCGCGGAGGTGACCCGAGGAGCCTCGGGCCTGGTGCGGCGGGGGGCACGGCGGCGTCAGGTGGCCGGGATCCACGTGGACAGCGCGGTGGCCCAGACGCTGGCGGTGCACACGGTCATCGCGGCCGGAGGGGTGGCGGCGCCGATCACCTCGGGGTGTGAGGAGATGGCCGACCTGCTGGCCGAGTGGGAGGCGCGGCTGCTCATCACCACCCCGCGCCTGGCGGACGCCTCGTTGCGGGCCGTGGAGGACTCACGGGTCCGGCAGGTGATCGCGTTCGGCCCGGCCCGCGACACCGTCGACTTCGCCGACCTGCTGCTCCTGGAGCCCGTCCCGCTGCCCTTCCTCGACCCGGCGGTGCAGCCCGCCCTGCTGATCGAGGACGGAGGGGTGCTCACCCACCAGGATCTGATCACGCGGATGGGCCTGCTCGACAGGGGCGCCGAGCTGGAGAAGTCCGACGTCCTCCTGGTGACCTGGCCACTGAGGTGCAGCCTGGCCCTGACCACCCTGATCGGGCTGGCGTTGATGCGCGGCTCCCTGGTCGTCGTGGCCCCGGGCCTCTCACCCGAGGAGCTGGCGGCGACCATTCATGACTTCGGCGTCACCGTCGTGGCACTTTCCGACGGGGCGGTCCAGCGCGTCTGAGCTGTTCGCCGGAGCCGTCCCGGTGTTCACGACGGGCCGAAGACGATCCCCACGTAGGAGTCGGCCCGTAGCCGCCGGGCCGCACGGTGGGTCACGCCGTTCGGCTGCGCGCCCTCTCGCCGCTTCGACCATTCGCGCTATGGCTCATCAAGCCGGAGGAGGCCCGGGCTTTCCTCCGGGAGGAGATGGAATACCACCGGGCGCGACTGCGGGGCATGCGGGTCCTGAGGAAGGGACTCGATCTCAGCCGGCCCGCCGACCGGGCGTCCCTGCTCGGCCTCGAAGCCGGCATCCGGCGCCTGGAAGCGATGATCTCCTGGGCGGAATGGGCGATCGATGTGGTGGCGACCTGGCCGGCGGACGCCGACGCCGCGACCGGCGAGAGGGAATCAGGCTGAGGCGCCACCGCCCAGTGCGGCTGGACGGTTCACTCTATTTTCGTGTCAGACCCGTACGGGAGAGGCCTCATGAGGAAGCGTCGAGGGCCGGTGAGCGGCCGATCAGGGAGTCGCCCAGGGGGGTGCGGTGGTAGAGGACGGTGCGGCCGGAACCGTGGTAGGAGCCTTGGCGTATGCGGGGCGCTCGCCGCCGGCCAGGACGGGCTCGGAACATCGGGCGGCCTGCGGTCGGCGAGAATGGAGATTCGTTCGGAACGTCCCACCTCGCGGTAGGAGATCATCTACGTTGTCCCAGAAGCGCGAAGTCCCCTCGGCCGTCGGAGACAGTGCCCGCCTGCGGGCCGACTGTGCGAACTGCTTCGGGCTGTGCTGTGTCGCGCTGCCCTTCGCCGCCTCGGCCGATTTCGCGATCGACAAGGACGCGGGGAAACCGTGCGTGAACCTGCGGGCGGACTTCCGCTGCGGCATCCACGCGAACCTCCGCGAGCGGGGCTTTCCCGGCTGCACGGTCTTCGACTGCTTCGGCGCGGGACAGCAGGTCTCCCAGATCACCTTCGGCGGACAGGACTGGCGGCAGGCTCCGGGCACCGCCGGGAAGATGTTCGAGGTGTTTCCCGTCATGCGGCAGCTCCACGAGCTGCTCCGGTACCTGACCGAGGCACTGGCGCTGCCGCAGGCCCGCCCCATCCACGATGATCTCCGTCACGCGCTGGACGACACCGAACGCCTCACGCACGGCAGTGCGGAAACGCTCGCGAAAACGGACGTGGCAATGGTCCGTCAGGGTGTCAACGCCCTGCTGCTCCGCACCAGCGAGCTGGTACGGGCCGAGGTGCCCGGCCGCAAGAAGAATCACCGGGGAGCCGATCTCATCGGGGCCCGGCTCAAGGGCGCCAACCTGCGGGGGGCCAACCTGCGCGGGGCCTACCTCATCGCGGCCGACCTGCGGAACGCCGACCTGCGTACGGCCGACCTCATCGGGGTGGACTTCCGTGACGCCGACCTGCGCGGTGCCGACCTCACCGGGAGCATTTTCCTCACCCAGGCCCAGGTCAACGCGGCCAGGGGAGACGCCGCGACCAAGCTGCCCGCCGCACTCACCCGCCCCGCGCACTGGTCCTAAGCAGGGAGTTCCCCCGAGCCCCGGGGGATGAGCCTGGTCGGCAGCTCGACCCTCTCGGGAGTGCCGTGGTCGCCCGACAGGCGGCGGCGACAGCGTGGCGGCGATCCGGCAGTGGGCCGCCCGGACCTCGCAAGCGGTGTTGGAGCGGCTGGGTGCCTACCGTGATCCGTTCACCGGCCGGTTCACCGTGCCCAGCGAACGGACCTTCCGCCGGGTCCTGGCCGAGCTGGACGCCGACGCGCTGGACGCGGCGATTCCACCGCCGCCAAACACGGTGTCGACGTCATGACGACGATCCGCGACGCGTTACTGGGCCGCGCCTGGATGCCGCCCGACCCGGCATCGACCTGACCCCGGTTACCGTCCGCGATGACTCATCTTTAAGGACGATCACATAGCGCGAGCATGCAACCCCGGAATGCGCTGGACGTGAATGCTTACGACAAGAGACGATGCGAGAGGTATTAGCCCCACGCGAGGACACGGTGATCAACGAGCGGGGCCAGGGACATCGCCGCGCTCCTACGTAGCCCCATCGGGCCAGGACGCCGTCGGCAGCCCTGGGGGTCCCCGACCGGCGTGGGGGCATGAGATATCTCCTGGCTCCCACGGCCGTTGTCCGGTTGCGGGGGGTCGGTGCTGGTCATGGTGTGGGCCAGGGCCGGTTGCCACATCATCCAATCGGCGTCGCCTTCGGTGATCGAGTGGTGAAGGTCGTCGATGAGCTCCGGGTCAGGACGTGGTGGCCCGTACCGCGTCGGCCGGCGATGTGCCGGGCCGGCCGATCAGGCGGCCGAGGTCGTCGCCGGGGGTGTCGAGGTCGCCGCGCGCGGTGGCCTCGTCCAGGGAGGCGACGAAGTGGGCGGTGCCCTCGTCGAGGCCGGCGGACTGGAGGACGCCGGCCAGTTCGGGGACCGTGATGTCGCGGTACACGACCTTCGTCCCGGTCACCTCGGTGATCGTCGCGGCGAGCTCCTCCATGGTGAACGGTGTGCCGCCCAGCTCGTAGACGGCGTTGTCGTGCCCCTCGTCGGTCAGTACGGCGGCAGCGGCGGCGGCGTAGTCGGCCCGGGTGGCGGCGGCGATCCGCCCGTCGCCGACGGCCCCGAGGATCTCGCCGCGCTCAAGGTACTGGCCGAGTTGACCGGTGTAGTTCTCGGTGTACCAGCCGTTGCGCAGCAGGGTGAACGGGACGCCGGACTCGCGCAGCACGATCTCGGTGGCCTTGTGCGTGGCGGGTGTGAGCGAGAAGATGCTGGCGCAGACCCTGCAGACCCTTGAACGGGACGGCATGGTCACCCGCGAGGTCCTCACGGTGATACCCGCCCGGGTGGAATACTCCCTGACCCCTCTCGGAGCCCGTGTCGCCGAGCGCCTGCGCGACCTCGCGGACCTACTCGAAGGCTCCGTGGGCGAGATCGGCGCGGCGCGCGAGGCGTACGACAGCCGCCAGGCGTGACCGCGGGCGGGAACGACTCAGGACGTTTCTCTCCAGGATGTCCGGGTGGTGCTTCCCGCCATCCCGGCCGCGTGTAGATCGGCCTCAGCCCGGGCGGCCGCCGCGAGCAGCGAAGGCAACAGGTCACGGCGGGCGGACTCGGGGGTCGTACGGCTCGCGTGGGAGGAGATGTTCATCGCGGCGGCCACCCGGCCGGAGCGATCGCGGATCGGCACGGCGATCGAGCGCAGCCCCTCCTCCAGCTCCTGGTCGACCATCGCCCAGCCCTGGGAGCGGACCCTGTCCAGCTCGGCTCGGAGCGCATCGGAGGTCGTGATGGTTTTTGGAGTGAACCTGCGCAGTTCGGCGCGTTCCAGGTAGGCGTCCAACTCGTCCGGGGGCAGCCAGGCGAGCAGCACCCGGCCCATCGAGGTGCAGTGGGCCGGGAAGCGGGTGCCGATGTTGATGGTCACCCGCATGATCCGGGTGGTGGCCACCCGGGCCACGTAGACGACGTCCTCGCCGTCGAGCACGGCCACCGACGCCGACTCGCGCACCTCGGTGACCAGCCGTTCGAGGTGCGGCTCGGCCATCTCGGGCAGGGAGAGGCCGGACAGGTAGGCGTATCCGAGGTCCAGGACGCGGGGGGAGAGCGCGAACAGCCGCCCGTCGGTCCTGACGTAGCCGAGGTCGACGAGCGTCAGCAGGAACCGCCGGGCCGCCGCCCTGGTCAGGCCGGTCGCGCGGGCGACCTCGCTGAGCGTCAGCTCGGGGCTCGTCGCGCTGAACGCCTTGATCACCGAGAGCCCGCGCGCCAGCGACTGCACGTGGTCGGAGCCGCGGTCAACCGGTTCGATCATCGCCGTCCTCCTCGTTCCGATCGAACTCCAGTGCCGCCCGTGCCACCGCGAACGCCCGGTTCGCGGCGGGTACGCCAGCGTAGATCGCGGTCTGCAGCAGCACCTCCTTGATCTCCTCTTCGGTGAGACCGACGCGGAGCGCGGCCCGCACGTGCATGGCCAGTTCGTGCTCCTGCCCGAGCGTGGCCAGCATGGCGAGGGTGATGCAGCTGCGGGTGCGCCGGTCCAGGCCGGGGCGGGTCCAGATCTCCCCCCAGGCGTACCTGGTGATGAAGTCCTGGAAGTCGGCGGTGAACGGGGTGGCGCTCGCGGTGGCGCGGTCCACGTGCTGGTCACCGAGCACGGCCCGGCGCGTCGCGTCCCCGGCCTCCCAGCCGTTCGTGTCCCTGGTCTCACCCGTGCTCATCACATCTCCTCGGGCGTGGGGCGTCGGCCGCTGTTCTCGTGGGCGGCGAGCGCCCGGTCGACGAAGGCGGCGGCGGAGCCCAGGGCACCCGCCGGGTCGAGGGCCGCGTCGATCTCCTCGGCGGTCAGCGAGACGCCGGGATCGGTGAGCAGGACCTCTCGCAGCGCCAGGCCCTCGGCGGCGGCGCGGGCGCAGGCGGCGTCCACCAGCCGCCGGTGCTGCGGAGTGCCGCCGAGCCGGACGACCACCTGCTCGGCCATCAGCAGCCCCCGGGTCGCGTCGAGGTTGGCGCGCATCCTGGCGGTGTCCACGGTCAGGCCCTCCAGCACCTCGCGTAGCCAGCAGGCGGCGCTGCCGGTGAGCCGGAGCAGCTCGCCCAGCGTCTCCCACTCGGCCTGCCAGGGGCCGGCCGCGCGCTCGTGCTCGGCGACCATGCCGCCGAGGAGGGAGGCGACCAGCCCGGGTACCCGCTGGACGCAGGCGAGTACCGACATCGAACCCACCGGGTTCCGCTTGTGTGGCATCGCGCTGGAGGTACCCCGTCCGGGCCCGGTGGGCTCGGCGACCTCCGCCACCTCGGTCTGGGCCAGCAGCTTCACATCGTTCGCGATCTTGCCGAGCGTCCCCGCGACGGTGCCGAGCGCGCAGGCGAGCCGGACGACCGGGGTCCGGTCGGTGTGCCAGGGAACGACCGGCTCGGCCAGGCCGAGCTCGGCCGCGAGCAGCGGCGGCACCTCGTGGCCCCGCTCGCCGAGGACCGACAGGGTGCCCGCCGCCCCGCCGTACTGGGCCGGCAGCGGCACCCGCGCCAGCTCGGTCCGGGAGCGGTCCAGCGCGCTCAGCCAGCCCGCCACCTTCAGCCCGAACGTGATCGGTACGGCGTGCTGGCCGACCGTACGGCCGGCCATGACGCTGCCGCGGTGCTCGGACGCCAGTCGCGCGCACGCCCCGGCGCAGGCGGACAGGTCGGCCAGGACCGGGGCCAGGGCGCGGCGGGAGAGCAGCATCGCCGCGGTGTCGTTGATGTCCTGGCTGGTGGCGCCGTAGTGCACGAACCGTCGCAGGCCGGGCTCGACCCGCGCCCGCAGGGCGGCGACCAGGCCGATGACGGGGTTGCCGCTCCGGGCCGCCCCGGCGCCCAGCTCGGCGAGGTCGTAGAGCTCGGGACGGCAGGCCGCGGCCACTGCCGGGGGCACCTCGGCGGGGACCAGCCCGATCCCGGCCTGCGCGGCGGCCAGCGCGGACTCGACGTCCAGCATGGCGGCCAGCCACGCGACGTCCGACACCTGTGCGGCGGCCCCGCCCCTGGCGAACATCCCGGAGAACAACCCGGCGGCGGGAGCGGACATGGTCACCTCCGGATGGTTCGAATGTCGTTCACGGCGGACCAGAAGCCGACGCCCCCGGGGACGGCGGCGAGTCCCACACCATCCTCGCCGCCCCGGGGGCGCGACCTACCCGGTGCCGCACGCCTCACGCGCGGCGCGTCCTTCACGGCTTCCCGCCGGTGAGAGTGCGGAGGGCGGCGAGCTCCTCGGGGGCCGGGGGCGCGGTCTCGCGGAGACCGGGAGCGGCGGCCAGCGCCCAGCCGGTGGCGGCGCGGGCCTCGTCGAGGGTGACGCCGGGGTGCAGGTGGGTGAGGACCAGCTCGCAGGTGTCCGGGTCGGGCTCCAGGATGCCCAGGTCGGTGATGATCGTGCGGGGGCCGCTGCCGCGCAGGCCGAGGCGCTCGCGGTCGCCGGGCCCCGAGCCGAAGCCCACGGAGGTCACGAAGTCCACCCGGTCGACGAACGTGCGGCGGCTCTGCCGCACGACCACCGTCACCTCGCGGCAGGAGGCGGCGATCTCGGGGGCCCCGCCCGCGCCGGGCAGCCGGACCTTCGGGTCGTCGTAGGGGCCGATCACCGTCGTGTTGATGTTGGCGAACCGGTCGATCTGGGCGGCGCCTAGGAATCCGACGTCGATCCGGCCCGGCTGGAGCCAGTAGTTGAAGATCTCCGGCACGCTGACGACGGCGTCGGCGGTGTCGGCCAGCGCGCCGTCCCCGATCGACAGGGGCGGCCGGTCGGGTTTGGCGCCGATGGTGCCGGACTCGTAGATGAGGACCAGGCCGGGGGCGTGCGTACGGCGGGCGAGGTTGGCGGCGACGCTGGGCAGGCCGATGCCGACGAAGCATGAGCCGCCGTCCCGCAGCCGCCGGGCCGCGGCCACGGTCATCATCTCGTCGGAGGTGTAGCCGGTGCTGTGGGAGGGGGCGGTCGTCAAAGCACGTGCTCTCTCATCCAGGCCGCGAAGGTCTCCCGGTCGCGGCTGATCTCGTCCCAGGCGAGGTAGAAGTCGTTGTCGCGGCTGGAGTACCCGGCGCTGTAGGAGGGGTGGGAACCGCCGGGGGCCTCGGAGACGTGAGTGATCGCCCAGCCGGGCAGCACGATCGCGCCGGGGCGCGGCTCCAGCTCGTCGACGAGCTCCTCCACGGTGACCAGCGAGCGGCGGGCGGCCAGGACCGCCTCCTTCTGCACGCCGGTGATGCCCCAGAGCTGCACGTTGCCCCGCCGGTCGGCGCGCTGCGCGTGGATCACCGCGACGTCCGGGTTGATCGCCGGGACCGCGGTCAGCTCCTCGCCGGTGAACGGGCAGGTGATCGGCCTGATGTCGGCGGTCCTGCCTGGCAGGTCGGTGCCCCGGTAGCCGCGCAGCACCGCGAAGGGCAGTCCCGAGGCTCCGGCGACATAGGCATTGGCGATGCCGGCGTGGCTGTGCTCCTCGATCTCCAGGGGACCCGGCCAGTGGTTCTGCACCGCGTCGCGGAAGCGGTGCAGCGAGCCCACCCCGGGGTTGCCGCCCCAGGAGAAGACCAGTCTGCCGGCGCACCCCATCCCGATCATCTGGTCGTAGATCAGGTCGGGGGTCATCCTGATCAGGGTGAGATCGCGGCGTCTCTGCCGGATGATCTCGTGCCCGGCCGCGTAGGGGATGAGGTGGGTGAAACCCTCCATCGCCACGCTGTCGCCGTCGTGTACGAGCTCGGTCACCGCCTCGGCGAGCGGAACCACCGTGGCCATCGCGCCCCTTTCGCGGCTGTTCGATATGCGAACGACTGTTCTTTGGGTGAACATACTGACTCTTCGTTCGGATGGTCAACCCGGCGGCCGGCGTGGACGCCACCCCCATCCGCCTCGGCAAGTCCACGAGGTTCTTCGACCGCACGCCGGCGGCCGAGCTGTGGACGGCCCTGGGCCAGACCGGCTGGGGGCGCCCGGCCCGGCCATCGCCTGCTGCGCGGCGGTGCCGGTCGGGAGGCATGCCCCCTTCTCACAGGCCACCGAACGGGCTGTGGGAAGGTTGGCCAATAGTCGAGCGGGGGGTCGGTGTGTCGCGGGTGTCGCGGGTGGTGCTCATCGCGGGCTTCGTGCTCGCCTCGCTCAACCTGCGGCCCGCGCTGGCGGGCGTCTCCCCGGTGCTGGACGAGATCATGGGCGACCTCGGGCTGAGCGCCGCCGGGGGAGGAGCGATCACCACGGTCATGGTGGTCTGCCTGGGCGTGCTGGGCCCGCTCGCCCCGCTGCTCGCCCGCCGTTTCGGCCTGGACCGCACGCTCATGGCCGGGCTGCTGATCCTGGCCGTCGGGGTGGCGCTGCGCAGCGCGGGAAGCGTCCCCGCGCTCTACGCGGGAGCGGCCGTCGCCGGCACGGCCATCGCCGTCATGAACGTCACGATGCCCGGCGTGGTCAAGCAGCACTTCCCGGCGCGGGTCGGCCTGTTCACCGGGGTCTATGTCTCCGGCCTGGTGCTGGGCGCCGCCGCGGCCTCCGGGCTGGTGGTCCCGCTGGAGCGTGCCACCGGATACGGCTGGCGCGAGGTGACCGCGATGGCCGCGCTCCCGGCGCTGGCCGCCGCAGTGCTCTGGCTGCCCCAGGCACTGCGCCGCCCCGCCCGCTCCGAGGTCGCGCCCAGACCGTTCGCGCCGCTGCTCCGCACCCGGATGACCTGGTACGTCACCGCCTACATGGGCCTGCAGTCGCTGACCTTCTACGTCATGCTGGCCTGGCTGCCGACGATCTTCAAGGACGCGGGGCTCCCCGCCGACCAGGCCGGATACCTGCTCGGCCTCACCAACCTGGCCCAGGTGGCGGCCACCTTCACGGTCCCGATCCTCGCCGGGCGCGCGCGGTCGCAGGTGCCGTACGTCACCGCCGCGACCCTCCTCACGGTGGCCGGATACCTCGGCGTGCTGTTCGCCCCGGCCACCCTCCCGTGGCTCTGGATGATCGTCCTCGGGGTGGGGCAGGGCGCCTCGATCGCGCTGGCCCTGCTCATCATCGCGCTCCGCGCCCCCGATCCGGTCTCGGTGACCGCGCTCTCGGCCGTCGCCCAGTCCGTCGGGTACGTACTGGCCGCGCTCGGGCCGCTCCTGGTCGGTGCGCTCTACCAGTTCTCCGGCGGCTGGACGCTGCCGCTGCTGGCCGGGCTCGGCGCCTGCGGCCTGCAACTGGCGGCCGGGTTCCCAGCGGGGCGACCGGTCCCGCAGGCCGATACGGGCGCCCCGCCGGGAACCCGGCCGGACGAGGACTCCCCCTCCCCGGCCTGACCCGTCGCCACCCTGGGATCGGCGGAGCTCAGGACATCGGCTCTCGTCGCAGACGCAGGCAGAAGCAGGCGCCCCCGTCCTTGCCGGGTTCGTACCAGGCGTCGCCGCCGTTGCCCTGGGCGAGGCTGCGGACGATCCAGAGTCCCAGCCCCGTTCCCTCTGTCCTCTGCTCAACCCCCGGCTCACGGCTGAAGCGCTCGAACAGCCGGGGCACGAAATCCTCCGGTACGCCCGACCCCCGGTCACACACCCGGACCTGGACCCAGCCGGGCCGCCCGAACGCGGACACCTCGATCGGCGGGCGCCCGTAGGCGAAGGCGTTCTCCAGGTAGTTCTCCAGCATCGCCGAGAACTCCTTGCGATCGACCATGGCCACCAGTTCGGGACTGCAGGACAGGTGCACCTCCTGGGATCGCCCGTCCAACTCGCCCAGCCGTTCGAGGATGAATTCGAGCACGGGGACGCTTTCCAGGGAGGCGGACGCGCCCTTCGCATCGATCGTCGACGCGGCGAGGAGCTTCCGGACCAGCCCCTGGAGGCGGGCCGTACGGTCGGCGATGCGGTCGACGATCTCGGCCCTCTGCTCCTCGGCCAGCGCGACCAGGCGGTCACGCAGCACGTCCACCAGCACGCTGATCGTCGCAAGCGGATTGTGGAGCTCGTGAGCCGCGATCGCCACGGCGACGTTCTGGCGTTCCAGGGCCGCTTCCATCTCTCGCTCGTCGTGCCTCTGGCGTGTGACGTCGCGGAATGTCGCCACGTAGAGGCGCTCGCCCTCCAGGGTCGTGGCGGTGATCCGCATCTCGACCACCCGCCTGCCCCCGCCGGGCAGTATCAGGTCGATCCCGGTCGCCGCGCCGACGACGAGGGGGAAGCCGAACAGGGTGCCGATGAGTTCCTCCGCCGGGCGGGCGAAGAGTTCCGCGGCGGCCGGGTTGCAGAGCCGGATGACGCCCTGCTCGTCGACCGCGATGATCCCGTCCGCCGAGGCCGACACGATCACCTGGTTGATGTTGCCCGGAGATCCCGCGTCGTCGGGCCGCCTCGGCCCGGAGCCCACGGCGGGCCTTCCCTCGGCTGAGGGATCCCCTTCGATCCTCACTCCGACGGTCCTTCTGTCCCCTCGGATCCGGGTGCCCACAGGGTCGCGGGGCTGATGTCCCCGGCGAGGATCTGGGAGACGCCCCGCAAAGGCTCACCAATGTGCATGCCGGTACCGTCGATCGTCACCTCGCGAATGCCTTGGTCGTGGGCGGAACCCCGCGTCTGGAGTACGGCGATCGCACGCTGGATCTCCCCGACGCGCTCGACGTACTGGAGCAGGACCCAGACATCGGTGAAGCCGGCGATCTCCGCGGTCGTCGGGGTGCCCGTTGCCATGAGCCGTCCCGTGGGTCTCGCGGTGAGAAGCGTCGTGATCTCGCTCTGGCGGAGGACCGCTCCCAGCGCGATGACGAAGTCGAGCAGGGCCCGTGGCGTGACGACGCGTTCGAGCGCGGACAGCGTGTCGATGACCAGCCGACGGGGCCCGAACTCCTCGATGGCCCGCCTGAGCTGGAGAAAGTGATCCTCTGGCGACGCCACCTCCGGGTAGTCGGCGATGACCCGGAGCAGACCCGATGCCTGCATGGATCTGATGTCCAGGCCCCAGCCGTCGGCGTTGCGGAAGAGCTGCTCACGGGTCTCGTCGAAGGTGCAGAACAGGCTGCGCTCGCCCGCCTCGAACGCGCTGGCGGCGAAACGCAGACCCGCCAGCGTCTTGCCCGTGCCGGTCGGGCCGGACATCAGGACGATCGCGTCCCGGTAGAAGCCGCCGCCGCACATCTCGTCCAGCTCGGCGTTGCCCGACGAGACACGGTCCGGTGACGCGCGGCCGGAGGACACCAGGAACGCGAGGGGGACGACCACGATCCCGTCCCGCGGGTCGACGGTGAAGAGCCATTCCCCGGAACGGTGCGGGGCGCCGCGGAACTTGACGATCTCGACGGTACGGCTCCGCCGCCCCTGCCGCAGGACGTTGCGCAGGATGATGACGTTGTCCAGCACGAACTGTTCGACCCCGTAGCGGGTCACGCCGTCATACTCCGCGGGCCGCTCCGCGGTGAGCACCGAGGTCACCCCGAGCGTTTCGAGGACGGCGGCGATCCGGACCAGCTCGTGGCGGATGGTCTCGACGCCGGTGAAGCGGGTGAAGATCGCGCCGAGTGAGTCGAGCGCGACACGGCGGGCTCCGGTCTGGCGGACCGCGTGCTGGATGCGGGCCACCAGCGCGCCGAGGTCGTAGGACCCGACGGTCGGAGCCTCCTCGCCGATGCCCGTTGACGCGTCGACGAACGCCCACTTCCCCTCGTCCTCCCACTGCTCGATGGGGAAGCCCAGCGAGGCCGCGTTACGCCGGATATGGCTGGATGTCTCCTCGAAGGTGACGAACACCCCCGGCTCGTTGAAGCGCATGATCCCGCGAGCGAGGAATTCGACGGCGAACAGCGTCTTACCGCTGCCGGTCGTGCCGCTCACGAGCGTGGACCGGTTGGCGGGCAGCCCGCCCAGGGCGACATGGTCGAAGCCGTTGATCCCCGTGGGCATCCGCTCGATCGTTCCGCCGCCGCTCATCGCCGCGGCCTTTCCGGGGGCGGTTCCTCCAGGACCGGGAGGCCGAGGGCGACGGCGGCGCGGTTGTGATCGGACAGGTCCCCGATTACCCGTAGCTGCGGTGACGGCGCGAGTCTGATCACCGTCGGAGTGGCCAGGATCCGTCCCTCCTCCGCCAGGTCGGGCCGTTCGGCGGCGTCGACGACCTCGACCTCGTAGGTGCCGGACAGGCGGGCGTCGCAGAGGAACCGCAGGTTCACCTCCGCCGCCTTGGACCGTTCCGTGTTCCCGGCCACATACAGCCTGAACGAGTAGATGGTCACCTGGGAACTCGTCTCCAGCCTGCGCGGATCCCAAACGGGCCCCGCGGGATATGCCGCCGCCCGTGCCCTCTCGGGGGTGAGGAGAGGCCGGGGCACGTACCCGGTACCTCGAATGCTCATGAGTCCCAGCGGTCACACCCGCCGCACGGAGACCCCGTGACCTCCTCCAGCGGGCCTTGCCCGTCGCCCCGCGCCGCGAGTAGCGTCGTGAGCAGGGCCTTTTAACGCCGTTCGGCCTGTTCCCGACCCCTGACTCGCCCGCGAGGCCATGGGCCCGGGTTCGGTCATGATCGGCGAACCGTAGGGCGGCGGGGGCCACCCACGAGCCGGGAGGCGTTCGCGGTCCAAGTGAGCGGTCCAAGTGAGCAGTCCGAGTGAGCGGTCCAAGTGAGCAGGAGCATCCGTTGACCCGAGTCCTCGTGGTGGAGGACCAGCGGGCGCTTGCCGGTGCTCTTGAGATCGCGATCGACGCCCAGCCGGATCTGGACTGTGTGGGAGCCGCTGGAACGGTTGAGGATGCCGTACGCCTCATGAAGGCGCACCACCCCGACGTCGTGCTCATGGACATCCACCTGCCCGACGTCGACGGAATCGAGGGCACGAGGCGGATCAAGGCGGCCTACCCGGAGACCCGCGTCCTCGTTCTGACGGGAGACGCCACTCCTGATCTCTTCACGGCCGCCGCGGCGGTGGGCGCCGCCGGATTCCTCGCCAAGGACACGACGTTCCCGGCCATCCTCAGAGTGATCCGGGCTTCGGTCGACGAGAAGATCATCATGGTTGAGGGCGAGACGCTCGGAGTGCTGCTGCGGAACCCCCCACCCGACACGCCGCCCCGCGACGGTCGTGAGAACCGGGCGGGGCTCACCGCACGCGAACTGGAGGTCCTCGGGCTGATGGGGGAGGGGCTCGATCCCCGAGCGATCGCCGAACAGCTCGTCGTGAGCCTGCACACCGCCCGCGGCCACGTCAAGAACGTCATGGCGAAGCTGGGCGTGCACAGTCAGCTTGAGGCGGTCGTCGTGGCCACCCGGACGGGTCTCCTGCCAGGCCGGTAGGCGTACGGCCGAGCCTCGGGGGCGGCCCGAGGCGCAGGCGTCCCGTCCGGCCGAGGTCGCCGATCCGGCCCATCTGGGGGTGGTCATCGGACCACCTGGGGGTGGCGGGTCCGCCGGTCGTCCTCCTAGCGTGGTGACCACGCACCGCACACTGCCAAGGCTTGGTGGCGGGAAGGAAAAATTGACATGAGGGATACGGTCGGTCTGTGTGACTATGTCGATGATTTCGACACGTCTTCGGACCTCGGGCACGGGTGCCACAAGACTCCCGGGCACTCCGACGGTGTCGAGGTCGTCCAGACCGTCGCCCGCACGCTGAAACGCCTCGGGCAGGCGCTGCAGCAGCAGCGCCGGTTCGCCTCCGACGCCTCGCACGAGCTGCGCGGCCCTGTCGCCGCGCTGCGCGTGGAGCTGGAGGAGGCTCAACTGCATCCCGGCGATCACGACCTGGGGGAGGTGCTCGGGCGCGCACTGAGCGACGTCGATCGGCTTGAGGCGATCATCGCCGACCTGCTCGCGCTCTCCAGGGCCGGGGAGAACGCGCCGATCGAGTGGGAGCCGGTGGACCTGGCACAGCTGGTCCGGACGGAGGTCTTCCGGCGGGCGGACCGGTTCGATGTCCAGCTGCGGCTCGCACCCGGGGTGAACGTCAACACGGTCCGTCTCCAGCTCGCCCGGGTGCTCACCAACCTGCTGGACAACGCCCAGAGGCACGCGGAACGAGTGGTGCGGGTCGAGGTCACCCGTAACGCGCACACCGCGGAACTGGCGGTCTCCGACGACGGAGCGGGCATCGCCGAGGCCGACCGGGAACGGATCTTCGAACGGTTCACCCGGCTGGACGCGGCCCGCAGCCGCGACCGCGGCGGCACCGGCCTTGGCCTGGCGATCGCCCGTGAGATCGCCGAGGGCCATCGGGGGACCCTCCAGGCCGAGGACTCACCCATCGGCGGCGCGTGTTTCGTGCTGCGGCTCCCGCTCACCGACCCCTCTGGACTCCCGTTCCACGACTCGGCCCCGGGGCAGGCACGAGGGGATGGCGCCTTCGGATGTCACATGCTGGGCAACCCCAGGTGACCTTTGCCTACATAGAGATCAGGCCACCAAGCCAATCATGGCGGGCTTCAGGAGGATCGCCAGGCCGGTGCCCCAGGCACCCGAGGCCGTCGTCTTTGTGACTCGCTGTCCTTGTGGCTGACTTCCTTTGCGAGTCGTTGTCCCGCTGGTCATCCGGTCCTTCTACGGTCCTGAACATGATCCGTAGGTTTCAGGTCGCGGTGCTGGCGGTCCTCGCGACCGGTACCGTCGCCTTCGTGTCGCCACAATCCGAACCCGCGATCGCAGAGCCCCGCGGCCGCGACCCCATCGTCATCGGCCACCGTGGTGCCAGTGCCCACCGGCCCGAGCACACCCTGCTCTCGTACGAGGCCGCCATCGCGCTCGGCGCCGACTACATCGAGCCCGACCTGGTCTCGACCAAGGACCACGTGCTGGTCGCCAGGCACGAGAACGAGATCGGCGGCACCACGGACGTCGAGAACCATCCCGAGTTCGCGGACCGCCGCACCACCAAGACCATCAACGGTAGGTCGATCACCGGCTGGTTCACCGAGGATTTCACGCTCGCCGAGCTGAAGACCCTCAGGGCCGAGGAGCGCATCCCCGACCTGCGACCGGGGAACACTGTCTTCAACGGCCTCGCGGAGATCCCCACCTTCGACGAGGTGGTCGCGCTGGCGCGGCGGCACGGGGTCGGGGTCTACCCGGAGACCAAGAGCCCGAGCTACTTCGGCTCCATCGGCCTCTCCCTGGAGGGGCCGCTGCTGGAGGTGCTCGGCAGACACGGCTGGAGCGGGAGCGGCGCCCCGGTCTTCATCCAGTCCTTCGAGACGGCCAACCTGCGCGAGCTGAGCAAGCGGACCGAGCTGCCGCTGATCCAGCTGATCACCGCCGGCGGCGCCCCGTACGACTGGATCGCGGCCGGAGACCCGCGCACCTACGACACCATGGTCACCCCCGCGGGGCTGCGTGAGGTGGCCGGTTACGCGGACGGCGTCGGCGTCGACACCCGGCGGATCGTGCCGGCGGGACCCGACGGCCGCCTCCTGCCGCCCACCACGTTCATCCGGGACGCCCACGAGGCGGGACTGAAGGTGCACGCCTGGACCGTCAGGAACGAGAACTCACACCTTCCGCTGGACTTCCGGCTGGGCAACCCGGCCAGCCCGGCCTTCCCCCGGGCCACCGGCGACGTGATGGGCTGGCTGGAAAGGCTCTACCGGCTCGGCCTGGACGGCGTCTTCGCCGACGACCCGGGCATGGCCAGAGCGGTGCGGGCACGGGTGTTCTGACCTGCTGGGTTCGGTGACCGTCCAGGTCCGAGAGCCGTGCGGACTGCCACCGTCGCACGGGGGTTTCGCGACGGCGAGACCCCTGCGCTCTCTCCAGAACCGCGATCAGTGCCGGTGAGGTGATTTCCGGTCAGTAGGCAGGCCATACCGAGCCGACAGCACTCTTCTTGAATGCGCGCGTCATCGGTGGCGATGAACGTTTCCGCGATGTTTTCGGCCTGCTGGCAGCGCCGGTAGACGTGCCACATCAGGGGCTTGTCTCCCAGGAGTGCGAGCGGCTTGCCGGGGAACCGGGTCGAGCCGTACCGGCAGGGGATCACGGCGACATGGTGCGGGGTGGTGCCTCCCGATGAGGGCATAGGTACGGCTCCTGAAGGAAGAAGGTCTACGAGGACAGGAGCATCGCGAGCTTCGCCGCGAGACTGGGGGAGGAACAGGTGGCGAGCTTCAACCAGCGGTAGCCGCCGACCTCCTCGGGCTGCAGGGTGATGTCGACATCGCGCCGGCCGGTAGTCCGGAACGCGAAGCGGAAGTCGAAGTGCGGGTGCTCAGGTTCGGCTTTGGCAGGGTTGGCGGGGATGGTGTGGATGTCGATGTCCAGCGGCGTCCCGTCCATGGCGAGGTCACGGCTGACCGCGTCTGTGGGGATGCCGGTTTCTTCGGTGAGTTCACGGAGTGCCGCGGCAGGGAGGTCGGCATCGGCGCTTTCCAGGTGGCCGCCGGGTAGGAGAAGCCGGTCCAGGGCGTTGTGGTGGATGTGCAGGACCTGCCCGCACTGGTCGATGAGTACAGCGCTGCAGGTCACGTGGCCGGTGAAGGTGCCCCGGTTGGCAAGGTGACCGGGTGCGGTCAGAGCTTCGGTCAGTGGGATGAGAGCTCCGCGCTCGTCCGGGTGGCGTGCGAGATAGGCGTCGAGAGCGGCGCGGATGTGGTCATGGCTGATGGACACGCGGGTCACCTCTTGAAGTAGTCGAGCCAGATCTCCGCGATGACCTGACGCGCATCGGTGGTGAGTTCATACAGGCCGGGGGCATGGTCGTCACTGGTCAGGAGTGCGGTGACGGCGAGTATCTCGGCCTGCACGAGGTGGATGTAGGGGCCGACCGTCGCGCCGTGCAGGAAGTTGACGGCGTTGCCATCGGCCAGGACGTAGAAGTAGTGGCCGGTGGTGGAGTACCGGGTGAGATGGGGGCCGACCTCGACGCGACGGTAGAGAGGCGTGAGGGCGGTCAGTTCGAGTTCGTCCTCGGAAGAGGTGACCGAGGCGATGTAGGCGCCGTTCGGAAGCGCGGTGAAGTCCTCGTGCCTCAGGGCGAGGTTTCCGGTGGCGCACACGATGAGCCCGCACCCGCGGACGGCCTCGGCGCGGGTGACCGGGACGTGGAAGCCGTGGGAGCGGGCCTGGACCCGCTTGACCGGGTCGCCGTCGTAGACGGTGACCCGGACGTTCTTGGCGTGGAGCATCCGGGCGATGGAGCCGCCCAGCTTGCCGTACCCGATGACGCAGGCGTCGAGGCTGCCGAGGATGTCGCCGCGGGAGCGGATCAGGGCCTCGGTGGAGAACACGATCGAGTGGCCGACCAGATGGTCTTCAGGCTCCTTGAGCGGAGAACGGGCCACCGAGTAGACGGGGCAGGGCAGTTTTTCGAGTGCAAGGTAGCGCTGCAAACCGTTTTCCGTGTCTTCGACGACACCGCGGATCCTGCCGGAGAACTGCGCGCAGACCGCTTCCAGGCCGACGGCGAAGTAGCCGCCGATGTCGAGCAGCAGCAGGTCCTGACCTGCGGCGGTCTCCTCCAGGTAGTTCAGCGCGGTGACGGGATCAGCGAATCGGGTCCGACTGAGCGAATCGAGCGTGAAGTGCTTGCGGGCCTCGGCCGCGGCCGACTCGAAGATGGACCTGGGCTTGGGCAGAACGGCCGCGACGCGGGTCAACCGGGCCATCGCGTGAAGGAAGGCCGGACGTTCAGCGAGCAGGTGCGTAATGATCACGGAGGAGACCGGCTCGGGGTCGGGGAAGCGCTCGGTGACGCGCCGGAAGAAGGCGTCCAACCGGGCTTTCTCGAAGCTTTCCACAAGGAATTCCCTTGGTAGTCGGGCGGCATGTGTTCAGACGGCGGCGTGCTGATGGGAGGCGAGCCAGTCCAGTTGCGCGGCCATGCCGTGGCCAGGTCGACGCGGGGGTGCCAACCCAGCAGACGTCGCGCGGTACGGGGGTCGGCGTGCGTGGCGGGGACGTCACCGTAGCGGGTGCTGGCCATCTCGACCAGGACCGGCTCCCCGGTGAGCCGACGAGCGATGTCGATGACCTCGTTCAGGGAGGTGGTAGTGCCCCCGCCAACGTTGATCACGTCGTTTCCGGCAGGGGCCGTTGCGGCGGCGATGGTCGCGGCGACGACGTCGGTGACGTAGGTGAAGTCACGGCGCTGGTTGCCGTCGCCGAAAAGCCCGACGCCCCGACCCTCCAGGGCCGCGGTGAGGACGCGGTGGATGAACATGTCCTCGCGCTGGCGCGGTCCGAAGACGGTGAAGTAGCGCAACGCCACGACGCTGGTGGCGCAGTCGGGACGGGCGGCGTGCGCCAGGCAGAGTTGTTCCTCGGCGAGTTTGGTGACCGCGTACGGTGAGGCGGGTCGTGGATGATCGGTCTCCTTGCTCGGAGTGCCGTCGGTCGCTCCGTAGACGCTGGAGGAGGAGGCGACGACGAACCGCGGGACACGGAGCCGGGTGGCGGCTTCCATGATCCGCTGGGTGGCGAGGATGTTGCAGGCGACGTAGTCGCCGAACTGCGGCCCCCAGGAGGGCCGCACGCCGGGGATGCCGGCGAGGTGGAACACCGCGTCCGCGTCGAGCAGAAGAGGTTCGACGGCGCAGGTGAGCAGGTCCGCGGTGATGGAGATGAATCCCGGCTGGTCGTTCAGGGCGGCCAGGTTCGCGGCGGCGATGTGGTCGGCTCCGGCATTGCGGCGATCCACCCCGATCACGGTCATGCCGTACTGGAGCAGGGCCAGTGCCAGGTGGGAGCCGATGAATCCGGCGGTGCCGGTGACGACGGCTCGGCGCGGCGTTCCCAGGGATGCGCCGGAACGCGATGTTCCCAGGCGTTCGCCGGAAAGGGAGGACGGGGCCTCAGGCATGAGGAAGGTCTCCTGCTGGATGGATGACGTGGTCAGATGAGCTGGTCGAGCAGCGTGCGGCCATGTACGGCAAGCTGGGGGTTGCCGCTCTCGCGTCCGCGGACCAGCGCGGTGAGCGCCTCGATGACGCCGAACCGGATGAGAAGGTCGCGCTCGGTCTCGTCCGGTGGCCGACCGTAGCCGTCGAAGAACGTCTGGCGGAGGTAGGGGTTAAACCGCCAGTGGCGGTGTTCCAGCCGGGCGAAGTCCCGGACGCGGGCATCGAGCCGCGCGTGCTCGAAGTCGAGCACGCGCACGACCCCGTCCGGGCCGACGAGCCAGTTCCTGGGCTGGTAGTCCAGGTGACAGATCGCGCCCTCCATGGCCGTGACGGCCAGGGCATCGGCGTGGGCGAGCAGCGTGCGCCACTCGGGCGCGCTAATCAGACCGGCGGCGTGCGCCCGGCCAACCCACCAGCGGGTCCGCTCTGCCAGATAGACGGGGACGCTGTCTCCGGACTCCGTTGGCCCGACCTGGTGAAGTGCCCAGAGAGTGGCACCGGCGGAGTGATGGGCATCCCGCTCAGCGGACGAGCCGGGCGGGAGGTCGACGGCGCTCTGCCCGGAGAGCAGGGTCAGCAGGAGAGAGCGGGTGACTGGATCCGCCGCGACCATTTTCGGGGCACGGTCACCCAGGTGAGGGACCACGGTGATGTAGGCGTGTGCCTCCTGCCGGAAGCGACCGGCGTCAGTGTGCCGCTTGACCACATGGAGGACGTCACGGGCGTCGACGAGCGCCAGCAGGTGTGGTGGCAGCCCGGGCATGGGCACGGGACTGACCGGGCCGAGGGCCTGGCGGGCGAAGGTGAGGCGCGGGTCCTCGACAGCGATCACAGCGCCACCAGGTGTGCGGTGTCGTTGTGGCGGTCGAGCATCCAACGGCGTCGGCCTAGCCTGTTGAGATGGAGCTGCCAACAGGTCAGCGATCCGTGGTCGACGGTGAACCCGGCCTCGGCCCTGGGAGGGAGGCCGAGCAGGAGGGTATGTGCGGCGAGTACGGTCTCACCGTGCGCGGCGAACAGGACGCGCTCACCGTCGTGGCGTTCGACCAGGCTGGCCAGGAACGCTCCGGCCCGCCGCAGGTAGCCGTTCCATGTATCGGATCCGATGGCCCATGGCCGGTCGGGATGGGCATGCGGACCTCCGCCGAAGCCGGTCTTCACCTCGTGCCAGGGCTGGCCGTCGGCGTCCCCGTGGATCGGCCCGTCCAGGCCGGGCTCGATGATCAGCGGCAGGTTCAGGGCCGCGGCGTAGATCTCTCCGGTCTGACGGAGCCGGAGCCGGGTCCCGGCGTAGAGCGCGGTGATGGGCGCGTCGAGGTGCTCGGTGGCGATCCGCCGCACGGCCAGAGTCGCCTGGCGCCGCCCCAGCTCGGTCAGACCGGTGCAGGTGCGCGGGCCACCAACCAGACCCGCGACGTTACAACGGGCCTGCCCGTGCCGGGTGAAAACCAGCTCGGTGACGATCATGCGTGTCCTTCCTGTTCGATGACGAGACGCACCTGCGGCCAGGAGTGCCGGTAACCACCTCGTCCCAGGTAGGGAGCGGTGAGGATGCGGTGCAGCTCGGCGTGGCCGAGGAGCTGCGTCATGCTGGTGCCTCCCAGCCGGGCGTCATGTCTGGTTGCTGCCTGGTTGTAGCCAGCGAGCGCATGCTGGATGGCCGTTAGCTGGAGCGGGCCGTACGTCATGGCCAGGGTGACGACGAGCTTGGCGAGGTCATAGCCGAACGGGGCGAGGGTGAGGTCGTCGACGTCGACGATGATCGGGATGCCTTGCTCGGTGATGAGGATGTTGCGCGGGTTGGTGTCCTTGTAGAACGCCGCCGGTCCGATGGCGACGGCGTGCAGGAGCCTTTTCGCGGCGGTCAGGTCTTCGTCGTCAGCCAGATGATGAGTACGGCGCCGGGCGTCGAGCGCGGCGAGGCGGGGAGCGAGGAAGTCCGCCATCGTGTGGCCTGCGGGTAGCGGGTGAGGAACGCCCTGGTGTGCTCGGTGCAGGTCACTCACCCAGGCGGCCCCGTGCGCGTCTCCCAGAAGGGCTGCGAGCATCGGCAGGTCCCGCACACCCGGGTGACGGCCGTGAATATAGGTGAAGTCGATTGACGTCATTCCGACCGCTTCGATACCGGGTTGCCGGAACGGCAGGGCGTGCTCGGCCAACCAGGCATGATGCCGTACCGCCTGCGCGCACTCCTCCTGGGCGCCGTAAACCTTGGTGAAGACCGGCAGGTTCATCGCTCACCTCCCGGCTTCCGGGCCAGCAGGTAGGTGACGACCGAGGTGGTGCTCACTGGCTCGTCCGGCAGGCGGGTGCGCAGCGCGGAGGCGATGGCAGTGGGGTCGCCACGCAACTCTGCAGGAAGTTGGTACTTCGGGCTGGTGGCCAGGTATTCGGCGACGTGACCCAGGTTGGTGAAGGTGAAGCCGTGCTCTTCGTGTTCGAAGTGCTCGATGGGCAGCACCGGTTCGGTCAGGTCAGCCAGGTTGCCGCTGTGTGCCGCCGCGTACAGGCTTTCCCGGTACGACGCGTCTGGATCGAGCCCGGCATCGGCGACGAGGATGTCCAGGTCGTGGTAGCTGTCAGCGGACTTGGTGACCAGGATGGCGATGCCGCCCGAAGTGAGAGCGCGGGCGATCTCCGCGATCACCGCCTCCGGCCGGGGTGCGTGGTAGAGGCAGAACGCGGCGACGGCCATGGTGCACGCGCCGGTCGGTACGGGCAGGTGACGGAAGTCCGCCTGGACGAAGGACACCGCGCTGTCCGTGACGCCGAGGCGGGCGCGGGCGTCGTCGAGCATCGCTGCTGAGGCGTCGATACCAATGAGCCGTCTCGGTCGTAGGCGCTCGGCCAGGACGCGGCTGCTGGTCCCGCGCCCGCATCCGACGTCGATCACCAGCGGCACCTCGGGGGCAGGTAGATGCGCGGTGGCCAGGTCGGCAATGACCTCGGCGACCGCCCGGCCCCAGGTCTTGGCACGGTGCAGGGCCGAGGTGCGAGCGGCCAGCCGGGAGGCGTTCCGATACAGCTCCTCTTGCGCTGTCGCATCGAGAAAGGGGTTGGTGGAGGCGGTCACCGGCTCCACCTCCCGGTGCGGGGGGTGGAGCGCGTTATGCCTGGTGTGGGGCTGTCTGCTTCAGCCAGCGGCGGGTGTGACGGCGGCTGGTCAGCAGTACCACGTCGGCGTGCCCGCCGTACTCCTTGATCTTGGCCAGCACGCGGGGCCGCATCCTGCGCCGATAGGTCGCCACATAGCGCAGCACGCCCCAGTGGATGCGGTTGTAGATCCCGCTGTCCCGGTCCTGGCCGTGGCCGTGCTTGAGCTGGCGGGAGAAGACTCCCCACAGCGCCACGACAGTGGGCATGTCCATCAGGATCACGGTGTCGCAGGCCTCCAGCCGCACCTGGAGCGTGGAGTTGTAGTTGCCGTCGATCACCCAGCGCTCCATGCGGACCAGGTCGCGCTGGAGCGCCTCGAACTTCTCGGGTGGCAGCGGATTCCACGCGTCGTCGTAGTAGACGGCGTCCAGATGGGTCACCGGCGCGTCCACGACCTTGCCCAGCTCGCGGGCGAGGTGGGACTTGCCGCTGCCTCCGCAGCCGATGATGGCGACCCTCTGCATCTGCATGATGCTCCACGATAGTCAGGACGGTGACCTGCGACCGGGCATCGGCGCGGGCTCGTCCGAGTACAGCGGCCCCGCTGCCCGGGGTACGCGAAGGGATCATCTGACTTCCCTTCCTGAACTGACCGTCTCGATACGGGCCCGCGGTCCGGTGAGGTCGGCCAGCACCGCTTCAAGGACCCGGATCTGGGTGCTCAGCCGGAACAGTTCCAGGTGGTGCAGGCATTCGGCGATCAGCCGCATGTGCTCCCGGCTGCCCGCGATGGCACGCAGGCGGGCCAGCTTGCCGATGACGTCGGTCCTGTCGCGGACGATCAGCCGGGGAGGGACGAACCGCTCGACGTGCCGGATGTCCGCGGGGGCGAGCGGCAGGCATCCGGCCAAGACCGCCTCGAAGATGCGCTGGGTCACCTGACCGGCCGCCGCGTATCTCCGGGGCAGGAGCAGCACGGTCGCCAGCGCGCCGCCGTACAGCTCGTGCACCTGAGGGAAGGGGATCCTTCCTAGGAAGGTCACGTAGGGCCAGCGGTCGGTGTCGGGCCACTTGCCGGCGACCCGGTGCGGGAAGCGCGCGGCGGCGGACGCCAGGTAGGTGTCGAACTCCTCGTCCCTGTCGTACTGGTTGCCCACGTAGCCCAGGGTGATCGGCCGAGGAACAATCGCCAGGGCGCGCGGGTCGGCGCTGTCCAGCAGCGCGTCATCGACGGGGAACAGCAGGCTGCGCGCTCCGGCGGTCGGCGCGAGAGCGGCCTCGCACACGATCACGCCGGGTCGGTGGCGCCACGGGCTACCGGCGGTCAGCTGCCGGTCCTTGTCCCAGATCACCGTCGGGGTGCGCCGGACAACGGTGTAGTGATCCAGGAGTTCGTGCTGCCGGTGCAGGTCGCAGGTATGTTCGGGAGTCCCGCACGGAGTGGTGTTGCGGCCGGGGATGATCCAACGCCATTCCAGGAACAGCACGTCGATCTCGGGGAGACCTCGCTCGAAGGCGTAGCGACCGCCGAGGTCGTCACCGGCCTCCAGCCGGTCGCGGTCGGCCTGGAGGAAGACCAGCTGGTGGCCCTGCCCGATCAGCGCGTCGACCAGGGGACGGCGGTGGCTGCGTCCTCCGTCGGGAGTGTCGGTGATCCCGGGGCCGAGGAAGCCCCAGAAGCTGTATCCGATGATCACTTCGTCACCCACCTGCCTTCCAGGAGCAGCGCGTCCAGCCCGGAGACGGCCAGGCAGTCCAGAGCCATCCGCGGCGTTCCGCAGATGGGCTTGCCCTTGACGTTGAGGGAGGTGTTGATCAGGACGGGGACGCCGGTCCGGCGGGCGAATGCCTCCAGTACGGCGTGCATGAAGGGATTCTGATCTTTGGTGACGGTCTGGAGCCGTGCGGTCCCGTTGGCATGGACGATCGCCGGGATCCGGGCACGGGCGAGATCGGTGACGCCGGAGGCCATGGACATGAACGGGGCGTCCTGGCCGAGGGTGAAGTAGTCGGCCGCATGGTCGGCGAGGACCATCGGGGCGAACGGCCGGAACGGCTCGCGGAACTTCACCGTGGCGTTCAGCCGCTCGACCACGCCTTCGTTCAGAGGGGAGGCCAGGATGGAGCGGTTGCCCAGTGCCCGAGGGCCCGCTTCGACCCGCCCCTGGAACAGCCCAACGATGCGTCCGCTCGCAAGCTGCTCGGCCAGATGTTCGGCCGGGTCACCCTGCACGTGTTTCAGCGCGAGGGTGGGCCATGGAGACAGGTCGAGTTCCGGTTCGGCGAAGGCCGGGCCCAGATAGCAAACTCCGGCGATGCCGGACAGCGGCCGACCACCCGCGTTGAGATGGACGGCCGCAGCCGCTCCGATGGCGGTTCCCGCATCCCCCGGAGCCGGCGGGACGAAAACCTCCTCGAAGATCCCGGCATCGATGATCCGGCCGATGCTGACGCAGTTGGTCGCCACTCCTCCGCCGACACACAGGCGGCGTGATCTGGTCAGAGCCCGGGCGCGGCGGGCCAGGTGCAGCATGACCACATCGGTGCGTTCCTGTAGCGCGGCGGCCAGGTCCCGGTGAACCTGCTCGACGGGGGCGTGCGGGTGACAGGAAGGACAGGTCTCGGCGACGAAACGGGGCGACAGCCGAGGGTAACCGGAGGACAGGACCCGGATCGGGAAGAGCCTCGGGTCCAGGGTGAAACCGTCCGAGGTAAGGCAGATGGCCCGGGTGAACAGCTCGCGGAAACGCGCCGGGTCGCCGAGGGCGGCCAGCGCCATCACGGTGCCCTCCTCGTCTCCACGCCGCCAGCCCAGGTGTTCGGTGACCGCGCCGTAGGCGTAGGCGAGCGAGGCGGGATCGTGCAGGGCATGTAGAGTGCGGATCTCGGGCTGGCCGGGGGTGCGCTGGCGGGCGACGGCGACCGTGGTTGTCTGCGTCTCGCCCAGGCTGTCCACGACAAGCACGGCGGCCGCGTCCCAGCCGGAGGCGGCGAAGGCGTACATCTGGTGGGTCCGATGGTGCAGGACCGGCCGTACTCGCGCGCCTGGGAACATCCGGCCCAAGACTTGGACACGGCGGGCCGTACGTAGGGCGACCTTGGCGAATCCGGCCGCCCGGGGCAGCGCCCGTCCCCGCGTCTCGACCGAGCACAACAGGCGAGCCGCGTCGGGGACGGCGTCCAGGTAGCGGGGACCGCAGAAGTTGTAGGCGATCGCGTCCACGTCGGCGGCGGTGATGCCGGCCTCCCGCAGCAGCCACCGGACGGCATGGTGGGGGTAGTCCCTGGTGTGCTTGATCTGCGACAGGCGTTCCTCCTCGACGAACCCGACCAGCTCGCCGTTCACCAGCAGCGCCGCGGCGGAGTCGTGGGTGTAGGAGCACAGGCCCAGCACGACCGGAAAGGGGGATGTCATCACTGGTCTCACCGGGTCCCGGCCGTTGCCGTCGCGCGCGACCGTAGTTCCTCGTACCAGGCACGCAACGCCTCTCCCAGCGGCCCGCGTGCTTGGTCGGCGAGGTGCTGGGCACCGACACGGTCGCCGCTCTTCCATAGCCGGTAGCTGTGGAGCACCTCGGCCGCGGTGTCCCAGCCAGGATGGCCGGTCAGCTCGCCCGCCCGGGTCCGCGCCAGGAGCGTTTCGAAGCCGTGCCACGGCGCGGTCATCGCGGGGAGCTCCGGCGTCTCGGGGATCGCCCTCAGCGTGGCGGCCTGGTCGATGTCGCGTTCGTAGATGTGCAGGGAGTCGACGTGGTGGTGGTAGTCGCCGAGCTCGGCCTCCAGCCACCCGGCCATCAGCTCGTGCAGGGTGGTGGTGAAGAACAGGTCATACGGCAGGCCCACCCATACGTCCTGGCCGCGCATGGTGGTGGACATGTGCAGTCGCCCCTGCCGCAGGTGGAAGCGGAAGCCGAGGGTGCACGGGACGTCCCGATGCCCTGCGGTGTCCTGAGCGGGGTCGTACAGCTGAACCACCGCGCGGCGGGAGTCCGGATCGGCTTTCAGGGTCTCGATGACCCGTGCCAGCTGGTCGATCCGCCCACCCCAGCGGCGCATCCGCGGGCCATAGGCGCCGCGCAGGACTCCCCCGTCGGCGAACTGACGAAGCCGCCCGTTGAAGTCGAAGATCCACGGGTCGTCGGAGCCGGACAGGATCCACACGGTCTCGGCGATGGCGAAGGCCGGGTTGAGGATGCGGGCTGGTGGGGCGAGCAGCAGCCTGGCCCGTGGCCGGGTCAGCCGGAGGTTCACGTCCAGAACCTCTCGCGTGGCCATGCCTCGCGGGCTGACGCTCCGCCCGCCGTTCATGGTCAGAGCTACCGTCCCGCCGAACAGCCCGGCGACGCTGTCAGCCGTCAAGGTCATCATCAGGGGTTTCCTTCCTGGCCCGCCATCAGCGGGGCATCGTTGTCGAGAAATGCGGGCCGTACGAGGTCAGCTCGACGGGCCGAGGACGAGTTTCGCGACGGCGGCAGCAGTCGCGCCGTCCCATCGGCACACGGCGTTCTTCGCCCTGCCGGAGACGGATGTCTGACGAGGGAATGCGGCCAGGTGAGACAGGGCCGCGGCGACATCGGCCGCATCCGCGCAGGCACGCGCCGCCTGATGTTCGGCCAGACCGAGGGTTTGCTCGCCGGGCAGGCGGAGTTCGAGCACCGGCACGTTCAGCAGCATCGCTTCGATACCGCAGGTGGAGGAGACCGTCACGATGGCGTCGGAACCGACCAGGCAGCCGCGCGCCCCTGTCGCCGGATCGGCGACGGCCACTTTCAGCCCGGAGAGAGCCTCGAACACGTGCGGGTCCTGCGCAGGATGAGGAGCGATGACCAGTTCCCAGCCTCCCTCCGCTGCCTGCATCCCACGTAAGAGGATCTCCGCCTGGGTTCGCAGACGGCTGCGGGAGAACGGCTGGCAGGCCCAGACCACGATCCGTTCCGGTGGCCGGCCGCCTTCCGAAGTGAGCAGACTCTCCAGGTAACGGCGCTGACGCGGGCGATCCACCGAGGCGAGTGCGTCAAAACGTGGCTGGCCCAGCACGTGGATCTCGGCGTCGTCACGCCGTACCCACCCGGCGGCCGACGCGGCGTCCCGCTCACCCATGACGACGATGTGACGGCAGTGCAGGACGGGCCAGGCCACCGACCCGGGAATCCACGCTCCGTGCTGCACGTAGACGGTCCGCACGCCGATCCGGTCGGCGGTATGTACGGCGAGCGCGCCGAGAGGGCTCGTGTCATTGCTGACCAGCATCGTCGCGGGCCGGGTGGCGGCGATGACACCGTCCAGCCACGCTTCGGCGTTCACGGTGGCGCACCAGGACGGCTGGGTGCATCCCGCGCTGCGCTCCAGCAGGCGGGCCGCGAGGTCGGCCAGCCGGTCCAGGAGGACCTTATGTGCTCCGATCAGCACGGATCGACTGTCGCCCGGCTGCCGCATGGCATGGAGAGTGGTCACGGGAAGCCCTCCGGGAGCGAGCAGGCGGGTGAGGGGAATCCGGTGGACCGTGATCAGCGGATCATCGACCTCCAGGCACCGTTGTGCAGGGTCAGTGGCCAGATCCAGCAGCAGGCTCCGCTGTCCATTGCGGCTTACCTCCGCCAGGACCGGGAGCAGCGTCCCGGCATGGCGCGATGACCACGACACAGCCACCACCGCCGCCGTCGGGAAGCTGGGGACATCCCGGATCTCTGCGCTGGCGAAGGAACGGGGTAACGGCGCCGACGCGGCGAGGACCTCTGCGCCGAGGAGGTAGGCGATTCCCGGCCAGGTGACCGTATAGGAGCGGTACTCCTGCGAACTGCTGTCGCGTTCGCCGATCAGCGCTTGTCCAGGTGGGACGGTAATGGGACCGGGGGCGCTCGTGAACGGCGGCCAGGCCGACAGGGCGAGCAATTTACGCACGACCTGGGAGACCAGCCTCCGCACCGGCACTTGATGGACGTGCAGCCACGAGGCGCCGCTCGGTGTCACGGCGAGTTCCGAGGCGAACGATCCGAGCTCGTCCATCACGTGCTCGACATGCCGCTTGATCTCGTCGGGATCAATCTCGCCCACGTCGAGTTCCTCCACGCGGATGCGCGGTCCCGCTGAGGGCGTGAGGCTCGCGGCGCGCATCAGGTCCCAGCTCGGCGTGGCTGACGGCCGCCCTGAGAAGATCAGCGTGAGGTCGCTGGCAGTGGTCATCTGGGGCTCCTCAAGGGCACCGGTGAGGACGCCGCGGGAGCCTGTAGGTTCCGCCCGATCTGGACGAGGCGGGCGGGAGTCTCCACGACCAAGGGAGACGGTGTGGTAGGAGCCCCATATCCCCATCCGGCGTGGATATACCGCACGCCTGCGTGCAAGGCGGCCTCCTGGTCTACCGCCATGTCCCCGACGTAAACGGCTTGTGCCGGATCCGCTCCGAGCTCGACCAGGGCCAGCAGCAGGGCGTCAGGAGCGGGTTTGCCACGCTCGCTACCGGGAGTACGCACCGTGCCGAACGGACAGCCCAGGTGTTCCAGGAGCGGTGCCGCCCGGTTGAGCGGCTTGGCGGTCACAACCCCAAGCGACCAGCCGTCCTCAGCGAAGGCACGCAACGCCGCCTCGATTCCGGGAAACGGCGGGGCGAGGTCAGCCCACGTGACGGACGCCTCGTCGTAGGTGGCGTGCAACAGCTCGGCCTCGCACAGGCCAAGCTGCCGCATGATGTCGGGGAAGGGACGGCCGATGTGGCGCAGGTAATCCTCGAAGGGGACGTCCACGTTGTGACGTTCCTGAACGAGCTGCCAGGCCCTGCACATCACGACGCGGGTGTCGAACAGGACGCCATCCAGATCGAGCAGCAGCGCTCTGCGGGGCTCGGGGGCGGGCGATTCATCGTGGGAGCCAGCAGATGGGGAAATCACGGTCGCGGTTCTCCTTGCTGAGGCGGATCCGGGGATGTCACAGGTCACGCGGAGGACGTGCTGTCGCGGCGCAGGAAGGTGGTGACCTGCTTTCCGTTTGCGGCGATAGGAGCGGCAGTCCATGACTGAGCGAGAGCCGTGATGATCTGCAGCCCACGGCCGTTCTCCTGATCGTCAAGAGCGATCCGGGGCACGGGCAGGATCGGAGAGCCGTCCTGGAGATGGATGCCCACGGCGTTCGGCCGCAGTTCCAGGAGCAGGGTGACGATCTCAGTGCTCTGACCCATGAGAGCGGTGAGATCTTCCGGCCTCTGGCTTCGACCGTGATGGAAGGCATTGGTGACCAGTTCGCTGACGATCAGGACGGCGTCATCGATGAGATCCTGCTCTCCCCACGCGCGCAGGATGTCGGCGGTGAAGACGCGGGCCCTCTTCGGGGCGAGAGGATCGACGGCCGTCTTCAGCTGGGCGTGAAGTGTAACTGCTGGAAGGTCCACGTCGGCGGCGCTCATCACGGCTGCTTCCGGCCGACCGCTCCGGATGCGTCGTTCCGCCTTTTCGCGTAGTGAGAGCGCTGTGGGCGCGAGGTGCTGGAGATGCCATCGACGGCCATAGCCGGATTCCTTCCTGGAGACCAGACGGGGGACACTCTGTGCTCAGCGACCGTCACCGTTCGAAGCGGTAGGGCGCCGTGCTCAGGCAACCCCTCCGGCGGCCGTTCCGGAAGGATGCATCGATGGTGTTTGCGGGCACGCCGGGGTGCACGCAGGTTGTACGCCTTGCGCGAGGTGGGGCGTAGTCGCGAGGTCCTGTGCTGCTGCATGCTCACCAGGGACCATTCGGCAAGATCGTGGAGTGTTGACACAGGAAGGGGACACGACATGGACGGCAGTCACGCCGGCCCGGCCGGAAGCGCTGGATTCACATTGACCGGAAAGCGTGTTGTCGTCACGGGCGGATCACGCGGGCTGGGCGAGCAGATCGTGCGGCGTCTCGTGCTCGAAGGCTGCTCGGTGGCGGCATGCGCCCGCAGCGAGGAGCACCTCCGTCAGATGGCTGAATCCCTGGGGGGGTACGGTGAGAACGCGCTGTTCACCAAGTCGCTGGACGTGACCGCCTCAGAGCTGCTGGAGGAGTTCGTCGCCGAAGCGGCTTCTCGATTCGGCGGGCTGGACGGCGTCGTGGCATGTGCCGGTGGGGCGAGAGGCGGAGCGCTGGGCTCAGCGACCTCCCAGGACTGGACGGCGACGTGGGAGCTGAACGTCGGGCACGCGGCCCGGCTCATCTCGGCCGCCGCCCCGCATCTCCGTGCGGCGGGTGGTGGATCCGTCGTGATCGTCTCGTCGATCTCCGGCTGGAAACCCGGACCTCAGCCCCAGTACGGCGCGGCCAAGGCCGCACAGATCCACCTGGCCACCTCGCTGGCCCGGGAGCTCGGGGCGGACGGGATCCGGGTCAACGCCGTCTCACCGGGCTCCATGCTCATCCCGGGCAAGCGGTGGGATCGGATGCGCACCCAGCATCCCGAACGGTTCGCCGCGTTCACCCGCGAGTTCCCCGCCGGGCAACTGGTGGATCCTGCCGAGGTCGCGGCGGTGATCGCCTTCCTGCTCTCCGACGCGGCGAGCGGCATATCAGGGGCGAACATCCCGGTGGACCGGGCGCAGAACGCGCCGACCCCGGACGGTTACTGACCTCAGGCCGCGCCGAGTACGGGCCGGGCCTGCCGTTCGAACCGGCGCACCAGCGGCTCCGCGTGGTGCGGCTCCAGCCTGGTGCGGAAATCACGCAGAGCCTGCACCGACCGTTCGGAGTGAACCGTGCCCAGTAGGTTCAAGGCGGTGCTGGCCGCATCGATGGCCTCGTCCAGGCGCCGCTGCTGTAGATGTGCGGTGGCCAGGACGGACTGGCTGATGGCCTGGCGTCGACGCCGGTCGGCGTTGGCGCGTACCGAGTCGTCGGCGAGGTGTTCGGCGCGGCGGGCATCGCCCAGGTCACGGAAGCAGTGCGCGGCCTCGGCCTCCAGGTAGTGGTGGTCGAGGTAGCGGACCCAGGGCGACTCCTCCGAAGGACCGTCGCTGGCGTCCAGGGCAGCGTCGGCGGCCTTCAACGAGGCGGCGGCCTGCGCCGAGTGCTTGAGGGCGGCATGCCCGCGAGCCGCCATGGCATGCAGCCGCATCAGCCCGAGCGGGCTTCCCGCATTCTTGGCTGTGGCCAGTCCGCTACGCGCGAGGGCGACTCCCTCGTCGGGACGGCCGAGGCTGGTGGCCAGATGAGACAGGCCGGCCAGGATCTGCCCGCCCAGCACCCGGTCCCCGCCTTCGGCACAGAGCCGTAGCGCCTGGATCATGTAGCGCTCGGCCAGGCCGTACTCGGCCGAGTCATAGGAGCTCCAGCCCGCCATCGCGGCCAGCTTCGCCGCCGCAGTGAACAGCCGGCCGCGCTGGCGCTCGGGTGCCCCAGACCGCTGGAGCATGGGGACGACCTCGGCGGTGAGGTAGTGCACGACACTGGAGCGCACCTGTCCGCCGCCGAAGCGGTTGTCCATCTCGTCGAACATCGCGATCATCGCGTAGACACGCTCAGCGGGGCCACTGTTCGCGACGGCTGTCAGGTGTGTGGCCTGGTCGTCTTCGAGAAGCCAGAGCAGCCAGCGGCGCTGAGGGTCCATCAGGGCCGTGGCGACGAAGGGCACACTGCCCAGCAGCGCGCGGCGGGAGATATCGGTGGAGCCGAGTTCGGCAAGCGTGTGCAGTGTTTCACCCACATCTTCACCATAGGCGAGCGAACGGGCCACGACGGGACGCTGAGGCTCCGCCAGAAAACCGATGGCGACCGGACTGAGCGCGCGTCCGAGGCGTTCGGCCAGCGCAGCGGCTATGAACTCCGGGACATGGCCCCGCGGATGCATCCCTTGCAACCAGCGGGTGACAGATGCCTTATCGTAGCGCGTCACCACTCCCTGGCGCCCCGCCAGCTCGTTCACCCGACGCGCGAGCGCACCGTGGGAGCACCCCGCCTCGGAGAGCACCGCAGCCAGCGTCGTGTTGCCGCCCAGGAGTGTTCTGTCACCGCCCATGCGTTGATGATGCCTGCCCAGGGGGCGCCTGTCCCAGTATCTGGACCTGGTCTGCTCTCAAATACAACCCCCCGTACAACCGAACAACCCTTGGGCGGTCCGGTGCCGAACTTGATCAATTCTTTTTTTGATCAGGTTCGGCACCTGTCCAAGGCCGTCTCCCTGCCGAATCTCCGCCCGAGCCGTCCGGCCTCAGGCGACCTCGACCATCTGCTCGGCGTCGTCCAGCGGGCGCAGCTCGTCGGCGTAGCTGACCGAGACGCGGCGCATCACGCCGCTGTCGCTGATCGAGTACTGGCCCAGGCGCCACAGCGGCGGTGAGTACGCGTGGATCGAGACGCTGCCGTGCACCGCGCCGTTCAGCCGGTGGATGTGGTCGGGACCGAAGGAGAAGGACCCGCCCTCGGAGATCATGGTCTCCAGGTGCTCGCCGCCGATCCGGGGGTTGCACTCCAGGAGTGTCCCGGCCACCACCCGGACCGCGCCGGAGGAGGTGTCGTGGTCGTGCCAGCCGGTGTCGTCCTCGGGCCGCCAGCACAGCAGCCAGATGTCGACGTGGGAGTCACGGTAGAGAGAGGCGTAGTGGCGGCCCCCCTCCTCGGGGAACTCGACCTGCCCCTCCCATCGGGAGGGGTCGGCGGCCAGCTCGTTGACCAGGTCGAGAAGCTCGCGCCGGTCGAGGGCGCGGGCGGGCAGGGCCTCGTAGCTCATGCGGACTCACCGCCGGACGGCTTGGCGCCGCTGCTGTTCACTCGCGTGGCGCTCGCGTCGCTCGGGGCCGTCGTCGCCGGGAGCACACAGCTCCCACGGTCCTGGGACTGGTTCACTGACGCGACTCCTTCCGGTTCAACAGACGGTTGGGGTTGGTGACCGCCATGGCGTGCCAGGCGGCGTCGCCGAGCCCGGGGTCCGGGGCGGTGGCGTAGGGCTGGTCGGAACCGCTGACCACGACGTCGACGCCGAGTTCGCGGACGATCGCGTCGATGGCGCGCGGACCGTAGGAGGAGGTCTCCAGGAACATGCCGGGGTCGACCTGCCCCCGGCCCTCCCCGCCCCGGTTGGCCAGGCGCTCGGAGTGCAGCGGGGCCAGCCCGGCGAGCAGCGAGAAGCAGACCCGCAGGCGGGGGTGGCGGGCCCGGCCGAAGGCGGCGAAGGCGTACCAGGCGGAGTGCATCTGCTGCACGTACGGCACGACGGCCGGCCACCAGCCGGGCACCCCGGGTACTTCGGGTTCCTCGGCTTCCGGGGCGGGTCCTGGGTGCACGAAGAGCGGCAGGTCGCGTTCGGTGAGCACGTCGAGCAGCGGGGCGAGGTGGGCCAGGCCCGCGGCGTCGCGCACGGCGGTCGCGGGCAACTGGAGCCCGGCGAACCCTCGCCCGGCGTGCCGGGTGTCGAGGCTCTTGGCGAGCCTGCCCGGGTCGACCTCGCTGAGACAGGTCGCCGCCCAGGCGCCGAACGGCGCGGGCAGGGCGAGGGCGTCCTCGTGGTAGGCGTCGATGATCGGCCAGGCGTCCTCGGGCGGCAGCGACTCGATGCCGAGCGGGCTGGACAGTGACACCAGGGTCAGGGAGAGGTCCGAGTTCAGTGCGAGGCGCGCGGTGAGGTCGTGGTCTGCGGGGTTGACCTCGTAGGGGGGCTCGCCGCCGGTGTGGAGGGTCCAGCCGTCGAGGCGGGGCGCGGCCGTGCGGTGCCTGAGCGCGTCGACGAACGCGGGCGTCCACAGATGCTGGTGAACGTCGACGGCCACAACCGGCCTCCCCCCAGACTATCGAGGTATTTCCTACCTAGAATATAGGTAACCGCTCCCACCATGCTACATCCAGCAGTGACACGGTTCAGTGAACCGTTTCAGTGAATCGCTTCACCTCGTATCATGTCAATACCCTCAAAAGCCGCGATCTCCCTGGGAGTGCGCCTTCGGAGGCCTTGAGGAATAGGCTGGTCCGATGCCCCAGCCCCGGAAACGAGCGACCATACGTGAGGTGGCGAAGGCCACCGGACTGTCACCCGCCGCCGTCTCGTACGCGCTGCGCGGCATGCAGGTCTCCGAGGAGACCATCGAGCGGGTACGCCGGGCCGCGGCCGAGCTCGGCTACGAGGCTGATCCCATCGCCCGCGCGCTGGCCAGCGGCAGAACCGGCATGATCGGCCTGCTCTGCGGCTCCCTGGAGGATCTCTGGCAGCAGGCGCTGGCCGTCGGCATCGGCCGCGCGCTCAAGGACAACGACCGCTACGCCCTGATCCTGGACGCCGCGGGCGACCCCGCGAGGGAGCACACGCTCGCCAGGCAGCTCCGCGACCAGCGAGTGGACGCGCTGATCGTGCAGCCGGTCGACCCCGCGGCACCGCTCTGGGCCGAGCTGTGCGAGGGGCTGCCGGTGGTGTCGATCGGCGACGCGCTGGCCGGGGCGCGCGCCGCGGGCGAGGTCGTCTTCGACAACAGGGCCGGGGTGACCCTCGCCCTGGAGCACCTGAGAAAGCGAGGCCACCGGCGCCTGGCCGTCCTCACCTCGACCGGGGCCAGCACCCCCGACAGGCCCGCCGACGTGCACGTCATGGCCGAGGCCGGGCGGCTGGATCTGGACATCGAGATGGTCACCGCCCCGCAGTCACTGGCATCCGCCACGAGGGTCGCCGGCGAGATGCTCGACGCCGGGCACCGGGCGTTCTTCTGCTTCGCCGACTCGATCGCCTACGGCGTCTACGCGGCCTCGGCCGAGCGGAGGCTGGTCATCCCGTCGGAGGTGTCGGTGATGGGCTACGACGACCACCCCATGTCGGGACTGCTCACCCCCGGCCTGACCACCGTCGACTGGGACATCGACGGTATCGTCCGGGCCGCCGTCCGGATCGTGGTGGCCGCCGCCGACGGCAACCCGCGCCGCCGCCGCATCGTCCAGGCCCCCCAGCTCCGCGAGCGCGGCTCGGTCGGCTGACCGGCGGAGAGTCAGCGAACGGCGAGGGCGAGGCCGGACAGGAGCCCGCGTGCCACGTCGAGGTCGGCGTCCAGCGGGCGGTCGTCCATCGCGGGATCGAACGGTAGATCGCAGGGGACGCCGCGCAGGCGCAGGGCCCGTACGGAGGTCACCAGCTCGCAGGCCAGGACGATCTCCAGCGGTTCGACGGAGGCGAGCGTGGAACGGGCCGCCTGCGGGGTGAAGCTCGCGTGGTCCTCGGTTCCCAGGGAGAGCACGGCGCCGCCCAGAGTGACGGGGGCGGCCAGGTGGCGCAGCTCGGCCAGGGCGGAGTGCGCGACGTATTCGAGGATCATCACCCCGGAGCGGCCGGGGCGCTCGGCGAGGAAGGGGAGCAGCCCGGTGTGGGCCGGGTCGTTCAGGGTGGCGAGCCTGGCGGCGCTCAGCGTCGCGGTCTGCACGAGCGCGGCCCGCAGGGCGTCGAGGGCCAGTGCGACCCGCGCCGAGTGGAAGTTGCCGTTGTGCCAGGCCCGGCCATCGGCGATCAACGGGTTCTCCGGAGCCGCGTTCGCCTCCTCGGTGACGGTCTGCTCCGCCCGGTGAAGAGCGTCGAGCACGGCCCCGTGGACCTGAGGGAAGGCGCGGTAGCCGTACGGGTCCTGTACGCGGCGCGGGTTGGTGGCGCCGACCAGGGCGCGCAGCCCGGCCGCGACCGAGGTCTGCTCGGGGCCGCGCTGCACGACGGGAGAGAGCGGTTCCAGCGAGGCGTCGACCGCCAGGAAGGAGCGGGCCGCGACCGCCGTGGCGGCGGACAGGAGGACTCCCAGGCGGTGGCAGGCCAGCGCCGCGTCCGCCAGGGTGGCCGCGCCCGAGCTGATGAACGGCAGTGCGTCACCGGCGGCGAGCGCGAACCGGGGCACGGGCTCACCGGCGTGCGTGCCGGGAGAGGCGTCTTCGGCCCGGGCATCGGACCCGCCGGCCCGCGTCGCCCAGGATGAGGCGTCGGTTCCGGCTCGCCCGCCGGTCCGTACGCCCTCGGAGGGAGACCTCCAGGCGAGCTCGCCCAGCAGACAGAGCGCGGTGGTGGCCAGGGCGGTGAGGTCACCGGTGCCGATGGCGCCGTAGGTGCGGATCGGCGGGGTCAGGCCCCGGTTGACGGCGGCGGCGAGTACGGGCAACAGCGTGGGATCGACCCCCGAGCCGCCGGCGAGCAGCTGGTTGAGGCGGACGACGAGGGTGGCGCGGGCACGGAACTCCTCGATCTGCGGCCCCGCGCCACCCGCGTGGCTGCGGAGCAGGTCAAGACCGGCGGCCTCGGTCGCCACGTCCTTGTTGGCGCCCACCCCGGTGGTCCGGCCGTATACCGGCCCTTCGAGCAGGCAGGCCGTCCGCCATGCCGCCCGCGCGCGGGCCGTGGAGCCCAGCGCGACCGGTGAGCCGTGAGCCGCCCGATCGACCTGTTCGCAGGTCAGGTGGGCGCCGTCAAGGACGACGACCATCGGTTCAGTCGCCGACGATCGCGTCGAGGATCAGGTCGAGCAGCCAGCTGACCAGGCCGATGACGATCGCGCCCCAGAACGCGGGCCAGAAGCCCTCCACGTGGAAGGGCAGGCTGAGCTCCTTGGCGATCCAGCTGGTCAGCAGCAGCAGCCCGGCGTTGACGACCAGGGCGAACAGGCCCAGCGTGAGGATGTAGAAGGCGCAGCCGAGTGTCTTGATGACGGGCTTGAGAACGGTGTTGACGATCCCGAACACCAGGGCGACGGCGAGGAGCGTGCCGATCTCCTTGGCAGGGGTCTGCGCGGACACCGTGATGCCGTCCACGAGCCGGGTCGCCGCCCACAGGGCGGCGGCCACAACCAGTATTTTGATGATTATTTTCACGTTTGGGCATCCTCGCATGGATGGTTGGACGGGCGGCAGATCTGCATCCCGAGAGCGGATATATACGGACACTAGACACTTTGCTGGCCGGCCGAGCGCCTGCCGATCCGATCGATACCGAGCGCCGCGGGTACGGCGGTCACGGTGACCGGGACGGCGGACCGTATTCCGGCTTCCGTGGAGAGTTTCGCATCCGTGACCAGATGCGGTCACGAAAGTGGCGAGATCTTGTCAGGTGCGTCGCCGTTTCGCGAGAAGAACCGCTACCGGATGGGAAAGTCCCAGATGAGAAGCACAAATCGCCGAGGGGGCCTCATCATGTCGGACGACCGATCATCCACCGGCCGATCAGGAGATCAGTCCACCGGAGGCGGGACAGAACCCGGAACCCGGCCGGTCCCCAAGCCGGGCCCGAGGCCCGGTCCCGTTCCCAGGCCTGGACCCGGCCCCAAGCCCGGTCCCAAGCCTGGACCCGCTCCCAAACCCGGCCCCCAGCCCGGCGCCGCTCCCAAGCCCGGGCCCGGACCCGGAGCAGGACCCGGAGCCCGGGCCGGGGCCGGACCCGGGGCCGTGCCGGAGACGGGAGCCGGGCCGAGGGCCGGAGCGGGCACCGGTGCCGGGAGGGCCGCCGCGACCGGGACCGCCGCCGCGACCGGGACCGCCGCTGTGAACGGGACGTCGGCGCGTGCGGCCGGCCGTACGGTGTCGCGGGAGATCCGGCTGGCGTCGCGGCCCTCGGGGTGGCCGGTCCCGGAGAACTTCGAGCCGGCCGAGGCCGAGCTGCCCGCTCCCGAGGAGGGGGAGATTCTGGTCCGCAATCTCTTCATCAGTGTCGACCCGTACATGCGGGGACGCATGAACGAGGGCGAGTCCTACTTTCCGCCCTTCCAGATCGGTGCCCCCCTCGACGGCGGGGCCGTCGGCGAGGTCGTCGTGTCGCGCTCGCCGGACTTCGCCCCCGGCGACTTCGTCACCCACGGGTACGGCTGGCGCGAGTACGCCGTGCTTGACGCGAGGCAGGCCTGCAAGGTCGAGGAGATCCCGGGTGTCCCGCTCTCCGCCTACCTCGGGGTGCTGGGCATGACCGGCCTCACCGCGTACGTGGGCCTGCTCGACATCGCTCACTTCAAGGAGGGCGAGGCGGTGTTCGTGTCCGGCGCGGCCGGGTCCGTGGGCAGCCTGGCCGGGCAGATCGCCCGGCTGAAGGGCGCCTCACGCGTGGTGGGCAGCGCCGGGTCGCCGGAGAAGGTCGCCTACCTGGTCCGCGATCTCGGCTTCGACGCCGCCTTCAACTACCGCGACGGCCGGATCGGTGAGCAACTCGCCGAGGCGGCCCCCGGCGGGATCGACGTCTACTTCGACAACGTCGGCGGCGACCATCTACAGGCGGCCATCGACGAGCTGAGGATGTACGGCAGGGTCGCGATGTGCGGGGCGATCTCGGTCTACAACGCCACCGAGCCGGTACCGGGCCCGAACAACCTCCTCCTGGCCGTGGGGAAACGGCTCACCCTGCGCGGATTCATCGTCTCCGACCACCAGGCGCGGCTGCCCGACATGATCGCCGAGGTTGGCGCCTGGCTCCGCGAGGGCAGGCTCGTCTCGACGGAGACCGTCGTCGACGGCCTGGATAACGCCCCGCGGGCGTTCATCGACATGCTCCGCGGCGCCAACACGGGGAAGATGCTGGTCCGGCTGGTGCGCTGACTGTGCGTACCGTCGATCGCGCATGATGGTGACAATCTCGGGGCAGAAGGGGCGTGAGGGGGTGGGTCTGTTGGAAACGGATGAGCTTGAGTCACTGTCGGCCCAAGAACTGCATGATCGCGCGGTCCACTACGCCGTGCACCACGGAGATCTCGGCTTTCTGTGGGAGCTGCTCTCCTTGATCCCGGCGGCGGAGGCGTCATCGGGCCACGGGGATGAGACGACCAACGACCTTAGCCGGATCTCGGCTCTGCTCAGTGACGCCATGGTCTCGGGCCACGGGGAGCTGGGCGACGCGCTGCGCCCGTTCTACATCGAGTACCTGTCCAGACATCCCGATGCCTGAGGCGGGCGCCGTTCCGGCCTCCCTGCCTCTGTAGGGTGATCCGCAGATCCAGGGCGGCCGGAGGAGGAACGCGATGGCGCAGGTGAGAGTGGAACGGACCGAGAACGGGTTCGTGGCGCGCAATGACCGAGGAGCCGAGGTCGCCATGGGCAGTGGCGACGAGCAGGGGACCTTCACCCCGGTCGAACTGCTGCTCGCGGCGCTCGGCGGCTGCAACATCGTCACGGTGGAGCCACTGACGGCCCAGCGTGGCCACCGCATGGTCCGCCTGGCGATGACGGTCCAGGCGGAGAAGGTCGAGGCGAGCAAGCTGGGGCCGATCACCATCACCTACGACGTGGAACTTCCCGAGGGTGACGAGAAGGCCTCCGAGGTCCTCCGCGCGGTGGCCCACCGCGTCGAGGAGAAGTACTGCACGGTGAGCCGGGCGCTGAGGGAGAACACCGAGGTCGGCCTCGAACTCCCCTGATCCAGGCCCGGGGCAGGCAGATCGGTTCTCGGCCCGAGCTCGAACCGGGCCGATCGGCCTTCGGTCCGAGCCCGGGGCAGGCCGATCGACCCCCGGCCGAGCCCGAACCAGGCACCTCGACCCCCGGGAAGCCGGATTGTCGGGTATCCGGCGGGGGTTGACGGAGGCTTCGGTGATACCGGGTCAAGGGTGGGTGTAGGTGCAAAATCAACCTTTGGATGACGCGCCCGTTACATTTGGCCAGGTAGTGTTGTTGCAGGTCAAGGGGTCTGCGAAGCCCGGGGGGAGCATTGCAGAGACTTTTCACCGGATAAGGACGCGAGGGGGATCGCGTTCCCGAGCGGAGCCGCCGGAGTCTTGGGGGAGACGATGGCAAAGCCCGCGAAGAGGCCGGGGCCGGACAGTTGGGGGACTGTCCGGCCCCGAGTCTATCCGGGGGCCGGACGGCGTCCAGGCGGTGGACAGTGGCGGACAGTGGCGGACAGTGGCGGACAGTGGCCGAGCGGGATCAACCGGGGTGCGAGCGAGCTGAGGCTGCTGCTAGAGTTACCCCCGTTGCAAGCGCCGCTAGCTCAGTTGGTTAGAGCAGCTGACTCTTAATCAGCGGGTCCGGGGTTCGAGTCCCTGGCGGCGCACCACCGGCTGAAGCCGATGACCTGGGCACCTTCCGCACCGCGGGGGTGCCCGTAGTCATTTCCGGCCCTCGTGCGGGTTCTCCGGCCGCGCCCGCCCCTCACCTGATCGTTGATCTTTCGATGGGTGCGGATGGCGAAGGACCTGAGCGCGTAGAGCGCCGTCGAGGCCGTTGAGCAGGCGGTCGGCGCGGCCGTCGGAGGAGGATTCGAGTAATCTGGCGATGATGGCGGGGGGCAAGTAGCCGAGCACGTCGCACGCCTTTTGTGCGGGCATCGTCTCGATCAGGCGGATGGCGAGCGGGGTCGCGGCGAGGACGCGGACGATGCCGGCCGTGGTCCGGGCGGCGGTGCGCGCGAGGATCTTCGCGACCTCGCCGGGAGGTATGGCGCCCAGCAGCGCGCCGCCCTGTCCGGGATCGATGTGGCTCAGCGCCTGGCCCGCGCGGGCCGTCTCCATCGCCCGCAGCACCGCGGCGGTCTCCCGCCGCCTGGCCGCCATCACATTCAGCACGGGGCCTGCGGTTCTCGCCGGGACCGCGTCGAGAAACGAGGCGGCCCTGTCCGCGGACAGCTCCAGCAGGATCGCCCCCGCGGCTTCCGGCTCGATGTGGACCAGCACCCGCGAGACGATCTCCGCGGGGAGGCGGGCGAGCAGTCGCGCGGCGGGCGAGGTCGCCATGGCGCTGACGACCCGGGCGGCTTCGGCTGGGGCCAGCCCGTCGAGATCCACGGGCCTTTCCTGCGCGCGCTCGGTGGCCCTGGACGAGATCGGTGACGCGGGCCTGGGCGACGGTGTGGCTGAGGGTGCGGCCCCTGGCCGGTGCTGCGAGGGCGCGGGGTCGGAAGGGTGGGGTGAGGGGGCGGCGACCCTGGGCCGGCGCTGTGCAGGCGCGGGGTCGGCAGGAGGCGGTGAGGGGGCGGGCCTGGGGCGGTGTGGCGAGGGCGCGGGTGGGGGATCGGCGACGATCGACCTCAGAATCCCCTCCAGTCCCCGCGCGTCCATCCGCCGGTCGGGATCCTTGCGGAGCAGCCTGACGACCGCGTCGGACAGCGGCCCCGTACGAGTGAGGCGGGGAGGGGCGTCGAAGGTGATGGCTTTCATGGTGGCCGGCACATTGCCGCGGAAGAACGGGGAGTATCCCTCCAGGGCGTGGAAGAAGGTCGCCCCCAGAGACCACAGGTCGGCGGGCGGCCCCGGAGGAAGGCCGTTGATCCGTTCCGGCGCCATGTATTCCAGCGTGCCCGCGAAGGCGTTCTGCGAGGTGAGGCGGCTCTCGCCGATGATGTGGGCGATACCGAAGTCGACGAGGAACACCTCGCCCCCCTCGCCGACCAGGATGTTGGCGGGCTTCACGTCACGATGCAGCACGTCGGCCCGGTGCGCGGCGGTCAGCGCGGCCAGCACCCGCCTGCCGATCTCGGCGATCCGGCGCTCGCCGATGGGGCCGCGCTCGATCAGGTCCTGGAGCGAACTGCCCTTGACGTAGGCCATGACGATCCAGGAAAGATCGTCCTCCACGAACATGTCGTAGACCTCGACGATGCCGGAGTGCCTGATCCGCGCCGCGGCCCGCGCCTCGCGCAGCACGCGCTGGCGACGCACGGACAGGTGCTCTCCGTTCGGGAACAGGATGAGCTCCTTGAGCGCGACGCGGCGCCCGAGCAACTCGTCCTCGGCCAGCCAGACATTCCCCATCCCGCCACTGCCGATCATGGACAGGAGCCGGTAGCGGTCATTGACCAGGCGGCCGTTCATTTCGGGGATCACGCAGGGTCAGTCGTCGTCATCGGGGAACAGTTCGATCCTGCCGGGGCGCTCGCCCGCCGGGCCCGCGGAGTCGGATCTACGGAACGCCCGGGTGTTCGGCATCGCGCGCAGCATGTCGTCCTCGGCGGAGTAGTGGTCGTTGTCCGGGTTCTGAGGGTCGGTCAGATGCATGGTCTTCGACTGCCCGGCCGGGGTCTGCACCCTGCGGGTGGCGCGTAGGGGGTCTGGTTCTTCCCAGATGTCCCATATTGATGCGGAGTCGTCGTCGGCGTCCTGCTGTGTCGCGGAACCCGGCGAGGGGGCGGAGGAACCGAACTGGGAGCGGTAACTGTCTCGCGCGTCCCGGAACTCCTGCTTCGCCGCGAGGTTGAGAATCTTCTCGTAGTTGCCCGGCTTCTGCATCAGCTTGATCGCGACCGGCAGGCACTCGATCAGCAGGAACAGCAGGAACAGCAGGAGGTGGGTCGACCTGAGGGTGAAATCCTTGCCGGACGCCTCGTTGAGGGCCTGCAGCCGGATCAGCAACCCGTTGGTGGCCCTGTTCTCCGCGTCGAAGGCGTTCTGCAGGTCGCTCTGGCGCCGCACCGCGGCATCGAGCGACTCCTGGACCTTGGGCAGGTCCTGCGTCGCCTGGTCGAGGCGCTCCTTCTTGCTGCTCTCGTCCGTGGCGGTGAGCTCTGACTTGCGGTCCTCGATCTGCCGGGTGAGCAGGTCGACCTGGCTCTGGGCCTTCTCGTAGGCGCGCTTGCTCGCCTGGGCCAGGGGGCCGTCGCCCTTGCGCGGGCATGTCTTCCCGCCGTAGAGCTGGCACTGCCATTCGTCGTAGAGCTTCTTGGTCTGCGTCTGCTGGGCGCCGCGCTCGGCGGTCAGTGATTTGATCTTCGGGTCCTTGGCGGGATCCAGCGGGACGTCGCCTTCGGAGGTGATCACGTTCTGGAGGGCCGTCGTCTCCGTGCGGAGGCGGGCGACCTCCCGGGCGACGCTGCCCGTGCTCTGCCGCGTGGAGAACTCGTTGGCGCGCTGCTGCTTGATCTGGACGATCTGTGCGTCGATCTCGGACTTGAAGATCTGCAGGACCAGCGGGGTCGAGATGACGAGGCCGAGCAGCACGGCCATGAGGATCCGGGGCAGAGCCACCCGCCAGCGCCGCGGCCCGTCGGCGTGCATGGTGCTGACCAGCCAGCGGTCGAGGCTCATGATGGCCAGGCCCCAGACGAGGCTGGCCGGGATGGCGAGGACAAGGGAGACGCCGAGCGCGGAGTTCAGGGCGAACGTCATCGACACGACCGCCAGCACGCTGGTGGTGAGCACCGCTCCGCCGATGCCCTCGAATTTGCCCTGCTCGGTCGGGCAGAGCTTCAAGACTTCTGGGCGTGCGCCGGACAGGGCAATCAGGAGTGTCCTCATCTATTCCCCTTCCGAATGGCGCCCGAGCCCACGGTTATGAACTTTAGATCATGAGCTGGGAACGTCGCCACGACATGGACACTATTATAATTCTGTAAGGTGTGATTCCTTATACCGCAGGGAAATCAAGTCCGTGGGACGTCCCGGAGGTGGTCGTTGTGGGATCGATGCGACGCTGACAAAAGACGGAAAGAAAATTACACCGCAGGTGTTCGGGAATTCGTCGAGGGGATTGCCGGGTGGCGGAGCCGTCGCGCCGACAGTGGTCCATGCCTTTCTTTAGACGCGTTACGGAGGCCTTCAGGTGACCGAGCCGGGTGAGGTTCTGCTCCGCAAGGCCCTCGCCGGGGCGGTCGCCGGACTCGACGAGTCCAGGCGGCTGACCTTGGTGGAGGTGGCCGCCGACGGCATCACCACTTTCGACCTGCGCCGCGACGACCTGGGCAGGCCGCGCTGCCGGTTCGACCCGGTGATTCCGTGGACCTCTCTGGCGGGTGAGCGCGGGTGGGACAACCCCACGCAGGACCCCACCGAGGAAGCCGTCATCCGCGCCGCGGGCGTCCACTCCCACGCCGCGCTGATCCTGGTGTGCTCCTTCCCGGACAGTCCACTGGCCGGACAGGCGCTGGCCTGGCTGCACGCGGCACGCCCGGAGGCGATGGCTTTCGTCCAGGCGGACGTGCGGGTCGACGCGCTGCTGCGCGAGGTGCTCCTGAACGACCCGCTGGACCGCCCGTACGAGCTGGTCGTGCTGGAGCGGAGCGTGGTGACGGGCGGGTTCGAACTCGCCGCCCATCGGCTGTTCGCCATCGGGGCACGGCCCGGCGCGGTCGCCGAGGTCACCGTGCGCTGCGAGGCGGGTGACGAGAGGGGCACCGCCTTCGCCGTGGTGGCCTGGGGCCGCAGGCCGCTGCTGCTGTCGCTCCAGTCGGCGAGGCTCGTCCCGGGCCGTTACGATTTCCTGGTCGAGCTGGAGAGGCCGGGCCGGGTTCGTCTCCTCGGCCTGCCGGGCCTGGCGCAGGACGACCGTAGCTGGGCCGACCTGGTCGCCGCGGTGCCGCGCCGGGTCGACACCCGGACCGGCTCGCAGCACCTGATCTGCGCGGTCGAGACCAGCGGTGCCCCAGGTGACATCGTGAAGCGGCTCGACCGCCTCCGCCAGATGATCGCGACGGTGTCCGCGGGTTCTTCCGGCCATCTCCAGGTGTCACTGGTCACCTACGGCGCGCACTCCTACGACCGAAGGGTTCCCGAGGGGAAGGTCGAGGTCGTGGACTGGCTGGTCTCTCCCGGGCACGCCCTGACCTCGCTGACCCGCCTGGAGGAACGCGATCCGGCGCCGGAAGGCCACCCGCACGGCGCGCAGCTGGAGGACATGCTGGCCGTGGTGGCCGGCCGGATCGCCGCGGGAGAGGCCGAGCGGACGGTGCTGCTCACGGTCGGCGATCGGTCGCCGCATCCGGCCAGGGTGAACGGGAGGATCCTGCCCTGCCCGCACCGGCACGACTGGCGCGCGCTGCTGCACCGGCTCGAACAGTATCCGGGCATGGCGTTCGGAGCGATCTGCGACCGGGACGTGGGGAAGGCCGACCCCGTCTGGTCCCGTCTGGGCGCGACGGCGCTGACCTGGCTGGACGCCCTGGACATCCGCGAGTTCGGCGCCGAGCTCGGCCTGGCGGCGCCTCCAGACCAATCGATCCCCTTCCCCCTGATCGAGGTGCCATGACGAACATATGGAGCGGGCAGCGTATGGCTCCCGAGGCCGGATCCGGGCGTTCGCTGCCCAACATCGCGATGTGGGGTGCTCCGGGCAGTGGTAAGACCACGCTTCTCGCCGCGCTCAACATCGCCCTGCTCCGCCAGGAGGGCAACTGGAGCATCGTGGGCGCGGATGCCCAGTCCACCAGCTTTCTGACGGAGAAGACCACGGCGTTGTCGCGGGACAAGGTGTTCCCTCCGGCGACACAGGGTCTGGACAACTACAACTGGTTCCTGGTCGGGCAGCCCGAGCGTCGGCGTGCACGCTGGTTCCGCAGGTCGAGGATGGCCCGCGCCCTCAAGATCGGCATCAATCCGCTCGACCCGCCCGGCGGGGCCTTCGGCGACAAGGAAGGGGGCGGTCGCGCCTCCCAGCAGGACTTGCTCCGCAACCTGGTGCACAGCAGGGGCATCCTCTTCCTCTTCGATCCCATCAGGGAGAACGAGGACGGCGACGCGTTCGAATATCTCTACGGGGTGCTGGCCCAGCTCGCCGAGCAGGTGATCGCCGGGTCCGAGGTGACCGACGGCAGGCTGCCGCACTATCTCGCGGTCTGCATCACCAAGTTCGACGACTTCAAGGTGCTGGAGACGGCGAAGCGGCTGAGGCTGCTGACGACCGACCCCGAGGATCCCTTCGGTTTTCCCCGGGTGGCCGACGAGGACGCGAAAGAGCTGTTCCAGCAGCTGTGCAGGGTATCGGCCAGCGGAAACGCGGATATGGTACTGAATGCTATTGGGCGATTTTTCCGTGAAGACCGAATTAGGTACTTTGTCACCTCGTCGATTGGTTTCTACGTCGGCCCCAGGAACAAGCTTTTCGACATGGATGATTATCAAAACCTTGTCCCGACGGTGTCCAAGCCGGCGGACGGTCAACCGGTCTCCGACACCAGGTACAACACCGAGATTCGGATACGCGGCGAAGTGCGTCCGATCAATGTGATGGAGCCGATGCTCTGGCTCGGGCAGCGGATTTCCGTGCCGTAGCCGATCAGGAGGACTGGCCGATGAGCACGGTGCAACTGCCGTTCGAATGGGCGGTGGGGGGGAAGCTCCCCGGCAGCGGTGACGACTACAAGATCCTCGCCTGCAGCCAGGGGTTGCTCAGCCGCGACGACTTCGAGGAGATCAGAACGGTCTACACGATCGGCACCCCGGAGAAATTGCCCCAGGTGACGACCGCGTGGGTGGGCAGCGGTGACGACGCGCATCTGGTCCTGGCCATCCAGACGTGGTCGGACGAGGAAGACAGGCGGCATCGCAGGATCGCCCGCACCCACTACTTCTGCGTGCCGTACGCCCGCATCACCCAGCCTCCCCACCCCGTGTCCTACGAAGATCTCTACCACGTTCTCGGGATGTGCTCGCTGACCACGGACAGGCAGCTCGTCGTCCCCGTTCCCACGCTCGACTCCGGCGCGGTGGCGGCGAGGATCGACGGGACGGCCATGACCACGGCCGCGCTGCTCATGACCGGTCAGCACGTCTGCGTCGTGGACGGCGAGGCCGTTCCGACGATCGAGCGCCTGCGATTCCTCGACACGGTGGCCGCGCTGCTCCCGTACGGTATGCGCGCGAGGCTGACGGCGTCCACCTGGGCCAGCAGCACCGCCGACCACAAGATCAGGCTCGCGTTCACTCAGCACGTCCCGGCCAGGACGTACCCGGTCGCCTGGGGACAACTGGCGGAGATCCCCCGTCACGAGGAAGACGCGTACCGCTACCTCACCCTGCTGGGGCGCCACGCTCCGGACGCCAAGCTGGTCGACTGGCTCGCCGCGCGGACCGAACCGCTCACGTTCGGCAAGAACGGTAGATCCCGCGTGCTGGACCTGCTCCGGGGGTTCAACCCCTCGCCCCTACCGGCACTCATGCCCCCGCCCGCACAGCCGCCCGCACAGCCGCCCGCTCAAGTGCCCGCTCAGGTGCCCGCCGCCCAGGAGACGGTGGAAGGGCTGCTGACCGAGTGCGCCGATGTCCTCGAACGCGGGAGGACGGCTGAGATCAGGGACGTTCTCGCCAGGCTGGACGGCGTCGTCACGAGCCTTGGGCTGACGATCTCGGATGCCGAGCGGGCCCGCTACCAGAAGATCATCAGGGACCGGCAGCTGCTGTTGCCGAAAGACAGCCTGCCCGAGGAGCTGGAGGCTTTTCTGCACGCGGTGATCCGGATGGCCGGATACGGTTTGGCGGACACGCCCGCGCAGCTGGGCGGGACCACCCAGAGTGTGGTTCAGCCGGCCAGGGCGGCGACGACGGCGATCGTTCGCAGGCCCCCTCCCGATCCGGTCGCCTCCATGAAAACGGCGTACGAACTGGGCCGGGAGGAGCTGGAGGAGACGCTCAGGCCGCTGCAGACCAGGGAACTGGTCGCGGTGGCCGCGCGGCGGCCCTACGACATGCGGGTGGTGAAGATCACCTGTGACGAACTCGTCAAGCGGGGCGGTGGCAATGCCGAGGACCCGGAGATCGCCGAGGCTCTGCGCGAGCACCACTACCTCACCGACGCGCTCAGCGCGCTTCATCCGGCAGGGGACCGAGCCCAGTTCGACCGGCTCTGCGATCTGCTGGGGGCGGCTTACGGGCAGGAACTACACCCCAAGGCGTTCGAGGAGGTCTTCCGCTCACCGGGCGGACGGTCGGCGATGCTGGTCGCCGCCGCGGTGTTCCGGTTCGGTACGGGCGCGGGGGAGGCTCTGAAGAAGTCCGTCATCAACCTCGTGCGCGACTCGGGGCTCGAGCGCGAGATCGTCGAGCAGGTGGAGAAGCGGCTGCTCGAATCCCAGTCCGGCATGAGCCATCTGACCGCCGCCGATCCCCCACGGAAGAGGTGGTTCGGCCACCGGCGCCGGGGCAACAGGGGCAAACCTCTCGTCCCGACCCTGACCCTGTACTTCGCGATCATCGTGCTCGCGATCATCGCGCTGGTGGAGTTCTTCATGCTCATCCCGCGCATCCCGGGTTCCTGAGCGGGCGGCCGGTCATGCTGATAACAGCCGAGTGGGCACTGTGGGGCGTGCCTCCGGGAAGCAAGGACACGCACGACGTCCTGTCCTGCAGCCAGGGACGGATCGGCCGCTCAGGCTTCTCCCAGCTCGTCGACCGATACGCGAAGGCGACCCCCAGGGAGCTCCCCCAGGTGACGATCGCCAGGGCGGGCGCCGGCGAGGCCGCGCACATCTTCCTGGCCGTCCAGGAGTGGTCCGGCGCGTACGACGGGCTGGGCCGGGGAATAGCGGTCACCCGCTGCTTCTGCGTGCCCTACGCGCAGGCCGCCCTCGGCCCCGTCTCCTACGAGCGGCTTTATCGGGCGCTGGAGGGTCAGGCACTGCCGCCCGACGGTGCCCCGCTCGTCGTCGACCCACCGGCACTGGACGTCGAGGCCACCGCCGCGGCCGTGGGTCAGACCGCCATGGGCGCGGCGGCCCTCCTGCTCACCGGGCAGCGGGTCTGCGTCGTCGAAGGCGGCGGAGCGTCGCTGCTCGACCGGCTCCGGTTCCTGGACACGGTGGCCGCGCTGCTCCCGTACGGCTTCAGGACCAAGCTGATCGCCTCGACCTGGGCACCTCTCGCGGCCGAGCACCGGAGCAGGCTGTTCTTCGCCGAGTACCCGTCGGAGAAGGCGTTCAACATCGTCTGGAGGCAGGAGGTGAGCATTCCCGAGAGCCACGACGTCGCCCACCGGTATCACGACATGCTGACGAGCAGGAAAGAGAGAGGGCTCGCCGGGCTGATCGCGCGGTTCTCCCATGAGACCGAGCAGAGAGCGTTCTCCACGGAGACCCTGGCGGCCGTCCTGCCGATCGCGGAGTCCGGCGCGGAGCCCTCCCCCACGTCGATCGACGACCTGTTGATCGCCTGCGCCGACAGCATCGAGTACGGGCAGGCAGGCCTGATCCCCGGTCACCTGGCCCGGCTCGACGCGCTGCGGGATTCGGCCGCCGTGAACGGCAGCGTGCGCCGCCGGCGCAATATCGTCAGCGACCGCGGCCTCCTTGTCCCGAGTCCCGCCCTGGTCCCGGCGGTTCAGGAGCATCTCTACGATCTGGTACTGAGCGTGGCCTACGGGCCCGAGCTCACCGTCGACGGGCTCGACCGGATCCTTGCGGACGTGGATCCGATCCCCGCACGGCTGCTGACCGCGCTGTCCCGGATGCCGGCGGCTGATCCGACCGTCACGTTGAGGCTCGCCGGCCGCCTCGACCCGCGCCGGTCCGCGCCGGTCCTCGCGTCGCTGTCCGTCGGGGAACTGGTCGACGCGGGGGAGCGGGAGCCGATCGACGCGCCCGTGGTGCGGCTCGTGTGCTCGGAGCTCGCGGCCCGCTGGTCCGAGCCTCGCCAGCGGGCCGCCATCGGCGCGGCGCTGCGAGGCCGCGCACGGCTCACGGCCGCGATCGGGCGGCTCGACGGGACCGACGTGGACAGCCAGTTCGAGAGGTGCCTCGTCCTGCTGGTGGCCGACTACGGCGCATCCCTCGACTCCGACGAGTTGCGGGAGGCTTTCACCTCTCACGCCGAGGTGTTGTCGGTGCCGCTGCTCGCCGCGCTCGCACTGCTGTGCGACGCCCCCGCCCACCGGCTGCTCACCCAACTCGTCTTCCGCGCGCTTCTCAGCCAGGGGGGTATCACTGCAAAGACCTTCGAGAAGTTCCAGGCCGAGCACGACACCCCGGAGCCTGCCGACCCGTCGTGGACGCGCGTTCCCAAGCCGGAGGAGCCCGACGCCGACCCCTCACTCCTGCGCCGCCTCGGGTTCACGTACCGCAAGCGCGCTTAGATCCTGGAAAGGAGACCGGTCCTTCTCACGGCTGTGCCAGCCAGAGGAACGGCTTCACCACATTGATCGGATGTACTTCGCCGCGTATCCGGGCCTCGGTGTTGTACCCGGTGCCGGAGACCGGCTGGCCGCCCGCGGGTCCGGACTCCGCCGGAACGAGATTCTGATAGTCGTCCATGTCGAAGTACTCGTTCCTGGGGCTGACGTAGAAGCCGATCGACGAGGTCACGAAGTATCTGATCCGGTCCTCATGGAAGAAACGAGCGATGGCATTCGGCACCATGTCCGTGGCCCCGGATATCCTGCACAGCTGCTGGAACAGCTCTTTCGCGTCATCGTCGGTCACCAGGGGAAACCCGAGGGGATCCTCGGGGTCGGTGGCCAGCAGCCTCAGCCGCTTCGCCGTCTCCAGCACCTTGAAGTCGTCGAACTTGGTCAGGCAGACCGCGAGACGGTGCGGTAGGCGGCCGGCCGCGTCGAGGTGCGGGCCGAGCTGTGGCAGCGTGCCCAGGAAAAAGCCGGAGGCGTCGTCCCACCCCGACTCACCGAGGGGGTCGAAGAGATAGACCAGGTCATCGCAGCCGGCCAGCCACCGCGCCATGTCCTCGCGCTGCCCGCCGGAGGTGGTCATGACGCTGAGATGGAGAGTGAAGTCGGTCTCGCGGCGCCTTCCCAAGAAGCCCCGGGACAGCCGCTTTCCCCGGAATGTCAGCTCCGTGCCATCCAGCGTGATGTTCGCCGGGGGGAACCTGCGTCCCCGTACCAGCGTGTCGGTGAGTGCGACGAGCCGATCGGTCGCCGCGCTGTCGGCGCCCAGCAGCGACAGGCCGGCGTCGTGGCGCATGACCGCCATGTTGAGCGCGCCGAGAAAGGTCGTCTTACCGCTGCCCGCGGGGCCCAGCAGCCCAACGCGGCGCACGCGCCGGCCGGGTTCGGGCACCGCACCGTGCTCGGCCGTGATCCTGCGGGTGGGCGCCGCTCTCCTGGCGGGTGCGACGTGCTGTATGGCCATCGCGTCCACGAGGGCGGCAGGATCGGCCCGCCGCAGTTCCACGGAGTGATCGACACCGAGCCTTCGCAGGTGCGGGGACGTACGGCCGGGTGCGTCGTCGGTGACGGTCATGAGGCGCACCCCGCGATCGGCGAGCCGATCGGTCAGCTCCCGGTGGTCGTAGCGGTTCGGGCACGGGAGCGCCGCGTCGCGGCTGGCCCTGACCGGATGGGGCGGCTGCCTCGCCAGTACCAGCAGGACGACGGGGTGGCCCGGGTCGCCGGGGGAAAGGCGGCGCTCGATGTGATGCAGGGCGTCTTCCAGGGGTGCCGCCCCCGGGAAGCTCACCGACGTCGATTCCAGACTCGCCAGTGAGGCCAGAGCGTCCTCCGCGGGCTCCAGCCAGGAGCCGCTGACCACGGGCCGGCGCCCGTCGCCACGGCGGTTGTAGTCGTGGTAGGTGTAGCCGATGACCGCCACGTTCACCTCGCCGGGGTATCTGGCCATCAGCTGTTCGATCGTGGCCGCCGTCAGCCGCCGACGTCGCAGGACGGCTTCGTCCCTCCCGGACATCTCGATGGCGAAGATCACATCTGCCCGCTCCCGCCGGGCGGGAGCGGGTTGCCCGGCCTGGTCGCCCAGCAGGCTGTCCAGCAGTCCGGCGTCAGGACGCGGCGGGACACCGTCGTCGTGGTCCGGCACGACGCCGGTGCGTACCTCCGGCACGACGCCGGTGCGTACCTCCGGCACGACGCCGGTGCGTACCTCCGGCACGACGCCGGTGCGTACCTGCGGGGTCAGGCGGCTCTTCCAGCCCTGGCCGCCGATTCTCCTGCCACGCGCCTCGGGGAGCTGGCCGGGAAGCAGCGCGTTCACCTCTCGCATCGTGATCGCCACACCGCTGCCCGGCCCGCCGACCTTCGTGACCATTCCGATGACGGCTCCGTAGCCCGGCGACCACACCGCGGCGCCGCTGAGGCCGGGATCCAGCCGATGGCCGGGGTCGGTGGTCAGCGTGACGCTCCCATGGGCGGGCGCGAGGTCCATGACCCCCTTGACGATCACGCTCCGGCCCTCGTCGTCGGGCAGCCCCACCGCCGACCACCGCCGCCCCACCAGGTCGTCCACTTCGTCCAGCCGTACGGGCGCCGCGACCACCTGGGGCGAGGGGGTCTCCGCGAGCAGCAGGACCGCCAGGTCACCCGAGGCGCCCGAGGCTCCCGCCCCCGAGATCACCGAGGCGCCGTACCGGCGCGTCGGCCCGTTCGCCCTGGGGAAGGTCACCCACAACCGGTCCGCGGTCCGGCGACCGGGCGGGATGCCGTGGGCGCAGGTCAGCACCCGGTTCTCGCCGACGAACACTCCGGCGCCCACCGGCGCCGGATCGTCTCCCCGATGGATCGCGGCGACCCAGGTCCCCTCCTTTCCCGACCGGTTCCCCGGCCAGGGCTTCCCGGGTACGGCCTGGAAATCGACGTGACGATCCTCCGCTCCGGACGCGAGCGCGGTGATGCGCACGGGCAGGGTGTCGGTCCTGACGGTGGCACCCCTCTGGGTGCTGAGGCTGAGCCGGAGCTCGTGATCCCCCGCGTCTCCCCGCGCGGTCACGACGAACCGGGCAGGCCCGTACGTGCCACCGAACCGGTGGAGGATCACCGAGATGTCGTCCACCGACTCGACGGCGATTCGCTCCCCGCCGTCGAGCATGCAGCTGAAGGCGAACTCCTCTTCCCGGTACGGCCACTCGTCGCCGGGCCGCGCGAGCCTGAGATCCACCGTGACCAGGTACTCCTGGCCCACTGTCATGGCCCGGGGCCAGCTGACCAGGGGCTCCAGCTGGATGGTGGGCGGACTCACCGGGTCTCCTCGCGCGGCGCCGGCCCCAGGGTGGTCTCCGGGCTTCCGAAGTACGCGTACATGAAGGCGTAGAAGAACGGGAGCAGCTGTGCGGCGGCCTCCTCGTCGTCCTCACCGGGGACGCCCACGATCGGGGCCGCGACTTTTCTCCGATAGTCGCGCAGGGCCACGACCACGGGCGTGCCGGGGTTCCCGGTGAACGCGTCGAGCAGGCTCTTCGCCAGGTCGTACCCGTGCTCCCGGCCGACCTCTCCCATGGTCCCGATGAACCCGGAGGCCCCCGCGTCGAGGAAGACCCTGGCGAAGCTGCGCAGCGTGGTGTTGTCGAGGTCGGGGTCGACCTTTTCCCTGGCGGAGTGGCAGGCGTTGAGGAAGACGAGTCCGCCGGTCTGTTCCAGGCGGAGCAGGTCGTGCGCGTGGATCTCGCGGAGGCTGATCCCGCGCTTCGAGCCGCGAGAGCCCTCGATGAGTTTGATCTCTGTCCCGGAGTGGGGTGTGCCGGTCTTCCCGTACCTTCCGTGGCAGGCCACGTAGACCAGCGAGACGGGGCCGCCCTCCGCGTCCAGCAGATTCAGCAGGCCCTTGAGGGTGACGTCCCTGGTGGGCATCGGGAATCGATCCAGCAGGGCACGGTCGCCCGCCATGTCGGGAGCGACATAAGCGAGGATCTCGCCGGTGCATCTGGTCACCGCCGAGGGAGGTGTCCCCACCGAGCGGGCGATCGGAAACAGCGCGCCCAGCCACTCACCGGCCAGGCCCCTGTCGCGGTGCCGCAGTAATTCCCAGGGGAGGTCGTAGCCCGTGACATCCTCGATGATCATACGGACGTCGTCGCCGTGCGCCCGGCGGATCTCGGAGAGAAAGCCCTTGAGACCCTCGCTGGCGTCCTTGGACCAGCTGATGAGGCGCAGGAACGTCTTGGTCGGAGATTCCCCGCCGGCGCCGCCGTGGATGAGGTCTCCCAGGGTCAGCCTGGAAGGTTTCACCTGTTGCGGCTGCTTCTGGTAGGTGAGCGCGATGCCGCAGCAGCAGACCCCGGCGAGTCCGTAGCTCTCCCTGCCGGTGCCGCTCTCCCGCCACACGTTCAGGCGGGCGGTCCTGGGGGGCAGACCGGCGGTGGGATCGATGGGGGCCGGGGGGAGGGGGGCCATCTTGGTGACTCCCGCCCCGGCGCCGCCGACCGGCGGAACCCGTGCCTCCGCCGCCCCGGGGTCCCCCTTCGAGGGAGCCTGTGCCCGCGGGGGGCCGGCGGCGCGCGGGTTGAAGGGACGTCCGCCGCTGAGTAGTGCCCTGCGCAGCCCGTTCGGCATGCCGTTCACCGTGGCTCACCACCCTGCTGGAGCCGGGCGCCGCAGGCCTCGGCCAGCGCGCGGGTCAGAGCCGCGCCCGGTCTGGGGCCGGGATCGAGGACGACGGCGTGGATCCGTTTCATCCTGCTCAGTTCTCGTGCCATCGCCAGCGCGTCCTCCACTCCCTCGCTGCCGACGCGGTCGGGCAGCTCGCCCGTCGCGCTCGCGCGCAACGGGATGTTGCCGCGCCCGTCGGTGACGATGACGAGCAGCACGTCGTCGGCGGGCACCCTCCCCAGGTGGAGCCGGTGGCGCAGTGTCTCGACGGCCAGGTCGAGTCCGTGCGCGAGTGGGGTGCAGCGGCCCACGGGCCGTTCCAGGGCTCGTACGACCCGAGGGTCGAGCAGGCTGGACGCGCTGAACCGCTGGGCGCGGAGCTCGTTGGCGACGCCCGCCGCGCCGACCTCGATCACGGAGACGCCGGCCCTGCCGGTATAGGCCCACTGCAGGTAGGGGGCCAGGGCGTCGAGCCAGTTCCAGCCCGCCCTGCAGGTGTGATCGAGGACGAGGACCAGGAGCCTGGCCGGGTCGGCGCTACGGCGATGGACCCTCAGGTCCGGCGGGATCAGGTGCAGGGGGTGCGGCGGGCGCGAGTAGTGATCCTCACACCGCCCGGCCTGCAGGGGAGCGGCGCCGAGGATGGTGGCGACGATCGCCAGGTCGCCGAAGGCGCCCGGCCGTGACCCGATGGACCTGCCGTGGCTCGGCCGCGACGAGGAGTGCCGCGTGGTCTGCGAGCGAAGCGACCCCGGGTCTCGTTCCGGCTCGGTGTCGTCCTCGGGGTAGGGGCCGCCGGGGTCGGCGGGGGAGACGGGGCCCGGAGCGAGCGGCTGGGCGGGAGCCGGGGCCGCGACGTTGAACCCGTCCGCTCGCGCCGAGGGGGACGGCTCCTTCCCGCCGCGCCTTCCGGCTCCGCCGCCCTCTTCGGGATCGTGCCGCCCGCGGGCGACGCCGCCCCCGGAGTCGTCGCGGTGACCCCGATCGAGTGGTGGGGGGAGGCGCAGCAGTGACGCCGCCTGCTCGACGTCGGCGTTCGTGGTCCAGGTACGGCTGTCGAGGGTTGCCAGCGCCCGGCCGATCCTGGCGAGGGCGAGGTCCCGGCGCGCACCGGCCGTGCCCCTCGCGGTACGGCCGAGAACCCCTCTGGACACCTCGTCGGGTACAGTCGCCAGCCGGCCTCCGGCCAGCGCGTGGCGCCACTTCTCCGCTGGGGGTTCCAGATCCGCGGGGAGCCCGGAGGCGTCGACGCGCAGGGGGAAGCGGTCGAGCAGATGCGGCGGGATCCGGCCGACGTCGGCGCGGGCGCAGCCGGCCACCCACCGGGTCCGTGGCGCCCAGGTCACGCTGAGCCCTTCGCGCTCCAGGTGGGCCACGTCGGCGTCCAGCAGGGTGATCGCGGCCCGCTGCCCGGTGAGCGAGAGCTTCGCGAGATCGGAGACGAGGACGGTGAGGGGAGGGGCGCCGGGGCTGTCGACCAGGGGTCCCGGAGAGACGCCGAACGTGGGCCTGGAGGACAGGCCGATCCACGCGTTGTCCGCGACGGCCGACGTTCCCAGCACGTACGGGTGGGGATTCCCGAGGAGCGAGCCGAGCCAGTGCCCGATGTCGAGCAGCAGGGCGGGCTCCAGGTCGAACAGGAGCACCCCGCGGAGCCGTGGGTCGAGCGCGGCGCACGCCAGGGCGTACCTCACTCGCGACGCGGTCGGCATGGCCATCGTTACCCCAGGATGATCGTGTCCAGCTGGTCTCGCTCCTTGGCGGTCCACTTGATCGACTCGCCGTACACCGCCTCGGGAAGGCGATGCGCCAGGGCGAACTCGGCGACCGCGCGGACGTCGCCGGAGGTGACGATCCGGTGTCCTTCCAGCGCCGCCCGCGCTCTGGCGGCCAGTGCCATCACCTTCTCGCCGCGGTGCCCGGCCACCTCGAACTTCGCCGAGATCCGGGAGCAGAGGCCGAGGATCTCGTCCGGCATCTCCACCTTGCCCACCCTCGTCTTGGCCAGGTCAAGCCGCCTCCGTATCTCCCGGTCCTGCTCGGCCCCCTTCTCCAGCCACGGGGAGCCCGGCTTGGCGATCTCCTCCTCGAACCGCAGGACCGTGCGGAGGATCTCGTGCCGCTGTTCGACCGCCGTCTCGGCGCTGACCGGCACCAGCAGGCCGAACCGGTCAAGAAGCTGCGGGCGCAGCCACCCCTCCTCCGGGTTCATGGTGCCGACCAGCGTGAACTTGACGGCGATCGTCGGCCGGTCGAGCCCTTCCCGGTGGACCACGAGCACATTGGTCGAGGTGACGTCCAGGATGATGTTGACCAGATGGTCGTCGAGGAGGTTCACCTCGTCGATGTAGAGGAGACCCTGCTTGTCGGCGGCTTCCAGCAGACCCGGCTGCCGCTCGGTCCTGCCCGTCATCAGCGCGTCGATGCTCCAGCCGCCCAGCACGCGGTCTTCCGTGGCGTTGATGGGCAGCGTGACCGGAAGCCCGCCGTAGGCCATGAGGCTGAAGGACCGCACCGTGGTCGACTTGGCCGTGCCGCGCTCGCCGCTGACCAGCACGCCGCCGATGCCCGGCGCGACGAAGGCCAGCTCCAGGCATCGGCGCAGGTCCGCCTGTCCGACGACGTGGCTGTAGGGCAGAATCCGCACCTCGGTCATGGAGCCGGCTTCCTCCAGCGCAGCGTGACCAGAAGCTGCGCCCCGGAGGCCAACTCCACGATCTTCGCGCCGACCTTGCCGTCGACCTTCACGGCGAGCTGCATCTCGAACTCGTCGGGACGAGCCTCCTTCGCCATGGCACCGATCTGGTCGCCCACCTCGTAAGCGCAGTCCGTCACCATCTGGATCGCCTCGCTGAACAGGTGGCGACCGATCACCAGAGGTTTTTCCAACGCTCCCCGGGTGTCGCCGTCGTAGATCGACGCATGATCATTCGCTTCGAATTCGTCGATCTCGATGTTGATGGTCCCGCGACCGGACGCGCTCTCAACCGCCACTACAACCATGAAACCTCACTGGAGATTAACGTCGTTCTCAACGCCACTCGGCAGGCTCCCTGATTGTGCCGTAAATACCGGGGGTACGTCAGCGTATCCGGTGATGTACTTTCCCGCCGCGGAGCCGGATCGCGGTGATTCTCGCCCCGGCCCGGTGCTCGGATAAAGGGTCCGGTATTCGACCGCGGAGCGCACCGGCAGGTCATGCCGGGGAAAGCGGTTGTGGCAGCCCTCCGGTTCCGCGGAGGCGTTGACGACCGGATCCGCCGGCGCGGACCTCCGGGCAGATCGGCCGCCTGTCGAGGGCCTTCCGCTCCCACGTGGTCACCACCGGCGCGGGCGGGGGGTGCGGATGGTCGGGAAGATCTATAAGGGTATTTAGGGTGTAATAATACGAAATATCGGCCCAGTCCGGATCTGGTGGCGATGATCGGCCGCCGGCCTTTCGTGGCCAGTCTGGATATCCGACGATGTGCGGTCAGAAAGCCCGGCCCGATCGCACCGGATCCGGCTTTCATTTATTCACCCCGGGTATTGCCTTCCCCACGGTCCTGGCGAAGAGGGTCGCCCCGCGCCGCTTCCCGTCATTCTTTCATCGGTCAATCGGCGCCTTCCATGCGCCCGGCGGTGAAGACTTACCGGCGTGGTTCGAACTCTTTACCACCCGGCCGTCCCCGTCCGAGGCCGGCGGCGGGGGATCAGCGGGACCGGGACGATCGCGGACGCGGCCTGCGCCGGCTCCTCGACGGTATCGCCGGGCGGTCGCTCAGCGGGATGGACCGGTCGCGAGCGGCGATACCGGAAGAGTCCCCGTTTACCGCTCACCGGCTGGGTTTTCCTACGATGCGGGGATGGAAGTGCTGAGCGAGCAGGAGTGGCGGCGCCGGGCCTCGGCGCACCGGGATCGGGTCGGAACCTGGCTCGAACCGCATCTGCGCCGCGGCCAGGAGCGGGTCGCCCATCCGGTCGAGGACTTCCTGTTCACCTACTACAGCTTCCGGCCGGGACGCCTGCTGCGGTGGCACCCGGGGGCCGATGTGGTCCTGGCTGGGGCGAGTTCCTTCGGGGCGAACTACCGTGACTGCGAGCAGGGTGCGGTGCTGGACCTTGGGCTGGTGCTGCCGCAGCGCACGGCCGCGATCGGCTGGACCAGGGAGCTGCTGGCCGCCACCGCGAGCCGTCCGCCCTACCTGGGCTGCTTCGGGATGCACGAGTGGGCGATGGTCTACCGGACGCCGGAGGCGGAGATCCGGCACTCCTCCTTCCCGCTCCGGCTCTCTCCCGAGGGGATCGAGGAGGTCGTCGACCAGCGCGGAGTGCGGTGCGGCCACTTCGACGCGTTCCGGTTCTTCACCGCCCCCGCCCGCCCGCTCAACGTGATCCAGCCGACCCGCGAACGCCAGCGGGAGCTGGAGCAGCCGGGTTGTCTGCACGCCAACATGGACCTCTACAAGTGGGCCTACAAGCTGTCGCCGCTGATCGGCAGCGAACTGGTCGCCGACTGCTTCGCGCTCGCCCGCGACATCCGGATCGTGGACATGCGGGCCAGCCCGTACGACCTGAGCGCCCTGGGCTACCGGCCGATCCAGGTGGAGACCGCCGAAGGTCGCGCAGAGTACGCGACCGCCCAGCGCGCCTTCACCGAACGCTCCGCTCCACTCCGCCAACGCCTGCTGGAGGAGTGCGACCGCCTGCTGGCCCTGGCCTGACCGACGTCGGCCCCGGCAGCGTGGCCCGGTCGGCGGGCTACGGCTTGCGCGCCACAGCCCCGTGCGCGTCGATCCAGGGCGAGTCGTCGGTGTCGGGCCGCCAGCGTGTGATGGGCGCCAACCCCGGCTCGACCAGCTCCATATCCGCGAAGCACTCGGCCAGCTGGTCGAGCCGACGCAGGTAGTACGGCACGGCTCCGCTCTCCGCGAGCTTCTCACTGCCCTCGTTGACCGCCTCGCCCGTGTCGGTCCCGTCCCAGAGCACCAGGTAGCTGCCGGAGGGCACGGCATCCATGACGCGCGAGACGATGGAGCGCATCACCGCGAAGTCCTCCACATAACCGAGGACGCCCATGAACATCACGGCGATCGGCCGGGTGAAGTCCAGGACGTTGCGGGCGTCCTCCAGGATCAACTCGGGCTCGTGATAGTCACCGTCGACATAGGCGGTCACACCCTGCGGAGTGGTGTTGCGCAGCAGCGCCCTGGCGTGCACCAGCACCATGGGGTCGTTGTCGACGTAGACGATCCGCGCATGCGGCGTGACCTGCTGAGCCACCTCGTGGGTGTTCTGCATCGTCGGCAGGCCGGTGCCGATGTCGAGGAACTGGTCGATTCCGGCCTCCGCGGCCAGGTGACGCACCGCCCGGGTGAGGAACTTCCGCGACTGCGCCGCCATCGTCACGATCTGGGGGTAGACCGCGGCGACTGCGTCGCCGGCCGCCCTGTCCGCCTCGAAGTTGTCCTTGCCGCCCATCCAGTAATTCCAGATCCGCGCCGCGTGCGGAATATGTGGCTGGATCTTCGCGGCCAGGTCGCCGCGCCAGGGGATCAGAGGATCATCCATGTGCTCGAACTCCGGAGGGGGGTGAGGTGACGAGAGCAGTGCAAGAGTGATCATAAGCCTCGGCGGCTGTGCACCGCCATAACAAGGTATGAAGGCCACGAGAGATCTCTTTGCGATGAGCAACGGAGGCAATCCACAAGGTCCACGGCCTCGTCAACGCACTCGGATTTCCTGGCCGGTGTGCCGGGCAACAGCATGCTGGACGAACTGCGCCTCCGTTATCCCGACGGCACACTCAAAACGATCAACCTCAGCGTGTTCGGCCCCGTTCTACTACCGGTCCAGACCGTGTACCGCTACGTCGGCAGCTCGAACGACAACCTCACGGGCGCGGCCGAGATCGCCCATGAACAGCCAATTGGCTGTTCAGAGGCCTTACTACTGAGGTTCATGTGGTCTCTTCCCGCTGCGGCACCTTCCCTGCGGCTATCCTCACTGGTATGAGCGCTCAGCCTGTTCACCCGCACGTTCCTGGGGAGCCTCGGGTGCCGCGTACCGTCGACGGGATCTCCACCGCCCTTCAAGGCGGTCGGCGGATGGAGTTCTATCGCGAGCTCGGTATGGCACCCCTGGACCAGGCAGAGGCGATCCTGCGCCGTTGGTGGTGCGAGGCGATGCTCGACACTGATCCCAAGGCCGACCAGATTCGCAAGGCCGCGCTGGAGGGCACCTTGCCCGTCGCCACTCTCGCGGATGTCCTTGCTCGCAGAGAGCGGCAGGGTTTGCCCCTTGAGTGAGTCCGACGAGGAGGGATGGCCTTGCTATTTCTCCGAGGGAGTCGCGGAACTCCTGTCGGATCCCCAGATCAGCCCGACGTTGTTCTCAATGATCGCCGCGCTGTCCGTTGAGATCAACGAGACAAGAGGCGATCTCTCCGGACATACGGCTTCTGTCCAGTGGCCGCAACAGCGCAGAGTTCCGCTCGGCAAGGGTGGGATCTTGGGTATAGCTGAATATGTCGTCGTCGCAGACGCAGCCGAACCGCACTGTGTCATCATCCGGATCCAACGATCATGGCGATGACCAGGTGCTCATCGCCGATGGTCGTCACGTAGTCGGGCAGGGGGAGGGGGTCGGAGGCGCACACGACGTCCACCTCGGGCCAGAGCCTGCGGCAGGTCGCGAAGGCACGGCGTTCCGCGTACGGCTTCGAGACCAGCAGGACGGAGTCCACCCCGAGGGGTTCCAGCAGCCGGCGGGAGAGCGTGATGTTGTCGCCGGTGTTGCGGGCACGGGGCTCCACGATGATGGCCTCTGCGGGTACGCCGAGCTCGATCGCGTGTTCCCGGTAGTGCACGGCCTCTCCCCGGGGGAACCGGGCGGCGGTTTCCGTCTCGCTCTCGGGCGGCGCCGCGGTAACGGTCGCGGTCACGGTGAGGGTCGGCCTCGGGCTCGCGGTCGGGCTGGGACTCGCCTGGCGCGGGGCTTGCCGCTTCGCGGCGCCGTCCGGCCGGCGGACCTGGGGCGGATCGCCTGATGTCCCGGCTGACCAGGGAGAGCTTCACGCCCTGCATGTCCTTCGCGGTGAAGTAAGGCCTAAATGTCGCTCTGACCATATGTGGTCAGAGCGGAACGGTGGCAAGGATTGCCGTTGACTCGGATCCGGCCGCCGCGCAGATTACGGGCATTCCTGTTCTTCGGGGGATGTGCGGAGGTTGCCATGAAACGTGCGAGATTGGTCATTCTCGCAATCACGGTCCTGTTGCTGAGCCTGATCGTGACCACGCCCGCGGCGGCGGTACCGGATCCGCCGGCCGGTGATGACGGAGTACACGTCTACGTCGGCGAACTCACCGTGCGGCAGCTGGACGTGCTGCTGAAGTCGGGCGTCGACCGTGAGGAACTGCGGATCACCAAGTCCGTGAACGGCCAGAGGCTTCTCGTCGAGGCGGTCCTCGGGGCGGCCCAGGTGGAGCAGCTCCGCCGGGAGGGCCTCGGCCTGAAGGCCCAGCAGGCCGCGGCGTCGAGCAGACAGGCGGCCAAGGGGGACGGCGTCTTCAAGCCGTACAGCGGCGCGGGAGGCATCCGCGAGCAGATCGTCAACGCGGCGAACGCCAAGCCCGGCATCGCCAAGGTCGTCGACCTCGGCACCACGATCAACGGGCAGCCGCTCACCGCGATCAAGGTGACCAAGAACGCGCGGCAGCTCAGGGACGGGGCACGCAAGGCGGTGCTCTACATGTCCGCCCAGCACGCCCGCGAGTGGATCACCCCGGAGATGAACCGGAGGCTCCTGCTCCACTACCTGAACGGCTACGGCGTCGACCCCGAGATCACCCAGCTGGTCGACACCGTCGAGCTCTGGTTCATCCCGGTGTCCAACCCCGACGGCTACGACCACACCTTCACCGCGGGCAACCGCCTCTGGCGCAAGAACCTCCGCGACAACAACGGCGACGGGCAGATCACCAGCGCCGACGGCGTCGACCTGAACCGTAACTTCGCCTACAAGTGGGGCTACGACAACGAGGGCTCCTCGGACAACGCGGCCAGCGCGGTCTACCGAGGCCCGAACGCCCAGTCGGAGCCCGAGACCAAGGCCGTCGACGCCCTCGCCAAGCGTGTCGATTTCAGCTACGTGCTCAACTACCACTCGGCGGCCCAGCTGCTGCTGTACGGCGTCGGCTGGCAGCAGGCCACGCCCTCTCCCGACGATCTGATCTTCGAGGCCCTGCTCGGCGACGACGCGACGCCCGCCGTCCCCGGCTACGACCCCGACATCGGCGCCGAGCTTTACACGACCAACGGCGAGACCGACGGCCACATGACCAACAAGCGCGGCGCCCTGGCGATCACACCGGAGATGACCACCTGCGAGGTGGCGGCAGAGAGCGTCCCCGACGACGAGTGGACGCTCGCCGACTGCGCGGGCGGCCTGGGCTTCACCTTCCCCGACAGTGAGGCGCTGATCCAGGCGGAGTTCGCCAAGAACGTCCCGCTCGCCCTCGCCCTCGCCAAGTCCGTGAAGACCCCCGACAACCCGGTCTCCCCGGTGGGGCGTACGGTCCCCGATTTCAGGCCGGACAGCTTCACCGTCTCGTACGGCGACCCGCAGCCGGTGGCCGTGACCGCGCGGCGCTCCCTGTCGGCCAAGCAGCTGCGCTTCCGGATCAACGGGGGCCCGGTGCGCCTGCGCGGGCTCACCGAGTGGAAAGGCGGCGAGCGGTACGGCGACGAGAACGACGAGTACTTCGCCGAGTACCGCGCGAAGGTGGAGGGCGCCAGGCCGGGAGACAGCGTCGAGGTCTGGTTCACCGGCCACAAGACCGGCACCGGCACCGTGGAGAGCCGGCACTTCACCTACAAGCTGGAGAAGAAGTCCAACGCCAAGGTGCTGATCGTGGCGAACGAGGACTACACCGGGTTCAACCCGGACTATCCGGCGTCGGTGACCGCGCCGAAGTACGCCGCGCAGTACAGGCAGGCGCTGCAGAGCGCCGGGTACTCCTCCGAGACGTGGGACGTCGACGCGCAGGGCGTGCCGCACCACCTCGGGGTGCTCAGCCACTTCAAGGCGGTGGCCTGGTACCTCGGTGACGACCGGCTCGCGATGGACGCCCAGGACGTGGCCACCCAGACCCCGTTCGGCCCGCTGCCCGACATGGACGTCAAGCGGGAGCAGCAGGACCTGACCATCTCGGTCCGCGACTACCTCAACGAGGGGGGCAAGCTGCTCTACACCGGGGAGACGGCCGGATACCTCGGCTTCTTCGGCACCAGCCTCGGCGGCATCTACTACGGCCTGGACGGCGCGCCGGACGCCGACTGCGTCATCACCAGCACGGACGGCTTCTTCGAGGAGTGCCTCATCCTCGCCGACGACTTCGCCCAGTACTACCTCGGCGTCTACGGCCGCAACCCGCGCGTCGGGCCGTCCGGGTTCACCGGCACCGGCACCGGGCTGAACGGCACGAGCGGCACCTTCGGCGGCCCGGCGGTCACCGACAACCCGCTGGACGAGGCGGGCAACCTCCAGGTGACCAGCGACAAGCTGCCGCCCGCGAGGTTCCCGCAGTTCAAGAGCTCGGCCTCGGCCGAGTACATCGGGGCGACCGGGCCGTTCGACCCGGTCGAGGGCGGCTGGTACGCGGCCGGACCGCACACCGACGACGCGTACATGAGGCTGACGCGCACGATCGACCTGGCGGCCGTCCCCGCCGCGCAGCAGCCCAGGCTCCAGTTCCAGCTCTCGTTCAACACCGAGGAGGGGTACGACAACGTCGTCGTCGAGGCGCACACGGTCGGCCAGGACAACTGGACCACCCTGCCCGACCTCAACGGCGGCACCTCCACGGGCGTCCCGGCCGAGTGCGAGGCCGGCTTCCTGCTGGACGAACACCCGTGGCTGCTGCGCTACCTGACGCCGGGCAGCCCCTGCGCGGCGACCGGGACCAGCGGCTCCTGGAACGCCTTCACCGGCGACTCCGGCGGCTGGCAGCAGGTGGCCTTCGACCTGTCCGCGTACGCGGGGCAGCAGGTCGAGGTGTCGATCAGCTACGTGACCGACCCCGGCACCGGCGGTGTCGGCGCGTTCGTGGACGACACCAGGGTCACCACGGCCGGTGGCCAGCTGAGCGCCGAGGGCTTCGAGTCCGGTCTCGGTGCCTGGTCGATCCCCGGGCCGCCGCAGGGCAGCCCGTCGGGCGCGGGTGACTTCGCCAGGGTGCAGGCCGACAGGACGGCGGCCGTCTCGACGAAGGACAGCGTGTTCCTCGGCTTCGGCCTGGAGCAGGTGGCCAGTCCCGCCGAGCGCGCCGCGACCATCAAGAAGATCATGAAGCACCTGATCGGGTAGCCGGGTCCCACCGATAACGGGCAACCGGTAACCGACCCGATAACCGGTGACCGGACCCGACCGTGAGGCCGGGCGTCACGCACGTGGCGCCCGGCCTCCGCGCGCCCCGCTGACGTCGTCCACACAACCGCGTTCAGTTCCGCGGGTCGTCCCAGTAGTTCTTGAGCATCTCGCCAGGCCAACTGGGCTCGCGTACTTCGCCGCGCGGACCCATCTCTCTGAAGTACGGCGCCAGATCGTAGACGGGGCTGCCGTCGATCGCGTCGAGGTCGGTCACGTGCAGGTCCAGGCCGTCGGCCAGGGGCACGGTCGAGGTCCCCGGCGTGAACGTCGCGCAGAAGGCCGGGCTGAACCGCTCGATCGCCGGGGAGGCCTGGGCTCGCACCGTGACCCTGCTGGAGTACAAAACCCGTGATCGCGGCGGGATGGTGGTGAAGGTGGCAGCCCCGGGCACGTCGCAGACCTGCCACCGGTGAGGGCACGGTCTGACACCAGGACTCATGGTCCAGGACGAGGGAGTGCTCACTCACCAGCAGCTACCAGGCACCGAGTCTGCCCGAACAGCAGAACCGGTAGCTCCCATTAGGACGTGGAGACCTCGGGGTTACCCGGTCTGCGAAGCGTCAACCCCCGCGCGCCGCTTAACCGCGACGCGACGGGAGAATCTCCGGTCTTCAGGCCGGGGAGGAGTTCAAACCTGCTCCGACGTGAGCTTCGGCGGGGGCGGCAACCCCAGCCCCACGCCGACGGTGACTCCCACACAGACCCCGACCTCTACTCCGACAGTCACTCCGACGAGCCAGCCGGGCGGCACCTGGCAGGCGGGCACCACCTACGCGGCGGGCGCCACGGTGACCTACGGCGGCGTGACCTACCGGTGCCTGCAGGGGCACACCGCGCTGGCGGGCTGGGAGCCGCCGAACGTCGGTGCCCTGTGGCAGCGCGTCTGACCCGTTGAAATCCGGCCGGGGCGGTCGTCGCCGCCCCGGCCGGGCTCATCGCCGCCTTCGGGGGTCGGTGTCGACCGCTCCGCCGCTTTCAGGGGTCGGTGTCGACCACTCCCCGCCCAGAAGGACTCCGCGGCCGAACATGTCGGCCCGGTGTCCGGCTTTCCTCCCCGGCCTGTCAAGGAGATCTGATGAAGCGTGCGGTTGAGGAGGTGGCGGCGCTCACCGCGGCGCCCCCGGCCGAGTTCGAGAGAAGGTTCCTCGACATGCTCATCGCCCAGCAGGACGACGCCTCCCAGATGGCCAAGGTGGAGGTCGTGACCGGTCTGCACGCCGAGGTCACCGAGATGGCGAAACGCGTCGCTGTCTCGCGTACAGCGCAGATCGCGCAGATGCTGGCTTTGCGTGATAAGTGATGATTTGTCCCTTTATCTGCTTCTGTGAGATATTTCCTACCAGCTGTACGGGGAATCTGGGGGAGAATTATGCGCAGGATATTTGGGATCGTGGCCGGACTGATCTTGGCCGGGACCCTTGCCGGATGCGGGGGGGGCGTCCACCGACACGGCCCAGCCGGCCGACGGCACGCCGAAGGCCGATACCCCGCTCAAGGTCGGGGTCAACCCCGTGCCGCACGGCGAGGTGCTCAAGTACGTCAAGGACAACCTCGCCACCGCCGCCGGGCTGAACCTGGAGATCGTCGAGTTCACCGACTACGTCCAGCCCAACATCCAGCTCGACGAGGGAAACCTGGACGCGAACTACTTCCAGCACGTCCCGTACCTGGAGGAGTTCTCCAAGGGCAAGAACATCCAGCTCAGCTGGGTCGCCCCGGTCCACGTCGAGCCGCTCGGCCTGTACTCCAAGAAGATCAAGAACGTCTCCGAGCTCGCCGAGGGCGCCCAGGTGGCCCTGCCCAACGACGCGAGCAACCTCGGCCGCTCGCTCAAGCTGCTGGCCGACAACGGCCTGATCACTCTCAAGGAGGGGGTCGGCGTCAAGGCCACCGAGCGCGACGTCGCCGACAACCCCAAGAAGCTGGAGTTCAAGCCCCTTGAGGCCGCCCAGCTGCCCCGCTCCCTGGAGGACGTGGACGCCGCGATCGTCAACGGCAACTACGCCCTGGAGGCCGGCCTGCAGCCCGCGGCCGACTCCCTGCTCCTGGAGAAGAGCGAGGGCAACCCGTACGCCAACGGCCTGGTCACCGTCCCGGCCAAGGTGGACGACCCTCGGATCAAGAAGCTCGCCGAGACCCTGGCCGGCGCCGAGGTCGGGAAGTTCATCGAGGACAGGTACAAGGGCGCGGTCCTGCCCGCCCAGTGACCGATCCTTCGCCGATCTCTCAAGGGCCTGACGACTTTTCCGAAGTCGTCAGGCCCTTGACGTCTGCCGGGATGCCGTGGCCGGCATCTGTCTCCGCCGGGTGACGTTTGGGAGCCGTGTGCGGGATAGGGGGGATGCGTTGGCTCGAAGGAGGAGATCCCATGACCATCGCAGGCGGCATCCTTTTTATCATGCTCGGCGCCGTTCTCACCTGGGCCGTCGAATTCGACATCGCCGGATTCGACATCAACGTCGTCGGTGTCATCCTGATGATCGGCGGTCTCGCATGGCTCCTGTTCGCCGTCTACCGGCTCAGCATCGCCCGCCGGGCGGTGGCGGACTCGACGGCCACCACCGTGGTCGAGGACCCGGTCACCCGCCGTCGCGTCTACGAGAAGCGGCACTACAACGACCCTCCGGCGGTGTGAGTCAGGTACCGGCCAGGCGTGCCCGCGTCCTGGGCACAGCGGCCTCCTCTGCCCCCATCAGGGGTTTTAAACGTGTTTGACCTTGGGTTTCGCGGGAAGGCGAGCTGTTTTGGACGGAAAGGAGTTCGACGATGGAGGCTCCGCAGTACGTCGCCGCGCGTGTGCAGCGCGCGCTCGCCGAGGACGAGAGAACCACGGAACTCGGCATCCGGGTGGATGTCCGAGGTGACCAGCTCTACCTGCGCGGCCAGATCACCAGCGCCGACCGCCGCGACCTGATCGCCAAGGTGGCCGGCGAGGCGGCTCCCGGGCTGGTCGTCCACAACGAGATCGATGTCGTGAGCGTGGTGGAGCCGGTGAGGGAGGAGCAGCTGTGAGCGCGCTGCGGATCGCGGCGGTCGGGGACGTGCACCTGGACGAGAGTCTCAGGGGGGATTACCGCAGGCGGCTCGACGGTATCGAGGATCGGGCCGACGTGCTGCTGCTCGCCGGCGACCTGACCCGGCACGGCACCATGGAGGAGGGGGAGATGGTGGCGGACGAGTTCCACGACCTGCCGATCCCGGTGGTGGCGGTGCTCGGCAACCACGACTACCACTCCGACCGGCCCGCCGAGATCGCCGCGCTGTTGCGCGGGGCCGGGATCGAGGTCCTGCACGACGACGCGACGGTGATCGAGATCGACGGGATGCGGCTCGGCGTGGCCGGTGGCAAGGGCTTCGGCGGAGGGTACGCGGGCAAGTGCGCCAGCGACTTCGGTGAGCCGGAGATCAAGGCGTTCATCGGTCACACCAAGCGGATCGCCGATCGCTGGCGGGTGGCGCTGAAGGAAATGGAGGCCGACTACCGGGTCGTGCTGTCCCACTACTCGCCGGTCAAGGACACCCTCGACGGGGAACCGCTGGAGATCTACCCCTTCCTCGGCAGCTACCTGCTGGCCGAGGCGGTCGACGCCGAGGGCGCAGACCTGATCATCCACGGGCACGCGCACGCCGGTACGGAGAAGGGCGTCACCCCGGGCGGTATCCGGGTGCGCAACGTGGCGCTGCCGGTGCTGGGCCGGGCGTACGGGGTGTACCTCCTGTAGAGGGGCCCCGCGTCATGGCTCACGTCGCACCACCTTGTGACATGAGCGGGGTGTGGCCTCCGATAAAGGGCCCGCCGGAGGGGTCCGCCTGCAGACCTGTAGAGGGGACCGCGCCCCTCCCCCGCACCGTCGGGCGCGCCGCCGCAGGGGAACCGGTGGTGGGGGAGGGGGACATGAAGAAGCGGGCCGGGGAGATCCGGCCCGCGAGGCTTCTTGGGGTTCGGGGCGACTTGCGCCTTACGGGCGCGAAGCTCGCTTCGAATGGCGTGTCGGCTCAGGGTCGACACTGGACGGCGTGCGGGTCATGGGCCCGCACCGGACATGTGCTTTCGCGAGTGTGGGGCTCGCGTCAGACATTGAAGATGCTCACGCCCCCGGGGCCGACGAGGAAGCCGAGGACGATGAGGACGATCCCCCAGAGGAGGTCACGACGGGCCAGGATCACGTAGATCCCGGAGATGACGAGAATGACCGCGATGATCCAAAGTAAGGTTGCCATAATCGGCCTCTGCCCTCACGATTCATGACTTAACATCTTCATCATCCTTTGTTCGGTATAGATCAACTATCGGCTGAATGAACCAAAACCAGGCGCTGGACAGGGCCACGACCCCGCCGAACACCGCCGCCGGCCAGGCGTTGACGACCGTCTCCGCGACCAGCGCGACCGAGCTCGTCATCGCGATCGCGAGCCCGGCGGCCCCCGCTATGCCGACTCCGTTGGCGCGGTGCAGCATCTTCTCCTTCAGCCCGGTCCGGAACAGCAGGCGATGCTGGGCGGCCGGGGTGATGAAGCAGACGGACGCGATGGCGGCGCTCAGCAGGGCGATGAAGAACAGCCAGTGCCCCAAGACATCGACCTTGTTGAAGCCCGCGGCGAACGGCAGCGTCAGCAGGAAGGCAAAAAGCACCTGCACGCCGGTGACCGCGACGCGCAGGCCCTGCAGGAGCTCGCCGAGTTCGCGGTCGACGCGTTCCTTGCGGGTTTCTTCAGCGATACTTAGCGAGGAACCCCGGGTGTTCACGCCCGGGAGGAATCGCATACGGTGCCGCGCGTTTGGCGAGTCAACGCTATACTTCACAGCGTGAAATTCGTTGTGCAGGTCCGGCTGTTCCCCACGCCCGCCCAGGAGGCGGCGCTGGCAGACACGCTGCGCCTGTGCAACGACGCCGCCAACCTCGTCTCCGGTGTCGCGTGGGCGACGAAGGTGTTCCGCAACTACGACCTGCGGCTGCACTCCTACGGCGACCTGAAGGCCATGGGCCTGTCGGCCCAGCCCGCCCAGCACGTCATCAAGAAGGTCTCCGACGCGTACACGACGGTGAAAGCCCAGGTGAGTGCGGAGCTGCGCACGCCTCTGGCCAAGCCGATCGCCTTCCGCCCGGACGCGGCGCAGCCGTTCGACGATCGGTGCCTGTCCTGGCAGGTCGAGGCCCGCACCGTGTCCATCTGGACCACCGGCGGCCGGATGAAAGGCATCCGGTTCGCCTGCTCCGACGAGCAGGCCCGCGCACTGGCCGCCTACCGCAAGGGCGAATCCGACCTGATCCACCGAGACGGCATGTGGCTGCTCATCGCCACCTGCGACGTCCCCGATGCCGACGTCACCGAACCCGACGCCTTCCTCGGCGTTGACCTCGGCATCGCCAACATCGCCACCACCGGCGACGGCGAACGACACTCCGGCAGGCACCTGAACGCGGTCCGGCACCGCAACCGGGAACTCCGCCGCCGCCTGCAGGCCAGGCAGACCAAGTCCGCCAAGCGGCTCCTGAAGAGGCGCCGCCGTAAGGAGTCCCGGTTCGCCCGGGACGTTAACCACCGCATCTCCAAAAGCATCGTGACCGAGGCTGCACGCACCGGACGCGGCATCGCCCTGGAAGACCTCCAGGGCATCCGTGAGCGGGTACGGCTCCGCAGGCCCCAGCGGGTCACGCTGCATTCGTGGTCGTTTCACCGGCTCGGCCGGTTCGTCGCCTACAAAGCCGCCCGCGCGGGTGTCGCCGTCGTCTACGTCGACCCGGCTTACACCTCGCAGGAGTGCTCGGCGTGCGGGCACGTCGACAAACGCAACCGGCCCAACCAGGAAACCTTCGCCTGTACGTCGTGCGGTTTCGCTGAGCACGCCGACGTCAACGCGGCCCGCAACATCGCCTCGCGCGGTGTGACGTGCTGGGCAGTGAGTCACGCTGCCGACGACGCGGCCTGAACCGTCGAACCCATCGACGGCGAGGAGCTGCAAGCTCGGTCGTTTACGGCCGAGAAGCTGACGGGAGGGATTTTCTCTTTGCATATGCTTGACTTGAACCATACGCCCCGTTTACCCGAGTCAAGGTCCGGCATGCCTACCGTGGAGGCTATGGGGTACGCGTGAGCCATGGGCAGCCACAGTCATGAGGTCACGGACGCGATCCTGGAAACGCTGAAGCGGGCGAGCAGCGGGCTGAAGGAGGCGGATATCAGGTTCGCGCTCGCCGGAGGCTGCGCGGCGTACGCGCGAGGAGCCGCGCCCTCGCTGCACGACGTCGACTTCGTCCTCCCCGTCGAGGACGTGCCGCTCGCGCTCGAAGCGCTGGGCAAGCTGGGCTTCGAGACGGTCAAGCCGCCGGAGGACTGGCTGGTCAAGGCATTCGACGAGGGCAGGCTGGTGGATCTGATCTTCTCGATCTGCGACCATCCGATCACCTCGGAGCTGTTGAAGCGGGCCGAGCCGATGAAGACCTCGGCGGTGATCCTGCCGGTCCTGGAGGCCACCGACCTGGTCATCTCGTGGCTGCTGCCGTTCTCCGAGCACACCTGCGACTACGGTTCGTTGCTGCCCCAGGTCCGTGCCCTGCGCGAGCAGGTCGACTGGAACCGTGTCGCCGCCGTCGTGCGGGACTCCCCGTACGCCTCCACCTTCCTTACCCTCCTGGGACGCCTCGACATCATCCCCGACTCCCTCGACTCATCGGGCGACCCGACCTGGCCGTGAAGCGTCATCGATCTTCGGAGGCGCCACCCGGGGGTCGGCGGCGCGACTTTCCGGTACCGCCTTCCGGTACCGGAACGCGACTTTCCGGTACCGGAAGGCGGTACCGGAAACGGAGAGTGCCCCGCCGGTCGGCGGGGCACTCTCGTTGTTCGGCGTGCCGGATCAGATGGTGCCCGGTCCGCTCCCGAACGGGAAGCGGCCGTAGTACTCGCCGACGCGGTCACGGTAGGCGGGCTCCTTGAAGTTCGCCTCGTCGAACTCGGGCGCGCCCTTGATCTCGTGCTTGGTGCGCGCGACGTAGACCTTCTTTTCCTGCGGGTCGATCTGTGTCACGGTGCTCGCCGGCAGGAGGACCTTCTTGCCGAAGATCCACGGACCCGTGTCGATGACGAGGTAGCTCTCGCCGACCTCGTAGGTCGCCTCGTCGACGGAGCCGATCTTCCCGTCGGTGGCCTCAACGTGGTACCCGGCGACATCGAGCGTCCTGTCCTGGCCGTACACGTCGGCGCGGTAGTTCCAGAGCTCAGGCTGCATGGTTGAACATCTCCTTTGCGTTGGATTCTCCGGGCTCCGATCAGGTACCCGAGCGAGGGGCGCTAAACGGGCTCCGTTCCGAGTCGGCCGGTGCGGAGCACCGCCCTGCCCCCCTCGCACCGCAGGTCGCCACGTGATTCCGCCCTCCCATCCCGCCCGGAGAAATCGCAGCCGTCACCTGTTCGTTGCTGCTCATATGTCAGTGCATGTACGGACTACAGCGCCGAGTCCGGTAGTCTTGTCGAGGTCTGGCGCCGCTAGCTCAGTTGGTTAGAGCAGCTGACTCTTAATCAGCGGGTCCGGGGTTCGAGTCCCTGGCGGCGCACCTGAAAGAAGCCCCAGCCGGGTATGCCCGGCTGGGGTTTCTTCGTTCGTCGCCTCGTTGAATCAGTCTGTCTCGTCCTCGTCCTCGTCCTCGTCCTCGTCCTCGTCCTCGTGATCGTGTTTTGGTGCTCGCGGTGTGGTCGTGCGTGGCCGCGTCGTAGCGGGCAGATCGTCGATCTTCACCCCGGTCTCGTGCGATCCGGGCTCCGTCCCGCATGCCTTCCGTACGCCACGGTGTGGGCGGCCGTAGCCGCCCACGCCGCGCCTCAGGCGAAGGCCTTGCGCGACAGGTCGTCCCACGCCTCCCATTCCGCGATCCGCCGCGCGTACTCCGCGCGCAGCAACGGCAGCGGCTGGTCGCCGAAGAAGACGCGCAGCGGCGGCTCCTCGGCGTCGACGATCGCCAGGATCGCCGCGCCGGTGGCGTCGGGATCGCCGCGGCGAGCCGAGGCGCTGATCGGCATGTTGCCCCGGAACTCCTCATATGCCGACAGCTGCGATGCCCGTACGGCCGAGGATCCCTGCCAGTCGGTGGCGAATCCGGCCGGTTCCACCAGGGTGACCTTGATCCCGAACGACCGGACCTCCATCGCCAGGCTGGATGTCAGGCCTTCCAGGCCCCACTTCGACGCGTGGTACAGCCCGAGGCCGGGCAGTGCGAACACACCGCCGACCGACGACACCTGGATGATGTGCCCGTGACCCTGCTCGCGCAGCACGGGCAGCGCCGCCTGCGTCACCCACAGCGGGCCGAGTAAGTTCGTGTCGATCTGCCGCCGGGCCTGTTCCTCGGTGACCTCCTCGACCATGCCGAACAGCCCGTATCCGGCGTTGTTGACGACCACGTCGAGCGAGCCGAACCGGCTGTGCGCCGTGGCGACGGCGGCGAACGCGGCGTCGCGGTCGGTGACGTCGAGCTCGATCGGCAGGACGGCGTCGCCCCATGCCTCGACGAGCGGGGCGAGCGTCCGCAGGTCGCGCGCCGTCGCGGCCACCGAGTCGCCGCGTTCCAGGGCCGCCAGCGTCCACACGTGGCCGAATCCTCGCGATGCTCCGGTGATGAACCATGTCTTGGGTACCATCGAGACCTCCTTGAAGTAACTATATGGTTATCTGTCTATCTTGGCATTGATTGCTTGTCAATAACCAATTATTTACTTATGCTGGGGTGTATGGCACGCGATGCGGACAAGACTCGGGACAAGCTCCTGCTCGCGGCGACCGCCGAGTTCGCCGCGTACGGCGAGGCCGGTGCACGGATCGATCGAATCGCCGAGCGCGCGGGCGTCAACAAGCGGATGATCTACGCATACTTCGGCAACAAGGAACGGTTGTTCGCCACCGTGCTGGAGCACTCCCTCAGCCGGCTCGTCGAGGCGGTCCCGCTCACGACCGACGACCTGCCCGGATATGCCGGTCGTCTCTTCGACTACCTGGTCGACCATCCCGAGCGGCACCGGCTTGCCCTGTGGCGCACCCTGGAGAGCTCGCCGTCCACCGAGGTGGAGGAGCGCTCCATCGCCGAGAAGCTGGCGGCGCTGTCGGCCGCGCGGGCTCATGACAGCGCGCTCGATCCGGTGGCGCTGCTGGTGTTCATCATGGCGCTCGTGCAGGCATGGCCGAGCAGGCACGGCGCCCTGGCCCGGCCCACGTTCGCGGACGCCGCCGCTCAGCGGGCCACCGTCGTGGAGGCGGTCCGCCGCCTGACGACTCCGTAGCCGGCAGCACGCCACCGGCTCTGGCCGGTCGGCGTTCTTACCGGCGTTCTTACCGGACTTCTTGTCGGCGAAGATGTGCCGACAGCCCGCCGTAGTGAATCTGGGCGATCATCTGCTGCTCTTGTCGCCGGAGCCCTGAGTGGATCTCAGCCGGGAACGGAGGAAGTTCACGATGATCGACATGACCTGCGTGCTGGTCCAGATGCGGGCCTTGGACGACAGTACGCCGTGACCGGCACCCTCCAGCACATACCGCCTGCTGTCCACATCGGCGCGGCGCAGTGCCTGGTGCAGGCGTGCGGTCTGCGCAGGAGCCACGACGCGGTCGTCGTCGCCGTGCAACAGCAGGAACGGCGGCGTCTCACCTGTGATGTGGCTGACCGGGCATGGGCGCGCCACCAGTAGCGCCAGGACGGCCGGCACCAGTGCGGCCAGCATGACCAACGCCATCGCTCGCACCGTAGTGCCACTCAATGGGGCGGCCAGGGCGCCGAACAGGTAGGCGGCACTGCCGGACAACGCGGAGGCCGCCCCGGCGCGGGCGTGGCCGATGGTCTGCGTGATGGTGGTGACGGCGGGGAAGACGCCGCCGACGCCGAACATCGTGACGGCCAGGCAGAGCCAGGTGCCGGCCAGGGTGGGCGCCAGCATGGCCTGGACTGCCAGCGCCAGCGTGCCGAGGGTGGCGATGGCGATGTAGCCGGTCAGTAGCAGCGGCAGCGCCGCTCGCCGGGCGGCCAGGCCGAAACTCGCGCTGGCGGTGAGCATGGCCACGGCGTTGACGGCGAACACCAGCCCGTACTGGACGGCGCTCAGCCCGTAGCCGTCCTGGAAGACGTAGCCGCCGACCCGCTGCTACCCGGCACCCACACCGTGAGCATCCGGGGAGTCCTGCAGCGCTACCACGTCGCCGGCTTCACCCAGGCCTACGGCATGACGGAGCTGGCCCCGGTGGCCACACTGCTCACCGCGCGGGAACACCTGACGGGTGGCGGGCTGCTGCGCTCGGCAGGGCGAGCCACACCCCACTGCGAGGTCCGCGTCATCACCTCCGACGGTCAACCCGCCCCGGCGGGCACGGTCGGCGAGGTCACCGTCCGGGGCGCCAACGTGATGCTCGGCTACTGGGGCAGGCCCGACGACAGCGCCGCCGCGGTGCGCGAGGGCTGGATGCACACCGGCGACGGTGGCTACCTCGACGAGCACGGCTACCTCTACATCGTCGACCGGATCAAAGACATGATTATCACCGGCGGCGAGAACGTCTACTCCTCCGAGGTCGAAAACATCATCGCTCAGCATCCCGCGGTGGCCTCCTGCGCCGTCATCGGCGTACCGGACGCACAATGGGGAGAGCGAGTGCACGCCGTCATCGTCCTGCGCCCCGGCGCGACCACCACCGCCGCGCACATCAGGACCCATGTCAAGACCACATCGCCGGCTACCCCGTCTGGCTCTCCCGCTTCGGCAACGCCACCCGGCAGGCGGCGACCTACCGCAAGGGCAGGGTCTTCCTGGCCGGTGACCACGCCCACCCGCTGACCGGAACCCGGGCCCCCGACCTCGACCTGGCCGATGGGACGCTGTTCGAGCTGCTGCGCGACGGCCGTCCGGTGCTGCTGGACCTGTCGGGCGGCACCCTGGCGGCCGTCGGTGGCGCCCACGTGTACGCCGTCGCTCCGGCGGCCGGTGACCGGCCGGGATGGGCCACCGCCCGGGCGGTCCTGATCAGGCCTGACGGGTATGTGGGGTGGGCGTCCGAGGAGCCGGACGACGCCGCCTTGGCCAAATCGGCGCGAGCCATGCTCCACTGACCACCCGGCCCGCTATCGCAGCACCTTGGCGACGCCGCGCCCGCTCCGGAGGCGACGGCCCCGGTCATCGGGTGTATCGGGCGACGCGCAGCCGGTGTAGCCGTTCGACCAGGTCGGTGGGGCGGTCGAAGTCCACCAGGGGGAGCCAGGTGAGAGTGTCGAGCTCCTCCGGGGCCATCGCGCCCCGGATTCCGCCGACCAGCGCGGCGACGGTGTCGGTGTCGCCGCCGAGGAGGACGGAGTGGCGCAGCGCCGAGTCCAGATCCGCTGTCGTGCTCAGCACGTGGACCACGGCGGCGGTCGTCTCCAGCGCGTCGAGGCTGACGCCTTCGGCGGGAGAGGTCCAGTTGCCGGCGAGGGCGGCGCGGACGGCGGTGGGCTCGCCGTAGCGACCGGCGACCCAGTCGGCCTCGGCCTCGGCGGCGGCCAGGACCGCGGCGAGTCCCAGGCCTTCGATCGCCCTGGCGGCCATCGCGGCGACAAGGCAGGCCGCGGCGATGGCCTCCGGGGCGCGGTGGGTGCCGATCGCCAGCGCCTCCACCAGGTGACGGCGCAGGTCGGAGGCGGTGGCGGGAGTGGTCCAGCCGACCGGGAGCATGCGCATCGCCGCGCCGTTGGTGGCGCGCTGGCCGGGGATCGGCTCGGGCAGGGCACCCGTCTCACGGAAGTGCTCCAGGGCCCGGCGGGTGGTCGGGCCGATGCCGCGGATCTCGTCCTCCGCGGCGGCGAGCCGGGCCAGGAAGGCTTCGGCGGTCGGGTCACCCTCGGTGTCGGCCAGCAGCTCGCAGACCAGGAGCATCTGGGCGGTGTCGTCGGAGGTCGCGCCGCGCGGCCAGCCCCGCCGGGTGGCCGGGATCTCACCGATGCGGTCGGCGTCGATCGCCGCCGGGGCCGAGCCCTCCCAGGGGACGCCCAGCGCGTCGCCCGCGGCGAACGCCGTCATCGCCCGCCCGATGCGCTCGGCGCCGTCGAGGCGGCCCGCCGGGGACGTGGCCTCGGCGTGGCCTCGGGTCACCTTCGCGTGTGGCGGGCGTGGGGTCACCTTCGCGTATGGTGGGCGTTCTCCCTGGTCACGGGCGAGCGAGGTAGATTTGGGGAGCCGTTCCTCTGGTTGCTGCACCGCTACATGGTAGTTCGTGAGCACCTGGTGAGCCTGCGATACGAGTTCCGGCGTGATGTTCGTGACGGCGTGACGCGGCGACCGGTGGAGGGCGGGCCGCTGTTCCCCGAGGACGGGGGTGACGAAGGAGAACGCGGTCAGCCGCCGGAAGGCCGTCATCGTCGCGGGGAGGTTCATCTCCGCTTTCAGCCGGAGGAACAGGTCGCCGTCGAACGACTGGGTGGCCGACTCCCCGTCCCGTGAGAGCCGAAGAGGCTCCGATCCGGGCGCTCACGGCCCGGGCCGGAGCCCGTGGTCCTGCGGTGTGGCGATGATCAGCCGACGTTGGCGCAGATCGCGTAGACGCTGATGCCGACGTCGTTGTAGCCGGGCTGGCGTCCGAGGCCGATCCAGCCGCCACCGTCATCGGTGGGGAAGGAGCCCACCAGGACGGCCTGGTTTCCCTGTGCCTCGGCGCCGCCGCCGACGACCTTCTTTCCGGCGGGACACCTCACCACCCGGCGCTGGAAGTTGGGAACGTTGGCGTTCGGAAGCTTGACGATCTGGTATCCGGTGAAGTCGGCGGCGGCCGGCACGGAGGCCGTGGCCGGGGTGGTGACGGTCAGCGCGGTCAGGCCCGCGATGCCGACGGCGACGCTCAGGGCGGTGGTCACGAGTTTCCTGCTTCGCATGATCTCTCCTGGGGGACCGGGGATTCCTGAATGGTCACGCATAGTAAATTGGTCACCGCTCTGCGTGTCCAGTCTTGGTTCTGTCGCCGCTTCGCCAGTTGTGCCGGTCTTGTCGATCGGGTACGCGCGTGACGGGTGGGGGCGCCGCGTAGGTGGGGGCGGCGTGTGCGCGAGGGGCTGGACGGGCGTGGGAGCCGGGGGCGTGCGGAGGTGCGGTGTGCCCGGAGGTGGCGTCGGGGGCCGGTGCCGGGCTTGGCGGGGTGGGGGTACGGAAGGTGGAAACGGGCACCGTCAAAGCTGGGACAGGGGGGGAGACCTACGCCTACTTCGCCACCGACCCGGTGACGGGCTGGGAGCACTACACGCAGGGCGCGGGGCCGCAGTCCTCCTCGGGAACGCTCGGCAACCTGTCCGGAGGCCAGGTGAAGGTCGAGGTCTGGAGCGCCATCGGCAACGGCACCACCTCCCTCGGCGTCGGCAACCAGTCTCTCGTACGGCTGCCGTTCAGCTGATCCGCGACGGGGCGGCGGGTTCACCGCCGCCCCGTCACCCTCAGTTGATCTGCGAGGGGAAGGCCGGGAGCGAGAGCTCCCGGCCGTTCTCGTTTCCGGTGGCGGACGGCAGGGGCAGGCCGATCGGGCTCAACGGCGGCAGGAAGCCCGACTTCACGACGGCGCAGGCCAGCGGGCGGAGCAGCCGGGCGAGGACGGAGGTCCGCTCGTCACCGAGGGCCCGCCAGGGACCGGCCGCGGCCTCGTCGGTCAGCCGTTCGATCCGCTCGCGCACCCGCGTGCCCTCGGACGTGAGGCCGCCGGAGGCGTCGACCCACCCGCGCTCGCGCAGGGCGGCGGCACCGGACTCCCACTCCTCGTCCGGCCAGGGGCGCGCCGCGCGCAGCAGGGCCATGTCGGTCTCACCGGCGGCGACCTTGAGCAGGTGGGCCTGGATCGGGGGGACGCCGTGGGTGATGAGCGCGGCCACGTGCCCGTCGCCCCGGTGCTCGCGCAGCGTGGTCGCGGCCTGCCAGAGCAGCAGGTGCGACTCGCCCGGCGCGGGCAGCGCCTGGTTGGCCGCGCTCAGCACCCGGCCCGCGGTGTCGGCGAGGCCGGCGGCCTGCCAGGCGAGGTCGGCTGCCGCGCGCAGGTCGTCCGGGCCGGTCACCTCGTCGGTGAGCAGGTTCCGCAGCGCCGCCCTCGCCCCGTCGCGCCGGGCACGGAGCACGTCGCCGGGTGTCGCGAACGTCCATGCGTCGGGGAGCGCCCTGGACACCTTGGCCGGGGGGAAGCCGTGGAAGGCGGCCGTGACGACGTCTGGGCCGACCGGCCCGAGCGGCGCCGCCCGGGCCGCGAAGTACCCCATCCAGAAGCCACGCATGCCAACCGCGTCGGACGCCGCCCGAGCCTCCGGGGCGAAGTAGGTGACGGCGTGCAGGGGCTCCAGCAGCTGCCACATGACACGCGGAACGTTCGGTTCGTGCTCCGGCACGGTCTCACACCCTGTCTCGTGGATCCTGGCGGATCGGCTGTGCATGTTCATACGGTACTCGGCGAAATAACCGTTGATCTCCCGTTGGGAGATCCGCTCATATGGTCCGAACCCTGACCTGATCAGCGGAGATGGGTCACCTTTCCGGTAAGGCTGGGTCTTCTCAAGGGATGCCGTGCGGGTTGTCGAGAACTCAGAGCGAATTGTGATCCCAGACGGTTCGCCCTCTGTCGCCGCACTCCCGGTGCCACCGTCATGTCCGGTCGTCCAGCCCTCCCGAGTCGATGGAGAGCCGCGCGTGTCGGTCACTGAAGGTGACACCGGCGGCGGCGCCAGACCTGGGCGGCCGCTCCGGTGACCGGGGAGGGGGAGCCCGCCCTCACTCCACCGGCCTCCCGGCCCCGCGGCTCTAGCGGCACCTCGCTCCCTCGCCGAGCTTTCGACCCTGAACCTGGGTGGTGCCGTGCGGCGAGTCGCCTGCCGCGCTCCCGTACCCCGGAAGGCGGTGGTCGGGGGGTGAGCCGGCCCGGGGCTCTTTCCTCGCTGGATGAGCCGCGACGGTGCCGTCGCCGCGCGGGGAAGCCGGGGCATGATATAGCAAACGGGGTTGGTATGCCCCGGAAGTAGGAGCCAACCGTTATTTACCTTTGTGCACGGTTGTTGGGGAATCTGGAAATTGGTGGTAAATCATCCCGGCGCTGCGGGGCCATGGCAGAGGGCCCGGCGGGGCGCTTTCCAAAGTCGACATTGTTCATGACTACAAGTAAAGAGAACGGTGGAGAAGGGGGTTGTCTGGGCTCCATGTGGTAGGGCCTCGGGGGGAGGCGGCCTCTTTCTCCTAGATGGATCGTTCCAGTGGACGTCGAGTCCGGTCTCATGGCGCATGACGGGAAGATCTCCCGGATCGGGGCCGGCCTGGGGTGGGGGGCGGCCAGGGGTGGGGGCGGTAAGGAACCCGCTGGGCGCGGGCGCCGGAATGCCCGTCGCATGGAACCTCGGGGCCCTCTGTGGGATCGCCGGTGACGGCGGAGCCGAAATCGTCAGTGAAGTTCGCCTGTCGAAAAGGGTGTTCATGAAGCCCGTGATCTGGCCGGGGCGACTTATGTGAGAACGGCGGGAAGAATGCGCCGTGACAGCCGGAATTCCCGGAGGAGGACTGAATGGCGCCCGGCATGAATGTGTCGAGATGTTTGATAATTGCTATATTAAAAATAAGCGGCAAATAGCGAAGAGTGGATGTCGGGTTCTTTTTGAAACGCTCTCGGGATGCCGCTGATTCGTGACCGGACGCAACCCGTGAGGCGGGTACGACCACGGCGTGCGGCCGGACGGTCGTGCGCACGGCCCCGGAGGCCTCCGGGGACTTCCGGGCGGGGCACGTCGGGGCCCGGTCGGAGGTGACCGCGGGGCCGTCGCCGGTGAGCGGCCGCCTGGATGTGCCGGAGTCGCCGTCAACAAGGTGCGGACCAGGGGCGTTCCCCAGACCGAGAGAGTTGCGTTCTCTGGCCGGAGCGATTGTCGCGGACTCGGCGAGGGGGCGGACCGGACCGGCGGGAGATCGTCCCGGGGTGATCCGTCGTGCGGATGGCCACTCCGATGGCCATCCGGGCGGGTTGCTACAGATTTCAAAGTGAGGAGCCCTACCCTGAGTCGCTGGTCAGGGGGTAAATTTCCTGTTAACTGCTGGTTTGTCGCCCCCATGTACTTATCCCGCCCCCTTACCCAAAGTCAAGGTCTTGCCGATCGCTATTGATGCTGATAGTCATTCTGGGTAGGACATTCGGCTGAATCGGCTCTCCGAAAATCGGTTCTCCGAGAGGGGCTGTGGCGATGCGGTCACTATTGCCATACGGGATGGCGGACTTCGAACGGCGCGGTTTCCGGACCGATCACGCAGCGGCCCGGGCGATTCTGGAGGAACGCGCCAGGAGCTTTCTTGACGGATTCAACCTCGCAGCCTTCCGCTGGTCGGACATCCACGAGGCGCTCGCCACGGTGCCGGCGGAGAACCGGGGGTTCGCCTACGAGGGCGCGGCGATGTACGCGGCCTATCGTGACCTGCCCAACCCGCGGCGAGACAGCGCGCTCCACCGGCTGCTCGACGGGCCGGGGCGGGGCTACCCCCACCTCATCCACGTCGGCGCGGGCTGGGGGCTGACCCCCGCCCGGCTGCCGGCGCCGCTGCGGCTACCGGGGACCCCGCTGCTGCGGTGGCTGGCCCTTGACGGCGCGGGGTTCGGCGAGGTGTTCTTCGGCGGCCTGCGGGCGCTGGCCCGACGCAGCCGCAGGGCGCCCACCGCCAGGGGGGCGATCCGGCTGGCGGGCTGCGGCCGGGCGCTCTGGTTCGCCGAGTCCGCCGACGTCGCCGGGGTGGCGGAGGTCATCGGCCGTCAGCCGGGAGTGGCTCGCACCGAGCTCTGGAGCGGAATCGGCCTGGCATCGGCGTACGCCGGGGCCACCACGGAGGCCGGGCTGGAGGCGCTGCTGGCCGCGGCCGGCCCCTCGGCGCCGGCCTTCGCCCAGGGGGTCGTCTTCGGGGCCACCGCCCGCGTCCGCTCGGGCATCGTCCCGGCCCACACCGAGCTCGCCTGCCGCGTCGTGCTCGGGGTCGACCTTGACACCGCGGCATCCTGGGCCGACCGCACCGCCGCGGACCTCGACCACTCCTACGACGCCGCCGCCTACCAGGAATGGCGGGCCCGGCTGAGAGGTATCACCGCCGCCCGGCAAGCCGCTTGAACCTCCGATCGGAGAACGGAATGGTCCACACCATCCTGCGCAGGAGCGTGCCGGCCACGGTCGCGATCGTCCTCTGCGCCGCGCTGGGGTTTCTCACGCTGCGGCCGAGCATCGCGACCGGAGAGGCCACCCGGCTCGCCGGGCGCTACTCGTTTGAGAGCCTCGACCTGAACTCGGCCCCGCCCCAGGCCCGCACCGAGCGTGTCGTGGCCCCCGGCCTCCGGGACATCAGAGGCTGGATCTCCGCGGTCGGCGCGGCTGTGGCTCTGACGGACCTGCGTGGGCTCGGCCACTCCGGCGACGTCTGCCTGGTGGACCCCCGCGACGACAGCGTCACGCTCCGGCCGGCCCCCCGGTCGGGCGGCACGCCGTACCCGCCGGTCGAGCTGCGGCCCTCGGGCGGTGTGCCGTACGACGCGACGATGGCGCCGATGGGGTGCGTCCCCGCCGACCTCGACGAGGACGGCGACACCGACATCCTGGTCTACTACTGGGGCCGGTCACCGGTCGTCTTCCTCAACACCCGGCCCGGCGTCCCGGCCGCCGCGGGCTTCACCGCCACAGAGCTCGTCGAGCCCATGCAGGTGTGGAACAGCACGGCACTCAACATCGCCGACGTCGACGGCGACGGGCACCTCGACGTCCTGGTCGGCAACTACTTCCCTGACGGGGCCAGGGTGCTCGACCCGACGGCGGCCGACGACAGCCGCATGGCGATGCAGCACTCGATGAGCCTGGCGCGCAACGCCGGCGGCAACCGGATCCTGCTCGGCAGGCCGACGGGCGCCCGCGACACCCTGCCCCGGTTCACCGACGTCGGCACGGCCCTCGACGACGACGTCGCGCGTTCGTGGACCCTCGCCTTCGGCCTGCAGGACCTCACCGGAGACCTGCTGCCCGAGATCTACGTCGCCAACGACTTCGGGCCCGACTTCCTGCTCGCCAACGAGTCCACGCCCGGCCACCTGCGCCTGCGGGCCGTGCCCGGCACGCGGACCCTGACCATGCCCAAGTCCAAGGTGCTCGGCCACGACTCGTTCAAGGGCATGGGGGTCACGTTCACCTATCCGGGCGGTACCGGCCTGCCGATGATGATGGTCAGCAACATAACCAGCGAGTACGCCCTGCAGGAGAGCAACTTCGCCTTCGTACCGGTCGGCGGTCCCGGCGAGCTCGCCTTCCGCGACGACAGCGAGGAGCTGGGGCTCTCCCGCAGCGGCTGGGCCTGGGACGTCAAGTCCGGTGACTTCGACAACGACGGCACCGACGAGATCCTGCAGGCCACCGGGTTCCTCAAGGGCGAGAAGGACCGCTGGCCCGAGTTGCAGGAGCTCGCCATGGGCAACGACGACCTGCTCGACCTGGCCGGGGCCTGGCCGAACTTCGGGCCCGGCGACGACCTGTCCGGCCACCAGCACAACCCCTTCTGGGTCAGGACTCCCACCGGCCGCTACGCCGACCTGGCGCCCGCCCTCGGACTCGACCGGCCGGACGTCAGCCGGGGGTTCGCCCTGGGCGACGTGAACGGGGACGGGAAGCTCGACGCCGTGGTCGCCAACCAGTGGGAGAACTCCCGTCTCCTGCTGAACCGGTCCGAGGGGCCTCCCGGAATCGACCTCGAACTCGTCGTGCCGGCCGCCGGCGGAGGCACCAGGGCCGCGGTCGGCGCGCAGGTCGAGATCACCGGGCCCGTACGGCAGAAGACCCAGCTTTATCCGGCCAACGGGCACGCCGGCGCCTCCGCGTCGCGGGTCCACCTGGCGGCGCCCACCGGCTCCGCCACGGGGATGGTGACCTGGCGCGACGCGGCGGGCACGCACAGCGCTCCGATCTCGCTCACGGCGGGCCGTCACACCCTTCTGCTCGGCTCCGACGGAACGGTGGCGACGCGATGACGACCACTCAGAAGGAACGGCGGTTAACGCGATGACCACCACGCTTCCCCAGCCGGAGATCCAGCTCCCACCCCCCTCCACGCCTGAGCAGGCGGCCCCGCCGGTCGACATCCGCCTGAAGGCGCTGCAGCGGTTCGCCATATCGATCACCATCCTCACGATCCTCGGCCACGCGGTGCTCGGCTTCGAGCAGGCCCCGATCACGCCGATCGTCTCGGTGCTCGCCGCCTACGCCGTCGAGCTGCTGATGGAGACGTTGAGCGCGTGGTCGAAGGGCCGGCGTCCCGGCTACGCGGGCGGCCCACGCGCGCTGGTCACCTTCCTGCTGCCCGCGCACATCGTTGGTCTGGCCTGCGCCATGCTCCTGTACGGCAACGCCTCCGTCTGGCCGTACGTCTTCGCGGTGGCGGTGGGCATCTGCCTCAAGCACCTGATCAGGATCAAGGTGAACGGCTCCGCGCGGCACTTCCTCAACCCGTCGAACGCCGGCATCGTCGTCACCCTGCTGCTGTTCCCCTGGGTGGGCATCGCCCCGCCCTACCAGTTCACGGCGAGCATCAGCGGGGCGCTGGACTGGTTCGTCCCGCTCGGGATCCTGATGCTCGGCACCATGCTCAACGCGAAGCTCACCGGGAAGATGCCGCTCATCGCCGGGTGGGCGGGCGGTTTCGCGGCGCAGGCGGTCATCAGGTGGCTGCTGCTCGACCACTCCCCGGTGGGCGCGCTGCTGCCGATGACGGGGGCGGTGTTCGTCCTCTACACGAACTACATGATCACCGATCCGGGGACGACGCCGGTCAAGCCGCGCAACCAGATGATCTTCGGTGCGACGGTGGCCGCGGTCTACGGCGTGCTCGTCACCCTTCACGTCGCGTTCGGTCTGTTCTTCGCATTGGCGATCACCTGCCTGCTGCGCGGGGCGGTACTCCTCGTGGGCCGGGTCCGCAGGGAGAAGGCGGCACGATGAGTCCTGCGAACACCCGGATCGCCGTCGTCGGGATGGCCTGCCGCTACCCCGACGCGGTGAGTCCGGACGAGCTGTGGCAGACGGTCCTCGGCGGGCGGCGGGCGTTCCGCCACCTCCCCGAGGCGCGCACGCGCGTCGCCGACTACCGGGGAGAGGGGCCCGACTCGATCTACTCCGGCCAGGCCGGTGTGCTGCGCGACTGGGAGTTCGACCGGAGCCGCTTCCACATCTCGGGCCCGCTGTACCGGGCGGCCGACCACACCCACTGGCTCGCGCTGGAGACCGCGGCGGACGCCCTCGCCGACGCGGGCTTCCCCGACGGCGACGGACTGGAGCGCGACCGCGTGGGGGTCGTCCTGGGCAACTCGCTGACCGGCGAGTTCAGCCGGGCCTCCGCGCTCCGGCTGCGCTGGCCCTTCCTGCGCCGGGCGGCGGCCGCCGCGCTGGCGGGTAGCGGCCTGGAGTCCGACGCGGTGTCCGCGGTCCTCAGCCGGCTGGAGAACCTGGTGAAGGACCCGTTCCCCGAACCGGGCGACGAGACCCTCGCCGGGGCGCTCAGCAACACGATCGCCGGGCGGATCTGCAACCACTTCGACTTCCGCGGCACCGGTTACACGGTCGACGGCGCGTGCTCCTCCAGCCTGCTCGCGGTGATGACCGCGTGCCGGGCGCTGGCCGACGGGGATCTCTCCCTGGCGCTGGCCGGGGGGGTGGACCTCAGCCTGGACCCGTTCGAGCTGGTGGGCTTCGCCCGGGTGGGCGCGCTGGCCCACGGGGAGATGCGCGTCTACGACGCCGACCCGACAGGCTTCCTGCCCGGCGAGGGCTGCGGGATCGTCGCGCTCATGCGCACCGAGGAGGCCGAGCGGCGCGGGCTGCGCGTCTACGCGTACCTGACCGGCTGGGGCAGCTCCTCGGACGGCGCGGGCGGGCTCACCCGTCCCACGGCGCGAGGGCAGGCCCTCGCCATGCGGCGCGCCTACCGCCTCGCGGGGACCGACCCCGCCGAGGTGGGGTTCGTCGAGGGCCACGGGACCGGCACCGCCGTCGGCGACCGTGTCGAGATCGAGGCCCTCACCGAGGTCAGAGGCCGGGGTGCGGCGCGCGCGGCCCTCGGCAGCGTCAAGGCCAACATCGGGCACACCAAGGCGGCGGCGGGCGTCGCCGGGCTCATCAAGGCGGCCCTCGCGGTGCATCACCGGGTGCTTCCCCCCTCGACGGGTACGCGCGAGCCGCATCCCCTGCTCGGGGAGGCGGGGGTGCCGCTCCGGCTGCTCGCCGAGCCCGAGCCGTGGGACCGGCCGGTGCCCAGGGCCGCGGTGTCCTCGCTCGGCTTCGGCGGGATCAACGCGCACCTGGTCCTTGAGGGCACCGGGCGCACCCCCGCCAGGTCGCTCTCCCCGGCCACCCGCCGCTGGTCGGCGCCGGTCCCCTCCCACCATGTCGTCGCACTGGCCGCCCCCGGCACCGGCGCGCTCGCCGGTCTCCTGCGGGACGTGGCGGGGCTGGCGCCCGCGCTCAGCCAGGCGGAGCTGCACGACCTGGCGCTGACCTCGCAGGCCGGGTTCGGTGGCGGTGCCGCCCGCGCCGCCCTGGTGGCCGGGACCCCCGACGAGCTCGCGCGCGCCGCGGAGGCGGCGCTGGACAGGACCGGGGAATGGGACGGCGGGCTCGTCGTCGACGCGGGAGGCGGCTTCGCGCTCGCATCGGGACCGCACGCCCGGGTGGGACTGCTCTTTCCCGGGCAGGCGGCGCCGGTCCGCGAGACCCTCGCCGCCTGGGCCGGCGGCCTCGCCGTCCCCGACTCGCCGGTCGCGCTGCGTGACGGCGACCCCGACACCGCGATCGCGCAGCCCGCGATTCTGCGACAGTCGCTCGCAGCCCTCGCCTGGCTCGACGCGATCGGCTGCGAGCCCGTGGCGGCGGTGGGACACAGCCTCGGCGAGATCGCCGCCCTTACCTGGGCCGAGGCGATCACCCCTGGCGACGCCATGCGCCTGGCCGCCGCCCGCGGCCAGATCATGGCCCGGCACGGCACGCCGGGTACCACCATGGCGGGCATCGCGGCCCCGCCCGAGCGGGTCACCGAGTTGCTCGCCGGGACCGGGGCGGTCGTCGCGGCGCTCAACGGCCCCGCCCAGACCGTCGTCGCGGGACCGGTCGAGGACGTGCGCGCCATGGTCGCCCGCGCTCGCGCGGAGGGGACGGAGGGAGCCGTCCTGGCGGTCTCCCACGGATTCCACAGCCCCGCGATGCGCCCCGCCGAGGCGCCGCTGCGCGAGTTGCTGGACACGATGACCGTGCAGGCGGCGCGGCGACGGATCATCTCCACGGTCACCGGCCTTCCGTACGGCGACGGCGACGGCGACGGCGACGGCGACGGCGGCGGTGGCGGTGACGGCGATCCGGCGGCGCTGCTGGTCGACCAGCTCACCCGCCCGGTCAGGTTCGCCGAGGCACTCGCGCGCCTGGTGCGCGAGTGCGACCTGCTGGTGGAGGCGGGACCGGGAACCACCCTGTCCGGCCTGGCCGCCGGACTGCCCGCGATCTCGCTCAGCATGGACTGCGGCGGCGACCCCAGGCGCCAGGCACTCGTCACCGCGGCCCTGGCGGTGTCAGGGAACGCGGACCTGCCGGGATGGGCCGCCGGGCGCGCCTACCGGCACCTTCCCATCGACAGCTCGCCGAGCTTTCTGGCCAATCCGTGCGAGACCCTCCCCTGGGACGGGACCTCCGGGGACGGGCCGCCTGCCGAGGTCGCGTCGCCCCGGCCGGTGGCCGAGATCGACGAGGCACCCGTGGCCGAGGCTGGGAGCGGGGCCGGGAGCGGGGCCGGGGCCGGGAGCGGGGCGACCACGGACCTGAACCCCCTGGAATGCCTGCGCGAGGAACTGGCGGCAGGGCTCGAACTGCCGCTGGAGACCATCAGGCCCGCCAGCTCGCTCCTGGGTGATCTGCACCTCAACTCGCTACAGGTGGTCCGGCTCGTGGGCCGGGCCGCGAAGGCTCTCGGCAGGCAGTTGCCCGCCGTCCCGCTGTCGCTCGCCGAGGCGTCGGTGGCCGAAGCCGCCGAGGTACTCGCGGCCCTGCCGTCCGCGGGGGAGGAGAGCACCGAGCACGTCGAGGGCGTCGGCGGATGGGTGCGGGCCTTCCGGCACGAGTGGGTCCCCGCCGATCCTGCGGGGCCGACAGGGGAGCCGGTGTTCTCGCTCCCCGCCGAAGCCGGCCCTGAAGCCGTGGCCGCGCTGCTCACGGAGATCGCCGAGCGCGCTCCCGAGCGGCTCGTGCTCCGCCACGACGGGCACCCGGCGGCCGAGGCCGTCGGCCGCAGCCTCGCGGTCGAGCTCCCGCGCACGTCCGTGACGGTCCTGCGCACGGCGGGAGGCGAAGAAGGGCCGCCGGTCGGCGCGGAGCACGGGTACGCCGAGCTCAGACGGCTGCCGGACGGTTCGTACCAGCGGGTCCGCACGGTGCCGCACCCACTCTCCGCGAGCGGCGGGCCGCCCATCGGCGTCGGCGAGGTCTGCCTGGTCACCGGCGGTGCCACCGGCATCACCGCGCACAGCGCCGCCGCCCTGGCCGAGCGGGCCGGATGCGTGCTCGCCCTGCTCGGCCGCAGGCCCGCCGACGATCCCGAGGTCGCCGCCGCACTGGCGGACCTGCGGACCCGGGTCCGGGCGGTCTACCTTCCCTGTGACGTCACCGACCCCGCCCAGGTGCGGGCGGCGCTCGCCGCCGCCGCCGAGCACGGGCCGGTGCGCGGCCTGATCCACGGGGCGGGCGTCAACCTTCCGCAGAGCCTGTCCGCCGTGACAGCGGAGACGCTCCGGGCGCATCTGCGTCCCAAGGTGGACGGGCTGCGTGTGCTCCTCGCCGAGGCGGGAGAGGGGTTGAGCCTGGCGGTGGCCTTCGGCTCGATCATCGGCAGGCGCGGCCTGGCCGGGCAGTCGGAGTACTGCCTGGCCAACGACTGGATGCGGCACGTGGTCGAGGACTGGGCGGCCGACCACCCGTCCTGCCGCACCCACCTGCTGGAATGGTCGCTCTGGTCCGGGGTGGGAATGGGCGTCAGGCTGGACACGGTCGACGCCCTCCGGCGGCAGGGCATCACCGCCATCGCCCCGGACGAGGGCGCGGCCGTGTTGCTCGACGTGCTCGGCGACGCGGCGGCGCCCACCACGCTCCTGCTGACCGCACGCTTCCCCGCCGGCCCGACCCTCGCCGTCGACGGGCCGCCCGCGCCCCTGCTGCGCTTCACCGAGCGGGAGCTCACCCGTACCCCCTGCGTCGAGGCCGTCTACCAGGCCGATCTCGGCGCTCGCACCGACCCCTACCTCGACGACCACCGGATCTCGGGCACCCGGGTGCTTCCAGCGGTCGTCGGCCTGGAGGCGATGGCCCAGGTCGCCACCGCCGTGGGCCACGGCGGTGAGCAGTGGTCCTTCGAGAACGTCCGCCTGCGCGCGCCCGTCATCGTCGACGGTGACGCCCCGCATCCGGTACGGCTGGCCGCGCTCGCCGGGCCGGACGGCACCGGTGTCGTCCTGCGCGACTCGGCGGACGGCTTCACCACGGACCGCTTCACCGCCAGGCTGGTCCCTCCTGCCCTCACGCCTGCCGCCACGCCCGCCCTCACGCCTGCCGCCACGCCCGCCCCGGTGGGCGCTTCCGCCGCGCACGGCTTCTACGACAACGGCCTGTTCTTCCACACGGGCAGGTTCCGGCGGGTCGCCTCGTACGGCCTGCTGACCGCGTTCCGGGTGGAGGCGGAGATCGAGGGTGGGGCGGACGACTGGTTCTCCTCCTTCCACTCGCCCGATCTGCTGCTCGGCGATCCGGGGCGGTACGACGCCGCAATCCACGCGCTGCTGGCCTGCGTGCCGCACCGTGAGGCGCTCCCCGTCGGGATCGACAGGTTCACCGTCTGGCGGCGGCCTTCGGGGGGCTGCCTGGTCCGAGCCGCGGAGCGGGAGCATCACGCCGGTGAGTACGTCTTCGACATGGACCTCGTCATGGACGACGGGCGGATCTGTGCCCGCTGGGAGGGACTGAGGCTGCGCGCCACGGGCCCCAGGGCGTGGCCGGGTTCGCTGCCGCTGTCCCTCGCCGGGCCGTGGATGTCGCGGCTGCTCGCCGAGAACGGCCTCGCCCGGCGCGTCGAGCTGGCCGCCGTGCCCGGACGCAGACAGGACGGCGCCGCGGCCGGGCTCGCGACCCGGCTCACCGCCGGCGCCGCCGGCGCCGACAGCGCCGGTGGTGCCGTGTGGCACGACGCGCGCGGCGCGCTGCGGGCGCCCACCGGGGGAGTGAGCGCCTCGTACACCGCGGGCCACGTCCTCGTCGGGGTGGCCGACCACGCGATCGGGGTCGACTGGCAGGACACCTTCGGCATCGCGGACAGCGAGTGGCCGGACCTCGTCGGCGAGCGTGGCACCGCGCTCGCCGACGCCCTCGCGGCCAAGACCGGTGAGGGGCAGGCGATCTGCGCCGCGCGCTCCTGGACCGCCAGGGAGTCGCTGGCGAAGGCAGGGAGCGCCCCCGACGAGCCACTGCGCGTCCACCAGGTCGGCCGCGACGGCCTCGTCGTGCTCACCGCCGGGGGCTGGTGCTGCGCGACCGCGCTCGTACCCGGTACCGGGGTCATGGTCGCGACCGCGGTACCCGAGGAGATCTGATGCGCGCATACCGCCACGTCCACACCGTCACCTTCGACGAGACCAACCTCGTGGGCAACGTCTACTTCGCCCACTACCTGCACTGGCAGGGGCACTGCCGGGAGCACTTCCTCGCCGAGCACGCCCCCGGGGTCCTCAAGTCCCTCGCTGACGGCACGCTCGCGCTGGTGACCCTCGGCTGCGACATGACCTACTACGAGGAGTGCTTCGCGCTCGACAAGATCGAGGTGCTCATGACTCTGTCCGCGGTCAACGGCAACCGTATCGCGATGAACTTCGACTTCCGCCGGGGCGGAGTCCAGGTCGCGCGCGGCTCCCAGTCCGTCGCCTGCATGCGCAGGACCCCCACCGGCGTCGCCCCCGTCGCCCTGTCCGCCGAGCTGTCCGCCGCACTCAACGCCTTCGCCTGATCCCCCGTTCCCACCTGATCGCGAGAGGTCCGAGATGACATCGCTCAACAGCACCAGACACCGCACCGCGCTCTTCGTGTTCCTCCTGATCGTGCTCGCACACTGGGCCGAGCATCTCGTTCAGGCCGCCCAGATCTGGGTGCTGGGATGGCCGATCCCCGAGGCGCGCGGCGTGCTCGGGCTGTGGTTCCCCTGGCTGGTCAAGTCGGAGGCGCTGCACTACGGCTACGCCGTGGTCATGCTCGTCGGGTTCGTTCTCCTGCGCAGGGGGTTCACCGGCCGCTCGCGGGTCTGGTGGAACATCGCCCTGGGCATCCAGGTCTGGCACCACTTCGAGCACCTGCTGCTGCTCGTCCAGGCGGTGACCGGCAACCACCTCCTCGGCCGGCCGGCGGTCACCAGCGTCGCGCAGCTCGTCTTCCCCCGGGTTGAGCTACACCTGTTCTACAACAGCATCGTCTTCGTCCCGATGGTCGTCGCCATGCTGCTCCACCGCAGGCCCAACCTTGCGGAGTACAAGGAGATGAACTGCTCCTGTGCGGCGGTCGTGCCGCGTGCGGCGGTCCCGGCGTGAGCGACGACCCGGGTCCCACCACGGGCACGGTCGACCCGCCCGAGGCCCCGGTACGGAGGCCGTCGGTGTTCTCCATGGTGCTCGCCACCGTCGCCGGGCTGGGGCTGCTCGCGCTGACGCTGCCGAGCATCGGACCCACGGTCCGCGCGGCCTACGCCGACGGGGTCAGGGGCACCTTCACCGCGGTCCGCCTGAGCTGCGTCGAGCATCCCGGTCACGAGGCGTGCTCCTGGTACGGCCGGTTCAGGCCGGAGGGGGGCGTGGACTCCGCCCAGGAGGTCTACCTGTACGGCAGCGACCGCGAGATGCTCAGCCCCGGCCGGCGGACGGCGGCGGTGGACGTCGGCAGGGGCAGCCGGGTGTACGGGCCCGGCGGCTCCAGGGAGTGGGTGTTCGTCGGCCTGCTCACGCTGGCGGGGCTGGGCCTGCTCGGCCTGGGCGGGCGGACCGCGGTCCGGCTGGGCAGCAGGCGTGCGGGAGAGGGGTGAGAGCGGCGACGGCCACTGCGGACGGTCGCCGCGGCTCAGGAAACGGAGGAGGGGGGGGGTATCGGCTGGGCCGACAGCCCCATCAGCTGGGTGCACCTCAGGATCGCCGCCGGATCGCCTTCGAGCGACAGACCTCCGGTGACGACGGCGTCGAACGGGCTGATCAGCTCGGCTCCGATCCGGACGAACGTCTCGGCGCTCGTCCGCACCACTATCGCCGGCTGGTCGGCGGGACCACGGTGGGCCGTCGCCGCGCCCGCGGTCACGGCGATGTGGAACACGTCCTCGTCTATCCGGAACTCGTAGGACTCGTGCACGTCGGGCACCGGTTGCCCCTGGATCATCGCCTGGAGGGCGAAGAACCCCCAGGAACTGCTGGTCATCCCCGTCCTGGCATCGTCCTCGGTGAGGAAGCGCATTCCCCATCGGGAGAGGTACAGCAGGGGCTCGCGGAGCTGCTCCCCGATGGGAGTGAGCCTGTACCGCTTTCCCCGGGCGTCTCCGGGAACGGGCTCGGCCTCCAGGATCCCCCGCGCGCCGAGCGCCTTGAGACGGTCGGTGAGCAGATTCGGACCGATTCCCGGTAGGTGTGCCTGGATCTCGTGAAATCGTGCGGGCGCTATGATCAGTTCCCGGACGATCAGCAGTGTCCAGCGCTCCCCGATGATGTCAAGCGCGGCGGCCAGCCCACAGAACTGTCCGTAGTGCCGCTTGTCTGACGTGAGCACGCGCTCTCAAACCTTCCTGTTGCTTTTTTCAACTGCCCTGTGTTCGGTGCCCCGCCCGGCCGCGTCCACGTCAGGCCGGGAGCGCCTTGAGCTCGCCGTTGACGCGGCACCCCGGCTCGCCCAGCACGTTGATCTCCCCGTAGCCCCCGGCGGGCAGGCCCGACCCCGTGCCGCCGGGGTTCCACACCGATGACGGCAGCGAGAGCGCCAGCACCGCGCACGCCGCGAGCACGGCCGTGGTCTCGGCGTCCCGGCAGCCGGCCGCGTAGAGGCAGTGCTGCTCGCCGTACTCGCTCATGATGCGGATCACGGCGCCGCTGACTGGAGCGTTCCCGCCGGGAATGGGAACGACCTCGCACTCCAGGAAGGGGAAGACCGGACGCCCGGAGACGCGTCCGTCGAGTTCCCAGACCCTTCCCATCGCGGCGGCGAGTGCTTCGGCGTGGTCAAGGCACGCGCCGATCAGCGACCCCGTCAACTCCAGGCGGTACGGCCGGGTATGCACGAAGCTGGTCGCCATTCCCACGAGGGTGAGGGAGGAGGGATCGGAGCCCGTACGGACCTCCAGGCCGAAATACTCCCCGCCGTTGAGGAAGGCGACTGTTCCGAGAGCCGGCCTTGGGGTAGGGGTCCGCTGGTCGCGGTTCGAGTCGCTGCTCGTGGCCGTCATGACGACATCACCTCGTCGGCATCCGAGTTCGCAATCATTGTCGCCGAGTCACTATGCACATTCAAATTGTATTCCCATCAAGCCCTGGACGAGGCGTCAATTTTGCAATTGACTATATAAAAAAATAGTGTAATCTCCACGCTGGAGGGCATACAGGGCAGGGAAGAGGGGTGTGAATCCATGACGGAGAAGCCGCCGGCGAAGATCGGCAAGGACGACATCGGTTTCGACTGGGCGCTGGAGAAGGATCCCGGGGCGGTGTGGGCGGCGCTGTCCACCGAGGAGGTCGTGTCACGGTGGTTGGGCTGCAAGGCCGCCGTCGACCCCGTTCCCGGTGGCAAGGTGCGGTTCGACTGGGGGGACGAGGGGATGACCGAGGGCGTCGTCACCGACGTCGAGCCCGGCCGGATCCTCGAATACAGCTGGGACGAGACGGCCGAGGAGGCGTCCAGGGTCCGCTGGGAGGTCGAGGCCGCCGAAGGCGGCAGCCGCCTCCTGCTGACCCACAGCGGTTTGAACAGGCCGCAGAAGGCGGTGAAGGAGCTCGCGGCGGGCTGGCATGACTTCCTCGACGCCCTCGTGGCGGAGCTGAGCGGCACCACGCACACCAGCCGCCACGACGAGCTGCTCGAACGCTACGCGAAGAGTTAGCGCGGCCGGACCGGACCGTTCACCGGGCGGTCGCGCCCGCGACGCGGCCGGTGGCGAAGCCCGCCAGGCAGCGCATCCGCTGGGTGGCGACCCGGGCGCTCGCGGACGCGGGATCGGCCGGGGCGAGCCGGTCGGCTCGCTGGTCGGGTGCGTACCGGCTGGTCGAGGGCTTCGGCGTGTTCATGTGGCCTCCGGCGAAACGGGCGCGATGGCCGGCGCGGACGCCGGCCATCGCGGGGTTGGTCACGGGTGGGTCAGTGGTGCCAGCCGGTCCGCGGGCAGTACTGGATGCCGGGCTCGTCGGCCACGCCGTCCAGGTCCGAGTCCACGTCGGCGTCCCTGGTGGAGTAGATGTCCAGGGAGTTGAGGTCCACCTTGCCGTCGCCGTCCCAGTCGACCAGCTTGCCCTTGAAGGTGCCGGTGATGAAGGCGTTGGTCAGCGGTCCGGTGGGGGTGTCCAGCGTGCCGAGGATGCTGTTGCCGGGGAAGAGGATCTCCTCCAGGGAGCTGCCCTTCATCGCGTCGAAGTTGACGTAGCCCCAGGTGTGCACGCCACCGCGGACGTAGCGGATGGCGGCCTCGTCCTTGATGGTCATCCGGGGGTCGAGCGTCCAGCGGCCGGCCCGGGAGGCGATGACCTGCTCGTTGCGGTGCCCCAGCGAGTCGTCGTCCGCCTGGCCGGAGAGGAAGATCGGGCGCAGGCCGCGCGACTGGAAGTAGAAGCTGCCGTGCCCGGCGTCGCCCATGTTGGTGACGCCGCGGAACAGGAAGTTCTCCACGTGCGGCGAGCCGTCCTCGTGCAGGCCGGAGAGTGACTTGCTGATGATCAGCTTGTTGTGCCGGGTGTCCACGTTGGGGCACGCGTGCGCCTGGCCGAAGCTGCGGGCCAGTCCCTGCGGGGAGAGGGTGATCTTGCCCCAGTGCTTGCCCGTGTCGTCCAGCATGACGTAGACGTGGCAGCTGATGTTGAGGTAGATGGTCTCGTCGAAGGTCCGGTCGGCGTGGTAGACCCACGCGCGGCGGTCGAAGGTCGGGTAGCCGGTGGTCAGTTCGGAGGCGAAGAGCCCCGCCCACTCACCGACGTCGGCGTCGTCGTCGTTCACGGTGCGCTCGAGGATCTCCAGGGCGCGCGCGCCGCCGATCTTCTCCAGCGCCCAGAGGGCGTTCCAGCGGACCTCGCGGTTGTCGTCGGTGGCCACGGCCTCGGCCAGCAGGTCCACGGCGTCCGGCAGGTTGCGGTCGACGTACTGGTACAGCGACTGCTCGCGGATCATCGGGTCCGCGTGGTGCAGGGCCTCGTGTGCGACGTGGGCGTCGGGGCGGGAGTCAAGGCGCACCGCCACCTGGTCCAGGAATCGGCCGAAGTCGCTCTGGAGGTCGGCGGGGTCACCGGCGAGCGGACTGGTCCACGGCGTGCTACCGCCGGGAGTGAACTCGGATACTTCGCGGGTGAATTCGACGGTCATGACCAGCTGCTTTCTCTTGGAGATTTCGTCTCGACATCGTCGTGATGGGGGCTCGCGGGGTCATGGACAGGTGCCGTGATTCGCCGAACGCGGCTACCTCCGTTTCGAACGGTTGCCTGTTCGAGGCCGGTCTGATCGCTACGGGAAGTGCCCGGGGGCCGGCCGGTCAACTGATCGAGAGAGGCGGCGTCGATCACCATACCGCCCATCTCGCTATATATAAAAATAGTATCGCGGGTTCGGGAAAATCAACCCACAGCTTCGCCCGATCTGGCCCTCTCGGTGGGTGTGTCCAGCTTTCGTAGGGTGAAATGGGTCAGGCTAGGCGCACTCATCACACTCTGCACCTAGCCTGAGAATAAAGATCTTTATCTGTAAAGATAGTGTTCTGTGGCCTACGGCCGCCGAGGGGGAATTGTCAGCACGGCACGGCCTCGATGTTCGCGGCGAAGGCGGCCGCGATGTCGTCGATCCGGGTCTGCGTCTCCTCCTCCGTCGCGCCGTGGACGACCGCGCAGCCCGCGTCGACGTTGAGCACCGTCCGCCGGTCGGGTACGCGGTCGCCGATCGCGATGCCCAGGTCGACGTCGACCACCCCCGGCATGCTCCGGATCCGCTTCATGTCGGGCAGCCGGGTGACGTGGCCGGTGGGGACCGGCAGCTCGCTCCAGGCGACGTAGCCGTCCCCGTGCGGCCCCGGCGGGCTGAAGTCGTCCATCACCGCCACCTTGAACGCGGTGCTCTCCAGCTCGATGCCGAACCGGTGGGCGATGCAGGGGAGGATCCTGCCGCCGCCGCACCGCGCGGCGCACTCGGAGAAGAAGGTCCCCTCGGACGACTCGAAGAGCTCAAGGTGGAAGACCGTGGAGGTAAGCCCGAGCGCGCCCAGCGAGGCCTCGGCGAAGCGGTGGTAGCGCGAGTAGAGGTCCGGGTGGGCGCCGGGGTCCATGATCATGGAACCGACGAGGTTCCCGTTCCTGAGCTCCAGCATGTTCCGCACGTAGCGGCCGACGCTCAGGAACTCCACGACCCCGTTCCTGACGATCCCGTCGAGGTGGAACTCCACCCCGTCGACGAACTCCTCGACCAGCCACGGCCCCGGAACGCTCCGGTGGACTTCCCGGTAGGCGCGCAGCACCTCGCTCAGGTGCTCGCGGTCGCGGACCCGGGTCACCCCGTAGGTACCGGCCGAGGCCAGTGGTTTGACCACGGCGGGGAATCCGAGGTCGTCGATTCCGTCGACCGGCGAGTGGTTCGACTCCAGGACGGCGGAGGGGGTGACGGGGATGCCCGCGGCGCGGATGAGCGCCTTCTGGAAGCCCTTGTCGCGCGCCGCGACGGCCGCCCTGACCGGGATGCCGCGCGCGCCGAGCAGCTCGGCCAGCGCCGCCGCGGTGATCATCCCCGCTTCCGAGTTCGTGAACACGGCGTCGATGTCGCGGTGAATGCCGCGGCGGTGGAGCGCGGAGAGGATCTCGGCTATCGAGGTCCGGTCGGCGACCGCTATCGGATCGCTCTGGAGCCGCAGGTTCTCCAGCCGGAGCCCGTGTGCGTCGAGCACGTTGAACAGGACGACGCCGTTCTCCTCCGCGTAGTCCGCGTAGGCGGAGCTGTGTCCCAGGACGAGTACGCGCATGGCATTCTCCGATTGGTGGGCGTCCCACCCTCGTTATCTGATCAGTATGCTGTCCAGCCGCCGGCGGGCCACGAGCAGTGCGGCGACCCCCACGACCAGCAGGTAGGCGACGTGGCCGAGTGCGTCCCATCCCGCGTGGCCGAGCGCGAGGTCGCGGATGAGCACCACGCCGTGGTAGAGCGGTGTCCAGGCGACGATGTCCGCCAGCCAGTCCGGATAGACCGACAGCGGATACAGCGTCGTGGAGAGCAGGGAGAGCGGAACGACGACCAACTGCACGAATTCGTAGTCGTCGTAGTCGCGCATCAGGGTGACGGCCACCATGCCGAGCGCGGCGAAGGTGAACCCCAGCAGCACGCACGCCGACAGCGCCAGGACGCCCAGGTGCGCCTGAACCAGACCGAGCGCGACGAGGATGGCCATGAAGACCGTCGAGTAGGCGGTCGTCCTGAGCAGGATCCAGATGGTCTCGCCGATGGCGATGTCGGTGACCATGATGGGAGTGTTCAACACCGCGTCGTACGTTTTGGCGTAGCGCAGCTTGGCGAACATGATGAGTGTGGTGTCGTACACCGCGTCGTTCATGACCGCCGACGCCAGCAGCGCGGGTCCCACGAAGGCCGCGTAGCCGACGACCACCCCCGGGGACATCTCCACCTCGCCGATGAGGCTGCCGATGCCGAACCCGATCGAGAACAGGTGGAACAGCGGTTCGAGGAACCGGCACAGGACCGCCATCCGGGTGCGGCGGTAGATGATCACATTCCGCTCGATCAGGCGGAACGGCCTGCGCCGGTTGCGGTACGGAGGTGACAGGACCTCGTCTCGCCGCGCGGTCTGGGTCAACGGAGCCGCCTCACTTGGTGAGAACCCGCTGGTAGCTCCGTACCGCCAGGAAGAGCCCCAGCGCGGTCAGCGAGAACAGGTAGAGAACGTGCACGGTCAGCGCCCCGGCTTCGACGTGGCCGATGACGAGCCCCCGGCACAGCTCGACCCCGTGCCAGAGCGGGGTGGCGTACGCCAGCGGGCGGAGGAGCGCGGGCATCTGCTCGATGGGGAAGAAGATCCCGGAGAACAGGAAGAGCGGCAGCACGATCACCCGGAACACCGCGTCGTACCAGACGGCGCTGACCTGTCGTACGGCGAAGGCCATCGTGACGGACGCGCACGCGATGCCGGTGAGCAGCGCGGCGGGCAGGGCGAACAGGGACGACCAGGAGGAGATCGCGCCGAGCAGCAGGCCGGCCAGCAGGAACGCCGTGCTCACCATGGTGATCCGCACGCAGATCCAGAGCAGGTGACCGAGGAAGACGTCCCTGACCCGCAGCGGGGCCGCGATCATCGCCGCGTACGTCCGTTCCCAGAACGCCGCGGTGGTCACCGGCCAGGTGGACTCGCCCACGGCGGTCTGCATCGCCGCCCAGACGAGCAGTCCCGGCGCGATGAACACCACGTAGTCGACACCGCCGATCTGGCCGGAGCCGGAGATCTTCGTGTCGACGAGCGCCCCCAGGCCGAAGCCCATCCCCACCATGAAGACGATGGGGGTGAGGATTCCGCTGATCACGGTCCCGCGCCATCGTCGCCGGTAGTTGATCGCCCAGTACTCCAGGGCGTGGATCGTGGGATGTTTCGGCATCGGGTTCCCCTAGTCGGTCAGCGCGCGTCCGGTGAGCCTGAGGAACACGTCCTCGAGACCGCTCCGGCGCACCAGCAGGACCTCCGGTGTGAGGCCCAGCTCGACGAGCTCGATGGCGGCCCGGTCGCCGTCGTCCGTGTAGAGCAGCGTCCGGTCGCGCATCGTCTCCACCCGCTTGGCGAGCTGGGACAGGCGGTCGCCGAACCGGGCGACCACCTCGGAGTCGGCCCTGATCTCCACGACCTCGCGGGTGGAGTATCTCTCGATCAGCTCGCGGGGCGAGCCCTCGGCGACGATCCGCCCGGTGTCCATGATGACGAGCCGGTCGCAGAGCTGCTCGGCCTCCTCCATGTAGTGCGTGGTGACCACCAGGGTCACGCCCTGGCTCTTGAGGCGGTGGAGCCTGTCCCAGACGGCCTGGCGGGCCTGCGGATCGAGCCCGGTGGTCGGCTCGTCGAGCAGCAGCATGTCGGGATCGCTCACCAGGGCGCGCGCCATGGTCAGCCGCCGCCGCATTCCGCCGGAGAGGTTGGCGACCTTGTCGCCGGACCGATCGTTCAGATGGACGAACTCCAGCAGTTCCACGGACTTCGCGCGAGCCTGCCGCCAGCTCATGCCGAAGTAGCGGGCATAGACGATCATGTTCTCGTGGACCGTGAGGTCCTCGTCCAGGCTGTCGTCCTGAGGGACCACGCCGAGCCGCTGTTTGATCGCGGACTCGTTGCCGGGGATGTCGGTGTCGAAGACCCTCAGCAGGCCCTCGGTGACCGGGGAGACACAACCGATCATGCGCATCACGGAGCTCTTGCCCGCCGCGTTCGGGCCGAGGAAGCCGAAGGCCTCGCCCCGGACGATCCGGAGATCGATGCCGTCCACGGCGGTCAGCGCTCCGTACCTCTTCACGAGGCCCTCGGCGTGGACGTAGGTTGCCTCCACATCATTGCGCATATATGAAACGATAGCGTCATGGGTAAGGGGCGTCCATGGATCACGGCCCTCCCAGCGGGGATATCGCTTGTTCTTCGGCACTTTCGCGGTCGTGATTCTCGGTAGATCGGTTGTCGTTGACGCGTATCGTTATAGATATATATTGTCTTCCCTGTCTTGACCTGCGGGGGAGGTTCGTATGCCACCTGACACAGCCGGCCACCCGAGCAGGCCACTCACCAGGGGGAGTGTGACCGTCCGCCCGTGGACGCGGCACGACGTGGCCTTCCTCTCGATGGTGAGCTCGCTCGAAACCAACCCCTGGGCTCCGGTGCCGCTCGGCCTGTCAGCGGCGCAGTGGCTATCGGAACTCGAAGCGACAGCGGACCGGGGCGACCTGGGCTTCATCATCGAGGTCCAGGGCGTAGAGGCGGACGAGAGCGCCGGGATCACAGGGAGCGCCGGGATCACAGGGAAGGCCGACGACGCCGGGCGGGACACGCGCCCGGCACCGGCCGGCCTGCTGACACTCGGAGCCTTCGACCCCCACCACCGCGTCGCCGAGATCACCGGCTACTGGGTGTTGCCCCGCCTGCGTGGCCGGGGTGTCGCGGCGACCGCCATCGACCTCGTCACCGGCTGGGCCATCGCCTCGCTGGGTTACGCCCGCATACAGATCTTCACGCGCCCCGACAACGTGGGCTCCCGTGTGGCCGCGCTGCGCGCCGGCTTCGCGGAGGAGGGCGTGCTCCGATCATTCGTGGAAGTCGCGGGCGAACGTTCGGATGCGGTGGTGCTCTCACGCGTCCACCCTGTTTCACCTGTCCCTACCGAGAGGAATGCCCCCCGTGCTCTCGACGCCGCCGACCAGGCGCCGGCTCATCTCCGCTGACTCCCACCTGGACCTGCCGTGGATCCCGCCGGGCCTGTGGCAGGAGAGGCTGCCCGCGAGCCTGCGCGAGGAGGGGCCACGCGTCGTCGAGACCGGCGACAGGGGCTCGATGTGGGTCTGGGAGGGCAGGCCGCACACCCCGTCGGCGGCCGGGTCGAACAACGCCCTGCTCCTGAAGGATTTCTACGGTGACTTCGGCGTCGAGACGGAGCCCGGATCGCTGCCGCCCTCCGATCCGAAGCTGGTGAGCGCCCACCTCGAAGGCGCGGGCGTCACCGCTCAGGTGATGTTCCCCCCGGTGGACGGGTTCATCTTCGGCGACGAGCGGCTGGGCCTGGCCTGTGTGCGCGCCTACAACGAGTTCGCGCTGACCATGGACCGGGACAGCGGTGGGAAGGTCGTACCGCTCGCCATCCTGCCCACCGGCTCGCCGGAGGCGTGTGCGGCCGAGGCCCGCTGGGCCGTCGAGCAGGGTTTCCGCGGGCTGGAGTTCAACGCGCTGCTGGCCGGCCGGCCGCTGTGGGAGCCGGTCTGGGAGGAGTTGTGGGACACCGTGGAGCAGGCGGGCGTCCCGCTGTGCACGCACATCTCCGCCACTCCAGGTGTCGAGCCGGTACGCCACCACGGCCAGTGGCCCTCCTACGTCGTGCAGGCGTCGTTCGCGATCCTGGACCCGATCCTGTCGCTGCTCTTCTCCGGCGTGCTCGACCGGCGGCCGGGGCTGCGCGTCCTGCTGGGCGAGTGCCGCGTGGGCTGGCTGCCGTTCGTCATCCAGCAGGCCGAGGACACCGCCAGGGAGCGCTACACCGACGTCAAGCTCTCCAGCACGCCCATCGAGATCTGGCAGCGCCAGATCGCGGCCACCTTCGAGGAGGACCGCATCGGCGCGCGGATGCTCGCGATGCCGTGGGCGAACCTGGCGGGAACCGTCATGTGGGCCTCGGACTACCCGCACAACCACCGCGTCTGCTTCGACCCGCACCCCGTCCTCGACGAGTTGTTCGCCGAGGTTCCCGAGGACGTCGCCGACCACGCCTGCTACGGCAAGGCAGCCGAGTGGTTCGGACTGTGACCCCCCGGACCTGTACCCGCCCGTCACCGAGCAGTCGCCGATCCGCACCCAGCCGTCCGGCAAGGAAGGCGCGGAAGACGAGAAAGGGAGGTTCGGCATGTACCGGACCAGCAACGCCGAGTTCACCGGCCCCTCGATCCGGCCGCAGGTATCCGGACCGATCATCGACGTGGACCAGCACCTGAACGAGACGTTCGGCACCTGGGACGGCGTGGACCTGACCGAGACCGGCGGGCTCAAGCTGGACCTGCGCGAGGACGAGTTCGGCCGGCGCTTCCTGTACCTCGGCGAGGAGCGGATCGGCCCGGGCCGGGCGACCGTCCCCGACGAGTACGAGCGCATCGCCCGCCTCATCGCGGCCGACGAGCTGGCCTACGAGCGGGAGAAGGAGGACCGGGCGCTCAACCCCCGCTCCTTCGACGAGACATGCGAGCCGACCGCCAGCGACCCGGCCGCCAGGATCCCGCTCCTGGACCAGATGGCCACGGACGTCGCCATCATGTTCCCGAGCTACGCCTTCTACTGGACCCGGCTGGTCGAGCCGCGTGGCCACCGCGTCGTCCAGGCCCACATGGCGGCGTGGAACGACTGGGTGGCCGGGCAGTGCGCGCCCTACCACGAGCGGCTGCTGGCCGCGGGGCAGATCGGTCTGTACGACGTGGACTGGACCGTCGCCGAGATCCACCGCTGCGCCGCGCTCGGCATGAAGGGCGTCTCCCTGGCGATGAAGCCGTTCCGGGGGGTGCCCTGGTCCCATCCGAGCAACGAACCGGTGTGGAAGGCGCTGGAGGAGACCGGCCTCGCGGTGTTCATGCACATCGCGGTCATGCCGCACACGGTCGACCCGGCGTGGGAGAGAGTCGACGCGTACACGGACTCGCACTCGGGGCCGGACCTCAGCTCGATGATCAATCGACACCTTCCGGTCGAGGCGGCGCTCAGCGACCTGATCTTCGGAGGGGTCTTCGAGCGGCATCCCGGGCTGAAGGTCGCCACCATGGAGTGCGGCGGCCTGTGGGTGCAGAGCTTCCTGGAGCGGATCGACTGGGTGATGGACGTCGTCGGGGTGCGCAACCACTATCTGCGCCGGCAGCTGTCCATGCCGCCCTCGGACTACTTCCGCCGCGCCGTGCGAGTGGGCGCCTTCCCCTTCGAGGGACTGCCCGGCTACCTCTTCGAGGGTGGCGAGGACCTGTTCCTGTACGCCAGCGACTTCCCGCACTACGAGGGGACGGCGTACGGGACCGGACGGTTCGAGGAGGTCTTCGACGCCCTGGGCGCCAACCCGTCGATCAGGCAGAAGTTCTACGTCGACAACTCGGCCGAGTTCTTCGGGATCTCCCCGGTGAGCGGGCAGGAAGGCGCGCCGGCCGATGTCGTGGCGTCTGCTTAGCGCGGCGGACGCCGCCCCGGTGCCGTACGGCACCCGCTCGCTGTCGGCTGCCGGCGGTCCGTCAGGGGAGGCTGCCGGCGGTCCGTCAGGGGAGGCCGCCGGCGGTCCGTCAGGGGAGGCCGCCGAGTCGGCGTCGGAGGTCGCGGGTCCGCTGTCGGAGGCCGAGGTCCAGAGCTTCGCCGCCGACGGATACCTGGTACGCCGGGACTTCTTCACCCCGGAGGTCCACCGGGAGCTGCTGGCCGGTGCCGACCGGCTGATCGAGCTGGTGGTCGACTCCTCGGTCGTGCTCGGCCGCCGGAACCCGCGAGGCGACCTGCTGCTGGACGCCTCGGGCGAGCTGGTGATCCGCAGGATCAGCCCCGTCGTCGATGTGCTGCCCGTCGCCGCGGCCCTCGCCGCCGATCCGATGATGCTGGCGGCGGTACGGCAGCTGACCGGGCACTCCGGCACGCTCATGGAGAGCAAGCTCAACTACAAGCAGCGCCTGCCTCCGGTCGAGGGGCTTCCGTTCCTGCCGACCCGCGCGTCCGGCGACACCTGGCCGCTCCACCACGACTGGGGCTACTACCGTCAGCAGGGCTACCCGCCCAGCACCATCTCGGTGGCGGTCAGCCTGGACGACACCGAGAACCGGGGGCCGATGACGGTGGTGCCGGGCTCGCACCGCGAGCCCACCCGCCTGGTGGGCCGCGATCCCGACAGCGGCAGCGGCCGGGTCGAGGAGAGCAGCGTCGGGCCGCTGCGGCGGAAGATCCACGCCCCCGCCCGTTCGGTGCTCTTCTTCCACAGCCTGCTGGTGCACTCCTCCTCGCCCAACGAGTCGGGCCTGCCGCGCAGGATCCTGCACCTGACGTACGCCCCCCCGTTCGCCGACGGGACCGCCGCCACCCGGCGCAACGGCCGCTGGCAGGAGGCCGCGGCGCGCTTCGAGCGCCGCTACCGCGAGATGGGCGGGACCCGTTCCTTGACATCCTCCCCGAAGCCGGAGCACGGGGTTTCCACGCTGGAGGGATTCAGATGAGCACCGACGCGACCGCAGGGCAGGCCGCCCCGCTGAAGGCCGTGGTCTTCGACTGGGGCGGCACGATCACGCCCTGGAACCTCGTACCCAGGCAGCTGCAGTGGCTCGCCGCGGGTGCCCTGCTGGACGGGGCGGACCCGGAACGGGCCGCCGCCGCGCTGGCCGCCGCGGAGACCGAGATCTGGAGCATCTGGGCCGAGACCAGCGAGGTGGCCTCGATCCTCACGGTCCCCCGTATGGCGGCCGACACCCTCGGCGTCGAGCTGCCGGACGGGCTCGCCGACGAGGTGCTCGCCGCGCACCTGGAGACCATGGCGCCCAACATTCACGCCCGCCCCGAGGCGCGGCGGGCACTGGCCGCGCTCAAGGAGCGTGACCTGCTGGTCGGCATCCTGACCAGCTCGCACTGGCCGCGCTCCTGGCACGAGCGGCTCTTCGAGGAGGACGGCCTGGCCGATCTCCTGGACGTCTGCGTCTGCGGCTCGGACCTGAAACGGGCCAAGCCGGACCCGGACAGCTTCCTCACGGTCCTGCGGATCCTGGGGGTCACCCCGGCCGAGGCGGTGTTCGTCGCCGACAGCCCCTGGGACATAAGCGGCGCCCAGGCGGTCGGCATGCGCGCGATATGGCTGCCCAACGGCCTCCAGGAGGAGGAGGGCACCGACCCGGAGGCGATCGTCACCGACCTGGTCGGCGTCGTCGACGTCGTCGACCGCTGGCTCGACCCCGTACCGCTCTCCAGCTGAGAGGCTCTCCATGCGTTACGTAGTGCCCCTTGAGGAAGCCCCCGCCGGTGCCGGTGCCGGTGCCGGTGCCGGTGCCGGTGCCGGTGCCAGTGCCAGTGCCAGTGCCAGTGCCGGCGTCGGTGTCGACGCCGGTCTCGGCGCCGGTGTCGGCGGTAAGGCGTCGGGGCTGGCCGACCTGCTGCGTGCCGGGGTCAGGGTTCCGGCCGGGTTCTGCCTCACCGTGCTCGCCCTGCGGGACACGCTCGCCGCGGCCGGGCTGACCGAGCTGGCCCGCGAGGTCGAGGAGGGCCGATCCGACGCCTCGGGCGTGGCGGAGCTGAGGTCCGGCCTGCTCGGGGCCGAGCTGCCGCCCACGCTGGTGACCGAGGTCCTCGACGCGTACGACCGCCTCGTGGCGCGCTCCTCGCGGGGCGGGGGGGAGAGCGCCGCCGCGGTGGCGGTGCGCTCGTCCGCGCTGGCCGAGGACGGCGCCGAGGCGAGTTTCGCCGGCATCTTCGACAGCCACCTGAACATCGGCGACGCCGACGGGCTGCTCCACGCGATCCGCGCCTGCTGGCTGTCGCAGTGGTCGGAGACGGCGCTGGCCTACGGCGAGCGGATGGGGACGTCGGGACACACGATGGGCGTGCTGGTGCAGCGTCTGGTCTCACCGACGGCCAGTGGCGTGCTCTTCACCGCCGACCCGGTCACCGGGGACCGCTCCCGCCTGGTGGTGAACGCGGTCTACGGCCTGGCGAGCGAGCTGGTCGAGGGGACCGCCCCCTGCGACACGTTCGTCGTGGACCGGGAGACCGGTACGGTGCTGGACCGGAAGATCGCCGACAAGCCCTCGGCGGTCGTCCCCGGTGGGCCGGGTGAGATCGTCGATCTGGAGGTGGCGGCCGGGCGGCGACAGGCGCCCGCGCTGACGGACGCGGAACTGCGGCGCCTGGTGGAGCTGGCGGCCGAGATCGAGGCGGTCAGGGGCGACAACCAGGACATCGAGTGGGCCTTCCACGACGACGAGCTCTTCGCGTTGCAGGCCCGCCCGATCACCGGGCTGCCGTCGGACCTGAGCGCGCAGTACTCCCCGGACCTCCCGCCGGACGGCCGCTACTGGCTGCGCGCCTCCGAGCTGTCCCTGGGGCCCTCCTCGGTATGGGGTCTGATCTCGTTCGGGAAGTTCACCGAGGGCCTGAACCGGGCGCGCGCCTCCTGGCACTCGCCGTGCCGGCTGCGGACCGCCACCTACCAGGGCTACCTCTACATGGGCGAGGACCTCGCCACCGGTGACCTGCCCGATGATCATCAGGTCGCGTACGAGGTGGCGATCGACCGCATGGTGGCCGAGGCCCCGGTGCGCTGGCGCGACGGGTGGCGCGAGGCGGTCCAGCGGAGCAGCAGGGAGATCCTGGCGGCGGACCTGACCGCCCGCTCCGACGCCGACCTCGTGGGCGGGCTCACCGCCTGGCTCGCCGGGCGGGCCGACGACGACGAGATCGGCGGCATGGTCGGCATGACACCGGTCTTCGTGATGGCACGCCTGGCCCGGATGGAACCCGAGATCGCCCAGGAGCTGGCCAAGCACGTCCTGCACGGCCTGCCGAGCATGCTCGGCGAGCTGGAGGAGGCGCTGTGGCTGCTGGTCAGGGAGCTCGAAGCCGACGACTGGACGCGCCGGACCCTGACGGGCCTGGAGGCGCCGGCCGCGCTGGAGGCGCTGCGCACCCGGCCGGAGGCGTGGGCTCCGATCGCCGCGTTCCTCGGTGAGTACGGCTATCACGGCATGGACGGCATCGAGTCGACCCCCTGGATGGAGGACACCGTCCCGCTGATCGCCGTACTCGCGGCCAAGGTCGGGCACGAGGAGGAACGGCCGAGCACCAGGCTGGCCAGGCTCGCGGTCGAGCGGCGGCACGCCGTGGACGCCCTGGTCGCCGAGCACCCCGGCCGGGCCGAGGCCATCCGCCGCCTCGTCGTCGAGCTGGAGTCGTGCCTGCCACTCGGGCAGGACCGTTATGTCGCGCTGACCGAGGTGGGGCACGCCGCCACCCGCTACCAGCTGCTGGAGATCGGCCGCAGGCTGTGCGCGCGGGATCTGTTGCGCGAGCCGGTGGACGCCCTGTACCTGGACGCCTCGGAACTCGAACAGGGCCTGATCGGAGGCCTGGACCGTCGAGGCCTCGTCGCCGAGCGCAAGCGCATCCGGCACTGGCAGCGGGGACTGCGGCCACCGATCACCATCGGGGCCGAGCAGTCACTCGACGCCGTGCCGTACGTGATCGACTCGATCCTGTCCGACCGGGCGAGCGGTCTCGACTTCAGCGTGGGACCGGGGTCGGCCGACGGCGAGCAGGTGCTGGTCAGCGGGGTCGCGGGATCGGCCGGTCGCTACGTGGGTCCCGCGCGGGTCTGCGCGTCGGTGGCCGATGCGGTGCGTCTGCGCCGCGGTGACATCCTGGTGTGCTCGACGACCTCGCCTGCCTGGACCCAGTACTTCGGCCTGATCGGTGCCGTCGTGACCGACCAGGGAGGGCTGCTGTCGCACCCGGCGGTGGTGGCCAGGGAGTACGGGATTCCAGCGGTGATCGGCGCCGAGGGCGCGACCACGACCATCGTCTCCGGCCAGTCGGTCGGGGTCGACGGCGGTAGCGGGATCGTCTTCACGCCCGGCTCTCCCTGAACTGTTGAAACCGCACCTGTGGTTCAGATGGTTCAGGAGGGTATGACGAGCCTTGTCATGTCCGGTAGCCGGGCCTGCCGACCACAGGAGAGTCTTCGATGGATCGCACCTGTCCGACAGGATCGCCGTGAGCAGCGGCGTGAGCGGGGGCATGAGCGGGGGCGTCGGCCCGGCCGTGGCCGCGTTCGGCGGGGAGGGGCGCATGAGGGGTGACCGCCCCCGCGCTCTCGGGGAGAGACCGTGAACGAGCTCGGCGCGCGGCTCCGCGAGGCGCTCCACGCCGAGTTGCCCGCCGCCTACCGGCTGCGGCGGGAGCTGCACGCCGAGCCGTGCCTGTCCGGCAAGGAGGAGCCGACACTCAAACGGATGCTGGACGCGCTGCCCGAGGGCAGCGCGATGGAGCGGGTGGCGGAGACCGGCGCGCTCCTCCGGGTCGGCGGCGACGGCCTGGCCGTCGGGGTACGCGGAGAGCTGGACGCCCTGCCGATCCCGGAGGAGACCGGGGTGCCCTGGGCTGCGCAGAACGGTGCCATGCACGCCTGCGGCCACGACGTCCACCTCGCCGCCCTGGTCGCGCTGACCAGGGCGGTCGACCACGTACAGGCGCCGGCACCGATGGTCGCGGTGCTGCAGCCACGTGAGGAGGGTCCCCCCTCCGGCGCCCGTGACATCGTCGCGTCGGGCGCGCTCCAGCGGAACCAGGTCGGCGCGATGATCGCGTCACACGTCCAGCCGGTGCTCGAAGCCGGTCAGACGGCCTGCACTCCCGGCGCTGTCAACGCCTCCTCCGACCGGTTCGCGGTCGTCGTCCGGGGCCGGGGAGGGCACGCGGCCTACCCCCACCTGGCCCAGGACTCGGTCCTGGCACTCGCCCAGATCATCGTGGCCGCGCAGCAGCTCGTCAGCCGCGACGCCGACCCGATGACGCCGACGGTGGTCACCTTCGGGATCGTGTCGGCGGGCACCGCCCCGAACGCGATTCCAAGGAAGGCCGTCGCCCAGGGCACCTTCCGTACGATGTCGGAGGCCTGGCGTCAACGGCTGCACCAGCGCTTCCACGAGATCGCCGAGGGTGTCGCCCGTGCCTACGGCTGCGAGGCGGAGGTGCGGATCACGTACGGGGAGCCGGTGCTCGTCAACGACGCCCGCCTCGCCGAGGAGACCGGCTGCATCCTCGTCGAGACGGGCCACCACATGCCCGCCACGCTGCGCTCCTGCGGTGCCGATGACTTCGCCCACTTCGCGTCGGTCGTGCCGTCGCTGATGCTGTTCGTGGGCACCGACACGGTGGCCGGGCTGCACAGCCCGCACTTCCTGCCGGGAGACGAGACGGTGAAGGCGCTCGCGGAGAGCCTGCTCGCCGGTTACCTCGGGGCCGCGCAGGTGATCGGCGCGGGCCAGGGCCACTGACAGAACCACCCGCTCCGGTCGCGGGACCGTTTTCCCGGCCACGGCGGCTCACCGGTGCCGTCTCCGGGAACCGAGGAGCGCGGGGGCGACACACCGCCGGCCGAAAGCGCCTAGGTGAGCCGGATCCACCGCGATGCCGGTTCCGCGGTCCGGGACGCAGACGATCGCGGAGCCCGTCAGTATCCCGCGGCGGGATCGATGACCCCCTCCAGCGGGAGGCCCGTCCGCAGATTGCGCACGTTCCGCTCGACCCGCTCGCAGAACATCCGGGTGACGTACTCGGCGGAGTCGGCGCAGTGCGAAGTGATGAGCACCCTGTCCTCGGCCCACAGCGGGTGCCCCTCGGGGAGCGGTTCCGGGTCCGTCACGTCCAGCCCGGCGGCGGAGATCGTCCCCGCGCGGAGGGCCTCGACGAGCGCGTCGGTCTGAATGTGCGCGCCGCGGGCGACGTTGACGACGACGGCGTGCGCCGGCAGCAGAGCCAGCTCGGCGGCGCCGATGACGTGCGTCGTCTCCGGCGTCAGGGCGAGGGCCAGCACCAGGATGTCGGTCTCCGGAAGCACGGCGGGCAGGGCCTCGGGCGGCAACGTCTCCTCGGCGCCCTCGATCCTCTCCGCCCGGCGGCGGATCACCCGGATCCGGCACTCGAACGGCCGCAGGAGCCGGATGAGCTCGGTCGCTATACCGCCGCCGCCGAGGACCGTCACCCTCTGGCCGTGCAGAGACCTGGGATCCACCGGGTACCAGCGGGGGGTGCGCGCCTGCCGGGCGAGGTTGCGCAGGCAGGCCAGCACCAGCATGAGCGCGTGCTCGCCGACCTGCCCGGCGAACGCCCCCTTGGCGCAGCTGAAGACCACGGGGCGGTCGAGCACCCCGGACGCGGTGAACCTCTCCACCCCCGCCCAGGGGAACTGCACCCAGCCGATCCGGGGGTGGGCATCCAGAGCCGAGCGGAGCAGTTCCGGCTCGCCAGGGATGAGCCACACCAGGCCGTCCGCCTCGGCGAGCGGGACATTGACGCCACCGCCGCCGGACACGGCCTCCTCGACCCTGAGGCGCAGGCGGTCGAGGCCGGGGGAGTTGGGACGGTCGTAGGCCGCCCCCGCCTCCGGGGACGGGGCTATCGCGATTCGGGCTTCCATGAACGACATTCTGTACGTGGCCCACCGGCCGCGTACCTCGGCGTCCCGCACCCGTCACCGAACGGGATCGATCACCCGAACCCGTCACCGAACGGGATCGATCACCCGAACCCGTCACCGAACGGGATCGATCACCCGAACCCGTGCCTCTCACGTTCCTTGACCAGCTTGAAGAACTCGTGCTCGGAGGCCGCGACGCGGGAACGGCGCCGCCACCAGCTCACCTGCTCGTGTCGAGGAAGGCGTTGGAATCCCTCCCCTGGAGGGCGTGTGCTGCCGTTGCCGACGGATGATCATCGTGGGATCGGCCCCTGCGGGGCAGTTGGACACGGGTTCATACCTACGGCACCGCCCAGGGCATGTACGGGGTGGTTGGGGGCCGTTGGCACCTGCGGCGCTGTCCGGTGTGAAGGTCAAAACCGCGTCGAGGGTGAGTGGGTGGTCAAGCGCCGTTCGGATTTGCGGGCTGTCCGGGGCTGAAGGTCAAAACCGCAGCGACGGCAGGTGGACGGGTGGGCGCCGTTGACGCCTGCGGACCGTACGGGGTGAAGGGCGCGTTGGGGGAGGTGGTTGGGGGTGGTGATGGTGGGGGCGAGGAGAGGGGGCAAAACGGGGCAAAAACCTTACGGTCGGCCTCTGGTGAGCTTTTCCGTAGGGGGTTCCTTGATCTGGGTGATTGAGCACACCCCCGGTGTGCTCAATCACCCAGATCAAGGACTGATCGGTGCAACTCATCGGGCGGATGGGGGCAGGGTGCTTATCCACAGAAAGGAATTCGGTCCTACGGGCTTCCTCTCTCACAGGGCATCCTGCGGCGTATGCGAGCACTGGCCCATCAACGTCTCCCCTTGGCACTGGAGCGCCTGATGCACCATCAGGCGGGGGTCGTCACCCGGCAGCAGGTGCTGGGATACGGAATCTCCCGGAGCGCCGTCTCCCATTACCTTGGTGGTTGTCGGTGGCGGGCCGTCTATCCCGGCCGAGGCGTCTATGCGACCTTTACCGGACCATTGAGTAGAACCGCTGAGCTGTGGGCCGCGGTTCTCGCCTGCGGGACAGGCGCGATGCTCAGTCACCACACCGCTGCAGAGTTGTGGGGAATCACCGAACGGCCGAGTGGCCTGATCCACGTGACGCTGTCCCACGGTCATTCGGTCAGAGCACTGAGCCTGGATCCACCGAGCCGATTCTGAACTGAAGATCCTGAAATGAGAGGAGGTGCCCTCCGACCTGGGATGATGGGAGTTCTTCAGGCTTCCGCCACCTTGATCGAGAGGACACCTCTCAAGTGCAATTGTTCCACGACTCTGCCAAGACCCATGCGATCTTCGATGAGGAGCGTGTAGTCGCGTACGGCGGGCTGGGGCCGGTGATGCGGTTGGCCGAGCGGTGCGGCCTGAGCGACCTGGCGGGCGAGCACGTCACTCCCACCGGCCGGGACGGCGTGAACCCGGCGGCGAAGATCGGCTCGATCGTAGCCGGGATGGCCTGCGGGGCCGACAGCATCGATGATCTGGACGCACTGCGCCACGGCGGCATGGACACGTTGTTTACCGGTATCCGCGCACCGTCCACGCTGGGATCGTTCCTGCGGTGCCTGGCCTGGGGCAACGTCCGGCAGATCGAGAAAGTGGCCCGCCTGCTGCCGGCCCGGCCGGCCGCCCATACGCCGTTGCCGCCCGGCGCGGACGTGCTCGCCTTCCTCGATGTGGACTCGATGCAGCGACGTACCTACGGCTACAAGAAGCAAGGATCGGGGTTCGGCCACACCAAGATCGGCGGCAAGGGCGTGCTGGTGCGCGGACTGAACGTGCTGGCCTCCACACTGTCCACACCGCTGGCCGCCCCGGTGGTGACCGGCACCCGGCTGCGCGGCGGAAGCGCGAACTCCGCCCGCGGCGCGGCCTGGTTCGTGCGTGAGTCGATCGGCGCGGCACGATCAGCGGGCGCGAGCGCCACCCTGATGATGCGCGGGGACTCGGCGTTCTACACCGCAGGCGTGATCAACGCCTGCCACACGAACGACGTGCGCTTCTCCGTCACCGCCAAAATGGACCCCAAGATCAAAGCCGCGATCGCGGCGATCGACGAAACCGCCTGGACAGCGATCAAATACCCCAACGCCATCTTCGACGAACAAGCAGGGGGCTGGATCTCCGACGCCGAGATCGCGGAGGTCGCCTACACGGCGTTCGCCGCGAAGAAGGGCCAGGCCATCACCGCCCGGCTGATCGTGCGCCGGGTCAAACGGCTCAACTCGCAGACCGGGCTCCGGCCAGAGGAACCGTTCCCGCTCTACCGCTATCACGCGATCTTCACCGACAGTCCGTACGCCCTCGGGCAGGCCGAGGAACAACACCGTGATCACGCGGTCATCGAGCAGGTCAACGCGGACTTGATCGACGGACCATTAGCGCACCTGCCCTCGGGCGTGTTCACCGCCAACGCCGCCTGGCTGACCTTGGCGGCGATCTGCCACAACCTGCTGCGCGCGGCCGGCTGCCTGGCCGGAACCTTTCACGCCAAGGCGCGCGGCGCCACCCTGCGCCGCCATCTCATCGGCGTGCCCGCCCGCATCGCCCGGCACGGCCGGGGCCACCTCACCCTGCATCTTCCCCGGTATTGGCACTGGCGGCACGCATGGATGAACCTCTTCCAAGCCGTCCACCGGCTGCCACCGATCCGCGCGGCTTGACCCGTCCCCGCCCTGCCACCACTCTTCCCTCGACCTCCACGGTCACCCGCGCCCTCGCGCACGAACCCCGCCCCCGAGCCCGTGAACGCCTGGACAATCCGTGACCCGCGCACGGCGGGTTCTCCACACCCCAAATCAGACCCCCGTCAGGCAAAACGGTCCTGGTGAAGGAATCGAACCGAAGAATGATCACCAGAATTCACGCCGTGGATCCAGGCTGAGGGACATACGGATCCACCGATCTTCCAAGGCAGATCGGATCAGGCATCCGGCGGCATCTCCGCCGCGAACCAGGTTGGAGGAGACGGTCATCGCGCTGACCCAGCTCTCCTCTGATCTTGACGAGGTCACCGCATGGGTAGCGCAGGCTTGCGGCTCCCGACTGACCACCGCGGCTCGGCTGGCCACCACACTCGCAGGGCACGGCAAGCTTCGCCGGCGGCCGGAGTTGATCGCGTTCGTGGGTGTGGCCGCCGAAGGTGCCCATTCGCTGTTGGAGACACGCTACTTCCAGAGAGTCGAGCGGGCTCATGATCTCCCCCGAGGTCGACGCCAGCTCCGGCGCACCGAAGACGGCGTCAGCCAGTACGACGACGTGACTTATGAGCAATATCGCACGATCGTTCACCTCGATGGCCGAGTCGGTCACCTTGGGCGGGATGTCTTCCGGGACATGCGCAGAGACAACGCCGCCACGGAAAAGAACAAAGCCTCGCTCCGATATGGCTACGCGGATGTCACCCACCGCTCCTGCGAGGTCGCCGCCCAGATCAGCCACGTCCTCATCGCCCATGGCTGGACCGGGCGCCCCAGTTCCTGCGGTCTGGCCTGTTCGGTCCTTGATCTGGGTGATTGAGCACGCTGGGGGTGTGCTCAATCACCCAGATCAAGGAAAACCCCTACGGAAAAACGCGCCAGAGGCCGACCAGTAAGCCTTTTGCCCCGTTTCGTCCCGGCCCTTCGCCTCGACCCCCAACTGCCTCCCCCCAACCGCCTCCCCCCAACATGCCCTTCACCCCGTACGGTCCGCAGGCGTCAACGGCGCCCGCCCGTCCACCTGCCGTCGCTGCGGTTTTGACCTTCAACCCCGGACAGGCCCGCAGATCACACCCTCGGCGCATCCCCGACCTTCACCACGGACGACGCCGGACGTGTGAACGGTGCCTGTCCACTCACCTGCCGTCGGTGTGCCCCTCACCTTGCACATACGAGCGGCCCCCGACCAGTGTGGCCGGGGGCCGCTCGTTGAAGGTGTGTCAGGGCTCCACGCCTGTGGCCGGGGGCCGCTCGTTGAAGGTGTGTCAGGGCTCCACGCCTGTGGCCGGGGGCCGCTCGTTGAAGGTGTGTCAGGGCTCCACGCCGATGTGTACCGGACCGGCGTCCGGTCTGACCGCGCTGAGGATGCTCGTCGGGATGCGGAACACCCGGCCGGGAGCCGCCGGCCACCACAGCCGCTTCCGCACGACGACCTTTCCCTCTTGCCGAAGAACGATCCGGGGGAACGGGATGTAGCGGTCGCTCCACAACAGCAGGCGGCGACGGGCCGGGGCCGGATCCTTCGGGCGGAAGATCTCCGGCGCCACCCAGCGGAAGGGCGCGTCGGCGACGAGACGTACCTGTTCGGCCGGTGTCCTCCTCTCCTCCACCCAGGCGATGACGGAGCGCACGACATGGGCGCCGTCGATCGCCGCGATGTCGGCGGTGTCAACCGGGTGGAGCAGGTTGCCCACGGCGAACACGCCCGGCCTGTCGGTACGTAGCGCGTTGTCGACCAGCGGGCCGTTCGTGCCGGGGTCCATGGCGATTCCCGCCGCGCGCACCAGCTCGTGGTCGGGGATCCAGTCGCCGGTGAGGACGAGCGTGTCGCACTCGACGACCCGCCTCCTGCCGGTGTCGATGTCCTCGATCTCGACGGCCCGCAGCTCCGGTCGGCCGATGACCTTCGTCACCCGGGTGCGGGTGGCGACCCGGGTGCGGAAGAGGATCCTGCCGGGGACGCTGAACAGGGAGTAGGAGTCCGGCCGGGGATACTCGGTGGTCATCAGGACGGTCCGGCAACCGGCCTCGCGCAGGGTCAGCGCGGCCGACCAGCTGACCAGTTCGGCGCCGACGATGACCGCTCTCTTCCCGACCTTCCCGTGCTGCAGGTGGACGAGATTCTGCAGGTGCCCTGTGGTGTAGACGCCGTGGGCGCGGTCTCCGGGGATGAGCCGGGCCGGTCGTGGACGCTCCCGGGCGCCGGTGGCCAGGATGACTGCCTGCGCCTCGACGCGGATGCGGCCCCGCGGGGTGGTGGCCTCGATCGCGCGGTCACCGGCCCAGTTCGTCACGGTGGCGTTCGTCAGGATCGTCGCACCGGCGGCCTCGGCCTGCCGGACGAGCCTCCTGGCGTAGGCGGGACCGCTCATGAAGCGTCTCATGTCCCTGATCCCGTAGCCGGGATGGTCACTGTGCCGGGGAATGCCCCCGGCCGTGCTCTCCCGGTCCAGGACAAGGACCTCGCCGTTGATTCTCGGCGCGAGTTCACGGGCGGCGCTCAGCCCGGACGGTCCGGCGCCGATGATGACGACGGCCGGGGTGAGAGTGGTGATATCGCCGGACGTCATCGGCAGGCCTCCTGCGGTGATATCGCCGGACGTCATCGGCGGGCCTTCCGCGGTGTTGTCGCCGGACGTCATCGGCGGGCCTCCTGCGGTGCGTGGCTCTGCCCGCAGGCGCTCTCGCCCCTGCTTTCCAGCAGCTTCTTGACCTCGGCGCCGCAGAAGAACCCCTGGCAGCGTCCGTTCATCGCCCGGGTGCGGCGGCGCAGCCCTTCCAGGGTGGCCGGTGGGATCGGCGACCGGAAGGTGTCGCGGATCTCGCCGGCGGTCACCCGCTCGCAGAAGCAGACCACGTGGCCGTAGGCGGGGTCGGCGGCGATCCGGGCGGCGTCCTGGTACGGGCGGGTGAAAGCCTCCCCGAGGTTGGGCATGCGGGGCGGCTCCGGCAGGTTCTCCCGTGGTACGAGCACCAGCCCGGCGCCACGGGCGAGCTCGGCGACGTGCTCGGCGATGGCGATGCCGGCGGTCAGGCCGGTCGAGCGGATCCCGCCGACCAGCACGTAGCGCTGTCCGGCGTCGGCCTCGATGAGGTAGTCGGGGTGGTCGCTCGCCGCGCGCAGACCGGCGTAGGTCGCGGTGACCTCCTCGCGCAGCAGGTCGGGCATCAGCTTCTCGCCCTTGCCCAGCAGGAACTCCAGCCCCTTCTCCGAGGTCCCGGTGTCGGTGCGGTCGACGAGGTCCTCGGCGGTGGGACCGAGCAGCACGTTGCCGTAGACGGTGGGGCTGATCAGCACGCCCTTGCCGCGCGAGCTGGGCACCGGCAGAACGATCTTGTTGACCATCGGGCGGGCGAGCTTGTCGTAGACCAGTAGCTCACCGCGGCGCGGCGTGACCGTGAAACGGTCGTGGCCGAACAGCCGGTCGATGACGTCGGCGCCGAGCCCCGCCGCGTTGACCACCCAGCGGGCCTTCACCTCCCCGCCGGAAGCGCGCAGCACCGTGTGATCGCCGAGGTCCTCGACCGAGGTGACCGCCCGGTTCAGCAGCAGCGTCACGCCGCGGCCGACCGCGTCCGCGGCCAGGGCGAGGTTGGTGGTCCAGGTGCAGATGATCGACTCGTCGGGAACGGTCAGGCCGCCCAGGACGCCTTCCCCGAGGTGGGGAAGTTGCCGGTACACCTCCTCGGGGCCGACGATCTCCGTCCTGCCGTACCCGTTCTGCTCCGCCTTCCGGCGCAGGCCCGGCAGCGCGTCGAGCTCCTCGGCCGTCCAGGCCACCAGCAGGGCGCCGGTGTGCTCGACCGGAATGCCGGTCCGCGTCGCGTACTCGGAGAGCAGATGGTAGCCCTCGCGCACCAGCCGGGATTCGAGGGTGCCGGGTTTGGCGTCGAAACCGGTGTGCAGGATGGCGGTGTTCGCCTTGCTCGTGCCGTCACCGACGTCGTCGCGCGCGTCGAGCAGCGCGACGCTCAGCTCGTACCCGGCCAGCTTCCTGGCGATGGCCGAGCCGACGATGCCGGCACCGATCACCGCCACATCGAATGTGGTGTTCACCGTGCTCCCTCCCGCGTCAGGGCGGCGTTGACCGCCTCTCCCCACCGGGAGCGGAAGTCGGCCGCCTGATCGGCGGACCATCGGGGTTCGTAGGTCGTGCTGGGCTCCCACGGGTCCACCGCGTCCGCGAGGGAGAGCGACGGGTCCAGCGCGGTGCGGGCCAGCGCCACCGCCCCCATCGGGGTGGCGTGCTGGGAGGGGTAGACGTCGATCCGGATCCGCATCAGGTCGGCGACCGCCTGCATGAGGACCCTGCTCCGGGTGAGCCCGCCGTCCACGCGCAGCCGGGTCAACGGCTGCCCGAGGTCGGCGGCGACGAGGTCGCCGAGCTCGGCGACCTGCGCCGCGATCCCCTGCAGTACGGCGAGCACGAGGTGCCCGGAACCGGTGGAGAGGGTCAGCCCGGAGAACGACGCCTTGGCGTCGGGACGCCACCAGGGGGCTGCCAGGCCGGCCAGCGCCGGCACGCACAGCACCCCCTCGGCGTCCGCCGCCGCGACCACGTCCAGGTCCGCGGCGGTACGGATGAAGCCGAGATCCTGGATCCACCGTACGGCGGAGGCGGCCGTGTAGACCTGGCCGTCGAAGCAGTACGAGGTCTCCCCCCGGACCCGCCAGGCGACCGAGGCGGCCAGGCGGGCGGTGGAGCGCGCGGCGGAGGTGCCGGTGTTGGCAAGCAGGAACGCGCCGGTGCCGAAGGTGCACTTCGCCTCTCCGGCGTTCAGGCAGTTCTCGGCGAGCAGCGCCGCCTGCTGGTCGACCACGAGTCCGCCGACGGGCACGTGCCCGCCGAACGCGGAGGTGTGGCCGACCACCTCGTCGCAGGAGACGATGCGCGGCAGGCGCTCCCCGCCGAGCCCGAACAGCTCCAGCAGCTCCGGATCCCAGTCGCCGTCGTCGAGCCGGGTGACCAGCGACCGGCTGGCCGTGGCGACGTCCGTGACGAACTCCCCGGTCAGACGGTGGATGATCCAGGAGTCGGAGGTGGTGACCACCCCTTCACCCGTCACGTTCCGGCGTAGCCAGGCCATCTTCGGGGCGGAGAAGTACGGGTCCAGGATCAGCCCGGTGGTCGCGGCGATCCGGTCCTTGAACTCCTCCAGCTCCGCGCAGATGCTCTCCGAGCGGCGATCCTGCCAGACGATGGCGGCCGATAGGGGCTCACCCGTTACGGGGTCCCAGGCCAGGACGGTCTCGCCCTGGTTCGCCAGCGTGACGGCGTCGATCCGCACCCCGGCCCGCGCGACGGCCTGGCGACCGGCCGCCAGGACCGAGTCGAGCAGTTCCCCGGGGTCCTGCTCGACTCCGCCTGCGGGCAGGTAGGTGGGGCGGACCGGGAGCTCGGCGAGGCCGAGCACCTCACCGCGGGCGTCGACGACGATCGCCTTGGTGCCGGATGTTCCCTGGTCTATCGCCAGTACCGTGGTCACCGCCGGTGGGTCCCCTCCGTGCGCCTGCCCTTGGCCGCATCCGTGGCGTCGGTGGTCAGCTCCGCGTCGATGGAGTGCATGTCCGGCATCACCAGGCCCTTCGTGCCCTTGGTGAGAAGGAGGTAGGCAAAGTACACGGCGCCGATGGCGAGCATGATGAGCACGTAGATCCACGGCTCCACGAATGAGGCGTCACGGAAGAGCAGCAGTTCGAACGCGAGCCAGATCAGCGCGACGACGATCACCGGGATCTCCCAGCGGCCCAGGTCGAACCCCTTGCTCGGCGGCAGCGACTTCCGCTTGACCACGTACATGACGACGGTCCCGGTGTAGATGATCGCCGGCAGCAGGGTGGCGGCGGCGAACAGACCGAAGAGGGCGTCGGTCCGGGTGGAGAAGACCGCCAGGATCAGCTCGCCGATGACGAACATGAAGACGGTGGCGTTCAGCGGGGTGCCGAAGCGCGGGGAGACCTTGTGCAGGCCCTGCCAGCCGGGGAAGCGCTGGTCGCGGGACATAGCCCAGACCAGCCGCACGCCGGTCATCAGGATCACCATGCCGCAGGCGAAGATCGCGATGACCACCAGCACGAGCAGACCCGTACCCACGATCGGGCCGAGCGACCGGCTGATCACGTCCGCGACCGGGGTTCCCGACTTGGCCAGCTCGACCGGGTCGCCGGCGAGCAGTGTGACGGCGACCAGGAACAGGAAGCCGAGCACACCGGAGGCGAGAACCGCCTGCCACATGGCGCGGGGGACGACGCGGGCCGGGTCCTTGGTCTCCTCGGCGAGGTTGGCCGCCGACTCGAAACCGACGATCGTGAACGCGCCGAGCAGGAAGCCCAGCATCCACGGGCCGGCCGAGGTGAGGGTGCCAATGCTGAGGTAGCCCTCGGACGGGATGGCGCCGGTGCTGAACAGGTTGGCGAAGTTGACTTCCTTGGCGACGAATCCCACGATCAGCAGCAGCAGGACGAGGGCGATCATGCCGATCAGCTCCGCCGTCACGGCGAAGTTGTTGACCCGCTCGGTCCACTTCGTGGAGAACCCGACCAGCAGCGCCTGGCACATGATGACCACGCCGGTGATCACCCAGGCGTTCAGCGCGGTGCCCTCGTAGCCGAGCAGCACGGGCATCACGGTGGAGGCGATGGTGTAGTCCACCGCCACGACCACGACCGCGAGGAACGAGAACGAGACCCAGCCGATGATCCAGCCGAGGACGGGGTTGGCCAGCCGGGACATCCACTGGTAGGAGTAGCCGGTCACCGGGATGCGCGCGGCCAGCGAGCCGAAGATGAACGCGACGGCGAGCTGACCGATGATCACGATCGGCCAGGTCCAGATACCGGCCGGTCCCGAGGTGTTCAGCACCGAACCGTACGTGGTGAAGATGCCGGTGGCGATCGAAACGAAGGCGAACGCCACGGCGAACGAGGCGAAACGCCCGGTGCCCCGCGTCATCGCCTGCTTGTAACCGAATTCCTCAACACTTGCGCCGCTCTCCTGATTGCCCGGCGCGGGTGGTGAATACTGGGTCATGGACCTACAACTCCTGTGTTTCCTGTCAGATGGTGCATCGGTGTGGTAGTCCGAGCCGGGTGGCGTTGCCGCGCCGCCCGGCTCCTTCGACAGTCGAGAACGTTCAAGACAGCACGATCACCCCGCCCTTGCGGGTGATCGTGTCCTGGATGCCGGAGGGGGGTTCCGCCTCGGTGATGAGACCGGCGAACTCGCTCACCTCGGCGACCCGGTGCCGGGCGACCAGGCCGAACTTGCCTGAGTCGGCGAGCACGTAGGAACGCGTCGCGTTCCTGAGGATGATCTTCCGAACCGCGATCTCGTCCAGGTAGTAGTCGGTCAGGCCGGCCACGGCGTCGACGCCGCCCGATCCGAGGAACGCGATGTCCGGGTGCAGGTCCGCGAAGAACGCCTGGGCCACCGAGTTCGAGAGCGCGAGGTCTCCGCTCCGCAGCCTGCCCCCGCAGACGAGGACCTCGATGCCGGGGTGCTCGGAGAGTTCGGCGGCGACCAGCAGGGAACACGTGGCCACGGTCCCGGAGAAGTCAAGTGGCAGGGCACGGGCCACCTGGACGGCTGTGGTTCCCACGTCGATCACGATGGTCTGGCCGGGATGCACGAGCGCGGCCGCGGCGCGGCCGATGCGCCTCTTCGCCTCCGCCGCGGTCCCGGCGCGTTCGGCGAAGGGGAGTTCCTCACCGGACGACTGCCCGAGCGCGATCGTCGCGCCTCCGTGAACGCGCGCCAGCTTTCCCTGGCGTTCGAGCAGTACGAAGTCACGGCGGATCGTCTCCGCTGACACGCCGAGCTCGCGAGCGAGGTCGTCCGTGGTGACCACGCGAGAGGTCCGGAGCGCCTCCCCGATGCGCGAATGCCGCTCAGCGGGCAGCATGGTTGCCCGTTTTTGTGGAATTCTGTGCATGCATGACGGGAATTATGCTTTGGTGTGGTTACCAAGTCAATACTTTGCGCTATCGAGTTGGAAACTTTTGCTGGGATCCCGCTGTCGGCAGCCCGAGGGAGTCCCCCCTGACCTGGTTACATAAGTGAGCTATAAGGCCCCGGTGACTCTGCCTGTCCGTGACCGCCCCGGGCATCCTCGGTCATTCGCGGGCATCGCGGCCACTCTCCGGCCGTGCGGGCCGTGTGAGCCGTGCGGGCTGTGTGAGCCGTGCGGACTGTGTGAGCCGTGCGGACTGTGCGGGTCGCGCGGCGGCGCGGCCCCCTGCCGGGAGCCGGTCTCACCCGGGTGCCGGGCCCGTGGCCGACCGAAGGTGTCACGGGCCCGAAAGCCGCCCATGGCACGGCCGTGGCCGGTGTCCTGTTCGGACGGCACGGCACGATCGTGGCCGGGGTGGCCGCGCTGCGTGCTCGCGCACGACTACGCCGTCTACGTCGAACCCAACGTCTGGGTGCGCCATCCCCTGGACTGACCGGGCCCGCGAGCCCTCACCGTTCCCGCCGGATCAGAGCCGGGGCCGGGGCAGAGCCGGATCAGAGCCGGGGCCGGGGCAGAGCCGGATCAGAGGTCGGCCGCGCGCGGGGGTGTGATCTCGGTGCCGGTGTTGCCCGTTCATGGTGTTTTGCGAGAGAGACCCAATTGAGGGGGGCGTCAGGCTCTCCGCCTGGTCGAACGGGCGGCCCTGAATTCTGCACCGCCTCATCGCGTGTCTCTCAGGGTTTGGCCATGGTGACTTCGCGAGCGACGGCAGAGGGGGCGGCCGGCGGAGCTCCAACCCCCGGAAGGGCGATTTCGGGCAAAAGCCCTTCCGGGGGTTGGAGCTCCGCTTCTTCGTTCACGGCCGGTCCGGCCGATGAGACGTGCCGAACGCCTTGATTACCTCAGTGTGTTTGGTTCCTGTTTATCTACAGAACCTGTCGTGGCCGTCGTCGTAGCCGTCCAGCCAGCCCCTGTCGTAGTCGCTGATTCTCAGTGCGAGGCCGGGCAACTCGCCCGCTTTGGCCCTCGGCCTAGAACAGTCCTGTCCGGCGGCTCGGTAGCCGTCTCGGTAGCCGTTCCAGTACCCCCCTCTCGGGTCCCTGGCCGGTGGGGCCAGGTCCGTCGTTGGCTTGCTCTGTTGAGCGCTTGCCGCCGGCGGTGTGGGATCCGGCGTGGCCGAGGCGTGCGAGATCGAGGCCGGTCCGAGGGTCAGGGCCGCAAGAAGCGCCGGACCGAGCACCATAAGTTGTCGCTTGCCGTACATGGGTTCCTCCTCTGAATGGCCGCGAGCATGGATCACTTGGCGGCCATGGGCAACAGGCACGATATAAGGCGAATCCTTTGGCGCAAAGGATCTAATTGCTTGCTTTCTTGTTCTTGCGGCAGACTCCGGCAAAGCCAATTTAACCTCCGGATTTGTTTGTTCCGATTATTTTTGGGAACCTGTCGACTTTTCCGAAAGAGCGAAAAGGCCATGGGCACTCGCTTGACACGGGCGGCGCCGGGCACCGGTACGGACTGCTTGTCCAGGGGGGGCTCGGCCTGAGGCCGAGTGGTGATGTCGATGATCGTGGTACGAGATCGCGCTGGGCCGCCGCCGGTCCGGGGGCGGAGCCCTCGGCGCCCGGCCGCGTCTTTCCGAGGCGCCTGGAGGGGCGCGAGAAGATACGCGATGGAATGGCCGCGTACTATGCGCGATCGGTGGATAGCGACCGCAAGGTGAACGCGGACAGGTACCGGTACGTGCTGCACACCACCGCTGACCCGGATGTGTTCATCGCCGAGATCGATACCGCCTTCGACGTGCCAGGAGGAGCGACGACCATGTCGCTGGTACAGATCTTCCGCCTTCGCGACGGGAAGATCGCCCTGCTACGTGAACACTTCGCACCGGAGCAGGTGGACTGAGGAGATGCCGGATACCCCGGAGCCCTCTCCAGGGTTCCGGGAGCAGGTCACAGGTAGCGACCGCAGGGGTGGAAACCCCGGTGGTAGTGGAAGCACATTTCCACGACGAAGGGGCGGCCGTCCTCGTGGAACACGTCTCCCGTCTTCACCTGACATCCCATTAGGTACATCCCGTTAGGTCATCAATCATGTGGTGATCGGGGATGGCGGGTGAAAGGAGTGGGGTTGTCGAAGCCCCACTCCTCTTCTAGCTGTTGCCGTGACTCTGGCTAATGACCGCATCGACTACAGGTGCTCCCACCGCAGTGGTCTGGTGCCTGGGCGGAGGTGAGATCGACGATGGGCTCGAACACGAACGTTGGCGAGGTCGTTTGATCGGTGGTGGTATCGACCGGTGTGTTTGTGCTCATGGGCTTCCTTTCAAAGTGTGTCCCGCCGTGGGCAGGTCACAGATCGCCGACCCGTCGCCGGGTCGATTTCCGCGCTGTTTCAGGTGACCTCTGTGAGGTCGGCGCGGAGCCTGATGGGGATGGCCCTCGGGGAGTCGTGGCCGGGCCTTCCCTCAGTAACGGTCAGCGGCGACGCAGACCACGCCCTCGGTGACAAACCTGGTGAGCATGCCGGTGACCTGGTCAGAACCGACGCCGACCGCTGCGATCACCTCCGTGACGTTCCGGGTGCCGTCGCAGTGGTCCAGCAGGGCGGCGGTGGCGTCGTTGATCCGGTAGACCCGTACGGCCGGCTCACCCCACTGGCGTTGCAGCAGGATCGACGTGTGCCGGGCGGGTAGTCGCGCGGGCGGCACCTCGGCGGTGACGTCGTGATCGAAGAACGCGACCCGGACGGTGGGGGAGATGCTGAGCACCCCACCTGCCGGTGTGCCCTCACCGACGGCCCCGTCCGGAGCGAGGACCGGTTCGAGGACCGGTTCGAGGTCATCCGGAACGGCGGCGGTCGGTTTTCTGGCCACTTGGGCTGCTTGGGCTGCTTGGGCCGTATGGGCTGCCTGGGGCATTTGGGGTGCCTGGGTCGCCTGAGCCGCTTGGGCCGCCTGGGTCGCCTGCCGGTCACGTGCGAGCTGTCCGCACAGCAGTTCGTAGCGGGCGAAGTCGACCAAGGGCGCCGACGCGCGGCCGTCGATCCACGCCACCAGTCGCTCGGGCTCCCCGGAGCCCGTCAACCCCTCGCCCGGTTGCGGTCGGCGAACGGTGGCGGAGGCGAACCCCTCCAACAGCTCCGGGTAATGGGCCTTCAGCTCGGCGACGGTGACGGGCAGACAGGCTGTCACCTTCTGCACCAGCTTGCTGCGGACGCTCTCAGCGGTGACACGGAATCCCGCGGGTGGAGCGCCGGCCAACATGGCCAGCTCGGCATCGCTCAACCCGTAGCGGTGCTGCAGCCGCGCGGGATCCTCACGCAACGTCGCCAGTTCGGCCTCGCAGGTCAGCACCGCGGCCAAGGCCTCCTGTAGGCCCATCAGGTGCTCCCGGTCATGGACGGGCCGGCAGGCGAACGTCGTAGGAGGGTACGGGCCTGGTCGATCTCCACCAGCAGCTCGTACGGATCATCCGGGAAGTTCCGGTCGCGTTCCACCAGGGTGGCCTGAACGGTGGTGCGGCCCACCAGTTCGGCCAGCAGGTCCCACACGCGGGGTGGTACCGGTTCACCATGGGTGTCGAGGGACAACTCCCTATCGTCCCCGTCCTCACCGCCCGCCAGGTGCACCTGCGCCACCCGCTCCACCGGGATGGTGTCGAGGAACTCCAGCGGATCAAAATCGTGATTGCGGGCGTTGATGTCGAGATTGGTCAGGTCCAGCAACAGGTGACACTCGCAGTTCTCCATCACCTCGGCGATGAACTGCGCCTCGCTGAGCGGGCCGGCCAGATTCACGTAGTAGGTGATGTTCTCCAGCAGGAACGGTGCCCCCACCGCGTCCTGCACTTTCTGCGCCCTGCGTCCCAGCAGGCGCGCCGTCTCCCGGGTGCGGGGCAGCGGCGCGAGCACCCCCAGCGCGACCTGATCCGTCCGGGTGAAACACAGATGGTCGCTGAACCACGGCGCATCGATCTCGGCCACCAGAGCCGCCAGTGCCTCAAGGTAGTCTCCATCGACTTCACAGCCCGAGCCGATGGACATTTCAACCCCGTGCGGCACGATCGGGAATCGGGCGGCCAGCGCGTGCAACCGTTCCCGCTTGTCAGTAGGGGCGAACAGGAAGTGCTCAGTGATCACTTCTAGCCAGTCGATCCGGTCGGCATGCTGGTCGATCATGTCTGCGAGCTCGGTCCGGTAACCCAGGCCTGAGCCCAACTCGCGCAGTTCGAACACCGTGCACCCCCAAGATTCGGCGTGTGTCGCCATCTAGGGATCCTGGTTGCCAGTCCTTTTGAATGATGCCCGAGCCCGTTCCCGCCACACTCCCGAGATGGGCAAATACTGAATTAGGCTGATAAAAGCTGATATACACCGAAATATGGAAAGTCTTGATGATGAGTTCTTAGCGTCTGCGAAGATTCAATTTTCGAAGTGTCTTGGATATACGGGTCAGGGAGCCCCTCGGTGTTCGTCGCCGCGGACGATGGCCGGTGACCGCGGCTCGGCGTCTGGAAGATGCCGCAGGTCAGGGATCCGGGAGCAGGGCGTGGGCGAGCTGATCCGTGACCCAGCTCTCCCAGTGCTTCGTGGTCCACGCGCATTCGCGGGTCATGACGAGGAACAGGTCCGGTGAGAGCAGGGCGACGGTGATGTCGGTGGCCCGGCGCCGGGTCAGTCCAGGTCTCAGCGCGGTCAGCCCGGCGAGGACGGCGACGAACGTGCTGTGGGCGGTGCGCCGCTCCTCGCTGTTCTGGGCACACTGGGCGGCCATGTCGGCATCGCTCGCCGCCGCGTCGCGCACCACCGCCAGGACGGGGGCGACCCGGCCGAGGATGACGCCGGACTCGTGAACCCACCGCCGGATGGCCGTCGCCGGGTCCGGTGCGGCCTTCAGCGCGACGAACCGGGGCCGTTCGAGAAGCGGGACGGGCTCGTCGTCACCCATGGAGGCGACGTCGACGACGTGCTTGAGGAGACAGCCCTTGTTGCCGTAGTGGAAGTAGACGGTCGGGGCCGACACCCCGGCGGCGTCGGCGATCTCCTGGAAGGTCGTCCCGGTGTAGCCGTGGGTGACGAACAGCCGGTGCGCGGCTTCGACGATGCGGAGCCTGGTCTGCGCGGATCTTCGGTTCCGGCCGTTGACGTCTGACACCAAACTATAGTAACACTTTAAAGTATAACTTTAATAACTTCAGATCCGCGCCGACGCCCCTCGCCGGCCGGGAAGGGGTGACCGATGACGGCCCTGGGCGGATTCCATCACGTCAAACTGCCGGTCTCGGACGTGCGCAAGAGCATCGAGTGGTACGGGCGGGTGCTCGGCCTTGAGGTGGCGATCGAGTTCGTCGAGGCGGGCGTGCTGCGCGGTGTGGCACTGCGCGACCGGGACGGTACCCTCATGCTGGCGTTGCGCGAGGAGCCCAGGCTGGCAGGGGAGCTGCGGGGGTTCGACCCCGTCGCGCTCGGCGTACCGACCTACGACGCGCTGGTGGAGTGGTCGGATCACCTCGACGCCGCCGGCGCGGCCCACTCCGGAATCGCCGAGGCCAGCATCGGATGGCTGATCAGCGGGGTGACCGACCCCGACGGCATCGAGATCCGCCTCTACACCCTGCAGAAACGCGGGTGAACCCACCTCTGACCACCGGCGGCCAGGACGGCGCGGGTCCGCCGGTTCGACTACACCGAACTGGTGGCGCGGGTGCGGGCTCTGGGACGGCACAGCCAGGAAATCGGCCGGCGGCAGACCGGGCTCGGCCGCCGGCCTACCGCCGTCGTTTCCCTCATGACCGCCACGCTGCCCCGGATCTCGAAATAGGGCGGGGTGCTTCCCGGCGTCAGTTGGTGCGGGTGTTGGGGAGGTGCTCACCCAGGTAGCCGATCCAGACCTTGCCGGTGGTGCCGGCTGAGTCGTCGTGGAAGTACAGCCGGGGCGCGGGGTATCCGACGGGCCGGAGCTTGATGTGGGACTCCATCAGCATCTGCCCGCTCGGATGCACCTCGGGTGGTACGGCGAAGACGCGGGGGGCGCTGAACTTGGCGCGGCTGACCACGCTCTTGGACTCGCGCATGGACAGCATCCCGGTGGGGATGGTGAGGCGAGTGGGGGAGCCGTTGGTGCACCAGTCGTAGAAACCGCCGGCGAACTCCCGGCGGGAGCGCGCCCCCGCGAAGTCGTCCAGGGCGCGCAGCGCGTCCCACGCCTTCGCCGCCCAGGTACGGCACTGGACGTGATGCTCCAGGTCCAGCCGGGCGGCGGCGTCGTCGATGTCGCCGACGCCGATGTGACGCAGGCTCTCGCGGGCCTCGGCCAGGACCTCGATCAGGCCGCCGGGTTCGAACACGGGTTCGTCCCCGGTCACCCCGTACACCGGCTGGCCCGCCTCGGCGAGCCTGCGCTCCAGCCAGCGGACCCGCTCGGCGAGCTTCCTGGCGTTCGTGACGGCCTCGGCGTACTCCCCGCTGAGCAGTAGGTGCTCGTCGCGAAGCTTCCTGATCTCGGCGGCAAGCCGGTCGCTCGCGTCCTCCGTCCTGGCGGGAGGCTTGGCGTGAGGTCTGGGGGGAGGTTCGGAGTGAGGTTCGGCGGGGAGCCCGGTGGGAAGTACGGCATCGTGTCGTTCCGCGACGGCGTCACGCAGCTCGAAGACGATGTCGCGCAGGCCGGAAAGGTGCGGGCCGAGCGTGCGGACCTCGCGGAGCACCCGGCCGGAGTCGCCCGAGGCCTGGGACGACGTGGCGAGTCCCAGGGCCGTCTCCAACTCCCCGCGCAGTTCCTTGACCACCAGGTCCGCGACACTCTGGGCGATCTCCGCCACGCCGGAGGTCGGCCCGGCTTCCACGGCGACCGTCTCCCCGGTCTCCGTGTCCTTCCCGGCGGCGACCTCGGCGACCTCGGCGTTGCCCTCGGTCTCCCCGGTGTCCTCGGAGGGCTTGGCGACCGGGGAGGCCGTGGGCCGGGTCTTGGCCATCATCCGCCGCAGCAGGTCCTCGCGGGCGGCATCGGTCTTCGAGGGCCGGGACGCGGCGGCGGCGATCTCGCCCAGCTCGGCCCGTCCGGCGAGCACGCGGTAGACGGCACTGAGCGTCCGCCGCACGTCTTCGGGGAGCTCACGATGGGCGGTCTCGCCGATCGCCCCGTCGACGATCCGATCCAGGGCGGCGGCGCCCCAGCTGCGGATCTTGGCGTCGCCCATGGGCAGGTGCCGACGGGGGTAGCGCTCCCCGGCAGGATCGAAAGGGGTGAAGTAGGTGCGGATCGCTCCGCCGAACACGCCCAGCTCCGGGCCCATCGCCTCGTTGAACCGGTCCTGGGCGCTCAGGTCGGCCAGCCGTACGACCAGGCCGACCCCTGCGACGCCGTCGGCCAGTCGACCGGCGCGCTCCCGCGCCGCCTCGGGATCGCGGGGGTTCGTGGAGACGACCAGGACCGGCACCCGGCGGCGGGGTTCGGTCATCACGTGGACGAAGCGCCGCACGTCATCCTCGTGGAGGAGCACCGGGCCGCCCTCCACCTGGACGCCGCCGTCGCTGATCCGCGAGGTGCTCAGGTACGCCGGGAGGAAACCGGGTGCTTTCACCACCGCCGGTTCCTGCTGCGGCTCCGCTTCCCGGCCTTTCCGTCTTCCCGCCCTCGATCCCTGCCCGGTGGTCCCGGCATGTTCGGGCTCTCCATGCTGGTCCACGGTGACGACGACCCATCCGGTCATGCCCGGCACCGATTCGGCGTAGGTCACCCGGGTCCGCAGACGTGCCTCCCCCCACGGCTCGTCCAGCGTGTAGCGGCCGCAGTCGCCACGCCGCTCCATCACGAGCCGGGCTCCGCCCACCTCCGCCTCTACCTTCGGCGCCGCGGCGCCCGGGGCCGGGAACCCCTTCCGTACGACCCAGCCCGAGAAGGTACGGCGCAGCCGGATGGAGATCGGAGGTGTGGGGTCGCGTAGCACCGCCTGATATAACCGCGTCACGTTCGACGTCATGATCACAACACCTCATATGTCATCAACATCGGGGATGTACGGCTCGCGTCCGGTGAGCGGACGTCAGTCGCGCACGAGTTGGATGTCAGCGAGGCCCCGAGGGTTCCCGCAGGTGCGCATAGTGCGGCATGAACACTGATTTGGGAGGGAGTTCCGCAATATCGGTGCTGAATGAGGTGATATTTGGTGCTTTGGTGACGTGGAATCTCCGGCTGTCAAAGACCCGGCCGCCGCCCCCTCATCGGACGTCGCCAGTCCGGATACCGGCGGAAGGGGCGTTGTGGCAGACCTCGATCGCGAGGCGATGCGAGCAGTGGTGGAGCGGATCCGGCACGAGCCTTCTGCTGGGCACGGGGGAGTTCCTCGCCGACCGGCTGCCGAGGATGCTGGTCCGGGGAGGATCGGCGGATCCCGGTAAAGTCCCCGCCGGGGGCTTCGACACCGGCGGATTTAATTTGGGATGAAAGGTGATGGGCGTGCTGGTGTGCACGAGCGCCGTTCCCATGACCGTCTGGCCGTCACGCTGCTTCCAGATCTCAAAGTGATAGAACCCCGCGGGGACGTTGACCCATTTGTGATGCTGCCAGGAGTTGCAGGTGAACTGCGCGACGGTGCCGATCGGACGCAGGGCCATCCAGTAAGTCGTGACACCGGACGGACAGGTGAGGTTCGACCAGATCTCGATATTGCCACTGACCGTCTGGGTCCAGTCCCCCGAGAAGATGCGCATGGTCATGCTCTCGATCGTTATGGGGAAACCGTGTCCAGAGGTTACCGGCGACGGACTGGCCGCCGGAGACGAGGTGGGGATGACCAGGGAGGGGACGGGACCCGTAGGGGTCGACAAGACTTTTTCTGTCACCCAGACCCCGGCGATCACCACCGCGGCCAGCACGACGATTCTCGCCACGGCGTGCACGGACTTTTTCCGTCTGGACGGCGCCGCTGCCATGGTGGCCCGAGCCAGCGCCGACCAGCGGTCCACCCAGGGAACAGGGTCGGCCCCACACGCCGTGGTGTAGGCCTTGACGAATTCCAGAGAGGGCAACGGCCCGGTTGGAACGAGGCGTCGCGCCAGAAAGCTGCCATGACGCCCCATATGTGCGCCGACCTCTTTGAATGAGGAGTTCCCGCGCAGTCGGCGCAGGTCCTCAATGAATCTTCTCGCCTCCGGAATCGTCGGCGCCTCAGGGTTTACTACCACCCCTTTTTTCCTTTGTGCGGCGACCTGATCAAATGTAAGGGCGGCTGCGAGCAATGCGACCACCAGACCGGCCGAACTGGATATCTTGTCCGCGGCCTCCAAGCCGACGTGCACATAGATGGTGATCGCTACGGAGGTCACACCCGCTACTGCCGCCCAAATGGCAAAACGCGTGTTCATGGCGATATTATGGATCACTCACAGAAGAAAATTACCCTGTCGGATGTGCCGCGAAAAAATTCTTTGGAGCAGCCGGCCGGAGTTTGCCGCCCCTCCGGGGGGCGGTTTCCTGGACAAAACGGTGCGATATCCGGGGTGACGGCGCCGATGGTGAAGGTCGTGGTGGCCGCCGGAGCTTGGCGGGTCAGGCTCCGGCCGTTTCCCTCCGCGGTTCCGGCCGGATCCGGCAGCGGGACCTCCGGACCAGGGGGTGTCGCCGAACTCCGGGTCGATTGTGGGTGTCAGCCGGGCTGGCTGCTGTCCTTGTGCTTGCCCCAGCCGTGCCAGTGGTCGATCTCGATCCAGGCGCTGACCCGGCCGCGGTCCCGCTGCGGATACTTCTTCCCGAGGTACTGCTGGGCCAGCCGGTCGATGTCGGTCAGATCCTTGTCGTCGCGTATGTCGGCGACGTGCCCGATGATGCTGACGTGGGTGTACCAGTTGTCCTCTTCGAGCACGGTGAGGGCGACCCGGGGGTCGTCGCGCAGGTGATTCAGCCGCTTGCGGCCCTCGTCCATGTTGACCAGGATCCGGCCGTCGTCCCAGAGATACCAGGTGGCGGTGGACACCGGCCGGCCGTCGGGCTGGAGCGTTGTGATGACGGCCGGATTCGGCCTCTTCAGCATGGCGACTGCTTCCTCGGGAAGCGGCGGGTTCGACATGATCTCTCCTCTTCGCGTCGGCGTCTCACGTCCCGGACGGTGACGGTTACGCTACCTTCCGTACGCGGTCCGTCCCGTGGTGGAGCGCCGAGGGAACGCCTGTCGAGGCCGGAATCCCCGGCCCCGCACAACCGGCCGCAGGAGTGAGAGTGCCCATCTCAGGTTGAGCCGCAAACCCTCGACCTTGGCACTTTTCCCGGACCAAGGCCGGTTTGGGGCTCATCAAGGGCAATACCTGTCCTTCGTGACTCCTCCGCTCCCCGAAGGCAGCGGCTTCTCGTTAAGCCGCTGCGGCGTCACAAAGGGCAAGCCCTGTCCTCAGGATATGGACGGCGAGAGGGGCGCCCACTCACCGCGATCGGGCGAGCCGGAACCCCAGGTCGTCGATGCGGAAGGTCGGGTGACTCTTGCGGCGGCACGACGCTCGGCATCCCCGGGGGTGATCGTACAGACCTCCGCCCCGGAACACCCGGTACGGGCCGTAGACCTCGGGATCGTAGACGTCCCAGCACCACTCCCACACGTTGCCGATCATGTCGTACAGGCCCCACGCGTTCGGCGCCCTGGTCGCGACGTCGTGCACCTCGCCGCCGGAGTTCCCGCGGTGCCAGGCGATCTTGTCCAGCTCCCCGTAGCGCACGCCGGAGGTCCCGGCCCGGCACGCGTACTCCCACTCCGCCTCGGACGGGAGGCGATAGCCGTCGGCTTCCCGGTCGCAGACCACGTCCTGACCGTCGGGGTTGTCACCCATCAAGTAGCAGGGGCCGAGCCCCGTCGCCTGAGAGAGCAGGTTGCAGAACCGGACGGCATCCATCCAGGAGACCTCGGTCACCGGCGTCCGCGGCCCCGCCGAACTCGCGGGCACCTCACCTCGAACGGTGCGGTACAGCTCGCGGGTCACCGGATACGGCGCCAGCTCAAAGGCGCCGACCTCGACCTTCCAGATCGCCTTCGTGCCCTCGTCCCGCAGGAAGATGCTCCCGGCGGGAATCTCGATCATGTGCTCGGCGATCGCCTGGCGCGGCGTCGACTCGGGGCTCATCGTAGGTCCTGTTCCACCCGGCTGGTCCGTGTGAACGACATGCGGACACACCTGTTCGCGAACGCTACCAGGGGAGGACGGGCAGCCCCGCGGGTCTCGCGCGCAACAGCAGCATGTCATCGGAGTCGATCATCGTCGCGTTGGCCCGATCCCGGTTCGCCTTCCAGGCCGGACCGCCGTAGAAGAGGGCTGCCCGGTGCCGGGCCGTCGATGTCCGGGCGGACTCGGCACGCCTGGGGATTCCGACGGGATCTCCTAGCCTCGGGCGGATATCTGCTGTACGGCCCAGCTGTTGCCGTCCGGGTCGTTGAAGAAGACGAATCCGACGTTGTCCAGGGGGTCAGGTTCGGGATTCGGGCTCTTGCCAAGGACCTGGATCTCGCTGACCTCCACCCCTCGCTCGACGAGCTGGGCACGCGCCGCGTGGAGATCCGAGACGACCAGTTGCAGCCCTCGGAGCGAGCCCGGCGCCATGTCCGTGAGCCCCTTCCCCACCACGATCGAGCAGCCAGAGCCCGGAGGGGTCAGCTGGACGACGTGAACGTCGTCGCCGACCTTGGTGTCGTGGTCCACGGTGAAGCCGAGTCGCTCGGCGTAGAAGGCCTTGGCGCGGTCCACGTCGGAGACCGGCACGACCACCACTTCCAGGGTCCAGTTCACAGTGCGTTTCCTCTCGGCGACGGGATGACTTCCAACGCACGTCTATCAGCTGCCCCCGACAAATCCATGTGATCGGGATGAGACGCCGGAGCGCGAAGATCACTCGCCGTGGCTGATAAGTCTGACGGCTCAGGTTGGGTAAGGATCGGTGGGTGCTCGGGGACCTCTCGTGTGCCGTCGATGCCCGCCCGGCGGACCGGGGTGACGAGGCGCAGTACAACGACATCTGTCGAGGCCATCAGGAACTGCTCAGGGCCGTGACGATGGACGGCGGGAATGTCGAGGACCGGGTCGAGAACAACGTCAGGAACCGCTCCCAGGCACCCTTTCCCGGAGGTCGGCCTGGAGGAGCCCGTAGCCGCCGGTGACGCGCCAGTCCGGGGTGTCCGCGTCGAGGTTTTTCAGGGTTGCCGGGGGGATGCCGACGGCCACGTCGGATTTGAGGGTGCGGAGCGCGGCGACCGGGCCGGGAAAGTACGCGACCGTGTCGGCGAACGGGGTGGTGGGCGGCCATGACCGGTCGCCCACCAGCCGCCGGTAGTTGAGATCGCCCTTCATGATGGTCAGTGACGCCCGCTCGAACAGAACCGCGAGGTCGGTGGGGAGACGACGGAAGGACCAGGGCGCGCAGTAGAAGTCGTGGACGTAGGGCGAGAGTCTCCCGTCCGCGGTCGCCTTCCGGAGTCGGTGGAAGGACGCGCCGTCTGTTTCGGCCAGGCGGGCCAGCGTGTCGGCGAGGTCGGCGGTGGTCGCGTCGGAGACGTAGTAGGGGTACGGCTTCAGATGGAGAGCGACCGAGGAGGCGTGCCCGTGTTCCAGGAGGTGGTCGATGAGAATCAGATCCGCGAGCAGTTCGCGCCCGCTGTTGTCGGCCACCACCACGACCTCGGCCCCGGGAGAGAGCGCGTTCCACACCTTCGCGCTGTCGTCGCAGACCAGCTCGGCACTCGATGATTCGGCGAGGGTGCCCATTTTGAAACTCAGGTCGGCGCGGTTGCCCCAGAGCGCGGCCAGCAGCTTTGCCCGACCGGACGCGCCGGCCGCCGGCCGCTCAAGGTCGTCGAGGGATGCCGGCTCGGCACGCTTGAGAGGGGCGAACGGATCCACTCCTTGCCACGGTCCCGGCTCGAAGAATCCGACCGCCTCAAGCACCCGCCGGTAGAAGTACGACTCCGACCAGAGGAAAGGGGCTTCCAACCATGGTTTTCCGAAGTGGTCGGCACCCCAGACCGCCCACACCTTCCGATCATGGGCCCGCGCGCCGAGCGGCTCCATCACCCCGGAGAAGATCTCGGTGAGCAACGCGTCGAGGGCGTCACGCTGCTCGGACCCGTACGAATTCGTGTCCTTGATCTTCGCTACCAGCTTCGGAGTACGATCGTGCCAGACCTGCCAGGCGTAGCCCTCCGGATCGCTGTTCAGCAACTCGGGCGGTAGCTCTTCATTCACCGAAGTTCTCTCGCTCCTCGTCGGCGGGTATCTGACGCGTGCGTTCCAACCGTACGCGTCGAGGTCGCGAAGACCGAACGCCACCCAGCTGGCCGTGACCGTACCTTCAACCGCGCGGACGCCGCCCAGCAGATCATGGCGGTGGGTCGGCCGCGCCTCTCGGGTCGCCCGCCGGAATGGTCGCAAATAGGTGACGGCGGTTCGGTGTGATGGGTTCTGTCGGATTTAAATGCTATTGATGGCCGTCGCAGTGATTCCGATGATTTGTGGAGCTATTAGATGGCAACGGTCACCTTCAGAGATGAGACCGCGGCGGGAAAGCCGAAAGAGGAGTTCACCCTCCCCGACCTGCCGGAGAGCATCTCGGCGCGGGAACTGGTCCGGCTCAGGGTCCGCGAGGAGGTCGCCCGGTACAACGAGGCCCCCGCCGCCCGGTTCAACGGCCTGGTCCGTCCCGAGGACGCCGAGGTGGAGTTGAACGGCTACCGGATGGGCGCGAAGCGGCGGATCGACTGGGAACGGCAGGCGGACACCGCCGAGCGGGCGTTCCAGCGCAACGGGTTCGTGCTGCTGATCGGGGAGCGGCAGATCGACGACCTGTCGGAGACGGTCGATCTGACCTGTGACCCGGTTGTGTCGTTCATCAAACTCGTTCCGCTGGTCGGTGGCTGACCAGGCCACCCGCCGGCTCGACACCTGAGAACCGCCCGGACGCGGACGGCCGCGCCCGGGGGTGATCAGGAGAGCTGGGGCGGGTGGCCGGCCGGGCGAAGAGGCCGTCCTGCACGGCCGGCAGCTCGTTGTAGGTGCCCTGCTGGACGATGCGTCCCTCGTCCATGACCACGATGCGGTCGGCGGCCACCACCGTGGAGAGCCGGTGGGCGATCACCACCCGGGTGGCGTTGTCGCCGGCGTGGCCCTGAGCCGCAAACCCCGCTACCTCGGCCGTACGGCGCAGGAGGCGCGGCTCGTCGCCCGCGGCGAGGCCGACTACCTCGGCATTCCGGGCTTCATGTTCGACGAGCCGGCGCGCGCCCGCACGCACTCGGTGCCCGACGCCCCGGTGGCCGGCGGAGGCGGCCGGTTCCGCGGCAAGCCCGGAGACCTGGCCGCGGTCCTGTCCAGGTACGGCCACCTGACCGTTCAGCAGGAGCGGGGGCCGGAGGCGCCGGCGTGGGTGAGGTCGCCGGTGGTGACGGTGACCGGCCGAGGGGGCGTACGGTGCCGTGCAGGAGAATCCACAACCTCATGATCTGAACCCCGAACACGCCCTAATCGGGTGACCCCGGGTTCGGGGACGTGGGGGCGCAGCCGTGGGTGACGAAGTAGATCTCCATGGAGATCGACCCGTTAGGGGCGGAGAGGTCGTGGAAGTTCCGGGTCACGGCCGTTCCGAAGATGCGCGGGTACGTCTCGCGGATGGCCGTGTTGACCCGGGTGGCCAGTTGAACGCCGCCTCTGGCGCCGCCGTCGGAGTCGGAGCCGAAGGTCAGGACCATGCCGACGCGCCGTCCGGCCAGGTTGTCCCGGTACCTGCGCAACTCTTGGCGGACCTGTGCGGTCAGTACGCCGTCACCGGCACCGGGGGTGACCCGGAACGAGAGCGTGACCGGTTTCGCCCGGACGCCTCCGATCAGGCCGGTGCAGGGAGAAGCCGAGGGGGCGGGTCTGGCGGGACTCTTTTCCCCAGGTTCCTTCTTGGCCGGGCTCTTCTTCTCCGAGGGCTCCTCGGGCTGGTGTTCTCTCTCCGAGGTTTCCTTCTCCGGGGTTTTCTTCTCCGAGCTCTCTTGCTCCGGGGCCTTCTTCTCCGGGGCCTTCTTCTCCGGAGGCTTCTCGGCTGAAGGCTTTTCGGCCAGGGGCTCTTCGGCCGGTAGCCCTTCGGCCGGGGGCTCTTTGGCCGGGGGCCGGGCGGGGGCAGGCAGGGACTGGAAGGGGTCCGGTTGGAGCCGAGCGGTGTCCGTCACGAGGTCGGTGGGTGAGGGGGGTGGTGCCTGCGCTCCCAGCATGATGATCGTGAGTCCGAGCAGCAGGTCGGCGAAGAGCCAACCGGCCATCAGGGTCGTGCTGGAGGTTCTTCGGCGGGCGGTCACTGCGGGGTCCGAGCTCTCTGGCGTGAGTCCGGCTCGTCGTCACCGCTGTCGTCTGCTTCGTTGTTGCCGTTGCCGTTGCCGTTGCCGTTGCCGTTGCCGTTGGCCTGGTCGTTGTCGCCGCCGTCGGCCCGGCCGCCTCCGCTGTCCCCGCCTCCGCTGTCCCCGCCGCCGTTGGGGCCCTCGCCGTTGCCTCTGCCCTTGTCGTTCTTCCCGTCCTTGCCGGGACCGCCGGCCGGGGCGAGAGCCCAGAGGCCGTCGGCCGGAAGCCGCAGCCGGGTACTCGCCTGCTCCGAGTCGGTCACCTCGCGTTCTGCGAGCTCCCTCGAAGGCAGGTCGGCCAGCACGCTCGCGAGCGCGGTGGGAAGCCGGTCGAGCGCCTCCCGCGTCTGCTCCAGCAGGGCGACCGTCTCGATGGTGGTGTCGATCCGGGAGGCGTGGATCCCGGTGGCGGCGGACCAGCTTTCAAGGGCCTCCCGGATCTCCGTACCGGTGCCCTCGAAGGTCCGGTGAAACTCCCTGGCCGTGCCCGCGATGCTGTCGGTGACCCGCGCGCCGAGCAGGTCGACCGCCTTCTCCGTCGACGAGCCGACCGAATCGATCGAGATGGCCGCGCGGTCGACGGCATGGCCGATGCCCGCCGTCACGCCGACCAGCTCGTTGATCCGGAGGTTCAGGCCGGAGACGCTGCCCTGAACCGACTTCATGGACCGTACGAGTTCGTCGTTGAACGCCTGGCGCATGTCGAGGGTGGTCCGGGAGATGGTCGTCGACAACTGGTCACCGGCATCGGTGACGGCCCGGCCGGCCGTGGAGCCCGCGATGTCGATCACGGCCGAGAACCGGGCCACCGCCGCGGCGAGGTCGTCACAGGTGCTGTTGACGGCCGCCAGGTGCCCGCCCAGATGCTCGACGGCGTCGCGCACGTCGATCGCGCTGCCGGCCAGCGCGTCCGTGGTCTTGCGGGTGGCCTCCAGGGTCAGGGTGAGCGCCTCGACCAACTCGGTGTGCACCTTGCGCGCCGTGGTCCCGACGAAGCCGATGTCGGCCGCCGCCTTGTTGAGCTCGGCCCCGAACCGCTCCGGTGAGGAGAGGCGGACCTTGCCGAGTACCAGGCTCGCCTCGGTCAACGCCCCGCGAAGCCGGACGCGGAGGGCACGCAGCGTCCGCTCCGCGGCGTCCTCCCTGGTGTTCCGCGTGATGTTCTCGAACACGGTCCAGCAGATGAGGCAGAAGATGGCCGCGAGGGTGCAGAGCGCGATGTTGTCGAACTCGAAGAACCCCGGCAACCTGCCGTCGAAGCCCTGCTGCCACATCTCCAGGAAGGGCCGTCGGGCCGCGTTCAGGCCGCCGGCCTCAAGGACGTCGCCGTAGGCGCCGGTGGCCATCATCAGGCCGAGCCAGGTGATGAAGATCGGTACGAAGACGAGGGCGGGACCGATGGCGCCGCTGAGCCCTCGTCGCCACCCCGGTCTCCTCGGCGAGGACGTGGTTCCCGCCGGTTCCCCGTCCACGAGGATGGTGTCATCGGGGGCGAAGGCGGCGAACAGATCGACCTCGCACCAGTGTCCGGCCGTGTCGGGATCGGTGACCGCGTCTGCGAGGTCACGTAGCTGGTCCTGACGGGCCGCCAGGTGGGGGTGATCGGCAAGCTCGCGAAGCTCGCCGGCAAGCTCCAGGTCCGTCACGGACAACCGACATCCCCTCCTGATGGCGCTGAGCGCCTTTTCGGCAATCCGGATAGACCGATTCATGCCTCTGGGAGGCGTGATCATTTTGGCATATGGCGCGCATGTCAGCGGAAAGAACGGTCCGCGGCGGAGGAGAGCGCGCTGGATCGGCGCCGGCGGACGCGGACGGCGCCGTGCGGCACGGTGAACTCCGGTGGTGCGATGAACTCCGGTGGCACGGTGAACTCCGGTGGCACGGTGAACTCCGGTGGTGCGATGAACTCCGCGGTCAGGTCCATGAAACGGAGGCTTGGAGAACTCGATTCGTGGCATCGGGTGAAAGGGGGGGACCGGACCGAGGAAACGGAGTTCACGCTTGGGTGCGGAGACAGATCTGGACGACGCGGAGGTGATCAAGCGTGCCCGGCATGATCCCGCTGCTTTCTCGGTGCTGTTCGACCGGCATGCCTCCGCCCTGCACCGTTGTGTGACGCGGCGCCTGGGGGGCTCGATGGCCGACGACATCGTGGCCTGCTGAGCGGCGAGATCGGCGGTGATAGCGTCGGTGACCGCTGCCTCGGGCACATTGGCGGGGGTGATGCCGACCGCGGCGATCAGGCCGGTGTCCAGATCGGTCAGCACGTGCCGTTTGTAGCCGTCGAAACGTACCGCGCGGGATTTGCGGCCGTGGCGCATGTCGGTGTCCGCGGCGCCGATGCGCCGGTCCTTGGCCACGCCCCGGGCCAAGACCGTGCTGCCGTCCTCGGCGATGGTGACGTCCTGGTCGCGGATCTGGGCGGCGACGGCCGTGCTCGCCGCCGCGGCGTCGGTGCCCGGCCCTGCCGGCTGGACGGCGATGAACGCCTCGACCGCGGCCCGGCGGCTGCCGCGTGCGTAGCCGCGGTCGACGAGTGGGTGTGAGATTGATTCCTATCGGCCTTGCCAGACCGGGACGCGCTTCTCCTTGAACGCGAGCGCGCCCTCGCGTGCGTCGGCGGAGTCGAAGACCGGCGCGAGGATCTCGCCCTGGCGGCGGAACGCCTCGTCGGGCTGCCAGCGGGGCGCCTCGGCGATGATCTGCTTTGCCGCGGACACGGCCATCGGGGCGTTCGCCGAGATGGTGCGCGCGAGGTCCTGGGCGACCCGCAGCGTCTGGCCCGGCTCGGCCAGCCGGTTCACCAGTCCGTAGGCGTGTGCATCCTCGGCGGTGATCGGGTCGCCGGTGAGCAGCAGTTCCAGGGCGCGGCTGCGTGGCAGGTGGTGGAGAAGGCGGAGTGCTCCGCCGCCGCGGGCGACCAGTCCGCGCTTGACCTCGGGCAGGCCGAGGACGGCGGTCGAGGAGGCGACCAGGAGGTCGCAGCAGAGCAGGATCTCGAAGCCGCCGCCGAGCGCCCAGCCTTCCACGGCCGCGATCAGCGGCTTCGTCGGCGGCCGCTCCACGATGCCGGCGAACCCACGGGTCGCCGAGCGGGCGACCTCACCGTGGGTGAACGCGTCCAGGTCGAGTCCGGCGCAGAACGTGCCGCCGGCACCGGTGATCACGCCGACCCGCAGCGCGTCGTCCTCCTCCAGCCGGTCCAGCGCCGCGGAGACGCCCTCGGCGACCGCGCGGTTGACCGCGTTGCGCTTCTCGGGCCGGTTCAGTGTGATCGTGAGGATTCCGTCGTGCGCGTCCACTAGGACGGCACCACCCGTTTCCTTCTCCATGTGTCCTCCTCGGACGTCCCAGGCTGGCTGGCGTGTTATTCTACATCAAGAACAATGTTCAATGGAGGATGGAATGTCGACGACCAGGTTGTCCGAGGAGACGTCCGCGATCCTGAGTGGCCTGGAAGGCTTCCTCCAAGCAGAGGTCTTCCCGCTGCACGAGAAGCATGCTGCCGTGCTCAACGAACCGCGCGGCCGCTACGACGACAGCGGTCGGCACGTCGCTCAGGTCGAGGAGTGCCGCCGCCGGGTCCGTACCGCGTCCGCGGAGGCCGGCTTCTTCACGATGAACGTGCCCGAGGAGCTCGGCGGCGGTGGCCAGGGCGCGGTCACGACGTACGCCGCCTGGGAGCTGATCTACCGGCTCAGCGGGCCGCACCGCTGGCTCGCCCACGAGGCGCTGGCGCATTGGGCGACCGGTCCGAGCTTCGTCTTCGGGCTGGTCTCCGCAGACGTTCGCGATCGGGTGCTGCCGGGCCTGATGTCCGGCGAGAAGACGATGTGCTTCATGATGTCGGAGCCCGAGGCGGGTTCCGATGCGTGGTCGATGCGGACCAGGGCGGTTCCCGATCCGTCCGGCGGGTGGCGCCTGACCGGCACCAAGCAGTGGACGACGAACGGTCCCTACGCGGACTACGGCCTGGTCTTCGCGGTGACCGACCCGGCCGCGCTGGCCGAGCGCAGCGGCGGCCTCTCGGCCTTTCTCGTCGACATGGACGCGCCCGGGCTCCGGGTGGACAGCGTCATCGGCCTGTACGGCGAAAGCGGCGGCAACCACGCGATCATCTCGCTCGATGACGTCCACGTCGGGGCCGAGCTCCTCGTCGGCGAGGAGGGCCGGGCTGCCGGCATCGGCCTGGGCGGGATCAGCCTGGGCCGGATGTACAACTGCGCCAAGTCCGTCGGCCTGGCGCGCTGGGCACTCGACCAGGCGCTCGACTACGCCGCCGAGCGGCGCTCCTTCGGGAAGGTGCTCGCCGAGCACCAGGGGGTGATGTTCCCGCTGGCCGAGTCCGCGACGTACGTGCACGCCGCGCACGTCCTCGGCCTCGACACCGCCACCCGGATCGACGCCGGCGAGGGCGCCCTCAAGGAGTCGGCGATGTGCAAGATCCTCTCCACCGAGATGGCGACCCGGACGATCGACCGGGCGATGCAGACCCTTGGCGGCATGGGGATCACCACCGAGGTGGGGATGGCCGAGGCATGGCAGATGGTCCGCACCGTCCAGATCGCCGACGGGTCCGCGGAGATCCTGCGCCGACTCGTCGCCGGCCGTCTGCTCGCCGGCGACCGCAATCTCTGATTCCTTCGAGTAAGGTGGCGCGTTTCTGAAATCATTTGCCGAGTAAGATCGCGCGTTTCTGAAACGATGCCGACCGCGCGGCTCCGAAAGGACGAGATCCATGACCGATGACAAGGACCGGGCACCCGCGGTGACGCGCGCCTTCACGGTGCTCAGCGCCTTGGCGCAGGGCGGCCCCTCGGTGCTCGCGGACATCGTCGAGAAGACCGGCATCAACAAGAGCACGGTCTTCTACATCCTCCGCACTCTCACCGCCCTCGAGGCGGTCGACTACGACGAGCGGATGCGCACCTACCGGCTCGGCCCGGCCCTGCTCGAGCTGGGCGCGGCGGCGAGCAGCCAGTTCGGCGAGCTCTCCCTGGCGCGCCGCTACCTCGGCGAGCTGCTGGAGAGGCTGATGGCCACCATCGTGATCTACCGGCGGGTGAGCACCGAGGAGATCTCGCTGCTGGACAAGCTGGAGCGTCCCAACCGGGTCCGGATCACCCTCCAGCCGGGCGAGCGGATCCCGATCCAGGGCGGCTCGTTCGGTCGCGCCTTCCTCGCCTACGAGGACCCTGCCTCGCTGGAGGTGATCCTGCGGCACGGACTGCAGGCGTTCACCCCCAAGAGCCTCACCGACGTCGCGGCGTTCCGGCAGGAGCTGGACCTGGTCCGCGAACGCGGGTGGGCGGTCGACCACGAGGGATACGCGCTGGGCATCTCCACGGTCGCGGCCCCGATCTTCGACGCCGACGGGCGGGTCACCCTGGTGGTGGCCGCCGTGGGCTTCTCCAATCTCATCGACGACGACACCGCTGCCGAGTACGGCGTCGAGCTGCGCCAGGTCTGCGACCGGATCGGCGAGGCCAACGCGCAGTCGCGGCAGCTGAGTAGATAGGCACCGGCTTGACCCCACCCCCGGCGTACTTCCCTCAGGCCGGAGAGCAGGCTCTCACCGGCATCCGCGTGGTCTTCCCCGCGGCGCTCGGCCCGGTACCGTTCGCGGCGATGCTGCTCGCGGACCTGGGTGCCGAGGTGATCCGGATCGACCGCGCCGGAGCCGCCGGGGTGATCGACACCGCGCCGGCCGACGACCCGCGCACCCGTGGCCAGCGCTCGATCGGGATCGATCTGAAACACCCGGAGGGATGCGCGATCGCGGCCCGGCTCGCGGCCTCCGCGGACGTCCTCCTCGAGGGGATGCGCCCGGGGGCGATGGAGCGCCTGCGCCTGGGGCCGGCGGATCTGCATGCGGTCAATCCGCGGCTGATCTACGGCCGGGCGACCGGCTGGGGGCAGGACGGACCGCTGGCCCAGACCGTCGGACACGACATCAACTACATCGCGCGTTCCGGGGCGCTGCACCCGATCGGCGACCCCGACCGACCGCCCGCGGTCCCGCTGAACCTCGTGGCCGACTTCGGCGGCGGTGGCGCCTACCTCGCGCTCGGCGTGCTCGCGGCGCTCATGCAGCGCGAGCGGACCGGGCGGGGTCAGGTGATCGACTGCGCGATGGTGGACGGCGCGGCGTCCCTGACCACGATGATCCACGCCATGCTCGGCTCCGGCGCCTGGCGCCCGGAGCGCGGCGCCAACCTGCTGGACGGGGCCGCTCCCTTTTACCGCACCTACCGCACGGCCGACGGCCGGTACGTCGCGGTGGGCGCGATCGAGCCCGCCTTCTACCGCGCGCTGCTGGACGGACTCGGCCTCGAGCCGGCCCAGTGGCCGCAGCACGACCGGTCCTGCTGGGCCGGGCAGCGGGCCGCGCTGGCAGAGATCTTCGCCTCTCGGACCCGGGCCGAATGGGTGGAGCGGTTTCGCGGGAGCGACGCCTGCGTGACCGCGGTCTCCACGCCGGACGAGGCGGTCGCCGACCCCGAGCTCGCCGTGCGCGGCGTCTTCGTCGACTGGGACGGCGTGCCGCAGCCGGCGCCCGCGCCGCGGCTCTCGGCGAGTCCCGCGGTCGCCCGGCCCCGGTGCGGGCAGGCGGCGGACACCGCCGAGCTGCTCGCGGAGCTGGGTCTGGGCGAGGACGAGGTCGACGCGCTCTGCGCCGCCCGCGCGGTCTTCCGGGCACCCGCGCGTCCTTGACCCCGATAGCCAGGCGCTCGTACACTATAAAGAATACGGTTCTCCATAGTGAATGAGTGCGTGATGACTCTCCCTTCACACTCCGACCGCGGCGGCGCCGTGGAGTACGCCGGGTTCGACGTTTCGGTCATTGACCGCGTTCTCGTCGTCCGGCTCGACCGGCCCGAGGTCGGCAACGCCCTGAGCCGCCGGATGCGCGAGCCGATGGCGCGCATCTGGGCGCGCGTCAACGAGGACGACGAGCTCCGCGCCGTGGTGGTGACCGGCGCGGGCGACCGGCACTTCTGCACCGGCGCCGACGTCAAGGAGATCGCCGAGACCGGTGAGGTCCCGTCCGCGGCCGCCGCGCAGGAGCCGATCGTCTGGTCGCCCCTGGCAAGCGGCGTCCGCAAGCCGGTGATCTGCGCGGTCAACGGCATCGCGGCCGGAGGCGGCCTGCACTTCGTCGTCGACGCCGACGTGGTGATCGCCGCCGAGCACGCCGCCTTCCTGGACACCCATGTCAGTGTCGGCCAGGTCGGGGCGGTCGAGAACATCGGCCTGACCCATCGGCTGCCCTTCGGGACCGCGATGCGGATGACCCTCCAGGGCTCCTCCTTCCGGCTCGACGCGGCCCGGGCGCACGCGCTCGGACTGGTCGAGGAGGTGGTCCCCGCCGCCGACCTGGAGTCGACCGCGCTGCACGTGGCCTCCTGCATCGCCGCGAACTCGCCGCGCGCCGTCGAGTTGTCCCGCGCTCTGCTTTGGGACTCGCTGGGCCGTCGGCCCCACGACGCCGCGGAGGATGCCTGGCGCCTGGCTCAGCGGCACTGGTCGCACCCCGACTTTCTCGAGGGCGCCCGTGCCTTCGCCGAGAAGCGGCCGGCGCGGTGGACGGTGGGGTCATGACCGCTGAGCTCGCCGACGTCGACGCGTTCCGGGCCGAGGTCCGGGCACTGCTGGGCGAGATCGGCGACGGTCTCGACCCACGTCAGTTCTTTCACGGCCGAGGCGGCCCGACGCGGGCGCTCTACCGTGAGCTCGGCCGGCGCGGCTGGCTCTCGCTGGGCTGGCCCGGTGAGGACGGCGCCGCCCCGGAGACGCTCGCCCACGAGTTCGCGCTCTGGGACGAGCTCGCCTACGCCCGCGCCGCGCGCCCCGATCTCGCCGCCGGCATCGTCGCCAAGACTCTCGTCGTGCACGGCACCGCGGACCAGAAGGCGCGCTTCCTCCCCGGCATCGCGCTCGGCGACATCTCCTTCGCGCTCGGCTACTCCGAGCCGGAGGCAGGCTCGGACCTGCGCGGGGTGCGTACCCGGGCGGTCCGCGACGGTGGCGTCTACCGGGTCACCGGGGAGAAGCGCTGGACCTCCGACGCCCACCACTCCGACTACCTCTGGCTGCTGTGCCGGGCCGACGGGGTGGCCGACGGCGACCCGCACACGCTGCTCGTCCTCGACCTGCGAGCCGTCGGCGTCGACATCAGGCCGATCGAGACCATCGACGGGCACCGCCTCAACGAGGTCTTCCTCGACGACGTGGTCGTGCCGGTGACCGACCGGGTCGGTGAGGAGGGTCAGGCCTGGAGGCTGATCCGGGAGGCGCTGGCGGTCGAACGTCACCTGATGGTGCTGCCCGGCCGGGTCCGCCGCGACCTGGAGAGCCTGGTGGGCTGGGCGCGGGAGCAGGACGTCCTCGACGACCCGCTTCTGCGGGACCGGATCGAGCAACTCGCGGTCGACGTCCAGGCCGTCGAGGTGCTGGCCGCCGAGGCGCTGGCGCGCACCCTGGAAGGCGCCGACTGCACCGCGGAGGCCGCGCGCGTGAAGCTGGTGGGTTCGCGGGCGACCCAGGAGATCGCACGGGCCGCGCTGGAGCTCGGCTACCTGGAGGCCACCCGCCGCGAGGACGACCTGGCCTTCCTGTGGCGCGAGTCGATGATGGAAACCCTGGCCGGCGGTACGTCGGAGATCATGCGCGGCGTGCTGGCGCGCGCCGAGTTCGGGCTCGGTGGCCGATGACCGGCTCGTTCGTGGAGGTGGTGCGTCGGCATGCGCTGCAGACCCCGCAGGCGCCCGCGGTCACCGACCCGGCGACCGCGTGGAGCTGGGCGGATTTGTGGCGGCGCGCGCACCAGATCGGCGGCGCGCTGGCGGACCGCGGCATCGGGCCCGGCGACCGGGTGGGGACCGCGATGGACCCGGGAGCCGAGCACCTCGCGGTCCTGATCGGGATCATGGCCGGCGGCGCGACCGCGGCGCCGCTGAACGTCAAGCTCGCACCTGCCGAGCTCGCGCGGTACCTGGACGCGGTCCGGCCGTCCGCGATCGTGGTCGGCGACGGACATCGCCCGCAGACGCGGGTGCCGTCGTACCTGAGTGGCGAGCTCGTCGGCGCGGCCGCGTCCTGGCAGCACCACCGGACGCCCGGCGACGCGCCGACAATCGTCTTCGGGACCGGCGGGACGACGGGGACGCCTCGCGGCGCGGTCTGGTCGACGGCCGGGCTCGCCGACTACCTGGCCTGCAGCGCGCTCGCCCTCGAAGCGCGCCGGACCGACACCGAGCTGTTCTTCGCGCCGTTCTTCCACATCGCGCTCGCCACCTGCGCGCTCTCGACGCTGTACGTCGGAGGCGGTCTGGTGGTCGAGCCGCGCTTCGACGCCGGCCGGGCGGTGGACCTGCTTCTCACGGGCCGGGCGAACCGGCTGTTCGGCCCTCCGACCGCGCTCAACCGGATACTCGACCATCCCGCGTTCGACTCGTCCCGTACCGGACACATCCGCACCGTGCTCTTCGGCTCGACCGCCTCCGAGCCCGACCTGCCCGAGCGGCTCGGCCGCGGCTTCGGCCACGCCACCCTGATCACCGGCTACGGCGCCACCGAATTCGGCGCGGTGGCGCGGCTGCGTTCCTGGGAGAACGGAGGGAGGATGAGCGGGATCGGCTGGCCGGTTCCCGGCGCCGAGCTGCGGATCGTCTCCGCAGCCGGTGAGCCGGTCGCGGCAGGCGAGGTCGGTGAGCTGGTGGTGCGCGCGCCGTGGCAGATGGCGGGCTACCTCATCGACGGGGTACCGCAGCCGGTGCCGGAGGAGGGAGTGCGCTCGGGCGACCTGGCCGCCCGCGCCCCGGACGGCAGCATCGAACTGCGCGGCCGGCTCAAGGAGCTGATCATCACCGGCGGCGAGAACGTCTTCCCCATCGAGGTGGAGCGGGTGCTGTGCGAGCACCCGGACGTGGCGCAGGCCGCCGTCGTCGGCGTTTCCGATCCCGGCTGGGGCGAGCGGGTCGAGGCGGTGGTGGTTCCCGCGGCAGGGTCCACCGGCGCTCTGGTCGGCGACCTGGACCGCCACTGCCGGGAACGGCTGGCCGGGTACAAGGTGCCCAAGCGGATCGTCGTCCGCGACGCGATGCCGCTGACCACGGCGATGAAAATCGACAAGCTCACGCTGAAGAGGTGGCTCGATGAGCACTGACTGGCCCTACTCCCAGGAACAGCGCGATTTCCAGCGCACGTTGGCGCGCATCCTGTCCGAGCTGCCCGAACCCGAGCCGAGGCCGATCTTCCCCCGGAACCGATGGACCGCGATCGCCGAGGCGGGGGCGCTGGGGCTCACCGCGCCCGACCTCGGTGCCGGCGCCCTGGACGTGGTCGCGGCCGGCGACGCGCTCGGCCAGGGCGGCTGCCCGGGCCCGTGGTGGCAGACCCTGCTGACCCTGGACGCGCTGCCGGCCGAGGACGCCGAGGCGGCGATGGCCGGCGCGCTGGTGCTGACCGCCGGCACCGCGACCGCGATGCCGTGGGGCGCGAGCGCCGACCGGATCTTCGAGCTGGGCCGGTACGACGAGGACGGCTGGCGGGTCCGGCCGGTGGCGCTCGGCGAGGTGCGCGAGGACTGGGTCTCGCTCGGCCACGAGCCGGTCGTCGCCGCAGAGCTCGTACCCGCGAGCCCCGAGGTGCTGGTCGGGCCGCGTACGGCGCTGCTGGCCCGGCTCGGTCTGGCCGCCTATCTGGCGGGCGCGGGCCAGCGCGTGCTGTCCGATGTCGTCGCCTACGCCGGACAGCGCACCCAGTTCCGGACCCGGATCGGCGACTTCACGGCGGTCGCCCACCCGCTGGCCGAGGTCGACGCGCAGGTGCGGGCGGCGACGCTGCTGACGCGCCGGGCGGCCGACGCGCTCGACGACGCCGACGACCCGCGTGCGGCCGAGATCGACGTGCACGCCGCGCTGCGCGCCGCGGCGCGCTCCTCCCGGCAGGCGGTCTACCAGGCGCACCAGACCTACGGCGCGATCGGCTTTTCGCTCGAGGGCCCACTGTCCTGGCTCGGCCAGCGGGTCGCGCAGCTGGCCACCGAGGCCGAGAGGTTCGCTCGGCAGGTCAGGCTGGTACCGGCCGCCTGAGCCGAGCCGAACCGGCGACCGAACCGGCGACCGAACCGGCGACCGAACCGGCGACCGAACCGGCGACCGAACCGGCGACCGAACCGGCGACGAGGCGCGACCGTATCGGTCGCGCCTCGTCGTCGGTTCGGTCTCGTCCGGGTCAGCGCGGTGCCATCCGGATCGCGCCGTCGAGCCGGATCGTCTCCCCGTTGAGGTAGCCGTTGGAGAGGAGCTGGAGGGCGAGCTCGGCGTACTCGGCCGGGTCGCCCAGCCGCTTGGGGTAGGGCACCGTCGCGGACAGTGCGGCGCGGGTCGACTCCGGCAGCCGAGCCAGCATGGGCGTGTCGAAGATGCCGGGCGCGATCGCGTTGACCCGGACCCCGTGGGAGGCCAGGTCACGGGCGGCCACCAGCACCATCCCGTGCACGCCGGCCTTGGACGCCGAGTACGACGTCTGTCCGATCTGGCCGTCGAAAGCGGCCACCGAGGCGGTCAGCACGATCGCCCCCCTCTCGCCGTCGACGAGGTCGTTGCGGCTGAGGCGCTGCGCGGCCAGCCGGAGCACGTTGTAGGTGCCGATGAGGTTGGTACGCACGACGTCGCCGAACGACTCCAGCGAGCCGGGCTGTCCGCCGCGGTCGAGGATCCGTACCCGGTCGCCGCCGCGCCCGGCGCAGTGGACCACCCCGTGCACGGCACCGTAGCGCTCCTGTGCGGCGTCGAAGACCGCGGTCATGGCCGTCTCATCGGTGATGTCGGCCTTGACGAACGGGATCGCGGTCGCGTCCGCCTCCTGCGGGCGCAGGTCGGTCCCGACCACGTTGGCGCCGCGGGTGAGCAGCAGATCGGCGGTGGCCCGCCCGAGACCGGAGGCGGCCCCGGTGACGACGATGGTGGACGACTCGATCTTCACACTGTGTCCTAATCAGTTCTGGGAGTAAGCCATCCGGCGGAACTCCGGGTCGGTAACCGCCGCAGGTGAGCGCTCTGATGTTCTGGGCGCGCCTACCACGACCGGCGACGCGCCCGTGGGTCCGGCCACGACGCCGCTCATGACCAGCGCTCGACGAGCGTGGCGTTGGCCATCCCGCCGGCCTCGCACATGGTCTGCAGACCGAAGCGGAGGTCGCGGTCGCGGAGGTGGTGCACGAGGCGGGTCATCAGGATGGCGCCGGACCCGCCGAGCGGGTGCCCGACCGCGATGGCGCCGCCGAGCGGATTGACCCGGGCCGGGTCGGCGCCGGTCTCCCGCTGCCAGGCGGCGACCACCGAGGCGAACGCCTCGTTCACCTCGAACGCGTCGATGTCGCCGATGCCGAGACCGGCGCGGGCGAGCAGCTTCCGGGTGGCGGGGATCGGCGCGGTGAGCATGGTGACCGGGTCGTCGCCGATGACCACGCCGTGCCGGAACGCGGCCAGCGGGCGCAGTCCGAGCTCGGCCGCCTTGCGGTCGGTCATGATCAGCAGCGCCGCGGCGCCGTCGGAGATCTGCGAGGCGTTGCCGGCCGTGACGACGCCGTCGTCGCGGAAGGCCGGCTTGAGGCCGGCGAGCTTCTCCGCTGAGGTGTCCCGGCGGATGCCCTCGTCGACGGCGAGAGAGCCCTCGGGGAGGTCGACCACCGCGAGCTGGTCCTTGAAGGCGCCGACGTCGGTGGCGGCGGCGGCCCGCTCGTGCGAGCGGAGGGAGAGCTCGTCGAGCTCGTTCCGGCTCAGGCTCCAGCGCTGGGCGATGGTCTCCGCGCCGAGGCCCTGGCTGAAGGTGTCGGTGCCGTAGCGGGCCCGTACCCGCGGCCCGTACGGGTTGCCGACCGCGCGCGCGGATCCGATCGGTACCGTCGACATCGACTCGACGCCGCCGGCGATCACGACGTCCTGCTGTCCGGAGACCACGGCGGCGGCCGCGAAGTGGAGTGCCTGCTGGCTGGAGCCGCACGCGCGGTCGACGGTGGTCCCCGGAACCGTCTCCGGCCAGCCGGCGGCGAGCGCGCCGAGGCGGCCGACGTTGCTCGACTGGGCGCCGATCTGGGTGACGCAGCCCCAGACGACGTCGTCGACGTGGGCCGGGTCGAGACCGTTGCGCTCGAGGATCTCGGTCAGCACGTGCGCGGTCAGGTCCACCGGGTGGACGCCCGCCAGGGAGCCGTTGCGGCGTCCGATCGGGGTGCGTACCGCATCGACGATGACAGCTGTGGCGCTCATGCAGACCCTCTCGACAAGGCTGTTCTGTATATTGTTCTATGTTCTTACTGGTGAACACATTAGAGCAAGGACGCCGGATGTCAATTGTGTTGAACACCGAGGAGCGGGACCTCCAGCAGGCGTTGCGCCGCTACCTCGACACCAAGATCGCACCGCTCGTCGCGGAGTACGAGAAGCGCCGCGAGTTCCCTTGGGACCTGCTCGGGGAGCTCTACGAGTTCGGGTACGTCCGCGGCGCGGTCGCCCGTGAGCACGGCGGCGACCAGGTGAGCGCGATGGTGCAGGCCATCCTCATGGAGGAAGCCGGTCGCTGCTGGGGCTCGCTGCGGACCACGGTGAACGTCCAGGGCATGGTCGCGATGCTGCTCAGCCGGGTCGGCACCGCCGCGCAGCGCGCCCGCTTCCTGGATCCGATGCTGGCCGCGTCCCGGTTCGGCTGGTTCGCGCTCACCGAGGCGGAGGCCGGCTCCGACGCCGGCGCGCTGCGCAGCACCGGCCGCCGCGAGGGCGACTCGTTCGTGCTCAACGGCCGCAAGATCTACATCACCAACGCGCTGCATTCCGAATTCGGGATTCTGCTGGCGCGCCAGCTCGACGAGGACGGCACCGACCGCGGGGTCTCGGCGTTCCTGGTCGACGCGGCCGAGTCGCCGTACGACGTCCACGACATCGCGCACATGCCGGTGCGCAGCACCACCAGCTGCGAGCTCGTCTTCGACGATGTCCGGATCCCCGCCGAGAACCTGCTCGGTGAGCCCGGCTCCGGGTTCGGGCTCGCGATGGCCGCGGTCAACCAGGGGCGGCTGAACATGGCGATGGGCGCGGTCGGCCTCTCCCAGGCGTGCTTGGAGGCGGCGGTCAAGTTCAGCCGGGAGCGCAGCCAGTTCGGCAAGAGCCTGGCCGAGTTCCAACTGGTCCAGCAGATGGTGGTCGACATCGCCGTCGGCACCCAGACCGCCCGGCTCCTCGGGTACGACGCCGCCCGCGTGCTCGACGCCGGCGGGGACGGGCGCTTCGAGTGCTCGATGGCGAAGTACTACTGCGGCGAGACCGCCGGACGCAGCGCGACGCTGGCGCTGCAGGTGCACGGCGGCGCCGGCCTGATGGAGGAGTTCCCCGTCGAGCGGTACTTCCGCGACGCTCGTGAGGCGACGATCCCGGAGGGCACCTCGCAGATCCAGGTTCTGCAGATGGGCAAGCACCTCCTCGGCCGATCCGCGCTGCGATGAGCGGGCCGCTGAGGCTGTCGGTGGTGCTGCCGCTCGGCGGCGAGCTGCCGCGGCTGCTGGAGACGGCGATCGCGATGGAACGGGCCGGCGTCGACGTGCTCGCCGTACCGGAGGCCTACAGCATGGACTGTGTCAGCCTGCTGGGGTTCCTGGCGGCGCACACGAGCCGGGTCGAACTGGCCAGCCAGATCCTGCCGATCTACTCCCGCACCCCGGCGCTGCTGGCGATGACGGCGGCCGGGCTCGACCGGGTCAGCCAGGGACGGTTCCGGCTCGGCCTCGGCGCCTCGGGACCACAGGTGATCGAGGGCTGGCACGGTGTCCGCTTCGACCGGTCGCCGGCCCGCACCCGTGAGATCGTCGCGGTGTGCCGCCGGGTGTGGCGCCGCGAACCGTTGTCCCACGACGGCGACCTGTATCCGCTGCCGCTGCCGAAGGGGCGCGGCGGCAGCGGCCTGGGCAAACCGCTGACCCTGATCGAGCGACCGGTGCGCGACCGGATCCCGATCTACCTGGCGGCGCTCGGACCCCGCAGCGTGGAACTGACCGCCGAGATCGCCGAGGGGTGGATCCCGTTCGTCTATGTCCCCGAACTCGCCGACCGGGTCTGGGCGGAGCCGCTGGCGCGCGGCCGGGAACGGCGGGACCCGGCGCTCGGGCCACTGCAGGTCTCGGCCGGCGGGCCGTTCGCGATCACCGATGCCCCGTGGCCGCTGCGTGACCTGGGACGGGAGCGGCTGGCGCTGTACGTCGGCGGTATGGGCGCTCGTGGCGCGAACTACTACCACGCGGTCGCCTCGGCGTACGGATTCGCGGACGAGGCCGACCGGGTCCAGGAGCTGTACCTGGCCGGGCGCAAGCCCGAGGCCGCGGCCGCGGTCCCCGCGGGACTGCTGGAGGGCACCTCACTGATCGGGGACGAGGACTACCTGAGGGCGCGGCTGCGCGCCTACGTCGACGCCGGCGTGACGACCCTGCAGATCGACCCGGTGGGCCCGCGGCCGCTGGCCGACATCGCCCGGCTGCGGGAGCTCGTCGATGCCCTGTGACTGCTCAGAGAACGGGCTTTGCAAGTCGTTGACGTGCTCCTGCGCCATGGATTACGGTACACAGAACGTTGTTCTCACATGAGAACAATCCAGATCCTGGAACTGCACATGATGGAGGCTCGCCATGGCGAATAGAACTCGAATTCTGGGGGTGAGCCTAGCTGCGGCCGTGCTGTCCCTTTCAGTCACAGCCTGCAGCGACTCCCCGGAGAGCGGAGGCGACATCGTCATCGGCATGATCGAAGACACCGCAGGTGGCATCGCCGCGACGTCCGCCGAGGCGACCCTGGGGATCGAGCTGGCGCTGTCGGAGATCAACGCCGGTGGCGGGGTCGACGGGAAGAAGCTGAAGCTGGTCCGGTTCAGCGACGGCGGCGAGCCCAGCCAGTCGCCGGCGCTGGTGCGCAAGCTGATCAACGCGGACGCCCGGATCATCTTGATGAACTCCGGTTCCGCGTCGGCGGCGCAGGTCAAGCCGGTCGTCCAGCAGGAGCACATCGCGACGATCTCGCCGACCAACATCCTCGGTGCGATCGCGCAGCCGCCGAACCACACCTACTCCTACATCCTGGCCAACCCGGTGACCGACGTGGGCACCGTCTACGGCGCCGCCTTCACCAAGGCCGGTTACAAGCGGGTGGCCGTGCTCACCGACGACTCCCCGACGATGGCGGGCCTCAACGACGCGCTGCTGCCGACCCTGGAGAAGGCGGGCGTGAACCTGGTCGCCAAGGAGAAGGCGCCGATGAACGCCACCGACGTCACCGCCCAGGTCAGCCGGCTGAGCGAGTCCAAGCCGGACGCGGTGCTGGTCTCCTCGCTCGGCGGTCAGCTGGAGGTGCTGTTCCAGAACGCCCTCAAGCAGGCGCTGCCGAGCACCCCGCGGTTCTCGCTCGCCTCGATCGGCAACCAGCCCGAAACCTGGGCGCTGGCCAAGCCGGGAACCCTGGACGGCCTGGTCTACGCGAGCGCGATCTCCTCGCAGAACACCCGGTCCAACGAGCTCATCACCAAGCTGAAGGCCCGTTACGGCGCCAAGTTCAAGGCGCTCACGGCGTTCTCGGCGCAGGGCTACGACAGCGTGCACCTGGCCGCGAAGGTGCTCAAGGACGCCGGCTCCGGCGCCGACTCGAAGGCGATCAACGCCGCGCTGCAGAAGATCTCCGGCTTCGACGCCAGCTTCGGTGGCGCCGGGTTCACGATGTCGTTCAGCGGTGACAAGCACATCGGCTCCGACGGGCTGTGCGGTATCGTGCTGCGCACCTTCGACGCCCAGAACCAGCCCGGGCAGAACTGGGCCGCATACCAGCCGAGCTGCAACTGATGGCCGGCCGGCCACTGGTGGTGATCACGGGCGGCGCCCGCGGAATCGGACGCACCCTCGCCGAGGCGTGGGTCGCCGACGGCGCCCGGGTGGCGCTCGCGGACCTCGACCTCGACCAGGCCGAGGCCACCGCCGCCGAGCTCGGTCGCGACGTCGCCCGCGGGGTGCGCTGCGACGTCGGGGACGACGAGTCGGTCCAGTCGGCGATCGAGGAGATCGCCGACTGGGCCGGCCGGATCGACTGCCTGGTCAACAACGCCGGGTTGCACCTGATGGCCTGGTCCCGCCCGGCCACCGAGATCGACAGTGCCGGCTGGATGTCCATCCTGTCGGTCAACGTCGTCGGCCTGGTCCGGTGCGCCCGTAGCGCCCGTCCTTGGCTGGCCCGGTCCCCGAACGCCAGCATCATCAACGTCTCGTCCGTGTCCGGCATGGTGCCGCGGGACGTGTACGGAGTGACGAAGCTGGCCGTGCGCGGTGTGACCACTGCGCTCGCCGCCGAGCTCGCCGCCGACGGGATCCGGGTCAACTGCGTGGCGCCCGGACCGATGGACACCGACTCCGCGATGGCCGACCTGCCGTCGGCGCTGCTGGAGGACTTCATCTCGACCAAGCAGTTGATCGCGCGACAGGGCCGGACAGCGGACCTGGTCGGCCCCGCGCTGTTCCTCGCCTCGGAGGCCGCCGCCTTCGTCACCGGCGAGACCCTCATCGTCGGCGGCGGCTTCCCGCTGCGGATCTGACCCCCCTGTCCTCGAACGAGAACCAAGAGAACCGAGAGAAACGAAGGAATCATGAGCTGGCAGCTGCACCACGTCAACATCCCCGCCCACGACGTCCGGGCGATGGTCCGCTTCTACCAGAGCGTCTTCGGCATGAACGAGATCCAGTTCCCCTGGTCCGGCGATGGCAAGCAGGGCCAACTCGAGACCGGGAGCGACTTCGTCGCGCTGTTCGAGGACGGCAACGGTCGCCAGATCCATGTCTGCAAGCCGACCCCGTCACTGCCCTGGGACAACGACCTGCGACTGCACCCGGTCATCAACGGCCACATCGCCATCCAGGTCGACGACATCAAGGGCGTCATGCAGCGCCTCACCGAGCAGGGCGTGCCCTTCAACGACGCCGGCACCTGGTCCTACAAGGGTTTCCACCAGCTCTACACCTACGACCCGTCGATGAACGTCGTCGAGGTGAACCAGCGGGTCGAGTGATCCGCACGCGCTGAGAGACGGAGAAGGAGTCCCCATGCCTGTCGAGCTCGTCATCCCCACGCTGGAGACGGGGTGTTTCCTGGGCCTGATCGCGTTGGCCCTGTTCATGGTCAAGGAGAGCGCCGCACTGTTCAACTTCGCCGTCGGCGGCCTGGTGGTCGTCGGGGGGATGGTCAGCTCGGCGCTCACGGTCGGCGCCGGTCTGCCGCTGGTGCTCGGCGTGCTGGTCGGGGTGGTGTCCGGCGCCGTGCTCGGCCTGTGCATCGAGGTGCTGGTGGTGGCCCCGCTGGTCAAGCCCGGTGGGGGTGAGGACCACCACGTGGTGATGGCGCTGGTGGCCGGTCTCTTCGCCGTGCAGCAGATGGCCGGGGTCGCCTTCGGCAAGTCGGCGCTGCCGGGGGTGACCTGGGTGAACGGAGATGTGCTCGAGTTGGGCAAGCTCGTGATCAGCGCACAGGCGCTTATCGAGATCGCGGTCACCGTCGCCCTGTTCGCCGCCGTCGGGCTGCTCCTGCGTCGTACCAAGCTCGGGCGGCAGTTCCGCTCGATCGGCGACAACACGCAGGCCGCGACCATGCTCGGGATGCCGGTACGGCGGATCCGGCTGCTCGCATTCGCCGCGTCCGGCCTGTTCGCGGGGCTGGCCGGCGCGCTGTTCGCCAACCGTGCGGGGGTCGCGTTCACCAGCGCGCTGCAGTTCACCCTGTTCGGGTTCCTCGCCTTCGTGATCGGCGGCGCGGCCAACGTCTGGGGGCCGCTCGCCGGAGGGCTCGGCCTGGCCTTCCTGCAGGCGCTGGCCATCTACCACTTCGGTCCCGCGGCGCTGAGCTACGTGACCTTCGCCGCCGCAGCGATCTTCTTCGCGCTGCGCCCGGAGGGAATCTTCGTCAAGCGGGTGCGCGCATGAGCCGGCTTAGTCGTTTGAGTCGGCTTAGTCGTTGGCGGACGCCCATCGCGTTCGCGGTGCTGATGCTGGTCGTGGTGTGGGTCGGCCAGAACGGCTACCGCCAGGACCTGGCGATCCTCATGGTCACCTACGGCATGATCAGCCTCGGTCTGTACAGCCACTACATCATGGGCAACTCGATGTCGGTCGCCTACAACGCCTACGTCGCGATCGGCGGCTACGCACTGGGCATTCTGTGCGTGCGCACCAACCTGTCGCTGTTCCTGGCGCTGCCGATCGGGATCGTGATCTCGGCGGCGGTCGCGGTGCTGCTCGGGCTGACGACGTACAAGCTCTCCGGCTTCTACCTGGCCGCGGTCACCCTGCTGTTCGGCGAGGCGTTCACGGCCTGGCTGGTGGACAGCACCGACCTCACCGGCGGCCCGGCCGGGGTGGTGCTGACCCGGGGGCTGACCGTGTTCGGCCACGAGGTCACCCGCCAGCAGTTGGTGGTCGCCGCGTTGCTGACCCTCTTCCTGGCGGCCTGGGGGCTGGACCGACTGCGCACCTCGCCGTTCGGGATCGCGTTGCGGGCCAAGGGCGAGGCGGCCCGTGCCGTCGAGTCCTCGGGCGTTTCGACGCGAGCGCTGACGTTGATCTCGCTCGGTATCGGCGCCGCCCTCGGCTCCGTCGGCGGGTGGTACTTCGCCGCGGTGAACCTGTCGATGCTGCCCGAGTCGGTGCCGCTCTCAGTCGCCTTCGTGGCGTTGTTCATCCCATTCCTCGGCGGCTACCAGTCGCCATGGGGATCGGTGGCCGGGGCGGTGATCGTCACCCAGCTGACCTTCAACCTGACCTGGTTCCAGGACACCGGCACGCTCGCGTTCGCGGTCGCCGTGCTGTTGGTGCTGATCTTCGCGCGGCGGGGCCTGCTCGGTCTGCTCGACGATGTCCTGGCGGGACTGACCCGGCTAGGTCGCAAGGAGGGGAGGGACCATGTCCAGCCTGGCGCTTAGCTGTCAGGGCCTGCACAAGGCGTACGGCGGCGTGCGTGCGGTCCACGACGTCAGCTTCCACGTGTGCAGTGGTGAGGTGGTCGGCCTGGTCGGGCCGAACGGCGCCGGGAAGAGCACGGTCGTCGACCTGATCAGCGGCGAGCAGTCCGCGGACACCGGCCAGGTCCTGGTCGCCGACCGGGTGCTGAGCGGGCCCGCGGCCCGGCGGGCCAAGCGGGCGAAGCTGGCGCGTACCTTCCAGTACCCGCAGATCGCACACGAGCTCACCGCGCTGGAGAACGTGCTGATCGGCGCCTACGCGACGACGTTCACCGGACCGCTCTCGTTCGCCGCGACGCTGATCCACGGACTGCTCGACCCGCGCGCGGAGCGGCTGCGGCGCCGCGCCGAGGAGGTGGCCGGCTCGCTCAGTCTCCGCGACCTCGACCGTCCCGCCTCCGAGCTCACCCTGGGTGAGCTCCGCCTCTTGGAGGCGGCGCGCGCGCTCAGCCAGGATCCGGAGGTGGTGCTCCTCGATGAGCCGTTCGCCGGGCTGGACGCCGACGGCATCCAGGGACTCTCCCGCGCGATCCGCACGATGGCCGACGCCGGTTGCGCGGTGCTGCTGGTGGACCACAACATCGACATCGTGGTCTCCCTTGTCAACCGGGTGGTGCTCATGGCGCACGGTGAGGTGCGCTTCGACGGAGACCCGGCCGAGTGCATGGCGAGCGCGGAGATGAAGGAGGTGTACTTCGGTGACGACTGAGAACGATCGGGTGGCCCTGGAGGTGCGCGATCTCAGAGTCGGCTACGGCAAGGCGGTGGCCCTCAACCTCGCCGGTCAGGCACTCGTCGTCCCCACCGGCGGTGTGACGCTACTGCTCGGCGCCAACGGGGCCGGCAAGTCGTCGCTGGTGAACGCGGCGTACGGGGCGGTGCGCAGCACGGGCGTGGTGCTGCTCGACGGTGAGGACGTCTCGGCCACGAGCGCGGTCGACCGGGCACGCCGAGGGATGGCGCTGGTCCCGCAGGGGCGGCAGCTGTTCCCCCGCATGACGGTCCGGGAGAACCTTCAGGTGATGGCGGAGATGCTGGACCTCCCGGACGCGGCGGTGGAGCGGGGGATCGAGCGGTTCGAGCCGCTGCGCCGTGGCGTGAACAAATCCGCCGGCGTGCTCAGCGGCGGCGAGCAGCAGATGCTGGCGATTTCGCGGGCGTTGCTCAACGAGCCGCGAGTCCTCCTGCTCGACGAGCTCTCGACCGGGCTGGCACCGGTGATCGTCAGCGAGCTGCTCGACCTCCTGACCGGTCTGGCCGAGGAGGGGGTGGCATCGTTGCTCACCAGCCCGACCAGCACGCGACTGCTCCGCTATGTCGACAGCGGCTACGTGCTGGTCCGCGGTGGCGTCTACGCCGGACCGCTCGCTCCGGACGACCTCGAGGCCGCCTACGCCGAGGCGCTCGGCAGCGTGCAGCGCAACGTGCGCGACGGCTCCGTCGCCGGACACCGGATCTGAGGCCGGTCGATGCGGACGGAGACGGGACCCCCGACTGTCGGTGTCGTCGGGCTCGGGGCGATGGGCGGAAAGCTCGCCGACCGCCTGGCGACCACCGGTTGGCCGGTGCTCGGCCACGACCCTTTCGGGGGCACCACGCAGGCCCACCGTGTGGACAGCCTGGCCGCGCTGGCCGAGGCGGCGTCCGTGCTCCTGCTCGTCCTCCCCACGCCGCCGACGGTGCGCGGCGTCATCGGGGAGCTCGCGCCGCTCTTGGGCCCGAACCACTTACTGGTGAACCACTCCACGGTCGCGGTGCAGGACGCTGTCGCGCTCGGCTCACTCGCCGAGACCGGCTGCCGGGTGCTCGACGCGCCGTTCTCGGGCGGCACCGAGTCGGCGGTGGCCGGGACGCTGACGGTCTTCGCCGGAGGTGACCGGAGCGCGCTGCTCACGGCCGAGCCGGTGCTCGCGGCGTACGCGTCCCGCGTGGTGGCATGCGGCGCGCTCGGAGCAGGGACGACCGTGAAGCTCCTGCACCAGCACCTGGTCGCGGCGCACGTCGTCGCGGCGGCCGAGATGTTCCGGCTGGCGGCGTCGGCGGGTCTGGCGGAGACCACGATTGCCGAGCTGCTGGCGGGGACGGCAGCCGACTCCACGATGCTCCAGGTCCTCGTCGCGCGGCTGGTGGAGGAGCCGGGGACCGTGCGCGGCAGTACCCGGATCCTGCACAAGGATGTGACCCTGGTCGCCGAACTCGCCGAGAGTCTCGGCGCGCGGCCGGATCTGCTCCCCGCGATCCGGCAGGTCCTGGAGCGTCACCTCGACGGTGTCAGCGCCGATGTGGACATCGCCGCGCTCGCACGCGACGGCTGAGTTCGACATCGACCCCGATGAACCACTCCTGGCCGAACTCCGCGAACGCCGGCTCACCGCTGACCCGGGAGAGCTTTTTCCGAGGCCGACCCGAGAGAAGCGCCGCCGAACTCAATCGACGTGTGAACGCGATCCTTCGGGTCGGTCGGCCGTGAGCATCAACGGGGTGCCGACCCCGTTCTGGGAGCTCGCCTCGGCGAGGAAGGCGGCCAGCCATCCCAGGGCGTCCAGTGACCACTCGGCGAGGACGCCGCTGAATGTGGCCCGGTGCCGGGCGGGCCCGCGCCACAGCTCGTCGATGACGGCGGGTTTCAGGACCGTGTCGTCGTCGGTCAGGGAGAACGAGTCGCACGAGAAGACGTCCTGCGTGAAACCCCGCATCCACCGGAGCATCTCGGGCGCCGCCGAGCGGATGGACGGCTCCTGTCCGCCGTCCAACGTCACCCGCACCGGCGTTCTCAGCCGCGGGTCAACGTCGGCGAACCAGCCGGCCTCCTGGAGCAGGGGTATCACACCCCTCACCCGCGACGACGCGTCGAGGCTCTGCACCGGCAGCAGGAGCTGAACCGCTCGCAGGCGCGGAGTGCCGATACGCGCCACCACGTCCCCCGCACATGAGAGGAACGCCTGAACCGGCAACGGCCGGCCGTCGGGAACCGGTTCGGTCAACGACACCTGAAACCACGCGATACGTGACGGATCCGACCCGGAATCCGGACCCTGCCCGGCGTCGTTCATCCCCCAGAGGCCGCCGGACGCGTTCTCGGTGGCTTCGGTGAGCCATCCCATCGCGGACGACCGCGCGACGAACAGGCTGTACGCGTCCGAGGAGGCGACGTGAGGATCTCGCCACGGATGTGACACCAGCTCGCCGTGCAGAGCCGCGAACATGGTGCTGTCGGGTCTGATGCTCACGTCGCCCTCTTCCGCTATCGCCTGCAGTAGATGTTCCGGCTCGGTGTGTAGAGCTTGCCCGGGTCGTCGGCCAGACCGACCAGGTCCACGTCGACGACGCTACGCCATCCCGTCAGGCTGTTGCTGTTACAGCCGCCGCGTCCGGTCGCGCGGTTGCCGGCGCCGCCGCCGGATCGCACCGTCGCACGGCCCACCGTGCCGGCGTTTCTCCAGCTGCCGTCGGAGTAGTACTGCTGCAGCTGCACCGTGACGACCGCCAGGGTGGCGTTGCAGTTGCCGTTGACCCACCAGCCGTGCCCGGAGGCCTCGAAGGCGGACGAGGAGACGTGGACGTAGTCCCCCGCGGTGTTGAAGACGCACAGCGCCCGGGTGTTCGCGGTGGAACCGGTGTTCTCCAGGGTCGCCTCGCCCCCCGCGGGAGCCCGACCGGTATCGGGAGCCGGAGCGGGGGCGGGAGGGGGTGCGAGGACGGATTTCGACGGAACCGCGATCGCCGCGGTCTGCGACATCCCGAGGAGCGCTGCGCTTACGATGCCGGCCGTCATGGAGATCTTGCGGAGTGATTGACGCATGATCGTACCTCCGTGCTGAGTCGAGTCGAGCGGGGGCAGAGGCCGTTGTGTGAATCTTGTCCGGCGGTTGGAAATGTGCACGGTGCTGATCTCACGTGATGGCGCCAGACATTGGTAAACGTGTCATTTACGCTCTGCCGTGTCAATGGAAAAAGAATTATCGGCGGCGTTTCGATAGCTGCTCGATCTGCGATTCACGAACATAGGCGGACAATCCGCCGAATAATTATTTATTTCCTGCTAAAGCCCATCAAGGGTCCCATGTTTTCGTGGGTGATAATTCATGACAGGGCTCAGGAAGGCGGCCGTCGTACGGTCAGACAGCCCGCGCTCCCGGGCAGCAGGGACGGACCTGGTCCGGCGTCGCCGCGTTGTCCAGGACGATCAGCATCCGGCGGCCGGCCAGCCGCGAGCGGTAGAGCGCGGCGGCGGCGTCGGGGTCCTGCGGCACGGAATGGGCGCGGACGCCGAGAGCGACCAGGAAACGGTGCAGGGCCTCCTGGGCGGTGACCGGCTCTCCCGGGTCGTAGCCGCGGAGATTGATGTAGAGCTGCCCGTCGGGAAAGCGGTCTTGGACCTGATACGCCCAGCGCAGCGCGAGCGACGTCTTCCCCACGCCCGCGGTCCCGGCGATCACGCACACCGAGATGACGCGCGGATCGCCGTCTTCACCGATCAGGACAGTGTTCAGCTCTTCGAACTCACCGGTACGGTTGACGAACCCGCGCACATCGGCCGGTAGCTGCCGTGGGGTGAGGTTCGCGGGGCCGCTCCGGTCCGGTCTGCCATGTTCGTGGAAATGGACTCCGCCACTGACGTCCCTGGCCTGTACGACATCACGCGAGGACCCCGACAGTTCGGAATGCGAACCGCCGGGGTTCTTCTCGTCTTCTCCGGGCTTTTTTTACGCCTACTCCGTCTTCGTCGTGGGCGAGGGAAGGTGTGCCACCTCGCGGTCGAAGTAGGACATCACATCTTCACCGGCCTCGTAGAGGCTTTTGATGTATTTCTCCCAGCCTCCGATGAGGCCGGGGTCGGTGTAGCGAACCGCGCCGTTCGGGACGCCGGTTTCGGTGTAGAGAACGTGGTAGAGAGTTCGGCCGCCGAGGATGACCACTTCCGGCAGTGGAGTGGTCCTCTCCGAGGCCGCCACCTTTTCCACGCCGACCACGCGGACCCGCTCACCGCATTCGGCACGCAGCCGCAGCGAGTACAGCTCCCACCGCATATATGGCGTGAGCGGCGTCTCGACCACGCGTACCCGGTGGAAGAAGGAACCGCGGCGCTCGTCCTCCCGGGTGACCGCGAGCAGGTCGTCTCGCCTTTCATCGAGAAGCCGCAGCGCTTCCTCCCAGTCACCTCGGCGAAACGCGTCACGGCTGGGACTGCCCTGTTCCTCGAAGTGCTGCCGCCGCTCGAACTTCCAGGAGTCCCGGTTGCGAATCTGCGCATCCCGTTGCCGGAAGTCGCGTCGGTAGGCGTCCCTGACGAGTCTTTCGCCCTGCGCGGGAACAAGGAAGGGCGCGCGGGGATCAAGCATCGGCGATGTCCGCCTTCGCCGCGCTGAGCATGATGCCCGGGATGACGACCAGTCGTTCATCCGGGGCGAGGGACACGCCCTCCGGCAGGCGAGGGCTGTAGGCGGCGGTGAGGTCCCTGCCGATCACCGCGATGTCACCGTTGTCGAGTTGCCAGATATCTGGGCATTCGTCGCGGCCGTCCGAACGGTCTAACTCTTTGGCCGACTTCCCTAATCGCCGCTCGAACAACGCGGAAGGGTCAGCCTCCCAGGAACGAGCCATGCCCGCCTCCACTCGGCTTGGCTGTGCGTTCTACCTGTGCGGAGCATATGTTGGACGGCACTCCGGGACAACGGAATGGGTGGATTATCGCGCGAACGTGGCCGAAAAAAACAAACCGCCTGTCCGAAACAGTGGACAAACGAGCTGAACGGAAGGTGTTCACAGCACCTACGCACCGATTTTCGGTGCGTAGGGTGACGAAGGTTTGACACCGAACCGGCCTCGGCCTGCCGGTCATCGATCGGGTTCGGGCCGCAGCGGATATTTTCCGGATCCGTGCTACGGCCGCGCATTCCGACATCCAGCACGTCGGTGCTTGATTCTGGTTGTCAGTGGACTTCGGAGACGTCGAGAACATCGCGCCAGGAACAGTGCGTGCGGGATTCTCTGCTGCCAGAAAGTCTCATATTTAATGAGAAGGGGGCAGAAATGCCGGTGTCATCGCCGATCAGGACTCCAGTGGCGGCGCCCGAACTGCCGATCACGGCAGATTCACGTGCGCACAATTCACGATCTACGGCTGGAGTGCGGGCCGATACAAGGGCAGCTGATCGGGATTGCCGGTCGTCTGTCGCAGGATGGTCAGTCCATCTCCTGTGCTCTGTGAGGTTTTGGAGTGCCGAAGGTGATCCCGCCTTCGATGTCCCTGGCCTGCACGGCGCTACCGTGCACGGTGCCACTGATCTCGTTGTGGACACCGCCGGGCTCGGGTTCAGGCTCGGTGTCCTTGGGAGGTGAGGAAACGGTGTCCTTGGGAGGTGAGGAAACAACGCCGAAAACCGCCAGCCCCAGCCCCAGCAGCCCGACGAAGGCGCCGAGCACGCTGGCGAGCTTGTCGGCACGATCCAGGCCGACCGCGATGAAATACCACCCCAGCGCGGCCAGTGCCGCCAGCGCCACGGTTACGCCCAACCAGATCAGTGTGCGTTTCGACATGCGTTCAGTGTCGGCCAGGTTTCAAAATGGGGGAAGCCCGCCGCGAAACTCATCGCGTCCGGCGCCCCGGTGCGTTGACCGCGATGCTCCGTCCCTCGCGAGCAGGCATCCGTTCGTCCATGGCAGGCGCTGCTTCGTCGTCCAACGGTTTCGAGGGGGCTTCCGAGATGGCTTCCGAGATGGAGTCTCCGTAGGCGTTGTCCTCCTCGGTGACGGTGGCGGGTCCGTATTATTCGTGTTGTGTTCCCAGCCGGTGGTCCTGCCCCTCACTATCACTACAACACCGATGGGCGTGTTTCCGGCCGGCCTCCCTGGTGGAACTTCCCGCTCAGCCTGATCTGGGCGCTGGCCCCGCTTTACACCCTCGGACTCACGACCCCCTTCATCATCGGACATGCCGCGGTGCGGCTGAAAAGCCGGTTCGCCGGATTCACGACCTGTGTCTACAGCGTTCTTCTGCTGGCGTTCGCCATCATTTCCGGAATTTATAGCGACAATGACCCCACGACCAAGGAGCCGGAAGTCGATGCGATCGCGGGAGTCTTGATCCTCGTGGGCTGGCTGGGCGGCACGGTGCACGCGCTCATCCTTCGGTCATCCGTCTTCCGGACTCGGCCGACGGTTCCCTTCCCTTCGGGGGCCTGGCAGTACAATCCCATGCCGCCGCCTCACTACCGGGCTCCGATGCCGCCGACCCTGCCTTACCAGGCTCCCGCGCCTCACCATGGAGCTCGGGCCTTCCGAGATGGCGACGGTCTGCCATCCGCATCCCAGCCTTACCAGGCGTCATCGATACCGACCCCGATACCGCCATCCTCCCTGTCTCAGTGGTACCCGGCAGACACCGCGTCCGGTTCTCCTCCCTTCGGCAGCATCGGGCCGTACCGGCTGGGCCAGAAGATCGGCGAATGAACCGCCGGACAGTCTCCTCGGTGAGCCTGTCGTGCCGGACACGCTTGACGGCCACCCTGCGGTTCAGGTGAAGGTCGACGCCCTGCCAGATCTCCCCCATACCGCCCCGGCCTATCGGCTGCTGTAGCTCGTAGCGCTGCGCGACCAACATGGGACTCCGATTGTCAGAGGTTGGGGCATCGGCCGCCCGTTGGGGAGATAGCCGGATCCGGATCTTACCGATGGTGCCGGTGGATCGGTCCGATAAGGGGTGCGTGGTCAGTCGTTCAGGGCGACGGTGACACCGTCGGAGAAGATGGAGTCGTGTAGTTCGATCGCCTTGATCCTGAAGTTCTTCGGGACGTCGAAGAGCAGGATCCCGTTGACCGCGTTGCCGGGGTTGATGGTGTTGAGGAAGGCGTTGGAATTCTTCAGCCCGAGGGCGGCGGCGCCGGAGTCGGGGTCGTACTGCCTGCCCTTGGTGTCGATGAGCTTCTGTGAGGAGTCGCTGAACAGCTGGGACTCCTCACCGATGTTCTTCACGGTGACGTGCACCAGGACGTATTGCCCCTGGGCATCGGATCCGACGTACTCGTCGCCGACCCGCGCGACGCCCTTCTCGACCTTGGCGACCTTGAAGGCGAACTTGCCGTCCTTGACGGTGTCGCCGATTCCCGCCGACTTGGGTTCGGTCTTCTTCGCGGGGGCGGAGGTGTCGGTGGCCGCGGTGTCGTCCGAGCTCGCTGAGTTCCCGCCGTCCTTGTCGCCTCCGCTGAGAAGGGCGCCGATCACCACCAGGCCGATCAGTACGGTGGCGCCGATGAGGAACGCGCGCAGGCAGCCGCCTCCCCTCCGTTGCACGATCACGGTCTGTGGAGGGGGCTGGGGGTAGCCGTGCTGCGGGGGTTGCGGGTTTCCGTACATGGCGGGACCTCGCTTTCCAGGGGGTGGGGGCGATTGTGCGACGCCAGTGAATCATAGTGTGAATACGATGCACAAGATTAAATCTCGTGACTGCCATGTATGCGTGTATCATCACTAATTGATGTATCTCGTTCACATCTGATTGGATCGCACTCAAGTCGCGGCAGATACCCCGGAGCGCATGTGTTGCCGCACCCCGGTGCAGGCAGGTTCAAGCAGTCAGGACGACCGCCCCGGTCACCGGACCAGAAGACGTGTCGGTTCGTTGAGCACTGAGGCCGCAGCGGAGAAGTCGGCCAGGCGGGCGGCCAGCGTCTCGACGGCTAGCCCTACCCCCGATCGTCAGTGGTGATGGGATCGTCGGATCCGTCATCTTCCTCCGCGACGGTGGGAAGCACGTACTCCTGGGCGAGTGCAGCCAGGTGCAAAGGAAGCGGTAGGGACAGGGCGTCGAGATAGTCGGCCGCCTGGCGCAATTGATGGACTGCCATGGCCAGGGCCTCGGGAGTGTCTCCTTCCTCACCGAGGGAGGCCGGGTGGCAGCCCAGAACGGTGACCTCCATGAGGGCGGGGTTCCAGGCGGGGATCTCGGTGTCGATGGTCGGCTCACCCTTGCGCTTTCCCATTCGCAGAGCACGAGGGGCGAGCTTGTCGGCCTCCACCGCGGAGGCGCGGAAGGTCCCGGCCTTGTCGGTGGTGCTGTAGAAGACCCGCGAATCAGAGGTCTCGGTCCACAGACCCGCGGCGAGGCCGTTGACCCCGGAGGGGTTGCCGATCCCCCACCACTGGGGTGTCTCGCGCCCGCTCGCGTCACGTACCCTGACCAGCCGCAGATCGGGGTCGAGCCGACCGGCCGACGCGTGGCCCGTTCTGATCAGGTCCGCTATGACCTGACCGTCCTGGAGCCAGGGCCAGTGCGCCCGGCCGTTCTGGGAGTGGGCGAGCAACAGTGTGGGGTGCCCGTGCAGGGAGCGGAGCATCTTCTGCAGGTAGCGGGCGGTCTTGGCGCGCTGTTCCTCTCTCTTGTGGTGTCGCTCCTGAAAGGTAACGCGAGGGTACGGCTGCCCGTCGGTGGGCGGCGGCGACAGGGGTATCTCCATGCCGGGTGCGTAGCCCTCGTCGACCTCGTTCGACGTGCCGGGCGCGCGGTCCCCCTCGATCTCGTCCGGCGCGTCGGGGAGCTCGGCGATCCTGGTCAGCCGTAGCAGGAACTTCGGGTAGGGAATCCAGGCGCGCTGTTCCGGGTCCCAGCCGCGGATCACGGCCTGGCCCGATCCCGGATCCGAAGGACCGACCAGGACGGTGACCGGGGCGTGCCTGGCCACCCGGGTGGGGCCGTCGGCACGGCGCTTTACCATCCACACGGCCGCGTAGTGGAGGTCGGCGGGCAGCCGATCCCCCAGCGTGTGCTCGGGCACGACCCGCACGCCGAGCTGGCGGAGTCCGTCCAGCCAGGCCGAACGGGCGCGGTACGCCGCGTTCTTCTCGGAGTTGTAGCCCCTGGCCTTTCGAGGGACGGCGGTGAACTGGGTGACCACCCCGGCGTCGGCGCAACCCAGCCGCAGCGCGAACTTGGGATCGTGGAGAGGCGTCCGGAAGTCGATCCGCCGGTCGATCTCGACCAGGGCGAGGGCGGCGGCTTCCAGGTCGGCGCCGTCGGCAGTCAGGAAGTCGGTGACGGCGGTGCGGCGGGCGGTGATGGCCGCGGCGAGAGCCCGCCCCCTGCCGCGGGGCGCCGGGTCGATGTCGAGGGAGTCGGCGAGGCCTCCCGACAACGGCAGGCACCGCAGCAGGATGGCGAGTTCGGGGGTTTCCCAGCGGAGGAGAACCGGAACTCCGGGCTTGGCCGTGTCGAAGGCCTCGGCCACGGGCGCGCCGCCGTCCCCGTCCAGGGCGAGCACCTCGGCGAGGGCCGCGATGGCCGTGTCACGCATGGTGGCGGTCTGCCACAGGAGACGGGCCTCCATGACCGGGACGCCGGTGGACGCCGTTTCCTCGTCCGAGATGGCTCGTACGGCGACCGCGAGTGCGGCGCGGCGGGCATGGGTGGTCCGCACCTCCTCGGCCTTCTTGGCGTCCCCCTGCGTCTTGGGCCGCGGGTTGGCGGGCGTGTTGGGGGAGATCCTGCTGCGCCTCAGGTCGGGGGCGCGCGTCAGCCCTTCGGGAAGCGCCTGTTCGGCCCACTCGACGATCTGTGAGCGCTGATGGGACATCAGGCCGGCCTTGACACCGTGCTGGCCCATGTGGTTGCTGTGCACCACGGAGGCGCGCACGCCGGGCCCCTCGCCGATCCACCATTCGGGTTCGGTGAGCAGCTCCGCGGGGTCGGGGAAGGGCTGCCCGAGGGCGATGCCCCGCAGGATTCCGGCGGGGCTCGTCTCGCGCCAGTCATGGGCTCGCTCGGTGCGGTCCCAGGTGAGCCGGGCCACGGCGTAACGCTCACTGGTGGGTGTTCCGGGAAGCCAGGGCACGGTCGGGCGCAAGTAGACCGAGGTGTCGCGGCGGAAGGGCAGGTGGAGGCGGCCGTTCGCGGCGGGGTGGGTGGCCCACCGCCTCAGGCCTGTGTGGACGTGCAGCCGGAGGTGCGGCGAGAACGGGGCGGTGTGCAGTGAGATGTTGATGACGACTGAGAACCACCAGGTGCGGTTCTTGACCTCGTGCGGCAGAGGTTGCGACATCAGCTCCGCGCCCTGCTGCCGAGGACCACGCGGAACGGCCCTGAACCTCAGCAAGCCGGCTCCCGTGTCGTAGGGCTCCAGGGAGAGGACGCGGCGCGCCAGATGGTCGGTGGCGAGCTGGAACTGCCTGCCGAGCGGGAGCGCGGTGCCTCCGTCGGTGGTGTCGCAGCCGAGCAGGTCCACCTCCACCTCGCGCCAGCGCGGCGGATCGGCGCGTAGTTCGGCGAGGGTCTCGACGACCCGCCCGCGGTGTTCCGGTTCCGGGCGCAGATTACGCACCCAGGCGGTGAGCAGCCGCTCGAACGCCGCGTCCGGCAGCGGGTGGGGGATGTCGGCGGGGGCGTACAGCCAGAAATCCTTCTCGTCGCCGTGCTTCTCCGAGCCTCGCCCTCGCACCACCAGGTCGGGGGCGAGGCTCTGCAGCACGCCGTCCATACGGTAGGTGGGAACAGTACGGTACGGCTCCGCCTCGGCGTCCCGGCCGGCGTCGCACAGCGCGAGCAGGCTGTCGCGCCACTGCTCGGGAAAGGGCAGGGCGCGGTACCGGGCGGTCAGCGGGGCGGTGCCTGGGGCGAGGAGGTAGGCGGCGCGGCGGATCTCGTTGTAGGTGAATCCCATCGGGGCTCCTGGGTGCGAGGATCTTGTCAGGGACGTGTCGGCCCGGCGGTCATGCCGCGGAGCGCGTCGTAGAGCGGTCGGTAGAGCATCTGGACGAGGGCGGGGTCCGCCGGGTCGGCGAAGAGGCCGGGGTCGGCATCGGCGGCGAAATAGGGGGCGAGAACGGCCCGCAGCTCGGCCAGCAGGCCGTCGCCAGGGCTGCTGAGACGAGCGGTTCGCGCCGTACTGACTCCCGGTGCGGTCGCCGCCGCGTACCGCGGGGCGAACCTGGCGTCCACGAAGACCACTCTGGCCGGGACGCCGCCGCGCACCAGGCGCCCAATGACCTGCCAGATCGCGACCAGCTGGTCCCAGGCGAAGGACCGCTTCTCCTCGGGGCCGAGCCGGGAGTAGACGTAACGGCGGGAGAGCAGCCGTCGCCACTCACGACGGGCCTCGTGGCGGAACGCGAGGCCTGCCGCGTCGAGGCCGTCGGCCTCGGCCATCAGCTCGCCGAAGGTGGCCCCTTTCAGGTCGGGATGGTCACGGACGAAGCGGGTCACCCAGTCGTTGATCGCGAAGATGGCCAGGGACAGGTCGTCGGGGCGCGGATGCGGACGGGCGAGGAACAGCACGGTCCCGAAGGCGGCGGTGCGCTGCGCGTTGAGGATGTTGTGGCCGCGTTCGATCGCCATGAGTGGGGCGACCAGAAGCTCGGCGTCCGGGTCCTCGGCGAAGGATGCCAGGTCTCCCCGGCGTATGGCGGCGGCGTGGGTGCGACCGTCGGAGCCGACCCTCCCGCCTCGCACGGCCTGTTCCAGGTCGGCGTCGTCGGCGGCGAGCACCCGGACCCGGCCGCGCCAGCGCTCCGTTTCCTGCAGGGCGTCGGCGGCGGCGTTCGCCTCCCGGTAACTGCCGACCAGCAGCAGAGCCCTGCGGCGGCCGTCGTCGCCGATCAGGGAGAGCTCCTGTTCGAGCGGGCTGGGCAACCCACCCCGGCCGGGACGGCCCAGGCACGCGATCATCCGGCGCAGCACCGCCGGTCGCACGGTCTGATCCTGACCGGACAGGCTCAGCGGGGTGTTGTCGTCGTCGTAGAGGAAGTGCGTGCGAAAGACGGTGTCCCGGATGGCGTCGAGAGCACGGGGATCCGGCTTGAGCACCGCCTTGACGGGGGCCAGAACGTGGGCGCGCGTGGACGTGCCCGCCCAGCTGGTGCCCGACATCAGCAGCACGTGGGGCCCCAGGCGCCCGGTGGAGGGGACGGCACCCAGGCTGGGCAGCGACAGCAGCAGCTCCCGGCCGACCCCGGCGCAGCGGAAGAACCGCAGGGTGCCGCTGAGGCGGCCCTCGGGGTCGCGATCCTGCTCCTCGGGGAGATACTGGAAACCGATGACATTGCCCATCGGGGCTTCGGGGACGATCGGGGCGTAGTCGAGCGGTGGACGCCTGGAGAGTTCGTTGTCGGTCGAGTCGAGGTTGAGCGCGGCCTCCACCTGCGGCCACAGGAAGGTGAGCCGGTCGAGACGCTGGTGCAGCGCGGAGAGCAGGAGGGTGAACTCCAGCCGCTTGGTGGTGCGGTCGTACCAGGGGGGGCTGCCGGGGACGTCGGCCGGGTCGGGTTCGCCGTTGTGCCGGCGGGCAGGCGGCGGCACGGAGCCGTCGAGTAGCGGGGAGCCGTTGAGGAGTAGGTCCAGGACCCCGCGCACCCGCTGCCGCGTGCCCTTCTCATTCAAGGTGTGCAGCAGGTCGTGGGTGGCCTGGATGAGGCGGTCGGTGTCCGTTCCGTAGGGGCCTCGGTCGCCGAGCGGGTCGTCGCGGAAGGTGTCGAAGACGGAGGTCACCTCCTGCCTACGGTCGGCCCAGGGGAAGGCTTCCTGCGGGGTCGGCCGTTGCTCTGCTTCGGCTCGTGCGAGTTTTTCCTCGTCCTCGTAGAGGATCTTCTCGTCGGGCACGTCATCGGCGAGGAGCGTGGTTCCGGAGGTCTCGCCGGGAGTCGGATACCAGGCGGCGATCAGTTTCTCCTGCAGGGTCCAGGCGCTGAAGTACTCGATGTCGGCCCAGGTACGCAGGTCCTCGTCACTCATCAGCATGGCGTACAGCCGGTTGGTGGCGGCGCTCACCACGTCGAGCGAGACGGCCCAGCGTTCGACGTCACGCTCGGACAGCGGCAGTCTCCCTTGCCGGGCCAACTCGTCGATCTTGTGGGTGTGCAGCTTGTCGAGCCAGGACTCCGGCCCCCTGGTCACCAGGGTCGCCGACGGGGCGAACATGGTGTCCAGCTGCATCTGCACCCGGTCGGCCTCGTCCACGATCACGATGTCGCTGCGCAGGCAGGCCAGCTCCAGATAACGCAGCCGTTCCTCGTTGAGGTGGTTCGGCACGGGACTCTGCACCAGGCTGGCGGGGTTCGCCACCCAGATCAGCGCGTCGACCAGTTCCCGGGCGGCGCTGTGCCGGGGGCAGGCGCTCCAGATCGGGCAGCCGTGTGCCGGGCCGAGCGCGTCCGGAGGCTCCTCGCTCCGGATCGGCTCGCCGATCGGGTAGAGGTCGGGCAGTATCCGGCCGGAGGCGGGCTCCGGTGTCTTGCGGGCGGGATGGAGGCGGGTGCACGGGGCGTCCGCGTAACGGAGCGGTTCGACGGCCTCGTTGCCGCGCAGAGCGTCCACGACGCAGACGGTGCTCAGGTCGTCGAAGCCCGGGTCGTCGTGGGTCAGCAGGGATCCGGGAGTGCGGGCGGCGAGGCGACGGTGCAGCCGCTGCACGTGGGTCTCCCGGGTGGTGGTGCCCAGCACGGGGGCCGCGTCCAGGCCGAGATCGCGGAAGAGGGCGGTCAGCGTGAGCTGCTCGGCGACGTCGCCGACCACCAGGGTGGTCCGCATTCCCTGTCTTGCGGCCCAGACCGCGATCAGTGACATCAACGTGCTCTTGCCCGCTCCGACCATGCCGACCAGGTGCAGCATCCCGTCGAGGCTGAGCACCTCGGCGGGGGCGAACCTCAGGCCGTCGTCGGTGCGTGTGTCCAGCTCCAAGACGGTGAGGCGCCGCTCCCAGTCGCCGGGGCGTCGGCCGAGTTGTCGTTCGCTGTCGTCCATCCAGCGTGCGGTGTCCGCGAGTTCCGCCAGAGGCACCTGCAGAGGCCGGTCTTCCCAGGTGTTCTTCGCGGTGAGTTCGTGGCCTGGAGCGGGTGCCGGGCGTGGTGACTCGGGCAGGGTGACGGATGTGTGCCGACGGCGCTCGACGAAACGGTGCGAGCCGGGACCCGCGAGGGTCAGCTTGCGCCGGGCGAAACCGGGCGTACCCTCTAATACGGCGTCGTACGTCGCGAAGCGACCGGCTGCGACGAAGGGTTCCATTCGCCGGGCGGGAGCGCCCGCCGACGGCAGGCGGTAACCGCGCAGCCGCTCCTGCACTTCCTGGTACGCCTCCAGGGACTGCAGCCACATCCGGCGGCGGCGCAGGGTCCACAGCAGGTGGCGAGCGGAGACGAGCAGTCTTTCCTCGTCCTCGGTGGTGGTGAGGCCGTCGGCGCGGGCGAATGGGTAGCCGCCGAGGAGCACCCATACGCCGTCGGCGGGCCGCTCGGGATCGAGGCGTTCCATGAGCCGGAGGCCGAGCTCCACCTGGAACAGCAGGGACGGCCTGATCCCAACCTGCTCCCGGGACAGGAATCCCGAGATGCCGGGGACAAGGGGTTGGTACCAGCTTTCCGCGTCACGCATCGAAGGCTCTGTTCGCGAGTGTGTCGCCGTTCTCCTGCACGAGGCGGGCGGCGGGGCCGGTGTCGCCGCGCAGTCGGGCACGCGCGGCCGCGACCAGCCGCCGATCGGTGAGCAGGGGGAGGCCGCCCGCCGCGTGCGCGCGGTTGCGGGCGTACACCTCCAGATAGTTCGGGCGGGCATCGACGCGGTACCGGGGGACCACCCAGCACGCCTCGTCGTACGGAGGTTGCTGCCGGACCTCGGTCGCGGCCTGCCCGAGAAGGCCCGGGTGGGCCCAGTCCTTGACGTCAACCGCCCAGACCCAGCCGTCGGGGAAGGTGATCCGCAGGTCATAGGCGTCGAAACCGGGCCACATCTCAACCGGGAGGTGCAGGGCCCGCAGTTCCCTTTCCAGGTCGGCCTCCGCCCGGCCGGGGCCGGTGACGAACTGCCGCAGCGGCCGGTTGAGTTGCCACAGCGTGCCGATCTCGTCGGCGCGTAGTGTCCGTCCCAGCGGGGGCTGCCCCTGCCGTCGGCAGCGGTCGCGCTCGCACCACCACCCGCCGTCGGTGAGAGGGACGAGCAGGGTCAGGCAGCGGGCACACGTGACGTACGCGCCGTCGCTGCAGAAGCTGTCGGGGACGCGGTGATATATCTGCTCGACGAGCTCCCTGACCGGATCCAGGTAGAGATCAGTGGCGACCTCGAACATGTCGTTACCGGTGAGGGCGGGACGTTCCACCAGCAGTCGGCGGAAGGCGGTGTAGGACTCGGGGGCCTCACTCTCACGGCAGAGCCGCATCGCGGTGTGGATCACCGTGCGGTCGTACTGTTCCGCCGCGCTGTCACGGGCGCGGATCCACCACTCGTGGCACAGTTGGGTGGGCTTGGCGGAGTCGGGATCGATGAGGAGGTCGTCAGGGCCGAAGGCGTCCAGGGGCAGGTCCAGCGGCCAGTCCTCGATCGGGCGGGTGCGACACCAGGCGAGGAGTTCCGGCAGGCTCCGAGGCGGGCGGGCTTCCTTCAAGAGGCAGGCGAGCACCGTACGATCCAGGGCGCGCTGCGCCTCGGCGGGATAGGGAAGGGCGAACGCCTCGAGGTCGGTGATCTCCGCGAGCTGGACCACGGCCGTCGCGATCGTGTGCAGAAGCGTGACACCGGCGTGCGTGGACCAGTCCGCGAGGGAGGCGGAAGGCTGGGGCGATGGCATGGGACGGCCTCCTGATGGGTTCCTCGGAGAAGGGCGTTCGGCGGATCGGGTGAAGGCCTGTCTGGGCCGGTGTTCTCAGCGGGAGGAAGCAGGCGGCGTGCCGAGGTGCTCGCGACCGGGGCGGCACCAGTCGAGGGCCTCGCAGCCGCCGCAGTGCCGACCGGGGTTCGGGGGGTAGGAGGTGTCCCGCAGCCAGGGGCCGGCCATCTCCGCGACAACCGCGCGAGCCTCGTCGACGACGGAGGGGAGTCCGGGGTCCAGTTCCTCCAGGCCTCCGTCGTCCGGGTAGAGCATTTCCAGCTCGATCCGGGACCGGCGCATGTCCCCGCCGAGCACCCCGGAGGCCATCATGAGGACGGCGAGGGCGAGCTGGGGGTAGGTGCGCATCAGCGGCCTTCCCTCCCACAGGTGGTTGCCCGAGGTCTTCGTCTCCCGCCAGATCCACCCGCCTCCGCGTGTGTGCAGGAGGTCGGGGGTGGCGATGACGACGACGTCGAGTTCGGGGTCGTAGCAGGTCAGCTGCGGCTGTAGGCGCACCTGCTCGCCGGGGCCGAGCCCGTCGAGCGGGCACAGGGCCGCATGCTCGGCGATCATGCGGGCACCCGCTCTGGCCTCGTCGCCGCTGAGGATGTGCCCGCCGGCGGACCAGTCGCCCGGGTCCTCAGGGCCCGCCACGTGCCGGCATCCCCGGGCGGGAAGGGCGGCGTGCCGCTCGTTCAACCAGGCGTCTACGGCACGCCCTCTCAGGATCGCGGCACTCTCCGGACGCGGGGACCTCAGCTTCAGCTGCCGGGTGAGATGGAAGCGGGCCGGGCACTCGTGGTGGGCTCGCAGGTCGCTGGCGGACACGCTGCGCCGTGGGCGCGGCCTGCCGGGAGAGAGGGCCAGCACGCCGGGAGCCCTGTGCAGCGCCGTACATCCGTTCAGAGCCTTGCACCCGACACAGCCGGAGCCGGGAACGTGCTCGGCGCCGTCCACCGCCCGGCCCAGGGCGGGTGCGGCATGCTCGGCATAGCGTTCGCGGACCTCCTCCACGTCCCAGTCGATCAAGACGGCGCTGCCGCCGTCGCCACAGCCGACGCCCACGACCCGAACTCGCCGGGGACGGGTCGTACGAGCGGAGGGCAGCCCTTCCGTCGGTCTGTAGGGCTCGCCGTATTCCGCCGTGCTCGGGACGCCGAAGGCGACGGTGTGGGCCGCGGCCGCCAGCTCCGCCTTGGAACGTTCCTCGTTGACGGTGCCGAAGGACAGCAGCCACAGTTCGCGGACACTTCCGTCGGAGGAGGCGTACCGGCGTCCCCAGGCGGTCTGCTCATAGCGCGTCGCGCCGCGATGGTCGGGTGACCTGAGAACCTGCCCTGTCACCCACTCGTCCCGGACGGGGTGGGCGCGCGCCGCCCCTTCGGCCTCCTCGGCCGCGCGGGCGGCCAGATACCGGGACGCCGCGACGGCGGTCCACTCGACCAGTCCGGGATGGGCGGGAGGGCGGCCTTTCCGGCCGAAGGTGCCACGGGTTCGGCGAAGGTCCTCCATCGCCTGCGTGATCGTCACTCCCTGATGTTCAATGAGGTCGAGCATGTCCATCAGCGGTTTCAGGGTGAAGCCCTGCAGCCGCTCGTAGCGGCGTGGCGACCCGGGAGTGGCCTGGATCCAGGGACGGGCCTTGACCGCTACGGCGACGGGGCAGTCCCGGGCGTCTTCCCGTGCCGAGGGCAGCCCGGTGCGCACGAGTGAGCCATCGCCGGCGGTGCCCAAGGGGGGAACCCAGGCGGTCATCTGAACCCCTCTGTTCGATCGCGGCATGTGAGTGAGGCTCCTGTGGCGGAGCGGCAGTGAGTGGTCTCAGGAGAGCATCTACTGTGAACTAAGTCAAGTGATGAACTCTTGTCTCTCAAGTTCACGCTACACTGCTTCCGTCGTTACAGAAGGCGACATGAGCGATTTGTGAGACAGGTGTGAACGCCGCTCGGAAGGTGGACATGGAGCCTGGGGACATGCTGGACAGTCGCTATCGGCTGGAGAGGCCTCTCGGCAAGGGCGGCATGGCCGAGGTCTGGGAGGCCTACGACACGCAGGACGACCACGAGGTTGCCGTCAAGGTCGTCCGCCTCGTCCAGGACCTCGTCGGCCACTGGTTCGACACCGAGAACATGAACCAAGGCCGGATGGAGCTGCACAACCGATTTCGGCGGGAGGGGGAGGTGCTGGCCGGCCTGAGGCACCGCGGCATCCCGGAGCTGTACGGCAGGGGCACCCACGGAGACCGCCCCTACATCGCGATGCGGTTGGTGAAGGGCATATCACTCCATGACTTCCTGAAGAGGCGAACGCTCACGCTGCCCGTGGTGGTCGCGATCGCCTACCAGATCGCTGACGCTCTTGCCTGCGCTCACGCGGCCCAACTGGTCCATCGCGATCTCAAACCAGACAACGTACTCATCGACCACGGCGGTGCTGTCTTCCTTGTCGACTTCGGGATCGCGTTGCCCCTGTATCCCGGCGTCACCCGCTACACCGAGCAGGGAAAGTCGGTCGGTAGCAAGGGGTACATGGCGCCCGAGCAGCTCAGGGTAAAGCCGCTCACCTTGCACACCGATCTGTACGCCTACGGGTGTGTGATCTTCAAACTCTTCACCGGCCGGCGGCCCTTTGAGACCGATACAGAGCTGGACCTTGTCCTGCAACACCTAGAGAGCGCCCCGCCGTCGGTCCAGGAGTTCGCCCCCTGGGTGCCGGACGACATCGCCGAACTCATCCTGAGACTCCTCGCCAAAGAGCCAGATAACCGGCCTGCTGACATCCAGACTGTTCTGAAGGTGTTGAAGCCCTACCTCCCCGCTCCCGGTGATCCTGCTCCGGCCCCGAGCGTCGACCCCGACCCGACACTCGGGTTCAGGGAGCCGGACGGATCGCCCGCAATTGCCGTACGCCACCCCCAGGTGGCCCTGCGGTTCGCCCGCTCACGTCGCGCGGTCACCTGGGTGAGTCGCCGCAACGTCGAGGAGGTCCTGGCCGAGGTCGGCGAGGAGTTGGCCGAGGGACGGGCCGGCCCCGCCACCGAGCGCCTCGCCGAGATACTTCCCGCCGCGCGGCGTGAGTTCGGTGCCGACCCGCTGGTCCGGAGGGCGCGGAGGGCGTGCGCCGACAGCCTGCGTATCGCGGGAGACTGCGGCCGAGCCGGTGACCTCTACCGGCAGCAGGCCGACGACCTCGGCCGGGCGTCCGATCCGGCGGCCCGGGCCGAGAGGCTCGTCGCCCTGCTCAGGGTCGCCGAGTGCCGCATCCCGTCCGGAGAGATCGACGCCGCGCTGGACGGCCTGCGCGACGTGATGGGCGAGGTCGTCGCGCTGCCCGCCGAACTCGCCGAGCCGATCGTCGTCCTCTGCGAGGACCTCGGTGTCGAGCTGTCCGAGCTGCGCCGTGAGACGGAGGTGAACGAGATCCTCGCGCCGATCAGGCGCCGCGGGGCGTGATCCTCGTCAGGTGAGCGGTCACCCAGGAAAGGTGCGTCGGGTATGGGTGTCACCCGCGCCCGATCGCGCGACGCCAAGACCGGCCGGGCGATCGCTCGCGTCCTGTTCTGGGAAGTTTCCGGTGGAGATCATGCCCGGCTCCCCGGAAGCCTTCCGGCGGCGATGCCGTCGGTCAGCCCGTTGACCAGTTCCCTGCCGATCGTCCCCGCCTCCCGCAACGACCTTTCAAAGGCGGTGAGTCGCCGGAAGGCCTCGCCGTAGCGGCGCTGCTCCTCGAGAGGAAGCCGCAGCACCTGCAGCCTGCGGACATCGATACGGGAGGACGTCGAGGCGTGGGTTCCCGCCTGCCTCGCGTTGGCCGGGGCCCGCAGGCAACCGGCCAGGAACCACGGGTCGAGCAGTGCCGGATCCACCCGAAGGGCGAACAGCTGCGAGCCCAGCACCGTGGGGGCATCGATGTCGACCCAGGCGCCGAACGCCCGGTAGGCCCCGACGACCACCACCTCCTCCGGGACGGTCACGGTGAGGGTGCCCGCCGTCTCACCCGCCCAGGCCTCGCGCCCAGGTAGCCAGCCGGACGGCCTACCTCCGACCAGCACGTCGGTGACGGTCAGCAAGGGCACGGCGTCATCGGGGGCGTCACCGGTACGCACCGCCTCGTCCGCCGGTTGCTGCCCGGTCCGCAGCGTCATCGCGCCCGCCCGGACCAGGTCGCCCACGGTCACCGTGCCCTGACCTGTCGGTTCCTCGCCGCTCAGTTCGAGCGCGGACAGGGTCGCGGTCAGATCCCGCAGTTCGTGGAGCAGGGTGCCGAACCGGTTCCACGAGCGCCGCAGGCCCAGGTCCGCGGAGGCCACCGCCTTCGGGATGTGCCGCGCCGGGGTGAGGTCCACCTCGTCGTCCAGAAGGTCGATCACCGGAACCACGGTGTGGTCGGCCGGTAGATCCCTACCCCCGTCTTCTGCTCGGATGGCCGAAACCACGCGCCTGTGCAGGAGAGGCCAGTCGATCGCCGCCCTGCCGGTCCTCTGAGCTCCTTTTGACAACTCCGGCTGCATATCGGCCGCATCGACCAGGAGTACCCCGGCACCCGGCCTCGTTCCGTCTTCGGCCGGTGCTCGCAGGACCCACAGGTGCAGCGCGACGCTGTGCGGGGGCGCGGCCCCCGGCGGCAGGGCGATCACCGCGCGCAGTACGCCGGTACGGAGCAGCCCTGCCCGGATCCGGCGCCCCGCTCTGCGGGAGGCGACGCCGGGCGGCAACAGCAGCACCGCCGTCCCGCTGGGCGCCAGGCGGCTCAGCGCGTGCTGTGCCCAGGCCAGCTCCGGCTCGGTGCGGGGAGGCAGGCCGTACGTCCAGCGGGCATCGGTGGCAAGCTCCTCGTATCCCCAGTCGCGCTCGTTGAACGGTGGGTTGCACAGCACCACGTGGGCACGGACGCCGGGATGGGGGTCGGCGCGCAGCGTGTTCCCGGCCCGGATGTCCACCTCCCGCCCGATCTCATGCTCCGGCGGATGCATGGCGAGCAGGATTCGTACGGCGGCCAGCGCCGCCTGGGTCGGGTCGACATCCTGGCCGAGCAGTTTCAGCGGGATGCCCGAGGCGTGCGCGTCCACCTTGCCGGCCCACTGCCGGGCGGCGGCGAGCAGCAGACCGCCGGTGCCGCACGCGGGGTCGAGCACGGTGCCGACGTCACCGGCCTCGTCGTCGCGTGACAGCTCGGCGACCTTGGCCATCAGGGCCGCCAGCGGGCGTGGTGTGACGCCGATCTGCCGGACGTGGGTGTCGAGCCAGCGGCCGAGCAGGAAGTCGAAGGTCTCCCGTGCCCCGTGTTTCCTCGCCAGGCCGACCGCGCGTTCCACCAGAGACCGCTGAGCGTCGGAGAGGCCGGTGCCGTCCGGGAACTCCATTGCCGAGCCGGGCCGGGGAGGGGAAGCGGAGCCTGAGGAGCCCGTCTCCTCCCGGACGAGCCGGGCACCGACCACGGCGATCGCCGTCCCCATCGCGTCGCGGTCCCCAAGTGCCTCGAACTCCGGCCACAGCCGTTCCCTGTCGCCGACCTCGTCAAGCTTCCCCTGCTGTCTCAGCCACTCCTCCACCTGGGACAGCGCGAACTGCGGGCTGGTGTCCGTGCCGCCGACCGGCGCGGGAAAGCTGTCGTGGCGACGGCGCCAGTTGCTGACGGCCGCGCGCCCGACACCGGCGATCCTGGCTATCTCCGCCAGAGTGACGGAGACGGAAAGGTCGGCAGAAGGAGGCATTGTGTCTCCGGGTAGGGGACAGAAAGGTGACGACCCCGGAAGGCACGACGACGGCGTGTGCCCAGGTGGGCAGGCACCCTAGCTTCCCGAGAAGGTCCTTTCGGCAGCCTATCCGTTGACTTAGTTCACCGTGGAGCCGGCCCGGCCGTGGAGGCTTGACCAAGGGCGATGTCGAGGTCCTCTCCGGCCCACCCGGTGCCGTCTCTCCAGATCGTCGTGACGGTGAAGGCGGCGGACAGCACCCCCGGAGCCCACGCGGGCTCGGGAGCCTGGGGGAGTACGAGGAACAGGTGCCCGGCCCGGTCCCCGCCGACGTGCTCGACCTCCCTGATTCGGAGTACGGCCTCGCGCATGCGCTCGTAGGTGTGCCCGCCCTTTTCCAGGACCTCGTACAGCATGGTCCCTTCCGGTCCCTTTGTCGTCGCGAGGATCGTGGCCGGGAGGCTGGACGGGGATCGGCGATGGTGGACCCTGTGTGAAGACCGCGTCACATTTCTGGAAGCGTCGGAGACGTGACGGAAGAAAGCATGGGCGCCGGGTGGTGGATGTATGTTTACCATCCGTAAAATGTCAGTGTTGCCGACCGAATCATTCGCGGACGGGGAGTATAGACAGGGCCACTGACACTTCTCGCCGAGGTTGTTCTTCGCCTCACGGTCGATGCGTCAGGTTGCTGGTTTCCTTAGGCGTTTGAGCTGCAAAAACAGGGGATCTTCCTTGGTTTTGCTTTTATTTTGGCGGCGGGTTTCTTTGGGCGTTGAACGCCATTGAAGATGCAGAATGTGGTGTTCCCGTTACGCTCATGATTGTGAGAGCTGTCCGGCGTCCGCGATTATGTCTTTACTTTCTTGCCGGTTCCATGTGAAGATCACTTCGGCCCAAGAGCGTTTACCGGAAAGGTCGGAGTGAAACCGCAGAAACCAAGACCTGGCGTTCTGTTCCGTAACCATCGCCGAGCCTCACTGATAGTCGCGGTAGGGGTGTCCACCTCGCTCCTCGTGACCCCCGCCGCAGCCGCCCCCACCCCCACGCCTGCCCCCACCTCTGCCGTTCCCGTGTCGCGACCGGCCGCCACTCCTGATCCGGTGAAGGCGGCCCAGCAGGAGGCGAAACGGCAGAACAAGCAGGTCGAGATCGAAACCCTGCACACCGAGAACTCGACGACGGTCGCCACAGGCGACGGTAAGACGCTGGGCACCTATGTCTACAGCCAGCCCGTCCGCGTCAAACGAGACGGCGTCTGGAAGAAGGTCGACACGACGCTGGTCGCGGAGAACGGGGTCGTCAGGCCTCGGGTGGCCAAGCTGGACATCAGCCTGTCCGACGGTGGTGACACCGCTCTGCTGACCGCCAGGGGCGAGACGCTGGGTGCCGAGAAGGACAAGGCCGGAGAGGTGAAGATCTCCGCGCCGAGCGAACTGCCCGCGCCGAAGTTGTCGGGCAACAGAGCGGTGTACGAGTCCGCCTACGGTCGCGGCGTCGACTTGGTGGTCACCGTGACCCCGACCGGTTTCCACCAGGAGATCGTGATCCGGGAACGGCCCGCCAAACAGCTGAAACTGCCGATCTCCGTCGATCTGCCCGCGGGGATGGAGTACGGAAAGACCTCCGCGGGCAAGGCCGCCGTACTGGCGGGAGACAGGCCGGTGGCTGATCTGGCCTCGGTGCGGATGCTGGACGCCACGGCGGCCGAAGCTCCCGGGTCCGGTCGCATGGGTGCGGCGACGACCACTGTTCAGGACAAGTCGAGCGGGCCGGTCGTGGTGCTGTCTCCGGACGAGGGATTCCTCGCCGATCCGCAGGTCACCTATCCGGTGACGCTGGCCGCGGCCGGCTCGGACTGGTACGGCGCCGGTTATCCCGACGACACGTTCATCAACAACAAGACCTGGGGCACCGGCGGCCCCAACCAGGGCATGTTCAAGCTGCTGGTGGGCAACGGCGGCAATGCCATCTCCAACGGCGACACCAACGATCCGAGCACGGTCTGGCGCAGCTATCTGCGCTTCGACCTGACCGGCGCCCCGTTCATGGGCCGGCCGATCCTCAACGCCGACCTGCGGCCGTGGAACTACCGCTCCCACGCCTGTGGCGACGCCAAGGGCGACATCGTCGTCCGCCGCATCACCAGCAGCTGGAGTGTCAACTCGCTGAGCTGGAGCAGTCAGCCGTCGGTGACCACCAGCGGGCAGGGCATCAAGGGCAGCGCGGTAGGAGACCACTGCTCCGGCGACCTGACTTCTCGGGATGTGTACTACACCATCGAGGGCATCGTCCGGGACTGGGCCGCCGGCCAGCCCAACCACGGTCTGCGGATCAGCGCCCTGCAGGAGGGCGGCGTCATCAACTGGCGCGAGTTCCGCTCGGCCAACTACACCGACTTCGACGGCCACCCCCCACACCTCTTCGTCAAGTACGAAGAACCCGCGCCAGAGCCGGAGACCAAGGGCATGTTCCTGCCCTACTTCGCCAACCCCACGGTCGGCGACGACCTGGACCACAGTTTCGGCGTCGACACGTGGCCCTCGGCCCCGGAGATCACCGAGACGCAGGCGTTGCGGCAGCGTGAGGAGTCGCCGGACTATGTCATGGAGGACTCCACGCTCGGCGTGGGCGTGCCCGACGATATGAGCGCCGAGGAGTGGCTCGACGCGATCGAGGCGGTGCACCCGACCGACCCCGATCCCGAGCCGCCGACCGGCCCCGACACCACGCCGCCCACAGTGAGCGGCACCTACCCGGAGGCCGACGCGATCGGCACCCCGGTGGGCGAGCCGGTGCGCGCCGGGTTCAGCGAGCCGGTCACCGACGGCGTGATCGTGGTGAAGGGCCCCGACGGCACCCCGGCCACCGGCACGACGACCACGGACGACGCAGGCCGGGTGCTCATATTCACGCCCGGCGCGGCGCTGGCGGCCAACATCCGGTACACCGCCGAGGTGAGCGGCGCAAAGGACGCCGCGGGCAACGTCATGGCGGCTCCGCACGTCTGGTCGTTCACCACGATCGTGGAGAGCACCGCGCCGACGATCGTGCAGACCGTTCCCGCCAGGGACGCCACCGGGGTCGCCGCCACCACCCCGGTGCAGGCCGTGTTCAGTGAGGCCGTGCAGGAGGCCCAGGTCTCGGTGAAGAACGCCGCGGGCGTCGCGGTCGCGGGCAGCGCGGCGATGGACGCTGCGAACACGGTGCTGACCTTCACGCCCACCCAGGCATTCCCGCGCGGCACCCGCTACACCGTAACGGTCAGCGGCGCCAAGGATGCCGCAGGCAACGCCATGACGCCCGACAGCTGGTCGTTCACCACCAACAGCGTCGGCCTGGTGGCGGCCTACGGCATGGAGGAGGGCACCGGCACCACGGTCGGCGACTCCTCCGGTGAGGGCAACACCGGCCTGGCGCAGGGCACCAGCTGGTCCAATGACGGCCGGCACGGCAAGGCGCTGTCGTTCAACGGCACCACCAGCCTGGTGACCGTCGGCGATTCCCCGTCGCTGGGCCTGACGACGGCCATGACGTTGTCGGCCTGGGTAAGTCCGACAACCGTCGACGGCTGGCGCACCATCCTGATGAAGGACGACGGCGAGAACGAGGAACTGTCCTACGGCCTGTACGCCTCCAACGGCACCACCCCGTCCGCGTGGTTCTCGACCGAGAACACGGCAGAGGTGACGGTCAACGGCACGGCGCCCTTGCCCGCCAACGCCTGGCGGCACGTGGCCGTCACCTACAACGGCACCACCGCCCGCCTCTACGTCGACGGCAGCCAGGTCGGCCAGACCACCACCACCGGCCCCCTGCTGGATGTCGACGGCGACCTGCACATCGGCGGCAACACGATCTGGGGCGAATACTTCAGCGGCCTCATCGATGAGGTCCGGATCTACAACGTCGCCCAGACTGCCGCTCAGATCCAGGCCGACATGACCACCCAGATCGGCGGCTCGTCCCCCAACCCGTCCCCCAGCCCTTCGCCCTCGCCGAGCCCGTCTCCGACCCTCACGCCGTCCCCAGTCCCGGGACTGGTCGCGGCCTACGGCATGGAGGAGGGCAACGGCACCGTGGTCGGCGACTCCTCCGGCAAGGGCAACACCGGCCTGGCCCTGGACACCGGCTGGTCCAATGACGGCCGGCACGGCAAGGCGCTGTCGTTCAACGGCACCACCAGCCTGGTCACGGTCGCCGATTCTCCGTCGCTGCGACTGACGACCGGGGTGACGCTGTCGGCCTGGGTCAGGCCGACGAACCTCACCAGCTGGCGCACCATCCTGATGAAGGACGACAATCAGGCCGAGATGTTGTCCTACGGCCTGTACGCGTCCAACACCGTCGTCCCCTCCGGATGGCTGGCCACCGGCCTTGAGGAGATGGTGACGGTCAACGGCGGCACGGCGTTGCCCACCAACGCCTGGCGGCATGTGGCCGTCACCTACAACGGCACCACCGCCCACCTGTACATCGACGGCGCCCAGATCAGCCAGACCCCCGCTACCGGCGGCCTGCTGGACGTCGACGGCGACCTGCACATCGGCGGCAATGCCATTTGGGGCGAGCACTTCAGCGGCCTCATCGACGAGGTCCGGATCTACAACATGGCCCAGACCCAGGCGCAGATCCAGGCGGACATGACCACCCAGGTCGGCGCGGCTCCGGCCGGGGCCCTCGCGGCGTCGGCACTCAGCACGGCGAAGGCGGCCGACTCCGCACCGGAAATCGCGAAACTGTCGGTGTCCGGCTCCGTTGGCGCGCCCCGGCTCAAGGCCTGGCTGACCGGCCCGCAGGACCACCGGGCGAAGGTGGAGTTCGAGGTCGCCCCCAAGTCGGCCAAGTCGGCCCAGCCAGCCAAGCGTAAGAAGCCGATTTGGTCCGGCACGACCGATTCCGCCGGGAGCGCCACCGCCACGGTCAGCATCCCGTCCGGTCTGCTCGCCAACCGGCAGGAGGTGCGCTGGCGGGCCCGGACCACGACCGGTAAGTGGTCGGCCTGGCAGCCGTTATCCGCCGCCCTCCTGGCGGCTCCGCTCGTCCGACCCTCCGTGGATAAGCAGGAGGTCCGTAACGTCGCCGCAGCCAGGACGTTCCCCTACAACCACATGACCGAGTCGGAGTGCCAGGACGCGATCGCCGCGATCAACCGACCGGACCTGGTCAGTTCCATGCACCGACGGGGCTGGTACTCCAAGAACTCCTACAGCATGTGTTACGCGATGTGGATCGGTGAACGCGACGAAGACTCCAGCGTCAACCGCGACGACCCGCTGTTCAGCGACACCAACTGGTACGGGCGGCTGACGATCCTGTTGAACAGTTATGTCGGCAAGGGCCACAATGCCGCCACCCCCAGGATCGCCAGAAACGGCCCTGCGGGCTACAACAGCCGGGACATCAAGGTCAAACTCGCCGTCACCGACATCAACCTCGTCAACGCCGACTGGGACGACCGCGCGTTCCGGGTCAGCCTGGGCGAGTCGGCGGACTGCGCCGCCACCTTCGTCGACACCGACGGCCAGACCAAGCCGTGGGGATACGGCAAGGAGCTCACGGTCGCACAGTGGCGCAACCGCGGGCCGATCGAGATCAAGCTGAGCGTGCCGGAGAACGTGCGGTCGACAAGCCCGGACAAGGGGAATACGTGCAGCATCAAGCCGTCTATCAAGTACACCCATAACCCCGAGTTGATGGACAGCTACAAGACGCTCAATCCGCAGTTCAACGGCAAGGCGTGGGTGCAGAACTTCATCTGCGACAGCGCTGACTGGATCAAGGCCTACACCGGTGGCTGCATCGTCAACACCGTGCGTCCGGTCTTCATCCTCAACGGCAATGACGCCAAGGTGAAGGAGTCGGCCGCGCACTGGGCGGACGCGCTCTTCCGCCCCGCCGCCACCGACCCTGGCAGAGGAACGGCCAAGAAGATCCCCGGCCGGTTCAACTGGCAGGACCCCGGCTGCACGCAGGGTCAGGCTCCCGTCTGCCTGCATCGCACCCGGGACACGGCCACCATCAACAGGAACCGCGGCGTGTCGATTCCGGAATGCCGAAGAGCTTGGCCGGGATACAGCGGCCACTGTGACGAGTTCCCCTTCGCGTCAACGGTCGAGGGGGCTGCGAACACGAGCTACGACTATTCCGTGCGCACCATCAAGGGCTCGGACAACTGTTCTTCCGGGTCGCGGACGAGCGTGTTCTACCAGCGTCACCGTATCCGTGACAATTTCTCGTTCTGGATGGATATCATCGAGAAGGGTAAAACGGCGCCGACGGGTGGCGCGCCCGGCGTCGTCGTCACCGATCCGCTTCCGGAGGAACTTCCGGAACTCGATCACGGCACCTGTACGGTCGACGGAATAGGAGCCAACATCATCGGCCCCATTCCCCCCGCCTGATAGATGACCAGGGTGAGGGCGGATTGTTCACCGCCCTCACCCTGCTATTTTCTGGAGCGTTCACATGATCGAGATCGAGACCGCCTGCCTCACCTGGATCAGGACCGGCGATCTCGACCAGGCGGTCCGGGCGTTCGGCGGACACCCCCTCGTGGCCGAACCGGAGACCTTCGACGGCCTGTTCGGCATCGCCGCAGAGGACCTGCCCGACGACGCCACCGGCGTGGCCCTGGTGGCTCGCCACGGGGAGTGGGCCGTGATCGTCGAGCCGTTCGCGTTCCGCGGGCTGAGCGAGACGTTGCTGGGCCAGGTCGCGGCCAAGGGCGAGGCGTTCCGGGTGGCGTGGACCATCAACATGGCCACCTTCGTCAGCTACGTCCGTGACGGCGAGGTCGTCGCGTCGTTTGACGCCCTGGATCTCGACGGCGCTCGTGGCCGGGAGTGGCTCGACGGCCTGCCGGTGAGTGAGGCCGACTGGCGCGCCGACTGGAAGGCCACCGCGTTCGCCGTGGCGGAGCACCTGTCCGGAGTCGTCATCGACGACGACTGGACGGCCCGGCCCCACGCCCTCCACTGGTTACGCCCGGTGACCGTCGGCGCGCGCCCGGCCCTCCGAGTCGACGGGCGCATGCGGGCCATCGCGGCCATCGACCCCCGCATCGCCCGCATCATCGCCGAACCCACGCCCGACCGGCTGCCGGAGATCGTCGGCATCGCGGCCGGTCTGGCCGTGGCCACGGCGGGCATCGACGGCCCTCTGGTCGAGGAGGCGCTGGGCCTGATCGCGGCCGGCGCGTGCTCCGCCGAGCTGGCCGGGCGGCTGGGCGTCTTCCGAGCGGAGTTCGCGCGACGGGCGTCGGGGGCGTTTCAGGCCTCGCCCGACAGCGCCCGGGAGCGGTACCCCTCGCCGGGCCATGACACCGACTATGGCCGATGGATGGTGAAGGGGGCCGCCGCCGAGGCGTTGATGACGGCGGTGAACCCGGACATGGATCTGTTCTGGCGGGCCCAGCAGGTCGTCAACCAGTCCGGCGGCACCTACCTCAGCGAGGAGAACAGGGACATCGACCGCCACTACGCGCTCGGAAGGGTTGTCACCTACCTCGACTCCTGAGTAACTGCGAGCCGGGGACGTTTTTTCTGGCAGCGGCCACTGCCGTTCTGGAAGATGGCGTCGACGTTCTCATGCCGCCCACTGACGCTGGCTGGGGGCGGCTGTACATAAAATATTACGCGGTAAAGTCACTTTTGGTGGTCCTGGAGCCGGAAGGCCGTTTCGGGCTGTCGCCAAGCCTGGAATATGCTAAATTGGCGACCGCGAGCCAGTATAAGTCAAATGATACCTATGGCCTCCTATGTGTACTGCAGGTCATTGACTTCTGTATGGCAAATGGCGACAATGCCATTTCGGGTTAGTTGTGATCTTTCTGTGGTTGGCTGATGGATTCGGTTGAAGTTTGTTTTTGAGACCCGTTTGGTGTTGAAGGTGATGGTTCTTTGATGTCGATGCCAGGGGAGTCGGCGACCTCTTTCAGGGACAGGTCGGCCCTCAAGGTGAGCCGGCGCGAGTATCTGGCGACGTTGGGAACTCGCCGCCACGACATGGTCGAGAGTCTGCTGAAGGGCGGCCATCGTGCCATCGGTGATCGTGGAGTTGGCCGCCGATGCGAGCCGGTCCCGCAGTCCGTCGAAGCCGGTGACGCTCCGCGCGATCATTTCGAGGTCGCGGTCAAGGGGCCGGCGTGCGTCCGCGCATGCTCGTTGCACGTTTCCGGTGGCCTCGGCGGCCCTCAGCGGCGTCTGGCGCAGACGGCTCACCTCCTCCTGTAACGCCTCGACGGAGTCCTCGGCGGCAGGGGGGTGTACTCGTCGCGGATTCTTCTGGCTCTGTCGTCAACTCGAACTCTTCGGGCTCGTAGTGGTCGGGCGCTTCGATCGCGTCGGGATCCGAATCCTCGGCTATCGCCTCGGCGGCGGAACCCGGCCGTAGCAACCTCGCGCAGGTGTCCGTGGTGAGCTCGTCGTGATTTCCGAATCCAGGGAGGAGGGCAGGCTGAGAACGTGGATGAGCGGCGAACTCTGCTTCCTGTCGCTTCCCCTGTCGTCCGGCGGTCGCCGTAGATGTGGCGTCATCGAACTCTCCGGGGACGGCCACACGCCTGTGCTCGTACGGCCGGAGTTGGGGGGTGGGAAGCGGCACCCGGTTGGTAACCCGATCGGGGGTGTGCCGCGTCACACTGAGAGATACTAGATCGTTCCTGATTATATGTGAACTAAGCGCACGAATATTTTTTCTGTGGACATGGGACACATGTGTGGCATACAGTCCAGTTCGCGCCCTTGACGGAACGGCTCCTGGGCGATCGACTTTGCAGGTCCTTTACCCCCATTGGCCCCCGCCCGGTAAACCTTCCCCCCGATGATCACATCCCCTCGATCACGGAACGACGGCCCGAGCGCGGGAGCGGCGGGGAGCCGTCGGCGAGGAGTGAATGGTGACCAGCGCGACCCCCCTGAGCGCGACCCAGCAACGACCGGGCATCGGAGCCCTGGTGGAGATCCGAGGGCAGCGCTGGGTGGTCAGCGAGGTCGACGCCGGCGAGCCCAGCACCCTGGTCGGCCTGCAGAGCGTCGAGGACGGCCGGTACGGCGACCGGCTCGACGTCGTCTGGGAGATCGAGCCCGGCCGCCGGGTGCTGCCCAGCGGCTCGCTGCCCGAGGTGACCCCCGACGGGTTCGACCCGCCCGAGCGGCTGGCCGCCTTTCTGGACGCGATCCGCTGGTCCGCGGTGGCCAGCGCCGACGTCAAGACGCTCCAGGCGCCGTTCCGCTCCGGCGTCGCCATCGAGGACTACCAGCTGGAGCCGGTGGCCCGCGCCCTGGACGCGCCCCGGGTGAACCTGCTGCTCGCCGACGACGTCGGCCTCGGCAAGACCATCGAGGCCGGGCTCGTCGCCCAGGAACTGCTGCTCCGCAACCGCGCCCGCAGCATCATGATCGTCTGCCCGGCGGGGCTGACCCTCAAGTGGCGCGACGAGATGGCGGAGAAGTTCGGCCTGGACTTCACCATCGTCGACACCGAGCGCTGCGCGGTGGTCCGCCGCACCCACGGCAGCGCCGCCAACCCGTTCAAGGTCTACCCGCTGACCATCGTCAGCCTGCCCTGGCTGCGCGGCCCGAAGGCGCAGCGGCTGCTGAACGAGGTGCTCGACTCATCCGGGCTGGAGCGCCGCTTCGACCTGCTCATCCTGGACGAGGCCCACCACGTCGCACCCGCCGCGCCCAAGCAGGTCTACGCGGTCGACTCCCAGCAGACCAAGCTGATCCGCCACCTCGCCCCGCACTTCACCCACCGGCTCTTCCTCTCCGCCACCCCGCACAACGGCTACGACGCGAGCTTCACCGCGCTGCTGGAGATCCTCGACGACCAGCGTTTCGCCAGGGGCGTCGAACCCGCGAAGGCCGCCGTCGGCGAGGTGATGGTACGCAGGCTCAAGCGGCACATCGTCAACAAGGACGGCAGCAAGCGCTTCCTGGAGCGCGCCGCACAGGCCATCCCGGTGCACTACCCGGAGGACGAGCGCGAGGCCCACGGGCTGCTCAAGGAGTTCGCGGAACTCCGCCGGAACCGGCTCAACCGGAGCCGGAAGGGCCGCAAGGCCGCCGACCTGGTGACGCTGCTGCTGAAGAAGCGGCTCTTCTCCAGCCCGGCCGCGTTCGCGCACACCGTCGGCGTCTACCTGAGCAACGTCACTGATCGGGCGGTCGAGACGGACGACGACGATGACGAGATCCCCGAGTGGGCGGAGGAGTTCTGGGAGAACACCGCCACCCTCGACGACGAGCCGCTGGCCGAGGCCGAGGACGACGCGATCGGCATGGCCGCGCCGCTCCAGGGCGCCGCCACCGAGGCCGAGGTCGAGCTGCTCAACCGGATGCGCGCTTGGGCGCTCGACTACGCGGGCGCCCCCGACGCCAAGGCCCGCGAGCTGATCACCTACCTCAAGGCGGTCTGCCGCCCGGACCGGCACTGGACCAACGAGCGGGTCGTCGTCTTCACCGAGTACCGCGACACCCAGCGCTGGCTCACCGAACTGCTCCGCCAGGAGGACCTGGCCGGGGACCGGCTCGCCATCCTGCACGGCGGGATCGCCGCCGACGACCGCGAGCAGCTCCGGGTCGCCTTCCAGACCGACCCGGCCGAGCACCCGGTACGGATCCTGCTGGCCACCGACGCCGCCAGCGAGGGCATCGACCTGCAGAACCACTGCCACCGGCTGATCAACTACGACATCCCGTTCAACCCCAACAAGCTGGAACAGCGGATCGGCCGGGTCGACCGGTGGGGCCAGAAGCACAACCCCGACATCCGCCACTTCGTCGGCACCGGCTGGGACAGTGCGGTCGACTCCTTCGAGGCCGACCTGGAGTTCCTCTCCCGGATCGCGAAGAAGGTCGCCCGGATGGAGGACGACCTCGGCTCGGTCAACGCGGTGCTGGCCGACGCCGTACAGAAGCGGATGCTGGGCGGCATCCCCGACTACGACGTGGAGCGCGCACCGCAGAAGCAGACCGTGCAGGCCGAGACCGACGTAGGCGAGCAGGTGCGCAGGCTCCGCGCCAACCTCGACGACACGAAACGCGAGCTGGACCTCAACCCGGTCAAGGTGAAACGGGTGGTCGACACCGCGCTCGGCCTGGCCCGCCAGCAGCCGCTCCGCAGGCACACCGACGACAAGCACCTCGCCGAGGGCCTGTACGACGTGCCGCCGCTCACCGGCTCCTGGGAGCGCGCCACCGCCGGACTCGCCGAGAAACTCCGCAGGAAGGACGAGGTGCCCAGGCAGCGCCCGGTCACCTTCGACGAGCGGGCCACCCTCGACCCGCAGGGCCGGGTACGCGACGACGTGGTCCTCGCCCACCTGAACCACCCGCTCGTCGCCATGTCCACCCGGCTGCTCCGCGCCGCCGTCTCCAACCCCGAGATCGACCTGCACCGGGTGACCGCGATGGTCAGCGACGACCCCGCGCTGGAGACCACACTGGTCGGCGCGTTCTTCCGGTTCGTCCTGGTCGGCGGCGACGGTATCCGGCTGCACGAGGAGGTGCTGCACGCCGGAGGCTGGATCCCGGAGAGCGGCCGGTTCCGGCGGCTGGACAGCGTGACCGCGCTCGGCACCCTGCTGGGCCGGGCGCTCGCCGGCGGCACCCCCGCCTCCGCCCCGGTACGGCACCGCCTGGCCGCGCTCTGGCCGAAGGTCGGCGAGGCCGTTCTGCAGTCGATCGACTGGCGGGTCAACGGCAAGGACCAGAAACGCGACCAACTGGAGCGCAAGCTCGCCCAGCGGATGGAGGCCGAGCAGGCCCGGCTGACCGCCAACCTGGCCCGGTTCGAGAGCACGCTCCGCGCCAAGCTCGCCGAGAACACCGATGAGGACGCCCTGTTCAGCCGGATCGAGGCGAGCCGGAACAAGGAAGAGCTCGACCAGTACCGAAGAGACCGCAGATCCTGGGAGGACCGCTTGTCCCGCCTTGCCGAGGAGCGCGACCGCGAGCTCGCCACCATCGCGGCCCGCTACCGCGACCCGCAGTCGCACCGGTTCCCGGTGGCCGTGGTCTTCGTCGTGCCGAAGCGGGAGGCCACCCGATGAGCCGGGGCAGGACGTTCGGCAGGGAGCGGGACGCGGTACGCCGGCACCAGGAGTGGCTGAGTCTCGTCGAGGTCTCCGGCCCGTTCCTCAGCGTGCCGGTGCTCAGGTCGGCCTGGCCGGAGCTCGACTCGCTGAACAGGACGGAGGTCGACCGGCTCCGCCTCGCGCACGCCACCTGGCTGGCCGGCCGCGACCGTAGGGACCAGACCGCCGCCGTCCGCCGGGCCTGGATCGGCCACGTGCTGCGCGAGCTGCTCGGCTGGGACGACGCGGTACGGATCGGCGGCATCGACGAGCTGACCATCCAGGTCCCCGAGCACGACACCTCCCTCACCCCGCACTTCGCCCTGACCGTGCCGGGCTCGGGCGCCGGGGCCGGTCCCGCACCGGACCCGGGTGCGATCGGCACCGCACCGGACCCGGGTGCGATCGGCACCGCACCGGACTCGGATGCGATCGGCGGTACGCCGCGCCCGATCGCGGCAGGGGACGTACGGCTGCTCGGCATGATCAGCAACGATCACCCGATGGCCCGGATGCGTACCTCCACCTGGGCCGCCACCCCCGTCGACCGGATGGCCCAGCTCTGCCGCCACCACGGCGTCGAACTCGGCCTGGTCACCGACGGCCGCTGGTGGACCCTGGTCTGGGCGCCGAAGGGCGGCGTCACCACCACCGCGGTCTTCGACGCGATCCCCTGGCCGGAGGCCGCCGAGCGCGACGTCCTCCGCGCGTTCGTCTCGCTGCTCAAACTCGACCGCTTCTTCTCCGTACCCCAGGCGGAGCGGCTGCCCGCGCTGCTGGCCGCCAGCCTGGACAACCAGGAGGAGATCACCGAGGCCCTCGGCGTCCAGGTCCGCCAGGCCGTCGAGCTGCTCGTCACCGCGATCGGCCGGGCCGGGGTACGCGACGACATCAAGGCGCACGAGGTCTACCGGGGCTCGGTGACCGTGATGATGCGGATCGTCTTCCTGCTCTTCGCCGAGGAGCGCGGCCTGCTCCCCGCCGACAACGAGGTCTACGCCACCGCCTACTCCGCGGGCCGGCTCTGCGCCGAGCTGGAGCAGCTCGCCATCGACGGCTCCGAGACCGAGCTGGAGAACGGCAACGCCGCCTGGCACCGGCTGCTCGCCGTCTTCAAGGCCGTCTACCGGGGCGTCGACCACCCCCGGCTCAGCATGCACCCGCACGACGGCTCGCTCTTCGACCCGGACACCTTCTCCTGGATGCCGCTGAACATCGACGACCGGACCGTCCTGCACATGCTCAAGGCGGTGCAGTACGTCGAGGTCGGCACCGGGAAGAACCGCGAGCGCCGCAAGCTCAGCTTCCGCTCCCTGGACGTCGAGCAGATCGGCTACGTCTACGAGGGCCTGCTCTCCTTCGAGGGCTTCCGCGCGGCGGACACCGTCGTCGGCCTGATCGGCAAGGCCGGTAAGGAGGCCGAGGTCGAGCTGACCGACCTGGAGAGCCTCGCCGCGGGATTCGGCGGTACGACGGGCGACGGCTTCGCCGCCAAACTCGCCGAGCTGTACCGGGACACCGGGCTCGGTACGGCAGGCGCCGTCGCCCGAAAACTGACCCCCTTGGACGCGGCCGGTGAGCTGGAGGCGACCCGGAAACTGCTCGCGGCCACCGGAGGGGAAGCCGAGCTGGCCCGGCGGCTGCTGCCGTTCGCCGGGATCATCCGCGACGACCTGCGCGGCCTGCCGCTGGTCATCCTGCCCGGCACGCTGTACGTCACCGAGTCGGCGCTGCGGAAGAACACCGGCACCCACTACACGCCGAGGAAGCTCGCCGAGGAGGTCGTCGAGGGGGCCCTGGAGCCGCTGATCTACACGGTCGGCCCGCTGCAGACCGCCGACCGGTCGCAGTGGAAGCCGAAGACGGCCAAGGAGATCCTGAAGCTCAAGGTCGCCGACATCGCGATGGGCTCGGCCGCCTTCCTGGTCGCCGCGGCCCGCTACCTGGGCGAGGCCCTGGTCGAAGCCTGGTCCCGCGAGGGCGACGAGCGCGCGGTCGCCTACCTGGACGGCCGCGAGGACGACCGGGTACGCACCGTCGACGCCGAGGCCGACCCGCTGGTCATCGAGGCCCGACGGCAGATCATCGAGCACTGCCTGTACGGCGCGGACATCAACCCGATGGCCGTGGAGATGGCCAAGCTGTCGCTATGGCTGGTCTCGATGGACCCGGCTCGGCCGTTCACTTTCGTGGACGACCGGTTGGTGGCGGGGGACTCGCTGCTGGGGATCACGTCTCTTGAGCAGCTTGAGGTCATGCACATGGACCCGGCGAAGGGTCGGAAGGTCCATGAGGACCTGTTCGACTGGACGGCAGGGGTTCGCTCCAAGGTCGCCGAACTGGCCGATAGGCGTCGGGGAATCGCGGATATCGAGTTGGGAGAGGACCCACTGGCAGGTTTGGCCAGGAAGCGGGCACGGCTCGAAGAGATAGGTATTGCCTCGGCGCAGTTGCGGCTTTTTGCTGACCTGACAGTGGGGGCAGCGCTGGCATATGCAGGCAAGGGGGACCGGGCTCTCAAGGTTGGTTCGGAGCACGCGGCGAAGGTGGCAAATGACGTATTTGAGGGTAGAGGGGAGCTAGAGGCTCGGGAGCTACGCAAGGAGTGGCTCGCTACCGATCAATTGGAAGGAAACTTTGACCGGCAGCCTATCCATTGGCCATTGGTGTTTCCTGAGGTCTTCGAAGGAGCAGGGTTCGACGCCGTCATCGGTAACCCGCCGTTCCTTGGAGGTTCTAAAATTACCGGTGCGTTTGGGTTGCTGTATCGCGAGTACTTGGTTGAATCGATCGGTTATAGTAAGCGCGGAAATGCGGATCTAGTAGCCTATTTCACTTTACGTTCTCATGCAGTTCTTGATAAGGGTGGTCAAGCTGGCTTAATTGCTACTAATACCCTCGCTCAAGGCGACACTCGTGAGGTCGGACTCGATCAACTTGTGGCCGATGGGGCCGTGATTCGCAAATCTGTAAAGAGTCGTCCGTGGCCGTCGAAGAGTGCGGTACTGGAGTATTGTGCAGTCTGGATCAGCCGCATGGCGCTCGGTGAAGATGTCAAGCGGATTGCCGATGACGTGCCTGTCGCAGGAATCACCCCGTCTCTTGATCCGGTATCTCGTTTAACCGGGAACCCCTATCGACTTTTTGGGAGTCAAGGGATTTCGTTTACTGGATCAAAGCTGGATGCCATTGGGTTCACGGTCGAATCCAATGTTGCTATGGCTATGATTAAGGATGATTCACAGAATGCCGAAGTTCTGTTCCCCTACGTTAATGGGCAAGATCTAAATTCCCGTCCAGATTTTTCTGGGAGTCGTTGGGTTATTAACTTCCATGACTGGCCAGAAGATATTGCTAGGACCTATGTGGGGCCGTATGATCAAGTGATTCGATTAGTGAAGCCGCAACGGGAAACTAATAACCGTAAAGTTTACCGTGATTACTGGTGGCACTATGCCGAAAAGCGTCCTGGGATGCTAAAAGCTATTGCTGGGCTGAAACAGATCATTGTGATCACACTCGTGAGCAAGGTCGTGATGCCGGTGATGGTGCCGACTGGGCAGGTGTTCTCGCACATGCTTGGCGTCTTCGCGACAGATGACATGGCGATGCTGGGGCTGCTGTCGAGCGCGCCGCACTACTGGTGGGCGCGTGCACGCGCGTCGTCAATGAAGGCGGACCTGCGCTACACGCCATCAGACGTGTTCGAGACGCTGCCCCTCCCCGAACTCACCCAGGAGATGCGTGATCTCGGCAACCGGCTCGACACTTTCCGCCGCCGCCTCATGCTTGCCCGCCAAGCCGGTCTCACCGCCACCTACAACCTGGTTAACGACCCCAAGTGCGAGGACGAGGACATCGTCGAGCTTCGCCGTATCCACCGGGCTATCGACGAGGCGGTCTGCCGCGCCTATGGCTGGGACGACCTGATTGACAAGCTTGACCACGGTCACCACCCCGTAGCCCGGGAGACCCGCTACACGGTCGGCCCCGGCGTGCAGCGGGAGTTGGTAGACCGGCTGCTGGAGCTCAACCATGCCCGCTATGCCGAAGAGGTCGCCCAGGGCCTGCACGACAAGGGGGCCAAGAAGAACACCCGGGGCAAGCCCAAGGCCAAGGCGAACACCGACCAGGAGGACCTGTTCTGACAGGGGGCAAGGCGAGGGGGCCCGGGATGAGCTGAGCGTGGCACTCGGCTCACCCCGAGCGCCGTTGGGAAGGAGCGTGACGGATACGCCTGCTACTCCGAGTGAGTTGACAGACACGGAGGTGGACCGGTTTACTGGTTCCAACCACGCCGCCGGACACGTGCCGGTGGTTGAAGGCCCCGCCCATTGGACGGGGCCTCACTTATTTCCGCCAGAGGTCCGGGTGCCACAACGCCGGACGCTCGATGTCTCCCTCGTGATCTTTGAGCCTCTCAGGGAACTGACAGGCTTCGAAGGCGCTTGTCTTGATCTGGCGGAAGAAGGTCGGCGGAATCTGCTGCAGTTGCCAACTGCCCTTGGAGCGTCGGCCGGGGTTGAGGATGCCCACCGGCAGGCCATGGTCATGGCAGACCATCCGGATGGGTTCCGCGAGATCGGCGTCATTGCTGATCACGACAGTGAATTCGCAGTCACCGCCGAGAGCGTCGGAGAGCAGGTAGGCGCCGATGTTGACGTCCGTTCCCTTCTCTTCCACTTTGATCACCTCCACCGTCTTCGGGCCGACCGGGGGAGGATGGGCCAGGCGCATCCGGACTGTGCTGACCTGAAAGCGCCCGAGGTGGATGCTGAGATGTGGAATCGTGGCCAGGGCTCTGAGGTAGAAGTCCTGCCGGTTTGGCTTGTCGGGGTCATCCGGCCATGCCATGACATTGGCGGTGAAGTAGCGGATGCGGTGGATCTCATGTTCCGGTAGTAGGCGCCGGGTGAAAGCATCGAGGTCCAACCACTTGTACGGGCTGCCCTTGAGACGGCCGTAGAAGAGGTTGAGCCCGTCAACATAGACGTTCGTAAGCACAGAGTGAATATATCGTCACGCAAAGTTAAAGAGGTGCGGGTTTCGCGCGCCGCTCGAACGGGAGTACGGGGACTGGGAACGACCCCGCTCTTTCGCCGCGAGGCAGCACCATGCCTTGAGCGGGCGGCGCTGCGGCGATGGCGTGGAGCCGGGCCGTTGCGGTCGCGGTCATGGTAGATTGACAGGACGCGGAGGTGTCCGCCGTACGGGGAACGGTGGCGTTGCTGGATGGCCGTGGCCGTCTGTGCCGGCTGGGAGCCGAAGGCGGGTGCGTGGGATCGGCCGCCATATGGCTTAAAGTGCTTGCTCGGTCGCTTTTGGTGAGGCAGGCTGGGTGTGCCGCGCCCCCGGTGGGCGTTGGAAGTGAGGCCGGGACCACCGATGGAATCGGGCACCCGGCTCTCGCGCCTTTTATGGCTCAACATGCTTGCCTGGTCATTCTTGGCGAGACGGGCTGTGCCGCACCCCTTGGGGTGCGGAAGTGAGGCCGGGCCTCCCGATGGAATCGGGCGTCCGGCCTTCGCGCTGTCCGGCCCCGAGGCGGTGGCCGCGTGGGTGCGCCTATTACTCCAAGTGAGTTGCCGGGCATGGAAATGGGCCTGTTTGTCGACCTTGACCACGCCATCGGACATGCGCCGTTGGTTGAAGGTCCCGCCCACTGGGCGGGACCTCGCTTTTTTGTGGCAGGCTGGCGGCCTCGGATCTTCTCCTCGCGGGACTCGGTCCTGTCGGTTTTGGAGTTCTTCGGGGTGGTCAGGAGAGGGGGGCGAAGTCGCCGTTCTTGATGCCGTTGATGAAGGTGGTCCAGTCGGTGCGGCGGAAGATGAGGGTGCCGCCGTCGCGGTTCTTGGTGTCGCGGACGGCGACGTCGTTGCCGACGAACGCCATCTCGACGCAGCTCGGGCCGTCGGCGCTGAGGCTGCTCTTGCGCCAGCGTGCACCGGATAGATCTGGTTGCATCTCGGTTCCTTCCGCTAGTGATCTCTGTGTAGAGATGCGAGTAGCGCTGCTGTGTCGGCGGGGCTGAGCGCTACCGCGCGAAGATGCTGACACATATCGTTATACCGCTGGATATCTGTTTCTTCCTCAAGGAAAAGGTCGCCGGCCATGCTGTCGATGTGAATCACATCGGGGTTGTCCGCAGCGAACTTCAAGACGATGAAGCTGCCGGGCATACCTGGGTGGGCTCCAGCGGAGAACGGGATGACCTGGACGGTGATATGCGGGCGCTTGGCTTGCTGGGCCAGATGTTTGAGCTGAGCGCGCATGATGAGATCACCGCCCACCGCCCGGAACAGGGCGGCCTGATCCAGGATCGCCCATAGGTGCAGCGGTGTGTCTCCCTCCAGGAGAGCCTGTCGCTGCATCCGGGCAGCGACACGATCCTCGATTTCGTCATCGGTAACGGTCGGACGGACACCGCGAATCATCGCCCGCATGTAGTCCTCGGTCTGTAGCAGGCCGGGGATGAACAGCGACTCGTAATTTATGGCCTGATGGGCCTCGGCCTCCAGGCCGATATAGGCGCTGTACTTGTCGGGGAGGTCTGCTTCGAGGCCGTGCAGCCACCCGCGCTGCTTGGCCTCCTTCTGTAGCGTCACCAGGTCGGTGCGCTGGCTGCCGGTGACGCTGTAAGCGTCGAGCAGGGCGTTGAGTGTCCGGAGCTGCGGCTTGGTCTTGGCCGTTTCGATTCGGTGGAGCGTAGCGAGGTTGACGTCGGTCTTCTCGGTCACCTCGGCCTGGGAGAGTCCGGCCTCCTGGCGGAGGCGGCGTAGCTCGGCTGCCAGACGCCGCAGGCGCACCGTTGGCGGTTGACGCTTGATCCGTGGCAGGGGTGCAACTGCCCCCAACTCATCCTTCTCCTGCATCTTCAGCACCTCTCTGGACTATGCGGGCAGTGTAAGAACCTGCATTGCATTTACTCATGGTGATGGTGCATGCTCACTCCGTAAGCTTTCCAGGCGGGCTCCCCGCTGGAAGGCGAAACGCATGATTTCCCCAGACGGCCGGGCGGACGATCTTCCCTCCCGAGGCGGCCCACCCCGTACCGGGTGTCCGTCCGGCCTCAGCGGTACGACCGGCGACACATCTGCGACGCTCCCCGGCCGTACTTCCTCGTAGGACCGGCACCGTGCTCCCCTCGTCCCCCGTGGGGGAGAGCGCGGCGTCCCCCGTCTGCGAACGGTGCCGGTCCTATGCCCGACGTACTGACCAGGAGCGGGTGAAAATGACCGGTGTCGCCACCACAGAGCACTACCTGGAACTCTCCGTCTTCCCGACCTCGCCCTACTACGCTCGGGTGCACGTCCAGCGGGTGCTGGAGGGCTGGCGACGGGACGACCTGATCGAGACGGCCCAGCTCGTCGTCTCCGAGCTGGTCTCCAACGCCGTCAAGGCGCACACCTCGTACCCTGCCGACGTCGAAGCGGCCCATGCCGACCCGGACCGAATCTGGATGGACCTCTACCTGGTCGGCGAGACGGTGGTGCTCCGCGTCTGGGACGCCGCCCGCACCCCGCCCGTCCTGCGCACCCCCGCCCCGGACGACGAGAGCGGCCGAGGCCTCCACCTCATCGACCTCCTCGCCGCCGACTGGGGCTACTACCGCCCAACCCCCGGCGGCAAGATCGTCTGGTGCACCCTGGCAGCCCCACCGCCACCCCGAGAAGCCGCTGAGCCCTGAAAAGGAGCGATCGATTGTTCGCTGACCGGCTTGAGCCGTACGGCGACAGCATGCCGGATCACGAGGGCCGCGATCGTCTGAACCACGGACTCGCGGCCTGATCACGTGCGAAACTGTGCCGCGACCGACCGGTGGGCGGGTTCTGCCCGTCGGTTCGCCCCATCATGATCTCCTTGCTGCCGGTCGCAATGATTGCGAAAGCGGCGAGGCCCCCTGCCCGGTGATAGGCCGATCGGCGATGATGACAGCAGGCACGACAACGGGAGGAGGCGAGCGACGTGGACGACATCCGGACTCGGAGGGGTCTGCTGAATCAGAGCGACGCTGCCCGCTTCCTCGATATCCGGCAGCAGACCTTCAACCGCTGGGCCAGAGGTTACGAGCGGGGGCGTCCGCTGCTGCACGTTCTTCCCCCCGGCGGCTCCCGGCAGGCGACCGTGCCATTTGTCGCCATGGCCGAGGCCTATGTGCTGGACGCGCTCAAACGGGCCGGGGTGAAGCCGAACAGGATCCGGCCCGCACTCCAGCGGCTTCAGCAGGAGTTCGGTCACGAGTATGTCCTTCTCGCTCCCGAACTGGCGACGGATGGCATCGACGTGCTGTGGGATTTCTCGCGGACGGAGGCCGGTGCGGGACTCATCGAGGCGCGGACGGGCCAGCACGTCATCCGGGAGATCGTCGCCGACTATCTGGACTATGTGGTCCGTGCCGAGGACGGATTTCCTGCCAGCCTGCGACTGCGGAGCTGTCTGCCGTCGAATGTGGTGGTCGATCCGCATCGGGCGTTCGGGCAGCCGATCTTCGCGGAGACGCGCACGCGGGTGTCCGAGGTGGCGGCCATGATGAAGGCCGGCGAGGAGCCGGAGGTGATCGCCGATGAGCTCGGAGTCACCCTCGACGATGTCAGAACCGCCACCCGCATCCTCCTGGGCCACGCCGCCTGAGTTCTACCTCGATGAGAACAGTGTGAGCCGCAGTGTCCGTAAGCTGCTGGCCGGGCTGGGTTACCTGGTGCACACTCCCGCGGAACTGTTCGGCTCGCGAGATGAGGCGCTGGGGGCCGCCGATGAGCGCTGGCTACCTCTGGTCGGGCAGCGAGGTTGGCTGGTGATCGCCTGTGACATCCGTATATTCGAGCGCCCGCACGAATACGAGGCATATCTCAAGGCCAAGGTCGCGGTGTTCCTGCTGCCGGGCGAGTCGAAGATCGAGGAACGCAAGGGACTGATCGCCTGCAATCTCTCGGCGATGTGCAGCGAGGCCAGCCAGCTTCGATCAGGAGTGTGGCGACTGACCGTGCATGGTCTGGACCCCTACGAGGCTCCGGCTGCCAAGAAGAAGCGAGCGCAGCGTCCAAAGACGATTGGTTGTGGGTCTTGCCGCGAAACCCTCTCTGAAAGATTGGCGTGAAGATCGGATATTGCGCCAGTTCGCAGCCGTCTTGCCGTTGTTCTCCTACCAGCGGAGGAACTCGACCGGACTAGGTCAACGGTGGATGCCTCGCGGTCTCGCTGGTGGTGATCCGCTCCTCGGCCAATAGTGTGAATCGTCCGTCCTGCGTTGACTCCGTGCCTATCGGAGAGGGCCGGCGCCGCTTCACGCTGAGGAAGCGGAAGACGACGAAGCCGATACTCATGGCAGCCGCCACCCACACGACCGTCTTCCCGATGGCCGCGATCACCTCGTTCCTACCAGGTGGGAGCACGATCATCTGTACGGCGGCGCCGACCGGCACGGTCAATCTCGCGAGGAGACCGATCACTCCCGGCCGCTTGACGCACGCACCCACGGCCCCAAGGGGCGCCCCGAAGATGACGCTGGTGATCCACCACACGAGCGGCTCGGACTCGTACCAGGAGGACAGGGACCCGTCGCTGCGGATGGTTTCCACGACGCTGTAGGCCGCCGTGGCCGCGAGCAGGGACAGTGCGCCGGCGACAGCGCCTTGGGCCAGTGCCGCAGGACGGCTCTCCCCGGCGCGGGTGACCAGCCACCCCACGGCGACCGCCGATCCCGCCCAGGCCCAGCCGGAGTCCAGCAGCACGCTCATGATCTCTATGACCGACGCCCCGCTGGTCGTGGCGATCCGACTTTCGAGGTCCGCATAGTGGTGGGAGACGGCGTTGACCAGGGAGGTCGCCGCGCCGAACCCCGTTCCGATCAGCAGCGCGCTGACCAGGACTTTAGCGAGGCGAGTCATACGTGGCGGTCCTGCCGTCGACGGCCATGTCGCTGATCGTCAGTCACGGATGCCTTCCTATTGCACTTGTCATGATTTATGACAAGTGGCCAGACTATTCGCTGCTCATCACACCTCGTACATTCCGGCTGCGGCGACCCGGAACAAGGCTCACGGGCTCGTGATCAGTACGTGGCATCAGAACAACCGGGGCGACCTGAACTCTCGTGATCTATGGCCAACCGGTACCCGTCGGTTCTGGAGGGATCTCGTTCTCCGTGGGCTCCGGGGGAGGCTCGCTCTCGATCGGTTCGGGTGGTGACTCCGTCCCGGGAAGGTCGGCGGGGAGCGAGGTCGCCGGTATCGGTTCACGCAGCTCAGCTGGTGAGCTGCCGCTTGCCGGGATCATGGCTGCGAGCACGAGGATGAACCCGACGACCGCCACTAGGCCCGCACCGACCTCGTCGGCACCCGGACCGCCGGGCAACCGGCGTGGATGCCCACGCACCCAGACCCTCTTGCCGTTCTGATTCCGGTAATGGCCGTTGACCCAGGTCCAGCGCGTAGCGCCCATGCCGGGACCGTACAGAGGTCACCGGACCGCGACCAGAACAGCGCACGGCAGAGTTTCCTACCTCGCCGTGAGTCGGCAGCGCTTGTTCTGTGTTCGCTCGTACCGTTGGCGGTCGACATCGCCAGGGTCACGCCTTTGTGAAGTTGTGTCCGCCCTCCATCGAATTGATTTTCGATTGGGTGTCGGGGCGTGCTCCGGTCTGTACGGAGGCGTTGTCCGAGTGCCCGCCAAGGATGGAGGCACCGCACACTCAACCTGCGTTGCCGGTGTGCTCAACCAGGACATTGAATATGTAACAGAGCGAAATTGGCGATTTCGTTGAGTGGAAGATCCTGGTGCGAATGGCCGTAATAATGCGTTAGGGTTGCGTTTAAATGTGCCATGCGAATTTTGTCTTTACTGTTGACCTCTCGTGATTGCCATGTTATTTTAAGTTCAATTTGCATATAGCTGCCACGGGAGTGGCGAGAAGAGGAGTGGTCGTGAAACTGACCATGCTCTGCAAAGATTCTAACTCCGGAGGGCAGGGCTGCCCAAGTGTCTACTTAGCGGACAGCGGCGAGATGGTCGTGCAGGGCGTCCAGGTGGACGAGGCCACAATGGGGGAGCTGGCGAACCTGCTGCCCGGTGAGACCGCTGTACGAATCGATCCCGAAGTCATTCTCGGTGCGATTCGGCGCTACCAGGCCGACCGGTGACGGCGGACTCGTGTCGGCCACAACGTTTCTGTCACTGAGCGATCCCCGATTCAACAGCCTTTTCGTTGAATTTCGCCACACGGCCTATCGTCTGGAAACTCTGCAGGCCTACGACGTCTCGTACGAGCAGGAGGCGTTTGATCGCTTTCTCGTCGGCGGGCCGCGTGGCCGGTTCTCGGGAATCGAAGACTGGGTTGACATGGTCAGGGCAGGGGTCGAGGAAGGAAAGCGATTCCATCGCGTTCATGTGTTGATGGAACCGCTGTCGGATTACATTCGCTTCGAATGCGCATGGTCTTATCGGCATACGGTTGCGGCCGGCGAGGACGTCAGGGTCATCCCGGTCGATGAGCATGAATGGCCGGAAGGCCTGCCCAGAGTCGACTACTGGCTCTTCGACTCCGTCCGGCTGCTCATCATGAACTACACCCCGGAGGGGACCTTTCTCTCCGCTGAGCTGGTCGAGGATCCACGAAGGATCGTGGAGGCGAACTACTGGCGTGACCGGGCCGTCGGGCTGTCCGTTCCGTTCTTGGAATATGCAGCCGGTTACGACGATCTGATGCTCGGGCGACGGAAGCGTGCGTGCTCTCGACCGGGATGATTTTTCCTCACTCCACGGGCGGCGCACACCGTGTGCCGGAGATCCGTGGTCGGTCGTCTTCGGACAGTGGGAGTCGGGTTGAAGGACGGGCAGGCGTCGGGCACCACGCACAACGAGATCAGCGGTGAGTCGGGAGCGGCCGTACAGGCGGGGACCGTGCACGGCGGCATCCATGTCGGCCCGGTAGCCAAGGGGATATTCCCCGGGCCCCGCCAGCTGCCCATGGACGTCACCGAGTTCGTCAACCGGGAAGAACAGATGGCCAGGTTGGACGCTCTCCTGCCACGCGACTCACCGGAGAACGGCCAGTCGGCGAGCGCGTCGGCCGTCATCTCGGCGATCGCGGGAACCCCGGGGGTTGGTAAGACCGCCCTGGCGGTCCACTGGGCCCACCGTGTGCGTCACCACTACCCGGACGGAGATCTCTACATCAATATGAAGGGGTACGGCCCAGGCCCTGCGGTAAGTGTCGGCCAGGCCCTTGACTCCTTCCTGCGTGCGCTGAACGTCGCTCCGGACCGGATACCCGCGGACTTCGAGGAGCGGGCGGCGATATATCGCTCCGTGTTGAACGGTAAGTGTGTTCTTGTGGTCATCGACAATGCATCGTCCGTCGATCAGGTGAGGAATCTCCTACCCGGCTCTCCGATGTGTACGACACTTGTGACCAGCCGTAGCACGCTGCAAGGTCTTGTTATTCGGGAGGGTGCGGTACGTATGGTCATAGATGCTCTCTCACCGGCTGAATCGTTGGAACTGCTCAGGAACATAGTGGGAGCGGAACGGATCGATGCGGAGCGGGATGACGCGGAGAAGTTGGCAGCACATTGCGCCTATCTACCGTTAGCGTTACGCATAATAGCCGAACGCATAACAAGTCACCCATACACCAGTCTGGCGGAGTTCGCGGCGGAACTCGCGGACGAGCATGCCAGGCTTGACGCGCTGGGCATCGAGGATGACGAACTAAGCAATGTGCGGGCAGTGTTCTCGTCATCATACAAGGCGCTCAATCCGGACCTGGCGCGAATGTTCAGACTCCTTGGCCTGCACCCGGGCTCCGAATTCAGCGTGGCCGCCGCGGCAGCCCTGATCGGAGCGGATCAGAGGACCGCGCGGCGGCTGATCGACGCGCTTGTGAGCAGAAATCTGGTGCAACCTGTGGCGCCGGAAAGATATCATCTACATGATCTTTTACGGGTTTATGTCGTTGAGCGGGTGAATGTCGAAGAGACCGTTTCGGTGCGTGTCACAGCCGTAAGAAGCTGCCTTCTCTGGTATCTCATGAGTGTCTACAACGGACACAAGGTCATTCTGCCGGGATTTCACAGCGTTCCCATCGACATTGACGGTGTGCCGATCACTCCTCTTCTGTTCGATGACGTGGACAGGGCCATGCAGTGGTTCGAGCGGGAGAGAGGAAACCTGCTCGACGCCCTGGCGATGGCGGTGAAAACCGAACAGTTCGACATAGCGTGGAGACTCCCGGCCGTGATGTACGGCTTTTTCGAGCTCCGTTCGTACTGGTCGGACTGGCGTGAGATCCACACCGTCGGAGTGGAGGCCGCCAAGTCGATCGGTGACCGATACGGAGAGGCCTGCAACTACCTGGGGCTCGGTGATGCGAACTGGTTGCTACGACGCCTCGACGAAGCACTCGTGTGTTACCAGAACAGTGCCGAGGCAGGACATGAGGTGGGAGACGGCTGGGTCGAGGGCTTCTCGCTGCGGCAGATAGGAGTCGTTCTCCAGGAGACCCGGCAACTGGACCAGGCGATAGAGGTGACCCAAGAGGCGATCAATGTTTTCCAGGCGATCGGGGAGAAAAGGGGGGAGGGGATGGCCTGGCTCAGTCTTGGAAAATGCTACGGACTGCTCGGGATGCATGCCGAAGCGGCTGACTACTGCCGCGCGGCACTCGGCATATTCGCAGAGATCGAGGACGAGTGGAGCCTCGCCTGGGGCAGATGTGCTCTCGGGCTAGCCCTGAACCTGGATCCACGGCGTGAATTCTGGTGATCATTCTTCGGTTCGATTCCTTCACCAGGACCGTTTTGCCTGACGGGGGTCTGATTTGGGGTGTGGAGAACCCGCCGTGCGCGGGTCACGGATTGTCCAGGCGTTCACGGGCTCGGGGGCGGGGTTCGTGCGCGAGGGCGCGGGTGACCGTGGAGGTCGAGGGAAGAGTGGTGGCAGGGCGGGGACGGGTCAAGCCGCGCGGATCGGTGGCAGCCGGTGGACGGCTTGGAAGAGGTTCATCCATGCGTGCCGCCAGTGCCAATACCGGGGAAGATGCAGGGTGAGGTGGCCCCGGCCGTGCCGGGCGATGCGGGCGGGCACGCCGATGAGATGGCGGCGCAGGGTGGCGCCGCGCGCCTTGGCGTGAAAGGTTCCGGCCAGGCAGCCGGCCGCGCGCAGCAGGTTGTGGCAGATCGCCGCCAAGGTCAGCCAGGCGGCGTTGGCGGTGAACACGCCCGAGGGCAGGTGCGCTAATGGCCCGTCGATCAAGTCCGCGTTGACCTGCTCGATGACCGCGTGATCACGGTGTTGTTCCTCGGCCTGCCCGAGGGCGTACGGACTGTCGGTGAAGATCGCGTGATAGCGGTAGAGCGGGAACGGTTCCTCTGGCCGGAGCCCGGTCTGCGAGTTGAGCCGTTTGACCCGGCGCACGATCAGCCGGGCGGTGATGGCCTGGCCCTTCTTCGCGGCGAACGCCGTGTAGGCGACCTCCGCGATCTCGGCGTCGGAGATCCAGCCCCCTGCTTGTTCGTCGAAGATGGCGTTGGGGTATTTGATCGCTGTCCAGGCGGTTTCGTCGATCGCCGCGATCGCGGCTTGATCTTGGGGTCCATTTTGGCGGTGACGGAGAAGCGCACGTCGTTCGTGTGGCAGGCGTTGATCACGCCTGCGGTGTAGAACGCCGAGTCCCCGCGCATCATCAGGGTGGCGCTCGCGCCCGCTGATCGTGCCGCGCCGATCGACTCACGCACGAACCAGGCCGCGCCGCGGGCGGAGTTCGCGCTTCCGCCGCGCAGCCGGGTGCCGGTCACCACCGGGGCGGCCAGCGGTGTGGACAGTGTGGAGGCCAGCACGTTCAGTCCGCGCACCAGCACGCCCTTGCCGCCGATCTTGGTGTGGCCGAACCCCGATCCTTGCTTCTTGTAGCCGTAGGTACGTCGCTGCATCGAGTCCACATCGAGGAAGGCGAGCACGTCCGCGCCGGGCAGCAACGGCGTATGGGCGGCCAGCCGGGCCAGCAGCAGGCGGGCCACTTTCTCGATCTGCCGGACGTTGCCCCAGGCCAGGCACCGCAGGAACGATCCCAGCGTGGACGGTGCGCGGATACCGGTAAACAACGTGTCCATGCCGCCGTGGCGCAGTGCGTCCAGATCATCGATGCTGTCGGCCCCGCAGGCCATCCCGGCTACGATCGAGCCGATCTTCGCCGCCGGGTTCACGCCGTCCCGGCCGGTGGGAGTGACGTGCTCGCCCGCCAGGTCGCTCAGGCCGCACCGCTCGGCCAACCGCATCACCGGCCCCAGCCCGCCGTACGCGACTACACGCTCCTCATCGAAGATCGCATGGGTCTTGGCAGAGTCGTGGAACAATTGCACTTGAGAGGTGTCCTCTCGATCAAGGTGGCGGAAGCCTGAAGAACTCCCATCATCCCAGGTCGGAGGGCACCTCCTCTCATTTCAGGATCTTCAGTTCAGAATCGGCTCGGTGGATCCAGGCTGAAGGAGTCAGGCTCGTATGAGGAGTCACGGGCCAGCTACCGGCTCGCGCTGGCAACGTTCGGCACCTTCGAAGACAGGCTCAACGAGTCGCGTGCCCTGATCGGTGTCGGGGAGGCGTACCAAGGAATGGGGCAGCGGGGAGAGGCCCGAGCTTATTTCGGCAGAGCGGCTGCGCTCCTTGAGAATCTGGGCGATTCGGATGCCGCTGACCTTTGGGAGAGGATCGGCCCGTTGAACGACTCCGGCTTATGACAGGACCGCACGAGTCGGCGGCCTCCCTCCGTGCCGGTGGCAGAGAACTGGCTGTTTCCTGGCACGCCTCCATCCGGAGGCTGCATGACGAGATCTTCCTCCGGCCCCCCTTTCTCTTTGGGGAGCGGGCGGCGCAGGAGCATGAGGACATGCTGACCACGATCCGGGAAGACCTCACCTTCGGGATCTCCGTCGCGCTGTCCGGTACGGACGTCGTGGGTTTCACGTACGGACATCGCCTGCTGACAGACCACAGGTGGTGGGAGAGGTTCACGACTCCCGTACCCTCCGAGGTCACGCGAGAGTGGGATGGGCGGACCTTCGCGCTGATCGACATCGGGGTGAGCGAGCGGTGGAGGGGGAGAGGCATCGGCCGTCGCCTGGTCGACTCCCTGCTCGGTCCGAGATCGGAATCCCGCGCGGTGCTTTCGGTGCAGCCGGACGCGGCTCAGGCGCACGCCTTCTATGTAGCTTTGGGCTGGCAGCTGATTGGTAGAAAAGGTCCGATACCAGGGGCTGTGCCGCCGTTCTGGGATATCTACTGCCTTGATCTGATGGCCGACTGATCCTGTCCGGTTTTCTGCCGGTTATATCGTTCTCGTCCGGTCTGATCGGATGCATGCGACGACGGTCCATGGAGAATGCCGTCAGGTGTCGGTTATCGCGATTTGTGTCTGTTTTCTTCTGAGTGTCATGCCAAAAGCCGAGCTAAATCTGTTCTAATGAACGGCTAAAGAATGAGCTCTGCGAGAGGTATCGGCGGGCGTGATCAACGACCAGGAAGACCTTTTTCCGGATTTAGGTGACAAACAGCAAGGGCTCGACTTTGTAGTCGAAAAATCGGATAAACCGGTTAAAAAGGAACAGGTGCCTCCTGGTCTGGACACCTCGCAGGCGTTCGAGCAGGGCACGTCCTTCCAGGTGCGTGACGCGTTCGAGGAGCTCGTACGGCGTGACCTGCTCGGTCCGTGGGACGGCGACGGCGAGGAACTACCGCGTGGGACGTCCGGGCCGCGGGAGCGCTACCTCGTCGGAATGCTCGGCCCGAAACCCTCGCACCGGTCGGCCCGGGAGGACGCGGGAGAGATGCCGGAGACCGAGATCGGGGTCGAGGGTGACGGCGCCGAGGGTGAGCTGCCGGAGGTGCTCACCCCGCAGAACCTCGGCCGGATCTGGGCCTCGTCCATGGGACTGTCCTTCGCGGTGCCCGGCGAGGTCGACGCACTCGCCGTCGTCGCCTCCTGGGGGCGCTACACCAAGACCGAGACCATGATCGAGGATGCCAAAGGCAGGGAACGCACCGCCTCGACCTGGACGCGCAAGCAGGTGGACCACCGGAAAACGGTCCGGCTCGACGGTGAGCCGTCGCAGCGGATTCCGCTCACCATGGAACGTGCCGAAGACCCGGGTGTCCTGCTGGCGGTGGCGGTCCGGCCGCAGCGGGACGGCCGCCGGGTCGTCGAGCTGACGCTGATCAACCAGCAGATCGAGCCGGAACGCACCCCCGACGTCGCCTGGCTGTTCCAGGCCGGACTGACCGTGACCGCACCCGGCACCGATGTCCTCGTCCCCGCCGACGGCGACGCCGCGAGCGGCAACATCACGGCCGCCACGGCCGCCGCCGCCACCGCCGCCACCGCCGCCGATCCCCACGCCACCCAGGCCGCCGATGTCTTCCTGCCGATCGATGACCCGGTGGACGACCTGGAGGCGGTCGGCGACGACCTGGAGGAGCGGCATCTGCGGCTGCTCTACCGGCACGAGCGCCGCTACGCCTCCGGTCGCAACGTCGCCGTACACGCCGAGGTCGCCCAAGGGGAGCGGTGCGCGCGGGAGCTGCGTACCACCTGGTTGCCCGCCTACGACGTGCCCGCCACCGTCGCCCCGGTCGGCAAGGGGACCGCACTGGCCGAGGTCGAGCTCTCCATGGACGTCCTGGCCATGGCCTCGCCGGAGGATCTCGCAGCCGGGCTGCACCCGCTCGCGGACGGATACGCCGCCTGGCTGGACGGGCAGCGGAACCGGATCCCGGATCTGCCCGAGCCGCTTCGCGAGGTGGCCAAGAACGCGGTGTACAAGGCGGAGCAGGCCGCGAGACGGATCCGCGACGGGGTCGAGCTGCTCACCGACCCCGGGCGGGACCGCCACGACCAGGCGCTGGCCGCGTTCCGGTTCGCCAACACCGCGATGGCCGCGCAGCGCCGCCGAACCACGGTCGGGAAGCTCCGCGACGAGCTGGGGCTGAGCTACCCGCAGGCCATGGCCAAGGTGGAGGCACAGGGGGAGAGCGCCGCGTCGTGGCGGCCGTTCCAGCTCGCGTTCGTGCTGCTCAACCTGCCGTCGCTGACCGACCCCGAGCACGCCGAGCGGGCCGCCGACGCCTCGGCCACCGTCGACCTGCTGTTCTTCCCGACCGGCGGCGGCAAGACCGAGGCGTACCTCGGCCTGACCGCCTACACCTTCGCGATCCGCCGCCTGCAGGGCACGGTCGGCTCCGGGGCCGACGCCCGCGACGGTCGGTCCGGGGTGTCGGTGCTGATGCGCTACACCCTGCGGCTGCTCACCGCGCAGCAGTTCCAGCGGGCCGCCGCCCTGGTCTGCGCCGCCGAGGTGCAGCGCCGCGCGGACCCGGCGACCTGGGGTGAGGAGCCGTTCCGGATCGGCCTGTGGGTGGGCGGTGCTGTCTCCCCGAACTGGTTCACCGAGGCGGCCGACCAGATCCACGAGGCCAGGGAGGCGCCGGCCGGCCGCAGGACCAACGTGCTGCAGACGCTGACCTGCCCGTGGTGCGGAGAGAAGTTGACCGGGGATCGCAATCTCTTCACCGACGATGACCGCAGGAGGGTGCTGCTCTACTGCGGCCGGGGCCGGGAGGGCGAGGCCGACCCCTGCCCGTTCTCCCGGATCGGCGAGGACCGGATGCTCACCTCCGAACTGGACGACGCCGAGGAGATCGCCGCGCGCCGGGACGGGATGCCGATCCTCACCGTCGACGAGGAGATCTACCGGCTGGTCCCCAGCCTGGTCATCGCCACCGTCGACAAGCTGGCGCAGCTTCCCTGGCGGGGGTTCGCCGGTCACCTGTTCGGCCGGGTCAGCCAGCGGTGCCCCCGGCACGGCTACCGCCACACCGACCTGGACGAGCACGTTAAATGCGGTGCGAAGCACCACGCCAAGGGGAAGCTGCCCAAGGTGGTCAGTCGCCCGGTCCTCCGGCTCCGCACGCCGGACCTGATCATCCAGGACGAGCTGCACCTGATCTCCGGCGCGCTCGGCACCACGGTCGGCCTGTTCGAGGCGGCCGTGGACGAGCTCTGCACCTGGAGCCCCCGCCCCGGGACCCTGACCGGGCCGAAGATCATCGCCTCCACCGCGACCACCAAACGGGCCGAACGCCAGGTGCTCGGGGTCTTCGGTCGCCGGCTCGCGGTGTTCCCGCCGCAGGTCATCGACGTCACCGACACCTTCTTCTCCCGGCAGGTGCCGCTCACCGAGAAGACGCCCGGCCGCCGCTACCTCGGGGTCTGCGCGCATGGGACGAGGCTCAAGTCCGCCGAGATCAGGCTGGCGGAGATCCTGTTCCTGGCCGGGCAGACCATGTTCGACCGGTACGGCGAGCCCGCCGACCCCTATATGACGGTCGTCGGCTACTTCAACGCCACCCGCGAGCTGGCCGGCATGCGCCGCTATCTGGACGACGACGTGACCACGCGGATCCGGACGCACGGCAGGCGCAAGGGGATCGCCAACCGGCTCTCCTCCCCGGCAGACCTGCTCACCGTGGTGGAGCTGACCTCCCGGATCTCCTCAGGAGACATCAGCGAGGTGCTCAAGCAACTGGAGATCGGCTTCGACCAGGAGACGGACACCTCGGGGCGCCGGTACGCGATCCGCGCGGAGTGGGCCGACGTGCTGAAGGAGAAGAACAAGGAGAAACGCCGGAACGCCCATCCGCTGGCCGAGCGTCAGCGGCGGCGCGGCACGGGTCGCCAGCCGGTGGACGCGGTGCTCGCCACCTCCATGCTCCAGGTCGGTGTGGACGTCTCCCGGTTCGGGCTGATGGTGGTCACCGGGCAGCCCAAGAACACCGCCGAGTACATCCAGGCCTCCTCCCGCGTCGGCCGCGACGCCGAACGCCCCGGTCTGGTGATCACGCTCTACAACTGGTCGCGCCCCCGCGACCTGGCGCACTACGAGGACTTCGAGCACTACCACGCCACGTTCTACCGCCAGGTCGAGGCGCTGTCGGTCACCCCGTACACTCGCCGGGCGCTGGACCGGGGCACCGCGGCCATGTTCGTCGCCGCGGTGCGCAACGCCGAGGAGTCGTACTCACGTAACCGGGACGCCGAGGAGGTGCCGCTGTCCGGGCCGGTCGTCGGCCGGATCGTCGACCGGCTGCTGACCCGCGCCGAGGCGGCGGGCGACGTCCGCGCCCGCGACTACCTGGCCGAACGGATCAAGGTGGTGACCGACTCCTGGGAGCAGGCCAAGGGCAGCGCGGCCCGGCTCGGCTACGAACAGCGCAAGAGCACCAAGCAGGAGATCGTGCTCGGCCTGCTGAACCGGGCCGGCAACGGCCGGTGGGACGCGCTGACCGTCGGCAACTCGATGCGCGAGACGGAGAACGAGCTCAACCTGCTGTTGCCGGGCAGCGGTGACATCTTCGCCGTGCCGTACGGGGCACCGGCCTGGACGTTCCAGCCGTCGGACGCTGACGGCACGGGCGTGGAGGTCCCCGAAGGGGACGAGATGGGCGTGTCCGAGCTGAACGGGAAGGGCAAGTAATGGCCGACTCCGCACCGTACCTGCGCCGGGTGGGGGCCGTGCGCCCCAGCCACCTGATGTTCACCTCCGGCGTCGGCTCCATCGTCGACCTGCCGAACTTCTCGGTGCTGGTCAGAGGGTTGGACGACTGGCGGTACGACAGGCTCGGCGACACCCCGCAGGTCATCATCGAAGCCCGGCTGCTCGCCGCCGTGCAGGCGATCCTCGGCAAGACCGTCGGAGAGCTCAAGCCCGCTCCCTGGCTGCCCGGAACCGATACCAAACCCAAGGGAGAGGCCGCCAGGGTCGGTGTGCCGGTCATGCCGTTCCCGAGCTGGATGCGCTGCACCGCTTGCAACCTGCTGGCGCCGATCGACACCCAGGCGTTCGGCTTCAGGAACGACAAGCCGAGCAAGCCGCACGAGGCCAGGTTCTTCCACGAGTGCGGACGCGGCAACAAGGAACGCCTGGTGGTCGGCGCCCGTTTCGTGCTGGCCTGTACGGCCGGGCACCTGGACGACTTCCCCTACCTGGAGTTCGTGCACCGAGGCCAGAAGTGCGCCAAGGCGCCCAAGCCCAACCTGCGTATGGAGGACTTCGGCGGCAACATCGGGGCCAACGTGCGGATCACCTGCCAGCGCTGCGGCGAGGACCGTAACATCCGCGAGGCCATGGGGCGCAAGGGCAGGGCCGAACTGCCGGGCTGCCGGGGCCGCCACCCGCACCTGGGCACGTTCGCCGAGAACGGCTGCAAGCAGCAGCCGCACCTCGTCGTGGTGGGCGCCTCCAACCAGTGGTTCGCGCAGCCCCTCTCCGCGCTCGCCGTACCCAAGCCGGGCGCGGACGAGCTGGACGCCAGGGTCGAGCAGTTCTGGGAGAGCCTCCAGCATGCCCCCGGGGTGGAGATCTTGGAGTACATGCGCCGCGTGGCGCCGCTCTCCCACGAGTTGGCGAAGTGGCCCGACAACGAGGAGGTCTGGGCGGCCATCGAGCGACACCGCGACAAGCTGGAGGCAGCGAGCGGTGAGGTGCAGGGACGGCTGGACCTGCTCACCCCCGAATGGCAGGTCTTCTCCGCTCCCACGCTCCCCGAGCCGACCGACGACTTCACCCTCCACCGGCACCCGGACGGCGTACCCAGCCTGCTGAAGGGCTACTTCGCCGACGTCATCCAGGCCGAGCGGCTGCGCGAGGTCCGCGCGATGATCGGTTTCACCCGGCTGGACGCCCCCGACTTCGAGGACCCCGAGCTGGTGACCCGGGCACCGCTGGCCCGCTCCAAGCCCACCTGGGTGCCCGCGAGCGAGGTACGCGGCGAGGGCATCTTCCTGAAGCTGTCCGAGGACCTGTTGACGGCGTGGGAGGGGCGGGTACGCGCCTCCTCCTTCACGGATGAGCACAGCGGCCAGACGCGGTCGGTCCCACACGAGCACCGGGAGGCGTACGGGCGGTTCCGCGACCACCGCTACTCCGACCGGATCCCGTTGGGGTTCGACAGGTACCGGGGCTGGCCGGACCTGCGCTACTACGCCCTGCACACGCTCTCGCACCTGCTGATCCGCACGATCGCGCTGGAATGCGGCTACAACTCCGCCAGCCTGTCCGAGCGGATCTACGCCGGCACCGAGGACGACCCGCGCAGCGGGATCCTGATCTACACGGCGGTGCCGGACGCAGAGGGCACCCTGGGCGGGCTGGTCTCGCTCGCCGAACCCGAGGAACTGGTCCGGCTGACCCGCCGCGCGCTGTCGGAGGCCAGGCACTGCTCCTCCGACCCGCTCTGCGCCGAGCGGCTGCCCCGGGCACCCGAGGACTTCCTGCACGGCGCCGCCTGCCACGTCTGCCTCTTCGTCTCCGAGACGACCTGCGAACGCGGCAACCGCTTCCTGGACCGCAGGTTCATCGTGCCCATCGGCGACCCAGACCTGGCCCTCTACCCCGAGATCCCGTGACGCCGGACTCTCCCTTCGCCCAGGTGGCGGCCGATGCCGTCGCCCGGCTCGGACCGGTGCGAGTTCGCACGCTGGCCGAGCGGATCTCAGGGGACGGACCACGCTCGGCGATCCCCTCGGCCGTTCCGGCCCCCGGATTCGCCGAGGTGGCGCGGGCCGTACTGGCGGCGCAGGAAGCCGAGGGGATACCGGACGGGGAGGCCGCGGCGTACCTGCGGGGTGTCGCCGACGGGTACGCGCGGCACGCCGCCGCCCACCGGGTCGAAGCGGTGTGGAGCGGGCCGGGCACCCATTCTGTGCCGGTCCGGTCCACCGCGCAGGTCCTGGTGGACGTCGTGAACGAGGCGTCGCACGAACTGCTTCTGATGACCTACTCCGCGAAGCCGTACCCGCCGCTGCTGGACGCACTGGCCGAGGCGGTGCGGCGCGGAGTCTCGGTGATGGCCGTCGTCGAGACCCTGCGGGGCGCGGGCTCCGCGCTGGGCGGCGCCGAGCCGGCGGCGGCGTTCGCGTCGGTCCCCGGGGTCGAGCTGTGGCACTGGCCGACGGCCAGGCGGGACGGGCAGGGGGCGAAGATGCATGCCAAGCTCGCCGTCGCCGACCGGCGGGTGCTGCTCGTGTCGAGCGCCAACCTCACCCAGTCCGGGGTCGCCAGGAACATCGAGGCCGGGCTGCTGGTGTACGGCGGTTCGACACCGTCGCGGGCGGCCGAGCACATCGCCGAACTACGTGTCAGGGGCGTACTGGAGCGGTTGCGGTGAGCCGGGGATTCCGCGGTCTCACCGGTGAACATGTACGTTCTCCGGAAACCCCTTGGTGATTGTTAGGAAATACCAAAATTCTCCGTGGAAGGCGGGCCGTTGTGGGCAGGCGGACAATTGTCGGAGATCGCTATGAACTGGACCCGGTGTCCCGTCAGGCGGGCGGTATGGGGGAGGTCTGGTTCGGCTACGACAAACGTCTGGATCGGCCGGTCGCGGTCAAGTTCATCCGGATCGACAGGCAGACCGACGGCAGACCCGATGACGAACTCACCAAACGCTTCGTGCGCGAGTCGCGGATCACCGCCCGGCTGGAACATCCCGGGGTGCCCGTCGTCTACGACTGCGGATCGCATGGCGAAGAGCTGTACCTGGTCATGCAGCTCGTCAACGGCTGCCCGGTCTCCTCGCTGCTCGACGAGACCGAGGTGCCCGTCGCCTGGGCGGTGGCGATCGCCGCCCAGGTGTGCTCGGTGCTGGCCGTGGCCCACGCCAACTCGCTGGTCCACCGTGACCTCAAGCCGAGCAACCTGATGCTCTGCCCCGACGGGACGGTGAAGGTGCTGGACTTCGGCATCGTCGCCGCGCTCGGTTCCAACGCCGTCACGAAGCTCACCGCGACGGGCATCGTGGTGGGCAGCCCCGATTACATGGCGCCGGAACAGGCGATGGGCGAGGCCACCAGCCGGCGGAGTGACCTGTACTCCCTCGGTGTGGTCCTGGACGAGATGCTCAGTGGGAAGAACCAGTTCGCCGGTCCCACGGCGCTGGCCTCGATGCGCAACCACACCGACGTTCCTCCCCGGCCGCTGCGTACCAGGAGACGAGAGGTGCCGGAAGGGCTGGAGCGGCTCGTCCTGTGGCTGCTCGCGAAGGAGCCGGAGAAGCGGCCTCCCAGTGCCGACGTGGTCTACCGGCGGCTGATGGACTTCTGCCGCGACCTGCCGGCCTTCCCCGGTTATGTGAACCTCGGCGCACCCCACCCGGTGCGGATGTACGCGGCCGTCGTGGGCCGGATCGCCGCCGAGCCGCCCGCAGCGGGGCCGGTCGCGGTGGTGTCGGTCGGCGTGAGGCCGGTCGGATCGGCGACCGGCCCCGCCGCCGATCGGCCGCTGACCGGGAAGGCACGGCCCGAGCGGCTCCGGGACGGGGCCGGGGCCGAGTCGCCCCGGCCCGGGTCGCCCCGGGACGCCGGGGGTCGCCGGGGCGACGCCGGGCCGGCGGCCGGGCAGCGTGATGCCGGGCAGGAGGCCGTCGCGTCCGCCAGAAAAGACGCCGAGGCGCTCAAGGCCGAGTCGAGGTTCACCCAGGCCGCGGACGTGCTGGCGGAGGCGGTGGAACCGGCCGTCCGTGCCCTCGGGCCCAAGGACTCAGGTGTGATCGACCTGCGAATCGAACTGGCCGACGCGCTGTTCCTCGGCGGGGACTACCGGCGGGCCGCTCCCGAGTTCGGCAGGCTGGTGGCCGACCTCGCCGACCGGGAGGGGCCCGAGCACGATCTCGTACTGCGCTGCCGCCTGATGGAGGCGAACTGCCACGCGGCGGTCGGCGAGACGAACCTGGCCCTGGCCCAGCTCGGCGGGCTCCTGGACGACGAGAGACGGTTCGGCGTCGACGAGGAACGGATGCTGGAGTTGCGGCGCCAGATCGGGCTTCTCGAACTCGGCTCCGGCAGGAGATCGCGGGCGAAGGTCACGCTGAGCGACCTGCTGCGGGATCTCGAAGGTAGATACGGCTCCCGCCACCCCACCGTCGAAAAGGTCCGGGAAATCCTGGAAAGCCTTGATGGCCGATAACCAGGGCGAGCATTCTTGTAGGTCGCTTCCACAAATGAGAACCTCCGGAGGACACGGCGTGCCGAAGCTCGGAATCGACAAGGACTTTCTCCGTGACTTCGGAAAGCTCGACCGATCCGTCCAGGACCGCGTCACGGAGATCTTCGCCAAATTCGAGCAGGCCACCCATGCCGGACTGCATCTGGAGAAGCCGAACAACGCGCGTGACCCCCGGTTCCGGACGATTCGCATCGACAAATTCTGGCGTGGGGTCGTGCTCGCGCCCGAGGCCGGTGACTCGTTCACGCTGCTGAAAGTGCTGCCGCATGACGATGCCTACACCTGGGCGCAGCGCCGCAGGGCATCGGTGAACACGGCGACCGGCCGCATCGAGATCAGGGATGGCGCGGCCATCGACGCCACCCTGCCGGAACTGGCCAGGATGGCGGATCGGGCGCCGCGGCGGCTGTTCGACGACGCGGGCGACGCCGACCTCAGGCGACTCGGCGTCGACGAGCAGACCCTGGCCTTCGCCAGGGCGCTGACCGACGTGGTGCAACTGGAGGCCGCCAGGTCCTTCCTGCCGCGGAACCAGTGGGACGCCCTCTACGGGCTGGCCGCGGGCATGACCCCCGAACAGGTGTGGGCCGAACTCGGCGCCGGCGCCGGGCGTGAGCCGTATGACACCGAGGACATCACGGCGGCCGTCGAGCGCACCCCCGAGCAGGTCGTACTCGTCGACGGCCCGGATGAACTGATGGAGGTGTTCCGTCACCCGTTCGCGCTCTGGAAGGTCTATCTCCATCCGGCGCAGCACCGGGTGGCGTACGCGGCCTTCGGCGGACCGGCCCGCGTCACCGGCGGCCCCGGTACCGGTAAGACGGTCGTCGCCCTGCACCGCGCCTGCCATCTCGCGCGCCAGGGCGCCGGCCCGGTGCTGGTGACCACCTTCACCTCGACGCTGTCCGCCTCGCTGGAGGCCGGGGTGCGACTGCTGACCGACTCACCCGAGGTCCGCGACCGCATCGTCGTGCGGCACGTCGACCAGCTGTCCTACCAGGTCTTCGCCGAACGGCACGGCCGCGCCGCCATCCTCCGGGACAAGGAGGAGAAGGACATCTGGCGGCGGATCGTCAAGCAGCTCGACGCGCCCTTCACCGAGACGTTCCTCGCCGAGGAGTGGCGGCACGTGGTGCTCGCCCAGCAGGTGACCAGCGCCGCCGAATACCTGAAGGCCAAGCGGGAGGGGCGGGGCCGAGGGCTGGGCTCCCGGCAGAAGGCCCAGGTGTGGCAGGCGGTGTGGGAGTTCGAGGAGGAGCTGCGACGGCGGCGCGTCTGGACATACGAGACGATCTGCGTCGAGGCCGCCCGGTTGCTCCGCGAGCGGCCGGAGCGGCCGTACCGGCACATCGTCGTCGACGAGGCGCAGGACCTGCACCCCGTCCAGTGGCGGCTGCTCCGCGCGGCCGTGTCCGAGGGGCCCGACGACCTGTTCATCGCGGGTGACACCCACCAGCGGATCTACCAGAGCCGGGTCTCGCTGCGGGAGCTCGGCATCGGGGTCGCGGGCCGTTCCACCCGGCTGACCATCAACTACCGGACGACCGCCGAGATCCTCGCCTGGAGCCTGGGCATGCTGCGCGGCGAGCGGATCGACGACATGGACGGCGGTCTGGACGCCGGCCTGGACATGGTGGCCGGCTATCGGTCACAGGTGCACGGCCGGCCGCCGGAGCTCCGCGGTTTCCGCACCCAGAAGGACGAACTGGACGCGCTCGCGGGCAAGATCGGGGAGTGGCTGGACGCGGGTGTGGCACCGGGGGAGATCGGCATCGCGGCCCGGTCCAACATGCTCTCCGACTCGGCGATCACCGTGCTGGAGCGAGCCGGAATCCCGGCGCGGTCGCTGGCCAAGGCCCCGGACGCCGAGGACGCGGTCCGGTCCGGGACCATGCACCGGATGAAGGGGCTGGAGTTCCGCTGCGTGGCGATCATCGGTCTTTCGGAACACCAGGTGCCGTCGTCGAGCGCGGTCACCCCGGTTCGGGAGGATCCCCTGACGCACGCGCAGGATCTGCAGCGTGAGCGCTGCCTGGTGTTCGTCGCGTGCACCCGGGCGCGGGAGCAGCTCCACCTCTCCTGGCACGGAACGGCCAGCCCGTTCCTGGCCGGCTTCGCCACGTGACTTTCAGTAAAAGATCAAGTGCAAGCCGTACGGCGACAGTTAAGATCATCGGTCTCTCACGCTGAAGGCAGGACATGGCCAAGCTCTCGGTACTCCTCCACCAGATCGACAACGGCACCGTGCTGCTGCCGGAGTTCCAGCGGGGGTACGTCTGGAACCGTGACCAGGTCCGCGGGTTGATGCGCTCGCTGTATCGCGGATACCCGGTCGGCGGCCTGCTGATGTGGGAGACCGAACCGGACCAGGCCTCGGTACGCGGCGGCGCGACCGACGGCGGCGTACGGCTGCTGCTGCTCGACGGCCAGCAGCGCATCACCTCCCTGTACGGGGTGATCCGAGGCCAGGCGCCCGCGTTCTTCGAGGGAGACGCCTCGGCGTTCACCGGTCTCCGGTTCAACGTCGAGGACGAGAACTTCGAGTTCTACGGCCCGGCGAAGATGCGTGACGACCCCAGATGGGTGGACGTGACCCGGCTGTTCACCGACGGGCTGGAGCCGTTCATCAAGGACTTCAGCTCCGTTCCGGAGTTCACCACCTACCTTGAGCGGCTCAACCGGTTGCGGCAGCTTCTCGACCGGGAGTTCCACGAGGAGAAGATCACCGGGGCCGACAAGGACGTGGAAGTCGTCGTCGACATCTTCAACCGGGTGAACTCCGGCGGCACCGCGCTGTCCAAGGGCGACCTCGCGCTGGCGAAGATCTGCGCGCACTGGTCTCCCGCCCGGCAGGTCATGCGCGACCAGCTGAAGCGCTGGGAGAGCGTGGGATTCGAGTTCTCCCTGGACTGGCTGCTGCGCAACACCACCGCGGTGGCGACCGGACGGGCGGTGTTCACCGCGCTCGACGCCGTGTCGGCCACCGACTTCGAGACCGCCCTGACCAGGTCCGTCGGGTACGTCGGCAACTTCCTCGAAGCCGCCTCCGGGCGGCTCGGCCTGGACCACGACCAGGTGCTCATGGGCCGCTACGCGATCCCCGTCATCTCCCGGCTGCTCCACCTCAGCCCGGGCGGCCGATTCGCCGACGCCGTCCATCGGGACAAGGTGCTGTTCTGGTACGTGCACTCCGCGCTCTGGGGCCGCTTCGCCGGATCGACCGAGACGGTGCTCGCCCAGGACTACGAGATCGTCAAGGAGTCCGGCATAGACGGGCTGATCGCGTCCCTGGAGCGCTGGCGCGGCGGAAACCTGGAGATCCAGGCCCATGACTTCGACGGCTCCACCAAGGGCTCACGCTTCTACCCGCTCCTCTACATGCTCACCCGGGTCAAGGGCGCCCGCGACCTCGGCAGCGGACTGGAACTGCGCGCCGAGATGCTGGGCAGGCTCACCTCTCTGCAGGTGCACCACATCTTCCCCAAGGCAGTGCTCTACCGGGCCGGCTACGACCGGTCGCAGGTCAACGCCGTCGCGAACTTCTGCTTCCTGACCCAGGACACCAACCTCATGATCGGGAAGCGTTCTCCCCAGGAGTATTTCGCGGAGGCGGAGGAGAGGCACCCCGGCGTGCTCGCCTCGCAGTGGATCCCGGCCGACCCCGACCTATGGCGGGTCGAGCGCTACCCCGACTTCCTCGCAGCCCGGCGTGAACTGCTGGCGCAGGCCGTGCAGTCCTTCCTGACCGAACTCCGTAACGGAGCCTCCGCGGTGGCGGCCACCGAGCTGCGGCCGGTGACGGTGGTCGCGGACGAGCAGGACGACGTCCGTTCGGCCCAGGTCAAGGCCATGGCCGAGGAACTGGTGCGACTGGGGTACGCCGAACCGGCGCTCGACAGCGAGATCGCCGATCCCGTCACAGGTCGTGCGCTGGCCGTCGCCGAGGCCTTCTGGCCGGACGGGCTGCAGGCGGGGCAGGGCAGGCCCGTGGTCCTGGAGCTCGATCCGGACGTCGCGGATCTGCCCCGGCTGGAAGAGCTGGGGTACGAGGTGTTCACCTCGGTCGACGCCCTGCTCGGTTACGTGACCCGTCGCAACGAGAGCGCCTCCGGGGTCTCCAGGGTCTCCGGGGTCTCCGGGGTCTCCGGGTTCTCGGGGTCCTCGGGGTCCTCGGCGGAGGAGCCTGCTACCGGGGACGAGCCGAAGGCCGGAACGGCGGTGGACGCCGAGTTCAACGAGGCGATGCGCTCCGTCTATGACAGGGCGCGCGCCGAGGCGAACTACCATGCGACGTACTTCCTGAGCATGCTCGCCGAGCACGGCAGCCTCGCCACGGCCCGCAAGCTGCTGCACGCCCCCGCGGTGTCCGACGGCTTCGCCGCTCTCTGGGAGCGTGGGCGTCTCGACCTGACCGTCGAGGCGCTGGTCGTTCAGCCGCGCTTCGCGGACCTCTTCACGCCGGCCGAGATCGAGATCGCCCACCACCGCCTCGGCCAGTTCGGCTACCACTGCTGATCTTTAATTCGTAGAGTTACGAAGATTTGCGGACCAGGCCAGTCTCGGCCAGGCAGCCGTCGATCAGATACGGCCGGGTTGCGTCCACGGCCGTGGTGTACAGCCCTGTTTCAGCTACGGCTCGCTCCCCGGTTCGGCCGACATCCCGGCGATCGTCGTCGACCACCTCACCCACCCGTCGCCGATCACGCCCGGCGGGATGAAGGGGGTCGGCGAGAGCGGCACGATCGTCTCGGTCGCCACGGTCGTGAACGCCGTGGCTGCGGCCCTGCCTGAGGTAGCAGACAAGATCACTTCGGTGCCCTTGACCGCGGAGAAGATCTGGACGCTGCTGAATGCCGCAAACGCGACGACCGGGCAGGACGGGAACGGAGTCGGTGCCAACCGCCTGTGAGGTGGTCGGCTGCGCCCTGATCCGAACGTCAGGTGATCTGGATCGTCGGTCCGGTCCGCCCGTCGAGGGGAACATGCGGCACGTCGCTCCGCAATGGCCGGATCGAGGCCTTCACCCTGGACCGGGAACGCAACTGGCCGGTTCCGGGGTTGAGGGCGCTGCAGGTCAGTACCGCGCGGCGGCGGGCGGGATCTTGGCCGGGGCGGAGCGGAGTTCCTCTTCGAGGGCGTCGACGAGTGCCCTGGCCGCCTGGCGCAGCCGTACGCGGCGGGCGGTGAGGTCTTCGACGAACGTCCGGGCCTTTGGCCCCACCCAGGTCGGCCGGCCGGTGAGTTGGCCGTGGGCCGGGTCGAGGGCGGCCTCCAGGACGGCGACCCGCGCCCTGAGCTCCGTCAACGTCTGTTCCAGCAGTTGGCGCCGCGGGTTGGGCACCAGATCCTCCGGGCGAGAATTCATTTATCCCTCTTCGGATGCGGATACATCGGACGGACTATTGGACATTATTGGGTCTACGGCACATCGGCCAGCCCTGGAGGAATGCATGGGACGTTTTGTGCGGCGCGGTGTCCTGGTTTGTACGGTGGTGTTACTGGGTGTGGCCGGATGTGGGGATAGCGGCCCTACGGCGGCCGAAGCGGGCGAGACCCTCAAAACTCATATCACCGAGTTGATGAAGGAGCGCCACGCTTTGGATGTCCGAATCACCGATTCCGGTGGGCGTGATATTTCATGTGGTGAGGGCAAAGAAAAGCGGACCTTCGCTGCTGTCGGCAGGGATCCGGCAACAGAACGTGGGGCGGACAGTCTTAACACTCTCTTGCTGGGCTCACTTTCTGGGGTAGCTCCTTATCGCATCGTTGAAGACCGTGGCGATGCTCCTATCAAGCTTGCCAACGACGAGTACAAGACAAAGATGACTTTGGAGTCGCCAGGTAACGGGCAGTACGCGGTCAGAGGTGAAACCGAGTGTCTCCCAACCTCGTGAGCTAACTGTCGAAGGCCAGAGCGCGCTCCCGGCCTCGCTTGTTGCTGCCTTCGAACCAGCTCGCCGTGTCGTTGGACAGCCTTCCAAGTGAAAGCTTGGCCTCGCTTCCCATGCCGTTGGCCACCGCCCACCGCTCGAAGGACTCCAACCCCTTGTTGCCCTGTTTGATCAGTTCGGCGAACGGTCTGAGGTTGCCCTTGGCGTCGATGATGGACACGCCGGGTGGGCAGCTGGCCTGGAACTCGGCGGCTGTCACCTTCGGGGTGAAGCCGTTGGCCATCAGCAGTTGCGCGTACGTGTGCTGGCGGCTGAGGGTCGCCGCCCTGTCGTCCTTGTTGGCCTTGTCCATCCGGGTCTCGTCCTCCTTGCCGAAGGCGCCCTCGGCGGAGAGGGAGGTGCTTAGCGCCAGCCAGCCGAACCCCCACACCAGGTTCGGTGCGTAGAGCGTGCTCGCCAGCCCGATGGCGGCGTCGCGGAGGAAGTTCACCGTATCCTTGCGCTGCTTGTCGATCATGTCCAGGTTGCCCTGGACCTTCTCGACGGCGGCCAGTTCGAAGCCGCGTACGTTGCCCAGGGCGGTGAACGCCTTGTCCAGGTGTTCGACGTCGCCGGTGCGCCGGGCCGTCGCCGAGGCGTCGGCGATGAGCTGCTGGGAGAAACGGCCCATGCCCTGGTCGAACGGGGCGAGGTTCTTCGCGGAGTCGGCGAAGGTCTTCAGGAAGTTGTAGGTGTCCTTCGGGCTCAGGGTGAACGCCGCCGTGGTGCCGAAGGCCGAGGTGAAGGGCTTGAGCGTGCTCGCCTCGGTCATGTTGGCGTCGCCGATGTTCGCGCCCTCGGTGATCTCGGTGGCGTAGGCGCCGGCCAGCGTCGACATGTAGATCCTGGCTGCCGGCGCGACCTCCATCGGGGTGGCCGGGGAGTCCTCGGTGCCGTCGGTGTCCTTGAGGTCGCCCATGATGGTCATGACATTGAAGGCGAACTTCGCGGCCTCGGGGCTGTGCGGGCCCTTCTCGTAGGCGCCGCCTCCGGCGGCGAGCATCCGGCCGAACTCCGCGCCGATGTCGAAGTCCACGCTCGTCGGCCACCGCCAGGGATGTTTGGGGGTTTCCAGCCCAAACCAGGGTGTTTTATAGATTTTTGAGGTTTCTGGGCGGTTGAGCTCGGTGAGCAGGTCTCTGAGGTCCTCGCGCGACATGGCGTTGAACAGGCCCCTGGCCACGTCGGGGTTGTTGGCCAGGGCGGGCAGCAGTGGGACGAGGTCGGTCTTCCACCGCCGGGGACGGGTGCCGTCGCCGTCGCCGACCGGCTTTCCCACCCTGCCCCGCGCTATCTCGGTGAGCCACGCGGCGGGGAACATGCCGTACCGGAGCAGGGACGCCAGCTCGCCGTCCGGCGCCTTCTTGAGGTTGCCCGCCTCCCAGGCCGAGCCGAGGAGACCCGGCTGCGCGCCGACCGCGGTGGCCAGGGCGTCGCCGATGACCTTCCGGTGCTGGTCGCCCGCCTTCTTGTCGTACCTCTCCAGACGCTGGATCATGCCGAGCATGCCCTCGGGGCCGAGGACCCGGAAGAACCCGGCGGTCAGATAGGCGTCCTGCTGCCCGTCGGCGAGTTTGCCGAGGATCCGGTCGTAGGCGGCATCGGGCAGGCCGAGGGTGGACGGGGGAAGTCGCGAGAGCTGAAAGGCGAGCTCGGTGCCCTCTTTGGCGCTGCCCGCCGGGGACTTTCCGGTCTTCTCGTCGTAGGGCAGCAGCCCCCACTGGAACGGGTCCCCAGGTTGGCCGCCGGTCCATGCCGAGGTCTGTCCTGGGAGGCTGACTCCTACTCCCAGCATGGGCAGGTCCTGGTTGATCGTCTGCAGGCGGTTGCGCAGCCCCAGGAGTTCGTCGCTGACCCAGCCGTCGATCTCCCTGAGCGGCAGCAGTCCCTCCGCCGGCACCTCGGCCGTTGCGAGCAGCTGCCGGATCCGCTCGGTCTGCTCGCCGATCACGTCGCGACCGCGCTCCAGCGCGGTGATGAAGCCCTGCATCAGCTCGGGGTCGATCCCGGCGAAGTCCGGCGGCAAAGATCCCGTTCCCGGCGATATCGCCTCCACGCCATTCTCCCCGCTCCGCTTTCAGCCATTTAACTCTAACTCTATAATAAGCATATTAAAAATAGAAAATATGGACCTTTCAGGCATTAAGGGGTGATTTCTACCTTGCTCTACTGTTCCCACGTGCACGTCCGGTGGATGGTAGAGGGGGGGCTTCCCCCCCGCGATGGCGGTAAATAAGGAAGAAGTGGGTGATATGTCGGTTCCACCCTTCTGGAGCCGGCCGCGGGACTCCGGCGCGACTTCCGGAACCCGCCTTTGAAGCGATGATTCGCATCAGTCTGAGGAGCGACGGCGCTGATCCTCTCGTCGGATCAGATGCGGCGGCTGCTGATCCTGGCCCTGAGCGACCGGCCGCGATACGCGCCGACCCTGGACCCGCTGCCCGGAGCCCAGCGGGGAGGCGGAGTCACTGCGGCGCCGGTTCCCCGACCGGCACACCGCACGGCTCAACGCCGACGCCACCTGCGAGCAGGCACTTGACCTGCTGGCCTCGCACAGCTGCGTCCACTTCGCCTGCCACGCCGGACAGGACCTCGCCGACTCCAGCCAGGGCGCGCTCTACCTGTACGACAGGCCTCTGAAGGTCACCGACCTCGCCCGCCTCGATCTGGAAACGGCGGAGCTCGCCGTGCTGTCCGCCTGCCAGACGGCCGTCGGCGGCACGGACCTGCCGAACGAGGCGATCCACCTCTCGGTGGCACTGCTCCTCGGCAACTTCCGGCATGTCGTCTCGACCCTGTGGGCCGTGGGGGACGGACAGCGCCCGAAGCGTCATCGATGAGGTCTATCAGGAACTCGGCAACCGGCAGGGCCGCATCCACACGTCCCGGACGGCACGTGCTCTGCACGACGCGGTCAATCGCGTCCGCAGGCGAGAGCCCTACCGCCCCATCGCCTGCTTCGTGCCGGGCCGCCACTTCTCCCGCCGTATGGGCCGGGAAGGCGGGCCGGTCCTGGGGGCCGATGCCCCGTCAGCCGCGCGGGTCGAGCAGCCGGGCGCTCTCGCGTACACCCTCGATCATCAGGTCGCGGTGCGCGCGGAAGTAGTCGAGCGGGGCCGAGGCGGTGACGGCGCCGACCACGCTCGCCGAGGCGTCGAGGACGGGAACGGCGACGCAGGCGAGGTCGGGACGGAACTCCTCGACCTCCTGGGCCATGCCCGTCGCCCTGACCCGGTCCAGTTCCTCCTCGAAATCCTCCAGCCGGGTGATCGTGTTGCTGGTGAGGCGGCGCAGTCCGAACTCGGCGAGGTAGGTCCGGCGGGCGGGCAGGTGCGCGAGGAGCACCTTCCCGAACGCCGTCGCGTGTGCCGCCTCGTGGAAGCCCACGTCCAGCGGCTGCACGCGCGGTGTCTCCGGCGAGTCGACCACCTCCGCGACCACGAGGTGGGCGTCCCGCAGCACGCTGTAGTAGACGGCGGTGCCGCTGATCCGGTGGGCGTGCTGGAGGGCCTCCGACACCAGCGGCGTGCTGCCGAGCTGGTCGCGGAGACGCTGGTTCAGCGACGTGAGCTTGTAGCCCAGGCCGTAGCCCCGGGAGTTGGGCAGCCGGACCAGGTAGCCCTCGTGGATGAGCGTGTTCAGCAGGTGGTAGGTGGTGGACAGTTTGAAACCGCAGCGCCGCGCCACGGCCTTGGCGGTGACGCCGTCACCGGCCGACCCCACCACCTCCAGCACGCGCAGCGCGCGCTGGACGGACGAGAGAAGTCCCTGGCTCTCAGCCGGTTGCGACACGGAGGACCCTCATGAACTCGCGCATCCACGCCGGATGGTCGGGCCAGGCCCGTCCGGTCACCAGGTTTCCGTCCACGTGGGCCTCGCTGTCGATCCAGGTCGCGCCCGCCACCTCGACGTCCGGGGCGCAGGCCGGGTAGGCGCTGCTCTCCCGGCCCTTCAGCACGCCCGCCGCCGCCAGCAGGATCGGCCCGTGGCAGAGCGCCGCGATCGGCTTGCCGCTCTCGGCGAAGTGCCTGACGATCTCCAGGCACTGGCGGTCGTTGCGGATGTACTCCGGCGCCCGGCCTCCGGGCAGCACCAGCGCCGCGTACCGCTCCGGCTCCACGTCCGCGAACGCGAGGTCGGAGGGCCAGGTGTGCCCCGGCTTCTCGGTGTAGGTGTCGAAGCCGTCGACGAAGTCGTGCACCACGAACTGGAGCTTCTTGACGCTCGGCGCGGCGATGTCCACCTCGTACCCCTCCTCAAGCAGCCGCTGGTAGGGGTACATCACCTCCAGGTCCTCCGCCGCATCACCTGTGACGATCAGCACTTTGGCCATCGCGTAACACCTCCGTAATCAGTATCCCCCGATCCTTGCCACGCACGGGGGCAGGGTCAACGCCGGAGATTCCACAGGTCGGAAAAACGGACATTCCCGATGTGGTGAGACATCGGAGATGTAAGCGCTGGGGCACTGCTCTCGTTCACCAACAGCATCGGGAGCATGGCACGCGAACGTGCCACTCTTGTGGCGTTGCCGCACCCCCGGTGGGTGTTGGAAGTGAGGCCGGGACTACCGATGAAATCGGGCGCCCGGCCTTCGCGTCATCAAGAGGCGGTTGCCGGGCGTGGACGAGCAGTGGAACGCGGGCGGTGCGGCGAGTGACACGCCGGAGCTCGCTCTGCACATGCGCTCCGTCGGCCGCTACGGGCGATAGGCATCTCGACGGTGTTTGATGGTTTGGATCGTCACGGTGTGCTTGTCTTCGTCAATGCGATAGACAGCACGATAAGTTCCGCGTCGGGCGACATGTAGCCCTTCGTATGGCTCTTGAAGAGGTTTGCCTACGCGCCAGGGCTCGCGTGCGATGGCACCGGTAATCAGCTCCCAGGCCGCGGCCGCCACGGTCTCGGGGAGGCCCGAGGCGAGTGCGCGGCAGGCGGGCGGGTCGAGGAGAACCGTGTATCGGTCGCTCACGCGCTCGCCTTGCCGAGGCGAGCGGCCATGATGGCGGCCATCTCCTCCTCGGTGGTCACGTCGCCGCGAGCCTCGGCAGCCGCGGCCTCGACCAGGTCTGCGCGCATCTCCGGATCAGCGAGGATCTCCAGTGTCTCCTGCAGAGACTCCCACTCGGCCACGGACACGATGACGGCATGCGGACGCCCGTTCCGGGTGAGCGTGAAGTGATCGTGCTCGCGGGCGGCCCGATCCGCCAGCTCGGTCAGCCGGTCCTTCGCTTCGCTGATCGGAATGATTTCCATGCAACGATGATATCTCTGGCCTGAATATCGGCCAAAGTTTCGGCTAGTGCTGTGACTGGGAACGTTCACCGGGTTGGGCGTTGGGCGCCCAGCGCGTCCGGGGCGACGGGCGCCTGCGTTGCGCCGGCGCAGGTAGGACTGCGGAGCCTGGACGACCGGTGGCCACCGGCCCCGGCAAGGGTTTCCGGTCACCGCACTACCCGTGTGCCCCGATGATGCGCAGGGCGAGCTCGCAGTAGTGGTCGGCGATGTCCTTGGCACTCCACTCGCCCTCCTCGCGATACCACCGGGCGACGTCGACGCCGAGCGACAGCAGCGCGAGCGCGCTCATCCGCGGGTTGGCGGTGTGGAACACGCCGCCGGCGACGCCGGCCTCCACGATCTGACGCATCTCCTGCCCGATGGCGCGCCGTACGGCGCTGATCTCCCTGTGGTGCTCCGGGCTGAGCGCGGAGAGCTCGTAGTTGACGACGCGTGCGCTGGTGTGGCTGCAGGCGTGGTGCATGGTGAACTCGCGGACGACCGCCAGGAGTTGCTCCACCGGGTCGTCCGAGCTCGCCGCGCCCGCTCGCACGAGCCGCAGCGTGAGGTCGTGTCCCGACCGTGAGATCAGGTAGAGCAGCTCCTCCTTGGACTTGTAGTGCACGTAGAGGGCCGCGGGGCTCATCCCGGCCGCCGATGCGATGTCGCGGGTGGTCGTGCCGTGGAATCCCTTGGCGGCGAAGGACTCCACAGCGGCGGCGATCAGCCGGTCGCGGGCGTTCTCCGGGCGGGTTTCCCCTGTCGGGGGGTGGTCGTCCGGCACGTCACCACTTTCTGCGATCTGGCGCACAAGCTCCCCTTGCGGTTGGGGCGTTGACAAGGATGTCGCAATTGAGGAAGGCTAAGCAAGCGCTTAGTGATAAGCAAGCGCTTAGTCAGCCTGCTCGTGCGAGGTTCTCTTGAGGCGCAGTATCTACAGCTCCGACCACGAGGCGTTCCGCGGCTCGGTCCGGGCGTTCCTGCGTGACCAGGATCTGGGCCGGCTCCAACGAGATCATGAAGGAGCTCATCGGCCGGGACCTCGGTCTCTGACCGGCGACAGAACGTGGAAAGCAGAGGAGAAGACCAAGTGAACGAGCAGCAGAACCGGCAGCCGGGTCGCATCGCGATGGTCACCGGGGCCGCCCGCGGCATCGGCGCCGCGGTCGCGAAGCGTCTCGGCGAGGACGGATTCGCCGTGGCGGTCCTGGACCTGGACGAGGAGGCGTGCAAGCCGGTGGTGGACGAGATCGAGGCCGCCGGTGGCAGGGCACTGGCGGTCGGCATGGACGTGGCCGACGAGCAGGCGGTGGAGGCCGCGGTGGCCAGGGTCGCCGGTGAGCTCGGCGCTCCGACGGTACTGGTGAACAACGCCGGCATCACCCGCGACAACCTGCTGTTCAAGATGACCGCGACCGACTGGGACGCGGTGATGGGCGTGCACCTGCGCGGGGCGTTCCTGATGAGCAGGGCCGCGCAGAAGCACATGACCGATGCCAGGTGGGGGCGCATCGTGAACCTGTCCAGCACCTCCGCGCTCGGCAACCGGGGGCAGGCCAACTATGCCGCGGCCAAGGCCGGCCTGCAGGGCTTCACCAAGACGCTGGCGATCGAGCTGGGCAGGTTCGGGGTCACCGTGAACGCGATCGCGCCGGGGTTCATCGAGACCGATATGACCGCCGCCACCGCCGAGCGGGTCGGGGTGCCGTTCGAGCACTTCAAGGCGGCGGCGGCCAAGGAGATCCCGGTCGGGCGGGTCGGCCGGCCCGAGGACATCGCCGCGACGGTGTCGTTCTTCGTACGCGAGGAGGCCTCGTTCGTGTCCGGTCAGGTGATCTACGTCGCCGGCGGGCCCCGCGCCTGACGGCTGGGACGACGATAAGGCGCGAATGACGACGTTCGCCGGTGCCCCGGACGAGGTGCACAAGAACTCCCTGGCCCGCAACGAACTCAGGCGGCAGACAGGAATCGCGTGACGAGCCGCCCGGGTCGGCGTTCAGTCCAGCCGGGCGGGTTCGTGGGCGGACGGCGGCATGTTTTAGATGTGATGGTCGCTCCGACAGGTCGCCGGGAGTTGGGTGAGCAACCGGAGTCCCGGCCGACATCGACCTCAGGCGCCGGGATACTTCCTGAGCCAGGCGTCGGTGATCTCATGATCTCCAGCGGACCAGGCCGCGAAGTCGTCCGCCAGTTCGGTGATGGCGTCGCGGCCCTCCAGGTGGGTGAGCCAGCCGGAGGGGAGCGCGGCCTCGCCGTGCAGGGCTCCCAGCAGGTTGCCGCAGACGGCCCCGGTGGAGTCGCTGTCGCCGGAGTGGTTGACCGCGAGCAGCAGCGCCCGCCCGACGTCGCCGGGCGCGGGGTACGCCAGGGCGCAGTAGACCGCGATGGCGAGCGCCTCCTCGGCGACCCACGCCCCGCCGAGTGACTCGACCCGCTCCGGGCTCGGATCACCCTCCGCCGCCAGGGACACGGCGGTGCGCAGCGCCTGGCTGGTCTCCTCGTGCGAGGGGTACGTCTCCAGCAGGTCCGCCGCCTTCCGTACGGCCCGCGCGAGCGGCTCGTCCTCCGCCACGTTCGGCGGCGGAGTCGGGAAGCCGCTCTGCTCGGCGGGAGTCACCAGGAAGTGCATGGTGGCCGCGAAGGCGCCGGCGGCGAGGTAGCCGGTGGGGTGGCCGTGGGTGAGCTGGGCGCACTCGGCGGCCAGGTCGAAGGCGTGCCGTGGACTTCGCGCGCGCAGGCCGAACGGGGCCGAGCGCATCACCGTTCCGCAGCCCTTGGAATCGGGGTTGACCGGACCCGGCCTACCGAACGGCGCGGGGACGCCTGCGTGCCGGTGCCGCAGGCCCGACAGGCAGGCGTTCCCCGGGGCTCGCCGGGAGTAGAGCCACCTCTGCTCGCGGAGCAGGCCGGTGCGGATCGGGTCATTCCCCGAGGCGTTTGGATCGTACGCCGAGGAGCCGGGGGAGCGGTCGTTCGCGGTGGGGGGTGGGGAAGGATGCCGCTGGGTGTCCAGCCAGCGCAGGTAGGCGCGGTGGACCGCGCCGAGGTCGCCCCCGCGGATCAACCCCTCCACGGTGAACAGCGTCATCTGCGTGTCATCGGTGATCAGGCCCACCGTGCCACGCCAGTCGGGAACCAGCCCGGTCACTCCCGCAGGCCCGTGCTGCCTGCGGATTCTCCCGATCGACTCGAACTCGATGGGAGCCCCCAGTGCGTCGCCGAGCGCGCCGCCCAGCAGGCAACCTCTCACGCGACTGCGATAGTCCGGCAGGTCATGGGCGGGAGGGCGCACGTGATTCACTCCTCGACGGGATCGGGATCGGGATCGGGATCGGGATCGGGATCGGGATCGGGATCGGGATCGGGATCGGGATCGGGATCGGGATCGGGATCGGGATCGGGATCGGGATCGGGATCGGGATCGGGATCGGGATCGGGATCGGGATCGGGATCGGGATCGGGATCGGGATCGGCAGGACTCGGAGTTTGAGACTCTACGCGGAGACATAACGGAAAATGACCAATATGGAGTGGGCTGGGCCTCGATTTCGAGGAGTCTCCGAAACGTGGAGAACGGCTGTCACGCGGCCGTGTGAGAAGCCTCTGAAACATGGCGCGGTGCGACATCCGGGGAATGTCCTCGTCGCCTTCGGGAACCGCGGGTGCTCGGGAAGGCAACAACGGGTGTCCTGACCGAGAGCCGAGAGGCCGGATATGAGCGAGACGAGCCGGACCGGGACGGAGGTCGGCGCGGTCTTCTCCCACGACGAGGTGGGGGATGACGGCCCCTTCTCCGCTGACGGGTCGGAGATCCCCTCCACGGGGGCGGGGATCGACGACGCCTCACTCATCGAGCGGTCCCGGCGGGAGCCCGAGGCGTTCGCCGAGGTCTTCCACCGGCACGCGCCGGAGATCAAGCGCTACGTCACCCGGCGGCTGGGGGTCGACGCGGCGGAGGACGTGGTGGCGGACACCTTTCTGGTGGCGTTCCGCGGGCGGGAGGGCTACGACCCGTCCCAGCTCAGCGCGCGCCCGTGGTTGTACGGCATCGCGACCAACCTGATCAGGCGGCACCGGCGCGTCGAGGTGCGGCAGCTGCGCGTTCTCGAACGGACCGGCGTCGATCCGGTGACCGTCCCGTTCACCGAGCGCAGCGACGAGCGGTTGAGCGCCGGTGCGGTACGGCGGAGCCTGGCGGCCGCCCTGGCGGGGTTGCCCACGGGCCACCGGGACGTGTTGCTGCTGGTGACGTGGGGTGGTCTGACCTACTCGGAGGCCGCCCAGTCGCTGGGCATCCCGGTGGGCACGGTCCGCTCGCGCGTCAACCGCGCCCGGAGCAAGGTACGCAGGCAACTCGGCGGAGTCGATCCCACGTCTGTCAGCGAGGAGCCCTTCCATCATGTTTAGCAAGGGGACTGCCAGGTTTATCCGGCAGGTGAAGCGCTTCCCCGTCACGGTTCCTGTGTTCGGAACGGTCAAGGTCCGGCCGTCGCCTGCCTCGGCCGGGGGAGTCGAGAAGCCGCTCCCCCCGGGGAACGGAGAAGTCACGGATGAGATGACCCGGTTGAACCGGCTGCGCGCCGAGGTGCCCCATCCTGACCTGCGGGAACTGCGCGCCGAGGAGCGGCGGCTGCTGTCGGAGATCGCCGCCCACGGCAACGCGCGGGCCGCGCGCCCGGATGGTCGCCCGATGAACCCGCGCGGGCTCGTCCGGAGGAGCCTACGGACGAGCCTCGCCGTCGGGGCCACGGCCGCCGTGATCACGGGAGTGGTGTATGCCAACCTCGCCGCGCGTCCGAAGGAACCCGTCAGGGTGGCGCCGATGGCGATGTCGGAGGTCCTCCAGCGGGCCGCCGACACCGCGAGCAGGCAGGACGAGCTGCACCCGAGGCCCGGCCAGTTCCTCGCCTACGAGTCGCAGGCCATGTTTCCGGTCAAGCTGGAGGAGGGCCGCTACCTCGACCGCAGCATGATCAAGCTCTGGCTACCGGCCGAGGGTTCTCCCCTGGATAAGGGGGTCATATCGGTTAAGCACCTGGAACCGGAGCCGTATCCGGGAGAGCCGCTGCCCGCCGAGGCCAGGCGGCGGGCGGGGGGCGGGGGCGAGCCGTCGAGACTTGAGGGCATCGACATCCGTCCCGACCACCTGCGCACCGACTACGCCCACCTGAGCCGGTTGCCCACCGACCCCGCCGGGATGCGTGAGCATCTCTACACCGGTCTGTCAGGGGGACCCCTCGATCACTACGAGGCCTGGGGGCGGGTCGGTTCGATGATCACGCAGGCGTACCTGCCGGCCGCCCAGCGGGCCGCGCTCTTCAAGGCGACCGGCACGATCCCCGGTGTCGAGACCGTCGACGGGGTCGAGGACGCCGCGGGACGCGCAGGGGTCGCGGCGGCCATGGCCAACCGGGAGGGTGGGGTACGGCACGAGTACATCTTCGACCCCGCCACCTACCTGTACCTGGGCGAGCGCGTCGTCGTGGTGGACGCGGCCAGGGCCGGGGCCCCGGTGGGCAGCGTGCTGACCTCGACGGCGCTGCTGAAGGTCGAGGTGGCCGACCACGCGCCCAAGGTCGCCCGATAGCCGGGGCCGTGCCGCCCTCTCCAGCGGCCCCGCACCCCCGGTAGCCGGGGTGCGGAGCTCCGGCGCCACCGGCGCGGGGGTCCCGGATGCGAGCACCGAGGGCATCGCCGGGTCGGGGGCTCCCGAGGGTGAGCGGCACCGGGCCACACGATCGTGATGTACCCGTCGAGTGGTACAAATCCACACTTTTTACTCCGAATCAGGGGTATGGCGGGGCCGTTGTTTTCTGTCACCATTACCCCATGCACGCCTTCCGTCTTGTTCGCGCCGCGGTGTTCGCGGTCGTGTGCGTGACGGCGTCGCTGGCCATGCACGTGCTGGCCGGAGGCACTCCGGTCGGGCCGGGCGTGCTGGTCTGGGCGGTGCCGCCGACCGCGGCGGGCGCGTTCCTCCTCGCCCGGCGGCAGCGTGGCTTCGGCATGCTGCTCGGGGCGAGCTTCGCCGCGCAGTACGGCATGCACCTGTGGTTCACCTCCGGCGCGGTCACACCGGCGACGGGGCACGGGCACGGTGCCGGTGGCCTGTCCACAGGTGTGTTCATGCTGCTGGTGCACGCCGTGATGGCGCTGCTGTCCGCCCACTGGCTGGAGCGGGGGGAGTGCGGCCTGGCCATGCTCCTGTACCTGCTCTTCGCCTCGGTACTCACCCTGCTGTTGTGGCGCGCGCCCGTCGCCTGCCGCGTCGCCCCGCCCGTCGCGCCCGACGACCGGGTCCCACTCCGCACCCGGCTGCTCGCCGCCGCGGTGTCACGTCGCGGGCCGCCCGCGCTCCCGCTCGGCATCTGACATCGGGCCCGCGCGCCCGGACGCCGTCGTGCCCTTCCGGGGCTTGCGTACCCTCTCGGGGCCTGCGGCTCCTTCCGGGGCTTGCGTACCCTCTCGGGGCCTGCGGCTCCTTCCGGGGGCTCGGGTACCCTCCCGAGGCCCGGGGCTCCGAGCGCCGCGCGTTTCCGGACCGTGAACCGTCGCGCCCTTCCCGGACGGTGAACCCGGAGTCCCGCCGGTTCGCCACGGCCGGTCGGCCCGAACTCCCTCGCGCCCTTCCCGGGCGGTGAGCCGGCGTCCTGCCACCCCGCCCGGGGTGGCGAGCCGGCTCTCGCAGTGCTCTCCCGGTCTCCTGCCCCGATGCCGTCACGCTCTCGCGACGACCGTCCCGGCGAACCGGATCGGCACCCTCGAACCGAACCCCACACCGCGGTGACGCGTACCTGCCGGTGCGTGCGTTCCCTGCGAACGGAGAACTCCCATGACGTCGAACGTCGACCTCCAGCCCGAGGCTGGACCGTCCACACCCGCCACCCCCCGCACCCCCTCCACCTGGGCGACGCTGCGCTCGCTCCTGCTCCGCCTGCACTTCTACGCCGGCATCCTCGTCGCGCCCTTCCTGCTGGTGGCGGCGGTGACCGGCCTGCTGTACGCGGCCTCCTTCCAGCTGGAGCAGGTGGTCCACTCCCACGAGCTGACCGTCCCGGTCCCCCAGGGGCAGCAGAAGGTGCCGCTGGCACGGCAGGTCGCCGCCGCCACCGCCGCGCACCCCGAGGGAACCCTCGGAGCCGTGCGGACCTTCGACGAGCCGGGCCAGACGACCCGGGTGCTGCTCGACGTGCCCGGCCTCGCGGAGAGCACCCGCCTGGCGGTCTTCGTCGACCCGTACACCGGCCAGGTCCGGGGCGCGCTGGAGAGCTACGGCAGCTCGGGCGCCCTGCCCGTGCGAACCTGGATCTCCCAGCTCCACCGTCACCTGCACCTGGGCGAGCCGGGACGCGTCTACAGCGAGATGGCCGCCAGCTGGCTCTGGCTGGTCGGACTCGGCGGGCTGGTGCTCTGGCTGACCCGTCGCCGCCGGGCAGGCCGGCGGCTGCGCCGCGTCGTCGCGCCCGAGCGCGGCGCCCGCGGTCTGCGCGGGACCCTCTCCTGGCACGGCTCGGTCGGCCTGTGGGCGCTTCTCGGCCTGCTCGCCCTGTCGGCCACCGGTCTGACCTGGTCGAAGTACGCCGGAGCCAATGTCGACGTGCTGCAGACCTCGTTCGGCTGGTCCACCCCGTCGATGCCCTCCTCCGGCGGCCACGGTGACCACGCCGCCGGGGGGCACGGAGGAGGTGGCACCCAGACCGTCGACGCCGACCAGGTGGTCCAGGCGGCGGCGGGCAGGGGCCTGTCCGGACCGCTTGAGGTCGTCTGGCCGTCCGAGCCGGGGAGCTCGTACGTCGTCAAGGAGATGGACCGGCTCTGGCCGCAGCGCAACGACCAGGTGGCGGTCGATCCCACCACCGGCCAGGTGAGCGCCGAGCTGCGCTTCGACGACTTCCCCGTCGTGGCCAAGCTGATCCGGTGGGGCATCGACGGGCACATGGGCTTGCTGTTCGGCCTGGCCAACCAGATCCTGCTGGCCGTACTGGCACTGGCGCTGATCTCGGTCATCGTGTGGGGCTACCGCATGTGGTGGCTGCGCCGCCCGACCCGGGGTTTCGGCGCCCCCTACAGGCGCGGCGGTCTGCGGAGGCTTCCCCCGGTCGTGCTCCTTCCCCTGGCGGTCGTGGTGATCGCCGTGGGCGTGTTCCTCCCGCTGCTGGGCATCTCGCTGTCGGCCTTCCTCGTCATCGACGTCGTCCTGGCCAGGATCGCGGCGTCGCGCGCGGGGAGAGTCGGCGCCGACAAGCTCGGTACTGACGAGTCCGGCACTGACGAGTCCGGCGCGGACAGGTCCGGCGCTGACGAGTCCGACGCGGCCAGGTCCGGCGCCGGGGTCTCCGGCTGAGGTCGCAGGGGTGCGGTGCGGGCGCGTGCCGCACCCCCGCGTACGCCTTCCACCACCCTGGTCAGTCCGGGTGGTGCTGGTGCTGCAGGTAGGCGGCGGTCTCGGGGTTGGCGGGGAAGTACGCCTCGATGGCCAGCTCGGCGACGGTGATGTCCAGTGGGGTGCCGAAGGTGGCCATGGTGCTGAAGAAGGCCAGCTCCCGGTAGCCGCGACGGAGCCTGAGCGGGATCACGATGTGACCGGGTCCTGGCCGGTCTATCTCCGGCTCGGGCTGGTCGCAGGGGTAGTCGTCGAGTTCCTGCCAGAGCTCGGCCAGCTCGGGGTCGGCGGTGAGGCTCATCTGGCGGCGGAGCCGGTGCAGGAGGTGGGCCCGCCACTCGCCCAGGTTGATGATCTGCTGCGCCATGCCCTTGGGGTGCAGGCTCAGCCGGAGCACGTTGACCGGGGGGACCAGCAGTTCGGGTGCGACCCCGCGCAGCAGCAGCCCGGTGGCGGAGTTGCGGTCGATGAGGTTCCAGCGCTGGTCGACGACCACCGCCGGGTACGGCTCGTGCCCGCTGAGCACCTGTCCCAGCGCCTCGCGTACGGACGCCATGTGCGGGGAGTTGAGCGGTGTCTCCGAGTAGAGCGGTGCGAAACCGCCGGAGAGCAGCAGGTGGTTGCGCTCGCGGAGGGGGAGTTCCAGCTCCTCGGCGAGGTGCAGGATCATCTGCCTGCTCGGTTTGGACCTTCCGGTCTCCACGAAGCTCAGATGCCGGGTGGAGATGTCCGCCTGGATCGCCAGGTCCATCTGGCTCATTCGCCGGCGCTCCCGCCACTGGCGCAGAAGCTCACCTACCGGCCGGGACGCGCTGGTGGTGGTCATGCAGCACACGATAACCGGTGATGATCAGCAAAACCATTACTGAAGACATAATGCCTGCCATGATGTGGAGGAGACGGCCAGGAGTTCGTGTTCGTCGGAAGGCTGGCCCCTGAAACCCTCATTGGCTAGAATTATGTACATGACGGTTCTTTCTCTGGCAGACGCGCGAAACCGACTCTCCGGAATCGTCGAGTCCGCTGTCAGCACCCACGAGCGGTTCGAGATCACCCGTAACGGCGTGCCCGCCGCCGTGCTGCTGGCCGCCGATGACTACGACACGATGCGTGAGATGATCGAAATTCTCGCCTCGGCTGAAACCGTGGCGGCCATCCGAGAGGGGCTCGCCGACCTGGATTCGGGACGCACCTTCTCGCAGGAGGAGGTGGAGGCCGAGCTTCGCCGGACCGGCCGTCTGTGAGCGGGCGGTACGAACTCAGCCTCACCCGTCGTGCCAGGCAGGATCTCGCCGAGCGGCTGCCGGCGAAGGTCGTGCCCGCGGTCTGGGAGTTCATCACCGGCCCGCTTCTGGACAATCCTCGCCGGGTGGGCAAGCCTCTCGATGAGCCCCTCGCCCCGCAGTGGTCAGCGCGGCGAGGCGACTACCGGGTGCTCTATCTGATCGACGACGGCCGGATCGTGGTGCAGGTGATTACCATCCAGCATCGGGCGGACGCCTACCGGTCGCCATGAGTGGTGAGCCGTGCTTTGGTCGGCATGACGCCGAGCCTGAAGGACGGCCATCTCTGGCGTGACGGCCGTCCGATGAACGGTCAGCGGTGGCGGACCTTGGTGGTGAGGCGGTTGAGGATGCGGTCCCACTCGGTGCCGAAGGGGTTGTCCTGGACGAGGTAGGTCCAGGTGGCGGTGGGGCGCTTGAGGCCCGCGCCGTCGAGGTCGAGGCCGTCCTCGGTCACCGTGGCGGTCTCGAAGGTCTCGACCGAGCGCGACTCGATCTCGGCCAGCAGGCGCTGGTAGGCCGGGACCGCGTCCTTGTGGAACTCGTCGATCGGGTTGAGCCGCCCGAGAACCCGCAGGTGGATGCCCTCGCGCAGTTCCCCCAGGTAGGCCAGGTGGTCGGCCCAGCCGCGGTCGAGGTGGAACAGCACAATCTGGCGGGCGGCCTCGTGGAGCACCTCCTCGCCGGCGCTCTCCGCCAGCTCCGACCACCGCTCGGGGGCGGCCGAGGCCAGGGCATCGCCGGCCACCCGCTCGCGCAGGACCCGGTCGCGGCGCTCCAGCAACTGGCCGCGCTGGCGTTCGAGCAGGCGGGTGTAGCGCCAGGTGTTGCGGTGGATCTCCATGTTGACGCCCTCGGCGACCCGCTGGGCGTGGCCCACGAGGGAGTGCTCCGGCACGCCCTTGGCGTACTCGTCGGCGACGTAGTGGGTGATCAGCTCGTCCTCGCCGCTGACGTAGAAGACCGAGCCGCCGGGGTCGCCCTGACGGCCCGCGCGCCCGCGGAGCTGGTCGTCCAGCCGGCTGCTGGTGTGCCGTCCCGAGCCGATGACGTACAGGCCACCGAGCTCGTCGACGCCCTCGCCGAGGCGGATGTCGGTGCCGCGCCCGGCCATCTGGGTGGAGACGGTGAGCGCGCCGCGCTCACCGGCCAGGGAGATGATGGCCGCCTCCTCGGCGTCGTTCTTGGCGTTGAGGACCACGCACTCCAGTCCTCGGCCGCTCAGGGTCAGCGCCAGGCGTTCGGACTCGGCCACGTCCATGGTGCCGATCAGGATCGGCCGGCCGGTGGCGTGCACCTCGGTGATCTCCTCGACCAGCGCGAGGTCCTTCTCCATCCGGTACTCGAAGAGCCGGTCGGGCTCGTCGGTCCGCACGCACGGCCGGTTGGAGGAGACCACGGCCACCTTGAGGTCGTAGAACTCCCGCAGCTGGTCGCCGACCGCGACCGCGGTGCCGGTCATGCCGCACTTCTCCGGGTAGCGGGTGATCAGCGCCTGGACGGTGATCGAGTCGAGGATCTCGCCGGTCTCCGAGGGTGACAGCGCCTCCTTGGCCTCCACCGCCGCCTGCAGGCCGTCCGGCCAGCGCTGCAGCAGCGCCACCCGGCCCCGCGACGGGTTGATCAGGTGCACCTTGCCGTCCCGGACGATGTAGTCGACGTCCTTGGTCAGCAGAGCGTGCGCGTGCAGGGCGAGGTTGACCTCCGTCAGCGTGGCGGGGGTGTCGTAGAGGTCGAGGCCGAGCGCCTGCTCGACGGTGTCGATGCCCTTGGTCGTCAGGTGGACGTTGCGCGCCTGATCGTCGAGCTCGTAGTGGTAGCCCTTGACCAGCTGCCTGACCAGCGCCGCCATCTCCGGCACCGCGTCGCCTGGGTCGGCGGCCCCGGCCAGCACCAGCGGCACCCTGGCCTCGTCGACCAGCACGGAGTCGGCCTCGTCGACCACCGCCACGGCCGGCGCGGGCACGATCAGGTCCTCCACGCGGGTGCTCAGCCGGTCGCGCAGCACGTCGAAGCCGATCTCGCTGACCGAGCCGTACGTCACGTCCGCCGCGTACGCCGCCCTACGTTCCCCGGGCGTGGAGTTCTGTCCGATCCAGCCGCAGGAGACGCCGAGCGCCTCGTACAGCGGACCCATCCATTCGGCGTCACGCCGGGCCAGGTAGTCGTTGACCGAGATGACGTGGACGCGCTTGCCCTGCAGGGCGTATCCGGCGGCGGCCATCGCGCCGGACAGGGTCTTGCCCTCGCCGGTCGCCATCTCCGCGACGTTTCCCGACAGCATCGCCAGCATGCCGACCAACTGCACGTCGTAAGGACGCAGGTCGAGCGTGCGGCGCGAGGCCTCCCTTACGATCGCGCAGAACTCCGCCATGTCGTCGACGGAGGGCGTCGGCAGTTCGTCGAGCGCGCGGATCCGCTCCTCGCGGGTCCCGGCGTCCGCCACGACCCGCTCGAACTTCGACAGGTCGATGGTGCCGGGGCGTTCGAGGAAGCGCCTGAAGAGCTGAGTTATCGAGGCCACGTTCCCTCCAACGCCCGTTCGCGGGCTCGCGTTCCGTCTCTTCGCACATTGTGATGCAAAGATCGATTGTTCATGGATCGGAGCGGGTTCGCGAGGTCTCCGGAGCGGCAGGCTGCTCGCCGGGGATATCGGGCCGCTGCGATGCCGAGGTGCTCCTGGTCACCGGGCCGTTGCGATGCCGAGGTGCTCCTGGTCACCGGGCCGCTGGGACGCCGAGGTGCCCCTGGTCACCGGGCCGCTGGGACGCCGAGGTGCCCCTGGTCACCGGCCCGGCCGGTGGAGCAAGGTGAGGACCACGGAATCTTCGACCCGGTTTGCCGGATCCTGATTCCCTGTTTCGCGACACGTTCGCCGGTCATGGGGGTCTCTCCCACATCGACATCGATTACTCAAAGTAAGATTACGAAAGTGAAGAGTAGTCGCGAGGCGATCTCATCTGCGAAAACGGCATCCGGCGGACTCCGTCGCGTTGTGCTGCTGCGCGCCACCGTCACCGACGGTGATCCGTCCGCGCGGCGCGGCTGGCCAACTCCCTGAGCCGGGCCTTCGCGCAACTGATCGACGACCTCGAACACCCCGCTCAGTCCCCGGAGGGGGCGAAGGTGAGCGTCTCGATAGTCGACCAGGCGCAGGTGCCGTCCGCGCCGATCGAGCCGCGACTGCCGATCAACGTGGCGCTGGGCGCGCTGATCGGCCTGACGGTCATCGGGGGAGTGATCATCTTGAGGGATCGGCTGGACACGACGATCCGCACCCCGCAAACGCTGCGGAAGGCCACCGCGGTGCCGGTGCTGAGCGAGATCGGCTACGAGCGCGACGCCCGGCGGCACCCGCTGATCACCGAGCGGGACGGCTCCTCCGCCCAGATCGAGGCCTTCAACACGCTGCGCACGAACCTGCAGTTCATGAACGCCGAGCACCGACCCAGATCGCTGGTGGTCACCAGTTGTCTCCCCGGCGAGGGCGTGTCCTGGATCTGCGGCAACCTCGCCGTCGTCCTGGCCGAGGCGGGCTTGCGGGTAGCCCTCGTCGACGGCGACCTGAGGCGGCCGAGCATCGGCGAATACCTGAAGACAGGTGACCGGCCCGGCCTTACCGACGTACTGGCCGGCCGAGCCGAGACGTCCGCGGTGATGCGGCAGCGGGACGTGTCGGACGGCCGGCTGTCCGTGATCCCCAGTGGACCGTTGCCGGACGGCCCGAGCGTGCTGCTCGGCTCCCAGCGGATGCGCCTGCTGATCGACGAGCTCGTCGACGCCTGCGACATCGTGATCATCGACACGCCGCCGCTACTGCCGGTCACCGACGCGGCGACGCTCGCGGCGAACTGCGACGGGGTACTCCTGGTGGCCAGGTGCGGCAGGCCCCGCGAGCAGGACGTGGCACACGCACTGGGCCTGCTCTCCTCCGTCGGCGCCCGCTTGGTGGGGGCGGTGCTGAACTTCGCCCCCACCCGCCGCGGCGACGCTCGTGAGTATCCGTCCTACGCCCCGGGAAACCTGACCAGAGAACCGCGTATCCCGCCCGTACCTGACGACAGCTGACAGGTACGGGCGGGACGATCGTTCCATGACCATGACAGCGAAATTCCTGGCCGTGAACATCGATTGCGCCGAGCCCAGGCGACTGGCCGAGTTCTACGCGGCCGTCTTCGGCTATGAGCTCCAGTACGCGGAGGACACCTACGCCGGTATCGGCGACGGCACGATGACCGTCTACTTCCAGCAGAACCTCGACCGCAAGCCCGCCGCGTGGCCTGGCCCCAACAAGCAGTTCCACCTGGACGTCCGTGTCGCAGACGTCGAGGCGGCGGTCCGGGACTACCTGGAGATCGGGGCCACCAGGCCCGCCTTCCAGCCCGGTGAGGGAAAGTGGGTGGTGCTCGCCGACCCCGAGGGCCACCTGTTCTGCGTCTGCCCGACAGGCGACTAGGCGACCTGCCGCCGGGGGAAACAAGAGACGGCATAGGTCCCTACCCGTTCGTCTCGCGCTCTAAGCTTGCGGGGTGACCCAAGAAGCGCTTCTTCCCAGATGTCCTGTTCGCTCTGCGGGGTGGCGATGACCTGGGTCGGGATATCGATCGCGTTGGTCGGCGCGCTGGGCTACGCCCTGGGGGCCGCGCTCCAGCAGTTCGAGGCGGTCTCCGAAGGCGCCTCGCTGAAGCTGATGAGGCGGCCCCGCTGGTGGTTCGGCGGTGTCATCGGGTTCACCGGGGCATCCCTGCACGCCGTCGCCCTCAGCTTCGCGCCGCTGATCGCGGTGCAGCCGATCAGCGTGGCGACGCTGGTGTTCGCGGTGCCGCTGGCGGCGATGCTGCACGGCAGGCGCCCGCACCGGGCGGAGATCAGTGGCTCAATCGCGGTGGCCGTCGGGCTGCTCGGCCTGCTGCTGCTGGTTCCGGTGCACCCGGTGAAGCCGCACATGACGAACCAGGAGGCGCTGGGCTTCCTCGGCTGCGTCGGGCTGGTCATCGTGGTGAGCCACCTGCTGGGACGGAAGATGACCGGCTCGGCCAAGGCACTCACGCTGTCGGTCGCCGCGGGAGCGATGACCGCCAGCGTCTCCACCTTCGTCCGGGTGGTGGGCGGCAACTTCGGCGGTGACTTCGGCACGCTGCTCAACTGGTTCACGGTCGCCATCCCGGTGCTGCTCGTCTGCGCGATCGTGTTGCTGCAGAAGACCTACGAGGTGGGTTACTTCGGCATCTCCTACGCGGCGGTGCAGGTGGTCGACCCGATCACCTCGATCCTCGCCGGTGTGCTCCTGCTCGACGAGGCGGTGCCCACCGGCTGGCTGAACGTGGTTCCCGCGCTCTTCGCGGTCGCGCTGCTCGTCTGGGGGACGGTCACCCTGGGGAAACTCTCCCCGGACCACGGGGTTCCGGCCTCGGTACGCGAGAAGGCGACGGTCTCGCCGTAGGCGCCCTTCGTGGTGGGTCAGGTTGAGGGCGGCGGCCAGCCGAGCACCTCTTGTGGTGGGTCAGGTTGAGGGCGGCGGCCAGCCGAGCACCTCGTCCATCGCGCCGTTCACGCGCGAGGGGGCGAGCCGCCAGCTGAGCGCCGTCATCGTGTCGCGCAGCCGCACGGCCAGCGGGTTGCGCAGCCGGGTGACGCGGCAGATCGCGGCGGACCGGGCCACGATCCTGGAGGTGCGCTCCAGCCGGGCGGCGGTGTAACCGGCCAGCACGTCGTCCCCGCCAAAGAACACGGCGCCCGTGCCGTCGCCGACCACGTGGGCCAGCACCACCGCGTCCTCGATCGCCTGGCAGGCGCCCTGGCCAAGGTTGGGGGTCATGGCGTGCGCGGCGTCGCCCAGCAGCGCGACCCTGCCCCGGTGCATGGCGGGCAGCGGAGGGGCGAGGTGGTGGACGTCGTTCCGCAGCACCCGTTCCGGCGTGGCGGCGGCGAGCAACTCCGGGATCGGGGAGTGCCAGTCTCCGAACAACCGGCGCAGCTCGGCCGGCTGGTCTCCGCCACCGCCGCCCGCCGGGACGGTGTCGGTGGCGTAGCAATAGGCCGTGTCCCCGGCCAGCGGCATGACTCCGAAGACCTTTCCGCGCCCCCAGCTCTCGTATGCCTGGCCGTGTACGCCCGGGGCGGGCACGAGCAGCCGCCAGGCGGTGATGCCCGAGTAGCTTGGGGCGGGGTGGCCGGGGAACAGCGTGGACCTGACGGGGGAGTGGATGCCGTCGGCCCCGATCACCAGGTCCGCCTCTGTCCGCCCGCCGGCGAAGGTCACCAGACCGCTGTCCGGGTCGACCCGTGTGACCTCGGTGTTCAGCCGGACCGTACCGGTCGTGAGGCGTGCGGAGAGCGCGGCGACCAGGTCCGCGCGGCGCCCCAAACCCGCAGGCGGACGATCGCCCGCTACGAACTGGCCCTGGAGGCCACCCGCCGTCCCGAGCTGCGCACGATCTATGACAGGGCCGGCGAGCGCTTCCGTGACCCCGCGGCCGCGATCCTCGCCGCCGCGGGGTCGCCCGACCCGGTACGGCACGGGCGCCGGCTCGTCGCCTTCGGCGAGGGCGTCATGTTCGACGCCATCGTCGGCGCCGGAGCCGAACCGACCCTGGACGACCTCCGCCGGGGGATCGGGGAACTGCTGCGTGGCATGCTCGGCCGGGAAGGCGCATAGGGCTCGGCCGAAGCGTCGCGGAAACCGGAGAGGTCCGGAGCTCGAAAGATTCGGGGGCCAGGGGCGATCCGGGAAACCGGAGAGGCCCGGATGGCCGGATGGCCGGTTCGGGAGGCGTTCAGCGGGCCGGGCCGGTGAGGCGGGCACGGTGGGCGGGCCACTCGTCGTCCAGGATGCCGAAGTAGACGGTGTCGCGCCATGTGCCGTCGGCGCGGCGGCGATGGCGGCGCAGGGTGCCCTCGTGAACGCCGCCGATGCGCCTGATCGCGTTCTGCGAGCGGATGTTCAGGTTGTCGGTCTTGAGTTGCACCCGGTTCACGCCCAGCTTGTCGAAGGCGTGGTCGATCAGCAGGATCTTGCACGCGGTGTTCACCCCGGAGCGCCACAGGGCCCTGCCGTACCAGGTCCAGCCGATCTCGATGCTGTCGGCGTACCCGGGCGTGTCGATATAGGTGGTCCAGCCGACCGCGCGGCCGCTCTCCTTCAGGATCACCGTGAACGGCACGTGGTCTGCCGCCTCGACCAGTCGCGCCGCGATCCGGGCCAGTTCGGCCTCGGTACGCGGGGTGGGGTCGGTCACCCAGCGCCACACCTCGTCGTCGTGGCCGCCGGCGGCGAACAGGTCGGGGATGTGGCCGTCGGTCAACGGCTCCAGCCGTACGGTGTCGCCTTCGAGGGTGATGGGAGCGGGCATCTGCGCGGTCATGGAAAGGACTTTAGGACTCCGAGTGGACCTGCTCGAAGGTCCACTCGTGAGGCCTTCCCAGAGACCACTCGGCGGTCGAGGTACGCGCCCCTGGTCCCGCCGCGGGACAGGGGTCCGTGAATTTCCGCTGACCTCCCCCGCTCGCGGGCCGGTGCCACCCGGCCCGCGAGCGAGGGAGAAGGGCTTGCTCCGGGTGCTGCCTGTCGCTCAGGGGAAGGGGGATGGGCGCCTGCCCGGGGCGGAGTGGGGGGATTACTTGGTAAAGGAGAGCGTCTACTCCGGGCGGAGTGAGGTCAGCAGCAGGTCGGCGAAGTGCGCCCCCAGCTCCGCGCCTGAGAGTGCGCCCTCCACGCTGTACCAGGTGCCCAGGTGGTGGATGGAGCCGAAGAAGAAGTCGACGACGATGTCGGCGGGGACGTCTTTCCTGAAGGTGCCCTCGCGCTGTCCCTCGATGACCAGGTCGCGGAAGCGCTCGTGGTAGCGGCGCCGCTCGGCGCGGACGACCTTGCGGGTGTCGGGCGCGAGCAGGTGCATCGAACGGAAGAAGACCTTGGAGTCGTCCAGGTTCTCCACGGTGGTCGTCACGACGTCCGCGGCAGCGGTGTGCAGGCGCTCGGACACCGGCCCCGAGCCGTCGGCGAAGTGGGTCAGCCGCTCCATCTGCATGCGCAGCACACGTCCGTAGATCTCGTGGAGCAGGTCGTCCTTGGAGTCGAAGTAGTGGTACATGGCGCCCTTGGTGACACCGGCCGCCGAGACGATCCCCTGCACCGATGTGCCCTCGAAGCCCTGCTCGGCGAAGAGGCGGGTGGCCTCACTGAGCAGGCGCTGCCGTACCGGCTCCTGGTCCTGAGTCATACGTGTCCCCCATGGTGTGGTGTGGGAAAGCGTACCGACTGGTTGGTCAAGCGGGGGGTGATTGCCATAGACGTGTTACTTGCGTCACCTTCGCGATTCAACGATAGCTGGAGCCCCCAATTGGGTATTTCATAGTCCAAGGATCTTCAGTGTGGCAGGTCCCCCCACTTTCCTTCACGACCGCATCGAGCCATGGGGGGTTCGTCATGCCCGGCGGATCTATCTACGTGACGCCAGTCGACCAGGTCCACGGCCTGTCACCCCAGGTCATGTACGAGCAGTTCTGGCTCAAGGAGGCCGACCACCGCAGGAAGATGCGCGGGGTCAAGGCGGCGGCCGGCCTGGCGGTGGGCGTCGCGCTGGCCTACCGGTTCAACCTGTCCCCGATTGTCCTCGGGCTGCTGTGCGGCGTGCTCGTCGGTGCCGCGGACGCGTTCTGGACCTGGCGCGAGTACGACGCCACCGCCGTCTGGCGCGGCAAGCGCAGGGGCGAGACCATCACCGGTAAGCGGCTCCGCCGCAGGCTGCGCAGGTCCGGCTACCATATCCTCGACGGCCGGGCCATCCCGGGCAAGGCCTCGATCGACCACCTCGTCATCGGCCCCGGTGGCATCTGGGTGGTCGACAACGAGGCGTGGCACCCGGAGACCGAGATCGCCCGGTACGGCGACCGGCTGTTCCTCGGCGAGAAGTACGGCACGAAAACGGCGAAGGCACTCGTCGAGGTCTCCGAGTCACTGGCCGAGGTGCTCTCCCGCGAGTCGGGCATTCCCGTCACCATCGAGCCGTTGCTCGCCGTGCACGGCGGGCAGCTCAGGCGGTCGGTCACCGCGGAGGGGGTCACCCTCCTCAAGCCCCGCCTGGTCGTGCGCTGGATCAAGGACGGTCCGCGGGCGGACTTCGACGACGCCCAGGTGGAGGTGCTCGCCAGGACCGCCGCCCGGGTGCTGCGCCGGATGAGCTGACCGTATGCCGACCGCCGCCCGGGTGCTGCGCCGGATGAGCTGACCGTATGCCGACCGCCGCCCGGGTGCTGCGCCGGATGAGCTGACCGTATGCCGACCGCCGCCCGGGTGCTGCGCCGGATGAGCTGACCGTACGTCGGCCGTGCCCGGGTGTCGCGCCGGGAGAACCGGAATCCGCTCAGGAGAGTTCCTCGATGAAGGCCGCCAGCTGCGTGACGTTGCGGCACTCGTACATGGGCACGATCCCCCCGTATGCCGTCGCCACCGAGTCGCCGGTGTCCCACTGGGCGGTCGGCTCCGGGTTGAGCCAGTAGGCGTGCCGAGCGTCCCTGGCCAGCCGTCTCAGCGTCTCCAGTGCGGCCGGCTGGTAGTTGGACCGGGCGTCGCCCAGGATCAGCAGTGACGTCTTCGGCCCGATGGCGTCGCCGTACCGCTCGGCGAACGTCTCCAGCGCGTGGCCGTAGTCGGTCCGGCCGAACCGCACCATGTCGGCCTCCTGCACCAGCCGGGTCATCGCCTCGGCCACGTCGGCGCCCGGCATGAAGAACCGGGTGATCTCGTCCACGGTGTCCACGAACCCGAACGCGCGGACCTTGGTGAACTGCTCGCGCAGCGCGTAGGTCAGCAGCAGGGTGAAGTGGGCGAAGGAGGCGACCGAGTCGCTGGTGTCGCAGAGCACGACCAGCTCGGGCTTGTGCGGGCGGCGCGGCCTGTTGAAGGTGGTCAGCGGCACCCCGCCGCTGGACAGCGAGGCCCGTACGGTCCTGCGGAAGTCGAGGCGGCCGCGGTGGCCGAGCCGGTGCTTGACGGTCAGCCTGGCGGCGAGACGCCGGGCGAGCGGATGGACCTCCCTGCGGAGCCTGGCCAGGTCGGCCTTGGTGATCCGCAGGAAGTCGAGCTGCTCCAGCGGCGGGCGCACGGAGGAGCGGGCGATCCGCTCGATGCCGGAGTCCTCGGCGATCCGGCGGCGCACGTCGCGTGAGACGGCGTCCTCGAAGCGCCTGGTGTGCTCGCCGATCCGCTGCCGGGCGACCTTCTCGGCCAGTCCGCCGCGCTCCTGGCCGAGAAGGACCTCGGCGAGCAGCCGTGCCATGAGCGTCTGGGGGGAGAGTGCCCGCATCACCGAGTAGGAGAACCAGTTCTGCCTGCCGGGACTCGCCACCTGGCGGCCGAAGCGCTCCACCATCGCCCGTGCGAACTCGTTCATCCCCTCGGCGCCCAGCAGCAGCTCGGCCAGCCGGTCGCGCAGCTCGGGAACCTCGGCGGTCCGCAGGTCGAGCCCGGCCGCGTGCGAGGCCTGCAGGCCGGTGGTGGAGGCGGGGAACCACAGGTCGAAGAGCGTGTCGAAGCCCGGCCGGTGCGAGGGCCGCTTGACCAGCGTCGCGGCGTACGCGGCCCGCAGCGACTCCCGCTCGGTCAGGTCGATCACCTCCAGTGCCCTGGCCGCGTCCAGCCCTTCGGCCGGCGACACCGGCAGCCCGGCCTCGCGTAGCGCGTGCACGAACCCCACGTGCCGGTCGAGCAGGCTCACCCTCGGCCTCCCGTCCCGATGGCCGGGCCGCCCGGGCCGCCCGGGCCGCCCGGGCCGGTCGGCCGGGCAGGGGCGGTCGCGGCGGGCCCGGCCGGCCGGGCCGTGCCGGTCACAGTGCGAGCTCCTTGCGCGCCCGGGTCTGGTCGGAGGCGTGCTTGAGTACGACGCCGAGGGTGGCCCCGATCGCCGCCTCGTCCAGCTCGGTCCTGCCCAGCGCGAGCAGGGTGTTGGCCCAGTCGATCGTCTCGGCGATCGAGGGCGCCTTCTTCAGCTCCAGGGCGCGCAAGGTGGCCACCGTGCGGGCGAGCTGCTCGGCCAGGGCGGCCGTGATCGTGGGCACCTGGGCCAGCACGATGTCGCGCTCGCGCTCCGGTGTCGGGTACTCCAGGTGCAGGTAGAGGCAGCGCCGCTTCAGCGCCTCGGAGAGCTCGCGGGTCGCGTTGGAGGTCAGCACCACGTACGGCCTGCGTACGGCGGCGATCGTGCCGAGCTCGGGGATGGTGACCTGGTAGTCGGACAGGATCTCCAGCAGCAGCCCCTCCACCTCGACGTCCGCCTTGTCGGTCTCGTCGATCAGCAGGACCACCGGCGTCTGGGATCGGATCGCCGCGAGCAGTGGCCGCTCCAGCAGGAACTCCTCGGTGAAGATGTCGTCGTGGGTGGCGTCCCAGCTCTCGTCCTGCCCGGCCTGGATGCGCAGGAGCTGCTTCTTGTAGTTCCATTCGTACAGCGCCCTGGCCTCGTCCAGCCCCTCGTAGCACTGCAATCTGACCAGCTTCGCCCCGGTCGTCGCCGCCACGGCCTTGGCGAGCTGGGTCTTGCCCACGCCGGCCGGCCCCTCGGCGAGGAGTGGTTTGCCGAGCGCTCCCGCCAGGAAGACCGAGGTCGCGATGGAGTCGTCGGAGAGGTAGTCGACGGCGCTGAGCCGCTCGCTGGCGTCGGCGGGCGAGGCGAACCACATGTGTGCTCCCAGTACAGGACCGAATGTTGTTCTAGCTTAGCCGCTGATCGTAACGGATTTCGAAGCCCTGCCCGATGTGCGCTATCCTTCAGGAGCTTCAAGCGCCGCTAGCTCAGTTGGTTAGAGCAGCTGACTCTTAATCAGCGGGTCCGGGGTTCGAGTCCCTGGCGGCGCACCCGATGGAAACCCCAGTTCAGTACGCTGAGCTGGGGTTTCTCGGTTTTCGGGGGACTCTGGTTGGACCGGGACGCGCCCGGGGTCGCTCGCTGGACGCTCTTTGAGGTTCCCCCTGGACCGACTGGAACGGGCGCCGACGACGCGGCCACGAGCACGGAGAGCGACCAAAAGGTGCCGTGGTGGACGGGGTCGCCGCTCGCCGTACTCCAGCACGTCCTCGGAGGACGGCCGAGGGGGTGGATCCGCAGTGGCTCCGGGTCGATCTGGGTGCGAGCGCTACGGTGTCGCGGGTCAAGCTGACCTGGGAGGCCGCTTACGGCAAGTCGTACAAAGTCCAGCTAGATCCTACGGTTCGAGGCATGGCGATCACGCAACACAAAATCGGTTCGGGATTCGACGCGCACAGCACAGCGGACGAGGTTTTGGCCGGCCTCCGGTTATCCGGCAAGAACGTCCTGATCACCGGCGGCTACTCGGGGCTCGGCCTGGAGGCCACACGCGCGCTGGTCCGCGCCGGGGCACACGTCGTCGTGCCCGCCCGCCGTCCCGCAGTGGCGAGGGAGGCCCTGCATGGCATTACGCGGACGGAGGTGCGAGAGTTCGATCTGTCGGACCCCGACAGCATCCGGACCTTCAGCCACCGGTTCCTGGAGACCGGCCGAACCGTCGACATCGTCATCAACAACGCGGGCGTCATGGCCTACCCGCACAGGCTCATCGCCCCCGGATGGGAAGCGCACTTCGCCATCAACCACCTCGGGCACTTCGCCCTGGTCAACCGGCTGCGCCCGGCGCTGGCCCCCACCGGGGCACGAGTTGTTTCGGTGGCCTCGTCCGGGCACTTCCTGTCCGACATTCGCTGGGACGACCCGCACCTCCGCCACGGCTACGACCATTGGTCGGCCTACGGGCAGTCCAAGACGGCCAACGCCTTGTTCGCCATGTGGGTGCGTTGCGATCACGAGATGGCCAGAGCGACACAGAATTTCGATCAGGCGAATGGTCCGCCTGGCTTGAGGCGAACCACCGAAGCCGCAGTGGGGTCTGGTCCGTCCTGCCTGAGAAGGGCACGGAGGTGGCCTCGGTCAGCAGGGCCGAGGCCCTCAGGCCCGGCCTTGATCCCGTCGCGGAGCGGAAAGCAGGCGTAGAGTTGGGAGTACCGAGGACATTTCGTGCGTTGACATCCAGGTCGACGTCGCCCAAGGCGATAGGCGACTCCGGTCCCCCTCAGGGACCGAGACGGGCCGGGCGATCATGATGCCGGAGCTTCTTTCCCACAGCACGCCGTTCACAGACACCACTCCTGAGGCACGCCTCAGCCTGGATCCCGCCCTTGGCCGCAGGGGCGCCGTGGACGGGGCCTGGTGGCCGTACTCACAGGACGCGGCAGTGGAACTGCCGGGCCTCATCGCCGCCATCGACCGGCGGCTGGGCCGGCCCGTCATGCGCGTGGGCCTGCCCCTGGGGCCCTGGGACGACATCCCGCACCGTGTCGCGGCCCCCGGCCGCCAGGTCAAGGTGGGCTGGTTCCGCAACATGGACCCGCACGTGGTCACCCTGATCTGCGAGGCCATGGACCCCGTCAACCTGCTGGTCATTCCACCCGGCACCGAGAACGGCACGGCCGCGCACATGCTCGCCCTGGCCACCAGGTGCGCGGGTGCCACTCGTCCGACCGACATCCTCACCGCCGCCGCCTCCGGCGCCACCTCGATCACCCGAGACGACGGCCAGGGCACCCGGGACGACGGCCAGGCCACCTGGGAGAACGAGGGCGGGCGGATCGCCGACCGCGCACCGCGCCGGTCACCAGGGCCCAGATCCTCTCCGAGAGGAGACATCATGACCGTTCTGCAAACTCAGACCTCCCACGGAGCGGGCCCCCAGGCCGCCGGCCCCGCTGCGACAGTCATTCATCTACACGGCGAGATCGACGTCTTCACCAGTGCGGCACTGCGCGAACGACTGCTCCGCGCGTTGCGGCGCGGAGCGAACCCGCTTGTTCTCGACCTGTCCGGGGTGTCGTTCTTCGACACGTCAGGGCTGGCCGTACTGGTCGGCATCCAGCGCCGTGCCAGGCAGCTCGGAGTCACCTTCGAGCTGTCCGCGCCTCGGCACCAGACGGCGGTCCTGCTCCGGGTCACCGGTCTGGACCGCACTTTCACCATTCGCTGAGCGTCAGCGGAGCGGATCCCCCTGTCAGCGGGCATACCCATCGGTAGGTTACGCTCGCCCGGCGAGCTCGGGTCTCACCGGCGTGGACTTTTCCGTACGCAAGAAACCTGCAAACCGACGGCAAGCCGGACTTACTACGATCATCGCCATGATGAAAAGAATGATCGCGGTGACCGCTGTCGCCGGAGCCGCCGTGCTGGCGGCCCAGCTTCCCGCGTCCGCGAGCTCCTCCACCGCGCTGCTCCGCCTGCGCGGCGGTTTGACGCTGGAGATCCCGAACTCCTGGCGGGTGTACGGGACCGCGGATCAGGTCCGGGTGGTGACCGGTGCCTGCGCGCGGCCCAACGGCGGTTACTTCCAGCCCAGGTGCGACAGCTTCTGGGTCATGGGGCCGAAGGCCCTCAAGACCGGAGGAGAGGGCTTCCGGCGCTACGACCCCACCCAGGGCGCGTTCTACCCGGCGTCCGACGTGGTGCCCTGCGCGACCAACCCCAAGTACGGCCAGGTCCTCGGTAAGGCGATCGTGGTCGGCTACCGCAACATCGGGGTGGCGCACAAGGCGCACTACCGGGTGTGGCCGGGCCGGTGTATGTCGTACACCGACTTCGCGCAGAAGTCGACGTTCAACCAGCGTGAGTGGTACCTGCCCAAGTCGAAGATCCTGATCGTCGACCAGTGGGCCACCCCCGGCCTGGCCACCATCCTGAAGAACGCGATCTGGGACAACTGATCGCCTGACCCGCCACCTGGAACCAGACCGACCTGCCCGTCCCTCGGTGAGGTGACCCCCACTCGATCGTGAGCAGGTCGACCAGCCACAACTCCCGCCCGCCGTCGCCATCGGTCTCCGGTACGCGTACGGCGGGCGCGCTCGTGAACGTCTTCTCCAACAGTGCCAGGCGGCCAAGCTCGGGACCGGTCACCGGCCCGGCGGCGCGATCAAGATGGCCGAATGTGGTCGCCGTGACCGTGTTGATCCGAAATGCGATCAGGGTCAGGGTGAGTGGACTTCAACGTACAGAGGTGGTTATGGCGGCTCAGGATTCCCTGCTCAAGGTCTACGGCGATCGTACGTACGCGCATGTGGCGATGGTCCGGCACCAGGGCATCACGGTGGCGTTCGCGATGGACTCGGCGCGACGGATCGTCTACAACGTCCTGAACCTGGCCAGGACGGATACCGCCAAGGGCGAGATGGACGCCGCGTAGTGGGCCGACAACCCCGCCGAACTGCCGTTCCCACGGGAGATCACCGAGGTCGGCTACAGCATCGCGGGCGCGACGGCGATGCCGGCGGTCAAGCGGGGCGGCCGGATCGAGGCGGGGGCGGCCGAACAGCTGGAACCCGACGAGATCGACACGTTCCTCTCCACGACCGCGTGCCTGTCGGCGGCGGCCCCGTTCCAGGTGATCTCGGACGGCACGTACGTGGTGGTGCTGCGGCAGTCGGTCGGGGCCGCCCACGCCGACGCGGTGCACAAGCTGACCGGCGGCGGCTGTTCCGGCGACGCGGCCAGGACGGACTACGAGACCAGCGGCGGCGACAAGGTGCCGCTGGTGCGGGAGACGCTGCCGTGCGACCGGTTCCTGCTCGTGGACGGCAAGCTCAAGCCGGTGCTGGAAGTGCGCTATCGGCGCAGCCGGCACGCCACGCGGCCGGACTCGACCAACGACACGCTGGGCACCGAGGACATGGAGAGCCGGCCGTTCTACGAGCCGACGAAGGAACTGTCGTTCATCCGCAACCTGAGCGGCGGGCGGTTCACGGCGGTGATGGTGCCGACCGCGATCAACGACATGTGGCGGTGGCAGCTCTTCGCGCAGAACGACGCCACCGGCCGCGTCGACTGTTTCAACATCGAGCGGGACGCCGACGGCGGGTTCAACACCCAGGGCACGCGCTTCTACACCAGCCCCGACCCCAAGTACCGCGACGCCGTCTTCGAGCGCGCCCCGGGCAAGTGCCCGTTCACCAACCTGGAACTGGTGCCGGTGGCGGGTGTCGCAGGGCACGCGGAGACCGCGCTGCTGCTGGACGGTACGGCCGGGCATGTGGACCTGGGCAATCCTGGAACGTTCAAATTCGGCGCCGGGCCTTACACGATCGAAGCGTGGATCAAGCCGTCGGCCTTCGACGGGACCGTCCTGGCCAAGGGCACGGCCTGCCGGCTCGGGGTGCACCCGAACGGCACGGTCTTCCTCGCCCACAACAGCGCGCCCTGGTCGGTGGCCTCGATCGAGCCGATCCCGCTGAACGAGTACACCCACGTGGCCGGGGTCTACGACGGGACAACCGCGACCGTCTTCGTCAACGGCAGGGCGGGCCAGAGCGTGAGCCTGCCGTACCAGACCGACCAGGCCGCACCGGTCCTGATCGGCGCGGTGAACACCGCGGGGCAACCGGGCAGGTTCTTCAACGGCGAGATCGACGAGGTGCGTCTCTGGGACCGCGTCCGCACGGCTGAGGAGCTGAGGCGGGAACTGGGCCATCGCCTGATCGGCAACGAGTCGGGACTGGTGTCGTACCACCGCTTCGACGAGGGGTCGGGCACGACCGCCTACGACCAGAGCGACCGCGCCGTCAACGGCACGCTCCGCGGCGGTGTGCAGTGGGTGGGCTCGCAGGCCCCGGTGGGCGATCACCCCGGCGTGCGCCGCGACAGCTTCTCCATCGCGGGCCGGAGCGTGATCTCCGGAATGTCCTCCGTGCTCTACCACCAGCAGCAGTCCGCCTCCGTCGGGTACGGCACGACCGCCAGACCGGCCAAGCGCCAGGCACGGTTGCTGCTCGCCTTCACCACCAAGGCGGCCGCCGACAAGGACGGGCAGGTGGCGACCGTGGAGTTCGGCGTGGGCAGGGACGGACGGCTGGCCCAGGTGCCCGACATCCTGGACCTGCCGGTGATCGACCGCCCGACGCAGAGCAGTGACCTGGATGCGATCGCCGTGCTGGAGCAGAAGATCAAGAAGCTTGAGGGCGAGGTGCTGGACCTGCCCCGGGAGATCGACCGGTTGACCAAGCTCGCCGCGAACGTGCCCGCGCTCCAGACCTCCTACGACGAGCTCGCCAAGCAGGTCACCTACTGCCAGCAGAGCTAGGACGAGCAAAAGGACAGGTTAGAGGCCTGGCTCTGGCGGCTGGACATACAGGAGTCGCCCGGTCGGCCGACCATCGCGATCAGGGGCGACGACCTCAAACTGGGCGCGGAGCTATGGACAGGGGCAGCCTCCGCGCGTTCTTCTTCATGGAGAGGAAAGGTGAGTACATCACTTTCTCCATGGACAAGAAAGACGAGTACCTCAGGCTCATCAACTTCAAGAGCAAGCTCGCCGTCTCCTCGGCGGGCGCCGACAACTCCGTGGTCCAGACGAAGGCGGCCCTGACGCGGGATTCCGGGCTGATCAAGATGGTGCCCGTCAAAATGGTCGGCACCGCCGACACCGGCCTGAGGGACGCGAAGGCCGCGTTCCACAAGGCCGGCATCGATCTGGAGGACGCGCGCGCGGGGCGTAACAAGGCGTCGGTGCTGCAACGCGACCTGGCCACCAGGCAGGTCGAGCTGGATACGGCGCGCAACGACCTCGCCCTGAAGACCGGCGCCGCCCAGGGCGCGACCGATCTGACAGTGGCCATGCCGCTGCTCGTCCTGGATCGCACCGGGCTGAGCTGCGCCGGCGCCCTGCTGGCCTTCGCCCGATGCACCGACGCGCCCGTCCTGCTGGACAGCGCCACCGGCAACGTGGTGCTGTACTTCCACGGTGTCAACGACCAGTTCTTCGCCGCCTACCTCGACACCTTCGTGATCCCCTCGACCCAGGAACTACCCGTCGACGGCAGCGCGGTCCTGTTCACGGCCCGCGACGCGGGCCTCGACCTGGGCGCGCTCACGATCACGGTGAGCGATGGCGACGCGCCGGTGCGACCTGACCATCTCCGGCGGCCGGGAGGGCGAGACCTGGCGCTCGCTGCTCACCGGGCCAGGTCCTCCTGGTCGTCAGCGAAGGGATCGAAGAGTCCGAATCCGACGACTGTGCCCTGTAACGGCTCGTCCTCGTCGCTTTCGTCGGCGTCCCGATCGGTCATCTGGGCCGCCCGCGCTCGCTGGACTTTCCGGTTGGCGGGGTGTCCGGCGGCCGATGACTCTGCGGTTGTTACGGATTCCGCATCGGCCTGCTCAGTGATCTCATCGGCTGCGACGCTGCTGGCCGTGAGCGTGGGCAGCAGGTCAGGCGGCAGGTGATTGCGGACCGCCGCGACGGCCCGGGTGCGAGCCAAGGCCCGCTCAGTCGGATCGGGGCCCTGCCCAGCCCGCCGAAGCAACGCGGCCAGCACCACCGCGACGGCGGTCTCGTTGGTGGCGTCCACCCCGCGCTGCGCAGCGATCTTGCGGGCGTGCCTCCAGGTGAAGTCGGCGAAGGGCTGCGCCACCAGGGACGCATGACGCCACGGCGCCATGATCCACCCGCCCCGGTAGTGGTTGCGAATCCAGACCCGGGTGACGTCGTAGGGGTCGTAATGAACCTCCCACCGACCGCCCTTGGCCGTGATCGGCGATGGGTAGTGGCTGTAGGCGCGCAGCTCGGGGCAGGTGTAGGTGTGGTAGTCGATCTGCACTCCGCCATCCCCAATCGCCCGCCACTCCGCCGGCAGCAACTCGATGTAGTCCTCACCCGACAACGCGATCGGGATGTAGCCCGCAGCCGTGACCAGGGCAGCGTATGCGTCGTTGGGGGAGGCGGGCTGGTCAGGGGTGAATGGGTGGCGCAAGCCTTCATGTGGTCGCGACTGCCACCCGGCCACAACCCACTCGTCCAGCTGTTCCTGCAGGTCAGGTAGTGACCACACTGCTCGCTCATCGACATCGGCGCCGCGGTGGGTGACGTCTCGGCCGGTGTAGCCGGCCACGTGCTGGCAGAACAGGGTGTTGATCGACTCGAACGTCCGCTCCATGATCGCCTTGTCGGTGCCGGTCTGCTGATGGGCAGGCTGCACCGAGATGCCGAGGGTGTCGCAGGCACGTAGGAACACCTCCGACACGAACACCCTGCCGTGGTCGATCACCACGGTGTCAGCCGCTATGACCGGCTTGGCCGCCGCCAGCTCCAGTCGCGTGTCGATGCTCACCAGCCGCTGATGGGGGATCCTGGATGCCTTCATCGCCAGTGCTTCATCCCAGCCTGGCCGCATCGGCTCCGGCGTCATCATCCGCGCCAGGAGCAACGCCGCGTCCACCGCCTTCGCACCGACCGGGCGTAACACCGCGGCGCAGATGGTCCGGGTGGCGACATCAACTGCGGCGACCAGCTCGGGACGGCCGATCACCCCATCGTCCATCACCGCCATCACATCCAGCAAAGTGCCGTCCATCTGGACCTGCTCGCCGGGCCGGGACGCGGTGGTCGCGGTAAACGCGCCCTCAGGGCGGTTGGCCATCTGGCGGCGGGTGGTCGCCGACCCGAAGGTGTGCTTCCCAGCCGACAGCACATCCAGCAGCTTGTAAAAGGTCGTCTTCCCCGGCAATGGCACTGTCCCGGGCCCATACTCCTCTTCCAGACCCTGCTTGATCTGGCTGATCACCCTGCCCTTAGTGCCCGTCGACGTGCTGGTCTGCGCGTCGATCACCCGGGCCGCGGCCTCGACCACACGAGCGTCCACGTTCCCGGTCGGCTTGGCCCGCCGTGCGTATCGGGTGTCGACCAGCCCCCATAACCCCTGATCACGGTAGCGAGCACGCATCCGCCGGACCGTCCGGACACTCGCCTTCGTGCCCGCCCTGCACAACTCCTCTGCCTTGGCGCGCTCCCGCTCGACCAGAGAATGCAGCACCGGGTCGTACTCCGGACGAGGCTGTGTTCCCTCGGGTGCGCCCAGCGGGAGCCCGGTCTCCACCTCCACCAGATGCCGCTCCCACTCCCGGGCAGCCGTCAGCACCTGTTCTGGCAAGGTGGCCAACAACCCCAGCGGCGGCACCCGCGCCACGCGCCCGTCGCCCTGACCTCCCCCGCCCAAGACGGCGAAGTCCGGCGCAGCCTGCAGATACGGCGCCAGCACCACACTGGCCTCGTTCGCCGTCGACAACAACCGCACCGCGTTGCCGGACAATGCCACCACCTGGTGCTCGACGCCCTCGAACCGCACCCGGTCGCCGATGCGCAGCACCGGCCGGTCAACCACGACGGCCCCCTGCCCCCACGGCCGTCTTCACGATGCTGCGGTCGCTGAGCACCAAAGACAGATCCGCCTCCAGCTCGTGCCGCCACATCAGGTGAAACAGCACCGGCAGCGTCGCGATCGGATCCCCGACCAGCTCGGCCCCGTCCATCAGGGCAAGCGGTTGGGCGAACACCTCACGCAACTGGGCCGCGACCGCCTCATCCATGCACCGCGGATGCCGGTAACCCGCCAACCACCGCTGGTTGGCCACCACCACCCCATTCATCGTGCCCCACACCGCATACCGCCATCCCAGCAGGTCACACGCCTGCTGCGTGGCCTGGAACGCCTCCCGGTCACTCTCACCGATCCGGTCCAGCGGCCGTGAGTCCAGCACCAGCACCCCGCCCCCGGCCACCCGGACGAAGAAATCAGGAGCATGTCTGCGCGGTCGGCCATCGACGCTCCATCGCAGCCAAAACGGCTGTGACGCAACCGCTGTCACCACAGGATCGAAATCGATCGCGATCAGGTGGTCCCGCTCAACCCACGACTCGAACCCAACCAGGCGGCCCATCGTCGCCGACCAGTACCAGCCCGGATAGTTCCGCTGCCCCGCGTATGACGGAAACGACCGGACCGGACGAGCCGCCTCCAGCTTCACCCGGCTCAGCTCCTCCAGCTTCACCGACCGTTCGACGCCGTCCGCATCCACATAGGCCACATCGAACCTGCTGGCCACATCCAGCGCATCCGCACTCACTTAGTCATCGTGGCCACATCTCCGCGAACTGGCCACCTACTTGGCCAGATCTCCTCGGAATCGGCCACATCAACGATGACCTGACACCGGCGATGGCATGATCACGCCGGGCCGCACCCGCGTGATCTCATGCTGGGGCTACCCTGAATCTAGACAGACTAGATAGGAGGACGCCTGTGAGCGGATGGCAGGTTCAGGAGGCGAAACAACGCTTCAGCGAGGTTGTACGGCGTGCGGTGAACGAAGGTCCTCAGGTGGTCACCCGGCATGGGGAAGAGGTGGCCGTCGTCATCGACATCGCCGAATACCGCCGCCTCAACGGTGGCGCTCCGGACTTCAGACAGTTTCTTCTCGCCGATCCTGACTGGGACGACGACGTGGAGTTCCCGCGGAACCAGGACCTTCCCCGGGAAGTCGATTTCGACTGATGGGTATCGGCTACCTACTCGACACGAACGTGGTCTCCGAAGCGCGCAAGCGGAACGGCAGCCCTCAGGTCAAGGACTGGATCGCCGCGGCTCACGGACCCACTCTCTACCTCAGCAGCCTGACGGTCGGTGAGATTCGCTGCGGAGTCGAGCTTCGCCGACGCCGGGACCCCGGCCAGGCAACGGTGCTGGAACGTTGGCTGCACGGCCTTCAGCGGCAGTTCGGTGATCGCATCATCCCCGTCACCGTGGAGGCCGCCGAGGAGTGGGGACGCCTGAACGCCATCCGCCCACTCCCCACGACGAACGGCCTGATCGCCGCGACGGCCCGGGTGAACGGCTGGACCCTGGTCAGCCGGAATATCAAAGACTTCGCCGGCACAGGAGTGTCCGTCGTCAACCCGTTTGACGTGCTGATCTGAGTCCTGCCGGCCTGGGCTCCGATGGTGGCGACGACCTTGGGGTGCCGGTGGCCGACACGGTCGGCATGCGCCGCCCGCCCTAACCCGTGACCTGGAACCAGACCGATCTGCCTGGGCCGTCGTGGTGGAATCCCCACTCGGCGGCGAGCAGGTCGACCAGCCACAGCCCCCGCCCGCCGTCGCCATCGGCCTCCGGTACGTGGACGGCGGGTGTGCTCGTGACGGAGCCGTCGTCGGTGACCTGCACGTGGACCGCCGTGGTGGTGCGGGCCAGGTAGACGGTCACTCGCCCGTCCGTGGTCCGTCCGGAGTCGGAGTGGGCCACCGCGTTGGTGGCCAGCTCGCTCAGCAGGAGCAGCACGTCGTCGAGCAGCGGGGGCGCGATGCGTCCGGCCAGCAGGTCCCGGGCCCAGGCCCGCACCTCCGGCACGGAGGCCACCCGGCCGGGAAAGACCTGCCGCCACGCGCTGTACGGCCCACCCGCCCACGGCATCGCGTCGTGATGCCCGGGAAGTTTGTCTTCTTCCCCTGGCATCGTCGAAGTTCCGTCACCGTGATGTCCGGGGCAGCTGTCCTCTTCCCCCGTTGCCTCCCGCTCGGATCTCAAGCGGTCACCGCCGACATGATCATGTCGGCCGCGTTGTCGGCCTCCGCCCAGACCCATTCCCCGCGCTGCCACAGCCGTGCCCACCAGGGCCGCCAGACGAACGCCCAGCCGCAGTAGCGCCGGACGACCGTGATCCTGACCAGTGCCGTGCCCGTCGCCGACCGGATCTCCAGAATCGGCTGCCCGGCCACCGGCAGGACCAGCGAGGTGCACACTCCGAGGCCGTGCAGATCCCAGCCGAGCCGGGTCAAATGCGCAAATCGCTCGCGCTGTTCGGTGGCCGGCACGCTTTTGTCCCCGGAATGCCGGCGGCGAGCATTACCGAGGCGTGAAAGGTCGCTGTTCTGATCGTTCATCGCTCGTTCTCGTCCCTGATTTAAAGGTATGAGGATGCTTTCTTTTCCGTCCTGTCTAATCGATAGGGCGTGTGCTTAGATTGCCCGCATGGCAGGTGGATTCATGGCTGGATTGGCACCCCGGTGGATGCTCTGGAATGTCGGGTGAGAGTTTCCCCATACCAAGGTCTGGAATCGCCGCTATAACCAAAAATCCGTTTTTCTCTATTTCAGGAGGAATGCGATGAGCGACGAGATCCCCCCGGACCCGGGCTCCCCCCGCGCACGCTTCGCCGCCGAGATGCGCCGCCTGCGCGAGGCTGCCCAGCTCTCCCAGAGCGCCGTGGGCAGACGCCTCGGCTGCACCCAGACCCAGGTAAGCCGCCTGGAGAGCGCCAGCCGCACCCCGTCGAAGTCCGACGCCGAGCGCCTCGACGCCCTCTTCGGCACCGACGGCAGCACGTATTTCACGGACCTGCGCGAGTACATCGTGGCCCGCCACGGCACCCCGATCTGGTTCATGAGCTGGGCACAGGAGGTCGAGCCGTTCGCCCTCGTCATGCGCTCGTGGGAACCGCTGCTCATCCCCGGCTTCCTGCAGACCGAGGCGTACGCCCGAGCGATCTTCAAGCATGCCCCTCGGATCACCCCGGAGGAGATAGAGGAGCGGGTTAAGGGTCGGATGTTTCGCAAGAAAATCCTTGATGGGGACAATCCCCCACTTTTTCTGACCCTCATCGACGAAAGTGTGCTGTGCCGTAATGTCGGCGGCCCCGAAGTAATGCGGGAACAGCTCGGCTACTTACTGGAGATCGCCCAGCGCCCCTCCATCTCCATCCAACTCGTTGATCGGCTCTGCCTCTCCGGCGTTCTGGGCGCTTTCATGATCGCAGAACTTCCGGACGGGCAACCGGACGCGATTTATGCGGACTCTTCAGCGGAAGGACAGATTTCGGCCGACCCCAGCGTCGTAACCCCGATATGGAATCGCTATGAAGCGATACGTGGATGGGCTTATCCTGAGCACATGTCCCTCAAAATGATCGAGGAAGCGAGGCAGGAATGGATCTGAGTGTCGCGGTATGGCGGAAGTCGTCGCTCTCCGGAGACAACGGTGCTCAGTGTGTTGAGGTCGCCGCGAATCTGCCCGGTGCTGTCGCGGTTCGTGACAGCAAGGACCCCGACGGCGCCAAGCTGCTCTTCACTCCTGCCGGGTGGCGGGCCTTTGTCAGCGGCATCAAGGTGGGAGACTTCGACCACCTGAGCTGATTGCCGGGATTCACCTATTTTCGGCTATCCATTAATGGGAATAGCGCTTCGTCTCTTTCGTCATTTCGGGCCCCCGATCGGTCAACCGGTCGGGGGTTTTGTGCGTCCAGTAACGGTGTCGGAGTGAGTCCGGATAGAAGTCCGAGAATTCGTGGTTCGCGGCCCCGACAGCCTTTCCTGGAAGCCGGTGGATGTGGGCGGTCACCGCATCAGCGACGACCAAGAGGGGTCGGCCTACGAACGACGCCATGGTGAGCGCGCCGAACGCGGCACTCGACGTGGTGAGCGGCGTTAACCTCGCCGGATGACCGATCTCCAGCACCTCGTCGACGATGCCGACCGTGACGGAATCCAGAAGCTCGTGGTCGGTGCCGTCGTGTATCACGACGATCGGGTGCTGATCCTGCGCCGTTCCTCCGGTGACGACTTCCTGCCCGGCATCGAGGAACTGCCCTCCGGTGGTGTCGATGACGGCGAGGACCTCCGGTCAGCGCTGGCCAGGGAACTGGCCGAGGAGATCGGCTGGAGCGGCCCGCTCATCCTCGACCGGGATTTCGTAGCCGTCTTCGACTACCTGTCCGGTTCAGGGCGCAAGGCCCGCCAGTGCACCGTCGCTCTTTCCGGTAACGCGTGTCCAATCGTCCTGTCCGACGAGCATGAGTCCTACCGGTGGATCACTCTCGACGAACTGTCCGACTCCGACCTAACCGACGAGACCGCCCAGGCCATCCACGACTGGGCTGCGACCCGCCGCTGACCGGGGCCGTAGATAATTCGCGCCGGTCATCCCTTGTCCATCGGCTGATGGGAATCAAACAGCGCCCTTCGGTAAGGCGCTGACGCCGGGGAGTTTGGCGAGAAAACGCATGAGCTGTTTATCGGCGAATCCGGTACAGCACATGCCGACGCAGTGGCCCGTCGGGCACGTCCGGGTGGTCGAAGTCGGCGGCGGGGGCACGGGTCATGCCGATCCGGCGCATCACCGCCTGGGAACGCAGGTTGGTGGTGGTCGTTATCGCGACGATCTCCGGCAGTTCCAGGGTCTCGAAACCGAAGGCCAGGCAGGCCAGGGCGGCCTCGGTGGCGTAGCCGTGGCCCCACGACGAGCGGGTCAGCCGCCAGCCGATCTCCATCCCCGTGAACGGCATGCCCTCATGCGCCGGGGTCAGGCCGGTGAAGCCGATGAACTCACCGGTCTTCAGGACCTCCACCGCCCACCACCCATAGCCTCGCCGGCCGAGGTCGGCCTGGAAGAGCGCGATCGAAGCGGCACTCTGCTCACGCGTCAGCAGGTCCGGGAAGTGTTCCCGAACCTCGGGATCGGCGTTCATCGCCGCCCAGGGGTCCAGGTCGGACTCCCGCCACTGGCGGAGCAGGAGGCGATCGGTACGCAGTTCGGACATACTGCCAAGCTAACGTGATCAAAGTGGGAGGGGCGACCGGTTTTGCCGGTGGACCGTCACCGGCCGTCGGGTCACCGGAGGGAGATCGCCGTTCTTGCCGCGAGGACCGCCGTCGCGGCAATCGACCTGGTATGAAACAGGCCGCCCGGCCTGGGCCGTCCAGGGCGCATCCTGTTTCATGAGTCGGCTCAGGCGTATTGCGGCGCGATCTCGCCTATTGCCTGGTCCAGGATTTCCAGGCCCAGGTCAAGCTCTTCTTCCGAGCTGGTGAGGGGCGGCGCGATGCGGAACGTTCCGCCGATTCCCGGAAGTTGCACGATGTTCATGTGCAGTCCCAGGGCAAGGCAGCGGCGGGTGATCGCGGCCCCCATCTTGTCGGAGCCCTGTTTGGTTTTTCGGTCGAGAACCAATTCGACTCCCTGGAGCAGGCCACGACCGCGCACATCCCCTACATTTTCGTGGCGTTCCTGGATGGCGAGCAGGCCGGCGCGAAGGTGGGCCCCGAGCTTCGCCGCTCTGATGTCCAGCTCGTCACGCTTGAGGACGTCAAGAACGCGGTTTCCGACAGCGGCGACCATCGGATCGGACACGTGGGTCGTGAAGAACAGGAAACCGCGTTCTGCGGCGGTCTGCTCGATCTGGGATGAGGTGACGATCGCGGCCAGCGGAAGACCTGCGCCAAGGGTTTTGGAAAGTGTGAGAATGTCCGGCACCACGCCGTCTCGTTGGAATGCGTACCAAGTGCCCGTCCGGCACAGGCCCGTCTGCGCTTCGTCGAGGATGAGCAGCATTCCGCGCTCCTCGCACTTACGCTTCAACGCGGCAAGATAGCCCAGTGGGAGATCGATGATCCCGCCGGAACTCAACACGGGTTCGACAATGCAGGCCGCCAGACTTCCTGTCGACTGAGCGTCGACGAGCTCGAAGGCGAAATCGAGTTGGCGACGCCAGTCCAAGCCGCCGTCGGCGGTCGTGAAATCGGGACGGTAGGCGTACGGAGTGGGAATGGCGAAATTGCCCGGGGTGGCAGGACCGTAACCCATTCGTCCGGAACTATAGGTGGCGTTCGCCGCAGCCTGTGTCATGCCATGCCAAGAGCGCGAGAACGATACGATTTCGTACTTGCCGGTGACGAGCTTGGCCATCCGAATCGCTGCCTCATTCGCCTCCGCCCCGGTTGTCAGCAGAAGTGTCTTCTCCAGCGGGGCCGGCAGCGACTCCGCCAGGCGGCGGGACAACTCCACGACGGGGCGCGACAGCATTCCGCTGTACAGATGGTCGAGCGTCGCGATCTGCTCGTGCACTGTGGCCACGATCTCCGGATGCGAATGGCCCAGGATGGAACTCATCTGTCCCGACGTGAAGTCAAGGATTTTCCGGCCGCTCTCGGAATAGACGAAACTGCCTTCCGCGCGAACGATGATCTCGGGAACGAACGACGCACCATACCGTATGACGTGTTTATGAACGTCGGTCCAGAATGGTCCGTCGGCCGCTTCGACGGGAGACGGAGAAAAGGGGCGGAAGGAAGTCATGGATAAACGGTATGGCCACGAGTCTGTTCGCGTCCATCGCTACTTTGCAGATGCTCTGTTCGATAGAGGCGTACAGTACGCAGGGCATCACCGGCAGGCCCTGACGTGAACGGCATGGTGCCGGCCGGTGGTGATGCCCCGCACGCGGTCCGCCGTGGCACCCGTCACCTGACCCAGGACCTGGGCACGCACTACGCCCTGATCCCGAAGGATGATCAACATCCCGAAGGGTGATCAACCCGCGCTGTCGGCCGCGGCTCGACGCGCGCCGGCGGACACCGACACCGACTTCGCCGAGTGCACGTACTGAATCTGAAAGCTCGGCGTGACGCGCGATCATGCCGATGACCTGCAGCGATAGATAGCCTTCGTGTAACGTCCACCTTTGATCGTCAGTACGCCGACTGTGATCGTGGCCACAGCCGAACCGAGTCGCGTACCATCCGCCGCCATGGCTACGCCCGACATCGCCCGCGCACCTTGTCGACCCTGTGAAATCGGCCCTCAACGGACCCGGTCGTCAATGTGCCGTAGCCCTGGCACAGTATGTTGTCAAGGTGATACTCAGCCCATGGCGCTTACGACTCCTCGATGCGTTCGAGCGCCTCGGAACTGTTCGCGCCGTCGCCAAAGAACTGAACCTCAGCCCCTCGACGGTCTCGCAGCAGCTGTCGGTTTTGGAAGGGGAGACAAAGACGAAGCTGTTCGAGCGGGAGGGGCGCGTTCTCACACTCACGTACGCAGGCGGAATACTGGTGGCCCGCGCCCGCGATCTGCTCGACCATATGGAGTCCATAGAGATCGAGCTCGCTGAGTTGTCGTCAGACCCAGTCGGGCACCTTCGCATCGGTGGTTTCGCGAGTTCCGTTGTGCCGATCCTCATATCCGCGACGAAAGCGATGGCCGAGAGCCATCCGCGGCTATATGTGGAGCTTCGGGAGATCGAGCCTCACGAGAGCATAGCCGCGCTCCACCGTGGCACATGCGATGTTATCGTCACAGTGGACCAGGAGGACGGATCTCTCATAGATCCAGGTATTCGAAGCATCCCGCTTGCCGTCGATCCGTTCTTTCTCCTCCTCCCGCCGCAGCATCAACTGAGACATCAGGCGAAGATCTCAATCAACGATCTCGCGAAGGAACGTTGGGCGCTCGACTTTCCCGGGACTTATCTCGGCGACCTGGTGCCGGGGCTCTGCCGGAAGGCGCAGTTCGAGCCCATCGTCGCTGGAAGATTCTCAAGTCACAACGTCGTTCTGGGGCATGTGGCGGCCGGACTGTCCATAGCCCTCCTGCCGAAGCTGGCTCTCACCTCGGAATACGATGTCGCAGTTCAACCGTTCGATCAGCTGCCGCCGCGAAAGATCATCGCCGCCGTTCGCCGTGGATCGGCGCGCAGCACCGCGATCACGACGGCCCTGCACGCTCTCAGCGGCGCGGCCACCGATGCGCTCGGTGGCCACGAGTAGGCCGCTTGTAGCTCGGGGACAACCGTCTGTCGGGACGGTCCAGCGCGACGGCCTCAAACTCCCGGGTGGCGCGCTGACCGGTTGAGACCACCGTGCCGCACGGGTCTTTCCCGATACCCTCCAGGCTTCAGGCAGGCGACGATGCGCAGGGGGGATTCACAGTGAAGAAGCTGATCGTCCGGCTTTGGAGGTTGATCAACGGCTCGCTCCAGTGGCGCATCCTCTGGCTTCGGCACGCCAAGTTCACGGTCGGGGTGACCGGGGTCGTGCGTGACACGGACGGCAGGGTCCTCCTGCTGAAGCATCGCTTCTGGCCGGTGGGCAGGCAGTGGGGGCTGCCGACCGGCTGTGCGAACAGCTCGGAGACCTTCGAGGACACGGTCTGCCGCGAGGTGCGGGAGGAGACCGGGCTGAAGGTCCACGTCGGAGAGCTCGTTCAGCTGAAGAGCGGCTACAAGCTGCGCCTGGAGGTGGCCTACGAGGCCGAGTTCGTCGGCGGCACGCTCGAAATCGACGACTTCGAGATTCTGGAGGCGAGATGGTTCGCCCCGGACGACCTACCGGAGGAGATGCAGGAGTCGCACCGCCTGCTCATCCGCCGCGAGCATCTCTAGCCTCCATGCCACGCCTGGCGCCGAGCGATCGTGATCGGGTGATCGGGACCGGGCTGCAGGATGGGCTTTTCGGTCATGGCGAGAACTCCTTTCTTTCAAAGGTAGTCCGCCGGAGCCTCGGACCGCGCTGCCGCCACCGTCGACAAGTGGGGCCCGGCACAGCCAACCCAGGTCCCCCTGCCGTTGACCGACCGGTATCCGGCTCACCTTGTGTACGAGCAGTGGATAGGAGTCCGATGATCGTTTGTCCTGGCCCTGTACTCCGCACATGACTCCGATTGACCAGGGTGATCACCCAGATACAGCTGCTGACCTGAAGCGATGCGGCACGTGCGAAAAACAGGCCTAGCGCTGCCACGCCGCCAGCAGATCTTCCGGTGTCCAGGCCGCGGCCAGTGGAAGTCCCGGTTCGTATCCCGACCTCGACACCGCCACTTTCGGTGTCTCCACGGTCACGCCGGCGACGGCTGCGGAACCCTGGACCAGCGCGTCATAGTCATGGCGGTCGAACGGCCGGGCGTCGAGCCATTTGATCGATCCGACGAAGTGGACCCTGCTCGCGACGGGTTCCCGGTCCGCGCCCACGAGATCAATCTCGGGATTGTTCTGCCGATTCCACCACCCGCCCACAGCCTCGGTGTCCGGCCATGCGTCGTCCGGAAGCATTCTGGCCAGGCAGTCACGTACGAGTGGCTCCACCGCGCGACCTCGCCAGGCTGTCCAGGAACGTTCGATCCGTCGCAACGCCAGATCCGGTCGGCCTCTTTCACTGTCGGCGATGGCCCGCTGCAGGAACGCCAGCCAGAACCGGAGATAGTGGTCGGCCACCCGGTACCGCTTGTTCTTGGTGTCGGGCCGGTCGGAGAGCGGGAGGTCGGTCGCCACCACGCGCTTGGCGATCAGGTTCGCGAGGATCGGCGCCAGGGTGCCGGACGGCAACGGCGCCGCTCCTCCCACATTGGCGGCGATCGTGCTGAAGGTGCGTTCTCCGGTTCCAATGGCCTCCAATACGGTCCGGGTGTAGGTCGCCGACGGAAATTCTCCGAGCAGGGACAACTCGCCGGCGGCGAGAAGAGGTGAAAGCGGGTTGGCAAGACTGTCGCGCAGGAAGTCGATCCTGGACATGCCGCGCTCCCATGAACGGACCACCTCGGGGAAGCCTCCGGTGATGAGCAGCGCGTCCACGGCGTCGGCAGCGGGCAACCCTGTCATGTCGGCGACGTCCTGAAGAGCAAGAGGCCTTAGCGTCATGTGAGCAGCCCGGCCGAAGAAGGGGCGGCCGTACTCCTGTAGGGATTCCATCACCGACAGGTCGCTTCCGACGAGGATCAACAGGATCGGCCGAGCTGAGAGATACCTGTCCCAGGCCGTCTGCAGGGCACCCTCGAACTCCCCGTCCTGTTCGATCAGCCACGGAACCTCGTCAAGAACCACGATGCACGGGGTCTCATCACCCGCGGCCAGCGCCAGCGACCGGAGGGTGTGGTTCCAGTCCTGCGGCGCGGAGCCCTGAAGGAACTCGGCGCCTGCGAGTCCGGAGCAGGCGACGGTCTCGGCGAAGTCATTACGTTCCGCAACCGGACTACGACCTCTCGTCGCCTGGAAGACGACATACGGCAGGCCAGAACGATCACAGAACTCCTGCACCAGGCGCGACTTGCCCACTCGCCTGCGGCCAGTGATGATCACTGCCCGGCCTCGCGTCCCTCCCCTGCCCTCTGTCGCGAGCCGCAACTGCGCGTCGAGTTGATCGAGATCGAAGGCCCTGCCGGTAAACTCCATCGATCCTACCTTAGTAATAATCAATCTTACTTAGATGAAGTCTACATTGATGCCACTACCTGGGCGCGGAAGATGAGAAGTCGCGAAGACAGCCGCCACAGCCAGGGTGAACGGCTGGACCCTGGTCAGCCGGAACGTCAAGGACTTCGACGGCACGGGGGTGTCCGTCGTCAACCCGTTCGACCCCGCCCGATGCGGGTCGCGGGGGCGGGCACGCTCCCCGCGCCGCCGCCCGCCGCGGAGTGCCCGCTCCGGTGAGCGGTCAGCGGCTGACCCCGTCGGACGGGCGGAGCAGGTCGAGGTCGGCGCGGCGGGGGAGGCTCTCCCCGGACGCTGGAGGAGGCCGCGATGATCGACGGCGCGAGCCGGCCGGTGATCCTGTGGCGGATCCTCTTTCCCCTCGTCGCGCCGGGACTGGTCGCCACGAGTGTCTTCTCGTTCATCACCGCCTGGAACGACTTCATCTTCCGCCAGGACCTTCATCATCTCGGCCAGGGACAACCAGACGCTGCCCTCGGCCCTGCTGGTCTTCTTCAAGCCCGACGAGAACGACTGGGGCGGCATCATGGCGGCCTCGACGCTGATGACCGTTCCTGTGCTGATCTTCTTCGTGGCCGTCCAGCGCAGGCTGGTGGCCGGGCTGGGCGGGGCGGTGAAGGACTGACACCCGCCAGGCTCCGTTCCCCCTGTACCGATAATTTTTGCCTGGACCAGGGCAGAACTGTCCCTCGGGACGGTTGACAGGCCAAAATTGGTCCGTGGGCAGGATCGGATCGGTAGGAATGAGCGAGTGCGAGCGTGGGAAGCTTCCGCCAGTTCTGGGCCAGTTGTTCGCTGACGGGGCCGACGGAAGCAGCGGAGGTGAGGGCCGGAGGCTCTCGGTGGACCTGCCACCGGGGGACGTGGTGTGGCCCGACCCCGGTTACGCTCAGCTCTCGCTCCGTCGCCGTCCGGCGTTCTGGCTGAGTGAGGTGGCGGTCTCCGGCGAGTACTGGGCACGGCTGCGGTCCCAGCACGAGCACTCCGGCCTGTGGCCGGTGCTGCTGGAGGACTCGGTGCAGCCCTGGTCGGCCGGTCAGATCGCCCCGGACGCCGCCGTCGAGATCGACAACTACCAGGCCGCCGCGTTCATGGCCGAGGTGTGGTCCGACTGGATCGTCAAGGCCCACATCGACCAGCTCGAAATCCTCGACCCCTTCGGAGTCGAATGTCCGGGTCCGGCCCCTTCGGGAAGGCCTGCCGCCGATCCCGGCGTGGTCGCCGACTGGTACGCCGGCCTGGTGGCCGAGCGCAGGACCCCGCTCGGGCTCGTCGCGGTCGAGCGCGGGGCCGACGCTCTCGCCGTCATGGGCTGGCAGGGTGCCCTGAACCACAACGAGTGGATGGTCCCGCTCGCGGCCGTGGTGCGGAGCTGGGAGGACAGGTTCGGGGTGCGGGTGGTCGGCATGGGGTTCAACACCCTCGACCTCAGCGTCGCCGCACCTCCGACGACCTCGGAGCACGCCCTGCACGTCGCCGCGGAGCACTGGACGTTCTGCCCCGACAGCATCATCCAGGGCGCGGGGAGTCTCATCGACTACGCCGAGCAGATCAAGGGCAGGAACGCCTGGTCGTTCTGGTGGGACTGAGCTTGCCCGCCGCGGGTCTCCGGGGTGTGAAACCCGAGATCGGCAAGACGTTCTCGCTGGTAGGGCGGCTGTTGGTGTGACGGGGTCCCCGATGGGGCTTTCTTGGGGGTAGTAGGTAGATCTTCTGGGGTTTTCATGGCATTTGCTTTGCTTTGTCCGATTTCGTGAGTAGTGTCCATGGGTATCGGTTGGCGACCTGCCCTTCACAAGAGGGAGCGGCCGGCCGACGTCGAATCCCACAGGGCCCGCATGGTCCGGGGAACCGGGGAACCATTTTTCCGGGGTGAATCCGCCGCGAACGTGCGGCGGTAGGGCAACTCCACCGCTCGAACCCGTCAGCTAACCCGGTAGACGAGCTGGAGAGGAGATCCCCCTCATGGATCACCGCGTCACCACGTCGGTGCCCGCTCTGCCCGTGCCGACCACCTGAACTTCGTCGCTGACCCCTGTCGCCGCGCCTGAGCGCGGCACCTGGATCGTGCTCCGCGTAGCGATCGACTGATCCTGCCACGCCACTTTTCCGATGAGCGCGTCCCCGCCACTGCACTCCTCCCCATGCGTCGCACGTGGCTGCCCCGTTCCCTCGCGAAAGAGCCTCTTCTTCATGCGTCTTCCTTTTGACCTGCACAAGAACGGCCTGCATAAGAACCTCCCGAAGAACCTCCCGTACAAGAACCGCCTCGCCACCGCCGCTCTGGTCGGTGCCGGCGTGCTCGTCTCCAGCGGTGTGGCCTCCGCGCTGCCCGCCTCCTCCGCCGCTCCCGCCTCCGTCGCCGCTGCCGGTGCCACTGCCTCCGTTGCCTCCCCCGGCGCGGACACCGTGGTGGCCGCCAACGAGACCGTTCTCCTTGAGGGCTCGACCAGGGCCTCCTACTTCTGGGACGACTCCTCGGGCCGGGCCGGTGACACCGGCCTGCCGGCCAGTGGCAAGCCGATGCAGAAGGGCATGATCGCCAGCCCGAGCTGGCCCCTGTTCACCGAGGGCTATGTCATCTACAAGGGCAAGAAGGCCAAGTTCTTCGTCGGTGACCGCGGTCCCGGCGTGCCCTCCAACCGGGGCATCATGATCGACATTGATGCCAAGACCTTCGCCGACCTGACCGACGGCCGGTTCAACTCCGCCACGCTGGGTGTGGACGGCAACGGCGGCATGGGCCACATCGACATCAAGTACGTGGTCACCAAGTGGGGCGACGGCGTGGGCAAGAAGAACCACCCCGTGGCGTTCGCCACCGGTGCCTGGCGCTACCGGGACGCGAACCCGGCGAAGCCTCCGCAGACGGTCCTGGTCAAGGCCGAGCAGTCCAAGAAGTCTGTGAAGACCCAGCAGGTGATCCAGACGTTCGCCAAGCCCAAGATCATGTCCGAGCCGCTCACCGCACCTGAGGCGAGCATCGCCGCCAAGCCGGTCGCCCTGTCCGGCGCCGACGCCAAGGCCGCCGAGCAGGGTGTCCGGGACCTGGGCGCCGCCGCCCCGGTGGCGGCCGTCACCTCGGCCGGTCCGTCCGCCGGCACGGCCGCCGGCCTGGCCCTGGCGGGAGTGCTCGCCGCGGGTGGTGCCACCTACCTGGTCGCCGGCCGTCTCCGCGGTAGGGCGGGCGCCGAGGAGAGCTGAGGTCCGGCACGATCTCCGGCTTTCCTTCGCCGACGCGATCCGATGAGATCCTCCTGCGGCCCGTGCCCCCCGGGGCACGGGCCGCAGGAGGATCAGACCTCGAGCCGCTCCTCGATGCCGCGCAGGATGTGCCGTGCGAGCGCGAGGTTGGCCCGGTTCCGGTCGAGGGCCATGTAGATGAACAGGCCTTTGCCGCTCCGGCCGGAGAGCGGGCGGATCACGTGGTATTGCGTGCCGAGCGTGATGAGGATGTCCTCGATGCCGTCCTTGAGGCCGAGCGACTCCATGGTCCGCATCTTGGCCTTGACGACCTCGGTGTTACCCGCGGCCGCCACCTGGAGGTCGAGATCCTTGGAACCGCCGAGCGCGCCCAGCGCCATCCCGCTGTTGTAGTCCACGATCACCGCGCCGATGGCACCGTCGATCGCCATCATCTCCTTGAGAGAGATGTCCATGTTGCCCATGTCTGCCTCCGATCACTGAGTTATCGATATCCGTGAGGTGATGGCGGCCAATCTGGCCGCCGTCTTGCGACCCTCCAGCCTGAGCAGCCCGAGGTTGGTCCCCGGGCGTGCCAGAACCGTGAGGACGATCTTGGGGCCGGCGGCGTAGCAGGCCGCGTAGCCGTTGGTGCCGGAGATCAGCGTCTCCTCGAAGGCGCCCTTGCCGGCCATGCCGGTCATCCGGCGGCTGAGGGCCAGCAGCGCGGAGGAGAGCGCGCCGGTCTGCTCGGTGGAGGTGCCGTCGCCCAGATCACTGGCCAGGGTCAGACCGTCGACGCTGCACGCGATGCTCCCGTCCACGTCGGGTATCCGCTCCCGCAACAGCGCCATCTCGCGGTGTATCTCCTCACGCAGTTCCACCGACACCCTCCTTCCGATCAGCTTCAGCGTCCGCAGCCTTATCGGCGGCATCGAACCAGGCTCAAGTCAGTGCCTCCAATGCGTTCCTGAGCCGGATGAGCAGGTTGACGTCGGTCGGGTCCCCGGTGGCTCCGGGAAGCGACGCAGGCGTCGCCAGGGAGCCCGTTCCGGCTGCCGGGATCTCCGTGGCCCCCCTCGTCCGCCTCGGCAGCGGGTCCTGCGTGGCGGGTGCGGCGGCCGCGTCGGGTTCCGGGATGCGCAGCAGCCCACGGGAGGCGAGCTGCCGTACGGCGAGCAGCACCGAGTACGCCGGGCGGCCCAGCTTGCGCGCCAGGTCGGCCGGGGGCGCCGTGGAGTCGGCGCCGACCAGCACCTCCCACTGCAGTGAGCTCAGCACCACCCGCTGGGCGGTGATCCGCCTTCGCGGGACGACCGGGAGCGTGTCCAGCTCCGCGGACGGCCAGGTCTGTTCCAACTGCGCCTTCCTCCGCTTGCACTCCCGGAGCAGGCCGGCCGCGTCGAAGTACCACTGCGGTCCGAGCCAGTGCCGCTCTCCCCGCCGGAACCTGGGCCGGTGCCCGGTTGCCTCCAACAGGAAGTAGCTGGCGTCGAGCACCGTGCTCAGCACGCAGAACTCCAGCTCACCCCTGGTGAGCAGGCCCTGTGCGAGGAGCCGGTCGCCTCCGAGGATCTGCGGGGCGGCGACCGGCGGCTCGCCGCCCCGCAGATCCTCGGAGGCGACCTGCCTGGCCTGTCGCAGGGCATGGGCGGAGATCCCGCGGCAGGCCGCCAGCAGGTCCTCCAGCCGGGGGGCGGACGCGCTCTCGGCGTAGGTCACGCGGCCGTCGGTGAGATAGATGACGCCCGCCTTACCGAGGCGGAGCGAGCCGGTGGCGCGATCACCGGCGAGCCCACTGAGGATGATCTCGATGCTTGGCACGGCTTCACGTCGAGATCAGGCGGCCGGAAAGGGCCTGGAGGCGGTGGCGGGCCAGTGCCAGGTTCGACCGTTTCAGATCGAGCCTGACGTAAATGACCAGAGGGCCGTCGAAAAGCGTTTCCAACGGCCTCAGTAAATGGTGGCCGCCGTCCGTGGTTATGATCATGTCGTCGATCCGGACCGTACCGCCCGGTGCGGTGACGGCGAGCCCGTCCAGCGTCGCGCGCAGGGTCTCGCTCAGTCCCGCGGCAGATCTCTCCACGTCACCGTGGCGGCTCGCACCACCGGTCGCCACGACCGTCCCGCTGGTCTGATCGATGAGGATCGCGTCCAGGGCGCCGGGGATGGCCATTACCTCAGTGAGGCAGTCTTCGATTCCGAGCACGTGCTCTCCCTTGCCGACGACTTCAACGTCGCCCGGTCAGCGTAGGGAAAGCCCTCGTGGTTCGCCTTTTCTGCCTAGGTCATTGATAGGAAAAAGCGTAGGATTCACCATCTAGGTAGGAAGATATACACCCCGGGTGGGAATCAACCCGTTGGCCGGTCGGTGATAATCGCCTTTTCGTCCGGCTTGAAAACAAGACGGGGCGGGGCCGCGCTGCGGTCGGTCCTCGCGACGGGGGCACAGCGCGGTCGCGCCGCGGTCAGTTCTCGCGACGGGGGAACGTGGGCGGGTCTGCGGCGCGCCGGATCACCGCGGCGAGCTGTTCCTCGGTGAGCACGCGAGGCTCGCCGATGCTCCTGGCCCGCACGTACACCTCGCAGAGCCACTCCAGCAGCCTGGTCGCCTCGAAGGCCCCGTCCAGGTCGTCGCCGATCGTGACCCCGCCGTGGTTGGCCAGCAGCGCCGCGCGCCTGTCCGCCAGCGCGGCTCGGACGGAGGCGGCGAGCTCGGGCGTGCCGTAGGTGGCGTATTCGGCGACGCGGACGGTCCCGCCGAGCAACAGGGCGTTGTAGTGGATCGGCGGCAGCTCGCTCATGGTCGTGGCGACCACGGTGCCGAAGACGGAGTGGGTGTGCACAATCGCGCCGGCGTCGGTGGTCGTATAGACCGCCAGGTGCATGGGGGTCTCCGAGGACGGTCGCAGGTCGCCTTCGACGAGGTGGCCCTCGACGTCGACGATCGGGCAGGCCTCGGGTTCCAGCCGGTCGAGGGAGACGCCGCTGGGCGTCACGGCGACGAGTTCGCCCGCGCGCACGCTGAGATTTCCCGCGGTTCCGACGACCAGTCCGGTCGCGGCGGCTCGGCGGCCGTACTCACATAGCAGGCGGCGCTGCTCGGCCAACAACACGCCGTCAAAAGTAGGGGCTTGCGGTACGGGGCGGCAAACCCTCATTATCTGGTCTAGACCGGTTGCCGCTCATTGGCTGCCGGCGAGCATGGTTCCTTTATCTCGCCGGTTGCGGCCAAGTCAATGGTTCCGGGGAAATATCGGCCACTATGTGCCGTTCTATCATTGAATTGCACCTCCTTGGCGTTTGGTAGTTAGCGGATAGGTCGCGAGGACATCACGGCTTGGTCTAGACCGGCAGGGAAGTCTTGACGCTGGGCTCCGCGGATACGTACCTTCGGGCAAACGTTTAGGAAACTTTCCTAATTGATCCCCCGTTCAGGAGGGTTGCATGTCAAACTCGGTCGGTACGCCCGGAGACATCACCCGGCGGCAGTTGCTCCGCCGGATCGGCATGAGCGCTCTGATCGTCGGCCCGGGCGCCGGGCTGCTCAGCGCCTGCGCCACCGGCGGCGGTGCGGCTCCTTCGGCCGGCACCTCCGCGGCCCCCTCCGCAGGTGGTGCGATCTCCGCGAAGAACCCGTTCGGCGTCGCCGCCGACGCGCCGCTTGAGGTCGTCATCTTCAAGGGTGGCCTCGGCGACGGCTACGCCACCGAGGTGCACGAGCCGCTGTACAAGAAGACGTTCGCCCAGGCGCAGGTCAAGCACGTCGCCACCCAGCAGATCGCGCAGACCCTGCAGCCGCGGTTCGCCGGCGGCGACGTCCCCGACGTGATCGCCAACTCCGGCACCGACCTGATGGACAACGGAGCCCTGCAGCAGGAGGGCCAGCTCCTTGAGCTCACCGAGCTGTGGGACGCCCCCTCGATCGACGACCCGAACAAGAAGGTTCGCGACCTGGTCGCGCCCGGCACCGTCGAGTCGGGTCTCCTCGCGGGCAAGCCGTACCTGATGAACTACGTCTTCTCCGCGTACGGCCTCTGGTACGACTCCGCGCTGTTCGAGAAGAACGGCTGGACCCCGCCGAAGACCTTCGAGGAGTTCAAGGCCTTCGCCGAGAAGGCCAAGGCCGCCGGGGTCACCCCGTTCGCGTACGCGGGCAAGAACGCCGCCTACTACGCGTACTGGATGATCCTCATCTCCGCCGCGAAGATCGAGGGCAACCAGATCCTGCTCGACGTCGACAACCTCGTCGACGGCGTCTGGCAGCGCGACGCCATGAAGCAGTCCGCCGCCGCCTGGGCCGAGATCGCCAAGTACATGGACAAGTCCTTCGAGGGCCTGATCCACACCGCGGTTCAGCTCCGCCAGAACCAGGGCAAGGTCGCCCTCTATCCCTCCGGTTCCTGGCTGGAGAACGAGCAGAAGAGCCAGACCCCCGAGGGGTTCAAATACGCGCTGGCGCCCACCCCCAGCGTCACCGCTGCCGACAAGATGCCCTACGAGGCCATCCGCGCCGCCGCCGGCGAGGCGTACATCGTCCCGGCCAAGGCCAAGAACCCCAAGGGCGGCCTGGAGTACCTGCGCATCATGCTCTCCAAGGAGGGCGCGAGGGGCTTCACCGAGAAGTCGGGCAACATCACCGTCGTGACCGGCGCCGCCGACGGCCTGGAGCTGTCGCCGGGCAACGCCAGCCTCAGCGCCGCGCAGACCGCCGCCGGCCAGAACGTCGTCACCTTCAGCAGCTTCGAGAACTGGTACAAGGAGTTCGAGACCGAGCTGCGCAAGCAGACCAACGCGCTCATGTTCGGCCGCATCTCCGGCGACGAGTTCTGCGAGAAGATGCAGAAGGCCGCCGACAAGACGAAGGCCGACTCGTCCATCACCAAGCAGACCCGGACGGTGTAGCCCCGATGCGGCAAGGCAGGTATCCGTTCATCGTCGGCTTTCTCGCCGCGCCGGTGCTCCTCTACGTGGTCTTCGTGGTCAGCCCGTACATCCAGGCTTTCTACATCGCGCTGACCGACTGGAAGGGCATCTCGGCGAACCCCCGGTTCATCGGCCTGGAGAACTTCGCCAGGCTTCTTGACGACGAGGTCTTCTGGGCTGCGGTGCGTCACCACGGTGTTCTGCTGCTTGTCATGCCGCTGGTCACCATCGTGATCGCCCTGTTCTTCTCCTTCCTGCTCAACCTGAGCGGCGGGCAGCGGGGCGGCCGGATGACCGGGATCCGGGGCTCGAAGGTCTATCGCGTGATCTTCTTCATGCCCCAGGTCCTGGCCGTCGCCATCGTCGGCGTGCTCTTCCAGGCGATCTACAGCCCGGAGCGGGTCGGTGTGGTCAACGGTCTGCTCGACAAGATCGGGGTGGAGCCGGTCGGATGGCTGATCGACCCCGACCTCGCCCTGTGGACGATCATCAGCGTGATGGTCTGGCAGGCCGTCGGCTTCTACGTGGTGCTGTTCTCGGCAGGCATGTCCTCCATCCCCAAGGACGTGTTCGAGGCCGCCGCACTCGACGGCGCGGGCAGGTTCACCCTGTTCTTCAAGATCACGATTCCGCTGCTCTGGGACACCATGCAGGTCGCCTGGGTCTATCTCGGCATCGCCGCCTTCGACGCCTTCGCCTTGGTCCAGGTCCTCTCGGTCGACCGCGGCGGGCCCGACAACGCCACGACGGTGCTCCCGATGGAGATCTGGCGCACGGCGTTCAACTTCTCCAAGTTCGGCTACGCGTCGGCGATGGGCGTGGCGCTGTTCTTCATGACCATCACGTTCGCCGCCCTCACCCTGCGCGTGACCCGGCGCGAGAGGATCGAGTTCTGATGGCCACGGACACGGCTCGCAAGCCCTCCGCCCGCCCTTCCGCCCACGCGCGCGTCAAGCGCGGGAAGGCGAACTCGCTCGGCCCCTTCGGCGCGCTCTCCCACCTCGCGCTCCTGGTCTGGGCGATCCTGATCGTCGGCCCGATCCTCTGGACGTTCCTGGCCTCTTTCAAGACCAATACCGAGATCTTCGGGGACGCCATCACGCTGCCCGCCTCCTTCGGCTGGGACGCCTGGGGCCGGGCCTGGGAGAAGGCACACGTCGGGCAGTACATGCTGAACACCATCTTCGTGGTGGCGTGCAGCACGGCCGGCACCATGCTGCTGGGCTCGATGGCCGCGTACGTGCTGGCGCGCTACACCTTCCCCGGCAACAGGGCGATCTACTTCCTGTTCGTGTCGGGGATGACGTTCCCGGTCTTCCTCGCGCTGGTCCCGCTCTTCCTCGTGGTGAAGAACCTCGGCCTGATCGACACCCACCTCGGCGTGATCCTGGTCTACATCGCCTACTCGCTGCCGTTCACCGTCTTCTTCCTGTCGGCGTTCTTCAAGACGTTGCCCACCTCGGTGGCGGAGGCGGCGATGATGGACGGCTGCTCGCACACCCGGACGTTCTTCCAGATCATGGTGCCGATGGCCAAGCCGGGGCTGGTCAGCATCACGATCTTCAACATCCTGGGTCAGTGGAACCAGTACCTCCTGCCGATCGTGCTGCTGTCGGGCAATGTCGAGGAAAAGTGGCTGATCACCCAGGGTGTCGCCAACATCTCCACCAGCGCCGGGTACGAGGCCGACTGGCCCGGGCTGTTCGCCGCGCTGAGCATGGCCATCATCCCGGTCATGATCGTCTACATCATCTTCCAGCGCCAGATCCAGTCGGGTCTCACCTCCGGTGCCGTCAAATGACCGGATCCGGTCAAATTACAAGCTCCGGCGAGTAATCCGGGGGGTGTCGCCGGGAGTCGTTCTTATAATGGAGCCTGTCCCGGCTGCCCGGCCTCCTGCCCGAACTGGAGCCCCTCCTTGAGGGGACCAGCCACGCCACCGCCATGGCCCAGGGCATCATGGCCATGGCCCGGCGCGCCGGGAGCCTGCCCAGGCTTGGCGTCTTCGCCGGGGACATGATCTCCTGGGAGGATGAACCTGCTTGACGACTCCGCGGTGAACGACAGACTCGCCGGCCTGCCCGAGTGGCGACGCGAGGGAGACGAGATCCGCCGGAAGATCACCGCTATCGACTTCCCGACCGCGATCCGCATCGTGGACGAGGTCGCGGTCGAGGCCGAGAAGCTCAACCACCACCCCGACATCGACATCCGCTGGCGCACCCTTCACCTGGCGCTCAGCACGCACGACGCCGGCGGGCTGACGGAGATGGACTTCACCCTGGCCACCCGCATCGACGAGATAGCCGCCGCCAACGCCTGAACGCCCCCAGGAGGGCCGGGTCGGTTGGCGGCCGTCTTCGCACCTGGCCGGGTGCGAAGGGGCGAAGGGGCGAAGGGGCGAAGGGGGAGGGGCGAAAGCCGGGGATCGCGGAGGCCGGAAGCGGTCAATACCGAGTGTGATCAGACGATTACTGGTTATGGTGGGCGCTGCACTGTTCCGGCCCGCCAAGGAGATCGTGGATGCGCATTCTGGGAGTTCTCGCCGTCGCCCTGCTCTGCGCCGGCTGTGCCGAGCGGGCCGCCGACCCCCATCCGGCAGGGCACGGACCGGCCGCCACCCCGAGCGCCTCGGGGATCCGCCTTGTCGGGGGCGGAGTCTTCTCCGCCCCCGGACCTCGGGCCTCCACCATCGCCTACGACACCGCGCTGGTGCCGCCGGGAGCCGCGGCCCGGGTCACCGCGGAGTCGGGGGCGGTGCTCGCCACCTCCACGGTCACCGTCACGGGCATGCTCCCGGGACGCACGTACGGGGTGCACCTGCACGTCAACCCGTGCGGTCTCAAGCCCGAGGACGCCGGGCCGCACTACCAGCACACCCACACCCACGCCAGTGCCAAGAACGAGGTCTGGCTCGACTTCACCACCGACGCCCGGGGTGAGGCCCGCGCCACCGCCACCCGGGACTGGGCGTTCGTCGCGGGCCGGCTGCCCAGGTCGTTGGTGATCCACGCCGAGCCCACCCGCACCGTCGGCACCGAAGCCGGCAGCGCCGGCCCCCGAGTCGCCTGCGTCACCCTTACCGAGCCTTAGGGCCTGCCCCTTGGGTCCCCCGGTGCCGGGCGTTCCGCGATCAGGCGTGGCCCGCGGGGATGGTGCCGAGGCGTCCCGCCTGGTAGTCCTCGAACGCCTTGGCGAGCTCCGCCTGGGTGTTCATCACGAACGGCCCGTAGTGCGCGACCGGCTCGCCGATCGGACGGCCGCCGAGCACGATGACCTCCATGTTGGGGCTCCGGCTCTCCTGGGTGCCGGCCGCGGAGAGTGTGATGGTCTCGCCGTCGGTGCCCAGTCCCGGAAGGTTGCCGAAGCCGTCGAAGACGGCCAGCCGGCCGGACTCGATCGGCTGCCGGTCGCCGCCGGCGGTGCCGCGGCCCGACAGGACGTACGCGAGCGCGTTGAAATCCTTGCGCCAGGGGAGCGTCAGCTGGGAGCCGGGGCTCAGGGAGGCGTGCAGCAGGGTGATCGGCGTTCTGGTGGAGCCGGGGCCGGTGAACTCGCCGACCTCGCCTGCGATCAGGCGGACCAGCGCCCCCCCGTCGTGACTGCTGAGCAGGACGACGTTGGCCCTGCCGATGTCCTGATACTTCGGCTCGACCATCTTCTCCCTGCCGGGGAGGTTGACCCAGAGCTGGATCCCGTGGAACAGGCCGCCCTTGGCGACCAGCCACTCGGGGGGAGCCTCCTTGTGCAGGATTCCACCGCCGGCCGTCATCCACTGGGTGTCGCCGTCGGAGATCGTGCCGCCACCACCGTGCGAGTCGGCGTGGTCCATCACGCCGTCGATCATGTAGGTGACGGTCTCGAAGCCCCGGTGCGGGTGCCAGGGGGTGCCCTTGGGCTCGCCCGGCGCGTAGTCGACCTCGCCCATCTGGTCCATCATGATGAACGGGTCGAGATACTGGGACTTGATCGTCGCAAGTGCCTTGCGGACAGGGAAGCCCTCTCCCTCGAATCCGCTCGGGGCGGTGGTGATGGCCAGCACCTGGCGCTCGTGGACCGCGTTCAGCGGCTGCGGCAGGCGGGGCAGGGTCAGCGGGTTCTCTACGGTCACGGCCGGCATTGTGGATTCCTTCCTGCGATGTTCGCAGGCGACAACTCAGTTGATGTTTCAACTATTCCATGGCGGGCGAGACCGGGGCGGCGGACCGGTCACGGGTCAGCCGAAGACCGCGGGCGGGGGGACCGGGAGGACCACGGCGTCGCCGTCGTGCAGCGGGCGGGCTCCGGCGATGAACCTGACGATGTCCTCGCCGTACACGCAGCGGGTCTGGGTGAGGCCGCCCGCGGCCCTGCGGGTCAGGTCGGAGACGGGGAGCGGCACGCGGGAGGCGACGACGATGAGGTTGCCGAAGCGGCGGCCCCGCATGACACCCGGCTCGGCGAGCAGCGCGATCTGGGGGAAGGTGCCGCGGACGGTGGCGAGCACCCGGCGGGTGAAGGCCAGCCCCTTGCCGTCGGCGACGTTGATCAGCACGGTGCCGGTGGTGCGCAGGACGCGGGCGACGTCCCCCATGTACTCGGAGGTGGCCAGCTCGATCGGCATCGTGGCACCGCTGAAGGCGTCCAGCACGAGCAGGTCGGCCGAGTCGTCGGTGAGTCCGGCGGTGGCGGTGCGTCCGTCGAGGATCCTGACCTTGAGCCGGGGCACCGACTTCAGCCGGAGCTGGTCCCTGACGAGCTGGACGAGCCCCTCGTCGGGCTCGGCGACGATCTGCCGGGATCCGGGACGGGTCGCCGCGACGTAGCGGGGCAGGGTGCAGGCGCAACCGCCCACGTGCACCGCGTCCAGCGGCCCCTCCCCGAGGAGGTCGACGACGTCGGCCATCAGCCGGACGTACTCGAAGTCGAGGTAGGTGGCGTCGTCGAGGTCGACGTACGACTGCGGCACGCCGTCCTTGGAGACCACCCAGCCGGAGGGCCTGTCGAGATCCTGCAGAAGGTCGACCTCGCCGAAGGTCACCGGATACCGTCCCGGCATCGGCCCCCGCTCTTCCCGCCTGCCCATCAGCTGGATCCTCTTTTCCACGACGTGAACCCGGAGAGAAACCATATGCGCAGCCGAGGGTCCCCGTTTCCATCGCGGTGGAGTTCCCGTCCGGCGGGGTGGAGTCCCGTCCGGCGGGGTGGAGTCCCGTCCGGCCGCGGCGGGGGGAGACGCCGGCCACCCGGTCGCGGCGTGTAGGGGGAATCACAGCCTACGATTTAGTAACTTACGCTACCGTAGGTTTATGGCCACGACCGTTACAGAAACGCTCGCCGAGTCCGTCAAGCCCCGCCTCCGCGGCTGGTTGCACGCCGGGGCGCTCCCCGTGGCACTCGTTGCGGGATTCGTCCTGGTCGCGCTGGGGCCCACCCCGCAGGCGAGGATCACCGCCGCGATCTACGCGATCACCTCCGGCCTGCTCTTCGGAATCTCGGCCACCTATCACCGGGGGGTGCTCTCCCCGCGGACGGAGGAGGTGCTCCACCGGCTCGACCACGCCAACATCTATCTGATCATCGCGGGCACCTACACCCCGTTCGCGCTGCTCGCCCTGGACGGTCAGGCCGGCGCGGTGGTGCTCGGCGTGATCTGGGCGGGTGCGATCGCCGGGGTGCTCTTCCGGGTGCTGTGGGTCGGTGCCCCCCGGTGGCTCTCGACCGCCCTCTACATCGGCCTCGGCTGGACCGCCGTCTTCGTGCTGCCGCAGCTCGTGGCGGGCGCCGGCGTGGTCGCGGTGGCCCTGCTCTTCCTCGGTGGGGTGCTCTACACGGTGGGCGGCGTCGTGTACGCCATGAAGCGGCCAGATCCCTCCCCCCGGTGGTTCGGCTTTCACGAGGTCTTCCACGCCTTCACCGTCGCCGCCTACCTGGTGCAGTACGTGGCGGTCTCCCTGGTGGTCTACGCGGCGGCGTAACGTGCCGCGCTGACGCGAATCCAGGATCCGGGCACCGGGAAGTGCGTAACGGCAGGCCGATTTGACTGATCTGTGGTCTCGGCAGGGGGAAACCCCGGGAAGGGAGACGGTCATACGAGAGGAGCTCGGGCCGCACGGTCCCGGCGCCCGGGTGTCCATGTCCAGCTTGCCGCTATACCGGAAAATCTTCATAAGAGTCGCCTCTGATGCGTAATCTCTCCGTGTAGATGCGTCAATGACGGGGGATCATCTCTTCGGATTACCCGTGGAGGGGACATGGACGTGCACGGCCGTCTCGCTCGTCATCTGCTCGTCGACGGCTACCGGCTGGTGCTGGACCTCGAACGGAGCCGAGGTTCCCGGCTCGTCGACGCCCGCACCGGCCGAAGCTACCTGGACTTCTACAGTTTCTTCGCCTCGGCCCCGCTCGGGGTGAACCCGTTCGACGACGACCCCGAGTTCCTGGCGCTGCTCGGCCACGTCGCCGCGAACAAGCCCGCCAACTCCGACCTCTACACCTCCCACCTCGCCGACTTCGCCGACACGTTCGCCAGGGTGCTCGGTGACCCCGAGCTGCCGCACCTGTTCTTCGTGGAGGGCGGATCCCTTGCCGTGGAGAACGCGCTGAAGTGCGCCTTCGACTGGAAGAGTCGTCTCAACGCCTCGCGGGGGCGATCCCCCGAGCTCGGCGGCAAGGTGCTCCATCTCACCCGCGCCTTCCACGGGCGCAGCGGCTACACGCTCTCGCTGACCAACACCGACCCGGTCAAGACAGACCGGTTCCCGAAGTTCGACTGGCCCAGGATCGAGGTGCCCGCGATCCACCTCGGGGACGTCGAGGCGGCCGAGGAGAGGTCCCTGGCCGCGGCACGGGCGGCCTTCGAGCGCCACCCCCACGACATCGCCTGCTTCATCGCCGAACCCATCCAGGGGGAGGGCGGCGACAACCACATGCGGGCGGAGTTCCTGCTCGCGATGGAGCGGCTCTGCCACGAGCATGACGCCCTTCTCGTCATGGACGAGGTGCAGACCGGCGCCGGGATCACAGGCACCCCCTGGGCCTACCAGCAGCTCGGCCTGAGTCCCGATGTCGTGGCCTTCGCCAAGAAGGTCCAGGTGGGCGGGATCATGGCGGGCCGCAGGGTCGACGAGGTGCCGGACAACGTGTTCCAGGTCAGCGGCAGGATCAACTCGACCTGGGGCGGAGGGCTGGTCGACATGGTCCGCTCCCGCCGGATGCTGGAGATCGTGGAGCGCGACGGCCTGATCCCGCGCGCGGGCAGGCTCGGCGCCGAGCTCCTTGAGATGCTGCTGGAGATCCAGGCCGACTTCCCCGGCCTGGTGGAGAACGCCCGGGGGCGCGGCCTGATGTGCGCGTTCGACCTGCCGGACGCCGCGGAGCGCGACCTGGCGGTGGCCAGGCTCAGGAAGGACGAGGGCGTGCTGGTCCTGCCCTGCGGCGAACGCTCGGTGCGGCTGCGCCCGGCGCTCTCGATCACCTCGGAGGAGCTGGCGGAGGGCACCTCCGCCATCGCCCGTGCCCTGGAGGCCTCCCGCCCGCCGAGGCGTACCGCCCGGCACGGCCTGACGCCTCCGAAGCGGTCCGGAGATGTCGTGCCGCCGTTCAGCAGTGCTGAGGATCCTCGCGCGCGGCCCGTTCCAGCCACAGATCGATCGCGGTGACCCGCGAGTCGACGCCGAGCTTGGCGTATATCCGGTTCACGTGATTCTTCACGGTCTTCTCGCTCAGAAACAGGTGCCGGGCGATCTGCCCGTTGGAGCGACCCGTCGCGATCAGTTCCATGACCTCGGTCTCGCGCCTGCTCAAGCCCGTCACGACTGTGGGTTCCGCGTCGAACGTGGCATCGTCGACTCTCATTCGGCCTCCGTGGTTGCAACACGGTCAGGTCGCCGAAACCCCCGATCCTACGGCGTAGCGATAGCTGCGAGCATAACCCGCAATATCCACTTTTGGTGGGTAAAGGGATTGGAAATACGGAACGGCCGGTCCCGAGGGACCGGCCGTTCTGATGGGGTGAGCGAGGGGACTTGAACCCCCGGCATCTAGGACCACAACCTAGCGCTCTGCCAACTGAGCTACGCCCACCATCGCCGCCGTGGCAGCACATGAAAAGTGTAGCGGTCTTTGGGAGTCGTTTCGTACCGGGTTTCGCGCGAACCGATCAAGATTTCTGCGTGGACACGCTCTCGGCCAGTTCCCTGGCGGTGGCGGAGTCGGGACCAGGCTGGGGCACGAAGACCGCCGCGCGGTAGTAGCGCAGCTCCCGGATGCTCTCCACGATGTCGGCCAGCGCGCGGTGACCGCCCTGCTTCTCGGGCGAGGCGAAGTAGACCCGTGGGTACCAGCGCCGGGCCAGTTCCTTCACCGAGGAGACGTCGATCATCCGATAGTGCAGGAAGGCGTCCACGGCGGCCATGTCACGGGAGAGGAACGACCGGTCGGTGGAGATGGAGTTGCCGCACAGCGGGGCCTTCTTCGGCTCCTTGATGTGTCCCTTGAGGTATTCGAGCACCATGGTCTCGGCCTCGGCCAGCGTGACGCCCTCGCTCAGCGCGTCCAGCAGGCCGGAGGCGGTGTGCATCTCCCGCACCACCTCCGACATCTGCTCGATGGACTCGGGAGGAGGCTTGATGACCACGTCCACACCCTCGTCAAGCTGGTTCAGCTCGCCGTCGGTGACCACGCAGGCCACCTCGACAAGCGCGTCACGGCCAAGGTCAAGCCCGGTCATCTCACAGTCGATCCAGACCAGCAGGTCACTCATAGCCTTCAGGGTAGTACTCACTTACGAGAGCTTGAATGACTTGATCACCTTGTCCACCGTTGAGATGCCGAGATTGTCCGGCACGGTGATGTAGGCCAGCGCCGGTCGGCTGCCCTCACCACGGTCGACGATCAGGAACGCGGCCCGCTCTCGCTTCCACTTCCAGCCGTTGGCCTCGGACTGCTCGGAGAAGTCCAGATCGAAGACGAACAGCCAGGCGTCCTTGCCGCTCACCTTGACGGCCTTGTCCTCGATGATCTTCCGGCGGTGCGGGGGGCTGTAGAAGTTGGGCTCCACGACCTGCAGTAGCGTCGCGGCGACCGAGCGCATGCTCTCGACACCCTGGTAGCCGTACTGGTCGGGAAGCTCGCCGGTCAGCACGTTGCCGACCCAGTTGCCGCCCTTGCCGTCGAAGTTCTCATGGGCGGGGGCGATGGCCGCGCTGGTCCAGGTGAACCCGAGCCCACTGCCGATGCTGGGAGGGACCCGCCACGGTCCTGCGGGGACCTCGTAGGACAGGCCGGTCACCGGGTCGGTGATGCGCCCGTACACCGGCTGGGGCGGCGTGTTCTGCGATGGCCCCGGCCCGGGGGTCGGCTCCTGGCTGGGGGTCGGGCCGGGTTCCCGGCTAGCGGTGGGAGGCGGCGTACGGGGTGTGACGGGCTCGCCGGCGTTGTTCCTGCTGCCGGGGTTGACCAGATACATCGCGGCGACCACGATCACGACGATCAGGACCAGCGCGCCGCCACCGCCCAGGATCCACGGGAGCGGACCGCTCTTGCGCGGCGGTGGCCCGGACGGGTAGCCGTCGTACCGTGGGAGTGGCATCTGCGCCGTGTTGCCGTCCGGCTGCGCCGCGCCCGCCGGTTCCCGCTGTGCGGCCTGCCGGCTCCACTGGCCGGCCGGGTCCGTCCCCGCGAGCTCTCCCGGCGGGGGAGGCGGCCCCATCTGCTGGACACCCTGCCCTGCGGGGTGCGGCTGGGGGAGGGGGCCGGTCTGCGGTCCCTGCGGCGTGCCCTGCCCTGCGGGGGTATCCGCCTGATGGGTGGCGTCGGTCCATTGGTGGCCGTCCCACCACCGCAACAGCGGCGAGCCGTAGGGGTCGGGGTACCAGCCGGAGGGGATCTGCGTGGTCATGGCCGTCAGAGTAGTAAGAACGGCTTTGTACTGCATTGCGGACCTTGCGGACCACTCATGAACATTTGTAGGTGAAGGTGGCTCTGTCCTGGATCTTTTTGCCCTCGGGGACCGGTGAGAGCAGCGACAGGGTGATGGTCCCCTTGAAACTTCCCTCGCCCTTGACCGTCCAGTCCAGGCTTACCTGGTGCGAGGTCGCCCCGGACGCGGTCCGGTCGGTCTGCACGATCGGCTCCTTGCGGTCGCTCCGCTTCCACCGGTAGCGGACCTCCCCGCCCGCGCCGTTGGTGTACAGGACACCGGTGATCTTCACCGTGCTGTCGCATCCCTGGGTCTTCCTGGGGGCGCTGACGTCCACCCTCGTCACCTCCAGCGGTGTCGCCGAGCCGCGGAACAGCCAGAGCGCCAGCGCGCCCACGACCATCAGCGCGAGGATCGCCGAGGAGAGGATCGTACGACCACGACGCCGCCGGGCATGGGGGGCCGCGGCGGCCCCGAGCCTGTCGGAGGGCGGCTCGGTCTGCTGCTGGTCCCGGCCGGTCCGCCAGATCTGGGCGGCCGTGGTCTCGGCGGGCACCCCGGGACCGAAGCGCAGGACCACGTCCTCGGGCCGGTGCTCGCCGGTCCCCGGGGTTCGCTGCTCGCCGGTTCTCGGGACGTGGAGCAGTGTGACGATCTCCCCCTCGTCGGGGGCGGCCGGCACGGGTGGCGGAGGCCCTCCCGGATTGGGCGCCTCGTGTGTCGGCCACCGATGCAGGGTCTCCACGAGCCTGTCACGGGTCGTGAACCCGGACGGTAGCGTGTCGCGCCCGGCGAGCAGGGCGTCGCGCGCGGCGGGGAGTCCTCGGATGGAGGCCGTCGCCGCCACCCTCTCCAGCAGCCCCGCCGCCTCCCGGTCGGCTGAGGCCCAGGTGGCGGCCAGCCCTCGGGCGAGTGACGCCCAGGCGGCCACGTCCCGCTCCGGCGCGGGCGGGCGGCCGAGCAGCGCGTCGAGCAGCCCCCGCTCCGAGAGCAGCGCCGACCCGTCCGGGGCGATCACCACGGTGCCGGGGTGGAGCTCACCGTGGCTGAATCCGGAGGCGTGAACGGCCAGCAGTGCCCGTGCCGTCTCCATCAGGACCGTGGCCGCGCTGCCCGCGTCGGGCCGGGGTGATCCAGGTGCGCCGGACAGCAGGTCGCGCACCGTCGGGCCCGCCGGTTCCGAGGTGATCAGCCAGACCTCGTCCTGGGCCGTGATGAGGTCGGCGATCGGGACCAGCCCGGTCAGGCCGCTCTGCGTGAGCCTGCGGTCGGCGATCACGGCCGCGATCAGCCTCTCGCGGGCCGAGGGATCGGCGACCAGTCGCGGGTCGAATCTGAGCGCGCTTGCCTGCCGCCCGTCGGCCGCGACGGCCGACGACCAGATTCCCAGGTCGTCGGCCCAGGTACGACCGGTCAACCGGAATCCGGCGACGCCGCTCCGGTCAGTGTTCATGATCGTGCCCGCTCCCTGTCCTTAGCGGCGTTTCCTGTACCGTCCCGTCATGCCGCGCTTGACGGTCAGTGTGACCGGCACGGCACCGCTTGTCATCAGACCCAGCGCGAGGAACACCGCGGGGGTCACCGCGGCGGAGGGCAGGGGCGAGCCGGTGAGCTGGGGGGTTCCCTCGGGGGTCGGGGTTCCCGCAGAGGTCGTCCCGGAGGGTGAGGGGGCGGGGGTGGTCGGCCGCGTCCGGGTGGGGGAGGCCGTTGGCCGGGTTGGGGTCGGGGTGGCGGACGGCGGTCTGGTCGTGGGCCTGTCCGGATTACCCGGACTGCTGAGCGTGGAGCTCTCATCGGGGGAGGGAGACGCGGACGCCTTCCTGGTCGGCTTACTCGTCGGCCGCTTGGTCGGCCTCCTGGTGGGTGTCGCCGACGCCTTGGGTGTCGCCGACGCCTTGGGCGTCCTGGTGGGCGGCGCGGTGGGCGGCGCGGGCGGGAGGCCGGAGGTGCTGCCGCTCGGTGTCGGCGTCGCGGAGGGCGCGCCCGCGGTCGGTGACTCCGCGGGTTCGTCCGGCTCGTCGAACTCGTCGCCCTCGTCTCCGGGGAGCACCGTCTCCAGCGGGTCCGAGGGGGTCGGGTCCTGCGTGACGGCGGAACTCTGCGACTGGATCTTCGTGGTGCCGCCTGAGCCGACCAGTACCGCGCTTACCCCGCCGATCACCGCGATGCAGCCGACGCCAATGAGGATCTTGACACTCAGCTTGCCGAGCGAGGAGGTCCTTCCCCTCTTGCCGTCGAGCTCGGTCATGGCCAGCGAGGTGTCGGCCGCCGGGGCGGGGGCGTCCAGCGGGAACATCCCGGCCAGCAGCCCGACGATCCCGGCCAGGCGGCGGCGGCCGCGCTCCTGCCAGTCGGGGCCGTAGGCGTCGGCCGCCACCGCCTCCAACTCGGTGAGGAACGCGGAGGCGGTCGGCGGCCGGTCGGCGGCGTGCTTGGCCAGGCCGCGTTCCACCAGTCCCTGCAGGGCCGGGGGCACCTCCTCGACCGGCGGCGGCATGACCTGGTGCTGGCGGGCCAGCGCGGCGATGTTCGTGGCCCGGAAGGGGCGGGCGCCGGTCAGGCATTCGAAGAACACGACGGTGGCGGCGTAGACGTCCGTGGAGGGCCCGGCCGGTCCGCCCACCCACTGCTCGGGTGCCATGTACGGGGGAGTGCCCGCGGGGGCGTCGCCGTTGCCGGAGCGGACCGCGATGCCGAAGTCGACGAGCTTGCTCTTCCCGTCGGCCTCCACCATCACGTTCTCGGGCTTGAAGTCACGGTGCACCACGCCCGCCGAGTGCGCGGCGGCCAGCCCCATGAGCGAGCCCTTGAGCACGAGCAGCGCCGCCTCGGGGCCGGTCGGCCCCTCAGAGCGCAGCAGCGCGCGCAGGGCGACGCCGTTGATCAGCTCCATGACGATGGCCGCGCCGGCGCCGGTCTCGACGTAGTCGTACAGCCGGACGGAGTGCGGGCTCTTCAGGGTGTTGAGCACCCTGGCCTCGTGCCGGAAGCGCGCCACGAAGCCGACGTCGTTCCTGAGCTCGTCGGACAGATACTTGATCGCTACCAGGGCGCCGTCGGCATCGTGGCGCGCCATCACCACACGCCCCGCCGCGCCGGCGCCCAGCTCGCGGATCTCGGTGTATCCGGGGACTTGCCAGGCCGATGGCGTGCCGTACATAACGGTCTCCTCAGTTGTCTGGGCCCCCACCCATAACAGACGGACCGTAGCCTAGCCATAGAGAAACGTATTTCGCGCATTAATCGCGAATCGGTCTCGCGCCGTATGGCTGATCAGTGCGAGCGGCCGGACTTCGGACCAGGAGGCGCGCCCCGTGGCGTCGGCCTGTCGCGGAGGCTTAGCGAGCGGGCATGGTCCGCGACGCGATGTGCGCGGGGACGGTCAGGTCCCCGGTCATCGCGGGGTCGGGCTCGGGGGTTCCCCAGACCTGGTGGAGCGGCAGGACCCCCGCCCAGATCGGCAGCTCGTAGTCCTCCTCGTCGTCGATCGGCGGGCCCTGCCGCACCTTCACCGACGCCTCGGCGAGGGAGAGGGCGAGCACTGTGGTCGCGGCGAGCTCCTTTCCGGTGGGCGCGCGGCTGGCGTCCCACTGGCCGGGGGCCAGCTGCTCGGTGATGGCCCGCAGCCCGGCCAGGTGCTCCTCGCCGCCCGCCACCCGGCGGACACGGCCGTAGACCATGGCGCAGCGGTAGTTGAGCGAGTGGTTGAAGGCCGAGCGGGCCAGCACGACGCCGTCCAGGTGGGTCACCGTGACGCAGACCTCGTCCGCGTTCCGCAGGGAGGTGGCGCCGGTGGAACCGTGCAGGTAGAGGGTGTCGCCGATCCGGCCGTAACCGGTGGGGACGACCATGGGGAAGCCGTCGACCACGACGCCCAGGTGACAGACCAGCCCGGCGTCCAGCACCGCGTACAGGTCCTCGTGAGAGGTCAGGCCCCTGTTCTTCGAGCGGCCGAGGGTGGTACGGGGAGTCGTAGAGAGCATGGCACTAGTCTAAAGAGAAGTGGACATTCAGAATACGTCCACTTTCACGCACTTATAGGAGACCACTTTGCCGCGCCTCGCCGTCGACCTGCCCGTTTTGGTGGACCGCGACTCCGGCACGGCACTCGCCGTCCAGCTCGGCGACCGCCTCAGGGCCGCCATGCGCGACGGCACCCTCGCCTCCGGCGAGCGCCTGCCCTCCACCCGCTCCCTCGCCGGCCAGCTCGCGGTCAGCCGTACCGTCGTCACCGAGGCCTACCAGCAGCTGTACGCGGAAGGCTGGCTCGAAGGACGACACGGCTCCGGCACCTACGTGGCCGACATGGTGGTTCCCCCCGTGAACGAGCGCGCTCGCGGCCCCCTCGCTCCACCTCCCGCCGCCCTTCCAGGCCGGGACACCCCGCCAGGGGACGGAGAGCAGGTGATCGACCTGCGTCCCGGGCGGCCGTGGGTCCACGACTACGACAGGGCGGCCTGGCGCAGGGCCTGGCGCGGAGCCGCCGACCTGCCGCCGGTGAGCGACCCCGACCCCCGCGGGCTGCCAAGGCTCCGCGTGGCCCTCGCCGAGCACCTGCGCCGGACCAGGGCGATCCCCGTCGGGCCGGAGAACATCATGGTCACCCGGGGCACCGGCAACGGGCTCGACCTGGTCGCCGCCACCTTCCTGCGGCCCGGTGACCGGGCCGGCGTCGAGGAACCCGGCTACCGCGTCGCCAGGAACGTCTTCGCCGGGAGGGGAGCGGAGATCGTGCCCTGCCCGGTCGACGAGGACGGGATCGTCGTGGACCGACTCCCGGACGACCTGCGCGTCCTCTACACCACCCCGGCCCACCAGTACCCCCTCGGCGGCCGCCTGCCCATCCCGCGCAGGGAGCGCCTCCTCGCCTGGGCCCGCCGCACCGGCGCGATCCTCGTGGAGGACGACTACGACGCCGAGTTCCGCTACGACGTCGCGCCGCTGCCCGCCCTGCACGGCCTCGATCCCGAGCGGGTGGTACTGCTGGGCAGCCTGAGCAAGGCCCTGACGCCGGACATCGGCGTCGGCTGGCTGGTCACCCGGCCGAGCCTCATCGAAGCCATCGCCCTGACCAGGGACAATCTGGCAGACCGCACCGGAGGCCCGGCCCAGCAGGCGGTGGCGGTGCTCTGCGAGAGGGGGGACCTGGACCGGCACCTGCGCCGGATGCGGCTGGAGTACGCGCGCCGCCGCGCCGTGGTCGTCGACATCCTCGGCTCCAGGGTCACCGGCGACACCGCGGGCCTGCACGTCATGGTGGAGCTCGCGGAGCACGCGGTCACACCCCTGGTCGAGGCCGCCCGCGCCCGCGGCGTCCTGCTCGACTCGATGGCCCGCCACTACCACGGGCCGCAGCTGCGGCACGGCCTGGTGATCGGTTACGGCTCCGCGTCGCAGGCGGACGTCAGGCGGGGCGTCTCGGTGGTCGCCGGGCTGATCGGGTGAGAGCGGCGTCTCGGTGGTCGCCGGGCTGATCGGGTGAGAAAGGACCGTTCCCACATCGCGGACGCGGTCAGGAGGACTGCAGGGACGTTCGCAGGCGGCCGTACGTCTTGAGCGCGCGGTCGGCGGTGGTGCGCAGCAGCGGGTTGGCCAGGACCGTGCCACGCGCCTTGCGCACCGGCACCCGCAGCATCCAGTGGACCCCGGCGCCGGGGCTCAGCCGGGCGACGCGGCCCTCCGAGACCTCGTACTCGCCGTTCTTCAGCTTCTCCTTGTACTCCTTCTCCCCTCGGCCCATGTCGATGACTCCGATCCCGGCCTCCGCGGCCTTCTCGGCCATGGCCAGGTGGTGAATCAGGCCGGGGGAGTACTTCGCGAAGGCGGTGTCGTAGGCGGGGAACCAGCCCGCGAGCGTGGTGCCGGTGCGCAGGCCGAAGTGCCCGGCGACCGGCTTCTCGTTCACGTACACCATGTCGAGGACACCGCCGAAGTGCTCGGTGTCGGTGGCGAGGAGCCGTTCGACCAGCTCCACGATCCATGGCCGGGCGAACCTGTCGTTGCGGCCGGTGCGGCGATACTGCTCGGTCTTCCAGCCGAGCAGGGTGCGCAGCGGCGCCAGGTCGGTGGTGGCGTAGTCGTGCCGGAGCGTCCCGGCGTCACGCTGGAGCTTGCGGCTCTTGTACGCCGTCGAGCGGTAGGTCTTGCCGGAGGTCACCTTGATCGTCTCGATGTACGACTCGAAACCGTCGCGGAGATCGATGATCGGTGAAGGGTGCCTGCTGTGCCCCGGCTGGAGCAGCGGCTGCCCCGCGATCAGGTGGTCGAACTCGTAGACGGCCAGACCACAGGCCCTGATCAGGCGCCGTGCGTCGATCTCCACGTCCTTGGCGTGGACCAGCCCCTGCGCGTCGGTCAGGCCCGCGGCCACGGGCATGCCGATCCCCATCGGATGGCGTTCGAAGGGGAAGAACCCCACCACGTCCTGTCCTTCGTACAGCACTGCGACCCGGACGCGCTCCTGCAGGGCGCCGACGGTGACTGTGAACTCCGGCGACAGGAACGGGCTGTCGAAAGCGGCGTCGGCACCCTGGAGAGTCCTCCAGCGGTCGATGTCGACCGGTCCGAGATCACGGGGCTGAACGATTGAGACGCGCATGAGCTCCTACTGGGATGTGCGGGGTCCCCTACGTCATCCTGTGCAGGATGCCGTAAAGCTCAAGCATGCTGGTAGGGACGTAATGTAACGATAAAGGATGGAAGGGATCCCCAGCGGTGGGATAGGCAACGTTTCGGGATCTCATTGTGGGGCTCCAGGTGGCGCCCCTGACCCGAGTGGCGTTCTAATGGGGGCCATGAGCACCCCTGGCATCGACTGGCTCCGCCTCGTCGGATGGATCGCCGCCAACGTCCCCGGCGCCGGCGAGCCCACCGGAGTCTCACTGATCGCCGGTGGCAGGTCCAACCTGACGTACGTCGTCGAGACCCCCGGGCGCCGTCTGGTGCTGCGCCGCCCGCCGCTCGGGCACGTGCTGCCGACCGCTCACGACATGAGGCGTGAGTGGCGGGTGATCTCGGCGCTCGCGCCGACCTCCGTCCCGGTGCCCGAGCCGGTCGCCTTCTGCGACGACCAGGACGTGATCGGAGCGCCGTTCTATCTCATGGCGCATGTGGACGGCGCGGCCGTGCGGAGCCAGGAGGAGGCGCGGGAGCTCACCCCCGAGCAGACCCGGAGACTGTCGGAGCGGCTGGCGGAGGTGCTCGCCGCGATCCACGCGATCGACTACCGGAAGGTGGGCCTGGCCGACTTCGGGCGCCCCGAGGGATACATGGCCCGCCAGCTGGAGCGCTGGGGACAGCAGTGGGAGCGGTCGAAGACCGGCGAGTTGCCCGCGTACGACCGTCTGGTGGCACTCCTTCGCGAGCGCCTGCCCGCCCGCTCGGCCTCGACGCTGGTTCACGGTGACTACCGGCTCGACAACACACTCGTGCGAATCTCGCCGGACCCCGACATCCTCGCCGTCGTCGACTGGGAGATGTCCACACTCGGCGATCCCCTGGCGGACCTCGGCCTCACCCTCACCTACTGGCAGGACCCCGGCGACACCGAGCGCGCCTCGATCCCGGTCGCGGCGGGCGTCACCGTGGCCCCCGGCTTCCTCACCACCCGCGAGTTCGCCGCCCACTACGCCAAGGTCTCCGGCGCGGACCTGTCCGACCTGGACTTCTACCTGGCCTTCGGCAACTACAAGCTCGCCGTCATCGTGGAGGGCATCCACGCCAGGTTCAAACAGGGCAAGACCGTCGGCGAGGGCTTCGAGCACATCGGCGCCGCCGTTCCCACGCTCGTCGACCGGGCACTGCGGGTCCTGGAGGGCTGAGTCTCCGGCGGTTGCGATCCCCGGCTGTACTGCGGGTTCTGGAGGGCTGAGTCGGCGGTCGCGGTCCCGCTGTACTGCGGGTCCTGGAGGGGCTGAGTCTCCGGCGGTCGCGGTCCCCGGCCGTTTCGGACTCGTGGCGGGGGTGTCGTACGACCCCGTGACCGGGGGCGTGCCGGGAACTACCGTTGACTTTCAACCGTCATGCAAGTCGTCATGGATACGCTGGCGACACGACCGGTAACGCTTGCCTGTGAACCATCTCAGGCCATCGTCACGCCCGTTGCCACTGTGGAACGCTACATTCGTTGACCTGCGAGGATTGAGGAATCGGTGATACCGACTAACGGACGGCACCAGCGACGGCGCCCGGCCTGGCCGGTCGCGCTGGGGGCGATGGCTGTAACAGCGGTGCTGGTGGTGGGCATTATCGCCTTTGCTGTCAAGCCGGATGTTCCTCGCGGACAGAGCATGACAATTCCTCCCACGCAGGCGGCGCCGACGCTGGAGGAACCACCCGCGGTCCAGGAGTGGCCACGCTGGGGCATCACCCACACCGAGTTCAGCGCCGACAACGAGGACGGCAAGGTCACCGAGGCCGCCTCCCACATGCTCAGCCGGGTTCCGCTGCTGCAGAACCAGCACATCATGGGCTGGGGCGCGGGCAATCCCGAGCCCGCGCCCGGCAAGAACGACTTCCGCGACCTCGACCGTCGCATCAGGTTCATGTCCAAGTCCCAGGCCATCCCGATCATCACGCTCTGCTGCTCACCCGACTGGATGAAGGGCGGCACCTCCGGCCGGACCGACTGGACGCAGCTGGAGACGGCGCCCCGGCGCGAGCACTTCGACGACTACGCGAAGCTCGCCGCGACGGTCGCCAGGCGCTACCCCACGGTCAAGCACTACATGGTCTGGAACGAGCTGAAGGGTTTCTGGAACAACGCCCAGAACCGCTGGGACATCGAGGGCTACACCGAGCTCTACAACAAGGTCTACGACGCGCTGAAGGCCGTCGACAAGGACATCAAGGTCGGCGGACCCTACGTGTCGGTCGGCAGCACCACCACTCCCGAACGGGGGGCGGAGATCCAGGGACCGTGGGGGAGCGTCGTCCAGCGTGACCTGGAGGCGGTCGAGTACTGGATCGAGAAGAAGAAGGGCGCCGACTTCATAGTCGTCGACGGAGCCTCGGTCACCAGGGAGGCCGGTGCCTACCCCGACGAGTTCACCGCCCTGGGCAAGTTCGGGGCCCTCACCACCTGGCTGCGGCAGAAGAGCGGCGACCTGCCGGTCTGGTGGGCCGAGTGGTACGTCGAGCCGGACAGCAGGAACTGGAGCGAGGAGCGCCGTATCGCCGTCCAGACCGCCGCGATGATGGAGTTCGCCACCAGCGGCGTCACCACCTCGCTCTACTGGAACCCGCAGCGCAAGTCCACCGGCGGCGACAACCAGGTCTGCCTGGGCTGCCTGTGGCACCCGAGCACCGGTGAGGAGATGCCCATGGCGGGCGTCCTGAGCGGCTTCGCCAAGTGGTTCCCCAACGGGACCAGGCTGGAGACGGTCACCTCCTCCAACGGGAAGGTGCGGGTCCTCGCCCAGGAACGTCAGCTCGTGATGGTCAACACCACCAACGCGGCCGCGAGCACCACCGTGGACGGCAAGCAGTTCCAGTTGAAACCGTACGAGATCAAGTGGAGCGAGCGCGTCGGCGCCTAGTTCCCGGCCGGTCGGACGGCGCCTCGCCGCATACGCCCGCGAGGCGCCGTCCGACGCTACGGCGCGATCCGCAGCGGTTAGGCGCTCTCCGGGCGGGCAGGGGAACGGGAGGGCCTGCGCCAGTCGGTGAACCAGCGCAGCAGCCACTCCACGGGCCCGTAGTGATGGCGGCTCAGCCACCACCGGCTCCACACGGCCTGGACCGCGAAGATGGCGATGCCGATCGACACGACGGAGAACGGGCTGAGCTGGTCGATCAGGCTCATCCCGTAGCCGGTGAAGATCAGTGAGCTGATCAGCGACTGTCCCAGATAGTTCGTCAGCGCCAACCTGCCGGGAGGAGCGAGCACCCCGGCCAGGCGCGGTGCCGCGGGGAGCAGGCGCAGCAGGGTGGCGGCGTAGGCCGCGGCCAGCAACGGCGCGGTGACCAGGTTCACCGACTGGCCGACCATGTGGTACGCGTGCCCACCGCCCGACCAGGTCGAGTGTGCGTAGACCACGGCCCCGGCGAGGCCGACGGTGAACCCCGACCACTGCAGCCGCCGCAGCGTCGCCGTGTGCCCGGACAGGTCCCTCAGCAGGCGCATCTTGCCCAGTGCCAGTCCGACCAGGCAGGCGGCGAGCACCGTGGGGCCCTGGAAGAAGACCCGCAGCACGAAGATCCTGGCGAGTTTGTGCAGGTGCTCGTTGATGATCATGGATGCGGAGCCGTGCAGGGCGCGGTCGGACATGGCGGCCTGGGCGGCGCTCTCGGAGACGGCCCCCGAGGCGTCGGTGCCCAGCGTCGCCAGCACGGCCAGCAACAGCGTCCCCACCGCCAGCGCCACGGTCAGCGCGACCGCGGAGATCATCGCGGTGCGCGGGGTGATCCGCCGCACCGCCAGCAGGACCAGCCCGACTATCGCGTACGTGGCCAGGATGTCACCGGGGAACAGCAGGATCCCGTGGGCGAGGCCGAGCAGGAACAGCCCTCCCAGGCGGCGCAGGAACCTGGGGGTGAAAGCCGTCGCCGAGGCGTGCGCCGAGTCGAGCTGGAGGGTGAAGCTGTAGCCGAACAGGAAGGCGAAAAGCAGATAGAACTTGTTCTCGAAGAACAACGAGACGATCCAGCGCACCTCCCAGTCGAGCGGCGCGGAGAACGACGGCGCCGCCAGCCCCGCCATCCGGTATCCGGAGGCGAGATAGGTGATGTTGACCACCAGGATGCCGAACAGCGCGAAACCACGCAGCGCGTCGACCGCCGCGATCCGCCGTCCCCCGGCCTGGGTGGAGGTCCCCGCCCGGCCAAGGGGTTCCCCAGCGAACATCCAACCGTCCTTCGACCAGGCTCTGAGACGTATGTCTCCCGGCAAACGGTGCCCAGTATGGCGCGGCGAGGCCGCGAGCCAAGAGACTTTGCTCTTTATTGAAGCTGGTACCCGATGACGATGAAGCGCTCCGCGATCACCGCCAGGGCCAGCACGAACGCGGGCACCGCGACGAACAGGATGCGCCTCCTGGCCCGCTTACCCCGGCCTCGGCCCCTCAGGCAGAACACCTCGTAGGTGAACAACGCGATCCAGGTCACACCCAGCGCGGCCAGGCCGACAGGCGTCCATGGCGAGGTCGGGTCGCTGCCGCCGAGCGGCACCCCGCGCTCGGGGATCTCGGTGCCCTCGGGGAAGGACTTCAGCGTGTAGACGGCGGCGTCTTCGCCGTTGAAAACACGTGTGACCTCCTTGCTGGCGTCCAGGGCGGCGCGGAACCGCGGGGCCCAGTCACGGGGGTAGCCGTGGTTGAGCTGCAGGTATCCGGCCTGCGCGCGGGTCGCCACCAGGTAGGTGTTGGGTGGTGACGCGCGAAGCTTGTCGATCACCGCGGAGATACGGGCCGGGTCCGGGTTCACCAGCGCCTGCTCGTAGGAGATCTTGTCGAAGTCCTGTTCGCCCCACGGGATGATGGGCGTGACCTCGGGGCCGAGCACCGGGCTCAGGTAGAGGACACGGGCACTGGGTTCGTCGTGGTCGTAGATGTAGCGCATCGCCGCGACCTCGCTCGCCGAGACTCGCTCGAACTGCTCGTTGCCGTATCTGGCGACCAGGAAGACCATCGCCAGCGCCATGGCGCACCCGGCGGCCAGCAGCAGTGAGATCCGGCGCGTCAGCTCCGGGTTGAACCGGATGTTGCGTTTGCGGATCGGCACCGTCTCCTCCGGCGCGTCCTCGGTGCCGGCGGGAAGGTTCGGGAAGAAGGCGTACGCGGCCAGGATGCAGGCGCCGGGCAGCGCGAACAGGTAGATCCGCAGGCCGATCTCGCCGCCGTAGTTCTGCAGCCCGAGCGCCAGCACCGGGACGCAGAGCAGCAGCAGGGCCGCGCGGTCGCCGACACCGCGCCGCACGCGGCGCAGCAGGCCGACGGCGGCCAGCGTCAGGATGACGCCGCAGATGCCGAGGCGGGCCATCAGGACGAGGGCGTGCCTGGGATCGCTGCCGTCGATCCGGTCACCGGTGTTGCTCTGCAGGTTCTGCAGGATCCGGCCCAGTCCGCCGAAGAGCTGGTCGATGTGCCCGCTCCAGAAGGTGACCGTCTGGTAGCTGATCCACGACAGCACGATCAGGCCGAGGAAGAACGGTAGCCCCCAGCTGAGCGAGGAGCGCCGGAGCAGGATCAGGCCGGTCAGCGCGCCGAGCATCATGAACGGCGTGATCTGGTGCGAGGCGGTCGCGGTGCCGAACAGGCCGATCAGCACGATCAGCATGATCACTCGGTCGTAGGCGCCCGTCGAGTGGGGCAGCTCACCGGGGGTCAGCCCGTCCAGGCGGGCCAGCAGCCGCCGGATGGGGCCCTTGGCCGGCATCGGTTTGTCGCGGGGCTCGACCTTGCCGAACCAGCGCAGCACGATCGCCACGAAGGCCAGGTAGATCGCGTACGTGAAGCCCTGGGAGGAGAAGTAGTCCTGGCCGATCCACTGGACGATGACGAACAGCAGGGCGGCGAACCAGCGGGCACGGGTGGTGGCGACCACCTGGCGCAGGATCAGCACGAACGGCAGCAGGTACAGCAGGTTCGACAGCAGCGGCGTCCACCGCATGATCGTCGCCAGGTCGGTGACCCCGGCGGCCTTGGTGACGAACGCCACCAGCGCGAAGAACCCCGGCCAGGCGAGGCGGGCGTCGAGGATCGCGGACGACTCGCCGGTGCGGTTGATGTACTCCACGAAGCCGGCGTGCACGTAGGCCGTGGGGAACCTGGCCTCGTCCGAGATCAGGGCCGACGCCCCGTGCAGGGCGAAGGTGATCGCCGCGATCTGGAAGAGCAGCAGGAACTTGCGGTCGGTGTTCTGCGCGATCGTGACGAAGAACGCGACGAGCATCAGCAGGATCGCGGCGAACGCGGTCAGCGGCATGGCCGAGATCAGGCCCAGGGCGTCGATCTTGGTCACGTCGACGCCCCGCAGCGGGCCCGGTGCCACGCGCAGGGCCAGCACGTACATGATCAGGCCTTCGACCGTGAGCAACGGCGGCAGCCACACCGCGGCCGACTGCATCACGGCCGTCATTCGCGACGGTCTGGCGGCGGCCGGAGCCGCCTGTCCCGAAATTCGCCGCGCGCTCTGCGGCTCCCGACGGCCCGTTGGAGCTCCCGGGGCCTCCGAAGCGGTCTCAGTGACCTCAGGGGCCTCAGAGGTCCCTGGAAGCAGGCTGGGCGTCGCGACGGCCCTTCTTCGCCGCTCCGCCGCCCCCACCGATCCCGCACCCACCGATCCCGTGCGTTCCGATCCCGTGCGTTCCGATCCCGTGCGTTCCGATCCCGTGCGTTTCGGCGTCGGACGGAGCGGTGCCGAGGGCAGACGCATCTCCGTCGTGGTGTCGATCTCGCTGTCGGAGGCGCCCTCGGCCGCCTCGACCTCGGGGGCGTCCGCCGTGGGCGGTGAGATCGGGCGTGCGGGGAGCCGGATGACGGCGGTGGTCTCCATGTCGTCGCCGTCGGAGGTGTCATCGGGAGCCCGGCCGGAGATCACGCCCGGTGGCGCACCCGGCGTATCCGGTGCGTCGTCCGCGTCTCCCGGGGCACTGTCGCCGCCGTCACGGTCTGCGCCCGGCGCTCCGCCGTCACGAGAGGCGTCGGTGGCCTCGCCGTCCCGGTCGGTACCCGGTGCGGCGGTGTCGGGAGTCTCGCCGTCGGGCGCCTCGTCCAAAACCTCCTGAGCCTCGGAGGACGCCGCGCCGGTGTGCTCGCTGTCGGACCCGTCGCGCGCTCCGTCCGAAGGCGCGGGGTGGGTGGGATCGGTCTCCCCGACCTCGGCGGTCTCCGTCGCCGGTGTCGTCGTCACGTCATTACCTGCCCGTTGCCTCACGTCTAACATCATGGCGGCTACGCGGACCGAGGTGCGACGGGCGAACACGGAGATACATCATGTTCGACTGCTTTGCGTAGACCGTTGAAGAGCAATACCGCGACCGGATTCCGCCCGGCGGCACCCGTACCGCCACCTGCGCTCCCGTGCGGGAGCATCGGCGAGGACGGAGAGAGAGACGAGCGCACCCGGGAGGGCGCCGGCCCGCGGGCCACGCCTCTCCCGGCTGGAGAGGCCGCTCACACCTGGCCGCGCACCCGGCGCAGACCATATCTCGTGCGCCTGACGACAGCGTAGCCCTTCGTCAGCATCCGTTCTTTCATGTAGATCAGCGGGACCTGGTTTCCCTCGACGGCCCGGCTGAACATTCTCATCGACGTGCCCTCGGCGATGGTCAGGCGCGGCAGCGCGAGCACGTCGTGCCGGTCGGCGGCGATGGCGTTGCTCACCGCGCAGGCGGCCCAGTAGCCGGCCCGCCGGACCTCGCGCCGCACCCGCGCGCTGGAGTAGCCGTACGGGTAGGCCATCGTCGAGACCAGGGAGCCGATCTTGTCTTCGAGCAGGGCCTTGTTGCGCCGCAACTCCTGACGGAGCTCGTCATCCGAAAGCTGGTCCAGCTGCGGATGGCTGTGGCTGTGGCCGCCGATCTCGATGCCGCACGAGGCCGCCTCACACGCCTGGCTCCACGACAGCATCGTGTCCAGTGGCCTGCCCGCCGCGTCCTTGCCCGCGTCGCTGACCCACCCGCTGGTCAGAAAGACGGTCGCGGGGAAGTCGTAGCGCTCAAGCAGGGGCAGCGCCTCGCTGTGGAAGTCGGCGTACCCGTCGTCGAAGGTCACCACCACCGGCCGCTCCGGGATGGAGCGGCCGTTGTTCTTGTGCAGCGAGGCGACCAGGTCGGCCACCGTCAGCGGCGTGAACCGGTTCTCCTTCAGGTAGGCCAGTTGCTCGGCGAAGGCCGAGGGGCGTACCGCCAGCGGCTTCGTCTCGGCGTTGGGCCGGTCGGAGACCGAGTGGTACATCAGGATCGGTACGCGGATCATGAACGCACCCGCTTCAGTCGAAGGGAACCGATGACGTAACCCCAGGCGGTCCAGGCGAGACCGACGACGATCGCACCTGCCCTGCCCAGGCCGGACAGATCACCCCGCAGCGCCTCGCCGACCCCGCGCAACGCGCCCAGCGGCAGCGCCTTCAGCACGTGCGCCCGCTCGCTCGACAGCCCGTCGCCCGCCCCCACGCTCTGGGTGACCAGCGCCTTGGACAGGCCCTCCGCGTAACACCGCGAGCGGAAGTAGGCGAAGGTGGCGCGCACGGCCGGCACCTTGTGGCCGATCACCGCGGCCGGTTCGAACAGCATCCCCGAACCGGGCATCCGCTGCGAGAGCCGGATGCAGAACTCGGTCTCCTCACAGCCCAGCGGGCGTGGCTTGCGCCCCTGCACGCTGCGCCCGATGCCGGTGTGGAACCCGCCGACACCGCCCACGACCTCCCTGCGGAAGGCCGCGTTGCCGCCCATGACGTTGCGGATCCGCGCCCGCTCCGTGGGCATGCCGCGATAGCTGCAGCCCACGGTCCAGTCGAACTCGTGGGGATACCAGCCGGGCCGGTGCCCGGTGCCCCACAGCGGCCTGGTCAGCCCGCCCACCCCCACGATGGTCGGGTCCTGGAAGCCCTCCTCCAGTGCTTCCAGCCAGCCAGGCTCCGCGACGGCGTCGTCGTCCAGGTACGCCACGATGTCGCCGGAGGCGGTCGCCGCACCGGTGTTCTTGCCACCGGACAACCCCTTCTCCTGAGCGTTCTCCACCACGATCGCGCCGGGGTACTCCTTCTTCAGCTTCAGATGGAGGTCCGGGTTGTAGTCGACGACCAGGATGATCTCGTGCGGCCGGTGGCTCTGGTTCTCGACCGACTCGACGGCTGCTCGGATGTCCTCCCAGCGTTCCTCGGTGTAGACGCAGATGACGACACTGCTTCTCATGGCTACGCGGCGCCCTGGTCCGCCGCGCGGGAGGCGGCCGCCGGCTCGTGAACGACGGGAGCGGGGCTGCTCCGCCACTCGCGGATGATGGTCTTCAGCACCCGGATGCCGTCGCGGACGGCGTGCAGGTTGCTCTCGCCGTGGATGCGGCAGCGCTCGTGGCTGGGAACCTCGTGAACCTTGAGCCCGGCCTTGGCGGCGCGGACGTTCATCAGGGTCTCGATCTCGAAGCCGTCGCAGTCGAGGTTGAGGACGTCCAGGTGGCGGGCCCAGAAGGCGTTGTAGCCGTAGCACAGGTCGCTGTAGCTGGTCCCGTACATCCTGTTGACCAGCGCGGTCAGCGTCTTGTTGCCGAACTTGCGGATGAACGTCAGGTCGTCGCTGCCGCCGCCGGATGCGTAGCGCGAGCCCTTGACGAAGTCGGCCCCGGTGACCAGCGCGCCCACGAACTGGATGATCTCGCGGCCGTCCGTGGACCCGTCGGCGTCGATCATCACGATGATGTCGCCGGTGCAGGCGGCGAATCCGGCCGAGAGCGCGTTCCCCTTGCCCTTGCCGGTCTGGCGGACCACGCGGATGTTGGGGCGCAGCTTCCTGGCCACGGCGATGGTGTCGTCCACCGAGTTGCCGTCCACCAGGACGATCTCGTCGATCCACTGCGGCAGCGTCGCGAAGACGTGCGGAAGGTTCTCCGCCTCGTTCATGGCCGGTACGACGACGCTGACGGTCGGGGAGATCGCCATGTTGGGGGTGATGGGGGTGAACCGCTCGATGGGCGGCACCGCCCTCAGGGGCGGCTTGTTGTTGTAGTGCTTGGCGACTTCGGGACTCATGGTGACGGATGTCCTTCCGGGCGGTCGGTCGTCGGGGGCGACTGGCGGACGGACCCGGGGCCATAGGCGATCGGAGGGATCGGGGGAAATGGCGAATGCGATGAGGGTTGCATGCGAGGGTCCTGGCGAATGGGTGCGGTGGTGGGAGCGGGTCTAACCCACTCCCCATGGTTCCTTGACGACCGGGGTGCTTGATTGGTTCTGCGCGGGGGAGCGCATACGGCCGAACCCCTTCAGCACACGGTCAGCAAGCCTGTACAGATGCGGGCGATCGGTAACGATCGTTCGTGCTTTGTTGACCGGGGTGCGGCCGATCCAGTGGACGGCGGCCGCGGGGGAGGGACGTGAGACGCGGCCCTCCGCGACGAAGAGGTCACCGCTCTTCAGCCAGCTCTTGTACTCGCGCCCGCCCTTGCCCATGTCGACCTGCCGCAACCCTGAGCCGGCGGCGTGCTCGGCCATGTGCAGGTGGTGCATGATGCCGGGAGAGTAGCGCGCGAACTCGGTGTCGTAGGCGGGGAACCAGCCGACCAGGGTCGTCGCGGTACGGAGGCCGAAGTGCCCGGCGACCGGCCTGTCTCCGGCGTAGACCATGGTCAGGACACCCGCGAAACTCTCGGACCTCTCCGCGTGCATCTCGTCGAGCAGCTGGACGATCCACGGCTGGGCGAAGCGGTCGACGCGGCCCGTCCTGCGGTACTGGTCGGACTTCCAGTTGGTGAGCGTGCGGAGCGTGCCAAGGTCGGACGAGTCCCACTCGAAGCGGATCTCGCCCTGCTCGCGGCCGAGCTTGCGCTCCTTGTAACGGACGGTCTTGAGGTTCTTCGGCGAGTTGGCCTTCACCTGCTCGATGTAGGTCTCGAAACCCACGCTGAGGTCCATCACCGGCGCCGGTCGCACGTCGGACTCGTACGCCGCGAACGTCGGCTGGCCGGGGACCAGGTGGTCGAAGTCGAAGACCGAGAGCTTGCAGGCGCGCAGCAGGGCACGGACGTCCAGGTCGAGGCCGGGGACGGAGATCAGTCCGTGGCAGGTGGTCAGGAAGCCCCCGAGAGGCTTGCCGATCCCGAAGCTGTGCCGTTCGTAGGGGAAGAATCCCACGATCTTGCCATCGTCCTGTATCACCGCGACGCGGACGTAGTCACGCAGGCGCCCCATGGCGAGCGTGAACTCCACGGAGAGAAAGGGGTTGTCCAGCGACGGATCCGCTACCTGCAACTCCCGCCATCGCGAGATCTCGGATTCCCCGAGGTCTCCCGGACGAACGATGACGATGTTCACCTTGACCTGACCCCCTGTTCGGTCTGCAAGCTCCCGCTCCCCCGATACAACACGCGTAGTACGTATATGAAACCGCCGAGCACCGCGATCGTCGCAACTCCGGCACGAGGCGACCACGCGTCAAAAGTGAGCATGGCAGCGGCCAGGAGAACGTTCACAACCAGGCTTGCCGCTGCCCCCACTGATAGTGCCGCAAGAGGGTCACGATCACGCAACAGTCCTACCACCGCGAAGCCCGGAACCACCAACAGGAACAGGGGAGTGAGAACCAGGCGTAACGGAGTGTCGATGTCGACCAAGGCGATCACGGCCCCCGCGACACATGCGAAGGTGAGTGCCCATTTGAGCACCCTGCGGTTGATCGACATCTCCGAAACTCCCGGTTGGTAATGACGTGACTGATCGCGCCTTCATGTGATCAATCACTCAGCATGGACGTCAATGCCGACGCTCGGCACCCGTCCATGGTTTACCGGATTCCTGAGAGAAGTCTCGGTGTTAGGTAAAACGAGATGCGGGAATCAGCCTATCTCCCCCTCGGAGCCTGCCCCGGCGGAGGGGGCCGGGGTCGGGTCGGGGGCCGGGTCCGGGGGAGGCGCGGAGGCGTCCGCCTCCAGGTTCTCCCAGGAGATCGCACATCCGGCGTTGCCTCCGGCGGACTTGAACGCGACGCGGCCCGCGCCGCTCTCCGAGGGGTCCTTGGCCGTGACCCAGATCACGGCTCTCGCCCCCGCCTTCAGTTGCCCCCGGGCGGGATGCACGTCGAGCCCGCCGGAGGTGGTCGCCGACCAGGAGAGCGTGGCGTTGCGGGCCGCGAGCCGGATCTGCCCGGCGCCCTCTCCGATGTTCGACGGGCACGAGACGGTCAGCCGCCCGGCTGCGGGCGGCGGGGTGGTGGCGCGGGTGGTGGCGCGGGTGGCGCGGGCCGGCCGCGCGGAGGACCCGCGGGTCGGCGCCGGGCGCGCCGCGGTGGGGGTGGAAGCGGGCGTCCCGGTCGCCGGGGTCCTTCGCGAAGTGGGAGTCGGCGCGCTCTCCGTCTCCAGGTCCTCAAGGGGCAGGTCCTCAAGGGGCAGATCCTCCGGCGGCAGGTCGGGCGTCGGCTCCGGGCCGGGCTCCAGTGTGATCAGCGCGGGTTCCGTACCCGGTGCGGCCCCGGCGCTCCCCAACGCCCCGCCGGCCAGGCCCTGCCCGCCCACCACGGCCACCGCCCCGGTGGCCGCCAGCACGCACACCGCCGCCAGCAGCAGCACGGGCCCCCTGCGCTTTCGCTGCCTCCGCCGCTGCGCCGGCAGTACCTCGGTATACCGCCCGGCACCATCCGGGGGCGTTGCCACGCGCCGGGACCGGGGGCCCGCGGGGGACGCGGTCTCCCGGGTTCCGCGGCTTCCCTCGTCGCGCGCCCGCCGGCCGGCCGGCTCCTTCCTCACCGCCCGCCGGCGGCCCGGTGGCCGCTGCCCCGCCACCGGGAACCCGGCCCTGTCGAAGTGGTCGCCCTCGGCGACGACGGAGGCGCGCTCCTCGCGCAGTTCCGGGTTCACGCAGGTCTCGATCACCCGGCGGCGCAGGGAGAGCGGCGGATAGGCCGGCGGCACCAGGTCCAGCAGCCGCCCGGCCGAGACGTGCCGGTCCCTGCGCTCCACGCATACCTCGCAGCGGCCGATGTGGGCCGACAGCCGCCTGCGCAGGATCGTGGTGAGGGGCCCCTCCCACGAGTCGACCATCGCCGACAGGTCGGGGCAGTGCGCCCGGCCGACCTTGGCGAGTACCACGGCCGCCGCCGCGTTCTCCAGGTGGTCGCGGGCCCGGCAGAGCCTCGCCGTCACCTGCCGGGAGGTCAGCCCGAGCACCGCGCCGACCTCGCCGCCGCCGAGGTCGTGACGGAGCGAAAGCTCCAGCACTTCGCGTTCCTGCCCGCCCAGCTCCGCCATCGCCTCGTGGACCAGGGCGGCCAGTTCCCGCTCGCCCGGGTCGTCGTGGACGTCAGGAGGCGGTGCCGTCCTCCGCCGGCCGCCGCGCTCCGCGCCCGCGCACCGGATCCGTACGAGTGCGTACAGCCACGCGCGCAGGCGGCCGGGATCGCGCAGGCGGTCCACCCGGCCCTGGGCCGTGACCAGGGCGTCGTGTACGGCGCCGGCGGCGCTCTCACGGTCGCCCAGCAGTGAGTGGGCATAGTCGTGGAGACGTTCGGCATAGGAGTCGTAGAGGCTCGCGGGCGCCGTCGTGTCGGCGCGCCGCAGCGTCTCAACGAGTTGTTGATCGTCGGTTCGGCCGACGGTCGGCCATCCGGGCACGGACATTCCTCCCCGCGGGACGGGCTCGTTCACGGGCTTCGACACTCGCCCGTTCCAGGCCTCACACGCGTAGGACGTCACCTCCCCGCAACCGGTTGACCAGATGGGTCAATATCATGCCAACCTGGTATGACCTGGGAAAATTGGTGCAGCTGGTGCCAATGTGGCGCCGGCCGTACGCGATGGGGAGTCAGCAGTTGGGGGCGCAGAGCCGGCGCTTCATGCCCTCCAGGAAGAACTTCCTGACCTCCAGGACGTCCTTGGCGATGTACGCGTCACCGCCGGTCGCCTTGGCCAGGGCCTCCATCTGGCGCTTGCCCTTGGGGGCGTCGGGGCCGAACGCGATGATCAGGACGCTGACCGGCTTCTCCGGGTTGAACTGCTCCCTCAGCCGCTTCAGGATCTGCTGGTTGCCGATCCCCCCGTCCGGGTCGTCGTTGCCCGCCCCGTCGGTGAGGATCAGCACCGTGTTGATCTTGTCGCTCTGGTATTCGTCGGTCATCTGCCGGTAGGCGGCGGCGAGGGTGTCGTTGAGCCCGGTGTCGCCGGTCGCCTTGGCCTGGGCCCCGATCAGCTTCTGGTTGAGCACGTCCCTGCGCAGCACGCCGTTCATGTCCTCGGTGAGCGGGCCGACCGGGACCGTCTCGCGGTAGTCGACCCCCTGGCCGTCGAGATGCGTGGAGAACTCCCACAGTCCCAGCTCGCTCTTGGCGGGAAAGAGCTTCATGCCCTCGACGGCGATCCTGCTGATCGCCTGCATCCGGGTCATGCCGGTGCCGGGCACCGGCAGGGCCATGGTCCCCGAGACGTCCAGCAGGGTGACGAGCCTGGTGCCGAGCTTGATCCGGGACCAGGTCTGCGACATCCTCGCGACGGTCTTGCCGTCGGGCGGCTCGATCGCCTGCGGTGCCTTGGCCTGGAAGCCCGCGGAGCCGGAGATCGCCTTTCCGCCCTTGCCGTCCGGGGTGCGGAAGCCCTGATCCTGCAGGGTCTTTTTGGAGGACTCGCTGCCGAGCTCCTGCTGGAACGCCTCGGCGGCCTTGCGTACGGCGGTGTCCTTGGCGGTGATCACCACCGGGTAGTCGAGGTTGATGGTCCCCTCAGCCGGATAGAGCGGTACGGCGGGCACCTCGGGCTTCTTGACCTTGTTGAACGCCCAGACACCCTGCTCCGAGGCGATGCCCAGCGGGGCCTTGCTGCCCTTGACACCGAGGCTGGACAGCAGCGCGTCCTGGTCGCGGACCGTCGAGGTCGATCCCGACAGGTTCTTGAGCGCACCGACCAGCTGCTCCTCGCCCGCGCCCGAGGCCGTGGCCACCCCGGCGGCGGCCAGGAGCGCGCCGAGCCCGGCGGCGTTGAGCGAGGGGTCCAGCACCAGTACGCGCACCTTGCGGCCGGGGCCGTCGACGTTGGCCACGTTGGCGGCGTTGATCATGCCGCCCCAGCTGGCCTCGCCGAAGCTCTTCTTCAGGTTCGGTATCACCAAGCCCGAGGCCACCATGACGATGGGGGAGTGCGCGATGGACGCGCCGGCCTCCGGCACCTCCTGATTCCGTGCCCGCAGGTTCGTCACCCACAGCCCCGAGTCCGGGATCCACAGATCCATCGCGGCGGCCCTGCCGCCGGCCCCGCTCAGGGAGGAGGCCACGGTCGCCGAGGCGCCCTTGGTCACCGCGACGGTGGTGCACCTGCCCTCGACCTCGTGGGACGCCTTGTTGAAGCGCTCGGCGATCTGGGACAGGGCGGGCTGGATGTCCGGTGAGGCGGTGATCCGCAGTGGCAGCGCGTCACCCGCACACCCGCGGTCGCGGTTGATGACCACGAACGCGGCCACACCGAGCAGCACCGCGAGGGCGACGGAACCGGCCAGCGGGACCAGCACCCTGCCGTGCCCCCCACGCCTCCGCCTGGGCTGCGGCTCCTTGGAGGAGGTGTAGCCGCCCTCGAGATCATCCGTACGGTGACGTCCCACGATTCCCTCTTCGATGTCGATGTCAGGAAGCTAGCGGGTCACCCTATCGGGAGGTTGTCCGCAATGTTCACGGAACTGTACTGGGAACGGTTACTGTGGCAAAACACCCCTTTTGGTGCTGTTATCACCATACGTGTTTATATTGGCACCCTGTGTCCCAGTGGGGCGGCCTGTGGTCAATGGTGCCGGGATCGCCTGGTCGTCGGCGGGAGAGGTGCGCGTCAGTGGTGGCAGGAATGGCCGTGCCACGCCCTGAGCCCCTCCCGCACCGCCACCGCCGCCAGCAGCACCGCCATGGCGGGATCCACCCACCACCACCCGGCGGTGTTCAGCGCCAGCCCGGCCAGCACCCCCGTGGCGAGCAGCGCGCACATCAGGTTCTGCGTCCCCTCGCCCGCGGTCGCCGCAGAGTGCAGCCGGATGGCCAGTCGCCGCTTGGCCACCCCCAGAAACGGCATGCCGACCGCGCTGGTCGCCGTCACGGCGATCCCGAGCAGGCTCGGCACGGCCCGGTGGCCCGCGCCCAGGTCGTGCGCCACATGCAGCACCAGGTAGGGGGCCAGCAGCCAGAAGCTGATCGCCACCGCCTTGCGTGCCCGCTCCTCGGCGTGCGCGGAACCGGTCCTCGAACCGGTGAACCGCCAGACCACGATCAGGCTGGCCACCGCCTCCACCAGGGCCGACGTACCCCAGCCGATGAGGGCGACAGAGTGCGCTCCCAGTCCCGCGACGATGCCGAGCACGCTCTCCGCGCCCAGCCAGAGGAGGGTGGCCAGGGAGAGCGCGCGGGCCCGGTGGGCGTCGCGCAGCCACTCGGCGCTGGGCGCCGGCACAGTCTGGTCGGTCACGGCGACCTCCGAATCCCCGATCTACGGCATTCGGTAATCTAGCCGTCACGGAGTGTGGTCGTGCCGGGAAGCGGCAAAGCTCACCACCGCGGTGGCTTCTCCGCTCCCCGGCGTGCCCACGCGCTGTGATCGTGCCACAGGATGGGACCTGCCCAGCAGATCGTCGGAGGGAAACCCGTGCCGTTCACGCCCAGTCATGTGGCCGCCGTGCTGCCACTGATCTCCTCGGAGCGTATGCGCCGGTTGCTCGACCCCTGGGCACTCGCCCTGGGTGCCATGGTGCCCGATCTGCCGATCTTCTTCCCGTTCCTGCCCGACTACATGATCTGGCACTCCTTCGAGGGCGTCCTCACGATCGATCCGCTCGCCGTCGTCGTGTTGCTGGCGGTATTCCACCTGGTGCTCCGCGACCCGCTGACCGCGCTCCTGCCTCCCGGCCTCGCCGGGCGCGCCGCGGCCCTGACCCCCGGCATGTACGGATTGCGGCGGCTGCCCGCCGTGATCGCCGGAGGCGCGGTGGGCGCCCTCACCCACAAGCTCTGGGACTCCTTCACCCACTCCTACAGCTCCACCACGTGGGGCTGGGACTGGCTGGACACCCGGGTGGCGGACGTGCTTCCCCTGTTCCGCCTGCTGCAGTACACCTCCACGGTGGTCGGCCTGGCGGTCGTGCTCTGGTGGGCCTGGCGTGGCCTGTCCGGAATGGAACCCCGGCCGGTTCCCGAGCGGCTGGTCATTCCCGCCCGCGGGCGGATGGCCGTGTTCCTGGCCACCGCCCTGTCCATCCTGCTGGGCGCGATCGCCTGGCCCATCGCCTTCCCACCACGCGGCACGGCGGAGCTCGTGACGAGGCTGGGTGCGGGAGTGGTCGTCGGCTGCTCCGCCATGCTCCTCGTCCACGCGCTGATATGGCAGCTCAGGCGGGTCATGGCAGTATTCGAGGGTGCCTGAAGCCATCGACCCCCACCTGGCCGACCAGTTGGCCGACCAGTTGGCCGACCAGTTGGCCGACTACGCCAACCTGCGTGACGTCGAGCTGCGCAAGAGCTTGGAGGCCGAGCACGGTCTCTTCATAGCCGAGGGGGAGAAGGTCATCCGCCGCGCCGTCGCGGCGGGCTATCCCGTGCGCTCCGTCCTGCTCACCCCCCGCTGGGCCGAGCCCCTCGCCGACCTCCTCGACACCCTCGAAGGGCGGGTCCACGTCGTGGATGACGCCGTCATGGAGGGCGTCACCGGCTTCCAGGTCCACCGAGGCGCCCTCGCCGCGATGGAACGCCTGCCCCTGCCCGCCGTCGAGGAGATCCTCTCCGGCGGGGCCGCCTCCCCGGAGAGAAGGTCCCCGGGCCGGGCCACCGGTCGTGATCTCGGACGGGTGGGCGCGGAGGCCGTGGGCCCCGGCGCCGAGGGCACCCCGCCCCGGCGCGTCCTGGTCCTGGAGGACCTCGTCGACCACGGCAACGTCGGCGCCATCTTCCGCTGCGCCGCCGCGCTGGGCGTCGAGGCGGTCGTCCTCTCGCCGCGCTGTGCCGACCCGCTGTACAGAAGGTCGGTGAAGGTCTCCATGGGTGCGGTCTTCGCGATCCCGTACGCGCGGATGACCGACTGGTACGCGGGCCTGGCCGAACTGCGCGAGGCGGGCTTCCAGACGCTGGCCCTCACCCCCGACCAGTCCGCCACGCCCATGGACAGGGTCACCATGGCCGACCGGGTGGCGCTCCTGCTCGGCTCGGAAGGGGACGGGCTCTCCTCCCGCTGGCTGCGCGAGGCCGACGAGCCGGTCTGCATCCCGATGAGCCCGGCGGCCATGGGCCTCGGCGTCGACTCCCTCAATGTGGTGGCCGCGGCCGCCATCGCCTGTCACGGCCTGATGCGCGCGGGCTGAGCCTCACGGGTCCGGGCCCCATAGGCAACCGGTGCTCGGAGTGGATGCCGTCCGGCAGGGGCGGGCAGGCTCACATGTCGCGGTGGAGACTTTCGGCAGGTCGAGCGACCTCGCCTCCGGTGCCGGCCCGGGCCTCTCGGGGGAGTCCCTGCTCGCTCGCCCAGGCCAGGAGCCGCGCCGCGGTCTGGAAGCGCCGGTCGGCGTCGGACTCGCCGAGGATGACGCCGATGAGGCGGTGGCCGTCACGGTCGGCGGCGAACGACAGGCAGTATCCGGCGGCGCTGGTGTAGCCGGTCTTGAGGCCCAGGACCCCGGGAGCCTTGCCGAGCAGCTTGTTGGTGTTGGTCCAGGAGTGTGCCCGGTGCACCTTGGACCTGGCCACGACATGGCGCCTGGCGGAGGCGATGGTCCGCAGCACCGGGTCGCGCAGCGCGATGTCCGCCAGCTTCGCCTGATCTGAGGCCGTGGAGTGGCCGGGTGCCGGCTTCGGCAGGCCGTCGGCGCTGGCGTAGGCGGTGTCGACCAGGCCCATGGAGCGGGCCGTGGCGTTCATCTTCGCCACGAACCTCGCGTTGCCGGGACCGTAGACGCGGGCCAGGGCGTGGGAGGCGTCCGCCCCGGAGGGGAGCATGGTCGCGTACAGCAGGTCCCTGACGGTCAGCCGCTCCCCGGCGCTCAGGGAGGCGTGGGCCGCGCCGTTCGACGCCGCATGCCGCACATCCGCCGCCTGGATCGTGACGGTGTCGTCCAGCCTCGCCTCCCTGAGCACGACGTACGCTGTCATGATCTTTGTCAGGCTGGCCACCGGCATCCGCCTGCCGGCCTGCTTGCTCAGGTGGACCGCTCCCGTGTCCGTGTCGTACAGGTACGCTGCCCGTCCCGGCACCGAGGGCACGGAGGCGGGCTTTTTCCCGGCGGGTGCGGGGCTGAAAGCCGCCGCGGCCGGTCCGGTGACCAGGGTGGATTCCGGGGAACCGGCGGCCAGGGCCGACGTCGGGGACGCGGTGGCCAGGGTGGCCGCGGCGACCAGCGCGGCGCGGGCGATGAGGCGGATTCCCCCGTGATGCATGCGAGCCATGCTGGCAGAGGCCACCGTCAATATGCGGAAGTTGGCGGTTTGGCGATGGAAAGTTGACATCGGCGGCGGGAAAGGAGGATCCCGCACGGCGGCGGGATCGGCGCGTGTCAGAAGGGTCGGGATCGGTGCGTGTCAGGTGGTGGCGGTCGGCCTGTCGGCCTCGCCGTGAACGTGCCGGCGACCACGCCCGGGGCGACCCACGGGAGTCAGGTGGTGGTGGCGGCGGTCGGCCTGTCCGCCTCGTCGCGGGCGGTCCGGCGACGGCGCCGGCGACGGCGGACGAGCCCGGCGACCAGCGCGACCGCCGCCAGGCCCGCCAGGGCCGCCAGGAGCGGCGACCGCATGGCCAGCTCCAGCCAGCCCCAGATCACCGAGTACAGGCCGAAGGACGTCACCGGCACCCAGGTCAGGCAGCCGAGCGCGCTGGCCACGACGTACCAGGGATAGGAGATCCGCAGCACCCCGGCCACCCAGGGCAGCGTGTGGCGCAGCCCGGGCACCCAGAAACAGGCGTAGACGGCGAGCGCGCCCCACTTCCTGACGACGTTCTCGACCCGCAGGATGTTCTCCTGGCCGATCTTGGTGCCCAGGCGGGAGGTGTAGAGCCTGGAGCCCAGGACGTGGCCGATCCAGTAGTAGGCCTGGAACGCGCCGAACAGGGCCACGCCACCGATGATCACCCAGAGCCACAGGGGCATGCCCAGGAAGGACGCGGAAGCGGGGTCGGGGATACCCACCACAACAGGTCGCACTCTGAACATCACCGCCAAGGTCGCTCCGCCTGCTTGACTTGATATTAGGGCAGGCTTACCTCATCCGTTGCGGCGGGAGTCCCCTTAGGCACGCGAACTGCAAGCGGACGTCAACTCCAGAGCAACCACCGTGGCATACACCTGGGGGTAACGGAGAAAGGTGTCTGTCATGGGTTCGCGTAGCAGTATGGCGCCGGTGGTGGCGAGTGGGACCGCGAGCGTCGTCAAGCTGCTCATCGCCACCCTTGCCTTCGCCGGAGCCTATCTGGGAGTGGAGACCGCGTACGGCACCCCCGCCAGGATGCCGGTCGGGCAGGAAGTCACGGCCGGCACGGCGACGCGGGCACCGGTGCGGACCGTGGTGCTCTCCGCGAGGTCGATGCCGACCACCACGGAGCAGGCCCCGGTGGCGGGTACGGTCACCACGGAGCAGGCCCCGGTGGCGGGTACGGTCACCGTTGGCGCGATCGACGCGTTCGGTCCCTGCGACAGGCCCTACCTGGCCCAGGGCGTGGTCGACAACGACGACCCCCGGGCCGCCGTCTCCTACGGCTGGCGCCTGGAGCGCTGGAGCTCGAAGACCCACCGCTGGTACGCCTACCTGAGCGCGAGCTCCGGCTTCACCGGGGAGAGCCAGACCGTCGAGTGGCAGCCCCGGATCATCAACAACCCCGGCTGGTATCGCGTCGTGCTCGTCGTCTCCGGTGACGCCCCGCTGCGCAGCGAGAGGTTCCTGGTCGGCTGCTGAGGCGGGTCAGCCGCCGAGGGAGCGCCGTGCCGCCTCCACCCACCGGCTCACGCCGACCCGCTCGGCCACCGCGAGGGCGTTCTCGTAGTGCGGCCGCACCGCGTCGGTGAAGCCCAGCCGCAGCGCCAGGTCGCCCAAGGTCAGGGCGACCGGCCAGAGTGCCACCACGCCGGTTCCGGCGCCCGCGATCCGGTCGGCGAACGGCTTCAGCGTGTCGTACGCCTCGATCATCCGCTCCCGGTCGTCCAGCAGCATGCCCGCCAGCGCCCGCCAGATCATCGCCAGCTCGTAGAGGAAGTCGGGGCGCACCGGCGTCTTCACCGCGATGACGGCCCTCGCGTCGCGATGGTGGCCCGCCGAGGCGAGGGCCACCGCGTAGGCGTCGAGTGTCCATTTGGCCCCGCGCTGGTGCGCCTCGGCCAGTGGCTCGACCATCTTGGCGGCCTGCCCGTTGACCAGGTTCAGGCAGAACGTGGTGATCAGCGGCAGGTCCTGGCGGCCCTCCAGCATGCCGGCCCTGGCGGTCAGCCTCGCCGCGTCGCGGTAGGCGCGCTCCGCCCCGGCGAAGTCACCGGCGATCATCAGGCGCTGCCCGGCGTACCAGGCGACCACGGCGGCCGGCGCGGGCAGGCCGTACTGCCTGGCCAGCTTCTCGGTGGCGGCCACGTGTGCGTCGGCTTCGGCGAACGCGCCCGAGGCGGCAGCGCACTCCATCAGCACGAGGTGGGCCAGTGCCTGCACCGAGATCTGCCCGGTCGCCCTGCCGACCTCCAGCAGCTCCCTGCCGATGACCTCGCGCTCGCCCACCGGCGTGATGCCGTACGACTGGCGCAGCCGCCCGCTCAGCGCGGTCGCCAGCAGGGCGGGGTCGCCGGACCGCCTGGCCAGTTCCTCGGCCTCCAGCGAGGCCTGCTCGCCCCGGGGAGTGGCCGACCCCTCCAGCTCCAGGGCGAGCGTGGCCAGCAGGCTCGCCCGCAGCGACTGCTCACCGGCGGGCAACTCGACCAGCGCCTGCTCGGCGACGTCGACGATCTCCCAGGCAGTACGGGTGAAGTCGCGGGCCATGCCCTTGTGCGGCACCGCCAGCGAGGCGGCCACCCGGGCGGTGAGCTCCAGGTTGCCCAGCGGCAGTGCGGCGTCCATCGCCTCACGCCGCCGCCTGCGGGCCGCGGCCATGTCGCCGCAGAGCGCCAGTGCCTTGATCAGCCGCAGGGTCAGCAGCAGCCGCTCCCTGGTGCTGTCGGGAGTGTGGGTGATGCCCGACCTGTCGAAGGCGGCGATGGCCTGCTCCCACAGGGTGGCGGCCTCGCGGTGGGCGAAGCGGCGCTCGGCCTGCTCGGCGGCGAGCCCGGCGTAGTGCACCGCCTTGATGGCGGTCTCGCTGGTGCCCGCCGAGTCATAGTGGTGGGCCAGCGCGGCCACGTCACCGGGATTCCTGCGCTCGATCACCGCGGCCACCGCGGCGTGCATCCGGGAGCGGCGCAGGCGGGAGGCGTCGGAGTAAAGCGTGTCGCGGACCAGGTCGTGGTCGAATCGGAGCATGCCGGGGCCCGGTTCGGTGACCAGCCCGGCGAGCAGCGCCGCCTCCACCGCGTCGACCACGGCGTCCTCGTCGCCGGAGACGTCGACCAGCACGTCCACGTCGACGTCGCGGCCGATCACCGCGGCCTGCAGCAGGATCTGCTGGGCGGTCACGGGCAGCCGGGAGATCCGCCTCCGCAGCACGTCACGGACGCCCGACGGCACGCCGGAGATCACCTCGGCGGCCGTCGCGCGGTCGCTCACCGCTTCGGCGTCGAGCAGGCGCACCGTCTCGCGGACGAAGAAGGGGTTGCCGCCGGTGCGCTCGACGATGCTGTTGACCGCGTCCTCGTCGACCTCGCGCACGCAGGTCGCCCGGACCAGCTCGGCCACCGCCTTGGTGTCGAGCCCGGTGAGACCGACCCGGACGGGACCGAGCCTGGCCAGCGCGGCCAGCACGTCGGCCTGCTGGTCACTCAGCTCGCTGTCGCGGCAGGTCACCACCAGCAGCACCCGGCTGGTGGCCAGCAGGCTCGGCAGCGCGCGAAGCAGCGCCAGCGTCTGGTCGTCGGCCCAGTGCAGGTCCTCCAGGGTCAGCAGGATCGGCGTCTCCTTGGCGACGGCGGCGAGGTAGCCGCCCACCGCCCGGTGCAGCCGGAATCCGCCGGAGGCCTGGTCGTCGTCGGGCTCGGGGGCCGCGTCGTCCAGGAGCGGGGCCAGCAGTGCGGCGTACTCGCCCGGGCCGGCCGCGCTCACCAGGGTGCGCAGGATCTCCACCCAGGCCCATCCGGGGGGAGTGGCACTGCTGTCGGGGCAGGCCCCGGAGGAGATGCCCCACCCGTCGTCGGACAGCCGCATGTTGAGCTGGCGGACCAGCGTGGTCTTGCCGGCGCCCGCGTCACCGCTGATGATCGCGACCGTGAAGCGGCCGGTCCTGGCCGCGGCGGTGGTCAACCTGCTCAGCTCCGCGTCGCGGCCGACGAACGGCTCGGGCTCCAGCGGGGGGAGCTTCACCTGGGCCACCGCGGGCCTGGGCGGCCAGGTGTCGGCGGTCACCTGCTGGCGCTGCCTGGCCGGTGGCGGGGCGGCGAGCTGCAGACCCGGATCCTGGGACAGGATGTCGGACTCCAGCTTGCGCAGCGCGGGGCCGGGGTCGATGCCCAGTTCCTCGGAGAGGATCGTGCGCGCCCTGCGCAGCGCGGCCAGCGCCTCGCCCTGCCGCCCGCAGCGGTACAGGCCCAGGGCCAGCAGCCGCCAGCCCTCCTCGCGGAGCGGATGCTCGGTGGTCAGCGCCTCCAGGTCGGGCACCGCCTCCGCGGGCATGCCCATCCGCAGGCCGCTGTCGGCGTGCCGCTCACGGGCCACCAGGCGCAGCTCGGCGAGCCGGTTGACCTCGGCCTCGGCCCACGGCTGGTCGGCGAAGTCGGAGTACGGGGTGCCGCGCCACAGGCCCAGGGCCTTCTCCAGGCGGGGCCGCGCGGAGGTGGGGTCGTCACCCTCCAGCTGCTCTCCGGCGGTGCGGACCAGCGTCTCGAAGCGGAGCGCGTCGACCTGCTCGGGGGCGGCGCGCAGCGCGTAGCCCGAGGCCACAGTCACCAGCAGCCGGTTGGGGCCTCCGCGTGGACGGCCGGGCTCCAGCACCCTGCGCAGCCGGGAGATGTAGACCTGAAGGCCCGACTGCGCGCCCTTGGCGGCGTCGTCGTCCCACAGGTCGTACAGCAGGGAGTCGACGGGAACGACCTGCCCACGCGCGACGAGCAGGCGCGCCAGGACCGCACGTTGACGGAGCCCGCCCAAGTCGAGCTGGTCCTCACTGGAATGCGCCTCGACCGGGCCGAGAACTCGGAACGCCACCATGTCAGCCGCCACGCTATGTGGGCCTTCCAATCGCACACAAGGTATTTCCCAATCTAGCGGCTGATCGGCTCCTTTTCAGGGGCCGGTGCGGCGTTCTCACGCCGGCGCAGGAACGACCACGCGCCGAGCGCCAGTCCACCGAAGGGGATTTCGACAGTGTAGGTCCAGAACCCGAAAAGCAGCGCGGCGGCGGTGGCGGAGTCCAGCGGAGCACCGAAGAAGACCAGCGCGCCGACGGTTCCCGCCTCCATTATTCCCGCCCCGCTGGGAGTCACCAAGGCCGTGGTCAGAATGCGGGACAGGGCGAAGGCGGCGATCGACTGGGCCAGACCCGGGTAGGCGCCGGTCGCGTGCAGGCAGACGACCAGGATCAGCCACTGAAAACCCAGGAAGAAGACCATGCCCAGCGTCAGCCCGGCCCAGCGGCTCCGCACGATCTCGGAGGTGTCGGCCCGCAGCTTGGCCAGCGCCTCGGAGACGGCATGCTCGCCGGGGCGGATCCGGCCCGGGAACAGGCGGACGAGGGCGTCGAGGCCCCGGCCCAGGACGTCCGCGGCGCGGTCCCAGTAGAGCGCGGTGATCACCACGGCGACCAGCACCAGGATGGACACCGCGCCCGCCCAGCCGGCCCCGGTCACCGAGGGGCTGAGCGGCTGCCCGCTGATCAGCAGGGCCATGATGCCCACCGCGGGCAGCAGGAATCGGAACAGGGTGTTCCAGATGCCGCTGGTCAGGGTGGAGACCACGACGGCCCGGATGGGGAAACCCCAGCCCCTGGTCATCGCGAACGTCATCGCCACCCCGGCCGCGCCGCCGAAGGGGAGCAGGTTGCTCACCGCGCTGCCGCTCGCGTTCAGCGTCAGGGCCTGCAGGTGGGTCAGGCCGGGCAGGGAGGCGGTCAGCACGAACGTGTAGGCCAGCAGGCTGAGCAGCCAGACGCCGGCCATCAGCGCGATCCCTCCGGGGCTCAGCGCGGCGAACTGGGCACCGATCTGCGACCAGGAGACGTGCTTGCCCGTCAGGGTCGCCACGACCTGGGGCATGAAGATCACGAGTGTGGCGGCCAGCGCCAGCGACGCGACCGACAACCCGATCTGGAGCAATCTGCTCTTCACGTAACACCCCCGATCCAGTGTGCCGCTCCCGGACTCATCCTCGGGGAGGAATTTCGAACGGGTGCCTCAGGCGGGAGCCCAGGGGGGCGTCCCGCCTGACGTACCACTCGGTGCCGAAGACGAGACGGTAGAGGGGCTGGGGGATCTTGAGCATGACTCCGAGCGTGCGGGTGTCGGCGCCGGTGGCCTGGGAGGCGTGGGCGGCCATGCTCGCCCGCTTCTGGCGGGCGAAGCGCCGCACGCCTACCCGGTGAGTGATCACCTCGCCGGGGGAGTAGGCCCGTTCGAAGGCACGGATGTCGAGTTGCGGGTAGAACCTCCGGACGAGCCGCAGCCCTCGCAGCAGGGGGTCGCGGTTGACCGTGGCCTCCAGCACGATCGGGGTCTTCGCGATCTCGGCGGCCCGGCCGCCGACCCGGTGCACCTGGACGTGGTCGGGGTGCCCGTAGCCCCCCGCCGGATCGTAGGTCGTCAGCAGGTCGGCCCTCTCCTCGGTGAGGATGGCGGCCAGCCGCCGGGCGGCCTCCTCCGTGTCGGCGTCGATGAAGGCGTTGTCCGGCCTGTCGTCGGCGATCCCACCGTCGGGAGCCAGCCCGGAATCTCCGTAGCCGAGGTTCACCACCCGGGCGCAGCCGAGCGCGGCCGCCGATTCGTACAGCTCGGCCATCCGGGCGGCGCCCAGCGCCTCACCGGGTTCGAGGTCGGCCTGGCCTCGTTCACCCGAGGTCGCCACGACGAGCACCACCCGGTGCCCCTCGGCGGCGAGCATCGCCATGGTGCCCGCGGTCAGCAGGGCCTCGTCGTCGGGATGGGCGTGAAAGAACACCGCTGTCTTGACGTTGCCGATCAGGCTGGACTCCGTTCGCGGGGGTTGAGCGCGCCCTCGGGGGCACACAGGCATGATCTCACGCGGGTCTACGCTGGCATCGTGAGGATCCTCCATGTCAGTGACTGTTACCTGCCGCGCCTCGGAGGGATCGAGGTGCAGGTCGCCGATCTGATCCGGATGCAGCGGGAGGCCGGTCACCATGTCGAGGTGGCGACCGCCACCCCGGGGGAGCCTCTCCCCGGAGTGCACAGGATCGTCGCGGGACTCCCCTTCGACCTGCCGGTCCACCCGTTCGGGGTGGGCCATCTGCTCCGCCTGATGAGGGCACGGCGCCCCGAGGTGGTGCACGTGCACACCGGCGCGGTCTCGCCGTTCGCCTGGATGGGGGTGCGGGCGGCGACGCGGGCGGGGCTGCCCCTGGTCGTCACCGTGCACAGCATGTGGGACCCGGTCACCAGGGCGATCTACCGGGGGCTGCGGCTGCTGTTCGGATGGCACCGCTGGGGGCTGGTGGGCACCGCGGTGAGCGAGGCGGCCGCCCTGCCGATCCGCGCGGTGGCCGGGCCCGGCGTACCGGTGTACGTGGTCTCCAACGGCCTGGACGTCTCCGGCTGGCGCGCCGCGTCCCCTGCCGCCGATTCCGCCGGTGCGGATTCCGCCGGTACGGGTTCGGTACGGTCCGACCCGGTGCATGTCGTCGCGGTGGGGCGGCTGGCGCCCCGCAAGCAGCCGATCCGCCTGCTGCGGCTCCTGCGGGAGGCCCGTGCCCTGGTGCCTCGGGAAACGCCGATGCGGGCCACGGTCGTCGGGGACGGTCCGGCCCGATCACGGATGGAGCGCTATCTGAGGGCCAACGGCATGACCGGCTGGGTCTCGCTTCCCGGCCGCTACAGCCGCGACCAGATCCGCGAGCTGCTCGCCGCGACGGACGTGTTCGTCGCCCCCGCGCCCCGCGAGTCCTTTGGACTGGCGGCGCTGGAGGCCAGGTCGGCGGGGGTGCCGGTGGTGGCACGCGCGCAGAGCGGGGTGGCCGACTTCGTCCGGCAGGGCAAGGAGGGGTTGCTCGGGCGGAGCTTCGACGACCTGGTCACGTCGGTGGCCAGGCTGGTCCGCGACCGCGAGCTGCGCGAGTCGATCGCGGCGAACAACCGGGAGACCGAGCCCGTCCGCAGCTCCTGGCCCGCGGTGCTCGAAGGCTTCGAACGCTGCTACGAGCAGGCCCGCGCCCGCGGGGGCTGACGGGGGTGCGTCAGGCCCGGGGCGGGGGGAAACGTGCAAGATCCCTGCTGTGCGGTGGCGGGGCCCGGGAGGTGTTCGGTACGGCCGCCGCGCCGCACTGCCCCCCGCAGGCGGAGCGGCGGCCGTACCGGGAGTGCCTCCTGTCGGAAAGGAGGCACGGTTCCGGTTACGAACAGGCGGCGGCGAGCTTGGTGGTCGCCTCCTGGATCTTCGTCCCGAGCGTCCCGAGGGTCGAGGCCGAGGCGGCCGGGTCGTTCGGGTCGATCTTGATCGCCCCGAACGAGGTGGAGAGGTCGGTGAGCGCGCTGGCCAGATCGCCGTCCGCGGTGTCCGCCAGAGCCTTGAGGTCGGCGGCGAGCTTGGCGGTGGCGTCGTTGAACTTGCCGAGGTCACCGGCGCCCGCCGTGGCGGCGGTGCTGTAGTCCGTGAAGATCTTCGACCACGTGGCCTCGGTGCAGATCGTGGCGTTGGTGGACGACCCGCCGCAGGCGGCGGTCATCGATATGAGAGCGGCTCCCGCAGCGGCGACGGCGATACGGCGGGGGGAAAGGGCGCGGAACATTTCTGCCTTTCATTGCATTTCGTGACAGGTAGCACGGTAAGCATAGGGACTTGCGCGCCACTTTCACGGCACTTACAGAAGTGACTCAAGTGACTTGATGTGATTCCGTCCTCGCGGTGGGTAAGAGCGGGGTATGGCTGAGGTGATCGTCGAATCCGGTTCCGGTCAGCACTCGCTCAAGCGGGTCATCGGGCGCAGGGTTCTGCTCCTGTTCGTGGTGGGTGACATCCTCGGCGCGGGGATCTACGCGCTGGTCGGGAAGGTCGCGGGCCATGTCGGCGGAGCACTGTGGGTGCCCTTCCTCGTCGCCTTCCTGCTGTCGGCGCTGACGGCGACCGCCTATGCCGAGCTCGTCGGCAAATATCCGCAGGCCGCGGGCGCTGCGCTTTATGTGAATAAAGCGTTTAATATCCCCTTCGTCACCTTCATTGTGGCGTTCGCGGTGATGATGAGCGGGATCACCTCGGCGAGTGCCGCCGCGCGGGCCTTTGGCGGCAACTACCTCACGGAGTTCGTCACGCTGCCGGTCGTCGTCGGCGCGTTCATCTTCCTCGGCCTGGTCACCCTGGTGAACTTCGCCGGCATCTCCGAGTCCATCAAGGTCAACGTGGTGCTGACGATCATCGAGGCGTTCGGCCTGCTGGTCATCATCGCGATCGGGATCTACGCCCTGCTGTCCGGGGACGGCGAGCCGTCACGGGCACTGGAGTTCCATCCGGCCAACGGCGCCTTCCTCGGCGTGCTGGGAGGCACGGCCCTCGCCTTCTACGCACTGCTCGGTTTCGAGGACTCGGTCAACCTCGCCGAGGAGGCCAGGAATCCGCAGCGTGACTTTCCCCGGGCGCTCTTCGGCGGCCTGGCCGTCGCGGCGATCGTCTACCTGGGGGTCGCGTTCACGGCGACCATGCTGGTCGACACCAGGACGCTGACCACCTCGTCCGGCCCGCTGCTCGAAGTGGTCAAGGTCGCGGGGCTGGCGTTCCCGCCCAAGCTGTTCGCTCTGATCGCGTTGCTCGCGGTGGGCAACACCGCACTGATCAACATGCTCATGGCCTCGCGCCTGGTCTACGGCATGGCGCGTGCGGGGATCGTGCCGCGGATCTTCGCGTCGGTCCATTCGACGAGGTCCACCCCGTGGGTGGCCATCGTCTTCACCGTGGGGGTCGCGGCGGTGCTGGTCGCCACCGGAGACGTGAGCGACCTGGCCGACACCACGGTGCTCCTGCTGCTCTGCGTCTTCACGATCGTCAATGTGGCCGTGCTGGTTCTGCGCGGGGACCGCGTGGAGCACGAGCACTTCCGGGCGCCGAGCTGGATGCCCGCCCTGGGGGCGGTGGTCTGTCTCGTCCTGGCGCTGCCGGTCACCGGCAGGGGAGGGGACGTCTACCTTCGCGCGGGGACACTGCTCGCGATCGGGATGATCCTCTGGTTCGTCAACCGGCTCTTCCTGTCAGAAGGGCAGCGCTCGCCCTGAGGGGGTGCGGAGGTCGAGGTGCGGAGGTCGAGGAGGGGCGGGTTCCCGGCAGGGACACCGTCTGTTCCAAGCCGGCGACCTTGTGGTGGCGCGGGGGGACTCAGGGAGACTCCGCGGGGGGACTCAGGGGGACTCCGCGGGGGACTCAGGGAGACTCAGCGGCGGAGCACGAAGGCTCTCTCGTCGTCGCCGGTGCCGACCGAGCCCACCGCCCACAGCGCGTCGGTGCCCGGCACCCGGGTGAGACCGGTGCCGCCGATGTCGTCGGTCCCGTCGTACTGCTGGGTGGCGGTGTAGGCGCGGAACAGCGGACCGTACTCACGTGACCAGGTGGTGCCGTCGAAGTGAAGGATGAGCACCTGCCCCGCATGATCGGCGTCGATGCCGCTGATCCACAGGTCGCCGGGGCCGGAGGCGGTGACGCCCTGCAGGACGCCGCGCGAGACCGGCACCTCGACCCGGGTCCAGCGGCTTCCGTCCCAGCGCATGACCAGCGGCTGCGCCTTGTTCACCTCCGGCCGCGGGCCCGGGGCGGTGGAGATCTCTCCGACCGCCCACACCTCTGTCGGAGAGACCTGCCAGACCCGGTTGAGCCTGCCGCCGGGGATCCGGGGCGTCTCCGTCTCCTCCCACGATTCCCCCGCACCGTGCCAGACCAGCGGAGTCCTGGCCTCGTCCGTCCCCACCACCCAGACATGCCCCTTCCTGAAGGTGATCGCCTCAAGGGTGCCCTTCTCGATGCTCAGCGCGTTGTGGAACGCGCCGTCCCTCCACTCCACGACGACCGCCCCGGCGGGGCCGTTGGCGGCGAACCAGGCGGTGCCGCCGCTCGTCGCGACATCCGCCAGCCGGTAGTCCTCGGCCACCCCGAAGGGCCGGTGCGTGGTCCACGCCCGCCCGTTCCAGTGCGCGGCGAACGGGCTTGAGCCGTTGCCCACCACCCACACGTCGTCGGGACCGCCCGCGCTGACCCCCTCCAGGTGATAGGCGTCGGCCTCTCCCAAGGGCACCTGCCGCCAGTGGCTCCCGTCCCAGCGGAGGATCGCGGGCGTGCCCTCCCGATCCTCCGCGCTGTCCTGGTAGCCCACGGCCCATGCGTCACGGGGCCCGGTCGCCGCCACGTCGAGCAGCGCCGTGCCGCCCGACAGCTTCGAACTCCCCGCCTCCGCCGCCCACTCGGTGGACGCGGGGACCACCGCGTTCGCCGAGGGGCTCGCCGCGGGGTCCTGGGCGGCCGGGCCGGGAGAGCCGATGGCCGGCGGAGCCTGGCCGGCCGGGCCGGGAGAGCCGGTGACCGGCGGAGCCTGGCTCTGGGACGCGGGGCTCTGGGAGACCGTACGGTTCGGCGCCGGGGTCGCGGTGGGTTCGGGCGCCGTCCGGCCCGCGCCGCACGCGGCGATCAGGAGCGTTCCGACGACCATGACCGCCACCGGGCGCAGCTGCAACATGCCGTCATTGTTCCTTATATCACCATCGATGGGCGGTATCCGCCGGGATGGGAACCGCTTGTTCGGCCTGACCTCGCCGGCTCAACCTCGCCGGCCCGACCTCGGTGTTCGAGATGTTCCCCACCGTGGCCGAGGCGCTGGAGGCGGCCTGAGGCGGGGGTTCGCGCGACGTGCGACCAGCGCGAGATCAACGGGAACCGGCGGCGGTCCGGCACGCCTGAGGACCGGTGCTCTCGCCGACAAAGGCGTCGAAGAGCCGTTCGCGGTCGATCGCGGTCGTGATGAACGTCCGGCTGCCGACGGCGGGCAGCGCGCCCCACGCGCCGCCCTCCTCCCGGATCATCCCGACCTCCGCCCAGCAAAGGCCACCGTGTCGCCGCGGTTTCGGCGGGAGCTGGAGACGATCATCTACGCTCCGAGTGTGATCCACCGAGGGGAGAGGGGACTTCCATGGCCGAGGAACCGTCGAAGCTGGCCGGCCTGCTGTACGAGATCGGGTTGCTCAAGCGCTACAAGCGCACCGGCTGGCTGGTCGCGGGAGTACGTGACCCCGAAAGCATCGCCGACCACTCCTTCCGGACAGCGATCATCGCAAGTGTGATCGCCGCGCTGGAAGGCGGTGACCCCGAGCGCGCGGCCTTCATGAGCCTGTTCCACGACACGCAGGAGACGCGGGTCACCGACATTCCCTACCTCGCCAAGCGCTACCTGAAGGCGGTATCGAACGAGGAGGTCACAGCCGACCAGGTGCGCGGTCTCCCCGGGCCCGTGGCGGAGATGGTGAGCGGCGCGATCGGCGAGTACGAGGAGAAGACCAGCCTCGAAGCCGTCTGCGCCCGTGACGCGGACAAGCTGGAGTGCCTGATCCAGGCGATCGAGTACCGCGAGCAGGGTCATCAGAACGTGCAGCCGTGGATCGACAGCTCTCTCGCCGCGCTGAGGACACCGTCCGCCAAGCGTCTCGCGGACGAAGCGCTCGGCACGGGATCGCTGGAGTGGGTGACAAGCGTTCTCAACGGGGAGCGGGATACCTGACGCTCGCCACCCGTACGAGAGGGGAGGGCGAATACCGGTCGGTCACAGCGGTCGGGCGGGTCCGGCCCGGTCGTACCGGCCCCCGCTGGAGGAGAGCCGGCGCGTCGCCGGGTTCATCTCGTTCTGAACCCGTCCTCCGTTCATGGGCGTTCTCCTGTCCGGAGCTCTGACCGGCTCCGGGCGAGAACACAGCGGTCCTTCGCGGCCGTTCGAAGTTCTCGTCCGGCCGATTTCCGGGACAGGTCAGGCGGCGGCGTGTTCCCGGCGGAGCTGGACGCCGCCGGCACGGCCCTCGCGCTCGCGGAGGATGGTGCGGAGCACCCGAAGGCCGTCGCGGACGGCGTGCAGGTTGCTGACGCCGTGGATCCGGCTGCGCTCGTGGCTGGGGACCTCGCGGATGACGAGTCCGGCCTGGGCGGCGCGGATGTTCATCAGAGTCTCGATCTCGAAGCCGTCGCAGTCGAGGTCGAGCGCGTCGAGGTGGCGGGCCCAGAAGGCGTTGTAGCCGTAGCACAGGTCGGTGTAGCGGGTGCCGTACAGCCGGTTGGTCATCTTGGTCAGCACCGTGTTGCCGAGCGAGCGGATCGGGCTGATGTCGTCGGATCCTCCGCCGGGAGCGCAGCGCGAGCCCTTGGCGAAGTCGGCGCCCTCGACCAGCGCGGTCACGAAGGCGTGGATCTCCTTGCCGTCGGTCGATCCGTCGGCGTCGATCATGACGATGATGTCACCGGTCGCGGCGGCGAAACCCTCGGTGAGGGCGTTGCCCTTGCCTTTCCCGGTCTGCCTGACGACGCGCAGTCCGGGACGGAGGGCCTTGGCCACGGCCACCGTGTCGTCGACGGAGTTACCGTCGACCAGGATCACCTCGTCGATCCAGGATGGCAGGGTCGCGAAGACGTGGGGCAGGTTCTCAGCCTCGTTCATGGCGGGGACGACCACACTGACGCTGAATGCGAAGGGGGCGCTGTTCATGCCCACAAGGTCTACCGAACCGCCTGCAGAACGCTTGAAAGCCCCTTGCAAGCCCGTCCGGGACGGAAGGCCGGTCGCCCCGACCTTCCTCTGAGGGTACGGGGAAGGTCTCTTTGCCGACGGTCAGAAAGGGAGTGCACGACCCGAGGGGCTGCGCAGATCGAGCGGTACCGGCCTGCGGGGGGGACGGGGGCGTTGCACGACCAGGATCCTTTTCACGGTGCCGCTCCATTCTGGGCTGGATCACCGGGTGTTACCCATGCCAGCCCCAAGAATCACCTATCTCCGTATCACATGAAGAACACTGGCCACACGCTCCGCGGCCGTGGCGACGTCCTCCGCGTTACCGATGCGCCCGGCCCAGGACAACCAGAACCACCACTCGCCGTCGGCCTCGTGGGCGGCGAGCACGTCCTCGGTCCTGGCGGGTGCCATCGGGTTGATCACGTGGAGCCTTGGATAAAGCCCCGCCGCCGACCGCAGGCGTACCTGGAAGGCGTGCGCCTCCAACTGGACGGCCAGCCGCCGCAGGTGGTCGACGGCCTCGCCGCGTTCTGCCATCATCCGGATCACTCCTGGAGGACACTCGTGACTTGCTTCTTTGCAGAGTGCGGTTTCGCGGCACTTGAGGCAATCGGTCCTTCCGCAAACCCCCCCAGGATCAGTGGAATAGACCGGAAAGTCGTTGATGTTCCGTTGAGAAACCGCGAATAACGGGAATCCGGCGCACGGATGCGTTTACGCTGTGGTGCGCCCTTGTTAATGTTGTGTAAACAGCGACCGGGAGAGGGGCGCCGTGGCCCGAGGTGAGCACTCGCCCGCATGTGCACGACGCTGGCGCGAGCAGGCGGCGTCCAGGCAGTGGACCCCCTGGCAGACCGCGCAGGCCATCCATGGCTGCTGCGGGGTGAGCCTGCTCAAGGCGCACCGTCTGGCCAGGGGATGGTCGGCCAGGCAGTCCGTTCAGGAACTGGAGGAGCTCTGTGAGCGCCAGGACCTGGGCGAGGCGCGGGCCAGCATCGACCTGCTCAACGCCTGGGAGAACAACCGGGCCAGACCGCGCCCGCAGACCATAGATCTGCTAGCCAGACTGTACCGCGCCAACGCCGTCAGGCTAGGCCTGGCCGGAGACTACTGCGAGGACGGCGGAGGCGCCAAGGTCGTGGTCGTCTCCGGCGGCGAGGGACGCCCGCCCTACCAGGCCGAGGAGCGGGAACGGTCCGAAGACGACATCGAGCGACGGGCGCTGTTCCACCACGCTCTGCTCGGCTCGCGGTCGGTGATGACGGGCCGGCTGCTGGCCGAGGTGGAGCGGACCCGCCAGGACCTGGACCGTACGCTCGCCATCGCCACCGTCTCCGAGGAGCAGCTCGACCGGCTCGACGAGCAGGTGCTGCGCTACCGGCGCGAGTACATCAGCAGCGCGCCGGTGCCGATGCTCTACCGGCTCATGCTGGAGCTGTCGGACGTCAGGACGCTCTCCCTGACCCGTCAGCCCGCGATGGCCCAGCGCCGCCTGCTCAACGCCACGGTCATGCTGGCACTGCTGTCGGCCGACGCGCTGATGAAGCTCGGCGACACCCGCCAGGCCCACGCCTGGTACAACACCGCGCGCACCGCCTCCGACGACATGGGCGACGTGCGGCTGCGCGCCCTGGTCCGGGCGCAGCAGGCGATGCTGCCGTACTACTACGGAGACCTGGCCGAGACCGTGCGGCTGGCGCGCGAGGCCAGGATGCTCGCGGGGAGCGCGCCCAGTTCCCCGGCGGCGCTCGGCGCGGCGGCCGAGGCGCGGGCACTGGCCCGGATGGGTGAGCACAAGGCGGCCAGGGTCGCGCTGGCCGAGGCGGAGCGGATCTTCGCCAGGATGCCCCCCGAGGGCCACGACCACCTGGCCTTCCGCTTCTCCGAGCGGCGGCTGCAGTTCTACCGGATCGGCACCCTGATCGAGCTGGGTGAGGACGTCGACTGGAAGCCGGGGCCCACGAGCCCTTCGGAACCGTACGCCATCGACCCGGTGCTGATCCTGCTCGACCAGGCCGCGCACCTGGTCCGCGACGGCAAGGTCGACGACGCCTGCCACCTGGCGGAGAAGGCACTGCTCCAGGTGCCGCTGGAGCACCGCACCTCCATCGTGCTCAACCGCGCGCGGGCGCTGCTGTCGGAGGTGCCGCAGACCAGGCACAGGGCGGCGGCGGTGCGCCGCCTGAACGACCTGGTCACCGGCGCGGCTCTGGTCAGCTGATGGGGTCGCTCGCCGAGGAGGCGTTCACAGTCCTAAGGGAGGTCTGCGAGGATCTCGGCATCGACCACAGGGACGCGGAGCTGCTGCGGGTGCGCAGCAACGCCGTCTTCAAGCTGCGCAGCGAGATCGTGGTCAGGATCGCCACCGCGCCCAACGCGCTGACCCGGCTGCCGCTGGTCCTCGCGGTGGCCCGCTGGCTCGCCGAGCAGGGTTTCCCCGCGGTGCGCCCGGCCGACGAGATCTCCGAGCAGCCCGTGGTGCACGAGGGCAGGGTCGTCACGTTCTGGCACTACGTGCCGGCCAGCGGCCGCCCCACCACCACGGAACTGGGTGAGATCCTGCGCAGCCTGCACCTGCTGCCGGTGCCGCCGGTGGCTCTGCGGCGTTTCGTCGACCCGTTGTGCGAGGTGCGCCGCGCTGTAGACCGCTCAGAAGAGCTCACCCTCAGCCAGCGGGCCTGGCTGCGCGACCGCATCGCGGAGCTGACGGAGCGCTGGCTGGACCTCGGCGTGGACGACGAGCCGGTGCTGCTGCACGGTGACGCCTGGATCGACAACCTGCTGCGCTGCACGGACGGTCATGTGGTGCTCTGCGACTGGGACGGCGTCTCGGTCGGCCCCCGCGAGTGGGATCTGGTCCACACCTACCACGGTCAGCGGCGCTTCGGGCTGACCGCCGCCGACGTGGACGCGTTCGCCGACGCGTACGGCAGCGACCTGCGTTCCTGGCCGGGATACTCCACTCTCATGGAGGTCAGGGACATCTACGCGGTGGGCATCCACATCCGCAACGCCGCCGCGGATCCCTTCTCCCGGCGCGAATTGCCCCGCAGGCTCGATTCCCTCACCCGGGGTGAACAGCATGCTCGCTGGTACATGGCCGAACCCGCTAGTGTCTCCCAATAAAGACCTTCAAACGGGGGCAGAACATGCCAAAGGTCACGCTTCGCAATACCTTTCACGTCCGCAACACCCCGGAGGTGCTACGGGCCCACCTGAGCCGGCCGCAGAGCTACATAGGACTCTCGCCCATGGTGGTCGCGGTCAAGGACGTCGAGCAGGGGGAGGCCGAGACCCGTTACACCTCGGTGGAACGCTTCAGGTTCCTCGGCTTCGTCAAGTACGACAACATGATCAAGGTGACGTTGCGGAACACAGCGCGGACCGTGGAGGGCGAGGTCGACAGCCCCGGTGGGGTGCGCATGGACTACCGGTTCACCCTCAGTGAGAAGGACGGGGGCACCGAGGTTGAAGACATTCTCGTGGTGCACGCCTGGGCCAGGCCGCTGCTCGGCTACGCCGCGAAGAAGGCCCGCGAGGTGCAGCTCGCCCGCGCCGGGATCCTGGCCGCACGCCTGGGCGCCGCCTCCTAGACTCCGTCGGCCGGGGCGGGACGGGTGAGGGCGCCCACGGTCACCGGGAAGGTGATGGCGATCCTCGGCGCGTTTCTGCCGGGAGACGTGAGGCTGACGCTCACCGAGATCTGCCGCCGGGCCGAGCTGCCTCCCGCCACCGGTCACCGGCTGGTCAAGGAGCTGGTGGAGGGCGGCTTCGTGGAGCGGCTCCCCGACGGCTCCTACCGGGTCGGGATGCTCCTGTGGCGGATCGGCGCCCAGGCGGCGGAGCCGCGGGAGCTACGGGAGCTCGCCCTGCCGTACATGGAGGACCTCTACGCCGCGACCCGCGAGAACGTGCAGCTCGCGGTGCTCCGCGACGACCGGGCGCTGTACCTGGAGCGACTGCGCGGGCCCACCTCCGTGCCGATCGTCTCGCGGGTGGCCGGAGGACTGCCGCTGCACGCGACCGGGGTCGGCAAGGTCCTGCTGGCCTTCGCGGACCCGGAGACGGTGGAGCGGGTGCTCGCCAGGGAGCTCACCCCGCACGCGCCCAACACGGTGGTGGACCCCGCGCGGCTCCGTACCGAGCTGGAGGAGGTCCGCCGGACCGGGATCGCCTGCACGCAGGAGGAGATGTCGGTGGGCACCTGCTCGGTCGCGGTGCCGGTACGGGGGGCGGGCGGCCGGGTGGTGGCGGCGCTGTCACTGGTGGCCTGGCGGCACAACGCCGACCCGCGCCGGCTGGCACCCGCCGTGCTGACCGCGGCCGGGGCCCTCTCCCGGGACCTCGCCGCCCTCCGAAGGTGACGGGTTTCCGCTGACAGGTTTCCGGTGATGGGTTTCCGCTGAACGGAAGAGCGGCGCGTGCGGGGGTGAACCGTGCGGAATGCTCGACGCATGCGAACTCAGGTCGGGATCGTCGGGGCGGGCCCCGCCGGGCTGCTCCTCTCCCATCTGCTCCATCTGCGGGGCATCGACTCGGTGGTCCTGGAGGCACGGAGCAGGCAATACGTCGAGCAGCGCGTGCGGGCCGGGGTGCTTGAGCAGGGCACGGTGGACGTGCTCAACGAGGCGGGCGTCGGCGACCGGATGCGCGCCGAGGGACTGCCGCACCACGGCATCGAGCTGCGGTATGGCGGGGCCGGGCACCGCATCCCCTTCGAGAGGCTCGTCCCCGGCCGGGCCATCACCGTCTACGGCCAGCAGGAGGTCGTCAAGGACCTCGTCGCCCGCAGGCTGGCCGACGGAGGGAGGATCCTCTTCGACGTCCCCGACGTCGCCCTGCACTCGCTGGAGAAGGATCCCTACCTCACCTTCCAGGGCGAGCGCCTCGACTGCGACGTCATCGCCGGGTGCGACGGCTTCCACGGCGTCTCGCGGAGGTCGATCCCCGAGGGCGTCCTGTCGGTCTTCCAACGGGACTATCCCTTCGCCTGGCTCGGCGTCCTCGCGCGGGTCCCTCCGTCGGCCAAGGAACTGATCTACTCCCATACCGAGCGGGGCTTCGCGCTGCACAGCATGCGCTCCGAGGAGATCAGCCGCTTCTACCTGCAGGTTCCCCCGGACGCCTCGCTCGACGACTGGCCGGACGAACGGATCTGGGCCGAGCTTCGGGCACGCCTGGAGACGGTCCCCGGGTTCACGCTGGCCGAGGGGCCGATCATCTCCAGGGACGTGTCGGCGATGCGCTCGTTCGTCGCCGAGCCCATGCGCCACGGCAACCTCTACCTCGCCGGGGACGCCGCCCACATCGTGCCGCCCACCGGAGCCAAGGGGCTCAACCTGGCGGTCGCGGACGTCCGGCTGCTGACCGCAGCCCTGGCCGAGTTCTACGCGACGGGCTCCGCGGACCTGCTGGACGCCTACTCCGACAGCTGCCTGAAGCGGGTCTGGCGCGCACAGCACTTCTCCTGGTGGATGACCACGCTGCTGCACACCTTCGACGCCGACGACGCCTACGGGCGGCGCCTGCAGATCTCGCACCTCGACTACGTCACCTCCTCAGCGGCCGCCGCGACCACGCTCGCGGAGAACTACGTCGGCCTGCCCTTCGACTTCGGAGCCCGCCCGTGACCCACCCAGATCCGCACCCGCACCACCTCACCCCCGGCTATCTCAGCACCCTGCTCCGCGCCCCCTCGTACCCGCCGGTGCGACCCGCCCTCGACCCGGAGGCGGCGGAGCTGCTCGACCCGGTCTACGGCCATCGGCCGGTCGGGCCGCTGGACCACGACCTGACCAGGCAGCACGCGGGCGAGCCGATCGGCGAGCGCGTCATCGTCACGGGCCGGGTCCTCGACAGCCGGGGCCAGGCGGTGCCGAACACGCTGGTGGAGGTCTGGCAGGCGAACGCCACCGGCAGGTACGCCCATCCGGTGGACCGGCACCCGGCCCCGCTCGACCCCAACTTCACCGGTTTCGGCCGCTGCCTGACCGACGCCGAGGGCCGCTACCGGTTCGTCACGATCAAGCCGGGTGCCTACCCCTGGCGCAACCACTCCAACGCCTGGCGTCCGGCGCACATCCACTTCTCGATGTTCGGCGCCGCCTTCACCCAGCGGCTGATCACCCAGATGTACTTCCCCGGCGACCCGCTGTTCGCCTACGACCCGATCTTCCAGTCGGTCCCGGAGCCCAAGGACCGCGAGCGGCTCATCTGTGCCTTCGACCTTGACGTCACCGAGCCCGAGTGGGCACTCGGCTACCGCTGGGACGTCGTGCTGGGCGCGACCCCGTTTGAGGAGGAGTGATGTCGCAGACCCCGTCGCAGACCGTGGGGCCGTTCTTCTCGTTCGCCCTGTCGTACGCCGAGGGACCCCTCGTCGTGCCGGCGGACCATCCGGACGTGATCGATTTGCGCGGCCGGTTGCTGGACGGCGCGGGCGAGCCGGTGTCCGACGCGCTGCTGGAGATCTGCCAGCCGGGGTTGTTCGGCCGCTGCGAGACCGAGGCCGACGGCTCCTACCACTTCCGCACGGCCAGACCCGACGGCTACATCCCGCTGCTGATCTTCGCGCGCGGCCTGCTCAAGCCGGTCTGGACCCGGATCTATCTCACCGCGGAGGCGCCGTTCCCCGCCGAGGTGGATCCGTCACGCCGGAGCACGCTCGTCGCGGTGCCCGAGGGGGAGCGGGCCTACCGGTTCGACGTCCGCCTCCAGGGGGACGGCGAGACGGTGTTCTTCGCCTACTGATCCCGGTGCTCGCCGGGGCGGACGAGGCCGTGCTCGTAGTCTCGCGCTCAACCAGCGGGCTCCTCCCCGGTGGCCCGTGTCGTCAGCGGGAACGAGGCACTGACGCGGTAACCGCCGTCCGGCAGAGGTCCGGTGGCGAGCCGCCCGTGGAAGAGCGCGACCCGCTCCCGCATGCCGATCAGACCGTGCCCGGCGCCCCGGGGTCCGGTATGGCCGTGGCGGGGGCCGTCGTCGACGACCTCCAGGCTGAGCGTGCGAGGCCGATGGGAGACGGTGACCGTGACGCGTGCGGGACCCGCGTGCTTGAGCGTGTTGGTCAGCGCCTCCTGGATGATCCGGTAGGCCGACAGCTCCAGCCCGGCCGGGAGCGGCCGCGCCTCGCCCTCCACGGCCAGCTCCACCTCCAGGCCGGCGCCGTGTACCTGCTCCACCAGGTCCTCCAGCCGGGCCAGGTTGGGCTGCGGGGCCAGCTCGTCCTCGTTGGAGTCGGTACGCAGCAGGCCGAGCATGCGGCGGAGCTCCTCGACCGCCTCTCGGCCGGCTTCCTCCACCACGGTCAGCGTCTCGCGTTCGACCAGCTGGTCGGGGCGGAGCATCAACCTGGCCGCGCCGGCCTGCATGACCATGACGCTGACGCTGTGGGCGACCACGTCGTGCAGCTCGCGGACGATCCGGGTGCGCTCCTCGGCCACGGCCTTGCGGTCGAGCAGCTCGCCGCGTTCCCGTGCCTGGATCGCGACCTGCCGGTGCCGCCACACGGCGAGGCCCGTGCCGCCGGCGATCGAGGTCATCACCACGGCCACCGCCAGGTCCCGGGGGATGGAGGGATGGTCGCCGGCCAGCATCATCGACCCGACGAAGAGCCCGGTGACCACGAGCCCGATCGCGATCCTGGGATCTCGCGGGGGAGTCTCGCTGACCAGGGTGAACAGCAGGATGAGCTGGACGTGGAACTGCCAGGCGGCGGAGAGGTCGCCGAGGTGCGCGAAGCTCACCGCGCTCACCAGCGAGTAGACGGCCAGGATCGTGAGCGGGGCACGGCGCCGTACGAGCACCAGGCCCGCCGCGGCCAGCACCGCCGCCGGCAACCACCAGGACTGCTCATGGCCGAAGGCCGACGTGCGCTCGCTGAGCTCCTCGGTGAGGCCGAACGCGGCCGTGACCGCCGCGATCAGCCAGTCGACGGCGCTGGGCGCGAAACGGCGACTCATGACGCGAGGGCAGGGGGGTGCGGCATGACGTGAGGGTAAGGGGCGGAAAGGAGGCCTGACATCCCTCTGGGGGTGGATTGCGGTTCAAGGCGGGCCCTGATGCGGGGGCCCCGATACCGGTCCTCTGATATCGGTCCTCTGATATCGGGGTCCCGATACCGGGACCCTGATAGGGCCCGCCCTACCGTCGTCGGTCCTCGTGCAGGTCAGGGGGCCGGTGCGGTGGGTTTCCCCGGAGGGGTGGCGTCCCCCTGCCCCGGGGGCCCTACGGGATCACTCAGGGGTGGCCGGGGGCTCTCTCCGATATTCCGGGACCTTGATCGTCGCCATCGTTGAGGCATGGGAAGTCAGGCGCTCACCGGATCCAGGATGATCTTCGGCGGCTACGCGGCGATCGGTGCCGGGGCCGTCACGATGCTCGGGCTGCACGTGGTCACCGGCCTGGACCCGGTGCACACGGTGATCAGCGAGTACGCGTTCGAGGCGGACGGCTGGCTGCTGCTCCTGTCGCTCACGCTCTTCGCCGCCGCCGCGACGATCATCGGGACCATGCTGGCCCGGCGGGGCGAGGACCGGGCCGCCGCCCTGCTGGTCGGACTCTGGGGCCTGTGCATGCTGCTGATCGGCGCCTTCCCCACCGACGAGCCCGGCGTGCCGCTGTCGATGTCCGGTGGCATCCACAGGTACGCGGCGTTCGTGGCCTTCCTGACGATGCCGATCGCCGGACTGCTCCTGGTCAGGCGGCACGCGGCCGGCCCGTACGCCCGCGCGATCCGGCTGCTCAGCCTGGCCTCCTTGGGAGTGCTGGTCCTGGTGGTCCTCCCGTACGTGGTGCGGATGGCCGGCTTGGACCTGACGGGCGACGACATCCCCGCCGGGGTGACGCAGCGGCTGGTGGTGGGCTTCGAGGTGGCGGTGCTGGCCATGCTGGGCCTGGTGGCCGGAACCGGATACGGCCGTACCCGCCGCCCGCTCCCGGTGACCGCTCGCGCCTGACCCCTCGCGATCCGGGGTGATGTGCTCCTGGTCCTGGGGTGACGTGCTCCCGGCCTTGGGGGATGCGCTCCCGGTCCTGAGGGCGGCCGGAGCGAGAGGGGCCTGCCGCCGACCGACGACCCCGCCGCTACTTTCCTGACTTTTCATTATTTGTCGTACGGCTGCCCTACGCTCCGGAAGCGTCGATCAACAGAGAGGGTGGAGCATGGCCGCGCGGAGCACTTACCTGGAACTGTCCGAGGACGGCGGGAGCTCGCACAAGTTCTACGAGGTGGTGCTCGACGGAACCCAGGTGACGATCAGGTACGGCCGCATCGGCGAGTCCGGCCAGTCCAAGATCTCGGCCTTCGCCAGCGAGGCGAAGGCCGAGGCGGCCGCCGCGAAGAAGATCAACGAGAAGGTCCGCAGGGGTTACGCCCCCGCGGTTCAGGGGGTGCGCCAGCGCCGCGCGGTCACCCGGCGCAGTGTGGAGAGCGCCCGCTCCACCGCCACCCAGGCGCCGGTGCTCTGGCGCTTCGCCAGCGGCGCGGCGGCGTTCGGCATCTTCGTCGACTCCGAGCGCTGCTGGGTCGGCAACCAGCGCGGCGATGTCTACACCGTCACCCACGGCGGCACCGTCACCGGTCGCTTCCGGCTGCCCGACGGGGTCAAGTGCATCGTCGGCGACGACTTCTGGATCTACGCGGGCGCCGACGACGGCAAGGTCTACGACCTCGGAGGCAAGGTCCCGAGGGTCGCGTACGAGATCGCCGAGGACGTCGACATCTACTGGCTGGACATCCACGACGGCGTGCTGGGCGTCTCCGACCGGGCGGGGCGGATCACCACGATCGACCACGAGGACGAGTTCCAGTGGGCGCGCAAGGGCAGGGGCGACTCGGCCTGGATGGTCCGCTGCGACGACGAGGCCGTCTACCACGGGCACTCCACCGGGGTGGCCCGCTACGACGCCGCCGACGGAGCGCCGGTCTGGGAGACGCCCATCAACGGCGCGGTGCTGTTCGGCTGGCAGGAGGCCGGATCGGTCTACGCGGGAACCTCGCGCGGCGCCGTGCACCGGCTGCGCAAGTCGGACGGCGCCGGCCAGGCGGTCTACCGCTGCGACGCCACGGTCTTCTCCTGCGCCACCGCCCCCGACGGCCGCTACGTCTTCGCCGGTGACAACCACTCCTCGATCTACTGCTTCGACCAGGGCGGCGAGCGCCTGTGGAAGCTGGCCACCGGCTGCGGCTCCGCCTTCTCCATGCAGTACCTCGACGACCGCCTCTACATCGTGACCACCGACGGCACCCTGGCCTGCATCGACGCGAGTGAGGAGGCGATCAGCGCGGCCCAGGGGGGTACCGTCCCCAAGCCCGTCGACGTCAAGGCATCGGCCGGGCTGGCGGTGGTGGAGCCCACCACCGTGCTGGAGACCGTGGTGCTCGACACGGTCTCGCACACCGGCGACGGCGTGGTGGTGGAGTGCTTCCGCGAGGGCGAGCGGCTCAGGGTGCGGGTGGTCAGCGAGGGCTACGACGTGCGGCGGAACGTGCAGTTCCCCAAGGGCGTGCGCGAGGTCGGGGCCCGCTACCTCGTCGAGGGCGTCCGCTTCTCCGAGAGGGGCGGTTTCTACCGCGCGTACGGCGACATCAGGCGCCTGCTCTGACCGCGAGGGCGAGGCGGCCGGTTCCCCACCCGGCCGGTCCCCTGGCTAGGCACTTGTCGGCCGCGGGGTTCACGATGTCGCGCGCCCCGCTGTAGACCCACTGCTGGGTGGCCAGCAGTGGGTCTACAGCGGGGCGCCCACCCGGTACGGATCAGGGGCGGCCGCCGGAGCCGTCGAGCCCGGCGCGGCGCAGGGCGTCGGCCATCGCGCCGCTCGGCGCGTTACGCTGCCGACCCCCGCGGTCTTGCCGCTGCCGGTCGCCGCGCCCCTGCCCGCCGCCTTGGCCGCCACTCTGCCCGCCGCCTTGCCCGCCACTCTGCCCGCCGCCCCGCTTGCCGCCGCCGTCACCCTGGCGCTGACCCCCGCCGCCCTGCTGGTCGCGCTGGTCGCGCGGTCCTCGCGGGCCGGAGGGCTTGACGTCGTCATCCAGTCGCAGGGTGAGCGAGATGCGCTTCCGCGGGATGTCGATGTCGAGCACCTTCACCCGGACGATGTCACCGGGCTTGACCACCTCGCGCGGGTCCTTGACGAAGTTGTGCGACAGCGCCGACACGTGCACCAGGCCGTCCTGGTGCACGCCGACGTCGACGAAGGCGCCGAAGGCCGCCACATTGGTGACCACGCCCTCCAGCAGCATGCCGGGCGAGAGGTCGGAGAGCTTCTCCACGCCCTCCTTGAAGGTCGCCGTCTTGAAGGCCGGGCGCGGGTCACGGCCCGGCTTCTCCAGCTCGGAGAGGATGTCGGTGACGGTCGGCAGCCCGAAGGTGTCGTCCACGAACTCCTGCGGGCGCAGGGTCCGAAGCACCGTACCGTTGCCGATCAGGGTCGTGATGTCGCCGCCGGTGCTCCGCAGGATGCGCCGCACCACCGGATACGCCTCCGGATGCACGCTGGAGGTGTCGAGCGGGTCGTCGCCGCCGCGGATGCGCAGGAAGCCCGCGCACTGCTCGAAGGCCTTCGGGCCGAGCCTGGCCACATCCTTCAGCGCCTTGCGGGAACGGAACGGGCCGTTGGCGTCGCGGTGCTGGACGATGTTCCCCGCGAGCCCGGAGGTGATGCCCGAGACCCGGGCGAGCAGCGGCGCCGAGGCGGTGTTGACATCGACGCCGACCGCGTTCACGCAGTCCTCCACCACGGCGTCGAGGGAGCGGGAGAGCTTGGTCTCGGCGAGGTCGTGCTGGTACTGGCCGACGCCGATCGACTTGGGGTCGATCTTGACCAGCTCGGCCAGCGGGTCCTGGAGCCGCCGGGCGATCGACACGGCGCCGCGCAGCGACACGTCCATGCCGGGCAGCTCCTGCGAGGCGAACGCCGAGGCGGAGTAGACCGAGGCGCCGGCCTCCGACACCACGATCTTGGTCAGCCCGGGGATCAGCTTCACCAGCTCGCCCGCGAGCTTGTCGGTCTCGCGCGAGGCGGTGCCGTTGCCGATGGAGACGAGCTCCACGTCGTGCTTCTTCGCCAGCGCGGCGAGAGTGGCCAGCGACTGGTCCCACTGGCGGCGCGGCTCGTGGGGGTAGATCGTGTCGGTGTCCAGCACCTTGCCGGTCGCGTCGACCACCGCGACCTTCACGCCGGTGCGCAGCCCCGGGTCCAGCCCCATGGTCGCGCGGCTCCCGGCGGGCGCGGCGAGCAGCAGGTCGCGCAGGTTGGCGGCGAACACGCGGACCGCCTCCTCCTCGGCGGCCTGCCACATGCGCGTCCGCAGGTCGATGCCGAGGTGGACGAGGATGCGGGTGCGCCAGGCCCAGCGGACCGTGTCGGCCAGCCACGCGTCGGCGGGCCGTCCCCGGTCTACGATGCCGAAGCGGTGCGCGACGCGGCCCTCGTAGGTACCGGTGGGCTCGGGCTCCGGCTCCAGGGTGAGGCCGAGGATCTCCTCCTTCTCCCCCCGGAACATCGCCAGGATCCGGTGCGAGGGCAGCTTGGTGAACGGCTCGGCGAAGTCGAAGTAGTCGGAGAACTTGGCACCCTCCTCCTCCTTGCCCTCGCGGACCGCCGCGACCAGGCGTCCCTTCGTCCACATCCGCTCGCGCAGCTCACCGACCAGGTCGGCGTCCTCGCCGAACCGCTCGACCAGGATCGCGCGGGCACCGTCAAGCGCGGCGGCGGTGTCGGCCACCCCTTCGCCGACGAACGCCGCCGCCGCGGCCTGCGGGTCGACCGACGGGTCTGCCAGCAGGCCGTCGGCGAGCGGTTCGAGCCCCGCCTCCCTGGCGATCTGCGCCTTGGTCCGCCGCTTGGGCTTGTAAGGAAGGTAGACGTCCTCCAGACGGGCCTTGGAGTCGGCTGCCATGATCTGTGCCCGCAGGGCGTCGTCGAGCTTGCCCTGACCGTCGATCGATTCCAGGATCGCGGTGCGTCGCTCCTCCAGCTCCCGCAGATAGCGCAGCCGCTCCTCCAGCGTGCGCAGCTGCGTGTCGTCGAGCATCTCGGTGGCTTCCTTGCGGTAGCGGGCGATGAACGGCACGGTGGCACCGCCGTCGAGCAGGTCCACCGCCGCCCGCACCTGTCGCTCGCGCACACCCAGCTCTTCGGCGATCCGCTGATGAATAGACGTGGTCACGATCTCTCTTCCTTCTTGATGGCGGTCCCCAAGCTACCGCCTCACTCCCCGGCGGGCCGGAGGGCTGGGGGACCAATCACGCGAGAGCCGGAAAAGAACCGGGTGAGAGCCCGGCGCGCACGGTCACCGGCCGCCTTCGAGATCGGTGTCGGGGATCCAGGAGCCGTGGATCCCCCCGGGGACGCGCCGGGGCAGCTCGACCGTGGCGATGGGGGCCGCGGCGATGTCCCCGGCGTCCAGCACCAGCAGTTCCGAGGTGTCCCTGGCGAGGTCGCCGACCACGGTGAGCAGGTAGCCGTCGTCCTCGCGGGTGCCGCCTGCCGACGGTACGAAGACCGCCTCGCCCGGCATTCGGTCGCGGCCGGTGGGGGCGATCCGCCGGGTGCCGGTCGCGCGGTCGTACTTGACGATGGCGTGGTCGGTAAGGTCGGAGCAGGGGAAGGCGACCGCGTAGTGGTAGCGGTTGAGCCGGCCCACCACTTCCACGAGGCCTCCCAGCCGCCGCGGTCGGTGCGGGGACCCTCCACGACGATCCGCCCGCCGGCGCCCTCGTAGGCGTTGGCGACGTGCAGCAACGCGCCGGGCTCGACGTCGTACCAGGTGACGGTGGCGGGGCCGGTGCGGGGCATGACACCGATGCGCGGCGCGTAGGTGTCGCTCCATCGGTAGGGGATGCCGGACGGCTCGGACGGGTCGAACACCACCGACAGGTCCATCCGGATGACGTGGTTCTCGGTGATGCCGAAGTCGTGCATCAGGGACGGTCCCGCTCCCTCGATCACCTCGGTCCGGATGATCTTTCCCTCCGCCGAGGCGACGTAGTAGATCAGGTGGGGCGGGAACGGGGAGTACGCGAAGAAGTGCAGCTCGCCGGTGACCGGGTCCTCCTTTGCGGAAGTAGCGGCCGGACAGCTCCGGCGGCAGGGTGCCCCGCACGGTGAGCTCGCGCGAGGTGATCTCGTCGGCGACGGGGGCGAAGTGGCCGGCTGATGTAGGGCTTGGCGTTCATGCGTTGCTCCTTGCGGTGTGGGAGGTGGTGGTGCGAGTGGAGGGAAGGGCGAGAAGGGGGATCGGGGAAGTCGCCCCGTGACCGCCTGCGGATTCTGGCCGGGGCGTATCGCGGGTGGGCCGTCGGCGATCCACACCGCTACCTGCTGTTGCAGGGGGTGCCGCTGCCGGGCTACACCGCGCCGGTCGACACCGTGCTGCGGGCACGGGCGACCCTGGGCCCGTTCCTGAAGGTCTTCACCGACGGGAGGCCAAGCCCGGCGGTCCTGCCCGTCGTGGAGCAGATGGAGGTGTGGGCGCGCAAGGAGCCGGCCGTCGCGTCATGGGTGGCCCAGGAGGGAGGGGTGCCCGAGGGCGAAGGCGGCGGAGCCGCCGGGCGGGCCCTGGCCGGGGCGGTCCTCGCCTGGTCCCTCATGCACGGCGTGGTCAGCCTGGAGGTCGCCTCGCAGTTCGGCGGCATGGGCCACGACCCGCGCATCCTCTTCGAGGCCCAGGTGGAGACGCTCGCGGACTCGTTCGGTCTCGGCTGACCGGGAGCGGCTGCCTCAGCCACCGCCGGGCGTTGCTCGGACACGCCCGCCGAGCATTGATTGCGGACGGGCGCGGTGTGACTACCGCTTTCTTTCGGTCGCGGCGAGTTTCTCGAGCGCGGGGCCCGTGAGCCGGTACCTCTCCCATTCGTCGAGAGGTTCCGCGTCGAGCGACCGGTAGAAGTCGATGGCGGGGGTGTTCCAGTCGAGCACCGACCATTCGAATCGGCCGTAGCCGCGTTCCACACAGATGCGGGCCAGCTCGGCGAGCAGTTCCCTGCCGTACCCGCCACGCCGGTGCTCGGGGTGGACGAAGAGATCTTCGAGGTAGACCCCGTGCGTGCCGGTCCAGGTCGAGTAGGAGACGAACCAGATCGCGAACCCCGTGACCTTGTCCCCGTCGGTGGCCATGTGGCAGAACACGCTGGGAGAGGGGCAGAAAAGCGTCTCGCGGAGCAGATCCGGGGTGTTCTTGACCTGGTCCGGCGCTTTTTCGTACTCCGCGAGGCCGTGGATCATGTCGATGATCGCCGGGATGTCGTCCGGCGTTGCGGGGCGAATCATGCTCGCAGTCTAGGGGCGGGGTACGGAAGGGCCGGGCCCACAAAGAGGATTTTTAGTAATAAAACGTGCTATATGACGCGGTGTGGCTGTACGGGTGGCTCCTCCCGTAAATTGTCTGCTGATCGAAGTGCAGGTCGTTGAGAGAGGCGGGTCACCATGTCGACAGAGCCCACGGGGGAGCGGTTGGCGGAACTGAGGCAGGCGTTCGCGGCCATCGACGCCGACGGTGACGGATTCATCACGGAGGCCGAGTTCCGCGGGCACTTCCCCGACCTGCCCGCGGAGGCCATCGGGTCGCTGAACCGGGACGGCGACTCCGACGGTGACGGCCGCTTCTCGTTCGAGGAGTTCGTCCGCCTGGTCTCCCGCGGCTGAGCCGCCCGCCCGCTCTCCTCGGGGAGCGGGCGTGTCCGGCTCGCGCCCCCGTCACAGGGCTGATCGCCGGAGGGCCGTCGGGATCAGCGTGAGACGGTGACGCTCTCGCCGGAGAGTTCGCGCAGTGACTCCTCGACCGTGGAGTTGATGGGAAACGCATCTCGCAGTCTGGTCAGATCGAGCAGACGGCTGAGGAATCCGTGCACGCCGACGAGGCGCAGCCAGCCCTTCCGCTCGTAGGCGCGCCGCAGGCTCGTCAGCAGCACCCAGATACCCGTGGAGTCGCAGAATCCCAGCCTCGTCGTGTCGACGACCAGACAGACATGGCCCCGCCTCATGAACTCCGCGAGCCGCTCCTCCAACAGCGGAGCCGAGGATTTGTCCAGATCGCCGACCAGGGTCACTACGGAGAACTGGGGATGTGTGTCCACGGTGACGGAAAGCCGAGTCATATCGCCCCGCTGTCTACGGCAGTTGGAGACAGCGCCCTGTCGGGAGCCGTGCAAGGACCGGTGCCATTGACACCACCGTACGCCCGTGGCTTGTGACAGTTCAACGGGTGAATGCGAACCGCCGGATGTCAGGACACCACCCGACGCGAAGTGGGACCTGCTCAGGGAGGCGCTGTTTGTCCATTCCGCAGTGTGTTCGGCGGTCGTCGGTGGGAACCCGGTCACCGTCCGCGGGCGGGGCGGCCTGCCCTTCCACGGCCTCGTGGGGACGGGAAAGGGCGGGCGGCCCCGGTGATCGCGGAGACGGCACAACGGGCTGTCACGCGAACGTGACTCCGTTCCAAGCGTGCTTGCCAGGCCCTACGAGGCGGACAACGAGTTCGTGGCCGGCTGCCCTGCCGTGAGCGTCTGCCGCAGTGGCTTGCCGACGCTGGGCGCCGAGGTGATTCCTTCCGGCGCTTCCTGGACGTCCACCGGGTTGATCCGGCAGCCGTGCTCGTCGTGGTGATCGGCATCGGCGTCGTCGAACCACACGCCGCCGTCCGCGAGATAGCGGAAACGGATGGGCTGCCGTGCGGGGACGGTCAGGCTCACCTGGTAGGTGCCGTTCTCCTTGCGTTGCATGGGATGGGCGTAGGGGTCCCAGCCGTTGAAGTCGCCGACCAGTGAAACCCCCCCGCCGGCCGGGCTCTCCGCTATGGTGAAAGTCAGCTTGACCTGGCCGTTCTTGGTCGGCTTACCGCGCTTGATCACTGAAATCCTCCTGACATCACTGTCTCCGTGCGTAACGTGCCGTGATCTCGGTTGCGGAAAGACGTGAAGATCACGCCAACTACCGGATCGCGCCGACAGGGACGTGACGCGACCGGGAGGCCGACGCCCGGTCACGGCCGAGCCGTCGATCCCATATGGATCGTTACCGCCCGTAGCGGCGGGACAACCCGGGCAAGCTGACTTTTGATCGGCATCACGTCCGACCTTGACCCGGGCATGGCGGTTGGCCGATCCACGGTCGGAGACGGGTCGGGCGTCGGCCAGGATGGTGGGGTGGACATAAGGCCGATCTCCCCGTCGTCGCTGGTGGCGGAAGTCGTTGACAGGGTCGCCGTGGAGCCCGGCGACTCCTGGGTGCGCGTCGCACTCGACGGAGCGCCGGCGGCGCGGCCGGGGGATCTCGCCGACGCGCTGGCCGACCCGCTCCGGCTCCGCGGCCGGGAGGTGCTCCGGGTCTCCTCCGCCGACTTCCTGCGCCCGGCCTCGCTCCGCTTCGAGTACGGCAGGACCGACCCCGACTCCTTCTACACCGACTGGTTCGACTACAAAGGGCTGGTCCGCGAGGTCCTGGGGCCGCTCGCTCCCGGCCGGTCGGGGAAGGTGCTGCCCACGCTGTGGGACAGCGTGGTCGACCGGGCCACCCGCGCACCCTACGTCACCGTCCCCTCCGGCGGGGTGCTGCTGCTGGACGGTCCCCTGCTGCTGGGCAGGGGGATGCCGTTCGACCTGACCGTGCACCTGAGGCTCTCTCCGGGCGCGCTCGCCCGGCGCACCCCGGACGAGGAACGCTGGACACTGCCCGCCTACGCGCGCTATGAGGCGGAGGTCGCACCGGCGCAGGTCGCCGACATGGTCGTCCGCGTCGACGATCCGAGACATCCGGCCCTGGTCACAGCGCCGTGAGCCGTCTCGTGGCAGGGCGGGCCGGACACGAAGGCTGGACACGAAGGCTGGACACGAAGGCTGGACACGAAGGCTGGACACGAAGGCGGGGCGGGAACGAGGGACGGACACGAGGGCCGGACACGAAGGCGGGGCGCGTCCCCCGACACGCCCCGCCTTTGGATCATCCAGCGGCTCAGCTAGACGCCCGCGCGCGAGGGCATCCTGCCCTCGGAGTACGTGCCGTGGAGCATCTCCTGCTCCGTCGGCCGCATCTCGTCGTGGTGCTCCTCCATGCGCAGCGCGAGCCCGATCCCGAAGAAGGTGGGCGCCCACTCACCGATGAAGATTCCCCACCGGTCCGCCCGGTCGATCCCCGCCTTCTCCGCCGAATTCGATGCCAGCCACGCCGCGAAAGACAGGCCGACCGAGGCGATTCCGGCGATGTACATCGCGCTGGACTTGACGCCCATCTTGTGAAGCGTACTGATCATTTCATCCCCCTGATGGTGGTTCGCTCTTATGGTTACCCAGGGAGACTGTAGATAACCAGTTGTGACGAACCACAGGTAGATGCTTCTCCTGGCCTGTGAGTGCGCTGCTCCGCTCACTCCTCGCCGAGACGTTTGAGGAGGCCTTCACGCCTGGCGTCGAGCTCACTGACGAGGATCTCCTGCTCGTCGGCCTGGTTGATCATCATTGATCGCTCGACGGGGTCGGTGGGGCCGACCTCTCCGACCTGCCGACGCATCTCGGCGACCTCGTTACGCAGTCTCTCCAGATCCTCTTCGACCTGCCGTAGTTCTTCCTGAAGGCTCATTTGCTGTCCATACCCCTGCTTTCGGCCTCGACTCCCGACCTTGGTCGTCTCGCCGGGCCCGTCACTCCCACTCCGCGACCACCGGTGATCCAGGCGCCTCTCCGTCGCGACGGGAACCTGACCGGGCCGGCCGGTGTACCTCCCGCATGAGACGAATTCTTGTCGGTCAAGTGGTCAGTCATCGTCCTGGTCGCCGTGGTGGTCCCGGCCGTGGTCGTCCCGGTCGTTTCTGTCATCCCGGTCATCCCGGTCGTCCCGGTCGTCCCGGTCGTCGTCGTCCCTGCCGTTGGCGGCACGGTCGTCGTCGGTGTCGTCGTCCGCGACCTCCCGGTCCTGCTCCAGGATCGCGCCGGTGGTGGCGTCGACGTCGAAGTCGTGCTCGACATCGCCTTCGCGGAGCTCGACCTCCCAGTTGGCGGGCGTCTCGTCGCCGTCGAACTCGACCTTGACGAGCTTGGCGCCGGGCACCTTCTCCTGAGCGATCCTGACGGCCTCGTCCCGCGAGATCCCGGCCTCCTCCTCGCCGGGCGCGGGAGTCGCGGGGGTGCTCTCGGTGCCGGGCGTCGGATTCACCGGCGCGGGAGTCGTCGCACTGCCGCTGGGGGCCGGGGTGGGCGTCGTGGTTCCGGCGGAGGCGACCGCGCCACCTCCGGCGATGACGGCGAGGAGTCCGGTGGCGGCGATGGTGAGTTTCGTAGTGTTTCGCATGTCCCCGAGCTTGCCGGGGACCCCGTTAGCGCCACGCTGCGCCAACCCTAAACGCAGGGTAAGGTCCGCCGAACCGGTTCGGCGGACGCTCTCGCCCGCCGCAGGGGAGAGCGGGCCGAGCCCCTCGCGGGCCGGCAGGCCATGAGGGCGGCAGGCCGTGCCGATCACTGGGGCCGGGCTGAACCTGGCGGGTCGGGATGTTCTCCATGACGACACGTACGCTCTCGCTTCGGGGCAGTAGCGTCGGCGAGGTTTTGGAGGTGGGGTTCCTGGGTTAGAAATGAGCTGTAAAGGAAGATTTGTCGGTATATGCACATGCGATTGCAAGTGCAGACGCAAGTGCGCGTCCAGTAGGGCTGTGTGATTCACGCCGTATATGTGAAAGTGTGGCACCGTAGGAAGGTGCGACAGGGAGCCGACATGGCCAGACAGACCGCCGAAGACAGCGGCGCGCAGGGCGGCGTTCTCACCTACGCGGGTGGTGGTGGTCCCACCGTCCTGCGGATTCTTCTCGGTGCCCAGCTGCGGAGGCTGCGCGTCGCCAAGGAGATCACCCGAGAGCAGGCCGGTTACGCCATCCGCGCCTCTCATGCCAAGATCAGTCGGCTGGAGCTCGGGCGGGTCGGTTTCAAGGAGCGCGATGTCGCGGATCTGCTGACGATGTACGGGGTGACCGATACCGAGGAAAGGGCCTCGCTGCTGACCTTGGCCCGTCAGGCCAACGCCCCCGGCTGGTGGCACAAGTATGGCGACCTGCTCCCCAGCTGGTTCGAGGTCTACGTCGGGCTCGAAGAGGCGGCCTCGACGGTCCGGACCTATGAGGTGCAGTTCATCCCCGGCCTCCTGCAGAGCCCCGAATACGCGCGGGCCGTCATCATGCTCGTGCACGGTGGCGCCTCGGCGGGTGAGGTCGACCGCCGAGTCTCGCTCCGTATGGCCCGTCAGAAGCGCCTGACCAGGCCGGATGCTCCGACACTCTGGGCCGTGATGGACGAGGCCGTGCTACGGCGACCCATCGGTGGGCCGCAGGTGCTGCGCGCCCAGATAGACCACCTGCTCGAAATCATCGAGCTGCCCAACGTCAAACTGCAGATCATGCCGTTCGACCGGGGCGGCCACGCCGCGGCGGGTGGACCGTTCTCCATCCTGCGCTTCCCCGGGCGGGACCTGCCCGACGTGGTCTACCTGGAACAGCTCACGAGCGCCCTCTACCTGGACAAGCTCGACGAGATCGACCACTACATACAGGTCATGGACCGCCTGTGCATTCAGGCCTACTCCCTCGCCGAGAGCAAGAGGTTCCTCGGGGACCTGCGTGAGGAGCTCTCGGGCTGATGCCCGGCACGTGGGTCACTGCCCGCCGGCGTCGGCCCGATTTGATGGGTTTTGAGAAGGATTGTGACGCTTGACGGCTTGAGTCCGCCTTAATTGTCGATCAGATGATATGTCGTTTCATGATCTGAACTGCTGGCTGCTCGTCTACCATTCGGGAAAGAGTGGTGAAGGCGAGGATATGACTGAGCGCGAGCAGGCTTCACCGGGAATCGACCCCACGATCCCGAGTGTGGCCCGTATGTACGACTACTACCTGGGAGGCAAGGACAACTTCACCTCCGACCGGGCTGCCGGCGACAGGATCATTGAGCTTGTCCCCAACGTGAAGGACGTGGCGCGTTCCAACCGCGCCTTCCTCGGGCGCACCGTGCGGCATCTCGCCGCCGCGGGGATCCGCCAGTTCATCGACATCGGCACGGGCCTGCCGACGCAGGAGAACGTGCACCAGGTCGTCCTCCGCGAGGCGCCCGACTCCCAGATCATCTATGTCGACAACGATCCCATCGTGCTCGCGCACGCCCGCGCGCTGCTCGCCGACAACCCGCAGACCACCGTGATCCCCGGGGACCTGCGGGAGCCGGATGTGATCCTGGATCACCCGGACGTCCGCGAGCGCATCGACTTCGACCAGCCGGTCGCCGTCCTCATGGTCTCCATCCTGCACTTCGTCGCGGATGACAAGGAGGCCGCCGACATCGCCACCTCCTTCGGGCGGCGGCTGGCCTCGGGCAGCCACGTGGTGATCTCCCACGTCACCTCCGGCGACCTCAGCGAGGAGCAGGTCCGTCAGGGGCGTGCTGTCTACGGCACGACCACCGCGGGCGGCGTCTTCCCCCGCACCCTCACCCAGATCCGCGAACTGTTCGACGGGCTGGAGGTGCTCGAACCCGGTCTGGTGCCCGTCTACGACTGGCGGCCCGACCCGAGTGACGTCGTCATCGCGCCGGGAGCCGGTGCCGTCACGGTGGGCGCCGTCGGCCGGGTTCCCTGACCGGTGACCCACCCACATTCCGAACCTTTGCCACCCGGCACGGCAAGGTCCAGTGGATGGACCAGGCACCGGAGTACACCCCCCATCTCCGTCGGGGAGTCGTGGACCGTGAAGTCCCGTCAGGGAGTCTGCCTGATCAGGCAAACCACTCTCGGTTCACCCCCATTAGAGGCATGATCGCGTGTCACGTCGAGCTTTCATGTTCAGTAGATGTGCGAGCCACGGTATTTCTGTCAGAGATTTTTTATCTAGCACTACTAGAGTCGGCGGGATGTCCATAAGCGGCCTAGCGAGAAGCCGCTCCCCTCAGGGGCGGAGGAGTCACAAAGGGAGCGTCGTGAGCGCGACGACATCGGCTGATCGTCACGGTTGCCCGCGAACCGGTCGAGACGGAGGGCGAACTTTATCCCTGAATGAAATGGATGCGGCATTGCCTGTGGATTCGCCGGTCCGTAGCATCCGTCACATGTCCATCACGCGTGAGTTCGCCTATGCCTCGTCCTCGCGTCCCGCTGACGGCGAGTGCGTGTGGTACCGCTCCAAGGGTGACGTCTTCGACCTGATCCGTACGGGCAGCGACGGGGACTTCCGGTATCACGCCTTCCACGCCCGCGACGGCCGCTATCTCCAGGCGTTCGCCTCCTGGCAGGACGGCATGGAATGGATCAGGGAGCGCGTCGAGAACGAATAAGACAAGCCAGAGGTCAGGCACGATCGGGCGCGGCAGCTGGGAGGTGGAGGAGGCGCTGATCCAGAACGGGGTGTCCAGGGCCAGCACGCCCAGTAGCAGGTCCGCGCCGCCGACCCGGAACTCGCCCCGGGGGTAGCACATGGGCGAGCTGCCGTCGCAGCAGCCGCCGGACTGGTGGAACATCAACGGGCCGTGTCGTTCGTGGAGCACGGTCAGCAGTTCCTCGGCGGTGGGGCTGAGCCGCACCCGCTCCACTCGGAGCGGGCCTCGTCCTCCGAGTCGAAGGTCGTCACCGAGACGACCGGCCCGAAGATCTCCTCCTGGAAGACGCGCATGTCGTTGCTGCCCTTGAAGATCGTCGGCTCGATCTCGGCCCCCAGGGCCGGGAAGCTGACATCTCAAGTCCGGCGGCTCCGGCGGGCGGGACACTCCCGGCAGGCGTTGCCTGCCTTACCCGCCGTTCGTCTCCCGCGATGCCGTCCCCGGGCGGCTGGACGACGGCTGGGGCGTCCGGGTGGCGGGGGAGATCAGGAGGCAGCCGCCACCGGGCGTGAAACCCTGGCCGGTCCCGGTGCGGGTTCTACGGCTGTTCCAGGCAGGGAGCATCGGAGATGCCCACCGAGAGTTCCTTGCCTGAGGCGCCCAGCACGCGGATGGAGTTGGTGTCGCCGAAGTAGGCGACCTCGGCTGCGGCGTCGCAGATCTCCTTGGCCGTGGCCGACTCGTCGTCGGTCAGGGAGGTCTCGATCGACACCGAGGTACACTGCCCCGCCACGGTGACCGACCGGACCCTCTCCTGTCGTACGTGCTGCTCGACCTTGTCGGCGACCTCCCCGCAGGACGCCTCGGCGGGCGGCGCCGTCGTCTGAGCGTTCCCGCTCGGACTGTCCGCGACGGGCGCGTCGTCCTCCCCGCCGCCACACCCGGACAGTAGGAGAGCGGCTGCGGCCACCAGGATCAAGTGCCTACCAGAAGTCATGAACGTGACGGTATGTCCGCCCCCTTGCGGGCCACTTTCCGGCGAACAGCGACGCGCCCTCCAATCTGCGGGGTCTTCATCAGGGCATGGTCGTAGGGCTCGTTCGAACCCTTCATCCAGCCCTTCGCGAGAAGCGCCGACTCGACGGCGTCCTCGAAGACCTTCTCTTGATGCACGAGGGCACGATCACTTGCCCTTCTCCGAGTTTTGATCACTGTGAGCATCTGGAGGGTTACGAAATTCGGTCGAAGACCTGCGAGACGCCTGGTCGTACAGTGAAGATATGGGCGTGTTGACTGTTGATCTCGATGCCAAGGCGGAGAAGGCTCTGAACGAGCTGACTTCCGATGGCCGTTCGGCGACCGAAGCCGTTCGCGAAGCGCTCGTCATCGCTCAGCGTCTCCACCGTATGGAGTGGGCCCGAGTCGCAGCCAAGAGGCTGGCCAACGACCCCGCAGACAGGGCCGAAGCGGAAGCGATCATGAGAGACACGGAGCACCTGCGTGCGTGGTGACGTGTATCGGCTGCGTGCTCCTCGTGACGCGATGGCCCATGAGTAACGAGGTGAGCGTTTCCCGGTAATCCTCCAGTCGGACTTCTTGGCTCATCTCTCCACCGTGCTCATCGCTCCGACCTCGGCGAGTGCGCCTCCCGCCCTTTTCCGCCCCGAGGTCGAACTCCTCGGCAGGTCGCGTCCATGGACGTGGTGTACGAGCATCCGAATCCGGTAAGCCGGTCACGGTGGAAAAGCGCGGCGTCGTCCGTGGGGAAAAGCGCGGCGAGGGTGGCGGAGTGGTTCAGGGCCGCTCGTCGGTGTCGCGTCGTGCGGGGTCGAAGGTCAAAAGCGCGCCGAGGACCGTGGAGTGGCCCCAGACCGCCCATCGGTACGGGTCCGCCGCGGTGCGGAAGGGTTCGGGGCCGCTCCTCGCCGCTGCTCGCCGCCGCCTCGTGCGGGGCTCTCGCCGTGCGGGGTACGAAGGTCCGCGGGGCGTCCGGTCACGGGTCGCCCTCGGCTGGGCGCGGGGACGAATCGGGCCTTCCACCACGAAAAGCGGCCCACCCGAGGGGGTGGGAGTGGCGCCTTCCTTGATCGGGGTGAATCCGCACGCCCCCAGCGTGCCAACTCATCCAGATCATGGAAAATCCCCGATCGTCACCACCACGGCCCCGCCTCCACGCCCGCCATGACCCGCTTTGCCCCCTCCCGGAGCTCCACCGGCCCGCCCCCCCTGTCACCCACACCCGGCCAATGCCCGCCACCACCCCGCACGATGCGTTACCGGTGAGCGGCCCCCAACCACTCCACGGCCCTCGCCGCGCTTTTGACCTCCCACCCCGCACGATGCGACACCGGTGAACGGCCCCACACCACTCCACCACCCTCGCCGCGCTTTTCCCCACGTGCTACGCCGCGCTTTTCAATGGCGATCAGCCAGGCGCGACGCGGGTACCGATCTCAAACACTCGTACACCACCTGCGCGGACGCGACCCCTCGGCAAGCAGACGTGGATCATGGTCGAGCAGACCATGGCTGTCGCCCCACACCGCCTGGGTGACTTCGCGGGACGTCTGGACCCAGCCGAGATCGAAGAGGTCGATGACGCCCTGCACACCGTCCTTGGCATGCTCCAGTAGAGAGGACGCGGAGCACAACGAGCCTGCTTCCTCTGTCGTGATCTCACACGAGCCGGGATCGTGACAGAGGAAGTAGGGTGTCAGCCTTGGTGGCCGCGGTCGAACTCGTTGGCCTTCACGCCGTTGATGAAGGCATCCCACTCGGCGGGGGTGAAGAAGAGCTTGGGGCCTTCGGGGTCCTTGGAATCGCGTACGGCGATCAACTCGGGGTGCTCGGCCTTGTGGCCGGGAGCGTCGACGACATCCTTGAGTTCCGCGACCTCAACGCAGTTTCCGCCGTTGTCGCCGGTCCAAGTTGACTTACGCCATTGAGCTCTTCTCGTGCGCCCAGTAGAACTGGAGGTGAAGCCGTGACATAGCGGCTGATCTGCATGTTCGTAAGCTCGTCGTCGCTTGCCGGTGAAAGTCCGGTCCGGGTAGCTGCCAGGAGGCCCGGTAGCAGGCTGGCGGCTTCGTCTGGAAACGGGCGGGGTCGAAGCCCAGCGTCAAAAGCCCTTAAGGGGGAGCGACGATGCGGTCCGTAGCATGACGCGAAGCCTGCGGCGTCGTTACTCAGCCGTCTTCGGACGGGACAAGGGAGAGCCGAGCCCCTCGTGATCGGGGTGAAGGCCATGGAAGCGGCGAAGAGCCTGGAAATTGCAGCCGCGAAGAACTCCCCGGCGTATGGGGCGCGGAACGTATCGATAGTGACGGCGGGAACTGGGGAGGCCCTCCCCGGCCCGGTGACCTGCGGAAGGTGTTACCGGAGCGTGGCGTCCTATAACCGGTCAACGCCGGGAAGTGGATTGCTGGCCGGGTGGGCGTCGGAGGCGGCCGTAGTACTGCTTGAGCCGACCGGACAACATAACCGGCGGTGAGGGAAGGGCCGCTACTTCGTCGATGCATATTGAGGTGGAGGAGGGGCTCGGTGAGTGCCGTTTTGGCTATTCCCGCCGCCGTGGGGCCGCGTGTTCCGCGTGATCCGGTCCGCGCCTTGCAGCATGTGCTCTACCGGGCGGCCAAGGCCGATCCCGGACGTCGGTTCCACGCGCTCATGGACAAGGTCTATCGCAGAGACGTTCTGGAGCGCGGGTGGGTCATGGTGCGCAGCAACAACGGCGCACCGGGCATCGACGCGACCACGCTGGCCGACATCGAGGAGTACGGGATCGTCCGGCTTCTTGAGGAGTTGGCCGCGGAACTTCGGCAGGGCCGGTATCGGCCATTGCCCGCGCGCCGGGTGATGATCCCCAAGCCTGGGCTGAAGGACGAGTACCGGCCGTTGTCGATTCCCGCTGTTCGGGATCGGATCGTGCAGGCCGCTGTGAAGATCGTGTTCGAACCGGTCTTCGAGGCGGACATGGCTGATTGCTCATTCGGGTTTCGCCCGAAGCGCTCAGCACACGATGCTCTGCAAGTGCTCATTGAGGAGCAGGCGCGGGGCCGCCGGTGGGTGGTCGAGACGGACATCGCCAACTGCTTTTCGGCGATTCCGCACGATGAGTTGATGCGTGCGATCGAGGAACGCGTCTGCGATCAGTCGCTCCTGAAGCTCCTGCGGGTGATTCTGCGCGCCGGGGTGATGGAGGACGGACAGATCCGGCGAGAGGTCACCGGCACGCCACAAGGCGGCGTGGTTTCACCCGTCCTCTGTAACGTCTACCTGCACCGATTGGATCGGGCGTGGGACGAGGCGGACGGCGTGCTGGCCCGCTATGCCGACGACGCGATCGTGATGTGCTGGTCCCGCGGTCAAGCCGAGCGGGCCCTGGCCCGCCTGACGGAGCTGCTGGCGGCACTCGGTTTGGAGCCGAAGGCCGCCAAGACCCGCATCGTGCACCTGGAGGTCGGTGGGGAAGGCCTGGACTTCCTGGGCTTTCACCACCGGCTGGTGCGCTCACGCGGGTTCAACGGGAAACGGCCGTTCGTTTTCCTCGCTCGCTGGCCCTCAGACAGGGCGATGCAACACGCCCGCGACCGGATCCGTGACCTCACGGACGGCCGCAGGCTGCTGCTTCGCACCGAAGCGATCACCAAGGAGGTCAACCTGTTCCTGCGGGGATGGGCTGGCTATTTCCGGTACGGGCATTCTGCCCGGCGCTTTAGCAAGATCAGAGAGTTCGCCTGGATGCGCCTGGCGCTGTTCCTCAGCCGAAAACACCGGCGCAGCCGGAGCTACGGCCGGGGCGTGCTGAAACGCTCGCTCAGCGATCTCGGCTTGATCAGCCTGTATGGAATCGTCGTCGCGCCCAGGGCGGGCAAGCCCTGGCGGGAAAGGCCGAATGCCGGCGGTGAACGACGTCGGTGAGCCGTGTGCGGGAGAACCGCATGCACGGATCGAGGTGGCGGGGGTTGGAAACGGAGCGAAGAACCTGGTCACGGCCACTGGGGTGGCACACCCGTCCGGGAAACCGACGGAAGGAAGGCCCCAGGCCCTCCCGCCAGGAGAAGCCACCGCGCCAGCCCCCGACCCTACAGGTCCATCTTTCCTCTGCCGTCCTTTTGATGAGGTCTATCGACATGCGTAGCGGCAACGCCTCGGTCCTGATGGACTCAAACTTCCGGATGGCGTAGCGGACTTCTTCGTGATCATTGACGGTGAGTCCATGTAGAGCCGTGTCCACGTACGCTACATCGATTCCACCATCAAAGGTCGCGATGGTGAACCCGCTGAGCAGACCCGGATGCATCCCGTGGGGAATCACCTGGATGCTAAGCGCGGGACTGATTATGGAACACAGATACTCCAGTTGCCCTCGCATGTCCTTGGGTTCGCCTATTGGTCGATAGAGAACGGCCTCATCGATGACGCACCGGAAGATCGGAGGCTGTGGGTCCTCCCGGGTGAGGATAGCCTGACGTTCCAGGCGGGCTCGTAGGGCTACCTCGTCGCCATGCATTACCACGCGGGCGTAAGCCTCGGTCTGAAGCAGCCCTGGAACCAGAAGAGGTTCGTAGGCGCGCAGTTCGGTTGCCTCTGGTTCCCTTGCCCTCCACTTACCGAACCACGACGGGAACTGTTGTGCTTTTCGCCAGTCGAGAAGGCGGCGGAGGGCGCCGCCCGTGTTGAGGACCTTGTCGCAGGCGTCGGCGAACTCGGGGCTGGCCGGAAGCTGGCCGGTCTCCACCCCGCTGATCAGGGACTCGCTGAAGTGGATCTTCTCGGCCAGCTGACTCTGGGTGAGCCCCGCCGCTTTCCGGTAGTGCTTCAGCTCTCGGCCCCATATTGCCTGAGGTGTGTAGAGGTCGATCACGATGCCCTCCTTGCCGGAATTCAACAACGGCCGTGCGAATCCCCAACGCTCGTCGATGGTAACCGTTCGACTACCAAGCGTAGCCATATCGCGGCACGCTGGCCATATGGATTCCAAAGAAGAAGGGGAGACCGGAAAAGAGGCTCTCAAGGCGTACGCGGCGCTGATCGAATATCGCTACACGCTGGACCCTTCCCTGGCCGTGCTGGGGGAGAGATGGATGCCGTGCGAAACGCGAAACGTGGCCTCCGCCCGCCGATTCGTCCGGGACATCGCCACCGACTGGAACGCGTCGGAAGACACCCCGGAAATCGCCGAACTTCTGGTCTCCGAACTCGTCACCAAAGCGATCGCATACGGCTCGTCGGACGTTCCGGACCCGACCGTCATCCGCATCAGAACCACCAGGGAGAAAGAATTGATGACCGTGGACGTCTACGACTCCTGCATAGCCGTCCCCCGAATGAGGCAGGCCGACCACCTGGCGACCTCCGGCAGGGGCCTCACCATCGTCGAAGACCTCTCCCACAACTGGGGCTGGACCCTCAACCCCTACGGAAAGTCCGTCTGGTTCCAGTTGGTGGCATGGCCCTGAGGCTATGGAGATTGGAGGCGGTCACTTTTCGAAGTGACCGCCTCCAGGAGCCGAGTTCATGCTTGGTGTGTATGACTCGTTGACCCCTTCTCGGTGATGTCTCGTCGCGGAGCGTGTAGTTCGCGTGGGTGGGGTGGGCGTCTTGGGAAGCCTTTAAGTGGATCGTGCTGGACGAGTCGCGGGAGCGGATCGAGCGGCTGCTGCCGAAAGTGGGGCGGCAGTGCCGCCCCCGGACCGTAAGCGAACGGCCCCGTCGGCGCACCCCGCACGGCTCCGGGCCTGGTACGCGTCGATGATTGAGCCAGGAGTTCAGGGTATGAGCAGGACGCGGCCGAGCTGGGAGCGGCTTTCCATGATCCGATGCGCTTCGGCCGCCTCGTCGAGTGGCAGCCGGGCGTGCAGCCTGGCACGTAGTCTCCCCTCGACCGCGTGCCGGGTGACCTGGTCCATGTCCTCGCGCGCTTGTTTCGGCGCGGCGGCGCGCCAGGCGAGCAGCGAGAACGCGGCTGCCGATCTCATTGCGAAAAGGCTGGTCAGCGGGATATCGGTTGCCTCGCCGCCGGCCGCTCCGTAGACGATGGCTCGGCCGAACGGTGTCAGAAGGTCGAGGCTGCGTAGCAGGATGCGGCCGCCGACGGAGTCCAGGACGACGTCGACTCCTCCTGGTGCGGCCTCGCGCACCCGCTCGGGCCAGTCCTCCGCGGAGTAGTCGACGGCCACGTCGGCGCCGAGCGTGCGGGTGAAGTTCAGCTTGGCGGGGGAGCCGGCCGTGGCGATCACGGTGCCGGCGCCAGCGATCTTGGCGAGTTGCACGGCCAGATGGCCGATACCTCCAGCGGCGGCGTGGACGAGCACGGTCTCGCCGGGCGACAGCCGGGCGGCGCGCAACGTGCCCAGCGCCACGGGGGCGCCCATCGGCAGCATGCTCGCGGTGGCGTCGCCGACTCCCTCCGGTACGGGCGCGAGCCACCCGGCGTCGGCGAGGACGTGGTCGGCGAAGGCGTCCTCGGCCAGCGTGGCGACCCGCCGGCCGGTAAGGGCGGGGTCGACGCCCGGCCCCACCGCGTCGACCGTGCCGACCACGTCGCCGGTGAGCACGGCGGGCAGATCTCCATGGAACAGGTCGCCGCCGCGGCCGGAGTCGGTAACGGTGTTCCACCGTTTCGGCAGCCGGATGGGGCTGATGGTCGCGCTGATGCAGGAGCGGGCGTACGCCCTGGAGGAGGCCGTGGCGAGTGGACCTCCGCCGCTGGGGCCCGGCGCCCCGCCCGAGGAGCGGCTGATGGCCTTTCTGGACGCGATCGTCGACGTCGTCGGCCGCAACAAGGGGCTCCTCGCGGCGCTCGGCCACGCCGCCACGGCGGCGCCCAGGCCGGAGTGGAAGGAGCACGGCGAGCACCGGGACGAAGCCGGCGACCACCCCGTCTACCGGTTCTGGCACGGCCACACCAGCGCACTGATCGCCGCGCGGCGCCCCGACCTGGACGGAGAGCTACTGGCGCACATCCTGCTGGGCAGCCTCCAGAGCGAACCGGTCCTGCGACTGCTGGAGCGCGGAGAGACGATGCGGCTGGCCGCGTCGCTGCGTGTCATGGCCTCTGGGATGCTCACGGTCCCTGCCCCCTCCTGAGGCGGGGTGGGAGAACACCTCAGGCCGGCGGCGCGAGCGTTCCGGTGGCGAGGGCGTGGGTCAGGGCGGTGGCGGCGGTCTGGCCCGAGGTGGTCAGCTCCCGGAGTTCGGCCTCGAAGGTGAAGATCTCGCGGAAGGTGTCGCCGTACCTTCGCTGCTCCTCGACCGAGAGGCGCGGCACCTGGGCGCGGCGCGGGTCGAAGCGGGTGGAGCCGGACTGGGTGCCGGTCGTCGCGCCCGGGGAGAGAGCCCGGACGAAGCCCGCGAGGAAGAACGGGTCCAGCCGGTCGGGGTCGGGGCGCAGCAGGACGAGCCGGGGGCCGAGCAGCAGGCCGGGCTCCTCGATCACCCGGGTGGCCAGGCCGCCGCTTCCGATGGCGGCGACCACGTCTCCCGGCTCGATCCTGATCCGGCCCTCGGGGTGTGTGCGCGTCTCCACCGTGCCCCCGTCCAGGACGTGCTGGTCGATCAGCACCGGATCGCCCGAGCCGTCGATCTCGAAGCGCCCCGCCTGCCAGACGGCCAGCGCCCCGATCCGCTCCAACTCCGCCAGTGTGACGGAGGGCAACTCCTGGCCGGTGCCGGGGACGGCCTCGGGGACAAGGGTGGCGAGCCGCCCGAGCCGCTCGGCCAGGCGCTCGCGGAGCAGGAGGTAACCCTCCGCCGAGACCTGCTCCTCGGTGCCGAGATACCGGGAGGGGGTGACGTCGACGTCCTCGTCGACCAGCTCGATGATCGGGACCGTCCGGCTCTCGCCCGGCCTGTCGATGTCGAGGTCGGGATCCGCGCGGAACTCGCGCCACCGCTCGGCCACCGCGTCGAGGCTTCCCAGGTCGGCCTCGGCCATCAGGACACGGGAGGGGGTGCGGTCGTCGGCGGTGGGCTTGCGCAGCACCCAGATGTGCACGGGCAGCGCGGTGCCACCCGATGCGACCTTCGGGGGGAGGCCGATGACGGCCCGCAGGGTCCCGCGCCGCAGCAGGTTGCTGCGAATGCGGCGGCCCGAGCGGCGGTTGGCGGCGATCGCGGGCATCAGCAGCACCGCGACGCCGCCCGGCGCCAGGTGGGCGAGCGCGTGCTGGACCCAGGCCAGCTCGGACTCCATCTTGGGCGGCAGCCCGTACTCCCAGCGCGGGTCGCTCGTCAGCTCGTCGTATCCCCAGTGGCGCTCGTTGAACGGGGGATGGCACACGACGGCGTCGACGGTCAGGTCAGGCCAGGCGTCCTGGCGCAGCGAGTCGCCCGCCCTGACCTCGCCGGCGGCCTCCGGTGCACCGCCCGCCTTCGCCTTGCCGCCCGCCTTCGCCTTGCCGCCCGTCCGCTTCCCGACGCCCGCCGGAGCCTCGGCGCCCGCTCCGGCCAGTGCCAGGCGTGACTGCGCCAGCCGGGCCAGGGAGTCGTCGTACTCCTGCCCGTACGCGCGCCGCCCCGAGGCCGCCGCGGCGAGGAGGACGCCGAGACCGCAGGCGGGGTCGAGGACGGACCGGGCCTCGGGCCCCGACAGGTGGGCCATGAAGCCCGCGATCTCGGCGGGTGTCTCGGCCAGACGGCGTGAGTGGACGTCGGCGTAGCGGTCCAGCAGGAAGCGGATGGCCTGGGGGCTCCCCTCCTCCTCGGCATATCGCCTGATGAGCTCCCACGCGGGGGCCGGGACGGTGCGGGGCCTGCCCTGGCCGCGCAGGAGCTCGGTGGCCTCGGCGACGACCTCGCCGAGCCTGAGGTCGTCGCCGGCGGCGCGGACCTGCTGCCAGACGCGCTCGCGTAGCGGGAGCTCGGCCACCTTGCCCTGCTGGAGCAGCCACGCCTCGACGGCACCGAGTGAGAAGGTCGGGCTGGTCGCCGTCCCGCCCACGGGCTCGGGGAAGTCCTCGTGCCGTCGCCGCCAGTTGCTCACGGCCGCGCGGCCGACGCCGGCCATCCGCGCGATGTCGGCGGCGGTGACGCTCGCCTCGTCCCCTGCCATCGCCAGCCTCCGTTTTCCCACGTCAGCTCATTTGACATGTGGACGACAACTTATCTCACAGCGTTGACGGGCGTCGATCGGCGGCATCGAGTACGTGTATTTGGTTCACGTGACGGGGGTGCCGGGCGTAAAAGGACCTGCGAATTGTCGGTGGGGCAGGCAAAGATGACCCCATCATGGTTATCCACCAGTCTCTCCCGTTCACCGCCACGACGTCCCCGAGCGGCGACATCGTGATCTTCTACGTCGGCACCGAGCCCCGGATGACACCGGAGCAGGCACTCGCGTTCGCCGACCAACTCCGTGACCTCGCGGCCGGCGCGTCGCGCTCCGGCCGCCGGGAACCCCGGCCGGCGGACACCGGATGTCCTGACCGTGCCATGGCGTATTCACGATAATCCCTTTCACTCTACGTGGTCATTGCGTAACGTTCTGCCTGTCGTGGCTTCCGGAAAGGGGTGCCACCTCATCGATTCGCCGTGCTCCCGACGCCCGATGCCCAGGGTGCTCCCAGACGCGTCGAAGTCAGACATGGAAGGACGAACATGCAACCCTTCGAGCTCCCTGACTTCTACCTGCCGTATCCGGCCAGGCTGAACCCCCACGTGGAGACCGCGCGCGAGCACACCAGGGCCTGGGCGCACGACATGGGCATCCTCGATCCCGACCTCGGCATCTGGGACGAGGGCAAGCTCGACGCCATGGACTACGGCCTGCTCTGCGCCTACACCCACCCCGACGCGCCCGCCCCCGAACTCGACCTCATCACCGACTGGTACGTGTGGGTGTTCTTCTTCGACGACCACTTCCTGGAGACCTTCAAACGCAGTGGTGACCTGGCCGGGGCCAGGAAATACCTCGACCGGCTGGCGGCCTTCATGCCGGTGCACCCCACCGGGCCCGCTCCCGAGCCGGAGAACCCGGTGGAGCGCGGCCTGGCCGACCTGTGGGCCCGCACCATCCCGGCCATGTCCGCCGACTGGCGGGCCCGGTTCGTCGAGAGCACCAGGAACCTCCTCGACGAGTCCATGTGGGAGCTCGCCAACATCAACGCCGGACGCGTCGCCAACCCGATCGAATACATCGAGATGCGGCGTAAGGTCGGCGGCGCCCCCTGGTCGGCCAACCTGGTCGAGCACGCCGCGGGCGCGGAGGTCCCGGCCGTCGTCGCCGCCAGCCGGCCGATGCGCGTGCTGAGGGACACCTTCTCCGACGGGGTGCACCTGCGCAACGACCTCTTCTCCTACGAGCGGGAGGTCGGCGACGAGGGCGAGCTCAGCAACGGGGTGCTGGTCTTCGAGCGCTTCCTGGGCTACGACACCCAGCAGGCGGCCGACGCGATCAACGATCTGATCACCTCCAGGCTGCATCAGTTCGAGAACACCGCCCTCACCGAGCTGCCCTCCCTCTTCGAGGAGCACGGCCTGGACCTGAAGTCCCGCATCGACGTCCTCGCGTACGTCAAGGGGCTCCAGGACTGGCAGTCGGGTGGCCACGAGTGGCACATGCGCTCCAGTCGCTACATGAACGGTGCCTCGCAGGCGTCCCCGGCCGCCCCGGCCCTCCTCGGTGGTCCCACGGGCCTGGGCACCGCGGCGGCGCGCGTCAGGCTGGCGCCCGGCATCACGGGTCCGGGCGGGATCAGGAGCCACACCCACGTCCCTCTGCGGAAGGTGGGGCCGGTGCCGCTGCCCGAGATCTACATGCCGTACACGGCCAGGATGAACCCCAACCTGGACAGCTCCCGCCGCCACACGGTGGAGTGGGCGCGCGAGATGGGGATGTTCGAGCAGCTGCCCGGCTTCCCCGGTCTGGCCATCTGGACCGAGCACAAGCTCGACGGCTACGACTTCGCCATCTGCGCCGGGGCGATCAACCCGGACGCGCCCGGCCCCGAGCTGGACATCTCGACGTTCTGGCTCACCTGGGGGACCTACGCCGACGACTACTTCCCGGTGGTGTTCGGGCCGCGACGCGACATGATCGGCGCGAAGGCGTTCAACAAGCGGCTGTCGGCGTTCATGCCGCTCGACCTCTCCGCCACCCCGCCGCCGGCCAACCCGATCGAGCGCGGGCTGGCCGACCTGTGGTTCCGTACGGCGGCCCCCATGTCGGAGAACGCGCGCGCCAGGTTCCGCCAGGCTGTCGAGGACATGACGGAGAGCTGGCTGTGGGAGCTGGCCAACCACATCCAGAACCGGGTTCCCGACCCGGTCGACTACATCGAGATGCGCCGCAGGACCTTCGGCTCCGACCTCACGATGAGCCTGTCCCGGCTGGCCCACGGCCAGTCGGTGCCGCCCGAGGTCTACAGCACTCGGACGATGCGCGGGCTGGACGATTCGGCCGCCGACTACGCCTGCCTGGTCAACGACCTGTGCTCCTACCAGAAGGAGATCCAGTTCGAAGGCGAGCTGCACAACTGCGTGCTGGTCGTTCAGGACTTCCTCGACTGCGACCTGCGACAGGCGGTCGACATCGTCAACGACCTGATGACGTCCCGGATGCATCAGTTCGAGCACATCGTCGCCACCGAACTCCCCGCCCTGTACGACGACTTCGACCTCGACGAGGAGGCCAGGAAGACGCTCGACGGATACGTGACGGAGCTGCAGGACTGGATGGCGGGCGTCCTGCTCTGGCACATGAAGACCCGCCGCTACGACGAGTCCGAGCTGCACTATCCGCCGGCGACGACGCGGCCGGTCGGCGCCCCCACCGGGCTCGGCACCGCGGCCGCTCGCCTCGGGGCGGCCGCGCACGGATACCTCGCGGCGAGCCTTTGAACCCCGATTGAACCCCGACGCGGCCGAGAGCGTGCCCTGGTCTCCCGCCTGGCCGCCTTCGAACCTTCCTTCCGCTGCCGGTGGATCCCGGTGAGAACACGCGGCACGAGTATGCCCGTGTCCGAGGCCGGACACGGGCATGGGTACGGATCAATCGCCGCCGAGATGGCGATCACCGCGAAGTACAGGCCGGTGCGGGCGCCGATGGTGTCACCCACGCCCACCGCGGGCGGATTGGCGGGGTAGAACAGGAACGGCACCAGCACGACGGTGACGAACCCGCCGCCGGCCACCAACGCCGAGGCGGCGCGGATGCCGAACCCGCCGATCCGTCCATAGGCGAGGGCGAACGCCACGGCGAACAACCTGCCGATCGCCACTCCGAACAGGCCGATCGCGACGGCCAGACCTGAGGTCTGCTGAACGATACGTGAGACTATTTCCGGCTCGGCGGCCGCTGCCTCGTGCGCGTGCTGCCCCTTGAACGCGATGGCCAGGCTCACCTGGGGCTCGCCGAAGATCCAGGCGAACACCAGGGCAAGCGCGGCCGATACGAGCCCGACGAGCATTCCGCGCAGCAGCAGTGCGCGCATCGTCATAGCACGTCCCGTCTGCTGGTCAGTGACAGGGGAAGCCGAGGAGATGCCGGCCGTCGTGGACGAACTCATGGACGAACTGACCGCCGAACACGGAGAACACACCCTGCTCGGCTCCGACGAAGTAGAGGAGAAGGAGCGACAGCACCGCACCGAAGATCGCCCAAGGGAGGATTTCGCGGAGGGGGATCTGGAGGGGCCGGGGGAGTTGTCAGCGCAGATGGCCGTCCGCTCCATCGCCAAGGCATGCGAGGCCTACAAACGCGACAAGACCATCAAGCCGGCCTTTCGGGAGCTGGGGGCGGTCGCCTACGACCAGCGCATCCTGACGTGGAAGGGTCCTGAGGCGGTCAGTCTCCTCACCCTGAGCGGCCGGGTCGTCGTGCCCCTTCTCTACCGGGGCCGGTGGCTGAACAGCGAGGGAGCGACCCTGCGGGGTCAGGCGGATCTCGTCTACCGCGACGGGGTGTTCTTCCTCGCCGTGGTCGTCGACGTCCCCGCACCACCCCCAGGGGAGGAGCCGAAGGAGTGGTTGGGGGTGGATCTGGGCATCGTCAACCTCGCCACCGACTCCACCGGTGAGCCCTACAGCGGCAAGGGGGTACGGGCGGTGCGGCGGCGCAACGCCCGGCTGCGGGCCCGGCTCCAGGCCAAGGGCACCAAGTCCGCCAAGCGGCTGCTGAAGAGGCGCCGCAGTAAGGAGTCGCGGTTCGCCCGTGACGTCAACCATGTCATCTCCAAGAAACTGGTCGGCAAGGCCAAGGACACCCGCGCCGGGATCGCCCTCGAAGACCTCGAAGGCATCCGGGAGCGGGTCACGGTTCGCAAGGCTCAGCGTGCCGACCTGCACTCGTGGGGTTTCCATCAGCTACGGACGTTCGTGGCGTACAAGGCCGCCCTGGCCGGGGTGGCCGTACGGCTGGTGGATCCGCGCAACACCTCCCGCACCTGCCCCGGGTGCGGCCACCTCGACAAGTTGACAGTGGCATGCCGGCTCAGATCCGACCGATTCCGCTCGCCGTCGCAGTCAGGTTAATGACAATGTACGGTTCGAGTCCGGTTCCGCCTATGGGCCATAAGAAAACCAAAGGCATCTGCAGACGCCATCCCCTGCTCACCATTCGGAGCCGCCGCGTGACGATCCGTTTGATCTTGGTCTGTCATGGTCCCACCGTCGCGCTCTCCCGGGCGTCCTTCTCGGCCGACGAACCGCTCACCGAACGAGGCGGACACGCGGCCGGGAACGGGTGGGAGTCCGCGGCGACGGCCTGGTGCAGCCCCGCCGCCGCGGCCAGGGAGACCGCGGCGGCGCTCGGACTGGACCCGTCGATCGAGCCCGCGTTGCGCGACTGCGACTACGGGCGCTGGCGCGGCCGCGGGCTCGCCGAGGTCCAGGCCGCCGAACCCGAGGCGATCCAGGACTGGCTCACCGATCCCGCCGCCAGGCCGCACGGCGGGGAGTCGATCGTGGATCTGATCGAGCGGACCGGCGACTGGCTGGCGGGCCTGTGGCGGGATTCCTTCCACGGTCGCGCGGTCGCGGTGACGCACGCCGCGGTCATCCGGGCCGCGCTGGTGAACGTACTCGCCGCACCTCCCGCCTCGTTCTGGCGCATCGACGTCCCGCCGCTGGCCCGGGTTCAGCTCACCGCGCACCACGGCCGCTGGCAGCTGCGCGCGACCGAGCCTGACCGGCCGCCGGCCTGACGAAGAGCCACGACCTCAGGCACACCGGGCAGCGCGGTGGTGAGAGAACCCGCCGTGCGGCCCGACGTCCAGCACGGCGGTTGCGATACCGGGCTCGACCGGCGGCCTGGCGAGCGGGGCAGCGGCCTACCTGGCCGGGTCGGATCCGGCCCGGTCGGATCCGGCCGGGTCTGATGCGGCTGGGTCTGATTCGGCGGGTTCGCCGGGTTCACACAGGTGCGCGAGGAGATCGTGGTACCTCGGGGCGCGCAGCAGGTCGGTCACGCTCAACGCGCGGCCGAGGCGGGCCCCGACGCGGGACGTCAGGCGCACGCTGCCCAGCGAGGATCCTCTCTCCGCGTAGAAGTCGCTGTCCGGGGCCGGTGACCTGCCGGTGATCCGCTGCCATTCCTGGGCCACCACCGCATCGAGCTCGGCAGGAGCGGCCGCTACGGACGCGACCGCGTCGCGTGCGGCGGTAGAGGCGGGGACGGAGGTGGAGACGGCGTCGAGGACGCGCGTGGCGAAGTCGCCCACGTCCGTGGCCGTGATGGATCCGATCGGCTAATCGCACAGGCTCCTCTCGCCGTCGGTATTAAAGATTTCATGAAAAAAATCCATACAGCCGGATAGCGCTGTTCAGGGGCATCCGAAAATGCTGGCCAAAATCCGACGAGCCCGGGTTTTGGTACGGCCTTCTCCTTCCACCTCTGGTGGAGAGTGTCCGCTCAGAGGCAGCCGACGTGGGTACCGGGCAACGAGAGGTTCGACTATGCCGTCCAGGGGAGTTCACGCCCGGCCGCGGGGGAGCGCCGTGACAGGGGGCGCCGGCGCCCACGGATTCCCCCGGTCGCGATGCCGGAGGTGAAGGACGACCGGCCGTCCGACGCGTCGCTGGCCGGTCTGACCGTCATCAGCGGGCTCGTGGACGCGATCAGCTACGTGGGCATCGGCCAGGTGTTCATGGCGAACATGACAGGGAACCTGCTCATCCTCGGCTTCGCCGCGGGCGACCCGTCCCAGTTCCCGCTCGTCGCGACGGCCATCGCCGTGGTGGGCTTCTTCCTCGGGGCAGGGCTGGCCGGGCGGCTCACCGACAGGGTGTCGAACGTCCGCCGCAGGATGGTCCTCGCCATGGTCATAGAGACCAGCCTGTTCGCCGTCACCACGGTGGGCTCGTTCCTCCTGCCCACCACCCAGGCAGGCCGCTACCCGCTGATCGTCGCCCTGGGACTCGCCATGGGAGGACGGAACACCGTCGTGCGCCGCCTCAAGATCCCCGACATCAGTACGACGGTGGTGACCGGCACGTTGACCAACCTGGCGGCCGATTCGGTGCTCGGCACCGGAAAGCGCACGCGGGCCCGCCGGCGCGCGGGGGAGATCGTCGCGCTCGTCCTCGGCGCCTGGGTGGGGGTCCTGCTGCTGCGACACTTCGGGTTCAACGCCACACTGGTGGTGCTGACCGTCCTGATGGCCCTGATAACCGCCCTCTACACCTGGCGTACCTCACCGGCGCGTGCCCGCTGACCCGCTACAGGTCTTACCGGTCTCTTACTGGTCGCGGAAACAGGCTAGGTGGAAGGCAAGTGATCTGCTGGAACCCGCCCCTAGCGGAGCGCTCTGGCCAGCGGTGTGTCCGCCGTCGGGTCCAGCGGCGCCGTCAGCATGAACGGCATCTGCGCCATGAACCTGGGCCTCTCGCCCAGGTGCTCCTGCGCGGCGTGCACGGTCAGCGGATGCACCAGGTAGGCGTCCCCCGGCAGGCCGGTCGCCGGCGCCACCGGCCGGTCCTGGCTGGCCGCATCCACCAGCGCGCCCGCGCTCACGTAGTCGTACACCTGCTCGCCCGGCGCGCCCGCGCTCACGTGGCCGTGCACCTGCTCGCTCAGCGCTGCGAGGCTGTCGCGCTGTGACCCCGCCCTGACTCGGGTCGGTGCGTCCAGCTCGCCGACCTCCGAGAACAGCATCAGCACCAGGAAGGTATGCGAGCGGGCGGTCACCCCCCAGCTGCCGTCGGGGCGCGGCACATTGGCGTCCAAGTGCCAGCCGCGGTCGTTGGCCGGTGGCCGCCGCGGGAACCGGATCGGGATGTTGCCCGCCGCCCCGCGCGGCTGCCAGCCACCCTTCCCGCACACCGCGTCCAGCCCGGCCGCCAGCGCGGGCGACCTGACCAGCTCGCCGAACGGCCCCTGCCCGGTCAGGTCCGCGGCCCACACCACCGGCTCGCGCCAGCCCTCGGGCTCATTCGGTGACAGGCCGATCTGCTTCCACAGCAACGCCTGCGCCGCCTCACCCTGTTCGCGCGAGCCGATCGTCAGCTTCACGAAGCCGTCGCGCACGAACGACTCGACCTGCTCCTCGGTGAAGATCTCCATACCGGCCACGCTACTTCGGGCCGCAACTGCTTTTCGCGGTCGATCACCGGCATTACGACTTCCGATCGTCCGCCTGCGGGGGCCCGCAGCCCAAGTACGGCTCGAAGGGGCAGCGGATTGACATGAACCCAGATACCGAGCAGTGAGTGGGACGAGTCGCAACAGATGAGAGAACTCATCTCACGGTGTCCGCGAGGGCCTCGGTCAGGTGCCGACATAGGCCGCGAGGTGCTCGCCGGTGAGGGTGGAGCGAGCGGCGACGAGGTCGGCGGGTGTGCCCTCGAAGACGATCCGGCCGCCGTCGTGGCCGGCGCCGGGACCGAGATCGATGATCCAGTCGGCGTGCGCCATGACCGCCTGATGGTGCTCGATGACGATGACCGACTTGCCGGAGTCGACGAGCCGGTCGAGCAGGCCGAGCAGTTGCTCGACGTCGGCGAGGTGCAGGCCGGTGGTCGGTTCGTCGAGGACGTAGACGCCGCCCTTGTCGGCCATGTGGGTGGCCAGCTTGAGCCGCTGCCGCTCGCCGCCGGACAGCGTGGTGAGCGGCTGGCCGAGGCTGAGGTAGCCGAGTCCCACGTCGGCGAGCCGGTCGAGGATGGCGTGCGCGGCCGGCGTGCGCGCCTGGCCGGCGCCGAAGAACTCCCCGGCCTCGGTCACCGACATCGCGAGCACCTCGCTGATGTCGCGGCCGCCGAGGTGGTACTCCAGCACCGATGCTTGAAACCGCTTGCCCTCGCACTCCTCGCAGGTGGTGGCGACGCCGGCCATCATCGCCAGGTCGGTGTAGATGACGCCGGCGCCGTTGCAGTTGGGGCAGGCGCCCTCGGAGTTGGCGCTGAACAGCGCCGGCTTCACGCCGTTGGCCTTCGCGAACGCCTTGCGGATCGGGTCGAGCAGTCCGGTGTAGGTCGCCGGGCTGCTCCGCCGCGAGCCGCGGATCGCGCCCTGGCCGATCGAGACGACACCCGCGCCGACGGGGATCGATCCGTGGATCAGCGAGCTCTTGCCGGAGCCGGCGACGCCGGTGACGACGCAAAGGACGCCGAGCGGGATGTCGACGTCGACGTCGCGCAGGTTGTGGCGGGTGGCGCCGCGGATCTCCAGCGTGCCGGTGAGGGTGCGCACCGTCTCCTTGAGGGTGGCCCGGTCGTCGAGGTGGCGGCCGGTGATGGTGCCACTGGCCCGCAGTCCCTCGATGGTGCCCTCGTAGCAGATGGTGCCGCCTGCCGTACCGGCGCCGGGGCCGAGGTCGACGACATGGTCGGCGATCGCGATGGCCTCCGGCTTGTGCTCGACGACGAGCACCGTGTTGCCCTTGTCCCGCAGCCGCAGCAGCAGGTCGTTCATCCGCTGGATGTCATGGGGGTGCATGCCGATGGTGGGCTCGTCGAAGACGTAGGTGGTGTCGGTGAGCGAGGAGCCGAGGTGGCGGATCATCTTGACGCGCTGCGCCTCACCACCCGACAGTGTGCCCGAGGGCCGGCCGAGCGAGAGGTATCCCAGTCCGATCTCCACGAACGAGTCGAGGGCGTGCCGCAGCTTGACGAGCAGCGGTGCGACCGACGGCTCGTCGAGGCCGCGGACCCATTCGGCGAGGTCGCTGATCTGCATCGCGCAGGCGTCGGCGATGTTGATGCCCTTGATCCGCGAGGAGCGGGCCGCCTCGCTGAGCCGGGTGCCGTCGCACTCGGTACAGGTGGTGAAGGTGACCGCCCGGTCCACGAACGCCCGGATGTGCGGTTGCATCCCCTCCCGGTCCTTGGAGAGGAAGGACTTCTGGATCTTCGGAATCAGCCCCTCGTAGGTGAGGTTGACGCCGTCGACCTTCACCTTCACCGGTCCCTTGTAAAGGAAGTCGTGGAGTTCCTTCTTGGTGTACCGGCGGATCGGTTTGTTCGGGTCGACGAAACCCGACTCGGCGTAGACCCGCACCGTCCAGAAGCTGTCGGACTTCCAGCCGGGGATGGTGAACGCACCTTCGGCGAGCGACTTGGAGTCGTCGTAGAGCTGGGTGAGGTCGAGATCGGAGACCGTGCCCCGGCCTTCGCAACGCGTACACATGCCGCCAATGCGGGTGAAGGCTACTCTCTCGGCTTTGCTGGCGCCGCGCTCGACCGTGATCGCACCGCTCGCCCGGACCGTGGGGACGTTGAAGGAGAACGCGTTGGGCGAGCCGATGTGCGGCTGCCCGAGCCGGCTGAAGAGGATGCGCAGCATCGCGTTGGCGTCGGTGGCGGTGCCGACGGTGGAGCGGGGGTCGACGCCCATCGGCTGCTGGTCGACGATGATCGCGGTCGTCAGCCCGTCGAGTACGTCGACCTCGGGCCGCGCCAGCGTCGGCATGAAGCCCTGCACGAAGGTGCTGTAGGTCTCGTTGATCATCCGCTGCGACTCCGCGGCGATCGTGCCGAACACCAGCGAGCTCTTGCCCGATCCGGAGACGCCGGTGAACACCGTCAGCCGGCGCTTCGGGATCTCGACGCTGACGTCCTTGAGGTTGTTCACGCGCGCGCCGTGTACGCGGATCAGATCGTGGCTGTCGGCAACGTGCGGCGCAGGCGACTGCGTGTCCGTCCTCGTGGCCATGCTCATCGTGTCTCCATCTGTTGGGCGGGGCCGCCTTCGCGGTCTCCGTCGGTGTGGCTTGGTTCGATCTGAGCAGCTTCGAGCAGTATGTCTGGTTCTCCTTCGCCGGTGCGGTCGCGGCGACTGTCCGCTGTCCACCTGATCGGCGCTGCCGGCTCAACTCTGGGCGACATCCGGACAGCCGTTGGAGTTCGGGACACTCCCGCAGCTGTCCGGCCTGATCCGCGAAGGGAAGGGGCTTCCTCTATGTATCGAACACGCGTCCCCGTTCGTGTCACCTCTCCGGGGAGAAACCGGCCCGACAGGGGAGGGTGCGGGTGGTCCGGCCGGCGGTGCCGTTAGCCGCCCATCTCGTCCCACCGGTCAGAAGACCTGGAGGCCCAACTTTGTACACCGGTGGTGTGCCGGCGTCCAGGAACGCCTCCAAGTACACCGGTGGTGTGCCGGCGTCCAGGAACACCTCCGACTCGGCCGGGAGGAGGCGTTCGTCCGGCCGACGTCAGGAGCTCGTGAGAATGACGAGTTGCCGGGTCGCTCGGCTCATCGCGACATAGCGGTCGACCGCTCCTTCGATGCCCTTGCCGAACGCCTCGGGGTCGACGAGGACGACCAGGTCGAACTCGAGCCCCTTCGACAGCTCCGGGGTCAGCGACCGGACGCGGGGCGTCGCCCGGAACGTGGGATCACCGATGACGCAGGCGATCCCGTCGGTATGCGCGGCGAGCCAGGTGTCGAGGATCGAGCTCAGATCCGAAGCAGATCCGTGTACGACGGGGACGTCGCCGCTGCGGATGGAGGTCGGCACGTTGGCGTCCGGGAGCACGGCCCGGATGACCGGCTCGGCTTCCGCCATGATTTCCTCCGGCGTCCGGTAGTTGATGCTCAGGGAGGCCAGGTTGATCCGGTCGAGCCCGATCCGCTCGAGCCGTTCCTGCCACGACTCCGTGAACCCGTGCCTGGCCTGGGCACGATCGCCGACGATGGTGAAGCTCCGGGACGGGCACCGCAGCAGCAACATCTGCCACTCCGCGTCGGTCAGTTCCTGAGCCTCGTCCACGACGATGTGCGCGAACGGGCCGGCGAGCAGGTCCGGGTCGAGGGTGGGCAGCTCGGACTCGTCAACCAGATTTCGCTGGAGGTCCTCTCGGCGCAGTTGCGTCACGAGGCCTTCGCCGTCGTCATCGGCCTCGATCAGGGCGTCGACGACCTGGGCCATACGCTCGCGTTGGGCGGCGAGAGCGGCTTCCTGCCGGCGCTTGCGTCGTGACGCCTCCGGGTCGCCGAGCCGCTGCCGTGCCGCGTCCAGGAGCGGCAGGTCGGACACCGTCCAGGCCTGGGCGTCCCCGCGCTGCAGCGTCCGAATGTCATCGGGGCTGAGCCAGGGAGCGCACATCCGCAGGTAGGCGGGTACCGACCACAGGTCTCCGACGAGGTCGGCCGCTTCGAGCAGCGGCCACGCGCGGTTGAAGGTCGTGAGCAGCTCCCTGTTCTGCAGCAGCGACTTGCGGAGCAGGCCGGCCGAGGCGTCGCCGTCGTCAGCCGAGGCGTCGTCGTCGTGCTTGTCCATCAGGATCGTGAGCAGTTCCTCCCAGATCTGGTCGCGCGCCTCGTTGTGCGGAGTGCCGGGTTCCGGTGCTTCGAACGCCTCGGCCCAATCGTCGGCGCTCAGCCAGATGTCGGACCAGTGGGTCGTGACCGTCATCCCCTTGGTGGGCGGGTTCTCGTAGAACCTGACGGCCGGCTCGATCGCCTTCACCAGGTTCGCGGACGACTTCAGGAGGGCCACGTCCGGGTCGGCCTCGATCGCTGCTGCGGCTCCCTCGGCGACGAGGTCCCGCAGGGTGCAGGTCTGCACGCCCTCCTCTCCGAGGCTGGGGAGGACGTCGGCGACGTAGGCCAGGTAGGGCTGGTGCGGACCGACGAACAGCACGCCACCCCGGCGGTGACCGAGGCGAGGGTCGGAGTAGAGGAGGTAGGCGGAGCGGTGCAGAGCGACGACGGTCTTCCCCGTGCCCGGACCGCCGTCGACGACGAGAGCGCCGCGGGATCCCGCGCGGATGATGGCGTCCTGGTCGGCCTGGATGGTGCCGAGTACGTCTCGCATCCGGGCCGACCGGTTGCTGCCCAGGCTGGCGATGAAGGCGGACTGGTCGTCGAGTGCGGCGTGCCCGACAAACCCATCCAAGGCGAACACCTCGTCCCAGTAGTCGCTGATCCGGCCACGGGTCCAGCGATACCTGCGGCGGATTGCCAGCCCCATCGGGTTGGCGTGGGTGGCTCCGAAGAACGGCTCAGCCGCGGGGGAGCGCCAGTCGAGCAGCAGCCGACGACCCGCGCTGTCGGTAAGGCCAAGTCGTCCGACGTACACGGGCTCGGGGTCGTCTGCGCTGACCATGTGTCCGAGGCACAGGTCCAAACCGAAGCGACGCAGGGCGCGCAGGCGAGCGGTCAGCCGGTGGACCTCCAGGTCCCGGTCCATCGCCTGCCGGCCTTTGCCGCCGGGCGCCTTACGCTCGGCAGCGAGGCGGTCGGACAGGTCGGCGATCGACTGCTCGAGGCTCTCCGCGATGGCCGCGAAGTGCTGCTCATCGCCGGCGATCAGCGTCGGGTCGGCCTTGGGCGCGAGGTGGTCGGGAAGGTCAAACGCGCTGGTGGTCAGGGGATTCATGTCATTGGCTCCGATCTGAGGTCGCTTGCGACATTGCGCGCAGCAAGGCGTCTGGACCGGCGTGACGAACCTGGCGGCCATGACGGGCAACGCTCCGTCTGACGTGGACCCCGTGGCCGTTGTCGGTCCAGGTCGCCAGGGTTTGCAGGGTCTCGTCTTCTGGGTCCTGGCTCGACGATCCCGCGTGGTTCACGCGGGCACCGGCGGCCTTTCCCGGCTGACCGCGTCGAGCAGCAGCTTCGCGGCCACCGTCGCCCCGTCGGTGCGGATCGTGCCGGCCACTGCCCTTGCTCGTGCGCGGGTCTCGGGGGTCAGGGCCGTTCTGAGCGCGGCCGACAGGGACTCGGCGGTCGGAGTCGGACCGTCGTGTGCCGCGCCGATGCCCAGGTCGGCCACCCGGCCGGCCCAGTACGGCTGGTCCACCGCCTGGGGTACCACCACCTGAGGCGCGCCGGCCCGGGTGGCCGTCGTCGTGGTGCCCGCGCCGCCGTGGTGCACGACGGCGGCCACCCGGCCGAACAGTGCCTGCTGGTTGACCTCGCCGACGACGAAGCAGTCGTCCCGGTCGTCGATCAGGGCCAGGTCGGCCCAGCCGCGGGCCACGACCGTGCGGCGGCCCTGCGCTCGGATCGCCTCGATGGCCACCCGGGCGACATCCGTCGATGTGCGCATGGGCATGCTGCCGAAGCCCACGTACACCGGTGGTGTGCCGGCGTCCAGGAACGCCACCAACTCGGCAGGGAGTGGGTGAACGTCGGGCAGGATCCACGCGCCGGTCTGGACGACGTCGAGGTCCGGCGTCTCCTGCCACGGGTCCAGGATCGGGTCCGTCGCCAGCCACGGCCGGTCGCCGATGACGTAGTCGCGGACGTTGTCCACCGGTGGCAGGCCGATCGACGCCCGGTTCGTGTTGAGCGCCGCACCGAACAGCGCGTTGATGCTCTGGGCGTCCAGGTCCCACAGCACCCGGTTGTCGGTCACCTCCGGTGGGAACGGCCGGCCCGGATACGCCAGCGGCGGGTGGTGCGGCGACGGCAGGGTGAGCTGCTGGAAGGTCACGGACACGGAGTGGATGCCCAGTTTCTCGGCCACCGACCGCGCGCCGGCCGCGGCCGGCATCACGCCGGTCGCCACCAACGCATCGCATCCCTCGGCCGCCGCGGGGACCGCGTCGAACTGGCCGGCGATCAACTCGGCCGCGCGCTGGGGCAGGGATGACGGCGGCGACGCCCCGGTCGTCAGCGCGCGCGCCGACTGGCCGACCGGCACCAGCGGCACGCCGACACCGGCCAACCGCTGCGCGAAGTCCTCGTCCGGCGGCGCGCACACCCGCACCTCCGCGCCGAGTTCCCGCAACCGCACCGCGAGTCCCACCAGCGGTTCGACGTCCCCGCGCGACCCGTACGTCGACAACAACACACGCATTTCGCGTCCCCCGTTTCCGTAGATTCTGGCCTCGGCCGACGATTCTGCGGCACGACCCGGGTCTTGTGGCAAGCCCCCCGGTGCGCTATACGTTGAGAGTGGAAAGGAGTGGGTACTCCCCTTTCCCTCCCGGATGGATCAGGGCTGACCATTGGCGAAGGCGGCCATCAATCGCCGCCGAGGTCGGCCAGGCCGATGTCGCTGTCGGGTAGTTGCTGGATGTCCGGGTGGGCGCGCAGGCCGTCGAGCATGAGCGCCAGGTAGCGGTCATCGCCGCGCAGTCAGGGGTCAGCGAGGCCACGGTCACAGCGGGCACATCGAGCTGATGTTCCAGCCCGAGCTGGTCGTACGCCGCTCCACGGGCTCGGGCCCGCTGGTCAACCGCTGGAACGGCACGGAACGCCCAGCCTCGCGGGCCGGGCGTCCGGTGACGAGCGTGCCGCTCAGATCCGGGAGGTGCGGCGGCGGAGCGGGTGTCCGCCCAACCGGCCTGCCAACCGGCCCGTGACCCAGGCGGCGAACCCTCCGGCGAGCAGCACTCCCGCGCTCGTCGTTGCCGCTGGCGATGTTGCTGACCTGCCAGCCGCCGGTCCGCGAGCGGGTCGTCCAGATCGAGGCGGTCTGGCCGTCGGCCGCGTCGGCCTGGGTGGCGAAGAACGCGAACCGGGAGACCTCCGCCGACTGGCCGGCGACGAAGGCGGGATTGAGGTGGTTGACGGCCACGGTCTGCTCGGTCACCTTCGCGGTGATCGGCGCCACCGCTCTGGTGTCGGCCCCGGGCGGGGCTCCCTTGGTGGCGAAGAACCTGCCGAGCGTTCGCTGGACGTCCGGGGCCGAGGCGGCGGCGCGGGCGGCCGCCCCGTCGCCGGCCCCGGGTGGTGCGGCCTGCACGGCCGCGGCCTCGGCCGGGCTCTGGGGGGTGGGGTCGCCGGCGGCCGCGTGGGCGACGGCGGGGGCGAGCAGGAGGGATCCGGCCAGGGCGAACCGTTGTGATGCGCTTCATAGGAGCCTCCTCACGCGCCGATGTAGTTGAGGGAGTGGGTCCAGGAGAAGGACCCGTTGCCGACGTAGTAGTTGTAGCTCGCCCAGTTGTAGCGGGAACTCGACTGCCAGGGATCACCCCAGTAGACCCATGATCCGCTCTGGTCGTAGCCGTAGATGGTGTGCATGTGCCCGCCGCCGGAGGACCACTGGATCCGGGTCAGCACCGGCCGGTTGGCGTTCATCTCCCTGATCACCGCGCTGTAGGTCAGGTAGTCGTAGACATAGTTGCCGGGCGAGATGCCGATCTGGCGGAAGGCGTTCTGGTCGTTGGCCAGGGTGGCCTGGTTGTTGGGGCAGCTGGAGTTCATCGAGCGGTTGAAGGCCAGGTTGCAGAACTGGTTCTGGCTGTAGTTGTAGCCGTAGTAGGCGGCCACGGTGTTGCCGGCGGCCGCCCAGCACCAGTTGGTGTACTGCTGGGCCTGCATGGTGATGTTGAGGCGGTAGGCGGCCGCGGCATGGGCGCCGAGGGTGGGCGGCGCCAGCCAGGCCACGGTCGTCAGCACGAGCGCGAGGGCCGTGCGCCGGAACCTGCCGGGCGAGAGGTAGGGCATGTCGAGCTCCTGAGGGGGAGAAGCCGATGCTGTTGAAGGGATGGTCGGCCCGATACAGCGGCCGGGCAAGACACGGCCGATCACCCGGCAGGGGTGGTGTGAACGTGGACGTGAAGCACGCCACAAGAGCGCCGCCCCGCGGTGACAGCATGGTGAAAATCTGTGAACATTCACACATGTCAGATGATCGTGAACTCCGGGCCGCGCTACGTGACGGACCTTTTCACGTCGCGCTGCGCGTCGCGGTCCAGGCGCGCGGCCTGACCCTGAACCGGCTCCGGCACCGCCTGGGAGAGCGCGGCCTGCGGGTCGGGACGACGAGCCTGAGCTACTGGCAGCAGGGCCTGCGCCGGCCCGAGCGGCCCGAGTCGCTGCGTGCCGTACGCGCGCTGGAGGAGATCCTCATCCTGCCGCCGCGTCGGCCGGGTCCGCCGCGACGGGCCGGCCGCCCTGGTGGTGGCCGAGCTGCTGTTCGACCGGGCGCTGCGGACCGGGGAGACCCAGATGATCCGCTACGAGATGCCGGGGAGACCCAGATGATCCGCTACGAGATGGCCGATCCCAGCGGCGCGGAGGCCGGGGAGTACGAGCGGGGTTTCCGCTTTCCCACCGGCCAGTACATGCTGCGGGTCGGCTTCGACCCCGCGGCGCTACCGGTCCGCATCCACCGCTTCGCCCGCCGCGGCCTGGGCGCCGACGAGCACGATCGCGGCGAACTCACCCTCAACGCCCAGCACGCCGTCCATCTCGTCGCCGGCCCCCTCCAGGCCGGCCTGGTCGGCGTCCAGTGGGACTGGGGCTGACCCGTACCTTCTGGTGCCGGGGCTCTCGCTTCCCCTCGTAGGGGCGATGAGGACGCCATACCGGCTCAAGCAAGGCGAGGAAAAGCTCACGTTGCGACCCCTCGTAGGAGGGCTATGAGAACCGGTTCGAGAACCTCGTGCGCCGATCCGGTCTGCCGCCGATCCGGTTCCACGACCTTCGGCACTCGGCGGCGTCGCTGATGCTGGCGGCGGGCGTGGCGATGAAGGTCGTGTCGGAGACGCTCGGTCACAGCAAGTTCTCGTTCACCGCGGATGTCTACACGTCGGTGATCCCGGAGGTCGCGGAGGCGGCGGCGGCGACGGTGGCCATGATTCCGCGCCGTCCCCGGCAGACCGGCAGTTGACTCGATGGTCTGGCAATGGTCTGCCAGGCCACTTGTGGATCATTGTCGTACCTAGCGCACCCTGCAGGATTCGAACCTGCGACCGTCGGATTAGAAGTCCGGTGCTCTATCCAGCTGAGCTAAGGGTGCTCCCGCTTAATTGTGCATGATCCTGGGAGTGCCCATGTATCGGTTTTGGGGCTGTGTCGCGAGGATCACTCTGTGGCGTCTCGCCCTCCCCGGAGAGAACGGCCTCCGGGCCGCCTCGGCTCGGGCGGCCGAAGCGGGATTCCGGCTGTTCGGGGTGGGGGAACCGCGCTGGACGAGGGGGCCTTCTCCCCGATGACCTGCCGCTCTCCTGCCGCTCTCCTGCTGCTCTCCTGCCGGGCGTGGCAGCGGGTGTCCGGTAGGTGGAAGGCTTCCGGGTGTTCCATCTGATGGGGAACGGTCTGCCCGAATCGTCCCCGCGAGAGGGCGGAGCGGTCTACGCTCGGGTGGCATGTTCGCCGTCACGACCCAACAGGAGATTCCCCTTCTGGGCGGTGATGTCACCGACGGGGTGGTGCGGGTCGGGGACACCGTCCGCCGGCCCAGCCGGGCCTCCACGGCTTCGGTGCACGCGCTCCTGCGGCACCTGGAGCGTTACGGGTTCGAGGGTGCGCCCCGGGCGCTGGGCGTGGACGAGCGGGGCCGGGAGGTGCTGAGCTATGTCGAGGGCGGCTCCGCGGCCAGGCCGCTGCCCGGGTACGCGCTCAGTGGGGAGTCGCTGGCCGCGCTGGCGCGGCTGCTGCGCGGTTTCCACGACGCCGCCGAGGGGTTCGTCCCGCCGAGGGAAGCCGTCTGGGAGACCGGGTCCAACGACGACGAGGCCCCGAGGCTGATCGGGCACTGCGACGTCAATCTGGACAACGTGATCTTCCGTGACGGGCTGCCGGTCGCGCTGATCGACTTCGACATGGCCCGGCCGACGACCCGGCTCTTCGACGTGGTGACCACGCTGCGGCACTGGGCGCCGATCGCCGACCCCATCGATCTGGAGCCGCTCCAGCGTCGCCTTGAGGTCGGGCCCCGGCTCCGCCTGTTCTGCGACGCGTACGGGCTGGCGCCTCGCGATCGGCGCCGGCTGCTGGATCTGGCCCGGCTCCGCTTCGACCGCTCGTACCAGGTGATGCGTGCCAGGGCCGAGGGCGGGAGCGGTGGGTGGGTCCGGATGTGGGCCGGTGGGGTGGGGGTGCGCATCCGGCGGGCCCGGGTGTGGCTGGAGACCCACCAAGATGAACTCCATGAACATCTCATTTAGTCGACTAATTGCCAAAGTGGGACTAAGGGGACCTGGGGTAGCCGAAGGGGTGGGGATGCTCGCCGGGGTCCTGATCGACGCCGTGCTCGCCGATCCCCGGCGCGGGCACCCGGTCGCGCTGTTCGGCACCGCCGCCGCCGAGGTGGAGAGACGGGTGTACGGCGACGGCCGGGCCAGGGGCGTTCTGCACGTCGCCCTGTGCGTCGTCCCGGTGGCGTTGCTCGGCCATGCCGCGACCAGGCCGCGCGACCCGATGGTGCGGGCCGCGCTGACCGCGGCGGCGACCTGGGCGGTCCTCGGCGGCACCACGCTGGGCCGCGAGGGTGCGGCGATGGCCGCACTCCTGGAGGACGGCGACCTGGACGGGGCCCGGGAGAGGCTGTCTCATCTGTGCGGGCGGGATCCTGCCGTGCTGGAGGCACCCGGGCTCGCGAGGGCCACCGTCGAGTCGATCGCGGAGAACACCTCCGACGCGGTCGTGGCACCGCTGTTCTGGGGGGCGGTGGCCGGGGTACCAGGCCTGCTCGCCTACCGGGCGGTCAACACGCTGGACGCAATGGTCGGCCACCGCAACGCGCGTTACGAGCGCTTCGGCTGGGCCGCGGCCCGGCTCGACGACGTCGCCAACTTCGTACCGGCCAGGATCACCGGGCTGCTCGCCGTGCTCGGCGCCCCTGTGGCGGGTGGTTCGACGCGGCGGGCGGCGAGGGTGCTGCGCAGGGACGGCCACCGCCACCCCAGCCCCAACGCGGGCCGCTGCGAGGCGGCCTTCGCGGGCGCGCTGGACCGTACGCTCGGCGGGGTGAACCTGTACGGCACCAGGGTGGAGCACCGGCCCGAGATGGGCGACGGGCCCGAGCCCTCGGTCGCCGACATCCGCAGGGCCGTACGGCTGGCGCGGGCGGTCGGCCTGGCCGCGGCGGGGCTCGCCGTGCTGGCCGCCGTGCGCGGATCGTGCGGGAGGAAAGGGTGAAGGGGGCGCTGCTGGTCGCCGGGACCACCTCCGACGCGGGCAAGAGCGTCGTCACCGCCGGGATCTGCCGCTGGCTGGCCCGCCAGGGGGTACGGGTCGCGCCGTACAAGGCGCAGAACATGTCGCTGAACTCCTTCGTCACCGCCGACGGCGCCGAGATCGGCCGGGCACAGGCGATGCAGGCCGCCGCATGCGGGCTGGAACCCAGTGCGGACATGAACCCGATCCTCCTCAAGCCGGGCAGTGACCGGCGCAGCCAGGTCGTGGTGATGGGCAGGCCGATGGCCGAGGTCGACGCCATGGAGTACTGGGACGTCAAGGAGCGGCTCCGCCAGGTCGCGGTGGACGCGCTGGAGCGGCTGCGGGCCTCCTACGACGTGGTGGTCTGCGAGGGCGCGGGCAGCCCGGCGGAGATCAACCTGCGCGCGGGCGACATCGCCAACATGGGCCTGGCCCGTGCCGCGAACCTGCCGGTCGTCGTGGTCGGCGACATCGACAGGGGCGGGGTCTTCGCCTCGCTGTACGGGACCGTGGCGCTGCTGGAGCCCGCCGACCAGGCGTTGATCGCCGGGTTCGTGATCAACAAGTTCCGGGGGGCGCCCGAGCTCCTCGAACCGGGTCTGGACATGATCAGGGAGCTGACCGGCCGCGAGGTGTACGGGGTGCTGCCCTGGCTGGACGGCCTCTGGCTGGACGTCGAGGACTCCCTGGCCCTGGACAACCGGCCCGCGCTCGGCGCGCGCGCCCCCTATGGCAGGCAGACCCTGCGGGTGGCGGTGGTACGGCTGCCGAGGATCTCCAACTTCACGGACGTGGACGCGCTGGCCTCCGAGCCCGGGGTGACGGTCCGCTACGTGACCTCGCCGGGCGAGCTGGACGATGCCGATCTGGTGGTGCTGCCCGGCTCCCGGGCCACGGTCTCCGACCTCGCCTGGCTCCGCGCCACCGGCCTGGCCGAGGCCCTGCCGGGACGGGCCGTGCTGGGCGTCTGCGGCGGCTACCAGATGCTCGCCAGGACCATCCGCGACGACGTCGAGTCGGGGGCGGGCCTGGTCGAGGGGCTGGGACTGCTGCCCGCCTCCGTGGAGTTCGCCGAGGACAAGACGCTGGGCCGCCCGGTGGGTTCCGCCTACGGTTGCCGGGTCGAGGCGTACGAGATCCACCACGGCGTCGTGACGGCCGACGGCGGCGAGCCCTTCCTGGACGGCTGCCGGGACGGCTCGGTGTGGGGCACCACCTGGCACGGCGCCCTGGAGAACGACGACTTCCGCCGGGCGTTCCTCGCCGACGTGGCCGCCGTCTCCGGTCGCGACTTCATCCCGGCCCCTGAAGTGTCGTTCGCCGCCCTGCGTGAGGAGCGGCTGGACGCGCTCGGCGACCTGATCGAGCGGAACGTCGACACCGGCGCCCTGCTCCGGCTGATGGAGGACGGGGCACCTTCGGGCCTGCCTTCGCTGCCGCCGGGCGCCACCCGGCACGAGACCCCGTACCTCTCACGGGGCGGATCCGCCATCGGCTACAGATGATCTTCGTGTGGTGGTCGGCCTTCACCGGGATCGTCAGCCGGTGGCGGAGGGGGCTTCTCGCCTTCCCATGCGAGGCGATCGCGGGCGGCGGCCCGGCGAGGCGGTGATGTTCCCGCCCTTTTCCCGCGGGGAATCCAGCGGGGAATCCAGCGGGGAAGGGGAGATGCCTCCCTCGCCGGGTAAAATTGACATTTCCCCCGCAAGATCCGATGGGGGAGGTCTGAGAGGTCGACGATGGTCCGCATCATCGTGCTGTTCTTCGTCATCGCCGTGGTGGTGCTCTGCGTGCTCGCGATGGTCCGCGCCTCCTCGGCTTCCAAGGCTTCCAAGCCTGCGCCTGAGAACCCCCGCGAGATTCTCAGGCGTCGTTACGCGGCCGGTGAGATCGACGAGGACGAGTACCTCCGCCGGATGTCGGGTCTCTCCCAGGAGTGGTAGGCCCGTTTCCTAGGGGTTCCGGACTCAGACCGACATGGGTCAGGCCGTGGGCGTGGGGGTTGGCTGGTTTGCGGTGATCCAGGTGTCGATCTCCTCCCACTGGTCGAAGAGCCACCGGATCTGGCTCTCGCGGTCGCGCGGTACGTCGGCGGCCTGGATCCGCCACCACTTGGCCTTGACCTTGGCGCTGACCGGGAGGCGGCGCCAGACGTCCTTGAGGGTGACCAGGTCGTCGAGGCCGGTGTGCGCGACGAAGACCACGTCCGCCTCGGGGCAGGCCTCGATGGCGGCGATGGCCCCGTTGGGCCGGGGCGCCATCAGGTGCTCCAGCCGGCGGGCCCGCGCGGCCTCCTCGGACAGGCCCTTGCGCTCCAGCCGGAGAATGGCCCGCCAGCGGCGCCTGGGGGTGAAGTTGCCGCCCTCCGGGAAGATCACCAGGGCGTCGTCGGCGTCCATGCCGGAGGCCAGGCGGCGGATCTCGCCGAGAACGCCGCTCTCGGTCGCCTTGCGGGGGACGAAGGCGTTGGGGAGGCGGTTGATCACCACGTCCAGTGAGGGGTCGAGTTGCAGGGCGGCCTTCATCACGATCCTCGGGCGCCTGCCGTATCGGGTGAGAAGGTGGTGGACGAGCAGGAACGAGTCGCCGGGGCCCGCGTGGCGCGAGAGCACGACGACGGGGCGGGTGAGGCGCCGGGAGAGCTCGTCGGAGGTCGGTGCCGGCTCGTCGATCTCGACGCTCAGGCGGAAGATCCGCACGGCTGCCCCGTACACCTTGGACAGGAGCCACCGGATCAGCGCGTAGTGCCGCTCCTGGTGCTCGTCGCGGTGGAGCCATCCACCGAACCCGCTCGCCACCCAGAGGCCCAGGCAGGCGACCAGGGCCATCGACTCCAGCGCCAGCCACGCCACCGCGAACCAGACCAGCCGGGTGCCGCGCCGCTGCGGGGGCGGCAGGCGCAGCGAGGCCGCGGCCACCACCAGCAGCCAGATCGGAAGCGTGATCACCGCGACCACGGTGAGCACGATGACGAGCGGGGCCAGGATCAGACGGCGGATGATGCGAGGAGGCAGCACGAGCGGCTCCTGCTGTGTGGCTCAGGTGGACGCGTGCCGGGCCAGATAGTCGGACGAGGCCCGGTACGCCCGTTCTATGTATCCAGATATATGCGATATATCCCGATAACGCAGCTGGGCGAGATCCATTCCCGGGCGGGCCTCGCCACCCGACGGCATGACGTGGACCTCGATGTCACCCGGCAGGGTGGCCATCTCCTCGGCGAAGCGGTGCCGCCTGGCGATCTCGAAGGCGGTCATCCCAACCTCCCAGGGGCGTCTCGGCGCCACCAGTGGACGCTCGATCCTGCCCACGTGCAGGACGTAGACCCGGCGGGCGCCCAGCGCGACCGCGCGGCCGACGGGGATGCTGTGCACCAGCCCGCCGTCGAGGAAGTGTTCATTGCCGATGCGGACCGGAGGCAGCAGTCCGGGGACGGCGCAGGAGGCGAGCACCGCCTCGACCAGGGGCCCCTCGGTGAACCAGTGCGCGGTGGCGCGCTCGACCGAGGCGGCCACGCACTGGAACGGCACCTCCAGCTCCTCGATCCGGGAGACGGGGAGCGTCCTGGTCAGCAGGTCGCGCAGCGGCTGGCCGGAGTGCAGGTGGGTGCCGGTCCTGGCAAGGGTGGACAGCCGGGTCATCCACGACCCCGCGAACGCGGTACGGACCACGTTCGAGCCCCACAGCGTGGTCAGGCGCGCGACCGCGTCACCGGAGGAGGCGGCGAGCACGACACCGTTCAGCGCGCCCACGGACGTGCCGACGATCACGTCGGGCTTGATACCCGCCTCGTCGAGCGCCCGCAGCATGCCCACCTCGTGAGCGCCGAGGACGCCCCCGCCACCGAGGACGAAGGCGGTGTCCACGCTCATCGACTCTCCTTGGACGGGCAGGGAACGCGGCACGGTGCCGCGCGATTCGTCATCAACGACCTCACGATAGACCGCGCCGGGGACCGGTACGGCCCGCGCGGCGCGAGTTCCGGGCTCGCGTACCGGAAGGGGAGGGCGCGCGGCCCGGTCACGATGGGGGAGTGGGGTGCTCCCGGGGTCCGGATCCGTACGACGGTGGGGAGAGGACGCGGTCCGGTGCCGGGTGAGTCGTCAACGGTGTCACGACGGATCGGCGGAGCGGGTTCCGGATCCGGGCAAGGAAAGGGCGGCCAACTGTCGGGATCCGGCCATGGCCTCCGCACCGGCGGGCGGGCACGATCGAGTGCATGACAGCGGTGGTGGAGACCGAGGGGCTCACCAAGTTCTACGGCGTGCGCCGGGGGCTTGAGGATCTCGACCTGGAGATCCGGCCCGGGGAGGTGTTCGGGTACCTCGGCCCGAACGGCGCGGGAAAGACGACCACGATCAGGCTGCTCCTGGATGTCATCCGCCCCACCAGGGGCCGGATGACGGTCCTCGGCCACGATCCCCGAGACGCGGGCGTGCGGAGCCGGATCGGCTACCTGCCCGGCGAGCTGGCCCTGGAGGGCAGGGAGAAGGCGAGAGACTACCTCGCCTTCCTCGGCACGGTCCGTGGCGGCCTGCCCAGGGGACGGATCGAGGAGTTGGCCGAGCGGCTGGAGGCCGACCTGGCGGTGCCCATGGGCAAGCTCTCCAAGGGCAACAAACAGAAGGTCGGGCTCATTCAGGCGTTCATGCACGAGCCGGAGTTCCTGATCCTCGACGAGCCGACCAGCGGGCTGGACCCGCTGGTGCAGCAGGAGTTCCTGGCGATGGTCCGCGAGGTCCGCGCCTCGGGCCGTACCGTGCTGATGTCCTCCCACGTGCTGGCCGAGGTCGAGCACGTCTCCGACCGGGTCGGCATCGTGCGGGCCGGCAGGCTGGTCACGGTGGAGGACATCTCCGCGCTCCGGGAGAAGGCGGTGCGCCGGGTGGAGTTCCACTTCGACGCGCCGGTGCCCCGGGAGGCGTTCGAGAACCTGCCCGGCGTGCGGGACCTGCGGGTGGAGGGGGCCGGGGTGCGCTGCACCATCGACGGCCGCCCGGACGCGCTGGTCAAGGCGGCGGCGAAATTCACCGTGGTGCACATGGTCAGCGCCGAGCCCGACCTCGAAGAGATCTTCCTGACCTACTACAGCGAAGAGGAGGCGCCTCATGCCCGCGCTGGTGTCGAAGAGCCTGCGTGACTACCGTCGTCCGTTGCTCGGCTGGACGATCGGGATCAGCGCGTTCTTCGGGCTCTATCTGGCGTACTACCCGACCATCGTGAGCAGCCCCGAGCTCTACGGGCAGGTGGCGCTGACCAAGTTTCCCGGGGCGATGCGCGACCTCATGGGCGGTCTGGAGGACGGCTTCACCAGTGGCCCCGGTTACCTGCAGACGCTGGTCTACCAGCTGTTCGGGCCGCTGCTGTTCATCATGTGCGCCGCGGTGATCGGCAACCGGGCGATCGCCCAGCCCGAGGAGTCGGGCACGCTGGAGCTGACCCTCACCCTCCCGATCACCCGCAGGCGGCTGGTCCTGGAGCGCTTCGCCGCCCTCGCCCTCGCCCTGTTCGGCGTGGCGGCGGTCACCTTCCTCGTCGTGCTCGGCCTGGCCACGGCCGTCGGCATGGACGTTCCGGCCGACCGGATCCTGGCCGGTCACACCGGCGTCTTCCTGCTCGCCCTCTTCTTCGGCACGCTCTGTCTGACGGTCGGCGCGGTGACGGGCCGCAGGGGGATCGCCCTGGCGGTGGTCGGGGTGGTCGCGGTGGCCGGCTACGTGGTCGAGACCATGGGCAGGGACGTGGGCGGGGTGTCCTGGCTGCGCTGGATCTCGCCGTTCCACTACTACCTCGACGGACGGCCGATCCAGCAGGGATTTCCCGCGTGGGAGTATCTCGTGCTGGTAGGCGCGATCGTCGCGCTGGTCCTGACCGCGATACCGGCCTTCGACAGGCGTGACGTGGGAGTCTGATGGACGATCTGCTCGGCGGCCATCTCCGGATGTTGAGGGAGGCGGCCGCCACCGGCAGGCCGCCCGGCCGGGCCGAGCTGGACGACTGCCGTGCCGCCGGTGCGCTGGCCGCCGAGCGGGGCGTGTCCGTCCGGGCCCTGGTCGAGGCCGCGCTGGCCATGGCCGAGTCCGTGAGTCCCGCCCCGCTCCCGGCCCTGCGGCGTACGGTCTCCGCCCTGATGGAGGGGTACGAGAGCGCTCAGCGGTCCGCGTTGCGCCAGGAGGAGGCCGCGCGCCGGGAGTTCGTCGACGACCTGCTCCAGGGGCGTGTCCACCGGCTCGCCGAGCGGGCCGAGCACTTCGGCCTCCGCCTGGCCGAGACCTACCTGGTCGCCGTCGCCCGTCCCGCCGCCGACGCGGGTGGCGGGTTGGGCGAGGGGACGGCCCGGCGGATCGAGGACGCGCTGGTCGCCCGGTTCGGCTCGCACAACGTGCTGGTCGCGGTCCGGGACGGGACGCTCGTCTGCGTGGCGCCGGGCGGCCTGGCCGCCGCGACCGGCGAGTTCACCCACCACGTCCGCCAGACGTTCGCGCCCGGCTGGCGGGTCGGCCTTGGCAGGGCGCACCGAGGTCCAGGCGGGGTGGTCGCCTCCTACCGCGAGGGAGCCAACGCCATCGAGCTCGGCGACCGGCTGGGGCTGCGCGCCCCCGTGCTGAAAGCCGCCGACCTGCTGGTCTTCCCGGTGCTGCTGCGGGACCGGGCGGCCATCGAGGACCTGGTGACGACGGTGCTCAGCCCGCTGCTTGAGGCGCGGGGCGGTCCCGAGCCGCTGCTCGGCACGCTGGAGGCGGTCTTCGCCGCCCAGGGCAACCAGACCGCAGCCGCGCGCAGGCTCGGCGTCAGTACCCGGGCGGTGACCTACCGGCTGGAGCGGATCCGCCGCCTCACCGGGTTCTCACCCGACGACCCCACCCAGCGCTTCACCCTGGAGACGGCGGTATTGGGCGCCCGGCTGCTGGACTGGCCCGCCCAGCCGCTGCGCTGACCGCTCCCGCCGTACGCGGAGCCCCGGCGGCCCTTCACCGAGGAGGGCGGCGATCCCGGTCGACGCCGGATGCGGGGCCAGCGGCCAGGGCCACCGGCCGGATGCGGGGCCACCGGCCGGATGCCGAGGGCGCTCAGGGGATCAGCAGCACCTTGCCGGTCGTACGGCGGGATTCGAGGTCCTCATGGGCGCGGGCGGCCTCCGCCAGCGGGTAGCGGTGGGAGACGTGCACCCGGAGCCGCCCGTCGGCCACCCAGCCGTAGATGTCGGAGGCCCGCCAGACGAGCTCGTCGCGGGTGGCGATGTAGGCGTTCAGGGTGGGGCGGGTCAGGAAGAGGGAGCCGTGCCGGGCGAGGATCTGCGGGTCGACGGGTGGGACAGGGCCGCTGGCCTGGCCGTACAGCGCCATCATGCCGCGTGGGCGCAGCGAGGCGATGCTCTCGTCGAAGGTGGCCGCGCCCACGCCGTCGTAGACGACGTGCACGCCGGAGCCGGTCAGCTCGCGGACCGCGTCGGCGAAGCCCCGGTAGCGGAGCACCTCGTCGGCGCCCGCCTGGCGGGCCAGGACCTCCTTCTCCTCCGTGGAGACCGTGCCGATCACCCGGGCGCCGCGCAGCTTGGCGATCTGGGTGAGCAGCAGGCCCATGCCTCCGGCGGCGGCGTGCACCAGCACATCGTCACCGGCCTTCACCTCGTAGGCGGAGTGGGTCAGGTAGTGCGCCGTCAGCCCCTGGAGCGTGACGGCCGCCGCGGCCTCGGGCGTGACCCCCTCGGGTACGGAGAGCAGTTTGGAAGCGGGCACCGTGACCCTGGAGGCATAGCTGCGCGGTACGGACGCCCAGGCGACGGTGTCGCCGACGGCGACGTCGTGCACGTCCTCGCCGACCGCGGCGACGGTGCCCGCGCCCTCCTCACCGGGAACGAAGGGCAGGGAGAGCGGGTAACGGCCCATCCGGTGGTAGACGTCTATGAAGTTCACGCCGGAGGCGGCGACGTCGATCAGGACGTCCCCGGGGTTCACCTCGGGGTCCGGGTAGTCGTCGACGTAGGCGAGAACCTCGGGGCCGCCGGTGGCGGAGACGACTATGGCGCGCATCGTGCTGAACTCCTTTGATCGGTCGGTGTCCTGATCGTCCCCGCCCTTGGGCGGGTCACTCAGGGTTGCCCGGTGGCGGCGGGGCCGCGCAGTGTGAAGTTGTCGAACGCGGTCCTGAGCACGGCGTCGCTGTTCTCGCCCACCCGGACGATCACGCCGACCAGCCCGTTGGGCAGCGGATCGGGGTCGAGGAAGGACTGCGTCCGCTCGCCGTTGACCCACATGATGAGCTGCACGCCCCCGTCGGCCCCGGTGCACTCGGCCTCGACCCTGGCGGCCTTCCCCTTGGGCAGGTCGACCTTGACGGGTTTGGTGAGCTCGCCCCCGGAGCTCTTGACGGTCTTGCGGATGCGGGCGTTCCCAGCGGTGTCGAGCAGGAACTCGTACCGGGTCGCCTTGTTGTCGTCCTCGCCCCGGCAGAACAGTCCGTACTCGCCCATGCCGATGCTGCCGGAGCGGATCGTGATGTCGGTGCCGAGCAGGATCCGGCCCGGCGTGACCGGGGTGGGGCTGGCTGTCGGGTCGGGGGTGGCGGGAGGTGCGGGCACGAAGGGGATCGGGGCCTGCTCCCGCTTGACGGGGGAGTAACCGCTGACGTCGATGGCGTAGTAGCCGTCGGGGGCGTAGCCGTAGGTGCCGGTGAGCGGGTTGTAGGCGCCGCCGCTCCAGCCGGTTCCGCTCTGGGTGAAGTCGTCCTGGTAGAGCAGGGCGAGGTTCTCCGGGGGGCCGCTCGGGGAGAGCAGGAGACTCAGGCCGAGCGCGCCGCCCACCAGCAGGGCCGCCGCGGCCGCCCCGATGACCAGCTTGCGCCGCCTGGCCGAGCGTTCGCGCGAAGCGGCCCCGAGGTCGCCCTGCGGCTCCAGGAGGGTGTGGCCGGGACCGTAGTGGAAGGCGCCGGGCGCGGTGTGGCCGGGACCTGCCTGCGGGGCGCCGGAGATCGTGCGGCCGTCCTGGGCGGATATCGCGGGGTGGTCCCGGCCGGGGTCGGGGGAGGGCCCGCCGGGTACGCCCGCGGGTCCGGCCCAGGGGGCGCTCTCGTACGTTCCCGGCGTTCCCTGCCAGGAGGTCTGAACCGAGTGGGCGGCCTGCTCGGGTGCGGCGGAGCGGCCCACCAGATGGTCGAGGAGCTGCTGGGAGGTGGGCCGGTTCCGCGGGTCCTTGGCCAGGGCGTAGGTGACCAGCTCGTGCAGCGTGGGCTCCATGCCCTCCAGAGTGGGCTCGGTGTTGAGCACCTGGTACAGCACCGCGGGCAGTGCCTCGCCGCCGAACGGCGCTCGCCCACTCGCGGCGAAGGCCATCAGGCAGCCCCACGAGAACACGTCGCAGGCGGCCGAGACCGGCTCGCCGCGCAACACCTCGGGCGCCATGTAGCGGGGGGTGCCGAGGATCTCACCGGTCCCGGTCATCCCGCTGAGCGTGTCCAGCGCGCGGGCGATGCCGAAGTCGATCACGCGGGGGCCGACGGGGGAGAGCAGCACGTTGGAGGGCTTGAGGTCGCGGTGCACCACCCCGGCGGCGTGAATGGCGGTCAGCGCGGTCGCCACACCGACGGCCAGCGCGTCGAGGCTGGAGCCGCGGAGCGGCCCGCCGGACTCCACGGCCTCCTCCAGGTTGGGGCCGGTGACGTACTCGGTGACGACGTAGAGCTGGTCACCGTCGAGCGCAGCCTCGATGACCGCGGCCGTGCAGAACCTGCGGACCCGCTGTGCCGAGTCGGCCTCCCGGCGGAAGCGCATTCGGAACCGCTCGTGCTGGCTGTACTCCGAGTTGATGACCTTGATGGCGACCTGTTGCCCGTCGGGGGACTCGCCGAGATAGACCGTGCCCATCCCGCCTCGGCCCAGCCTGCTGAGCAAGCGGTACCGGCCTATCTGCAGGGGTTCGTCGGGACTGAGGTCGCTCACCTTTGTACCTAACCGCATAAGCCATCACAGGAGTGATTCAGCCTATCGATCTCTTGCCACTCGCCAGCAGTCGCAACAGCGGCAGGTCCACTTTTTCCAGGCCGTCCACGGCCAGTACGCCCTCCCGGCCGTCCACGGCCAGTACGCCCTCCAGGCCGTCCACGGCCAGTACGCCCTCCCGGCCGTCCACGGCCAGTACGCCTTCCCGCGCCACGCCGCCCGCGACCGACACCACCTGGCATCCGGCCGCGCGGGCCGCCGCGAGCCCGGTCGGACTGTCCTCCACCGCCACGCACTCGCCGGGGTCGACGCCCAGCCCGGCGGCCGCCCGCAGGTAGGGGTCCGGCAGCGGTTTGCCGCGCGCGGTGTCCTCGGCGGCCACGACCAGGGCGAACCGCTCGGCCCCGACGGTCTGGAGCACCATGTCCACGATGCGCCGGGGGGAGGCGCTGACCAGCGCCGTGGGTACGCCGCCCGCACCCAGGTCGTCCAGTAGCCGGATCGCGCCGGGCAGCGGCGTCACCCCGCCCGCGATCCGCTCGGCGAAGGCGTCGGTGAGCCGTGCCCCTACCCGTTCGACGGTGTCCGCTTCGGCGGTGTCCGCTCCGCCCGGATACGTGCCGTCGCCCCCGGTGGGCGGGCCGCCGGGGAGCGCGGACGCGTCGCCCCCGGTGGGCGGGCCGCCGGGGAGTGTGGACGGATCGGGTGCGATGGGCGGGCCGTCGGGGAGTGTGGACGCGTCGGGTGCGGTGGACGAAGCGCGTCGTACGAGGTGGGCGGCCACGTACTCGACCGGGCGGCCGAGCAGGTGGCCGACGTCGGTCTCGGCCAGTTCCAGACCCAACTCCGCGGCGACCGCCGCGCACGCCTGCCACCACATTCCCTCGGTGTCCACGAGGGTGCCGTCCATGTCGAACAGGACGGCGCGGAGCTTATCCGACACCCGCGGGATCCTCCGACCCCTCGGATGCCTCCGGCTCCGACGGCTCCGACGACTTCGGGGACTCCGACGACTTCGGGAGCTCCGACGGCTCTGAGGAATCCGGGAGAGTGGGAGCGGGGGCGGTGCGCGCCGCGACGAGGACGGGCCGCTGCACGAGGGTGACGTCCACCCGGGTGCCCGGCGCCAGCCGTACCGCGTCGTGTCCCGGTACGTCGCTGAGCACCTCCAGCTCGCCCAGTCGCACCCGCAGCCGCGCGACCGAGCCGCGGAAGGAGGAGGCCACGATCGTGGCACTTCCCTCGGGGGAGGGCGTGACCAGCACCGCCTCGGGGCGGACCAGCACATCGACGTCGGAGGCGGAGGGCAGCGGGCCGTCCACGGGCATGAGCCGCCCCAGGACCGTGACCTCCTGGCCGGAGAGCCGGCCGGGCACGTGGTTCATCGCGCCGACGAACTCCGCCACGAACGGGGTGGCGGGCCGGTCGTAGACCTCGGACGGGGGGCCGCACTGCTCCAGCCGCCCGGCGCGCAGCACCGCGACCCGGTCGGCGACCGACAGGGCCTCCTCCTGGTCGTGGGTGACGAAGATGGTGGTGATGCCCAGTTCGAGCTGGAGTCGGCGGATCTCCTCGCGGAGCGTGACGCGGACCTTGGCGTCCAGCGCCGACAGCGGCTCGTCGAGCAGCAGCACGCGCGGCTCCAGGGCCAGCGCCCTGGCCAGGGCGACGCGCTGCTGCTGGCCGCCGGAGAGCTCGTGCGGGTAGCGCTGGGCGTGCGCCGGCAGGCCGACCAGCTCCAGCAGTTCGGCCGCCCGCGCGTGCCGTCTGGCGGTGGGCACCTTGCGGACCCGGAGCCCGAAGGCCACGTTGTCCCTGGCGTTGAGGTTGGGGAACAGGCTGTAGGACTGGAAGACCATGCCCGCGTCCCGCCGGTTGGCGGGGACCCCGGTGATGTCCTTGCCGTCCACCAGCACCGCCCCGGCGTCGGGGTGCTCGAAACCGGCGACGCAGCGCAGCGCCGTGGTCTTCCCGCAGCCGGAGGGGCCGAGCAGGGCCATCAGCTCGCCCTGCTCCACGGTGAGGTCCAGGCCGTCCAGTGCGACAGTACGGCCGAACGCGCGGCGCAGTCCCCGGAACTCGACGGTCATCGGCGTTTCCTTCCCGCACCCGAGAGGGTGAGCAGCAGCAGCCAGATGAGGAGCAGGCTGATGATCGACAGTGCCACGGAGAGCTGCCCGTCGTTCCCCGAGATGGTGACGATCCAGACCGGGAAGGTCTGGTAACCGAGCAGGGCGGCGACCGTGTACTCGCCGAGCACCAGCGCGAGGGTGAGGAACGAGGCGCTGGCGATGGCGGAGCGGATGTTCGGGATGATCACCCGGAACAGCACGTACGGCCACGAGGCACCCAGGTTGCGGGCCGCCTCCACCAGGGTCCGCACGTCGATCGCGCGCAGCCCGGCGTCCAGCGACCGGTAGGCGAACGGCAGCGTCAGCACCACGTACGCCAGCACCAGGACGATCGGGAACCTCTCGTCCTGGATGGTGATCAGCGTCGCCCAGAGCGGGGTGGCGGCCAGCGCGTCGATGCCGCCGCGTAGCGCCGTGCTGATGCCGACCACGTAGGTGATCGGCGGCACGACCAGCGGGAGCGTGGCGATCAGCTCCAGCACCGGCCCCAGCCTCGGCGAGCCGAGCCGAACGGCCAGCATCGCCGGCAGGGTCAGTAGCAGCACCGCGACGATGGTGGCGGCGGCCAGCCCGAGGGAGAGCAGCAGGCTGGGAAGGAAGCCGGGCGCGGACAGGATCCGCCCGTAGGCGGCGAGCGAGAAGCCCTGCCCCTCGGAGTGGACGGTGAACCAGAACGACACGGCCATCGGCACGACGAAGTAGAGCGCCGCGACGACCAGCACGATCCCCCGCCAGGCCCGCCGCTGCCCGGGGCGGGCGCCGGCGGGCCGAGGGGTGCCGGGAGTGACGTCTGGCAGGGCGGCTACCGCAACCATCGGGAGCTCCTCTTCTGCAGCGGCAGGTAGACCGCCATCACCAGCAGCGCGATGACGATCATGTCGAGGCTCAGGGCGAGCGCGATGTTCTCGTAGCCGATGAGGACGTCCCCGGTGAGCGCGTCGGCGATCTGCAGGGTGACCAGCGGGACCGTGCTGCCGACCATGGCGGCGGCGGTGGCGTAGGCGGCGAACGCGCCGCCGAACAGCAGGACGACACCGCCGAGCAGCGCGGGTGCCAGCACCGGAACGCCGACGTAGCGCCAGAACTGCCAGGTGGTGGCGCCGTTGTTCTGCGCCGCCTCCCGCCACTGCGGGCGCAGGCCGTCCAGTGCCGGGGTCACGACGAGCACCATCAGCGGCACCGAGAAGTACAGGTAGACGAGGGCCAGGCCCCAGAAGTTGTACAGCGTGCCGGGGGCGATGCCCAGCACGGTGGTGAGCACTCCCGAGTTGCCCAGGGTGGCGATCCAGATGAAGGCCAGTGGCACGCCGCCGAAGTTGGCCAGCACGCCGGAGAAGGTCAGCACCGCATCGCGCAGCGCCGTGAAGCGGGAGGTGATCACGGCCTGGGCCAGGAACGTCCCGAGGACCGCGGCGACCACCGCCACCACCGCTGACAGTTGCACGCTGCTGAGCAGGGCGTTGAGGTAGGCGCCCTGCAGGCTCCGGGACAGGTTGGCGGTGCCGATGGACGACACCTTGGTCGCCGGGTCCTTGACGGTGAACGCCCCGACGAGCAGCGTGACCGCCGGGATGCCGAACGCCACGGTCACCACGACCAGCAGCGGCAGGGCGCCCAGCCAGTTCCTGGATCGGTCGCGGCCGCCGCGCGGGGCGGCGGCCGTGACCGTTGGGACCGTCATCCCGAGACCGCGGCGCCCCAGCCGTTCGCCAGGACCTCCTTGGCCTTGTTGACCTGTGCCTCCGTCGGGAAGGCGGGCTCACCCTCGACCGGCGGCAGGTTGGCCTCGGCGGCCTTGTCGACCGAGCCGTCGGCCTGCATGGCGGGCAGCAGGACCGGGCGGGCGAAGCCCCCGAGATAGAGGTTCTGGCCCTCGGTGCTGTAGAGGAACTCCTGCCACAGGCGCGCGGCGGCCGGGTGCGGGGCGTCCTTGTTGATGGCCTGGGCGTACAGCTGGAAGTACTTGCCGTCGGTGGGGATGACGGTCTTCCAGTCGAGGCCCTTCTCGGCCATCTTGGGGGCGTATGCGGAGTTGTTGTAGTCCCAGTCGATGCTGATCTGGGTCTCGCCCTTCTCGATGGTGGCCGGGGTGGTCTCCACCGGGTTGAAGTTCCCGACGTCCTTGAGCTTCTTGAAGAAGTCCAGGCCGGGCTGGATGTCGTCGAAGGAGCCGCCGTTGGCGAGGGCCGCCGCGTACACGCCCGCGAACGCCGAGCCGGACTTGGTCGGGTTGCCGTTCAGGGCGACCTTGCCCTTGTACTCGGGCTTGAGCAGGTCCGCGTAGGTCTCCGGGCACTTGGCGATCTTTTTGGCGTCGCAGCCGATGGAGATGTAGCCGCCGTAGTCGTTGAACCAGAGGCCGGAGGGCTCTTTCTGGTTCTCGGGGATCTTGTCCCACGTCTGGACCTTGTACGGCGCGAACAGGCCCTCGGCGGCGCCGCTGATCGCGAAGGACTGGCCGATGTCGAGAACGTCGGGGGCGCGGTCCTGGCCCTTGCGGGTCTTCACCGCGTTGATCTCGTCGGCGCTGGAGGCGTCGGGAGTCTCGCTCTCGATCTCGATGCCGTACTTCGCCTTGAACGCCTCGATGATCTTTCCGTAGTTGGCCCAGTCGGGCGGGAGGGCGATGACGTGGAGCTTGCCCTCCTTCTTGGCGGCCTCGACGAGCTTGTCCAGCCCGCCGAAGTCGGCGGCGGAGGTGGCGGTTCTGGCGTCCACGCCGGCTGCGGAGCCTGTGTCGGAGGCGGCTCCTGACGGGGCGGACGTGCCGGGGGCGGCCCCGCACGCGGTGGCTCCCACCAGGAGGATAGCGGCCAGGCCTGCAAGGCGAACTCGGGATGCGATCACTGTGTCTCCCAAGGGGGTGTCGCGCAATATTTCACGAAAGTAGATGAACTTGTACAAACAAGCTAGACCTCGTATGCCGTGAATAAGTTGCTGTTTGATGAACGCGCGGAGTACGTGGGTGAAATGCGAGAACCGCAGCTGTGTGGGTGATTCAGGGGTGTTTAGGGTGGAGGTTGGTCCCGTCGGTCGGTGCGCGCAGCGAAGGAGTGCGCCATCGCGCCCGGTACCGGGAACGGGGCCGGATGCCAGGTCGGGTGCAAGGCCGGATGCCAGGTCGGGTGCCGGGCCGGGAACGGGGCCGGGTGCCGGGTCGGATGTCGGGTTGGACACGAGGGCGGTTTTGAGGAGCGAGGCGAGATTGCGCGGTCACCGGACGTTCGCGGGTGTCCTGGAAGGAGCGCGAGTGTTGGAAGGCGTGTGGGCAGGGCTCCTGCCGTTCGGGGGCGCACGGGAAAGGGCACGGGCGTGACCCCCCGTTACCTGGGCATCGCGGAGAGGCTGCGCGACGCGATCATGCGAGGCGAGTACGCCGTGGGTGCCCAGCTGCCCTCCGAGGCCGAGCTGGCCACCTGCTTCGCGGCCTCCCGGGGCACGATCCGCCAGGCCGTCGCGGTGCTCGCCACCGAGGGCCTGGTCGGCTCCCGGCAGGGGGCCAGGCGCATCGTGCTTGGCCGCGAGCGCAGTCAGAGCTTCGCCGAGCTGCACAGCTTCGCCCAGTGGGCGCGGACGCTGGGCTACCGGGTCAGCGGGCAGGTGCTGCAACAGTGTCACAGGGGTGCCGACGCCACCGAGGCGGCACGGCTGGCGCTCCAACCGGGCGAGCCGGTGCTGTCGGTGCTGCGGCTGCGCTCTTTGGAGGGGGAGCCGGTGATGCTGGAGCGCACGATCTACGCCGGTTGGATCGCCTCGGCCGTCGAGCGGATCGAACCCGACTGCGAGTCGATCACCCAGGCCCTCTACGACAGCGTCGGTCTTGTCTTCGCCTACGGCGAGCACCTCATCGACGCGGTGGCCGCCGGTGCGCAGGACTCCAGGCTGCTGGTCGTGCGCAGGGGCAGCCCGCTGCTGCGCCAGCGCCGGGTCACCACCACCCACGAGGGCCGGCCCGTCGAGTGGTCCGACGACCGTTACCGTGCGGGCAGTGTGACCTTCAGTATCCGCAACTCGGTGGACGCCAACCCGCTCGTACGGCAGATGGGCGACTTGCGCCCCACTCGATAGGAACGTATGTTCGATATAGCGGGCCCGTCTTCCCCCGGGCACTCATCCGAAGCCCCGGGGAGAAGAGGCGTCTTGAACCGACTCTATGGTGATCCTGTCGAGGTGTGGACCCGCGATGGACACCCCGTCCAGTTCGTCTGGCGCGACCGCCTCTACACGGTCCACCGGGTCCTCGATCACTGGGTTGTCGCGCGAGAGTGGTGGAAGGTCTCCGACAGCGATCCGGGCGAGCGCCGGTTCTGGCGGACCGAGGCCGCCACCGGCGGTCAGGTCGGCACCTACGAGCTCCGGTTCGACACCGCGGGCGAGGGCTGGCTGCTGATCAGGGCGTGGGACTGACTTCCAGTTCCAGGTCTCGGCCATGCCCCAGGGCCACGCCCCGCCTCGACCTCCGGCACGCTCCGGACGATTCACCGGAATCCGGCGCCGGTGCCTGGCGCCCGCGCTCTGGAACCTGGTGATCTGCCGGACCGTCGCCGCGCACAGTAGTGCGGCGATCGCGACGGCGGTCAGCTCGGTCAGGCCGAAATCGGTCAGGCCCGTGCTCGCCTGGGACGCGCCCGGCCAGAGCCGCACCAGCACCAGCGTGAGCGCGGCCAGCCAGCTCAGCCACCAGGCGGCGAGCAGCACTCTCCAACGCGGGCGGCGGTCGGCCGGTGGGCGGGAGGCCCGCCACAGCCGGTCGACCAGCACGGCGGGCGCGACGAGGTTGACCACCGGCACGAACCAGCTCGCCAGGACGGGGACCACCGTGGGTCGGTCGGCGTACTGCCGGGCGCGAAGCAGCCAGTTCAGGTACGCGACGACGGCGGCGATCGCGGCCGCGACGAAGAACATGATCAGGATGGCGAAGACCGTCACCGCGCCGAAGACCGCGTCGGCGCCGGGGGCGTGGGGGTCGCCGCCGAGTTTCGAGATCTCCAGGACGAGGCGCCGGCCACGGGCCTGTTCGAACACCGCCAGGGCGGCGGTCGCGATCACCAGTGTGGTGAGGGTGAAGTAGACGGCCGAAGCCGACCTTTTCTGTAGAGATGGGATAGAGCGCATGTATATCTCCCCCCGCCATGCGCTGAGGACCTGCCCTTTTTCTATCCCGTCAGCTCTTTCGCTAATCAGCCAACTCGGCCCACTCTGTCCCCCTGGCCAACTCGGCTCACTCAGCCCACTCTGTCCACTCGGCTCGCCCTGTCCCCCTGGCCAACTCGGCTCACTCAGCTCACGATGCCCGACTCCCACGCCCACGCGGCGATCTCCACCCGGTTCCTGACACCGAGCTTCGTCTGGATGCTCCCCAGGTGCGTCTTCACCGTCGACAGCGAGACGAACAGCTCGGCGGCGACCTCCTGGTTGGTCCGCCCCCTGGCCACCAGGCGTACGACGTCCAGCTCGCGCTCGGTGAGGGGCTCGCGGGGCGACCGGAGGGCGGCGGCCCGCGGGTGGGCCAGGTGTTCGAGCAGGCGCACGGTCACCGAGGGCGACACCAGCGCGTCCCCTGCCGCCGCGGCCCGGATCGCCTCGATGAGCAGGGTCGGTCCGCTGTCCTTGAGCAGGAAACCGGTCGCTCCGGCGCGCAGCGCTCCGTAGACGTACTCGTCCAGGTCGAAGGTCGTGACGATGACCACCCTCATCGGGTTGGGCACCCCCGGTCCCGCCAGGATGCGGGTGGCCTCCAGGCCGTCCAGCCTGGGCATCCGGATGTCCAGCAGGCAGACGTCGGGCCGTAGTCTCCGCGCCAGCTCGACGGCCTCGGCCCCGTTGGCGGCCGTCGCCAGGACCTCCATGTCCTGTTGGGCGTCCAGAATCATCTGGAACCCGGTCCGCACCAGTTCCTGGTCGTCAGCGATGAGCACCCGAATCGTCACCCGATGGATTCTGCCAGCTCGGCGCCGGGTCACGGTCGGGCATTCACTGACAAAACCAGCCGGTGGCGGACGGGTCCGGATCTCAGAACAGGGCGCCAGGTGAAGGGGACGGTCCGTGGACGAGCCCGCGTGAGCACCATGGGGGAACGCGTCAAGGGAACGGGTCGGGGGAACGCGTCGGATGGTTTTTTCTCCCTGCCGGTGATCGGGGGCCGGGGAAAGGCACTACTGGGTGTGGATGATCCAGAAGCGCGATTCACCGCGTTGTACGACCGGCACTATCGCAGCGTGCTCGGCTACGCGCTGCTGCGTGCCGAGAGACAGGCGGCCGAGGACATCGCGAGCGAGACGTTCCTGATCGCCTGGCGGCAGCTGGAACGCCTGCCCGAGTCTCCGCTGCCGTGGTTGCTCGGCATCGCCCGTAACCTGCTGCGCGCGCAGCGGCGTTCCGGGCTGCGGAAGCGGGCACTGGCCGACCGGCTGGCCGAACTGGCCCCGGCGGGCGATGTGGCCGAGCAGATCGCCGAGCGCGAGGCCGCGCTGGCGGCGCTCGCCGGTCTGTCCGAGCAGGACGTCGAGGCCGTGGTCCTGGCCAGCTGGTACGGCCTCGCCCCGGCCGATGCCGCCAGGCTCGCCGGATGCTCGGCCCGCGCCTTCACGGTCCGCCTGTACCGCGCACGCCGCCGCCTGTCCCAGGCGCTCGACCTCACCTCACCGACCCCGTGCGGCACCGCGCCGCGTCCCACCCCGGGTTCCCGGCCCGGGGTCCCCGAACTGGAGGTATCCGATGAACGACGTTGACGAGCGCGTCCGCGCGCTACGCCCGGACGCCCTCACCGAGGACGCCCACCGGCGCCGCCGTGAGGCCGACCTCGCCCGCGCCTTCGCGGAGGCCGGGCCTCGGTCCCGCACCACGTCCCGCCACCTGTTCCGTCCGGGGTTCCGTCCGGGGTTCCGTCTCACGCCGAGGGTCGCACTGGTCGGCGCTCTCGTCGGGCTGGCCGCGGCCGTGACGGTGCCGGCCGTCGTGACGGTGCCGGCCGTCGTGACGGGGACGATCGGGTTGCGGGGACCGGGAGGCGGCCGGACCGCCGAGCTCGTCTACCCGGACCGGACCTCCACCGGATCTCCCGCCGCGACGCCCGGCACACCGGTGGTCACGCTCGACGCCCGGTCGTTCCTGCTGGCCGGTGCGGAGACGGCGGCGCGTGAGGCCGCCCCGAAGGGCCGGTACTGGTTCGAGCGCACCCGGACCTTCGAGCCGGTCGGGTCCGGTGCGGTCGTCGCCCACACCGACGAGTTCTGGCACGACGGCCGGAGTGGGCGCAGCTCGTCCAACCAGGACGTCCAGGTCACCTTCGAGACCGCATCCGATGAGGCGGCGTGGAAGGCCAAGGGATCCCCGTCCCTGTGGCCCGGCCCGAAGACCGAGGACTTCTCCATGGTCCTGGGAATCGGGATCGGCGCCAAGACGCTGAACCTGGGGGAGGAGCAGAAGCTGCCCGGCGACGTCGAGGGGCTTGAGCGCTGGCTCCGTTCGGCGCACCGCGAGGGACCGTTCGCGGACTTCGCCTTCGAAGGGGCGCGCCACCTGCTGTCCATGCCGACGAGCGCGGCCACGCGCGCCTCGATGCTGCGCATCCTGGCCGCCCAGCCGGGACTCGTCCTGAAGCGGGGCGTCCTCGACCCGATCGGCCGCACGGGCACCGCGGTCACCACGGCCAACGGCCACCGCACCCTGGTCATCGACGAGTCGGGCGCGCGCCTGCTGGCCTTCCGCTACGACGGTCCGGACGAGAAGCCCCGAGCGGGCACTGCCAACTCCGTGTTCATCCCCGCCCGTAAGGGCTTCAAGGTCGCCTACGAGAGCTCCGGCTGGGTCGGGGAACTCGGCATCAGGAAGTGATCTTTCGCCCCGCCGCCCAGGAGGGGGCGGCGGGGCGCCCGTCGGGTCCGTCGGGCACGCCACTCCAGCGGGGGCGGGTGGATCAGCCCAGGACCAGGTCCCGGATCGTCCGCAGGGAGGTCTCGTCGCGGGGGCCCATCACCAGAAGGTTGCTCACCGGGCTCCTGCGCCACGGCTCCAGGCGTTCGCGGATGCGGCCCACCGGGCCGACCAGGGAGATGCCGTCGGCCAGCTCGTCGGGGATCGCGTTGAACGCCTCGTCCCTGCGCCCGGCCGGATAGAGCGCCTGGATCTCCTCGGCGGCCTCGGCGTAGCCCATCCTGCCGATGATGTCGGCGTGGAAGTCACGGCTCTTGGCGCCCATGCCGCCGATGTAGAGGGTCAGCATCATCTTCACCCCGTCCAGCGCCGGCCTGACGTCGTCGGTGATCAGTGTCATGACCATGGCGGCGATGTCGAAGTCAGGCCCGGCGCCGGCGAGCGAGGGGCCGTACATCCGCTCCATCTTCTCGGGGAACACGAAGAGCGGCAGCCGTCCGCCGGTGAGGTGATCGAGGGTCATCGCGGTCATCGCGGTCGCCGCCGGGGTCCTGGCGGAGATCTGCACCACGGATGTGCCCAGTTTGATGCGGGACGTCCGCGCGCCGTACCAGGCCAGAGGGGTGAAGGCGTCGCTACCGTAGGCTTCCGTGGTCCAGACGGACTCGTACCCCAGCCGTTCCGCGGCCTGGACGAGTTCGGTGGCGTCGTCGGCGCCGCGCTGCCAGTAGCCGAGGTTCAGGCCGAGCTTCAGGTCGGTACTCACCGGGTCTCCTCGCAACGCTGGCCGGACACGCCCCGTGATTAGAACACGTTCTATATTGGTCGGTCGAGTGTGAGGTGTCGAAATTCGGTCTCCCGGGAAGCGTCAATCTGTGCTCTATGCAGCTCGCAAGCTCCTCTCCCTGATCTTCCTCCTTGCCCTCGCCGCCGCGGGAGCGATCCCGGCCGTGGCGCACGCGGCGGGGCGGCCCAACATCGTGCTGGTCCTCGTTGACGACCTGGATGCGGGGGATCTCCAGAAATTTCCCAACATCTCAAACCTCCTTGCCCGGGGCGGCACCAGCTTCGACAGGTTCTTCGTGCCGAACTCCTGGTGCTGCCCGTCGCGCGCGTCGATCATGCGTTCCCAGTACGTGCACAGCCACGGCGTGCTGACCAACACCGCCCCCGAGGGCGGCTTCACCAAGTACTACACGACCGGCCTGGAACGTTCCACGCTCGGGACGTGGATGAAGGCGGCCGGATACCGCACCGGCCTGATGGGCAAGTACCTCAACCACTACCCCGGTGGCGCCACCGCCGCCACCTACGTGCCACCCGGCTGGGACGAGTGGGACGTGCCGGTGCGCAGGCTCTACGAGGAGTACGGCTACACGCTCAACGAGAACGGCGCGCTGCGGGCCTACGGCTTCGCACCGGAGGACTACCTGGCCGACGTGCTCAGCGCGAAGGCGGGGGCGTTCGTCTCCCAGCCGGGCGACGACCCGTTCTTCCTCTACCTCGCCCCGATCGCCCCGCACAACCCGGCCAACTACGCCCCCCGGCACGAGGCCGCCTTCGCCGGAGCGACGGCCCCGCGCACCCCGTCCTTCAACCAGCCGGATGTCAGTGCCGAGCCACTCTGGCTCAGGTCGCTCCCGCAGTTCGACGCCAGGAAGGTCCAGAAGATCGACCGGCACTACCGCGACCGGCTCCGGGCGATGCTCGGCGTGGACGACATGGTGGGCGCCCTGGTCGAATCCCTCAGGGTCTCCGGCAAGCTGGAGGAAACGTATATCTTTTTCGCCTCCGATAACGGGTTCCACCAGGGCCAGCACCGGCTCGCCCAGGGCAAGACCGCCCCCTTCGACGAGTCGATCAGGGTGCCGCTCCTGGTCCGCGGCCCCGGTGTGCCGGCGGGCGGCGTCATCGGCGACATGGCCTCCACGGTGGATCTGGCCCCGACGTTCGCCCAGCTGGCCGGTGCCACGCTCCCCGACTTCGTCGAAGGCCGCTCCCTGCTGCCGCTCCTGCGGGGCCGTACGCCGCCCTCATGGCGCCAGAACGTGCTGCTGGAGTTCTACCGCCCGACCGACCCGGGTTCGGCCCGTCAGACTCCGGTCCCGGCCTACCAGGGCATGCGGACCGCCTGGCACACCTTCGTCCGCTACTCCACCGGCGAGTATCAGCTCTACGATCTCGCCGCGGATCCCTACCAGCTCAGAAACCTCGCCGCCGAGACCCCGCTCTCCGTGATCGCCCAGTTCAACCAGCAGCTCGACGCGCTGGTCTCCTGCTCGGGCGCCACCTGCAGGTCAGCCGACTCGGCCAAGCCGCCCGTGCTGCCCGTCAGGCCCCTCTTCCTCGGTCCGTGGGGACCGTGAGATGCCGGGGTAGGCCCGTCGCAGATGGGCCTCGACGGCGGCCGATGCCCCCGCCGCGTCCCCGGCGGCGACGGCCCGGTGGATCTCGCGGTGATCGGCCATGAGTCCCGCCGTGTCGCCGAGGCGCTCGACCGCCTCGATCGAGTAGCGGCGGAGCGAGTCACGCAGGGAGAGCATCATCGCGGTGGTCAGCCTGTTGCCCGACGCCTCGGCGATGGCCAGGTGGAAGGCCGTGTCGTGCTCGACGAACTCCTCGGCGGTCGTCGCGGCGTCCATCCGCTCCAGCGCGCCGATCAGCCCCGACAGGTCGGCCCCTCGGGCGGCGGCGTGCGAGGCGGACCACTGCTCGATCATCAGCCGGGCGTCGAGGATTTCCTCCAGCGACAGGTTCGAGAGCCCGAGGTGGAGTCTGAGCAGGTCGCTCAGGGCGTCCGCGGGCCTGGAAATGAGGAAGGCTCCCGCGTCCGGGCCCCGCCCGACCTGCGAGGACACCACGCCCAGCGTCTCCAGTACCCGCATCGCCTCGCGTACGGACGACCGGCTCACCCGCAGCTGCTCGGCGAGTTGCCGCTCGCCGGGCAGGCGGTCGCCGACCGTGAGCCCGTCGTCCGCGATGCGCCGCTCGATCTGGGCGATCACGTCCTCGAACGCCCGGGTGCGCCGGACCGGCTGCCAACCGCTCAAGAGAGCCTCCTCCTCTTGTGGGGGAATATGGTCAGACCATACTGTGGTCATACCATTGAGTGTAAAGGAGTGCCGTGCGCGTCGCCCTGTTCATCACCTGCGTGAACGACACGCTCTTCCCCGGTACCGGGCGGGCGGTCGTCACGCTGCTGCGCCGTCTCGGATGTGACGTCGACTTCCCGCGGGCGCAGACCTGCTGTGGCCAGATGCACGTCAATACGGGATACCCCGAGGAGGGCAGGCGGCTCGCGCGGCACTTCGTGGACGTCTTCGCCGAGTACGACGCGGTCGTCGCGCCGTCGGGGTCGTGCGCCGCGATGGTCCGCGAGCAGTACCCGCGCCTCGCCCGCACCCCGGCCGTACCCGCCTCGATCACCGCCGGGGCCCCTGCGGATCTGATCACCGGCACCCTCCCCCCCTCCGCCGAGGAGACCGCGGCTCCCGGAGCGAGGGAGCGGCCCCGGCCGGGTTCCTTCGCCGAGGAGGTGGCGGCCACGGTGCCGAAGGTCCACGAACTCTCGGAGTTCCTCGTCGACGTCCTCGGCGTCACCGATGTCGGCGCCTACTTCCCGCACCGGGTGACCTATCACCCGACCTGCCACTCGCTGCGCGCCCTCCGCCTGGGGGATCGGCCCACCCGACTGCTTGAGCAGGTCAGGGGCCTGGAGCTGGTCCCGCTCCCCGGAGCGGACGAGTGCTGCGGCTTCGGCGGCACCTTCGCGGTGAAGAACCCGGCGATCTCCGCCGCCATGTGCGCGGACAAGGTGCACAATGTCGCGACCACCGGCGCCGAGGTGCTGTGCGCCGCCGACAACTCCTGCCTGATGCACATCGGCGGCACCCTCAGCCGCCAGCGCACCGGCGTACGGATCATGCACCTCGCCGAGATCCTCGCCGCCACGGAGACCGGCGATCACGGGGTGGTGCGCGGATGAGCGGGGGCGCCACGTTCCTCGGCATGCCGGCCTTCCCGGTGAACGCCGCGGCCGCCGTGCAGGACTCGCAGCTCAGGTACAACCTTCGCAAGGCCACCCACACGATCCGCGGCAAACGGGCCCTGGCGGTCGGCGAGCTTCCCGACTGGACCGAGCTTCGCCGGGCGGCCAAGGAGATCAAGGACCACACCCTGCGCAACCTGGAGCGCTACCTGGTGCGCATGGAGGAGGCGGTCACCGCGGCGGGCGGTCACGTCCACTGGGCGGCCGACGCCGAGGAGGCCAACAGGATCGTCGCCGACCTGGTCAAGGCCACCGGCGAGACCAGCGTGGTCAAGGTCAAGTCGATGGCGACCCAGGAGATCGGCCTCAACGAGGCGCTCGAACTCGAGGGCATCACCGCGTACGAGACCGACCTGGCCGAGCTGATCGTCCAACTCGGTGACGACTGGCCCTCGCACATCCTGGTCCCGGCGATCCACCGCAACCGCTCGGAGATCCGCGAGATCTTCCGGGAGAAGATGGCCGACTGGGGCCGTGCCGCGCCGGAGGACCTGACAGACGAGCCCCGCGCCCTCGCCGAGGCCGCCCGGCTCCACCTGCGCGAGCGCTTCCTTTCCACCAGGGTCGCGATCTCCGGTGCCAACTTCATGATCGCCGAGACCGGCACGCTGGTGGTGCTGGAGTCCGAGGGCAACGGGCGGATGTGCCTCACCCTGCCCGAGACGCTGATCAGCGTGGTCGGCATCGAGAAGCTGCTGCCGAGCTGGCAGGACCTGGAGGTCTTCCTCCAGTTGCTGCCCAGGAGCTCCACCGGCGAGCGGATGAACCCCTACACCTCCACCTGGACGGGCGCGGCCGAGGGGCAGGAGTTCCACCTGGTGCTGCTCGACAACGGCCGTACGGACGTGCTGGCGGACGAGATCGGCCGCCAGGCGTTGCGCTGCATCCGCTGCTCGGCCTGCCTGAACGTCTGCCCGGTCTACGAGCGGGCCGGAGGTCACGCGTACGGCTCGGTCTATCCGGGACCGATCGGCGCGATCCTCACCCCGCAACTGCGCGGCACCGCCTCGGAGCTGGACGCGTCGCTGCCGTACGCCTCGACTCTCTGCGGCGCCTGTTTCGACGCCTGCCCGGTCGCGATCGACATTCCAGAGGTCCTGGTCCATCTGCGTGGCAGGGTCCGCCACCCGCGCGTCGAGCGCCTGGGCATGCGTGCCGCCGGATGGGTGTTCAACCGCCCCGCGCGGCTGGCACGCACCCAGCGGCTCGGTGGCCGCCTGCGCAGGTTCGTCCCCGGGCGCCTGCCGGGCCCGCTGTCGGCCTGGACCGACACCCGTGACATTCCCGACATTCCTTCTGAGTCATTCCGTGACTGGTGGGACCGTACAGACGGAGGCGTCAAATGAACGCTGCGGGCAGCAGGGAGCGGATCCTGTCGCGGATCCGCTCCGCGGTGGCCGGGGCCGGTGAGGTCGAGATCACCCGCGCCTACCGCACGTCACCGGACCCGGCCGCCGCGGCGGGCCTGGTGGGGTTGCTCGCCGAGCGCGTGGCCGACTACCGGGCCGTCGTGCACGTGGTGGACGAGGGCGAGGCGGCCGCGACGATCGCGGCGGCGCTGGCCCGCCGGGGCGCCACCCGGCTGGTCGCCCCCGACGGGCTGCCGCCCGAGTGGGCCCCCGGCGAACCGGTCACCGACGACCCGCCGCTGAGCGCGGCCGAGCTGGACAGGGTGGACGGGGTCGTCACCGGGTGCGCCGTGGCGATCGCGGAGACGGGCACGATCGTGCTGGACACCGGCCCCGGGCAGGGACGCCGGGCGCTGACCCTCCTGCCGGACTACCACCTGTGCGTGGTGCGCGCGGAGCAGATCGTGGCCGGTGTTCCCGAGGCCGTCGGCAGGCTCGACCCGTCCAGGCCGCTGACCTGGATCAGCGGTCCCTCCGCGACCAGCGACATCGAGCTGAACCGGGTGGAGGGCGTGCACGGCCCGCGCACGCTGGAGGTCGTCGTCATCCGCTGACCCGGAAGGACATCCTCCGGTCGGAGGCCGGGAGGGCGCACCGGGCTCCGAAACACCGGTACGGCCGTGCTGGACGCCTCCCGCGTGTCCGGCTAACGTGCCAGGGCGTGTGATCCACATGGGCCGACCCGCGGGGGAGCGTCGCCCGCCGCGGTCGATCCGATCCTCGTCATCTGTCGGGTCAACGGAAGAAAAGACAGAATTTACCGATCCGTTACCTGTTCATGCGGTGTCAAAATCGGATATCGTCGCGAGTCGCTACTGCGTAGTCCCAGGTCAAGGTCATTGGAGTCCGGTTTCCATGATATTTAGCGAGGGGCCTGCCGGATTTACCCGGCAGGTGAATTGCTTCCCTGCTACGGTTCCGATGTCTGGAGCGGTCAGGGCTTGGCCGTCGCCTGCCTCCCCCGAGGGAAGCGAGAAGCCGCTCTCCTCGGGGAGCGGAGGAGTCACGAAACCGCCGCTGCTGCTTATCGGACAGGGCTCGCACAACGACAGCGGATCCGCTGAATTCGGCAGGTTCATCCATCGGCTCCGCTGCCGCCTGGACCAGACGGCGGCGGACGTCTCCGGTGGCTACATCGGCAAGGCCAGGCCACGCCTCAGCGACTCCGTCGCCTCGCTGGTCGCGCGTGGGCACCACCGGATGGTGGCCCAGCCCATGAGTCTCACCGGCGACGTGTGGCTCGGCACGGACATCCCTGCCGCGATGGCTCGCGAGCAGGAGCGGCATCCCATGCTCACCTGCGACTACGGCCGTCCCCTGGGCTCCGACCCCCGCATCCTCGCGCTGCTCGCCGAGCGTCTGGCCGACGCCGCCGCCGAGGTCGCCAGTCTCCGGCTGGTCCCCGCCGCCGCCGGGCCGCTCGACGAGGAGCCCGAGCACATCGAGATCGGCGAGACCGCCGTCGTCCTGGTCGGTGACGGCTCCACCAGCCCCGAGACGAACGCCGACGTGCACCGGGTCTCCCGGCTCTTCTGGGAGACCCACGCCCACGAGTACATGACCGTGGAGACGGCCTTCGTCTCCCTCACCCCGCCCGGCGTCCCCGGCGGCATCGAGCGCTGCCGACGCCTCGGCGCCAAGCGCGTGATCGTCGTGCCCTACCTGCTGTTCGCCGGCGGTCTGCTCGACCGTGTCTGGGCTCAGGCCATGGCCTACGCCGCCGGCCACTCGAACCTGGACGTCCGCTGCGCCGACGTCATCGGCGACTGCGAGGGCCTGGCCGACGTGGTCATCGAGCGCTACGAGGAGGCGCTCAGCGGCATCGCCTGGTGATCCGGTGACCCCTCGATGGCTCTTTCGTGTTTTTTCGGAAATGCTGTTCTCGGGGGAGACTGGAGCGCATGACCATGCTTGAGGAGACCATCGCGGCGATCCGCCCCGCCGACCCGGCGGCCGTCGCCGAGGCCCGAGCCCACCAGGACCGCCTGACCAAGCCCAGGGGCGCGCTGGGCGTCCTGGAGGACGTGGCGGTACGGCTGGCCGGGGCCGCGGCGGTCAGCCCGCCGCCGCTTCCGGTCCCCGCGGCTTTGGCGATCTTCGCCGCCGATCACGGAGTCCACGCCAGGGGCGTGACCCCGTGGCCGCAGGAGGTCACCCTGCAGATGGTCGGCAACTTCCTCGCGGGCGGCGCCGTGGCCAACGCCTTCGCCGCCCAGGTCGGTGTCTCGGTGACGGTCGTCGACGTCGGTGTGGCCGCCGACCTCGACCCAGCGCCCGGTCTGACGATCAGCAAGATCGCGTACGGTACGGCCGATCTGTCCCGAGGGCCGGCGATGACCCCCGAGCAGACGGTCGCGGCCCTGGAGGCCGGGATCGCGCACGCTCGCGACCTCGTCGACGGAGGTGCCCGCTGCCTGATCACCGGAGACATGGGCATCGCCAACACGACCGCCTCGGCCGCGTTGATCTGTGCGTTCACCGGGCACGAGGCGGCGGCCGTGACCGGCAGGGGCACCGGTATCGACGGCGAGACCCTGGAACGCAAGATCGAGGTGGTCCGCGAGGCACTCCGGGTGAACGGCCTGGAGCGCGAGCCGGGTGCCGTCTCCCCGGTGTCCGCCCTGGAGACGCTGGCCGCGGTCGGCGGCCTGGAGCACGCGGCGATCGCCGGGTTCGTCCTCGCCGGGGCCGCTCTGCGGGTGCCGGTCATCCTGGACGGTGTCATCGCGGGGGCGGCGGCACTGGCGGCGGCGGCACTGGCCCCCGATGTCGTCGACCACTGCGTGGCCGGGCACCGCTCGGCCGAGCCCGGTCACGCCGCGGCCCTGGAACACCTGGGCCTGCGCCCCCTGGTGGAGCTGGAACTCCGACTCGGCGAGGGCACCGGCGGCCTGCTCGCCCACCCGCTCGTCTGTGCCGCAGCCAGGGTGATGCACGAGGTCGCGACCTTCGATTCCGCCGGTGTGACGGACAAGGAAGCCTGACCTGCGGAAGGCTTGAACCCGACCGGTTGACAACAGTCAGCCCTCTCTTGACACCTGTTAACACAGGCGCAGCAAAGAGAGCGCCATTAGCCGGTAGGTTTACCTCTTAAGCACGCCATGATTCACAATTCCTCGTGAACGGGAGATCGGTCGCAATGTCGCCCTACCTGCTCGGCTTGCGTCTCTCCGGGCGGCGGGTGCTCGTCGTGGGCGGCGGGCGCGTCGCCCAGCGGCGGGTGCCGGCGCTGCTCGACGCGGGCGCCCTGGTCACCATCGTCTCGACGAGCGTCACGCACGCCCTCGACGATCTCATCGCGACAGGCCGCGTGACCTGGGAGACCAGGCGCTACCAGGCCGGCGACGTCGACGGGGCCTGGCTGGTGCAGGCCTGCACGGACGACCACGAGGTGAACGCCGCCGTGGCCGAGGAGGCCGAGGCGAAGCGGATCTGGTGCGTGCGCGCCGACGACAAGGACGCCTCCGCGGCCTGGACCCCCGCCAGCGGCAAGGTGGACGAGATCAGTGTGGCCATCACCGCCGGAGGCGATCCCCGGCGCGCCGCCGGGATCAGGGACGCCGTCGTGGGAGCCCTCAGGGACGGTACGGTCGACGCCCGGCGCAATCGCACCAAGCCCGTGGGCGTCGCCCTGGTCGGCGGCGGACCCGGCGACCCCGGCCTGATCACGGTCCGTGGGCGGCAGTTGCTGGCCCAGGCCGACGTGGTCGTCGCCGACCGTCTCGCTCCGCAGGCCCTGCTCGACGAGCTCTCCCCGGACGTCGAGCTGATCGACGCCGCGAAGATCCCCTACGGCCGCTACATGGCCCAGGAGAGGATCAACGAGCTGCTGATCGAGCACGCCAAGCAGGGCAAGTTCGTGGTCCGGCTCAAGGGAGGCGACCCGTTCGTCTTCGGCCGAGGCGGCGAGGAACTGCTCGCCTGCGCCCGCGAGGGCATCCCGGTGGTCGTGGTCCCCGGCATCACCAGCCCGGTCGCGGTCCCGGCCGCCGCCAACGTGCCCGTGACGCATCGCGGTGTCAGCCAGGAATTCCACGTGATCTCCGTACACGTCCCGCCGGGCGACGAGAGATCCACGGTCGACTGGCCCAATTTGGCCAGATCCGGCGGCACGCTGGTGCTTATGATGGCGGTCGAGCGGATCGGGGTGATCGCCGAAACGCTGATTCATGATGGACGTTTGCCGGAAACTCCCGTATTGGTGGTACAGGACGGTACCCTTCCGACCCAGCGCGCTCTTTACGCCACGCTGTCCACCGTGGCGGAGCGCGTAAGCGCGGCTGAGATTCGGCCACCTGCGATCGTGATCGTCGGCGATGTCGTGAAGGTCGGCCAGGAGATCGAGATGGTTCGAGCGGAGCAAGTACCGTGAAATCGGCTTCCAGCAGGCCCCCCCATTCAGGTGGCGGCCGTGACCCTCGCCTCGCCGGCACCCCCCCGGAGCCACTCGACGACACCCCGTCGGATGACCAGGAATCCCCCGGCGAGCAGACGGTGACCTTCGGCGCCATCCGTCCGGACGACGACGCCGCCTCCATCCGCGCCCGCACCCGGCCCTCCGCCGGTGCGGCCGGTCCCGCCGCGCCCTCCGGCGGAACAGCGGGTCCCGCCACGCCTCCGGGCAGGAAGGCCGGTCCAGCCGCCCCGGGTGGGGCGGTCGGTCCAGCCGCCCCGGGTGGGGCGGTCGGTCCAGCCGCCCCGCCTGCTTCCGCGGAGGCGATGGCGGCCTTCCACGCCGCCGCGGCTGCCGCCCAGGCCACGATCGCCGCCATCACCACCTCCCGGGAAACGGTCAACCCCACCTCCGCCGGCGCCCCGGGCGGCCGTCCCTCCGGTGCCTCCCGCAGCGGTCCCGGTACGGCCTCGTCGGGCACTGGTACGGCCTCGTCCGGCCCTGGTACGGCCTTGCCCGGTGCGGCCCCCGGTCCGAGCGCCTCCCCGGCAGCCTCCCGCGGCGGTGCCCCCGCCCCCCAGAAGGCTCCCCGTGGCGGTGCTCCCGCCCCGCCGGGTGCTCCCCGTGGAAGCGCTCCCGCCCCGCCGGGGGCGGCCCCGGGGCAAGGCGCCCATCCTTCCCCCGATGCTTCGCGTGGCGGTGGCCCTGCCACCGCTCCTCCCGGTGTCCCTCCGAGGCCGGGTGCTCCCGCCTTCCAGGGGGGTTTTGCGAGCGCTTCTCACGGGGACGATCCCGCCATCGGTTCTCGCGGTGCGATTTTCCGTCCGGGCCCCGCTTTCCAGAGCGTTCCCCGTGCCGGTGGTGGCCCCGTCGCACCTTCTCCCGGTGCTCCTGTTCCCCAGGCCGGTCCCGGTGCGCTCTTTCGCCCAGGTGCCCCCGTTCCCCCGAGCGCTCCCCGTGCCGGTGATCTCGGGGGTGGTGCTTCGAGTTCCGCCCCCGGGGAAGGTGCCGGGATCTCCTCCCGTACGGCGAATGACGGCTTTTCCCCCCGGTCCGAGGACGGGCGGCCACGCGCCGAGGCCACCGCTCCGCCCCTTCGGGTGAGCAGACCCCAGGAAAAGCAGAAGGAGCCCGAGAAGGACGCCGAGTCCGACGAGGTCGTCGTCCTCCTCACGGATGACGGTGAGACCGGGGACGCGCCCCGTGAGGGGCATCGCGACGGGTCGGAGAACGGAGCGAAGAGCAACGCCGGGATGCCGGGCGCCGGCGGAGCCGAGGATGGCGGCGAGGTCGGAGAGCGGGCCCTGACCGGCGACGGGGCTCAGCGCGACGCCGAGCCCGCTGAGATCGATGAGCGGACTCCGCGGGAGAGCGAGACCGGTGGGACCGGTGGCGCGGCCCGAAGTGATGGCGAGCCCGCCGAGACCGGCGACGAGACTCATGGCGACGAGACTCATGTCGATGAGGCTCACGGTGAAGAGACTCATGGCGACGAGGCTCACGGTGAAGAGACTCATGGCGACGAGGCTCACGGTGAAGAGACTCATGGCGATGGCGATGGCGAGGCCGGAGCCGAGGTCCTGGACGGGGCCGGCGACGCGGACGAGAACGACGAGAACGACGAGGACGGCGGGAGCGGGAAGGCCGGAGGCGGGAAGGACGCGGGGTCGCCGGGCGACCGGACGCGGGAGACGCCGCTTCCCGACGCCGTCTCCGAGGCCCTGAGCAGCGCGCTCACCGCCGTACGTGCCGGTGTCACCGATCTCGGCTTCGGCCTGGACATCCCCGGCGCCGAGGAGGCCAGGCGGGTCCAGAGTGAGATCCTGGCCCAGCTCGACGACTACGTGATCCCCCGCGTCCACACGAGCACCGCGCCCGCCCTCGTCGTGGTCGCGGGCTCCACCGGCGCGGGCAAGTCCACGCTCCTCAACACACTGGCCAACGCCAGGGTCAGCGCGACCGGCGTGCGCCGTCCGACGACCGGAACGCCTGTCCTGGCCTGCCACCCCGACGACCACGAGTGGTTCGCCAAGGGCGACATGCTCGGTAGTCTCCGGCGGCTGAGCGAGCCCGACCCCGAGGCGGCCTCCGGCGGCCTCGTGCTCGTCTCCACCGAGCGCCTCCCTCCCGGCGTGGCACTGCTCGACACCCCCGACATCGACTCGGTGGTCGAGGAGCACCACGAGATCGCCCACCGCATGCTCGACGTGGCCGATCTGTGGATCTTCGTCACCACCGCCGCCCGCTACGCCGACGCCCCGGCCTGGCGGCTGCTCCGCCTGGCCAAGGAACGCGGGGCCAAGCTGGCCATCGTGCTCTCCAGGGTGCCGTCCAAGTCCAGAGAGGTGATCACCAAGCACTTCGTCAGGATGCTCACCGAGTACGGTCTCGGAGAGGTCGACCGGTTCGTCGTCAACGAGGGCAAGGTCACCGACGGCATGCTCCCCGACCACGAGGTGAGCGAGCTGCGCCTCTGGCTGACCGAGTTGTCGGTTGACGAGCGGCGTCGAGAGCAGGCCGTACGGGCCACCCTGGACGGGGTGCTGAACAGCTTCCGCACTCGTGTCCCCGCCCTGGCCAAGCAACTGGAGATCCAGGTCGCCTTCCGCAGGGATCTCCGCGCCGACGTGGAGAGCGCCTATGCCCAGGCGCTGGTCGAGATCGACGAGAGCACCGGCGACGGCTCGCTGCTCCGGGGTGAGGTTCTCGCCCGCTGGCAGGACTTCGCCGGTTCTGGCGATCTCATGCGTACCCTCCACCTGCGCAAGCCCGGCCGCTTCGCGGGCAAGGCGAGCCATCAGGCACCCGAGCGGCTCAGCGCGCTGAAATCCGCGCTGCGGACGGGATTGGAGTCGGTGGTCGTCTCCGCGGCGCAACGGGCCGCGGAGGAGGCCGCCTCGCGTTGGTCGAACCGTCCGGGCTCGCAGGGGGTCCTGGCGGTGGCCTCCGATCTCGGTCGCGCGTCCGACAATCTTCCACGCAGGGCCGGCAGGACCGTCGCGGCCTGGCAGGAGCACATCATCGAGCTGATCCGCACCGAGGGTGTGACCAAGCGATCGGTGGCCAGGGTGATCTCGTTCGACGTCGAGTCCCTGGCACTGATCCTGACCATCGGGCTGCTCGGTTACGGCTCCTCGGAGGTACGGAACGGCGCCGGCGCGCTGCCGCAACGGCTGGTACACGCACTGCTCGGCGCTGAGTCGCTGCGCAACATCGGGGTGAAGGCCCGGAGCGATCTCCGCGCCCGGATCGGCATGCTCTTCGACGACGAGACGGCGCGTTACATCCAGGCTCTCGACAGTGCCGGCATACCGGATGAATCCGCCGCTACTCGCCTTTACCAGGCAACGTACAACCTTGAGGTCGCCCGATGAGTGTTGGCACCACCCAGTCAGGCCAAGGCCTCGGCAGCCGGCTCGCCGCGCTGGCTCGGATCGTGGAGCTGGGGGCGGGCAGGGTCGAGCCCAAGCTCCTCACCGAGTCGGGGCAGCTGCTGCTGCGCGCAGGTGACAGGCTCAAACTCTCCTCGGACCACACGGTGGTAGCGCTCGCGGGGGGTACGGGCAGCGGCAAGTCGACACTGTTCAACTCGATCTCCGGCCTGGAGCTGTCGCCGACGGGAGTGCGCCGCCCGACCACGGCCCGTACCCACGCCTGCGTCTGGGGCCTGGACGGCGCCGGACCACTGCTCGACTGGCTGCAGATCCAGTGGCGCCACCGCTTCGCGCGGGCCAGCGCCCTGGACCGCGGGGAGAGCCGGCTGCACGGGCTGATCCTGCTCGACCTGCCCGACCACGACTCCATCCGGGCGCTGACCGACACCGAGGCCGACCGGCTGATCCAGATCGCCGACCTCGTCGTGTGGGTGCTCGACCCGCAGAAGTACGCCGACGCCTCCACGCACCGGCGCTACGTGACCGATCTGGCCGGGCATGAGGCGGTGACGATCTTCGCGCTCAACCAGTCCGACCGGCTGGAGGAGGAGGAGCTGACCGAGTGCGTCGCGGACCTGGAGGACCTTCTTTACCGCGAGGGGGTCGAGCATCCCGTGGTCGTCACCACCTCGGCGATCACGGGCACGGGCGTGGACGACCTCAAGGCCGTCCTCGCCGAGACCGTGTCCAGGCGCAGGGCCGCGACCCAGCGCCTGGAGGCCGACCTCGACCGGCTGACACTCCGCCTGGCGAAGGTCATGCCCGCCGACGGTACCTTGGCGCCGCCCTCCTCCATTGACGACGCCCGCCGGATCGGCCTCACCGATGCCCTCTGCGACGCGGCCGGAGTCCCCGCCGTCGGCGAGGCGATGGAGAACGTGTACGCCGCGAGGTCCGGTGAGTGGATCGGCTGGCCCTACACCCGCTGGGCGGCGAAGCTCCGCCCTGATCCGCTGAACAGCCTGCGCCTGGGCGACCTGCGAGACGAGATCCGCGGCCTGACCGGTGGTTCGGTCAGCGCGCAGCCGGCCGAGGTGGACACCGCCGTCCACGCCCTCGCCGACGGCCTGACCTCCGGCATGCACGAGGCGTGGCAGAACGGGGTCAGGGACGCCGCGCGCTCCCGCTCGGCGCAGCTGCCCCAGGTGCTGTCGGAGGAGCTCTCGGAGGTCGCACCACGCCTGGACAGGGTTCCTGGCTGGTGGCGGTTGCTTCTCGCCTGGCAGTACCTGCTGGTCCTGCTCTTCGTCGCGGGCCTCGCCTGGGTCGGCGCGGCTCTGGCCTACGGCGTGTTCGGCGCGGGGAGGCCGCCGGCGGGGCTGGAGCTGTTCGGCGACGTCGCCTCGCTGCCGTGGGTGGGACTGATGATGTTCTCCGTACTCGGGCTCGGGTTGCTCACCGCGGTGGCCAGCCGCAACTTCGTCGTACTCGGCGCCGGCAACGAGCGTGACGCGCTGGAGCGTGAGATGCGCCGCAGGGTCGCCGGGCTCGCGGAGAGCATGGTGATCGAGCCGGTGGAGCGCGAGCTGACCCGCTATAACGAGTTCTACTCGGCCATGCGGGGCCTGCGAGGCTGATTCCCACCGCCCGGGTACGCGTGACGCCGGCTTGTCCACAGCTTGGCCGCGTGTCCGATGGTTGTCCCCAGAGCGTGATTCGGTTACTCGCGAGGGGAACGGCTCGGGCCATCGTGTCTTTCATGCCGCCGGCACTCGGCCGGCTCTCATGGGAGGCACGATGAACGACATCCATGTCACGCTGACCGGTAATGTCGCGGCCACGCCGCGCCAGCACACCTTCCCCGACGGCTCCCGGGTCACCTCGCTCAAGATCGCCTCGACGAGTCGTTACTTCGATCGGGAGAACCAGCAGTGGCGCAACGGCGAGACGACCTACTTCGGCGTCCGTTGCTTCCGCGGGCTCGCCGACAACGTCGCCCAGTCGGTCCAGCTGGGCCAGCCCGTCGTCGTTCAGGGACGGTTGCGGATCCGCGAGTTCACCCACGAGGGCGAGCGCCGATTCATGCCCGAGGTGGAGGCCAACTCACTCGGACACGACCTGCGCTGGGGGCTCGGGAGCTTCAGCAAGCCACAGCGCGGCGGCCCGGTCGCGGCGCTGGGCAGCGCGGAGCGGAGCGAGCTCGACCGCGAGACGTCCGACTGGGCCATGAGCGGTGGCGCCCCCGTGGACGCGGTGGCTCTCGGCGCCTCCTCCCCGCTGAAGGTCGGGCTCGACGACGAGCGGGCCGCGCCGACCGGCGGGCCGGCCGAGAGTGGTGCGATTCACGGAGACGCCGCTGAGGCTGCCTCAGGTGCGGTGGATCACGACTCCGCCGGGGAGAAAACGGAGGAGGGAGGGGCCGTGACCAGGAGAAGGAAGGCGGTGAAGGGAGCCACGAAGCGCGGAGACGCCGCGGGGGCCGACGACTCGGCTGCGGGGGGCGCCGGGGAGGAGACGGCCGGGGCAGTGCCGGGCGCGGCGAAGGTCCGCCCAGAGGTGAGTGATGAGACGCCCTGGCCGATGCGGGAGCGTGTGGCGGCCTGAGCCGTTTCCCGCCGGGAGGCCCGGGACGCGGGCCTCCCCACCCGATCGGCCATCCGAGGCCGGAGAGGTGTGCGGAGAAAACGTTCGAGACGGGCGGGAGATCGAACTTCGGGCAGAGGAATGAGCACGGGTCCGGGCAGAGGAATGAGCACGGGTCCGTGCAGAGGAAGAACACGGGTCCGTGCAGGGGAAGAACACGGACAGACGGACAGGGGGTGGGCACAGATTCGAACGGAAGATTTCGAACGGAAGATTTCGGACGGAAGATGAGGACGGGCGGGCGTCCGATGAAGGGGGACTTCGCAGGGGCAGGATGTCTGACGGGGTACAAGGCCTCGCACGGAAAGGGGCCTGGTGCGAGCGGAGTGAGGGGGGACCGGCCGGGCATGGTCGGTGTCTCGCCGCGGAGACGCGGAGGCGCGGAGAGGCCGAGATAACCAGCCGATGGTCTTGCCCGTGTCAGATGCCCAAGACACCTGTTAGGTCCAGGTCACGCCCCGCAGCATGGCTTGCTCCTTTCCCACACGGCCCGCTCGCGAGCGAGCGGTTTCCAAAACGTAGGTCAACCGGTGGGCTGGCCCACTCCGTCAAAGGTAGCGGTTCCCATCGCGCGTCGCACACTCCGCAACTATTGTGTTACACATCGTTAGTCGGAGAGGGGGACGACATGGCGGCTCCTAGTCACACCTCGGTCAAACCGCGCGACGGCATGACACCCTTGGTCGACCGCTGGCCCTTGCTCGGACAGCGTCGCCCGCTGGTCGGCTACCTCTGCGGGGTAGTGGCGCTGGATCTCGCCGCGATCGTGTTCTTCGTGGTATCCGGTGTTTTCCGCTGGTCCGATGTGCTGACCTTCACCGCGCTGATGGCGTGTGGAGCCGTGTGCATCGAGGCGACCCGGAGGCTTGGCATGCCGGCCGGCGTCCACCGGGACCTGCTCTCCGCCTGGTGGCTGCCCGCCGCACTGCTCCTCCCGCCGCTCTACGCTCTTCTGGCGCCCATTCCGCTCCAGTTCCTGCTGCAGAGGCGGGTGCGTGCGACGGTTGTCTACCGGCGGGTCTTCAGCTCGGCGGCGATCGGCCTGGCCGGATGTGCGGCCTCCCTGCTCTTCCACACCGCGGTCGGCGACCTGAGCGCGCTGACCAGAGGCGATGGGGGGCCGATCCTGGTGGCCGTCGGCTGCGCGGTCCTGTTCACGGTGATCAACACCGCGCTGATCGCCATCGCGGCGCACACCGCCGACCCCGACAGTCGCTGGCGGGAGGTCCTGTGGAACCGGGAGAATCTGCTCCTCGACGTCGTCGAACTCTGCCTCGGCGTCACCATCTCCATCACCTGCGGGCTCAATCTGGCTCTGCTGGTTCTGGCGTTGCCTCCCGTGGTGCTGCTCCAGCGCAGCCTGCTTCACGCCCAGCTTCAGGCCGCGGCCCGCACCGACCTCAAGACCGGCCTGCTGAACGCCGCGGCCTGGCAGCGAGAGGCCGACACCGAGATCGTCAGAGCGCGTCGCACGGGTGAGACACTCGCGCTGCTGATCGTCGACATCGACCACTTCAAGAGGGTCAACGACACCTACGGTCACCTGATCGGCGACCAGGTCCTCGTCGAGGTGGCCGACACCATCCGCAGCCAGCTGCGCGACTACGACGTGGTGGGCCGGTTCGGCGGTGAGGAGTTCGTCGTCCTGCTGCCCAGAGCCGACGTGACAGAGGCCCGCAGGGTTGCCGAGCGGCTGCGCTCCCGGGTGGGACGGATGGCGGTCCCGGCCGACGACAACATGATCACCGTGACCATCTCGGTCGGTGTCGCGATCATGAGCGTGCACGGGGACGACCTGATCGAACTGCTCGCCGCGGCGGACCTCGCCCTCTACCGAGCCAAGGAGCTCGGCCGCGACCAGATCTGTCTGTCGGCCACCATCGTGCCTCCGGCCCGCAGGCCCGGATCCGAGGCCGCCCCTAGCTGAACTTTCCAGGCCTTAAACTAAAGGCATGCCGGAGTACATCTACACACTGCAGCGCGTGCGCAAGGCGCACGGCGACAAGGTCGTCCTAGACGACGTGACGCTGTCGTTCCTACCGGGTGCCAAGATCGGTGTCCTGGGCCCCAACGGCACCGGAAAGTCGACGCTGCTGAAGATGATGGCGGGCCTGGAGCAGCCGTCCAACGGCGACGCCCGGCTCATGCCCGGCTTCACCGTCGGCATGCTCCAGCAGGAGCCCCCCCTCAACGAATCCAAGACCGTCCTCGGCAACGTCGAAGAGGGTGTCGCCGAGACCAAGGCGATGCTCGACCGCTTCAACGAGATCGCCGAGCTGATGGCCACCGACTACAGCGACGAGCTGCTCAACGAGATGGGCAAGCTTCAGGACGCCCTCGACCACCGCAACGGCTGGGATCTCGACAGTCAGCTGGAGCAGGCGATGGACGCCCTCCGCTGTCCCCCGCCGGACGCCGAGGTGACCCAGCTCTCCGGTGGAGAGCGTCGCCGGGTCGCCCTCTGCAAGCTGCTCCTGGAGCAGCCCGACCTGCTCCTGCTCGACGAGCCCACCAACCACCTCGACGCCGAGAGTGTCCAGTGGCTCGAGTCCCACCTGGAGAAGTATCCGGGCACCGTCCTGGCCGTCACCCACGACCGCTACTTCCTGGACAACGTGGCCACCTGGATCCTGGAGCTCGACCGCGGCCGTTGCCACCCGTACGAGGGCAACTACTCCACCTACCTGGAGGCCAAGGCCGCGCGGCTCAAGCTCGAAGGTCAGAAGGACGCCAAGCGCAAGAAGCGCCTGGAGGAGGAGCTGGAGTGGGTCCGCTCCAACGCCAGGGCCCGCCAGACCAAGAGCCGGGCGCGCCTGCAGCGCTACGATGAGATGGCCGCCGAGGCCGACAAGTACCGCAAGCTCGACTTCGAAGAGATCCAGATCCCGCCGGGCCCGCGTCTGGGCACCACGGTCATCCGGGCCGAGAAGCTCACCAAGGGCTTCGAGGAGCGCGTCCTGATGGAGAGCCTCTCCTTCGACCTGCCGCGTAACGGCCTCGTCGGCATCATCGGCCCGAACGGTGTCGGCAAGACCACTCTGTTCCGGATGATCACCGGTGGTGAGACGCCGGACAACGGTGCGATCATCGTCGGTGACACCGTCAAGATCTCTTACGCCGACCAGAGCCGGGGAGGGATCGACCCGGCGAAGAACGTCTGGGAGGTCGTCTCCGACGGGCTCGACTACATCAAGGTCGGCCAGGTCGAGATGCCGTCGCGCGCCTACATCGCCGCGTTCGGGTTCAAGGGCCCGGACCAGCAGAAGAAGGCGGGCATCCTGTCCGGCGGAGAGCGCAACCGGCTCAACCTGGCGCTCACCCTCAAGCAGGGCGGCAACGTGCTCCTGCTCGACGAGCCCACCAACGACCTCGACACCGAGACGCTCTCCAGCCTGGAGAACGCGCTGCTGGAGTTCCCCGGCTGCGCGGTCATCACCTCGCACGACCGGTGGTTCCTCGACCGCATCGCGACCCACATCCTGGCCTGGGAAGAGGGGTCGAACTGGTTCTGGTTCGAGGGCAACTACGCCGACTACGAGAAGAACAAGATCGAGCGTCTGGGCGCCGACGCGGCCCGGCCGCACCGCGTCACCTACCGTAAGCTCACCCGCGACTGACCCCGCCTCGCCGCACCTGACGCGGGCCGCGTCAGGTGCGCTCCCGGTCGCGACCGCACGATCCGACGAGCTCCCGGTGCCCCCGCCGTACGACGGGAACCGGGGGCTCGCTACGGTTCTGGGTGTGTTTGGACAGAGCATCGCGGACGAGGTCGGCCATGGCCACCGACACGTGTTCCCCAGGGCTGTCAGGTTCGCCGACATCGACTCGCTGGGTCATGTCAACAACGTGCGGTTCCTCGACTATCTGGAGGACGCGCGGTCGGGGATGTTCTACATCGACCCCCAGCGCGAGGGAAACGCTCCTTTCGCCGGACTGGTGATCGCCCGGCATGAGATCGACTACCGGCGCCCCCTCACCTTCCGTCCCGACCCGGTCCGGGTGGAGTCGTGGGTGACGAAGGTTAGTCCGGTGCGGTTCACCCTCGCGTACGAGATCCGCGACGATGACGAGATCTTCGTCAAGGCCCGCTCGGTGCTCGTGGCCTACGACGTGGAGAGTGCCTCTCCCCGGCGGCTGAACTCCGGCGAGCTCGCCTACCTGCGCAGGTTCACCGCGGGCTGAGGCCCTTCCAGGAGCGAGGCCGGCCTCCTGACCCGAGGCCCGTCCGCCGGCCTCCTGACCCGAGGCCCGTCCGCCGGGAGCCGTCAGACCCGAGGCCCGTCCGCCGGGAGCCGTCAGACCCGAGGCCCGTCCGCCGGGAGCCGTCAGACCTCGGGGGCCTGCAGCCAGACCGCGGTGTCCGGCAGGAGCAGGTGGCCTTCCACCGGGGTGCTGCCGATCAGGACACGGTCGTGCGGCGGCAGTCGCACCGGCGCGGAACCACAGTTGATGACGCAGATCAGGGAACCCCGGTTGAGGACGAGGGCGTCCTCCGGGGCCTCCTGCCAGCTGATCTCTTCGGGCAGCGTGCCACGGAGGGCTCGGCGGACGCGCAGGGCCTCCTGGTAGAAGCTCAGCGTCGAGCCGGGGTCGCTCGACTGGCGCTCGGCGGAGAGCACGGTCCACTCGACGGGCTGGGGCAGCCAGGACCGTGTTCCATCGGGCGAGAAGCCGTACGGTTCGGCCATGCCGGACCAGGGGATGGGAACCCGGCAGCCGTCGCGGCCGGGCAGCTCTCCCTTGGAGCGGGCGAAGATGGGGTCCTGGCGGGCCTCCGGGGGAAGACTCTTCACCTCGGGGAGGCCCAGTTCCTCCCCCTGGTAGAGATATGCGGAGCCCGGTAGGGCGAGCATGGCGAGCAGCGCCGCGCGGGCGCGGGCCAGGCCCGTCGTGGAATTGGTCAGGCCGTCACCGTACCGGGTCACGTGGCGGACCACGTCGTGGTTGGAGAGCACCCAGGTGGGAGCGGTCACGGCGGCCAGCGTGTCATCGATGATCTTCTTGAACGCGGGCCCGGACCAGGGGGCCTCCAGCCAGGCGAAGTTGAAGCTCTGGTGGAGCTCGTCGGGGCGAAGGTAGAGCGCGAGATCCTCGACGGAGTCGGTCCAGACCTCGCCGACCGCCACCCGCTCGCCGTCGTAGGAGTCGAGCACCTTGCGCCAGGCGCGGTAGACCTCGTGCACCTCGGGCCGTCCCCAGATCGGCGACTCGGCCTTGAACGCCTGGTCCTGCGGCGGGGTGTCCGGCAGCTCCTCGGCCTTGTACAGGCCCATCGCCACGTCGATCCTGAACCCGTCCACCCCCCGGTCGAGCCAGAACCGCAGCACGTCGAGGAACTCGGCGTGCACCTCGGGGTTGCGCCAGTTGAAGTCAGGTTGTTCCGCGGCGAAAAGGTGCAGGTACCACTGCCCGTCGGAGGTCTTGGTCCAGGCCGGGCCGCTGAAGGTCGACTGCCAGTTGTTGGGAGGCAGATCACCGCCGTCACGGAAGATGTAGCGGTCGCGTCCCTCGCCGAGCAGCGCGGCCTGGAACCACGCGTGAGCCGAGGAGCTGTGGTTCGGAACGATGTCCACGATCACCCGGAGCCCGAGGCGATGCGCCTCGGCGACGAGCTCGTCGAAGTCGGCGAGCGTGCCGAAGAGGGGGTCGACGTCACGGTAGTCGGCCACATCGTAGCCACCGTCGGCCATGGGGGAGCGGTAGAAGGGGGTCAGCCAGATCGCGTCCACACCGAGTTCGGCGAGGTACGGCAGGCGCTGCCGGATGCCGGGCAGGTCGCCGACACCGTCTCCGGAGGCGTCGGCGAAGCTGCGAACGTAGATCTCGTAGACGACGGCATCACGCCACCAGGGGGATTCCATGTGCTTTGGACTGCCCCCGCTTGACGATTTTTATGCGTCAGGGGCGTTGATCATGCTGCTCGCCGCGTACACGAGATAGTCCCAGAGACGTTTCTCCAGGTCCTCGGGGAGTTCCAGGGAGATCACCGCGTCGTGCATGTGCCTGAGCCAGGCGTCGTGCTCGACCGAGCGGATGACGAACGGGTTGTGCCGCATCCGCAGGCGCGGGTGGCCTCGCTGTGCGCTGTAGGTGTTGGGGCCGCCCCAGTACTGGATGAGGAACAGGCGTAGTCGCTCTTCGGCCCCGTCCAGGTCATCCTCGGGATACAGCGGCCGTAGCACCGGATCGGCCGCCACTCCCTGGTAGAAGTGGTGCACGAGACGTCTGAAGGTCTCTTCGCCGCCGACGGCGTCGTAGAAGGACTGGGATTCCCCGGGGATAACGGACACGTCCCCAGCCTAATCGACGTCAGCCGGCGATCGGGATTTCGGCGTGGTCGAGGGCGGACTTGACCCGGATGCGGAGCTCGCGGGCGACCTCCGCCTGCCGGGAGGGGATGGTCTTGACGCTGACCCTGAAGATGACGGCGGTTTCGGAGATCTGCTCGATGCCCCAGACCTGCGGCTCCTCGACGATGATGGAGTCGCGGAAGGCGAGGTCGTTCCACATCTCGTCGGCGACCTGCTTGAGCAGGTCGCGGACCACGGGGATGTCGGAGGCGTAGGCCACGGGCACGTCTACGGTGGCGCGAGACCAGCCCTGCGACGCGTTGCCGACGCGGGTGATGGTGCCGTTACGGATGTACCAGACCCGGCCGTCGCTGTCGCGCAGGCGGGTGATGCGCAGGGTGACGGCCTCCACGGTGCCGATCGCGGTACCCGCGTCGATCACGTCGCCCACGCCGTACTGGTCCTCCAGAAGCATGAACATGCCTGCGATGAAGTCCTTGACGAGTTCCTGGGCGCCGAAGCCGACCGCCACGCCCAGAATGCCGACGCTGGTCAGCAGGGGGGCGATGGGGACGGAGAGCCGATCCAGGACGGTCAGCACGGCGGTGCCCAGGATGATGATCGAGGCGACCGGCTTGAGCACGGAACCGATGGTCTCGGCCCGCTGTCTGCGCCGCTCGGCCACGATCGCGTCGAGGCCCTCGGGGGTCACCGCCTCCCTGCCGCGCAGCCGTCCCGCCAGGGACGCACGCTCGGCGGAGGCCTTCCGCACCACCCGGCTGATCAGCCGGTGCGCCACGTTGCGCAGGAGCAACGCGATGATCACGACCAGCGCGATGGCGATCATGCCCGCGATCACGGGGGCCGCCCAGCTCACGGGTACGATCATCTGCACGAAGTCGCAGATCATCCCTCCGCCGTTCCCGCAGCCCTTTGTCAATCCCGCGCTCATGTCGATGAGTTCCTCGACCACGACTCCGGGGCCGGGGGTCGGGGTGACGCTGGTGCTGGGGGTGGTGCTGGGGGTTGGGCTGGGGCTGGGGATGGGCGTGGGGGAAAGCAAGAACACGGAGTGGATCCCTCTCGGATCGGATCGACGGGTCAGACGGGCGAGTCATGCGACCTACCCATATTGCCGATCGAACCGGCCTCCGTCACATCACGCCGGGGAAGACGGGGACATTCGGATCTGGGGCCGCGGGGGCGGACCCGGATGCCCCGGTGACGGGCGGCCCGGACGGGACACGCACCCGGAAGCGTGTCCCGTGCCGTTCCCGAGGGGGATCCCTCCTACTCACCGCCCGGACGAGAGACCAGGCGGCAGCCTTTGCCTTACAGCAGTTCGTGGCTTCGGCTCGGGCGAGCCTCAGCGGTTCCGCCGGTGGAGGCCCGCGCGTGTCAGGCCGGTGGTCCTTCGTGGGACGCGGCGCGGTTGAGCGGTCCGGCTCGGACGATTCGGAGCCGACGGGGTGACCAGCGTCCGAGGACGCTCCGCACCGGTCCCCCCGTCGGCTCCGCCGGGCCGTGGTAGGCGCGGCGCGTCGGGCAGGTGAAGCCCTCCGCGCCGCTCACCTCATTCCCCTACCGCGGCGAGTACGCGTGCGACCTTGGTCGCGGCACCGGCGGGGTCCTCCACCGTGTGCATCCGTTCACCCCAGGACCACCAGTAGTACCAATCCCGGTGGCTGGGGGCGGCCTGTGCTCGGCAGGTGACGTTCTCCGCCAGGCTGGTCGCCTTCGGATTGATCACACGCACGAACGCGCGGCCGGAGTGGGTCCGCACCACACGGGCGTGCAGCCCGCGGCAGTCAAGCTCCGTCACCAGTCGCTCCAGGTGCCGGAAGTCGTCTTCACCCACCTCGCCCCTCCTCGTGGTTTTGGTTCGCCGGCACCGAATCGTGTTCGCTTGATCACGCCTTCGGTGCTGCTCGCCAAAGATGACTCACAGTGGCCCCATGGGTCAATTCAGGGAAAACCCAGTTCAGGGTGGGCGTTGTGCCAAGTAGGTTGAAAGAAACAGTCCGCCGGGGGACGATTCTTAGCCGACGGCTTTATTAGCACGTTCCGGATGAGTCAAACGTGGTCCATCATTCTCGGTAGGCGTAGTGCGACGAATAGATCACACTGTGTCAATGGAGAGAGGACCGGTCGGGACTAAGTGTGCCAGCCAGCCCAGCTGGCCGCGAGAGAGGGGCCGGTATGTCCGGCAGGCAGCACAGGGAGACAGAGCTGGCACGGCAGGTCCGGGCCCGTGGCCTGGCCGTCGGGAAGTCCTCGGCGCAGATAGCCGGGGAAATCTACGAGAAATGCAATTCGCAATTCGGGACTACCCGGGTTAAAGGTCACCGCCTTGCCCATGGTGTCGCCCTCGCGGACGTCATCGAACAGATACGGGCGCTGTTCGAACGCGACGGCAAGTCGGCCCCTGGCATCGGTGAGACGCTCCTGTCCGCGTACGAGAGCGGATTGAAGCGGCCCGGTCCCGAGTACCTGCACTACCTGTGCTCCGCCTACCGGGTCGAGCCGGCCTCCCTCGGGTACGACGGCCCGTGCATCTGCGGCCACGGCCACAGAATGCCCGGTGTCGTCCGAGGCGATCTCCAGGATGGAAGACCCGACACATCCCCTGATCCGCGCGAGCTGCTGATCCAGCCGATCGGCTTGGAACTTTCCGCGGATGGGAGCGAGGAGGACGAGAACGTGTTACGGAGGACACTCTTACAGCTCCTGGCCGGCAGCGGCATCGCGCTGGACGGACAGGTGCTCGGATCAGTGGAGAGCATCCGCAGACGGATGGACGACACGCTGGTTTCGGCCACCGTCTCGCCCGCGATGCTCGACCAGTGGGAGGAATCCACCATCGGCTTCGGCCGTCAGTACATGAACACCCCCCCGCTCAGGCTGCTGTGCGACGTGATGCTGGAGTTCAGTGCGGTGCGCAAGGCCATGGAGCGGCGCCAGCCGGTCGACCTGCAGGAACGGCTATGTCGCATGGCGGCCCAGCTGGCCGGTCTGAGCGGAATGATCATGGTCAATCTCGGCGACCACAGGCTTGCCCGATCCTTCTTCAGGACCGGCAGGACCGCCGCGGACGAGACCGGCGACCGTGCGCTGAGAGCGTGGGTCACGGCCAGGGAGGCTCTGGTCCCGCTCTATTACGGTGACCCGCGCGAGGCGCTCAACCTCGCGAAGAAGAGCCGTGACCTGGCCGGGCAGACGCCCTGCGCGGCCCAGGCCATGGCCCCGGTGGTCGAGGCCCGTGCGCTGGCGATGATGTCGGGCACGGGCAAGAAGGACGTGGTCGACCAGGCGAAGCGGGCGCTTTCCCGGGCCAGGGTCGCCTTCTCCCAGATGGCCGCCGCGGACCAGGACGACGCCACCTTCGGCTACACCGAGCGACAGCTCTACTTCCACCAGGGAGACGCGCTGGTCAAGCTCGGGCAGGCGATGGAGGCCGACCTCATCCTGGAACAGGCGCTCACCAAGTACGGCCCGACCGACTGGCTCGACCCGACCTTCATCAAGTTCGACCGTGCCCAGTGCAAGATCCTTGAGGGTGATGTGGACGAGGCGCTGGACATCGCCCAGCGCACGATCTCGGGTCTCGATGAGGCGTGCAGGCCCGACATCCTCATGCAGCGCGCCCACGAGGTGGGCAGGCAGGCCGAGGTGAAGGCTCCCGGGCATCCCAAGCTCAAGGTCTACCTGGAATCGCTGCGCGGTCGCGGCGCGTGGCCGGAGGACTCGGTGGCCGGCGGGGGTGGCAGTTGAGGCCGAGGCTTCGGCGTTATCGCTGGTCCGACATCGAATCCGTCTGGGCACTCCACCAGATATGCCTCGCCCAGGTCGGCCTCGCGCCAGGGGACGGTGTCTACTACGAGGACGATTTCCCCAGGATCCACGAGATCTACCTCGCCGACCGGGGAGAGTTCCTCGTGGGTGAGACCCCTGCCGGGCGTATTGTCACGATGGGCGGGCTCCGTCGCGTCGACGACCAGACCGCGGAGATGTGCCGCATGCGGGTTCATCCGGAGTTCCAGCGTCGTGGGTTCGGCGCCCAGATGGTCGTCGCGCTGGAGGCGCGGGCGATCGAACTCGGCTACGTACGGCTTCGTGGGGATACCACCCTGAGTCAACCGGCGGCGATGGAGCTCTACCGCAAGTTCGGGTGGCGCGAGGTCCGCAGGGAAGAACGAGGGGGATCTGTGGTGATTTATGGAGAAAAAGATCTAATGGCCGCTATGTCCACATTAATGAAGTGACCTGAACTTAGGCCGCTTCACTATTCGGCATTGCCAATTCGTGAAATATTCGAATAATTGTTCTTTGTGTCTATCGCCGTCCTCGGGTGAGTGCGATGAAAAAGATCATTGTTCACAAATTTGGCGTGTCCAGGCTCGGTGGCATTGCCAGCGCCATCCACAAAGGGTGAGATTCTCCCCGGCCGGGGGAATCGTTCTCTGCCGACCGCGGCCCTCGATCTTCGAGATCGAGGGCCGCGCCATACGGTATTTCCGGGTTTGCCCGACGGTCGCATCACCCCAGCCGGGTGACGCGGGAGACGACTTCCCGTAGGTCCGGGGGCTCCAGGCTGTCGGGGAGCTCGGCCATCTCCTCCGTTGAGAACCAGCCGAAGCCCAGGTAGGTGGTGTCCTCCTCCGCGCTGAGCGACCCCGGGCTCACCTCGGGAGTGCCCTCGAACCTGGCCAGGTAGAACCGTTCGGTCTTGGCGTAGTGGACGCCGAGCCAGTGGAAGTCCCGGCGTACCGGCACCCAGCGGTCCACCACCGCCTCGCCGGGCAGGCCCGTCTCCTCCGCGAGTTCCCGCCGTGCCGCGTCAAGGGGGGGCTCGCCCGGGTCCATGCCGCCGCCCGGTGGCTCCCACAGGCGTCGGCCGCCGACGGTGTCACGCCAGTGCATGAGAAGCACCCGGCCAGAGGAGTCCACGCAGATCACCCGGGCAGCGGGCCGGTCGTTCGGCTGAGGGGCGTCCATAGGTCAGGGACGCTACCATCGCCGCCCCGTCCGGGGGATCCGTGCGGACTCCGCCGGCCGGGGGACCCGTGTCCGGGTGGCTCTTCCCACCTCCTGGCTCGCCGCGTGCCGACCGGCTGGGTGTGGCACCGGGATTCGCTGTACTCTGCCCAGGTCAGGTGGAAGTACCTTACGATCCGACCGCTCCAGCTCAAGGGTGAAGGCATGAGTTCCAGGGCCGAGTTTGTGTTGACGCTGTCCTGTCCGGACCGTCCTGGCGTGGTGGCGGCGGTCTCCGGTCTCCTGGCCGGACGGGGCTGCAACATCATCGAGAGCCAGCAGTTCGGTGATGCCGTGACCGAGCGGTTCTTCATGCGGGTGCAGTTCGCCTCTCCGTTGCCCGATGGGGAACTGCGCGAGGCCTTCGCCGCGCTCGCCCCCGAGTTCGGCATGGATTTCAAGCTGCGGGAGGCGTCCGTCAAGCCGCGTGTGCTGGTGATGGTCAGCAAGTTCGGCCACTGCCTGAACGACCTGCTCTACCGGACACGCTCGGGCCTGCTCGACATCGAGATCGTCGCGGTCGTCTCCAACCACCCGGATCTGCGGCCGCTCACCCAGTCGTACGGCATCGACTACCATCACCTGCCGGTCACGCCCGAGACCAGGTCCAGGCAGGAGGCGGAGGTGCTGACCCTCGTCGATCACTACCAGGCCGACCTGGTGGTGCTCGCCCGCTACATGCAGGTGCTGTCCGAGGACCTCTGCGTCAAGCTCGCGGGCAACGTGATCAATATTCACCACTCGTTCCTGCCGTCGTTCAAGGGCGCCAAGCCCTACCACCAGGCGCACTCCCGTGGCGTGAAGCTGATCGGCGCGACCGCGCACTATGTGACCGCCGACCTCGACGAGGGCCCGATCATCGAGCAGGAGGTCGCCCGGGTCAACCACACCCACTCCGCGGACGACCTCGCCGCCATCGGCCGCGACGTCGAGTGCCAGGCCCTGGCCCGTGCCGTCCGCTGGCACACCGAGCAGCGCGTCCTGCTCGACGGCCACAAGACGATCGTCTTCCCCCGCTAGCGTCCCGTTTCCGCCTGTCGCCCGGCGGGTGTCCGAAGGCCAGGTTGCCGGATCGCACCACCTCCTCGCTCGCGTGGCTCACGCCGGAGGAGCGCCCCCGCTCCCCCGGGGTGTCCTTGCCATGCCCGCTGGTGTGTTCGGGTTTCTGTCTCTTGCTCATGTCCAGAACCTCATGGATTCGCTGGTTATCAGCAGATTCTCGGCAGCGGGTCGCCGACCAGCAGGTCGACGATGCGGGTGCCCCCGAAGGAGGTCCTCAGCAGGACCAGCCCCGGCGGGTCGTCGTTGATCCGTCCGATGATCGCCGCGTCGGAGCCGAGTGGATGGGAGCGGAGGGCGGCCAGTGCCGCCTCGGCGGCCTGTTCGGCCACCACCGCGACCATCCGGCCCTCGCAGGCGACGTAGAGTGGGTCGATCCCCAGCAGTTCGCACGCCCCCCGCACCACCGGGCGGACCGGAACGGCGTCCTCGTCGAGTACGACGGCGACCTGCGAGGCCCCGGCTATCTCGTTGACGATCGTCGCCACCCCACCGCGGGTCGCGTCGCGCAGGCAACGTACCGCGCCGTCTTCGCAGGCGTCCAGCAGCAGGCCGGTGAGGGCGTTGAGCGGTGCGGTGTCGGAGCACAGGTCGGCTTCGATGTCCAGCTCTCCCCGGGCCAGCATGACGGTGATCCCGTGCTCGCCGATCGGCCCGGACACGATGACCACGTCACCCGGCCGCGCGGCGGCGACGCTCAGCCGGATGGGCCGCTCCAGTGTCCCGATGCCGGAGGTGGTCACGTAGCAGCCGTCGGCCTTGCCCCTCTGCACGACCTTGGTGTCGCCGGTGACGATCCACACGTCCGCCACCCGCGCGGCCTGGGCCATCGAGGCGGTGATGCGCCGCAGGTCGGCGAGGGGAAAGCCCTCTTCCAGGATGAATCCGGCCGACAGGTAGCGGGGGCGGGCCCCGCACATGGCCAGGTCGTTGACCGTGCCGTTCACCGCGAGGTCGCCGATGTCGCCCCCGGGAAAGAAGAGCGGCGTCACCACGAACGAGTCGGTGGTGAAGGCGAGCCCGTCGGTGACCGCGCCGTCCTCCAGGGGTTCCAGCATCGGGTTGCGGAACGACTCCAGGAACACCGCCTCGATCAGGGTTTGCGTGGCCTTGCCGCCCGCGCCGTGCGCCAGGGTGATGAGCTCCTCCCGCACGCGCGCCCTGCGGCGCCGTACCCGCTCGATCCGGTCCAGGACCTGCTGCTCCCGGTCGGATGTGTCGGGGCCGCCTGCCTTTCTCGTCCGGTCCAGGACCCGCTGCTCCCGGTCGGATGTGTCGCCGCCCGTCTTTCTCGTCCGCTCCAGGACCCGCTGCTCCCCACCTGGCCCCTCGCCCGGCCCGGCGTAGCCCTCTCCGTCGTTCACCTCCGAGTCGCCTCCCTGACGCGCTCGCGCGAGAACCGGCCGAAGTTGTAGTACGCCGCGCAGGCGCCCTCGGACGAGACCATGCACGTGCCGATCGGTGTCTCCGGGGTGCACGCGGTGCCGAACACCTTGCACTCCCAGGGCTTGAGCACTCCCTTGAGCACCTCGCCGCACTGGCACGCCTTCGGGTCGGCCACCCGCCCGCCGGGAATCTGGAAGATCCGCTCGGCGTCGAAGGCGGCGTACCGTTCGGTGACCCTGAGGGCCGACTGGGAGATGAAACCCAGCCCGCGCCACTCGAAGTACGGTCGCAGCTCCATCACCTGATTGATGACGTGCAGAGCTTTGAGGTTGCCGTCCCACGGGACCACCCGGGAGTACTGGTTCTCCACCTCCGAACGTCCCTCGGCCAGTTGCGCGAGGAGGCGGTAGACCGTGTGCAGTAGGTCCAGCGGCTCGAAACCGGCCACCACCAGGGGCTTGCCGTAGACACGGGAGATGAACTCGTACGGCCGGCAGCCGATCACGGTGGAGACGTGGCCGGGGCCGATGAACCCGTCCAGGCGCAGGTCGGGGGAGTCCAGGATCGCCTTGATCGCGGGGATGATCGTCACGTGGTTGCAGAAGATCGAGAAGTTCTCGATCCCCTCGGCCTCGGCACGCAGGACGGTCATCGCCGTCGAGGGTGCCGTGGTCTCGAACCCGATGGCCATGAAGACCACGCGCCTGCCGGGATTCTGCCGGGCGATCTTCAGCGCGTCCAGCGGGGAGTACACCAGCCGGATGTCGGCGCCCCGCGCCTTGGCGTCGAGGAACGAGCCGTTACCGCCGGGCACCCGCATCATGTCGCCGAACGACGTCATGATCACATCTGGTTGCTCGGCGATGTGGATGGCGTCGTCCATCCGTCCCATGGGGATGACGCAGACCGGGCAGCCGGGGCCGTGCACCAGCGTGACGGCCCCTGGCAGGTAGTCCTCCAGGCCGTGCCTGTAGATCGTGTGGGTGTGCCCGCCACACACCTCCATGAACTTGTAGTCGCGGCCCGGCTCGCAGAGTGCGGTGATCCGCGCGGCGAGCATCCGGGCCTTCTCCGCGTCGCGGTACTCGTCGACGAAACGCATCAGCCCTCACCCCTCTTCGATCATGGATTCTCGGAGGGCCGAGATCTCGTCCTCGTACGCCTGGCCGATGCTTTCCAGGAAGTCGAGCGCGGCCCTGGCCTCCACCTCGTCGATCTTCGACAGCGCGAACCCGACGTGGATGAGGATCCAGTCGCCCGGCACGATGAACTCGCCCTCAAGCAGGCCGATGTTGATGGCGCGCTTGACGCCGCTGACATCGACCATGGCCAGGTCAGGACGGTCCGACAGGATTTCCACGATCTCCCCGGGAATTCCCAGGCACATGAGCGGCCTCCGCCATCTGGATGGATTCGAGGACGAGGTCGTCGCCGCCCTCGGTGTCGATATCGGTGCCGCCGCACCCCGCACAGACGGTGAAGGGGTCGACGGAGGCGGACGTACTGCCGCAGGAGCGGCAGGTCATCCGCACGGGGACGATGACCAGGTCCACCTGGGCGCCCTCGGCCACGGACCCGTCGGCGATCGCGGAGAACGCCTGGTTGATCACCGGTTCGGTGATGCGAAGCAGGGCACCCGCGTGCACTCGCGCCCGCCGCACCCGCCTGCCGTCCGCGCGCTTCTCCACCGCGGTGAGGATCGCCTCGGCGATCCCGAATTCATGCACGACTGTTCCCTCTCATTCGAGTTCGATCTCCCGGTGTCCGGACGCGTCACATACTGCGCATCCTCAGATAGCGCTTGATGTCGGGAAGCGTCACGTAGAGCAGTGCGGCCACTCCCGCCAGCGCCGCCCCGGCCAGAACGCGTTTCAGCATGTCCGTTCCTCCTCGTGCCCCGCGGTGGCGAGCGCCATCGCGATCTGTTGCCCGGCCAGTTCGACGACGAGGTCCGCCGCCCTGCCGACGGCGTCCGAGACCGGCGCGCTGAGCTCCATGCCCGGCGAGGTGTCGGCGGGCTGGCAGCCGACGAGCAGGACGCGGCCGGCCCCGCCGCCGAGCGTGTTCACCAGCGACAGCACGGTCTCGGGTGTCATCGAGTGCGCGTCGGCGAAGGATCCCGGCACCTCGCCCGCCGTTGGTTCGAGGACGTACAGGGTGCCGGGCGGGCCGTCGCGGGATACCGCGTCGATGAGGATCGTGCTGTCGTAGCCGCCGCCGGTCAGCTCGTAGGCCAGATGGATTCCCCGGATGCCGAAGTCCCGCAGCTCGACCTCGTCGGGCAGGTCGGCGTCCGCCAGGCGCCCGGCCACCGCGACCCCGAAGCCGTCGTCGCCGAGGAAGACGTTCCCCACACCGGCCACCAGGATTCTCATGCGCCGGCCTCCCCGTCGAGTGCCGCCCCCGGAGGCGACCCCTCCGAGGCCTTGCCGCCTGGGAGTGAGTCGCCTGGGAGTGAGTCGCCCGGGAGTGAGCCGCCGGTGAGTGGGTCGTCCGGGAGCGGCTCGACCTCGTCGGGGGCGAAGTAGAGGAAACGGCCGTGCGATCGGTGCAGGTCGGCGCCCGGGTCCTCCTCCAGGGTGACGGCCAGGTGGTGGGCGCCGTCGAGATCGAGGAGCACCGCCTCGACGTGGGCGGTCCTGCCGGTCAGGAACATGTCATGGGCGTCGGCGCGCCGCCTGCCGGGAACCAGCCGGACCCTGCTGCCCCTGGATACGGCCACCCCGCAGACCGTCACGCTGTCGGTCTCCGGCGAGACCGTGGCATCGCCCGCGGGGTCCCACCAGGGCGTGGGAACCTCCGGCCGACTCCAGGGATCTCCCTCCTGCCCCGGAGGCTTGGAGGGCTGCGGGCCCGTGGTCGCGTCCACCGAGCGGATCGCACCGTGCAGCCGTTCCACCAGTTCGGGGGGCATGCCGCTGACCATGTCGATGAGCTCGGCCACCCGGGGGTCGGTCGCCCGTGCCTCCCGCGTCTCCTCGTCGGTGAGGGTGAGCGTGCGGAGGTGGAGCATCTCGTCGATCTCGGTGGAGTCGAACAGGGTGCCCGGACTCTCCGGGGCGATGTCCGGGTGGTCGTAGAGGATGATCGGCGAGGAGAGCATCACGTCCCGGTGGCCGGGCTCGCCCACGAGTACCGGCCAGGTGTGCTCGTTGCGGCAGGTCTCCACGGCCGGCCGCGCCCATTCCGGCGGGTCGAGCAGGGAGACGAAGGCCCCGGCGGTCACCGCGATGAGCAGGTGCGCCGAGATCAGCGAGTGCCGCAGCGCCTGCTCGCGCGGCGCGCCCAGCGGTTTCCAGTCGTCGGTGTTCTGCACCCGGGCACGCAGCTTGACCAGCTCGTAGGGGCCGGGCACCAGTTCGGCGGAGACCCTGAGCTCGGCGTGGAGCGGCAGGTGTTCGGAGACGACGCGTCCCACGACCTCTCCGGACGATGCCACGATCGGCTCGATCACGCGGTCTCCGGGAATCCGTACCTCGATCACCCGCTCGGGGGCGTCGAGCAGGCCGGCGACGGGGAGCACCGTCTCCAGCTCCCGCTCGGTCGCCTCGTCGAAGCTGAGGTAGGTCCGCTGGCCGTTCCGTAGCTGCTGGACCGGCCAGTAGCCGTCGTCCTCGGCACGCTCGACGCTCCGCGTTCTGAGGTGAAGGAAGCGCAGGCTCAGGTGCGCCACGGCGTACGTGGCCCCCTCCAGGAGGCATTCGGTCACGCTGGCCGGGTGCTCGGCGGTCGCGGTGAACCCCGGCGGGACGAGCACTCCGAACTGCCAGCGCACCTGGTTCTTGGCCGCCGAGGCGCGGTAGGGGTAGAGCAGGTAGCCCTCGTACAGCACCGCGTCCGCCACCCGCCGGGCGATGTCCATCGGCACGCTCATCGCCGCGCCTCCTTGAGCAGTAGTTCCAGGGTCTCGTCCCAGGTCGCCAGGGCGCGGGCGGACTTGAAGCCGCTGAGTTCCCGGAGCGTGTCGCGGCGCAGCCGCAGCCACCCGGAATCCGGGAAGTAGCGGTCCATCAGCTCCCGCCACACCGCCACCGGCAGCCGGCAGCGGGCCTCGCAGTGCCACGGCACCTGGCTCACCGAGAAGCCGCCCGGCGCCCTGGCGAACACGGTGCCGCTGAAGAGCATGAGCATCGGGATCTCGCCCTCGTCCAGCGCGGCGAAGTATCTGCCCGCGGCCACCTCCAGGTCGTAGCCGCAGGGCACCGGAACGTCGATCTCGGTGCTCCGGGTGAACGCCGGGACCATGACCGAGACGTTGGCGAACTGCAGGGGCTTCAGCGTGTCGCCCCACCGGGCCGGGTCGCCGAACAGGTCGCCGAGCAGCCCCGCCTCGGCTCCGCCGTAGCGCCTCAGCTGCGGCTCCACCCGGATCTGGCAGTGCAGCGCGATGGTGTGCACCCCGTCGGGGGAGGGGTCGGTGACGCGCAGCCGGAAGACGAGCGTCGGGAAGGCGGCGTACGCCTCCGCCCGGATGTCCACGCAGCCGAACGCGAGCTCAGCCACGGCCGTCACCGCCCAGGACGGGCGCGAGCGCCGCATCGGCGCTGTCAACGGGCGGCACGGTTCGGCTACGGCCGCGCAGGTCGGCGAAGAAGCCCTCGATGGCCGCCCGCGCCTCCTGACCGCCGTCGAAGCCCTTCCAGTGCAGCCGCACCAGGCCGACCAGCTCGTAGCAGGTGTCGATCGGCACCAGGTGGCAGGCGAAGCCTCCGTCGGGACGGCGGTCCACCAGGAGTGCCTCCACGTCGGGCTGGACATCGGCCATCGCCGGGTTGGCCGCCAGGACGCGCTCCCACGTTTCCAGCGGCAGCAGCGACTCGGTGGCGCCCGCCGGGCTCGGGTAGAACGCGACCGTCTGGTCCAGCGCGGAGTTGCGGAAGAAGAACGCCGTGCGGACCGGGATCTGCATCTCGTCCCAGTCGGCCGTGCCCAGCAGGAACCGCGGGGCGTGAAGGTAGCGCCGGGGGACGGACCGGTAGCGCGCCCGGCCGCTCGTATCGCGGGTGAACAGCAGATGGCAGGCCCGGCAGGCGCACAGCAGTCCCCGGGTCTCCACGTTCACGACGTGGCCGTGCTCCTCGCCGGCGGGCACCGCGCACAGTTCGCACAGCGTCACCGGCGGCCCGTTCCCGCTGGGCGGCTCGCGGAACCTGCGCAGCCCGATGGTCGTCACGAGACCGGCTCCGACGCCGGTGTCCGCTCCGGAACCGGGCACGGGCCGGGCGCGCGGCGCTGGATCTGCAACAGCTCCGGGCGGTCGTCGGTCACCCCTTCGACCTCCACCCCGGACACCTCGGGAGCGGCCTGGCCGATGGCCCGCTCGATGGCGTCGGTCACGGTGAGCCGCGAGGACGGGCAGCCGTGGCAGGTGCCCTCCAGGCGGAGCCGCACGATCCCGTCCTCGCCCACACCGAGCAGCTCCACGCCGCCCTCGTGCGACCCCAGATAGGGCCGTACGCCGTCCAACGCCTCGCGAACGCGTTCGGCCGTGCTCAGCGGGTGCAGGTCGTGCAGCACCAGCAGGCCGGACACGAGCGGGTCGTCGACCAGGTGGCGCAGTACCTCGGATGCCTCGGCCTCGGTGACGATCTCGACGACGCGCTCCAGACCGGCGCCGTACAGCTCGACGAGGGCCCGTACCAGGTCCTCGGCCTTGGCGCGGGTCACGGCGTCGCTCAGCGTGCCGAGGTCGGCGATCAGCGCCTCGACGCGATCGCCGGTCACCCGGATGTCATGGGCTTGTGGCATCTGCCCAGGCCCCCTTTCCGACCCCGGGGAGCGGTCGGCCCCCCGGCCGCCGCTGGATCAGGTGGTGTCGAAGGCGTGTGGGGTGTGCAGCCTGCGGAGCTCCTCGCCGCCGCCGAGGTACATGTGCACCCCGCACGGCAGGCACGGGTCGAAGCTCCGCACGGTGCGCATGATGTCGATGCCCTTGAAGTCCGCGGGCGGGTTCTCCTCGAAGATCGGTGTGTTCTGCACCGCGTCCTCGTAAGGTCCCGGCGTGCCGTGTACGTCGCGGACGCTGGCGTTCCAGGGGGTCGGCGGATACGGGTGGTAGTTGGCGATCTTCCCGTCCCTGATCACCATGTGGTGGGAGAGCACGCCCCGCACGGCCTCGGTGAAGCCGCAGCTGATCGCCTCGTCGGGAACCGTGAACGGCTCCCAGGTCTGGGTGCGGCCCGCGCGCACCTCGGCCAGGCCCTGCTCGACGAAGTAGAGCGCGCACGCCGCCGCGTAGGCCTGGAAGTAGGTGCGGGCCCGGTTGCGCTCCAGGGCGTTGGACAGCGGCTGGCCGTTGTGCTCGGGGATCGTCCACTCGAACGTCTTCTCCGGTTTCAGCGCCGTCCGCGGCAGGTTGATCTGCACGCTGTGACCGGTGGACCTGACGTAGCCGATGTCGACCCTGCCGGCCAGCGCCGTCGCCCAGAGCCTGGCGATGGGGCCGCCGCCGGTGTCGAGCGCGAGCGTGTTCTCCCCGTCGAACCAGCGGGGTGACATGACCCAGCTGTACTTGTCGCCGAAGTCGCGCTTCTGCGGGTGCGGGATGGTGTGCTGGTTCCACGGGTGCCGGATGTCGATCGGGTTGCCCAGCGGGTCGTGGGTGACGAACGGCTCCTGGCCCTGCCAGTCGTCGTAGTAGGAGCTGCCCAGCAGGATCCGGATGCCGAGGTTGATGTCGACCAGGTCGTTGGTGACGAGCCTGCCGTCGACGATCACCCCCGGCGTGACGAACATCTCGCGGCCCCAGTCGCCCATGTTGCGGTAGGTGTAGTCGCAGTGCTCGGGGTTCTGGAAGCTTCCCCAGCACCCCAGCAGCACGCGCCTGCGGCCCACCTCCTCGTAGCCGGGCAGTGCCTGGTAGAAGAAGTCGAACAGGTCGTCGTGCATGGGCACGACCCGCTTCATGAACTCCACGTAGCGCATCAGCCGGGTCAGGTAGTCGGTGAACAGCTGCACCGTCGCGACGGTGCCCACCCCGCCCGGGTAGAGCGTGGAGGGGTGCACGTGCCGGCCCTCCATGAGGCAGAACATCTCCCGGGTGGTGCGGCTCACCGCCAGCGCCTCGCGGTAGAACTCGCCCTCCAGCGGGTTCAACGAGCGCATGATGTCGGCGATGGTCTTGTAGCCATGATCGGCCGCGTGCGGTGCCTCGGTGCGCTCGGCCATCGCCAGCACGCCGGGATTGGTCTCGCGGACCATCTTCTCGCAGTAGTCGACCCCCACCAGGTTCTCCTGGTAGATGTTGTGGTCGAACATGTACTCGGCGGCCTCGCCGAGGTTGACGATCCACTCGCCCAGGGCCGGGGGGCGCACCCCGTAGGCCATGTTCTGCGCGTAGACCGAGCAGGTCGCGTGGTTGTCACCGCAGATCCCGCAGATGCGGCTGGTGATGAAGTGGGCGTCGCGCGGGTCCTTGCCCTTCATGAAGATGCTGTAGCCGCGGAAGATCGACGAGGTGCTGTAGCACTCGGCGACCTGCCTGTTCTTGAAATCGATCTTGCAGTAGATGCCGAGGCTCCCGACGATCCTGGTGATGGGGTCCCAGGCCATCTCCACGAGTTCCGGGTTCTGTTCCGATGTCGTCATGTCAGCTCCAGGGCGCCTTGTAGCCGGTCAGCAGCTCGCGCCCCTTGTGGCGCCACTTCGGTTCCTTGTCGACGGTCTTGGAGGTGATGCCGCGCAGGGCCCGGATGACCGTCCCGTACGCGCCGCTCACCGTCGAGGAGATGAGGGCGCCGGGCGGCTCGTCCATGAACGGCATGAACTTGTCGGGGAAGCCCGGCATCGTGCAGGCGATGCAGATGCCCCCCACGTTCGGGCAGCCGCCGATCCCGTTCATCCAGCCGCGCTTGGGGACGTTGCACCTGACGACCGGCCCCCAGCAGCCGATCTTCACCAGGCACTTCGGCGAGCCGTACTCGGTGGCGAACTGCCCCTGCTCGTAGTAGCCGGCCCGGTCACAGCCCTCGTGGACGGTCTGGCCGAACAGCCACGTCGGTCGCAGCGCCTCGTCCAGCGGGATCATCGGCGCCTGCCCGGCGACCTGGTAGAGCAGGTAGAGGAGCGTCTCGGAGAGGTTGTCCGGCTGGATCGGGCAGCCGGGCACGTTGACGATCGGCAGGCCCGCCTTGGACCTCCAATCCCAGCCCAGGTAGTCGGCGACGCCCATGGCCCCGGTCGGGTTCCCCGCCATCGCGTGGATGCCGCCGTACGCCGAGCAGGTGCCCGCGCACACGATCGCGGTCGCCTTGGGTGCGAGCCGGTCCAGCCACTCGCTGGTCGTCATGGGCTGGCCGGTGTCGGGGTTGTTGCCGAATCCGCACCAGTACCCCTCCTGCTTGATCGCCTCGTTCGGGATCGAGCCCTCGACGACCAGCACGAACGGATCCAGCTCACCGCGATCGGCCTTGAAGAACCACTCGATGAAGACGTCCGCGCCCTGCATCGGCCCGGACTCGAAGTCGATCAGAGGCCAGTGCACGGCCACCTTGGGAAGTCCGGGAAGCGCGCCGAGCACGATCTCCTCGATGCTCGGCTGCGTCGCCGCGGTGAGCGCGACGGAGTCGCCGTCGCAGCTCATCCCGGCGTTGATCCACAGTATGTGGACGATCGGTTCCTGCCGGTCCGGAGATCTTCTGCCTGCCGTATCCGTCGGCGCTGTCATGACGCCTCCCCAACTCCTGGTGGATGTCTGTGGAACGTGAAGGGGGAGGGAGCCATCGCGGGTCCTCAGCCGGGGTCGTGCGTCCGCGGGGTCAGTGCGTGCCGGATGAGTTCCCGCAGGACGTGGTAGAGGGTGGTCTGCGCCTCCTGGATCCGGTGTACCGAGGAGGAGGGGACGACGAACAGGTGGGCCAGAACTCCCAGCTCGGACAGTTCGGTCAGCCTGCCACCCCCTCCGCCGGCCAGTCCGACGGTGAGCATGTCCCGGCGGGCCGCCTCCTCGAACGCCCGGACGACGTTGGCGGAGCCGCCGCTCGTGGACAGGCCGACGGCGATGTCCCCCGGCCGGCCAAGCGCCGCGAGCTGCCTGGAGAAGATCACCTCGAACCCGACGTCGTTGGAGAGCGCGGTGACCACGGCGACGTCATCGGTCAGACAGAGCGCGGGCAGGGCCGGGCCGTGCTGGGGGTGCAGGAAGGCGGAGGCCACCTCCTGGGCGTCGGTGCTGCTCCCGCCGTTGCCGAAGCTGAACAGCCGGCCGCCGGAGGCGAACCGCTCGGCCATCTCCCCGGCGCATGCCGACAGCTCCGCCGCCGACTCCTCACCCACCCGCCGGCGCAGCCGCACGATCTCGCCGATCTTCTCCAGGGCCGACCGCCGGGCCTCGGTCTCCGCCTCCGCCGTGCCGGGCCCGGTCCGGTCCGGATGGTCGTGGTCGTGGTCGTACTCGTGGTCGCACTCGTACTTGTCGAGGAAGGGGTACAACCCCCGCGTGCCCTCCATGGGCGTTCCGTCAAGCGTGCTCATCGCCGTCCCTCCGCCCTTCGTTCCCGTGCGCGATCACGGCGATGGCCTCCCTGGCGTGTACGAGAACGGTGTCGCCCACCATCGGGTCGACCAGCGCCACGCTCACCTCTTCGAGGACTCCGCCCGCGTCGACGATCGCCAGCTCTGCCTCCAGCAGTCTGACCACCCGCACCGGCAGTGCCTGGTCGGAGCAGGTGATGCAGACACCGGCGGTACAGTCCTCGGGCCCGTTCACCGGGTCGCCCCTCTCATGGGTGGGCCGAGCCGGTCGAAGAACACGTGGACCAGCTCCCACAGCAGGTGGTACGCGGTGACGTGGACCTCCTTGACCACGGCCGGGTCGTCGGACGCGATGACCAGGACGTGGTCGGCCATCTCGCCGTCGTGTCCCTCCCTGTGTCCCTCCCTGTGCCCCTCTCCGTGGCCTTCGCCGCCGGTCAGGGCGATGGTCAGCAGGCCCAGTTCCCCAGCGGTCCTCAGGCCGCGCCGGACGCTCGCGCAGCGGCCGTCGCGGGAGATTCCAAGGGCCGTGTCGGAGGCGTCCGCCCAGTGGCGCACCTGGTGGGCGAAGACCTCGGCGGCATCCTCGCCGCTCTCGCCGACGCCGACCGTCGCGGTGTCATTGCCCAGTGCCACCGCCGCGAGCGCCTTCTTGCCCACGATGACCGGGTGCATGAACTCGACCGCGACGTGCGCCGCGTCCGAGCCCGCGCCGCCATCGCCGAAAACGATCAGCTTGCCGCCGAGGTGGAACCTGGCGGCCATGGCCCGGGCGGCATCCGCGATGCGCTCCACGTCGCCCGCCAGAGCGCGCCCGGCGTGCTCCCGCCGCGCGAAGGCCGCGATGACCGCCGCCTCCGTGACCGGGGCGATGGCGGATGGTTTTTGGGTACTTGGTGTGACAGGCATGTCAACGCTCCGTATTTTTCACGGTAACCGATACGTTACGGTTGGCCGTTTCAGGGCCGACACCCCTGGCTCGACAACCAACGGCAAAGCTCTGATCATCGACGTAACCTTCCCGTCCAGATCATGTGAGCCCTGGGGCGCCCCCGCCATGCGCGGGAAGGATGGCGGGATGGGCACGGGGTGGGCGCGGGTCCGCGTCAGGATCAGGGTCGAGGGGATCGTGCAGGGGGTGGGTTTCCGCCCTCATGTCCACTCCCTGGCCCGGCGGCTGGAGTTGTCGGGGTGGGTGGGCAACGACGACCATGGCGTTTTCATCGAGGCCGAGGGGGTGCCCGGCGACGTCGCGCGCTTCCAGGAGGAGCTGCGAGATCAGGCCCCGCCGCTGGCGGCGATCCACCGTATGACGGCCAGCGCGATACCGGCGCGCGGGGATCGCGGATTCCGCATCGCGGCCAGCCGAGGCGGAGACCAGCGGGTCACCCTTATCTCACCCGATGTCGCGACATGTGATGACTGCCTGGCCGAGCTGTTCGACCCCGCCGACCGGCGCTACCGGCACCCCTTCGTCAACTGCACCAACTGCGGGCCGAGGTTCACCATCATCCGGGACGTCCCCTACGACCGGCCCGCCACCACGATGGCCACCTTCGCCATGTGCGGAGAGTGCGAGAGGGAGTACCTCAACCCGGCGGACCGCAGATTCCACGCCCAGCCGATCTGCTGCCCGGCCTGCGGCCCGGTCCTGCGCCTGCTGGACGGCGGTGTTCACCACGGCGGTGTTCACCACGGCGGTGTTTCCCGGGGTGACAGCCCGTATGTCCAAGGTTCTGATGGCGATCCGATCGTGGCGGCGGCGGAGGTGTTGCGGGCGGGCGGCATCCTGGCGGTCAAGGGGCTCGGCGGGTATCACCTGGCGGTCGACGCCGCGGACGAGGAGGCCACCAGGACCCTCCGGTCCCGCAAGCGCCGCGAGGACAGGCCGTTCGCGGTCATGGTCCCCGACCTGCGCGCCGCGCACGCACTCTGCGAACTGGACGCCGAGGGCGAGCGGCTGCTCACCGGCCCGTGGCGCCCGATCGTGCTGCTGCCCCGCCGTCCCGGCGCCGCGCCGGCCGGAGCCGTGGCCCCGGGTGACCGCACTCTCGGCCTCATGCTGCCGTACACGCCGATCCACCACCTGCTCGCCACCGAGTTCACCCGGCCGTACGTGCTCACCAGCGGAAACCTCTCCGATGAGCCCATCGCCCACCGCGACGGCGACGCGCTCGTCAGGCTCGCCGGGATCGCGGACGCCTTCCTGACGCACGACCGGCCGATCCACATCCGCGCCGACGACTCCGTGGTCCTCGTCGCGCGAGGGCGGGCGCTACCGCTGCGCAGATCCCGGGGATACGCCCCCGAGCCACTGCGGCTCTCGCCGCCCGCCCGGCGACCCGTGCTCGCCTGCGGTGCCGAACTGAAGAGCACGTTCTGCCTCGCGAGGCAGGGATACGCCTTTGTCTCCCACCACATAGGCGACCTGGAGAACTACGAGACGCTGCGCTCCTTCACCGAGGGGATCGAGCACCTCGGGCGCCTGCTCGGCATCACCCCCGGGCTCGTCGCCCACGACCTCCACCCCGAGTACCTGTCCACCAAGTACGCCCTCGACCTGGACTCGGTGGACCTGACCGGGGTCCAGCACCACCACGCGCACATCGCCTCCTGCCTGGCCGACAACGCCGAGAGCGGTCCGGTCATCGGGGTGGCCTTCGACGGCCTCGGTTACGGCACCGACGGCACGATCTGGGGTGGCGAGATCCTGGTGGCCGACCTCGTGGACTTCACCCGCGCCGGGCGCCTGGCACCGGTGCCGATGCCAGGCGGTACCGCGGCGATCAGGCAGCCCTGGCGGATGGCGGCCGCCCACCTGAAGGCGGCGTACGGCGCCGCGCTACCCGAGGATCTGCCGGTCAGGAGCCGCCAGGGCACACGCTGGGAGGAGGTGCTCGCCGTGGCCGAAGCCGGGACGAACTCCCCCCTCACCTCCAGCGCCGGCCGCCTGTTCGACGCGGTGGCGGCGATCCTCGGGCTCCGCGACACCGCCGGATACGAGGGACAGGCCGCGATCGCCCTGGAACAGCGGGCAGACCCCACCGAGAGCGACGCCTACCCGGTGCGGATCCTCGACGAGGGGGCGCTCCTGACGATCCAGGTCGCGGACCTCATCCGGGCGGTCACCGAGGAGACCCGCGCCGGGGTGGTCCCGACGCTCGTCTCCGCACGCTTCCACAACGGGCTCGCCGCCGTCACCGCCGCGGCGTGCGCGAGGGTCCGCGAGAGCACCGGGATCGGCACGGTCGCCCTGTCCGGCGGGGTCTTCCAGAACCGCCTGCTGCTTGACGGCCTCGCAGGCGCCCTCGGGCTCGGAGGTTTCCGGGTCCTCACCCACCGCGCCGTACCCCCCAACGACGGCGGCATCAGCTTCGGCCAGGCCGCCGTGGCAGCGGCACGCGACGCCCTCGGCCTGCTCTGACACAGGGCCTGACGAGAGGCGCCGAAGTCAGGGGCGGGGTACGTCCCGAAGTGCCAGAGGTCGCACTCCGGGTCCTTGCCGGCGTAGTCGCGTGAACCGCTTTCAGGAGGTCAGACCGGTGTGGTGGGCGAGGAAGGTCAGCTGGTCGGCGGCCAGCTCGATGGTCTTGCTCACCGAGCGGGCCCCGTGACCGGCCTCCATCTCGTTGCGGAGCAGGATCGGCCGGTCCGAGGCCTGGGCGTGCTGCAGGGCGGCGCACATCTTCCAGGCGTGCAGCGGATGAACCCGGGTGTCGGACTCGAAGACCGCGAACAGCGTCGCCGGATAGCGCTCCCCCTCCCGCACACGGTGGTAGGGGGAGTAAGAGTGCAGCCAGGCGAACTCGTCGGGCTTCTCGGCGGAGCCGTACTCGACGTTCCACGTCGCGCCCAGACCGAACAACTCGTAGCGGATCATGTCGAGCAGCGGCGCCGAGCAGACCACCGCGGCGTACAGCTCCGGGCGCTGGGTCAGGGCCGCGCCGACCAGGAGGCCGCCGTTCGAGCCACCGGAGATGGCCAGTTGCGAGGGCGTGGTCACGCCGGTGGCGATCAGATGCTCGGCCGCCGCGTGCAGGTCGTCGAAGACGTTCTGCTTGTGGGAGAGCATCCCGGCCCTGTGCCACTCCTCGCCCTGCTCGCCGCCACCGCGCAACTGGGCGATGGCGTACGTGCCTCCCGCCTCGACCCAGCTCAGGATGGACGCCGAGTAGCCGGGGGTCATCGAGAGCCCGAAACCGCCGTAACCGTACAGGACCGTGGGGCGCGGGCCCTCGGCGCCAGGGCGGGAGATCACCAGCATGTGGACCTCGCTGCCGTCGGCGGAGTGATAGGTCACCTGCTCGGTGTTGACGGCGGGCACCTCGACGGCGCCGGGGGAGGCCGCCCAGAGGGTCGTCTCGCCGGTGCGGGCGTCATAGCGCTGGATGCTCGGCGGCGTGGTGTTGTCGGTGTAGCCGAACCACGCCTCGTGGCCGCCCTCCGGGCGCTCGCTGATGCCGCCGATGGTGCCCAGGCCGGGCGTCGGCACATCTCCGACGCGCTCACCGGTGGCCAGGTCGTGCACCGAGATCTCACTGATCGCGTGGCGGGTCCAGCCGACGAGCATGACCGGCCGGTCGAGGTCGTCGAGGATCGCGAAGTCCGTCAGCACGGCCTCGGGGTCCTGTGGGATGAGGTCGCGCCAGTTCTCGAACCGAGGGGCGGACGGGTCGGTCACGCAGACGCGGGCGCGCGGGGCGTCGCGGTCCGTGAAGACGTACAGGCGGCCGTCGCGGCCGAAGTGCAGGGCCGTTTGGGCGTCGACGTCCTGCTGGACGACGACCAGGTCGGGGGAGGAGGGGGAGGAGGCCTCCAGGTCGGCCACCCACAGGTCGTTGCGCGGCGCCGTGCCCCGGGAGGCGGAGATCTGCAGCCGGCGGCCGTCGCGGGAGACCGCCACGCCGTAGTAGTTGGTCTTCTCCAGGCCCTCACCGAAGATCAGGACATCCTCCTCGGTGGAGGTGCCGACCCGGTGCAGGTAGACCCGGCGGTGGAACTGCTCCTCCCCCTCGGGCACCTCGGTGGCGGGCAGCCTGCGCACGTAGTAGAAAGCCTCGCCGCCGGGCAACCATGCCACGGGGGAGTAGCGGCAGCGGTCGATCGGCCCCTCGATGCGGTCGCCGAACGCGATGTCCATCAGGTAGAGGCTGGACTCCTCGTCGCCGCCCACCGAGACCTGGTAGGCGAGCAGGCGGCCCTCCTTGTCGGGCTGCCAGGAGTCGAGGGTGGTCAGTCCGGTCGAGTCGAGTGCCATCGGGTCGAGCAGCGCCCGCTCGGTGCCGCCGGAGTCGACGGTGTAGAGCACGGCGTGCTCCTGCTCCGGGGTGCGCCTCATGAAGAACCGCCGCTCCCCGCGCCACGTCGGCGCGCCGACCGAACCGGACCTGAGCAACTCCGTGATCCGAGTCTTGAAACCCTCGCGCCCGGGGAGGATGTCCAGTTCGGTCTCCAGCAGCCTCGCCTGCCCCACCAGCCAGTCCTTCGTCGCCGGATCGTTCGGGTCCTCCAGCCATCGGTAGGGATCGGGAACAGGCACCCCGTGAAGCTCCTCGACGAGCTCAACACGGCTGGCTGGAGGGTACGGCTGTCGCGTCATGGCTGGAACACTACGACCTCCGGAGGACAGAACGCGGGCATTGCGCGAGGGGCGTACCTGATCTTCGCCAGGAGGAGTTAAGAACTAGTAATGCGGGCATAAAACGTATCAGGCTTCTCTCCAGTCATTTATGGGTGGCGGGAACCGTGACGCAGCAGCCAAACTTGGTGAAGGACGGTGCCGTGGTGAGCATCCGCTGGGCCGTCCGGCGGAGGTCCTCGTGACGGAAGCGCCCGGGCCCCAGGAGGGGCCGCCAGCCGGGGCACGCGGTGGCGTGCCCCCCCAACTGACACGTCCTGTGGCGGGAGAGGCCCGCTGATGCGCCAGGTCCTGCTCTTGAACGCCACCTACGAACCGCTGACCACCCTGTCCCTGCACCGGGCCGTCGTGCTCGTGCTCAGGGAGAAGGCGGACGTCGTGCACCGCGACGGGCGGGGCGCCGTGTTCCGCTCGGCGAGTCGCACGCTCGACGTTCCCTCGGTGATCAGGCTTCGGAGATATGTCCGGATTCCTTACCGGTCGCGGATCCCGCTGACCCGGACCGCGTTGATGCGCCGGGACGACTACCGATGCGCCTACTGCGGCCAGCGGGCCGAGACCATCGACCATGTCATCCCGCGCTCGCGAGGCGGTCCCCACACCTGGGAGAACTGTGTCGCGTCGTGCACGACGTGCAACCACCGCAAGGCCGATCGCATGCTGGAGGAACTGGGGTGGACGCTCAGCGTCGCCCCGGTGGTGCCACGCGGCGTCCACTGGCGGTTGATCGGCGCGCACATCGTCGGTGACCCCCAGTGGGCGCCCTACCTCGCGGAGAGCGCGGCCTGAAAGGACGGCGCCGCCGCGATCGTGCCGTACGGCACGATCGCGGCGGCATGCCCGTTGGCGGCGGTGATCCCCGGTCGGCACAATCATGGTCATGACATGGACCTTCACCTCCGACATCGAGGCGTACGCGGGGACGGCGGAGCCGTGGTTGCTGCGGGATCCGGTTCGCAACACCGTCCCCCTCACGGTCCTGCGCGCCGTACGGAGTGGTCTGTGGGGCGATGACGTGCTGCTGGGCAGGCTGGAGCGCGACGGCCGGATCGTGGCGACCGCGATCCAGACACCTCCTCACCCCCTCCTGCTCCCGACCATCCCAGCCGACGCCGTGCCCGAACTCGCCACCGGCCTGATCGAGATCGAGAGGGCGATCCCAGGGGTGAGCGGGCCACTCCCGCTGGCCGAGGCGTTCGCCGCCTCCTGGTGGCGGCCCGAGGCCAAACGCCGTGCCGAGCGTCTCTACCGGCTCGACGCGCTGCTGCCCCCCGACCCTTGCCCGCGGGGGGCTTCCCGGGTGGCCGGCACCGACGACCTCGACCTCCTGGTCCGGTGGGGAGAGGAGTTCCAGTCCGAGGCCGAGGGCGTCGCCCCCGTCGACCTGACCCCGCTGGTGGCCAGCCGGATCGCCAGGCGGGAGCTGGTCGTGTGGGAGGCGGACGGGCGGCCCGTCGCGTTCGCCGGGGCCTCCTCGCCCGTCGGTGGAATGTCCCGGGTCGGTCCCGTCTACACGCCCGCGGAGTTTCGCCGGAAGGGCTACGGCACCGGGCTCTCCCACGCGGTGAGCGCCAAGGCGCTCACCGAGGGCGCCGAGGAGGTGCTGCTCTTCACGGACCTGTCCAACCCCACGTCCAACTCGATCTACCAGGCGATCGGCTACCGGCCGGTGGCCGACTACGTCTCCATCACCTTCGCCTGACCTTCCGCGCCGTGTCCTTCTCACCCGCCCGGAGAGACAGGGGGCCTGGGGCACGGGTGCTCGGCGAGCGAGCCGGGTAACCTTGGGGTCATGCCCCGATACGACTTTCGCTGCCGCGCCTGCGGGTCCACCTTTGAGATCTCCCGTCCGATGGCTCGCTCCGGTGAGCCCGCGCTCTGCCCCGAGGGCCACGACGACACGGTCAAGCTGCTGTCCACCGTCGCCGTGACCGGAGGCTCCGCGAGCTCCTCGGCCGCGCCCCAGCCCTCCGGCGGTGGCGGCGGCTGCTGCGGGGGCGGCTGCTGCGGCTGACCACACCGGGATCTGTCACCCGGATCGGTTCGCACCGCCGGGTGACAGCCCCCGAGAAGCCGGCTAAGCCCTACTTATGCACTTATGCGGCGCGCTTGCCCTGGAAGGGCAGGAATCCCTCGGCTCGGTGCGGGCGGGCCTGTACGAAGGTGGGTTCGGTGGCGACGATCCGGTCGAACCGGAACGCCCGGATCGCGTGGCGCATGCGGCACATGCCGACGAGATACCAGTATTCGCGGTGGACCATGCAGGTCACCGGGTCGACGTCGCGGACTGTGACCCGCCCGGAGACGTCACGGTAGTGGAGACGGATGACGAGGCCTGAGGTGATGGCGTTGGCGATCGTCCGGGCGCGGTCGGCGATCGGGGCGGGCATCGGCTCGGTGAGGGTCGTCAGGGTGGTGGCGACGACGTCGTTGTCGATCTCCATCTGCTCGAACGCGTGACGCAGGCCGCTGCGGGCGGCGCCTGCCTGCGGACCCGACCCCAGATGCGCCATCGACAGGGCGAGGGCGGCGATCTCGGCGGCCGTCAGCGGGGCGGTGGGCTTCATGACGCTAGTCATACCCAGATAATACGTCTGAGCACTGACATTTTTTCGAACTTCCTATCGGGTAAGGCATCTCTACCCGATAGGAAGCCCAGGTCAGCGTGACAGCTGCGACAGGTCGCGCGAGGCGCCGGTGGAGGCGGAGGTCGTGAGCGCGGCGTACGCCTGCAGCGCGGCGCTCACCGGGCGCTGGCGGTCGCGCGGCCGGTAGCCGCCCAGGTCGGCCAGGAGCCTCTCCCGGCGCGCGGTCAGTTCCTCCTCGGAGACCTTCAGCCCGATCGAGCGGCCGGGGATGTCGATCGCGACGAGATCGCCGTCCTCGACGAGCGCGATGGTGCCGCCCTCGGCAGCCTCGGGGGAGGCATGACCGATGGACAGGCCGCTCGTGCCGCCTGAGAAGCGGCCGTCGGTGATCAGCGCGCAGTCCTTGCCCAGCCCCTTGCCCTTGAGGAACGAGGTGGGGTAGAGCATCTCCTGCATGCCGGGCCCGCCCTTCGGTCCCTCGTAGCGGATCACCACGACGTCACCGGCCTTGACCCTGTTGTTGAGGATGCCCTCGACCGCGTCGTCCTGCGACTCGAAGACCACGGCCGGGCCCTCGAACCTCCAGATCGACTCGTCGACCCCGGCGGTCTTGACGATGCAGCCCTCGGTGGCGATGTTGCCGTAGAGGACGGCCAGGCCGCCGTCGCGGGTGTAGGCGTGCTCGACGTCACGCACGCAGCCCTCGGACCGGTCGAGGTCCAACTCCTCCCAGCGGGCGCCCTGGGAGAAGGGCTTCACGGTGCGGACGTTGCCGGGGCCCGCGTGCCACAGCTCAAGCGCCTCCGGCAGCGCACCCGGCGACTGCGGGTCCCAGGCGTCGAGGTAGTCGCCCAGGGTGCCGCCGTTGACCGTGTAGGCGTCGCGGTGGAGCAGGCCCCCTCGGTCGAGCTCGCCCAGGATCGCCGGGATGCCGCCGGCGCGGTGGACGTCCTCGACGTGGTACTTCGCCGTGGCGGGGGCGACCTTGCACAGACAGGGCACCCGCAGCGAGATCTCGTTGATCTCCTTCAGCCCGAAGTCGACTTCGGCCTCGCGGGCCGCCGCGAGGATGTGCAGGATCGTGTTGGTCGAGCCGCCCATCGCCACGTCCAGCGCCATGGCGTTCTCGAACGCGTCCTTGGTCGCGATGGCGCGCGGCAGGACCGTCTCGTCGTCCTGCTCGTAGTAGCGGCGGGTGATCTCCACGAGCCGGCGCCCGGCGTCCTCGAACAGCTTCCTGCGCGCCTTGTGCGTGGCCAGGATCGTGCCGTTGCCCGGGAGCGCGAGGCCGATGGCCTCGGCGAGGCAGTTCATCGAGTTGGCGGTGAACATGCCGCTGCACGAACCACAGGTCGGGCAGGCGTTCTCCTCCATCTCCAGCAGTTCGGCGTCGGAGACGGCGTCGTTGGCCGCGGCGATCATCGGGTCGATCAGGTCGAGCTTCCCGTTGGGGGTCTTACCCGCCTCCATCGGACCGCCGGAGACGAAGACGGTGGGGATGTTCAGCCTGAAGGCGGCGAGCAGCATGCCCGGAGTGATCTTGTCGCAGTTGGAGACGCAGATCAGCGCGTCGGCACAGTGCGCGTTGACCATGTACTCGACCGCGTCCGCGATCAGCTCGCGGCTGGGCAGCGAGTACAGCATGCCGCCGTGACCCATCGCGATGCCGTCGTCGACCGCGATCGTGTTGAACTCGCGCGGGATCGCCCCCGCCTCGCGGATCGCGCCGGCCACAACGTCACCGACCTCGCGCAGGTGGACGTGCCCGGGGACGAACTGGGTGAAGCTGTTGGCCACGGCGATGATCGGTTTCCCGAAGTCCTCGCCGGCTACGCCCGTCGCCCGGAGTAGGGCCCGGGCCCCGGCCATGTTCCTGCCGTGAGTGACCGTACGAGACCTGAGGGCGGGCATGAGGCTTCTCCCATCATCGAAACCGTGGTCTATGAATGGTACGGCCACCGCTCAGCGCGTGAGACGACTGCCCATGCCATGAGAGATCAGGTCCGTGACCACACTTTCCGCGAACACCGCCGCTTCGCGGACACCGTGTTGGGAGAGGCCGGTGAGGACGGCCGAGGTCAGTTCTCCGGGTAGCGCGCGGGCAGGACCTGCCCGGCGACCTCGTAGATCCTTTCGATTTCGGTGTCGGTGAGTGAGCGTTCCCGCTTGGTGATCCATTTACGGACACGACTACCGTCGAACACGTCGACCTCGCGGACGTTGAGGACCTTCCAGGGGATGGCCGGGCCGTAGATCGCCAGGGACGGCACGATCGTGATCTCACGGCCGAGCTCCGCGCCGATCAGCTCGGCGGCCTGGGACGCCTCCCAGCGCGCCTCGTCGAGACGGGGCTTCTGGTTGAACGGGCCGTGGAACAGCTTGCGGTGCGACTGGACGCGGACGGGCAGGCGCTTGTCCCACTTCTCCGAGTCGACCGCGTAGACGCCGGTGGGACCCACGACCAGGTGGTCGATCTGGGCCTCGCTACCGGGGATCGCGCGGGCGTGCAGGGTGCGGTAGCCCCCGCGCTCCAGCCGTTTCAACTGCATCTCCGTCCGCCGCTCCGCGACCGAGGAGCGCCGCCAGGCGGGCACCGACGAGCTGGAGCGGGCATGCAGCACCGTGTCGACGATCGCGGCCACCACGGCGGCGGTGAAGCCCAGCTGCCAGCTGGCCAGCAGGACGGCCGCGAGCACGCCCACGCCGACCGCGACGAGAACGCGCCGGCGCAGGTGGCGGTACTTGGGGTGGTCGAGCAGGCTGCGCAGCGCGGCGCGCTCGACGGGTGCGTACGTAGACGCTGGTGCGGCGGGTCGAGACGTCGGCCGGTCCTCGGCCTGTCGGTCACTGACCCAAATCGGTGACGTAGTGTTACCGTCTTCTGGTACCTGACCGGAATCCACGTAACTCACGGTAGCTGACGTCCTCGGGGGGTGCCTAGTATTGCGTATCTCATACTTTTGTGACCACCGTCACCCGCTTGACACTGCTATGAACCGGGTATCTACGGGCTTCCACTCTGGATAACCGCGCGCTCTGCGCCTACTGTGCGGGGCGTGGCTCACATTCACGACCTTAACGCCCTGGAGCAGGCGGCAGCCGTGCGGCGCAGGGAGATCTCGCCCGTCGAGATCACCGAGCACTACCTCGACCGGATCGCCCGCCTGGACTCCCAGATCGGCGCGTACGTAACCGTGACCCCCGAACTCGCCCTGGAACAGGCGCACAAGGTCGAGGCGAGGGTGCTCGCCGGAGACGACCCCTCTCCCCTGGCCGGAGTGCCGATCCCGATCAAGGACCTCAACCTCGTCAAGGGCGTGCCGATCCACTTCGGCTCGGCCACCTACGAGGACTTCGTCGCGCCGGTGGACGACAGCGTGGTCGAGCGGCTCAGGGACGCTGGGACGATCATGCTCGGCAAGACCGCGACACCCGAGTTCGGGCTGCCGTGCTACACCGAGACCTCCGTCTCGGCGCCCAGCCGCACCCCATGGGACCCCTCCCGGTCGGCGGGAGGGTCCAGCGGCGGCGCGGCGGCCGCGGTCGCCGCGGGCCTGGCCCCCGCCGCGCAGGGCAGCGACGGTGCCGGGTCGATCCGCATCCCCGCCTCGGTCTGCGGGCTGTTCGGTATCAAGCCCTCCCGGGGCCGGATCAGCTTCGCGCCGATAATTCCAGACCTGGCCGGCCTGTCGACCAACGGCCCGATCGCCAGGACCGTCGCCGACGCCGCCGCGCTGCTCGACGTGATGGCCCACCACAACCCCGGCGACCTCTACCACGCGCCGCCGCCCGGACTCGGCTCCTTCAGCGCGTACGTGGGCCGCGACCCCGGCCGCCTGCGGATCGCCCGCTACGCCGAGCCGCTGGTTCCCGGTGTCGTCGTGGACCCCGAGGTGCTCGACGCCTACGAGCACGCCTCGGCGGAGCTGGCGGCGCTCGGACACGAGGTGGTCGACATCGCCCCGCCGTTCGGGCCGGACCTGGTGCCGCAGTTCGTGACGCTCTGGTACGCGTTCTCCTGCATGCATCCGGTCGATCCGACCAAGCAGGACAGGCTCCGGCCGCTGACCGCCTGGCTGCGCGAGCGCGGCTTCGCCACCCCGGCCCCCGACTTCCTGCAGGCCCAGTCGGCGCTGCAACTCGCCACCCGGTTCGGCCTGCTGGCGACCGACCCCTATGACGCGGTGCTCACCCCGACCGTGACGCAACCGCCCAGGCCCGTGGGCTGGTTCGAGGACGTCGACGATCCCGAGGAGACCTTCGAGCGGATGAAGCGGTTCGCCGCCTTCCCGGCCATCTACAACGTCAGCGGTCAGCCCGCGGTCAACCTGCCGCTGCACTGGAGCGCGGACGGCCTCCCGATCGGCGTGATGCTGGCCGGCAGGTTCGGCGACGAGGGCACCCTGATCTCCGTGTCGTCGCAGATCGAGGCCGTACGCGGGGGTTTCTGGGGTGAGCGCAGACCCGCCGTCTGGTAGTCCTCGACGGGCCGCCGACCTGGGGTTACTTTTGAGACATGGACAGCGCGATCGAGGTCCTGGGCTTTCTCATCGGGGTCTCCGGCAGCCTGTTCCTGCTCATCGTCCTGCTGGTGACGATGCCCGGCAGGATGCGCGACAGGGCGGCGAGGAGCACGTCGGCGGGTGCGATCTGGCTGGGGGGGCCGTTCGGCAGCGAGCGCGGGATCACCGACACCGTTCTCGTGCTGACGGAGCGGCGTCCGAGCCTGCCTCCGGCGCCAGAGGCGGACTGGGTCTCGCTCGCGGAGACCGCCGAGCCTGGACGGCACACCGGCGGAGCGTCGGCGGCCTGGTGAAGCCCGGCGAGAGCCGGTGAAGGCGAGGTACGGAGATGCTGACCCTGACCTCGACACAGGGAGACGACATCCGCGGGGCCCTGCGCACGGCGGAGCGGCTCACCGGGCTGCGCTTCGCCGCCTACCTCGGGCCGGCGATCGGCCCGCGCCGTCACTTCTCCGAGCGGCTGCACGCCGCGCTGGGAGAGGAGGCCGACAGGGCGGTGCTCGTCTTCGTGGACCATCGGGGGAGGGCACTGGAGATCGTCACCGGTTCGCGGGCCAGGGCCTGGCTGCCCGACGCCGAGTGCCGCGCGACCGCGATGTCGATGGCCGCGATCCTCGGCCTGGGCGATCTGGTGGGCGGGCTGGTCACCGGAGTCCTGCTGCTGGCGGACCGGGCGTCGCGGCGCGGATGATCCGTTCGCGCTGAGCGAAGCTGATTTTCCCGGATAATCGGGCTCGTGCTGAGGATCAGGTGGGATGCGCTGCTGGGTCGCTCTGCTGAGAGGTCCACGGCGGCGCGGGAGCCCGATGTGATCATCGGCTACGTCCAGGAGGCATTCGCCGATGCCCGGGCGAGGGTCCGCAGGGAGGATGAGACGGCGGTCATCCTGCTGGTCACGACCGGCGCGGCCGCCGGTGCCGTCGTCGCCGGGCTGCTGAACGGGTACTGGAGACCCGGCGAGCTGTCCAGCAAGATCGAATGGCTCTGGTGGGCCGGCATGTTCTTCTGGCTGATGGGGATCCTCATGCTCGTCGGAGCCCTCTACCACCGTATCGCGGGGCTGGCGGGCAGGACGCTGGAGAGACGCCGTTTCTATCCCGGGGGGTTCGTCGGCCAGGTACGGCCGGGACCGAGGTCCGGCGACAGGGTCGATCTGCTCGTCCTGGAGATCAGGAGGCTCAGCGCCGTCGGAGACGCCAAGCGGCGCTACATCCGGCGGGGCGTCTGGCTGATGCTGATCTCCATCACGTGTTGCGCGCTGTCGGTGTTCGTCAGCCGGCTACTCTGATCCGGCCCCGCCATCAGAGCCGATTCAGGGCCGATTCAGGGCCGATTCAGAGCCGAATCGGGGCCGATCCGGCCCCGATTCAGGGCTGGAGAAGCCTCACCAGATGGTTGCTGATGTCCGTCAGCAGCGTCGAGGGCGCCACCGGGGCGCTCGCGACGGCGGAGAACAGGGCCGGTAACCCCGGCAGGGGGAAGCCGTCGTCACCGGACGCCTCAGCGCCCACGTCGTTCTTGGCCAGGATGGTCCGGCTGCGCTCCCAGGCCTCGGTGACCTCCTCAGGAGAGGGCACACCGAACCCGTGGCCCACCGGAGCGGCGTGGCGCAGCCGAACCAGCGGGGTCTCGGCGAAGGCCAGTGCCACGCCGGCACGCAGGGCGAGGTCGTCGCGGCGGTCCGCTCGTACCCAGTCCATCGCGGTGCAGGGGGTGCGGCAGTCGGCCACGCAGGTGGCCAACGCCCCGGCGACCTGGCTGTGCTGGCGGTCGAAGTAGGCACGCCACCCTTCGGCGGGCTCTCCCGCCACGCGCAGTGTCCGGTTGGCCGCCGACTGCTCGGCCTTCGTGTGGTCGCACTCGCGCTCGCCGATCACCCCGAACCTGCTGCCCGGCGCGGTCAGGCCCTCCGGCCAGCGCGCCGGATCACCGGCGTTGCCGAGCACCGGCTCGAAGGCGAGCAGCGGGAGATACTCGCTGGCGATGTGGACGGCGGCGACCATGGGGCTCAGCTCGCGACGGTGCCACCTGACCGCTATGACCTCCAGCAGCAGCTCGTACGCGGGACGCAGCGACTCCAGCGCGCCACGTGGCTGCTCGCGGGGCGTCTGCGGCATGGTGCAGGCCCGAGCCCGCCGCCGCAGGTCGCTCGGTACGGTCCGTGCCTCGGCGGCGAAGTCCTCAGCGTCGAGCGAGAGCAGTCGCTGGCCGAACTCGCAGGCCGCTTCGATGTCGCCCGCGTCCGCCACGACACCGGAGGCGAGGGCTCCGACATCACCGAAGGCATACCTCCTGGCCAGGGAGATGAGCAGATCACGTGCCGATTCCACGGGATTACCCTCTCTTGACTTTCTTCCCGGGGCCGGTGCCCGGGGCCTCCACACCCACCGAGGATTCGACAACCGGCGAATGAAGGGACTGCTGTCGATACGGAGCCGGACACGGGGCGTTTCTTGCGGTTAACACCTATCTCTACCAGTGTTCGCCTCGAGGTGCTCAGGGCCGCGTGGCCCCGGCGGCCCGTGAAGGCGTGCCGGACGGATACCCCTCGCCGTCACGGCGAGGGGTATCCGTCCGGTCTCCGCGGGGGTCAGCTCGCGGAGGCGTCCTTGGCCTGGGCGCGCAGGGCGCGGCTGATACCGTCGGCGCCCTCGAGCAGCAGCCGCCGCAGGGCGTGCGGCGGCTGGTCGGACGAGATGAAGTCCTGGGTCCTGGCAACCGTCTCGGGCAAGATGGCCAGAGCCGGGTAGCAGCCGTTGGCGAAGTTCTGGGCGCTGTCGGAGGTCCAGGACTTCCAGATCCTGCCGATCTCCTCGAAGTACTTCGCCACGTACGGCTCCAGCAGCTCCGGATGGCGCGGATCCATGAAGCCGACGATCGTCGAGCGGAGCAGCGCGCCGCTCAGCTTGCCCTCGGTGATCGCCGTCCAGGCGTTCACCTTGCCCTGCGCCGTCGGGATCGAGGCACGGGAGAGCGCGGCGGAGCGCTCGCCCGCCGCGGTGGCGTCGCGCAGCAGCTCCTGAGCGATGTCCTCCTCGCCGAGCAGGCCACCGGAGACCAGGGCGCCGGTCAGTGTCCAACGCAGGTCGGTGTCGACGGTGAGGCCGTCGAGCACGGTCTCACCGTCCAGCAGCCCCTTCAGGAACGCCAGGTCCTCGGTGGAGGTGGCCGTGGCCGCCAGTGCGTTCAGGTAGGCGAGCTGGTGGTCGGAGCCGGGCCCGGCGCCCACGACCAGGTCGCGCAGCGCGGAGGTCAGCCGGGCCATGCCCTGGTCGCGCCAGGCGGGGTCGGCGTACTGCTGGATGGCCAGGCGGGTCTGGCGGAGTACGGTCTGGGTGACCGTGATGTCGGTGATCGACTTGACCCCGGAGACGACCAGGGCGAGGTAGTCGCGGGCGGACATCTCGGCGTCGCGGGTCATGTCCCAGGCGGCCGACCAGCACAGTGCACGGGGCAGGGACTCGGTGAACTTGCCGATGCCGCCGTTCACCACGGTCTGCAGCGACCGCTCGTCGAGCCTGACCTTGGCATAGGTCAGATCGTCATCGTTGATCAAGATCAGATCCGGCTGGACCTCGCCGACCAGCTCGGCCACCGCCGTGCGCGCACCGACCACGTCCAGCTCGACCCGCCTCACGCGGACCAGTTCGTCGTCCCGCAGGGAGTACAGGCCGATGGCCACGCGGTGCGAGCGCAGCGTCGGGTAGTCGGCAGGGGCCTCCTGGAGCACCTCGAAATCGCTGAAACGGCCCTCGGGGTCGGTGGTGAACGACGGGCGCAGCGTGTTGACCCAGGAGGTCTCCAGCCACTCCTTCGACCAGGAGGACAGGTCGCGCCCCGAGGTGTGCTCCAGCGCGCCGAGCAGGTCCGCGAGCGTGGTGTTGCCCCAGGCGTGCTCACGGAAGTAGTCGCGGACCCCGGCCAGGAAGTTGTCCAGCCCCACGTAGGCGACGAGCTGCTTGAGGACCGAGGCGCCCTTGGCGTAGGTGATCCCGTCGAAGTTGACCTCGACCGCGTGCATGTCGACGATGTCGGCGGCGATCGGGTGGGTCGAGGGCAGCTGGTCCTGGCGGTAGGCCCAGGACTTCTCGACGTTGGCGAAGGTCGTCCACGCGCCCTGGCCCCAGCGGGTGGCCTCGGCCTGGCAGAGCACCGAGGCGTAGGTGGCGAACGACTCGTTCAGCCACAGGTCGTCCCACCAGCGCATGGTGACCAGGTCACCGAACCACATGTGCGCCATCTCGTGCAGGATCGTCTCGGCGCGGCGCTCGATCATCGCGTCGGTGACGCGCGAACGGAAGACGTAGTCCTCCAGGAAGGTCACGCAGCCCGCGTTCTCCATCGCCCCGGCGTTGAACTCGGGGACGAAGAGCTGGTCGTACTTCCCGAACGGGTAGCGGACGTCGAAGACCTCGTGGAAGAAGTCGAAGCCCTGCCGGGTCACCTCGAAGATGTTCTCCGGGTCGAGGTGTTCGGCGAGCGAGGCCCGGCAGTACAGGCCCAGCGGGATGCCGTCGTGCTCGGAGGTCACCTTGTGGTACGGCCCGGCGCACAGGGCGGTGATGTAGGTCGACATCACCGGGGTGGGCGGGAAGTGCCAGCGCTTGGCCGCCTGGAGCGCGCCGTGCTTGCCGTGGTACTCCGCCAGCTCCTCAGCCGAGTCGGGCGCCGCGTTGGAGATGACCTCCCAGTGGGACGGCGCGAGCACGGTCAGCTCGAAGGTGGCCTTCAGGTCGGGCTGGTCGAAGCAGGCGTACATCCGGTGCGCGTCCGCGGTCTCGAACTGGCTGTACAGGTAGACACTCTTGTCGACCGGATCGACGAAGCGGTGCAGGCCCTCGCCGGTGCGGGTGTAGGAGCAGTCGGCGTCCACCTGCAGTTCGTTGCTCTCGGCCAGACCCGGCAGCGGCAGCCGCCCGGTCTCCGGGTCGTAGCCGCTCGGGTCCAGTTCGACGCCGTTCAGGACGGCCTTGCGCACCTTCGCGCCGGCCAGGTCGATGAATGTCTCGGCACCCGGGCGGGTGCTGGTGAAGCGGACCGTGGTGACGCTCTCGAAGCGCTCCTCACCCTCGGTCAGGTCGAGCTCCACCGCATAGGACTGCACGCTGAGCAGCCGTGCGCGCTCGCGCGCCTCGTCACGGGTCAGATTGCCTGCCACTACCGCTCCCTCTTCACAACTTCCCCCCGCTCCGTTGCTAAGGGGTGACTGAATCCTGCCACGTAAGGCCACGACGCGCGGCGTTGGAACAGCCTGCGGGTTGATCACTAGATCTGAGGATAAAGCTGCATGTCAAGGTATTAATCCACCCATGGAATAGGGAACTCTGCCGTCCGAGTTGTCGCTACCGACGAAGCCTTACGACCAGGAAGCCGAGAAGATGACTGAGCGAACCCCCGTTGACCTCTGGTTTGATCCCTTCTGCCCGTTCGCGTGGATGACCTCTCGGTGGCTGCTGGAAGTGGAGAAGGTGCGGCCGATCGAGCCGCGCTGGCACATCATGAGCCTCAACGTGCTGAACGAGGGCAAGGAGGTCCCGGACGGATACCGCGAGATGATCGCTCTGGCCATCGGCCCGGTCCGGGTTGTCACCGCCGTGCAGGAGAAGTGCGACTCCGAGACGGTGGGCCGCCTCTACACCGAGCTTGGCACCCGCTTTCACAACCAGGGCAGGGCCAAGGAGCTTGACACGCTCCGCGAGACCGTCGAGGAGGCCCTGGAGGCCGCCGGGCTCGACCGCGCGTTCGCCGACGCGATGGACTCCGAGGAGTTCGATGAGGCCCTGCGCGCCTCGCACAACGACGGCATCGAGCGGGTCGGCCAGGAGGTCGGCACCCCGGTGATCTCGGTCGAGGGCGTCGCCTTCTTCGGCCCGGTCATCTCGCCCGCGCCCAAGGGCGAGGACGCCGGCAAGCTCTGGGACGGGGTACGCCTGGTCGCGGCCACCGACGGATTCTTCGAGCTCAAGCGCTCCAGGGACCGGCGCCCGATCTTCGACTGATCCGCGGCTCAATCCTCTCCGCCTTCCCTGCCTTCCCCGCCTTCCCCGCCCGCCGCGCGCGACCGCGGTGGGCAGGGAAGGTGGGGAGGGCAGGGTGTGTCAGGCCGCACCTGCGCCGTAGGCCGGGAGCCGGAAGACGTCAGACCAGGTGCCGTGACCAGTGGAATCACGACTGAGCTCTCGGGTAACGGTGATCTCCGTCCGCTCGCCGCACCCGCCGCGCCCTCGCGAAGGAACGGCACGCACGCAAGGATGAGAGGCATGCGTCACCTTTATCTGAACGGAGCCTGGCAGCCCTCCGCGTCGGGCGAGAGCATCGACGTGATCAATCCGGCGACCGAGGAGCTGATCGACAGGGTGCCCGCCGGGGTGCCCGCCGACGTCGAGGTCGCCGTGGCCGCCGCACGCGAGGCTTTCCCCTCCTGGTCCACGACGCCCCCCGCCGAGCGAGGCCGGATCCTCGCCGCCGCCGCCGAGCTGATACGAGAACGCTCCGATCAGATAGCCAGGATCATCGCCACGGACATGGGCGCGCCGTACGGCGTGGCGATGAGGGTGCAGACACTGATGCCGGCCGGGGTGCTGGCCTCCTACGCCCAACTGGCCGAGACCTACGACTTCGAGGGCGGGCAGGTCGGCAACTCCCGCGTCTTCAGGGAGCCGGTCGGGGTGGTCGCCGCCATCACCCCCTGGAACTACCCTCTCCACCAGGTCGTCTGCAAGGTGGGCGCCGCGCTCGCCGCGGGCTGCACCGTCGTGCTGAAGCCCAGCGAGGTGGCGCCGCTGGCGGCCTTCGCGCTCGCCGGGATCCTCGACGAGGTCGGGTTGCCCGCCGGGGTCTTCAACATGCTCAGCGGCTACGGCCCGGTGGTGGGTGAGGCCCTGGTCACCCACCCGGAGGTGGACATGGTGTCGTTCACCGGCTCCACCGGGGCCGGGCGCCGGGTCGCCTCGCTCGCGGCCGAGACGATCAAGCGGGTGGCCCTGGAGCTCGGTGGCAAGTCCGCCAGCCTGGTCCTGCCGGACGCCGATCTTCCGGTGGCGACCGAGGCGACGGTGGCCAACGCCTTCCTCAACTCCGGCCAGACCTGTTCCGCCTGGACCCGCATGATCGTCCACCGGGACCAGTACGACGAGGCGGTCCTGCTCGCTGTCGAGGCCGCGCGGAGATACACGGTCGGCGACCCCTTCGACGAGGCGACCCGGCTCGGCCCGCTCGTGTCGGCGGCCCAGCGTGACCGGGTGGTCCGCTACATCAACCGGGGCCAGGAGGAGGGCGCACGGCTGGTCGCCGGAGGCACCGACCGGCCGATGGATCGCGGTTTCTACGTCGAGCCCACCGTGTTCGCCGGGGTGGAGCCGGGGATGGTGATCGAGCAGGAGGAGATCTTCGGCCCGGTCCTCACGATCATCCCCTACACCCGGGGTGAGGACGAGGCCGTCGCCATCGCCAACGGCACGCGGTACGGCCTGGCCGGCGCGGTGTGGGCGGGTGGTGAGCAGCGCGCGATCGAGGTCGCGCGACGGCTGCGCACCGGCCAGGTGGCGATCAACGGTGGCCGGTTCAATCCGCGAGCCCCCTTCGGCGGCTACAAGCAGTCGGGCCTCGGCCGCGAGCTGGGTGAGTTCGGCCTTGAGGAGTATCTGGAGATCAAGGCAATCCAGCTCTGAGGGCGTCGGGCGAGGACCTCCGCACCCGACCCGGGCAGCCCCACCGGGTCAGGGTGCCTGGAGCAGGTGCCGGACGCCACCCCGGTCTGGGGGGACGCACCCACGTGCCGCCCCACCGGATCAGGGTGCCTGGAGCAGGACCTTCCTGGCGGCGTCCTTGGCCAGCCGGTCCACGTAGAGCATGCCGTCGAGGTGGTCGGTCTCGTGCTGGAAGCAGCGTGCCAGCAGGCCGCGGGCCCTGACCCGGATCGGTCGCCCCAGCCGATCCAGGCCGCTTATCGTCACGCCGGCGGCCCGGGGCGTTCTGGCGTAGAGCGGGGTGCCGGTCTCGCGGCTGGGAACGGAAAGGCAGCCCTCCTCGTCGAGGACCTCGGAGTCGTCGTCCACGGTCAGCTCAGGGTTGATCACGTGCCCCTTGCGGTTGCTGCAGTCGTAGACGAAGATCCTTTTCGACACGCCGATCTGCGGGCCTGCCAGGCCGACGCCCTGCGCGGCGTACATCACGTCGAACATCTCGTCGATCATGCGTCGCAGATCACGGTCGAAGTCGGTGATCGGCTCGGCGGGCGTGCGCAGGACGGGGTCACCGACCACTCGGATGTCACGCATGTGAGGTTCTCTCTTGTAAGGGTTGTGTGAGCATAGGGACTGTTACTCTAGCCGGGGCCGAGTGAAGCCGCCCGCGCACACCTGCGAAACTGTGTGAGTGCGCGTCTACATCGGTGCCGACCATGCCGGCTATGAGCTCAAAAACCACATCGTCTCCTGGCTGAAGGAGCACGGCCACGAGGTCGTGGACTGCGGTCCCTCCTTCTACGACGCGGAGGACGACTACCCGCCGTTCGTGCTGCGCGCGGCCCAGGGCGTCGTGGAGGACCCGGGCAGCCTGGGGGTCGTCATCGGCGGTTCGGGCAACGGCGAGCAGATCGCGGCGAACAAGGTGCGCGGCGTCCGCGCCGCCCTGGCCTGGAGCGAGGAGACCGCCAGGCTCGCCCGCGAGCACAACAACGCCAACGTCGTCGGCGTCGGCGCGCGGATGCACACGGAGGAGGAGGCGACCCGGTTCGTCGAGGTCTTCCTCAACACCTCGTACTCCGGGGCCGAGCGCCACAACCGCCGGATCGCACAGCTCACCTCGTACGAGACCATCGGCCAGCTCCCGCCGCTGCCGTAGTCCTCACCGCTTGCGCGTGGGCTCCTTGTGGGGCGTCTCGTCGCGCAGGGGACGGCGGTCCGCGCTCTCCTGCTGCTCGGGTGTCGGGCGCGAGACGTCTCGCGCCCGCATCGCGGTGATCGCGGTGATCTGCAAGCTCTGCAGTGCCATGCCGCAACCATAACCCGCCAGGCCCGTCCTGCCCGCCAGGCCCGTCCGGGCGGGCCCACTCCGGGGCCGTCCTGATCCGGACGCGGTCTGATCCAGCCAGGCTTGATCGGCGGGCCGGGTACGCGGCCCGGCCCGACCTGATCGGCGGGCCGGGCAGCTGCGGCCGTGCTCAGAAGACGTGGTCAGAAGACCGTGCCGCCCCAGGGGGCGGGATCCCACGACATCGCGGTGGACAGCTCCCGCAGGGCCCCGGCGCGCGACTCGCGTACCGCCCCCGCCGCCCGCAGCGCCGCCAGCGGGCGCCCGCCCAGATAGGCCGCGCCCAGCACGGAGACGGGCAGCGCCAGGTCGGCCGGGTCGTCGCAGGGCAGGCAGCGGGCGCCGGAGGTGTCGGCGGTCAGCCGCCAGCGGCGCGCGTTCCATCGGCACACGTCGTCCTCGACCTCGATCACCACGTCCACCGGCGCGGAGTAGCCGCGGGCCGGAAGGGCCCGCTCGACGTCCACGACGCGGATCCACAGCTCGTCCAGCCAGCGCGCGTGAAGCATGCGGGGTTCGGCCAGCAAGTGGATCAGCGGGTCGTCCGAGGGACGGTTCCCGGCGGTGACCTGCGAGACCAGGTCGCGGTCCAGGACGTGCCGCCAGAGCAGCGCATAGGCGGCGGGATCGAGACCGAACAGCTCCTTGACCTGCAGTTCGCCGTCAGGGATGTCGTCCTCGGTCCAGCTCTGCCTGATCCTGAAGAGCGCGTAGCCCCGCGGACCGGCGTCGTCCTCGACGATCACGGCGCGCAACGGTCCGGCGCCGCCCTGGTCGGCCTCGTGGTCGGTCAGCGTCGAGTTCCAGCGTGCGGGCGTGCGGGCGTACAGTCCCGGACGCTCGTCGAGCGCCGACTCGTGGACCTTCTCGAAGGTGGCCCTGGCGTCCGCGGGCCTGACGACGCGCAACCGCAGGCCCGGATCGACGGGGGCGTGCCGGGTGAAGGCCGCCTTCGCCGTGGGGATCCGGAAGACCAGGCTGTCCGCGGCCCTGCCGTAGCCGTAGCGCCCGTAGATCGCGGCCTCGGAGGCGTAGAGCGCGGCGACCGCCTCACCCCGCTCGTGGAGGTCGGAAAGCTGGCGGGTCATCAGCGAGGAGAGGACGCCCCGGCGGCGATGGGAGGGCAGCACGCCGACCGCGGTGACGCCGCCGACCGGGATCGGGCCGCCGGGTACGGTCATGGTGAAACTGCACACCGCCGTGGTGCCCACGAGCAGATCGCCGTCGAACACCCCGAGCGAGCGGTCGAACTCGGTGACGCCCCTGTACAGCTCCCCCCGGTGCGGGGGGATGGGGGCGCCGAACGCCTCCTCATCGACGGTCATCCAATCGGACCAGTCGGCTTCGGTGATCGGACGCAGGCTAAGAGTCATTTTTCACACGGTAGATGGGACAAACAGTTCCGGCCAGCTAATATCCACGCTTAGTGATCAAGGCATTGGTCAAGTTGGCCGCCTAAAGGGGGGATAGCCAGATACAGTCAGGCGCATCATGAGTTCCCGTCCGGTGCCGCTGCTCCCCCCGGCGCTCCGTGCATTCCTGGTCCGCATCCCGCTTCTCGTTCCCATGGTGCGTCTACTGCGCCGCGGCCCCCTGGCGCGCGACCGGAACCTGCTCATCACCCTGATCCTGCTGACCCTGTTGATCGGTGTGCTGGCCGCGAAAGTGTCCATGGAGTGGTTCTCCCCGGCTCTCATGATCCCGATCACCCTCATGGCGGGCCTCCAGCTCCGGCTGAACAGCCTCGTCAAGCTGCTGTGCGCGGTCGCGGCCTCGCTGATCTACGTGGCCGTGGTGCGCGGGGTGGACTACATCGGTCCCGGCCTGCTGGTCACCTTCGGTTTCACCGCCGTGCTGGCCGCGCTGATGGCCCGCACCCGGGGCAAGCTCGGCGTGCAGGGCCTGCGCGGCGACGCGATGCTGCTGGAGCTGCGCGACCGCCTCAAGAGCCAGAGCGACCTGCCCCCGCTGCCCAAGGAGTGGGGCTCCAAGGTGGTGCTCAAGCAGGCCGGAGGATCCTCCTTCGGAGGCGACTTCCTGGTCTCCATCCGCGAGGGTGACACGATGGAGCTCGCCCTGGTCGACGTGTCGGGCAAGGGCGTCGACGCGGGTACCCGGGCGCTGCTGCTGTCGGGCACCTTCGGCGGGCTGCTCGGCTCGGTCGACGCCTTCCTGCCCGCCTGCAACACCTACCTGCACCGCCAGCGCGAGGCCGAGGGCTTCGTCACCGCGGTCCACCTCCGGCTCAACCTCGTGACGGGCGAGTACGTCATCACCTCGGCCGGTCACCCCCCGGCGGTCAAGTACGAGTCGGGCGCCGGAACGTGGCGGGTCTCCACGGCCAAGGGAGTAGTCCTCGGCGTCGTACCCGACCTGCACTGTGAGACGGACCAGGGGATGCTCCGCAAGGGGGACGCGCTCATGCTCTACACCGACGGCCTGATCGAGCAGCCGGGGCGCGACATCGACGCGGGCCTCGACCGCCTGCTGGGGGAGGCCGAGCGCCTGGTGCCCTCCGGGTTCCGCGACGGTGCCCGTAACCTGGTCGCCTCCATGTCGGCGGGCCACAACGACGACTGCGCCCTCATCCTCATCTGGCGCCCTTGAGGCGCGGAAGGCGTCAGAGCCATCCGAAGTCGTCGGCGATGCGTACCGCGTCGAGACGGTTGCGCGCCTGGGTCTTGCACATGATCCGGGACAGGTGGTTGCGGACCGTTCCCACGGAGAGGAACAGCCGGTCGGCGATCTCGCTGGACCTGGCGCCCCGCGCGACCAGCCGGAGCACGTCGAGCTCCCGGCGGGTCAGCGGGTTGTCCGCCGATCTCAGGGCCGCCACCGCGAGTTCGGAGTCGACCGTGCGGCGGCCGGCCGCGACCCGGCGGACGCCGTCGGCCAGCTGCCCGGGGTCGACCTCCAGGCTCATGAAACCGAGCGCGTGGACGGCGAAGGCGCGGCGGACCTGGCCCGGGTTCGGGGCGCGGGACAGCAGCAGGACACTGCAGCGGGGAGCCTCCTCGTGCAGCCGGAGGGCGGTGGTGAAACCGTCGATCCCCGGCAGGTCGAGGTTGATGATCGCCGTCTCGGGTGCGTGTCGCAGGACGGCGGGGACGACGTCCTCACCGTCGGCCACGTCGGCCACCACCTTCATGTCGCTCTCGCTCTCCAGCGACGCCACCAGCCCGCGCCGTATCAGGGGGAGGTGCTCGGCAACCAAAATCCCGATCAAAACGCTCCGATCTCTCGCCCTCACCTTCATCAAAGAGTGATCGCGTGATTGCTGAATGTCAACAAAATGTGGTCGATCGCCAAAATGTGGGCAAGTGACTTGATGGGGAACGTGGCCGCGACGGAGGCGTGCAGGCCGGATACTTCGGCTAATCTCTTATGGGGCATTGTCGGGGAAACCGCGATGGGAGTATGAACCTGTGAGCTGGCTCTCCGTGGTCGGGGTCGTCGTCTTCCTCGTGGGACTGATGGTGTCGATCGGGCTGCACGAGATCGGCCACCTGGTGCCGGCCAAGCTGTTCGGCGTCAAGGTCACCCAGTACATGGTCGGTTTCGGCCCGACGATGTGGTCGCGACGCAAGGGCGAAACCGAGTACGGGATCAAGTGGCTCCCGCTGGGCGGCTACATCCGGATGATCGGCATGCTGCCGCCCAGGCCGACCGATGCCCCCGGCAAGGTGCGCTCGGTCTCCACCGGACCGTGGCAGGGCCTGATCGAGAACGCGCGTGACGTGGCGCTGGAAGACGTGCGACCGGGCGACGAGAACCGGGTGTTCTACCGCAAACCCTGGTGGCAGAAGGTCATCATCATGTCCGGCGGCCCGGCGATGAACTTCGTGCTGGCGTTCATCCTGTTCGGCGTCGTGCTCATGGGGTTCGGCATCCCCGTGCAGAAGACCGAGATCGCCTCGATTCCGCAGTGCGTGAAGACCGCCGCCGACTACGCCAAGAACCGGGAGTGCACCGCGGCCGACAAGCCCAGCCCGGCCAGCGTGGCGGGGCTGAGGCCGGGGGACGTCATCGTGTCCGTGGCCGGCAGGCCCGCCACGAGCTGGGACGCCGCGACGCGGGCCATCCGAGACCACGGCGCGGGGCCGACCGCGATCGGCATCAGGCGTGGGGGGCAGGAGCTGACCGTCAACGCCGATCTCATCGCCCAGGACCGCGAGTCGCTGGACGAGCCCGGCAAGATCGAAAAGGGCGTCGGATACCTCGGGGTCAGTCCGAAGGTCGTCATAGAGCAGCAGGGCTTCGGCGCCGTGGCCGAGCACATGGGAGACCTCACCTCGGCCACCGCCTCCGCGCTGGTCAAGCTCCCCGAGAAGATGGTGGGCGTCTGGCACGCCGCCTTCTCCGGTGACGAGCGTGACAAGAACGGCCCGATCGGCGTCATCGGCGTCAGCCGCATCGGCGGTGAGATCGCCGCCTCCGCGATCCCGCTGGAGAACAAGATCGTCGTCTTCATCAACCTGCTGGCGGGCTTCAACCTGGCGATCGGCCTGTTCAACCTGATCCCGCTGCTTCCGCTGGACGGCGGCCACATCGCCGGTGGCCTCTGGGAGGGCCTCAAGCGCGGCTTCGCGCGCGTCGCCCGCCGCCCCACCCCCGGCCACGTCGACATCGCCAAGGCGCTTCCGCTCACGTACGCGATCGCCTTCCTGATGGTCATCATGGCGGGCCTGCTGATGTACGCCGATCTGGTCAACCCGGTCCGCCTGTCCGGCTGATCGTCTTCGGGCGGGGCGCCGCAGGCCGCCCCCCGCAGGAGTTAGGGTGGCGCCGTGAACGAGGGGACGCCCGGAGCAGTGATCGATGTGGCCCTGTTCCGGCTCCGCCGGATCTGGTCGCGGCCGCTGCGCGCGCGCAAGGCCGAAGAGTCGCAACGGCCGGTGCCCATGTCGAACGTGATGGTCGTGCACGCCGTGCACAAGCTGAGCCTGGACGTGTCCGAGGTGACCGTGGGGGCCGTCGCCGAGCAACTGGACGTCGACCCCTCCACCGCCAGCAGACTGGTCAACGACGCGATCGGCGCGGGGTTCGTGGAGCGCGAGGAGTCGGTTGTGGACGCCAGACGGGCCCGGCTCGTGCTGAGCGAGCGGGGCCGTCGCGTGCTGGAGGCGGTGGTCCGCCATCGGCGCACCTACCTGGACAGCCTGATGGCCGACTGGGACGAGCAGGACCGCGAGGCCTTCGCCCGGTTCCTCGCCCGTTTCGCCGAGGCCGCCATCGCCCGTCCGGCGAACCCGGCCAACCTCGACCGGGTGATCGCCGAGACGCTGGCGGAGACCTCCGCCCCCGGCTGAACGGATGGCTTGTCCTGGATGTAATTGTTTGCTCGTAAGGTGACTCCGGTGAAGGTGATCGGGGGATACGAGCTCATGCGTGAGCTGGGCCGGGGCGGTATGGGCGTGGTGCACCTCGCCACCACCCCGGCCGGTGGTCTGGCCGCGGTGAAGGTGCTCCACCCGCAACCGGCCCGGGACCCGGCCTTCCGGCGGCGCTTCGACCGCGAGGTCACGGCGGCGCGCAGCGTGGCCAGGTTCTGCACCGCTCCCGTGCTCGACGCCGGGATCGAGAAAGGCGTGGCCTACCTCGTCACGGAGTACGTGAAGGGACCCGACCTGGCGCAGGCCGTACGCGAGCAGGGGACGCTGACCGGTGCCAACCTGGAGGCGCTCGCGGTCGGGATCGCCACGGCTCTCCATGCCATTCACGGGGCGGGGGTGATCCACCGCGACCTCAAGCCGTCGAACGTGCTGCTGTCACCGCTGGGCCCGCGCGTGATCGACTTCGGTATCGCCCAGCTCGTCGACAACCAGAGCCTGACCAGCCAGACGATCATGGGCACGCCCGCCTTCATGGCCCCCGAGCAGGTGCGCGGCGAGCCTTCGGCGAGCCCGCCGAGGGCATCGTGGTCAGCTCCAGCGGCGTCTACGCGGCACCGGACACGGCCAAGCCCGTCCAGGTCGGGTTCCGCTCGTTCGACCTCGGCCCGGCGAAGGGCTGAGCGGTGCGGTTCGGCGTGCTGGGACCGCTGCAGGTCCTTGAGGGCGACCGTGACCTCACGCCCGGACCCGCCAAGCACCGCGCGCTGCTGGCCGCTCTGCTGCTGCGGCGAGGGCGGGTGCTGACCGTCGACCGGTTGATCGCCGAGGTGTGGGGCGAGGAACCGCCCGCTTCGGCCGAGCCGGTGCTGCGGGTGTACGTGAGCGCGCTGCGCAAGGTGGTGGACGGGATCCGGACCGTGCCCGGAGGCTACCTCCTCGACGTCGACCCCGACCAGGTGGACGCGCACAGGTTCGAGCGCCTGGTGCGCGCGGGCAGGCGGGCCAGGGACGCGGGCCGGACCGCCGAGGCGGCCGACGAGCTGCGTGCCGCCCTGGCGCTCTGGCGGGGACCCGCGCTGGCCGGTATCGACTCGGGGCGGCTGCGGCGGGCCTATGCCGTACCACTGGAGGAGGCGCGGCTGACCGCGCTCGAAGAGCGTGTCGAGCTGGACCTGGCGCTCGGCCGCGGCGCGGAGTTGACAGGGGAGCTGCGCGCGCTCGTGGCCGCGTATCCGCTGCGGGAGCGGGTATGGGGGCAGCTCATGCTGGCGCTCGACCAGGCGGGACGCAGGCCGGAGGCGCTGAGCGCCTACCAGGAGGCGCGGCGGTTGCTGCTCGACGAGCTCGGCCTGGAACCCGGTGCCGAGCTGCGGGAGGCGCACGAGCGGGTGCCGGCCAAAGGTACGCCTCCGAGAGCCGTGCCGAACGAGATGCCGCCGGACGTCGTCGATTTCACCGGGCGAGAGCGCGTGCTGGACTGGATCCGCGGGGCCGTGCAGGCCGTCGGTAGCGCCCCTGTCCACCTGGTGCTGCACGGCCCGGCGGGAGCGGGCAAGTCCGCGATGGCGATCCACGCGGCCGGCGCGCTCGATTTCCCCGACGGACGGCTTTACGCCTCGCTCAGGGCCAGGACGTCGGGTGCGGTGCTGGAGGACCTGCTGCGCTCGCTCGGCTGCCCTTAGGGGGCCGTACCCGCCGAGCCGCCCGAGCGGGTCCGTCTCTACCGCAGCATGGTGGGCGGGCGGCGGCTGCTGGTGGTGGTGCTGGACGACGCGGCCGACGAGGCACAGGTGCACCCGCTGCTGCCCACCGGGCCCGGCTGCCTGACGCTGGTGACCAGCCGCTCGCCGCTGCTCGGCCTGGAGGCGGCGCGCGCCTGTGAGCTCGAGGTGTTCGATCCCGGCGAGTCCGTGGCGATGCTGGCCCGGGTGGTGGGCGAGCAGCGCGTGCGGGCCGAGCCGCAGGCGGCGGCGCGGATCGCGGCACTGTGCGGTGGGCTGCCGCTGGCGCTCAGGATCGCCGGGTCCAGGCTGGCTCGGCGGCCGAACTGGACACTGAAGCACCTGGCGGGACGACTTGAGGACGAGCGCGGCCGCCTCGACGAGCTCAGCGCGGGCGATCTGGCCGTACGGAGCAGCCTGGCGCTCGGTTACCACGCGCTCTCGGATCGGGAACGCCTGCTGTTGCGCCGCCTCGGCGCGCTGTCCGCGCCCGACTTCGCTCCGTGGGCGGCCTCCGCGCTCCTCGGCGCGCCCGCCGATCGGTTGCTGGAGGCGCTGGCCGAGGCGGGCCTGTTGCAGGTGCGCGGGCTCGACGCGACCGGCAGGGAGAGGTACGGCTGGCACGATCTGACCAGGCTTTATGCCGCTGAACGCCTCGCTGAGGAGGAGGGTGCCCCCAAAGGAGTCCTCGCCGTGGCCGTCCGGGAGATCCTTGACCGCACCCGGCGGGCCAGGGCGCTGCTCCTGCCCGCCGAGCCGGGCTCGGGTCAGACCCTGGCCCATACGGCGGAGCAGGCCATGGTCCTTGCGACCACGCAGCTCAGGGAGTCGGCCCGCCGACTGGCCTTCTACCTGACGCCCTTCTTCGAGCTCGGCGCGCACCGCGAGGACTGGCGTGCGGCCGCGGAGATCGGCCTGCGGGCCGCGAGGCGTATGGGCCACCGCCACGGCGAGGCGCTGCTGTTGCGGTCCACGGCGGACCTGCACCTGGTGGAGGGCCGTCCGGTGGAGGCGGCCGGAGCCCTCCAGCGGGCGCTTCCGCCGGCGGAGGCGGGACTGGACCAGCGGCGGCCTGCCGAGGCGCGTGAGCGGGCCGAACGCGGTCTCGGCCTGCTCAGGCGGCTGGGGGATCGGCTGCCCGAGGCCGCGGGACTGGTGGTCCTGGCCAGGGTGGCCATGGTGGAGGGACGGCCCGATGTCGCCCGCGGGGCCGCGGAGGAGGCGCTCGGGACGTTTCGCGAGCACGCGGACCGCCGGGGGGCGGCGCGGGCGCTGCTGACCCTGGCCATGGCTCTTCTGGACCTTGATGAGGTAGATGGGGCAGTTGATGCGATAACAGGTGCTATGGGAGAGTTTGACGCTCTCGGTGACAGGCGTGGCCTCGCCGGTGAGTCCGGTGAGTCCGGTGAGTCCGGTGAGTCCGGTGAGTCCGGTGAGTCCGGTGAGTCCGGTGAGTCCGGTGAGCTCGCCGAGCAGGGCGAGGTGATCGCCAGTAGGGAGGTCAAGGCCGGCGGTGCCGACCTGACCGTGCAGATCACCGGTCTCAAACGGCAGGGCCGGCTCTCCACGCTGACCTGGACGGTCACCAACAAGGGCGACGAGCGCTGGCAGATGAGCAGCGACATGGGGGACACCCCGGGCGGCCTCGGCCTGACCGTGGCGGGGGTCAGCCTGGTCGACCCGGTCAACGGCAAGCGGTACACCGTCGCGCGCACGGGCAAGTATCCCAGGGCCAAGTGCCTGTGCTCCGACTACGACGTGTTCACCGAGCCGGGTGAGGTGCTGCCGCTGCACGCCACGTTCGCCGCTCCGCCACCGGACGTCACGAAGATCAATCTGGACCTCAAGGTGCTGGGTGTGTTCACCGATGTCCCGATCTCCTGAGCGTCTCGCGGTCCTCGCGCTCACGTTCACACTGGTGGTGGCCCCGGCCGTGGTCGCGTGGGCCGATCCGGAGGACACCGCGGCCGATGTGGAGGACATCGTCGCCCCTGTCGAGGACATCATCGCCGAGGTGGAGTCGCTCGACGGCGCCGAGAGCGAGTCGAAGCGGGGTGAGCAGGTCACCGTGGCGCTCACCAGCGACGTGCTGTTCGCGCTTGACCGGGCAGTGCTGACGCCGCAGGCACGGCAGCGACTGCGGCGGGTCGCCGAGAGGATCCAGGCCGAGTCCGCGGGCGGGGTGGTCAGGATCGAGGGGCACACCGACGACCAGGGAGCCGACGCCTACAACGACGCGCTGTCACTGCGGCGGGCGCGGGCCGTACAACAGGCACTTCGGCAGCAGGTATCCCATGTGACCTTCCAGGCCATGGGCTTCGGCGAGCGGCGGCCCAAACTGCCCAACGTCGTTCAGGGGCGGCCGGTGAAGGAGAACCAGGCGAAGAACCGGCGAGTGGAGATCGTCTTCAATGCCAAGCGGTGATCCTGGTCCGGCGCACCGGCGCACCGGCGCACCGAGATCTGCTCCGTCATGCTCGACGCGGGATGTCAAACAAAGGGGCGGGAGAGGCCGCGCCCGAAGTGGTTTCCTTCCCGGCCCGTGTCCGGAAGATCTTTCCCACCTTTGCGATAGTTGCGCGTCGTCCTTCGCCCCGTATCGTCCCCAACAGTGATCCCGATTGTGCGAGGAAGGATCGGCATGGCCGACGATGTGGTGCGACGTGTTTTCCAGTCCGTCGACTCGTTCGACCCCGACGAGTTCGTGCGGTTGCTGGCCGAGGACGCCACGTTGGTGTTCGGCAATGCCGAGCCGACGACGGGACGCGAGGCCATCGCCGCCGGGTTGCGGGTGTTCTTCTCCACCATCGGCGGCCTGCGGCACCGGATCGTCAGAAACTGGCAGGTGGACGCCGACATCATCGCCGAGACCGAGGTGACCTACCGGCGGCTCGACGGCAAGGATGTCAGCGTCGTAGCCGTATCGATCTGGCGCACCCGCGATGACGGTCTGATCTCGGACTACCGCATATTCGTCGACCTCGCACCCGTCTACATGGTCTAGGTATGCTCCCTCGCGCCACGCGGGAGGCAGGGCGAGGTCTGTCGGCCCCGGGTGCTCCCTCGCGTGGGAGCACCCGGCCTGGTCGTGTCTCGTCAGCCTTTGGCCCCTGAGGTGCGGAGGGGGAGGTGCCCGAGAAATCGCAGGTCAGCGCGTCGTGGCATTAGTACATCGAGATGTGCGGGTGGTCGTAGTGGTTGGCGGTGACGCCGCCGCGGTTGGACATGACCCTCCAGCCGGAGCCGTGGTTGATGCGCTGGCGCCAGATCACGTACTTCACCCCGAGCTTGGACTTGTTCTTGATGGCCCAGGCGGAGATCTCGTCGCCGAGCCGGATGTTGGCGGCTGTGGGCATCGTGCCGCCGGCGCTCATCATGAAGTCGCAGGCGCGGCCGAGGGGGTGCTCGCCGCCGTCGTTCGCGGACCGGTAGCAACCGACGGCGTACGGGAGGTTGAAACGCCTCTTGAGGGCCTCACGCATGATCCGGGTCCGGTCGGTGATGTTGTCGGCGCCGGTGGGGAGTTGCGGGGCCCAGCTGCCGTCGGAGCGGCGCCCGGAGCCGACGGGGGCGAGCCGGTCGAGCCTGTTCTTGATGTCCTTGATCAGATCTTCGAGCTCGTCGCGCTGGGTCTGCATCTCCCTGGCCTCCTCACCGATTTCGTCGGTGAGTCTGGCTGTCGTCTCGGTTGCCCTCTTCCTGCGTTCGAGGCTCTCGGCGAAGCCCTGCAGGTGCGCGCTCTGCTGGGCGGTGAGCTGCTCCATCACCGCGGTTCCGCCCATGTCGTCGGAGAACAGCAGCGCGGGCAGGCCCCCGGTGCTGCTCTGGTAGCGGAGCTGAACTATGGAGTCGACCTGCTTTTCCGCCTCGGCGTAGAGATCGGAGGCCCTGGCCAGGTTCTGCTTGGCGACGGTCTCGGCCTTCTGCGCTTTCTTGAGGGACTCGCGCTTGGCCGCGTAGGCCTCGATCAGTCCGTCCACCTTCTTGTTGATCTTGGCCAGCTCGGCACGGAGCTTGGCCTCGGTCGGCTTGGGCTCCGCGCTTCCCGCGGTGGGGGCACCGAGGGTGAACGCGGCGATCAGGCTCAGGCAGAGGACCAGAGTCGCATGCCGACGGAACGTGGGGGACGGAGCCGCCACGAACTCTCCTCTCCTTCCGCCTACCGGGTTAGCTGACGGGTTCGGGCTGGAGGACGCCCTTCCACCGAAGTGGTTTCACCCCAGGTGCGGTGGTTCCCCGGCTCCCGGGCGATGCGCCTGGGATTAGGCATATCGGCTGTTGCAGCCGATGTGGGAAGGATAGTAGTGGTAAACACAAGGTCGCGCGACCTCAAGACGAGACCAATTAGTGATTAATTCGTGACAGCAGAGCGCAGAAGGTGTGCTGCCTCCTCGGGCAGCACGTCGTTCACGAAGGCGCCCATGGCCGACTCGGAGCCGGCGAGATATTTCAGCTTGTCCGGCGCGCGACGGATGCTGAACAGCTCCATGTGCGCGTACGACAGGTCACGACCGGTGTTGACCGGCGCCTGGTGCCAGGCCGCGATGTAGGGCATGGGCACGCCGAACAGCCCGTCGAGGCGGCGGAGCACGTCGGTGTAGAGCGGTCCGAACGCCGCGCGCTCCACGGGCTCCAGCCCGACCAGGTCGGGGACCTGCCGGTGGGGGTAGAGATGAACCTCCACCGGCCAGCGCGCCGCGGCCGGGACGAACGCCGTCCAGTGCTCGTTCGAGGCCAGGCGTCGTCGCGGAGGTCGAAGTAGAACAGCTCCCGGCCGTCGGCCAGGTGGGTGATCGTACGCTTCATCGGCCGATGTTCTCGCTCTCCAGCTGCGGCTCTGTGATGATCAGCTCCCCCACCGAGGCGGCGAGTTCCTCGCGGGCCTCCTCGGTCAGGCTGGAATCGGTGATCACGATGTGGGCCTGGGCCAGCTCGGCGATCGTGCTGATGCCGACCGTGCCCCACTTGGTGTGGTCGGCGAGCACCACCAGGCGGTGCGCGGAGGCGATCAGCTCGCGGTTGGTCTCGGCCTCCAGCAGGTTGGGTGTGGTGAACCCGGCGCGGGCGCTCATCCCGTGCACGCCGAGGAAGAGGGTGTCGACATGGAGTCCTCGGATCGCCGAGACGGCGACCGGGCCGACCAGCGCGTCGGAGGGGGTGCGGACCCCGCCGGTGAGCACGACCGTGCGGTCGGCCTTGGGGGAGCGGTGGAAGACGTCGGAGATTCGGACCGAGTTGGTGATCACGGTCAGCTCGGGCACGTCGACCACGTGGTGGGCGAGCGTCCAGGTCGTGGTGCCCGCGGAGAGCGCGATGGCGGTGGCGGGCCGAACGAGCCGGGCGGCCTGCTGGGCGATCATCTCCTTCTCCGCCTGCCGGCGCGCAGACTTGGCGGCGAAGCCCGGTTCCTCGGTCGAGCCGGGTCCGGCGGCGGTGGCGCCACCGTGGACCTTCTCCACCAGTCCGCGCTCGGAGAGCACCTCAAGGTCGCGCCGGATCGTCATGTCGGACACCCCGAGCTCTCGGACGAGATCGGCGACCCTGACTCCGCCCCTGCTCCGCACCCTCTCCAGGATCGCCTGCTGCCGCTGCTGGGCGAGCATTGACTCACTCCCTTTAATTCACCAGATTCCACCAAAATACCACGGCGAGTACTGTTGAATTGTGGTGGTCGCCTGCTCACAGCCGCTCAAGCTCCGCCATGATGTTCGCTCTCGCCGTCTCCTCCAGATCGGCGATGTGGAAGATCACCGGAAGGTCGAGCAGCGAGCGCAGCACCGCGGCCCTGCCGGACCTGAAAGCGTCGTCAGGCACGAAGGCGTACTCCTCACGCACGGCGGCCGCGTAGGCGGCGTAGGCCTCCGGTGACGCGCCCAGGATCGCCAGGTCCGCGTCGGACAGCACGGCCCCGTCCGAGTCGCCCGGTGCGGGGGCATGTGTGACGGTCAGCCTGACCAGCCGGGTGACCGTGGCCACCGCCTCAGGGGACAGCCCCGTCTCCGGCAGCGCGCGCTCGGCCAGGATGGCGCTCCGCTCCTCGTTGTCGCCACGCCGCGGGTCGTAGACGGCGTCGTGGAACCAGGCCGCCAGCCGTACGAGGTCCGGGTGCTCGGCGTGGGAGGCCAGGATGTCGATGTGGGCGAGCACGGCCTCCAGATGGGTGGTGGTGTGATATCTGCGGTGCGGCTCGTCGTAACGAGTGATCAGTTCGCGGCCGAGGGGCTCGGCCTCGGGGCCGGTCAGGGACCGCCAGCGGGCCATCAGCTTCTCGCTCATGGGGGCGAGCCTAGAACCTGGCCGACGAGCCTGGAACCTGGCCGACGAGCCTGGAACCTGGCCGAAAGGGAGGACCCACGACTCCGCCCGTCAGGTTCAAGGCGGACACGCCCGCAGGAGGCGCGGATCGTCAAGGTTGGGGAAACGCACTCACCGGAGCAGGGCGGATCGTGGTTCGGGCCTTGTGCGCCGGGCGTCGTGGGAGGAACGTGAAGGTCTGAATCGGTGGCATCGCGTCTCGCGCGGATCAGGAATCACGGAGGCCGGCACTTGCGGGACCTGGAAGAACCTGAAGGAAGGGGTGGCCGGCATGGCCAGAAGATCGCGTAAGGGCAAGGCCCGCAAGAAGCACAAGGCCAACCACGGCAAGCGGCCGACCGCTCGCTAGCCCTGTATTCCGCACGTGACCCCGATTGACCTGGGGTGATTACCCGCTGCACTGGATCATATATAGCTGCTGACCTGCGACGACGCGGCACGTGCGGAAAACGAGGCTAGCCGCGTACCTGATCTCTCAGGGCAGTACAGCCGGCCGTTCGGTCCGGGCACGAGACCATCCCGGTCTCGCGGATGGGAGCGGACGGGGACGGACGGTCAGGCGCGGCGGCCCCAGGAGGCCAGCAGCCGGGTCTGCGCGTCGGTGTCGGAGGGCACCTTCCGGTGCTCTCCGACCTGGTGCTCTCCGGTGGCCGACGCCTGCCGGTAGCCGGGTCCCGCGTCGGCGAACCAGGTGGCGCAGGCCGTGACCAACTCCGGGTCGAGCCGCTCGTCGGCACCGATGGCACGGGCCAGGTCCCATGTGTGGATGAGGGCGTCGGCGAACAGTTCGGTGATGTACTCCCTGCCGGGCACGTCGCCGAAGGGCAGGTGGACGATGCGGTCGAGGACCCGGTGACCGGCCGCCGCCTGGAGGGCGGGCACGGCCGAGGTGTCGAACGCCTTGATGGGGTCGTCGCCGAGCAGGTCGCCCTCGAAGGCGTCGCCGATCTCCGCGGTTGTCCGCCCGGCCAGTAGTTCGGGTGCCCACAGGTTCTCGCCGACCACGTGGTTGACGAGGGCACGCACGTCCCAGTCGACACACGGTGTCGGGTTCTCCCACTGGTCGGGGCCGATCCGGTGGACGAGAGCGCCGAAATCGTCCAGCGCGCGACGGTAAGCCTCGGGTATGTCGATGGTCATGATGCCCTCCCGATGCCCTCCTGGGTTGTCTCCCGGCTCTCATCTTGACCGTAACCCCTGGACCGCCAGTAGTCATCGCGTCGATGGGCGGGACCGGCCCGTCCGGGGCGCATCCGACCGGATGGCTTCACCTTTCGGTCATCTCAGCGCCAGAGGGGGTTCATGGTATCTCGTGAGGATTTGTCCCATGCGCACCACGACCTTCAGCCGAGCGGCCGTCGCCGCGGCCACCGGCCTGATCCTTCTGCCCGCGGCCGCAACCCCGGCCGCCGCCGAATCCGGCCCCCGGGGCATCGAACTGACCTTCCTCGGCCGCCACACCACCGGCACCGTCGCCGCCGGCGCCTCGGAGATCACCGCGTACGACGCCAAGACCCGTCGGGTGTTCGTCGTGAACGCGCAGGCCGGAACCGTTGACGTGCTCGACATCCGTGACCCGCGCAAGCCGCGCACGGTCGCCACCCTGGCCACCCCCGGGGCCAACAGCGTCGCGGTACGCGACGGCCTGGTCGCCGTCGCCCAGCAGGCCGCTGTCAAGACCGACCCGGGCACCGTCGCCTTCTTCGATGCTCGGAGCGGGAAGAAGCTCAGGCAGGTGACCGTCGGCGCGCTGCCCGACATGGTGACCTTCACCCCGGACGGGCACCGGGTGGTCGTGGCCAACGAAGGGGAGCCGTCCTCCTACTGCGAGGGGGAGAAGGCCGACCCCGAGGGCTCGGTGAGCGTCGTCGATCTGAAGCGCTGGACGGTGCGGACCGCGGGGTTCCAGAAGTTCGATGCCGAGCGGCTACGGGCCAAGGGGGTGCGGATCACCGGTCCCGGGGCCACCGCCGCCCAGGACCTGGAACCCGAGTACGTCACGGTCGACGGCGACACCGCGTACGTGACCCTCCAGGAGAACAACGCGCTCGCGATCGTTGACCTGAAGCGGGTGACGGTCCGCGACGTCGTCCCGCTGGGACTGAAGGACTGGTCGAAGAGCGGCTTCGACGCCTCGGACAGGGACGGGAAGATCGACATCAGGCCCAGGCCGGTGAAGGGCCTCTACCAGCCCGACGGGATCGTGCACTTCCGCGACCGCGGGCGCACCTACCTGGTCACCGCGAACGAGGGCGACGGGCGTGACTGGGGCTGCCACGCCGACGAGGTCAGGGTGAAGTCCCTGAACCTCGCGATGCCCGACGCGGAGAACCTCAAGAAGGACGGCGAGCTCGGCCGGCTGAACGTGGCCGTCGACTCGCCCAGGGACGCGAGCGGCGCCTACACCGAGCCGCACGCGTTCGGTGCCCGCTCGATCTCGATCAGGTCCGCCTCGGGAGAGCTCGTCTGGGACTCGGGCGACCAGTTGGAGCAGCTCGTCGCCAAGGAGCTGCCCGCCGCCTTCAACGCCGACAACGAGGCGAACGACTCCTTTGACAGCCGCAGCGACAACAAGGGCCCCGAGCCCGAGGGGGTCACGGTCGGTGAGGTGCGCGACCGCACCTACGCCTTCGCCGGGCTGGAGCGGGTCGGCGGGATCGTCGTCTATGACGTCGACAACCCGCGGGCGCCGCGCCTGGCCGGGTACGTCAACACCCGCGACTTCGCCGGATCGGTCGCGGACGGCACCGCCGGGGACGTAGGCCCCGAAGGTGTGCTGTTCATCTCCGCCTCCGACAGCCCGACCCGCCACGCGCTCCTGGTGGTGGGCAACGAGGTCAGCGGTACCACCGCGATCTACGAGGTTCGCTGAGCCGCGCGGCCGGAAGGACACGCCGCACACCAACCGGCCCGTTCCCACGCCGAGCACGTCACCGGCACGGGAACGGGCCGGTGACGTTGCCGGTCTGACCGAACGGCCGTGGGGCGCGGGCAGGACCGGGAGTGATCCCGGCACCGCGCGGCGAAGCGGCGACCCACCCGAAGCCGCGTACGCGGCAGGCGGGAGACTCGGCCCTCCAGGGGGGAGAGGATATCAACGCAGCCGCTGCTCGATCCAGACGATCTTGCCCTTCGGGGTGAGGCGGGAACCCCAGCGGTGGGCGAGCCAGTTGATGAGCTGCAGGCCGCGACCGGTGTCGCTGGTGGTGGACGCCTCCCGCATCATCGGCTCGGACGCGGAGCTGTCGGACACCTCGCAGACCAGCGTGGGCCCACGAAGCAGGCGTAGCTCGACCTCACCCTGGCCGTGCTCGACCGCGTTGGCGACCAGCTCGCTGACCATCAGCTCGGTGTTGTCGCACAGGGCGTCGAGTCCCCAGCCTCCGAGTGTGGCCCGGACGAAGCGGCGGGCCTGTGCGGCGGAGCGGCGGTCGGTCGGCAGCGACGTCTCGACGAACTCCTTCTTCGTCAGCTCGGACACCCTGGCCAGCAGCAGGGCGATGTCGTCGCGCTCGTGTCCCGGACGCTGGGCGCCGATCGTGAGATCGCAGACCTCCTCCAGGTCCTGGTCATGGCCGGAAAGCAGGCCGCGCAGCGCGCTGATGCCCTCATCGATGTCCCGGTCACGGCTCTCCACCAGGCCGTCGGTGTAGAAGGCGAGCACGGTGCCGTCGGGGAGCGTGAACTCCCGCATCTCGGCAGGCTCGTTGCCGATGCCCAGGGGCAGTCCCGGTGGTAACTCCAGCAGTTCGGTCTCGCCGCCCGGCCGCACCAGAATCGGCGGAACGTGGCCCGCGCAGGCTATCGCGCACCGCCGCGTGACCGGGTCGTAGGTGGCGTACACGCACGTGGCGATCTGGCTGGCGTCCAGGTCCTGGCTCATCAGGTTGAGCCGGAACAGCACGTCGGCAGGGCTCAGGTCCAGGCTGGCCAGCGTGCGGGCGGCCGTGCGGAGCTGGCCCATGGTGGCGGCGGCCCTGACGCCGTGCCCCATCACGTCGCCGACGACGAGGGCGACCCGGCAGCCGGGCAGCGGGATCACGTCGTACCAGTCGCCGCCCACCCCGACCAGATCGCTGGCGGGCAGGTAGCGGGAGGCTATCGTCAGGCCCAGCGGCTGGGAGAGGTCGACGGGCAGCAGGCTGCTCTGCAGGGTCAGCGCGGTACGGCGCTCACGGTTGTAGAGCCTGGAGTTGTCGAGGCAGACCCCGGTTCTGGCCGCCAGCTCCTCGGCCAGGTTGACGTCCTGTTCGTCGAAGGGCTGGCTGGTGGGTCTGCGGGTGAAGATGACGAAGCCGAGTACCCGGCCGCGCGCCTTCAGCGGCACCACCAGGAACGAGCTGTCCTCCAGCACCTTCGACACCGAGTCGCGCTTCCAGAAGCGCCCGATCTCCTCGGCCGTCCGGCGCCCCAGGCGGGGGTAGAGGATCGGGTTGCCGGTGGCCATGCACCGGGCGTAGGGGGTCCATGACTCGTAGACGGCCACCTCGTCCACGGGGAACGCGCTGGCGTACACGCCGGGGGAGGGATCGGCCACGCCGACCGCGATCCGCCGCACCAGCGCCGAGCCGTCGGTGGTCTGCTGGGGGAACTCCCCCTCGGTCACCAACCGCTCCTGTACCAGGATGCCGGCCGCGTCCGCGAAGCGCGGCACGGCGACGTCCATCAGCTCCCTGCCGGTCTCGAACATGTCCAGTGTGCTGCCGATGCGTTTGCTGGCGGCGTTGAGCAGGGACAGCTGCTCGTGCATGGATGCGGGACTGCCCATCCGGAACCCTGGCGTCGCTGGATCTTTGGTGACGAAACGGGACTTCACTCGCTCCACCGGGGTGTGGGAACCGGCGTCCACCAGGTTGCCAGTTCGAGGTCTTCTGCGATGGCATTGGCGCCGTTGTATCCGGGGGCCGCGGAGACCGAGCCGCCGGGGTGGCTGCTGGCGCCACAGAGATAGAGGCCGTCGATGGGGGTGCGGTACCGGCCCATCTCGGGGATCGGCCGGTTGCCGCCCAGTTGGGACGGCTCGTAGGCCCCCACATGATGGCTGCCGCGCACCATGTTGACGCAGTGCCGCTCGATGTCGAGCGGTGAGAAGACCCGCCTGCCGAGGACGGCGCCCCCCGCGAGGTTGGGGGCGTACTCGGCCCACTCGGCGAGCAGCCGCTCACCGACCTCCTCGCGCCGCAGATCCCAGTTCGCCGCGTCGCCGCCGAGGTCGTACGGGGCCCATGGCCACCAGAAGGCCACATGTTTGCCGCTCGGCGCGTATGAGGGGTCGAACAGTGAGGGACACGCGCCGTTGCCGGCCAGCCGGTCGGGCAGCTGCCCCTGGTGGATCTGGTCGAAGGTGCGGCCGAGCTGCTCGCTGTCGTCGGCGCCGAGCACGACGAGGAAGGCCCGGTCCACGTCGGGCTCGAACTCGGTGGCCCGGTAGTGCGGTGCCTCGTCGAGCGCCAGGTGGAGGGTGACGAGGCTGTGCCCGGCCCACTTGTACTCCTCGATCTTGGCCGCGATCTCCGGGCCGAAGTTCTCCGGGCCCGCCAGCCGAACGGTCTGAGGGGCGTCCACCGCACTGGCCACGAACCGGCGGGCGGTGAGGACGTCGCCGCTCGCCAGCTCCACCCCGGTGGCCCGCCCGTCGCCGACGAGGATCCGCTCGACATGGGCGCCGGTCACCACGGTGCCGCCGTGCTCCTCGATGACGGCGCGCAGCGCGCTCGCGACGTTCCCCGCACCGCCCACGGGTACGCCGAGCCGGGCGATGCGCGACAGCAGCCGGGGGAAGAATCCGCCGGTGCCGGGCACGTCCTCGATGGAGATGGCGTGCAGGAAGGACTTGAACAGGACCCTGACCTGGTCGCTCTCGAAGTTCCTGTCGACGGCCTCGTACAGCGAGAGCGGCATATAGCTCATCAGGTCGCGGCCCAGATCGCCCTTGAGCCGCTCGGCGAGCACCGGTGGCGGTAGCGGGCCGGAGTACAGGAACCCGTTCATCAGGTCCCTGGCCGCCTCGGCGTAGCGCTCGTACAGTTCCAGCCAGCGCTTGGCGTCGGCCTTGGAGAACCGGGCGAAGGACTCGGCGGTGCGTTTGGGGTCGGTGTAGACCGTGATCGCCCGGCCGTCCCGGAAGATCGTGGCGTGCTGGGTCTCGGGATAGACGTAACTCAGACCGTATCGCTGGAGCTCCAGATCGGCGGGGACCGGTCCCTCCTCCAGGAAGTGGTAGCTGCTGTGGGTATTGTGCCGGAACCCCGGAAGCGTGAGCTCCTGGGTGCTGCAACCACCGCCGGCGACGTCGTTCCGCTCGACGACCGCAACCGACAACCCCGCCTTCGCGAGGTAGGCGGCACAGGTGAGGCCGTTGTGGCCTCCGCCCACGATGACGCCGTCGAACTCCGACACGTTCCCTCCAGGGCGCTCTGACTGCTGGTATGGAGGATTGTAAAGAATGATCTATATACGAACCTCGTGTTTAACAGAGATTCGTTGATATTTCCACATGGACTAGGCCTTAGGGGTGCTTAGTCGATGAAATAGCCATAGTGGCCGCACCGGGAACTCCCCGGAGACCGGATGGTGAGCTCCCGGTGCGTGCCGGGTTACAGGGAGGGCAACCCGGCCAGGGCCGTGTCGATCCGATCCTGCGACAGCGAGAGGTCCTCCAGCCGCCCCGACAGATAGCGGTCGTAGCCGTCCAGGTCGAAGTGTCCATGCCCGCACAGCGCGGTCAGCAGGACCTTCTCCTCACCCGTCTCCCTGCAGCGCAGCGCCTCGGCGACGACCTCGGCCAGCGCATGGGCGGCCTCGGGGGCGGGGACGACCCCCTCGGACCTGGCGAAGCACAGCCCCGCCTCGAAGCAGTCGTTCTGGCCCATGGCCACCGCCTCGAACATCCCCAGCTCGTACAGGTGTGACAGCAGCGGGGACATGCCGTGGTAACGCAGCCCGCCCGCGTGGATGGGATCGGGGACGAAGCCGTGGCCCAGAGTGTGCATCTTCAGCAGTGGGGTCAGCCCCGCGGCGTCGCCGAAGTCGTAGGCGTAGACGCCCCTGGTGAGTGACGGGCAGGCCTCCGGCTCGACCGCGCGGATCACCGGGGCCATCCGCCCGGCCAGCTTCTCCCGCAGGAACGGGAAGGCCAGCCCGGAGAAGTTGGAGCCACCTCCGGTGCATCCCACGACCACGTCCGGTGCCTCACCGAACGCGGCCATCTGCTCGATCGCCTCCTCGCCGATCACCGTCTGGTGCAGCAGCACGTGGTTCAGCAGGCTGCCCAGCGCGTACCGGGTGTCCGGTTGGGCCCCCGCGGCCTCCACGGCCTCGCTGATCGCGATGCCAAGGCTGCCCGGCGAGTCGGGGTCGTGGGCCAGCGTCTCGGCGCCGTACGCGGTCACCGGGGACGGGCTCGGGTGCACGGTCGCGCCGTAGGCCCGCATCAGGCTCCTGCGGCCGGGTTTCCCCTCGTAGGAGACACGGACCATCCATACCTCGCACTCCAGGCCGTACTGCGCGCAGGCGAACGCCAGCGCCGAGCCCCACTGGCCGGCCCCGGTCTCCGTGACCAGTTTCCCGACCCCCTGGCGCGCGTTGTAATAGGCCTGCGGGACGGCGGTGTTCGGCTTGTGCGAGCCGGAGGGTGAACCGCCCTCGTACTTGTAGTAGATCCTCGCGGGGGTGCCGAGGGCGCGTTCGAGCCTGCGAGCCCGGATCAGCGGTGTGGGCCGCCAGAGCCGGTAGACGTCGCGGACGCTCGCGGGGATCGGGATGAACCGTTCGGCGCTCGCCTCCTGATCGATCAGCTCCACCGGGAACAGCGACGTGAGATCGTCGGGCCCGACAGGCCGTGAGGTGGCCGGATGCAGGATCGGTGGTGGCGGGACCGGGAGGTCGGCCACGATGTTGTACCAGTTGCGGGGGATACGGGACTCGTCGAGCAGGATTCGGGTGGCCTCGGTCATCGGGCGCCTCCACATGTCGGATCCACTCAGTGCCGCTCTCATCACCCACCGTAGTTCAGCTCGCGTGCGACGTCCCGGTTCCTCGCGACACCCGCCGTCACCGAGGCCACGACGGCCGGATCGATGCCCGGAGAGAGAATCCGCTCGCCTGAACACGCCCGCCACGCGGAGAATCCATCATTCATGTAACGACTCTGAAGGCCGGGAAAGGTCCGGAAAAGCAGCAGGGCCAGCTCACCCACAAGGGGTTTGAGCTGGCCCTTCGCCATTCGGAGCGGACGACGGGAATCGAACCCGCGTAGCCAGTTTGGAAGACTGGGGCTCTACCATTGAGCTACGTCCGCGCGAAGCGGCTTCAGTCTGGTCTAGACTTCATCCGTTCGTCAGGGCGTAAGCGTACCGGAGTTCCGGAGCGTGCGCGCACTCGACCTACCGGGGTGTGGCGCAGTTTGGTAGCGCACCTGCTTTGGGAGCAGGGGGCCGCAGGTTCAAATCCTGTCACCCCGACCGCTGGTCAGAGGCCGATCCTCACGGGGATCGGCCTCTTCCGCTCCCGCCGCTGTCCGATTCTGGGAGCAAAATGGGAGCCGATCTTGGAAACCGCGTCATCCCGGAACGGCTGCAGCAACCCCTCCAGCAACGGCAGCGCCGACCCCGCTGGCGTCCCGCCCCAGTGCCGCTCCAACTCGACCCGCTCCATGAGCGCCGTCTCCCACCGCCGCTGCAACGCCTCCACGAGCTCGCCCCGCATCGTGTCGGTCACATGCGTGTAATGAGCACGCATGGTCCCGTCGCCGATGTGCCCCATCCGCTCGTCCCGCAGAGCTTCCGCGATCCGGTCTTCGGCCATCATCGTTTCGTGGCCATGCCGGAACCCGTGCATGGTCAACCCCTTCATGATCGGCAACCAGCACGCCGTCGCCGCATCCTCCGGCACATAGGCGCCGCGCACGAACCGATCCAGCAACTGCTCCCGCGTCAGCCCCGCCAACTCCTCAGCAGCCACGCCCTGGGCGACACCATGCTCGACGAGCGCGGCCCGCGTCGACCGCGAGTTCACCCCGGCCGCCCGGATTCGCCCTGGCTGCCAGCCTCGGAACGATCCGCTGCGAGGCAGAGGGATCCCCGGCCAGCCGACCGCGAGACTCGCCACCACTGGCGCCGCCTCCCGCCCGCTCTGGGCCGGGTAAAGGCCATCCGCCGCCGGACGTAGAAACCGCCGGGAAAACGTGCTGCGCCGCGGGTGCCCGCCGTCGGGGCCGAGGAACACGTACGACCCGCCCGAGCAGTACGGCTCTGGTGCTTCGGCCGGACAGGTGCACTTGATGATCCTCTGCTCATCGTCCAGGTGCAGCCTGAGGAGCGACTGCAAGAACGGGGGGACGTCCACCGTCCTGATCGACCCGTCCTTGGGGCGACCGCGGTAGAAGTGGCCGTTGAGCTCGTACAGCTTCCAGTCCAGGTCGATCGTGTCGCCGTGCACACAGTCAGGGGGAAGCCCGAGGATCTCCGACCAGCGGGCGCCGGTGAATCCGGCGAACACCGTCTGTACGAACACCCCCGGCCCGGCCAGGACGCCAAGCCGCTCGGCGATGAGCACGATCTCCAACGGCGTCGCGTACGCGCGCCGCTTCTGTAGCACCCGCTGCACTCGCCGATCCGCCCGCTTACCCGACGCCCGCGGCAAGGCCGCCGGGTTGGTCGGGATCCGGGACGGCACCGCAGCGGCGAGCGCCGTCCTCAGCCGAGACCGGGCAGCCTTCGCGGTGGCCTTGGAATAGCTGTACACCTTGACGAGATCTCGCTCCCACTCGTTGATCTCCTCTGTGGTGAGGGAAGCGAGCGTCCGCTCGGCGAAGAACGGTCTCACGCACGTCTCCAGCAGGAACCGGTAGTTCTCCCGCGTGCTCTCTTCCAGGTCCAGGGACCGGAACCAGGTGTTGATCCACGTGTTGATGAGGATCTGGCCGGCGCGCGGGTCGACGTAGGTGCCCGCGCGGATCTTCGCTTCCTGGTCGTTGGCGTATTCGCGGGCGGCCTTCTTCGTAGGGAACCCGGACATGCCGTCCAGCTTCCCTGAGGGGAGCTTCCAGCGGGCCCGCCAGGAGCCGCTGCGCTCTTCGGCGTAGCCCATCAGGCACCCCGCGAGGGGGGCCAGGTGGTGAGGGACATGGGGTTAGTTCCTCCTGGTATGAAAATGTTGATCAGCCGATCGGGTGCCCGATCGGCAGCAGTCCACATACGGCGTCCACGAGCGGGTCCTCATCGACGAGGGGAACGTCGATATCGATCGGCGGCAGCAGCGTCGGTTTCTGGGGAGACGGCTCAGCGGAAGGCGGCTCCCCGTTCTCCACCGGGTTGGGTCGTTCCTTGCCGGAGGGAGGCGCGGCGGCCTGCGGGCGGCTCGACTGAGACGACGGCTCGGGCTTGGGCGTTGAGATCAGCGTAGGACTGGGGGGCATCGACGGACTCGGAGTCATCGACGAGCTGGCGGCCGGCCGGGGAGTAGGTAGCAAGACAGCAGGGCGGCGCCTCGTCGGCGCGGCCGACGCAGAAGGCTTGCCGGCGGTGGTGAACGGTGTGACGACGCTGCTCGTCTGGATCGTCTCCACGCGCTCGTTGATGGTCACTGCTGGTGGTGGGCGGCCCGGGAGTAGATTCGCCGCAACTGAGACTGAGGCGGCGGCGACAACCGCTGCGGTGCCAGCGCTGACGGCTGCGCCGAAGGGGTATTCCTTGGCCAGGTCAAGGATCGTCAGGAAAGGTGTGGGCAGGACTAAGCGCTCTCGCCATGCCTTGATCGCCTGCATAGCCTTGCGGTGGGACTGCTCGCTGTTGATGACCACGACGGGGATTTCGCCGGTGGCGGGGTCAATCTCGATGACGCCGATCTCGGGCTCGAGAGAGGCTCGCTCGACCCCGTGTACATCGGCGCTCACGCGGCCATGCCCCGGTCACGGAAATACATGGTGATCGACTGCCACACCGCCGCCTCGCGAATGGGAGAGGAGCCGCCGATCGGGTGCACGACTACCCGTGCTCGCCGCCCGTAGATGGCGAGACGGACAAGGCAGGGGGCTCCGCGGGGGCGGCGGAGCGCGGCTATGAGTTCTGGTGGCGGCGGGGTTAAGCAGTCGAGTTCGTGGCGCAGGGCTGAGCGCACTGCGAGGAGCGCTCGGCCTCGCTGTTCCATCGCCGCGGCGGCGGCGTGGATGTCGGCCATGGTGCTGTTAGCCGCTGCGGTCAGGGCACGGTCTATGAGTCGGGTGAGGTCTAGGTCTGGGCCTGGGCCGGGGAATGGCACGCTCCACCTCCTGCCGATGCGCAGAAAGCGCAAGTTCATACCCTCGCCACAAGGGATTTTGGTCTCCCTATAAAACGGGATAGTTCAAATTTTCACCACCTGCCTAAGCGTTTGTGACCGTCCCGTTACTGTTGTCCGCTTAGTGCACCCTTACATACCCAAAATGCGGTTGCCGTGGATACCTCAGGCGGACGCACGATTGCCGGGATCCTGCTGGTCGCGTATCCTTTGAAGATCCTCGACCTGTTTACGCAGCCCTTTGATCTCTTCCATGAGTTCGGCTTGCTGGCGTGCCATGGCCTCTAGGTGACTTAAAAGTGTATCCTCCATCGCTGATTCGCTCGGAGATTTGGGGGCCGAGATTGCGGTTACGGCTGGCTGGGGAATTACGGCCTTAGTGGTCGCCGTTTCTGGCGTAATTACGGACGATGCATTGACTGAAGTTGGGCTGCCGCCGTCCAGGACGGCGTCAATGCTGCCCTCCTGCCATTGGAGCGCCCGCTCCAGGCGCAGGATGCTCATGCCGTCGTAGGGTCCAGGCTTTCGGCTTTCGATCTTGCTGATGAGGCTGACCGAGGGGCCGCCGACCGCGACCAGTTGAGTTTGGGTCAACCCCAATTGCTGGCGGCGGCGCTTGACCTCGCGGGCGAGGCGCGCCCGATCCTCGGGCGTGCGGGGTTTCTCGTCCATGGTGGGCCGGATCTCCTGTCGGCGGGGAGATCGCTCGGTCTCCCTGTCGCTCTGTCGATCCGACTGTAGACGCCCATCGTGGTTTTGACGAGTTCTTCGTAGTTCTACGTTGCGGAACGCAGTCAAGTGAAGTTGGAACTAGTTTTGCATTGCGCTAACTACTCAAAAGTAGTAACTTCCTGACCATGCACGAAGCACCTCACAACTCAGAGACCTCTACAGAGTCCCCCCCCAAAGAGCTGCTCTACACGCCCAAGGAGGCCGCGGAGCTCGTCCTCTTCTCCCATTTCTGGCTGCTCGACAAGGCCCGCAAGCGGGAGATTGACCATCACAAGATTGGTCGCCGCTACTTTTTCAGCAGGGCGAACCTCGACGCGATCAATGCCTCAACCGTTCAGCGCGTCCGCAAGAGCGCCTGATGGCCGAGCCGATCCTCATCAACAAGCACCAACTCGCCGAGCTCCTCGGCGAGAACTGCAAGGTGAGCTGGATCGAAGCGCAGTGCCGGACCAGGAAAATCCCTCACCTGCTGATCGGCGGCCAGTACGCGTTCACCGAGCAGCACGTCGCCGAGATCCTCCAGATGCACGAGCGCCGGCCCGAACCCGCGCAGCCCGCCGCCCCCGCGCCGACGGCTCCGGCGCCGCAACGCCGCGCCCGAGCGCCCCGGGCTCCGCTGCCGATTCCGGCTGGTAATGCGCCGCTGCGCGACCGCGGCCTCCCACTGCATCGGCTCCGCCGCACCGGCTCTTGACATGCCGCGAGGCCCAGCCGTTGCGACCGGACAGGGCCTCGCTGATCCCCATCCCTCCTGTGAAAGGACAAGGGTCTCGATGACCATCATCCCACCCACCCCGCCACCTACGACGGAGTCCCCGTCGGTCGCCGTGATGACGGCGGCGGAGCTGGCCGCGATCGCGAAGCGGCTCACGACGCTGAAGATCGAGCCCGCGGAGCGGCGCATCGTGCTCGACCACCTGCGGGAGACCATGCAGCACGTGTTCGACACCGCGCTGATGGTGTCGTTCGACCTCGCCGAGGACGGGCCGCGCGCCGAGGAGGCGAGGGACGTCGTCCACGACACGGCTCTCGTCTGCGCCTCGGCGAGGAACCACTTCGAGGCGTCGGACACCGCGATCGCGGACCTGGAGTTCGGGCAGACCCCGCCGTCGGAGGCGGAGCTGGACGCGCTGATCGACTCCGGGCAGGTCCCCGGCCCGGACGGGGCGTATCAGACGAAGGCGGGCCGGGATGCGCTCTCGCAGCTGCGGGCCACGCTCGCTGAGCGGCACGGGGTGACGGGATGAGCGACTCCCCGATCACGGTGCGCCTGCCGCGCCTCATGCTCGACCTGCTCGTGCCCGAGGGCACGACCCTGCCGCTGGCGTGGGTCGTCCTGGTGGGCCACCGCGAGCAGATCCGGACGACGCCGGGCGGGACGCCCGTGTACGGCGACGTCACCAGCTGGCAGCCGATCCTGCCGGTGTCCTACGAGGGCCGCGCGGTCGCGGTCGCCGAGCGCCTGGGAGCGGCGTCGCTCGGCAGCGAGCCGGACCAGTGGCTCTGGTACCCGGCGACCGACGACGGCGACCTGCCCATCACGGAGCTGTGGGGCGTGGTCGACGGCAACGATGTGCGGCCCGAGGTGGCCATCGCCCCGCTGACGGCGCTGCTGGCCGAGTCCCAGGACGGGGGCCAGTCGTGAGCGCTCCCGCCCTGGAGGCCGTCACGATGCTGGCCGCCCGCCAGGTCCTGGCCGCCGCCGCCGACCTGCTGGAGAAGACGTACCCGGCGCCCCGGGTGACGTCGGTGGACGTCACCCGCGTGGTCATCGAGGCCGCTGACCGGGTGCTGCCCGGCGACCGGTCCGCCGCCTACCACCTGGCATGCGACGCCCTGGACGCGCTGACCGCACACCGTAGCGCGCTGGGTGAGGACCCCAAGGCGCTGGACCGCTGGAGCAGCGTGTTCGCCCGCACGGAGATGGTCGCGCAGATGCGCGTCACCAACGCCGAGCAGGTCCCGGCGGTGACCCGTGGCTGAGATCAACATCCCCACCGGCCCGATCGAGGCCGAGCCGTGGGACGCGATCCGCACCGCCCCCGGCGAGTCCCTGACCGCCGCGTGCCGCACCGCCCTGCTGCGCGAGCTGGACGGCATGGAGATGGAGTTCGGCGCTTACGACCGCGAGATCCTGCGCTGGCTCGCCGGAGGACAGCCGTCCGTCGTCGCCACGATCTGCTCCTGGCTGCGGCGGGTCCGCACCCTCCCGCTACCGGCCATCCCGACCGTGCGCGACGCCACCGAGGCCGAATACCGCGCCGAGCAGACCAACGAGGAGCAGGCATGAGGACCGAAGCCGCCCCGCAACCCGCTGACCGTGTCTTGGCTGCGGTCGCTCAGGTGCTCGTCTACCTAGGTGACGTGCCGCATGACCGCGTCATCATGGCCGCCGCTGTGCTCGCTCGCCGGCAGCCTGAGCTGACCTCGGAGCAGGCGGTGATCACCGCCGCCAACGAGATGTGGGACGCCGATGCCCGCGCCGCGTGGAACGAGGGGCGCAAGCTGCTCGATGAGGCTGAGGCGCGGGTGGTCGCGTGAGCGCCCTGACCGTGTCCAGCCTCGTCGTGGAGGCCCGCCCGTCGGCGGTTGAGGTGGCTGTGATCCATCTGCCGCCGGGGTCGCTGGCCCGCGTGCACCACCCGGACGGGACCCGCGAGTACACGCCCGGCTTTCCCGACGCCCCGTACTACGTGGTGGTTCCCGGCGACAACTCCGCGATCGGGTGGGGGTGGAACGTCGGCTGGTACGGGTCCCTCGCCGGGGTCCGGAACGGGCGTCACCGCCTGGACCGGGACGCCTGGCACGCCGCCGCCCGCGAGCTGAAGACCCACCCGGTGGTCTACGTGCAGTACGAGGCGCTCACCTACTACGGCAAACCCCGGTGGACCGCTACAGGCGTCCGCGTCGAGGGCGCCTTTTCCCTTCCTGAGCAGACCGAGGAGCCCGCGCATGTCTGAGACGGAGATCGCGGAGCGTTTCAAGCGCGAGACCGCCACCCACGTCATGGAGATCAAGCACGACGACGGCCTGTACCGGCACCTGCGGTTCAAGAGCCCGAAGCATGGTCGTTACTGGTTCGACTTGATCACCGTTCCGCACGCCCTGATCTTCCGGGGTGACGGCGAAAGCTTCGTGTTCAGCCGTACCGACGACATGTTCGAGTTCTTCCGCTCCGGCCTCTGGTCGGACGGGTCGCTCCACATCGACGCGGTCTACTGGGCTGAGAAGCTCACCAGCGACCGCGACAGCGTCATGAAGTACTCGAAGGAGCTGTTCGACCAGCAGGTCGCCGAGGAGCTCAAGGAGGCTGAGGCCGACTGGCCTGGGGTCACCAAGGCGTGGGACGAGACGGTCAACGACTTCTTCGCCAGTTACAACACCGAGTACGAGCACGACGCGCGCGCCGCTGTGGACGCCTTCGAGTTCTGGCTTGGCGACGATACCGAGGAGCCTTTCCGCTTCCAGGACACCGGGGAGTGGGAGTTCAAGGACTACCACTGGTGGTTCTTGTGGGCTCTCCACGGGATCGTGTGGGGCATCTCCCAGTACGACCAGGCGAGGGCCGCCGCTCCGCAGGGCGGTGAGCAGTAGTGGGCGCCCCCGCTGTCCTTCCCGCCACGGTCTCCTGGCCGCAGGGTGTGACGCATCTGCGCTCCGGCGGGGTCGCCGCCCTGCTGAGGGTCACCCCGCGCCGGGTTGCCCGCTGGCAGACCCTCGGACTGATCACGGCGTCGACACTGACCGGCGGAGGGCATCGCCGCTTCACCCGCGACGACGTCGAGACGTTCCTGCGGGAGACGACCCTCACCTGCCGCCTCCACGCAGGCGACATCGTGTCCTGCCCGGAGTGGCGCGACGGCGGCCCCGTCCGGGTGCTCGACGTCACCCCGAGCGGGCGCAACAGGATGCACGTCCGCTGGCAGGACGTCGCAGCCCACGGCCACGCCAAGGTCATCGCGACCGGCCGTAACCGGCTCGTTCGCCGCCTCCACCAGGGGGCGGCATGAATCACGACGAAGACGCGATGAGCGCCTACCTCGCCCGGCTGAACGAAGAGCCGTACCCCGCGCCTGTCCCTCGTGACCCATGGAACCCCGCCGAGGACGAGATGACACCGCAAGACGAATTCGAGTACGAGCAGGAGAAGCGCACGTGAGAAGCCGACTCGTTCTGCCGGCCAGCGCGGACCGCTCCGAGAAGTGGCACGAGGCCCGCATGCTGGGCATCACCGCTTCGGAGATCGCGGTCATCCTCGGTTTGTCGCCGTTCGAGTCGGAGTTCTCCCTGTTCTGGCGGAAACTCGGCGAGCTTCCGCCGATCGAGGACAACGACTCGATGTCGCTTGGCCGACACCTGGAGTCGTGGGTGGCGGACAAGTTCGCCGAGGATCACCCGGATTTCGCGCTCGGCTTGGGCGGCTTGTACGCCTCGGCTGAGCGTCCGTGGCAGATGGCGACCCCTGACCGGTTGGTGCGCCGGTTCGGCGCCGGCCTGGACCCGGTGGCGGCGTGGGAGGGCAAGACGTCCAGTAGCTACGACGGGTGGGGCCTGTCCGGCACGGACGAGGTTCCGGTGTATTACCGGGCTCAGGCGCTGTGGCAGATGGACACCCTCGGGGTGCGCCGCACCTACCTGTCGTGCCTGTTCTTGCAGTCCAAGCAGACCCGCCACTACGTCATCGACTACGACGAGACCGACGTGGAAGTGATGCGGCTGGCCGCCCTGGACTTCATGGACCGACTCACCAAGGGTGTGCCGCCGCCGGTCGACGGCAGCCAGGCCGCCCGGGATGCGCTCAAGCACCTCAACTCGCACGTCGAGGAAGGCGTGAAGGCCGTCGTCCCGCAGAGCGTGGGCGATGAGTACCGGGACGCCTATGCGGCTTTCCGCGAGGCGAAGCAACGCAAGGACGCCGCGGAGAACAAGGTGCGCGAGCTGGCGGGCAGCGCCCGCATCGTGCTCGACCCCGACGGCCGCCGGGTGTGTACCCGCTCGATCTACGAGATGCCCGCCCATCACCGCGAGGCGTGCACCGTCGACAAGCTCAACCCTCCCCGATCGAAGAAGGACATCTGACGTGGCTGGACAGACCATCACCAACGCCGTGGCCCAGCAGGAGGAACGGCCCGCTGTGAACGCGCTGGCCGTGCGACTGGCCAAGGTGAAGGACCTGCTGGAGAGCATGACCCCGGAGATCAGCAAGGCGCTGCCGGCGCATGTCACCGCAGAGCGGATGGCGCGGATCGCTCTCACACAGTGCCGGGCCACCCCCGAACTCCTCACCTGCTCGGCGGAGTCGCTCGTCGGCGCGGTGCTCACCTGCGCTCAGCTTGGCATGGAGCCCGGCCCCACCCAGGAGGCTTTCCTCATCCCGCGCAAGGGGCAGGTGACGTTCCAGCTGGGCTACAAGGGCATGGCCAAGCTGTTCTGGCAGCACCCCTTGGCGGCTTACCTGACCACCGCCACTGTCCGGGTGGGCGATGAGTTCGACTACGACCTCGGCACCACCCCGCACCTGCTGCACAAGCCGAACAAGAAGGACCGCGGGGAGCCGGAAGGCCACTGGTACGCCGTGTTCAGGCTGATCAACGGCGGGTTCGGATTCGCCGTCCTGGACAGGCCCGCGGTGGAGCGACGGCGCCGGTCGTCGCAGTTCCCGAACGGGTTCGGCTGGGCGAAGAGCTACGACGAGATGGCGGAGAAGTCCGCGCTCCGAGACATGTTCGACACGATGCCAAAGTCCGCGGAGATCGCTCGCGCGCTGGCGTGGGACGGCGCGGTCCGTACTGACCTGGACCCCGATGCGATCGATGACGCGCCGTCCATCGATGACGACACCGTCGAGGCGGACCCTGTGGATCTCGACGAGCACGGATGGCCCACGACTGTCCCGCTGGGCGGTGAGTCATGACCGACCACTGGGACAGCAAGCTTCCCGCCGTTGACCTCACCATCGGCCAGCTCAACGGGATCATCATCGCGATCAGCCGCGAGGGCCGGGACCGCGTCGAGGAGCTGAAGAAGCTCAACACCAAGGCTGCGGAAGCGCGGGCGAACGCCGAGGTGGTGTTCGCGCGGGCGTTCATGAACGCCGACGGCCGGCCCATGGATGAGCGGCGGCAGATCGCGATGCTCGCCGCGGCGGACGCCCGCTACAAGGCCGACCTCGCCGACCGTGAGGTGGCCGCGTTGAAGAAGGCCATCGACTCGGGGCGAGACGACATGGAGGCCGCTCGCACGATCTCAGCGAACGTGCGAGACGAGCTGAAGACGCTCGGAGGTCAGCCGTGAAGCGCGGTGAGCCGCTGAAGCGCCTGACCAGGCTGACGGCGAAGAAGCCCATGGCCCGCGGCAAGGGTTTGAAAGCGGGCGGGAACGAGCTCAAGCGGACCACAGCGAAGCCGAAGCGCGCCCGCCGCACGGGTCCGCCGCCCGCGGTCATGGCTCTGCTGGCGAAGCGGTCCGGCGGCTGGTGCGAGCTGGGCATCGTGTGCCTCGGCAACGCGCAGGCCACGGATCCGTCGCATCGGATCGCGAAGGGCATGGGCGGCACGAAGGACCCCCGGTCGAACACCGCGGCCAACAACACTCACGCGTGCCGCGCGTGTCACGACGTGGTCGAGCGGGACCCCGCAGCGGCGTACGCCAACGGGTGGAAGATCCGCCGCGGCCTCGCCGACCCCACCGACGTCCCCGTCCGCCACTGGGTGCACGGCTGGGTGCGGTTGGACGTGGCCGGCGGATGGTCGCCCGCTCTGGAGTACGCCCCCGAGGGGGAGTCGTGACGGAGCTGCCCGGTGTCGAGCTCGTCGACTGCCCGACCGCGGCCGGCGCACCGTGCGGCTGCTGTCCGTCCTGTCTCGCCCAGCAGGTTGCGGACCCCAGGTACGGGTCTCCGTCGGATCTGGACGCGCCCCCGTGAGTGTCGCTCTGGCGGTCGCGGTGGTCCTGATCGTCCTCCTGCTCCTCCTGCCCCTGGTGTCTGCTCCTGCCTCCTCGGGGGTGTGCAGGAGCAGACACCCCCACCTACCCCTTTGGAGAGATCTCCGTGAAAGCCCTGGTCCTCGCCGCCGCCCTCGTTGCGGCGGCGTCCTGCTCGACCTCGCCCGGCGAGGTGGTCAGTCGTGTCGGCCCGCCGAATGAAACGTCGTCGCAGGTGTACACGCTGCATGTCCGCACCGGGCCTGACGGGAAGAGCGAAGCGGTCGCTGTGACCCCCGGCGAGTACGAGGCGTGCCCTGTCGGCTCCCTCTACCCGGCATGTGCGGAGGGTGCGCGATGAGCCCCGTGCCGCCCGTGGAGTTCCTGGAGCCCGTCGACCCCGACGAGGAGTCCGACGCCCTGTTCGACGTCGACACCCCGGACACCACTCAAGCCCCGCCTCACCTCTAGCTCGTCCCCGGTCCCGCCCTCCGAGGGGCAGGGCGGGACCACCCCCGGACGGCCTGCTGTACGGGAGCCAGCAGACCAACCACACACGCGCGAGAGGAGGAGAGACGTGTCAGACCTGGAGACGGCGAGCGAGTACGCCAGTCAGGCGGTGGACTTCCTTCGCGAGATCGTCTGTAGGCAGCTCGGCGGCGTCCTTCGGCGGAGGGGCGGCTTGCGCCTCTTCGGCGGTGAGGAAGCCCGCAGCAATGAACGCCTCGACGACGGGCCGTCCGTAGGCGCGGGCGAAGGCGGCGACGCTCTCCGGCTTGGGAGAGGAACTGTCCCATCGGCCGATGCTCGACTGACCGATGCCGGTTCGCCGGCTGATTTCGCTCGGCGAGTGCGTCTCGGCGATTCGCTGCACGTACTTCCACCAGGTCACAGCGTGCAGCGTATGCGCTCAGCGCTGAGACTTCCAGCCCTCGTGTCCGTAATGGCTGCCCTGTCCGTTTATTCATGCTTGCGCGCTGTGCGCACACGCACTAGCCTCAAGCGTAGAAGCTCAAGCGAAGGGCTGAAATCCCCTCTGACGTGGGAAAGGAGACACGTGAACGCCACGCTGCGACTGCGCCGTGACGAACTCGAAAAGCACCGCGCCCGCCTCGACCTCAACACCGAGACCCGCCTCGCCAAAGCCATGGGCGCCGACCGAGGGACCGTAAACAAGGTCCTCAACGGCAAAGCCAAGCCCGGACCCGACTTCATCGCCTCCCTGAAGATCGCCATCCCTGGCGTCCGCTTCGAGGACCTTTGGGAAATCGTCATCAAGGAGGCGGCGTGACGTCGCTCCAGCCCTCGGGGGGCTCTTCACCGTTCGACGCGATCAAGCACACCGACGAGCACGGCGACTACTGGTTGGCTCGTGAGCTGATGCCGCTTCTGGGCTACCGGAAGTGGGAGCGGTTCGAGGATGCAGTTGAGCGCGCTCGTATCACCATCGCCAACAGCGGTGGAGACCCCGACCGAGAAGCTTCCCGGCGCCGGGAAGCTACAACGCGAGGCAACCGAGGTGCCTCCCAGGCCCGGGACGACTTCCGGCTGACCCGACACGGCGCCTACCTGTCGGCGATGAACGGCGACGTCCGCAAGCCCGAGATTGCCGCCGCCCAGACGTACTTCGCGGTCAAGACACACGAAGCGGAGACCGCGCAGGCCGATCAGCTCGACGAGCTGGAGGTCGCCGAGCGGTACGTGGCCAGCCTCAAGCGCAACCGCGAACTCCAGGCCACGAACCAGAAGCTTGAAGTCCGCGCGCTCGTCGCAGAGTCCACGGTCAAAGAGATCGAGGGCGGCGACGGTCTCACCCCGACCGCGTTCCACAAGAAGTACTTCTCCGACGTCCGCGAGCGCGACTTCTTCGAGCACCTGTACCGCAAGAACTACCTGCTCGACCAGCGCGGCAAGGGCGCGTGGGACGAGAAGAAGCAGCGGTACAAGGACGGCTCCGAGCACCGTCACCCCAGCTTCAAGGGCAAGCCGTTCTTCTACCTGCACTTCGGCGGCACGTTCGGCGACAAGCGGCGCGAGCACACCCGCGTCCGCCCCGGCACCCCGGAGCTGGCGCTGAAGGCCGCGCTCATCAAGGACGGGCTTCCGGCCAACCCGCACCTGACTGGGCTCTTCGCCATCGAAGGAGGCGCGTCATGAGGTCGGTATTCGAGAAGTTCGCGGCGGACATCGTTGCACGCAACGACGACAACCTCCTCGACTATGGCCCCGAAGAGCAGACGGCCCGCGCTGTGGAGGCGTTGGAGAAGTTCTCCAAGACCACTCCGCTCAAGCTCGCCACGCCCGGACACATGATCGATCTGGCTGGTTTCGGGTCGGCGCCCGTCCACTTCGAAGGCCCCGAGGATCGCTACCTCCTCCTCAGCGAGGTCGCCGAGGCGCTCGGCGTCCCCATCTGGGAAGCCTGCGACTGGGCCGACAAGCAGCAGCTCCACGCCCTCCGTGACCAGCGGGAGCTGGACGAGGAACGCGGAGACGGCCTCCTCGGCTGGGAGTGCCTGCGCGGGTACTGCGACCTGAACCTGTCGTTCGTCGTCCACCACGCCGACGACTACGCCGGAAGCAAACCTGACGCCAACGGCAAGAAGTGGGACTTCTCCGGTGACTGGCTCATTAGCCATGACCGGCTGCTCGCCTTCATCGGTGCCAGCCCGTGGTCGGAAGAGCTCATGAGCAACATGGGCGACCTCTTCGCCCACGGGATGAAGAAGTTCTTCGGCGACGACATCAAGAACCTGCCCGCCTACCGCGCTGACGGCACTCCGGCGACGGCGGCCGACATGTTCCACACCGACCTCACCGAGGAGGAAGCGCGCCAGAAGGCCCGACGAGGTCCTCGCGGCGACTTCCTTCCACCCCTTCCCCCTTCCTCCTGAACGGAGACCACCTCCATGTCTGAGAACACCGGTGTTGAGCGGGAGACGCTCTCCATCACCATTCCGCCCGGCGCCGTCGAGGTCACTAAGTGGCTGGTGTCGGCGTATTGCGCTCCGCTCGCCCTGAGAGACACCCGCAGGGAGGCGCGTGAACTCGTCGAGACCGCAGAAGTACGGCGAGTACGACGGCGACGTTGAGTTCGCCTGGCAGCCGCAGGACATCACTGTCGACGACAGCCCGGAAGAGCTGTACGCGACGGTGAACGGCGACGAGATGACCACCGAGTACACCATCGCCCCGATCACCATCCACATCGACGGCGGTGCCGAGTGAGCACCTACGAGGCCCAGAGGCCGATCCACCGGGTCCGGTGCGACGTCGGCGGGTGTGGCGCCGAGTTCGAGCCCACCGGCGACTGGTACCCGCGAGACGGCCACCTGGCCCGTCAGGCCGCCGCTAAGGCCGGGTGGGACGTCCCCCCGCCGCGCGGTAAGGGTTCGCGCTCGCCGTACGACTTCTGCCCCGATCACGCCCGCCGCTGACCTGCACGGTCCCGGATCTCCCCGTTTGAGCCGAGGAGATCCGGGACCGCCACCACCAATCCAAGCAGACCTGACCCCACGGAGATCCACATGAAGCCCCGCGATCCCAAGCCGCAGCCCCAGCCCACGCCGGCCGTCCCGCCCGTGGTGTGGCCGACCGACGAAGGCCGCAACACCTTCGTGCTGACCAACCAGACCGCGTGGCACCGCCACACCGAAGCCGCCCGCGGGCGCCGGGAGCAGGCCGAAAGGCTCGGAGCAGAGATCGGCGTCAAAGCGCAGGCGCTGGAGGAACTGCGGCAGAAGATCGACGCGCTGGTCCAGGAGAAGCAGAAGCAGGACCGCTACGCCGGGCAGGAACAGGGCGCCGCAGACGCGTACGCCGTTGCTCTGGCCGCGCTGGGGGAGCAGCTCCCTCCTCCCCCGGACCGTCTCGTGGCGGGAATGCCGGGCATGTCGCCGTTGGAGGCTGCGGCGCACGCGGCGGCGTGGAAGGACATGGCGCCGACCGGATTCCACCAGACGCTGTCGGGTTCCCCGCAGGGCGATCCTCAGGAGCACGCGGCAGCGTTCGGCGGCGCCTTCTCGCCGCACGCCGAGCGGCCCGCCGATGGCTACTGCATCAACTGTGGAGAGCCCGCCTGGCGCGAACCGGTGCACCCGGAGAACGCGCCGAAGGGCGCCAAGCACGGCTTCGGCGCGTCCTGCACGAACGACCCCAACCAGGTGGCCGACCTCGGCGACAACCCCGGACCTCTCCGGTGACCCGCCTGGAGGCGTTCCTCAACGCTCTCGCCGCGGTGGTCCTGCCCGCCCCCAAAGGACGCCACCACCCCGCCCGGGTGACCGCGCCGGCGGCTGTCTCGGACGACACCGCCCCCATCCCCGCCCTCGCACGTAACCCGTACCCCGCTTCTCAGGAGCCGACCAGATGAGCACCGACACCCCCGCCCAGACCCCGCAGGCGCCGACCTACTGGCAGGCGAAGCTGGAGATGATCCGCCGCGCCATCCAGGCGTGGCAGAACAGCGACGACGAGAGCAGCGACGAGAGCAGCGACGCGAGCACCCTCGAAGACGCGCTCCTCGACCACGGCTTGCAGCTCCTGCCACGCGCCATCACGTCAGGCTGCTGGCTGGTCCTCATCGACGGACAGCCCGCCCCGACCCCGGGCGGGCGTCCGGCGGGACCGGTGGACGCCGAGGAGGCAGCGGAAATCTTCCTGCTGGCAGCCGCTCAGGCTGAGGCGGAGGGTCGGACACGGGAGATCGTGATGCGTCCGGCCACCGACAGCGAGCTGGTGCGCCACGCTATCGGCGGTGGCCTGTGAGTACCGCACAGGTTCCGCCCACCCCGGAGAACGTCGCTGAGTTCTTCGCGCACAACGATGGCGAGTACGACGACGGCGGCAACCTGTGGTTCCCGTCGATCAAGGCGACCGACAACGTCATCGAGATTGCCATCACGCCTGGCGATGAGGATGGCACCGAGACGGAGGAGGTTGTCCACTTCCGGGCGGTCGTCGTCGAGGGCGACGAGACGCCGATCGTCTTGGAGTGGCCCGCCGAGCTGGGGCTGTCCTGGCATGACGGCGGAGACCTGCTCATCCTCAGGGACACCGGCATCATCCGCATGTACCCGCGAGGCGTGGACGAGTGGGATCTGAGTCCGGCTGAGGCGCGGGAGATGGCCGCCCAGCTCGCCGCGATGGCCGATGCCTCCGAGGCCGCTTTCCCTACTCAGGGAGAGGCGGAGACCCGATGAGCACCGAGACGCCCGAGCAGGTGACGCACCTGTGGGAGATCGACCACCCGTACTACTGCTCCGAGGGCAACTTCTACAAGGTCGGCCTGGCGAACAGGTTCGAGTCGTGGACGGAGTTCACCGAGACGCTGTTCTACAGCGGCGACCACGACCAGAACCTGGTGTTCCGCTGGGACTGGCACTCCTGGCGCCGCCACCCTGACCCGGACTTGCGCAGCGACTCCCCGGACGAGCTGGAGCTGTTCTTCGTGCTCCAGCGCAAGGCCATCTTGTGCAGCGCGACCATCCAGATCACGGACGAGGACGAGCCCGCTGTCCGCGCGTGGCTGGCCGATCGGGCGAAGACCATCACCTCCATGTGGGCGCCGCTCGACCTCGCTGCCTCCCTGTCCGACACCGGAGAGGCGGACACCCGTGGCTGAGCCGATCAACCCTGGCGACCACGACCCGGACCTGATCCGCGCCGTTGGCGAGAAGCTGAGCGAGCACTGGCCGCACCTCCTCAACGACGGCGTCCAGTACCGCGTCGCGGTAGACGCCCTCGACGGCGCCGTGCAGTACCAGGACAACGTCCTCACCCGACTCCGCGACGCCGAGACCGAGCGCGACACCTACCGCTGCGCCTTGGTCGCTCTGGTCCGCCACGTCGATACCGCGCTCTACCGCTCCTACTACGAGCGCCTTGTGCCCGCTGACGTCCTCGCTGAGGCACTCGACACCCCCGCCACGACGGAGACGACCGATGTCTGAGCCCCTGCCCGCGTCCGAACTGGACGCCATCCGCCCGCTGATCCTGATCGACGTGGATGGAGTTTTGAACCCGTTCCGCAAGCCCGGACCCGAGTGGATCCGCACGAAGTGCTCGGCCGGCGGACGCTCCTACAACATGATCCTCAACCCCGAGCACGGGCCGAAACTCCTCGCGGTGGCCGCTGAGACCGGCGCGGAACTCGTATGGGCGACCACGTGGGAACACGACGCCAACCGGGAGATCAGCCCGAAGATCGGCCTGCCCGGGCTGCCGGTCATCGAGGTGGAGCGCGACAACCAGCACCTCCACCTGCACGACCCGGTCCGCCACAAAACACCGCACGTCGCCGCCTGGGTGAAGGGTCGCCCCTTCGTCTGGCTCGACGACTACCTCACCGACCGCGACGAGGCATACCTGCGCGGCCACGAAGGCGTCGGCGACTTCCTGATCATCCACGTCGATGACGGGCTCGGCATTACCGACGACGACCTCGCCGAAGCCACCGCATGGCTGACCGAGCACGCAGCCACAGGGGAGGAGGCGTGACCCTCAAGCCGTACTGGCCGCTGATTCTCACCGTCCAAGCCGCCCTGGTGCTGCTGGTCGGCTTCGCAGGCGGGGCGTGGATCGCGGTCGTCGCCGTCGTCGTCATCTCCGCCGTCTGCGTGGTCGCCGGCCTGATCCTCGGCATGGAGGCTGGCCAGTCCCGCTCAGCGTCAGACCTGACCCGGGCCCACCGGGAGCTGGCGACCGCGCGAGCGGAACTCGACGCCCAGCAGGCCACGAACGCCGACCTATGGGCAGCCCGAGACCGGGCACTGCGCCAGTCGGAGATGTCCGCCGAACTCGCGGAAAGCCACCTCGTCCGCGCACGCCGGGCTGAGGCGATGCTGCCGGAGGTGGCGCCGTGATCGAGACGTTCGCGGTCCTCGCTGCCTGCTCGTTCGCGGCCCTGGTCGGCTTCTCCGCGGGCGCTGGCCTGATCGGTGTGCTGTGGCTTCTGGCTCGCGCTCACCGCTACGACCGGGAGTGCCGGTCCTGCGCCCTGGACCAGGAGTTGAGCGACCTGCTGGAAACGGAGCGGCGGCGTTGAGTCGGATCTTCGGCGCCGTGGTGTTGGCGGGCGGCTTCTTGGCTGCCCGCCTCTCCCCGGACGACCCGCTCGGCGAGGTACTCGCCGCCGTGCTCCACGCAGAGGTCGACGACGTGGAGCCCACCATCACCTGCACACCCGCTGAGAAGGAGACGACGTGATCATCCCTATCCCTGAGCGCCTCGCCCAGCTTCGCGTCGCCCGCGGCATCCCGCAGCGCCGCGTCGCCGAGGCCGCCGGCGTCGCCCTGGGCTCGATTACCCGTTGGGACACCGGCCGCGGAGGGCCAACGGTCGGCAACGCCGCCACCTACGCCGCCCTGGTCGAGCGTCGCCTCGTCGTCACCCGAGACGGCCACCTCGTCGGAGACCTGCTCGACACGCTGCCCGACCTACAGGGGATGCGCCAGGCTGCCCGCCTGTCTCAGGCAGCTTTGGCTGACCGCATGGAGATATCAGCGACCTCTGTCGGGGCGTTGGAGCGCCACGCCGGGCCGACCAGCCACCTGGGGTCCGTGCAGCGCTATTTGGAGGCGCTGCGCTACGAGGTCGTGCTGGAGCCTGTGGAGCTGGCGGTGGCCGGATGATGCCCGAGCAGGCCGTTCTGGACGCCACTGACAACTTCGTCCCCGCCAAGCTGCCGCGTGCCGTCCCTGATGTCCACCGCGACCGTGAGGCTGCGAAGCACTTCGCGGCGATGGTCGAGCACCTTGGTCGCGCCTTCGCCGCACTGGAGGCCGGGCGGTGGGACTCCGCCCGTGACCACCTCTTCCTGGTGAGGGAGTCGTCGGCGATCTGTGACGCCTCCCTCAACTCCGGCCAGCCCGACCCGAAGGACTTCCTGGCCCAGGTGCGCGCCCAGGTGCCGCAGGAGTGGGCGGAAGCCATCCAAGCGGCGCTGGAGAAGGAGGGGAAGTGATCCTCGATCTGTTCGCGGGCCCTGGCGGTTGGGATATGGGTGCCCGCATCCTCGGACTCGCCGAGCCGATCCACGGCGTTGACATCGACGTCGACGCCTGCGACACCGCCCGCACCGCAGGGTTCCACCGCACCCAAGGCAACGTGACCGACCTCGAACCTGACAGCCTCCGCGGCGCGACCGACGCCATCATCAGCCCGCCCTGCCCCACCTTTAGCGCCTCCGGCAAGCGCACCGGCCTGAACGACCTCCAGCACATCCTGGAAGCCATCGGGCAACTCGGCGACAGCCAGGCCGGACTAGGCCCTGACGACGCTTGGGCCGACGTGTACGTCAGGGTGCAGGACGTCCGCTCCGCCCTGGTGGTGGAGGCCGTCCGGTTCGCGCTCCGACTCCCACACCTTCAGCGGCTGGTCTGCGAGCAGGTTCCCGGTGTCACCCCCATCTGGCAGGAAATGTGTGCGGAACTGGCCACCGCACATGACTTCACAGCGTGCAACGTCCTGACACTGCACGGTGAGGACTTCGGCCTGCCCTCCCGCCGGACCCGAACCTTCGTCATCGCCACCCGCAACCAGACCCCAGACCTGGACGGGCTCCCGTTCCGGGAAGGGTGGACATGCGGCAGGTACGCCGCGCCGGCGAACCTGACCCCGGGAACGCGAGCACGCTTCCCCCAGACCACGATGGCGTCGGCACTGGGCTATCCAGCAGGGGAACGGATCAACACCCGAGGGAACCGGCGCACATCCGGCGGCAACGAGTTCAGCGCCGACGGCCTGTCCTGGTGCCTCACCGAGAAGGCCCGAAGCTGGAAGCGCGTCTCAAACGGCGCCCCACTGACCGCATCCCAAGCGGGACTACTGACCGGCTTCCCCGCGGACTACCCGTGGCAAGGCAGCCGCTCGAAGCAGTTCCTCCAGGCCGCTGACGTCGTCTCTCCCCCCGTCGCCGCCGCCGTCCTAGGAACGGCCCTCGGGATCGACTGGGAGACGCCGGTCCGTGACTATCTGGCGGCGATCTACGGCGGCGACTACAGCCGCGAAGAGATCCTCCTCGCGGCTTCTGCCTGCACATCCACGCAGCTCGACCTGTTCGCGGAGGTGGCGTGATGGATCGCCCGTACTGCTGCTCTCTCGCTGAGTGGGAGGGCAACGCCGCCGAGCACTCCCGCACATGCCCTGAGAGACCAGTTGAGGAGGCTACGGATGCCTGAGGTCCGCCACCCTCTCGCGGGGATGCTCGCGGTCGTCGTCCCACTGGAGATCGACCGGATGCGGGCCATGAACGACGAGCAGCGCACCCAGCAGATCGCCGAGCACGCCAGCCGCACCGTAGCGCAGCTACTCGGGGAGCAGGGCGACGTGCTCCTATACGGAGGCCGTGGCTGCGCTGAGACTTTCGCCGTCTTGGCCCGCGGCTTGGTGTGCCTGGCGTGGGCGCCCGGCGGCGTCACCGCGTTCGGCATGCACTTCTGCGCCCGCCACGAGGAGTGCGAGAAGGCGGACGCTGAACTCGCCGCCCGGGAGGCCAGCTGTGTCTGATCACCTCCGCCACGGCTACACGTGGGACGACGTCGACCAGTGCACCCGCATAGCCCTGTCCTGGCATATGGTCGGCGCCGGGTTCGTGCAGATGGCCGACCGCTACCACCTCGCATGGTCCGGCATCGTCGCCGCCCTGTACGAGGCCGCGGAGCAGCCGGAACGCGCCGACCTCATCCATGCCGGATGGCGGGCTCTTACTGACGCCCGGGACCAGGAGCTTCGCGCGCACGGGTGGGCCATCGACACCGGCGAGCTTCGAATCCGTCCCCGGTTCGCCGCCTACTGGGATCCGCCGCCCGGCGGCGGCTTCGAAGAGGCGATCGTGGAGCGCCTTGGCCTGTACCAGGCGTTCCACACGCTCACCCCCGGTATGCGCGACGCGGTCCTCGCGGTTGCCGCCACCGGCTCCTACGCCGCCGCAGAGCAGTATCTCGGCATCACCCGGGCAGCTCTCACCGTACGTCTGTCCGCTGCTCGCATGGCCATCCTGCGGGCGTGGATGGAAGGCGAAACGCCCGCCCGGCCCCGCCTGGTGCGCGACCGGAAGCCGATCCGTTGCGGCACTCCGCACGGGTACCGGGCTCATAGCAAACGCCGCGAGAAGGCGTGTGAAGCCTGCCGGGCCGCCCGCTACGACAAGCAGAGAGAAACCGCCCATGCCTGACGCCGCCCTTGCTCGTCTCGCTGCGCACCTGCCGTGCCTGGAAGCCGCCGCAGCTGACGAGTCCGCCCCCTCGGCAGCCCGCTCCCGGGTCGCCGCGGTCGCTGCTTTGACTCGGACAGCGTTGGAGGCCGCCGGCCACCGGATGGCTCAGGATGCTGCCGGACAGCCCCGGATGGTGCCGGATGCCCTCACGGAGGTGCTCGGTGACTAGCTGGAACATCTCCTCTCTCAGCCTGCAGATCGGCACCTGCACCACGTGCGGCAAGAAGTCCTACGAGACCCGCAGCGCCGCGAAACGAGCTGGCCGTGCCCTGCACCCGGATGCGTGCATGCGCGCCTACCAGTGCGGCATCTTCTGGCATCTGACGAGCTCTCCCCGCAAGCAGCAGGGAGGCAGCTGGTGAGCGCGAAAGCAGGAGTGCACCGCGGCGCCCGCGCGAGTCGTCGGCTGACGTGGTCTTGGCACGATGACGCGCAGTGCTGGGGCGAGGACCTCGCGCTGTTCTTCGGCCCTGACGGTGAGCGTCAGCCCGAGCGTGACGTCCGCGAGCGTAAGGCCAAGGCGATCTGCGCCCAGTGCCCTGTTCGGGCCGAGTGCCTGGACTACGCGCTGTCCCGTCCGGAGAAGTACGGCCTCTACGGCGGCATGAGCGAGGAAGAGCGCGCCAATGCTCGTCGCCGAGAGGCCCGCCGAACCGCGCCTCCCACGCCCGCTCCGTGCAAGCTCAGCAAACGCGACGCCGGCCTGTACGAGGCGAGCATCCTCCTCATGGACCGCCGCAAGCTGCCCATGGCCGTGGCTGCCGAGCGCCTCAGGGTGAGCGATCGCGAACTGCGGTCCATTCGCCGGCGAGGCCGTCAGGCGATCCGGGCCGCGGAGGTGACCTCGTCTTGACCGCACCGATGCTCTACACCAACCTCGGCCGATCGCACCCGCCGCTTCACGTGGACGTGGAAACCGGCCGGGTCACGGTCGGCGCCCGATACGTCCACGTCCCGCCGGTGGAGTTCCGGCTCCTCACCGTCCTCTGGGAGCGGGTGGGCGTCGCGGTGACGTACGCACAGATCGCGCAACACACGACCGCCGGATCCCAAAAGAAGATCCAGCTGGACATCGCTCGGCTTCGCGAGGCGATCGGCGACGACCCCCGGTCACCTCACTACATCACCAGCGTCCGAGGCGTCGGCTACCGCCTCGAACCCGACGCGGTCACCCCCAGACGGGACCCGTTGGCCGCATACGAGGTGGTCGTCACTGCTGGGCGACTGGCGTTGCCGTGCCCGCATGACGGCTGCGCTGAGGATCTCCTCGCCACGAATGCGGCTCCTGGAGGGCTCACCCGGATGAGGGAACTCGCCGCGTGGCACGAGCTGAACCACTGGGCGGAGGCGTCTTGAACAGCGCGAGAAAAGAAGTGAATCAGCTGATCCGCGACGCCCGGAAAGCCGGGTTGCATACCGAGTTGCAGGGCTGGAAGTGGCAGCTGACGAACCCGGAAACCGGCGGCCGAGTCTTCGTGCCAACGCAGGGCGCCGGACGGAGCCTGTCTCACCTGCGCGCTGATCTACGGCGCCTCGCGGAGCCGCCGGCGCCGATGGCTGCTGCGGTGGCGCCCGCCCGTGTGGAGGAGGAGTACGACGTGGCGATGCCGGTTGAGGAGCTGCTGGGGCTCGCCGCGAAGCAGGGCGTGCGGGCGGAGGTCCGCGGCGGCCTGCTGGCCGTGTCCGGCCCGTTCGACGCTGAACCTCTGGCCCGCCTGCTACGGGATCGCTCCGTTGAGGTGCTCGCCCATTTGTCCCCCCGAGTTGAAAGTGAGGTCGAGGTGCCGAAGATCCGAGACGTCGCCCGCATCGACATCCCCGCCCCGGTGAGGAACGTCGCCGGCGACGCGCAGGAGTTGTGGCGCATCATCCGCGGCCTGGCCGCAGAGCAGGGCGACGAGGCGCACCCGAATGCCGGGGTCCAGGGCGTTATGTGGCGCGGCGCCCTGGCCCGTGTGGTGCGGGAGGCAATGCCGCAGTGGGCGGACGACTACCGCAAAGACGTGTCCGTGTATTTGGAGCGCTCAGGCCATATGAAGTGCCAGTCGCGTAACGCGAACCCGCCGGTGTGGTGGGTGCGACCTGAGTGGAACAACGGAGGACTGACTGTGACGAAGACCGTGGCCAAGGCGAAGGCGACGCCCAAGCCGAAGACACCCGCGCCTGCCCTGGCTGCGGGCCTGGCGGACGCCGCGGACCCGTTGACGATGCTCCAGGCCGTCGCCAAACGCGTCTCCGACGCCGAAGCCCGAGCCGACGACGCAGAGCTGATGGCCGCCATGTTGGAGGAGGAGCTGACGAAGGTCCGCGGGGAGCGAGACGAGTACAAGGCGCAGCTCGACCAGTTCCGCGACACGTTCCGAGTCCTCGCTGGAGGCGGAAAAGCGTGAGCCCCTCACTCAGAAGCAGGGGAGCCGGAGGAGTCGGGCGTGGTCTTGCGCCGGCCGCGGGGCCGGGGGCCAAGCGCCTCGCGCACGATCTTCGCGACGTAGTCCATGGAGTACGTGAAGTTGATCATCTTCGTGATGTCGGTCGCGGTTTCACCTTGCTGGGCAGCCTTAATGATCGCCTCGCGCAGTCGCTTGGGCGCCTCGTTGTAGGCGTGCGCGGCTTCCAGGAGTTCAGCGGTCACTTCGGCATCCACCTTCTCAGCGTCTCATGTGCCCATTACCACAACCCGATGATAAGACACGCAACTTGTTCGCGCATCCGAAACCCGTGAGACTAACACGCACTGAGTACGTATAATCTAGAGAGCGCTGTCCCTCCCTTCACAGCTAGCGCACAAGCAAGGAAGGTCCCACCTTCGTTGAACCTCAAGGCCGTCCCCTTGACCTACAAGGGGATCAAGTTCCGCAGCAGTCTCGAAGCTGACTGGGCGGCAACGTTCGACGCCGTCGGCCTGTACTGGAACTACGAGCCCATGGCTCTCCAGCTGCCGAGCGGACAGTTCTACCTGCCCGACTTCTTCCTGCCGACCCTGCACACGTGGGCAGAAGTGAAAGGCCCCCACTGGGAGCGCCTGGACAAGGCCATCGAGCTGCGTGACACCCTCAAGGTGGACACAGACTGGCCCGACTGGTTCCGTCACGTCCACGTCGTGATCCTCGAAGCCGCCGGCCCGGGAGACGCAGCCTCTTGGCGCGCACCCGATGACAGCCGCGAGGTGTGGTTCACCGACTGTGGCGGATGCCAGAACTTCACCTGGGTCGAAGAAGACGGGCGCTGCTGGCGTATCGGTTGTCGCCACCAGGGCGGCGGCGACCACCCGCTGTACTACCCGGCCACCGTGGCGACGGGTGTGAACGAAGGTCGATGCACCTTCACCATGACCCGTGCGCCCAGGCCGGAAATCGTCGGCTCGAAGGGCGGTAAGTAGATGGCGCGGATCAGATCCGTCAAGCCGGATTTCTTCACCTCGGAGAAGATCGCCGCACTGCCCATGTCGGCCCGCCTCACGTTCATCGGGCTGTGGACGCATGTCGACGACAACGGAGTCGCGGCGGACAACGTCCGACTCATCACCGCGGCTATCTGGCCGCTCGAAGACGACCCTATGGAAGCTCTCGTGAGGACTCGCGAGGATCTCCAGAGACTCTCCGAGGCATGCCTGATCGTGCGTTACGAAGCCTCCGGAAAGGCTCTCCTGTTCGTCAAAGGCTGGGATGAACACCAGAAGGTGTCCCACCCCGGCAAGCCTCGCTATGTTCGCCCCTCGCAGGAGGACATCGAGCGCGAGGAAGCGATCGCGTTCATGCTGGCCTGCGACAACGCGACCCTTGACGAATCCTCCGGAGAATCTCCGGAGACCCTCGCGAATCCTCCGGAGACCTTCGGCCCTGAGCAGGGAGCAGGGAGCAGGGAGCAGGGAAATAACCCCCCTACCCCCCAGAGGGGGAAACGCGGCTCGCGCCGCGTCGGAGATGACGACCCCGGCTTCGCCCGATTCTGGGAGACCTACCCCCGCAAGGTCGGCAAGGGCCACGCCAAAAAGGCATGGGCCAAAGCCGTCGCTGACGGCGTGGACCCCGAGGACGTCATCGTCGGCGCCGAGCGATTCCGCATGGACCCCACCCGGTCCCGCGACCAGCAGTTCATCGCCCACCCTGCCACGTGGATCAACGGCGAACGCTGGAAAGACCAGGCCCCAGCCCGCGAGGACGTCACGTACCAGCCCTCCGGCGGAGGGTGGTGGAACAACTGATGGACATCCTCCGCGAGATCGTGCTGCCCAAGCTCGAAGGTGTCCGCGCCCAGCACGGCAGCTTCATGGCCCGCTGCCCTGCCCACGACGACGGGAAAGCCAGTCTGTCCCTGACCGTCGGCAAGGAACACCCCGTGGTGTTCCACTGTCACGCAGGATGCGAGCGCGACGACATCCTCGCTGGCATCGGCCTCACCTGGGCTGACGTCTGCAAGGCCAGCGAGAAGGACACCCGACCCAAGGGGGAGTGGACCCCGCGGGGCGACGCCATCGCGGTCTACGACTACGTCGACGAGCAGGGCAATCTGCTGTACCAGGTGCTCCGCACGGCAGACAAGCAGTTCCCCTGCCGGGTGCCGGATTTGTCCCGGCCGAAGGGCTGGAACTGGCGGCTCGGTGACACCCGCCGGGTGCTGTACCGGCTGCCGAAGGTCATCGAGGGCATCCGCGATGGCCACGTCATCTTCATCGTCGAGGGCGAGAAGGACGTCCACGCTCTCGAATCCCACCAGCTCGTTGCGACCTGCAACCCCGGTGGTGGTGGCAAGTGGCGTGCCGAGTACTGCGAGATGTTCCGCGACGCCGACGTCACGATCATCTGTGATCGAGACGACCCCGGCCACGCCCACGCTCGCCAGGTGCGCGACATGCTCCACGGGATCGCCCGATCCATCCGCATCTACGAGCCTGTGGTTGGCAAGGACGCCGCCGATCACATCGCTGCGGGCAAGAAACTCCAGGACTTCGTGGAGATCTGGACCAGCGAGGTCGAGATCAAGCCGGATCTTGCGCCGGACCTGTGGGAGTTCCTCGCGGTCGAGGACGCCGAGTACGACTGGGTTGTCCCCGGCCTGCTGGAGCGCGGCGACCGCTTGGTGTGGACTGGCTTCGAGGGGTTGGGCAAGTCCATGGCGATCCGCCAGATGGCCGTGATGATCGCCGCAGGACTTCACCCGTTCAAGTGGACCGAAATCCCCAAGATGCGGGTCCTGCTGATCGACTGTGAGAACTCTGAGCAGCAGTCGCGCCGCAAGTTCCGGCCACTCGCCGACCTGTCGATCAGCTCCCGGCATCGCGTTCCGGACGGCGCCCTCCGCCTGATCCACAAGCCCGCGGGAATTGACGTCTCCCGCCCGGACGATGCGGCTTGGCTGCTGGAGCGTGTCACCGCCCACAAGCCGGACGTGCTGTTCATCGGCCCCTTCTACCGGCTGCACGCGGGGAACATCAACGACGAGTCCGCGGCCCGCCACACGGTCGGCATCCTCGACATGGCCCGCACCGCAGCCAACTGCGCCATGGTCATCGAGGCCCACGCCGGTCATGGAGAGCAGGGCAAGAACCGCTCCGTCCGACCTGTGGGCTCCAGCCTCCTTCTGCGCTGGCCTGAATTCGGATTCGGCATCGCCCCCGCCTACGAGCCCGACCCGGGAGAACCGTGCCGGACGGTCGAAGTCAAGGCGTGGCGCGGAGCCCGCGACCAACGCGACTGGCCAACCCAGCTCACCTGGGGCGGCGAAGGAAGTTGGCCATGGCAGATCGCCCCCGACCGCATCCACACCCCGCCCAAGGGCTGGGAACCCAACGGAAGGAACAACTGATCATGTCTGCACCGATCACCCTGAACGGCCGCCTAGTTCGCGACCCCGAGCTGAAGTTCACGCCCACAGGCAAGGCCGTGGCCCGCTTCACCGTCGCCACCTCCCGCCGCCGCAAGAACGGCGACCAGTGGGAAGACGTCGACACCACGTTCTGGCCGTGCACCGCGTGGGACCAGCTCGCCGAGCAGGTGTGTGAGAACTTCCGGCAGGGCTCCGCGGTCGTCGTCACCGGCGCCGCCTACCAGAACAACTGGGAGACGGACGGCGAGAAGAAGTCCCGCATCGAGGTGCGGGTCGAAGCCGCCGGCGCGAACCTCCGCTGGGCCAAGCCCGCGGATCGCGCTTCGTCGTCGGCTCCGGCCGCAGACCCGTGGGCGAACGGAGGCGTCCCTGATGCCCCTCCGTTTTAGGCCCCGACTGCCAATTCCGGTGCATAAGACCGAGGAGGAGCGCGCCGAGTGGGCGCTGAGCTACCTCGGCCAGTGGTTCCACGTCGATCGCGAGGTGTGGGGCGCGCACTGTGGTGGACGCCGACTCCGCATCGACGCGGTCATGAAGCCCCGAGACGCTTCGGCATGGAAGGACGATGCACCCGTGTTTGGCGTCGAGTTCAAGCTGACCACGGCCGGGAGTGACACGCGGGAATTCACCTCATGGGTCGCACAAGCAGTGGACTACACCCACGTCTACTGGCAAGGCTACGGGCGGCTGAAGATCTTCACCTGCCCTTCTCCCTTCGTAGCCCTCGCCGAACGTGACGGCGGTGACTTGATGGCCAGAATGCTCGGGCAACTCGGCGTCGGGGAGCTCAGTCCTATCCAGCACCGAGGCTGGGCGCTGCTCCTCAACGATCACGTTGTCTGGTGTGAGGCTGACGGTCCTGTCGCAGCCAAACAGTGGAGTATCCGCTCTCGGGTTGGCAGTCGATGACCATCGCTGAGATCGCTGACCCGTGCCCGGCATGCCAGGGGTGCATGCCGGGCTACGGCCCGGATGACCTGGTGTGTACGTGCGGTACGGACTGGGCTCAGCCCGGCCTGGTCCCGGTGTGGGTGCCCGCGATGAGGCAGTTGATCGGGACGCTCGCGGAGTTGCTGTCTCGTCCTGGTCCTCCGGACCCCGCCCAAGATCGTGAAGCTGAGGAGAAAGCATGACCCGCCTCGCACCGCCCGTGCCGTACTACGGGTCCAAGCAGACCATCGGACCCGCCCACACCGGCCAGTCCGACGTCGGATCTCGCTCCCGAACCGAGGTCCTGTGGTCCAACCGGCCCTTCCTGAACGCCACTCCGGCGCTTTTCGAGACCGCCTGACCCGCCCCCCGAGACCACGAGGAGACGCTGTGACCGCCGATGAATGGAACGAGACCCACCCGATCGGAACGCCGGTCCTGGCATGGCCAGGCGTCCGCGAAGACGAGCCGATGGTGACCCGCACCCGAACCCCGGCGTGGACGCTCGGGCACGGCGCGGCTGTCGTGAGCGTCGACGGGTACGCGGGCGGCATCGCCCTCACCCACGTCGAGGCCGTCCCTGGCCTGTGCCGGGCGGTGAGCGAGCACGGAGACGTGTGCGTCAACTCCGAGGACCATTCCGGTCTGTGCCGGTCCGGGGTGGGGCGCAAGCACGTGTCCTCGCCCGAGAAGGCAGGCAGGCCGTGGCACTGGTATCGCGACGCCGCCGCTGCTCGGGGCGCGGACGCATCTGAGGAGTCCACCCGATGACCGCCCCGAACGGTTGCGCCTACTGCGGCGTAGATACGCGGACGAGCGCTGGCTCAACGCCAGCGACGTGGATTCCGATCCGCTGGAGTGGCGGGTGGCGCTGGAGTACGTGGACGAGGTGTTCCCGTTGGGGGTCGCTCTCGCCTCTCCTGTCTCAGATGCCTCAGTAGAGCCCCCAGCGATGCCGTAGAGCGGCGCGCACGCGTCGCGGGACACGGGCTTAGGGCTCCATAACTCAACGCCTCTACGTCGCTCACAGCGCCGCGACCCATCCACTTTCAGGAACTGGAGTTCCAGCTCTTACCAAGATCTCGCACTCCAGTTTGATCAACAGCCACGGAAGGGCACCCGATGACCAGCACCGATGACCTCGCCCCGTACCCCGAGACCCCCGAAGAAGCGACCGCCGAGAACCTCGCCCGGCACATGGCCGTCGAAGCGCACTACTCCGCCACCCTCAACTCGCCCCGCTTCCAGCTGATGATGGCCGCCGAAAAGACCGGCGAGAACCTGGCTGACAAGCGAAGCCTGTACATGCTCAACCAGGCGCTCATGCTCGCCGAGCACGGAGTCGCGTTCCTGCTCCACGAGCTTCAGCGTTTCGCCCCCGACCAGGCCGACGAGGTCGCCGCCCGCATGTGGGACATGTGGGAAGACCCGCCACTCCAGGCCATCACGTGGGACGCCCTGGAGTCGTACGGCATCAACCCCGAGCAGGTGTCGGCCGCCGCTCTCGCCCGGTGGGAAGCCGCCACCAATCCGCCGGCTCCCGCGCCGTCCGGCCTCGCGCCCTGGGATGACGGGACGTGCGGTGACTGCGCGACCGGCAAGTGCCACGGCACCGAGTCCGACGACTGCGGCTGTGCCCGCCATGAAGTCAGCCAGCCAGACATCGACGACGAGGTTTGGCTGTGACCGCGCGCACGTTCACCGTGTGGCACTGCGACGCCAGCTGTGACGCCTCCGCCCTGGCGGAGACCCCCGGCTGGGTCAAGATCAACTACTCCCACGGGTGCCCTGCCCATGCAGCCGTGATCGCCGCCCACGAGATGTCGGCCACCTGGGGCTACCAGGGCATGGGACGCAACCGGAGCAGGTGGACCGTCCTCTCCTGCTCCTGCGGGCGCTGGCAGTCGGGCAGCCTCCGCGAGGTCGTCGGCCCTGGCCCTGACCGCGAGTACTGGCAGGCGCGAGCCGACCACCTCGCCCACATTAAGGCGAAGGTCGCCGACCCGGATGACCGCTGTTTCGGCTGTGGCGAGATCCACGGCGTAGGGGCTTGCGCGGCCGAGTTCCACTGACCCGCTCTGCCCTGCCCCGACTCCCCGAAAGGAACCCCTGATGGACCTGCCCAACGACTGCTACCTGACCTACGTCATCGCCCACGAGGCGTGGTACGCGAAGGTCCCCGGAGTGATCGACGTCCCGCGACTGAGCATCGTGGCCAGCTCCCGAGGCGGAGGTTGCGCCTGGGAGTTCATCGCCGAGGAGGCCGACCTTGGCCCAAGGCGACCTTCGATCCGCCTCCGCATCTTCAACGAAGCATTCGCTGCGTTCGAGCAGATCCCAGAGTTCTTCAAGACGGTCGGCGATGCGAAGCCGACCACGCTCGCCGGACTCGTGGAGATCCTCAACGGCCTCGGTGCGGTGGACGACACCGAGCGCGTCGAGCCCAAGCGCATCCGCACCACTTCCGCCTGACCCACCCCCTGCCCGGTGTCTTACCGGGCAGGCACCCCAACCCCCAACAAGATCAACGACAAGGACCCCCTGAATGTCGAACCACGAGACCACCACGACCCACATCGGGCACAACGGCGCCCAGCTCCGCATCGCCGCGAACGCGGACTGCGAGCAGACGAACAACGGCTGCGCAACCCTCACCATCAACGACGGCGACGCCTACCACGCGTCAGCCCGGTACACCCGCAGCCTCGCTGAGCGGATCTGCCAGGCGGCCGGGCTCGGAGCGGTTCTCCTCGAAGCCGCCGACCACCCTGGCTACGAAGCGCTGACTGATCTGACGCTGGAGGAGAAAGAGCAGCTCCCGGGCCGGTTCCACATCCCGCGCTGGGACGGCGACGGCGAGCCGAATGCGTGGCTGTGCGCGGTCTGCTGGGACGAAGGCACCGCCACCGGTTGGCCCTGCGAGGCCGCGATGAAGAACGGCGGCGATGTCTTCACCTCCACTGGCGAGTTCTACACCCCTGCCTGACCCACCCCCTCTCCGCCCCGCCCTGCACGTCTGGGCGGGGCACCCCGAAAGGACCGACATGACCACCAAGCAGGTCACCTGCGTCACCGTCATCTGCGACCGGTGCGGCGCCGAGCTCCGCCCCGACGACGCATACACCGCCCACCTCCCCGCCGGCGACACCATCGAGGAGAGCGACGCCTACATCAACGAGGAGTGGCGCAAGGTCGGCGGCCGAGACCTGTGCGGCAACTGCTGGACGTACGGGGATCCGCCCGACGACGACCCCGACGCCGAAGTGTTCGTCGAGCTCCCGCACCCGCTGCGCGACCCCGAGCCCGCCCTCTCCGCTGCCCGCCCCGACCAGACGGGCGGCCTCCGTGCCCGCCTCGATGCGGCGCTTCGCCCGGCCATGCTGATCGGCCTCGACGACCCGCTTGGCGAGAAGCGGGCCGGGGAGTGGGCGGACTGGGTGCTCAAGACGGCGCTAGTCGTGCGAGAAACCGAGTTGGAGGGTGCCCGCGAAGCGCTCGCCGACCTCGACGACATCATCACGACCGAAAGGTCCATCCACGAGGCGACCATCGCCCGCGCCGAGGAGGCGGAGGAAGCTCTCGACGCCCATAAGGCCGCTCTCGCCCGCGTCGTCGACCACGCCCGCGCCCTCGCCCCGTCCCGCCCCGGAGCGGCCGACAGGATCGCTGAGGCCATCCTCGGCCCCGGCGACTACCAGCCGGGCGCAGCCCTCGCCTCCCTCGGAACGGAGAAGCCCGATGCCTGAGACCCCGGACGTTGACGCGCTCGTCTCCCACGAGTGGACATCGCATCCACGCTCCGCCCACCGTCTCCACATCTACGACTCTGCCTGTGCTATCTGCCGGGGTGATGTGGCTGCGATCGTCGCTGTCGTCGCTCCTCTGATCGTCGAGCAGACCCGCCGCGAGGTCGCCGACGAGTTCCGTGCCCTCGCCTCCCGCTACCGGGCGGTCCCCGACGAGGGACTGAGGCTGGGGCAGCTCTGGCACCGCGACGAGCAGGCGCGGGAGTACGACCGCATCGCCGACGCGATCGACGGAGGCTCACATGCCAACTCCTCATGCTAGCTCGCATGACGCAACGAGCATGACCCGCGACTTCCACCTCGGCGACATCCTGACCATCACGACGGGGCGCATCATGTCGCCCTCCGGCATGGGAGGCGTCTACGAGATCCTCAACTGGATGACAGGCGACAACCTGTTCACCCACCAGCTCGGCCGCGCCTCCCACGAGTGCGAAGGTCCGCTCTTGGAGCAGCACCCCGACCTCGCCGCAGTCGAGATCCCCGCCGAGTTCGAGGGCGAAGCGCACGTCAAGGCGTGGCTGGCCAAGCAGGTGGAACGGTTCGGTGAGACCCGCCCCGTGACGCCGCTTGCTCTCGTCGACCACACCCGCATCGACCCGATCACGGAGATGCAGATGATGCGCCCCGACCTGCCGATCGCCGTGGTGGAAATCCCGGACACGCCACGGTGACTCTGTTCGCCACGGAAACGGAAACGCCCCGCACGGGCAAGTGCGGGGCGTGCCGCAAGGTGCTGACCGACCCGAAATGGATCGCTCTCGGGTTCGGCAAGTGCTGCGCGAAACGCCTCGGCCTCATCCCTGCTCGGCGCCCGCGGGGCGTCTCGCTGTCTGCTCGGGTGCGGGCCGGCGGAGACGTCGAGGGGCAAGGGGATCTGCTGGCGGAGGAGAGGTGACGGGCTACTCGGCGGGAGGGGTGTGGGGCTGGCCCTTCTTGAAGGCGGGGATGCCGTGCTCGTCTTCAACCAGGGATGACGATATTGAACGGCCCGTAGGTCTGATTCAGGCGTTCCCAGGTCACACTCGATCGTCGGATCCCGGAAGAATCGTAGTTCCAGCCATCCCGGCGCCTTCTCCAAGTGGATCCCGTGAATCGCACCGTGACCGTGGTTCCGATTGGCGGTTCGGGCGTGACCTCGGGCGACAGGTCCTTGCGGTTCAGCAACTCAATGTAGAAGGGGGTAGCCAGGTACCGGGCGGCAGCTTCGCTTGTGTTGAAGTTCAATCCCGAGTTGCAGCGGTTGCAGAGCAAGCCGCGAACAGCCCATTGACCGCGCCCGCCGTGATGATCGACAAAGAGGCGTCCGTTTCTGGTCTCGTCACCGCGACGTCGGCAGATCTCGCATCGGTCGTTCGCGCGTTGACGCAGCAGATCAAACTCGGCGCAGGTCAGCAGATAGCCAGCGTGCGTGCACTTTCGGCCCTTCGGCTTCTCGTGCTTGACGAACTGCTCAGTCTCCACGCTGATCGTCCTTCGTCTTCTGTGCGCGGCGCTGGCGGGCGCGCTTGGCCATGTACTCGGCGAGCGCTTCCTTCACGATCGCGGTGTTGGTTGTGGCGTCCTCGCTGGCGGCCCGTTCGACCTGCTCCCAGATCTCGTCTCCGAGGCGGACTCGTCGGATGGGCGTCTCACCTGTCTTGGGCCTGGCCACTGCTGCACTCCCCGGTTTGTGTGTACACGGGATCATACGAGGACTCCTCTCTGCGACCTAGTTTCTGTTGCCACAATAACATGCCAAAAAGACTTGTGGACACGGCTTTGAGTGTGCCAATCTGTAGCCACAGAAACGCGAAACGATAAGGGAGAACGAAATGACCGCCACCACCGCCCCCCGCACCACCCCCACGTACCAGCAGGCCGCGGACACCATCGCCGCCGCCCTCCTCACGAAACTCCCCGCCGGCGCCCGCGACCAGCTCATCCGGGACCTGCCGGTCGCTGACCGTCGCGCCGCCTACGCCGCCGCCAACCGGATGCCCCGCCGGGCGAACGCCCTCACCGACGACATCGAGCAGATGGGCGAGATCACGGTCGTGCCGTGCGACCACGGAGGCGTCCGCATCCACCACGACGCGACCGGCCTGGTGTTCGACGTCGAGGGCTGCTGGATCGACACGGCCAGCATCGACCTCGCCTCGATCGCCGGCGAGGACGCCACCACTTGGAGCGTCCGGGACCTCGCGGTCGCTGCCGCCCTCGCCACCCTCTAACCCGCCCCGGCCCGGGGCAATCCGGGCCACCCTCCCCCCTTCGCATCCGAGAACGGAGACCCCGTTGAACGCCACCGAGATCGCCGCTGAGATCGCCCGCCTGTCCGCCCTCCTCGCCCCCGCGATCACCGATGAGAACAGCGACTGGGACGGAGACTTCGCCGCTGTCCTCGGCCATCTCGCGGACGCGCAGCGCGACCAGGGCGCTGCCCTCAACGTGGTCGCCAACTCCGCCGAGGGGATGGAGGACGAGCTCTGGGGGAGCGTCGCCTACGAGGCGGCGCGCTCCGCGGACATCTTGGCGGTGACCGCGAAGAACTTGGCCTCCGGTCGGGACTCCGCGCAGGCGGCGCAGGAGGAGACCGCCGCCGCGATCGACGCCGCTCGCACTGCTCACTTCTCGACGATCTTCGCCGAGACTCGCCCGTCCAACTTCTTCGCCGCTCTCGCGGACCTGCCCGGCGCTCTCACCACCCGCTGACGCTGCGATTGGGGCTCCGCCGGGAGCCCCATCCGCACCACCTGACAGGAGAACGACATGGAGCAGAAGCGGGTAACCGTCCTACACAACCGGGACGCGCGACGCGACTCTCTCTACCTGCCCGCCGACCACCTGGCCGAGGTCTACAGCCGCCTGCTTTCCTCCGACTGGTCCTTGTGGACGCCCGATCTGCTCGCCGAGTCGCTGTTCTGGGTGTTTCGCGCGCAGGAGCCGCGCGAGCTGCTCACCCTGTCCGCCAAGGAGCAGGCGCTGAACAGCGCCTACCGCAACCGGCGGCTCCGCCCCTTCGTCCGCGGCGACGTGTTGGTGATCGGCAATCAGGCGTTCGCGTGCGAGCCGTGGGGGCGAGCCCTCCCGGTCGACCGGAACGCACTGAAGATCGTTACCCGCCTCGCTGACACTCGCCGGGAGCGCCGCACAGCAGCACGCGCCCGCTGACCTTGCAGCCCGGGGGAAACCTCGGGCCTTCCCACCGTCTGACCCTCCACGATCGAGGAGAACACCGAGTTGAGCATCAACTACTACGCGGTCACCCCTGAGACGCCGGAAGGCGAGGAGTGGCTGCACATCGGCAAACACATCGCCAACCACGAGTTCCTGTTCCGAGCCCACCGCGACCTCGGGCTCATCACCGTCGAGGCGTGGCGGGAGTACCTGTCGCAGCCCGGCGTGCGACTCGTCACCGACCACGGCTGGGAGGAGTCGCTGGCCGACTTCATGGCCAACGCGACTCTCCGTCCCGCCGACGACCCGCACGGGCGGCTGCAGCTCCGCAAGGCGGCGTCCTTCCGGGACGAGCGCGGCGTTCCCTTCGCGGACTACGAGCTCTCCTGACCCTCCTCGGCTCTCTTCTTCCGGTGTTTCGGCCGGACTGCACTCGGACTGCGGAGAGAGCGCCCAGACCACCACCCCCGATGATCTTGAACGGAGCCCCCTCGTGAACCTCATCCCCCGCTCGCCCCGCCAGTTCGTCCTCGCGTTCATCGAGGGCCTGGCGGAGATCCGCCGCCTCACCACCCGCCCCTGACGTCGTTGTCGGCCCGCCTCCTACGGGCCGACACGCCACACTGGATCCGACCCCCGCAGAGGAGAACTGACCCGATGCTGACCGCTGAGCAGGTCGCCACAGCGTCCAAGGACACACTCCGCACAGAGGTCCTATGGCTGCTGGCCGAGAACACCCGCCTCACCCGGGAAGCCGCCCAGCAGGTGATATGGGAACGCGAGCGCATCATGCGGGACTGGACTCGCCGAGCCGCGAAACCGCCGGCGGGCACCGAGTGGATGGCGCCCACGAACCGGCTCGCCGCCGATGACGGTCCAGCGTTCGGCGTGCTCCACGTCCGCGACCCCGCCGTGTCGCCGCACCTGGCGCCGCCCACGACCCGCCGCGGACGGTACCTGTCCGGGGATGTGCGGGAGGCTGGCCCCGGCTCCTACATTGGCAAGACGTTGTGCGGAGAGCCGATGATGGCCGATGAGGTCTGGTGCTCAGCACGGGGGAGTCTCCAGCACGCCGTGAACCACGGCAAGACGGGGCCGTGCCGCTGTGTGGAGCTGTGCGGCATGTGCTCCTACCTGTCAGCCTGCCCCACGATCGAGGCCGCCTGGGAGGCGACGTGAGAGCCAAGCGCCCACCCCTGCTGGATCGCGCCCGCTGGTGGTGGATGTTCCGCGACGTCTGGGCCAACGACATCACCCTGGCCGCCTCTGGTGGGCGAGTCTTCCTGGAGATGCACATCCGCTCCCGGTACAAGCGGTGCATCGTGGTGGAGACCACGCCCGACGAACTGCGCCTGCTGGCCGACCAGATCCGCGACATGCTCGACGACCCGGAGAAGATCGATGTCCAACTCTGACGGCGTCCTCGCCGCGATCGACGCCTGTCTTGAGGACTACGACGTCGGCCCCGACGCCATGAGGTGGGCGCCCGACGGGCTGGACCTGACCGCCGAAACAACTGTGCCAAACACAGATCTCCCCGAGTGGCAGTACGTGATCGTCGGGGCAGATCCCGCCGTGGTAGAGGTGCGGCGCTACGGCCAGCCGTGGGGCGCCTACCTGCTCAACAGTTTCCCCGATGGGCCGCGCGAGTACATGGAGCGCACGGTGGCCGAGCATGGCGAAGAGACCGCCTTCTACGTGGACGAGGACGGGTGCCTCCTCGGCATCGAGGCCGTTGGAGCACTGCCCGGAACCGTCATCGCCACCACCAAGGAGACCCTGTGAGCCGCTCCAGGTACGACCGTGAAGCCGTATTCTTCGACCGCCTCCGTGCCCTCGACCAGCACCACCGAGCCTTGAGCGTGGCCCTCGCATGGCTGATCTGCGTCGCCGCGAGCACACTGCTCATGGTTGGTCCCGCCGTGGGCTTGTTCGGCTTCACTGCCGTCGCTGGCCGCGACCCGGTTGGCGCGGAAGTGGCATGGGCCATCGCAGGCGGCAGCATGCTCGTCGGCTCCGCCTTCATGCTGCTGATTGATCGAGGCGCCAAGAAATCGCAGGTGGCATGAATGCGACCTGCGGAAACGCGACACTCGGAATAGATCATCTCAGCTGATCGCTGAGACACGAAAGCGGCCCCCCGATCCCACACGGAGAGCCGCCCGCCAACCTCGTCAGACCCCCGATCCCCAGTGGTCTCCTCTCAGCGTACGACCTTGAGGAGGCCCGCCTTGCCGAGCTACTGGGTTCACAGCGCCCCCGCCGACTACGACCCCGACAGCGACCTGAGGGAATGCGCCCGCGCCGAACGATGCTCCGATGCCCGCCTGGAGACTACGGACGGCAAGACGGTCCGCCGCGGCGCCTTCACCCCCCGCGCCTACTGCGACTCCTGCCGCAGCATCATCGAACGCGCGATCCGAGAACTCCCCGCCTACTGGGGGCGCGTCCACGCCACCCTCGGACAGCGAAGCCAGTCCGCCGGCCCGAAGGTGAGCATCTCCAAGTCCGCACCGATCCCGCTGTCCCTCGCCGCGGACGAGCTGCTGCGTGACATGGCCTCAATGATGGTGTCGTGGTGGGAGCGCGTCGCTGCGGTCGCCCGACTGAAAGCCCCGGACACGGAGGCGTCGCAGAGGCTCGTCTCCTACGACACCGTCCGAGCCGCCTGCTCAGTGCTGGCCGCTCATGTAGACGCCCTGCTCGCCCTGGAAGCCCAACCCATGATGCGGTCGCTGTCCCTACGGGAAGCCGCTGACCTGCCCGCTGGCACCACCGGGCTGGTGCACCGGTCCGCGGAGTACGCCGACGTCCTCCTTGAACTCGACGGCGCCCACGCCGGCCTCGAAGTCCTACAGCTGCACTACCGGTGCCGGAGGCAGATCGGGGAGGTCGATGCAAGCGCCCGCCGGATGCCTACCCCGTGCCGGTGCGGCTTCTCGGAGCTGTTCGAAATCCTCGGCGTCAACGGCGAGTTCAGCGGTGCGCAGTGTCGCCAGTGCGGATCTGAGTACACCGCGGAGACGTACAAGGATCTCGTACACGAGATGGGGGACACCGTCCGCCGGAGCGGTGCGCGGCGCCGTAGGCCGTCAGTGAAGTGGACTGACGACGAGGTGACTAGGCGAGCCTGATAGGGCTCGTTCGGTGGGATGATGGGGCTCTCATGGTTGAGTCCCCTCCCTCCGCTATTGACCTCTTCGGCCTGCGCTCAGCAGGCGAGAGGATCATGTTCTTGCCTGCTGTCTGGCCTGTCGTCATGGACGTCGAGCAGGCCGAACAGCACGCTCAACGTGTGCTGGAGATGGTTGAGAGGATCCGCGCCGGTCAGATCCGGGAAGGTTCCGGCTGCGTCTAACTTGGCTTTGTGGATGCGACCTGTTATAAACGGCATTGATCGTGGAACTGCCAGCCCTTGAACACCTTAGGTGTCAGGGGCTTTTTGCTTGTCGGAGGTGGCCCGGCATGCAGGAGAAGACTGGCGAGCCAATCACCATCCGGGAAGCTGCGGTTCGACTGAACAGGCCAGAGCCCACCGTGCGGGTGTGGGCGTCTCGCCACCACGCCCGGCGGATCCCGTTCAGGCCAGGCAAGACGGCCTGGTACGACTGGAACGACCTGAAGACCATCGCCCGGCAATTGACTCTCGGCCTGCCCGTGCCGAAGTCACCGGAAGAACGCGACGAGATCCGGCTCGCGGTTCGCGCCGGCGCCGCGGCCTAGATTCCCTTAGACATTCCGAGACGCGCTCCTCTGGCGAGGGTGCGCCGGCTCCGCGTGGACTTCCCCGTACGCGCGTCGAGCCTCTGGGGGCTGGTCCTTGCGCGAGGGTGCCAGCCCCCACCAAGAACGCGCACCCTCCCTGGCGGGGTGGGTGTGCCGCGCGTCGCTGAGCAATGTGGAGCCCCCTTCACGCTCGCCGCGCGACTCCGGTACGGCCTGGCCTGAGGGCATGGGGGTGCCCAGCGGACGGTCAGGCCGTACCGGAACAACACCGCGAAACACCCCCGATGGAGAACGCTCATGAAGGTCTACCTAGCCACCAGCGGCACGTACTCCAGCTACCGAGTACACGGCGTGTACGCCCGCCGAGAGGACGCTGAAGCGTACGAATTCAGCGAGAACGTCGATGAGTACGAGCTGCTGGAGAGCCCGCAAGAGGTCCGGTCCTGGCACAGGCTGTTCTGGTACCCAGACAATCCCGAGGGCGAATACGAGCGTGAGGGCTTCTTCATGGGCCCCTACAAGACTCGCAACCCCGACGAGATGATGCCTGTCCGCATGGACTATGACGGCCGCTGGGAGCGGGTCGAACACCGCTGGAAAGGCGGTTACGGCGATCGCGGCTCCGGCGTGCTGGAGGTCCAAGGGTGGGACATTGAGCGCGTCCGGAAGGTGTTCGGGGAACTCCGCGCAGAGTGGCTGAACTGCAAGGCGCTCGGCATGGTGTGGGACCCGCGCGACACGAAGTGGACGCCCGGCGAGGTGGACGCCTGATGCGTATTCAGATCCTTCCCCTGCCTCATGTTGTCGTCGGCGAGGTTGTTGAGCAGCCGTTCGCACTCGTCGTGGACCAGTACGACGCGCCGACCACCGAGGAAGAGTTCGACCTGTGGCAGCACTTCAAGCAGGAGTGCGGAGCCCGCGCGGTGCTCGTGACCCCGGAAACCGTAGAAGTCGTAGACCGGTACGCAGAGCCCGCCGACGTCCAGCCCGCGACCCCGACGATCCTCGACGCCTTCGCACCCAAGGGCACCCCTGACGAGGAGGTCCGGGACTTCGAGGAGTGGGTTCGCCGCCTCGACGAGTTCGACCTGGACCCGGACGGAGACAAGCCGAACACGCCTCTACACGCCCCTGCGCGAGCCCTGATTGACGGGTACCGCAAGACGGTGGAGCACACCCACAAGCTGATACGTGACGGCGGCGACGCTGGCCAGCTTGGCCACTACCTGTGGAGCCACCGCAGAGGCTTGGAAGCGGCGGCGCTCGTCCTCAACTTCACCGTGGAGAACGCCCACGAGAAGGCGTGCGAAGCGCTGGGCTTCGACCCCTACGACGTTCCTAAAGATGCGCCGCATGAGTGCAACGACTGGAGCGGACAGTCGCCGATCTGCCTCGTGTGCAGGCGGGAAAAGACCGAGGGCACCCACCACCGGGAGCAGGCGCCGTGAGGTTCTTCTCTCGCCGTCACCGGGGGAGCCAGGCCGAAGCGCCCACCTCCGTCTACCAGCTGCCAGTCGCCTTCGGATCTTCCCTCTCGTTCTACTGCTTCTGCGGCGGGAGTATGCGCCCGACCGCGCTCGTCTCCGCGACGGAGACCAGCAAGACGTTCCGCATCACGTGCGGAGGCTGCAAGCGCACGCTGGACGTCATCCTCGATGTCGCGGACGCGGTCAAAGCGCTCACCCGCAGCCCTCACCGGGCGCCGTTGCCATGCACCGCCCGGCAGGTCCTCGCCGCCTCCCTCCTGCGAGACGAGATGCTCGCCGAGGAGCCCGACCACGTCGAGACGCTCGTGAAGGGGATCCTGCTCGACCTCGACGAGCACGGGCTAGAGATCGTCCAGAGCGACGCTGAGGTGTTGAGGAGAGCCCGACCAGACCGCCCACCAGGATGGTGAGCCGAGTGGATGGCGGTGAACGAACGATGACTGTCCTGACGCCGAAGAGCGTCCGCGAGGTCGCGGCGTGGATCAAGCTGTGGCGCCCAGACGACCTGGTGGACGTCGAGGTGGCGCCCGAGCCGAGGATCACCGTGCAGACGGCCGGGCGGCCCTTGGTGTACGAGGCCGACTCCATCCGACGCCTCACCCTTGAGTGAGCGATCTGTCTAGCGATCCTCGGATCTGTTGCACAGATCGCCCATCATATTCCCGGTTTCGTTAGAACAAACGAGCGATCTTTCCGCCGGAGAGCGCTCTCTCGCCCAACGAAAAATAGGGGCGCATGGGATAATAGGGGCAGCAGTTCTTCAACATGAAAAACCCCGGCGAGTGCGTCAACACTCCCGGGGACGGCCGATCTATTGAGGAGATCGACAGTGCACCACGGTACTTCGTATGGCCCCGAGGACAACAACCGGGGTTCTCAGCAAGAGCTTCAGCTTCCCGTGCTAGGCGAGTCCTCCTTCGATGCGATCCGTCGCCTCGATGAGCAGGGCGAGTACTGGACTGGGCGCGACCTTCAGCCGCTCATGGACTACGTGCGCTGGGAGAAGTTCGCGGAAGTCATCGAGAAGGCCAAGGCGTCCCTCGCCCTCGTGAAGGGTGCCGATCAGGCCAACCATCACTTCGCCGTTTGGGGGAGTGATGGCGGGCGCTGGGGAAACCAGAAGCTCGACGACTTCCGCTTGACGCGCTTCGGCGCCTACCTCACCGCGATGGCGGGGGATGACACGAAGGAAGCCGTCGCCCGCGCCCGCATCTACTTCGCCGCTCAGACCCGCAAGCAGGAACTCGCCGAGCAGGCTGCGCTTGTCCCCGGACCCCGTTCTTCCATGGACCTCGACAGCATCGACGAGTTGGAGCGGCTGAACCGCGCGTTCGGTCAGGCCATCGCGATCGCCAAGCACGCGACCGCCCGCGCCGAGGTCGCCGAGGCTCGCGCCGACGAGTTCGAGTCTGGCCATGCTCAGGCTGAGCTGTACGCCTCCGCTGATGGCCTGACCGCGAAGCGCGCCTTCGCCCGGGACGTTCAGCAGTGGTGCGCGCCCCGCAAGATCAAGGTCACGCAGCAGCAGGTGTTCAACTTCCTCGGACACATCGGGCTGATCATTCGCTCGGCTGGCAGCGAGCACGACCAAGCCACCGCCCAGGCGATCAAGGACCTGCGAGCGGAAAACGCGACCAAGAAGGTCGAGATGCCTGACGGCACGATCCTCAAGGTCAAGTACGGCAAGCTCACGTCCAAGGGCGAGAAGTACGCGTGGGACCGGATCTACAAGGCGATCGGTGAGCACGGCACCTTGGACCTTGACGTGATCAAGGGTGTAGTCGTTGTTCGCTGATCGGCTCAACGCTTTCTGACGTCAGGAAGCGTGCAGGTAGGGACCATTTCGTTGCTGTCAACGGAATGGTCCCGCCCACGCTCTTCGGCTCGCTCCGTTGTCCACGGGGGAGCGAGCCGAGCAACACCCGGGCGGGCGGCTTCGGCCTCCTCATTCGAGACGCGGCCTCCTGGGCCGCCCGCCTGGCACCACCACCGAACCCATGGAGCTTCATGACACCCGAGGGCACCGCCGGAGACGATGACTGGAACTGGCCGGATCGCGATTAATCCTTCCTCCGGCCGCCGCCGACCTGCTCACGGAGACCGACCCTGCCCAGATCACGGCGTGCGCCCACTGCGCACACGACCTTTGACCGGGAGGGCCAGTGCCTCTCACGCCTGAGCAGCACGAAGCGGATGCTCAGCTTCGCGCCGCGATCGAAGCGGTCGTGCGGGCGTTCGAGTTGGCGCCAGACCATGAGCTGATCACGGACTACGTCGTCGCCGGGGTCGCTGTGTCGATGGCTGATGAGCATGAGGGTGAGACGCAGATGTTCTGCGCGATGCCCGGCGGGAGCCTCCCGCACTACAAGGTCCTCGGGCTGCTGCGGCAGGCGCAGATCTTCTACGAGAACGACATCTGACCCCCGACCCCCTGGAGATCTCCATGAGCCAGCGTGTTCCCCAGGTGAGCGACCTCGTTCACTACACGTCGTACGGCACGCCCAATGGCGAGTACCCGAGCGTCTGCCGCGCTGCCGTGGTCACTGAGGTGCCCCCGCATTCCGTCGGCGTGGGCGAGGCCGACGGCTGGACCGTCAGTCTGTGCGTGCTCAACCCCGAGGGCATGTTCTTCAACCGCGCTGTTCAGCAGTCCGATGGCGCGGAGACTCCCGGTTCGCCCGAGTGCCCCAATGCCTGGTCGCACGGCAACCCGTTCCGCTACTGCGCATGCGGGTGGATCGAGGCGTCGCACCGTGGCGGCACCTGGCATTGGCCTGAGCGCGTCTGACCTTCCCCCTTCCCGTCCCCCAGGGAGTACGCCCATGACCGCCGAGAGCCCGATCGTCGCGTTCCTTAAGGCGCGCTGGGACGAGATCAGTCCTGATGACGTCCATCACCGCCACGAGTGCGACTTCCGCCAACTGGAGTTCTTCGGGGACTGTAGCTGTCGAGTCCCAGAGTTAACCCGCCGCGACATCGAGTCCAAGCGGCGCCTTTTGGAGGACATGGTTCCGGTCCTCGATGACCTCGAAGATCTCACCGGGAGCGAAGGCCAAGCCGCCCGCCACCCTCGTCGGCCCGGCGAGCACCTGTCGGAGGACCGGGAAGCCACCCTCTACTTCCTCAAACTGCTCGCCCGCCCGTTCTTCGATCACTCGGACTTCGACCCGGCATGGGGCACCGACTGATTGTCGGCGCCCACCCCTAGCTTTCCCTCTCGCGCTCCGCCCGCCTTCGCCTCTGCCAGTACGTCTCTGGCACGAGGTTGAGATCTTGGTCGAAGACCCACTGCCCGTCTGGTGCGGGTTCTGGCTGATACCCGGATCCAAAGTCTCGGAGAAGGCTCACCCCGTCTCCGGCAGGCTCCTGCTCGCCGATGCCGTCCGCGTCGAGATCGCTCATGCCCTCATCATCGCCCAGAGCCGCGCTCCTGACCTGACCACCACCTGAAGGGCCGTCCACCGGACGGCCCTTTCCGTATGCCCGTAGGAGGTTTCGCCATGCCGTTCAACATCGCGGCGAAGAACGTCATGCTCGATGCCCTCGACGAGTCCGCAACCCAGATAACGCACATCGGCGCCCACACGGTCACGGATCCCGGAACAGGCGCCGACGCCAACTCTGGTGAGGCCACGGGCGGCTCCTACGCCCGCCAGGCCGTCACCTGGGCTGCTGCCTCCGGGGGGCAGAAGTCGAACTCCGGCGCCCTGTCCATCCCGGTCCCCGCGGGCAGCTATGCGTTCCTGACGTTCTGGAATGCCTCGACGGCGAACTCCGGCAACTACCGCGGCTACGCCCCCATCAACTCCACGGTGAAGGGCTTCGGAACGGTCGACACGGCGGGCATCACCTCCGACGCCATCCAATCCGCCGGCCACGGCCTCGCCGACGGCGACCGCGTCATGGTGTTCAACGTCCTCGGCGAGAGCCTCCCAACCGGGCTGACCGAGGGCACCATCTACTACGTCGTGTCCGCCACAACCGACACGTTCGACGTGTCCGCCACCCTGGGTGGCTCCTCCGTCAACGTGACGGGGCAGGGCGAGCTGTTCTTCCAGAAGGTCATCCCAGAGACGTTTGGCGCGGACGGCACCATCACCGTCGCCATCGACGCCCTGGTGCTCGACAACACTGGCATCTAGCGCCACCCCCATCACCAGCCACACCACACCCTCGAAGGACGCTCTGTGTCGTTGCCGCGCATCCGCCGCCTCGCCATCGCCGCCGTACTGGTGCTCATCGTCTCCGCCGTCGCCTCGCCGAGCCCCGCTCGCGCGGACTCGGAGTGCCCGCCGCCGACCGTCACCGTGGCCACGCCCGGCCAGCTCGCCGCCGCGCTGGCCGCCGCCCAGCCGGGCGACGTGATCAGCGTGGAGGATGGCACCTACGACGGGAACTGGACCGCGACCACCCCGGGCACGGCTGAGGAGCCGATCTGGCTGTGCGGGTCCTCGGCGGCTGTCCTCACCAACGACGGGATCACCGGCGGGTACGGGCTGCACCTGGACGGTGCGGATTGGTGGCACCTGTACGGCTTCACGGTCGCCGACGCGCAGAAGGGCGTCATCGTCGACGCCGCCGAGCAGGTGACCGTTGAGGGGCTGACCGTCCACGGTGTCGGCGACGAAGGCATCCACCTGCGCACCCACACCGTCGACAGCCTCGTCACCGGCAACACGATCCACGACACCGGGAACCGCAGGGAAAAGTTCGGCGAGGGCGTCTACATCGGCAGTTCGGACGCGAACTGGGGTGTGCTGACCGGCGGGCAGCCCGACCGCTCCGACCGCAACACCATCGTCGGCAACACGATCTACGACACGACCGCCGAAGCGATCGACATCAAGGAGGGCACGTCGGACGGCGTCGTGTCCGGCAACGTCATGGACGGGGCCGGCCAGACCGAGGAAGGCGCCGACTCATGGGTGGATGCCAAAGGCAACAGCTGGACCATCGTCGGCAACACCGGCACCCACAGCCTGCTCAACGGATATGAAACCCACCACCGCAACCTCACCAAGAACGGGCTCGGCAACTGGGGCCTGAACAACGTCTTCACCGGCAACGTCGCCGACGTGCAGGGGCCGGGCCGCGGCTTCTACGTCCACGACCCCTCCACCACCGGAAACGTCGTGCACTGCGACAACACAGTCACAGGTGCGGCACTCGGGTACGCCAATCTCACCTGCGCTCCCTGACCCTTCGCTAGGAGCCGGTCGGAGTGGTTGCGCCCGCGACCTGAGGTGTGAGGGGGCATGACGTGGCCGCCCCTACCTTCCGCGCCGCAGGCCTCGGCGGCACCTCCACCACCACCTCCACAACGATCGCCAAACCGCCCGGGACCGCCACCGGCGACACCCTGTACGCCCTGGTCGGCAACGGCGGCGCCTCGACCGCGCCGACCACGGTGCCGTCCGGGTGGGAGCTCGTCGCCTCTGGCTCGATCTCGACGACGTTCTGGGCGGGCGTCTATGAGCACAAGGTCACCGACGGCACCACCGAGCCATCGGGCTACACCTGGTCAGGGTTCACGGACTCGTGCGCCGGGTCGATGGTCGGCGTCATCGGCGCCGACACCACCACTCCGGTCCACGCCTCCCGCGCCCAGGCCACCGCCGACGGCCACCCTGCCTGCGCGAGCATCACGACCACGGCGGCGGACTGCCTGATCGTCGCCGCCGTGGCCACCGACGACAACCAGCTCGTGGGCGACGTGTCGTGGGCGTGCGCCACCAACCCCACCAGCCTGACCGAGCGCACGGACCTGCTGTCGTCCGGCGGAGCCGACGCTGCGTCCGCCATCGCCACCGCCCCCCAAACCGTCACCGGGGCGACCGGGAATTTCACGGCGACGCTGGCCGGGTCACGCGACAACGTGTCGTTCCTCCTCGCGATCCAGCCTCCTCAGGCCGGCGGTGGCGGGACCGCTGTCACCGCCTCCGCCCGGTCGGCCGCCACGACGTCCGCCACGGTGGCCAAAACCGTCAGCGCCACCACGGCCTGCTCCGCCGCCGCCGCGGCGGCCGTCGCCGTATCCAAGACCGTCAACGTCACCGCGGTCTGCTCAGCAGGTACGGTCGGCCGCGCCTCGGCGTCCAAGAGCGTCCCCGCGGCGGGGGCGAGCACGACGGCCGTCGTAACGTCCGTTGTAGCCGCCAAGCAGGCGCCGGCCACCGGCGCGAGCACGGCTACGGCGACAGCGACGGCGACAGCGGCGAAGTCGGCCCCCGCGTCCAGCCGGTCCGTTGCGGCGACCGGGGCGTCTTCGTCGGCCACCAAGAGCGCGACCGCGGCGGGCGCCGCCACCTCGACCGCGACTGCCCACGCATCGGCGTCGAAGTCAGCCACCGGCACAGGCGTCGCCTCCACCCTGGCGCTCCCCTACGGCACGGCAGCCAAGTCAGCGCCCACGTCTGGGGCGTCCTATACGGCGGCGTGGGCGTACTACTCCCAAGTCGACTCCAGATCCGTCACCGCATCCTGCACCGCAGCCGTACACGCGTACGGGGCCGCGTCCAAGACGGCCACCGCGTCCGGGATGTCCCCGACCGCCGCATGGGCATACGGAACCGCCGGGAAGACCATCCCGGCGACCGGAACCTGCTTCGCCCCGCCTGCCGCCTACTCCACCACGGCCAAGACCGCCCACGCCGCACCGCGCACCTACGTCGCCGCCGCGGCCAGGAGCGTCACAGTCAAGCATGCAGCTGCTACGGGCTCCTGCTACGGCCTGGCCTACGGCCACCATTCGCAGATCATCAGCCGCCCTGTGACCGCCTGGTGCTGCACTCTGAGCGCGCCCACCGCGCAGGCGGCCAAGACCCTCCCTGCCACCAGCCGGGCCCACACAATCCCGTACAGCCACGCCACGGCCGCACACCTGGCCGCAGCCCACGCCACCGCCACCGCCACGCCCTGGGCGGCCGGCAGCACCGGCAAGACCGCCTCGGCCACCAGCCGGGCCGTCCTGGCCGTAGCCGCCGCGGCGACCGCGCGCCGGGTCTCACATGCGACCGGCACCAGCTACGTCCTCGCTTTCGCCCGCGCCGTCCTCGCTAACCCCGACGAGGGCAACGGTGACATCACCATCCGCCTCGGCGCATCCCGCCGAGCCTGGTCTACGGCCACCTCACGCAGGGCATGGGCTGGCCGCTCGACTCGCGGTTGGTCCGCCGACAGTCAGTAAGGGGGAGCGGTGGCGATCGAGCACTACCCGCGTGAGACGTCGGAGTATCTGCCCGTCGTCGTCGACGGAGACGAAGACCTCAACACGCTGGTGGTGGAGATGTCCGTCGTCGCGTACGGGATCCGCCCCACGATGTGGGTGTCCGCCCAGTGGGATGTCGACGACGACGGCGCGACGATTGCGAAGGTGAAGATCGGGCCGGGCAGCTCGTTCGACTTCAGTGCGTCGCCGGGCACGAAGGTGCCGTGGGTGCGGGTCACCACCTCCGACGAGGTGCCCGTCCTTGAGGGCGATCCGATCCAGATCACTTGATCTGGGCTCCTCGATACCCCATTTCGTCACTCTCGGTATAACTTCTAACGGGCGGGATAAACCGAGGTGGCTACCGTCCGTAGTTTTGCCAGCAAACGGAGATCAGCATGAGCATCCCCGACATCTTCACGCTCCTCGCGCTCGTCCTCTTCGGCGCCGCTTCCGTCGTCGCTGTCATCCATAAGTCGTGGGTCGCCGCGCTGTTCTGCGCTGGGGTGTTCTGCCTCGTTCTCGCGGGCGCCGGTCTCATCGACACCTAGGACTGCTGATCGCCGGGGATTTGGTTCTTCGTAGATTGCTGAGCTATAGCCCGGCGAAGCGGCCCCATCGTCGAGCGCCTGAGATCTGCTCGCACCACGCAACCGCATCGCTCCACCAGAAGCTCAAGAAGCTCCGAATAGTTGGGCAGACCTTCCAGTCGCCCCCGAGTGCCCACGAATTGCATGATGGCGCGGCGAAGACCCCTATCGGTCACTCGTACAGCCAACCGTGAAATCTCGTCGTTGAGCTCCCCCTCTTCCTGTTCCCGCACCATGAAAGAGCGCCGATCTTGCCGCTCGTGCGGATTCATCATGGTGTCCAGATTGTGCGCCGACCGCATCCGGCTGAACACCACGATCAACTCCTCGCACGCTGCGACCGCTGCTTCACGCCGCCGCAGCCGGGCTTGAGCCCGCGCCGCGTACATCTGACCGAGCAGCCCGCCGATCGTCGCGAGCACACCGCCGATGATCACACCAATCAGTTCTGCTGACACGTCTCCACTATCCGCCGCACAGCAGAACACGCCAGCCGAATGAGGCGTTTGCCTCATCAAGAACCCTCCGGCCAGCTACCGGAGGTAGAGGACCCCGAGCCTTCCCGGACCCGGGGTCCTCGCCCATCCGGGAGACCTCATGAATCAGCGCAAGCTCAGCATCTTCGGCGGACCCCGCCAGCTCGGGACGCCTCATGAACGATGAGAACCTCCAAGCTGAGATCGCCCGCCTCCGAGCCGGTGAAGCCGACACCCCGCCCCCCGAGGGCACCACACCAACCCCCGCCCAATGGATCCGCCTTTGGAACGACCTCCCAGCAGAGCAGCGTCTCAAGTGGGCGGAACGCATCCTCGGCAATGCCGAACAGGCAAGCCGTTGTTTCCTCATGAACCACGACGTCGAGATAGAGGAACTTCACGAGCGCCTCGAAGTGGCCTCACGCCGTCTGACGGATGCGCGCCCCAAGCCCACCTCGAAGTCCAAGCGGGCAGCGGTCACGGGTGAACCGCGTATGTTCGCCAACGAGATCCAAGCCATCCTCAACGACTTGGGGCTGACCCACGTCGTCGCGAAGATAAGCGCCACCACACGCCCCGAGCCTGACTCTCACAACGCCATGGTCTTCCTCTCCGACCAGGCCACAGAGGACACCACCAATCAGCTGGTAGGCGCCTTCACGGAACGAGGCTGGGCCGCATCTCCCACCCGCAGCAACACGAAGATCTACGTCTACGTCCGGCGCGTACCGGATGAGATCTCTGCCCCATCCGGGGAGACGCCGTGACCTCCACCTCCGACGATCTCCGCAGTGACGTCGAGACAACACGCGCTGCGATGAACGATCTACTGATCTCGCTTCGGGCAACCGGCTGCATCGAGGACGAATCTGCCGCGTCTGCCTCGGATCACACCTTCCCGACACGGCCATCAACCACCCGGTGCACCCATGACAGTGCCGTTCCGGTCCGCTCGGTCGTTGATGACGCACTCCTCGCCGCACTCTGTCCCGACTGTGGCGAGCAGCTACCCGCAGAGTGGCTCACCTGCGAGCACCTCTACGAATCCGGTGTGGACATCACTGGTCTCGGCGAGATCCCTGGCCGAAGATCCTGCAACGAGTGCGGCGTCACCTACTGGCCACCACCACACCGCCCCTCGACGGACACACACGACGGGGAGGCCAAGCCATGACGACCACCCCCGGCGATCCCTCGACCAAGGGAACCGCCAAGGCCAAAGGAACACGCGGCGGCACACGTGGCGGCAGAGGGCGCTTCGAGCGCAGCCTAGAAACCGCCACTCGGGATGCCGAAGCCGCACGTCTCCGTACCCGTGGTCTCACGTACCGGCAGATCGCTGACGAGCTCGGTATGGCAGGCCCAGGCAAGGCGCACGAAGCCGTTCGCCGAGTGCTCGCGGAGACGACGCAAGAAGCCGCCGACGATCTCCGCATGGTCGAGCTGGAGCGTCTCGACGAGATGTATCAGGCGGCACTGAAGGTGCTGGAGACCGAGCATTACGCCGTTTCACACGGCCGCGTGATCTACCTGGAAGAGGGCGGTCCGCCGCTCACAGACGACGGGCCAGTTCTCGCGGCCATCGACCGCCTGCTGAAGGTTCAGGAGCGACGGGCGAAGCTGCTCGGCCTGGACGCGCCGACGAAGGCCAACGTCACTGTCTCGGACGCGATCACCACAGAAATCGAGCGCCTCGCCGCCCAGCTCGGCATCGCCGACGAGGCGCCGGAGATGTCGGAGACGTAACCCCCCGCGAGGTGCCCATGACCGTTGCGACATTGCCTCGCGGCTGGCAGGACTGGCCGGTGGCTGCGCAAGAGCGACTGCTGGCGGCTCTGCGGAACGCGGCGCTGAACAAGCTGGGCCATCTCAGGCCGCGGTGGGGAACGCCGGGCGAGCTGGCGAAGGCGCTTGACCCCAAGACCAGGCAGACCCCCGCTCTTGACCTGATCGACGCCGAACTGGTCCGGCTGCTCGATACCCCTGATGGCCGGCTGGTCATCTCCATGCCGCCCCAGGAAGGAAAATCCCAGAGGGTCTCCCGCCGGTTCCCTCTCTGGGCCCTCACCCAGCGCCCCGACACCCGCATCGCCATCGCGTCCTACGAGCACGGTGTGGCCCGCCGGTGGGGCCGTGCGATCCGTGACGACATCACCGTCCACGGCGCCGAGCTCGGCCTGACGGTCCGCGATGACCTGTCCGCTCAGCACGAGTGGCAACTCGCCGGCCAAGAGGGCGGCGTTTATGCGGCAGGCATTGGCGGGGCTCTGACTGGCCGCCCGGTTGACCTGATGCTCATTGATGATCCGATCAAGGACCGCGCTCAGGCTGACTCGCCGACCTACCGGGAACGGGCGTGGGACTGGTGGACTGACGTCGCCGCGACCCGCCTTGCCCCCGGCGCTCCCGTGGTCTTGATTCTCACGCGCTGGCACGAAGACGACCTCGCCGGTCGTCTCCTCGCCGCAGAGGACGGCCAGCTGTGGCGGGTCGTGAACATCCCCGCCCAGGCCGACCACGACCCGGCCAAGGGGGAGACAGACCCGCTCGGCCGCGCGCCGGGCGAGTTCATGGTTTCCGCCCGGGGCCGCACCAAGAAGCAGTGGGAAGCCATCAAGGTCCGCTCCGGATCCCGCACTTGGGCGAGCCTCTACCAGGGCCGCCCCGCCCCGGCGGCCGGCGATATCTTCTTGCGCGAGTGGTGGCAGGAGTACCACGGGCAGCGGTGGATCGTCCGCCCTGACGGCTCTCACTGGGTTGCGGGCGCTGATGAGGTTGCCATGTCGTGGGACATGGCGTTCAAAGCCACCGACGGCTCTGACTACGTCGTCGGCCAGGTGTGGGCCAGGTACGGGCTGGAGCTGTTCCTTCTCGACCAGGTCCACGCCCGACTGTCGTTCACCGAGACCTGTGCTGAACTCCGGCAAATGGCCGCGAAGTGGCCGCAAGCGTCCGCGAAGTACGTGGAAGACAAAGCCAACGGCACCGCGGTCATCAACTCGCTGTCCCGCCAGGTGCCCGGCCTGATCCCGGTCGAGCCTGACGGGTCGAAGGAGTCGCGGGCCCGCGCGGTCACCCCGTTCATCGAGGGCGGCTCCGTCTACCTGCCAAGTCCGGAGGTCGCGCCGTGGATCGGCGACTTTCTCCAGGAGCACAGCGGGTTTCCGAACGGCTCCCACGATGACCAGGTGGACGCCTGCACGCAGGCGATCAACCGGATGCTGCTCGCCCCGATCCTGTCCGGCTTGCTGATCATCGATTCCGATGACCTCGATGATGGCCTGGGCGGATACGAGATATCTCCGTATTAGCTGCTTGAGGAGGCGTTGTGGGCTTTGCCGCCTCCCTGCGAGAGTCGTTCACCGCTCCGGTCCGGGAAACCTGGTACCGGGCTACCGGGCGGGCTGAGCAAGCGGAGATCCTTCGGCAGGAACGCGCCACTGTGGAGCACCTGCAGGAGTCGATAGCTGACCTCGAAAACCGGATGAACGAGCCAGGCTGGCAGCACCTGACCTCGATGGCTGACCAGGAGTTCTCCCGTGAGGGGTTGCGGCAGATCACCGCCGTAGTCCGGGTCATGGCCTTGAAGAACACCCTGATCAAGCGGGGTCTCGCGCTGCGCACGGCGTACGTGTGGGGCCAGGGCGTGCAGATCAGCGCGAGGGCCAATGGTAAGCAGCGCAAGGGCAAAGCTGTCCGCGCTGGCCAGGACGTCAACGCGGTCGTACAGGAGTTCCTCGCCGACGACGGCAACCGGCGGACCCTCACGGGCAGCCAAGCGTCCGAGGAGAACGAGCGGGCACTCGGCACCGATGGAAACCTGTTCTTTGCCCTGTTCACCTTGCCGGTGACAGGGAAGGTGCGGGCTCGGTCGATCCCCTGGGATGAGATCGCCGACGTCATCACCAACCCGCGTGACAGCAGCGAGGTCTGGTTCTACAAGCGGGTCTGGTACGAGTCCGCTGCCGATGAGATCCTCGGCGGCTACTCGGCGAACCTGCGCACCGCCTACTATCCGGCGCTCGGCTACCGGCCTGCCCACCGCCCGAAGGCCGTCCCAGGGCAGCTCGGCGGCGACGCCACCATCTACTGGGACGCACCGGTCTACCACGTCAAGGTCGGCGGTCTGAAGGGCTGGAAGTACGGGGTTCCCGACGCGTATGCGGCGATCGACTGGGCTCAGGCGTACAAGGAGTTTTTGACCGACTGGGCAAGGCTGATCAAATCCTTGTCCCGTTTCGCGTGGAAGCTCACCTCGAAGGGCAGCAGGCAGGCCGCGGCCCGGTCCCGCATCGCTGCTGGACCCGCCGCCGACCGGTATTCGGGGGAGCCGCAGCACGCCGGCGCGACCGCACTCATGACGCCCGACATGGCGTTGGAGGCCGTGCCTAAGAGCGGTGCCACGATCGACTCCGACTCGGGTCGGCCGCTCGCCGCGATGGTCGCCGCTGGCCTGGATGTGCCGGTGACGATGTTGCTCGGCGATCCCGGCACCACCGGAGCCCGAGCGACCGCGGAGACACTCGACACGCCGACTGAGCGCACCATGGAGCTCCGCCGCGGCGTGTGGACCGAGATGTACCGGGCGATCCTCACCTACGTCATCCACGAAGCCGTGCGAGCACCCAAGGGAGCGCTGAAAGGCGCGATCACCCGAGACGAGACCGGCCGCGAAACCATCACCCTGGACGGCGACACCGAGCAGACCCTCGAAATCTCGTGGCCCGACATCGACGACGTCGACGTCACCGTCTTAGTGAAGGCCATCACCGAAGCAGACGGCCCCCAGTACCTGCCGCCGCTCGTCGTGGCGCGTCTCCTGCTGGAGGCGTTGGGGGTGGAGGACATCGACGAGATCCTCGACGAATTGACGACAGAGGACGGGGCCTTCATTCCGCCAGGGGAGAGCGCCGGGCAAGCCGCGGTGGACGCATTCCGCAACGGCGGAGATCCGGCGGCGCTCCTCGCGGGCGAATCCCCTGATGAGGTCGTCGACGAGGAACCCGTAGACGAAGAGCTGGAACCAGCCGAGGCGTAGGCGGGGGTGGTCATGCCGATCACTTCCGACACCATCCGCCTGGTTGAGGAGATGCGGCGCGCGGTCGGCTCGATCCTCGCCGACGTCACCAGATCCCTGGTGCAAGCCTGGGTGAGGGCCTGGGACCAGATGGCGTTAGAGGTCGCCGCGGGCATCACCGAGCTTCTCCAAGTAGGGGAGGGCGGGTGGCCGTCCCGCCGGCAGGTCGAGCAGACCGCCCGCGCCATGTCCGCCCTCGACGTCATCGCCGCCGCTCTGACCCGTCTCGCTGACCTGGTCCGCACCCAAACCGTGGCCGGCGCCCAGGATGCGGCTCGTATCGCACTGGATGGCCAGGGTGACCTGATCGCCTCCCAACTGCCGTACGGGTCGACGCTTGCGGCAGCAGCCCGGTATCGCAGGCAGCTGCCCGACACGATCGACGCGATCGTGCGCCGCACAGCGGAGCAGATCAACGCCAAGCATTGGCCACTCGCCGACGAGGCCACCAAGCGGATGAAGCAGGAGTTGATCCGTGGCGTCGTCGTGGGGGACAACCCGCGCACCGCGGCAGCCAGGATGCTCCGCAACTTGGAAGGCGAGTTCAACGGTGGCCTCACGAGAGCCTTGAACTTGGCCCGCACCGAGATCATCGACAGCCACCGCCGAGCCGCTGAGATCGGCCAGGAAGACCACGCCGCCGTCCTGGACGGCTGGATCTGGCATGCGGAACTTAATGCCAGCCGCGGCAGGACGTGTCCAGCTTGCATTGCCCTGCACGGAACCATGCATCCGCTGTCGGAACCAGGCCCATACGGGCACCAGCAGTGCCTAGTCGCGGGCGCCTTGGTGTCGGGGCCCCGGGCGCTTGCGTCCACTACGCGTTGGCATAGCGGAGAGGTCGTCGACATTCAGACCGTTGGAGGTCGACTCCTTACCGTCACCCCAAATCACCCGGTACTGACCACGGATGGATGGATCCCGGCGGGTGAGATCCGCGAAGGCTGCGATGTAGTCTGCGGCCTCGGCCTTGAGGGGCCAGCGCTGAGTGACAACCCACATGATCACCAGGTTCCAGCCCTGATCGAGGATGTAGCGGAATCGCTCGGCGGATCTGGCCCGGTGGACGCCATATGCATGCCAACCGCCGCCGAAGATTTCCACGGCGACGGAGCCGGTAGCGATGTCCACGTTGTACGGACCCACGGCCTTCTGGGGCGTGACCTCGCAACCGCGATCGGTCAGAAGTTCGGCCAGGTGGCGTTCTGTGGGCGTCACGAACACCTGATGGCGTTCGCGCGTGGCGGCGCTCTTGGCCTTCCGCTCGAAGGTCATGGGGACACCGCGCGTGGCGGCGTGGGCAGCGCGTATGAGGCGGGCATTTTCCTCCGGCGTGCGCTTGGAGGCCAGGAGTCGGTTGGCGTCTTTGATGGATCGCAGTTCGACTCCAGCGTTGACAAGCCGCAGCTCGATCGCTCTGCGGGATACGTCGAAGGCTTGGGCGAGAGCGTTGACGGACTCGCCGTCCTGATACCGCCGAACGATCTCAGATGTTGGGAGGTCGGATCGAGCGAGCAGTCCGGCGCTAGTCCTTCGGGCCCTGAAGGCGTTGGTCTGCTCTCGCGTTCGCCATTGGCCGCACTCGACGAGGATGGCCTTGAGTCGGGACTGGCTGGTCCCGTGCCGAGCGGCGACAGCCTCAGCGCCTTCGCCGGCGAGGTAGTCAGCGACCGCGTTCTCGATGTCCGCCGCAGAAGCTTTAGGGGGCATGTCTACAATCTCCAGACTTCGACCGGCTGGTACCTGGCGAACGGGATCGTAGTACATAACTGCCGATGCTCACGGACTCCTAAGACAAAGGGTTGGGCCGACCTCGGCTTCGACATCGACGAGCCCGACGATCACATCCCCACCGGGCCGGAGGTATTCGCCGGGCTGTCCCGGGCTGAGCAGCTCGCCATCATGGGGCCTCGCCGCTTGGAACTCCTCGACTCCGGCGCCATCGACTGGGCCGACCTTCCGCAGCTACGCACCACCTCCGGGTGGCGTGACTCCTACGGGGCGAGACCTGTCCGCGACCTGGAACGCATCGCCAAACAACGACGTACCTGACCTGCCAGAAAACCTCCGCCGCATATCGGCTCACCAGGGAGGGAGTGTCGACATGTACGAGGGTCATAGCCTCGTTGAGGCGTGGGACCTGGTGGAGCGCATCTGGCGCGAGGATCTGCACCCCAGAGCGAAGGACGGAAAGTTCGGGTCGGGCGGGTCGTCGCCCAGTGCCGGCGCGGCCAAGCCTTCGGCGTCGGCGTCGGCGTCGGCGAAGACGACCGGCGGTAAGGCTGCCACGCCCACGGCGGCCAAGCCCGCCGCCGCTAAGGCCGCTGCCAGCAAGCCCGCCCCCGCAGCGAAGAAAACTCCTGCGGCGAAGCCGACACCCGTTGCGAAGAAGGCGCCTGCGGTCAAGAAGGCGCCTGCTGTGAAGGCCGCCTCTCCGGCAGCGAAAGACCAGGCGTGGCTGGACAACCACTACGGGGAATGGCGGGGCTCCCTCACCCCAGCGCAGCGTAAGGCTCTTAGCGGCTACCAGGACGCCGACTACGCACTGATGAACGCCGAGCTGCGCAGCAAAGGCAAGAACGGCGTCAAGGACGACAAGTACAGCGCCGACGAGATGGCCCGCGCCGCCCGAGCGAACCGGCAACTCAACGACGCTCTACGTAAGGCTCCGCCGACAACTGAGCCGATGACGGTGCACCGGACGATGACCGCGGCTATGGCTGCTGGTCTCAAGCCGGGCGACGTGATGGGAGACAAGGGCCACGTGTCCACGTCCCTCACGCCGAAGAAGACGTCCAAGGGCGCGACGGTGGAGGTCACCCTCCCTGCTGGCACGAAGGCCGCGGTGGGGAACGGCGGAGAGATGATTCTCCCGGCGTCAGGCAAGTACCGCGTCGTCTCCGTAGAGGACAACAACGGCGTCCCGCATGTGCGGATGGAGTTCGTGCCGCACGGATCCAAGGCCGCATCCAAGGCTGACGCGACTGACTCGGCGCCGAAGACTCCGGCTACGAAGGCACCGGCAGCGAAGACAGCGGCCAAGAATGCCCCGGATGCTCCGTCTAAGCCGAAAGCCGCCGATTCCAAAGCGGCCCCGAAGCCACCCGAGGCGCCTGAAGCACCAGCACAGGCATCCCCCGGGGAGCCACGCCGGCCCGGCATGCGTGACGCCACCCGCCACACCACGAGCCTTGAGGGCACCGACTGGCTCAACGAGCGGATGGGGTCGCCGAAGAAGAAGCCGTTCACCGCTGCTGATCGGGCAGCGGTGAAAAACTACACCGGCGAAAACTACCGGGCCATCAACTTCGCTCTGCGTAACCCCGACGAAAAGCGCGACCCTGACGTTCAGGCCCGTATCGACGGCATCGACGCGGCCATGGCGAAGTCCGTGGTGCCTGAGGACGTCATCGTGCACCGCGGCGTCGGCGCCGACTACGTGAAGCGGCTCGGCGCTGATACCAAGGACCCTGCCAGCATGCGCGCCCTGATCGGCAAAGTGGCCAGCGAGGACGCCTACGTCTCCACCTCGGCGGGCGGCAAAGCGGCTTTTGACGACAAGCCGATCAGGTTGATGCTACGTGTCCCTGAGGGGCATCACGCGATCAACGCCATGCCGATCAGCCGGTACCCAGACGAGCGGGAACTGCTCCTCGACCGCAATACCTCCTGGGTCGTGCACGACGTGTACGAGTCCGGCGGCAAATGGCATATGGAAGTCGAAGTCGTCCCCGCCGGCTGGCAGTCTGAGGCAGACTGGAAGCCCGACCCGGCCGGTGACGCCGCAGCTGGATACGCGCCTGGCGCCGAATGGGGGATCCCCTCGGCTCCCGCCCCGTCCGTCGGGGACGTGGACTTCGGTGACTTGTCTGGTGGCGATCTCACCGCCGAGGACTATGCCGATTACGCCAACTACCTCGCCAGCGGCGGCGATGAGGAGCAGCTCTGATATGGCAAGGGAAAAGGATGAGCATCCGCGGTGGGGTGACGACGCCCTGTCTGGGCGCGTCACTCATGTGCCGAGCACCTACGACTACCAGGCGGCTGGCCCGGTCCGCCGGGCCGTGTTGAACACTCCTGGCGGCAACCCGCTGGGTCATGTGTGGACCGATGACCTGAAGGCGGCGGGATTCGAGCCCGCCGAGGTGGCCGGAGCCGCCGGGCGCAAGGCGGGTAGCGCTGTGTGGGCGATCCACCGCGACGCCTACCGGGACAAGACGCCCGCCTCCGACCTGCTCAACCCGGAGCTGTACAAGGCCGTCGGCAAGCTTCAGGAGCCGACCACAGAGCAGCCCGACGCCTAACCTTCACCGCACCACCGAAAGCCCCGAGCCGCTACCGGCCGGGGCTTTCGCATTTCCGCATGCCTTCGCGCCCACCTGATTGGAGCTGAGCCCGTGGTTGACCGATTCGCGTGGGGCGCGGGCGAGCTCATCCCCGGCGACGACCTCGACGACGAGGCGGACGTGCAGGAGGGCCGCCACTCGGCGCCGTGGCGTGAGGACCTGTACCACCGAGACGACCACGGCAAGTTCAGCTCCGGCGGAGGCGGATCATCCGCTGCCGGCTCTGGCCAGCCCAGCGTAAGCAGCTCAGCGGCCCGCGGTATGCCTGACACCATCGCCTCCTCGAAAGTCACCCTCTCCGGAGGTGGCGCCGCGACCCTAGCTCGGCACGCCGACGGCGGCTTGTCCATCGGTGACGGCACCCACTCTTCCAAGCCCCTCACCACCCAACAGAGCAAGAAGCTTCTCGACACCTTGGCTGTCGCCGATGACTGGGATTCCGGGGACAGCGAAAACCTGCCAGGTGTCGGCCGCATCACGAGGGAGCGCGGCGGCTACCAGTTGGATCTCGATGACGGCCCATCCCTGAAGCTTTCCGGGCGAGACGTCACCCGCATGGAGACGGCGAACGACCAGCTCGGCAAGTCTTCCCGGCTGGACACGGGCAACGGCGACCTCGACGTTTTCAGCGACGGCAAGAAGATCGGCTTCCGCCACCTGGGCGACGACGGTCACCCGGTCGAGGTGACGTTCAACCGCTCCTCCGCCAACAAGATCAGCCGAGTCGTCGATGGGTTCATCGACGACATCGACGATCCCGACACACCCACCAAAGCCACCTACACCAAGGACGTCACCACCAACGCTGGCAAGGTCCGCGTCACCATGCACGGCAACTGGGGAGGCACCAACCTAGGCGATCGACTCACGGTCATGCCGGTCGATGGGGACGACTGGGGCATCGTCGTGGACGGCCCCCAACAGCAGGATTGGGGGAACGCAATGAGCAAGCTCCTCGACGAAGCCGAACTCGCAACCGCGTGCAACCTCGCCGAGCAGGTACCTCTTGCCGAAGCCGCTGGCGGGGAAACGCCGAAGAGGCGCCGTTTCCGTGCCCGTCTGATCGCCGGAGACGTCCAAGGATCGTGCGGCTACTACCCGGCGGGCATGCTCCGCCAGCACGCCGCTGTGTTCCGCGAGGGCCTTCCGGTCTACCTCGACCACCCCGGAGTCACCGAAGCGTACGAACGCCCCGAGCGGTCCGTGCGTGACCTCGCCGGGCGCCTCGCTACCCCCGCCACCTACCAGGGCGACGGTTTGTACGCCGACGTCGAGGTGTACCCGCATTGGGCGCCGGTCATCGAGGCCATGGCCGACGACATCGGCATGTCGATCCGGGCTACCGGCACCGTCGAGGCCAGTACCCAGCAGGGCATTCGCGGACCGATCGTCACATCGCTGACCGAAGCGACCTCCGTCGACTTCGTGACCACGCCAGGAGCAGGAGGCCGCATCGTGGCACTACTGGAGTCCGCCCGAGCCGCAGGGAACTTGGCCCCGCCGTTCAAGAAGAAAGGCGAGGACGAGGACGAGGAGCCGGAGGACCTCGAAGACGAGGACGACGAAACCAGCGAAGACGACGACGAGGACTCCAAGAAGAAGGACGGGAAGAAGCTGCCGGCCTTCCTCAAGGCGAAGTTCGCGGCCAAGGAGTCCGACCTCGCCGAGGCCGCGACCGTCGGCACCTGGTTCGAGTCCCGCATCCACCTCGGGTTCACCGAGATGGCCGACGAGATGTTCGGCGGCGGTCTCCTCACCCGGGCCGAGCGGATCGGCTTGTCGTCCGCGATCGGTGAGGCCCTCGCCGCGTTCAACAGCCGCGTCGAGGCTGACCATCCGCACCTGTACCAGCGCGACCTTTGGGCGGACCCCGCCAAGGACGCGGACACCACCATCACGAAGGGAGCCCCGATGAGTGAGGGCACCAACAGCGAGCAGGCGCCCCCGGAGCGGGGCGCCAACGTCACCGAAGCGGCTCGCGATACCGCTCTTGCCGAGGCGCTGGCTGAGGCGCAGAGGGCCTCGATCGCGTTCGCCGAGGCGCAGGCCGACGCTGCCCAGCGCATCAAGGTGCTGGAGGAGAAGCTCGCCCAGGGCGACGCCGAGCGGCTGCGTCTGGCCAACGCCCAGACCGCTCGCCTGCGCTGCGAGGAGGCGCTGAAGACCTCCGGTCTGCACGCCGCCTCCTACGCCCGTGTCACCGAGTCGGTCGTGCGGGACCTGCCGACCGATACCACCGGCGCCCTCGACACTGTCAAGCTCGGCGAGGCCATCACCGCGGCCATCAAGGACGAGGCGACCTACGTCGCCGCGCTCGCGGAGGCTTCCGGCGCGGGCATTCCCCGTGGCCTGGGCGCCACCTCCGAGCGTGAACTGTCCGAAGCCGACGTCGACAAGGCGCTCGCCAACGTCTTCACCAGCATCGGCATGCACGAGCCGGCCGCTCTGACGGCTGCGCAGGGAAGGGGCTGACCCAGCATGGCTACCAACATCATCTTCGACGAGGGTGTGCAGCTTCAGCTCGCCGCCACCGACCCGACCACGCCCGTATCGGGCGACCCTGTCCTGGTCGGGCAGCTTCCCGGTGTGGCACTCACCAACGAGGGCAGCGACGGCCTGACCACCATCAAGACCGACGGCGTGGCCACCCTGTCCGTAAAGGGCGTCGACGGCTCCGGCAACTCCACCGTCTCGGCCGGCGACATCATCTACTACGTCACCGGCGACACCCCGAAGCTGTCGAAGAAGGCCACGGGGGTGCGCTTCGGCTACGCCCTTGAGGGTGTCACCAGTGCGGCGACCGCGACCATCCGGGTGAAGATCGGCTACTAGCCCGCCCGGGCGCCCCGTAGCGGGCGCGCCCACTCCTCTTCTTTCAGCCCCCGAGCCACACGGCCGGGGGCTTTCGCATGCCCCGGCGCGGAGCGCCTGAGAGCAAGGAACAACGATGCAGCTCCTCGACCTGATCGAGACCTACAACGCCCAGGACGCCACCGCCGAGCGGCTGTACGCCCGCGAGGGCCGCCGGGTCCGCGGCGGACGCAACACCCCCAACTACAAGCAGTCCCTCCTGGAGGCGGCCCGCCTGTACGAGGGCGTCGTCAACGGCCGAATCCCCGGGTGGCGGCTCCAGGAGGCCATGACCACCTCCGACTTCTCCTTCCTGTTCGGTGACATCATCGACCGGCAGATGCTGGCCGCCTACCAGCACACCGCCGTCATGTGGCGCAACGTCGCCCGCCGCGGCGTCGTCCGCGACTTTCGGGCCGTCGACAGGTTCACCCTCGATGGCGGTGAGGCGATCCTGTCGGAGGTCAAGCAGGCCACCGAGTACCCGGCCGCGGCTGTGCAGGACGGCCGCTACCAGTACTCGGTCAAGAAGTACGGCAAGCGGCTCCCGTTCAGCTGGGAGTCGTTCATCAACGACGACCTGGGGGCGCTGCGGGACCTGCCGACCCGCCTCGCGAACTCGGCCCGGTTCTCGGAGGAGAAGTTCTTCACGTCCCTGTTCGCGTCCTCGACGGGCCCGAACTCGACGTTCTTCTCCGTCGGCAACGCCAACCTGGTCACCGGTGCGCCCGCCCTGTCCGTTGAGGGCATCACCAGCGGATTCAACACGCTGGCTGCTCAGGTCGACACCGACGGCAACCCGATCTACGTCAACGCGGTGTGGCTCGTGGTCCCGCCCGCGCTGGAGATCACCGCGATGAACATCGTCAACGCCACCGAAATCGTCGCTGCCGACGGCGGCGGCGACGGCACCGGCAACAACCAGTTGAGGGTGACGAACTGGATGCGGAACCGCGTCCAGATCCTCGTCGATCCGTGGCTGCCGATCGTGGACACCACCACCGGCAACAGCGCGTGGTATCTGTTCGCTGACCCGGGGGTGGGCCGGCCCGCGATGGAGATCGGTTTCCTCGCAGGCCACGAAACCCCCGAGCTGTTCATGAAGTCCCCGAACGCCACCCGGGTCGGCGGTGGCCTCATCGACCCGATGGACGGAGACTTCGACACCGACAGCGTGGACCACAAGGTTCGCCACACTTTCGGCGGAACGCTGATGGACCCGAAGAGCGCGGTCGCCTCGCTGGGCACGGCGTGACCGAACGTCCCCTGCCGGGGCCGATCAACGGGACCGAACGGTACCTCGCCGCAATCCACGCACGGCTTGGGGAGGTCCTGGACCGTCTCCCCGAGCCGCCAACCGCACCGCAGGAGCTGGCTCCCGAGGTTGGGCCGGAAACGGTCGAGCTGCGGGAGCCCGCTACCCCGGCCGAAGAGCCTGCAGGCGAGGCGCTGGCAGAACCGGCCACACCTGCCCGGACCAGTACCGCGCGTAAGCGCTCAACCAGGAAGGGCGGCACCTGATGGGTAGCACCGCCAAGGGCGTGGCCGGCGGCCTCGCCACACTCAACGCCTCAGGCCGCATCCCGGCATCGCAGAGAATGCTGGTCACCACGGCGACGCTGGACTTCGCGTCCATCGCCGCTGGCGCGGTGGGCACACTCACCGCCACTGTGACCGGCGCTGCCACTGGCGACTTCGCCCTCGCCTCCCCACCTGGCAACCTGACTGCGGGCCTGGTCCACTCCGCGTTCGTCAGCGCGGCGAACACGGTGACGATCCGCATCATCAACGGCACCGCTGGCGCGATCGATCCGGCGTCGGCGACGTGGGGGATCGCAGTCATCCCCGCCACGTAGGAGGTGCGCTGTGGCGATCGACTACAGCACTGACGTCGGCATGGTCCGGCTCCTCGTCGCTGATACTGACCCTGCCAGCCAACTGCTGCTCGACCCGCAGATCGAGGCGTTCCTCGCGATGGAGGGCTCGGTCAAACGCGCTGCAGCTCAGGCGCTGGACGTGATCGCTTCCTCGGAGGCGCTCGTGTCCAAGGTGATCTCGATGAACGGGCTGAGCATCGACGGCACGAAGGTCGCCGCGGAGCTCCGGTCAAGGGCATCGGAGCTCCGCCGACAGGTCGACGACGGAGACGGCGACGACTCCGTGGGCTTCGACATCGTCGACTTCGACCGGCACACCGGCTACCTCGGCTACGTCCCGTAGAGGGGAGGCGCTCGTGTCTCCTCTCGCAGGACATAGCCCGATCCCCGCCCGCTGGTCTGAGCATCACCGCCGCACCGCGGTAGGCACTCTGACCGGTACCTGCCGCATCACCCGACCCGGCGGTGAGGGCGTCCTCGACGACGACGGCGTCTGGCACCCGCCCACGTCGACCGTGGTCTACGTCGGGCCGTGCCGTATCACCGCACCCGCCGGTATCAGCAACCCCGTCGTCGGGGACCAGCCGACCGGCGTCACTGACTACCAGGTCGCGATTCGGTGGGACGTGGCGGAGATCCTCGAACACGACATCGTCGAGGTCCTCACCGCCAAAGACCCGCAACTGCCAGGCCGGAAGTTCGAGGTGAAAGACACCTTGGGCGGCGGCGGAACCGAGCAGTGGGAGCGCGTTCTCACCTGCACTCAGGACATCACCAACCGGGAGGTGCGGTGAGCGACTGGGACACCTCTGAGCTAGATGACCTCATCGGTGACTTCGCCAAAGCGGGGCCGAAAGCAGAAGCCTCGACGAGGGTCGTGGTCGCGAAGGTCGCGTTCGACACCGTAGCTGGAGGCCAGGACCGAGTCGCTGTCGATACCGGCAACCTGAAGAACTCGATCGGCCAGGACTTCGACGACGACGGCATGGGCTTCGAAGCAGGGCCCACAGCGAACTACGGGGCTGCGGTGGAGTTCGGCTCCGATCCGCATGTCATTAGGGCTCGGAACAAGAAGGCGTTGTTCTGGCCTGGTGCTGAGCACCCGGTGAAGCAGGTCAACCATCCCGGTAGCGCGCCGCAACCCTACATGCGGCCGGCGTTCGAGGCGGCCATCCGGTCCGTCGACAAGGTGATGGGGCAGGTTGGGAAGAAGGCCATCACATGACCATCCCCATCGCCCCGACCGCGCCGCACACTGACGCCGTGGTAGCCGCGATCGCCGCGATCCCCATGCCAGTGGAGCGGGCGAAGAAACCCGCAGGCGGAGGATGGCAAGGCGACCCCGGCACCTCCGACTACGTGCCCTACGCCGTCGTCTATCCCTCCCCAGGGGTGCCGGACGGCAACGAGGCCGAACCGCTGGAGTACCTCGACTACTCGGCGCAGATCAACATCTGGGGCATCACCGAACCCCAGGCCGAACGGGTCGCCGACCTCGTCCGCGCAGCCCTCATCGGCCGGCGCCTGACCGTGGCAGGCCGCTCCACGTACCGGGTCCAAACACCCGGCGGGCCACCCATTCGGCGCGACGACTCGGTGCAGCCCTCCACATACCTGGCGGTCGTTGAGATCGCGTTCCGCTCCCAACCCGCTTAACGCCCACTTCGTCTAGCCCGCCACCTTTCGGTGACCGGGCTCTTTGGCATTCCTGGAGGAGCCCGAAATGGCTACCCGTACAGCACAGGCGATCGTCGTAGGCGGTCTGACTGCCACCTATTACGCGGCGACCGCGACGACCGGAGACAAGGTCAAGGCTGCGCCGAGGACGTGGATCACCGTCAAGAACGGATCCGTCTCCCCGATCACCGTAACCCTTAGCGGCGTCGGCCAGACCAGTTACGGCGTGGACCTGCCCGACAAGGCCATCACTGTTGCCGCCTCCGGTGAGGTCGACATCCCGATCCTGCCCGAGTACGGCGACCCGGAAGACGGCGGGCTGGCCACTTTCGTCTGCTCGTCGGTGACCACGGTGACCTTCGCGGTTCGGAGGGTCTGATGGCCATCCGAAAGGTCGCTGTCCGGTCCAAGACATCCGGGCTCGTCACGGAGGTCGCTCCGCAGACGCTGCGCTACTTCCCCGATTACGAGCTTGTCGATGCGCCCTCTCCCACGCCGGTCGTCGAGCCGCCTGTACCCGTCACGCCGGACAAGAGCGCACCCAAGCGCCCGGCCACCACCTCAACAGAAAAGGAATAGGCCATGTCTGGCGCCGACCTTTTGGGCGACGGTAACGTCAAAGTTACGTACCTCCTGACGCTTTCGTCTGTTTCGAGCCCGCCTGCGAGTGAACTCAACGCGGGCGTGGACCTGCAGGAATACATCACCAAAGACGGCCTCGGTATCGAGCCAGACCAGTCACCGGTGGACAACACCAGCCTGGCCAGTCGTAGCGAGACGGAGCGAGCAGGCACGTCCAAGTTCGCCATCGAGCTCACCTGCAAGCGGAAGCTCCTCTCGATCAACGACGTCGCCTATAACACCTTGGTTCCCGGGCAGGACGGCTACCTTGCGGTCCGACGGAACCTGCCGCACGAGGACGCTTGGGCGGCTGGGCAGGACGCGGAGATCCACCCGATCCAGAACGGCATCAGGCGCAGCCAGCCGCCGGTGCTCAACGAAGCCCAGAAGTTCATGATCAAGCTGTTCAACCACACTGACAGCGACACGGACGCGGTGGTCGCGTAGCCATGGCCAGCATCGACGACATTCTCGGGCAGATGAAACTGCCCGAGCGGATCTACAACCTGTGTGTCCGGGCAGACCTGCGCGCGGAGTGGGAGCAGGCGGAGAAGGCTCTCGCTGTTGCGGAGGCGGAGTCGCGCGACTCCCTCGCTGGCCTGTCCGCCGCGGGGAAGTCTCTGGCGAAGCAGCTCCGCGACCTCGAAGCGGAGATGGAGAAGTACGTGGCTCCGCTCCGGCTGCGGGCACTCACACACCGGGGACTGTCGGACCTTCAGGCCGCGCACCCGCCGCGGGAAGACAAGGATGAGTCGACGTTCAACGTCGACACATTCGGAGTCGGTCTCCTCTCGGCGTGCGCCGTTGATCCCGTGATGAGCGAGGAGAAAGCGGGCCAGCTCATCGACGGTCTCACGCATGGCCAGTGGGACGACTTGTTCAACACCTTGTGGTCGCTCAACCGGTCCTCGGTGGACGTCCCAAAATCCAGGAGAGCCTCCGCAACTCTCCTCAGCACGAAGAAGAAGTAAGCCTCGCCGCAGCGTACGGTGTGCCTCGGTCGATCCTCCTCGGCCGGCAGCGCACCAGCGTCACGACGTACGAGTACGACGACAAGGACCGCCTAGTCCGCTCGGTCACCGTGCATGACGCGGAATGGGCCGAAGAGGATCTCGCCTACGCTCAGGCGAAGCACCGCAACGACATAGACAAATGCCCTGGCGGTTGCGGACTGCCCTTGTCAGAAACGACCGACCCGGACAACGAGGGCGCGTACGAGTCGCCGCTCCCGGTGCGCTGCCATGCGTGTACTCCGATGGGGCACCGCCAGCAGGAGTACCGGGAATCGCCGTCTGGCCTGCTATTCCGCGTCATGAAGCGCATCAAGCACGCCGTGTCTAACCCGCGATCTGGTTAATGACAATCGCCGCTGCGATCGCCGCGATCCCCAGCCCGAACGCGGTGATCGACACGACCATGTTGTTCGCCTTGCGGAGCGCTACCCGGGTGATCGCGACGAGAGCCACGATCACCGTCACGATGCCGAGCATCCCGCCCAGGCTGGCGATGGGCGGGATGAGAGCACAGATCAGGGCGAGGCCGCCGATTGTTACCGCTGCTACGCCGACCCTGTTACGGGATCCCGAAGCGGCAGTCGCCTCAGTCACCGGCCGGCGGCGACTTCGCGTACTGGGCTGAGTAAACGACGGGCCCTGCGGCGTGTCGGGCGGATAGCTCATTGGGACTCCTATCGCTGGGGTGACGGGGCGTAGGACGCCCTGCACTTCCTGTTGGTTGGCACCGTCTCACGACATCACCTGACGCACCCGAATATTCCGCCCTTTTGGGCTCCTTCCATAGGAGGTGAGTCCGACGGCGGATCGTTCGGTTACCGTCCGGCTTTCGGCCGATGTCAAGCCGTTCATCACCGCGATGGCCAAGGCCGAAGCGGCAGCGAAGAAGCTCCGCGATGGGCTCGGCGACTCGTGGGAGCCGTTCGGGAAGGAGACACAGAAACAGCGCACCCGCGCGCCACGGCAGGCCGAAGAGGTCGCTGGTGCTTTCACGAGGTCCTTCTCTCGCAGCCTGGAATCGGCGTTCAAGGCGCTTCCCAAGGCCGAGATCACCGCAGACTCCACTGACGCCCAGATCAAGCTCGGCTCGCTCCGGCAGGCCATGCAAGACCTGTCCGGAAAGACAATCGGCGTCGATATCAACGCCGCTTCCGCGCTCGGCGAGCTGCGGGCGATTCAGGGCGAGCTGGATCGACTCGGCACCTCGGCGGACATTGACGTCCGCGCTGACGCTTCTGCAGCTCTGGCTCAACTTCAGTCCGTCCAGCGGGAAGTCGACCGGCTCGGCGGGGAAACCGCCCGAGTTAACGTCGATGCCGACACGGGCGGCGCGCTGTCGCGGCTCGCCGCCGTGGGCGCAGAGGTGTCCCGTCTGAATGGGCGCAACGCCCGCGTGCGTGTGACCGCTGACGTGTCCAGCGCGCTCACGGGGATTGCCATGGTGGGCGCCGCTCTTGCGTCCCTTCCAGCAGCAACGTCGATCGCGGTGGGCGTGGGCGCGCTCGGCTCCGCGTTCACCGCGGCGGGTATCGGCGCGGCTGGCTTTGCCGCCGTTGCCGTACCGGGCATGACCCGAGTCAACGAAGCCCTGGCCGCGCAGGAGAGCGCGGCGAAGGCGGCCGGTGGCGCTACGGGTGGGGCTGGCCAATCTGCCGCTCAAGCAGCTCAGCAGATGCTTCAGATGGAAGCCGCGCAGAAGCGGCTGAAGGACGCTCAAGTCGACGCTCGGCAGGCTCAACGGGACCTCACCGCGGCATGGGAGGAAGGCCGCCGCTCCCTGCAGGACCTGAACTTCAACCTGGACCAGTCGATCTTGTCGCAGGAGGACGCCGCTCTTGCCGTACGGGAGGCCGCTCAGCGGCTGGCAGAGGTCAACGCCGACCCGAACGCCGACCAGCTGGATCGGGAGCGCGCCGAGCTGTCCTACCGCCAGGCGTTGCAGCGGTCCGAAGAGCAGGAAGTCAAAACTGCTCGCGCCCGCAAGGACACCGCCGCAGCGAACAAGGCAGGGGTCAAGGGCACCGAGGAGTATACGAGCGCCCAGGAGAACCTGAAGGACGCACAGGCCGAGGTCGCCGAAGCCGAGCAGCAGCTCAAGCTGCTGCGCCTTCAGCAGCAGGAGGCCATGGCCGGTGCAGGTGGTTCGGCTGGCGGACTGGCTGACGCGTTCGCCAAGTTGAGCAAGCAGGAGAAGACCCTCGCCGGGGATGTGAAGGCCTTCAATAAGGCCTACCTCGACTGGCAGCGCGACCTTCAGCCCGACGTGTTCCCCGTCATCTCCAAGGGCTTGGACCTGCTCACCGTCGGCATGAACAAGGCGACACCGCTGATCAGGACCAGCGCGGGTGCTTTCGGTGAGCTGATCGACAAGACCAAGGAAGGCCTCGAAGGGGAACAGTGGACGTCCTTCTTCTATGACCTGACCACGCAGGCGCCTCGCGCCATCGAAGGCCTCGGTACTGCCGCCGGGAACGTAGCTGGTGGTCTGGCTGGGATCATCCAAGCCTTCCTGCCGTACACGGGCGACCTGATGACCTGGATCGAGAACGTCAGCCAGGAGTTCGAGGACTGGGGACAGGGCCTCCAGACCTCGGAAGGCTTCAAGAGCTTCGTCGCCTACGCGCAAGAAAACTTGCCGAAGGTCGGAGAGGTTGTCGGAAATCTCGGCATCGCCATCGGGAAGATCCTCGAAGCTGGTGCCGGCCCCGGAGCTGGCGCTCTCGACTTCCTCGTCACCTTGTCGGAGAAGCTTGCGGGAATGAGCCCGGAGCAGGTCGAGGCCATCGCTAAGGGGGTCGCGGCGATCTTCGCCGCGATCAAGCTCGGCACGAGCCTCCAAGTTGGCGCGTTTGTGCTGCTTGCCGAGGTGCTCGGCCAGATGTCGCCTGGCCAGATCCAGGGCGTCGCCCTCGCTATCGCCGGTTTGGTCGTCGCAGTCAAGGGCTACCAGGCAGCCAGCGCGGCCATCGGCTTCTGGAAGAGCCTCGGCGGTGGGATCGGCGCGGCAGGTGACGCAGCCAATGGGGCGAAGGGCAAGTTCGCGGCCCTCGGCAAAGCTGCGCTGGGTATCGGCGTCAGCGTGGTCGCACTGGAAGGCGTTGGTAGCGCGATCAACTCCTTGGCAGGTCAGTCCAAGGGTGCAGACAAACTAACTCTGGCGCTGACTGAGCTGGGCCAAACCGGTAAGTGGGCTGGGGACCTCAGCGACCAGTGGGCGGGAGGCTTCCATTCCGCTGATGAGGCTGCGGCGCTGTTCCGCGACGGACTGAAGGAATTGCAGGACCCGAGCCTATTCCAGACAGTGGTTGAGCATCCGTTCACTGAGCTCTCCGCAGTGCTGCCAGGCATTGACTCGGCAGTCGACCGGGTGGAGCAAAAGTTCTCCGACATGGACGCCACCCTCGCGGGGATGGTTTCCTCGGGGAACCTCGATGGCGCTAACGCGGCGTTCGCTCGACTGAAGGATGAAGCGGTCAAGGCGGGTGTGCCCGTCGAGAAGCTACAGGAGCTTTTCCCCACGTATGCGCAGGCGGTACGCGTGGCGGGCACAGCCTCATCCGAGGCGGCGGTCGGTATCGATGCGGCCAAGCAGGGCCTCGATGGGTTCCAGTCCTCCCTGGACACCTTCAACGCCACGACTGACGCAGCCAAGGCAATCCGGGAGATGGACCTCGCCTACCAGTCCGCGAAAAAGGCGGTTGACGCTTCGGCGGTCGGGCTCGAAATTCACAAGGCGAAGACGGATGAACAGCGGGATGCTGCGATTCTGGCCCGGGACGCTTTCTCTGGCTATATCGAGAAGGTTGACGGCATTGGGAGGGCTCAGCAGGTCGCGGGCAAGAACACTGCGGACAGCACCCTGTCGATCGCTGAGCAACTACCGAAGTTGTTTGATCTGGCGGGCTCCTCCAAGGAGGCCCAGGCCCGTGTCTACGATCTGGCCAAGAACTTCGGCATCAGCCGGGAGATGGCAGACAAGGCGCGCACTGGCTCTAAGGAATTCAAGGAGGAACTGGAGCGGCTCAAGGACAAAAAGGTCAAGATCGAGCTGGAGACCAAGGAGGCGCTCGAAAAGGCTTACGCCTTTGCGAAGCAGCTCCTCGGCATCAAGCTGGAACTCCCTATAGGCATCCGGGCGCCAGCAACGCCGAAGGCCTATGGCGGCATCTCGCACGCTGACGGCCGGCAGTACATGGCGTCCGGAGGTATCCGTTCGGTGGGGTCGAACCCGGCGGCGATGATTGCCCGTTCCCCGGCGCTGATCTCCGGTCGAGGCGGCCCTGACGTGGTGTTTGGTGAGGCGGGCTGGGAAGCTTTCATCCCGCTCGATCCTGGCAAGCGGGGCCGCGGCTTGCAGGTCCTTGGTGAGGCCGCATCCGCGATGGGCATGGCTGTGGTGCCGCAGCAGACCGCGGTCAATACTGCAGGCGGCTCCATGGCCGGCGGGGGCGGTATTCCGCTCCCGGCTGGTGGGGCGATGGTGACCGTGACCGGTATTGGTGCGCTTCGCTCCTCCCTGGACACCACGACCATGGACCTGACCGCTGGTCTCGGCGGGGCCACGTCCACCCTGGACGCGACTCTCGGAGACGCCGGCACCCTCACCCAGTCGCTGGCCGGTGTGGGGGAGGTCGCCGGGCATCTCGCTGGTGAGGTGACCGGGTGGGGTGAGGTCATCGCTGTGCAGGTGCCTCCGCTGACGGATGCGGTGACCTTGCTGGGTGAGGCGATCTCCGCCGCGGCGTCCGCCGCCGACGCCAAGGGCAACGCGGGGTCCAAGGGCGACGAGCGCAGCCCCCGCGGTGGGAGCTCATCCAAGGGGTCGACCGGATCCAAGGGCGATGAGCGCTCGCCCCGCGGCGGGACGGCGCTGTCTGCGGTCAGGAGCACGCAAGCGTTGAAGCAGCCGCCGCCGACTGAGATCAAGGGGGCAGCCAGGGGTACGGCCGGGGTGGCGATGTCGGGCGGCAGCGTCAACTGGTCGCGCGTGTCCAAGCCAGTTCAGTCGTCCCCGTCGTGGTCGTCCAGCGGGTCCAGTGCGGCGCCCAGTGGTCAGGCCGGGCAGGGCGGTTCGTCTGGCGGGTCGTCGGGCGGTGGCCCGCTGGTCGCGCTCAACGGCATGACGGTCCGCTCCGAAGCCGACATTGATCAGTTCGCGGCCCAGGTCGCGATGCGTATTTCAGGGCGCGGCTAACCGCCCCTTCACGAGCAGGAGGGGCGGTTTCGCCATGCCTTGGGATCCCGATGTCGATGGCCCGTTCGGGGCGTGGCTACGCGGCGGTGCTCCGCTCGGCGAGGGCCGCACCGCGGACGTGGTTGTGGGTGATCGCACGTGGGTGACCCGCGACCAGGTGGTGGAGGGCCGAACCGAGGACGGCACCCGCTGGCAGCGGCGTCGTGACCAGCTCGGCAACGACGTCATCCGTGAAACCGCCCGCGGGCGTGAACGCCAGCACGTCAACATCAACTTGCCTTAGGAGACGCTGTGGCGCTCACGCGTGATGCCGTGTTCGTGGACCCTCAGGTCCAGCTGCACAACGGCAACCTCACCCTCGACCTGGGAGACACCACCCCGGGAGTGTTCGTGGGGGCTTTGTGGACGGGGTCGGTGACCCCGAACTTTTCCCAGACCTCCCCGGCCTATGGGGCGGCTCCATGGGACGCCGGGGAGTCCTCTGGGCCTGGCTACTCGGCGGGCGGCCAGGCCATCGAGGTGGTGTCGTTCGCCGAGCTGGTGAGCACGCCCGGCAAGTCGGGGTGGCTGATCAACCCGCTGGAGTGGACGGAAACCACCCTCACCGCTGAAGGGCTGCTGATCTACCGGGCCAGCGACGATCTGGCTCTGCTACTGCGTTACTTCGGCCAGCAGTACACCACCGCCGACGGAGTATTTTCAATCACTCCACATACGGATGGGATTTGGCGTCGAGCCCACCTGGGGCAGGTCGCCTAGTGACATACGGAAGGCCCGGAGGGATGTCCTCCGGGCCTTTGCATGCACCCCTCTTTTCGTCTTTTCGACCCCGCCAGCGTGCGGGGTTTTCGCATGTAAGGGGGCCGATTGTGGCCAAGGCTGGATACAGCGTCGTTACCGGCGCCGCCGTTTCTCTCGTCGCGAGTACCGCTAAGAGCGTGCTCGGCATCAAGTCAGGGGAGGCGTTCGGCCTCGACCTGAAGAAGGTGTGGTGGGGGTTCACCGGTGTGGATGCCACGGACGCCTCCGTCGTCTGCGAGCTGTGCTACTGCACGTGGGCCACCAACGCGCCCGGCACCAACTCCACCTCCGTGACCCCAGCTCAGGTGTACGGGCGAACCATTGCGCACGGCGTCACGGCCGCCCGGAACTGGACGACCGAGCCGACCGTCCTGACCGTCATCGGGGAGATCCCACTGTCGCCGAACGGCGGCACCCTCCTGTACGACATCCCGCTCGGCGACACCCCTGACTGCGCCCCCGACCACGGGTTCGTGCTGCGCTTCACCGCCGTTGACACGGTCAGTGTGAGGGCGACCATGTTTTTCGAGCGGGCATAGGTGCCTGCCGCATTGCGGGCGGTGGCGACGGGCACCCTCAATGCCACCGGCTCAGGCAACATCACCAAACCGGCGGGCACGGCGGCAGACGACATCCTGATCGCGTTCCACAGCACGGACGAGGGCACGCTGGCCAATATGGGCACCCCTACCGGGGGCGCCACCTGGCAGTCACTGGCTACCCGCGGCAGCGGCGGCAGCTTCGACCTACGAAGCAAAGTGTGGTGGAAAGTCGCAGGCGGCTCCGAGCCGGCGAACTACACCTTCACGCAAAACTCGGCCGGTCGAGGATGTGTGGCGATCGCGGCCATTGTCGGAGCGGACATCACGACGCCGGTGGTTGCGCAGACCGGCAACGACGCCTTCTCCGCGACCGCCCCCACCCCGGGCATTACCCCGGCAGGATCCAGCGACCTGGAGCTGCGGTGGGCTGCCGCCTACCCCGACTTTGAGGCCGGCACCTGGACGCCGCCGCCGGGGTACAGCGAGGAAAGCGACCAGCAGGCCGGTGGAAACACCATGGCGTCCCTGGCGGTCAAGGCTCTCACCTCGAACGTGGCGACGGGCACAGTCAACTTCACCGCCAGTTTGACGGTCGGTTACCGGCACGGGATCACCGTCGCCGTCGCCTCCCTCCCGGCCCCTGCAGGGCGCCGCGCTGTGCTGTCCACCGCTGCTGTCCACCGCGCCGCGTCCTGGTAAGAGAGGCGGTGGCCGGTGGCTCGTCTAGGCCGCAGCAGACCAAACCGTCCGGTGGTCGTCAAGGGCCGCTACACGCTGCAGGTCAACCTGTACCTGGCGGCGTTCGAGACCGCAGACGAGTTCCCGCCGCTGCAGGTGGTCACCCCAAACGCGAACCTGTACCTGGCGGCGTTCGAGACCGCAGACGAGTTCCCGCCGCTGACCTTGGCCTATGGGCAGAACTTCACCCTGGCGGCGTTCGAAACCGAAGATGAGTTCCCGACTCTCGTAGCCGCTGTGCCACCTTTGCCCGGCGACCAGATCACCCAGCCGGGACAGGTCGAGTGGGCTCTCACCACCCTGTGGGGAGCTGGCACAGACATCGGCGTGCTGGTGCCGGTCGACGGATGGCGGAGTCTGCCGGGCATCGACAACCTCAACGTGTCCAGACCCGCTCAGCATGGGGCGTGGGACGGGCGGAAACTCGCCCAGCAGCGCCTGGTTACGATCCGCCTGCAACCCAACTCGGCCACGGATCCGACGCTGATCGATGATCTGCTGACGCAGATCGACGCCGTCACCGGCCTCCCCGAGGACGAAACGCCGCTGCCGCTGGTCATCCGCGGGCACGGGGATCCGCAGCTTGCGTACGGCCAGGTCATTGACCGCGCCGTGTCCATGGACGGCGACTACAACGCTGGTCTGCCGACGGTGTCGGTGCTGATCGCGTGCGCGGACCCGCGCCGCTACGCCCTGGCACGCACGGGTGTGGATGTCCCGGTCGGGGTCGTCACAGCCTTGGCCAACGCGGGCAACATCTCAACCCACCCAGTCATCAGGTTGGACGGGCCGGCCACGAACCCGACCTTGGCGAACTCCGCGACGGGCCGCACCCTGGCGTTCTCGCTGACCCTCGCCGACGGGGAACGGCTGCTGATCGAGACGGCGGATGGTAACGCGACCGTGGGCGGCGTCAGCGTCATGTCCACCCTGACCGGCGCCTCAGCCCCGGTGAGCGATTTCGTGCTGGCGCGAGGCAGCAACCCGATCACCTACACCACCGGCTCTGGCGGCGGCCGAGGGGCCGTCTTCCTGTACCGGGACGCCTGGATCTGACCTGCGACGACCCGATTGGGGGTGAGTCGTGGCGATCAGTGTGCGCTCTCAGTCGATCGGCTCCGCAACCGCGCCCACCATCAGCGTGACGAAACCGTCCGGGGTTGTCGAGGGCGATGTGTTGATCGCCGTCTACTTCGGCGACTCGGGCCTGTCCGGGGTGTCCGCGAGCGGCTGGACAACGATGGCCAGCCGCAACCCTGACGATGAGCTTGCGACTCGGGTGTGGCGGCGCACCGCCACCGGCGGCGAGGGCACGAATTTCAGCTTCTCCCAGCCGGTCAACGCTGACGGCATCGTCCACATCATCTGTGTCCGGGACGCCTCCACCACCATCCCCCCCAAGGTCGCTACCGTGATCACGTTCGCCGGCGAAGTGGTGACCCCGCCGGTCACCGCAGCTTCGGCCACGCACCTGGAGATCCGTGCGGGAGCCATCACCGGCGGCATCACCGGCACCGTCACCTGGACGCCGCCGCCGGGGTACGCGCTGCGCGGCAGCCGGCAAAGCGGTGACCTGCTCACGTCCGCGGCGGCGTCCAAGCAGATCGCCTCCAGCACGTCGACCGGCGCGAAGTCCTTCACGCTCTCCCTTCCGGCGGGGGAGCGGTACGGGGTCGGCGTCTCAATCAGCCTCGCAGAGGGCGACGCGGGGCCTGCCCCGGAGCCGCCTCCGCCGTTCACACCGGGCCGCGGATCCGCTCTGTACCGGTATGTGCTGCGCAGGTGGGACGGCACCTACCTGGACGACCTGGATCTGCGAGGCGTCAGCCTCGACAAGCGCATCCTCCAGCCGGGCACGTTCAGCGCGACGATCCCGATCCCGTCCCGCAAAGTCGCCGCCCGGGTCGCCCGGGTCATCCCCCGCGATGAGGAAGGCGTGGGCGGCATCACGGACCTGTCCATCGGCCCCGGCGTCATCACGTGTGAGGTCTACCGGGGCGGGGTCTGCTGGGGCGAGTACTGGATCACCGCCACGCAGCTGTCCCGGTCCCGCCGCGGCACTCCGGCGATCCAATTGCGCGGATCCACGATGGATGCCTACCTGCTGCATGTTGAGCTTCAGGAGGCGCTGGAGTTCGTCTCCGAGGACCAGATCGATATCGCCCGCAGCCTGCTGCAGCACATGCAGGGGCAGCCGCACGCCAGCCTCAACCTCGCCCTCCAGAGCGGCAGCTCGGGCGTGCCCCAGGACCGCGCCTACGCCGCGAACGAGGCCACCTACGGGCAACGGCTGACCGAGCTCGCACAGGTCGAGTCCGGCTTCGAATGGGCCATCAACATCGTCGCCGGACCCGCCGGGTTGGAGCGGCACTGGGTGTGGGGCTACCCCACGCTCGGATCGGATGCGGTCGCCCATGTGTTCGTTGACAGCCCGAACGGCGGCGACATCCTTGAGCTGGGTGAGCAGGTCGACGCGCTGCGTGGCGCCACCTCGTGGCGTGCCCGCGGAAGCAGCATCTCAACTGACGCCTCGACCAGCAGTGTGCCGCTCATGTCCGACCCCCATGTGGCGGAGGCGCATCTCGCGGCGGGCTGGCCGCGCATCGACCGCACCCTCACCTACTCGTCGGTCACTGAGCTGCAGACTTTGGAGGACTACGCGGCGTACTGGGCGGCGACCGCGCCGGGCGCTTTGCGCGTGGACTCCATCACCGTCGCCTTGGGCGCTGAGCCGACGTTCACCCCCAACAGCCTGGGCGATCAGGCTCGGATCTTTCTGAACAACGAATGGCACCTCCCGCACAGCCGGGTACGGCGCATCATCGGCATCGGCGTTACCCCGACCTCCCGCGAGTCCGGCAAGGAAGAAGCCGACTTGATTTTCGAAGGAATCGAGGTGACCGGTGGATAAGTTTCCCGGCGACCTGTCCGCTGAGATTCGCCAGCTGCGCGCCGAGGTGGACGAGCTCCGCGCTCTGCTTCGCCAGCAGTCGCCGCTCACGTCGGCGTCTGCGGGTTGGAAGATCGGCAACATGGCATCGCCGCCCACCCCCACCGGTGGCGGGCACCTGTTCGCGTCCGGCGGCGACCCGTATTGGAAGGACAGTGGCGGCGTAGTACACGAGCTGATCACCCCGCCGTTCCCGCAGGGCGTAGCAGTGGCGAATCCCGCGAACACGTTGACGAATGCCACCGGCACCTACATCCAGGGGCAGGCGCAGACCGTGGTCGACAGCGTTGAGTCACTGTTCATCGCGCACAACGCGCTGGTGGCGTCTCTGCGTGCAGCACCCCTCATCGCCACCTAAGACGTGCCGTCCGGCGGATCCGGCCATTTTTCGCCATCTGCCCTCTTTGGAAACGGAGCCCCTGTGTGACCGACATTCTTGCCATCTGCGTGGCCTTAGCCGTCCTGGCCGGTGGTGGCGCCGTCGTCTTCAAGTTCCTCGCCCTCATCAAGAAAGGCCACGACGCCTTGGACGACTGGAAGGGCGAACCGGCCCGCCCCGGGGTTCCGGCCCGTCCTGGGGTGATGGCCCGGCTGGAGGCCATAGAGGCGCAGCTCCTGCCAAACGGTGGCCATAGCGCCCGTGACGCGGTGGACCGTGTCGAGCGGTCCGTGCAGCGCGTGGAGAACACGCTCGCCGTCACTCTCGACCAGCGCAGAGAGGATTGACCATGGACATCATCCCCCGCAAGAAGTGGGGTGCTCGTCCGCCCCGCAGCCGCTACACCGTCACCTGGGGGCAGCGGACCGAGTTCTTCGTCCACCACAGCGCCGGGCCGAAGACGCAGAGCATCCAGGCCATCCAGAACTTCCACCTCGACGGCAACGGCTGGTCCGACATCGGTTACGGGCACCTCGTCGACGAGAACGGCGTCATCTATGAGGGCCGCGGCTGGTGTGTCGTCGGCGCGCACTGTCCCGGCCACAACACATCCGGCGAGTCGGTTGCCTACATCGGCAACAACAACCCCACCGAGGCGGCGAAGCGGTCGATCCGCTGGCTGTACGGGGAGGCGTGCCGCCGGGCCGGGCGCAAGCTCAAGCTTCTCGGTCACGGCGAGCGATACGCCACCAGCTGCCCTGGGTCGAAGTTGCAGGCCTGGGTGGACGCTGGGATGCCCATCGACGCCGCCCCGCCGAAACCGCCGGCCAAGCCGAAGCCCGTCCCGAACTCTACGGAGGTCATGGTGAAGAAGCTGCCCACCCTGAAGCTCGGCGACGGCAAGGACGACAAGGACCCGATTCGCTGGCACGTGAAGACGCTGCACTACCTGCTGCTGGCCCGCGACTACGGAGGATTGGACGGGCTCAACGACACCGTGTTCTCCGAAGAGCACGAGAACGGTGTGAAGGGCATCCAGGACGCCGCCGGGAAGAAGCCGACAGGCATTGTCGACAAGGACACCTGGGCTTTGCTGCTCCGCGTCGCCTGACCATGGACGTCCTACACGCCTTGTTGTGGCCGTACCTGGCTCGGGTGGCTGCTCTGTGGCCTGACACGCCGGAGCCCGGTGAGGACGACGGGCCTCTCCCTGGACTCATCGACGAGTCCAACTGATCTTGGTGTTGCAAAACCGGTGATAATATCGCCGGTTTTTTCACACCTGCCCCTGACCTGCGGAATGAATGATATTCCGCGAAAGTTCACACCTCACTGCTGAGCCCTGCGCCTCCTGGCTGGGGCTTTTTTTCATGCCCGGATCCGGGCTCTTCACTTCCCGCCGCCCGGCGGGCTGACCCCCAGGAGGGGCGAATGAACGTAGGCAAGTACGCGAAGACCGTCGTAGCGGCACTGTTCGCTGCGGTCTTCATCGCGAAGGGCGCGGTCGATGACGGCGTCTATACGCCGCAGGAGTGGGTGGACACCGTTCTCGCGGTGCTGACCGCGCTCGGAGTGTGGGCCGTGCCGAACGCGCAGAAGTCGGACTCGCCCCAGCGGTAGTCTGTCCGTCCCGAGCGCCCGGGAGTGCTCGGGGTTTTCGCTTCCTGTCGTCCTCAGGGACTGGCGGGGTTCGGGGTGGCGGCAGTCCCGGGTTGATCGCCGGAGGCTAGGACCGTCTAAGCACACCCGGAGGGCTGACTGCTCCGTACGGCGGTCGGCTCAAAAAGAGATGAGGCTTCCGGGGAGGACCCGGTAGCCTCATCTCTATCCGTTGAGGGCCGCACCTCCTCCAGTCCCGCGCGGGGGAGATCGGCGTGTCTAGGAGCGGGACTCCGGCACCCTAAGCCTCAACGGACACTACGGGGTCGAGTCGCCTTCGGGCCGCTCGGCCCCTTTTCGACTTCGCAGGAGGTCAGCGTGAGAGAGCGGCGTCAATGCGACCACGGCTGCGACGGGTGCATCCTGCGCCCGCATCCTGCTTGCGCGGTGTCCTGCCACAGCTGGGCTGCTCACGTCGATACCTGGTCGTTCCCGGCGTGGTACGGGCAAGCCGATGCGTGAGAGGGGCATTGCGTGAGCGAGCAGGACCCGCGCCTGTCGGAGCTACGGCGGACCATGCTGGATGCCGGGCTGGATCTCGTCTGGGAGATCCGCCTGCCGTCACCGTTGGACGACCCGTCTGATTGTCGTCACGGCTGCAACGGCGATTGCCTCGTCTCGGGGTCCGAGGTGTGCAGCTTCGTCTGCCACGGCCCGGTAGTTTGAGCACCCCTCGCGTCAGCGAATTGAACTGATCAAACTCCGGCCTCTGTTCGCCCCCTCGTCCCCGGACGAGGGGGCGTTCTTTATGTGTGACGCCTTTTCGTGACATGCCCCATTTTGCCTTCGCGGATTGTTCCTTCCTGCCACTCTGGTTGGGCCGCGCCACGGCTTCCCCTTCCTCCCCTGGAGTTCTCTCATGCGTCTCCGTACGCCTCTCGCTATCGCGGCCACCGCGATCCTCGCGGTCGGCCTGTCCAGCGTCACCACCGCCTCAGCCGCGCAGACCTCGGCCGCTGACCTCATCTACGCGTGCAAGGCCAAGAGCACCGGCTACGTGCGGCTCGTTAACGCCACCACCAAGTGCAAGCCGACCGAGGTCAAGGTGTGGTGGACCAAGCAGGCCACCCAGGGGCAGAGCACGGTGGCCGGCCCCGGCCCGCAGGGGGAGACCGGCCCGCGAGGCCCTCAGGGCCCGCAGGGTGAGCGGGGCCTGACCGGCCCGCAGGGGCCGATTGGGAAGACCGGCCCGGAAGGCCCCGCTGGTAAGCCCGGCGCTCCGGGAGAGGCCGGTAAGCCCGGCGCTGACGGCAAGGACGGAGCCGACGGCGCCCCCGGTAAGGACGGCGCCGGCCTCGACGGGCCGTTCGTCCTCGACATCAACGGGGTGCAGTCCCTGTGCAAGTGGGACGGCTCGGTCAAGGGCTACCCGAGGCTGAAGTGCAAGCTCGGCGTTCCCAACCCGGCGCCGACTCCGACCGCCACCCCGACGTCTACCTCCACCCCGCAGCCGACGCAGACCATGGCCCCGTAGCCCGCACACACGAGAGCGCCGCCACCCCCAGACGGGGGTGGCGGCGCTCTTTCGCGTTGTACGGCTACCGCTCGGGCGGGACTCGGCCGCGCTCCACGAGCTGCTGAGCACGTGAGCGGGACACGCCGAGGGCGTCGCCGATCGCGGCGTAGGACATGCCGCCGGGCGACGACATGGCAGCCACTGCCCGGTAGCGCTCCTGTGCGATCCGGCCCACGAGCGCGTCGTACAGCACCAGGTCCTTGGTCAGGAGGGTGTAGCGGATGAGCGGGTCAGGCTCATCGAGGGCGTCGCTGATCGCGGTGTCGAGCAGCGCTTCGACGTCGGCGGGGTCGGCCTCGTAGCCCTGGGTGTCGGTCACGCGTTCTCCTCGATCGAGTAGGGCAGTAGGGTGCCGTCTACGTCCTCCATAAGGGTGAGGACAGCGTCGGCGATGAGGGGTTCGCCGTCTCCGCCGACCGTCTCCAGGAGGCGGCCCTCGACGCGGTAGACGGGGCGGTCGCACAGCAGCATCTCTACGGTGGCGGCGGACTCCTCGTTGGGGAGGATGAGGCTGAGCTCGCCCCAGTTGTTGAGGATGGCCTTGTAGACCGAGACGCCGGGCTCGTAGTCGTCGGCGTCGAAGTTGTAGCTGCGGCCTTCGGGGCAGTCGCCGAACCTCACGTAGATCTGCATAGCCATCACTATGCACTACGGAAGGATGGTTTGCATAGGGATAGGTATGCAACAGGTTGGAGCCCCAGGGCTGGAGGGCCGTAGGATCTCCCCGCAACCTCGGGGACTGGAGCACGATGGCCTACGACTTTCCGCCTGACCTGATCGAAGCTCAGCGCGCCTACGACGAGGTACACGCCCGCGTAGAGCAGATCACGGACGCTCCGCCGCCATCGCAGGAGACGACCGCCCGAGCCTGAACACGCGAACGCCCCGCCTGGTCTTCGGACCGGCGGGGCGCCTTCACGTGGTTTATGCGTCTGGTTCGGGCCCTCGGTAGGAAGCGGCCCGGAAAAGTACGGCGAACGTCCTCGGGCCGTGCCGCTGGTCGAGCCAGGCCGACAGCGGGGCCAGGCGTCCGCTGATCATCGAGGACACGATGACGGTGTGGAGCTCATCGACTTCGCTGCCTCCGACCTCGGCCAGGAAGACGCTGTAGCGGTTGTTCACGCCGCGCGTGTAGGAGCCCAGCGAGGCCAGAAAGTCCCGCCTGCCGGCCGTCCGCTGCTCGGCCGGGGCCTGATGGAGGGGGAGACGCGCCAGGTCGGCATCGGTGAGACGTCCGGTGACGTCGCGGAACGCGAAGCGGTCGACTCCGTCCGGCTCGGTGACGCCTGCTCGCTGGGCCGCCTGCCGGGCGATGGCCGAGGCCTCCCGGTCGGTGGCGCCCTCCATCACCACCCCGAGGTTCCGGGTCGAGATGGACCCGGCCGGGTCGGGAGCCGAGTAGGTGCGGCCGTCCTCGCCGCGGCTGTTAATGCCGTACCGGGTGCGGACGAGCTCACCATGCCGCAGCCTGTATTCGCGGTAGGAGCCGTAGTGCAGGCAGTCGTGGGCGTAGGCCCGCAGCAGGTCCAACGCCACCAGCTCCGGAGCCGCCACGGCCTGGTCCAGGCGGCCGTAGCGGGTGACCACGGCCCCCATCTGCAGGTGCCGGTACCCCTGCCCGGCGTGGTGGAAGCCGCCGAAGACGCCGGCCCGGGTGGAGCGGACGCCGACCCATACCCGGTCGGTCGGCAGGAGCCGGTGCAGGCCCAGCTTTTCGTACCGGTCGGCCAAGATGGCTGCGCCGGTGTAGAAGACCTGCAGGGCGTCGCTGCCGAGGTCGGCCAGCACCCAGGGCAACAGCGAGAACACCACGTTCGGGTGCGCTTGGTCGAGGCCGGCGGTCGCCCGCTGGGCGGCGAGCCGCTCGGTGAGCGCCACACGGTCGGCGGGGGAGCCGGCCAGGTGTTCGTTGGGGGTCAGGAGTCCAAGGGCTACTCCTGCTTGTCGTGGATCAGGAGCCGATGCGACTCCTGGATGCCGTCGGGCAGATTGAACGGTGTGAACCATCTCGCCTCCAGGATCTCCATTGAGTCGACGCGGAGGGTTCCGCCGGTGACCAAGGCTTCGTATGCGATCTCGACCCGCAGCTGGTAGCCGCTTTTGATGTGGGCGAGCTTGCCGACCTGAACGTCCAGGCCGGTTTCTTCGCGTACTTCGCGAACGATCGTGTCCTCGAAGCGTTCCCCCTTGTTGGCGTAGCCGGTGGGCAGACCCCACTGGCGGTGTTCCGGCCACAGCCGGTGCCGAAGGAGGAGCACGTTGCCGTCAGAGTCACGGACGATGCCGGTGACGCCGATCATGAACTTGGCGTGGCTGACCCACAGGATGCGCCATTGGAGTGGGCCTGCCAGGGCACGCCAAACCCGGGTAATGAGGTGCTTCACGGGGTCTCCTGGTGGTTGGGCGCCGGGGTGTGGCGCCGTTCCTGTTCACCTTGGCGGACCAGGGGACGGTCTTCCACAGGAATGGGGGACGTTGGATGCGTGTCTTGCCTGCTGGTTTGGCGTGCTGGCTTCAGGGTGCGGCGCGGTGGTGGCCGTCATCAATGCCAGTGATGGCGAATATTGTCAGCTGACAATGTTCGAGGTGACGTTTGGGTTACTGTCGATTGCAGGTTGTTGCGCCGGAGGGTTGCGATGGGTGTTGAGCGAACACAACGAGCCGCGCTTTTGAGGCAGGCCAAAACTGTCAGCCTCACATGCAGGGACCGCGGGATGAAAGCGCCGGACATATGCGCCGAAATCCTCAAAAAAGTTCCTGAGATGCTGCCGTTGGAGGCGTGGCGCCTGGCACACGGGTGGAGTCGCGCTCGCGCGATCGAGGAGATCGCGGCCCTGTACGCCGAAGACGGGCTGGAAAGACCGGACGTCAATACGGTGATGTTGTGCAAATGGGAGCACGGTCAAGGAAAGCCGGGGTCCGTGTACAGCGAGGTTTTGTGCCGGTTGTACGGGGTTTCTGCTGAACGTCTGGGATTGCCGACACCGAAACGCCGTAATAGGAACTTCGGCGACGATGAGAGAGAGGATCCTATGGAGCGCAGGACATTGATCAAAGCGGCGGGAGTGGCGGGGGTCGCTGTCCCGCTGCATCTACTGCTGGACCTTGAAGCCGCTCTCGCGGTTCCTGTCGAATCCAGCCGCCCCGCGGCACTCGCTGAAATCCAGCAGCGTCTGCAGGCTGCGCGAGGCCAGTTCGATATCAGCGCGCTCGCGCCGCTATTGGCCGAGTTCCCTGCTCTGCTGTCGGCTGCTCTCGACACCGCCAAGCGGGTGGACACCCCAGCGGGGTGGGCGACGTTGGCTTCCTGCTACAACCTCGCCGCCGATGTTTTGAACAAGGTGGGCCGCAAGGACACGGGACTCCGCACCGCTGACCATGGGGTGTTGTACGCGCAACGGTCTGAGGATGCGGTGGCCCAGGGCGCGTCCGCTCGGGCGATGGGGATGATGCTCCGTACGACCGGGCAGCATGACGCGGCCACGCGGGTGGTGGAGCGGGCCGCTGACACCCTGGAGGTGATGGGGCTACGCAAGGCACCGCAGCTGGGCACGTACCTGCGGCTGATGTGTACTTCCGCCTACACGGCGAGCCAGGCGGATGATCGGGAGGAGGCGTTTGCGCGGCTCGCGGAGGCTGAGCGGGCCGCTGAGCGTCTGGTTGCGTTGACGGGCAAACCGGAAGCCGAGCCGTTCACGCGGATGTACCGGATGAACATCCACTATTCACTCGGTGACGCGGGGGCGGCGCTGCAGGTGGGCAAGGATCTGCGGCCGGAGATGTATCCGACGCCGGAGCGCAGGGGACGGTTGCACACCGACCTGGCGCGGGCCTGGTGGATGCGGGGCCGGCCGGAGGAGACGGCGAGCGCGCTGCTTGAGGCTTATAGGGAGGCGCCGAGCGAGGTGCGTGACCGGCCCAAGATCCGGCGGATCGCTGACGACCTCACTGCTGTGCATCCCCGAGTGGCTGGGGTTCGGGAACTCGCAACCGCGCTGGCCGGAAGGCGCCCCCTGCCTTAGCGTCTTTCCTGCCATGAACCAGGTCGGCCTCGCGTCTGCGGGGATGAGCCCCGCCGCTTTCCGAAGCGGCGGGGCTCTCACGTTGCTCGGGCCCCGACTCCCCTCGCCGGAGCCGGGACCAACTCTCAGACGCCTCGCGAGGCTCACGGGTTACCGGCCATAACAGGACGGCATGGACACGGGCCGCCTCTAGAGCGGGATTCGGTCTTCATGACCTGTCGGCCCTGGGTGGTAGGCATATGGGGAGCTGTACGACAAACCCCGGCGGCGGTGGATGAGACCGCCCCGGGAGTGGCCAACCCTATATAGGAGAGTTGACATGCCCGAAAATACCATTGCCGTCCCCGGTCACCCCGAGTCAGGGTCCCCGTTCGACGCGATCCGCCATGAGGACGAGAACGGCGAGCACTGGCTCGCTCGTGAACTCCAGGTCGTCATGGGCTACGGGAAGTGGGAGAACTTCGAAGCGGTGATCGACCGGGCGATCCGCTCGGCGGAGAACACCGCCACCTACTCCGAGCAGGCGTTTTCCCGCCTCTGGGAACCCGTAGTGACCAGCGGGAATGCGCCGAACACCCATCGGGGCAACTATCGACTGAGCCGCTACGCCGCCTACCTCGTTGCCATGAACGGCGACCCCAACAAGCCTCAGGTCGCCGCCGCTCAGTCCTACTTCGCGATCAAGACCCGCGAGGCCGAGAACGCCACCAGCAAGCCCATGACCGAGATCGAGATGGCACGCAAGTATCTCGCCGTCTTGGAGCGGGAGCAGGAGCTCAGCCGGGAGTTGGAGGTCGCTAAGCCCAAGGCCGGCAAGTGGGACGCCTACTGCAACTCCGAGGGCCTGATCGGCATGACCGAGCTGGCCGACATCCTGCGCACCACGGTCAAGCCGCTGACGAATTGGCTGGTCGAGATCAGCCTGTTCCGCCGTCAGGTATCCCAGGGCGGTGGCGGCCGGAACCTGCCGCGGGCAACGAGTCAGCGCTCCGGGCACTTCGAGGTGAAGACCGAGACGAAGAACGGCTTCGTCTTCCCTGTTGCTTACGCCACGCCGCGGGGCGTGGACTTGGTGGTGGACCTGTGGGGCCGTCAGCCTCTGCCGTAAGTCGTTAGACGCGCGAGCCCTTGCCAGGGAACGGGCGGGGGCTCGTCGTTGTTTTCAGGGCTACTCCTGCTCGCCCCGCATGATGGCCGCCGCATCCTTCCGCGTCCCACCCGCAGCGAGGGCGAGCCGGGCCAGGGCGGCGTCACGGTCGAGGCGGGTCAGCGCGCTGATCGCGGCGCTCAGCTCGGTGTCCATGCCGCCATGCTGGCCCCGGCCGCTGATCGTTCGCAGGCAGACACAGCAACGCCCCCACCCGAGGGCAGGGGCGCCAGCCGTACAGGGTCAGGCCGCGGCCTTCTTGCCGCCCGCATTGACGGCCTCCTTGAACTCCAGGCCCGGCTTGAACTTCGGCCCCCAGCTCTCGGCGACGTCGATCTGAGCACCCGTGCTCGGGTTGCGGGCGGTGCGGGCCGGCTTGTGCACCATCTCAAAGGCACCGAACCCCGTGATCGAGACCTTGTCACCACTCGCGACGGTGGTCTGGATCGTGTCGAGCACCGCGTTCACGGCTTCGGTGGCCGTCTTCTTGTCGCCCACCCGATCCGCGATGGCGTCGACGAGTTCCTTCTTGTTCACAGCTTCTCCTGTGTTGACCGTGTTAACAGACTCTGTTGTGTGAATAGTGTGAATATCGCATACCAGCTGTGAATGCCGTAATCGAAAATCCGAACCATCGGCCTGTGAGTAGGTGTACGGAACTGTTCGACTGCGGACAGGTGGACGCCGGCGGCGCCCGCTCACGCCGCCGCCCCGTACCGAGCCCTCTGCGCCAGGATCCGCCGCCGCTCCCGCTCTGACAGCCCGCCCCAGATGCCGAACCGCTCGTGATTCTCCAGCGCATACTCCAAGCACTGCGATCGGACTTCACAGCCGCGGCACACCTGCTTACCCTCCCGGGTGGGCCCGCCTTTCTCGGGGAACCAGAGTTCTGGGTCGCCGATCTCGCCGCAGCGTCCGCGCTCCTGCCAGCCGGGAACGGATATCGGGTCGTCGTACTGGCGGGGCGGCCAGAGGCGGGGAGTCATCAGCGACCGCTCTTCTCGCCGCAGCGCCCGCCGCCACAGTTGTGGAGCCCGCACGCTGAGCACAGGTCGGTGCGCTCGGCGAGGACCGGCCGACCGTTCCTCTGGCCGGCGCGCTTCCAGAGGCGGGCGTCCACGGGTCCGGCCTGAGCAACCTCGCGGCCGGTTTGCTTGTCGGTGATGGTGTACTTCTTGGGCTTCCCAGACATGTGACTCTCCGTTACTTGTGGGTGTCCGCTGGGATATCCAACGGATCTTGAAAGTGATGTCCGCGGGAATGTCCAACGGACGTCCCTACGCGCCCCCGCGCGTGCACGCACGTGTGGAGCCCCCTCCCCGGGGGTCAGCGGGGGAGGGGAGGGGTAGCCGCCGGAAGGGGTCACGATCCGTCACCCCGACGGCGGGCCGTGAGGACCCGTTCGGCCTCCCGGACCCCCTCCAGGAGCGCCTCGGGGGTACAGGAGAGCCGGTATACGCCCCTGCTTGGGGAGGTGACCAGCCCCGCCCCCACCCAGGTAGGAAGCCTGTCCATGGCCCACGACCGGCCTTTGCCCCTCCCCTTCGCCGCGGCCAGCAGCTCATGGGTTCGCGCTTCTCCCCTGGCGGTCAGGACGGCGCACATCGCGGCCAGCGCCGCCGCCGTTCCCTGCGTCGCGCTCCCCTGCGCTGAACTTCCCTGCGGCTCGTCGATCCGTTCGGACACGACGAGCCGGCGCGGACTTCCCGCCGCGGCGACACGCAACGGTTGGACATCGCGCGCCGCTTCGGCCATGCGGCGCTGAGTGGGGGAGCAGTAGGGAAGCACGTCTACCGGCAGTCGCCCCCACCGGTCACTCCACCCCGGCAATCCTTCAGCGGTCGACGCCTCCAAGTCGGGGGCGATCTCCTCGTGGTCCTTCGCGGACTGCGTCAGGATCGCCTCGGTCACCTCCGGAGCGTCCAGTCGCCGCGGGTACTCCTCGCCGGCCAACGTCAGGTAGGACGAGCCGATGGGGAGTTGGGTGGCGTTGACGTGCCGCCAGTCGGCCAGCGTGAACTGGGCGTCTTCTTTCTTCCGCACCCGGTAGCAGGCGTTGTGGGAGTCGAACAGGGCGCGCAGGTCCGTTCGGATCGCGTTCTCCGACAGGTACTGGGCTGCGCCTTCCATGCCGACACCGAGGGCTCGCCCCTGCTGGGCGATGAGAAGGGCTGCGTCGACCGCGCGCCGGTCACGGACGCGTTTGCCCCAGATGGGGGCGAACTCGTCGACGAGGATGATGATCGCCGGATGCTCCGGGGTGGGGGGGAGGACGCCGTTGTGCTCTGGCTTTAGGAGCGCGCCGCGCCGTCTGATGATCTCAGCGGCGGCTTCCAGCAGCAGCGTGGCCTCGGCTTCGGTGGTGGCCAGCCACGCCGTTCGCGGCAGGAACCCGCGCAGTGACGCCGCCCGGCTCTTCAGGTCGATGACCAGGTACAGGGTGGACAGGCAGGGGGCGCCGTTGGCTGCGATCATCCGCAGATGGTTTGACTTCGCCGATCCTGGAGCGCCCTGGTACAGGCCGCGGGTCATGCCGACGCCGGGCAGGTAGACGGGTACGAACACGTCGTGGCCGTCTTCGTCGACACCCCACCACTGGGCGTTCAAGATCGCCCCCGACGCCTTGTCCGGGTCCCAGACGACGTCTCGGCGGACAATCGCCCGGCGGTCTTGGTAGGCGAGCACCACCCGGTCAGCGGCGTTGTGGTCGGGGTCCTGGCGGATCTCGATGGAGTCCTTCGGCCAGCCCATCCCTGACCAGATCTTCTCCCGCTCACCCGCCAGAAGGGACTCGGTGACGTTGAGGGGAAGACGCAGGTGAAACAGCACCCGGCCTCCGGCCTGCATGCTGATCGAGGTGACGGTCACGCCGCTCATGCCGAGCCCCGCCAGGACGGCGGGCAGTTGGCGTGACCAGTTGCGGACGCGGGCACGCAGGCGCCGCCACGCCTTCGACGTGGGGTTAAGGAGCCACGTCCCGGCCGCGATGAGGGTCCACACGAGCCAGGCGCGCTGCACGTGGATCGTCGGCCCGAACACGGTTGCGGCGGTTGCCCATACCCCCCAGGTGGCGGTCGCGCCAGCCAAGGCGTCGCGGTGCTCGGGTTGCACTCCGCGGCGGTCGAGCTGGATCCGGACCCCGGCGATGCCCGCGGCGAACACTGCCGCGGTTGCCCACCACGGCGCCCCTGTTATGTGGCCTGCGGAACCGATCGTGAGAGCGGACAGCGCCAGGCCGACCGGGGCGAGCTGGTCTCGGTGCGGACACACCAGGCGACGCCACACCCACCGGCCGGCCCGGAACGTGTGCACCGCAGCGCGACACATGTCCCGGAGGGCGTCCAGCACCGCAGACGACTCCACCGGGGCGGGCGCCGGGGCTGGCTGGGTGTCGTGCTTCAAGAGGTGGTTCCTTGCTTGGCGTTCAGGCGGGCGCGGGCGGCATCTACGGCGCGCTGACTGGGCTTGGTGCGGTGGTAATGGACTGCCGCCCTCAGGACGGCGAAGACCACCGCGGCGACACAGAGCGCGGTGACGAGCACAGGGACGATGAAGAACATGAGGTCCTCAGCAGGGGAAGGAAGCGCCGTCACGGTAGGAGCCATCCAGGACCGGGTCCGGCGCAACGATCGGTGTCATCTGCCCGGGCGGGCAGGACGCTGCGAGCGCGATGTCCGGACCCGGCGGTGGTGACGGCCAGCTTGACGATGAGCAGCACGGCGGCGTCCATGACGGTCTCCAGGGGGGGGAGGGAAAGATCAGTTGGGGGTGGTTGCCGAAGAGCCGTTCGGTGACGAGGCGGCGGAGGCCGGTTCGGTGACCGCCCGGCGCGGGGCCAGGACCGTGCCGTCATGCTGGAAGGTGTAGCCCTGGGCGGTCATTCGCTCCTGCACTGCGGCGAGCCGATTGCGAGCCCATCCGACGCTGTGCTTGTACTTGTCGGCCACCTCGCGCTGGGACGGCTTTCGCCCGGCACCGTTCTTGCCGCGGCACCTGGCGCGGATCCACTCCTCGGCGGCGCCGTTGTCCAGCTCAGCGGCACTGTCGCGGTCGTCAGGGTGGTTGCCGTCGCGGTCACCATCCTGGTCACTTTCGGCGACCGTTTCCGCGACCGGTTCGGCGACCGGAACGGGGTGCTCGGCGTGGTCGTCTTCCTGGTTTGTCTCCGGTCGCGGTTCCGGTCGCGACCACGGCTTGAGAGAGGCGAGCCAGGAACGGCCCTCCGGTGACGGAGGCAGTACCTGCCCGGTGGCGTCGATCAGACTCGGGTAGGCGGCGGCACCGGTCACCGGAGTGGTCGCTGGTGTGACGTGACCGCCGGTGATGTACGCGGCCATGCTCGTGACCGCGGCGGAGACCTCCGGGTCATGCTCACGCTCGATCGCCGCGGTCCACTCGCTCAGCGCGCCGGCCAGCTTGACCGCTTCGCTGTTCTTCGCGGCGCCGGTCACCGCGGGGTGGTCGAGGTGCGCCCACGCCGCGACCGGGGGCAGTTGCATGAGGCTCGGCGCACTGTAGGCGGTGGTGACCCCGTCGAGGAGCGACCGCTGCAGTGCCTCGTCGCGGGCGAGCACGGTGTGTTGCATGGCGGCGTCGAGGGCGCCCTCCAGGCGGGTCATGGCGCGGCGCATCTTCCAGCCGGTCTTGCCTGCCTGCTCCAACGCGCGGGCCTTCTTCGCGGCCAGCGCGACCTTGGTGAGGCGCCGTTGAGCGTCGACCTCCTCCGCGGTACGGTCCCGGCTCTCCGCCACGCCGAGGCGGACCAGCACCCGCTCGGGGGTGATGCGCCAGTGGATGCGCTTACGGCCGGTGGCGCGGTGCCGCTCGATCGCCATGCCCCGCTCCCACAGCCAGGCGGCCACGAGAGGGGCGGCGAGGCGGAACACGGCCTCGGGGATGCTGCGGGCGTCCATGCACGACAGCACCGCCGACAGGCACGTGAGGACCCACACGGCCAGGCCGTCGATACCCGCCGAGAAGTTCTCCCGCATGTTGCGGCGGGCACGGACGGCGCTGGTGAACATGGCGACTTCGATGAAGGCGAAGAGCAGCAGCCGTAGCGGGCCGTCGAAGCCGAGGATGTCGCCGGCGAACCGCCACATTCCCTGAGCGGACACGCCCGTCGCGATAGCGGCAGCAACCCAGGTGAGGAGATCCTCGCCCGGGGTCTTGCTGGTCTTTGCCTTACGGATGAGCGCCTTGGCGCCCTTGCGGAGCTCCCAGAGGGCGAAAAGCGTGGCGATGACGCCGAGGCCGATCACGAGAGCGGCCACGACGTCGGGCACCCATGACGGGATCGGCGGCAGGTAATCGGCCATGTCCTAGGGCTCCTTGGGGCGGCAATGGGGATCGTTCTTGTCGCCACAGATTGACACAGATTAGTGTCGATCTGCAAGCAATTTCGTGGTGTTATTGTTGCCACAAGAATACATGATCTAAAGGAGTCGCCGTATGATCCCTTGTACACACGACGCGGGGAGTACAGCAGTGGCCAGGCCGAAGACGGGTACAACGCCAATCCGGCGCGTCCGCCTCGGTGACGAGATCTGGGAGCAGGTCGAACGGGCTGCGGGCGAAGACGACACCACCAACACCGCGATCGTCAAAGAGGCGTTGGCCGACTACTTCGCCAAGAGGGCTCGGCAGAAGCGCGCGAGGCGCCTCGCGGAAGCGCAGGCCGACGACAGCCGCGACCCGGCGTAACCCATCGCAGCATGCGCCCTCACTTCAGAGGGCTATTCGAGCATGCGCGCCTCAACGCGAAACGGGCCCGTCCGGTGTGCAACCACCAGCGGGCCCTTGACCAACGCCTGTGTGCCAGGAGTGAGTCATCAGCACCGTACATGCCATACCCGTGCCCGTGTCCAGATTCCGCGAGGGGCACATTCGGGTATCTCGTCTGAGCGTCGCGGCGCTCGACTCTGCACTGCCGGACTTGTCGTGATCCGTCCCGATGACGAGGACAAGCCCTTCGTGGCCCGCTGGAACACCTTCATCAGGATCCTCCTTGTGGAACCCTCGGTGAAGCTCGTCGCCCGCACGGTCATGGACTACGCGGACTTCCACGACGGAACCTCCTGCTTCCCCAGCAACGAACGCATCGAGCGCGACACCGGGCTGGGGGACAAGACGATCCGCAACGCGTGGGCGCTCCTGCGCGCGGCTGGGCTCGCTGAGCGGGTCTCTCACGCCGTCGCGCACCAACGGCTGGCCGACGAGTACGAACTGGCCATCCCGGAGTACTGGAAGGGGCTGCCGATCCTCGGGCCGAACGGCCGTAAGTTCGTATGCCTGAACTGCGGAAAGCAGATCAACCCGCAAGGCAGCGGGGAGGTCACCCGGGACGGGAAAGCGACGTGGAGCCTCTGGAAGGCCGTGTTCTGCCCGCAGCCGAGGAAGGTCAAGGGGCGATCGGACGTCTCCTGCTACCACGAGTGGAACCGGCAGCAGGAGGAGGCGGGCAAGCGGCCTTGGCCTGCGCAGGGGGCCGACGCGTGGAAGCTGTTCCGCCAGTCCCGTGGAGACGACTGGTGACACCGGTAGTGACTACCGGTGCCGGTAATCAGTTCCGCAGTACCGGTAATCACTACCTGCACGTACCGGTACTCATTACCGCGAGCACCGGTAGTGAGTACCGGCCACCATCCCATAGACAACAACCCATGTGATCAACCCATGTCATCGTCTCCGCGCTGACGCGCGGCGCGACTGACGACCAGACAACTTCATCGACGAGACACACGAAGGCGCCCCGCTCCGATGTGGAGCGGGGCGCCTTCGTGTGTCTACTCTCTGTCCTTGCCGGGACAGATCTTGTGTTCCGGATCCCACCAGATGGGATAGAACACCCGCGGAACCTCGTCCGAGATGACGCCCCACAACCGCTCCGGACCGCTCAACCGGAATCGGAACATCTCGTCAAACTCGTCCAGCTGTAGCTGGTCGAACCTTGATCGCGCGTCTGGAGCCAGGTGATCGACGGGGACGTGCTTGTGCTTGGATCCGCGCCGCCGTTGGCCGCCCGTGATCTGGCCACGGATCTCTTTCCAGCTCAGCCGCTCCATCTCCGACAGGAACGCGACGATTCGTTCGGTCGTTTCGCCGTCGATCATCCGCCAGGACCATGCTCCTTCGTACTCGCGATCGAGGAGCGAAAGCCTCCAGAGCGGGTGCTGATAGTCAGCTCCGTCCCCGTTGGCTGCCATGGACAGCAGCCGTTTCGGGATGCTTCCTTTGCCTACCCCGGCGGCAAGACCAGGCGTGACGGGTACGTCTCTGCCGCTGTACGTGGATCCGGGGACAGGCTTGTGCTTAGCCTTCTGCGCCATCGACGGAACTGGCGATCATCGCTTCGAAGAACTCGGCAACATCAGCATCCGAGAGCGGTTCGGTGCTGCGCTGCATCGGCCCGACGCTGGCCCGCTGGCGCGCGCACACCCACGGCCTTTCCTGATGCGTCATCGTCGACAGTTGGCTCGCGGTGAACTCGCCATAGGACGACAGAACAAGGTCAACAGACTCTCGCTCGCCCTCGTCCAAAGCCTCGGGGTTGCCATCGATGTCGCCGGCCTGCAGGTGAAGCCGCCCGCGGTGCTTGGCGTACAGGACCGGCGAGACGGGGCCGTTGGCCCAAGCCTCGAAGCGCTCAGGAAACAGCGGACGCTCTTCCCACGCGAGGTGATAGCCGTAGGAGTAGTAGCAGAGCTTCTGCAGCTTCATGGCCGTCATCGGCCCGATCTTGTCGAGGATGTAGGCCGCTACGTCCTTCACGTTCGCCATGCCCCCACCTCCTCGTCGCTCTCTTAGATTATGTTCCCTGTGGGTGGGGGGAGGTAGCACCAGGTCTCCTTGCCTTTGGGTAACGAAAACGTGGACGTTGCTTGCCCCTGGGCGAGCCCTCGACGATGGCACATCGCAGGCGCCCCGCTCCGAGATGGAGCGGGGCGCCTTGTCGCGTCCAGAAGCCCTACACGGGCACAGAGTCCTTGCCATCGTCGACCAGCTCGACCGTGGTCTCGTGCTTGCAGAGGTGGAACGTCATCGTCCGCCTGCGCACCCGCAGGAGCTCCAGCAGCATCCCGAGCTCGGAGTGCTCGTTTACGAGGCAGTCGTTGTCGGTCATGGCGTAGCCGGGCGCGACCCTGCCGCCAGTGGTGACCTGAAGGAATGTCATGCGAGTCGGCCAGTCGGCGAGGTCTTCAGGCGGGACAACGACGTTGACGTTGCCACCGAGGAGCGCGATGCGCTTCATTACCGACTTCAGGGTGTCGTCCAGGAAGCTGACGAGGATGGCAGACTCCTCACCGTCGCGAAGCGGTGGGAGAGCACCTCGGAAGTCTCGTACCCGAAGCAGTCGCAGCACGTCACGCGTCATCCGCATGCGGGTTTTTTCCCTAGCGTCCACGTTGCCACCTCCTCCTGTGTTCTTCCCACTTCTCGGTCATCACATCAAGAGCCTCTTCGTATCCGTCTTCAATGTCTTCCTGGCTCCTGATGATACGGAGAACGCGTCTACCGGTCCTGATATTGCCTTGGCGGTACTGGTGGATGTGGACTTCGCCGTGCCGGGTGTCGAGTTCGGCGACCATCTCACCCTCCCGCCCATCATGGGTCATATGGATCATCGCGAACCCCAAGAGACGGTCACGATCGTCCATCTCCAAGCGGCTGATCAGCAAGTCGTTGTTCGGGAGGAGAGCCCTGTAGGAGTGGTTGAAGGATGTTCCGGGTTCTGGAGTGCCCCACAGAAAGGAGCCTTCGGGGGGCTTGGCGGCGAGGTGCTCATACTTGTCGGACAACGGCGCTCTCCATCGGACGTCGTCGGGCGGGGGTCGCCTGGAGCCTCTGTCCGGGTACAGGGGGAGGCGGGAAGATCCAGGGTAACCGCGACGGAGAGCTACCGAATGGTAACCGTTAAGGATCTACGGTGTACGTCACCGGGACGATGAAGGCCCCGCCGCCCGGTGAGATGGGCGGCGGGGCCTCGGTGTGCCCGGCCGGGCCGCAGTGGGTGAATCCCTTCCCGGCCGGGAGCTTGGGGGTCTTCTGCGTTCAGGGGGTGGGCTGGTCGGCGGCCTCGCGGAGGAGCTCGTCGACGAGAAGCTGCAACATGCCGGGGTTCCGCTCCGCCCAGAGGAGGAAGTCCTGGAGCAAGGCTTCGGCCTGCTCGGGGAAGCCGAACGGGTTGGGCGGGGCGGTGTCCCACTCGCCGTCCGGGCCCATCCGGTAGACAACGACGGCGTCATCGTCGTTGCCGAGCACTCGCTGGATGGAGCGCAGGCGCCGGGCGAGGCTATCGGCTTCGATCTCGCTGTCGGGGCTGGTGGCCACGACAGGGTGCTGGCTGTGGCTGGGCGTCCAACGGACGCCGTATTGGAGCTTTGTGGCCTGGTCGTCGATGAGGGGGTCCGCGCTGTCCGGGCTCGCGGTGGCGTGCTGCTCGTTGGGGGTGCTGCTCATCGGGTTCCTCCAGGCGGGTCGTCGTTGTGGTGGCCCCGCCGCGTGGGGAGACGGCGGGGCCGGGGCCGGCGGGCGACCAAACTTTCGCCTGCCGGAGGTTGTTTGGGTCCTCGCCCGGGAGAGAAGTGGGCGAGGACCCCGGCCCGGCGGCATGTGCCGGGCCGTCCCCGGGAGGTTGACGCCAGCCCGCGCCTCTCAACCGGGGGTTTTGCACCGGCCGCCACCACCTCAGGGCAGGGGCGGCCGGGGGTCAGGTGTTGTAGCCGCCGCACCGGTCGATCAGCGTCGCCTGCTTGGCCAACTGCTCGGTGAACTCCTCATAGGAGGGGGTGGAGAGGCTGGCTACCACGCCAGCGGCGGCTTGCGCGCTAGTGATGGGAGGGGTGCGGTCCGCGCGCCAGTGGCCGTCATACGTGGTGCTCCACCCGGGGTAGGTGGTCTCCAGTACGCGGAGGATTTCGGTGATGTCCGCTGCCTGCTGGATGAGCTTCGCCTGTTCAGCGAACCGTTGGGACAGCTTGGCGGGCGTGTCGGCGTCCACCGTGCGAGAACAGCCGACCACGTCTTCGACCCCGGCGATCGGCTTGTGCCGGGTGGCCCACCACCGTCCGGCGTCGCTACGCATGATCTGCCAGATGTCGCCGAACTCCTGGGCGAGCAGGTCGAGGGCGGTTACCTCGGTGTCGGCGGTCATGACGACACCTCGCCGCCGCCCCTCCGGACATGCCCCAGCTTGTGGAGACATGTCCGGAGGTGGCCAGTGGACCCGCCGGCAGACGATGTGCCGGGGGTGCACACTGAGAGCGCGACGGCCGACCCTGTGGCGAGGGAGTGGTGTACCCGGCCGCCGCGCCCGCTCTGGGAATTGCAGATTATCCGCGCCGTGTAGTGCCCGGGCATGCCCGGGCATAGCCGGTTCCGAAAGGGCATGCTAGAGCATGATCCCCTACGGTCCATTCCATGATCGAGTTCGACCCGGACCGGACCGTATGGGCGCAGGTCTACGACCTCCTGCGCGAACGGATTGAGGGGGGCGTCTACAAAGAGCGGTTGCCGATTCCGAGCATCGCGCACCTGGAGCAGGAGCTCGGGATTGCCCGGCAGACCGTGCGCAAGGTCATCGGCAAGCTCGCCGATGACGGGCTGGTGCGGGTGATCGGCGGCAAGGGCACGTTCGTGCGCCCCCGCGAGGACTGGCAGCAGCCGGAGGAAGAGTAGCGTCACGCTGTCTCCCGGAGCTGCTCCTGGGCCGCGAGCTGCCCCGCGAGGTCTTCGAGTGTGTCGGCGTCCAAGCTTGCCGTGATGCCGAGGTCGCGCTGGGCGGGGCTGATGGCGCCGGTGCGGAGCGCCCACCAGCGGCCGGCGCCGGACTGGAAAATGGTCCAGGCGGGGTAGAGCGTGCGTAATTCAGTTACGCGGTCGTTCGTGAGGAGCATCATGGGGTGCCTCACTTCATGTGATCGGGTGTTCTCATCATGCGGCTTCCCGGAAAAACTTTCAAGGGCACAGTTTCAATGACACAATTGTCGGATTCGCACCACCGTAGGCCAGCCGTATGATGCGCTCACTCAGCGCACACAGGAGGACACGCGATGACCGGCAGCCCCACCGTCAAACTGCGACGCCTCAGCGCCGAGCTCGTTCGCTTGCGTAAAGATGCAGGGCTAACCGTTGAAGAGGTGACTACCCGCCTCGGGTGGTCCAACGGGCGCCTCACGAAATGGGAACTCAACCAGTGGGTGCGACCCGACGTCGTGCTCATTCGCGCTCTGCTGGACCTGTATGGCGTCACCGACGAGCAGGTTCGCAACGCGATCCTCGACCTCGCCCGCCAGTCCCGCGAGAAGGGATGGTGGGCCAAGTACAACGACGTCTTTCGCGGCTCACTGCCCGGCTTCGAGGCAGAGGCGACCCAGATCCGCACCTATGAGGCCTTGTTCGTCCCCGGCCTGCTTCAGACCGCCGATTACGCCGCCGCCGTGTTTCGGGCCGGCCAGGTGCTGGACGATGCCTCTGTGAAACGGCGCGTCGAGGTCAGGATCGTCCGGCAGGACGTCCTCAAGCGCGAGCGGCCACCGGAGCTGTATGCCTTGATCGACGAGGCGGCGCTACGCAAGATGATCGGCGGGCCCGCGGTGATGGCGGAGCAAATGCGACATCTGATTGAGGCGGCTGCTGCCCCGCACGTAACGATTCAGATTCTTCGTGACTCGGCTGGTGCGCATGCGGTGATGACCGGAGCATTTACGATCTTGGACTTTGCGACCGAACTCGACCCCTCGGTGGTCTACTTGGAAACTGCGACAGACTCACTCCACCTGGAGAAGCCGGAGGAACTACAGGCGTACGGTCGGATCTTTACCCGGGCGGTGGCGATTTCGGAGCCTCCGGAGGAGTCTGTTAGGTATCTGGCAACGATGGTTGATCAACTGGAGAGAGGCGATGGAACTAACCCCAACTGAGCTCGCCACGCTCACCTACCGCAAGGCCAGCTTCAGCGGCCCTCACGATAACTGCGTCGAGGTCGCCGAGTTGCCTAGCGGAGGCCGCGCGGTGCGCAACAGCAAGAGGCCGGAAGCGGCCACCGTGACCTTCACCACAGGCGAGTGGGACGCCTTCATCAAGGGCGTCAAGGCCAACGAGTTCGGCTAGGAAACAGGTTCATAACAAAAGCCCCCATCCTCCCGGATGGGGGCTTTTGCGTGGAACTAACCCGCCGTCAGTCTACGGGCCGTAACCACGATCGGCGCGGGTCGAGGATGGGAGCGAAATGGGAGTGAGCCACTCCCGGCCAGGCTCACTCAGACTCGGTGATCCTCGGCCTATCACACCCCTTGAGCTGCTATTTCTTCCCTATATGCAGGTAATGGCGCCGGAAAAACCTGCTTTGGGAGCAGGGGGCCGCAGGTTCAAATCCTGTCACCCCGACATATGCCGGGCATCGGTTTCGACCGGTGCCCGGTTTCTCGTTGTACGGGGTGCGAGTTTTCGGCCACGCGAGAGGGGCGGGGCACGCGGACGCGTGCGGGGAGGATCGCCTCACGGTGTGGGAGCCATGGTGCGGGAGCCATGGTGCGGGAACGTCAGTGGTGGGCGCTGAAGAGGGCCCAGACGGCCTTGCCGCCGCAGTTGAGGTAGTCCCAGCCCCAATCCTGGCTGTAGGTCTCCACGATGTAGAGGCCCCGGCCGTTCTCCGAGATGAAATCCGGTTCCTTGGGGGTCGGAATCTCGTCGCTCGGGTCCGTCACGGCCAGGAGCACATGGGGGGAGAGGCGCAGCAGGACGAGCGTGATCGGGGTGTTCTCCGGTTGCCCGGGCGGACACAGCGCGTAACGGACCGCGTTGGTGACAAGTTCCGAAACCACTAGCGCTGCGTCATCGCTGAGTTCTGCCAGTCCCCAGTCGTGAAGCGTCGAGCGCGTCACGTCCCGGGCGGTCTTCACCGAGTCTGCCTGGCTGGGCAGGGGACACGCGGTGGCGTCGGAGTGGTTGACCCCGAGCAGCTCGTCAAAGCCGATTTCGCAGGTCGCCTGCAGGTAGTCGGCAGCCGATTTTGGCTCCTCCACCATCCTGCCGGTACCTCCCGCTGTCATCGTGAGTCTCCGTACCGCTTGAGAGTTTTCAGAGCTTGTGCACCATAAGCCCAATATGCACTAAACCATCATGGGTCACCGGAACGTCTGCTGCAAGACCCAAATGCACGTGCAGTTGCAATGTGCAGCAGCATGGGGGTTAGGTCGGCGACTTGGCGAATTGGGCAGGGAGTTGAGACCTTGTCATAGCGGCCGGAAGTAGTGACACTGTGTGCGCTGGCCCAAGTAGAGAGGGAGGCGAAGTGGCGCAGCTTCAACCGGGATCAGGTCCCACAGCTCTGCGTATCCTCTTAGGCTCCCAACTGCGTCGTCTGCGCGAGGCCAAGGGGCTCTCGCGAGAGGAGGCAGGCCATCTGATCCGCGGATCCGAATCCAAGATCAGTAGGATGGAGCTCGGCCGGGTTGGTCTGAGAGAACGCGACGTGGCGGATCTGCTCACCTTCTACGGGGTGGAGGACGAGCGCGCTCGGTCGGCGATCATGGACTTGCTGCTCAGAGCCAACGAACCCGGTTGGTGGCACCGGTTCAACGACCTGCTGCCCTCATGGTTTCAGACGTACGTCGGCCTGGAGGAGGCAGCCTCCCGGATCCGTACGTACGAGGTGCAGTTCGTGCCCGGCCTGCTGCAGACGAAGGAGTACGCCAGGGCGATCGTCACCGCGGGGAGCGCAGGCATCGCGCCCGACGAGATCGCCCGCCGCGTCGACCTGCGGATGGAGCGCCAGCAGGTGCTCAAGCGGTCCGACGGCCCGTTCTTCTGGGCCGTCATCGACGAGGCCGCGCTGCGGCGCCCCATCGGCGGTGCGGACGTCATGCGGGGCCAGTTGGAGCACCTGCTCGATCTCATGCGGCGGACGAACATCACGATCCAGGTGATGCCCTTCAGCTTCGGTGGCCACAGCGCGGAGGGCGGCGCCTTCAGCGTGCTCCGCTTCAACGACAGCGAGCTTCCGGACGTCGTCTACGTCGAGCAGTTGGCCAGCGCCCTCTACCTGGACAAGCGCGAGGACGTCGACCGCTACAGCGAGGTCATGGAGCGGCTGTGCGCGGTCAGCACCACCCCCGGCGAGACGAACGACATCCTGAGGCGGATCATCAAGGAGGAGTGAGCGGCCGTTGGTCGCTCCATGGTGCCGCTCTGCCCTAGACTGGCCTGCGGCGCTGAACACCCGCCGCAGTGGAGCGTGCCCTAATCTTGCACGTCTCGATGGCTGTGCCAAGTGCCACTCATGTGGGCGCGGCGCGAGAGCTTGCCGCGGTAGCCGCTACGACTTGGCGCGCCCGCGATCACTCGAAGTTTGATCAAGGAGACGACCCCGTGAAGACCGCTGTGGAGGAGCTCAGCCCGACCCGGGTAAGGCTTACCGTCGAGGTGCCGTTCGAGGAGCTCGGCGAGAGCCTGCAGGCGGCGTACAAGAAGGTCGCGCAGCAGGTGCGCGTTCCCGGGTTCCGCCCCGGCAAGGTTCCGGCCCGCATCATCGAGCAGCGGTTCGGCCGCGCGGTGGTGCTGGAGGAGACCCTCAATGACGCGGTGCCCAAGCTGTACGGCCAGGCCGTCGACGAGAGCGAGATCTTCCCGGTCAGTCAGCCGGAGATCGAGGTCACCAAGATCGAGGACGGTCAGCAGGTCGAGTTCACCGCCGAGGTGGACATCCGCCCCCAGTTCGACGTCCCCGACTACCAGGGCATCGAGGTGACCGTCCCGGTCTCCGAGGTCTCCGACGCGGACGTCGACGTCCAGCTGGACGGCCTGCGTCAGCGTTTCGCCACGCTGACCGGCGTCGAGCGTGCCGCTGCCTCCGGCGACTTCGTCGTCATGGACCTGGCCGCCGCGATCGACGGCGTCAACATCGAGGAGCAGCAGGCCAACGACGTCTCCTACGAGGTCGGCGCCGGCTCGGTGCTGCAGGGCCTGGACGACGCACTGGTCGGCCTGTCCGCCGGTGAGACCAAGGAGTTCACCACCAACCTGGTCGGCGGCGAGAACGCCGGCGAGGAGGCCGTGGTCACCATCACCGTCAAGAACGTCAAGGAGAAGGTCCTCCCCGAGCTCGACGACGAGTTCGCCCAGCTCGCCAGCGAGTTCGACACCCTTGACGAGCTCAAGGCGAGCATCAGCGGGCAGGCCCGCCGCAACAAGCTGATCGACCAGGTCGTCCAGGCCCGTGAGAACGCGCTCGACGCCCTGCTCGGCAAGATCGACATTCCGCTGCCGGAGAGCGCGCTCAAGGCCGAGGTCGACAATCGCAAGCACAATCTTGAGCACCAGATCGCCGACAGTGGCCTGAGCAAGGAGGCGTTCTTCCGCCTCTACCAGACCACCGAGGAGGAGCGCCTCGCCGAGTTCGACGAGAGCGCCGCCAAGGCACTCAAGACGGGCTTCGTCCTCGACAAGATCGTCAAGAGCGAGGAACTCGGCGTCAGTGAGCAGGAGCTGACCAACTTCGTGGTGCGCCGCGCCATGCAGATGAACGTCGCGCCCAACACGCTGGCTCAGCACCTGGCCGACAACGACCAGCTCACGCTGGCCATGGTCGAGATCGTCCGGGACAAGGCCAAGAGCGTCATCGGCGACGCCGCGAAGGTGACCGACGAGGCGGGCAACGAGGTCGACCTCAAGGCCATCTACACCGAGATCAACGGTGAGGAGCCCGCCGCCGAGGAGGCCCCCGAGGCCGACGCCCCTGAGGCCGACGACGCGAAGTAGTCCCAGGCTGAGAGAGGGCGCCATCGAGCGCGCCCGACGCCCCCGCCGCGCTCCGCGTGACGGGGGCGTTCGCGTGCTCCCGGCTCCGGCCGAGGCCTGCGGTGCCGCTCGTCCGGGGCCGCAGGCCTCGGACGAGCCGAGGGCGATGTGGGGGGTGAGTGCGCCGCAGAGCGCTGCCTGACGGTCTCCGGTATTCCTTCGGCTCTCCCGACCTCCAAGGGGACTCGCGGGCTCCTGGGCCCGCTGAGGGCCGCGATCTTCCTCTCTTCGGCCCCGGAAGTGTCGTGCGTCCCTCCTTCGCGGCTCCCCGCGACCCGCTTCCGGCCTTCGCACACGGCCCCGTGAGCTCCGACGCGCCGTACGGACTCCGGTTTCCGAGCCTTTACCAGGGGGCGCGGCGGGAGGTTCCAGGCACGGCGAGGAGGCGGCGGCCAGCATGCGCCGTCAGCGAACAGTGCGTTGAGGGGGCATGTCCGGTAGGCCGCGCGCGTTAAGGTCACAAGCAAAGCCAATCGATTACGACGCATCGGAAGGTGACGCTGTGACCAGCCCGCCGACCTTCTACCAGCCGACCGGCTCCGGGCCCGAGTCGATGAGCCAGCCGAACGGCTCGTTCAGGCTCGAAGACCAGCTCTACCAGCGGCTGCTGCGTGAGCGAATCATCGTGCTGGGCACCCAGGTCAACGACGAGATCGCCAACCGAATCTGCGCCGAGCTGCTTCTGCTCGCCGCGGACGACTCAGAGCGCGACATCTGGCTCTACATCAACTCGCCAGGCGGTTCCGTGACCGCTGGTATGGCGATTTACGACATGATGGAATACGTGCCTAACAATGTGTGCACGGTCGCGATGGGTCTGGCCGCTTCCATGGGCCAGTTCCTGCTCTGCGCCGGTGAGCGGGGCAAGCGTTACGCCCTGCCGCACGCCCGCATCATGATGCACCAGCCATCCGGTGGTATCGGCGGTACCGCAGCCGACATCGCCATCCAGGCGGAGCAGATGCTCTACGTCAAGAAGACCCTCGCCGAGCGCATCGCGTTCCACACCGGTCAGAACCTGGAGCAGATCGAGGCCGACTCCGACCGTGACCGCTGGTTCACGGCCGAGGAGGCCAAGGACTACGGCTTCATCGACCAGGTCGTGCGCAGCGCTCGACAGGTGCCCTCCACGGGCGCCGTCTCCTGAAGGGGCACAAGGTGAGTGAGTTGATCCGGCCGGGAGACATCAACGGCCGCTACGTTCTTCCGTCCTTCACCGAGCGCACGTCCTATGGCATGCGGGAGATGAACCCGTACGCCAAGCTCTTCGAGGACCGCATCATCTTCCTCGGCGTGCAGGTGGACGACGCGTCGGCCAATGACGTCATGGCGCAGTTGCTGACCCTGGAGTCGCTCGACCCCGACCGTGACATCAGCATCTACATCAACTCGCCGGGTGGTTCTTTCACCGCCATGACGGCGATTTACGACACGATGCAGTTCGTCCGGCCGGAGATCCAGACGGTCTGTCTGGGGCAGGCGGCCTCGGCGGCGGCGGTCCTGCTGGCCGGCGGCACGCCCGGCAAGCGCTTCGCCCTGCCGAACGCCCGCATGCTGATCCACCAGCCCTCCACCGAGGGGGGCGGCCAGGGAAGCGACATCGAGATCCAGGCGCGTGAGATCCTCAGGATGCGCGCGCAGATGGAGACCATCATCGCTCAGCACTCGGGCAGGGCGCCGGAGGCGGTCCGCAAGGACATCGAGCGGGACAAGATCCTTGACGCTGTGGAGGCCAAGGAGTACGGGCTGATCGACGACATCATCCCGTCCCGCAAGAAACTCGCGAAGGCCGTAGCCTCCTAACGAGGCATATCGCACCGGAACCGTGCCGAATCAGGCACGTTCCGGTGCGACTCGCCGCTAGGGGGCTCACTGAGGGCTCAGAAGACGGTAACGTCGAAACCTAAGCGGGATGACTTTTCGATCGGGTATCGGGCCGGTCGGAAGAAACGGACCGCGGCAGCCAGGGCGGTCCCACGCAAAGGAGTATCTGGGGTGGCACGCATCGGCGACGGGGGAGACCTGCTGAAGTGCTCTTTCTGTGGAAAGAGCCAGAAGCAAGTCAAAAAGCTCATCGCCGGACCCGGCGTATACATCTGCGACGAGTGCATCGACCTCTGCAACGAGATCATCGAGGAGGAGCTCAGCGAGTCCTCTGAGCTCAAGTGGGACAGCCTTCCCAAGCCGAGGGAGATCTACGAATTCCTCGACGCCTACGTCATCGGTCAGGACCAGGCGAAGAAGGCTCTCTCCGTAGCGGTCTACAACCACTACAAGCGGGTGCAGTCCGGCGAGCGCGGGCGTGACGACGGCATTGAACTGGCCAAGTCCAACATCCTGCTCCTGGGCCCGACCGGTTCCGGTAAGACGCTGCTCGCACAGACGTTGGCGAAGATGCTGAACGTTCCGTTCGCCATCGCCGACGCCACAGCCCTGACAGAGGCGGGCTACGTGGGCGAGGACGTCGAAAACATACTGCTCAAGCTGATCCAGGCCGCCGACTACGACGTCAAGAAGGCCGAGACCGGCATCATCTACATCGACGAGGTCGACAAGATCGCTCGCAAGAGCGAGAACCCGTCGATCACCAGGGACGTCTCCGGTGAGGGCGTGCAGCAGGCCCTGCTGAAGATCCTGGAGGGCACGACCGCGAGTGTGCCGCCGCAGGGCGGCCGTAAGCACCCGCACCAGGAGTTCATCCAGATCGACACCACCAACGTGCTGTTCATCTGCGGTGGGGCCTTCGCCGGCCTCGAAAAGATCATCGAGTCCCGGATCGGCCGCAAGGGCATCGGTTTCAACGCCATCATCCGTTCCAAGGAAGACATCGACAGCTCAGACATCTTCGGGGACGTCATGCCCGAGGACCTGCTGAAGTTCGGCATGATCCCCGAGTTCGTCGGCCGGCTTCCGGTGATCACGAGCGTTCACAACCTTGACCGTGAGGCGCTCATCCAGATCCTCACCGAGCCGCGCAACGCCCTCGTCAAGCAGTACCGTCGCCTGTTCGAGCTGGACAACGTCGAACTCGAGTTCACAGACGACGCGCTTGAGGCGATCGCGGACCAGGCGATCCTGCGCGGCACCGGTGCCCGCGGCCTTCGAGCGATCCTGGAGGAGGTCCTCCTCTCGGTGATGTACGAGGTGCCGTCGCGGCAGGACGTGGCGCGCGTCGTCATCACCCGCGAGTCGGTGCTCGAACACGTCAACCCCACGCTCGTGCCACGTGACCAGCTCAACAAGCAGCAGCGGCCGCCGCGCGAGAAGTCCGCGTGATCCAGCCCGGATAAACCGGTTCGTACGGCTGACGCCCCCGCAGGGAGATCCTGTGGGGGCGTCGCTGTTCTCGGCGGTTTCCGGAGGGTCGGCCGGTGGGGTCGATGGCGTGGCGGAGCTCGCAAGGATGTGAACATGTCGCAAGTCTTCGGCTGGGGGACATCGAGTGCGCGGACATCCCTAGACTTGGACATCGTGACGACGCCAGAGCTGCCCACCCAGTACACACCTGCCGACGTGGAGACCCGGAGCTACGAGCGCTGGGTATCGGAGGGATACTTCACCGCTGACCCGAGCGGCGAGCGCGAGCCGTACAGCATCGTCCTGCCTCCGCCGAACGTGACCGGTGTCCTGCACATCGGCCACGGACTCGACCACTCGATCCAGGATGCGCTGACCAGGCGCGCTCGGATGCGCGGCCAGGAGACGCTCTGGCTGCCAGGCATGGACCACGCCGGTATCGCCACCCAGAACGTCGTCGAACGCGAGATCGCCAAGGACGGCCTGTCCCGGCACGACCTCGGTCGCGAGGCGTTCGTCGAGCGGGTCTGGCAGTGGAAGGAGGAGTCCGGGGGCCGGATCCTCGGCCAGATGAAGAAGCTCGGCGATGGCGTCGACTGGTCGCGCGAACGCTTCACCATGGATCCCGGGCTCTCACGTGCCGTTCAGACGATCTTCAAGAAGCTCTTCGACGACGGGCTCATCTACCGCGCCGAGCGCATCATCAACTGGTGTCCACGCTGCCTGACCGCGCTGTCGGACATCGAGGTCGAGCACAGCGAGGACGAGGGCGAGCTCGTCTCGATCCGCTACGGCGACGGTGACGACTCCATCGTGGTCGCCACGACCCGGGCCGAGACGATGCTCGGTGACACCGCCGTGGCCGTGCACCCCTCCGACGAGCGCTACGCGCACCTGATCGGAAGGGAAGTGGAGCTACCGCTCACCGGGCGCCTCATCCCGATCGTCGCCGACGAGCACGTCGACCCGGCCTTCGGTACCGGGGCGGTCAAGGTCACCCCGGCGCACGACCCGAACGACTTCGAGATCGGACGGCGCCACTCGCTGCCGTCCCTGACGATTATGGACGAGCGCGGTGTGGTCACGGCCCACGGCCCGTTCCAGGGGCTCGACCGCTTCGAGGCCAGGCCCGCGGTGGTGGCCGCGCTACGCGCCGAGGGCCGGATCGTGGCGGAGAAGCGCCCCTACCTCCACTCCGTCGGGCACTGCTCGCGCTGCAAGACCGTGGTCGAGCCACGGCTCTCACTTCAGTGGTTCGTCAACGTCTCGCCCCTGGCGAAGGCGGCGGGCGACGCGGTCCGTGACGGCCGGACGAAGATCCACCCGCCGGAGCTGGCCAAGCGCTACTTCGACTGGGTCGACGACATGCACGACTGGTGCATCTCCCGGCAGCTGTGGTGGGGACACCGCATCCCGGTCTGGTACGGCCCCGCCGGCGAGGTCGTCTGCGTGGGCCCGGACGAGCAGGCACCCGATGGCTATGTCCAGGACCCCGATGTCCTCGACACCTGGTTCTCCTCTGGGCTGTGGCCGTTCTCCACCCTCGGCTGGCCAGACAGAACACCGGAACTGGCGAAGTTCTATCCGACCTCCGTTCTAGTGACCGGCTACGACATCCTGTTCTTCTGGGTGGCCCGGATGATGATGTTCGGTGTCTACGCGATGGACGGCGAGCCGCCGTTCCGAACCGTGGCTCTGCACGGCATGGTCCGGGACCAGTACGGCAAGAAGATGTCGAAGTCGTTCGGCAACGTCGTCGACCCGCTCGACTGGATCGAGCGCTTCGGCGCCGACGCCACCCGTTTCACCCTGCTACGCGGAGCCAACCCCGGCTCCGACGTGGCGATCAGCGAGGAATGGGCAGGGGGGTCGCGTAACTTCTGTAACAAGATCTGGAACGCGACCCGCTTCGCGCTGATGAACGGTGCCGTGACGGGTGAGCTTCCGCTTGCGGAGCTGACCGCTGCCGACAGGTGGATCCTGTCCAGGCTCCAGGAGATCGTCGCGTCGGTGGACGCCGCGTTCGAGGACTTCGAGTTCGCCAAGATCTCCGATCTGCTCTACCACTTCGCGTGGGACGAGGTCTGCGACTGGTACGTGGAACTCGCCAAGATCCAGATCGCCTCAGGGCAGGAGCACACCCGGCTCGTGCTCGGCCATGTCTTCGACTCGCTGCTCCGTCTGCTCCATCCGCTGGTGCCGTTCGTCACCGAGGAGCTGTGGCGAGCGGTCACAGGGGACGAGTCGATCGTGGTCGCGCCATGGCCGACGGTCCAGGAGTCGCTGCGTGATCCCTCGGCGGAGGAGGAGATCATCGCGGTGCAGGGGCTGATCACCGAGGTGCGCAGATTCCGCTCCGATCAGGGCCTCAAGCCAGGGCAGCGGGTCGCCGCGCACCTCTCACTCGCCGGTACGGCTCTGGCCTCCCACGAAGGGGCGATCCGGTCGTTGCTCCGGCTCGACCAGCCGTCCGATTCGTTCGCCGCGACCGCCCGTCTCGATGTGAGCGGGGTCGTCGTGGAGATCGATACGGCGGGAACGATCGATGTGGCCGCTGAACGTAAGCGCCTGGAAAAGGATCTCGCGGTGGCGCGTAAGGAGGCGGCTCAGGTCGCCGCCAAGCTCGGCAATGAGCAGTTCATGGCCAAGGCACCGGACGATGTGGTGACCAAGGTGCGATCCCGTGCCGCACAGGCCGACCAGGACATCGCGCGGTTGCTCGCTCAGCTGGCGGCTTTGCCGGCGAGCTGACGGGCCGATGGCCTGAGTTCAGATGGCCTGAGTTCAGAGCGGTACGAGGGTTCTGACCGGTGGGTTGGGAAGAGAACGGCCCTGGTCAGGGAGACGGGTCGAGCTGAGAACCCGGAGTCTCTTGACTCCGGGTTCTCGTGTTTGAGAGCTGGGGTCTCAGGGAAGGCCTAGTCGTTACCAGGAAGTTGGTCATGGTGCCCCTAGGGGGCTGCTAGAGTTCTTCAAGCAGGGCAGGAGTCCTGCGCCCCCTCTGAAAATCTGAGAATCAGGCGTGTCTGCACGAATTGGACACTGGCCGGATGTTGGAGTAAGTTAGAGGGGTTGCCCTGGAAACAGGGTGGTCGCAATCCTAGCGGATTCGGCGGGTTGGGGTCGATGGTCGGAAAACCGGCAATTTGACACAAGCCCGGCAGATCCGATAAGATGGTGACACGGAATGGAACGCCCTGAAGTCTGGGACACCGCGAAGGCGGGTCCGCGGACGACGGTGTACGCGTCCGTTTCTTGAGAACTCAACAGTGTGTTAAAAGCCAGTGCATGAAGCACAACCCTGTCCGACCTGCCCTTTGGGGTGGGAGGACGGATTCCTTTGGTTGAACATCCATCATGTGAGATGGGTGCTTTCAGCCGGGAGCAACTGTTCAGACATTGTTTGGAGAGTTTGATCCTGGCTCAGGACGAACGCTGGCGGCGTGCTTAACACATGCAAGTCGAGCGGAAAGGCCCTTCGGGGTACTCGAGCGGCGAACGGGTGAGTAACACGTGAGTAACCTGCCCCTGACTCTGGGATAAGCCCGGGAAACTGGGTCTAATACCGGATACGACACCTCCCGGCATCGGGTGGGTGTGGAAAGTTTTTCGGTTGGGGATGGACTCGCGGCCTATCAGCTTGTTGGTGGGGTAACGGCCTACCAAGGCGACGACGGGTAGCCGGCCTGAGAGGGCGACCGGCCACACTGGGACTGAGACACGGCCCAGACTCCTACGGGAGGCAGCAGTGGGGAATATTGCGCAATGGGCGAAAGCCTGACGCAGCGACGCCGCGTGGGGGATGACGGCCTTCGGGTTGTAAACCTCTTTCAGCAGGGACGAAGTTGACGTGTACCTGCAGAAGAAGCGCCGGCTAACTACGTGCCAGCAGCCGCGGTAATACGTAGGGCGCAAGCGTTGTCCGGAATTATTGGGCGTAAAGAGCTCGTAGGTGGCTTGTCACGTCGGGTGTGAAAGCTTGGGGCTTAACTCCAGGTCTGCATTCGATACGGGCTGGCTAGAGGTAGGTAGGGGAGAACGGAATTCCTGGTGTAGCGGTGAAATGCGCAGATATCAGGAGGAACACCGGTGGCGAAGGCGGTTCTCTGGGCCTTACCTGACGCTGAGGAGCGAAAGCGTGGGGAGCGAACAGGATTAGATACCCTGGTAGTCCACGCTGTAAACGTTGGGCGCTAGGTGTGGGGACCTTCCACGGTTTCCGCGCCGTAGCTAACGCATTAAGCGCCCCGCCTGGGGAGTACGGCCGCAAGGCTAAAACTCAAAGGAATTGACGGGGGCCCGCACAAGCGGCGGAGCATGTTGCTTAATTCGACGCAACGCGAAGAACCTTACCAAGGCTTGACATCGCCCGGAAACACTCAGAGATGGGTGCCTCTTCGGACTGGGTGACAGGTGGTGCATGGCTGTCGTCAGCTCGTGTCGTGAGATGTTGGGTTAAGTCCCGCAACGAGCGCAACCCTTGTTCAATGTTGCCAGCACGCTCCTTCGGGGGTGGTGGGGACTCATTGGAGACTGCCGGGGTCAACTCGGAGGAAGGTGGGGATGACGTCAAGTCATCATGCCCCTTATGTCTTGGGCTGCAAACATGCTACAATGGCCGGTACAGAGGGTTGCGATACCGTGAGGTGGAGCGAATCCCTAAAAGCCGGTCTCAGTTCGGATTGGGGTCTGCAACTCGACCCCATGAAGTCGGAGTCGCTAGTAATCGCAGATCAGCAACGCTGCGGTGAATACGTTCCCGGGCCTTGTACACACCGCCCGTCACGTCACGAAAGTCGGCAACACCCGAAGCCCGTGGCCCAACCAGCTTGTCTGGGGGGAGCGGTCGAAGGTGGGGCTGGCGATTGGGACGAAGTCGTAACAAGGTAGCCGTACCGGAAGGTGCGGCTGGATCACCTCCTTTCTAAGGAGCATCGGCTGCGGTCGTCTTCGGGTGGTCGTGGTTCAGGTCGTGTCTGCAGGCGTATGTTCTGCACACGGCGCGCTCATTAGTGGAGCGCTGGCTATTCGGTTCGGCGGGATCGCTGATCGGTTAGTACCGCCTTGGTTCTTCGGAGCTGGGGAGTGGGAACGGCGGTTGCGGGGTTTCGCTGGGGTGAACACACTGTTGGGTCCTGAGGAAACGGACTTTGAGGTGGGCCCGCTTGCGGCGGGCTTGCTGTCTGTTTGGGCCTCATGCGGGACCGATCATCTGTCATACCGGCTCGTTCGTGGCGCACCGTGGGTGCGACCCGGGTGGGTGTTGGTGGCGGGTCTGGTCTGGTCGCTGTTTGTTGTTTGAGATTTGCATAGTGGACGCGAGCATCTTTGTGGCCAAGTTTTTTAGGGCACACGGTGGATGCCTTGGCATCAGGAGCCGATGAAGGACGTGGGAGGCTGCGTTAAGCCCCGGGGAGTCGCCAACCAGACTTTGATCCGGGGATGTCCGAATGGGGAAACCTAGCACCAGTCATGTGGTGTTGCCTCCGCCTGAATGTATAGGGCGGTTGGTGGTAACGCGGGGAAGTGAAACATCTCAGTACCCGTAGGAAGAGAAAACAAATAGTGATTCCGTGAGTAGTGGTGAGCGAAAGCGGATCAGGCTAAACCGTAGGCGTGTGATAGCCGGCAGGCGTTGCGTTTGCGGGGTTGTGGGACCCTCTGGGAGGGGCTGCCGTTCCTCCGGACAGTAAGAAATCCTTTCGATAGCCGAAGCTTCTGGGAAGTGGCGCCGTAGACCGTGAGAGTCGGGTAGGCGAAATCGGTTGGACTGTTGGAGGGGATCCCAAGTAGCACGGGGCCCGAGAAATCCTGTGTGAATCTGCCAGGACCACCTGGTAAGCCTAAATACTCCCTGATGACCGATAGTGAACAAGTACCGTGAGGGAAAGGTGAAAAGCGCCCCGGTGAGGGGTCGTGAAATAGTACCTGAAACCGTGTGCCTACAAGCCGTAGGAGCGTAAACATTCTTCGGAGTGTTTGTGATGTGACTGCGTGCCTTTTGAAGAATGAGCCTGCGAGTTATGGTGTGTGGCGAGGTTAACCCGTGTGGGGGAGCCGTAGCGAAAGCGAGTCTGAATAGGGCGTTTGAGTCGCATGCTGTAGACCCGAAGCGGAGTGATCTAGGCATGGGCAGGTTGAAGCGCGGGTAAGACCGCGTGGAGGACCGAACCCACCAGGGTTGAAAACCTGGGGGATGACCTGTGTTTAGGGGTGAAAGGCCAATCAAACTCCGTGATAGCTGGTTCTCCCCGAAATGCATTTAGGTGCAGCGTTGCGTGTTTCTTGCCGGAGGTAGAGCACTGGATGGCTAATGGGCCCGACAAGGTTACTGACGTCAGCCAAACTCCGAATGCCGGTAAGTGAGAGCGCAGCAGTGAGACTGCGGGGGATAAGCTCCGTAGTCGAGAGGGAAACAGCCCAGACCACCGACTAAGGCCCCTAAGCGTGTGCTAAGTGGGAAAGGATGTGGAGTCGCAGTGACAACCAGGAGGTTGGCTTAGAAGCAGCCACCCTTGAAAGAGTGCGTAATAGCTCACTGGTCAAGTGATTCTGCGCCGACAATGTAGCGGGGCTCAAGTACACCGCCGAAGTCGTGGCATTCACACGTATACTGAGCCTTTGTGGTTTAGGTGTGTGGATGGGTAGGGGAGCGTCGTGCGGCCGGTGAAGCAGCGGAGTGATCCAGCTGTGGAGGCTGTGCGAGTGAGAATGCAGGCATGAGTAGCGAATCAGAAGTGAGAAACTTCTGCGCCGGATGACCAAGGGTTCCTGGGGCAGGCTAATCCGCCCAGGGTAAGTCGGGACCTAAGGCGAGGCCGACAGGCGTAGTCGATGGACAACGGGTTGATATTCCCGTACCCGCTACGATGCGCCAATACTGAATCCAGTGATACTAAGGGTCCTTAACCCCTCCGAGCCTTCGGGTTTGGGGTGAGGGTGAACGCCTGGCCTGAATTGGTAGTAGGTAAGCGATGGGGTGACGCAGGAAGGTAGCCCAGCCCAGGCGATGGTAGTCCTGGGGTAAGCATGTAGGACGTGTTGTAGGCAAATCCGCAGCACATTAAGTCTGAGATGTGATGCCGAGCCGATTGTGGCGAAGTGGGTGATCCTATGCTGCCGAGAAAAGCCTCTAGTGAGTGTCGTGGCGGCCCGTACCCTAAACCGACTCAGGTGGTCAGGTAGAGAATACTAAGGCGATCGGGTGAACTGTGGTTAAGGAACTCGGCAAATTGCCCCCGTAACTTCGGGAGAAGGGGGGCCTTCGCTGGTGATGAGTTTTGCACTCTGAGCTGGTGGGGGTCGCAGAGGCCAGGGGGAAGCGACTGTTTACTAAAAACACAGGTCCGTGCGAAGTCGTAAGACGATGTATACGGACTGACGCCTGCCCGGTGCTGGAACGTTAAGGGGACCGGTTAGTCGCACGTGTGTGGCGAAGCTGAGAACTTAAGCGCCAGTAAACGGCGGTGGTAACTATAACCATCCTAAGGTAGCGAAATTCCTTGTCGGGTAAGTTCCGACCTGCACGAATGGCGTAACGACTTCCCCGCTGTCTCAACCGCAGACCCGGCGAAATTGCACTACGAGTAAAGATGCTCGTTACGCGCAGCAGGACGGAAAGACCCCGGGACCTTCACTATAGCTTGACATTGGCGTTTGGAACGTCTTGTGTAGGATAGGTGGGAGACGGTGAAGCTATCACGCTAGTGGTGGTGGAGTCATTGGTGAAATACCACTCTGGTCGTTTTGAACGTCTAACTTCGGTCCGTGATCCGGATCAGGGACAGTGTCTGGTGGGTAGTTTAACTGGGGCGGTTGCCTCCTAAAGAGTAACGGAGGCGCCCAAAGGTTCCCTCAGCCTGGTTGGCAATCAGGTGTCGAGTGTAAGTGCACAAGGGAGCTTGACTGTGAGACCGACGGGTCGAGCAGGAGCGAAAGCTGGGACTAGTGATCCGGCGGTGGCATGTGGAAGCGCCGTCGCTCAACGGCTAAAAGGTACCCCGGGGATAACAGGCTGATCTTCCCCAAGAGTCCATATCGACGGGATGGTTTGGCACCTCGATGTCGGCTCGTCGCATCCTGGGGCTGGAGTAGGTCCCAAGGGTTGGGCTGTTCGCCCATTAAAGCGGCACGCGAGCTGGGTTTAGAACGTCGCGAGACAGTTCGGTCCCTATCCGCTGCGCGCGCAGGAGACTTGAAAGGAGCTGTCCCTAGTACGAGAGGACCGGGACGGACGAACCTCTGGTGTGCCAGTTGTTCCGCCAGGAGCACGGCTGGTTGGCTACGTTCGGAAGGGATAACCGCTGAAAGCATCTAAGCGGGAAGCTCGCCTTGAGATGAGGTCTCCCACCCTGTGAGGGGGTAAGGCTCCCGGTAGACGACCGGGTTGATAGGCTGGAAGTGGAAGCGCAGTAATGTGTGGAGCTGACCAGTACTAATAGGCCGAGGACTTGACCACAAAGCAATTCTTGCTCGCGTCCACTAGGCAATTCTGAGACAGCAAACAGTGGTTTGTGTGTTTCATAGTGTTACGGCGGTTATGGCGAAGGGGAAACACCCGGTTACATTCCGAACCCGGAAGTTAAGCTCTTCAGCGCCGATGGTACTGCACCGGGGACGGTGTGGGAGAGTAGGTCGCCGCCGGACAATCTTTCATGTGAGGGCCCTCACCATTCGTGGTGGGGGCCTTCGTGTTTTCTGCCGGGAACCCGCACCGCCGGTTGGTGGGATTCTCATGTTTTCCAGGGGAGTCCCGAAACGGGACCGGCTTCGGGCCCTCGCCGGGTGGTGAGGGCCTTTTTTGCGTTGGGGGTACTCGTGTCCGGAACCTGACCGGGACGTCAGTAGGCTGGAGACGTGGACTATCGAGCGGTTGAACAAGCGATCATGCAGCGCGGGGTCGAGTGGAACTTCGAGCCCAGCCTCGACAGGATCGCCGCGCTTGTGGATCTGCTCGGTTCCCCGCAGCACTCCTATCCCGTCGTGCACGTGGCCGGTACGAACGGTAAGTCGAGCACGACCCGGATGATCGAGGCGCTTCTGCGCGAGCGCAATCTGCGTGTCGGCCGGTTCACCAGCCCGCACCTCGTCTCCATGCGCGAGCGTATCAGCGTGGACGGTGCTCCACTGAGTGAGGAACGCTTCGTCGAGGTCTACGAGGACATCGCGCCCTACCTGGAGATGGTCGACGCCCAGGGGCGACGGCTCTCCTTCTTTGAGACCCTCACCGCGATGGCGTTCGCGGCGTTCGCCGACGCCCCCGTGGATGTCGCGGTCATCGAGACGGGAATGGGCGGCATCACCGACGCCACCAATGTCGCGGACGGTGCTGTGGCGGTCATCACGCCCATCGCCCTCGACCACGTCGACTACCTCGGGCCCGATGTCGAGACGATCGCGGGAGAGAAGGCCGGCATCATCAAGGCCGGGGCGACCGCCGTGCTCGCGCAGCAGGAGCTTCCCGCGGCCGCGGTGCTGATGCGGCAGGCGGCCGACACGGGCGCCACCGTGGCACGCGAGGGGCTGGAGTTCGGAGTGCTGAGCCGGGAACTCGCCATCGGCGGGCAACTGCTCCAGCTCAAGGGCCTCAAGGGTACCTATGACGACATCCTGCTCCCCCTGTACGGTGCCCACCAGGCGAGCAACGCCGTCTGCGCGCTGGCCGCGGTCGAGGCACTGACCGGCGGGGACGAGCCTCTCGACGCCGAGCTGGTGCGGCAGGCTTTCCTGGGGGTGCGCTCGCCCGGCAGGCTGGAGGTGGTGCGCCGGGGACCCACGGTGCTTGTCGACGCCGCGCACAATCCGGCGGGGATGCGGGCCACTCTGGACGCGGTGCATGAGTCCTTCGACTTCGCGAAGCTCATCGGAGTGGTGGCGGTGTTCGAGGACAAGGACGTCGAGGGCATTCTGGAGCTGCTGGAACCGATGATGGACGAGATCGTGGTGACCCGGAACTCCTCGCCCAGGTCCATGGACGTGGACGATCTCGCTGCGCTGGCCGAGGAGATCTTCGGCCTTGACCGGGTGCACCAGGTCGAGCGGTTGGACAGTGCGATCGACCGGGCGATCGGCATTGTCGACGCTCTGGGGGAGTTCAGCGGGGCCGGGGTACTGATCACAGGCTCCGTGGTCACCGCCGGCGACGCGCGGCTCCTCCTCAAAGCGGACGAGACGCAGTAGTGAACGGCGAGTGCCAACGGCCGCCGACGGGGCGACTGAGAAGGAGTGAGAAATGATCACGGTCACTCCGGGCATGAGGCGTCTCTGCGCCAGCGTGCTCGGTATGGAGGCCATAGTCGTCGGGCTGTTCACGCCGGTGGCCATCAACACGCAGGGGATCGAACCGGCCGTCGCGGCCACCGTCGGGCTGGGCCTGGCGCTCCTCTGCGTGGTGGTCATCGGCCTGCTCAAGCGGCCTTTCGCCTACGTCGCGGGAAGTCTGATCCAGGTGCTCGCCATCGCCTCCGGCTTCATGGTCACGACCATGTTCTTCCTCGGAGCGATCTTCGCCGCGCTGTGGATCACAGCGATATTCGTCGCTCGCCGTGTCGAGGGCGTGACTTCTCGCTAAAGTCGGCCAACATGGCCGTCCCTCCCATTCAGCCGACTCGGGCGGTGGGCGCCGGGCCCACGGGCCTGGTGCGCGCACTCGGTGTCCCCTTGATGCTCGACGTCGTCCTCGGACTACTCGTCGCGGTAGTGCTGCCGTTGGCGATCGTCGCCATTCCCAACACCATCTCGGTGGTCGCCGCCCTCCTGCCGCCGGAGGTCTCGCAGATAGCGATGATCAGGGCACACGGGCTGGCGCTCCCCGCGATGGTCCTGACCATGCCGGTGGCCGCGGTACTGGTGCGCCGGGTGAGGGCGGCCCCGATGGTGGTCGCGGGGCTGACCCTGCTCGCCTTCGCGGACGCCGCCGGCGGCTATGCGGGGTCCACGGCGCTGGTGGGGATCCTGCGGGTCCTGCACGGTGTCGGCGCGGGCCTGCTGGTCCCCGCCACCCTGATGGCCGTCTGGGGGCGTTCCCCGTTCCTGCGGGTGGTGTGGGCGGCCACGCTGGCGGCCAGCCTCCTGGCCGCACAGGCGCTCGCGCTCTGGCCACTCGACCAGGTCGACTCCTGGCGCGTCACCCTCCAGCCGTACCCGATGCTCACCGGGGTGGCACTCGTGCTGGCCGCGCTCTACCTCGTGCTGTGGCTGAAGGACGGTGAGGGCGCTGCCGGCCCGGACCCGGGCGGCGCGGCGCGTGGGCGCACGCTGTGGGCGGTCGTGCCCGCCGCGGGCGTCGCGGCCCTCGCCCTGGGCAGCACGTTCGACTGGTCGGCGAGTCTCGTGATCCGCGCGGCCCTGGTGTCCGTCCTCGTGCTGCTCGCCCTGGCCTCCTCGGGTGCCTCACGGGGGGCCGTCGGCCGTGCGCCGGCCTACGCGATGGTCGCGGTCGGCGTCGTCGTCCTGCCCACCGCGGCTCAGGTCACCTACGTCGAGCTCGGTGGGCTGGGGGGTCCAGGTCTGTCCGGCCTGTGGTCGGCCTTCGCGATCGCCGCCGTGGTGGCTCTCCTGGCCGCCGCGCTGACGAACCGGCTGGGCGTCACGACCATGCCCATGGTCACCGCCGGTGGCCTGGTGGTGGTGGTCGCGGGCCTGTGTGCCGTACGGCTCTTCCTTCCCACCTCGGGCGGGCTCGCGCTGATCCTCCCGTTCGCGCTGCTCGCGGGGGGCACCTCGGTGGCCCTTACCGGCGCGCTGCGTTCCTGTGCCGAGGAGGCCGCGCTCCTGGCACTGTCGCTGTTCTTTCCTGCGGTGCTGGCGGGTTTCCTGCTGGGCAGCGGCGTTCAGGTCGCCCAGCTGCGGGAGGCCAGGACCCCGCAGGCACTGGTCGACGGGTTCGTGGGCGCTCTGCACCTGTGGACACTGGTCGGGGGTGGCCTGGTGCTCGTGGTGATCGTGCTCGCCGCCGTTCTGGCCCGTCTCCTGCCGGGGAGTCCGGACAGCCTGCCGGGGAGTCCGGACAGCCCGCCGGATGCCGGTACGGCGGACGTCTCGCCGATGGCGGGCCCCGCCTCCGGGCTGGTGCCCTCTCCCGCGGGGGAGGCCGATCCCGCCGGCGGAGCCTGGCAGGGAGCCGTCACGCGCGGACAGCCGGGGCCCACGGTGGTGCGGCCGCGCTCCGAGGCAGTGGCCGGTTCCCACACGCCGGCCCGCTCGAAGCCGGAGGCCAGGCCCATGAGCGGGTCCGTCGCCGCGGCCGGAGGAGGGACCGGGGCGGGCAAGGGCAACAGGTCCAGGCCTCGGCACGAGCCGGACCGCGTTCCCGAGAGCGACCCCGACACGGAGCCGGAGCCGGAGAAGGTGGTCGCGCCACCGGTGGTGGTGCCACCGCCCGCGCCCTCGCCGGAGGACGGCCCTGGGGGCGGCCCGGCCCTCCAGTGATTCCGTCGACCACGGGAAAGCGTGTGAAGGGCGGTAAACTTCGCGCGATTACCGCAGTCCGCGACCCATACATGTTCGAAGGAGAACTTCAGTGTCCGAGCGCACCCTTGTCCTGATCAAGCCCGACGGTGTGGCGCGTGGTCTCATCGGCGACGTGATCGCCCGTGTCGAGCGCAAGGGTCTGAAGGTCGTGGCGCTGGAGCTGCGTACCCTGGACGTCGAGACCGCCAAGACGCACTACGCCGAGCACTCCGAGCGGCCGTTCTTCGGTGAGCTGGTGGAGTTCATCACCTCCGGCCCGCTGGTCGCGCTGGTGCTCGAGGGGCCGCGCGCCATCGAGGCGTTCCGCTCCCTCGCGGGCCTGACCGACCCGGTCAAGTCCGCTCCCGGCACCATCCGCGGTGACCACGCTCTGGAGATCGGCGAGAACGTCGTGCACGGCTCGGACTCCCCCGAGTCCGCCGCAAGGGAGATCAAGATCTTCTTCCCGGATCGCTTTTAGGCGTCCGCTTTTATCGTGTTTGTCGGGCCCCGCCGTCCTTCTGGACGGCGGGGCCCGACGTATTTGGCTAACCCAAGATTTTGCTGCGGCAGGCCGGCTCATTGCGCTCAAGGGTGGGTGCGTCACGTTACGATTCGAGTGCGTTCCGTAGTTTTCGCCGACGACCTGACGGAAGGAGGCCGGCTTTCCTCATGGGCAGCAATCTTGCTTTTTTGGGCCGTGACATGGCAGTCGACCTCGGCACCGCGAACACCCTTGTGTACGTCAGAGGGCGCGGGATCGTGCTCAACGAGCCGTCCGTCGTAGCGATCAACAGCATCACCGGGAAGATCGTGGCCGTTGGCATCGAGGCCAAACGGATGATAGGCCGCACTCCGAGCAACATCATCGCCATCCGCCCGCTCAAGGACGGTGTCATCGCCGACTTTGATGTCACCGAGCGCATGCTGCGCTACTTCATCCAGCGGGTGCACAAGCGCCGCCATTTCGCCAAGCCGCGCATCATCATCGCCGTGCCGAGCGGGATCACCGGGGTCGAGCAACGGGCGGTCAAGGAGGCCGGGTACCAGGCGGGCGCCCGCAGGGTCTACATCGTCGAGGAGCCCATGGCCGCCGCGATCGGCGCCGGGCTCCCCGTGCACGAGCCCACCGGCAACATGGTGGTCGACATAGGCGGTGGCACCACCGAGGTGGCGATCATATCGATGGGCGGTGTGGTCACCAGCCAGTCGATCAGGGTGGGCGGTGACGAGCTCGATCAGGCGATCATCGCCTTCGCGAAGAAGGAATACTCGCTCATGCTCGGCGAGCGCACCTCCGAGGAGATCAAGATGGCCATCGGCTCCGCCTGCATGCTCCCGGAGGAGAGCCATGCCGAGATCAGGGGCCGTGATCTGGTCAGCGGCCTGCCGAAAACGATCGTGGTGTCGGCGGCCGAGATCCGCAAGGCCATCGAGGAACCGCTCAACGTGATCGTCGACGCGGTCAAGACCACACTTGACAAGTGCCCGCCGGAGCTCTCCGGAGACCTCATGGACCGGGGGATCGCCCTCACCGGGGGTGGGGCGCTCCTCAAGGGCATGGACGAGCGGCTGAAGGCCGAGACCGGCATGCCGATCCACCTCGTCGACAACGCACTCGACTCCGTGGCGTTGGGCACGGGCAAGTGCGTCGAGGACTTCGACGCCCTGCAGCAGGTCCTGGTTCCCGAGCCGCGGCACTGATGAAGGACACCCGCCGGGCACGGGTCAACCTGGGGCTGCTGCTGGCCGCCGCGCTCGTGTTCGTGACCATCGACCACCGTTCGGCCACGCAATCCCCGTTCGGGCCGCTCCGTACGGCCGGCACGACATTGTTCGGCACCGCGGAGAGTGTGGGGTCGGGGATCGTGCGGCCGGTCGGCGAGTTCTTCGAGACGATGGCCGAGGCTCCTTTGGCGCGTGGACGCATCGAGGAGTTACGCGCGGAGAACCAGCGGCTCAAGCGCGACCTGGCGGCGCAGAGCCTCGACCGGGGGCGATCGGAGGAACTGCGCAAGCTGCTCGGTGTCTCGGGCACCGGCGGCTACAAGATCCTGCCCACCCAGGTGATAGCTCGGCGCGGTGCTCCAGGTTTCGAGGAGGCCGTCGAGCTCGACGTGGGGCGCGCCGACGGGGTGCGCACCGAGATGACGGTGCTGAACGCCGACGGCCTGGTCGGCAGGGTGGTCCATGTGGGCCCGTCCACCTCGACCGTGGTCCTGCTCAGCGACCCCGCCTCGGCGGCCGGGGCCCGGCTGGAGGGAAGCAACGAGATCGGGGTGGTGCACGGGGTGGGGGAGAACGGCCGCCTGGTCCGTTTCCGGCTGCTCGACTCGACCGCGCCCATCATCCCCGGTCACCGCATCGTGAGTTTCGGTTCCCAGCGCGGCGCGCCGTACGTGGCGGGGGTGCCGATCGGAGTGGTGGAGCGGGTGGAGGCCACACCGGGTGAGTTGACCCGAATCGCGTACGCGCGGCCGTATGCCGACCTCACCGCGCTGGACGTGGTCGGCGTGGTGGTACAGGCGCCGCGCCGCGACCCGCGTGACACGGTGCTCCCCTCCGGCCGGGGAAAGGCGGCGGCTCCCCGCTTCCAGCGAGAGGGGCTCTGACGGGATGGGCCGCAACGCGATCTTCGTGACGCTGCTCCTGGGAATCATGATCTTCCAGGTGACCGTCGTCAACAGGTTGCCGCTGCCGGGACAGGCCGCGCCGGATCTGGTGCTGCTCGCCGTGGTGGGGTACGCGCTGGCCCGCGGGGCCGCGGCGGGGGCGGTCATGGGTTTCGCGGCCGGACTTCTCAGCGATGTGCTGCCGCCGGCCGCGCACCTGTTCGGGTACCACGCGCTGGTGCTCTGCCTCGTCGGCTTCATGGCGGGACGCGCGGTGGAGAGCCATCCGGGGGCGGGGCCGCTCGCGGCGCTGGCCTGCGCGGCCGCCGGTCCGGTGATCGCGGTGGCGGCCGGCGCCCTGCTGGGAGACCCGCGGACCGGCATGTCCATGCTCACGACGGCGCTGCCGCAGGCGGTGCTCTACAACCTGCTTGCCGCGTCGCCGGTGGTGTGGGTGGTGCGAAGGCTCGTCTGCGGGCCGGAGGCGCGCCCCGTCCAGGTGCTCGGATACGTCATGCGGAGCCGCTCGTGAGGCCGCGTACGAGGCACCTCGTGCTGCGGGACACGTGAGTGGCGGTGGGGAGGAACGGGCATGGGCCTGATGCGAGGGCGACTGGTCGTGGTGCAGTTACTGGTGGTGTCGATGCTGGCGCTGCTCGCCGTCCGGCTCTGGCAGGTACAGGTGGTGCGCGGCCCGGAGTACGTGGTGGCCGCCACCGAGACGCGCACGCGCGATGTCGTCGTTCCCGCGGTGCGCGGGCAGATCCTCGACTCGACGGGCCATCCGCTGGTGCGAAACCGGACCACACTGGTGGTCTCGGTCGACCGCACCCGCCTGAACCGGATGGAGGGCAACGGCAAGGAGGTGCTCGAGAAACTGGCCGCCGTGCTCGGCCGTCGCCCCGCCGAGTTGCGGGAGCGCATCAGGGCATGCGGGCCGGGGGTCACCCGTCCCTGCTGGCCCGGCTCCCCGTACCAGCCGATCCCCATCGACGCGGACGTCACCACGCGCGAGGCCCTGCAGATCCTGGAGCGGCAGGAGGAGTTTCCCGGGGTCACGGCCGAGGTGCAGGCGGTGCGGGAGTATCCGAGCCGGAGCGCGGGAGCACAGGCGCTCGGCTACCTGCAGCCGATCACGCAGGAGGAGTTGAACAGGCGCGACGGGCTCAGGGCGGCGTTCTCCGGGGTCGACCTGGTGGGCAGGGACGGCCTGGAGTCGGTCTACGACGTGTCCCTGCGGGGAACGCCGGGGATGCGGCGGGTGCAGGTCGATCGGCTTGGCAAGGTCACCGGGGTGGAGCAGCACGTGCCTCCGGTGCCGGGCGACACGCTCATCACCAGCATCGACTCCAAAGTGCAGGCAACGGCGGAGAAGGCGCTGGCCGAGGCGATGAAGGGCGCGCCCAGCGCCGACGGAGCGGCGGCGGTGGTACTGGACGTGAAGACGAGCAGGGTCGTCGCCCTGGCCAGCGCGCCGACGTACGATCCGGAGATCTGGACCGGGGGAATCTCCGAGGTGCACTACCAGCGCCTGCTGTCCGGCAAGGCGGGCAAGCCGCTGATCTCCCGGGCCATCAAGGGCGAGTTCGCGCCTGGTTCGACGTTCAAGGTGTCGTCGGTGGCGGCGATGCTCAAGGACGGCTACCCGCTGAACGGCCAGTACGACTGCCCGGGGTCCTTCATGGTGGGCGACCGGCCGTTCAACAACTTCCGGGGTATCGGGCTGGGAACGCTCACCCTGCACACGGCGCTGGTGAAGTCCTGCGACACGATCTTCTACCGGGCGGCCTACGAGCAGTGGCTGCGCGACGGCGGGCTCACCCCCAAGGCGAGGACCAAGGAGCCGATGGCGGCCATGGCGCGCGCCTATGGTTTCGGCCGCCCCACCGGTATCGACCTGCCGGGTGAGTCGGCGGGTCGGATCCCCGACCGGGCTTGGAAGAAGACGCTCTGGGCGGTGACCAAGGACACCAACTGCAAGCGGGCCAGGACCGGTTACCCGGAGGTGGCCAGGAGCAGTCCCAGCAGGGCCGCCTTCCTCAAGCGACTGGCGTACGAGAACTGCCTGGAGGGGTACCAGTGGCGGCCCGGTGACGCCGCCAACTTCTCCATCGGGCAGGGCGACGTGCTGGTGACGCCGCTGCAGCTGGCGGCGGCCTACGCGGCACTGGTCGGGGACGGCAGGCTGCGCAGCCCCCGGGTGGGCTGGGCGCTGGTGCGTCCCGACGGCACCAAGGTCAAGGAGATCGAGGTGCCGGTGGTGGGCAGGCTGCCGCTCTCACCGCGGGAGCGGGCCTACATCAAGGGGGCGCTGAGCGAGGTCGCCTCCGACGGCACCGCGGCCGGGGCCTTTGCCGGGTTCCCCATGGACAAGGTCAAGATCGGTGGAAAGACCGGCACCGCCGAGGTCTACGGCAAGGCTGACACGTCCTGGTTCGCCTCGTTCGCTCCGACGGACAAGCCGCAGTTCGTGATCGTCGCCATGGTGTCCCAGGGCGGGATGGGCGCCCAGACCGCGGCTCCGGCGGTGCGGAAGATCTACGAGGGCATCTTCGGGTTCAAGCCCGACGGCAAGCCGTCCTCCCCGATCCTGCCGAGCGGGCGCCCGGTGAGAGCGCTTCCGGTGATCGCGAAAGACGGGACGGTGGCGCGATGACATTCGCTGTGGCATCTGTGACACCGTCCGCGGTGAGGTCTGTGACGGCGTCGGCGGTGACGTCCGCCAGGAGGGCGGCGTGAACCGGATGGCGGCCTCGCCGCCCAGGGCGTCCCTGGCCGGCCGGATGGTGGCGGCGCTCTCCGCAGTGGGCCGGATGGACGGGATGATGCTGGTCGCCGTAGCCGCCCTGGGGGTGATCGGCACGATGCTGGTCTGGTCTTCGACCAGGACCTGGGCGGCCGGCTCCACGGGGCTGGTCAAGAAGCATATCCTCAACCTCGTCATCGGAGCCGTGCTGGCCGGTACGGCCGCGATGGTGGACCACCGGACGCTGAGAACCTTCGCGCCGCTGGTGTACGGCGTGACGCTGATCGGACTACTGCTGGTGATCACCCCCCTCGGCAGCACCGTGAACGGCGCACACTCGTGGATCATGCTGGGTGGTGGTTTCGCGTTCCAGCCCTCGGAGTTGGCCAAGCTCGGCCTGGTGCTGATGCTCGCCATGCTGCTCGCCCAGCCCGCCCGCGGCACCGACCGGCCGAGAAGTTTCGACGTCGTGATCGCGCTGGTGGTGGCCACCTTCACCATGGGACTGGTGATGCTCCAGCCCGACCTGGGAACCACGATGGTCATCGGGGTGATCACGGCCGGTGCGATCGTCGTGGCCGGCGCCCGCAAGCGCTGGATCGGCGGGCTCACCCTCGGCGTGCTCGGCGCGGGGGTCGCCGTGTGGTTCCTCGACATCCTGGAGCCGTACCAGATCGCCCGGTTCACCGCGTTCCTCAACCCGGCCAGCGATCCGCGCGGGGTCGGCTACAACAGCACCCAGTCGCTGATCGCGATCGGGTCGGGAGAGGTGTACGGCAAAGGGCTGTTCGGGGGTGGCCAGACCACCGGCCGCTTCGTACCCGAGCAGCACACAGACTTCATCTTCACGGTGGCGGGGGAGGAGTTCGGTTTCCTCGGTTCGGTCACCGTGGTGGCGCTGCTCGGGGTGATCCTGCTCCGGGGGGTGCGGATCGCGCGCGAGTGCGAGGATCGGTTCGGCGCGCTGGCGGCCGGATCGATCGTGTGCTGGCTGGCCTTCCAGTCGTTCGTCAACATCGGGATGACGGTCGGGATCATGCCGATCACCGGCCTTCCCCTGCCGTTCGTCTCCTACGGCGGTACCGCCACCTTCGCCAACATGATTGCCTTTGGGCTGCTTCAGGCGATTCACATGCGCCGACAGTCTTTCTAGCACCGGCATGGGCGACTGCCGATGGCACTCTCTCCAGGCGGATATTCTTGATGGCATGTCTGTCGAGTCGCTGTTTCCCCGCCTGGAAGCGCTCCTGCCCAAAGTGCAGAAGCCGATCCAGTATGTCGGAGGTGAGCTCAACTCGACAGTCAAGGACTGGGACGAGAGCACGGTTCGCTGGGCGTTGATGTATCCGGACGCCTACGAGGTCGGCCTGCCCAACCAGGGTGTCCAGATCCTCTACGAGATCCTCAACGAGCTGCCGGAGACGCTGGCCGAGCGGACCTACGCGGTCTGGCCCGACCTGGAGGCGCTCATGCGCTCCGAGGGCGTGCCCCAGTTCACGGTCGACGCACACCGGCCCGTACGGGCGTTCGACGTGTTCGGTCTCTCCTTCTCGACCGAGCTGGGCTACACCAACATGCTGACCGCGCTGGACCTGGCGGGCATCCCGCTGGAGGCGGCGGAGCGGGGCGACGACGATCCGATCGTCCTGGCCGGCGGCCACGCGGCGTTCAACCCCGAGCCGATCGCCGACTTTCTCGACGCCGCCGTACTGGGCGACGGGGAGCAGATCGCCATCGCGATCACCGAGGTCATCCGCGAGTGGAAGACCGAGGGCTCGCCCGGCGGGCGTGACGGGCTGCTGATGCGGCTGGCCGAGTCGGGCGGGGTCTACGTGCCGAAGTTCTACGACGTCGACTACCACCCCGACGGCCGCATCCAGCGTGTCGCACCCAACAGGTCGGGTGTGCCGTGGCGGATCCACAAGCACACGGTCATGGACCTGGACGAGTGGCCGTATCCGAAGAAGCCGCTGGTCCCGCTGGCCGAGACCGTGCACGAGCGGTTCAGCGTGGAGATCTTCCGCGGGTGTACCCGGGGTTGCCGGTTCTGCCAGGCCGGCATGATCACCCGTCCGGTGCGTGAGCGCTCGATCACCACGATCGGCGACATGGTCGAGGCGGGCGTGAAGGCCTCAGGTTTCAACGAGGTCGGCCTGCTGTCGCTCTCCTCGGCCGACCACTCCGAGATCGGTGAGGTCGCCAAGGGGCTGGCGGACCGCTACGAGGGCACCAACACCTCGCTCTCGCTGCCCTCGACCCGGGTCGACGCCTTCAACATCGACCTGGCCAATGAGTTCTCCCGCAACGGCCGACGCTCCGGCCTGACGTTCGCCCCCGAGGGGGGCTCCGAGCGGATGCGCAAGGTGATCAACAAGATGGTCACGGAGGAAGACCTGATCCGGACCGTCACCACCGCGTACACCCAGGGCTGGCGACAGGTGAAGCTCTACTTCATGTGCGGCCTGCCCACCGAGGAGGACGTCGACGTCGAGGGCATCGCCGACCTGGCCAAGAAGGTCATCAAGGCCGGTCGAGAGGCCACCGGGTCGCGCGACGTCCGCTGTACGGTCTCCATCGGCGGCTTCGTTCCCAAACCGCACACCCCGTTCCAATGGGCCGGCCAGGCCGACCACGAGACGGTCGACCGCAGGCTCAGGGCGTTGAAGGAGGCCCTGCGCGGTGACAGGGAGTACGGCCGGGCCATCGGCCTGCGCTACCACGACGGCAAGCCCTCGATCGTGGAGGGCCTGCTCTCCAGGGGGGACCGCCGGGTCGGGGAGGTCATCCGCGCGGTGTGGGCGGACGGCGGCCGGTTCGACGGCTGGAGCGAGCACTTCTCCTATCAGCGCTGGATGGACGCCGCCGCCAAGGTCGGCGTCGACGTCGACTGGTACACCACGCGTGAGCGCGAGGAGAACGAGGTCCTGCCCTGGGATCACCTCGATGCCGGCCTCGACCGCGAATGGCTCTGGCAGGACTGGCAGGACGCGGTCAACGACGTCGAGGTCGAAGACTGCCGATGGACCCCGTGCTACGACTGCGGTGTCTGTCCCACGATGGGGACAGAGATCCAGATCGGGCCCACCGGGAAGAAGCTGCTGCCACTGACGGTTGTCTGAGGTAGGCGGTGCGTGAGTACCGCCCACCGTAGAGATGACGACCACGACTTTGAAAGGACGACACCACCCTGAAACCCGCTCCCGACGGGCCGCCGCCCGCGCCAGTGGTGCAGCGCCTTCGTGTGCGCTACGCCAAGCGCGGCCGCCTGCGCTTCACCAGCCACCGCGACATCTCCCGGGCCCTTGAACGGGCGGTCCGGCGAGCCGATGTCCCGGTGGCGTTCAGCGCGGGCTTCTCGCCCCACCCGAAGATCTCCTATGTGGGAGGGGCCGCCCCCACCGGGGTGGCCAGCGAGGCCGAATACCTCGAGATCAGCGTGACTCGGGAGTGTGACCCGGAGTGGTTGCGAGCCGCTCTGGACGCCTCGCTGCCGCCCGGTCTCGACGTGCTCGACGTCGTGGAGGCGGGCCCCGCGAGCCTGGCCGACCAGATGGAGTGCTCGGCGTGGGAACTTCGGCTGCCTGAGGCCGATCTCGCCCTCACCGGGGTCGCGGTTGAGAAATTCGTCGCCACCGATCACGTCGAGGTCGAACGCCTTACCAAGAAGGGGATACGACGTTTCGACGCGCGGGAGGCGGTGCTGAGCCTCGCGGCATTTGAGGGCAAAGGGACAACAGCAGGTCAGGCGTCCAGTCGGCCATGTGTCATACTTCGCATGGTTGTACGGCACGCAACTCCTGCCGTTCGACCCGACGACGTTCTCACTGGACTGCGTCTTGTGGCTGACTTCGCGCCGCCGGTGCCCCCCGAGGTGACCAGGCTGGCGCAGGGCCCGCTGGACGTTCGCACCGGTGAGCCCGCTGATCCGTTCGGCCTGGACCGCGACATTACGCGCGGCGGCGAGACGGAACCGGTGGGCAGGCGCGTCGGCGGCGACATATAGGACTTGGCGCCGGGCTATGAGCCTGGCGGACAGTGAGAGACGAGAGCTCCCGCGCGGCGCGGAGACGCGCCCGGGAGCTGAACGGGAGAGCGCCCGCATGCTCGACAACGAGCCCAACGCCGAGGTCAACGGCCTCGGCGGGGATACGACAACAGAAGAGACGCAGCCACCGGCGCCCCGGCGCAGGGCCGCGAGCCGACCTGCCGGCCCTCCGCCGGAGGAGCCGGATTCGGTTCCCGAGGTCGTGTCGGCACCCGCACCTCGGGCGGCGTCCGACACCTCGCCGGAACCATCGCCGGCCGGTGCGGCCGTGCCCGCGGCGGAGTCCGCGGAGGCGGCGGCGGAGATGAAGGAGATGGCGCCCAAGCGCGCCATCAGGCGCAAGGCCGCCACGACGGACGGTGTCGCCACCACCGCGCGGCGTAGTCGTGCGAAGAAGGCGGCCGAACCGGTCGCCGAGCCTGTCGAGACGGGGATCGCCGGGGCGGAGCCCGCCGCCGTTCAGGAGCCCTTCGCCGAGCCCGCGCCGCAGGAGGCGCCTGCCGCCCCTGTCAAGCGCACTCGTACGCGCAAGAAGGCGGTCGTACGGGAGGCGCCGGCCGAGGCCGAGAAGGTCGCCGACAACGTGCCCACGGCCGTGGCGGAGGAGGTCGAGGCGGAGCTGCTGCTCGAGATGCCCGCCGACGAGCCGCTCGATGACGAGCCCGCCGGTGAGGACGTTGTCGAGGAGGTCGCCGAGGGACGGCGGCCGGGGCTGTTCGCCGACCCCTTCGGGCTGGTCGCCCAAGAACGTTCCGAGGTGCCCTCGGTGACCTTCCAGGCGCCCGCGGCGGTGTTCCAGCCGCTGTTCCAGGCCCCCGACCCGCAGCGGGCCACGCAGCCCGCCGCCCGGCCCGCGCCGGTCCAGCCTCCCGCGCCGCAGCCGGAGCCCGAGCCGGCCGTGGCGAAGGCCGAGATCGCCGAGGAGCCCGAGGACGACGACACGGACGGAGAGGACGACGACGCCGGTGGCCGTCGGCGTCGGCGCCGCAGGGGCGGTCGGGGCCGTGGCAAGACGCGCGACCTCGACGAGAGCGAGGAGACCGAGGCCGAGCCGGAGGAAGAGGACAGGCCCGAGGCCGAGCAGGACGACGACTCGGAGAGCGGCAGTTCGCGCCGGCGTCGCCGCAGGCGGCGCAGGGGCACCGATGAGACGGGCGAGGTCCCGGATGACCCGCCGAACACCGTGGTGCGCATTCGCGCGCCCCGCGCCGGGCGCAGCACCTCGGTGGACGAGGTGCAGAGTGTGCGCGGCTCGACCCGCCTGGAGGCCAAGAAGCAGCGCCGCCGCGAGGGGCGTGAGCTCGGCCGCAGGCGTCCGCCGATCATCACCGAGTCGGAGTTCCTGGCCCGCCGGGAGTCCGTCGAGCGCGTGATGGTGGTCCGTCGTACCGGCGGGCGCACCCAGATCGCGGTGCTGGAGGACGGCGTCCTCGTCGAGCACTACGTCAACCGCGAGGCGAGCCAGTCGTACGTGGGCAACGTCTACCTCGGCAAGGTGCAGAACGTCCTGCCGAGCATGGAGGCCGCGTTCGTCGACATCGGCAAGGGCCGCAACGCGGTGCTGTACGCCGGAGAGGTGAACTTCGACACCGCGGGGCTGGAGGGGCAGCCCAAGCGGATCGAGGTGGCGCTGAAGTCGGGCCAGTCGGTGCTGGTGCAGGTCACCAAGGACCCGATGGGGCACAAGGGCGCCCGCCTGACGAGCCAGATCAGCCTTCCTGGGCGCTACCTGGTCTACGTGCCCGACGGCTCGATGACCGGGATCAGCCGCAAGCTCCCCGACAAGGAGCGCACCCGCCTCAAGAGCATCCTCAAGAAGGTCATGCCGGAGAACGCCGGGGTCATCGTCCGCACGGCCGCCGAGGGCGCGTCGGAGGACGAACTGAGCCGCGACGTGGCCAGGCTGTCGGCGCAGTGGGAGAACATCCAGCGCAAGGCCAAGTCGGCCAGCGCGCCGGAGCTGCTCTCCTCCGAGCCGGACCTGACGGTCCGGGTGGTCCGGGACGTGTTCAACGAGGACTTCGCCTCGCTGGTCGTCGCGGGAGACGAGGTATGGGAGACGGTCGATGAGTACGTCCGTTACGTCGCCCCGCACCTGGCCGGCCGCCTCAGCAGGTGGGAGGAGGGCGGCGACGTCTTCGCCGCCTACCGGATCGACGAGCAGATCGCCAAGGCGATGGAGCGCAAGGTCTGGCTGCCCAGTGGTGGCTCGCTGGTGATCGACAGGACCGAGGCCATGACCGTGGTCGACGTCAACACCGGCAAGTTCACCGGCCAGGGCGGCAACCTTGAGGAGACCGTCACCCGCAACAACCTGGAGGCGGCCGAGGAGATCGTCCGCCAGCTCAGGCTGCGCGACATCGGTGGCATCATCGTCATCGACTTCATCGACATGGTGCTGGAGAACAACCGGGACCTGGTGCTGAGGCGGCTGCTGGAGTGCCTGGCCCGCGACCGTACCAAGCACCAGGTCGCCGAGGTCACCTCCCTCGGCCTGGTCCAGATGACGCGCAAGCGGGTCGGTCAGGGCCTCCTGGAGGCGTTCTCCACGGTCTGCGAGTGCTGCAACGGACGTGGCCTGCACGTCTCGGCCGAGCCGGTCGAGGGCAAGCCGGAGCCGCGGGGCACGCAGGGCAAGATGGCGGTCGAGAAGGCCGTCGCGGAGAAACTCGGCAAGGACGGTAGCCAGGCTGTGGCGGCCGGTGACCAGTCGGGTCGTGATACGGTGACCGATGCGCTTGACGGCGTCCAGAATGAGGACGGTCAGGCAGCACAGGCTTCTGGCCGGGGGCGGAGACGCTCCCGCAAGGCCAGGCCGGCCGAGTAGGTCCTGTCCCGCAGATCTTGCCGTGGCGAGGGTCTGCCGGGTGGTGTCTCGCAAGGCGGAAGAGGAGCTCATAGCGTGTTATGGGTGACGAAGCCGCCGCGGAGGCCCCGCCTGGGTGACCAAGGCAGGCAGAAGATCCAAGGAGCAGGACCTGGGGTCGGCACCCCCGACGTTCCGCCCGGTTCGACCAGGACACCGTCAATCCGGTACTCTGGTGAACCGGTGCGCTCATGGCGCGCCCTGTTCGCGCGCCTACCCGGTACGTCATCAATGACCATAGCCGGATGCGGGGCGCAGCATCCAGCGAGCAAGCAGTCAGAAGAAGGGTTCCGCGGTGTACGCGATCGTTCGTTGCGGCGGCAGGCAGCAGAAGGTCTCCGTCGGTGACGTCCTTGAAGTGGACAAGGTCGCCGGCGAGGTCGGTTCCACGGTTTCGCTGCCGACGGTCCTCGTCGTCAACGACGGCGACGTGACCACCGAGGCGGGCAAGTTCACGGTTGCCGCCGAGATTCTCGGTGAGACCAAGGGTCCGAAGATCCGGATTCTGAAGTACAAGAACAAGTCGGGGTACAAGAAGCGCCAGGGTCACCGCCAGCGGTACACCCAGGTGAAGATCACCGGCATCGACCAGGCCTGAGTTTCGGGAGTTTTGCGAGATGGCACACAAGAAGGGCGCGTCGTCCACTCGGAACGGCCGCGACTCCAACGCCCAGCGGCTCGGTGTGAAGCGCTTCGGTGGTCAGCTGGTCAACGCCGGCGAGATCATCGTTCGTCAGCGTGGCACCCACTTCCACCCCGGCGACAACGTTGGCCGTGGCAGTGACGACACGCTGTTCGCGCTGGCCGCAGGCCACGTTCTGTTCGGCGTCAAGCGCGGGCGCCGCGCGGTGAGCATCGTTCCGGTCGCGGAGTAGATTCGCACCGACAGACGTTGAGCGCAGGGGTGGATCGCATTCAGCGGTCCACCCCTGTTCGCGTTTTTCGTCGAAGTTCCCGTAGATAGAGGTAGGAAAGTAGACATGCCGGACTTTGTGGACCAGGTGGTCCTGCACATCAAGGCCGGTGACGGGGGAAACGGCTGCGCCTCTGTCCATCGGGAGAAGTTCAAGCCGCTGGGGGGCCCGGACGGGGGCAACGGCGGCCGCGGCGGCGACGTGATCCTGGAGGTGGACGCCAACACGGCGACGCTCCTGGAGTACCACCGCCGCCCGCACCGCAAGGCCGACAACGGCAAGCAGGGACATGGCGCCAACCGCGACGGCGCCAACGGTCCCGACATCGTCATCCCGGTTCCCGACGGCACCGTGGTCAAGGACGCCGACACGGGTGAGGTCCTCATCGACCTGATCGGCGCGGGCACCCGCTATGTGATCGCCGAGGGTGGGCACGGCGGGCTCGGCAACGCCGCGCTGGCCTCCACCAAGCGCAAGGCCCCCGGTTTCGCGCTGCTCGGTGAGCCGGGCGACGAGCGCGATGTGATGCTGGAGATGAAGAGCGTCGCCGACGTGGCGCTGGTCGGCTTCCCCAGCGCGGGCAAGTCCTCTCTCATCGCGGCGCTCTCCGCCGCCCGTCCGAAGATCGCCGACTACCCGTTCACCACGCTGGTACCCAACCTCGGAGTGGTCACCGCCGGCGCGACCGTCTTCACGGTCGCGGACGTCCCCGGCCTGATCCCCGGCGCCTCGCAGGGCAAGGGCCTGGGGCACGAGTTCCTGCGCCACGTCGAGCGTTGCAACACGCTGGTGCACGTGATCGACTGCGCCACGATGGAGCCGGGCCGTGACCCCGTCAGCGACTACGAGGCGATCGAGGCCGAGCTCGCGGCGTACGGCAAGCTGGAGGACCGGCCGCGCCTGGCGGTGCTCAACAAGTCCGACGTGCCCGACGCCCGCGATCTGGCCGACATCGTCGGGCCGATGCTCGAGGAGCGGGGGTTGCGGGTCTTCTCGATCTCCGCGGCCACCCATGAGGGGCTCAAGGAGCTGACCTACGCCATGGGGGAGATGGTCGCCGCGGCCAGGGCCGCCGCTCCGGTCCCCGAGCCGACCCGGCTGGTCATCAGGCCCAGGCAGCACGGGGACACGGGATTCGCCGTCCGCCGGGTCGACGAGGACACCTTCCAGGTCACCGGGGCCAAGCCGGAGCGGTGGATCCGCCAGACCGACTTCACGAACGACGAGGCCGTGGGCTACCTGGCCGACCGGCTGGAGCGGCTCGGCGTCGAGGAGGAGCTCACCAAGGCCGGGGCGAAGGCAGGGGCCGAAGTGATCATCGGTTCCATGGAGAACGGCTACATCTTCGACTGGCAGCCGACGCTCAACGCCGAGGCCGTGCGCCAGGGGCCGCGCGGATCGGACAACCGGCTCGGTTAGCGCGGTGCCGGGAACCCCGCTGTTCTTTCCAGTGATCGTCTTTGAAAGGTGCGTGTCGTGGACTCTGCGCGCGAACGGATCCGTACGGCTTCACGCCTCGTCGTGAAGGTGGGTTCGTCCTCGCTCACCACTCCGCAGGGAATGATCGACGTCGACCGGGTGGACGCCCTGGTGGACGTGCTCGGCGCTCGGCGGAAGTCCGGCACCCAGATCGTGCTGGTCTCCTCGGGTGCGATCGCGGCGGGCCTCGGCCCGCTGGGCCTGCCCGCCCGGCCACGCGACCTCGCCACCCAGCAGGCCGCGGCCTCGGTCGGCCAGGGCGTGCTGGTGGCACGCTACACCTCCTCCTTCGCCCGGTACGGCCTGCGGGTCGGCCAGGTGCTGCTGACCGCCGACGACATGATGCGCCGCTCGCACCACGTCAACGCCGAGCGCACGCTGGCACGCCTGCTTGAGCTGGGCATCGTCCCGGTGGTCAACGAGAACGACACCGTGGCCACCGACGAGATCCGCTTCGGCGACAACGACCGCCTCGCCGCCCTGGTCGCTCATCTGACCAGGGCCGACGCGCTGGTGCTGCTGTCGGATGTGGACGCTCTCTACGACGGCGATCCCCGCCGCCCCGGTGCCCGCCGGCTTACCGAGGTGCGCGGCCCCTCCGACCTCGTCGGGGTCGAGCTCGGCAAGGGCGGCGCGGTCGGCACCGGTGGCATGGTCACCAAGGTTCAGGCCGCCAAGATCGCCACAGGGGCGGGCGTTCCCGTGGTGCTGACCGCCGCCGCGCACGCGGCCCAGGCTCTCGCGGGAGCCGATGTCGGCACCTATTTCCATCCCGAGGGCCGCCACCCGGGCACCCGCCTGCTCTGGCTGGCTCACGCCACCACCGGCCGAGGCCGGCTCCACCTGGACTCCGGCGCCGTCGAGGCCGTGGTGAGCCGCCGCAAGTCACTGCTTCCCGCGGGGGTCACGGCGGTCGAGGGCGAGTTCGCGGCGGGCGACCCGGTGGATCTGTGCGGGCCGCTCGGCCAGGTGGTCGCGCGCGGCCTGGTCAACTTCGACGCGGGGGAGATTCCCGGACTGCTCGGCCGTTCCACCAGGGAACTGGCGGCCACCCTGGGGCCCGAGTACGAACGAGAGCTCATCCACCGTGACGACATCGTCATACTGGAATTCCACCACTAGTTCTTTTGGGAGCGCGAGATGTCCGAGGACTTCCTGAAGGTAGCCCTGGCGGCTAAAGAGGCCGCCGCCGAGCTGGCCCCGCTGCCGAGGGCGCCGAAGGACGCCGCGCTCCGTGTGATCGCAGACGCGCTCGTGGCCGGGTCCGCCGAGATCGTCGCGGCCAACGCGCTCGACGTCGAGAAGGCCAGGGAGAGCGGGATCTCCGAATACATGATCGACCGTCTCAGCCTTGACGAGGCCAGGATAGAGGCGATCGCCGAGGCGGTCCGCCAGGTCGCCGACCTTCCCGACCCGGTGGGTGAGGTGATCCGGGGCAACACGCTGCCCAACGGGCTGGAGCTGCGCCAGCTCCGGGTCCCGCTCGGGGTGATCGGCATCATCTACGAGGGCCGGCCCAATGTGACCGTGGACGCCGCGGCGCTCTGCCTCAAGAGCGGCAACGCCACCCTGCTGCGCGGCTCCTCCAGCGCGTACGAGTCCAACACGGTTCTCGTCAGGATCATGCAGGAGGCGCTGGCGGGCACCGAGGTGCCCGCAGGGGCCGTCCAGCTGGTCCCCGGATTGACCCGCGACTCGGTCAAGCAGCTCATCCGGGCCCGCGGCCTGGTCGACGTACTGATCCCGCGAGGCGGCGCCTCGCTGATCAATTCGGTGGTGGAGGAGTCCACGGTCCCGGTGATCGAGACCGGGGTGGGCAACTGCCACGTCTATGTCGACGCCGACGCCGACCTCGACCTGGCGATCCAGATCCTGATCAACGCCAAGGTCCAGCGTCCCTCGGTCTGCAACTCCGCGGAGACGTTTCTGGTGCACGCGGCCGTGGCCGACGCCTTCGTGCCGCGCGCGCTGGCCGCGCTGGCGGCGGAGGGGGTCACGGTGCACGGCGACGCCCGCGTCGCGGCGTACGGCGACGTGGTGCCCGCGAACGAGGAGGACTTCCGGATGGAGTATCTCTCGCTGGACATCGCGGCCGCCGTGGTCGACTCGCTGGAGGACGCGGTCGCGCACATCAGGAAGTACGGCTCGGCCCACACCGACGCGATCGTCACGCGCTCGGTCAGCGCCTCCCGCAGGTTCGTCGCCCTGGTCGACTCCGCGGCCGTGGCGGTCAACGCCTCGACCCGGTTCACCGACGGCGCGGAGTTCGGCTTCGGAGCGGAGATCGGCATCTCCACCCAGAAGCTGCACGCGCGCGGCCCCATGGGCCTGCCGGAGCTGACCTCGACCAAGTGGGTCTACACCGGCGAGGGCCATCTGCGCACCAGCGAGGGCACGGTCCTCGCCTCGGCCGAAACCGGCCCGAGATAGAGGGGGCCAGGTAGGCGACGGCCAAGCCCTGACCGTTTCAAACACGGGAACCGTAACCGGGAAGTGATTCAGCCGCCGGGTAAACCCGGCGGTCCCCTCGCTTCGCTGAACATGATGGTGAAGCCGGCATACCGGGGGGTTCGTCGGGGATCTCGTTCGGCGACCTCGGTGGTTGCCGAGCGTTACGGTGTGTCGCTCCGTGTGATAGCGGTCGCTTATGGTTTGACTGGGCTTCATGGAAATCGTAGTTGTATTCCTTTTCATAGCTTTTGTTCTTTTTGGCGTGGATCGGCTGCTGCTGTTTCTGGAGAGCCGCGGGCATGTCAACTGGCGCCGCACCCGGCGCCGCGACCTGTCGGCCGAACCCACCGCGAAGCTCGACAACCTGCTGGAAGACCCGGCCCGCGACCCCGGGCGCCGGCGCTGAGGTGCCCCGCCCGCGACCTGACCCGAGCCTGAGAATGCCGGCGGGGACGTGCGCGTCCCCGCCGTGCCGATCTTTTCGGGAGTCCGGCGTGCCATCGGGAAAACGTCACACTCGCCCGCTATGGTGTGGTCTCCTATGGCTGGACAGCAGGGAAGCGAGCGGTAGCGAGCGACCCGACAGGCGCAGCGGTCCCTGACCCATGTGGCCGACGCAGGAGGTCACATGGGTCGTCTCGGGCGGGTCGGTCCTTACACGTTGCTGGAGCGTCTCGGCCGAGGAGGCATGGGCGAGGTCTACCTCGCCACCTGCCGCCGTGGCGACAACGTCGCGCTCAAGGTCCTTCACGGCATGGTCGGCACCGACTCCGAGGCCCGGATGCGCCTGGAGCGTGAGGTCCGCGCCCTTCGCAGGGTCGAGAGCCCCTATGTGGCCCGAGTCGTCGACGCCGACCTCGACGGCGACCGGCCCTACCTGGTCATGGAGCACATCGAAGGGGAGACCCTGCTGGAGCGGGTGCGGCGCGGCGGTCCCCTGGAAGGCGGCCTGCTCACCCTCGCGCAGGGGCTGGCCACCGCTCTGTCGATCATTCACGCGGCCGGGGTCGTCCACCGCGACCTCAAGCCCGCCAACGTGCTGGTCAACGAGGACGACGAGCCCGTCCTCATCGACTTCGGCATCGCCCACGTCCTGGACGCCACCCGGCTCACCCTGACCGGCACCTTCCTCGGCACCCCCGGTTACGCCGCCCCCGAACTGTTCGCCGACGAGCCCGTGGGCGAACCCGCGGACGTGCACGCCTGGGCGGCCACCGTGGCCTTCGCCGCGACCGGCCGGCCCACCTTCGGCCGGGGCACGGTCGAGGCGCAGATGTACGCGATCCTCAACGGCCAGGCCGACCTTGAGGGGGTCCCGGCCGCGCTGCTGCCCCTGATCCGCGCGGCCCTGCACCGCGAGCCGGCCAAGCGCCCGACCGCGGCCCTCCTCGCCGGACGCCTCGGCCGCCTCGCCCGGGTGGTGCCGGGCGAGGCGGGGACCGCCCAGAAGGCGGACGACCCCGCCGGGGAGCAGCCCGGCCCGGCCAGGAAGCGGGAGAGCCGTTCCAAGCCCCGCGCCAAGGGCGACGAGTCCGCGAGGAGCGGCCGGCCGGCCAGGGCGGAGACAGGCAGGGGGAGGTCACCCGCCCCGGCGGACGGCTCCGCGGAGCCCGCGCGGGCCGTACGCTCTCCTGCCGCCTCGGAGGGCACGTCACGCGGCGGGCGGGCGGCGCTCGCCTCAGGCGAGGCGCCCCGCGCGGGGCGAGCGCTCCTCGCGGCGGGGGAGACGTCACGGGGTGGGCGTCAGGCTTCCCCGACCGCTGAGGTGCCCGGCGGCGGGCGTCCGGCCTCCGCGGCGGGGGAGGCCTCGCGGGGCGGGCGTCCCTCCTCCGCGGGCGGCAAGGCGACCCGGCGCCAGGCGGGCGGAAGGCGATCCGGCGGCGCGGCCGGGGAACTCCAGGCCCCGGGCCGGGCAGGGCCGCTGCCCACGGGTAACGCGGCACTGCTCCTGCTGGCCGTGCTGGCCGTGCCGTGCGTCGTGGCCACGGTCATCTGGCCGCCGGCCACCTTCGCCGTCACCGGCCTGTTCGCCACGCTGGCCCGCGCACTCTGGGCCGGGCACTGGCTGGTCAGGAAGCGCAAGTCGGCCAGGGTCCGGGTGGCCCTGCGGGTGCTGTGCTTCCCAGTGATCTTCGCCGTCTCGTTGCTGACCGTCCTGGTCTGGCCGGGGCTGCCGGCGGCCGCCCTCGCGGGTCTCGCGCTCTGGCTTACCCTCGGTGGCTCGCTGCCGCCGGAGTGGTGGCTGCACTCCGCCCCGGTCGCCGCCTCCGGGGTTGTGTTCGGCGTCGTCTGCGGCGGCCTACTCGGCAGGGAGATCGAGCGGATCGGCGCCCGGCTCGTCGAGCTCCGGAAGGAGGGCCTGCGCGCGCTCGCCGTGCTGGGCGGCTTCGTCGCCCTGTGCTCCGCGGCCGTACGCGTGATCGCCCTTCTCGTGTAGGGGTCCGTCAGGGCCGTGTCTCGCCGCGTGGCCGGCGGTCACCGCGGCACGCCGCGGCTCCGTCCTCAGCCTCGCGAGGCGGCAGCCGACCGAACCTCGCCATGGCAGGATCCGTGGGGCGGGGCCCAGGGTTCGGGGTCTCCACGCTCAGGGAAACACGCTCAGGGAAAGAGGAAAGGGTCCGGGGGCAGTCACCCGGACCCCGCTGGCGGAACCTTCCCTCAGTTTCCATCGCGGCGGGAGAAGCGGTTGAAGATGCGCTCCCCGGCGTTGACGGCACCCTCGGCCACGTCGCGCAGGACACCGATGAACGGGTCCTGGGACTGCGACCAGGATTCACGGTAGGAACGGGCGGCGGCCCTGACCTCTTCGGAGATCTTCGCGTTGGAGTCGTCGGTGCGGCGGGGGTATTCGCCGGCGACGATCGTGTCGTACTCGCCGCCGCGGCGCCACTTGTCGAGCTCGGCGACGCGGGAGACGGCGAACGGATGGGTGGTGCCCAGCAGGTTGAGGACCTTGAGCAGGCCGTCGCGGACGTCGCCCGCGGTGTCGTACTCCCGTGCCTGGTCGAGGAAGGCCTCGATGTTCATCTCGTGCAGCCGCGAGCCGCCGGCGAGCTTCATCAGGGCGCGCAGTGCCGCGTCGGGGTCCTGGCCGCAGAGCAGGCCGCCGCGGTCGGCGGAGAGCTCGGACTTGCGGTGCCACTCCTCCAGGCCGGCCACGATCGCGCGCAGGCCGATGTAGCCGAGCGGGATCCAGGCCACGCGCGAGGCCAGACGGGTCAGGATGTCGAGCATGGTGCGGTAGACCGCGTGACCCGACAGGATGTGGGCGGTCTCGTGGCCGATGACGAAGCGCTGCTCCTCTTCGTCCATCAGGTCGAGGAGGCCGGTCGTGACGACGATGAACGGGTCGTCGAAGCCGATCGCCTTCGCCTGCACCAGCGGGCTCTGCTGCACGTAGACCTCGGGAATGCGGTGGAGGTCGAGCGTGTAGGCCGCGTCGCGGCCCATGTCGTGCAGCGCTCGGAACTGCGTGTCACCGGTGCGTACGGCCGAGGCGAGGTAGATCAGGCGCAGGCGGCGCTCGCTGACCAGGCCGGACATCTGCTTGAGCACCGTGTCGAATCCGCTGAGCGATCGGAGGGCGACCAGCGCGGACCGGTCAGCGGGATGTTCGTAGGCGCGTGAGCTGATGCCGGGAAGCTGCACACGGTTGCGATCCGGGGTGGTGGTCATGTCCGGCATGCTACGTCGGGTCTGCCTGCCACGCGCGGGGGGTGATTAAAAGCTCTGTACGGCTTGCGCGTATGGTCCGTTTCATGATGAACGCGCCTACCGGGCAGGGGAAGCGGCGCCTGGGCGTCATGGGCGGGACCTTCGATCCGATCCACCATGGTCACCTGGTCGCGGCCAGTGAGGTCGCCCACCACTTCGACCTTGACGAGGTGGTCTTCGTGCCGACGGGACAGCCCTGGCAGAAAGCGGACAGGACCGTCTCCGCGGCGGAGGACCGCTATCTCATGACGGTCATCGCGACCGCCTCCAACCCTCGCTTCTCGGTGAGCCGCGTCGACATCGACCGCCCGGGACCGACCTTCACCATCGACACGCTCAGGGAGATCTCCTCCGCCTGGGGGCCCGACGTCGACCTCTACTTCATCACCGGCGCCGATGCCCTGGCCCAGATCCTGAGCTGGCGCGACGTCGACGAACTGTTCACCATCGCGCACTTCGTGGGTGCCACCAGGCCCGGCCACGTCCTGCACGACCCGGGCCTTCCTGAGGGCAAGGTCAGCCTGGTGGAGATCCCGGCGCTGGCCATCTCGTCGTCGGAGTGCCGCGAGCGGGTGGCCTCGGGCGAGCCCATCTGGTACCTCGTCCCCGACGGCATCGTCCAGTACATCAACAAACGTGGTCTTTACCATTGAGAGGGCGGCCGACCGGCGTTCGCATCATCCTTCCGCTGCCTTCGGGCATTTCCGGGAAGTTCGAGAGCCGCATTCATGATCGAATCCTCTCATCAGGTCGGATCCCGCTTGGATCAGGACGTGTTTCGCTGATTTTCGCTATGATTCGAGAAGTTTGCGTGGGACGAGTATCCGCAGCTCAACCGGCTTGATCGCTGAACGGTCCGGGCCCGTGCCCGTCCCACCGGAGATCGGCAAGCGCGGCCCCGACCGCGAAGGACGCCCCCGATCAGGCCGTCAATCCGTTTGCGGCACGGAATCGGGTGGCACACGATAGGCGTTGTTCAAACGGTGGCTCTTCAACGAGCGCCGAATCGGGCACCCTGATAGGTGACAGCGCCGACTAGCAGGAGGACTGACCCAAACCGTGACAGCAACCGACAGATCCATTCAGCTCGTCAGGCTCGCCGCCGAGGCGGCGGCGGACAAGCTGGCCGATGACATCCTCGCCTATGACGTGAGCGATCAACTCGTCATCACCGACGCGTTCGTGCTCTGCTCCGCCACCAACGACCGCCAGGTCCGCGCCATCGTCGACGAGATCGAGGACCGGCTGCGGATCGAGGCCGACGCCAAGCCCGTCCGCCGCGAGGGCGAGCGCGAGGGCCGCTGGGTCCTGCTGGACTACATCGACATCGTCGTGCACGTCCAGCATGAGGAAGACCGCACCTTCTACGCGCTTGAGCGCCTGTGGAAGGACTGCCCCTCCATCGCGCTGCCGGACAGCGTGACCCAGGTCGCCGCCCAGCGCGCCCGCGGGGCGGTAGCTGAGTGAGCCGTCGCGTCGTCTGTCTCAGACATGGTCAGACGCTGTGGAACGTCGAGCACCGCTTCCAGGGGCACAGCGACATCCCGCTCGACGAGACCGGGATCGCACAGGCCGCCCGCGCGGCCTCGCTGCTCGCCGCGCTCCGCCCGAGCATGATCGTTTCCTCCGACCTGCAACGGGCCTTCGACACCGCCTCGGCACTGGCCCGCGTCACCGGCCTGGACGTGGCGGTCGACAAGGACCTGCGTGAGCGGGGTGGAGGTCAGTGGGAGGGGCTCACCCGCCAGGAGATCTCCACCGGGTGGCCCCGGGAGTTCGCCGCCTGGGAGGCGCCCGGTGGTGAGGAGGTCGGCGACGTCGCCGACAGGGTGGCGTCGGCCGTGCGCCGCTGGGCGGCGCAGGTCGACTCCGACGGCCTGCTCGTCGTCGCCTCACACGGGGCGGCGATCCGGCTCGGCATCGCCAGGCTCATGAACCTGCCGCAGGAGTTCTGGCCCGCCCTGGGCGGCCTGGGAAACTGTTCGTGGTCGGTGCTGGAGGAGTCGCGCAAGGGCTGGCGCCTGCTGGAGCACAACGCCGGGACCCTCCCCGAGCCGGTCAGCAGCGACGACAGCCCCGAGGCCACCCAGGAGTGACCTCGTACGGTGCGGCTTGCGCCCCGGTGGCGGGCGCGGGCCGTGTGGCCGTCGATTAGGTGAACATGTCGGTGTCCTTATATGCTTCCCAAGCGCCGCGACGAGAGCACTCGAAGCGGTGACCAGGGGCTATGGCGCAGCTGGTAGCGCGCCTCCATGGCATGGAGGAGGTCTGGGGTTCGAATCCCCATAGCTCCACAGTTAAATGGCCTCTGACCTGCGCTTTGGTGCAGGTCAGACATCCCATGGCCGTTTGTGTCAAGCGGCCATGGGATGTGATGGCTTCACCACGCCGTCCGGTTCGCGCTCGCCGCGGATCTCGGCACGCCTCGCCGGGCCGACCGCGCGCCCGTGCTGAGCAGCGCGTGGGTCAACCGGGCCTCCTCGACGGTGATGGCCAGCACCGGGACCAGAGCCGACGCCTGCCGTTCGGCCTCGGCCATGGCCCGGCCGTGGGCGATCTCCCTGACGATGAGCCCGAGCGGGATCAGGAAGGCCAGGGCGATCATCGAGGTCCCGGCGACGGTGAGCAGGGCCAGGGTCCGTCTCACGGCGGTGTGATCAACATGACCCCCACACCGCGTACGGTGTGCAGGTAGCGGGGGGAGGACGCGCTCTCGCCGAGCTTGCGCCGCAGCCACGACAGGTGGACGTCGATCGTCTGGTCGTCACCGTAGGACTGTTGCCACACCTCGGTGAGCAACTCCTTGCGGGAGATCACCCGGTCGGTGCGGGCGGCGAGGTAGGCGAGGAGGTCGAACTCGCGTCTGGTGAGGGTGAGGGGGGCGCCGTCCAGGTGGGCCTCGCGCCGGTTCAGGTCCACCGACAGCGCGCCGACGCGCAGCAGCGGCGGTGGGGTCGCGCTCCGCGCCCGGCGCAGTACGGCGTCCAGACGGGCGTTCAGGTGGTCGCCGGAGAAGGGCTTCACCAGGTAGTCGTCGGCCCCCGCCCGGAGCAGGCGGACGATCTCCGCCTCGTTGTCCCTGGCCGTGGCGATGATGACGGGGACGCTGGATACGCTGCGGACCATCTTGAGAGCCTCCGCCCCGTCCAGGTCGGGGAGTCCGAGGTCGAGGACCACCGCGTCCGGGGGGTTCTGGGTGATCTCCCTCAGGGCGTCGAGGGCACGTCCCGCGCTGCGTACGGCATGCTGGCGCCTGCTGAGTTCCTGAATGATCGCGGATCGTACGTACTCGTCGTCTTCGACCACTAGAACTGTCGCCATGTCATGTAACGGTAGTGAATTATGGGACATATGACGCAATAATCCGTGACGTGCGGCAAACGCTGGGGTTTGTAGCGGTGTGGTGCGGGGCCACCGTCCTGGCGATCTCGGTCGCCTGGTTCGGCGTCCGCGACGTGCTCCGCAGCGAGGTCTTCGAGGACGCGAGCATCGAGCCCCTCAACGCCGTCGCCGGCCGTACCGGAGACTCCGGGCTCCCGCTGGGGGCGCCGACGGGCCGCAGACGGGGCCGCAGGTCGTCGGCGTTCCGACAGCCTCCTCGGCACCTGTCCGGACCCCGGCACCCCGTCTCACGCCGCCCGCGCGGGGTACCGCCAGGCCGCAGCCGGCCCGTTCCCCGTCGAGGACGGCCGCGCCGGTGCGCACGCGGGACACCGGGCTCTCCCGATCGGCGCCGTCCCCGTCGAGGCCCGGATCCGGCACGGCTCGGCGGTCTTCTGCATCGGTGGGGAGAGCCGCACGGACCTGTGGGAATACTAGGATTCGCCGATCTCGCGCAGCCGCGCGGCGGCCTCGGCGACACGATCCTCGCCGAAGACCGCGATGCCGTGCAGTTCGAGCAGGGCCGCGGTGACTCCGTGGCCGGGGACGCGCCGGCCACCGAAGGTGCCGTCGTAGACGGTCAGGCTGCCGCAGGAGGGGCTGCTCTCCTTCATGATCGCGACCTTCACGTCGAAGGACCTGGCGACGGCGAGTGCCGCCTGAGCGCCGGCGAGGAAGGCTGCCGTGACGTCGGTGCCCTCCGCGGTCAGCACCCGGGCCGCCCCCGAGAGCACAGCCGTGCCGCCGGCGCCGCCCTCGATCTCCGCGGCGGGACGTGGGACGGCCAGACCGCCCTCGACCTCCGGGCAGAACGGGATGAGCCGCCCCTGGCGCTGCCACGCGGCCAGCAGCGCGTCGCCGCTCGTCTTGGCGGCCCCGTCGTAGCGGACCTTCCGCCCCATCAGGCAGGCACTGACCAGGATCCTTTCCACGGCCTCAGAATAGGCGCCGCGAAAGGGAGACTGACCAGGATCCTTTCCACGGCCTCAGAATAGGCGCCGCGAAAGGGAGGGCGAGGGGGGCGGGCAGTAACCTACTGCCCATGCTTTTCGATCCCCTGAGGTCTCGATGATCGGCCCGCTCGCAACCGGTCTGATCCTGTTCTCTCTGGCGATCGGGCTGTTCAGCCTCCTGACCACCGCGCGGAACAGGGCGATGGGGAGAACGCTCCTCATCGCGCTCGGAGTGCTGGAACTCGGGCTGCTCGTCCAGGCCGGGTTCGTGATCGCCGCGATGGTGAGGGGCGAGGGGCCGGCGGGGACGGCCACGCTCATCGGCTACCTGGCGGGCAGTGTGGTGATCCCGCCGGTGGCGGCTTTCTGGGGGATCGGCGAGCGCTCACGCTGGGGCCCCGCGGTGATCGCGGTGGCGGGCTTCGCGATCCCCGGCATGGTCGGGCGGCTGCTCCAGATCTGGCAGGGACTGCCGTGAGCGAGCCGGCGATCGGCAGCGGACCCGGCCGCGCGCTGGTGGCGGTCTACGGTGTGTTCGCCCTGGCCGCGGGGGCCCGCGCCGTCGTACAGGTCGTGACGCGCCTTCAGGAGGCCCCGCTGGCCTACTGGCTGTCGGCGTTCGCCGCCGCCGTCTACATCGTGCTCACCGTCGCGCTGGCCAGGGGGAACCGGCCCCTGGCACTGGTCGCCTGCGGTATCGAGCTGGCCGGGGTGCTCATCGTCGGCACGCTCAGCATGGTCTACCCCGAGGCGTTCCCGCGCGCCACGGTCTGGTCGGGCTACGGAAGTGGATACCTCTTCATTCCGCTTGTGCTCCCGGTCCTGGGGCTTTACTGGCTTCTGCGGCGCCGCTAGTTAGATCCGGCCCGCACCGGGCAGGTCCGTCTCCCGAACCGACCAGACCGCAAGGGAGGCACGGTCGGCAAATACCTTCAGCGTGGAAACCTTGTCCTTGGGGATGGGAGGAAACGCGGCGCGGTGCCGCACGGTTCGGTATCGAGTCGCGCGGCGGCGAGACCGGTGCCTGGCGCGGGGATGTGCCGGGGCCGACACGAGCACTGCGTCCGTGTCGGCGGCACCGGCACGACAGGTCCGGGCCGTACGTCTGACGCAGGCTCGCCCGGTGTGACCCCAGGCATCCGGTGCCCGGACTGTCCGGGTTCTCTGGCATCGGAGCCGGAGTTGCGCCGGTGCGTGGGAGAGCCGGGCCACGCCCTGTAAAGGGGGGCGTGGCTCGGCTTTCACATTGTCAGCGGTTTCCGGTCACCTCCGGTCCGCCGCGCCGGTCAGGAACAAACAGCGGTTTCAGTCCTGTTAAAGTTGAGGTCAGCCAATCATCCTACGATTGGATGAAATCACGGAGAAGGACTGAAACCCGCATGAGCGTGCTAACCCATCAGACCAGGGGCCGCACAGGTGGAACGACAGGCTCGCTCGCCTGGCTGCTCGTGCTGGGAATCGTTCTCGCGGCGCTGAACCTGCGCACCGCCGTCACGAGCGTCGGGCCGGTTCTCGACCAGATAACCTCCGGCCTCGGCATGACCGCCCTCGGAGTCGGGCTGCTCACCACGCTCCCCGTGCTCATCTTCGCCTCGGTCGGCGCGCTGACCCCTGTGCTGGCCAGGAAGGTCGGCGAGCACCGCCTCCTGCTCCTCTCCCTCATCGTCCTGGGCGCCGGCCTGCTCATCCGCTCGATGGTGGACTCGGCCGAGGTGTTCCTCTACAGCAGTGCCCTGGCGCTGTCAGGCGGAGCGGTGGGCAACGTGCTCATCCCCAGCCTGATCAAGCGCCACTTCCCCGGCCGGGCCGGGACCATGACCACCGTCTACACCACGGCCCTCGCGGTGGGCACGATGCTCGCGGCCGCCGCGACCGTGCCCATCCAGCGGGCCACCGACGGCAACTGGCACGTTGCCCTCGGGGTGTGGGGGGCGCTCGCCGCCGTCGCCGCCATTCCGTGGCTTGCGCTCGCGCGCAGTGAGCCGGAACGGCGCGGCGCGGGCGAGGGAACGGGGGCCCGTGCCCTGCTCCGCAGCAGGCTGGCCTGGGCGGTCGCGGCCTACTTCGGCACCCAGAGCATGGTCGCCTACATCATGTTCGGCTTCCTGCCGAAGATCCTCATCGATGGTGGCTACACCAGCGGGCAGGCGGGTCTGATACTGGGCGTCTTCACCGCGATCGGTATCCCGGTCTCACTCATCGTGCCCTGGGTCGCGTCGAGGTTCTCCGACCAGCGGCCGGTGGTCGCCGCCTTCGTGGCCTTCTACACCGCCGGCTTCCTCGGTCTCTGGCTCGCGCCCGCCGGCCTGGCGTGGCTCTTCGCGAGCCTGGTCGGCGTCGGGATGGGATCCTTCCCGCTCGCGCTCACCATGCTCGCCATGCGCACCCGCACCCCCGAGGCGACGGCCGCGCTGTCGGCCTTCGGGCAGAGCACCGGGTATCTCATCGCGGGTGCCGGACCCCTGGTCATCGGTTTCACGCACGAGTCGACCGGCGGCTGGACGCTGCCGTTCCTGCTGCTGCTCGGGGTGGTCGCGGTGCAGTTCGTGGCCGGCTGGTATGCCGGTCGGCCGGCATACCTGGAGGACGAGCGGGTCCGCGCGCGCTGAGTCTCCTGTGCCGGTGCGGCTTGCGCCCTCTCGGGGGCGGCGCAAACCGCACCGGCATAGCGGTCAGGCGATCGAGTGCGGCTCCGGGGGCCCGCTCGCCGGATGGCCGCAGGGCGGATGACGTATTCACGGCCCTCCGGTGTGGCATAGCCCGGTAAACGGCTGTTTACTGCCGCGCTCTACCATGCGAGAGCAGAAGTCGGCAGCGAAGGAGCGTGCAGTGACGGGAACGATCGTCGCCGAACCGGACACCGCGCAGCAGGGCGGACATCTCTGGCTGACCCTGGTGGCGCTCTCCGCGGCAGGGATGGTCGTCTCCGTCCAGCAGACCGTGGTCATCCCGCTGCTGCCCCGGTTGATGGCCACCTTCGGTGTGTCGGTGGCCGAGGTCACCTGGGTCTTCACCGCCTCGCTGCTCGCCGCCGCGGTGGCCACGCCGCTGCTGTCGCGCCTCGGCGACATGTACGGCAAGAAGCGGATGATCCTGTTCACGGTCGGCCTGCTCGTCCTGGGCTCGTTGGTCTGCGCCCTGTCCGGTTCCCTCCCCGTGCTGATCGCCGGCCGGGCCCTGCAGGGCGCGTCGGCGGCGCTGGTCCCGCTGGCCATCGGCATGATCAAGGACACCTTCCCGCCCGCCAGGGTCATGACGGCCATCGGGGTGGTCAGCGCCACGATGGGCGTCGGCGGCAGCATCGGCATGATCGTCACCGGCCTGATCGCCGACCGCACCCCCAGCCACCACCCGGTCTTCTGGATCACCGCGGGGCTCGGCGTGACCGCGGCCGTTCTCATCGTGCTGAGTGCCCCCGGCGGCGGAACCGGTGCCGGAGGCCGCCCCGACCTCATCGGTGCGGCACTGCTGTCCGTCTGGCTCACCTGCCTGCTGCTGGCGATCTCCAAGGGCAACGACTGGGGCTGGGGTTCGGGAGCCGTCATCGGGCTGTCCGCGGGCGCGGGCGGATTCGGCGCCATGTGGGCCTTCAGCCAGCTGCGGCTCCGGGCGCCGATGGTACGGCTCCACCTGCTCGCCGGCCGCCACTCCCTCCCTGCCAACCTGGCCTCGCTGCTTCTGGGCTTCGCCATGTTCGGCTCCTTCACCCTGATCTCCAGCTTCGTCCAGACGCCCCCGTCCGCCGGGTACGGCTTCGGAGGGTCCGTCCTCGACGTGGGTCTCTACGCTCTGCCCAGCACCGTGACCATGCTGCTCTCCTCCTTCATGGCCGGCCGTCTCTCGGCCCGGTTCGGCCCCGCCTACTCCCTCGCCCTCGGCGCGGGCCTGTGCACGATCGGATTCGGCTGGTTCACCCTCTTCAACGACTCGGTACTCCAGTTGGTCGGTGCCAACGCGGTGCAGGGGCTGGGCTTCGGCATCGCCTACGCCGCGCTGGGCGCGCTCGCCGTGCAGCACGTGCCCATGGACCAGAGCGGTATCGCCAGCGGTATCAACTCCCTGGTCCGCTCCATCGGCGGCAGCCTCTCCGGCGCCGCCACCGCCGCGCTCCTCACCACCATGACCATCGCCGGCACCGCCGTCCCGTCCCGGGACGCGTACGTGATCTCCTTTGGCATCGTCACCGCGAGCGCCCTGGGGTCGGCGGCCGTCGCGCTCGTGTCCGGAATGATGGCGCGAGGGGTATCTGAAGTCGGTTAAGATTTCATCTGCATCGCAAGGGGCTATGGCGCAGCTGGTAGCGCGCCTCCATGGCATGGAGGAGGTCTGGGGTTCGAATCCCCATAGCTCCACAGTGGGCCGTTCTTGAGGCGGCGTGCAGGAAGTTGACGAGATCCCGTCCGGTCACCTCGACCGGACGGGATCTCGTTTTTCCGGGCCGGTGAGGCCGTCGGCGGGCTCGTCCGAGCGGGTGCGGCGACCGCGAAGAAGGGTGCCGGCGGTGTTCGGGAAACGATCATTCCTCGCACGGGAAGCGATCTTCCAGGGGGCCCGGTTCGGCCAGGTCACGCCCACTCGTGAACATCCCACAGTGTGATCGCGGGTCGGCAAGGGGCCCGGGATTTCCCCGAGGCCCTTTTTCGATCTTCCCGGTCAGTCCTCCAGCCCGGCGTGCAGAAGATGGCTGAGGAGGGTTCGGATGGCGGCGGTGTGGGGGGAGGGCAGGAGCTGGGTCAGGAAGATCACGGTCAGATGGTGACGGGGGTCGATGAGGAAGATCGTTCCGGCCGCGCCGGACCAGCCGTACTGGCCGGGGGCGCAGGTGATGCCGTGGGCGATCGGATCCAGGTCGGTGGAGAAGCCGAGGCCGAAGCCGAAGCCGTTGTAGCGGCCGGGGTCGGGGACCGTCACCGCGACCTGGGCGAGATCGACGCCGCCGGGCAGGTGGTTGGCGGTCATGAGGTTCACCGTGCGGCGGTCCAGCAGGCGGACGCCGTCGAGGGTGCCGCCGCCCAGCAGCATCTGGGTGAAGCGGTGGTAGTCGGCCATGGTCGACAGCAGCCCGCCGCCGCCGCACAGGAAACCGGAGCTCTTCAGCACCGTGTCCTCGGCGTGCTCGACCAGGTCGCCGCTCTCGTCAGGGGTGTACAGGCGGGCGAGACGGGCGCGCTGCGCCGTGGTCGGGGTGAAGGTGGTGTCGGTCATCCCCAGTGGCGCGAAGACGCGCTCGGCGAGGAAGGCGTCCAGGTCCTGCCCGGAGACGACCTCGATCAGGCGGCCGAGGACGTCGGTGGAGACGCTGTAGTTCCAGCGGGTGCCGGGTTCGAACAACAGCGGCAGCCCGGCCCAGGCGTCGGTGAGCTCGGCCAGGCCGCGGCCCGGCGGCTGCGGCGAGCCGAGGCCCCGGGCGCGGTACATCTCGTCCAGCGGGTGGTCCAGGAAGGCGCCGTAGGACAGGCCTGAGGTGTGCTGGAGCAGGTGACGGATCTGGATGGAACCCCGCGCGGGCTCGGTCTCGGGGGTGTCCGCGTCGCCGCCGGCGAAGATCCTCATGTCGTGGAAGGCCGGTAGGTAGCGCTCCAGCGGGTCGGCCAGGTCGAAGCGGCCTTCTTCGTGGAGGATCATCGCGGCGACCGAGGTGATGGGCTTGGTCATCGAGTAGATCCGGAAGATCGTGTCATCGCGGTCGTCCAGGCCGTGGGAGCGGCGGTGGACGACCTGCCCGTGCCGGCTCACCAGGAGTTGCCAGCCGGGCAGGACGCCGTGGTCGACGTACTCGCGTAGCCGCTCGTCGAGCGCGGTCAGGCTTGACGGGTCGAGGCCGTGGGAGGCGGGGTTCGCCGCGGTCTGCATGGGCCGGTTCCTCTCCGGGCGACGAGACGCGCCGTAATTGAAGCGATGTGCGCGATGCTGTCCCACAGCGCGGCACGGAGTCAAGAGTGTAGACGCATGTTCATATATGTGAACTAGAGAGCCCCTTTTATCTGCTTATGCCGCAAATCGGACATATGTGAAACTGGTTATCAAAAATATGCATAGTAGATCAAAAGTGTACGGCAAGTTCATGTATGTGAACTTCGGTTCTCATGCTTGACAGTTCGGTGCGAGTTGGCGCACGATTCCGCTCGTGTGAACGGTGCGTTACCAGAGGCGCATTCCGGAGGGCCGTAAACCAGAAGGGCAGTTCGCGATGATGAGGCAGCAGACAGGCTCGGCGTTGAGTTCGCTGCGCACCGGGGGGCGCGTCGACCCGCTGGGGATGCCCGGCACACCGCCGCGCCTGTCCTGGTCGGTCGCACCGGACGCCGGGATCGATCCCGGCACGTTCTTCGAGGTGTCCGTCGCCGTCTCGGAGCGCGCGCTGCGGGACGGTTCGGTGCTGTGGTCGGGTGGCGGCGAGCGTCCCTGGGTGGGCTACGGCGGGCCGGAGCCCGCCGCGCGCCGGCGGCTGCACTGGATGGTCACCGCCTTGGATCGTTCCGGCCGGTCCCTGGCCAGCGACGTCGCGTCGTGGGAGGTCGGGCTGACCTCGGCCGCCGACTGGCGGGCTGAGTGGATCAGTGCCGAGCCGGTGGCGTTCCCACGCGAGAGCTGGGACCCCTGCCCGTACCTGCGGCGCGAGTTCGACGTCGAGGACGTGGGCTCGGTCCGGGTGTACGCGAGCGCGCTCGGCCTCTACCGCCTCTGGCTCAACGGCGTCGAGCTGACCTCCGGCGAGCTGTACCGGCCCGGCTGGACCGACTACGCCGTCCGCGTCCACCACCAGACCTTCGACGGCACGGCGGCGCTGCGGCGCGGGCGCAACACCCTCACCGCCGTCCTGGCCAAGGGCTGGTACGCGGGACGCCTCGGCCTGCTCCGCGAGCCCGGCTACTACGGCGACCGACCGGCCTTCCTGGCGCAGCTGGAGGTCGACGGCGTCCCCATCGTCGCCACCGACGGCGAATGGCGTACCGGGCACGGCGCGCTCCAGGCCTCCGACCTGCTGCGCGGCGAGATCCAGGACCTGCGGCAGGAGCCCGCGGGCTGGCACCTGAACGGGTTCGACGACAGCGCGTGGGCCCCGGCCCGGCCCTTCGCCGGGGCACCCGAACTGGTGCTGCCGCAGCCGCACGACTCGATCACCGGTTACCGGACGCACCCCGGCCGGCTGGTCCACGAGCACACGCGCGGCCCGGCCATCTTCGACTTCGGGCAGAACCTGGTCGGCTGGACCAGGCTCACCACGCCCTGCACGCCCTCGGTCGAGCTGATCGTGCGGCACGGCGAGATCCTCACGCCGGACCTGCTGGTCTACCGCGACAATCTGCGCGGTGCCTTCCAGGAGGACCGTTACACCGTTCCCGACCCGGGACCGCACCGCCTGGAGACCTCGTTCACGATGCACGGTTTCCGCTACGCCGAGGTGTGGGGGCTGCCGTCGACGACGCCGTACGGCGCGTACCAGGTGCTGCCGGAGACCTTGGTCGAGGCGCGTTCCGTCACCGGGCTGCCCAGCCGGACAGGCTGGTTCGAGTGCTCCGACGACCGGCTGACCCGGCTGGCGAGCAACGTGGAGTGGACCGTGAGGGACAACTTCCTGGAGGCGGCGACCGACTGCCCGCAGCGGGACGAACGGCACGGCTGGCTGGGCGACGCGGGTGTGATCGCCCCGACCGCCGCCTACCACTTCGACGTCTCCGCGTTCGTGGCCAAGTTCGCACAGGACGCGGCCGACACCCAGGACTCCGACGGGGGCATCCGCAACTACGCGCCGGCCGTGCCGCCGAGCACGTTGAGACCGGGCGCGCCAGGCTGGTCCGACGGCTTCATCCGGTTGGTGCACCTACTCGTCCAGCGATACGGCGAGCTGGCCGCCGCGCGGCGCCTGTTCGAGCCCATGGTGCGCTTCCTCGACCACGTCGACCGCGCCAACCCCGACGGCCTGCGGGTCAACCAGACCGGCGCGGACTTCGGGGACTGGCTGTCCCTGCCCGAGCGCGACGGGCTGGAGCGGCACACCGGGTTCGAATACACCGGCGCGTACTCGACCACGCCCCGGCCGATCGTCGGAACCGGGCACAGCTACCGTTCCTTCGTCCAGCTGTCCGAGATCGCCCATTGGCTGGGCGAGGACGGCGAGGCGGCCCGGCTGGCGGCCAGGGCCGAGCAGATCCGCGCCGCCTACCTGGAGGCGTTCCTGCTGCCGGACGGCAGCATCAAGGAGGCGACCCAGACCGCCTACGCCCAGGCCGTCGGGTACGGCCTGGTACGGGGCGAGGCAGCGTGGGCGATGGCCGACCGGCTCCGCGAGAGCATCGAGCGAATCGGATACGTGACCGCCGGGATCCACGGCGTCGAGCACGTGCTGCCCGTGCTGAGCGCCCACGGGCACGCGGACCTCGCCACCGGGCTGCTGCTCCGCGACCAGATGCCCGGCTGGCTCTACATGGTAGGCCAGGGCGCGACGACGATCTGGGAGAAGTGGAACGGCATCGAGCCGGACGGGTCGCTGGCCACTGCCGAGATGAACTCCTTCAACCACTGCGCCCTCGGTGCGGTCGGCCGCCACCTCTTCGAGGGCGTGGCGGGCATCGACGCCACCGAGACCACCTGGACCGGCGAGGTCGCCGTGCGCGCCCGCTACAGTCGCGAACTCGACTGGGTCAGGGCCGCCTACGACAGCCCGGTCGGCCCGATCCGCAGCCACTGGAAACGGTCCGGCGAGGTCGTCGAGCACGAGCTGGAGGTGCCCGGCGCCGCGTACGCGACCGTGCACGCACCGGTCGGTGCCGCGCTGGAGGCCGGGGGCGCGACCGCCGGCATCGGGCAGGTCCGGCTCGGCCCCGGCCGCCACACGGTCCGCGTGCACCTGGGTTCGCGATGAGGATGCGGACGGTCGTGCTGCGGCTGGCCCGGCTGGCGGCCGTGCTGATCGTGGTGTCGATGCTGTGCTTCCTGAGCCTCAACCTGCTGCCGGGAGACCCGGCCCGGGCGATTCTCGGCGAGTCGGGCACCCCCCAGTCGGTGGCGGCCCTGCGCCAGGAACTCGGGCTGGACCAGCCGCTGGCCGACCGCTACGTGAGCTGGCTGGGCAACATCCTGCAGGGCGACTTCGGCCGCTCCTACGCCAACCGGCAGCCGGTCGCCGACATCATCCTCCAACGGGCCCCGGTCACCGTCGAACTCATCGTCCTCAGCCAGATCATCGCGCTCGCGGTGGCGGTGCCCCTGGCCGCCGTCGCCGCGATCAAGCGGGGAACCGCGGTGGACCGCGGCATCAGCTCGCTGGTGTTCGTGGCCGTATCGGTGCCCTCCTTCGTCCTCGCGTTCGTGCTGATCTGGGTGTTCGCGATCAAGCTCGGGCTCTACCCGGCCAACGGCTTCATCCCGATCAGCGCCGGACTGGGGCAGAACCTCGGCTCGTTGTTCCTGCCCGCCCTCGCGCTCGCCGCCGGCCCGGCCGCGCTCTACCAGCGGGTACTGCGGGCCGACCTCGTCGAGACGTACGGACAGGAGTTCATGAACGTGGCCCGTGCCAAAGGGATCTCGCCGCTGCGGATGGCCGTGCGGCACGCCTTCCGGCCCAGCCTGCTCGGGCTCACCACCTCACTCGGCGTGGTGGTCGGCATGCTGATCGGGTCGAGCGTGATCATCGAGAACCTGTTCAGCCTGCCCGGTCTGGGGTCGATCCTGGCCCAGTCGGTCAGCGCCCGCGACTACGTCACCGTGCAGGGGGTCGTGCTGGTGGCCGCCACGTCGTTCGTGCTGATCAACGCGGCCGTGGACCTGTTGTACGGCTTCATCGATCCCCGGCTGCGGAAGACGCGGACGGTGGGCCGCCAGGTCAGGCGCGCACGGGAGGTGCCGGTCGCGTGAGCACAGGACTTCTCCCCGCAGTGGGCGCCGCCGGCACCTGGCGCCGGCGGTTGCGCGCCTGGCGGCTGACCGACGCGCTGTCGCTGACCTGGCTCGGGCTCCTCGCCCTCGCCGCGCTGGCGCTGCCGCTGTTCCTCCAGCTCGACACCGAGACCATGTCGGCGACCGAGCGCCTTGGCGGTCCCTCCGCCCAGCACTGGCTCGGCACCGACAACTACGGTCGCGACCTGCTCGCCCGTGCTCTGTCCGGGGCGCAGATCTCGCTCGGGATCGGGTTCGGCTCGGTCGCCGCGGCCGCCGTCATCGGGGTGCCGCTCGGCATGCTCGCGGGCTACCTGAAGGGCCGGGTGGACGCGGTCGTCTCCTTCGTGGTGGACGTGATCCTCGCCTTCCCCGGGCTGGTGCTGGCATTGGCGCTGGCCTCGTTCCTCGGGGCCTCGGTCGGCAACGTGATGATCGCGATCCTGGTGCCGATGACGCCGGTGTTCGTCCGGCTGGCCAAGGCGCAGACGATGTCGGTGGCCGGCCGGGAGTACGTGGAGGCGAGTCAGGTGATCGGCACCCGGACGTGGTCGATCGTGGTGCGCGACGTGCTGCCCAACATCCTCCAGCCCGTCCTGGCGTACGCGCTGGTCAGCGTGGGCTCGGCGATCCTCATCGAGGGCGGCCTGAGCTTCCTGGGGATGGGCGTGCCACCGGAGCAACCCTCCTGGGGAAGCATGATCAACAACGGACGGATCTTCATCAGCGAGGATCCGCGCCTGGTCGCGGTGCCGTCGATGTTCATGCTGCTGACCATTCTCGGCCTGAACCTGATCGCCGACCGCTTCCTGTCCCGTTCCGACGCCGCGACGGCAGGTGTGCGATGACCTCCACCGTGACCTCCACCGTCAACGACACGCTGCTGAGCATCCGGGACCTGGTCGTGGAGTTCCCGACCGCAGCCGGGACGGTCCGTGCGGTCGACCATGTGAGTCTCGAACTCGGCTACGGCGAACGCCTGGGCATCGTCGGGGAGTCGGGTTCGGGCAAGAGCGTGCTGGCCCGTACCGCGATGGGGCTCACCCGATCGGGCACGGCCCGGATCAGCGGTCAGATCGTGATCGCCGGACATTCGGTGCTGGATCTCGGCGAGCGCCGCCGCCGGGCGCTGTGGGGACGCGAGGTCGCCATGGTCTTCCAGGATCCGCTGAGCGCGCTGCACCCGATCACCCCGATCGGCGAGCAGATCGCCGAGGCGGTCCGCCGAGACCCCCGGGTGACTCGCCGCCAGGCCGCGGTGCGGGCGGTCGAACTGCTGGAGACCGTGGGCATCCCGCAGGCCGCCCGGCGCGTCCACGCCCGCGCTCATGAGCTGTCCGGCGGAATGCGCCAGCGGGTGGCCATCGCGATGGCCGTCGCCTGCCGGCCCAAGCTCCTGTTCGCCGACGAGCCGACCACCGCGCTGGACGTCACCGTGCAGGCCCGCATCCTCGACCTGTTCGACGAGCTGTGCGCGAGCTTCGGGATCGGGCTGGTGATGGTCAGCCACGATCTCGGCGTCGTCGGCCGTCACACCGACCATGTCGCCGTGATGTACGCCGGGCGGATCGCCGAGCGAGGGCCGGTGCGGGCCGTCTTCGCCCGGCCGAGCATGCACTACACCAGCTCGCTCATGGCCGCGATCCCGCAGCACCGCGCGGCGGAGCAGTCCCTGCCGCGGCCGATTCCGGGGCAGCCGCCCAACCTGCTGGACCCGCCACCCGGCTGCCGGTTCGGGCCCAGGTGCGGGCACGCCTCGCCACACTGCCGCGACGAGCAGCCGCCGCTGCTCGCGCTCGGCGACGTTCCCGGCCACGAGTACGCCTGCTGGCACCCAGGAAAGGCGAGCCGATGACGGAACAGAAGCAGCCGATCTTCACGCTGGAGAACGGCTCCGTGCGGTACGGCGGCGGCCCCGAAGCCGTCTCGGATGTCTCGGTGCGGCTCTACCGAGGGGAGATCCTCGGTCTGGTCGGGGAGTCCGGCTGCGGCAAGTCCACCACGGCACGGGCGATGCTCGGCCTGGTCCCACTGAGCGGCGGCCGGTTGACGCTGCACGGCACGCCCGTGGGCGTCCACGATCGGCGGCTGCGGGCATCGGTGCAGGCGATCTTCCAGAACCCGGCCGCGTCGTTCAACCCGAAGAGGTCGCTGCTCGACTCGGTCGCCGAGCCGCTGCGGGTGCACGGCCAGGGCACCTCGAAGGAACGGCGCGCGCGGGCGCTGGCCGAGCTCGACCGGGTCGGCGTCACCGAGCAGATGGCGGTCCGCCGACCGAACGAGGTCTCCGGAGGCCAGTGCCAGCGGGCCGCGATCGCCCGGGCCACGATCCTGCGGCCCGAGGTGCTCGTCTGCGACGAGCCGGTCTCCGCGCTGGACGTCTCCATCCAGGCGCAGATCCTGGAACTGCTGGCCGAACTGCGCACCGAGCAGGGCCTGGCCATGCTGTTCATCTCCCACGACCTCGGCGTCGTCGCGTCCCTGTGCGACCGGACCGCCGTGATGTACGCCGGGCGGGTGGTCGAGCAGGGCGCCGCGCCGGACATCGCCAACAGGCCACGCCACCCCTACTCGGTCGCCCTCCAGGACGCCGTGCCGTCACTGGATCTGACCGCCGACCCCGAGCCCCGGATCCGTACCAGGACCGGGACCGACGACGTGGACGGCCGGCTCCTGCCCGGCTGCCGCTTCGCCGCGCTGTGCCCGTCCGTCACCTCTGCCTGCACGGCCACTCCGCCCGCGCTGGACGAGCTGTCCCCGCGGCACGAGGTCGCCTGCTACCACCCGTTCGAGCCCGCTGTCCGCTGACATCGGCTCCATCAGTCCCTGAGAAAGAAGGCAACGCAATGCGCGTCCCATATCGGGGTAGCCGCGTGGGCAGGGCGACCGTCCTCCTCCTCGCGTCCGCCACGGCGATCACCATGTCCGCCTGCACGGTGCAGGACGGCAGCACCACCTCCGGCGCCCCCGCCGCCACCGATGCCGTCCCGAAGGCCGGGGGAACCCTGACCGTCAGTGGCGGGGCCGACCTGACCACCCTCGACCCCTCCAAGGGCTCGGCCAACACGATGGCGCTGATCGGCTCGGCGGTCTACGACACGCTGATGGCGGTGCCGAAGATCGGCGATCAGCCGGAGCCGAACCTGGCCAAGTCACTGGTCGAGAGCGATGACCAGATGAGCTGGGAGATGACGCTGCCCACGGGCGTCCAGTTCAGCGACGGAACGCCCTTCAACGCCGAGGCGGTGAAGTTCAACCTCGACCGGAACAGGGCCGAGGGCTCGACCGCGGCGGCGCTGCTGTCCTCCATCGACTCGGTCGAGGCCAAGGACGACAGCACGGTCGTCATCAAGATGAAGCAGCCCTTCAGCAACCTGCCGTACGTGTTCGCCTACGACGGCTCCGGCACCGCCGGGTACGTGGCCTCCCCGACGGCGTTGAAGCAGTACGGCGACGACTACACCGCGCACGCCGCCGGGGTCGGGCCGTACAAGCTCCAGTCGTGGTCGCCGGGCAGCCCGGTGGAACTGGTCCGCAACCCCAACTACTGGAACAAGAACAAGCAGGCCTACCTGGACAAGGTCGTGGTCAAGACCATCGCCGACCCGCAGAGCGCCTACCAGGCACTCCTGGCCGGGGACATCGACCTGATGGCGACCACCTCCTCGACGCTGATGAAGACGGCCAAGGCGAACACCCAGGTCAACTTCGTCCAGGGCGTCGGCGGCGACCAGGACAGCATCATCCTCAACGTGACCAGGCCCCCCTTCGACGACCAGCGGATACGCCAGGCGGTGTCGAAGGCGCTCAACCGCCAGGAGATCGTCGACCTGACCACCGAGGGCCTGGGCAAGCCCGCCGTCAGCCTCTTCCCCGAGGGCAACCCCTTCCACGGCACCGAGGCCAACCCGGAGTACGACCTCGCGGGGGCCAAGGAGCTGATCAAGGCGTACGAGACGGAGACCGGCAAGAAGGCCTCCTTCACCTACACCTGCAACAACGCCAGGGCGGCCACCGACGTCATCGTCTCCCAGCTCAAGGCGGCCGGGTTCGACGTGAAGCTGGACGCGCTGGAGAGTTCCGCCTGGCTGGCGCAGTTCTTCGGCAAGAAGTACGAGTCGATCTGCTGGACGATGGCCGGCTTCCTCACCCCGGACCTGCTGCCGTACCGGTTCCTGCACTCGAGCGGCGATCTGAACACCGGCGGGTTCAAGGACGCCGCCTTCGACGAGAAGGCCGAAGCGGCCCGCGTCACCGGGAGTCCCGAGGAGCAGAAGAAGCTGTGGAACGAGGCGGACGCCGTCCTGACCAGCCGGCTCCCGTGGGTGTGGACGACCAGCGCGCCGATCGGCTTCATCTGGTCCAAGCGGGTGCACAGCATCGACCTCGACGAGCCGGGCCGGCTGCGCTACAGCGTGCCGAGCTTCCTGAACGCGTGGGTGTCGGGCTGACCTCGCGACCGGACGCCTGACCGAAAGGCAGAACAATCATGGACTGGACGGATCGTGTCGGCATCGTGACCGGCGCCGCGTCGGGCATCGGCGCGGCCACGGCCCTGCGCTTCGCCGCGCGCGGCATGCACGTGATCGGGTTCGACATCGACGAGGCGGGCCTGGCCGCCACCCGCGAGGCGATCGAGCAGGCGGGCGGCACGGCCACCGCCGAGGTGGTCGACGTCGGCGACGACGAGGCGGTACGACGCGCCGTCGGCGGCATCGGGGCCGCGCACGGCCGCCTGGACGCGGTGGTCAACTGCGCGGTGAACTTCCTGGCCCGGGGGCTGGACGTGACGCCGCCGGAGTGGGACCGGGTGCTCCGGGTCAACGTGCAGGGCATCAGCAACGTGGTGCGGGCGGCGCATCCGCTGCTGGCCCGCTCAGAGGCGGGGGCGATCGTCAACACCGCCAGCGTCTCCGCCCACGTCGCCCAGCCGGCGCGGTGGACCTACAACACCACCAAGGGCGCCATCCTGACGCTGACCAAGTGCATGGCGATGGATCTCGCCCCGGACGGCATCCGGGTCAACGCGGTCAGCCCGGGATGGATCTGGACGCCCGAGGTGAGCCGGGCCGCGCACGGCGACCGGGCCGCCTGGGAACCGATCTGGGGCCGCTTCCACCTGCTGCGCCGCCTGGGCGAACCGGACGAGGTGGCCCGCGCCATCGCCTTCCTGTGCTCCAGCGACGCCAGCTTCATCACCGGCGTGGAACTGCCCGTGGACGGCGGCTATCTGGCCATGGGTCCTGAGGGCCTGGGCGAGGACTCCAGCTTCGCCGGATCCGCTCCGGCGACGCGCACCGACAGCGATTCGAGGGACCCGCGTTGAACACGCACATCGTCATCACCGACACCAACCTGGGGGACGGCTCCATCGAGCGCGACGTCCTGGTCCCCGTCTTCGAGGTGAGCCACCACGACGCCAGGACCGAGGAGGAGGTGCTCAAGGTAGGCGCGGACGCCGACGGCCTGCTGGTGCAGTGGGCGCCGCTGACCGAGCGGGTCCTTTCCGGGCTGCCCCGGCTGCGCGCGGTCGTGCGGTACGGGATCGGCCTGGACAACATCGACCTGGCCGCCGCCGCCCGGCTGGGCATCGAGGTCCGCAACGTGGACGACTACTGCCTGGCCGAGGTGGCCGACCACGCGGTCGCGTCGGTCTACGCCCACAACCGCAGGCTCACCGCGGCGAGCCGCTCCTACACCGTCAGGGGATGGACCACCGAGGGCATCGCCGCGCCGCTGCCCCCCGGCGAGGACCCGGTCGGCATCGCCGGGTTCGGGCGGATCGGCCGTGCGGTCGCCCGGCGCGCCACCGCACTCGGCTTCCCGGTGCACGTGTGGGATCCGTACGTCACCGACCTGCCCTCCGACGTCACCGGACATACGACGCTGTCCGGCCTGGCCGCGGCCGTCAACCACCTCACGCTGCACGTGCCCTCGACCGAGCAGACCCGCGGCATCGTCGGCCGGGCGGTGCTCGACGCGCTCGGCCCGGCCGGGCATCTGGTCAACACCGCCAGGGGCGCCCTGGTGGAGGAGGCCGCGCTGCTGGCCGCACTGGAGGCGGGCACGCTGGGCTTCGCCTCGCTGGACGTACTGGCCGGGGAGCCGCCGTCCGGGATCTCGGCGGAGCTGGCCGGGCACGACCGCGTGCTGGTGACCCCGCATGTCGCCTACCTCTCGACGCGGTCGCTGCCGATGCTCCAGCGGCGGGCCGCCGAGATCATGCGCGACCTGCTGACGGCGGCGGGCTGAGACGATGCGCGCTCTCGTCTTCACCAAGCCGAGCACCGTCGAACTGCTCGATGTCCAGGACCCCCCGCCGGTCGACGGTGAGGTCCTGGTCAAGGTCCGCGCGGTCGGCATCTGCGGCAGCGAGTTGCACGGCATCCGGGACAGCGGCTTCCGGCGGCCACCACTGATCATGGGTCACGAGTTCGCCGGGACCACCCCCGACGGCCGCCGGGTCACGGTCAACCCCCTGCTCAGCTGCGGGGCGTGCGACCTGTGCCTGATGGGCCGCGACCATCTCTGCCGCGAGCGAGCGATCCTGGGCATCCACCGGCCGGGGGCGTTCGCCGAGTACGTCTCCGTGCCGGAGAAGGCTCTGCATCCGCTCGCGCCGTCCATGTCGTTCGAGACGGCGGCGGTGATCGAGCCGCTGGCCAACGGCGTGCACGCGCTGAACCTGGCCCGCCCGGCCGAGGGCGCCCGCGTCGCCGTGCTGGGCGCCGGCACGATCGGCCTGGTCTCCATGCTCGTGGCCAGGCGGTTCTCCGACCAGGTGGTGGTCTGCGATCTGTCGAGGGAGCGGCTGGAGGTGGCCGGGCGCCTGGGCGCGACCGCCGTCACCACGTCTCTTCAGGGTGAGTTCGACATCGTCGTGGACGCCGTCGGCGCGGCGGCGACGCACCGTATGTCGGTGCAGCACCTGCGCCCGGGTGGCACGGCCGTGTGGGTGGGGCTGCTCAGCAGCGATGCCGCCTTCGACGGGCAGAAGATCGTTCGCGAGGAGAAGCATGTCGTCGGTTCGTACTGCTACACGGCGGCCGAGTTCGCCCAGGCGGTGAAGCTCGCCGAGGAGGTCGCGCTGGACTGGACGTCCTGTTTCGACCTGGCCGACGGCGCGGCCATCTTCGGTGAGCTGATGACGGGCCGCCAGGATGTCGTCAAGGCGCTGCTGCGCCCATGGGGAGAGGAGTGAGATGTTCGGTGTACGCCTGCTTCATCTGGGCGACGGAGACGTGCCGGGTCCAGAGGTGTACTGGATGTCGGACTGGGACCAGTGGTACCGGCTGGCCTTTCAGGCCGTGCTGATCCAGGGCGAAGGGGTCACCGCGCTCATCGGCACGGGACCGGCCGAGGACCTCGGCCCGATGAACGAACAGTGGGCCGGTTTCCTCGGCGAGCGCGCGGCGATGCGGCGCGAGCAGGGCCAGTGGCTGCCCGACCAGCTGGCCGCGCACGGGGTCGCGCTGGAGGAGGTCACCCACGTCCTGCTGACGCCGTTGCAGCTCTACACCACCTCGAACATCCCGCTGTTCCCGAATGCACGGTTCTGCCTGACCGAGCGTGGTTGGACCCACTTCCACCGCACCAAGCGGCACCCGCACGACGACCGCTGGTCCTGCCTGCCGCCGCACGTGCTGAGTTATCTCACCCACGACGCGTGGGATCGGGTCCGGCTGCTCGCAGACGAGGACGAGGTGGTGCCGGGGATCCGCACCTGGTGGACCGGCTCGCACCACCGGGCCTCCATGGCCGTGGAGATCGACAGCACGGCGGGCGTGGTCACGGTGACCGACGCCTACTTCACCCGCCGCAACCTCGACACCGACCAGCCCATCGGGATCTGCGAGAACATCTACGAGGCGATGGCGGCCCACGAGCGGGTCCGCAGGGTGGCCGACGTGCCGCTGACCATCTACGACGCCGACCAGCTCATCCGCTACCCGGACGGCGTCGTCGCGGCGGTCCCCGGTTCGTGACCGGGATCCGCCCGCCGACGCCCCGGCTGATCGGTTCGCGCCAGGTCGGCCCGGTCGGGCTGGGCGGCGCCCGCTGGTCCCTGGCCGCGGAGCCGGACGAGGCAGCCGCGCTCGCGACGCTGCACGCCGCCGTCGACGCCGGGGTGACGCTGGTGGACACCGCGCCCGCCTACGTCCCGGCCTCGTGTCCTGGGCGCAGCCACAACGAGGAGCTGATCGCGCGGGGCCTGGCCGCTCACCCGCGCGGCTCCTCGGTCCTGGTGGCCACCAAGGGCGGGCACTGGCGCGACCCGAGTGGCGGATTCCCGGTCGACGCCCGGCCGGAGACCCTGCGGCGGCACTGCCTGGGCAGCCTCGCCGCGCTCGGCGTCCCGCGGATCGACCTGTACCAGTTGCACTGGCCCGATCCGGAGGTGCCGATCGCCGACAGCGTCGGCGCGCTGGCCCGGTTGCGTGAGGAAGGTCTTGTCGAGCTCGTCGGGGTCTGCAACGTCGGGCTCGTTCAGCTACGGGAGGCCACCGCGCGGACCCGGGTCGACGCGGTGCAGAACCGCTTCTCCGTGCTGGACCGCGCCGATCGCGCGGTGCTGGACCACTGCACCGCGCACGGCATCGCCTACCTCGCCTACTCGCCGTTCGGCGGGCCCGCCGGGGCGCGCGGCCTGGCCGGCCGTCTGCCCGCGCTTGGCGAGATCGCGCTGGCGCGTGGCGTGAGCGCGCACGAGGTGGCCATCGCCTGGCTGCTGGCCCAGTCTCCGGTGATCGTTCCCATCGTCGGCGCCGGGCGCCCGGCCAGCGTCGCCACCGCCGTACGGGGGGCCGGGCTCGTCCTGAGCGAGGAGGAGCTGCGGTCGCTGGACCGGGCGGAGCCGCCGACTCAGAACGCGGGCTGGTAGTCCACCACCTTCTGCTCCTGCCGGCCCAGCCCGTCGATCTCCATGCTCACCACGTCGCCGGCCTTGAGGTACGGAAAGCGGCCGGAGAGGCCGACGCCCTCGGGCGTGCCGGTACTGATGACGTCGCCGGGCAGCAGCAGCATGTGGTGGCTCAGATGCACGATCAGCTCGGGAACCGAGAAGATCATGTCGGCGGTGCTGGAGTCCTGCCGCGGCTCGCCGTTCACCCAGGAGCGCAGCCGCAGCCGGTCGGGCCGGAGCTCGGCCGCGGGCCGCAGCACCGGGCCGAGCGGGTTGAACGTCTCGGCGCACTTGCCCTTGGACCACTGCCCGCCCGACACCTCAAGCTGGAACGCCCGCTCCGACAGGTCGTTGGAGAGCGCGTAGCCCGCCACGTAGTCGAGGGCCTCGGACGGGTCGCTCAGATAGCGTGGCGTGCGCTTCATCACCACGGCGAGCTCGACCTCCCAGTCGGTCTTGACCGAGCCGGCAGGGAGGATCACCTCGTCGTCCGGGCCGACCACGCAGCCCGGGTGCTTCAGGAAGACCACTGGCTGCTCCGGCGGGGCCGCGCCGGACTCGGCCGCGTGGGCGGCGTAGTTCATCCCGATGCACACCACGGCGGCCGGTCGCGCGATGGGCGACCCGATCCGCTGCCCGGCCGTGTCGGCCTCCGCGAGCCCGCCCGTGACCAGGGCGGCGGCGACCCGCTCGATGCCGTCGGCCGCGAAGAACGCGCCGTCAAGGTCGGTGGTCAGCGAGGTGAGGTGGTATTCGCGACCTTCGTGCCGTACGCCGGGACGTTCTGACCCGGCGGGGCCGAACCGGAAGAGTTCCATGTCAGTCCTTATGCCTTATGCGTTGCCGCTCGCGCCGTCCTGGTAGCCCATGCGCAGCGAGAGCTGGTGAGCGGTCGAGCGGACGTTGTCGATGGTCGTGGCGATGAGCGCCGGCGTCTTACGCATCTCGGGGATCGAGACGCTGATCGCGGCGCGGCTGCCGCCCCGGTGGCCGCTGAAGGAGGCGGCGATGCAGAACACGCCGGGGGTGTACTCGGAGTTGTCGGTCGCGTAGCCGTTCTCGCGCACCTCGCGCACGGCGGCGAGCAGATGGGGCAGCGACTTGATGGTCTGCGGGGTGTACTGGACGAAGCGGATCTCGGCGAATCGTTCCCGGATCTCCTCGTCGTCGAGCTGGCCGAGCAGGGCCTTGCCGATCCCGGTGGCGTAGGCCGGCAGGCGGACGCCGACGCGGGAAGCGAGCCGCAGCTGGTGGTCGGGGTCGACCTTGGCGATGTAGACGTTGTCCGTACCGTCGAGCGTGGCCAGCTGGACGGTCTCGTTCAAGGTGTCCCGCAGCGTCTCCATGTACGGCAGCGCCGCCTGCTCCAGATCGGAGACCGCGACGTAGCTCTGGCCCGCCTGCCACAGCCGGATGCCGACGCGGAAGCGTCGCGTCTCGGCGTCCTGTTCCAGGAACCCGCGGGTGACCATCGTGACGAGCAGCGTGTAGGTGCTGCTTTTCGGGATCTCCAGCCGGCGCTGGATCTCGGTCAGGGTCAGGCCGTCGCGATGGTCGGTCAGCAGATCCAGAATCGCGAGGGTACGGTCTGCCGACTTGACAAGTGGGTTCATAACAATGGAAGGCCGTTCATGTAGGTAAACCGGGGTTCGGTCAGTGGTACCTTACTCGGTTCGCTGACGCACAGGGAGAAGCCAGGAAAGGTCCGGCCGACCGCCCCGTGCGGGGGGCCACGCTCCCGGCCGGCGGCGCTAGCCGACATCGGCACGGGCCCGCAACAGCACCTTTCGGATCTTGCCGGAGGACGTCTTGGGCAGCTCCCCGAACTCGATCCGGTCCGGTGCCTTGAACGCGGCGAGCCGGCCGCGCACGTACGCGCGCAGCTCCTCCGCCGAGGCCTGCGCGCCGGGGCGCAGGGTCACGAAGGCCACCGGGCGCTCGCCCCAGCGATCGTCGGGAACGCCGACCACCGCCGCCTCCAGGACCGCCGGATGGCCGGCCAGGGCCGCTTCGACCTCGATCGAGGAGATGTTCTCCCCGCCGGAGATGATGATGTCCTTGGCGCGGTCGCGCAGTTGCAGGTAGCCGTCCGGATGCAGCACGCCGAGGTCGCCGGTGCGGAACCAGCCGTCGGGCGCGGCGGCCCGGGTGGCCTTCTCGTCCCGGTAGTAGCCGAGCATCACCGTGTTGCCCCGCAGCGCGACCTCGCCGATCGTCTCCCCGTCCCACGGCACGTCCAGGCCATCGGCGTCGAGGACGCGCATCGCGGACGACACCAGGTTCGAGACGCCCTGGCGGGCGCGCAGCGGCGCCTGCTCGTCGTCGGGCAGGGCCGACCACTCCGGCCGCCAGTCGCAGATGGCCGCCGGGCCGAACGTCTCGGTCAGGCCGTACAGGTGGGTGACGTCGAAGCCGACCCGGGCGCAGCCCTGGAGCAGGGTGGGCGACGGCGGCGCGCCGCCGACCGCGACCGTCACCCGGTGGCCGTCGAACGCCGCGGGGGCGGCCTCGACCAGGGAGATCAGCACGGTGGGCGCGGCGCACAGCATGGTGACCCGCTCGGCGGCGATCAGCTGCCACACCCGGGGTGGGTCGACTTTGCGCAGGCAGACGTGGACGCCGCCGGCGGCCGTGACCGCCCAGGGGAACGCCCAGCCGTTGCAGTGGAACATCGGCAGCGTCCAGAGGAAGACGGCCTCCGATGTGAGGCGGAAGTGACCGACCATCGCCAGGGCCTGGAGGTAGGCGCCCCGGTGGTGGTACATGACCCCTTTGGGGGGACCCGTGGTTCCGCTGGTGTAGTTCAGGGCCATCAGTGCGCGCTCGTCCGTCACGGGCACCCGGTGCGGCGCGGCGTCGGCGCGCAGCGCCTCGTACTCTCCCGGGTCCACGACTCTCAGGTCCTCCAGCGGTTCGGCGACCGCCGCGGCGAGTTCGGCGAACTCGGGATCGAACAGCAGCAGCCGGGCGCCCGAGTGCCGGATGATGTGACGCAGTTCCTCGGCGGAGAGCCTGATGTTGAGGGTGACCAGCACCGCCCCCGCGTACAGCACGCCGAAATGCGACTCCAGTAGCAGCGGGGTGTTGGCGGCGAGCACGGCGACGCGGTCGCCCGGCCGCACGCCCAGACCGGCGAGCGCGCCCGCCTGGCGCAGGCACCGCAGGTGCAGCTCGCGGTAGGTCAGCCGGAGCGGCCCGTCGATCACCGCTGTGCGGTCGGCGTGGACCGCCGCGGCCCGGTCGAGGAAGGCCGTCGGGGTGAGGGCATCGAAACTCAGGGCGGCGGCGATGCCCGCGCCGGGCGTCTGACTGACATGAGTCGACACGACAACTCCACCTCTCTTGCCGGACGTCGCGGCCCATTGTCAGTCGGGTTCCATATGCTGTCAAGCTGTTTATATATGTGAACTTTGCGAGGGTGTCGTGAGAGGATCCCGCGGTGTTCGTGGACTGTTCGGAGAGCTCGGAGAGCAGGGGGCCTGGGCGCCCTCGCGCCCTCCGGGAAAGGCGGGGCCGGGTCAGTCGTCGGAGGCGACGATGACGGCCAGGGAGCCCTCGCTCCGGTCGATCAGGACGAGTTCGTGGAACTCGCCGAGGATCCATCCCAGGTCGTCGTCGCGGGCCGCCTCGTCGAGGTCGCGGAGGCGGTAGCGGGAGGTGGCCGCGCGGATCAGCCGGTAGACCTCGGTCTCCAGATCGTGGGCGACGGCCTCGGGGAGATCGGTGTATCTGTCGGCCCAGGTACGGATCGTGGCGGAGGCGGTTTCCGTGTCGACGTCCTCGAAGGAGGCGGCCGAGAGCGCGTCGAGGCGGTAGGGGCCGTGCACCGACCCGTCGCCCTTCCAGGAGTCGGAGCCAAGGTAGTCGTCCCGGTACAGCTGGTGGGAGAGCAGTGCGGTGAGCAGCGGTTCGTCGTCCTGCCCGGAGGCGATACGGAAGTGCTTCACGTCCACCCAGCGGTAGGTCCTGTCCTTGAAGTTGACCAGGGTGGTCGAGGTGAACGCCAGTTGCTCCATGGTTGTGACGATAGTGACTTCCAGGACCTGTTGATCACCGGTCGACCGAAGCGGACGAGCGGCTGGGAAACGAGGTGCCCAAGAGCAGGAAGGCGCCGAAGCAGGCACGGCCGGTCCGCGGTGACCGGGACGGTCGTCAGGTCGACGCCGATTCTCTCTTTTAGTCAACATTCATAACAAATGCAGACTCGATATGGTTTGCCGACTAATCGCTTAATGGAAAGAGCGGCAATGACCGGTAGCCGTTGGACGGAGGCCGACGTCTCTGACCGCCCCCGGAGGGATCCGTTCCAGTGCCGGCTCGCACGCCGTCGCCGCCTGGACCCGGCTGCGGGCGAGGTCCGAGCGCCTGACAGGGATCGTGTACGAGCTGTGATCGACCTGAACGTGTCGATCGAGATGGCACATCCGGCGGCCGAGATATGGCGGATCATCGCCGACTTCGGCCAGGACCCCCGATGGCGCGCGGGCGTGACCACCATGGCGCCGGACCCGCCGGGCCTCGTCGTTCCGGGCACCACCGCGGACGAATCCATCACTTTCGGGGGCCGTGTCCACCACACCGGCAGCGTGGTGACCTCGGTGGTTCCCGGGACGGAGTTCGCCTGGCGGATGATCTCGGGGATCGACGCCGAGGGTGGCAGGTCGGTCGTGCCGCTGGCCGGCGACCGGTGCCTGGTGACCGTTCACCTCAGGATCAGGCTCCGCGGCCTGCAGCGCCTGCGTGTCCCCTTTCTCAGACGCGGGCTCAGGCACAAGCTCCAGCAGGACGTCCGCCGCCTCAACGACCTGGTCATCGCGCGCGCGTGACCGTCACTCGTCCAGGATCGAACCGACCTGGCGCAGGGTGAGGCCGAGATCCTTCAGGGCGCAGATCAGGACAGCTGGGACCGCTACGTGGCGAGCCAGTGGTGGACGCTGAGTGACTGGCTGCGTGACAACCCCGACGATGCCGACGTCGAGGAGGTGCGCGACTTCCTGGAGCGCCGCCGCCGCTCGCATGTCGAGTACGGCAGGAGACACCTCGGCCGGGGTGTCTTCGTGCTGCGCCGCCGTTGACGGCTACTGACGGGTAGGAATAGGTTCCCAGAGACCGGCTGGTCGCTTCGAGGGAGCTTGCATGCGGGTGCGGGACAAGGTCGTGGTGGTGACCGGGGCCTCGAGCGGGATCGGCCGGGCGATGGCCCGCAGGTTCGCCGCCGAGGGGGCCACCGGCGTGGTCGTGGCCGACCTCGACGCGGCTGGTGCGACCGCGGTGGCCAAAGAGATCGGTGACCAGGCGGTCGCGGTACGGGCGGATGTGTCGGTCGAGGAGGACGTGCGCGGCCTGGTCACCACCGCCGAGAGCGCCTTCGGCCCGATCGGGCTGTTCTGCTCCAACGCCGGCGTCACCACCGGCCGCGGGCTCGACGCCACGACCTCGGACTGGACCCGGACGATCGCGGTGAACGTCCTCGCCCACGTCTACGCGGCACGCGCGGTCATGCCCGGCATGGTCGAGCGCGGCGAGGGCTACCTGCTCAACACCTGTTCGGCCGCCGGGCTGGTGAGCTGCCCCGGAGACGCCCCCTACGCCGTGACCAAGTCGGCGGCGATCTCCTTCGCCGAGTGGGTGTCCATCCACTACACGACCAGGGGCGTCAAGGTCAGCGTGCTCTGCCCGCAGAGCGTGCGCACCGCCATGTTCGAGCGAGGTATCGCCGAGGACCATCTCAGCGCGAGGGCGGCGGGCGCGTCGGGACCCATCCTCGACCCGGAGGCCGTGGCCGACACGGTGGTCGACGGCCTCGCCGCCGAGCGGTTCCATATCTTCCCGCCCCCCGAGGTCGCCGGCTTCGTCCAGCGCAAAGCCGAGGACCCCGACCGCTGGCTGACCGGAATGGCGTATTTCGTCGACTCGTTGAGGACGTGATCATCAACGTCCGGCCCGCCTGCCCCGGCTCGACCGGGCTCAGTTCCCGGCGGTGGGGTCGCCGACCTGACCGATGAACAGCGGGGTCAGCGTCGGCCGGTGGACGATCGCGAAGGCGAACGGGTGGTCGGCGCGGACCTCGGCCTCGGGCACGGCGGGGGCCGACACGGTGAAGGCGAGGCCGGTGACGGCGGCGGCCTCGGTGCCCCACTCGTCCACGGTGATGTTGGCGCGGTGGACGGCCTGGTCAAGAGAGGCGTCGTCGGTGATACCGGAGTAGTCGGCCCCCCGCAGTCCCAGCTTCCCGAGCGGCTCCGTCAGGTCCAGGCTCGTGGAGAAGTCCCAGCGTGGCATGGCGAGCCTCACCGGCCGTTCCCTGAGCCCGCCGGCCACCTGTGCCATTACGGCGGGAGAGAGCAGGTCGCCGGGAGAGCCGCCCGCTCGCGGCACGAGAACCCACATGGCCAGGTCACCGCCGGCATACCGCAGCTCCACGGCCTGCCAGCCGGGCCCCGCCGCGTACGGGAGGCCGCCGTCGCGGCGCATCAGGGCCGTACGCACGGCCGTACCGTCCGCGCGGGTGAAGGAGGCGCCTTCCTCGGCTGGTTCGACGAACGGAGTCGTCCACTCGGCCTTGAGGTAGAGGGCGTTGGCGATGACCAGCCTGGTTCGCGGGTCCAGGTTGCCGAACACCTTCCTGATCCGCCCGGCCGTCTGCTCCTCGACCCAGGCGTCGATGACCTTCGCGCCGTCCCCGGCGAAGTCCACCTGGCGCACGCCCGCACCGTACTGCGCCGCGAGCGTGCGCAGGAACTCCGCCTTGACGCCCAGGCCCTCCTGGGTGAACAGCCCGTTGGCCATGCCGACGATCGCCGCTTCGGGGGTATCCCCGGCATCCCGCTCCGTGCCTGGGACAACAGGGTGGGGTGGCGGGTCCTCGGTCGTGATGATCTGCCTGGTGAGCGCGTTGAGCGAGGTGTGCGGTCCTGCTGAGGGGAAGCCGAAGACCCTGTCGAGCTCGGTCGCGGTGTCCTTGGAGGCACCCGCCCTCGCCAGGCCGAAGGCGTAACCGATGCTCAGGGGCGACAGGACCGCGTTGGCGCCGGGGCTCGCGGTCGCGGCGAACAGGGCGTGTCCGAAGGACGTCAGACCACGCACGGTCTCCGCGACCGGAGGGTTCTCCGGGACCTCCCGCCGCACCCCCTCCGCGGTGATCACGTTGGGCTCGGCCATGGCACACGACGAGAGGACGGCGACGGCCAGCAGGGCGGGAAACAGTCGGCGCATGCTTCTAACACGTATGTCGCCGCACGGTGGTTCACCATCGGTGTGGCGGGTGACGTCAGGTGAGTGCGGCGAAGGCGCCCGCCCCGATGAGGGTGGCCCCAGCAGCCGCCAGAGGCCGAAGGCGCACACCACGGCCGCCACACCGTACGAGACCGCTTTCGGCGGACAGACGGAGAGGTACGGGGGACATTGTCGCCCCGTACCTCTCCGTCTGTCGGTTCTATCTGTCAGTCGACGGCCACCTGTCCTGCGCAACCGTTCCCGAACGCCACTTTCTTGGTCCTAGAGACCTTCGGAGCGAACCACTGGGCCGGGAGGTGTCAATCGACCTGTTCCATGAGACCCCTGGAGAACCTCAGCAGATTTTCGTAGGAGTGCAGACATGCATGGGAGTCCAGATGATCGGGGCAGTGATAATCGGCACCCTGATAATCGGCGTCCTGATAGCCGGTGGCCTGGTCGTCGGGGTACTCAAAGTTCCCGATCCGGGCGGTCCGGGCGGTCCTTGCGGGCCTTCCGGTCCTTGCGGTCCTGTTGGTCCTTCGGGTCCGGGTGCGCCGTCGGCGCCTGCCGGTCCGGGTGCGCCGTCGGCGCCTGCCGGTCCGGGTGCGCCGTCGGCTCCCGCGGGTCCTTGTGGTCCTTCGGGTCCGGGTGCGCCGTCAGCTCCCGCGGGTCCGGGTGCGCCGTCGGCTCCCGCGGGTCCTTGCGGTCCTTCGGGTCCTTGTGGTCCTGCGGGTCCTTCGGGTCCGGGTGCGCCGTCGGCGCCTGCCGGTCCGGGTGCGCCGTCGGCTCCCGCGGGTCCTTGCGGTCCTTCGGGTCCTTGCGGTCCTTCGGGTCCTTGTGGTCCTGCGGGTCCTTCGGGTCCGGGTGCGCCGTCGGCGCCTGCCGGTCCGGGTGCGCCGTCGGCTCCCGCGGGTCCTTGCGGTCCTTCGGGTCCTTGCGGTCCTTCGGGTCCTTGTGGTCCTGCGGGTCCTTCGGGGCCGGGTGCGCCGTCGGCGCCTGCCGGTCCTTGTGGTCCTTCGGGTCCGGGTGCGCCATCAGCGCCTGCCGGTCCGGGTGCGCCGTCGGCGCCTGCCGGTCCGGGTGCGCCGTCAGCTCCCGCGGGTCCGGATGCGCCGTCGGCGCCTGCCGGTCCGGGTGCGCCGTCGGCTCCCGCGGGTCCTTGCGGTCCTTCGGGTCCTTGTGGTCCTGCGGGTCCTTCGGGTCCGGGTGCGCCGTCAGCTCCCGCGGGTCCGGGTGCGCCGTCGGCGCCTGCCGGTCCGGGTGCGCCGTCGGCTCCCGCGGGTCCTTGCGGTCCTTCGGGTCCTTGCGGTCCTGCCGGTCCTTGTGGTCCTGCGGGTCCTTCGGGTCCGGGTGCGCCGTCGGCGCCTGCCGGTCCGGGTGCGCCGTCGGCGCCTGCCGGTCCGGGTGCGCCGTCAGCGCCTGCCGGTCCGGGTGCGCCGTCAGCTCCCGCGGGTCCGGGTGCGCCGTCGGCGCCTGCCGGTCCGGGTGCGCCGTCGGCTCCCGCGGGTCCTTGCGGTCCTTCGGGTCCTTGCGGTCCTGCCGGTCCTTGTGGTCCTGCGGGTCCTTCGGGTCCGGGTGCGCCGTCGGCGCCTGCCGGTCCGGGTGCGCCGTCGGCGCCTGCCGGTCCGGGTGCGCCGTCAGCGCCTGCCGGTCCGGGTGCGCCGTCAGCTCCCGCGGGTCCGGGTGCGCCGTCGGCGCCTGCCGGTCCTTGTGGTCCTTCGGGTCCGGGTGCGCCGTCAGCGCCTGCCGGTCCGGGTGCGCCGTCAGCTCCCGCGGGTCCGGGTGCGCCGTCGGCGCCTGCCGGTCCTTGTGGTCCTTCGGGTCCGGGTGCGCCATCAGCGCCTGCCGGTCCGGGTGCGCCGTCAGCTCCCGCGGGTCCGGGTGCGCCGTCGGCGCCTGCCGGTCCTTGTGGTCCTTCGGGTCCGGGTGCGCCGTCAGCGCCTGCCGGTCCGGGTGCGCCGTCAGCGCCTGCCGGTCCGGGTGCGCCGTCAGCGCCTGCCGGTCCGGGTGCGCCGTCGGCGCCTGCCGGTCCGGGTGCGCCGTCGGCGCCTGCCGGTCCGGGTGCGCCGTCGGCGCCTGCCGGTCCGGGTGCGCCGTCGGCGCCTGCCGGTCCGGGTGCGCCGTCGGCGCCTGCCGGTCCGGGTGCGCCGTCGGCGCCTGCCGGTCCGGGTGCGCCGTCGGCGCCTGCCGGTCCGGGTGCGCCGTCGGCGCCTGCCGGTCCGGGTGCGCCGTCGGCGCCTGCCGGTCCGGGTGCGCCGTCAGCTCCCGCGGGTCCTTGCGGTCCTTCGGGTCCTTGTGGTCCTTCGGGTCCGGGTGCGCCGTCAGCTCCCGCGGGTCCTGCGGGTCCTTGCGGTCCTGTCGGTCCTTCAGGCCCCTCAGGTCCCTCAGGTCCGGTTGCGCCAGCGGGACCTCGTGGCCCCACCGGGCCTCTGGGGCCTACGGGTCCAGCAGGGCCCTGGACTCCATCAGGAATCCGGCACAGGAAGGTCGGCAGGCCCAGCCACTTGCACAGCGGGATGTAAGCCGAACCACTCGTGGTCGGCTGCAACGCACCCTGGATGATTGCCTTGGTGCTGGAGACGTCGCGTGCGGTGACTAGTCCGGGGATGGAGACGAAGTTCGTGCAAATAGTGGAAATCGCCAGAAGACAGGGGTCAACCTGTGCCCCCCTGGCGGATTCGATGATCTCGTGACGAGCCTGCGCCGAAGTCGGAAGTTGCGAATCAGCTGAAACTGGGACAGGGGAGTGCAGAAGAAGGACGGCCCCGGCGAGCGCGCCGCCCGCAAGGGTCCGTTTCATGAAAATAGACACGTGCGTTGTCTCTCCTGTTGCATTCAGAGAAAACGCTTTGCGACCATTCTTGGGAAGCTTAAGGGGTGGTGGGAGAAGCGTCGGTCGAATCAGGCGTGGAAGCTTGATAAGGGGTGCGCGTTTCTTTGCTTTCCGTAAAATTGAAGCACCACATAAAAGCTCAATATACTTGTTGTGCTAATTAATTGGATAAGTGAATCATATTCACCAAAGTCGGATAATAGGGTGGCTGGACTGTGGTTGGACGTAGCTCTCGACGCCGTCCAGAACCGGCTGTGAGTCGAGGTCGGAGCCGTCGTCGTCGTCGTTGAAAACGCTCGCTCGCGGAATACGCTCCATCGTTGAGAAGTGTCCGTCATACATGATCTTCGTGCGTCGTACGCGTGACGTTGCGCGATATGCGCGGCTGGGAGATTCTCGGCCCGAATGGGGCGAAGTTTTTATGATTACGAGACGGAGGTGGAAGGTGGGCTCGCGTGGCAGGGCGACACCGGGGCGCGGAACGCCCGGCGATAGCCCGAGTGGGAGGTGCGCATTGCCCGGCACCGGACACGCGGGTCGCGAAGATCGAAAACGAGTCGGGGAACGGCGTCGGTAAAGCGTGGTCTTCCCCGGCTTCAGCCGTGGGGAGGAGGTCAGGACGGGATGGGGATGTGGATCCTGGGCAGGCCCTTCGGCTCCTTGCCGGGATAGTCTCCACCCAGCATGGTGGCCACCGTGTAGAGATGCCAGGCCTGGTTGGGCTTCTTGAGGACGGGTTCGGCGAACAGCGTGCGAACCTCGTCGGGGTTGACGATGGGCGTCAGCAGGTCGAGGCGGCCCAGGACGTGGTCACGCATCAGGCCGGTCAGCTCCGCGCCGGGGCTGGTCCGCCAGTTCCAGCCACCGCCGCCGGTTTTCGGCGCGGTCAGCACCTGTGGTCTGCGCTGCCAGGGGTAGTACCGCTTCCCGGTGGTGAACCGCCACGGCTTGCCCTCGATCGGGATGTCCCCGAGCGACGGGGCCAGGACGCCGAGGAGCTCGTAGATGACCTCCTCCGACAGCCGCCAGGTCTGGTCGAGGCCCAGCGCGGCGCGGACCACCCGGTTGTCGAGGAACGGCCAGATCTGGTCGCCCCGGCGCAGCGAACCCGCCCGCGACCCCGCGTGCCAGCGGCCGACCTTGTAGGTGACGTACATGTGGTCGAGCGCCTCAAGCGGAGCCCGCTCTCGCCACGGCCCGGCCAGTTCGCGGGCGTGCTCGTTGGCCGCCTCGCTGAACAGCGCCGGATCCCGCAGGAAGGTCACGTCCACCCGGCGACGCAGCGCTTTCTCCCCCAGGTCGGACTGGAGCAGCAGCAGGCCGCCGGCTCGCAGGATCTCGCCGCTCTGCCCGGACATGGTCGGCCTGGCGCTGTAGGGGAGGTAGCCGACGACCGACTCGTACGCCGATGTCATCCCCTCGCAGGTGCGCAACGTCTCGTAGGCCCGCGCGAGCGGGTGCTCGACGACGATCGCGTCCTTCTTCTCGGCGCGGGCCGGAGGGATGACCGTGTGCTCGATGCGGAGTGCCCTGGCGACGCGCCTGGAGAGGATCACGTCGGGGTGGGTGTCCAGGCCGTTGGTGGTCGCGCGCAGCGGGATGCCGGCCGCGTGCAGCACCGCGGCGATCAGGCGGCTGTCCCTGCCACCGGTGAGCGCGAGGTTCACCGGTTCACCGGCCGCGCGCAGCGGCTCCACGGTGACCAGTAGCGCGTCGGCCAGCTCTCCGACGAGCTCCTTCTTCCGCCTGCGCGACTCCGGAACCGGCACGGCCGTCGGGAGCGGGGTCGTGGTGATCGTACGGGCGCCGCCCCTGATGGTCACCGACGAGGACGGCGGTAGCGCGCTCACCCCGAGGTAGGGCGTCTCGTCGGACAGGAAGTATCCCTGCCGGACCATCGACTGCAGCGCGAGCACGTCCCAGTCGACGCGCTCGCCGCAGGCGAGGTGGACCAGGAGTGCCCGGCTGCCGATCACGTGTACGTCGGGTGTCTCGGCGTGGTAGACCGGGCAGACCCGGTGGATCGCGGTGGCGGCCGACAGCTCGTCCTCCGTCGCCCGGAACACCGAGAAGCACCCGCCGACCGTCTCGGTGTCCAGTGTGGTCATGCCCGCCAGCCGGTTCACCTCGTCCGGTGCGGCCAGGTAGCCGTTCACCCCGGTCACCCGGTCGTGCCCGGTCACCAGCGGCGGGGGCTGCCGCGAGTCGTCAGGCTCGTTGGTCCAGGCGAACAGGGTGACGCCGGGGCGGTGCCACTCGCGTGACCTGATGACCTCCGGCGGTACGGGGAACGCGCTGTCGATCGCGCCCCTGACACGACGCAGCATCGTCTCCGGTATTCCGGCTACCGGGTGTTTGGCCGCGAGGCCGAGGTACACGCGCATGGTGCAGGATCCTATGTCGCGTTTTTTCGAGACAGCTAGTAGTACTTCGTTAGGTTACGAAGTGTTATGGAATGAATATGTTTGATGGCATACGTGGCAAGCGCCGGTCCATGTGGCGAGTAAAGTCTGGAGTTCGCCGAGGACCTGGTACAAGGTCAGGCCGGCGCAGGGGCTTTTGGGTCCAGTCGCAGTTCGGTGCAGAACGCCTGAGCCAGGGCGGCCAAGGTCACATGGCGGTGCCAGCCGAAGAAACTACGCCCCTCGAAGTGCTTGAGGCCAAGGCCGGTGTTGAGTTCCCGGTAGTCGTGCTCGATCCGCCATCGGATCTTGGCAAGCCGCACGATTTCACGCAGCGAAATCCCGGCGGGAAGATCGGTGATCCAGTAGCCGGTGGGTTCGGCTTCACCCGCCGGCCATTCCACCAGCAGCAAACGCTCGGGAACGCTGCCATCGGCACCGCGGGGGATGTCTTTGTTGGCCAGGCGAACCGGCAGGACCATGAACCGTGATCGCATTTTCGCGCCTGGATTGCCGCTGGTCTTTCTGGTGCCCCGCCGCCAGGTGACCCGCCGGAGATTCCCGCGGCCCGCCGCCAGCGCGAGGTTGCGCAGATTAGAGGGCTTATCTCGATAACGCGGCCTCGGCCGACGCCCTTGACCGCTGTATTCCGGCAGCTCGGGCAGCGCCTCCCCGGGGAAGGCCGACAGATCCTCGGAGACGGCCGCCACATACGACAGGCCACGGTCCTGCAATCCCAGCCGGAAAGCGGTGCAATCACCGTAACCGGAGTCAAAGACCACCGGAAGATCTGTGCCGACCCCCCACTCGTCGTACATCTGGTCGAGCATGTCCAGCGCCAGTCGCCACTTCTCCCGGTGGCCGACCTCCAAGGGAATCTTGCAGCGGTCACGGCGCCGGCGGACCACGTCCGCCTGAACCGCGTCGTCGATCTTGTCCGGATCCCACGACTCGGGGATGAACAGGCGCCAGTTGACCGCGGAGGAGGCATGGTCGGTGACCAGATGCGCGCTGACCCCGATCTGGCAGTTTCCGGTTTTTCCCAGTGCTCCGCAATACATCCGGGCCACTCCCGGGGAGTCCAGGCCGTCCTTTGGGAAACCGACGTCGTCGATGACGACCGCCCGCGGGCCGATCCGCTCCAGCGCCCAATGTGTGAGATTTTCCCGGACCGGTTCGTAATCCCAGGTCGAGTCGGCCATGAATTGCTGTAATCGCTGGGTGTCAACTCCCAGACGCTCCGCCATCGGATCCATCGACTTGCGTCGCCCATCCAGCATCAATCCCCGCACGTACGCCTCGCCGGTAGCCAGTTGATCACGGCGACGAAGCACTCTCCGCAGCATTTGACCTGCGAATGTCTCAAGCCGCGGGCGCACCGGCGCCATCTCCTCAGGTGTCACGAAAGCATGATCCCGAAGCGACATCCCAAAATGATCACGCTAGGTGATTATTAACCTAACGAAGTACTACTAGGAGATCGGCCGGACAGCATGGCCGCCGTGAACGAGATCCGGACGCCTCGCCGTTCGAGCGGGCGCTCGGGTTCAGCGGACGGGATCCGGCCTGGAAGCCCTGATCACGTGCCGAACACGGTTTGCGCTCGCTTGGGTCAAGCTCCCGGCGGGTGGATGGAAGGAGCCGTCGTAGGGGGTGACATGCATCCCTAGGAGGCGACATGAAGTCACGCCCGCTTGCCACCGCACTCGTCGTGATCGCCCTGCTGTCCGCCGCCTGCGGCGGGTCCTCGGACGGGACCGGATCCGCCGGCCAGCCGATGCCCGAATCCGGCAAGCCGGTCCCGCAGCCCACCCTCGCCGAAACCGGTGACCGGGACACCGCCGAGGTCGAGGCCCCCGAGGCCGTCGCCACCAGGCAACGTGACACCGCCACCGAGCAGATCTCCACCTTCGCCCTCGACGTGGACACGGCCTCGTACGGCTACAGCAGGCGGCTCCTCCAGGATGGCGGGCTGCCGGAGCCGGGCCAGGTCAGGCCCGAGGAGTTCGTCAACTCCTTCGCGCAGGACTACAGGGAGCCGGACGACGACGGCTTCACCGTGCACATGGACGGCGCTCGTACCCCAAAGAACGGCACCGCGCTGCTCCGCGTCGGCCTGCAGACCCGCAGGGCGGCCGCGGAGGCCCGGCGTCCGGCGAACCTCACCTTCGTGGTGGACGTGTCCGGTTCCATGAGCGAGCCCGGCAGGCTCGACCTGGTCAGGGAGGCCCTGCACAAGCTCGTCGACCAGCTCGGGCCCGGCGATCAGGTCTCCGTCGTGGCTTTCAGCGACCGGGCGGACACGGTCCTGTCCATGACCCCGGCAACTGACAGGGACCGGCTCCACGCCGCCGTCGAGCGCCTCGCCATAGGGCAGTCGACGAACCTGGAGGCGGGGTTGACCAGCGGTTACGCCGAGGCCGCGGCGAGCTTCAGGGCGGTGGCGGTCAACCGCGTCATCCTGCTCTCCGACGGACTGGCCAACGTCGGCGACACCACCTGGCAGGGCATCCTCGACCGGGTCGAGGATGCCGCCGGCAAGAAGATCACCCTGCTGTGCGTCGGCGTCGGCCGCGACTACGGCGACCGGCTGATGGAGCAGCTCGCCGACAACGGGGACGGTGCCGCGGTCTACGTCAGCTCCGTCGACGACGCGCGCAAGGTCTTCGTCGAGCAGTTCGCCACCAACCTCGACCTGCGTGCCCGCGACGCCAAGGCGCAGGTCGTGTTCAACCCCTCGGTCGTGGAGTCGTACCGCCTGATCGGCTACGAGAACCGGCAGCTCGCGACCGAGGACTTCCGTGACGATGCCAAGGACGGCGGCGAGATCGGTCCCGGTCACTCGGTGACCGCCCTGTACGAGGTGCGGCTGCGCGGCGGGGCGTCGGGTCAGCTGGCCACCGCCACCGTACGCTGGCAGGACCCTGACACCCGCGACCCCGCCGAGGCCAGTCGCTCCCTCGCGGCCGGTGACCTGGCGGCCTCGCTGTGGCGGGAGTCCGCATCGAGGTTTCAGGTTGACGTGGTGGCCGCGGGCTTCGCCGAATATCTCCGCACGGGTGAGGGGATCGCCGGAGCGGCGCCCAAGGACCTCGCCGCCCACGCAACCCGCCTGGCCGCGTCCACCGAGGATCCCGCGGTGACCGAGCTCGCCACGCTGATCGAGAGGGCCATGTCGCTACGGTAGGCCCTCGCCCGTGCGTGCCCGCGCCGCCCGTGCGCGCCCCGCCGCCCGAGGCGAGTAGGCACCCGTGGGCGGGCCGCCCCGGCGGTTACAGGGTGTGGGGTGATTTCCTATACACTGGCGTGGACGCCGGGCCGGGCCCGGCGGCATTCGGTTGACACCGAGGGGCTATGGCGCAGCTGGTAGCGCGCCTCCATGGCATGGAGGAGGTCTGGGGTTCGAATCCCCATAGCTCCACTCCTCACCGAAGGGCGGCCACGCGGCCGCCCTTCGCTGTTTTCCGGGACGGTCGCTCTCAGCCGAGCTCGTAGTCGAGGTGGAAGGAGTGGGCGCCGTCGTCGCTGACGATCTGGCCCCCGCCCCGGATGCCCAGCAGTTCGCCGGTGCCCGAGTCGGGGAGGATCGTCCAGCTCAGCGTGGACTCCCCGGCGTGTGCCGTGGCCGTGTGGTGGAGCACGAAGGTGCCCTTGCGGCCGTGCGCGGTGCCGGTACGTGTCCCCTTCGGGCGCGGCTCTCCACCCGTGACCGCGACGGCGAGAAGGGGACGCTCTAGGAAAGACGCCATTTATCCATGTTCCAGGTGATGGTCGACTGTGCGGGGTTGGGGACGACGTTCTGGAGCGTCTCGTCCCACGCGCTGAGGCCCGGATGCTGGAACAGCGGGATGGTGGCCAGGTCACTCCAGAGCCGCTTCTCGATCTCGCCGATGATCGGGTCCTGGGCGGCCAGGTCCACCGTCGAGTTCAACTCCTTGATGAGGAGGTCGACCCGCCTGCTGGAGTAGCAGCCGTTGTTGTTGCCCTTGCTGTGGGCGTCGCACTTCTGCGGTGAGGTGAAACTGGAGGCCCAGCCGCTGACCAGGGACGAACCCGACCAGGCGAACAGTGCCACGTCGTAGCCGTTGGTCGGCATCACGGTGCCCAGGAAATCCTCGGAGCCCTTGTCGACGACCTTGAAGCCGGCCTTGTTGCAGGAGTCGATGATGAGCTGCACCGCCGCGGTGCGGCGCGGGTTCGGGGTCTGGTAGCCGATGTTGACCTCCAGCCCCGTCTTGCCGGCTTTCCGCAGCAGTTCCCTGGCACCCGCGATGTCCTGTCGCGTGTAAACGTCGGCGCTGCCGCTGGCGGCCACGACCGCGGTGCTGTTGGTCTGGAACGGAGCCACGGTGCGGATCTGCAGGGGCCTGGCGGCGGGTGCGACGGGCTTGATCAGGCTGTCGACGATGAGCTGCCTGGGCACGCACCTGGCGAACGCCTCGCGCAGCCTCCTGTCGCGGAACGGACTGGAGTCGAAGTTGAAGTCCAGGTGCTCGTAGGTGTACTTGTCGGAGACGCTGACCTTCACCCCTCGCAGGGACTGCAACTGCTTGAGCACCTCGGGTCCCGGCTGTGGCTCGACGATCTGGACCTCGCGGTTCTGCAACGCCTGTGCCTGCTCGTCGAGGGTGATGAAACGCTCGACGATCGTCGGGGTCGCGGCGGGAGTGCCCCACCACCTGTCGTTGGCGATGAGGGTCAGCCGCTGTCCGGCGTCCAGTTTGGAGAGCTTGTACGGTCCCGAGGACGGGATCAGCCTGGCCTCGGGCAGTCTTCCCTCGGAGACCCAGCCGTCGTTGAAGAACCGGATGCCCTCGGCGAGCTTCTTCGCGTCGGTGTTCCTGACCGCCGCGATGAAGTCCTCCTCGGACAGGCCGTCCTGCTCGGCGACCACGTGGGCCGGCAGTATCTCGGTCGCGCCGGGGCCACCGGCCACCCAGTCCGCGAACGGCTTGTCATAGACCAGGGTGAACTCCTTGCCGCCCTTCTCGCAGTCGGGGACCTCGGTGTCCTGGACGCCGTTGGTGTCGGCGGAGGCGAAGCCCTTGACCTTGCCGGATCGGAAGGCCCACCACAGCATGACGTCGTCGCAGTCGATCGGGGTGCCGTCGGACCAGACCGCCTTGGCGTTGATCGTGTACTTGACGCTCAGCGGGGCGTCGGAGATCTTCTCGTAGGTTCCGAAGTCCCTGTCGGGGACGATCTCGCCTTTGTCGCCGTAGAACCAGAAACCCGTGCGCACCCGCTGCAGGGGCGCCGCGTTGCGCGTGGCGTTCTCGGCGGTGGTGTTGTTGTTGTAGGAGTGGAACTCCTGCTCGTACGCGTAGGTGATGGTCTCGGCCGGTCGGATCGACTCCGGGTCCGATGCCGTCGGGTCGTCCGCCGGATCGGTGTTCGCGCAGGCGCTGAGCAGGAGCGCGCCGCATGCCAGCAGTGTCAGGACCCCTGTCGGCCTTCGTGCGTGGAACACGGCACCACCCCTTCGGTCGCCCGTTCTCCGGCCGGCCCCGTACCGGTCGAGCGGAGCGCGAGCATCGTCACTCCCTCATGACCGGCGAGACCGGAGACCGGCCTCGCGTCTCCCCGTGACCATGCCGGATGCGAGACTCACAGTTGACGAGAATAGAAAAAACAGAACCTTTGAGCGAATTCTCCCAATATGTGAGACGGTCACTCCCGAACTCTGGACGTGTCCGCATACGGGAAGGGTGCCCGAGTAAGGGAACGCGACGGCACCGCCGGAGCGGATATGGCCCGATCCTTGTGGATGTTGACACTCGGGTCACTCGCGTGACGTGTTCTCCCCCTCGATTATGGGGCGCATGACAACGACTCTTCGGGCGCCCGACCGCAAGCTGCACCGCGCCTGGATCGTGGCGGGAGTCGCATTCGTGGCCATCCTCGGCGCGGCCGGGTTCCGGGCGACGCCCGGCGTGCTGATCACACCGCTCCAGGAGGAGTTCGGCTGGTCCCGGGGCACGATCTCGCTGGCCGTCTCGGTCAACCTCATGCTCTACGGGCTGACCGCGCCCTTCGCGGCCGCGCTCATGGACCGCTTTGGAATGCGCAGGATCGTGACGTACGCCCTGCTGCTGGTCGCCGCGGGCAGCGGGTTGACCATCCTGATGAACGCCCCCTGGCAACTCGTCCTGTGCTGGGGCGTCCTGGTCGGCCTCGGCACCGGCTCGATGGCCCTGGTCTTCGCCGCGACCCTCACCGAACGCTGGTTCGTCCGTCACCGCGGCCTCGTCACCGGCGTGCTCACCGCGGGCGGCGCCACCGGGCAGCTCGTCTTCCTGCCCGTCCTCGCGCACCTGGCGGCCGACAGGGGCTGGCGGTCGGCCGCGATCACGGTCGCCGTCGCGGCTCTGGTCGTGGTCCCCCTGGTCTGGTTCCTGCTGCGTGACCGGCCTGAGGACGTGGGCACCACAGCTCTGGGCGCCGACCCCGCCGCGCCCCCGGCTGTGCGGCCCACGCGGACCGGTGGCGCCGCCTCGCGGGCCCTCGGCGTGCTGTGGAGCGCCGCGCGGACGCGTCCCTTCTGGCTGCTCGCCGGAGGGTTCGCGATCTGTGGGATGAGCACCAACGGCCTGGTGGGTACCCACTTCATCCCTGCCGCCCACGACCACGGCATGGCCGAGCCGACCGCCGCCGGGCTGCTCGCGCTGGTCGGGATCTTCGACGTGGTCGGCACCGTGGCGTCCGGATGGCTGAGCGACAAGGTCGACTCGCGCGTCCTCCTCGGCGCCTACTACGGGCTGCGGGGTCTGTCGTTGATGGCCCTGCCAAGCCTGTTCGGGGCCACCGCCGAGCCCAGCATGCTCGTCTTCATCATCTTCTACGGCCTCGACTGGGTGGCCACGGTCCCGCCGACCGTCGCCCTGTGCCGCCAGATCTACGGTCCCGACGGGGCCGTGGTGTTCGGCTGGGTCTTCGCCTCCCACCAGATCGGCGCGGCGGTCGCCGCGGTCGCCGCGGGAGTCACCCGTGACCACTTCGGCGCCTACGACCTCGCCTGGTACGCCGCGGGGTTCCTCTGTCTCGCCGCCGCGCTCATGTCGGTGGTCATCACCAGGAAGCAGGCGTTCTTGAAGGCCTGACGTCATCCCTGTCCCGAAGGGATGGGCAGTTGGGGCACAGCCGTCCGGTGGGCCGGTGAGGAAGGTACTCGTTCCCGAAGTGTGATGGGGATCCCGCACGGGAAAACCGGATTTGTCGTACGCTCCCGATCGTGCTCGATGGGTTGGGTGGGACTCAGGGGACCCGGGAGACGGGTCCCGCGCCGACGTACGTGACCGCCGAGGCGGAGACGTCGGAGTTGCCGAAAATCGTGGCGGAGAGCCCCCCGAAGCCGTCGGACTCACCGGTGAAGCGGTCCCGTATCGGCGACCTGCCGATGCGAGTGATCTATCGCATCCTGGCCGTGGGCGTCGCGCTGGTCCTGGCCGCCGTCGCGACGGTGGTCGGTTTCGTCTCCTCGGGCTCCTCAGATCAACCGGGCGGGGGAAAGACGGGGCAGGTCGCCGCGCCATCTGCCGCGCCACCCTCGCCCGGTCCAGGCTCGCCGGAGCCGTCCGCCCCGGTGTCGGCGTCGGCTTCGGAGCAGGCGTCCCCATCGGAGAGCCCTGCCGAGACGGCCTCCCCCTCCCCCTCGCCTGAGGGCTGGGAGCCGGCACCCGACCGTAGCGCCGTCATCGCGGCGCTCGCCGACTCCCGGGTGCCCGCACTGCCGCGTGACAAGCGGCTCGGCCGGCTTCCCGGCAAGGTGTACAAGAGCAAGCGCCGCGTCGAGGACGACAGGTCGGGGGTGTCGCTGATCCGTTTCGGCAAGCCATGGAAGATCTTCGGTGCGTCGCCGTTCTCCACCAAGCAGGTGCTGCCGAAGGTGAAGGGGGTCGCTCACCGGGCGATGCTCGCGAGCTGTCCGGTGCCGATCCTGGTGCAGCGGAAGCCGAAGGACACCGCGCTGCTGGCGGCCCGGTGGACGCTCAACCACCATCCCAAGGGCAGCAGGATCGCGTGGGTCGCCTCGCAGCCGATCAAGGGCGGCTGGATGCTCGCCTACCGGGTGAAGTACAAGATCAAGAAAAAGACGCGCTCCTCCATGGCCGCCGTCGCCGTGGTCCAGGGTCCCGGCGCCAAGCCCGCGATGCTCTTCGTGACGATCCCCGACGCCCAGAGCAAGCGCTGGCGCGATATCAACACCGCGGTCTCCTCCCTCAGATTATTGAAGTAAGCCCCATCTGGGCAGGAATCGCGGTATCCGTGTGACCTGATGAAACTCGGCTGCCCGCCGGGGCGCCCGCCTTCGCCCCATGGCTGACCTTTGGCGGCCCCGTCGCGGGCCGACGCCTGGATGCGCTGCCCGCGGACCTCCGGCCGGACGCCCGTCGCAGGGGGTTTCCGCCTGTGGCGAAGGGGCGGCCGGAGCCGCGCTAGGCTCGGTCGGCGTGACCCGGATAGTCCTCGCCTCCGCATCCCCCGCCCGCCTCGCCCTGCTCCGCAGCGCCGGACTCGACCCAGGAGTGATCGTCAGTGGTGTGGACGAGGAGGCCGTCACCGCCGACAGCCCGAGCGAACTCAGCCTCGTGCTGGCCCGCGCGAAGGCGGCCGTGGTGGCCGAGGGCCTGACCGACGGCCTGGTCATCGGCTGCGACTCCGTGCTGGAGCTCGACGGCCGGGCCTACGGCAAGCCGTCCTCACCCGAGGAGGCGGTCGCCCGCTGGCGGGACATGCGCGGCCGCGAGGGCCGCCTGCTCACCGGCCACTGCGTGATCGACGCCGCGGACGGGCGCGAGGTGGCGGAGGTGGGTGCGACGGTCGTGCGCTTCGGTACCGCCACCGACGACGAGATCGCCGCCTACGTCACCACCGGCGAGCCTCTGCACGTGGCCGGAGCCTTCACCCTGGACGGCCGCGGCGGCTGGTTCGTCGACGGCATCGACGGCGACCACGGCAACGTCCTGGGCATCTCCCTGCCCCTGCTCCGTCGCCTCTTCGCGGCCCTCGGCGTCTCGGTACCCGACCTCTGGCAGCGCGCCTGACGTCTGCGGCCCCGCCCATCGGTGGCCTGCGTCCGCTTTCGCTCGCATACGGGGTATGAGGAGGAGACCGTACCCGTCCCTGTCGCCGTCCGATCCCGATAATCTTCCGGCATGGGTCATTTCCGCTCCTTTATGGACGGCATCGGGTTCTTCTTCCAGGGGCTGCGCTGGGTCGCGCGATATCCGCGCTGGTGGCTGTTCGGGGTGATCCCGGCTCTGATCGCGTTCGTCCTCTACGCGGTCGGCCTCTACCTCCTTGGCAAGAACGCGCTGGACATCGCCGCGTGGGGAACGCCGTTCGCCGACGGGTGGGGCGAGGCGGCGCGGACCGCGCTGCGCGCGCTGGTCGGGCTGGTGCTCTTCGGCACGGGGCTGGTCCTGTCCGTGGTGACCTTTACGGCGGTCACTCTCATTCTGGGCGATCCCTTCTACGAAAAGCTCTCCGAGAAGGTGGAGGAGACCTACGGGGAGGTGCCGACCGGCTACGAGCTCCCGCTGTGGAAGTCGATCCCCAGATCCATCAGGGACAGCCTGGTCACCCTCGGCTGGCTTTTGGTGTTCACGATCCCGCTGTTCTTCCTCGGCTTCGTGCCGGTGGTCGGGCAGACGGTGGTTCCGGTTCTGGGCGCCCTGGTCTCGGGTTTCTTCCTCACGATCGAACTGACCGCGCTGGCCCTGGAGCGCAGGGGAATGGTGCGCAAGAGCCGCTTCGGCCTGCTCCGTGCGAACAAGGCCCCCGTGCTCGGCTTCGGGGTCCTGCTCTTCCTGCTCTTCCTCGTCCCGTTCGTCGCGGTCATCGCGATGCCTCCCGCCGTGGCCGGGGCGGCCATCATGGTCCGCACCCGTCTGGCGCCGGCCGTCCTGTCGGCGGAGCGGGCGGACGGGGGGCCGCGCATCGACAGGGGTATCTGAGCAGCGCGGGTCTCACGCGAATCCGGGCTGCGTGGCCGTGAACCCCTGGCGGTGAACCCCTTTCTGTGGACGGCCACAGGCTCTGTCCACAGAAAGGGGTTCGGGCCGAAAGACGCGGGACCGGGTCCGGGAGGCTTCCGGCCATGACAACAGACAGCCAGGACTCGCCCGAGTCCCTGTTTCCGCCCGTCTCGCAGCCCCGGCTTCTGCTCGGTTCCACCGAAGACGTCCTGGGCGCGGTTCCCTACCTGCTGGGGTTCCACCCCGCGGAGAGCCTGGTCGTCATCGGCCTCACGGGTGGTCTGCCCAGAAGCAGGTTGCACCTCACCGTCCGATGGGACCTGCCCCTGGCGTCCGGCGGTCTCGGCGAGATCGTTCCGCTCTTCCAGAAGGAGGACGTCACCCAGGTCGTCATGGTCGGTTACGGCCCAGGCCCGCTGGTGACCCCGGCCATCGACGAGGCCGGGGCACTGTTCCGCCGGGGCGGTCTCACCGTTGTCGACGCACTCCGGGTGGAGGGCGGCCGTTACTGGTCGTACGGCTGCTCACAGACCGACTGCTGTCCGGTCGACGGTGTGCCGTACGAGCGGCGGGCCACCGTCGTCGCGGCCGAGGCGGTCCTGCACGGGCTGGTCGCGTGGCCGGACAGGCAGGCGCTGGAGCGCTCACTCGACCCGGTCGCCGGGCCCGCGCGGGCGGCCATGCGTGAGGCGACGGGCCGCCTCATGGAGGAGCTGAGCGGCAGACTGACCGGATGTCGTGACGCCGACGAGTTCGCTGTGGAGTTCGTCGCGGAGGGGGTGGCGAGGGTCCGTGAGGCGATCGCCACCTGCGCCTCGGGCGGTCGGCTCGACGACGACCAGGCGGTCAGGCTGGGGCTCGACCTGGCGGTGATCAGGGTTCGCGACGAGGCGTGGGCGCTGGTCGGCGACGACAGCCATGACGTGCATCTCAAGCTCTGGCACGACCTCACCCGGAGGCTGGAACCGAGGTTCGTGCCCCCGGCAGCCTCACTGCTCGGCCTGGTCGCCTGGCGGCGGGGCGACTCCGCGCTGGCGGGCGTCGCCCTCACCCGGGCGCTTGAGGCCGATCCCGGCTACTCGATGGCTCACCTGCTCACGCACGCGGTCCGCCACCTGGTCCCGCCACACGCCCTCAACGACAGGATGCCCAGCCCCGAGGAGCTGGACCAGGAGATGGGCAGCCCGAAGATGGCCTGGCTGCTCCCGATGGCCGCATTGCTGGAAGAACCCGGCGGTCCCGTTCACGATGCGACCACCGGGTTCCTGGCTCAGCTCTCCGCGCGTTTCTGGCGCTCGTTGTAGGCCCTCATCCTGGGGGGATAGCCGGTCAGTTGCACGTCGTAGACGGGCAGGGACAGGTCGCGGGCCACCTTGCGGATCACCGCGGGGGAGCCGACCCGGCGCCGGGTCCACTCGCCGTCGTCGGCGACGGCCACCGCCGTGGTGTCGGTCGCGAAGGTCTCTGGCTCGACGTAGAACTCCACGCCCCGGCGTGACTTCGCGAAGGCGATGAGCGTCTCGATGTCGGCGTCGGTCGCATCACGGTCGAACTTGGCGATTTTCGGCCCGCGCAGGCGCCTCAACCCATAGCGATCTCGCCATCTCATGTCTCTTTGTATACCTCTCCTGCTCGGTTCGCGGTGAAAGGCCAGGGGTGGATTTCAGGGGCCTATGGGGGTTCATCCTGATATACGGGGCCGACAATGTGGACGAGCATTGAGATCGAAGAGGCGACGAAAGGGTATCGGTCTCATGGCAGGCACAATGACATCGGCGGGCCAGGGGTACGGGCACGGGGGAGTGCCGGTGAGCGGCCCCGCTCCCGGTTACGCGGGGCTCCGGGTCGGCGACCAGGATCGTGAGCGGGTGGTCGAGCACGTCCAGGCAGCCTATGCGGAGGGAAGGCTCGACAGAGTCGAGTTCGACGACAGGCTGGAGCGGGCGATGACGGCACGCGTCCACGGCGACCTCATTCCGATCATGAACGAGCTGTACGGCACGCAGCCGGTCCGGCCCGCCTTCCAACCGCCGGCCACATCTCAGGCGGCGTACGGCCACCACGGGCACCTCGGCAGGCGGGGTGGCGACACCGGAGCGGATCGTCTGGGCGCGGCGGCGGCGCACATGCTCTCGCTGGCCGGCCTGCCCATCCTCGGCCCGCTGGTCATGATGCTCACCGCGGGCAAGACCTCGCCCTACATCCGGGCGCACTCGGTGGAGGCTCTCAACTTCCAGCTGACGCTGATCGCGGCCACCATCGTGCTGGCGATCACGGTTGTGGGCGTCGTCCTGACGCCACTGCTCTGGATCGGCGGCGTGGTCCTGTCCGTGATCGGTGGCGTCGCGGCGATGGGCGACGGCGACTTCCGCTACCCCCTCACACTGCGCCTTGTGAAGTGACACCCAGAAGGCCGGGGCTCGGGACAGGAGGTCAGAGCATGAGGGAGCGGACCGTGTCCACGGTGTCGGCCGTCTCCGCCGTCTTGTCGGGGCGGTAGCGGACGACCCTGGCGAAGCGCAGAGCCATACCGCCGGGGTAACGGCTTGACAGCTGCACGCCGTCGAAGGCGATCTCGACGACCAACTCGGGGCGGACGGCGACCGTCCAGCCGTCGGTGGGGCCCTCGGCGATGCCGAGGAAGCGGTCGGTCTGCCAGGCGAGCAGCTCGTCGGTCAGGCCCTTGAAGGTCTTGCCGAGCATGACGAATCCGCCGCTTCGCGGGTCGCGGGCGCCCAGGTGCAGGTTGGACAGCCTGCCCTCGCGGCGGCCGTGGCCCCATTCGGCGGCCAGGACGACGAGGTCGAGCGTGTGCCGGGGCTTCACCTTGATCCAGCCGGCTCCGCGCCTCCCGGCGGCGTAGGGCATCAGGAGCGACTTGATCACCACACCCTCATGACCGCTCCTGATCGCGTCCTTGAAGAACGCCTCACCGTCCGCGACGTCGCCGGTGACAAGGCGCGGGGTCACCAGCTCCGGGGGCACGGCCGCGGCCAGGGCCGCATGGCGGTCCTCGCCCGGCAGGTCGAGCAGGTCGGCGCCGTCGACCCGCAGCGCGTCGAAGAAGAAGACGCTCAAGGGGGTCTTCTCGCGTACTCGCGACACGTCGGTGCGGCTGGACACACGGCCGGAGGTGACCTGGAAGGGCTCGGGGCGGCCGTCGGGGCGCAGTGCGATGACCTCGCCGTCGAGAACCAGGTCGCTGGAGGGCAGGGCGCTCACCGCCTCGACCAGTTCGGGCACCTGGGTGGTGATGTCGTCGAGGGCACGGGTGAAGACGGACACCCGGTCGCCGGAGCGGTGTGCCTGGACCCTGACCCCGTCGAGTTTCCACTCGACGGCGACCGGGCCGCCGAGCTTGCCGAACGCGGTCGCGACGGAGGCGGCGCTCTGGGCGAGCATCGGCGACACCGGCCGGCAGACCTCCAGGTGGAAGGCACGCAGCGCCTCGACCCCGCCTGACAGGGCGGCGGCACCGACGGCGGGTAGCCGGCCGTGAAGCGTCAGCGCCCGCCTGACCTCGGCGGCCGGAACCTTGGCCGCCTTCGCCACGGCCTCGATCATCACCCCTTCGAGCGCACCCTGGCGCAGCTCGCCCCGGAGCAACCGTGACAGGAAGACCTGTTCCTGGCGGGTTAGGGCACCGAACAGCTCGGCGACGAGCGTCCTGCGTGCGTTCTGCGAGCCGGGACCGGCCAGGGACTTGACGCGGTCGAGGAGGTCGTGGACCTCGCGCAGGGTGGCGGTGGCGACCAGCCGGGGTTCGGGTGGATCCTGCAGGCTCGTCCAGCCCACACCGACGTTGCGCTGTGGCAGCTCTCCGGAGAGGTAGGCGATGGCGATCTCCGCCTCGTCCGGCTCGACCCGGCCGAGCAGCTCCGCGAGGTGGGCGGTCTTCGCCAGCCGGGCGGAGCCGGCGGCCACGGCTGCCGAGGTGCGCGCGAGGTCGATCAACAACACAGTGGCCAGCCTAAGAGCTGTAAGCGACATTTCGGTGAGGCGAGGGTCTGCTTTTCACGGGCCGTCGCATTCCCGGAAGGGGGGAGGAGCCCCTCGAAGCGCGTCACCCCCCGAAAACACGCGCGAAAACGGGTGGGCGGGCGGACCGCCCCCGTTACCGATGTTCGATGTCCGCTCGTGCGGGGACATCGGGATTCGGTGGTGAGGGCGGCCCGCCCGCCGGTGCTGTCTCGCCTCCCGGGCGTCAGCTCACGCCGAGCAGGTCCACGACGAAGATGAGCGTCTCGCCCGGCTTGATGCGGCTTCCCGCACCGGCGTTGCCGTAGCCGAGGTGCGGCGGGATGGTGAGGCGGCGACGGCCGCCGACCTTCATGCCCGCGACGCCCTGGTCCCAGCCCGCGATGACCCGGCCCCCGCCCAGCGGAAACTGGAAGGTGTCGCCGCGGTTCCACGACGCGTCGAACTCCTCGCCTGTCGAGAAGGCCACGCCGACGTAGTGCACGGTGACCTGGTGCCCCGGCTTGGCCTCCGGGCCGTCCCCTACGACGATGTCGACGATCTCCAGCTCCGAGGGCGGGGTGCCTTCCGGAAAGTCGATCTCCGGCTTCTCCAGTGCCACGTGGTTCTCCTTGGTTGGATACGCGCCGGTCGATTTCCGACCGGCCGGACGACTCTACGGGGTCCGGCGCCGCCACGAGAGCCACGGGGACCGGGTGGCTTCCGAGTCGTCCTCCGGAAAGGACCGTGCGGAGCGGCCGGGAGACGGGACGCACACGGGATTCACCACCGGAGTTGCGCGCCGTGCACGCCGCGATCGCGGACGGGGTGGACGCGCGTGGTTACCTGGTCTGGTCGCTACTGGATAATGAGGAACCTGGCGACCCAGCGGACCAACTCGGTCGCGCTGGTCGTCTCGGAGTCGCCGAACCGGGTGTTCTCCGACGACCCGATGTTCTCCACGGTCATCCGCTCGGCCAGCCTGGAGCTGGAGGCCGTCAACAAGCAGGTCGTGCTGCTGCTGGCCGGGTCGCCGGAGAGCCATGCCCGGGTGGAGAACTACATCGCCGGCGGGCACGTCGACGGGGTCATGCTCGTGTCGAGCCATGGCGCCGACCCGCTTCCGGTCGCGCTCACCCGGCTGCGCGTCCCGGTCATCTCCTACGGCAGGCCTGCCGTGCCGGTCACGATGCCGTACGTGGACAGCGACAACGTCGCCGGCGCGTCCCTGGCCGTGCGGCACCTGCTTGAGCGGGGCAGGCGGCGCATCGCCACCATCGCCGGGCCGCTGGACATGATCGGCGGCCAGGACCGGCTGGCCGGCTACCGCGAGGTGCTGCGCGACTCCGACCGCCGCTCGATCATCGCGGTCGGCGACTTCACCCGCGAGTCCGGTGCGGTCGCGATGCGGCAGCTGCTCGCCGACGATCCCGAGCTCGACGCGGTCTTCGCCGCCAACGACCTGATGGCGATCGGTGCCATGCACGCGCTCCGCCAGGCGGGGCGGCGGATCCCCGAGGAGGTCGCGATCGTGGGCTACGACGACATAGAGGCCGCCCGCTACACCGATCCACCGCTCACGACCATCCGCAATCCGCACGCCGAGCAGGCCGCGACCATGGTCCGGCTCCTGCTCGGTCTCCTCGGCGGAGGACCCGCCGAAACAGTGATCATGCCCACCGAACTGGTCGTCAGGGCATCGTCGTAGACCCCCTGACGATCAGCTCGGTGGGGAGCGTCACCTGCGCCTTCTCCTCCAGATCGAGCACCATGCGCGCGAGCCTCCGTCCCATCTCGACGGTCGGCTGCCTGACCGTGGTCAGCGGGGGCTCGGCGTAGGAGGCGGCGGGGATGTCGTCGAAACCGACCACCGCGACGTCGCCGGGGACCTGCCGCCCCGCCTGGCGCAGGGCCGGTAGCGCGCCCAGGGCCATCAGGTCGTTGGCCACGAACACCGCGTCGATCTCCGGGTCGTCGGCGAGCAGCTGCCGCATCGCGACCGCACCGGACTCGCGGGTGAAGTCGCCGACCGCGACGATGGAGCGGCGGTCGGAGTCGCGCAGCACGGCGCGGTAGCCGTTGAGCCGATCGATCCCGGCGATCATGTCCTGCGGTCCCGCGATGGTCGCGATCCGGCGGCGCCCCTGCTCCACCAGGTGCCGCACCGCGCGCTCGGCGCCGCCGGCGTTGTCCATGTCCACGTACGGCAGACTGCTGGGCACGCTGGGCCGGCCGCTGCACACCACCGGCACGCCGCGCCTGGCGAGGACGCCGGGCAGCGGGTCGGTCCCGTGCATCGAGGCGATGATCACGCCGTCCACGTGGCCGTTGGTGGCGTAACGCTCGACTCGCTGGTAGCCGCCCGCCAGGCCGGTGAGCATCAGCACGAGCTGCTTGTCGGCCTCCTCGATCTCCATGCTGACCCCGCGGATGATCCCGGAGAAGGTGGGGTCCTCGGAGAAGACCCTGGTCGCCGGTTCGGGGAAGACGAGGGCGATCGAGTCGGCCCGCTGAGTGACCAGGCTCCGTGCCGCCTGGTTGGGCACGTAGCCCAGCTCGTCCACGGCGCGGTTGACCGCCTCACGGATCTGCGGCGCCACGCGCGTGGAGCCGTTGACCACGCGCGAGGCGGTCGCCCGGGACACACCGGCCCGGGCGGCCACCTTCTCCAGGGTCGGACGGGCCCTCACAGTCCGTTCCGGCGTACGACCTTGCTGTACCACAGGGCGCTGTCCTTGGGGATACGGCGTTGAGTCCGGTAATCGACATGTACGACGCCAAAGCGTTTGCGGTACCCTTCGGCCCACTCGAAATTGTCCAGCAGGGACCAGACGAGGTAGCCGCGCAGGTCCGCACCCCCTTCGATGGCCGCGTGCGCCGCGCGCAGGTGCCCGTCGAGATACGAGAGGCGGCCGGCGTCGTGCACCTCGCCGTTCTCGACGACGTCGTCGTAGGCGGCGCCGTTCTCGGTGATGATCAGTGGGGTGCCCGGATAGTCGCGCGAGAGCCGCAGGAGCAGGTCGGTCAGGCCGAACGGCTGGACCGGCCAGCCCATCGCGGTCTTCGGCGCGTCGGCGAGGCCGAAGGCGATGCCCTCGCTGCCCGGGTAGACGGGGTTGGCGGGCTCGCCGACGCGGGCGGCCACGGTCTGCGGGTGGTAGTAGTTCACGCCCAGCAGGTCGATCGGCCGGCTGATGATCTCCAGGTCTCCGTCCTGGACGAAGGACCAGTCGGTGAAACGGCGGGCCCGCTCCACGACGTCGGCGGGATACTCGCCGCGGAGTATCGGGTCCAGGAAGATCCGGTTCTGCAGGCCGTCGACGAGCTCGGTCGCCGCGACGTCGTCGCCGAGCACGGGGGCGAGGTTGAGCGTGATGCCGACCTTGGTGGCGCCCGAGGCGCGCAGCGCCTGGACCACCAGGCCGTGGCCGAGCAGTAGGTGGTGGGTGGCGGCGAAGCCCAGCGCGGGCTCGGCGAGGCCGGGAGCGTGGATGCCCGAGGCGTAGCCGAGGAAGGCCGAGCACCAGGGCTCGTTCAGGGTGGTCCACGTCTCGACCCGGTCACCCAGCCGGCCGTGCGTGATCGCGGCGTAGTCGGCGAAGTGCGCGGCGGTCTCCCTGTTGGTCCAGCCACCGCGATCCTCCAGCGTCTGCGGCAGGTCCCAGTGGTAGAGCGTCACGATCGGGGTGATGCCCGCGCCGAGGAGTTCGTCGACGAGACGGTCGTAGAAGTCCAGGCCGCGCGGGTTCACCGGGCCCGAGCCGTCGGGCTGCAGGCGGGGCCAGGAGATGGAGAAGCGGTAGGCCGCGAGGCCGAGGTCGCGCATGATGGCGACGTCCTCGGGGTAGCGGTGGTAATGGTCGCATGCGACGTCACCGGTGTGGCCCGCGTGGACCTTGCCGGGGGTCCGGGAGAAGGTGTCCCAGATCGAGGCCCCCCTGCCGTCGTCCCGGGCGGCGCCCTCGATCTGGTAGGCCGCGGTCGCGGCACCCCAGACGAAGCCCTCGGGAAACCTCAGCACGCCGGAGTCCCGAAGGTCGTAGGACTTTTCGGCGGACATGGTCATGTCCTCACCGTCCCATTCTGTTTGACTGTACCGTGAGAGCGCTCTCACGAGCATCACGGTATCGCAGGGATCGTGTCAAGAAAAATGAGACTGTAACCGTAATATCACAGTTCTTGACATTGCATGGTGTGCGGACAATTCTTCCAGAGAGCGCTCTCTCACTCCCCGGCAATGTACGTATGGAGGAAGGTCCATGTCGCTCCTCTCTCGGCCCAATCGTGCCATCCTGGTGGCAGGCACCATAGGGCTGGCGCTGGTCGCCACCGCATGTGGATCCACGGAGGCCAAGCCATCGGCGGGCGGCGGCAGCAGCACGTCCCCCGAATGCGCCGCCTTCAGCCAGTACGGTAAGCACGAGGGCAAGACCGTCAGCATCTACTCGCCGATCCGCGACGCGGAGGCCGACCTCTTCGAGCAGGCGTGGAAGCCGTTCGCCCAGTGCACCGGAATCAAGATCACATACGAGGGCACCGGCGAGTTCGAGGCTCAGATCCAGGTCCGTGCGGACGGCGGCAACCCGCCCGACATCGCCTTCTTCCCCCAGCCGGGTCTGCTGGAGCGCTTCGCCAAGGCCGGCAAGCTCAAGCCCGCCTCCGAAGAGGTCAAGAAGCTCACCGGCGAGGGCTGGTCGGCGGACTGGGCCAAGTACGCCACGGTCGACGGCACCTTCTACGGCGCTCCGCTGGGCGCCAGCGTGAAGTCCTTCGTGTGGTACTCGCCGAAGATGTTCACCGAGAAGGGCTGGGCCGTCCCCAAGACCTGGGACGAGCTCATGACGCTCAGCACCACGATCGCCGGCACCGGCGTCAAGCCGTGGTGCGCGGGCATCGAGTCCGGTGACGCGACCGGCTGGCCGGCCACCGACTGGATCGAGGACATCCTGCTCCGGGAGATCGGCCCCGAGGGCTACGACGACTGGGTGAGCCACAAACTGCCGTTCAACGACCCCAAGGTCGTCGCCGCGGTGGACAAGGTCGGCGCGATCCTCAAGAACGACAAGTTCGTCAACGGCGGCTACGGCCCGGTCAAGTCGATCGCCAGCACCGCCTTCCAGGAGGGCGGCGTCCCGATCACCGAGGGCAAGTGCGCCCTGCACCGCCAGGCGTCCTTCTACGCGAACTTCTGGCCCGAGGGCACCAAGGTCGCCGAGGACGGCGACGTGTTCGCCTTCTACCTGCCGGGCAACGACCCGGCCAAGAAGCCGGTGCTCGGCGCGGGCGAGTTCGTGGCGGCCTTCACCGACCGCCCCGAGGTCCAGACCGTCCAGGCATACCTCGCCTCCGCGGAGTTCCCCGCCGCCCGGATGAAGCTGGGCACCTACGTCACCGCCCGCAAGGGCGTCGACTCGGCCAACGCCCAGAACCCGATCGACAAGCTCTCCATGGAGATGCTGCAGGACCCGAGCACGATCTTCCGCTTCGACGGCTCGGACCTGATGCCGGCCGCGGTGGGCGCGGGCACGTTCTGGAAGGGCATGACCGACTGGATCAACGGCAAGGACACCAAGACGGTCCTCGACTACATCGAGGCCTCCTGGCCCAAGTCCTGACCTGACTGACGGGTCCGGTCCCGCGTGACGCGGGACCGGACCGTCGTTCCCCCCCCGGCCCGATCCTCCCGGGAGATCCTCCGATGGATTTCGACTTCGCCGCAGAACTGCCCAAACTCGTCCAACTGCTGATCGGCGTCGCCGCGTTCCTCGTGGTGGTCGCGGTGATACTGGTGCTGGTCGACCGCGCCCCGATGCGACGGCGCGCCTGGACCCACGCCACCATCCTGCTGCTGCCCGCACTCCTGCTTCTCACCATCGGCCTGGTCATACCGGCCGTGAGGACCACCCTGCTGTCGTTCATGAGCGGTGACGGCAAGCAGTGGGTGGGCATGGACAACTACGGCTGGATGTTCACCCAGCCGGAAGCGGTGACCGTGCTGCGCAACACCCTCATCTGGGTGCTGCTCGTCCCGCTGCTGGTGACCTCGGTCGGGCTGATCTACGCCGTCCTGGTGGACCGCACCCGCTTCGAGTCGCTCGCCAAGTCGCTGGTCTTCCTGCCGATGGCGATCTCCTTCGTCGGCGCGGGCATCATCTGGCGCTTCGTCTACGCCTACCGCTCCGAGGAGCAGGACCAGATCGGCCTGCTCAACCAGCTCGTGGTCGCCGTCGGCGGCGAGCCGCAGCAGTGGCTCCAGGAGCCCCCGATCAACACGCTCTTCCTGATCGTGGTCATGGTCTGGATCCAGGCGGGCTTCGCCACGGTGGTGCTCTCGGCGGCCATCAAGGGCATCCCCGCCGAGATCGTCGAGGCCGCCAAGCTGGACGGCGCGAACCCGATACAGATGTTCTTCAGGGTGACGCTTCCCTCCATCCGCTCGGCCATCGTCGTCGTGATGGTCACCCAGTCGATCGGCACGCTCAAGCTGTTCGACATCGTCCGCACCATGACCGGCGGTCAGTTCGACACCAGCGTCATCGCCAACGAGATGTACAACCAGGCCTTCCGGTACGGCGAGACGGGCAAGGGCGCGGCACTCGCGGTCTTCCTGTTCGTACTGGTCACCCCGATCGTGATCTACCAGATCCGCCAGCGCAGGGAGGCCCTGAGGTGACCGGGCGAGCAGGCTGCGCGAGCACGCCCCGGACGAAGGAGGCCACGTGGCCACGTTGACCCAGAGCGCGGTGCGGAGCCGGGGGGAGAACGCGCCGCAACGCGTACGGCGGCGGCTGAGCGGCCGGGTCGCCAGCGCCGTCGCGATCGTCATCGCCGTCCTGTGGACCACTCCGACCTTCGGCCTGCTGCTCTCCTCGCTGCGCCCGGAGGACCAGATCAAGACCACCGGCTGGTGGATGTTCTTCTCCGACCCGCAGATCACGCTGGAGAACTACCAGGAGGTCCTGTTCGGCACCTCCTCGTCATCCGGCCAGATGATGAGCTTCCTGATCAACTCGATCGTCATCACGATCCCGTCGGTGCTCTTCCCGCTGGCGCTGGCCACCTTCGCCGCGTACGCGCTGGCCTGGCTGCCGTTCCGCGGGCGCGAGTGGATCTACATCGGTATCTTCGCGCTGCAGATCGTGCCGCTGCAGATGTCGCTCGTGCCGCTGCTGTCGTTCTTCTCCGAGGGCGTGGCCGTCTTCGGCGTCCAGTTGATGCCCGCCTGGGACCTGGAGGGCCCGGCCCGCTTCGTTCAGGTCTGGTTCGCCCACACCTGCTTCGCGCTGCCGCTGGGCGTCTTCCTGCTGCACAACTTCATGTCCGAGCTCCCCGGTGAACTGGTGGAGGCGGCCAGGGTGGACGGGGCCAGCCACGGGAAGGTGCTGCGCACGATCATCCTGCCGCTGGTCGGGCCCGCGCTGGCCACCTTCGCCATCTTCCAGTTCCTCTGGGTCTGGAACGACCTGCTGGTCGCCCTGATCTTCGCCGGCGGCACCCCGGACAGCGCCCCGATGACCGTACGGCTGGCGCAGATGGCCGGCACCAGGGGCAACGAGTGGCAGCGCCTGACCTCGGGCGCGTTCGTCTCGCTGGTCATCCCGCTGATCGTCTTCCTGTCGATGCAGCGCTACTTCGTCCGCGGCCTGCTGGCGGGCAGCGTCAAGGGCTGATCGGCGGTGCCCGGTTGTGCTTCCGAGCCCCGGCGGGCGCCCCGGTCCGGGGCAACGGCGCGATCCGGCTCGGCCGCAGCCCGCTGGGCGGTGGCAGCGCGATGGGCTCCGACACCATCTGCGCCGCGCTGCGCGCCGCCCGCCGCGACGGCGTCAAGGCCGTCGTCTTCCGGACCGACAGCCCCGGCGGCTCGTACGTGGCCTCCGAATCGTCCCGCTCGTCCTTCACCGTGACGACCGTCACCCCGGTCACCACCTGGGCCATGGACTCGACGAACTCGTTCATGCGGCAATCATCCCGGAGCCGGGCGGATGCTCCGCCGCCGCCCGGCAAGGCCGTGGTCGCGGAGGGCTGGTCAGCTTCTTGCCGGGCAGGACCGTGACGACACCGGGCGGAGTCGATCTTGACCGTATCCGGCCACAATCTTCCCGTCACGCCCGTCGCTCTTGATGCGATGCCCTCGTCACCAGCGGATGCCCGAAAATATGTCTTTCGTCATGGTTTCTCATGGATGCCGCCGCCTCTTACCAGGCGTGAGCTGGACTCTTAAGGAAACCGCTCCCAGGCGAGCCACGCGAGACGACCGAAGGTGATCACACCTTCCCTCCGCGTCGTCGTTTTCATCTCGCCACTCCACGACTATGCGTCACATCTCACTCACGTGTTCGATATCTCATCTCCCCAAACCTGACCGTCGCGCCCTTTATTTGTTCCTTATGGAGATCTTGCGGACTTAAGTGATCTATATGTACTTTTTGGTCGTTTGCTTGCACCTGACGCACTCTGAACCGTCAGCTCCGGCCTCGTCCGGTTCCCATGACGGACTGGGGTAACGCGGGGACGCTCGTTCTCGCGCTGACGTGTTCGGAGGATGACGGCGTATGCGCCGCTTGTTGTCATGGGGCCGTTCGTCTCGATCTTCAACCGGCGTGAGTCTCATCACCTTGGTGACGCTGATCCCCGGCCTTCTGCTCCTGCACGCGGAACCGGCGGTCGCCGACTTGAATCCGGCCATCGCGTCCCTTGCCGTGCGGGGCGAGCCGGCACCGGTTCAACTGTCCGGAACGGCAGCCGGTCTGCCCTCCCTCGTGGGAACGGACCGCACGGCGACAACGGTGCAGGTGAAATCCCCTTCGAAGGAAGTCGCCGCACCGAAGAAGGCGCTGCCCCTCGAAGGCCGGTTCGTCAAGGAAGCGGCGCCTTCCACCACGACAGCTCCCTCCCTGTCGAAGAAACAGCAAAAACAGCGGAAACAGGCCACGTTGTCGATGCAGGCGCTCGCAGACCCTCCGTGCGGAAGCGTCTCACCATGGCGGTCCAACTACGCGGTCGCGCAGGGGGATCGGCTTGCCTCGGCCGGCCGGATCTGGGAGGCGCTTCAGGCCATCGCGGGATGGGCCAATACGACGCCGCCGGAGAATGGCTTCTCATGGGTATGGGCGGACCGGGGAGCGTGTCCGCTGCCCCCCGCTCCGACGGTCACCTCCATGACCCCCGCCGACGAGGCACTGGTCATGACATTGCAGCCGACGCTGTCGGCGACGGTGACCTCGTGGGCCGGCGGCGTGGCCGGCTTCGACTTCCAGGTCTGTGACAGTCCGTCGATGTCGGGCAACTGCGTGAACTCCGACGACTACGACAATGTCTGCTGCGGACTGTCCGGCCAGTGGCCGTTGCCCGAAGGACTGCTGTCGTGGGGCAAGGAGTATTGGTGGCGGGTGTACGTCACCGACGCCTCCACCATCGGCGGTCAGGGCAGATACTCCTCGACGCGTTCCTTCACCATGGGAGTGCGCCAGCCCACGATCACCTCGAACCTGTCGGCCCGGGGTGTCAACGGCCAGGAGTTCCACCAGTCCACCGGTAACTACACGACGACCTTCACCGACGCGGTGGTCAACACCGCGGGGTTGCCCCTGTCGGTGGTGCGCTCCTACAACAGCATGGACCCGCGCCGTGACGGCGCGTTCGGGGCGGGCTGGTCGACCCGTTTCGACATGCGGATCGTGCCGGAGACGATCCGCGGCTTCGAGGCGCTTCTGGTGACCTACCCCGACGGGCGCACAGTGCGTTTCGCCGACAAGGGGGACGGGACCTTCCAGCCGCCGCCGGGCACCTACGCCACCCTGGCGACGGTCACCGGGGGCGGCTGGCGGCTGATGGACAAGTCGTCCACCTCCTACCTCTTCGACACCCAGGGCCGGCTGCTGCGGGCGACCGACAGCCAGGGCCGCGGCCAGGAGCTGACCTACGGCACCGACGGCAAACTGAGCGAGGTCACCGCGACCGGCGGCAGGTCCCTGTCGTTCACCTGGACCGGCGCGCACGTCACCACCGTGTCCACCGCCCCGGTGAACGGGGCGCCGTTGACCTGGACCTACTCCTACACCGGTGACCGCCTGACCGAGGTCTGCGCGCCGACGACCGCCTGCACCAGCTTCGAGTACGGCGCCGGATCGCTGTATCGCAGCTCGGTCCAGGACGCCGACCCGTTCGGTTACTGGCGGCTGGGTGAGGCCTCCGGCAATGCGGCCGATCTGGGCTGGGGCGCCGGTTCGGCCTCCTACTCCGGGGCGACCCGAGGGCGTCCGGGAGCGCCGGCCGGCAGTACCGACACCGCGGTCGAGCTGACGAGTTCGGGCTATGTGGAGCTGCCCTCGGGCCTCATGCCACGACTACATCAGCAGGGAGCGGTGGAGTTGTGGTTCAAGTCCACCGGGACGGGCCGCCTCGTCTCCTCGGGAGAGTGGAGCAGCACGCTGGACCCGGTGGTGCAGGTGGGCACCGACGGCAAACTACGGGCCTCGCTGCGGCCGACCGCCTCGCCCATCGTCTCGACCGCCGTGGTGAACGACGGTGCGTGGCACCACCTGGTGTTCACCGTCGCCGCCGACAAGCAGACCCTCTACCTCGACGGCCTCCCCGCCGGAACGCTGACCCAGCCGGTGGCCGCCGACAACCGCGGCTTCACCCGGATCGGCGGCGGGCTGGCCGGGACCGTCGACGAGATCGCGGCCTATGACCGGCCGCTGACCGCGGCCGAGGTGGCGGCGCACTACGCCGCCCGGGTCGAGGCCCCGAACAAGCTGACGAAGATCACGCTGCCGTCGGGGCGGGTGTGGGCGACCAACACCTACGACTCGGCAACCGAACGGCTCACAACGCACGTCGATGCCAACGGGGGCACCTGGCAGATCGGCGCCCTGGCCTACAACCGGACGACCGGCCAGTCCACCGTGACGGTCACCGACCCGCGCACCGAGACGCTGACCTACGTCTATGACGCCTGGCGTGGCTACCGCCTGGTCAGCCGGAGCGACCAGCTCGCCAAGGTCACCAAGTACGCGTACGACACCGGCGGCTTCCTCAAGACGGTCACGGACCCGAACAACAACGTGACAGAGCGCTTCTACGACAAACGCGGCAACCTTGTCGGGGTCAAGCAATGCCGGAGCACGAATAATTGCCAGACCGAGCGCCATGCGTACTACCTGAACACCAACGACCGGTTCGACGCCCGCAACGACCGGCCGATCGCCTCGCGGGACGCGCGCTCCTCCAGCGCCACCGACAACACCTACGCCACCAAGTGGGAGTACAACCAGCACGGCGAAACGCTCAAGCAGACCACCCCGGCCACCACCGACTTCCCCAACGGCCGGGCGACCACCTTCACCTACACCGACGGCACCGAACCCGCCGTCGGCGGCGGCACCACCCCGGCGGGCCTGCGCAAGTCGGCCAAGGATTCCAAGGATAACGAGACGACCTACCGCTACACCGCCGCAGGGGACCTGGCCGAGCAGACCAGCCCATCAGGATTGAAAATCCAGTTCGCTCATGACGCACTGGGGCGGGTGACCTCGCGCACGGAGATCTCGCAGACCCACCCCGGCGGGGTGGTCACGACCTCCACCTATGACGGGCTGGGCCGGGTGCTCACCCACACCGGTGCCGGAGTGAAAAACGAGATCACTGATGTGACGCACACCAGACAGACCCGTTACACCTACGACACCGACGGCAACAAGCTCACCGAGACGGCCGTGGATATGACCGGCGGTGATCCCGACCGGAAGATCAGTTACACCTACAACTCCGCCGGCCGGGTGGAAACGGTCACCGGCCCGGAAGGTGCCGTGGCCAGTGTCACCTGGAACACCGACGGAACCCGAGCCGGCATCACCGACGAGAAAGGGACGGTCTACACCTACGCCTACACCAAGCGCGGTGAACCGACCTCCACAACGATCAAGAACTGGACCGGCAGCCCGGTCGCGCCTCAGGCCGCGCAAGATGTGGTGCTGGAATCCTTCTCCTATGACCCTGCAGGCCGCCTGGCCGGTGAGGCCGACGCGATGGGTCGCAAAACCTCCTACACCTACTTCACAGACAACCGCCTATCACAGGTGATCGGCGACGACGTCCGGCTGAACGGTTCCACCACCACAACGGACGTGGTGCTGGAGGCCAACACCTACGACGCGGCCGGCAACCTCACCAAGCAGGTGACCGGCGGCGGCAAGGCCACCGAGGACCATGTCTACGACGCGGCGGGCCGCCTGACCTCCACCACATTCGATCCCACCACGCTCAACCGCAAGACCGCCTACACCTATGACGCGGTCGGCAACGTCACCAGAGAGGACCTCACCGGCGCGGGCAGCACCCGAGTGGAATCCACTCTCTACGCCTACAACGCCCTGGGCCAGGTGACCCGTCAGACCGTGGAGAACGGCTCCGACGACCTGGTCTCCACCTGGTCCTACGACGACCGCGGCCTGGTCACCGAGGCGACCGACCCGCGGGGCAACGCTTCTGGCGCCACGCCTGCGGACTTCACCACCACAATGCGCTACGACCTCGCCGGGCAGCTCGTGGAGTCGAAGTCCCCACAGGTGAAGATCGACAAGGCCGGATCCGCCACCAACGGGCGCCCCACGGTGAGATACGGCTACGACAGCGCCGGGCTCCTGACCCAGAACGTCGATGCCGAGGGGCGGGTCGTCACCTCGGCGTTCGACAGGGTCGGGCGCCTGACCTCAACCACCCTGCCGTCCTACACCCCGCCGGGCGGCGGTTCGCTGACCCCCCAGGTCAGCTACGGCTACGACGCCGCCGGCCAGATGACCAGCTTCACCGACCAGCGAGGCCATGTCACCTCAGCCGAATACGACGCGCTGGGGCGTCAGGTCCGGGTGACCGACCCGGGCCCGTCCGGGCCCGGCGGTACATGGGTTTCGGAATACGACCTGCTGGGCGAACCGCTCACGGTCATCGACCCCACCGGCGCGCGCAGAGAAGCCACCTACGATGATCTCGGCCGCAGAATCACCAACACCCAGATCGAGCGCAGGCCCACCACCACCGCGCTCACCACCACGTTGACCTACGACACCGCGGGCAACCTCACCAAGAGCGTCGCACCGGGTAACAAGACCACCAGCTACACGGTCAACGCCGCCGGGCAGGTCACCGCCATCATCGACCCGCTCCTCAAAACATCCGCCATCGGATACGACTTCCTGGGCCGAACCGCCAAGGTGACCGACCCGCTGGGTAACGCCATCGAGGCCGAATACGATCTCGCCGGACGCCAGATCGCTGCTAAAGACCTCACCAGCACCGGAGCAGCCGTTCGAACATTCGGCTTCGGCTACGACCTGGCGGGCAATCCGACCAGTCGCACCTCCGGCGAGGGGCACGTCACCCGCAAGGAGTTCGACGCGCTGGGCCGGATGACCTCGCTGATCGAGCCGGTCTCCGCCAGCACGTCGATCACCTCGACGTTCGGCTACGACGCCACCGGAGCGCGCACCCGCATCACCGACGGCCGCGGCAACGCGACCTGGACCGGCTACAACACCCTCGGCCTGGTCGAATCGGTCATCGAACCATCCACCGCCGCCCACCCCAATGCCGCCGACCGGACCTGGACCAGCCTCTACGACGCCTCCGGCAACGCCGTGGCCACCCTGCAGCCCGGCGGGGTACGCATCGACCGCACCTTCGACCCCCTGGGCCAGGTGATCGAAGAGAGCGGCAGCGGCGCCTCGGTGGCCACCCCGACGCGGAATTTCACCTACGACGCCGCGGGCCGCATCACCGCGATCGGTGACTACACCCTGGAGTACAACGACCGCAGCCTCCTGACCAAGGCATCCAAGGCGACCAACCAAATCGCCGCCTACACCTACGACGCCCTGGGCAACCCCACCCAGCGCATCGACGCCACCGGCACCGCGAACTACACCTGGGACAACGCCGGCCAGCTGAAGACCGCCGGCGACCCGGTGACCGGACGCACCTGGACCTACGGCTACGACGACGCCGGCCGGCTCACCACCAAGACCTCTGCGAACCCGGTCAACACCCAGACCTACGCCTACGACGCCGTCGACCGGCCCACCTCCCAGACGTTGAAGAACAGCTCCGGCACCGAACTGTCGAAGATCGTCTACGGGTGGGACAAGGACGACAACCTCACCACCAAGACCACCACCGGCACCGCCGGCGCGGGCACCAACACCTACGGCTACGACCACGCCGGACGCCTCACCTCCTGGACCGCCCCCGGCGGCGCCACCACCGCCTACGAATGGGACGACTCCGGTAACCGCACCAAGGCCGGGGACGAGACCTTCGTCTACGACGAGCGCAACCGGCTTACCTCCGGCGCCGGCACCGACTACACCTACACCCCCCGTGGCACCGTGGCGTCGGAGACCAAGGCCGGCGTCACCCGCAACCTCACCTTCGACGCCTTCGACCGTCTGATCTCCGACGGTGACGCCTCCTACGGCTACGACGCGCTGGGCCGGATGACGTCGCGCACCAAGGGGACAGAGCAGCAGCGCTTCACCTACTCGGGCCTGGAAAACGACATCGTCGCCGTCGCCGACAGCGCCAACACCACCCTGGCCAAGTACGGCCGCGACCCCTTCGGCGGCCTGCTCAGCCTGCAAGAAGGCGCCGGGCCGGCCCTCGGGACCATGACCGACCTACACGGCGACGTGGTAGGCACCTTCTCCGGCACCGCACTGGTCGACTCGGTCGCCTACGACCCGTTCGGCGAGGTCACCCACCGCTCCGGCACCCAGCGCACGCTGGGCTATCAAGGTGAGTACACCGACCCGGACACCGGCAAGGTCAACATGCACGCCCGCTGGTACCAGCCCGGCACCGGCACCTTCGCCTCCCGCGACGACTGGACCCTCAATCCCAACCCGTCAATCCAGGCCAACCGCTACGGCTACGGCAACGGCAATCCATTGGTCAACGTTGATCCCAGTGGACATGCGCCCTGTTGGGCGATAGGACGGATATTCGGCCCCCTCTGGGGTCTTAATTGTAAGTTAATTACCGAAACCGAATGGGTGGGTCGTCTGCAACCCGCTGTTGCGACAGGCCCTTGCAATGGACCAATGGACCCGCGCCCGCATTGTCCCGGTGCTCCAGGTCCCGCTACTCCAACCGCAAGTTCTGGCTGCCAAACTCCAAGTTTTCCGGGGTGCCCGCCTAAGCAAACTGGCGGCAACAGCATAAAAGGTGGCACTCAAAGCGCTCCGACAGGCGGCAATCCCTGCCGCAGCTGTGGCAGTAATCCTGCGCCTACGCGGCCGAAGCCGAAGCCGGTAGAGCCACCATATAAACCTGATTTCGACCCAAATAGCAAGGACTTCATAAACGACCCGAATAACGCAAGCAAAGATCGGAATCCACCTACTCCTGACGAGCTCCACTGTAATTACGGTCGGGAACGCCCGAAGAACTTCGGCGGCTGTACAGGTGGAATCGATATCATCGGCGGAGGCGGAGGCGGAGGCGGAGGCGGAGGGATTCCTTGCGAGCAGTGGAATCCTGGAAACTGCGGCGAACCGAGCTCCGTAAAGCCGGTCGGTTACACGCCATCTGATTCTCCCACAACCCTGACCTATCCCCAGGAGCCTCCATCCACCCTGCAAAACCTCGCGGATGGATGCTCAGGAAGTTTCCTGTGCGACTTCTTTATCGGAGACGCACTCAACTGCGCAGCCAACCCATCCTTGGGCAGCTGCGCGATGGGGGTGATCGGATTCATCCCCGGCGGGAAAATCGCCACGACGGCAGCCAAGCTGGGCAGCAAGTTCGCCAAGGGAGCGCAGGGCGCCGCTAAAGCCTGCAAGCGCAACAGTTTCATAGCAGGAACTCTCGTCCTGATGGCCGACGGAACCCAAAAGCCGATCGAAGACGTGAAGGTCGGCGAGTACGTGCTCGCCACCGACCCCGAAACCGGCCGCACCGAAGCCAGAGCCGTCACCGTCCTGATCCCAGGAGAAGGCACCAAGAACCTCGTCAAGATCACCGTAGACATCGACGGCGACAGAGGTGACGCCACCGCCCCGATCACCGCGACAGACGAGCACCCCTTCTGGGTCCCCTCCCAGCGCGAGTGGACCGACGCCGACGAACTCCAGCCCGGCATGTGGCTGCAGACCTCAGCCGGCACCCACGTCCAGATCACCGCAATCAAAAAGTGGACCACCACCCAACGCGTCCACAACCTGACAGTCGACGACATCCACACCTACCATGTCCTTGCAGGCGACCAGGCTCTCCTTGTTCACAACACCATCCCGGACGTTGGTACCTATAGTGAGATGGCTCCATCAGGTCCAGGTAAGGAGCGACACCATATCCCGCCGCACTCGACGAGACCGGCTGGCAGTAGCTACGGCAAAGGCCCGGCGATCCGGATGGACAAGCCCGACCATCGGGCTTTGTACTCCACGGGCTCCTCACGGGAATCGCAGGCATGGCTACAGTGGCAAAAAGAACTCATCGGCGCCGGAAAACATTCCGACGCGATGGAAATGGAGTATCGCGATATCCAGCAACGTTTCCCGGGGAAGTACGACTCTGAGATCAACGCGCATCGCGCACGGTTCGCCGGGGGTGCCTCGTGTCCGTAGTGAGATTATGAGCCGACGATCGGAGGCGCGCAGCGATGGCTGAACGGATGCTCGAAGTCCACGTCGGCTCGGGACTGGACAGTCTGCGGTTCGGCATGGACGAACCACAGGTTAGGGCTGGGTTGGCCACTCTCGGGAATGTAGTGGACTCCACGGCCCCCGGGGGTGCACTCAAGCTTCGCACGGAAGGCCTCGATGACTCATTCTCCGTATACGCCAGCTTCGGGTCCGGCGGGTTCCTGTTTACCCTTGAGGTTTGGCGACCGAATGACACCAATTTGATCGACCTGAATCTGTATGGTATTCCGATCTTCGCTACTCCTGCCGACAGTGCCCTGGTCCAGCTTGCCGAGATAGGGCATCGGCTCGACTTTGAAGATAAGTATCACCCGGTACTACCTGAAGCGTCGATCGGCCTGGACCGTGAGAGCGGTGACGACTGCGACAACGACGGCCTTGCTCGCTATTTTCAGTCAATATTTATTGCTCCAGATGGTTATTATTCCAATTAGCCTACGACTGACTAGGGAACGTGACTGTTCAGGTGCCCTTTCCTCGTGAGGTTGGGCGTGGCATGGGCATGATCGGACTCATGGGATGATCTTCGGGTGATTCCGGCTGAGGGCGAGCGTCCGTCATACGGCGAGCTTGCCGCTTTGGTCGTGACGCTGACCGCCCGGCTGGATGTGCTGGAAGCGCGGGTCGTCGAGTTGGAGGCGGAAAACGCCCAGCTCAAAGCGGAGAACGCGGAGTTGCGGGCTGAGAATGCCGAGCTGCGGCGGCAGGTAGGGCGAAACTCGCGTAATTCCTCGCAACCTCCGTCGGCCGATGGCCTGGCCAAGCCACCGCCCAAGTCGATGCGGGGTAGGAGCGGACGTCGCCCCGGTAAGCAGCCCGGCACGTCGGGGACGGCGTTGATGCAGGTGGACTGCCCGACATGGACGGTGCCGCACCTTCCATCTGCGTGTGGCGGGTGTGGCGGGGACCTGACCGATGCAACCCCGGCGGGCGTTGCGGTGATTCGGCAGGTTTTCGACATCCCCGAGGTCAAGGCCGAGGTCACCGCGCATGAGTTGCACGCCCTGGCCTGTGGCGGTTGCGGGACGGTGACCCGTGCTGCGGCTCCGGCGTTCGCCACGGCCCCGGCGGTATACGGGCCACGGGTGAGCGCGCTGGCCGCCTACCTGTCCGCCCAGCACCACATCCCGGTTGGGCGGGTCGCCGAAGTCCTCGCCGATCTGGCCGGGATCGAGGTGTCGACCGGGTGGATCAGCGACACGGTCACGAAGGTGGCCCAGGTCCTGGCGCCGGTCAACGCACGGATCCGTGACGCGATCGCCGCTGCGAGCGTCGCGCACTTCGATGAGAGCGTCACCCGCGTGAGCGGCAGGAACCACTGGCTGCACGTGGCCGCCACACCTGCGCTGACCGCCTACCACATCGACGCCCACGGGCGCGGCACCGAGTCGATCACCGCGTTCGGGATCCTTCCCCGCTTCACCGGCGTGGCCGTCCACGACGCCTACCGCTCCTACCAGGCATTCGAGGGCTGCACGCACGCCTTGTGCAATGCGCACATCGTCCGGGAGGCCGCCGGGATCGGCGAGTACGACCTTCGCGCGCGGGCCGATGGCTGGGCTGAGGCGCTGGTGCTGTTACTCGGTGACGGATACCGGTGGGTGGCCGCCTGGCGAGACAAAGGGCATGACCGCCTGCCGGACTTCAAGCTGAAGGACCTGTCCCAGCGCTTCGACGACCTGGTGGAACGAGCGTTGACCGCGCATTCCCCACGCGGAACGGGCAAGCAGAGCCCTGCACGTAACCTGGCGCTACGCCTGCGAACCCGAAAGAGTGAGGTGCTGCGGTTCGCCACCGACTTCACTGTGGCGTACTCCAACAACGTCGCGGAGCAGGCCATCCGTATGATCAAGACGAAGACCAAGGTCAGCGGTGGTTTTCGCACGCTCAAGGGCGCCCAGACTTTCCTGGCCATCCGCGGCTACATCTCCACCGTCCGAAAGAACGGTCTCCGCGCCGCTCACGCGCTGCACGACGCGCTGCTCGGCAATCCCTGGATGCCCGCACTCACGCGATGACCTGAATAGTCACCACTAGTGCGCCCGTCGGGGCGAAAAGTCCTTCGCGTTCTACTAATCCCGTCGCTTGGAGCTGAGCGCCTCTCTATCGTTATAAATTCAATTAATATGAAGGCCGGCGAGGCTGACCTTCTGTTTGAGTGGAATGGAGATCGACATATAGCCATAGACGTTCCCCCAGATATTAATTTCGATGACCTGATTGGCCTTGTAAGCGGCTATGTCGAACGAGGAGAAGCTTTCTGGGAATGGGGAGATACCGAACCATTCAGGGCATCGTGAGGGTCTAAGGATCTTGCGAAGATGCGGTGACTATTCAGGTCATCGCGTGAGTGCGGGCATCCAGGGATTGCCGAGCAGCGCGTCGTGCAGCGCGTGAGCGGCGCGGAGACCGTTCTTTCGGACGGTGGAGATGTAGCCGCGGATAGGCCAGGAAAGTCTGGGCGCCCTTGAGCGTGCGAAAACCACCGCTGACCTTGGTCTTCGTCTTGATCATACGGATGGCCTGCTCCGCGACGTTGTTGGAGTACGCCACAGTGAAGTCGGTGGCGAACCGCAGCACCTCACTCTTTCGGGTTCGCAGGCGTAGCGCCAGGTTACGTGCAGGGCTCTGCTTGCCCGTTCCGCGTGGGGAATGCGCGGTCAACGCTCGTTCCACCAGGTCGTCGAAGCGCTGGGACAGGTCCTTCAGCTTGAAGTCCGGCAGGCGGTCATGCCCTTTGTCTCGCCAGGCGGCCACCCACCGGTATCCGTCACCGAGTAACAGCACCAGCGCCTCAGCCCAGCCATCGGCCCGCGCGCGAAGGTCGTACTCGCCGATCCCGGCGGCCTCCCGGACGATGTGCGCATTGCACAAGGCGTGCGTGCAGCCCTCGAATGCCTGGTAGGAGCGGTAGGCGTCGTGGACGGCCACGCCGGTGAAGCGGGGAAGGATCCCGAACGCGGTGATCGACTCGGTGCCGCGCCCGTGGGCGTCGATGTGGTAGGCGGTCAGCGCAGGTGTGGCGGCCACGTGCAGCCAGTGGTTCCTGCCGCTCACGCGGGTGACGCTCTCATCGAAGTGCGCGACGCTCGCAGCGGCGATCGCGTCACGGATCCGTGCGTTGACCGGCGCCAGGACCTGGGCCACCTTCGTGACCGTGTCGCTGATCCACCCGGTCGACACCTCGATCCCGGCCAGATCGGCGAGGACTTCGGCGACCCGCCCAACCGGGATGTGGTGCTGGGCGGACAGGTAGGCGGCCAGCGCGCTCACCCGTGGCCCGTACACCGCCGGGGCCGTGGCGAACGCCGGAGCCGCAGCACGGGTCACCGTCCCGCAACCGCCACAGGCCAGGGCGTGCAACTCATGCGCGGTGACCTCGGCCTTGACCTCGGGGATGTCGAAAACCTGCCGAATCACCGCAACGCCCGCCGGGGTTGCATCGGTCAGGTCCCCGCCACACCCGCCACACGCAGATGGAAGGTGCGGCACCGTCCATGTCGGGCAGTCCACCTGCATCAACGCCGTCCCCGACGTGCCGGGCTGCTTACCGGGGCGACGTCCGCTCCTACCCCGCATCGACTTGGGCGGTGGCTTGGCCAGGCCATCGGCCGACGGAGGTTGCGAGGAATTACGCGAGTTTCGCCCTACCTGCCGCCGCAGCTCGGCATTCTCAGCCCGCAACTCCGCGTTCTCCGCTTTGAGCTGGGCGTTTTCCGCCTCCAACTCGACGACCCGCGCTTCCAGCACATCCAGCCGGGCGGTCAGCGCCACGACCAAAGCGGCAAGCTCGCCGTATGACGGACGCTCGCCCTCAGCCGGAATCACCCGAAGATCATCCCATGAGTCCGATCATGCCCATGCCACGCCCAACCTCACGAGGAAAGGGCACCTGAACAGTCACACCAGAACCTCAAGGCTCGGGTGGCTCGTGAGGCGGTCGCCGATGAACACGAGTTGGCCGCGACCATGCACAGCGGCATGCACCGGCTGCAGAAACGTCCCGACATCGTCCGGTCCTTCTTCGCCGACCAGCACTTGGCCTACATCGGCCCGTAACGCGAATAGTCCCAAAAAATTATGATCGGCTCAGTACCGCCGACTGGCAGAGGTCCTCGAATCTTCGGACCGCCGCGGTGTCCGCGAAAGGCCGGAGCCGGGACCGGATGAGCTCTATGCGGTCGGTGACGCGGGCTGAGTTGACCTTGACCGCCAGGTTCAACGACTTCGAGGCTGCCGCTGTGGCCTGCTCGATCTCGCGGGCCTGGGCGTAGGCATCGGCGAGCCAGCTCAGATAGAGCGAAAGCTCCCGCGCACGCGTGGCGTCGTAGCTGTCGATGCCCTGGATGAGCAACGGTTCAGCCTTGAGCGGGCGGCCGAGCTCGGTGAAGCACCGGCCGGCCATCACATCGACCTCGCCCCGGTCCAGCCAGTAGACCCACTTCGGGTCCTCATCGCCCTCTCGGTGCAGCCCGAACACCTGGTCGACCTCGTCGAGTGTCCATTCGGTGAGCGCCGAATCTCCCGCTTTGGCGTGTGCCCAGGCCACTCGTTCCAACAGCAGAGCGCGGGTGAGCGGGGTGCTTGATCGCTCGGCGCCCTTGACCGCCGTACGGGCCAGCACGGCCGCCTTCCTGGGGTCTCCCACGTTGGCCATCTGGTAACTCAACGAGGACAGCAGATTGGCCGCCGTCGGCTCATCCCCGGCGACATGCGCGGCTTGGATGCCTTTGACGTAGTAAGTCCGGGCTCGACCATACAGTCCAGCGTCGGAGGTCACCCATCCCGCGAGCTGACAGAGCTCTCCCACAGCCTTCAGGAGTCGGCGGCCCACGTCCTCACGGTAGGCGGCCTCCCTGGCGACCGTGGCGGTGGCCTCCAACTCCTGGGAGACGAGCGCGTGCAGGTCCGTGCCGCCCACGTAGTCATCGAGGTGCCGCAAATGGTCGACCCGGGTCTCGATCTTGTCGATCAGTGAATGACCGATACGACGTCCCGCCCGGATCTCATGGAGCTGCGGCGGCTCCACGATCAGCCACTCGTGGGCGACGCGAAGCGCGGACTCCTCCGACATGGCCTCGCTCTCGGCGACCAGCCCGGCGGCCATCGCATCGTTGTTCTCTCGCGTCCAGCCGTCACTGAACAGCGTCAGGCGATCGCCGTTCATGCTCGGCGGAGTGACGCCCAGTCGCTTGGCGCGGGACAGCACGACCGCCTGGTCCAGTACGGCCAGCGGGAGGTCCAGCACGATGCTCAACCACGGCAGCCAGGCCAAGGGCAGCCGCTTGCCGCGCTCCCAGCGGGAGACCTCGTTGCGAGTGATCGTGGCCTGCCCGGACGCTCGGGCGAGCCGGTCGGCGAGGCTCGCCTGAGTGAGGCCCTTGGCCTGCCGGGACTGCTTGATCAGTTCCTCGATCGTCAGACCCTCCACGCCCTGGCTCCTTTCGCTCACTGCCTGTAGGCCAGGAAGCGGCCCCCTCGCGACTGATCTGGCCTTCAAGGCGGCCCCTCGGCGCGGGCCCCCACGAGGCTCCTTTCATCGTCACTCACCTGCGCTTCTCTTGAAAGGAAATTACACAGAGTTACTCGATCTCACTGGGAGAAGATATGCCGGGCAACCCCCCCACTGGTGATCACCATGGATCCCTGCCAGGCCACCGAGCCTCCGCTTCCGCAACACACATCGCGGGACGACGAATACGACCGGGTGCCGCGCGCGCTGGCGCTGCGGTTCACCGGCTGGCACCTCTGGTACGGCAAGGCCACCGGACACTGGTGGGCGCTCTCCCCCGTCTGGTGCAGGCAGCGCATCGGCCTGATCGAGGCCGACACCCCCGCCGAACTGGCCGCCCAGATGCAGCACATCGAGAACTTCCACCCCCACCTCGCCCCCGACCAGCCCAACCGCCCCCTCTCAACGAAAGAAGCCCCGCACCCGGGGGCAGCACGGACGTCAAGGTCGCCGGGAATCCCGAGCACAACGGGATCGCGAGCACGGGAGGTGACCGAGATGGCAACGCGCCTGCTGTCCGCACTCGTCGGCGTACTCGCTGACCGCTTCCGTACACCAGTCGGCGGCGCCATGCGGTCACCGCACCTGGGCCGAATCCCCGGCTGGTCAGCGCCTCTGGGCCACACGCCCGTCATCTCCCAACGGTTCGCGGCCACCCCCGACCAGGTCAGACCCGCACGCGTCTTCGTCGCCGAACTCCTCGGCGACGACCACCCGCTCCGCGACGACGCCATACTCCTCACCAGCGAACTCGCCACCAACGCCGTCGAGTACTCCAGCGGACCGGTCGACCGGCCACGAGAGTTCGTCGTTACGGTGGCCTTCATCTCCCATGGCGTACTGATCACCGTTCAGGACTCCGGCACATCGGAGATTCCCTGTACGAGAAAGCCCGGCCTGGACGCCACCGGTGGCCGAGGACTCATGCTCGTCAACGACCTCGCCACCCGCTGGGGATTCCACCGCGATTCCAGTGGAACCCTGATCTGGTTCGAGCTCGAACAGAACAGCCCGTCTGGAAGGTGTCACAGCCGACCCGGTCCGGAGAACGGGAGGGGATGATCGCGCTGCGCGAGGCGAAGTCCCGCTTGCCGCGGGTGAAGGCGTGGTTGATGAACCCGAACGCGGCGCCCATCACGGCACCCCACAGGGCTGCCCAGAGCACGAGCACGATGAACGACAGCGCGGTCGAGGTGAACAGTCCGAGGAACATCCCGACCATGGCGCCGAAGGCCGCGCCGCTGCCCGCTCCGGTGAGCGCGGCCCGGCCGTCGGTCACCCTGCCGGTGACGGTCTCCTCAAGTTTCAGGTCGCTGCCGACGATCGCCACGTTCTCGACGGGGAATCCGGCGTCGGAGAGACCGTCCACGGTTCGCTGTGCCGCGAGGTAGTTGTCGTAGCCTGCCAGCACCCTCCGGTCCACCACGACCTGTGTGTCCAGGCCGGTGGGCGTCTCGTTCATGGGTGCTCGCCTTTCGGGGGTGGGGGACGAGAGGGAGGCGCCGCGGGGACGGCGGCGCCTCATCCCGGCGGGTGAGTCACCAGCTCTGGTGGAGCGGCATGCCCTCGGTGTAGCCGGACGCGCTCTGCACACCGATCACCGCGCGCTCGTGGAACTCCTCCAGCGTGGAGGCGCCCGCGTAGGTGCACGAGGAGCGCAGACCGGCCACGATGGCGTCGATCTGGTCCTCGACGCTGGGCATGGCCGGGTCGAGGTACATCCTGGAGGTGGAGATGCCCTCCTCGAACAGTGCCTTGCGGGCCCTCTCGAAGGGGGAGTCCTCGGCGGTGCGCAGCATCACCGCGCGGGCCGAGGCCATTCCGAAGTTCTCCTTGTACTTGCGCCCGTCGGGGGCGGTACGGGTGTCGCCAGGCGATTCGTAGGTGCCGGCGAACCAGGAACCGATCATCACGTTGGCCGCTCCGGCGGCCAGGGCCAGGGCCACGTCACGGGGGTGGCGGACGCCGCCGTCGGCCCACACGTGGCGGCCCAGCCTGCGAGCCTCCGCGGAGCACTCCAGCACGGCGGAGAACTGCGGGCGGCCCACGCCGGTCATCATCCGGGTGGTGCACATGGCCCCGGGGCCGACGCCGACCTTCAGGATGTCGGCTCCCGCGTCGACCAGGTCGCGCACGCCCTCGGCGGTGACGACGTTGCCCGCCGCGACGGGTACACCGGGGTCGAGCCCGCGAACCGCCCGCAGGGCGCTGATCATCTTCTCCTGGTGGCCGTGGGCGGTGTCCACGACCAGGCAGTCCACCCCGGCGTCGAGGATCTCCTTGGCCTTGGCGGCCACGTCGCCGTTGACGCCGACGGCCGCGGCGACGCGGAGCCTGCCCGAGTCGTCGACCGCGGGCTGGTAGAGGGTGGAGCGCAGCGCGCCGGTCCTGGTCAGGATGCCGACCAGCCGGCCGTCGCCGTCCACGACGGGGGCGAGCCGGTGGCGGCCCTCGTGGAGGCGGTCGAAGACCTCGCGCGGGTCGAGCCCGGCGGGCAGGGTGAGCAGGTTGTCGGACATCACCTGGGAGAGCTGCGTGTACATGTCCACGCCGGAACAGTCGCCCTCGGTGACCACGCCGACCGGGCGGTTCTCCCAGTCGACGACGATGATGGCGCCGTGGGCCCGTTTGGGCAGCAGGTTGAGCGCCTCGCCGACGGTGTCGTGCGGGGTGAGCGTCAGCGGTGTGTCGTGGATCAGATCGCGCTTCTTGACCCAGTCGACGACATTGGCGACCACGTCGATCGGGATGTCCTGTGGGATCACGGTGATCCCGCCCCGGCGCGCGACGGTCTCGGCCATCCGCTTTCCCGCCACGGCCGTCATGTTGGCGACCACGATGGGGATGGTGGTTCCGGTGCCGTCCCGGCTGGAGAGGTCGACGGCGAGCCGTGAGCCGACGGAGGAGAGCGACGGCACCATGAACACGTCGCTGTAGGTCAGGTCGTAGGCCGGGACCGACTCGTTGAGAAATTTCACGTTATTCCACCTTATCCCGTGAATTGCCAGAGATGAGCGTTCCCCCTTTCCACGCTCTCCAAGAGGATCCAGCAGGTCGGAGCGGAGGCTAAGATCCGGTTTGCGTGAATAATGGGTGGCCATGAGGAGGCGTTGTGATCCTGGTTGATCGGCCCGAGATGCTCGTAGTAGGTCATGCGGTACGAACATCGAACGCCGACGAGATGGAGCCGGGTCGGGGCAGGCTCCGCGCGCAGTGGGCGAGGGCGGGGTCCCCCGGAGCCTTCGCGCACGTGCCGGGACGGATCGACGAGAACATCTACGCCGTGCTCACCGACTACGAGAGCGACCACCACGGCGCCTACACCCAGATCGTCGGGGTCACCGTGCGCAGTGCCGCGGCGCTGCCCGAGGGCATGGTGGCGGTGCGGGTGCCCGGGGTGCCCTCGCTGAAGCTGGAGGCCCGAGGGCCGATGCCGGACGCGCTGCTGGAGGAGTGGCAGCGGCTGTGGAAGCACACCGAGACGGGAGGCACCCCGCCGAGGGCCTTCACCACGGACGTGGAGGTGCACCACCCCGGGGGCGCCGACATCTACGCGGCGGTCATGTCCCCGATGCGCTGAGCGGCTCGGCGCGGCCCCTGTCGCGCCGGGCGATCCGGGGCGGGTTAGGTCGTCGTCGTTCGGCGGGCCGGGCCGCCGGGACTCGGCCCTCCTGCCTCCAGGTGTCCCTGAAGGCGTCGAGGACGTCGATCAGGCCAGCATGCCCGCTTCGCGCAGCCGCGCCGCGGCCTCGTCGGACAGGCCCCAGGAGGTCAGGTCCGCCAGCCGGGTGGCGGGGGAGAGGTCCTGTTCCCCCACGCCGAGCAGGCGTGGCGCGGGGGCGGGCTGCCGGACGCCGCCGACCTCGACGAACGTGCCCCTGGCCTTGTTGTGCGGATGCTCTGCGGCCTCGCCCACCTCCAGGACGGGGGAGACGCACGCGTCGGAGCCGTCGAAGATCGCCTCCCACTCGGCGCGGGTTCTGGATCGGAAGGCCTCGGCCAGCCGCTCGCGAAGCGCGGGCCACTGCTTCCTGTCATCGCGGTCGGGCAGGTCCTCAAGTCCCATCAGCGTGACCATCTCCGCCCAGAACTGCGGTTCCAGCGAGCCGACGGCCACATGTCCGCCGTCGGCGGTCTCGTAGGTGTCGTACATCGGCGCGCCGGTGTCGAGCAGGTTCGTGCCGCGCGGGCCCCAGAGGCCGGTCTGCGCGCCGTGGTGGAACATCGCGAACAATGTCGCCGCGCCGTCCACCATGGCGGCGTCGATCACCCGGCCCTCGCCGGTCCGCTCCCGCTCGATCAGCGCGAGCAGCACGCCGTACGCGAGCATGAGGCCGCCCCCGGCGAAGTCGCCGAGGATGTTGATCGGCGGGGTGGGGCGCTCGCCCTCGCGGCCCAGCATCGACAGCACGCCGGAGATGGCGATGTAGTCGATGTCGTGCCCGGCGGTCGGCGCGAGCGGGCCGTCCTGGCCCCAGCCGGTCATCCGCCCGTAGACCAGGCGCGGATTGATCGCGTGCAGGTCGGCGGGGCCGATGCCGAGGCGTTCGGCGCCCCCCGGCCGGAAGACCTCGACGACCACGTCGGCGTGGCGGGCCAGCTCCTTGAACGCGGCCACCCCCTCGGGGGACTTCAGATCCAGGCCGATCGTCCGTTTGCCCCGGTCCATCACATCGACGCGTGGCGCGTCCCCCGCCTTGGCGACGACGCTCGCGCGATCGACGCGCAGTACCTCGGCTCCGTGGTCGGCCAGCATCATCCCGGCGAACGGCCCGGGGGCCAGCCCCGCCAGTTCGAGCACGCGAACTCCGGCCAGCGGCCCCTTTCTGGTCACGCGCTCCATAGATATTCTCCTCGGGTGCGGTATCGACTCTAGTCCGGTACGGCTCACACAAGCAATCGCTCGGTAGGACGCGACACCGTTCCCTTCGCCTGAATAGAACAACATTCGGCTTTCTGTGGCAAGACACATCGCGAGTAGCCGCGTGGCGCCCGCGCGCGTATGGGAAACTTGCGCCTTCGCCGAATGGGACCTAGGGGTTTTGCGATGACATATCCGCACAGTGAACGGGTGGTCGCTGGGCGCTATCGATTGCTGCGGGAACTCGGCAGGGGCGGCATGGGTGTTGTCTGGGAGGGCTACGACACCCTCCTCAACCGCTCGGTCGCCGTCAAGGAGGTGCTCCTGCCGCCCAACCTCTCCCCGGCAGAGCACCAGCTCCAGCTGACCCGCACCTCTCGTGAGGCCAGGACCGCCGCCCGGCTCAATCACCGGGGCATCGTGGCGATCTACGACGTGGCGGAGCAGGACGGCCGTCCCTGGATCATCATGGAGCTGGTCAGGGCCCGCGGGCTGGACGAGGTAGGTCTGCTGCCGGTACGCCCTGTCGCCGACATCGGCCGTCAGGTCCTCTCGGCCCTGCGCGCGGCCCACGAGGCCGGGATCCTGCACCGCGACGTCAAGCCCAGCAACATCCTGCTGGAGGCCGACGGCCGCGCCGTGCTCTCCGACTTCGGTATCGCCACCATCGAGGGCGACACCTCGCTGACCCAGACCGGCATGGTGACGGGCTCGCCGAGCTTCCTGCCGCCCGAGCGCGCCACCGGCACCGACGCGGGTCCCTGGTCCGACCTGTGGGCGCTCGGCGCCACCCTTTACGCGGCCCTGGTCGGGCACGGTCCCTTCGAGCGTCGAGACGCCATCGCCACCCTCGGCGCACTCCTCACCGAGGAGCCCGACTTCAGCAGGGTGCCCCTGGAGATGCGCGCGGTGCTCACCGGCATGCTCCAGCGCGAGCCCGCCCACCGGCTGACCGCCCAGCAGGCCGACGCCATGCTGGCGGAGGTCCTCGACGACCCGTCGGCCGCGGCCCGGCGCACCGGAGAGAGGGCGGTCCACCGTACGGCACGGACCGGCGAGAGGGCGGTCCACCGTACGGCACGGACCGGCGAGAACCCGCGCGGCGCCGGGGAGCGAAACGGGCGCGAGATCGGAACCTCGCCGATGCCCGGCCGCCGGCGAGGTGGAGGGCGGAGCGGCGGGGCGCGGAGCGGCGGGGCGCGGAGCGGTGGCCGGATCCCGCTGGTCCTGGCGGCCGTCGTGCTCCTGGCCGCAGGTGGCGCCGTCGCGGCCGTGGCGATGTCACAGCCCGAGGCGCAGCCGGTGGCGCGCGCCGAACTCGCCTCCCCGGAGGCGAAGCCCGAAGCCACGGAGGAGACCAGGTCGCAGACGCCCACCCCGAGCCCCACTCCCACTCCCACTCCCACCACGGCCAGAACCGTGGCACCCGCCGGAGGGTTGAAGGTATGGCGGGCCCGCCCGCCGGAGAACTGGTCCATCAGCTATCCGGCCGGCTGGAACGGCGACTGGGCGGCCGAGACGGGCTACACCCAGTGGTTGCGCCGGGACGGGGCCGCCCACCTGTCAGTGGAGGTGCTGGAGGCGGACGCCGACGGTCTGGAGTCCCTCCAGGAGATCGTCAAGGAGAACGTGGCCCAGTGGAGCGAGATCCACTCCGAGGACACGGCGAAGATCCCCCTGGCCTACGGCGCCGGGCTCCAGTGGGAGTTCACCTGGAGTATGAAGGACAACGGCGGAGCCCCCTGGGCCACCGCCGGGGTGACCTACCACGAGGTGCGGCGTTTCATCGAGGTGGGCGACGCGGTCATGGTGCTCAGCTGGACCACCCACGACGGCGACTGGGGTGCCCAGCAGCCCCTCATGAACCGGGTGTTCGGCAGTTTCCACCCCCGCGGAGGCGAGTGAGATGACCTGGAAGGTGCTCGCGCCGTCGCCGCTCCCGGAAGGTGCGGTGCGTAACCTGCTCGGCTCGCTGGGCGACCGGATCGCGGTGTCGGTCCCCGCGGCCCGCGATCGGGAGTCGCTGCTCGCCGCGCTCGGCGAGGCCGCGATCGACGGCCGTCCGGTGACGAACGTGGTCAACGGGGTTGATCCGGTGGTCGGCCGTAGGTTCCTGGAAGGACGGCCGTAGAGTTTTCCAGTGTTTAACGCGCCCCGCCTGGCTCCCGAGACATCCGAGATATAACGTGCCTAGGGGCGATCTTTCCAACGATGGTGATGGGGGTGATTACCGTGCGACAGATGACAGAAATGTCGGCGCACCGGCAAGCGGTGGAGCAGATCAGGGATTCCTACGCCGCCATTCCCGGCGACGCGGTGCCCCGGCTCGCCAAGGCCACCACGAACCTGTTCCGGTTCAGAGAGGGCGCCCGGTCGGCGAAGCTTTCCGCCAGGGACCTGGACCAGGTCATCGCGGTCGATCCGGAGACGATGACCGCCGAGGTTCAGGGGATGACCACCTACGAGCACCTGGTGGACGCCACGCTCGCCCACGGGCTCATGCCGTACGTGGTGCCGCAGCTGAAGACGATCACGCTGGGCGGGGCGGTGACGGGGCTCGGCATCGAGTCCACCAGCTTCAGGGACGGGCTGCCGCACGAGTCGGTGGAGGAGTTGGAGATCCTCACCGGCGACGGAAGGATCGTCGTGGCCCGTGACGACAACGAGCATCGCGACCTGTTCCGGGCGTTCCCCAACTCCTACGGCACGCTTGGCTACGCCCTCCGGATCCGGATCAAGCTCAAGCCCGTCCAGCCGTACGTCAGGCTGACCCACATCCCGTTCGGCGACGCCGACAAGTGCATGCTCGCGATGCGCGAGATCTGTGAAAGCGGCGAGCACGAGGGCGAGCGCGTCGACTTCGTGGACGGCACGTTCTTTGGTCCAGGTGAGCTCTACATCACCGTGGGACGCTTCGCCGAGCGTGCCCCGTACCTGTCCGACTACACCGGGATGCGCATCTACTACCGGTCGATCCAGACCAGGACCCGCGACTGGCTGACCGTCCGCGACTACCTGTGGCGCTGGGACACCGACTGGTTCTGGTGCTCGCGCGCCTTCGGCGTGCAGACCGCGCTGGTGCGCTCCCTGATGCCGCGCAAGTGGATGCGCTCGGACGTCTACCGCAAGCTCGTGGGCCTCGACCGCAAGTACGGGGTGATCGCCAGGATCGACCGCTGGCGGGACCTGCCGGTGCAGGAGTCGGTCATCCAGGACATCGAGGTGCCCGTCGAGCGCGGTGCCGAGTTCCTGAGTTTCTTCCACGACAAGGTCGGGATGGCGCCGGTCTGGATGTGCCCGCTGAGGTCCGAGGGCGAGTGGCCGCTCTACCCGCTGGAGCCCGGCCGGCTGTACGTCAACTTCGGCTTCTGGGGGACGGTCCCGTTGCCCCGGGGGCAGTTCGACGGTTACCACAACCGTCTCATCGAGAACCGGGTCCACGAGCTGGACGGTCATAAATCGCTGTACTCCACCTCGTTCTACCCAGAGGATGAATTCTGGCGGTTTTATAACGGAACCGCCTATTGGCCGGTCAAGCGGGCATACGACGGGGGTGGCCGGTTGCTCGACCTCTACGACAAGTGTGTTCGGGGGCGTTAGGAGAGGCTGATTCTGTGTTGCTCGCAGAGATCTTCGAAAAGGTGATGGGCCCCGAGGCGGATGTGCGCTTCGTCGCCTACGACGGAAGTAAGGCCGGCCCGGCCAGCGCCGACATCAGCGTCGAGGTGAAGACCCCGGCGGCCGTCGCGTACCTGGCACAGGCCCCCGGGGAGCTGGGACTGGCCAGGGCGTACGTGTCCGGCCACCTCGACGTCCAGGGGGACATGTACACCCTGCTGTCCCGGATGTGGTCGCTCACGATCAACGACATCCCCGTCGGGCAGAAGCTCGCGGCCGTCCGAGCCCTCGGGGTCCGCCCACTGCTCACCCGGATGCCGCCGCCTCCGCAGGAGGTGCGGCGCAGCATGCTCGCCCGGATGGGCAGCAGGCACGCCAAGCAGCGCGACGCCGAGGCGATCCACCACCACTACGACGTCTCCAACAGGTTCTACTCGTGGGTGCTCGGCCCCTCCATGGCCTACACCTGTGCGGTCTTCCCCGAGCAGGAGTCCACCCTGGAGGAGGCACAACTCGCCAAGTTCGAGCTGGTCGCCCGGAAGCTGGGCCTGAAGCCGGGGATGAGGCTGCTGGACGTCGGCTGCGGCTGGGGCGGCATGGTCATCCACGCCGCCCGTGAGTACGGGGTGCAGGCGCTGGGCGTCACCCTCTCGCGCCAGCAGGCCGAGTGGGCGCAGAAGGCCATCGCGGAGGCCGGTCTCAGCGAGCTCGCCGAGGTCCGTCACATGGACTATCGCGACGTGCCGGAGACGGGCTTCGACGCCGTCAGCTCGATCGGCCTGACCGAGCACATCGGCAAGGGGCAACTGCCCTTCTACTTCCGTTCCCTGTACGACAAGCTCGTCCCCGGCGGGCGGCTGCTCAACCACTGCATCACCCGGCCGACGGGCACCGAGAAGACCCTCAACGCCGGCGGCTTCATCAACCGCTACGTCTTCCCCGACGGTGAGCTGGAGTCGGTCGGCTACCTGGCCCGCCAGATCGAGGACACCGGTTTCGAGATCCGGCACGAGGAGAACCTGCGCGAACACTACGCGCAGACCCTCCGCTACTGGTGCGCCAACCTCGACGAGCACTGGGACGAGGCGGTCGCCGAGGTAGGGGAGGGCACGGCGCGGGTCTGGCGTCTCTACATGGCGGCCTGCGTGGTCGGCTTCGAACGCAACAAGATCCAGCTTCACCAGATCCTCGGCGTGAAGCTGGACTCCGAGGGGGCGGCCCACGTACCGCTCCGCCCCTCACGCGACTGGCCCTGACCCTCTGCGGACGCGCTCACGCCGGGTGCGCCCGCGCGGAGGAAGCTCATAGGGGATGTTCCCGTACGAGATCCCGCGCGGACGCGCTCACGTGGGCGCGTTCACCTCGGTCCACCCGGTGTGGCCACCTCGTCGGGACCGGGTTCCGGCGACACACGAAGGCGCCGGAACCCGGTCCCGAGGCTTTCTCGGCCCGGCGGGTGCGAACCGCTCAGCGGAGCTCGCGCTTGAGGATCTTGCCCGTCGCGGTCATCGGCAGGGCGTCACGGAACTCGATGATCCGCGGGTACTTGTACGCCGCCATGTTCTCCTTACCCCAGGCGATGAGTTCGGCCTCGGTGATCGTCGCGCCGGGGATGCGGATGACGTACGCCTTGACCTCCTCGCCGTGCGAGTCGTGGGCGACGCCGACCACCGCCGCGAGGGAGACCTCCGGATGGGTGATCAGGACCTCTTCGAGCTCGCGCGGGTAGACGTTGAAGCCACCCCGGATGATCATGTCCTTGGCCCGGTCGACGATGGCGTAGTAGCCGTCCGCGTCGCGGGTGGCGATGTCACCGGTGCGGAACCAGCCGTCCCTCATGACCTCGGCGGTCGCCTCGGGCCGGTTGTAGTAGCCCTTCATCACGTTGTGGCCGCGGATCGCGATCTCGCCGGGACCCTCGCCCTCGACGGTCTTCCAGTCGCCGTCGACCAGCTTCATCTCCACACCCCAGATCGGCGTGCCGATCATGCCGGGCTTGGCGGGCCTGCCCGGATGGTTGAAGCTGGCCACCGGGGAGGTCTCCGACAGGCCGTACCCCTCCAGGATCCCGATCCCGAAGGTCTTCTCGAAGTCCCTGAGCACCTCGACGGGTGAGGAGGCGCCGCCGGCCACCGCGACCTTGAGCGAGGTGGGCACCTCGTCGCCCTCACTGTGGATCTTTGTCAGCATGGCCCAGTACATGGTCGGCACGCCCGCGAACAGCGTGACGTTCTCGGTGCGCATCAGCGCGAGGGCCGGCCCCGGCTCGAAGCGCGGCATGAGCACGATGGTCGCCTGGCGCCGGAACCCGGCGTTCATGATGACTGTCTGCCCGAAGGAGTGGAAGAGCGGCAGCACCGCCAGGTAGGCGTCGCCGCCCTCGGCGCGGGGGAACATCTCATCCGAGACCATGGCGTTGAGCAGCATGTTCTGATGACTGAGCTCGGCGCCCTTGGGCTGGCCGGTGGTGCCGCTGGTGTAGAGGATCACGGCCGTGTCGTCGGGCGCGGTCTGCACGGTCTCGAACTCGCCGGACACGCCGTCGAGCGCAGCCCAGAAGGTCTCCCCGTACTCGGACTCGGTGGCGAACGCGGCGGCGGGCAGCACGAAGAAGTGCTCCGCCGACGATCCCTCGAAGCCCGCCTTGCCCCGCTCGCCGAGCGGCAGTTCTGGGGTGCCCTCGAAGCAGAACAGCACCTTGGCCTCGGAGTCGTCCAGGTGGTAGGCGATCTCCCTGGACTGCAGCAGCACGTTGAGCGGCACGACCGTGGCGCCGGTCTTGAGGATGCCGTAGTAGACGAAGGGGAAGTAGGGCAGGTTGGGGCAGGCCAGCGCGACCTTGTCCCCCTTCCCGATCCCCCTGGAGACCAGTAGGTTGGCAACCTGGTTCGCGATGGTGTTGACCAGGGAGTACGGCAGCCGCAGGTCACCGAAGACCAGTGCGGTGCGCTCGGGGTTCTCCCGGGCGCTGTCCTCCAGTGCGACCGACAGGTTGAGCATCGTGCGTCCTCCTCCGAGCGAGCTCTGACTCGCCCATACTCGCAGCCATCGGATACCTACTGGTAGGTAACTTTGGTTACAAATTGACGAGCAACCCGCGGGGGAGTAAGTAGACAAGAGCCCGCTTACGGGGAGGCGAGCTGACCGTCTGTGCGAGGAGGGGTCAGTGAGCGTGGAGTACGACTACGTCATCGTGGGCGCGGGGTCGGCGGGATGCGTGCTGGCCAACCGACTCTCCGCGGATCCGGGTACAAGGGTCGTCCTCATCGAGGCGGGTGGTTCCGACAGGAGGCTTGAGGTCCGGATGCCGGCCGGCTTCGCCAAGCTGTTCAAAACCGAACACGACTGGAACTTCACCACCGCCAAGCAGTCCGAGCTGTCCGGCAGGGAGCTCTACTGGCCACGCGGCCGGATGCTCGGTGGATCCTCCTCGATGAACGCTCAGATGTGGGTGCGCGGGCACCGCGCGGACTACGACGGCTGGGACGTGCCAGGCTGGTCCTACGACGAGGTCCTGCCCTACTTCCACCGGATCGAGCGCCGTGCCGGCTCCAATCGGGGCGGTGTGTACGGCACGGAAGGCCCGACCCACATCTCGGAGCTGCGCTCCCCGAACCGGGCCACCGCACTCTTCCTTCGGGCCTGCGAGGAGCTGGGCATCGCCCGCCTGGAGGAGCTCAACGGCCCCTCCAACGAGGGGTGCTCGCCGACACCCGTCACCCAGCACAGGGGGCGCCGCTGGAGTTCCGCCGACGCCTATCTCGGACCCGCGGCCAAGCGGCCCAACCTCACGGTGCTGACCTCCTCACACGTGAGCCGGGTGCTGATCGAGGGCGGGCGCGCGACCGGCGTGCGGTATCACGGTGGCGACGACGACAGCGGTACGGTGGTGCGGGCGCGCAGGGAGGTCGTGCTGTCGGCCGGTGCGATCGGCTCCCCGCACCTGCTGATGCTGTCGGGCCTCGGCCCGGCCGACGAGCTGCGGGCCGCCGGCGTCGAGCCGGTCCACGAGTTGCCCGGGGTGGGCGCCAACCTCCAGGACCACCTCGCCTCGGGCGTCGTCCTGCACTGCCCCGAGCCGATCACGCTCGCCGGAGCCGAGTCGGCGGGCAACCTGCTCCGCTTCCTGGTCGGCCGCCGGGGCATGCTCACCTCCAACGTCGGCGAGGCCGTGGCGTTCATCCGCACCTCTCCCGAGGAGCACGCCCCCGACATCGAGCTGATCTTCGCTCCAGGCCCCTTCGTCAACCACGGCCTCACCCCGCCGTCCGGCCACGGCCTGACCATCGCCTCGATCCTGCTCCAACCCGAGAGTCGGGGCCGCGTCCTGCTGGACGGCCGCGACGTCGTGATCGATCCCGGCTACCTGACGGCGGAGGCCGACGTCCGGCGGCAGGTCGCCGGGCTGCGGAAGGCCGGGGAGCTGTTCGCCACCGAGGCGCTACGACCGCTCGCGGGGCCTCCGATGGACCCGTACTGGGGGGCGAGGACCACCGAGGAGCTTGTCCGCTGGATCCGCGAGCGCAGCGAGACCCTCTACCACCCGGTCGGCACCTGCCGGATGGGTGACGATCCCGAGTCGGTGGTGGACCCCGCCCTGAGGGTCCGCGGGGTCGCGGGTCTGCGGGTGGTCGACGCCTCCGTCATGCCGGTCATCAACCGGGGGCACACCCATGCGCCCACCGTCATGATCGCCGAGAAGGCCGCCGACCTCATCGCCACAGACAGCTGAGGCGCCCTCTTCGCCCCGAGCGCCGGCGTAAGGCGGTCGCGATGGCGGTGCCCCCGACGGGCGCGATGCCGCCGAGCAGTCCGCGACCGGCCGGGAGGTTCCGATCCTCTACCTGCACGGGGTCCGTGACGGCGGCCTGGGGGTGGACCAGATCGACCGGGCCGCGGCCTTCCTTCCGCCGGGCTCCAGGGGGGAGCATGTTCTCCAGGCAGGGCACTTCCTGCACCTGGAACGACCTCGGGAAGTCAACGACCTCGTTCTCGACTGGTTGAGCTGAGGATCCTGTGGCAGGATCGGTAAACCGAATGTGGTTCTAGTGGAGGCTGGCGTGACGGTTTCACTCGCGGACATCGACCTGTCGGACATCACTTTCTGGGAGCGTCCGATGGCCGAACGGGAGGCCGCCTTCGCGGTACTCCGCGCGCAGCCGGGCCCGATCCTGTTCGCCGAACCCGAGATCCCCTTCGCGCCGGTCGGTCCCGGCTACTACGCCCTGGTAAGGCACGCGGACATCGTCGAGGCCAGCCGTAACCCCGAGATCTTCTCCTCGGGCCGGGGGGCGACGTCCATCCAGGACCTCGGCCCCGACTTCAGCGAGTACTTCGGCTCGATGATCAGCATGGACGATCCCCGGCACGCGAGGCTTCGCCGGATCGTCTCCCGGGCGTTCACGCCAAAGATGATCAAGAAGTTCGAGGCCGACGTCGAGGCGACCGCCGTGCGGATCGTGGACGAGCTGATCGCCAGGGGCCCCGGCTGTGACTTCGTGACCGAGGTGGCCGCCAAGCTGCCCCTGAAGATCATCTGTGACATGATGGGTATCGGCCCCGAGCACTACCAGACGGTCTTCGACGCCACGAGCATCATCCTGTCGGGCGGCGACCCCGAGTTCATCGCCGACGTCAGCCGCGCGGCCGAGTTGCTCCTCGGAGCGGGGCAGCGGCTCCAGGACCTCGTCGTCTCCCTGGCCGCCGAGGGCGGAGACAACCTCACCACCTCCCTGACCAGTGCCAACATCGACGGTGAGAAGCTGACGATGCAGGAGCTCGGTTCGTTCTTCATTCTGCTGGTGGTGGCGGGCAACGAGACCACCCGCAACGCCATCTCGCACGGCCTGCACCTGTTCACCGAGAACCCCGACCAGCGGGCACTGCTGCTCGGGGACCTCGACGGGCGCCTGCCCGGCGCGGTCGAGGAGATCGTCCGCCTCGCCTCGCCCGTCGCCTGGATGCGCCGCAGCCTCACCCGCGACCACGAGATGAACGGTCACCTCTACCGAGAGGGCGAGAAGGTCCTGCTCTACTACTGGGCGGCCAACCGTGACGAGAGCGTTTTCACCGACCCGCACCGCTTCGACATCCTGCGCACCGAGGGCCCGCACGTCGGCTTCGGCGGCCCCGGGCCGCACTTCTGCCTCGGCGCCCACCTGGCCCGCCGCGAGATCACCGTGATGTTCCGCGAGCTGTTCACCCGCCTGCCCGCGATCCGCTCGGTCGGCGAGCCCGACCGCCTGCGATCCAGCTTCATCAACGGCATCAAGCACCTCGACTGCGACTTCTGAGGTCCTGCCACATCCTGCCGGTGGTGACGGGCGACGAGAGCACCGGCAGGGCGGCGGGCGACGAGAGCGCCGGCAGGGCGGCGGGCCCAGCGACTCCAGCCCGGTCAGAACACGGAATGCGCCCCCTGAGTGGTTCGAGCGGACTGAGCGGGCGAGGTCACCGCCCCGCCACGCGGATCGACTTGAAGACCGTGTTGATGTCGGGGAGCATTTCCTTCTTGCTGTCCGGCACCGACATGTAGACGATCGCCGGCAGGTCGGCGCCGGTGCTCACGGCCGCCACGACCATGATCGTCTTCGAATCGCCCGAGGTGATCTCGTACGCGGCGAGTTGGCCCGGCAGGCCGTTCACGGACAGGGTCTGCTGGGCGGTCTTGCGGGCGGTGTTGTCCTCGGGGAAGAACCTCTTGCGGCCGGTGGAGGCCACCGCGTTGATCACCGGGGCGAGGTTCTCCGGAGAGGTGTACCTGCTCTTCAAGCGAGGCGAGAGCGGGCCCGACATCAATTGCGCGTACTGGGCCTTGCCCGTGGAGTCCGTACCGGCCGGGAGATACTGGCGGGTCGTGAAGCCGTAAGTGGTGGGCACGCTGGGGCGCTGGTCCTGCCGCCACGGGGCACCGAGCTGGGCCAGGGTGATTCCCGCCGACTGGTCGGTGAGCGTACCGGCCACCGGCGAGGGATCGCCGGTGAATCGCGGCAGGCGACCGATGGCGGCGGGCTTGGAGGTCTTTTTGGGAGCCGTCGTCGCAGGCTTGGGCTCGGCGATCTCCTCCTCGGAGGAGGCCAGCGGCCCGGCCAGGAAAGCCCAGAGCACCACGCCGACCAGCGCGATGATCACGGATCCGGCCAGCGCGAAGATCCAGACCGGCCGGCCCCGCTCCTCAAGCTCGTCCTCGATGTCCCGGTAGTTGTCGCCGAAGACCGTGTTCCACAGCTCCTGCTGGCGCTCAGGCGGAGGTGTCTTCGGGCCGCTGATCTGGCCGGCGGTGACGAACGGTCTGTTCGGATCGGAGGGGTCGCGGCTCAGGTGATGGCCGGGTTGCCCCGGATGCTGGGGCTGTCCCGGCTGGGTCTGTGGCGCTTGAGGGCCGGCTCCGGGGTGAACGGAGGTTCCTTGGGGTGAGGGGGCCTGGGAGGCCGCCGCCGCGTTCGCCGCGGCCATGGCCCACATGGCGGGGTTGTCCGGCACGCCGTAGCTGCGCCGCGCGTTTCCGGCACCGGTTCTGTCGCCTCCCTCAGGGGAGGTGCCAGGGGCGCCGGGAGCCGCGCCCGAGGAGGCGTCGCCGAAGTGAGCGGCCGAGCCCTCGGAGGGAGGGGCGACCCAGGAGAACGTCGACGTCTGTGCCTCGGCGGAACCCGGGTTTCCCATGGGGGACGTGGGTGGCCAGGTGGCGCCGGCCGCCGGAGGGGTGGGTGGCCAGGTGGCGCCGGCCGCCGGAGGGGTGGGCGGCCAGGCGGCGTTCTCCGCCGGAGGGGTGGGCGGCCACACGCTGTTCTCAGCCGTCTGAGCCGGAGGGCGGCCGGAGGCGTCGCGCGGGGGTGCGGCTTGCCATGCCTCGCCCGTCGTACCGGGAACCCGCTGCCCCTGCCCATCCCCCTGCGGGCCTGACGCGTGTGTCCGGCCGTCGTTCTGCGGGGTGGCAGCCTGTGCCCAGCCGTCGTGCGAGGGTGCGGTGGCCTGTGCCCAGCCGCTGCCGCCGGAGGAGGTCTGGCCGCGGGGGTCCGCCTGGGGGGTGGAGGTGGGCTGCGGCCACCCGTTGCCCGGAGAGGAGGGATTGTGGTCGCCGGCGCCGCCCTGCGGGCCCGATGTCTGCGACCAGCCGCCACCCTGCGACGGCGTGGGCTGCGGCCACCCGTTGCCGGGGGAGGTCTGGTGCCGGTCATCGCCGCCCTGCGGGGTGGACGCCTGTGCCCAGTTGTCGTTCCGGGGGCTGAAAGCCTGTGCCCAGGTGTCGTTCTGTGGAGTCGAGGCTTGTGCCCAGGTGTCGTTCTGCGGGCCGGTGGCCTGTGCCCAGCCGTTGTTCTGCGGATCGGAGGCTTGCGCCCAGCCGTCGTGCGTGGGTGTGCCGGCCTGTGCCCAGGTGTTGTTCTGTGGGTTGGAGGCCTGTGCCCAGCCGTCGTGCGTGGGTGTGCCGGCCTGTGCCCAGGTGTTGTTCTGCGGATCGGAGGCTTGCGCCCAGCCGTCGTGCGTGGGTGTGCCGGCCTGTGCCCAGGTGTCGTTCTGCGGGCCGGTGGCCTGTGCCCAGCCGTCGTTCTGGGAGGCCGAGGCCTGTGCCCAGCCGCTGTTCTGCGGATCGGAGGCTTGCGCCCAGCCGTCGTGCGTGGGTGTGCCGGCCTGTGCCCAGCCGCTGTTCTGTGGGTTGGAGGCCTGTGCCCAGGTGTCGTTCTGTGGAGTCGAGGCTTGTGCCCAGCCGCTGTTCTGCGGGCCGGTGGCCTGTGCCCAGCCGTCGTTCTGGGAGGCCGAGGCCTGTGCCCAGCCGCTGTTCTGCGGATCGGAGGCCTGTGCCCAGCCGTTGCCGCCGGGGGAGGTCTGGCCGGGAGAACCGGTCTGCGGGTCGGAGTCCCGCTGCCCCCCGACGCCTGGCGAGGTCTGCCAGGAGCCGTTGCCGCCCTGTGGCTCCTCCTGTGGGTGGGGGAGCCTGGGGCCGGTGCCGAGGGGATCGTTCGTCCACGGCGGTGGCGGTTCGGCAGCCTCCGGCCATGCCGGAGGCAGGTGGGACTGGCTGGACTGCTCCGAGGCCATGCTTTCCTTACCTCCCGCGCGGGTGCCCGAATTGGGCGTATTGGGCATGATCTCACGTGAGACGGGGGGGCTCGCAGGGAAACTGGAGAACGCCCCTCTGAACTGGAGTCCGGTTGGGTCGGTCGGTGGGTCCTGCATGGGCAGGCCGACCTCCAACGGATCCGGGCCCCGCCCCGGCTCTACTGAATGTGCCACGGTGAAAAGAGTAAACGCGAAGGACGTACGAGGTCACAACAGGTGCATAGCCATCGGGTCTCGTTCGCTCCGGAGAGCACGGAAATCCTCATTCTGTCGACCTGCTCGGACGCCTGTCTCCTGTTTGCCGTGATCGGGCCTGTTTCCCCAGGCCACGAATATGCCTTGCGGGCTGCGATAGTCTTGGTCTATGCGTGCCGCGACCCTGCTTATCGGGCCGCATCGGCCTCCCTGCCCCTGAGCGCCCTGCCGATGCGGCCGCCCTCCGCGTGAGCGGGGGGTTTTTGCATTGGGCCAGGCGGGTCAGACCATCCACGCAGACATACCCCGAGGGAAAATCGACGTGAGCGAGCGAGCCGACATGCAGAGCGACGAGCAGCACTATGACCCGCAGGCCCTGCAGGTCAAGTGGCAGCGCCGGTGGGAGGAACTGGACCCCTTCCGGGCCGGTGACGACCCCGCCGACCCGCGTGAGCGGCGCTACATGCTCGACATGTTCCCCTACCCCTCGGGTGACCTGCACATGGGACACGCAGAGGTGTTCGCCATCGGCGACGTCGTCTCCCGCTATTGGCTGCAGCGCGGCTACAACGTGTTGCACCCCATCGGCTGGGACTCCTTCGGCCTGCCCGCGGAGAACGCCGCGATCAAGCGTGACGCCCACCCCGCCGAGTGGACCTACGCCAACATCGAGACCCAGGCCAACTCCTTCAAGCGCTACGCGATCTCCTTCGACTGGTCCAGCCGCCTGCACACCAGCGACGCCGAGTACTACAAGTGGACTCAGTGGCTGTTCATCCGCTTCTTCGAGCGCGGCCTGGCCTACCGCAAGGGCGGACTGGTCAACTGGTGCCCCAACGACCAGACGGTGCTGGCCAACGAGCAGGTCAAGGACGGCAGGTGTGAGCGCTGCGGTGCCGAGGTCATCCGCCGCGAGCTGACCCAGTGGTACTTCAAGATCACTGACTACGCGGACCGGCTGCTGAACGACATGGCCCAGTTGGAAGGGGGCTGGCCCGAGCGCGTGCTGACCATGCAGCGCAACTGGATCGGCCGCTCCGAGGGTGCCGACGTCAATTTCGTCATCGAGGGCCGTGACGAGCCGGTCACCGTTTACACCACCCGCCCCGACACCCTGTACGGCGCGACCTTCTTCGTGGTCGCCCCGGACGCGCCGCTGGCCGAGGAGATCGTCGCGGAGGACCGGCGCGAGGCATTCGAGGCGTACCGGGCCGAGGTGTCGAAGCTGTCCGACATCGACCGGCTGTCCACCGAGAAGGAGAAGACCGGCGTCTTCCTGGGCCGGTACGCGATCAACCCGGTCAACGGTGAGCGCATGCCGGTCTGGGCGGCCGACTACGTGCTGTCCGACTACGGTCATGGCGCGATCATGGCTGTGCCCGCGCACGACCAGCGCGACCTGGACTTCGCCCGCGCCTTCGACCTGCCGGTACGGGTCGTCGTACACACCGGCCTGGCCGACCCCGGTGAGACCGGCATCGCCACCGCCGGGAACGGTGCGATGGTCAACTCCGGCCCGCTGGACGGTCTGACCAAGACCGACGCGATCCGGAAGATCATCGAGGTGCTGAGCGAGCGGGGCACCGGCCGCTTCACCGTCAACTTCCGGCTGCGCGACTGGCTGCTGTCCCGCCAGCGCTTCTGGGGTTGCCCGATCCCGATCATCCACTGCGCCGACTGCGGCGAGGTCCCCGTCCCCGACGAGCAGCTGCCCGTCACCCTGCCCGACCTGCGCGGCGAGGCCCTGGCGCCCAAGGGCGTCTCCCCGCTGGCCTCGGCGGAAGAGTGGGTCAACGTCTCCTGCCCCAAGTGCGGCGGCCCGGCCAGGCGCGACACCGACACGATGGACACCTTCGTCGACTCCTCGTGGTACTTCCTGCGCTACGTCAATCCCTCCTACGAGGACGGCCCGTTCGACGTCGAGGGTGTCCGCAGGTGGGGCCCGATCGACCAGTACGTCGGGGGCGTCGAGCACGCCGTGCTGCACCTGCTGTACTCCAGGTTCTTCACCAAGGTCCTGTACGACATGGGCATGGTCGACTTCGTCGAGCCCTTCACCCGCCTGCTGAACCAGGGGCAGGTCATCAACCAGGGCAAGGCGATGTCCAAGTCGCTGGGCAACGGCGTCGACCTGGGCGAGCAGATCGACGCCTACGGGGTCGACGCGGTCAGGCTGACCGTCGTCTTCGCCGGCCCGCCCGAGGATGACATCGACTGGGCCGACGTCTCGCCGGCCGCGTCCCAGAAGTTCCTGGCCCGGGCGTTCCGCGTCATGGCCGAGGCGGGTGCGGCCTCCGCCCCCGGTGTCGACTTCGCAGGCGGAGACCTGGATCTGCGCAAGGTCGTGCACCGCACGGTCGACGAGGTCACCAGGCTGGTCGACTCCCACCGCTTCAACGTCGCGGTGGCCCGGATGATGGAGCTGACGAGCGCGACCCGCAAGGCCATCGACTCCGGGCCCGGCGCCGCCGACCCCGCGGTCAGGGAGTCCGCCGAGACGCTGGCGGTCATGCTCTCCCTGGTCGCGCCGTACGCGGCGGAGGAGGGCTGGGAGCGGCTGGGGCACAGCGGCTCGGTCGCGGTCGCGGGCTGGCCGGTGGCGGATCCGGCGCTGCTCGTCCAGGACTCCGTCACCTGCGTCGTTCAGGTCGCGGGCAAGGTGCGCGACCGGCTGGAGGTCTCTCCGGAGATCTCCGAGGGAGATCTGGAGGCGCTGGCGCTGGCATCGGAGAAGGTCCGGTCCTTCCTGCCCGGCGGCACGCCGCGCAAGGTCATCGTCCGAGCGCCCAAGCTGGTCAACATCGTCCCGTAGACGTTCGAGAGGGGACGTTCGAGAGGGGCGCCCGTCCGGTGTGCGCCCCCCGAGCTTTCATGGGCGGGCCGACCTCTGGCCCGCCCGGCTCGGGCTCTGCCGTCCGGTCGTCGCACCGCCACCCGAAAATCGTCGCACCGCCACCCGAAAACACGCCGGGCGACCGGCACCCCGATATCGGGGTGCCGGTCGCCCGGCGTTTCGCGCGTCCCTTGGAGTGTTGACGTGCAGGTCGAAGGTGCGTGCTTCAGAGCTTGCGGAGGACCGCCACGACCTTGCCGAGCACGGTGGCCTCGTCACCCGGAATCGGGTCGTAGTTGGAGTTGTGCGGGACCAGCCAGACGTGGCCGTCCCTGCGCTTGAAGGTCTTGACCGTGGCCTCGCCGTCGATCATCGCCGCGACCACGTCACCGTTGTCGGCCACCGGCTGCTGGCGTACGACCACCCAGTCGCCGTTGGCGATGGCGGCCTCGATCATCGAGTCTCCGGTCACCTGGAGGAGGAAGAGCGTGCCCTCGCCGACGAGTTGCTTGGGCAGGGCGAAGACATCCTCGATGCTCTCCTCGGCGAGGATCGGGCCGCCGGCGGCGATCCGGCCGACGAGTGGCACGTAGGCGGCGGTCGGGCGGCTGACCGGGGTCTCGTCCTCACCGGAGTCGGGATCCACCCACAGCACGGGCTCGCCGGGAAGGCGCACCTCCAGGGCACGGGGGCGGTGCGGGTCACGCCGCAGATAGCCCTTGCGCTGCAACGCCGTCAGCTGGTGCGACACGCTGGAGGTGCTGGTGAGCTGAACGGCCTCACCGATCTCCCGCATGGACGGCGGATAACCGCGCTGCTGCACGGAGTCGCGGATCACCTCAAGGATCTTCCGCTGCCTGGGGGTGAGGCCAAGGGAGTCACGCCTTCGCACCGCCAGGTCGCTGGCGGCCGAACCGTTCTCGTTGTGCTGGCTCATACGAACTCCTCGCCTCCCGGTCTGTATCTGATGTGTCGCACACAGCGACCATATAATGGCCGAAGATCATACTCAAACAATTGTTCGAATGTCCTCGATATCGGCCACGCCGTGGTGTACAACATCGTACGGGAGTTCGATCGACATCGTGTTCGATTCACCGATCTTTCTTCGACATGTGTTCGGCCAGGTCGAGGGGATGGGGGCCACCGTGAAACCGACCGCGACGACACCACGATCCATGGCTGTGCCGAGACCCCGGACGGCGCGGCGATCATCGGGGGCACCGGGGGCACCGGGAGTACCGCGCCTACGCCTTGTGCCGCCACCGAGACCGGAGCCGGAGCCCACGCCGGAGCCTGCGCTGGATCCCGGCAGAGGGGCCGGGGGCGGGCGGGGCGCGGAAGGCGGAAGGGGGCCGGGGCGGCTCGGGCGGGAGCAGGCGGTCGGGCGGCCGCGCGATCCGAAGGCGAGGTCGGGGGCCGGGTGCGAAGCGGGGCCGCGACTCGGGCGTGGAGCGAGAGGTGGGCCCGGGCGAGAGCGGGGAGCCGGGCGAGAGCGGGGAGCCGGGCGTGGGGCAGGGCCGAAGCGGGCGCCGGGATCGGGGGCGGCTCGTGCGGGGGGTGTACGCCGCCCGGGGGTCACCCGCTCCCGGACCGTCGGGCGGCCGCTCCGGCTCACCCGGCGTGGGAGGATCGTGGCGGTGGTGGTGCTCGCGCTGTTCACCCTGGGGGTGCTCTGGATCGGCGGGCGCATCGACACGGCCCTGGCGGGCGAGCGGACAGGTCCTGAGGGCCTGCCCCGGATCACGGTGCACGCGGGCGACACGCTGTGGGAGATCGCGGACGCGCTGACGCAGGAGGGTGACGCCGGTCGGACGGTCCGCCGCATCGTGGACCTCAACGGGCTGGCCGGATCCGCGGTGCGGCCCGGAACCCGGCTCTATCTCCCCGAGGGTCTCATTCGCTGAGAAGGGGGGCGGTCGGTGGGGCGCGTGGGAGTGATGGGCGGGGCCTGGGGAAGGTGTGGGTGGGCCATGCGAAGAGGGTTCGCCGGGGCTCCTGCCTGACAGATCGGCCGGGACGCGTGTGAGGGAGGGGGTGTGCGGGGTGGAGGGCATTGCCCGATGGGCGACACGCCGAGACGTGACGGCTGATCAGCGACTTCGCGTGGCGGGGTCCTTTCAACTTGCGTTCATGGTCGCGCACTTCTACCGTTAGACCACAACATCTAGTGGCTGCACCGCAACACTTCACCACAGATTGTGTTTCCATTACCGCATCTCGACTATTCGAGGGGCGTGCGCGAGCGTCTCGACACGCACGTCGTGGGGCAGGTGAGGTGGGTGAGCCGCTCCCGCAGGTCAAGGAGGCGACGCGCGTGCACTGTCCGTTCTGTCGTCATCCGGACACGCGAGTCATCGACAGCAGGGCCACCGAGGACGGTGGTGCCATCCGCCGCAGGCGCACGTGCCCGGAGTGCGGGCGCAGATTCACCACGCAGGAGACGGTCCTGCTCATGGTGGGCAAGCGCAGTGGCGTGACGGAGCCGTTCTTCAGGGACAAGGTGATCGCCGGGGTTCGGCGGGCCTGCCAGGGGCGGCCCGTCGGCGAGGACTCCCTGGCGCAGTTGGGCCAGCGGGTCGAGGAGAGCATCCGGGCCACCGGATGTGCCGAGATCGCGGCTCACGAGGTCGGGCTGGCGATCCTGGGTCCACTCCGCGAGCTGGACGAGGTGGCGTACCTGCGGTTCGCCTCCGTCTACCGGGGGTTCGAGACCCTGGCCGACTTCGAGGCGGAGATCGAGCAGCTCCGGGCGGGGCGCTCCAGCGAGCAAGACTGAGAAAGACCCTGGGCGCCGGGGGTGAGCGGCGTGTTGGTGTGGTCCGATTTGAGGGCTCGCGGAGCCCCAGGAGGGGGAAGTCATGACGGAGACCGCCGGTGCGGTGGCACGTGGGAGCAAGCGGCCGCGCAAGGGCCTGAGGATGAAGCGCATCTTCACCACCCCAGGCGTGCATCCTTATGACGAGTTGCCCTGGGAGCGCCGTGACGTCGTCATGACCAACTGGCGCGACGGCTCGGTCAACTTCGAGCAGCGCGGCGTCGAGTTCCCCCAGTCGTGGTCGGTCAACGCCGCCAACATCGTGACCACCAAATACTTCCGCGGTGCGGTCGGCACCCCGCAGCGGGAGTGGAGCCTCAAGCAGCTGATCGACCGGGTGGTGGGCGTCTACACCCGTACGGCGGTCGAGCACGGCTACTTCGCCGGCGAGGAGGATGTCGAGATCTTCGACCACGAGCTCAAGCACGCTCTGGTCAACCAGGTCTTCAGCTTCAACTCCCCCGTCTGGTTCAACGTCGGCACCGCGTCGCCGCAGCAGGTCAGCGCCTGCTTCATCCTGGCCGTCGACGACCAGATGGAGTCGATCCTCGACTGGTACAAGGAAGAGGGTGTGATCTTCAAGGGCGGTTCCGGTTCCGGCGTCAACCTCTCCAGGATCCGCTCCTCCAAGGAGCTCCTCTCCAGCGGCGGCACCGCCAGCGGCCCGGTCTCCTTCATGCGCGGAGCGGACGCCTCGGCGGGCACCATCAAGTCCGGGGGCGCCACCCGCCGCGCCGCCAAGATGGTGGTCCTCGACGTCGACCACCCCGACATCGAGGAGTTCGTCGAGACCAAGGCGCGCGAGGAGGACAAGATCCGCGCCCTCCGCGACGCCGGGTTCGACATGGACCTGGGCGGCAAGGACATCGTCTCCGTCCAGTACCAGAACGCCAACAACTCCGTGCGCGTCTCCGACGAGTTCATGCGCGCGGTGGAGAAGGGCGAGGAGTTCGGCCTGCGCGCCCGCCTCACCGGCGAGGTCATCGAGAAGGTCGACGCCAGGAGCCTGTTCCGCAAGATGGGCAAGGCCGCGTGGGAGTGCGCCGACCCCGGCCTCCAGTACGACGACACGATCAACGACTGGCACACCAGCCCCGAGACGGGCCGTATCACCGCCAGTAACCCCTGCTCGGAATACCTGCACCTGGACAACTCCTCGTGCAACCTGGCGAGCATCAACCTGCTGAGGTTCCTGAAGGACGACGACACCTTCGACATCGCGAACTTCGTGAAGATCACCGAGCTGATCATCACCGCGATGGACATCTCCATCACCTTCGCCGACTTCCCGACCGAGAAGATCGACGAGACCACTCGCGCCTACCGTCAGCTCGGCATCGGCTACGCCAACCTCGGCGCGCTGCTCATGGCCACCGGCCACGCCTACGACTCCGAAGGCGGCCGGGCCCTCGCCGGAGCCATCACCTCGCTGATGACCGGCGTCTCCTACCGCCGCAGCGCCGAGCTGGCCGCGGTCGTGGGCCCGTACGACGGCTACGCCCGCAACGCCGAGGCGCACAAGCGGGTCATGCGCAAGCACAACGACGCCAACGAGGCGCTGCGCACGTTCGAGAAGATGGACGGGGACATCCACCACGAGGCCTCGGGGCAGTGGGCCGAGTGTCTGCGGCTCGGCGAGAAGAACGGCTACCGCAACGCCCAGGCCTCGCTGCTCGCGCCCACCGGGTGCCTGACGGGTGAAACACTGATTACCACGGACCGAGGGCTCGTCCGCCTGGCCGAGATCGCGAACGTGTACGGCGATCGCTGGCAGGACCTCGACATGATGGTCTCCACCGACGAGGGGCCGCGCCGGGCTACGAAGTTCTTCGTCAACGGCGAGGAGCCCACCCGTCTCATCCGCACCCACGGCGGCTACCGCGTCCAGGGCACGCTGACCCACCGCGTCAAGGTCGTCGACAGCGCGACCGGAGTGTGGGAGTGGAAGCGCCTGGCCGACATCGAGCCGGGTGACCTCGTCCCCATGCAGCTGCAGACCCTCGTCGGTGAGCGCCGTGCGGTTCCCCTGCCCGTGCTCGACCAGGCGTACGGAGCCGAAGACCGCTCCATCGTCGTCCCCGACACGGTGTCGCCGGAGCTGGCCGAGCTGGTCGGCTACTTCATGGGTGACGGCAGCCTGCACGCCAAGGGCGTCCGGTTCTGTGTCGCGGACGCCGACCTCGATGTGGTCGAGCGTCTCCGCATCCTGTCCAAGGAGCTTTTCCACCTCGAACCGGTGCTCACCCAGCGGGAGGGATACCAGGAGGTCGTCCTCCAGTCGGTGCGGCTCGCGCGCTGGTGGCAGGCCTCCGGTTTCGCGAAAGAGCTTCCCGGTATCGACCACTCCGGCAAGGGCTGGACGCCGCGGGTCCCCTCGGCGATCCTTGAGACCAACGACAGCGAGATCTACGGTGCCTTCCTGCGTGGTCTCTTCGAGGCAGACGGCGCCGTCCTGGAGGGCGTGCCGAGCCTCTCGACGGCTTCGGACTCCTTCGCGGGTGAGATCCGGACCCTGCTTCTCGCCCTCGGCATGGCCACCACGACCCGTGAAACGGTCAGTGGCTTCGGCGGGCCGATCTTCCAGGTGCGGTTGCGCAACGTCGACCACGCCCTGAGCTTCGACGAGATCGTCGGGTTCATGGGAGACCGCAAGAACAAGCTCATGGCCGAGCTGGAGCCTGAGCGGTCCGCCAGGAAGGACCAGGTGTTCCTGCCCCGAGAGGTGTGGGAGACGATCCTGCCCGAGGGGCATTCCCTGCGCGGGACCGTGCTCCAGTCGGTTCGCAGGAGCGGCGGTGTCGCTCGCATGCCGGCCAAGCAGATCTTCGCCGAGTTTCTCGACGAGCGGCTCGGCCACGCGCTCGGCTACCTCTTCGAGCGAGTCGAGGCGAACGAGGACGGCGGAGTGCAGCCGACCTATGACCTGTCCGTCCCGGACAACGTCACCTACGTGGCCAACGGCATGGTCAGCCACAACACCATCGGCCTGATGATGGACTGCGACACCACCGGCATCGAGCCCGACCTCGCCCTGGTCAAGTTCAAGAAGCTCGTCGGCGGCGGCTCCATGCAGATCGTCAACCAGACGATCCCGCGCGCGCTCCGGCAGCTGGGCTATCAGGAGGAGCAGGTCGAGGCGATCGTCGAGTTCATCGCCGAGCACGGCCACGTCGTCGACGCCCCCGGCCTGCGCCGCGAGCACTACGAGGTGTTCGACTGCGCCATGGGCGAGCGCGCGATCGCTCCCATGGGTCACGTCCGCATGATGGCCGCGGCCCAGCCGTTCCTGTCCGGTGCCATCTCCAAGACCGTCAACCTCCCCGAGTCCGCCACCATCGAGGACATCGAGCAGGTCTACATGGAGGGCTGGAAGCTCGGTCTGAAGGCCCTCGCGGTCTACCGCGACAACTGCAAGGTCGGTCAGCCCCTTTCGGCCTCGGGCAAGAAGACCGAGGACAAGAGGATCGAGGACAGGAGGATCGAGCAGCAGGAGGCTTCGGCCGAGCCGGAGATCCAGGTCGTGGAGATCAGCCGCCCGACCCGTCGCCGGATGCCGAACCAGCGCCCCAGCACCACCACCCGCTTCACCGTGGGCGGAGCCAAGGGCTACATGACCGCCTCCTCCTACCCCGACGACGGCCTCGGCGAGGTCTTCCTGAAGATGTCCAAGCAGGGCTCGACCCTCGCGGGCGTCATGGACGCGTTCTCGGTGGCCATCTCCATCGGCCTGCAGTACGGGGTGCCGCTGGAGACCTACGTCGGCAAGTTCGTCAACATGCGCTTCGACCCGGCCGGCATGACCGACGACCCGGACATCCGGATGGCGGCCTCGGTGATGGACTACATCTTCCGCCGCCTGGCCCTGGACCACCTGCCCTACGACGACCGCGCCGCCCTCGGTGTCTTCTCCGCCTCCGAGCGCGCCGCTCAGCAGCGTGGCGAGGACCCGGCTCCGATCCACACCGACGAGGTCATCGCCGAACTCGCCACCTCGGCCCCCATCGAGGAGCCCCAGCCTCGCCCCGAAGCGGTGCCGGTGGAAACCCCGCGGCGGGTCGGCTCCCTGGAGTCCCACCAGGGCCGCACCGCCGACGCGCCGCTCTGCATGACCTGCGGTACCAAGATGCGCCCCGCGGGCAGCTGCTACGTCTGCGAGGGCTGCGGCTCCACCAGCGGCTGCAGCTGAAAATGGGCCGAGTTGCATCGGATACAACGTGCTGAATGTCCGTTGTGGGGGATGGCTCGGCCTGGTTAAACGTGGTTGTCCTTTGGCTTCGCAGCCGGAACCGGAGGATTGCCCAGGTTCGTCTCAGCCGCTGATAGTTGGCGGCTGAACGGCGAACGCCTGGCCTTGTAGGGGCCAGGCGTTCGGTGCGGCACTGAACTGATGTCAATGCGCTGGGTCAGATCACGCATGACATCAGCTTTCGGGTCGCGATGCAAATTAGACCCGGAGGGGGGTGTTGATCATTCCAAAGAATCCTCGTCAGACCGGCGCAAAGGCTGCTTCAGCCGCTGCTAAGGCCCTGACCAGCGCGAATGCGACCAAGGCGGAGAAGTCCGCTGCGGCCAGCGCACTGTCGCAGGCTCCCAAGAGCACCGGCCAGACCGGCGCGAAGGCCGCTTCGGCCGCCGGCAAGACGCTGGCGAACCCGAATGCGACCAAGGCGGAGAAGGCTGCCGCAGCCAGCGCGCTGGCGCAGACGCCGGTCCGCCCGAAGAAGAAGTAGCACGCGGCTGCTCGGGGCCTACACCCGGGCAGCCGCCCCGCTGAACGCCGTCTCCGACGGCTGCTCCGCATACTCAGAGCTTGCCGTGTCCTTGTCTTTTGATCACATCAACCACAACAATGTTGCGGTGAATACAACGGAAGCTCGTGAGGGTCATGTCAGCCGCTTGGCCGGGTCCGCCGGCTTGGAACTCGTCGATGGAGTGGTCCACCTCGACCCTTCAAGCGCGGTGTTCGAGGCGATGCTGCTGGGCTGGGCACGCCAGCAACGCACTCGTTTCCTCAACGAGGAGGCGACGATCAAACCGCGGATGTCGCTGGTGCGGCGTTTGGCTGACTTCACGAACCAGTACCCGTGGCAGTGGCAACCTGCCGATGGTGAGGCGTTCATAGCTCACCTGCGGTCCCCGAACCGCAAGAAGCCGGTCGTTCTGTCGACAGGGCGGGGCTACGAGACCACCCTCGCTCTGTTTATGGACTTCATCACCGACCGCCGCTACGGATGGGCGGCGGAGTGCCTGGAGCGGTTCGGACAGACCCCGCAGCAGATCTTCCACGAGGACAATCGTGTCGCCCACGTGGCCGAATACGAGGGCCAGCCTGATCGCCGCCCGTTGACCTACGACGAGGTCCAAGCCCTGTTCGACGCCGCCGACAGCCGAGTTGAGGAGGCCCAGACTCGGGGCCGCAAAGGCGCGTTGACCGCGATGCGCGACTCCGCCCTGCTCAAGACGGTCTACGCCTACGGGCTGCGGCGCAACGAGGCGCGGATGCTCGACCTCGCCGACCTTCGGCGGGCTCCGAAAAGACCGCAGTACGGCAAACACGGCGGCCTCTACGTCCGCTACGGCAAGGCCTCCAACGGCAGTCCGCCCAAGCGCCGCACGGTGTTCACGGTCAAGGAGTTCGACTGGATCGTTGACGTGCTCGACCACTGGTGCACCGAGGTCCGCCCCGCCTTCTCACCTGGCAAGCTCGCCGCACTGTTTGTCACCGAACGCTCCAGCCGCATGTCCCTGCGCGGCGTCAACATGGCTTTCACCACGGCCAGAGACGCCGCTGGCCTACCGCCCGAACTGGATCTGCACTGTCTGCGGCATTCGTACATCACGCACCTCGTGGAGTTCGACTATCCCGAGAAGTTCGTGTCCATGCAGGTCGGCCACAGCTACGCCAGCACGACCGCGATCTACACCGGTGTGTCCGACGAGTACCGCAACCGGGTGATCCAGCGCGCCCTGAAGGACCGCCACCCTGACCTCTGGGAGAGTCAATGATCAAGAAAATGGGGATCACCTGGAACCTGCGCAAGCTCATGGCCGACCGCGACATGTTCCAGACGACGGACATGGTCCCGCTACTCGCCGAACGAGGCGTCCATCTCTCCCGCGAGCAGGTCTTCCGGTTGGTCACCCAGCCCCCGCAGCGGCTGTCGATGGACACCCTCGCTGCGCTCTGCGACATCCTTCAATGCACCCCGAACGACTTGATCGAAGTCGAGACGGTCAATGCCCAGGTCAGCAAGGCTGTCGGAGACACGGACCGTCCTGCGCCGCAGGTTCGGCGGACCACGATCCGTCGACCGGGCCAGTGAGCCGCACCCGCGACGAGCGCAGAGTCGCAGAACGCCACGAACGACGCGTCCGGATCATCAATGCGCTCACCACCCGCCTGCCTGACCTGGACGCGGAGGCCGCGTCGGACGCACTGCTGCAGGCGCGGGCCGAACGCGGCGTCGCCCAGCGGGAGCTCGACGAGCACTTGGCCGCGCATCCGGACGCGCTCACCTCCGGCGATCCACGTTGCCCGGCCGTGATCGTGCGCCTCGCGCAGGCCCTGCTCGCCGCCGGACACACCGGTGTCACCTCGCCCGGTTGCTCGGAATGTCGACGCACCGGCATCACGCTGCCCCGCAGCGGCCCGGGCGGCCGGATCTGCCAGGCATGCGCCGCACGAAGCTCCCTGAACAAGAAGCCGTGCGGGCGCTGCGGTCGCACCGCCAGGATTTCCGCTCGGCGCGACGAAGGTGGCATCTGCTATTCCTGCTACCGCAAGGATCCGCAGGTCACCGAGGACTGCGCGGGCTGCGGACGTTCGCGGATGCCCGCCACCCGGCGCTCGGATGGCAAGCCGCTCTGTGAAGCCTGCTGGACTCCGCCCGCGCATACCTGCACCGCCTGCGGTCGCGTCGGCCGCGCCCATTCCCTCGGCTCGGCCGGGGCGCTCTGCCCGACCTGCTACCGCCACCTTGCCCAGCCTCGCCGGACCTGCGGGAACTGCGGCAGGCACCAGCAGATTGTCCGCCGAGCCACTACCAACAGCCCTGACCTCTGCTGGAACTGCGCGACCCCGGCCGCAACCCCGTGCTCAACTTGTGGGCAGGTCCGCCCCTGCACCAAGAACTCTCAAGGGCGGCTCGTCTGCCGCACCTGTCGGCCCCGGCCCACCAGTGTGTGCTCTGCTTGCAGCCAGGTTCGCCCCGTGCACGCCCACTGGCCCCGCGGACCGGTCTGTGGCGCCTGCTATGTCCGCATCCTCGACCACTCCGATGAGTGCCACCTCTGCCACGAGCAGCAACCTCTGATCGCAAGGGACGACAGCGGTCACAACATCTGCGGCCCATGCGCCGGCATGCCCGGCATCTACACCTGCCTGGCCTGCGGCAAGGGCGGACGCCTCTACGCTGATGGCCGCTGCCCCCGCTGCGTGCTCTTGCTCCGCCTCGAAGAACACCTCGCTGGACCCGATGGCCAGGTCTCCTGCCAACTCCGTCCGCTGCAGGACGCGCTGGCCGCCGCAAACGACCCCCGCGGTGTCCTGTGCTGGCTGCGGCGAAGCCCGAACGCACACCTACTGGGCGAACTTGCCGCAAGCGGAAAGCCGCTTAGTCACGACCTTTTAGACGAACTCCCGCCCAGCCGCTACGAGCACTACGTCCGGCAGACTCTGGTTCACACCGGCGTGCTGCCCGAACGCCACGAAGACCTCGACCGGATCCCCGCCTGGCTGGATCAACTCCTGGCCGACCGGCCTACCCAGCACGCCGCCCTGATCCGACCGTTCGTCCACTGGTTCCTGCTCAAACGGGCCCGCCGCCGAGCCGCCCACCGGGGACGACCCGCCATGGCGGGCACCTACGTCCGCACCCGGGTCCGCGTCGCCCTGGAACTGCTGACCTGGCTCGACGAGCACCGACTCGCGCTCGGGGACCTCACCCAAGACCGCCTCAACCAGTGGCTCGCGGACGGCAGCACGCGCAACTACTCCATCCGCTACTTCCTAAGCTGGGCCGCCAAACGCGACCTCCTGCCGGAGATGACCATCCCGTCCATCCCTCGCCAGGATCCAACGCGGATCTTGGACGAGGATGAGCGCTGGCACCAGCTCAGCCTCTTGCTGAACGACGCCACACTGCCGCTGGACGTCCGGGCCGCCGGCGCTTTGGTGCTGCTTTTCGGGCTTCCGACCTCACGCATCCGGCATATCCACACCGGGCACCTGCACGAGCATGACGGTCAGATGCACCTCAACGTCGGCTCACCTGCGTTGCTGATCCCGCCCAAGCTGGCCAGGCTGTTGAGCCAACTCGCTGAAGGCCAGAGCCGACAAGCCAGGATCAAGACCGACGGCCCCGGGCAGCGTTGGCTCTTCCCCGGCCTGCTACCAGGGCGCCCAGCCGCCCCGTCTGGGTTCAGCCGCAAGCTCCTCGACCACGGGATCGACGCTCGGCCGGCCCGCAACGCGGCCCTCATCGCGCTCCTGGAGGATGTTCCGCCCCCGATTCTGGCCGATCTCCTCGGCCTCCACATCAACACCGCAGTTCGATGGGCCAACATCGCCAGACGCGACTGGACCGACTACCTTGCCGCCCGCGACCAGGACACGACGAATACCGCACCCTCTGAATAAGTGCACGTCCCCAGTATTCCAGGCAGAAAAGCAGCGTTGGACACGGAAGCCAAATCTGCATAGTGCCCGGTAGCAAAGGGGGTCGGAGTTGAGTCCGGCCCCCTTTTGGCGTTTTCCGATGCGTGCCGACCCCGGTGATCCTGCTGTTCCTCACCTGGAAGGCCTCCGGCGGCGAGTAGGCCCGAGACCACCGGCGACCGGGCCGTGGACGTGGCGGCGGTCGGCGCCGGGGCGTGGGAAGGGGCCGGAAACGGAGAAAGACCCGCCCGGGCGGGTCTTTCGCGATGGAGGTCAGGCGGCGGAGGTGGGGCCGCTCGTCTGTGGAAAGCGCAGAACGTTGCGGCCGGTGTAGGCGTTGAGGTCGACGACCTTGGCGTCGCCGGTCACTCCACGGCGTGTCGCGGAACGGATATCCCTGATCTTGAGCCGTGCGACATATGGTGGCACGACCACAAGTCTCTTCATTGAGCCCCCCGGCGTGATGGTTCCGTTATATGAAATATCTACAGATCGCCGCATAAGACTGCCGTAAAGACCGGGTCAATAGGGGAGTGGGCGACCTGAGGGAGATCTCAGATCCAGGCCAAAGGCGCGGGCGGGACGGTTTGTGCTCCGCCGCCGGATGATCCTGATGCGTCGAATGATCTTCCTCCCCTCCTTGGGCTCGCCGTGCTATGCGTCACCTGACACCGGCGTGCCCGAGGCTTGCGGGCCCGGCACGCGCGAAAGTCCGTGCAAGCCAACCTAGCCCGCCCCCGCCCTGTGGATCAACCGGTTTGGCTACGGAGGGCTTCGGAGGTCATGCGTACGGTGATGGCGGTGCGGGTTCGGAGGTCATGCGTACGGTGTTGGGTGGTGCGGGTTCGGAGGTCATGCGTACGGTGATGGCGGTGCGGGTTCGGAGGTCATGCGTACGGTGTGGGTGGTGCGGGTTCGGACGTTGATCGCCGAGATCGTCACGACTCGCGTCGCCGGCACCTCGGGCCGGCCGCGGCGGCCCGCTCCCGGCCGCCACGACACGACGTGTTTTTCGCGGTGTAGGCGCGCCGGACGCGGCATGCCCGGTGCCGGCCCGGATACTGTGGCGACCGGCCGGCCCGTGACGTCCCCGATCTCCGAACGGTCACCCCGCCCAGCCGGAGGCAGGCATCCTGGTCGGTGTTCCCGGCCTCGTCGACGCCGCCCAGCGGGCCACGGGCCATGTCGTCCGCGAGAGTTTCGTCACCGTTCACGCAAGGAGGACGAGACGTGTGCAGAATATCCGGCACTCCGCGAACTTCGTCATCCTCCAGGGCGTCCAATCTGCCGTTGAACGGAGTGTGAGTTGAGCACGACACTTATCGACGGTGATCCGCAGCGGTTGGGCGGTTACTGGCTGGCCGGGCGGTTGGGCGCGGGTGGTCAGGGTGTGGTCTACGAGGCGTACGACGCCGCCGGCAGGCGTGTCGCGGTGAAGGTGTTGCACGGTGACGCCGGGAGCGATCCGGAGCTGCGTGAGCGGTTCGGTCGTGAGGCCGCCGCGGCGCGCCGGGTGGCCTCGTTCTGTACGGCGGGGGTGCTGGACGCCGATCTGGCCGGGCCCAGGCCGTACATCGTCAGCGAGTACGTCGAGGGCCCCAGCCTGCGCAGGGCCGTCGCCGAGGGGCGCCGCTTCACCGGAGGCGACCTGCACCGTCTCGCGACGGCGATCGCCACCGCGCTGACCGCCGTCCACGAGGCCGGGGTCATCCACCGCGACCTCAAACCCGACAACGTCCTGCTGGGCCCGGACGGCCCCCGCGTGATCGACTTCGGCATCGCCCGCACGGATGACATGTCACTGACCGCGACCGGCATGGTGGCGGGCACTCCGACCTACATGGCCCCCGAGATCTTCATGGGCCGGCGCGCGAGCGCCGCCGTCGACGTCTTCGCCTGGGGCGGGATCATGGTCTTCGCCGCGACGGGTGCCGACCCGTTCCGGGCGGAGAGCCTGGGCGGGATCATGCACCGCGTGCTGTCGGTACAGCCTCAGCTGGACATGCTCCCCGAGCACCTGCGGCCGTTCGTCGCCGCCTCGCTCGCCAAGGATCCCGCCTCCAGGCCCACGGCGAGGGACCTGCTGCTCGCCCTGGTCAGCGGGGACGGTGCCATCGACACACCGAGGCTGCTGGCGGCGGGCAGCGACGCCGGGGCCCAGATCCGCGCGGCCTCCGCCGACCCCGCGCTCGGCACCCTCGCCGAGGACGCCTACGTCGCGCTCGGCCCCGCCGAGCGGGAACTCGCCCCCGAGATCTTCCTGCGGCTGGTCACCGTGACCGACGACGACCAGCTGGTCGTACGGCAGGCGCGGTGGGCCGAGCTCCTCGACGGGCGCGAGGAGGGTGAGGTGACAGCGATCCGGCGCCTGGTGGAGGTGTTCTCGTACCTGATCGCCCACGACGAGCAGGAGGTCTGGCTGTCGCGGCCCGCACTGCCGCAGGCCTGGCCGAGGCTGCGGATGTGGGTCCAGGCCAATCGGGACGGCCTGGCCGTGCACCGCGGCATCCTGACCGCGGCGCGGCGCTGGGAGGCCCAGGGGCACCGGGACGGAGACCTGTTCCAGGGCAGCAGCCTGGAGAACGCCATGCGGTGGGCGGCCACGGGGCGCCGCAACATCACGCTCAGCCCGGTCGAGCGGGACTTCCTGGAGGCGGGTGCCGCCCTCACCCGGCGCCGCGCCCGCCGGGGCCGGGTGCTGTCCGGCACGCTGGCCGTGCTACTGGTCGTCGCGCTGGTCGCCGGGGTGCTCGCCGTGCAGCAGAGCAGGGTGGCCGACGCGCGCAGCGACGTCATCGCCTCCCAGCGTGACCAGGCGACGGCCGCCCGGCTCGCCGCGACGGCCGACGCGCTGCGGATCGCCGAGCCGGTCAGGGCCATGCTGCTCAGCGTGGCCGCCTGGCGGCTGGCGCCGGTGACCGAGGCCAGGGCGAGCCTGGCCGGTTCGCTGGCCCAGCGGGAGACGGCAGCCTTCCACGACCCGGCCGCGGGAATCCAGACCCTCAGGGCGCTGAGCGCCGACGGGCGCACGCTCGTCAGCGTGAGCGACGGCGAGGCGCGCTTCTGGGACGTGCGGACCGGAAGGCGCACCGGCGGTTTCACCGGCCTCGGCGACGACCTGCGCGGCATCGCGCTGAGCCCGGGCGGCGGGCTGCTGGCCGTGATCAGCGGCCTGAGGCTGAAGGTCTGGAACGTGCGGACCGGCAGGCCGACGGGGTTCTCCATCGCCGTCCAGGGGCGGACCGCGGGCGGTGACACCGGGGTGTTCTTCGGGCAGTCCGACGACTGGCTCGTGGTCACTCAAGGGCAGGGCCTCTCTCTCTGGAACGTCGTGACCGGTAAGGAGCTGTCGCCGCCCGTGGCCACCAGCGGCTTCGACATCTCGGCGGACGGGCGCGGGTTCGCGACCGGCGACCTCGACGGGGAGGTGGCGGCCTTCACCCTGGAGGACCTGCGCAGGATCCCGCTGGGCAGCCGCTGTAACGGCTGCGGGCCGCGCGTGGCCTACAGCCCCGACGGCGTGACCGTCGCCGTGGCCAGAGGCAGGCGGATCGAGTTGCGCGACGCGTCCACCGGGGCCGACCTGGATCGTTTCTTCGAGGAGGGTGCCACCGGCGGCCTCGTCTTCAGCTCCGACGGGCGCTTCCTGGCCTCGGCGCTCGATACGGCCCTGCGGGTCTGGCGGGTCCAGGACGGCCGGCTGCTGCTCACCCAGAAGATCGACGCGTACCAGCCCGTCGTGGCCTTCGACCCGGACGGGCGCACCCTGCGCTACCTCACGGAGGACTCGGTGACGAGCCTCGACGTCTCCGCGCTGACCAGGCCCGTCACGCTGAAGGGGCCCGGGACCGGCTGGGCGGCCCTCAGTCCCGACGGGAGGCTCCTCGCCTCCAGGGACGACAGGGCGAGCGAGGTCGTGATCCGGGACGTCCGGCGGCGCGCCCGCGTGGGCTCGCTGGAGGTCGGGCCCGAGGGCGCCGACGGCTTCTTCGAGATGGCCTTCAGCGCCGATGGCGGGCGGCTGGTGGCCAACACCGGAGGGGACGGTTCCCGGCTGACCGTCTGGGACACGGCCACCTCCAAGCGGATCGCCGCCGTCGCCACCGCCCGCGCGGGCCAGGTGCCCGCCGTGGCCATCAGCGCCGACGGCACCGCGGTGGCCTCCTACACCCTCTACTACGACTCCGACGAGGCGCCCGGCGGGGAGATCCACGTCTGGGACGTGCCCAGCGGCCGACTCCGCTGGTCGCGGGCGCAGGAGCTGGTCGATGGGCTGGTGTTCACCCCGGACGGCAGGGCGCTCGCGGTCGCGGGCGGCGACCACCGGTTGCTGGACGCGAAGACCGGCGAACCGTTCGGCGACACCTACGGCTCGCCCGGCGTCGGCATCCCGACGATCGCGCTGGCCTTCGGCGAGGACGGAGCCCGCTTCGCCATCGCCGATCAGGTCGGGCGGATCTCGGTGTTCGAGACCCGGGGCAGGGACCGGGTGGGCACCCTGATCCGGAGCGAGCGGGGCGCGGGGGCCGCCCTGACGTACTCGCCCCGCGGCGATGTCATCGCCGCGGCGGTGAACGAACGGTCGGTGGGGTTGTGGGACGTCGCGACCGGGCGCCGCCTCGGCCAGCCGATCGTCGCGCAGACCGGCGATCTCCAGTCGCTGGCGTTCAGTCCCGACGGGGCCAGGCTGGTCGTCGTCGACTCGGCAGGCACCCTGGACGAGTATCCGGTCGAGCCGGAGGCGGTGGCGCGGGCGGTCTGCGAGCGCGCGGGCCGCACCCTCTCGCGCGAGGAGTGGCGCACCTACCTCGGCGACCTGCCCTATCGCAACGTTTGCCGCGGTTAGAGAAACTTTTTCTCCAGGAGTCGCATCAAACACCGCATGAGAGTGGCGCGGGAACTGATCATGGGTGATCCGCAGCGGTTGGGCGGCTACCGGCTGGCCGGGCGGTTGGGCGCGGGTGGTCAGGGTGTGGTCTACGAGGCGTACGACGCCGCCGGCAGGCGTGTCGCGGTGAAGGTGTTGCACGGTGACGCCGGGAGCGATCCCAAGGTGCGTGAGCGGTTCGGTCGTGAGGCCGCCGCGGCGCGCCGGGTGGCCTCGTTCTGTACGGCGGGGGTGCTGGACGCCGATCTGGCCGGGCCCAGGCCGTACATCGTCAGCGAGTACGTCGAGGGCCCCAGCCTGCGCGGGGCCGGCCGGATCTTCGGTGGTGACGACCTGCACGCCCTCGCGACGGCGATCGCCGTCGCGCTGACCGCCCTCCACGACGTCGGGGTCGTTCACCGCGACCTCACCCCCGACAACGTGTTCCTCGGCCGGAGCGGACCCCGGATCGTCGGATTCGGGGTGAGTCCCGGCTTGAGAGCCTCGCTGACCGCCACCGGGCTCAGGCCACGCGCGCCGTCGTACACGGCGCCCGAGGTGTTCACCGGCGGCGAGGTGGGTCCCGCCGCCGACGTGTTCGCCTGGGGCGGGATCGTGCTGTACGCCGCGAGCGGCACGGATCCGTTCGCGGCGGGCAGCCTGGGCGCGGTGATGCATCGGATCCTCGCCCTCGATCCCGACCTGAGCCCGCTGCCCTGCCCGCTGCGGACCCTGGCCGCCGCCGCGCTCACCAAGGACCTCCGCGCCAGGCCCGCCGCCCGCGACCTGCTGCTCGCACTGATCGCCGCCGGGCCGGCCGCTCCCCGGACGGACGCGCCGGGGCTCGAGACGGCCTCGCTGCTGCGGGCGGGTGCCGAGGTGGCGGCCAGGGTCCGCACGGCCTGCGACGATCCTGGGCTGGGCGCGCTGGCCGAGTCGGCGTTCGCCGCGCTGGACCCGGCGGACCGGGAGCGTGTGCCGGCGGTGTTCCTGAGACTCGTCGCCATCGGTGCCGACGGGCAGGCGGTCGCCCGCGAGGCCAGGGCTCCCGCCGGGTCCGAGGGCGTCCTGCACGGCTTCGCGGGGCTGGTCGAGCACCGGGGCGACAGGGTGTGCCTGGTCCACCAGGCGCTGCCCTACGCCTGGCCCCGTCTGGGGGAGTGGATCGACGCCAACCGCACCCGGCTCGTGGCGCGTGAGAAGTTCGCCCGGCTGCTCCCCTTGCTGCTGGCCGCCTCGGCGGTGTTCGCGCTGGTCGCGGGAGTGATCGCGCTGGGATGGATTGACTGACCGGCGAATACCTGGGTAGGACTTCACCGGAAATGCCGCGAGTTTTCGGGGGGAAACATGGCGAAGTGTGAAACATGCGGTAACGACTATGAGATGAGCTTCGAGGTGCATACCCAGGGCAAGGTGCACATCTTCGACAGCTTCGAGTGTGCGATCCAGCGGCTGGCGCCGATCTGCGAGCACTGCGAGGTCCGCATCGTCGGACACGGCGTCGAGGCGGGCAGGCGCTGGTTCTGCTGCGCCAACTGCGCACGCCAGGAGGGCGCGACCGCGATAGTGGACCATGTGGGGGCGACGGTGTAGGGCGGTAACGACGCGGGGCGGCGGCGTGGGGCCGTGTGACATCGGAGGCGGTGCGGATCAGCCGGAGGGCGAGGCGCCTGGGGCCCCGCTACGAGGCGGGGTGCCGGTGCGCGGAGCCGGCGGAGGCGGCGTGAGGCGGTATTAACAAGACCGCCATGGTGCGGACCGCAATGACTATGGCTGAGATCGCCTCATGCGTTCACACTGATCCCTATGTGGGATTTTGATGTCCTTGTTCTTGGTTCCGGGCCAGGTGGGCAGAAGGCCGCGATCGCCGCCGCGAAACTCGAACGGCGCGTCGCGCTCGTCGAGCGGCGCAACATGCTCGGCGGAGTGTGCATCAACACCGGCACCATCCCCTCCAAGACGCTGCGTGAGGCCGTCCTGCACCTGACCGGCCTCAACCAGCGTGGCATGTACGGCCAGAGTTACCGGGTGAAGGACGAGATCACCGCGGCCGACCTGGGCATCCGCACCCAGCACGTGATCGGCCGGGAGATCGACGTGATCCGCAGCCAGCTGTCGCGCAACCACGTGGCGGTGCTCAGCGGGATGGGCCACTTCGTCGACCCGCACACGGTCGGCGTCGTCGACGAGCACGGCCACGAGACCAAGGTCACCGCCGACAAGGTCATTATCGCCACGGGCACCCGGCCGGCCCGCCCCGACACCGTGGAGTTCGACGACCACACCATCATCGACTCGGACGGCATCCTGAAGCTGCAGGACATCCCCGACTCCATGGTGGTCGTCGGGGCCGGGGTGATCGGCATCGAGTACGCCTCGATGTTCGCCGCACTGGGCACCAAGGTGACAGTGGTGGAGCGTCGCGACCGGATGCTCGACTTCTGCGACCTGGAGATCGTCGAGGCGCTCAAGTACCACCTGCGCGACCTGGCGGTGACCTTCCGCTTCGGTGAGACCGTCGCCGCGGTGGAGCGCCGCTCCAGGGGGGCGCTGACCGTGCTGGAGAGCGGCAAGAGGATCCCCGCCGAGACGGTGATGTACTCGGCCGGCCGCCATGGCATGACCGACGAGCTCGCCCTGGAGAGCGCGGAGCTGGCCGCCGACGCCCGAGGCCGTATCCAGGTCGACGAGCACTACCGCACCACAGTGCCGCACATCTACGCCGTCGGCGACGTCATCGGCTTCCCCTCCCTGGCGGCCACCTCCATGGAGCAGGGCCGGATCGCCGCCCACCACGCCTGCGGGGAACCGCTGCGCGGCATCCACCACCTGCAGCCGATCGGCATCTACACCATCCCCGAGATCAGCTTCATCGGCCACACCGAGGACGGGCTGACCGCCTCCCACGTCCCCTTCGAGGTCGGCATCTCCCGCTACCGCGAGCTGGCCAGAGGCCAGATCATCGGCGACACCTACGGCATGCTCAAACTCCTGGTCTCCCCGGAGACCCGCGCCCTGCTCGGCGTGCACGTCTTCGGCACCGGCGCCACCGAACTGCTCCACATCGGCCAGGCGGTCATGGGCTGCGGCGGCACCATCGACTACCTGGTCGACGCCGTCTTCAACTACCCCACCCTGGCCGAGTCCTACAAGGTCGCCGCCCTGGACGCCATGAACAAACTCCGCCGGGTGGCCCGCTTCGAGCTTTGAAGCACGCCGCACCCGTCGCGAAGGTGAGGGGCGGGCAGCCCTTCCCAGCCGTCAGGGCGGCCTACGCAGGACGGCGTCGAGGGCGTCGCCCCGTGAGTCGCCCCGTGACCTGCGTTTCGCGCCGCCTGCGGGAGCCGTGAGCGTCGCAGGAGAGGAGACGGCGGCGCCGAAGTGATCAAAGGGCCGCACCGCTCATCGTGGGCCGTACCGTCCAGGGGGCTCAGCTTTCGGACGGGGCGTCCTTCCGGCCGGCCACGAGGGTGTCACCGGCCTTGCCGGGTGCGGGCGGCGCGGAGGGTGCGGGCGGCGCGGAGGGTGCGGAGGGCGCGGGCGGCACGGAGGGTGCGGAGGGCGCGGTACCGGAGGAGGGCTTGCGGGTGCGCGTGCGCGGACGGGGTGCGGCGGGGAACTCCGCGGTGTCGACGGTGCTCTCGGCGGCGGTCGGAGCGGGCTTGTCGGTATCGGCGGGCTTCTTCCCGGCGGCGGGCAGGGCGGGCGCCGAGGGGGTCTCCGGCTCGCGCAGCGCGGCGATGACGTCGTCGGCCTCGGTCTCGGCGGCGAAGTCCTCGGCGGCCTCGGCCTCACGGCGCTTGATCACCACCATGTGGTCGACCGACAGGCGGCCCGCGCCGCCGACCGCGAGCAGTATGGAGGCGGCCCCGAGCGCCACGATCAGCTTGACGTCGCCCCCGGTTAGCGGCAGGCCCGTCTCACCGCTGGCCAGCACGAACACGGCTAGGGCCTCGGCGAACAGCAGCAGTCCGCACGCGGATACGGCGAGACCGGCCACCAGCAGCGCGCCGCCGATGAGCTCCGTCAGCATGGTGGTGGCGGCCCACACGCCTGGCGCGGGTGCACCCAAGGTCGTGAACTGCCCGGCGGTGGCGGTCAGGCCCGCTTCGAGCTTGTGCCAGCCGTTGGCGAAGAAGATCCCGCCCACCCCCAGCCTGGCGGCCAGGGAGGCGAGATCATGGAGGGTTCGTCGCACGGTTCCTCATTCTGGTTAGATTCACCGTTCCTGCCCAGGCTTGACCGATAGATGACCGAGCGAGGGACTTCCAAACCCTTCACTGGGAGTCACTCTCCTCTCTGTCGGAACTGTCGGAACGGCGGGGCACCAGGAGCATCACGGCCAGCGCGGTGGATCCGAGCAGGAGCACGCTCACCAGGATCGTCGAGTGCAGGCCCGAGACGAACGCGACGCGGGCCGAGGCGAGCAGCGTCTCCCCGACGCCGCCGCCGATCTCCCGCGCCATGTGCGCGGCGGAGGCGAGTGACTGGCGGGCCTGGTGCATCGTCTCGGGGGCGACGCCGGGGACCGGGGCCAGCGAGGGGGCGTACACCACCGTGGTGATCGTGCCGAGCACCGCGACCCCGAGCCCGGCGCCCAGCTCGTAGGCGGTCTCCTCGATCGCGGCGGCGCCGCCCGCGCGTGACTCCGGAGTGGCCGACATGATCGTGTCGGAGGCGGCCAGCAGGGTGACCTGGATGCCGAAGCCGATGCCGATGAAGCAGAACGTCAGGGCCATCGGATGTCCCTCGGTGCCCCAGGCCAGGGTGGGGGCGAGGGACAGGGCGGTCAGCGCCAGCCCGCCGCTCATCGTGATGCGCAGGCCGAACCAGTGCAGTAGCCGAGCCCCGGCCAGACCGCCCGCGACCGAGGCGATCATGAGTGGGAGCATCCGTACGGCCGCCCCGAGCGGGCTGTCGCCGAGGACCAGCTGGAGGTACTGGGCGAGCATGAGCTCCAGCCCGACCAGGGCGAAGACCGTCAGCAGCACACAGCCCACCCCGGCGCAGAACGCCCGCCGTCTGAACAGGCCCAGGTCGATCAGGGGGAAGGTCAGCCGCCGCTGCCTGCGTACGAACCACACCAGCATCCAGATCCCGAACACCAGGACCGCCACCCCGCCGAGATGCCCGGCTCCCGTCTCCTTCAGGCCGAAGGCCACCCCGAGGATGCCCAGCACCGACAGCAGCGCGCTGAGCGCGTCCCACGGCCGGTCGGTGCGCCTTCGGGACTCGGGAAGGAGTCTGATGGCTGCGGGCAGCAGGAACATCAGGATGGGGACGTTGATCAGGAAGACGGCGCCCCACCAGAAGTGCTCGATGAGCAGCCCGCCGACGAGCGGGCCGACCGCGGCCCCGGCCGCCGCCACCGCGCTCCACACACCCAGCGCGACCGCTCGCTCGCGCCGGTCCGTGAAGACCTGCCGGATGATGGAGAGGGTGGCCGGCATGATCATGGCTCCGCCGACGCCGAGCAGCGCGCGCGCCGCGATCAGCGTGAGCGGGGTCGGGGCGAAAGCGGCAGCCGCCGAGGCGACGCCGAAGACCAGGTACCCGGCCAGCACCAGCCGTTTGCGCCCGTAGCGGTCACCGAGCGTGCCGAAGGTGAGCAGCAGCGGCGCGACCACCAGCGAGTAGACGTCGATGATCCACAGCAGCTGCACGGAGGTCGGCTCCAGGGCCGCCGTCAGCGTGGGTACCGCGATGTGCAGCACCGTGGCGTCCACCGCGATCAGCAACAGGCTGAAGCAGAGCAGGACGAGGATCGACCACCGGCTGGCCCCGGGTGCCCGTGGGCCGCCGTCCCCACCCCTGGCTTTGGCCATGATGGTGGTCATGGGCCGCTCAGGAATTGTCAGCCTGGACGAACATACGTCGCAGCCTAGGCGAAGTGCGGCGGTGCGCGGGGTGGCATTCGATGATGGATTTACATGGATATGTGTACCTTGCGGCTTGCGGTCGGTCGGCAAGCCGTGTTTTCGGCGACACTGTGAGTGACCTCTCTAGAGAGATACAGGCATATACCGCTATCTAGGCAAATGGTGATCTCCCGCGGACCATGGCGGTCGTGGGGAGTCAGCGTGAGGCCCGTGAGCCGCCGTGGTGACCGGGTCCGGCGGGCACGATCCCGCCCCGGTGCCGCCGCCCCGAGACCCCGCAGCCCCTCGGCAGTGGTGTGCCGTGGCCGCCGCATGGCTGAACAGTGACCATCCCGAGGCCGCGCTGGAGGCCGCCCGCAGGGCGCTGGACCTCGACCCCCGATCCGAGTCGGGGGCCGACTGGGGATACCGCCTCGCCAGCCTCGCGTTCGAGCGGCTCGGCCGCGACGCGGAGGCGGTGGCCGCCGCCGAGGAGGCCGTACGCCTCGCGCCGGGCTCCTGGGCCGCGCGGATGCGCCTGGGGGCGGCACTGCGCAGGGTGCCGGGCCGCTGACGCGAGTCACGGGCGCAGGCGGCACAGGGAAGGGTGTGGCCACCGGTGCGGCACCGGTCGGAGCTAGCTACCTCGAACGTGGATTCATCCATTCTCGTCCACATATCTGATCGTGCCCGCGCGACGGCGTGGCGCGACGCTCAGGCACGCGCAAACGTCCCCCCGGTGCGATATAACCGGGGGCGGACCGGGGAGGCGTGATGCGGGAATCCAGCAGGGCCCGGCCGGCGGGGCGCGCGGCCGCACGGGATCTGTTCGAGCGGGTGCGGCTGGGCTACTTCCGGCTCTCGCCGCCTCTGCGCAGACTGATCTACGTCGCGGTGCTGGTCGGAGCGGTCGTGCTGGCGTTCGGGCTCGGCTGGCCGGCGCTCAACACGTTCTTCGTCACGCTGACGCTGCTCGGCTTCGCGGCGCTGACCCTGAGCTTTCCCCGCGCCGCCGCCACCCTGCTCGTGGTGCTCGCCTGGCTGGCGGTTCTGATGATCTTCCAGGGCGCGTCCGGCTGGAACTCGCCGATCCCGACGGCGCTGATGATCCTCGCCCCTGTGGTGGCCGGCGTGGCCCACCTCATCCGCTGGGTTCCCCCGTGGGTGAGCACGGCCATGGCGCTGGTGCCCGCCGGACTGGTGGCCGTCCTGCTCGGCGTGGTCATCACCGGGTTCGTGCCCGCCGTCGCCATCTGGGCCGCGTACGCCGTGGCGGCCGGGGTGCTCGTCCAGCGGTTCCTCCAGGCCCGCCGGGTGCGAGTGGCGCTGGCGGCGGAGGAGCGTGGCCAGGCCGGGCTCAGGGGCCGCGGGGGCGGGGCGCCCGCTCCCGCCGCCGCGACCGGCGAGCGGGACGCGCCGCCGCCCATCTCGGTGGAGGAGGCGCTCGGAGAGCTGGACGCCATGATCGGCCTGGCCCCGGTGAAGGAGCAGGTGCGCTCGATCGCCGCCTCGATCGAGGCGGCCAGGCTGCGCAGGGAGGCCGGATACTCCACCGAGCCGCCGATGCGGCACTTCGTGTTCGTCGGCCCCCCGGGCACCGGCAAGACCAGTGTGGCCAGGACCGTCGCGAAGATCTTCTATGCCTTCGGCCTGCTGGAGACCCCCTACGTGGTCGAGGCCCAGCGGGCCGACCTGGTGGGGGAGTTTCTCGGCGCCACCGCGATCAAGACGAACGAGCTGGTCGACCGGGCGCTCGGCGGCGTGCTGTTCGTCGACGAGGCGTACAGCCTGATCAACTCCGGTGACGGCCAGCCGGACAGGTTCGGCGCGGAGGCCGTGCAGACGCTGCTCAAGCGGGCCGAGGACGACCGCGACCGGCTGGTCGTCATCCTGGCCGGATACGAGAAGGAGATGGCCACCTTCCTGTCGTCCAACCCCGGCCTGTCCAGCCGGTTCGCAAGCCGGGTCCGCTTCCCCAGCTACGCCCCCGACGAGCTGCTCCAGATCACCGAGCTGCTGCAGCGGCGCCGGGGCGACCGGATGTCGCCGGAGGCCGTGCCCGCGCTGCTCGCCCGATTCGAGGACATCCACCGGCGCGCGATAGTCGACGACCTGGGCAACGCCCGGTTCGTCCGCAGCCTCGTGGAGGCCGCCGCGCAGGCGAGGGACGTGCGCGTGGTGGGGGCGGGCGGCGCGCCCACCACCGAGGACCTGGTCACCACGGTCCCGGGCGACGTCGTCAAGGCCTTTGACGAGCTCACCGCCCGCTACCGGGGCTACCAGGCCACGCCCACTCTTGAGGAGGCGCTGGCAGACCTCGACCGTATGGCGGGTCTCGAGCCGGTCAAACGGCAGGTGCACGCGATCGCCGCGCAACTCAGAGTGGCCAAGATGCGCCAGGAGCGGGGACTGCCGACCCCGACGCAGATGCGGCACTTCGTCTTCGCCGGGCCGCCGGGTACCGGAAAGACCACGGTGGCACGCATCCTGGGCCGTGTCTTCGCCGCGCTCGGCCTGCTCGCCCAACCGGACGTGGTGGAGGCCCAGCGGGCCGACCTGGTCGGCCAGCACCTCGGCGCCACCGCGATCAAGACGAACGAGCTGGTCGACCGGGCGCTCGGCGGGGTGCTGTTCGTCGACGAGGCCTACGGCCTGGTCAACTCCGGCTACAGCGGGGGTGACGCCTTCGGCACCGAGGCCGTGCAGACGCTGCTCAAGCGGGCCGAGGACGACCGCGGCCGGCTGGTGATCGTCCTGGCCGGATACGAGCGGGAGATGGACGCCTTCCTGTCGTCCAACCCCGGCCTGGGCAGCAGGTTCAGCCAGCGGGTGCGGTTTCCCTCGTACTCCTCCGAGGAGCTCACCGAGATCGCGGTGCTGCTCGCCGACTCCTCGGGCGACAGGTTCGACGACGACGCCCGGCGTGACCTGGCCGAGGTCTTCACCTGGGTCTGCGACGAGGGTCTGATCGACGGTCTGGGCAACGGCAGGTTCGCGCGCTCGCTCTTCGAGCGCGCGGCGATGCGCAGGGACGTCCGCCTGGCCGCCCTGGGCGGTGCCACCGCCACCGCGGCCGATCTGACCACCATCACCAGCATCGACCTGCGCGCCGCCGTGGACGAACTCTCCGGAAAGTGATTCCGGGCCCGACCGGCGCCATCGTTCACCGAGATCCCTCCGATTCGGTACGCTATGCAGCCCATCGGTCGCCGAGTGTAGCAAGATGGTCACCGACAGCGGCGGGGCTCCGGAGGAGGAAAGATGACGGGATTCCTTGCCCGCAGGCTGCTCAACTACCTGGTGCTGATCGTCGTGGCCACCAGCCTCGCCTACATGCTGGCGGCCTCCACGCTCGACCCGCGATCCAACTATGAGGGCCGCAACCCTCCGATTCCCCCCGCGGTCGTCGACGCGCGCCTCACCGAGCTCAACCTCAACGACCGCACCCCGCTGTTCGAGCGCTACCTGACCTGGGTGGGTGCCCTCACCCGAGGCGACTTCGGCAGGACGGTGGCCGGAGGCTCGGTCGGCGACGACCTCGGGCGCCGGATAGGCGTCACCCTGCGCCTGATCACGGTCGGGCTTCTCGTCGGCAGCGTCACCGGCGTGCTCGTCGGTGCCTACGCCGCGGTCAAGCAGTACGGCGCCTTCGACCGGCTCTCGACGGGTCTTTCCTTCGTCGTCCTCGCGGTCCCCACGGTGGTGCTGGCCAACATCCTGATCATCGCCGCGGTCCGGTTCAACGAGGCCGTCGGCACCCAGATCCTCCTCGTCAGCGGAGAGGCGACCCCCGGGCTCCAGGGCGGGGTCGCCGCCGCCGCGGTCGATCGGATCCAGCATCTGCTGCTGCCCACGCTGTCGCTCTCGCTCGGCCTGGCCGCCGTCTACAGCCGCTACCAGCGCAACATGATGCTCGATGTGCTCGGCGCCGACTTCATCCGCACGGCCATGGCCAAGGGGCTGAGCCGCCGCGCCGCGCTGACCCGGCACGCACTGCGCACCGCGCTGATTCCGGCGGTCACCTACTTCGCCTTCACCTTCGGGGCGCTGCTGGTCGGCACCACCTTCACCGAGAAGATCTTCGGCTGGCACGGCATGGGAGAGCAGCTGGTCGACTCGATCTCCACCAACGACATCAACACCGTCGCCGCGATCAGCTGCTTCGCCGCGCTGGCGGTGCTGCTGGCCGCGCTGGCCTCCGACGTGCTGCACGCCGTCCTCGACCCGCGCGTCCGGGTGGGGTGAGCCGGAGATGAGCATCGCGGAGGAGGAGCTCACCGAACAGCGGGCGTCCGTCGACAGGATCAAGGCGCCCTCGCGGCTGCGGGTGGTCATGGGCCGCCTCCTGCGCTCGGGCCGGGGCCGGATCGGCTTCGTGCTCCTCGTGCTGATCTTCCTGCTGGCCTTCGCCGGCCCCTACCTCACCCGCTGGACCTACACCGCCAAGGACTTCACGGCCTTTCTCGCGCCGCCGTCGGCCGAGCACTGGTGGGGGACCCTGCAGACCGGTGCCGACGTGTACGCGGTCACGCTGCGTGGCATGCGCAGGTCCCTGGTCGTCGGCCTGCTCGCCGCGGTGGTCGGCACCGCGCTCGCGGCCGTGGTGGGGGCCTTCGCCGGATACTTCGGGAGCTGGACCGATCGTTCACTGACCTGGGTGACCGACCTGCTGCTCGTGCTTCCCGCCTTCCTGATCCTGGCGATCATGTCCCCGCTCTTCGCCGGGGGACAGTGGCCGATGTTCGTGCTGGTGCTGGCGCTCTTCCTCTGGATGGTGACCTCGAAGATCGTCCGGAGCATGACCATCTCGCTCAGGGAACGGGAGTTCATCCACGCGGCCAGGTTCATGGGCGTGCCGCCGACAAGGATCATCTTCCGGCACATCATTCCCAACATGTCCTCGCTGCTGGTCGTCGACGCCACGCTGAACGTCAGCGCCGCGATCCTCACCGAGACGTCCCTCTCCTACTTCGGCTTCGGCATCCAGCCGCCGGACGTCTCGCTGGGCAGCCTCATCGCCGACGGCGCCCAGACGGCGCTCTACGCCCCCTGGACGTTCTGGTTCTGCGCGGGCCTGTTGATCGTCACCGTGCTCGCGGTGAACCTGGTCGGCGACTCCCTGCGCGACGCCTTCGACCCCACGGCCCGCAGGAGTGGGTGAGCGGATGACCAGCGAGCGAACCGCGGGCGCGAGATCCCGGATCGGCCGGACCGGCGGGCGCGGCGCCGGGGCCGACCCCCTGTCGATGGGGGCCGGTCCCGTGCTCACCGCCCCGGTGCTCGAGGTGCGCGACCTCGACGTCACCTTCGGCCCGGGCCCTGGAGCGGTTCGCGCGGTCCGGGGGATGGGCTACGCGGTCCGTCCGGGCGAGGTGCTCGGGATCGTCGGTGAGTCCGGCTCCGGCAAGTCGGTCACCTCGCTGGCCGTGATGGGGCTGCTCCCGCCGCACGCCCACGTCACCGGGTCGGTGCGGCTGCGAGGGCAGGAGATCCTGGGGGCCCCGGAGAGGACGCTCACCACGTTCCGCGGTAAGAGCATCTCGATGGTCTTCCAGGACCCGCTCTCCGCGCTCACCCCCGTCTACCGGGTCGGTGACCAGATCGCCGAGGCGGTCCGCGTCCACCAGCGGATCGGCGCCGAGCAGGCCGCCAGGCGCGCGGTCGAACTGCTCGACCTGGTCGGCATCCCCGACGCCGCGCAGCGCGCCAGGGCGTTCCCGCACGAGTTCTCCGGCGGCATGCGCCAGCGCGTGATGATCGCGATGGCGATGGCCAACGACCCCGACGTGATCCTCTGTGACGAACCGACCACCGCGCTCGACGTGACCGTCCAGGCTCAGGTGCTGGAGGTGCTGAAGACGGCGCAGCGGGAGACGGGCGCGGCGATCGTCATCATCACCCACGACCTGGGGGTGGTGGCCGGGTTCGTCGACCGGGTCCTCGTCATGTACGCCGGGCGCCCCGTCGAGGTCGGCTCGGTGGACGAGGTCTACTACCGCACCCGCATGCCGTACACCATGGGCCTGCTCGGTTCGATCCCGCGCCTCGACCGCGGCCGGGAGCGGCCGCTGGTGCCCATTGCGGGAAACCCGCCGTCACCTGCGGCGCTGCCGCCGGGCTGCCCGTTCGAGCCGCGTTGCCCGATCGCCGTCCCGGCGTGCGCCGAGGCCGAACCCGAGCCGGTGCAGGTGGGGTCGCCCGGCCACCTCGCGGCGTGCATACGCTCCGGTGAGATCGAGGCGAAGGGCTGGTCACCCGCCCAGGTCTACGGTGTGCGTGCCATCGCCGGGGAGGCGGCGGTCCGCCCGGTCTCCGGTTCCGTCCCCGCTTCCCCCGTCGGGGAGCGGCCACGGCCGCGTGGCGAGCGTGAGGTGGTCCTGGCGGTCGACGGCCTGGTCAAGCACTATCCCCTGGTGAAGGGGAGGCTCCTGCGGCGGCGGGTCGGCACGGTCCGCGCGGTGGACGGTGTCAGCTTCGACGTCCGCGAAGGCGAGACGCTCGGCCTGGTCGGGGAGTCGGGCTGCGGCAAGACGACCACCCTGATGGAGATCCTCGAACTGGCCGCACCACAGGGCGGTGCGATCACGGTGCTGGGCCGCGACACCTCGCGGATGAGCGCCCGTGACCGGATGGCCGTCCGGCGCGACATGCAGGTCGTCTTTCAGGATCCGCTGGCCTCGCTCGACCCGAGGATGACCGTCTACGACATTCTCGCCGAGCCACTGCGCGCGCACGGCAGCCGTGACCCTGGGCCGAGGGTCCGCGAGCTGCTCGGCCTGGTCGGCCTGGAGGCCGGTCACGCCGCCCGTTATCCGCAGGACTTCTCCGGGGGCCAGCGCCAGCGCATCGGCATCGCCCGCGCTCTTGCCCTGGAGCCCCGGCTGGTCGTGCTGGACGAGCCGGTCTCGGCGCTCGACGTGTCCATCCAGGCCGGGGTGCTCAATCTGCTGGAGGAGCTGAGGACCCGCCTGGGCCTGTCGTACCTGCTCGTGGCGCACGATCTGGCCGTGGTCCGGCACGTCGCGGACCGGGTCGCGGTCATGTATCTCGGCAGGATCGCCGAGATCGGGCAGGTCGGCCGGGTGTACGACGCTCCGATGCACCCCTACACGCGGGCACTGCTGTCGGCGATCCCGCTGCCGGATCCGATCATGGAACGTTCCAGGAGGCGCGTCCTGCTGGAGGGGGACCTGCCAAGCCCCGCCGATCCCCCCTCCGGCTGTCGCTTCCGCACCCGCTGCCCCCTGTTCAGGTCCCTCGACGAGACCGTCAGAAGGCGTTGTGTGGACGAGGAACCCCAGGTGCGCCGGCTAGGAGACGACCACGGAGTCTCATGTCACTTCGCCGAGAGGCTCGACGCCTGATGATCCAGTCGAGTGCCCTTCCGTTCGCCCAGTCGTATCCTCCGGGGAGGAAAACAGTGACATCGATCCGGCGCGTGGGCGCGCTCGCCACCGCGCTGGCCGTGGTCCTGGCGGTCTCGCCGGTTCTGACCGGCTGCGATGGCAGGGGCGGGACGGGGAGCGGGTCCACCTCGGCGATCAAGGCCTACGACGTCAACCCTGTCGCCCGTGACCGGGTCGTGGACGGAGGGGTGCTCCGCTGGGGGCTCAACGAGTATCCGTCCAACTGGAACCTCAACCATGTCGACGGCAACCTGGCGACGGTCAAGAAGGTCATGGACGCCCTCATGCCCTCGCCGTTCCGCTCCGACGCCAAGGGGCAGATCTCCCCGAACACCGACTACCTGTCGGCGGGCAGGGTCACCTCGGACGGCCCCAAGCAGGTCGTCACACTGACCCTCGACCCGCGTGCCAAATGGTCCGACGGCACCCAGATCACCTGGGAGGACTACCGTGCCCAGTGGCAGGCGATGAACGGTCGCAACGGCGACTACCGGGTGGCCGGCACCACCGGCTACCAGGACATCGAGAAGGTGACCAGGGGTAAGGACGCCCACCAGGTCGTGGTGACCTTCGCCAAACCCTTCGGTGACTGGCAGTCGCTGTTCGCGCCGCTGTACCCCCGAAGCACCAACGCCACCCCGGAGGCGTTCAACAACGCCTGGCTGAACCGCGTCCCGGTGACCGCCGGCCCGTTCAGGTTCGTCTCGTTCGATCCGACCGCCAAGACCGTCACCATCGCCAGGGACGACCACTGGTGGGGAGAGCGGGCCAAGCTGGACCAGATCATCTACCGCTCCCTGGAGAGCGACGCACTGGTCGGAGCCTTCAGCAACGGTGAGCTCGACACCTTCGACATCGGTCCGTCCGCGCCCGACTACGCGCGCGCCAAGGCCACCCCGGGCGCGATCGTACGGCAGGCGGCCGGACCCGACTTCCGGCACATCACGATGAACGGCGAGAGCGCCGTCCTGTCCGACCCGAGGGTCCGCAGGGCCGTGGCGACGGGTATCAACCGCCAGGCCATCGCCCAGTCCGACCTTCAGGGCCTCGACTGGCCGATCGTCCTGCTGAACAACCACTTCTTCATGAACACCCAGGAGGGCTACCGGGACAACGCAGGTGAGATCGGCAGGTACGACCCCGGTGCGGCCGGGCGGGAGCTGGACGACGCGGGCTGGAAGCGGGAGGGGCGGATCCGCAGGAAGGACGGCAGGGAGCTGAACCTGCGCTTCGTCCTGCCGTCCAGCCTGCAGCTCACCAAGTCCGAGGCCGAACTCGTCCAGGACATGCTCGCCCAGATCGGTGTCGGGGTCACTCTCCAGTCGGTACCCACCGACGACTACTTCACCAAATACATAATTCCCGGCAATTACGACATCACTGCTTTCGCGTACATGGGCACGCCGTTTCCCGTCTCCAGCGCCTACGGCCAGTACGCCGACGCCACCAGGCGCCCGGACGACACCGGGCAGTGGAACGCCAACCTCGGCCGCATCGGCTCCCCGCAGATCGACGCCGCCATGAACAAGGCGACCGCCGCCCTCGACGCCGGCCGTGCCATCGCCGACACCAACGCCGCCGACAAGCTCATCTGGCAGGCGGTCAACGTGGTGACGCTCTACCAGCGGCCACAGAACGTCGCGGTCAAGAGCACCGTCGCCAACTTCGGCGCCCGCGGCTTCTACGACCTGAGATACCAGGACATCGGCTTCACCCGGTGACGCGGTCGTGTCTGCCGGCGGAGGTGCCCGCCGAGGCCCTCGCAGCCGAGACCGAGCGGGTGTCCGGGCTGCTGCGCTGATGGCTCCGGCTTCGAAAGCCGTCACAACCAGGACTTCCGTGGCCGAAAGCCGAACCCCGTGCCCGAAGGCCCTCCCCCCGGATCCGGTGGAGAGCGGTTCAGCCGCGGCGGAAGCGTATCCGGTCGCCGGGGCGGAGCTGGGCGGCCTCGGCAAGGCTCGCCGAGGTCAGGACGGCGATGACCGGGTAGCCGCCGGTCGGCGGGTGGTCGGCGAGGAACACGATCGGCTGGCCGCTGGGCGGCACCTGGACGGCCCCGGCCACCATGCCCTCGCTGGGCAGCTCCCCGTCCCGGGCCCGTTCCAGGCGGGCACCGCGCATTCGCACGCCCACCCGGTTGCTGTCCTGGCCGACCTCGTACGGCTCCGCACACAGGGTGGTCAGGGCTCCGGGGACGAACCAGTCGTCCCGGGGACCCGGCAGGAGACGCAGGACGCCCGCTCCGAGTTCCGGCGAGGGCGCCGCGTCCACGGTGATCGGCGGCAGGCCGTCCGTCGGTCCCACGGGCAGAACCGTTCCGGCACGGAGCGGGGGAGGGCCGAGCCCGGACCGTGAGTCGGTCGACCGGCTCCCCATCGTGACGGGGGCGTCGAGACCTCCCCGGACGGCGACGTAGGTGCGCAGACCGGTTTCGGGCGTCCCCGCGCGCAGTTCGCCGCCCGCGGGCACCCAGAAAGGCGCGCACACCCCCTGCGGGGCCATCACACCGGGAGTCGCGTCGTCCGGGGCCGTCCCGCGCGGTCGTAGGAGATCCAGCGGGCAGGCGGCCCCGGTGACGGCGACCCAGGCACCGGCGGTGAAGCGCAGCCGGGCGCCGCCGAGGGTCAGCTCGATTCCCGCGGCGGCCTCCGGGTTGCCGACCAGGCGGTTGGCCAGCCTCAGGCTCGGCTCGTCCGCGGCACCCGAGCGGGGCACCCCGAGATGGGCGTACCCGGGCCGGCCGAGATCCTGCACCGTGGCGTACGGACCCGGTGCGATCACCTCGATCATGGCCCGCCGACCGACAGGAAGCGCACCCGGGTCCCCGGCGTGAGCAGGGCGGGCGGGTCGGCGGTCACGTCCCATACCGCCGTCGTGGAGCGGCCGAGCAGCCGCCACCCGCCGGGGGAGGCCGAGGGGTAGACCGCCGAGTAGGGGCCGGCGACCGCCACGGCTCCGGCGGGCACCGAGGTTCGCGGGGTGTCCAGCCGTGGGACGCGCAGCGCCGGATCCAGCCCCGTGAGGTAGGCGAACCCGGGGGCGAAGCCCAGCCAGCCCACCACCAGTTCCCGCCCGGTGTGCCGTTCGACCACCTCCCGGGGGGAGAGGCCGCTCAGCGCGGCCACCTCGTCGAGGTCCGCCCCGTCGTACACGACGGGGAGGGTGACGGCCGGTGCGGGCGTGGCGGTGCTCGCGCCGACGGTGGCCTCCGTCTCCAGCAGGCGAAGGAGCCGGTCCCGCAGACGCGTCAGGTCGGCCCCCGGGGCGGTGACGAGGACCGTGGTCGGGCCGGGCACGATCTCCACCACCCCGGTCGGCCGATCGGCCCGCAGCAGGGCGTCCAGCCGGTGGGAGACCTCCAGGGAGCCGGTCTCCACCAGCAGAGACCGCTCCCCGGCCGGTCGGATCACCGTCGGCCCCTCAACTGAAGGACCTCAGCGTCACCCCGGCGTCCACCAGGCCGTCGCGGACGGCCCGGGCCATCAGCACGGCGCCGGGGGTGTCGCCGTGGACGCAGATCGAGCGCGCCTCGACGGGGACCAGCGAGCCGTCCACCGCCTCGACCACCCCCTCGGTCACCATCCGCACCGCACGGGCGGCGACCGTACCGGGGTCGTGCAGCACGGCGCCGGGGGAGCGGCGGGAGACCAGTGTTCCGGCACCGGTGTAGGCACGGTCGGCGAAGGCCTCGACGACCGTGCTGACCCCCTCCCTGGCGGCGATCTCGTGGACGGCCGAGTCGGGCAGGGTCAGCAGCGGCAGGCTCCGGTCATAGTCGGCGACCGCCGCCACGACGGCCTCGGCCTGCTCGGGGTCGCGGCAGATCCGGTTGTACAGCGCGCCGTGCGGCTTGACATAGGAGACCTGGCCGCCCATCGCCCTGGCGATGCCGTCCACCGCCCCCAGCTGGTAGAGCACCTCGGCGCAGAGCTCCTCCGGGTCGACGTCCATCTCGCGGCGGCCGAACCCGGCCAGGTCCCGGTAGGACACCTGGGCGCCGATCGCCACCCCCCGGTCGACCGCCGCCGCGCACGTGCGGCGGATGGTCAGCGGATCACCGGCGTGGAATCCGCAGGCGATGTTGGCACTGGTCACCAGGTCGAGCAGGGCCGCGTCGTCGCCCAGCCGCCAGATCCCGAAGCCCTCACCCAGATCGGCGTTGAGATCGATCATCATGGCTCACCTACACCGGAGGCTCGTCGGGAATGTCCGCGATGTCGTCGAGAGCGATGGCCAGCTCCTCGGGGTCGTCGCCGATGCGCTCGGCGATCTCGATCAGCACGTGCAGCACGTCGTGCCGGTCGTGGCCCAGGTCCAGCAACCGCTGTGCGGCCTCCCAGAGTTGCGGCGGGTCGCCCTCCCACAGCCGGGCGGCGATCTCCTCGTGCCAGGCGAGGTGCTCGTCGTGGCCGGGCCGGGTGATCTCGCCCACGTGGTCGATGCCCAGCAGGATCCGCCGGTCGGTGTCGTCCGCGGGGTTGAGCAGGCCGAGCTGGATCTCGCCGTGTGTGCCCTGCAGAAAAGGGAACGCGAACACCCGCCTGGCCAGTGCCGACAGGTCGCCGTCCGGAAGCAGCCGGTCGAGCAGGCCGCGGTCGAGCCCGAAGGTCGTCGGATCGCGGTAGGACTCGGCGAACTTGCCCGTCGCCTCCCAGACCGCGTCGAGCGTGGCCCGCAGCCCTTCGTCCGGCAGCCCGGTCCGGCCGGCGGCGAAACGCGCCCAGGCGCCCAGCACGTGCGGCACCGCCTCCTGCTCGGCGGTGCTGAGCATCACCTTGCGCGGCAGCCAGTCGAGAAGGAACGTCTCGCACTTGGTCGGGCTGACCCGCAGTGGGCGGCCGAAATCCTGGTCGCAGCCGTAGTCGATGATGTGATCGGCGCATCGGGAGGCCGCCGAGGGGTCGGACAGGTGCTCGGCCGCGTCCGAGGAGAGGAACTCGGCGGCCAGCATCGCCCGGCGGTCGCGGCTGTAGGGGGCCTCGCTGTGCAGCGGGGCCGGCCGCTTCCGGCCGGGCGGCAGCGCCTTGATCCGGGACCTGGCGAAGGCGTGGTAGGCGCTGTAGCTGTCGCTGACCGGAGCGGTCGTCTTGCGGTGGCCGTACTCCACGGTGGCCTTCATCGCCGATTCGAGCAGCGCCCGGGCCTGCTGCGGCTCGATCTGGCCGAACCTGAGCATAGGGTTGTCCTCAGCCTCGGCCCTGGCCTGCTCCAGCAGCTTGTCGACGTGCGATGAGACCCAGGCGTCGCGGGCGATGCCGCGCATGTTGTAGTCGACGATCATGACCAGCGCATGCCGGTCCTCGCCGCTGTCGGCACCCCGGTAGCCGAAGGTGCACACCACCGTGTCCTGGTCGCCGTAGGCGTCGCGGGAGACGAAACAGCCGGTCGTCTTGACCGCGCCCAGCCGGTCGGCCCAGCGGGGCCTGGCCACGCCGCGCTCCATGAGCGCCAGCGCGGCGCCCTCCGCCTTGGCTGCCTGGCGGGCCGTGCCGAGGTAGGCCAGCGCGATCAGCAGGGTGAGCGCGGCGGGAGAGCCGGCCTTGGCCGCGTAGTCGACCAGACCCTCGCCGAGGACCTGTTCGGCGTCCCCGCGTTTCAGCCGGCGCCCCCACCAGGCTCCGACCATGTCGGAGACCATGAGTTCGGCGTCCAGTGGGCTGCGGACGGCCAGCAGCTCGCGAGCGGCGAGCAACATCTCGGAGAAGACCGCCTCAGGGGACTGGCTCTCCCTGGGGTCTCGACGGTGTCGCCGACTCAAGCAGTCTCAGCCTCCCCCGTCGGCCGCGTGAGCTCATCGCGGTCGTCGCCGTGCGGATTGGCCCGCCCGCTTCGCTCGCTCACGTCCCAACCTTCTCGCATTCCCGGTCCAAACGGTGCGTAGAAGACGGCCGGGTTCCCCGATGTTACCGGGGACCGCGGGGCGGCGGCGCGGAGTTGACAAGGGCGAGCAGATGCTCGCGGGCTACACGCTCGACGATCTCGGGCGTCGTCTCGATGCCGAGGTGCTCTGCGCAGGCGCAGACCTCGGCCACGCACTTGCCGACGGTGTCGACAGGGACGGTCAGGAACTCGGCGGCCAGGTGAGATGTCATCGGCTCGTGGTGGGTCGTCGAAGGCCCGGTGAAGCGGGTGGCGAGAACGGGCATGGATGTCGCATTCCTCCGGAGTTTCCCGGGAGCATCCCCCGGATGTGTTCGGCGGGGACGTGCGTTCTCATTCCACAACTTATCTCGGGAGTGTCAACCCTCAGCGCCGTGATATGGGAAGCTGACCCCGTATCTTGACTGAATCCTGCAACGGTGGAGTAAGCGAGTGTCCCCGAAGAGGGGGCCGAATTGACGGCGAGTCAGTAGCCTGATCTCGCCTGCAAGCCCGACGGAGATGAGGTGGGCAGTTGCCGGGACGGTCCGGCGCGATCCTGCTAGGGTCCTGGCCGCAAACGTTCGAAGGCGCAACGCCGACTGGTCGCCGCCCGTACGGGAGCCCCGGCGTGTCGGCCCGGGGGTTCCGGTCATCGGAGCGGCGGCGTTCCCGGGGTGTGCTGACCGCATCTTGGGCAGGGCTTCCGTCCGCACCTGCCCATCGCCGATGATGTACTCCAGGATCCGGTCCCCCGGAGCCGCGCTACGCCAATTCGCAAGTTTGGAGATGTGCCTCGTGGGAGACCCTGGCACGCGACGGAGGTGCCGACCATGAGCGCCGAAACCTCCGTGCCCCGTCCCCGGGAGTCGGGTGTGGACATCTCAGACTCCGGCCTGTTGCAGGGCTTGCTGTCCCAGTCGCCGTTCGCCTTCGCGTTCTTCGACCCCGGTGGTCGCTTCGAGCGTGTCGACGAGGTCTTCGCCAACGTGGTCGGCCTGCCCGCCGAGCGCCTGGTCGGCCGGGCACCCGGAGAGCTGCTCTCCGCCGACCTGACCGCCCTGATCGAGGGCTCGGTGCGGAGCATGGTCGCGGGATCCGCGGTCGAGGGCGATCAACGGATCCGGGTGCGCACCGCCGGCGGCGAGACCCACCACTGGTCGCTGACGTTCTCCCCGGTCCACGACGACAAGGGCACGTTGCGCGCGATCTGCCTGGTCGGCGTCGACATCACCGACAGCAGGCAGGTCGAGGAGGATCTCAGGCGCAGCGAGGAGCGATATCGCTCGCTGGTCGAGGCCCAGTCCCAGCTTGTCTGGATCACCGCGCCCAACGGCGTCGTGGAGGAGGACGCGCCGCAGTGGCGGGCCATCACCGGTCAGGGGCTGGAGGAGTACCTGACCCACGGCTGGCTGGAGGCCGTCCACCCGGACGACCGCCCGCACACCGAGGAGGCGTGGCGCGAGGCGCTGCGCGGCCGGATCATGTTCGAGTGGAGCTACCGGGTCCGCACCCGGGCCAGCGGCTACCGGCACTTCGAGGTGCGCGCCGTCCCGATCATCCGGCACAACCGGGTCGTCGAGTGGGTGGGAGCCAACACCGATGTCACCCCGCAGCGCGAGGCCGAGGAGATGCGGGGCCGCCTGACCGACCAGCTCGGCGCCGCTGCCCTGCGGACCGCGCGGTTGCAGGGCGCCACGGCGCTGCTCGCCGAGGCGCTCACCGTCGAGCAGGTGGTCCAGGTCATCATCGACGTGGGTCGTACGGCGCTGGCCGCCGACCGGTCGGCCGTGGCGCTGCTCGACGTCGACCGGGCCGCGCTGAAGCTGGTCAACAGCGGCGGCATCCCCGACATTCCGGGCGCGCCCGGTGAGGAGATCCCGCTGTCGCACTCCAGCGTGATGACCATGGCGGTCAACAGCCGGCGCCCGGTCTTCGCCGAGTCGCCGGACAGCCTGCGGTCCCAACTGGTCGACGCGGGCGGCGATGACGAGAGCATCACAGGTTTCATCACCCACAGTGACGAGCGAGCCTGGGTGGGCCTGCCGTTGCTGGCCGCGGGCCGCGCGCTCGGGGCGCTGAGGTTCTCCTTCACCCGCCCGCAGAAGATCTCCCAGGAAGACGGGGTGTTCCTGGAGGCACTCGCGGGGCAGTGCGCCCTCGCCGTGGAGCGGGCCACCCTGTTCGAGCGCGAGCACCGCACCGCCGAGACGCTCCAGCGCAGCCTGCTGCCCGACCGCCTGCCGGTGGTCAGAGGTCTGGTCCTCGCCCAGCGGTTCCGCTCGGGAAGCCGCCACGTGCAGGTCGGCGGCGACTGGTACGACGCGTTCGTGCTCCAGGACGGCCGGGTCGCGGCGGTGGTCGGCGACGTCATGGGCAAGGGGGTCAAGGCCGCGGCGGGGATGGGCCGCATCCGCAACGCCATGCGGGCCCTGGCGTTGACCAACCCGCCGCCCGCGGCGGTTCTCACCGGCCTCGACCGGGTCTTCGAGGCAACCGAGGAGGAGGAGCAGGTCACGACCCTCGCCTACATGGTCGTCGAGCCCGGCACCGGAGAGGGCACGCTGGCGCTCGCCGGTCACCCGCCGCCCCTGCTGGTCTCCCCGGAGGGCGTGCCGATCCTGTGCGACGGCGAGCCGGGCACCCCACTGGGCTGGCCCACGAGTCGCAGGCAGTTCAGGTTCTGTGTCCCACCGGGCCACACCGCCGTCCTGTATTCGGATGGTCTGGTGGAGAACCGGAAGCGTGGTCTCGATGCCGGGCTTGCTGATCTTTGCTCTGTTGTGACCGAAGCCCCGGCTGAAGTGGTCGGAAGCCCTCACATGTTGCTAGATTTCCTTGTCGACCGCATGTTGTCCGGGTATGAGCAGGATGACGATGTCACGGTGCTCGCGATTCACGTTCCCCCCGCCACGAAGAGTGACTGAATGAAACAGTCATAACGGTTGCTTTCGGGTATCGGTGCCTCGCTTCCGTACGCACTACTCTCTTGGTCGGCCTAGGGTGGAGGGCAACCGCCAGGAGGCGGCCGTATGGATCACGGTGTCATGCCACAATGCTGGACAGGTGCGTCGCGGTTCGCGCGGCCTCGCTAATCACAACTAGAGGCAGAAGTGCCCCTGGTTGGGCATCTGGGTCCATTCTCGTCTCGCTTTCCTTCGAGAGGTGTTCGTGTCGCCTGCAAGTTCGACTCGCTCGAAGCCATCCGAGCTGAACGAGCCCGTCATTCAGCAGCTGATGGAGCGGGGGCGCTCGCAGGGGTTCCTCGAGTCCGAGGATGTCCGCAAGGCCGTCGAGGAAGCGGACATTCCGATGGCGCAGGTCGCTGGAATCCTGCGAAGCCTCAGCAAAGAGGGCATCACCGTACGGCTGACTGCCGAGGACTCCGCGGCTCCCAAGAAGTCCCGCACTCCGCCCAAGCGCCGCGCTGCCCCGGCCGCGCCCGCCGCCGTCAAGAAGACCAAGACCGCCGCTGCGGCCAAGGAGCAGCCGGAGACCGTCACCGCGGTCGTCGGCGGCTCCGAGCTCGCGGCCGCGGCCAAGAAGCCCGCCCCGGCTGCCAAGAAGCCGGCGGCGCCGGTCAAGAAGGTCGCCCCGGCTGCCAAGAAGCCGGTTCCCACTCCGCCGAAGAAGGCCGGTTCCGAGGTCGCCGCTCCGGCTCCCGCGTCCGAGTCGAAGTCGCTCGCCGGCGATGACGACGAGGTCGTCGACCTCGAAGACGTCGAGATCGAGGACTTCGAGCTGGAGGCCGTCGCCGAGGTCGAGGTCGAGGTCGAGGTCGAGGTGGAAGCCGAGGTCGAGGCCGAGGCCGAGGAGGAGCCCAAGGTCGAGGCCGTCGAGGTCAACGAGGACGAGGTCCTCATCCTCTCCGATGACGACGATGACGCCCCGGTGCCGCAGGTTGCCGCCGCCGGCGCCACCGCCGACCCGGTCAAGGACTACCTCAAGCAGATCGGCAAGGTTCCCCTGCTCAACGCGGAGCAGGAGGTCGAGCTCGCCAAGCGGATCGAGGCCGGTCTGTTCGCCGAGGAGCAGCTGGGAACCGACGGCGAGAGGCTCCCGGTCGACGTCCGCGCCGAGCTGGAGTGGATCGCCGAGGACGGCCGCCGGGCCAAGAACCACCTGTTGGAGGCCAACCTCCGCCTCGTGGTCTCGCTGGCCAAGCGCTACACCGGCCGCGGCATGCTCTTCCTGGATCTGATTCAGGAGGGCAACCTGGGCCTGATCCGCGCGGTGGAGAAGTTCGACTACACCAAGGGTTACAAGTTCTCCACCTACGCCACGTGGTGGATCCGGCAGGCGATCACCCGTGCCATGGCCGACCAGGCGCGGACCATCCGCATCCCGGTCCACATGGTCGAAGTGATCAACAAGCTGGCCCGCGTCCAGCGGCAGATGCTCCAGGATCTGGGGCGCGAGCCCACCCCCGAGGAGTTGGCCCGCGAACTCGACATGACCCCCGAGAAGGTCGTCGAGGTCCAGAAGTACGGTCGCGAGCCGATCTCCCTGCACACCCCGCTGGGTGAGGAGGGAGACAGTGAGTTCGGTGACCTCATCGAGGACTCCGAGGCCATCGTCCCCGCCGACGCGGTCAGTTTCACGCTCCTGCAGGAGCAGCTCCACTCCGTTCTGGACACGCTGTCCGAGCGCGAGGCGGGCGTGGTCTCGATGCGTTTCGGCCTGACCGACGGCCAGCCGAAGACGCTGGACGAGATCGGCAAGGTTTACGGGGTGACGCGCGAGCGCATCCGGCAGATCGAGTCCAAGACCATGTCCAAGCTCCGTCACCCGTCCCGGTCGCAGGTCCTGCGTGACTATCTTGACTGAGATCTCCTGAGAGGGATTTCTTGACAGAGGGCCCGCACTGTCCGGTGCGGGCCCCGCGTCGTTAACGCGGGCTTAACAGGTCGGTAGCGCGGAGCGTGAAACGCACTTCTAGGCTGCCGCCTCATGGGTGTGGCCGAAGTTGACAGTATTCGCGCCCGGAGGCTTCGGGTGATCGTCGATCGTCCGTGGGCGGACGCGATGCTCGACGATGCGGTCGCCGCTGTGTGCCGAAGGGTGTTCGAGCCCGGTACGATCACGCTCGGCGCGGCCCGCGGCGATCCGGAGAGCCGCGCGCTCAGGGTCGAGGCGCTGGCCAGGGCGGCCGTCGGCCACAGCGGTGCCATCGAGGCGCTGGCGGTCCGCGACCGGGCCAACCCCGACCTGTGGCTCTGGCTCGGGCGTACCCGTATCGAGGAAGCCTGGGCGATCAAGCCGGATGTCAAGGCCCGGGCCGTGCAGGCGCAACGCCTGCAGGCGTTCCAGGCGGCCATGGAGAGGGCCAGGCAACCGCTCTTCACCGCGGCGGCGCTCGTGCCGTCCGATCCGGTGCCCTGGGAGTCGATCATGTGGCTCTTCCTCGGCCTCGATCGGCCGCGCTGGGAGAAGGACGCGGTCTGGTTTGAAACCGCTCGCCGTTATCCGACGCTGTTCCCCGCCAATGTGGCCAGGCTCATGACGTTGTCCCCGGCCTGGGGTGGCAGCGCCCAGGAAATGCTGGAGTTCGCCAGGCAGGCCGTGTCGTGGGCGCCTGACGGGGATCCGATGGCAGCCCTGCTGCCGCTGGCCCACTTCGAGCAGGTGGCCGCCGAGCGGTCGCCGATGTCGCGCGGCGGCTGGTTCTCGGACGAGGCGTTGCGCGAGGTCGTCTCGCACGCGGGCCGCTGGCTGGGCAACGACGGCCATCCCCGGTCGATCGAGGCGCACAACCTGTTCGGGGCCGCCTTCTACCTGACCGACCTGCGTAGGCCCGCTCGTGGGCACCTGATGCGTACGGGGGGCAGGGTCAGCCGGTTGCCGTGGTCCTATCTGGGTGATCCCGCCCAGCAGTTCCAGCGGGCCTGCGGTCGGCTCCACCTTGTCCCGGTGTGAACGGGGCACCGGGGCACGGTCGTTCACCTCGGGTTCAGCGCTCGCCGCCTCTCCCGACGCGAGGACGTGAGGGAAATGTGGTGAAAATCACACCGTAACGTTGAGTGTCCATGACCGTCTCCCCGCGGGCGGTGGACAGAGAGTGACGGAGTGTCCAAGGTGGTCCAGGACCTTCGCGAGCTCATCGGGGCTTTGCGGATCGACGCCCCCCTCCAGCAGCGAGCGGGCGATCACGCCGCGGGTGGCCTTCGCCATGTGACTGACGACCTTCCCCTCCTTGAGCACCCGCACCGCCACTGCCCTGCCGCCCGGCTGCCACGCCGCCGCGTAGGTGCTGGAGCGCAGATCAACGACCAGGCCGGGCTCGGCGTCGAGCAGCGGGGTGACCGATCGGCGCCAGAAGGCACCAAGACCGCCCAGCGGCGGCAGTCTCGTCCCCATCGACAGCCGGTACGGTGGCACACGGTCGCCGACCCGCAGCAAACCCCAGAGGCCGGAGAAGATCAGCAGCCTCTCCGAGGCCCGTGCCCCGGCCTCGGGGGACAGCGAGGCAAGGTGAAGGTTGTCGTAGAGCACACCGGTGTACAGGTCGGCCGCGGCCAGCGTGGGCGCGGTCCGCAGGAGCAGGTTCCTGCCGATCTCACCGGCCTGTCCTGGCGACAGTCCGAGCACCTCCCGCGCGGCGGGACCCTCGCACAGAGCGGTCAGCGCGTCCAGGACGAGTTGTCTGGACGTGCCGAGAGAGGGGAAGCTCAACCGGGACAGGTCGAGGGCGGGGCCGTCACCCTGCGCGGCCTTCCCCTCGGACGGAGGCAGCAGAATCAGCACAGTCACCGAGCGTAGTGCGGCGATCGAGGGTTAGGATCCTGCAGCATGATCGATGAGGTCTTCGACCGGTTGGTCGACCAGGCCTGGCCGGCGATCCACCGGGTGGACGCGGGAGGCTGGACCCCGCGTGCCGCGGATAAGGTGACCAAGCGGGCCAACGCATACGCCTCGCTTGGCGGAAAGGCCGTGGGGCGGGGCGTGGTCCAGGGGGAGTGGTTCGGGATCTACTCCATGGCCGTGGTGCCGCATGCGCGGCGCAGGGGTCACGGACGGAAGGTGTTATGTGCCCTGCTCACACATGCGCGAGAGCAGGGCACACCGCGGGCATATTTAGTGGTGGTGGAGTCGAACACGGTGGCCAGGACGCTCTACGAGCGCCACGGCTTCACAGTGGCGGCCCGATATCACTATCGGGTCCGATGATGGCTCCGACCGTCTGGTTATCGTTCGTCGTTGCCTGCCGTTGCCGGAGCGTCGCTGAGACGCGCAGACTCGTCCTGGATGTTGGCGCCCTTGTCTCTCAGCACGGCTACGTGCTGACGCCCGTGGTGGGCGCAGAACAGCAGCTCCCCACCTACGGGCAGGGTTGCGCGGATGTAGGCCTGGGCGCCGCACCGGTCACAGCGGTCCGCAGCGGTCAGCTGCTTGGCGGGGGCGAGGGTTCCAGTCACGTATCGCCTTTCAGGTCATCCCCTGAGGTGGAGGATCTGGCGTCAGTCACTTGAGAGAACATCTAACCCGATACGAACGTTCCCAACCGACCCCCTGCTACGCCCAGAGCGGAAAGCGGCCGAAAGTAACGATGATCACACTGGATGTAACGCCGTTGTCCACCGGATGGCAAGCTTGTACGCGTGGTGGCGGGAAGAACGGTAAGCTGCGCACACATGTTCGACAGAGCTGGGAGTGGGCGTGACCGCAGTTAGCGCGGAGACGGGTTATACGGCCCGCCACCTGTCGGTGCTGGAGGGTCTCGAAGCCGTCCGCAAGCGCCCCGGTATGTACATCGGGTCAACCGACAGCCGCGGTCTCATGCACTGTCTGTGGGAGATCGTGGACAACGGGGTCGACGAGGCCCTGGCCGGCTATTGCACCCGCATCGAGGTTGAACTCCACGCCGACGGCTCCATCGAGGTCCGTGACAACGGCCGGGGCATCCCCGTCGACATCGAGCCCAAGAGCGGTCTGGCGGGCGTCGAGCTCGTCTACACCAAGCTTCACGCCGGTGGGAAGTTCGGCGGCGGCTCCTACGGTGCCTCCGGCGGCCTGCACGGGGTCGGCGCCTCCGTCGTCAACGCCCTCTCCTCGCGGCTGGACGTCGAGGTCGACCGTGGCGGCCGGATTCACGAGATCAGCTTCCGCAGGGGCGTTCCCGGCGTCTTCGACGGCGACGGGCCCAAGGCCAAGTTCAAGAAGAAGTCGGGGCTGCGTGACGGCGGCGACGCCGCGAAGAACGTCACCGGCACCCGCGTGCGCTTCTGGGTCGACCACCAGATCTTCCTCCCCGAGGCCGAGGTCTCCCTCGACGAGATCCATGTCCGCCTGCGCCAGACCGCCTTCCTGGTCCCCGGCCTGACCCTGGCCGTGCGCGACAGCCGCGGCGAGGAGGCGGCCGAGGAGGAGTTCCACTTCGACGGCGGCATCTCGGAGTTCACCGAGTTCCTCGCCCGGGACGAGGCGGTCTGCGATGTGCTGCGGCTGCAGGGCGTGGGTCACTTCCACGAGACGGTTCCGGTCCTCGACGAGCTGGGGCACATGACCCCGACCGAGGTCCAGCGCGAGCTCACCGTGGACGTGGCGGTGCGCTGGGGCAAGGGTTACGACAACACCGTCAGGTCCTTCGTCAACGTGATCGCCACCCCCAAGGGCGGCACCCACGTCAACGGCTTCGAACGAGCCCTCGTCCGTACCCTGAACGAGCAGCTGCGCGAGACCCGCCTGCTCAAGAACGGCGATGCCCCGGTCACCCGTGAGGACATCATGGAGGGTCTCACCGCGGTGGTGACCGTCCGGGTGCCCGAGCCGCAGTTCGAGGGCCAGACCAAGGAGGTCCTGGGCACCTCGGCGGCCTCCAGGATCGTCGCCCACGTCGTCTCGCGCGAGCTCAAGGAACTGCTCGCCAACCCGTCGCGCAATGCCAAGCCGCAGCTCCGTGCGGTCCTGGAGAAGATCGTCGCGGCGGCCAAGGCCCGCATCGCCGCCCGGGAGCACCGTGACAACCAGCGCCGCAAGACCGCACTGGAGAACTCGGCGCTCCCGGCGAAGCTGGTCGACTGCCGAAGTGACGAGGTCGACCGCAGCGAGTTGTTCATCGTCGAGGGTGACTCGGCGCTGGGCACCGCCCGGGCGGCCCGCGACTCGGAGTTCCAGGCGCTGCTGCCGATCCGAGGCAAGATCCTGAACGTGCAGAAGGCGTCCGTCGCGGACATGCTCAAGAACGCCGAGTGTGCCGCGATCATCCAGGTCATCGGGGCGGGTTCCGGTCGATCCTTCGACATCGAGGCGGCCCGCTACGGCAAGGTCATCCTGATGGCCGACGCCGACGTCGACGGGGCGCACATCCGTTGTCTCCTGCTGACCCTGTTCCACCGCTACATGAAGCCGATGGTCGAGGCCGGGCGCGTTTTCGCCGCCGTGCCGCCGCTGCATCGGATCGAGGTCATCAACCCCGGCCGCGGTCAGGGCAAGTACGTCTACTGCTACTCCGACGCCGAGCTGCACAAGGTGCTGCGTGATCTGGAGCGCCGGGGCAAGCGCTGGAAGGATCCGGTCCAGCGATACAAGGGCCTGGGCGAGATGGACGCGGACCAGCTGGCCGAGACGACCATGGAGCCCCGCCATCGCACCCTGCGCCGGGTCCGCATCCAGGACATCGAGGAGGCCGAGCGCATCTTCGCCCTCCTGATGGGCAGCGACGTGGCCCCGCGCCGGGAGTTCATCGTGGGCAGCGCGGCCGAGATCGACCGCGACCACATCGACGCCTAGGGGCGGCGGCATCATCGGGCTCCCGGCCATTTCGCGCCAAGGCCGTCTCTGAGTGCCTTGCCGCCGCTGACCGGCCCCGCTGACCGGCCCCGCTCAGCGGGGCCGGTCACCTGGCGGGCGCCCCCATGACGTCGGCGCCGGGCGTGGCGCGGGAAGACCGGTTCCGTCCGGGCGGGGCCGGGCGGAACCGGGAGCGGATCCCGAGGCTCAGATCTCGACCGGCATCAGCTTGCCGGTGTGCACGTCGTAGACGGCGCCGCCCACCGGCATGCCCGCCGGAAGGAACGGGCTGGTCCTGATCCGGGTGAGGTCGTGGCGCAGCGCAGCGTCCTGGTCGGGGACGGTGTGGAAGTCCAGGCTCCGGGTGTCGACGCCGCGCCGGGCGGCGATCGCATGCACCTCGCCGTCGGTGACCTTGGTCATGCCGCAGTCGGTGTGCGGCATGACCAGCACCCGCTCCACCGCCAGCAGGTTGACCGCCAGGACGAGTGTGCGCAGCACGTCGTCGGTCACCCTGGCCCCGGCGTTGCGGAGGATCTTGGCGTCGCCCGGCTTCAGCCCGAAGAGACCCAGCGGATCGATCCGTGAGTCCATGCAGGTGACCACCGCGAGGCCGCGAGCGGCCTTGCCGGTCAGCTCTGAGTCGGTGAACGTGGCGGAGAACTCCTCGTTGGCGGCCAGCAGGTCGTCAAAGGCACTCACGTACGTGTATCCCTCGGTCGATGGAGCTAACGGATTAATGATGCGTCATACCCGTTTGGCGAGAGTCGTCGGGGGCGCATCGAGTGACGACTTCACCAAGATCCCACCGCCGACACCCACAGTGGGTGATGATGTCGTCACTCAAAGTCCGGGAGTTGGGGAGGGTAATGAGCAGGACCGAATCGCTGGCCGACTATCTCCGTGACCAGGGCAGGCGGAAGCTGGACCGTGTGGAGGCCAGGGACGGGGGGCGCAACGCGCGCTCGGCACTGGCCCTGCTCGACGCGGCGGCCTATACCCGGTCCCTGAAGGACGACGACCCGTTCGTGGCCGTCCTCGTGGAGGCGGGGTGTTTCGGCCCGTACGGGGCCGGTGAGTTCGATCCGCCGGATCGAGTCGCCAGGGTCGTCCGCTTCTGGGAGTCGGGCGAGCCCTGGCAACTGCTGATGGCCATCAGGTTCGCGCTCCAGGGGGCCCTCACCTGAAGGTCCCGGGCGGATTCTGAGCGCCGCGCGGGAGGGGACGCGCATCCGGAACCCGAGATCTGCCGGGCGGCGTCGCCGGGTTCCGGGGACGCGACGTCGGCGCTCGGTGCGCGGGACCCGTCACCCCTCCCCGGCCCCACGGAGCCCACGCCGTCCTGGCGGGGGCTCCGTGGGGTCCCACACGGGGGGTGAGGGTCATTCCGGGGGGGTGTCGGCCCCCTGGCCCTTCCGGTCGCCTTCGGCGCAGAGAGCGCCGCCCACGGCCGCCACGGTGTGGGTGAGCCGGACACCGGAGCCGTCGCGGCGGCCCGGCTCCTCGGGGAGCGGCGCGGGCTTGCCGACGGACGAGACCGCGCGAGCCGGGCCGGGGCCCGCCCAGGCGAGCAGCAGGACGTCCTCGCCCTTGAGGAACCGCTGGACGCGGACACCGCCGGTGCCGCGGCCCTTTGGCGGGTATTCGGCGAAGTCGGAGACCTTGGCGCCGCCGATCTGGGTGCCGGGCAGTGCGGTCGAGGAGCCGGCGATCGTCACGACCTGCGACTCGCGGGAGGGGTCGACCGCGCCGAACCAGACCACCACGGCACCTCCGTCCAGCCGCACGCCGGCCATGCCGCCCGCCGGGCGGCCCTGCGGGCGGACGACGGAGGCGGGGTAGCGCAGCAGCTGGGCCTCCGAGGTGATGAAGACCAGGTCATGGTCCTCACTCGTCAGCTCCACCGCGCCCACCACGCTGTCGCCGTCCTTGAGGCCGATGACCTCGAAGTCGTCGCGGTTGGCCGGGTAGTCGGGGACGACCCGCTTGACCACGCCCTGCGCGGTGCCCAGTGCCAGGCCGGGTCCTTCGGGGTCGAGCGAGCCGACGCCGACGACGGTCTCGCCCGGGTTGAAGGTGACGTACTCGGCGACCGGGTGGCCTCCGGACAGCGACGGCGGGTTGGCCGAGCGGGGCAGCGTGGGCAGGTCGACCACCTGGACCCGGATCATCCGCCCCTGGTTGGTGACCACGCCCACCTCGCCCCTGACGGTGCTCCGCACCGCGGAGACCAGCACGTCGTGGGCCGAGCGGTCGCCGTCGCCCGCCAGTGGCGAGGCGTCGGTCGTGCGGGCCAGCAGCCCGGTGGACGAGAACAGCACCAGGCAGGGGTCATCGGCCACCTCCAGGGGAGCCGAGACGTTCCTCGCGACCCCCGAGGACTCCAGCAGCACCGTGCGGCGCGGGGTGCCGAAGGTCTTGGAGATCTGGGCAAGCTCGTCGGAGACGACCTTGCGGAGCCTGTCGTCGGAGGACAGGATCGCGGTCAGCTCGGCGATCTCGTCGCGCAGCGTCTGGCTCTCGCGGTCGAGCTCCAGCTTGTCGTAGCGGGTCAGGCGGCGCAGCGGGGTGTCGAGGATGTAGTTGGCCTGGATCTCCGACAGCTGGAATGCCTGCGTCAGGCGCTCGCGGGCCTGGGCGGAGTCATCGGAGGAGCGGATGACCCGGATCACCTCGTCGATGTTGAGCAGGGCGATGGCGAGGCCCTCGACGAGGTGCAGTCGCTCCTCGCGCTTGCGCCGGCGGTACAGCGAGCGGCGGCGGACCACGTCGATGCGGTGGTCGACGTAGACCTGGAGCAGTTCGCGCAGGCCCAGCGTGCGCGGCTCGCCGTCGACCAGCGCGACGTTGTTGATGCCGAAGGTCTCCTCCATCGGCGTGAGCCGGTAAAGCTCCTCCAGCACGGCCTCGGGGATGAAGCCGTTCTTGATCTCGATGACCAGGCTGAGGCCCTTGTGCCGGTCGCTGAGGTCCTTGAGGTCGGAGATGCCCTGGAGCTTCTTGGCGGTGACCAGTTCCCTGATCTTGGTGACCACGCGCTCGGGGCCGACGTTGAAAGGCAGTTCGGTGACGACGATGCCCTTGCGGCGGGGGCTGACCTGCTCGACGGCGCACTTGGCGCGCATCCGGAAGGTGCCGCGGCCCTTGGCGTACGCGTCGCGAATGCCGTCGAGGCCGATGATCGTGCCGCCGGTGGGCAGGTCGGGGCCGGGGACGAACCGCATCAGGTCGTCGAGGGTCGCCTCCGGCTTCTTGATCAGGTGGCGGGCGGCGGCGACGACCTCGACGAGGTTGTGCGGCGCCATGTTGGTGGCCATCCCGACCGCGATGCCGGTGGCCCCGTTGACCAGCAGGTTGGGGAAGGCCGACGGCATGACCGTGGGCTCGGTCTCCTGGCCGTCGTAGTTGGGTTTGAAATCGACGGTGTCCTCGTCGATCGACTGGACCACGGCCATGGCCGCCGAGGCCAGCCGGGCCTCGGTGTAACGCATCGCGGCGGGCATGTCGTCCGGGGAGCCGAAGTTGCCGTGCCCGTCGATGAGCGGCAGGCGCATCGAGAACGGCTGGGCCATGCGGACCAGCGCGTCGTAGATGGCGGTGTCGCCGTGCGGGTGGAGCTTGCCCATCACGTCGCCGACGACGCGCGAGGACTTGACGTGGCCCCGGTCGGGCCGCAGGCCCATCTCGCTCATCGAGTAGAGGATGCGGCGCTGAACCGGCTTGAGGCCGTCCCTGGCGTCCGGCAGCGCGCGCTGGTAGATGACCGAGTATGCGTATTCGAGGAAGCTGGTGCGCATCTCGGTGGAAACGTCGATGTCGACGATCCGCTCCTCGAAGCCCTCGTCGGTCGGGGGTGTGGTCGTCCGTCGAGCCATCTGATTTCCTGCGCGCGCGCCCCGGCCGTCAGGCCGGGGGGGAGGCGCATCCTCCTTCTGTCTTCGTGGGCGAACCGCCTGCACCGGCTCCCCGGGGAGCCTCGGGACGGGACGTCCGGCGGGAGAGCGGTGACAGGGCGACGGTATGGTACCGAGACTCGATACCATACCCAGCTCATCCGACACCTCCGGGCCTTTCCCGGCCTGCCGCCGGGGGCCACCGCCGTTCGAGCGGGGTGTTCAGGGGGTGTCGCGGGTCCGAGGGCCCGCTCCGGGCCAGGGGCCGGGGGTCTCGCCTTCGTACTCGTCGCCGGGCACGTTCAGTTTGGTGTCGTAGATCTTGAAGCCGCGTGCCCGATAGTTGGCGAGCGCCGCCGGGCTGTCGAGGGAGCAGGTGTGCAGCCACACCCGCCGGGTCGGTTCCCGATCGGGCTGCCGGTCGGCCAGGTCCCAGGCCCTGGCGGTGACGACCTCCAGCAGATGGCCGCCGAGGCCTCTGCCGATCGCCCACGGCAGGAGGCCGAAGCAGGTGATCTCGACGCTCGCGCCGTCCTGGGGGGCGAGCTCGACGTAGCCGACGGGGGTGCCGCGGTGGTAGGCCACCCAGGTCTCCACGCCGCCCTCCAGCCAGTCGCTCCACTCGCGCCAGGTCCACGGCAGCCGGTTGGTCCAGTGCCACTCTCCGCCGACGGCCGTGCTGAGGAACCGGCTGAACTCGGGCGAAGGCACCTCGGCGTGCACGATGTCGACCTCGATCGACGGCGGTTTCGCGGGCAGCAGGTCCGAGCGTGAGGTCTGTTCGAGATACCAGGTGGTGACGTCCATAGTGGATGCATCAAACCACGGAGCGGAGCCTGCCAGCTCCCTCGCTCCCCGCCGACCCGGTGTGACTTCCTCACGAGTGTGTCCACGGCGGCCGGGGCCACTCTCGGCCGGCACCGGCCCGCGGCATGTTTTTGACCAAGTGATTGCTTGATTTATTGGGCCGGGCCAGGCTCGGAAAGAGGGGAGGGTAAGGATGACCCAACCTTCGCGAATGTCGTACGGCCACGATGGAGGGGCGTCCGAAAATGATCGAGTTCAAGCCCGTGACCAGGCACATCGGTGCCGAGGTGAACGGCGTCGACCTGCGCAGGCCACTGTCGGAGGGGGAGGTCCGGGAGATCCGGCGAGGCTGGCTGAAGCACAAGGTCCTCTTCTTCCGCGACCAGCACATCAGTGACGAAGAGCACATCCGCTTCGCGGAGAACTTCGGTTCGATCAACCACCACGCCTTCAGGAAGGACGGCGGCACCGCCATCCACGTCCTCGACCAGACCGACCCCAAGGGCGAGGGCGGCGACGAGTGGCGCAGCGACAACACCTTCGAAGCACCTGGACGTTCAGGAGCCGCGGGCGCGGTAGGCCGCGACGGCGGCCGCCGTCAGCGCGGACAGGGTGGAGGTGGTGCCGACCGACAGCGGGCGGGAGGTGCCGACCAGCGCATAAGTGAAACAGTCGGCGAGACCTGGTACCAATGACCGGTGAGCGAAGAGCAGATGCTGCGAGAAGAGGCCGAGGGGCGGCTGCGGGCGCTCGCCGGGGAGCACGCCCGGCTGCGCGAGGACCAGTGGTCGGCCATCAGGGCACTGGTCATGGACCGGCGCCGGGTGCTCGTGGTGCAGCGCACCGGCTGGGGCAAGTCAGCCGTCTACTTCATCGCCACCGCGCTCCTGCGCGAGCTGGGTGAGGGGCCGACCGTCATCGTGTCCCCGCTGCTGGCCCTGATGCGCAACCAGATCGCCGCCGCCGAGCGCGCCGGGATCAACGCGGTCACGGTCAACTCGGCCAACCCCGAGGAGTGGGAGCAGATCTACAACCAGGTCGCCGAGGGCGAGGTCGACGTGCTGCTGGTCAGCCCCGAGCGGCTCAACAACCCCGACTTCCGCGACCACGTGCTGCCCGAGCTGGCCGAGAGCGCGGGCCTGATCGTGGTCGACGAGGCGCACTGCATCTCCGACTGGGGCCACGACTTCCGCCCCGACTACCGGCGGCTGCGCACGATGTTCGAGGAGCTCACCGAGGGCGTGCCGATCCTCGCGACCACCGCCACGGCCAATGCCAGGGTCACCCGCGACGTCGCCGAGCAGATGGGCGAGGAGACGCTGGTGCTGCGCGGCGCGCTGGAGCGCGACAGCCTCCATCTCGGGGTCGTGCGCCTGCGCGGCGCCGAGCAGCGCCTGGCCTGGCTCGCCAGTACGCTGCACGAGCTCCCCGGCTCCGGCATCGTCTACACGCTCACCGTGGCCGCCGCCCAGGAGATCGCCGCCTACCTGCGCGAGCAGGGCCACGAGGTGGCCGCCTACTCCGGGCAGACCGAACAGGCCGAGCGGCTCGCCGCCGAGCAGGCACTGCTGGACAACAAGATCAAGGCACTGGTCGCGACCTCCGCGCTCGGCATGGGCTATGACAAGCCCGACCTGGGATTCGTCGTCCATGTCGGGGCCCCGCAGTCCCCGGTGGCCTACTACCAGCAGGTCGGAAGGGCGGGCCGAGGAGTCGAGCGGGCAGAGGTGATCCTGCTGCCCGGTGCGGAGGACCGCGACATCTGGGCGTACTTCGCCTCGCTGGCCTTCCCGCCCGAGCCCGTCGTGCGGGCCGTGCTGGCCGCGCTGGAGGAGGGCGGAGTGATGTCCACGGCAGCCCTGGAGAACCGGGTGGATCTCAGCCGGAGCCGCCTTGAGACCATGCTGAAGGTCCTCGACGTCGACGGCGCCGTGCGCCGGGTCAAGGGCGGCTGGGAGTCCACCGGCGAGCCCTGGGAGTACGACGCCCCGCGCTACGCCAGGGTCACCGCCGAGCGGGAGGCAGAGCAGCGGGCCATGCTCGACTACCTCGACACCACCGGCTGCCGGGAGGAGTTCCTCCGCCGCCGCCTGGACGACGACACCGCCGCCCCGTGTGGGCGCTGCGACAACTGCACCGGCACGCACCGCTCGCCCGAGGTGGACGAGCAGGCCGTGCGGTCGGCGGCCGATCGGCTCCGCAGGCCCGGGGTGGAGGTCGAGGCGCGCAGGCAGTGGCCGACGGGGCTGACCGATCTCAAGGGCCGGATCAGGCCGGAACTGGGCGCCGAGCCGGGGCGGGTGCTGGGCAGGCTCACCGACATCGGCTGGGGCAACCGCCTGCGCGGCCTCCTGGCCGACGGAGCCGCCGACGGGCCGGTTCCCGACGACGTCTTCGCCGCCGTGGTCAAGGTGCTGTCGTCCTGGGAGTGGGCACAGCGCCCGGTCGGGGTGGTCGCGGTGCCCTCGGGAAGTCGCCCGCAACTCGTCCGCAACCTGGCCGAGCGGCTGGCCCAGGTGGGGCGCCTGTCCTATCTGGGCGACCTCGGCTACCGGTCGGGCCCGCCCGGACGGCAGTTCAACAGCGCGCAGCGCGTCCAGGCGATCCGGGGCACCCTCGCCATGCCCTCCGCCCTGGGCGCGGCCGTGGTCTCGGCCCAAGGGCCGCTCCTTCTGGTCGACGACCGGATCGACACGGGCTGGACGATGACCCTGGGAGCCGCCATGCTCCGTCACGCCGGAGCCCCCGCCGTGCTGCCTCTCGCCCTGGCGGTCACCAGCTAGAGAGCCGGTCAAGTAACCGCACAGAGCGTTGATCAACACCAGATGCGGCCAGGCCGACCTGTTGCGACCCGGGTTTACCGAAGGCCGGACACCGCTTGGTCCTTACTTGACCGGTGCTCTAGGCCCTGGCGGTCACCAGCTAGGAGAGTCCGCCCGACCAGGTGGACCCTCGCTAGAGGCGGGGGCGGGCGCCCAGGTGGGAGATGGCCCGGGAGGCCAGGTGGCAGCCGGAGGCCAGGGCCTCGGCCGGGGGTTTGCCGCCGAGCCATGCCGGCAGGAAGCCCGCGGTGAAGGCGTCACCGGCGCCGGTGCCGTCGACCACGCGCTCCACGGCCCCGGCGGGGACCTTGATCGGGTCGGGGCGGTTGCCGTACCAGAGCGCGCCCTCGTCACGGAGCTTGACGACCACCTGAGGGAACCAGGCGGTGAGGACCTTGGCGGCGGCGGCGGGATCGTCGCGGCCGGTGAGGACCTTCGCCTGGTCGGCGTTGGCGAACAGCAGCTTGGCGCTCTGCGTCCACTCCAGGAAGGGCTCGGCACCCGTGCGCTCCAGAGGAGCGGAGGAGGAGCAGTCGACCGAGACGGACATCCCGGAGCGGCGAGCCATCTCCAGCGCCGCCATACCGGCCTCGCGTGAACCCTCGTTGATCAGCGTGTAGCCGGACAGGTGCAGGTGCCCACCCTGGGAGAACAGGTCACGGGGCAGATCCTCGGGGGACAGGGCCGCGTTCGCGCCGGGGTCGGACAGCATGGTGCGCTCGCCCTTGTGGGTGACGAGCACCACGCAGGTGCCGGTCGGCCGCTCGGGATCCATGACGAGGCGGGCGTCGACGCCGTAGCCCATCAACTCCATGTCGCGGTTACGGCCGGTGATGTCGGCGCCGCGCCGCCCGATGAAGGCGACCTCCGTGCCCTCGACGGCGAGCCAGGAGGCGATGTTGGCCCCCGAGCCACCGCCGTGCATGGTGACGACCGCCGGTGTGTCGCTGGCCCTTGCCAACGGGTAGCGAGCTCTCGCGACCGCATCGGTCATGAGATCGCCCACCACGACCACCCGCGTCATGATGTCACCACCTTGCTGCCTTCGATGCCGACGTGCCTCTGGCCGTGCTTCAAGCCGTACCTCTAGACCTCTAGCCGCGAAAAACTTAACAGCTTCCGGCCAGGCTATGGGGTCTTGACCAGACACCGGACCATAGTCGATGCACAAGCGTTGCGTGAATTCGTGCCGCTGGTCCGTCTTGTGAGATTCGCGTCTACTCTCGGGGCTGTGGAGGCTGCTCAGTACCCTGCCCACTGGGAGGCGGACGTCGTCCTGTCGGACGGCGGCACCGCCCATGTACGCCCGATTCGGCCCGCCGACGCCGACCGGTTGCGTTCCTTCTACGGCCGGCTGTCCAACGAGTCGATCTACTTCCGCTTCTTCAGTCCCCGGCCGCGGCTGTCGGATCGGGAGATCACCTGGTTCACCAACGTCGACTACGTGGACCGCGTGGCGTTGATCGCCACGATCGGCGCCGAGATGGTGGCGGTCATCAGCTACGACCGGATCGAACCCGGCGAGGCGGAGGTCGCCTTCCTCGTCGAGGACGCCCACCAGGGCCGGGGGGTCGCCTCGGTGCTCCTCGAACACCTGGCGGCCACCGCCAGGGAGCGGGGGATCGCCTGCTTCGTCGCCGACGTGCTGCCCGCCAACCAGAAGATGATGGGCGTCCTCAAACAGGTCGGCTACACCGCGCAGAGTAGTTTCGCCGACGGCGTGGTCCGGATGACCCTCGACCTCACCCCGACCGAGACCGCCCAGGAGGTGACCACCGCCCGCGAGCACCGCGCCGAGTCCCGCTCGATCGAGCGCCTGCTCTCGCCTGGCTCGGTGGCGGTCGTCGGGGCGGGGCGCGAGCCGGGCGGCGTCGGCCAGACCGTGCTGCGCAACCTGCTCGGCGCCGATTTCACCGGTCCGGTCTACCCCGTGCACCGCGAGGTGCGGGCCGTGGCCGGGGTGCGGGCCTACCCGAGTGTGACGGCCATCGACGGGGAGGTGGACCTCGCCGTTCTCGCCGTACCCGCCGACGGGGTGATCGACGTGGTCAAGGAGTGCGCGGAGAAGGGGGTGCGCGGGCTGATCGTGGTCTCCTCCGGGTTCGGCGAGGCCGGCCCCGAGGGGCGGGCCAGGCAGGACGAGATGGTGCGCATCGCCCGCGCGTACGGCCTGCGGGTCGTCGGCCCCAACTGCCTCGGCATCGCCAATACCGACCCATCGGTGCGGCTGAACGCCACGCTCGCCGCCACCCTCCCCGGGCGCGGCAGGGTCGGCTTCTTCAGCCAGTCCGGAGCCCTGGGCGCCGCGCTGCTGCAGCGGGTGGCCCAGCGGGGCATGGGCATCTCCTCGTTCGTCTCCGCGGGCAACCGCGCCGACGTGTCGGGCAACGACCTGCTCCAGTACTGGGAGGAGGATCCGCGGACCGACGTGATCCTGCTCTACCTGGAGTCGCTGGGAAACCCCCGCAAGTTCGCCCGCCTCGCGCGGCGCATCTCGCGCCGCAAGCCGATCGTGGTCGTCAAGAGCGGCGGCACCACCCAGGGCGTGCCCACGGGTCACGCCGCGCCCGTGCTCGGCCTGCCGGACCCCGCGCTCAGCGCGCTGTTCGAGCAGGCGGGGGTGATCAGGGTGGACGACCTGATCCAGCAGTTCGACGTGGCGCAGCTGCTGGCCTACCAGCCGCTGCCCGCCGGGCCCAGGGTCGGTCTGGTCAGCAACTCCGACGCGATGGCGCTGCTGGCCGCCGACGCCTGCGCGCGGGTCGGCCTGGAGCCCAGGCCATCGGTCAACCTCGGCGCGCGGGCGGGCGCCGCCGAGTTCGGTGCGGCCCTGGCCTCGGTGCTCCCGGACGTGGACGCCGTGGTGGCGATCTACATGCCGCCCATCCCCGGCAACGCCGAAGAGGTCGGCGCCGAGCTGCTGCGCGTCTCTCGCGACTGCGGCAAACCGGTGCTGGCCACGTTCGAAGGCAAGATCGGCATGCTCGGGGAACTGCGGGTCGGCACCACTCCCGAGCGAGGCTCCATCCCCTCGTACACCGCGCCCGAGGAGGCGGTCCGCGCGCTCGCCCACGTCGTGCGGCACGCGCGCTGGCTGGAGCAGCCCGCAGGGGTGCCCGAGGAGATCGAGGGCGTCGACACCGGCGCGGCACGGAGCCTCGTGCTCGCCGGGCTGGGCGACGCCCCGGCCGAGATCGACGCCTCGCGGCTGCTCGCCCGCTACGGGGTGGAGGTCTGGCCGTCGGAGACGGTGGGATCGCCCCAGGAGGCCGTCGACGCCGCGACGAGGCTCGGCTGGCCGGTCGTGCTGAAGGCCGAGGGGTCCGAGGCGGCCAAGCATGCGGGGACCGTGCGTCTGGGGTTGTCGGGACCCGACGGGGTACGTGACGCCTACGCCGACCTGACGCGCCAACTCGAACCCGGGGCCGTGCTCGCGGTGCAGCGCATGGCCCCGCAGCCCGCGGTGCCGACCGTGGCCGGGGTGATGGACGACCCCGCCTTCGGCGCGGTCGTCTCCTTCGGGCTCGGTGAGATCACCGCGCGGCTGCTGCACGACGAGGCGTACCGGCTGGCCCCGCTGACCCGTGAGGACGCGGCGGCACTGGTGAGGTCGCCGCGCGCCGCCCCCCTGCTCCTCGGCGAGTACGGCTACCCGCCGGTCGCGGTCGAGGCGCTGGAGGACCTGCTGATCCGCCTCGGACGGCTGGCGGACGATCTCCCGGAGGTGGCACGGCTCACTCTCGACCCGGTGCTGGTGGGGCAGTCCGGGGTGACCGTGCTGGGCGCCCGGGTCGTGCTCCGCGACCACGAGGGCCCGCGCCCCGACGACGGCCCCCGGCGCCTCGGCTGACGCGGACCTCTCCCGTGGTCCGCGCCGCCCGGCCGGGTCCACGGCCGGAGAGCGCGGGGCATCCCGCCGGGTGAACGTTCCCGCCCGGCGTACCCGGCATGTCCTGTCAGGTCGCGGACGTCGCCGCAGGGAGGATCTGGACCGTGCTGGCGACGGTGTCGGACGCGTGGCCGGTCCCGGTGGGGACGGCCACGGCCTCGACGGCCCTGCCGGAGGCGGTCAGCGTGCCGGTGGCGTCCCTCGCCACGGTCACGCCGATCGTGATCCGGGGCAGCTGGAAGCCGGGAGAGGCCAGGTCACGCGTTTCGCAGTCGACGCTCCTGGGCGTTGTCCGGCATCTCCAGCCCGCGCCCGAGGCCCGTACCGGGGTCAGGTCCGCGGGGAAGTAGTAGGTGACCTCGGTCGGGTATCCGATCCCGATGGAGGCGGGGTCGGCGGTGACGTCTATGGAGAAGGTGCCGGTGCCACCGGCCTCGAAGGGGCCGTCGTGGACCGTGGTGAGGATCAGGTCGGCGGGGAGTCGCGCTCCGAGGGCGGGCGGTGCGGTGGCGGCGGCGATGGCCGCCACAGTGGTCGTGACGGTCACCGCCACGGTGGCCGCGATGGTCACCGCGAGGGCCATCCCGGCCCGCTCCGGCGAATCTGGACGTTCATCGGCCATATCTCCTCATCCCTGGATTCCGGGTTCCGGACCACCACTGCTCCCGGTAGCCCAGAAAAGATCACGTCAAACCAAACGGAGGTAAAAGTCACGGACCGGAACCGGACACCGGGCGCTTCCGGTGACGCTTTCGCGGCCGGAAAAGACCGTCGCGGGCCGGATCACGATTTGCACCACCTGCCAAAGGGGGCGCGCTCCCGGTGAAAGCGCTGCCCCGGACAGGGCAGGATGGACCCATGAGGGAAACCCGACTCTCGTCCGCCGGCCTGCGCGACGCCATCGACCGCAGTGGCTACTATCCCGATCTGGTCGCCGACGCGGTCGATTCCGCGCTCGGCAAGGAGCAGGTGGGCGCCTACGTCGTGCATCACGAGGCCACCTTCGACCCGGCCATGGAGGTGCGCAGGCACGTCACGGTGCTGGTGCTCTCCCCCACCCGGCTACTCGTCTGCCACACCGACGAGCACCCGCCCGTGGAGGGGGTGTCGGCGTCACACGCCTCCACGACCACCGAGGCCGTGCGCCTCAGCCGGATCCAGTCGGTCGCGGTCACCAGAGTCGTCCCCGACCCCGCCTCCTACGTTCCGGGCGTGCCGCCCACGGAGGTCACGCTCACGATCGGCTGGGGCGCCATCTCCCACGTCGACCTGGAGCCGGCCACCTGCGGCGACGAGAACTGCGAGGCCGACCACGGATACACCGGCGCCATCACGGCCGACGATCTCTCCCTGCGGGTGAGCGAGGCGGCCGACGGACCAGAGGCCGTCTCCCATGTGCTGGCCTTCGCCAAGGCACTGTCGGAGGCCACCGCCCGCACCGCCTCGTGATCCCTCTGGTCCCCGCCTACGGGACGGCCTCGCTCGCGGACCTGTCGTCCTCGTTGCTCGCCTCGGTCGGGATGGACGGCGACAACCCGCTGGGCCTCGCCCCGGCAGAGCGGGTCCTGCTGTTCCTCGTCGACGGCATGGGCGCCGAACTGCTCGCCGCCCACCCACTGACCGCGCCGTTCCTGTCCGCCAGGCTCGGCAGGGTGCTGACCGCGGGCTTCCCAGCCACAACCGTGACCAGCCTGGGCACACTCGGCACCGGTCTGCCACCGGGCGAGCACGGCATGCTCGGCTACCAGCTCGCCGTGCCCGGCGCCGGCTACATGCTCAACTGCCTGCGCTGGACCGCCAAGGGCCCCCTCGTCGACCCCGGCGACTGGCAGCCCACCCCGACCGTGTACGAACGTGCGGCGGCGGCCGACATCCCGGTCAGCTACGTCGGCCCGGCCAGGTTCGAGACCACCGGTTTCAACAGGGCCGTCTACCGGGGCGTGCGCTTCGTCGGTGCCGACGAGGTCGACGACCGGATCGCCGGGGTCCGCCACGCGCTGGCCGAGCCCCGCGCCCACGTCTCGGTCTACTACGGAGACCTCGACTCCGTCGGCCACCGGACCGGCTGGGGCTCCCCGGCCTGGCTCGACCAGCTCGCCCTGGTCGACCGGATGGCCGAGCGGCTGGCCGAGACGCTCCCGCCCGGCTCGGCGATGTACGTCACCGCCGACCACGGCATGGTCAACGTCACCGATCGTGTCGACGTCGACACGATCGGCGTGCTGCGCGAGGGCGTCGCCCTGCTCGGTGGGGAGGCCAGGGCCCGTCACGTTTACACCGTCCCCGGCGCCGCGGAAGCGGTACTCGACACCTGGCGTGACATCCTCGCGGGAAAGGCCTGGGTGGCATCCCGCCAGGAGGCGGTCGAATCCGGCTGGTTCGGCCCCAGGGTCCGCTCCGAATGGCTGCCCAGGATCGGCGACGTCCTCGCCGTTCCGTACACCGACTGCGCCATCGTCGCCTCGGTCGCCGAACCGCAGGAGGCGGCCTTCGTCGGCTGTCACGGCTCGCTGACACCCGCCGAGCAGCACGTTCCCCTCCTGGAGGTGAGCACCAGATGAGCCCGCGCCCTACGCCGGGTCGCGGGCCGGTCGAATGACCGATTCCCCGGGGCCGGGCGCCACCGGCTGATCCCCGCACCCGAAGCAGACGAAGCCCGCCACACCGGTCTTCCCGCTCGCGGTGGCCAGTGCCCGCGCGGGTGGGGCGCCGGCGGCCAGCGACCTGTGGAAGACGGTCATCAGAGCCAGCGTCTCCTCGTCGCGCACCGGCACCAGGCTGGCCACCACGCACCGTGTCCCCAGCGACAGGAACGTGCCCGCCAGCCCCAGGGGCGCCCCGTCGGCCGGGGCGTGCGCCATCCCCGCGTCGCACGCCGACAGCACCACCAGCCAGGGCGGGGTGCGCAGCCGGAGCAGGTCGTACGCCATCAGCGGGCCGTCGTCGAGATCGATGCTCGACAGCAGCGGGCTGCGCGGGGAGAACATCCCGTGCGCGGCCAGGTGCGCCACGTCCGCCCGCTCCAGTGCCGCCATCACCTCCGCCCGCCGCGCCGCCACCCGCTCCGTCCCCGGGTGGCACTCGCCGACCATGCGAGCCTCGGTCTCCGAGCACCGCAGCCCCGGCCCCGCCACGGCCACGACACGCCCGTCCCGCACGGCCGGCACCTCCCTGCCGGCCAGCCAGGCGGCGGCACTGGCCGCCACGCTCACCGGCCGGTCGGAGTTCATGGGCAGCAGCGGCCAGGGCAGGATGTGCAGCGTCCCCGTCGGCACGATCACCAGCGGCCGGTCGCCCAGCCGGTCGCCCAGCGGGCGGAAGAGGAGCCGTTCCAACTCCGCGGCCTCCGCACCGGGCTCGGGAGCCCTTCCATCGAGCAGGTGCGCCCTGCGTAGCCCGTACCGCAGGCGGACGACGGCCTCGGCGACGGTCGCGAACGGGCCGAGGCGGCGCAGCGTCACCCGGTCCCGGGTGACCGCGACGGCGACCAGTTCCGCCTCATGGCGGACGAACTCCACCAGGGCCGACTCTCCGAGCGCCGCTCGCAGCGCGGCCAGGCAGGGCGCGAGCGGCCGGCCCGCACCTCCGGTGACCGCCCGCCACCGCTCGGCCCACGCCAGGACCGTGCGGCCTCGTCCGGTTCGCATGGCGAGGGCCAGCCCGAACCCGGCCAGCGGCTCACCCGCCCTGGCGGCGTGCGCGCGCACCATCGGGTCCTCGAACGCCTTCGTTTCGGAACCCACCTCCGCGAGGCCTGCCAGCACCGCCGCGAACGCCCCCCGCCGGTCGCCGGCCAGGAACCGCCGCAGCGCCGTCGCCTGGCGGGCGACCAGCCCGCGACCCGAGCGGGAGAGGAGGGCCAGCTGGCCGTCGGTGGACGGCCGGTCACCCAGCCGGAGCGCGACCTCGGCGGCGCTGAGCCTGAGCGCCGCCGAGGTGTTCAGGTGGCCGGTGGCATCGAGTGCTTCGGCGCACGCGAGCATCTCCGGCACCGTCGCCGGTAGCTTCGCGGAGGACGGGTCCAGTGCGAGCCGGGCCCGCAGCAGGATCTCGTCGGCGAGCGGTGCCAGGACCGCTCGCCCCTGCGCGGCCAGCTCGTGAGCGGCCAGCTCCGCGCTCTCCCGGGCGCGGCGCGGATCTCCGGTGCGCAGCTCGACCCTGGCGAGCAGAAGGCGGGCCTCGGCCAGGGCCACCCCGGCGCCCGCCGCCGCCAGCTCGGGAACCGCCATGTTCAGCAGCGCTCGCGCCTCGCCGGGCAGGTGGGCGGTGACCAGCGCCTCGGCCAGGTCACAGCGGACCGTCGCCAGCCGCTCCGGGTAGTCGAGCAGGATGTCCTGGGCACGCCGGTAGGCGGTGAAGGCGGCGGGCAGGTCGCCGCGCCGCGCGGCCAGGAACGGCAGGTTGCCCTCGGCGAGCGCGAGCACATGCGTGAGGCCCGCGCCTCTCGCCAGCTCCGCGCACCGGCCCAGGTCGGCCTCCGCCGCCTCGAACTCCCCGAGGAACACCCGGGCGAGTCCGCGGTTCAGCATCGCCCCGGCCAGGAACCTGACGTCGTCGCCGAGGACGGCCACGGCCCGGTCGCAGTGGGCGACGGCCTCGCGGTAGCGGCCGAGCCTCGCCAGGGCCATCGCGCGATGCACGCCGAGCTTGCCCAGCTCGGCCGGGGTCAGGCCGGGTTCGGCGTCCGCGGCGATGGCCAGCGCCTGCTCCGGGTGGCCCAGCTCCGTGCGGATGTGGACCAGTGACAGGCGCGCCTGGGCCGCCCGGTGCGGCAGCCCGGCCCGCAGCGCGATCTCCACCGCCCGGTGCAACCGCTCCTCGGCGAACGGCAGGTCGCCGAGCTCTCGCGCCGCCACCGCCAGCGCCCGGTGCGCCACCGCCTCCGCCTCGCAGTGCCGGCAGCCCGGGCTCCGGTCCGCCACCGCGCCGCCATCGTCCGGATCACCCGTCGGGCCGGTCGTTCCCGGACAGGACGCGGGGAGCGAGGCGAGCAGGGTGCGGGCGAGAGCGAGGGCGCGGGCCGGGTCGCTGCCCGAGAGGTCGACCGCGTGCTCGGCGGCGGCGAGCGCCTCGTCGAAGGTCAACTACGGGCGGATCCGGGTCCAGCTGGTGACCACCGGGAGATCTTCCGGCCGGTGACACACCACACTGAACCAGCCCGGCGGCAGGCCGGTGACGGCGAACCGGCCCGTCGGGGACAGTGCGCGCGACTCGGTGAGGTGCGGCGTGCGGATCTCGACCAGCGTGCCCGCCTCGGGGCAGGGGGAGATCTGGCCCGCCAGGTCGACCAGGCCGTCCAGGGAGGTGACCTCCAGCTCCACCGTGAGCTCGGCGGCGACGAACTTCAGCAGCCGGGGACCCTCGGCGGACCGAACGCCCTGTGGTACGGGCGTGACCACGGAGCGGGCCGTGGTGGCACCGGGCAGTCGCAGACCGAAGACCGCACGGGCGGCGGCCGTCACCTGGGCCGGTACCGGGTCGCTCCCGGAGGCCAGGCGCAGCGCGGCTATCAGGGACTCGTCGTCGATCGTCGTCGGATGTCGTGTCACGGTGTCGCCTCCCGGGTGGTGAGCATGGTGCGTAGTCGGTTCAGGCAGCGACCTCGGGTGGGACCGTAGCTGCCGCTGGGCATGCCCAGGCGCCCGGCCAGCTGGTGGACGCCCGCGTCTGGGGCGGTGGCCATCAGCCGGAACAGCGAGCGGCACGGCTCGTGCATCTCGTCGACGGCCTGCCACAGACGGCGGCTCTCGTCGGCGGTCAGCACGGCCAGCGCCGGATCGGCGTGGACGTGCCCGGCGTCGGCCGGTGTGGAACGCGCGTGCCCGGTGTCCACCGGGTCGGCGACCAGCCGTTCGCCCCGGTGCCGCCGGCGGAGCAGGGACGCCTCGCGCTTGGCAGTGGTGAACAGCCAGGGGCCGATCCGGTCCGGGTCACGAATGGTGTGCAGGCTTTCGAGCAGCCGTAGCCACGTGCCCTGCACCGCGTCGGCGGCGTCCGCCGGGCTCAGGTCGTAGGCGCGCACCGCCGACCACAGCGGGCCGGTGAAGCGGGTGACCAGCGCGTCCCAGGCCGCCTGGTCGCCGGCCAGGACGGCCTCGATCGTGGGCTGGTCGCTCACCGGCACCTCCGAGCCACATAGGACACTCTGAGTGTTCACGCGAATACTTTGAGTGAGACTTTAGCCGGGTGTGGGCACGACGACTCCCAAATCGGGGATCCGCCTGGCTCCCGCCGGGGCGAGGACGTGTTCCACGGCCTCCTGCGACGGCCGGTCCGCGGACGCCGCGGCGATCGCCCCGCTCACCAGGGCGGCGGCGAAGGAGGTCCCGCTCCAGCACGCGTAGCCGCGGAACGCGCCGTGTTCGAGGAAGGTGCTGGACAGCCACTCGCCGCGGGCACACGCGTCGACCCACGGGCCGTACGCCGAGAACGGGGCCCTGTCCCGCTCCGCCGCGTCCAGTGCTCCGACGGCGATCACCCTGGGCGAGGCGGCGGGCCAGAAGGGGCGGTCCGAGGCGGTGTTGCCCGCGCAGGCCACCGTGACCGTGCCGGCCAGTTCCGCCAGGGCGGCCTCCACCAGCGGGGAGGGCCCGTCGTCGAAGGTGTGACCGCCGAAGGACAGGTTGAGCACCCGGGGTGGTTCGGCCCTGAGCCGCTCCAGGACGTGTAGCAGTCCGGCCTCGTCCCCGATGCCGTGGCCGCTCAGCATCCGGATCGGCAGCGGCCTCGCCGCCGGGGCCGACCGCAGGAGCAGTCCGGTGATGAACGTGCCGTGCCCCGCCTGGAGGTCCAACTCGCCGTCACCGTCCGAGTCGGGCACCTCTGCGGAGTCCTGTCCCTGCTCCAGAAACCATGGGCTCTTTCGCCACCACGGGTGCGACGCCAGGCCCGTGTCGGCCAGTGCCACCGTCACGGCGGTCGTGGCGGGCCCGTCCGCGGCGGGCTCGGGCATCGGGAGGGCGGGGCTGGGGAAGGGGCGGGAGGCCGGGCCTCCGAAGTAGAGCGGCTGGCCTGTCAGCACGTGGTTGGGGGAGGCGGGAAATCCCCGCTCCCGTACCGATGCCACCAGGTCGCAGACGTCCACGCCCGACGAGAGCCGTACCCGGTAGATCCCTTGGGTCTCGGTGACGGCGTCGGCCCAGCGGGCGGTGGCCGCCATGCCCGAGGCGTCGGTCAGCAGCTGACCTTTTCTGATCAGAGCGGGCGATCCGGGGATGGGTTCGACCCGTTCGATATCGTTGTCCATCTGGTCCTCCGGGGGTGCTCACCAGCTTGCGGGGTTTTCTTCGCTCCCGAGGATGCCCTGGCCAAGCGTCCGCGTCGCAACATCTTGGTATGACCCCCCTCTGGTGCGACGTCACGACCGACGGTAGTCTCTCCTTCAGTCACTTGTGATCATCCTGGTACGAGGCCGTTGGGGAAGGCGCACCTCGTACGAAACGGGAGGTCCGGTGTCTGCTCGTGGCGTGCTTTACGTCCACTCAGCTCAGCCTGCGCTGTGCCCTCATATTGAATGGGCGGTCGCAGGTGTTCTTGGCGTCCCCGTAGACCTGACATGGACTCCACAGCCCGCCGCGCCCGGTCACGTGCGCGCACAGGCCGAGTGGGAGGCCCGTGTGGGTACCGCGGCGGCCGTCACCTCGTCCCTGATGGGCTGGCAGCGGATCCGCTTCGAGATCACCGAGGATGCCTCACCGGGTGTCGACGGGTCCCGGCACGCCTACACCCCGTCTCTCGGGGCCTTCACGGCCGTTGTCGGAGCCACGGGCGACATCCTGGTCCCGGAGGACCGGCTGCGCTCCGCCATGCTGATGGCACGCCAGGGCCGCGTGGTGCTGGAGGAGGAGATCGACCGCCTGCTGGGCAAGCAGTGGGACGCCGAACTGGAGTCGTTCCGCTACGCGGGGGAGGGCGCGCCGGTCCGCTGGCTGCACGCCGCCGTCTGACCCCGCCGTCTGACCCCGCCGTCTGACCTCGCCGTCTGACCTCGCACGTCCCGCCGGACCCGGCCGGTCCCGCGCCCACGTCGATGTGACCGGCCCGTATCCGCCCTGACGACCGCCCTCTGCCGGGGCAGTGGCCGATCATGCTCACGTCGTGCCGAAGGACACATCGGAGTTTCTCGCCGGATTCCGCAACTTTCGATGCCTTTATCGCGACATAGAGGGGTATCGGAATCTGGATCGTCGGGAGTGGGCGTGTCACTGCGTGTCGGAGACCCTCAGCGGATCGGTGGCTACTGGCTCGCGGGGCGCCTGGGTGAGGACGGGCAGGGAGTCGTCTACGACGCCTACGACGAGACGGGCGGCAGAGTCGCGATCAAGGTTCTGTGTGCCGGCGGCAGGGCGGATCCGCAACTGCGGGGACGCTTCGCCAAGGAGGTCGCCGCCACCCAGAAGGTCTCCTCCTTCTGCACCGCGAGGGTCATCGAGGCCCACCCCGAGGCGTCCCCGCCCTACATCGTCAGTGAGTTCGTCCACGGCCCGACGCTGAAGCAGGCGGTCACGACCGCCGGGCCCTATCACGGCGACGGGCTCCACCGCCTGGCCACCGCCACGACGGTCCACGCCCTGAGCCCCGACGGCCGGATGCGTGCCGACGTGAACGAGAACGAGGTCCGTGTCTGGGAGGCCGGCACACGCGAGCTACTCCACACCTTCACCACGACCGGCAAGGCGGCCTTCGCAGCATCCCTGAGCCCGGACGGCACCAGGCTCGCCACGGCCGCCGGTGACGGGTTGAGGCTCTGGGACCTCGCCTCGGGAAAGCAGGTCGGCGCCGCGTTCGGTGACGCGTCCTACCTTGAGCACGCGGAGAAGCTGGAGTTCGGCCCCAGCGGACGCCTGCTCGTGGTCAGCGATGGCGGCGAGCTGCCGCAGGGCCAGTTGTGGGACGTGGACAGCCGGCAGCGGATCCTGCCGCCGACGACGCTGACCTACCTTGACGTGGTCGCCCTGTCCGTCGACGACAGGGCCGTCATATCGGGTATCCCGCCGACCGGCGTCAGCGACACGGGGCCGACGACCGAGCTGTGGGATCTCCGCACCCGGACGCGGGTGCCGGCACCGTGGCTTTCCCAGGGCGGCTCCTTCCCCATGGCGTTCAGCCCCGACGGCAGGACGCTGGTGAGCACGACGTTCGACCAGGCTCGGACGGAGTGGCGGGCGGAGCTGTGGGATGTCGCCTCCGGCAGGCGGTCGGCCGGAAACCTCACGCGGTCGCGGTCGATTCCGCGGTTCGCCTTCAGCGCCGACGGCCGCTTCCTCGCCTCCTCCGACGACGAGAGCGCCAGGGTGACGCTCTGGCGGGTGAGCGACCGTCGTGAGCTGGCTCGCTACCCGCTTTCCGGCCTGGGGAGCGTGACGCCCCGCTTCGGGCCTGAGGATCGCACGCTCCGTCTGCTCGGAGACTGGGGTTCGGTGCTGACCCTCGACATCGAGGCCTACACCCATCCGCTGCTCAGCGGCGCCCCCGGCCACGACGCGGTGTTCAGCCCCGACGGGCGCGTCATGGCGGTGGAGGGCAGGGGAGAGGTCCGGTTGTGGGACACGACGCTGCGCAGGCCGCTGGGCGATCCCATCCGGGTGCCGGGGGAGGATTTAACGGGCGGTGACCTGGCGCGGGCCGCCGCGACCTTCAGCAAGGACAGGAAGACCCTCGTCGTCGGCTACGGCACGATGGTGAGCGTGTGGCAGGTCTCCACCCGGCGCATGCTCGCCTCCTTCCCCTACAGCGAGAAGAAGCCGCGGACGGACGCGGCGGTCAGCCCGTACCAGTACGACGGCATCGAGGAACTCGCGCTCAGCCCGGATGGCAGGACCCTCGCCGCCACGTTCTATCTCACCTGCGCGGAGTGCACCGGGCCATTAGGGGCCCTCGCGATCTGGGACCTGCCGAGCGGGCGCCCGATCCGGCTCATCGAGAACAGGAACGTCGCACGCGGCAACAGGCCCGACCTGCCCTACCGCGAGGTCTGCCCCGCGACCGGTACGAGCGCGGGCGCGTGAGGCCAGGAGCCACAACGGGGGAGCCCCCGCCCCGGCTGGACCGGGGCGAGGGCTCGACGAGCCACGTTCAGAGCGGGATGTTGCCGTGCGCGCCCCGGGCGGGGGTCGCCTTGGCCAGGACCTTGGCGATGGCGCCCCGGGTGTCCCCGGGCTTGATGACCTCGTCGATCACGCCGAGCTCGATGGCCCTATCGAGGCCGCCGGCGAGGATCTCATGCTCCTCGGCGAGCCTGGTCTCCAGGGCGGCGCGCTCCTCTTCGGGGGCGGCGGCGAGCTCGCGGCGCTTGAGGATGCGGACCGCGGCGACCGCGCCCATGACCGCGATCTGGGTCGTCGGCCAGCCGAACACCTTGGTCGCGCCCAGCGAGCGGGAGTTCATCGCGATGTAGGCACCGCCGTACGCCTTCCTGGTCACCAGGGTGATCCGCGGCACGGAGGCCTCGGCGAAGGCGTGCAGGAGCTTGGCGCCGCGGCGGACCACGCCGTCGTGCTCCTGCCCGACGCCGGGCAGGTAGCCGGGGACGTCGACCAGGACGACCAGCGGCACCCCGAAGGCATCGCACATCCGGACGAACCGTGCGGCCTTCTCCGCCGAGGTGGAGTCGAGGCAGCCGCCCAGGCGCATCGGGTTGTTGGCCACCACTCCCACGGTCCGGCCCCCGAGGCGGCCCAGAGTGGTGACGATGTTGGGCGCCCACTTGGCGTGCAGCTCCACGCCCGGCTCGTCGAGCAGGCCCTTGATGAGCGGCTTCACGTCGTAGGCGCGGCGCACGTTCTCGGGCAGCAGACCGGAGAAGTCGACCTCTTCGACCTCGGTGCGAACCCGGCCCTGGTGGCCGAGGAGCACCGCGAGGCGGCGGGCCTGCAGGTAGGCCTCCGTCTCGGTCTTGGTGACCACGTGGACGACGCCGCTGCGCTTGCTGTGCGGCTCGGGTCCCCCCAGGCCGGCCATGTCGATCTGCTCGCCGGTGACGCTGCGGACCACGTCGGGACCGGTGACGAAGATACGGCCCTCGTCGGCCAGGATCACGATGTCGGTCAGCGCCGGGCCGTACGCGGCGCCGCCGGCGGCGGGGCCCACGACGACGGACAACTGCGGGATCACGCCTGAGGCACGGGTCATCGCGGCGAAGACGAGGCCGACCGCGTGCAGTGACTCGACACCCTCGGCGAGGCGTGCGCCGCCGGAGTGCCAGACGCCGATGATCGGTACCCGCTCGCGGACCGCGACGTCGTAGGCGTGCACGATGTGCTCGCACCCCTCGCCGCCCATCGCGCCGCCCTGCACGCGGGCGTCACTGACGAACGCGACGACCGGCACGCCCTCCACACGACCCGTCGCGGCGAGCATGCCGCTGCGATCGACCGGCGAGATCAGCCGCAGCGAGCCCTCGTCGAACAGAGCGGAGAGGCGCACCTGGGGGTCACGGGGATCAAGAGACTCCTGTTCGGAGGCCTCGCTCACCACCCCGCTGTCGAGCACAGTCATCACGAGCTCCTGTCAGACGCTGGTGAAGGCCACGGCGACGTCGTGTCCGCCGAACCCGAAGGAGTTGTTGATCGCGGCGATCTGGCCACCGGGCAGAGCACGTGGCTCACCGCGCACGATGTCCACCTCGACGCCGTCGTCGAGGTCGTCCACGTTGATCGTTCCGGGTGCGCGTCGCTCGTGCAGCGCGAGGACGGTGAAGACGGACTCGATGCCGCCGGCACCGCCGAGCAGGTGGCCGGTCATCGACTTGGTGCCGCTGACCAGCGGATGGTCGCCGATGACCTCCTTGATCGCGAACGCCTCCACCACGTCGCCGGCGGGAGTGGAGGTGGAGTGCGCGTTCACGTGCTTGATGTCGCCGCCCGTGAGGCCGGAGTTCTCCAGGGCGCGGCGCATGGCCAGCATGACCCCGGCACCGGTCGGCTCGGGCTGGGCGATGTGGTGGGCGTCGGCCGAGTATCCGACCCCGGCGGCCACCGCGTAGATCGTGGCGCCACGCGCGCGGGCGTGCTCCTCCGACTCCAGCACCAGGATGCCGGCGCCCTCGCCGAGGACGAACCCGTCACGGCCCTTGTCCCACGGCCGGGAGGCGCGCTGGGGCTCGTCGTTACGGGTCGACATGGCGCGCATGGCGGCGAAGGAGCCGATGTTCAGCGGGTGGATGGCGGCCTCGGTGCCGCCTGCCACGACCACGTCGGCCCGGCCGGAGCGGATCATCTCAATGGCGTACCCGATCGACTCGGCGCCGGTGGCGCAGGCGCTCACGGTGGCGTGGACGCCGGCGCGGGCGCCGACCTCGATGCCGATCCAGCCCGCCGCGCCGTTCGGCATCAGCATGGGCACGGTGAACGGTGAGAGCCGCTGCCAGCCCTTCTCCTTGAAGGTGTCGTAGGCGGCGAGGATCGTGGTGATGCCACCGATACCGCTGCCCACGACGACACCGAGCCGCTCGGGGTCGATCTTGTCGATCGCGGCGTGCGCCCACGCCTCGCGGGCCGCGACCAGTGCGAACTGTTCGGTCCGGTCCAGCCGCCGGGACTCCGGCCGAGGCAGCACCTCGGTCGGGTCCACCGCGGCGAAGGCGGCGAACTTCACCGGGACGGAGTCGACCCAGTCTTCGGTGATGTCGCGGACCCCGGACTGACCGGCGAGAAGCGCCGACCAGGACGAGGCGACGTCGCCACCGAGGGGCGTTGTCGCGCCGAGCCCGGTGACGACGACGCGTACCTGGTCTGTACTCACGTTCTGCGCTCCTTGTGAATCGCTGGTCTAGGGGCAAAGGCCGAGACGTCTCAGTTCTGGATGAAGTTGATGACGTCCTTGACGTTCTTGAGGTGCTTGAGCTGGTCGTCCGGGATCTCCACGCCGAATTCGTCCTGGGCGGCGACGGCGATCTCGACCATGGACAGCGAGTCGATGTCGAGGTCGTCGACGAAGCTCTTCTCCGGGGTGACCTCGGAGGCCGGGATTCCGGTTATCTCGTTGACGATCTTGCCAATGCCGGCGAGGATCTCCTGCTCGGTCAGAGCCATGTCGCGTGTTCTCCTTGAAATGGGTTTTCTTCTGGCTTTCCGTGCGGCGGGGCCGTGCGGAAGTTCTAGGGGATCTCGATGACCTGACCGGCGTAGGTCAGGCCCGCGCCGAAGCCCAGCAGCAGGGCGAGCCCGCCGGACCGGACCTCGCCGCGTTCGATCATCCGGGACAGGGCAAGGGGGATCGAGGCGGCCGAGGTGTTGCCCGCCAGGACGATGTCCTTGGCGATGACGGCGTTCTCGGCGCCGAGCTTGCGGGCGATCGTCTCGATGATGCGCAGGTTGGCCTGGTGGGGCACGAAGGCCGCGAGGTCCGCCGGGTCCACCCCGGCACGCTCGCAGATCTCCTTGGCGACGGGGTGGAGTGCGGTGGTCGCCCAGCGGAACACGGTCTGGCCCTCCTGGTGCAGGAAGGAGTCGCGGTCCTTGATGATGATCGCGTCGAACTTGTCGCCGGCGCTGCCCCACACCACGGGACCGATCCCCGGAGTGTCGGAGGGGCCGACGACCGCCGCGCCCGCGCCGTCGGCGAAGATCACCGCAGTGGCCCGGTCGGTCCAGTCGATCCACTGGGAGAGCTTCTCCGTGCCGATGACGAGCACGTTGGTGGCCGAGCCCGCGCGGATCGCGTCGTTGGCGACCGCGAGCGCGTAGCAGAAGCCCGAGCAGGCGGTGTTGACGTCGAACGCGCCGGGTGCGTCGATGCCCAGCCGCGTGGCCACCCGGCCGGCGGCGTTGGGGATCTGCGTCTCCAGCGTGCAGGTGGCGACGATCACCAGGTCGATGTCGGAGACCGACAGGCCGCTCGCGGCGAGGGCCTTGCCGCCCGCCTGCACGGCCAGGTCGATCTCGGACTCGCTGTCCGGGGCGATCCGGCGTTCCTTGATGCCGACGCGGCTCTGGATCCAGGCGTCGTCGGTCTCCATGGTCGCGGCCAGGTCGTCGTTGGTGACCACCTGGGAAGGCTGGTAGTGGCCGAAGGCCAGGATCTTCGCGCCCGGAGAGCCCTGAGAGGTCTTCATACGTCGGTCACCGCTCCTCATTCGACTGGAGAGCGGCTCGTGCGGCTTCCAGATCGTCGGGGGTCTTCAGGGCGACGGTCGTCACCCCGCGCAGAGCACGCTTGGCCAGGCCGGTGAGCGTGCCGCCGGGGACAAGTTCGATCATGGTGGTGACGCCGAGTTCGGCCATCGTGGCCATGCAGGCGTCCCAGCGCACCGGGTTGGCGACCTGGGTGACCAGACGCTCCAGGAACTCGGCGCCGCTTGTGACCGCCGCGCCGTCGTTGTTGGACAGCAGGGTGACGGTGGGGTCGGCGGGGTCGAGGCCCAAGGTGGCCTCACGCAGGCTGTCGACGGCGGAGGCCATGTGCACGGTGTGGAACGCGCCGGCGACCGACAGCGGGATCACCCGGGCGCGGGCGGGCGGTTCCGCCTTGAACGCCGCCAGCTGCTCCAGCGTGCCGCCGATGACGATCTGCCCGGCGCCGTTGACGTTGGCCGGAGTGAGCCCGTTGGCGGCGATGGCCGCGAGGACCTCCTCCTCGACCCCGCCGAGGACGGCGGACATGCCGGTCTCGGTGACGGCCGCGGCCTTGGCCATGGCCTGGCCGCGCTCACGGACGAGGCCGAGGGCCTGTTCGGGAGTGAGCACCCCGGCCAGGGCCGCGGCCGTGAACTCGCCCACGCTGTGCCCGGCGACGATGTCGGGAGAGGCCCCCAGGACCTCGGCGACGGCCAGTCCGGCGGCGACGAGCAGGGGCTGCGCGACGGCGGTGTCACGGATCTCGTCCGCGTCGGCGGTGGTCCCGTAGGCGATCAGATCGAGTCCGGCCAGCTCTGACCAAGCGGTCAGCCGGTCGGTCACGCTCGGCAGTTCGAGCCATGGACCGAGGAAGCCTGGAGTCTGGGCACCCTGGCCCGGAGCGACGATGACGAGCACGAAATCCAGCCTGCCCTGTAGAAGTCCAATACACGGATGGAGATCCAGACGAAGTTTGTCACCACTTTTTTGTAGGGAACCTACAGGGGGAGTTTCGTGGAAGTTAAGTAAAGCCTTCTAGGTAACCGGTGCTTCCGATAGGCGTCCGAGAATCAGTCCCACCTGCAGCGTGAAGGCGGACCGGCCCTCCGTCGGCTGGTAGCCGGTCAGCTCGGTGATCTTGCGCAGGCGGTAGCGCACCGTGTTCGGGTGGACGAACAGCAGCCGGGCCGTCGCCTCCAGGGAGGTGCCCTGTTCCAGGTAGGTCGCCAGGGTGTCGAGCAGTGGCGTGCCGATCAGCGGCAGGTAGACGTTCTCGATCAGCTGTGCCCTGGCGTCGGCGTCACCGTCGAGGGCCCGTTCGGCCAGCAGGTCCTCGGCGTGGACCGGCCTGGGCGCGTCCGGCCACCCCGCGGCGGCCCGCAGCCCGGCCATCGCCGCCCGCGCGGATCTGGCGGCCGAGTGCAGGTCCGCCACCTCGGGCCCGATCACGATCGGCCCGTCTCCGAAACGCGGCACCACGTGCCTGGCAGCGGCGGCGACGCTGTCCGCACCGCCCACGATCACGATCAGCCGGTCGCCCTGCACCCCGGCCAGCATGTCCAGACCAGACCTGCGGCCCCGGTCGCGCAACGTGTCTATCACCGCCTGCGGGTCGTCGTCGGGTGTCTGTCCCGCCAGCACCACGACGGGGGTGGAGGTCCAGCCGAGCGCGGCGGCCCACGAGTGCAGGCCGTCGTCGACCTCCCCCCTGACCAGGGCGTCCACGATCAGCGCTTCCAGTCGAGCGTCCCAGGCGCCGCGGGCCTCGGCCTCCCGCGCGTACACCTGCGCGGCGGCGAACGCGACGTCGCGGGTGTAGCGGAGCATCGCCTGCTGGAGCTGGTCATCCCCGCCGGGCGCCGCCAGTTCTTCGGTCTGTGCCTCGACCACCTCGACCACGACCCGCACGATGTCGACCGTCTGCTGCAGCGAGATGGACCGCTTCAGCTCCCTGGGCGCGGTGCCGAAGAACTCGATGCTGGGCGTCGGGCGGCCTTCGCCGGCGTGTTGGAACCACTCCACGAAGGCGGCGATCCCGGCCTGGGCGACCAGTCCGACCCAGGACCTGTCCTCTGCGGAAAGGGCGCGGAACCACATCAGCCGGTCGTCCATCCGGGCCATGGCGGCCGTGCTCAGCGTGCCCATGGCCCGCTCCAGCCGACGTGTGGTGTCCTCCCTGACCCGGTCGGAGTCGAGATCTCTCCCGTCCGACCCGGCCACGACGTCGCTGTGCCTGACCGCTCGCTCGATCCGTTCCCTCACGTCACCAAGAGTGCCAGGTCGTCGGAGATGCGCCAGCCACTGTTCCGGACAGCGCAGCACCCTCGATCTTGTACATCCGGTATGACCGGGTCCCCTACGGCGGACGCGGCCGAGTGGCGGCCGACCGCGCTCAGCCGACCACGTGCTCATATGGCCGTGCTCAGCCGACCGTGCGCTCAGACGACCGCGACGGCGGTGATCAGTCCGATGGCCAGGTGGGTGACCGCCAGCAGCCGGGCGCCTGGCTGGAGCTCCGCCTCCTTGACCAGATCGCGTACCGAGATCCCCGCCACCCTGTCGAACGCGATCATCGCCACGGTCTGCACGGCGATGCCGACCAGGCCGAAGACCAGCGTCGCGAGCAGGCCCTCGTGCAGGGCTCCGCCCGAGGACCAGATGGAGGCCGCGACGATCAGCCCGACGGCGGCCAGTCCCGAGCAGGCCAGCAGTGTGGCGTTGGGGTTACGGTCCTCCTTGATCAGCCGGCTGAGCTTGCCGGGGATGGCCATGTCGATCACGTAGAAGCCGATGATCAGCAGGATCACGCCGAGGGCGGCGTAGGAGGCGATCGCGAGCGCGCCGCGCCCGAGGATTTCGGCGATTGAGAGCGTCTCGCCGCCGGTCACGGAGGGCGGGAGCGTCACGGCCGGGATGGGGGTGGGACTCATGGCTTGATTCTCTTTTCAGGACTCAGAGCTCGATGCGGTGCGGAACGAATGACGACGTGTCGTCGGTGATGAACCCTGAGGTCTCGCGGATGCCGACACCCGCCGCCTCGTCGTGGACCACCCAGGCGCCGAGCACGGGGCGCCAGCCGTCGAAGACGGGCAGCGCCTGGAACTCCTGGTAGACGTGCCCTTCGGCGCCGTAGCCACCCGAGGTCTCGACGCGCTCGCCGGGGGCGACGATCCGCATGCTCGCGCCCTCGCGGCCGAGCAGCGGCTTGGCGATGTACGAGGACATGCAGCGGGGGCCGTCGAGATAGGCGGGCAGCAGGTTCGGGTGGTCCGGATACAGCTCCCAGAGCACCGCGAGCAGCGCCTTGTTGGACAGCAGCATCTTCCACAGTGGCTCGATCCAGGTCGTGGAGACCTGCTGGCGCACCGCCCGCGTGCCGAACGGGTCGGCGATCGCCCACTCCCACGGGTACAGCTTGCAGAGCGTGCGGATCACCCGGCGCTCCATGTCGACGAAGCGGAGGTTGAGGTCGTCCCAGCCGATGTCCTCCATGGCCACCGCGACGGTCTTGAGCCCGGCCTGGTCGGCGGTCTCCTGCAGGTAGGCGAGGGTCATCGCCTCCTCACCTGAGGCGTCCATGTTGGTCCAGGCGAAGTGCGCGGGCCCGGTGGGCAGGCTGGTCGAGATCTGCTGCCACCTGGCGATCAGTCGTTCGTGTATGGAGTTCCACTGGTCGTCGTCGGGGTAGCGGTCGCGCAGCCAGAACCACTGCACCACCGAGCTTTCCAGAAGGCTGGTGGGGGTGTCGGCGTTGTACTCCAGCATCTTGGCCGGCCCGGTCCCGTCGTAGCGCAGGTCGAACCGGCCGAACAGGTGCGGGTCGTTCCGCCCCCAGGAGGCGGCGATCTCCGGGGCCACCCAGTCCGGGATCGCGAAGTCGGCGTAGCGGTTCTTCTCGATGACGTGCTCCACGGCGTGCAGGCACATCCGGTGCAGCTCCTCGACCTGGTTCTCCAGGTCCAGGACCTCGTCCATGGAGAAGACGTACTGCACGGTCTCGTCCCAGTACGGGCGGACGAGGCCTTCGGGGTGTGCCGAGCGGTGGTAGGCCAGTCCGTGGCCTTCGATGATGCTCTCCCAGCCGTCGCGGGGGAGCGAGGTCTCGCGTCTCATCTGTGCCGGATCAGCTCCCGCCGCCCGACCCGCTGCGCCCGCCGAAGCCGCCCCGCTGGATCACGGTGCCCTTCCGGCTGGTGATCTTGACGTCCGAGGGGCGCACCGTGGTCCCCTGCTGGATGTAGGCGCCGCTCCTGACGCCGCCGTAGTACCAGCTGTAGGCGCCCCGTGACCCGTGGTAGCGGTTGTCGTCGCAGAGGTCCTCGTCCACCACCTCGTACGTGCCGTCAGGCTGGCGGCTGTTGAGGTCGACGCACTCGGCGCCTACCTCCTCGTAGTCCTGCTGCGCGGAGCAGTAGCCGACCAGAAGCAGCGACACGACGCCGATCCCGGTGATGGTGACCACCTTGGAAGCCTTGAACCCCGAGGGCTTGGCGGGTGGTTTGCCGGGAAGATTCTGTGGTGCGGCCAGTGGGTGTTTTGGTGGTTGGGCCATTGAGCTCCAATGAGATGCGTCGCACTAGGGTATCGATGCTGTTTTGTCGGTTCAACCACCGTATGGAGCCATGGCGGAGCCGCCGGTGTTCGCGCATGGAGAATCGAGCTCCATCGGCTCGGCGAGACCGCACTGCCCCGCCTGGAGACCTGCGGGCACTGGGAAGGGCGCGTCAGGAGTTGGGGCAGGTGATCCCCTTCGCCGGAACCTTCCCGTCGATCAGGTAGGCGTCGGTCACCTTTCCGATGCAGGCGTCGCCGGACAGGTAGGCGCCGTGCCCCTCGCCCTTGTAGGTCACCAGCACGCCCGTCCTGAGTTCCGAGGTCAGTTTCGGAGCCCACTCGTACGGTGTGGCGGGGTCGCCCGTGCCACCGATCACCATGATCGGAGCCGAGCCCGTGGCGTTGACCCGCCTGGCCTCGTCGCTGCCGGGAACCGGCCACATCGAGCAGATCAGACCCATGCCGGTGCCGCCGAACAGCGGGGAGACCCTCATCGTCTCGGCCTCCAGGGCTGCCAGCTGCTCGGGAGTGGGCCGTTCCGCGGTGTCGACGCAGCTGATCGCCGGGAAGCTGCTCATGAGCGTCGTGTAGCTGCCGTCGGGCAGGCGGCCGTTGTAGCTGTCGGCCAGCGCCAGCAGGATCCGGCCGTCATCCTTGATCGCCTGACCCAGCGCCTGGTCCAGCAGCGGCCAGGTCATCTCCGAATACAGCGCGGCGGCGATGCCGGTGCCCGCCAGCCCCTGCGTCAGGGTACGGTCGCGGACCTCGAGCGGCTCGTCCTTCAGGTCGTCCATGAGTTTCACGACGTTCTTGTTCGCGATGGTCGCGTCGGTGCCGATCTCGCACTGGCCGGGCTCCTTCACGCAGTCCTTCAGGAAGGCGTTGTAGGCGTGCTGGAAGCCCTTCGTCTGGACCAGCGTTCGATCGGCCATGGACACGCTCGGGTCCAGCGGGGCGTCCAGCACGAACCGGCCCACGTTCTTCGGGAACCTGGTCGCGTAGACCGCGCCGAGCTGCGTCCCGTACGAGATGCCGAAGTAGTTCAGCTGTCTTTCGCCCAGGGCCTCGCGGAGGCGGTCCATGTCCGCGGCGGCGTTCACGGTGCCGACATAGGGCAGAAGCCTGCCCGAGGTCTGCCCGCAGGCCGTCACGAACTCCTTGGTGGTCAGCCGGATCTGGGCGCGTTCGGCGTCGTTGGTGGGCAGGGTGTTCATCGAGGTGAACTTGTCCATCATCGCGTTGCCGTCGCACCTGACGCCCGAACTGCGGCCGACTCCGCGGGGATCGAAGCTGACCAGGTCGTAGCGGCGGTTCAGATTGGTGAAGGCCTTGGCGGCCTGGGCGAGGGTGTCGACGCCCGAGGCGCCGGGACCGCCGAAGTTGAAGACCAGCGAGCCGATCCGCGCACCGGGGCCCGTGGCCTTGACGCGGATGACGGCCATGTCGATGGACTCGCCGTTCGGTTTGGCGTAGTCGAGCGGGACCTTGAGCCTCCCGCACTGCTGCGTGCGGTCGGGCGCCGCGGGGGGCTGGCCGCCGGGTCGCTGGATGTCGGTGCAGGGACCCCAGACGATCGTCTTCGAGGGCGTCCCCGAGGGCGTGACCGTTGCCGCGGTGGCGGTCGGCGCGGAGATGTCCGAGACGGCGCGGTTCCCGTAGCCGCCGCAGGCGGCGAGCGCGGTTGACAGGGCCGTGACCGTCGCGGCCGCCCTAAGGATTCTTGCCATGAAACAGCTCCCCCTGGAATCGTTCGCCGGGGGAAGCGATTCCACCCTAACCGGGCGGGCCCCCCTGGAAAAGGAGAACCCGCCCGGAAAGGATCACACTCCCATGGACTGGGTGTCGTTGCTCTCGGCGCCCCCGGCCTCGGTCACGCCGTTCTTCAGGTGGTACATGGCGATGGCGTCGCCCAGCACCTCGGAGTCGAGCTCACCGCGCTCGACCAGCTGGGTGAGCACGGCCAGGGTGATCGAGGCCGCGTCCACGTGGAAGTGGCGGCGCAGCGCCGACCGGGTGTCCGACAGGCCGAAGCCGTCGGTGCCGAGCGAGCTCCAGTCACCGGGAACCCACTGGGCGATCTGGTCCTGGACCGCCCGCATGTAGTCGCTCACGCCCACGAACGGCCCCTGGGCCTTCGACAGCGCCTGCGTGATGTACGGCACGCGCTTGTCCGCCCCGGGGTTGAGCAGGTTGTGCTCCTCGGCGGCGAGCGCGTCACGGCGCAGCTCCGTCCAGGAGGTGGCCGACCAGACCTCCGCCGCCACACCCCAGTCCTCGGCCAGCAACCGCTGGGCCTCCACGGCCCACGGCCCGGCCACGCCGGACACCAGGATGTTGGCCTTCGGCCCCGAGACGGCCGGAGCCGGGGCGAACCTGTACAGACCCTTGAGCAGGCCCGCCACGTCCAGGTCCGCGGGCTCGGCGGGCTGGAGGTAGGGCTCGTTGTAGACGGTCAGGTAGTAGAAGACGTTCTCCGGTTGCTCGCCGTACATCCTCCGCAGGCCGTCCTGGACGATGTGGGCCACCTCGAACCCCCACGACGGGTCGTACGAGACCGCCGCCGGGTTCGTCGAGGCGATCAGCGGGGTGTGGCCGTCCTCGTGCTGCAGGCCCTCGCCGTTCAGCGTGGTGCGGCCTGCGGTGGCGCCGAGCAGGAAGCCGCGGCCCATCTGGTCGGCGAGCTGCCACATCTGGTCGGCGGTGCGCTGCCAGCCGAACATCGAGTAGAAGATGTAGATCGGGATCATGTGCTCGCCGTGCGTGGCGTACGACGAGCCGACCGCGATCGTGGAGGCCATCGAGCCCGACTCGCTGATGCCCTCGTGCAGGATCTGGCCCTCGGTCGACTCCTTGTACGACAGCAGCAGCTCGCGGTCGACCGCCTCGTACGTCTGGCCGTGCGGCGAGTAGATCTTCGCCGTCGGGAAGATCGCGTCGAGACCGAAGGTACGCGCCTCGTCAGGGATGATCGGCACGAAGCGGTGGCCGATCTCCTTGTCGCGCATGAGGTCCTTGAGCAGGCGGACGAACGCCATGGTGGTGGCGACGTTCTGCTTGCCGGAGCCCTTCTTCAGCTGTGCGTAGGCGGCGTCGCCGGGAAGTTTGACCGGCTTGGCGCGCATCACGCGCTTGGGCAGGAAACCGCCCAGGGCCGCGCGCCGCTCCTTCATGTACTGGATCTCGGGGTCGTTCTCGCCCGGGTGGAAGTACGGAGGAAGGTCGGCTTCGAGGGCGGAGTCGGGGATCGGCAGGTAGAGCCGGTCGCGGAACTCCTTCAGGTCGGCCTTGGACAGCTTCTTCATCTGGTGCGTCGCGTTGCGCGCCTCGAAGTCCTTGCCGAGGGTCCAGCCCTTGATGGTCTGGGCGAGGATGACGGTCGGCTGGCCGACGTGCTCGCGGGCCGACTTGTAGGCCGCGTAAACCTTGCGGTAGTCGTGGCCGCCGCGCGACAGCTTGCGGATGTCCTCGTCCGAGAGGTGCTCGACCATCTTGCGCAGGCGCGGGTCGTCACCGAAGAAGTTCTCGCGGATGTACTCGCCGGACTCGACGGAGTAGGTCTGGAACTGGCCGTCGGGGACGGTGTTCATCTTGTTGACCAGCACGCCGTCGACGTCGGCCGCCAGCAGCGGATCCCAGTCGCGGCCCCAGACGACCTTGATGACGTTCCAGCCGGCGCCACGGAAGTAGGACTCCAGCTCCTGGATGATCTTTCCGTTGCCGCGCACCGGGCCGTCGAGACGCTGCAGGTTGCAGTTGATGACGAAGGTGAGGTTGTCGAGTTCCTCACGGGCCGCCAGGCCGATCGCGCCGAGCGACTCGGGCTCGTCCATCTCGCCGTCACCGAGGTAGCACCAGACGTGGCTCCGGCTGGTGTCCTTGATCTTCCGGTTCAGCAGGTAGCGGTTGAACCGGGCCTGATAGATCGCCCCGATCGGCCCGAGACCCATGGAGACCGTGGGGAACTCCCAGAAGTCGGGCATCAGGCGGGGGTGCGGGTAGGAGGGCAGGCCCTTGAAACCGTGCGAGAGCTCTTGGCGGAAGGCGTCGAGCTGGGCCTCCTTGAGGCGGCCCTCAAGGAAGGCGCGGGCGTAGATGCCCGGTGCGGCGTGGCCCTGGAAGAAGACCTGGTCTCCGGACTCGCCGTGATCCTTGCCGCGGAAGAAGTGGTTGAAACCCACCTCGTAGAGCGACGCGGCCGAGGCATAGGTGGCGATGTGCCCGCCGACGTTGGTGCGGGCGTTGGCCCGGGTCACCATGACCGCCGCGTTCCAGCGCGTATAGGCGCGGATCCGGCGCTCGACGTACTCGTCGCCCGGGAACCAGGGCTCACGTTCCGGCGGGATGGTGTTGATGTAGTCGGTGCTGCGCAGGCCGGGCACACCGACCTGGTGCTCCCGGGCCCGTTCCAACAGCCGAAGCATCAGATAACGAGCACGAGTGCGACCTTCCGTCTTGATGACGTTGTCGAGCGACTCGAGCCACTCCTGGGTCTCACTGGGGTCGACATCAGGAAGCTGGCTGGGTAGGCCGTCGCTGATGATCGAGAAACGCTGGCGTCCGGAAGCCACTGGGTCTCGCCTTCCGAGGATGGACTTTTGTCTGGTGTAGGTCGTCTTCCATCCTGGTCGCTTACCCCGGAAAGTGCATCTCTACTTACCGGTAACCAGGAGATCCCTGCTGGCAGGGGCACAAAAGTGGCCTAGACCACCGATGGTAGGATGAATCGCCGTCAAAGGTTACAACGAGGTTCCCTACTTTTTACAGGGCCTCTCCCTGGAAATCCGGGGTCTCTCCCCTTGGGACTCCGGGCCCGCGGTCCGGACGAGGCCCGAAACCCTGCGGCAGGAAGGCTTTCCGGGCTCGGGGACGCCGCCGGGACCGATCGAAATCTTGCATATATGTAACGGGTGGCCCTCCCCACATAGTGCCCTCCGTACCCTTTTCATGCCCTCATGGAGGGCAGGAGCATCCCAAATAAGGTGATCTACCCAGGGCGGGCGTGTGACGGATGGGGCACTGATGCGCTCCGGACCGGGGTGCGGTCGTCGTCGCAGCTCACGATGGATCGTAGGATCGGTATGTGAGATCTCAGACGATCGAGGTGGTAACGGGTTCCCGGGATCGGGTGCACGACATCACCTCCGAGTGCGAGAGCTTCGTCCGGTCATGTGGGGGCGACGGCCTGTTGAACGTCTTCGTGCCCCATGCGACCGCCGGGGTCGCGCTGCTGGAGCTGGGTTCAGGCAGTGACGACGATCTGCTCGCGGCCTTGGAGGCTCTGCTTCCTGCCGATGGCAGATGGAGGCATGCGCACGGTTCAAGAGGGCATGGACGGTCGCATGTCATGCCCGCCCTCATTCCGCCGTACGCCACCGTCCCGGTCCTGTCGGGACGGCTCGCGCTGGGAACCTGGCAGTCCATCGCCGTGGTGGATCTCAACATCGACAATCTGGAACGCCAGGTCCGTTTGTCATTTTTGTCGGACTAATTCATACGTAGCCCAGTCGTTGCCGTGGCGACCGTTGACGACTAAGGGTCACAGCGTGTGGACTGTGCCGAAGCACTTTGAGCACCGTGTGATTGCGGGGCCATCCAAGCAGGAGGGACAAACGTGAGCGCGACCGCGGGTCAGGCCCAGGGCGAACGCGGCCTGGCCGAACGACTCGGCCTCAAGCAGGGTCAGGTGGTGCAGGAGGTCGGATGGGACGAGGACGCTGACGACGACCTGCGCGACTCCGTCGAGGAGCTGACCGGTAACGAGCTGGTCGATGAAGACTTCGAGGACGTCGTCGACGTCGTGCTGCTCTGGTGGCGCGACGGTGACGGCGATCTGTTCGACGCCCTGAGCAGCGTGGTGACCAACCTCACCGATGGTGGCCAGATCTGGCTGCTCACTCCCAAAGCCGGCCGGGACGGGCACGTGGAGCCGAGCGACATCGGGGAAGATGCCACCACTGCGGGTCTCTCGCAGACCAGCAGCATCAGCGCGGCCCCCGACTGGTCGGGGACGCGTCTGGCGACGCCCAAGGCGCGCCGCTAAGGGTCCGCCCTGCCGTACGGCTCGCGTGAGCCGTACGGCAGGATGATGGCGCATGCCTCATGCGACGAAAGGATCCCCGGCCATGGCGATCGAGGTGGGCACCCAGGCTCCCGGCTTCGAGCTGAGCGACCAGCACGGCACTCCGGTCAAGCTTTCCGACCACCGGGGTAAAAAGATCGTGCTGATCTTCTACCCTCTCGCGTTCACCGGGGTCTGCAGCGGCGAGCTCGACGCCATCCGTGACGAGTTCATGGCCGACATGCCCGAAGACGTTGAAGTTCTTACAATCTCGATTGACTCCATCTTCGCCCACCGTGCGTGGGCGGATCAGAAGGGCTACACCTTCCCGCTGCTCTCCGACTTCTGGCCGCACGGACAGGTCGCGCGGGCGTACGGTGTTTTCGATGAGGAGAAGGGCTTCGCGGAGCGCGGAACCTTCATCATCGACGGCGAGGGCGTGGTCCGCTGGCGTGTCGTGAACTCGATTTCACAGGCCCGCGACATCGCCGAGTACCGCAAGGTGCTCGCCGAACTTCCCTAAGCGGTGATCCGGCGGCCGCCCGCTCGCGCGGCGCCCGCCGGTCCAACCTCTCGGAGGCGATCATGCCCTGCTTCTCCTGCGGGGCCAGGCAGACCGACCCGATCCGTGGTGCCAGCCCGTGGACGCGCGGGGTACGCGACGAGACGCAGGTGCTGATCTGCCCGGACTGCCGGCGCACCCATGAAGTCGAGCTCGACACGTGCTCCTCATGCGGCTCCGTCGGGCTCATCTGCCGGCTCGGCGAGGTGGAGTGCCGGTCCTGCGGCTCGGTGCGACCCGCCCGCGCCGACGGCCGACCGGCCGTCGTCTGTGCCCCGGGCCTGGCCGACGAGGTGGAGGCCGCCCTGGCCAGGGTCCTGCGCCGGGTCCCCTGAGGGGCCGTTGAGGTGTGCGCCGTGCGCTAGGGTCGGGCTCGGTCCCGCTTCTTCGAGCCGCTGGATGGGTGCATGAGCTCCTTCGTTGTTGCCCTTGACGTCGGTGGAACGTCGATGAAGGGCGGCCTCGTCACCCGTTCCGGCGAGATCATCCGCACCGACCGCCGCGCGACCCCGCGGGATCGGGGCCCTGCTGCCGTCGTCGCGACGATCCGATCATTCATCGACGACCTCGCCACCGCGGGCGGCGGCACCCCCGCGGGTGTCGGACTCGCCGTGCCCGGCCTGGTCACCGCCGACGCGGCCCTCTACTCCGCCAACATCGGCTGGAGGGACGTCCCCGCGACGGATTTCGTCCCGCTCGACGTCCCCGTCATACTCGGCCACGACGTCCGCACCGGCGGCCTCGCGGAAAGTGTCTTCGGCGCCGGTCGCGAGCTCTCCGACTTCCTGTTCCTGCCCATCGGCACCGGCATCGCGGGCGCCGTGATCCTGCACGGCGAGCCGTACGGCGGGAGCGCCGGCTGGGGCGGCGAGATCGGCCACACCCCGGTCCTCCCCGAGGGCGAGCCGTGTGCCTGCGGTCAGATCGGCTGCCTGGAGACCTACGCCTCCGCCTCCGCCGTAGCCCGCCGCTACTCAACCCGCGCCCCCTCATCCGCCTCCTCCACCACCATCGCCCCCGCCTCCACCTCCACCGCCCCCGCCTCCACCTCCACCGCCTCCACCTCCACCGCCCCCGCCTCCACCGCCCCCGCCTCCACCGCCCCCGCCTCCACCGCCCCCGCCTCCACCGCCCCCGCCTTCTCCATCACCGCCTCGCCCGACACCACCACTACCGCCTCGGCAGCCTCACCCACTGCTGCGTCGCCCGCCACCGCCACCGCTTCGCCCGCCACCGCTGCCTCGCCAGCTCCTGTCACCGCCGAGCAGGTAGCAGCCCTGACCGCCTCCGGAGATCCTCTGGCCATGGAGATCTGGGGCGAAGCGGTCGAGGCGCTCTCCCCGGCCCTGGCCACCTATACGCTCCTGCTGGACCCCTCAGCCATCGTCCTCGGCGGCGGCCTTGCCGAGGCGGGCCCTCTCCTCTCCGTCCCCCTGGCCGAACGTCTTCAGAAACGCCTCGCCTTCCGCGACGCACCACCTCTGCGTCAGGCCGCCCTCGGCATGTCAGCCGGCATGCTCGGCGCCGCCCTCCTCGGCTGGCGCGCCGCCGGTTTCGCCGACGCGGGGGCCACCTGGTCTCCCGATGTGCTGAAATCCCCCCGAGTGGCGTAAGGTGTTGTCCCGTCTGTCCAACGGGATCACCTCGGGCGCTTAGCTCAGTGGTAGAGCGCTCGCCTTACAAGCGAGATGTCACTGGTTCGAACCCAGTAGTGCCCACCACGAGCCCCTCACCTGCGAAAACAGGCGAGGGGCTTCTCTTTTTTTACCGCCAAACCGCCTCGCCACATCGCTTGGCCAGATGTCGCCTCAACACATGAGCACACGCTTGTGTCATGTCCCCTAGGCGGCTCGGGCGGGACGAGGCGACTCTTCGACCGTTGCCGTCGGCAATGATTCGCTACTCTAGGTGAGGTGAGTGCGCGGAGGGAGTCTCAGGTGCACAAGCCGTATGGTTTTGAGATCGAGCCGGAGGTCCGTGAGTGGCTCGACAACCTGAGTGACAGCGACTTCAAACGGGTTGACGAGGTAGCTGGTCTACTGGCGGAAAAAGGGACTGAGCTTGGCGGTCCATGGTCGGACCATCTGGAAGGGCCAGTCTGGGAACTACGGGTTCGGCTCCGTGATGTTGCAGCTCGGGTGACGTACTGGTGTACTCCGGATAGGAAAATCGTGTTGCTCACGGCTTTCCGCAAGACCAAGCAGCACGATCAACGGCAGATCGACAGGGCGGTCCGGGCGCAGAAGATCTGTGAACGCGACCACCATGGGTCGGTGGCCGAGATCTATGAGAGGAAGGTGTGATGACTGGTTATCACACCCGCTGGGTGCGACCTGAACCTGAGACCGAGGATCCCGAACGGATCATGATCCGTGAAGCGTTGGCTTTTGGTAAGGCGCTGTATGACCGGCGTGGTGCGCTTGGGCTGACGGTGGCGGAGTTGGCCGAGCGCGCGGGCATGACCGAGGATGAGATCGAGTGCATCGAGGAGGGCGGAACCACTCCAACGATCGCCTTGCTGCGGCATCTGGCTGCGGCACTGAATGCTGACGTTCGTCTCACCTCCGGTCATGATCTGGGCTCGGTGTGGTTCGAGCCTCACGCGGCTTGATCGACGGATATCGATCACCTGACGTGAAGAAAGGCTTGTTTGCCCGGCACAGGGTGATTGATTGGATCAGTTGCTAGCGGCCACGCCAAACTTGCCCACAAACGGCCCGCAGAACTACGCCAAATGCACCATCCGGGAAATGCTGCGATCATGAGATGCCTTGGTCGCCCCTGGTTGGAGTTGCCGTGACGTTGAAAGAGCGGTCCCCGAGGAGTTCGACCGGCGCACCGGGTCTCCCTCTGGTCGGCTCGCTGGCGGTCATCGGCCTCCTGCTCCTGTACCAGGCGAGCTTTCCCGGTATCGGCCCTCTTTGGGTACTGCCCGCGCTGCTTGTGTTCTTCGTGCTCGGCGTGGTTTGGTTCGTTCGCCTCGCCGCAGCGCTCTTCAACCCGGCGAGCCGGCCAGGTGTCGGGCGGAACCTTTTGCGCTGGGCGGCACCACCGCTGATCGGGATCCTGGTGCTTACGTTGCCCGCCGTAGGAGAACTGAAGAAGTCCAGGTTCGCTCTGTCCGCAGAGAGCTTCCAGACGGTCGCACGGTCGGCGGTGGCGGGAAGCGCCGACTGGAAGATGGGCACGGGAACGCTGGGGCTGTTCGATGTCTCCTGGGCCGCGCGGCATGGGAACACGGTGCGCTTCGCGCTGGCCGGTGGGGGAGACGACATCCATCAGCAGGGCGTCATATGGAGCCCGCATGGTGAACCACCGCTGCCGGAAGAAGGGGGGTACGAGCCCGACGTCGAGCACTACTACGGCCCCTGGTACCTATGGCGCGAGAACTTCTGAATCCGTAGGGGACCAACCGGGTGACAACGACCCCGGACGGGGCCGGACGACGGTGGATCACTGTGGACTGTAATCGCAGGTCAGCGCAAGTATAGGCCCAGGTCGGCCCCCCATCTCGATCGCCTTACAAGCGAGATGTCACTGGTTCGAACCCAGTAGTGCCCATCAGCCGAAACGTCTCGTTATCGTTGGAAACGAGACGTGAGTGACTGACTCGCGAAGACGTCGTTCCTGGCCTCCGCGTCCTGCATGAGGACCGGCCGCGGGCTCGAAGCCGAGCCCTGTCGCCGCTGATCAGCAGGTCGGCCGCTGGGAAAATCACCTGCTCGGCGCTCAGGAGCCTGAGCGTGCCGGTGACCTTCCTGGTCGCGGTGTCCACCACCCTGAGTGCGCCGCGGTCCACGATGATCACCCGCTTGCCGTGCTGACCGTACGAATCGATGTCCTCATGCCCCTACGACGGGCTGAACCGGCGCGAGGTTCGGCACTACTCGGCCGTACGATCAGCGGGCTCGTCGCCGACGCCGTGGGCGGGGGCGCCACCGTCGACCAGGCTAATCGGGGCCGCGTGTGGGCCGCTTGATCTGTTCGGCAAAAGGCGCATATCGGACATCTCGGATCGCGCTACGATAGAAAGGTTCAAACGGGAGAAGCGGAGTCGCCGGGACGACACCGGTCATCGGCGGTTGCCACGGCCCACGCTGTGATCCCGGGTGCCGCAGCGGCTGCCGCCGTCGCCCTGTGTGGTCGGCCCACCCCGCCGCAGGCGGGACCCGCGAACCGGCTATCGATCTGAGAGGCCTTTGGATCGGCGGGACCGAGGGGAGACGTGGGGAGGCTGAAATGATCACTACCGTCATCGCTGTACTGATCGCGATCCTCGTGCTGGGCGCGATATGGCTGAAGGCCGGTGTACGAGTCGTCAAACAGTTCGAGCGGGGCGTCGTCTTCCGGTTCGGACAGGTCCGCGCTGAGATCCGCGCTCCCGGGCTCGCCCTGATAGTGCCGGTCGCCGACCACCTGCAGAAGGTCAACATGCAGGTCGTCACCATGCCGGTACCCGCCCAGGATGCCATCACCCGCGACAACGTGACGGTTCACGTGGATGCCGTCATCTACTTCCGGGTCGTCGACCCGGTGCGTGTGGTCGTCGGCGTCCAGGATTACGAGTCCGCCATTCGCCAGGTCGCGCTGGCCTCGCTGCGTTCGATCATCGGCAAGAGCGAGCTGGATGACCTGCTGTCCAATCGGGAGAAGCTCAACCAAGGCCTGGAGCTGATGATCGACAGCCCGGCTGTGGGCTGGGGCGTGCACATCGACCGCGTCGAGATCAAGGACGTGGTGCTCCCCGAGTCGATGAAGCGGTCCATGTCGCGGCAGGCTGAGGCAGAACGTGAACGGCGCTCCCGCATCATCACCGCCGAGGGCGAGCTGCAGGCCTCGAAGAAGCTGGCCCAAGCCGCTGAAACGATGAACATGCACCCCGCCGCGTTGCAACTACGCCTACTCCAGACCGTCGTCGAAGTCGCCGCCGAGAAGAACTCCACCCTCGTGCTGCCCTTCCCTGTCGAACTGCTCCGCTTCCTGGAACGAGCGACGCCTCCCGAAGCGGGCCAGGCCACCTCACACTCCACCCCGGCAGTGTCCGACCGCTTGTCGGCAGTGTCCGACCGATGCCTTCCAGACACTCACATCCCCAACCAGGTCGCCCCCAACGGTGCCGAAACCGGCCGGTAGGTCGTACCCGAGTGACCAACGGGGTGATGTCGTACCCGAGTGACCAACGGGGTGACAAGGAGCATGGGCGGGGGTTGGAAGCCGACGGATCGTCGTGGACTGTGACTCCAGGTCAAGGGCGGGGTGGTGCCGGACCGGGGCCTCTCACGGCCGTCAGTTCTGGTCGAGGCGGACGGCCTGGGCGATGTAGTCGCGCAGTATCGTCCTGAACACCACCGGCCAGGTCGACACCCTCGTCCAGCTCGTCACCCAGAGCCTCGCAGAAACCGATGACCTGGAACGCGACCTGCTGGAACTGGCCCACCGCTTTGTCGCCGCGCTCATGCGCCCGGAACTACTGGCGCTACGCCGCCTGGTCATCGCCGAGGCCGAACGCTTCCCCGCCCTCGGGACCGCCTGGTACCAGCAGGGCTTCGAACGAGTGCTGGCCGGCCTCGCCGGCTGCTTCGACCGCCTGGCCAGGCGCGGCTCCCTGACCGTGGACGACCCCGCCCTGACCGTGGACGACCCCGCCCTGACCGCCAACCAGTTCGTCGGCCTGCTGCTGTGGATACCGATCAACCGCGTCATGTTCTGCGGCGGCAGCTATCCGGCCGACGAACTGTCCCGTATCGCCGACGGCGCCACTCATATGTTTCTGGCCACCTACCGGCCGGCCGCCTCCACCGGGACCGCGGCGACGCGATCCGTGCTCACGCCTGATGGTGATCACTGACCGCGACCCCGCGGATGGATGCCTGCAGTTCGGCCTTCTCCTCGTCGCCGAGCGCGTCGCCGAGCGCCGCCACGGCAACGTGGCGGCTCACCGATCCGCACTGACGAACACCGAGAATCAGCGAACGGCTCGTCTGGAGCCTGTCGGTATCGGCCGCAGACCGCCGGAGGCCGTCCGGGCGCCGGTGAGAAAACCTGTTTCCCGCCCGGGGAGGTTTCAGTACACTCGCCGCGAATCACACGCTGCCGCGACACCGCGGCGCGGGCCTTGACGAACGAGGGGAGCCGGCCGTGCGCTACAGCGCCGCTGTTGTCATTCCCCGGTCACGGTACGAGGTGATTCTGGTGTCTTCGTTGGTGCCCGGTGCCCGGTGCCCGGTGCCCGGTGCCCGGTGCCCGGTGCCGGCTGCGCGGGATGTGCGATACCTGATCCGAGCAGATGGCGGGTGCGTGAGAGGCTTCGGCGAGAGGGGGCGTCCATCCGCCTCGGGTGTCCCGGCCGGGCCATGATCGCGGTGGCGTGCAACGGCGGGGCGGTTTCGCGGGGATTGTCGTAGCGCTCTGATACACGTGGCTCATGGGTGTGAGCGTTGGTGAATTCCTGGAGATGCTGGACCGACTTCCCGAGGTTCAGCAGAGCGATTCCGGCAGCTGGACCTCGCTGAAGGTCCGAGGCAAGGGTTTCGGCTACATATGGGGAGATACGGAGACCGTGGGTCTCAAGGCGACGATCGATGAGCAGATCGCGCTGGTGGCGGAGCGGCCGGAGGTGTTCGAGGTCCAGTTCACCGCGGGCCGGTTCGGCTGGGTCGTGGTGCACCTCGCGAAGATCGATCCGGATGAGCTGTTCGAGCTGGTCACCGAGGCGTGGTGCCTGACGGCCCCCAAGGGGCTGGTCGACGCGCACGAGGCCGGGAGGTAGTCTGCGATCTCGGGTGGCCTCGCGGGGCCACCCACGGCCCTGTCAGTTGTCGATCCCCGCGCCGCCTCTGTTGCCGGGGGTCCTGTGGCCGTTGATGCTGCCACCGATGCCGACATTGCCCCGGCCGATGCCGATGCCGACACCGTCGATACTGCTGTGCTCACCGCTGCGGGACCCCTGGTTCTACGTGCCGTGGTGCCCGCTCCTGGCACGGCACCTCTCGGGGTTCTTGTGTTCGCGGCACGGCTTCTGGGCGGAGGTGAGAGTGGTCGGGGTGGTCGAGTGGGCGGAGGTGAGACTGGTCGGGGTGGTCTGCCTCGCACGGCTTAGAGGGGGCGCCGAACCCGCTCGGGCGGAGACCCTCCGGTAGGAGGATCCCCGCCCGAGCGGTTCCCAGCGCTTGTTCACCCGCAGGGACACGACCGTCCCCGGGGGAAGGGGGGCCGTGGAGGTGACTCCCGCCGGTCAGTGGGGGACACCGGCTCCGAAGGCGGTGTGCCGGGTGGACGAGGCCACGACCCGGCCCGCGACGACGACGTGCCGGGGCGGCGCGTGCCGGGTCAGGGCCTCGCGGAGGGTCCGTCCCTCAAGGACGACGAGGTCGGCGGGGGTCCCGGGCTCCAGGCGGTGGGCGGGCAGGCCGACGACCCGCGCGGCGTCGACGGTCACCATGTCGTACAGCCGTTCCAGAGCCGCGTCGGTACGGGCATCGAGCAGGTGCGCGGCCAGGAACGCCACCTCCAGGAGGTTGTGCCGCCCGAACGGGTAGTAGGCGTCCTCGATGTCGTCCTGCCCCAGCGCGACCGGAACCCCGGCGCCGGCCAGCTCGAAGACCGGCAGGTGGAGCGGTCCCGTGTGCGGGTCGCTGACGAAGCCGAGCCCCGCCGCGCGGCACAACCCGGCCAGGCGCCGCAGGTACGGCTCGGGATAGAGAGCCATCGCCCGGGCGTGCTGGGCACTGCCGCGCCCGATCATGTTCTGCTCCAGCAGCTCCCGTGCGAGCATCTCGGTCGTACGCAGCCCCGGGTCTCCGGCGTCGTCGACCAGCATGGCGACACGTAGCCCGTGCCGTCGCGCGAGATCGACCATGCGCCGTACGTGCTCGGCGGCGTCGGCGTCGGTCCATTCGATCCACGGAATGCCGCCCACCACGTCGGCGCCGCGCCGTACGGCCTCGGCGACCAACTCCTCGGTGCCGGGCTCGCGGAGCAGACCGTCCTGCGGGAACGCCACCACCCGCACGTCGACCACGCCGCGGAACTCCTCGCGTAGCGCCAGCAGCGCCTCCACCCCGGTGAGCCCCGCCTCCGGGTCGATGTCGGCGAAGGCCTGCACGGCCCGGACACCGTGTCGCACGGACTCCACCAGCACCGGACGGACCCGCTCCAGGACGGCCTCCCGCGTCTGACCGGCCTTGACGGCGGCGGCCGTCTCGATGGCGCCCATCGCGGCTCCCATGGTGCCGCCGGTGTACGCCGACAGCGCGGCGGGCCCGGCCGCATCGAGGGTGTGCGCCTTGCACAGATGCAGGTGGGCGTCCACGAACGGCTCGGTGACCAGGGCGCCGTCGGCGTCGATGGTCACACCGCTCGCCGGGCCGAGATCGGGGTCGTCCTCGGCGACGAGGCCGATGAGCCCGCCCGTGGCCGCCAGCGACCACCTGCCGGGACGGCCACGGAGGGAGGCGTTGCGGATGAGGAGATCTGGGGTGTCCATAGGACAGCACGGTAGAAGCGCACCCGCGAGATCCGGGACGGCCAGACCTGCCAGATCACGTGCCGCGAAGCGGTAGGCGTTGGGTGACGGTCGGACTGAAGGCTTACGAGCGTGCGGGGAGAGCCGGGACGGACTGGGGACGGACTGGGGACGGACCGGGGACGGACCGGGGGATGGGCCGAGGGATGGGCCGGGGGCGCTGCCCCTCGCCGGCCGTCAGGCGACGGGGGTCACTTCGCGGACCACCCGGTTCATCAGGTAGAGCGACGGCTCCACACCCGTTTCAGCGCGGGTGAGAGAGTCCCAGTACTGCTGATTCCGCTCCCGGAAGCTTTCCGGGCCGTCATACGAGAGGACCACGATGAACTGGTTCCGCTCGTGATCCACCCAGGCGCCATGGATCTCGAACCCGAATTCACGGCGGAGCGGCGCGACCTTCGATCGCCACTTCTCCAGCCATTCCTCCATCAGGTCCTCCTGGATCGTGTAGGTGCGATGTTGAAAGGTCCTGGCCATGTCATCGCCTTCCGTGCCGGGCGGATACGGGGCCGCCGTGCGGTGGGGATCGTACGGTTACCGGAGTGGGGCAAACACGGGGCCACTCCGGCCTGTTCCAGGCTCGATACGAGATCAGGACCAGAAGCGGAGGGTTGGATCGGCTTACGTCGGGTTCCAGGGTGAAAGTTTCATTGTTCATTGACACTGGGAAAGCGATTTCCTGTGATCGCTCGCCGACGTTTTCGCATGAGGGGTCAGTGGCTGAGCCGGTCCAGGTTCTCCAGCTCGGGTCGCGTCCACGGATGTGGTGTACGAGCATCCGAATCCGGTAAGCCGGTCACGGTGGAAAAGCGCGGCGTCGTCCGTGGTGAAAAGCGCGGCGAGGGGGGTGGAGTGGTTCAGGGCCGCTCGTCGGTGTCGCGTCGTGCGGGGTCGAAGGTCAAAAGCGCGCCGAGGACCGTGGAGTGGCCCCAGACCGCTCATCGGTACGGGTCCGCCGCGGTGCGGAAGGATCCGGGGCCGCTCCTCGCCGCTGCTCGCCGCCGCCTCGCGCGGCGCTCTCGCCGTGCGGGGTACGAAGGTCCGCGGGGCGTCCGGTCACGGGTCGCCCCCGGCCGGGTGCGGGGATGAATCGGGCCTTCCACCACGAAAGGCGGCCCACCCGAGGGGGTGGGAGTGGCGCTTTCCTTGATCTGGGTGAATCCGCACGCCCCCAGCGTGCCAACTCACCCAGATCATGGAAAATCCCCGATCGTCACCACCACGGCCCCGCCTCCACGCCCGCCATGACCCGCTTTATCCCCTCCCGGAGCTCCACCGGCCCGCCCTCTTAACCCACACCCGCCCAACGCCCGCCACCACCCCGCACGATGCGTTACCGGTGAGCGGTCCCGGGCGACTCCACGACCCTCGCTGCGCTTTTGATCTTTGACTCCGCGCGGTGCGTTACCGGTGAGCGGTCCCGGGCGACTCCACCGCCCTCGCTGCGCTTTTCCCCACGGACGACGCCGCGCTTTTCAACGGCGATCAGCCAGGCGCGACGCGGGTACCGATCTCAAACACTCGTACACCACCTGCGCGGACGCGACCCCAGCTCGGTGGTGTTCAACCCGAGCGCCCGGTCGTAGAGCCCCGCACCCCTTTCAACCAGCCCGTCTTGAAAAACGCAGACTCGATCGCGGCTTCGAAGACCTTCTACGGAAACCGTGGGTCTCAAGGTGGCGATCGACGAGCAGATCGCGCTGGTGGCGGAGCGGCCGGAGGTCCACCGTACCGAGCGGCGGGTTCAGTGCCCGAGTTGGTCCAGGTTCTCCAGCAGGGTCTGGACATGCCGGGTCTCCGGATGGTCGGGGCCGAAGACGGCGGTCAGGTCGGGGAGCAGGGCGCGAAGATCGGCTCGGGCCCGCTCGTGGTCGCCCGTCCTGGCCAGCAGCTCGCCGATCTCCCGGCGGAGCTCCAGCGTGAGGATGTCGTGCTCGTCCAGTGAGGTACGGACGTCGCCGAGCAGACCGGTCATCTGCTCTCGCGCCGTCTCGTTCCACCCCAGGGCGGCCGAGCTGAGTGCCTGGTTGTACCGGCACTCCAGGACGACCCGGTGCCCGGCCCCGAGCATATCGGTGAGCGCGGGGATCAACTCCTCGAAGTCGTCCAGGGCCGTCGGGTAGTCGCGGGCGGTGAACCGGGCGTTCGCCAGGTCCATCTTCAAGGCGATCAGCAGCCGGCGATCCCCGGCGGGCGGCGCGCAGGCGGCCACGGCCTCCTTGAGGATCTCGATCGCCTGGCTGAGCCGGCCCTCGACCGCGAGTTCCTCCGCCCGTTCCCTGGCCGCGACCAGATCACCTCTGGACAGCCGAGGTGGGGGAGTCGTGCGCGGGACCGGGATTCGCGGGCCGACCAGGGCGGTCTCGGCGATCCGGCCGACGACCGTCGCGTACATCCGGCCCGGGTCCGGCGACGGTGCGACCGCCGTCGTGCCCGGCAGCGGTGGCAGGGCGACGATGTACGGCAGCAGCCGCTGGTAGACCTGGGCGGCGTCGCCGGGCCGGTCGGCGGGGTTCTTGGCCAGCAACGCCAGGACGAGTTCCTCGATCTCGGCGGGCACGTCCGGCCGCCGGGACCGCAGGGGCGGGGGCGCCTCGGAGTAGTGGCGGGCCATCTCGGCCGCCGGGTGGGCGGACTCGAAGACCCGCTTTCCGGCGAGGAGCTCGTGCAGCACGCAGCCGAGCGCGTACAGGTCGCTGCGCGCGTCGGCCTTCCCGGTGATGGCCTGCTCGGAGGGCATGTAGCAGTAGGTGCCGACGCCCTGCCCCACCTGGGTGATCTTTGTGATGTTCGGGGAGTCGAGGACGGCGACGATGCCGAAGTCGAGCACCTTGACCGTGCCGTCGCCGCACAGCATGAGGTTCACCGGCTTCAGGTCCCGGTGGATCAGCGACCGGGCGTGGGCGACGGTCAGCACGGCGCAGATCTGGGCGGCGATCGCCGCCGCCCAGGCCACCGGAAGGGGATCGTGCGCGTCGATCAGATGGTCGATGCGATAGCCCTCGACCAGCTCCATCACCAGATAGAGCGATCCGTCGAGGTCACCCACGTCGTGGACGACCGGGACGCCCGGGTGCCGGATCCTGGCCGTGACCCGGGCCTCCCGGCGGAACCGCTGCTCGGCCTCGCGGCGTTCCCCGGGCGTGGGGAAGCTCTCGGCGCGGATGAACTTGACGGCCACGTGCCGGTCCAGCGACTGGTCGAAGCCTTTCCAGACCTCGCCGTGGCCGCCCTCGCCCAGCCGCATGACGAGCTCGTATCGGCCGCCGACGACCGTTCCCGCATCCACGATCATGCTTATATCACTCGATCCCGGTGCTTTCCCGGATCATCTTGTAGACCTGTTTCCGGCCCAGCTCGGTGATCCGGGAGCGGAAGAGCGAGTCGTCGAAGAACCGCTGGACCAGGCCGGTGTTGCCGGTGTGCCGGTCCACCACGACCTTCTCCAGGTGGTCGGCGAAGACCTCGCCGAAGTTGGCCTCGTCGTTGACCAGCGCGGCGGCCTTCAGCGAGTCGTTGACCACCGCCTCCTCGAACTGCTGCTCCACCCAGACCTGGTCGGCCTCCGACAGGCCCAGGCCGTACTTGTCGTTCACCGCCGCGATCAGCGCGTGCAGCGACGTCATCTCCGGCTCGGCCGCCACGCCGCCCGCGCCGGACGGGGCGGGCAGCGTCACCTCACCGCCGGGCGTGGCGGACAGGCTGACGTCGTGCTCGCCCGTCTTGGCGATCTTCAGGTGGGTGAGGTCGATCTCCCCGACGTCCACCGCCGGGTCCTCCCGGCGCGGCAGCCGGTTCAGCAGGAACCGGCCGAACAGGTAGAGCCGCTCCAGGTCGTCGTCGGTGTAGGGCACGACCTGCGACAGGAACCCGTACATCCGGACGAAGGACTGCAGGTCGCCGCGGAACCGCTCGGCCGAGTCGTCGTCGCTCTCCTTGTCCTGCCCCTGCCGCTCGACGAAGCGCGCCACGGCGGGCTCGGTGAACCGGTAGAGGGCCGCGTGCGCCTTCTCCCAGTCGCGCTGCGTCGCCGAGGCCCGCTCGGCCCGCAGGTAGGCCTCGGTGAGGGCCTGCATCTCCGACTCCACAAGCAGCGCGTGCCCCGCTACGGCGCCCGCCCGCGTGTAGAGCAGGTTCGGATCGATGGTCTCGGCCGCCGTACCCTCGAAGTAGGGCTGGAACTCGGCCTGGATGTCCTCGGCCTCGTTGGCGAAGTCGAGCACGAACACGTCGCCCTGCGACTTGAGCCGGTGCGTGCGGTTCAGCCGCGACAGCGTCTGCACCGCCGCAACTCCGGCCAGCTTCTTGTCCACGTACATCGTGGTCAGCAGCGGCTGGTCGAACCCGGTCTGGTACTTGTCGGCGACCACCAGGATCCGGTACTCCGCCTTCTCGGCGGCGTTGGGCGCGCTGTCGTCGGCCCGGCAGTACGCGAACCGGTCCGGCAGCTCCTTCTCCCCGAAGCCGTTCAGCCCGGCCTCGGTGTACTCCGTCTCCACCCCGTGCTCGTCGGTGACCTTCAGCGTCTGGGAGAAGGCGATGAGCGTGCCGCAGCCGGCGTATCCATTCGTCTCCACGTAGTCGCGGATCGCCTGGCCGAGCCGGAGCGCGTGCTCCCGCGACCGGGTCACCACCATCGCCTTGGACCGGCCGCCCAGCTGCGGGGCGGTGTGCCTGCGGAAGTGCTCGACGATGATCTGCGCCCGCTGCTGCATGCTCGTCGGGTGCAGCTCGGCGAACCGCGCCAGCAGCGCCTGCCCCTTACGCCTCTGCACCTGGCGATCTTCCGGCTCCTGGCTCATCAGCCGCCAGAGCGTCTTGTAGGTGACGTAGTTCTTCAGCACGTCGAGGATGAAGCCCTCCTCGATCGCCTGGCGCATCGAGTAGATGTGGAAGGCGCGCGGCTTGCCGTCGCTCCCGGGGGTGCCGAACAGGGTGAGCGTCTTGCTCTTCGGCGTCGCGGTGAACGCGAAGTACGACAGGGTCTCGTGCCTGCCCCTGGCCAGCGCGGAGGCGGTCAGCAGGTTGCCGTCCTCGTCCACGTCGTCACTGCCGAGCCGGCGCAGCACCCGCTTGAGCGCGGCGGCGCCCTCGCCCGACTGCGAGGAGTGCGCCTCGTCCACGATGACCGCGAACCGCTTGCCGCGCAGCCCCTCCACCTGCTGGAGGACGTGCGGGAACTTCTGCAGCGTGGTGATGACGATGCGGGCGGACTCGCCCTGGAGCGCCTCGGCGAGCTGGGCGGCGTCCTGGTCGATCCGCTTGACCACGCCCGGCGTGTGCTCGAACTGGTAGATCGTCTCCTGCAGCTGCCGGTCCAGCACCACCCGGTCGGTGATCACGATGACCTTGTCGAACACCGGCTGGTTCGCCCGGTACCCTCGCTCGATCGCCTCCGGGTCGATCTCCGCGAGGCTCGCCGACGTGTGCAGGTTCGACAGCGCGTGCGCGAGCCAGGCGATCGTGTTCGACTTGCCGGAGCCCGCAGAGTGCTCGACCAGGTAGTTGTGCCCGGAGCCGTGCCGCCTGGCGTGCGCGGTCATCTCCCGCACCGCGTGCCACTGGTGGTAGCGGGGGAAGATCATCGGAAGCCGGTGCGCCTTGCCCGGGTACGTCTTGCGCCCCCGGCCCTTGCGCACGTCCTCGTCGTCCACGTGCAGGAACCGCTTGAGCAGGTCCATCCAGGTGTCCGGCGCCCAGATCTCCTGCCACAGGTAGGCGGTCCGGTAGTCGCCGACGAGCGGGACGCGCGGGTTGCCCGCGCCGCCCTTGTTCCCGGGACCGCCGTCGCCGGTGTTGAACGGCAGGAACCTGGTCTTCTCCCGCGCCAGCCGGGTGGTGACGAACACCAGGTCCTGATCCACCGCGAAGTGCACCAGGGTCCGCCGGGCGAACAGCGGCTCCTTGGGGTCGCGGGTCCTGCGGTACTGCTCCTTGGCGTCCTCGACGGTCGTGCCGGTGAGCGTGTTCTTCAGCTCGGCCGTGGCGACCGGGATGCCGTTGACGAACAGCACCAGGTCCAGCTCGTCCTGCGTGGTCTCCGAGTAGCGGAGCTGGCGGACCACGCTGAGGATGTTCTTGCTGTACGGCTCCAGCGCGTCGGCCGCGATGGTGTGCGCGGGCCGGAAGTAGGCCAGTTTGAAGGTGATGCCCCGGTCCTTCACCCCGTGCCGGAGCACCTCAAGGGCGCCCTCGTTGTCGATCGCCTTCGCCACCGTGTCGGCAAGCCGCTGCGCGGCTCCGGCGTCGTCCCCGGCCTGCATGGTGACCAGCCGTTCCCACTCCTTGCGCTGGCTCGCCCGCACGAAATCCAGCAACTCGGTGGTGTTCAACCCGAGCGTCCGGTCGTAGGCGCCTCTCACGCCCTTCAACCAGCCCGCTCCGCGCAACGCAGACTCGATCGCGTCCTCGAAGACCTTCTCGTGATGTACGGGGGACACGATCACATTCCCTTCGGCGCTGATCCGTCACGGGCGTGCCCGCCGTCGCACCGGTCGGCCTTCGGCCTTGGCGGAGGAGGCAAGGTCACGTGAACACGGTACACAATCAAGCTGTGTTGTGTGGAGTGATGGCGACATCGTTATCGAGATTCCTGCCGCCGTACGCGAGACGGGTTCGACGGCTACGGCGAGTGATCGGAATCGGTGATCTCATGGATCCCGGTGACGGCCGCGCGCCCACTCGGGTCATCGGGGTATTTCCCCGGTGCGGACATGACCCTCACCTTTCCGGGCCGATGGCCCCCTCTTCGGTGCCGACCCCGAACGGTACGTGGGCGCCGCCTGAGCGCTGACTGTCGGTCTCCGGTCGCCACTCGCATGTCGGTGACCGGAACCTCTACATTCGACAGATACCTAGGGGGGGTATAAGTTAGGGCCATGAATGACCGCACTGAACAGCACCTGAAGGTCCATGTCCACAAACCAGACGACCAGGACGACCCGCACGCCGGTCACGACCACGGCAACCGTGAGGGACACGGCGGGCACTCTGGCCACTCTGGCCATGGAGGCCACGGTGACCACGGCGATCATGTGGGTCGGTTCCGGCGGCTGTTCTGGATCATGCTGGTCCTGGCGGTGCCGGTGGTGGGCTTCAATGACATGTTCGCCCATCTCGTGGGCTACCGTCTGCCCGACGCACCGTGGGTGTGGTGGGTGTCGCCGGTGCTGGGGACGGTCGTTTACTTCTGGGGTGGTTGGCCGTTCCTGACCGGCGCGATCAGTGAGATTCGCTCACGCAAGCCCGGGATGATGCTGCTCATCGGGTTGGCCATCACGGTCGCCTTCATCGCCTCGTGGGGCGCGAGCCTGCACCTGCTCGATCATGAGCTGAACTTCTGGTGGGAACTGGCGCTGCTGGTCGTCATCATGCTGCTCGGGCACTGGATCGAGATGCGCTCGCTGGCCCAGACCACCTCCGCGCTCGACTCGCTGGCTGCGCTCCTGCCCGACGAGGCAGAAAAGGTCGACGGCGACGATGTCGTCAAGGTCGCACCTGCCGATCTGGTGGTCGGTGACGTGGTGATCGTCCGCCCCGGGGCCTCGGTGCCGGCGGACGGCCGGATCGTTGGTGGCTCGGCGAGCATGGACGAGTCGATGGTGACCGGCGAGTCGAAGTCGGTGCGCCGCGAGCAGGGCGACCAGGTTATCGCCGGAACGGTCGCCACCGACTCCGGGCTACGCGTGGAAGTCACCGCCACCGGTGACGACACCACCCTTTCCGGTATCCAGCGGCTCGTGTCCGATGCCCAGGCGTCGTCATCGCGGGCCCAGCGGATTGCCGACACCGCGGCGGGGGGGTTGTTCTGGTTCGCGCTCGGCGCGGCGGCGATCACCGCTGTGGCCTGGAGCGTCCTCGGGATGCCCGATGCCGGTGTGGTGCGCACCATCACAGTGCTGGTCATCGCCTGCCCCCACGCCCTCGGGCTGGCCATCCCGCTGGTGGTCTCCATCGCCACCGAGCGGGCCGCCCGCGGAGGGGTCCTCATCAAGGACCGTCTGGCCCTGGAGAGCATGCGCGCCGTCGACTCGGTCCTGCTCGACAAGACCGGAACCCTCACGAAGGGTGAGCCGACCGTCACCGCGGTCCAGCAGGCCGGTGACCGCAGCGAGGAGGATGTGCTCGCGCTGGCTGCCGCTGCGGAAGCCGACAGCGAGCACCCACTCGCCAAGGCGATCGTTGGTGCCGCCCGCACCCGAGAGCTGGACGTCCCAGCCGCGAGCGACTTCTCGTCCTCGCCGGCGGTCGGCGTCAAGGCGAATGTCGACGGCACCACGATTGAGGTCGGCGGTCCCTACCTGCTCAAGCAGCACAACCTGGACGAACTGTCGGTGGCCGACGCGTGGCGCGAGGAAGGCGCCATCATCCTGCACGTCCTCGCCGACGGTCAGATCGTCGGCGCGCTGCGCCTGGCCGATGAGATCCGCCCGGAGTCCCGCGAAACGGTCGATGCCCTGCACGCGCTCGGCGTCCAGGTCGTCATGATCACCGGCGACGCCCAAGCCGTCGCCGACTCTGTCGCCGCAGAACTCGGAATCGACCGGGTCTTCGCCGGGGTCCGGCCCGAGGACAAGTCCGCCAAGGTCGCCGAACTCCAGGCCGAGGGCCACAAGGTCGCCATGGTCGGCGACGGCGTCAACGACGCCCCCGCCCTCGCCCAGGCCGATGTGGGCATCGCGATCGGCGCCGGAACCGACGTGGCCATCGCCTCGGCCGGTGTCATCCTCGCCGGCTCCGACCCCCGCTCGGTGCTCTCGGTGATCGAGCTGTCCCGGGCCGGCTACCGCAAGATGAGACAGAACCTGTGGTGGGCCGCCGGCTACAACCTCATCTCCGTACCTCTGGCCGCCGGTGTCCTGGCACCCATCGGTTTCGTTCTTCCCATGAGCGTCGGCGCGATCCTCATGTCCGCCTCAACCGTCGTCGTCGCCCTCAACGCCCAGTTGCTGCGACGACTCGACCTCACGCCCGAGCACAGCGCAGCACGCGTCCTCGACGAGCGCGCCGGAGGCGATCGACATCCGCATCGGTGACGGCGAGTGTCCCGGTTCCCCGTCCTGTGGGCGCTTCTGCCGGAGTGTCACGCCAGTCAAGGCGGGTTCGACACCTACGGAGAGTGATCGGAGCCGGTGAACTCGTGGATCGCGTCGACGGCAGGGTGGGCGAGCATGAAAGGAGGATCAGGATGGACCGGAAAATGTCGGTGATCAGATCCGGCAGACCGAAGATGAACATCCTTGATATACGTCCATAGGACAGGAAAGCAACGATACAGCGGGAGAGGTCGAATGCGTGTCTGCTCTGGAGGGCCACGATGAGCAGACGTCGGTGGTCGACATTGTTTCTGCAGCTCGTCCTGGTTGTGGTCGCCGCACTTCTGGGCATCGTGACGAACTACGCGACCAGTGTGGAGAACGGTCCGTTCTTGTTGCAGATTCTGCAACAGATCGCGGCTCCGGCCATCGGGGTGCTGATCCTCATCCTGATCGCGGGCACTATTGTGACCTATCGCCTGGAGAACCCTCCGCTTCCCAAGCGGGTATGGGATTTCAGCCGTCCGCCGTATCCCGGGCTGGATGCTTTCAAAGAGGATGAAGCGGCGGTTTTCTTCGGCCGTGACCGACAGATCTCCGATCTCGTACGGCGGTTGCACAACTCCTCCATCGCGCCGGATGACCGGTTCGTCGCGCTGGTCGGCGCTTCCGGAAGCGGTAAGTCCTCACTGGTGCAAGCCGGGGTGATACCGAGGTTGCGAGAGCGGCGCTGGTTGGTGCTGCCTGTCATGACGCCCGGAGGCAACCCGATGGCGGCACTTGCCACAGCCCTGTCCGATGCCGAGGGCACGGTTGAGGCCCCTGCCGTACTGCGGCGTTTACGGCGGTCGCCGGATGACCTCGCCCATCATGTCCAGCGACTGAGGACGACGACCGGGCGCCGCTTCAGCCGGTTGCTACTGGTCGTCGACCAGTTCGAGGAGCTGCTCACGTCAACGGGAGAACATGAGCGGGATCTGTTCCTTTCCGCCGTGCGCACAGCCCTTGAGCGGGATCGAAGACTCTGGCTGGTGGCCACGCTGCGTATCGAGTTTCTCCGTGACTTTCTGGAGACCACCCAGGCGGGGCTTTTTGAGAACCCCATGGCCATCGGGGCGATCGGACACCCCGAACTGGCGCAGGCCGTCGAGGAACCCGGTCGACTGGCGGGGATGCGGTTCGCACCCGGCCTGGTGGATCTCATCGTGAAGGAGGCCGGAACCAGCGACGCACTACCGCTGCTGGCGTACCTGCTACAGGAGCTGTACGACTTGGTGGGCTCGGACAGGATGGCTGACATCGAGCACTACCGGTCACTCGGCGGTGTGGGCGGGGCCATGGCACGCCAGGCGGACCAGGCGGTCGTGGCATTACACGGGGAGGCCGGCATCGAGCCGGTTCTCGCGGTGCTGTTGAAGTTCGTGACCGTCGAAGGACAGGAGGCGGCCAGGCGCAAGGTCGTCCTGACCGAACTGCCCCCTGACGAACGGCGGATCGTCGAGGTGTTCGTCGAGGCCCGGCTGCTCGTCACCGACGTACGAGACGATCGGCCGGTGGGGCAGGTCGCGCACGAGGCCTTGTTCCGGCAGTGGCCACCACTCCGGCAGGAGGTCGAGACCCGTGCCGAGCAGCTGCGCCGACGCGCTGAACTGGAACGGTGGGCGGTCGATTGGCGGAGATCCGGGCGCAGTGACGATTACCTTCTGACCGGGAGCCGGCTCGTGCTCGCCCAGCGATGGCTGACCGGCCTGGTGGATTCCGGCCAGGCCACCGAAGATACTCGTGAACTGGTCGAGGTCTCCCAGCGCCGGGATCTGGCGTTCTTGCGGCGGATCTCGGATGGCATCGGCAGGCATGTCCTGACCTCCGCCGAGCGGGCACCCGAAGAGTCCCTGTTGCTCTCGCTGGCAGCCCTCGACGAGTGCGTGACGACCCAGGCCGCACTGCGTGGCCTGATGACCGCACTGGTGTTCAGCCACTCCACCCTGTCTCTGCATGAGCACACGGACGCGGTCCGCAATCTGGCATGGTCACCTGACGGGACACGCATTGTCACCGCCTCCCGTGACGGTACCGGCCGGGTGTGGGATGCCGTCACCGGTCGGACGCTGGCCGTACTCTCCGGTCATGGCGGAATGGTCGAGATGGCCTCATGGTCGCCCGACTCGGCCAGAGTCGCGACCGCCTCGCGAGACCAGACAGTCCGCCTCTGGGATGCCGTGACCGGCGAACTTCAGCGGATTCTGACCGGTGCGGCGGACGTCGTACGAGGCGTGGCCTGGTCACCGGATGGCCTGCACGTGGCGGGCACCTCGCGGGATCTGACCGTGCGGATCTGGAACGCGGAATCAGGCGAGATCATGCGTGAACTACACGGCCACTGCGACAACGTGCTCGGTGTGGCGTGGTCCCCCGACAGCAGTCGTCTGGCCACCGCATCTCATGACCGCACGGTGATCATATGGAATGTCGCAGACGGTACGGCGGACCTGACCCTTAAGGGACATCAGGACTACGTCGAAGGGATCGCCTGGTCGCCCGACGGGACGAGGCTGGTCACCGGCGGCCACGACTGGTTCATTCGCGTCTGGGACGCGGCCGACGGACGACAACTCACTACCCTGACCGGTCACCAGGACTGGGTCATCTCGCTAGCCTGGTCCCCGACACAACGAATGCTGGCCTCCACTTCCGACGACCGCACTGCCCGCATCTGGAACATTGCCGCCGGAGAGCAGCACACGGTCCTGCGCGGGCACGACAGCTGGGTCGACTGCGTCTCCTGGTCCGCTGACGGGACCAGCGTGGTCACAGGTTCGGCGGACCGGACCGCACGCATCTGGGACGTCGCCTCCGGCAGGCAGACCGGTGTCCTACGTGGCCATGAAAGCCGAGTCCATGCGGTCGCCTGGTCGCCGGACGGCACCCGGATAGCCACCGGATCCGACGACTGCACCGTACGGGTCTGGGACGCCGAGCGCTGTGAGGAGATCACCATCGCCGGTGTCCACCGCGGAAAGATCAGCTCCGTCGCCTGGTCCGCGGACGGACGGGCGCTGCTCACCGCGTCATTCGACGGCACGGCGCGAATCTGGCAGGCCGAGCCCGACCTGTCCCGGCTGCAGGCCCTGGCGCGAGGCCGCGTCTATCGGAGCCTGACAGTGGAAGAACGACGCGGTCACATGTTGCCCCTCCCCGCCCGTCAGGAGACGGCCGCCACCTCGCGGACCACCCGGTCCACCAGGTAGAGCGACGGATCCACGCCCATCCGGGCGCGCTTGGGAGAGTCCCAGTACTGCTGATTCCGCTCCTGGAAGCTCTCCGGTCCGTCGTACGAGAGCACCCAGATGAACTGGCTGCGCTCGTGATCCAGCCAGGCACCGTGGATCTCGAACCCGAATTCGCGGCGGAGTGGCACGATCCGCGATCGCCACTTCTCCGCCCATTCCTCCAGCAGGCCCTCTTGGATCGTGTAAATGCGATGCTGAACGGTCCCGGCCATGTCATCGCCTTTCGCCTTGGGTTGGATATGGGGCCACCGTGCGCTGAAGATCGTACGACTGCGGTCTCCTCACCCCTGATTCGTGAGCGGGAGGCGGAGGATGAAGCGCGCGCCGCGGGTGGGCGGGGCTTCTACGTGCAGGGTCCCGTGGTGGGAGTGGGCGATGTCGCGGGCGATGGCCAGGCCGAGGCCGGTGCCTCCTGTGTCGCGGCTGCGGGCGGTGTCCAGCCGGGCGAAGCGCTGGAAGATGTTCTCGCGTTCTGACGCTGGGACTCCCGGGCCGTCGTCGGTGACGGTGAGCTCGGCGCTGTCACCGCTGCGGCGCAGCCCGACCTCGACGCGGCGTACCGCGTGACGCTGGGCGTTGTCGAGCAGGTTGGTCAGTATCCGGCCGATCTGCCCGGGGACGGCGTCGACTACCACGCCGGGTTCGAGCCGGAGCCGCATCGGGTGCAGATCGTGCGCGCGGCGGGGCACCTCGGTCTCGATCAGCCGTGCCAGGTCGACGTTCTCCAGCGCGGCGGCCTGGTCGGCCCCTTGCCTGGCCAGCTGGAGGAGGTCGGTGGTGATGGCCTGCAGCCGGTCCACATCGCCCAAGGTGTGTTCGAGCAGGTCGCCGAGGTCGGTCTCCTCGGGGTGGAGTTGCGCCTCCTCCAGCTGGGCCCGCAGTCCGGCCAGCGGGGTGCGCAACTCGTGGGAGGCGTCGGCGGTGAAGCACCGCTGCCGTTCGAGGGACTCCCGCAGCCCCGCCTGCAGGTGTTGCAGCTCCTGGACGCGGGTGTGCTCCACCTCGTAGAGGCGGGCCCGCACCAGGGCCTGGGAGATCAGCCCGCTGAGCGCCGTGAGCAGCGTACGCTCCTCGCCAGGGAAGCGGTGGGGCTGGTCGAAGGAGATCACGCAGCACCCCCGGTACTGGCCGGGCACGAGCAGCGGCAGAATCGCCCAGGCGTTCTTCTCCGAGTCGTCGACGCTCCTGCGGGCCATCCAGCGGGCGAAGTTCGGATAGCGCTTGTGGTGCTCGGCCCTGGAGGTGATGAAGACCGGGGCACGCGATCGCAGGGCGTCGGAGAGGGGGGACGGCTCCACGGGCACCTGGTCCTCCAGCCGGTCAAGGATGTCCGCGGCGTGGTTGAAGGCTCCGGCCACGTGCAGGCGACCGTGGTCGACGGTCAGCATGATCAGTCCCGCCGCGCCGAACGGCGGCAGCACCCGCTCGGCGATGACCCGCACCAGGTCACGGGCGGTCACGGCGTCGCCGAGGGCTCGGGTCAGCTCCTGGACCCAGGCGGTCCGCTCGGCGGCGGCCTGCTCGGCGGCCTCGCGCTCGGCGTCGCGCAGGCGCTTGTCGGTGACGTCGGCGAGATAGAGGGTCAGGCCGTCGGGCACCGGCACCAGTCGCACGCGGTACCAGCGACCGTCGGTCGGCCACCGCATGTCGAGAGTGGCGGGCTCCCGCCCGGCGGCGGCCCGGTGGCACGCCGCCCGCAGGTCGGGCGACTTTCCTGTCGGCAGGTCCCACAGCACCTGACCGTAGGGGTCGGTGACCCCCAGGAGGCGCTCGGCGTCGAGGTTGACGAAGGTGATCCGCCAGTCGCGGTCCACCGCGAGGAAGGCGTCGCTCATGTAGCGCAGCGCGCGGCTGACCGACTCGCGGGCGATACGGCTCTCCGTGGTGTCCCAGACCGTGCCGATCATGTGTGTCGGCTCGCCGGCCGCATCCAGCACCACCCGGCCGCGTTCCTGCACCCAGCCCGTGGTTCCGTCCGGGCGGCGGGCACGATACTCGGCCTCGAACAGTCCCCTGGTGCGGACGGCCTCCTCGGTTGCGGTCATCACCCGGGGATAGTCATCTGGGTGGATGAGGTTGACCCAGTAGTCAATGGTGTGGGGGCCGCTGTCCACATCGATCCCCATCACGGTTAGGCCGGCCTCGTCCCAGCGCAGTTCGCCGGTCAGGATGTTCCAGTCCCAAGATCCGATCTTGGTCGCCTTCAGCGCCTGCCGGAGATGAGAGCCGGTGGAGAGGTCCTGCCGCCGCGGGTATCCACCGTCTGAGTCGGTGCCGGATCCGGCCAGCCGCTGGGCCAGCCAGTCGGCCAGCGATCGCAGGAACGCCCGCTGGCGGCCGGTGAGCTTGGCGGGCCCGCAGGAGAGTACGGACAGTACGCCGACCGGCGCGTCGCGGACGCGCAGCGGCACGGCCGTCAGGGTCGCGGTGGGCGGTATGGCCGCGGCCGTCTCCTTGGCGCTCTCGCGCCCGGCGCCTGGGGCGACGGACGTGCACACGGGCGCTCCGTCGCGCAGCGCCCGGACGACGACGTCCCGGATCGCCTCCCCCCACGTCTGCAACTGGGCGGGAGGCAGCCCGGAGGCCACCAGCAGGCGCGGTCCCCCGCGGTCGACCCGCGCTCCGGACCAGTGCACCATCCCGCTCAACCCATGCAGTTCGGCGACCGCCTGGTCCAGCGCGTACTTCAGCACCTCGATCTCGCCGAGGCCGACGGAGGTGAGCGCGAGAGTACGCAGCCGCTGGTTCTCCTCGGAATCGGCGCCCCAGGTTTCGTTCCTCGCCATCCTCTTGCCCCCCAACTGTCACAACAGAGGCACGGCGCCGGACAGATGTTCTTCGCGCTGCCGACAGCGGATGAACTATTTTCCAAATTTATCATAGTAACGACTGATTTTCAGAAAAAAGCAAAGCCTCTGGCAAGCGGAGACCTGGCCGGTTCCGACCATGCCATTTCAAGACGGATCTTTTGCGAATTCATCATTGACATCCCAATTTGACTTCTTATTATTCGACCGGCATGCGGCATTGATCCATGATTATGGTGAGGTCGGTCTCCAATCCGGTGGTTGGATGACGCACGATCCCGTCGTCATCTCCTCGCTGGAGAAGAAGGCGATCGGGCTTCGGACGGCGGCTGTTCCGTTCGAGGATTTCTTCGCGGGCGTATGAAATCTCGCCTCACTGTCTGTCCTGCTGGTCTTCGCTGAGAGCACGGTCGATGTCGGTCGTGCTGTCGCTTTCCGCCAGGTCGTCGGTGCTCTCCCGATCCTTGAACTCCTGTTCGGTGAAGAGCGTGACGTAGACGTACTCGTTCAGACCCTTCTCGGCCGCGAGCTGGTTCACCTGCCTGCGAAGCGAGTGCGTCAACTCGGCGGGCCAGCCGCCTTCGTACGCCCCCTCGACAACGATCAGAGCCTTGAGCGCCGGCTCCCCGTCCGCGTCCAGGTATGGCTCGACGGACACCTTCCTGATTGACGACGAGCCGGGGAGCTCCGTCTCGCGTATCGCTTGTGCCAGCTCTTCCAATACTTTGCCCCGGCGGTCAATGCTCATGTGTGAGGGATCACCTTGAGGTGGGACCCACGTGATCGGCACAACAACGGGCGGCGTCTTCTCGGAACTGTTCGTAGGAGCGGTTTCGGCCTGCGGGGTTCGTCGCCAAGCCCATCATCGCGGCCTGGCCGAGAACCTCCGGTGCGTCGGCCTCCCGATAGCGGCGGCCTGAGCCGCTGACCTCTCGCATGAGCACCCGCTTGGGATCGGCCAGCCGTCCGGTGTCCCTGCCACGATGGCGGGCGGGCACCGACCACGAGCCGCATACGGCAGTGAGTGCGTCAGGAAACAGCAGTAGCCAGGACTCGATCTCTGCCACGGCCAGGGCATAGTGCGCCGTACCCAGTGCTGCCTCCAATGCCTTCTCCACCCGCAGGCGAATGGCCGGATACCGCTCGTCGTCGACCGCGTCGAGATCCTCGTGAACGAACACGCACGCCACCGTCGTGTCATCGCGTACGGCTCTCGCGCGGACCTTGCGCGCGAGGGTCTCCGCGCGGGCGGCGAGGTTCGCACCGGTGGCCTGGTGCAGTCGCACCGGATCGCCGATCTCCACGATCCGTCCGCGCATCTCCGGGCAGAACTCCTCCAAGAGGATCCGGAGGCTGAGCCGGTCGTTCCGATCCTCACCGGCGACGACCACGATCGGCTTCCTGGTCGGCCGGATGCGGGTTCCCCCGCGCCTGCTCACAGATCGCCCCCCAGCGCACCGGAGAACCACAGCTCTCCCAGGGGCATCCCCTCGCTGGCTCGCACGATTTTCTCAACCTGGGCGGTCGAAACCGCCGGGATGACGGAGGAACCGTCCTCCGCACGCTCGCACACGATGAGTTCCTCTGGCTTGAGCCGGTCGGCGAGGGCCGGCGAATGTGTGGCGATGATGAACTGTGTTCTGTCGCTCGCCTCCCGGACCCGCTCGACGAGGATCTCCAATGCCTGCGGGTGCAGGCCGTGATCGATCTCTTCGACGCAGGTGAGCGCGGGCGGGCTGGGATCGTAGAGCATCGCGAGAAGACCCAGCAGGCGGATCGTGCCGTAGGAGGCGTCGAGCAGCGAGGTGGGTTCGCGCAGCCCACGTTCCCTGAGGACCACGACGACGGAATGAGCGCCCCCGGACCGGTAGTCGAAGTCGAGCGCTTCGAGTTGGGGGAGAACCTCCACCGCGTCGGCCTGGAGCCGCTCCCACGCCTCTTCGTCGGTATCCCGCAGAGTCAGCAGGAACCTCGCCAGGTTGGAGGCGTCATCCGCGATCGCCTCATATCCGCTCCGAGGAACACGCGACGGCAGGCGCGCGCGGTGCACGTCGACGTCGAAGACGCGGAAGGTGGTGAGGAAATCGGCCAGGGCCACCACCTCTCGGCCGCCGAAATTCTCCGACAGCCGGGGCAGAGTGGACAGGCCGGTGCTGAACGGCTGGATTCCGACCTCCATCACCGCGGTGCGCCGCTCGGACTCGTCATCCGAGATCACCTCGTCGGCCCCGTACTGTGAACTCGCGGCTCGCTCACCCGACACTTCGATCCGGTTCCGCCAGCCGCCGGCCCGGCTGAGGTGAAAGATCTCCTCCCGTGCCGGAGGACTACCGTTGATCTTCAAGCGGTACACATCAAGCGGGCACCCGGATGTCTCGGGGACGGACCAGTGTCCCTTCAAGCCGATCTGGATGTGATTCGGCCTCAGTTCGCCGCCCCGGAACACCAGCTCGTCAAAGCCGCCCCGGTCCTCAAGCGCCGGTCCCAGGTCGGTCCGGACGATGTCGGCCAGGAAGTCGAACACCCGTAGCACGTTCGTCTTGCCCGCGCCGTTGGGCCCGACCAGCACGTTGACCGGTCCCAGCGGCAGCGACACCTTCCGCAGGCTGCGGAAGTTCTCCACTTCCAGCTCTACCAACCGCCCAGCCATCAACCCCACCTCTTCCTGCCCGGCGCCGACGAGAGTCGTCCGGCGAGCCGCTTCCCGAGCCATCTTTCCTGTTCTCATGGCACCGATCCGGCGAGATCACCGAGAACCCTGCCGGGTGGTCGGTGCCTCGGACCACGACGCGAGCAGTCAATCATCCGGCAGGCGATCCCCATGGACGGCAGGGCACGAGGTCGGACAGCCCCTACCGGCCGCCCTGGTGCGTGGTCGGGCGGCCGGTAGGGGAGATCGTTCAGCCGAGGTCGAAGTCGTCGGCCTTGATGCCGTTGATGAAGGCGGTCCACTCGGTGGGGGTGAAGAAGAGGTTGGGGCCGTGGGGGTCCTTGGAATCGCGTACGGCGATCAGGTGGGGGTGTCCGGGCTTGTGGGCGGGGCCTTCGGTGAGGATGCCGAGCTCCGCGACCTCGACGCAGTTTCCACCGTTGTTGCCGCTGAGGCTTGACTTGCGCCACTGAGCCTTGCTCAGGTCCATTTTTCCTCCGCTGTGCGCTTAATGAGGTCCGTCGACATGTTCAGCGGCAGGGCCTCGATGCGAATGGCCTCGAACCGCTGGACGGCCATTGTGATGTCGTCCCGGTCGCCGGTCGTCAGTCCGCGAATGGCCGTTTCCAAATACGCTACCTCGCTGCTGTCTTCCAGGGTCGCGATCGCGAATCCCGCCAGCAGGCCGGAACGGACGTAACCGGAGGGAACGACCTGCACGCTGATTTGGGGACTGGCGATCGCGGCGATGTGCTCCAGTTGCTCGCGCATGACATCCGGGCCTCCCACCAGCAGGTTCAGGACCGTTTCGCTGATTACGCAGCGGAGGGTCGGTGGCTTCTCGCGGGTCAGAATGTTCTGACGCTCCAGGCGGGCTGTGACGGCTTCGTTGTCGCCCAGCAGAGCGTGTGCGTATGCCTCGGTCTGGAGCAGGCCGGGGACCATCAGCGGCTCGTATGTCCGGAGCGTGACGGCGGCGCTTTCCTTGTCCCGCCACTTTCCGAACCAGGAGGGGAAGACCTGGCCCTTTCTCCAGTCGAGGAGTCGGAGGAGGGCGCCGCCCGTGTTGAGGGCGAAGTCGCACGCCTCGGCGAATTCCGGGCTGGCCGGGAGGTGCCCCGTCTCCACCCCGCTGATCAGGGACTCGCTGAAGTGGATCTTCTCGGCGAGCTCTCCCTGGGTGAGGCCGGCTGCCTTCCGGTAGTAACGCAGCTCCCTGCCCCATATTGCCTGAGGCGTGTAGAGGTCGGCCACAGTGCCCTCCTAACCGGAGTTCAACAAAAGCCTTGTGAACTCCAATGCGTGCCCTTCGTAATCGTTCCGCTACCAAGCGTAGTGATGTCTCGGCAATCTGAACATACAAAATCCGAGACAGGAAGAAAAATCATGGAAGAGGCCATCAAGGCGAGTGCGGCACTGACCGAATGCCGCTATACGATGAATCCGGCATTCTCCCCATTGGGGGAAAAGTGGATACCTCGTGATCCCAGAAACGTCGCCTCGGCCCGCCGATTCGTGCGTGACCTGGCAGCCGACTGGAACGCGGCGGAAGACGTCCCGGAAATCGCCGAACTCCTGGCCTCGGAACTCGTCACCAACGCCATCGCGTACGGCTCGGCGGACGTCTCCGATGCGAGCCCGATCCGCATCACGGTCAGCGGGGAGAAGGACCTGCTGACCGTGGACGTCTACGACTCCTGCATCGAGATCCCACGGATGAAACAGCCCGACGACCTGGAAACCTCCGGCCGTGGCCTCGCCATTGTCCAGGACCTCTCCCACAACTGGGGTTGGACCCTGAACCCTTACGGCAAATCCGTCTGGTTCCAACTGGTGGCATGGCCGTAGAGGTCGAGAAGAACAAACCCGCCGCTCTCATCCGCTACGGCCACCGGCGGCACTGGCCGGCAGAGCTGTCACTCACACCTTGACCTGTTGTGCCGTCGCCATATCAATCCGCCCGGTCACCGCCATCGTGATCAGTGCCTGCCGTCGCTCGGTAAGGACTTCCAATTGCTTCTCTAATGCTGCTCTCAGGAGTCGGTTCCTCTTGGTGGCTTCATCTAGATTACGAATAAGGCGGTCCTGGACTTCCCGCTCAGGGAAAGGGAATCGATGAACGGCGAGTTGCTCGCCGGTGAGGTGGGTCATTGTCGTGCTGTTGCCTTCGACCTCGAAGACGCTCATGGCCCGAGCGACACGGAGGCAGTAGTACAACCAGCGCACCGAACTGCGCCCGCGAGATCTGGCTCTATGTAGAGCCTTTTGGTAGTAGATCTCTGGGATTTGTCCTTCCCAGATGGCGGCTCGCCCTGGGTAACTTCCACCCTCGCAGATAAGGAGATCGCCGGGGAGAACCTCGTAGCGCTTACGCTCGCTGCGAGGAAAGTTCATCTGGGCGAGGTCTTCGACATCAATGTCATCCCACTGAACGTTGAGAACGCGTAGGTAGGGTTTTAGATTCGTACCTCTGGTGCGCTCCTCGTTGAGCATCTTCCCCAGCTGAATGTCGAACTGACTGGAAACGGAGGCGACCGGCCACGAGGCTGGGATCTCTCTCAACCAATCAAGGCCACTTGTTTTTCGTTCACCTGGTTCGTCGGCTCCGCGTAGCGCGTCATAAATACTGGAAAGCTCTCGTTCCTCGATGAGGTGAATCTGGCGCCTGTGGGCGGAGATGAATTGATCGATTCGAGACGTTTCGGTGTCTAGGAAGTCAGCGATGTTCCGCTGTTCTTCGAAACTGGGAAGAAGTAGAGAAAGATTTCCCACCTGCTCGGCATTAAGGTTGTTTTGAGTGGTGCTTCGCGCCATGGAAAGTAGCGTTGGACGTAGACTCACAAGGGAGTAGTTGAGAAATCTTGGGTCCACTCCAAGGGCTGGAGTAATCCCTAAGATTGCCTGGTTCCAACATCCAGGCTCTCCGAGAATTGCTGTATGCCCCAAGCTTGCATACATGCTGAATAGGAGGGTTCCGGGAGGAGCTAATTTTAGTCGGGCATTGCGCATTCCTTGACTTGATATGCGACGACTTGTGGATTCAACTACTGAGCGGTTTGACATATCACCTATTGCTACCCAGGCGTAACCATGAGTATCTGATTCCACCCAGTTATCTGCATCGCTAACATCGGGAGTTCCCCCGGAGGTGAGATGGGCAATGCGCTTAAGCTGCACTCTTTGCCAGTTCATCCAGTCACCTCGCCCAGGAGCTTCTGGATCTCGGCCTCCAACGCCTTGAGTTCCGCGTCGATCTCTTCCAGCGGCCGAGGTGGTGTGTACACGTAGAAGTGCCGGGTGAACGGGATCTCGAAGCCGACCTTCGTCTTGGAGTGGTCCACCCACGCCTCCGGGACATGCGGGAGGACCTCGCGCCTCATGTACTCCTCGATCTCGGCCTCCAGCTCCGCCGGGGTGGAGTGCATCGAGGTCAGCGGCACGTTCTCGTTGTCGCGCAGGTCGGGATCGGGCAGCGGGTTGTTCTTCCGGTCGGTCTGTAGCTCGCCCTCGGGGTCGCCGGTCGACACCTCGGCCCAGATCGCCTTCTCCACCGGGGCGGGCAGCTTGCTCAGCCCGTGCTCCGCCATGGCCGCGTCCAGCTTTCCGGCGAACTCCAGCTTGGTGCCGCACCCCGTACCGGCCAGGGATCGCAGCGCCGCCAGCAGCGCGTCGCGCTGCTCGAACTTGGCCACCGCCTTGGCCTCGGCCACCGTGTCGGCGGTCTCGGCGGTCACCTCGAACCGCTGCCGGAGCGGGCGCTCGACGGTGATCCGCTGGTAGCCGAACGCGTGCCGCGGGAAGACCTTGACCTTGGGGTTCGGCTCCTGGCCGTCGGTCAGGGAAAGGACCTCGCGGTAGAGGTCGGTGATCTCGGCGATCCGGTCGTCGGGGATGAGCTTGCGCTTGTCGCCGAGGGACTTGCGCATCTTGGCCCAGCGATCCCGGGCGTCCAGCAGGATCACCTTGTCCTTCAACGCGGGCGCCTTGCGGTTGGACAGGATCCAGAAGTAGGTGGAGATCCCGGTGTTGTAGAAGAGCTGGTCGGGCAGGGCGACGATCGCCTCCAGCCAGTCGTTCTCCAGGATCCAGCGGCGGATCTCCGACTCGCCGGAACCGGCGGCGCCGGTGAAGAGCGGGGAGCCGTTGAAGACGATCGCGATGCGGGAGCCGCCCTGGTCGACGGGCTTCATCTTGGAGATCATGTGCTGGAGGAAGAGGAACGACCCGTCGTTGATCCGGGGGGTGCCCGCGCCGAACCGGCCGGCCCAGCCGAGCTGGTCGGCCTCGTCCTGCACCTGCTTCTGGACCTTCTTCCACTCCACGCCGAACGGCGGGTTGGCCAGCAGGTAGTCGAACCGCCCCTCGGGATGGCCGTCCTGGGTGAAGGAGTTACCGAAGGCGATCTTCGTGGGGTCCTGGCCCTTGAGCATCATGTCCGAGCGGCAGATCGCCCACGACTCGGGGTTGAGCTCCTGGCCGGAGACCTTGACCGTGGCCTTGGTGTTGTAGCGGGTGATGTGCTCCTCGGCGGCCGAGAGCATGCCGCCGGTGCCGCAGGCCGGGTCATAGATCGTACGGACGATGTTGGGCGTCATCACGTCCTTGTCGTCCGGCGCCATCAGCAGGTTGACCATCAGCCTGATGACCTCGCGCGGGGTGAAGTGCTCACCGGCGGTCTCGTTGGAGATCTCGGAGAACTTCCGGATCAGCTCCTCGAAGACGTAGCCCATCTGGTGGTTGTCGACCACGTCCGGATGCAGGTCGATCTCGGCGAACTTCGAGGTCACCAGGTAGAGCAGCCCGGCCTCCTCCAGCCGGGTGATCTGGTCGTCGAAGCGGTACTTCTCCAGCACCTCGACCGCGCCCGGGGAGAACGCGCCGATGTAGGAGCGCAGGTTGCGGGCGACGTTCTCGGAATCCTTGCCCAGGGTCCCGAAGTCGAGCGGGCTGGTGTTGTAGAAGCTCGCGCCGGAGGCGTTCCGCAACTTGAGCTCGACCAGCCGGGGCGGCAGCAACTGGCCCTTCAGCTGTTTCGCCTCGGCGAGCACCGCCTCCTTGGTGGGCTCCAGCACGCAGTCGAGCCGCCGCAGCACGGTGAGGGGCAGGATGACCTTGCCGTACTCCGACTGCCGGTAGTCGCCGCGCAGCAGGTCGGCCACCGACCAGATGAAGTCCGCGTACCTCTGGTGGTTACCGCTCAAGGTTTTTCCTTCACGTCGTTCTCGGTGTTCTCAGTGTGCTCGGTGTTCTTGATGTCCTCGGTGGACGGCCGGACGGCGCCGTGGGTCAGGCCGTCGGATATCAGCTGGATCAGATCCTCGCCGAGGGTGGCGACCCGGCGCAGCGAAGCCTCGAATTCCGCCAGTTTCCGGAACGTCTCGCCGTACCCGCGCTGCTCCTCGATCGGCAGGGGCGGGAGTTCCGCGCGGCGTACGTCCACCTGGGCGCGGCTGCCCACGGTGACGTAGTTGCGCAGGTTGACCGAGCCGCTCAGGAAGCCCGCCACGAAGTGGGGGTCGAGCAGGGCCGGGTCGGGGCGGAGCAGGGAGAGGCGGAGGCCGAGGACGGGGCCGCCCTCCCCGGCGACCCGCGCCACCGGGCGCCGCGCGATGTTGGGCACCAGCACGTCACCGGGCCGCACGATGATCTCGTGCTGTACGGCTACGTCCGGCGTGGTCGCGGTCGGCGGGGTGCCGTCGACGACGTCCTCGGCGGTGAGGACGGTCAGCCCGTCCGCGACCTCGGACGGCTCGCCGGGTCTCACCGGGCTCTGGTGGTGGATCGTCAGCATGCCGCGCCGCAGGAGTTCGGCGAGCGGGACCATCGGGAGGTCCTTCGGCTCCGGAGCCGACTCGACGGTCGGCACCAGCTCCGCGGCGAGGCGGAGGAAGTCGGCTACTCGGTTCCGCTGCCCGGTGACGCGCTCGGGCGACAGGTCCGCAGACGGTGGCGCGAGATACCGGGCGGGGGTGAGGTCGACGTCGTCGTCGAGCAGTTCGATGGAGGGGACGGCCCGGCTCACGCCCGGCTCGTCGGCGCCCGCACCGGCCTCGAAGCGCGCCCAGGCAGCCGCGGCGACCCGCGCGAAGTCCTCCGGACGGTCGGAGGTGTCGACCATCAGGACGTGATCGGGTGTCTGGGAGTCCGCAGGTCTGCGCAGCACCCACAGGGCCAGGGCGACCGCCATGTTGGGGATGCTCCCGAGCGGGAGTGTGATCACCGCTTTGAGCGCTCCCCGGCGGATCAGCTGGGCGCGGATGCGGCGGCCGGATCTGCGGCCGGCGACGGCGGGTGGCATGAGTACGACGGCTGTGCCGCCGGGTTTCAGCTGGAAGAGGGCATGCTGGATCCAGGCGAGTTCTGACTCCATCCGGGGTGGCAGGCCGTACTCCCAGCGGGGGTCGGCGGTCAGCTCCTCGTATCCCCAGGCACGGTCGTTGAACGGCGGGTTGCACACGACCGCGTCCACCCGCGTGCCGGGGAACGCGTTCTGGCGGAGTGAGTCGCCGTGCGAGACGCGCACGGTGGCGGCGTGCAGCGCGAGATGCGCGGCGGTCAGCCGGGTGGTCGCCTCGTCGGCGTCCTGGCCGAGGAGATGGCGGACCTGGTTGCCGGGGCGGTCGCGCAGCGCTTTCAGCAGGGCTCCCGAGCCGCAGGCCGGGTCGAGGACGACCTCGGGGGAGGGGCCGCAGAGCTCCGCCATGAGCCGGGCGACCGGTTCGGGGGTGGCGTACATCCGCTTGCTGTGCAGTTCGAAGTAGCGTTCGCGCAGGAAGGTGAAGGTCTCCTTCGCGCCGTCCTCGGTGGCGAGAGCGGCCACCCGGCGCAGCAGCGGCAGCCGGTCCCGGATGAGGCACTTCGGCGGCGGCGGGTTCTGCATCGGCGCGGCGCACGCGGCCAGGACCCGTTCGGGGAGCACGGCCGCCACGGCCGCGTCGTCGGTGGCGGAGAGTGCCGCCCAGTCGTCGTCCTCCCGATCGAGGTAGACCAGGAAGGCGCCGAGGTCGGCGATCAGGTCGGCGAGTTCCTCCTCGGGCACGCCCGCGCGCAGGTCCTGCCAGAGCCACTCGCGCGCCGGGAGCGGCTTACCGTCGCTGTGGCCGAGCAGCCACTCCTTGATCTCGCCGAGGGAGAAGGCGGGGCTGGTCGCGGTGCCGCCGACGGGCTGGGGGAAGTCATCGTGCCTGCGCCGCCAGTTGCTCACCGCGGCGCGGCCCACATCGCCCAGCCGGGCGATGTCCGCCGCGGTCACCTGGACGTCCCTGTCCATCGGTTCCTCCGTGTCCGCCGTGGTCACCTGGGCGTCTCTGCCCATGGGCGCCTCGTCATGCCCGCCGCGGTCGTCCGGGCGTCCCTGTCCATCGGTTCCTCCGTGTCCGCCGCGGTCACCTGGGCGTCCCTGTCCACCGCTCCTCCGTCCGCTGTCGATCGGACCGTACCCGAGCGCGTCGCCTGCATGCAACGTCCCCAAAATTGTTGGTCGATTCCATCAACACGTGTTTTACTGAATTTAATTGGACACTAAGCATCATCATCACGGAAGGAACCGATGACACGTGATCACCCCCACCACGCGCATCGATCAGTTCCAGGCCCCCACGTCACGCGGCAGGAGGCGCCTTCGCTCCGGGCGGGCCGTGCACCTGCTGGACATCGAGAACCTGACAGGGGCCAGTCGCCCCACCACCTCCGAGGTCGCCGAGGTCATGGCCCTCTACCGGCGGACCGTCCCGATCGGCCCGATGGACCAGTTCGTCGTCGCGGTCAACCACGGCGCGCTCGTCGCGGTCGGGATCGCCTTTCACGGTGTGCAGTTACTGGCCCGCTCCGGCCCCGACGGCGCCGACCAGGCCCTGGCCGAGGCCGCCCGGGGCGACCGGATGGACCAGCGGTTCGACCGGGTCGTGATCGGCTCGGGGGACGGTTACTTCGCCGACCTGGCCGCCTGGCTCGTCGACTGTGGTGTGCACGTCACGGTCGTCTCCCAGCGCGATTCGCTCAGCCGCCGTCTGCGCGCCGAGGTGCCCGCCGTCATCACGCTGGAACCGCCCGCCGTCATCACGCTGGAACCGCCCGCCGTCATCACGCTGGAACCGCCGGCTGTCATCACGCTGGAACCGCCGGCTGTCATCACGCTGGAACCGCCGGCTGTCATCACGCTGGAACCGCCGGCTGTCATCACGCTGGAACCGTCGGCCGCACAGGTGGCCTGACCTTTGTGCGGAGGGTCGGGAATGGGGACGGTGCCCGCGTCGGGTCTGGCGTTCATACTTTCACCATAGGAAGCGGAGCATGTTCGCGTCATGGTCCAATCACGGCAAACTGGACCGGTGCTCAAGAACGTTTCGCGCGACGCCCGGTGCTTTCAGTACGGGCGGCCCCGCTAACCGGCGGCCGTGGGAACCCTGTCGTTCACGGCCAGTGCCACTCGATCGAGGCCGCGGCGCGGCGCTCGGCCAGCCACTCGGTGAACGCCACCCGCCCGGCCGCGGCCAGGGTCCGCTCGTCCGCCGACGAGGCCGTACGCCCCAGGACGACCCCGGCGAGGAAGGCGGTGCCATGGGCCGTCGGCCCGACGACGTCTCCTGGCTCGGCGTCCCGCAGCGGTTCGGGCAGCTCGAAGGCGAAACGCTCGGCGATCGTCGTCTCCACCTCGCCGGCCGGACCCGCGAGCGCGGGAAGGAGGCCGTCCGGTGAATCACCGGCGAGGTCCGCGAGGACCCGCTCCGGCCCGATGCTCCAGAGCGCGCGTACCCGGTCGAACTTCCCGGCGTGCGCGGCCAGGTAGGCCGGGCCGAGCTCGGCCTCCCTGCGGCGGCGGAAGTTCCGGCGCCTGGCGATACCGCCGATGTAGCCGTCGAACTGCTGGAGGGTCATCCCCACCTCGGCCAGCCAGGCCAGCGTCGTCGCGCGGTCGTGCAGGCCCCGCCCCCGGCGGAACTCCTCCGAGGCGGCCTGCAGGTCCTCGTCGCCGACAGGCGTGTCGTCGTGCTGGATCTCGTCCAGGACCAGGCACTGGTCGACGATCTCGTCGTGCGGCGTCGCGTCGCGGCGTGACAGCGAACGGATCATGGTGAGCGCCTGGGCGACCGACAGGTGTATCCCGTCCACGCTGACCAGCTGGCCCGCCGCCCAGTGCGTGGAGTGGTCGATCAGCCAGGGGACGCCGTCGTCGGCCTGCGCGGTGAGCGCGATCGTCCCGCCTTCCGGGTCCTGGAACAGCAGGTCGAAGTCGACCACCGAGGTGCCGGGACGCTCGTCGACGACGAGCTCCGCCTTCAGCCCGGGGTGGTCGGCCGCCCACGCGGCGGCCGTCCGACGGGCCTGCGGCACCTGTGCGCGGCGGCGAGGCAGGCCGCGCAGCAGCCGCACCCCGGAGGCGAGCGTCGTTCCGAGGTCACTCATCGAATACCTCCAGCGAAAAAACCCCGGGTCTCGGTCGTGGGCAGGAAGTCGGTCCTGGTGTCCGCCGCCACCAGCCAGTCGGTGATCGCGTCACTGATGGGCAGCCCCGCGCGCTGCTCCAGGAAACCCCAGGCCCCGTTGGGATTGATCTCCAGAAACACGTACTCCCCTTCGGGGGTGAGGATGAGGTCGATGGCGCCGTAGTTGAGGCCCAGCCCGCTGACCAGTTCCACGCATCCGCGCTCCAGGTCGCCGGGGAGCCGGTGCGCGGAATAGAGCACCCGGTCGTCGTCGTAGTGCCGCCAGTCGTCCCTGGCGGTGCGCGACGCCTGGGAGTCGATCGCGGCGGCGAAGACCCGCTCGCCCACCACGACCACGCGCAGTTCCACGGCCTTGGGAACGTACGGCTGCAGGATGACCGGTTCGTGACGGAGACGGTGGCGCGCGGTGAGGTGGCGGCGGGTCAGGACCGTGGTGTACGTGCGGTGGTCGACGCCGTCGATGTCGAACTCGTCGGAGTTGATCTGCTTGGCGATCAGGCGTCCCGAGGCGCGCTCGTAGGCCGGCACCAGTTCCGCCGGGTCGTTCGTGAAGACGGTCTCCGGTACGGAGAAGCCGAGCGCGGCCGCGTGGGCCAGGTGAATGATCTTGTTGTGCGCCCGGCGCTCGGTGTCCCGGCGCGCGGGCAGCCACCGGGCCGGCGCCAGCTCCCAGGCGCCGTCGAGCAGGAACTCCGCCTGCCAGACCACGTGACGGCGGTGGGAGGGGTTGGTCACGCCGTCGGCCGGGGTGGGCGCCTTGGGGCGCCGCCGCCACACCGCGCGTACCGTCGACAGATCCAGCCGCTCGGTGCCGGTGTCGAGGGTGAACCGGTGCCCGTCGCCGGTGAAGGTGGCGGTGAGCGTGCCACGGGAGGGATAGTCGCCGGGGTCCCACCAGGTGACCGGCGTTCCACGGCGCCGCAGCTTCGGCAGCACCAGGTCGACCGTGTCGTCCTTCCGGTCGCTCAGTATCAGGATCATCGAATATCTCCAGCGTGGAGACCCCGAGCCTTGGCTCCGGGAAATCAGGCTCGTCTCGTCATGAAGGCGCGGCGGAACGGGAATCCCGGTCCGGCCGGGTCGGTGCTTTTCCGAGGGTCGGCGCTTTTCCGAGGGTCGGCGCTTTTCCGAGGGTCGGCGCTTTTCCGAAAGGAAGGGCGCCGCCCCGGGCGGGGTCTGATCCCACCCAGGGCGGCGAGCCGACCGTCAGCTGACCCACCACTCGCTGGCCTGGCCCTTGCTGTTGCGCCAGGAGACGGTCATCCGGCCGCCGGCGACCTCGCCCAGCTCGGCCTCGGACAGCTCGGCACCCTCGAACGGGATGTCGTCAATACTGATCTTGGACATGTTCGGTCCCCTCCGTAGACCGGGCGCGGCGTTCCTTGTCGAGTGCGGCGCCCGGTGTTTTCCGTTACGTCGAGGACGCTAGGTACCGGCTCTTGTGATCATCTGAAAGATAACTTGGTAACCACTGGCCGCGCTGGTCACGACGGTGAACGGGCCCGTGGCGGGTCGGTGGCGGGCCGGTGCGGAGGGGGGTTGACGCCGGAGTGAGCCGGCGCCCTGAGGGCGGACGGGGTGGGCGATCCTTACTCGTCCCCACCACAACTGTGTTCTCTTCTGTCACTCGCGTGAGCGTCCGTTTGGCGAACAGAGTGCCGACAGTCTGGAATGATCGCGTAGATATCCTGTCGGACATCGAGACTGACGGACAGTGACTGATGCCCCCCATCGATCAAATCACCACCTTCGCATCCGACCAGCCGGTGTTAACGATCATCATCGGCGTGTTCGCTCTCGCGCTCCTGGTCGTGTCCTACTTCGTGCTCCGTGCCATCCTGCGAATGGCGGTCCGCTTCTTCCACTCCCATGTCGCACCTCGTCCGGTGGAGGACATCCTCACCATCGTCGCCGCCAGCATCGCGACGGGTGTCTCCGCCCAGGGCATGTGGCGCTTCTCCGGTGACGTGCTCGGCTTCGACGGCCCGCTGCGGCTGCTGCTCTTCGCCTTCATCGAGGTCGCCGTCATCACCAGCGCGGTCCGGGCCCGCCGCAACATGCGGGAGAACTTCTCGGCCGGCATCGACGGCATCGCGGTGTGGGCGCTCACCGGCCTGACCGCGGTGCTGTCCAGCATGGACGCCCGCAGCATGGCCGAGGCCATCTTCCGGCTCGCCGCGCCCCTGGTGGCGGCGTGGCTCTGGGAGCGCGGCATGGCGATCGAACGCCATCGCATCAGCGGGCGCGCGCGCATCAACTGGCGGCTAACCCCCGAGCGGGCGCTGGTCCGCATCGGGCTGGCCGAGGTCAGCGACCGTACGGCGAGTGAGGTCGACGCCCACCGCAGGCTGACCCGGGTCGCGCTGGCGGCCAAGCGCGCCCGCGCGCTCCGCGAGTCCGGGGCGTCCGAGCGGAAGATGCGCGTGGCTCTCGGCAAGCTGGACCGTGCCATGGACCGGGCGGTGGAGCACACCGGCCTGGCCGTCGACTCGGTACGCCAGGAGGCCCTGCTCTCCCAGATCGGCGCCCTCTACAACACCTCCGCGCTGATCGACCTGTCCCCGCCGGTGCCGTGGGACCCGGAGCCCGAGCCGGTGCGCCCCGCGGTGGCCGCGGGGCGGTCGGTCATCGACGACGATGACGACGAGGTCCAGGTGCTGGACGGCCCGCCGCCGGTCGTCGACACGGCGCAGCGCGCGGCCCTGATGCGTGCCGCGCGGGAGTACTGGGACAAGCAGATCGAGCGGAAGTTCGTGCCCCGTGCGACGGACATCGCCCACGAGACCGGCGTCTCCCTGGCCACCGCCCGCGAGTACCGGGCGCTGTGGAAGCTGGAGCCCAAGGCTCACGCGCTGCTGGAGGCGGCCTTCCACGAGCACGGGATCATCGACACCGGCACCTTCCCCGCCATCGAGACCGAGCAGGTTCTGACCGTGAACGGCTCGTCCGCGAACGGCTCGTCCGCCGCACGCTGACCCCGTACCGAACGGCTCGCCCCCTGTCCGCCGAGCGCGGCCGGGGGGCGGCTCAGGTCGACTCGCCTTCCTGCCGAGGATGTCGGCGAAGCCCTCCGGTCGCAGTGCCGCCGCCGGGGCTGTCGAGCGGGCCGGTGATGGTGGCGATGGGCGTGGGTGGGGCCGGAACGATCGTCACGGACCCGGTGAGGATCCGTGGGCGTGCCTAGTCGACCTCGGCGCTCCCGTTGACGCGGAGCTTGCGGCGGGCGCGCTCGTAGAAGCTCGTGGTGCCGAGCCGGACCACCCACGCGGCGGCGCGCATCGCGGTGACGGTGAGCTCGTCCCCCGGCGACAGGTGCGCGCCCACCGAGCCGTCCACCTCCAGGGCCAGCCGGCCGCTCGTCGGCAGCAGGCCGAGCACGACCCGCTCGTCCGCCGACAGCACGAGGGCCCGGTTGAACGACGAGTGCGCCGCGGCCGGGACCACGAGGAACCCCTCGACCGTCGGCGACACGATGGGACCGCCCGCGGAGAAGTTGTAGGCGGTCGACCCGGTGGGAGTCGCGACGATCACCGCGTCGGCCGCGTAGCGCACGAAGGGGTGCCCCTCCACGGCGATCGACACCGCCGACAGCCTGTGGCCCGGTATCCGCACCAGGGCGATGTCGTTGAACGCGGTCACCGAGGTGCCGTCGGGCAGGGCGGCCCGCACCGCCATCCGCGGTTCGACGGTGTAGGCGTGGTCGTCGATGGCCGACAGCGCGAAGGGCAGCTCGTCGACGTCGATCTCCGCGAGGAACCCCAGTTTGCCGAGGTTGACGCCGAGGATCGGAGTCCGTCGCCCCGAGATGAGCCGCATGGTGCGCAGCATCGTGCCGTCGCCGCCGAGGCTGACGAGCAGGTCGGCGCGGTCGACCAGGGTGGTGCTGTCGACGGACACCGCGCTGCAGTCGATGCGCCCGACCTCGTCGGGCAGCCCGAGCACCGTGACGTCGCGGGCGCGGGCCCATTCCACGATCGTGTCGATGGCCACCTTCGAATCGCGTTGCGGGTGCAGAACCAGCCCCACGGTTTTGACCATCCCCATGGCTCACACTGTACGGGGATTCACCATCGCCCGTACGCCGGAAATCCTTGGCGCGAAGGGGGCGGGAGGGCTCTCGGCGCGCTGTCGCGCGGGAGGCGGGAGGCGGGAGGCGGGAGGCGAACTCGGTCTTTCCGCGCCATGGGAACCGCCGTCCGGGGAAATGAGCACACAATGTCCGGAATAACGGATATCCCCAGTTCGCAAACCCCTTCATGTGAGCTGAACCGTAGCCATCAATGGGACATTCAATATTTTTCGGGCATTTGACGATGGCGCCTTTATTTATTATTGGCTCGATCGTATTCAATGCTTGACAAGATATTTAAGGGCCACCCAAAATTGAGGCGCCCACGATGGCGGAGCGAATCTGGAACCGCGCATCGGGAGGTCGGTTTTGCCGTTTCCATAGCGGTTAACTGATGTTTCCTCCTGGTTGATTCATCTCTTCGCTTTCCCCCTGTCAGTACGAGCACGGATCGGTGGTGTGTGTTGTGACGGAGTTCGAGGCTGGCCGGTCGCAGCTGAGTCTGAGTACGGACGCCGCGCGTAACCTGGCGACGACGACCAAGTCGACTCCCCAGATGCAGGAGATCACCTCACGGTGGCTGCTGCGGATGCTTCCCTGGACACAGGTGTCGGGCGGCACCTACCGCGTCAACCGGAGGCTGTCCTACACGATCGGCGACGGGCGGGTGAGCTTCAGCAACGCCGGATCGCAGGTGACGGTCATCCCCGCCGAGTTGTGTGAGCTGCCCCTGCTGCGCGGGTTCGACGACTCCGGCACCCTCGACGCGCTGGCGGGCCGGTTCGTTCAGCGGGAGTTCCGGGCCGGCGACGTGCTCGCGGAGTCGGGGCAGCCGGCCGACGAGGTGGTGCTCATCGCGCACGGCAAGGTCAACAAGGTCGGCGCCGGGCCGTACGGCGACGAGATCGTGCTGACGGTGCTGGCCGCGGGCGACCACTTCGGCGACGAGACGCTGGTCGGCGCGGACAGCGAGTGGCCGTTCACCGCCAGGGCGGTCACCAGCGGCACGGCGATGGTCCTGCCCCGGCACGCGTTCCTGGAGCTGGCCGAGCGCTCCGAGGAGCTCCAGGCCCACCTGCGGCGACGGGAGACCGCCACCAGCGGGCCGCAGAACAAGTACGGCGAGGCCGCCGTCGAGGTGGCCGCCGGGCACGCGGGAGAGGCCGACCTGCCGGGCACGTTCGTCGACTACGAGCTCAGCCCGCGCGAGTACCAGCTGAGCGTCGCGCAGACGGTCCTGCGGGTGCACAGCCGGGTGGCCGACCTCTACAACGACCCGATGGACCAGATCGAGCAGCAGCTCCGGCTGACGATCGAGGTGCTGCGCGAGCGGCAGGAGCACGAGCTGATCAACAACCGCGAGTTCGGGCTGCTGCACAACGCCGATCTCAAGCAGCGGATTCACACCCGCAGCGGGCCGCCCACCCCCGACGACCTCGACGAGCTGCTCAGCCGCCGCAGGAGCACGAGCTTCTTCCTGGCCCACCCCCACGCCATCGCCGCCTTCGGCCGCGAGTGCAACGCGCGCGGGCTCTACCCGCAGGGCGTCGACGTCGGCGGTAGCGGGGTGCCCGCCTGGCGCGGCGTCCCCATCTTCTCCTGCAGCAAGATCCCCATCACCGACACCCGCACCACCTCGATCCTGGCTCTGCGCGTCGGCGAGGACAACCAGGGCGTCATCGGCCTGCACCAGACCGGCATTCCCGACGAGTACCAGCCCAGCCTGTCGGTCCGGTTCATGGGCATCAGCGAGAAAGCGATCATCTCCTACCTGGTCAGCGCCTACTACTCCGCGGCCGTCCTGGTGCCCGACGCGCTCGGCATCCTGGAAGACGTCGAGATCGGCCACTGAGACCTCGGCCTCAGTGGCCGAGGTCTCCGGTCCTGACGGACACGTTTCCCGCGGGCCGCCCGGCCCCGGCACCTCGGCCGTTCCGGCCGCATCGCTTCTTGGAACGGCCGAGTCAACGACCCTCTCCTGAGGAAGGGGGCTTGAGGCGCAGCGATGCGCTTCGAAGCCCCGTGTTGACCAGCCCTAGCCGTCACGAACTGGAGGTATCGGATGACGACCACTGAGATGAGGACGGACGGGCGGTCCGCGGACGAGGTGCTGGCCTGGAGCCGGAACATGGTCGAGACGACCATGCGTCCGGCGACCGACACGCTGTCGGCCCCGATGAGGCACATCGCCGGTTACCACTTCGGCTGGTGGGACGAGCAGGGCCGACCGTCCGCGACCGGTGGGGGCAAGGCGCTCCGTCCCGCGCTGGCCCTGCTGTCGGCCGAGGCCGTCGGGGGCGCCGCGGCCCTGGCGCTCCGTCCGGCGGCGGCGGTCGAGCTGGTGCACGACTTCTCCCTGCTGCACGACGACGTGATGGACGGTGACCGGACCCGCCGCCACCGTCCCACGGCCTGGGCCGTCTTCGGTGTCAGCCCGGCCATCCTGGCCGGTGACGCGCTGCTGACGCTGGCCTTCGACGTGCTCGCGACCGGCGGGCACTCGATCACCGCCGAGGCGACACGGGTCTTCAGCGCAGCGGTCCAGGAGCTGCTTGAGGGCCAGAGCGCGGACGTCGCGTTCGAGGGACGCCATGACGTCGGGCCGGCCGAGTGCCTGGGCATGGCGGCGGGCAAGACCGGCGCCCTGCTGGGGTGCGCCTGCGGGCTCGGCGCCCTGTTCGGAGGCGGCGGCCCCGAGCAGGTCGAGCACCTCGCGGCCTTCGGCAGGGACCTGGGGCTGGCGTTCCAGCTCGTCGACGACCTGCTGGGCATCTGGGGAGATCCCGAGGTGACCGGCAAGCCGGTCTACTCGGATCTGCGCAGCCGGAAGAAGTCCATCCCGGTCGTCGCCGCCCTGACCTCGGGCACCCCGGCCGGACAGGAGCTGGCCGGTCTCTACCACCGAGAGCAGCCGCTCTCCGACACCGACCTGACCCGCGCGGCCGAGCTCGTCGAGACCGCGGGCGGGCGGGCCTGGACCCAGTTGGAGGCCGATGAGCTGCTCGCGCGGGCCCTACGTCATCTGCGGTCCGCGGGCGCGCTGCCCCGGCCCGCCGCCGAGCTGGCCGAACTCGCCCGTCTCGTCACCCGCCGCGACCGCTGACCGGAGCCGTCCGAGCGGAGCCGTCTGAGCGGAGCCCTCGCCATCCGGAGCCGGGAATGCGCGAAGACGGTGTCGCACGGAGACGGTGTCGCACGGAGACGGCGGAAGTCCGGGGTGTCCCGGGCTTCCGCCGTCGGCTGCCGTCCGGCCGCGGCGCGGCCGTCAGACCGGCCGTCAGACCGGCCTATCGGTGATAGCTGTAAACGCGCACCCAGTCGGACCGGCTCCTGCTCTCGGAGAGGTCGTCGGTCCCGTCGAAGATCGCGCGGTACTCACCGCTCTTGGTGGCGCGGGCCTTGGCACGGAATGTGCCCTTCCAGCCGGTGTCGGCGGAGGTCACGTACTTCCAGGCACTGGAGCCGCGCTTGCGGAAGTAGATCTCCACCTCCTCGCCCCGTGCGCCCTTCCAGTAGTGGTCGTCGACCTGGAGACGGCCGGTGAAGTAGACCGAGCGGCCCTTGCGGACGGAGTTGGGATCGGCGGAGAACCGGTAGACGCGGGTCTCGGCCTTCTCCTTCTTCTCGTGCTTGACGGAGAAGTTGACCTCGTCGGTGACCTTCTTGCCGTCCTTGTTGTACGCGTCGGCGATCGCGACCCAGCGGCCCTCGAAGTCGGAGGCGTCGAAGCTGGTCGTGAAGCGCCACAGGTCGCCCTGGTGGAAGATCCGGGGCTTGCGTGCGTCCTGGGTGCGGAGCTGGTCGCTGACCGGCTTGAGACGCAGTTCGACGCGGGTGGCCTCGGTGGTGCGGACCTCGATGGTGACTCTCGTGTCGTCGTCACCCGTCACGACGACCGGATTCGGGTTGACGCTGTCGATGCGCACGCTGAGGGCGACTCGCTCCGCGGAGGCCGTTCCGGCGGACATGAGCAGCGAGCCGCTCACGGCCGCGGACAGCAGGCCGATGGCGATTCGTTTCATGAAGATAATTCCTTTTCTCCCCGTTGACGGAGGCGGTCGGGAGTGACCGTCTTCTCCCCATAAGACGGCCTAGAAGTAAGTGATGTTGCCCGAAGTCCCAAAAAAAGTGGCGCTAAGTCTCCGTAAAGTAACGTTTCTCCGCGGAAATGGGCAGGTCAATCGCCGATCGCCGTCGTCAGAAAAGTTTTTCCACTAAAAGAGATATGTCCGATTTGTCGGGAATAAGGGTTGCGGTGGCGTGTGGCGCCCGCTCGGGGTGGGATGGAGTGCCAATCGGACATATCGGACGTGACGTTGCGGTCTCCGCGGGCGGATAGCGTTTACGCATGAGTGCCACCATCGTCGCCAAGGATCTGGCCGCCGGACACGGCGACCGAGCGCTTTTCGCCGGGCTCGACCTGGTGGTCGCCCCAGGCGACGTCGTCGGCCTGGTCGGTGTGAACGGCGCGGGGAAGTCCACCCTGATGCGTATCCTCGCCGGGCTGCTGCCCCCCGAGCACGGCTCCGTACGGCTCAGCCCACCGTCGGCGTCGGTCGGTTACCTGCCGCAGGAGCGCGAGCGACGGGCGGATGAGACGGTCGCGGACTTCCTGGCCCGCCGCACCGGGGTGGCCGCCGCGCAGCGCGCGCTGGACGCCGCGACCCAGGGGCTGGTCGAGGGCCGCCCGGGTGCCGACGACGAGTACGCCGTCGGTCTGGAGCGCTGGCTCGCCCTGGGCGGTGCCGACCTGGAGGACCGGGCGGGGGAGGTCGTCGCCGAACTCGGCCTCGCGGTGGAGCTCGACAGGCCGATGACGGCGCTCTCCGGAGGTCAGGCGGCGCGGGCGGGCATGGCCTCTCTGCTGCTCAGCCGCTACGACGTCTTCCTGCTGGACGAACCCACCAACGACCTCGACCTGGAGGGTCTGGAGCGGCTCGAACGCTTCGTCGCGGGCCTGCGTGCCGGGACCGTCCTCGTCAGCCACGACCGTGAGTTCCTGGCCAGGACAGTGAACCGGGTCGTCGAACTCGACCTCGCCCAGCAGTTGATCCGCCTCCACGGCGGCGGCTACGAGGCGTACCTCGCCGAGCGCGAGGTCGCCCGCAGGCACGCCCGCGACGAGTACGAGGAGTACGCCGGCACCGTCGCCTCCCTCAAGCAGCGCGCCGGGATCCAGCGGGCCTGGATGGAGAAGGGCGTCAAGAACGCACGGCGCAAGGCGCCGGACAATGACAAGATCGGCCGCAGCTTCCGTAGCGAGACGACCGAGAAGCAGGCCGCGAAGGCCCGCCAGACCGAGCGGATGATCGAGCGGCTGGAGGAGGTCGAGGAGCCGCGCAAGGAGTGGGAGCTCCGGATGGAGATCGCGGTGGCCCCCCGCTCCGGAGCCGTCGTCGCGACGCTGCGCGAGGCCGTGGTCCGGCGTGGCGCGTTCACTCTCGGCCCGGTGAACCTGCAGGTCGGCTGGGCCGACCGGGTGGCCGTCACCGGCGCCAACGGCTCCGGCAAGTCCACGCTGCTCGCCGCGCTCCTGGGCCGGATCCCGCTCCAGGAGGGGGACGCCTCGCTCGGTCCCGGCGTGGTCGTCGGCGAGGTGGACCAGGCGCGTGGGCTGTTCCTCGGTGATGAGCCCCTGGTGGACGCCTTCGGTGCCGCCGTGCCCGACATGGCCCCCGCCGACGTCCGTACCCTGCTGGCCAAGTTCGGGCTGCGCGCCGCGCATGTGCCGCGCCCGGCCGTCACCCTGTCGCCGGGGGAGCGGACCAGGGCCGCGCTGGCGCTGCTCCAGGCACGCGGGGTGAACCTGCTCGTGCTCGACGAGCCGACCAACCACCTGGACCTGGTCGCGATCGAACAGCTGGAGTCCGCGCTCGCCTCCTACCCCGGTACGCTGCTGCTGGTCACCCACGACCGCCGGATGCTGGACGCGGTGCACACCACCCGGCGGATCCACGTCGACGCCGGTCGGATCACCGAAAGCTGAACGGGGCGGCTATCCGGGCGCTTGACTCTTGACGTAACTTTCGCAAGTTTACGCAAGTAATTGCTTCTTTTGCCTTATAGTTTCATCATGACGCGACGGCTTGCAGAAGTGGCCAAGAAGGTCGGGATGAGCGAGGCGACGGTCAGTCGCGTGCTCAACGGGAAGCCGGGGGTGTCCGAGGCGACCCGCGAGGCCGTGCTCACCGCGCTCGACGTGCTCGGCTACGAGCGGCCGACCCAACTGCGGGGTGACCGGGCGAGGCTGGTCGGGCTCGTGCTCCCCGAGTTGCAGAACCCCATCTTTCCCGCTTTCGCCGAGGTGGTCGGTGGGGCACTGGCCCAGCAGGGGTTCACCTCCGTGCTGTGCACCCGCACCCTGGGCGGCGTCTCCGAGGCGGAGTACGTCGACCTGCTGCTCCAGCAGCAGGTGTCGGGCGTGGTGTTCGCCGGAGGTCTGTTCGCCCAGGCGGACGCCTCGCACGAGCACTACGAGCTGCTGCGGGAGCGGCGCCTGCCGACCGTGCTGGTGAACGCCGCGGTCGCGCACCTCGCCTTCCCGCAGGTCTCCTGCGACGACGTGGTCGCCGCCGAGATGGCGCTCGGTCACCTGCGGTCGCTGGGCCACGAGCGGATCGGCATGGTGCTCGGACCCCCCGACCACGTGCCCTCACAGCGCAAGCTGGACGCGGCGGGGCTTGACCCGGAATTCGTGGAGCACACCATGTTCTCCCTGGAAGGCGGGCATGCGGCGACCGCGCGGCTGATACGCAGGGGTGTGACCGGCGTCATCTGCGCCAGCGACGTGATGGCCCTGGGGGCGATCAGGGCGGCCCGCAGGGCGGGCCTCTCCGTGCCCGGCGACGTCTCGGTGATCGGCTATGACGACTCCGCGCTGATGAACTGCACGGACCCGCCGCTGACGACGCTGCGCCAGCCGATCGACGCGATGGGCCGCGCGGTCGTCGACCTCCTCGCGGCCCAGATCGACAAGGCGCTGGTCCCGGCCGACGAGCTGCTGTTCGAGCCCGAGCTGGTGGTCAGGGCCTCGACAGGCCCGGTGAAGCGCTGAGGGAACTCGCCGGCCATCGCTGTTCTCGTAAGCGTTTGTCGTGAGCTTGGAAATTTACATTGGAATATTACGGAAATATGCTCTAGAGGTAGACGCTTAATATTGGTGATTTCCAAAAAATAACTCTTTCCTTGCGAATCCGGATCGGTTTCCGCCTCGGGCCGGTTCCCATCTCGGGCCGGCCCACCGAAGGGCGATGTGCTCACTCTGGGGCGTCGCGGGGCCTGTCCGGCCCTTTGGGCGTTACCGGGCCATCTGTGGGTCGCCATTTTGCCATTTCGGTCACGCTGTGTAGTTGCTGATCTCTTAAGGTGATCGGAGCGGGTGTGGAAGATCCAATGCTTGCTCGTCCCCCCGAGGACATGCTCCGTCATTCGGAAGGAAGAGACCTTGCGTAAGAGATTCGCCGCACTCGCCTCAGCGGGTGCGGGCGTCCTGCTGTTCATCCTGGCGGCTCCGGCGGTGGCGGCCCCCAGCGCCGACACCATCGTCACGTTCACCGTGTCGGCGGGAAGCCTGGACATCACCGCGCCGGTCGGTCCGATCAACATCGGCTCCGCTCCTCCGGCCGGTTCGGTCACCGGGCAGATCGGCCCGGTGTCGGTCTCCGACACCCGTGGCGGGGCCACCTCGGTCTGGACCGCGTCGGTGTTCGCGACGGACTTCACCGTCGACGCCCTGACCGTTCCCTTCGCCGCGGTGCAGTACTGGTCAGGTCCGGCGACCGCCACCACCGGCGGCGGCACCTTCACCCCGGGACAGCTCACGGCAGGCGACGCCATCGCCCTGACCGGTACGACGGAGACCGCCGTGACGGCCTTCGGCCACACGGGGGGCACCGGCGGCAGCACGGCCACCTGGAACCCCACTCTGATCGTCAACGTCCCCATCACGACCGAGCTGGGCACCTACAGCGGTACGGTGACACATCAGGTGGCATAACCGGCTCGCTGGATCGTTCATGCTGACGCTGCTGGCCGCGTTGTCCTCCAGCGCGGCCGGCGCGAGCCCGGTCACAACGAGCCCGGTCACAACGGGCTTGGTCACAACGGGCCCGGTCGCCGCCGACCCCCATGGCACGATCGGCATCCGTCTCCTTGAGGCGCCGGTCAGCCACCGCAACGACCCGCGTGCGCTCTCCTACATCGTCGACCATCTCCATCCGGGCACCACCATCCAGCGAAAGCTGGAGGTGTCCAACACCTCCAGGAGGGCCCAGCACATCAGCCTGTATCCGGCCAGTGCCGACATCGTGCGGAATGCTTTCAGCGCGCCACCGGGCCAGGTCCAGAACGAGTTGGCGAGCTGGATGTCACTCGACCGTCCCTCGATCGACGTGGCACCGGGCGCCAAGGAGATCGCGCAGGTGACGATCAAGGTGCCGCCCGCCGCCTCGCGGGGCGAGCGGTACGGCGTCGTCTGGGCGGAGAGCATGGCCGAATCCGACGACGCCAACCCGGTGCGCGTCATCAATCGTGTCGGGATCCGCGTCTACCTCGACGTCGGGAGCGGTGGTGAGCCGCCCTCGGACTTCCGGATCGAGAATCTGACGCCCAAGCGCGCCCCGGACGGTAGTCCGCAACTGGAGGTACTGATCCGTAACACCGGTAAGCGGACGCTGGACATGAGCGGGACGCTGTCGCTGTCCGACGGGCCCAGCGGCCTGCAGGCCGGGCCTTTCCCCGCCGATCTGGGGGTCACGCTGCTTCCGGGTTCCGCCGCTCCGGTGAGCGTGACCCTGGACAAGCAGGTACCGGACGGCCCCTGGAAGGTACGGCTGACCCTGATGAGCGGCATGGTGAAACGGATGGTCACCGCCACCGTCACCTTCCCCGCGACCGGCACGGGCTCGTCCGTCACGCCCGACCAGGACTACCTGCCCCTGGCGGGGCTGATCGCGGGGCTGGTCGTGCTGCCCGCCACCGTCCTCGGCTTCGCGGTACGCCGCAGGCGCCGGGCCGTTTCCCCGGCGAGCTGACGCTCTCAGCGAGGGGCGGGCCCGGCGGCCATGCCGGGAGGCCGGGGGGAAACCCTGGCCGCCGGTCACTTCGAGACGTAGAGGACCTTGCCGGGAGGCCGGGGGGAAACCCTGGCCGCCGGTCACTTCGAGACGTAGAGGACCTTCCAGCTACCCGCGTACAGGCAGTTCACTGAGGGCTTGGAAGCCTTGGCCCCCGAGCAGACCTTCAGTTCGAGCTGGTAGAGGTTGCGCTGGGTGAACGCGAACGACTTCGGGGTGCCGTACGAGCAGTCGACGACGCTGTGGTGCTTGAACGGCAGGTTCCCGCCCGCGGTCCGGTAGGTGAGGCGGAAGACCGCCCAGCCGCACGAGGACCCCTTGGTCAGGTCGTAGACCTTGCCGGAGATCCGGCTCGTCGCGGCGGCGGGGATGTCGGCGTGGTCCTCGCCGGAGACCGTCAGCGAGCCGTGTGTCTTGGCCTTCCGGCCGGGAGCGTACTTGGTGCTCCACTGGATGGTGCCCTGGGTGGCGCTCCGCGCGGCCGTCGTGCCCTCACCGGCCGGGCCGGTCGCCGCCTGGGCGGCCGCCGGGGTGATCGAGATGAGAACGGCGGCAAGGGCGAGCCCTGTCAGGGAACGGATGGTCATCATGGGTAGGGTTCCTTTCCGGCTGCGATGCCCAAAGTCTGAAATAGGCTGCTTTCAAATGGGTTGATCGCCATCTGCAAACGAGTATCAGCCGTCGATCAGGGGGAAGAGGAGCGGCAGGAGGTGGGCCCATGGAAGCACTGGGAATCGACATCGGCGGGTCGGGAATCAAAGGTGCGCCGGTGGACGTCGCCACGGGGCGGCTGACACGGGAGCGGCTGCGCATCCCCACACCGAAGCCCGCCAAGCCCAGAGCGGTGGCCGAGGTGGTGGTGCGGATCGTCCGGCACTTCGGCTGGAACGGACAGGTGGGCGTGACCTTCCCCGGAGTCGTGGTCGACGGGGTCGTCGGCTCGGCCGCCAATGTGGACAAGGAGTGGATCGGCACGAACGCGCGGGAGTTGTTCTCCGCGGAGACCGGCCTGTCGGTGACGGTGCTCAACGACGCCGACGCGGCGGGCCTGGCCGAGGTGGCGGTGGGGGCGGCCAGGGACAGATCGGGTGTGGTCATGCTGCTGACCTTCGGCACCGGGATCGGCAGTGCCCTGCTCATGGACGGCCGTCTGGTGCCCAACACCGAACTCGGCCACCTGGAGCTCAAGGGCAAGGAGGCCGAGAAGCGCGCCTCGGACCACGCGCGGGAGGCGCACGGCCTCGGCTGGGACGAGTGGGCCGACAGGGTGGCCGAGTATCTCGAACACCTTGAGGCGCTTTTCTCTCCCTCGCTGTTCGTCATCGGCGGAGGGGTCAGCAAGAAAGCCGACAGGTTCCTGCCCCGGATCAAGATACGTACCCCGATCGTTCCCGCCGGTCTCCAGAACGAGGCGGGCATCGTGGGCGCGGCCATGGCGACCTTGCAAAAGCCACGGAACCGGACCGCTTAGGTCCCCTCTCGCGGATCCTGCCGTGGCGGGGGCCGGCCGGAGCACCATTCCGGACCGGTCCTGGACAGGGTTCTGAAACTTTCATCGGGTTCGAAACCCGCTCTCTTTCCCCGGTGGGGGATCCGGGGGGTGGATGTGGGGGTGGATATTGGGATGCGGGGAAGCGGCGGGCCGGGCAGCATGAACGGTTGGGGCTTCACACGGGGGCCTTCGCAGGGCACGCGTGAGCCTTCACGCGCGGGCCGAAAGTATCCTGGGTTTCAGTATGGGAACGCCTCCTTTGACATCTCCGCTCTCCGAGCTGCACGCGCGCCTGCCCGAGCTCACGCTCCGTGATCAGCGGCGGCTACGACGCAGGCTCGACGGCGCCCGCAAGGTCAGAAACCGGGCCGCGCAGCAGAAGATCACCACCGAGATCACCGCCGACATCGAGCGGGCCGAACGCCGGGTCGCCCGGCGCCGCGCCGGCGTCCCCGCGATCACCTATCCGGAGGCGCTGCCGGTCAGCCGGCGCAAGGACGACATCCTGGAGGCGATCCGCGACAACCAGGTCGTGATCGTCGCCGGTGAGACCGGCTCGGGCAAGACCACCCAGCTACCGAAGATCTGCCTGGAGCTCGGCCGGGGTGTCAGAGGGCTGATCGGGCACACCCAGCCCCGCCGCATCGCCGCCCGTACCGTGGCCGAACGCGTCGCCGAAGAGCTCGACACCCCGCTCGGCGACGCCGTGGGCTACAAGGTGCGCTTCACCGACCAGGTGAGCGACGGCACGCTCGTCAAGGTCATGACGGACGGCATCCTGCTGGCCGAGCTGCAGAACGACCGCGACCTCGACCAGTACGACACGCTGATCGTCGACGAGGCGCACGAGCGCAGCCTCAACATCGACTTCATTCTGGGCTACCTCAAGCAACTCCTCCCTCGCCGCCCCGACCTGAAGGTGATCATCACCTCGGCGACCATCGACCCCGAGCGCTTCTCCAAGCACTTCGGCGACGCGCCGATCGTGGAGGTCTCCGGCCGGACCTACCCCGTTGAGGTGCGTTACCGGCCGATCGCCGAGGACGACGACCAGATCCAGGCGATCGGCAACGCCGTCGACGAACTGTGTGCCGAGGGGCCCGGAGACATCCTGGTCTTCCTCAGCGGCGAGCGGGAGATCCGCGACACAGCCGAGGCGCTCTCCAAACGCAAGGACGCCGAGATCCTGCCGCTGTACGCCAGGCTGTCCGCCGCCGAGCAGCACAAGGTCTTCCAGCGGCACACCAACCGCAGGGTCGTGCTGGCCACCAACGTGGCCGAGACCTCACTGACCGTGCCCGGTATCAAATACGTGGTCGACCCCGGATTCGCCCGCATCTCCCGCTACAGCCACCGCACCAAGGTCCAGCGCCTCCCCATCGAGGCGATCTCCCAGGCCTCGGCCAACCAGCGCAAGGGCCGCTGCGGCCGCGTCTCCGACGGAATCTGCATCCGGCTGTACGAGGAGGACGACTTCGTCACCCGGCCGGAGTTCACCGACCCGGAGATCCTCCGCACCAACCTCGCCTCGGTCATCCTGCAGATGACCTCGATCGGCCTGGGCGACATCGGGGCCTTCCCGTTCGTCGAGCCGCCCGACCAGCGCCAGGTCAGGGACGGTTACGACCTGCTGCAGGAGCTGGGCGCCTTCGACCAGGGGCGGCAGATGACCCCGCTCGGCCGCAAGCTGGCCGGGCTCCCCGTCGACCCGCGACTGGCCCGCATGGTGCTGGAGGCCGACCACAACGGCTGCGTCCGCGAGGTCATGGTCATCGCCTCCGCCCTGTCGATCCAGGACCCGCGCGAGCGCCCGGCGGACAAGCAGCAGGCCGCCGACGACAAGCACCGCCGCTTCGCCGACAAGGAGTCCGACTTCGTCTCCTACCTGAACCTGTGGAACTACCTGCAGGAGCAGCAGAAGGAGCTGTCCTCCAGCGCGTTCCGGCGCCTGTGCAAGGCCGAGTTCCTCAACTACCTGCGGGTCCGTGAGTGGCAGGACGTCTACGGCCAGCTACGCCAGACGTCGAAGACCCTCGGCGTCGCCCTCAATAGCACCCCCGGCGACGAGCAGAAGATCCACATCTCACTGCTGTCCGGTCTGCTCTCCCACGTCGGTGTCAAGGACATCGACAAGAAGACCGCGGAGCCCGGCGCCCGCCGCGGCACGAACGAGCCGCGCAGGCCGATGGCCGAGCCGCGTAGGCCGTTCACGGAGTATGTCGGCGCGCGCAACGCCAGGTTCGCGATCTTCCCTGGTTCCGCGCTCGCCAAGAAGCAGCCGCTCTGGGTGATGTCCGCCGAGCTGGTGGAGACCTCCCGCCTCTGGGCCCGGGTCAACGCCAAGATCGAACCCGAGTGGGTCGAGCCGCTCGCCGCGCACCTGATCAAGCGCACCTACTCCGAGCCGCACTGGGAGAAGAAGCAGGGCTCGGTGATGGCGTACGAGAAGGTCACCCTGTACGGGGTGCCGATCGTGGTCCAGCGCAAGGTCAACTACGGCCGCATCGACCCCGAGCTGAGCCGGGAGCTGTTCATCCGGCACGCCCTGGTCGAGGGCGACTGGGAGACCCACCACGCCTTCTTCGCCGAGAATCGCAGGCTTCTCGAAGAGGTCGAGGAACTGGAGGAGCGGGCCAGGCGCCGCGACATCCTCGTCGACGACGAGACCCTGTTCGACTTCTACGACCAGCGCGTTCCCGCCGACGTCGTCTCCGGACGCCACTTCGACTCCTGGTGGAAGAAGGTCCGCGCCGACCAGCCCGACCTGCTCAGCTTCGAGAAGTCGATGCTGATCAGCGAGTCGGCGGGCGACGTCAGCCAGCGCGACTACCCCGACGTGTGGCGCCAGGGCGGCCTGCGCTTCCCGCTGACGTACCAGTTCGAGCCCGGCACCGACGCCGACGGCGTCACCGCGCACATCCCGCTCGCGCTGCTCAACCAGGTCAACGTCGAGGGTTTCGACTGGCAGATCCCGGGGCTGCGCGAGGAGCTGCTCACCGCGCTCATCCGGAGCCTGCCCAAGAACATCCGGCGCAACTTCGTTCCCGCCCCCAACTACGCCAAGAAGACCCTGGAGCGGGCCAAGCCCACCCAGGAACCGCTGCTCGCGGTGCTGGAGCGCGAACTGCTCAACCTGACCGGCGTCCAGGTGTCGCGCGAGGACTGGCAACCCGACCTGGTCCCCGACCATCTCAAGATCACCTTCCGGGTGACCGACGGCCGCAAGCAGAAGCTGGCCGAGAGCAAGGACCTGGCCGATCTCAAGCGGCGCCTCGCCCCCAAACTCCGCCAGACCCTCTCCAAGGCCGCCGACGGCCTGGAGAAATCCGGCCTGACGGGGTGGACCGTGGGCGCGCTGCCCAAGACGTTCGAGCAGCGCAGGATGAAGGCCTATCCCGCGCTCGCCGACGAGGGCGTCACCGTGGCCGTACGAATGTTCGAGACCGAGGCCGAGCAGCGCCAGGCCATGTGGGAGGGCACTCGCAGGCTGCTGCTGCTCAACACCCCGTCCCCGGCCAAATGGGTGCTCGGCCGCCTCGGCAACCAGTCCAAGCTCGCCCTGAGCCGGAGCCCGCACGCCGGTGCCGTCGCCCTCTTCGACGACTGCATCGCCTGCGCCGCCGACCACCTCATGAACGAGTACGGCGGGCCGGTCTGGGACGAGTCCGCCTTCACCGCCCTGCACGAGGCGGTCCGCGCCGAACTCTTCGACACCACGGCCGAGGTGGTCGCTCGCGTCGAGAGCATCCTCAAGGTCTGGCACACCGTCTCGACGCTGCTGCCCGAGTCTCGCTCAACGCCGGCGATCGAGGACATCCGCGACCAGGTGGCCAACCTGGTCTACCCGGGTTTCGTCACCGAGACCGGCTACAGGCGTCTGCCCGACCTGCTCCGCTATCTCAAGGGCGCCGAGCGGCGGCTGGAGAAGGTGCACGAGGACGCGTTCCGCGACGGGGAGCGGATGGGCAAGGTGCACGACATCGAGGACGACTATCACGAGCTGGTCGAGAAGCTTCCCCCGGCCCGCCGCTCCGACGACGACGTCCGGCAGATCCGCTGGATGATCGAGGAGCTCAGGGTCAGCTACTTCGCCCAGACCCTCGGCACCCCGTACTCGATCTCCGACAAGCGCATCCGCAAGGCGATGGAGAAGCTCTGACGGTTCACTCAGGGGGTGAACCGTCGGCGCCGGAGGCCTTGTTGGCTCCGGCGTTGTGCGCGAGGTTTCCGGCTTGATTTCGGCGGAACCATTGCCGCAGGCCGAGGTTCCGCCGGATCGCGAGAGCTAGAGGAAGATCGAGGTGTCCAGGTCGAAGTCGACGGGGGAGGGGATCCGGAGCGGCTTGCCCATCTCGGTGTGCGTCATGGTCCGGTAGCTGCCGTCCTCGGGATCGCTGAGGACGGTGACCATCGGTGGCGAGGCGACGGGGTCGACGATCAGCATGATCGGGATGCCGCAGCCCGCGTAGATCCGGGGCTTCGTGGCGCGGTCCATCTCCATGGAGCCGGGCGAGACGATCTCCGCCACCAGAATCAGCCCAGAGGAGAGGATCTCCCGATCGCCCCAGAGCGGAGCGTCCACGGGGACCAGGCAGTAATCGGGGATCAGAGTGTCACGTGGCCCCTCGATGCAGATATCGACATTTCCCGCGAAACTCTCCCAGTCGTTTTTCTCCAGGATGGGCTGCAAGGCAAAGGCGAGGCGCATGGCGATCCGGCCGTGCTTGGGAATGCCAGATGGGCTCACGATGAGGTTCCCGTCGATGATCTCGGCGCGAAGGCACAGGGTTGGGGGAAGGGACTCGAAGATCTCCCTCGGGGTGCGAGGTAGCGGACGGTCCTCAGGTGCGGCGGGCTGAGCGGGCGGCTGGGGCGCGGTGCGCGAGACGGATCGCTGAGACGCTGTCATCACCATGAGTGTGTATCCCTTCGTGTCCGAACATGCACTCTAAGTGTTCCATGGGATGTCGCCGGTCGTGAGAGAAATGCGCGGCGATTGTGGATCGGCTGTGGGCCGTAGCGTGGCCGAGAGCGCGTCGAAAGCAATCCCTGTGTCGCGCTGACCTTCCGCCACCGAAATGTGGGCCGGTGCTCCGGCCTTCAGGTGGGGGAGGACGTCAAAGGAAGATCGAGGTGTCGAGGTCGAAGTCGACGGGGGAGGGGATCCGGAGCGGTTTGCCCAGCTGGACGCGCGTGATGGTCTGGTAGGCGCCGTCCTCGGGGTCGCTGAGAACCGTTGCCGTCCCAGGGGTGGCGATCGGGTCGACGAGCAGCATGATCGGCACTCCGCCCGTGGCGTAGATGCGGGGTTTGTCGTCGCGGTCGGTTCGGGCGCTCCCTGGGGAGACGACCTCGGTGACCATGATCAAACCGGCGGAGCGCAGCTCCAGGGCGCCCCAACGCGGGCAGTTCGCGGGAGCGATGACGAAGTCGGGGATGAGGCTGTCTCGGGGGTCGTCGATGCAGATGTTCACTCCGCCCACGTGTGCGCGCCAGTCGCGCTCCATGACGACCGGCTGCAACGCGTAGGAGAGGAGCGTCGCGCTCCAGCTGTGCTCGGGGGTGCCCACGGGGCTCACGATCAGACTCCCGTCGATGACTTCGGCACGGAAGCCGGGTGTGGGGGGCAGCGTTTCGAGGAGATCTCGCGCCGTACGGGCGGGTGGCGGATCCTTCGGGGAAGCATGGTGTGAGGGACGTCCCCGTGTCGTTGTCGCCATTGACTTATCCCCCTCCGTGTTCGAACAAGCACCCTAAGTGTCGCACGGACTCTCTTTGGACACGGGACACATGCCCTCCGGTTATGGATCGGCTTGGCGGGGCGTTGGCAGAGGGGCGGGTGTGCCGGTGTCCGGGCGCGTCCGTTCGGTCATGCTCCCGCCTGATGTCGTTTTGTCGGGTCGGGCTACGATCGGATGGGCTTGGGAAAGGGGTGGCGTGGTCAAGGCGCTGGTGTTCGACGTGGGTGAGACGCTGATCGACGAGACGCGGATCTGGTCGCGCTGGGCCGACCGGCTCGGCGTCACCCGGTTCACCATGCTCGGCGTGCTGGGCGGCATGGCCGCGCTCGACCGGTCGTTCGAGGACGCGTTCCGGCTGCTGCGGCCCGGGTTCGACGTCGAGGCCGAGCAGGAGGCGTGGAAGCGTGACGACCCCGCCGGGCTCCGGGTGAACTTCGACGCCGACGACCTCTATCCGGACGTGCGGCTCGGTCTGGCCGCGTTGCGTGGGCTCGGATACGAGCTGATCATCGCGGGCAACCAGCCGCCGCAGGCCTATGACGCGCTGGCCGCGATGGATCTGCCCGTCGACGCGATCCACACCTCCGACGGCTGGGGCGTGTCCAAGCCCGATCCCGGCTTCTTCGCGAAGGTCGTCGCGGTGTCGGGGCGCGAGGCCGGCGAGATCCTCTACGTGGGCGACCGGCTCGACAACGACGTCCGGCCCGCCCGCGCGGCCGGAATGCGGACCGCCCTGATCCGCCGGGGGCCGTGGGGTCACCTGCACGCCGCCCGCCCCGAGGCGGCCGAGGCCGACCACGTCATCGACGACTTTCCCAGCCTCGTCGAGGCAATGGTTCGCAGGACCGCCGGCTGACCGCGTACGGCTCCGGCGGCATCCTCGGCGAAAGGTATCGCCAAGGGCCGGATCAGTCGGGTTCGATGTGGATGGCGCGTTCCTCGGCTGACAGGTCTCCGCTGTCGGGGCCGACGTCCCGGGCGTACTCCTCGGCCGTCTCGTCCGGGCCGATGCCCTCATCCGGCGCCACCAGACGGTTCTCCTCGCGCGGGACCCGCTCGTGGTTCGGGGCCTCGCGCCAGAGACGTTCGTCAAGCGTGTCGTGATGCTCGGGGTCGTTCGGAAGAATCTCGTGGTGCAGACCGAGGTCATCGGTCCACTCCTCGACTTCTATCGCCTGCTCGTCGCTTAGACCTTCACGGTCCGGGGGCTTTTCCGTCATATTGCGGCCTTACCCGTTCTGCGCCCGAAAACCCACAGGTCAGAGCATGGTTCGGCGGCAGTCCCTTCGGCCGCCGAGCCATCTCGTGTCAAGTGGGTACGGTTACCCGTCGCCGTCGCCGTCGCCGTCGCCGTCGCCGTCGCCGAGCCAGACGAGGCCGGAGCCGAGCCGGTGGGCCGCGCTCTGCGCGCTCATCCACCGGCCGAATCCCCGGGTCGCGCCGACGGTGGCCGCGTCGCCGCCCGGCAGGGCCAGCCCGTACGCCACCAACCGCGCGATGATCTCCTCACCCTCTCCCTCGGCCTCCCGGACCAGCGCGAACACGCGGGGCAGTCCCCCGGCCAGTGCCCGAACCTCCTCCCTGCCGAGAGCCGAATCGGACTGCCAGGACAAACCGCCTCCGCCTCCTCCGGTCTCGCCGCGCCACGAGACCATGCCGTGGTAAACAGTCGGGTAGTCGGAACCGTTGAAGTGCTCCATCTCGGGTGCTTCCTTCCGGCTTCGGGGCCGGGGCGAGCGTGGCCTGTCAGCGAAGCCCGCCCCGGTCTCTTTATCTTCCTTGGGGTGCGTGCGACCACAGGGCTCTCTGGTTGACCGGTAACTGCTGAACCATGCACTTATTGTGATCGCTCTCTCACTCTGGGTATAGTTGCATGCACGATACGTGCTCCACAAGTTGTCCAACTTGATTGTTTGAATTGGCTTCCGGTTTGCGTGGATCTGTTCAGAAAGGAGGAGTGTGGCTGCTCCAAAGTGGGTCACGTTGCGTTCTCAGTGGCTTGGTCAGCAACTCCGAGAGCTGCGCGAGGCCAACGATCTGCTCCTCAAGGACGTGGCCGAGTACCTGCAGCGCGATCCGGGCACCGTCAGCCGCTTCGAGTCCGGCGGTTATCCGATCCGGCGCCCGGACCTGCTGGCCCTCCTCGATCTGTACGGGGTGGCCGACAGCAGGCGACGTGAGAGCCTGATCAAGCTCAGCCAGGAGGTCTGGCAGAAAGGTTGGTGGGACGGATACGCCAACGAGGTCGCCGGTGCGTTCGTCGACTATGTGTGGCTGGAGTCCCGCGCGGCCGAGATCCGCTCCTTTGACAACACACTGCTTCTCGGGTTGTTTCAGACGCAGGAGTACGCGCGGGCGGTGATCGCGGCGGCGGAGTTCGGTGCCGAAAAACAGCAGATCGAGCGGTGGGTCGAGTTGCGCATGACTCGTCAGGAGATCCTCCGAGGTGATGACCCTCCGCGCCTGTCAGCGATCATCGATGAAGCGGTGCTGCACCGTGAGGTCGGTGGGCCGGAATGTCAGATGGCGCAGCTACGCCATCTGATCGAATGTGCCGCCCGGCCGGATATCGAGATCCGGGTGCTCCCGTTCAGTGCTGGCGCGCATGCCAGCCCGACAGGTGCTTTCCGAATACTGGCGATGAGGAATCCCTATCCCGAGGTCGCCTATGCGGAGACCCCGAAGGGCGCTATTTACGTGGAATCACCCGATGCTGAGAGCTTCGTGCTGACGTACGATAATTTGCGGAAGCTCGCCCTCGGCCCCGAAGACTCGGCCGAACTCATCTCCGCAATAGCAGAAGAAATGCGGTGAACGCGATGCAAGAGCACAGCAAGCCCAGCTCCGCTGAACTGGCCGGTGTTGCCTGGCATATCAGCACGAAGAGCGAGAACGGTGGCGGAAGCTGTGTGGAGGCTGGGCCGTTGGCGGATGGTAGTGGGCGGGTGGCGGTGCGGCACAGTCATCGGCCTGATGGTGAGGTGATCGTCTATACCCGCGCCGAGTGGGAGGCGTTCGTCGGCGGTGTCAAGGACGGGGAGTTCGACTTCCCCGGCGTCTGATTCTCCCGGCGCGAACCGTACATATTCCCCGACGGCAGCAGAGTTGCGGTGAACGCGATGCGGGAGCACAGCAGGCCCAGCTCCGGTGAACTAGTAGGGCCTGGTCAGGTGGAGGTCGACCCGGCGAGTCGCCCAGTGGCAGGGCCTCAGGTGGAGCGATGATTGGATATCATCCGTCCCACCTGGGGCCCTGTGTCTCTTCCGCCTCGCCTGCAAGGGACCGACACGCCGCCGCGTCCGAAGCCGACCAGACCCTATTAGGTCATCCGCAGAGGTCGGTGATGAACTGGGTAAGGATGTCTGCCAAGTTCTCGGGAGCTTCCACCTGGGGGGCGTGGCCGACGCCCGGTATGAGTTGTACCGCGCCGCGCCAGAGTGTCGGCATGGCGAGTCCGCGCAGGTAGTCCAGACTGACCAACTGTTCGCCCTCGCCGTGCAGCACCGCGATGGGACGCGTGAGTTGAGCCACGATCTCGACCTCGTCGGCGAATCCGCCACTCCCGAGAGTCGCGAAGAGGCTGGTGCGGGCTGTGCCGTCTGTGGCGAGGATGTCGGCGACGAGCTCGTCCGTCGGCAGGACCGATCCGGGGGCGAGGAAGCTGCCGGCGTAGGACTCCGCCGCTTTGGTGTCGACATCGGCGGTGAAGCCCACGTTCACGGCGGGATTCGGCAGGAATGCCTTGCCGAAGTCAGCGGCGGTGCCGACCGGCGGAGTACCGAAGACGACGAACCCCGCGGCCTCGGGCATCTCCGCCGCCGCTTCGAGGGCGATGTGCCCTCCCAGGCTCCATCCGACGATCACGGCGTCCTCGGCACCCGTCTTCCTGGCGAACTCCGCAAGAACCGCGGCGTACCCCGGCAGTGAGTAGTCGTCCGGGTGCCTGGCGGGAGCCGACCTGCCGTGGCCGGGCAGATCAAGTGCCAGACAACGGAACCGCTGTCCGAAGGAGCCGGTCAGCAAGGGCTGCCAGACGCGAGCGGATGAGGAGTTTCCGTGCACGAGGAGTACGGCTCGTCCAGTGCCCTCCGACGCGATGAACGCGATGTCGTTACCGGCGATGCTCAACTGCTGTTGGTCCACAGCGTGTTCTCCTTTGGTGGCAGCCTGGCAGGCCCTGGCTCGCCCCCCGCCCGGCGAGGTGGCGTGCGTGAGCTCCATGATCTCCCCGACGCAGGCTGCCGAACAAGGGCATCTTTTTGCCGAGGGAAGGCTTTTGCCACCTCAACCCGCGCTAGTCGGTGTTGCCTGGCACATCAGTACGAAAAGCGACAACGGTGGCGGAAACTGCGTGGAGGCCGGGCCGTTGGCTGACGGCAGTGGGCTGACGGCAGTGGGCGGGTGGTGGTGCGGCACAGTCATCGGCCTGATGGTGAGGTGATCGTCTATACCCGCGCCGAGTGGGAGGCGTTCATCGGCGGCGTCAAGGACGGGGAGTTCGACTTCTCCGGCTGAGACGTGATGCCTCCGCCTCGTCTGTCAGGACCGGCCCGTCGGTTACTCGGTGTCCGACAGGTAGATGGGGCGTCGGTCGCGTAGGGCGAGGCGGGCGGTGCGCAGGCGGGTGGCGGCGCTCTCCGGAAGGAGGGTGGCGGCGGTATCCCACGGGAGGAACGCCGCCTCGTCAAGCTCCTCAACCTGCAACCTGATCTGGCCGAGGTCATTCAGGACGCCGCCGTCGAACATGAAGGTGATCAGTGGGCGGGGGCGTTCCCCCGACGGCGGGCTCCAGTGGACCACGAGGAGATCGCCCACCTCGGCGGACACGCCGAGTTCCTCGGCCACCTCCCGCATCGCGGCGTGATGGGGCGCCTCACCGTCCTCCACGACCCCGCCGGGGAAGCCCCAGCCCGGCCGGTAGTTGGGCTTGACCAGCAGAACCCGGTCCTCACCGTCGGTGAGCAGCAGGCAGGCGGAGATGAACACGCTGGGCAGAGTGGCGTACCAGGCGGCGGGCTCGATGTAGGTATTGCTCACCCCCGCCACGTTACCGCCGCGAGTCGTCCGCCGTGGGCAAGGCCCGCCAGGCCGTCTGTCGGCCTTGATGAGATTCCTCAGATGCGCCTCGCTCGTCCAGCCGGCCAGGCTCGACTCTCCCCGGTACGCCGACTCGACCAGAGACAGTACGGGGAGAACGTCCGCGAACGTGGCGGTACGGAAGGTTGGCCGCGTGGTCCGCGAAGGGCTGTCCGTCATGTTCAGCGAGGGTACTGCCGGGTTCAACCGGCGGGTGATCAACTGGGCGGCCACGACTCCGGTGGCGGTGATGGTGATCGCGCTCGCCGGTGGGGTCGTCACCCACGTTCTCGCACCCCAGGGGATCTTCCCGTTCGCGGGCCTGGTCGCGATCGGCTCGCTGGCCGCCGCCCGGTCGCCCCGGGTGTCGCTGCCCGCGCTCGCGGCGCTGCTCGGTCTCACCGCGCTGAACTTCCTCACCGGCCCCGCCGAGGACACGCGGTTCGCGATGGCGTCCCCGGTCATCGCCTGGGCGCTCGGCGAGGTCGTACGCAACCGACGGGTGGCGATCGACCAGGAGTTGCGCCGGGTGGTCAGCGAGGAGCAGGCGCGGATCACGCGCGAGCTGCACGACGTGATCGCGCACAGTGTCTCGGTCATCGTCGTGCAGGCCGCCGCCGTCGACGTCTTCGACGAGCGCCCGGACCAGGCGCGCGCCGCGCTGCGCTCGATCGAGTCGGCGGGGCGCGAGGCGCTCGGGGAGCTGCGCCGCCTGCTGGCCGTGGTACGGCCTGGTACGGTCCAGGCCGTCGTACTGGCGTACGACGTGGGGCTCGTACGACCGCGCTCCACCTGAAGGGGGAGATGCGCGGCCGGATTCGGTCCGAGGGAGGTGCGCCGGGCTCCGGTCGAGGGGGCGCTCCGCTGCGTTCTTCGTCCGTCCCGAGGACTGGTGGGGGGTCACCGCGGGCGTCGCGCTGATCGCGTATCCGCGGCAATCGGATCTGATTCCAGAATCAGACTCCCCGAGTTCGCCACGATCCAAGCCTTAAAGGAAAATTAATCCTTTCGTAGTCTTGCCGACGTCATCGCGACGCCTGATTCGTTCTTTTGAATCGAAATGAGAAAGCCGAAAAGATTATCACAGAAAACAACGATGTCAAGCTGTTGATCGTTTCCGTGAAGTGTGATCGACTCGGCATTCAGATCCCCACGAAACGAGGCCTCCGGTGCGATTACCTAAACTTCCGATGCTGCTGCTCGCCCTCGCGCTCGCGGTCAGCAATACGGCCACCTCGGCGTATGCGCTCACGCTCTCGTCGGACGATCCGCCAAAGCCCGGCGAGCAGATCGAGAAGGAGCCGTTCAGCTACCTCTCGCCCGAGACGAAGAAAAGAATGGATGTACAGGAACCACTCCGGCGGGCAGCCAAGCCGATCATGGACGCCGTGCTTTCCGACACGAAAGACCTGGGATTCGCCGGGCTCAAGCTGGAAGACGGCTTCGTTCAGGTCTGGTGGAAGGGCGATGTTCCCGCTCACATAGATCCGGTTCTTGCCGAGGCGCGTCTGAACGCTCCGGTGAAGGTGGATTCGGCTCGATTCTCACGGGAGGAGCTCAGGGGAACTGCGGCGGCGATAAGGAAAGACTTGGCCGACAACCCTCGCGGGCCACTTCATGCTGTCGGTATAGAGTCCGACGGCAGCGGGGTCTACGTCGAGGCCGAGACCTCGCGAGCCAAAAGGGATCTCGGTAAGACATACGACTCGCTTGGCTCTTCCGTGCCCATTGAGGTCAAGATCGTCGAGCGAGCGGTTCCCAGCGGGCGCATGAACGACACCGCGCCATTCTATGGAGGAATGCGTATTGTAAGCGACGACGGTCCGATCTGCACCGCGGGATGGCCGGTGGCGGCGACGAGCAATCCCGGCTTTCAATACCTGCTTACCGCGGGTCACTGCACCGGTATGTATACAAACTGGCAAAACGGCAATCGCTCCGTGAACATCGGCCAAACGGTCCTCGAAAGAGCCGACCATGACCTGGCGCTGATTCATGCTCCGAACGGCGTGGGAAGGCACATGTGGGACGGCGGAGTGCCGGGAGGGTGGAACACCTCAGCCGAGTTCACGAAGCGTATCGTAGGCTGGGACCACGTGTACGAAGGACAGTGGCTCTGCCAGTCCGGGCAGACGAGCGGCGCGGTCTGTAACTTCGAGGTCGTGACCAGCGGCGATTATGCCTACTGTGGTAACGACGCATACGGTAACTACGAGTGCTACTACGGCCTGTTCCGCGCCAATCAGATCTACGGGCAAGGGGCGCGCTCCGGCGACAGCGGGGGGCCGGTTTTCTACCCGGACACGGCCGGGCAGGTTCATCCGGTCGGCGTGACATCTGGATCGAGCTCGAGCAGCATGATATTCCAGGATATATACACCGCGCTGGTGGACTTCCCGATACAGATGCGAACCTACTGACGGTCCGAGGGTGTGTGTGACCGGGAGTGAAACTCCGCCGGAAGCGGTGATTTCACGGCATTTCAACCGGCACAGGATTACCGTGCTGATCGACAACGACCCTTCCCTCCAGTGGTCGATCGATTCGTACGGTTCCGCTCCTCAGCATCGCGAAAGCCGGCCGATCACAGCCGGAGTCCGCGGCACTTGATTCACCGGTAAAGATCACCACGGTGGACTGGAGTTGACCGGCTTCGAAATGATCGCCACCCGTTGAGCCGTCGCAGGGATTCGGGTCGGCGATCATTTCGAAGGAAAGCGAAGTTTTCGACGCGTCCAGAGACACGCTGTTAATCGTCGCCGACCGCCTTATTTTACCTAGGCGCCAAAACGCGTCAGGTGTCACCGCCGGCCAGCTTACCGACCCTCCATCGTCCGTGTAGAAGCTCCATGAGGGAAGTGACAGCGACCCTCTGTCCGTCATCCACTCCAATTGATTCAGACGTGCTTTGACGACAGTCATTAAATTAGTCTCGCCGGGTAACTGTCGAAGCTGTACAGAAAGATAATCGAAAGCATCTGCTGCTGATATCTGAGTAAGGCTTACCCTGCCTCCATGGAGTAGGATCTCCTGGCTTTCCGGCGGGTCGTCGGACAGTTTTTTCCGCAAAGTGAACTGCGTTCCCGGCTTAGCGTTTCCCAAGGATTTGGGGAGATCTTCAATAATGACTATCGGACGTGGATCGCGTGCGTACGGAAACTCGCGCCATTGATCCACTGCCGCGCGAGAATCACCGCCCACTCCCGCCTGCCCGGCACAGGCCGACACGAACATAATCGCGGAGCACAACAGGATCATTTTTTTGGTGGTATGAATGTCGCCCATGCCCGGAACGCTACTTCATGGTAAGGTATCGCGCCAGTGCCGGATAAGCGGCGACGTATATCGCAGGGCACGCATGATGTCCTGCGACAGGTACTGCATTCGTAGATCATGGAATGGGTGCCGGGTGTAGCCCGTTGACCAGGGATGACGGATACCATCACCTATGATCGGATCGTGGCTTGGGAGGAAGATCTTCGCGAGTTGAGTGAGGAGATCGCCGGGCCGTTGTTCACCCGTCCGGAGCCGAGGGCGACGTTCGCGGATCTGGTGCGCGGCCTGCTGGCCGATGTGGCTCGTAAGAACTCCTGGCAGCTGGCTGATCATGTCGGGCATGGCACGGCGTATCGGATCGAGTGGCTGTTGAACGGCGCCAAGTGGGACGCCGCCGACGCCGACTACGGCCGCGACCCGGACCTGCGGGAGTTCTGTCATCGGCGCGAGGTCGCCTACGCGCTGGCGGTGCCGGTCGATCTTCCCCTGGTCGAGGTACGCGGACAGGCCGAATGCGCGGGTCATGTCCTGGATCGTCGGTGGCCACGATGAACGTCCATGCTCGCCTGCCGTTGAGGGCGCCGTGATGAGATTCCGTGTTCTCGGTGCGCTCACCCTCCTTCTCGTGGCCGGCCGGACCGTACGCGGGGCAGGCCCGAGTAACCCCAAAACCCACATCTGACAGGGTCTCCACAGGCCGAGGGCGTGGCTGTCAGTCGACAGGTGGGGCTGCACGTAGCACCTGGCGTCGACGCGTTCCATGCCGCGTTCGGTCGGTGCTGACATGGCGGTCTCCTCTGTCGTGGATGCGGCCGAGGTCGGCCGCTCGCGGGCTGGTGGTGGCCCTGCGGCGGACCGGCTCAGCTACCCACCGCCACCGGCTTGGCGGCGCCGCGGAGCGGGACCTGGCGAATGAACAGGGCGACGACGATGCCGATGGCGGCCACGGCCGCGCCCCAGGTGAAGAGCACGGTGACGCCGTCGGTGACGGCCTGCTGGAACAGGTGCCTGGCCGCTTCGGGCAGGGCTCGCAGCGCTTGGGGGGTCATCGAGGTGGCGGAGGCGGCCACCCCCTGCGTCGCGGTCCCGCCACCTGTCAGGGAGTCGGTCAGTTGGCTGGCGTAGACGGCGCCGAGCAGGGAGACGCCGAGCGAACTGCCCATGTTGCGCAGGAAGGTCGATACCCCTGTGCCCGCGCCCATGTCACGCAGGTCGAGGCTGTTTTGGGCGATCAAGGTGCTGGTCTGCATCATCGCGCCCATCCCGGCGCCCAGGAGCACCATGTAGATGCCGGAGGTGAACGTGGAGGTGCCGAGGTCCATGGTGGCGAACAGTGCCAGGCCGGCGGTGACCAGGATGGCACCGATGATCGGCAACGATTTGTAGTGCCCGGTCTTGCTGATCAGCACGCCACCGCTCAGGCTGACGACCATCGCGGCGATCATCATCGGCATCAGAGCCAGGCCGCTGTTGGTGGCCGAGGAGCCTTGGACGAACTGCTGGAACTGTGGCAGGAAGCTAATGGCGCCGAACATCGCGAAGCCCGAGATGAAGGCGACCACGCCGGACAGCGTGAAGTTGAGGCTCTTGAAGACCCGCAGCGGCATGATCGGCTCGGCCACTCGCCGCTGGACGAAGACGAAGGCGATGAACGCGACGATTGCCAGCGCCGCCAGGCCGAGGATCTGTGCCGAGCCCCAGTCGTACTGGGTGCCGCCCCAGCTGGTGATGAGCACCAGCGCGGTGATCCACACGGTCAGCAGGGCGGTGCCCCACCAGTCGATCACGGCCTTGCCGCTGCCCTTGGGCAGCTTGGCGAGCGTGATCCAGCACAGGGCCAGGGTGACGACGCCGAGGGGCACGTTGACGTAGAAGGCCCAGCGCCAGCTGAGGTTGTCGGTGATGAAGCCGCCGATGAGCGGGCCGCCGATCATCGCGACCGGCATGACGGCCATCATCACGCCCTGGTACTTGCTGCGGTCCCGCGGCGGGATCATCTCCCCGATGATCGACAGCACGCCGACCATCAGACCGCCCGCGCCCAGGCCCTGGACCGCGCGGAAGCCGATCAGCTGCGCCATGTCCTGGGACACGCCGCACAGCATCGAACCGATCAGGAAGATCGCCACAGCAGCGACAAAGGTGATGCGCCGGCCGTACAGGTCGCCGAGTTTGCCCCAGATCGGCGTGGACACGGTGGAGGCCAGGACGTAGCCGGTGGCCACCCATGCCAGGTGGTTCAGGCCGCCCAGCTCGCCGACGATCGTCGGCAGCGCCGGAGCGACGATCATGTTGTCCAGCATCGCCAGCAGCATGGCGATGACCAGGCCGCTCATTGTGACCAGGATCTGGCGGTGGCTGAACCCCAGCCCGGCCTCCTTTTCTGCCGCAGGGGGACTGTCCGCGCCTTTCGCGCTGTCCTTCTCCACCACTGTTTTCCCTCCAGGTTCCAACAACTTACCGGTCGGTCGGTAAATTTACTTGCTAACCGGCCGGTAAGCAAATGGGGGAGAAGCGATAGACTCCAGGGGCAGTGCGGCGTTCCCGGGACACGGTCCAGCCGGATGACGAGAGCTGGGCACACCGCGACCGCGGGTGCCGGCGGCACCATGTCGGCGACTCCCGGCGGCTCCCGGAGCGTGCGGCATCGGATCAAGGGCGAAGGCGGAACGGGTGACGGGTACGCGGCGCAAGGGCAGCGACAGACGGGCCGAGATCCAGGAGGTCGCGTTGGCCCTGTTCACCGAGCATGGCTACGACGCCACGTCGATGCGCGAAGTCGCCGAGCAACTCGGTATCACCAAGGCCGCGCTCTACTATCACTTCGAGAGCAAAGAGGCGATCATCCTCAGCCTCTTCGAGGAGCACCTGCGCACGCTCGACGAACTCCTCGACTGGGCCGCCGAGCAGCCGCACTCTCCGGAACTGGCTTCCGAACTCCTCGGCAGATGGCTCACCCTGGCCGCCGCTCGGGGGCTGCGGACCATGCGTTTCACGGCCGCCAACCAGACCGCGCTGCGCACGGCCCTGCCTTCGAGGCAGGGCGGCGCACTGCAGCGCCTTGAGAAGGCCGTCTCGATCATGTTGGGGCCGGGTGCACCCCTCCAGGACCGCCTGCGTATCCGGATGGCCCTGCTCAGCGTGCACAGCACCGTAATGGCCGCCCAGGGCACCGAGGCCGACGACGCCGACATCCTCACCGCCGCGATGCAGGCGGCAACGCTACTGGTCGAGGGCCTGCTTCCCGCCCCGAAGCTTCCGGCCGTCGGACGATGACGGATGCGACCGGCAACCGTGCCGAACCCTGCCCGGCGGTTTCGCCGGCGGGCGCGGGGAGAACTGGAATGACCGGCCTGGTGGTCTCCCTGGCGGTCTCCGCCATCGCGGGAGGTGGCCCGGGTCAGGCCGTGGTGAGGGAGCGGTCGCGGTTGACGAGGGCGGCGTAGGGGCCGCCGGCGGCGAGGAGGTCGTCGTGGCTGCCGCGTTCGACGATGCGGCCCCGGTCGAGGACCACGATCTGGTCGGCGTCGCGGATCGTCGACAGGCGGTGGGCGATCGTGATGGTGGTACGGCCGCGAGACAGGGTGTCCAGCGCCTCCTGGACGGCGCGCTCGGTCTGAGTGTCGAGGGCGCTGGTGGCCTCGTCGAGGACCAGTACGGGCGGGTCGCGCAGCAGCGTCCTGGCGATGGCCAGGCGCTGCTTCTCGCCGCCGGAGAAGCGGTAGCCGCGTTCGCCGACCACGGTCTCGTACCCCTCGGGCAGCGCGGCGATGTGGTCGTGGATCCGGGCGGCCCGGGCGGCGGCGACGATCTCCTCGTCGGTGGCCGAGGGGTTGGCGAAGCGCAGGTTGTCGGCGATCGAGGAGTGGAACAGGTAGGTCTCCTGGGAGACCACGCCGACCGTCTCGGCCAGGGCCTCGAAGGTCAGCTCGCGCACGTCCACCCCGTCGATGGTGATCCGCCCGCCGGTCACGTCGTACAGACGGGGCAGCAGGTAGCTCAGCGTGGTCTTGCCCGAGCCGGTCTCGCCGACCACGGCCAGGGTCGTGCCCGCGGGGACGGTGAGGTCGATGTCCGACAGGGTCGGGGTCTCTCCGTAGCAGAAGCCGACCTGCTCGAAGCGGATCTCGCCGCGTACGGTCTGCGGTGTGTGGGTGCCGGGGTGGATGTCCACGGCCAGGTCCAGGTACTCGAAGATCCGGGCGAACAGCGCCAGGGAGCTCTGCACGTCGACGCCGAGCCGGAGCAGCGACACCGAGGGGCGGAACAGGTTCAGCTGGAGGGTGGTGAAGGCGACGACGGTGCCGATGGAGATCGCCGAGGTCAGTCCGGTGGCCCAGTAGATCATCGCGGGCATGGCCGCCATGATGATCTGGATGGTGGACTGCCGCCAGCGCCCGGCCATGCTGGAGCGGAGCTCCAGGACGGCCAGCTCGTCCGAGGCGGCGGAGAATCGTCTGGCGAGCTCGGGGCCCTGGCCCATCGTCCGGCCCAGCAGGATGCCGCTGATCGACAGCGACTCCTGGATCATCGACGACATGGCGGCCATCTTCCGCTGCCGTTCGGAGGTGATCCTCCTGCGCTCCCGGCCGACTCGGCGGCTGATGCCGACGAAGAGCGGGAGCAGCAGCAGCGACACCACGGTCAGCCGCCAGTCCAGCACGAGCATCGCGATGACCGTCGCGATCACGGTGGTCAGGTTGGAGACGATCGCGGCGGCGGTGGAGGTGACCACCAGTTGCATGCCGCCGATGTCGCCGGCGATGCGCGACTGCACCTCACCGGTCCTGGTGCGGGTGAAGAAGGCCATGGACATGCGCTGCAGGTGACCGTAGACGGCGGTGCGCAGATCGTGCATGACGCGCTGGCCGACTCCGTTGGAGATCAGCATCTGGATGACGTCGAGCACGCTGGTGACGACGGCGACCGCGACCATGCCGAGTACGAGCAGCGTCAGCAGGCCGGTCCTGCCATGCGGGATGGCGTCGTCGAGCACCGCACGGAGCATGAACGGCGAGGACAGCGAGACGAGCGAGGACAGTCCGATGAGGGCGCCCACGACGACCAGCCGGCCCCGGTAGGGGTGGAACAGGCCGACGACGCGCCGCAGGGGCGCGCGGGGCTCGTCGCTCGTGGGGGGTACTTCGTCTTCGAGGGGGGCTTCGTTCGCGCGGGGATCGTCGGTCATACGAGGTGTTTCGTGCCGTTCGGCACTCCCGGTCTGTTCCGCCATGGAGCTCCTTTCTGATGTTTGCTCAAACAGAGGCTACCTCACATTCATTCCGGGTGGCACTGGGATAGGTTCGGCGCTGTGGAGACGGAACTGGCCGATCTGGTGCACGGTGTCGGCCATCGACTACGCCGGGGATACGGCGAGCGGCTCGGCCCGCTCGGCCTGAGCCCCGGCCAGGCGCGGGCGCTTCGGGTGATCGTCGACTCCGAGCCGCCGCTCAAGATGGTGCAGCTCGCCGAGAGGCTGCGGATCGTGCCGCGCTCGGTGACCCCGGTGATCGACGCGCTGGAGGAGGCCGGTCTGGTCCGCCGCGAGGTCGATCCGGCCAACCGCCGCTCCACCCTGCTCGTGGTGACCGGCGAGGGTCGCGAGCTGTACGAGCAGGTACGTGAGGCGCGCAGGCAGGTGGCCGAGGAACTGTTCTCGGTGCTCACCGCTGAGCAGCGAGACCAGCTCAGGGAACTGCTGGGCGCGGTCGACGCGCAGCTCGCCTAGTGTGCCGCCCGGGAATCCTCACCGGCTTCCCGGATGATCCGAGCCGAGGCCGTCTCCGTGACCTCGGCTGTCGGACCCGGAGAGCGTGGGCAAATTTAATGTTTAACCAGCGTCCACGCAGACGCTTCAACTCCGATTAACTTCGAATTAACTTCAAATTAACTTCGAAGACCCCGAAAATTCGGAGCAATTTTGCTACCCTGGCCCGGGAGGTGTCGCGGATGACGCGTCAAGCCCACGGAGTCGGCGCCGATGAGGCGAGGTTCGGAACTGTGCTGAGGGCCGCGTCGGTATTTTGGCGCGCGGGCTGCTGGTTCCGTGCCACCTGCGTGGCCGGAATGCGGACAGTCGTGTTGACCGTGTATCCCGACAAACTGTTGCGTGCTACCATGCGTTTGATCGGAGCCAGTGCCGCTGTCGCCACTAAGAGGCTTAGATCATTCCGGACAGCGGAATCTGCGGCCGCGGGCTACGCAACCGACTGAAGTTCTATGTATTCGTCGAGGACTTCGTTTGGCGTCCGGTAACCAACAGATGAGTGAAGTCGGCACCGATTGTAGAAGCCCTCGATGTAACGAACCGCAGCTCGGCGAGCTTTGGCCTGAAGGGCCGCACCTGCGCCGGCAGCAGGCCCAGCTCGCGCATCAGCACCCGCACCAGCTCAGCCGAGCAACGCTCACCCCGGCGCAGCAATTCGGCATGGACGCGCCGGTAGCCGTACACCTCCTCGTGCTCGTAGAAGATGCCCGAGACCAGGTCCTGGAGGAGGTCGCGACGCTGTGCGGTCGCCGAGGCGGGCCGGTCGCGCCACTCGTAATACCCCGAGCGGGACACCTCCAGCCAGTCGCACATTTTCACAATCTTGTGGTTGGCCTTCTCCGCGTCGATCAACTCGAACTTCGCGGTCACCGATTGTTCTCGGCCGCGAAGAAGGCCGCGGCTTTTTTCAGAGAGGAAAGCTTCTCTCGGAGCTCGGAGTTTTCTCGCTCAAGTTCACCCAGCAGGGCGCGCTCGGGGCCGCTGAGGGAGTGCGGTTCTTCTTCCGCGCGTGTCCGCTTGTAGGTGTTCACCCAGTTGCCGAGCGTGGTGTCGTGGACGCCGAACTCTCTGGCGACCTCGGCGATCGTACGGGGGCCATCGAGGACCATGCGCACAGCCTTGTCCTTGAACTCCTGACTGAACCTACGCCTGGAACCTTTCGGCATGTTTCTATCTTCTTCGGACTATTACCAGCCTAGCGAGTGGTCTATCCGGAATCTTTGGGGCACCTCAATCCGAGGCCGCCTGACGATCCACGAACAGGACGCCGGGATGGCGCGAGATCCGCGAATTACCGATGTATCTAAGGAAATTCTTAGTTCCAAATGGGTGATTATCCAGCGAAAGTGTGGTGCCCAAACCAAACCCCAGGAGGCTCGGATGGACCATAGTGAAGTGCCAGCACTGGGCGCACGCGGATGCCTGGGCCAGTTGAACCCGTTGATCCGCCGGCTGCGGGACACCGGCCCCATCGTCCGGGTGCGTACCCCGGTCGGCGATGAAGCGTGGCTGGTGACCCGGCTCGCCGAGCTCAAGCAGCTCCTGCTCGACGACCGACTCGGGACCACCCACCCGGACCCGCCGAACAGGGCGCGGTACCTGGACAACCCGATGTTGGATCTGATCGTGTCGGACCAGGATCCGGCTGACGCGCGTCGTACGCATCACGCCCTCCGATCGAGTCTCACCCCGTATTTCTCGGCCAAGCGCATAGCCGGCATGCGGTCGCGCGTCGGCGCCGTGGCCGACGAGCATCTCGACGCCATACTTGCCAAGCAGCCGCCGGTAGACATGCACACCGAGTTCTCGCTGCCGTTCTCCTATCAGATCCTGTGTGACCTGCTCGGCGTAGCGGATCCAGCGGAATACCAGGCGGTGCTCGACCGGATCAGCAGCGTGGGGGCGGGACTGGACCAGGTGCAGGAGCTGTTCGGATACCTGGGCGAGGTTGCCGAGCGTAAACGCGTGCAACCGGGCGACGATCTGGCCTCGGCGCTGTGCCAAGCCGGACTCCCCGACGAGTTCGTCGGTGCGTTGCTGGCTTTTGTCACCATGTCGTACCAGGTGACTCCGCACAGCATCAGCGCGGCGATCGGGCTGTTCGCCACGAACCCGGATCAGCACAAGCTGGTGCTCGAAGACCCGGAACTGTTGCCCGGCGCGGTGGAGGAGGCACTGCGGATGAGCAAATTCGCCGAATCCGCGCTGCCCCGGTACGCCAGCGCGGACATCGAGATCGGCGGGGTCACGATCCGCGCCGGCGACCTCGTTCTGTGCGACCACGGCTCGACCGCGTTCGACGACCGGGTGTTCGAAGACCCGGAACGGTTCGACGTCACCCGATCGCCCAACCCCCACCTGGTGTTCAGCCACGGAATGACCTACTGCATCGGCGCCCCACTGGCTCGGCTGGAAATTAGCGAGGTACTCGCCAGGCTTCTGCCCCGGCTGCCCTCCATGCGCCTGGCGATCCCGATCGGCGATATCCCGGTCTCCGGCGAGCTGAGCGAACAGAAGGTCGGTGGCGGCATCGCCCAGCTACCGATCACCTGGGATCTGCCGGTTCCCTCCGCGTACTGATCGCCACCGGTACCTACACCGGTCCGCCAACCCGCCAACCCGCCAACCCGCTAACCCGGCCGCGCATCGTGCGGCCGGGCTGCCGCGCCGAGACGTACTAAGGGAATCTTTACTTCCAAAGGGGTGATGATCTAGCGAGAGCGTGGTGCCCAAACAAACCTCGGATGACCATAGCGAAGTGCCGGTCCTGGGCGCATGTGGATGCCCGGGCCAGTTGAACCCGTTGATCCGCCGGCTGCGGGACAGCGGCCCCATCGTCCGGGTGCGTACCCCGGTCGGCGATGAAGCGTGGCTGGTGACCCGGCTCGCCGAGCTCAAGCAGCTCCTGCTCGACGACCGGCTTGGGACCACCCACCCGGACCCGCCGAACAGGCCACGGTACCTGGACAACCCGATGTTGGACCTGATCGAGGGGGCCTACCCCTCTGTGCCAAGCTCAAGCGGTCTACGTGGAGAACCTCGCCGTGTCCGGACTCGGCCGCACCCGGCTGGCCACGTCGGTTCACGACGCCGGATGGACATAGTTTATCGGGATGTTGGAGTACAAGGCCGCTCGGTACGGCCGGACGTTCGTCAAGATTGACCGCTGGTTCCCTTCCTCGAAACTGTGCTCGGAGTGCGGCACCCTGCAAGAGTCGATGCCGTTGAACGTCCGCGACTGGGTATGCGCCTGCGGCGCAACCCATGACCGAGACGTCAACGCGGTCATCAACGTGCTGGCCGAAGGACGACGAGTCGTCGCCGCTGGACGGAAACCTGCCGCTGAGATGCGGCAGGAGGCGGGCGAGCGGCGGGCCGCGGTGGACGTCCTGCGCCAGGCCCAGGACATCTACCGCAGCCTCGGCAACCAGGCGGGGATGGGCCGCACCCTGGAACTCCTGCGCCGTACGGAGGGCTGAATGGAGAAAAATGCGGTGCATTTGCGGACGTGGCACATGGACATCGGCAATTACGGAAATAGGTCCTATGTGTTAACTGGCCATACGTAAAGGGGCGTATAAACTTGGCGGCGATGAACGACTTCACGCGTTGGATTGATCTTGAAGGTGCCGTCAACGTACGCGACCTCGGCGGGCTCGCCACGGTGGACGGCGGAACCACACGCTTCGGCCGCATCTACCGGGCCGACAACCTGCAGGGGCTGACCGAGCGGGACATTCAGCTGCTCGTCGCAGACCTGAAGCTCCGCAACGTCGTCGACCTGCGCTCCGGTCCGGAGGTGCGCCTGGAGGGGCCGGGGCCGCTCACCGGGGTGCCGGAGGTGAGCATCCACCACCTCACCCTGTTCGCCGAGGGCGGCAGGTACACCGATGTCGAGGCCGACACCATCGAGGGTGACAGGGTGCTGCCCTGGACGGCGCGGGACGAGGAGGACCTCGCCGAGCTGCGGGTGACCGGCTTCTACTACGCCTACCTCCGGGACCGTCCCGACTCGGTCCTGGCGGCCCTGCGTGCCATGGCCCGCGACGACGGCGCGGCCCTCGTGCACTGCGCGGCGGGCAAGGACCGCACCGGTGTCGTCAGCGCCCTCGCGCTGGAGGTCGCCGGTGCCACCCGTGAGGCGATCGTCGCCGACTACACCGCCACGGGTGACCGCCTGGAGGGCATCCTGGCACGGCTGCGCGCCAGCGCCACCTACCGCGACGACCTCGACGCCCGCCCGGCCGACGATCATCGTCCGAGGCCCGAGTACATCGAGCAGTTCCTGCACATCCTGGACAACCGTTTCGGCGGCCCGCTCGAATGGCTCGCCTCGCACGGCTGGAGCGAGAGCGACTCCGGTCTCCTCCGCGCCCGCCTGCGCGACTGAGGCCCCTTGGCAGGTCGCGCGACCGGCCCGCGCTTCCAGTACGGAGGCGCGGTATCCGGATGCGACCGCCTTGAGCGGTGCGTCGTCAGGTCGTCGTCAGGTCGTCGTCAGGTCGTCAGAGGGTGACGACCCGGCGCTCGGCGGCCGAGCGACGGGCCGCCTCCAGCACCGTGAGAGCCTCGACGACCTCCTCGGGGTCGACCGGTGGCGGAGCACCCTCGCGCAGGCAGGCGGCCACCGCCCGGTAGAAGCCGGCGTAGGTGCCGGGTTCGGTGGGGACGACACGGTTGTCGTCGTCGGTGCCAAGGGTGCCCCACCGCTCGGGAGGCTCCGCACCGAAACCGGGAGAGACGGGGGTGAGACCGGCGCGCAACTGCTCCTCCTGCACGTCCAGCCCGTACTTCAGGTAGCCCGCCCGCGAGCCGAGCACCCGGAAGCGGGGGCCGAGCCGGGGCGCGACCGCGCCGGCCCACAGGTGGGAACGGGCCCCGCTCGAATGGGAGAGGGCGATGAAGGTGTCGTCGTCGGCGTTCACCCCCGGGCGCCGCACATCCGACTCGGCGTAGACGTCGACGACCGGACCGAGCAGGCGCAGAACCTGGTCGACCAGGTGGCTGCCGAGGTCGTAGAGCAGCCCGGCGACCTCGTCGGTGCCGCCCGTCTCGCGCCAGCCGCCCTTCGGCACCGGCCGCCAGCGCTCGAATCGCGACTCCAGCCGGGTGACCTCGCCAAGCTCGCCCGCCGAGACCAGCCGCCCGAGCGTCAGGAAGTCGCCGTCCCAGCGCCGGTTCTGGAACACGGTCAGCATCAGGCCCTCCGCGCGCGCCAGCTCCACCAGGCCGCACGCCTGTCCGGCGGTCGCGGCCAGCGGCTTGTCCACCACGACCGGCAGGCCGGCCTTCAGGGCGGCCTCCGCCAGCGGAACGTGTGTGCGGTTGGGGGAGGCGATCACGACCAGGTCGACCGGGTCGGCGCCGTCCCACAGGACGGTGGCGTCGCCGACCACCCGCGCGCCGTACTTCCCCGAGACCTCGGCGGCCCGGCCGGGGTCGCCGGTGACCACCGCGGACAGCCGCATACCGGGGGTCGCGGTGATCAGCGGGGCATGGAAGAACGCCCCCGCCACCCCGTACCCGACGAGGCCGACGCGCAGCTCAGTCACCGCGTTGCTCGTCACGTTCGGCCAGGAACGCCTCGAACTGGGCGGCGAGCTCGTCGCCGGTCGGCATCTCCGTGGACTCGGCCATCAGGCTCTCGTGCTCGGCGCCCGCGGCGAACGCGTCGTACTGCTGTTCCAGGCCGGTGATGGCGGTGGACAGCTCCTGGGAGGCCTCGATCTGTTCGGCGATCTCGGCATCGGTCTTGCCGGCGGCCTCGCGCAGGCCCTCCAGCGGGAACACCAGCCCGGTGCTCTTGGTGACCGACTCCAGCACGGTCACCGCGGCCGAGGGGTATTCGGCCTGGGCCAGGTAGTGCGGAACGTGCACCGCATAGCCGAGGGCGTCGTGCCCCTTGGCGCCGAGCCGGAACTCGATCAGCGCGGTCACGCTGCCGGGCACCTGGACCTTGCCGAAGGTACTGGTCTGGCCGGTGACGAGCTCGGGCCGGCTGGCGTGTCCGGTGACGCCCAGCGGGCGGGTGTGCGGGACGGCCATCGGGATGCCGTGGGCGGTCACCAGCTTGCCGACGTTCAGCCGGTTGACCAGCGTTTCGACGGCGGAGGTGAACAGCTCCCACTCGCGGTCCGGCTCGGGGCCGCTGAGCAGCAGGAACGGCGTGCCCGTGGTGTCGTGGACGAGGCGCAGTGCGAGCTCGGGGCTCTCCACGGCCACCCAGCGGTCGCTGTCGAAGGTCATGGTGGGCCGCCGGGAGCGGTAGTCGAGCAGGCGGTCCACGTCAAAGGTCGCCACGACCTGGTGCTCCAGCTCGTCGAGCAGGTGGGTGACGGCGAGCCGTCCGGCACCGCCCGCGTCCACGAACCCGTCGAAGTGGTAGAGCAGCACCGGATCGGTCAGCTCAGGGACGTCTCCGCTGAGCCGGTAGAGATCCGTCGGGTCGAACACCGTTTTCCAGCCTTTCGTCGGTCGTCTCTTCAGCTCAACCCGCTCCGGGTCCGCTGAATTCCGGCTGCCCTCGGCGATCACAGGCACCCTATCGGGGCACAGTGGGTCACATGCAGCCTGACCCTGAGCTTGAGGAGTTCGCAACCCGTCTGTTCGACCTGGCGATAGGCGGCGAGAGGTGGCGAGACGGAGCAGCTCCGTGCCTACGTCGAGGCCGGGGTTCCGGCCGATCTCACCGACGGCAGGGGCACACGCCGCTGATGCGCGCCGCCTACCACGGCTGCGCGCCGCCTACCACGGCCACGCCGGAACGCCCTCGGCGACGGACGCGGCCCGGATGTTCGGCCAGGACGAATACCTGAAATGGTTTGGGCATTAAGTCGGAAATTGCGATATCCAGGTGTTTACCGATGTATAGGAAAACTGTCGCCCTTCAGTCATCCTTGGAGGGTGGGAACTACTACTACGCGTAGGTCAGGCCTACCACTTCGCGTCCCCCCGTTACCCTGCCCCTTCCCCAGCGAGGTCAGCCCCCATGTCGAAAGGGTCAACACCGAGACCCTCGACTGGCTGGTGGACACGGGCATCCTGGAGGACGCCGAGACCGTGGAGCGCTACCGGCAGGCGAAGTACGGCTGGCTGGGGGCTCGTACGTATCCCTACGCCGAGCACCACACGCTCCGGCTGGTGACCGACTGGTGTGTGTGGCTGTTCGCCTTCGACGACGCCTTCTGTGAGTCGGGCCGCGGCGCCGGCGAGCTGACCCGCGCCCTGCCCCGGCTGTTCACCGTCCTCGACGACCTGGAGGCCGGGCAGGAGGTCGACGACGTCTTCGCCAGGACGCTCCTGGAGATCAAGGGCAGGATCTCCGCCTACGGGGACGACGACCAGCTCGACCGCTGGCGCTCCGTTACCAAGGACTACCTCTTCGCCCAGGTGTGGGAGGCCGCCAACTGCGAGGCCGACGTGGTGCCGCAGGTGGACGACTACCTCTTCATGCGGCGGCGCACCGGTGCCATGCTCACGGTCTTCGCCCTCATCGACGTCGCCAGCGGCCGCCCCCTCACCCCGGAGGAGTGGCGCCACCCCGACGTCAAGGCGATCACCGAGAGCGCCAACGACGTCGTCGTCTGGGACAACGACCTCATCTCGTACGCCAAGGAGAGCGACGGCGTCAACTCCCGCAACAACCTGGTGAGCGTGCTCACCAGGCACCGGGGCTACTCCCGGCAGCAGGCGATGGAGGCGATCGGCGCCATGCGCAACCGGGCGATCGCCGACATGGTGGCGCTGCGCCCCTCACTGGAGGCGCTCGGCTCCGAGGCGGTGCTCGCGTACGTGCGCGGCCTGGAGTTCTGGATCAGCGGCAGTGTCGACTACTCGCTGACCAGCTCCCGCTACACGACGGCCTGGCAGCGGGAGGGAGAGTCCGCCGGGTGACTCACCCGGAGAGCGTCTGACCGTCCTCGTGGTCTCCGAGCGCGAGGACGATCAGCTCCTCCAGGTTCAGCCTCCTGCCCCGGGAGAAGGCCTCCTCGTGTGCCTCGTCGCCGAGGAGGCGCCTGCACTCCTTGACGCAGCGGTCGTGCTCGGTGTTGAAGAACGGGGAGCTCATCTGCGGCATCCCGAAGGTCCGCCAGTTGGCCTGCCCGCCGCCCATCAGCAGGGAGGCGAGCACCGGCTGGCCGTCTTCCAGCGCCTGTTTGGCGACCACCTCGATCGCCAGGCCGATGCCGAGCACGTCATGGAAGTAGCGTTTGAGGCGGAGCGCCTCACGGGCGTTCGACGTGGCCTCGGGCGAGCGGCCCATCGCCTGGCACACGCTGGCGAGTGCGTAGATGGCGTACGAGCGCAGCCACAGCTCGCCGCGCTGGGTGCAGACCGCGATGCAGTCGCGCAGCAGCACCTCGGCCTCGGCCGGCTCGTTCTGGATGAGCAGCACCATGGACAGCTCGACGATCGAGGGGAGCAGTCCCGGGTTGAGCTCCCGCCCGCTCTTGTGGAACTCGATCGCCACGCCCAGCAGCGCGCTCGCCTTCTGCAGGTCGTTCTGGAGGAACGCGGCGGTGCCGAGCATCTTGGTGGCCAGGATGACCGCGCCCGAGTCGCCGACCCTGACGGCGTCCGAGCTGCACTGCTCCGCGGCCTCGATGGCACCGCTGATGTTGCCCTGCGCGCTGTTGATGTAGGACAGCACCCAGAGCGCCTTGCACCGCTCGGGGCTCGGCCGGCGCGCCAGCTCCAGGGTCTTCTCCAGATAGAGCCTGCCCTCGCGGGCCAGCCCGCAGGCGACCCACATGAACCACAGGGAGGACAGCAGCTTCAGCCCGGACTGCACCTCGCCGGGGGTGCGCAGGCAGTAGTCGAGCGCGACCCGGATGTTGTCGTGCTCGTGGCGCATCCTGACGTACCAGTAGACCTGGCGGGCGCCCGACCAGGCGTCCTCGCTCCTTGAGGCCAGCTGCAGGTAGTAGTCGCGGTGCTTCTTCCGGACCCTGTCGCTCTCGCCGAGTTTGTCCAGCCACTCCTCGCCGTACTGCCGCAGGGTGTCGATCAGCTGGTAGCGGTGCCCGGACGGCGTGCCGTCGCTCAGCAGGATCGACTTCTCCACCAGGCTGGAGATGAGGTCCATGATGTCCTCTGAGGGGAGATTGTCCCCTGAGCAGACGTAGCGGGCGGCATCGAGCTCGAAGTCTCCCGCGAAGACCGACAGCCGTGCCCACAGGAGCCGCTCGGCCGGCTCGCACAGCTCGTGGCTCCAGCCGATCGCGGCCCGCAGCGTCTGGTGCCTGGGCAGCGCCGTGCGGCTGGCCCCCGCGAGCAGGCTGAACCGGTCGGCCAGCAGGCCGAGGATCTGCTCCACGGACAGCGCGCGCATCCGGACCGCGGCCAGCTCGATGGCGAGCGGGATGCCGTCGAGACGGCGGCAGAGCTCGGACACCGGGCCGATGTTGCCCTCGTCGAGCATGAAGTTGGGCACCACCGCACCGGCCCGCGCGGCGAAGAGCTGCACCGCCTCGTTGGTGAAGACGTCCTCGCCGGGGGAGTCGCCGGGGACGGCCAGCGGCGGGATGGTGACCGTGTGCTCGCCCCTGGCGTTCAGCGACTGGCGGCTGGTCGCCAGGATGGTCAGGCCCCCGGCGTTGCGGAGCAGGTCCTCGAAGAGCGCGGCGCACGCGTCGACCAGATGTTCGCAGGTGTCGATGATCAGGAGGATCTCGCGGTCACCCAGCCACTCGATCAGCGTCTCGTCCGCCGAGCGGGCGGACTGGTCGGCGATCCCGAGGGCCGAGGTGATCGTGTGGCGGACCATCCCCGAGTCCTGGAGGCGGGCCAGGTCGGCGAACCAGACGCCGTCCTTGAACTGGCTGCGCATCAGGTGCGCGATCCGCAGGGCGGTGCGGGACTTGCCGACCCCTCCGATGCCGGTCACCGTGACCAGGCGGTGCTCGCCCAACCGCTGCCTGAGTGTGGTGAGCAACCTGGTGCGCCCCACGAAGCTGGTCAGCTCGTTGGGGAGATTGCCGTCTCGCCGCCATCCTGCTGGCGTTGTCATGGCGCCTCACGGAAGTAGCCGAAACCTGCCCAAGCATCGTACCGTCTGGGCTCTCGCCTGTCCCGGCGTCGCGGCGCCGCGGTGGCTTTCTCGCGTGGGGGAGGAATGACAGGTCACTCGGATGATTAGCATGGGCGTGTGACAGTGCCCGAACCCGATGACCTGCGTCCCGTCGATCTCGCCGACGACGGCCTGCCGATCCTGCCCGATCAGACCGCCGACGACACCGATGTCGGCTGGAGCGAGTGGCGCGAGGCCGACGACGACGCCCGCCTGATGGAGGAGCGCCCGCCGCACTGGGGCTGACCCGCGTTCACGCCCCTCCGCGCCCGGACCCGTCAGGCGCGGAAAGGGACATGTCAGGGCGGCCGCACCCGGGTGAGAAACGCCGATCGGCCGTTCCAGGCCCCCCGCCAGTGCCCCGCCGTCGTGGCGACCATCGGTCCCACACCACCTTAGAGAGTTCAGCCGACGCCGGCTTGGAGAGTTCAGCCGACGCCGCTGACGGGGCTGCAGATCCACAGGACGCCGGCCACCTCGGTGCCGTCGTTGCGCACGTGGTGCGGCGTGCTGCTGCGGAACTCGATGCTGTCGCCGGCCCGTAGCACGTACGTGGCGTCGTCGAGGGTGAGTACGACCTCCCCTGCGGTGACGATGAAGACCTCCTGCGAGTCGCCATGGGTGTACGGCTCGTCGCCGGTGCTCGATCCGGGATCGAACTCGCCGCCGTAGATCTCCAGGTTCCGCAGCGGGCGCTGGGTGATCAGGTATTTGCGCGCGCCGGGCTCGCTGGCCAGCCGGGGATGCTTCTCGAAGCGCACCGCCTGCGGCTTGGGCTGCTGGTCTTCGGCGAACAGGTCGGCCATGCTGACGCCGAGCGCCTCGGCGACGCTGCGCAGCGAGCCGATGCTACTGGCCAACGGGATCACCTCGATCCACACCATCCCGTTCGCCGCCTCCGACGAGGCCGCCCTGCGCGACGCCCACCGCCGAGGCGATTACCTTCGACGAGGCGGCCCGGATGTTCACCTCGTGGGCCGCCGCCGGCGGGCACGAGGACCAGGTACGCGGCGCGCTCAAGCACGGCCTGGCCGGGGACGCGGTGATCCTCTCGCACGACGTGTCCACCGTCGCCGACGCGGACCTGTTCGACGTGCGCGTCGCGCGCACCATCATCGCCGGGATCGCCCGCCACACCGGAAGGACCTCGGCGTGACGGTCAACGGAGAGGTGTCGTTCTGGTACCGGGAGATCGGCCTGCCCGCTCCCCGCCCCGCGCTGGAGCGCTCCATCGAGGCCGACGTGTGCGTCGTCGGAGAATGTGCCGATGGCAGGCCCTAGGAGACCACGTCCTTGACGCGGAAGCGGCGGAAGGCGAACGCGATCATGATCGCCGAGTAGGTGACCGAGACGGCCACCCCCTTGAGCATGCCCTCGTACGAGGGCTGGGCCGCCAGGGCGTCCAGCCACGCGTTGCTCCAGAACGTCGGCAGGAACTCCCTGAGCGGGCCGAGCGCCTCGACCGCCTGCAGGATGTTGCTGACGATCACCAGGCCGACCGCCCCGCCGACCGCCCCCAGCGGGGAGTCGGTGCTGACCGAGAGCAGGAAGCCCATGGCCGCGACCACGAACTGGCTGACCAGGACATAGCCGATCACCACCCCGAACCGGGGCAGCACCTCCAGGGCGGCGATCGTCTCGCCGGTCTGGGGTACCCGGACGTCGTTCCAGCCGAAGACGAGGCTGCCGGCCAGCAACGCCATCACCGGCAGGCAGATCACCGCCGCCGCCGAGTAGCCCATCGTGACGATCAGCTTCTGCCGCAGCAGCCGGTCGCGCGGGATCGGGGCGGCCAGCAGGTAGCGCAGCGACGACCAGCCGGCCTCGCTGGCCACGCTGTCGCCGCAGAACAGCGCCACCGCGACGGCCAGCAGGAAGCTCGCCGACACCAACAGGGTGAACGCCGCGAAGTTCAGCCCGCCCTGGGTGGCCAGGTCGGCGACGCGCAGCCCGGTGCCCGGCTGCCCGGGCACGGTGCCGAACTTGAAGGCGATCACCAGGATCCACGGCAGCGCGAGCAGCAGGCCGAACACGATCAGCGTGCGGCGCCGCTTGAACTGCCGGACGATCTCCACGGCGAGCGGCAACGTGCGTCCCGGCGCGTACCCGCGCGCCGAGCCGTTCTGCGCGAGTCCGCCGCCCGGAGAGCCGGTCGGGGTGGTGAGGGCAGCGTTGGAGTCGCTCATGCCTTGTTTCCGATCAGGTCCAGGAAGACGTCCTCCAGGCGGGGGCCGGAGCCGTTGACCGGGGTGTGGCTGGCCAGCAGCTCGCTCACGGTTCCGGCCGTGACCAGGCGCCCGCGGTGCATGACCACCGCGTGGCTGCAGGTCTGTTCCACCTCCGACAGCAGGTGGCTGGAGACGATGACGGTGCGGCCCCCCTCCGCGTAGCGGATCAGGACCTGGCGCATCTCGCGGATCTGGGGCGGGTCGAGCCCGTTGGTGGGCTCGTCCAGTACGAGCAGGTCGGGCAGGCCGAGCATGGCCTGGGCGATGGCCAGGCGCTGGCGCATGCCCTGGGAGTAGGTGCGGACGGCGCGGTCCAGCGCCTTGCCGAGCCCGGCGATCTCCAGGGCCTCGGCGAACCTGGCGTCCTCGGCGGGCCGCCCGGTCGCCTTCCAGTACAGCTCCAGGTTCTCGCGGCCGTTGAGATGCGGCAGAAAGCCCGGGCCCTCGACGAACGAGCCGAGCCTGGACAGGACCGGGGCACCGGGCACCACCCGGTGACCGAAGATCCGGATCTCGCCGCCGTCCGGCCGGATCAGGCCCATCAGCATGCGCAGGGTGGTGGTCTTGCCCGCCCCGTTGGGGCCGAGCAGACCAAGCACCTGGCCGTGCTCCACGGTGAACGACAGGTCGTCCACCGCGCGCTCGCCGTTCCGGTACGCCTTGGTCAGCCCACTGATCCGCAGCGGTACGGAGCCCAGCTCGGGATCGTGCTCATCGGTGGTGCGGCGGCGGCCGGCGAGCAGCAGGACGGCCGCGACGACGAGGGATGCCAGCGGCAGTGCCCAGATCCACCAGACGGGGCCGGTCTGCGGGGTGCGCAGGGTGGCGTGGGTGGGGACGGTCACGGCCGGCGAGGCCAGGGCGACCTTGTGGACGGCCGGGGCCGCCGGGGTGCCGTAGGCCAGGTCGGTGGTGGTGAACGCGACCCGCAGCCGGTGTCCGACGTCGAATCTGTGGTCGATGGCGGGCAGGGTCACCGTGGCCTCGCCCGAGCCGTCCGCGCCGATCGCGATCCTGAGCGGGGCGACGAGCCCCTCGGGCAGGATCGGCGCCTGGGTCGCGCCGGCGATGTCGTAGAGCTTGGCGAACAGGGTGACCTCGCCCGCAGGGCTCTTCGCCTTGTCGCTCCCGGTCCGGGTGTCGCCCGCGCCGCCTTCCGCGTCATCGGTGGACGAGCCGGTGGACGAGCCGGTGGCGGCCTCGGCCGCGGCGGGGGACCCGGAGGTCTCGGATGTCACCCGGACCCGCACGGTAGAGCTGCCGGTGACCTGGAGCGGGGCGGTCAGCAGGGCGGAGTCGAAGACGGCGCTCTGCCCCGTCATGTCGACGGACAGGTTCACCGTGGCGCCACCGCCACCGCCGAGGCCGCCGAAGCCGGGCACCGCGGAGATCGAGGAGGGAGAGCCGCCGGGCGGGGTGGCCACCGACTGGTCGGGGCCGCTGAGCGGTACGGAGGTCTGGCCGCTGCCCGACAGCCCGGGGTAGCCGTCGGCCGTGGCGTGCAGCTGGATCGGCTGGCGGGTGCCGGGGTCGCGGCCGCCGCTGCGGGTGACCGTGAAGGCGCCGCCGGCCTGGGCCGCGTCGCCGGTCTCCTTCAGGTAGCGATCGAACCAGCCGAGCGTCCTACCGTGCAGCCAGTCGACCTCGCCGTCGCCACCGTCGTGGCCGCCGTCGAACCAGGCGACCTGTACCGGGGCGCCGGTGGCGGCGATGGCCTTGGCGTTGGCGTCCGCGTGGCCCAGCGGGAACAGCGAGTCGCGCTGTCCTTGCAGCAGCAGCGTCGGAATCCTGATCTTCCCGGGCACCGAGATCGGGCTCGACCTGCGCAGCGTCTCCACCGCGCTCGCCGTCGCCCGGCCGCTCTGGGCCACCTGCTGGTACATGTCGCAGATCTCCGGCAGGAACCGGCCGCAGCGCACCTCATCGGCGGTGAGCGGCCGCTCCTGCGCCTGCCGCTCCGGGCCTCCGCCGTTCCCGCCACCGAGGGCGGCCGGGCCGGCGACGGCCGGTGTGGGGCCGCCCCGGCTGAAGAAGAGCCCGGCCCACATGCGCTTGAACACCCCGTTCTCGGGCCCCTGCCCGGTGGCGTCGGGGAACAGCGCGTCGGCCAGGTCGTACCAGGTGATCTGCGGGACGATCGCGTCGATCCTGGGGTCGTGGGCGGCGGCCATCAGCGCGATGGCGCCGCCGTACGAGCCGCCCGCGATGCCCACCCGCGGGTCGCCCGCCGCGTCGAGCCGGACCTCGGGTCGCTTCGCGACCCAGTCGACCAGCTGGCGCACGTCCTTGACCTCGTAGTCGGGGGAGTTCAGCGCGATCTGCCCCGAGGAACGGCCGAAACCCCGCGCCGACCAGGTCAGCACGGCGTAGCCGTCCTGGGCCAGCCGCACCGCGGCGTCCCTGACGCTCTGCTTGCTGCCGCCGAAGCCGTGCGCGAGCAGTACCGCCGGGGCCCTGCCGCCTCCGGCGGGAGGGAAGAAACTCGCGTCCAGCGTAACCCGCTGGTCGTCGCCCGGCCCGTCGAGCACCGTGATCATCTGCTCCTGGGCCCGCACGTCCGGTGTGGACGGCCAGACCAGCCAGGCCACGACACCGACGGCCAGCACGGTGACCACCGCGACCCAGGCGGCCCACCTTGCCCCACGTTTCACCAGTTCTCCTTGAGCGTGGGAGTCCCCTCCCTTCGAAAGAGGGAAGGATGTCACGGCGCGAGCTTACTGATCCAAGCTGAGATGCTCCTGAGACGATTCTCAGGAGCATCCCCACCGGTCAGCCGCCGTGGTGCGACGCCGGAAGTGAACAAGGACGATCACCTGTGCCGGAAGGACGGCAGTCGCCCCGATGGTTCGGGGATGTCCCTGATTGCGGACCGAGGTGAAGGGGCGGCATCATTTCGACACGTGAAGCCAGTAGAAAGCCTCCGAAGAAGAGCCACTCCGGTCATCGAGTGGGCTCTGCCGTATTGGACGCGAGGAAAGGCCGGCAGGGAGACCCCGGAGGACCTGTTCAGGCTCCTCTACCTCGGGTGGCTGGTGGCTTTCTCCTTCAAGGTGCTGGGGGCCTCCTGGGACGTCTCCTGGCACTTCAAGTGGCTCCGTGACGACCTGGCCCCGCCGCACCTGCTCAACAGCGTCGGCACCGCCATCGCCCTCGCGCTCACGATCATCCACATCTACACCGGTTACGGCGTCGACAAGCTCGCGCAGCGCCTCATCACCTGGGGCACGGCGGTCTTCCTGATCGCGGTTCCGCTCGACCTGATCAACCACCGGGTCAACGGGCTCGACATCACCTCGTGGAGCCCGTCCCACCTGATGCTCTACATCGGCACGCTCTTCATGGTCTGCGGCGTCCTCTGGGGCTGGTTCATCCGGGCGGTTCCCGGCCGGACGCGCACGCTGGTCCTCGGCGGGCTCTTCGTCTTCCTCTTCGAGAACGTCTGGTTCCCCGAACAGCACCAGGAGTACGGGGTCTACGGCCTCGCCGCCTGGGACAGGGGCGAGCCGGACGCGGAACCGATCCTGATCAGGTTCGCCGCCGACCAGATCGGCCTGCCGGTGGACGACAGGGCGGTGGCGCTCCACTTCACGCTGCCCGTGCCCGACCAGCTCTACCCGCTCTACGCCGTGATCGCCGCCATGCTGGTGGCCGTCTATGCCCGGGCGATGATCGGCCGGATGTTCTCCGCCACCGCGGTGGTCGGGGCCTACGTGGTCTTCCGCGCCCTGATCTGGCCCCTGCTCGCGGTCGCCGACTTCCCGCGCTCGGCGGTGCCGGTCTTCCTGATCGCCGGAGCGCTCGCCGTCGACCTGGCGTTCCTGATCAGGATGCCCGTGGTCAGGGCGCTGGTCGGCGCACTCGGCGTCACCCTCATCGTCGACCAGGCGCTCCGCCTCCAGCACGAGATGTTCATGGCGCCCCCGCTGGTGACCCCCGCGACCATGCTGATCGGAGGGGTGGGACTCGCCGTCCTGTGGCTGGCGGCCGAATGGTCCTTCGGCCGCTGCACGCTCCGGGCTCAGGACAGGGAGGCCGTGGTCAGCGCCACCGCCACCCCGTAGGCGAGCCCCATCACGGTGATCTCGGCCGCCGCCCACGCGACGACCGCCGTCGCCCGCCGCTCCGCGATGTGCGGCAGCAGGCGGAAGCGGATGTGGGCGGCGAACGGGATCAGCAGCGCCACGCAGACGACCTTGGCCACCACCAGCGGGCCGTACTCACCGCTCAGCAGCGCCCCGGGTAGTTCCACCCCGGGGGTGAGGGCCATCGTGGCAAGCCCGTTCACCAGCCCGGAGACGCTGACCAGGACCAGCGCCAGGGTGGCCAGCCTGGAGAACTTCGGCAGCACCCGCGCCAGCAGCTCCCGGTCCGCGGCGACCAGCAGAATGATCGTGAGCAGGCCGCCGGTCCACGCCGCCGCGCCCATCACGTGCAGCTCCATCGAGATCATGATGGGGTCGTGCCAGACCGAGTCGACGGCGTGGCCGGTGACCGGGATCGGCAGGAGCCCGAAGAAGGCGATCACGATCCGCAGTTCGGCGGGGACCTTCTCGCCGTACCGCACGGCCAGCAGCCCGATCCCGGCGTAGGAGAGCGCGCAGGCGGCGGTGAAGAGCATTCCCTGCCCGGCGCCGACACCGTCGACGTACTCGGCGATCATCGACGGAGTGGGGATCAGCCCGGGGTTCAGCTCGGCCGTCTGGAAGACGATGATGACCAGCGCCAGCAGCGCCCACGCCCAGGCGAAGGTCACGGCCATCGGTCGCGCCCGGCGCATCACCGGCTCGGTCCGCTCGGGGTCGTCGAATCCGAGCATCTTCGGCAGCAGGCTCAGCCCGACCACCGCCACCGTCGCCAGGTCCAGCAGCACCCGCAGCACCGGCAGGCCGTACTCCACCAGCGGCCCGGGGATGACGATCCCCGGCACCACCTCCTGCGCGGTGAACGCGGTCGCGGCCAGCACGGCCAGCACGGCACCCGACACGAACCCGCCGGCCACCAGCCTCCTGGCGGTGCCGGCCTCGGGAGCCCGCTCGGTGGTCACGGTCATCTCGTGTCCCCCTCCTTGGTACGGCGCATCGCCACGACGGTGGCCCCGCCCAGCAGGACGATGGAGGCGGCGATCCACAGCACGGCCATCCCGGCTCCGCCGTTCTGCGCGGCCTCGGCGGCCTGGGCGCCCAGATCGGGGCTCTGGGCCGCGGCGGCCGCGGCCGCCGGTGCCGGGTCGGTGGCTGCCGGGCCCGCGGGGGCCTGCTCGGTGGACGCCTGCCCCGAGGAGGCAGGGCCGGGCGCCGTCAGGGTGAAGGTGATCTTGCTGGAGACCGGGTGACCGTCGGAGGAGAGGATCCGGTAGCCCACCACGTACTCCCCGGCGGGGCCGAGGGCCTTCACGCGGACGCTGGCCTTCGCCCTGTCGACCGCGGTCTTGCCGTCTTCCCAACGCGTGCCGTCAGGGCCGGTCACGCTGATCTGCGCGAAACCCTGCCGGACAGGCTGGTCGAAGGTGAGTGTGATCGTCTCGGGTCCGGTGGCCAGCTCGGCACCGTTCTTGGGGTCGCTGTCGATCAGCACGTTGTGGGCCTGCGCCGGGGTGACCGCGCCGAGCAGCGCGGCGCACGCGAGCAACAGGACCGTGAGTAGCCGCCTCACCGGTCGTGGCCTTCCGTTGGGTCCGTCATGACCTGGACATGGTCCCACGCTTGCGTGTCCGGGACGCGGCCACCCGGGCGATGGCCGGGCACGGAGGGAAAAGGGGGCGTCCCGGGTCGAGGAGCCGGAACGGCTTTTCGCCCGTGAGCGGTCCGGAGCCTGCCCGCGGGCGGAAACGGCCCGCTCGTCGTGGGGGCACGCGTCTCCCGGGCCGTCCGCCCACGGGTGAAGCCCGGAGGGTGCCTTGCGAGGCGTCCATCCAGGCTTCGGCCCCGTTGAGAGGCTCCGCGCGTCGCTCTCCAGTGGCCCCACACCGAACGTTGACCGGGAAACCCGCAGCGGGGAACAGTGGGCGGGGAGGCCTACGGCGTTCCCGCCCGCGACCGCCACCGCTTCCCGGAGGGAGCCGGTGGTGGCCGGGGCTGTCGGTGTGGGAGGGGGACGGCGTACCATCCGGGCACGCCTCGTGTTGTCGGGCGCTTGTTCGGAGTCGTGAGTCACGAGGATGCGAGGCCATATGGGCGTTGTCCAGCCTGTTCCCGATCCGAGGGCGGCGCTCGCGGAGCCGACGCGCCGGGTGGGGTCCTGGTGGGTGGCCGGCATCTCGCTGGCCAACCTGGCGCTCTGGATGGGCTACTTCGGGCCGCTCCAGGTCCTGCTTCCCTCGCAGGTGGCGCTGGTCGACCCGGCGGGCAAGGAGGGGGCGCTGGCGCTGGTGACCGGGCTGGGGGCCGCCGTCGCGATGCTGTTCAACCCCATCGCGGGGGCGCTGTCCGATCGCACGGCAGGGCGGTTCGGGCGCAGGCACCCGTGGTCGCTGGCAGGGGCGCTGGTCGGCGCCGGGGCGCTGGCCCTGCTGGCGGGGCAGGGGTCGATCGCCGGCCTGGCGGCCGGCTGGTGCCTCGCGCAGGCCGGGCTCAACGCGATGCAGGCCGCGCTCAGCGCCGAGGTGCCCGACCACGTCCCGGTGAGCCAGCGGGGTGAGGTGTCGGGCTGGATCGGGATTCCCCAGACGCTCGGGGTGGTGCTCGCCGTGGTCCTGGTCACCATGGTCGCCACCACCACCGAATCCGGATATTTCCTGATAGCGGCGCTGATGCCGCTCTGCGTGCTTCCCTTCGTCCTCACCACCCACGACCCCCGCCTGGCGGCCAGACCACCCTTCGAGCTCGGGGCCTTCCTGAGAGGTTTCTGGATCAGCCCCCGCGCTCACCCCGACTTCTTCTGGGCCTGGCTGACCCGCTTCCTGATGCAGCTCGGCAACGCCGTCGCCACGCTCTACCTGCTGTACTTCCTCACCGACGCGGTCGGCTACGAGCGGCTCTTCCCCGGCGAGCGGGCCGAGGACGGCCTGCTCACGCTGATCCTGATCTACACCGCGACGGTCGTGCTCACCACCGTCGCCGCGGGCGTCGTCTCCGACCGGCTCGGCCGACGCAAAGCGCTCGTCACGGCCTCCGGCCTGATCAGCGTGATTCCCGCGGTGATGCTCGCGTTCTGGCCGCAGTGGCCGGTGGCCACGGCCGGCGCCGCGATCATGGGGATCGGCTTCGGCATCTATCTCTCGGTCGACAACGCCCTGGTCACTCAGGTCCTGCCGGCCGCCGAGGGACGTGCCAAGGATCTCGGTGTCATCAACATCGCCAACTCGGGACCCCAGGTGCTCGGCCCGGTCATCGCCGGTCCCATCGTGGCCGGTCTCGGTGGCTATCCGGTCCTCTACCTGACCTCCGCGGCCCTCGCCCTGCTCGGCGCCGCCCTCGTCTGGAAGATCCGCTCGGTGCCCTGACCGTGCGGACGGACGCCGCCCGCCACCGGGAGCAGTGCCCGGCGCATGTGCGGCACGGTTCTTCGTCCGGGAGCAGTGCCCGGCGCATGTGCGGTTAAGGCGGAAAGTCCTGTGAGGGTACGAGGTCCCTCGCGCCGGTGTGACGTCCTTCACTCAGTGTTGTATTAAGGCCACTCCCGCTCCGATCGGTGATGTCTCCGTCGCTGCACGTGATGGAACCCTTTGGGTATGGCAGTGGTTGTAGCCCCCCGGCCCGTCCTGGGAATCGTTCTCCTGACCTTCGTCAGCGCCGCCTGGGGGTCGGCTTTCCCGCTGATGAAGGACCTCATCGTCCGCATGCCCGTGGCGGACCTACTCGCCGAGCGGTACGGCATCGCCACGTTCGCGCTGGTCGCGTGCCGCCCGCGCAGCCTGCGAGGGCTTTCCGAGAGCACCTGGCTGACCGGCATCCTGCTCGGCCTGCTGTTCGGTGTCGGCCAGACGGTCCAGGCGGTCTCGCTGCACGACCTGCCCTCATCGGTCTCGGGGTTCACGGTCGGCTCGTACGTGGTGATCACCCCGGTTCTCGGGCTGGTCCTGCTCGGCGCCAGGACCTCGGCCAGGATCTGGGCCGCGGTGGCGCTGGCGGCCGTCGCGATGACCGTGTTCACCCTGCTGAAGGGCGCGGAGGGCGACATCTCCGCACCCGCGCTGGTCGCCACCCTGGTGTCGGCGCTCCTGTACGCGGCCCACACGCTGGCGCTCGGCAACTCCGCCGAGGCGCGGCGACACGCCTACGCGGTCACGGTCATCCAACTCGGCACCATCGCCGTCATGACGGGTGTCCTCGCCCTGCCGGACGGGCTGACCCTGCCCGCCACGCCGTGTGACTGGGCGGTCCTCGGGCACCTGTCGATCGTGGCCTGCGCCCTGGGTTTCCTGGCCCGCTCGTGGGGCCAGGTCCACGTATCGCCGGTGCCCGCAGCGGTGATCCTGTCGGCCCAGCCGCTCTGGGTGACCATCCTGGCGGTCGCGCTGTACGGGGAGTCGCTCACCTTGAGTATCTTCCTCGGCGGAGGGCTGATCGCCCTCGCCATGCTCCTGGTCGTGCTGCCCAGGGGGCTGCTCAGCTCAGTTCGGCGGGGGATAGGCCCAGTTCCGCCGCGGCGGCCGTCTGGATGAGCTCGGTCATGCGCGCCCGGGGGAGCAGCCGCCTGTGCACCGTCACCTGAGTGGCCAGGCCGTCGATGAGAGACATGATCCGCCAGGTCGCGCCCTCGGGGTCCGCGCAGACGAAGATTCCCACCTCGACGCCGTCGTCGATGATCGCGTGAAGTGTCTCCTTCCATCGCATGTCGATCCTGCGGGACGTCTCCTCAAGCTCTGAGTTACGCATCGACTCGGCCCAGGCGTCGATCCACAGGGCCCACGACTTGGTCTTCCCGCCGGGAGGATAGAACCGGAGCAGGGCCCGCAGCCGATCGAGGGGGGAGCCGCCCGACTCCGCCACCTTGGTGAGCGCGTCCAGATGGAGTTGGGCCGCGTAGGAGAAGGCCTGGGCGAACAGCTTCTCCTTGGTCTCGAAATGGTAGAAGAGCAGTGCCTGGCTGACGCCGGCCGCCTGCGCGATGTCCGCGGTCCGTGTGTGACCGAACCCCTGGGCCGCGATGACATCGCAGGCGGTTCGGAGTAGATCTTCACGACGTAATCGCCCAAATCCCCGTGCCACAAGGGAACACTAGCGGGTCAGGGGCCGCCCTCCCGGCCGGGGTGCAGGGGGATGCGCAGGACGAATCGCGCGCCCCGGGTGCTGTCCTCCAGCCTCAGGATGCCGCGGTGCGCGCGGGCGATCTCCCTGGCGATGGGGAGTCCCAGTCCGGTGCCTCCCTCGTCCCTGTTGCGGGAGGCGTCCAGCCGGGCGAACCGCTGGAAGACCAGTTCCCGCTGCTCGGACGCGATCCCGGCGCCGTCGTCGAGCACCTCCACGACGGCCGTTTCGTCGTCCACGCTCACACTCACCGAGATCTGGGAGTCGGCGTGCCGTTCCGCGTTGTCCAGCAGGTTCGTCAGCAGCCGGGCCATCCGGAGCCGGTCGCCGGTGATCGCCACCCCCGGCTGCAGATCCCTGTCGACCCGGACGTTGCGCCTGCGCCTGTCCAGCTCGTCGCCGACAAGCGCGCCCAGGTCGATCCGCTCGTGCCGGGCGGGCACCCCGGAGTCGAGCTTGGCCAGTGTCAGCAGGTCCGAGATGATCGCCTGGAGCCGGTCCAGGCTGGTGAGCATCGCGCCGGCCTTCGCCTTCCAGTCGACGTCGTCGGGGTAGCGCAACGCCTCCTCCACCTGGGCGCGCATGGCGGTGAGCGGGCTGCGCAGGTCGTGTGAGGCGTCGGAGGCGAACCTGCGCTGCTGCTCGGCCGAGGCCTCCAGCCGGTCCAGCGTCTGGTTGATCGTCTCGGCCAGCTGCCTGATCTCGTTCTGCGCGGCCGGTACCGGCACCCGGCGGCCGATGTCGGTCGCGGTGATCTCCTCCAGCTCGCGTCTGATCGCCTTCACCGGCACGAGCGCCGCCTTCACGGTCCTGAGCGTCGCGATCGCGAGGAGGGCGACCGCCGTCACGATGGCCGTCGTGACGGCGGTCAACGTCAGCCGACGCCGTACCGACCGCGCGTTCCCCGCGAACACTTCACTCCTCGGCGCTAAATAGGGCCATTAAACGGATTAATTGCCGTTTCCTGGTGATTGATGGCCAAGAAGGGGCAAATATCCTTCCACCTTCCCCTGTAGAGCATTGCTCTGTACGGCTGATCGGGCGCCGGCTAGCGTAAGTGAGCACTGATTGGAGCGGGCATGCACCCCGGGGTCATCGAGTTCCGCGACGAGCTGCCCCGCACGCCCACCGGGAAGCTCTCCCGCTCCAGGGTCCGGGAGGAGTATCTGGCCTCCTAGCCGTTCCGTTGCGGAATGCCGGGCTAGCGGGTGATCCACTCGGTGGAGGTGGTGACCTCCCGCAGCACGCCGGGGATCGGCTCGACGCCGATGCCCGGCCCGGTGGGGACGCCCAGGTGGCCGTCGCTCAGCTCGAAGGGCGGGGTGATGTCGGTGGTGTAGTAGCGGCGGGAGGCGGAGGTGTCGCCGGGCAGGGTGAAACCGGGCAGGGCGGCCAGGGCGACGTTGGCGGCGCGGCCGATGCCGGTCTCCAGCATGCCGCCGCACCAGACGGCGACGCCGTGGGCGCGGCACAGGTCGTGGATGCGCCGGGCCTCCAGGTAGCCGCCGACCCGGCCGGGTTTGACGTTGACCACTGAGCAGGCGCCCAGCGAGATGGCGGCGGCCGCGTCGGCGGCCGACTCGATGGACTCGTCCAGGCAGATCGGGGTGGCGATTCTGCCGGCCAGCCGGGCGTGCTGGACGATGTCGTCGTGGGCCAGCGGCTGTTCGATGAGCAGCAGGCCGAAGTCGTCCAACCTGGCGAGGTGGGCTGCGTCGCTGAGGGTGTAGGCGGCGTTGGCGTCGACCTGGAGGAGCAGGTCGTCGCCGAAGCGCTCCCGCACCGCGCGGACCGGGGCGAGGTCCCAGCCGGGTTCGATCTTGAGCTTGATCCGGGCGTAGCCCTCGTCGAGATAGCCCGCGACCGTGTCCAGGAGTTCGGGGACGGAGTTCATGATCCCGACCGACACCCCGGCGGGGACGCGGTCCGTGGCGGCGCCGAGGAAGGAGGCGAGGGACACACCGGACGCGCGCAGCTGGGCGTCCAGGACCGCGCTCTCCAGGGCGGCCTTCGCCATCCGGTGGCCCTTGAAGGGGTGCAGCGCGCGGCCCACGCCGTGGACGTCGAGGTGGGCGGGCAGGGCCGGGATGAGGAAGCGGCGCAGCACGTCGGCGGCGGCGTCGACGTACTCGGGGGAGTAGAGCGGGTCGGACATGGCCACGCACTCGCCCCAGCCCTCCGCCTCGGGGGTGACCACGCGGAGCAGGAGCACATCGCGCTCGGTCTCCGTGCCGAAGGAGGTACGGAACGGTGTGACCAGCGGCATCGCGATCCGCCTCAACTCGATCCCGGTGATCTTCAAGTTTCCTTCTCTCGTTCGTCGCACCGGGTTCCATTGTCACGCCGCTCTCCGTCGCCGTGTCGGCGAGGCTCGCTCAGGCGGGCCTTCCCAGCTCGGCGCGGAACAGCCGATGCACGTTCCCGCCGATGATCTTCACGATCTCCTCGTCGGCGAAGCCGTGCTTGAGCAGGGCGTCGGTGACCAGGGGCAGGCCGCTCGGGCCGGACAGTCCGGGCAGGGTCGCGCCGACGTCGACGCCGCTGTAGCCGACCTCCTCGCAGCACGGGGGAGTGACGTCGTGCATGACCTCGCGGATGAAGTCGGGACCGAGACCGACGTGGTCGATCCCGCCGACGCTCGCGACGTGCTCGATGTGGTCGACCAGCCGGTCCACCGTGTACTCGGTGATGTCCTCCGTCAGGAAGGCGGGCAGGAAGTTGACGCAGATCACGCCGCCGGTGGCGGCGACGGCACGGATCTGGTCGTCGGTCAGGTTGCGGTGGTGGTCGCGCAGCGCGCGGGCCGAGGAGTGGGTCGCCATCACCGGCCTCCTCGCCAGCTCCAGCACGTGCCCCACCCCCGAGGCGCCCAGGTGGGAGACATCGAAGATCATGCCGAGCCGTTCCATCTCCCGGACCGTCTCCACCCCCGCCGCGGTGAGCCTGCTGCCGGTGGCGTCCTCGCCGCTGCCGTCGGCCAGCGCGGTACGGCCCCAGTGCGCGATCGAGGCGACCCGCACGCCCAGCCGGTGCAGCGTGGGCACCAGCTCGACGGCCGAATCCAGCCCCGGCATGCTCTCCAGCGCCAGGACCAGGGCGATCCTCCCCCCGGCGAGGGTCTCGTCGATCTGCGCGCCGTCCAGGCAGAGCCGTACGGCGTCGGCGTTGCCCTCGGCCAGCACGTGGGCGCACTCGATCATGCGCAGTGTCTGCCGGAGCGCGCCCTCGGGCCGGTACTGGTCGTCGATGAAGACCGGCAGCACCTGGAGGTTCACCCCGCCCTCGCGCAGCTGCGGCAGCCAGCGCTCGCGGAAGAACGACGCCCAGCGTTGTGGCGGACGCGCGGTGACGGCCATCAGCAGGTCGTTGTGGGTATCGGCGACCACGGAGTCGCGGTGGAGGTCGGCGGACACGGCGGGCCCTTCTGCGCGTACGGCTCTCGTTCGCCACGACGGTATCGGCACCTCACCTCCCGCGCCTCGCGAGGGAGCGTGGGTCAGCGCGCGAAGTGGAAGTCGTCCGGGCGTGCGGCACCGGTGACGCGGCGGTAGGCGGTCGTCTTGCCCGGCCAGTTGTTGGTCACCCGGCCGGCCTCGTTCTTGTACCAGCTCGTGCAGCCCGCCTGCCAGACCATGCCTGCCATGGCTTCGTCGAGGGTCTTCCGCCAGGTGGCCATCGTCTCCGGCCTGACCTCCATCGGCCCGCGCGCGGCCAGCTGCGGCAGGCAGCCCATGATGTACCGGACCTGGCACTCGATCATGAAGACGATCGAGCTGTGGCCGAGGTTGGTGTTGGGGCCGTACAGCAGGAACAGGTTGGGGAAGTGCGGCACGGCGATGCCCAGGTACGCCTCCGCGCCGTCCTTCCACTCCTCGGCCAGATACCGGTCGCCGCGCCCGGTGACCTGGATGGAGGCCAGGAAGTCGGAGGTCTCGAAGCCGGTCGCGTAGACGATCGCGTCGGCCTCGTGGAGCCCGGCGGCGGTCTCCACACCGCCGGGGACGATCCGGTTGATCCGGTCGGTGACGACGTCCACGTTGGGGCGGGTCAGCGCGGGATAGAACTTGCTGTCGGCGACGATCCGCTTGCAGCCGACCGGGTAGTCCGGGGTCAGCTTGGCCCGCAGCACCGGGTCGGGGACCTGGTTGTGCAGGTGTTCCAGGGCGCGCTTGCGGAGCGGGTCGGAGCTCCAGCCTCCGGCCAGGGCCGGGTAGAGGGTGATCTCCGTGTACCGGTAGATCCACTCGCGGTAGGCGCGCTGCAGGAAGGGCACGTAACGGAAGGCGGTCCTGGCTCCGGAGCCGAAGACGGCGTCCGCCTTGGGGATCACCCAGTTTGGGGTCCGCTGGAAGACATCCAGGTGATCGGCTACCTCGGCGACCTTCGGGATCAACTGCGCCGCCGAGGACCCGCTTCCGATCACGGCCACCCGCCTGCCGGTCAGATCGAAGGAGTGGTCCCAGCGGGCGGAGTGGAAAGCCGCGCCATTAAACGTTGACATTCCCGGAATGTCGGGCAACTGGGGTCGGTTGAGCTGTCCCACGGCCGACACCACCACGTCGAACAGCTCGTCCCCGGCCGTGGTGCGGACCCGCCACTTCCCCAGCGACTCCTCGAAGGTGGCGGCGATGACCGCGGTGTTCAGCCGGAGGCGGGGTCGCACGTCGTACTTGTCGGCGCACCTCTCCAGGTAGTCCAGGATCTCCGGCTGCTCGGGAAAGCGGCGCGTCCAGCTGGAGTACTTCTCGAAGGAGAAGGAGTACAGGTGCGAGGGGATGTCGCAGCCCGCCCCCGGATAGGTGTTGTCGCGCCAGGTGCCCCCGACGTTGTTCCCCTTCTCGAAGATCGTGTACGAGCGGATGCCGGCCTTCTCCAGCTGGATGGCCATGCACAGGCCGCCGAATCCGGCACCGATGATCGCGACGTTCGGACTCATGCGTACGTCCCCGGGTTGATGTTGTCACGGCAGCGGCCCCCGATGCCGGCAAGGGTCAGGCGCCGGTAGACGTCCGCAAGCTCCAGCTGCCGCCTGCGTCCACGTCTCCCCAGCTCCACACCTCTTCATACACCAGGAGTGTTGTGACAAATACTGGAATAAATACTGGAATCCGCCGCTGCCCATGGGGCAGTGTCCGCTTACATCAGGTGATCCGTTCGTGCCGGGGAACAGGCCGATAGTCTGCGCTGGTGCCTACGCTTGCCGACATCGTCACAGAGCTGGAATCCCGCTACGACCCCCGCTGGGCGGAGTCGTGGGACGCGGTCGGACTCGTCTGCGGAGACCCCGCCGCGGAGGTGCGCAGGATCCTGTTCGCGGTCGACCCGGTGGCCGCCGTCGCCGACGAGGCCCTCGGCTGGGGCGCCGACCTCATCGTCACCCACCACCCGCTCTACCTGCGCGGCACCACGAGCGTCGCGGCCACCACCTTCAAGGGCCGCCTGATCCACACGCTGATCAAGAACGACATCGCGCTCTTCACCGCCCACACCAACGCCGACATCGCCGATCCCGGCGTCTCCGACGCGCTCGCCCGCGCCGTCGGCCTGACCGGCACGCTCGTCCCGCTCATGCCCGCGGCCGACGACCCCAGGCGTGGTCTAGGCCGGATCGGCTCGCTGCCGGGCCCCATCCCCCTCGCCGAGTTCGCCCGGCAGGCCGCGCGCGGTCTCCCCGCCACGGCGGGCGGCCTGCGGGTCGCCGGAGACCTCGGCCGCCCCGTCCAGCGGATCGCGGTCAGCGGGGGATCCGGAGACTCCCTCCTCGGGACGGCCCGCGCCGCCGGAGTCGACGTCTTCCTCACCGCCGACCTGCGCCACCACCCGGCGAGCGAGTTCATGGAGGCCGACGGCCCCGCGCTGATCGACGCCGCCCACTGGGCCACCGAGTGGCCATGGCTCGCCGACGCGGCGCACCATCTGACGTCCGCATCGGCCGCCAGGGGGATTACTGTTGAGACGCGCGTTTCCGAGACGGTCACGGACGCCTGGAAAACAACAGCAAAGTGCGAGGATTTCACGTGAAAGCAGCCCCTGCGGCCCAGAAGCGTCTGCTTGACCTGGCCGAACTCGACTCCGTCATCGACCGGCTGGCCCACCGCCGCCGTACCCAGCCCGAGCTGGCCCAGATCGACGAGCTCTCCGCTCGCGTCGCCCGCATCGCGACACAGGTGATCGCCGCCGAGACCGAGTCCGGAGACCTCGCCAGAGACCAGACCAAGGCCGAGGCCGACGTCGACTCGGTCCGCATCCGCGCCGAACGCGACCAGAAGCGCCTCGACTCCGGCCAGGTGTCCTCGCCGAAGGACCTGGCCAGCCTCCAGTCGGAGATCGTCTCCCTGACGCGCAGGCAGGGCGACCTGGAGGACGTGGTGCTGGAGATCATGGAGCGCCGCGAGGCGGCCGACGCGCAGGTCGCCAAGCTGGTGGCCGAGCGCGACGAGCTCGCGGGCACCCGAGGCGTCGCCGAGGATCGCAGGGACGCGGCCTTCGCCGAGATCGACAAGGAGAAGAACGAGGTCCAGAGCAGGCGCACCGAGGTCGTGAAGGACATCCCGGCCGACCTGCTCGCCCTCTACGGCAAGCTGCGGGAGCAGTTCGGGGTGGGCGCCGCGATGCTCCAGGGCGGCCGCTGCCTCGGCTGCCGCACCAGCCTGTCCATCGCCGAGATCAACCGCATCAAGGCCGCCGCCCACGAGGAGGTCATTCGCTGCGAGGAGTGCCGCCGGATCCTGGTCCGCACCGCGGAGTCCGGCCTGTGACCTTGTACGTCATGGAGGCCGACGGCGGCTCGCGGGGCAACCCCGGGCCGGCCGGCTACGGCGCCGTCGTCAAGGACGCCGCCGACGGCCAGATACTGGTCGAGACCGCCGAGTCGATCGGCACCCAGACCAACAACGTCGCCGAGTACCGAGGACTCATCGCCGGCCTGGCCGCCCTGCTCGCCCTCGCCGGAGACGGCGCGAAGGTCGAGGTCCGGATGGACTCCAAGCTGGTCATCGAGCAGATGGCCGGCCGGTGGAAGGTCAAGAACGAGGGCCTGCGCCCGCTCGCCCTGGAGGCCGCGGCCCTCGCCAGGCGGCTGAAGGTGACCTGGCGCTGGATCCCGCGCGAGAAGAACAAGGACGCCGACCGCCTGGCCAACGAGGCCATGGACGCCGCGGCCAAGGGCCGCATCTGGCGATCCTCGGGTTCCTCCTCTCCCATCGAGGGAGTGAGCGGCGGCCGTACCTCCGGCAGCGGCGCCTCCGGGAGTCGCGCTTCCGGTGGTGCTGTCTCCGAGATCCCTGCCTCCGGCAGCGGCGCCTCCGGCAGCGGCGCCTCCGGGAATGGTGCCCCCGCCACCCTCACCGGTGGAGGGCCCGCCGAGGATCTTCTCCTCTTCGACACCGATGACCTCGGCGCCGGTGACTCCGGTGGCGGTGTCGTCACCCGGGAGCCGGCGGGGCAGGCGGCACGGACGGCCATGCCCACGGGGCGCGGCACCGGCTGGCGCCCGCCTACCTCGGTCGCGACCTCGCTGTACCTGCTCCGGCACGGTGAGACGACGCTCTCCATCGAGCGCAGGTTCTCCGGGCTCGGCGATCCCGAACTCACGCCCAACGGCGTCGCCCAGGGCGAGGCAGCCGCCGCCAGGCTGGCGGGGGAGGCGTACGGCATCCAGGTGATCGTCAGCTCACCGCTGAAGCGCGCCCGCGCCACCGCGGAGATCGTCGCGGCCAGGACCGGTCTTGAGGTCGTCGTCGAGGAGGGGCTGCGGGAGACCGACTTCGGCGACTGGGAAGGCCACACGTTCACCGAGATCCAGCGTCGCTGGCCGGACGAGCTCGCCGCGTGGCTGGCGGACCCGTCCGCCGCGCCGCCGGGTGGGGAGAGTTTCGGGAAGGCGGCGCGGCGGGTCCAGGCGACCGGGGACCTGCTGATCGAGCGCTACGAGGGCAAGACGATCCTCGCCGTCTCCCACGTCACGCCGATCAAGATGCTGCTGCGATTCGCGCTGCTCGCTCCCCTCAGCGCGTTGTACCGCATGCATCTCGACCTGTCAGCCCTGTCCCTGATCGAGTACTACGCCGACGGTCCGGCGGTGGTGAAGGCGTTCAACGACACCTCCCACCTGCGCTGAACCGGCGGTCTCGCGTCCGAAGGAACTCGGCTGTCCCGTCCCGCTTGATTCATATTTCAGCGCAGATGACTTGCCGTTCGGTTGGAGCCCACTTGGGACCCGTTAGGCTTGGAACACGGCGGACGAGCCGGCCGGGCGGCCGCGTCGGGTCTCTTCGGAGACCCGCCGAGGAAGGTCCGGGCTCCACAGGGCAGGGTGGTCGGTAACGCCGACCCGGGGTGACCCGCGGGAAAGTGCCACAGAGAACAGACCGCCTCCCCTCGCGGGGAGGTAAGGGTGAAACGGTGGTGTAAGAGACCACCAGCGCCCACGGTGACGTGGGCGGCTCGGTAAACCCCACCCGGAGCAAGGTCAAGAAGGGGCGCTCTCCGGAGCGTCCCGCGCGCGACGTCTGAGGGCTGCCCGCCCGAGCCGCGCGGGTAGACCGCTTGAGGCCGTCGGCAACGACGGCCCTAGATGGATGGTCGCCTCTTCACGCGAGTGAGGAACAAAACCCGGCCTACAGGCCGACTCGTCCGCCCTTATGGCTTTGACCTGCGACGGAGCAATCATTACTGGTGATCAAAGGTTGGCGTTACCCTGAATGTCGCTTGCCAGCTTGATGGGACCACCTGGTTGCCACGAGGAAGGGACCACCTGGCCGTGTAGTCGATCATAGTGATCTTCCTCGGTTCGTTCCCGGCGACGCCCCGTTGCCGGAGTCGTGATCGGGGTGGATGGTGGGTCGTTGACGCGTCCGGTGAGCGGGTCGCGCCATACCTTCAGGTCGGCCAGTACCTGCTGCGGCGCGTTGTCGGCCCACTGCTCGATCGCGGTCAGCGAGTCGCCGCCCACCGCCGCCGTCGCACAGGCCACCACCGCCAGGGCCGAGACCAGTGAGTGGCGTCGCCCTCTCCGCGAGCGCGGATCGGTAATCAGGGCGAACCGGCCCAGAAGCTCCAGGCGGGCCGAGGAGCCGGCATTCGTTTCCTCAAGCTGCTCGCGGTCGACAGCAGCGATTAGCGATGATGGCGTGACGGGCACGGTTTCCTCTTTGGATCAGACGGCTTCAGAGACCTCTGATCTTCGGGAACCGTGCCCTTCCTCATGCGCGAACTGGGCCGGCCATTACCCAGCCCGTACCGCTGTACCTGGCTTGCACCTCACGCTTGGCCGTGTCAAAGAAATCAAACCCGAAAGAAATTAAACCCGGACGAATCCTCGATGTGCCGGGGCCCTGGTAGCCCCGCGACCTGTATTTTCTCCCGAAACAACCCCTGTTAAAACATGAAGCAGAAATTACGTCCCACATGCTTTTCCCGGCTCGCGCGCAGGATTTCTTTTTCGTAGGAAGAAATAATCTTCCCGCGGCGGGAAAGAAGATATTCCTCTTCTTGTCGCGAACATCTTCGCTCCCCTGAGAAGCTGAAGCCATGCCGCGCAAGGAAAAGTTCGAGTACATTACGCCAGATCGGCTGAGAGCGTTCCTCCCTCGGCATTCCTACTTCGTCTCTCGTGCACTTCTCGCCCTTCGCGATGAGATCACAGCTCACTGTCGGGTACTGGGCGATCAAGGTCGACATGAGGATATTTTTGAGATTAATGTGATCGGTCCGCTGGAGGATGGAGCGATCGATCTCGTCCTGGGGCCGTCACCTCCGTACCCCGAGAAACACGAAGCGTTGGATTCTCTTGGGCTGTACACCACCCAACTCGAAGCGATGGCGCCCATCAATGATCCTCTCGACGCGGTCAGCTTGGAGCAACTGGTCAGCAGGGGGCCGTTGCTGTTGGCGCCGTCAGGGAGTCGATCACGAAAGCCAAGGCGAGGCCGAGATGTCCGATCGCGGAGAAAATGCCATGACGCGCCGCATCCCCATGTTCACCCTCGACGGCGTCCCCGACGCGCGGACGAGCACGCATCCGTTCACCACCCAGGACGGCCTGGGGCTGAGCATGCTCAGGTTCCTCAGGGAGCCGTCCGGCGACGTCGTCCTTGTGATCCACGGGTTGACGACCTCCAGCGACATGTTCATCATGCCCGAGCACCCCAACCTCGTCCGCTACCTCCTGGACAACGGCTACCCGGACGTGTGGACGCTGGACTACCGGATGAGCAACCGGCACCCGTACAACCGCTCGATGCACCGCTTCACCATGGACGACATCGCGCTGTTCGACTACCCGGCCGCGCTGCGCACACTGCGCGCGGAGGTGGGGGACCGGCGGGTGCACGTCATCGCGCATTGCCTGGGCTCGGTGTCGTTCATGATGAGCCTGTTCGGCGGGGCGGTGGACGGCATCGCCGGCGTCATCGCCAACAGCGCCGCGCTCACCCCGAGGGTGCCCGCCTGGTCGCAGCTCAAGTTGACCGTGGCGCCGGCGTTCATGGAGTACGTCCTCGGCTTCCCCTACCTGGACCCCAAGTGGGGCGAGGAGCCGGCGCTCACCCGCGGGTGGCTGTTCTCGAAGGCGGTGGACCTGTTCCACCCGGAATGCGATGAGTCCTCCTGCCACATGCTGAGCCTCATGTGGGGCACCGGCTGGCCCGCCCTCTACGGCCACGACAAGCTGCACGCGATCACCCACGCCCGCAGCGGCGACCTGTACGGCGCCACCGGCCTCCACTACTACCGGCACGTGCTCAAGATGGTCCGGGCAGGCCGCGCGGTGAAGTACGACCCGCGGGACCCCCGGCACAGCGCCCTGCCGGGCGACTACCTGGCGAACGCCGCCGAGATCACCACCCCCGTGCTACTGACCACGGGCGACCGCAACCGCGTCTTCGCCGACTCCAACGTCGTCTGCCACGACCGGCTCAACGCCGTCGCCCCGGGCCGCCACGAGCTCGTCGTCTTCCCCGGCTACGGCCACCAGGACGTCTTCATGGGCAAGAACTGCCACCAGGACGTCTTCCCGGTAATGACCGACTTTCTCAAGCGTCAGGGGGCGTGACCGTGTCCCAGACCTACCGGCCCACCAGCCACGAGGCCTTCCAGCACGGCACGCTGCTCAGTCTCGCCTACGACTGGGAGCGCGTCGCCGACCCGGGCGTCCCGCCGCGCTGGCCGTTCAGGGTCTACCTGCCGCGCGACACCGACGACGTCGTCAGAGCCGTGCGCGAGGCCCGTGACCGCGGCGAGCGGCTGATCGTCCGCGGCCACGGCCATTCCAGCAACAATCTCGTCACCGGCGAGGGCGCCACGGTCCTGCTGACCGACCGGATGAACGAGATCATCAACGTGGACGAGCGCCAGGCGTTCTGCACCATGCAGGGCGGTGCCGTCCTGGCCGACGTGGACGCGCACCTCGCGCGGCGCGGCTGGGGGCTGTCGATCATTGGCGACCACGACCACATCACGGCCGGCGGCTTCGCATCCGTCGGCGGCATCAGCCCCGCGTCCCACCGGTACGGGCTGTTCGTCGACACCGTCACCGAGCTGGAGTACGTCGACTGGGACGGCGAGGCGCACATCTGCGGCCGCGAGCGCGACCCGGACCGCTTCCACCGCGTCCTGGCGGGCACCGGCAGGCACGGCATGATCACCTGGCTCACGGTCGCGATCGTCCGCGTCGACAAGCACCGGACCGTGCTGAAGAACGACCGGCTGCTCACCACGAATCTCGACGACTACATCCGCCGCTCCGGCGAGCTGATCCGCGACCCCGGCGACGCGCTGATGGAGCGCGGCGTCTGGGCCGACTTCCCGACCCCGGCCGGGCCGCTGCGGCTCGGCCAGTTCTCCTCCTATCACGAGACCCCGCAGAACCCGCTCAAATCACTCCTCAACAACGTCGCCTACGGCTACCAGCGGTTCCTCGGCTACTGGGCGGGCCGCCTGCCCTCGGTGGTGGACGAGATCGTCAAGTACCTCGGCATGGCGACGATCATGCTCAGCCCCGCCTACGCCAGCGGCAAGAACATCGAGCGCTTCACCGACCAGGTGCTCGACTCCACCGTCGGCGACCCGACCCGCATGCTCGTCGCCCTGGCCCCGGCCGAGCGCTACGAGTCGCTGTTCAGGCAGTTGTACGAGGCCGCCGTCGAGGAGCGGCGCGCCAGCGGGGGGATCACGTTCATCTCCGTGTACGTGAAGGCGATCCGCTCGGCGTACCTGTCGAGAGGGGACGAGACCAAGCGGCACTGCGAGCTGATGCTCTACGTCGGTGTCAACCCCGAGCAGATGACCGAGAAGATCCTCGAACGCCTGGTGGACCGGGTCGACGACATCGTCATCGACCACGGCGGCTTCCGGTACATGCATTCACGCACCAGCAGCGATCCGGAACGGCGGCGACTGCTGGACCCGAACGCCCGGTACGCCGAGCACGCCACCGAGCCGGTCCCCGGCAAGCCGCGGAAGGGATGATCGCCCATGGCCGCCAGAGCACACCGGCGCGACGAGGACCCGAGTGGCGCGGCAGTCCCCGCGCCGACGCGGCAGAAGCCCGCGAGCCGAGCGGCGGCGACGACCGTACGCGACCGTGCGACGATCGCACGCGACCGTGCGACGACCGCCACGGACGGCATCCGGGCGACAACGGCCGCGGCGGGCGGCCGGTCGGCGGCGACGCGACGGGCAGGGGCGACGGCCGTGGCCGCCAGGCGGGCGCCGGTGCTGCCCGAGCGCAGCGTGCCCGAGCAGGTTGACGCGGGCGCTGGGTTGACCTTCCACGAGAAGATGTCCGGATATTTCGCCATGGGTTATGCGGATCCGCACGAGGGCGCCCGCGCGGGCCGCCGCACCCGGTGGCGGCTCACCTTGCGCGCCACCGTCACGATCGCCGACATCGACGCCTTCGTCGCCGACCCGCTCCACCACGGGACCCTGCGCGGGGAGGTCGAACTGCCGGGCGTCGAACACCGCATCCCGTTCCACGACGGGGTGTTCCGGCTCTTCGCGCCGTCCGGGCGGCCCGACCTCACGCTGCTGGTGTACGAGGCGCCGTTCTCGTACGGCGGGCAGGCGTACTACCTGGCCGGGCGCAAGAACGTACGCGACGACCTGGGCCTGGACCTGTGGCCCGACACGACGACGCTCGACGTGCGGCTGCACCGGGGACCCGACGTCGGCGGCGAGGTGGTGGGGGCCGGGGTGCTGCGGCTGGGTGGCGCCGACCTGGTGGCGCTGCTGCTGTCGATGCGCGCCACGAACGTGGCCTCGCCGGTCGAGGCGGCCCGCGTGCTGGGGACGTTCGGGCTGTTGTTCGCGCGCAGCCTGCGCAACAGCTATCTGCAGTGGCTGCGTGCCTTCATCCTGAAGGAGGGACGATGAGTGCCGAGCCTTTGACACCGTCCACTGAACACGTCGACGCCGTGGTGGTCGGCTCCGGATTCGGCGGATCCGTGTCCGCCTACCGGCTGGCGGAGGCCGGCCTGCGAGTGGTCGTGCTGGAGCGCGGCCGCGCGTACCCGCCCGGGAGCTTCGCCCGCACGCCACAGGAGATGAGCAGGAACTTCTGGGATCCGAGCGAGGGGCTGCACGGCCTGTTCGACATTTGGACGTTCAACGGGTTCGACTCCGTGGTGAGCAGCGGGCTGGGCGGCGGCTCGCTGATCTACGCGAACGTGCTGCTCAGGAAGGAAGAGCGGTGGTTTGTGAGGCGCGAGTCGCTGCCCGGCGGCGGGTACGAGACGTGGCCGGTCACCAGGGACGACCTGGAGCCCCACTACGAGGCCGTGGAACGCATGCTGGGCGCCACCCGCTATCCGCTGCACGCCCCCGCGTACGCCGACACGCGCAAGACCCTGGCGATGCGGCTGGCGGCCAAGAACCTGGGGCTGGAATGGGAGCTACCGCCGCTCGCGGTCAGCTTCTCGGCGGGGCCCGAGGAACCGCCCGGCCTGGGGCTGCCGATCAAAGACGCGGAGTACGGCAACCTGCACGGGCTGCCCCGCCGTACCTGCCGGTTGATCGGGGAGTGCGACATCGGCTGCAACGACGGGGCGAAGAACACGCTCGACCACACGTACCTGTCGGCCGCGAAGGCGGCGGGCGCGAAGGCGGCGGGCGCCGACATCCGCACCCGCTGCGAGGTACGCGGCCTGCAGGCACGGGACGGCGGCGGATACGAGGTCACCTACGTCGAGCACGACGAGGCGAACGAAGGCCGCCGCACGGACACGCATGCGCTGCCGCTCCGCACGATCACCTGTGACCTGCTGATTCTCGGTGCGGGCACGTACGGCACGACGTACCTGCTGCTGCGCAACCACCGCACCCTGCCGGGACTCAACCTGCCCGCGCTCGGCAGGCGCTACTCCGGCAACGGCGACCTGCTCACCTTCCTGCTCCCGAAGAAAGGCTCCGGCAGCGCGCTGGAGGCCAGCCGCGGGCCGGTGATCACCAGCTCGATGTTCGTCCCCGACCGGCTGGACCGCCCGGACGTCATGGGGCGGGGCTTCTACGTGCAGGACGGCGGGTACCCGGGGTTCGTCGACTGGCTGGCCGAGAGCGCGGACGTGACGCGCACGGTGTTCCGGGCGGGCGAGTTCGCGATGCGGGCGCTGATGGCCCGGCTGTTCGGCACCCCTGACACCAGCCTGAGCAGCGAGATCGCGCGCCTGATCGGGGACGGAACGCTGTCGGCGGGCTCGCTGCCCCTGCTCGGCATCGGCCGCGACGTGCCGGATGGCGTGATGCGGCTGCGAGGCGAGCGCCTGCAGGTGGACTGGACGACCGAGACGAGCACGGAGTATTTCGCCCGGGTCCGGCGCACCATGCGCGACATCGCCGACGCGCTGGACGCCCGGTACGTGGACAACCCGCTCTGGTTCTTCCGGAAGATCATCACCGTGCATCCGCTGGGTGGCGCCGCCATCGGCCACAACAGGACCGAGGGCGTGTGCGACCCGTACAACGCCGTGTTCGGCCTGCCCGGCCTGTACGTCGCCGACGGCGCGGCCATGCCGGGACCGGTGGGCCCGAACCCGTCGCTCACCATCGCGGCGTTGGCCGACCGCATGTGCACCCGGCTGCTGGAGAACCGTCCGCACCGGAACCGCCGCCGCGCCCGCACGACCACAGCGACCCCCACGAGCAGCGGGCCCGCGGAAGAAGGGCGGCCGTCGTGAACCGCATCGCCGTCGCGATCGTGCACGGCGTCGAGATCGCCGACCCCGCCTTCGCCGCGGAACCGGCCAGGCTGCTGCGCCGCAGCTTCGCCGCCGAGCTCGGCCTGAGCCCGCTCGACGCCGACAACGCGCTGGTCATCGAGCCCGTCTACTGGGCGCCGCACATCGAGGGCCGGCAGCGCGAGCTGTTCGCCAAGATGTGCGGGGACGACGCCGGAACGTTCTTCGACGACCACCTCGAAGGCATCGTCAAGAGCGTCAACGCGGGATCGGCGGCGTCGCTGGCGCGGCTGCTCGCGTCCCTGGTGCGGCGGACCACGCCCGAGATCCGCACGCTGCACTACCCGACGGCGCGCTGGCTGACGCTGCACTTCGTCGGCGACATCATCGCCTACGACCGGAAGCTCAACGAGGAGAACTACGTCGCCGCGCACCATGTGCTCGCGCAGGCGCTGGCGGTGCTCGCCGACAAGGCGGGTGACCGGGCGCCGCTGTGCGTGCTCGCGCACTCCTTCGGTTCCGTACTGGTCAGCGACTACCTCTACGACCAGCAGGAGACCCTGCGCGGGCGCAAGCTCGTCCCCGACGCGGTACGCGCCGTCATGGGCACCTCGCCGCTCGCCCGGGGTGAGACCCTCGCCTGGCTGTACACGATGGGCAGCCCGCTCGCCCTCTGGAGCCTGCGCAACCCGGACGCCGGCCTGGACCGGCCCATCGACTTCCCCGGCGCCGACATCGCCGGCCGCGGCTCGCGGCTGAGGAGCGAGTGGGTCAACTTCTACGACCGCGACGACGTGATCGCCTATCCGCTGCGGCCGCTCGGCCCCGCCTACGCGCGGCAGGTCACCATGGACCGGCCGGTGACGGTGCGGGGGCCGTGGCCGGTGTTCGCCACGCCGCTGGTCCACCCCTTCTACTGGACCGATCCGCAGGTGATCGACGCCATCGGCGGCTCGCTGGCCGCGGGCTGGCGGAACCTCAACCCGGACTGAGGGACCCGTCGCCGAGCTCGACGCCGCGCAGCGCCGGTCGCGTCCGCGCAGGTGGTGTACGAGTGTTTGAGATCGGTACCTGCGTCGCGCCTGGCTGATCGCCGTTGAAAAGCGCGGCGTAGTCCGTGGGGAAAAGCGCAGCGAGGGCGGTGGAGTGGTTGGGGGCCGCTCACCGGTGTCGCGTCGTGCGGGGTGGAAGGTCAAAAGCGCGGCGAGGGCGGTGGAGTGGTGTGGGGCCGCTCACCGGTAACGCCTCGTGCGGGGTGGGGGCGGGCGTTGGTCGGGTGTGGGTGACCGGGGGCGGGCCGGTGGAGCTCCGGGAGGGGGCAAAGCGGGTCATGGCGGGCGTGGAGGCGGGGCCGTGGTGGTGACGATCGGGGATTTTCCATGATCTGGGTGAGTTGGCACGCTGGGGGCGTGCGGATTCACCCAGATCAAGGAAAGCACAACTCCGGCCCCTCGGGGTGGGCCGCTTTTCGTGGTGGAAGGCCCGGTTCGTCCCCGCACCCGGCCGGGGGCGACCCGTGACCGGACGCCCCGCGGACCTTCGTACCCCGCACGGCGAGAGCCCCGCGCGAGGCGGCGGCGAGCAGCGGCGAGGAGCGGCCCCGAATCCTGCCGCACCGCGGCGGACCCGTACCGATGAGCGGTCTTGGGCCACTCCACTGCCCTCGCTGCGCTTTTGATCTTCGACCCCGCACGACGCGACACCGATGAGCGGTCTTCGACCCCGCACGACGCGACACCGATGAGCGGTCTTCGACCCCGCACGACGCGACACCGATGAGCGGTCTTGGGCCACTCCACTGCCCTCGCTGCGCTTTTGATCTTCGACCCCGCACGACGCGACACCGACGAGCGGCCCTGAACCACTCCACCACCCTCGCCGCGCTTTTCCCCACGGACAACGCCGCGCTTTTCCACCGTGACCGGCTTACCGGACTCGGATGCTCGTACACCACGTCCGTGGACGCGACCGTCAAAGGATGGCAGCGTTCCCGTAGGTCAGGAGGCAGGTCGCTGGCCGGCGTGCAGGTCGTGAGCACGCCGGATCAGAACCCGGCCTACAGGCCGACCCATCCGCCCTTATGGCTTTGACCTGCGACGGAGCAATCACTACGTGCCCGTGTTCCGCGGGATCAGTGGCCGCTGATCCCGGAGGCCGGTTGATGAGCGGCTGCGGTCACGTAGGCGATCGGACCGCCGGACGTGGATTTGAGGCGCTTGCCGAGAAGGAGCTTGGCGATTCGCAGGTCGTCGGCTGTACCGATCGTGATCATGTTGGTGGCCGTGTCGAGGTCGCTGATGTAGCCGGCGAGTCTCGCGTCGAAACGATGACGGGTCAGGCCATTGTCGGTCAGTTTGGTGTCCCAGCTGCTCAGTCCCGTTAGTACGGCGACAACGAATCCGCCGAGTGTCACCGGGAGAATCCCTGCCTGGGCGATCTTTTCCGGTCTCCCCACCCACCATCCGCGCAGCGCCTCCAGCAGGTCCTCAGGTGTCAGATCGGCGTGAAAGCCGATGAAGGGGCGATCTTCATCTGGGACATGCTTCGCCACGTCGACGCGCAACACCGCCATCGTGGCGTTGCCCGTTGTCGTTGACAGGAGGTGATGTAGCGCCACAGCGGAGCGAGCCCGGATCCGTTGCGCCACGTCCGTAGGGATGACCGGCTTGTCGCCGTGTTGACCGACCGCAGGAAGCAGACCCGCAGCAGCGATCTTCTGTAGGGCGGCGCCGGGGAGGTCGAAGCGGACGGCGGCTTGCCGCAGGGTGATGAGGGTCATGGGCTTGTGAGGTCATCTCTCGGCTCGCTGCGTTTGGACTTTCGAAGTCGATCATGTGGAAGTGCGAGTTGTCCAGAAGGGGGGACGCAGGCTGGGACGGCGAGCATTCCAGGCGGTGATGGGGGCGCGACGCGGACGCACGTGTGGATCCCTGCTCACCGTGGAGGTGAATATCGGATCCTCGCCCCGAGGTGTGTCCGGCATATAAAAGCTCTGTCGGATGCCAAGTCGATACAGGAATGATCATATTGATACCTATTGCTATCGATATAATCGTTTTGGATCCTATTCTCCATTTTAGGAGTATCTCTGTGCGTATCCGGTCTCTGCTGACGGCCGCCGTGCTGGCCGCCGGAGTGGTCGTCGTCTCCTCGCCCGCCCACGCTGCGGGCCCTGCCGTTCAGATCACCAAGATCTACTACGATTCGCCCGGCTCGCCGGACTTCGGCGCGAACAGCAGCCTGAACGGCGAGTACGCGCAGATCAAGAACACCACCAGGAAGGCCGTCAGCCTCAAGGGCTGGACCCTCCGCGACAAGACGAAACGGCCGGATCACATCTACACGTTCGGCACGTTCACCCTCGGAGCCGGGAAGACGGTCACCGTGCGGACCGGCAAGGGTAGGAACACCGCCACTACCCTCTACTGGGGCAGGAGCGGAGGAACCTTCGCCTACATCTGGAACCAGGGCCAGGACGCCGCGTACCTGCGGAACGTGTCCGGCACGCTGGTGGACTCCTGCTCGTACAGTTCGACGCGGCACGGCTACAAGATCTGCTGACCTCGGCCGGACATACGAACGGCCCGCGGCAGGTGCCGCCGGGAGGCAGGAAAGGTTGACAGGTTCCGGGTCGAGACCGGCTTGGCCTTCAGCCTGGTGTAACTCCACGAATTAAAGATAGGTGAGCCCCTGGCGTAATAGTTGATCTTGGTCGACAACCCTTCCGTCGGGGGCTTCCTCATTTGCCGATCAAGGCAACTTGGTCGCAATCGGCTCGCGGCCTGCGAGATCAGGTTGGCATGAGTTCGGTATCTCTGCTATCGGCGCACCACATACCAGTACAGCGTCGAAATGTGGATCGTTTCAACGCTTCTCAAACACGCCCTTGGCGTCTTACACTCGGCGTGTATGCAATCCAGCACTTAGAGGTGCAGTTATGCCTGAGCCGGTCATCTTTGGGGTCTACCATCTCGGCAAGCTTGGCTGGAATGCCCGAAAGTGGGCCAAAGAACTGGTGCTCAAGCCATTCACCTACGAGAACAGCACCGGTAAAGATCTCTATTGTGCGATGCATCTGTACTCGACCGACAGTTCGATGGGATGGCTTCACGTTCCCTCTGGAGGCCGGAAGGTGGTGCAGATACCAGTCCCTCGTCTTGGACGAGCATCGGTGATCGTCTATGCCCGTACGTCAGGTGGAAAACGCGAATACGGGGGCAGGGGGCTTTTGGCAACCTCGTTTCATGTCGCGCTTCCCACTGGGGGAGGGAAAATCCGCGAGTCGCACAAGTTCGCAATCGACAACGCCGGTGCGGACTTCGCAAGCTTGCGCATGAACGCTGGGGGAGCCGAAAGACTGGTCAGAGTCGACGGCCGTGAGTTCTATTTCACCGGCCCCCCTACGTACAGGTATCCGCAGGACGTGGAAGCAGCACCCTCCCGGTATGAAATGGGTTACTAGCGCCCCTATAACGAAATAGGAGAAGGTGTGACGGTGCCGGCGTTGCTTGCGATACTCAACGCACGGCCGCGTTGACACGCAGCGAAACGGATCGCCTACCGAGTGGGACTGGGTATGAACGATGCGGGGACGGAGTCGCACTCCTCCACTGACACTGCCGACTCGGGGACCGCTCGCGGCGCCGTCTGGCGGACGAACATTCTTGTCGGGCTCGGCTCGGTCGCCGACATCGCAGCCGTGACGCAGCTGATCACCAGCGGCTCGCGGCAGGGAATACTCGTCGCAGGACTGCTGTCGGTCCTGGCCGGCCTGCTCGGACTGATCCAGCTCTTCGGGCGGCCGGTCGGGCTTCGGGCGATGATGATGGTGATACTGATCGGCACCGGCGCGGGAGTGACCGGTGCGATGATCGAGCAGTACCTCAATGAACCCGCCGACGTCACATCGGCCGCCACTGCGCACTCCTCGCCCTCCCCTTCCTCCTCGGGTATCCCGACGCCTGCCGGCACCACGCCGGCTCCCAGGCCCACACCGTCGGCTCCCAGGCTCACGCCGTCGGCTCCCAGGCTCACGCCGTCGGCTCCCAGGCTCACGCCGTCGGCTCCCAGGCTCACGCCGTCGGACACGACATCTCCACTCACGGCCGGTGAGGTTCTGTACGAGGCCGAGGTCTCCCTGAAGGACCAGGACTACCTGGACGCCGAGACCGGAAAGATCGGCGAGGTGCGGCCGAATGTCAGCGATCTCTGGTACGTCAGCCCCTACCGTGCGCTGTGGACGGCCGGCGGCGGAGCCCTCCCCATCACCCCCATCGACATCGACGGCCGCCCGGACAGCGCTGCGTGCGCGGACGCGCTGGCGACTCACGACTACGGCATGGTGGAGGTCGGCAAGATGAAAGCCGGTGACTGGGCATGCGCGCGCACCGCGGAGGACAATCTCCTCGCGGTCCAGGTCCGCGCCGTGCCGGTGGGCGACGCGCCGCTGGAGATCTCGTACGTCGTCTGGCGCAAGTGACCGCCGCAAGGTCGGCCGAAACCGTTCATGTTCAGGGACTGGCCGGCCTTGTGCGCACCTCCGCGGGGGTAACGGGCCCACGGCGGCGGGTCGCGCCGATGCCTGCCAGGGCTGACCTCGGTGGCGAACCGGGGTCAGGGCGCGCGAACGTACGCGACGCCGAACGTACTGTCGCCACGGGCCCCCGTGGGGGTGTGACACCAGACATAGATGGATAAACGGGGTGGTGCGGCGTACGAGTCGATGGTGCCGAGGTGGCAGTAGCCGCCGCCTGCTCCAGTTGCGGTGACCTGCACGCTGTCGCCGGTTTTGCCCAGCGTGTTCCAGGTCAGACGGTAGTAGCCCACGCCGAGCCGGGCGACCACGGGCACCTCTCCGTTGCCGCTGAACGAGCGGGCCGCGTCCACGACCGGGTCGGCCGGGTCACCGGTGACGCCGACGTAGGCGGCCGGTGTACCCGCGTCCCGGTGCAGACCCGCACCGTCCACGTAGGACAGCAGCCATGGCGAGTCCGCGGGCTGTGCGGTGGCCGCGCCGCCGATCGCGTAGCAGGCCACGGTGATTTCCACCCGGCCCGCGCCGGGCGTGGTGCCCGACGGGTTGCAACGTACCGCTGCCCCGGCGCCGTACGGCGTCACCTGAACGTACCCGGCTCCCGCGGCGAACGCCGTACCCTCCAGGATCACCCGGTACCGCCCGGTGCCCTCACGCAGTACGCGGTTGACGCCACCGCCCGAGTTCACCGTGCCATTGTTGTGGACCGGGTCCACCGTGGCCGTACCCCCGGCGCCGTCGTCGTACCGGACGGTGGCGTAGGGGCGCGTCCCGCCGCTGGGCGCGGCGAAGAAGATCGTGAACCACCAGTCCACCGGCGCGCCGGCTTCGTTGAGGCAGCGCACCCGGATCAGCTCATCCGGGCCGTCGGGAACGTGGCTGACAACCCCGCAGGTACGGCCACGGTACACGGTCCGGTACGCGGTCACGTGTGCGATCCCGGTCGCCGAGGCGACCCCGGGAAGGCGTACCTCGTACTCGCCGGTGCCGGTGTGCACCACGGTGGCGCGCCGGTCCGCGGTGGCAGGGTCGAGTCGGCCGGTGCTCCACTGCCAGTACGGGTTGAGCGGCGTCACCGCACCGATCGGCGCTTCGGCCGTGGTGGCCCGGTCCATGTACGCGTAACCCCAGCGCGGCGCCGCCCCGGGTGCCGTGCTGCTCGCCGCGACCAGCGCGTCGATGACGCGCGCCCGGTGGCGTTTGATCTCCGCCGTGCCCATCTCGGGGACCGGCGCGGGCAGGGCCTGCCCGGCATCCGGCGAGACACCGATGCGGAACCCGAGGCGTGCCCAGTCGTCGGCGCCGTCCAAGGTGTCGTCGTAGCCGTACTCCACCGGGTAGTCGTACCCGTTCGCGACCTTCGCTGTGTCGCCCGGCACGGCCGGCGTCTCGCACCGCCCGTTGAGGCCGGCGTAGATCAGCCCGTACCTGGACAGGTCATCGGTGCCGGGGGAGGGCGCGGTCTCCAGGTCGTCGTTGTTCGGAGGGGTACGGTCCGGGTCGGTGCCCTCGACGCACTTCTGGAACTCGCCGTTGACGTCGACCGCGACCGGAGCGGCGTCGAGCGTGTCGTCGAGGTCCCAGTCCAGCCCGGCCGAGCCGTCGCCCACCCGCAGGGTGCCCTCGTTGTCCCACCACGCCGCCATGGTGTCGGTGCTGATGCCGATACCGGTGTGCTCGTCGAGGCGCCGACGGTCGAGCGGCGGCAGCACGGCCCGGGAGTAGTCGAGCGTGCTCACCTGGTCGAGTGCCACTCGAAGGCGGGTGCCCCCGTCGGTGGCCGGGCCGATCGCCTCTATCCGCGCGCGCCATTCGCTGATGTCCGGCAATCCTACGAACTGGTAGTTGTAGTTCATCACCGACAGGTGGTTCGGTTTGTGGTTGACGTCGTCCGCGCCGCCGTGGCCGAGGCCGAGGGCATGGCCGAGTTCATGGGCGAGCGTCCCGCTCTGCGCCCGTACCGGCACGTCCGGCCAGGTGCCGAGGGTGACCATGAAGTCCCGCCCGTGGCAGCACCATCCGCTGCTGTCGGTGTCGTCGTGCTGGAAGCCCCAGAGGTTGTAGCGGAACAGGTCGGACCGGCCGGGCGTGAAGTTGGCCTCCCGGAAGCGGAGGAAGGGCTTCTGCCCGTCCTGTTCCATGTTGAGCGGCTGCCGGCGCTGCTCCGGGGTGACCGGGATCGCGTCGTCGACGTCCACGAGCAACTGGATGCCGGGCTCCGGCGTGTGGCCGTACGGGCAGGTGGGCCGCGCCGGGCGCGGCGCGGCGTCGAACATGGTGACCACCTCCTCGATCGCCGCGGTGTCCGGCCGGTCGTCGCCGGCGTCCGTACCGTCATCGAGCCAGTCGAGCTCGATCGCGATGGTGCCGCGGCACGGGTCGGCGCCGTGCTCCGGCAGCCAGGTGTCCACTGTGCCGTCGGCGCGGGTGATGCCCTCCAGTTCGACGCGGTCGGTGAGGCCGTCGCCGTCGCCGTCCAGGTCGAGGGTGCTGAAGGTCTGGTTGTCGTTCTTGCGGAACCGGTGCAGGAACTGGCCGGGCGGTGCGGCGCGGTCGATGAGCACCGTGCCCGTGTCGCGGTCCACGATGCGCAGGGCGGCCAGATCCCAGTTGTCGGCACTGATGTCCGGAGCGTCCGAGAGATGGTGGAACACGAACCCGTCGCGCAGGGCGCTCACCGGCAGACACGGTGACAGCACCGCGTTCCAGGTGAATGTGGCATGAGGACGGTCACCGGTGCCGCCCGAATGGAATTGACGCAGCGGCTCGGGGTCGGGCGTGCCGTCGCCGTCGGCGTCCTCGAAGAGGAAGAACGGACCGGTAGGCCGGTCGCCGAGGCGGATCGACTCCAAGGAGTCGTCGCGCAGGCCGTCCCCACCGGTGGTGATGGTGAAGGCGACCCGGCACAGTTCGCCGGGCAGGGCGTGCGCGGTCGGCGGGGCTCCGGCCATCGTCGCCGCCACCGTCAGGATCGTCACCGCCACCATTGCGCCTGGCAGAGCCTTCGAGGGGGTTCGTCCCCACCATGACGTCATGCGCCCGTCCCTCCGCGTGGCTCCGGTACCCCCAAACGCATCGAACCGCGCCATATGACCGGTGACAAGAATCTGAGACGCACCGAATTCTTTGGACAAGTGTCCGCGTTCCTTGATGTGTAGTGAAATCGCCCTCGGGCGACCTGTCTCGCTCACATCCGATATGGGGATGCCCTGCGCAGACACCGTGCCGGTAGGAGGATGCCGTGTCCCTGGGAGATGTGGCCTTCGCGAGACAGGTTCGTTCCCGTCGGGCGAGAGCTCGCCGAGGACGGCTCCGGGTTCATAACGATCGGCGCGTCCGCCGTAACCCTGACCTCCCCGGACGCTGATAAGACGGGCATGCGCCTCCCCGCGGGGTCTCGCCGTCGTCGTCTCCGCCATCTGTCTTCTCGGTCGGCCGGACCGCCCGTATCGGTCGGCTGCAGAGAACCACATCGATGTGTTAACGCTGTCAACGCGAAACATGTCCCGAATCTTCGGGATAGTGTGTACTCTGCTGGAGATGTAGGGACCTACTTACTTACAACATAAGGGCTTGTCGGTCGTCGCTGGGCCCCGTTCCCGGCGCCGGGTGCGTGGAGAGCGAGAAGTCCTGTGAACTTCGAGCAGGTGGCAAGCCGGTTCCGTCTCCTGGGAGCCGTGGGTAAGGGCAACATGGGGGAGGTCTACCGCGCCGAGGACCTCCAGGCGGCCGAAGACGACAGGGATCGCGTGGTCGCGGTGAAGCTGATCCTGCGCAGCCGCTCCGGTGCGATCATCGACTCGTACGCCGACGCCAAGGCGGTCCAGCGGTTCGAACGCGAGGTGCGCATCATGCGCAGGCTCGACCACCGCAACCTCCCGCGCATCATCGACGGCGGGGTGGACGGCACCGGTCTGCCCTACATCGCGATGGAGCTTCTCGACGGGGAGACCCTGCGAGACCTGGTGGGCGAGCATCCGCAGCTGCCCGTCGGCTGGGTCGCGGCGCTGGGCGCTCAGATCGCGGACGGGCTGTCCGCGGCGCACACCGCCGGTGTCATTCACCGCGATCTCAAGCCCGCCAACGTCATGCTGCTGCGCGGTGGAGTGGTCAAGGTCCTCGACTTCGGCATGGGGCGGATCCTCGACGACATCGAGAACGGCAAGGTGACGAGCACGGGTGTCACGGTCGGCACCGCCCGCTACATGGCCCCCGAGCAGTTCCTCGCCGCGACGGTGACCCAGGCGGCCGACCTGTACGCCCTCGGCTGCGTGCTGTTCGAACTCCTCACCGGTGTTCCGCCGTTCCACAGCGAGTCCGCGCACGAGCTCGGCCAGAAACACCTCACCGAACCGGCACCCCCGGTACGGCTGCTCCGCTCCGACGTCCCCGAAGAGATGTCGAGACTCATCGAGCAGCTGCTCGCCAAGGACCCGGCCGACCGGCCCGCCGACGCCGTCGCCGTCCGTGAGGCACTGCTGCCGTTCGCCGTGGGGGAGGAGCACGTTCCCGGCTGGCAGGAGCTCGATCCGGTACGGCACCTCGCGACGGTGCGCGCCGAGAGCCGCCTTCCCCGGCCGGCCACCGACCTCGCGGACACCCCCGAGCCCCGGGCGCCCGGATCCGGGATGGATGTCTTCGGAGTGCACCGCAAGCTCATCAAGGACTACCGCTCGTTCACCGAGGGCGGCACGGTCATCCGCGACGATCGGATCGCGGCCTTCGTCGAGAACGACCTGGATGCCAAGTCCCAGTGGCCCGACCCCTGGCTGTCGCTGAACCCGTTCTTCGCCTCGGGCGGCACCGTTCTCGAACTCGCGACCGAAGGGGTGCTGCACCCGGAGTGCGCGCGCATCTTCCAGGCGGGGAAGACCAAGGACGGTACGGTATGCGACGGTCGTCCGCTCACTCTCCACCGCCACCAGCGTGAGGCGATCGACACCGCCCGGTCCGGCGCCTCCTACGTGCTGACCACCGGCACCGGCTCGGGCAAATCCCTCTCCTACATCGTGCCGATCGTCGACAAGGTGCTGAGGGACCGCGAACAGCAGGGGTCCGAGGCCCGCAAGCGGGTCCGCGCGATCATCGTCTACCCGATGAACGCACTGGCCAACAGCCAGATCAAGGAACTCGACAAGTACCTGCGCGACGGTTACGGCCCCGGCCGCGAGCCGGTCACCTACGCCCGGTACACCGGCCAGGAGGATGAGGCGCGGCGCAAGGAGATCCGTGACAACCCGCCGGACATCCTGCTCACCAACTACGTGATGCTGGAACTGATGCTCACCCGTCCGGGCGACCGGCGCTCTCTCATCAAGATGGCCAAGGGGCTGGAGTTCCTCGTCTTCGACGAGCTGCACACCTACCGCGGCCGCCAGGGCGCCGATGTGGCCCTGCTCATCCGCCGGGTTCGTGAGGCCTGCCAGGCCGAGCGCCTGCAGTGCATCGGCACCTCCGCCACCATCTCCAGCGAGGGCACCGCCGAGGACCAGCGAACGGCCGTCGGCCGCGTCGCCACCACCCTCTTCGGCACCACAGTGGGCTCTGAGAACGTCATCGGTGAGACGCTGGTGCGCGCCACCGACGAAGCCCCCGACAGGGTTCCGGTCGAGCGCCTCCGGGCTCCGGGGGCTCCGCGCGCCTACGCCGACCTGGTGAAGGATCCCCTCGCCCGCTGGATCGAGACCCGCTTCGGCCTCGCCACGGACGAGGCGGGGCGCCTGGTCCGGCAGAGACCCGCCAAGATCGAGGAAGCGGCCCTCGAACTCGCCGAGGACAGCGGGCTGACCGCGGCCGAATGCGCGCGGGCGATCCGCCGCACGCTGGAGGCCGGTTCCGAGGCCGGGAACCCCGTCACCGAGCGCCCCCTGTTCGCCTTCCGGCTGCACCAGTTCCTCTCCAAGGGCGACACCGTCTACGTCACCCTTGACGACAAGCCGGCCCGTCACCTGACGCGCGACTACCAGCTCGTCCAGCCCGGTTCGGACGGCAAGATCCTGCTGCCGCTGGCCTTCTGCCGCGAGTGCGGTCAGGAGTACCCGACCGTGTGGCGCACCGAGAAGAACGGCCGCGTCGTCTACGAGCCGCGCCGGGACACCGCCGCCACCGGTGGCCGCGCCGGGGACGGCTACCTCTACGTCGACTCCGACCGCCCCTGGCCGAGCACGCCGGAGGAGGCCATCGCCGATCGCTGGCTGCCCGAGTCCTGGCTGGAGATCGACGAGCGGGGACAGGAGGTCGTGCGCGCCTCCTACCGGGTGCGGCTGCCCAGAGCCGTCACCGTCGACCCGTACGGGGTCGAGGGGCAGGGCGAGCTGAAGGCGGCCTTCATCCCCTCACCGTTCCTCTTCTGCATGCACTGCGGAGTGAGTTACGAGCAGGTCAGGGGAAAGGACTTCGCCAAGCTCGCGACCCTCGACCAGGAGGGCCGCTCCTCGGCGACCTCCCTCGTCTCCGCCTCCATCGTCCGCTCGCTCAAGGAGGTCCCCGCCGAGGCACTCAAGGAAGCGGCCCGCAAGCTGCTCACCTTCGTCGACAATCGGCAGGACGCCTCTCTCCAGGCCGGTCACTTCAATGACTTCGTGCAGATCGTCCAGCTGCGCGGCGCCCTCTACCAGGCGGCTGTCGAGGCGGGCGAGGAGGGCGTCAACCACGAGGAGCTCGCCTCCCGCGTCTCGGTCGCCCTGGGCCTGGAGCTCGCCGACTACGCCGGCAGCGCGGACCTGCCTCCTTCGATGGCACGCAACGCCGCGAAGACCCTGCGGGACGTCATCGCCTTCCGCCTCTACCTGGATCTCGAACGCGGCTGGCGCATCACCATGCCCAACCTGGAGCAGACCGGCCTGCTGGAGATCCACTACGAGGACCTGGAGTGGCTCGCCGAGCAGCAGGACCGGTGGTCCGAGACTCACCTGAAGCTGCGTGAGGCGGCCCCGGGCCAACGTGCCGAGATCATGCGGGCACTGCTCGACGAGATGCGCCGCGCCCTCGCCATCGACGTGCAGCACTTCCGCGAGGACTTCGACACCCTCCAGCGCGCCAGCGAGGAGCGCCTCGTCGACCCCTGGGGGCTCGCCGCGGGTGACCGTCCCAAGGTCGGCACCGCCTACCCGCAGGGCTCCAGGCCCGGCCTGGACCGCTCGGGTCTGTTCCTGTCCGGCCGGGGCAAGTTCGGCAAGTACCTGCGGCGGGTGCACTTCGGCAAGGATCTGCCGGTTGACGACACCCAGCTGATCATCGTGGAGCTGCTGAAGGTGCTCGCCAGAGCCGGGCTGGTCAAGGAGATCGCCGCGGCCCCGCAGCGCGCTGGCCGCTTCCGGGGCACCTCCGGCCCGACCATCACCGGTTACCGGATCTCCGCCGCGGCCCTCATCTGGCGGGCCGGAACAGGGGAGACCGGCACCCACGACCCGCTGACCCGCACCTACGCCAGCGGCGACGGCCCCCGCGTCAACGCCTTCTTCCGTGACCTCTACCGGGGTGCGGCCGGTGCTCTCAGCGGCCTCGTCGCCCGCGAACACACCGCCCAGGTCACCCCGGAAGAGCGGGAGAGGCGCGAGGAGGCCTTCCGTAGCGCGAAGCTGAAGCTTCTCTACTGCTCGCCGACGATGGAGTTGGGCGTCGACATCGCCGAGCTCAACGCCGTGATGATGCGCAATGTGCCGCCCACCCCGGCCAACTACGCCCAGCGCAGCGGCCGGGCCGGTCGGTCCGGGCAGCCCGCACTCGTCACCACCTACTGCGCGACCGGAAACAGCCACGACCAGTACTACTTCCGCCGCTCCGAGCGCATGGTCGCGGGAGCCGTCGCCCCGCCCCGTCTCGACCTCGCCAACGAGGACCTGGTCCGCTCCCACGTCCAGGCCATCTGGCTGGCCGAGGCCGGGCTCAAACTGGGCAACGCCATCCCCAACATCATCGACATCGGCTATGCCGAGGACGCACGCATCCCCAACCCCAAACTTGCCCTGCAGGACCACATCGCCGAGGCCCTGCGCGACACCGTTGTGCAGGAGCGCGCGGTGCAGGCCGCACACAAGGTCTTCGGTGGACTGCTGACCGACTTCGCGGCCACCGCCTGGTGGTACAACGAGTGGATCGAGGACAAGGTCCGTGCCGCTCCCGCGCAGTTCGACCGGGACCTTGACCGCTGGCGTGGCCTGTTCAGAGCGGCCCTGGTCGACCAGGCCGAGCAGAACCGGCGGGTCCTGGACCACACCCTCTCCGAGCGCGACCGCAAGATCGCCGTCGGGCGCCGCCGGGAGGCCGAGACCCAGCTCAACCTCCTCAAGAACGAGAGCGCGGACAGCAAGTCGGTACTCTCCGACTTCAACCCCTACCGCTACCTCGCCGGCGAGGGCTTCCTGCCCGGCTACTCCTTCCCGCGCCTGCCGCTCGCCGCCTACATCCCCACGGTCGGCAGCCGGTTCGGCGACGGCGACTACCTCCAGCGCCCCCGCTTCCTGGCCATCCGCGAGTTCGGGCCCGGAGCCCTCGTCTACCACGAGGGCGCCCGCTACCAGGTCACCCGCATCCAACTGCCGCCGGACGCGACGGGCGACGTCGTCACCAGTAGCGCACGCAGGTGCGCCGGTTGCGGCTACCACCACGACATCCACGACCGCGTCGACCGCTGCAAGATGTGCGACGAGCCGCTGGGCGAGACCACGTACGGGCTGCTTCAACTGCACACCGTCTACACCAAGCGTCGCGAGCGGATCTCCTCCGACGAGGAGGAGCGCCGCAAGGCGGGTTTCCGGCTGGTGACCTCCTACAGCTTCCAGAAGCATGGCGAGCGTTCGGGCCGTCAGGACGCCCTCGTCTTCGAGGCCGGAAACAAACTCGCCACCCTGTCCTACGGGGACTCGGCGATCGTCCGCATCACCAACGTCGGCCGGGTACGGGCCAAGCCGAACGAGCCGGACGGCTTCTGGCTCGATCCCGCCGACGGCCGCTGGATGAACGAGCGCGACGCCGGTGAGGCCTCCGGCGACTCCGGTGAGATGCCCGTCATCGACGCGGACGGCAATGAGAAGCGCCGCAAGAAGCGGGTCATCCCCTACGTCCAGGACAGCCGCAACATCCTGGTGCTGAAGCTGGACGAGCCGCTGGACGAGCCTGTCGCGCTCTCGCTCATGTACGCGCTGGAACGCGGCATCGAGGCCGCCTTCGAGCTGGAGGACTCCGAGCTGAGCAGCGAACTGCTGCCGCCCGACGACGGTCCCCGCGACCGGATGCTGTTCACCGAGGCCGCCGAAGGCGGTGCCGGTGTGCTGCGCCTGATGCAGTCCGAGCCCGGCGCGCTCGCCCGCGCCGCCGCAGAGGCCCTGGCCATCTGCCACTTCGACGCCGACGGCACCGACCTGGGCGGAGCGCACCCCGACCGTCCCTGTGCCAAGGGCTGCTACGAGTGCCTGCTCACCTACGGCAACCAGTTCAACCACGCCTTCATCGACCGACACTCGATGCGTGACCTGCTGCTCCGGATCGCGGGTTCGACGGCCCGTACGACCGGCCGGGGCGAGTCCCGTTCGGAGCAGCTGGCACGGCTGACCGCGCAGTCGGACACCGCGCTGGAGGCCAGGCTCATCACCTGGCTCAAGGAACGAGGGCTGCGCCTGCCCGACGAGGCGCAGACCCTCGTCGCCGAGGCGCGTGCCCGGCCCGACTACGTCTACCGGCTGCCCGGCGTCAACGTCGCGGTCTTCGTCGACGGCCCCGTCCACGAGCACGCCTCGGTCGCCGAACGCGACCGCGAGGCGGAGGACCGGCTGATCGACAAGGGCTGGGACGTGGTCCGGTTCCCCCACGACGCCGACTGGTCCGCCATCGCGGCGGAGTTCAGGCGTTACTTCGGGACCGGTGCCTGAACCGGAGAACCGGCAACGATCAACTACCCAAGGACCCCCCTCCGATGACGATCACCCCCACCGTCGGTTCCCTGGTCTCCGCCCGAGGCCGTGACTGGGTGGTGCTGCCCGAAAGCGCCCCCGACATGCTCGTGCTGCGCCCCCTGGGCGGAGCGGACGACGACATCGCGGCCGTCTTCCCCGCCTTCGAGAAAGTCACCAGCGCCCAGTTCGCACCCCCGTTGGCCGCCGACCTCGGCGACGAACGTGCCGCAGGCCTGCTCCGCTCGGCCCTGCGCATCGGCTTCCGCTCCGGTGCCGGCCCCTTCCGCTCGCTCGCCGGGATCGCCGTCGATCCCCGCGCCTACCAGCTCGTACCGCTGATGATGGCGCTGCGCCAGAAGACCGTACGGATGCTGATCTCCGACGACGTCGGCATCGGCAAGACCGTCGAGGCCGGTCTGATCGCGAGCGAGCTGCTCGCCCAGGGAGGCGCGAAGGGGCTCGCCGTACTCTGCTCGCCCGCGCTGGCCGAGCAGTGGCAGCAGGAGCTGCGCACCAAGTTCGGCATCGACGCCGAGCTGGTGCTGGCCTCCACGGTCTCCAGGCTGGAGCGCGGCCTGGACCTGGGCCAGTCCCTCTTCGAGCGGCACCCCCACGTGGTGGTCTCCACCGACTTCATCAAGTCCACCCGGCACCGCGACGACTTCGTCCGGCACTGCCCCGACCTGGTCATCGTCGACGAGGCCCACACCTGTGTCGCCGCCGACGAGAACAGCTCCACGCAGAACCAGCTCCGTTACGAGCTTCTCCAACGCGTCGCCGACCCCAAGGCCGGCCGCCACCTGCTGCTGGTGACGGCGACCCCGCACAGCGGGAAGGAGAGCGCGTTCCGCAACCTGCTGGGCCTGGTCAGGCCGGAGCTCGCGACGGTCGACTTCGGCTCGGAGGAGGGCCGCAGGCTCCTGGCCGCGCACTTCGTGCATCGCAAGCGGGCCGACGTCCGCCGGTTCCTCACCGTGAACGACGGGTTGGCCGACAACAGCCTGGCCGAGGAGACCACGTTTCCCTCGGACCGGTACTTCAAGGACGAGACCTACAAGCTCTCTCCTGCCTACCAGGCCCTCCTCGACGACGCCATCGCCTACGCGCGTGAGCGGGTGACCGCCGCCGGTGACCGGGGCAGGCGTGAGGCCCGGATCGCCTGGTGGTCGGCGATCGCGCTGCTCCGCTCCCTGGTCTCCTCACCGCGCGCCGCCGCCCAGACGCTGCGCACCCGCTCGGCGGCGGCGAAGGCCACCACCGCCGAGGAGGCCGACAGGCTCGGTGCCCCCCTGACCAGCGACTCCTCGGAAAACGACGCCCTGGAAGGTCTCGACGTCGCCCCCGGCGCGGAGATCGGGGAGGTCGCGGAGATCGGGGAGGTCGCGGAGGCCGGGGGGATCGCGGAGACCGGGGAAGCGGGCACACGGCTCGCCGAACTGGCCGACAGGGCGGCCCGCCTGGAGGGAACGGCCGGTGACCTGAAGCTGGCGGCGCTGGTCAGGCACCTCAAGAAGCTGCTGGACGAGGGTTACCACCCGATCGTCTTCTGCCGCTACATCCCGACCGCCGAGTACGTCGCCGAGCACCTGGACGGCAAGCTCGGTAAGAAGACCGTCGTCCGGGCCGTCACCGGAACCCTCTCCCCGCAGCAGCGCCTGCAGCGCATCGAGGAACTCGCCGACGAGGCGGGCGACGACAGCGCGGCCCGCCGCGTCCTGATCGCCACCGACTGCCTCTCCGAGGGCGTCAACCTCCAGCACCACTTCGACGCCGTCGTCCACTACGACCTGGCATGGAACCCCACCCGCCATGACCAGCGCGAAGGCCGCGTCGACCGCTACGGCCAGAAGAGGGACATCGTCCGGGTCATCACCCTCTGGGGCAGTGACAACGGCATCGACGGCAAGGTCCTCGAAGTCCTCATCAAGAAGCACCGCCAGATCCGCAAGGACCTGGGCATCTCCGTCTCCGTTCCCGACGCGGCCTCCTCCGGGGTGACCGACGCGATCGTCGAATGGATGCTGATGCGCGACCGGCAACGCGGGCAGGAGACGCTCTTCGGCCTTGAGGAGCTCGGCGCGATCGACGACAGGGCCGCCGACTTGGAGACGGAGTGGAAGTCCGCCGCCGAACGCGAGAAGACGTCCCGCTCCCGCTTCGCCCAGCGTTCCATCCACCCCGAGGAGGTCGCCCGCGAGGTCGCCGCGATCCGCGACACCCTGGGACGGTCGGGTGAGACCCACGACTTCGTCCGGCATGCGCTGGCCGCTCTCGACGGCGTCCTGCGCGACGACGCGAGCGGCACCGGCGACTTCACCGCGGAGGTGAGCGGCGCTCCCGCCGGGCTCCGCGACGTCCTCGCCCCCGTTCTCGGCGGCGACGCCGTCGAGCTGGGCCGTCCGGTCCCGTTCCGTACGACGGCCGCGGTGGCGCGCGGTGAGGCCGCCCTGGTCCGCACCGACCCGGTGGTCGGCGCGCTCGCCGGTTACGTCCTCAACGCCGCCCTCGACGGCAAGGCCGAAGGCCCCCGCCCGGCCCGCCGCTGCGGAGTGATCCGCACCAGAGCCGTCGGCAACCGCACCACGCTGCTCCTGGTCCGCTACCGCTTCCACCTCACCTTGCCGTCCAGGTCGGGGGAGCGGGAGCTCGTCGCCGAGGACGCCCGGCTGCTCGCCTTCGAGGGCTCACCCGCGAACGCGGTGTGGCTGCCCGCCGAAGCCGCGCTGGGGCTGCTCGACGCGACCGCCGACGAGAACACCGACCCCACCTTCGGCGAGCGCACGATGAGCCGCGTCCTGGACGGCCTGCCCACCGTGACCGCACATCTGGAGGCGTACGGCGTGGAACTCGCCGACGAACTCCTCGCCTCGCACCGCCGGGTCCGCAGCGCCTCCGGCGAGATCGTCCGTGGGGTGGACGTCACCGCGCAGAAACCCGCCGATGTTCTCGGCGTCTACGTCTACCTGCCGGCCTCCGGCGCCGTCACCCCCACCGTCACCGTCCCCGGGGGAGCAGCCTGATGTCCGCCACCGTCCGCAACCAGGTCTTTTCCGCGGTCCACACCATCGGCGGTCTCATCCCCGCCGACATGCTGGTCCGCATCTCCGAGGGCAGGGACGTCAAGGGCTCCCTGCCCACCGACTACCGCGTCATCGGCTCCCGTTCGGTCCGCGACGACGCCGAGCGCCACTGGGACTACCTCAAGTCGGTCTGGAGCGAGCTGCGCGCGAAGCTCCTCGTCGCCCCGGAGCTGGAGGCCCCGTCCGACCCCACCGGCGTCGCGATCACGCAGTGGCTCGAACCGCTCTTCATGGAGCTCGGCTTCGGCGAACTGACGGCGGTCGGAGCGGCGGGCATCCCGTCCGACGACGGCGGCAAGATCTTCGCGATCAGCCACCGCTGGGGCCGCGTTCCCCTGCACCTGGCCGCCTGGAACGCCGCGCTGGACAAGCGTCCGGGCGGCGCGGGCACGGTCCCGCCGCAGTCCCTCGTCCAGGAGTGCCTCAACCGGACCGACGCCCACCTGTGGGGAGTCCTCACCAACGGCCGCCGGCTACGCCTGCTGCGCGACTCCAGCGCGCTCGCCACCGCCTCGTACGTCGAGTTCGACCTGGAGGCCATCTTCGACGGCGAGCTGTTCAGCGAGTTCGTCCTGCTCTACCGGCTGCTGCACTTCTCCCGCTTCAGGATCGAGGAGGGCCAGGCGCCGTCGACGTGCTGGCTGGAGAAGTGGCGCACCGAGGCGATCGCGTCCGGCACGCGGGCGCTGGAGAACCATCGCAAAGGAGTCCAGAAGGCCATCACAGCGCTCGGCACCGGCTTCCTCAAGCACCCCGACAACGCCGACCTCCGCAAGAACCTGGACGTCGACGCCTTCCACGCCGCGCTGCTCCGCCTCGCCTACCGGCTGATCTTCCTGTTCGTCACCGAGGACCGGGACGCACTCCACCCGCCCGGGACGGACGACAGAGCCCGCAAGCGATACGCGGACTACTTCTCCTCCGACCGGTTGCGCCGCCAGGCGAGCCGCCGCCGGGGCACCGCGCACACCGACCTCTACCAGGCTCTGCGGATCGTGCTCAAGGCACTCGGCGACGAGAAAGGCCGTCCGGAGCTGGGCCTGCCCGGCCTCGGCGGGCTCTTCGACGACACCGCCGCCGACGCCCCGCTGCACGGTTTGTTCCTTTCCAACACGCACCTGCTGGAGGCGGTACGCCACCTCGACCGGGTCCGCGACGTGAACTCGGCCCGCTGGCGCCAGGTGGACTACCGCAACATGGGCTCGGAGGAACTCGGCTCCATCTACGAGTCGCTCCTTGAGCTCGTCCCCAAGCACAGCGCCGTCGACCGGACCTTCGAGCTGGTCAACCGCCTCGGCAACGACCGGAAGAAGACCGGCTCGTACTACACGCCGAGCTCCCTGATCGAGACCCTGCTCGATTCCACCCTTGACCCGGTCATCGACGACGCGCAGAAGCGCGGCGAGCAGCGGGCCTCGGCAGCGGGGGAGCCGGACCCGGCCGAGAGCATCGTCGCCGAGCTGCTCTCCCTGACCGTCTGCGACCCGGCCTGCGGCTCCGGCCACTTCCTGGTCGCCGCCGCCCGCCGGATCGCCAAGCGCGTCGCCGCCGTACGGGAGCGCAACCCGGAGCCCACCCTGGACGCGGTCCGGCACGCCCTGCACGAGGTCATCGCCCGCTGCGTGTACGGCGTCGACCTCAACCCGATGGCCGTCGAACTCGCCAAGGTGTCGCTCTGGCTGGAGGCTCTGGAGCCGGGCAGGCCGCTTGGCTTCCTTGACGCGCACATCAAGCACGGCAACGGTCTGATCGGGGCGACACCGGTCCTGCTGCGCGACGGCATCCCCAGCAAGGCGTTCAAAGCGGTTGAGGGCGACGACGACAGGTACGCGAAGTTCCTGGAGAAGCAGAACAACGAGGAACGCGCGGGACAGGGCGGACTGTTCGACCTGGCAGGAGAGACGAAGGTGGCCAACACCACCTTCGCCTCCGGCTTGCGCCGCATCACCAACGCCCCCTCCGGCACCCTCGAAGAGGTCCACCGGCAAGCCGCGGACTACCGCAAGTGGGAGACCTCCGCCGCGTACGTCCACGCCGTGCACGTGGCAGATGCCTGGTGTGCGGCGTTCATGTGGCACAAGACCAAGGACGCGCCGCCCCCGGTCACCTATGACGTCTTTCGCGCACTCCAGGATCCGGACGCCACGGCCGCCTCGCAGGCGACCCATGATGAGATCGTGCGGCTCCGCGATGAGTACCGCTTCTTCCACTGGTACCTGGCGTTTCCCGATGTCTTCACTGTCCCTGACGACGGCGCGGGCGTGGACCCCGCTACCGGCTGGGCGGGCGGTTTCTCCTGTGTACTGGGTAATCCGCCATGGGACAAGGTCGACTTCGAGGACAAGAAATATTTCAGCGTCGTTGACCCCTTGATCGCCGCGATCTCCGGGACTGCGCGGCGGACCCGGATCGCCGGGTGGGCGAAGGAAAACCCGGAGGCGGGTAAGCGCTACCAGGCGGAGCGTCGCAAGGTGAAGTCGACTTTCCTCTTCGCGGGCGGTTCAGGGGCGTACCCGCTGTGCGGCAAGGGCCTCACTGTCAAAGGCGTCAACTCGCTCCAGACCGACCAGCTCTTCGCCGAGCGATTCGCCTCCATCGCCGCGCCCAAGGGTCGCTTCGGGTGCATCATCCCGACGGCCATCGCGACGGGCGCTGGGGCGCAGCACCTCTTCAGCGACCTCACCCGGCGCGGCGCCATCGCCTCCCTGTACGACTTCGAGAACCTCAAGCCGCTTTTCGTGGGAGTGCACTCCAGCTACAAGTTCTGCCTGCTCTCGATGACCGGCCGGAAACTGCGCGAACCGGCGGCGAAGTTCGCGTTCTTCCTTGAGGACACGACCGACCTCGACGACTCCAAGCGCGTCTTCGCGCTCAGTCCCGAGGAGATCGCCCTCATCAACCCCAACACCGGCACCCTCCCCATCTTCCGCACCCGCCAGGACGCTGACCTCACCGTTGCGATCTACCGCCGTGTCCCGGTCCTGTGGAACGAGACCGAGAAAAACGGCAACCCGTGGGGCATCACCTTCAAGAACTTTTTCAACATGACCGACGACTCCGACCTTTTCCGCACGCGGGATCAGTTGGAGGCGCAGGGGTGGGAATTGCGCGGGAACGTGTTCATTCGGGGTAAGGAGCGCATGCTGCCGCTCTATGAGGGAAAGATGGCCCACCACTTCGACCACCGCTGGAACTCTTACTACGATACGGGCAATGAGGATCGCCGTCGCCTGACATTTGATGAAAAGCAGAACCCATCGGTGGCAGCCGATCCCCGCTACTGGATCGCAGAGAACGGGCTAATCTCAACCATTAGGAAGAACAAGGAGGTCGAGATCCCGGGTATTACCCTCCGCTTGGAGGATGTGGGTTGGGGCCGGGACTGGCTCTGTGGTTGGCGTGACGTGTGTCGTACGACCGATGAGCGTACGGCTATCCCCGCCTTCCTCCCGCGCGCGGCTGTCGGCCACACGTATCCTCTGATGCTGCCACGTGTCTCACCTGTCCTGACTGCTGCCCTTGTCGCTGCTCAGAGCTCTCTGGTCTTCGACTTTGTGAGCCGCCAAAAGGTGGGTGGCATTCACATGGCTCTCATGACGTGGAAGCAACTCCCCGTTCCCGCTCCCCAGAGGGTGGAATTCCACACATCGTTCCTCGCCCCCCGCGTTCTCGAACTCGTCTACACCGCCCACGACATGGCCGGACTCGCCCGTGACCTCGGTGACTCCGGTGCCCCCTTCAAATGGGACGAGAACCGCCGAGCCCAGATCCGTGCCGAGTTGGACGCCTACTTCTTCCATCTCTACGGGATCAGCGCCTCCGATGTGGACTACATTCTGGAGACCTTCCAGACCGAGAACGGCGGTCTCAAGAACAACGAGATCGCCAAGTACGGCACGTACCGCACCAAGGACCTCGTCCTCGCCGAGTACGACCGCATGGCCGAGTCCGGCGTAAGCCTCACCACCACCCCCCTCATCGACGGCGAGAACTACACCTCCACCCTCACCCCACCTCCCGGCCACGGCCCCCGCCATCCCGTGGCGCACACCACAGCCACCGATCGAACGGAAGGCGAAGGAGTCTGAGGCCCCGGGCGAGCCCCCTGAGTTCCAGTGACGTATATGACAGGCTGCTTCGGCTATACGCCCAACATGCATATATCAGCATTCGTCGACGGGAAGCACCTTTTGGTCCACCGCATATCTACAGGCGGCTTTTCATTGCCGCCAGAATTGGAATAGCCTCGATCTTCTGTTGGCTCAAGCTGTCCCAATAGAGCCCTTGTGGTCGGCGCTGTGGTCCGCACTCGATGACCTCATCCGGCGTCACGATCAGATCGACGCTGAAGTCATGCTTGGTTTCCGGCAATTCGTCGTCAACCACCTGCAGAGAGTGCACCGTCGTCACGATTGTCGTCTCAGGCCCGATTAACCCCGCCTCTTGTAGCAGGGCTACCTCGATGTCGGAGTAGCCGGCGCCCTTACCCAGCCGGACACCACGCCGGTTGACCGCGACGCTGCCGCACACGATCAGATCGACTGGCCGCATGTCGCCCACGCCGATCTTGCGTGCCACGGTCGCGGCCACCTTGCTCGACGCGGCTTCGGCCGGAGGTACGGTCAGCGTCGCCGGATCGAGTAGGTAGAACGGCAGTTCCTCGGCCAACTTGGGCACGGCCATGTAGACCAACCGGTTCTCAGCGAGTGCCCGTACCCGGACCGGGAGCTGCGCCTTGTCCGGTACGGACTTGATGACCTGGGCGGCCTGCCACACGGGCAGCTCGGCTAGGCGGTCGGCGGCTGCCTCGGCTCCGAAAAAGGCGGGGATACGGCCGTGGACACCGGGCGGCGCAGCCCGCTCGCGCTCCAGCAGTGCCCACACTCGCTCGCGGATCGCCTGTTTGGCCTGGTCGATGTCCAAACTGGTCAACTTCGCTCCTTACGCCGCTGCCATAAGGGTGAGTAGGCGGTCGTACACGTCCTGGACGACCGGCATCCGTCGCCAGGGACGCAGTTCACGGCCCGCTCCGAAGACGATGCCGAGCCCACCACCACCCCAGGTCATCTCTACCACTTCTATAGCGCTGTGCAGCCAAGCCGCGGCCTCGTCGAGCTTCTTCTGACGGATACAGGCGAGGGCCAGATTGCCGAGCACAATCGCTTGGGACTTCGACCGATCGCGGAGGGCTTGCGCGATACCTTCAAGGATTTGTTCAGCGCGTCCGGCATCGTTGAGGAACAGGTAGCAGGAGCCCGCCAACCGGCCATGTTGGGTCGGCGAGAACAGATCAGCCGCCGCATCCGCAGCGCCGATCTGTTCGAAGTGCACCTGTGCCCGGCTCAAGGCCTGTTCGCAATCCTGCCGTTGCCCGAGCATGGCTCGCGCCTCCGCCGCGTGCAAGGTGGCGAGGCCCGCCAGGACGTGGCTGTTGCCTTTGACAGCCTCAGCTGTCTGCATGGCGAGTACCAATCCGGCCTGCGGGTCTTTCTCGCCGTAGAGGGCAACGAAGCTCGTCCGAAGCAAGGCCAGCCCTTCGGCTGTTGGCTCGTGGATCTGCCGCGCTGCTTCCACGGCTTGCCCGAGGTAGGCGCGAGCCGTGGCGTGATCGCGGCGCTGTGAGGCGTCCCAAACAAGCTGACCCATGAGCGTTGCCGCTTCGGCCTCGACCGCGAACAGTTCGCGGCGCACTCGGCTTGTGGCGGCGTGCGCTCTGAGGAAGCTGACCTGCCCCAAGCACTGCCCGGCATCAGCCAGTAGGGAGGTGGACGGTGCCCTGTCGTAGCGCACGTCAAGTTCTTGCACACGCTCGCGCAGCCGAGCCACAGCTATCAGATCGACACTGCCGGGGTGTTCGAGGACGTGATTCAGTCGCTCATCGGCAACCGCTTCGGGTTCTCCGGCCTCGGTGAGCAACTCGTCAAGCTGCTCGATGGACACCTGGAGGGCGCGCGCCAGCTTCGGACGCAACCAGGGCAACGGCTCGGTCTCGCCTGACTCCCAGCGCGTCACCGTCGACCGGTCGATGCCGAGCCGTTCGGCCAATCGCTCTTGGCTGAAACCCACGGTTTTCCGGCGCTGAGCGAACCGCTGTCGCCGTGATGCCACGTCTTCCGCTCCCTTCCGTCAGTTCGGGACGCGTTTCCGCTGGTCAGAGGTCTGAACGCCGCAATCCTGAGACAACGGTGCGGTGGTTCCGCTCTGGTAGGTCTCCGCTACTCCCTGTTGTATTCAGGTTACGGTGCGCAGATGCCAGGAGGGAAGCGGCTATGAAAAGAAAGGATTAGTTGCTTCTTTCGATTTTGATCCGTTTTCGACATCTCATACCACGGCAGCCGTAAAGGGTCACGGGTGGGCCGCTCATGAACCGGGACGGTTTCTTGTGATCGACAACAGTTGGCCACTCATAGAGAGGGTGACAACGGTCATTGAAGATATCCGTACTCGGCTGGCCTCGTCATCGCGAAAGGGTTAACGGAGATATGACGGTGCTACCCGTGCCCAAGGCAATACCACTCGCCAAGCTTGGCAACCTCGCGAAAGGTCGACGGCAGGTGAAACTGCGAGCCGGTGTGGTCGGTCTCGGCAAGCAAGCCTTAGATGACCACATTCCGGGCCTCCGTTCGTCCGATGGCGCCGAGCTGGTAGCCATCTGCGATGAGAACTCCGAGATCGTCCGCGAGCATCAGTACCAGCTCCGTGTCAACGGCTACACCGACTTCCGGGAGATGTTCAGGACCGAACAGCTCGACATGGTGATCGTCACCGTACCGCACCACATCGGCCGGACGGTTATCGAGACTGCAGCCGAATATCGCATTCATGTGCTGAAAGAGAAGCCGTTTGCCACCAGCATGAGCGAAGCGCAGGAACTCGCCAAGCAGTGCGAGGAGTCCGGCATTCAGCTCATGGTCACGCTGCAACGCCGCTTCAATCCGATCTACACCAGCTTCACGCAACTTGCCGACCAGATCGGCACGCCATTCGTCGTGGACGCGCAGTACACGCTGTTCATTGACGACCCCTCCGAGGGCTGGCGCGGCCTGACCGCCAAGGCCGGTGGCGGCTGCATCATCGACATGGGATACCACCTGATCGACATGATCCTGTGGTACTTCGGTCTGCCGGATCGTGTGCTGGCTGACGTCTCGGTGGGTGCCCGGCCGGATCGTGAATACGATGCCGAGGACACCGCGCTCATCCACTTCGGCTACGACAGCGGCCTGTACGGCTCACTGCTGCTGTCGCGCTTCATCGGCCCGAAGACCGAACGGATCCGCTTGGTCGGCAGCAAGGGCATGGTGCACCTGGAGCGCGGCCGTATCCAGAGGCTCACCAATGGCGGCGACGTCATCGAATCACTGTCGCGTGAGCAGGCATGGCCGTCGGCGGCTACCTGCCAGATCGACTACTTCTGCAGGGTCATCGAGGGCTTGCGGCCGAACACCAGCGGCCCGAAAGAGAACTTGGCGCACATGAGTTTCATCGCTGCTTGCTATGAGTCCGCCAAGACCCACGTCTACATCAACCCCAAGGAGATGCTGTGAACTCACCCCTGGCGCTGCTCGGTGGTGCACCGACCATCACCCAGCCCGGACCGCACTTCACCTGGCCACCGGGTGAAACCACCGCGGCGGCCGTGCTGAGCCAACTCGGGCAGGGTATCTCGATCTACAACCGCTCGGGCGTCATCGAACTGCTGGAGAACGAGCTGTGCGACTACCACGGCACCGCGCACGCCATCCTCACCAGTTCAGGTACAGCGGCGCTCCATTCGATGTACGCAGCCTGCGAGCTCGGGCAGGGAGATGAGGTGATCGTGCCCGCGTACACGTTCTTCGCCACGGTTACGCCACTGCTGCACCTGGGCGCGGTCCCCGTCCTGGCCGACTGTGACGAGTCCGGCAACCTCGATCCGCATGACGTCGTACGACGGATTACCCCGAGCACCAAGGCCGTGGTCGTCATGCATATGTGGGGACAGCCGGCCGCTATGCAGGCGCTCAAAACCATCACGGACGAGCACGGCCTGATGCTCCTGGAGGACGGTTCGCATGCCCACGGCGCAACCGTCGACGGCCAGCGGATCGGCACCTTTGGACGTGCCGCCGCCTTCAGTATGAACGGACCCAAGCCGCTCTCAGCCGGGGAAGGTGGCTTCGTCCTGACCGACGACGATGAGGTCTACTACCGCGTGCTGCTGCACAGCCAGTACAACAAGCGGTGTCGCGGCGAACTGCCATCCGGCCACCCGCTCTACCGCTACGCCACCACCGGCATGGGGCTCAAGTCTCGCATCCACCCGCTGGCAGCCAGCATCGCCCTTGATCAACTCGGACATCTGGACGACTACCTGAAAGGACGTGCCACCACTGCGGCGTATCTGTGCGAGCGCCTGTCCGAGTTGCCGGGCATCATCGTGCCGGAACGGCCGCTCGGCGTGCGCGCCTCCTGGTACGGCTTGCCGCTCCGCTACGTCACGGATGAGCTTGACGGCCTGCCCATCGAGCGCTTCTACGAGGCGCTGCACGCCGAGGGGTGCCGCGAGGTAGATCGGCCCGGCTCGACCTGTCCACTCAACCTCCTTCCGCTGTTCCAGGAGCCGGGGCCACTGTTTCCCGAGTACAGCGAAAGGCTCAACTATTCGCCTGGCGCTTTCCCGAAGGCCGAGGCGATTCACCACAACACTCTCAAGCTTCCGGTATGGCACAGGGAGGAGGATATGTCGCTGGTCGATAGCTATATCGAGGCGTTCCACAAGGTGGCCGAGAATTATCGCGATCTTCTCTAGGACAAGGAATCATGGATCAGTCTTCTCTTCTCGAAGAACTCAGTGCCGAGGCCGAACGCGACGGTGTTCAGCAATTCGTCGTCGGCGCGGTCGTGCAACACGACGACAAGGTGCTTCTCCTCCGGCGACCGGAGGACGATTTCATGGGCGGTATCTTCGAACTGCCTAGTGGCAAGGCCGAGGCGAGTGAAGCGCTGGACTCGGCACTGATTCGGGAGGTCAAGGAGGAAACCGGCCTCGACGTCGCCGCTATCCGCGACTACCTGGGCAGCTTCGACTACACGTCCGGCAGCGGCAAGAAGAGCCGTCAGTTCAATTTCGCCGTGGACGTGACCGCTGCCGAACCCATCAAGCTCCAGGAGCATGACGCCTACATCTGGAGTGCGATCGCCGACGAGCCGCCCGTGACGGACGCGGTGAAAGACATTATCAGAAAGTATCGAGAACTGCAGGGTGAGTAGCCGAATTTCCTTAGCGAGATTGCGGCATCACATCGGTAATTCGGCTGCGGGGTCACCGCCATAATTTGACCTCAAAGTAGAAGTAGCTCGCTCAAGCGGCGCACTTCGTAATGCACGCGTAGCGAGGGCGATTTGTATTCGAGATGGCATGAGAGATACCCGCTCGGCTCATCGCAGTTGTATCCGTGCATCGGGTGGACGTACTCGCGGTTCTACTTAATGCGCGGCCCGTCCCACCAATTGGTGTAATGCGCTCGTTTCGGCCATGGCGAGCGGAGACAACCCCCGGCGTCCTCGGGCGTGGTGACTCAACCACCCGCCCGAGGACTGGATCAGGAACTCGGAGCCCTCTGACCTATGAAGAACCCTAGCTTCATCCCTCCACATCCCGTAAGAGACGACAAGAACACCCGGGAGGCGTGCTGGGATATGCCCGCCGATCCCGAAGTGGTCGGCAAGGCGCGGCGGCTGGCGCGGGAAGCCCTCGTCGCCTGGGGCATCTCCGCCGTCACGGAGGGCGTGGCCATGGTCGTGTCCGAACTGGTGAGCAACGCGGTAGTGCACGGGCGGGCGCCGATCACCCTCTCGCTGCACCGGCACGGGCGGATCGTGTGCGGGGAGGTCACCGACCACGGCGCGGTGTGGCCGACCCCGCTCCTGGCCGGTCCGGACTCGGAGCACGGTCGCGGGCTGGCGATCGTCGCGGCCTACGCGGACCGGTGGGGCGTGGAGTCCGCGCCGGGGGGCAAGACCGTCTGGTTCGTCTGCGTGGAGCCGGGATCTCGGTGAGCGGCCCGCTGCCCATGCTGGACCTGCCCGGCGACGTGCGTGTCTGTGCGCGGTGCGGCACCTGCATCGTCACGCTGGCCGCCGCCGTACGCCTGATCTGGGCCGACATCACGGACGACGTGATCCCGGCCGAGGTCGTCGAGCAGATCACCGCGCCGGTCGCCGATGTCTGGGTCGACGTGCTCTGCAACCCGTCCTGCCCACCGGGCGACCATGAGCCGTACCCCGGCTGACTCGACGCCACCACACCGGGCGGCCCTCCCCGTCCGGTACCGGCCGCAGGGCGCCACCACCTCGTCTCTGACCAAGAGGTCAGACGTTCAGCCGCTGAGGTCGGCTTCGATGTCGCTCATTTTTCGAACCAGTCGCATGTTCCCCGGGACACGGATGAACCCGTACTTCTCATAGAAGCGCGCCGCCTCCTCATCGAGGGCGTCGACGACGATCAGGCGAGCGGCCACGCTCCGAGATGACTCCAGGGCCGTGCTGAGAGCGTGGACGAGCAGGCGACCGCCCAGGCCGCCGCCCTGCAATGTTTTGTGGAGTGCCAGTCGCGCCAGGATGACGGCGGGAATCTGGCTCGGGCCGCCACGGCCTGCCTTGGAAGGGACCTCGTCTTTCTGCAGCAGATGGCCGGCAAGGGAATAGTAGGCGACGACGTCGTGCTCCCCATCCGAGGTCCACACGAAAGTACGGGCGGTGCGGTTCCGTTCAGCCTGCAGGGCTGACGTGCTCAACCAGAAGTTCAGCTCCTCCTTCCCGCAGTCGAACGAATCCATGCGGTGCTGCTGGTTGAGCGGCTGAGGATCATACACCGTTACTTCCTTTTCGGAATCTCTCGGCTTTCCCGGGCGGCACGGGCCAGTGCCTCGTTCCGCTGCGGGGGAGCGTCGAGTGAGTCGATGATCGCCTCGAAGAAGTCGGGAGGCACCACGGTGATTCGTTCATTGCGCATGACCTCTTCGGCCGCGTCGAGGGCCGCGTGCAGAACGAACCCGGTGACGGTCTCCCGTCTGGCGCGGGCGGCTTGTTCGATCAGGTTCTTGTCTTCCGTGCTGATGCGGACTTCGAGTCGGCTTCTGGTGTCGTGCCTGGGGGAGGCGGTGCTGCCTGGCGCGGGACGGGTCATGACTACTGGCTCCTCCACAGCGGGTGTCGGCGTTGCGCCGGCACCGGTCGGGCGGTCGGCGCCGCAGTGTGCGGCGCTGTTCAACCGCAGGGAGATCACTCCCCGCCGCTTAGGTTCTGTACGGACAGTGTCCGTACAAGTTGGCTGGATGTCAAGGCGGAGCACAGGGCGTCCGGATCCCCGCTAAAGAGGTCTCGCCTCGTACAGCCCACGTATAGGGAAGCCGCCTTCCTGGATCGTGGCTCGTCGGTCTGGCCGTTGTTCAGCCGATGACGGCGCTCCACGCGCCGCGCCGCAGGTGGATCGTCCCGTCCGGAGTGACACGGGCCAGGGCGCCGTACAGCGGGAGTTGCCCGTGCCGCAGCCAGTGGTCACGGACCTCGTCCAGCAGGTCCCACAGGCGACGCGGGCCACCCTGATGCACCACGGGCGGCGTGTGCCGGGTCTGCTCGGCGCGCCCCCATGACCCGTCCTCGTGGAGCATGATCGCGGTGCGGGTGTCGCCGTCGGTCTCGTAGTGGTGCTCGATGTCGGGCGCGGCGAGTTCCAGCATGGATCGCACCTCCCATGACTCGATCACGTCCAGCACCGGGAAGCGACCCAGGTCGACGTCCTCGCCGTCCTCGATCCGGGCCCGTTCCAGGAGGGCTCGGTCCCGGGGCGGGTAGTCGGCGCCGGCGCGGGTGGGCATGAACATGGCCCAGTCCCGCTCGACGCGACCGATCGCGCCGCCGTCCTCGGTCTTCGTGGCGGTGAGGATGATCGACGTGTTCGTGATGGTGGTGGCGAGCCGTCCCCCGGCCGGGAGTGCTGCCAGCCAGGAGGTGGGGACCGGCCGCACCGACACCATGGCGACGATCCGATCCACCGGCCCCGGCAGAGAGCCGGTGGCGTCGCCGGTCACCATGGACGGCCGGTGGCCGAGTTCGGCCAGCCGCTCCCCGGCGGCCTTGACGAGGTAGGCGTCCACGTCGATCGACGTGACCCGGGCCGCGCCGAGACGGGCGCACAGCAGGGCCGTGCCGTACCCGGAACCGGTGCCCACGTCCAGGACGGTGGAGGTGTCCTCGACGGCGGCGTGCTCCAGCATCTGCACGACCAGGGTCGGCAGTGTGGACGAGGACGTCGGTTTGCCGGTCGGATTGTCCTCCGGTGCGGCGTGGTCGGCGTGCAACGTGCCGACCTGGGTGACGAGGCTGCGGTCGCCGTAGGCGGCGCCCATCCAGGCCTCCGCCTCGCCGGGCCCGTCCTGCAGGGTCCACGCTCCGTTGCCGGCGGCTTTCCACCAGCGGGGTACGAACGTGTGCCGAGGCGTGCTCGCGGTGGGGGTTCGCCACGGTGATCCGGGGCGGGTGACACGCTCGGCGAGCGCGGAGGCGTGCGGGATCCAGTCCATGGTCAGGAGTCTGCTCCCGCGGTACCGGCCGTCGCCACTGTGCGGCGACGGCGGGGGATGGTGACCGGCAGCAGCACCGGAGGCGGGGCGCTGCTCTCCGCCGGAGAGCAGTCGTTCCTGTCGCTGTTGGGGATGCTCGCGCGGACCATCCCGCTGTCCCGGGCCGTAGGTGGGGAGATGGTCTCGGCCGGGGAGCAGTCGTTGCCGTCGCTGTCGGGGTTGCACGCCGTGCTGGGGCGTCGGCGCGGCACCTGGGCGAGCAGGTTCCGCCACGCGGCACCTGTGAAGATGTCCACCAGCGGCGTCCGGCGGACGTTGCCCGCCGAGGGCAGGAACCGCGACAGTACGCACATGCGGACTTCGCCGTCGCAGGAGATGGCGGCGCGACCGTCGCCGCACCTGCCGCACAGCTCTGCCACGTTCGGCGTTGTGCGTGCCGGTACGACGCCTCGGCCGACACCACGCACCCGGTCGACGCGGACTCGGGTGACGCCGAGCCGCTCCAGTTCAGCGCGGGCCTGCTCGGTGCGCTGCCCGTCGCCGAGGTCGATGATCCCGACTCGGAGAGGGATGCCGCGGTCGAGTGCCTCGATGATCGCGGCCCGGGTACGGGCATGGCTGCCTGCTCGCCGAGTGAGCCGGTCGTGCTCGGCAGGATCATCGCTGTAGTAAGAGGTCGCCAGTTCGACACCGGGTTGGGAGAGCACCTGCCACAGCGGAGGGGGGATGTGCAGGAGGTTGGAGAACACCTCGATCTGCAAGCCGTTGCCGATCGCATGGTTGAGCAGATGCGCGAAGTCGGGGTGCATGGTCGGCTCGCCGCCGATGAGCTGAATCTTGCGGATGCCGGCGGCCGGCGCGGAGGAGATGAGCTGCTGCCAGTCGGCGGTGCTCATGGTGCCGTGGCCCTCGGTGGGCCCGGAGTGGGCGTAACAGTGCGCGCAGATTCTCTAGGCTATTCATCGTTGTCGTCTTCGATCTTGTTTGGAGCGGTCGGTGGAGATGGAGCAAGAGGAGGTCGACAAGGCTCGCACCCGCCAGCGCGTCCCCGTTTTCACCACCGCGTTCATCGCCCGGTTCCAAAACGACCCGGACTGCGTCGCCGCCGAGACCGATCTGGACGTGGCCGTCATCAAACGGCTCCTGGTGGGTGAGCAGGACACGGTGCTGGCCTCCTGCACCGATCACCTCGCCAGCCCACACGCCGATCCCGGGCTGCCCTGCCCGGCTTCGTTCCTGTCCTGCCTGGACTGCGAGAACGCCCGAGCACTTCCCCATCAGCTGCCGGTGCAGCTCGCCGCGGCGGAGCGCATTGCGGCTCTGCGCCCGCACCTGGATCCGGTGGTTTGGGATACGCGTTTGCGGCCGCGGCTCGATCAGCTCGAAGAGATCGTGAACACCTACACCGCCGCCGAACGGGAGCAGGCTCGCCGTGAGGTGACCAGCCGCCAGCAGCAGATGATCGACGAGTTCCTGGAAGGACGGTGGGACCTACGATGACCATGGGAAACCTCGCGCTGTCACTCGAGCAGAACGTCCCGCGCTGGCCCGATGACGATGTGGTGATTCTCCGCAATCGCGTCGTCAGGCCCGGCACACCTCAGGAACGGCTGTCCAGGTTCGATGATGCTGTCTGGGTCCTGCACCCCGCGCACCCTGACGCCCACCATGGCGTCAACAGCCTGCACTGGGAGAGGTTCCCGCCGCACCTGGTCTTAGTGTTCAAGACGTTCACACTGGCGGTCCTGGACCACCCCTATCCGCCGGTCCTGGCGATCGAACGGCACAGCCAGCGCATGGCCATCGACACCGTCGCTCTTACCCTCAGGGACCTGCGGGTGTTCGCGCAGTGGATGGCCGATCAGGGCTTGGAGAGTTTGCCGGAGGTGTCGGGCAGCAGGCTCGATGCCTACCACAGTCACGTGCTGGCACTGGCCACGTCCGCGTCACGTAAGGCCAGGCTGCTGAACTCCATCCGGATGTTGTGGGGTTACCGTGATCTCCTCCCCGAGCAGAGCAGACTGCCCGAGGCCGCCCCGTGGAACGGGGCCAGCGGTCACGGTCTGGCCATGGTCCCGCCCCGGGGAGGCGGCAACAAGACCCCACGGATCGCCCCGGCGACCATGGAATCCCTGCTGGCCTGGTCGCTGCGGATGCTGGAGGACTTCGGTCCCGACATCGCCGACGCCTGGGAGGAGTACAACCAGCTCTGCGACGGCACTCACTCGTCCCAGCGGCGCTTCGCTGGCGTTGCCCGTCGTGACTGCCTGGCGATCTTTCTCGCAGACGCGAGGGCGGAAGGAGTTTCACTGCCTGGCCGGCTCGGCCAGGATGGCGCCGTTGAAGTCGACGAAGCACATTTGCTGCGGCTTTTCGGCGGCAGGCGCGGCCGTCTGGGAGTTCGCTTACTCCGGCAGGTGCGAGAATCCGGGCTGCCCATCGCGGCCGGCAGTTTCCTCGGCACCATCGGTGGGCAGCTCGACGGCCGACCATGGCGGGATCGTCCGATCACCGTCGATGAGGTTCATGATCTGGTGCGGTTCCTCACGGCGGCCTGCTTTGTGATCGTCTGCTACTTGTCCGGGATGCGCCCAGGCGAGGCTCTCAACCTGCGGCGAGGTTGCCGGGATACCGATCCGGACACTGGCCAGCTCCTGCTGGTCGGTCGCGCCGGCAAGGGAAGCGACCGGCTGCCCTCGACCGGCGCCGACGATGTCTTGACGCGGCCCTGGGTCGTTGTCGCTCCTGTCCACGGCGCGATCGCCATGCTGGAGCGACTTGCCCCGCACCCCTTCGTGTTCCCCGCCAGCATCGTCGCCGCCCAGGGCAGGCGCAGCGCTGACCAACACGCCCGGGTATCCCGCTACATGACCCGTGACCTGGAGCAATTCGCCAACTGGGTCAACACCGCCTTCGCCGGCCCGGACGGCGAATCACCGATCCCGTCGGACCCGACCAAGCACATCCATGCCAGGCGCTTCAGAAGGACCCTCGCCTATTTCATCGTCCGCAAGCCGCGCGGGCTTATCGCCACTGCTCTTCAATACGGACATGTCAGCACGCGAGTGACTTTGAATTACTCGGGCACCGCCGACACGACATGGATGGAGGACCTCGCGGTGGAGCGGCTGGAACTGGTGCTGGAGCAGACCGACCGCGACTGGACGCTCCTGGCGGGCGGCGAGCACGTCAGCGGTCCCTCCGCAGCCGAATACCGTGACCGGATCGCCCGCGCCCGCAGGTTCGAGGGCCGGGGCGTTAAGTCGGCCCGCAACCTGGAACGGCTCTTGGCCCAGGCCGACTCCAACATCCACCACGGCGAGGCGATGACCTGCGTCTGGCGGGCCGAGACCGCGGCCTGCCGCAAAGCCAAGATCGAGCAGGGGCTGCCCTCCGACGACGCCCCCGACGAATCAGAATGCCGCACGACCTGCCAGAACCTGGCCTACACCGACCGTGACATCCAGCAGATCCGCCAGGAGGCAGCTGCGATGGAACAGGCTGCCGCGGACCAGCTCACACCCCGCCCGATCCGTGACCGGGCAGCCGCTCGTGCCGCGCAACGACGAGCGATCATCGAACGCCACCAAGCCTCCCGGCCCACAGCCGGAACGACCGAAGGCGAGGACCAGTGAGCCGTACTCCCCGGGAACGGGACGCCGAACACGCTACGATCCGGGCCGCCGCTGACCGGCTGCTGACTGGGACGCCGCTGAGGTCAGTATCGGGAAAATTGACCGTCAGCGAGCTGATCACCGAGTCCGGGCTGCGACGCGACGTCGTCTACTCCGACTACCGGGACCTGGTGGAGGAGTTCCAGGCTCGCGTCAAAGTTCAGGACTCTACCCCGCTGGCGATGCAGGATCTCGCTGAGCAGAACGCCAAGCTGAAGGAGAAGATCACCGAGGTTGCGGCCGAGCTCGCCAAAGAACGAGCCGCCGGGACCGCGCTACGCAGGGCGGTCGCTGAACTGTCTCTTGAACTCCAACAGGCCCGTGAAGAGCTCGCTTCGGTGGGGAACGTCGCTCGGCTTCCAGTTCGCGGCGGTGGAGAACTGATCGGACCGTGCTGACGCAGCGGAACAGGCTCCCGAACTGGATCGCTGCTGGTCGCGCCGATATCGTCCCAGAATGCGCATCCGCCAGTACGTCTACTTCGCGCTGTTCAGTCAGCGCATCTCCGCAGAGGAGATAGCGACGTGGCTAGGCATCGCACCCGATGAGATTACGATCCGCGGAAGCCGCCGCACCGCACCGGCAATTCCAGTCAGCCACAGTTGGAAGATCGTATGCCGTGAGCCTGGTCTGAGCGTCGATGAACAGATATCCCGCGTGCTGGACCGGCTCCGGCCTCACACCGACCGCATCGCCGAACTCGCCGAACGTCTTCGGGCCGAGAACGAGGAACACGCCGGCGCTGTCCTGGAGGTCGTGCGCTACCTAAACGATGACGAGGAAGACCCCCAACTCAATCCCTCAGACACCCGGCCCCCAGCGCCACCGGACGAGCCCAACTTGCTCGGCTGGCACCTCGACCGAGACGTGCTGGACTTCCTGACCGCCACCGGCGCCGCCCTGGACATCGACGAGTACGACCTCACCCCAGACGAGCCTGAGCCGACGCAGGTGCAGATCGAGCGAGATGCTCTACGTCGGGAACTGGGGGACCTTCGTGCATGGCTTTCCCGGAAGTTGGACGTCCTTCGCCGAGAGCCCGGTCCGCAGGAGATCACAGTCCTCAGCGTTCCGTCCGACCGGGAGATCCTCGCGGAGATCGAGCGGCTTCGTGTCGAGGTGGCGGCCTTGAGACAGCCTGAAGACGCCCCTGATCGGCGGTGGCTGGAGATCGACGAACTCATCCTCGCGCGCACTAATATCCAGGCGCTCCAGCAAATCCGCACTCTGTTCGAGTGCACCCTGCACGAAGCAGTGGGCCTGCTCGATGAGCGGTATCAGACGCTCCGACACCAGCGTCCCAACGGGTTCACCGAGGATTCTCACGAGCAAGAGCGACATCCGCTGCTGCCTTCACCAGACAGACAGCAAGCCGACAAAACTGATTCCGACAACGGGCTTGCCTAATGAACGCAGACGAGCTGGCAGCGGTTCGTGAGTTCGAGTTCGAGGAACTCGACGGACGCCGGTGTGAGCGGGGAAAGAGGATCGGTGACCATCATGTGCCCTTTCCGGTTGGGGGAACGTGCCGTGCCGTGAGGTGCGATGTAGTGCGCCTCCGCCCTCTGCTGGGAGGGCGCCGCCGTGGCGACCGTGGCTTCCGGCTGCGTGTAACGGAGCCGTTGTGCAAGCGGGGACGACGGCGCGGCGGCAGGTGAGCGGATGCCCCTGACGGTAGGAATCAGCGCATGCGAGGTTCAACGAACTTGCAGGTGCTTGCACAATTCACTGGGTAAGAGCATGTAGCGCGGCCGAGATCAGGGCCCGCGCGTCGGCGCCGTACACCGCGAGTTCGGCGAGCTCGGTGAACGCGCGGCTGTACATGTCGATCTCGCTGGGCCGCGTCACCGTCAAGTACCCCGACACAAGTTCCACGGACACCTGCTCGGCGCCGAAGATCCAGAATCCTTCGACGGTCCACCGCATCGGAGTCCGATCTGAGCCGAGCGGAATGACACCGAGGCTGACAGACGGCAGGGACGCCACCACGGTCAGGTGGTCGAGCTGGGCGGCCATCACCTCCCTGCCCCCGATCACCGAGCGCAGCACCGTCTCTTCCACGAGGAACGCGAACTGATGCCCGCCTTCGTGGAGAACGCGTTGCCGTTCCATTCGGGCCGTGACAGCGGCATCCACATCATCGGGGATCGACCGTCGTTGCATGATCGCCCGCAGGACCGTGGTGGTGTAGGCACGTGTCTGGATGATCCCGGGGACCAGGCTGGGCGCGTAACTACGGAAGCGACGGGTCCGCTCGTACAGCGGCAGCTGCGCTTCCTGTGCCTGCCGCAGGCCGGCCCGTTCCATCCGTTTCCACTCGACCCACATCGAGTTCACTTCACGCGCCGCGGCGATCAGGTCGGGAATCTGGTCCTCGGCGTCGCACACCCGGCACCAGACGCGGATGTCGGCGTCGGCGGGCGGTGTCTTCGCGTTCTCGATGCGGGAGGTTTTCGACTCATGCCATCCGGCCGCCGCCGCCAGCGCTCGTGCGCTGAGATCTGCGTCGAGGCGGATCTCCCGCAGCCGACCGGCCAGGGACTGCCTGGCCGCGCGAGCGCTGGAGGAGACGGACGAGGACACGAGAGGACACTAAACGATCAGGTGGGCTGATAGTCCTGGTGGGGTGTCGCACGTTCCCAGATCGTGTCGAATGCCGCCAGAAGTCGCTTGGCCAGAGCTTCGTCGGCTCGCCGTTCAACCCCGTCGGCGGGCCATGTGCCGTCGCCGGTGAAATGGTTGAACACGACCACTGATCCATCGAAGATCCACAGGTCGCTGCCCGGAACGAGCAGGTCGGCGGCCTGTCGCCGGGGCAACCAGCGGACTTCCTCACCCGCGGCGATGTTGTGTGCGGCGGTGATGTCGTACTCGTAGCGGATGTAGTCGGTCACCGGTTCGGACACGATCCGGGCCCGCCGTACCCGGACACCCCGGGCGACCGTCGCGACGATCAGATCGAACCAGTCGCTCCAGCGTTCGGCCGGGTCGAACCGGTCTCCCGCCATCCAGGCGAGGTAGTCGGGATCGTTCGGGGTGTAGACGTCCCGGAGCTCCAGGTGCACCGCTGAGGAGCGGGCTGTTCTTAGTCCGTCACGGATGTCCGATGCCATTGGTCGCCGCCTCTGTCGTGCCGTTCACCTCGGGGAAGAACTGCATCATCACCGCTGGGAGCCGGATCACCGTCTCGTGGCCGGGGATGTCGCCGGTCTTCCTGCACTCCTCCAATGTCGCTTCGTCCACCTTGTACGACTGGACGATGTAGTCGCCGGTCTCCTCGTCGATCCAGACCGTCGGAGAGCCGTCGTTCGGAGTGCCGGGATTGATGCCCAGAAACCGTAGCGCCATGGTGACCTCCACCATCTGAGGTATGCACGGACTTGCACCAGCTGACCTTTACCCGGTGTAGCGAGCCGGTAAAGGCTTCCGACCCGTTGACCGCTGTTCTGGCCGGAGCCGGACACGTCGGCGGGGAGATGCCCGGGGTCTTACCGGTCGGTGCGGGGGCGCAGGGCTCCGCCGGTGAGGCCGTCGCGGGCCAGTGAGGTGGCGCGGTCGCTCAGTTCGGTGAGTTCCCTGACACGCCGTTCGAACTCGTCGAGGGTGCGGAAGGCGGTGCCGTACAGCCGCTGGTCGTCGATACTCATCTGCGGGATGCGCGAGCCGCGGATGTCGGTGCGGAAGCCGCCGCTGGCGCTGGTGGAGTGCCGGGTGTTCGCGGTGCTGCGCAGGAAACCGTGCAGGTAGTCGGTGTCGAGCTGGTCGCTGGTGGAGACGGCCTCCCCTTCGACGATCTCGACGAGTTTGGCGCGGGCCAGGTCGGCCACCCTGACCGTGGCGCCCTCAAGGTAACCGGGGCCGGAGCTGAGCGGCGGCAACAGGTCCAGCAACTCGTGGAGCCGGCCCACTAGGGCCGCGCGGATGGACGTGTACTCCGCGAGATGGTCGGTACGGGCTGCCGCGATGTGACGCGCGGGGGTGAGATCCACCGTTTCGTCGAGCAGGTCGATCAGCGCCACATCCACGACTTGGTCCGGAGCAGGGGCGAACGGGCCGTCGGGGTCGTTGGCCGTGAGGTCCGTCATCCGGACAAAGGAGGCCGCGCCGTCGGGGGAGGAGGGCCGGGCCAGCAGCCAGAGGTGCACGGGCTGGGCGTGGGAGGCGACCATCCCCGCCGGTAGCGCGACGAGCTGGGTGAGGATGCCGTGCCGGACGAGTTCGGCGCGGATCCGGCGGCCCGCCTTGCGGTAGGCGGCGGAGGCGGAGGCCACGAAGATCGCCCTGCCGCCGGGGGCGACGTGCGCGTAGCAGTGCTGCAACCAGGCCAGCTCGCCCTCCGCCCGGGTGGGAACGCCGAACTCCCAGCGGGCGTCGAGCAGCAGGTCCTCGCGACCCCAGTCGGGTACGTTCACCGGCGGGTCGCACACCACGAGGTCCGCCCGGAGCTCCGGGCAGTGGTCCTCACGCAGTGAGTCGCCCACCCTGATCGTCACGCCCGTCCTCCCGGCGAGCCTCGTACGGGACTCGGCGAGCCGGGCGGCCGACGAGTCGATCTCCTGCCCGGCCAGGGTGACCTCGGGGCCGTTGCCGAGTGCGAGGAGCAGGGAGCCGATTCCACAGGCGGGGTCGAAGACTGTGCCGCTCACCGAGCCCGCGAAATGTCGCACCGCACGGGTCAGGCGAGAGGTCGACACCTGCTCCGAGCCCACCCGGCCCGCCGAGTCGATGAGGCGTTCGGTGAGCCCCGCGACAACCTCGGCCGGTGAGCTCTGCGCGGCCAGGTCCTTCACCGGCGACCGAATCCCGGCATCCAGCGATGGGGCGGACCCGGTGGTGAACAGCTCGGCGACGTCGGCGAGGCCGCGCGTCATGTCGTCGCCGTACATCCCGCGCAAGGCCTGCCAGACGAGCACCTCGCCGGAGACCTCGCCGCCCCTGCGATGCCGGTCCAGCCAGGTCTGCACCTCGGACAGGGCGAACAGGGCGTTGTGCGCCCCGCCGCCGACCGGCGTGGGAAAGTCGGCGTGCCGCCTGCGCCAGTTGGAGACGGCGGCCCGTGTCACCCCGGCCAACTTCGCGATCTCCGCAGCCGAGACCAGGGAATCGGCACTGGCCTGGGAATCGGCGTTCATGGGGAAACAGTACACGTGGTGGTAGGAAGCGCCAGGTAATGGGTGCATTGACATCGTCAACAGAGATACCCGACGACACTTGTGCCGCATCGCGGACTGAGTGATATGGAGGTGTATCGCCCCATACTCTTTGATCACTGTGATGGACCAGGCCGGGCGCGGGACAGCGGTTTCAGATCGTCAATTTCAGGGCATCCAGCATGACCGCCAGGAAGGCCGTTCCTCGGGCGCCGTCGCCTCGCTCCCTTGGCTGGAGGGTCAAGCGTTCAACCTGAGATCAGCCGCCGAGGTCGGCTTCGATGTCGCTCAGGGCCTACTCAGGGAGTACAAGCTCGGCTGATCCCCCGTGGACCCGCCGCCGTAGTCAAAAGATGAACTAGTTTCTCCTTCTCTCTTTCCCCAGAGCTGCATCGGGGGCTAGATTGCTGGTTCTTCGGGGGGTCGGCATGCGGTTGCGGTCGAATCTCCTATGGAGTGAGGTGCTTTGGTCATGTCATATGACTTCCACGGCATGACGTTCGTCATTACGGGTAGCACGAGGGGAATCGGCGCCAGTACCGCCCGAGCCGCCGCGAGCCACGGCGCAAACGTCGTGATCAGCGGTACGAGCGAGCCGGCGGGTAAGTCCGTCGAGGGCGAAATAGTGAAGGCCGGGGGCCAAGCGATCTTCGTCGCCTGCGACCTGCGGGACGAGGAGCAGGTGCGGATGCTGATGTCCCGCGCCGTCGAGGTCTACGGCGGGATCGATGTTCTGCACAACAACGCCGGCATCAACGAAACGGCGTTGAGCAGCGCCGTGTCGCTGGAGGACATGACGGTCGAGACTTTCGATCATGTCCTGGACGTGAACGTACGTGGCGCGTGGCTGTGCGCGAAGTACGCCCTGCCCCATTTGAAGTCCAGCAGGCGCCAGCCGTCGATCATCAACACCGGCTCGACCGGTTCGTTCGCGGCGTTTCCCGGTTGCATCGCCTACGGCGTGAGCAAGGGCGGCCTCAGCCTCTTGACGAAGAACCTCGCCCTGGACCTCGCGAAGTACGGCATCCGGGTCAACGGCATCGCCCCCGGCGTCACCGAGACCGAGATGGTGGCCGACTACGTGAACGCGGCCGCCGACCCCGAGGCCCGCAAGCGAGCGATGTCCGGGATGCACCTGGTGCCCCGGCTCGGCCGACCCGAGGAGATCGCAGAACTCGTCTGCTTTCTCGCCAGCGACAAGGCGTTGTTCGTCAACGGCGTCGAGTGGCTGATCGACGGCGGCACGCTGGCCTGGCGGGGGAACTCGGCGTGAAACCGGGGTCTCGGGAGCCAGCGGGTCAGCCGAGCCGGGTCAGCCCGCCGGCCGCGCGTTCGATGATCAGGCACCGGTCCTCGACGTAGTCGATGCCTGCCTGTTCGGCGATCCGGCGCGCCCGGAGGTGTGGTCAGCGCTTCAGGTTCACGGTGCGGTCACTCCTACCGGGGAAGGACATGATCAGCAGGTGCTGGGAGTCGTCGCGCTCGGAGACGCGGTAGTGCAGGCGGATCCGGTAGTGGCCCTTGCCCACGCCGGCGAGGTTGGACAGGGTTCGCCGTCCATCTGGTCGGCGAGTTCGATCCGGCCGGAGGAGGTGCCCAGGCCGAACTCGACCACCCGGTCCCAGCCCCTGGTCTCCACCGGCGGACGACGGCGGTAGAGCTCGCCGGTCACGCAGACGTCCATGTCGGAGTCGACCAGCACGTTGACCACCCCCTGGGCCACGGCCACCAACCCGTCCTGCTGCGCGGCCTTCAGCAGGTCGAAGCTGTACTCGGCGGGGTCGACGTCATTGGGAACGGTGACGTCGCCGTACCCCTCCAGTACGCCGTAGTCGGTCCAGGTCCGCTCGCGGAACACCTTGACCGGTCGGAGCCTGGGCCGGTGCCGGGGCGCCTCGTCGCACTTGCGCTGCTCCTGGGCCTCCCACTCGTCCGCTTCCCGGCTCTGCTGCTCGCGCTGCGCCCGCACGTCCGCCGCCGCCGCCCGGGGCAGATCCCGGTCAGGGAGCCCGCCATCGCCAGAACGTGGACGCCGTCCCGCTCCTGAATGCGGGCGATCTCCGCAGGATCCCTTCTGATGTAGGCCCCGCACAGCCGCCGCCCGAAGGCCAGCAACTCCCGGTCGGGCAGCCGTTTGTAGGGTTCGTTGCCGCTCTGCCGCGCCGCGCAGACGAAGTCGCTCGCGTCGGCGGGGCAGGCGGACACGGCCCCCGGCGCGCGATCGGTCACCGGAAGGAACGCCAGGAGCACCAGCGCGACCAGCGCCACCCCGGTAAGGAGGGCCGCGGCCCACCAGCGCCAGGAGTTGCGTGACACCCGCAGGAACTTACTGGTGTGGGACGACACTTTGCGCCGTCCCGCAATGTCGGTGGCTTCTGCTGGGATGAGCGCGACATTGCCGACGTGGAGGAGTGCCGCGTGGAGCGTGAGGCATGGAAGCCGTTTCTGAAGCGCTGGAGCGAGGAGTGGCTCGCCGTCCACGACGTGGAGCCGCGCTCGGCGTTCGAAGAACCGGTCACCGACGACTGGCTGGGCTTCCCGCCCGCCTCCGCCGAGCAGGTGGCCGCGGCGGAGGAGCGACTGGGGTGCGTGCTGCCGCCGTCGTTCCGTGAGTTCCTCCTGGTGACCGATGGCTGGCGGGACGCGGGTAGCTTCGTCTCCCAGCTACGTGGCACCGGTGACCTCGGGTGGCTGCGCGACCTGGATCCGATGTGGGGCGAGATCTACGACGGCCTCTATGACGAGAGGAGGACGACGCCGATGAGCCGGCCAGCCTGCGGTGGGGTCTGCTGATCTCACTGGAGGCGGACGCGGGTGTGCTGTTCCTCGACTCGCAAGACGTGGACGAGCGCGGGGAATGGGCCGCTTACGAGCTTTTCAGCTGGAGGGCCATAGGCCCGGAGCGGCACGGCTCCTTCTATGAGTTGATGTACGACCTGTATGCCGGCTTCCACACCCTGGACCGCCCGCAGTGCCAGACCCAGCGTGACTGGGACGCGAAGATCGAGCAGGCCCGTCTGGCGAGCCTGGCGGGCGAGGTCGACGGGCCGCTGGCGGTGCTGGAGGAGGCCGCGCGCTTCGGCCGGGACCGGGCCAAGGTCCTGCTGTTCCAGATGCGGGCCATGTTGGGCGTCGGCGACGCGATCGAGTTGATCGATTCGATGCTACGGCGCGGCATCAAACTGACCTGGATTTTCGACGCTGACTTCCTGACGGCCGAGGTCCTGCCCATCCTGTTCGCCGATCACAAGCGCGCCGCTCGCTGGCGTACCCAGTCCACCCTCGTCAGCCTGGTGAAGCGCGGATCCGAACCGGTCCAGCGGCTGATCGCCGATTATCGGGCGAGGGCGAGTGAGCCCGGATTCCGGGTCTGCTTCGGCGAGTCGGAGTTCGATGACGCGGTGCGTGCCGCGATCGCCGACCACACCGGGGACGACGCCTGGCCGCTCCTGCGCGACGCCCTGTCGATGTGGCGCCCGATGAGCGATGACCACCTCGCGCCGATCGCCCTGCTGGTCGACCCTCGGATCGCCCGGTTGATCACACCGGAGCGGGGGCGCGAGATCCTCACCATGCGACGCGGCTGACCCGCCGATCATGCCCTGGCCGTCCCGGCCAGGGCATTCGTCGTGCGGCTCACCTACCCGTACGTGGGACGCTGCGGCCAGCCGGGTGGGGAGTCCTCCCAGTCCTGCTGCCGGCCGTACGGGGTGAGGTCGAGGATGTTGTTGGCGAAGAGGAGCCGGTCCACGCCGCGGGAGGTGGTGTTGTAGGTCCGGTAGACGTCCTCGCCGTCGCGCAGGAACACACTCAGCATGAAGCCGCGACCGGCGCCGCAGTCGTCCGCGAACGAGGTGCCGTGTGAGGACACGAACGGCAGGGTCCAGCCCATCCGCGCCTTGTACGCCTCGATCTGGGCGAGCGGCATGTTCGACACGGTCACCCAGGTGACCCCGATCTCGGCCGGCCAGGCCAGCCCGGCCACCGGGACGTTGTTCGTGAACCCGGTGCAGCCCGGGCAGTAGTGGTCCGGCCCGTTGTCCATGAACTGGTAGACGACCAGCTGGTCCCGGCCCTCGAACAGGTCGAGCAGGGTCTTCGGGCCGGTGGGCGTGTCGAACGTGTACCCGTCGGCGAACTTGACCATCGGGAGGCGGCGACGTCGCGCCGCGAGCGCGTCCTGGGCGTGGGTGGCCTCCTTCTCGGCCTTGAGCAGCTCGTCGCGAGCCTGCTGCCATTCCTCGGCAGAAACGATCCTCGGTTTCTCCATCCGCCGATTGTGCTCCGCGGTACCGACAAAATCCCGCGTCATCTTCGCCTCGCCTGCCCGAGACCTCTGGCAGGCGGACCCAACAGGCGGACCCAACAGGCGGACCCAATCAGCACACCACCACCATCGTCATCATCCATGAGGCAGGGCAGCCCGGCTGACTCCTCGATGTGCCGGAGCCTTGCTCACCACCCACGGTAATCACGCCCTACCAGCGATTGCATCAGTGCACTGCCGCTGGTCTTCTACAGATAACGAGTGGGGGTGAGGGGTGCTCAAAATCAAATTGTTGGGGCACCGTTGTTCGGTCATCTGGGGAGGCGACGGAACCAATGGCGGAAGCCTGCAGTTGCAGCCCGTCGCGGCCAGTCTGCTGGCCTATCTGGTGCTCCAGCGGGAGCGCCCTCAGCCGCGCGACGTAGTGGCTGCGGCGTTCTGGGGTGAGATGCCGACCGCCGAGGCCCGGCGGCGGCTGAACACCGCGCTCTGGCGGCTGCGGCGGGTGATCGAGCCCGCCTATGTGCCACGCGGCACATATCTGCTGGTCGAGCCGTCCGGCGCGCTGTCCTTCAACTGCCGCAGCGACGCCTGCGTCGACGTCGCGCGGTTCGAGACCGCGGTCACCCCGATCCTCGGGCGCGCGACGACATCTGCGGCCGACGCCGAGCGGCTCGCCGGCGCGGTCGGCCTGTACGCCGGCGACCTGCTCGAAGACGTTGACGACAACTGGGTGATCCTGGAGCGGGAGCGACTCCGCGAGCTGCACATCTGCGCACTGGCCCGGCTCGTCACCTGGCATCGGGCCGCAGGCGAGCCTGACGCCGCCCTGCGGTTCGGGCAGGCGATTCTCGATCGGGATCCGCTGCGCGAGGATGTCCACCGCGCGATGATCGAGATGCACGCGGAGGTGGGACGCCGGGCGCAGGCGCTGCGTCAGTACGAGATCTGCCGCAGGATCCTCTCCGAGGAACTCGGCGTGGACCCGCTGCCGGAGACGACCGCCGCGGCGCGGATCGCGGCCGGGACGTACACGGCGGCGGTCCCGGGGAACGACCATGCCGCACGGCTGATAGATCACTTGACGCGGGCGGAGGACGAGCTGCGCAGCCTCGCCGACGTGCTGAAACGTGCGGTCGACGAGCTGCGCGCGCTCGCCGCGGGAACCACCGGTGAGGTCCTGAAGGTATCCGGTGATGCCGTGGAGATGTCTCGGAGATAGCTGGGTGACGCCGCCTGTCTACAAAGGCTGCATCGTCACCTGAAGGAGGCGTCCATGCGAAGGCTTCTCGGACACGGCATACGTGCGTTCCTGGTGCGCGTGTACGTCGAGCCCCGGGAGGTTCCCGGGGCAGTTCCCCGGCTGGCGGCGTGGGTGCAGGATCTGCGCACAGGAGATGGGCACTACGTGCGGACCATGGACGAGATCGAGGCCTTCATCCGGCAGGCGCTGCAGGAATCCGGTGCCGACGTCTCCGACTGGTGGCCGGCATGATCGACGAGGTGACCCGGACCCTTGTCGAGGTCCTGGAGACGCGCTCGGGCCTGGATCCCGGCTGGGTCGAGTCCAGCTCGTTGGACAGCGGCACCACGCTCACTGCGAACAAGCTGCACATCTGCATGTACGCGATCGACGAGCACCCGCACCTGCGCAACGCGCCGCTCGTCAGCACCTCCGGTGGGTACGAGCGCGCGCCGCTCGGCGTCCGGCTGAGCTACGTGATGGTGTACAACAGTACCGATCATCTGGAGGTGCAGACCCGGCTGGCCCGCGTCGTGCAGGTCTTCCACACCGTGCCGATCCTCGGCAGGGAACTGCTGCGCCCCGCGCTTCTGCCGCTGGTGGAGCGCCTCACAGTGCGCCTCTACAGCCCGCCCTTCGAGGAACGCACCGGTCTGTGGACCGCGTACGAACGGGGCATGCGGCTCGGCCTGTACTACCAGATCGATGCGGTGCTCCTGGCCCCGCTCGCCCCGGAGGGCCACGTTGTGATCTCCGAGCACCGCATCGAGTACACCGAGGTACGCCCGTGAAAGAGTCCGCCACGCAGGCGCTGCGGCACGAGGTGCGCGCGCTGCACGCGGTCACCGGCCGCCCGCTGCTCGTGCGTGCCGCGTTCACCGGCCGCCCGCCGCCCGGCTGGGCGCTGCGCACCCTGTTCGGCCGGGTCGTGGTCACCGAGTCGACGCGCGGGGCGGAGCTCGCGCCGTCGCCCGCTCCGGCGGCCCGGCTCCGGTTGGAGGTGACCGACCCGGAGGTCGCCGTACGGCTGGCCGCCCCGGTGGCCGAGGTCGCCCTCGGTCAGCCGGTCGTGACGCACCTGTTCGCCCCCGTCCCGTCAGTGCTGGAGGTTCGGCTGATCACGGCCGGCGGGCCGAGCACCGGCCGCGCCGTGGTGGCGCGTCCGTCGGCCGGCCCGGACGTGCCATTGCCCGAGCAGCCGGGCGAGCCCGGGACCTACAGGTCCGTCCCGGTCGGATGGACCGCGGAGTTCCATCCCTTCGAGATCCGTGTCGACCTGCTGCTGCTACGGCGGGCCTTCATCGACGTCGGCCGCCCGACCACCCGCATCCGGCTCATCGACACCACGTGAGTAGGAGACCACCGTGATCAGCTATCAGTCGCCTGGCGTCTACATCGAAGAGGTGCCGGCCGGGCCCCAGCCCATCTCGGCCGCGCCCACCAGCGTGGTCGCGATCGTGGGCACGACCGAGAAGGGCCCATACCTGGAGCCGGCCAGGGTCACCGGATGGCAGGAGTTCAAGACGCTGTTCGGCAACCCCGTCGAGGGCGGCTTCACGGCGGAGGCGGTCTTCGGCTTCTTCGAGAACGGAGGACCGGCGGCATACGTGGTCCGCGCCGACCCCTCCATCGGGGCCAGGTGGGACGTGCTGCGCGGTGACGCGACGACCGTCGCGTTCACGGTGGACGCGTCCTCGCCGGGGGACTGGGCCAACGACCTCGACATCGTGGTGACGCCGGACACGAGCGCGGGCAGCGGGCAGTTGTACGCGAGCCGGCTGGCCCTGAGCGGCAACCAGAACATACCCGCGGGCGCCACCACGAGCACGCTGTCGGTCGAATCCACCGTCGGGATCTCGGCGGGCGATCCGGTGCTGCTCATCGGGCCGGTCGGGGCACCGCGGGCAGGGACGGTCGACGCCGTGCAGCCGGGCGCCCTCACGATCGGCATGCCCGCCGGTTCCGCGCTCGACCTGCCGGCGGGGGCATCGTGGGTCGTGGCCGCACCGCCCAACACGGCGATCTCGCTGCGGTTCGCCGCGGGGACCGGATTCCAGCGCGGAGACGTACTGCTCGCGATCACGCCCTCGATGAACCGGCGGTCCGTCGTCGTGGACGCGGCGGCGTCCGCCACGCCCGGCATGTCGCTGACCCTTGCCGCCGCGCTCGGCGGGAGCGGGGCGCTGCCGGCCGGAGAGTTCGCCCCGCGGGTGGTCCGGCTCGTCGGCGAACTGACCGCGCCCACCACGCCCAACCCGCGCAACGTCCCGCTGAGCGGTCTAACCTGGCGCGACGCCCCCGCGCCGAGGATCCAGGACATGGCCGCCGGGCACGAGGGCGTCGCGTCCAACGGTCTGGTCGCCGTGTGGCAGAACAACCGGCTGGAGTTCCCGGCCGCGCCGCCGATCGGGTCGATCGAGGTGGACGCCCGGCTGGTCGCGCACCTCTTCCACGAGGACGTGGAACTCGTCGGTCCCACCCGTACGGACCTCGCGCAGCGGTACTCGTTCCTGCCGAACGGAACCGTGCTGCGGCTCAACCGCTCGATCGGCGCGCCGCTGGACCTGACCCGCGACACGGCCGCCGCCGACGGGTGGGCCCCGGCGGGGACCGACCCGGCCGGCGAGACCTGGATCTCGGCCGACGTGCGGCCACCCGCCGACGCCCGCAACGGTGTCGTGGTGCGCGTCGCCCGCCCGCCTGTCGTCGGCGACGACTTCATCGAGCTCGGCGCCGCCGGACGGCACCGGATCACCGGCGTGAGCCGGACGGGGGGCAACGTCCACGTCGTCACGATCGGCGGCGCCGCCCCGGTCAACGCGAGCGGTGAGGCGGGGCCGTACCCGCTGCTGGCGTTTCAGACCACCCGCCTCGTGCCGTTGCGCTTCGCGCTCAAGGTGTTCGAGGCCGGGGCGCTCGTGGAGAACTACCCGCAGCTCGCGCTGCATCCCGATCATCCGAGGTTCTACCACCGGGACGCATTGGTGAACGACCTGTCCGCGCGGATCCGGGTAGACGCTCCGAAGGCGGGGGCCGTCTCGCAGACCAACCTGCCGGCGCTGGCCCGATCCACTCGCGCGGGCTCCGACCGGGTGGCCGGGGCAGGGGACCTCAAGGACGGCCTCGACGCCCTGGAACGGGTGACCGAGCCCGCCATCGTGATCTGCCCGGACGTGCTCACACTCGCGGACGACCTGTCCCAGGTGGACGTGATCGGGGCCATGGTCACGCACTGCGAGCGGTTCCGGCGGTTCGCCGTCGTGGACGCCCCGGCGGACCGTGCCACCGACCTGGACCTCGCGCGGTGGCGGGAGACCAGTGTCGCGAGCACCCAGGCGGGTACGTACGCGCCGCATGTCCTGATGCTGAACCTGGACTCCGCAGCGACCCGGCGAGTCGTCACGGTGCCGCCGAGCGGCTTTGTCGCCGGCGTCTTCGCCCGTACCGATCGGGAGCGCGGCGTGCACAAGGCGCCGGCCAACGAGCGGGTCCGCGGGATCGTCGGGTTGGCCGAGGACTACACGCAGCGTCGGCAGGACCTGCTCAATCCCGCCGGAGTGAATCTCATCCGCGCCTTCCCCGGGCGGGGCATCAGGATCTGGGGGGCCAGAACATCCTCCGCCGACGGGCAGTGGCGGTACGTCAACGTCCGGCGGCTCTTCAACCTCATCGAGACGTCGGTGGAGAACAGCACCCAGTGGGTGGTCTTCGAACCGAACACGCAGAGCACGTGGCTGCGTATCCGGGTGTCGGTGGAGAACTTCCTCGACCAGCTCTGGCGTGGCGGCGCGCTGGCGGGAACCACGCCCGAGGAGGCGTACCGGGTCCGCGTCGGGCTGGGGGAGACCATGACCGAGACGGACGTCGACCTCGGCCTCGTGATCACCGAGGTCGCGGTCGCTCCGGCGAAGCCCGCGGAGTTCGTCGTCTTCCGGTTCAGTCACAAACGGCTCGCCGAGTAGGCCGATCCTGGCCGATTAGGGAGATAGGCCATGTCATATCCATTGACGTCGCTGCACTTCGAAGTGAAGTGGGGCGACTCGCAGAACACCTCCAGCTTCTCCGAAGTGAGCGGGCTCACCATGGAGGCCGACGCGATCGAATACCGCGGCGGAGCGGACCGGGCGCTGACCGTGCGGAAGATTCCCGGCCTGCGCAAATACGGGAACGTCACGCTCAAGCGGGGGATCGTGCCCAAGGGGGAGAAGAGCGGCGGCATCGGGCTGTACGAATGGTTCAACACGATCAGGGCGGGGACGGTCGCCCGCCGGCCGGTCACCGTCAGCCTGCTCAACGAGGCAGGCGACCCGGTCATGACCTGGAAGATCAAGGACGCCTGGCCGGTCAAGATCGAGGGTCCCGGGCTGAACGCGACCGGGAACGAGATCGCCATCGAGACGCTGGAGTTCGCCCATGAGGGCGTCGAGGTCATCGTCGGCTGAGCGGCGGCCCACGCCGCGAGTTCTCACCACTGGGAGGGCTGACGGGTGACCATCGAGTACCCGTACCTGGCCGCGTCGTTTCGGCTGCAGATCGACGGGATAACCATGATCGACTTCACGGAGTGCACCGGCCTGGCCGGGGATATCGGGGTGGAGGAGTACCTGGAGGGCGGGGAGAACCGCTTTCCCCACCGGTTTCCCTCCCGCGCGTCCATGCCGAACCTCGTGCTCAAGCGCGGTGCCACGGCGGATCGGGGGCTCTGGGACTGGTACGCGGAGTATGCGCGGACTGGGCAGATGCGGCCACGGGACGGCGAGGTGCTGCTGCTGGCCGGCGTGGACGGCGTGCTGACCCCGGTACGGGTATGGGCGTTCCGCCGCGGCTGGCCGGTCAAGATCACCGGCCCTGATCTCAACGCGATGTCCGCCGCGGTGGCGATCGAGTCGGTGGAGATCGCCCATCACGGCCTGTCCCTCGTCCCACTGAGCGTGTGACGCATCGGAGCCAAGGAGAGTGAACGATCGATGAGCGTGGTGATCGGCGAGGTCATCAGCGAGGTCGTGCTGAGCGGCGGGTCCGCCGCGCACGGCGCTGACGCGCCCGGATCCGGACCGGCCGGAGACGACCCGGACGACGCCCTGGTGGAGCGGATCGTCCGGCAGGCCACCGAGCGGGTCCTCGAACGCCTCCGCCGCGAATGGGAGGGCTGAACCGGTGACTCTGGACGAGAACCAGCTGGCCAAGCTGACCATCGAGGTGTACCGAGACCAGCGGTACACCGAACTCGCCGGGATCTGGAAGGCCCTGTTCAATCCGACCGAGCTGGCGTTCAGTCGCAAGAACCGCTACAGCAACGAGCAGCCCGCCGGGGCGAGCCGGCCCGCCACGTCGTACGCGGGCGGCGAGCCCGACCAGATCTCGATCGACTTCTTCTTCGACGGCACCGGTGTCGTCGAGGGCTCGCAGACGGTGCGCGCGCGGCTGAACCGGCTGCTCGACCTCACCCGGTTCCAGTCCGATACGCACATGCCTTACTACGTCCACCTGTACTGGGGGGACTTCACCTTCCGGGGGGTGCTGACCGCGGCGGAGGTCGCCTACCAGCTCTTCGACCGGGCGGGAGAGCCGTTGCGGGCCAGGGTGAAGGCCACCTTCCAGGAGGTGATCGAGCCCGAGGACCTGGCCCGCGCCGAGCGCCGGGAGTCGCCGGACCTGTACCAGACGTGGCTGGTCAGCGAAGGCGACACCATCGACGCGATCGCGCACCGCGTGTACGGCTCGCCCGATTACTGGCGGCCGCTCGCGGCGGCGAACCGGCTGGTCAACCCGCGTCGCCTGGATCCGGGCGACGTGCTCATGCTGCCGCCCAAGGTCTCGGGGAAGGCGGGGTGAGAAGGCCATGACCACACCGGCGGCACCGGCGACCTTCCCGATGGACGCGATCCCCGACCGTCCCGACTTCGTGCTGCGACTGGACGGCCGGGACGCTCCGGCGTCGCTCGCGCTGGACGTCCTGGAGATCGATGTCAGCGAGGAGGTCAACCGGCACGGGCGGGCCGCGCTGCTGCTGCGTAACTGGGATGCCGACACCCGCCAGGTGCGGTATTCCGACGGCCTCGTCCTGGCCGCGGGCGTCGAGATCGAGATCTCGCTTGGCTGGCGCGGGAAGCTGTCCACGGTCTTCACCGGGGTCATCACCGGCGCGACGGCGCGCTTCGGCGAAACGGCGCCGACCATCGAGGTCGCCTGCCGGACGCGCAGCTCCCTGCTCGCGGCCGTCCCCCGGGCGCGGGTTTACGAGAATGTGACAGACGGCGATGTGGCCGGCGACATCGCCTCCAGATACGGCCTGTCCGTCGCGGCGGGCGAGGGGATCAGCCAGCCCCAGATCGCCTTCGCCGGGCAGTCGGACTGGGACTGGCTCGTCCACAGAGCCGGGCAGCTCGGCTGGGTGACCTACGTGCGCGGCACCGAGTTGGTGTTCGGGCCCGCGGCCCGACCGGGCGACTCCGGCGATGATGAGCTCACCCTCGAGTACGGGACGACTCTGCGCGAGCTACGCCTCACGGAGGATCTCGCCGGGCGCGCGGATCCGGTCACGGTGAGCGGCTGGAGCCCGGCGGATCTGGAGTCGGTGACCGCCGACGCCGGCAGTCAGCGGGCCGAGCCGGAAAGCGACGGGCGGCCGGTTCCCGCCGACGCGCTGGGCCGGGCGGGCTGGCCGTTGCGCGAGCGGACGATCGCCACCGCCGGTGACATCCCCGCCGACGAGGCCGATCGGCGTGCGGTCGCCGCCGCCTCCACGGAGGTCCTGCGCCGACTGAGCGGGACCGGCCGCACGCTCGGCCTGCCGAGGCTGGCCGCGGACGGCTGGTTGCGGATCACCGGGATCGGCGACCGGCTCGGCGGCCGCCACTACGTGAGTGCGGTAAGGCACCGACTGGGACGCCGCGGGTACACCACGGAGTTCCAGCTCGGTTACCCGCGGCCGCTTCTGCCGTCGCCGCGCGGGGACGTGCCGGCGGGTGCCGGCGGCGTGGGCGGCCTGCTGCTCGGGGTGGTCACCGATCTCGACGACCCGCTCGGCTGGGGACGGGTGAAAGTGGCGTTCCCCTGGCTGGACCAGGCCCTTGAGCCGGTCTGGGCGCGCCTGGTCACGCTCGACGCGGGGCCTTCGCAGGGGACATGGTTCGTTCCCGACATCGGGCAGGAGGTGCTGGTCGGCCACATCGGCGACGATCACTGCTTCCCGGTCATGCTGGGCGCGCTCTGGAACGGGCGGCAGGTCCCGCCGGAGCGGATGGACGCGCGGACGAACGAGATCAAGTCCGTGGTCACCCGATCCGGTCACCGGCTCACCTTCGACGATCACGAGCCCGGCGCGGTCAGCCTGAAGACGGCGGGCGGCCACAAGCTCGTGCTCGACGACGACGGCGGCACGATCACGCTGACCGAGAAGGGAGGGGCGGCCTCGATCACGCTCGGGCAGGACGGTGTCTCGATCGTCGCCCAGCAGGGGGACATCACGCTGTCCGCGCCCGCGGGCGCGGTCAAGCTCGCGGCGTCACGGCTGTCGTCCAAGGCCAGCGGCCCCGCGACGGTGGAAAGTGCGGCGAGCCTGGAGCTGAAGGCCACGGGCTCGCTGTCCGTCTCCGGCGCGATAGTACGGATCAACTGAAAGGGAGTGTCGATGGGACTGCGCTCTTGGCATGACGGGGATCTCCCGTGTGCCGGTCGGGGCGGTGGATGACGATGCCGCCCGCCGCACGGGTCACGGACATCACGGCGCACGGTGGAGCGGTCGTCGGCCCAGGGGTACCCACGGTGCTGATCGGCGGGCTGCCCGCGGCGGTATTCGGGGACCTGCACGCCTGCCCGATCCAGCCGGGCCATCCGCCCAGCTCGCCGTTCACCGCGAGCAGCCCGACGGTGCTGATCGCCGGGAAGCCGGCGCTACGCGTGGGCGATCCGGCCGGCTGCGGCGCCACGCCCGTGGTCGGCGCCCCGACGGTGCTGGTCGGGTGAGCGGGCTGTGAACTCCGACTATCCGCACCTCGGCGCCGGGTGGCGGTTTCCCGTCACCTGGACCGGAGGCAGGGCCGCCCTGACCACCAGCGGGGAACAGACGGTCGCGCAGTCGATCGGCCTGATCGTGCGCACCGCCCTCGGCGAGCGGGTGATGCGGCCGGACTTCGGGGCGGACGCGGGCAGGCACGTCTTCGAGCCACGAACCCAGCAGACGTGCTACCGGCTCGGTTTCGAGGTGCGTCAGGCGTTGCTCCGGTTCGAGCCGCGCATCATCGTCGATCGGGTCGAGGCGATCCCCGCCGGCACCGACGAGAACCGGATCGACGTGACGGTCGAGTTCCGGATCGACTCGCACCGCCGGCCGGTCAACCTCGTACTGCCCTTCTACCGGGAGGAACGATGACGGCCGCCATCCCTCCTCGCCCTTACCGGCCGGACCAGCGGACCTACGAAGAGATCGTCGCGGAACTCGCCCGCTCGGCCGCCGCGGCGGCGACCGTCCCCGAGCCGCCGTACAGTGGCGCGGCCTCGGAGACCTGGGCGAGCATGCTCTTCGCCGGGGACGTGCTCGCGGATCCCGCCGAGCCGTCCCAGGCCCTGCTCGCGATCGCGGCGGAGCTCCAACAGGGGCTGGGCGGGCATCTGGCGCGGCTGCCCGACCGGGCGCGGCTGGCCTGGCTCGCGGACACGCTGGGCATCCCGCGGCGCCCGATGGAGCCGGATGAGGTGGTCGCCGTCGTCAGCCTTCCCTCCGTGTCCTCACAAGCCCGCCCGTCCGGCGCCGCGTCGCGCGGCGTCGTGCTACCGGGCGGAACCGAGCTGCGCGGCGGCAGGACCGCCGCCGGCCCGGAACGCACCTACCTGACGACCGACACCCTCACCGTGCACGGCGCCGGCCTCCTCGCCGTGCACGGCACGTATGCCGAGGCGGGCCTGGACACGGCCGCGAACTGGGCCGATGCGGCCACCCCGTTCGCGCCGTTCGGCGGTGACCCGGCCGGACACCACTTCGACGTCGTGACCGACGCGATCACCTTCAGCGGCGGCGGAACCGCCACCGTGACGCTGACCTTCCCGGGGAGGGACGCGACCAGGCTGGCGGGGCTGCACTGGCAGTGGTCCACCCCCGGAGGGCTCGCCGACGCCGTCCCCGGCGCGGTCACCTGCGCCGGATCCCAGGTGCGGCTGACCCTGACCGGCGGCTGCGGGCCCATGGACGTGGCCGGGGAACCGCGTACGTTCCTGCGCGCGTCCTTCCGCGGCGACACCCCGCGCCACGTGGCGTACACGTTCGAGACAGGTGAGATCCGGGTCACCCTGGAACGGTCCGGTGTCCGGCCGCAAGGGGGGTTCTACGGCGACGGGGAGGTCGACGTCAGCCGCGAGTTCCAGCCGTTCGGTCCCGCACCTCGGCGCGGTGACAGCTTCTACCTACGCTGCGACGAGGCGTTCGGCAAGCCCTTGGACAGTCTCACGCTGAGCTTCACGCTGGTGGACGAGGCCACCCATTCGATGTACACGGTCGACTATTGGGCGCCGTACCAGAAATGGTTCGGCGGCTGGCTGAAGTCGCAGAGGCTCACGCTCACGGAGTTCGTCTATGACCCGCCGAAGCCGCACCTGCTCTGGCAGCGGCACACGGCCGGTTCGTGGAGCACGTTCTTCACCGGGTCCCCCGAACTGTACGGCGTTCACACGGCCGCGGTCGGCGCCGGGAACGCGCCGCTGTCGGACCCGGGGACGATCGCCGGGGTGGCCGGCCACTTCGTCCGGCTGTTCCTTTCCGGCGGCGACTTCGGATGGGAGGACTACATGGCCCGGGTGGCCGGTTTCGCCGAGGCGGTCGCCAACGGCGATGCGGTCGGCGCGGGCACGCTCATCGCGCCCACTCCGCCCACGATCTCGTCGGTGGTGATCGGGTACCGCACCGCGCCGGTCACCGTGACCGACCTGCGGACCCGGAACGGGCATGCCACCTGGCGGTTCACACTGCCCGCTCAGGTCCTGCGGCCGTTCAAGCAGCCCCTGGACACCAGCGGCGGCGCGGTCGGCACGGTGGCCTTCGGCTTCACAGTCCCGCGGCCGAGTCCGGGCTCCGGCTTCTCGTGGTACGTGCGGCTCAGCCAGGCGCCCTCGTGCGCCTCGGCCGGGCGGGCGCACGACGCGGTCTGGGAGTACTGGACGACAGACGCGGCGTGGCGTCGGCTGCCAGTCCTGGACGGTACGGCGGGGCTGCGCCAGAGCGGGCTCATCCGGTTCGTGATGCCACGTGACTGGGACGAGGGCTGTCCCGACGAGTCCGCCGACACCGGGCGCTGGGTGCGGCTGCGCACCACCACCCCCGGATTCGTCGGCGAGCTGGTCGTGGTGCGGGTGGACGCGGTGACCGCGCGATATCGCTCCGACCTGCCCGCCGCCGCGCTGGACAGCACGCCGCTGACCCCCCTGGCCGCGGGCGAGCTCAAAGGGCTGCGCACTCCGTCGCCCGGCGTCAAGGTGACCAACCCGGACCCGGGGACCCCCGGCCGGGCCACCGAGGACGACGCGGCCTATACGCTGCGCGCCGCCGCGGTGGTGCGGCACCGTAACCGCGCCGTCCAACCGTGGGATTACGAGTCCCTGGTGGCCACGGAGTTCCCCGAGGTCGCCACCGTACGCTGCCTGCCGCACACCGGGCCGGACGGCTGCGCGGAGCCTGGTGCGGTGGGACTTGTCGTCGTGCCGTACTCCACCGACCGGCTCCCCTACCCGAGCGTCACGCTGGCCGCTCGTATCGCCGACCGGCTGGCCGGCGTCCTCTCGGCGCATGCCAGGCTCAGCGTCCTCTGCCCGAGATATGAGCCGATACGAGTGCACGCCGAGATCCGGCTGAGATCCGGTGTGGCGGCGGCGGAGGCGGCCGAGTCGCTCGCCGCGGTCCTGGACGCCCGACTGCACCCGGGCGGCCGGGGCTCGGCCGACTTCGGCCGCGCCTTCTACCCGTCGTCGCTCGTCGTGTTCCTGGAGGAACGCCCAGAGGTGGATCACGTGGAGGAGTTCCGCCTGCTCCCGCCGCACGACGGCGCCGCCCGGGTGAGCGTCGATCCGTGCCGCGGGCTGATCGCCTCCGGTGGGGACCATGAGCTCGTTCTCTCGGAGGCACTGACATGACCGCGCAGCCGCCCATGCCGTTGCCGGCGCCGCTAGGCGTTCCCTCGGCGACCGCTCCGGACCGGGACTTCGCCGCGCTCGCGGCCGAGGCGCTCGGGCGACTGCCCGAGCTCGCCCCGGCCTGGACTGACCACAACCCCGGTGACCCGGGCATCACGTTGCTCGAAGCGATGCTGTGGGCGGTCGCGGACCTGCACTATCGCACCGGAAATCGCGCCCTCGACGGCTGGTCGGCCGAGGTCGGTCTGTATCGCGAGGTGCCCGGCCGCCATTGGAGCGGTGTGCCACTGCCCGCGGATCCGACACGGTTGCGGGCGCTCGCGGACGCGCTCGCCGGGCTGCCCGGAGACGTCCGCGCCGCTGTGCGCACCGTGGGCGCGCCGCTGGACGCCGAGCGCGCGGTGGCCGACGCCGCACCCGGGCTCGTCGCCGCCGAGGTCCGCGCCGCCGTACGGCTGCTGCGCGCCCCACTCGTGCTGGCCGTCGCGCTGGACGACTCCGATGTGATCGCCACCGTCGCCGCCACCGTGAGCGGCGGCGGCACCTCCGACGGGAGCGCCGTGGCCGTGGCGCTGCGTGCGGCCGGCGTCGGACCGCGTCTCTGGGACGAGGAGCTGGCGGCGGTCGCCCGGCACCGGCGGCGCGCCGACCTCGCCCGCAGACTGAACGAGGCCGCCGGCCGGGTCCGCGAGCTGGTCGCGGCCGCCGCGGACCGGATGGCCGCGGAGACGGCGCTCACCGGCGAGTTCGGGCTCGACGCGGCGGAGGCGCGAGACGCGCTCGGCCTCCATCCCGCTCCGCCGGGTGCCCGGCCGGAGGACTGGGAGCGGGGCGACGGCGAGACAACGGCCTGGCCGCCGCATCCGCTCCAGGTCCGCACGGTCGAGCCGGTGACCACCGGCGACTATGCCCGCCTGGCGGCCGGAGTGGTCGACCGGAGCATCCCCTCCCGGCCGGTGACCGTACGCCGCGTGTGGGCGGTCCCGGCCGTGCTGCCGGGAATCGCCTGGGACGGCACCTCGGTCGGCACCGCCGCGTCCCGGCTCGGCGCGATCACACTGCTGGTGGAGCCGGACGACCCTGAAGCACTCGACACGGAGCCGCGGCGACGGGCGTTCCTCACGTCCGTGCTCCGCCAGGCGCTGGCGGGGCCGGGCGAGACCGCCGAGATAGACGATCCGTACGAGCCGGTTCACCTGGACCTTGACCGGCTCGCGCCGCGGCGGATGATCTGTGACGAGGTGGGCGCCGCTCTTCTGGAGTACTGCAGGGTGACCCTGCGCGGGGTGATCTACGTGCCGGTGTCATCGTCCCGGCAGCAGGTGCTTGACGGCGCGCTGGACCGGATCAAGCTGCTGTTCGCGGCGGGGCGGCCGGAGACCGCGGTGTCGTCGCCAGACCCGGGCTACCCGCGTGACCTGGACGGTCCCTGGCCGAGTCCGGGTGTTGTGGCCACCGGACCATCCGGCGGCTGGTGGCCGGGCGAGCCGATCCGTATCGCGGAGCTGGTCCAGGTGATCATGCGCGATCCCGGCGTGCTCGGCGTGGACGACCTGGCGGCCACCACTGACGACACCACCACTGACGACGCCACCGGTGGCGCGACCTGGCACGCGGAGGAACTGCCGCTCGCCGCCAACGGCGTGCCGTTTCTTGGCGGCCACCAGTGCCTGACCATCCGGCTTGAGTTGCGGGAGGAGTGCGGAGATGGCTGCTGAGTACACCCCGGTGGCCGCCCACCTACCCGCCGTCTTCGCCGCGGAGGCCGACAGCTTCGCGCAGGTGGAGGGCTTCCTCGGGATGGCGGACGAGCTGCACCGGGCGTACCTCGACCGGCTCGCCGACCTGCCCGCCTGGCTCAGCCCCGCGGGTTCGGTGTGGCCGCCGGGCACCTCGCCGGAGGCGGGCGGGGACGTGGTGCTGGGCCGGCTCGCCGAGCTGTACGACGAGTTGGCCACCTGGTTCGGATTCGTGCTTCCCGCCTCGTGGTCCGATCCCGGTGTGGGACTGGCGCGCAGGCGTGTCTTCCTTGGGAAGGCGGCCAGGCTGTGGCGGCGGCGTGGTACTCCCCGAGGGTTCGCCGACTGGTTCTGCCTGTGGTTCGACATCAAGGTGGCCGCCGAGCGCCCGGTGCTGCTCGAACACTACAAGTACGGCACCCCGCAAGGCCCCGCGGGTGAGACCGGGCCGGATCCGGCGCTGCGGGCGACGCTCATCGTGCCGGCCGGGACCCGCTTCGACGACGCCGCCGTACGCGCGGAGGCCGCGCTGTTCGTGGATCGGTACGCCCCCGCGCACGTGCTGATGCGGCTCTGCTGGGCACGCCCGGACTTCTCGCTCGGTGCGGTGCCGGGCCCGGGGGCGGATCCGGAGGCCATAGCGAGATTCCGCGAGCAGGTTCGCAGGCTGCTCTGCTCGATGGTCGACTTCGTCGAGCACCGAAACGGTGTCCGGGTGTGGAAATGCGTGGGCGAGGGACGAGCGATCGACCGGCTCGATGTCGGCTGGTTGCCGAGCGACGAGGAGGAATGAGGGATGGCAGAAGCGCGCTACCCGGTGTTCGCGGCCGGACAGACCCTCACGAAGGACGACCTCAACCGGCTGCGGGACTTCCTCGACGGCAAGGATCGCCTCGTCGCCAGGCTGATCGGGTTCGGCATCGACTGCGGCCTGTCGGGTAAGGTCGTCGGCAGTGACCTGCGGATCGCCCCGGGGCTCGCGATCGACCAGGCCGGCAACGGCCTGTTGCTGGACACCCCGTTCACGGTCGCCGCGGGGACCGCGGCTCGGGACGAGACGTTCGACTTCATCGATCCGGCGCCCGGCGGGGTCACTCCGGTGTTGGTGATCACCGACACGGTGGAGGAGGCGTCGCAGTGCGAGAAGAACGGCTGCGAGGGGCACGCCTCGACCGGTGTACGGCGGGCCGAGGTCGTTCTCGTCGCCGGGCGGCTGATCGTCGGAGCCGTCGACTTCTCCACTGAACTGCTGCTGAAAGAGATCCCGCTCACCATCACTCTCGGCGGGAGCGTGCAGGGCGACTTCATCCACCTGCGCGACGCGATCCTCGACCGGCTGGTGGCCGTAGGCGTGGTCCTCCCTCCCGAGGTCATGTCGCGCCTGTCAGGGCTCCAGATCCCGGACACGGTCCTGCCGGCCATTCGGATGTACCGGGCGGCTTTCCTGAACCAGGTCTTCTTCGCCGCGCTCGACCTGCTCCGCTGCCGATCCCTGCACGCGGCCACGTGCCTGCGCGACGCCACGCGGCCCGGCGTCGCGCTCGGCTGGCTGCATGTCACGGCCGGCAGTCCGGTGTGGGACTGCCGGTACCGGCATGACTTCGAGCCGTCCGAGGGCCTGGTGACGGCGTTGTTCGGCGGCGGCTGCGACGATCCGTGCGAGTTGCTCAGGAACCGCTTCGAAGCGCTGGTGCGCAGCTACGCCGAGCCGGCCGTCCCCGCCCCCGCCGACCCGCCGTCGACGCCGCCGGCCTGGGGCGACTTCCACATTTGCCGGAAGACGAACAAGGTCGTCGCGTCGCGCAACCTGTACCGCGGCATCCCCACCGACTGCTTCGACTGGGTGCACCCGCCCGAGAGGCTTCCGCCGGGCTGGAAAGACATCTACGTCCAGGAGTCGCCGTACAGGAAGCCCTTCGAACCGCCGGTCCCGCCGCAGCCCGACGTGCTGTACGCGATCGACCCGGTCGACTTCGCCGAAGCGGGTGTGATCTCGCTGCTCCCGGCTGTCGGCGCCCTCGCCGAGGGTACGCGGGCCGTTCTCAAAGACGTCATCTCCGGCCAGCACGTCACCCCCGATGTGCGGGTGCTGACCCTGGCGGAGGCGGCTGCCCTTCCCGGCTTCGCCCCCCAGTCGTCCGTCAGCCTCGGAGACACGATCGTGCTGGTCCGGGACAACCAGAACAAGATCGTCGCGACCGGCCGGGTCACGAACCAGCAGGTGCTGAAGAGCACGGGAGCCGATGTCGCCGGGGCCAGGGAAGCGGCGGGCACAGCCCTCGGCGCCGCGCGGGAGGCCCGCACGGTGGCCACGGCGGCCGATGCCAGGGTCGGAGAGTTCGCCACGCAGATCACCGGGGTGTCCGCCGACGTGATGGAACTGGGCGGTAAGGTGACCGGCTTCCTGGCCGAGGTCGGTGGCCTGCACGGGAGGATCAACGCGTTCGGGACGTCCGTCGCGGCGGTGAACGCTCGTATCGACGGGATCGCGGTGCGGGCGGACGAGCTGTCCGGTGTCGTCTCGCGTACCGCCGATGAGGTGCGGGGGCGGATGGACACGTTCGCGGAGCGGATCACCCTGGCCGAGAGCATGACGGGGCGGCTGGGGCGCGATATGGAGGGGGCGCTGAACACGGCCTCACGTGTTGACGGCCGTATCGACGAGCTGTACAAGATCCGGCTTTCCGGCAAAGAGCAGGGGCTGGCGCCTGAGCGGGACGTCAACGCGGGGCTGGTCGACTTCTTCGGGGTCATGCGCCGGTCGGTGGAGTCCGTGGCGACCACCCGGCGCCGGCCCGCGGTAAGGGAGGAGCTGGCCCGGGGGGACGAGGCGCTGAGCCTCCTCGTCGCCCGGGCAGGGCAGGAGGAGCCACTGGTGGTGAGCGACCGCGCGGCGATAGCGACGCTGGTGCGCTCGCTGGTCGGCGCGACGGCCCAGGCGGGGCTCCCGGACGAGGCGATGGCCGAGATCCGCGGCGCCGCGGAGACCCTGCTCGGCCGGCTCGGAGAGGGGGGCCGATGACGATCGAGCTGGGACGGGTTCGCGTTCGCTGCCACGTGACGTTCGAGGATCAGACACGGGCGCTGCGAATACGGACCCGTCTCGCCCGGCTCGCCGCCGAGCGGCTGCCCGCCGCGCTGGAGCGGGCGCTCGGATCTCTCGCGGCCGACCACGCGGGCGGCGAACCGGTACGTGTCGACCGTCTGGTCGTGCCGCTCGCCTTCGACCCCGAACACTATGACGACGAGACCGTGGCCATCCTCTGGGCAGACCGGATCCGACTCGCGCTGGCCGCCCGCCTGGCTGCTCAGCCCTCGCCGGTCGGGCCGGATCCTGCCCGCCGGCCCGGGGGCATCACCACGGACGCCCCGTTCACCGAGGCTGGGCCCACGACGCCGCCGGCCGTCGCGGAGGTGCTCGCACGGCTCGTCCGGCTGACCCCGCAGGCGCTCATTCTGCTGGCCCGGTCGCTGGTCGCGGAGCCCGAGGGGCTTGCCCGGCTGCGGGCCGTCCTGGGCCCGGTGGATCGCACCGCTGTACTCACGGCGCTCGCCGCCGTTCGGGACCCGGCCGCCGGGACGGCGCCGCCCGAGGGCCCGGCTCCCCGGCCCGATGTCACCGGACCACGACCCGGCGGCCGGCCGGAGCCGGGCCTCGCCTCGGCGGGCGCGCCCGTGGAGGAGCCGGCTTCCTCGGCACCGGCCACATGGACGACGGCCTGGCGGGCCGCGGCCGCCAGGCCCGGTGCCACGGGCGACGCGGACCGGTCTGCCGAACTGGTCGCCACCGATCTGCGCCGCCTCACCGAGAGGGGGCCCACCACCGCGGAGCCGCAGCCTTCCCGGGTCGGCGGGCTCGTGCTGCTGTACCCGTGGCTGGCCGAGTACCTGAACGACGCCGTCGCCGCCCGCCCGGACCTGGCCGCGGCGGACGCGCGACGGATGGCGCTGGCAATGTTGTCCGATCCGGAGGACACCGGCGAACTCGTCGCCGACCCGCTCGTCACCTGCCTCGCCGGTGCCGCCGATCACCATAGGGCGGCGACGGCGCCCGGGAGCCTTTCAGACGGTGGGGAATCGTGGGTGCTGGGCGCGTTCGCGGGGGCGCTGGCCGGGTTCGAGGGATCGACTCCGGACTTCATCCGGGCGCAGTTCATCGTCCGGCCGGCGTGGCTAGTCCGCGAGCCCGGCGGTGATGTCGCCGTCCTGCTGACCCGGATGCCGCTCGATCCCGTCCTGACGCGGCTGCCGTACCCGCTCGGCCTGGTGCGGCTGCCGTGGACGCCCGCCATCCACATCCGGTTCGCGGAGACGTGATGCTGTCCGCCGAGCACGCCGAAGAGCTGCGCCGGGCACTGGTGGCGCTGGAGGCCGTGGTGGCGCTCCGCCTGGAGGAGCGGTGCGCGTACGCCATCCGCACCTCCGATCCGCGCCAGGCCGGGCAGGCGCTGCTCGGCCGGCCGCTCGGGCTACCCGGTACAGAGGGCATTCCCGGGACCGGCGCCTACGCCGGAGACGGGCCGCTCGCCACGTTGGTCAGACAGTGCCCGCTCAGTGCGGCCGAGGCACTGACCGTGGTGGCCGCGGTGGCGCCGGAGATCGACGAGAAGTTCGCCGTGTACTACAGCCTGCTGAGCGACAGGCCGGGTGTGGCGCATCTGACCGGCGAGGTGGTGCGCACTCTTACCGCGCGCACGTTCCCCGGTCGGCTCGCGGCCAGTGAACTGCTCGGACCACACGGCCGGCTGCGAGGCATGCGGCTGATCGAAATGGACGCGGTGGACGCGGGGCCGCTCGTCGGGCAGGTGCGGCCGCATCGCGACCTCGTCGCTCTGCTCACCGGTGGCACCCGCGCCGAGCCCGAGCTGTCGGCGGGCTTTCCCGCGACCCGGTTGCAAACCGCGCACACCATGGCCGACCTCATCGTCTCGGCCGAGGCGCGTCGGCAGCTGACCGCCGCGCTCGACCGCATCCGGCATGCGGGGCGGGTGCTGGACGACTGGGGGTTCGCCCGGCGCCACGACGGCGTGCGCGGCACGCTCATCCTCTTCCACGGACCGCCGGGAACCGGCAAGTCGATGGCCGCCGCCGTCCTCGCCCGTACGGCCGGGCGCCCCGCCTACCGGGTGGACCTCGCAGCCCTGGTCAGCAAGTACATCGGTGAGACCGAGAAGAACCTCGCCGGGGTGTTCGACCGGGCCGAGGAGGAGGACTGCATCCTCGTCTTCGACGAGGCGGATGCGGTGTTCGGCCGCCGCACCGAGGTGTCGGACGCCCGGGATCGCTATGCCAACCAGGAGGTGAGCTATCTTCTGCAGCGCGTCGAGCGGCATCGCGGAGTGGTGATCCTCACCACCAATCTTCTCGGCAACCTGGACAGCGCGTTCGCCCGGCGAATCGATCTCCAGGTGGAGTTCCCCGCCCCCGGCGTCGCCGAGCGGCTGGCCCTGTGGCGGGCCGTGCTGCCGGCCGCGCTGCCGGTCGCCGACGGCGTCGACTTCGCCGGTCTCGCCGAGCGTTACGCTCTGACCGGCGCGGAGATCCGGGACGCGGCGCTCGACGCCGCCTACCTCGCCGCCGCCAACGGACAGGTGGTCACGGCCGGATACCTCGTGAGCGGTATTCGCGCGGCCTTCGCCAAGAGCGGTCGCACCCCGCCGCCCGGAAAAGGCTGATCGTCATGGGGCGTGCCCCGGCCCCGGCCACCGCCCGCGCGACGGAAGGGGGCCGCGGACCAGCCGGCCGAGTGTCCGTTCCGGTCGCCCCGGCCCGATTCCCGGTGCCGCTTCCCGCCGGCGGGCCGGCTTGGGCCGGGTTCGCGGAAACCGTGTCCGAAGTGGCGGGACCGGCCCAGGCGCCGGCACCTGAGAGCGCCGCGCCTGAGAGCGCCGCGCCTGAGAGCGCCGCGCCTGAGAGCGCCGCGCCTGAGAGCGCCGCGCCTGAGAGCGCCGCGCCTGAGAGCGCCGCGCCTGAGAGCGCCGCGCCTGAGAGCGCCGCGCCTGAGAGCGCCGCGCCTGAGAGCGCCGCGCCTGAGAGCGCCGCGCCTGAGAGCGCCGCGCCTGAGAGCGCCGCGCCTGAGAGCGCCGCGCCTGAGAGCGCCGCGCCTGAGAGCGCCGCGCCTGAGAGCGCCGCGCCTGAGAGCGCCGCGCCTGAGAGCGCCGCGCCCGTCATGGAGGCGGCGGGCCCGATGCCCGTCGAGGCCGGGCCGGTACGGGAGGCGAGCGAGCTGACCGACCCGGCCGCCGCCACCGCCGTGCCCGTTCCGGCGGTGACGTTCAAACCTCCCAGCGCGCCGGAGGCGCCCAAGGCCATCCCCTTGGCGGACCCCTTGGTGGATGCCGCCCCCAGGGAGCAGGCGGACGCCGAGGGCGACCAGGCGCCCGCGCCGGCAGCGCCGGAACCAGCCACGGCAGCGCCGGAACCAGCCACGGCAGCGCCGGAACCAGCCACGGCCGGACCGGTTTCCACCGAGGTCGGGCCTGAGGCAGTGGGGGCGGGAAGAGAGGCCCAGCCCGCAGGGGAAGTCCCGCTGCACATGCCGCCCGCCCCGGCAGAGCCCTCCCCGGCGGCGCAGGCGCGGATGGGCGGTGTGATCGGCGGCCTGCGAGGCGCCGCGGCGGCGGCCGCCGACCTGCCCGACGCCGAAGCCAGCACGGAAGCCGCGCGCGGGGCGGTCACCGAGCCGGCGGAGGAGACCAGTGCACGGGCCGAGGCCGCGCTCACGGAGACACTGGGGGAGCGGCCCGCACCCAGCCCGGAGATCCTCCAGCTCTGCGGCGACATTCGCCGTGCGATCAGGGAACGGCGCCCGGTCGACGAGACGCACCTGGTCAAGGCGGACCCCGCGAAGATGGCGGCCGAGGCCGGGCAGTCGCTCAACACCGCCGTCGAGGGCGACGCGTCCCGGGTCTCCGGTGAGTACCACGCGATCCAGGGGCAGCCGGCCGGAACACCGCAGCAGACCGGGCAACCGGTTACGCCGCCGCCGGCCGGGGCGCCCGCCCCCGATGCCGACGCGGCGGCCGCGGTACCGGACGCCATTCCGGCCGAGGACGTCTCACTGGATCATGACCGAGCCGACCTGGACCAGCGGGTCGCCGACTCCGGCATCGAGCGGCCGGCCAGCGAGCCGCTCAAGGGGCCGCCGTTCTCCAGCGTGAGGGAGGGACAGGCCGAGCTCGGCGAGATGGCGGGCACGCGCCCGGCGGAGGTGCTGGCCAAGCAGGACGAGGCGCTCAACCAGGCTCGCGCGAGCATGGCAGAGCTGCAGTCCCGAGCGGTGGAGGTGCTCGCCACCTCGCGAGCCGGTACGGTCGCCGGGGTCACCACGCGGCAGACCGGCATGGTCGGCGACGAGGAGCAGACCCGCGAGTCGGTGGGCCGGCAGGCCCAGCAGATCTTCGACGGGGCGCAGAGCCAGGTGACCGCCCTGCTCACTCCGCTCACCCAGACCGCCATGCAGACCTGGCGGGCGGGTGTGGAGCGGCACTCGACCGAGTTCCGCCAGGCGCTGGATCGCGTGGCGCGCTGGATCGAGGAACGGCACGAGGGCGTCACGGGGACCATCGTCGCCGGTTGGGACGCCCTCGCCGGACTGCCCGGCTGGGTCGTCGAGGAGTATGACCGGGCCGAGAGCCTGTTCGGCGACCGGATCTGCGGCCTGCTGCTGGAGATCTCGACCGACGTCCAATCGGTGATCGCCGCGGCTGAGGCGATCATCGAGGACGCCCGGCGGCGGATCGACGAGCTGTTCACATCGCTGCCCGCCGAGTTGCAGGGGTGGGCGGCGGAGGAGCGGGCGGCGTTCGAGGAACGGCTGGACGGGTTGCACACCCGAGTGGCCGAGACCCGGGAGGGCTTCACACGCGACATCACCCGTGAGGCGGTCACCACGGTCTCCGCGGTGCAGCGCGAGGTGGAGGCGTTGCGGGAGGCCGCGGGCGGCTTGATCGGCCACGTGATCAGCGCGATCGAGGAGTTTCTCGACGACCCGATCCGGGCGGTCATCAACGGGCTGCTGAGCCTGGTCGGCATTCCGCCGGAGGCGTTCTGGGCGCTGGTCGACCGGATCCAGCAGGTGCTCTCCGACATCGCCGACGACCCGCGGCGGTTCGGCAACAACCTCGTCGCCGCTCTCGCGCAGGGATTCCAGCAGTTCTTCGACAACTTCGGCACGCATTTGCTGAAGGGCTTCTTCGACTGGCTGTTCCGCGGCCTCGGCTCGGTCGGCGTACAGTTACCCGCCGACTTCTCCATCTCGAGCATCATCACCTTCGCACTCCAGCTGATGGGCCTGAGCTGGGCGAACATCCGAGAGATCCTGGTACGCCACATCGGTGAGCAAAACGTCGCGCTGATCGAGCAGGCATGGTCGCTGATCTCGACGCTGATCGAGCGCGGTCCGGGCGGCATCCTCGAAATGCTGCGTGAGCGGCTCGACCCGGCGACATTGTTCCAGCAGATCCAAGACGCCGCGATCTCCTACGTCGTCGAGACGATGGTCGAACAGGTGGCGGTTCGCATCCTCGGCCTGTTCAACCCGGCCGGCGCCGTCCTCCAGGCGATCGAGCTGATCTACAAGGTGTTGAAGTGGGTCTTCGAGAACGCGGCGTCGATCTTCCGGCTGGTCGAGACGATCACGAACGGGGCTGCGGACATCCTGGCCGGCAACATCGGCGGCATGGCCACCGCGGTGGAGATCTCGCTGGCCACGCTGCTGCCGATCGTGATCGATCTGCTGGCTGAGATGGTCGGACTTGGTGACCTGCCGGAGAAGGTCGTCGAAGTCATCAAGAGGTTCCAGGCGTACGTGCTGCGGATCGTCGAGTCGGTCATCGAATGGCTGGTACGGCAGGGCCGCGCGCTACTGTCCGCGCTTGGGCTCGACGACGATGAGAAGGAAGGCGAGGGGGCCGAGGATCAGGAACCCGGCACGTCGATCACATTTGTCGCGGGCGGGGAGACCCACCGGCACTGGGTACGGGTCAGCGGAGACCACGGCGAGCTGATGGTGTCCTCCTCCCCGACGCGGCTGCAGGACAGGATCACCCAGTGGGAGAGCGAGGCGCCGGCCAGGTTCGCCGGCGATGACCTCAAGCTGGCCCAGGCGCGGGAGCTGATCGGCCACGTACGCACCGAACTCGACCCCGCCGCGGCGGTACTGGAGGAACTGGTCGCGGCCCGCGAAGCCGCGAAGAAGCTGCCCGCCGAACCCGGAGGAAAGGTGCAGCCGCTGCCCGACGACGCGCTGGAACGCCAACAGCAGATCATGGCCCGGCTGCTCAACCAGCTGTTCGAGCTCTTCGGCGCGCCCGGGAAGGACAGGCTTCCGGAGATCGCCGAACTGCTGCCAGGGTTCGGCCGGCAGTTCGGCGACACGGTGCACGATAACTGGTGGAGGGCGCAGATCGAGCGGCCGAAGATCGCCAAGCCGGACGAGGTGAACGTCTACTCGAGGGACCTGTTCGCCGGGACCGACCACAACGCGCTCGCCTACACCGAACAGCAGAGCACGCACGAGGCGCTGTTGCCGTACTTCCGGATGGGAAAGGGCGAGCGCCAGGTCGATTCCCAGACGTTCGCCCACTATGCCTTCAAGGCCCGCCCTCCCGACCCGCCGCACTTCGTGTGGCGCGGTTTCCTGCAGATCCTTGGCGACGACGCGGCGAAGGCGCTGCGGACCGCCGGTCAGCAGGTGGTCACCCCGGACTTCGACAAGCATGTCCACGACGAGATCGGCCAAATCGCCTACGACGTGAGCGCAAAGCCCTACGGGCGGTTCGTGCCGTTCGTCGGGGGGACCCTGCACCCGGACCTGGTCGCCGCCGTGCAGCAGGTGGGCGGCGTGCGCCAGTTCTTCGAAGGGCTGATCCGCCATCCGACCGGCGGCCCGATGACCTGGGCGCAGTTCAACGCAATCTGGCGCACGGGAGGGGAGAGCCGCCAGTGGGTCGTCGGGGAGTGGCGGCGTCTGGCGCCCGGCAAGCACGAATGGATCCCCGTCGACTACATCCGGAACGTGCTGGAGCACGCCATCCGGATCGCCCAGCAGGGGGACATCGCGCGCGGCCTAGAGTGGCTCCGGGTCCTGCACGAACTCAGGTCGCCCACCAACTACGTCATGTGGAGCATCGGCGAGATCATCGGCATCGAGTACAGGGATGCCGAGCCCGCGCGTCCCATCGTCAAGCCGAGCCTCGGCGCGCACGTGAACACAGCGTCCCTGCCTGGCGAGTCAAAGCGTTCGGCCGGTACGGCGGGCACCAAGTACTTCCACGACACGCTGCGGGAGTTCTTCCGGGATTGGCGCGACTACAAGGCGACTCCCCGTGAATTCGTCACCGATCTTCGCGCTGAGCTGCCGTACCGGCTGCTTTGGGACGGGTCCACGGACTCTCTCAAGCCATGGCAGCTGAATCTGCAACTCGGGGTGGACATCCGGGTCGAGGGAACGGGTTGGGTGCCGGGCATGACCATCGCTGAGATCGCCAAACTGCAGCGTAATCAGTATCAGCTGGTGGTGGCCGACTTCGACAAGCTGGCCGGGAGTCTCTCGTGAGGAGCGCGCCCGGACCCTCTGCGCCAACGGTGAGCTTGGACGGTCGGAACGCCGGGCGGACGGCTGACCGCGGGAGCGCACACGTCGTCAGGCGCCGCCTGTCCCGCGATCTGTCGTAGCGTTCTCGTCGTTTCCCGTCGGCTTCGACACCGGTGATCTTTACTGTCTTTCCAGGATGTAGTGGCCGTCGGAGGTGAACCCGGTGACGCGGGCGCCCTGGCCGATCAGCCCGCCGAGCACGTCGCGCGTCGCGTGCCGCCACGCCCTGGCGGCGGTCGGATCGGTACGGCGTAACATCTCCACGTCGCGCGGGATCTGGACCAGCGACACCCGCCCGCCCGTCGTGCCTTTGACCGGGCGATCGCCCTCGGCGGCCAGGGCCACCCTCGCCTCGTCGGGGACGAGGGGCGGCTTCCCCGTCCCCGAGCAGGCGGCCACCACGCGCGGCTCGGTCAGCCGCCAGACCACCAGGAGCCGGTCGGATTCGTCGCCCGCGTTGATGGCGTCCGCCATGGGGCCGTAGAACGATTCGAGGTACTCCTCGGGACGCGCGCCGAGCTTGGCGATGTTGAAGTGGGCGTTGCGGCGCACCAGCGGGTCGTAGGTCCAGAAAACGGTGCTCAGCCCTCTTGTCAGCGCCCACGCGCGCTGGTGCAGCTTGAGTGCGAACCCGATGCCGCGGCCGGGCAGCGCCCCGGTCACGTGGGAGTGCAGCGCCGTGCCCACGGGGTCGGCGAAGAAACCGACGCAGGCGCCGACCAGCCTCGCGCCGTCGAAGGCGCCCGTGACGTAGTTGCCGCTGTGGGACATCGCCCGCATGAGCTCCGTGCTGATCGGCGCCTTGCCGGGATCGGCGTGCCAGATGTCGTCGTACAGGGCGAAGACCTGCCTGAACTCGCTGATCTGGTGCAGTTCGCGCACCTCGACCCCGCCGCGGCGCTCGGCGGCCCTGAACTGGCGCTCAGCCTCGGCCACGACCGGCCCGGTGTCCACCGTGATCACCGGGCGCCGGCCGTCACGGGCTTCGGGCTGCGGTGCGGGTCGGCGAGCATATGGATTCCTTTCGGGACGGGTCTCGCCGGTGTTTGTTCCCGTCGGGCATACGGGCGACACGGGGCGCGACCTCCCGGAGGGAACGCCCGGGCGGTGTCGTGCTCTCCCGCCGTGACCGGCCGGAGGGAACGCCCGGGCGGTGTCGTGCTCTCTCGCCGTGACCGGTTCCCGGCACGGTATCTCGCACCCGATCTGCGGATGTGACCTTCCGTCGTTTGTGGCTTACGCGTACAGGGAAAAGCGCCTTCATGCAGGTCAGAGGTCGTTTTCAGGTGTGGGAAGCGTGGCGGGGCATGCGCGGGGAGACCGTTCGGGCTCATGTCCGGCACCACGTCGCGCACGCTGAGGTGTACGCACCGTGACGGCGTTCGGCGCGCTGGCCGAGGCGGCGAGCGCGACGAATCTGCTGGCGGCGCGCCTGCAGATGGCGGTGTCACTCGGGTGGCACATCGTGCTGTCGTGCATGGGGGTCGGCATGCCGGTCCTGCTGGTGTTCACCGAGTGGCGGGCGATCCGCACCGGCGACGACAACTACATGCGGCTGGCCCGCAAGTGGGCCAGGGCCGTGGGAGTGCTGTTCGCGGTCGGGGCGGTCTCGGGAACGGTCCTCAGCTTCGAGCTGGGCCTGCTCTGGCCGGGCCTCATGGGTACCTACGGTCAGGTGATCGGGTTCCCCTTCGCGCTGGAGGGGATCGCCTTCTTCATCGAGGCCATCTTCATCGGCATCTACCTCTATTCCTGGGACCGGCTGCCGCCCAAGATCCACCTGCTGACCGGGATTCCCGTCATGATCGCGGGGACGGCGTCGGCGTTCTTCGTGGTGTCGGCCAACGCGTGGATGAACCAGCCGGTCGGGTTCGAGGCGAAGGACGGGCGGATCACCAGCGTGGACCCGTGGCGGGCGATGTTCAACCCGGCCACGCCGCTGCAGACGACGCACATGATCGTGGCGGCGTTCATGGTCGCCGGGTTCCTCGTCGCGGCGGTCTACGCGGTGGCCATGCTGCGCGGACGGCGCGACCGCTATCACCGGCTGGGATTCCTGGTGCCCTTCACGCTCGCCTCGATATTCGCCCCGCTCCAGATCGTGGTGGGCGACTTCATCGCCAGGTTCCTGGCCACCAACCAGCCGGTCAAGCTCGCCGCCGCGGAGGCTCTCTTCCAGACCCGCGCCGGTGCGCCGTTGAGCATCGGCGGCTTCGTGGTGAACGACGAGCTGCGCTACGCGCTGGACATTCCCTACGGCCTCTCCATGCTGGTGGGCTTTCACCCCGATACCGTGGTTCAGGGACTGAACATCGTGCCTGTGGCCGAGCGCCCACCGGTCAACCCCGTGCATCTGGCCTTCGACACGATGGTGGGGATCGGTTTCTTCCTGCTCCTGATGGCGGCCTGGTTCGCCCTGGCGTGGTGGCGGCGGCGCGACCTGCCGCGCTCGCCGTGGTTTCTGAGGCTCGCGGCCATCTCCGGGGTCGCCGCCGTCGTCGCGGTGGAGACGGGCTGGATCGTGACGGAGGTCGGCAGGCAGCCCTGGGTGGTGTACGGCAGGCTGCGCACTGCCGACGCGGTCAATCCCGCCCCCGGGCTGTGGCTGGGGCTCGTCGCCCTCCTGCTGGTCTACCTGTTCCTCACCATCGCCATCGTCTACGTCCTGCGGCGCCTGGCGCGTGAACCAAAGGAGGTCGTGGGAGAAGGAGCACCCCGCGAGCTCCTTCTGCAGGCTCCTCAGGAACTTCTGCAGGCTCCTCAGGAACGGGACTGATCCGATGGATCCGGCGCAGATCCTGTTGCTCGTGCTGTGGGTGGGCGTGACCTGCTACGCGTTGCTGGGCGGGGCCGACTTCGGCGGCGGTGTCTGGGATCTGCTGGCCGGGCGCAGCAGGAAGGGTATGCCGGAGCGCAACCTCATCGAGCACTCCATCGGGCCGGTGTGGGAGGCCAACCACGTCTGGCTGATCTTCGTGCTCGTCATGATGTGGACCGGGTTCCCGCCGGTCTTCGCCGCCGTCATGTCGACCCTCTACATCCCGCTGACGCTGGTGGCATTCGGCATCATCGCCCGAGGGGCCGCCTTCGCCTTCCGTAAGGCCGCCACGGAGTTGTGGCAGAAACGCCTGTTCGGTGCCGCCTTCGCGATCTCCTCCGTGCTGACCCCCTTCTTCCTGGGCGCCGCCGCCGGAGGGGTCGCCTCGGGACGTGTGCCGCAGGGGCTCGCGGCCGGGAACATCGTGACCGGCTGGCTGAACCCGACCTCCATGCTGGGCGGGGTTCTCGCAGTCGGCGTCTGCGCCTACCTGGCCGCGATCTACCTGTGCGACGACGCGGTGCGGGCGGGGATGCCGCACCTGGCGGAGAGTTTCCGGACCAAGGCGCTGATCATGGGATTGTGCGTCGGAGTCGTCGCGCTCGCCGGCATCGCGGTGCTCCGCGCGGACGCGCCCCGGCTGTTCGACGGCCTCACCCACCGGGCACTGCCCTTGGTGATCGCCAGCGCGGTGTTCGGACTGCTCTCCCTGGTCCTGCTGTGGCGGCGGAACTTCACGCTCGTCCGGATCACCGGCGCGCTGGCCGTCACCGCGGTGCTGTGGGGATGGCCGCTCGCGCAGTACCCCCTCATGCTCCCGCCGTCCCTCACGGTGCACGAGGCCGCGGCGCATCCGGCGGTGCTGACCGCGACGCTCATCTCGCTCGCCGTCGGGGCGCTGCTCCTGGTGCCCTCCCTGATCCTGCTGTTCCTGCTGCAGGGACGCTGGTCGTACCGTTCCGGCACGTCCGGCTGAGCGAGCCGGTACGGGACGTCGAGACGCGGCACCCGTGGGTGATCGAAGCCGCGTCACGAGCTCCCGAGGGCGCTGTGTCAGATGCCGCGGCGCATCGCCCTGGTGCCCATGGCCAGGCCCACCGCGGCGACGACGCAGGCCCAGAGTGTCCCGTACAGCACCGAGGTGTCCGCGAAACGGCCGGAGAACAGTGCCCGCTCCGCCTCGACGATGTGGGAGACCGGATTCAGGGTGGCGACCACCTGGAGCCACCCCGGGCCGAAGTCCATCGGCAGCAGCACGCCGGAGAGCAGCATCAGCGGGAACAGCACCAGCTGGGTGACCCCGTAGAACAGGTTGCCGCTCGGACTGGACGCGATCGCGAGGACGAAGGAGAGCGAGCCCAGGCCGATCCCGAACACGACCAGTATCGCCAGCCCGGTCAGTACCCCCGGCAGGTGCAGACGGAAGCCCAGCGGCACCGCGAGCGCGATGATCAGCACGGCCTGGGCCAGCAGGATCACGAACTCCTTCATCGTCCGGCCGACCAGCATCGCGGTGCGGTTCAGCGGGGTGACCAGCATGCGCTCCATCGAGCCGCCGAGCAGCTCCACCAGCAGGGAGTACCCGGCCATCATCGGCCCGGACAGGCACATCATGATCAGAATGCCGGGCACGAACCACTGCCATGGCGAGTCCTGGCCGCCGAAGCTCTGCGTTCCGGTGAGCAGCGGGCCGAACAGGAACAGGAAGAGCAGCGGCTGGCTCATGGTGAAGAGGAGGCCGAGGGGTTCGCGTAGTACGGGGACGAACTCGCGGGAGAACACGGTCGAGGTGTCACGGAGGAAGAGTCGTACGCTCACGGGGTGGCCTTTCTTACCGGGGGAGGGGTGCTGTACGGAGGGCCTGTGGCTTTCGCCGTTCAGCGCGGGGAACCGGTGGGGGGAACCGGTGCGGGGAAAGCGTCGCCGACGGTCAGGCGTCGCGCGGGTCATGCGTGTCGGGCCTGTGGTTCTCGCTCAGTTCGCGGCCGGTCAGCGCGGGGGAGCCAGTGCGGGGGAAAGCGTCGCCGACGGTCAGGCGTCCTGTGGGTCGGTCCCCTGGTTCTCATCGCTCTCGCGCAGGCTGCGGCCGGTCAGTGCGAGGAACACGTCGTCCAGGGTGGGCCGGGCGGTCTCGGCGGTGGCGACCTTCACCCCCGACGACTCCAGGTACCGCAGGTACTCCGGCAGCGCCGCGCCCGCGTGGGGCACCCGCAGCCGTACCGTCCTCCCGTCGACGGTGACCGCGTCCGGCCCGGTGATCCGCCCGGCGACCTCGGCGGCTCTCGCCGCCCCCGGCTCGTCGTGGACGGTGATCGTGACGCGGTCGCCGGCCAGGTCGCCCTTCAGTCGCTCGGCGGTTCCGTCGGCGATGATCCGGCCGTGGTCGATGATCACTACCCGTTCGGCCATGGTGTCGGCCTCCTCCAGGTAGTGGGTGGTCAAAAAGAGGGTCGTGCCGTGTTCCTCGCGCAGCCGCAGGATGTGCTCCCAGATGTTGGCGCGGCTCTGCGGGTCGAGGCCGGTCGAGGGCTCGTCCAGGAAAAGCAGACCGGGCCGGTGGATGAGCCCCAGGGCGATGTCGAGGCGGCGGCGCTGGCCGCCCGACAGGGTGCCGGGCTTCCGGGTGGCCAGCGCTTCCAGGTCCAGCAGGCCGAGGATCTCGTCGGCCCGCCGCCGCGCCTCGGCCCGCCGCAGCCCGTAGCAGCGCGCCTGGGTCACCAGCTCGTCGCGGACGCGAAAGTTCTCACCCGCGCTGTTCTTCTGGCCGACATAGCCGATGCGGGCGCGGACCCCGGCCGGATCCGACACGACATCGCAGCCCGCCACGGTCGCGGTTCCCGACGTCGGCGGGAGCAGGGAGGTCAGCATGCGCAGGCTGGTGGACTTGCCCGCGCCGTTCGGGCCGAGGAAGGCCACCAACTGGCCCTCCTCCACATCGATGTCGAGGCCGCGCACGGCGTCGACGCTTCCTTTTCTGATTTTGAATCGCCGGGTCAGCCCTCGGGCATGGATCATCGTCCCCTCCTCGGGGTGGGTGGTTGGTGGCATGCCGAAGAAAGCCCTGGTCGGGGGTCGGCTGGAGATGATTCATCTTTGCCCACGCGATCCGGATCAGGCAAACGTGAAAGGTATGTTCACATTTGCTCTGACCTGCGAAAACTCACTCTTCCTCGGGTCGGTGAACGGTCCTTTCCGCCGTCCGCCCGTGCCGGGTGTCCATGCTGACCTGGCCTTTTCCGACTCCGGCCGGAGCGATGGAAAATATTGTGGGATTCCCGTTCCGCTCAGCGACTCGGGCTCCGGCGACGACCTCCCGGAAGCGCCGGAACGCGAGAGAGCCCCGGACGCCGGATCGGCGCCCAGGGCTCCCGCACGCTTCTGGGGGAAGGCCGCCGGTCAGGTTCCCTCGGCGTGCGCGGGGACGTGGATCGGACGGGCATCGGCGGAGTCGTCGCGGCGGCGCTGGAGCAGGGTGTCGACGGCCCAGGGGCCGGGACCGAGTACGGCGATGATCAGGAACGACCAGCAGAACAGCGCCGCGGGCTCGCCGCCGTTGCGCAGCGGCATGAAGTCCTGCGGCAGGTGCACCATGAAGTAGGCGTAGGCCATCGAACCTGACGCGAGTATCGCGTTGACGCGGGTGAGGAACCCGGCGAGGACGAGCCCGCCGCAGACCACCTGGATGAGCGCGGCCCACCAGCCGGGCCAGACGCCGAACGCGAGGGCCTGGCCGGTGCCGTGGTTGCCGCCGAAGACACCGAACATCGATGCCAGGCCGTGGCACAGGAAAAGAAGGCTTGTCACGATACGGAAGAGCGAGAGCACTGGCCCGTTGAATCGGCTGATTTGCATGGAATCATCCCTGTTTTTCATGGCGCCGCGTGCCCGTTGTTTCCACACGGCGGCGCCGGGCCACGCTCTACCCTCGCATCGTACGGCTCGCTGACACGAAGGTCGGCGCCTTTGTTCAGCCCTTTGTCAAGTCATTTGTCAAGGCTGGGCGTCATGATGGATCGTCGCAGGTGCGATGTCTGGAATCGGCGATAAGTGCTGATCTGAAAGGAGGGAGTTAAGTGCAAAAGTCGCAGCTAAACTGAATTAATCACCATTTGGTGATATGTATTCTACTTGACGATTTAATATGCGTTTCAATCGTGCACCTGATTGGTGCTTTTCACACGCGGTCGTGAACCGTCACCTGTGCTCGCGGGGCGTGGAGGTCAGGAGTCCTTCCACGACAGGGCGAGGGTGGCGTGGCGCTTACGGAGGAGCAGCCCACCACTCGGAGGGTCATTCAGGTAGGCCTCGATCCGGAGTCCGGTCGTCATGGGGCGGTCCGCCATGTCCCACGCCTGGACGTGGGCGACCAGCTCGCCCGCGAGCCGCAGCCTGTCCGGCCCGTGGCCGCGAGCGATCAGGGTGCCGTCCGGCGACGGCTCCAGCATGCAGAGGTTGTCGCGCTCGACGATCCCGACGGCCATCCTGAACCCCGTCAGGTCGAGCGGGGGCGAGGCCAGCCACCCCGGCCGCGCCTCCGATATCGTGCACCAGCGGGGCTCGTGCACCGCCAGCCAGAGGCTCAGCCCGTCGAAGAGCTGGGAGAAGCCGATGCTGATCTCGGTGGACAGCTCGACCGCGGGCCCGTCGAGCGCCGCCAGCACGTCGCCGATCTCGCTCGCATCGGGCAGTGAGATCGTCAGGTCTGACTCCTGGTCCAGCACCAGGGTCGTCTCAGGGCCCGCGAAGGGCCCGCGCATCCGCATGAAACCGCAGGGCAGCACCGAGCGGCTCACCCAGTGCCCGTTCCGGCGCTCCATCGCCACCGAGCGCTGCACCCCCCGCAGGTCCAGCGGGGCCACGAGGCGCCCACCGGGCCCGAGCTGCCCAAGCCAGGCCGGTGCCAGGTCCCACACGCCGACGGTGGAGATCACCCGGTCGTAGGGCGCCCCCGGCCAGAACCCCTCGGATCCGTCGCCGCACACCAGCCTCACCTCGGGGTGTCCCGCGACCGCCAGGTGCTCCCCGGCGAGCGTCACCAGCTCGGGGTCGATGTCGACGCTCACGACCTGGCCCTCCGGCCCCACCAGGTGGGCGAGGAGCGCGGCGTTGTAGCCCGTCCCGGTCCCGATCTCCAGTACCCGCTGCCCGGGCTCCACTCCGAGCTGGTCGAGCATCAGGGCCATGATCGCCGGCTGGGAGGAGGAGCTGATCGGCCGGCCGCCGCCGTCGCGTTTGGTAACGATCGCGTCGTCCCGGTAGACGGTCTCCGCCGGAAGGTCCGGCAGGAACACATGTCGCGGCACCGCCCGCAGCGCGTCGGTCACCACCTCGCTGATCCCCCGCGTGCGTACCTGCGAGACCAGCTCTTCCCGTAACGCGTGCCACTCAGCCATCGTCGACCTCCGTGCCCTATGCGTGTCTGGCGCCCTGATTCATGCCCCTGCAGATGTGCAACGTCCCCATGGCGCCCCGGTGCCCAGCCTCTCTTGCCGATGTCGAAGCCGAGTCGAATGGGAAAACACGGGGGCCGTGACGGTACTCCGCATGCGAGTGCCGCGCAACGCTCGCCCGGGCGGGAATGTCCAAGGCCCGCCGCCATGAGATGCCGGCGGGCGGCTCCTGCCTTTCGATCGACGGGGAGAGGACCTGGAAGACCAGAAGCGTGGCCGCCGGCGTCCGGAGTTCCCGCGTGCCCCAAGTGTCACCGGGCGGTTCTAACCTTCTGGCATGAACAGCGATTTCGACTTCCTGCACGGCAGCTGGGACATCGCCAACCGTAGGCTCGTCAAACCCCTGAGCGGGAGGGATGAGTGGGAGGAGTTTCCCAGCGTCGCCGTCTGCCGCGGTTTCTTTGACGGCGCGGGCGTCTTCGACGAGATCACCTTCCCCACGAAGGGCTTCAAGGGGGTGTCGATACGGACCTTTGACGTCGAACGCGAACTGTGGGCGATCTACTGGATCAACAGTGAGACCGGAATCCTCCATAATCCCGTCTTCGGCACGTTCGCCGACGGGAAGGGGGTGTTCCACGGCGATGAAACCCACGAGGGCACGCCCATCCGGATGCGGTACACGTGGTCGGAGATCACACCGACATCGGCCCTGTGGGAGCAGGCGTTCTCCGCCGACGGGGAGAAGACCTGGGAGACCAACTGGACGATGAGGCACACCCGCCGCGCGTGACGCGGGGCCGCTCCCCGTGCCCGGGCCGGGATGGGAGCCCGTCAACGACCCCCTCCCGAAGGAGGGGGCTTGAGGCGCGGTAATGCGCTTTGAAGCCCCGCGTTGACCAGCCCTGGCCATCGCTCAAGGAGGTGCGTTTTGATGGCTACGTTGAACACGAGATCGCAGACCCACCGGCAGGTGCTTCCTCAGCCTGCCGCTCTGGAATTCGTGGGAGCAGACACGCCCGAGGGTGGGCACGAAACGGCTCACGGACACCGCTGTCAGGCGGTACCTGGTGTTCAACCCGGGCGAGGGGAGATCGAGCGGACCGGCACCCGGTCTGCTCGGCGTCACCCCGAGGATGCTTCGGTGTCCGAGGGAGCGAACCGTGAGGTTCACCCTGTCGTGTTCGTCCTGGACGCCCGCGGCCACCCGCTCGACCCCTGCCACCCCGCCCGCGCCCGCCGCCTGCTGGCGGCCGGGCGAGCGGTGGTTCACCGCCACACCCCGTTCGTCATCCGCCTCAAGGACCGGTCGGTGGCCGATTCCACCGTGGCAGGCCTGCAGGTCGGTATCGACCCCGGCTCCAGGCACACCGGCCTGGCCGTGTTCATCGACCATGACGGTAGCCGGGCCGGCCGGTATGCGATCCAGCTCGACCACCGGGGCGCGCTGATCCGTGACAGGCTCGCCTCGCGGGCCGCACTGCGCCGTGCCCGCCGGGGGCGGAACCTGCGTTACCGCGCCCCCCGGTTTCTCAACCGGACCAAGCCGAAAGGGTGGCTCGCGCCGTCGCTGCGCCACCGCGTCGACACCACCTTGTCGTGGGTGGCGCGGCTGAGTCGGTGGGTGCCCGTGGCCGCCGTGCACGTGGAGCGGGTCTCCTTCGACACTCACGCCCTGTCGGCCGGGCGGCCGCTCGAAGGAGTGGAGTATCAGCAGGGCACCCTCGCCGGGTACGAGGTCCGCGAATACCTGCTGGCCAAGTGGGGGCGCACCTGCGCCTACTGCGGCGCGAGCGGCGTACCTGTGAACCTTGACCACATCCACCCCCGCAGCCGGGGCGGCTCCGACCGTGTCAGCAACCTCACCCTGGCCTGCGTCGGCTGTAACCAGACCAAGAACGCCACCCCCGTGCAGGAGTTCCTGAAAACCAGACCCGCAATCCTGGCGAAGATCCTCAAGCAGGCGAAAGCGCCACTGTGCGACGCCGCCGCCGTCAACACCACCCGCTGGGCACTGTGGCAGGCGCTGGAGGCCACCGGCCTACCCGTGGCAGGCGCCTCCGGCGGTCGTACGAAGTGGAACCGGTCGCGTACCGGCGCGCCGAAGTCGCACACGTTGGACGCGTTGCACGTCGGCGAACTGGAGAGCGTGACCGCCTGGCCGTCGACGGTCCTGGTGGTCGCGGCGACCGGTCGCGGCGCCTACGCCCGCACCACCCCCGACCGATACGGGTTCCCCCGTCTTGTCCGGCCACGGAGCAAACTGCGCCACGGCTTCCAAACCGGCGACCTGGTCCGGGCGAACGTCCCGGCGGGCAAGAAGGCCGGGGTTCACCTCGGGCGAGTCCTGGTCCGCTCCTCCGGCTCGTTCGACATCACCACCCGGCACGGTCGCGTCGCCGGGATCAACCACCGGCATGTTCGCCACCTTCAACGCGCGGACGGCTACGGCTACACGACTCAGAAAGAAGCCGATCGAAATGACCGACCGGTCAGGGCACGCTCGGGCCTTGGCGGCCCTCCCGCTCCCGATTCCGCCCCGGCCCGAAGGCCGGGGCATCCTCGGGAGGTTCTGGTGAATCGGCTCGGGTCGGGGTTGGGTGGGTGGAGGACGATATCGGTAGCCCTCCACCCTCGGCCCTGGGAGTGTGGACCGCCGTCCGGCGTTCGGGGGACGGAGCCGGACAGCCGCGACCCTATGTTTCCGCCGACCCGATGTATGCGTAGAAATACATCCCTACCGCAGGAAGAACTCATTACCCTCGGGGTCGGTCTCGGGGTCGGTCATGAGGTCCGGCATCCTCCCCACTCCTCCGCCTTGCGAATCTCGGGGCGCCCAGAGCGGCGAGCCGCTCGGCCTCCGCCGTCACGAGCCTCCGCCGTCACGAGCCTCCGCCGTCACGAGCCCTCGCCGTCACGAGCCCTCGCCGTCACGAGCCCTCGCCGTCACGAGCCCTCGCCGTCACGAGCCCTCGCCACTCCTCCGAAGGCGTACCCGGGGGGAGCGGAGGAGTCACGGGCACGCCCTATGCCCACTCGGCCAGGATTCCGGCCTCCTTCTCCGGGTCGATGCCGTGCCCGCGGAACGCGCGCTCGCCCGGGGGGACCTCACCCAGCCACGCCCAGGTGTCGCGTACGGTCTCGGCGACCGGGCGGCAGGTCAGCCCGGCCGCGATGGCCTTCGCCGACGACGGCAGCCAGACCCCGGCGAACTCGGGACCGCCGGGAGTCCAGACGGGGAACTCGCTCCACGGCGACACCTCCCGATCGAGCAGGAAGCGGTCGTCGACCCAGACGAACTCGGCGTCCGAACCGGTCGCCGCGCGGCACTCGGCCAGCCAGCCGCCGTAGGTGATGTTGCCCCGCACCCCGCTGGTGAGGAAGCGGTCGGCCGTCCCGGCCTCGGCATGGGTGAGGACGAACGCGGCGATGTCGCGGGCGTCGATGAGCTGCATCGCCCGGTCCGGGTCACCAGGGGCCAGGACCCGTCCGCCTCGGGAGATCCGGTCCAGCCACCAGGGCAGGCGGCCCACGTTCTCGTACGGGCCGAGAATGAGACCCGGCTGGATGATCAGCGCGTTGCCGTCGAAGCCCTCCACCGCCCGCTCGCAGCCCGCCTTGAGGATGCCGTAGTGACCGTCCTCGGGCCCCGCGTCCGGCGCGCACTCGTAGCGTGGCGAGCTCTCGTCGCACTCCCGCTCGGGAAAGTCGGAGATGGCCGAGATGCTGGAGATGTACGCGTAGGTGCCTGCCCGGCCGCCGAGCCTCCGCACCGACTCGCCGACGACCCTCGGGACCTGCCCGTGGACATCGATGACGGCGTCCCACTCCCGGCCCGCCACCAGGCGATCCAGGTCTTCCGGAACCTCGCGGTCACCTTTGACGGCCTCCACGCCCGGCAGGTCGACCCCGCTGCGCCCTCGGTTGAACGTCGTGACCTCGTGCCCGCGCCGCAGCGCCTCCTGGGTGATCGCCCGGCCGAGGAAGATCGAACCACCCATGATCAGAATTCTCATAGCGCCTCATTCTTGGCGCCCGGCGGATAGGGGGCCACGGGCTTTCACCCGTAGCGCAAGCCATCCGCTCACAGCGGACGGCTCGCGATCGGAGGATGCTCCAGCAGGTGCACCCGGGCGCTGCCGATGTCGAAGTACATGCCGACCAGCTCCAGGTGCCCGGCGCGGAACAGCCGGTCCACCTGCGGGTAGGTCCGAAGGTTTTCCAGCTGCTGGATCACGTTGACCCGGCAGAGGCGGTCCAGCGGGCCCTCGTCGTCGCCGGCGCTCTCGCCCGCGATGAACCGTGCCAGGGTGTGGTTGCCGTGGCGTAGCCAGCGGCCCAGCGCCGGCAGACCCGCGGCCTTCTCGCCCCCGCTGAGCAGCGCGGTCATCGCCCCGCACCCTGAGTGCCCGCAGACCGTGATGGTGCGGACGTTGAGCGCGTCCGTCGCGTACTCGATCGTCGCCGCCACCGAGTCGTCCGCCGGCACGGAATCCCGCCGGGGCACCAGGTTGCCGAGGTTGCGAAGGGTGAACAGGTCTCCCGGGCCGCTGGCGGTGATCAGGTTCGGCACGATGCGGGAGTCCGCGCAGGTGATGAAGAGATGCGAGGGCTCCTGCCCGCGAGCCATCCCGTGCAGGAGCGGGCGGACCAGCGGTGCCGTGCGCCGGTGGAACTCCCGCGCCCCGGCCAGCAGATCGGGCACGGCGGGACTGCCGCCGCGGGGCGCGTGCCGGGTGGCGACCAGCGGGTGGCGGATCGAGCGCCGCCCGCTCCGCCGGTGGGACCAGGGCAGCCACCACCGGTCCGGCGCCAGGGGCGGGGTCTTGGCGGGAAACACCCGGGCGCCGCTGGCCGCCATGGCGTACCACTCGTCGTGGATCTCGTCGATGTCCACGGTCCCGCCGCCGCGCTCGTGCTCGTGCCGCCAGTCGTGGATGGCCTCGAAGGCCGCGTTGTCCATGAAGTCGATGTTCAGGTCGAGGTCGACCGAGGCCCCCGCCGGGATGGCCCGCAGCTCCGAGGTGAGTGTGGGCACCCCCAGGAAGGTCAGCGAACCGGCGATCACCACGTGCCAGCGGCCGTCCGGCTCGGCGGTGGCCCGCACGGTCACCCGGGTGAGGCGGCGCAGCGCGAACAGCGCGGCGAGGCCGAGGCCGACCAGCACTCCCTCGGCGAGGCCGAGCAGCACCACCCCGGCCATCGTGACGACGTACACCGGCACCTCGCTGTGGCCGCGCAGGTTACGCAGATGCCCCATGTTGACCATCTGCACACCGATGAAGACCAGCAGCGCGGCCAGCGCCTCCATCGGGATCAGGGCGATCATCCACCCCAGCCCGACCGCGAACAGCAGGATCCACACGCCGTGCAGGATCGTGGACCAGCGGCTGCGTGCCCCCGCCCTGACGTTGGTGGTGCTGCGGACGATGACCCCGGCCACGGGCAGGCCGCCCAGCACGCCGGTCACCATGTTGGCCACGCCCTGGCCGATGAGCTCCCTGTCGAGGTCGGAGCGCCTGCCCTCGTGCAGCTTGTCGACGGCCACCGAGCAGAGCAGCGACTCCACCCCGGCCAGCAGCGCCACGATCAGCACCGCGGCGATGATCCCGTGCCAGTCGCCCGTGGGCCAGAGCGGGGTGGCCCAGGAGTCCAGGCTGGCGGACAGGTCGATCCGGGTGACCTCCCAGCCGAGCGTCCAGGCGGTCACCGAGGCGGTGAGCAGGGCCGCCAGCGGTGCGGGAAAGACCCGCAGCCGAGCCGGCATACGGGTCCAGGCGACCAGGACCGTGATGGTCAGCAGGCCGACGAAGACCGCGTGCGTGTGGTTGTTGATGATCTGCTGGGGCAGCTCGACCAGGTTCTCGATCGCGGAGCGCTGCGGGTTCCCGCCGAGCACCACGTGCAGCTGGGCGAGGGCGATCACCACGCCCACCCCGGCGAGCATGCCGTGCACCACGGCGGGCGAGACCGCCAGCGCCGAGCGGGCGACCCGGCAGACGCCCAGCAGCAGCTGCAGGACGCCCGCGAGTAAAGTGATCATGCAGGTGGCCCGCCAGCCGTATCGCACCACCAGATCGGCGACCACCAGGGACAGTCCCGCGGCGGGCCCGCTCACCTGGACGACGGAGCCGCCCAGCCGACCCGCCACCACACCGCCCACCACACCGGCGATGAGCCCTGCCGCCAGTGGTGCTCCCGAGGCGACCGCGATGCCCAGCGAGAGGGGCAGGGCCACCAGGAAGACCACCAGGGAGGCGGGCAGGTCGTACCACAGCACAGAGGCGATGCGACCCGCCGTCAACGCCCCGTCGCTCTTCGTGTCCGTCTCCATGAGCAGACCCTACGGGGCCGCCCCCCGTCAGCCGGGCGTTTACCGCGGGCTTTTACGGAGGACGGGGAGAATCAGCGGTAATAGTCGGGGTAGTCGGGCTCCTGGGCGGCCCGGTGGTTGCCCCGCGAGCCGGCCCCTCCTCCCTCGGCAGGGGTGGTCTCGGGGGCGGTGCCGTAGAGCTCGCCGTAGCTCGGCCAGCTCGCGCCGTCGCTCCCGTTGGGAGCGCCGGGCTCCGGCCACGCGACCGGGCTGGCCGGGCTGGCCGGGGTGGCGGGCTGGGGCTCGTAGCCGTACCCGCCGGTCGTCCCACCCTGCGGGGCGGCCGGGCGGTCCTGGGCGGGGGGGAAGGTTCGGGAGGGGCCGGTCGAGGCGGAGACCGCCGGGCTCGGACCGGTGATCGCGTCGTCTTCGATGGTTGCCCAACCCGAGCTGACCTCGTACGAGCCCGCGGGCGGCGCGCCGTAGACCGGTGTCTGGTACGAGGAGTAGGACGGGGCCGGGTCGTCGAGGATGTCGGCGGTGTTCGCCGCAGGCCAGCCACCCGACGTCGGGCTCGTGGCCTGCGCCCACGGGTTGTCCGCCACGTTGCTCTTGGGCGGCTGCGCCGGGTGGCGGTAGGGCGCCGTGAGCGGGTCGGGCGCGGACGCGGCGGGGAAGCCGCCGCTGGTCGTGGGACCCATGGGGGGCATCGAGGCGGGCGGCCCGCCGTTGCCCGGGCGGGCGCCGGGCGAGCCGCTGCCGGCCGAGGGGGAACCCGCGCCACTGGGCCGGGAGCCCGCGCCGCGGCGGAAGTACGAGCCGCCGAGCGGGTCGTTCAGCGGGTCGGGCCGGGAGGGGCCGCCGTTGCCCTGGACGGGCTGGGGCGCCGGCTGCGAGGACGGCCGGTTCCCGCCACGGCGGGAACTCGCCCGCGAGGGGCGGGCGTCGCCGAAGGTGCCGGGGGTGGGAGCCGCGAACGTCACGGTCCTCTGCTCGGCGAGCGACGCCGCGGTGGGCGCCGGATTCGGCTGGACCGGGGCGATGAGGTCGTCGAGGCCGGAGGGCAACGAGGCGGAGGCGACGGCCGGCTCGGGCGCGGGCCTGGCCGGTCGAGGCATGGGGGGGTGCGGGGTGCTTCGGGATGGCTGGGGCCTGATCGGGAGCGGAGCCTGCACCGTCGTCGCGTCGGCGTCGACCTGCTGGTTCTCCTGGTTCTCCTGGTTCTCCTGGTCGACGGGACGACTCGCGCCCATCTGAGCTGCCAAGGGCCCTCCGAAACCGCCCTCGTCAGCCTGGAGCCGTGTCCAGTAGTCGTCGTCGTAGTCGTCCACCTGACCGAACTCGTTCATCCCACGCTTGCCCCGGGCGCTCGGCGGCCGTGGCTGGCGTGGCGGCTTCGGCTCGTCGAACGGTGTCAGGTCAGGGGTGAAATGGTTCATCTTCGGTTCTCTAGTGGCGAAGTCGTCGCTGGACATGGTCGGAGTCAGCGCCTCCTTCTCCGCCATCTCCCGCAGACGTTCCGCCGGGAGCGCGCTCTCCCTGCGGTTCATCGACCGCATTCCCAGTGCCACGACGACGAGCACGAGGAGCACGACGGCGACCAGGCTTACTACGACCGCGATCATTGCACCACCCTCAAGGCCATGGCCTTACAGCGGCGCCGGTGAGATCGCGCGGCCATCGACGCGACCTTCCCCCATGCATCACCTGCGCTTGGACATTGGATCTGATTGTGTCGGACCACTATGAGCGTTGTCACACCCTAAGTGAAGAATTGGTAACCATTACTACCTCCGGTGTTTGGCCAGTCACTCGATGTGTGCCGCGGTGAGCCGTCCCCAGGCGATCGTCTTGTCCGCGATGCTCTTCAAGGTCTTGTCAAGGGAGGCTCCCTTGTGAAGATCGACCTTGTCATCGAGCGCGTAGACAGTGAAACGATAGTTCTCCCGGACGTCGCACGGGGGGCTATAGCCCACCTTGCCGTTCGTGGTACTTCCCTCCACGGCTCCCACCGGGACGCCACCCTCGGGCAGTTCGTTGGTGCGGGGGTCGATGTCAAAAACGACCCAGTTCACCTCGCCGTCCGCCCGGGAGTTGTTGTCCGCCACGATCGCGACGGACTTCGTGCCCTCGGGCACGCGAGACCAGCGCAACGGGGGATTGCCGACCGAACCCTTGCATGAGTAGTCGGACGGCAGGGGGCCGCCGTCTCTGACCCGGGGGCTGAAGACGCTGATCGGCTCCAGTTGCGACCTCTCCGTCGAGGCCATGCCGCTGGCCATCCCACAACCCGAGGACGCGACGACGAGCGCCGCGGCGATCGCCACTCCCGAGGTGAGCCGCGGGCGGCGCGTAGACATGTTTGGCTGCCCCATGCCCGATGATGCTACGCGGGTCTAGAAGATGTGCAGACCGGATCGCGAGGTTCCGCGGTGGGGAAAAGGCCGAAAAACGGGCAAAACCGAGGGACGGAAGGGACGGGAGTGAACATCAAACTAGTTTCGCCGCCCCGGACCTCCGCTCGTTGGTCAGGTCTCGCCGCTCCCGGTGTTCGTGACGCCTGAGACTTCTGTGCCGGCTGGAACGCCTGTGACGGCCGCGCCCCTGAGGCGGCCCCCGAGGCGCCCCCGAGGGGGCCGCCCTGCCCCCGAGGGGGCCGCCCTGCCCCCGAGGGGTCCGCCCTGCCCCTGCGGGGTCCGTCCGGACCCGTTTCCCAGGCCACACCGGAAACCTCGTGCAGCGGCCTGTCCGGAGCTTCTTGGGGAAAGGCGCCCAGGGGCACGCAGGGAGCCGTGCCAGTGGATGGCCGTGAGGGGGAGGCGTGGCGGGGATCGGTCAGGCGGGGATCGGTCAGGCGGTGCCTCGCGAGGCGAAGGAGGGACCCGCGGCGTACCGCGGTGACCGACGACGACGCGGCGAGACACCGCCTGACCACGGTGGGCAAAAGATCCAAGGGACGGGGCCTAGACGCGGCTGCGGAACGCGCGGATCGCCAGAGGGGCGAAGACCACGGCGAAACCCGCGGCCCAGAGCAGCGAGAAGAGAACGGCCCTGGTGACGTCGCCGCCGATGAGCAGGCCGCGGATGGCGTCCGCCAGATGCGTGACGGGGTTGATGTCGGACCAGGCCTTCAGCCAGGACGGGAAGGTGGCCGACGGCGCCAGGGCGCTGCTGGTGAAGGTCAGCGGCATCATCGTGGAGAAGGCGATCATCTGCACCTTCTCGGGACTGGAGGCCTTCAACCCGATCAGCACCGACATCCAGGACATGGCCAGGGCGACCACGACCAGCAGTGCCAGGGCGCCCAGCACTCCGAAGACACTGGTGGTGACCCGGAAGCCCAGCACCATGCCGAAGCCGACCAGCAGGGCGAAGGCCCATATCTGCTTGACGGTGTCGGCGATGATTCGCCCGGACAGGGGCGCGGTGCGGGCGATGGGCAGGCTCCGCAGCCGGTCGAAGACGCCCTTGGTGATGTCGGTGTTGAGGCCGATAGCGGTGGAGAGCGTGTAGAACAGGGCGTTCTGTACGAGCAGGCCGGGCAGAGCGAACTGCAGGTAGTCGCCGGTGGAGCCGGAGATGGCGCCGCCGAAGACGTAGGTGAACAGCAGCAGGAACATGATGGGCTGGATGCTCAGATCCAGCAGCTCCCACGGGTTGTGCTTGATCTGGACCAGGCTGCGCCAGGCCAGTGTCATGGTCTGCTGCAGCGTGGCCAGGGGAGTGACGCGCTTGGCGGCCATCCGCGGGATGGTCGTCGTCAGCGTGGTCATGCGAATGCCTCTTCTTTCTCGGGGACGTCCTTGTCGTCGGGCAGATGGCCGGTGATGGCCAGGAAGACCTCGTCCAGGCTGGACTTGCGCAGCGCGAGCTCCGAGGCGATGACACCCTGCTCGTCCAGGCGGCGCACGATCACGGGAACGGCGGCGGGATCGTGGACGGAGGCGGTGGCCCTGCCCCCGCTGAGGTCGGGGATCTCGCCCAGCACATCGGCCAGGATCTTGCCGACCAGATCGAGGTGCTCGGCCTGCGAGGGACGCACCTCCAGGACCTGTGCGCCGGTGGTCGCCTTGAGCTGGTCGGAGGTGCCTGAGGCGATGACCCTGCCGTGGTCGAAGACGACGATGTCGTCGGCGAGCTGGTCCGCCTCCTCCAGATACTGGGTGGTGAGCAGCACGGTGACCCCGTCGGCCATCAGGCCGCGCACCACGCTCCACAGGTCGGTGCGGCTGCGCGGGTCGAGCCCGGTGGTGGGCTCGTCGAGGAAGAGCACCTGGGGGCGGCCGACCAGACTGGCGGCCAGGTCCAGCCGGCGTCGCATGCCGCCGGAGTAGGTCTTGGCGGCCCGTCCGCCGGCGTCGGACAGATCGAAGCGCTCCAGCAGCTCGCCCGCGCGCGCCCGGGAGTCGGCGCGCGTCATGCCCAGCAGGCGGCCGATCATCACCAGGTTCTCGATGCCGGTGAGCATCTCGTCGACGGCGGCGTACTGCCCGGTCAGGCCGATCAGCGAGCGCACCTGGTGGGCCTGGCGCGTCACGTCGTAGCCGCCGACGCTGGCGGTGCCGGCGTCAGGGCGGAGCAGCGTCGCCAGGATGCGCACCGCGGTGGTCTTGCCCGCCCCATTGGGGCCCAGCACGCCGAGCAGGCGCCCCTGGGGAACGAGGAGATCCACCCCGTCCAGCGCGCGGGTCTTCCCGTAGCGTTTCACCAGACCCTCGGCCTGGATCGCATAGGTCATCGGTCATGCCTCTCCGTGGTTTCCGGACCTCCAGCATGTACTGCGCCACCGACACTTTTGCGCCCCTCTGCCCGGCGGCGGGGAAACGGGTGAGGACAGATCGCGGAAGGGGAGCCGCCTCATCGGGAGCGCCTGCCCGCAGGACCTGCCGCGATGCCCGCCGAGGTCCGGCGGAACTTTTTGCGTCACACCGCCGGAGCACCCTGCGGGACATGACCGTTTAGGCTGACAGCGTGAACGACCGAGCCGATAAGCCCAGCCCCGCCTCAGAGGAGGCCACGGCGGCCGGTCGGCCGGGCGAGCGTCGCAGAGCCACCTCCGGGCGTGCCCGAGTCTCCCTGCGCGCCCCCGCCAATCCGGTTTCACGCAAGGCAGTCACGTTGTGGCTGATGGAGGGGATTTTCTGGTCCATTGTCCTGGTCGGCGGCTCTTTCTTCCTGGCGAGGTGGATCGACGAGGGCCGCTGGTCATGGTTGCCCGGATGGGCACTGGACAACATCTGGTGGCTGCCGTGGTTGATGGTGCTGCTACTGGTGCCCGGCGCGCTCGTCGAGCCGTTCTGGCGGTACGCCGTGCACAGATGGGAGCTCAGCGAGGACGTTGTCTATGCCCGTTCCGGATGGCTGAGCAGGGAATGGGTGTTCGTCCCGGTCAGCAGGATCCAGACCGTCGACAAGGCACAGGGCTGGTTCGAGCGCATGCTGGGCCTGGCAACCGTCGAGATCCGCACCGCCTCCCACGCGGGCTCGTCCACGATCAAGGGTCTCGACTACGGTGTCGCCGCCGAGCTGGCCGAAGGGCTCGCCCGGCGCGCGGAAGAGCTCAGGGACGACGCGACGTGACCGGATCTCCCGGCGACCGTTCACCGGCCGGGCCGCCGGAGGGCGGCGAACCCGCCGTGCCTCATTCCGGCGCCGTGCCTCATTCCGGGTCTCCCGGATCCGTTCCGCCTCCCGGGCCCGGCCACGCTCGTCCGGCAGACCGGACGGAGGCGCCGCTGCGGCTCAGCCCGAAGGTTCTGCTGACCGATCCGATCCGGATGCTGCCCTCGCTCTTCCTGCCGCTGGCCGGTGTCCTGTTCCTCGGCGGGTTCTCTCCAGGATCGTTCGTGTGGGCGGCGCTGGGCGTCGTCGGCTCCGTCGCGTTCTCGGCCGTGCGCTGGGCCACCTTCACCTACCGGATCGCCGGTGACCGGATGGAGCTCACCCGGTCGCTGATCAGCAGGTCGGTGCGGACGATCCCGCTGGAGCGGATCCGCGGCGTCGACGTCAGTGCCCCGCCGCTGCACCGCCTGCTCGGCATCGCCGTCCTGCGGATCGACACCGGTGCCGGCGGCGACGACAAGCAGGAGGGTGAGCTCGACGGGGTCACCGTCGAGGAGGGGGAGCGGCTCAAGGCGGTGCTGCTCTGGCACGCACGCGCCCGGACGGCGAGACGCGTCCAGGCCGAGGCGGCTTCGGCACCCGGCTCCGGCGAGCTCACGGCCGCGAACGCGACGGAGCCGACGACGTCCGCCACCGTCCGTCACGAGGCGGGTGATGCGCTCCCCGAACGGGTGTTCTTCGTGTTACCGCGAAAGTGGCTCGTCTACGGCCCGCTCTCCGGCTCCTACCTGCTGACCCCGTTCGCGCTGGTCGCCGGTGCCGTGGGCCTGGCGTTCCAGTGGGGCGGCGAGTTCAAAATCGACAGGCGGGTCGTGATGGGCGCGGGGGAGTGGCTCTGGGAGCGTCCGCCCCTGCTCGCCGCTGCCCTGGTGCTGCTGATCCTGGCCATGCCGGTGGTCGGTGTGATCATGTATGCGGTGTTCAACTGGGATTTCACCCTCCGCGCCAGCGAGGGATACCTGATCACCGGGCGCGGTCTGGTCACGCGCAGGAGCGTGTCCCTGGAGCGGCGCAGGGTGCGAGGGTTCGAGTTCGTGGAAGGGCTGGTCGAGCGCTGGGCGGGGTTCGGCCGCGCATGGGCGATCGTGACCGGTCTCGGCGACTCGGAGACCCGGGGCCAACTGCTTCCCGTCGCCCCGAGGGACACCGTGCTCGACGTGGTCGGTGAGGCGATCGGCCCGGTCGCCACCGGGCTGCGGCCCCACCCGCCGGCGGCGCGCAGGCGCCGGCTGTTTCGGGCGATCTTTCCGTGGCTGGTCGTCGCCGCCTGTGCGACGGCGGCGGCCATGTTCTGGTCAGGGCTCTGGTGGGCGCTCGCGGCGCCCGCGCTGCTCCTCGCGCTGCTGGGCATCCCGCTCGGCCTCGACCGCTACCGGTCCCTCGGCCACACGTACGACGGGAGCCGCCTGTCGGTCCGCTCGGGGTCGTTGCGCCGCTCACAGGCGGTGGTGGAGAAGCGGGCGGTCGTCGGCTGGACCCTGAGCCAGACCTGGTTCCAGCGCCGCGTCGGTCTGCTGACCGTGACCGCGGGCGTGGGCGCGGGCACCGGCGGCTACGCCGCCCTCGACGTCGATGAGGCCGAGGGGCCGGCCTTCGCCGCCGAGGTCACCCCGAGCTGGCTCGCCCCGTTCCTCGTTTCCGAGGACCCCATCCGCGAGAACCCGCCTTCCGGGGAGTCCGCAACCCTTGGGGCAGCCGCACCCGGCGCGCCGGGAGGGGCACGTCCGTCCGGCGAACCGCCCGTGCGGGGCAGGTCGTCCTCATCCGGTGAGCCGCCAGCCTCGCCCGGGGACTCGGGGAACGGCTGACATCCGTGAAGCGGGGGGCCGGTGTTCCGGTCACCCCCGCCTGACGCGGTGCGGGTCAGTCCTGGCGGCGAGCGCCGAACATGATCTCGTCCCAGGTGGGCACGGACGCGCGCCGCCCTCGGGACTTCTTGGCAGGTCGCGCCGGAGCCGGTGCCGGCTTCGGCGGCTCCGCGGGCTTCTCCGCCGCGGGCTTGTCGACCTTGGTCTCCTGCATGGCCCCCGTGTCCCCCTGTGTCTCTTGCCTGCCCGGCTCGGCCTTGGCCCGCTCGTCCACGCTGACGCGCGCCGCCGGTACAGCTATCGAGCCCTCCTGGGCTGGTTCGGTCTCCGGCGCGGGGGTCTCCTTCGCAGCGGTGCCGTTCTCCGCTTTCGTGGAGTCTCGCTGCTCTGCCGCCTTCCCGCCCGGGGTGGACCGCTGCTCGGCGGGCTTGGACAGGACGGCGGCCGGGACCGGCTCCGGTGGGGGTGCGGCGGTGGGCCGGGAGGGTTCCGAAACCTCGGCGACCTCGAAAACCTCAGCCCCCTTGTGAGCCTTCGTGACCTCCGGTGTCTTCGTGACCTCCGGTGCCTTCGCGACCTCCGTGGCCACGGGTTCGGCCGTGGCCACGGCGGCCATCGGCTCCGGGGGGGCGGCCGGCACGTGCGCGAGAGCCGGCTCGGTGGCGACCTGCTCGGGCACGCCGGATCCGGTGACCGGTTCCCGCGCCGTGGCGGGCGCCGGCTCCGGTGCGCCGGCCGAGGGCGGCCCGACCGGAGACGACTCCCAAGACGGCCCGGCCGCCGTCACCGGTGGCTGGACAGCGGCAACGGGTTGCGGCGCGGCGGGTGCCGCGGGCTCCGGCTCCGGGGAGGGGAGCGGCTCGTGCACGGTGACGGGCTCCGGCGACACCGGCTCCGGAGGCCTGATCCACGCGGCGGGATCGGAGTCCTCGGCCGCCGGAACGGTGGGCTCCGGGATCCTGCCAGGCTGGTATCCGGCCGGGTCGGGAGCGCGCAGCGGCGGCACCGACACCCTCGGGGCCTCGTATCCGGCGGGGAGCGGCGGCATGGGCGGCTGCTGATAGGCGGGCCGGTGCTGGGCCGCGGGCTCGTGCCGCAGGACCGATGGGAACGCGACCGGCTGCTGGTTCGGCGGTTCGGGTGCCAGCGGCGGCACCGGAGCGAGTTTGGCCACGCGCGGCACGAACGGCGTGACCGTGGTGTCCTCGACCGGGTTGACGTCCTCGCCGCTGGACAGGCGCAGGGCCTCGTCGTCGTGGGGCGTGATGTGGCGCCGGCGCGGGTCGAAGAGCCACTCGGCGTTGCGCGTGTGACCGTTCCACACGAACCCGAGCTTGATGCGCCACATGTTGTCGTCCCGCTTGGCGGAGTCCCACTCGATCTCGTCGGCGGGTACGCCGCGGCGGGTCAGCCGCTCGGCGACCAGGTCGCCGAGAGTGGGACCGGGAGCGGAGTCGCCGGGCAGGCGTACGGCGCAGCGCTGCGCCTGCTGTGCCATGTACTCACGTTCCTGGAGCACGGGGCCCTCGAACCACCGCACGCGCTCGACCGGGATGCCCGCCGTATTGGCGATCTCCTCCGCGGTCTCGCCGGCACGGATCCGGGCCTGGATCTCCTTGGGGCGCAACGGACTCTCCACTTCGATCTCGTACTGGCCGAGACGGGAGAAGTTGCCGCGGACGGCAGCACGGAGCCGGTCGTCGACGGGCAGCGTGAACCGGGTACCCCGGCCGGCTGTCGCCAGCACGAGATAGGTTCCGTCCTCACTCACCGCGACGAGTCGGAGCTCCTGCATGCGAGTCCCTTCGTCGTCGTGCTCAATCTTCCCCCGGACCCTTGAGTCTCTCGCGTGTGCCGGTTGCCTGCCAGCACCGTACCCGGCATGTCCGAACATCGCCTTCCTGGATGGGGCTCGCAGCGATGTGACGCCGGTCACATTTGCTCCATTCATCTAATTACAGGGCACCGGTCTGGAGCAGCAACTTCGGGATCCTCAAGGGATTCTCACGGATAACTCCGTGAACCGCTGCGGACTTCCACCAAGAACCGGGAGATGGCGGTGAGGCCGGTCCGCCGATCCGGGGAGGGGACGTCGCGATCGCGGCGTTGTGCGGGGGGCGGTCGTCGCGGTCCGTGACGACGGATCGCGGCGGCGGCTGGCATGGACGGCGGGAGAAGGTCATCTCCAGCGGACTCCCTCGGGGTCGAGCGGCGCGGGTGTCTGCGAATCTGCCCGTCGCACACGCCGGGGGAACGACGGGACACGCGGACGCGTCACTCTTCGAGCGAGCCTTTGCGCCACCCTTTACCGAAAGCTTGTGAGAAGCGACCGAATCGGGGGAACGGGCGGCGGGGGCGGGGGTCCTTCACCTCAGGACGGTGTCGAGATACTCGTTGCCGAAGGCGCGTCCGGGGTCGAGGACGTCCCGTACCGCCAGGAAGTCGGCGAACCGGGGATAGACCGCCGTCAGGTAGGCCGCGTCGCGGGTGTGCAGCTTGCCCCAGTGCGGGCGGCCACCCATCCTCGTCATGATCTCCTCAACGCCTTCGAAGTAGGCGGGGTTCGGTGTCGGCCGGTAGACGTGGCAGGCGATGTAGGCCGAGTCCCTGCCGTAGGCGGTGGACAGCCAGGCGTCCGAGGCGGGGGTGACCCGCACCTCGATCGGGAAGCTGATCTTCCAGTCCGTTGCCTCCAGCAGGTCGCGGACCTCGTGGAGGGCCTGACCGAGGTGCTCACGCGCGATGGCGTACTCCATCTCCAGGAAGCGCACCTGGCGCACGCTCGTGAAGATCCGATGCGAGGCGTCGGTGTGGGTCGAGGCCGACAACGTCGCGGCCGAGAGCGCGTTGAGCCGGGGGATGGCGCCCGGGTGGCGGCCACCGATGCCGCACACCGCGCCGAACAGGGTGTTCTCCACGAAGTGGTTGTCGAGCCAGTGCCTGAACGCGCTCGGCGGCCGGGCCGGGCCGGGGCTGCGGTTGTTGCGCTTGGTCAGGCAGGTGTCCGTGTGCGGCATCCAGAAGAAGTCGAAGTGCTCGTTGCCGGCGACGAGGGAGTCGAGGGAGTCCAGGATCGAGGACAGTGCCATCGGCCCCCGGACGCTGCGCAGCAGGAAGGAGGGCTCCACCCGGAAGGTCACCGCGGTCACCACGCCGAGCGCGCCCAGGCCCACCCTGGCCGCGTCGAACAGGTCCTGCTCGGCCATCCCGCGGATCTTCCCCTCGCCGTCGCCGCGGACCGTGACGATCTCGCCGTCGGCGAGCACCATCTCCAGCGCCACTACCTGGTCGGCCAGCCCGCCGATGTCCCTGCCGGTGCCGTGGGTGCCGGTCTGGATGGCCCCGGCCACCGTCTGGGCGTCGATGTCGCCCATGTTGGCCAGGGCCAGACCCCTGCGGTGCAGTTCCCCGTTGAGCACGCCGATCGTCGTCCCCGCCTCGGCCGTCACCCAGCCGTCTCCCACCTCGCGGATCCCGGTCAGCGCGTCCGGCCGCAGCAGGACGCCGTCGGTCAGGGCGACCGCGGTGAACGAGTGCCCGGTGCCGATCATCCGCACCCGGCGTCCCGAGGCGACGGCATCGCGCACCGCCCGCGAGACCTCCTCGGCGGAGGACGGTGTACGGACCTCCGCGGGGGTGGCGGACTGGTTCCCCGCCCAGTTGCGGAAGGTCTCGCCCATGCTCACTCCTGCCCTGCGGGTGTCACCCGGACGCCTCGTGGGCACGGCGTCCCCGGGACGCCCGCTCGCGACACGCGGGTTACCGCCGGTTCGTCACTCGCTCCGCCAGTAAATATGAACAATACTCATGATTGTTGCCGGGCGACAGGGGTTCGCAGCCAGGCGGAGCCGCCGACGCCGATCGCCACGGCCAGCAGGGCGCAGACGAAGGAGAACCCGTAGGCGTTGGAAGCGCCGAACGCGTCGGTGAGCCTGCCGCCCGCCCACGCGCCGATCGCCACGCCGAATCCGACCGAGGTCGAGATCCACGCCATGCCCTCGGTGAGCAGGTGGGCGGGGACCAGTCGCTCGGTCAGGCTGTAGCCGGTGATGACGGTCGGGGAGATGGCCATCCCGGCCAGGAAGAGCGCGCCCGCCATGACCCTGACATCGTCGATGAGCATGATCGGGGTCAGGCCCACGGCGAACACCGCGAGCGAGCCGATGAACCTGCCGCGCAGCGAGACGGTCCATTGCCGCGCGCCGTACCAGAGCCCCGAGACCAGGCTCCCGCCGGCGAACGAGGCGAGCAGCAGTCCGGCGGCGGCCTTGACGCCCTCCTCCTCGGCGAACGCCACCGTGACCAGGTCGACCGAGCCGAACACCGCCCCCATCGCCAGGAAGGCGCATGACATCAGGGCGACGCCGGGGATGGTGATCGGGGTGCCCGAGCGCTCTTCCCTGGGGCGGACGGGCGGCTCCGTGCCACGCTGCAACCCGAAGGCGATGGTGCCCACGGTCGTGCAGACCAGAGCCACGATCAGGCCCGTGTACGGGTTGATCATGGTGGCCAGGGCAGTGACCAGCGCCGGGCCCGCGACGAAGATGACCTCGTCGGCGACCGACTCGAAGGAGAACGCCGTGTGCAGCCTCGCCGTCCCGCCCAGCAGGTGCGACCAGCGGGCGCGCACCAGCGAGCCGAGCGAGAGCGCGGTCGCGCCGACCGCCACACCGGTGGCGAAGAGCGTCCACCGGGGGGCGCCGAACTCGGCGCAGAGCATCATGCCGGTCAGCGTGGCGCCGTGCGCCAGGGTGAGCGGGATGACTATTCTGGCCTGGCCGAACCTGTCCACCAGACGCCCCGACAGGGGAGCCGCGATGGCGTAGGAGACGCTGACGGTGGCCGCGACCGCCCCCGCCGTCGCATAGGAGTCGGTGAGCGCCTCGATGAGCAGCACGATGCCGATGCCGAGCATCGACATGGGCATTCGCCCGAAGAATCCCGCGATGACGAAACCCTTGACGCCGGGCGTGCTGAAGAGCCCTCGGTACGGCCCGACCACTGACACCTCTTGATGCTCTATGCGTGTGAAACATCCTGACGATTCCGCACGGAATCGCTCCTCGGCAAGTGATTTTCCAGGCAACGGCTCCCGACGCGGTCCGTTGAGGCTAACGTGAGCTCGGTGTCACGTCTTTCCGGGTTGAGGGTGTTCGTCCCAGTAGTGGTTGCTCTGACCGCACTTGTCGCTCTCGGCGGAGTCGCGCTCGCGGTGATCACCGGCGGTCGTCCCGCGGCCCCGGATGGGAACGCCGTCGTGGAGTCCCGCATCCGGGACCTGTCGGCGCTCGCGCCGGTGGTCGGCCGGACGGCGGTCCCGCCGGCCACGGCAGACGCGGCGAACCCGGAAAACCCCGGGAGTCCGGATCCGCCGAGCCCGGACCGGGGGAGCCCCGGCCCGAACAACCCGGTGGGCGGGGAGGCCGCCCCGGAGAACCCGGCCTCGCGGCCGTCCTCGGCCCCCGGCCCGGTAGGGACAGCGGCCCCCGGCCCGGTAGGGACAGCGGCCCCCGGCCCGGTAGGGACAGCGGCCCCCGGCCCGGTAGGGACAGCGGCCCCCGGCCCGGTAGGGACAGCGGGGCCAGGGCCCGCCTCCACCCCGCCTCGGCTGCTGGTCATATCACCGTCGACGCTGACCGAGCAGACCAAGGAGGACATCTCCCGGCTCAAGTACGTCCAGAAGATCGACTCCTTCGACGGCGGGGCGGTCAAGGTGTCCGGGGTCGGGCTCAACCTCATCGCGGTCGACCCCGACCGTTTCCGGGCGTGGGCCCCCAGGGCCGTCGCCGATCAGCAGGGCGTGTGGAGCGCCCTGGCCAGGGGCGAGTTCGTCGCCGACAGCTCGGCGGCACGCCGCCTGGGCCTGGTCCTCGGCGCGGAGTACCAGGTGGACGACGGTCCCCGGCTACGGGCAGCGGCCTCGGCCACCTTCGGCCTGCCGGGTGTGGACGGCATCGTGGGCACCGAGACCGGCCGCCGGCTGGGCCTGTTGCCGGGGGTGGCGCTGCTCGTGCACGGGCCCCGGAAGGCCACCGCCGTTCTCAAGGCGCGGGTGGGCAGGCTGCTCGGCCCGGGCTCCCACGTGGTCGCCGTCGGTGCGGCCGCCACGGCGAAGACCACCACCGACAAGACCACCACCGACAAGACCACCACCGACAAGACCACCGCGGGCAAGACCACCACCGACAAGACCACCGCGGGCAAGACCACCACCGGCGGGTCGACCGCGAAGGCGGCCCGGGTGACGGTCGGCAGACCCGGCAGCTACCTGGAGCTCTACCGCAGGTCGGCCGAGGTCTGCCCGGGGCTCTCCTGGACGGTCCTGGCCGCGATCGGCCAGGTGGAGAGCTCCCACGGGCGCAACAACGGCCCCTCCTCGGCGGGTGCGCAGGGCCCGATGCAGTTCATGCCCGCCACCTGGAAGGCCTACGGCGTGGACGGCGACGGCGACGGCGTCGCCGACATCTGGAGCCCCTACGACGCGGTCCCCTCGGCGGCCAACTACCTGTGCGCGAACGGGGCGGCCCAGGGCGGCAAGAAGCTGGAGAAGGCCATCTGGTTCTACAACCACTCCTGGTCGTACGTTTCCAAAGTCCTGGCCATCTCCCGCGGCTATGCCGACGCCTACCCCTGAAGGCGCACGCGCGCCCTACCCGCGGCGGCGCGGTGGCGCCGGGCAGCAGGTGGCCGAGCACGCGACGGGTTCGGGCTCGGCGAGCAGTTCCCCGACCATCGAGACGAACCGGGGGTGGGTGCCGGCCGTGGCCGCCCTGACCAGCGGCAGGCCGATCTTCCTCGCCGTCTCCGCGGCCTCCACGTCGAGGTCGTAGACGACCTCCATGTGGTCGGAGACGAAGCCGATCGGCACCAGCACCACCGCCTGGGCGTCGACCTCCAGCAGGTGGTCGCAGACGTCGGGCTCCAGCCACGGGATGTGAGGGGCGCCGCTCCGGCTCTGCCAGACCAGGTCCCACGCCCTGTCGCCGCCCAGCTCCGCGGTGACCAGCGTGGCCGCGCGGCGCAGCTGCGCCTCGTACGCCCCGCCGCTCTCTCCGGCCGTCTCGGCCATCGAGATCGGGATGCTGTGCGCCGTGAAGACCAGCCGGGCGGAGTCGCCGAGCCCGTCGGGCAGCCGGTCCAGCGCCTCGCGGGTGTGGTCGGCCATCGCCGCGATGAAGCCCGGGTGGTCGAAGTAGTGCCGGAGCTTGACCACCTCGGGGGCGCCCTCGACCGCGGCTCTGGCGAGCGCGATGTCGTCGATGTACTGCCGGCAGCTCGAGTACGAGCTGTAGGCCGAGGTGACGAAGGCCGCTGCCCTGCGCACACCGTCGCCCGCCATCTCGCGGAGTGTGTCCTCCAGGTAGGGGTGCCAGTTGCGGTTGCCCCAGTAGACCGGAAGGTCGACGGTCGGTTTCACGGCCGCGATCAGGTCGCGGCACTGCTGGTTGATCGGGCTGGCCCCGCCGAGGCGCCGGTAGTGCGCCTCGACCTCCAGCAGCCGCTCGCGCGGGATCCCGCGGCCCCGCACCACGTTCTCCAGGAACGGCATCACGTCGTCAGGTTTTTCGGGTCCCCCGAACGAGACGACGAGGAGTGCGTCGTAATTCCCCATGGCCTTCATCAAACCGCATGCCGGGGCGTTCTCTCGCATGGTCACCATGAGTAGTTCGTCATCAACAACATTTGTGGATGCGTGTTTGGGGGCATGTCCGAAGACGGCAGCCGGGGTAGGTTCGAAACCGTGACCCCATTTAACGACATCCGCGATTATGTCGGTGTGCCGCGGGTGGCATCCCTGCGGCTATCCCCCGATGGAACGCGCCTGGTCAGCGTGGTGCAGGCGCTCAACCCCGATGGCAGATCCTACGGAACCTCCCTTTGGGAAATCCCGCTGGACGGCCGACGGCCGCACCGGTTGACCAGATCGGTCAAGGGTGAGGCCGGGGCCGAGTTCACCCAGCGTGGTGATCTGCTCTTCGGCTCGCGCCGGCCCGACCCGACGGTCAAGGAGGCGGATGAGGAGGTTCCGGCGCTCTGGCTGCTGCCCGCGGCGGGAGGAGAGGCCCGGCAGATCGCCTCCAGGCCGGGGGGTGTCGCCGGGTTCGCGATCGGCGGGCAGACCGTGGTCTTCTGCTCCGACGTGCTCCCGGGCGACGAGGCGGGGGAGGCCGAGCGGCGCAAGACGCGCAAGGATGCGGGGATCAGTGCGATCCTGCACGAGAGCTACCCGGTGCGTTACTGGGATCACGACCTCGGCCCCGGCGAACCCCGGCTGTTCGCGGGCACGCTGAGCGAGGAGGAACGGCTGACCGAGGTCAGGGACCTCACCCCGCAGCCGGGCAAGGCACTGGCCGGCCACAGCGCCTACGACGTGACGCCGGACGGCTCCACGGTCGTGGCCACCTGGGGTGTCTCAATGCCGCACGGCGAGCTCCGTTTCGAACTGGTCACCATCGAGGCGACCAACGGCGGTGCCCGGCGGGTCCTCGCCGCCGAGAACGGCCACGACTTCGGCGGGCCTGTCAAGATCTCTCCCGACGGACGCCTGGTCGCGTGCGTCCGGAGCAACCACGCCGACATCGACAAGATCCCCGAGAGCACCCTGTGGATCGTCGATCTGGCCACCGGTGAGGGGCGTCCGGCGGGCGGGGCGCTCTGGCCTTCCGACATCGTCTGGGCACCCGACTCCCGCTCGCTGTTCGTGGCCGCCGACCATCGTGGCCGCCGCCCGATCTTCCTGGTCCCGGCCGACGGCTCCGCGCCGGAGCGGCTCACCGGTGACGACGGCGCGTACGCCTCGCTCGACGTCGCGCCCGACGGAACCGTCTACGCGCTGCGCGGCGCGGTGGACGCGCCCGCGGCCCCGGTCAGGGTGGCCGCGGACGGCACCGTCGAAAGGCTGCCCTCCCCCGCCCCCGAGCTGGAGCCGCCCGGAACGCTCACCGAGGTGACCGCGACCGCCGACGACGGCGTGGAGATCAGGGCCTGGCTGGCGCTGCCCGAGGGAGCCTCGTCGAAGAACCCCGCGCCGGTCCTGCTGTGGATCCACGGTGGCCCGCTCGGCAGCTGGAACGACTGGTCCTGGCGCTGGAACCCCTGGATCATGGCTCAGCACGGTTACGCCGTGCTGCTTCCCGACCCCTGCATGTCCACAGGTTACGGGCCGGAGATGATCCGGCGCGGCTGGGCCAACTGGGGCCCGCGTACCCACGCCGACCTGATGTCGATCACCGACGCCGCGCTGGAGCTACCCGAGGTCGACGCCACCAGGACCGCCGCCATGGGCGGCTCGTTCGGCGGCTACATGGCCAACTGGGTCGCCGGGCACACCGACAGGTTCAGCGCGATCGTCACCCATGCCTCGCTCTGGAACCTCGACCAGTTCGCCGGCACCACCGACGGGTCCATGTACTGGCAGCGCGAGTTCGGAGCCCCGGGCACCGGGCTGTACGCGAAGCTCTCCCCGCACCTGTCGCTGGGGAACATCTCCACCCCGATGCTGGTCGTCCACGGTGACAAGGACTATCGGGTCCCCATCGGCGAGGCGCTGCGGCTCTGGTGGGACCTGCAGCGCTCCGACGTGGAGTCGAAGTTCCTGTACTTTCCCGATGAGAACCACTGGGTGCTCAAGCCGGGCAACGCGATCGTCTGGTACGAAACCGTCATGGCCTTCCTGGACCAGCATGTCCTTGGCCGCGAGTGGAAGCGCCCGGAGTCGCTCTCGTGAGTACGGTGGAACGAGCAAGGAGTGATGAGCGGATCGTGGACAATGCCGTGACCTTCGGCCGGTTGGCGGAGGAAATAGCCAGGGAGGCCGGTGAGATGCTCCTGGCCAAGCGCCCACCCCGTCCCGAGGTGCTGGTTACCAAATCCAGCCCCACCGACGTGGTGACGGCCCTCGATCGGGCCTCGGAGGTGCTGATCCGCGACAGGATCAGGGCGGTCAGGCCCGGAGACGCGATCCTCGGCGAGGAGGGGGGCTCCACCGGCGACGGCAGGGTCCGCTGGATCGTCGACCCGATCGACGGGACCGTCAACTTCCTGTACGGGCTGCCCGAGTGGGCGGTCAGCATCGCGGTCGAGGTGGACGGTGAAGTGATCGCGGGGGTGGTCAACGTCGTGCCCCGCGGAGAGGTGTTCACCGCGGTCAGGGGCGAGGGCGCGTGGCTGGCGGGGGAGCGGCTGCGCTGCAACACCGGTGTGCCGCTGGACCGGGCACTGATCGCCACCGGATTCGGCTACGAGAGCGGGCGACGCGAGGTGCAGGCGGAGGTGCTCCGTCACGTGCTGCCACGGGTACGTGACATCCGCAGGGGTGGATCGGCTGCCTCGGACCTCTGCTCGGTGGCGGCGGGACGGGTGGACGGCTACTACGAGCGCGGCACGAACCCCTGGGACTACGGGGCCGGCGGCCTCATCGCCCAGGAGGCGGGGGCCAGGCTCGGTGGACTGGCCGGCAGGCCTGCCAATCCCGGCCTCGTCCTGTGCGCGGCGCCTGGCCTGTTCGAGGAACTGCACGACCTGCTGCTCCCGCTGGATCCGGAACGCGACGCCTGAGGTCGTGTCCTCGGCTCCGGCTTCTCGCCCCGTCGTCCCCCGCCCCGTCGTCCCGACCGGGGCGGGCGGACGAAAAGCCCTCCGGCCGTCTCCTGGCCGGAGGGCTCTCTCCCATCGGCCTCCCATCGGCGCCGTATGGGGACGCCTCAGCGCCGGATGGGGACGCCGTTGTCTGTGGCTAGACGGTGTAGATCCTCGATCTCGGTGCTGAAGGTGTCGGCGAGGTAGTCGTCGCCGGAGGACCTGGCCTCCCGCAGATTCCTGTATGCCTGGTCGAGGCGGTGTTCGATTGTGGTGGTGAACTCGCCCATCTCACCTTCTTTCTCACGGGCTCATGGGGGCGGAAGATACCGCGATAGAGACTGGAAGCGGCTGTACCCACGGTGACCCGGTAGCTAAACCTGTGTGTTTCCGACATCACACGGAGTGTCTACCCCGGAGAGGGCCTTACCGTGTGCTTACAGGGGTTGGGGCGAGAATGAGGAGCCGTCCCAGCGGCTGCTCATGGAATGTGACGGGAGGTGCCATAAGCCGTGCGAGTGCTTGTGGTCGAGGACGAGCGGGTGCTCGCCGACGCGATCGCGACCGGGCTCCGGCGCGAGGCGATGGCCGTGGACGTGGCCTACGACGGCGCCGGCGCGCTGGAGCGGACGGGCTACATCGACTACGACGTCATCGTTTTGGACCGTGACCTGCCCAAGGTGCACGGAGACGAGGTCTGCCGCCGGCTGGTGGCCTCCCGTACCGCGTCGCGGATTCTCATGCTGACCGCCTCGGGCGACGTCGACGACAAGGTGGAGGGACTGGGGCTGGGAGCTGACGACTACCTGGCCAAGCCCTTCGTGTTCATCGAGCTCGTCGCGCGGGTGCGGGCGCTCGGGCGCCGCTCCGCCCCGGCGCTGCCGCCGGTGCTGGAGCGGTCGGGGGTCCGCCTGGATCCGGGCAAGCGGCTGGTGACCCGGGACGGCGGGGAGATCGCGCTGACCAAGAAGGAGTTCGCGGTCCTGGAGGAGCTGATGCGCGCCGAGGGCGCGGTGGTCAGCCAGGAGGACCTGCTGGACAAGGCGTGGGACGAGAACATCGACCCGTTCACCAACGTGGTGCGCGTCACCATGATGACGCTGAGAAAGAAACTGGGCGAGCCTCAGGTGATCGAGACGGTTCCCGGGGTCGGGTACAGGTTGTGAGCGTTACGGCAGGCGGGGGAGAGGAACGCCCGACGTTCGTCCCGGCGGACGTCCCGGCGGACGAGGGCCGGGAGTCCGTGCCGACCCATCCGATGATCAGCCCGCACTCCGAGCGGGGCGCCCGGAAGAGTGAGCAGCTCGCGTCGGGAGCCCCGGAGAAGGCTGGGAAGGCGGGTGCCCAGCCCCCGCCGCCGACCGGCCCGCCCGCGTGGGACGGGCCGCCCCCGGCGGGCGCGGTGCCGGTCGATCACACCTTGCTGGACCGGCTGCGGGCGATCGTGGGCCGGGTCAGCATCCGGTGGCGGCTGACCATCACCTACGCGACGTTGTTCTTCACCGCGGGCGCCCTGCTCATGGTCGTGATCTACCTGATGGTGGGCTGGTCTCTGAACACGGCGTGGCCGAGCTTCCCGCTCGACCTGGACGAGCTGATGCCTCCCGACCAGGTGCGCCTGGTCGAGCGGCAGTGGTACTGGTACCAGCACGCCGCGATCGCCCAAGCGCAGAAGGAACTGCTGGCCCGCTCGCTGCTGGCCCTGCTGGGGGTCGGCATCCTGGCGGTCATCATCGGCTACATCGTCGCCGACCGGGCGCTCAAGCCGATCCAGCAGATGACCGCCACGGCCCGCAAGCTGTCGGGCTCCACGCTCGCCCACGAGCGGATCGACCTCAAGGGGCCCGACGACGAGCTGAAGGAGCTGGCCGACACCTTCGACGAGATGCTCACCAGGCTCAATGTGGCCTTCGACACACAGCGAAGATTCGTGGCCAACGCCTCGCACGAGCTCCGCACCCCGCTGACGATCAACCGGACGGTGCTGGAGATCGCGCTGGGCGACCCGGAGGCGTCGGGCGATCTCAAGGCGCTGGGCCGCACCCTCCTGGAGGTCAACGCCCGCAACGAACGCCTGATCGAGGGACTGCTGCTGCTGGCGCGGAGCGAGCGCGAGCTGAGCGTGCGCAAGCCGGTGGACATGAAGGACGTGGCCGAGACGGCCGTCGACCAGCTCGCCACGCGGGCCGCGGAGGCCGGGGTCACCGTGGTCACCGAGCTCCGCGATGCCGAGACCGTCGGTGATCCGGTGCTCCTGGAGCGCTGCGTGGCGAATCTGGTGGAGAACGCCATCAAGCACAACCTCCCCGACGCAGGACGCCTGTGGGTCAGGACGGGAATGGTGGAGGGCGCGTTGGTCGTTCAGGTGGCCAACACGGGGCCACATGTCCCCGCGTATGAGGTGAACAGCCTTTTCGAGCCGTTCCGGCGGCTCAACGCCGACCGGGTCGACTCCGACAAGGGGGCGGGGCTCGGGCTTTCCATCGTCCGCGCGGTGGTGCGGGCCCATGGGGGCAACGTGACCGCCATCCCCCGTGACGGAGGAGGTCTGGTGGTCACCGTGCGACTTCAGGCACGTTGATCCGGCGGGGGGCGTCTCGTTCACGCCGTACATGTGGTTGGATGTGCCGTCGAACACGGTGGTGCATGCCGCCGATGCTGTGGTTTACGCCATATTTGGCTAACCGTTGCCATTGGCGGTACGTCCCTCACGTGTAGGGAGGTTCAGTGACCTTTCCGGCAGGGTACCGAAGCAGGAATCTCGTCGGCAGATCGGGCACAAGTCGTGCCTCTCGAACGTTACACACGCGCGAGTGAGCGCACACAGCTAGATGAGGGGGATGGAGCAGACCGATGGCTACCGATTACGACAGCCCACGCAAGACCGACGACGACCTCAGTGAGGACAGTCTTCAGGAACTGCAGGCCCGCCGTACCGACAAGTCCTCGGGCAGCATCGACATCGACGAGACGGATCTCGCCGAGTCGCTCGAACTGCCGGGTGCGGACCTGTCGAACGAGGAGCTTTCGCTCCGGGTGATTCCTCGTCAGGCCGACGAGTTCACCTGCGCGCGCTGCTTCCTGGTACACCACCGCAGTCAGCTCGCCGTTGAGAAGAACGGCCAGCAGATATGTCGGGAATGTGCGGCTTGACGATGATTCCGATGGCCTGTCCGAGGTGTGCTCTTCCAGCTATGGATAGGGTCCCAGGACAGCCTTGAGGAGGTTCCGAGACATGACGTCAGAGAACAGGCAGACCGGTGAGGCGCCGGACGACTCCACGGCAGGGGAGTCGGACGGCGCGCCTGATCGGGAAGTGGCTGAGATCGTCGGTCGGCTCGCGGAGCCGGGCGACATGGATGGGGCCGAGCGGCGACGGCTGCTCGGCCGCCTCACGAAGGCGCTGTCCCAGCGGGCGAAGAAGGCCAGGGCGTCGGGGAGGGACCGTGGCCGCTGGCTGACCGACGTGTTCATGGCCGTGGCCCCCCGCATACCCATCCGGGACCTGCACACCCTCTCCGAGCACCACCACGGCCTCACCGCCGAGGCGTTGGCCGACGACCTGGTGCGCACCGCGGCCAAGGCCACCATGACGGTCGGGGCCATCGGCGGGGCCGTCGCCGCCGCCGAGTTCGCCGCTCCCCCCTTGCTGCTCTCCGCCCCCGCCCAGCTGGTGGCCGAGACCCTCGTCGTCGCGGCGATCGAGGTCAAGCTCATCGCCGAGCTCCACGAGGTGTACGGGATGCAGGTGCCCGGCAACGTCTCCCAGCGGGCCATGGCCTTCGCGGCGGCCTGGTCCAGGCAGCGCGGTGTCGACCCCCTGTCCCCGGGAACGATGACCGTCGCGCTCGGCACCGCCACCAGGACCGCCCTGCGCAACAGGCTGATGCGCACTCTCGGACGCCACCTCACCACCTTCGGCCCCTTCCTCACCGGCGCCGTGGCCGGAGGGTTCCTCAACCGCGCCGCCACGAAGAAGCTCGGCGAGATCGTACGGAATGATCTGAGAGTTCACCGTGCCCTCCCGCCTGGAAAGTCATAGAAACTTCTCGAACGGGTAGTTAATTCAGTAAGCCCCCGACTACCTGGAGGAATCTGTGCCGGGTCGCAGCACGTTTGTGATCGTCGCCAACCGTCTCCCCGTCGATCGGGTGGGGGAGGACCTGTGGCGGCGCAGCCCCGGCGGCCTCGTCACCGCGATAGCCCCGGTCCTGCAGCGCAGGGAGGGGGCCTGGATCGGCTGGCACGGGGCCCCCGGCGAGCGGCTCGAACCCTTCGAGCACGACGGCATGCAGCTCGTTCCCGTCCCGCTGTCCGAGCACGAGGTCGAGCTCTACTACGAGGGTTTCTCCAACGCCACGCTCTGGCCCCTTTACCACGACGTGGTCGCCACCCCCATCTACTCGCGCGTCACCTGGGACGCCTACCGCATGGTCAACGAGCGTTTCGCCCAGGCGGCCGCCGAGGAGGCCGCGGAGAACGCGGTCGTGTGGATCCAGGACTACCAGCTCCAGCTGGTCCCGGCGATGCTGCGCAAGCTCCGCCCGGACCTGCGCATCGGCTTCTTCCTGCACATCCCCTTCCCGCCGATCGAGCTGTTCGTCCAGCTCCCGTGGCGGCGCGAGATCCTCGAAGGGCTGCTCGGCGCGGACATGGTCGGGTTCCAGCGTCCCGGTGGCGCGTCCAACTTCATCCGGCTCTGCCGCCACCTGCTCGGCCTCCAGCACCACAAGCACGAGATCTACGTGGACGGCCGGGTGGTGCGCGCCGGGGCGTTCCCCATCTCCGTCGACTTCGGCGAGCTCGACTCGCTGGTCCGCGAGCCGCACATCATCTCCCGGGCCAGGGAGATCCGCCGGGATCTGGGCGACCCCGAGTGCATGCTGCTCGGCGTCGACAGGCTCGACTACACCAAGGGCATCGGCCAGCGCCTGAAGGCGTTCGGGGAGTTGCTCGCCGAGGGAAAGATCAAACCGGGCGAGGCGGCGTTCGTGCAGATCGCCACGCCGAGCCGGGAGCGCGTCGAGGAGTACATGCGGTTGCGCGACTCGATCGAACTCCAGGTCGGCCGGATCAACGGCGAGCAGGGGGAGCTCGGACAGCAGCCCGTGCAGTACATGCACCAGTCGTACGGCCGCGACGAGCTCGCCGCGCTCTATCTCGCGGCGGACGTGATGATGGTCACACCGTTGCGTGACGGGATGAACCTGGTCGCCAAGGAGTACGTCGCCTGCCGCAATGATCTGCGCGGCGCGCTGGTGCTCAGCGAGTTCGCCGGGGCGGCCGACGAGCTGCGCCAGGCGTTCATGGTCAACCCCTACGACGTCGACGGTCTCAAGCGGATCATGTTGACCGCGATGCGGGCGACCCCGCACGACCTGTCGCGCCGGATGCGTTCGCTGCGCCGGAGAGTGTCCACCTACGACGTGGACCGCTGGGCGAAGGAGTTCCTCACCTCGCTCGAGTCCTCCTGACCCGTCGCCGGGCTCCCCGTCTCCCGTCCAGCCCCGCCCCCCGCGGGACGAGGACAGGGGACGGGGGCCGCGGCGTCCGCCGTCAGGTGGTGGCGTCCTTGGCCGTGCTCTTCAGGGACTTCCACGCGTCGTAGCGCTTCCTGGCGCCGCGGGCGACCACGATCTGCGCCACCTGCATGCCGACCCCCATCACCACGGCGTAGCCGATCGCCTCGCCGAGGCTGATGTCCGGCGACTCACTGTCGGCGGGCGGCTTCCTGCCGGTGCTCTTCTCCCAGGCGAACCCGATGACCTTCTTGGCGCTCCAGGCGGTGACGAGGCCAAGCAGACCACCGATGGCTCTCCAGGCCATGTCCTGCTTCTCGCTCTTGTCGGCCATGTGGTCCTCCCGTTTTCCGTCCGCATGAAGAACACTAGTCTCCCCGAGCGCCATATCGCGTGAAGCCATGGCGAGGCATGACGAAGTGGTGACCGTGCCTCGCACCCATGCCGGGGAAACCGGGCCGGGGCCGTGGTGAGAGCGAGGAGACAGGTCGCGCACACGAATCTGTCCTTCCCGTCGGGGGATCCTGCCGTACGGTCGAGGCAAAACAGGTGAGGGGAGGACAGGCATGCCGCCAGGATGTGGTAACTGCAGTTGCTACCTCGAGGACAGGGTGATCTCCCGCCCGCCGGGTGAGCGCTGAACCCGGCCGGGTGAGCGCCGGCCCCTGACCGGGCGGGCGCCGGCCCCCGAGAGCACACCGGATGGCCCGGCCGACCGGCCGGGCCACTCCTTCCCGTGTCAAGGCGACAACTCCCGCGCGTTTCCCCTCCCGGCATGACAGTCTGGAACGTGTGATCTCAGATCGGGAACGTCTGACGAACCTGGTACCTCGCACGTTGCTGCGCCTCGCGATGTGGAGTCTCTGCCTGATCATCATCGGCTGGGCCGTCTTCTACTTCGCCCAGTTCATCGCGACGTTGCGCATCGTGGTGCTGCCGGTGGCCATCGCGCTCCTGCTGACCGCGCTGCTGTTCCCGATCACCCGGCGGCTCCGGGCGACGGGCATGAAGCCCATCTACGCCACCTGGCTCACCATGATCATCGCGCTCGCCGTGCTCGGCGGCACCGGTTGGATCATCGGGGCACGCGCCAACGAGGAGTTCCCCGGCCTCGTCGACCAGGTGCGCAGCACGGCCAAGGACGTCGAGAACTGGCTCTACACCGGGCCTCTGCATCTGCAGCCGACCCAGATCACCAGCTGGGTCGACGAGATCGGCAAGCAGATCACCAACCAGCGCAACGAGATCACCCAGACGGTCCTCACCGGCGCCACGGTGGCGCTGGAGGTGCTGGCCTCCATCGTGCTGCTGCTGTTCGTGACGTTCTTCATGCTCAAGGACGGCGACCGGATCTGGGCGTGGTTCCTGAAGGGGTTCGGCAGGGTCGCGCCGCGTGTCGATCAAGCCGGGCGGACCGCCTGGGTGACGCTCTCGCACTACGTGCAGGGCACGGTCGCGGTGGCCGCCGTGCACGGCGTGGTCATGGGCATCGTGCTCGCCGGGATGGGCGTGCCGCTCTGGGCGCCGCTCGCGGTGCTGATCTTCGTGGCCAGCTTCATCCCCATCGTCGGCATCTTCTTCGCCGGTGCCGTGGCCACCCTGGTCACCCTCGGCGCCAAGGGGCCGATCTACGCCCTGATCTTCATCGGCATCCTGATCGTGGAGCAGCAACTGGAGAACCACGTGCTCCAACCGCTGATCGTCGGCAGGATGCTGCACTTCCATCCGCTGGCGATCATCCTGGTGCTGGCCGTGGGCGGCATCCTGGCGGGGATCGCCGGGGCCGTGGTGGCGGTGCCGGTGGCCGCTGTGATCTACCGGGCGCTGCCCAAGCTCATCAGTGACGCACCGCGCGCCCTGCCACCCGCCGCGCCGCATCCCGACCCCGGCGAGGCGGGGCCGAAGGAGGGCGGGGAGGAACCGGCGGCGGAAGCGGGAAAGCCGGTGGATGAGGAATCACCGCAGCACAGGGGGTAACGTTCTGCTCCGTGACCCGTTCCGCCCTGACCGTCCCTCCTCCGGATGCCGTCCTTCCGCGGCCGCTTCCCGGCGGGCCCGCCCCCGGCGCCACCCTCGGCTCCCACTACAGCCGCTGTTTCGGCTGCGGTGAAGACCACCCGACGGGCCTGCGCCTGACCGCCGTCACCCCCGACGGGATCACGGTGATCGCCACGTTCACCGTGGGCACGGCACACCAGGGTGCGCCGGGCCTGGCGCACGGCGGCGTGCTCGCCACGGCGATGGACGAGGTCATCGGCATGCTGGTGTGGCTCTTCCAGCGCCCCTACGTCACCGCGAGGCTGGAGACCGACTATCTCGCCCCGGTTCCGGTCGGCACCGTCCTGCATATGCGTGCCTGGTGCAACGGCATGTCGGGCAGGAAGGCGTACCTTGAGGCTGAGGGCCGGATCGGTTCCCTGGACGGCCCGGTCGCCGTGCGGGCCGCAGCGCTCTTCATCGAGGTGGGCATGGAGCACTTCGCCAAGCACGGTGACGCCCAAGCGATCATCGACGAGCACCACGAGTACGAGGTGAACCCGTGACCCACACCGTCGAGGTGCTGATCCACCGGCTCGACGCCGACCTGCCGCCGCCCTCGTACGCCCACCCGGGCGACGCGGGCGCCGACCTGCACGCCGTCACCGACGTCGAACTCCTCCCCGGAGAGCGGGCCGTGGTCGGCACCGGGCTGGCGGTCGCCCTGCCCGACGGGTACGCCGCGTTCGTCCACCCGCGCTCGGGTTTGGCCGCCGAGCACGGCGTGACGCTTGTCAACGCGCCCGGCACCGTGGACGCGGGATATCGGGGCGAGATCAGAGTGACGCTGCTCAACACCGACACCAAGGACGCCGTGCGGCTGCGCAGGGGAGACCGCATCGCGCAGCTGGTGATCCAGAAAGTGGAGAGGGCGGCGTTCCACGAGGTGGACCGGCTGCCCGGATCGGTACGAGGCGCGGGCGGGTTCGGGTCCACGGGCCGCTGACAGGGAGTGACTCCGGCGAGGTGAAGGAGGTGGCGGACGATGATCCGGGACCTGGGCGCGCCTTCGGCCCCCAAGGCCGCCCGCCGCCGTACCCGGCGGGGGATGAGTTACCAGCGAATCTTCAAGGAGCGTGAGGAAAATGTTCCGACGTCGCCGTCGTGAGGAGTCCCCGGCAGCCAAGGCCGCGGTGGACGAGGCCCCGCAGGTCCCGTCGCGGGAGTCGGGCCCGTGGGACGCGGACGAGCCCTATCCCGAGCGGGAGCGGGTCGACCTCGGAGGCATGCGCCTGCCGGTCGGACCCGGCTTCGAGGTCCAGCTCAACCTGGCCGGCGACCAGATCGTCGGCGCGGTGGTCCTGTTCAACGAGAGCGCTCTGCAGGTGCACGCCTTCGCGGCGCCCAAGCGGAGCGGGATCTGGGACGAGGTCAGGGCCGAGCTGGTCGAGGGGGTGAAGAGCGCCGGAGGCACCGCCGAGGAGCGGGAGGGAGCCTTCGGCGTCGAGCTGGCCGCCAGGATCCCCGCCGAGGGCGTCGAGCAGCCGGTCCGCTACATCGGGGTGGACGGGCCGCGCTGGTTCCTGCGCGCGGTGATCAGCGGGCGTGCCGCGCAGGACGCCGAGGTCGCCGAGACGCTGGAGGGTGTCGTCCGGGACATAGTCGTGGTACGCGGCGACGATCCGATGGCCCCCAAGGAGGCGATCGAGCTCCGGCTGCCCCCCGAGGCCAGGCAGGCCGTGGAGCAGCAGGCCACCGGGGGTGAGGTGCCCGACCTCAACCCGTTCGACCGGGGACCGGAGATCGCCGAGATTCGCTGAGGGGTTGGATCGCGTACGCTGATTCAACTCGTACGTGAAGGAGAGGTCCGTGGGTTCTCAGGAGCCGCATAAACAGGGCGGTCTGCGAGGCTTCTTTCGCCGCATGACAGCAGGCCAGGCCGAGTTGGAGGCTGACGAGCTCCAGCAGGACCTCGACCGGCACGGCGCCACGCCCATAGTGTCGTGCAGTGGACGCCGACGCTTCTGCGTGAGCGGTACCCTGCGGACGGTGACGCTGCGTCCTCGCGGGGGCGCTCCCGCACTGGAGGCGGAGCTCTATGACGGTTCCGATGTGATCGATCTGATCTGGCTGGGCCGCAGGAAGATCGCGGGCATCGAGCCTGGCCGTCTGGTGCTGGCCGAAGGGCTGGTCAGCATCCAGGATGGGCGAAAAGTCATGTTCAACCCCAGATACGAGCTGCGCCCGACGGGCGGTGCGTGAGCGATCGAGGACCACGAGACGGTGAGCGAGAAGATGACCACCACCGGCGAGACCGCCGCGCACGACACGGTCGAGGCCGCGATCCGCAGCCAGCTTGCCAAGGCGTTCGGCGGAGTGCGGGGCGTCATCGAGGCCGCCGTACCCACCATCGCCTTCACCGGCATGTGGATCACCACCGCTGACCTGAGGATGTCCCTGATCGTCAGCATCTCGGCCGCGGTGCTGCTGCTCGTCGTGCGGCTGGCGCGGCGCTCGACGCCGCAGTTCGTGATCAACAGCCTGATCGGCATCGGCATCGGCGCGTTCTTCGCCTCCCGCACCGGTCAGGCGGAGGACGTCTTCCTGCCGGGCATCCTCTACAACGCCGGCTACTCCGTGGTGATGCTGCTGTCGATCGTCACCCGGTGGCCGGTGGTGGGTTTTCTCATCGGGTCCGTCACCGGTGACCCGACCGCGTGGCGCGCGGATCCGGCCGTGGTGAGGCTGTGCACCAGGCTCACCTGGCTGCTGATGATCCCGTGTGTGATCCGGGTGGCGGTGCAGCTCCCCGTCTACCTGATCGGCAGGGATGACGCGGTCGCCGAGCTGGGCATCCTCAAGATCGCGATGGGCTGGCCGCTCCAGGTCGCGGCACTCGCCGCCATGGTGTGGCTCCTGGCCCGTGGCCGGACCCCGGTGCGGCCCGCGACCTCCTGAGCGGCACGACCCTTGCTCCGGCAGGGCCCCTGCTTCGGCAGGGCCCCTGCTTCGCCGTCCCGGCGTGCCCGCGCCCTCGCGGGGGTGTTCCTGGCCGGTGACCGGGCCTCTGACCGGTGACCGGGCTTCGGACCGGTGACCGGGCTTCGGACCGGCATGCCGGTCCGAAGCCCCTCTTCAGCGCGGCGTGCGGTGCGGGGACAGGAGCTCGGCCAGCTCCTCCTCGACCTCCTGGCTGGCCACGAACATCAGTTCGTCACCGGCCTCCAGCGGGTCGTCGGCGGTGGGCACCAGCACCCGGCCCTCGCGCAGGATCGCGACCAGGGCGGTGTCGTTCGGCCACGGCACCGAGCCGGCACGGTGGCCGACGACCGGCGCGTCCTCGGGCAGGGTGAGCTCGACCAGGTTGGCCTGGCCCTGGCGGAAGGTCATCAGGCGCACCAGGTCGCCGACGCTGACCGCCTCCTCGACCAGCGCGCTCAGCAGGCGCGGGGTCGAGACGGCCACGTCGACGCCCCACGACTCGTTGAACAGCCACTCGTTCTTGGGGTGGTTGATCCTGGCGACCACGCGCGGCACGCCGTACTCCGTCTTGGCGAGCAGCGACACCACGAGGTTGACCTTGTCGTCGCCGCTGGCCGCGACGACCACGTGGCAGTCGGCCAGGCCCGCCTCGTCCAGCGAGGAGATCTCGCAGGCGTCGGCGAGCAGCCACTCCGCCCGCGGCACAGTGTCGATCTTGATGGCCTTGGGGTCGATGTCGACGAGCAGGACCTCGTGGCCGTTCTCCAGGAGCTCGGCGGCGATCGACCGGCCGACCGCCCCCGCGCCGGCGATGGTGACGCGCATCAGTGCTCCTCCTCCGGCGCCCCGGACAGCACCTTGTTGATGCGGTCCATGTCGGCCTCGACCGCCATGACGTGCAGCACATCACCCTCCTGCACCACCGAGTCGTTCTTGGGCAGCAGGGTCTCACCGATCCGGTTGATGAACGCCAGGCGGCTTCCCGCGGCCTCTTCCAGCTCCCTCACCGGGGTGCCGATCCAGCCGGGGTGGTAGGCCACCTCGGCCAGCACCACGCGCCCGCTGGGGTCGCGCCAGAGCGGCTCGGCGCCCTCTGGCAGGACACGGCGCAGGATCTGGTCGGCGGTCCAGCGGACCGTGGCCACCGTGGGGATGCCCAGCCGCTGGTAGACCTCGGCGCGCCGGGAGTCGTAGATCCTGGCCACCACGTTGTCCACGCCGAACGTCTCGCGGGCGACCCTGGCAGAGATGATGTTCGAGTTGTCGCCGCTGCTCACCGCCACATAGGCGCCCGCGGCCTCGATGCCCGCCTCTTCCAGGACGTCCCGGTCGAAGCCGATCCCGGTTACCCTGCGCCCCCGGAACCCGGCCCGCAGGCGGCGAAACGCCTGCGGGTCACGGTCGATGATCGCGACCGAATGGCCGCTGTCCTCAAGGATGTGCGCCAGTGTCGAACCCACCCGGCCACACCCCATGATCACGATATGCATGCTCCCCCGCCGGTCGCTGTGAGGCGGATCTTGTTCCCGATGTATTCAGCCAGTATGGCGCCCTTAGGAGCGCCGCGTGAGTGGAGCCGGGTAATAGCGACTAGCATCGGCAGACGTGTCGAAGGTGACGGACCTTGTCAAACGCCTTTTCATCGGGCGTGCGCTACGCAGCACTCAGTTACACGAGCAGTTGCTCCCCAAGCGCATCGCGTTGCCGGTTTTCGCGAGCGACGCGCTCTCCTCGGTGGCCTACGCCCCGCAGGAGATCCTCGTCATCCTCTCGCTGGCCGGGATCTCCTTCTACCACTTCAGCCCCTGGGTCGCCCTTGCCGTCGTGGTGGTGATGCTCACCGTCGTGGCGTCGTACCGGCAGAACGTGTACGCCTACCCCAGCGGGGGCGGTGACTACGAGGTCGCCACGGTCAACCTCGGACCGAACGCCGGCCTGACCGTCGCCAGCGCCCTGATGGTCGACTACGTGTTGACCGTCGCGGTGTCGGTCGCCAACGGCGTCGACTACGTGGGTGCCACCATCCCCTACGTCGCCGAGCACAAGCCGCTGGTCGCGATCGTCATCGTCGTCCTGCTGACACTGGTGAACCTGCGCGGCATCCGGGAGTCCGGTGCGGCCTTCGCGATCCCCACCTACGCCTTCATGGTCGCCGTCCTCGGCCTGATCGTGTGGGGAGCCTTCCGGGTGCTCGTCCTCGGTGACGAGCTGCGAGCGCCCACCGCCGGGTACGAGATCGTCGCCGAGCAGTCCAACCTGACCTCCTTCGCGGCGGCCTTCCTGATCCTGCGCGCGTTCTCCACCGGCTGCGCCGCGCTCACCGGTGTCGAGGCGATCAGCAACGGCGTACCCGCCTTCCGCAAGCCCAAGAGCAAGAACGCCGCGACCACGCTGCTGATGATGGGCCTGGTCGCGGTGACGATGTTCGCCGGCATCATCTCCCTCGGCCTGGCCTCGGGGGTCAAGGTCGCCGACCCCGCCGTCGCCTTCCGTGACGTGCTCATCGACGGGCGGCCCGCCGGGCCCGGCTACTACCAGCAGCCGATCATCTCCCAGGTCGCCGACGCGGTCTTCGGAAACGGCTCGCTGCCCTTCTTCGTCATCTCGGCCGTCACCGCGCTGATCCTGTTCCTCGCCGCCAATACCGCCTTCAACGGCTTTCCCGTGCTCGGCTCGATCCTGGCCCAGGACCGCTACCTGCCCCGCCAGCTGCACACCCGGGGCGACCGGCTCGCCTTCTCCAACGGCATCGTGATCCTCGCGGCCGGGGCCTGCCTGCTGCTGTGGGGCTTCGACGCCGACGTCAGCCGCCTGCTCAACCTTTACATCGTGGGCGTCTTCGTGTCGTTCACGCTGAGCCAGATCGGCATGGTCCGGCACTGGACCCGGCACCTGAGAACCGAGACCGACCCGAAGGTCCGGCATCAGATGCACCGCTCACGGACCATCAACTTCTTCGGCGGCGTCATGACCGGGCTGGTGCTGGTGGTCGTGCTGCTCACCAAGTTCACCCACGGGGCGTGGATCGTCTGCGTGGCCATGCCGGTGCTGTTCCTGATGATGAAGGGCATCCACCGTCACTACGAGAACGTGGCCCTTGAGCTCGCCGCCGACGACTCGGCGGTGGACGAGTCGATACTGCCCGCGCGCAACCACGCCATCGTCCTGGTCTCCAAGATCCACAAGCCGACCCTGCGTGCCCTCGCCTACGCCCGCGCCACCCGTCCCTCCAAGCTTGAGGCGATCACCGTGGGCGTGGAGGGCGAGGAGGCCAAACAACTGCAGGAGGAGTGGGAGCGGCGCGGTATCCCGGTGCCGCTGAAGACGCTCGACTCGCCCTACCGTGAGATCACCCGGCCGATCCTGGAGTACGTCAAGTCGCTGCGCCGCCGCTCTCCCCGCGACGTGGTGAGCGTCTACATCCCCGAGTACGTCGTCGGCCACTGGTGGGAGCACATCCTGCACAACCAGAGCGCGCTGCGGCTGAAGGGCCGCCTGCTGTTCCAGCCCGGTGTGATGGTCATCAGCGTGCCCTGGCAGCTGCACTCCTCCGACCGCCTCAAGGGCCGTCCCGAGCCTCTCGCGCCGGGCGCCGTCCGCCGTCCCCGCCGGGAGACGGTCCGGGACGAGGACGTCAAGGCATAACCTTTCATATGCGCTCCTGACAGCAAGGAGGCTCGACCGACGACGAATTCTCTGGGGGGCGACGGCCATGGCGATCGAACTAACGGTAGGACCGGTTGCGCACGGTGGCTGGTGTGTCGCGCGCCATGACGGCCGGGTCGTCTTCGTGCGGCACGCGCTGCCCGGCGAGCGCGTCACGGCCGAGATCACCGAGGAGACCTCCCGCTTCCTGCGGGCCGACGCCGTCGAGATCCTGGAGCCCTCCGCCGACCGGGTGAGCCCGCCGTGCCCGTTCGCGGGTCCCGGCCGCTGCGGTGGCTGCGACTGGCAGCACGCCTCCCTGGAGGCCCAGCGCCGCCTGAAGGCCGACGTGGTGGCCGAGCAGCTCAAGCGTCTGGGCGGAATCGACTGGAAGGGCGTGGTCGAGGAGGTTCCCGGCGCCCCCGACGGTCTTGGCTGGCGCACCCGCGTCCAGTTCGCCGTCGACCGGGAGGGCAGGCTGGGCCTGCGCCGCCACCGCTCCCGCGACGTCGAGCCGGTGGACGCCTGCCTGATCGCCCACCCCGAGGTGGAGAACGTCGGCGCCGAGGTCATGAACTGGCGTAACGCCTCCTCGGTCGAGGTCATCGCCTCCTCCAGCGGTGACCAGGCGGTCGTGATCGCCCCCAAGCCCCGGCGCACGGTGGCCGTGCCCGACCTCGACACGAGCGTGGCCGTCTTCGTCGACGAGGGCAAGGGCCGCAGCCGGGTCGTCCGCGGCCGCAACCATCTCGTCGAGCGCGTCGGCGAACGCGACTTCCAGGTCACCGGCAGCGGTTTCTGGCAGGTCCATCCCGGTGCCGCCGCCACCCTGCTCGACGCGGTCCTGAAGTTCGCCGCCCCGCGGCCGGGCGAGTGGGCGCTCGACCTCTACTGCGGCGTCGGTCTGTTCGCCGCCGGGATCGCCGAGGCGGTCGGCCCCGAGGGGGCCGTGTTCGGCGTCGAGTCCGAGTCCGTCGCCGTCCGCGACGCGGAGCGTAGCCTCCGTGACCTCCCCCAGGCCCACTTCGCCCGGGGACGCGTGGAGAACGCTCTCGACCGCTTCGGCATCGAGCGCGCGGACCTGGTCGTCGTCGACCCGCCCCGGGCGGGTCTGGGCCGCGACATCGTCGATCGCTTGACCACTCTTGAGGCCACTCGGATCGTGTACGTCTCCTGCGACCCGGCCACCCTCGCCCGCGATCTTGCCTGGTTCGCCGAGGGGGGCTACCGCCTCGCCGACCTGCGTGCCTTCGACGCCTTCCCGATGACCCACCACGTGGAGTGCGTGGCACTGCTGGTCAACGGGTCGATCTAGGCTCTGACCAGCGGTTATGCAACACGTCATGTTTTACTGCGGGTCAGGGTGAGTCGGTGTTTTCCGGATCTCCGACGCGTCCCCAGGAAGCACCTCAAGCTCCTCGCCGGGCCGTCCGACTGCCGGCACCAGCGGGAAGCCGAGCGCATCCGAAGGGAGCGAGGCGGGGGACGCAGCCGTGATCAGGCTCTCAGGCGCCGGGCCGCCGTAACCGCGCGCGTCCGGTCACGGCGGCGGCCACCAGCAGTGCGCCGCACAGTCCCAAGCCCAGCGTCGTCACTGCGGCCAGTACCGAGCTCTCTTCGATGGACAGGGACGCCAGCCCGGCCAGCCCCGACGCGACCCCCGCCGACGCGATCCACGGCTCGACCTCGTCGTGTGTTATCTCCCACGACCGCGCGTCCCCCAGGCCCATCCTGGCCGCCAGCCCGCCCCAGCCGCGTATCGGCCCGCCCCTGATGCGCTTTGCGAGCACGAACAGGGCGAGGCCGACGCCTAGCAACCACAGTCCCACGACCTCGTTCACAACACCCTCCAGCAGGCGGCGGATCCCGGCCCGGCGACGCCCCACGACACCGCCCTTCGGTCCCATGGGAGCCGATACCCGGGCCCATCGCCAGGGCTTTGACGCGATCCCTACGCCTTTGGAGGATTTTCTGACGCCTTACCGGCGACACCGCGCCGGTTGAGACGAACCCGGACACGGCCGTCAGCGATCACGCGAAGAGCGTTATCCCATTGCGCCTGGGACGCCGGACATGTCAATGTCAAGCCCGCTGGACGGTGATTACGGCACAGGGGGGTGGGATGAGGCATGCGGGGCTCACGCTCGCGTTCGTGTCCTCGTGGTGTTTCGCGTTCTCGGGGCCGATGGCCAAATACCTCATCACCGCCGGGCTGACGCCGATCGAGGCCGTGTGGACGCGGATGGCGGGTGCGGGGCTGTTACTGGTGGCCGCGCTGGTTGTGATCAGGCCGCGGGCGTTGCGGATCCCCCGCTCCAGGTTGCCGTTCTTCGGGCTGTATGCGGTCATGGCGGTGGCCGGGGTGCAGTCTCTCTACTTCGTCGCGATCACCCGGCTGCCGGTGGGGATCGCGTTGCTGCTGGTGTACATGGCGCCGGTGATGGTGGTGGCGTGGGTGCGGCTGGTACGGAAGGTACGGCTCGCGCGGGCCGCGTACGTCGGGGCGGTCGTCTCGGTCGCGGGCCTCGGGATCGTCGTCGAGGTCTGGCAGGAGGTACGGCTGGACACGCTGGGCCTGCTGCTGGGGTTGCTGGCCGGGGCATGCTCCGCCGGATATTTCCTGATGAACGATAGCTTCGGCGACGATGTGGACCCGCTCGGGCTCATCGCCTGGGGGATGACAGGGGCGGCCGTGGTGCTGATCCCGTTCACCCGGCCCTGGGACATTCTGTGGGACGCCTTCACGGTCTTCGCCACGCCCGCCGCGGGTGGTCGGACGTTGCCGGTGCTGGCGGCGTACCTGTGGATGGTGCTGGTCGCGACCGTGGCCGCGTACATCCTGGGGGTGAACGCCGTGCGGCGGCTCTCGGCCGCCGTGGGCGCCACCGTGGCGTCGCTGGAGGTCATCGGCGGCGCGATCGTGGCCTGGGCGCTGGTCGGCGAGACGCTCGGCGTGTTCCAGATCGTGGGCGGGCTGATCGTGTTGTCCGGCGCCCTCCTCGCCCAGACCGCCACCGGATCCGCCCCCTGCCGTCCAGCCGTCACAGCCAGAATCACGACATGAGTCCCATCACCGAGACCGGCTGGACCGACACCCGGATCGCCCCGGCCTTCGCCGAGCTCATGGCCCGGCTCGGGTACGACCGCTACGGCGTGCAGGGCGGCGACATCGGGGCGTTCATCGGCCCGGCGCTTGGGCGGGTCGACACCGAGCACGTCATCGGCGTGCACGCCAACGCGCTGGCCACCTTCCCCGCCGGCGACCAGGTCGACATGGCCGCGCTCACCGAGACCGAGCAGCAGCGGCTCCAGGCGATGAAGCACTTCCAGGACGACATGTCCGCCTACATGCAGCTCCAGAGCACCAGGCCGCAGACCCTGGCGCACGCCCTCGCCGACTCCCCGTCGGTCGGCTTGCCTGGATCGTCGAGAAGTACAAGGAGTGGACCGACCCCGCCAAGGAGCTGCCCGAGGACGCGGTGGACCGCGACCGGCTGCTCGCCACCATCAGCATCTACTGGTTCACCGAGACCGCACGCAGCGTGGCCAACTCCTACTACGAGCGCTTCCACGACGCGAGCATGTGGGCGCCCAAGCCCCCTGCCACGGTGCCCACGGGCGTCGCGGTCTTCGCCGCCGCCGACTTCGCCATCCGCCGCTTCGCCGAGAAAGCCCACAACATCACACACTGGTCAGAGTTCTACCGCGGAGGCCACTTCCCCGCTCTGGAGGCGCCCGACCTCCTCATCGGGGACATCCGCGAATTCTTCGCCTCACTCGCCCAGTAGGACTACGGTGTGTGCCGCACAACTGATCAACTATCCGCCCGCTTGCGGACGGCTCCTCGTCATCTGCCGGCAGGACGTAGCCCCGGCCCCCTTTTCTGCGGGGACCGGGGCTCCGTTATTTCGTTTGGATCCTCAGCGCAGTCGGCGCGCGCGCAGCACCAGGTCTTCGGTCGGGTGCGCGCCGGCGCCGTGGTCGGGTGCCATTCGTGGCCGTTGCTCGTTCAGCTCTACCACCCAGTCGTCGTTGAGCAGTGCGGCGACCATCGGGGGCCAGACGTAGTCAGCCGGGTCGAAACCGCTGTCGTGCACCTCATGGGTGTCCATCCCCGCGTGGTGCACGAGCAGCAGCACGCCGCCAGGCGCGACGGCCGCGAGCAGCGCGCGCTCGGCTGCGGCGTCGGGGGTGCGCAGCAGGGCCGGGTACTGCGCGGAGACGAGGTCGAAGGACGCCGTCGGGAGCCGCGCCTCCACCAGTGCGGCATGCACCCAGCGAACGGTGACCCCGGCATCCCGAGCATGCCCGGCCGCCCGCTCCAGCGCCACGCCCGAAACCTCGAGCGCGGTCACCTCCCAGCCGCCCCTTGCGAGCCAGACGGCGTCCGCGCCCTCGCCGCAGCCGACGTCGAGCACCCGCCCGGGCCTGAGCCCGGCAACCTCGGTCACGAGCGCACCGTTGGGCCGGCCGCTCCACAGCTGCTCTTGGGCGGCGTACCGCTTGTCCCATTCCGCCTGCACCGCGGGGTCTGCGGCGTATCCGTTGGCAAGCGGGGGAGTATCGGACGCGGGCGATCCTGCTGCGATGTCGTCGGTCACCGGTCTAACCTCGCCCATCGCGTCCCGCTCTCGCAACTCCTATTGCCGATCCGGCAAGGCGGCGCGGGTACTGGCCTACAACGCCGATTTCGACCGCGCCAGGGGCCGCACGTCGCGTCGTCGACCTGGCCGGCCGGCCCTGCTCGGTCCTGCGGTTTGCGCCAGGTGATGCTGTAGCGCAACAGCAGGTGGCGGCGGTACCGGGAGCCGGGCAGGATCTCGGCGGCCAGCGCTCGCATCTGCGGGTAGGTCACCGGCGGCGGCCACACCGTGGGGGACGGGTGCTCCCAGTGGCCCTTCGTGGTGCGGTGGAAGGTACCGACGGCGACGCCGGCGAGGTCGCGCGGCAGGTCGTTGGGCATGGTGCTGCGGGCAAGGCCGACGATGGCCAGGACGCCGCCGGGGCGCAGCAGGTCGCGCATGCGGGCCAATCCGGTGGCGGCGTCCATGTGGTGCAGGGTTGCCACGGATGCGATGACGTCGAACGAGGCGGGCTCGAAGGGGTGGGTGAGGAAGTCACCGAGGATGTAGTCGACGTCGTCCGGATGCTCGCGGGCTTGGTCGATGCTGGGCGCGTCGAGGTCGATGCCGGTGACGCGCGGCACGGCCTGCCGCAGTTCACGGGCGAGCATGCCCTCGCCGCAGCCGACGTCGAGGGCGCGCTGGGCGTCATCGGGGACCACCCGGAGGATGCGGGGGTGGTAATGGATGTTGTGGTTCCACCGCCTGCCGTTCTTCACTGTCATGTGAGCATCCTGCCGAATATTCGGCCGCCGGGCCGGTCGGCCGACCGGGGCCAGGGCCGCGTCGTGACCGCTGCTCGCCACAGGGTCAGTTGGCTGCCGGCCATGCTCGTCATGCGTGGAGGTGACGATGGAGTGCCGCGTTCGGATAGGACAACCACAACGCCGGCCTCTGCAGGGTTCTATGCGCGAGTCGCCTCCACGCCGAGCAGCGCGAAGCCGAGCACGTTCTGCAGATACTGGGTCACCAGCAGGAAGGAGATCTCTCGCGCCTGCCACGGCGGGGGGGCACCAGAGATGACGACCTCGCGGTCCGGGCGATGCGACGGCGAAAACTCATGCGAAAGTTCTGGCGGGGGTGTCAAGACGACGGCGGCGGCTCCGACCAACCGGTCGAAGGGCCCAGCCGGGGCTCTGGAATCACGAGGAGTGCGAGATGAAGTTCCTGATCGGCATGCATATCAACCCGGCCGTGCTGGACGCGCTGACCGACGCGGAGAAGGCGGCGATCGGCGACGGCCACGGCAAGTTCATCGAGGCGCTGAAGAAGTCCGGCGAGCTGATCATCACGCAGGCGCTGGTCGACCCGTCACAGGCCGCTGTGGTGTCCGTACGCAACGGCCAGCCGGTGGTGACCGACGGCCCTTTCCTGGAGTCGAAGGAGTACCTGGGCGGCTTCTATCTGATCGACTGTGAGAACAAGGAGCGGGCGATCGAGCTGGCGGCGCAGATCCCGGACACCGCGATCGAGGGTCTGGGGGTCGAGGTGCGGCAGGTGATGTTCGCTGACGGACAATTGGAGGCATGACGGCACCGGTCATCGAGGACCTGCTGCGTGAGCTCACGCCGCAGGTCCTCGGCGCGCTGGTACGCCGGCACAGCCGGTTCGAGGGGTGTGAGGACGCCGTACAGGAGGCTGTCCTCGCCGCCACCGTGCAGTGGCCGGCCGAGGGGGTGCCGGACAACCCGCGCGGCTGGCTGGTGACTGTCGCGTCCCGGCGGCTCATCGACCAGATGCGCAGCGACCACGCGCGCCGTGAGCGGGAGTCGGCGACGGCCACCGAGGTGGTGCCCGAGAACGTACCGGACACCGACGACACGCTCGTCCTGCTGTTCCTGTGCTGCCATCCGACGCTGACCGCGGCCTCCCAGACGGCCCTGACGCTGCGGGCGGTCGGCGGCCTGACCACTGCTGAGATCGCCCGCGCGTTCCTGGTTCCGGAGGCCACGATGGCGGCCAGGATCAGCCGGGCCAAGCAGCGCATCAAGGCCGTCGGCAGCTCGTTCAGCCTGCCGGACGGCGCGGAGCGCGAGGAGCGGCTGCGGGTCGTCCTGCACGTGCTCTACCTGATCTTCAACGAGGGCTACACCGCCTCCTCGGGCAGCGAGTTGCACCGCGCCGACCTCGCGCACGAGGCGGTCCGGCTGGCCAGGATGGTGCACGCGCAGTTGCCCGAGGACGGCGAAGTGACCGGGCTGCTCGCGCTGATGCTACTGACCGACGCCCGCCGGGAGGCACGTACGACGGAGGCCGGCGACCTGGTGCCGCTGGACGAGCAGGACCGTACGAAGTGGGACCGCGGGCTGATCGACGAGGGCATCGAGCTGGTCAAGGCGTCGCTGGCCGGTCTGGCGCTGGGGCCTTACCAGCTGCAGGCCGCCATCGCCGCCACGCACGCCGACGCGGTCACGGCCGAGGAGACCGACTGGTCGCAGGTGCACGCCCTTTACCTGGTCCTGGAACGGATCGCGCCCAACCCGATGGTCACCCTCAACCGGGCGATCGCGCTCGCCGAGACCGAGGGCCCGCAGGCCGGGCTGGCCCTGCTGTCCACATTGGACGGTGACGAGCGGATGGCCGGGCATCACCGGCTGCTGTCCGTACGGGCGCATCTGCTGGAGAAGACCGGCGACCTGGCCGGGGCGTGCGAGCACTACCGGCGCGCCGCGAAGTCCACCGCCAGCATCGCCGAGCAACGCTACCTGGAGTTTCGGGCCAGCCGGGTGAGAACATAGATTATGCCCCCATCCCTCCTGGACTCGTCAAACAGCGGGCCGCCCGGTGCTCATGCCGGGTGTTTCCTGACTCGCGCTCGCCGGTCCGCTGGAACGGATTCCGGGGCCGGGCAGCCGGCGGCCACCTCGCACGTGCCGATGATCAGCCAGCCGGGCGTGCTGACCCGCCTCATCCGGGACGCCGCCCGTGCGGTCGACTGAACCGGCCGGGCCCGGAGCCGAATCGTGGCGACCGGAATCTACACCTACAGCGACGTCCCGCACTTCTTCGCCTACCACGGCCCGGGAACGCTGCTCGGTGGTGACGAGCAGATGGTGTCGATGTTCGTCCAGGACCTGACCGAGGGCATCGCCGGAACGCAGATCAAGGCCGCCTTCCTCAAATGCGCGCTGGAAGGGGATCCGACTCCCGGGGGCGAACGGGTGCTGCGGGCGGTGGCCGAAACGCACAAGCGCACGGGAGCGCCGATCACCGTGCACACCAACCCGGCCAGGCGCACCGGACTGGTGGCGCAGCAGATCCTTAAAGAGGAAGGGGTCGATCTCGGCGCGGTGGTGATCGGGCACAGCGGAGACACCGCGGACCTGGACTACCTGCACGAACTGATCGACAACGGCTCCTATACGGGGGTGGACCGGTTCGGCCTGGACATCCTGCTGCCCGGCGACCAGCGGGTGGCCACCGTCGCCCGACTCGTCGAACAGGGCCTGGCCGACCGGATGGTGCTCTCGCACGACGCCTCGTGTCACATCGACTGGTTCCCGCCCGGTGTGCGGGAACAGGTCGCGCCGAACTGGCACTTCACTCACATCCACGACGCGGTCCTGCCGGCCCTACGCCAGCCCGGGGTCACCGACCGTCAGATCGACGTGATGCTCATCGACAACCCGCGCCGCTACTTCTGGCCAGTCGCCGTCCGACCTGCCGGGCGGCAAGCGTGAGGATGGCCGCGATCACGATCGCATTGGACATGACCGGTACCCAGTCGCCCAGCCGGACGTAGGGTGTTTCTTCGCTGGAGAGCGGCACATCGATCATGAAGGTGCCGCGGTACTCGGGCGGGACCCATGCCAGTAGCCTGCCTCGCGCGTCGAATGCCACCGAGGTCCCGTCAAGCTCCACCAGCACCGCCGGGCGGCCGGACTCCACCGCTCGCACGGCCTCGAAGCCGGCCTGCTGTGGATGCGCCCAGCTACCGTGGAATGTGGTGAGCGAGCCCTGCACGATGGTGACATCGGCGCCCATGCGGGCGAGGTCGCGCCGCATGTCGGGGAAGGTCGACTCATAGGAGATCAATGGGCCGACCTTTACCCCGGAGACATCCAGCGTCGTCAGCTTGTCGCCGGTGGACCGATCCTGCTCGGGGGCCCCGGTGTAGTCGGCTATCCAGCCGAGCAGCGGTCGCAGCGGTATGTACTCGCCGAAGGGCGCCAGCCTCTGCTTGGCGTACGTGGCCACGAGCCCCTCGCCGGTGTAGTGGTAGGTCGACTTGGTGATCTGCCCGGACGTGTCGCGAGCGTCCACGTTGACCAGCAGGTCGCTGCCTGTCGCGGCGGCAGCCTGACGCAACTGGCGGTCGACGTCGGGCCGCTGCGTGGGATCGAGTCCGACGCTGCTCTGGCCCCACACGATGACGTCGTGGTCGAGTCCTGCCAGTTCGCGGGTGAGCCGCAGATGGGTGGCGAGGCGCTCTTTCGGGCCATAGACGATACCGGGCTGCACGCCCGCCACGCGTATGCTGCCGGTCACCGTCGGCTCCGGCCGCAGTATCCCGTAGCCGACCGCGGCCGCGGCCAGAGCGACGGCAACTCCTCCACCGGCCAGCCGGGTACAGAGCGTGGCGCCGGGGATCAGGAGGGCGGTGATCCCGATGTTGACGGCGACCAGCAGGAAGCTCAGCAGCCACACCCCGCCGAGGGCGGCGACGGCGAGTACCGGCCCTACCGTCCACTGGCTGAGACCGAGGATTCCCCACGCCCCACCCAGGTGCTTCCAGGAGCGCAGCGCCTCAACGGTCAGCCACACCGAGGGCAGCACGAGCATCGCCACCAGCACTCCGGCGAGCGAGGCTCGCCGGAGTAGCCCGTAGGCGGCAAGCCCGAAGGGCACCCAGAGCAGGCCGACCATCCCGACCGCCACCACCGAGAGCATCCCCAGATAAGGGAGCACCCAGTGGTGCAGCGTCACGAAGAAGCCGGCCGCCGCGAACCAACTGCGCCAGGCCGCCTCCCGAAAAGATCCTGCGCGGGCCAGGAGCAGCAGGAGGGGAACGAGCCCCACCCACGCCCACCACCACGCGTTGACGGCCGGAAACGCCAGAGCCAGGCATGCGCCGATCAGGAGGGTAAGGAGGCGGAGACCCCAGCGGACCAGCACGGCGAGCATGCCATCGAGCTACCCACGCAGGTACCGCCGAACCTATCAGCAGGCACGAAGGCCGGACCGAGGAGAGCCGCCGAGCCTACACGCGTGCGGCCGAGGTGTTCGAGGCGATCGGTGACGTCGAGGCGAGCAGTCGCTGCCGCGACCTGGCGACCGCCGCACCCTGACATGCCGGAGGTGCCGGTCTTCGCCGAGGGGGTACGACGGGCACTCCACCTCACCGACAGCGCGGGCGGCCAGGGCATGACGCTTCAGGCATCCGGTGATTTCGTTTCAGGGTTGATGCGCCGTATACCCATGTGTCGCCCTCCTCTGACAATGACACCAGTAATAGTGGTTTCGTGCGACACCGGTTATAGTGGCTTCATGCGAGCGAGCACAACCGGACGGGTGCTGCACGACCCCAGGGGAGGGTCGTTCTGGTTCGATGCCGGCGCCGTCTGCCTGGACTTCGCCCACACCGGCGGCGAGGGCCGGTACGCGGTGTTCGAGACCCTCCATGAGCCTGCCGACCTAGGCGAATGGCTGGCCCAGCCGCCGCCGGCCGCGGTCATGACGGTTCCCGTGACGGCCCGCGAGCTGACCGCGGCCAAGGACCTCCGCCAGGCGATCTGGGACGCGGCGCACGCCCGGGCGGCGCGTCGCCCCCTCCCCGCCGGGGCGGTCGCGACCATCAACCGGGCCGCGGCCTCGGCGCCGCTGGTCCCCGAGCTCGCCGTCGGCGGCACGACCGCGGGGTGGGCGCCGCCGGTGCGGGCAACGCAAGCGCTGTCGACGCTGGCGCGGGAGATGATCGAGCTGCTGTCCGGGCCGCTCTCCGGGCGCATCCGCGAGTGCGCGAGCGACGACTGCCCGCTGGTGTTCGTCGACTCGTCCCGCCCCGGCGCCCGGCGCTGGTGTGCGATGGAGCGCTGCGGCAACCGCCACAAGCTCCGGGCTCTCCGCGCCCGGCGTGCCACGGACCCGTGACGCAGCCTCAAGCACTCCCCGGAGGAGATCGCTCAGCCCGGCCTGTCCGAGGCGGGCCCGATCTGCCCAGGAGCTCAGTAGCTCCGCGTGATGGCAGTGACTGCGTGTGTTCGCATAATCGCGCCGGCGCGCTCGACTCCGCCCGATGGCAGTCAAGATCAACCTCAGTGCTAACGGCTGTCGGAGCGGAAGCCGCCGCCGCCCTCGGTGACACGGCTCAGCAGGCCACGCAACTGAACCGTCTGGCCTGGGTGCATCAGGTACCGCCCGGGGACCTGGAAGCCACATCGCCATGCTGACCGAGGCGATCGCTCTCATGGAGCAGTTCCAGTCGTTCAGCTCACAGGCCCGCGCCCTGGAGACACTCGCGACCATCCTGGCCGAGGAAGGCCGGACCGACGAAAGCCGCCAAACGTACGCGCGTGCGGCCGAGGTGTCCGAGACGATCAGCGATGCGGAGGCGGCCAGTCGCTGCCGCGACCTGGCGGCGACCCTCCGCTGAGCCGCCCAGAGCCGGTTGCCACGCGGCCGCAGGACTATCGCATCGACCCCTACGCCCAGTTCCCGCACGGCGTCGCGGAGCACCTGAAGGCGCCGGAACCGTTCCTGCTCGGCCACTCCCACGGCGGTTTCGTCGCTCAGCGCTACGTGCTGACCCCCACCGCCCTGAAGGGTCTGATCTTGTACGACACCTCACCACGCAGCGGAGAGGAGTTCTGAAATCAGGCGCTCGGCAACCCGCCGGCGCCGACTCCGGGCACCTCGCCTTTACTGGGGCTGGTCAACGTGTGTCGAGGAGTCGTTCGGTTTCGCGCCACAGCAGGGTCTGGAGTTCGAGGTCGTCGCCGGGTGGGGTGGGCTGGATCCGGCGGGTTTTGCGGACGGTGTAGTAGCCGCCGGTGCGGCCGGTGAAGGCGGGGTCGGTGGCGAGGGTGACGATCAGGCCGGCGCCGCGGGCGGGGTCGACGATCGACAGCCGGGTGAGGATCTTTTCCAGGGTGGCGGCGAAGCGGAGCTCGCGGCCCAGGCCGGTGGTGTTGAAGCCGGGGTCCAGGCAGTTGGCGGTGATGGTGGTGCCGGCCAGGCGCCGGGCGAGTTCGAGGGTGAACATGATGTCGAGCAGCTTGGTCTTGCCGTAGTGCTGCGATGATCCGCGTGCGGTGAACGGGACCGTCTCGGTCAGGTCCTGCGGGAGCCGGAGGGTGCCGTGGTGGCGGGAGGCTTGGGAGGCGACGTTGACGATCCTGGCGGCCGGGGCCCGGCGCACTCACCCGCCTCATCGAACTGCTCGGACGTCTCACATCCGACTGGTCCACGTAACATCCGCCTCCCGGGGCACTCCGGTCTCGGCCGGTAGCCGACAGGCCAAGGCTTTGACTTCGGCCCTTTGGGCCGGGGTGAGGCGGTGTGGCAGGCCCGGGCGGGGCCGGTCCTTCAAGGGGTTAGCCGGACTGCTGGTGCCAGCGGTCCAGCAGGGCCGGGATCTCGCCGAGCAGGAACTCGTAGAAGGCGTGCATCTGTGCCAGGCGCTGATGGGCGGGATCGCCGCTGCCGGTGGCGGCGATCCCGGCGGCCGCGGCCTGGAGCATGGCCTGGATGACGGTGTTCTGGCTGGTGAACAGGGTGGCCCAAGCGTCGTCGCGGAGCCGGTAGTGCTCGCGGCGGCTGCCGGGCGATGGGAGGCGTTCGATCAGCCCGACCGTCAGCAGGGATTTGATCGAGCTGGAGACCGAGCCTGCGCTGGCCTCCAGCCGGTCGGCGATCTCGCCGGCGGTGACGCTCTGCTGGTCGGTGAAGAGGAAGACCGCCAGGGTGCGCGCGGCCATGCGCTGCATCCCGCCCTCGGTCAGAGTCAGCGCCAGTCGTTCGGCGGCCTGCCACTCCTCATGCCTGTCGTTCACATATGCCTCCTTACGTGAGGAAGGATATCGAACACCACGACTCTTCAGTAATTTCTGAAAAGTCGGTATATTGCTCACATCGGCCTCCCCGTGAGGCTCGATGGTGTGCCGGGAAGCCTGGTCGGCGATGCGACATCCAGTTCCGCGTCGATGAGGAGATGACTCCGGTGACCCTGCTCAGCCGTCTGTACGGCGTGCGTCCCGCGATCCGGGCCGCTGGATCGATCGGCCCGCCTGGCCGCCCGCGCACGAACCGACACCCTGGTATCCGCGCTCGTACGGCGGGCTCAGCCGTATCCCGCAAGACGGCCAGGCCGCGCCCACCCGCGCTTCGGCCGCAACCCCGGCCCCGGCGAACCACTCGCGACCGGGACGAGCCTGCACACATCGGAGCACGAGATCTTCCACGACCACGACCACCCTTCAGCCGGCTGGCTGCCACTCACCCCAGGAGCATCGTGAAACTGCTTGTCCTTGGCGGCACCCACCATGTGGGCCGCGCCATCGTGGAGACCGCGCTGGAGCGCGGCGATGAGGTGAGCACGCTCAACCGCGGCCTCAGCCGCGACCCCGCACCCGGGGTGCGGGCGCTGATCGCCGACCACACCGACGTCGACACCGTACGGCAGGCGCTGGGCGACGCCGAGTGGGACGCCGTCATCGACACCTGGGCCTGGCTCCAGGCCGAGGGCGACCCGGCACCCCGCGCGGACGCGCCCTCCCCCGACACCTGGCTCGACACCGCCGCCGAGCAGCGCCTGCTCGACCAGCTCTCACGCTAAGGAAGCACCACTGTCATGCGCGCCATCATCGTCGGAGCCGGCATCGCCGGCCTGGCCGCCGCCCTGCGCCTGCGCCAGATCGGCTGGGACACTCTCATCGTCGAACGCGCGCCCGCCCGCCGCGGCGGTGGTTACGCGGTCACCTTCGGCGGCATCGGCTACGACGCCGCCGAACGCATGGGCATCCTGGACGCCCTGCGCCGTCGATCCTTCGTCACCGAGGAACTCGTCTACCACAAGCCCGACGGCTCTCGCCGCTTCGCCCTCGACCGCGACACCATCGTCGCCACCACCGGGCCGCGCTCGATCACCATCCTGCGCGGCGACCTCGAAGCCATCCTGTTCGAGCAGGTCCACGACCACGGTGAGATCCGCTTCGCCACCACCGTCACCGCCATCGACCAGGACGGCGACGCGGTCCACGCCACCCTCAGCGACGGCCGCGTCGAACGCGCCGACCTGCTCATCGGCGCCGACGGCCTGCACTCGGCCACCCGTGCGCTGGTCTTCGGCCCAGAGGAGGACTACCTGCTCGATCTCGACCACCAGGTCGCCGTCTACATGCTCGACCAGCGCCCCGCCGCCATCGCGCCCGGCACCACCGGCACGCTGTCCTCAGGCGGCCGCACCATGGCGGTGATCAGTGTCGGCGACGGCCGCAACGTCGCCTTCTTCGGTTACCGCACCGACCGCGCCACCCCAGGTCAGGACCCGCGCACGGTGCTACCCGAGGTGTACGGCGACATCGGCTGGGTGGTGCCCGAAGTGCTCGCGGGCATGGACAGGACCGACTCGGTCTACTTCGACAGCATCAGCCAGGTCGTGGCCAAGCAGTGGAGCCGCGGCCGGGTGGTGCTGCTCGGCGACGCTGCCTGGTGCGTGACCCTGTTCGCCGGATACGGCTCCGCCCTGGCCGTCGGCGGTGCCGACCTGCTCGGCACCGCGCTGGCTGACCACCCGGGCGACATCGGCGCCGCCCTGAACGCCTGGGAGAGCGCACTACGCCCCGAAGTGGACAAGAAGCAGAAGCTCGGCAGGCGCGTCAAAGGCGTCTACGCCCCCGCCAACCCCTTGCTGCTGTGGCTGAGCCTGCTACCGCTGCGCCTGGCCACGCTGGGCCCGGTGCGCCGCTACATGACCCGCCGCTTCATCAAGGGCTGAGCACATCGCGCCTGGCCGGGTAGGCCGGCGCCTGGTTGCGGTAGCGGACGATCGACGGCCGGTCCCGCCGCGTCACCAGGGTCGGCCCCAGGCAGCCGAGCCCGGCGGCCCCGCTCCGGCCCGGCAGATCCGACGCCCAGAAACCCCAGGCGACAGTCACGCCGAGATCGGCAGGTCAGCCGACGGCTTCATACGCCTTCCAGCATGCCCACACGGGGATGTAGCGGACGGCGCCCGCAGTTCGGGGTCGTTCAGGATGTCGTCGGGCGCGCGCCGGAACCGCTGCACCGTCACCAGGGTGGGCGACTGCCAGGCGCCGCGCCGGATCATCAGCGCGAACAGCTCCGCGGCCTGGCGCGGGCTGTACGTCGCCACCGCCTCGCGTTCCAGCTGACTGCGAGCACCGTTCGATCGGGCCGACATCGGTTGAACAGGGCGACCTAGGCGTCCTTTGTGGATAGCCGACCGGCGGAATCAGCCCGCGTCGCCGGGTTCTCCGGTTCACGCCGGGTGAGCACCAAGGGGGCGTTCTCGGTGACGGCTACCGTGTGCTCGGAGTGGGCCGTGCGCGAGCCGTCCGCCGACCGGATGGTCCAGCCGTCGGCGTCGTAGACGATCCGGTCGGTCGTGCGGGCGAACCAGGGTTCGAGCGCGAGGGTCAGGCCCGGCCGGAGCGTAAGGCCGCGCCCTGCCCGGCCCTTGTTCGAAACGTGGGGCCCCTCGTGCATGGTGCGGCCAATGCCGTGGCCACCGAACTCGGTGTTGACCGGGTAGCCGTAGTCGTGGGCTACCGCCCAGATGGCCGCCGAGATGTCACCCAGGCGGTTGCCCGGACGTGCCACCTCGATCGCCGCCTCCAACGCTTCCTCGGTGGCGCGGATGATCCGCAGGTCCTCCTCGGCGGCGGTCCCGACGACGACCGTGCGCGCCGAGTCGGCCACCCATCCGTCGACGCCGACCGCGAGGTCCGCGCTGAGTACGTCGCCGTCACGCAGCGTGTAGTCGTGGGGTAGGCCGTGCAGGACGGCGTCGTTGACCGACAGGCAGATGACGTTGCGGAACGGGCCGCGTCCGAAGGACGGCGCGTAGTCCCAGTAGCACGACTCTGCCCCGCGCTGTTTGATCATGCCGCGCACGTGGTGTTCCAGGTCCAGGAGGTTGACGCCCACGTCGGCGAGTCGGCCGACCTCGGAGAGCACCTCGGCGATGAAACGCCCGGCCACGTGCATGCGTTGGATCTCCGCAGGCGTCTTCAGTTCAATCACGAATACCTCGCGTCACAGGGTGTTGGTATAGTTATACCGGCACCCTAGCGCTTGCCGGTAAAGTAATACCAGCCCTATTCTGGGGGCATGGTCCGCCAACCGCTCACACCTGAGCAGATCGAAGCCGGCAGGCGTCTCGGCGCCCTGCTGCGCCACGCGCGAGCGGGACGCGACCTAGCGGAAGTCGCGCACGTGGCCGGCATCTCGCCGGAAACCCTGCGCAAGATTGAGACCGGACGACTGCCGTCCCCCGGATTCGGCACGATCGTCTGCCTCGGTGAGGCACTCAACGTGCCGGTTCAGGAGTTGGCGGCTACCTGGCGCGGCAACGACCTACCGCTGGAAGCCGTCTCGTAGCCGCTGTTGCGCCCGCCCACGGAGTCCCGGTGGACACGGCCGGTTCCTCATCCAGCGCCTGTGCCTGTTGATCCAGCCACTGCTGGTCGAGCCGGCATCGTGACCCGCCCGGTTCCCCGGACGCCGGCGCGGCCCGACCGCCGGCCCGCCACCCGTACACCGAGGACGTCGGCGACAGGCTGATCACCGCTGTGCTGAAGGAGCCGGCCTCCCGGTGACGCCTGGCCAGTCGGCCCGTCGGGCGGCCTCAGGGGAGACTACGGAACCGGGCCACCGGTCTACCGCCAAGACGTGCCTGCGACCGAGATCCGCCCGCCGCTGCTCAGCCGGGTGCCCTGCCGGTCCTGGGTGCTGCTCGACCTCGACGCCTGCCTGGTCACGGTGTTCGGCAGCCCCCGTCGGTAGGGACCGTACCGGTGGTCTTCCAGGAGCAGGTCATGGCCATCGCGCAGCAGCTCGCCGGGTACTCCCTCGGCGCCGCCGACATGCTGCGCCGGGCCATGGGCAAGAAGAAGAAAGAGGTCCTGGACGCCGAATGGGATCGGTTCTCGGCGGGCATGCGCGGACGCGGCTTCTCCGAGGAGGCGATCAAGGCGGTCTGGGACGTCCTGGTCCCGTTCGGCGGCTACGGCTTCAACAAGTCGCACACCGCCGGGTACGGCCTGGTCTCCTACTGGACCGCCTACCTCAAGGCCAACCACCCGCAGGAGTACCTGGCCGCGCTGCTCACCTCGGTCGGCGACGACAAGGACAAGATGGCCGTCTACCTGTCGGACTGCCGGCGCCTGGGCATCAGGGTGCTGCCCCCCGACGTCAACGCCAGCGGGCTGGACTTCGCCGCCGTTGGGTCCGACATCCGCTTCGGCCTGGGCGCGGTGCGCAACATCGGTGCGCAACATCGGAGCGGGCGTCGTCGAGGCGATCGTCACCACCCGGGAGGCCCGCAGCACCTACACCGACTTCAACGACTTCCTGGCCAAGGTCCCGTCCGTCGTCTGCAACAAGCGCGTCATCGAGTCACTGGCCAAGGCCGGCGCCTTCGACAGCCTGGGACACCGCAGAAAAGCCCTGGTCTCGGTGCACGAACCCGCCGTGGACACGGTCATCGACATCAAGCGGAACGAGGCCCACGGCCAGAACTCGCTGTTCGGCGAGCCCGGCCGGAGCAGCGCCTTCTCCGTCGCGATCCCCGAAGGCGAGTGGGACAAGGCCACCCTGCTCGCCTTCGAACGCGAGATGCTCGGCCTGTACGTCTCCAGCCACCCGCTCGACGGCGCCGAACGCGTCCTGTCCGCCGGCCGCGACGCCACCATCGCAGACCTGCTGGCCTCCGGACGCCAGGACGGCGCGACCCGGATCAGCGGCATCATCTCCAGCCTGCAACGCAAGGTCACCAAACAGGGTCGTGCAGGATTTCAAGCACATCCTGACCACCCATCCCGGCCGGGCACCCGTGCACGTACGGGTGCACCGCCCCGGCGCCGCGAGCGTGCTGTGGAACCTCCAGCCGTTCCAGGTGGCCCCGGAGCCGGCGTTCTACGGCGATGTCAAGGCACTGCTCGGCGCCGGCGCGATCGGCGGCGCATGACCGGCCGGTGGGCCTGCCCGCGCTGCCGTACCGGCGAGGTCCTGGCCGTCGTGCGCCTCCCGCACACCTGGACGAACGCGGCGGGCGACCCGGTCCGCGGCATCCGTGACGCTCTCCTGTGCGCCTGCTGCGACGCAGGCGACCCCAATGCCGGCCCGATCATCACGTACTTCGCCGTCCATGGGTCCGCGCAACCAGAGACCCTGGTTCAACTCGCGCGGTACCTGCTCCGCTGGATCCATCGGGCGCGGGCGCCGAAGCAGCCGGACGAGAACGCGCTGAACGCCGAGGCCGAGGCCTGGTACCGCGGCGAGCTGTAACGTCGTCTTCGCCTTGGCCAAGGCAGACCACCCGCCACGGCCGCGAGCTCGCGCACCTCGTGGTGGCGGCGCCTGTTCGGCATTCGGCCTGGTCAGGCAGATCGTGAACAAGTGAAAAGATCATGTGTTCACTGCTTTGTCAACGCCTCGTTGACGTGGGGTGGTGTGGGGCGGCGGGGGGTGAGGCGCTCAGCGCGCTCACCGGCTACGCCTCTCCGCGGGGCCAAGACGCTCCTCCAGCCGTTCGAGCCTGCGCAGGACGGGACGGAGCTCCTCGCGGATGGCCGCCGACAGCGCGCTCGCCGCGTCGGCGGGCTGGGCCGGGACACCGGGAGCGGCCTGGGTCTGCGCACACAGGTGGACATAACCGGCGAGGGCCGCCGATACCGCGCGGCGGGTCAGCCGGTGCTCGGCACCCAGCTCCCGCAGGACGTGCCCGGCCACTCCCTCAGGTTCGGCGATCAGCCCGAGGAGCAGGTGTTCGCAGCCGATGTAGTTGTGGCCGAGCGAGGTGGCCTCGGTGACGGTCATCTCCAGGGCCGCCGCAGCCGGTGCCCCGAAGGTGAGCTCTGCGCCGGTGGCGGTCGCGGCCGGTGCGTCGAGGCGCGGCCGGTCCAGTCGGCGCCGCACCTCCTCGGGGTCGATCTCCAGGGCGCCCAGAACCTGGAGCGCTAGGTTGCTCCCCTCGGCGAGCATGCCGCCCAGCAGATGCTCGGTGCCGACCTCGGCCGCGCCCAGGGCTCGTGCCTGCTCCACCGACAGCTTGATCACGGACCGGGCCCGGGGGGTGAAGTGCGGGAAGCGCGCCGTCAGGTCGTCGATGTCGGGGGAGCTGAGCGCCGTCTCGCGGATGGAGGTCACCCGCCGTACGGCCTGCTCCAGTGCCCGCTGGCACACGGCGGAGACCGGCACCCCGGCTCTCTTGACCGCCTCGGCCAGCTCGTCGGGCAGGTAGACATTGATCTTCGGCATTACATCTCCCCTTAGGGGTTATGGAAGGGTTATAACCCATAGATAACCCTGGAGGGGGGTAATTGTCTAGCGTGCCGCACCGGTGAGGAACCGGGTGATGTCAGGGGCGAGGGCCGCGCCCCTGGCGGAGAGCCATGCCAGATTGTTGCGACTGGTGAAGGCGGCGAGTCTCCGGGCGTCGAGCCGAGTGAGATCGCCGGACCTGGCCAGCACGGGGGTCAGGGCGATCCGGTTCCAGGCGGCGCTCTCACCCAGGGAGCGGGCTATCTGCGGGTGCGCGGCGCGGACGGCGGAGGCGATCGGATGCAGGCGGCCTCCGGAACCGGAGGAGGCGTCAACGGGGGCGAGCAGGTTGACGGCGGCGATCTCGACGCCTTCCGACCGGGTGGCCCGGAGCATCTCCTGGTCGCCGCGTGCCAGACCGGCTTCGGTGACCGGGAGGGTGAAGCTCACCGTGAGGGGACGGCCCTCGCGGGCGGCCTCCCGTTGCAGGGTCGCGATCGCCCTGGCGCGCCGCCGCACGACGGTGTCACCGGCCGGGGCGTGGACCTCGAAGTCGATGTACCTGGCGTCGAAGGCGCCGATCGCCCGGCGGTAGGCGGCGGTGAGCCGACCCGGGTCCGCGCAGGCGGTGGCGAGTTCGCGTCCGGTGGGGCCGCCGAAGGCGAGGCCCGCGTCCCCGCCGGCGGCTCGCAGGGAGCCGAGCCGATTGGCGACCGGATTGCGTCCCTGCCCCTGGAGCCCGCCCCACCTGGGAACGCACCCCCTGTGCCCGGCGGTGAGGTGGCCGAGCGTGAACCAGCGCACTCGGCTCTTCCTGACCGCCCTGGAGAGGTTGAAGCGCGGGTCGTGGACCGCGTCCACGAACGCCACGAAGCCCGACGGGCGGACGACGGCCGGTGTGGACGCCTGTTCGGACGCGGGCCGGGTGGCGGTCCCCGAGGGCGGCGCGCCCGCCCCGGCATGCCTGCCGGCGGCGGCCCACTCACCCTGCGCCCTGGGGGGCAGCAGCCAGATCGCGCCACCGGTTCCCGCAGCGAGTGCGATGGAGGCGAGCACCACGAGGGGCCGGGGCGGGGTGCCGGGCTCGCGGGCCCGGCGGGTGCCGGTACGGTCGGTCGCCACGGGCATGTGATCCCCCTCCTCAACGACAGGGGTGATCGCTTTAAGTGTTGGATCCGCTACCCGTTGCGTCGAAGGCCAGAACGTTAGCAAGCGTTCCGGTCACGGCGTGGGCTTTCTGCGGATGCCGTCCGGAGTGCCCGGATAATGGTCGCCATGAAGTTGAGGATCTTCACTGAACCGCAGCAGGGTGCCACCTACGACGAGTTGCTGACGGTCGCGCTGGCCACGGAGCGGCTGGGGTTCGACGCCTTCTTCCGTTCCGATCATTACATGCGGATCGGAGGGGGCGATCCCGGCCCCGGCCCCACCGACGCCTGGACGACCCTGGCGGGCCTGGCCAGGGAAACCTCCACGATCCGCCTCGGCACCCTGGTCACCCCGGCCACCTTCCGGCTGCCGGGACCGCTGGCGATCAGCGTGGCCCAGGTCGACCAGATGAGCGGCGGCCGGGTCGAGCTGGGCCTGGGCGCCGGTTGGTTCGACGCCGAGCACATCGCGTACGGCATCCCCTTTCCGCCGGTCGGCGAGCGGTTCGGCCGGTTCGAGGAGCAGTTGGAGATCCTGACCGGGCTCTGGACCACACCCGCGGGTGAGACGTTCTCCTTTGAAGGCGCCCACTACCGGCTGGCCGACTCACCGGCGCTGCCCAAGCCCGCGCAGAGCCCCAGGCCGCCGATCATCATCGGCGGCGTCGGCGCCAGGCGCACCCCGCGCCTGGTCGCCAGGTTCGCCGACGAGTACAACGTGCCGTTTCGCACCCTGGATGACACCGCGAAGGCCTTCGACCGGATCGGCAGGGCATGCGAGGCGGAGGGCAGGGCGCCGGTCATGCTCTCCGTCGCGCAGACCGTCTGCGTCGGCTCCGGCGACGCGGAGATCGCGCGGCGGGCCGGGATCATCGAGCAGGACCTCGGCGCGCTGCGCGCGACGGGCCTGGCGGGTACCCCCGCCGAGGTGGCCGAGAAGATCGGACGCTTCGCCGAACTGGGCGCCGAGCGGATCTACCTGCAGGTGCTTGACCTGGCCGACCTTGACCACCTGAACCTCATCGCCGAGGAGGTCCTGCCTCACGTGTAAGCCGGGCGCCGCAGATGGGCGGGCGTCTTCGAGGCGGACGCGGCCGAGGCGGACGCGAGCATCGCGATGCACCGCGACTCCGTCCACCTGCCCGGCCTCCAGGGGCTCAGAAAGCGCCTGGAGGGCCGAACCGGCCGGCCCGTGCCCGGGAGTGCCACCGCCTGCGGCGGAGCAGGCCCAGCACGGCCATCGCCAGCCAGGCGAGGAGGAGGAACTTCAGCACCCCGACTCCGGCTACCGCCACCCCCGCCACCAGCAGCAGGACCACCACGGGAGCGAACGGAGGCCCGCCCCGGTGTCCCGCGTGGTGGTGACTCCAGGCCGCGCGGTGACGGATTCGGGACCCGGGCCGGAACCCGGGATGATGAACGCCCCGGGCGTGCGCGTGCCACTCACGTCCCCATGGGCTCCCGGCGTCTTCGAACTCCTCCGGCCCGGGGTCGCGCGGACCGGGGAGGTCCGCGCACACCACGGCGAGGTCGCCGCCCGTTCGCGCGGACAGGGTAAGTTCGAGGCGCTCGTCGAGTTCCTCGCGGGTCAGGCGGCCCTTGGCGTAGTGCTCGCGCAGGGCCTCCATCGCCGCGTCACGCTCGGCGTCTCCGATGCGGAGGTCGTCTCGGGGCGTCATGGTCGGGTCACTCCTCGCCGGTGTCGCCGTCGGCCAAGATCTGGTAGAGCTTGCGACGCGTCTCGGTCAGCGTCTGCTTCGCCTGCCGGATCTGCGCCTCGCTGCCGGTCTGCAGGATCTGGAGCATGGCGAACCCCGACTGGCGGGCGATGTCCATCAGCTCCCAGGTGCTGTCGTCGATGTCGGGCGTCATCTCCTCCCACGGCGCGCGCACCTCGTCGGAGTGCTCGGCCACGTAGGCGCGGCCGGCCTCGGTGAGGCTGAAGGTCTTGCGCCCCTCGTTCTCCTCGGCCAGGACCAGGCCCTCGTCGGTGAGCTGCTGCAACGCCGGGTAGACCGCCCCCGGACTGGGCTTCCAGCCCCCCTCGCTGCGCCGCTCGATCTCCTGGATGATCTGGTAGCCGTTCCGCGGGGACTCGGTGAGCAGGGCGAGGATCGCCGCGCGGACATCGCCGCGCTTGGCCTTGCGTCCGCGTCCGAACGGTGGGCCTCCGCCGAACGGGCCTCTGCCCCCCCGGCCGCCTCGGGCGCCCCTGGCGAAGTCCCAGGGGAACCCGCCGCCGGGGAAGGGGCCGCGGTGACCGCGGTGCCGGTGCTCGTGCGGCCCGCCCTCGTGGTGCTCGTGCGGCCCGTGCTGCGGCCCGTGCTGCGGCCCGCCCTCGTGCCATCCGGCGGCCATCTGTCGCCACGCCTCTCTGGCCGCGCGCTTCATCTCGCGCCTGACCTCCGGTGAGCCGAACCCGGACCAGGGGCCATTCGTCGCACTTGTCGCTGTCATGTCGTACCTCCATATCGCGATCGTCTTTTGACCGCTCTCGATGGCTCAAAGATATATCGAGAACATTCTGACAGCAACCCATGTCCTGAAATATGGGCTTCCTTCGGCCGGGTTGCCGGTGGTCACCATGCGGGTGCTCGGCGTGTAAGTGAGGTAGATCACGTAATTCTTGCCAGATTCCGGAACAAGCACTGAGACCTGCACGTTACAAAGGACGTAGACGGGATTCGTTCCGTGTCGGAAGGGCTGGGGGGTGCTTTCGGCGCGGAACGGTCCCGTCTGTCGTTTTCGCAGGCGTTTCCGCAGGCCCACGTCTGCTCACCGGTCTTTCCCGTCGCACCTCCGGTCTCCCGTGGAGACGATCCGGAGGGCGCCCGGCGAAGACTCCGGTGCGAGGCTCCCAGGTGAAGACGATCTTCCCGGGCGGATGCTCTCGTACGGCCGTCCCCGGCACCGATCACCGGTTCCATCCGTTCCCCATTCGTAGGAAGATGCCGATGGCAGGCACTTCTCACGGAGGGACGGGGAGATCGAAGCGGACGACCGTCGCCCTCGGGCGACCCTGGAAGCGGATGGAAACGATCAGCGCTCACGCGCCGGGATCATCTCGCCCGCGCGACACGCCGATGGTGCAAAATGGCACGATCCTCCATCTGGAGGGGGCTTTGGCGTACGGTCTCCCGGGGTGATCTTGATGGCGGTGTTTGGGCGATGATGGGTCATACGCATGCGCTGACGGGGGCGATCGCCTGGCTGGGCGTGGCGCCCACGCTGGCCGCGCTGCCGCTGCTGACCGAGACGTCGAAGTTCCTGGAGACCGGCGTCATGGTCAACGCGCTCAACCCGGCCGAGTTCGTCGCCGGGGCCCTCATCTGCGCCGGTGCCGCGATGCTGCCCGACCTCGACCATCCGAGCGCGACGATCGCGCAGACGTTCGGGCCGGTCACCTGGGGGCTGAGCAAGGCGGTGTCGTGGCTCGCCGGCGGCCACCGCAACGCCACCCACTCGCTCGTGTTCGCGGCAGCCGCGGGCTTCGGCGCGCATTACCTGGCCAACACCTATCCGATCGGCCGCGACATTCTGGTGGTCCTGCTCATCGGCCTGGCGCTGCGGGCGATCGGGGTCGGCATCCCGGGCAAGAAGTTCGCCTCGGCGATGCTCAACGTCGGCATGACGGCCGGGTTGTTCGTGGTGTTCCGCAGCGACAACGTGGGTTACGCCTGGCTGGGGCTGGCGGTCGCGATCGGATGCCTGACCCACGTCGTGGGTGACTGCTGCACCGAGAAGGGCTGCCCGGTGCTCTGGCCGATACGGCGGAAATGGCTGCTGCCGTGGAAGATCGGCATCAAGACGGGCCGCGCCTTCGAGCAGAAGTTTCTCGCCCCGGTACTTTCCGTCGTCGTTCTCGGGTTGCTGTACCTCCGCCTCGCTCCGCAGTGATCATACTGGGGGTAATTTGATGTCGAGATACCCGGGGCGATATCTTGATATCGAGACATCCGCTGCAACCTGCGGGTGCCCCGGAGGTTAGGTGTACCTAACAGTCCGGGGTGCTCGGGTGGTGCGGCAGGATCTAATCGCGCCTTATGTGCCGGCGCGACAGACATCAGGGTGATGAGGGAGGCGAACCGTGTCCTCGAACAGCTTTGGCAGCCGTGACACGCTCCGCGTCGGTGACGCGGGATACGAGATTTACCGGCTGGACGCCGTGGAAGGGTCGGGGCGTCTCCCGTACAGCCTGAAGATCCTTCTTGAGAACCTTCTCCGCACGGAGGACGGCGCGAACATCACCGCCGACCACATCCGCGCGGTCGGCCAGTGGGATCCGTCCGCCGCGCCGAACGTGGAGATCCAGTTCACGCCGGCTCGCGTGATCATGCAGGACTTCACCGGCGTCCCGTGCGTCGTCGACCTGGCGACCATGCGCGAGGCCGTCCGCGACCTCGGCGGTGACCCCGCCAGGATCAACCCGCTCGCCCCGGCCGAGATGGTCATCGACCACTCGGTCATCGTCGACTTCTTCGGCGGCCCCGATTCCTTCCAGCGCAACGTCGAGCGGGAGTACGAGCGCAACCGCGAGCGCTACCAGTTCCTGCGCTGGGGGCAGACCGCCTTCGACGAGTTCAAGGTCGTCCCGCCGGGCACCGGCATCGTGCACCAGGTCAACATCGAGCACCTGGCCCGCGTGGTGATGACGCGAAGCGTCGAAAAGGACGGCAAGGCGGTGTTGACCGCGTACCCCGACACCTGCGTCGGCACCGACTCCCACACCACGATGGAGAACGGCATCGGCGTCCTGGGCTGGGGCGTCGGCGGCATCGAGGCCGAGGCCGCGATGCTCGGTCAGCCGATCTCGATGCTGATCCCGCGGGTGGTCGGTTTCAAGCTGACCGGCAAGCTCCCCGCGGGGGCCACCGCCACCGACCTGGTGCTCACGATCACCGAGATGCTCCGCAGGCACGGCGTCGTCGGCAAGTTCGTGGAGTTCTACGGCGAGGGCGTCTCCAGCGTGCCGCTGGCCAACCGGGCCACGATCGGCAACATGAGCCCCGAGTTCGGCTCGACCTGCGCGATCTTCCCGATCGACGGCCAGACGATCGACTACCTCACGCTGACCGGCCGCCCCGCCGAGCAGGTCGCCCTGGTCGAGGCCTACGCCAAGGCCCAGGGACTGTGGCTGGACCCCTCCGCCGAGGAGCCGGTCTTCTCCGAGTACATCGAGCTGGACCTCGCCACGGTCGTCCCGTCGATCGCCGGCCCCAAGCGCCCGCAGGACCGCATCGCGCTGTCGGCGGCCAAGGAGACCTGGCGTCACGACGTGCGCAACTACGTCGAGGACATCGACCACGACGGCGTGGACGAGGCCGGGCAGGAGAGCTTCCCGGCCTCCGACGCCCCGGCGTCCAACGCCGGCGCCAACGGCAGGCGACCGCACAAGAAGGTGGCGGTCGCCCTGGCGGACGGCACGAGCTTCGAGATCGATCACGGTGTGGTGACCATCGCCGCGATCACCAGCTGCACCAACACCTCCAACCCGTACGTCATGATGGGTGCCGCGCTGCTCGCCAGGAACGCGGTCGAGAAGGGCCTGACCCGCAAGCCGTGGGTCAAGACCTCGCTGGCTCCCGGCTCGCAGGTCGTCACCGGCTACTTCGAGCGCTCGGGCCTGCAGCCCTACCTCGACAAGATCGGCTTCAACCTGGTCGGCTACGGCTGCACCACCTGCATCGGCAACTCGGGTCCGCTGCTGGAGGAGATCTCCGCCGCCATCCAGGAGAACGATCTCGCGGTCACCGCGGTGCTGTCCGGCAACCGTAACTTCGAGGGCCGGATCAACCCCGACGTCAAGATGAACTACCTGGCCTCGCCGCCGCTGGTCGTCGCCTACGCCCTCGCGGGCACCATGGACGTCGACCTGAACACCGAGCCGCTGGGTACCGGCTCGAACGGTGAGCCGGTCTTCCTCGCCGACATCTGGCCGGCGCCCGAGGAGATCGCGGCGGTCGTCGCCTCCTCGATCGACCAGGAGATGTTCCTGCACGACTACGCCGACGTGTTCAAGGGCGACGAGACCTGGCGTTCGCTGCCGATCCCGACCGGTAACACCTTCGAGTGGGACCCGGCCTCGACCTACGTCCGCAAGGCTCCCTACTTCGAGGGCATGCCGCCCGAGCCGGAGCCGGTGACCGACATCTCCGGGGCCAGGGTGCTCGCGAAGCTGGGCGACTCGGTCACCACCGACCACATCTCCCCGGCGGGTGCCATCAAGGTCGGCACCCCCGCCGCCGACTACCTCAAGGAGAACGGCGTCGCGGTCAAGGACTTCAACTCCTACGGCTCGCGCCGGGGCAACCACGAGGTCATGATCCGCGGCACCTTCGCCAACATCCGGCTGAGGAACCTGCTGCTCGACGGGGTGGAGGGTGGCTACACCCGCGACTTCACCGCCCCGGGCGGGCCGCAGGCCTTCATCTACGACGCCTCCACCAACTACCAGGCCGCGGGTATCCCGCTCGTCGTCCTGGCCGGCAAGGAGTACGGCTCGGGCTCCTCGCGGGACTGGGCCGCCAAGGGCACCGCGCTGCTCGGCGTCCGCGTCGTCATCGCCGAGTCCTACGAGCGCATCCACCGCTCCAACCTGATCGGCATGGGCGTGCTGCCGCTGCAGTTCCCCGAGGGGGAGACGGCGCGGTCGCTGGGCCTGACCGGTGAGGAGACCTTCGACGTCGTCGGCGTCGAGGCCCTCAACGGAGGCGGCATCCCGCAGACCGTGACGGTCAGGGCCGACGGTAAGGAATTCCAGGCCGTCGTACGCATCGACACTCCCGGAGAGGCCGACTACTACCGGCACGGGGGCATCATGCAGTACGTTCTGCGCTCCCTGCTCGCCAAGAGCTGAGCAGGAGGGGCGGGGCCGCACTGAGCCCCGCCCACATCGGGGGGACACCCCAGAGGGGACACCCCAGACAAGAACCGCCCGGTGGGACATCATCCCGCCGGGCGGTTCCGTGTTCTCCGGGCCGTCGTCCAGAAGGGGCAGGTCGGGGCCGCGACTCCCACCTCGCCCGGGCCTCCATGGCAGTGGTCCAGGTGAGCGTGACGCGCATAGAGGAGATCCGCGCCCAGCTACGCGGCTCGACCGCAGAAAGCCCACTCGCCGAATTCCTGCTGACCGACGACGCCACGCGCACTTGGGACGGTCTCACCCTTCGGTGCTTCGCGCGTCTGCCTCAGCGCGCCCCTCTCGGACGAGCTGATCTATCGGGTGCATCTACCACCCACGTTTGCCGTCCCTTCGACCGGCGCGCCGACATCAACGCCCCTCCTCACCCTCTGCCACCGGCGCGCTGCTACGCCTCGTGTGCAGACCGTCCGCCCAACGCCAGGTACGCCTCACGCTCCGGGCCGTGCGACCCACCCACGCCTCAGCCACTCCCGGCCGCTCAGACTCCACCGTGGCCCAATGCGCCACCCGCACCCACGTCGCGCTCAGCGTCCACGTGGCCCCGTCCGTTCCGTCATCCAGGCGCGTCCCGACCTGATATACCGTCACCTTGTCCGGGCCGATCGACTCCGGCGGCCTACCACCAGCCGGGACATCGCTGTACGCCCAGGTCAGCTCCGCCCGGTCCGAACCGCTCTCCTGAACCCAGCTGAAGACCACCACCGCCCCCACCAGCAGCGCGATGACCACGAACACCGTCATCAGCGGAAGGTCCGGCGCAGATGACCACGCAGGTACACCCGTGTCCTGCCGTCCTTGCCCGAGAGATAGACCTCCTTGCCACCGTTGTGCAGTGACTCCTCAATGGCCAGATCCACAGCGTCCGCATCAAACGTCTCGATCACGTGCGACTCGCCGCCCAAAGCCCCGACGACGTAATGATCTGCGGACTGATCGGCGAAACGGGGCTTAAGAGCGTCGTACCGCTCCGCGCTCTCCGCCCGCCACTTGTCGTCTTGCCTGCCCCGATACCACAGGTAGGCGGGTATGAAGATGGCCAGTGCAGCAAAGGCCAGCAGAACATGCGTATCGGTGACACCGACACCCGCAGCATGGTGCATAAGAATGTCCTTTCCCTCAGTGGCTGTCTTTGCCGCTACTGTCACTAGATCCATGAGTCCTCAGCGCTGACTGCCACGACCAGGGATACACGGTCTTGCCCGCCAACTTCCCGTCCTCCCACGTCCACGCCGTACTGATCCGCGCCCCCTGGTCCTCATACACCGCCATAGCCGCCACCCCCGGCGTCTTCGAGGCTTGTTGCCCCCATTCCTCTAACTGTGGCCACGAGACCAACCACTCTTGAACGGCGCTTTCCTCCTCGAATTCCTTCGTGATCGTGCTGGCCGTGATCGTGCTGATCACATAGGGGCGCACCGGCCACGGCGCTCCCGACGACGACGCCCGCTCATGCCTCGCCCCCTGCACCGCCGGACGCCGCCGATCAATCCGCCGGTTCCGAATCCGCCGCGTCATCCACCAGCCCACCAGCATGGCCACAAACACCACGCCCAGCGGGATCAGCAGCACCTCAACCGCAAAAACCTCACCCATCGTGATCAGCCACCATTTCCTTTCGATTCGATGTCCGCCCGCTTATTCGTAGTGCGTACGCCGACGCTCCCGCCACACCCGGCGTGCCTGCTGCTCTTCCACTAGCTCACGCACGTCCGAGTCCGACAACCCTTGCTTCTTCCGCCACTCCCTATCACCCCACCACTCCACCGCCCTACGAACCGAACTGACGAGCATGACCAGCCCGCAGACGATGAACAGCCCCCAGTGAAACCAGGTGAATTTCGCTATGAACTCATCGAAATCGAAGGCCACTCGCTACCTTCCTTCCTACCTGTCGTTGACGTGCGTTCCTGTCTATCGCTTTGGCGCGCTCATTTCGCCACCTAATCAGGACATCGCCATTTCCTGTTTAGGGAGGGATCCGCCCGACGTCTCGGAAAGCGGGTCGATCTTCGCCCGTTCTTGCAGGTCGGCCAGATGCGTCCGCCACGCCTGCGCCCGAGCCACCTCACGCAGCAACCGTGTCAACGGACACGCCGTAGTCTTGGTGGGCGGTCGGTAGTTCTCCGGGCTGACGGTCAGCGGAATTCCAGGCTGATGGCCAGTTGATCTATGGTGGGTGGTCAGGTCAGCGGGACGACGCCGCGGCCGGAGAGGGCCTCGGCGAGACGGTGGCTGTCGCCGTTGGTCTGAACGAGGTGGGCATGGTGCAGGAGCCGGTCGACTGTCGCGGTGGCGAGGGTCTTGGGCATGATCGTGTCAAAACCGCTGGGATGGATGTTGCTGGTGACCGCGATAGAGCGGCGTTCGTAGGCGGCATCGACGATCCGATAGAACGCCTCGGCGGCATCTTGCCCGGCGGGCAGTAACCCGATGTCGTCGACCACGATGAGGTCTGAGCGGCAGATCCGGGCGACGGTTCGGGCCGTGGACCCGTCGACTTTGGCTCTGGCCATGGTCTGGGTGAGTGTTTCGAGGGTGAACCACGCGACCCGCAGGTCCGCTTCGATCGCGGCGTGTGAGAGCGCCTCGACATAGTGGGACTTTCCGGTTCCGCTGGGGCCGGCGATGACGAGGTTCTCAGCCCGGCCGATGAACTCCAGAGTCTTGAGCGAGGACTGAGTCGGGGCGGGGATCGAGGACTCCTCCTCGCTCCAGGTGCAAAATGTCTTCCCCGAGGGGAACCCCGCGCTCTTGCGGCGGTTGCGGCGGGAGGCGGCGGACCGGCCGGTGATCTCCTCGTTCAGTAGGACCCGCAAGACCTCGGCGGGGTCCCAGCGTTGGGCTTTGGCGGTGGCCAGGACGTCGGGTGCGGCTTTGCGTAGATACGGCATCCGCATATGCCGAAGGTGAGGTGGCCGTGCTACGGGGGGAAGCTCAGTACCCGTGCCCGGCCAGTTCGCGGGCCATCTCCCGCAGCACAGGTCGGATGCCGAAGCCGTCCGCGTACATCAGCACCCCTGGGTGCCGCTCGCCATGGTCGGGGAAGGCGGCGAAAGCGTCGGCCTGGCCGTCCGTGGTGGGAATCTGCAGAGTCTTGGTGGGCATGACTTCTCCTGTCGTGGTTGATGTGTAGAGCCTGTGATCAACACGACGGAGGCGGAGCCCGCGCGGCAGCGCAAGATTTTCGATCGAACAGCGGGCCCGTACCAGCCCGTACGGTGCTCAGGAGAGCACCGGGTCACCAATCTGTGAGTGGCGCGATGCCGTCCCGGTAGTCATAGCCGAAGAGCATAGCCCGCCGGACAAAGCCGACACGATCGTAGTCGTAGGCCAAGTACGGGAGGAAGGGCAGCGATCCCCGTGTACTGGCCAGGCACTCCCATAGCTGCGGCGGGCCGCCGACGCGCCGATGCGGAGGGCTTGGCGGCTTTCGGGAACGGTGGTGGCTTCAAGTCCTCAAGCGCGATCGTCGCCGACTATCTCGTGCATCGCGGCCGTGACGGCTCACCAGACGGTGATCAAACCCGCCTCGTTCGCGCCTCCTGCTACCGCGAGCACCTTGCCCGCCGGCGCAGGAGCCCAGCAACACGAACCTGAACCGCCCTTCTGTGGCCCGGCGCTCGGGTCGCTGCCACCAAACGCTAAGTAGCTGTGAGTGACCGGGATTTCCGCAGGTGACGAACATGCCCGACAACCCCAGATAGCTTGTCGGGCATGTTCGCCGGGAACGCACTTGCCTCACATGCCTGACGCCTTCTCGGCACCCCAGATAACCCGGCTCCAGTTTGGTGACAACAACCGTGGTCAGGTGACATCTAGCTTGGCGAGTCGCACCGCGCGGGGCGGGGGTTGTTAACGACGCGTTTCTGGATTGTTACCGGCCACAACAAACTTTAGCCATGGAGGGTCTGGCGCTCCTGGCCAATGGCGGAATACGTTGCCGCAAACAACATTCAACGGAACGGTGAGCCGAGACCCGGTGGAGCCGTACCCGCGAATCCGGCATGCCGCACATCCGCCGTACCCCCCACTTTCGAAGAAAGGACCCGTGGACCATGCGCAAGGGGATCCTCAGCCTTACCGCCGCCGCCGCGGCGATGACCCTTGGCCTCGCCGCTTGCGGGAGTGACGATGCCGACACCAGCGCGTCGAGCGGCGCGTCCCCCGCGGAGAGTTCGGCTGCCGTGGCGGGCAAGGTCGGTGTCATCCTTCCCGACAGCAAGTCCTCCGCCCGCTGGGAGACCGCGGACCGCAAGTACCTGGAAGAGGCGTTCAAGGCCGCGGGCGTCGCCTACGACATCCAGAACGCCCAGGGTGACAAGACCCAGTTCCAGACCATCGCCGACCAGATGATCACCAACGGTGCCACGGTTCTGATGATCGTCAACCTTGACAGCGGCACCGGCAAGGCCGTGCTCGACAAGGCCAAGGCGCAGGGCGTGGCCACCATCGACTACGACCGGCTCACGCTCAACGGCGGCGCGTCCTACTACGTCAGCTTCGACAACACCAAGGTCGGCACCCTGCAGGGGGAGGGTCTGGTGAAGTGCCTGTCAGACAAGCAGGCCAAGAAGCCCATCGTCGCCGAGCTCAACGGCTCGCCGACCGACAACAACGCCACGCTGTTCAAGAACGGCTACGACGGCGTGCTCAAGGCCAAGTACGACTCGGGGGACTACGTCAAGGGCCCGGACCAGTCGGTTCCCGACTGGGACAACGCCCAGGCGGGCACGATCTTCGAGCAGATGCTCACCGAGCAGCCGAAGATCGCCGGCGTCCTGGCCGCCAACGACGGTCTCGGCAACGCGGCCATCTCGGTCCTGAAGAAGAACAGCCTGAACGGCAAGGTCCCGGTCACCGGCCAGGACGCCACGGTGCAGGGCCTGCAGAACATTCTCGCCGGTGACCAGTGCATGACGGTCTACAAGGCGATCAAGAAGGAGGCCGACGCGGCGGCCGCGCTGGCCATCGGCCTGGCCAAGGGTGAGAAGCCCGCGGCGACCGGTACGGTCAAGGACACCGAGAGCGGCGCCGACGTGCCCGCCGTTCTGCTCGACCCGCAGGCGATCTTCTTTGACAGCGTCAAGGACGTCGTCGCCGACGGCTTCGTGACCAAGGACGAGCTGTGCACCGGCGATTTCGCCGCCAAGTGCACCGAGGCCGGAATCCAGTAGGGCGTGATGGGGACGGACGGCCTACTGGATTCCGGCCCCGTCCGTCCGTCCCCTTGGCTCCACCGCGGCGTATTCGCACTGTGACGCCGGAGGACGCGGCAGGTGAACGAACGTCCATTCCGGCGACGGGGCAGGACACCGCCCGCAGGCGCCCGAGCCGCGCGAGCTTCACCGCGCGAAATGAACACAGGGAGCACACCCCATGACCCCCGCACTGGAACTTCGCGGGATCGACAAGAGCTTCGGTCCCGTACAGGTCCTGCACGACGTCGCCTTCTCCGCCTACGCCGGAGAGGTGACCGCGCTGGTCGGTGACAACGGCGCAGGCAAGTCCACACTCGTCAAGTGCGTCGGCGGCATCCACCCGATCGACTCCGGCGAGTACCTCTTCGACGGCAAGCCCGTCCGGATCGGCAGCCCGCGCGACGCGGCCGAGCTGGGCATCGAGATCGTCTACCAGGACCTCGCGCTCTGCGACAACCTCGACATCGTCCAGAACATGTTCCTGGGCCGCGAGCACAAGCGCGGCATCGTCCTCGACGAGGACACCATGGAGGCGATGGCGGCCAAGACCTTGGAGAGCCTGTCGGTCAGGACGGTCAAGTCCATCCGCCAGCTCGTCGCCAGCCTCTCCGGCGGCCAGCGCCAGACGGTGGCCATCGCCAAGGCCGTGCTGTGGAACAGCAAGGTGGTCATCCTCGACGAGCCGACCGCGGCGCTCGGCGTCGCCCAGACGGCGCAGGTGCTCGAACTGGTCCGGCGCCTGGCCGACCAGGGCCTGGCCGTCGTGCTGATCTCGCACAACATGAACGACGTGTTCGCCGTGTCGGACCGGATCGCCACCCTCTACCTGGGCCGGATGGCGGCCCAGGTCAAGACCTCGGACGTCACCCACGCTCAGGTCGTCGAACTGATCACCTCCGGCCGCAGCGGGGACCTCGGCCTCACCAACGGAGTCACCGTATGACCGCCACGATTTCCCCGGAGCGGGTACCCGAGGCCCCTTCGATCAGGACCAACGTTCGCGGCTACGCCGAGCGGGTGCGCGGCGGCGACATGGGCGCGCTGCCGGCGGTGTTCGGCCTCGTGGTGCTCTGCACGGTCTTCGCCATCCTGCGGCCGTCCTTCCTGACCGCGGGAAACTTCGCCAACCTGTTCACCCAGGGCGCCGCGGTCACCGTGATCGCCATGGGCCTGGTCTTCGTGCTGCTCCTCGGCGAGATCGACCTGTCGGCGGGCTTCGCCAGCGGTGTCTGCGCCGCGGTGCTTGCGATCATGCTCGGCAATCAGGGACTGCCCTGGTACGTGGCGGTGGGCGCGGCCATCCTCACCGGGGTGGTCATCGGTACCGGGATCGGCTCCGTCGTCGCGAAACTCGGCATCCCGTCGTTCGTGGTGACGCTCGCGGCCTTCCTGGCCTTCCAGGGGCTCGTGCTGCTGCTGGTCAAGGGCGGCACCATTATCGCCATCCGGGACGAGACCATCCTGGCGATCGCCAACAAGAACCTTCCGCCCGCGCTGGGCTGGATCCTGCTGGCCGTGGGGGTCGCCGGATACGCCGGGCTCCAGTTGCTGCGCGCCCGCAAGCGCGCAGCCCGGGACCTGGCCTCCGACCCGGTCTCGCTGATCGCGGTCCGGGTGGGTGCCCTCGCGTTGCTCGGCGGGCTCGCCGTCTACTTCCTCAACATCGAGCGGAGCCGCAACGCGGCGGTCGTCTCGCTGGCGGGCGTGCCGGTCGTGGTGCCCATCATCGTGCTGCTGCTGCTGGTCCTGACGTTCGTGCTCCGCCGCACGGCGTACGGACGCCACCTGTACGCGGTCGGCGGCAACGTCGAGGCCGCGCGCCGGGCGGGCATCAACGTCGACCGGATGAAGATCAGCGCTTTCGTGATCTGTTCCTCCATGGCCGCGGTCGGCGGCATCATCGCCGCCTCCCGGGCCAGTTCCGTCGACCCCAACACCGGCGGAAGCAACGTGCTGCTGTACGCGGTCGGCGCCGCGGTCATCGGCGGCACCAGCCTGTTCGGCGGCAAGGGCCGGGTGCTGGACGCCATCCTCGGTGGTGCGGTGGTCGCGGTCATCGAGAACGGCATGGGCCTGATGGGCTACAGCTCCGGCGTCAAGTTCATCGTCACCGGATCGGTCCTGCTGCTGGCCGCCGTGGTGGACGCGCTGTCCCGCAAGCGGGCGGCCGCCACTGGTCTAAGGTGATCAGCGACTCCGATCCACCGAAGGAACCCCTCGTCATGCGGGCAGGCCCCTCCCAAGAGGAGATCAGGCGCCACAATCTTGGTGCCCTGCTCCGCCACGTCCATCTGAGCGGTCCCACCTCGCGCGCGGAGCTCACCAACCGGATGGGCCTCAACCGCAGCACCATCATGGCCCTCACCGCCGACCTGACCTCCGTCGGCCTGGTCAGGGAGGAACTTCCCAGGGAGACGGGCCGGGCCGGGCGCCCCTCCCTGGTGGTCCGCCCCGAGTCGGCGCGGGTCTACGTGTTCGCCTTCGACGTGGGCGTCGACCGGATGGTCGCCGCCCGCGTCGGCCTGGGCGGCACGATCCTCGACCGCCGCGAGACGGTACGGAGGCGAGGAGCCTTCTCCCTGGAGGAGATCGTCGGCCCGCTCGCCGCCTTCGCCCGGCAGATGCACCGCAGGACCCGGCCCGACACGGTGTGCGTCGGGGTGGCGGCGGCCTTCCCCGGTGGAGTGAGCCGCGATGACGGGGGCATCAGGTTCGGGCCCAACATGGCCACGGTGGACGACGTGCCGTTCGCCGAGGAGATGACCCGCCAGCTGGCCTTCGGCCTGCCGGTCACGGTCGGCAACGACGCCAACCTGGCCGCCCTCGCCGAGCAGACCAGGGGCGTCGGCGTCGGCTGTCGCGACCTCGTCTACCTGCACGGCGACGTCGGCATCGGCGGAGGCGTGATCGTCAACGGCCAGCTGCTCGGCGGTCACCTGGGTTTCGGCGGCGAGGTCGGACACATGATCGTCAATCCTGACAAGGGCCGCCTCTGCGGGTGCGGCTCGCTCGGCTGCCTGGAGGCGGAGGTCGGCGAGCGCGCCCTTCTTGAGGCCGCGGGCCGCTTCGGCCCCCAGGTCGGCAGGGACGCCGTCCGCGCCGTGGTCGACGCCGCCGACCGGGGCGACATCGTCGCGCAGGCCGCGCTGAGCCGGGTCGGCGACTGGCTCGGCCTGGGCGTCGCCAATCTCGTCAACATCTTCAACCCCGAGATGGTGGTGTTCGGGGGCATGCTCAGGGAGATCTACCTCGGCTCCGCCGCCCAGGTCCGCAGCCGTCTCGCCCTGGACGCCCTGCCCCCGTGCCGCGAGCACCTGCGCCTGCGCACCTCGGCCCTCGGTGATGACGCCACCCTTGTCGGCGCCGCCGAGCTGGCCTTCTCCCAGGTCCTCACCGACCCCCTGGAAGTCCTCGCCCGCGCCGGCTCCTGAGAGCCGCCCGCGGGGGCTCTGGAAGACGTGGTCACCGCCACCGGCGAGCATCCGTTCCGGGGCCCGTCCCACGCGCGCGACGGATGGAAAAGAACAACCACCCGCCGCGCGCCCCGTGGGACGGCGGCGGGTGGTTGCCGGGGGCGGGGAGGTCAGGAGACCCTGGACCTGGGGGCGGTGAAGGTGTTGCAGGCGCCGGGGCTGTCCTGCTGGAAGCCGCGGGTCAGCCAGTAGGCGATGTTCTTGGCCGTGCCGTGGGTGGCCGTGCTGTAGGCGGCGTTCAGGACGTACCTGAAGTCGGACTCACGGCGGTCGAGGGACCGCCAGACGCTGCCGAGGAAGGCGCCGCTCAGGCACTCGGCCTGGAGCTCGATCTTGCGGAGTTCAGGCAGCACCGCCTTCGCGTTCTTGTACTTCCGGGAGTTGAACGCGGTCATGATCCCGGACAGCTGCTGGACGTGGTGGCCGTACTCGTGGGCCAGCACCTGGAAAAGGAACAGTTCGCTCGCCTGGGAGAGGATCCCCTTGCTGAGGTAGAAGGTGATCTTCTTGTTCACCGGGCAGTAGACCGCCTGGGCGCCTCGGGGGAACTTGCCGCAGCCGGTCGGGACACCGAGACGCGAGGTGACCGAGAATCTGGGTTTGGAGAAGGGCAGCTCCACCTTGGAGAACTGGTATCCCCAACCCTCGTTGAGGCAGTCCAGGACGGCGTTGAGGTAGGCCTCGGCGGACTCCAGGTCGTTGTCGTAGGCCGGCTGCTCCGGGCAGGGGTCCGGTTCGAGCTTGCCCGACTTGTAGATCGGGTTGGCGACGAGGGCGGTCTTGCCCTTGGGTACCGGCCTGACCTGCTCGGTGGGGACCGCACTCGCCGTACCGGCGAACAGCAGGCTCGCCAGAACGCCGGAGAGCAGTGTGATAAGGGGGGTACGCATGATCCTGCACCTTATGGGAGGTAAAACACCGGGTAAAGCTGTTATGCGGTCACACTCTGGGAGTACGGTCGCGTGCGGCGGGCCCGAGTGGGTTCCGTGCCGGTTCCGTGCCGGTTTCGTGCCGGTTTCGTGCGGGACCGACGGGCTGTCAGGCGACCCGGCCGGTGGGGGCGGACCAGGTGTTGCAGCCGGAGGGGGAGCCGGAGTCGAAGCCGCGCTCCATCCAGTAGGCCTGGCTGCGGCCCTTGCCGTGGTCGTTCTTGGGCCAGTTCTTGTGGCCGTTGGCGTTGACCCAGCCGACCATCGCCTCCCACTGCGCCCGCTCGACCGGCAGGTCGTCGGCGATCTGGCGCAGGAAGACGGAGGCCAGGCAGTCGGCCTGCAATTCGAGGCGGCGGGAGTAGGCGAGCTTGGCGGGCGCCTTCGCGAGCCAGACGCTCCTGGCGTAGTAGTCCATGATGCCCGCGAGGTGCTGCACGTGGTGGCCGTACTCGTGGGCCATGAACTGGGCGTGGTTGGCCGCGTAGGGGTTCCGCAGAACCTGGCGCGTGATCCCTATGTAGATGGTCTTGTTGGTCGAGCAGTACAGCCCGCCCGCGCTGCCGGGCCATCGGCCGCAGGGCGTGGTCACCTTGGAGGTGGAGAAGCGCAGCCTGGGCTTGGCGAAGGGCAGTCCCGCCCTGGAGAACTGGGTCTTCCAGGAGAGGTTCAGGCAGCGGGTGATCTGAGTCATGAAGGTCCGGTAGGAGGCCGCGCTCCCCGTGCGGATCGTCCCCGTCGAACATCTGGCGGCCCGCATCGACCCGGTGTGGTAGAGGCGGCTCGCCGTCGCGGCGGTGCGGCCCCGCGGCGCCGCCCGCTCCTTGATGACCGGGACCCTTTCGGGGGCCGGGGTGGGGGGAGAGGTGGGGGCGGGAGCGGGTGCCGGGAGGGCCGCCGGGGTGAGGTGAGGAACGGCGATGACGATTCCCGCGACCACCACCGCGAACACCAGGAAGGCCACGACCAGTGACAGTTGTCGCCTAAAGACCAGTGACAGTTGTCGCCTAAAGGGGAGGGGGTTCATGGTGAGGGAAAGGCTAGGGCAAGTGTGTATAAACCGTGCAGGTTTTTCACCCGGGAGGGCAGCGCCTGTCATCCGAACTAGACTCTTCGTGACGGTGACTGGACAGAGGGGATGATTCCGTGAGCGAGCGGACCGGGCAGCCTGGAAGTCTTCTGGAGTCGGTCAAGGGGCCAGGGGACCTCAAACTGCTGGAGGTGGACGAGTTGCCACTGCTCGCCACCGAGATCAGAGATCTCCTGATCGCCTCCACGGCCCGCAGCGGCGGCCACCTCGGCCCCAACCTGGGTGTCGTCGAGCTGACGATCGCGATGCACCGGGTCTTCGACTCGCCACGTGACCGCATCCTGTGGGACACCGGTCACCAGGCCTATGTCCACAAGATGCTCACCGGCAGGGCCGGGCGGTTCGACACGCTCCGCCAGGAGGGCGGCCTGTCGGGCTACCCCAGCCAGGCCGAGTCCGAGCACGACATCATCGAGAACTCGCACGCCTCGACCGCGCTGTCGTACGCCGACGGCCTGGCCAAGGCGTACCGGCTGCGGGGCGAGGAGGAGCGCACGGTCGTCGCGGTGATCGGAGACGGGGCGCTCACCGGCGGCATGGCCTGGGAGGCGCTCAACAACATCGCGGCGCGTAAGGACCTGCCGCTGATCATCGTGGTCAACGACAACGGCCGCTCCTACTCGCCGACCATCGGCGGGCTCGCCTCCCACCTGGCCTCCCTGCGCACCACCCAGCGCTACGAGGACATGCTCGACTTCGTCAAGGACAACCTGAACAGGGTCCCCGTGGTCGGCGCTCCCGTCTATGACGCCCTGCACGGCGTCAAGAAGGGCATCAAGGACGTCCTGGCCCCGCAGGTCATGTTCGAGGACCTCGGCCTGAAGTACATCGGGCTGGTCGACGGCCACGACGAGCAGGCGGTGGAGTCCGCGCTGCGCAGGGCCAGGGACTTCCGCCGCCCGGTCATCGTGCACGTGCTCACCAAGAAGGGCTTCGGCTACTCCCCGGCGGAGAACCACGACGAGGACTGCTTCCACTCGCCGGGTGTCTTCGACCCGCTGACCGGCGAGGAGAAGTCGAAACCGCACGGCTGGACCAACGTCTTCGGCCAGGAGATGGTGCGCCTGGGCGCCGAGCGGCAGGACATCGTGGCGATCACCGCCGCGATGCTCGGCCCGACCGGCCTGATCCCGTTCTCCGAGGCCTACCCCGACCGCCTCTACGACGTCGGCATCGCCGAGCAGCACGCCCTGACCAGTGCCGCGGGGCTGGCACTCGGCGGCCTGCACCCGGTGGTGGCCGTCTACGCCACCTTCCTGAACCGGGCGTTCGACCAGCTCCTGATGGACGTCGCCCTGCACCGCCTCCCCGTCACCGTCGTGCTCGACCGGGCGGGCGTCACCGGCGACGACGGCGCCAGTCACAACGGCATGTGGGACCTGTCGATCCTGCAGGTCGTCCCCGGCCTGTCGATCGCGGTTCCCCGCGACGAGTCCCGGCTGCGCGAGCTGCTGGCCGAGGCCGTGAAGGTCGACGACGGCCCGACGGTACTGCGCTACCCCAAGGGTCCGGTGGCCGCCGAAATCGAGGCGGTCGGCCGCCTCGGCGAGATGGACGTGCTGCGCGGGGGCGACGCCGACGTGCTGTTCGTCTCCGTGGGGCCGATGGCCGAGCTGTGCCTGGGGGCCGCCGGCCTGCTCGACGCCCAGGGGATCTCCGCCACGGTGGTCGACCCACGCTGGGTCAAGCCGCTGGACGAGGCCCTGGTGCCGGCCGCCCGCGCCCACAAGCTGGTCGTGGTGGTCGAGGACAGCAGCAGGGTGGGCGGTGTGGGTGACGCGGTCGCCCGCCTGCTGCGCGACGCCGACGTCGACGTCCCGGTCCGCACCTACGGCATCCCGCAGCGCTTCCTCGACCACGCCAAGCGTACGAAGATCCTCAGCGAGATCGGCCTGACCTCGCAGGACATCGCCCGCCAGGTCACCGAGGCGATCGCGAAGCGCTCTCCGGCCCTGGAGAACGAACCGGCCGGCTGAGCGCACCTCCTGTCAAACATCCCGGCTTCGCCGTTCAGGCGGTGATCCGCTGGGCATGACCTGATGCGTCGGCAAGGGTGACCGCCGGCGCGTCAGGAGGGGTCGTGGGCGTTCTTCGCGTCAAGTCGGTGGAGCAGTCGATCTCGGACACCGAGGCACCGGAACACCGGTTGCGCAAGGACCTCACCGCGCTGGACCTCACGGTCTTCGGCATCGGCGTCATCGTGGGCACCGGTATCTTCGTGCTCACCGGCCGGGTCGCCAGGGATCTGGCCGGGCCCGCGGTGGCCCTGTCCTTCGTGGCCGCCGGGATCGTCTGCGCGCTGGCGGCGCTCTGCTACGCCGAGTTCGCCTCCACGGTCCCGGTGGCGGGATCCGCCTACACCTTCGCCTTCGCCACCCTCGGCGAGTTGCCCGCCTGGATCATCGGCTGGGACCTGACGCTGGAGATGATGCTCGGCGCCGCGGTCGTCGCGGTCGGCTGGTCGGGGTACCTGACCTCGCTGCTGGCGTCTCTGGGGACCCCGCTGCCGAGCGCGATCGCGGGGGAGGGCGCGGTGTTCAACCTGCCCGCCGCGCTGGTCGTGCTGATGCTCACCGCGATCCTGGTCATCGGGATCAAGCTGTCCTCCCGATTCAACCTGATCATCGTCGGGATCAAGCTCGGGGTGATCCTGCTGGTCGTGGTGGCGGGGCTGTTCTTCGTCAAGGGCGCCAACTACTCGCCGTTCGTTCCGCCGTCCAAGGTGACCCCCGCCGTGGAGGGGCTGTCGGCGCCTCTGATCCAGGTGCTGTTCGGTATCACCCCGGTCGCGTACGGAGTGCTGGGCATCTTCAGCGCCGCGGCGATCGTGTTCTTCGCCTACATCGGCTTCGACGTGGTCGCCACCGCCGCCGAGGAGACCCGCGACCCGCAGCGGGACCTGCCCGTCGGCATCCTGTCCTCACTCGGTGTCTGCACCCTGCTCTACGTCGCGGTCTCGCTGGTCGTGGTCGGCATGCAGCCCTACGACCGGCTCAGCGAGACGGCGCCGCTGGCCGACGCGTTCAAGGCCGTCGGCCAGACCTGGGCCGCGTCACTGATCAGCATCGGCGCGCTGGCCGGCCTGACGACCGTCGTGATGATCCTCATGCTGGGCATGTCGCGGGTGATGTTCGCCATGTGCCGCGACAACCTGCTGCCGCGAGGGCTGGCCAGGGTTCATCCGAAGTACCGCACACCGCACGTCATCACCATCATCATGGGTGTCGTCGTGGCGGCCCTGGCCGGGCTGGTGCCGCTGTCCACGATCGCCGAACTGGTCAACATCGGCACGCTCTTCGCGTTCGCGGTGGTCTCGATCGCGGTGGTCGTCCTCCGCCGTACCCGCCCCGACCTGCCCCGCTCCTTCCGCACTCCTCTGGTGCCGCTGGTGCCCGTCCTGTCGGTGCTCGCCTGCCTCTACCTGATGCTCAACCTTCCGGTGGAGACCTGGCTCAGGTTCGGGGCGTGGATGCTCCTCGGATTCCTGATCTACATCGGCTACGGCTACCGGCACAGCGCTCTGTCGGAGCACTCCCCGGAGCGCTAGCCCTGTATTCCGCACGTGACCCCCGATCGACCTGGGGTGATTACCCGCTGTGCTGGATCAGGTATGGCTACTGACCTGCGACGACGCGGCAGGTGCGGAGAACGGGTCCGGCGGGGCACCGCTCCCGGTGCGGTGACCCCTGTCCTGCGGAGCCGCGGGACAGAAGCGCATCACCACCTGGCCGCCGCCGAGGATCCGGGGTGCGGTGACTCCTGTCCCGCGGCGGCCGCGGGACAGGGGAGTCCGCCCGCTGCGTCAGGCGGGGACCGAGGCCACGCCCGGCGGCAGGAAGCGCGGTTCGGCGATACCCTCGCGGTCGAGGTAGGGGGTGACACCGCCAAGGTGGAACGGCCACCCCGCGCCGAGGATCATGCACAGGTCGATGTCCTGGGGAGCGGAGACCACACCCTCGTCGAGCATGAGACGGATCTCCTCCGCCAGTGCCCGCAGCGCCCGCAGCCGCACCGCCTCGGCCGTCGACGGGGAGGTGCCCCCCGCGAAGAGGGCCACCGCCTCGGGGTCCAGCGAGAAGTCAGGCGCGTAGACACCCGGCTTGCCCGCCGCGACCAGCCGGGCGAGGTTCGCAGACACCCCGTAGCGGGACGGGAACGCCTGGTGCATCGTCTCGGCGACGTGCAGTGCCACGGCCGGGCCGACGAGCTGCAGCAGCGCGAACGGGGTCATCGGCAGGCCGAGCCCGTCCAGCGCGTGGTCGGCGAGCTCCAGTGGGGTGCCCTCGTCGACGGCGCCGATGACCTCGCCCATGAAGCGGGTCAGCAGGCGGTTGACCACGAACGCGGGCGCGTCCTTGACCAGCACCGAGGACTTCTTCAGCGACCGGCCGACGGCGAAGGCCACCGCGAGCGTCGCGTCGTCCGTCCGCTCCCCCCGGACGATCTCCAGCAGCGGCATCACCGCGACCGGGTTGAAGAAGTGGAAGCCCACGACGCGCTCGGGATGCCGGAGCCCCGAGGCCATCTCGGTCAGCGAGAGCGAGGAGGTGTTCGTGGCCAGCACGCACTCGGCGGAGACGACCTCCTCCACCTCGGCGAAGACCTTCTGCTTGACCTTCATGTCCTCGAACACGGCCTCGATGACGAAGTCGGCGTCGGCGAACGCGTCCTTGGTCAGCGAGCCGGTCACCAGGGCCCTGAGCCGGTTGGCCTGGTCGCCGGAGACGCGGCCCTTGGCGAGCAGCTTGCCGATCTCGGTGTGCACGTAGCCCACGCCCTTGTCCAGCCGGGCCTGGTCCAGGTCGGTCAGCACGACCGGGACCTCCAGGCGGCGGGCGAACAGCAGCGCCATCTGTGAGGCCATCAGGCCCGCGCCGACGACGCCGACCTTGGTGACCCTGCGGGCCAGTGCCGGGTCCGGGGCTCCGGCGGGCTTCTTGGCCCGGCGCTGCACCAGGTCGAAGGCGTACAGGCCGGCGCGGAGCTCGTCGCCCATGAGGAGGTCGGCCAGCGCCTGGTCCTCGGCGGCGAAGCCCTCCTCGCGCGTGGCGGTGCGGGCCAGCTGGAGAAGCTCCAGCGCCCGGTACGGGGCGGGGGAGGCACCGTGCAGCCTCATGTCGAGCAGGAAGCGCGCGTCGGCGATCGTCTTGGCCCAGTCGTCCCCGGCGTGGTCGGGGCGCGAGACCGTCACGTCGCCGCGCAGCACCGCCGAGGCCCAGCGCAGCGACTCCTCAAGGAAGTCGGCGGGCTCGAACATCGCGTCGGCGACACCGAGCGTGAACGCCTCCCTGCCCTTGATCATGCGATTCTGCGAGAGCGGGTTCTCGATGATCAGTTTGACGGCCGCGGCCGGCCCGATCAGGCGGGGCAGCAGCTGGGTGCCGCCCCAGCCGGGGACCAGGCCGAGGAAGCACTCGGGCAGCGCCACGGCGGGCACACCGGAGGAGACGGTCCGGTACGTGCAGTGCAGCGCGACCTCCAGGCCGCCGCCCATGGCCGCGCCGTTGACGAACGCGAACGACGGCACGTCCAGTTCACCGAGGCGGCGGAACACCTCGTGGCCCAGCCTGCCGATCTGCAGCGCCTGGTCCCGTTCGGAGACCAGCGCGGCGCCCCTGAGGTCGGCGCCGACGGCGAAGACGAACGGCTTGCCGACGACGCCCACGGCCGCCAGGTCGCCGCGCCCGGCGATCGTGTCGAGGGCCTCGCCCAGCGAGGTCAGCCCTCCGGGGCCGAACGTCGACGGCTTGGTGTGGTCGAAGCCGTTGTCCAGCGTTATCAGGGCCATGGTGCCCGCGCCCTGAGGCAGCTCCACGTCGTGGACCGTCGCCCGGGTGACGACCTCGTCGGCGAAGAGTTCCTTGATGTCCGTCACTTGTTACCTTCCCAGCTGAGGTTCTCCCAGATGACCGTTCCACCCATGCCCAGGCCGACGCACATCGTGGTCATGCCGTAGCGGACGTCGGGGCGCTCGCCGAACTCGCGGGCGAGCTGCGTCATCAGGCGCACCCCGGAGGAGGCCAGCGGGTGGCCGAAGGCGATGGCGCCGCCGTAGGGGTTCACCCGGGCGTCGTCGTCGGCGATGCCGAAGTGCTCCAGGAACGCCAGCACCTGCACGGCGAAGGCCTCGTTGATCTCGAACAGTCCCATGTCGGAGACGGAGAGCCCGGCCAGGCGCAGCGCCCTTTCGGTGGACGGGATCGGCCCGACCCCCATGACCTCGGGGTCCACACCGGCGAAGGCGTAGGAGACCAGGCGCATCTTCGGGGTGAGGCCGAGCTCCGCGGCGACGTCGGCGGCGGCCACGATGCAGCCGGTGGCACCGTCGTTGATACCGGAGGCGTTGCCCGCGGTGACCCGGCCGTGCGGGCGGAACGGGGTCTTCAGCGCGGCCAGGCCCTCCAGCGTGGTGCCGGGGCGGGGCGCCTCGTCGGCGGTGGCCAGTCCCCAGCCCTTCTCGACGGACCTGGTCGCCATCGGGACCAGGTCCGGCTGGATCCGGCCGTCGGCGTAGGCCTTGGCGACCTTCTCCTGGGAGGCGAGGGCGAAGGCGTCGGCGCGGTCCTTGGTGATGGAGGGGTAGCGGTCGTGCAGGTTCTCGGCGGTCATGCCCATGACAAGGGCGGAGCCGTCCACGAGCTGCTCGGCCAGGAAGCGGGGGTTGGGATCGACGCCCTCGCCCATGGGATGGCGGCCCATGTGCTCGACGCCGCCGGCGATGGCGACGTCGTAGGCGCCGAAGGCGATGCCTCCGGCGACCGAGGTCACCGCGGTCATCGCGCCGGCGCACATGCGGTCGATCGAGTAGCCGGGCACGCTCTTGGGCAGCCCGGCCAGGATCGCGGCGGAGCGGCCGAGGGTCAGGCCCTGGTCGCCGATCTGCGTGGTGGCCGCGATGGCCACCTCGTCGACGCGCTCGGGAGGCAGATTCGGGTTACGCCGGATCAGCTCGCGGATGACGCGGATCACCAGGTCGTCGGCGCGCGTCTCGGCATACAGGCCCTTGGGGCCCGATCTGCCGAAGGGTGTGCGCACACCGTCGACGAATACGACGTCACGAGACGAAGGCACGGATTCGCTCCTCGTTGCTGGATGGCTTCCCCCCTATGCTACTCGCGAGTAACAACGTTTGGCGCGGCCGGTCCCGCCCGGGATGGGTAAGTTGTTCGCCGAGGCGCGCGGTCCGGTGCGGCATGTCACGGATGCGGGGCGGCGGCAACTCCGACAGATTTTGGAAAACGCTTTCCTGGAGGTTGCCGGTGGTCACGCTTGAGGATGTCGCCCGGCACGAGGGCGTCTCACTCGCCACGGCGTCACGGGTGCTCAACGGCAGCACCAGACAGGTGGGCGCATCCCTGCGGGCCAAGGTGGAGCCGGCCGCGGCCCCGGACGGGGGGCCAGGGCCCAGGTCGTGACCGGAGAGGTGATCCTCCGCGAGAGCACCCGCGCCCTGGAGTGAGATCCCGGTCCGACCCTACGACACGACAGGCCCGGACCTCGCGGGGGTTCGGGCCTGTCTCGTAGGGGGAATCGAAAGCAGGGGCGGGGAAGGGGCGGTCAGCGGATGCCGGAAACCGGTTTTCCCTGCTCGTTCATCGGCGGGGCGATGATCTGACCGCGCAGCCAGCGGATCGTCCGGATGACTCCGTCTCCGTAGCCGGGGGAGTGCTGGCGGCCCCGGCCGAGCTGCCGCGACACGTCCTCGGCCGCGCTCTCCTCCATGCCGAGGTTGAGTCCGGTCGGTCCGTGGATGGGCCGCGGTGTGTTACGGACCGGAGACTTCCTGCGGGTGCCGAGCACCCACTCACACACGGCGATGGTCCCGGAGCACCACTCCTTCTCCCACTCGCCCGCCGCGTTCGGCCGGCCCGCACGGGCCAGCTCGGCGATCCGGCCGATCTCGGTCTCGGTGCGCAGGATCACCCCGCGGCCGCCGACCAGGTGCCCCCAGCCTTCGGAGGATCGGCGGCCGGGGATCGGCAGCCCGTCCTTGGCGCCGATCAACCAGCTCAGGGTGCTGATGACCCCGTCGGCGGGAACGACCCGGCCCTCGCGCGGAACCCGTTCGGCGGCGTCGATCTCCGCGCGGGCCTCGGCGAGGGTGGGCGGGGCCCCCGACGCCGGACGGCCACTGATCGGCGCCTGCTCACGCTTGCCCAGGGCCCAGAGGATCGCCTCTCCCTGGCCCGAAGGGGCCGATTCGGGGTTGGCGGCCTCCCACCCCTTGATCGCTTCCAGTACGGCAAGGACATGCTCCGGCGGCCGCTGTATGGCGGGGCTGGCTTCGCTCTCTGCGGTCGTCATACCCCTACCGTACGAGTACCTGCCATGTCACTCCAACGTGAAGCGGTAATCCGGGCCCGGTGAACGTGTTTTCCCTCCCGTTGGAACGCTCCGTTCGTCGCGGATCCCGTCGCGGGGTCCGCGCGTCCTTCTCCGACGAACTCGGAGAAGGACGCCTTCACCTTGGTCAGGACCTCGTCGGGGTCGGTGGCCCACACATCGGCGTTGAAGATCTCCACTTCGATGTCCCCCGTATAGCCCGCCGAGGCCGACGCCTCGGTCGGCGGCGCGAAGTCGATCACGCCTTCACCCATCACCCCCCCGGCCGAGCAGCACGTCGGTGGGGAGCGGGGAGGGGAAGTCGCACACCTGGTAGCTCGCGATCCGCCCCGAGGTCCTGGCGATCTGCTCCAGGACGTGCGGATCCCACCACACGTGGAAGGTGCCGACGACGACGCCCACCTGCTCGGGAGGGTACGGCCCGGCCAGATCGAGGGCCTGGCCCAGAGTGGACAGCACGGCCCGGTCGGCGCAGTACATCGGGTGCAGCGGTTCGGGGGGTGATGCGCGGGTCCGGAGGATCCGGCGGCCCGGACGCCATCTCGGAGCGAGATTTCACTGTTTACCGAAAATTCACAGCGCGTTAGCGCGAAAAAACGGGATTCCAAACCACCGCAATTTACATAATCGCAGATCAAGCGTACCTGACCATGGATTGATGCAGTATTCGACTAAGTGTCTCCTGACTCATCGTCAAACCATGACATTTGCGTATTTGTCATGACTTGAGACGTTCCGTCTGTCCTTCCCTCGCGACGCCCAGACCCCCCGACTGGCCGAGGCGGAGTGACAGAAGGGGCCACTCGTGAAACGAGTCGTCACCGCGGCTTCCGCCGCCCTCATGACAATTCTCGTCACCCTTTCCCTGACGACCGGAACGGTGTCGGCGACCCCGCCCAACATCCCTTCGGCGGCGACCGCCGCCGGCCGGCTCGCGACACTCACCGTCGCCGCGGAAAGCAACCAGTCCTCCTATGACCGGTCGTTGTTCAACCACTGGATAACGATCAGCGGTACCTGCAACACCCGGGAGACGGTGCTCAAGAGAGACGGCGTCGGAGTGGTGGTCAACTCCAGTTGCGCGGCCACCTCCGGCAGTTGGTACTCCCCGTTCGACGGCGCGACCTGGACCGCCGCCGCCGACGTCGACATCGACCACATGGTGCCGCTCGCCGAGGCCTGGCGCTCCGGCGCCCACGCCTGGACCGGCGCGCAGCGGCAGTCCTACGCCAACGACCTCGGCGGGCCCGAGTTGTGGGCGGTGACCGACAACGTCAACCAGGCCAAGGGCGACCAGGATCCGTCGACGTGGCAGCCGCCGCTGAGCTCGTTCAGGTGCACGTACGCCAGAGCGTGGATCCAGGTGAAGTACTACTGGAAGCTGACGCTGCAGAGCTCGGAGAAGAGCGCCCTGCAGAGCATGCTCGCGACCTGCTGAGTGCTTCGTCAGCCCCTGTGCGGGGTCCGTTCCCGCACAGGGGCTGACATCGTTTCAGTAATCTACTTTGTAAAGGGCGGTGGCCGCTCCCTCAGGCCTGACCTTTGAGCTCCAGACGGAGCAGGGCCTTGGCGATCGGGTGGGCGGTCAGTCCGATCTGCCACTCGCGGGCGCCCAGCTCGCGCAGCCGGGCGGTGACGGTCTCGTCGTCGATGACGGGCGGCGGTTCCCAGGTCAGGCGGCGTACGGCGTCGGGCTGGATCAGGTTCTCGGCGGGCATGTGGTGCTCGTCGGCGAGCGCGGCGACCACGGTCCTGGCCGCGGCCAGCCGCCGGGCGGCCACCGGATCGCGGTCCATCCATCGGTTGGCCGGCGGTGGCCCGTCACCGGGGGTGCTGGGCTGCGGCAGCTCCGAGTCGGACAGTGAGCGGGCGGCGCCGATCGCGGCCAGCCAGTCGCGCAGGTGCCGCCGGGCGCTGCGGCCGGTGAACGGGGGGATCTCGGTGAGCGCCTTGGTGGTGCGGGGCAGTTCCAGGGCGGCCGTGACGATCGCCGAGTCGGGCAGGACACGGCCGGGGGCGACATCGGACTCGCGGGCGAGCTCGTCGCGGAGCGTCCACAGCTCCCGTACCACCGCCAGCCCGCGCAGCGAGCGGACCTTGTGGATTCCGGAGGTGCGCCGCCACGGGTCGGAGCGCGGAACGGGGGTCTTGTGCGCGAGCACGGAGGCGAACTCCTCCTGCGCCCACGCCAGCTTGCCGCTCGACTTCAGCTCCTCGTGCAGGATGTCGCGGAGCTCGATCAGGACCTCGACGTCGAGCGCGGCGTAGCGCAGCCAGTCCTCCGGCAGCGGGCGGGTCGACCAGTCGGCGGCCGAGTGCCCCTTCTCCAGCCTGAAGCCGAGGACGTTCTCCACCATCAGCCCGAGACCGACCCGCTCGTAGCCGAGCAGCCGGCCGGCCAGCTCGGTGTCGAACAGCTCACGTGGATGAAAGCCCACCTCCGCGAGGCAGGGCAGGTCCTGGGAGGCCGCGTGGAGCACCACCTCCGCGTCGGCCAGCGCCGTGTCGAGCCCCGACAGGTCGGGGCAGCGGATGGGGTCGATCAGGGCGCTGCCCGCGCCGGTGCGGCGTAGCTGTACCAGGTAGGCGCGGCCGCTGTAGCGGTAGCCCGAGGCGCGCTCGGCGTCGACGGCGACGGGGCCGGTGCCCTCGGCGAAGGCGCGCACCACGCGCGCGAGGGCGGCGGAGTCCTCGATGACGGGTGGGATTCCCTCGCGAGGCTCCAGCAGTGGAATTACGGTCGTCTCATCGGTCACGTTCTGAAGGGCTCCGGATCGTCGCGACGGCGCGACGGCAGCGCCGCCACGTCGGGTGGCAGGGGTGGGATGCCCGCGGCAAGGCACATCAGATCGCACCAGGCGGCGACATGGCCGGAGAGGTCTTCCTGTAGCGGTGACCAGGACGCACGCAGTTCCAGCTCGGTGGTCACCGGGTCTTCGGCCTTGTTGCCGAAGCCCTCGGAGACCGCTCTGGTAACGGTGCCTCCGGCGGCGGCGTAGCCGGCGCCGTGCGCGTCGAGCGACTCGGTGAGCCAGCTCCACGCGACGGGGCCGAGCAGCGGGTCTTCGGTGATCTCCGGTTCCATGTCGGCCCGCACGTAGGCGACGAGCCGGAACTGGCCGTCCCAGCCGCGCTGGCCGTCCGGGTCGAAGAGCACGATGAGGCGGCCGATCGCGAGCTCGTCGTCGTCGCGGTATACCGACGCGCCGATCGCGGCCGAGTGGGGGGCCAGGCGCTGCGGCGCCGGAATGTCCTCCAGCTCGATCTCGGGCCTGACCTCCGCGGGGCGCATGCTCGCCACCGCGCGCCTGAAGGCGGCGGGAGCGAGCGGCGTGTCACCGGCGGTCATATCGGAAGCGTAGGTCGAAATTGATCGCATGGGGACCACTGGGGTATGTGTAGGAGCCATTGGAACCGATCAAGTCGCTGCCGACGGCCTGTGGAGGGCGGGGGTGGCCCCGCCGCGGGGGAGTTCGGAGAGGAGCGCGTGACCGCGCTCGGCGTGGACCCGTTCGGCACCGGCCCGTTCCGGGTGTTCGTCCCGGCCGTGATCGACAGGTCGGGTCGGTTGTCGGAGAACCCGCACGCGGGCGCAGGAGGCACGGCGCTCACCGCGACGTTCGGGTGAACTCCACATGGTGGACATCGCACGGGCCTTTCGTCGGGTCGTGGTCCGACGTTGGCACGTCGCGCCGACATTTCCGCGCAGCGTGCTCGGCGTGTCCCCAAAGTGGTGCAGGAATCGATGCCGCGCGGTGACTTGGCGAACATTTGGACCAGCCGGGGGCCGGTCCAGGATCACCAATGGGAGGAACTGTACCCGGAAACATGATCGCTTCGTGCCGTGCGGCGCTGTTCTGCTGGTGTCAACATCGGATTTCATTGGACGAAGCTCTCGAAACCGGTAAGACACTATCGTTGTCATCACTTGACAGTGCCCGGGTGGTGTGAGGCGCAATCTCATTGAATAACTGGTGATTTCGGGCCGGTTCCGCTGGCCAGCGACCTTGGTGAGCCGACCGGTCACGGGACATGGCACCCTGGTGGGGTGACTTCCGAGCCTGCCGACTCCGCTTTCCTGCGCGCCTGCCGTCGCCGGCCCGTCTCCCACACACCGGTGTGGTTCATGCGCCAGGCAGGTCGCTCGCTGCCCGAGTACCGGGCGCTCCGCGAGGGGGTGCCGATGCTCACGGCGTGCGCCACCCCCGATCTGGTCGTGGAGATCACGATGCAGCCGGTCCGCCGTTACGGTGTGGACGCGGCGATTCTCTTCAGCGACATCGTCGTCCCGCTCAAGGCGATCGGCGTCGACCTCGACATCAAACCCGGTATCGGCCCGGTGGTGGCCGAGCCGATCAGGGATGCCAGGGCGGCCGAGGCGCTGCGCCCGATCGAGCCGGATGACGTCTCCTACATCACCGAGGCCGTCCAGGCGCTGACGAAGGAGCTGGGCGCGACCCCGCTCATCGGTTTCGCGGGAGCCCCCTTCACCCTGGCCTCCTATCTCATCGAGGGCGGTCCTTCCAAGAATCACGACCACACCAAGGCCATGATGTACGGCGAGCCGGGGCTCTGGCACGCCCTCATGGACCGGCTGACCGAGATCACCCTGGGCTTCCTGCGCGTGCAGCTCGCCGCGGGGGTCTCCGCCGTCCAGCTCTTCGACTCCTGGGTCGGCGCGGTGTCGCCCGACGACTACCGCGAGTTCGTCCTCCCCTACACCAGCCGGATCTTCGACGGCCTGGCCGGTCTGGACGTGCCGCGCATCCACTTCGGCGTCGGCACCGGAGAGCTGCTCGGCCTGCTCGGCGAGGCGGGGGCCGACGTCGTGGGCGTCGACTGGCGGGTCCCGCTCGACGAGGCCGCCCGGAGGGTCGGCCCCGGCAAGGCGCTGCAGGGCAACCTGGACCCGGCGATCCTGCTCGCCCCGTGGGAGGTCGTGGAGCGCCGCGCGGGCGACATCCTCACCCGCGCCGCCAAGGCCGAGGGGCACGTGTTCAACCTGGGGCACGGGGTGCTGCCGGGCACCGACCCCGACCAGCTGGCCCGCCTCACCGACTTCGTCCACGAGGCCTCGGCCCGCTGACCGTCCCCGGCGGCGGTGTACCGCCGCCCACACCGTCGTCAGGAACGGAGCGCTAGGGACGCTCGTACGGCACCGGCCCGTCCGTTCCCTCGGAGTCGTCCTCTCCCCGTGGATTCGCGGGGAGAGGCTCCTCGGCATCGTCAGGGCCGGGCTCCGTGTCCCCGGGGCCCGGAGTGAGCGACCGGTCACGGTTCCTCCTGAGGCGGAGCAGGAAGGCCGTCAGCAGCCAGGCCGGGACGATCACGATCAGCCAGGGAAGCAGCACGCCCAGGAGCGTCAGGCCGAGCTTGACGGCGACGACGAAGGCATTCCAGCCCGTCCGCAGGCCGCCGAGGAAGCCGGCGGGCTCGTCGTCCTCCTTCTTCTTCACCACGGTCGCCGGGCCGACCAGGTTCAGCGTCAGCGTCGCCGCGCTGGTCTGCGAGGCGAGGGTCTTCTGCCTGGCCTGCAGGGACTCCAGCTCGCTCTCGCGGTTGGAGACCTCCCGCTCCACCTCGAGCACCTCACCGATGGTGTTGGCCCGCTTCAGCAGCGTGCGCAGGGAGTCGAGCGCGGCCTTGGCCGACTTCAGGCGGCTCTCCACGTCGGCCACCTGCTCGGTGACGTCCTCGGTGTTCTGCCGGAGCGACTCGCGCGTGCCCAGCTCCTTGCCCAGGCGGTCGAGCGTGCCCGGATAGTTCCCCGGCGGGATCTTGAAGACCAGCGTCGCGGAGCCCTCGCCGTCGGAGTGGGCGTCGGAGTTCTCCATGGCCAGGTAGCCGCCCGCGGTGGTGACGATCTGCCGGGCCCGGTCGGCAGCCGCGGTGACCTCCTTCGCCCTGACCGTCATCTCCGCGGTGTAGATGATCGCCCGGTCCTGCGGGACGATCCTCACCTGGCCGGTCTGCGGGGAGCCGCCGCCCTCGGCCTTCGCCGCGCTCTGGGGAACCGCCTCGTTGGCCTGCCTGTTCACCTGCGCGCCGGCCAAGGGGGCCGCTTCGTCGGAGGACGTGGACTGGACCGACCCCCCGCCGCAGGCGGACACCAACAGTGCCAGGCCCGCGAGGGAGACGGCCAGGCGCGGGCCGTACCGGAATCTGCTCATGAACCTCATGACGGCGGGCGCGGCGGTGGAGTTCGGTGAGTGGCAGTCACGATGACGTCACGTTCTGCGCGCCGTCGGGTCACGGGGAGGGCGGGGCTCCGAGGCGGGAGACGGGACCGGGGGTGCGGAACGGTACGGTCAGGAGTCATGGAAGGCAACCGGAGGCATGTGGTGGTCGTCGGCGGCGGGATCGCCGGACTGGCCGCCGCGTGGCATCTGCGGCAGGGCGGTGAGCACCTGCGGGTGACCGTCCTCGAAGGCGCCCCGCGGGTCGGGGGCAAGCTGCACGCCACCGAGGTGGCGGGCGTCGCGATGGACGCGGGGGCCGAGGCGATGCTCGCCCGGCGGCCCGAGGGCAGGGAACTGGCCAGGATGGTCGGGCTGGGTGAGGAGCTGCGGCTCCCCGGCACGACCCAGGCGGCCATCCTGACCCGGGGCGCGCTGCGGCCCATGCCCAAGGGGCACGTCATGGGCGTGCCGTCCGACCTCCTCGCGCTGTCGAGGTCGGGCATCCTCTCCCCCGGGGGCCTGGCGAGGGCGGCGCTGGACCGGATCCTTCCGGCGACGCGCGTCAGCACGGATGTGTCGGTGGCGGCCTACATCCGGGCCAGGATGGGCGGCGAGGTGGTCGACCGGCTCGTCGAGCCGCTGCTCGGCGGCGTCTACGCGGGCCGGACCGAGCGGCTCTCGCTGGACGCGACCATGCCGAGGATCGCCATCGCGGCCAGGTCCGAGCGGTCGCTGCTCGCCGCGGCCGGGGAGATCGCCGCCGATGCCCCGAAGGACGCCGGGCCGGTCTTCACCACCCTGCGCGGGGGGATGGGCAGCCTGCCCGAGGCCGTCGCCGCCGCCTCAGGGGCCGAGATCAGGACCGGCGTCATGGTCAGGGAGCTGCGAAGGACCGAGGGCGGATGGCGGCTGGTGACCGGCCCCGTCCCGGCACCGGAGATCGTCGAGGCGGATGCGGTGATCATCGCCGTTCCCGCCCCGGCGGCGAGCCGGCTGCTCGCGGAGGAGCTGCCCCAGGCCGCCGCGGAGCTGGTCAGGATCGAGTACGCCGGCATGGCCATCGTCACCCTCGCCTACCCGAGAGAGGCGTTTCCCCGGCCGCCGTCCGGCAGCGGCTACCTGGTGCCGGCCGTCGACGGGCGCCCGATCAAGGCAGCCACGTTCAGCTCGGTCAAGTGGCCGCACCTGGCGGAGCAGGATCCCGGCCTGGTGCTGCTGCGCTGCTCGATCGGCAGGCTCGGCGAGGAGGCGGTGCTCCAGCGCGACGACGCGGAGCTGGTCGCGCTGGCGATGGCCGAGATGGTCGAGGTCATGGGCGTGCGTGGGCTGCCCCGCGACTCGCGGGTGACCCGTTGGGGCGGTTCCCTGCCGCAGTACGAGGTGGGCCACCTCGACCGGGTGGCGCGCATCCGGGCGGCCGCCGCCGCTTCGCCGGGGCTGGCGCTGTGCGGCGCCGCCTACGACGGCCTTGGCATCCCCGCCTGCGTCTCCACGGCACGCACCGCGGCAGCCCGGATTCTCGACCACCTGGACCCCAAGGGAGAATGGCAGGACAGAACCGATTCGTTGACGAAGGGGTGAGGACGACGGACGGGAACGCGCGGCCCAAGGCACGAGACCTGAACCAGGTGATCCGCTACACGATGTGGTCGGTCTTCAAACTGAGCGAGCGCTGCCCGGGACACCGTGAGGGCATGGCCGCCGAGGTCGAGGACCTCATGGCCCAGATGGAGCGCAAGGACGTGGTCACCCGCGGCCTGTACGACGTGGCGGGCTTCCGGGCCGACGCCGACTTCATGTTCTGGTGGCACGCTCCGACGGCCGAGGACCTGCAGGAGACCTATTCCCGCTTCCGCCGTACCGGCCTGGGGCGGCTGTCCGAGCCGGTCTGGTCGGCCATGGCGCTGCACCGCCCGGCCGAGTTCAACAAGTCGCACATCCCGGCCTTCCTGGCCGAGGAGGAGCCGCGCACGTACGTGAGCGTCTACCCGTTCGTGCGCTCCCTGGAGTGGTACCTGCTGGACGACGCAGACCGCCGCCGGATGCTCGCGGAGCACGGCAGGATGGCTCGCGACTACCCGGATGTGCGCGCCAACACGGTGGCGTGTTTCTCGCTGAACGACTACGAGTGGATGCTGGCGTTCGAGGCCGACGAACTGCACCGCATCGTGGACCTGATGCGTACCCTGCGCGGCGCCGAGGCGCGGCGGCACACCCGGGTGGAGATCCCCTTCTACACCGGTGTCCGCAAGCCGCCCAGTGAGCTGATCGCCGCGCTGCCGTAGCCTTCGCGCGTGCCGTAGCCTTCGCGCGTCCCGCCGCCATGAGGTTCGCTCTCCGGCGGCGGGATCTCTGTTCCGGAGATGAAGGGCGCGTCTCCCGTGACGGGTCGCCGAAAATAATCCCGTGAAGATCTCTTTACCGTCCCTTGCCTTTGTCATACTCGTGGAAAACCACCTGTCTATGTGAGGCCAAGGGTGAAAAGGGGCGAAGGTCTGGCACAGTCCGGGCGGCGTGCTCGGGGGCGCCGGAGAAAGAAGTCCCGGTCACGGGTTCTTGAGATCTCGGTGGGCGCCGCCGCGCTGGTGGTGGGGGTGCTCGCGGTGAGCGGGGTGTGGTCTTCCGGGGAGACGGCTTCGGGGGGCGGGGTGGTGCGGGTGCCGGCTCCCGGCGGTCCGGCCGCCGAGGCGCCGCCAGGGGACCCCGCGGCGGGCGCGGTGGTGGCCGCCGAGCTGGACGGGAAGAGCAAGGAGGACGCCGAGGAGGCCGCGAAGCGTTCCAAGACGGAGAAGAAGAGCCGGAAGGTCGGGGAGGCCGAGGCCTCGGGGCCTTCCAAGCACACCGACAAGAAGGCGTTGGCCTACTTCGAGAGCCGCAAGGTGACCAAGCGGGTCAGGGACATCCGAATGGTCGGTGGCTATCTACGGATATATACGGACCTGCCGGAGTCAGCGGACAACTCGAAGCAGGCGATCAAGTTGTGCGAGGCGGGTGTCGACTATCTCGTCGGAGAGCTCGGCGTACCCGACCCCGTGGTCTTCGTCCAGGCGGAGTTCGGAGAGAACGGCAACCCGGTTCTGGCCAACGTTCTCGGCCCTGACGACTCCGACTGCCGCGTCACCTACCCCGAGCCGAGGCGTTAGTCCGCGCGGCGCTCGGGCCGAGGCGTTAGTCCGCGCGGCGCTCGGGCCGGATCACCCGGACCCTGGTCCTGCCGCAGATCGAACAGCGCTGGGTGATCACCCGGCCGATGGTCTCAACGATCTCCCACTTGTGGCGGAGATGCACGGGAACTCCTTGGGCAGACACGCTACGGAGATCTGTGAATACTTTGCGTGATGTCGCTCTGCCCCTTTCGGTGCCTTGCTAACCTCCAGGACGGATCGATGTGGCTGTCCCCGCGCGTCACGGTCCGGCCGGTTCGCGACGCGCGAGCCGGTGGCCTACTCGGTGGGCTCCAGTCTCAGCGAGACGGAGTTGATGCAGTAGCGGTCGTCCGTGGGCGTGCCGTAGCCCTCTCCGTGGAACACGTGGCCGAGGTGTGAGTCGCAGGTCGCGCACCGGACCTCGACGCGGGCCATGCCCATAGAGCGGTCCTCTATCAGCGTCACCGTGTCGGACTTCGACGGCTCGTAGAAGCTCGGCCAGCCGCAGTGACTGTCGAATTTGGTGTCGGACCGGAACAGTTCGGTGCCGCAGGCGCGGCAGCTGTAGACGCCCACGGTCTTGGTGTCGACGTACTCCCCGGTGAAGGGGCGCTCGGTCCCGGCCTGGCGGAGTACGCGGAACTCCTCGGGAGAGAGCTGGACGCGCCATTCGGCGTCGCTCTTTACCACCTTTTCCATCCCATCAGCCTAGCGGTCGCCGCGGCGCGTGGAGAGGTGAGGCCCGGGATCGCCGGGTTCGGAAAATCTTGATGGGCGAAGCATCCTTTGATGCCCGTTTTAGCGTCTTTAAGTATGTGGAGGGTGGTTCACCCTCCCGCTGAGGGGTGAGATCACCTGCCCGGCCGTTCGCGTTCCGCGGACCGGCCGGAGTGCCGCCGTCCGGGTGCGCGCCAGCGCCTGGGCCCGGTGGGCATGTGCGGGTGATCATATGGTCCGCCCCGTCGAGTGCCCGGTCCCGCCGCCGCGGCGGCTCCGGGGCGGACCTGCCCTCCCGCCCTGACAGGGTTCGGCGAGGGGGACATCCCAGCCGTCAGCGGAAGCGGGAGGCGGCGGTCAGCCCTGGCGCCGTCGCACGAGGGCGAACGACATGTTCACGCTGATGATGCCGACCCACACGAGCACCAGGATGAACGCGAGGATCGAGTCGCCCAGGCCGGAGAAGGCCAGCCCGATCGTCGCGGGTATCCCGGTCGCCAGGGAGACGATCGCCAGCGCCAGCCGTTGCCCGGCGTCCACGGAGGGGCGGACCGCCGGGCTCTCCTTGCGGGCGCGGGCGGCGAGCCGGTCGTCCACCCGCTTGTCGATCTCCTGGTCCATCTTCTCCAGGAAACCCTCGACGAGGGAGTCTTCGTATTCCGGTCCGAGGTCCCGGCGGGCGGCGAGCGAGGCCCGTAGCTCGTCGCCGGAGGAGGATGATCGTTCCATAGTCGAGATATATCGTTTCTCTAGGGGGATGTCCATATGAATGATGGAACGCCGGAGCCTCCGGCGCTACCGGGTACCGGCACCCTCGTCCAGCCGAACATAGCGCGTGAAGAGGAACCCCTCATCCTCCAGGACGTGGGCCAGGCGCAGGCGCGTGAGCGAGGGGGGGCCGTCGAGGGCACGGGCGGCGTCCCCGCCGATCAGCAGCGGGCTCACCGTCAGGCACAGCTCGTCCACCAGGTCCGCGGCGGCCAGCTGGGCGTTGGTCTTCGGGCCGCCCTCACAGAGCACCCTGCTCAGGCCGCGCTCGCTGAGCGCCTTCACCGCCAGTGCCGGATCGACCCGTTCGCCCCCGGCCACGATCACCTCGGCACACCTGGCGGCCTCCTCGCGGCGCTGCCTGGGGGCGGCCTCGCAGGTGACGACGATGGTCCGGGCATACGGTTCCGCCTCGGTGAACAGCGGGCCCGACAGGTCGAGGTCGAGCCCGCGAGTGATCACCGCCACCGGCGGGGCGGCCGGACGCCCCTCGCGCAGCCCCTGCCATGACGGCCTGGGCCGTGCCGGTCCGTACCCCTCGGCCCGCACGGTCGACGCGCCGGCCACGACGACGTCGGCCAGCCCGCGCAACGTCCAGAAGACCTGACGGTCGCCCCTGCCGGACAGCCCGCCCGACAACCCCTTCAACCAGGTCCCGCCGTCGGCGCTGGCGACCATGTTGACCCGCAGGCAGGGGCCTGCCGGGTAGGCGTAGGCGCGGGCGAGGTCGACCTCGGCCGAGCTCTCGGGATGAATGAAGCGCATGCCCCCACCATCGCACGGAAGCGGCCTGTGAGTTCTCCCGGAGCGGTTGACACTGGATCTCAGGGCAGGGGGTGACTTGGGGCGGCTTCCCGATACATGATTCTCTCCGGGAGACACGGGAGGGCTGTGTGGGGCTGGTCACGATCGTGACATGGTTGATCACCGCGATGGTCGGAATCTATCTGCTGTACCTGTGGCTCTCCGGGGGAGGGCTCCGCCAGCAGGCGACCAAGGTCACCCGCTTTCCCGCGCTGCTCATCTTCGCCCATCCGGCCCTGGCGGTGTCCGCCCTGGCCTGCTGGTTGGTGTACGTGCGCACCCTGGAGCCGGTCTTCGCCTGGCTGTCGTTCGGAGTCCTCGCGATCTCCGCGCTGCTGGGCTTCACCATGTTCACCCGCTGGCTGGGCGGCGGCCGCCACGCCCGCGGCGCCGAGCAGCGCTTCCCCATGGTCGCGGTCCTGCTGCACGGCGCGGCCGGTGTGGCGACGTTCGTGCTTGTCCTGCTCACCGCCGCGATCGCGTCAGGGGCCTGAAGAGCCGTGGGCGGCCTCGGCCCCGGACGCGCCGGTGAGGTGCTACGCCCGCTCGCAGTGCAGGACCTGCACCGAGCGGGAGGTCACCTCCACGGTGCTCTCGGCCGGCCATGACTCCTGCGGGGCCGAGGCGTGGCCCGGCCCCTCGTCGGCGGTGTCCAGCACCCGCCGCCACCGCTTGCCGTACTTCGCCTCGGGGAGGGTGAAGGTCATCTCCTCGTGATGGGCGTTGATCAGGAGCAGGAACGAGTCGTCCGTGATCCGCTCGCCGCGGGTGCCCGACTCGGTGATGGCGTCGCCGTTCAGGAAGACGGCCAGTGACTTGGCGTAGCCGGTGTGCCAGTCGGCCGCCGACATCTCCTCTCCCACCGGGGTGAGCCAGACGATGTCGCGGGTGCCGTCGTCGGCCTTGTTGCCGTGGAAGAAGCGGCGCCGCTGGAACACGGGGTGCTCGCGCCGCAGCTTGGAGAGGCTCCTGACGAAGTCGAGGAGGTCGGCCTCGTCGGTGGCCAGCGACCAGTCGATCCAGGAGATCTCGTTGTCCTGGCAGTAGGCGTTGTTGCTGCCGCCCTGGGTCCGGCCGAACTCGTCACCGGCCAGCAGCATCGGCACGCCCTGGGAGATGAACAGGGTGACCAGGAAGTTGCGGCGCTGGCGCCTGCGCAGGCTCACGATCTCCGGGTCCTCCGTGGGGCCCTCGACCCCGCAGTTCCACGACCGGTTGTCGTCGGTGCCGTCGCGGTTGTTCTCCTTGTTGGCCTCGTTGTGCTTGCGGTCGTAGGAGACCAGGTCGGTCAGGGTGAACCCGTCGTGGCAGGTGACGAAGTTGATGGAGGCCACGGGGCGGCGCCCCGAGGTCGCGTAGAGGTCGGCGGAGCCGGTCAGCCGGGAGGCGAACTCGGGCAGCGCGGACCCGCTGCCGCGCCAGAAGTCGCGGACGCTGTCGCGGTACTTGCCGTTCCACTCCATCCACAGCGGCGGGAAGTTGCCGACCTGGTAACCGCCGGGCCCCACGTCCCACGGCTCGGCGATCAGTTTCACCTGGGAGATCACCGGGTCCTGCTGGATCAGGTCGAAGAAGGCGCTCAGCCGGTCGACGTCGTGCAGCTCGCGGGCGAGGGCCGAGGCCAGGTCGAACCTGAAGCCGTCCACGTGCATCTCCAGGACCCAGTAGCGCAGCGAGTCCATGATCAGCTGGAGGGCGTGTGGCGAGCGGACGTTGAGGGAGTTCCCGCAGCCGGTGTAGTCGAGGTAGTAGCGCCGGTCGCCGTCGTGCAGGCGGTAGTACTCCCTGTTGTCGATGCCGCGGAAGCTCAGCGTGGGCCCCATGTGGTCACCCTCGGCGGTGTGGTTGTAGACCACGTCGAGGATGACCTCGATCCCCGCCTCGTGCAGCGCCCGTACCATCGCCTTGAACTCCTGCACCTGCTCGCCGCGCTGGCCTGAGGCGGAGTAGGCGGCGTGCGGGGCCAGGTAGGCGATCGTGTTGTAGCCCCAGTAGTTGGTCAGGCCCCTGGCGACCATCGCGTGCTCGGGCACGTACTGGTGCACCGGCATCAGCTCCACCGCGGTGACGCCCAGGCTCAGCAGGTGGTCGATGACCGCGGGATGGCCCAGCCCCGCGTAGGTGCCGCGCTGCTCGGCGGGCACCGCGGGGTGGCACATGGTGAGCCCGCGGACATGCGCCTCGTAGATCACGGTCTGGTGGTACGGGGTCCGGGGCGGTCTGTCGTTTCCCCACTCGAAGAACGGGTTGACCACCACGTTCTTCGGCACGAAGGGGGCGGTGTCCGTGTCGTTGCGGCGGCCGGGATCGGTGAACTGGTAGGAGAAGAGCGCCTCGTTCCACTTCAGGTCGCCCTCGACGGCCTTGGCGTAGGGATCGAGGAGCAGCTTGGAGGGGTTGCACCGGTCCCCTTGAGAGGGGTTGTAGGGACCGTGGACGCGGTAGCCGTACCGCTGTCCCGGCATGATCCCCGGAAGGTAGCCGTGCCAGACGAACGCGTCGACCTCGGTCAGCTCGACGCGTTCCTCCTGCCCGTCGTCCCCGAAAAGGCAGAGCTCGACTCGTTCGGCGGATTCGGAGAACAGGGAGAAGTTGGCGCCCACCCCATCCCAGGTGCCGCCAAGCGGATAGGACTCTCCTGGCCAGACTTCGCGCATGTTCCCCTATTCTCCTCTGGTCGGGCACCCTTGTGCAGGGTGTTCTCGCCCTTGTCACTCTAAGGCGGCGTTGAGGAGATTTGCCTTAGTCTTTCGGTGCACCGTCCGTGGCCGTTACGTGACCACGCGCGCCCCGTGGGGCGCGCGTGGTCACGAAGGCGCGGTGATCACCCGGCGGTGACCGCCCGATGAGCGGTTCAACCGTGATCAGCCCGATCACGGCCTGTCGGTCGGTCGTGATCGGTCATGACCGTGGGCGGTCGGCCGTGATCAGCTCAGCAGCTCGGCGTTGAGGCTGATCGTCGTGCCCGCGAGGGCCTTGCTCACCGGGCAGTTCGCCTTGGCGTTCTCGGCCGCCTCCTGGAACTGCTCGGCGGTCAGGCCGTCGACCTGGGCGCGGACCGAGATGACGATCCCGGTGATGCCCTCACCCGGCTGGAAGGTCACGTCGGCCCTGGTCTCCACGGTCTGCGGCGGGGTGCCCGCCTGGGCCAGCCCGTGGGACAGGGCCATCGAGAAGCACGAGGAGTGCGCGGCCGCGATGAGCTCCTCCGGAGAGGTCTTGCCGCCTGCCTGCTCGGCACGCGAGGGCCAGGACACGTCGAACGTGCCCACCCCGGAGGAGTCGAGGGAGACGCTGCCCGCCCCGTCGAGCAGCGCGCCCTTCCACTGGGTCGTCGCGGTGCGTGTCGTCGCCATGGCGATCATCCTTTCGATCATGAAGTTCTGGCCATCACCGACCCTACTCGCCCCACCGGCACCGCCGCCCAGGTGGTTGCCGGAACGCCGGACACCCGCCGGGGCGGGGTCAGCAGGAGGCGCGGTCGATGAGGGGGGCCAGATCCAGCCCCGCGGGCAGCGTGCCGAAGGCGCGGCCCGCGTCGCCGGACAGGCGGGAGACGCAGAAGGCGTCGGCGACGGCCGCCGGCGCCAGCCGCACGAGCAGCGACCCCTGCAGCACCAGGGCCATGTTCTCGGCGACACTCCGGGCGCGGGCCTCGATGTCCGTCGTGTCGTCCAGGGACTTACGCAGACGGTCGACGGCGGCGTCCAGGTGGCGGTCGGCGCCGGAGGCGAGCGAGACCTCGGCGAAGAACGCCTCCTGTGCCTCGGGCTCGCGGCCCAGGGCGCGCAGCACGTCCAGTGCCGCGACGTTCCCCGAGCCCTCCCAGATGCCGTTCAGCGGCGAATCGCGGAACAGCCGGGGCATCTGCGACTCCTCGACGTAGCCGTTGCCGCCCAGGCACTCCAGCGCCTCGGCCGCGTGCACCGGAGCGCGCTTGCAGACCCAGTACTTGCTCACGGCCAGCGCGGTGCGGCGCAGCGCGGCCTCGGCGCGGTCGCCGGAGACGGCCCGGTCGGTGGCGCCGGCCAGCCGCGTCATCAGGGCGGTCGCCGCCTCCGACTCCAGGGCCAGGTCGGCCAGCACGTTGCGCATCAGCGGCTGGTCGGCGAGCTTCCTGCCGAACGCGGCGCGCTGCCTGGCGTGGTGAACCGCCTGCGTGACGCCGTACCGCATGCCGGCCGCGGAGCCGATCACGCAGTCCAGCCGGGTCATGTTGACCATCTCCAGGATGGTCCGCGCGCCCCTGCCCTCCTCGCCCACCAGATGGGCCGTCGCACCGTGGTACTCCACCTCGGCGCTGGCGTTGGACCGGTTGCCCAGCTTCTCCTTCAGCCGCATCAGCTGGACGGCGTTGCGGGTGCCGTCCGGCAGGATCCGGGGGAGCAGGAAGCAGGACAGCCCGCCGGGGGCCTGGGCGAGAACCAGGAACACGTCGCACATCGGGGCGGAGTTGAACCACTTGTGCCCGGTCAGCAGGTAGCTTCCGTCGCTCAGCGGCACGGCGCGGGTGGTGCCGGCCCGCACGTCGGAGCCGCCCTGCTTCTCGGTCATCGCCATCCCGGCGAGCACGCCGCGCTTGCCCAGCGGCGGGCGCAGCCCGAAGTCGTAGCTCCGCGAGGTCAGCAGCGGCTCCCAGACGGCGGCGAGCGCCGGGCTGTGGCGCAGCGCGGCGATCGACGCGTAGGTCATCGAGATCGGGCAGCCGTGCCCGGCCTCGACCTGGCTCCAGACATAGAACTTGGCGGCGCGGGCCACGTGCGCGCCCGGCCTGGCGCTCGCCCACGGGGTGGCGTGCATGCCGCCCTCGACGGCGACGGTCATCAGCTCGTGCCAGGCGGGATGGAACTCCACCTCGTCGATCCGCCGCCCGTACCTGTCGTGGGTGCGCAGCACGGGCGGATTCTCGTTCGCCAGCCGTCCCCACTCCTGGGCCTGCTCGGAACCGGCGAGGAGACCGAGCCTGCGCAGCTCCCCGGTGGCCCATCCCACGCCCTCCCGCTCCACGCCTTCCATGAGGGCGGCGTCGGCGGACACGTCGTGCCCGGTGAGCGGATGTGCCTGGTTGAAGACGTCATGGGTCACGTGGGGCCTCCGGTGAACTCATCCGGCCGTCGCCGGCTCCTGTATCTATCTCAACATCCCTCCGGGGGGTTGGTGCAGTTAATTGTGGTGCTATGTCCGGCTTTCGCGTGGAGTTGGGTGGGGGCGGCCTTAGGGAACGCCCCCGTGGAGTTGGGCGAGGGCGGCCACAGGGAACGCCCCCGCCGTACGCGCCTTTCGCCTCGGCGCGGGCCGGGCGGAGTCGCTCCTGCGGCTCGCGGATCAGAGGTTCTTGACCAGGTCGCGGACGTAGTCGTCGTCCTCGTCGCTCTCGGCGAGCACGCGGTCGGCGCCCCGCTGGGCGCGGGCGTCACCCCGGGTGGCCAGGCCGCGGGTGGCCTCGGCGACGGTGTTCAGATCCTCGTCGTCGAGCCTGGCGGCAAGCGCGTCGCGGATCGGCTCACTGTCCTGCGCCAGACCCGCCAGGCCCATGGTCGCCCAGTCGCGTACCTCCGCGTCGGGGTCCTCGGTCATCGAGATGAGCAGCGCGAGCCCCTCGGCGTGGCCGGACGGCAGGACGGCGGCCAGCGCGGCGGGGTCGGCCTGGGTGCGGGCCCAGCCGTCGGAGGTGATGATCTCCAGCACCTCGGGCAGGGCGCGCGGGTCGGCGTGGTGACCGAGTGCGCCGAGCACCGAGCGCAGCACCCGCTCGTCGCCCTCGGTGGCCGCCATCCGTCGCAGGATCGGCAGCGCCTCCTCCAGGAAGGGCTTCTCGTCCTCGGTGAAGCCGAACTCGGCGAGCACGTCGACGGCGAACTCCCGCTTGCGCGGATCCTCGCTCGCGCACAGCCGCGCCGCCGCGTCGAAGGTCTCGCCGTCGCCGCGCCGGCTCAGCGAGCTCGCCACGGTCCACCAGGTCTCGGCCTCCTCGTCGATGTCGCGGTAGGGCATCGCCCGCTCGACCATCTCGCCGAAGGGCAGCCGCTCGTCCGTCGCGTCCTCCAGCAGGGTCGCGACGGCCGCGTGCCCGCGCTGGCAGGTGAGCTCGGCCACACGGGTCCCGTCCGGGCCCACCGCCGCGACGGTCACCAGGTCGGTGCCGTCCGTGGCCCGGCTGCGGCCCACGACGAACTGCGAGCCCTCGGGGGCCTGCTCGGTGAGCTGCTCAAGGAGCGCGCTCTCCAGCTGGGTGCCGAGCCAGTCGTAGGCGATGGACAGCGGCGTGTCGCCGTCGCCGTCGGGCCGGTCGGCCTCGGCGCCGGCCTCCAGCAGCGCGCGCACGACGCCCAGGGCACCGCGCCGGGTGGCCAGGGTGAGCGCGGTGTCGCCGCCCTCGTTGGCGTCCTCGGGGTCCGCCCCGGCCGGGAGCAGCGTACGGACGGCGTCGGCCCGCCCGTTGGCGGCGGCCCAGAGCACGGCGGTCCACCCGTCGGACTCCCGCCCAGACACGTCGGCCCCGGCGGCCAGCAGTGCCTCCACGGTCTCGACGCGGTCCCAGGCCGAGGCCGCGCACAGGGGAAGCCCCGCGTCCTGTCCGCCGCTGATCCGGTTGGGATCGGCTCCGTGGGCCAGCAGCGCGCGCACGATGGCCACGCGTCCCGCGCTCGATGCCAGGTACAGGGCGGTGGGCTCTTCCGCGCCGCCGGGGTCGGCGCTCGTCCCGCTCTGCAGCAGCCGCTCGACCCGCTCGGCGTCGTTACCCGTCACCGTGTCCAGGAGTTCTTGGTACATGCCTCCGGATCATATTGCCTGCCTTCTCAAGAAGGCCGTACACCGGCCCCGACGCCCGGCGCGGTGCCCCACGCCGCCGTATGGTGATCGTGGTACCCGGAGAGGGCGTCAGGCCTGCCTGCCTGGCCTCCTTCTCAGGACGCACCGGGCTTCCTGCTTTCTGGGGATCCTCTATTCAGATAACTCGCGATATGTTGTGAGTTATGAATGATCCTGGGGAAATGCGGGTCTCGGACGCCGAGCGGGAGGCCGCCGTCGAATGGCTGCGGGTCGCCTCCGTCGAGGGGCGCTTGACCCTCGGTGAGCTGACCGAGCGCACCGAGGCGGCCTACACCGCCCTCACCCAGGCCGAGCTGGCCGTGATCACCGCGGACCTGCCAGGCGGCCACCCGGTGTCCGCGCCCGCCTACCCTCCGGCCGAGGCCGAGCGGGGCGGGGCGGGGCGACGCTGGTTCGTGGCGGTGATGGGCAGCTCCAAGCGGCGCGGCACATGGCGGATCGACAAGCCGCTCGGCGCCGTCGCCGTGATGGGCGACGTCGTGCTGGACCTGCGCCAGGCCGAGGTCCGTACCGGGGTGGTCGACATCATGGCCACCGCGGTCATGGGCGACGTGAAGATCATCGTCCCGGACGGAGTGGACGTCGAACTCGACGGTATCGCCATCATGGGGGACAAGAAGGTCCAGGTCATCGAGGCGCCCCCGGGAACGAACGTGCCGATCGTCCGGGTCAGAGCCTACGTCCTCATGGGGGACATCAAAGTGGTCGGAGACTCGCGGGCCAAGCCCCTCAAGAAGAAGTGGGCCGCCTGGCGGGAGCAGTGGGACCAGATGCGCGGCGAACTGCCCGGTGGATCGCACCCCCACCAGATCCCCCCGCCCCCCCAGCCTTGGAGCTCCGCGCACCCTCCCCGGCCTCCCCGGCTGCCCGGCCACTGACGGCCGTCTCCCCCTCGCCGCCACCCGCGCGGTCTCTCACCTGCTACGCGTTCACCTGCTACGCGTTCACCTGCTACGCGTTCACCTGCTACGCGTTCACCTGCTACGCGTCGCCCGGCACCGTGTCAGTCCCGGGCCAGTCCCGCGCTGCGGCACGACCGAGCGCGCCTTGGGCAACTCTCCCGTATACCCGGACCGCGCCACTCCGGGCCGCGTGGCCGTGCGCTCGGCCGCCTCTGTCCCCCGCCCGGGATTTCTCCCTGCTTCCCCGGTGGGTGAGTCTCCGGACGCGTGCAACGTCTCGGGGCGCCTGGAGCGTAGTGCTTGGTGACATACACCGAGCAGTGAGGATCACCCGATGCGAGACCGGGCCGACTTCGAGCGCTACGTGGAGCAGCGCTCGGCCCGCCTGCTGCGGACCGCCTACCTGCTGTGCCGCGACTGGGGCACGGCGGAGGACCCGCTGCAGACGGCCCTGGCCAAGGCGTGGCTCGCCTGGCGGAGAGTGGGCGACGATCCGGACCCGTACGTCTACCGCACGATCAACATGCTGATCGAAGGGATGGACGACGACTTCGAGGGCTGGGAGGCACAGCTCAGCGAAGCGGAACCCTTCCCGCTGAAGTGGTCGGTCAGCGTGCGGGAGGTGATCTTCCCCGTCTGCCGGGACAACGTGCGCCGGGTGGACCCGAGAACCGGGAAGGTGGTCCTGCTGCGTTGCGAGGGCGAGGCCACCGCACCCCCGAGCGTGCCCTGAGCCTCCTCGTGGGGTCCCTGAGCCTCCTCGTGGGGTCCAGAGCTGCGGAGCCGGGCACGGTGGGGTTCAGGCGGTGGCGAGCACCTGCTGCCGGTGCGCGGCACGGTCGTAGCGTTCGAGCAGCACCGCCGCGAGCTCCGGGGCGGCGCCCAGCACGTCGGCGACGACGTCGGCGCCCGCGGCCAGGGTCTCGCGGCGGATCTTGTCGGCGAAGTGGCCGGGGGCCAGCAGGTAGGGGGCGATGACGACCCTGGCGGCCCCGGAGCGCCGCAGGCGCAGCACCACCTCCTCGGGGGTGGGACCGGCGGCCGAGGCGTAGGCGGCGCTCACCGACCGCCAGCCGCGTCGCGTCGCCCAGTCTCCGGCGACCTGGGCGACCGTCGCGTTGGCCCGCGGGTCGCTGGAACCGGCCGAGACCAGCACCACGGCGGTGCCGGGCTCGCCGGGCTGCACCCCCGCCTCGGCCAGACGCCGCTCCAGCGCGGTGACCAGCAGCGGGTGCGGGCCCAGGGTGGCGCCCGGGTGCACGCGCAGCAGGGGCCGGCGGGCCGTCGCCTCGGCCAGCGCGCCGGGGATGTCGACCCGGCTGTGGTAGGCCTCGGTGAGCAGCAGCGGCAGCACCACCGCCTCGGTCAGTCCGGACAGCGCCGCAGGGAGCGTCGGGGTGGCGTGGTCGAGATAGGCGGTGCGCACGAGGAGTTCCGGGCGCGCACTCCGTACCAGGTCGAGCAGGTCCTCCACGGTCGCGGCGGCGCGCGGGTCACGGGACCCGTGCGCCACCGCGATCAGCGGTGTCACGGAAGCGGCGCCGGGGGAGCGCCACGTCATACGTGCAGCCCGCACTCGGTTTTGCCCATCCCGGCCCAGCGGCCGCTGCGCGGGTCCTCTCCCGGCGCGACCTGGCGGGTGCAGGGGGCGCAGCCGATCGAGGGGTAGTTGTCGTAGTGCAGAGGGTTGATCAGCACCCCGTTGTCGGCCATGTAGTTGTCGACGTCGTCCTGCGTCCAGCCGGCGATCGGGTTGATCTTGACCATCTGGCGCTTGGCGTCCCACTCCACGACCTTGATGCCGGAGCGGGTGACCGCCTCGTCGCGGCGGATGCCGGAGACCCAGGCGAGGTAGGGCTCCAGCGCGCGGTTGAGCGGCTCGACCTTGCGCAGGTAGCAGCAGAGGTCGGGGTTGCGTCCGAACAGGCGCGGGCCCAGGTCGCGCTCCTGCTCCGCGACGGTCCTGGACGGCTTCACGTTGATCACGTTCACGTCGTAGACCTGCTGGACCGCGTCACGGGTGCCGATCGTCTCGGCGAAGTGGTAGCCGGTGTCGATGAACAGCACGTCCACGCCGGGCTTGACCCGGCTGACCAGGTCGATCAGCAGGGCGTCGGCCATGGAGGCGGTCAGGCAGAGCCGGTCGCCGAAGGTCGCCGCCGCCCAGCGGATGATCTCCAGGGCCGAGGCGTCCTCCAGGAACCGGGAGGCCGACTCGACGATGTCCTGCAGGTCGAACGTACTCCGCTGCTGCCGTAACCCGATCTCGATCTCCACCAGTGTCATCGCCCGTTCACCCAATCCTCATTCGCCCCGCGGAGCGGTGCGTTCGTCGCGCCGGAACTCGCCGTCTGGATCGTGCGGCACGCGAGGGCCTCGCCGGCCCTCGCGTGGACCGCGTCGGATTCGCCGCGCGTCACGCGCGCACCCCGATTCCGAGAAACTTCAACTTGAAGGCGCGCACGCACGACCGGCAGTACCAGCCGCCGTCGCCCTCGTAGGGCTCCAGGTCCTCCTCGCCGCAGTACGGGCAGTGGAAGGGGACGGCTCGCTCGCTCATCCGCTCCTCCTCGCCCGGCCGTGCGCCCGGCGCGTCCCCGGGAGGCCGGTCTGGCGGCCGCTCACTTCAGGTCCGCGTCGTCGGCGCGCTGCACCCAGTCGGAGAAGGTCTCGTCGTCGTCCTTCTTCTGCTCCTCGAAGTTGCGCAGCACCCGCTCCACGTAGTCGGGAAGCTCCTCGGAGGTGGTCTTCAGGCCGCGGACCTTGCGGCCGAAGCCCGGGTTGACGCCCAGCGAGCCGCCCAGGTGCACCTGGAAGCCCTCGACCTGCTCGCCCTTGTCGTTGACGACGAGCTGGCCCTTCAGGCCGATGTCGGCGACCTGGATGCGCGCGCAGGAGTTGGGGCAGCCGTTGACGTTGATGGTCAGCGGGTTCTTGAAATCGGGCAGCCGCTGCTCCAGCTCGTCGATCAGGTCGGCCGCGGTGGCCTTGGTCTCGACGATGGCCAGCTTGCAGAACTCGATCCCGGTGCACGCCATGGTCTGGCGGCGGAAGGTGGAGGGGTTGACCTGCAGGTCGCCGGCCTCCAGCTCGGCGACGAGGCTGTCGACCTGGTCGGGCGCCACGTCGAGGATGACCATCTTCTGCTCGACGGTGGTGTGCACCCGGTTGGAACCGTGCCGCTCGGCGATGTCGGCGATCAGGTGCAGCCTGTCGCCGTCGAGGCGGCCCACCTTCGGCGCGAAGCCGACATAGAAGTTGCCGTCCTTCTGCGGGAAGACGCCCACGTGGTCCCTGCGGCCGCCGCGCGGCTGCTCGGGCGCGGGGCCGTCGGGCAGGGCGTGGCCGAGGTACTCCGTTTCCAGGATCTCCCTGAACTTCTCCGCGCCCCAGTCGTTGATCAGGAACTTGATCCGGGCACGGTGCCGCAGACGGCGGTAGCCGTAGTCGCGGAAGATGCCGATCACGCCGCCGTAGGCGGGGGCGACCTGCTCGGGGGTGAGGAAGACCCCCAGCCGCTTGCCGAGCATCGGGTTGGTGGACAGGCCGCCGCCCACCCACAGGTCGAAGCCCCGCTCGCCCTTCTCGTTCACGACGCCCACGAACGCCACATCGTTGATCTCGTGCACGGTGCAGTGCGCCGGGCACCCGCTCACCGCCGACTTGAACTTACGCGGCAGGTTGGAGAAGGCGGGGTCGCCGATGTATGTGTCGTAGATCTCCTGGACCTGCGCGGAACCGTCGAGGACCTCGTCGGTGTCGATCCCGGCCAGCGGGCAGCCCAGGATGACGCGCGGGGTGTCGCCACAGGCCTCCGTGGTGGACAGGCCCACCGACTCAAGGCGCTTCCAGATGTCCGGGACGGCCTCGATCTCGATCCAGTGGAGCTGGATGTTCTGCCGGTCGGTGACGTCGGCGGTGCCCCGGCCGTAGAGGTTGGAGATGTCGGCGATGACGCGCAGCTGCGCCAGGTTGAGCCGGCCACCGTCGATCCTGACCCGGAGCATGAAGTAGCGGTCGTCGAGCTCCTCCGGCTCCAGGATCGCGGTCTTGCCGCCGTCGATCCCGGGCTTGCGCTGGGTGTAGAGCCCGAACCAGCGCATCCGGCCGCGCAGGTCGGAGGGGTCGATGGAGTCGAAGCCGTGTTTGGAGTAGACGTCGATGATCCGCTGACGGACGTTGAGCCCGTCATCGTTCTTCTTGTTCTCCTCGTTCTTGTTCAACGGTTCGCGGTAACCGAGAGCCCACTGACCTTCGCCGCGCGGGCGCTTGTGGTGTCGGTTGACCGGCCGGGCCGGGGTCGTCATGTGCGCGTCCTTTTGAGGCTCGATGGGATGATTTCCGGACGCGCACGGGCGGCACCTCCCGCCTCATCGTCGAGTGCGGGGGTCGATTACTCAGAGGAGGACGCCTGTTACGCGGCCGAGCTGGGTGAAATCAGCAGGGGGCGACGGTTAACGGACGTCACAACAGATGGCGCTGCGGACACGCAGGAGGTCGACGTGGCGTCGCACGACGAGCAATGGGTCCGCTGGCATGTCTCCGACGATACCTTGGTGACAGTGGATGTCCAATGTCAGGTCCACAATCTGGACGCGAGGGCGAGCTCCGGGTCCGGATCACCCCTGGCGCGGCCAGCCCAGTGCCGACTCCCGGGGGCGGTCGGCGGGCTTGTGCTGGCAGTCGCACCACGAGCCACCCCGGCACCTGTCGTGCCGCCGCTCCTTGCACTCCTCACAGATCATGCCTCCATTCTGCGCCGCCACCTTACCGACACGTCACGCTGGTATGCGGCGAGACCGCGAGGGCCCGGACGGCGGTCGCGCAGGCCTTCACACTCCCCGAGCTGGGGTGTTGCGACGACCACTAGAAAGGAAGCCCGTCTCCCTGCTGCCGCTGGGCGCACGCATCGTCGACAGCGACGACGCCGAGGCGTTTTACCACAGGTAATCCGGGCAGGTGGGCGAGATTCGATCGTTGCCCGCCTGACTCGTGATCAAGCACGGCTAGGAATACCGTTGTGTGGCATGACGTCCACTGATGCCCCTGCCCAGCGGCCCGGGCCCAAACGGCGCCCCTCGCGCGGGCTCGGGACATGGCTGCGCGAGGGGCTCGGGTGGATTCGCGGTATGGACGTCTGGGCCCGGCTGCCGGCGCTGCTCGCGTGGATTCGCGGAACCGACCTGTGGGCGCTGGTCACCGCCACCACGAACGCGGGTGTCACCTACCGGGTCACCGGCCTGGCGGGGGAGGCGGCCTTCTTCGCGCTGCTGTCGCTGCCGCCGTTCATGCTCGGCCTGGTCGGCGTGCTCGGTCAGCTGACCCGGGTGTTCGGCCCCGAGACCGTCAAGAACGTCAGTGACTGGATCGACCAGCAGGCCCACCTGCTGTTCACGGACAACGCCGTCGACACCGTCGTCACCCCGCTCATCGAGGACGTGCTGAAACCCGAGAAGCAGGTCTCGCTGATCTCCCTGGGCTTTCTGCTCGCGCTCTGGTCGGGCTCGCGGGCGCTGTTCGTCTACGTCGACCTGATCTCGGTCGCCTACGGTCTCGGCGAGGAGCGGGGCATCATCCGCACCCGCCTGATGTCCTTCGGGTTCTATCTCGCGGGCCTGCTGATCGGGCTGGTGGTGATGCCCGTGCTCGTTCTCGGCCCCGCCGCGCTGCGCGGCGCCCTGCCGGCCGACTACGCCGCGCTGGTCGACGTCCTCTACTGGCCGGTGGTCGTCATCGGTTCGGTGATCTTCCTCACCCTGCTCTACCACGTGAGCGTGCCCGTACGCACGCGCTGGTGGCGCGAGCTGCCCGGAGCGGTGCTCGCGCTCGTCATCTGGATCGCCTGCGCCGCCGTGCTGCGCGCGGTGCTCGCCGCCTGGTTCTCCCCGGTCTCCATCTACGGCTCGCTCGCCGCGCCCATCGCCGTGCTGATGTGGCTCTACATCACCGCGCTGGCCGTGCTCATCGGGGCCACGCTCAACGCCGAGGTCGACCGGCTCTGGCCGGTCGACGGCGCAGGTCGCGCCAGCCGCACGGGTTAGTCCGCTATCGTCTATGCGGCAACTGGCGCATAGGGTGGGAGAGACCACCGGGGAGCTGAAGGGCGAGAAGGCCGAGCGCCTGGGTCTTCGCGCGATGTCGACGATGACAGGGGAGTGAAGGCGCATGAGTGCTCTTTCCAGCGTGGATCCGCAGATCGCCGAGCTCATCAAGGCCGAGGAGCGGCGGCAGGCCGACACGGTCAAGCTGATCGCTTCGGAGAACTACGTCTCCAAGGCCGTCCTTGAGGCCACGGGCACCGTCCTCACCAACAAGTATTCCGAGGGCTATCCCGGCAAGCGTTACTACGAGGGCCAGCAGGTCATCGACCAGATCGAGACCATCGCCATCGACAGGGCCAAGTCCCTGTTCGGGGTGAACCACGCCAACGTCCAGCCCTACTCGGGCTCGCCCGCCAACCTCGCGATCTACCTGGCCTTCCTGAAGCCGGGCGAGACCGTGATGGGCATGGGCCTGCCCTTCGGCGGCCACCTGACCCACGGCTGGTCGGTCTCGGCCACCGGTAAGTGGTTCAACCCGGTCCGCTACGGGGTTCGCAAGGACACCGGACGCGTCGACATGGACGAGGTGCGCGAGATCGCCCTCCGTGAGCGACCCAAGGTGATCTTCTGTGGTGGTACCGCGATCCCGCGCACCATCGACTTCCCGGCCTTCGCCGAGATCGCCCGCGAGGTCGGGGCCGTGCTCGCCGCGGACATCGCGCACATCGCGGGCCTGGTGGCCGGTGGCGCCCACCCGTCGCCGGTCGGTTACGCGGACGTCATCTCCACCACCACCCACAAGACCCTGCGCGGGCCCAGGGGCGCCATGCTCATGGCCACCTCCGACGAGCACGCCACCGCCCTCAACAAGGCGGTCTTCCCCGGCCTGCAGGGCGGCCCGCACAACCACACCACCGCGGCCATCGCGGTGGCGCTGAAGGAGGCGGCGACCGACGAGTTCAGGGACTACGCCCGCCAGGTCGTCCTGAACGCCAAGGCGCTGGCCGAGGAGCTCAGCAGCCGCGGCTTCGACCTGGTCTCCGGTGGCACCGACAACCACCTCATCCTGTTCGACCTGAGCCCCAAGGGCATCGGCGGTAAGCCCGCCGCCCAGGCCCTGGACAAGGCGGGTCTGGAGACCAACTACAACACCGTGCCGTTCGACACGCGCAAGCCGTTCGACCCGTCGGGCATCCGCATCGGCACCGCGGGCGTGACCAGCCGCGGCATGGGCGTCGCCGAGATGCGGCAGATCGGCGCCTGGATCGACCAGGTCGTCACCGCCCTGGCCAAGGACGAGGACGAGGCCAAGCACGTCATCACCCGAGTGCACGGCGAGGTCAGGGAGCTCACCTCCCACTTCCCGGCCCCAGGCATGTGACCGAGCCCTCGCGGACGGTGCGCCGGGCATGCCCGGGGCCGTGCCGACGAGGCTGAACAGATCTTCGCGGGCCGGATCCGTCGCCGGATCCGTCGCCGGAGGCGTCGGGGCTCCGGGACGTCATGCGTCCCGGAGCCCCGACGCATCCCCGGGGGCCTACGGCCAAATGGGTTTGCGCCGGGCGGGAGAGGCTGCGCTAAGGTTCTCCCGAAGACGTCGTTCGAGAGACGGACGGCTGTGAGCCACGAGGAGGTGGAGATCATGCGGGTTGTTCTGACGATCCTGTCATCCACCGACCTTCGGGTGCCCGCCTAGCCGATTCGCGACGGGGCACCCGGCCTTCCAAAAAGGGTGTACCCACGTTGTCTTCGCCATTCATCTCTTCATCGGCCGCTCTCACCGCGCTCGGCTGGACCGACTTCTTCGCCGCCGAACTCCCCGCCGGTCTGACTCCCGCCCGGGTGTCCCGCGTCGATCGCGGTGCCGCCGAGGTGCTGACCGCCTCCGGCCGTCTCCGGGCCGACTACGGTGCCCGGGTGCGGCGTGAGGCCGCCGCAGATCCGGTGGCCCTGCCCTGCGTCGGTGACTGGGCCGGGCTCCGCCGGCTGGCCGAGGGCCGCTTCGAGCTGGAGGCGCTTCTGCCCCGGCGCACCGCGTTCGTGCGCGGCGGTGTCGGCCGGGTCTCCAGGAGCGGGCTCTCCGGTGACTCCCAGGGGCAGGTGCTCGCCGCCAACGTCGATGTCGTCTTCGTCGCCGAGCCCGCACTGCACGCCACGGACACCGCCGATCTGGGCAGGATCGAGCGGCTGCTCGCGCTCGCCTGGGAGAGCGGGGGCCGTCCCGTGGTGCTCGTCACCAAGTCCGACCTGATCGGCGAGGGGCTCGACTTCCTGCTGAAGGAGGTGGCCACGGCTGCGCCGGGGGTGGATGTGCACCCGGTCTGCTCCGTCACCGGGGAGGGGGTCGGTATCGTCCGCGGCTATCTTGAGGGCACGCGCACCGCGGTGGTGCTCGGGGCCTCCGGCGCGGGCAAGTCCACGCTCGTCAACGCCCTGGCGGGGGAGGGTGCCATGGAGACCCAGCAGGTCAGGTCCGGCGACGGCCGGGGGCGTCACACCACTGTGCACCGCGAGCTCATCCCGCTGGCGGGAGGCGGGCTGATCATCGACACGCCGGGTATCCGCCGCATCGGCCTGTACGACATGGGCGAGGGCGTGGACATGGTCTTCTCCGACCTGGAGGAGCTCGCCGAGCGCTGCAGGTTCGGCGACTGCCGGCACGACAGCGAGCCGGGCTGTGCGGTGCTCGCCGCGATCGAGGACGGCACGCTTCCCGAGCGGCGGCTGGAGAGCTGGAACAAGCTGCAGAGGGAGGCCGCGTGGATGGCCTCTCGGAGTGACGCGCGGCTTCGCAAGGAACTGCAGAACAAGTGGAAGGTCATCCACAGGGAGATGCGGAAGCCGGGCCGTAGCAGGCCGTGAAACGCGGGAAGCGCCCGCCGTGCGGCTGTCTGTTCCAGGCGTCGCACGTGCGGGGCCCGACACGACAACGTGTGATCTCGCAGGGGGTGCGCGAGATCACACGTGAGGGGAAGCCGGGTGGAGGTACTGCTCAGGCGACGGCGCTGATGCCGGCGCTGGCGGCGCGGCGCATACGACGGCGACGCTCGGAGGCGCGCTCGTCCTCGTTCAGACCGCCCCAGGTGCCGTACTTCTCCGGACGGGACAGCGCGTAGTCCAGGCACTCGGCGCGAACGGGGCATTGGGCGCAGATCGCCTTGGCCTTACGTTCGCGGATGTCACGCTCGGGCTGACGCTCACCGTCGGGACCGAAGAAGAGCACGAGGTCCTCGCCCCGGCACGCGGCGTCATCCTGCCAGCCCCAGCTGGGCCGAGGCCGGGCGGTCTGCCGACGTACCTGAGACATGAGAAAACCACCTTATAGTTGAGAGGTATTTCTGGTTGATGCCGCATTTGGACGCTTGTGGCGTCCCTGGATCCAACGCCTGGATAGGCCGTGATGTTCCCTCAGGTCAGGTCAGCGCGGACGTGGCGTACAGCACAGGGGTGAGCCTGTCCAGCGCTACCAGCCGGTAGGTAGTGATCGTATCGGCGCAAGCCGTACCACATGGCGTTGTCAGCGTCATGGGTTCAACCACTACCCGAAAACGAGCGCCACTACCGCGCACAAATACCTCGGTGACGGCGCCGTCTGACCTGGAGGATTCCACGGCCACTCCGTCAACCGAGAGTTCGCCCGTATGAATGCGGATGAAATGCTCAGCGGCTTGCAGTGGCTCAGGGATGCCTGCGCGTCCCCGGAAACGGTCGAGAATGATCTCGCCGGACCGGTACGCGTTGGCTGCCGCGATCGCAGCAGCCTGAGACATGCTGCCGTAGTAAAGCCCGTGTGGCAAGCACACGAGGTTGGCGGCGTATCGATCGCCGCCAACATGTGATGTTTCCCATACTGTGTCCGGCAATGATTTTGCCAAGGACCTAGCCAGGGGTAGTCCAATGCGGGCGCAGCACGCGTTGCGCTTGGCATGCGTGCAGACCAGAAAAACCGGCTCACTCACAAGTATGCAGGACTCCGGGACCACTCCGGCCACCACGCTGTCAAGGTCAAGATCGTCTGGACCTGCGACGACGCCCTCGGCGATCCATGGTTCGGCGGTGACGGAGTTGGCGACCATGACGTGAATGCCGGTTTCCACGGGGTTTCTGCGACCCGGGCGGCGGATCAACTGGGACCGGACGCCGAGCCGCGTGGCCCGTTTGATAAGAGTGTGAACGCCCTCAGGAAGTTTGCAGTCTTCGAGGTGGGAGGCCCAGGGGCCGGAGTGCTCGATCAGCAGCCAGAAGCGGGCTCCGACGGTCGCGCTGGCGTGGACCGGCAGTTCGCCGGTATGGCAGCCCCGGGGATGCGCGCATCCCTTGCCCGCCGTATCCGCCATGCTCGCGCCACCGCCCGTGATCACTCTCTCTCCTCGCTCTAGGTTAGGCAAGACTAACCTAATGGTCGGGTTGAGGTGGCGGAGGGGGAAAACGATCGTAGGTGGGTAAAAGCGTGCCGGCGGTGTCAGTAGGCCAGTGCCGCGCGAGCCAGGGGGAGGGCGGCCTCGCGGTCGGAGGGGACGAGGCCGATCCTGGTCCGCCGGTCGAGGAGGTCGTCCACGTCCAGGGCGCCCTCGTGCCTGACCGCCCAGACGAGCTCGGCCCCCGTGACCCCGGTCGGGCCGGCCTCGGCCAGCCATGGCTCGCGGGCCATCAGCGCCCGCAGGGCGCCCGCCTCGCTCCCGTACCGCTCCAGCAGCCGGTCCGTCCCCCTGCCGTTCCCCCTGTCCGGGCTGACGGCCCCGACGAGGGGCAACCTCGCGGTGCGGCTCCGGCCCGCCTTGAGCCCGCCCAGCGACACCGCCCGGTCGACCGCGTCCTCGGCCATCCGCCGGTACGTGGTCAGCTTGCCGCCCACGACCGTCACCATCCCGTCCGGCATGGCCAGTAGCGCGTGCTTTCTGGACAGGTCGGCGGTGTGGCCGTCGGCGGCGAGCAGCGGCCGCAGCCCCGCGTAGGTACCGGCGACGTCCTCGCGCCGTATCGGCTCCTCCAGCACGGAGTTCAGGACGGTGAGCAGGAAGGTCACGTCCTCCTCCGGCGCCTGCGGGATGTCCGGGACCGGGCCGTCCACCGGCTCGTCGGTGAGGCCGACGTAGACCCGTCCGTCGGGCTGGGGGAGCACCAGCGCGAACCGGTTGCTCTCGCCGGGGATCGGCACGTGCAGCCCCGCGGCCATGCCCGGCAGCGTCTCGGGTCGCAGCACCAGATGGGTGCCGCGCGAGGGGCGCATCCGGATGCCCGGGTGGAGCCCGGCGGCCCAGACCCCGGTGGCGTTGACCACCGTTCTGGCCCGGAGGGTGAAGGCGTCCCCGCCGAGCTCGTCGCGGACCAGCGCGCCCTCGCCGGACACCGCCAACGCCCGGCAGCGGGTCAGCACCCTCGCCCCCCACCGGGCGGCGGTCCTGGCCACGGAGACCACCAGGCGGGCGTCGTCGGTCAGACGCCCGTCCCACGACAGCAGGGCGCCGCGCAGCCCGCGCGAGTCCAGCGGAGAGGCGAGGGCGAGCGCCTGCTGGGCGGAGATGCGCGAGGGGCCGGGAAGGAGGTGCCGGGGCGTGTGCGCCGCGATCCGCAGCCCCTCGCCGAGCCGGTACCCGGTCATCACCAGCGCCGCGTGACGGCGGGAGACCGCGGGGACCAGCGGCAGCAGGTAGGGCTGGGCCCTGACCAGGTGCGGCGCGATGCGGCCGAGCAGGTGGCCGCGCTCCACCGCGCTCTCGTACGCCACCCCGACCTGTCCCCTGGCCAGATAGCGGAGCCCGCCGTGGATCATCTTTGAGCTCCACCTGGAGGTCCCGAACGCCAGGTCGTGGGCGTCGATCGCGGCCACGGAGAGGCCTCGGGAGGCCGCGTCGAGTGCCGCCCCGGCACCGGTCGCGCCCAGCCCCACCACCAGCACGTCCACCACGAGGTCGCGGACCTCGGCGAGCTCGCGGGCGCGGCGGGCGGCGTTGAGAGAGGATTTCACGGTCGCAGGTACCTTTCCAGGAGCGTGGCGAGCTCGGCGTCCAGATCGTCCCTGGTGAGCGGGTCGAGCATGGTGGGGCCGGAGAGCAGGAACGACTGGGCCGTCAGCAGCACGGCCCTGGCCAGCCTCGCCGCGTCACCGCCGCGCACGGTGCCGAGCTCCTGTCCTGCGGTGATCGCCGACTCGACGAGGCCGAGCATGGCCTCGTGGCTTGAGCCCCGGCGATCGAGCAGGTAGGGCAGGAGCAGCTCGGGATCGACCTCGACGATCTTTCGCCAGAGCGGGTGATCACGCAGCGCCCGCACCACCGCCACCGCCGCGGTGACCGGATCCTCGGTGGCGAATCGGCCGGCGACGCGCACCCACTCGCGGGTCATCAGGTCGGCGACGAGAGTGCGCATGTCGGGCCAGTGGCGGTAGATCGTCATGCGGGACACCCCGGCCCGGCGAGCCACGTCGGTGAGTGTGGCCCGCCGCACCCCCACCGCGAGGACCACCTCGCGGGCGGCGTCGAGGACCTGGTCGCCGCTCTCCGCGGCCGCATTGTGACGAATGGACGTCATATGTCACAGTGTAGGGGTGGAAAAACCGACGAGTGCCGCGGAACCCATGCTCTGGTCCGGCTGGGGCGATCCCGCAAAGGCCGCCGACCTGCCGGAACCGATCCGCAAACTGCTCCACGAGATGCTGGGCGTGCGTCCGCCGCGGGACCGGGCCGCCGACTTCGGTGAGGTGCGCCTGCCCGCCGTGGCACTGTCCCCGCCGGTCCTCACCGAGTTGCGCGGTGTCGTCGGCGCCGACCACGTGCGCTTCGACGACGACGCCCGCATCCGGCACACCCGCGGTAAGTCCACCCCCGACCTGCTGCGCATGCGCGCCGGAGACGGCTCCGACGCGCCCGACGCGGTGGTGCTGCCCGGCTCCCACGATGAGGTGCTGGCGGTGCTGGCGACCTGTGCCGCGCACCGGGTCGCGGTGGTCCCGTTCGGCGGCGGCACCTCCGTGGTCGGCGGCCTGGTCGCGACCAGGCAGGGCTTCACCGGTGTCGTCGCGCTGGACCTGGCCCGGCTGAACCGGCTGGTCGCCGTGGACGGCGAGTCGATGGTCGCCGAGCTGGAACCGGGGCTGCGCGCCCCGCAGGCCGAGCAGCTTCTGGCTGGGCACGGGCTCACCCTAGGACACTTCCCGCAGTCGTTCGAGTACGCCACGCTGGGCGGTTTCGCCGCCGCCCGCTCCAGTGGCCAGGCCTCGGCCGGCTACGGCCGCTTCGACGACATGGTCGTCGGCATGACCGTGGCGACCCCGCGCGGCACTCTCGACCTGGGCCGGGCGCCCAGGTCGGCCGCCGGTCCCGACCTGCGTCAGGTGATCCTCGGCTCGGAGGGGGCCTTCGGTGTGATCACCTCCCTGAGGCTCCGCGTCCGGCGCGCGCCCGCCGAACGCGTCTACGAGGGGTGGCGGTTCGAGTCGTTCGCGGCGGGCTCGGCCGCGCTGCGGCACCTGGCCCAGGAGGGCGCCGTGCCCACGGTGCTGCGCCTGTCCGACGAGACCGAGACGATGATAGGCCTGGCCAGGCCGGGCGAGATCGGCGCCCTGTCCGCCGACGCGGGCTGCCTGGCCGTCGCCGGGTACGAGGGCTTCTCCGAGGTGCCCGCGCTGCGGGAGCGGGTCGCCGCCGTGGCGTCCGGGCTCGGCGGCGTCTACCTCGGTCCCGATCCGGGCGAGTCGTGGGCCCACGGGCGCTACTCCGCGCCCTACCTGCGCGACTCGCTGCTCGCCGCCGGGGCGACCGTCGAGACGCTGGAGACCGCCGGATTCTGGTCCAACCTGCCTCGCCTGTACGAGGCCGTGCGGCTCTCGCTGCGCGCCTCGCTCGGCTCACCGCTGGTGATGTGCCACGTCTCCCACGTGTACGGCACCGGCGCCTCCCTCTACTTCACGGTCGTGGTGGCGCAGACCGACGACCCCGTCGGGCAGTGGGAGGCGGCCAAGCGGTCGGTCAACGAGACGATCGTCGGATCCGGGGGCACCATCTCGCACCACCACGGCGTCGGCCGCGACCACCGGGAGGCCCACGCGGTCGAGATCGGCGACCTGGGCGTGGAGATCCTGCGCGGGATCAAGGACAGGCTCGACCCCGAGGGCATCCTCAACCCGGGTGTCCTGGTCGCCCCGGAGAGGCCTGTCTCCTGAGGCTCGTCTCCTGAAGCCCTTTTCCCGAAGGTATTTTCCCGAAGCCCTTTTCCTGGAGGCCGTCAGGAGGCACCCGTTGTGAGGCCCGCCTTCCGGGCGGGTCTCCCGGAGGTCGCCCTCCGGCTTCCGGCTCGGCCGCCGCCGAACGGGACAATCCATCTTTCTTACCCGTGATCCGGGTGCGACTCCTTAAGATCATTGCCAAGATAGGGTCATGGTCGATGTCGGGCAGGCAGCGGAGCGCGGGCGTGAGGTCTCCTCCCGGGTGTCCAAGGAGGGCGCGGGCTGGTCCTGTTCGCGGAGGGGAACCTTCGAGGAACTGCTGCCCAGCCGGAAGCCCTTCTCCTGGCTCGATGTGCGCACGGTCTGGCGCTCCAGGAACGAGGTCCTCGCGGCCCTGTTCGGAGACCCGTCGGGGCAGGTACGGGCGCGCTGGGTGGCATCCCAGCGTGCCCGGGGGGTCGATCCCTCCTTCCGTATCCCGGTGGACGTCGGCCCGGAGTTCTCCTTCCTGGTTCTCGGTGACACCGGGGAGGGCGACTCCTCGCAGTACGCCGTGGTGCCGGGCATGCTCAGGATCGGTGAGGACACCGCCTTCGCGGTCATCGCCAGTGACGTGATCTACCCCACGGGGGCGGGGAACGAGTACGAGGACAAGTTCTTCCGCCCGTACCAGGACTACCGGGCGCCGATCTACGCGATCCCCGGCAACCACGACTGGTACGACGGGCTCGGCGGCTTCATGCGCGTCTTCTGTGACGCCCCGTCCCTGGCGGCGGAGAGCGAGGGGGGCAGGCTGTCGCCCTCCGGGTTGCGCGGCCTGCTCTGGCACAGGCCCGAGAAGATCGACGAGGCCCGGCTGGCCAGGGCGCGCGAGCGACGGGCGAAGCCTGAGCAGCAGGCCGCGCAGCCGGCGCCCTACTGGGCGATGGAGACCCCCGGGCTGCTCATCGTCGGCGTGGACACCGGGATACGCGGCGACATCGACGCCGAGCAGGAAGGCTGGCTGCGCGAGGTCTCCCGCGACCCCCGGCCCAAGGTGCTGATCACCGGAAAGCCCATCTACACCCGCAACGACTACAAACCGTCGAAGCTGGCCGGGGGCGGCACCATCGACGACATCGTCACCGACCCCGCCCACAACTACGTCGCGGCGATAGGCGGCGACGTGCACAACTACCAGCGCTTCCCGATCAAGGTAGGGGAGCGGACCATCCAGTACATCGTGGCGGGCGGCTCAGGGGCCTTCATGCACGCCACCCACACCATCCCCCGGGTCACCGTCGGCGGCCTGCACGAGGACGACTACAGGTGCTATCCGCTCCGCGGTGACTCGCTGTCGTTCTACAGCAGGCTCTACAGCGACCGGCTGCGCATGCGCTGGCTCTACCTCACCCCGGACGAGAGCTCGGCGCTGATGTCCCGGCGGATCGGCAACACCCCGGTGCGGGACATCCCGGCCGTGCCGATCACCCGGCGGATGAGATGGGCGGCCAGGATGCTCGGCGGCTGGCCGATGCCGTTCCGGCTTCCGGTGGGCAGGATCTTTCACCGCTACCTGTCGGAGCTGTCGGACTGGGACACCCCGCCGTTCTTCAAAAGCTTCCTGCACGTCTCGGTGACGCCCGAGGTCTTACGGATCCGCAGCTTCGCCGCCACCGGGTGCCTGCCACAGGAGATCGAGCCCCCGCTCGAGGACGAGATCGTCATACCGCTCGTCTGAACCGGAATGTCGTACCGGCGTGGCAGTGTTGGCGTATGAACGTGTCGGTCGCGGCCGCTCCCGGCGGTGGGGGCGCTCTACGCGTGGACGGCGAGTCCGCCGTGGCCGTCGCCGATCTGGCCTCGGCGGTTCGCGAGCTGGAGGCCTGCCACCCTCGCTGGGTCTGGGCGGACACGCGGGAGGTCTACCCCGCGCTGCTGGCCGCGGGCGTGCGGGTGGCGCGCTGCCACGACCTGGCGCTGACCGAGGGCCTGCTCCTGGCACATGAGGGACGTTTCGGCGAGCCCCGCTCGGCCAGGGCCGCCCACGCCCGGCTGCACGGTCTCCCCGTGCCGGAAGACCATCAGGAGTCCCAGGCGCGGCAGGCCACCCTTTTCGAGGAGGAGACGCCGGCGCCCGACGCGGACCTGGTCGCCGAGGTCCACGCCGACCAGCTGCGGCGCGTCGAGGCCACCGCCGATCCTCGGCGGTTCCGGCTGCTGGTCGCCGCGGAGTCGGCCGGGGCGCTGATCGCCGCGGAGATGGCCCAGGAGGGCATGCCTTGGCGTGAGGATGTGCACGACGAGCTGCTGACAGACCTGCTCGGCCCGCGTCCGGTGCACGGCATGCGGCCCGCCAAGCTCCAGGCCCTGGCCGATCAGGTGGCGGCGGCCTTCGGCACCTCGTTCAACCCCGACTCGCCGCAGCAGATAGTCAGGGCGTTCAAGGCGGCGGGCGTGCCCGTCTCCTCCACCAGGGCGCACGACATCAGACAGGTCGACCACCCCGGCGTCGCGCCCCTGCTCGCCTACAAGGAGATGGCCAGGTTCTACAGCTTCCACGGCTGGGCCTGGGCCGACCAGTGGGTCCGCGGCCACCGCTTCCGGCCCGAGTACGTGGTGGGCGGCGTGGTGACGGGCCGGTGGGCCACCAACGGCGGCGGCGCCCTGCAGATCCACAAGCTGATGCGCAAGGTCATCGTGGCCGACGACGGCTGGACGCTCGTCGTCGCCGACGCGGCCCAGCTGGAACCGCGGGTGCTGGCCGCCATGGCCGGGGACGGCGGCCTGGCCGGGGCTGCCGGGCAGATCGACCTCTACCAGGCGCTGGCGCAGGCGTTCGGCGGCGAGCGCGACAACGCCAAGATCGCCATGCTGTCGGCGATGTACGGGGGCACCAGCGGAGACGCGCCCAAGCTGCTGGCCGTGATGCGCCAGCGCTTTCCCCGCGCCTACCAGTTCGTGGAGGACGCCGCCCGCGCGGGGGAGGAGGGCAAGGTGGTCCGTTCCTGGCTGGGCCGCACCTCGCCGCCGCCCTCGGCCGGCTGGCGGGCGCTGGTCTCGGGCCCCGAGGGAGGCCGCGCGGCCCGCGAGCGTGGCCGGTTCACCCGCAACTTCGTGGTCCAGGCGACCGCGGCCGAGTGGGCGCTCGCCCTGATGGCCGTGCTGCGCGGCCTCCTTTCCGACCCGGCCAGGCTGGTGTTCTTCCAGCACGACGAGGTGATGGTGCACTGCCCGGCCGAGCAGGCGGACGAGGTCGTCGCGGCGGTCGGCAGGGCGGCGGAGGAGGCGAGCAGGCTGCTGTTCGGATCGACCCCCGTCTGCTTCCCGATGCAGGCGGTCCAGGTGCGGTGCTACGCCGACGCCAAATGAGCTCCGCCTGGGGGGCATGCCGGTGTGCGCGAGCGCTCGGAACCCCGGATCCGGGCGGGGCAGGCCCTGCTCAGGCCCTGCTCAGAGCCAGCCAGGCGCCGGTGATCGTCACCATGACCCCGATGGCCGCGCCGAGCACGCCGTACGACAGGCTGCCGACGATCACCCCGGCGGCCACGGTGCCGGTCGCGCCGCAGACGTTCATCAGCAGATCGGACAGGCCCTGCACGGGGGTGCGGTGTTTCAACGGCACCGCCTCGCTGAGTATCGCCGAACCGGAGATCAGCCCGCAGGACCAGCCGAGGCCGAGCAGGACCAGCCCGGCGGTCACCCGCGTGACGTCGTGCGCCTCGGCCCCGCCCGCGAGGACCGCGGAGGTCAGCAGCAGGCCCATGCCCAGCACCAGCACCGGTGTCCGCCCGGCCCGGTCGGCCAGCCAGCCGACCACGGGGGACAGCACGTACATCCCCGCGATGTGCAGGCTGATCACGACACCGATGACCGTGTACGTCGAGCCGCCGTGGTCGAGGTGGACCGGGGTCATGGACATGATCGACACCATGGCGGTGTGGCTGACCGCGATCGCGATCAGCGCGCGCCTCGCGACGGGTGTCCCGCGCAGCACCCGCCAGGCGGCGCGTAGCGTGCCCTCGCCCTTCCCGGAGCCGTCCGCCGTGGCCGACGTCGAGGCCGGGCCGGAGGGCGGCGCCTGGACGGGGAGCGGCGCCTGGACGGAGGGCGGGCTGTCAGGGCCGGGAGGCGTTTCCGCGGCCTGGTGCTCCCCGCCCGTCCGCCCCGCGGAGGCGGGCGGCGCGGTGTCCGGGGGCGGAAGCATGGAGCGGGCCAGGAGCAGGGGGTCCGGGCGCAGGGCGACAAGGATGACGACGAGGGTGATCGCGAAGCTCAGCAGGGCGAGGGCGAACGGGCCGCTGCCCGGTGCCAGGCCGAACCCGGCACCCAGCCGCTCGGCGGGTCCCGCCAGGTTCGGGCCGGTGACCGCCCCGACGGTGGTGGCCCACACCACCAGCGACAGGTGCCGGGCCGAGTGCCCCGGCGCAGACAGGTCGGTCGCGGCGTAGCGGGAGGCCAGGTTGCCCGCGCTGGCCGCGCCGAACAGCACCAGCCCGGCCAGCAGCAGCGGCCACGAACCCACGGCGACGGCGAGCAGTGAGACCAGGCAGCCGAGCAGGGCGCACCCGTAGGCCAGGGTGAGCCCGGCCCGCCGGCCGCCCCTGCCGGACGACCTGGCGGTGGGCAGCGCCAGCAGCGCGGCGCCCAGCACCGTCGCGGTCCCGGCCAGCCCGCTGAGCGTCGTGGAGCCGGAGAGCTCCTTCACGGTCACCGAACTGAAGGCGAGTCCCACGGCGACGCCGATCCCGCCGCTGATCTGGGCGGCGGAAAGGACGGCGAGCGTCCGCCGCCGCACCGTGGCGACCTGCTCCCCGCCGTCAAGGCGGGCACGGGAGAGGTCGGGGGGCGTGGTGTCGGGAGGCGTGGTGTCGGCGGTCACGAGTGAAGTCTGCCATCACTCATGACCGGACCGGGAAGTCGTCTCGCGGGCGGGGTCAGTCGGCGGAGGTGAAGGTGGCGAAGAAGGTGTCCAGGATCTCCGAGTTCTTCTCCCAGTCGAGATCCTGAACCCTGAACGTGATCTGGTAGGCGGTCTGGCCGTTGACGGCGACGTAGCGCGTCAGCCCGTGCATCGGGACGCCGTTGGGCTGGAGATAGGTGTACTCCCAGTCCGCGGCCTTCCACGAGCGGTAGTCCACCGCCGTCACGCCTACTTCGGTGTACTCGTCCAGGCCCTTCTTGCTCGCCTTGCGAAGTGCCGTCACCGGGTCCGCGACCGGCACCTCGACGACGACGATGTTCTGCCCGCCGCCCTTCGGGCCGGAGAAGGTGACGGTTCCCTCCGGGCCGGCCTTCACGGTCCAGTCGCCGGGCACCGCGCCGAAGACCCCGGCGGCGTTCGCCGGCTTGAAGCCGTCGGGGATCTCCTCCTCGGTATCGGAGGGTGCCGCCGGGTCGGCGGGTGCGGAGATCGCCACCGACGGGCCCGTGGAGTTCGTGGTGCCGGAGTCGTCGCCGGGGAGGAAGACGATCAGCCCGGCGACCACGATGGTCAGCACGCCGCCCCCGCCGAGCATCAGCAGACCGTCGAGACCGTTGCCGCGCGACCGGCCGCCCCTGCGCTCCGGAGCGCGGCGCGTGCCCGCGCGTGCCCTGGCCCTGCCGGGCGAGGTCATGGCCTGGGAGTTCCGTACGGCGTCGGAGGGGGCCGGCTCCCGCGAGGCCGGGATGGGCCAGAGCGTGGCTTCGCCGCGCCCACCGCGCGGCGGGGCGCCGGGGAGGTCACCGGAGAAGCTGGTCAGCGCGTCGAACGGGTTACCGTCCGGTCCGGTCGCGGGGGTGCGCAGCGCGTCGTACCCGCGCTGGTGCCCGCCGGTCTGCGGGGATCCGGGGGCAGGGGAGTGCCCCGGGGGGGAGAGCAGGTCCGCGCGGTGGGCTCCGCTCGGCCCGTCGAGCACGTCGTAGGGGAGCGCGTGACCGCCCGAGAAGTCGGCGGCGGGGTCGTAGGGCACCCGGATCGGGCCGGAGGGCGTCTCGATGATCCGGGAGGGCATCGGCCCCGACGGCACGTCCAGCGGGGGCATCAGGTGCATCGGCATGGAGTCGCCGGGGATCGGCATCGACGAGGGCACCGGGCTGGGCGTGCGGTTCGGGGTGCTGGAGCCGTGGCTGCGCAGCACCCGGTCCAGCAGATCCGACACCTGGGCGGCGGTCATCCGGTCGGCGGGGTTCTTGCGGAGCAGGCCGTCGATGACGGTGATCAGGGCGCCGGCCCGCTGGGGGCGGTTGGGCTCCTGTGTGAGGATCGCGCCGAGCACGGCCACCGCGTCAGGACCCTCGTAGGGGGGCCGGCCCTCGACCGCCGCGTAAAGGGTGGCACCGAAGGACCACAGGTCGGAGGAATGGGTGGCCCGCTGGCCGGACAGCCGCTCCGGCGGGATGTAGGCGGGGGAGCCCATCAGCAGGCCGGTCTGGGTGATCGTGGCGTCGCCCTCTATCGCGGCGATGCCGAAGTCGGTGAGCACCACCCGGTCGGAGGTCAGCAGCACGTTGCCGGGTTTGACGTCGCGGTGCATGATCCCGGCGGCGTGGGCGTGGCGGAGCGCGTCGAGCACCCGGACGCCGATCTCGGCGGCCTGGATCACGGGCAGCGGCCCGCTCTGTCGTACGGCCTGCTCAAGCGACCAGGCGCGGACCAGTTCCATCACGATCCAGGGGCGGCCGTCCTCCTCGACGACGTCGTGGACCGTGACAATGCCGGGGTGGCTGAGCCGGGCCGCCGAGCGGGCCTCGCGGAGCATCCGCCGGTGCGCTCCCTGCTTGCCCGCGTGGTCGAGTCCGTAGGGGAGGATCAGCTCCTTGACCGCGACGTCCCGGTCGAGCAGGACGTCGTGGGCGTGCCACACCATGCCCATCCCGCCACGGCCCACCGGTGACACCAGGCGGTAGCGCCTGCCCACCAGCCTGCCCTGGCCCTCCGGTGCGGCCCCGGCGGAATCGCCACCCTCAGGCCCCTGGGGGTTTCTCCCGAGCAAGCGATCGGTCATCGTACCCCGTTCCCCATAAACAGCCCTTTTTGTAAGGCTGAACACGATATCGGGATGTCATTCGATATTGGAAGTTGGTGTACGGAGAAAGCGCGTGATGGTATTTGTCGGTGATTCGGTGCTCTTCGGATCACCGATCTCGCGTCCGCGCCCTGACGTCGCCGGATGCCGCCGGCGGGCGGGAGAAATGTCAGCTTCGCCCGTTTCTGATAGCTAAAGGATCACTAAATCGATTCGTTTCCATGATCGGCTGTCTCGGCCAGCGCGGCCAGCGCCGAGGTGAAAGCCGAGGCGGGCGGGTTGACCAGACCCGCGCCGACCTGTCCCGTCCCCGCGACCCGGCCGGCGATACCGGTGTTCACGGTGGGCAGCAGGCCCGTCCTGGCGACCAGCGTGACATCGATGCCGACCGGCGTGCCCCGGAAGTCCAGCCCCGGGATCTGGTACGCGGGATGCTCGGCCAGGGTGATCTCGTACATGGAGCGGGTGGCCGCCATCGCGTCCGAGACGTCGCCGCCGACGAACCGCACGATCGCCGGGGCCGCGGCCATCGCGAAGCCTCCCAGGCCGGCCGTTTCGGTGATCGTGGAGTCGCCGATGTCGGGATTGGCGTCGTCCGGGCCGTACGCGCCGAGATAGAGACCGTCCGGCACGCCCGCGGGGCCGGTGAACCAGCGGTCGCCCAGCCCGGAGACCTGGATCCCGAAGTCGGTGCCGTTGCGTGCCATCGCGACGACCATTGTGGAGCCGGGGACGTTCCTCGCGGCGTCCGTGCTGACCTTGCACGCGGCCATGCCCGCGTTGAGGAAGAAGTGGTCGTTGCCGTTGATGAAGCGGAGCACCTCGGTGGCGTGGCCGGGAGCGGCCTCCACCACCTCGGGAGCCAGTTCGCGCACCAGCAGCGAGGTGGCGGCGCGGTTGCGGTTGTGCAGTTCGTCGCCCATCTGCAGGGCCTGCGCGGTCAGCGACCGCAGATCCAGCGGCCCGCTCCGCTCCAGGGTGGCCCTGAGCACGGGGCCGAGGACCTCGGCCATCCAGCGCAGTCGCCTCAGCACCTCCGGGCCGTACGCGCCGTAGCGCAGCACCTTGCCCAGCCCTTCGTTGAGCGAGCAGTAGGCGGTGCCGCCGTGCTCGGCGTCACGGACCTCGAACATCCACATCGACGAGGTGACCACGCCCGCCATCGGCCCGACGGTCCGATGGTGGTGGCAGGAGTCCAGCCGCGCCCGCCCACAGGCCAGCCGCTCCTCGGCGTCGGCGGCGTCGGCGGCCAGCCCCTCCAGCAGCATCGCCCCGACGAGCGCGCCCCGCATCGGGCCCGACGCCCGTTCCCACTCGATCGGCGGCCCCGCGTGCAGGAACGTGCCCTTCGGCAGGTCGAGCACCTCATGTGCGGGCCGCACCCCGACGAGCTGCGGCCGGGCGGAGACCAGGCGGCCCACCGCCGTCTTGTTGGCGCGGCCCCTGCGCGGGTCGGCCAGCACCCGGGCCAGGTCCGCCTCGGTACCGGGCATCGGCGGGCGCCAGTCCACCCGCGTCCGTGGAACGGCCTGGGCGTCCAGGGCCTCGCCGAGCACGTCGGCCCCCACCGTGATCACTTCCGGCTCGCCGGAAAGCATGGTCAGCGTCATGGGTGAACTCCTGAGCGAAGAACGGTGACGTTCGGAGGGAATGCGGCCGCTTCCGGGCGTCCGGCGGTGGTCAGCGGGCGGTCCCGGTGTCCGGCGGTGGTCAGCGGGAGACCCCGGTGTCCGGCGGTGGTCAACGAGCGGTCCCGGCGGCGACCTTCGCGGCGTGTCCCGCGGCCCGGGCGTTGGAGGTGAACACCGTGGCCCCCGCCGCGTTGAGGGCCTCGGCCTGCGTGTTCAGTCCCTGCGGGTCGCCCCCGGAGCCGATCAGCGCGACGATCACCGTGACCCCTCTCGCGACGGCCCCGGCGATCGCGGGCGCGAGCGTCGCGGCGGGATCGGGGTCCGCGCCGTGGCCGAGGACCACGTCGAGCAGGACGACCTCGCCCGGCGGCACCTCGGCCAGGGCCTCCAGACGGAGCGTCGGGTCGATCATCGGGTGGGCCCGGCCGACCGTGTAGGCGTCGTCGCCGAAGTCGGTGAACTCCCCGGTCCCGGTGATCAGCCGAGCCTCCACGCAGAGCGTCCCGCCCGAGTAGATCCCGCGCAGACTCCCCCCGGCTCCCGTACCGGTCGTCTCCGTGTGCTCCCGCGCCGTGCCGGGGGCGGCCCAGGACGGCCAGGCGGGGATCGGGGCGCCGAGGGCGCGCAGGGCGGTCTCGGTAGCCGAGGTCAGGTCGTCCTGGCCGGGGCCGAGCAGGGCGGTCACGACCGGCGTACCGAGCTTCGCGACGGTCTCGGCGACGGCCCGCGCGATTTCCGGGGCGGGAGGCTTGGAGACGAGGATGATCAGCTCGGTCGCGGGGTCGGCGTCGAGGGCCTCAAGGGCGCGCAGGGTGGACAGCCCGCCCACGTCCGAGGACAGGTCACGGCCGCCCACGCCCAGCACATGGGAGACCCCCACTCCCGCGAGGTCCAGCAGGCAGGTCACCTGCTGGGCGCCGGTCCCCGAGGCGGCCACCAGACCGACCGGGCCCGGCCGCAGGACGTTCGCGAACCCGAGACCGGCTCCGCCGATCACAGCGGTGCCGCAGTCGGGACCCATGACCAGCACGCCGAGCTCGGCGGCGCGTCGCTTGAGCAGTACCTCCTGCTCGACCGGCACGTTGTCGCTGAAGATCATTACAGACAGGCCGGCCTCGACCGCGTCCAGCGCCTCGGCGAACGCGTACGGCCCGGGTACCGAGACCAGGGCCAGCGTGGCGGCGCGCTCGCGGGCCGCGGTACGGACCGTGCGCGGGGGGTGCTCGACGGTGGCGCCGCTCGCGGGCGGCGTGGAGAGTCCCGCCAGCAGCCCGTCCAGCTGGGCGAGGGCGGCCTCCAGAGCGTCCGCCTCGCCGCCGCGCAGCGCGATCAGCAGATCGGCGGGACCTGCCTTGGGGAGGTCGAAACCCAGCTCGGCGGCGATCCCGAGGTTGAGTTCCGTGGCCATCGCCACCACCGCGACCTCCACGCCGGAAAGCGCGCTCGCCGTCCGGCTGACCCGCATCAGGCTCACGGAGTCGTGGTAGACGCCCGTGCGCACCCGGACCACATCAGTGCTCAATTGCCCCTGCCTTCCAGATCGATGACTGCCGCGAGCCCGATGCGCAGCCCCCACGCCAGGTCGGCCCCCGAGGTGTGACCCAGCTGGAGCAGGCGGCGTAGCGCCGGCTCCAGGGACTGCCGCCCGGAAAGGCCCCGCAGCACCGCCAGGACCTCGCCGCTGGCCTCGCCCCTGGCGGCACAGTGCAGCAGCGCGGCCGAGATGGGGGTGGTCCTGCCGCGCACGTCGAAGGTGACGGCGGCGGCCAGCCAGTCGGCCAGCCAGACGGCACGGCCCGCCCCCGTCGCGCCGCCCAGGTGGCGCAGCGCGACCAGTAGTCCCGCGAGCACGTCGTCGCCGCTCGGCGTGAGCCCCGGGCCCAGACCGACCAGTTGCTCGGCGGCCACGACGCTTTTCAGCAGCGAGCCCTCGGCGCACCCCTGGGCCAGCAGGTTGGCGGCACCGTTGCCCTCCAGTCCCGACCGCCTCTGCGACCGCTCGCACAGCCCGGCCATCTCGGGCAGCGAGCGGACCAGCTCCGCCACCCTCACGGCACCGAGCGGCGGAGCCGGGTTCCACCAGCGGTGGGCTCGCAGGCGGAGCCGCCCGATGTCGATCGAGCCGTCGCCGACGCACGCCTCGTCACCCACCGAGACCTGAGGCATCGGGTCGGTGACCACCATGGCGTTGGGCAGGCGGGTGGCCTGCCCGGTCACCACTGCGATGACCTGCGGTTCCAGTTCGGTGCGTACCTCAAGGTAGACGCCGGCGGGGAAGGCCGCCAGCACCCGCGCCGGACGGCGGGGCGCCTCCAGCACCCCGCGCAGGGTCGTGCTGGCCGCGCCGGTCCCGTGTGTCCGCACGTGCACGTGTCGCGCCTTCGGGCGCGTTCCAACGCTCATGAACGCTCCTCGGCAGGCCCCGTGGGTGTGAAGGTGCTCTCTCCAGCGGTTCGCTCGCTCACGGACTCCCCCATCCATTGAGCCGTACGGTAGAACGGGCGTGGACGCAGGCCGTACGGATAAAGCTGCCAACAGTCAGCTCAAAGGTTGGCTCTTCCTGACAGACAGGTCTATCGGTCACAATCACCTCATGGAACCTCCCGTACGGCCGGCGAGTACCGGAACGATCATTCACGGCGTCGCCGTCGGCGAGGTCCTCGGCGTCTCGACGCTGGCGGGAGCCCGGCTGATCGCGGGAGAGCGGGGCCTGGACCGCGTGGTGCAGCGGCTCAACGTGATGGAAGTCCCCGACGTCCTGGCCTGGGTCAAACCGCACGAGCTGCTGCTCACCACCGGCTACCCGCTGCGCAACACCCCCCAGTCGCTCGGCAGGCTGGTGGCCGACCTCGACGAGCGCGGTCTGGCCGCGCTGGCCGTCAAGCTCGGCCGCTACCTCGACGAGCTGCCGGAGGAGATGGTGGAGCAGGCCGACCGGCTGGGTTTCCCACTGATCCAGCTCCCCGACAACGTCGGTTTCGACGACATCCTCAACCAGGTGCTGACCGACATCCTCAATCGCCAGGCCGTCGTGCTGGCCAGGGCGGAGGAGGCGCACCGGGCGCTGGTCCAGGTCGTGCTCGCCGGGGGAGGGCTGCGCGAGGTGACGGCCGAGGTCGCGGGGCTGCTGGACGTGGGCGTGGCCGTGCTGGACGGGACGGGCCACGTGCTGGCCGCGGCCGGGCCCGCCGAGCACGTGGCCGAGCTGCGCGGCGCCCCCGACTCCCGCCACACCTCGGTGCCGGTGGTGGCGGGCGGGCACCACCACGGCAGGATCGTCGCCTGCGGCCCCGTCGGGTCGATCGGTGACAGCGATGTCGGCATTCTGGAACGTGCCGCCACGGTCGCCGCGCTGGTGGTGACCCGGCAGGAGGCGGTCAACGCCGTCGAGAGCAAGTACCGTGCCGACTTCCTGCGCGACGTGCTCACCGGCAGGGCGGGAGGCTCCGAGCGGGTCTCCTCCAGGGCCAGGGCCTTCGGCTGGGACCTGCAGCGCCCGGTCACCGTGCTGGTGGCCGAGCTCGACCCGGAGGGCGACGAGCGCGTCGCCCAGGACCGGTTGGTCACCTGCTGGACCGGTGCGATGCGCCGCCACGACACGCGCGGCGCGGTGGCGGGCTTCTCCCACGAGGTCGTCACCATCGTGGACGCGGCGGTCGACGCGGACCGCCTGGCCAAGGACGCCGCCGCGGTCTTCGCCGAGTCCCTGCCCGCCACCTTCTCCACCGGTGCCAGCCGCACCGCCGTCGGGGCCGAGGCGCTGCCCGAGGCGTACGGCCAGGCGCTGAAGGCCGCACGGGTGGGCCGCCAGCTCCACGGCCCCGGCGCGGTCGCGCACTTCGACCAGCTCGGCGTCTACCGGCTGCTGTCCCTGGTCAACGACACCGCCGAGCTGCACTCCTTCGTCCGTGAGACCCTCGGCCCGCTCGCCTCCGACGACGACGCCGAGAACGCCGACCTGCGCCGCACCCTGCAGGTGCTGCTGGAGACCAACCTCAACGTGGCGGAGACGGCACGCAGGCTGCACTTCCACTACAACACGCTGCGCTACCGGATCGGCAAGCTGGAACGCATGCTCGGCGGCTTCACCGAGGACGCTCACCTGCGCCTGAACCTCACCCTGGCCCTGCACGTCCTGCGGATGAGAGGTATCTGAGGCCGGTGCTCCGCGTCCTGGTGTCTGCGACCGGTGCTCCGCATCCTGGACGTGCGCGGGGGCGACGTCCGAAGGAGCGCCCGCGTTCTGGGAGCGCCCGCGTTCTGGGAGCGCACGGGATTCAAGCTGTTCGGGATCCAAGCTGTTCGGGATCTAAGCTGTTCGGCGTGAACGAGACCTTCGAGCTGGAAACCGACTACATCCCGCTCTGTGACCTGCTCAAGTACTGTGGCGTCACCGAGACGGGCGGCCAGGCCAAGCACTTCATCGCCGACGGCAACGTGCTGGTGGACGGTGAGGTCGAGCTCCGCAAGACCTGCAAGATCCGCAGCGGCCAGGTGGTGACCGGCGACGGCTTCGAGATCCAGGTGGTCGCCGCCGGAGCCTGATCCCGTCACCGGCCCCGCCCGGCTCTCCGGCGGTCCGTCCGCCTCCGGCCGCTCTTCCGGGCCGTGACGGTCCGTCCGCGCTGCCGGCTACGTCACATACCTATATCTTTCGCCGTCCCGCGTGTCCTTCACCGGGCGTTCTCGCTGGTGGTGCGCGAGGCATTCACTGGTCGGCTGCTCAGATTTGGCAGATCATGACGATGTCCGCGCATGGACTCAGTCCTAATGTGCCCGCAACGGTAGTAAGGGACTCGCCGGAGGGATGCCCGCGGGGTGGCCACCGACCGACGGCCCGGTGAAAGGTGGGGCTCGATGGCTGCAGGTTGGACGAAACACGGCGACGGCCGGACACTCGCCCCGGGGGAAGTGGTCAGACCCGACGAGCGGCTGTCCTGGCCGCGCATGGTCGGGTTCGGGGCGCAGCACGTCGTCGCGATGTTCGGCGCGACCTTCGTCTTCCCGCTGGTGATGGGGCTCGACCCCAACGTCGCCATCATGTTCTCCGGTGTCGGAACGATCATGTTCCTGCTCATCGTGAAGGGGAAGGTCCCCAGCTACCTCGGGACCAGCGCGTCGTTCGTGGGAGGCGTGCTCGCCATCCGGGCGCTCATGGGCGGTGACACGCCCGCCACCGACGCGATCGTCACCGGCGCCATCCTCGTCGCCGGACTGGTACTCGCGCTCGTGGGCGTGGCCGTCCACTTCCTCGGCGTGCAGGTCATCAACCGGGTCTTCCCGCCGGTCGTCACCGGCGCCGTCGTCATGCTGATCGGCTTCGGCCTGGCGTACGTCGTCGCCGACATCTACTGGCCGCAGGACCAGTGGATGGCCCTGATCACGATGACCGTCACCTTCGTCCTCATCGTGCTCTTCAAGGGTTTCATCGGCAGGATCGCCATCCTGCTCGGCCTGATCATCGGCTTCGTCCTCTCCTGGGCGGCCGACAAGATCTTCGGCAACATCACCGCCTTCAACGCGGGCACCGGCGCGATCGACACGCACCCGAGGGTGAGCTTCGACGCGGTGGCGTCGGCCGACTGGATCGGCCTGCCGAGCATGCACTTCCCGGACTTCAAGTTCTCCGCCGTGCTGCTGGTCCTGCCCGCCGTGATCGCGCTGGTCGCCGAGAACGTCGGCCACGTCAAGGCCGTCGGCGAGATGACCAAGACCGACGTCGACCCCTACATGGGCCGGGCGGTCATCGCCGACGGCGCCGCCACCGTCGTCGCCAGCACCTTCGGCGGCTCCCCGACCACCACCTACGCCGAGAACATCGGCGTCATGGCCGCCACCCGCGTCTACTCGACGGCCGCCTACTACATCGCCGCCGTCATCGCGATCCTCTTCGGACTCTGCCCGAAGTTCGGCGCGCTGGTCGCGGCCACGCCGGGCGGCGTGCTCGGCGGCATCACCGTCATCCTGTACGGCATGATCGGCCTGCTCGGCGCGAAGATCTGGATCGAGAACCGGGTCGACTTCGCGGACCCGGTCAACCTCGTCCCGATCGGGGCGGGAATCATCCTCGCCATCGGCCCGGTCAAGCATATGATCAGCTCAGACTTCACGCTGGAGGGCATCGCCCTCGGCACCATCGTGGTGGTGGTGGGTTACCACCTGCTCCGGGCCATCTCCGGACGGGGCGACACAGGTGGCGGCGCCGGTCCGGCAGAGGTGTCCGAGCTGCGACGAGAGGCCACCGGGTGAAACCACCCCCCTTCGAATACCACGCCCCCCGCTCCCTCGGCGAGGCGCTCGACGCCCTCGCCGGGGCCGGGGAGCACGGCAAGGTGCTCGCCGGGGGGCAGAGCCTGATCCCGCTGCTGAACATGCGGCTGGCCGCCCCCGCGCACCTGGTCGACATCAACCGGCTGGCCGAACTGGCGGCCGTCGACGTCGAGCCGGGTGGCGTGCGGGTCGGCGCCCTGGCCAGGCACGCCCAGGTGGAACGCTCCGAGGAGGTCGCCGCGGCCCAGCCGCTGCTACGCCAGGCCCTCCGGCTGGTGGCCCACCCGGTGATCCGCAACCGGGGCACCGTGGTCGGCAGCCTGGCCCACGCCGACCCCGCCGCCGAACTGCCGGCCGTCCTCACCCTGCTGAGAGGCTCGGTACGGCTGGCCCGGCCGGGAGCCGTCAGGGACGTGGCCGCCGAGGACTTCTTCACCGGCCCCCTGGAGTCGGCGATGGAGGCGGGAGAGCTGGCCGTCTCCGCGTTCTTCCCCGCCCCGCCCCCGCGCTCGGGCACCGCGTTCCGCGAGGTCGCCCGGCGGCACGGCGACTACGCCCTGGCCGGGATCGCGGCGCTGGTCGCGCTGGACGACGACCTGAGGATCACCTCGGCGACGGTGGCGTGCGTGAGCCTCGGCCCCGTCCCGGTGCTCGTAGACGTCACCGACGCCGTCGGCCACCGGCCGCCGGACTCGGCGGACTGGGCCTCGGCGGCCCGCGCCGTAGCGGACCGGATCGAGCCGGAGGCCGACATCCACGCGACCGTCGCCTACCGGCGGCACCTCGCCGGAGTCCTCACCGAGCAGGCACTCCGTGACGCCGCCAGGGAGGCCGTAGATGCATGAGATCACGCTGACCGTCAACGGGGTGGTCAGGCAGGCCGCGGTCCCGGCGCGGCGGCTGCTGTCCGACTGCCTGCGGCACGACCTCGGCCTGACCGGCACGCACGTCGGGTGCGAGCACGGGGTCTGTGGATGCTGCACGGTGCTGCTGGACGGCGAGCCCGTCCGCTCCTGCCTGACGTTCGCGGTCACCGTGGACGGGCGCGACATCACCACCGTGGAAGGGCTCGCCGGCCAGGACGGCACGCTCTCGCCGGTGCAGCGGGCCTTCGCCGAGTGCCACGGCCTGCAGTGCGGCTTCTGCACGCCCGGCTTCCTGTGCACGGTGACCGCGCTGCTGCGGGACAATCCGGCGCCGAGCGACGAGGAGGTGCTGGAGGGCATCTCCGGCAACCTGTGCCGGTGCACGGGCTATCAGAACATCGTCAAGTCCGTCCACCGCGCGGCCGAGATCATGGCGGAGGAGTCTTGAGCGGGCGCGTGGACGCCCCGAACGGGGGCGGGAGACTCTCGGAGCGCGAGGACTTTCCGGGCGGTTCCGGAGGATCCTCGGGCGGGCGAGGCAGGAGACACGTCCCGGTGAGGCGATCATGACCACGAAACTGTTCGGCGAACCGGTCAGGCGACGCGAGGACCCCCGGCTGCTGACCGGGCGTGGCCTCTACCTCGACGACCTGGGAGCGGGGGCGCTGCAGGCGGCGTTCGTCCGCTCCCCGCACGCCCACGCCCGGATCCGCGACATCGACGTCTCGGCCGCCATCGAGGTCGACGGGCTGGTGGCGATCTACACCTGGGAGGACCTGCCCGGCGCGCTCGCCGAGCCGCTGCCGCTGCTCATCCCGCATCCGGCGCTGACCCACGGCCGCACCGCGTACCCGCTGGCCCGCGAGATCGTCAGGCACGTCGGCGAGCCCGTCGTGATGGTCGTCGCCCGCGACCGCTACCTCGCCGAGGACGCCTGTGCGCTCATCGAGGTCGACTACGAGATCCTCAAACCGGTGGTCGGGGTGGAGGAGGCCGCGCAGTCCGCCCAGCTCGTGCACGCCGACGTGCCGGGCAACGTCGGCGCGCACCTGATCCAGGAGGTGCCCTCGGCAGCCGGGCTCGGCGCACGCGAGGCCATCGACGCCGCGCCGCACACGCTGGCCTTCCGGCTCGACATCGAGCGCAGCGCGTCCATGCCGCTGGAGGGGCGCGGCGTGCACGCCCGCTGGGACGCCGACGACCACTCGCTGCGCGTCCACTCCAGCACCCAGACCTCCACCAGCGTCCGGATGGCCATCGCGGCCAAGCTCGGCCTGCCGCTGCCCAAGGTCGAGGTCGTCGCCCCGGACGTGGGCGGCGGTTTCGGGGTGAAGATCGTGCACCCGTGGCCGGAGGAGATCCTGGTCCCGTGGGCGGCGATCAGGCTCGGCCAGGAGGTCAAGTGGACCGAGGACCGGCGCGAGCACTTCATCTCCTCCGCGCACGAGCGCGCCCAGGTGCAGTCGGTCCGGGTCGGCTTCGACGACGAGGGCCGGATTCTGGGCCTGGACGTCGAGATTCTGCACGACCACGGCGCCTACACGCCGTACGGGATCATCGTGCCGATCATCACCGCCACCCAGCTCCTCGGCCCGTACAAGATCGGCGCCTACCGGGTCGCGTTCTCCTCGATCTACACCAACACCGTGCAGGTCACCCCCTACCGGGGGGCGGGCCGCCCGCAGGCGGTCTTCTGCATGGAGCGGAGCATGGACCACATCGCCGAGCACCTGGGGGCCGACCGCACCGCGGTGCGCGCGGCCAACTTCATCCAGCCCGACGAGTTCCCCTACGACCAGGGCCTGATCTTCCAGGACGGCCGCCCGCTGATCTACGACAGCGGTGACTACCCCGAGTCGCTGCGGCTGCTCAAGGAGCTGATCGGCTGGGACGACTTCCCCGCGCTGAAGGCCCGTGCCGCCGCCGAGGGGCGCGCGATCGGGATCGGGATCGGCTGCTACGTCGAGGGCACCGGCGTCGGCCCGTACGAGGGCGGCCACGTCCAGGTCACCTCGGACGGCCGGGTGCACGTCTCCACCGGGCTCACCTCCCAGGGCCAGGGCCACGAGACGGTGTTCGCGCAGATCGCCGCCACCGAGCTGGGCGTGCCGCTGGAACAGGTCTCGGTGGTCACCGGAGACACCCGAAGGTTCGGTTACGCGGTCGGCACCTTCGCCTCGCGGGCCGCGGTGATGAGCGGCAACGCGATCGCCCTGGCCTGCAGGAAGGTCAGGGAGAAGGCGCTGCGGATCGCCGCCGAGGCGCTGGAAGCCGACCCCCGCGACCTGGAGATCGTCGACGGGGAGGTGCGGGTGGTCGGCGCCCCCGGCACCGCGATCCCGCTGGCGACCGTGGCGGTGCTGTCCAACCCGCTGCGCTACGCCTTCGACGCCGAGGCCGCCAGGGCGACCCAGTTCGCGGGCACCTCGTCCTTCGACCGGCCACCGGTGGCCGAGGGGGAGGAGCCGGGGCTTGAGGGCCGGGACTACTACTCGCCGATCCGCTCGACCTTCGCCTCCGGCATGCACGCGGCGATCGTGGAGACCGACCCGCTGACCGCGGAGATCCGCATCCTTCGCTACGCCGTGGTGCACGACTGCGGCAACCTGATCAATCCGATGATCGTCGAGGGGCAGATCCACGGCGGGGTCGCCCAGGGTGTCGGCGGCGCCCTGTACGAGAAGATGGTCTACGACGGCCACGGCCAGTTGCTGAACGCCTCGTTCATGGACTTCCTGATGCCGTACGCCACCGAGGTGCCCTTCGTCGAGACCGCGCACCTGGAGACCCCGTCGCCACTCAACCCCTTGGGCATCAAGGGAGCGGGCGAGGCGGGGGTCATCCCGGTCTCGGCGGTGATCGCCTCGGCGATCGAGGACGCGGAGGGGATCAGGATCGACCGGATGCCCATCTCCCCGTCGGACCTCTTCGACCTGCGCCGCGCCGCTACCGGACGATCCACCTCCGAAACCTGACCTTTCACTCCGTCCGCCCCCGCCGGGGCGCGGACGTTCGTTGGGCGGTCTCCGGCCCCTGCCCGGCTCACCCTGAATCCAGCGCGAGTTCTCCGTCCGAGTGGCCCGTGACTGCGTGGCCCACAGCTGCCCCGCCCTCGCCCGCGCGGCACTGCGGATGATGGAGCACAACATGCGCGCCCACACCCTGCTCGCCGATCAGTGCCTGCGGCGGTGACAGGCTTCTCATCGACCGGCGGGCATCCTCTCGACACCTCATCCCCGGAGGAACCCGGAGGAACCCGGAGGAACCCGGAGGAACCCGGAGGAACGGAGTGCTACGGGGTCAGGACCACCTTGTTGCATTTGTCCTGCTTGTGCTTGAACATCTCGTAGGCGCGCGGGGCGTCCTCCAGCCGCATGCGGTGGCTGATCACAAAGCTGGGATCGATGTCGCCGTTGCGGATCCTGCCCAGCAGAGGTTTCAGGTAGCGCTGCACGTGGCACTGGCCGCTCCGCATCGTCAGTGACCGGTTCATCAGCGAGCCCATCGGGAACTTGTCGATCAGGCCGCCGTAGACGCCGATCACGGAGACGATTCCACCGTTGCGGCAGGACATGATCGCCTCGCGCAGGGCGTACGGGTGGTCGGTCTCCATCCGGGTCGCCTGCCTGGCCCGGTCGTAGGCGTGCACGATGCCGGCGGGGTGATGGGCCTCCATGCCCACGGCGTCGATGCAGGCGTCCGGACCCCGGCCGGCGGTCATGTCCCGCAGCGCGTCGAGGACATCGACCTCCTCGTAGTTGAGCGTCTCGGCGCCGGCGCGCCTGGCCCTCTCCAGCCGGTAGGGGAAGCGGTCGATGGAGATGACCCGTTCGGCTCCCATCAGGAAAGCGCTGGCGGCCGCGAACTGGCCGACAGGTCCGGCCCCCCATACGGCGATGACGTCCCCGGGCTTGATGTCACACATCTCCGCGCCCATCCAGCCGGTGGGCAGGATGTCGGACAGGAACAGCACCTGCTCGTCCGGCAGGCCGTCCTCGATCTTGATCGGCCCCACGTCGGCGAACGGCACTCGCGCGTACTCCGCCTGACCTCCGGGGTAGCCGCCGAGCATGTGGGAGTAGCCGAAGATGCCCGCGGGAGTGTGACCCATGAGCTTCTCCGCCAGACCGGCGTTGGGGTTGGAGTTCTCACACACCGAGTACATGCCGTGATCGCAGGCGCCGCAGGAGCCGCAGGCGATCGGGAAGGGCACCACCACGCGATCACCGACCCGCAGCTTCGTCACCTTGGACCCGACTTCCACCACCTCGCCCATGAACTCGTGGCCGAGGATGTCGCCCTTCTCCATGGTCGGGATGTAGCCGTCGTAGAGGTGCAGGTCGGAGCCGCAGATCGCGGTCGAGGTGATCCGGACGATGGCGTCACAAGCGTTCAGGATCCTGGGATCGGGGACCTCCTGGACCTCGACGGTGTTGCGGCCCATCCAGCAGTTGGCTTTCATGAGGCGCTCCCTGACATCGCGGGCTGAGCGGGGCGTTGCGTGGCTTGCCACAGGGCGCGGGCGCCCTCCGGGATCCCCTCGGAGCGGACCACCTCTCCGGTCTCCAGGACCTGCTTGAACCGGCACAGATCGTCTCGTACCTGCTGTTCGGGATGCTCGCCCAGCAGTCGGGCGAAGGCGGTGCCGATCTTGCCGCCCGGCGGGTCGTATCTGAGGTTCACCCGCACCTCCGTGCCACGTTCGCCGGGCGCGTCGGTGAAACGCACGGAACCGCTGTTGGCGACGGCAGCCTTCCCGACGGAGCGCCAGGCGATCAACTCGCCCGAGCGGTCCTCGACGATCACCGCCTCCCACTCGATGGCCTTCTTCGCGGGTCCCCTCGCCTTCCAGTGCGATCGTCCGTCACCGATCACCCGTACCGACTCCAGGTGCGCCATGAAGCGGGGAAGGTTCTCGAAGTCGTGCCAGCACCGGTACACCTCCTCGCGGGGACGATTGATCGTGACGGCCGCGTGCAGATTCATCCCGTGCTCGGACTTTTCCTGACGGTGCCGCCTCGCGCGGACCGCGGTGTACAGGGCGGCGGCCGTACCGGCGGCGACCGCCGTCACGGCCATGGCGCGGCCGCGTCTCCGGCCGGTGCGGCCGGCGGTCGACAGGCCCGGCCGGATCCGGCCCGGGATGTCACCCGCGACACGGGTCCCTCCTCTGGAGGTGGGTCTGCGGCCGCCCGGCGGGGACGCCGGGTAAAACACACCCCACACGCCCGTCGGCGCCATCGCGTCGCGTGCCCGGGCCGAGTCCTCGACACCGGGCGCGCGCCTACCGGCGCCCGACGCGGCGAACCGCGCCGCGAGCCGTGCCACGCCCACTCCCAGGCCGGCCCAGCCCAGCGCGCGGGCGAGGGTGTGAGTCGTGTGTTCGTATCCTTCACCCATGATTTTCCTCACCTGGCTGGTGACTTTTCGCCATCGCTTCAGCGGCGGCCTGGCCCGGCGGCCACGACCGCTCTCGCTGCCCCGCCTGCGGCGCGGGCACCACCCGGACGGTCGTCCCGCGGGTTAATTCACTGTCTCTACCCCGCTGACCTGGTACGACACTGATTGTCCGAATCCTTTGGTCAGCCCTGGAATCCCAGGAGCCCAACCTCGTGGCACGTCTGCGATCAGGTGAGGGATCGCGTCCGCGCAGGTGGTGTACGAGTGTTTGAGATCGGTACCTGCCGCGCCTGGCTGATCGCCGTTGAAAAGCGCGGCGTAGTACGTGGGGAAAAGCGCGGCGAGGGTGGTGGAGTGGTTGGGGGCCGCTCACCGGTAACGCATCGTGCGGGGTGGAAGGTCAAAGCGCGGCGAGGGTGGTGGAGTGGTTGGGGGCCGCTCACCGGTATCGCATCGTGCGGGGTGGTGGCGGGCGTTGGCGGGTGTGGGTGACCGGGGGCGGGCCGGTGGAGCTCCGGGAGGGGGCAAAGCGGGTCATGGCGGGCGTGGAGGCGGGGCCGTGGTGGTGACGATCGGGGATTTTCCATGATCTGGGTGAGTTGGCACGCTGGGGGCGTGCGGATTCACCCAGATCATGGAAACCACAACTCCGGCCCCTCGGGTGGGCCGCCTTTCGTGGTGGAAGGCCCGATTCGTCCCCGCACCCGGCCGGGGGCGACCCCTGACCGGACGCCCCGCGGACCTTCGTACCCCGCACGGCGAGAGCCCCGCACGAGGCGGCGGCGAGCAGCGGCGAGGAGCGGCCCCGAATCCTTCCGCACCGCGGCGGACCCGTACCGATGGGCGGCCCTGAACCACTCCGCCGCCCTCGCTGCGCTTTTGATCTTCGACCCCGAACGACGCGACACCGGTGAGCGGCCCTGAACCACTCCGCCACCCTCGCCGCGCTTTTCCCCACGGACGACGCCGCGCTTTTCCACCGTGACCGGCTTACCGGATTCGGATGCTCGTACACCACGTCCGTGGACGCGACCCAGGTAAGGTCTCCTCCTGACCCGTTCACGAATGTGCGTGTGACTTCCGCCCATCGGTTTGCGGGCTCCACGGCAGAGGGGCTACGTCAGAGGCGGCCAGTATTTTCGGCGGGACCATGGCCGGGTCGACGACGCGCAGGCGGCTGGCCGGGGTCGGGTCGATGCCGCGTAAGGTCACCAGACGTTGCCCGTCCGCCTCGGCGAGCAGAGCGAGGGCAGCGGGCAGTCCGGCGGCGACCGTGGCGATCGCGAGGCCGATTCCGATCAGGCCAGGATGCTTGTGCGGGTATTCGATCCGATGCAACCCGGAGGCGGCGATCGCCTCGACTTCCCGGAGACGTTGCATCTGCCGAGCGTCGTTGGTCAGGATGACGTGGAAGCCCTCGGCCACCGCCCGGGGGTAGAGGTTCTCATCCCGTGTTCCGGACCAACGATCGAGATCCAGCAGGTGGACGATCTCATGCCCCAGGACGAAAGCGGCGATGGCCTGGTGGAGCGGCCGGGACACGTTCTCATCCAGCAGCAGCCTCACGAGGCTCCTTGGGGGGATCGTAGCTGTCAACGTAGTCGGCGAAATCGGCGGCATCCAGGGCCGCTGTGGCGGTGACGCTCGGGTAGTACTCGGAGATCCGCTCCGGGAGGACTCCGTCCCTGAGCAGTGCGGCGACCTCGTCATAAGGGACGCGGGTGCCCTCGATCACGGGCACCCCACCGCGAACCGCCGGATCCACCGTCACATGCGCGCGAGGTCGCAGCAACGGCGGGATGTGCCTGCCGTCACGGTAGAACGGCTGCAGGACGTCGACCATCTCGTGGATGACCACGTTGGCCTTCCTCCGCACCAGATCGACCGCCTGATCCGACTCGGCCAGGTAGATGCTGCTGCCGTCGGCGACCAGCGTGTAGGACGAGAGATGGTCGTGCTCTTTCAGATCGCCGCGGAGTGTGTCGAGCGCCCGTCTGATCTTCTGTAGTGAGGCGTCGTTACGCAGCTTGACGCAGGTTCGCAGCGCCACCACATCACGGAAGGAGTAGAGGACGGGGCGCGTGCCGGAGATCTCCGGTATCAGCACCGCGCCCTGTCTGACACCGGCCTTACGCCAGTGCGCGAGCTGGCGGAGCGTGGCGCCTGACAGCGCGGCAGCCAATTTCGGGTCGTACGTCATCACCTCACCCCTTCCGCGCTCCGTGAATCACACTTCCGCCCGGCCATCATCGCAAATCCCGCTACGTCGGTCAGGCATTACGCGGCGCCCTTCGCAGTCTTGATGCTTCCGGCCGGACTAGGGACGTCGTCACCGCTGCCCCCCCGCAGAGGACTTCGATGCCGCCCCGCCCGGCGGGTAAGGGTCAGGCGGCGAGTTCGTGGTTGAGGTGGTCGCGGAACTCGCGGACCATCATGCTGCCCTTGTACGGCTCAAGCCGACCGGCGAACTGCCGGATCAGATCGACCGAGCGTGCGGAGGCCAGCGCCTTCGTCGCCGGAATCGCGGCTCGGGCGGTGTCAAGAGCTCGCTCCAGCTCACCCATTTTCACGTATGCCTTGGCGGCATTGATCTGGTTGATCTGGGCGGATCGAGGAAGGCGTTTGCTGAACGAGGTCACGGCCGCTTCCGCATGGTTCGCCGCTCGCGTGTAGTCGCCGAGCAGCTGCCAGCACTCGCCCGCCTGGGCATTCAGCTCTACCTCGTCATGCATGCCGATCCATGCCGGGTCACGATCGGTGCTCCCTTGAGCGTGGGTGCTTTCCGCTTCGCCAAGCAGACGTTCGACCTGCTTGGCGCTGTGCCTGTCATCGGTCTCGGCTGGTTTGGCTTGCAGGGCCGTTGCCCACGCCTCCCTGGTCAGCATCAACGCCATGACGTTCGGGGACGCCTGTGCACGGCGTGCGGTGTCGGTCGCGGCTCGTGCGAGCCAGACCGCCATGGCGGCCTGCTCCAGATGAATCGCCTGCCTGGCCATCGTCGCCAGCACCCAGACCCCGGTCAGTGGATCGTCCCCCGTCTTCGCCAGCCGCAGGGCCTGGCCGAAGTGCTGCTGTGCCTGACCCTGCTGGTTCAGGTCGAAGGCCGTCCAGCCCGCCAGCAGTGTCATCCCGGCCGCCGCCGACATCAGCGCCGCCCCCACCTGCTCGTCGTAGCGGCCCTGCAACAGCGGGGCGACTGTGTTGTCGAGATACCGTGCCACCGTCGGGCGGACCAGGCCCGCCCCGAACTGGTTGTCCAATTGGCTGAAGACCGTGCGGGCCTCGTTGACGCGGTCGACGTCGGCTATGCCCACCGCGTGCCTGCTTCCCCGCTGCGCGGCCGATCGAGGGGGAGTGTCGTAGTTCCACGCCGACAGCCACCCGCCCAGCACCGAGGGCACGAACGGCAACGCGGCCAGCACGTGGCGCCGGGACTCGTCCACCTCATACCTCCACAACAGTGCGGCCGACTTCACGGTAGCCGCCGTCGACGTGTCGCCGTACTCCGTACCGGGCCACGAAGATGTCTCTCCGTGGGACCACCCCTCTATCCACTGCTCGACCTCCACCGCCTCCACCTCGAACACGGCCGCGATCTGTCTGCGGCTGTAGGCACGGATGCCCTGCTCGCTCCGCTCCCACCGGCCCCAGGTCCCCGGGGCCACCCCGACCGCTGCCGCCGCCTCCTCCTGAGTCATTCCCCGCTGCTTACGCGCCCTGGCCAGGTCCGGACGCCCCTTACCACCATGTGGCTTCCCCACGACCACTCTCCTTCGGTAATCGAATGACAACTCATTGTGATATTCGAAGACCTCTGGTCGCTACCCCTCAGCGAAACGCTCGGTTAACGCCTACCGCCGCCCAGTTACGCCCTCCTGATGCCCAGTCGCCTTCCACCTCCGGAACGGCCTCCAACGGCCGGTGATCAACGGGCAGGCGCTGATGTTCCCCCCTCCGATCACCCTGACGTTTCCTGCTGTGCACAGCCCCCACAGTGAACGGAGCGTGCTCATGCGGTCAGCCGACGACATCCCGCCAGGTGCCCAACACCACCCGGCCGAAAGCCCGGCGCCCCTGCCGGACCAGAACTGGAAACACCTCGACGCAACCGGACAGAGCACCACCCCGCCAGTACACGACACCAGGGCGACGGCACCGGACACCGAGATGAAGAGGCGACAGGCGGGGGTGACGGGGCCGGGCGCCGGGATGACAAGGCCAGACAGCGAGGCAGCAGGGCTGGGCGCCGGAGCGGTGGGGCCGGACACCGGGACAACGGGGCGGGACGGTGGCGCGGCGGGGCAGAGTGACATCCGTGCGCTTGTGAAGGTCCTGCAGCCCGGCTCGGCCTCGCGCCGTGCCCGGGCCGCCGTCCGGGAGGTGCTCCAGCAGGCAGGCCTGCCCGACGACGACATCGACACCGCCGAACTCATCGTCGCCGAACTCGCCGCCAACGCCGAGAAGCACGCCCGCCCGCCGTACGAGCTGCGGATCTTCAGCTTGGACGGCATCCCCACCTGGTGCGAGATCGTCGACGGTGACCCCAACCTGCATGAGATCCGCCTCATCCTCAACCTGCTGCACTCGGTGAAGAAGATCGGCCTTCCGCTGCTCGCCGAGAACGGCCGTGGCCTGCTCCTGGCCCACCAGCTCTCAGGTGGCCACTGCCAGACCTACCCGGCCATCACCCTCACCACTGCCACCCCCGGCAAGGCCGTCGCCTTCGCCCTGCCCACCCTCTCCGGCAACCGCCTGCTCTTCCCACCCCTCCCGGACCTCCGCCCCGGTCTCGCAGATCTCCGCCGCTGGTCATCGGGATAGATGCTGGGCGGGCGGGCTTTCGTGGGGAGCGGCCTCGGGGGCCCTTGAGTCTGCGGGCTCGCACAACTGCATCCATCACGGTGGGGCGTCCTCCGCTCCGGCCCTGGGCTCGCGCGGCTCCGGGAGCGGGAGCGTGGAAAGTGGGGCCCGTGTCCTTTGACACGGGCCCCACTGATGATTGTTATGCGCGCTGGAGTTGGGGCTTGATCGCCTCAGCCGTGCTGGTGTTGACGAGGTGGAGGGAAAGCATGGAGATCCAGGCCCAGCCGATCAGCGATGCGACGGCGAACAGCAGGCTCATCAGCCCGGGGTTGGTCTGTGGCAGGACGGCGTAGACGATCCCGCCGGCCACGCTGTAGATCGCCCACCCTTTCTGCTTGCCGGCGAGGAACCGGCGGGCGAACACCAGGCTCGCTGCCAGCAGGGCAAGGCCGGCCACCATGGAGGCCACGTTGTGAAGCGCGCCGTGCCAGGAGATCACTCCGTCGGCTGACCCGGCGGGGTAGCCGCTCGCCGGGTCGGTGACGAAGACGCCCGCGAGGACCAGTGCACCGCCGAAGACTCCGATCAGTCGGGGGCCCCATTTCGCCCCATGGCCCTGGCGCAGTGTCCGCCGCATCCCGATGGCCGCCGCGATGAACAGCGTGCCGGTGACGACGAAGTTGGCGATCTGCAGCCATCCGAGGTCTCCCGTCGCCAACTGGCTGAGCATGTGCCGGGAGAGATCGAAGCCGTCTCGGGTGAACGCCTGGGCGAACGCCACAGTGAAGAACAGCGGGGTCGCGACCGTACCGGCGGTCAGCAGTCGCTTCGTGGTCGTGGTGTCAGTCATCGGACGCGGCTCAGTTCGGCGTGGTAGCCGCCGCCGGGCCAGATCCAGTCCCCGGACAGGCTGTTGCCGTCGGGGCTGAACAGGGCGCGATAGTAGGCGGGTGAGCCTTTCTCGCCGCCCCAGATGGTGAGCGTGTCACCGTTGATCTCGTAGACGTAGTCGAGGGTCTCGCCCTGGCTGCCGTAGAACCGGGAGGTGATGTCCTCGCCTGGTTCCTCGGCGCCGAACGGCTTTTCCCGGCCGATGATCTCGATGCCGGTGATGTGCCGGCCGGCATGCTGAAGGTCGACCTCCTGCTTGAGGAAGTGACGGCCCACCAGCCAGGAATAGGTGACCTGGCCGGTGGCCTCGCCGCTCACCTTCCAGGTGCCGGTGAGCCGGTCTAGCTCGGTCATCGCGGTGTCCTGCTTGTTCGACATGAGGACCTCTCCTGTCCGCTTCGATGCTGCTGGGTTTGTCTGTGTGACGGCACGGCGCCTGGAAAGGAATCGGTGCCCGGCTCAGCCGTGCAGAAATTCCACGAGCGCGGGCGCGAGCTTTTTGGGGGCCATGACCACGGCGCCGTGGTTGAGGCCGGGCAGGGTGCGGTGTTCGGCATCGGGCAGGACATGGGCGAGTGCTCGTGCGGCGTTGTGGAATCCGGCCGGGCTTTTGCCGCCGGTAAGCACCAGGGACGGCGCTGTCGCGGCAGACCATCGGCCGGCCTCCAGCGGCTTGCCCTGCTGGGTCTCGCCCATCACCGCGGCGTCGTAGGGCAACGTGTGCGCCAGCGCCTTGAGGTTCGACCACACACCCGGCATCAGCCGCATCATGGTCACCATGAACGCGGGCATGCCCTGTGCCTTGGTCATGAAGTACCTGACCGCGTCGCCGCGCCGGTCGGCGGCCAGCAGCGCGTCGAGGTGCCGGGCGTAGTCCTTGGGTGGGCCGAAGCCGTCGTCGCCGATCACGAACGGCGGCTCGTAGAGTGCCAGTTTCTCGATGTTGAGCCCGGTCGCCGCAGCACGCAACGCCAGTACCGCCCCCGACGAACTCCCGAACACCGAGGCCGAACCCCCGACATGGTCGATCAACGCCGCGATGTCCTCGACCTCGCGTTCGGCCGCGTACCCTGGGGCGTCGCCACTGGCGCCCCGGCCTCGCCGGTCGTAGTTGATCACGGTGAAGTGCTGGGCGAGCAGGCCGGCGAGCTTACCGGCGTCGGAGCGGTCGGCCAGCGCCGAGGACACCAGGATGACCGCGGGCCCGGCACCGAGCCGCTCGAACGCGATCTCGGTTCCGTCCCGGGAGATGACCGTCGAGTTCACCGTGACCGCTGTTTTGCTGGTGGTGGACATGATTGTTCCCGTCTCAGGTGTCATACGGTGTTACCGGCTGTATGACGGCGCCTGGGCGGAGAAGGAATCGGTCCGGTTTCGACTTGTCGCGACCAGGGTGACGGACCCCGGTCCCGGGCTGCGCAGCACGCGCAGTGGCAGGCCAGGAGTGCGCGGGACTCGGCCGGGAGGTCGCATTGCTTGCGCCAGTAGCCGCCCGCGAAGCCCAGGATCGTATGCCTTGGTCGGTGCCGGGCAGCAGGACCCGCATGGACTCCAGACGCCTGCCCGCTGCCTCCCAGGTCGCGGCCGTCCTGGAGGGGCCGTTCCGGCGTCCCGCGACGCGGAGAACACCGCCCTGTCTGAGGTGATGGCGGCCCTCAAAGGGAGTCTGGCGCGTGGCGTCACGACCGTCGAGGAGAGCTCGACCCGCGTGCCCGGTGGCCGGTGTGGTGATCAACCCGTCTACCAGGAGCTTCTTCATGTCATCAGGGGGACGCCGGACTCTCGATCATCCTGCGACCGGCAGACCGCTCCGGGATGAAAAATATCCGCGGAAAGGTTCGTCCCGGGCCGACATTCACGCCGGCCCGGGACGGATCTTTCAGTGAATTCTAATAGAAGAGGTAAAGAGCAAAGCGAGAGCCGACGAGCTCACATTTGTAATCCTGGACGATGCCGCCGTTGGTGATGGCGTTGAAGCCGGTTCTGGTGCAATCGTTTCTATACTGGTAGTAATCCGCGAAGTGCCATGAGGGGGCGGCCTGCGCGGAGGTGGTTGCGGCGGGGGCGGCCATGGCGGGGGCGGCCATGGTGCCGAAGGCAAGCCCACCTGCCATCAACGCCACTGTGGCCAGACGACGAGCTCTCATTCTTTTCCTGCCCTTCGTTGAAGAGGCACGCGCCCGTGAACGGCGATTCTGGTGGTAATCGCGTCTCAAGCACATGATTTCCTGCCGTCAGAGTGCGCCGACATACTTGGAAACCAGTTGTGGATCACTGGAAAATCCAGCTGAGGAAGGCTTTTTCATCCTGGGTGGCGATCGGCTTCGACGGTCTACCGGACGAGGACGGCCTGGACAGTCGCGGAGCCGGCGGTCTCTTGGGCGTACGTGCCCACCCAGGACGAATCAGGTGGAGAACACTCTCCATCTATCGGAGGTGATCTTTGCACGCTTGAGGTGACACGCTCGGAAACGGCCTGAAGCTCAGCACCGCCTTCCTTGATCAGGTGGTGGAGCGGTGTACTCGTCATACCCCTCGGAGTAGGGGGATCGGGCGGCCAGCGGGCAGATCAGTCGCGATAGATCGCTGTCAGCCGGGACCGCGACGCCACCCCACAGGCGTGCGGTGCCGTCACCACCGGCGCTGGCCAGGGTCCCCCCGTCAGGGCTGAAGGTCACGCCGCTGATGAACGGCAATCCATTGGAGGAGGCGGTGTGTCCGGTGAGGGGGTCGCCCAGCTGCCGGTGGGTGGTGGTGTCCCACAGCCGGATGGTGCCGTCGGCTCCCCCGCTCGCGAGACTGCGTCCATCAGGGCTGAAGGCCACGCTGTTGATGGAGTCGACCACTGGGTTGCGGGTGTCCTGGTGCCCGGCGAAGGGATTGCCGCGCTCCTGCCCGGTGGAGAGATCCCACAGGCGCACCACGCTCTCATCGGTGTCGGCGATGGCGAGGGCACGCGCGTCGGCGCTTAGGGCAAGGGCGCTCACCGAGCCTTCGCGACGCGGCGGGAGAACGGCGTCGCCACTGTGGCCGGCGATGTTCCACCGGCGGACGCTTCCGTCGATTCCCGCGCTGGCGAGGCCACGCCCGTCTCGGGTGAACGCCACCTCAAGAACGCGGCCGCCGTGCCCGGTCAGCGGGGCGCCGAGCGGGCGATGGGTGGCGACGTCCCACAGGCGTACGGTGCCGTCGTCTCCGGCACTGGCCAAGGTGCGCCCGTCCGGGCTGAAGGCGACGGTCTGGACTCCTTTCCTGTGTCCGGTGAGGGTCGCGACTTCGCGGTGCGTCGCGATGTTCCACAGACGCACGGTGCCGTCGGCTCCGGCACTGGCGAGAACGCGTCCGTCCGGGCTGAATGCCAGCCGGAGAACATGCTCTTTGTGGCCGGTGAGGGGTTCGCCGCGACGTCGGTGGGCGGCTATGTCCCAGATGTGCACGATGCCATCGCTCCCCGCGCTGGCCAGGATGCGGCCGTCAGGGCTGAAGGCGACGGTCCAGGCGAACTCGGCGGCGGCGTCGAAGGGGCCGCCGAGTTGGCGGTGCGCGGTGACATCCCAGAGGTGGACGGTTCCCTCGAATCCGGCACTGGCGAGAGTGTGTCCGTCCGGGCTGTAGGCCAGCCCGATGACGCTGTTCTTGTGCCCGGTGAGCGGGGCGCCGAGCGGGCGGTGGGTGGCGACGTCCCACAGGCGTACGGTGCCATCGTTTCCCGCCGTGGCCAAAGTGCGTCCGTCGGGGCTGAAGAGCACCCCGTTGACGGGGTTGAATGCGGAACCGATGGCGTCCGTGTGGCCGGTGAGCGGGGCGCCGAGCGGACGACGGGTGGCGACGTCCCACAGCCGTACGGCCTTGTCGGCGGCTGTGGTGGCCATTGTCTTCCCGTCCGGGCTGAAGGCGACGCCGCGGACGTCGTCCGGGTGGCCGGTGAGCGGGGTTCCGAGCGGACGGCGGGTGGCGACGTCCCACAGCCGTAGGGTCTTGTCGTCTCCGGCACTGGCGAGGGTGTGTCCGTCCGGGCTGTAGGCGACCGCGTAGACGGGGCCCTTGTGTCCGGTGAGGGGGGCGCCGAGCTGCCGATGGGCGGATATATCCCACAAGCGTACGGTTTTATCGTTTCCTGCGCTCGCGAGCGTGTGCCCATCCGGGCTGAAGGCCACCGCCCAGACGAATTCGCTGTGGCCGGTAAGGGGAGCACCGATGGGGCGATGAGTGGTGACGTTCCACAACCGTACGGTGCCGTCCAGTCCGGCGCTGGCGAGCGTGTGCCCGTCCGGGCTGAAAGCGACGGAGGGGACGACATCCTGATGGCCGGTGAGCGGGGTGCCGATGGGGCGGCGGGTGGCGACGTCCCACAGCCGTATGGTGCCATCGGTTTCCGAGACGGCCAGAGTCTTTCCGTCCGGGCTGTAGGCCACGGCCCACGCGGAGCCCTCGCCTACCGCGATGATGCCTCGGCCGGCGCCGGCGAGGATGTCGAGCACGCTGTAGCGCGCCTCGGGCGTACGGGCGACGCGCCAGGCGTTGGCGGCCAGCGCGGCGGACCGTACCGGATCGGCGGCCGCGATGTACTCGCTCTGTAGCGCCCGCTCGCGTGACGTGGCCTCCTGGCTCCGCGCCTCGGCGAGACGCTGCTGGGTCCTGGCGTCGTTCGCGGCGAGGACGGCCGCCCCGGCGCCTCCCAGCGAGGCGATCAGCAGGACGATGAGGGTCACCAGGGTGACCCGGCGGCGCCGTCTGGCCCGCTTCGCGGCCGCGTCACTGCTGGTCAGGAAGTCGGCGACGACCTCGTTCAGAAAGGGGTGGCGGGTCGGGCCGGAGCGCCAGCGCTCGCGGGTCCGGTCGATGGCCTCCAGCCGGGCGCCGGTGTAGAGATAGCCGGGCTCGCGTCGCTGGCGGTCCCAGCGCGCGGCGTCCTCGGAGAGTTGCTGGCCCACGAGCAGGTCGGCGCGGTCGGCGTCGATCCAGGATCGCAGTTGCGGCCAGGCACGGATGAGGGCTTCGTGGACGATGTGGGCCCGATCCTGATCCACGGTGATCAGCCGGGCTCGGGTGAAGGCGTCGAGGACGACCCGGGCTTGATCATGTTCCGGACTGCCGGCCGCAGGGAGCAGTTCCAGCAGGGGGACCGTTCGGCGGGTGTCGTCGGTGGCCTCGCCAAGCCGGACGAGGCGCAGGAACATACGGCGCGCGGTGTCCCGGGCCAAGGAATCGGGAGGCTCTGGCCCGCTTGGCGGCCGCTTCGCGCTGTGGGAGGGCGCGGTGTCGGACGACTGCGGTGACCGGGGTGCGGTGCCGGACGACTGCGGTGACCGGGGTGCGGTGCCGGACGACTGCGGTGACCGGGGTGCGGTGCCGGACGACTGCGGTGACCGGGGTGCGGTGGTGAGAAGGTCTGGTGAGTGGAGGGAGTTCAGGGTCTCGTCGGCGGTGCGGGCCAGCGCCTGGGTGATTCCGCCGGTCGCGCGGTAGGCCGCCAGGGTGAGGACGCCGTCCTCGCGGCGTTGCCAGGTGGCCAGCAGCGCATGGGACAGCAGCGGCAGAGGGGTGCTGTCGGTGCTGTCGCCGAGGTCGTCCAGCAGTTGTTCCACCAGGCCCTCATCGAGGGTGAGACCGGCCAGCCGGGCCGGTTCCTCGATCACATCGCGCAACTGGTCGCGGGTCAGCGGCGGAACGACGGCCGCGTGCTCCAGCGCGTCCACGAGTCCGGGGTAGGCGGTGCAATGGCCGAAGAAGTCGGCGCGCACGCCGATCACCACGGGCACCTTGCGGGAGATCGCGACGAGTGCCCTGATGAACGGTGCGCGGCGAGACTCGTCCTCGCAGAGGGTGAAAACCTCTTCGAACTGGTCAATGAGGAGAACGGTGTCCTCAGGAAGGGCGTCCCACAAACGATCGGGGTCGGGCGGGGTTATGAGCCGTTGGCGTCCTCCACTCGTGTCCCCCAAGCGATCGGGGCCAGGTGGCGTCGCGAGCAGCTGCTCTCGTTCAGCTGTCGTGTCGCCCGTGCGATCGGGGTCGGGCCGGCTTCCTCCAGTCAGGTCGGTCACGCTTTGGAGAAGACCGCCGAAGGGATCGGCGCCAGGGGTGAGCAGCAGGCAACGTTCGGAGCCCAGCGCCGCGATCAGCCCGGCCTGCAGGACGGAGGACTTGCCTGAACCGGAGGGACCGGTGACGACGAGCGGTGCACCTCGCTCGGAGGTCACCCGATCGGCGAGGGTATGCGTGAGTGCTTCACGGCCGAAGAAGAAGGCCGTGTCCTCGGCGCGGTAGGCACGCAGACCTCGGTAAGGGCTGTGCTGCCCGTCATCGGGCAGTGCCGCCGGGAAGCGGTGACCGGCCGGGGGACGGTACGCGGCGTTGACCACGATCGGGCGGCCACCGTGGTCGGCGGCCTGGCGGCGGGGAACGGGCATGCCGCGTTCGCGCAGGCCACGGGTGAGACAGCGGTGCACGTCGTCAAGGCCGAGCAGGTACGGTCCGGTCGGGTCGCCTTCGGTGAGCAGGTGGATGAGCGCGCCGGTGAAAGCGGTGTGGCGATCCCCGGGCAGCGCCCAGGCCGTCTCGTCGCGGCTGGTGGAGGTCAGCAGATAGGTGTCCGGCCAGCCGGTGGCGCGTCCGGCCCAGCAGCAGTCCAGGATCACCACGCTCAGCCGGGCCCTGCTCCTTGACAGCAGGTCGGCGACTTCCGCGTACGGCAGCGCCTGGTTCCTGACCGGGCCTTGGGTGAGGTCCACCGTGGCCTGGGTGGCGAGATACAAGCGGTTGTCAGGACCGATGAGACCGTGTCCGACATATACGAAGACCAACACGTCGGTGGCCTGCTGGGACAGGGCGTCGATCGCCGTCGCCAGCCGGGCGGGATCGTCCGGGTTCACCAGGAGCGTCAGCTGCTCGGGAGCCAGATCGGTGTGCTCGACCAGGGTGGTGGCCAGGTCGGTCGCGGCGGAGACCGCCTGGGGCACGTCGCGGATCCTCGCCTCCGCGACGTGCCGGCCCGAGCCGACGATCAGCACGCGAACGCCGGATCCGGACAGCAGGAGCCTCGGCGTGGCCTCAGCCACCATCCGCCTCCTCCTCACTCTCCCGTTCGTGGTCCAGAGCGGGTCGGGTGATCACCGGTAATGGCGATCGCCTTTCCTGCTCGGCACGAGACCCGGGTTCTCGCCGGTGCGAGACCCACCCCGGTTATCGCTTCCAACCTCCCCTTCGCTACGTCACAGCTGACGAAACCCGTTCTCCCGAAGCACCGCCAACGGATGACACCGGAACTCCCCAGGCGCGCTCGACCAGGAGGACCGATGTCAGGGACCTGGCCGATGGGATCTCAGGACAGCTTGCGTGGCCCACACCAGGTCAAAGCCCGCTCCGCCGCGACGAATGAAGGTCAAGCCAGGAATCCGCGAGCGAGTGCTCGTCGCCCACCAGCGCGGCGAACCGTCCGCGGAAGCACAGCTCACCGAAGATCTTCGCGAAGTCACCCCGTTGATCTCGTCGATGAACCGCATGCCCCTCTCCGAACAGCCTGCTCACTATCGACGAACCAAGGGCGGATGTCGTACCGATCCCTTACGGTGACAGATCGTGAACAGCGAGTCATGCGCGTACATTGATGAGTCCATGCGGGTCGGTGCCGGACTCTATGTGCTGGCCGCCGCGGTCGTTCCCAACCACCAGGCCGTTACGTACAGGGCGGCTCTTCGCGCATTGCTTCTCTCCAAGCAGCCGCGCCTGCACTGGCGGGACGAAAGGCCGAAACGCCGTCTTGAGATCGTCTATGCGCTTGCCGAACTGTCGCTCGACGTGATCGCGGTCGTGGGCACCGATATGCCGTCATCAAAACAGAAGCGTGCTCGACGTAAATGCATGGATCGCCTCTACTGGCGACTCGCCCAACGACGTGTGCCCCACGTGATCATGGAGGGGCGCGGTCAGGCGGGCAACAAGGAAGACCTCGACATGGTTAACGCTCTACGCGCGCAGAACATGTTGCCTGACGAGATGCGCGTCGAGTGGGCCGACCCTCTTTGCGACGAACTCCTCTGGCTTCCCGACATCCTTGCGGGCGTCATCGCGGCAGCGGCCGCAGGGGACACGGCACTGCTGGGGATTCTCGAAGAAGGGGTGATCGTCGATCGACTGCGCTGCGACTGATTGAGAACAGCGCGAAGCCCGGGGTCCTGTCAGTTCCGGCAGTAAACCCGGGCTCACTTCCTCTCCCCCTAGCAGGGGGCGGCACCGCCAACCCTACCCGGCTATCGTCGGCGAACACATCGCTTTCCGTTATCGTCCAGCGGGCGGCCGAAGTTCTTGCCCACTTCAAGATCATTCAACCGTGTCGCCGTCACCAACGTCCATGGTCAGCCCAGGAGCGCGCGGGTCTCGGCCAGCAGATCGCACTGGTCGCGCCAGTCGCCGCCCGCGAAGCCAAGGACCAGGTGACGCGCCCCGGCGTCACGGTAGGCGGCCAGCCGCTCGGCCACCTGCGCGGGTTTCCCGGTGAGGGGCAGCTGCACGGCCTCCTCCATGGGGATGCCGTACCCGGTGATACCCGAGGCGATGGACTCGCGGGTGGGCAGGCCGGGCCCCGAACCGAGGACGCCGGTGGCGCCGATGGCGACGACCGGCTCGGGGCGCCCGTGGGCGGCGGCGAGCTCGGCCAGCCTGGTTCGGCCCGAGGCCACCTCCGACGGCGGGATCATCGAGGGGAACCAGCCGTCCCCATAGCGGGCCGCCCGCCGCACGGCCACCGCCGAGGCGTTGCCGACCCAGATCGGCGGCGGCGTCACGGCCGGTTGGAGCCGCGCCTCTCCCGGCTCGTCCACCAGCGCGACGGTCTCCCCGGCCAGCAGCCGCGCCAGCAGCTCCAGTGCGGTGTCGGTCCGTCTGCCGCGCTCGCCGTACGGCACTCCGGCCGCCGCCCACTGCCCGGCCCCGCCGCCGGAGCCGACGCCCAGCACCAGCCGGCCGCCCGAGACGTGCTGCAGGCTCGCGACCTGCTTGGCCGCCCAGGCCAGGGGCCGGATCGCCGGGACGAACACGCTCGCGCCGATCCGGATCCGGCTGGTCGTCGTCGCCGCGACGGCCAGCGCCACGGCGCAGTCCAGTGATGCGGCCCCGGTGGCGAGGTGGTCGCCGTGCCAGACGCCGTCCAGCCCGGCCTCCTCGGCATGGCGCGCGGCGGTGCCCAGATCGAGCCGCTGCTCCCGCTGCACGCCGATGCCGGGCAGAATCACTCCGATGTCCATGGACGCCATCCTTCAACCTCAAGTGACCTTGAGGTCAACTCGCCACGGGAAGTGCTTCGCCCTCTCCAGTCCGGTCAGGCGATGCGATAGCGGTGCTCGTCGACGGTGGCGACCACTTCAAGTCGCCCTCCAAGCGCCTGGACGTATGCCGTTAGCGTGCCCAGCGTCGCAGACCCCAGCTCCCCGCGTTCGATCGCGGAAATCCTCTCCTGTCGCACGTGCATCCGCTCCGCGACGTCAATCTGGCGCAGGCCCAGTTGTTTGCGCACGGCGGTCAGCCTGATGGCAGTGACCGCCTCGGCCGCGCCCTCGTCGATCGCGGTGATGTCCTCCTCGTCGAAGATCTCGTGTTTGACGTCGTCCCACCGGTGGAATGTGGTCATCGCTCGTGCTCCTTCGGTGATGCTTCCAGTCGTTCTATCCATTCGGTGAAGAGACTCTCTGTGAGCGGTATCGCCTTTTCGTACCAAATGTTCCATTCCCCAGCCTTGTCGCCGGCCACCAGAAGCACGGCGTTGCGACGGGGATCGAAGGCGAACAGGATCCTGATCTCGCTCCGGCCCGATGATCCGGGACGGAGTTCTTTCATGTTCTGCAGGGTGGAGCCTGTGATCCTGTCAACCAGTGGCCTTCCGAGAGCGGGTCCGATCTCGATGAGGGTCTGGATGGCCTGGCCGACCAGTCTTGAAGTCGCGCGATCACTTGCTCGTGTCGCGTGCAACCACTCTCGAACCTCCTCCGTCAACTCCAGGTTCCACGCCATGGCGAACTCCCTTCATAGTATGCAGGCATACTATGAAGGGCAAGAATGTCACGGTGGGTTTTTATTTGGATTCGCCGTGTAGTTATTGGCCGACCTTGTGTCGGAGAGGTCGTTCTTCGGATGAGCCCTCAGGGGATACGGCGGTGACGGAGGCCGACGCTCAGTGGCGGGGGAGCGGCGTGGTTTGGCGGGTGGGGAGGCGGTGTCGGGGGCCAGTTCGGTGACGAGCCGGCCGGACGGCCACAATGAGCTGCGGGCGGCCATGGACCTGCTCACCGACACGCTCCTGTCCCACCTGTCGTACGAGGAGAGGGAGCTGGTCGAGCCGCTCGCCAGGCTCGGCCTGTACTGAACGCCACGCGCAGGTTCGGGGGAGGGCTCTCCCCGGCGACCGGGGCCGGCGACCGGGCCCGACGATCGGGGCCGGCGACTGGGACCGGCGGCCAGCGACCGGGGCCGGCGGTGAAGCGGGAAGCCCGGCCCGTGGCGGGCAGGATGTCTCAGGACACCTCGGCGACCAGGCGCTTGCGGAAGACCCAGTACGACCACGCCTGGTAGCCGAGCACGAACGGCAGCGCGATCAGACCGATCCAGGTGAGCATGCCCAGCGTGTACGGGCCGGAGGCGGCCTCGGCGACGGTGAGGCCGGGGAGCGGGGCGGGCCACAGGGCGCCGAACAGGGCGGCGCCGCCCAGCGCGATGGACGAGGCGGTGGCGGCGAACGCCCAGCCGTCCCGGCCGCGCCAGGTCAGCGCGATCCCCGCGGCCAGGGCCGCCACCGAGGCGAGCGCGCCCGCCCAGAGCCACGGGGCCGCCGACCAGCCGGCGGCCACCGCATCCGTGGCCGGGATGTTCGGCAGTGCCGCCACCGCGGCGGGCAGCGCCACCGCGGCGGCGATCATCGCGGCGCGCCGGGCGCGGGAGCGCACCGGCCCCGAGGTCTTGAGCGCGACGAACACCGCCCCGTGCAGCACGCACAGCGAGAGGGAGAGCACTCCGCCGACCAGCGCGGCCGTCGCGCTGTTCCGCAGCAGGTCGGCGAAGACGGCACCCCACAGGAACGCGGGAAGCGCGCTGCCGACCAGCACGCCCAGGTCGCACCAGACGCGGTCGGAGGCGTGCTGGACCTTGCCGCGCCACTCCAGGCCGACGCCGCGCACGATCAGGCCGACGAGGATCAGTGTGATCGGCAGGTAGAACTCGCTGAGCAGCCCGGCGTACCAGGCGGGGAAGGCGGCGAACATGGCGCCGACCGCGGTGATCAGCCAGACCTCGTTGCCGTCCCAGACCGGGCCGATCGTGCCCAGGACCTGCTTGCGCTCGGCCTCGTTCCTGGCCAGCGCCGGTGCCAGCATGCCCACGCCGAAGTCGAAGCCCTCCAGCACGAAGTAGCCGATCCACAGGAACGCGATGAGTATGAACCAGAAGGTGGTGAGTTCCATGGTGGTCGCCTTCAGTACATCAGGGTCGGCTGGAGCCGGGCGCTCGCGGCCTGGTCGTCGTCGCGCGAGGGCGGGGTGAGGGGCGCGGCGGGGACGGCGGGCTCGGGGCCCGTCTTGACGTGGCGGGTGATCAGTACGGCCTCGGCCACCGCGAACACGCCGTACACCAGAGTGAAGATCGCCAGCGAGAGGGCCACCTCGGTGAGGCTCACGCCGGGCGACACGCTCGCCGCGGTGAGCAGCTCACCCTGGACGGTCCACGGCTGGCGGCCGATCTCGGAGAGCAGCCAGCCCGAGATCATCGCGATGGTCGGCAGCGGCAGCGCCAGCAGGGCGGCCCTGGCGAACCAGGCCGGGATCTCCTGCTGCGGGCGGTTGCCGCCGCGGCGTTTGCGGGTCAGCCAGAGACCGAGAATCGACAGGCCCACCGTGGCCATCCCGAAGACGATCATCACGCGGAAGGACCAGAAGACCACCGGCAGGTTGGGCAGGTAGTCGGCCGGGCCGAACTGCTCGGTGAACCGGGCCTGCAGGTCCGCTGTGCCCTGGACGACCGAGTTCGGGTCGTTGGTGGACAGGAAGCTGAGCAGTTTGGGGATCTCCACCCCCGGCACCGGGGAGAACGCCGCGCCGGCCGTGTCGTGGGTGAGTCCCTCGGCGGCGGCCAGCTTCATCGGCTGCTGCTCGTACAGCAGTTTGGCGGACATGTCCCCGCTGACCGCGACCACCGCGCCGGCGAGCGCCGTCATGACCAGTGCGGCCCGGATCGGGGTCCGCCAGATGCTCGCCGTGTTCCGCCGGGCCGGCAAGGCCCCCTCGGGGGCGGCGCGCCGCTCCCGCAGGACCTGGTAGCCGCAGATCGCCAGCACGAAACCGCCCCCGACCACGAAGGCCGCCCCCACCACGTGGGGCACCTGCACGAGGGCGGCGGAGTTGGTGAGCACCGCCCACAGGTCGGTCATCCGGGCCTTGCCGTCGACCACCTCGTAGCCGACCGGGTGCTTCATCCAGGCGTTGGCGGCGAGGATGAAGTAGGCGGACACGGTGGAGCCGATGACCGCGATCCAGATGGTGGCCAGGTGGATGCGTTTGGGCAGCTTGTCCCAGCCGAAGATCCACAGACCGATGAAGGTCGACTCCAGGAAGAACGCGAGCAGTGCCTCCAGCGCCAGCGGGGCGCCGAAGACGTCGCCGACGAAGATCGAGTATTCGCTCCAGTTCATGCCGAACTGGAACTCCTGCACGATGCCGGTCACCACGCCCATCGCGAAGTTGATCAGGAAGATCTTTCCGAAGAACTTCGTGAGCCGCAGGTAGTGCTCCTTGCCCGTGCGGTGCCAGGCGGTCTGCAGGCCGGCGACGAAGACGCCGAGGCCGATGGTCAGGGGTACGAACAGAAAGTGGTACACGGTGGTCACCCCGAACTGCCACCGAGCCAGGTCTAGTGCGTCCATCTTCCCTTCGCGTTTCCCTCGCGGGCCTGTTGCTCTACGGCTTGTAGTTCTACTTCTAGTAGTACTACAGGCTGTAGAGTAAAGGGGGGAGGAGACGCCGCGAGCTGATGCGATCTTTGTCACATGATTCGGTGCGAGACCGCACTTCTCCGCCGGACCGAGACCGTCCCTCGGCTCGCGACGCCGGCTCTCCTCATGCCGCAGGGAATGTCTCCACGTATGGCCCGGCATGAAGGGACATGTCTCCCGTCACGCCGGGCACATCCCCGCCGCCCGCCATCCCCCCGGAGGCGTGACTCCATGGTGGAGCGTGCGGCACCCCCGGGGCGTCCACCTCCGGAGTGATTTCGAGGTACGCCGCGCGGGCGACATCGCGAGCCCTTACTTCCCGCGCGAAGCGGGGGAGGGTCGCAGGGGCGCCGCCTTCAGGTACGCGTCGAGGTTACCGAGCTCGAACCCCCGGCGCTTGATCTTGGCGATGAGGATCTTGAAGTCACGGGCGAGGTTCGGCCGGAAGTGCAACAGCAGCACGTCGCCGGGGCGGAGCCTCTTGTCGGGCACCTGGTAGGCGATCTTCCCGCCCGGCTGCACGGTCGCGGTCCAGAGCAGGAGCGCGTCGATACCGCAGGCCTTGGCGGCCCTGCGGGTCGCGGTGTTGTGGTTGCCGAACGGGGGGCGGAACAGGGTGGGCGCGGTGCCGGTGTGCCTGCGGATCAGTGTGGAGGTACCGCAGATCTCGGCCTTCTGCCCCTCGTAGCCGAGCGCGGGCAGGTTCGGGTGCGTCAGCGTGTGGTTCTCGATCGTCGCCCCCGCGTCGCGCAGGTCGCGTACGTACCCCCACTTGCCCGCGCCCAGGAACCTGCTGCCCTGGGCGGTCGGATCGGCCGCGCCCCTGGCCTCCACGGCGTCGCGGGTGACGAAGGCCGCCACGGGGATCCGCTGGTCGCGGACCTGTGCCACGAAGCCCGGATCCTGCTCCCAGCCGTCGTCGATGGTCAGGAAGACGACCTTCCGCCTGGTGGGGATGGAGCTGATCACCGGAGGCAGGCCGTCACCGGGACGGGGGATCACGCCCACCTCACCCCGCCTGGGCATCGCACCCGGTGGCCCTGCCGCCTTCCTCGCGGCTCGGCCATCCGTACCGGCGGGGGCCTTCCCCGAGCCGGAGGAGACTCCTGGCGCGGGGGCGGCACCCTCGCCGGGCCCGCCGTCCAGGCCCGTGGCGCACCCGGCGCTCACCGCCAGGGCCGTCGCCGCCGCCGCTCTTATCGTCCAGTGAGTCCCCGATGCCATGGGCGACCATCCTGCCAGCAGCCGGGAGTCCGTTCGATCATGCCTCGCGAGGTGATTCGCGGGAGTCTGTCTGATCGTGCCTCGCGGGGCGATTCAAATGGCTATGTTCTGTACTCCCATGATCATGGCATTTAGCGGGGTAGGGTCAGCACTACCACGACTAGGGGTGGAAGCGGGGGTTTGCGATCACGGCGGCCACGCGATCCTGGGAAAGTCGTCATGTTCGGCCGACGCGGATGTGTGGCGTCGCCGGCTGACGTAATCATGTCGAGTGATCCGGCCCATCTGAGGAGAACCGTGACCAACTCCACCGCGATAGACGACGCGGATCCCCCCGTCCCCCTTGAAAGCGCGGAACGGGGTAGTGATTTCGCCCGGCTGTCGCGCCGGATCGTCCAGGCGGGGCTGCTGGACCGGCGCCCCGGGTACTACGCCGCACGGCTCGGCCTGGTGGCGGCGTCCTTCGTCGGCGGCTGGGCCGTCTTCTTCGCCGTCGGCGACTCGTGGTATCAACTGCTGGTCGCCGCCTTCCTCGCGGTGGTGTTCGCGCAGATCGGGCTGGTCGCCCACGACCTGGCCCACCGCCAGGTCTTCCGCTCCCGCCGTTCCAGCGAGATCGCCGGACTGGTGGCCGGAAACCTCTCCATCGGCATGAGCTACGGCTGGTGGATGGACAAGCACACCCGCCACCACGCCAACCCCAACCACGAGGACCATGACCCCGACGTCGCCCCCGACTTCCTGATCTGGTCGCACGAGCAGGCCGCCGAGAGCAGGGGGCTGCCCAGGCTCCTGGGCCGCCGGCAGGCGTTCCTGTTCTTCCCGCTGCTCACGCTGGAGGGGTTCAACCTGCACGTGTCCAGTGTCAGGGCCCTGATGCGCCCGACGACCAAGCACCGGGCCGTGGAGGCGTCGCTACTGACCGTGCACGCCGTCCTGTATCTGGGCGCGCTGTTCACGGTGCTGTCACCGGGCAAGGCCGTGGTCTTCCTCCTGGTGCACCAGGCGATCTTCGGTGTCTACCTGGGCTGCACCTTCGCGCCCAACCACAAGGGCATGCCGATGCTCAGGGGCGAGGAGAAGCTCGACTTCCTCCGGCGCCAGGTGCTGACCTCGCGCAACGTGCGCGGCGGCAGGGTCCTCGACGCCGTGCTCGGCGGGCTCAACTACCAGATCGAGCACCACCTCTTCCCCAGCATGCCGATGCCCAACCTGCGCCGTGCCCAGCCGATCGTCCGGGCCTACTGCGAGGAGTTGGGTGTCGACTACCTGGAGTCCGGGATCGTCAGCTCGTACGCGCAGGCGCTGCGCCACCTGCACGACGTGGGCGCGTCCCTGCGAGCCGGAAGCCCCGCGCCCGGCTGACCCGTCCGCGCCGGTCGGTCTCGTGCGTCAGGGCGGCAGCACTGACAACGACGGGTCGTCCCGGCGGGCAGATGTTGCTGTTATCCGCCCGCCCGGAGATTGCCTAGGGTGCTTGGTGTGAAGCTCGCAGGCAGTGCCGTGCTCGGCATCGACAGAGATCGTGTGTGGTCAGCGCTCCAGAACCCGGCCGTGCTCGTGCGCACGATCCCGGGATGCGAGCGCCTTGAGGAGACGGGCCCGGACACCTACCGGATGACCGTCACCGCGGGCGTGGCCTCCATCAAGGGCGTCTACCAGGGCGAGGTCGCCCTGTCGGAGCCGGAGGCCCCGGAACGGTTCGTGCTCAGGGCCCGTGGCCAGGGCGCCCCCGGCACCGTGGACGCCACGGTGGAGGTCCGTCTCAGCGAGGTCGAGGGTGGCACCCGGATCGACTACGACGCCGAGGCGGTGATCGGCGGCATGATCGGTGGCGTCGGCCAGCGCATGCTCGGCTCCGTCGCAAGGAAGACCGCGGGTGACTTCTTCTCCGCCGTGGAGAGTCACCTCGTCTCCGGCGAGATCTCCGGCGAGGTCTCCGGCGAGGCCCCTGCCGCCCCGGCCCTCGCTCCCGTCCTCACCACCGGTGCCCCCTCGGAGGACACCGCGTACACCGTGCCCACTGCGTCCACTGCGTCCACTGCGTCCACTGCGCCCGTCACGCCCGTCACGCCCGTCACGCCCGTCACGCCCGTCACGCCCGGAACAACGCTCGAAGCCGGCCCCGCGCACGTCTTCGAGCGCCCGGCCAAGCAGTCCAGGCCCGGAGTCCCCGCCTGGTCGCTCCTCGCCGCGTTCGGGATGGGCGCGGGCGTCGCGCTCGGCAGCGCGGTGATCGGCTGGCTGCTCGGCCGTACCGGCAGGAAACGGTGACGGTGGTCACAACCGGACGGAAGTGATCGCGTCGGCGGGACGTGCCGAGATCATGTCTCCACCCCTGCTGAGGCGGGTGTTCAAGGAATTGATCATGCTCCGGTGAGGAATCTGTGGTGTTCGGACCGGCGGTCCGCGTGTTTGACCGGTAAAACGCGCTCCTTTTAGGATCCTGGCGTACGTCTGCCACGACGGGTCACGGGGGAACATGGAGCCGCTGCTGATCCTGCATGCAGTGGCGGCGGTGCTCGCCCCGGCGCTGGTGCGCCGCTTCGGCCGGGCCGCGTTCCTCCTGCTCGCCGTGCCACTGGCCTGCGGGTTCGGCTACACGATCTGGATCGCCCTGACCGGTGTCCCCGTCGAGTCGCACCACGACTGGGCGCCGGGCCTCGGCCTGGGGTTGTCCTTCCGCGCCGACGCGCTGGCCGTGCTCATGATGGCCCTGGTCACGGGTGTGGGCACGCTGGTCGTGCTGTACTGCTCGCGCTACTTCTCCGCAGGCGCCGAGGGGCTCGGCCGGTTCGCCGGGGTGCTCGTGGCCTTCGCCGGGGCGATGCTCGGGTTGGTGGTCGCGGACGACCTCCTGCTGCTCTATGTGTTCTGGGAGCTGACCACTGTCTTCTCCTACCTGCTGATCGGCCACGACCCCGCCGGCAGGACCAGCCGCCGCTCCGCGATGCAGGCGCTGATCGTCACCACGTTCGGCGGCCTGGCGATGCTGGGCGGCATGGTCGTGCTCGGCGAGGCCGCGGGAACGTATCGCATCTCGCGGATCGTGCAGAGCCCGCCGTCCGGCGGCCTGGTGGCGGTGGCGGTGGTGCTGATCCTGGTCGGCGCGCTGTCGAAGTCGGCGGTCTTCCCGTTCAGCATGTGGTTGCCCGCGGCGATGGCCGCGCCGACACCGGTCTCGGCCTACCTGCACGCCGCGGCGATGGTGAAGGCGGGAATCTATCTGCTCGCCCGCCTGGGCCCGGCCTTCGAGGAGCTCGCCGCCTGGCGGTGGGTCGCCGTACCCCTGGGCCTGCTCACCATGCTGCTCGGCGCCTGGCGGGCGCTGCGCGAGCACGACCTCAAGAAGCTGCTCGCCTACGGCACGGTGAGCCAGCTGGGTTTCCTGACTGTGCTGTTCGGCGCGGGCACCCGCGACACCGCGATCGCCGGGGTCGGGATGCTGCTCGCGCACGCACTGTTCAAAGCCTCCCTCTTCCTGGTCGTCGGCGTCATCGACCACTCCACGGGCACCCGCGACCTGCGCGAGCTGAGCGGCCTGCGGCGCTCGGCGCCGTGGCCGGCCGCGGTCGCCACCGGGGCCGCCGCCTCGATGGCGGGCATCCCGATGTTCCTGGGGTTCGTCGGCAAGGAGGCGGCCTTCGAGTCGCTGCTGACCGGCCGGGGCACCGACACGGCGGTGCTCGCCGGAGTCGTCCTCGGGTCGGCGCTCACCGCCGGCTACAGTGCGCGTTTCCTGTGGGGCGCCTTCGGCGCCAAGCCCGGTGTCGAGCCGGTGCCGGTGCACCCCGCGGGCGCCGCGATGCTCCTGCCGCCCGCACTGCTCTCGGTGCTCGGCCTCGCCGCGGCCCCGTTCGCCGCACGGTACGGCGAGGCGATGCGGAGCTACACCGACACCTTCCCCGGACCCGGCCACGGCACCCACCTCGCGCTGTGGAGCGGCGCCCCGGTGCCGCTGCTGCTGTCGGCCGTCGCGCTGGCGGGTGGAGCGCTCCTCTTCCTGGCCAGGAAGCCGCTGGCGCGGATCGGGGAGGCCCTGCACCTGATCGACTCCGGCCGGGCCTACTGGGCCCTGGTCCGCGGGCTGGAACGTTTCTCCCTGCAGCTGACCGGCGTCGTCCAGCGTGGCTCACTGCCCGACTACCTCATGATCGCATTCGTCTCGGTGGCGGGGGTGGGCGCCTTCTCACTGGCGTACGGTCCCGAACCCGACCTTCGGCTGGACCTGGTGGCCTGGGACCGTATCGAGCAGCCCGTCATCGGCGTGCTCATCATCGCCGCGGCGGCCATCGCGCTCAGGGTGCGCTCGCACATCGTGCTGGTGCTGCTGGCGGGCCTGACCGGGTACGGCACGGCGCTGCTGTTCCTCGTCCACGGCGCGCCGGACCTGGCGCTGACCCAGTTCCTCGTCGAGACGCTGAGCCTGGTCGTGTTCGTGCTGGTGCTGCGGAGGCTTCCCCTCGGGCCGAGGGAGGACCGGCCCCGGGTGCCGTTCGGCGCGCGGCTCACCCTCGGCATCGTGAGCGGCGTCGTGGTGGCGGGGGCCGGCCTGCTCGCGATGAACGCGCGGCAGGCGACACCGATCGGCACGCTGATGGCCGAAGCGGCGAAGGAGGCCGGGGCCGCCAACATCGTCAGCGCGCTCCTGGTCGACATCAGGGCCTGGGACACCATGGGGGAGAGCTCCGTGCTCGTCGTCCTCACCCTCGGCATGACCGGCCTGGTCTTCCTGCGCAGCCGCTCGTACGCGCCGCAGCCTCCGACGGAGAAAACCGGCGAGGAGAGAACCGGTGAGGAGCCCCGGACGTACTGGCTGGCGACCAGTCTGCCGCCCGGGCAGCGGACGGTCGTCCTCGAATTCGTGGCCCGGGTGACCTTCCACACCGTGATGCTGGTCTCGGTCTTCCTGCTGTTCACCGGGCACAGCGGGGTGGGCGGCGGGTTCGCCGGGGGCATCGTGGCCGGTCTCGCGCTGGTCCTGCGCTACCTCGCCGGAGGCAGGCACGAGCTGACCGCCGCCGCGCCGGTCGCCCCCGGGGTGCTGATCGGCCTGGGGCTCCTGCTGTCCACGCTCACCGCCCTGGTGGGGCTGTCGGCCGGTGCGGGGCCGCTGGACATGCTCTCCGCCGACCTGTACGTCCCGCTGGTCGGCAAGCTGCACCTGTCGACGGTGCTCCTGTTCGACCTCGGGGTCTACATCACGGTGATCGGCATGGTGCGGGACATCCTGCGCAGCCTGGGCGCCGAGCTGGATCGGCAGATCGAGGAGGGGGAGAGCCGATGACCGCGCCCGTGCTGCCTCTCCTGGTGGTCGCCGCGCTCGTGGCCGCGGGGGTCACGCTCCTCCTTGAGCGGAGCCTGGTCCGGCTGCTGGCCGGGGTCATCCTGCTCGGCAACGGGGTGAACCTGCTGATCCTCACCGTGGGCGGGCCGCCGGGGGAACCACCGATCCTGGGCGTGTCCGACCCGGAGCGGATGGCCGACCCGCTGCCGCAGGCCATGGTGCTCACCGCCATCGTCATCACGCTGGGCGTCACCGCCTTCCTGCTCGCCATGATCCACCGGTCCTGGCAGCTCACCGGCGCCGACGAGGTACAGGACGACACCGAGGACCGCCGGGTGCGGCTGCGCGCCAGGCGCGGTGAGCTCGGCCAGGCCGTGCTCGACCGCGAGGAGGCCTACCAGCGGCTGGTCCGCGAGCAGCGGGCCGAGCTGGCCCGGCTGGAGGAGGCCCAGCACGAGCGGGAGCGCAGGGAACTGGATGAGCTGGAGCAGCAGATCCTCGACGTCAACGTCGACCTGGGCCGCTGGCTGCAGGAGCACAAGAACGACGGCCTGTCCGCCGAGCGGCTCGCCGAGCGTTTCGCCGAGGCCCAGCAGGCGGAGGACGTCTCCAAGGAGGGCCGGGAGAGGCGCGTGAGGGAGATGCGCGCCGAGTTCGCCCGCAGGAGGCGGGAGCAGGCCGCGCGGGAGCGCGAGATCCGCAAGCGGCTTCGCGCCCGCCAGCGCGACGCCCGCAGGCAGATGCGCGCCGCCATCCGGGAGGACCGGGCGCGGCAGGCCAGGGCGCAGGATCCCGAGCTGGAGGGCGAGGACTGATGGAGGCGCTCATCCCGGTGCCCGTGGTGCTGCCGCTGCTGGCCGTCGGTCTCAAGCTGGCCATCGGCAGCAGGCTGCGCAGGCTCCAGGCACTCATCAGCGTGGGCACGCTCGCGGTGGTGCTGATCGTGTCGCTGTTCCTGCTGGTCGCGGCCGACAGCGGGGGCCCGCTGGTGTCCCGTGCCGGGGGCTGGGGCGCGCAGATCGGCATCGCGCTCGTCGCCGACCGTCTCTCCACGCTGATGCTGGCGGTCTCCTCCGCGGTGACGCTCTGCGTGATGATCTACTCGCTCTCCCAGTCCTGGGCGGACCAGGAGCACAAGGCCTCACTGTCGATCTTCCACCCGGCCTATCTGATCATGGTCGCCGGAGTGTCGGACGCCTTCCTGTCCGGTGACCTGTTCAACCTCTTCGTCGGGTTCGAGATGCTACTCGGCGGCTCGTACGTGCTGCTGACCTTCGGCGGGACCGAGTCCCGCATCCGGGCGGGCGCCACCTACACGGTGATAGGACTGGCGTCGTCACTGTTGTTCCTCGTCGCGATCGCGGTGGCCTACGGCGCCACGGGCACCGTGTCGCTGGCGCAGCTGGCCGAGCGCTTCTCGATGCTGCCCCAGCACGTCAGGCTGCTGGTCGAGCTGACACTCCTGCTGGTCTTCGTGGTCAAGGCCGCGATCTTCCCGATGTCGGCGTGGCTGCCCGACTCGTATCCGACCGCGCCCGCTCCCGCGACGGCGCTCTTCGCCGGGCTGCTCACCAAGGTCGGCATCTACTCGATCATCCGGCTGGAGGCGTTGCTGTTCCCCGGTGGCCCGGTGAGCGGCCTGCTGATGTGGGCGGCGCTGCTGACCATGCTCGTCGGGGTTCTCGGGGCGGTAGCCCAGACCGATATAAAACGGATGCTCTCCTTCACCCTGGTCAGCCATATCGGCTACATGGTGTTCGGAGTCGCCCTGTACAGCGTCCAGGGCATGGCAGGTGCCGTCTTCTACGTGGCCCACCACATCACCGTGCAGACGAGCCTGTTCCTGGTGACCGGCATGATCGAGCGCCGCACCGGTACCACTTCCCTGGACGGCCTCGGCGGCCTGGCGAAACTGACACCCGTGATCGCGGTGCTCTTCTTCGTGCCCGCGATGAACCTGGCGGGCATCCCGCCGATGTCGGGCTTCCTGGGCAAGCTCGGGCTGATCCAGGCGGGAGTGGCGGACGGCGGCCCGATGGCCCTGACCCTGGTCGCGGGAGGGCTGGTGACCAGCCTGCTCACCCTGTACGCGGTGGCCACGACCTGGAACAAGGCCTTCTGGCGGGTACCGCCCGCGGGAATGGTCACCGAGGGGGGAACCGTGCTGGAGACCCAGGAAGGCGAGGACGGGGCAGAGCCGCAGGGGGAGCCGGGCGCGGGCGCCCGGAGCGGGACCGCGGCCGAGGCGATCGTCACCTCCGTCACCATGCCGAAGCTCATGTTCGCCTCCACGGCCGCCCTGGTGGCGCTGGCGCTGTCCTTCACCGTGCTGGCCGGCCCGCTGTTCGCCCTGTCGGAGCGGGCCGCGGCGGAACTGCTGGCCCGCGAACCGTACATCTCCGCGGTGCTCGGCGGTGAGCGGTGAGCGAGCCCCGCCGGGTGCTCCCGGCGCCCCGGTTGCCGGGCAGGCCCGTGCCGCTGCCGCAGGTGCTCTGGCTGACCGTGATCTGGCTGCTGCTCTGGGGAGACCTGAGCGTGGGCAACGTGCTCGGCGGCCTGCTGGTCGGGCTGGTCCTCGTGTGGCTGCTGCCCCTGCCGATTCAGGACACCGGCCTCCGGCTCCACCCCGTCTGGATCCTGCTGTTCCTCGTCCGCTTCGTACGGGACATGATGGTGTCCAGCTTCCGGGTCGCCTTCTGGGCGCTGCGCCTGGGCAGGCCGCCGCCGATGCAGCTCGTCGAGGTGAGGCTACGCGCCTCGTCGGAGGCCATGGCCGTGCTGGTGACCGTGGCGCTGTCGGCGCTGCCGGGCAGCCTGGTGCTGGAGGCGAACGTCCGCCGGAGAACGCTGCTGCTCCACGTGCTCGGCGTTCCGGGGGATCCGGCGACGGTCGGACAGGTCACCCAGGATGACGTGACCCGGTTGGAGAACCGCATCGTGGCCGCCTTCGGCACCCGCGCGGACCAGGAGGAGGTGCGATGACGACGGTGTACCTGATCGTTCTGGGGCTGCTCGCCGCCGCCGCGGCGATGACGCTCTACCGCCTGGTGCGCGGTCCGACGATGCTGGACCGGGCCGTCGCGCTGGATGTGCTCACCGCCGTCGTCATCTGCGCGATCGGGGCGGGGGCGGCGACCTACCGGGACTACTCGGTACTGCCCGTGCTGCTGGTGCTGTCCCTGCTGGGGTTCGTCGGCTCGGTCTCGCTGGCCAGGTTCTTCTCCGGGCGTGCCCGGTGACCGTGATGGACGTGGCCGCGGCCGTCTGCCTGCTGCTGGGGGCGGGACTGGCGTTCGCCGCGGGGGTGGGCATGGTCAGGTTCCCCGGCACTCTGGCGCGCATGCACGCGGCGACCAAGCCCCAGGTGCTCGGGCTCCACCTCATCCTGCTCGCCATGTGGCTGCGCGACCCCAGCTGGAAGATCGCCGGCGTCATACTCCTGGTCGCCGTCTACCAGGTGGTGACGGCCGCGGTGGCCGCCTACATGGTGGGCAGGGCCGCCTACCTCACCGCGGCGCCGCACGACGACGGCGGCGACGGCACGGCCGTACCGCCCGGCGACGGCACGGCCGTACCGCCTGGTGACGCTCGCGCCTAGGGATCTCCCGGCGTACCGTGTCGGTATGCGTGAGGGACGTGCGGAGGACGCAAGGACCGAGGCCAGACGACTGATCCGTGACCTACTGGGCGAGGAGCGGCCGGACGCCGCCCTTCTGCTGGGCGAGGCGGGAGCGGCGCTGGGCGCCGACCGCGTCGCGCGTTCCGTCGAACTCGCACGAGGCGCCCCCCTCACCCGCAGATCCACCGAGCTCGCCGCGCTGGCCGCCCTGCTGGTCGGAACCCGTGAGCTCGGCGAGCGGTGGTGGCGGCGCGAGCGCGGCGGCAAGCTGCCCGCGCCGGACGAGGTGCTCCGGAGCTCCACCGCGATCGAACCGTGGACCGACCTGACGGTTCTGGAAATGCTCGCCGCCTGGATCGCCGACGACGCGGCGGACGAGACCTGGGGCCGCCCCGCCGCCGTCACCGACCTCAACTCCTGGCAGGCCGAGGACCGGGTCGAGCTGCCGCCCGACGCGTGCCCCGGCCGGCGGATCGTGGTCGCCTTCGACGCGGGCGGCCGACTCGACGCGGTGGTCCTGCGCCGGGCGGACAACGAGCTCGGTTCCAACCTCGACTTCGACTCCCTGCGCTACTCCCGCCCCGCCGAGGCCCAGTGGAGCTGGGGCGTCGCCGCGGGGCTCGGCCCGCACCGGCTGGACGAGCACCCCGACCCGTACGAGCAGCCGGTCGACGCCGAGGCCGCCGCGACCCTGCACACCTGGGCGCTGCGCCAGGGCGCCTCCGCCGCACAGGTGGGTGCGGTGTGGCGCGACAGGGGCGATGTCATCGCCGCCATCGAGCGGATCGACTGGATGTGGCGCAGCGGCGAGTGGTTCGCCTGGTGGCGAGGGGTGTCCGCCCTGGTCGACGGCGAACCCGGGCAACTGGCCGCACGCCTCGCGGAGATCGCCGACGCCCCCTAACGCGACGTTCCGCTCGTCGCCCCACTCGGGGGCCTGCCACCGGGCGGCTCGCCGGGTCGACCTCCACCTGACCTGGCCCTACTAGCGGGTGGAGAGTCCCGCCAGGGCGCCGGCGTAGATCTCGACGGCCTCCTCGATCCGGGGAATCTCGCAGTATTCGTCGGTGACGTGCGCCTGCTCCGGCTCCCCGGGACCGCAGATCACGGTGGGTGCTCCACCGCAGGCGGCGACGAGCACCGAGGCGTCGGTGAAGTAGCTGGCGGCCGGTCGCTCGCCCGGGGGGCGGGCCCCTGCGGCGACCAGGACCCGCACGAAGGGGTCGTCCGGGTCGGTCCACACCGAGGGCAGGTCGGTCAGCACCTCCAGCGAGGTCTCCCCGCCGAGCTTCTCCCGGAGCCGCTCACGTAGCTCCGTGTGGTCCTGGCCGGTGACCGTGCGCATGTCGACGGTCGCCTCGGCGAGGTCGGGGATGGAGTTCACGTTGATCCCGCCGTGTACGGTCCCCACGTTCGCGGTCGGCGCGCCGAGCCAGGGATGAGGGGGAACGCCGGGATCGAAGCATTCGACGGCGCCGATCGCGCGGGCCAGCTTGTAGATCGCGTTGTCGCCCAGGTGGGGCATCGAGCCGTGGGCGGTCCGGCCGTGGGCGGTCGCCTTCAGCCAGAGCGCGCCCTTGTGCCCGAGCAGGGCGCGGTTCGCGGTCGGCTCGGCCACCAGCAGCCCCCGGGACCGGCTGACCAGCCCACGGGCGATCATGTCGATCGCCCCCTCGCAGCCGGTCTCCTCTCCCGCGGTGAGGACGATCTCCAGCGCCACCCGGTGGCCCGGCCCGCGCGCGTGCCGCTCGGCGGCGACGACCAGCGCGGCCACCCCGGCCTTCATGTCGCTCGACCCGCGCCCGTAGAGCCGGTCGCCGTCCACCTCCGCGGTGTGCGGCTCGTGCGTCCATGCCTGGCCGCCCAGCGGAACCGTGTCGAGGTGACCGGTGAGGGTGACGGGCACGCCCGTTCCCCATCGGGCCACCAGTCCGGTACGGCCGGGTGCGTGGTCGTGCGTCCGCACCTCGAAACCGGCGGCCTCCAGCCTGTGGGCGAGCGGTTCGGCGACCGCGGCCTCGCCGCCGCCCACCGAGTCGATCCTGATCAGCTCGCGGGTCAGTTCCACGACGTCGGTCATGCCGATCCCCTGCCTTCCTGACCGTCCCCGGTCACGGTTCCTGAGACTCCGGCGGTGGCCGTGTCCCCGGTCAGGACTCCTGCGGCTCCGGTGGTGACCACGCCCCTGGTCACGAGGCGGCTGGTCTCCCGTACGACGAGCCGGGGAGCGATCGCGATGCGCTGCGCGGGCCGCGGATCGCCCACCCGTACCTGGTTCAGCAGGCGTACCACCTCGGCCGCCATCTCCTCCACCGGCTGACGCACGGTGGTGAGCGGCGGGTCGCACATCGCCGCGTGGCCGACGTCGTCGAATCCCACCACCGCCACCTCCTCGGGAACGCGTACGCCGCCGACCCGCAGCGCCCGCAGCAGGCCGACCGCGATCTCGTCGTTCCCGCAGACCACCGCGTCCGGCAGGGGGCCGTCGGCCAGGAGTGACTGCCCGGCCTCGAAGCCCCAGGCGAGGGTGAACTCGCCGAGCAGCGGCGGCCTGGAGGCGATCCCGGCGCGGGCTGTGGCGAGCTGGAAGCCGGCCAGCCGCAACCTCGCGGAGGAGTTCATCAGGCGGCTGCTGACGAAGACGACGGAGCGTGCTCCTCCGGCGACCACGTGGTCGACTGCCTGGGCCAGCGCCGAGTCGTCGTCCACGCCGACCCAGTCGGCTCCGCCGCCCTCGATGTAGCGGTCCACCTGCACCAGGGGCACCTGCCGGGCGGCGTTCAGGACGGCCGGCGCGCTGGCCTCAAAGTCGCACGGGCTGATGATCAGGCCGTCCACCCGCCGGGCCAGCAGCGTGTTCAGCCGCCGGGCCTCGATCTCGGGTGCGTACAGGGAGGCGCACAGCAGCAGGTCCCGCCCGGTCTCCTGGAGTTGATGCTCCACCGATTCGACGATCGTGGTGAAGAACGGGTTGCCGATGCCGGGAACGATCATGCCGATTGTTCCGGTGGTCTGGTCGCGCAGTGCCTTGGCGATGGCGTTCGGCCGGTAGCCCAGCTCGGTGGCGGCCCGTGTCACTCGCTCGGCCACCTCGGCGGTGACTTTGCGGCGGCCGGACAGGGCACGCGAGGCCGAGGCCACGGAGACGCCGGCCGCTCTGGCCACGTCGTGGATTGTCACGCCCATGTTGTGTAATCGATTTCCCTGGTCGCGCTGAGGATAACCGGTCGCCTCCCCGCCACACGAGCTCGCTCAGGTGCGGGTTGTTAGAACCATAGAGCGTCTGCGGCCTTACGTCACCTTGACGAGCGTTTGCCCTGGTCGCTACCATCCCCGGATATTGGTAATCGATTACCAAACCCCCTGCATCAGCGTCTCGAAAGGCTGATTCGATGGCACGACCGACTCGCTTCACCCGCCTGACCGCCGTCACGGCAATCCTTGCCACCGGCCTGCTGGCCGCGGCATGCGGCGGCACGGACGCTTCCGACACCGCGCCCTCAGCCGACGGCGGAGAAAAGCCGAAGATCGGCCTGGTGCAGATCAACCAGCAGGCGATCTTCTTCAACGAGATGAACGCCGGCGCCCAGCAGGCCGCGAAGGAGGCGGGCGTCGACCTCACGATCTTCAACGCCAACGACGACCCCGTGAAGCAGAACGAGGCCATCGACAACTTCGTCCAGCAGCAGTTCGACGGCGTCATCGTGGTGGCCATCGACGTCGAGGGCATCAAGCCCGCCGTCAAGATCGCCAAGGACGCGGGACTGAAGGTCGTGGCCGTCGACGCGATCGTGGACTCCCCTGCGGTCGACACCCAGGTGGGCGTGGACAACGCCGAGGCGGCCAAGCAGATGGGCATGTTCGTCAACGAGTGGGCCAAGAAGCAGAACGTGTCCGTGCCGAACATCGGCGTGGTCGGCGCGCTCAACTCATTCATCCAGAACGTGCGCAAGGACGGCTTCAACTCGACCGTCGAGGCGGCCGGCGCCAAGATCGTCCAGACCGTGGACGGGCAGAACAAGCAGGAGGCGGCCCTGGCCGCCGCCGAGAACCTGCTCACCTCGCGCTCGGGCCTCACGGCCGTGTACGCCACCGGAGAGCCCGCGCTGCTCGGCACGGTGGCCGCGGTGAAGTCGCAGAACGCGAGCGACCGGGTCAAGGTCTTCGGCTGGGACCTCACCGCGGAAGTGATCGGCGGCATCGACGCCGGCTTCGTCGCCGGAGTCGTGCAGCAGGACCCCAGGACCGAGGGCTACGAGGCGGTCAAGGAGGTCAAGGCGCTGATCGGAGGCGCGCAGGCCAAGAAGACCATTGATGTGCCCGTCACGATCGTGACCAAGGAAAACGTCGACAAATACCGCTCCACGTTCAAGTGAGCGGCGGAGAGACCCCTATGACCGACTACGAGGCGACCGGCGCGGACCGTGTGGTCATGCGCGACATCCGCAAACGCTACGGGATGGTCGACGCGCTGCGCGGGGCCAATCTGCGGGTCGGCGTGGGCGAGGTGGTGGGACTGGTCGGCGACAACGCCGCCGGCAAGTCCACCCTGATGAAGGTGCTCGCGGGCACCGTGGTGCCGGACTCCGGGCAGATCGTCTTCGACGGTCGCCAGGTGTCCTTCGCCACCCCCCGCGATGCCCGCGAGCTGGGAATCGAGATGGTTTACCAGGACCTCGCCCTCTGCGACGACATCGACGTGGCGGGCAACCTGTTCCTCGGCCGTGAACCGCGCCGGGCCGGTGGCCTGCTGCTGGACATCAAGCGGATGCACGAGGACGCGCGCCGGCAACTCGACGCGCTCAACATCCGGATCCCCCTCACCGACATCCCGGTGGGCGGGCTCTCCGGCGGCCAGCGGCAGGCGGTCGCCATCGCCCGCGCGGTCACCTTCGGCCCCAAGCTGCTCATCCTCGACGAGCCCACGGCCGCGCTCGCCGTCGCCGAGGTCGAGACCGTGCTGGAACTGATCAAGACCGTCTCCTCCCAGGGGGTCTCGGTGATTCTGATCACCCACCGCCTCCAGGACCTGTTCCGGGTCTGCGACCGGCTCTGCGTGATGTACGAGGGGACGCTCCGCGCCGACCTCGACGCCCGCACCACCAGCCTGGAACGGCTCGTGTCGGAGATCGTCGCCCACGACCAGCCCGAGGGAGCACGGTCATGACCGTCACCAGCGAGAGGGTGGTCACCACCCGGTCGGCCCGGGTCAGCGCCCACATCGGCAGCCACGCCCAGACCATCGCCATCGGGGCCATGCTGGTCCTACTGCTGATCTTCTTCTCGTTCTCCGCCGACCGCTTCGCCAGCGTCGGCAACCTGCTCAACCTGATCCGGCAGATCTCCCCGACCCTGATCGTCGCGGTCGCGATGACCTTCGTGATCAGCACCTCCGGCATCGACCTGTCGGTCGGCTCGACGGTCGCGCTGTCCGGATCGTTGCTGGCGATCGTCCTCCAGCAGGGCTGGGACCCCACCCTCGCGCTCATCGCGATCCTCGCGCTCGGCGCGGCGATCGGGTTCGTCAACGGCTGGTTCTCCTCCTACCAGGGCATCCCGGCGTTCATCGTCACTTTGGCCATGCTCTCGATCCTGCGGGGCACCGCCCTGCGCGCGACCGAGGGCTACTCCACTCCGATCGACGGCGGGTTGTGGATCGTCCAGCTCGGCCAGGGCCGCATCGCCGGAGTGCCGGTGCCGGCCGTCCTCGCCGTGGTGATCGCGCTGCTCGGCTGGCTGGTCCTGACGCGCACGCCGTTCGGCCGCTACGTGGTCGGTCTCGGCTCCAACGGTGAGTCGCTGCGCCGTACCGGTGTGAACACCCGCAAGATCGGGCTCATCGTCTACGTGCTGGCCGGTCTGGCCGCCGCGCTCGCCGGAGTGCTGATCGCCACCCGGCTCAGCTCCGGGTCGTCGAACGCGGGCACCGGGTTCGAGCTGGAGGTCATCACGGCCGTCGTGCTCGGCGGGACCAGCCTGTTCGGCGGCCGGGCCAGCATGCTCGGCACCATCTTCGGCGCCCTCACCCTCGGCGTCATCGCCAACGGCCTGGTGCTGCTGCACGTCTCGCCGTTCTACGTGCAGATCGTGCAGGGCAGCATCCTGCTGCTGGCCATCTTCGCCAACAACAAGCTGTGGGCGAGGTTCGGCGCGGTGCGGAAATGACCGGTCGGGCCGAGGCCGCGACTGCGACTGCGACTGCGACTGCGACTGCGACTGCGACCGCGACCACGGTGCTCGGCGAGGTGCCCGTCGCCGAGCTCGGCATCACGCTCTGCCACGAGCACCTGCGCAACGACGGCGCCAGTGCCTGGCACCCCGCCCCCGAGGGCGACGCCGAGGGTGAGCTGATCGCCGGTTCGCCGGTGCGGATGGAGTTCCTCGGCCGGCTGCGGCAGGACCCCTACCTCTCCCGCGACAACGTGTCCCTCGACGACACCGGTGTGGCGATCGAGGAGGTGGCCCGGTTTGCGGCCCGTGGGGGCCGCACAGTGCTGGACGTCACCCCGGAGGGCATCGGCCGCGCCCCGGCGGAGCTGGTCCGCATCGCCCGTGCCACCGGCCTGAACATCGTGATGGGCTGCGGCTTCTACCTGGAGCGCACCCACCCGGCCCGGGTTCGCGGTATGAGCGCCGCCGACGTCGCCGACGAGATCGAGCGGGATCTGGTCGACGGCGCCGGGGGAGTACGTGCCGGGGTGATCGGCGAGATCGGGATCTCCCCGGACTTCACCCCGGCCGAGGAGAAGGTGCTCCGCGGCGCCGCCCGGGCCCAGGCCCGCACCGGTGCGCCGCTCTCGGTGCACCTGCCCGGGTGGGTACGGCACGGCCACCGGGTACTCGACGTCATCGCCGAGGAGGGCGGCCTCCTCCCGGCCACCGTGCTGTCACACATGAACCCCAGCCTGCGTGAGCGCGACCACCAGGTGTCCCTCGCCGCCCGGGGGGCCTACCTCGGATACGACATGTGCGGCATGGACTACCTCTACCCCGGCGAGGGCCAGTCGCCGTGCGACGAGGAGAACGCCGCAGCCGTCGCCTGGCTGGTCCGCGCCGGCCTGGGCAGCCGGTTGCTGCTCTCCCAGGACGTGTTCCTCAAGACCATGCTGGTCCGGTACGGCGGAACCGGCTACGCGCACATCCTCACGCACTTCGTGCCGCGTCTGCACCGCCACGGGCTGACCCCCGAGGACACCGACCGGCTGCTCGTCGCCAATCCGCGCGAGCTCTTCACCACCCCGAAGACACCCTGAAGGAGACAATATGACCCGCGTGCTGGTCGCCGGCGAGTCGTGGATGAGTGTGTCGACCCACTACAAGGGGTTCGACGCGTTCACCACGACGACCTACCACACCGGCTTCGAGCCGCTGCGCGACGTACTGGTCGCGGACGGCATCGAGGTCGACCACCTGCCCGCGCACGACGTGCCCAAGCTGTTCCCCGGGACGCTCGACGAACTGTCGGCCTACGACGTCGTCGTGCTCTCCGACATCGGCGCCAACAGCATCCTGTTGCACCCCGACACCTGGCTGCACAGCAGGAAGTCGGCGAACCGGCTCGACCTGCTGGCGAGTTGGGTGGAGCAGGGCGGCGGCCTGGCGATGGCCGGCGGCTACCTCAGCTTCCAAGGCTTCGAGGCGAAGGCGGCCTTCCACGGCACCCCCGTGGAGCGGGTGCTCCCCGCCCGGATCTCCCCCTACGACGACCGGGTGGAGACCCCGCAGGGTCTTCCCGGCGTCGTCGTCGACCCGGCCCACCCCATCGTGGACGGGCTGCCCTCCGACTGGCCCGACCTGCTCGGCTACAACCGCTTCGAGGTCCCCGAGGACGCCCGGCTGCTCGCCACCGTCGGCGCCGACCCGCTGCTCGCCGTACGGCAGGCGGGGGCGGGCCGTACCCTCGCCTGGGCCTCCGACATCGCCCCGCACTGGTGCCCCGAGGAGTTCGTCACCTGGGAGGGGTACCGCACCCTCTTCACCCGGTCCGTGCGCTGGCTGGCGAAGGAGATCTGACATGCCGATCCCGGTGATCCTCGACTGCGATCCGGGTCACGACGACGCCCTGGCCATCCTGCTGGCGGTGGCCGACCCGGCGATCGACCTGCGCGCGGTCGCCACCGTCGCCGGCAACCAGACCGTGGCGAAGACCGCTCTCAACGCGCGGCGGATGCTCAGCCTGGCGGGGGTTACCGGGGTACCGGTCGCGGCCGGTTGCGACCGGCCGCTCGCCGGTCCGCTGGAGATCGGCGACTACGTGCACGGTGAGAGCGGGCTGGACGGCCCGGCCTTCGGCGAGCCCGACGTGCCCCTCGATCCGCGCCACGGTGTCGAGCTCATCCACGACACACTCGCCGCCGCCGACGAGCCGGTGACGGTCGTGGCCATCGGGCCGCTGACCAACATCGCCACGCTGCTGCGCCGTCACCCCGGCGACCGCGACCGCATTCGCGAGATCGTGATCATGGGTGGCTCCACCGAACGCGGCAACCACACGCCCTACGCCGAGTTCAACATCCACGCCGACCCGGAGGCGGCGGCGGAGGTGCTCGGCAGCGGCATCCCGACCACCTGGGTGGGACTCAACGTCAGCCACCAGGCGCTCGTCACCGCCGACGTACTCGACCGCATCGCCGCACTCGGCACCCCGCTGGCCCGGGTCTGCGTGGAACTTCTCACCTTCTTCGGCTCCAGCTACCACCAGACGTGGGGGTTCGAGGCGCCCCCGCTGCACGATCCGATCACCCTCGCCTACCTGATCGACCCCGAGGTCCTGACCCACGTCCGGGTGGGCCTGCGGGTCGAACTGGACGGCACGCACACCCGGGGCGCCACCGTGGCCGACCTGCACGGCCGGATGGACTGGGAGCCCAACGCGAACGTCGGGACCGTACTCGACCGGGACCGGTTCTGGGATCTCATGATCGGCGCGATCGACACCCTCGGCCGACGCTGAGGCCCCGCCACGGAGTGGCGCTCACCGGCGGCCCAGCGGTCGTGCCGGAGCAGCAGCTCGTTGAGGTATCCGGCGTTGTCCAGGCTCACCATCACCAGCGGCGGATCCAGCGAGATCGAGGCGAACGTGCCGACCGTGACCCCCACATCGTCCCGCTCGTCCTTCACCGTGACGACCGTCACCCCGGTCACCACCTGGGCCATGGACTCGACGAACTCGTTCATGCGGCAATCATCCCGGAGCCGGGCAGATGCTCCGTCGCCGCCTGGCAAGGCCGCCCGTCTCAGGCTTTTGCCGGTCAGGACCGATTCCAGGCGGAGTCGATCTTGACCGTATCCGGTCACAGACTTCCCGTCACGCTCGTCACCGATGATGCGACGCCCTCGTCACCAGCGGATGCCCGAAAATATGTCTTTCGTCATGGTTTCTCATGGATGCCGCCGCCTCTTACCAGGCGTGAGCTGGACTCTTAAGGAAACCGCTCCCAGGCGAGCCACGCGAGACGACCGAAGGTGATCACACCTTCCCTCCGCGTCGTCGTTTTCATCTCGCCACTCCACGACTATGCGTCACATCTCACTCACGTGTTCGATATCTCATCTCCCCAAACCTGACCGTCGCGCTCTTTATTTGTTCCTTATGGAGATCTTGCGGACTTAAGTGATCTATATGTACTTTTTGGTCGTTTGCTTGCACCTGACGCACTCTGAACCGTCAGCTCCGGCCTCGTCCGGTTCCCATGACGGACTGGGGTAACGCGGGGACGCTCGTTCTCGCGCTGACGTGTTCGGAGGATGACGGCGTATGCGCCGCTTGTTGTCATGGGGCCGTTCGTCTCGATCTTCAACCGGCGTGAGTCTCATCACCTTGGTGACGCTGATCCCCGGCCTTCTGCTCCTGCACGCGGAACCGGCGGTCGCCGACTTGAATCCGGCCATCGCGTCCCTTGCCGTGCGGGGCGAGCCGGCGCCGGTTCAACTGTCCGGAACGGCAGCCGGTCTGCCCTCCCTCGTGGGAACGGACCGCACGGCGACAACGGTGCAGGTGAAATCCCCTTCGAAGGAAGTCGCCGCACCGAAGAAGGCGCTGCCCCTCGAAGGCCGGTTCGTCAAGGAAGCGGCGCCTTCCACCACGACGGCTCCCTCCCTGTCGAAGAAACAGCAAAAACAGCGGAAACAGGCCACGTTGTCGATGCAGGCGCTCGCAGACCCTCCGTGCGGAAGCGTCTCACCATGGCGGTCCAACTACGCGGTCGCGCAGGGGGATCGGCTTGCCTCGGCCGGCCGGATCTGGGAGGCGCTTCAGGCCATCGCGGGATGGGCCAATACGACGCCGCCGGAGAATGGCTTCTCATGGGTATGGGCGGACCGGGGAGCGTGTCCGCTGCCCCCCGCTCCGACGGTCACCTCCATGACCCCCGCCGACGAGGCACTGGTCATGACATTGCAGCCGACGCTGTCGGCGACGGTGACCTCGTGGGCCGGCGGCGTGGCCGGCTTCGACTTCCAGGTCTGTGACAGTCCGTCGATGTCGGGCAACTGCGTGAACTCCGACGACTACGACAATGTCTGCTGCGGACTGTCCGGCCAGTGGCCGTTGCCCGAAGGACTGCTGTCGTGGGGCAAGGAGTATTGGTGGCGGGTGTACGTCACCGACGCCTCCACCATCGGCGGTCAGGGCAGATACTCCTCGACGCGTTCCTTCACCATGGGAGTGCGCCAGCCCACGATCACCTCGAACCTGTCGGCCCGGGGTGTCAACGGCCAGGAGTTCCACCAGTCCACCGGTAACTACACGACGACCTTCACCGACGCGGTGGTCAACACCGCGGGGTTGCCCCTGTCGGTGGTGCGCTCCTACAACAGCATGGACCCGCGCCGTGACGGCGCGTTCGGGGCGGGCTGGTCGACCCGTTTCGACATGCGGATCGTGCCGGAGACGATCCGCGGCTTCGAGGCGCTTCTGGTGACCTACCCCGACGGGCGCACAGTGCGTTTCGCCGACAAGGGGGACGGGACCTTCCAGCCGCCGCCGGGCACCTACGCCACCCTGGCGACGGTCACCGGGGGCGGCTGGCGGCTGATGGACAAGTCGTCCACCTCCTACCTCTTCGACACCCAGGGCCGGCTGCTGCGGGCGACCGACAGCCAGGGCCGCGGCCAGGAGCTGACCTACGGCACCGACGGCAAACTGAGCGAGGTCACCGCGACCGGCGGCAGGTCCCTGTCGTTCACCTGGACCGGCGCGCACGTCACCACCGTGTCCACCGCCCCGGTGAACGGGGCGCCGTTGACCTGGACCTACTCCTACACCGGTGACCGCCTGACCGAGGTCTGCGCGCCGACGACCGCCTGCACCAGCTTCGAGTACGGCGCCGGATCGCTGTATCGCAGCTCGGTCCAGGACGCCGACCCGTTCGGTTACTGGCGGCTGGGTGAGGCCTCCGGCAATGCGGCCGATCTGGGCTGGGGCGCCGGTTCGGCCTCCTACTCCGGGGCGACCCGAGGGCGTCCGGGAGCGCCGGCCGGCAGTACCGACACCGCGGTCGAGCTGACGAGTTCGGGCTATGTGGAGCTGCCCTCGGGCCTCATGCCACGACTACATCAGCAGGGAGCGGTGGAGTTGTGGTTCAAGTCCACCGGGACGGGCCGCCTCGTCTCCTCGGGAGAGTGGAGCAGCACGCTGGACCCGGTGGTGCAGGTGGGCACCGACGGCAAACTACGGGCCTCGCTGCGGCCGACCGCCTCGCCCATCGTCTCGACCGCCGTGGTGAACGACGGTGCGTGGCACCACCTGGTGTTCACCGTCGCCGCCGACAAGCAGACCCTCTACCTCGACGGCCTCCCCGCCGGAACGCTGACCCAGCCGGTGGCCGCCGACAACCGCGGCTTCACCCGGATCGGCGGCGGGCTGGCCGGGACCGTCGACGAGATCGCGGCCTATGACCGGCCGCTGACCGAAGCCGAGGTGGCGGCGCACTACGCCGCCCGGGTCGAGGCCCCGAACAAGCTGACGAAGATCACGCTGCCGTCGGGGCGGGTATGGGCGACCAACACCTACGACTCGGCAACCGAACGGCTCACAACGCACGTCGATGCCAACGGGGGCACCTGGCAGATCGGCGCCCTGGCCTACAACCGGACGACCGGCCAGTCCACCGTGACGGTCACCGACCCGCGCACCGAGACGCTGACCTACGTCTATGACGCCTGGCGTGGCTACCGCCTGGTCAGCCGGAGCGACCAGCTCGCCAAGGTCACCAAGTACGCGTACGACACCGGCGGCTTCCTCAAGACGGTCACGGACCCGAACAACAACGTGACAGAGCGCTTCTACGACAAACGCGGCAACCTTGTCGGGGTCAAGCAATGCCGGAGCACGAATAATTGCCAGACCGAGCGCCATGCGTACTACCTGAACACCAACGACCGGTTCGACGCCCGCAACGACCGGCCGATCGCCTCGCGGGACGCGCGCTCCTCCAGCGCCACCGACAACACCTACGCCACCAAGTGGGAGTACAACCAGCACGGCGAAACGCTCAAGCAGACCACCCCGGCCACCACCGACTTCCCCAACGGCCGGGCGACCACCTTCACCTACACCGACGGCACCGAACCCGCCGTCGGCGGCGGCACCACCCCGGCCGGACTGGTGAAGACAGAGAAGGACGCCAGGGACAACGAGACGACCTACCGCTACAGTCTCGCCGGTGATCTGGCAGAGAAAACCACCGTGTCCGGCTTGAAAATCCAGTTCGCTTATGACTCGCTGGGCCGAACGATCTCCCAAACGGAGGTGTCCGAGGCCACCCCCGGCGGAGTCACCACAACGTTCACCTACGACGGAGCCGGGCGCCTGCTCACGCGGACCGAGCCAGGAGTGAAGAACGAGGTCACCGATGTCACTCACACGGCCAAGACCACCTACACCTACGACGCCGACGGCAACCCGCTCACCGAAACCCTCACCGACCTGACCGGCGGCGACCCTCCAAGCACGACCACTTACACCTACGACGCCAAAGGTCGGCTAGAGACGATGACCGGGTCTGAAGGTGGTGTGGCTCGCTCTACCTGGGACAGCACCGGCGCCAAGGCATCGGCAACTGATCCGCTGGGCACTGTCTTCACCTATGCCTACACCAAGCGCGGTGAGCTGACCTCCACGACGATCAAGAACTGGACGGGGAGCCCGGTCGCGCCGCAAACCCCGCAGGATGTGGTCCTGGGGTCCTTCTCCTATGATCCTGCGGGCCGACTGGCCGGCCAGGTCGACGCGATGGGCCGCAAGACCTCCTATACCTACTTCACAGACAACCGTCTGTCCCAGGTGATCGGCGATGATGTCCGGCTGAACGGCTCCACCACGACGGCGGAGGTGGTGGTGGAGGCCAACACCTACGACGCGGCCGGCAATCTCAGCAAGCAGGTGACCGGTGGGGGCATGGAGACCGTCGACTACGCCTACGATGCCGCGAACCGTCTCACCTCCAGCACCTTCGACCCTGCCACCCTCAAGCGCAAGATCGCCTACACCTACGACGCGACCGACAATGTCACCGGTGAGAACCTCACCGGGGCAGGCAGCACTCGGGTGGAGTCCACGGTGTACACCTACAACGCCCTGGGGTTGGTGACCCAACAGAGCGTGGAGAACGGCGCCGACGACCTGGTCTCCACTAACACCTACGATGACCGCGGTCTGCTGACCGCGACCACCGACCCACGCGGCAACGTCTCCGGCGCCACAGCCGCCGATTTCACGACCACGATGCGGTATGACCTCCTGGGCCAGCTCGTGGAGTCGAAGGCCCCCCAGGTGAAGATCGAAAAGAACGGGTCCGCCACCGACGGGCGGCCCACGATGAAGTACGGCTACAACAATGCCGGATTGGCGACCCACACGGTCGACGCCGAGGGAAGAACGTTCACCTCGACCTTCGACAAGGCCGGACGCCTCACCTCGGCGATCGCCCCCTCCTACACCCCGCCGGGCGGCAGCGCCGTCATCCCCAAGATCAGCTTCGGCTACGACGCGGCGGGCCGCCAGACCACGGTCACCGACCCGCGCAATTACGTCACCTCCACCGTCTACGACGCGCTGGGACGCCCGGTCAAGGTGACCGAACCCGGCCCGTCCGGGCCGGGTGGCGTCTGGCTGGCGGAGTACGACCTGCTGGGTGAGCAACTCGCGGTCATCGATCCCACCGGCGCGCGCGTCGAGGCCACCTACGACGATCTGGGCCGAAAGATCACCAGCACGCAAGTCGAGCGCACCCCCACCACTGCGGCGCATACCACCAGGCTGACCTACGACACCGCGGGCAACCTCACCAAGAGCGTCGCCCCCGGCCCCAAGACCACTGACTACACGGTCAACGCCGCCGGACAGGTCACAGCCGTGACCGACCCGCTCATCCACACCTCCACCGTCGCCTACGACTTCCTTGGCCGAACCGCCAAAGTGACCGACCCGCTGGGCAACGCCACCGAGGCAGAGTACGACCTGGCCGCACGACAGATCGCCGCCAAGGACCTCAACAGCACCGGGACCACCATTCGCACCTTCGGCTTCGGCTACGACCCGGCCGGCAACCCGACCAGTACCACCTCCGCCGAAGGGCGCATCACCCGTCGCACCTTCGATGCCACGGACCAGATGACCTCGCTCATCGAGCCGGTCACCACCGGCACGTCGATCACGACGACGTTCGGCTACGACGCCACCGGCGCGCGCACCCGCACCACCGACGGCCGAGGCAACGCGACCTGGACCGGCTACAACACCCTCGGTCTGGTCGAGTCGGTCATCGAACCATCCACCGCCGCCCATCCAGGCGCCGCTGACCGGACCTGGACCAGCGTCTACGACGCCGCAGGCAACGCCGTCTCCATTCTGCAGCCGGGTGGGGTACGCATCGACCGCACCTTCGACCCCCTGGGCCAGGTGGTCGAGGAGAGCGGCAGCGGCGCCTCGGTAACCACCCCGACGCGGAACTTCACCTACGACGCAGCGGGCCGCCTCACCGCGATCGGCGACTACACCCTCGAATACAACGACCGCAGCCTGCTGACCAAGGTCTCCAAGGCCACCAACCAGGTCGCCACCTACACCTACGACGCCGTGGGCAACCCCACCCAGCGCGTCGACCCGGCGGGGACGACAAACTACACCTGGGACAACGCCGACCGACTCAAGACCGCGAGCGACCCGGTGACGGGCCGCACCTGGACCTACGGCTACGACAACGCCGACCGGCTCACCAGCAAGACCTCAGCGAGCCCGGTCAACACACAGAGCTACGTCTACGACACCGTCGACCGCCTTACCTCCCACAGCCTGAAGAACAGCTCCGGCACCGAGCTGTCGAAGATCGTCTATGGGTGGGACAAGGACGACAACCTCACCACCAAGACCACCACCGGCACCGCGGGAGCGGGCACCAACACCTACGGCTACGACCATGCCGGACGTCTCACCTCCTGGACCGCCCCCGGCGGCGCCGTCACCGCCTACACGTGGGACGACTCGGGCAACCGCACCACAGCCGACGCCAAGACCTTCACCTATGACGAGCGCAACCGGCTCATCTCCGGCGGCAGTACCGACTACACCTACACCCCGCGCGGCACCACCGCCACCGAGACCAAGGCCGGCGTCACCCGCAACCTCACCTTCGACGCCTTCGACCGCCTCATCTCCGACGGCGACGCCACCTACGGCTACGACGCCCTGGGGCGGATGACCTCGCGTACCAAGGGTGCCGATCAGCGACGCTTCGTCTATTCCGGCCTGGAAAACGACATCACCACCGTCGCCGACGGCGCCAACACCACCTTGGCCAAGTACGGTCGCGACCCCTTCGGCGGCCTGCTCAGCCTCCAGGAAGGGGGCACAGCCGCTCTCGGGTCCATGACCGACCTGCACGACGACCTGGTCGCCACCTTCTCCGGCACCGCCCTGGTTGACTCGACCGCCTATGACCCCTTCGGCGAGGTCACCCACCGCGCCGGCACCCAGCGCAGCCTCGGCTACCAGGGCGAGTACACCGACCCGGATACCGGCAAGGTGAATATGCACGCCCGCTGGTACCAGCCCGGCACCGGCGCCTTCACCTCCCGCGACGACTGGACACTTAACCCTCAACCGTCAATTCAGGCCAATCGTTACACCTATGGCAACGGTAATCCGATGGTTAATAGCGACCCTTCGGGCCATTGGAACGCTATGGATACTAGCGGAGGGAGAGGAACTTACTCACCTCCCAAGCCTGCCACTAAGTCACCTCCCAAACCTTCCTTCGCCTCTAAAGTTATTGGGGCAGTAGGCCGAGGGCTTGCCAAAAGAGTCGGACAGTATATGTTTATCGGCGGCATAGTTTACTATTCGATACACGGAAAGCCGCTCACGCTCAACAATTCAAATACAAAGCTCCAGCCCAACACCAGGCCCTGGAATCCCCCAAGGTCGACCAGGGCTCCTCTTGCGCGAGTTAAGCAAACCAGCAAAACCAGTGGCAGTTCCGGACCATGCACGACTTGCAACACTACCAGCTCTACTCCAAGGCCTCCAAAGCCTCCGGAGATCAAGAAGTCCGAGCCGTACAAACCCGACTTTGATCCGAACAGTAAAGAATTCAAAAACGACCCGAACAATGGAACAGAAGATCGCGGTCCGGGATCAGGCCGAACTCCGCGCGAGTGGGAACAATACCTATGTACTCTGGGACCTTGCAGAAGTTATGGCGGCCATGTCGGCATTGAAATCAATGGTGCTACCGGTGGCGGTGGCGGCGGGGGAATTTCATGCGAGGACTGGAATCCAGGAAACTGCGGAAGAGACGCTTGCAGCGAATCCATCGGCTTTTTGTCCTCCACTTCGGTGTCCGGATGTGTGCCCAGTTCCGGCAACGATTTAGGTAACGGCACGGCTCGCTCGCGTAACTTCCCCGTCCCCGATACCGGCGTCGATCCCGACTGGTACCCCGACGCCCCACCACCCCCGCCGGTGTCCTGCTCACCCTCCGGCTTCAACAGCTTCGTCCCGGGCACCAAGGTCCTGATGGCCGACGGCACCACCAAGCCGATCGAAGACGTCGAGGTAGGCGACTGGGTGGTAGCCGCCGACGCGGCAACAGGACTGACCGCCGCCAGGCGTGTCAGCCACCTGATCACCGGCGACGGTGAAAAACACCTCGTCCGCATCACCGTCACTCCGGACGGAACGACCGGCAAATCCGGAACACTGGTCGCCACGGATGGCCACCCGTTCTGGGTCCCCGACCTCCGCAAGTGGGTCAAGGCCGGCGAACTCCAGCCCGGCATGCTCCTACGAACCAGCGCCGGCACCTACGTCCAACTCACCGCCATCAAGAAGTGGACCACCCCCCAACGCGTCCACAACCTGACAGTCGAGGGCCTACACACCTACCATGTCCTCGCAGGCGACCAAGCTATCCTGGTCCATAATGCTGGTCCTGGACGTGGACTCGGCGATGACGAGATTTATCTCTGGCGCGCTGTGCAAGATTCTGAGCTTGCAGGTATTCACGGAAATCGCTCATATCATAACCCGCTGGGTTACGAGACGAAGTACTTCGCTTTTACTGAAGAAGGTGCCAGAGAGTACGGGCGTAGAGCTTATGGCGTACGTCCACAGGAAGGGCCGTACACAGTGACTCGAACCACCATTCAAAAGGGAAAGATTCCGCCGAGCAGCATTATGCCGCCCACGGCTGATGTTCCTGGTGGTGGGGTCGCCCTTCCGACTGACCTGCTCGACGAGTTGGGAAGGCCCCGTATTATGCCGCAATCGAGTTGTTGATAAGCGAGACGAATGAAATACGTGATCGCCTCATCGGCTGAGCGAACACTAAATCCATGGATGCAGGGCCTGCAAGATCTCCCCAATCTGGAGTTCCGTGTGGGCCGCGTTCCCCCAGCTGGAGAAGGCTGCGACGCAGAGATCGTTTCCTTCACGTTCGCGCATGACCGGTACGGAGGATCCCCTCAGATCGGAAAGGCCCAGGCACTCGTCAACCACTTGCAGGACGGATCCCCAAGAACTATCTTGGCGACCCCGCCGCTCCCTTTGAAGGATCTCCGACCTGACGAGAATGCTGCCAAGCTTAACGATAAGGCAATAGAGGAACACGTATTTCGCACTATAAGACTCTGCACCGAAGAGGCTGAACGGTTAAACCGTGAAGGCTCTATGGAGCCAATCCGATGCATTCTCCTTCATCTCGTAGGGCTCGGGTTTGATCGCTTCAAAGTTGAACCTGCTTTGAAGGGATTCCGGAGGGCTGTCTTGGCGGAATCTATTTGATGGCGGTTGCCGATGAGGGCGGCATCCTAGCGGACTGGATTGTTCTACGGTTCAATCTTGCTTAGTCTCTTGTCGGCCTGTAAATAGAAATTCGGCACCCCTTGTGACGGTCTCACTTGGGGTGCCGAACCTGGTTTGACGGCTACGTTGACGGCTACAGCGGCTGTGATCGTTTTCTGACGGCTACGTTTCGGGGTGGTCGTCGAGAGCGCCCGCCATGCGTTCGATGGCGTCGCGTTGTAGGCGGAGCCGGACGTAAGCGTAGGTGTCGGCGGTGATGGAGATGTGGACGTCGCCGAGGCCCACGAGGCCGGGACAGGGAAGGAAAACTACCCCGATAGTGTACGAGACCGCTGGAATAATGGCATCGCCTTGAATTATGCAAATGACCACAGTGGCGAATTGAAAAAGACTTACTGGCTGGCGCCGCCAGGCAAGGGGTTTGAGACCCTGGTGAGACATCTAGGGGCGATAGCTGCGCGGGAGTACGAGGTGGGACGCATGGCAACTTTAAATAGTAAAAAGAAAGAGGTCCGGTACGGAGGAAGAGTTGTTTGGCGTGGTTAGAAAACTGCCTTCCTTTACCGGAGCTCTACTGGCTGCCGTTTCGGTAATGCTTGCCTCCGGGGGCTGTTCAGCCGCATGTGAGACCAGAGCGGAAAAATATTCCGTCACGGTAATGAAAGCTACTGAAAACTCGTTCCGCGAAGAGTGGGGCGCCTCTTACAGTGAATTATCCGGGTGCGATTCCTGGGATAGCCCTTCGGTTACCATATGGTTTGCCGACAATATTCGATCGTCGGTCGAGGTGGCCGAGCGAATGAAGATGGACCGCTGGGAGTCCGTATCCCAAAAGGATGCAGTACCCTATGATGCTGATTTTGTTCTCAAAAAGGATTTCGAGGATCAAGTATTGGTTGCCGCAATAAGAGATTCTCCTGGCGGAGGAGAAAAGGAGGTTGAAGTGTTAGCCGGAGATTGAACCCATAAGGCTCGGCTCGCCGGAGGCCGGACTTCTTAAAGAATGTGCATGCGGACGCCGAGGCGGCGGATGCGTTCGCGGTAGTTGTAGCGCTCCAGGTCCAGCAGGGTTCGTACGGCCTGCCGGGCCATGGGGTGGTTGCGGATGAGGAGGGGGCCGCCTTCTCGGCGTGTTCCAGTTCGGCTGTGGCGGCCTCGCGTTGGCCGCACCAGAGCAGGCCTCGGGCGTAGTCGAGATGGTGGTATCCGACGCGGTTGGCCTGAAGGCCCTTCGGGAGCCGGACCGTCTTTCCCCGGCTCACAGCCTGGGGGCCGTCACCGAGTTCGACCGCGACGGCGACCCCGTGGATGTCGACGTTGGTCTGACTGGTGCACATCTCGTAGTAGTTGGTGCGCTGGCGAGGTCCGAGCCGGGTGACCGCCTCACCCGCGAGCCGGTGTCGCGACCACGCCTCGGCGGCGTCGTTCTTGCGGGCCGCGGTGATCGCGGCGCACAGCTGCAGCCCGCCCCAGACGGCCAGCGCCTCCGGCTGACCCGCGCTGTACTCGTCCTCGATGCTCGCGCAGGCCGAGTCGAGCACGGTGAGCGCGTCGTTCCACGAGGTGCTGGCCCACAGGTTCCGCGCGCGCCGCCACGTGGCCACCGGCAGGTGGTAGGGATCCCCCGAACGTTCGGCGGCCCAGTGGGTCCGGCTGGTCGCGATCAGGGAAAGGTCGGCGTACCCCAGGTCGTAGGCGACCGAGTCCGCTGCCCGGTAAGCGGACCAGAGCAGTCCGAAGGCGGCGCTCCGGTCAGGCTCGGCGTACAGGTGGGTCGCCGCCTGGAGTTCGGAGAGCAGCGCCGGGAGCTGATCGGCCAGTTCCGTGTAGCGGGTCTCTATCCGCAGCCGGCAGGCGTGCTCGATCGCGGCGCGCAGCTCGGGCAGCGATCGCACCTCGCCGGCCCATTCGGGGTCGAGGTCGTAGCGCTCCAGTTGGCGGCGGATCTCGGGGATCGCCGCGTGCCCCCGATCCTCCGCCGGGTTGTCACCCCGATAGGGGCGCGCGGTGAGCTCGTTGGGGTGCGTGCGCAGGGCCTGGGCGAGGGTGTTGACCAGCGCGATGGAGTCCAGGGGAAGGCTGTCGTTCTCGATCGCCGACACCCAGGACTGGGCGCGACCGACGCGCCGGGCCAGTTCGTTCTGCGTGATGCCCACGCGCTTACGAGCGCGCCGCACACGGGTTCCCACACTCTCCGCCGCCGGGTCCAAGTAGGCCATGGCCTCAAGGTAACCCGGTGCGACCGGCTTGACCTCCCCCTGCGCCAAAGTATCAGCGGCACTGATGTCAGTGTCTCTCCGCATTCATAGCGTCACCTTTTGTGAGTGATGACAGGAGACGCCTCTGCCCTCTGAGCACTCTGACCGTGACCGGCTCGCAACCGGCCACGACGACGGCCACCCCGCCGTATGAACGAGAATCGCCGCCGGGTGTACGGCCCGGACTGGGCAGGCGCGAACCACGCCGCAAGGCGGTGAGGCATGACCCCCGTCGACACCACCTCCCGGCACGAGCCCATTGAGGAGGCCGGAGCGCTGCATCCGCCGGCGCTGCGGTTCACCGGCTGGCACCTCTGGTACGGCAAGGCCACCAGCCGCTACTGGGCACTCTCCCCCACCTGGTGCCGAGAGCACATCGGCCTGATCGAGGCCGACACCCCCGCCGAACTCGCCGCACAGATACAGAACATCGAGAACTACCGCCCCAGCACAGACGACCCAGTCCCGAGCGACGAGAGCGACACGACCGAGAGCACGGGAGGTGACCGAGATGCCAGCACGCCTGTTGTCCGCACTCGTCGGCGTACTCGCTGACCGCTTCCGTACACCAGCCGACAGCGCCATGCGGTCACCGCACCTGGGCCGAATCCCCGGATGGTCGGCACCCCTGGGTCACACCCCCGTCTTCTCTCAGCGGTTCGCGGCCACCCCCGACCAGGTCAGGCCCGCACGTATCTTCGTCACCGAAGTCCTCGGCGACGACCACCCGCTCCGCGACGACGCCGTACTCCTGACCAGCGAACTCGCCACCAACGCCGTCGAGCACTCCAGCGGACCGCGCGACGCGGGACCGATCGACCCGCCACGAGAGTTCGTCGTCACGGTGGCCTTCCTCCCCCACGGCGTACTGATCACCGTCCAGGACCCCGGCGCCTCGGAGATTCCCGGTACGAGGAAACCCGGCCTGGACGCCACCGGCGGCCGAGGACTCATGCTCGTCAACGAGCTCGCCACCCGCTGGGGCTTCCACCGCGACCTCAGCGGAACCGTCATCTGGTTCGAACTCGGCTTGCCCGGCCGGTAGCCGTCGATGTGGGGCCTGACTACGACGCCTCGCCTCGGTCACGGCCTCCTCGTCGCAGGACTTCGTGATAATGCCACCTCGGCTGGGAAAGTCTGTCGTCGTATCGGGAGACCTCCCATCGCAAAGAATGCTCTACCAGGACAAGACCCTGGCTCTATCGACGATGGGCATGTACGGGTGTAGACAAAGGTTAATTAGCACCAAAAAGGCGACAAATTAACAACTTGTTTGCTCAGAGAACGCCGCTAGAAGATCCCGCGTCATGTTCGGGTCATCGGACAGACGGACGCGGTGACGCCGGCGGAGGAGCCCGCGGTCGCCACCGGGGCCGCCCACCAGAACCTGGTCGCGCTGGAGCGCACGAAGTGCCGGCACGGCTGCGAAGGCAAGATTTCGTGAAGCCGGTGCGGGGCCGGCCGGGAAGATCGTCCGCGCCGTCTCCCTCTGAGCATGGAATCCTTCCCACAGTCAATCAAGATCGGAGCAAGACCGTGTGCCAGCACATACCCCGCTGTCCGTCCGCGGACGCTTTTGATCATGAGGCGGCGCGTCTCGTGGTCTCCTACCCAGAGCAGGGGTGGGGGCTGCTCTGCAACGGTGTGGTGGTCTTCGAGGACACCGGGGAGCTTATGCCCGACGGACGTAGCATTCCCGCCCACCGCGGCATTCCCGCCCAGCACAGCCACTGTGTTGGGGCGGCATGAGGGCTTCGGCCTCCCATCCGGCCGCCGGCCTGCCCTCTCACCAGGGGAGGGTGCCCCGGCGGCTCTTTTCCGTCCCGGTCCCGGCGCCCGGGGCGTGGCAGCCGACCGGCGACCGGCAGCCCGAGAAGGTCAGCTGACGATGCGTCGGATCCACATCCGCAGGCGGTCGCGCTCCGCTGCCCGGCTCACCCTGGACCTACGGACTCCGGCGGGCAGGCGGCTGCCGTACTGACCGCTCCGTCTCACCAGGTGCCGCGTGGCCGCGGGCGACACCGCGGAATGAGCGGCCCTCCGCACCGGTTGCAGCGGTAGGTGAAGGTTGAAATCCACTCAGACGTCGTCTGCCCCTGGTGCTACGAGGAACTGGCCCGGGCCCGCTCGGGGGAAGGTCAGCCGGGAAGACCGGGAAGACCGGGAAGACCGGGCAGGCCGAGCTCGCCGGAGCGGTGGTGGCGGCGGCACAGGACCTGGTAGCGGATCGGAGCGGCGCCGGTGTCGCCGATGACCACCTGCTCGCCGGTACGGGTCATCCTGCCGCCGACCACCCGGGCGTTCAGGCGCCCGGGGCGTCCGCACCAGCACAGCACCTCGACCTGGAGGCGGTTGATCTCGTCGGCCAGCTCGAAGAGTCGCTGGGCGGCGGGGAACATCCGCGAACGGAAGTCCGAGGCCAGGCCGAAGGCGTAGACGTCGACGCCGTAGTCGTCGGTGAGGTCGGCGAGCTGCTCGATCTGGGCGACCGTGTAGAAGCATGCCTCGTCGCAGATGACGTAGTCGATGGGCTGGTGCGTGCGGACCAGGGCCACCAGATCCAGGTCGTCGTCGACCTCGACGGCCTCGCTGCCCAGGCCGATCCGGCTGGTGACCTGCGCGCTGCCCGAGCGGTCGTGTTTGGTGAGCACCAGGCCGCGCCTGCCCTGGCGGCCGTGGTTGTAGTTCATCTGCAGTGCCAGTGTGGACTTGCCGCAGTCCATCGGGCCGAAGTAGAAGCGCAGCACCCCGTCCCGGGAGACGGCGGGAACAGCGGAGAGGGCAGACGTTTCGGTCACGGGGCGCCAGCCTAGTACTTCCGACGTGGTCGGCGATCTCCACCCCTGATGACCGGTTTGTCGCTTTCGCTGGCCGTACGATCCCCGCGGTACCGGGGGGCCGATGGGTCAGAGCAGGCCGTTCTCGATTTTTGCAACGGTCCATTCTCGGACGTCCGCTTGAAAGGTTATGGTCTTCGGCCGAGGGTGAACGACGGGAGGTACGAGGGGGTTTGAGGGGAAGATGTGCTGGTAGAAGTGGGTGGTCCCCGGCTGACATAGCCTGACTGGGCTTGACTTGGCTTGACCGTGAAAAGCGTGGGAGATTCCCTTTGGCATATCGGAAAGTGGGAGAACCAGTGACGACCACCAACAAGACCGCTCCACCCCTCGGCAAGACCCCGGCCACCCTGACCTCCGGTTCCTCCAGCGCGGAGACCGCGGAGATACCGGTGGCGCTCGCGGCGATGATGAGTGAGGACGAGGCCGTCGCCGCCCAGGCCGAGGCGGCTCGCTGGCGGTACGGGTTCTACGTCGTCATCGTGGGGCTCGTGGTCATCCTGATCGGCTTCGCGGTGATCACGCTGCGCGGGGGTGACACGACCGCGCCGTTCGCCGGGCTCGTCGGCGTCTCGGGTGCGATCATCGGCGCCTACTTCGGCGTGCAGGTCGGCCAGTCCGGCAAGGACAGGGTCGAGGCCGAGCTGCGCCGTACGAACGAGATCGCCATCCGTCTCGCCGCCAAGGTCCACGCGCACGACGCCGACTCGGTGATCAACACCACCATGGGTCCCCGGCGCCGCTAGAACAGGCACCGCGGATCTCCAGCGGGCCGGCCTCCGGACAATCTCCGGCAGGGCCGGCCTTTCGCGTCTCCGGACGTCCACCGGTACTCCCCCCGCCAACACTGCCCAAGGATCGGGCGTAGCTTCGGCAGGGTCCGCCGATTTGCGGATTCGCCGGGACTGGGTAGACACGGGGGCATGCGCAGCGTCCGTATCGGGGTCGACACCGGGGGCACGTTCACAGACGTGGTCGCGGTGGACGAGCAGACCGGTGAGATCACCACGACCAAGACTCCCTCCACCCCCGCCAATCCCGCCGACGGGTTCATGGAGGGGGTGTGGAAGGTCCTCAGAAAGGCGGCCGGGGCCGAGGAGGTGACCTTGGAAGCCGTGTCGGCGGTGGTGCACGGCACCACGGTCGCCACCAACCAGCTCCTTGAGGACCGTATCGCCGACCTGGGCTTCGTCACCACCGAGGGCTTCGAGTTCATCCTGGAGATCGCCCGCCAGAGCGTGCCCGACGGCTACGGCAACTCCTACTTCTGGGTGAAACCGCCCCGCATCGTCCCGGTGCACCGGGTCAGGACCGTCGGCGGGCGCCTGGACCACACCGGGGCCGAGGTACGGCCGTTCGACGAGGAGCAGGCCGTCGAGACGGCCCGGTGGTTCCGCGACCGCGGCATCACCGCGATCGGCGTCTGCTTCCTGCACTCGTACGCCAACCCCGCCCACGAGCTGCGCATGCGGGAGGTCCTGGAACGGGAGCACCCGGACGCCGTCGTCTCGATCTCGTGCGATGTGCTGCGCGAGTACCGCGAGTACGAGCGCTCGGTCACCACGCTGGTCGACGCCGCGGTCAAACCGACGATGCGCCGCTACATCGCCAACCTGGCCGAACGTCTGGAGGCGGCTGAGACAGGCGTCGTGAGTGCGGGCCTGCCGTTCTCTGTCATGAAGAGCAACGGCGGAGTGCTGTCCGCGGCCGAGGTGGTGCACCAGCCGATCACCACGGTGCTCTCCGGACCGGCCGCGGGCGCGCTCGGCGCCGCGCTGATCGCCGCCACCGCCGGGCACCCCTCGGTGATCACCCTGGACGGCGGCGGCACCTCCACCGACGTCGCGGTGGTCGTCGACGGGGAGCCGTCGCTGACCACCGAGGGCGGCATCGGCCGCTACCCCTGCAAGATCCCGATGATCGACATCGTGACCGTCGGCGCGGGCGGTGGCTCCATCGCGTGGATCTCCCCGGAGGGCACGCCGAAGGTCGGGCCCAAGTCCGCGGGGGCCGACCCGGGACCGCTCTGCTACGGCCGGGGCGGCACCGAGGTCACCGTCACCGACGCGCACGTCTTCCTCGGCCGGGTCCCGGCGCACCTGCTCGGCGGGGAGATCCCGCTCGATGCCGACGCCGCCCGGCAGGGGATCGAGGCGCTCGCGGGCAAGATCGGACTGACCCCGGAACGGACCGCGGCGGGCATCCTGGAGATCAGCGCGTTCAACCAGTCGAACGCCATCCGCCAGATCACCGTCAAGCGCGGCCTGGACGTGCGCGACTTCCCCATGGTCGCCTTCGGCGGCTCGGGACCGCTACTGGTCTGCCGGCTCATCGACATCCTCGGCCTGCCCTCGGTGATCGTCCCGCCCGACCCCGGCAACGTCTCGGCGTTCGGGCTGCTCACCGTGGACGTCAAGAACGACTACGTGCGTACCTTCGTCACCCGCGACCTCTCACTCACGGCCGCCGCGGAGATCTTCGGCGAGCTGGCGGGACAGGCGGCCTCGGCCCTGGACCGCGAGGGCTTCGCAGCGGAGGCGCACGTCTACGCGCGCAGCGCCGACCTGCGCTACTACGGCCAGGCCTACGAGGTCAGGGTGCCCGCCCCGGCCGGACCGCTGGACGAGGCGTGGCGGGCCGAGGTGCTGGACCGCTTCCACACCGAGCACCACAAGCTCTACGGGTACGGCTACCGCGACGACCCCCGGCACGGCGTCGAGTGGGTCAACCTCCGGGTCTCCGGGATCGGCCCGATCACCCGCCCCGCCATCGGACGACGGGCGCACGGTACGAGCCGGCCCGAGCCGGCGACCTGGCGCGAGGTCTGCTACGACGAGTGGCGCAGCACCCCGATCCACCGCCGCGCCGACCTGGCGGCCGGAGCCGAGATCAGCGGTCCCGCAGTCATCGAGGAGTACGGCTCCACGCTGCCGGTCCACCCGGGCTTCACCGCGACCATGGACGAGTTCGGAAACCTGGAGGTACGCCGTGGAGCGGACGCGAACGGCTGACCCGGTACTGGTGGAGATCGTTGAGGGGACGCTCGCGTCCGTGGAGATGGAGGTCGAGACGGCCATCGCCCGTACCGCCCGCTCGCCCATGATCCGCGACGCGCACGACTTCCGCGCCGGCATCCACGACGTACGGCTGCGCAAGCTGACCGGCAGGTCCTATTCGGCGCTGGTCCAGCCGATCGTCAGGGACTTCCCGGTCACCGAGATGAAGCCCGGCGACGTGTTCTTCCACAACGACGTCTACCTGTCCGAGGGGGGCATCGGGCACCTGCCCGACCTGTGCGTGACGGTCCCGGTCTTCCACGGCGGGGAGGTCGTCGCCTTCGTGCAGGCGTTCGGCCACCACGACGACATCGGCGGGGGCGTGCCCGGCTCCATGCCGAGCAACGCGCGCAGCGTGTTCGAGGAGGGGCTGATGGTCCCGCCGATCAAGCTGTGGGACGAGGGCGTGCCCAACCGGGCGGCGCTCACCATCATGACCCGGAACTCGCGGATGCCCGACTCGCTGGCCGGAGACCTGGACGCCGAGTGCTCGGCCTGCCTGATGGGCGCGCGACGGCTGGGAGAGCTGTTCGACCGGTACGGGCGCGAGGCGGTCGAGGCGTGCTTCGACGCGATCATCTCCAACACCACCGAGACGTTCCGCAGGGAACTGCTGGCCAAGATCCCCGAGGGCACGCATGTGTGGGAGGACTACGCCGAGCACGACGGCGTGGACTCCCCCCGCCTGCACACCCAGCGGATGACCCTCACCGTCGACCATTCAGCCCAGGTGCCGCTGGTCATCGACTTCACCGGTACCTCACCGCAGGCCAAGGGGCCGATCAACCACGCGGGCGACTACGCCGACGGGGTGTTCCTGAAGAAGTGGCTGGCGCCGATCCTGCGCAACCTGGCCGACACCCCCGAGCGGATGGCCGAACTGGACGTCAACGAGGGCGTCGTCCCCCTCATCGAGATGCGGTTCCCCGAGAAGGGCACCCTGCTCACCCCCATCTTCCCGGCCCCCACCAACGCCCGTACGTTCGTGATCCTGCGCCTGCTGGGCGTGCTGGCCGGGGTGCTGGCCAAGGCGACCGGCGGCCGGATGCCCGCCGACCAGGAGACCATCCGCTACACCGGCGTCTACGGCGACGGCCTGGACGGCACCCCGTATCTGATGCGGGAGGTCCTCGGCGGCGGCTCGGGCGGCCGGTGGTACGCGGACGGGGAGGACACGATCCACGTGGTGCCGGACTCGCGCAACATCCCGGTGGAGTTCGCCGAGTCCCGCTGGCCGTTCCGGGTCGAGCGGCTCGGCCTGGCCCGCGACTCCGGCGGCCCCGGCCTCTACCGGGGCGGCCTCGGCTACGACAAGCATCTGCGGATGCTCCGCGACGCCTCGTTCATGTCCATCGCGGACCGCTCGATCCTGTCCTGCTGGGGCGTGAACGGCGGCCGGGCCGGCCGGCCCTTCGTCGTGGAGATCGAGGGCAGGGAGATGGAGGGCCTGGTGGACGACTCGCCGGTCCGCGCGGGGGAGATCATCCGGGTGCGCACCACGGGTGGCGGCGGCTGGGGCTCCCCCCTGGACCGCGACCCCGCCCTGGTGGCCGCCGACGTCCGAGACGGCAAGGTCTCGATCGAGGGGGCCCACGACGACTACGGGGTCATCCTGTCCGGCCCCCGCGATGACCTCCGGGTGGACGCCGAGGCCACCGAGACCCGTCGGGCGAAGCTCCGTGCCCTCATCCCGGCCGACGGGCCCTTCTTCGATCGAGGTCCGGGCTTCCCCACCCTGTCGGGCGGCCTGCCGTACGCGGAGCTGGACCTCATGTAGTGAAAAATCACCTTAAGTGATTGATATGGCTGGCATGATCTGTTACCCGCACCCTCCACCGTCAGTTTCGGCGGTGGAGGGTGCGGGAGACGGCGCGACTGGCGACCGCGACGGCCTCGCCGCATGGGCCCGCTCCCGCGCCCGGGCGGGGAAGGCGGCAGCACGCCGGAGGGGGCCGGGCGGCGAACAGGCGGCGGCCCGGCCGGGTTCGTGTGTGAGGCCGCGAAGGTGGTAGCCTGAAAGCAGTTGCGGTTGTGGTACCCATGAAACCTTGTGTGCACCTGACGGATGACCTTCAGGTGCATTTTGTTTTCCCGGTCATCTCCGGATGGGCTCATCGCGGCGACGCGGGGTTCGCACAGTGCGGATTCCGGCTCTGCCCCCTATCGAAGGAGAAAGTTATGGCTACGGGAACCGTGAAGTGGTTCAACGCAGAAAAGGGCTTCGGCTTCATCGAGCAGGACGGCGGCGGCGCCGACGTCTTCGCTCACTACTCCAACATCGCTGCCCAGGGCTACCGTGAGCTGCAGGAAGGCCAGAAGGTCTCCTTCGACGTCACGCAGGGCCAGAAGGGCCCGCAGGCCGAGAACATCGTTCCGGTCTGACGTAGCACGGCAATGCACGGGCCGGGGCCCGCACCCTTCGAGGGTGCGGGCCCCGGCTCGCTTCATGTCCGCCCGTCCGTCGCCGGGCATCGCCAGGTTCTTCGGATGCTCCGGCCCTGTCATCTCCGACCCGACCTTCGCCCGGGGACGTGGTGGGTTCTCGAATGTTCCGGCTATATCGGGCGGTCGCCGAGGACTGCGGGCCGGGCGGCCGGTTCGCGAGATCCGCCGGTCTTGCCCAGGGGGAGAGAAGACGTTTTCCTGTAGGCATGACCTTAATGATCACTGCGGTGCGGCACGGTCAGAGCGAGTCCAACGTGGCCTTCGAGGAGGCTCTCCGCGCCGGGAGGGCGATCGTCCTGGAAGGCCGGGACCGGGACGTCTCGCTGACCCCGCTGGGCAGGGAGCAGGCCGCCGGGCTGGGGGGCGTCTGGCCGGTGGGGACCCGCCCGACCTCGTCCTCTGCTCGCCATATCGCAGGGCCGTGCAGACCTGGGAACTGGTCGCCGCCGAACTGGGCGTGGATCCCGAGGTCCGGCTGGAGCCGAGGCTCAGGGACCACGACATGGGACGCTGGTCGGGGATGAACCTGATCGCGCTCCGGGAGAGGTTTCCCGGGCAGGAGGAGAACCTGACGGCGCGTCTTTACGCCGGATTCCGGCCGCCCGGGGGCGAGAGCTACCCCGACGTCGCCGACCGGGTGCGCGAGGTGGTCGAGGAACTGCGCGCGGGGCACGCCGGGCGGCGGGTGCTGATCGTCGCGCACGACTCGGTGGTGTTGATGTTCAAGCACGTGATCGAGGACGTCCCGATCGGCTCCGTCGAGGCGTTCGGCCCGGTCGGCAACGCCTCGGTTTCGGTGTGGCGCGGCTCCAGGCCCGAGATCTTCAACGAGGTGGGCCACCTGCGGGGGGCAATCTCGTAGGCGGGGCCGTCGAGATTCGGGCTTCGCGCCCCGCACGTCCGGTGCCGAGCACCGACACTGGACGTTGACCGGTGGCGACTGGACAATGGAGTCCTCTCACGGAGGCGTCGCGGTGTCCTCTCGTGCCGAGAGGTAGGCCCAGACTCGGTGACCGATGGTGGGACCGCCCTGGTAGCCGGTGCGGGTGGCGAGGGCCGCGACGGTCGCCAGGCCGCGGCCGTTCTCCTCGTTCGGGTCCGGCGGTTGCTCCCTGCGGAACCAGGGGACACCGTTCCCGCCCTGGTCGTGCACGGTGATCAGGATGCCGATGGCTTCGCCCCCGTGCCGGAGTGGTGACGCGCGGCCCAGTACGACCTCGACGGTGAAGGAGCCGTCCGCGTCGCCGCTGCGGCTGTGGCGCAGCGCGTTGCCGGCCAGCTCGGACACGATCAGTTCGGCATCGTCGGCGCAGGGGGTGTCGGCGAGCAGGAAACGGACGAGCCTGCGGGCCTGGGCCACCTGGTCCGGCGTACCGGAGAAGGAGCGGGACCAGACCAGGTGACCGGTAGGACGTGGCCGAGCGGAGGTGGGGGTCGGCCCGACCTCAGAGAGGGAGAAGGGGGTCGGTCTTCTTTCGGTTGAGGAGCTGGGGAGGAGGTTCGAGTCGGTGGGCGGGCGGAGTCGCTCGTGGCCGTGGTTGAAAGGTTGGCGCATAAGGCTGAACTCTGGCGCGAGGTGCCCGTGAGGAAGATCCCCGGTTTTTCGGCTCGGGGGATCCCGATCATTGACGGGGGAACTGCTCGGACGGCCAGGGGTAAGTGATTTCCGTTCCCGTAGTCCCCGTTATTCGGATTCCCGCCCCTCTGTCTTTCCGTGGTCATTCATGTACTATCCGTGACTGACGCTTGGTCTGCATCGTACGCCGGGAGTTGATGGCGATGTCCAGAGACGGTTACCACATCATGATCGACTGCCGGAAGCACAGCGAGCTGCTGCGGGCCAAGGGCTTCAGCTTCGATCAGATCGCGGACATCTTCACGCTCTACCACGATGTCAGCCCGCTGAAGCTGCACCGGTACGCGCACGGACTCACCGGTGCGCAGGCCGTGGCCGCCTACAACGACCTGGACCCGGCCGGCACGGCGGCGATGCGCGTGCCCAGGCTCTATGTCTTCGAGGGGTGGCCGGACTCGGAGCGGCGTCCCAACGCCAGGGCGCTGACGATCTTCGCGCAGATCTACCACACCACCGCCCGGCGTCTGGTCACCGATGAGATGTACGCCTCCTACAGCCCGAACGACCGCGATCTCATCGACCGTACGGATCATCGTCACCTCGATTCCCAGGGGTCTCGCCACGCCCCGGGCACGGTGGCCACCCGTGCCAGCATGGAGCTAGAAGCGGTGCGTGCGAGCGGTACGGTTCCCGCTGCTCTGACGCCTGCGGGCTGCGCCGCCCTGCTTCGTGCCCTTAGAGCCGAGGAGGCCGATGTGAAGCGACGGGATCTGCTGTTCGAGCTCGCCCTGGCGATGGGCGGCGCCCCCGCCCTCGTGCTGCTGCGTCACCTCTCCCCGCCGGAGAAGGACCGGCTGGCGACGGCAGTGCGGACCTCCGGCCGGGTGGACGCCGGGACCGTCGAGGTGATCGAGAAGCTGACCGCCCGGTGCCGCCGCCTGGACGACGACTTCGGCCCCGAGACCGTGCTTCCCGTGGTCGATGCCCAGCGGGAGTTGGTCGCCGGTCTGCTGCGCGGTGAAACCCTGCTCCCCGCGCTACGCGACCGACTCACCTACGCCTACGCCCAGCTCAGCCAACTCGCCGGATATCTCCAATACGACCTGATGGACTATGCGGGAGCGCAGCGCCGCTACCGGGAAGCGCTGGGCGCCGCGCATCAGATCGCCGATCCCACTCTGATCACCTACCTGCACACCTGCCTGAGCAACATATTCCTCCGCCAAGGACAGACAGGTCGGGCCCTCGACCATATCTACGCCGCTGAGGGCTGGGCGCGGCGGAGTCCGAGCGCCCTTCTCCGATCGCTGCACGCGATAGACATGGCTCGCGCGCTGGCCCGCTCCGGAAGCGTCCGGGAGAGCGAGCATGCCCTCGCCCGATCCCGTCAACTGGTCAGCCAGCCGAGAAGCGAGGCCGATCCTTCCTATCTCTACTGGTGGACACCCATCGGGGTGCAACGGAACACCGCCTATTGCATGCTCGCCTGGGGACGCCTCACCGATGCGATCGACTCAGCGGAACAGGCGTTGGCGATTCCCATGACTCGCAAGATCGCTCACGGTGAGGCCCTGCTGTACTACGCCGAGGCACTTACCCGGAAGCGTGAGATCCCCGCCGCCGTCGACAAGATTCGCGGTGCTGCGCACCTCGCCGGCTCGCACAGCTCCGGTCAGCTCACCGACTCCGTACGGCAGGCTCGTACCCGGCTCCAGCCGTGGGCGGGCAACAAGCACGTCCGCCATCTCGACGAGGAACTTCGCTCCCTGAGCATCGTTTCCCAGATCAAGGAATGAATCTCAGCGTGGTGGAACGCGAGGAAGACCATCACGCCTACTTCGCGGTGGAGTACGCGGGCGGTTACCGGTTCGATCCCGCCCTCGACGTCATCGTCGACACCCAGGGGCGAGATCCGGGTGTCTATCTGCGTGCCCATCAGATCCTCAGTGCCTATGAGGGGAGATATGCCCACGCCGTCGTGATGCTGGACGCGGCATGGTAGGGCAGCCCGGGGGCGGCCACGATCCGCGACGACATCGCCGAGCGGATGAAGGGCAGCTGGGAGCACTTCGCCGTTGTGGTGATCGATCCGGAGCTGGAAGCCTGGATCTGGCAGGACAGCCCGCACCTCGCCCAGGCGTTGAAATGCCCTCAGTATTGAGTCGTATCAGCAGTTTCCTCATCAACCAGTGAACGCTATGGGGTTGGCCGGCGCTCCGTTGGCGAGGAAGCTGTCGATCAGATCCATGAGCCCGGCCGGGTAAACAACCTGGTCGGTGGTGTGCAGGTCGGCCAGAGGCCACCATTTCCAGGAGAGGATGTCGTCGGTCTGTGTTGCCCGTGTGGGGTCGACATGGTTGGCCGGAATCCGGACGATAAAGTAGCTCTCGACCTGCTGGGTGGCCTTTCCTTGGATCAGGTGCTCCTTGCTGCGCGTGGCGACCTTCGGGCCGAGTTCCACGTCGATCACGCCGAGCTCTTCGGCGAGTTCTCGGCGGGCGGCGGCCCGATGGTCCTCACCCGGATCGAGTGCTCCGCCAGGAGTGGCCCAGAAGACCCCGTCGCCCTCGTCGTAGCGAAGCAGCAGCACGCGGTTGGTTTCGTCCAGGACAATGGCGCGGGCGGCCTCGCGTATCTTCGGGGTACTCACAATCGCCATCCTCCCAGGTCAGTTGCCTCGATCAGATCTTTTCCACGAGATAGTCGCCCAAGAACAGCGCATCCAGTTCGCCGGCCTGGAATGTCGCGAGCGCATCCGCCGGGGTCTCCACGATCGGCTCGTGGTCGTTGAAGCTCGTGTTCAGCACGACGGGCACACCGGTGAGGGCTCCGAAGTGCTCGACGAGCGCGGCGAAAAGCGGTGAGACCAGCGGGTCGACGGTCTGCACACGGGCGGTTCCGTCGACATGCACCACTCCTGGTATTCGGCTTCTAGCCGCGTCGAGGACTGCGGGTGCGAGCAACATGAATGGGGATGGACCGTTCACATCGAACCAGCGGGCGGCTTCGGCCTCGGGGACGGCGGGCGCGAACGGCCGGAACACCTCTCGGTGTTTGATCCGGTCGTTCAGCGCGTCCCGGCTGGCTGTACTACGCGGATCGGCCAGGATCGAGCGGTTCCCCAGCGCGCGGGGGCCAAGTTCGCTGCCTCCCTGAAACCAGCCGATCAGACGCCCGCTGGCGAGCATTTGCGCTGCGCAGGCGGCGACGTCGCTTTCCCGATGCCAGGTGAATGGAGCAAATCGGCGTTCGACCAGGCCCGAGCGGGGGTCGCGATTCAGGGCCAGCTCGATCTCCTCGTCGGTGTAGGAGCGGCCGAAGGAATCCGTGACGATGGGACGCCGGGGTAGCTCGCCGGTGAGCCGGTGCAGGCCGTACAGGGCACAACCGAGTGCCTGGCCGCGATCGGAGGCCGGTGGCGGGACGAACAGGCCGCTCACGCCGGGCAGACGACGGATCTTGTCGTTGGCGACGCAGTTGAGCGCGACTCCGCCGGCCATACACACATCGCTCACGCCGGTGACCGAGATGACCGCCTGAACGAGACTGCACAGAACCTGTTCGACCTGGCTCTGTAGGTAGGCGGCGGCGTCTACGCCGCGCGGATCGTCGCCGCGACTGCCGACTGGACCGAAGTCGAAGCCGGTCGCTGCGGCGAAAGCGGCGACGCCGCGAGCGTGGGTCTCTTCCAGGCGCCCATAAACCCTTGTGTCGTGGACATCGAACAGCGGCGCGAGGTAGGCGGACGGGTCGCCATAGGAGGCCAGCGCCATGGTCTTGCCCGCTTCCTGAGCGTGCCAGCCGAGGTGTTCAGTGAAAGCTTCGTAGGTGGCGCCGATCCCACCGTGGCGACCTCGGCCAGGGTCGTTGCCGCCGAGCCGTTCGATGCCGCTGTGGCTCGCCAGGTAGAAGGTCTCGGTATCGGTGTTGTTACCCGCGCCGTCGGTGACCAGCACGGTGGCGATGTCGTAGGGGCCCAGGCAATAGGCAGTGTAGGCGTGGGAGAGATAGTGGTCGAGGATACGGATGCGATCGTCTCTGATGCCGAGGTGAGCGAGACCGGTTTCGGCGGGGGTCGCCTGGAAACGGCCGAAGTTGCTGACCACGACCAGGTCGACGTCGGTCAGACGCATTCCTGCGGCTCGCAGGCAGTAGAGCATGGCCGCCTGCCAGCCAGGGCTGTAGCGAGTGCGATTGAGACGTTCCTCGCCAATGGCGATCATCGTGTTCGGCGTGACCAGGGCGGCGCCGCCGTCGTGGCCCAGGTTGATGCCCACTGCGCACGGGGTCTTTCCACTCACGAGTCGGCCTCCGCGAATACGTCGGGTTTCAGGGGGTTCCATGGAACGGTGTGGTCGCCGACGCGGTGCAGACCTGCGAGCTGGAACATCTGCATTTGCCCGCCCCGGTAGGTGAAGGCGGAGGTGACAGGGTCACCGAGCACGGCTGCTCCACCGGTGGCGTTATAGGGGATCGCGAAAGCATCGTCGATCATGGGGTGGGAGTCGGATGTGGTCACATGCGAGGGAAGGCCGACGCCGGAGGCAGCCAGTTCGGTGGCCACGGTCGTCACCACGGCGTCATGATCGAGTCTGCTGGTCTCGATGATCAACGGCGGTCGTGGACACAACTCGGGCGCGTGCTCACGGTAGAAGAGATCCATTCGCTCCAGCAGGGCCGGGTCGTACCACTGTTGCCAGCGCGGATGCGCGGGATGTCCACCGCGGCGGCGCAGGCTGTCCTCGACCCCTACCTGCAGGATCACCGTGCGCATATCGGCGGGCAGGACGGGGGCGATGTGCCGCAGGTAGTAGTCGAGGGACTTGCCGTAGGGAATCGCGTCGGGATGGCGAGTGGCGAAGGAGTAGGCCAGTACTCCCAGATGGCTGCGGTCCAGCAGCATCACCTCTGCGTTGTGAGCCACAGCGCAAGCTGGTAGTGCGGTGGCGCGCAAGCGCTCGGATCGCAGATACCACAGGGTGTGGGCCGCGGTACCGGGGTGGATTGGAGCTTGTGTGCCGTCAGCGAGCTTGATGTTGGGCTCGGAGAAGAACACGCAGCGATCACCCAAGGCAGGTACGAGAGCGGCGAGGAGGCTGGTCTTGCCCGCACCGGGTGGTCCGTCGAAGGTCAGTGTCACAGCGGGACAGGACGGAGTCTCCAAGACTGAGGTGGTCATCGTCGGTGATCTCTATCAGGGTGTCGGGGCACATCAGAGGTGGGAACGTCGACCCACATTCCGTCGGATCGGGCGGAGGCGGCTGCCGCCTCCGCCATGGCCAGGGTGCGCAGGTGGTCACCGGCTTGGTGAGGCGGAAGCTGTTCGGTGGCCAGAGCGTCCGCGAAGGCGGTGTAGGCGGTCAGGATTCCGTCAGGAACCCATTCCCCGTGGGGAGTCCGGGAGATGGTTTTTCCACTGGCTGTGTGCAGGGTCGCGGTGCTGTAGGTGAGATGCGCATCGGCTCTGGTGCCGTTGACGAACCAGTTACTCGCCCATGCCGCCGCCGAACGGGTCGCGTCGTACAGTGCGAGAGAGGCGACCAACGGTGGCCCGTCGAACCGCAACATGATCGTGTAGGCGAGTGGGCAGCGGGCGTCCTGTCCCGCTTGAGCTTGGCACAGAGGGGGGCGACGCTGGGCGGCATCGCCATGCGGTGGAGTGAGGCGTTCGACCAGCTGCCCATGGCTTCGACAGGCCGCCGTACGCTCACCGTCGGAATGGTCTCCCACCTTGAGCAACGCCTGGATGACCTGCGTCATCTGGACGATGTCCTGGGCAGCGGAGAACTACGGCAGATCGCCATCGCGGAACTTCAGCTGATCAGCTCGCTGGCCGACAAGGCTGCTTACAACTCCGACGCCGGGCGGCGTCTGTTCGCGACCGTCTGCGAAGCCGCGCGTATCTGCGGCTGGCAACACTTCGACGCGGGCCGCCAGGCCGCCGCACAGAAGTACTTCATCACCGCCCTGCGAGCTTCAGCTACTGCGGGTGATCCCGAAATCGGTGCGAACGTCCTGGCCTTCATGGCCATCCAGACCTACTCCGTCGGTAACCCTCAGGACGCCGTCAACCTGGTTCAGACGGCTCAGAGCCAGACCAAGCAGCGCACGACTCCACGCGTACGGTCGATGCTTCATGCTCGCGCCGCCCGCGCACTGTCCAAGACATCACATGGCCTGTACGCCTGCACTCGGGAGCTTTCCCATGCCCGCGACGCCATGGCGCAGGGGCCTCACGATGACGATCCACCCTGGATCTACTGGATGACCGAAGGCGAGATTGAGATGCTCGCCGGATCGTGCGCGCTCGACCTGGGACACCCTCGGCAGGCGCTTCATTTCTTTGAGGCCGCCCGTGCCGCCGAATATTCGGCCGATGGTTACGTCCGAGACAACGCCCTCTATCTCACCAGGGCGGCCGGGGCGCATCTCGCGCTTGGTGAGATCGATGAAGCCTGTGCGGCTGGAAGGCAGGCATTCGAACAGAGCGGAGGTGTCGACTCCACCCGCCCATCCAGAGCGATCACCGATCTCCGCAAAAAACTGAGGCCATACCGTCACACTCCAAGCGTCCGGGATTTTCTCGAACTCAGCGCCTGAGAGCACCAAAACCAATCATTTTCCTGTCCACGGTCGACTCCTCTCCATCTATGTGGGCAGAAATCGCCCCCGAGGAGGTATCCCCACAGAAGCAGGACCAAAAGCACCTGGGCGTCCGCGCCGGCAGGTACGATGGGAAAATCCCCGCAGGAGATCGACTCGCGATGCTGCGTGGAAGCCGAACCGGCCTGAGAAACATCCCCGCGGGCGCGGGGCCGACTCGCTGTCGGCGGTGGACGGGGAGCTGGTGACTAACACGTCTCATGATCTCCCCCCCGCCCGTTCTGCCGGGTACCGGTATGGGGGATCATGGGATTCCCTCATCCGAGTATCGTGCCAGTCTCATGGCAAGCGGGCCGGGAACGGAGGAAGTGCTCCTCCGGCCGGGTCCGGTCGCCACGCATCGGAGGTTGATCTTGCAGGGAGCACTCGGCGACATCGTCGTTCTCGATCTCTCTCGTGCGCTCGCGGGTCCGCACGCCACGCAGATGCTCGGTGATCTGGGTGCTCGGGTGATCAAGGTGGAGCATCCCGGGGGAGGTGACGAGTCTCGGGGCTGGGGCCCACCGTTCGCGGGTCCCGATGGTGATATTTCAACGTATTTCCTGGCGGCCAACCGGAACAAGCAGTCGATCACCGTCGACCTCAAGTCCGCCGAGGGCAAGGCGCTGATCGAGCGCCTGGTGCGGCAGAGCGACGTGCTGGTGGAGAACTTCCGCACCGGCGTGCTGGACCGGCTGGGCTTCCCCGTCGAGCGGCTGCACGAGCTCAACCCCCGCCTGGTCATCCTGTCGATCACCGGCTTCGGCCACGACGGCCCGGAGGGCGGCAGGCCGGGGTACGACCAGATCGCGCAGGGCGAGGCCGGACTGATGAGCCTGACCGGCCCGTCGGCCGACGAGCCGTACCGGGTGGGCGCCTCGATCGCGGACCTGCTCGGCGGCATCCACGGCGCCTACGGTGTGCTGGCCGCGTTGTACGAGCGGGAGCGGACCGGGCGGGGCAAGGTCGTGCGGACCTCGTTGCTGGCCGCGGTGACCGGGGTGCACTCCTACCACGGCACGACCTGGACCGTCGGCGGCCAGGTGCCCGTCGCCAACGGTAACCACCACGCCTCCATCGCCCCGTACGGCGCCTTCCACTGCGCCGACGGCATGATCCAGATCGCGGTGGCGAACGACGCGCAGTGGCGTAGGGTCGCCACCCTGCTGGAGATAGACCCGGATATCGCGAAATATGCCACGAACATGGAGAGATTTACGCATCGGGATGAGCTGATCGCGGACATGGAGCGGAGGCTCACCAAGCACGACAGGGCGCACTGGCTGGCCGCGTTCGGCGAGCTCGGGGTGCCCGCGGGGGCGATCAGGTCCATCGACGAGGTCTACGCCTGGGAGCAGACCCGCTCCCAGGGCCTGGTCGTCGAGGTCGACCACCCCGTGCTCGGCACCATCGAGCTGCCGGGGCCGCCGCTCCGCTTCGACGGCGATCTTCCCATGCGCCATACCGCCCCGCCGGCCCTTGGCGAGCACAACGACGAGGTCCTCGCCTGGCTGAAGGAGCGGGAGAGTTGACAGGCGGGCGGACCTGCCTCCGCGCCCAGCTGCCACCCCGCGGAGCGCGGATATGACCCCGACGCGACCCGACGCGCGGACCCTGATCGACACCTTCCTCGACCCCGGTACCTGGCTCTCGTGGGACGAGCCGCCCGCCGATCCCTTCCCGGCCAACCCGGGATACGCCGAGGAGCTGGCCGTGACCCGAGCCAGGACGGGATACGACGAGGCGGTGATCTCCGGGGAGGGACTGCTCGACGGGCGCCGGGTGGCGATCGTCGCGTGCGAGTTCTCCTTCCTGGCAGGCTCGATCGGGGTGGCCGCCGCCGAGCGGCTCACCGCCGCGATCGAGCGGGCCACCGCCGAGCGGCTCCCGCTGCTGGCGGCCCCAGCCTCGGGGGGCACCCGGATGCAGGAGGGCGCGGTGGCCTTCGTCCAGATGGTGAAGGTCACCGCCGCCGTGGCCGCGCACCGCGCCGCCGGCCTGCCGTACGCCGTCTACCTGCGCCATCCCACCACCGGCGGTGTCTTCGCCTCCTGGGGCTCGCTCGGGCACGTCACCGCGGCCGAGCCGGGCGCGCTGATCGGCTTCCTCGGGCCCAGGGTGTTCCAGGCACTGCACGGCTACCCGTTTCCCGAGGGCGTCCAGGTCGCGGAGAACCTCTTCGCCCACGGCCTGGTCGACGCCGTGGTGTCGGCCGAGGACGCCCGGCGGGTCGCCACGCGGGTGCTCGCCGTGCTGTGCGCTCCCCGTGAGGGGCTGGATCCGGGTCCCGAGCCGGACGAGTGGGTCCCGGTGGTCCAGGTGTGGGACGCGATCAGCCGTTCCCGCCGCGACGACCGCCCCGGCGTGCGGGCGCTGCTCGAGCTCGGAGCCTCCGAGGCCACCACGCTCAACGGCACCGGCGTGGGCGAGCACGACCCCGGGCTGATCCTCGCCCTGGCCAGGTTCGGCGAGGTCCCCGCGGTCATCCTCGGCCAGGACCGGCGGTGCCGGCGGATCGACGCCCCGCTCGGCCCGGCCGGGCTCCGGGTCGCCAGGAGGGGTATGCGCCTGGCCTCCGAGCTGGGGCTGCCGCTGGTCACCGTGATCGACACCGCCGGGGCCGCACTCTCCAGGGCGGCGGAGGAGGGCGGTCTGGCCGCCGAGATCGCCCGCTCCGTGGCCGACCTGGTGATGCTCGACGCCCCGACCGTCTGCCTGCTGCTGGGGGAGGGCGCGGGCGGCGCCGCCCTCGCGCTGCTCCCCGCCGACCGGGTGCTCTGCGCCCAGCACGGCTGGCTGTCGCCGCTCTCCCCGGAGGGGGCGTCGGCGCTGCTGTACCGGAGTGTCGACTTCGCCCCGGAGATCGCCGAGGCCCAGGGCGTGAGATCCACGGACCTGCGCCGGGACGGCCTCGTCGACCGGATCATCCCGGAGTTCCCCGACGCCGCCTACGAGCCGGAGGCGTTCTGCCACCGGGTCTCGCGGGCACTGGAGTACGAGATCGCGACTCTGCTGGGGCAGGCCCCCGCGGACCGCCTCGCCACCAGGCTCTCCCGCTACCGCCGGCTCGGCGTGGGCTGAGCGGGCGGCAGCGACGGGACAACGGCGGGTCTCCACCCCGGCCGCGCGTCGTGGCAGGTCACCTGGGAGCCCTCAGGCGGACGGCGGGCGCGAGGGAAGGTCACGGCTCCGAGACCGCCGGGGTGAGCGGGACCGGCAGGCGTTCGATCCGGACGGAGAAGACCTCGTCGCGGGGGACGACCACCTCGTACGCCCCGTGGTCGACCATCCAGTAGCCCAGGGCCTCGGCCTTCGTCCCGCTGTGCCCGGTGTAGGCGATGTGCAGGCTCTCCTCGCCGTTCTCCTCGGAGACGTCGAGGACCAGGCAGGGCTCGCCGCCGAACGCGCCGACGGTGCGGACCAGCACCAGCCAGTCGAGGTCCTCACGCCCGACGACCAGCCGCCAGTAACCGGAGGCCGCCTCGAAGCCCTTCTGGGCCTCCTCGTTGAACAGCACCACCTCGGTGGCGCCGGGGCCGAGGGCGGCGGCGTACGTCCGGCCGGAGTAGTGGGCGGCGAATCCCGAGGCCACCGGCTCGATCTCGGCGCTCATGAGGCGGGCCGCCAGCTCAGGCCGTCGTAGCGGCCGAAGCGACGCTCCTCACCGGGGGTCACGTGGATGATCTCGGCTCCCGCGGGGATCGGCATGGGCGTGGTGTGGAACTGCGGCACGACGTGATCCCGCGAGGTGGTGAAGCCGTTTCCGGCGAAGGGCGGTGAATCGTTCCAGTCGCCACCCATGTGCGGGCCGTACGGCACGACGTAGGCGTCCATGTCGCGGGCGTACCAGCGCATCAGATAGATCTCCGGGACCGTGGAGGTCAGCTCCGAGCCGTCGAACCCCAGGTCGAGACCGGCGAAGAGCTGCGCGGGGGTGGTCAGCCGCGCGCAGTCCTGAACCCGGTACACATATCCGGAGATCACGGTGCGTCTGCCGGCCAGATAGGGCACCAGCAGCCGAGGCGGTATGACCTTCTGCATCTGCGTTCTACGCCCAGGTGGATCACTCACGGTCGGCATTTTACGATCCACCGGCCCGGAGTCGCCGGTGTTCCAGGCACGGTAGGGCATTCCGGGTGGCAATCGTGATCTGGGAGTCGAATTCGCATATCTGTACGCCGGGTCCTGGCCCCATATCGGTGCGCACCACCCCCATCGGATCGACCAGCATGCTCCGCCCGATCCCGAAGCCGTCGGCGGCCTCCTGCGGGTTCGGTGCCTGACCCACGGCCGCGACCCAGGTGGTGTTCTCGATCGCGCGGGCCCTGACGAGGGTGGTCCAGTGCTCCTCCTTCATCGGCCCCGAACCCCACGCGGCGATCACCGCGAACAGTTCGGCGCCGGCGTCCACCAGGGTCCGGGTCAGCTCGGGGAAGCGGATGTCGTAGCAGGTGACCAGGCCCACCCGGAGCCCGGCCAGCTCCACCACGACCGGGGTGTCGCCCGGTGTGACCAGGTCGGACTCGCGGGAGCCGAAGGAGTCGAACAGGTGGATCTTCCGGTAGGCCGCCTCGATCGAGCCGGAGGGGCCGATGGCGACCGCGGTGTTGTGGACCCGGCCCTCGCCGGGTTCGAAGGTCCCCGCGATCACCGACAGGCCGTGCTCTCGCGCCGATTCGGCCAGGCCGGTGACGAACGGCCCGTCCAGCGGCTGGGCGAGAGCGGTGATTCTCCTGCCGTACCGGGTGAGCGCGGCCTCCGGGAGGATCGCCAGCTCGGCGCCGCCCGAGGCGGCCTCGCCGAGGGCCTCGCGGGCACGGTCGAGGTTGACGGCGGGGTTCTTGGAGACCGGGATCTGGCACAGGGCGATGCGCGTCACGGGTGTGACCCTATCCGTCGGTTCGGCACTCGTTCCATCCACGTGAGGCTCCGCCACGCCCATTCCAGCGGTCCGTACCTGAATCTGGCCAGCCATGCCCGGCTGAACAGCACCTGGAGCGCCAGGACGGCGACCGAGAGCGCCACACCGGACAGCCGGGTCGCGTCCGAGGCGAGCAACGGCAGGAAGAGCAGGATGATCGGGGTGCTCATCAGGTAGTTGGTCAGCGCCATCCGGCCGAGTGGCACCAGGATCTCCAGGAGCGGGTCGCGCAGCCGGGTCCGGAGTGCCAGCAGCAGCCCGGTGCAGTAGGCGGTGGCGGCGGCGAGCCCGGCGGCCGGGTAGACGGCCCCGTTGAAGAGGACGGGATCGCCCGAGATGCGCACCCAGAGCCAGGTGAGCGCCACGCCCAGTACCACGCTCGCCGCGAACGCGAACGGCAGCAGCCACTCGGGCGGCGGCCGCTCCATCATGGCCATGCCCAGCAAGAACAGCCCGGGGATGAGGATCACCCCGCCGCCCTGGTGCACCGCCCACGCGGTGAGGGCGACGCCCAGCAGCACCACCGCGGGCTGCGGGAAGAACGAGGCGGGCAGCAGGACCAGTGCCCCGAAGATCGCGTACGGCAGGAGCACCTCGCCGGGGTTGACGATCTGGTGGAGCGCGCCGAGGGCCGCGAGCACCGCCAGCCTGCGCAGCAGCACGGCCCGGGGGCTCTCGGTCCGCTCGGCCGCCGACCGGAGGAAGAGAACGAAGCTCAGCCCGAACAGGAACGAGAAGATCGGGTAGAACCTGCCCTGCAGCAGGTTGTCGATCGCCCAGTCGACCGCGTTCTGATCGGGGTTTTCCAGCTGATCGAGGGTGTGCTGCCAGGTGTTGACCAGCATGATCCCGCACACCGCGAAGCCGCGGAGCGCGTCGAGTTCGTGGAATCGTCGGGGCACAGCAGATAGACGTATCACCCCATAATCAACTATGCATAGACGACCTGGTCACCCGGAGTCGCGGACGCGGGGCCGTCGTGCCCCGGATGGCCAGGTGGCGGGCGGCACGCCGGGGTGGGCGACGCGGTGGCAGGGGCGTCGATCCGTGATCGCGACCATCCAATGATCGGCACCGGGTCAGGTGTCGTCGGCGAAGGTCCGGTAGGCGGGGCGGAGAAGGTCCAGGATCGGGATGTGCCGGGCCTTGATCTGTGGCGGGTCGAGGGTGCGCAGCAGCAGGTCGGGTGGGGGGACGGGGAGGCCGGTCCGGTCGCGGAGCCGGGCCGGGGAGACGCTCGGCTCGTAGAAGGCGGCCAGCCGGTCGGTGAACGGCGCGTCGTCCACGTCGAACAGGCCGGGTCCGTGCTCGCCGGAGCCGGAGCCGGAGCCGGCTGCGGCGCCGGTCGTGGTGACGCCCGCCTCGCGGAGGGCGTCGAGCAGGGCGTCCCGGGCGATGCCCCGCCAGGCCAGCACCAGGAACGGGTCGTCGTCGAACCTCTCGGCCAGCACGTACAGCACGGCGGACAGATGCTTACAGGGGAAACCCCAGTCGGGACACGAGCAGTTCATGTCCAGGCCGCGCCGGCCGGGGAAGAGCGGCAGGCGGCACGCGCGGAAGACCTCCTCGATCTCCGGCGGCATCTCGCCGGCGAGCAGTTTGGCGCGGTAGAGGGCCTGGGCCGCCAGCGCGTCGGCGAGCTCGCGCCACTGGTCCGCCGCATAGGGGGTTATCTGGATCTCGACCAGGTACGGGGTGCGCCGAGACCCCTGGACCCGCGCCGTGACCAGACCCGGCCCGAGCTCCAGGTCGAGGACCTGGCCGGAGCGAGCGTACGAGCGGCCCCGGCCGAGTCTGCCCGGATCGCAGACACTCTCCAGGATGTCGATGAACCGGCGCGACCACCACCGCTCGCCGATCGAGCCCCGCTTGCTGCGGACCCGGATGCCGCCCTCGACCCGGATCGGCCGGGACGGCTCGAACCAGCCGCTCCCGCTCATGAAGCCTCCCGGTGGGCGCGTCCGGGAAACGCGCCGCCCTCGTTGACGCGCTCACGGGTTTGTCGAGGAGGGCGGCCGGCCCTGCTGATTCGCTCGCTCATGAGACGGCCTCCGGTCCGAGACGGAACAGCTCGTGCAGCCGGTCGGTGGACAGGCCGGTGATCCAGTCCTCGCCGGTGCCGACGACGCTCTCGGCGAGCGCCTGCTTGCGCTCGATCATCTCGTCGATTCTCTCCTCCAGGGTGCCGACGCAGATGAACTTCCTGACCTGCACGTTCCTGGTCTGGCCGATCCGGAACGCCCGGTCGGTCGCCTGGTTCTCCACGGCGGGGTTCCACCACCGGTCCACGTGGATGACATGGTTGGCCGCGGTCAGGTTGAGCCCGGTGCCCGCGGCCTTGAGCGAGAGCAGGAAGAGCATCGGCTCGTCGTCGTCCTGGAACCGCTCCACCAGCGCGTCCCGCTGTCTCTTCGGCAGCCCGCCGTGCAGCCAGAGCACCGGGCGGTCCAGATGCGCCGAGAGGTACGGCTGGAGCAGCGTGCCGAACTCGGCGTACTGGGTGAAGACCAGCGCCTTGTCGCCCTCGCCGACGATCTCCTCCGCCAGTTCCTCCAGCCGGGCCAGCTTCCCCGACCGGCCGGACAGCCGCGAGTTGTCCTTGAGCAGGTGCGCCGGATGGTTGCAGACCTGCTTGAGCTTCAGCATGGTCGCGAGCACGTTGCCGCGCCGCTCGATGCCCTCGCTGTCAGCGATCTTGTTCATCATGTCGGTGACCACCGCCTGGTAGAGGGTGGCCTGTTCGGGAGTGAGGGTGCACCAGACCTTCATCTCCATCTTGTCCGGCAGGTCGGAGATGATGGTCTTGTCGGTCTTGAGGCGCCGGAGCACGAACGGCCCGGTGGCGCGCCGGAGCGCGGCGGTCGCGGTGGCGTCGCCGTCCCGCTCGATCGGCTCCTGGTAGCGCTCCCGGAACGTCCTGGCCGAACCGAGCAGGCCGGGGTTGCAGAACTCCATCAGGGACCAGAGCTCGGCCAGGTGGTTCTCGACCGGCGTACCGGTCAGCGCGAACCTGCTCCTGGCCGGCAGCGCCCGTACGGCCTGCGCCTGCCTGGCGGCGCTGTTCTTGATGGCCTGCGCCTCGTCGCAGACGACCCTGGCCCAGGTGAGGCCGGCCAGCGTCTCGCGGTCCCGCAGGGCGGTGCCGTACGTGGTGAGGACCAGGTCCGCACGCTCCACCCGGCGGGCGAGTTCCGTCTCGCGCAGCCGGGCGGTGCCGTGGTGCAGGTAGACCTCCAGCGAGGGGGCGAACCTGGTGGCCTCCTTCTGCCAGTTGCTGAGTAGCGACATCGGGCAGACCAGCAGGGTCGGCCCCGGACGCACACCCGTCGCGCGTTCGTTGAGCAGCAGGGAGAGGGTCTGCGCGGTCTTTCCCAGGCCCATGTCGTCGGCGAGGACGCCGCCGAGCCCGATCTCGGACATGAAGCTGAGCCAGGACAGCCCGCGCTCCTGGTACGGCCTGAGCACGCCGTGGAAGTCGGCCGGAGTCGTGATCGGCACGAGGCGGCGGTCGGCCTCGCCGGACAGCAGGTCGCCGAGAAGACCGTCGGCGTCCACCGTGACGACCGGCAACTCGTCGTCGCCGCCGTGGATGACCTCCTGGATCACCTCGCCGACGGTCATCTCACCCGATCGGCGCCGCTCGACGGCTTTGAGCGCGGCGGTGAGCTGCCGGTCGTCCAGTTCGACCCAGCGGCCCCGCACCCGGACCAGCGGCACCTTGAGCCTGGCCAGCTCGGCCAGCTCCTCCTCACTGATCGTCTCGTCGCCGATCGCCAGGTCCATCCGGAAGTCCACCAGCTGGTGCAGCCCGAAACCCTGGTCGGCCGCCGCGCCAGGACCGGTCGGCTGCGAGCGGGCGGTGAGCTTGAGGCCGAGCCTCGTGGTGCCGGCCCAGGCGGGCAGTTGCACGCCGAACCCGGCGGCCTGCAGGAGCGGGGCGGCCTGGCGGAGAAACGCGAACGCGCCCGCCGTGTCGAGGACCAGCTCGGAAGGGCGGCGATCGCGCAGCGCCTCCCCGACCTTCGGGTACAGCCGGGCCGCCCGGCCGAGCCCGGCGAGCAGCGCCTCGTCGGGACGTCCCGGCAGGCCGGGGGCGGTCTCACCGGCCCAGATGAGTGGTGCGGGGAGGTAGAGGCTCAGGTCGTCCGACGACTGGAGGGCGAACTCCAGCCGCCAGCGGGAGTCGTCGGGTGGCGGCGCCGGACGGCCGCCGTACTCCGCGACGAGGTCGCCGCCGTTCTCGGGCTCGGGGCCGTTCTCGGGCTCGGTCAGCCGGAAGCACACCCTGACCGGGCCGTCGAGCCGCTGCGCGGAGTCGAACCACTCCCGGAGCGGCTTGGCCAGCTTCTCCGCCGAGGTCCGGGGCAGCCCGGGCAGCGCGGCGTCCTCACCGGTGAGGGCGACCGTCCAGCGGTCCGGGAGGGGAGCGCGCGGCCCCGGCCGGTGCCCGCCGAGCAGGCGGTCGGGGAGCGCCCGCCGTACCGCCGCGTCGGTAAGGTGGGCCACGGCCTCGATCAGCACGTGGGCCGAGGGGCGCTCCTCGACGACGGCCCGGCAGACGGGCGGCATCGCGGTGGCCAGCTCACGGAAGCGGGCGGCGTAGGGACCGGTCAGCACGGGACGCCACCGGGCCGCGTAGCCCTCGTTCTCGGCGACGAGCTGCGGCAGCACCCGGCCCCGGCGGATCAGGTCACGGGCGTACGCCGCGACGACGGCGAGGTAGCGCAGGGACGCTCCCGGGACCGGCGCCCGGTCTTCTCCGGCGGGGAACTCGTCGGGTTCGTACGCTCCCGCCGGGAGACGGGTCATCTCGTCCACGGCGTCGAGCAGGCCCAGCGCCGCGCCGGGCTCGATCAGCAGGGCCGGCACCCGCCAGGAGCCGATCTTCGGCTGCCGCGCGGCGATCTCCATCCCCGAGTCGGGTGAGGGCAGCGGGCTCCGCGCCGAACTCGGCAGCAGCAGGACGAACTCCTCCGCGGCGGCCCCGGCCAGGGCTGTCGTCGCGGCGTCTCCCCAGAGCGGCAGATCGTCGGTCATCCGTGCCGCCGGGGCCGCGAACGGATGCGGGCGGACCTTCGCCCGGGAGGCGCTCACGGCCTGCCCGGCCGGATCCTCCGCCCAGAGCGCCAGCCTGTCACCCACCCAGGCCCCATGAACCACCAGCACCGCCACGCCCCTCCTCCCGTCGCGAAAACCGTAACAGCAGCAGGAGGCCGCTACACCACCGTCGAGCGGAGCCGAGACCTACTGAACCATCGTCCTCCGGCCACGGGCGCGGCTCTCACCGAGGGGCACGGCTCCGTCGCGCTTCTCGTGGTGAGGTCGATGTCCTCGCGTTCCCCATCAGGGTCCATCAGGCTCTGGACGGCAAAATAGGCGTCAACCCTGTGTGACGACACATATACTCTCAGCTGTGGTATCGCGGTGATACCTGATCCGACTTACGATGGAAGGCATGGCTATGACGTTGCGGCTTTCCGACGAGCAGACCGACGCCCTCCGGCGGCGCGCGGAGAGAGAGGGAAGGAGCATGCAGCAGGTGGTGCTGTCGGCTGTGGACGAGTACCTGACGCGTCATTCCGATGACGAGGAGGTTCACCGGCTCGGCGTGGAGGCCGTACGCCGGTGGAAGCCCGTTCTCGACAGGCTTGCCGAATGACCCGTTACCTCACGGTGGAACAGGTTCTCGACCTCGCGGAACTGGCGATCGGGGCCACACCGGAGCTACGTGACCTGGGTCTGCTCGATTCCGCCGTGCACCGACCCCAGGCGTCGATGTTCGGGCAGGAGGCGTACCCGGACCTGTTCGTCAAAGCCGCGGCCCTGCTTCATTCGCTGGCCGCCAACCATCCGTTCGTGGACGGAAACAAGCGTGTGGCGTGGGTGGCGGCGGTCGTCTTCATGGCGTGGAACGGGAAGGCGATCGACACCGGCGATGACGAGGCCTACGACCTCGTCATCGCCGTCGCGTCGGGAAAGCTCACCGAGGTCGACGAGATCGCCGAAGTGCTCCGGAGCTTCGCCGTGCCCGCGTAGAGCGGATCACGGTCGACGCGATCGGCTGATCCGCGTCGCCGCCGTCCCCGCACGGTCGCGGACCGGTCGCGGACCGGTCGCGGACCGGCTGCGGACCGGGTACGGACGCGATCGGTCGATCCGCGTCGGCGATTACGCTGGGGCGCGTGAACGATCCTCTGGTGACACGGATGCGCGGGTTCGGCACGACCATCTTCGCCGAGATGTCGACGCTGGCCCTGCGGACGGGTTCGATCAATCTGGGGCAGGGCTTTCCCGACACCGACGGGCCCGCGGCGATGCTGGAGCGTGCGGTGTCGGCGATCCGAGAGGGCGCCAACCAGTACCCGCCGGGGCCGGGCGTGCCCGAGCTGCGCCAAGCCATCTGTGCGCACCACAAGGACCACTACGGCCTCTTCTTTGACCCCGACGGCGAGATCCTCGTCACCGTCGGCGCCACCGAGGCCGTCGCGGCGGCGATCCTGGCGCTCTGCGAGCCCGGGGACGAGGTGATCGCGTTTGAACCGTACTACGACTCCTACGCGGCCTCCGTCGCCCTCGCCGGAGCGGTGCTCCGCCCGGTCACCCTGCGCCCCGTCGAGGGCCGCTTCACTTTCGACCCCGCCGAGCTGCGCGCCGCGGCCGGACCACGCACCCGCGTGGTTCTGGTCAACTCCCCGCACAATCCCACCGGCACGGTCTTCACCCGCGCCGAGCTGGACGAGATCGCCCTGCTCTGCCAGGAGCACGATCTGATCGCCGTCACCGACGAGGTCTACGAGCACCTCACCTTCGACGGCGTCGAGCACGTCCCGCTGGCCACCCTGCCCGGAATGCGGGAGCGGACCGTGATGATCTCCTCGGCGGGCAAGACCTTCTCGGTCACCGGCTGGAAGACCGGCTGGATCTGTGGCCCGGCCGAGCTCGTCAGGGCCGCGCAGACCGTCAAGCAGTTCCTCACCTTCACCGCCGCCGCGCCCTGGCAGCTCGCCGTCGCCCACGGCCTCCGCCACGAGCTGGACTGGGTCTTTCGCCTCCGGGCCGACCTGGAGTCCAAGCGCGACCGGTTGGCGGCGGGACTGTCCGCGGCGGGCTTCGAGGTCTACCGCCCCGCGGGCACCTACTTCGTGCAGACCGACATCCGCCCCCTCGGCTTCACCGACGGCCTCGCCCTGGCCCGCGAGCTGCCGTCCCTGGCGGGCGTGGTCGCCGTCCCCACCCAGGTCTTCTACGCCCGCCCCGAGCGCGGAAGGCACTTTGTCCGCTTCGCCTTCTGCAAGAGGGATGAGGTCATCGACGAGGCGGTGAGCCGCCTGGCACGGCTCGGCGCCCTCTCCTGACGGGGGGTGGCTCGACCTGGAGACTGCCGATCGGGCATTCTGGGGGGTGACGCGACTGGCGGCAAGGGGATGGCATCAACCATCGGGGAGCTCGTAGTGGGAGTCGACCGCCTGGGCGCCCACGCCGAGAGGACACACATGTCCCAGCCCGTTCGAAACGGCTCAGAGGGCTCAGAGTCCGAGAGCGCGCCGTCCGCCCGGCTGCTTCCCGGAGGCCCGGTCGCGCAGAGCATCCTCGCCGACGTGGCCGCGCGGGCGGCCGCCCTGACCCGCGGGGGCGTCACCCCGAGCCTGGCGACGGTCCTTGTCGGCGACGACGACGCCAGCGCCGGATACATCCGGATCAAGCAGCGGCAGGCCGCCGAACTCGGTTTCGCCTCGCCGCACGAGCACCTGCCCGCGAGCGCCACCCAGGCTGATCTGCACGCGGTCATCACCGCGTTCAACGACGACCCGGCGGTGCACGGGCTGCTCGTGCAGCACCCCGTCCCCAGGCATCTCGACTACGACCGGGCCCTGCAGGTCATGGATCCCGACAAGGACGTCGACGGCATGCATCCGCTCAACATGGGGCGGCTGGCGCTGGAGCTCCCGGGTCCGCTGCCGTGCACGCCCGCCGGGATCGAGGCGCTGCTCGCCTACCATGACATCCCGGTCGCCGGTCGGGAGGTGGTCGTCCTCGGGCGCGGGGCCACGCTCGGGCGGCCCCTGTCGATCCTCCTCGCGCAGAAGCGCCCGACGGCGAACGCCGCCGTCACCGTCGTGCACACCGGGGTGAGCGACTGGCCCCGCTACACGCGCCGCGCCGACATCCTCGTCGCCGCCGCGGGTGTGCCGGGCATCGTCCAGCCCGAGCACGTCAAGCCCGGCGCCGTCGTCATCGGCGGTGGCGTGCGCTACGAGGGCAGGCGCCTGCTGCCCGACGTCGACGAGTCCTGCGCCCGGGTGGCCGGGGCCATCACGCCCAGGGTCGGCGGGGTCGGGCCCACCACCGTCGCGATGCTGTTCCGTAACGCGATCACCGCGGCCGAGCGCGCGACGGCTCCCCGCTGAGTTCCCCTGTGCCCTCCCCCTGTGGGCGAGGGCACAGGCTACATCGGCGCGGGACCGGTGAGCGCGCCGGTGCTCTCCCCCCTGCGGGCGAGGGCACCGAATAGCCGCCCCCGCGGGTACTCGCGTCCCGCGAAACGCCTGTCGTCGTGTCGCCACCCTGAAACCGATCTCTCTACGTGTACGTTCTGCTGCGGAGAGTAATCATCGAGGGTGGGTGCGCGGGGTGCGGGCTCCTTCCGGTGGCTCGCGTCGCTCTCCACTCCCGTAATCCGCAGGAAGGAGAGCATCGACGATGCGACGGAGATTCAGGGTGCTGGCGTCGGCGGCGGCGGTCACGCTCGGTTGCGCGGGGTTCGTTCCCGGTGCGGTGGCCACCTCGAGCTCGGCGTCCGCCGCCTGGGGCCCCGTCCGCAGTCACCAGAACTGGCGCTGTCTGGACGCCGATCTGGGCACCATCGGCCCGAACGGCACCAAGGTGCAGCTGTGGGGCTGTAACGGCTGGGACAACCAGTCGTGGAGCTACGACGTGTCCAGCCACACGATCCACAGCAAGGAGAACGGGCGCTGCCTGGACGCGGACCTGGGAACCATCAATGCGAACGGCACCAAGGTGCAGTTGTGGGACTGTAACGGCTGGGCCAACCAGAAGTGGATCTACGACGCGACGAGCCACACGATCTACAGCATGTACAACGGGCGCTGCCTGGACGCGGACCTGGGGACCATCGGCTCGAACGGTACCAAGGTGCAGCTGTGGAACTGCAACGGCTGGGCCAACCAGAAGTGGACGCTCTGACCGCCGTCGCTCGCGGGCGGCATGGAGACCGCATCCTGCCTGCCCGCGTGCCGGAGCCTGAGCCGGACGGGGCGCTCCCCGTCCGGAAAAGGGTGCTTCGTGCGGCTGGAGGTGCCCGGGGCCGGCGGAGAGTGGGCCGGCCCCGGGCGGTGTGAGGGTGTTCGCTACCTGCCGGCGGTGACCGGCGGGGCGGCCGGGTCGACGGCGGCGGCCGGGGCGGCGCTCTGGGCCGAGCGCAGGGGGATCTCCTTGAGCATCAGGGCGGCCACCGCGGCGAGGACCGCGACCGGGACGCCGACCAGGAAGACCGCGTTCATCGCCCGGGTGAAGGCCTCCAGGACGATCTCCAGGACCGGTGCGGGAAGCTGGTGGATGGCCTCGGGGGAGCCGAGGCCGGGAACCGCGCCGCCGCTCAGCGGCAGCTTCGCGGCCTTCGCCAGGGAGATCAGCTCCGCGGTGAGGCGGTTGGTCAGGATCGCGCCGAAGGCGGCGACGCCCACCGCGCTGCCCAGGGAGCGGAAGAACGACACGCCGGAGGTCGTCGATGCGAGGTCTGCCCTGGCCACCGCGTTCTGCGCGGCCAGGATCAGGATCTGCATGGAGGCGCCGAGCCCGACACCGAGCACCACGTTGTCGACGCCGATGAGCAGCAGCGAGCTGTCGACGTGCAGGCGTGACAGGAGGAACAGGCCGACTCCGACCAGCAGCATGCCCAGCACGGGGAAGATCTTCCATCGGCCGGTCCTGCTGACGAACCGTCCGACCGCGATCGAGGAGACCAGCAGGCCGAGCACCAGGGGAAGGGTCATCAGGCCGGAACCGGTGGGGCTCATGCCCTTGACGATCTGCAGGTACTGCGGCAGGAACATCAGCGCGCCGAACATCGCCGCGCCGACCAGCAGGGAGGCGATGGAGCTGAGCACGAAGGTGCGGTCGCGGAACAGGTGCGGGGGCAGGATCGGGTCGGCGGCCTTGCGCTCGGCGACGACGGCCAGGCCGAACATCGCCAGGCTGAGCACGCCCAGGCCGTAGGTCCACGGGGAGTTCCAGTCGAACTCGTTGCCCCCGAGGGAGAGCAGCAGCATCAGTGCGGTGGTGCCACCGGTGATGAAGGTGGCGCCCCACCAGTCGACCTTGGTGTCGGTGCGGGCGAACGGCAGCTTCAGCACCTTCTGAATGACGACGAACGCGACCACGGCCAGCGGCACGCAGAACCAGAACGTCCAGCGCCAGGACATGTTGTCCACGATGAACCCGCCGAGCAGCGGGCCGGCCACCGTCGAGAGGCCGAAGACCGCGCCGATGTAGCCGGAGTAGCGGCCGCGCTCGCGGGGTTCCACCACGTCACCGAGGATGATCTGCGGGAGCGCGGCGAGGCCGCCGGCGCCGATGCCCTGCACCGCTCTGGCGGCGATGAGCTGGCCCATGTCCTGGGAGAACCCGGCGGCGACGGAGGAGACCACGAAGACGACCAGGGCGGCCTGGAACATGAGCTTGCGGCCGTAGAGGTCGGAGAGCTTGCCCCAGATCGGGGTGGAGGCGGTCATGGTCAGCAGGGTCGCGCCGGCCACCCATGCGAGCTGGTCCTGGCCGCCGAGCGTGCCGACGATCGTCGGCAGCGCGGTTCCCACCACGGACGTCGAGATCATCGACGTCAGCATGGCGAGCATCAGTCCGGCCAGGATCTCCAGCACCTGTTTGTGGGTGAAACTCGGTGCGGCCTCGGCCCGGATCTGTTGTTCGGTCGGCATGAACCGTCCCCCAATGCGTGTAGAGTACACATTAAGTTAGTAGACGCTTGTTTACTCGTCAAATCTGGAAGGATCGCGTAGGTGGATGAGACACGGCAGCGCGACAGGGAGGGCACCTGTCGGCGCATCCTCGACGCCGCCCGCCGGTTGTTCGCCGACCTCGGCTACGAGCAGGTGACGATGCGGATGATCGCCGCCGAGGCGGATGCCAACATCGCGCTGATCAACCGCTACTTCGGCAGCAAGCGGGAGCTGTTCGCCAAGGTGCTCGCGATGCAGGGGCGCTTCCCCGGTGTCCTGGACGGCCCGGAGGAGGAGCTACCCCGCCGCCTGGCCGAGTACATCGCCGAGCGGCTCCGCTCGGACCAGGCAAGTCCGGTGCTGGCCGCGCTCATCCGGTCGTCCAACTCCCCGGAGATCCACGAGATCATCCGGGATCGGGTCAGCTCGGCGATCCTGGGACCTCTCTCGGCTCGGCTCCCCGGCCCCGACGCGGCCTTCCGGGCCACGATAGCCACCGCGCTCATCACCGGCACCGGCACGATGCACCGGCTTTACGGCCCCGACTCCGGCGACGTCCCCGACCGCGAGGCTGTGATCGCCCGGCTCACCGCGGTCTTCGAGGCATGCCTCAGGGTGTGAGGGTTCACCTCGCGGTCATGCGGCACGCCGTGCCGGGAACGTGGTCGACCTGCAGGGTCGTGTGGTCGATGTGGAAGCGCTCGTGCAGCAGCTCGGCCAGCTCGCGGCGGACCCGGTGGCAGTCGCCGCCGGGCATGACGGTCACGTGCGCGGAGAGCGCGGGAAAGCCGCTGGTCACCGTCCACACGTGCAGGTCCTCGACACCCGTCACGCCCGCGTGGGCGATGATCGCGGCGTTCACCTCGGCCGGGTTCACCCCGTCGGGGGCGGCCTCGAACAGGATGCGTCCGGCGTCGCGCAGCAGGCTGTAGGCCGCTCTGGCCATCAGGGCCGCGACGACCAGGGCGGCGATCGCGTCGGCCCGGCCCCAGCCGGTGAGCCAGACGACCGCGCCCGCGATCGCGGTGGCCACGAACGCGTACATGTCGTTGAGGATGTGCTGGAACGCGCCCTCCACGTTGAGGCTGCTCCGGTCGGCCCTGGCGATGAGCCACGCGGCGACGGCGTTGATCGCGACCCCGGCCAGGGCGGTGCCGAAGACCAGGGCTCCGGCGACCTCGGGTGGCTCGATGAGCCGCCGCACGCTCTCGTAGACGAAGTAGGCGACGAGCACCACGAACGTCAGCCCGTTGACGGCCGCGGAGAGGATCTCGGCCCGCTTCCAGCCGAAGGTGTAGGCGCCGCGGGCCGGACGGGCCGCCATCCTCATCGCCACCAGCGCGAGCGCGATGGCGCCGGCGTCGGTGAGCATGTGCCCGGCGTCGGAGATCAGCGCGATGGAGTTGGCGGCGATGCCGATGACGACCTCGACCGCCATGAAGGCGAGCAGCAGGGTGAGCGCCGCCGCGAGGTAGCGACGGTCGGCGTTCGCGCCGTGCCCGTGCCCGTGCCCGTGCCCGTGACCCATCGTAAGATCCGTTCTGCCAACATCTGAACAGTTGCTCATATATTAAGCAAGGTAAGCTTAACCCGGCAAGGCCAGGCCCTGTCCGGCCTGCGCTTCGCGCTCAACCGCCATCCATGATCACCAGGTCGCCTGCGACCATGCGAACATGTTGAGTGCCGGGCCCATCGCGGAGATCGCCGCCCTTCTCAGAGAGGACACGCAGTGAGCAGCAACCCCTTCGAGGACCCCGAGGGCGTCTACCTGGCGTTGATCAACGACGAGGGGCGGTACTCCCTCCGGCCTGTCTGGCCGGAGATCCCCGCGGGCTGGACCGTCGCCTTCGGCGAGAACTCCAAACAGGCCTGCCTGGAGCACATCGAGGCCGACTGGACCGACATGCGGCCCAACAGCCTGATCCGGGCGATGGAACAGTGAGCGGCCGAGTCCGCGGAGGAACCGCATGACCTGGCTGCGCTGCGCCTTTCCCCGCCCGGGGGCGACCACCCGGCTGTTCTGCTTCACGCACGCGGGCGGGTCGGCCACCGCCTACCGGGACTGGCCCGCGCTGCTGCCCGACTCCGTCGAGCTGCATGCCACGCAGTTGCCCGGCAGGGCCGACCGCTTCGGGGAACCGTCGCCGGAGGACATGGACACGCTGGCCGACCTGGTGACCGAGGCGATGCCGCCGCTGCTGGACCGGCGTTTCGCGCTGTTCGGGCACAGCATGGGAGCGACGCTCGCCTACGAGGTCACGCGCCGCCTGGAGGCCAGGGGAATCGCCCCGGCGCGGCTGTTCGTGTCCGGGGCGAGGGCGCCGCACGACCCCCGGGAGAGGGACGCGATCTCGGAGTACGACGACGACCGTTTCGTGGTCGAGCTGGCCAAGCTCGGCGGCACCGAGGCGGAGATCCTCTCCCACCGGTCGATGCGCGAGATCGTCCTGCCCTACGTTCGCGCCGACTTCCGCCTGGTCGAGGCATACCGCCATCGCCCGGGACCCCCGCTGCACACCCCGATCTCCGCGCTCGTCGGCGACGCGGACCCGGCGGCCACCCCGGACCAGGCCAAGTCGTGGGAGGCCCGTACGATCTCCGACTTCTCCCTCACGGTCTTTCCCGGCGACCACTTCTACCTGCAGCCGCAGCGCGCGCCGGTGGTCGGGGAGATCGTCCGGTTGCTCGCGGGGTGAACGAGCCGATCAGAGGATGAGCGCGAAGCAGTCCGGCCGAGAGGAACGTCCAGGTGCGGGCTCCGGACCGGCTCCGCCCCCGGAAGCCGCCCGGCTGGCGGATTGTGTCGAAGAGTTGGCCTTCCTTGGGCAGTGAGTGCCCATGAGACGCGGCGTGGGGGCCGTTAGCGTCAGCCTGTGGGTGAACGAGTACTTATCGCGCTCGGCGGCAACGCGATGACGGGGCCGGACGGCGGGGCCTCACCCGACGCCCAGCGTCGCGCGGTCGAGCAGGCCATGCGCCATGTCGCCGCGCTCATCGCGGACGGCCACCAGGTGACCCTCACCCACGGCAACGGCCCCCAGGTGGGCAACCTGATCCTGAAGAACCAGCTCGCCGCGCACGTCGTGCCCCCGGTGCCGCTCGACTGGTGCGGGGCACAGACGCAGGCCACCATAGGAACCCTCGTCCTCAACGCGCTCGACGGCCGCGCCGCCGTCGTGGTCACCCGCACGCTCGTCGACCCCGCCGACCCGGCCTTCCAGGACCCGGTCAAGCCGATCGGCCGCTACTTCAGCGAGGCGGAGGCCCGCCGCTTCGAGGAGCTCGGCCAGACCTGGCGCCGCTTCGACCGGGGCTGGCGCCGCGTGGTGGCCTCCCCCGAGCCGCTGGAGATCCTCGACGCCCCCGCGATCGCCGCGCTGGTGGCGGCGGGGTTCACGGTCGTGGCCGCGGGAGGCGGCGGCGTGCCCGTGGCCCGCGATGCCGGGGGGCGGTTGGGCGGGGTCGAGGCCGTGATCGACAAGGACCTGGCGGCAGCGGTGCTCGCCCGGGACGTGCGGGCCACGGTCCTGGTCATCGCGACGGACGTCCCCGCGGCCGTCGTCGGGTTCGGCACGGCCCAGGCCAGGCCCCTGGGCGCCGTCACCGCGGCCGAGTTGCGCGTACTGCACGCCGCCGGGCACTTCGCCGGCGGCAGCATGGGGCCGAAGGTCGAGGCCGCGTTGCGCTTCGTCGAGCAGGGCGGCGACCGGTCGGTGATCACCTCCCTGGAGAACATCGGGGCGGCGCTCACCGGCGAGAACGGCACCGTGGTGCGAAAGTGAACACGACGCGATTGAAAGGTGGCAGGGATGCCGGAACCCATTGAAGTGCGCAAGGTGCCCATCGAGAGCGTGACCGATGCCTCCGGGCTGGCCGGGCTCATCGACGACGGGGTGATCGAGGCGCACCGGGTGCTCGCGGTGATCGGCAAGACCGAGGGCAACGGCGGGGTGAACGACTACACCCGGATCCTGGCCGACAGGGCCTTTCGCGAGGTGCTGGAGGCCAAGGGACATCCCTCCCCCGAGAGCGTGCCGCTGGTGTGGTCGGGTGGCACCGACGGCGTGCTCAGCCCGCATGCCACGATCTTCGCCACCACGGCGAACGCCGAGCCGAGCGACGAGCCACGGGTGAGCGTCGGCATCGCGATGAGCGATGTGATCCTGCCCGAGGACATCGGCCGTCCCGCGATGGTGGAGAAGGTCGCCGCCGGAGTCCGCGAGGCCATGAAGCTCGCCGGGATCGACGACCCCGCCGACGTCCACTACGTCCAGACCAAGACCCCGCTGCTCACCCTGTCCACGATCAACGACGCCAAGTCGCGCGGCAAGGACGTGGTGATCGAGGACACCGGCCCGTCGATGGACATCTCCAACTCCACCACCGCGCTCGGTATCGCCGTCGCGCTCGGCGAGATCGAGATGCCCGCCGCCGACCAGATCCACCGCGACCTGTCGCTCTACTCCTCCGTCGCCTCGTGCTCCTCGGGCGTCGAGCTGGACCGGGCCCAGATCGTGGTCGTCGGCAACGTACGGGGCATCGGCGGCCGCTACCGGATCGGCCACTCGGTCATGAGGGACGCGCTGGACGCCGACGGCATCTGGGAGGCCATCCGCTCCAGCGGCATCGAACTGCCCGAGCGCCCCCACCCGTCCGACCTGGGCGACCGGCTGGTCAACGTCTTCATGAAGTGCGAGGCCGACCCGTCGGGCAGCGTGCGGGGCCGCCGCAACATCATGCTCGACGACTCCGACGTGCACTGGCACCGCCAGATCAAGGCCACCGTGGGCGGCGTCGCGGCCAGCGTCACCGGCGACCCGGCCGTGTTCGTCTCGGTCGCCGCGGTCCATCAGGGCCCGAGCGGCGGCGGCCCGGTGGCCGCCATCGCCGACCTCGGCTGACGGGCACGCGCTCGGGCGGGGCGGACGTCCTCCCCGAGCGTCGCCGCGGGTAGGCTCCCGGTTCGTGCCGAGTATTCCGCAGCCCTTGGTCCCCGGTGACGACGGCGCCGCCGACGCCGCCGTGACATTCGTGCTCGCCGCCTTCGCCGCGGGGGAGGCGCAGGCCGGCGAGGTCGTCGCCGCGCTGAGCGGGGCACGGCTGCTCGTGCCCGTGGTCGCCCTGCTGAAGGAGTCGGAGATCGGCGAGCACGGGTTGCGGCAGGAGAAGGAGAGCGAGATGGCTCTGCCGAAGCTCGTCGGTGCGGACGGGCGCGAGGCGGTGCTCTCCTTCACCGGGATGGAGCCGCTGCGGCGGTGGCGTCCCGACGCCCGGCCCATCCAGGCCACGATCCTTCAGGTCTGCCAGGCGGCGGTGCACGAGGACACCGCCGCCGTGGTGATCGACGTCGCGGGCCCGGTGCCCTTCGTGATCGAAGGCGCCCTGCTGCGGGCACTCGCCGCGGTCGAATCGGGCACCGTCGACCAGTTGGGCCCCGAGATCACAGTGGCACGGATGGAAGAGATCGCCGAGCCTCCCAGACGTCGGCGGTTCGGTTGGCCACCGCGTGGACGAGGTTGATCGTCGGAATCACCGGGGCGATCACGGCGACGAACCCGCCGAAGTCGCGCTCGAAGACCAGGGCGAGGATCACGGCGGTCACTTCGAGCCCCGGGATCCCCGGCGGGACCGGGGTTCGCGGATTATGGTCGCTCCGTGAGCGAGTACGCCGAGTGGGCACACCGGCCCCCCAGTCCTCCCCGGACCATTAGGCACCTCCGGACCGTCAGGTACCTCCGGGTCTTTGGGGCGGTGGTGGTCTCGTGAGTTTCACGGCGGCGCCGACGCTCCTCCCGGTCCTGGCGGCGGCCGCGTCAGGAGCGGTGATCGGGCTGTGGACGCGGCGCGTGGTGGCCCGCCACTCGGTGCCCGACGGGGAGCGGACCGGGCGGACCGGGCGGGCCCGGCCGGTGGCGGGGGCCGTGGAGGTGGCCACCGCGGTGGTGCTGGCCGCTCTCGCGCTGCGGGCGCTGTGGTCCGGCGTGCCCGCCGGGACGGCGATCACAGTGGCCGGGAGGGCGGCGGAACTGCTCGCCTTCGGGGGGCTGGCGGTGGTCGCCGTCGCCCTGTCCTTCGTCGACGCCGCCGTCCACCGGCTGCCCGACCGGCTCACCCTGGCCGCCTACCTGGGGACCGCCGCACCGCTCGCCGGGTCGGCCCTCGTCGACGGCCGCCTCGGAGATCTGCTCGGCGCGGGGCTGGGTGGACTCGCCCTGGCGGGCTTCTACCTGGTGCTGCTCCTGGTCAACCCGGAGGGAATGGGGCTGGGCGACGTCAAGTTCGCGGCGAGCCTGGGCACCGCCCTCGGCTGGCTGGGCTGGGACACCCTGGTCGCCGGGACCTTCCTGGGCCTGGTGTCCGGAGGCGTCTACGGGGCCGCCCTGATGGTCCTGCGCCGCGCGGGCCGCAAGAGCGAGATCCCCTTCGGCCCCTTCATGGCCGTCGGCACCCTCGCTGCGGTCCTCGCCGCGCTCTGACCACCGGCCTGGGGGCGCCGGCGGATGTCTCAGTAGGTGAACCGGGGCCATTCCAGTGGGCGACACGTGGAAGACTTGTCAGCATGTTGCGTTGGTTGACCGCCGGAGAGTCCCACGGCCCCGAACTCGTCGCGATCCTGGAGGGCCTGCCCGCCGGGGTGGAGGTGACCACGGCCCAGCTGGACGAGGCGCTGCGCCGCCGCCGCCTCGGTTACGGCCGCGGGGCGCGAATGAAGTTCGAGCAGGACGTCGTCACCATCGTGGGCGGTGTCCGCCACGGCCGCACGCTGGGCAGTCCCGTCGCCATCCGGGTGGGCAACACCGAGTGGCCCAAGTGGGAGACGGTCATGGCAGCCGACCCCGTCGACCCGGCCTTGCTGGAGGGGCAGGCGCGCAACGCGCCACGTTCCCGCCCCCGTCCCGGCCACGCCGACCTCGCGGGCATGCAGAAGTACGGCTTCGACGACGCCCGCCCGGTGCTCGACCGGGCCAGCGCACGCGAGACCGCCGCCCGCGTCGCGCTCGGCCAGGTGGCGCGGAGCTTCCTCAAGCAGGCCCTCGGCGTCGACATCGTCAGCCACGTCGTCTCGATCGGCGGGGCGGCGGCCACCCCCGGTGTCATCCCCGGCCCCGGCGACTCAGCGGTGATCGACGCCGACCCGGTGCGCTGCGCCGACCCGGACGGCAGCGCGGCGATGGTCGCCGAGATCGACAAGGCGCACAAGGACGGCGACACCCTTGGCGGCGTCGTCGAGGTGGTCGCCTACGGCCTGCCGCCGGGCCTGGGCAGCTACACCCACTGGGACCGCCGTCTTGACGCCCGCCTCGCGGCCGGGCTGATGGGCATCCAGGCGATCAAGGGCGTCGCCGTCGGCGACGGCTTCGAGACGGCCCGCCGTCCCGGTTCCCTGGCCCATGACGAGATCGAGAACACCGAGGACGGTATCCGCCGGATCACCAACCGGGCCGGTGGTGTCGAGGGCGGCATGACCAACGGCGAGCCGCTGCGTGTCAGCGCGGCGATGAAGCCGATCTCCACGGTCCCCAGGGCGCTGGCCACCGTCGACGTGCTGACCGGCGAGGCCGCCAAGGCCCACCACGAGCGCTCGGACGTGTGCGCGGTCCCGGCCGCCGCGATCGTCGCCGAGGCGATGGTGGCGCTGATCCTGGCCGATGCGGCGATCGAGAAGTTCGGCGGAGACTCCGTCGAGGAGGTCGCCCGCAACCTGTCCGGCTACCTCTCTTCGTTGGTGATCAAGTGAGCGGGCGCCAGGCCGGTGGAGCCCTCGGTGCTCCGGCCGGCGAGCCGCGGTGCAAGGAGGCCGGATGAGTCCCCGAGTAGTGCTGATCGGACCCCCGGGATCGGGCAAGTCGACCATCGGACAACTCCTGGCCGGCCGGCTCGGGGTCGTCTTCCGTGACACCGACACCGACGTTGAGCTCACGGTGGGCAAACCGGTGAGCGACATCTTCATCGAGGACGGCGAGGAGTTCTTCCGCGAACTGGAGGCCGACGCCGTGCGGCGGGCGCTGGCCGAGCACGACGGCGTGCTCTCCCTCGGCGGCGGCGCGATCCTCACCGAGGCCACGTGCGAGCTGCTGGCCGGGCATCCGGTGGTCTACCTGGAGGTCGGTCTCTCCAACGCCGTCCAGAGGGTGGGCCTGGCCTCGGCGCGGCCGCTGCTCGTGCTGAACCCGCGCAGCCAGCTGAAGAAACTGATGGACGCCCGCCGCCCCGTCTACGAGAAGCTGGCCCGGTTCGTCGTGGTGACCGACGAGCGCGAGCCCGGCCAGATCGTCGACGAGATCGTGAGGAGCCTGTAGCCGTGACGATCTCCAGGATCAAGGTCGGTGGCGAGAGCCCGTACGACGTGGTGGTCGGCGCCGGAGTGCTCGGCGAGCTGCCGGGCCTGCTCGGGCCGGGGGTCCGCACCGTCGCCGTGATCCACCCCGAGAGCCTGCCGGAGATCGCCCACCCGGTCTGCGGCGTGATCGAGGCGGCCGGGTACGAGGTGGTCCCGTTGCCGGTGCCCGACGCCGAGCGCGCCAAGACCGTCGAGGTGGTCGCGGAGCTCTGGTCGGCCTTTGGCCGTGCGGGCGTCACCCGCTCCGACGCCGTGGTCGGTGTCGGCGGGGGAGCGACCACCGACCTGGCGGGGTTCGCCGCCGCCACCTGGCTGCGCGGCGTCAAGGTGGTGCAGGTGCCGACGACACTGCTCGGCATGGTCGACGCGGCCGTGGGTGGCAAGACCGGTATCAACACCCCCGAGGGCAAGAACCTGGTCGGATCGTTCCATCCGCCGGCAGGTGTCCTGTGCGACCTGGCCACCCTGGTCTCGGTGCCCCGCGACGACTACGTGGGCGGCCTCGCGGAGATCATCAAGGGTGGTTTCATCGCGGACCCGGAGATCCTCGTCCTCATCGAGGACGATCCCGAGGGGGCCAAGGTCCCCGAGGGGCGGCACACCCGCGAGCTGATCGAGCGCAAGATCCAGATCAAGGCCGACGTGGTCGGCGCCGACCTGCGCGAGGGCGGCCTGCGGGAGATCCTCAACTACGGCCACACCCTGGCCCACGCCATCGAGCGCGTCGAGCGGTACCGGATGCGGCACGGCGAGGCCGTCGCGATCGGCATGGTCTACGCGGCCGAGCTGTCCCATCTGGACGGCAGGATCGGCGCCGACCTCGTGGAACGGACCAGGTCCATTCTGACCTCGGTCGGGCTGCCCACCGCCTACCGCCGTGAGGCCTGGCCCGAGCTCCGGGACCACATGCGCCTCGACAAGAAGAGCCGCGGCGCCACGCTGCGCTTCATCCTCCTGGACGGCCTGGCGAAGGTGTCCCCGCTGTCCGATCCCTCGGAGGATCTTCTCGAAGCCGCCTACCGGAAGATCGCCCGGTGAGCTTCACGACACCGGCGGTCCCGGTGGGTATCGCGGGCTTCGGCCTGAGATCGTACGTGCCGGCCCTGCACGCCATCGCCGAGAGCACCTCCTGAATCCGGGCGACCCGGAACTTCCCGCGCCCCGGCGGTCGCACCCGGCCCCCGGCGATCCCGATGCCGGGATCGCCGGGGGCCGAGGCGGTTTCAGGAGGCGCTGAGGCGCTTGAGGGCGCTGCGGACCTTCGCCGGGTCGTCGGTGGGCCAGAAGGGCGGCAGGGAGTCGCGCAGGAACCCGGCGTAGCGGGCCGTAGCCAGCCGGGGGTCCAGCACCGCGACCACGCCCTTGTCGTGCTGGCTGCGGAGCAGGCGGCCCGCGCCCTGCGCGAGGAGCAGCGCGGCGTGGGTGGCGGCGACCGACATGAACCCGTTGCCGCCCTTGGCGGCCACGTGGCGCTGGCGGGCGGAGCTGAGCGGGTCGTCCGGACGGGGGAAGGGGATCCGGTCGATGATGACCAGGCGCAGTGAGGGGCCGGGGACGTCGACGCCCTGCCAGAGGGAGAGCGTGCCGAACAGGCAGGTCGGCTCGTCCTCGGCGAACTGCTTGACCAGCAGCATCGTGGAGTCGTCGCCCTGGCAGAGCAGCGGCACGCTCAGCCGGTCGCGCAGGGCCTCGGTGGCCGCCTTGGCGGCCCGCATCGAGGAGAACAGGCCGAGGGTGCGGCCCCCGGCGGCCTCGATCAGCTCGGTGATCTCGTCGATGTAGGCCTCGGGCAGGCCGTCACGGCCCGGCTGGGGCAGGTGCTTGGCGACGTAGAGGATGCCGCTGCGGGGGTGGTCGAAGGGAGAGCCGACGTCGATGCCGCTCCAGCCGGCCCGGCGCTTGTGGGCCTTCCCGTTCTTGGACTCGTCGCGCCCCTCGCCTGTCTCGTCCGCCTCCGCGTCCTTTCGGCCGCCCTCGGCGCCAAGGCCCCACTGGCGGGCCAGACCGTCGAAGGCGCCGCCCAGGGCGAGCGTGGCCGAGGTCAGGATGACCGTACGGTCGCCGAAGAGCCTGTCGCGGAGCATGCCCGCCACCGTCAGCGGCGCCACCCGCAGCAGGGGCGGGCGCCGGTCGGTGCCGGCCTCCAGCCAGACCACCTCGGCCCGGTCGACCTCCTCGGCGTGGCCGAAGGCGTCGAGCATGCGCTGCGCGGTGTCGTGGACCTCGTCCAGGGAGGTGAAGGCCGCCTTGCGCAGTCCCGCGCCCTCAGGGTCGTCCTTGTCACCGGTGCGCGGGCCGAGGGCGGTGATGCACGCCCCCGCCGAGTCGCGGATCAAGGCGAGCGTCAGCCCGAGCACATTGGGAAGCTCGTCGAGGCGCCCGGCGGGGGCGGCGGTGAGGAGGGCCTTGAGGTCCTCTCCTGCCTCCATGAGGCGGTCGGCCAGGTGCTGCTCGATGAGCTTGCCGACCCGCCGCACGGCCGCCGCGACCATGGTCTCCGACAGTTCGCCGCTGACCACCGAGGTGACGCGGTCGACCAGCTCGTGGGCCTCGTCGACCACGACCACCTCGTGCTCCGGCAGGAGCGGGAAGTCCTCCATCGCGTCGATGGCGAGCAGCGCGTGGTTGGTCACGACCACGTCGGACTCGCCGGCGCGGGCGCGGGCCAGTTCGGCGAAGCATTCCATACCGCTCGGGCAGCGCATGGCTCCCAGACACTCCCTGGCGCTGACCGAGAACTGGCGCCAGGCCTGCTCGTTGACGCCGGGGACCAGCTCGTCGCGGTCACCGGTCTCGGTCTCGTTGGCCCACTCCTGGATGCGCTGGACCATCCGGCCCGTCGCGTTGACCTCCCGGGGGTCGAAGAGCTGGTCCTGCTCCTCGTCGGGCCATCCCGCGCTCGCCTTGTAGCGGCACAGGTAGTTGCGGCGGCCCTTGAGGATCGCGAACGCGGGCTCGTGCGGCAGCTGCGGGGCGAGGGCCTTGGCGAGGCGGGGCAGGTCGCGGTCGACGAGCTGGCGCTGGAGCGCGATGGTGGCGGTGGAGACGACCACGGCCCCCTTGGAGGTCATCGCGTGCCTGATCGAGGGGATCAGGTAGGCCAGCGACTTGCCGGTGCCGGTGCCCGCCTGGACGGCCAGGTGGTCGCCTGACTCGATCGCGTGCTGCACCGCCCTCACCATGGTGATCTGCCCGGGGCGGTCGACCCCGCCCACCGCCTCGACGGCGGTGCTCAGCAGATCCTCAACCGGGGGAATATCCACCTTTGAGGAGACGTCTTTGGATGAGGCGATGGAGTCGGTCGGCACGACAGCCAACCGTACCCGCTCGCCCCGACAAGCGCGGCGGCTCCGGTGGGTCGCCGTGTGCCCGCATCCCCGTATTCAGGAACCTGAGGTTCGTCTCGCATGGCAAACTGGCTGGATCACCCGGCTCATCAATCCTCGTAGGGTCAAAGAAGGTCTACCGTTCCGGTGTCACTGGGGCGGAAGATGGGGACGGAAAGACCGGTTCGGTAGGGTTTCCCGAGGTCGAGTGGACGAATAAAGGCTGGTTAAAGCACTATGTCCTCCATGTCGGAAGTTGTCCCGTTGCCGTCGTTCGGCGAGGTGTTCTTTGACGAGCGTGGCCAGGAGCGCGTGCTCCGGGTCACCTGGCACGAAGGCACGCTGGTGCTGAGCCTGTGGCGTGGCGAGATGTGCACCGCGAGTTTCCGCATGCCCATGAACGATGTGGGGCGGCTGGTCGACACCCTCGACGAGGGCTTCGTCCAGGCCGGTGGGCAGTACCCCGACGAGGTGGGCGAGCCCGTTCACGCCGAGCAGCAGATCCACGGTGACTATCCCGGCACCGGCCAGTACGCCAGGCCGCGGCCCGAGGACTACGCCCAGCCCCAGCAGTATGCCGACCCGGCCGGTCACGTCCCCGTGCCGGACGAGCCCCGCCAGGTCGCCACCCTCGGGCCGAACGACGTGCTCGTCGCGCGAGGAGTGGTGCCTCCCCTGGATCGGCCCGACCGGCCCGACTGGTCCCAGGATCGGATGGCGCCGGGGTACGGCTCCTCGGACGCCGTGCCGCGCGAGAACATGATCGTTAATGACTCCCTGTCCTACGGGCAGCCGCAGTCCTTCGATCCGCTCGGCACGGGCCCCGTGTCCGGCGAGGCCGCCTACCAGATGCCGGGCGACCACTACCCGCCCGCGCAGCAGCCCGCTCCGTACGGGGCGCCGCAGCCGGACCCCTACGCGGTGCCCGCCTCGCAGCCGGACCCCTACGGCACGCCCGCGCCGCAGCCAGCCGACCGGTTCGGCGTCCAGCAGCCCGATCCGTACGATGTGTCGCTCCAGCAGCGGCCCGTCGACCCGTTCGCGCCGCACGCCGAACAGTTCCCCAACTCCGCCCGCCGGCCGGATCCCGACCCCTACGGGCAGGGGCAGCAGAGCTCGACGGACCCCTTCGGGTTCGCCGCCCAGCAGCAGGCCGCCGGCCACGGGACCCCGCAGCCCGATCCGTACGGCTACCCGGCCCCCGCGCAGCCCGATCCCTACGCGTTCGGCACCGCCCAGCCACATCAGGCCGGTCACCCCGCCGACCTCAGGGACCTGTACGGCTCGCCACCCGTCTACCCGCAGCAGGACGTCGATCCGTCCGACCCGCTGGGGCTGGGAGGCCAGTCCGCGCCCGACCAGAGGCTGTCACGCCCCTACCTCCAGGACCCGCCGCACTCCACGGGTGAGAGGCTCCGCCCCGAACAGGGCCACGACGACCGGTACGACCGCCGCCGTGACGAGCACCAGTACGACGACAGGCGCCGCGAGGGACGGCGCCGGGGCGACCGGGGCGACCGGGGCGAACGCGGAGAGTGGTGACCTCCCTGTAGGGGAGGCGAGTTCCCTGGAGCGCGGTCCCGTCGTGTCCCGGCCGAGAGGTCCACGCCCGGGAGGTACCGTCGTTCCGGCCGCCGGGTGTGAAACCCGGCGCCGTGTGGCGGTTTCCGCTGTCCCGGGCGGTTCCCGAGGCGCGCGGAGGCACGGAAACCGATCGATCCTATCGGGCAGGGTGGCGTGGACCAGTCGACCGTGGTGCAGACGCTGGCCGTGTCGGTCCTTGGGATCGGGGTGGCCGCGGTGGTCAGGCGCAGGGGGTGGCCGGCGCCGCTGCTGCTGGTGCTCGTGGGGCTGGTGCTGTCGCCCGTCTTCCCCGAGTACGAGCTCGACCCCGAGCTGATCCTGCTGGTCTTCCTGCCCCCGCTGCTCTATTCGGCGGCGATCGACAGCTCCTATCTGAGGCTCAAGGACTTTCGCCGGCAGATCGGGCTGCTCTCGATCGGCCTGGTGCTGTTCACCACGCTGGTCATCGGGTGGATCACCCATCTGCTCCTGCCCGAGTTGCCGCCGGCCGCCGCGTTCGCGCTGGGCGCGATCGTGGCCCCGCCCGACGCGGTCGCCGCCGTCGCCGTGGCCCGCAGGCTCGGGTTGCCTCGCAGGACGGTCACCATCCTGGTGGGGGAGAGCCTGGCAGCAGCTGACCGTTGTGAGCTGGGCGGGCATGCGCGGAGTGGTCTCCCTCGCCGCGGCCTTCGCCATTCCGCAGACCCTGCAGGGCCGCGACCTGTTGCTCTTTCTCACCTTCTCGGTGGTGATCGGCACCCTCCTCGTCCAGGGCCTGACGTTCCCGGCGCTGATCCGCAGGCTGAAGGTCTCCAACGAGCGGGAGATCTACACCGACAACCTGGCCGAGGCGGCCGCCCAGCAGGCGGCCACCTCCGCCTCGCTGGCCCGGCTGGACGAACTGGTGGGTGAGGGCGTCGACGAGGTCTATCGGGAGGTCGTCGACCAGCTCAGGTCACGCGCCGAGCGCCGCACCCTCAGCGCCTGGGAGCGACTGGGCGGCGGCACGGGACCACAGGGGGAGGAGACGCCCGGCATGGTCTACCGGCGGCTCCGCCGGGAGATGCTGGCGGTCGAGCGCGAGGTTTTCGTACGCCTCCGCGACGAGCGGCGCATCGACGACGAGGTGCTCCGCCGGGTCCTCCAGGAGATCGACTTCGAGGAGGCCATGCTGGAGCGTGACTAGGCGGGTGGCTAGGCGGGTGGCCTCCGTACTCTTGAACATCGTTACAGATCAAGAGATAGGCCCTCGTGCTTGGAAAAGACTTGGAGCTGACATCCCGCACGGCGGAAGGGCCCCGTCGCCGCCGGTCAGCCGATGATTTTGTCCACGTAGCACCACCGCCAGTCCTCGCCCGGTTCGAACGAGGCGACGACCGGATGGCCGATCACCGTCGAGTGGGCGGTGGCGTGCTTGTTGGGGGAGGAGTCGCAGCAGCCGATGTGCCCGCAGGACAGGCACTTGCGCAGGTGAACCCAGCGATCACCCGCCGCGAGGCATTCCTCGCACCCCTGTGGTGTGTGCGGAGGCGGGTCCTGAGCCTCCGCGAGATGCTGACAGAGCTTCATCGGTTACCTCCAGCGTGGAGACCCCCGCCTTCAGGCGGGGGAGGAAACGCGGCACGGTGCCGCGTTTCTGAATGGGTTGCGTAGCCGTAGCCGTCCGCTCTCTGGAGCATGCGAACGTGGCGGTGGCCGATGCCCTGCACGGTGCCGTGCCGGGTGGTGATGTTGAAGTTTCCGGTGGTGCGGACGGCGACCCGGCCGGTGTGAACCCCGGCCTTCTTGCCTGCCGGGACGTTTGCCCGGACCAGGTCACCGGTCTGGAAGCCGCGCACGGTCTTGGTTCGGGGCAGCCGTAGTCGGGGGAACCCGTACTTGTCGGTGCGGGTCCGGCAGTACGTGCCGCGCCCGGTCGCCTTCACCACCAGGACCGTGGACGGCCAGCCGGCTACCACGTCGAGATGGCCGACGCGCAGCGCGTCCAAGGTGTGCGACTTCGCCGCGCCGGTGCGGGTACGGTTCCACTTCGTCCGGCCGCCCGAGCCGGTGGCCACGGGCAGGCCGGTGGCTTCCAACGCCCGCCACAACGCCCACCTGGTGGCGTTGACGGCGGCGGCGTCCCGTAACGGGGCCTTCGCCCGCGCCATGATGCGGGCGAGCACCTTCGGCTCTCCTGCCAGGAACTCCTCGATCGGGGTGGCGTTCTTGGTCTGGTTGCACGGGATGCACGCCAGGGCCAGGTTGCTGATCCGGTCGGAGCCGCCCCGGGAACGCGGGTGAATGTGGTCGAGGTTGAGCGGCACGTCCTGCTTGCCGCAGTACGCGCACGTGCGCCCCCACTTGGCCAGCAGATACTCGCGGACTTCGTATCCGGCGAGCGTTCCCTGCTGGTACGCCACCCCTTCGAGCGGCTTGCCCGCTGACATGGCGTGCGTGTCGAACGCGACGCGCTCGACGTGGACGGCTCGAACGGGCGCCCAGCGCCTCAGGCGTCCAACCCAGGACATGGTCGTGTCCACGCGGTGTCGCAGGGACGGGGCGAGCCACCCCTTCGGTTTGGTGCGGTTGGAGAAACGGGGCGCGCGGTAGCGCAGGTTACGGGAACGGCGGCCCCGGCGCAGCGCGGCCCGCGCGCTGAGCTTGTCGCGGATCCGGCCGCCCCGGTGATCGAGTTGGATGCTGTAGGTGCCGGCACGGTTCCCGTCGCGTTCGGTGAACACGGCGATGCCGGTGTGTTTGGAGCCGGGGTCGATGCCGACCTCGACGCCCTGGAGTGTGGAGTCGGTGGCGGCGCGGTCGCGCAGCCGGATGACGAACGGGGTATGCCGGTGGACCACGGCCCGCCCGGCCGCCAGTAGGCGGCGGGCGCGGGCAGGGTGGCACGGGTCAAGCGGGCGGCCGCGGGAGTCCAGGACGAACACGGCCGGGTGAACCTCACGGTTGGCTCCCTCGGGCGCCGTGGCGCCGTCGGGGTGACGCCGGAGCAGACGGGTGCCGTCCGCTCCGATCTCCCCTCGCCCATGTTCCACGCCGGTTACCGCGTTGAAGTTGAAGCGGTGTCCGCGTCCCGTTTCGTGCCCACCCTCGGGCGTGTCTGCTGACGCGGATTCCAGAGCAGCGGGCTGAGGAAGCACCCGCTGGTGGGTCTGCCGGCCTACGTGAAACGTAGTCGATCGAATGCACCTCCTTCTAGGTGATCGACTCGGGCTGGTCAACGCGGGGCTTCAAGACGCATCGCTGTACCTCAAGCCCCCTCCTTCGGGAGGGGGGCGTTGACGATCTCTCCTTCGTTCGAACACTGCTGATCGTATGGCCGGAGCCGCGCTCCAGCCGACAATGAACCGGCACGACAGGCACCTGCCGCACCGGCTTGTTGGGTAGGGTCTGGGCATGCGACCCCTTCTGCGACGAATCCCCGCCCTCGCCGCCTCAGCGCTCGCCGCCGTCCTGATCACCACCGGTTGCTCCGAGATCCAGGAGGTGAGCCAGGGCATCGACAAGGCACAGCAGTGCGTGCAGGCCGCAGGCATCGTCACCGAGACCGTCTCGAAGGTCTCCGGTCTGCTCGACGACCCCGCCGCGATGGAGCAGGCGCTGAAGGACGGGGGCGCCAAGCTGGGCGACCTGGCCGACAAGGCGGCCAACACCTCGCTGAAGGAGGCGGCCGACGGCGTCTCCAACACCCTGGAGGGCTTCAACGTCCCTGACGCCAACAGTGCCATCGACACCGCGCAGAAGGTGGCGACCGACTCGGTGCGGTGGGTCGAGCAGCTGACCAACGCCTGCGGGTAGCCCTCACCAGCGGAGGTCTCCGTCAACCCGGGTTCTCTAGGGGGAATGTAGCTGAAATAGCGTCGTTCCCATGGAGCCTCCCGACCACGAGCCGGATCCTCGATTCACCCTTGCCAATGAACGCACCTACCTGACCTGGCTGAGCACATCGCTCGCGCTGAGCGCGGGCGGTGTGGCCATGGCCGCGGTCTCCGCCGATATCTTCGTCCCGTGGATGCGGACCCTGCTCGCGGTGGTCCTGGTGTCGTTGTCCGCCCTGGCGGCCGCGATGGCCTACCCCCGCTGGCGCCGCGTCCAGCACGCCCTGCGCAGCTCCGCCCCACTGCCGCCTCCCGCCCTCGCGCCCCTGTTCGGGTACGGTGTGGCGGCGGTCGCCGTGCTCGCCCTGATCCTCATCCTGCTGTCCCGATGAACAGACCCTGGGACGAGGGCCTGCAGAGCGAGCGGACCCAGCTCGCCTGGATACGTACCACCGCCATGCTGGCCGTCACCGGCCTGGCCGGTGCCGGTGTCGCCCTGCGCGCGGGCACGCCCCTGATAGCCATCGTCCCCTTCGTGCCGGCCGTGTTCTGCGCCGGCCTCCTGCTGACCCACACGGGCATCCGCTTCCGCCGAGTCCAAGAGGCACTCCACCAGAGCCGTCCCCTCGACAACCGGGCCGACGCTCTCATCGCCTGGTTCGGCACTCTCGCCACCGTGGCCGGAGCCATCGCCTTCGTGCTGGCAAGGTTCGGAGGGTAAGGAATATGCGGCAAGGTATCGCGGCATGTCACGCACTGTGGGCCGGCCACGCCGACCGGCTGTCCCAGCGCGCCGACCGGTTGCCCGCTCACGCCGACCGGTTGCCCGCTCACGCCGACAGGCTGCCCGAGCTCGCCGATGCGGGTCCGGGCCGGGGCCGGGTCAGGGCCGGTCAGGGATGGGGCTCGCCGCCGAGGGCGACGGTCTCGGCGACCTCCGCGTGGCGCTCGGTCTCCTCGGCGGCGAACCGCTCGGCGTCGAGCCTCTCGGCGATGTCCTCGTCCTGCCACATCAGCCTGTCCAGGCTCTGGCCCGCCATGTCCAGCACACCCATGTCGGCATAGGCCTTCTGCAGGCGGGGGCTCCATAACCCGATGTCCTTGACGCAGGGGACGATACGGCTGAAGAGCAGGGAGCGGAAGATCTTGAGATATTCGGACTTGTCAACACATTCCATGGCCTCGGCGACCTCGGCCTTGTTCAGGCCCAGGTTCTCCCAGGTCTCCCGGCCGCGCAGCCGGTCGCGCATCAGATAGCAGCCCTCGATGACGAAGTCCTCGCGCTCGCGTAGCTCCGACTCGCTGAGCTGGTGGTAGTAGTCGCGCAGCGCCATCCTGCCGAAGGCCACGTGCCGGGCCTCGTCCTGCATCACGTAGGCGAGGATCTGCTTGGGCAGCGGCTTGGTGGTGATGTCGCGCATCACGCCGAAGGCGGCCAGGGCGAGGCCCTCGATGAGCACCTGCATGCCGAGGTAGGGCATGTCCCAGCGGGAGTCGCTCAGCGTGCTGTCGAGCAGCGACTTCAGGTACGGGTTGATGGGGTAGGCCAGCCCCACCTTCTCCTGGAGGAAGCGGGCGTAGGTCTCGGCGTGGCGGGCCTCGTCCATGGTCTGGGTGGCGGCGTAGAACTTGGAGTCGAGGTCGGGGACCGACTCCACGATCCTGGCCGAGCAGATCATCGCGCCCTGTTCCCCGTGCAGGAACTGGGAGAACTGCCAGGCGGCGCCGTGCAGGCGCACCTCCTTGTGCTGCTTTTCGTCCATCCGCTCCCAGAGCGGGGTGCCGTAGATCGCGATGGTGTTGTCGGGGATGCCGAGCACGTTGTACGGGTCGACCTCCAGGTCCCAGTCGATGCGCCTGACCGAGTCCCACTGCTTGTCCTTGCCCTTCTGGTACAGGGCGAGCATGCGATCCCTGCCGTTGTCGTACTCCCAGGTGAAGCGGGCGGCCCCGGCCGCCTCGACGTCCCACGTGGAAAGCTCGGCGGGGATGGTGTAGAGATCGTGTGTCGACATGCGGCCTCCAGGGACGTACACCGTACGTAAAGGACGAGCGTGCCACGTACGCTGTACGTACGTCAATGGAACCGATGAGGGGACAATGGTCATATGCCTGCCGAGCCACTGTCCCGAGCGCGCATCGTCGCCACGGCTATCGACCTGATCGAGCGGGAGGGCGCCGACGCGGTGTCCATGCGCGCGATCGCCGCCGATCTGGGCGTGGGCGTGATGTCGCTCTACAACCATGTGCCGAACAAGGAGGCCCTGCTGGACGCGGTGGCCGAGACCGTCCTGTCGCAGATCGAGTTCACCGACGACCCGGACGCCGAGTGGACCGACCGTGTGCGCATGCAGGCGCTCGCCTTCCGGCAGATCGCGCACCACTACCCGCGGTGCACGATGGTGGTGGTCAGCCGCCAGCTCCGCTCCACTGCGGGGCTGCTCCCGGTGGAGCGGGCGCTGGCCACGCTGCGCGGCGCGGGCTTCGGGGGCGACGAGGCGGTGCGCGCCCTGCGGGTGTTCATCGCCTACATCGTGGGCTCCCTGCTGAGGGAGGTCGGGGTGACCCCGACCTTCGCCCCGGTGCACCGTCCGGACGTTCGCGTCAACGAGGTCGACCCCCTGCTGTTCCCGCAGGTCGGCGAGCTGGCTCCGGAACTCCACGAGTGCGACCACGAGGCGGAGTTCGCCTTCGGCCTTGAGCTGCTCATCCAGGCGATGGCCCTGCAGCTCAAGAGGTGACGCCCGGGACCTCGCAGCCCCGGGCGTCGGGAGAGTGTTCCCTTCCCCTGGACACTCTCCGGGCGGGGTCAGTACCAGTTGCTCGACCGGAAGTGACCCCACGCGCCGCACGGTGACCCGTAGCGGCTCTTGATGTAGCTCAGACCCCAGTGGATCTGCGTGATCGGGTTGTATCGCCAGTCCCCGCCGCTGCCGCCCATCTTCGAGCCGGGCAGTGCCTGCGGAATCCCGTACGCCCCCGAGGAGCGGTTGTAGGCGCGGTGGTTCCAGTTGCTTTCCCTGGTCCAGAGACTGTCCAGGCAGCGGAACTGGCTGTGCGGCCACGCGCGGCGGGAGACGAGACGATAGGCGATCGTCTTGTTCCTGCTCTTGGCGGTCCTCGCGACCGCCTTCACTCTTGGCTTCACCTGGGTGACCCAGGTGAGGCGATGGACGGTTCTCGCCGTCCCCTTCCTGGACGACTCGGCTGTGCTGTCGGCCTGCCCCGACGTCGAGGACCCGACCATCGCCGAGGCGGCGAGAACGGTCACGACTGTGTTGCGCAGAACGAGGTAGCTGTTCACATGGATCCTTGTCCTCGGGCCACGTGCGGAGGCCGCAGGAGGGCACGCGGGTGCCCTCGTGCGGCCGACGATCCGGCGCCCGTGGCTCGGGCGGGGAACGTCCGCGCGGTCTCGCCGGCCTGTTTCCGGCATGAGACGCCGCGGCGGTCTCTCTAGGCGGCTTTCTAGTACGCGGGAGAGCGTCGGACGGCGGATGGGACACGCGAAGGGAAGGTGTTTGCCCGATCTTCTTGATCTACGGGAGATTCGGCGAGGGTCCGGTTACGACCGGCGAATCGCCCATGCGTGGAGACGGTGTGAAAATCACCCCGTCATGGGGTTTCAGATCACCGCTCTGTGATCAGTACCAGCCTCGGGAGCCGAAGTGCGCCCACGCCCGGCACGGCGAGCCGTAGCGCTGCTTGATGTATCCGAGTCCCCATCTGATCTGCGTCCGGGGGTTGGTGCGCCAGTCGCGGCCGGCGGTGGCCATCTTCCCCGCGGGCAGTGCCTGCGGGATGCCGTACGCACCCGAGTGGCGGTTGCGGGCGCGGTGGTTCCAGTTGCTCTCCCTTGTCCAGAGCCTGCTGAGGCAGTCGAACTGGGTCCTGCTCCAGCCGTGCGCGGCCACCATCGGCCTGGCGACGGCCTGGTTGCCGGTTCTCGCCGAGGACGCCTGGGCGACCGTGGTGGTGGTGCCGAGGGTGAGTGCCGAGGCGATCACCAGCACACCGGTACGGCGTAGCGTCGACATGGGACTCCCTTGTGCCTTGGGGGTGAGGGACGGCCGCCACGATGCCCGGCGATTCGTCGCCGGACCAGTCGACATCGCCTGTCAGGAGTCATGTCAAAGATCGGTAAGAGAACGATCAGGGCCTTGGTGAGGGGGGTGCCGTCTCATCTGTGGCTTCTGTCACATTTCACTTTATGGGCGACATAACTCTCAAATGTGACAAGGGGATTAGGGTGCGGAGCATGGGAATCCGTGATATCGCCATCCACACCCTCTCCGACGCGCCCACCACCCTGGCCGAGCTGGCCGGAGAGCGAGCGGTCCTCGTCGTCAACGTCGCTTCCAAATGCGGGCTGACCCCCCAGTACGCCGCTCTCGTCGACCTTCAGCGGACCTACCGCGACCGGGGTTTCACGGTCGTGGGGGTGCCCTGCAACCAGTTCTACGGACAGGAGCCGGGCACCGCGGAGGAGATCCAGGAGTTCTGCTCCACCACCTACGGCGTCGACTTCCCGCTCCTTGCCAAGGCCGAGGTCAACGGCGAAGGCAGGCACCCGCTCTACGACTCGCTCACCCAGACCCCTGATGGGGAGGGCAAGGCCGGCGACGTCGAGTGGAACTTCGAGAAGTTCCTCGTCTCGCGCGACGGGGAGGTGCTGGCCAGGTTCCGGCCGCGCGTCCTGCCCGACGACCCCGCGGTCATCGAGGCGATCGAGAGGTCCCTCTAGCCGCGCAGCTACCCCTGACGATCAGCTCGGTGGGCAGCAGCACCCCGCGTGGCCGTCTGCCGCCGCCGCGCAGCACCAGCTCGGCGGCGCGGTAGCCGATGTCCTGGGCCGGCTGGGCGATCACCGTCAGCGGCGGTGAGCACAGCTCCGCCCAGGGCACGTCGTCGAACATGATCAGAGACAGGTCCCTGGGGATGCGCAGGTCCAGCTCCCTGGCCGCCAGCACCGCCGCCTCGCCCAGCAGGTTGCCCCCCGCCAGCACGGCGGTCAGGTCGGGCCGGTGCTGGAAGAGCCCGGCCGCGGCGGCGTAGGCGGAGTCGCGGCTGCCCCGGGCGGCGACGACCAGTTCCTCGTCGACAAGGGGTCCCAGCGCCTGCCGGAAGAAGGACAGGCGCTGCTCCTGCCCCGGACCGCCCAGGTAGGCGATGCGGCGGTGCCCCAGTCCCTTCAGATAGTCGACCGCGATCCTGATCCCCGCGCGGTCGTCGGCCAGCACCGCCGGGATCTCCTCGTGCCCGGCCGAGAGCCGGTGCGCGAACACGGTGGTCAGCCCGGCCCGCAGGGTCGGCGCCCAACCGTCGCCGTCACCGGAGGGGACCGCGATCACCCGGTCCACGCCCTGTTCGAGCAGCGTGCCGATCAGCTCGGCCTCACGCTCGGGATCGTCGCCGGTTGCGCCCAGGATCACCGGTTCTCCCGCCGAGCGCGCGCAGGTGAGCACGCCGTCGGCCAGGCGGCCGTAGAAGGTGTCGGTGATGTCGGGCAACAGCAGCCCGATCCCGCCCGAGCGCCGCTGGCGGAGATTGCGCCCGAGCGCGCTGGGACGGTAGTCGAGCTGGGCCGCGACGTTCAGCACCCGTTCCCTGGTCTCGGGACTCGCCGACCCGCCGGACAGCACCCGGGACACCGTGGCGACCCCCACCCCGGCCGCCTCGGCCACGTCCTTGATCGTCGTACGACGCATGTTCATGGAAACGATTCCATCATATTTTCCGTTTTCGATCCAGCGCGAAGCGGTAACGACTGCCCTTCTGACAAGCCAGAACCGTTAAGCCTCTTGACAGAGATATCCGTTTCCGGTGAGATGCATGAAAACGTATCCAATATCGGGTGAACGCGGGGTTGGCCCGAGGCGCTAAGGACTTCCATGGCATCCATCGTTCTCAGCAAAGTCGACAAGATCTACGCGGGCGGCGTCAAAGCCGTGAACGGCCTCGACCTTGAGATCAGGGACGGGGAGTTCATGGTGCTGGTCGGGCCGTCCGGCTGTGGCAAGTCCACCGCCCTGCGCATGATCGCCGGGCTTGAGGACATCAGCGGCGGCGAGATCGCCATCGGCGACCGGGTGGTCAACCACCTGCCTCCGAAGGACCGCGACATCGCCATGGTCTTCCAGAACTACGCGCTCTACCCGCACATGACCGTCGAGGAGAACCTCGCCTTCGGTCTGAAGCTCCGCAAGATGCCCAAGGCGGAGATCGCCAAGCGCGTCAACGAGGCGGCCAAGATGCTCGGCCTCGAGCAGTACCTCAAGCGCAAGCCCGCCGCCCTCTCCGGTGGCCAGCGCCAGCGTGTCGCCATGGGCCGAGCCATCGTGCGCGAGCCGCAGGCCTTCCTCATGGACGAACCGCTCTCCAACCTGGACGCCAAGCTCCGCGTCTCCATGCGGGCCTCCCTCAACACCCTGCACGAGCGTCTGGGTGTGACGACCGTCTACGTCACCCACGACCAGGTCGAGGCCATGACCCTCGGCGACCGCGTCTGCGTACTCCGCGACGGCCTGCTCCAGCAGGTCGACACCCCGCAGAACCTCTTCGACAAGCCGGTCAACCTGTTCGTCGCCGGCTTCATGGGCTCCCCGTCGATGAACTTCGTCAACGCCGAGCTGGTGCGCGGTGACGGCGGCGCCGCCGTCGCCTTCGCGGGCTTCAGGCTGCCGGTGCCGAACGAGACCTTCGCCGAGAAGCACGGCCTCGACCAGTACTTCGGCAAGAAGATCATCCTGGGCATCCGCCCCTCCGACTTCGACGACTCGGTCGCCGCCAACGGATCCTCGGGCGGCTGGACCCGCCTGCAGGTCCGCGCCGAGGTCACCGAGGAGCTGGGCTCCGAGATCAACGTGCTCTTCCTGATCGACGCCCCGCCCGTCCAGCACCAGGACACCGTGGCCGCCGCCGACGCCGACGGCGACGAGGAGGCGACGCTGCCGCTGGTGGGCGACAAGTCGCTGTGGACCGCCCGGGTCAACTCCCGCAGCCACGTCCGCCCCGGTCAGAGCATCGAGCTGGTCGTCGACACCCGCAACCTGCACTTCTTCGACCCGGTCTCGGGTCTGGCGATCGGCCACGAGGCCAACACCCGCGTCTGATCGACCCGGCGGCCCGTGAGGTCCGTGAGGCCCGCCCTCGATCGCCCCCGCAGGCCGGAAAGGGCCCGCGCCGCGACCGCCTCCCGTGGCGCGGGCCCTTTCTGTCAGCGTCAGCGGCGTCTTCTGTCAGCGGCGCCGAGCCGTCGGCGTCCTGTCGGCGGTGTCCCGTCGGCGGCCAAGTCGACGTGAGACCTGGCTGATCAGGTTGAGGGGAAGCAACCTGCCGACCCTGACGATGGCCTTGTAACGCAGATCGGGGATGCTCACCAGCACACCACGGGCCAGATCGCGCATGGCCTCGCGGGCGACGTTGTCCGCCGACAGCCACAGGAAGCCGGGGATGCTCGACGTGTCCATCGAGGCGCGCTCGTGGAACTCGGTGTGCACGAAACCCGGGCACAGGGCCATGACCCGCACGCGGGTACCGGCCATCTCCATGGCCGCGGACTCGCTGAAGCTGACCACCCATGCCTTGGACGCGTTGTAGGACCCCCGGGTGAAGAACGCCGCCACCGACGCCACGTTGATCACCGCGCCCCGGTCACGCTCCCTCATTCCCGGCAGCGCGGCCAGCGTCAGCCGCAGCACCGCCTCGCAGTGCAGCCTGAGCATCCGCACCTCCTCCTCCACGGGAACGTCGAGGAAGTTGCCCTGATGACCGAAGCCCGCGTTGTTGACCAGCAGGTCGACCCCCTCGCGGAGCCGCCGTTCCACCGACTCCAGGCCCTCGTCGGTCACCAGGTCGGCGGCGAGCACCTCGCTGCTCACCCCGTAGCGCAGGCGCAGCTTTTCGGCGACCGAGACGAGGCGTTTCTCGTCGCGGGCGACCAGGACGAGTGAGAATCCGTCGGCGGCCAGGCGGCGGGCGAAGGCGGCGCCGATGCCGGCCGTCGCCCCGGTGATCAATGCGGTTGGCATACCCGCAGTCTAGGGATGACGCGGGGCCCAGGGTCGCGTCCATGGACGTGGTGTACGAGCGCCCGAATCCGGTGAGCCGGTCACGGTGGAAAAGCGCGGTGTTGTCCGTGGTGAAAAGCGCGGTGTTGTCCGTGGTGAAAAGCGCGCCGAGGACCGTGGAGTGGTTCAGGGCCGCTCACCGGTGTCGCGTCGTGCGGAGTCGAAGGTCAAAAGCGCGCCGAGGACCGTGGAGTGGTTCAGGGCCGCTCACCGGTACGGGTCCGCCGCGGTGCGGAAGGGTTCGGGGCCGCTGCTCGCCGCCGCCTCGCGCGGGGTACGAAGGTCCGCGGGGCGTCCGGTCAGGGGTCGCCCTCGGCTGAGGTTCCCCCCGTACGACAGCCACCGATGGTGTGGGATCACGAGGTTGCGTCTGAGGGCTTGTAGAGCTCTTCGAACGCGATTGGACTGTTCATGTCGATGCTGGAATGACGCCTATACGGGTTATACCAGCACTCGATCCATTCAAACATCGCGCTGGCCAACTCGGCTCTTGTTGACCATTTATTAACGTCGAGCAGTTCGAGCTGCATCGTTCCCCAGAACGATTCCATCATGGCATTGTCGTAGCAATCTCCGACGGTTCCCATCGAGCCGAGGAGTTCAGCATCGCGGAGCCGTTTCCCATACGAGAACGATGTGTACTGTGTTCCGTGGTCAGAATGCAGGACCGTCTTCTTGCTGGGCGGGTTACGGCGGGCGACGGCCATGACCATCGCGTCGACGACCAGAGCGCTAGTCTGGCTTATGTCGATAGAATGGCCGATGATGCGACGAGAATAGGCGTCCATGACAGCGGCGCAATACAGTTTCCCTTCGTCAGTGGGGTGCTCGGTGATGTCGCTGACCCACAGCCGGTCCGGCGCTTCCACGGTGAAGGCCCGGCGGACCAGATCCTCCTCGGTGGCGGCGTTGACGAGGTTGCGGCGGCCCTTGCGCCGGTAGATGCCCTGGATGCCGGCCTCGCGCATGAGCCGTTCGACGTGCTTGCGGTTGATCTCCAGGTCCAGGCCGAGCGTCAGCTCCGCGTGGACCCGCGGTGAGCCGTAGCTGTAACGTGACGTCTTATGGATGTCACGGATCAGCTTCAATAGTTCGGTGTTTCTTTGGTCGCGTGGAGACTGCGGCCGGCCAACCCAGTCTTTGTAACCCGATCTGGAAATGTTCAACACCCGGCAGGCCACCGCGACAGGAAAGTCATCATCGGCGAGTTCACGGACCAGCGCGTACCCTATTTTGGGAGCACGTTCTCCCGGGCGAAATACGCAGCAGCCCGCTTGAGGATCTCATTCTCCAGCTCAAGCTGCCGGGTTCGACGCCGCAGATCGGAGAGTTCCTTCTTCTCCGCGCTGGTCAGCTTCGCGCCGCCGTTGTCATCGGTGTCGGCCTGGCGCATCCAACTCCGCAGACAGGAATCGCTGATACCCAGGTCTTTAGCAAGGACAGAGACCGGTTTATCACCCTTACGGGCAAGCTCGACGGCACGCTGACGGAACTCGATCGGGTGAGGTGCAGGCACGAAGCACTTCCTTCCCAGCCGACACAGGGTCAACTCAGGTGAGGTGGCCGTGCTACGGGGGGAAGCTCAGGCCGGGTGTGGGGACGAATCGGGCCTTCCACCACGAAAAGCGGCCCACCCGAGGGGTGGCAGTGGCGCCTTCCTTGATCTGGGTGAATCCGCACGCCCCCAGCGTGCCAACTCATCCAGATCATGGAAAATCCCCGATCGTCACCGCCACGGCCCCGCCTCCACGCCCGCCATGACCCGCTTTGCCCCCTCCCGGAGCTCCACCGGCCCGCCCCCGGTCACCCACACCCGCCCAACGCCCGCCACCACCCCGTGCGATGCGTTGCCGGTGAGCGGTCCTGAGCCACTTCGCCGTCCTCGCCGCGTTTTTGATCTTCGGCCCCGTGCGATGTGTTGCCGGTGAGCGGTCCTGAGCCACTTCGCCGCCCTCGCTGCGCTTTTTCCCACGGACGACGCCGCGCTTTTCAACGGCGATCAGCCAGGCGCGACGCAGGTACCGATCTCAAACACTCGTACACCACCTGCGCGGACGCGACCGCCCAGGCGCCTGGCGTGGTGAGATCCTCCAGCACCCGGGGGAGGACGGTCGCCCGTTCCCGAACGGTGGCGGCCGCGAACGGTGGCGGCCGCGGTGGTGGATCCGATCGTCGAACCGCGTGTCAAAGATCGAATAAAGATCGACAATCGTTCGGTAAGGGACGCGAGCCGGGCAAACCATTCGGTGTCATTAGGGGGATAGAACGGGTTCCGGGGACATATCGCTTGTGTTTAAGTGCTCTGTTCCAAGCTTGCTTTTCACCATAGGAGGCCTGAAATGGTCAGAAGATATGTAGTGCCCTTTCTCCTCGCGGTGATAGCCGCTGGTGGACCGGTAGCCGGGGCCACCGCGGCGGCAGCGGCCGGAACCGGCACGATGCCACCCGTGGTCGCCGTGGAGACGCCGCCCTACCCGCCGCGGCCTCAACACCAGCCTCAACACCAGAATCTCGAATCCAGAAACCAGAACAACTCCTCCATAAAACTGGAGAAAAACGGCAGATGCCACAGAAACCACTGCGGCAGGCGCGGCTGCGGGAGAGGCGCCTGCGGGGCCGGCTGCGCGGGAGGCCGGAGGCACTGCTCGCGCCCGCATGCTCAGGGCGCGACCGGCGGACTGCCCTTCACCGGAGCGCCACTGGCGCTGGCGACCGCTGTGGGCGGTGGCCTGCTGGGCATCGGGGTCATCAGCACCCTGATCTCGGTAAGGCGTCGCCGCTCTTCCGATGTCGGCTAGAAGACACCGTTGTCGGCTAGGAGACACCGTTGTCGGCGGAGACACCGTGGGATCGCGATGGCCGGTCTGCTGGCCCTCGCAGTCCTGTCGGCCGGAGGCTGGTCGGCACACCTCGGCCTGAGCGTGCGAGAACACCTGGAGGCGACGAGAAGCGCGTTGCTCCGGCTGCGCGCGGTGGCGGGCGTACACGATCCGGGCCTCATGGCCGGGCCACTCGCGGACGCCCGGTGGCACGCGGCCGAGGCGCGCCGGCTGACCACCGGCGTGCCCTGGTCGACCGTCACCTACCTTCCGGTGCTGGGGAACGCCGCGACGGCCGTGCGAGGGCTGGCGGAGAGCGCCGCGGAGCTGACCGACGTGCTGGGCGGTCTGCAGCGGGCAGGCGCGATGCTCGCCGCGGCGCGAGCACGCTTCCCCGGTGACACGAGGCACCTGCTGGTCGCCGTCAGAACGGCGGAGCCGATCCTGAACGACGCCCTCGGCGGGCTCGCCTGGGTGAGCTCCGGCCTGGCGGCCATCCCGCGGGACACCGGCGTCGACCTGCTGGAGCAGTCCCGCGGCACCGCACTGCGTGAGGTCGAGGAACTGCGTGGCCGGGTCGCCGCCGCGGCGGCCGCCGCCGCGTTGCTCCCCCCCATGCTGGGCGGAGACGGCCCGCGCCGCTATTTCCTGGCGTTCCAGACCAACGCCGAGGCACGCGGCACCGGAGGTCTGGTGGGGGCCTACGGCATCCTGAGGGCCGACCGGGGCCGGATGACCGTCGAGCGCCTCGCGGCCAACACCGCCCTCGCGACGAGTCCGGTACCCGTCGTCCGCCACGGCCGGGACTTCCACCGGCGTTACGGGCCGGGCGCGACCAGGATGTTGTCCGTCTCCAACCTCTCTCCGCACTTCCCGTACGCCGCGGCGACCTGGGCGGGGCTGTGGGAGCGGCAGGGTGGCGAGCGGCTGGACGGCGCCGTCGCCACCGACCCGGTGGGCCTGGCCCGCCTGCTGGAGGTGATCGGCCCGGTCACCCTGCCCGACGGTGAGCAGGTGAGCGCGAGCAACGTCGTCGACCTCACCGAGCGGGAGGCCTACGCCCGCTACCTCGACCCCGCGGCGCGCAAGCGGTTCCTCATCGAGATCGCCGCCGCCGTCGGCGCGGCGCTGCCCGCCGCCCTCGCCGACCCCGTCGCGCTGCTGCCCGTGCTGGGCCACATGGTGAGCGAGCGGCGGATCCAGATCTGGAGCCGGCACGAGGCCGAGCAGCGGCGCCTGTCACGCATGCCGATCAGCGGCGTGCTGCCGACGCGGCGGGGGCCGTTCGCGGGACTGGTGGTCAACAACTCCGCCGGAGGCAAACTCGACTACTACCTGGAGCGCTCCCTCGACTACGAGCTGGGTCCCTGCCGGGGCGGGCTGCGCCCCTCGACGGTGCGGATCCGGCTCACCAACGACGTCCCGCGAGGAACGACGCTGCCCTCCTACGTCACCGGCCGGCTCGACGTCCCCCGGCGCAGCCACCTACCGGGTTCCAACCTGCTCTGGGTGTCGCTGTACGGCGGGTCCGGGGCGAGGATGACCGAGGCCCGGCTCGATGGCCACCGGACGGAGGTCATCAGGGAGATCGAACGCTCCCACCCCGTCTACTCGGCTCTGGTGGAGTTCACCCCCGGGCAGTCCAGGAGGCTGGAGTTCGACTTCAGCGAACCCGCCTCCGCTGAGCCGCCGCTGGTTCCGGTGCAACCGCTGGTCCGTCCCCAGCGGACCCGCGTCACCCAGGACCAGCGGGGTTGCGCCCCCTGACGCCGAACTCCCCGACGGGACAAGCCCGGACCCGTCCCGCGTCGTATCGGCAGAAAAGAGCAAAGGACCGCGCGCCGCGGGCGGCGGCGCACCGAGGGCGATCTACCTTCGCGCCATGATGTTCAGCGAGGGGACTGCCGGGTTTGCCCGGCAGGTGAATTGCTTCCCGGTCATGGCTCCGATGTTTGAAGCGGTCAGGGCTTGGCCGTCGCCCACCTCGGCCGAGGGAGGCGAGAAGCCGCCCTCCTCGGAGAGCGGAGGAGTCACGAAGGCTTCACCGCGGACCGGTGGGAGCGCGCGGGACTCCGCGGCCCTCGTGTCCGGCCCGGGCAGTGGCGAGAGCGCCCCGGCCGGACACGAGGGCTGCGGGCCGCGCTGCTGGCGGGATGTCCGGGAGGCGCAGGTACCGCGAGACGGTGTCCGCTTCCGCGTCCTCTATGTGTGCACCGGCAATGTCTGCCGCTCCCCGCTGGCCGAGCGGCTGACCCGCTCGGCCCTCGGGCCGTGCCCGGCGGTCCAGGTGATCAGCGCGGGCACTCACGCGGAAACGGGACGGGAGATGACGGGGCATGCCCGGCGGGTCCTGATACGGCTCGGCGGCGATCCCACCGGCTTCGGCTCCCGCCCGCTCGTGCCGGAGCTGGTGGCCGCCGCGGACCTCGTGCTGACGGCCACCTGCGGGCACCGCGCGGAATCGGTGGCCGTGCACCTCGCGGCGGCCGCGCGGACCTTCACCATCGCCGAGTTCGGCGTGCTGGCGCGGGCCGTGTCGCCCGAGGAGATCACCCGGCACCGGGATCCCGTACGGCGGGCCCGCGCGCTGGTCGACGAGGTACGGGCGCTGCGCGGGCTGGTCCGGGTGGACCGGCCCGACATCGCCGACCCGTACCGGCGGTCCCGGCTGGTCTACCGGATGGTGGGACGGAGCATCGCGAGGTCGCTCGCCGTCCCGCTCGGGTTGCTCACACATTCACCGGCTTCTTGACCGGCTTCTTGGCCTCGGCCTCGTAGCCGTACCCGTAGTTGTAGCCGTAGTACGTGCCGCTACCGGCCGGGACGAAGTTCAGGACGGTTCCCACCACGCGGGCGCTGATCGACGTCAGCAGCTCCGAGGCGCGGGCCATGTGCTCCCGGCGTGTCCTGCCGTACCGGGCGACGAGTAGCGCGCCGTCGCAGAGCGCGGCGATCGCCGCCGCGTCGGTGATGGGCAGCAGTGGCGGCGCGTCGATGATCACCATGTCGTACGCCCCGGTGAGCTGTGCGAGCACCTCACGCATCCCGCCCGAGCCGAGCAGCTCGCTCGGGTTCGGTGGGATCTGGCCGCTCGGCAGGACGGACAGACCGGCCTCGCCCCAGACCTGGATGACCTCGTTCAGGCGTGCCCTGTCGATCAGCACGTCCGTCAGGCCGACCGACCCCTCGATGCCGAGGTAGCGGGGAATACTGGGACGGCGCAGGTCGCCGTCCACCAGGACGACCCGCCAACCGGCCTGGGCCAGCGTGATCGCCAGGTTGGCGGAGGTCGAGGACTTCCCCTCGCCGGGCAGGCAGCTGGTGACCACGAGCGACTTCGGCTGCCGATCGACGCCGATGAACTGCAGGTTGGTCCGGAGCGCGCGGAACGCCTCGGACCTGGAGGAACGGCCGCGGTTGCGCAGGATCAGGGGGTATTGCCGCGCGTCCCGCTCGTAGCCGATGACCCCGAGGGTCGAGCTGCCCGACGCCTCCTGCAGCGCCTCGGAGGACTTGATGGTCGTATCCAGACGGTCGCGGAAAATGATCACGGCCATGGCGCAGAGCAGCGCGACCAGCACGGCGATCACCAGGTTGGCCAGTGGCTTGGGACTGACGGGCCTCAGGGGGACGTCGGCCTGATCCACTATCGTGATCTTGACGGCGGGGCGGCTGCGCGGAGTGGGCCGCTCGATCTGGTCGATCAGCTCGGCGAACCGGGTCCCCAGGGCGTTGGCCAGTTGGGAGGCCCGTGCGGGGTCGGTGTCGGTGACCGTGGCACGCAGGAACACGGTGCCGGGGACGGCCTCGGTGGTGATGTTCTCCTGGAGGCGCCCGATGTCCTCACCCTCGACGATCTGGCCGACCACCCGGCGGCTGGACAGCAGGCTGGCGTAGGAGTGCACCCGCTGAGCCGACAGCATGCCCGCCTGGTAGGCGGTGGAGAGGCTGCCCTCCCTGTCGTAGCCCGACACCAGCATGGAGATCGTCGCGACGTACTTCGGCGGCGTGTTCGCGGTGATGGCGAGTGCCGCGCCCACCGCCAGGATCACTGAGAGGAGGATGAGCAGCCAACTCCTGCGCGCCAGCCGTACGTAGTAGAGCAGATCCACGGGGTCAACGCCGCCTTTCGCGAATTTTCTGAGGGGGCCTGAGGTGCTGGACCGGTGAGTGGACGTTCACGCCCCGCAGCAGGCCGATGAGAACGGCGGCGATCATGCCCGCGACGACCAGCACGATGAGCGGTGACAGCCGGCCCAGAACCATCGCCAGGCAGAGGGCGCCGGTGATCGCTGTGATCGCGCCCAGCGTCGCGGAGACCGTTCGGGTCCCCAGTCCGATGTGACGTAGCCGGTGAGACAGGTGATCGGTGCCGCCCTGCAACGGTGAGCGGTTCGCCAGCATCCGGGAGAGGAAGACCACGCAGGTGTCGACGGTCGCGACGAAGGTCGGCAGGAGCAGTCCGGCGATCGTCGCGGCCGGCGGCCGTCCCGTGACCAGGACGGCCGCGGAGCAGGCCAGCGTGAATCCGAGGAACAGCGATCCGGAGTCCCCCATGAACATTCTCGCGGGTGCCCAATTGTGCGGCAGGAAGCCCAGACACGCGCAGGTGAGCGCGGCCAGCAGCACCGCGAGCGCGATATGGCCCTGGACCAGGGCCGTGGCCGCGAGGAGAGCGGCGGTCACGGAGGTGACGGTCCCCAGCGCGCCGTCCATGTTGTCCAGCAGGTTGAAGGAGTTCGTCATCACGACGACCCACACCACGGTGAGGGCGCCGTCCAGCCATGTCCCGGTCACGGTCGCCTGGACGCCGGAGAGCACCACCCCGATCGCCACCATGGTCTCCACGGTCAACCTGGTGGCAGCGGAAAGGGGGGCGATGTCGTCGATCAGGCCGAGGACGCACACCGCGGTGGCGGCGAGGAGGATCGCGGCGATCTGCAGATCGGCGAAGCCGATCGCGATCGCGGTGGGCGCGACCGTGCCCGCCGCGATCGCGATGCCGCCGAGGTAGGGGGTCGGGCGGGTGTGGGCCCTGTGCCCGCCGGGGCGGTCGACGAGATCCCAGCGCAGCGCCAGGCGCCTCAGCGGCACGGCGGTCGCCACGCTGAGAAGGCAGGCCGTGCCCGCGGTGAGGGTGATCGTTCCGTTCACCGGGGGCACGCCGCCGGATCGCCGACGGACTCCCTGATGATCTCGGTGAGGATCCTGTCGAGAGAGCGCCGGGGAGCCCAGCCGGTGAGCGCGCGGAGCTTCGCGGTGTCCGGAACCCTGCGGGTCATGTCCTCGAATCCCCGTTCGTAGGCCTCGGAGTAGGGGATGAGGTCGATTCCCGAGGTGGAGTCGGTGAACTCGATGATGAGTTTCGCCAGTTCCATGATGCTCACCTCGTCGGTGGAGCCGATGTTGAAGGTCTCACCGATGGCCGCGTCCTCGTCGAGCAACCGGAGCAGCGCGTCGACGACGTCCGCGACGTGCGCGAAGCACCGGGTCTGGGTCCCGTCGCCGAAGACCGTCAGCGGCGTGGCCGACAGGGCCTGCCGGACGAGGCTCGGGATCACCATGCCGTAGGTCGGACTCTGCCGCGGGCCCACGGTGTTGAACAGCCGGACGACAATCGTCGGCAGGCCGCGTTCCTTGTGATAGGCGTTGGCGAGGATCTCGTCGACGGCCTTGGCGGTGCTGTAGGCCCAGCGGACCACCGCGGGGCTGCCGAGGATGCGGTCGGCGTCCTCGCGCAGCGCGTTGGAGGAGTTCTTGCCGTAGATCTCGCTCGTGCTGGTGATCAGGATCTTCTTCCGGTACCGGTGCGCGGCCTCGATGACGATTTCCGAACCCCGGATGTTGGTCGTCAGCGACCGCAACGGTTGCTCGACGATCAGCTTGACGCCGACCGCGGCGGCCATGTGGACGACGACGTCGCACCGGTGGACCAACTCGTCGACAATGAGTTCGTCCAGGACCGAACCGTGTACGAAACGCAGCTCCGGATGGGGCCGCAGGTTCTCCAGCCGGCCTGTCGAGAGGTTGTCCAGGACGACGACGGAGTCACCGCGCGCGAGCAGCGCGTCGGCCAGATGCGATCCGATGAATCCGCTGCCACCCGTTATCAGATAGCTGGTTCTTGATGCTGTGCTCACGGGGTTTCCTCATCACGTGCTTGGAGAGATCTCTGTTACCGGGAGGAAGCGGTGGTTCACGCGTGCGTGCCGAGCCCCGCCTTGATGCTCGGGACCTGTGACTTCTCGAACCAGGCCACCGTCGTGCGGAGCCCGTCCTCAAGCGGGACGGGGCACACACCGGGGAACAGTTCGCGCAACAGATGGGGAGAGGCCTGGGATTGTCGGATATCGCCTGCCCGCGGCGGCAGGCGGATCGACTCGACCGGGCGGCCGAGGACCTCGGAGAGGACGTCCATCAGGTGCCGGAGGGAGACGAGGGTGCCGAACGCCAGGTTCACCGGCTTCGTGCTCGTCATCCGGTGCACGGCCGCGTCGGCGAGGACCTGGGTCACCGACCCCACGTAGGTGAAGTCCCGCGCCTGGCGGCCGTCGCCGTGCAGCGGCACCGGCTCGCCCCGCAGCGCCGCGGAGACGAACGCCGGGATCACGGCCGCGTAGGCGTGTCCGGCGGTCTGCAGCGGGCCGTAGACGTTGAAGAAGCGGAACGGCAGGACCGGCAGGCCGTAGCTGTGCGCGTAGGCCATCGCGTAGGCCTCGGTGGCGAGCTTGCTGGCCCCGTACGGGCTGAGCGGCCTGGTGGGCAGGTCCTCGTGTTTGTACGGTTCGGGGCTGTCGCCGTACACCGAGGACGAGGAGGCGAGGATCACGTGCGGCCTGCTCGCGCGGCACGCCTCCAGCACGTGCAGGGTGCCGGTCGCGTTGACGGCGTGCGAGGCCAGCGGATCGGCCAGGGAGCGGGGGACCGAGGGCCGGGCGGCGAGGTGGATCACGTGGGTGACGCCGGCCACCAGGTCGGTCAGCAGGTCCCGGTCCAGTATGCTGCCCGTCACGACGTCGGCCTCGACGCCTTCGAGGTTGGCGAGGTCCCCGCTGCTGAGGTCGTCCAGCACCGTGATGTGCCCGACCTCGGGCCGCTCCGCCAGTGCCCGGCATGTGTGCGCGCCGATGAAACCGGCTCCGCCCGTCACCAGTACCCTCATCGGTTGCTTTCCCCCGCCACGAGCCGTCGGCCGGCCTGCCCGCACAGCGACCGGTACAGGTGCTCGGTATCGGAGACGAGGCGCTCCACGCCGAACGCGTACTTCGTCCAGTCGTGGGCGGACTCGCCCATCCGGCGGGCCAGGCCCGGATCGCAGAGCAGGCGGATGGTGTGCGCCGCGAGCTCGGCCGGGTCGGTCGACGCCAGCAGACCGGTGTGCCCGTCCCTGACGACCTCGGCGACGCTTCCCACCCGGGTGGAGACGACCGGCCTGCCCGCCATGCCCGCCTCGATGAGTGTGAGCGGGGTGCCCTCGTTGTCGGAGGTCAGTATGACCACGTCGGCGGCGGCGTAGACGGTCTCCACGTCCTTCCTCCAGTCGAGCAGGTGGAAGGAGTCGCGGACGGGCTCGACGTCCAAGGCGACCTGCCGCCTCAGCTCGCCGCCGCCGCACACGACGAAGCGGCAGCCGGGGATCTGCCTGGACACGGCGTCGGCCACGGCGAGGAACCGGTCGGGCCGCTTCACCTGGGTGAGGCGGCCCACGTACGCCACGACGGGCGCGTCCGGTGGGAGCCCCAGCTCGGCGCGGGCCGTCCCGCGGTCGGGGACCGGTCCCAGCCGGACGCCGGGAGGGATCACCACGTACTGCGAGGGGCGCCCGATCCCGGCCTGGAGCAGATCGTCCCTGACCCTGGACCCCACCGTCACCAGCCGGTCCGACATGGAGGCCAGGATTCGTTCCGAGCGCACGTAGAGCCCGCGCCTGACCGGGGAGAAGTAACCGTGCAGGAGGTGCCCGTGGAAGACGTGCACCCGGGCCGAGGCGACACCGGACAGGCGGGACGCCGTCCTGCCCAGGGCGCCCGCCTTGGCCGTGCGGGTGTGCACGATGTGCGGGCGGAACGTCCGTATGGCGCGGATCAGTGAGAAGAGCGCGCGGCAGTCGTCTCCGGGCCTGACCGACCGGCCGAGGCAGGACACCCGGTGCACCCGGGTTCCCGCGTCGTGCAGCCGGAGGTGGTCGCCCTCGTGCTCGTCGACGTGACCGGTGTAGAGGCGGTGGTCGAACTCGTCGGTGTTCAGCCCTTGCAACAGCCCCGACACCTGGGTGGCGGGGCCGCCGACGTTCATCCTGGCGATTATCTCCATGATACGAATCCGGCCGTCCGGCTTCATAGGGGCTCCTTGATGACGGGCCTGGCTCACGTCGGAGAAACTAGTTCTCCACCCGAGTCGTTTGCCGACGCCATCACGGTGGTGGCGCGATGTTTTTCCCATTCCCTACCTAGGCATGATCTAGTTGGGTCGCCCCAAGTGTTCGCAGTCCACCCTTTGGTCCCCATCGGGAGTGACGACGTGGTGAGTGGCTGTGACGGCGGCATAGCGAAATGGGCCTTTTGCTCTATGTCCGCATTTCTGTGTTTCGCTAGTGGAAAATCATCTGGAGTCCAAACATTCGAGGTCGGTGATGTGCCGCAACGAAGCGATCCAGAAACCGGTGCCGAGTATGGCGACGGCCAGCGCTCCCCAGGCGAAACAGAGCGATGCCTGAAACGGGCCCGAGGCGGTCCAGGCGGCGGCCAGGAGCACGCCCAGGAGCATGACCCCCTCCGCCGAGAGATACGCGAGCCTCCAGCCCGGCCTGCCGAGGGCGAGGGGAAGCACGTTGGACCAGCACACCGATCCCTTCACGCACGCGGCGCCCAGGAGCACCACGGCGACCACGCCGATGTGGGCGTACTGAGCTCCATAGGCCATGCCGATGACGGCGTCGGTCGTCGGGAGCGCGACGGCGAGGGTCGCCGCTCCGGCCACGGTGAACAGCAGGGCCGTGCGCGAGATGTCCCGCCTGATGGGCGCCGTCCCGGCTCCCGCCGTGGCGGCCCGGATGATCCGGGGATAGAGCATCGCGGCCACCGGGACGGCCAGATTGGCGTAGAAGCGGCCGGGGGCCGATGCGATCTTGAGGATGGTCACCAGGTTGGGGCCGCCCAGCAGGCCCGCGAGGGTGAGGATGCCCGAGTCGGAGATTCCGGCCACGCTGGTTCCCATGGACGTCTTCACGGTGAAGGCGACCATGCCCGAGGGCAGCCGGACCCGTGCGACGGCCGGTCCCAGCTCCGCGACGAGCCCACGGGTCGCCAGCAGGTAGAACACCACCGCCATCACCAGCGCGCCCGCGGCCTGGCCCGCCAGGTAGAGCAGGGGCCCGCCGAGAAGGAGCCCGCCGAGGGACAGTCCGAACGACAGAAGCGCGCACCGCGTCCTGAGCGCGCCCAGCGTGCGCAGCCGGTCCGTCAACGCGAAGGCCGCACCCGCCGTGCCGTACGACGCCATGGCCCCGCGGGCGACGATCGCGAGAGCGAGCATGAGCGCGAACTCGTCCGAGACGTGGTCCAGCAGGCGCGCGGTCAGCAGCGCCGTGAGGCTGAGGCCGGTCGCGGCCACGCCGATCGCCACGTCCCAGTGGATCAGGCGCATGAACAGCGCGGAGCCCCGTCCGCTCCGCTGCTGTTCGATGGGGACGAACCGCTGGGCGGCGTTCTCCAGACAGGGGTCGCACAGCAGGAACCAGACGGTCGCGACGGACTGGGCGAAGACCACCTGGCCGGATGTCTCGCTTCCCGTCAGGCGTACCAGGGCGATCAGGCTGAGAGTGGGAAGAACCGCCTCGCCCAGGCCGGCGGCGGTCAGCGATGCGAAGGTCCGCAACTGGCGCCCGCCGGGCGGGCGCATCCGGTGGACGGCGCGTCCGAGAGTGTTGACCATGTCCTAGGAGCAGACCTCGTCGTACAGCCGGTCGAACCAGTCGGCAGCCCGGCTGATGTCCACGAGTTCCGCGCTTTCCCGCGCTCCCTCGCGAAGGCGGGCGTGGGTCTCCGGTTGTGCCGCCCGCAGGATGCCCTCGGCGAGGGCAACGGGATCTTTGGGCCGGACGAGGAGGCCGTTCACCCGATCCTCGATCAGATCGGGTACTCCGCCCACGGCGGTGGACACGACCGGCACGCCCGCGGCGAGAGCCTCCATGACGACCACGGGCAACCCCTCGTAGCAGGAACTGAGTACCAGCAGGTCGGAGGAGGCGATGAGCCGGCCGGCGTCGGGCACGTGACCGAGCAGGCGCACGTTGCCCAGGCCGAGTTCCTCGACCCGGCGGGCCACCCGAGCCTGCAGGGGACCGGATCCGGCGAGAAGGAACACGAGCCGGGGATCTCGCTCCTCGACCCTCGCCGCGGCCTCGACGAGCAACTCGTGGTTCTTCTGCGGGTGGAAGTTGGCGACGTGCACGATCAGGAAGGCGTCCGGGGAGACGTTCCACTCCCGCCTCGTCTGTTCCGATCGGGTCGCCCAACGGCGCTGTTCCGCGACCTGGACGCCGTGCACGCGAACGGACAGGCCACGTGAGCGCCTGCCGGTGCGAGCACGGGCGACCTGCGGAGAGACGGCCACGGTCCGGGTGTCCAGCCAGCCCGTCGCCCGGTCGAGCAGCATCGTCGGCAGCCGGTAGCGCACATTGTGCACGGTCGAGATCAGGGCCGGGCGGGGACTCAGCAGCTGGGACACGGGCCGCAGGAGCGACGCGGGAAGGGGGGAGTGGATGTTGAGAACGTCGGGTTCCAGTCTTCGCACCACGCACGCGAGGCGAGCCGCGCGAAACCAGCGCGGGTAGGTGGTGAGGTCGACGACTCCGATGCCCGCCGCTCGCAGCCGTCCGCTCAGCTCGCGAGTGGAGGCCCGCAGGCATACGACGGTGTAGCGCTTGCCCGTCGGGGGAGCGGCGAGCAGCCTCTCGACAAGCAGTACCTCCGCGCCGCCCACGTCCAGCGTCTTGATCACTTCGCAGACGTGCAGGCTCCTCATGACACGCCCGCGGCAAAGAGAGAGGGCCGTCCGGCCAGGAACGTCTCGTACCACTTCTCGATGTGGCCGGCCACCAGCGGCCAGTCGTGCTCCGCGACGGCCCGCACACCGCGTTGCATCAGCCGCAGGCAGAGCACCTCGTCGTCGAGGACCGTCCGCAGCTGGGTCAGGAGGTCCTCCGCGCTCTGCGTGCGGAAGACGCGGTAGGCGTCCTCGTCCGCGATGGCCGGGTCGAGTGAGGAGTCGGAGGAGACGATGACGGCGGTGCCCAGTGCGAGGGCCTCCATGGGAGCCGTGGGAATGCCCTCCCCGATGGTGGGGAACCTGTGGGAGGCGTGTACGAGGATCTGGGCCCGTCCCATCAGGGAGTAGACGTCGTCGGGGGAGAGGTGCCCGGCGAACTCGATCCCCGAGCCGATCCCGGCGAGCCGCTCAAGCCGGGCGCGTTCGGGGCCGTCCCCCGCGATGACGAGTCGCACGCCAGGACGGGTGGCGCGCAGCCTGTGGAAGGCATGGATGGTCAGCGCGTGGTTCTTCACCTTCACCAGGGAGCCGACGCTGACGATCAGTCCCGGTTCGACGGGATGTCTCTCCCGAAGCCGGGTGAGGTGATCGAAGGCCACGCCGCTGGGAACGATCCGCATCAGCCGGTCCGGTATGCCGGCCGCCAGCAGTCCGGCTCGGGGCCGCTCCCCGGAGACGACGAATCCGTCGATGTGGCGCAGGGCCCACGGCATGATCCGCTGGTGCCGCACCGTGAGAGCACCGTGCACGTGGAGCACGACGGGGATGCCGAGCCGCCGGGCGGCGGCGCCCAGACCGAGCGCCTCACGGTGGTCGCCGTGCAGGTGAACGATGTCGAACCGGCGCGCGCGGCGAAGCGCCCGTGCGCACTCCATGCCGAAGGCGACCACGTCCGATCTGCTGGAGACGGCGCGGCTGACGCCGGTTCGCACCGGCGGGAGCGTCCGCGCGCCGTGCGGGACGTCGCCACGCCGGTGGGCGACGGTCACCGTGTGCCCCCGCAGTGCCTGCTCGTGGACGAGCCGCTCTATGTAGCGCTCTTTCCCCCCGGGTTCGGGCGGGAGCCGGTATCCGATGTGGAGAATCCTCATGTCAGCTTCCCTGAGAGATCTGTTCCTTCGGGCGCTCGGTCACGTCGCCCGGACAGGTGCTCGTCTGGCACGTGTCCGGTGGTCGGTGATGAGAGTGGAGAAGTGTGCCCTGGCTGCCATAGGTCAGCAGGATCGCCTCGGCAGTGGAATAGACCGTCTCCACATCTTTTCTCCAGCCGATCAGGTGGAAATCATGCCGGGGTACACCGGAGAAACTAGCCCGGAATCCGACCTGCCGGGCGGTGCCGTAACGGCGGTGGCGAAATGTTTTCCCATCGTCTACCTGCGCATGATCCAGGCGCTGCGGGCGGAAGGCCGGATCGGCGCATGCTGGAGGTTGTCCTGCCTGTCATGACGTGGCATCCGAGGGTGAGATGCCTCGGGCCACCCGCCTCGAGTGATGGTAATACCTGTGAGAAGCAGGCAAATTCTCGTCGTGTCGTCGTGCCGATACCTGTTCGCGGGGTCATACTGCCTGATCCGTGTGTTTTATCCGAGGCGATGACAGCAGGATTTGGAGTTCATCGTACATATCCTTCTCGAAGAGAGGCGGTGCCATGGGGTCGCGCTGTCGGGCCGCCGAGCGGGCGCCTGGATTCCCGGAGGTCTCCGGAGGTTTCCGGAGTGCGAAGATGCATGCCGCGTTCCAGGGGGCCTGCGGCGGGTGACGTTGAGACGGGCTGGAGGTGATTGTGTATGGAATACATTCTTGTTGCTTTTTGTGTAATTATTTTGGTGTTTCTGGTTCAGGTGAACTTCGAGACGGGTGTGGCGGGGCGAGTGCTTTCGGTGCTGTTGGCGGCTTTCGCGGTCAGGCTGGCCATCCATGTTCTGCTGATCCGAAACGGAGGCATGTGGTACGGCGGGGACAACCTGATCTATGAGATCAAGGCCATGGAGATCGTCGAAGAATGGCGGCGGCAGGGTTTTGACTTCGTCGTTCCCGGAGAGGGCGAGATTCAGAAGTCCGTGGCCCTGCCGTGCAACCTGTTCGCGATTGTGATCTATCTGTGCGGCGGGAAGGCCCCGCTGGCCTGTACGGCTCTCGTCGCTCTCGTTGCCTGTGCGCTGTGCATCGTCATCTACAGGTTTGCGCGACTGCTCGGCGCGGACGAGCGAGCGGCTTTTCTACTGCTTGTCCTCTCGGCATTCACACCGGCATTCCTGGTGCACACGTCCGACATGTTCAAGGACGGTTTCAGTGTTTTCCTGGTGGTTGCCTGCCTCGGTCTGTCCTGTTCGAACATGCAACGCTTTGACATGCGTAAGCTGTTCATGCTCGTACCGTTCATGTGGGCGTTGTGGCACGTACGGCCCTATATGGTTTTCATGTGCATGCCACCTCTGCTGCTCAGCCTCCTGGGCTCCCGGAGGGCACTGTCTCCGCGTATCATGACCGTCTTCGCCATGGCGCTGGTCGGTACCCTTTACTTTTTTGGCGACTTCGCCGGCATCGGCGTCCTGGAAACGATGGAAGATCAGCTGGAGTACGGGCAGTCGGATACCGTTCGTCGTTCCATCTCCAGTCAGGATTCAGGCGTGACGTTCGCGGACGACGGTAACCCGTGGGGTGCGCTCGGTTCCAAACTTCTGTACACGCTTCTGTCTCCGTTCCCCTGGACGGAGGGGAGCATGATGCTGCAGCTGGGGAAGATCGAAGCATTTATCTGGTACTTCCTTCTCTACAGTGCCGTACGGGGGGCTCGCCGGATGTGGTGTTACGACCGCAGGATGCTCTTCGTCCTCCTGCTGTTCATTGTTCCGGGCATTGTCGCCTATGCCACCACCATGGGAAACATCGGCCTCATATTCCGCCAGCGCATGCCGATCCTTATGGTCACAAGCGTGCTCTCGGCGGTGGCGTGGACCCTGCACAAAGGACCGGAAAAGAAATTTTCGAAAGCTCGTGTCCGAGACACCTCTGAGGTGCCCGCGTCACCAGGCTAGGGCGTATGGAGATAACCTCGCCCGCTCATGGTTCTGTGCCGATCCCATCCGAACCGGTGAGAGCCGGTCGATCAGACAGGTTACCGCGGAGCGGGCGGCATCTTTTAAGGTCAGGGTGGCTGCCAACGGCGTTCGCGGGAACCTTCACCGCTGCCGTTCTGAGTTTCTATGGTGTCTCCGCCTGGGATATGGTCGTTTTTGGGGCCTATATCGCACTGGGCCTCGCTCTCCCGGGCGTGCTGCTGATCCGGGCCTTGTACGGCGGTGTCCGCACTCTGGCCGAGGAGATCGCCCTCGGATTAACACTCGGTTATTCTCTGGAAATATTCGCCTATGTCTTCGCCAGGGCCGTCGATGCGCCGCTGCTCGTCCTGGTGTGGCCACTCAGCGCGTACACGCTGTTCATCGCCGTGCCCCGGCTACGGAAACACTGGAGAGGGGTCCCTCGCCCGGGCGCCCCCATCTGGTGGTCGTGGTCGCTGGCGCTGGCGGTCGTCTATCTGGTCGCCTGGAGCGCGATCACGTTCTTCGGCCCTTATGCGCTCACCTGGCCGGGGCTGGGGGCATCCCATGTCGACAGCTCCTTCCACCTGTCTCTGATCGGTGAGCTGAAGCACCACGTGCCCCCCACGGTGCCGGGGGTCGCCGGGGAACCGCTTTTCTATCACTGGTTCATCTACGCGCACCTGGCGGCCGGAAGCTGGGTGACCGGCCTGGAACCGGTGGTTCTGCTTCTCCGGCTGGCCATGCTGCCCATGCTGGCCGCACTCGTCGTCCTCGTGGGCATGCTCGGGCACCGGGTCATCGGCTCGCGTCCAGGCGCGCTGGCGGCTGTCCTGGGTGCGATGTTCATGGCGGCTCCCAGCCTGTATCTGGGAACGAACGGGATATTCACCTGGGGAGGGATTCAGGACGCGGCATGGACCAGCCCGACCCAGACCTTCGGGGCCGTTCTGTTCGCACCGGTGGTGCTCCTGCTCGTCGATCTTCTGGAGGGACGATCACGCCGTGCCGGTAACTGGTTCCTACTGCTGGTCTTCCTCCTGGCGGTGATGGGTTCCAAGGCGACCTACCTGCCGTTGCTGGTGGTGGGACTGGCCGCGGTGACCGCTGTGGAGGCGATCAGGAGCCGCCGGTTGCCGAGATCCCCGCTCATCGCGCTGGGGATCACCACGATGTGTTTCCTCTATGCGCAATTCGTCCTCTTCGGGCGCGCGCAGCAGGGGGTGACCCTTGCCCCCCTGTCTCTGATGGAAAAAATCTGGGGCGACCTGACCGGCCGGCCCTCTGCCGTCGACTTGACCCCGGCGACGGCGGTCGGCATCACATCGGTATACCTGCTGTGCTGGATCGTCACGTGGTGCGGAGTGCTCGGGCTGTTGAGCCGGCCGAGCCTGCTGCTGCGTCCCGCTGTGGTGATCATGCTGAGTATGGGAGCCGCCGGTCTCGGGGGGGTCCTCCTGTTCGGAAGCGCTCATGGGAATCAGCTCTACTTCCTCAGAGCGGCCTACCCCTATATGGCGATCGTCTCCGTCTACGGGCTCTTCGTCGTCGTACGTCAGGCGCGTGCGTCGCGCGGGGCGGTGGCGGTGGCGGCCGGGGTCGGAGTGCTGGCCGCCTACCTGATTCCGCTTCTCTGCGGTGTCGAGATTCCCCGGCGGCCCGGGCAGACGACCGCCGCCCTGTACCTGCCGTACGTCGTCCTGCTGGGTTTCGTCCTGTTGACGGTCGTCGTCCTGATCGCCACCAGACGGGGCTGGAGCCGGTGGGCGCTCGCCCTGACGATGATCGCTTGCATAGGCCTGCCCGCCGCGGCGCACACCCGGGTCCTTTCCGTGCTTCACCGCGTCGCCGAAGACGATCTGGACGGGGTGGTCAGACAGCCGGCGGCCGAGGCGATCCCGCAGGGGGCCCTGGCCGCCGGACGGTGGCTACGGGATCATTCCGGCCCGGACGATGTGATCGCCACGAACGGGCACTGCCGCTGGGGGCACGAGGTTCCCTGCGACGGCCGTCACTCGTGGGTGGCGGCGTTGACCGAACGACGGGTGTTCCTCGAAGGGTGGGCGTACACCGCGAAGAACTGGGATCGCTGGCGGCCGGGCACGGTGCTGGAAAACCAGCCGTTCTGGGACGGTGAGCGAGTCCGATCGAATGACGCGGTGTTCCTCGCGCCCTCGCGGGAGTCGGTCCTGCTCCTGGGAGAACGATATGGAGTGCGCTGGCTTTTCGCCGACAAACGCCGGATGGATCCGGAACGGAAGGTCGATGACTATGCGAACCTACGTTTCACGTCGGGCGACTACGCCGTTTATGAGATTCCAGGCGACTTGAAATGACCAAGATCGACAAGGTGGTTCGGAAAAGCGATGTCGAAGCCTGCGGCATTCGATTCCGCGATCAGGGCTGATATCGGGGGCGGAAAGGCGCGATCTCCGGGTTCATCTTGAGCCCGGAGATCGCGCCTTTCCGCATCGTGGCCGACAGGCCCGATGCGCTGAGGTGGTGACCGGCGACGGCGTCACACGCGCCGGTTCACCGTCACGCTAATCGGCGTCGAACACCACGTCGACCCAGTAGTTGGTGGACTGGTAGGTGCTGGTCGGGAAGGTGCTCGTCGCGCCGTACGTGTAGACGCCGTTGCCGCCTTCCGCGCCACTTGCGAGCGCCAGCAACGGCTCGTTCGTGTATTGCGTGGAAAAATATGGGCGCGTTACCGAGTAGCGCCCGGACACTGTGTGGTAAGAGGCGACATAGGTGGTGTTCGCGTTTACCGCGACTGGTGTCGCGAAGTTCACCTGTTGCCAGCCGGATGCCGTCTCGTTGGTGAAGGTGGCGCTCGCGAGCGACTGCCCGCCGCTCGTCCACAGGGTTCCGACGTGGGTTCCGGTGTTCTCCGAGCCTTTGTAGAATCGGATGCCCCTGATGGTGCCGCTCGTCATCGCCCTGAACTTGACACCGACCGACACGGGCTGACTGTCGGCCTGGGACGGGATGGCGGGTACCTCCTTGTTCTCCCACAGGCTTCCGGACGGCACGAAGGCCACGTCGACCCAGTAGTTGGTCGCCTCGCTGGTGCTGGTCGGGAAGGTGTTCGTCGCGCTGTACGTGTAAACGCCGTTACCGCCCTCATCGCCGTTCTGGAGCGCGAGGAGTGGACCGTTTTGGTATCTTTCAGCAAAATACGATGCTTCTGTCGAGTAATAGCCAGATATAGTGTGATAAGAGGCAATATAGGTGGTGTTCGCGTTTACCGCGACTGGTGTCGCGAAGTTCACCTGTTGCCAGCCGGATGCCGCCTCGTTGGTGAAGGTGGCGCTCGCGAGCGACTGCCCGCCGCTCGTCCACAGGCTTCCAGTATGGGTTCCGGTGTTTTGCGGGCCTTTGTAGAATCGGATGCCCGTGATGGTGCCGCTCGTCAGCGGTTTGAACTTGACGCCGACCACGATGGCGCGGTTGTCGGCCTGAGAGGCGACCGGCGGGATCGTCTGGTCGTCCCACAGACTTCTAGCCGGCACGAACAGCACGTCGACCCAGTAGTTGGTGGATTGGTAGGTGCTGGTCGGGAAGCTGCTTGTCGCGCCGTAGGTGTAAACGCCGTTACCGCCCGATGCCGCGCTCGCCGGTGCGACGAACGGGCCATGCGCGTAGGGCAATGAGAAATATGGGCGTGTTATCGAGTAACCTCCGGGAACCGTGTGGTAGGAGGCGATATAGCTGGTATCTGCGGTTACTGTGATAGGCGTTGCGAAGTTCACCTGTTGCCAGCCGGACGCCGTCTCGTCGGTGAAGGTCGCGCTCGCCAGGAGCTGCCCACTCGAGCTCCATAGGTTGCCGATGTGCGTCCCCGTGTTGGCCGGGCCCTTGTAGAACCGGATGCCCCTGATGACGCCCGCGAACGTGGTCCGGAATTTCACCCCGACCTCGACCGCGTTGGCGTCGGCTGTCGAGGCGGTGGCGGGCACGGTGCTGGGCGGCCAGAGAGTGCAGGCGCTGCACGACGGGTCCACGGTAACCGTGATCGTGGTCGGGATCTCCTGGAGGTTGCCGATGTCGTCAACCGCTCGAACCGCGACCGTGAAGGTTCCAGAACTCAAGGGTGTCCAGCGGTACTTCCAGTTCTCCCGGCCCGTCGCCGGAAGCCAGCTGGTGCCGTCGTCGACCGAGACCTCGACGTCGGCCACGACGCCCCCTCCGGTGTCGGCGGCCGTTCCCTGGATCACGATGGTCGTCAGCGCGGTGCCGGAGGCTCCACTCGCCGGACTCGTGATCGCCGAGGTCGGCGGACTGGTGTCCGTCGACGCGGTGGCCGGGACCAGGCCGGACTGGAGGCTCGCGGGCTGGGAACCCATGTCGGCGAGGAGGTTGACCGTCGCCTGCTGCATCCGGATGTCCGTGGGGGAGCCGGCCCGATCATGGTTGGCGTCCAGCCCCCACGCCCACTGGGTGGTCCCCGCGCCGAAGACGAGCGCACCGCTCGCGCTCCGGTAAAGCGTCAGGTGGTGTGTCGCGCTTCCGACGCCGTAGGTGCTGCCGTAGTCGACCAGGTATTTGGAAGGCAGGTTCACCAGTGTTCCGGAAAGCCTGGCCCGGCCGGTCGGTTCGACCGCGTTCTCAGGTGAGACATCCCATTCGTAGCCGAGCGTTCCATTGGGGAAGACAGCTTTCTGCCCTGCCGGGAGGGTCGCTATGGACGTGTTGCGCCACAGGCGCATCTTGCCGTACTCGGCGGGGACGGTCATCGCGTCGTTGGCGACGCCGTTGACCCTGAACCATGTCCCCGTGACGGCGTTCTCCGGCCTTCCACCGTCCGAGGGCGGGGAGAAACGCGGGTCACGCCAGGTGCCGGTCCACTGGAGGGACGGGTCTATCTTGGCGTTCGCCAACGTCTCCTTGTAGGAGACCAGAGTTCGATACGGGGTGCTCGTCCCGTCACTGCTGTTCTCCCAGCGGGTTTTCCAGAAAATTTCGTTCCCGGAGAAGAAAGCCAGGTGAACGCCGTTGTCCCGGGCGCTCGTGGCGTTGCTCCGCATCTCGTTGGACCAGTACTCGTCATGGCCGGAGGACACGAAGAGCTTGTGTTCGAGAATCTCCGAGCCGCGCGTCGCGGTGTCGACGTTGCTGGTGTAGCTGACGTCGTAGCCGTTGGCCTCGATCCACCTGATCATGGGGTACTCGGAGTCAAAGAACCAGCTCTCCACCGAACCGCCGCAGCAGCCGGAGATGCGGGTGATGAACGGCCGGTTGTAACTGACCTTGTAGGCCCGTCCGGCCGGTGAGATGGAGGAGGAGTACAGGCTGCTGTTGCCGTATCTGTTGTACGCCTGCCAGGTGGCGTCGGAGGTCTGCAGCAGGATCTCCGATCCGCGGTCGTCGTCTCGGACCACGAATATCATCTGGCTGGCGCCGCTCACCCCGTCCTCCCGGATCAGATTCGCGATGTAGACCCCGGAGACCGCGTCGGCCGGCACGGCCCACGAGGCGGACACCGCCCAGGTCCCGCAGTCGACCAGCCCGGTCGCCGCCTGGGTGAAGCAGTCCGGTTGGGCCTGGGGCAGCGGGACCGAGGGCTGGACCGTCGTCACCTTCCGCGCGCCCATGCCGCCGTAGTACCCGATGCGATAGATGTCCACGCGATAGTCGCTTGACTGGGTGTTCACCTTGAACTGGGCGATCTCCCCCTTGTTGACACTCATGTTGGTCACGTATCCCTGGATGTCGGTGCTGCCGCCTCCGGGGATGTTCCACTCGCTGGACGGGTTGCCGGGAAGGTTGTTCTCCAGGCAGATGACCGAGGTCGGCGGGCAGTCCGCGCGGTGCGCCCGGGAGCGGGGGGACGCGTTCGCGATGATCTTCCGCTTGGCCCGCTCGGCGGCGTCGCCGCGGTGCCGGACGTCGGTGTCCACGGCGGTGACCGATTCCCGTGCCTTGCCGGTCACGGTGCCGCTTTCCGCGCCGGTGCCGGGGACCGGACTCCAGGCGGCACAGAGCAGGCTGATCGCGGCGAGGACACCGGTTCGGAAACGGATCGGCACGGTCAGCGGCGACCGTCGTCTGCAGCCGGCCTTCCCGGCGTCGTCTGGGTTCTGTGGCATATGTGACCTCCCGGGCACTTTCTGGGGTGTACATCTCCGCCCGGGACGGAGTAGCGACCAGAAAAGAGACAAGCACGCCGAGGTTACGCCGGAAATGATATTTGAATAACGGCGATTTCTTTACAAAAAGGGTTTTCGCTCCAATATTGGTCTAGAGGACTACTTTTGAGATAAAGGTGATTTTCTCTGGCGGGAATATCAGCTGGAAGTCCAAACAGCCCGTCCCTGGCCTCACATAAAGGACTGGCAAGAAAACCACCGAAAGCCTGCGTCCGGAGTCGTCCGGGGGACGGGCGTCATCATGCTTGCGCTCATGGAGACGACGTCACCGGCGCGGGGTCACGCGCCGAGCCCACCGCCACCCGCACATGTCACCCAGGCAGGTGAGCCGCGCCGCGGTGAACGCCGGCCTGCCCCGCCTCGGATCCCGGGTATCCGAGCCGTACCGCGCTGGTTGCCCGCGGTCTTCGTCGTCGCCCTCACCGTTGCCGCGCTCCTTCTCCACGAGGTGACGGCCGACGATATCATTCGCTTCGCCGCCTACCTCGCCTTCGGCCTGGCCCTGCCCGGCACCCTGATCATCCGGGCGGTCTACCGCGGTGAGCGCACCCTGGCCGAGGAGCTCGCCCTGGGCGTCGCCCTGGGCTACGCCCTGGAGATACCCGCCTACCTCGCCGCCCGCGCCGCCGGCCTGCCCCTGCTCACCCTGGCCTGGCCCGTCACCGTCTACGTCCTCTTCCTGGCCGTGCCCCGCCTGCGCCGGCACTGGAAGAGGCGGCCCCGCCCCGCGGCCCCCATGTGGTGGTCATGGTCACTGGCCCTGGCCATCGCCTACCTCACCGCTCTGGGCGTGGTCCGCTTCTTCCGCGGCCAGGCCCTCGCCTGGCCCGCCCTGGCCACCTATTCGGTCGACATGCCCTTCCACCTGGCCCTGATCGGCGAGCTCAAACACCACGTGCCCCCGACCGTGCCCATGGTCGCCGGCGAACCCCTGCTCTACCACTGGTTCATCTACGCCCACTTCGCCGCGTCCAGCTGGATCACCGGCATCGAACCCCTGGTGCTGCTCTTCCGCCTGGGAGCGCTGCCCATGACGGCCGTGCTGCTGATCCTGCTGGCCATGGTCGCCCGGCGGGTCACCGGCTCCCGCGCCGCCACGCTCCTGGCCGTCGTCGGCACGGTGTTCATGACCGCCCCGAATCTCTACCTGGGGGTGAACATCGGGAACTTCACCTGGAGGGGCTTCCAGTCCTGGACGGGACTCACCCAGACCTTCGGCGCCATGCTGTTCGCCCCGGTCGTCCTGCTCCTCGCCGACCTGCTCGACGGCCGCGGACGCCGGGCCGGCAGATGGCTCCTGCTCGGGGTCTTCCTGGCGGCGGTCATGGGTGCCAAGGCCACCCACCTGCCGCTGCTGGCCGCCGGACTGGCCGCCGTCGCCGGAGTCGAGATGGTCAGGCGGCGCCGGCCGCCGTGGCGGGCGCTCGCCGCGCTCGCCATGACCGCGGTGTGCTTCGGCTACGCGCAGGCGGTGCTGTTCGGCGGTGCGCGGCAGGCGATGACGGTCGACCCCCTCTCCATGCTGCGCCGGGCCTGGGGGGAGCTGACCGGCGGTGCCGGCGCGGCCGAGCCGACGCCGGCCTCGCTGCTGGGTCTCACCGCGCTGTACCTGGTGTGCCTGGCCGTGACCTGGTGCGGGGTCCTCGGGCTGCTGTGCAGGCCGAAACTGCTGCTGCGGCCGATGGTGGTCCTGCTGCTCGGGATGGGCGCCGCGTCCACCGCCGCCGTCCTGCTCCTCGGCCATCCTCATCTCGGCCAGCTCTACTTCTTCGGGGCGACCTATCCCTACTTGATGATCGTCGCGGCCTACGGGCTCGTCGTCGCCGTGCGGCGGGCGCGGATGCCCTCCAGGAGGGTCGCCTGCGCGGTCGGCGCAGGGGTGGTGGCCGCCTGTCTGATCCGCGCGCTCTGCGACGTCCGGGCTCCCCTGAGCGCGGGGCGGTCGGAGTTCGCCCTCTACCTGCCCTACGCCGTGCTGCTCGGCGTTGTCGCCCTGGCGGCCGCCGTGCTGGTCGCGACCGGGCGCCGAGCCCTCCGGAACTGGGTCTTCCTGCTCGTCGCGTTCGCGGCGGTCGGTGCGCCCGCGGCCTGGTGCGCGCGCGTCCTGCCCGTCGCGGGTGACGTTCCGGTGGCTCGTCCCTTCGGTGAGGTCCTGCCGGTGGCGCCCCAGGACGTTCCCGAAGGAGCCGTGACGGTGGCCCGGTGGCTGCGCGCCCACTCCGGCACCGACGATCTGGTCGCCACGAACGTGTACTGCCGTTGGGGGTACGAGGATCCGTGCGACAGCCGTCAGTTCTGGGCGGCGGCTCTGTCGGAGCGGCGCGTGCTCGTCGAGGGATGGACGTACACCTCCGCGAACATGGGCCGCTGGCGTCCGGGACTGCTGCCCGAGTACCTGCCCTTCTCCGACGGCGAGCGGCTCCGGGCGAACGACGAGGCCTTCCGCGCGCCCTCGGCGTCCGCGATGCGACGCCTGCGCGAGGAGTACGGGGTGCGCTGGCTCCTCGTCGACGAACGCCGTCTGGACCCCGGCTCGAAGATCGGGGACTTCGCCGAGCCGAGGTTCCGCTCCGGCGACTACGCGCTCTACCGGCTGGCCGACGGACAGACCGGCGTGATCTAAGACTTGCGTAATGGATCGCCAAGGAACGACGGCGCGACGCGTGTCGGACGGGCCTTTCGTTGTTCACTTCGGCCGTGAACGTAACCGACCTGACGATGGTCCCCTTCAACCGGACGCACATCTCGACGAACGAGCTGGAGTACCTGGGGGAGGCCGTGCGCCGGCGATCCACCTGCGGAGACGGGCCGTTCACCCGGCGGGCGGCCGAGCTCCTCGGAAAGATCACCAGGGCCGGCCAGGTGCTGCTGACCACCTCCTGCACGCACGCGCTGGAGATGTCGGCGATCCTGCTGGATCTCCAGCCCGGCGACGAGGTGATCATGCCGTCGTTCACCTTCGTGTCGACGGCCAACGCCTACGCGCTGCGCGGGGCGGTCCCGGTCTTCGTCGACTGCAGGCCCGACACCCTCAACGTGGACGAGCGGCTGATCGAAGCCGCGATCACCGATCGCACCCGGGCCGTCGTGGTCGTCCACTACGCGGGCATCGCGTGCGCGATGCGGGAGATCGCCGAACTCTGTGACCGGCACTCCCTCACCCTGATCGAGGACAACGCCCACGGCCTGGGCGGGTTCTACCGGGGCCGGCCGCTTGGATCGTTCGGCAGTATGGCCGCGCAGAGCTTCCACGAGACGAAGAACGTGCAGTGCGGGGAGGGAGGCGCGCTGCTCCTGAACGACGCCGGTCTCGTCGCGCGTGCCGAGGTCGTCCGGGAGAAGGGCACCGACCGCAGCCGGTTCTTCCGCGGCCAGGTCGACAAGTACCGGTGGGTGGACATCGGCTCCAGCTACCTGCTGTCCGATGTCCTGGCCTCACAGCTGACCTCACAGCTGGAGTCGTTTGAGGAGGTCCAGTCACGGCGCCATGCCGTCTGGTACCGCTACCACGAGGACCTGGCGGACTGGGCGATCAAAAACGGGGTCTCCCAGCCGGCGATCCCGGAAGGCTGCGCGCATCCGGCGCATCTGTACTACCTGCTGCTCCCGGACCTGGAGAACCGCCAGGCTTTCATCGGCCGTCTCCGGAGCGAAGGCGTGCAGGCGACGTTCCACTACCAGCCCCTGCACGCCGCGCCCGCTGGGGCGCGGTTCGGCCGGGTGGCCCCGGGCGGCTGCCCGGTCACCGAGCGGGTCGCCGACCGTCTCGTCCGGCTGCCGCTCTTCGCCGATCTGGACGAGAGCGGCGTGGCACGAGTGATCGACGCCGTCCGGTCCTACGAGGTGAGCTGATGGCCTGGTGCGACATGATCGGGTCGCGGGCCGTACGGGCCGTGGAGTCGCCGTTGGAATCGGTCCGATTCGGATGCTCCGTGGAGCGGCTCACCGTCCCCGCGGAGGCCGGGACACCGTTCTCCACGATCGCCGAGGCGCTCCTGGGGTCGGCCGCGGACGTCGTCGTGCTCCGGTATCCGGCCGAACACGTCGGCTGGTTCGCGAAGCTGACCGCTTTCGACAGGACGGCCGTGTTCGCGGACTCCCTCGTGTACTGGCGCCTGCGCGCCGGGCGGGGGCGCGAGCCCGCTCCGTCGCCTGACCTGCGGACGTCGGAACCGGTCGACCCCGCCGCGGTGAAGGCGCTGGTCTCCGACATCTTCGGCGCGTACGGGAACCACTACCTGGCCAATCCGCTGTTCGACGCCGCGGAGGCACTGGCGGGCTATCAGGAGTGGGCACTGAGATCCTGTGCCGAGGGGGGATGTCTGGCGTTGGAGGATCGAGGCGCGGGAGCGGAGAGTCCGCGCGTGCTCGGGCTGGCCACGCTGGAGGAGGACGGCCCCCGGACGGAGATCCTGCTGGCCGGGGTGGTCTCCGGCTCGCAGGGGCGTGGGCTGTACGCCCACCTGCTCAGGGCCGTCGAGGACCGCGCGCTGGCACGTGGCGCGGCAGAGGTCGTCATCTCCACCCAGGGGCACAACACGCGGGTGCAGCGGGCATGGGCGAGGTACGGATTCGAGCCCGTCCAGACCTTCCTCACCGTTCATCTGGTCCGGAGCCGGCTCCTGCGTGCGCGGGAAGGCTAGGGCCGCCGGGCCGCGGGGGAAGGGCGGCGGCCGGCGACCCGGCACGCTCGCGCACCACGTACGTCGGGCGGCCCATGCCGTTTCCGTGAATGCGGCCGATGTACTCACCGAGGACTCCGATGGACACCAGCTGGGCGGACGAGAAGAGCGCGACCATCGAGGCGACGGTGGTGAACCCGGCCACGGTGGTGTCGCCCGCGGCGAAACGCCACAGGACGGCGCCCCCCAGCACCAGGCCGATCACGCCGACGAGGAATCCGAGGTAGCTCGCCGCGCGGAGCGGAGCGGTGCTGTAACCGAGGAGCATGTTCATCGCGTGCCCGACCAGCAGGCACGGCGTGTAGTTCGATTGCCCGTGCTCGCGCTCGTTCATGTGCACGCCGACGGAGCCCACCTGTGCGGTGGCCCAGGACAGGGCCACGTCGATCGACGCGTGCGGCCCGGACAAGTCCTCGAAGCCGTCGCGCAGGTGCGTACGGAAGGCCCGGAAGGCGCTTATCGTGCGCGCGGTGCGGATGCCCAGCGCACCGGCCATGGCGGCCTTGACCGACCGGGACGCGAGACTCCGCAGGAACCCGTGCTCCTCGTCGTGCGGGACGCCGTACACGAGGTCGAGGCGGTCGCCTTCGAGGGCGGCCAGCAGCAGGGGGATCTGCTCGGGCGGATGTTGCAGGTCGTCGTCCATGGTGACGACGACCTCGAATGCCGCCTCCCTGATGCCGGCGACCAGCGCGTTGTGCTGCCCGTAGTTCCGGGAGAGCCGGATCGCCCTGACGGCGTCGAACCGGCGGGTCAGCTCGGCGGCGGTCTCCCAGGTGTCGTCCGGGCCTCCGTCGACGACGAGGATCACCTCGTGCCGGACGGACAGGCCACGCAGGACCGGTATGAGCCTGTCCACCAGCGCCGGAAGGGTCCGCGCGGAGCGGTAACACGGAATAACCACCGACACCGACATTAATCCCCCGATTATTGTTCGCCGCCTACTACAATCCTTTTTTGCCCCACTGTCGGATCACGATCCGGAGCGACCGTCACATGGTTGAAGTCGAAAACAGAACCGCCCGGAACGATAATTCGCTTTTCGGGCGGCTGGCCGTGATCTCGGCCTTTGGTGACCACCGCATCACATACCTGCTCGCCGGCGCCATGACGGCCGTGGTGTATTGCGCTCTCCTCGGCCTAGGATTGCTGGCCGCTGAAGATCGCGTCCCCTATCTTTTCCTGGTCGTGGTCAGCCATTTGACGACCGTGGTGATCGTCTACCCCTGGTACCGGCTGGTGGTCTTCCGCGGTTCCGGGGACTCCTGGATCGGGGGCTACCTGCGGTTCTATGCGGTCGGACTGAGCTTCCTGGCGGTGTCCGTCATCGGGGTCCCGCTTCTGGTGGAGCTCGCCGGGATCCCGGTCATGGTGGCCCAGGGGGTGGTGATAGCGACGAGTCCGCCGCTGAGTTATGCGATAAATCGGGCCTGGGTGTTCCGTAATCGAGGAAGAGTTTGAAATCGGCAACACGTCATGCACCGTTCGGTAAAGACGCGGGCCGGTGCGGAGGCGTCGATTCTGGTTCTCGATAAACTCCGGCGGACATGTGGCCGCACGGTCATGCGTTCTTCGCGGAAGGACCCAAAGAGCGTTGAAGGCACTCGTTCTGGCGGGCGGCAAGGGGACGAGGTTGCGCCCGCTGACCCATACCTCGGCGAAACAACTGGTCCCGGTCGCCAACAAGCCGGTGCTCTACTACGGGCTTGAGGCGATCAGGCAGGCCGGTATCACCGGCGTGGGCATCGTCGTCGGCGACACCGGCCACGAGATCCGGGCCGCGGTGGGCGACGGCTCGCGGTTCGGGCTGGACGTCACCTACATCCCCCAGGAGGCTCCCCTCGGGCTGGCGCACTGCGTTCTGATCGCCAAGGAGTTCCTCGCCGACGAGCCGTTCGTGATGTACCTGGGGGACAACTTCCTGGTGGACGGCATCACCGGTCTGGTGGACGACTTCCGTCGGAACGACCACGACGCGCAGATCCTGCTCACCAGGGTCGCCGAACCGCAGTTCTACGGGGTGGCCGAGCTAGGGCCGAAAGGTGAGATCATCGGCCTGGAGGAGAAGCCGGAGCGCCCGCGCAGCGACCTCGCGATCGTCGGGGTCTACATCTTCTCCCCGGCGATCCACGAGGCGGTTCGGGCGATCACCCCGTCGGCGCGCGGCGAACTGGAGATCACCGACGCCGTCTCCTGGCTCGTCGGCAACGGTTTCCGGGTCCACTCGCACCTCGTCAGCGGCTACTGGAAGGACACCGGACGCCTCCAGGACATGCTGGAGTGCAACCGCATCGTCCTCGAACGCGTCGAGCCCGACGTCAGGGGAACCGTGGACGGCCTGAGCGAGATCACTGGGCGGGTCGTCGTCGAGGCGGGCGCGGTGGTGGAGAACTCGATCCTCCGCGGGCCGATCGTGATCGGCGCGGACACCAAGATCCTCTCCTCCTACGTCGGCCCCTTCACCTCGATCGGTTCCGGCTGCCTGGTCGACGGCGCCGAGATCGAATACTCCATCGTGCTCGACGGCTCCTCGGTGCGGGGCGTCTCACGCGTCGCGCACTCCCTGATCGGGCGCAGCGTCGAGGTCAGTCGCGCGGCCGGGGTGTCCAACACCCACGAGCTCATGGTGGGCGACCACAGCAGGATCCAGGTGCGAGGCTGAGAGCCCTCGTCGCCGGCGCTGCCGGGTTCGTCGGGTGGTACCGGACGCCCAGGTGTCAGGGCGCCCGCTCCAAGGAGCGGGCGCCCTGACAGTGGCGTCGGATCCGGGTGTCAGCCGGCCACCGGAGAACCTGGGGCGGAAAGGGCCCGGGTCACTCGTTGAAGACCGGGTCGACCCAGTAGTTCGTCGACTGGTAGCCGAGTGACGGGAAGCCGGCGGTGATGCCGTATCGGTAGATGCCGTTGGGGCCTTCGGCGCCGTTGGCCAGAGCGACCAGGGAGCCGTTGGCGTACTGCGAGGTGAAGTAGGGCCGGGTCACCGAGTAGTTGCCGGATGTGGTGTGGTAGGCGGCGATGTAGGTGGTGCCGGCGGTGACGTTGACGGGTGCCGCGAAGTTGACCTGCTGCCAGCCGGTGGCGGTCTCGTCGGCGGGGGTGGAGGTGGCGCCGACCAGCCGCTCGCCGTTGGCGGCGTACAGGAGCACGGTGTGGGTGCCGGTGTTCTGCGCGCCCTTGTAGAACCGGACCCCGCTCACCTTGCCGTTCGTCGTCGGCTTGAACTTGACGCCGAGGGTGGTTCCCCGCGAGTCGGGCTGCGACAGGACGGCGGGCGTCGCCACCTTGTCCCACAGGCTGTTCGTCGGGACGAACACGACGTCGACCCAGTAGTTCGTCGCCTGGACGCTGCTCGTCGGGAAGGTGCTCGTCGCACCGTAGGTGTAGACGCCGTTGCCGCCCTCGGTGCCGTTGGCCAGGGCGACGAGCGGGCCGTTGGTCTGCGAGGTGGTGAAGTAGGGCCGGGTCACCGAGTAGTTGCCGGACGTGGTGTGGTAGGCGGCGATGTAGGTGGTGCCGGCGGTGATCGGCACCGGTGTCGCGAAGGTGGCCTGCTGCCAGCCGGTGGGGCTCTCGTCGGTGAAGGTGGCGCTGCTCAGGAGGCTGCCGCCGCTCGTCCACAGGCTCCCGGTGTGGGTGCCGGTGTTCTGCGCGCCCTTGTAGAACCGGACGGCGGTCACGGTCCCGCTCGTCGTCGCCCTGAACTTGACGCCGACGGTGATCGGCTGTGGATCCGCCTGCGACGCGGCGGGTGTCCCCGAGTTGTCCCACAGGCTGTCCGAGATGTTCACGGTGACGGGCACCGACGTGCTCGGCGCGAAGTGGATCAGGGCTTCGTGGTCGAAGGTGTCGCCCCCGAGATAGACGGCGATGATCTGATGCTCTCCCCCGACGAGGTCGGATACCGTGATCCGGGCGGGGCCCTGGTCGTCGTGCCAGGCCGAGCCGAGGACCGTCGAACCGTCCTTGAAGACCACTTCGCCGGCCGGCACGATCGAGCCGCTGACCGCCTGCACCGCGGCCGTCAGGGTGATCGGGTACCCGGTCCACGCGGAGCTCGCCGAGACGGTCAGGTTCGTGGTGGTCGGCGGGTCGTTCGGCACGGTGACGCGGGTGTGCGGCAGGCTGTTGGTGCCCTGGATGGAGACCGTGATGCCGAGCCCGAAGGCGCGGCCGATGACGTTGGCGCCGCTGTTCACCCCAACCGAGTTCTGCGCCAGGATGTTGCCGCGGAACGTGCAGTACGTCCCCAGGGTCGCCGTGTCGCCGACCTGCCAGAAGACGTTGTCGGCCTGGGCGCCGCGCAGCAGGGCGATGTTGCTGATGCTGGCCGCGGTGAGGATGGTCGACTTGAAGATGAAGACGGCGCCCGGATCACCCTGGGCGTCAAGGGTGAGGGTTCCGTCGATCGAGAAGTTGCCGCTGGTGCTGTTGTAGACGCCCGGCCCCTTGGTCGTCCCGCCCAGCTGGGGGGACACGGTGGCGGTGGGGGCGCGCCCGACGATGTCGTTGTAGGCGGCGACCGCGTCGGCCTTGGCCTGCGCCGCGGTGGCGTCGGCCAGGTGCGTGCTCCCCGACACCACGCCGGGGGGGAAGCCGACCAGGGTGTTTCCCGGGCTTATCCCGAGGTCGCCGGTGACTGTGGTGGAGTCCGAGTTGCCGACCGAGCTTCCGGCTAGAACCCCGAACGAGGCGGCGCTGCCGATGTCCACCGGATCGATCGCGCGCGTACTCCTGTCGGCCGCGTTCGCGCTTCCCGGTGTGCCGGTGACCGCGCCCATCGCGAGGGCGGCGACCACGGTCGCCTTCAGCACGGTGCGGCCAAAGGCTCGCGTGCGGCGCAGGGAAAGCGGCAGGCGCCGGGGACGCCCGGCGTCGACTGTGGTCGTGGTCGTGGTCGTGGTCGTGGTCGTGGTCGTGGTCGTGTCTGTCGTCTGGTCGAGCGCGTCGCGAACGGGTTTTGACATGCGACACAACTCCTCACTGATCTCGTGCTGTGTCAGGCGCCCGGTACGGTCCGTCACCTGCGAGCTGTCATGAATGGAACTTGAGGCCGCTATCGGGCTTCTGTGATTTGTGGTATTAATCCCAGGAGGCGATTAAAGGCCGGTTGAAAGGTAAATCGCCGAAATGTTGTCACGTGGCGAAGGACGCCGTGCGACACGCTGATGACTGTGCCGTGGAGGGGGGTGTGCGCGAGCCTGTGCGCGATCAAGAAGGTCATATCTCGATATGCGGCTGATAGAAAATTTACTCGGCAGTACTTCCTGATATTACTTATTTTTCGGTACTAAATTGATCTCTGTGCTGTTCGGGGGGATGGAGAGATGAGGTGGGGAGGAGCGGCGGAAGCCCGTCTGACCGCCCGTCGATTGGTTGCTGCATATACATAAAATATATAAATATGTATTTAAAGTTATTGAGTGGTTATTTAGGACTTTAATCCTGCTTTCAATGGCGGGATCGGTCTCGTTCGCGTGCCTGAATGACTCCGGGCATTGGGCGACACGCCCGGAGAGCGACAAGATGGGCGGTGCGGGAAAGCAAGACTCCTACAGTCGAGGTCGTATCTCATCTCGAATCGACGGGGGTTCTGCCGTGAGAGAGAAACTGGTTGTGATCGGCCAGGGTTATGTCGGTCTGCCTCTCGCGATGCGGGCCGTCGAGGCGGGGTTCGACGTGGTGGGCATCGACGTCGACGACCGGAAGGTCAAACGGCTCGATGCCGCCGAGTCCTACGTCGAGGACATCGGGGACGAGACGCTGGCCGCGGCCCACCGCTCCGGCCGCTACCTGGCCGCCACCGACTACGCCGCCGCCGAGGGGTTCGACGTCTGCGTGATAACCGTGCCGACGCCGCTGCGCGAAGGCGTTCCCGACCTGAGCCACATCGGCGAGGCGGGGGAGTCGCTGGCCCCGCTGCTGCGGCGCGGCGCCACAGTGGTGCTGGAGTCCACCACCTATCCGGGAACCACCCGGGAGTACCTGCTGCCACTGCTGGAGGAGGGCTCCGGGCTGCACGCGCCGGAGGACTTCCACCTCGGCTACAGTCCCGAGCGGATCGACCCGGGCAACACGCGCTGGCGCCTGGAGAACACGCCGAAGGTGGTCTCCGGCGTCGACGAGGCGTCCCTGGAGAGGATCCGGGCGTTCTACGCGAGGATCGTGGGCGAGGTCGTCCCGGTCTCCTCGCCGCAGGTGGCCGAGTTGTGCAAGCTCCTGGAGAACACCTTCAGGCATGTCAACATCGCCCTGATGAACGAGTTGTCGATCTTCGCGAGGCAACTCGACATCGACGTCTGGGAGGCCGTCGACGCCGCCTCCACCAAGCCGTTCGGCTACCTGCGCTTCACTCCCGGGCCCGGTGTCGGCGGGCACTGCCTGCCGATCGACCCGTCGTACCTGTCGTGGAAGGTCAAGCGCAGCCTGGGGCACAACTTCCGGTTCGTGGAGCTGGCCAACGACATCAACGACCACATGCCCGACCATGTCGTGCACCGGCTGGTTCTCGCGCTGAACCAGCTGCGCAAGCCGGTCAACGGCAGCCGGGTGCTCGCGCTCGGCCTCGCGTACAAGAAGAACACCGGTGACTGCCGCGAGTCACCGGCGATCGACGTGGTCAGGGGCCTGCGCAAGCTGGGCGCGGACGTGCGGGCCGCCGACCCGCACGTGGACTGCTTCCTGCTGCCGCAGGACATCGAGGTTGTCGCGTTCTCGGAACGGGAGCTGGCGGCGGCGGACGCGGTGGTGGTTCTCAGCGACCACGACTGCTTCGACTACGAGCTCGTCCAACGGGCGAGCGCCTTCGTCCTCGACACCCGCAACCGCTGCCGCGGGTCCAACGTCGAGAGGCTGTGACCCACCTCGCCCCGCCGCGCGCCTTCCTCGGGACGGCGCGTCGGCGGCGCGGGGAATCCCGGTCCCCCAACGGGCCGAGAGGAGGTCGACGACGGTGGCCCCGCCGGACTCCGCGGGGGCTAGGACTTCATGACGCGGGCGATCAGCTCCTCGACCTGGCCGTTGAGCTTGGCTCCCCGGGGCCACCCGGCGTAGTGGGTGAGGAAGATGACGATCTCGCGCAGTTCGTCGGGGGTGAGGTCGCCGGTCCTCAGCGCCGCGTCCAACTGGAGCCCGACCTCGTCGTCCATGCCCTGCCCGACGAGCAGGCCGACCAGCAGCAGCCGCCGGTCGCGGGTCGAGATCCCCTCCCTGGACCACACCTCGGCGAACAGGTGCTCGACGGTCATCCCGAAGAAGTCGCCCGGCCCGTCCCCGACGTGATCCCAGCCGTAGACCTGTTTCATGATCTCCAATCCGCGGGTCCGGCGGTCAGGAGCGGTGTCATCCGCGTGATCGCTCATGGGGCACTCCGAGTCCGTCGGCCAGCTGTTCCAGGGCGAGGGCGGCCAGGGGGTATTCACCCCTCTGGCCGGTGCCGGTTCCAGCGCGAGGGAGAGATCTTTCTCCCTCAGAGTCCTACCATGTAGCAATATGTCGTACCAGGGATCGTCCGGCGTTACAGGTCCCGTCGTCTTCCGCAACATGATCGCTCCCGGACCGCCGGTGCGATCCCTGTCCCTCGCGTCTCCGGCCCGGCCCGATTCGGTCCGGGGGCGGCGCCGTTCAGCACCATCGGGTCTTCGAGGTCGGACCCCGCCGGCACACCACGGAGAAAGACGACATTGACCAGGGCCGCCGCCCGTTGCGGTGAATGTGGGAAGAGCATCCCGTTTCCATAATTGTATCGCTCCATACCCTAGAAAATCCCTATAGAAGCATGTATGGGCGGCGAAGGGATAAAAGGGGCATCGCTTTGAGTGGATTCCCTTGGGGGTTCCCGCCGCGGGCCGAGGCGGAGGGGACGCCCGTCTGCCTCCGGTCTGCGGCGGAGGCGGAGGCGGAGGGTTCAATGATGTGGTGAGGCCAACGGCGGAGATTTGTAACAAGTGAAGTCGGGTTCCCGGCAAGATTTGGTCAAGATTCCTAAGGAGAATGGGTCGAGACAGGAGAGAGGCGCTTAAAAAACGGGCACAACCACCTCGTTAACCCGTAAAGCGGAGGTACAGCCCTGGTGAGAAGATCGAGGGCCGGGTTCGCCTTGGTTGCCGTGGCGGTTGGTTCCGCCATGGCCGGCGGGCTCACGGGATGTGCACGTGCGGAGTTCACCTACGTCCGCCACGACGACGGGCAGACATACTTCAAGGTTCCGGCGGCCTGGCAGAAGGTCGACCAGACGGCGCTGGACAAGGCGACCATCGGAGCCGACCTCGAATCGGCCACCGCGCAGCTGCGCAAACAGCTCATCTGGTCGACCGCCTACGACGCCCACAGCAAGCCGTCTCCAGATCACCTGCTCGGCTACGGCACCGAGGACGAACCATTCGTCTTCGCCCGGATCGCCAAGCTCCTCCCCGAGGAGCAGGACGCGCTCTCCCTGAACAGCATGCGTAACTCCGTCCTGCCCGTCACCGAGACGGTGCGCAAGGAGTACGCGGAGATCCCCGGCTACCCGCTGAGGAACTTCGAGCTTCTCGCCGACGAGGTGCTTCAGCCCGGAGACGGCCTGCGCGGGGTGCACGTGCGGTTCAACTACGCGATCGAGGGCGCCGGGACGGAGACCTTCGACCTCACCTCCTATCTGGCCCCGGACGGCAAGCAGATCTCCACCCTGCTGATCCGCTGCTCGGCCGCCTGTTACCGGAAGCGCGCCGGGGAATTCGACAGGATCGCGCAATCTTTCAAGGTCAAACGACTCGCCGGGTGAGGAGAAGCCCGTACATGAAGTCACCTCCGCCGCCCCCCACCTTCGAAGGACTGCGGGCCCCCGGCTCAGGTCCGACGGACCCGCATCCCGACAAACGCAAGAAGATGCCGTTCTGGGACCGGATCAAATTCCTCCTCATCCTGACAATCATCTACTTCATCCTGGTATGGAGCGAGATGGCCTCATTCGAGGGCATCATGACGTTCCAGGATGCGATGATCACCACCGCTGTCGCGGCGCCGTGGATCTTCTGGTTCCTGGGGGCCGAGTTCCTGCGCCAGCTCCACTTCTTCGTCAGCGAGCGCTCCGCCGGATACAACCGGTTCTGGACGCGCGGTGTGTTCGGCGGCTTCGAGAGCTGGACCCACCGCCGCTTCTCCGACTGGAACCGCTTCAGGATGGCGCGTGCCATCAAGTGGCTGTTCTGGATCGCGGTGCTCGCCCTCATCCTGGGCGAGGTGCTGGACACCTCTCCCGCGCTCGCGCTGTTCCAGGCGCCCGCGTTGCTCTGGCAGGCGCTGCCGTACGTGGCACAGCTCGCCTTCGCGTTCTTCTTCATCGCCTTCCAGTTCATCGGCCTGTTCTGGCTGCTGTCGCGGGGCGGTGTGGAGACCTACTTCCCCGACGACATCAAGACCCGCTTCACCGACGTCTGGGGACAGGACCACGTCGTCGAGCGGGTCAAGGAGAACATCGTCTTCCTGGAGCGGCCGGACGCGATCGAGGAGCGCGGTGGCTACGTGCCCAGCGGCCTGCTGCTGTGGGGCCCGCCGGGCACCGGCAAGACCCTGATGGCCGAGGCCGTGGCGGGGGAGACCGGCAAGCCGTACGTGTTCGTCGACCCCGGCGCGTTCGTCAACATGTTCATGGGCATCGGCATCCTGAAGGTGAAGTCGCTGTTCAGGAAGCTCCGCAAGCTGTCGCTGCGGTATGGGGGCGTGATCGTCTTCTTCGACGAGGCCGACTCCCTCGGACGGCGTGGCTCGCTGGCGCAGCAGGGGCCCAGGGGTGGCCCCGGATTCTCCCCGCACGCCGCAGGATGCCATGGATTCGGCTACCTCAGCGAGGACACCCGCTGGTTGCTGACCCGCAACGGCGCGGCGGAACAGCAGGAGCCGGACACCGGCCGCAGCCGCTTCATGATGGGCGGTATGGGCGGCGGAGGCGGCGACCCGGGCACGCTGCAGGCGCTGCTCACCGAGCTGTCGGGCCTGAAGAAGCCGCGAGGCATCGTCAACCGGCACGTGCGAAGGCTCTTCGGCATGCGGCCAAAGCCGCCGCCGAAGTACCGGATCCTGGTCATGATGGCCACCAACATGCCCAACTCGCTGGACGAGGCGCTGCTGCGGCCGGGCCGTATCGACCGCATCTACAAGGTGGGCTACCCGTCGAAGGCGGGCCGGGTCCGCACCTACCGGGGCTACTTCGACAAGGTCGACCACGAGCTGACCGACGAGCAGCTGGACAAGCTGGCGACGATCACGCCCTACGCCACCGGTGCCACGATCAAGGACCTGGTGAACGAGTCGTTGATCACCGCGATCCGTGACGGCCGGGAGATCATCACCTGGTCGGACGTGACCAGGGCCAAACGGCTCAAGCAGCTCGGGCCGCCCGAGGACGTGGAGTACATCGAGCGCGAACGGCACGCGGTCGCCGTGCACGAGGCATGCCACGCCGTGGCGGCCTACCGCACCCGCTACCACCTCGAGATCGACATCGCCACGATCGAGAAGGGCGCCGACTATCTCGGCATGGTCGCGAGCATCAAGCCCGAGGACCAGTTCACCCGCTGGAAGTCCGAGCACGAGGCCGACATCATGGTCTCGCTCGCCTCGCTGGCGGGGGAGCGGATGTTCTTCGGCGAGGACAACTCCTCCGGCGTCTCGGGTGACCTGTTCTCCGCGACGTACCTCACCGCGCTGATGGAGGCGCACTGGGGCATGGGGCGTGGGGTGACCTCGGTGCCCGCGCTGCAGGAGTTGGAGATCATGGGGGGCAAGTCGATGCCCAAGCCCGGTGGCGGGGGCATCGGTTTCACCAAGGCGCCGGGCGGCGGGCAGCCGCCGGCCCCCGACGTGCTGGGTGAGCGCATCGAGTTCAACCTGGTGCGCCTGCTGGAGAGGACCGAGGAACTGCTGCGGGAGCACCGGAGAGACGTCCTGTGCCTGGCCCACGCGCTGGAGACGCACAAGACGCTCAACGGTGAGGACGTGGTCGCGATCCTGGAGCGGAGGCAGGGGCCGCTGGTCGACGGCTCGGTCTATCTCTCGGACGACTTCTACACCGAGATCGAGGAGTATCACCTGGAGGCGGCGCGGGCGCATCGCGAGCACAGCCACGTGTCACGCACCCTTCCCGTCCCGACGGTCCTGCTCCGGCTCGAACCCGCCGCCGCGGTCGTCCAGGGGGCGGTGCTCACGGGCAACGGCCACGGCTCCATAATGTCGGCCGCGCCGGCCTCGGCGGTCATGGCCGAGCCGGACTTCGTACCGTGGGGTGACGACGGTCCGGTGCCCAGGCCGTCACCGCCACCGCCTGTGCCGTTTCCACCACCGCCTCCACCGCCCGTCGTCCCCGCGCCGCGCGGTGGGCGGCTGAGGGTGGTGCTCCTGGTCGCGGCCGGCCTGGCGGCGCTGGCGGCCTTCACGCTGCTGGGCGTCTACACGCTCAACGGCGGGACGCTCGCGACGGGCGGGGCGGGTTCGCCGGAGACCGGCATGTTCACGGTGGTGTTCGTCGCCGCAGTGGCCGCGATCGTGGGAGCGGGCATCGTCGCCGCGGTCACCCGGGGATCACAGGCCGCCAGGGCCAGGGCGGAAGCCCAGCGTGACAGTGCCGTGGAACGGGCACAGTTGCTCGCCGCGGCGATGGACCCCGAGGTCGCCATGCGGGTCCTCGGCTACAAGGGCACCGATGAGCGGCCTTTACGCTGACGGCTTCGAACACGCACAGCCCGCCGGGCCGAGGCCGCGGGCGGGCTGTGCGGTCGGAAGGTTCCGGGGGAACCGGTGAGGTTCCCCCGGAGGTCCGTCAGTCGAACTCGCCGTCCTTCACACCGCCGACGAAGGCGTCCCATTCGCTCCGGGTGAACGCCAGAGCCGGGCCGCCCGGGTCCTTGGAGTCGCGGACGAGGTAAAGCCGATCGGCGTCGGCCTTGTGCCGGGCAACGGCCGGATCACCGGGGACGACCGCCACCTCCACACAGTCGCCTCCGTTGGTGCTGCGACCGCTCTTACGCCACTCGGCGTCGGACAGATCCATCGTGGACCCTCGCACTTTTTCTTCCTTCTACGGCTAGGGGGTGGAAAACCTTCTCGCCATCTGGGCGATGAAAGCCGCCGAAGCCTCCTGGCCGAGTGCCATCTCGCAGAGGCTCTCGAACATGGAGGCGTATCGGCTGACCTGCTCCGGGTCGTCCGGCACGAGCCCGCTCGCGGCCTGCTCCAGATAGAGCAGGTCGGGAACCTCGGGCTCGGGGAAGCTGAGCAGGCAGAACTTGCCGTCCATCGCCGCGTGCGCTCCCGCGGAGAACGGGGCGACCCGGATCTCCACGTTGGGCAGCGCACCGAGGTGGACGAGATGCTCCAACTGCTCCGACATGACGTCGCGCCCGCCGATCCGACGCCGGATCACTGCTTCGTCGAGCACCGCGACAAGGTGGATCGGGTCACCGGGTCCGTGCAGCAACCGCTGGCGCGAGATGCGCACGGAGACCGTCTCCTCGACCTGGGAGGGGGTCTGGACAATGGAGGTCGCCTCGATCACCGCGCGTGCGTACGGTTCGGTCTGCATCAGGCCGGGGACGACGAGCGGCTCGTACGAGCGCACGAGCGACGCCTCCGCCTCAAGCCCGATGTAGGAGTCGAAGCCCGGTTTGAGGGCTTGGCGGTGGGGGTGCCACCAGCCTCGCCGCCGGGCTTCCACGGCCATCTGGATCAGGGATTCACGTGCCTCCCCGGTCACGCCGTACACATCGGTGAGGGCCGACACGTCCGAGGGGCGGGGACGGGTCAGGCCCGTCTCGTATCTCCAGACGGTGGTGTCGGTGGAGCCGATCCGCTCGGCCACCTCCACCCGTGTCAGCCCGCTGTCCTTTCGCAGACGGTTCAGTTCAGCCATCAGGCGGCGATGACGGGCCGTGGGGCTGCGTCGAGAAGCCACGCATCTACCTCCCTCCGTCCTTTGATAGGAAATCTGCGGAATCTCAACATGAGGTATTGCAGTCCTTGATAGAACAGTTCACCGTGAGTGAGTGTGCCATCTCAGAGGGCGATGTGCATGGAATATGCGTGTCGGGGAGTGAGGTCAACCATGACGACCGGACGGCAGGCCGTCTCACCTCGATCCACCGTGACCCTCAAGGGGGTTCCGGAATCGGTGTCCATGGCGCGGAGCCGGGTCAGGGAACTTCTGGGCGAGGGGCACCCCGCGTCCGACGACGTCATTCTCCTGGTGAGCGAGGTGGTGACCAACTCGGTGCTCCACTCGGGTTCCGGAGGGGGCGGAGAGGTCGCGATGACCGTGGCGGTGGGGTCGGCCGCCGTGCTGGTCGAGGTCTGTGACGCCGGGTCCGGCGCGTCGATGCCGCACGTGCGCAACGACCCCGAGGCGGAGGGCGGCCGAGGCATGTTCCTGGTGGACCTGCTCGCCGACAACTGGGGCATCCAGGACGACGCTCCTGAGGGCGCCAGGACGCTCTGGTTCGAGGTCGTCTTCTGATCTCGGCGCGGAAATCACGCGGCTCCTGAAATTTGGGCCTTTGCTAATCAACATCCCTGTCTGACTCTCAGTGGAGGCACGCGACAAACCCCTAGAGCGCGTGTCTGAGGAGGACGCAGGTGAGACGCCGTCTGATCGTGGTGTTCGCCGCCCTGGCGCTGTTATGTCTCGGTGTGACCGGGGCGGGAGCCTCGGCCGAGCCGCCACCGAACAGCCAGTACAAGGTCCAGGGGCCGAGCACCTCTCAGCAGCGAAGCGCGATCGCGGCCACCGGTGCCGCGATCGACCAGGTCGATCCTGACTCGGTCGTGGTCACCGCCAGCGAGGCCGAGGTCGCCGAGATCAAGAAACTCGGCCACACCGTTACGAAGATCCCCAAGTCCTTATCCCAGACCGGACCCGAACAGCGTTCGGACTTCCCCTCCGCCGACTCCGGCTACCACAACTACGCCGAGATGACCGCCGCGGTGAACCAGATCGTCGCCGACCACCCGGCGATCGCCCGCAAGATCAGCTACGGCACCTCGTACGAGGGACGCGACCTGATCGCCATCAAGATCAGCGACAACGTCAACGTCGACGAGGACGAACCCGAGGTGCTGTTCACCCACCACCAGCACGCTCGCGAGCACCTGACCGTCGAAATGGCGATCTACCTGCTCAACCTGCTCACCGATGGTTACACCACCGACGGTCGGATCGCCAACCTGGTCAACGGCCGTGAGATCTGGATCATGCCGGACCTCAACCCCGACGGCGGCGAGTACGACATCGCCAACGGTTCCTACCGCTCCTGGCGTAAGAACCGGCAACCCAACTCCGGCTCGTCGTCCGTGGGCACGGACATGAACCGCAACTGGGGCTACAACTGGGGCTGCTGCGGAGGCTCCTCCGGCTCCACCTCCAGCGAGACCTACCGGGGTTCCGCGGCCGAGTCGGCTCCCGAGGTCAGGGCGGTGTCCAACTGGGTCCGCAGCAGGGTCGTCGGCGGGGTGCAGCAGGTCAAGGCGCACATCGACTGGCACACCTACGGCGAGCTGATCCTGTGGCCGTACGGCTACACCTACAACGACACCGGCCCCGGCCTGACCCAGGACGACCGCGACGCCCACGCGACGCTGGGCCAGAACATGGCCACCACCAACAACTACACCCCCCAGCAGGCCAGCGACCTCTACATCACCGACGGCACGATCGACGACTGGCTGTGGGGCGTCCACAAGATCTTCAGCTACACCTTCGAGATGTATCCGGCATCCTCCTCGCCGGGCTTCTACCCTCCCGACGAGCAGATCGTCCCGCAGACCACCCGTAACCGCGAAGCCGTGCTCCGCTTCCTGGAGTACTCCGACTGCGTCTACCGCATCATCGGCAAGGAGTCGCAGTACTGCGGCACCGGCACCCCGCCGGTGACCGTCTACTCCGACACCTTCGAGACGGCGACCGGCTGGACGGCCAACCCCTCGGGCACCGACACCGCCACCTCGGGCCAGTGGGAGCGCGGCGTCCCGCAGGCCACCACCTCCAGCGGCGCCAAGCAGCTCGGCACCACGGTCAGCGGCACCAACGACCTGGTCACCGGCCGCCTCGCCGGCACCGCGGCGGGTGACCACGACATCGACGGAGGCGTCACCGCCATCCAGTCACCGGCCATCACCCTGCCGTCGACCGGGACGCTGAACCTGTCGCTGTCGTGGTACCTGGCGCACGGTTCCAACTCCTCCACCGCCGACTTCCTGCGCGTCAAGGTCGTCGGCTCCACCACCACCCAGGTGTTCCAGCAACTCGGCGCGGCCTCCAACCGCAACGGGGCCTGGGCGGTCGCCACGGCCAACCTCTCCGCCTTCGCGGGCCAGACGGTCCGCATCCTGATCGAGGCCTCCGACGCCTCGACCGCATCCCTGGTCGAGGCCGGCATCGACAACGTCAAGATCACTCAGCAGCCCTGACCAATTCTCGGGGCGCCCTCGCCGGGGCGCCCCGAGACCTGCTCCGCGAGAACCTCGCGGCAAGGTTCCGGCGCCGGTCAGACGCGGCAGATCAGCTCGCCGTGGAGCAGCGACAGCCAGCCGTCCCGCTCCCCGGCCCAGGCGCGCCAGCCCTCGGAGAGGCGGCGCAGGTCCCCCTCGGTGGCGCCGCCCGAGGCGAGGGCCAGGCGGGCCATGTCGGACTTCAGAACCCGCTCGGCCCACATGCCACCCCACCATGCTCGGTCCTCGGGCGTGGCGAAGCACCAGGTCGATGAGGTGGCCGAGACGTCGGTGAATCCCGCCGTGTGCGCCCACGACAGCAGTCGCCGCCCGGCGTCGGGCTCGCCGCCGCACGCCCTCGCCACCCTGCGGTAGAGGTCCAGCCACTCGTCCAGTTCGGGTATCTCGGGAAACCAGGTGAACGCGGCGTAGTCGCTGTCGCGCACCGCGACGATCCCACCCGGCCTGCAGACCCGCCGCATCTCGCGCAGCGCCAGTACGGGGTCGCCGACGTGCTGAAGTACCTGGTGGGCGTGGACGACGTCGAAGGTGTCGTCGGGAAAGGGCAGCGCGTGCGCGTCCGCCACGGAGAACCCGATGTCGGAGCGCCCGCGCCGCCTCGCCTCCGCGCGGGCCACTCCGAGCGCCTCCTCGCCCGCCGACCCCCGGCCGCGTCGCCGTATGCCGCAGCCGGCCCTGCTGTACTCCCTCATCGCGGTCGCGTTCCTGCTCTTCACGGGCTTCGCGCTCTTCGCACACGTGCTGCCCCACCACTGAACCCGCCGCCACAGGGCACCGGTGACCGTCTGGACCCCCGCCACCGTGGCGGGGGTCCAGACGGTTCCCGGGCGTCAGAGGCGGAAGTCCAGGTCGGGGACGATTTCGGCGACGTCCATCTGGGCCTTCTGGAGCCTGCCCGAGTAGTCCCAGTTCATCGCCTGCCAGCGGGTGAACTGGTCGAGGACCCACATCCCCGACTGGCGGCTGCCGTTGCCGGACCTGCCGTTGCCGCCGAAAGGCAGGTGGGCCTCCGCACCGGAGGTGGAGTTGTTGACGCTGACCATGCCCGCGCCGATGCCGGCGCGGAAGTGGAACGCCGACCTCGGGTCGGTGGTGTAGATGGAGGAGGAGAGCCCGTAGCCGGGAAGGTTGGCCAGGTCGACGGCCTCCTCCAGGGTGGCGAAGGGGGTCACGCCGACGACGGGGCCGAAGGTCTCCTCCAGGAAGAGCCGGTCGTCGGGGCGGACGCCGTCCACGATGACCGGATGGTAGTAGAGGCCGCCCTCACCGGTGAAGTCGGCGCGCGGGTTGTCCGGGGTGATGCGGCCGGTGAGACCGGAGACGACGGTGTGGTGCGGCTGGATCCAGCCCAGGTACTCCTCGTAGCGCGAGGCGAACCTCTCATCGAGCAGCGGGCCGCAGAGCACATCCCCGGCGGGGTCGCCGATCGCCGCCTCTGCCACGGCGCGCGTGTACCGGCGGAGGAACTCCTCATGGACGCTCTCGTGCACGATCACCGTGCCGAGTGACGTGCAGCGCTGCCCGGCGGTGCCGAAGCCCGCGAACAGCGCGCCCTCCACGGCCAAGTCCAGGTCGGCGTCCGGCATGACCACCATCGGGTTCTTGCCGCCCAGTTCCAGGCAGGGAGACTGCAGGTGGCGCCCGCACAGCTCGCCGACGGCGCGGCCCACCTCGGTGGATCCGGTGAACCCGACCTTGTGCACCGTGCCCTCGGCCAGCGCCGCCTCCAGGCCCTCGAACGTCGCGGCGCCGTCGGCGAGGACCAGGTTCAGCACGCCGTCGGGCAGCCCGGCCGCCGCGAACAGCCGGTAGAGCGCGTGCGCGGAGGCAGCCGCGTACTCGGCGGGCTTCCACACCACCGCGTTGCCGCACAGCAGCGCCGGGACCAGGTACCACGACGGCACCGCGACCGGGAAGTTTCCCGCCGTGATCACCGCGGCCACCCCCACAGGGACCCGGAAGGTGAACAGGTTCTTGTCCGGCATCTCCGAGGGGACCGTCTGCCCGTACAGCCGCCTGCCCTCGCCGAGGAAGAAGTCACAGGTGTCGACGATCTCGCGTACCTCGCCCAGCGCCTCGGCGTACGGTTTGCCGATCTCGCGGGTGACCAGGCGGGCCAGTTCCTCGGCATTGGCCTCCACCAGCCGGCCGATCGAGGCGATCACCCGCCCCCGGACGGGCGCGGGAACCCGCGACCACTCCCGCTGGGCCGCGGTGGCCGTGCGGCACGCGGAGGAGAACGTGCTCGCGTCCGCCAGCCGGACCCGCGCGACCACCTCGTCCAGGCGAGCCGGGTTGACCGACTCGTAGGCCGTGCCGTTGGACGCTTCTTTTCCGCCGATGACGGAGACGATCTCGCTGGTCACCTTCGACCTCCCGGTGTGGACTTGTGACCGTATTCTTCCCGTGCGAAGCGAAGCCGTCACATCGGGCGGAAGGTCGTCACAGCATCGTCAGCCACACCGTCGTCACGCCGCTCGTCGCGTTGTCCGTCGCGTTGTCCGTCATGCCGCTCGTCGCGTTGTCCGTCAAAGCATGCGGAAGTCGGCGAAGTCGAAACCGGGGGACACGACGCAGCTCACCAGTACGCCCTCGTCGCCGGCGGGACGGGCGGCCTGCCAGGTGCCGCCGGGTATTACCGCCTGCGGGACCTGCCCCTCCTCCACCAGCGGACCCAGGGTCACGGAGTGGGAGGGCTGGCCCTCGTGGCCGCCGAGGATCAGTGTCAACGGGCCGCCCCGGTGCCAGAACCACACCTCGTCGGAGGCGACCACATGCGGGCGTGACTCCTGGCCGGGCTCCAGCAGGAAGTAGATGCCTGTCGCGGTGGCCCGCGCTCCGGCGTACCCGGGCGGGGTGAGGTCGACGGAGGTCCTCCAGGTCTCGCGGAACCAGCCGCCCTCGGGGTGCGGCAGCAGATCCAGGGTCTCGGCGAGCGGAGGACGGGAAGGGATGGTCATGGCGAAGATTCTAGGGACTCCGGTTCCGCCGGACGGGCCGTGCGACCGGTGTGCGGGGAGGATTACGCGGCGGCTTGGAGTCGCCTTCCGGGTACTCCGGTGCGATGCGGGGGAATCGGTGCGGGAGTCATCGGAGGGGATGGTGATGGGCTGCGCTAGATCGGTCCGGATTTGTCGGGGGGGTTGGCTAGGTTCGGTCCGTGATCGAACGGTGGAATCGGGATCAGGTGCTGGCGCTCGCGCCCGACGCCTCGTCCCAGAAAGCGGCGGGGACGATTTCCTCCCCCGGAAAGTGGTCGGGGGCCGGAGTCACCGCCGACGCGGTGTGGGGCGAGTGCGCGGGCAGCGGCTCCAAGCCCTACCGGGCCTGCGTCGACCTGTCCGAGCCCGCTTACCGGTGCAGCTGCCCCAGCAGGAAGTTCCCGTGCAAACACGCTCTCGGCCTGCTGCTCCTGTGGTCGGCCAACGGTGTCCCCGCCGCGGAGGAGGTCGCCGACTGGGTGGGTGAGTGGCTCGACGGGCGGCGCGACCGCGCGGCCAGGGCGGCGGAGGCGGGGGCGACCCGCGCCGCCAGGTCCGGCGAGGCGGGTCCCGCCGACAGCCGCAGGGCCGCGCTGCGCGAGCAACGCGTGGCCGCCGGTCTGTCGGATCTGGAGCGCTGGCTCGCCGACCAGATCAGGCAGGGCCTCGCCGGGTCACGGCGCCACGACCAGTGGGACGACCTGGTCAAGCGCCTGATCGACGCCCAGGCGCCCGCCGTCGCGGGGTCGCTGTCGCGTCTCAACACCGTGCTGGACGGCGATGACTGGCCCGCCCGCCTGCTCAGCGAGTACGCGCTGCTGCACCTGCTCTGCGTGGCCCACCGCAGTCTCTCGGCTCCGGCCGACGGTGGGGTCGACGGTGGGGTCGGCGACGGCTCAGGGAATGTGCCGGAAGTCGCGCCCGCGGGGCTTCTGGAAAGGGTGCGCGACCGGGTCGGTTTCTCGGTGACGAAGGAGGAGGTGCTCGCGGGGGAGCCCGTCCGCGACCTGTGGGACGTGCTGGGACGGCGCGACGAGGAGCACGACCGGCTGATCGCGCGCCGGGTCTGGCTGCGCGGGCGCCGGACGGGCAGGGCGGCGCTGGTGCTCTCGTTCGCGCCGGTCGGACAGGCCCTCGACGCCTCGCTCGTCACCGGCACGACCGTGGACGCCGACCTGGCGTTCTATCCAGGCTCGACTCCGCTGCGCGCGGTGGTCGCCGCCCGCTACGACACCGCCCATGATGCCGCCCCAAGCGGTCCGCCGCCCGGCCTGACCATCGAGCGGGCACTGGACGAGGTGGCCGAGGCTCTGGCGGGTGACCCCTGGCTCGACTCCTGGCCGCTCGTGCTGGAGGGGGTGACCCCCGCGGGGAGTGGTTCGCGGCTCCTAGCCGGCCCTTCCGGCGGGCTGCCGCTCCAGGAGTCCGTGGGAACCCCGTGGCGGCTGGTCGCCACCTCGGGCGGTCACCCGCTGACCGTCGCCGCCGAATGGACCCCGAGGGGCCTGCGTCCCCTCACGACCTGGGATGAGGAAGGCCGGGTGATCACCCTGTGAACGCCTCCGCCGACTGGGAGGAACTGGTGTCCACCGCGCTCGTCGGGACCGACCGGCGCCCGCTGCCGGGGGAGGGAGCGAGCGAGGTCGAGCTGCTCGGGCACGCGGCCGTGCACACCCTGCGGATGCGCGCGGGACGGCGGCCGATCGCCCCGGGCGAGCCGCCGGCCCTCGCGGCGCCCGAGGAGCGGCCCGAGGTCTCGCGCGCCGCGGGCGACAGGCTCGCCCGCGTTCTCGGTGGTGAGCAGCCGAGACTGCTCACCGAGTGGCTGGAGACCGCGGCCGGGCGTGGATACCGCCTCTCGCCCCACCTGCTGCCCGAGCTCCTCGACCACGCGGCCAGGGACAGGTCGATCCGCCCGTACCTCGGTGTCCTGGCGGGAAACCGGGGGCGCTGGCTGGCGGGGCTGAACCCGGCGTGGGGCTTCCTGCTGGAGGAGGTCACGGGAGTGGCCGCGACCGGCTCCGAGCCGACCTCGCAGGTCTGGGAATTCGGCACCTCGGGTGACCGTCGCGTCCACCTGGGCGAGCTGCGGACGGCCGATCCGACGAGGGCCAGGGAACTGCTCGCCGCCACCTGGGAGAAGGAGGGCCCCGACGACAGGGCGGCGTTCCTGGAGGCTCTCAGCGCCGGGCTGTCGCCGGAGGACGAGCCGTTCCTGGAGTCCGCGCTCGACGACCGCCGCCGAGAGGTCCGCCACCAGGCGGCCGACCTGCTCACCCGGCTCCCCGGATCGCGCCTGGCCCTGCGCATGGCAGAGCGCGTCGCCCGGTACGTCACCGTCGCCGGCGGTGAGATCCACGTCGACCCGCCGGTGGCCTGCGACAGCACCATGGAACGCGACGGCATCCGGGCGAAGGCACCCCGGGGGACCGGCGAGCGGGGCTGGTGGCTGCAGCAGGCCGTGGCCCGCACACCGCTCGAAGTCTGGCCCCGGCTGCTCGGCCGGCCGCCCCGGGAGCTGGTCCGCATGAAGATCGTTGACTGGAGCCGCGAGGTCATGGCCGGTTGGGTCAGGGCCGCCGTTCTCCAGGGTGACCCGGAGTGGGCGCTGGAGCTGTTCGCCTGGGATCCGATCGCCGACCTGCTGGCCGCGCTGCCCCGTGACAGACAGGAGAGCGTCGCGGCCGACTTCGTACGGCGGCACGGCCTGGACGGCCAACTGATCATGGTTCTCGGCGGGGCCGCGGCCCCCTGGGGGCCGGCCCTGGCCACGGCGGTCCTCCAGAAGATCATCGAGGTGTCCGGCACCCAGCCGTGGAACCTCGGCGAGCTGACCAAGCTCGCCGGTGAACGCATCGATCCGGCACTGCACGACATGGCCGGGCGGCTCTCGCTGGAGCCGTCCATCCAGGAGGTCGCCGCCCTCCTGCGTTTCCGCGACGACATGTTGAAGGAGCTCACACAGTGACAACGGTTCTGCGGGCCCACGCCGAAGACCAGTACGCCGAGGAACTGGCGGTCCTGGCCAAGGGCGACGACCGGATCCGTCCGCCGGGCTGGAAACTGTCGCCCTGGGCGGTGACCACCTACGTCCTCGGTGACGGCGACCAGATCACCCCCAAGTACATCGGGCCGCGGCGCATCGTCGAGGTGGCCGTGGCGACGCTCGCCACCGACCGCGCGCTGCTGCTGCTCGGCGTGCCGGGCACCGCCAAGACCTGGCTGTCGGAGCATCTGGCCGCCGCGATCAGCGGTGACTCCACACTCCTCGTGCAGGGAACGGCGGGCACCGCGGAGGAGGCCATCCGCTACGGCTGGAACTACGCCAGGCTGCTGGCCGAGGGCCCGTCCATGGAGGCGCTCACGCCGAGCCCGGTGATGCGGGCGATGGCCGAGGGGCGGCTGGCCCGCGTGGAGGAGCTGACCCGGATGCCCTCCGACGTCCAGGACGCGCTGATCACCGTGCTGTCGGAGAAGACGCTGCCGATTCCCGAGCTCAACCGGGAGGTGCAGGCCGAGCGAGGTTTCAATATCATCGCCACCGCCAACGACCGTGACCGCGGCGTCAACGACCTGTCGAGCGCACTGCGCCGCCGGTTCAACACGGTCGTGTTGCCGGTGCCGGCCACCGCAGAGGAGGAGGTGGACATCGTCTCCCGCAGGGTCGGCCAGCTCGGCCGCTCCCTGGAGCTGCCCGAGACCCTCACCGGGCTGGAGGAGATCCGCCGCGTCGTCACGGTCTTCCGGGAACTGCGCACCGGTGTCACCGAGGACGGCCGCACCAAGGTCAAATCCCCCAGCGGCACGCTCAGCACCGCCGAGGCCATCTCCGTCCTCACCAACGGCATCGCGCTGGCCGCGCACTTCGGCGACGGGGTGCTCCGCCCCTCCGACGTGGCCGCGGGCATCGCCGGTGCGGTGATCCAGGACCCGGTCTCCGACCGCGTCGTCTGGCGCGAGTATCTGGAGACCGTGGTGCGCGAGCGTCAGGACTGGCGCGACTTCTACCGGGCCTGCCGTGACGCGGGCTGAGGCGGTGACCTCGGAGAGGGGGCCGCTTCCGACGGCCGGTGAGGCGGCTTCCTCACCGGGCGGGGGGCAACGGTGAGCGTCTCCGTGCTGGGGGTTCGGCACCACGGTCCCGGGTCGGCGCGGTCCCTGTGCGACGAGCTCGACCGCCTCAAGCCGGACATCGTGCTCATCGAGGGCCCGCCCGAGGCGGACGAACTGGTCGAGCTGGCCCGTGACCCCGGCCTTCAGCCGCCGGTGGCGCTCCTCGCCCACGTGCCGGGCGAGCCGTCCACTGCCGCGTTCTGGCCGTTCGCGGTGTTCTCCCCCGAGTGGCAGGCACTCCGCCACGCCGTCGGGGCGGGCATCCCGGTCCGCTTCTGCGACCTGCCGGCCGCGCACAGCCTCGCCTCCCGCCCTGACACGACCGGTGACGCCGAACCACAGCGGGGGAAGGATCCGGACGAAGCCGGGGCGCGCGCACCGGATACGGAGGCTCCAGACCTCCGTGCTGAAACGGCGCATGACGGCGAAAAGGGTGATGTCACTCCGGAGGTCGTACGGATCGATCCGATCGGGGCCCTCGCCCGCGCCGCCGGATACGACGACCCGGAGCGGTGGTGGGAGGACGCCGTCGAGCACCGCGGCGACACCCCGTTCCACATGATCGCCGAGGCCGTGGAGGCGGTCCGCGAGGGACATGTCGCCGACGAGTACGAGGCGCGGCGCGAAGCCTTCATGCGGCGCACGATCCGCAGAGCGGTCAGGGACGGGTTCGAGCGGATCGCCGTGGTCTGCGGGGCCTGGCACGTCCCCGCGCTGGCGGGCACGGCGCGTGAGGGAGCGCCCTGGGGAGCCGGGCTGCCCACCGCGAAGGCCGACGACGCGCTGCTCAGAGGGCTGCCCAAGGTCAGGGCCGAGATCACCTGGGTGCCGTGGACGTACGGGCGGCTGGCCTCCTGGAGCGGGTACGGCGCGGGTGTGACCTCCCCCGGCTGGTACCACCACCTGTTCGCCTCCCCCGACCGTCCCGTCGAGCGGTGGCTGACCGGGGCGGCCGGGGTGCTCAGGGAGGAGGACCTGCCGGTCTCCTCCGCCCACGTCATCGAGGCGGTCCGGCTCGCCGAAAGCCTGGCCGTGCTCAGGGGGCGGCCCCTGGCCGGGCTGGCGGAGGTCACCGAGGCGGTCAGGGCGGTGCTGTGCGAGGGCGACGACCTGCCGGTGGAGCTGATCCAGCGACGCATGGTCGTGGGGGAGCGGCTCGGCCAGGTGCCGGACACCACCCCGATGGTCCCCCTCCAGCGCCACCTGCGCGAGGAGCAGCGGCGGGTGAGGCTCAAGCCCGAGGCGCTCGACCGTGAGTACGACCTCGACCTGCGCAAACCCCTCGACCTGGAGCGCAGCAGGCTGCTGCACAGGCTCCGCCTGCTCGGCGTCGGCTGGGGCGCCCCCCAGGAGAGCCGGGGCAAGGGCACCTTCCGCGAGTCGTGGTCGCTCACCTGGCGGCCCGAGTTCGACATCGACCTGATCGAGGCGAGCGCCTGGGGCACGACCGTCCCTGCGGCGGCCGCCGCCCGCGTCCGCGACCTCGCCGACGGGGGAAGGGCGCTCGGCACGGCCACCCGGATCACGACACCCGGCGCGACGCCCGGGTCGGGGATACCCGGACCGGGAGGCGGCGGGCCGGGCGGGTCCGGCGCGATGTCCGGTGGCGGGGCGTCCGGCGGGGTCACGCTGGCCGGGCTCACCGGCCTGGTGGAGCGCTGCCTGCTCGCCGACCTGCCGGAGGCGCTGCCGCACGTGCTGGATGCCCTATCGGCGCGGGCCGCGCTCGACGGCGACGTCACGCACCTGATGGCCGCGCTCCCGGCGATGGTCCGCGCCCAGCGCTACGGCGACGTGCGCGGCACCCCCGCCACCGGCCTGGCCACCATCGCCCTGGCCATGCTCACCAGGATCTGCGTCGGTCTCGGTGGCGCCGTCACCGGTCTCGACGACGACGCCGCCCGCGACCTGATCCGCCACATAGACGCCGTCCACGCCGCCGTCGCCCTGCTCGACGACGAGCCCGCCCGTCCGGTAGGAGGCTCTGCCGACTCAGGGGAGGAACCATCGCAGGGGCGGTGGCTGGTGGCGTTGCGCGGAGCCTCCGGCCGGAGCGACCTGCACGGGCTCATCGAGGGTCGGCTCACCAGGATCCTGCTGGACGCGGCCGACCTCGACACGGCCGAGGTGGGCCGGCGGATGTCACTGGCGATGTCGGCGGGGCACCCGCCGGCCAGGGCGGCGGCCTGGATCGAGGGGTTCCTTTCGGGGGGCGGGCTGCTGCTCGTACACGACTCCCGGCTGCTCGGGCTGGTCGACGAGTGGCTCATCGGACTCGCCCCGGAGACCTTCGTCGACGTGCTGCCCCTGCTCCGCAGGACGTTCGGCGCCTTCGCCGCCCCTGAGCGGCGCTCGATCGGCTCGCGCGTCCGCTCTCTCGGCGCAGGCACGGGCACCGGCGGCGGCGCAGGCCGGGCACCAGACGCGGAGGACTTCGACGAGGAACGCGCGGCGGCGGCCGTGCGGACCGTGCTGACGATTCTGGGAAGGACGGGGAGCATCGATGGATGAGCGGCTGCGCCGCTGGCGGATGGTCCTGGGCGGTGACGCCGACGGCACCGGGTGCTCGCTCGCCGGAACCGACGCCCAGATGGACGGGGCACTGGCAGCGCTGTACAACGGGGGCGAGGGCTCGGCCGAGCGGAGCGGTGGCCTGGGCGCCTCCGCACCCAGGGTGGCGCGCTGGCTGGGCGACATCCGATCCTATTTCCCCTCGACCGTCGTCCAGGTCATGCAGAAGGACGCCGTCGAGCGGTTGAACCTGACCCGGCTGCTGATGGAGCCGGAGATGCTGGAGGCCGTCGAGCCGGACGTCCACATGGTCGGCACCCTCCTGTCGCTCAACCGGGTGATGCCCGAGAAGGCGCGAGAGTCGGCCAGGGCGCTGGTCAGCAAGGTCGTCTCCGAGTTGGAGCGGCGGCTGGTGCAGAAGACGAAGGCCGCCGTGACCGGCGCTCTGGACCGCTCGGCCAGGACCCACCGGCCCAGGCGGGTCGCCGACATCGACTGGGACCGCACGATCCGCGCCAACCTGAGGAACTACCTGCCCGACCGCAACACCGTGGTCCCGTCCAGGCTGATCGGATACGGCAGGAGGCAGCGGGCGGTCCAGCGAGAGGTGGTGCTCTGCATCGACCAGAGCGGGTCGATGGCCGCCTCCGTCGTCTACTCGAGCGTCTTCGGCGCGGTGCTCGCCTCGATGCGCTCGCTGAAGACCTCGCTGGTCGTCTTCGACACGGCGGTCGTCGACCTCACCGACCAGCTCCACGATCCGGTCGAGCTGCTGTTCGGCACCCAGCTCGGCGGCGGCACCGACATCAACCGGGCCATCGCCTACGCCCAGGGCCTCATCACCCGCCCCAGCGACTCGATCTTCATCCTGATCAGCGACCTCTACGAGGGTGGCGTACGGCAGGAGATGCTCCGCAGGGTCGCCCAGATGACCGCGGCCGGCGTCCAGGTGATCGTGCTGCTCGCGCTCTCCGACGAGGGCGCGCCCTTCTACGACCACGAGAACGCCGCGGCGCTCGCGGCCATGGGGGTGCCCGCCTTCGCCTGCACCCCCGACGTCTTCCCCGACCTGATGGCCGCGGCGATCGAGCGCCGCGACATCGGCCAGTGGGCCGAGCGTCGGCTGGAGCACACCGCCACCTGATCCCGTCCTGGTGAGGGAGGCAAGGCCACGGGGGCCCACCCTCTCCAGGACGTCAGGGGCCGAATCCGGCCCCAGCGCGGCTCCTCGATCCGATGGCACCTGACACCCGCCGTTGTGCGGGCCGGTCAGGTGGCCGTCTCGGACGGCTCCCCGCCCGGTGGCCTCTCACGGGCGCGTCGAGCCGCGTCTCTTCTCCGTGGTCAGGACGGTTCTGCGGCCTCTCAGGAACGCTCCTGATCTCCGCGGTCTCTCAGGAACGCTCCTGATAGACGTCGGGGATGCCGTCGTGGTCGTGATCGACGGTTTCGGCCTCGTGGATGCGCCGGTAGGTGCGGTTGCGCAGGCGAAGGATCAGTGTCGCCGCCAGTGCCGCGATCAGGGAGCCGGTCAGGACCGCCACCTTGACGTGGGCGTCACGCTCGCTGCTAACACCGAAGGCCAGCTCCCCGATGAGCAGGGAGACGGTGAACCCGATACCGGCCAGGACGGCCAGCCCGGCCACATCCACCCAGGCCAGGCCCTCGTCCAGGTGGGCGTGTGTGAAGCGGGCCACCAGCCAGGTCGCGAGCATGATCCCGAGGGGCTTGCCGACCACGAGCCCGGCGACGACCCCCACCGCGACCGGGTCGCTCAGGGCGGTGGCCAGACCGCTCAGGCCGCCGAGGCCCACCCCGGCTGAGAGGAACGCGAACACCGGCACGGCCACCCCGGCGGAGAGCGGCCGCAGGCGGTGTTCGAAGTGCTCGGCCAGACCGGGACCGGCCTCCGGGCCACCGGCGCGCTCGCTGCGCAGGACCGGCACGGTGAAGGCCAGCAGCACGCCGGCGACGGTGGCGTGCACGCCCGAGGCGTGCATCAGCGCCCAGGTGGCGGCGGCCAGCGGCAGCAGCAGCCACCAGGCGCGTACCCGGCGCTGCACCAGCATGGCGAAGACCGCCAGCGGCACCAGCGCGCCCAGCAGCGGCAGCACCGACAGCTGCTCGGTGTAGAAGACGGCGATGATGACGATGGCCACCAGGTCGTCGACCACGGCCAGGGTGAGCAGGAAGGTACGCAGCGCCGTGGGGAGATACCGGCCGATGACCGCGAGCACGGCCAGGGCGAACGCGATGTCGGTGGCCGTCGGGATCGCCCAGCCCCTGGCAGCGCCGGCACCGCTGTCGAGGGTGAGCAGCAGGTACAGCACGGCCGGGACGATCACCCCGCCGAGTGCGGCCGCGACCGGCACCGCGGCCCGCCGCACCTGGCGCAGGTCGCCGGCGACGAACTCACGTTTCAGCTCCAGACCGGCCACGAAGAAGAAGATCGCCAGCAGCCCGTCGGCGGCCCAGGTTGCCAGGCTCAGATCCAGGTGCAGCGCCGCGGGGCCGACCTTGACCGCACGCAGCGCGTCATAGGCACCTGACCACGGGGAGTTCGCCCAGAGCATCGCCACCACCGCGCCGACCAGCAGCAGCGCCCCGCCGACGGTCTCCTTGCGGAGGATGTCGGCGACGCGGCGGGCCTCGGGCCACGAGCCCAGGCCGAGCAGGCGAGGCGTGCCAGGCGGGGTTCCGGTCATCAGTGCTCCATTTTCGGGGTCGGGTCAGCCACTGCCGACCAGACTTCCCGGCGCACCACCGGTTACTGTACCCGCGGAGCGGAAGGCCCTCCCCGCCGGGGGCAGATGAGGGCCGGCGTTGGCCGCCCGCAGGTTCTTCTCCCGATCCCTTCCACCCGGTCACTTCTCCACGCCCCAGTGGGAGCGGCTTCTCGCCCTCGTCGCCCAGATCGACAACCTGGTGGGCGCCAACGGTACGGAGCGGTTCGAGTTCGGGCTCGACCTGCTCCTGAGAGGTCTGGTCTCCCACATCCAGGACGCCGGTCCTACGACCAAGGACTGACGCGGAGGCCCGATGTCAGGGGCCGGGCATCGGGCGTACCGTCGGCCCATGATTACCACGACGGGCGAAAAGCGTTCTGCCGGGATATTCGCCCCGCGCCACCGTGCCCTGACCGTCGGGATGGTGGCGCTCATCTCCCTGGTCGCCTTCGAATATCTCGCGGTGGCCACCGCCATGCCGGTCGTGGCCAACGAGCTGGACGGTCACGCGCTGTACGGGCTGGCGTTCAGCGGGGCCATGGCGGCCGGGGTGATCGCGACGGTGCTGGGTGGGCGGTGGGGCGACGTCAGGGGGCCGGTCGCGCCACTCTGGGCCGGTGTGGCGCTCTTCGCCGCCGGGCTGGTCGTGGCCGGGGCGGCGACGACGATGGACATGTTCGTCGTGGGCCGGTTCGTGCAGGGCTTCGGCGGGGGCGTTTTCCAGGTCGCGATGTACGTGCTGGTCTCGCGGGTCTACCCGGCGGAGATCCACCCTCGGGTGTTCTCGATCTTCGCGACGGCCTGGGTGGTGCCCTCCATGGTGGGGCCGGTGATCACCGGTCTTGTGGTGGAGCAAGCGGGCTGGCGCTGGGTCTTCATCGGCGTGACGGTGCTCCTTCTCCCGGCGGCGCTGCTGCTCTGGCGCGGGCTGGCCGCCGCGCCGATGTCGGACCGGCCGCCGACCGGCCCGCGCTCCTCGATCGCGCGGCGGCTGGGCTGGGCGGTGCTCGTCGCGGTCGGCGCGGCACTGATGCAGTACGGCGGCGCGGCGCGCGGCGCCGGGTTCGTCCTGCTCGTCGTCGGTCTGGCCGCGCTGGTCGCGGCGTTGCCCCGGCTGCTCCCCAAGGGAACCCTGCGCGCGGCCAGGGGTCTGCCCTCGGTGATCTCACTGCGGGGCATCGTCGCGGGTGCGGTCATCGGCGGAGAGGCGTTCCTGCCGCTGATGCTCAACCAGGAGCGTGGCCTGTCGCTCACCATGGCCGGGCTCACCCTGACCGGTGGCGCGCTGAGCTGGTCGTTCGGCTCGTGGGTGGTGGGCCGCCGGCGCTTCGACCGTGTCCTGGTACTGCGTTGCGGCTCGGTGCTGATCGCCGCGGGACTCGTGCTGATGGGCCTGACCGTCTTCGCCGTCGTTCCGGTCGCCGCCGCCTTCCTCGGGGAGATCGTCCTGGGGCTCGGCATGGGCATCGTGTACCCGACACTGTCGGTGCTCGTCCTGGAGTTGTCATCCCCGGGTGAGGAGGGGGAGAACAGTGCGTCACTGGGGGTCGCGGAGTCGGTGTACACGGTCGTCTCCGTCGCGGTCGCCGGCGCGCTCCTGGCGGCACTGGGCGCCTCGGCCGCCGCCTACGTGCTCTGTTTCTGGCTGGCGGCGCTGATGGCGAGCACCGGAGCCCTGATCAGCGGCCGGGTCAGGACCTGACGCCTTTCCCGGGCCGAAAAGGATCGTGAACCTGGTGGCCTCGTTCTCCGACTGTGACGGGTGACGGGTGAACGAGATGACCAAATCCCACCCCCGCGAGCAGGAGGCGTTCGCAAGCCGCCGTGGCACCATGGGAAGAACGCCGTTCCTGCCGGTGTTGAGAGGAGTCCCGCCTTCGGGCGGGATTCGTTTTTTCCGAGCTTGAATTCTCCGAGTCCGGAGAGATCAAGGGGGGGTCATGCCGCGTGTCCGTGAGCTTGAGGTGTTCCGGCTGATCCTGTCCTACGGCAGGCGGCCGGAGAGCATCCTTGTCCGGCTCACCGACTACGGGGGCATGACCGGGTGGGGCGAGGTCGTCGACGCCGCTCCCAAGACCTGGGTCGCGCTGGAGGAGGGGCTCGCGCAGGCGCTGATCGGCGTCGACTGGGAGCACCCCGACGAGCTCGGCGCCGTTCCCGGCGGATCCGCCGCCGACATGGCCTGCTGGGACCTGTGGGCGAGGATGCGCGGTGTGCCGCTGGCCCACGCGCTGGGCGGCACCCGCACCTCCCTCATGGCCACCGTCAGGATCGGCGCCGACCGCAACCTGGAGAGCCTGGTCGCCCGGGTGAACCGGCACGTCTGCGCCGGGTACGCCCACGTCACCCTGGACGTCCACCCCGGCTGGGACATCGAGCCGTTGCGCGCCGTCCGTCAGGCGTACCCCGTGCTGGGCATCGGCGTGGACGCCCGCGGCGCCTATCACGACGTCGACGCCCTTGCGGCACTGGACGCCTACGGGCTCTCCGCGATCGAACGCCCCTTCGCGGGTCTCGCGGGCCTGGCCGACCACGCCGACCTGCAGCAGCGCGTCGCCGCCCCGGTCCTGCTCGAGGTTGCCTCCGCCGCGGAGCTGGACGAGGCGGTCGCCGCGGGCGCGGGCCGGGCGCTGCTGCTCCGCCCGTCGGCCCTGGGCTCCCTGCGCCAGGTGCGGCGGGTGCACGATCGCGCGGTGCGCGCCGGATGGGAGATCGCCTGCGCCGGGGGCCTGGGCGCCGGGCTGGCGCGCGCGGCCACCGTCGCCGCGGCCAGCCTGCCCGGCTGCGGCCTGCCCTGCGACGTGGCCGAGCCGCCGCGCAGCGCGCAGATCGTCGACCCGCCGGTGGGCGCCTCGGGTGGTGTGGTGGCCGTGCCGCTCACCCAGCCGGGCCTGGGCCACCGCATCGACGAGGACCGTGTCCGCCGCCTGTCCAGGGAGTCGTACTCGGCCTAGTACGGTTCTGACACTGCCGTCACGTCCGCCTCGGCTGTGAGCGTTACCGCGGCCACACCTGCGGCCGAGGGGAACCCGGGACCGCTCCGGGCCCGGCTCGCTTCCGTTTCATCCGTCTTCATCCGTCGCCGCGGGGCGGCGGCGGTCAGGCGCAGCCTTCGGTGATGCCCTTGGGAGCGGTCGGATCCGGCTTCGCCGTGGTGCTCGCCTCGGGGCGGGGCGCGCGGGTGGTCGTGGTCGTGGTCGTGGGCGCGGGGGTGGGGGTGGCCGTGGGGGCTGCGGCGGTGAGGGGGCGCCGGGTGACGGCCGAGGAGTGCAGGGCCTTCGCGGTGACCGTGCGAATCCTGCTCCAGTCGGGGTAGCCGGTGTTGATCAGCGGCGGGACGAACTGGACGCTGGTCACCCTGGCGTTCTTGACCTTCAGCGCCAGCGGGACCAGGTGCTCCAGCATCGGGCGCGGGATGTCGGTCCGCAGCAGTTCCTTGGTGGCCAGCGCGACCTGGTTGAACCGCGACAGCACGGTCGCCGGGTCCGACTGGGAGAGCAGGGCGCCCAGCACGCACCGCTGGCGTCCCATCCGGGTGTAGTCGTCGCTGTTGGTGCGCGATCGGGCGAACCACATCGCGTCGGCGCCGCGCAGCCTGCGGGTCCCCGCCCTGACCAGGCCCTCGTTGTACTTGCCGAAGACCACGTCCTGGGGCACGGTCACCGTCACGCCGCCGATCGCGTCGATCAACCGGGCGAAGCCCCACATGTTGGCCAGGGCGTACCAGTCGATCTTCAGCCCCAGCGTGTAGCCGACCGTGTCGATGAGCGTCTTCGCTCCCTGCTTCTGGCGGCCCCCGAAGATCTCCGGGTGCGCGTCGGCGTACTCCCAGACGGCGAAGAGCAGGTCCTCGCGCGAGCCGTCCGGGTTGGCCGGGAGCCGGAACCCGTCGGGGAAGCGCCTCGCCATGGGGGAGCCGGGGACGAAGCGGACGTTCTCCAGGTTGCGCGGCAGGCTCAGCAGCACGGTGTTGCCGGTTTTGACGTCCACGCTGGCCACATTGATGCTGTCGGTCCGCACGCCCGCCCTGTGGGTGTCGGCGTCGCCGCCGAGCAGCAGGATGTTCACCCGGTCGCGGCCCGTCCACGGGTCATCCTCGCCACCTCCGCCGGTGGCGGGACGCGGAGTGGACGGGGCGTTGAAGACGTCGTCCAGTGCCGACTGCGAGACGGCCGCGTACTGCCCGAGGAGGCCGAACGGCAGCAGTACGGCCACCGAGAGAGTTCCCGCCAGGACCCCGGTGACCACCTGCCCGGCGCCGGGCAGCGTGCCGGGGTTCATCACCACGAACGAGTGCACGACCAGTACGAACCAGGCGGTGCCGAGCGCCAGGGAGGCCACCGTGACGCCGGTCAGCCAGGAGGAGGAGACCAGTTGCCCGGCCAGATCACCGAGGTCGGAGGTGAGCGCGACCCAGAGCAGAACCAGCAGCAGTGTCACGTACGCGCACAGGAGTGCCAGCCCGGTCCTTCGCCATCCGGCGCGCAGGTGCGCGGCGCCCGGGACGATGGCGGCCAGTGCCGTCCAGCCGATGACCGTGCCGACGCCGGGCGGCTTTGATCTGTCCCGCAATTGCTCCCCGTTTCCTCGCGCCTGACTCGCGCTTGACCGCCGCAGGGAGATGGTAGGGGGGCGAAACCAGGTCGCGGGCGACAAGTGGGTGAACAACTCGGGAAGCCGATAAGGCTTTATCCTCTGATTTCCACTGGAATAAGATTCGGTCATGGCTTTCGCTGAGATCGAGTACGGCGTGGCGGACGGTGTCGCCACCATCACCCTCGACCGCCCGCACCGCCTCAACGCCGCTCCCGATGGACATCAGGTTCGCCTCCGACACAGCCGGGTTCGGCTCCGACACAGCCGGGTTCGGCTCCGACGCAGCCGGGTTCGGCTCCGCGCCCGACGCCGCCGAGGGCGTCACGACCAGGGGAAGGCGAACAGGCCGTAGTAGGCGGCGGCCACCAGAAGCAGGCCGGTGCCGCCGAGCACCCCGGCGATCGCGGAACTCTGCGGACGGGAGGGCTCCCAGCCCTCCCGCAGCCCCGCGACGACGGCCGCCACGCCCGTGACCTCCTGCAGCAGCATCAGCAGCGCCAGGATCCTGATGACCAGCCACCCGGTGAGCACCGCCGGCCACGCCCCGGCCTGGTTGACCGAGAACAGCACGAGCAGCGTGATGAACGCCGCCACCGAGACGAGCAGCCCGGCCCCGGTCCACGCCATCCGGCGGAACCGCCGTCGGATCGGCGGCCAGATCCGGGCGTTGGCCTCCGCGGCGGGTGACCGGCCGCGGAGCCGCACCACTATCTCGGCCACCGGGCCGACCACGTAGCCGACCGCGGCCAGGCAGATCGTCAGCCCGATGACGGTTCCCCCGGCGTACCAGGGAGCCGCGGGAACGTCGCTGGCCTCCAGGCGCTGGATCGGCGTGGCACCGGCGATGGGCACCGCCGCTCTGGCCGTGCCGGGCAGGCCCAGGACCCAGTTGGCCAGCGTCTGCAGATAGCCGGGCGCGAACGGGCCGCCGTGCACGCGCATGCCGTGGTCGGCGCGGTCGAGATAGCGGATGGTGTAGTCGCCGTTGCCGCCCTCGGTGAGCGCGCCGGTCAACGCCATGCTGCTCTCCACGAACGGAATCGAGGGATCGCGCGTGCCGTACAGGGCCAGGACCGGTTGCCGCATCCCGCGCAACGCGGGCAGGCCGTCGTAGCGCAGGAAGTTCATGTCGACGGCGCCCATGACGCGGGTGAGCAACTCGCGTACCCCGCTGGGCGCGTACAGCCGTTCGAGCTGCTCGCCCAGTGCCCAGGTCACCTGCCGCATGGGGGAGACGTTGGGGGCCGACACCAGCACGGTGAACCCGACGGCGCTGCTCCTGGTCGCGGCGATGGGCACCACCCAACTGCCCTCGCTCACCCCCCACAGCCCCGCCCTGGCCGGGTCGACGTCGTCGCGCGAGATCAGCTCCCCCAGCACGAGCAGGGCGTCGCGGGCGAGAAGGCCGAAGTCACGGTTGCGGAAGTCGTAGCCCACGGTCCGCTTGTCGTAGACGAGGGTGACGATCCCGGCCCTGGCCAGCCACTCGGCCTGGGTGGTGAACTCGCCCCTGACACCGGGTCCGGCCCCCTGCACGAAGACCAGCGCCGGGTGCCGCCCGGGGGCGATCGGCGCGCGGATCGTCGCCTCGATCGGCGTACCGTCCTCGGCCGTGACGGTGACATCCTGCGTGGTGATCTGCCTGGTCGCGGCGACCGGTCTGATCTCGTCCAGCGGCTGGGGAGGGAGGGTCTGGAAGACCGGGTCGGCGCGGAGCGGGGTCGGGTCGAACGGGGGCGGCAGGGTGTAGCCCACCGTCGCGAGAACCACGAGGATCAGGCCGGAGACGACGCTCAGAGCGCCACGGCCGGCCTGGTTACCGATCCGATCCCCGATCGTCACTCGCCTCCGTGATCGTCGTTTCCCGGTATCGTTCCCTCGATCTTCAAGCGTACTCATGGACGGAAAGCCTTGAGCGTAACGGGCGATCCGAGTGATGTGAGTGGCCACATTTGTCACTGAGTCCTGTTAGCTTCGTGCGACATGCGGGTGCTGCACACATCGGACTGGCACCTGGGCCGCTCGTTTCACCGGGAGAGTCTCCTGGCCGCCCAGGGCGCCTTCGTCGACCACCTGATCGAGACCGTCAGATCGGAGCGGGTCGACGTGGTCGCGGTCTCCGGTGACGTCTACGACCGGGCACTGCCCTCGGTCGACGCGGTCGAGTTGTGCAACCAGGCACTGCGGCGGCTGATGGACGCCCGCGTGCGCACCATGCTGATCAGCGGCAACCACGACTCGGCGCGCCGCCTCGGCTTCGGCGCCGACCTCATCGACGCGGCAGGTGTTCACCTGCGCACCGACCCCGGCCGGGTCGGCGAGCCGGTCGTCGTCGACGACGTCGCCTTCTACGGCATCCCCTACCTGGAGCCCGAGCTGGTGCGCGCCCCCTGGGAACTGCCCGAGCGCACCCACACCGCCGCGATCGGGCACGCCATGTCCCTGGTCCACGCCGACCTCGCTCGGCGTGGACCCCGGTCGGTGGTCCTCGCCCACGCGTTCGTGACCGGAGGACGAGGCAGTGACAGTGAACGCGACATCAGCGTGGGAGGTGTCGCGCATATGCCGGTGTCGGCCTTCGACGGTGTCGACTACGTGGCGCTCGGCCACCTGCACGGTCGCCAGCGGATGAGCGAGACCGTCCGCTACTCCGGCTCCCCGATCGCCTACTCCTTCTCCGAGGTCGGCCAGGTCAAGGGATCCTGGCTGGTCGACATCGGCCCCGGCGGGTACGAGCGGGCGGAGTTCGCCGAGGCGCCGGTGCCCAGGCCGGTCAGTCGGCTCACCGGCCGCATCGACGAGCTGCTGGCCTCGCCCGAGCACGCCCGCTACGAGGACCACTGGCTCCAGGTGACGCTCGTCGACCGGATCCGGCCCAAGGGCGCGATGGAGCGGCTCAGGTCCCGCTTCCCGCACACGCTCGCCCTGTCCTTCGAACCCGAGGGCGGGGGCGATGAGACCGTCACCCGGCCCAGGGTGGCCGGCCGGCCCGAGATCGAGGTCGCACTCGACTTCGTCCGCGAAGTGCGCGGCGAGGCCGCGGACCCCGCCGAGACCGAACTGCTGCAGAAGGCCATCGAGGCCTCCCGTGCGAAGGAGGCGATGGCGTAGATGCGCCCGCACCGTCTGTGGATCACCGCGTTCGGCTCCTTCCCCGGTGAGGAGCAGGTCGACTTCGACGCCCTCGCCGAGGCGGGGCTCTTTCTGATCCACGGCCCCACCGGTGCGGGCAAGACCACGGTGCTCGACGCGCTCTGCTACGCCCTGTACGGCAGGGTGCCGGGCAGGCGCGACAGTGCCAAGAGCCTGCGCTGCGACCACGCACCCCCGGGACGCGGCCCCGGCGTGGCACTGGAGGTCACGGTCCGGGGGCGGCGGCTGAAGATCACCCGGTCGCCCGCCTGGCAGCGTCCCAAACTCAAGGGCACCGGCACGACCAGGGAGAACGAGAAGGCACTGCTCCAGGAACTCGCCCCCTCCGGGGAGTGGGTGGGGCTGACCACCCGGGTCGACGAGACCGGGGAGTTCATCGGCACCCTGCTCGGCATGAACGCCGAGCAGTTCCTCCAGGTCGCGATGTTGCCCCAGGGGGATTTCGCCAAGTTCCTCCGTGCGGACGGGGAGGACCGGCGCAAGGTTCTGGAACGCCTCTTCTCGGTGAAGGTCTACGCCGCCGCCGAGTCCTGGCTCGCCGACAGGCGCACCGAGGCGTATCGCGAGCAGCAGACCCTCCGTAAGGAGGTCGACTTCGCCGTCAAACGTCTTGAGGAGGCCGCGGGTTCCGCGCTCTCGACCGCGCTGGCGGACGTCTTGACGGAGGTCTCGGCGGAGGTCTCGGTGGAGGTCTCGGTGGAGGACGATCCGCTGGGGTGGGCCCACGCGATCGAGGAGCTCGCGGCACGGGAGGTCGCGCGGCTGGGCGGCGAGGGCGCCGGGGGCGAGGCCGCCGTACGGCAGGCGCGCGAGAGCCTGGAACGCGGCACCGCGCTGGCCGACCGGCGACGCCGCCACGCCGAGGCGCTGACCAGGAGCCGTGCGCTGGAGGAGACCACCGAGGAACGGGCGGACCTGGAGACCCTCCTGGAGGAGGCGGCGGCCGCCGACCGGGTGCTGCCGCTGATCCAGGGTGCCGAGCAGCGCGCCGAGGTCGCGGCCAAGGCCCACCGACTGGCCGCCGACGCCGTCGCCCGCGCCCTCCCTCTCCTTGACCGTACGGGCGGCGCGGACTGCGGTGACGCCGTGCTCGGTCACCTGGTCGAGCTGGAGCGCGACCGCCAGAGCGAGATCACCCGGCTGGGCGAGCTGCGCGCGGAGGAACCGCGCCTGGCGGAGATCGTCCAGGAGCGGGAGAGGACCGCTCGTGAGATCGTCGAGCTGGCAGCCGCGCAGATGGTGGCCGACGCCCGCCTGAAGGTCCTCCCCGATCTCCGGCGGGAGGTGGAGACGCGGCTCACCGCCGCCCGCCTGGACGCCGCCCGCGTCCCCGCCGCCGAGTCGGCGGTCGAGGGCGCCGCCACCCGCCTCCGGGCGGCCGAGCACCGCGACCGCCTCGCCGTCGACCTGTCCGCGGCCCGCGCCGCCCTCGCCGCCGGGCTCGCCGCCCTCCCGCCAGGGGTTCGCGACGCCTTCCCGACCGGGGTTCACGGCGCTCCCGGAGCCGGACTCGGGGACGGAGCCCACGACACGCTCGGGGCGGAGGCTTTTCCGGCAGGGGGCGACAACACGTTCGGGACCCGTCGCGACGACACAGCCCTGCTCGTCGAGCCCGGTGAGATCCGCGAGGTCCTCGCAGCCCAGGAGAGGGAGTGCGGGCGGCAGCTGGCCGGGCTGGAGGGGCTGCGGGTAGAGGAGGCCCGGCTGGCCGAACTTGGCAAGCTGATCGCCGTACTCGACGGCGAACTCGCGCAGGCGGCCCGGCAGGAGGCCGAGGTCCGCGGGCTTAGGGAAGGGCTGCCCGCCGAGTCGGCGGAGGCGACCGTACGGCTGAACGAGGCCAGGGCCGCCGCGGCGGGGATCCTGGCGGCGCGGGCGAGTGCCGAGGCCGCCACCGCGGTGCTCACCGCGGTACGGCGCCGCGAGACGCTCCGCGCCGAGTCGGAGATCGCGCGTGCCGCCCAGGTCGAGGCCATCGACCTCGCCCAGACGCTCCGCGACCGCTACCAGGACATCCAGCGCTCCAGGACCGAGGGCATGGCCGCCGAGCTCGCGGCCAAGCTCACCCCTGGCGACCCCTGCGCGGTCTGCGGCTCGCCTGACCACCCCGCCCCCGCCGCCCCGGCCGACGAGGCGCACACCGTAGCGGACGAGCGCGCGGCCCAGGGCGCCTACGAGGCGGCCCAGGAGCGGCGCAGGGACGCGGAGACCACGGTCACCGTGCTGCTCTCCCGCCTCGATGAGGTCCTCGCCGTCGCGGGAGAGGAGACCGGGGAACGGGCGGGGGAGATCCTCGCTGAGGCCGAGCGGGAACTGGAGGCGCTGACCCTCGCGGCGAGCGCCGAGGAGGCCCTCACCACCGAGGTGGAGCGGATCGCCACCGAACTGGACGGCGCGAGAACCCGGGCCGAGGAGATCGCCAGGCGGCTCGCCGAAGGCCGGGCCCGCCACACGGGATGGCAGGCCGAGCGCGAGCGCCTGACCGCACGCCTGGACGGGGCCCGGGGCGACGACCTCACGGTCCAGGCCCGCCGCGACCGCCTGGCGGCGGAGGCCGAGCGTCTCTCCGCGGCCCTGGCCGCCGCTGTCCACGCCGTCGAGGTCACCGCGGCCCACCGGGAGGCGAGCGATCGGACCGACCTGGCCGTACCAGACGCCACGGGCGAGCTCGCCGGGGCGGAGGGAGTGCTGGCCGCGCTCCGGGAGTCGGCCGATGCCGAGCCGGCGCTGGCGGCGGAGGCGGCCGGGATCGCCGCCGAGTCCGAGCGGCTCAGGGAACGCTCGCGCGAACTCGCCGTCGACCTGGCAGCCCGCCGTACGGACGTCGAAAGGCTCGGCGCCGACGCCGAGCGGCTGGCCGGGCGCATCGACGAGGCACGCGGCCAGGACCCGACGCTGACCGCCAGGCTGGATCGGCTGGCCGACGAGGCGGAACTGCTCAGGGAGGCCGTCGAGGCGGTCAGGGACGAGCGGGTCGGCGCCGCCGAGCTCGTGACCGCCCGCGACCGGGCGCTGAGCGCCGTCGTCGAGGCGGGCTTCCTCGGGCTGGACGACGCCCGCGCGGCCGTCCGCTCTCCCGCCGACCGGGAGGAGAAGGTCGCCCGCCTCCACGAGCTCGTCACGGAGAGCGCCGCGGTCGCCGCCATGCTCGCCGACCCCGAGCTGGTCGCCGCCGCGGCCGAGCCGGAACCCGACCTCTTGAGCCTGCGCGAGGCGCGGGACGCGGCCGACGCCGCCCACGCCCGCCTGCTCTCCGAGCGGAGCCAGGCCGAGGGCCGGCTGGCCCGGCTGGCCGCGCTCCGCACCGAGCTGGCCGCCTGCCTGGAACGCTGGCGGCCCGCCGACGAGCAGCACCGCCTGGCCGACCGGCTTGCCGCCCTGACCGGTGGGAACTCCGCCGACAATCGGTGGAGGATGCGGCTCTCCTCATACGTGCTGGGCGAGCGCCTCAGCCAGGTGGTCGCCTCGGCCAACGAGCGGCTCGACCACATGTCGGGCGGGCGCTACCTGCTGGAGCACAACCGCGACCGCTCCGCCGGAGATCGGAGCAGGTCCGGCGGCGGGCTCGGCCTGCACATCCTGGACAGCTGGACCGGCGTCGGCCGCGACCCGGCGACCCTGTCGGGCGGCGAGAGCTTCATCACCTCCCTGGCCCTGGCCCTCGGCCTGGCCGACGTGGTCACCGCCGAGGCCGGGGGAGTCGACATCGGCACGCTCTTCGTCGACGAGGGCTTCGGCACCCTGGACGAGGACACCCTCGACGGGGTGCTCGACATCCTCGACGGCCTGCGCGACAACGGCCGCGCGGTCGGCATTGTCAGCCACGTCGCCGAGCTGCGCACCCGGGTCCCCGCCCAACTGCACATCCGCAAGGAGCGCCGAGGCTCGACGGTCCGTCAGTGATCCGCCCGACGACGGCATGACGACGTGACGGTCTCCTGAGCGTCGCGCGACTCCGAGCGCGCGTATGACGGCATGCTCGATGGCACGACCGGCGGCGTGGCCCGCCGGGCGCGGGAGTCGGTGACGTCGTCGCCCGCCGAACACCGCGAGCGGTGCTGAAGGGCTCGGCCTGCCGACGGCTCCATCGCGGCACGAATCGCCGCGCGCCGAACACCGCGCGTCAGGACGGCGCGGTTCGCAGGGCGGGTGACTCGATGGCGACGGTGTCCGAGGGGCCGTACCGGTGTGTCCTTTCCGTTCGGGGTGCCGCACCGGCGGTGGTGGATCAGATCTTTTGGGGACGGGTTAGAAGCATGTTACGGCTGCCCGGAATTTCAAATCAACCATTGACTCCCCCTTTGTCACTCCTTACTGTTCGTTCCACGCCGTTCGGTTCATCTGAACGCCGTACCGCTGACCGGAACGATGGGGACTTGATGGGTTCCCAGGGTCACACTCATGCCACCGAGAGAGGGAAAGGGCGACGATGCCGGATCCGGGGCCGCTGTTCTCGCCCGTCAGGCTGGGGCCGGTGTCACTGCGCAACCGGGTGTTCGTGCCTGGCCACACCACCAATTTCGGCCTGGACAACCGCCCGACCGCCCGGCACACCGCCTACCACCTGGAACGTGCCAGAGGCGGGGTGGGGCTGATCATCACCGAGGCGGTGCGGGTCCATCCCACCAGCGCCGGAAGGCACATCAGCCTCGGTAGCTTCGACGACTCCTCCATTCCGGCCTACGCCGAGGTCGCGGAGGCCGTGCACGCCGAGGGGGCGCGGATCTTCGCCCAGATCATGCACGCGGGGCGGCAGGCCTCCGGCGACGCGACCCGCACCGCGGCCTGGTCGGCGGCCGACGTGCCGTGGGCCGCCGGGGCGCACGTCCCGCACGCGATGGGACACGGCGACATCGCCACGGTCGTCGACGCGTTCGGCGCGGCCGCCCACCGCATGGCCCAGGCCGGGTACGACGGCGTGGAAGTCCACCTCGGCCACGGCCACCTGCTCCAGCAGTTCCTCTCGCCGGTCACCAACACCAGGACCGACGGCTACGGAGGTGACCTCGACGGGCGTCTCAGGCTCACCCGCGAGGTGCTCGCCTCGGTGACCCGGCAGGCGCCGGACCTGCCGGTGGGGCTGCGGATCAGCGCCGACGAGTTCCTGCCCGGCGGTCTGACGCCGCAGGACATGCTGGAGGTCGTCGGGCTCCTGCGCGGTGAGTTCCCGCTCGTCTACGTGCACGTCAGCCACTCGGCCTACCACGGCAGCTACTCGCTGGCGACGCAGATGGCCGACATGAGCTTCGGCCACGCGCCGTTCCGGCACCACGCGGCGCTGTTCAAGTGGAGCTTCCCCGACCTGGCCGTGCTCGCGGTGTGCCGGCTCGACAGCCTTCCCGAGGCCGTCGAGCTGGTCACCTCCGGTGAGGCCGACCTGGTGGGGCTGGCGCGGCCGCACATCGCCGATCCCCACCTGGTCCGCAAGGCGATGGAGGGCCGCTCGCACGAGTCCCGCTCGTGCCTGGCCTGCAACCAGGGCTGTATCGGGCGGCTGGAGAGCAGCCTGCCGATCTCCTGCGTGGTCAACCCCGAGGTCGGTGCCGAGCGGGAGTGGCGGCGGATGAGGGCGGAGCCGCCGCTCGCCGGTGCCCGTCCTCGCCGGGTCCTCGTCGTCGGCGGCGGTCCCGCGGGCATGGAGGCGGCACTGTCGGCCCGGCGCGCCGGCCACGAGGTGACGCTCGCCGAGGCCGGCCCCGAGTTGGGCGGCCAGGTGGCGATCGCCGCCCGGGTGCCGGGCAGGGAGCGCCTCGCGCTGCTCACCTCGGAACTCAGCCGGGACGTCGCCACCGAGCAGATCACGATCCTGCTGGGGCACCGCGTCGAGGCAGCGGACCTCCTCGCGGGAGGTCGCCACGAGGGCGTCGACGACGTCATCGTGGCGACGGGCTCGCGGCCCCGGCGGCGGGAGCTGCCGGGCGGGCCCCCGGTGTTCGACCTGTGGCAGGCGGTCGCCTCCCTGGACGACCCGGCCTCGCCGCTGCGCGGCACCGTCGTCGTCCGCGACGACGAGGGGGCCTGGCCCGCCGCGTCGATCGCCGAGCACCTGGCCGGGCTGGGGGCGAAGGTGCACCTGCTCTCCCCGACCGCCTCGCTTTCCGCCCGCATCACCACGTACTCCAGGCTCGCGCTCACCCACCGCTTCGGCGAGCTGGGTGTCAAGGTCCACCCGCTGCGCGTCCCGCAGGGCGTCGAGGGGGGCCTGCTCACCCTCCGCGACACCCTGTGCGGCGATGTGGAGACCCTGCCGGGCGTGACCGCGATCGTCGACGCGGGCACCCCCACCGCCGTGGACGAGCTCTACCGCGAACTCGACGCCCTGTCCGAGGCCCCCCGCGTGCACGTCGTCGGCGACGCCAACGCGCCGCGGACCGCGCTGGAGGCGGTCTACGAGGGAAGGCTCGCCGGCACCTTCCTGACCGATGCCGTCAGTGGCGCGACCGCGCTGGCCCGCGCCCACTGAACCACGCCTCGACCACATTGCCACCGTTCCCCGTCGGCCCCGATGCGGCACCGGAGAAGGGCACCGCTCGACCCCTGGAAGGAGAACCATGATCGATATCGAGGATCGCCTGACCTTCGATGAACGCTCCACCGTGGACTACATCCTGGCGATGCGCAAGAGGTGGGCTGACACGCTCTACCCCGCTCTCGCCGAGGAGTACCGCGCCGGCGGCGCTCCCGCGCGGACCGTGGAGGAGGCCGGCGAGCGTTTCCGTAACCTGAACCTCTACTCGTGGTTCAGCCACCTTGAGCGGGTGCAGCAGAAGATGCTGTGGAAGACCGCCGGCGACGCCGTCATCAGCCGCCGTGACGACCTGATCGACCAGCTGGGCGAGGTGGAGGCGCCGAAGGGCAAGCTCACCCTGAATGCCGAGGTCGAGCTGCCGGACTGGTACACCGACTTCGACATCCACATCCAGCCCGGCGGATTCTTCTCTGACGACCTGTCCGCGTACGTCTACGAGTTCGGCGCGCGGATCGTCATGCTGCGCGACAACGACGGCTACAAGTTCCACCAGCTGTTCACCCAGACCGCGTTGCCCGACCTGCCGGACGCGGCCCGCGTGGTCGACATCGGCTGCGGCTTCGGCAAGAGCACCCGCCCGCTCGCGAACCGCTACCCGCAGGCCGAGGTCATCGGCATCGACTTCGCCGCCCCCGGTCTGCGCCTGGCGCACGCCGAGGCCGAGGCCGAGGGCGTCGCGATCACCTACCTCCAGGGTGACGGCAGGGCGACCGGTCTGCCGGACGGCTCCTGCGACGTGGTCACCGGCACGATGGTGCTGCACGAGATGCCCGCCCAGGCCGTGAAGGAGACCATCCAGGAGGCCGCACGCCTGCTGCGGCCCGGTGGGGCGCTCCGCTTCCTGGAGTTCCAGCCGACCGGTGACCCGTTCAGGGACGCGACGATCTTCGAGCACGCCGAGCGCAACAACGAGCCCTTCTTCCATGACCTGTTCGCCTCCGACCTCCTGGAGTTCTGCCGCGAGGCCGGTCTGACCGACACGTCCTGGTCACCGTTCGACGAGCGCAACGACGGTGTGCGCCCCGAGGGCTGGGGCGACCGGCGCGAATGGCACTTCCCGTGGGCGGCTCTCGCCGCGAACAAGCCGGAGAACTGATGAGCGACGAATTCGACTACTTCCGCGACCGTCACCTTGGCAAGCTGCTCGACCTGGCCCTGCAGCTCAGCACCGACCTGCACGTCGCCAACCAGCGGCTGCACGGCCTGGAGGCGCTGCTGGTCCGCCACGGCGTCGTCGCCGAGGGAGAGCTCGACTCCCTGGTACCCGACGAGGCGGAGCGCCGGATCCTGGAGCGCCAGCGCGACGCGATGATGAACCGCCTGATCAGGATCATCGCGGAGAGCGGTCCCGCCGAGCACCCGCTGCGCGACCAGTGGGAGGCCGCCCTGGCGGCCAAGGCCGGCTGATGGCTACCGGCACGGCGGCCAAGCTCGTCGACCACTACCTGCGACTGTGCGAGGACCGCGACCTCGACGAGGCCGCCAGGCTCCTCGCGCCGGGGGTGCGGCTCGTCTTTCCCGGGGACCTGGTCTTCACCTCACTGCCGGAGATGGTCGCCGGCGCAGGTGGCCGCTACCTGTGGGTGCGCAAGAACCGCGAACGGTACTTCGAGGGTGAGGGTGACGACGACGCCACCGTCGTCACCTCCCTGGGCACCCTGTACGGCGAGGACCTGGCCGGAGCCCCCTTCTCCGGCATCCGATACGTGGACGTGTTCGTCATCCGCGACGGTCTCATCGCCGAGCAGCACGTCTACAACGACCTCACCGAGGCCGGGTTCCCCCTCCCCGGTCTGACACCCCCCACCCCATTGGTTTGATAGAGGTGCCGTACGTGAAGAAATCCCTGCGACTGGGCGTTGGCGCCCTCACCGTCGCGACACTGACCATGCTGGCCGGCTGCGGTGGAGGCGACACCGCCGCACCCGAGGGCGCCGATGGTGCCCAGGCCGCCCGAGGAAAGATCACCTTCGCCATCGCCTCGGCGGTCATCGGCCCCAAGGAGGAGGTCGCCGCCTACGCGGTGGCCAAGGACCAGGGCTTCTTCGACGAGCAGAACCTGGACGTCGAGACCATCAACACCGACGGGTCCGTGGCCGCCATCCAGGCCGTCGCGTCCGGCAGCGCCGACATCACCGCCGCCGACGCGGGCTCGATCCTCGCCGCGGCGGAGAAGGGCGTACCGGTCAAGGCGATCGGCGGCCTGGTGCAGAACTGGCCGTGGGTCATGGCGGTCAAGCCGGGCAGCGATATCAAGAGCGGCGCCGACCTCAAGGGCAAAAAGATCGGTGTCATCAGCCTGGCGTCGGGTTCCAGCCCGTACGCGCGGGGCTACGTCCGCGAGGCCGGGCTGGACCCGGAGAAGGACGTCGAGCTGCTGCCCGTCGGCGTGGGCGCGCAGGCCGCCGGCGCGATCAGCAGCGGCCAGGTGGACGCGCTCGCGCTCTACACCCAGGCGTACGCCACGATCGAGAACTCCGGCGTCACCTACGAGTATCTCCCCAACCCGGACATGTTCCAGGGGATCCGCTCCATCACCTTCGCCGTGCGCAAGGACACCTTCGACGAGAAGAAGGACGTGCTGACCCGCTTCCTGCGCGCCGGCTACCAGGGCATGCTCTTCTCCGCGGTCAACACCGAGGCCGCCACCCGCATCGGCTACCAGGTCTTCCCGCAGATCCTGGCGGGCAAGTCCGCCGAAGACCGGATCGCCGACGACACCAAGGTCATGGCGGCGTGGCTGAAGACCTCGACCCCCACCACCGGCGAGCCGGAGACCTTCGCGGACTGGGGTGCGATCAGCGACCAGGAGTGGACGAAGACCGCCGCCTACACCAAGGGCGCCGGGCAGATCACCAAGGACCCGGTGATCGCCGACGTCTGGGACGCGAGCCTGCTGCCCGCGGCCAACGAGTTCGACTCCGCCGCGGTGGTCTCCAAGGCCAAGGCCTACAGCCCGAAGTAACCCGAGGCGTACGCCCGAGGTGACCCGTGGCCGCACACCCCGGAGTATGCGGCCCCGGGTGACCCGGGGCCGCACCGCCAGAAGTGGATCAGGGCCGGAGCGACCGGCGACCACGACCGACACACCCGAGCATCGAAGAGGAGGGCCGATGGCCATCAGGACCCCCGGCCGCCGCCAGGCCACCGCCGCATCGGCACCGGTGGACGAAGACGCGTGGATCGAGGTGGCCGGCCTGCAGAAGCTGTACCGGCCCCGCAGGTCGGAGCCCACCCATGCGCTGTCCGACATCGGCTTCACCGTCAGGCGGGGGGAGTTCATCTCCGTCGTCGGGCCCTCCGGATGCGGTAAGACCACCCTGCTGAAGATCCTTGCCGGGCTGATCCCCAGGAGCGAGGGCGTCGTCCGCGTCGCGGGACGGGACGTGACCAAGCCGCTCCCCGAGGTGGGCATGGTCTTCCAGGCCGCGACCCTGCTGCCCTGGCGCACCATCCTGGAGAACGTGATGGTCCCCGTCGAGGTGCAGAGACTCGACGCGGCCGTCTACCGCGAGCAGGCCAGGAACCTGCTGAACATGGTCGGCCTGGACGGCTTCGGCGACAAGTACCCCCATGAGCTCAGCGGCGGCATGCAGCAGCGCGCCGGGATCTGCCGGGCCCTGGTGCACGACCCGTCCGTACTGCTCATGGATGAGCCCTTCGGTGCCCTGGACGCCATGACCAGGGAGTACATGAACGTCGAGTTGCTGCGTATCTGGAAGGAGAGCGGCAAGACCGTCGTCCTGGTCACCCACTCCATCCCCGAGGCGGTGTTCCTGTCCGACCGGGTCATCGTGCTCAGCTCCCGCCCCGGGCGGATCGCCGAGATCGTCCCGATCGAGCTGGGGCGCCCCCGCGATCTCAGCGTCATGTCCTCCGACCGCGCCGGGGTCTACGTGTCGCGAATCCGCCAGCACTTCAACGCCGCCGGCGTCATCGACTGACGAGGTACACACCATGACAATGACCAAGGCCACTGACGGCCGCCCCGCCCGTCCGCCGGGCCCGGCACGGAAGAAGAACCGCCTGAGCGGGTTCGACCTGCGCGAACGCCCCGAGCTCATCATGGTTCCCGGGGTCTTCCTGATCGTGGTGCTCGCCTGGGAGTTCCTGGTGCAGCCCCTCGGCATCGACGACTACGTGCTGCCCCGGCCCTCGCAGATCGTCGCCTCGCTGGGCACCCAGCTCACCGACGACCAGTTCTGGTCGCACCTGCTGGTCACGCTCCAGGAGTCCCTGGTCGGCTTCGTGATCGGCGTCGGCGCGGCGATGGTGCTGGGCACGCTGATCTCGCAGGTGCGGCTGGCCGAGCGCACGCTCATGCCCTACATCGTCGCCTTCCAGACGGTGCCGAAGGTCGCCCTGGCACCGCTGTTCGTCGTCTGGTTCGGCTTCGGCATGACCAGCAAGATCGTCATGGCGGCGGTCATCTCCTTCTTCCCGATGCTGGTCAACGTCATCGAGGGGCTGCGCTCGGCCGACGCCGACCGGATCCAGATGCTGACCGTGTTCGGCGCGGGCAAATTCCAGGTGTTCCGGATGGTCCGGCTGCCGAGCGCGCTGCCCTTCATCTTCGCCGGGCTCGACATCGGGATCGTCTTCGCCATCCTCGGCGCGGTCGTCGGCGAGTTCATCGGCGCCAAGGAGGGCCTGGGCTACCTGCTCCTGCAGACCAACTACAACTTCGACATCTCCGGGATGTTCGCGGTCCTGGTGGTGCTCTCCGTGCTCGGCCTCATCGCGCACTCCCTGATCCGTCTCGCCCAGCGGCGCTTCGCCTTCTGGGCCGAGGACAGCCGGGTGATCGGCGCATGAGCGATCCGAACCGCTTCGACGGCAGGGTGGCGCTGGTCACCGGCGCGGGCAAGGGCATCGGCGCGGCGATCGCCGCCACCCTCGCGGCCCGCGGCGCCCGCGTGGCCCAGGCCGACGTGACCTCCGGCGACGACTGGCAGGCGCCGCTGCCCGAGAGCGACGGGCACACCCGCCACCACGTCGACGTCCGCTCGGCGGAGTCCTGCCGCGCGTTGGTCGCCGAGGTGCTCGCCGCGCACGGCCGCCTCGACCACCTGGTCAACAACGCGGGCATCGTACGGCGTGGGCCGGCGGTCACGATGAGCGAGGACGACTTCACAGACGTCCTCGACGTCAACCTCACCGGCACCTTCCGCATGTCCCAGGCCGCCTACCCGGCACTGCGCGACGCGGGCAGGCCGGGCGGCGAGAGCACCGCGAGTGTGGTGAACATCGGCTCGACCAACGGTCACATCGCGGTCCTGGACACCCTCGGCTACTGCGTCAGCAAGGCCGGGGTGATGCACATGGCCAAGGTGCTCGCCCTGGAGTGGGCCCCCGACGGCATCCGTGTCAACGCCGTCGGACCCACGATCGTGCCCACGGACATGACCGTCGACGTCCGGGCCAGCTCGGCGTACATGCAGGACAAGCTGGCCACCATCCCCCTGGGGCGGATGGCCGGCCCCGGAGACGTCGCCAACGCGGTCGCCTTCCTGCTCAGCTCCGCCGCCGCCATGACGACAGGCCAGACGGTCTACGTCGACGGCGGAGTGACCATCCACTGACAACCGGCAGACCCTCGCGAGGAGCACCCCATGCCCAAACCAGACGTCACCGCCGCGCTGGCCGCCGTCGACGCACACCTCGACACCTTCGTCGAGGAGCTGCGGCAGCTCTGCCGGATCCGCAGCCGCCGCCAGGAACCCGACCAGATGGTGGCCACCGCCGAGTTCCTCGCCGCCTCGATCGGCCGCTGGGGCGGCACCGCCGAGGTCATCCCCTGGGAACACTCCCACCCGTACGTGCTGGGCGAGATCGGCGGCGGCGAGCCCGCCCTGCTGCACTTCAACCACTACGACGTCGAGGTGGAGCCGACCGGAGACGAGGAGCGGTGGATCAGCCCGCCGTACGCGGCGGAGATCCACGATGGGCGGCTGTACGCGCGAGGCGTCGCCGACGACAAGGGCGCCCTCATGTCGCGCGTCCACGCCGCGGCCGTGTGGTGGCTGTCCGGCCAGGAGGCGCCGGTCACCAGCCGTTACATCATGGAGGGCAAGCAGTGGCTGCACAGTCCCGGCCTCGGCTCGTTCGTCCGCGCGCACGCCGACCGGCTGGCGAGCGACGGCACCCTGTGGGAGAACTCCTGGACCGACGCCCAGGGCAGGCCGCTGCTCAAGCTCAGCGAGAAGGGTGTGCTCTACCTCAGGCTGACCGCCACCACACTGACGCGTGAGCTGACCAGCCAGAACACCGTGCTGCTCCCGTCGGCGACCACCCGCCTGGCCACGGCGCTGGCGAGCCTGCAGCGTCCCGACGGCACCGTCACCGTGGAGGGCTTCGCCGACGACGCGAGAGTCCCCACCGACGAGGAGCGGGAGCTGCTGGCCCAGCTGCACTTCGACGGCGACTTCCTGCGCGCCAGGGCCGGAGTCGACTCCTTCATCGGCGGCCTCGACGACGCCCAGGCGGCGGTCGAGATCCGCACCAGGCCCACCCTGACCGTCGCCGGCATCACCGGGGGCGACAACCGTGACGACATCACCCTCGGCATCCCGGCCACCGCCGTCGCCAAGGTGGAGATCCGCCTGGTCGCCGGGCAGGACCCCGAGCGGGTGCTGCGGGTCGTCGGCAAGCACCTGGCCGACGGCGGCTTCGGTGACATCGCGATCGAGGTCATGGCCACCAGCAGCCCGAGCATCACCGACCACCGCGATCCGTTCGTGTCGCTGGTCGCCGACGCGGCCCGCCGCGTCTACGGCGCCGAGCCCGTCATCGAGCCGTACACGCAGTGGATCGGCAACCAGGGTGTCATGGGTGGGCGCCCGATCGTCGGAGTCGGCGTCTCGCGCGCCGACTCCGGGGTCGACGGCCCCAACGAGAACATTCTTGTGGAGGACTACCGCAGGGGTATCAAGCACGTCGTCGAGGTCATGGCCGCGATGGCGGTGGACCGATGAGCGCCACCCACCTGCGCGGTGCCTCCGAGCGCGGCTACCTCGACCTGCCCTGGGGCCAGGTCCACTACCGGCGCGCGGGCGACCCCTCGGCGGTCCCGCTGCTCATCCTGCACCAGTCGCCGCTGTCGTCGGCGACCTACGAGCCCGCCCTCGCCGCCCTCGCCGCGCACGGCCTGCACGTCGTCGCGGTCGACACCCCCGGCTTCGGGATGTCGGACGCGCCCGGTGAGCAGTGGTCCATCCCCGACTACGCGGCGGCGACGTGGCGGATCGCCGACGCCCTCGGCCTGGGGAAGGTGCACCTGCTCGGGCAGCACACCGGCGCCGTGGTCGCCGCCGAGGCGGCGCTCACCGCCCGTGAGCGGGTGAACGGCCTGATCTTCCAGGGGCTGCCGCTGTACGACGACGCCGAGCGCGAGGAGAAGAAGGCCTCCTACGCGCCGGGCTACGAGCTCGCCCACGACGGCGGCCACCTGTCGACGATCTGGGAGCGGGTCCACTGGCTCTACCCGAGGATCTCAGCGGAGTCGGCCAGCCGCCAGGTCGCCGAGTATCTCAGCGTGGGCCCCGACTACGCGGTCGCCTACCGCGCGGTCTTCGACCACCGCCTGGACACCGCCGCGCTCGCCGGCATCCCCATGCTGCTGCTGCATGGCGGCGACGACGTCGTGGCCAGGATGAACGACGTCGTCCAGGCGGCGCTGCCGGGCGTGCCGCTGATCAGCATCCCCGGCGGCACCGACTTCGTCGCCGAGGAACAGCCGGAGATCTTCGCCAGGGCGGTGGCCGAGCACGTACTGGCACACCGGGCCGCGCAGCCGGACGCCGCGTTCAAGCCGCTCTACACCGCGACCGTCGAGGTCCAGGGCGGTCGCGCGGGCAGCGCGCGCTCGCTCACCGGCTCGCTGGACCTCGCTCTCACCCGGCCCGCGGCCCGCACGCCAGGCGACACCGGAACCGACCCCGAGGAGCTCTTCGCCGCTGGGTACGGCGCCTGCTTCGCCAGCGCACTGGCGATGGTGGCGCGGCGCGAGCGGATCGGCCTCGACCCGGTGAGCGTCACCACGTCGGTGACGCTCGGCTCCGTGCCCGGCGGGAAGTACGCGATCGCCGCCGCGCTCAGGATCGCCGCGCCGCACGTTCCGCAGGCGGACCTGGAGCGGCTCGTCGGCATCGCCGACGGCATGTGCCCCTACTCCAACGCGGTCCGGGGTAACGCTGACGTCACGATCGAGGTTCTCGGCGCTCCTTAGGACAGCGTTGCCCTATGACATTCACATGATCTTCCCCCCTTACGTGCCGCCCGCCGCGTGCGCCCCGACCAACCGAGGAAACCATGACCACCGATGACATCGGAGAGGACCGGGAGCCCGAACGCTCCCGCTCCGGTATCGCGCGGGTTCTCGCCGTGATCGATGTCATCGGCAGATCGCCCCAGCCCCAGGGTGTCTCCACCATCGCGCGGCAGACCGGCCTGCCCAAGGCCGTGGCGCACCGCATACTGCGGGAGCTGGTGACCGGCCAGTTCCTGAGCTTCGACGAGGACAGGAAGCTCTACCGTCTCGGCCCCGGGGCGCTGAGCGTCGGCCTGGCCGCCATGCGCGAACTCGACGTGCCGGCCGTCGCCCACCGCCACCTGGTGGCGCTGGCCGAGCGGACGGGCGAGACGGCGACGCTCTCGCTCCGCCAGGGCTGGTCGCGGGTCTACGTCGACCAGGTCCTCTCCTCACAGGAGATCCGCATGTCGGTGGCGCTGGGCACCAGCCACCCCTTGCACGCGGGCTCCTCCTCCAAGGCGATCCTCGCGGCGCTGCCCGACGCGGAGGTGGACGACTACGTGGCCCACCACCGCCTCGACAGCGTCACCGACGCCACGATCACCTCCACGACCGCGCTGGGCGAGGAGATCATCCGGATTCGCACCCTCGGCTACGCCGTCAGTTTCGGCGAGCGGCAGTCGGGGGCGACGAGTGTGGCGGCGGCCTTCCGCGGCGCGACCGGGCAGGTCGTCGGATCGGTGTCGGTGTGCGGGCCGCAGGACATGTTCACCCGCAGCCGGAGGGAGTCGCTGGGGGAGTGGGTGGCCGCAGCGGCCGCCGACATCTCGGCCGACCTCGGCTTCCGTACGGCGGACCGGGACCGGGACGGGGAGGGCGGTCGCGTGACACCCACTCCGTGAGACGGCGGAGGCGGCCTGCCGTACCGGAAGCAGACCGGAAGAATATCGATGAAACCATTTCTGACCTGGGGGTAAGCATGCGCGACGGGCCATTGGAAGGTCTGCGAGTCGTCGACGCCTCGACGATCCTGGCGGGGCCGCTGTGCGCTCAGATCCTCGGCGACTTCGGTGCCGGCGTGGTGAAGATCGAGCATCCGACGGCGGGCGACGGCATGCGCGGCCACGGCGAGTCCAAGGACGGCGTCTCGCTGTGGTGGAAGGAGATCTCCCGCAACAAGCAGACGATCGGGCTCAGCCTGTCCGCGCCCGAGGGGGCCTCGCTCTTCCTGCGGCTGATGGAACGCACCGACGTGCTCATCGAGAACTTCCGGCCAGGCACCCTGGAGCGCTGGGGGCTCGGTCCCGACAGGCTGCACGAGGTCAACCCCGGGCTGGTCATCGTCAGGATCACCGGCTTCGGGCAGACGGGGCCGTACGCGGGGCGGGCCGGGTTCGGCACGCTCGCCGAGGCGATGAGCGGCTTCGCCCACCTGACCGGCGAGGCCGAGGGACCACCCACGCTGCCCGCCTTCGGGCTGGCCGACAGCATCTGCGGCATCGCGGCCTCCTCGGCGACGATGATGGCGCTCTGGGAGCGCGAGCGCGACCAGGAAAAGCGCGGGCAGGTCGTCGACATGAGCCTGCTGGAGCCCATCATGACGGCCGTCGGCCCCTCGCCGACCGTCTACCAGCAGCTCGGGATCGTCGAACACCGGCACGGCAACCGTTCCACCAACAACGCGCCGCGCAACACCTACCTCACCTCCGATGGCCACTGGGTGGCGGTTTCGACCAGCGCCCAGACGATCGCCGAGCGGGTGATACGCCTGGTCGGGCACCCCGAGGTGATCGACGAGTCCTGGTTCGCCACCGGCGCGGGCCGCGTCCGGCATGTGGAGCTGCTGGACAGGCTGCTCGGCGACTGGATCGCCGCCCGCACCCGGGAGGAGGTCGTCGCGGAGTTCACCTCGGCGGGCGCCGCGGTCGCCCCCGTCTACGACGCCCGTGACCTCGTGGAGGATCCCCACGTCCGCGAGACCGGGATGCTCACCTCCGTCGACGACGCCGACCTTGGCTCCGTGCTGATGCACAACGTGATGTGGCGGATGTCGCGGACACCGGGCCGGATCCGGTTCACCGGCCGCGGCCTGGGAGCCGACACGGAGCATGTGCTCGTCGAGGGGCTGGGCTGCGACCCCGCGACCCTGAGCGACCTACGAGAACGAAAGATCATCGCCTGATCCGCGACGGCGCGGCGACGCGTCGATCGGGGGGACAGACGGACATCGGGAGAGACGAGACGACGTGAGCACATCCACCACCCTGGCCACCTCGCCGGGAGAGACGGTAAGCGACCCCCTACTGGAGGCGGTACGCGGCGGCGTGACCGTGTACGACCTGGGCCGCCCGTTCTACGCGGGCATGCCGCAGTCGCCCAACCACCCCGCGTACACCCACACGCTCCCGCGCCGCCACGGCGACAAGGTGCGCCCCGACGGTGGGTCCGCGGCCAACGACATGCTCGTCATGGGCACCCACGTGGGCACGCACATCGACGCGCTGGCCCACGTGTCTCACGACGGCAGGCTGTACGGCGGCGTGGACGCGGCGGCGGCCTGTGTCGGGGGCCGCTACCCCGACCACGGCATCCACACGGTCGCGCCGATGGTGTGCAGGGGCGTGCTGCTCGACATACCCGCCGCGTTCGGAGTGGCCTCCTGCGAGCCGGGCTACGAGATCACCCCGGCCGACCTCGACAGGGCCGTACGGGAGCAGGGCACCGAGGTCGAGGCCGGTGACGTCGTGCTGATCCGCAGCGGGTGGGGCAGCCGTTTCTCCGATCCCGACCGCACGGCCTACATCGGCTCCGAGTCCGGCGTCCCAGGGGTGGGGGAGGCGGGGGCGTACTGGCTGGCCGAGCGCGGGGTGCGCGCCGCCGGGGCCGACACCATCGCCTTCGAGTGCCTGGCCCCGGGCCAGGGGCACAGCGTGCTGCCCGCGCACCGGGTCCTGCTGGTGGAGTCCGGCGTCTACATCATCGAAACGATGAACCTGGAGGAGCCGGCCCTGCACGGTGTGCACGAGTTCACCTTCGTGCTGTCGCCGCTGGCGCTCTTCGGCGCCACCGGCTCGCCGGTGCGGCCCCTGGCGGTGGTCGGCCGCCCGCCGGCGCGGGGCGCCGAGGCCGAAGGGCAGGGCGGTCGCCGTGGCTGAGCCGACGCTCGGCCGCCAACTGGCCGACTTCGCCGTCGACACCTCCTACTCGACGCTGCCCGCCGACGTCGTCGACAGCGTCCGCAAGCGCGTGCTCGATGTGATCGGGCTGTGCGTGGCCGCGCACCGGCTGCCGACCAGCACCGCCATCGTGGAGTACGTCCGCGACCAGGGCGGGCGCCCCCAGGCCCACGTGGTGGGCGGCGGCTCCGCGGTGCCCGCACCGCTGGCCGCCCTCGCCAACGGGGTGCTCGCCCACTCCCTCGACTATGACGACACCCACCTGCCCTCGGTGCTGCACCCCAGCGCCTCGGTGGTCCCGGCCGCGCTGGCCGCCGCCGAGCTGGCCGGGGCGTCCGGCCGCGAGACGATCCACGCCATCGCGATCGGCCTGGAGGTGTGCGTACGGGTCGGCATGGCGGGCTACGACCGCGAGGCCGGCAACTCGACGTTCTTCGAGCACGGCCAGCACGCCACGTCCATCTGCGGCGCCTTGGGCGGCGCCGTCGCCGCGGCCGTGCTGCTCGGCCTGCCGCGCGAGGGTGTGCTCGACGCGCTCGGCGTCGCCGCCTCCACCGCCTCGGGCATCATCGAGGCCAACCGCACCGGCGGCACCGTCAAGCGGCTGCACTGCGGGTGGGCGGCGCAGTCGGCGGTGACCTCGGCCGAGCTGGTCAGGCGCGGTTTCACCGGGCCGCCGACCGTGCTTGAGGGCAGGTTCGGCTTCTTCCAGGCGTTCCTGCACGGGCGGTACGAGGCGTCGGAGATCACCTCCGGTCTCGGCATCGACTGGGCGGTCCCCGGGATCTTCTTCAAGCCCTACCCCGCCAACCACTTCGTGCACACCGCGGTGGACGCCGCGATCGGGCTGCGCGAGCAGGGGCTCGACCCCTCCCGGGTGGAGAGCCTGACGCTTGGCGTACCCGCGCCCGTCATCCGGACGATCGGCGAGCCCATCGAGGGCAAGCGCACTCCCGAGACCGGCTATCAGGCGCAGTTCAGCGGTCCGTACGCGGTCGCGGCCGGGCTGCTGGGCGGCGGCGGCCTCGGTGTGGGGCTGGCGGACTTCACCGACGAACTGGCCCGCGACCCGCTCCGCCGGGACCTCATGGCAAAGGTCGAGGTGGTGGCGGACGAGCGGGCCACCGCGATCTTCCCCCACCAGTTCCCCGCGGTGCTGCGCGCCCGCGACACCGACGGCCGCGAGTGGAGCCAGGAGGTGCTCACCAACAGGGGCGGCCCCCAGCGGCCGCTCTCGGCGGACGAGCTGGCGGCGAAGTTCCGCGACAACGCCGAGGGGCGGCTGTCGGCCGCCACCATGGACGCCGTGACCGACCGGGTGGTACGGCTCGACGAGCTGGACCACATCGGAGACCTGCTCCGCCTGGTGGCGGAGCCGCAGTACGCGACAGGAGACGGCCGTGACTGAGTACGACCTGCTGGTGAAGAACGTCCGCGTGGTCTCGCACGAGCGCGACGAGCCCATCGAGGCGGACATCGCCATCAAGGACGGGCGGATCGCCCGGGTGGAGCCCGGCCTGGACACCTCGGCGGCCCGCGAGGTCGTCGACGGCGGCGGCAAGCTCGCCTTCCCCGGCGTGGTGGACGCTCACCAGCACTGGGGCATCTACAACCCGCTGGGCGAGGACGCCGTCTCCGAGAGCAGGGCGAGCGCGCAGGGTGGCGTCACCACCGCGCTGACCTACATGCGGACCGGCCAGTACTACCTCAACAAGGGCGGCGACTACGCCGACTTCTTCCCCGAGGTGCTCGACGCCACCGCCGACCGCGCCTACGTCGACTACGGCTTCCACCTCGCGCCGATGTCGCGCGGCCACATCGGGGAGATCCCCGACCTGATCGAGCGCTTCGGCGTCACCTCGTTCAAGGTCTTCATGTTCTACGGCAGTCACGGCCTGCACGGCCGCTCCGCCGACCAGAACTCCTTCCTGATGATCCCGCCAGGGGAGCGCTACGACTACGCGCACTTCGAGTTCGTGATGCGCGGCGTGCAGGCGGCCAGGGAGCGCTTCCCCGACCTGGCCGACGAGATCTCGCTGTCGCTGCACTGCGAGACCGCCGAGATCATGAGCGCGTACACCAAGATGGTGGAGGACGCCGGCGACCTGAGCGGCCTGGCCGCCTACCACGCCTCCCGGCCGCCGCACTCCGAGGGCCTGGCCGTCTCCATCGCCTCCTACCTGGCCCACGAGACCGGCCTGCCCACCATCAACCTGCTGCACCTGTCGTCCAGGAAGGCGGTGGACGCCGCGGTCCGGATGGCCGGCGCGTTCCCGCACATCGACTTCCGGCGCGAGGTGACGGTCGGCCACCTGCTGGCCGACATCACCACCGCGCACGGCCTCGGCGGCAAGGTCAACCCGCCGCTGCGGCCCCGAGAGGACGTCGAGGCACTGTGGGAGTACGTGCTGGACGGCACCGTCGACTGGGTGGTCAGCGACCACGCCTGCTGCCGGGACGAGACGAAGTTCGGCGAGCCGCGCGATGACATCTTCGTCGCCAAGTCGGGCTTCGGCGGGGCCGAGTACCTGCTCCCGGGGATGATCACCGAGGGCCGTCGCCGTGGCCTGTCCTACGGCCGGATCACGGCGCTCACCTCGCAGAACCCGGCCAGGCGCTACGGCCTGCGTACCAAGGGCGCCATCGCGGTCGGCCTGGACGCCGACCTGTGCCTCGTCGACCCGGACGAGACCTGGACCGTCCGGGCCGCCGAGTCGGAGTCGACCCAGGAGTACACCCCGTTCGAGGGTTTCGAGCTGACCGCCAAGGTCACCGACACCTTCGTCCGGGGCCACCGGGTGCTCGACGCCGGCAAGATCGTCGGCGACCCGGTGGGCCGCTACGTCCACCGTCCCGCCGGCGGGCGCCGAGCGGTCCGGGCGAGCGGGGTGGGAACGGCTCCGTGACCCCCCGCTGTCCGGCCGCTTCGCCGACGCCGATACTGGAACGGTGCTGAGCAGCCAACGCCTGCGGGTGCTTCTGGAGATCTTCAGGACGGGGAGCATCGCGGGAGCCGCCCGCACCCTGCGGCTCTCGCCCTCCGCCGTGTCCCACCAGCTCTCCAAGCTGGAGGAGGAGGCCGGCGTGGGCCTGGTCGAGCGGGGCGCGCAGAGCCTGCGGCTGACCGCGGCCGGGCGGCGGCTCGCGACCCGGGCGCAAGAGGTGCTCGACATCATCGAGGCGGCGGAGAAGGATCTGCTGGCGCAGGCCAGGGCCGACGCCGGGCAACTGAGGATCGGTTTCTTCGCCTCCGCGGGATACCGGTTGCTGCCGCTGGCGCTGTCGACCTTCACCGCCCGCCATCCCGCCGTGGAGCTCGACCTGGTGCTCGGCCAGCCGCACGAGCTCCTGCCCGACCTGGAGCGCGGCGCGCTGGACGTCCTGGTCGTCTTCGAGCACGCGCTCGATCCCTGGAAGCCGCCGGAGGGGGTCGAGGTCATCCACCTGTTCGACGAGCCGCAGCTTCTGGTCGTGCCGCCGGGCCATCCGGCGGGGCAGCGGCAGCGGGTACGGCTCGCCGACCTGGCCGGCGAGCCGTGGATCACCACGTACGGCACCGACACCCCGGTCTCGGTGCTGGAGCGTGCCAGCGCGCTGGAGGGGTTCAGCCCGATGATCCGCTGCCGCAGCGACCACTACGAGGTCACGCTCGGACTGGTCAGGGCCGGGCTGGGGGTGGCGCTGGTGCCCAGCCTCGGCGCGCAGAGGGCCTCGGGCATCCAGGTGTGCAGGTTGGACGGCCCCCGCCTTTATCGCAGGATCGGCGCCGCCACCCGTCCGACCAATCCCAACCCGGCGCTGCGCTCCTTCATCGACTACCTGCGCGACGCCTCGGCCCAGATCCGCAACGCCCTGCGCTGACTCCTTTGGCGTGTCCCGGGTCAGCGGTCGAGAGGCAGGCCGGCGAGAGGCAGGCCGGCCAGGCGGCCGATGGCCAGGCCGGCCTGGCGGGCACGCTCCACCAGGGCGTGCTCGCCTCCGGCGGGACCGTTGGCCAGCACGGCGTAGCCGATCCGGCGCTCGGCGCCGATCATCACACCCACGTCGGCCCGCACGCCGACGTCGGTGCCGGTCTTGTTCGCCACCCACACCGTCCCGGCGGGAACGGAGCCGGGGATCTCCAGGTCCTCCGGCTCGCTCGGCAGCAGGGCGGGAACCAGGCTCCGGTCGGTGTTGCTGGCCATCCAGCCCAGCAGGAGCCGGGTCCACTCCCGCCGGCCGTCGAGCCCGGCCGCGAACCGGGCGAGCTCGCCCGCCGTACCGACGGCGAAGGTCGGCGGGTGCGAGGGCAGGCGCGGCTCGCGGATCCGGTCGAGGATCCGCGTCCGTGCGAAGCCGAGTGCGGCGGCGCCCTCGGCGACCAGGTCCAGGCCGAGCCGGCGCAGCAGCGCGTTGGTCGCGGTGTTGTCGCTCACCGACGCGGTGAGCACGGCGAGATCCCCGATCGCCCAGCGGCGGCCGGACAGGACGCCGAGGAGACCGGAACCTCCGCAGCGGTCGTCCTCGCGCAGCTCCACGATCTCGGTGGGATCGAGTTCCCCCTCGGTGATCCCCCGTGCCAGCACGGCGAGCAGCAGCAGCTTGCCGACGCTGGCGAGGGGCAGTTCGGCGTCCTCGTCGACGGAGATCAGCCCCGGCACCGACACGGCCACCCTGGCGATCACCGGGGCGGCGCCGCTCTCACCCGGGAGGCCGATCCCTGTCATCGCCCCATTCTCCCGGAACCCGGTGTCCTTCCCGAGGTCACCGTCATTGTCGGTCACGTGGCCAGCACCGTCCCCGGCCGGGCGCCGGTCTCGGCACCGTCGCGGATCACGCTCTCACCGGCGACGATCACCGAGTGGACTCCTGTCGGGGGGACCAGCGGCGCGGCGAAGGTGGCGCCGTCGGCGATCGAGGCGGGGTCGAAGACGACCAGGTCGGCGTGGGCGCCGTCGCTGATCACGCCGCGCCCCGTCAGCCCGAACCTGGCCGCGGCCATGCCGGTCATCTTGTGCACCGCCGTCTCCAGGTCGAGCAGTCCCAGCTCCCGGGTGTAGTGCCCGAGCACGCGTGGGAACGTCCCGGCCCAGCGCGGGTGGGGACGGCCGCCGGGCTTGGGCACGCCGTCGGAGCCGATCATCGAGTACGGCGCGGTCAGCACCCGCCGTACATCGTCCTCGATCATGGAGTGGCTGATGATCGTGACCTCGCCCTGCTCGGCGACGAGCAGGGCGGCGGCCACGTCGAGGGGGTCCTGGCCGCGGGCGGCGGCCAGCTCGGCGATCGTGTGCCCCTCCGTCTCGGGGTGGCGTGGCGCGCAGGCGATCGAGATGCGGTCCCAGCCGCCGTTGCCGACGGTGTTCTCCCAGCCGGGGAAGCCCTCGGCGATGGCCCGGCGCATCCGATCGCGCTGGCCGGGGTCGGCCAGCCGCGCCATCAGCGCGGACACCCCACCGTCCGAGGCCCAGGGCGGGAGCATCGCGCCCAGCGCCGTGCTTCCCGCGGTGTAGGGGTAGACGTCGCAGGTCACGTCCATGCCCTCGGCCCGCAGCCCGGCGATTCTGGGCAGGGTGCGCTCGGTGAGTCCCCAGGCGTACTTGCCCGCCGTCTTGTGGTGGGAGACGTGCAGCGGGGCGCCGCTCCTGCGCGCGATCTCGACGGCTTCCTCCAGAGCCTCCTCCACGCGCGACATCTCATCGCGCAGGTGGGTGACGTACGGCTTGCCGTGCCCGGCCGCGACGGCGGCCAGCGCGACGACCTCGTCGGTACTCGCGTAGGTGCCGGGGGTGTAGATGAGCCCGCTGGAGAGCCCGGCCGCGCCCGCCGAGAGCGCCCGGTCGAGCAGTGCGCACATGGTCTCCAGCTCGCCGGGGGCGGCGGCCCGATCGACGGGGCCGATCACTCCGGCGCGGAGCGTGCCGTGCCCGACGAGGGAGGCGAGGTGGTTGGCGCGGGGCACGGCCGCGTGCGCGGCGGCGAACTCGGCGAAGCCCTCGTACATCCCGACGTCGCCGCCGAAGTAGACCCGGCTCTCCGCGCGCATCGCGGCCAGCCGTTCCGGCAGGGCGGGAAAGAGGCTGGAGCCGCAGTTGCCGCAGATCTCCGTGGTGACACCCTGCAGGACGGCGGCCTGGACCATGTCGCCGCCCAGTTCCCCGTCGATCAGGGTGACGCCGTCGGAGTGGGTGTGCACGTCGATGAAGCCGGGGGCGACGACGAGGCCGGTCACGTCCTCGGTGTGGCGGGAGCCGGCCGGGCTTCCCGGGGGCAGCAACGTGAGGCGACCGGCGAGGACGCCGACGTCGGCGAGGTGGGCGGCATCGGGCGCCGCCGTGCCGTCGACCACCAGGCCGCCTCGGAGCAGCAGGTCGAAGCGGGTCACAGGACCTGCCCGAGGAAGGTACGGAAGCGTTCGTGGCGCGGGTTGGCGAGCACGTCGCGGGGGTCGCCCTGCTCGACGATCACCCCGCCGTCGATGAAGACCAGGCTGTCGCCGACCTCGCGGGCGAAGCTCATCTCGTGGGTCACGACCATCATCGTCATCCCGCTGGCGGCCAGATCCCGCATGACCGCGAGCACCTCCTGGACCAGCTCGGGGTCGAGCGCGCTGGTCGGCTCGTCGAAGAGCATGAGCTTGGGGTCCATCGCCAGGCTGCGGGCGATCGCCACGCGCTGCTGCTGGCCGCCGGAGAGCTGGGCGGGGTAGTGGTCCGCACGGTCTGCCAGGTCCACCCGTTCCAGCAGTTCCAGCGCCCTCCTCCTGGCGTCCCTCTTGGAGATGCCCTTGACGACCACCGGGCCCTCCATGACGTTCTCCAGCGCCGTGCGGTGCGGGAAGAGGTGGAAGCGCTGGAACACCATGCCGATGTCCTGCCGCTGGCGGCAGAGCCGGGCGGGGCTCAGGTGATGGAGCCGGTCGCCCTGTTCGGCGTAGCCGATCAGGTCGCCGTCCACCCGGATGCGGCCGGAGTCGATGGTCTCCAGCCGGTTGACGCAGCGCAGCAGTGTTGACTTGCCGGACCCGGACGGGCCGACGACACAGACCACGCCGCCTACGGGCACGTCCAGGCTGATGCCTTTGAGCACCTCGACGGAGCCGAAGCACTTGCGCACCGAGCGGATGCTCACCATGGGTTCGGTCATCAAACGTTCCCCCTGCTGAACGGCCGCAGGTTGCGGCGGACTCTGACCTGCAGCGCGTGGTGGCCGCGCTCGAACCGCTTCTCGATGAAGTGCTGGCCGACGCTGGCGATGGTGGTGAGCACGATGTACCAGATGGAGGCCACGATGAGCAGCGCGATCACCTCGAAGTTGCCGAGGTAGATGCGCTGGGAGACGGTCAGCAGCTCGGCCCCGGCGATGACCGAGACCATCGAGGTGGTCTTGAGCATCGAGATGAACTGGTTGCCGGTGGGAGGGATGATCACCCGCATCGCCTGGGGGAGCACCACCCGGCGAAGCACCTGCCGGTGCGACATGCCGAGCGCCTCGGCCGCCTCGCGCTGGCCGGGGTCCACCGAGCGGATGCCCGCCCGGACGATCTCGGCCATGTAGGCGCCCTCGTTGATCGCCAGACCGAGCAGGGCCGCGGTGAAGGGCGTGATCAGCTCGTTGGCCTGCCACTCGATCAGCTTGGGGCCGTCGAACGGCACGCCGATGCCGAAGGAGGGGAAGACCAGCCCGATGTTGAACCAGAAGATGAGCTGGACCAGCAGCGGGGTGCCGCGGAAGAACCAGGTGTAGAGCGCGGAGGCGCCCCGCAGCACGGGGCTGCCGGACAGCTGCATCACCGCGGCGAGGATGCCCAGCGCCAGGCCGATCACCATCGACAGCACGGTGAGCTGGATCGTGACCCACAGGCCGCCGAGGATCCTGCCGTCCATCAGGTACGCGGCGATGACGTCCCAGTGTAGGTTCTCGTTGACGATGATCGTGTAGGCCAGCCAGACCAGGATGAATCCGGCGACCGTCGCCATGATCCACCGGCCGGGCCGCGGCGGGCGGAGCGCGTCGATCGGCAGGTGCGGATTCTCGGTGTCCGCGGCGGTTCCGGTCACTTCCACGGCTTGGTGTTGACCGTCACCTCGGGCACGGCGTTGCTCGCGACGCCGTACTTCTCCAGGACCGCCTGGTAACCGCCGTCGGCGGTCAGTTCCTGCATGGCCTTGGCCACGGCGTCGCGCAGCGCGGTGTTGCGCCGGTCGATCGCGATGCCCCAGGGGCCGGCGTCGTACTGCTCGGGCAGCACGTCGTACTTGCCGGTCTCCTTGGCGTACATCGCCGCGACGGGCGAGTCGACGATGGTGGCGACCGCGCGGCCGGAGTCGATGCTCAGCAGGCCGGTCGGTGCGTCCTCACTCTGCATGATCTGCATCTTCTTGGCGCACTTCTCGTCCTGCCGCTGCCCGATCGCGAGGTTCGAGCTGCCCTTGGCCAGCACGACGGTACGACCGCACAGGTCCTCAAGGGTCTTGATGCCCTCGGGGTTGCCCTTCTTGACCATGATGGCCCCGCCGGCGTTGAAGTAGTCGACGAAGTCGACGGCCGCGCGGCGCTCCTCGGTGTCGCTCATCGAGGACATCACCACGTCCCAGCGGCCTGCCTGCAGGCCCGGGATCAGGCCGTCGAAGGCGGCGTTGGTCACCTTGGCCTTCAGACCGAGCTTGGTCGCGATCGCGGCGGCGAGGTCCGGGTCGACGCCGGTGAGATCCTGGGTGCCCGGCTTGTACATCTCCATCGGCGGGTAGCCCTCCGAGGTCGCCATCCGGAGCTCGCCCGTCTTGCGGACGGCCTCGGGCACCAGGTCCTTGGCGGTCTTGCCGGCCGCCGCGCCGGCGCCCGCGCCGGCGTCGGTTCCCGACGACGAGCGCCCGCAGCCTCCGGCGAATGCCGATACCGCCAGCGCGACAGCAATGACCGAATACAGGCGCTTTGTCACGAAACCTCCTAGTTTGCGAATAGTTGAGTTTATGGTGTCGACGGGAGGTAACAGCCCCAACACACGTGAATGCTTGCGAGCCTTAGCATCGAAAACTTCGCTGCTAAGACCGGACAAAAGCCATCAGTCCCTACCTTCGACCTCATGACCTTGGTGATGGAGAACGGCTGGCCGCGCACTGCGGCATGGACCGGCGGGGAACTCCGCATCGGCGGGATCGGCGTGCGGGAGCTCGCCGCCGAGTTCGGCACGCCCGCCTACGTCCTCGACGAGGAGGAGTTCCAGGGCCGCTGCGCGGAGTGGCGGGAGGCGCTCCCCGACGGGGAGGTGCACTACGGAGGCAAGGCCTTCCTCTGTCCCGAGGTGGTGCGCTGGCTGGACACGGCCGGACTCTGCCTCGACGTGTGCACCGGGGGCGAGCTGGCCGTGGCCCTGGCCGGGGGCATGGACCCCGCGCGGGTGGTCTTCCACGGCAACAACAAGTCGGTCGCCGAGCTGCGCCGCGCCGTCACCTGGGGCGTCGGCTGCGTGGTCGTGGACTCCTTCACCGAGATCGAGCGCCTGGCCGCCCTCGCGGACGAGGCGGGGGTACGGCAGCGCATGATGATCCGGGTCACCCCCGGAGTGGAGGCGCACACCCACGAGTTCATCGCCACCGGGGGTGACGACTCGAAGTTCGGGTTCTCGCTCAGCGCCGGACTGGCGGCCGAGGCGGTCCGCCGGGTCCTGGCCACCACCTCGCTGGAGCTGACCGGGCTGCACTCCCACATCGGCTCGCAGATCACCGACCTGGGCGGCTTCACCCTGGCCGCCCGCCGGATGGCCGACTTCCTGCTGGCCTGCGAGCTTGAGCACGGCGTGACGATCCCCAAGCTTGACCTCGGCGGCGGCCTGGGAATCGTCTACCGGCCCGGCGACCCGGTCCCGCCACGCCCGGCTGAGGTGGTCGCGGCGCTGCGTGCGGCCGTACCCGCCCGGGTGCGGCTCGCCGTCGAGCCGGGCCGCTCGATCGCCGGACCCACCGCCGTCGCCCTCTACGAGGTGGGCACGGTCAAGGAGATCCCCGGCGTCAACACCTACGTCAGCGTGGACGGCGGGATGAGCGACAACCCGCGCCCCGCCATGTACGGCGCCGCCTACACCGCGCTCCTGGCCTCCCGCTCCTCGGACGCCCCGCTGCGTAAGGTCACCGTGGTCGGCAAGCACTGCGAGAGCGGCGACGTGCTCGTCCGAGACCTGCCGCTGCCCGCCGACGTACGGCCCGGCGACCTGCTGGCGATCCCCGCCTCGGGGGCCTACCAGCGGTCGATGGCGAGCAACTACAACCATGTGACGCGGCCCCCGGTGATCGCCGTCCGCGACGGGGCCGCCAGGGTGATCGTGCGCCGGGAGACCGAGGAGGACCTGCTCCGCCTCTACCTGCGTTGAACGTGCCGGGCTGGGACCGTTCCCGGCCCGACGCGGCGCCGACGTCCACACCCAGGGAACCCACCCGACGGCTGGGAGCGAATCGCGGCTGGGCCGTGCGCTCACCCTAGCCGGCGCGACCAGAGGACGGGCGTCAGGATCGTGTGGTGGCCACGGCCACCACACGATCCTGGAGTGTCCCGGCCGGCGACCTCCCGGTCGGGGGGACGGACATCGACCATCGTGTGGGACGGCGGATTTCAGCGGCGTGCGGGTGGAGGGCCTGAGCCCGCCCGAGCTGGGACGCCGTCTGGGCGCCGGGCTCAGGTCTCTGTCTGGAGAGGGGTTTCGAAGCGGGTCAGCCAGGTGGTGAGGAGCGATTCGAGGTGTGCGGACTCTTCGGGGGTCAGCTCGTCGAGGAGGCGGCGTTCGTTGCGCATGTGCTCGGCGAACGCCCGGTCGATCAGCTCCTTGCCCGCGGCGGTGAGCGCGACCACCCGTCCGCGGCCGTCGCTCTCGCTCGGGCGACGGGTGACCAGCCCGTCACGTTCGAGCCGGTCGATGCGTTTGGTCATCGCACCGGTGGTGACCATGGTGAAGGCGGCGAGCTCTCCGGGGGCGCGCTCGAACGGCGCGCCGCCGCGTCGCAGGGTGGCGAGGACGTCGAACTCTCCCTCCCCGAGCCCGTACCGCCGGTAGACGACACAGAGTTGTTCGGTGAGGTGCCCGGCGAGGCGGTGCAGGCGCCCGATCACACCCTGCGGGCTCACATCCAGGTCCGGCCGCTCGCGAGCCCATTCCTGCTGGATGCGGGCTACATGATCCAGGTGTTCGCTCATGCCTGCAATATAGCTTCCAGAGAAGCTATATTGCCTTCTATGGAAGCTAATTTTCGCTGGGCGTTGGTCACGGCGATGGCGCCGATCACCTGGGGGACGACCTACTTCGTCACCCACCAGTTCCTCCCGCCCGGCTACCCCCTGTACGGGGCGGCCATCAGGGCGCTGCCCGCGGGACTCCTGCTCCTCCTCATCAGCAGAAGGCTTCCTTACGGGGCGTGGTGGTGGAAATCCCTGGTCCTCGGAACTCTCAACATGAGCGCGTTCTTCGCGTTGATCTACCTGGCGGCTCAGCTGCTTCCGACGAGCATCGCCTCGACGATCATGGCGACGTCGCCCGTCGTGATGATGCTCCTGGCCTGGTCGCTGCTCTCGGAGCGCCCGCGGATCCTGCACCTGGCCGGAGCCGGCGTCGGCATCGCGGGGGTGTGCCTCATGCTGTTCACCGGCGCGGCCGCCGTCGACGCCCTCGGCGTGCTCGCGTCCGTCGCGGCCATGGTGATGTCGTCGGTCGGCTACGTGCTGGCCAAGAGATGGAACGAGGATGTCGACGTGCTGTCGTCGACCTCGTGGCAGCTCATCGCCGGGGGAGTCGTCCTGCTGCCCTTCGCCGTCGCGGTGGAGGGCCCGCCGCCGAGCCTGGACGGACCTGCGATCCTCGGGTTCGGTTATGTCAGCGTCGTCGCGACGGCTCTCGCCTTCGCCGCCTGGTTCGCCGGACTACGGCACCTGTCGGCGGGAACGGTGGGACTCGTCGGGTTGCTGAGCCCGGTGACCGGGGTGCTGATCGGTACGACGATCGCCGGAGAGGCGCTCACCGCGCAACAGTTCTGCGGGCTGATGCTGGCACTCCTCGGCATCCTCCTCGGGCAGCCCGTCGCGGCCCGCCTCGTCGCGATCAGGCGGCAACGACGCCGGGCAAGGCCGGCAGGGCCTGCCCGGCGTCGAGAACGAATCAGCCGCTGACAGTGCCGTGTGGCCACGGACTTCGACTCCGACTCCGACGGCGCTCGGTCGGCGCCCTCCTGAGCGCGGATCCGACGGCACCCGGTCGGTCTCTCATCCCGGTCACGCTAGGCGATCAGGATCGGCCCCCGCACTCCGATATCGAGCCAGGCCGATGGCACCTGGAATATCGTCAGCCTGCGGCCAGGTCCATGCGGAGGAACTCGGTGATGCGGAGCAGCCTCGGTGGGCGTGGCACCTCATCGGAGAGAGCCTGGAACGCCTCGTCTTTCCCGACGAGGCGTGGGGCGGCGAGTTCCACCTCCCTCCCGTCGACCCGGAGCCGCGCCCCGTCGGCCGCCAAGATGTTCTGCACCCAGTCCGAGCGCGATCCATACACCAGAACGAACAGGTAGCCGCCGTCGACGGGGTGCGTATCGAGCGGCGTGCGGTACGTCGTGCCAGAGGTGCGACCGACGTGAGTCAGCACCGGCCATGTCCCGCTCGCGATCGCGCGAGGGTTGAACACCCGCTTGTTCACGTGCCCCCACCACTTCGGCATCGGCATCGGGGTCTTGGCGGGGCCGATCGCTCCCCTGTCACCTGGGGGAACCGAATGCGTCTAGGCTGGACCCGCAGTCGGTTCGCCCTGCCCTCCAGGCAGGCGCGTCGTAAGAGGGAACCCGGTGCGGCCGGCGCTCGCCTGTTTGGCTCGCGAGCTCGCCAATTCCGGGACTGCCCCGCAGCGGTGAGTGGGAACGACCGCCGTCAAACGCACTGGGTCCGAGTACCGGACCGGGGAAGCGACGGCCAGTAGATGCCCGGGCGAAATCCCGGGCGTGCCCGCGAGTCCGAAGACCTGCCACTGCCCGCGTGCGACCACGCACGCGGTGACTTCGGTGACCTCGAGGGCGGGTCGGCGCTGCGAGCGGGCACCAGATCAGGGTGCTCGCCGGTCAGCCGTTCCTTCGCGCCCATGAGAGCACCGGGGTTCTCCATGACTCGCGAAGGAGAGTTTCGTGGCTGAGACTTCCGCCACCCCCGCATCACTCGCCACCGTCCACGGCTATCCACGCCAGGGGCCGGACCGCGAGCTGAAGAAGGCGATCGAGGGCTACTGGGCGGGCCGCGTCACCGCCGATGAGCTGCATGACACCGCGGCCCGGCTGCGCCGCGACAACTGGCGGCACCTGGCCGGTGCCGGCGTGCGGGAGGTCCCCACCGGCGACTTCTCACTGTACGACCACGTGCTGGACACCACCGTCATGGTCGGCGCCATCCCTGAACGTCACCGGGCCGCCGTCGAAGCAGACGCCCTGGACGGCTACTTCGCCATGGCGCGCGGCACCCAGGCCGTCGCTCCGCTGGAGATGACCAAGTGGTTCGACACCAATTACCACTACCTGGTGCCGGAACTGGGGGCGGACACCGTCTTCACCGCCGATCCGGCCAAGCAGGTCGGCGAGCTGCGTGAGGCTCTCGCACAGGGGCACAGCCCGCGTCCGGTGCTGGTCGGCCCGGTGACGTACCTGCTGCTGGCCAAGCCCGCGCCCGGCATGGACCCCGGCTTCGACCCGACCACCCTGCTGGACCGGCTGCTGCCGGTCTACGTGCAGGTGCTCACCGCCCTGCGCGCGGCGGGCGCCGAGTGGGTGCAGCTGGACGAGCCCGCCCTGGTACAGGACCGCGACCAGGCCGTGCTGGACGCCGCGGCCCGCGCCTACCGGGAGCTCGGCTCCCTGACCTACCGGCCGAAGATCCTGGTCGCCAGTTACTTCGACCGGCTGGGAGAGGCGCTGCCGGTTCTGGCCGAGGCGCCGATCGAGGGACTGGGCCTGGACTTCACCGGCCCGGCCGCGGCGAACCTGAACGACCTGGCCAGGGTGGGCGGGGTTGTCGGCAAGCGTCTGATCGCGGGCGTCGTGGACGGCCGCAACGTGTGGATCAACGACCTGGAAAGGTCACTGTCCACCCTGGCCACCCTGCTCGGCCTGACCGACCGGGTGGACGTGGCGGCCTCCTGCTCGCTGCTGCACGTCCCGCTGGATGTCGCGCTCGAGCACGGGGTGGATCCGCAGGTCGGCCGCTGGCTTGCCTTCGCCCGGCAGAAGACGGCCGAGATCGTCACCCTGGCCAGGGCACTGAGCGAGGGCACCGGCGCCATCGCCGGGCAACTGGCCGCCAACCGGGCCGATCTCGCCTCGCGGGCGGCCTCGGCGCTCACCCACGACTCCGCCGTACGGGCCCGTAGCGCGGCGGTCACCCCGGCCGACGCACGCCGCTCCCAGCCCTATCCCGAGCGGGCCGTCGCGCAGCGTGCCCGCCTTGGCCTGCCGTTGCTGCCGACGACCACCATCGGCTCCTTCCCGCAGACCACCGAGTTGCGGGCGGCCCGCGCCGACCTACGCGCCGGACGCATCGACGCCGCCGCCTACGACGAGCGGATCGCCTCCGAGATCCGCTCGGTTCTGGTCTTTCAGGAGGCGGCGGGCATCGACGTCCTGGTACACGGCGAGCCCGAACGCAACGACATGGTCCAGTACTTCGCCGAGCAGCTCAACGGATATCTGGCCACGCAGCACGGCTGGGTGCAGTCCTACGGCACCCGCTACGTGCGGCCGCCGATCCTCGCCGGAGACGTCTCCCGCACCGAGCCCATGACGCTGCGCTGGACCCGCTACGCCCAATCCCAGACGGCGCGTCCCGTCAAGGGCATGCTCACCGGGCCGGTCACCATGCTGGCCTGGTCCTTCGTCCGTGACGACCAGCCCCTGGCCGAAACCGCCCGCCAGGTGGCGCTGGCCCTGCGTGATGAGGTCGCCGACCTGGAGGCCGCCGGCACCGCCGTCATCCAGGTCGACGAGCCCGCCCTGCGTGAGACCCTGCCACTGCGTGCCGCCGACAGGCCCGGCTACCTGGCCTGGGCAGGCGAGGCCTTCCGGCTCACCACCGGCGGGGTGCGGGCCGACACCCAGATCCACACCCACATGTGCTACGCCGAGTTCGGGGAGATCCTGGCCGCGATCGACGACCTGGACGCGGATGTGATCAGTCTGGAGGCCGCCCGTTCGCACATGCAGGTGGCGCGCGAACTCGCCGAGGCGGGCTACCCGCGCGAGGTAGGACCAGGGGTCTACGACATCCACTCCCCGCGCGTCCCCGGCGTCGGGGAGGTCGCGTCCCTGTTGCGTAAGGGGCTCGATGGTATCCCGGCCGGGCGGCTGTGGGTCAACCCCGACTGCGGCCTGAAGACCCGCGGCTGGTCGGAGGTGCGCGACTCCCTCGACAACCTGGTCGCCGCGGCCCGTGAGATCCGTAAAGAGGTGGCCGACCAGCCATCGGCCTGACCCGTCCGGTCCCGGCGCGGCATCGCGCCGGGGCCGGATCCCGTCGCCGTTCGGCCGGCTGGATCGCTGCGGGGCGAAGGCTCCGGCAGCGATGGCGGCGAAGAGCCGGTGGCGTCGCGCCTCGCCAGCGCGGCGGCGAACCGCTCCTCACAAGAGTGGGTCGCCTCTCCCAGGCTGATCTGGCGGGGCACCGGTGAGGTGACCGGTGGCGGGGCGCCGGTCACCGTTTTCTCGCCGCGGGCCAGACGACGGATCTCGTCCAGGTTCGTGCTCGTACCCGCGGGCAGGACGGCCTGGGAGCCGGGCCGCCGGATCGTCACGCGTCCCCGGCCGGCCACCAGCGCCTCCTCGGTGTTCAGGTCGACGACCAGCGCGGTGTGCTCGTCGATGCCCAGGACGGCGGCGCCCGGCGGCAGTTCAGGTTCCATCCGGGTCAGCCGCCGCTCGCCCAGGTAGCAGTAGCGGGTGTCGTGGGTGCCGCCCTCGGCGTTGTCGTAGTGCGGGACGACCGCTACCTTGAGGCCGAGGACGCCCAGCAGGTCCAGGCCCGGCCGCCAGTGGGGGGCGGCGCCCACCTTGTAGATCTCGTGCACCGGCACGGTCGCCACGCCCGCCGTGCAGGCGGCGGCCGAGGCCAGCACCGTCGCCCCCTCCCGCGCCCGGACACGGGCACGCAGGTCGCCGGCGACGTGCGTCGAGACCCATCGATCGAGGGCGAAGGTGGGGCTGCCGGGGCCGGAGAACACCCAGTCGGCGCCACCGACCTCGTCACCGACCTCGACCTCCAGGCCGACGCTGCGCGCGAAGTATCCCCGGGCGCGGGCGGAGATGTCGGCGGCGTTCTCCTGGAAGGCATACGGGGTGTCGAGCAGCACCGCCCGCGCCCCGCCACCCAGCTGGCGGATCACCGCGCGATGGACCTCGACCATCGTCGGGCTCGTCTCGCCCGAGCCCATGAGCACCAGCACCCCAGGCCGTCCCGCCATCGAGTCCCGCCTCTCTGTCGTCCTGCGCCAAGCCACGCACAGGAACGCTCCGACGGCAATAGCATCTCTGCGATAAACACGTTGTTGCATAATCAATGCAACAGTGCGGCCGGATGACGGGACATCATGTGAACGAGCAGCTCAGCCACCTCGTACCGGTATCGGTCGAGATCCTGTTGCTGCGGGCCGACCCGGCGGGCGCATGGCGCTACCGGCGCATCGTGACCTCACTGGACAGAGGAGAAAACCCGGACCAGGCGGTCCGCCGCGCCGGCGGCCTCACCGCCGAGGCGACGTCCACCGTGGTGCACTCCACGAGTTGGCGCTACCAGCCCGAAGGCCAGGTCGTCCTGACCTACGCCGTCTGCCCCGATCCCGCCGCCCACCTGCCGGCGATCGCGCTGACGGATTTCCAGCTCGTCAGAGGATCCGCGCCTTCGGCGCCGTCACCCGAGCACCTGCAGGTCGAGAACGTGGTCGCCCACGCCCTGCGGCACCTGGCCTTTCTTGTGCTGACCGACCCGGTCGTGGGCGAAGCCCTCACCCGCGACCCGGCCCTGGCCGCCGGCTTCGACGCCCTCAAGCGCAACGCCGTACCGCTTGGCGTCGCCGGAGGACTACGGCCCGTGGGGGAGCGGTGAGGACGCTCGCGGGCATGGGAGGGCAGGTCGGCGGAGATGCCGACTCGGTCTCGTCGGATAGCTTGCAGATTCCTTGCAATTGAGAGGATTTCGTATTAAGTCAACGTAAGTGGCGATCAGGGACCAGGCAATGGGTGCCTCGGCGCGACATGATCAGTTGCTCGTTGCCCGTCAGGGCGACCGCTCGCCACCCTCGGGCGCGGTAGAGGCCCAGGGCCGCGGCGGCGCAGGGGTGGGTGGTCAGCCAGTGCATTCCCGGCACGGCGCGGGCGAGCACGGCGTCATGGAGCGCGGCTCCGAGCCCCAGCCCGCGCCGCTGCGGCAAGACGCCCAACTCCTTGAGCGTGAAGTCCTGGCCCGGCTCATGACAGGTCAGCCTCGCCAGGTGCGAGCAGCGCACGCCGTAGGCGAAGCCGTACAGCTCCTCGCCGCCGAGGGCGAGGGCGAGCACGAACCCGGGCTGCTTACTGTCGGCGAGCAGCCGCGCGGCCACCCCCCGTGCGGCGGGGTACGGCTCGCGCCAGGGCGGCAGGGTGAAGACGTCGCCGCCGACGTCGGCGATGGCCACAAGGTGGGAGGCGGCGGCCTTCGGGCCGACCACCTGGATGTGGAAGGAGGCGACGCCCAGCCGTCCGGTTGGACCATTCACCAAGGAAGGACGGACGGTGGGCGCCGCGGTCATCGGGTCAGACGCCCTTGGCCTCGGTGAAGCGGGCGATGACGTCGTTCCAGTTGATCAGTGACCACAGCTTCTGCACGTAGTCGGGGCGCACATTGCGGTACTGCAGGTAGTAGGCGTGCTCCCAGGCGTCGAAGACCAGCAGCGGCGTGGTGTTGAGCCCGACGTTGCCGTGGTGGTCGTAGACCTGCTCGACCACCAGGCGCCGGCCCAGCGGCTCCCAGGCCAGGATGCCCCAGCCGGAGCCCTGCACGGTCGCGGTGGCGGTGGTGAGCTGCTTCTGGAACGCCTCGAAGGAACCGAAGTGCTCGGTGATGGCATCGCCCAGCTCGCCGTCGGGGCGGTCACCGCCATCGGGGGAGAGGTTCTGCCAGAAGATCGAGTGCAGCACGTGCCCGGACAGGTTGAAGGCGAAGGTCTTCTCCAGGCCGACCAGCCCGCCGAACTCGCTCTTGTCGCGGGCCTCGGCGAGCTTCTCCAGGGTGTCGTTGGCGCCCTTGACGTAGGCGGCGTGGTGCTTGGAGTGGTGCAGCTCCAAGATCTCCCCGGTGATCGCGGGCTCCAGGGCCGCGTAGTCGTAGGGCATATCCGGAAGGGTGTAGTCACCCATGGGTGTCTCCTCTGCGAGCTCTAATGCATTTATCTCGCAACAACAATAATCATGCAACTACCCGAGACGGTGCGCGGCATGCCGCTGCGGGTTCTCAGCAGGTCCGGCAACACCGGCAGCAGCCGCGCAACACCTGGCCCGGGGGGGTGACCTCGAATCCGGTTCGTGCCATCAGGCTCGCGGCCGTCTGCGCCAGGTCCTCAACGGCTACATCGGCCAGGACCCCGAACACGACCGTGAGTACGATCAGAGCGGCTCCGCCCACCCACAAGGGCACGCGCAGCCCGGCCACCGACGCCAGTGCTCCACCCGCCACCCCGCCAACCGCGCCGACGGCGAGCATGACGCCAAAAGCGCCCTCGGACAGGTGCATGCCACACCACACTGCAGGGCTTGTTGCAGTGCTGGACCGGCGCGTGCCCTACCTGCTACCGCGATCTCCCCGCCCCAACCGCAGTCCCTCGGCACCCACCAGGCTCAACCGAAGTACTACTAGTCGAAGTCGCCGTTCCTGATGCCGTTGATGAAGGCGGTCCATTCGGGGGTGGTGAAGATGAGGGCGGGGCCGGTGGTGTTCTTGCTGTCGCGGACGGCGTGGCGTCCGCTGGACAGCCTGGCGACCTCGACGCATTCACCGCCGTTGCTCGCCGAACGGGTGGACTTGATCCACTTCGCCGCTGCCAGTTCCCGGTTCAGGTCCATCGCTTGATCGTCTCCTTGATCAGCTTCAGCGATTCGCGCTGGGACAGTGCTTCGACGCGGATCGTCTCGTATCTCAATGCTAGGACGGCGACCTCGTCGGGTCGATCGGTCACTTGACCCGCACTGGCCGACTCGACATAGGCCGCGTTGAGCATTCCCCGATGCGCCTGCGCGACGACGAAACCTCCGCTGACGCCGGTCGTCGTGCGGGCCTGGGTCGGAAGGACTTGGAGCGCGATGTCAGGACGTTCGCCCGCCTCGGCGAGGTGCTTGAGCTGTGCCGCCATCACGTGGTCCTCGCCGACAGGACGGAACAGGACGCTCTCGTCGATGACCGCCCACAGCATGGGAGGGGTCGGCCGGCTGAGGATGCTCTGACGGTCCATCCGGGCCGACACGTACTCCTCCAACTGCTCGGAGGTGATGCGGGGCTCGCCGCGCAGCATGGCCTCGGCGTAGTCACGGGTCTGAAGCAGGCCGGGAACGACGAGAGGTTGCCAGGCCCTCAGGGTTTCGGCCTCCCGCTCGATCTCGATCCAGGGTCTGAACCAGTCGGGTAGGTGGCTGCCCACGTGGTTGAGCAGGTCCCACAGGTCGGTGAGGGCGGTGCCGAGCTCCAGGACCTCGTCGATCTTCTCGGCCATCTCTCTGGGCGCCTTCCGATGTCCGAGTTCCACCATGCTCACCAGGCTGACCGACCACCCGATGCGGTCGGCCAGTTCCTTCTGGCTGAGACCTGCTTCCTTGCGGCGCCTGCGTAGTTCTGCGGCGAAATATTCCTTTGGGGAGACTGTGGGGCTAATGCCCGGGGAGATGGACATTTCCCTTCCTCTCGTTAATGCACGACCCTCCACACATATCTGTGTAGTGACCGTGAGTCCGGGGTTGCTACCGAGCGTAGTCCTTTTTTGGGAATCTCGGAATAGACATCGGGTAGACGCCGGGAGTTGAGGCGAGAAAGCCCGAAAGGCGGACCAAAGGGCTGGGTGAAAGGGCATCGTGATGCAGTCGACCAGAAAGTCAGGGGAGATCTTCCTGCGGAGAGAACCGGAATCGGTTTCGCGCGCACGGGAGATGGTGCTCGATCTCCTCGGCGCCGATCATCCGGCCTACGAGCAGGTGCGGCTGGCCGTCTCCGAGATCACCACGAACGCCGTCGAACACTCGGAATCCGGCCCGGTAGGGGACCTGGTCATGGTCGTACTGAAGGTGGTCAACGACTTCGTCCACATAGAGGTCACCGACCCCGGTTCCGAGTCCAGCAAACCACACATAAGGGAGAATCAATCCACGAATGCGGAAGACGGACGAGGGCTTTTCATCGTCAACCAGCTTTCATCGGGAAACTGGGGCATTCGCGACTTCGGTGCCGGTGGCCGGACGGTATGGTGTGCGATCCCGGCAAATCCCTCAGGCTCCGATGAAACTCCGGTGGATATGTATGTCATTCCCGCCGTCCAGTCGGAGGCGTAGCATTCGGTAATTTTCTTCAAGCGAGGAATGCGCTCAAAACCCGGTCCTCGACCGTCATGGTGTGTACGTCTTCCTTCGGAAGAGCTGCCCCGAACCTGAATCGGCAGGGGCCGCCGCCTCCACGCCGGGCGAGGCGTGGCTGTGAGGTTCTCTCCAGGCCCTGTCCCCACTGCGGTCAGGTGGCGCCCCGCCGCGTTGTCGTCGGTCACCGAGGCGCGCCGCGACTCCCTCCTCCGTCTCGCGAGGCACCACCTGACCGATCCTCGCCACGGCGAGATCCGCCAGGCAGGGCCTGGTGCGTTTCGACTCTCCGTTCTGACAGGTCACGGATGTGGTGCTGAGATGTCCCACAGTCGTGTCGCGCTATCGTGGCCGGCGGTGGCCAGCAGGTGGCCGTCGGGGTGGAAGGCCAGCGTGTGGACCGGCTTGGGGTGGTTGAACAGGGCGACGGTCTGGCCGGCGGCGTCCCACAGCCGTACGGTGCCGTCCTCGCTCGCGGTGGCCAGGTAGTGGCCGGCTGGGTGGAAGGCCGCCGACCAGACGGTGTCGGTGTGGCCGGTGAACAGGGCGATGAGCCTGCAGGTGGAGACCTCCCACAGCCGTACCCCGTAATCCCAGCCCGCGGTGGCCAGCAGATGGCCGTCAGGGTGGAAGGCCACCGTGTGAACAGATCTGATGTGGCCGGCCAGGGGAGTGCCGACGGGCTTTCCGGTGATGGCGTCCCACAGCCGCGCCGTGTCGTCCTCGCCGGCGGTGGCCAGCAGGTGGCCGTCGGGGTGGAAGGCCAGCGTGTGGACCGGCTCGGTGTGGCCGGTGAGCGGAACACCGACGGGCCGGCCGGTGGTGGTGTCCCACAGCCGTGCTGTGCGCTTGGCACTGGTGTCCCACAGCCGCGTGTGGTCGCTGTCAGGCCGGAGGGGCGCGGTGTCGGTGTGGCCGGGAAGGGAGGCGCCGACGGGCCGGCCGGCGCTGGTGTCCCACAGTTGCGTTGTGTCGTCCCAACCGGCGGTGGCCAGCAGGTGGCCGCCGGGGTGGAAGGCCACCGCGCGGACGGACGCCCGAGAGCTGTGCCGGATGAGGGCGGAGTGCTCCCGGACGCCGTCGGGTGGGGCGGCTCGCAGGGACAGGCCGACGTCGGCAAGCCTCTGCTTGACATCTTCGGCCAACTCGGAATTGAAGCCCTCGATGGCCAGCAGATCCCGTTCGCCGAGGGCGGTCAGCTCGCCGCAGGTGTGGACGCCCACGCGCTTGAGACTGTTGTACGCACGGACCGTGAGGTTGAGTTCCTCGATGGGCAGAGCCAGGTCGCCGCCCGACGAGTACCCCAGGCACAGTGAGTCGTGGTCCGTTGTCCATGACTGGCGCAGTGACACCGTGGACCTTCCTTAAGATCACACTCTCCCCGCCGGGAGTCTTTCCACCGCCTGCCGAGGTGTCAACACGCGCCGTTCCGTACAGGCGCCCTCCGGCACTGCTCACACCACGGTTGAGGTGGTCGTGTGCCGGATCTGCCGGACCCGGGAGCCTGATGGCACACCGCCGGTGTCCGGGCTACAGGGGGAACCTCACCTCACGTCAGCGCGCCGTAGATTCAGCGCGTCGCTCATAGCGCGAGCGTGCGAGGTGATGGGCCGTACACAGCAGCTCACGCGTTGCGGCTTCAGTACGCGAGCCCGGGTTCACCACGGCCAGCCAGCCGACGGTGCCGTAGACGGGGTGCGCGATCACGGTGTCGGTGGCGCTGGGGTCGACCTCGACGGTGGCTGATTCGCGTGGCGCGTGACCGGTCCACCGGATGAACGCCTCCTTCCCGGGGGAGATGTTCACGCGGAAGGTGTCCGGCCGGTCCAGGCGCGATGCCTCGTCGCCGGGGTAGTTCTTGGTCACGACCGTCGCGAAGGGCTGGGTCGTTGTCGGGGTGACGCCATCAGGTGCGTAGTAGAAGAACGTGTCGCCCCAGCTGATCTCCGGCGAGCCGTCGCCGGGCGCCGGCCTAAGGGTCAAGGCGCCGTCAAGGCCGTCGATGAAGCTGATGATCTCGTCTATGGTCATGCGCTCCAGCGTTGCATTAAAGTGCTTGTGGAGACTTTGAGGATGAGACTTAGGGGCTTCAGGGTGTCAGGTCTCAAATCGCGGGACATGCGTACCGTCGATGTCGCGCGGCGTGCCGGGTGCTCCGTTCAGCAGGTGCGCAATCTCGAACGCGACGGTGTGCTGCCGTCGGCGACGCGCACGGCCACGGGCTACCGGATATATGGAGAGATACATCTACAGTCCGCGCTGGCCTACCGAGCCCTCGCAGCAGGCGCGGGTCCGATTGAGGCCAAGAAGATCGTTCAGGCCGTCCATCGGTTCCCTGTCTCGCAGGTGCTTGCCCTCCTCGACGCGGCGCACGCCCGGCTCGACGCGGAGCGCACGGAACTGAGGCGGGCCGAGGAGGCCGCCCAGGCAATCTCCAGCGAGCCGATCGAAGATGTATGCGCATCGGACTCGATGGGCGTCTCCGAGCTCGCCGCCGCCCTCGGCGTGCGCCCTTCGACGTTGCGGCACTGGGATGCGGAGGATCTTGTCGTCCCTGACCGCGACTCCGCGCGAGGAACGCGACGGTACACACCCAACCAAGTGCGGGACGCACGGATCGTTCACCAATTGCGCAGGGCCGGTTACCGCATCGCACCCCTTCGGGCCCTCATGCCGGAGCTACGGCGCGCCCGCCGATTGGCGGATGTCGCCTCCGCGCTGGCTGCCAGAGACGCCGGCATTACGGCTCGCTCCAAAGCCCTCCTCGATGGTGCCGCCGCACTCGGCGCTGTGCTCTCGTCCGCCACCTCGGCACCCCGCGACCCTGCCGACGCGAAACCCGCGTAGGCGAACCCCAAGTCCCACGAGTGTTTGTGAGTCCGGGGCGGACCATGACTTAAAACCGATTAAATCGGTATGGAAATATGGTTTTTATGTTCGCGGCACTGGCTGTTGACGGCAGCTCGATAGTGACTGTTTACTATCAAGCATTATGGAAGGACGACGTCCCCGAGTGGACGCGAGTCGGCGGCGTGAGGAGATCCTCGAAGCCGCTCTGGCCGAGTTCGGCCATAAGGGGCTGCATGCCGGGCGTCGACGCCGACAAGGCGCATTCCTTTGTCGCCGAGGGGATGCTGTACATGGCCTCCGCAGCGATGGATCTGCCGACCCGGATCAAGGAGGACCCGTGGGTCGAGCGGTTTCCGACCTCGGGCTGAGCGGTGTTTTTTTCGACATTTGATAGTGATTACTCACTACAAAGGAGATGTGACATGACCACAGCAACCGCCTGTCGCCGCCGGCAGGGCACCGCGGCCACCGGCCGGGGAGGGGCCGCCACCGCCCTCCCGCTGCCCGCCTGAACCGGGCCGGGGGGCAAGCAGCTGGATCTCCTCTCAACCCGCCCAACGAGGATGTCGTGATCGACGCCGTCGACCTGAGGGGTACACCAATGTCACCTATTCTCGAATCGGTGACGCTTGCCGACATCGCCGGGGGAGAACTTCCCGGCCATGTTCGCGAACTCGCCGGTGACCCCAACGCCTGGGTGACCCACTGGTTCCAAAGCCCCGGCCAAATCCAGGGAACAGGCCGCAAGGTCTGATTCACGCCATAGTCGAATCTCAGGGGGACGAAACGATGAGCGGGAGCTCCACCGGACTGATCACCGCGGACGAGCTGGCCGAACGACTCGGGTCGGGGTCGCGTGTCCGGCTTCTCGACGTTCGCTGGCAGCTCGGTGACCCGCACGGCCACCGCGCCTATCTCGAAGGCCACCTGCCAGGTGCCGTCTTCGTCGACCTGGACACCGAACTGGCCGCCCCGCCCTCTCCCGAGGGCGGGCGCCACCCGCTGCCGGACCTGGACACGCTCCAGCGCGCCGCGCGCCGTTGGGGGCTGGACGACGGTGACGAGGTCGTCGCGTACGACGCCGGTGGCGGTCTGTCCGCGGCCCGCGCGTGGTGGCTGCTGCGCTGGGCGGGGGTGTCCTCGGTTCGGCTGCTCGACGGCGGCCTGCGGGGCTGGACGGCGGCGGGCCATCCGGTGGAGACCGGCGAGGTCCGGCCAGAACCGGGAGGCGTGACGCTGACCTCCGGCGCCCTGCCCGTCCTCGACGCCGACGCCGCGGCCGAACTCGCCGGCACCGGCGTGCTGCTCGACGCGCGGGCGGCCGAGCGCTACCTCGGCCGGACCGAGCCGATCGACCCGCGCGCCGGCCACATCCCCGGCGCGGTCAACGCCCCCACCGGGGAGAACCTGACGCCGGAGGCGACCTTCCTCGACGAGGAGGCACTCGCCGTCCGCTTCGGCGCCCTCGGGGTGAAGGAGGGCACGGCGGTCGGCGTCTACTGCGGTTCGGGGGTGACCGCCGCGCACACCGTCTTCGCGCTGGAGCGGATCGGGATCCACGCGGCCCTGTACGCCGGGTCGTGGTCGCAATGGTCCAACGACCCCGACCGGCCCGCGGCCACCGGCTGACGGGGACTCGCCCACCGTGCCTTGGTGAGCGCAGCGGCCGCCGCGAGCCGCCGTGCCCTCCGAGGATGGTGGGCAGGGTGCCTGGACCCCCAGCCGGGACACGGGTACGGAGGTCTTGGACAGGGGCCGGTCTGGGCCGTGAACGGTGTCGCCGCCGGAACACGTACCCGACCAGGGTGTGATAAGCGGGGCATGGGATAGTTGGAGTGACGACGGGGCGCGGTGTTGACATCGCCGCCCGTCGGCCCGGGACGATCGTGTCCCGCGCCGCGCCTCCTGCCGCCGTCACCGCCGCACAGAGCGAGCGGAGACCCGCGGAGAAGTCTCTCGTGGATCATCCCCCTGTCATGCCCGACGCCCTCGCGCAGCTCAAGGCCCTTCCCTTGACTTCGCCTCCCGCCCCCGTTCCTTCCGCCGCCGCCCTACCCGGGGCGCCCGATTCCCCCTTATCCCCGCCCGAGGTTCCCGTCTCCGCCGCGTTCGAGGAGACTTCCTCCGCACCCGCCCCCCGGCTCGGGCGGGTCTTCGTCGCCCTGCTGCTGGTCACCTTCCTGTCCGCGCTGGATCAGACGATCGTCGCCACGGCCCTGCCCGCCATCGTCGGAGAGCTCGGCGGCCTGGAACACATGTCGTGGGTCGTGGCGGCCTACGCGCTCGCCGCGGCGGTCGCGATGCCGGTCTTCGGGAAGCTCGGCGACGCCCTGGGGCGCAAGTCGCTGCTGCTCGGGTCGATCGTCGTCTTTCTGGTGGCGTCGGTGCTGTGCGGCGCGGCCCAGGACATCGTCCAGCTCGTCCTGGCCCGCGCCCTGCAGGGCCTCGGCGCCGCGGGACTGATGATCCTGTCGCAGGCCGTGGTCGCCGACCTGGTCCCGCCGCGTGACCGGGGCAGGTTCCTCGGCCCGCTGGGCTCGGTCTTCGGCGTCGCCACGGTGGTCAGCCCGCTCATCGGGGGGACGCTCACCGACGGCGCCGGATGGCGCTGGATCTTCTGGATCAACCTGCCGCTCGGCATCGTGGCGCTCGTCCTCGTCGCCACCTCGCTACGGCTCCCGAAGCGGCGGCTGTCGGCCCCCCTCGACGTGACGGGCACCGCGCTGATGGCCGTCACGACGACCGCGCTCGTCCTGATCGGCACCTGGGGCGGCACGCTCCACGGCTGGGCGTCCCCGACGATCCTGGGCTTGGGCGCGTTCGCCGTGGTGGGAACGTTCCTGTTCGTGCTCGCCGAGCGCCGTGCGGCCGATCCGCTCATCCCGCTCGGCCTCCTCGCCGACCGCACGGTCCTGGTCGCCGGTGGACTGAGCATCGTGGTCGGTGCAGGGCTGTTCAGCGTGGTCAGCTACGTGCCGTCGTACGTCCAGATGGTGTACTCGATGAGTGCCACCGCGGCGGGCCTGTTCCTGGTGCCGCTGACGCTCGGCCTGCTCACGGCGAACATCGGCACCGGTCTCCTGATCAGCAGGTTCGGGCGCTACAAGATTTACCCGATCGTGGGCACCGCCCTCGCCGCCGCCTCGACGCTGCTGCTCGGGTCGATGACCACGCAGACGCCCTGGTGGCTGCTGGCCGCCTACCTGGTGTTGCTCGGCCTCGGGGTCGGCTGCTTCATGCAGGTCTCGATCACCGCGGTGCAGATCGCGGTGCCTCAGTCCTCGGTCGGCACCGCCACCTCGACCGTCGTCTTCGTACGGGAGATCGGCGTGACGGTCGGGGCGGCGGTGATCGGTTCGGTGTTCGCCAACCGGGTCGCCGCGGGGCTGGGCCCCGTGCTCGGCGGGGCCGGTGACCCGCACCGCCTGACCCCCGAGGCCGCCGCCGCGCTGCCTCCCGCCACCCGCGCGCTCGTCGCCGGCGCGTACGCCGACGGCCTGGTGCCGATCTTCCTGTGGTTGGCGGTGGTGTTCGGCGCGGGACTGGTGCTGGCGCTGCTGCTCAAGGAACGCCCGCTCACCGGATCACCCGGCACGGCCGCCGACGGGTAGCCCTCCGCGACCGCTACCGTGGCCGAGACCTCCCTCAGGTTGTCCACCTGGGGCAGCAGGGAGGCGCCCGGGGCCGAGACGTCCACCATGCCGCCGACCGCCTCGGCGGCGGCCTGGAGCATGCCGTCGCTGACCCGCCGCGCTCGCGACACGACCGCGCCCAGTCCCAGCCCCGGGTACAGCAGGGCGTTGTTGGCCTGAGCGATGACGTAGGTGACGGCGTTGTGAGTAATGGGGGCGATCGGGATGCCGGTGGCGATCAGGGCGCGGCGGTGTAGACGGCCAGCTTGCCGACGGCGATGCCGGAGCCGCCGCCCACCCCCCAGTCCCCGATGCCCAGGATCTCCTCCGCGTCGGAGCTGATGGCTGCACGCCTTCCCGGACGCCGAACCCGCTACCGCGACATCCGCCCCGCAGTGGCCTGAACACCAACCGCCATCGCTCAGGAGAGTCGCCCACGCCCACGGCTGGTGGCCCTTCTTCCGTCACTACCCGGAGATGCTCGCGGCGATGTTCGTCGGCATGGCGGTGCTCGGCGCCGCCGTGCGCGCCGGCCTGGCGCTCGCGGGCCTGGAGTTCCCGGCGCGATCGGAGGCGGCCGCCCTGGAGATGGCCGTCAACATGTCCGCCGGGATGATCGCCTGGATGCGCTACCGGGGCCACGGCTGGGCCGCGACGCTGGAGATGGCCGGCCGTGCTGCGTTTTGCGGCGGCGCCGACGTTCTCGTCGCCGCGCAGCTCGTGTTCCTCGCATGAGCGGCGCGCACGGGTCCGGACTTGTGCGCTCCGCTTGAAGCCGCTTTTGCCGTGGCGTGGGTCCTGTCCTGCCTGCGCCTCCCGTTCGGGTGATGCCTTGACCTCGGGTAAAACATTGCGGGAACCGTATCGACTGGTCCTTACTTCGGGTAAACAGTAAGAAAAGCTCCCGTCCGGCCCATGTCGTCGGCTGGTTTCCGCCCGGTGGACGCCGGAGTATCGGCGCCCGGCGTCTGGCCGGGACATCAAATGATCAATCGGAAGTCGACCCGTCATGAGTGCACACGTTCACGTCCGTCTCGACCACGGCCTGACCATGAACGAAAAGAGCGAGCTGGTCGAGCTGAAGCACTGCCAGTGTGGCGCCGTATGGACCACGACCCACTGGGCCGGGGACGGCGACCTGGAGTGACCGCCGGGCGGCGGTGGCCGGGGACCGCACGCTGTTCTCGCGGTCTTCGCGGTCTTCGCGGGACGACATCGACGAGCGGCTCAGGGAGTGGATCACGGCCGATGCGCCGATCATGATCGACAGCCCGTCCCCGTCCCTGTCGGCGCGGCGGATGTGGCACTGCTCGCTGCCCGAGGGGGAGGCACGCATACCCTGCGGCGGGACGCATGTCTCGCGGACCTCCGAACTGGGTCCCGTGCGGGTCTCCCTCTCCCTCCAGGACGCGGAGCTCACGATGCGCACCGTCGTGGGCCTTCCCGCACAGCGGTAAGGTCTGGCCGCGCGGGAGGGGCCGGCCGCGAGGGGAGGTCGGCTCGCGGTCCCACCGGGCCGGTGAGCAGCGGCCCAACCCGCTCACCGGTCTTCTCGCTGATCCGCTCACCGGTCTTCCCCGCTCATCGGCTCACCGCCGAAGCCAGGGCGCGCACCCGTTCGGCGTTCTGGTCGTGCCCGATGACGACCGGTGGCTCGTTGTACGGCATGGCGTCGGAGGAGCGGCGCAGTTTGACGTACTGGCCGCAGGCGTCGACGGCGTAGGGCTCCATGTCGTCCTGGAGCGCGCCGATCACCGTGATCCCGTACGTCTCGCCGATCCGGCGGAACAACGCCACGGCCTCCCTGCGGTGCTCCTTGCCGAGGTTGCGGCCCAGCTCGTCGAGGACCAGGCACAGGTGCCCGCCGCCGGAGGACGCGATCGCCGCCGCGCAGACCAGCTTCACCGCCTTCTCGTCCATCAGCGCGGTGTTGGCCCGCCGGTTGTACGGCACGAACCCCTGCCCCTCACCCCTGCGCCACTTGGGCGTCACCCGCCACGCCCAGCGCTGCTCGGGGTCGGCGGGAGCGGGAGGCACGGGGAACTCCAGCGTCGCGCCGTAGCCGCCGTAGGAGGTGTCGAGCTTGTCGAACTCCTCGGCCACCCGGGTCAGCCGCGCCCTGATCGCGGCGGTCAGCGCGGCCCGGTGCACGGCGGTGGACTGCGCTGCCTCCTCGGCGCCCCTGGCCGCGGCCGTCAGGTCGCGCTGCCGGGTGGTGATCTGCGTCTCGATCTGGCGACGCCGGTGCCGCTCGTACTCCTCCTGGCCGCGCAGGTAGGACGCGAGCGCCGAGCACACACCGGGGAACGTCGCCTGCTCGCGGGCGGTGCGCCCGGCCCCGGGCGCGGTCCGCTCCCTGACCAGGAAGCGCAGCTCCTCGGGCATCTCCTCGTCCTCACCGGGGAAGGTGTCGCGCAGCGCCTCGTCCAGGCGGCGCTCGGCGGCTCGCCACCACTCCTCGGCCGTCAGTGGGCGCTCCTGCTCGTCCAGGGTGCCCAGCCACTCGCGGGCACCGTCGACGGTTCCGCCCCAGTCGTCGGCCAGCGCGGCAAGCCTGAGAGCCTCGCGGTCGGCGGCGATTCTCGCCGCCTGCTCAGCGGCCTGGTCGCGGTCGGACTCGTGCCGGGACCTGCGGCCCTCCAGGCGCTCGACCTCCATGCTCCTCGTACGGGCACGGAAGTCCAGCGTGCTCGCCCGGCGCTCGGCCTCGCCCACCTTCGGCGTGACCTCGGCCAGCGCCCCGGCCAGCTCGGCGAGCGCGCTCCGCCGCCCGGCCAGCCGCCGTTCGATGTCGGCCAGCTGCACCGACCCCTTGGCCCCCTCAAGCCGCCGGCCGGCCTCGGCCACGGTGTCCTCGGCGGCCCGCACGGCCGACGCGGCGCTCTCCTGCGTGTCGCGTGCCCGGTGCAGCCGCTGCTCGGCGGCCTTGATCCGGGCCTCCCTGCCGGTGACCGCCACCTCGAACGACCCCACGACGGTGACTCCCGCCGCGCTGACCAGAACCGAACCGGGCAGCGCGTCCAGCGCCCGCGCCGCGGCCTCCAGATCGGCCGCGTCAACGATCACCGCGTGTTCGTGCGGCCACCCGCGCGACCCGAGCGCAGGAGCAGCCTCCTCGTCCCGGGCCTGCTCGGCGACGTCGATCGCGTCGAGCAGGCCCGTCGCTCCGACACCCGCTCCGGCGAGCGCGTTGAGCTGTGCCGCCGCGGGGCCGCCCTCGGCGTCGTCCAGCGCGGCCTTCGCCCCCTCGACCTCGCGGTCGGCCACGCCCAGTGCTTTCAGCGCCTCGTTCAGCCGTGTCCTGGCCTCGGCCAGCTCCGCGCCCGCCGTCGCCACGTCGCGCCCGTCGGCCAGACGGCGCTGCTCCTCAAGCCCGGGGATCCAGCCGCGCAGCTCGTCCACCGAGTTCTCCGCCACCGCCCGGTCGGCGTCCAGTTTCGCGGCGCGTGCCTGCAGGGTGGCCAGCTCCCTTCGGGCCTCGGCCAGGCCGCGCTCCAGGGTGTCGTCCTTGAGGGTGGCGATCTCCGCCCTGATCTCGCCGATCGCCTCCGTGGCGCGCTCGCCCGCCGCGCGGGCCCGCTCCAGCTCCACCGCCAGCGCCTCGTCCCGCTGCCCGGCGTCGGCGAGCCTGCGCGCCAGCCGTCCCCGCCAGCAGCGCATCGCCTCGGCCAGCCGGACACGGGCACGGTCGCGCCGGTCGAAGGTCTCCAGGAGCGTACGGGACTCGCCCTCGAACTCCCGCAGCATCTCCACGGCCCGCGTCGCGCGCACCCGCCTGGCGTGCTCGTCGCGGCGGGCCTCCCGCTCCTGGTCGAGCTCGGCGTCCAGACCGGTCAGCGCGGCGATCGCCTCGAAGACCCGCTCAGGGGAGATCTCGTTGAGCGGCTGGGAGAGCAGGTTGGTGGCGACCTTGCTCCGTACCGAGGTGGACAGGAACGACACGCACCTGACCCGGTCGCCGTACAGGAATCTGGTCAGGTCGCGCGCCACCACGTCGCGTCGGCCCGCCGAGCGGGGCAGCGCCGCCCACAGCGCGTCGGCCCGCGTCACCCGCTCCGCCTCCGAGGTCGCCGACGCCAGGTGCACTCCCCGGGTCCACCTGATCTCCAGGTGCGGGGCCTCCTGGTTGACCCGCAACCACACGGTCACCGCGTCGTCCAGGGAACCGGTGTCCGCGGGGCTTGTGTGTACGGAGCCGGCCGGCGCGAAGACGCCGACGATGTAGCCGTGGTCGGCGCTGGCCCAGGTCCGGCCGCCCCCGCCCGCGGCGAGTTCGGCGTTGAACAGCAGCTCCGACACCGACTTGGCACCCGAGGCGAAACGCCACTGCTCGTCTCCGAGCAGCGCGGTGATCATCGCGATGAACGACGACTTGCCGGCACCGTTGGAGTCCTTGGGACCGGCGCCCGCGACCACGATCAGCGTGCCCGGCACGGTCGGCACCGGGTGGGTCGAGAGCCGGGAGATGTTGACCGGCTGCACGGCGATCAGCACCCGGTCACCCACCACGTTCTCGGTCGGAGCGGTGGCGCGGATCTCCACGGGGACCAGACTCGCCTGCGTCCCGGCCGAGGCCACGGAGGTCTCGGTACTCGTGGCTCGACCCCTTTTGGCCGGAACATCCTCGGTCGGAGCGGTTACGGCCCGACTGCCCTCGGCCGGAACGTCCACGGTCCGAGTGCTCGCACCTCGGCGGCCCTTGGCCGATGTGTTCCCGGTGCGGGCGTTTCCGGCTCCGGCGGCTCGGGTGGCTCCGGCGGCTCGGGTGGCTCGGGTGGCTCGGGAGGTTCCGGTCTGGACGGCTTCGACCGTGTCGGTGTCGGTGTCGGTGCCGGTGTCCGTGTCCGTGTCCGTGCCCATGCCCGTGTCCGTGCCGGTGCCCGTGCCGTCGGCCTCCGCGCGGCTCCCGCGTGAACTCTTCGCGGCCTGGTTCCGCTGGTCGGTCAACCCCGTCGTTCCTTTCTTCCATCCTGTTCCCGGTGCCGGGAGCGCCGGGTCCTCGGCACCTCCCACCGGGGTCGACTCATCGCGCGGTGTGGTCGCTGCACTCCCGCTCACCGCCGGTTGGCCCGTACGGCCGCCGCCAGCGGGGTGTGCGGCCCCGCCGCGAGGATCAGTTCCTCCTGCAGGCGCGCATCAGCTCCCGCAGTTGGGCGTGGGACGCGGGGGGCCAGGAAGCGCACCGGGGGCCGAGCCGTACGAAGCCGTCCGCGACCTCCAGCCAGGCCGAGTCGTGCAGGCGGCGCAGCGCGCCGATCGCCCAGTTGCGCATCAGGTCGTCGCCGCGCCCGATCAGTGCCCGGTACGCGGACAGCACGTCGTCCACCGTGGCCGGAGTGCCCGGCCACGGGTCGGTGGTCAGGTCGCTCCAGCAGCACCGCAGCGCCGCGGCCAGCACCCGCCGGGTCTCGCCGGATCGTTCCACCGTGACCGGCGCGACCTGGTACTCCTCCAGAAGCGACGGGGTCGCCCCATCGGGCCAGACCGGCAGCGCCATGCCCGTCCCGTCACCGCGCCCCAGTCGCGCCATCCCCACCGGAGCCGCCTGCCCGGCACGGAGCGCGAGAGGCCCGCCCGCCCTGGCACGGACATGTGCCGTCGCGGACGGCTCGGCCTCCGAGGCCCGCGGGTATGTCTCGATGGCACGGACATGTGCTGTCACGGACGGTTCAGGTGCGACTCCCTGGACCCGCGCGTACGTCTCGGAGCCGGCCTCCCCGGTCGTCACCGTGTGCCCGGATGCCTCGGCGTCGGCGCTCGCCGGTCCGGTCGTCGAGGCCGGTACGTTTCGCGGATCAGCCGACACCGCCGGTCCTTTCCAGATGGCCGTGGGAGAGCCAGGCGGGCTCGGCGCCGGGGATGGCGGTGAGACCGTCGGACCAGCGCAGGCGATAAGGGGAGTCGGGGCGCAGGTCGGCCGAGACGAGGTCGGCCAGCAGGCGGCGGGCCGAGACCCACTCGCCGTCGGCGGTGAGCAGCTCCTCCAGCCGTGCGGTGGAGCGCCCGGCGAGGGCGGCCTCGGCCACGGCGGTCAGGTGGTCGAGGCCGTCGGTGGCGGGGTCGTAGGTGTCGGCGGGGCCGGTGTCGGGCAGAGCCGAGCGCGGGGGAGTGGGCTGGGCGGGCGCCGGGCGGGGGCTCTCGTCCACGGCCCTGACGATCGCCGCCGGGTCGTGCCAGGGGGCGGGGGCGTCGAAGACGAAGCCGTCGAGCACCGAGGCCAGCCGCTCCTTGCTCGCGGTCTGGGCGAAGGTGCGCCAGAGCTCCGCAGGGAGCAGCGTCAGGTTCCTCGTCGTACCCGCGGAGTCGGCCAGGCGTCCGGCGGCGCGGCGCGAGGCGTCGCTGTAGGAGTAGATCGCGGCGCGCAGCTCGGTGCAGACGCGGTCAAGGTCGGGCCAGCGGGTGAGGATGGTGCCGTGCAGGTTCTGCGCCCGCCGGGCGATCTCCTCGGTGCCCCACAGCTTGGGCGCCTGCTCGCGCAGTTCCTCGATGGTGCCGCCGGTCAGCGTGATCAGCTCCAGGGCCCAGAGCCGGAAGGCACGCGAGAGGTTCTGCGCGCTGGTACGGGCCTCCTCCATCGTCGTGCGGGGGTCGGCCACGTTGAGGTCTTCGAGCGCGAGCAGCCGGTGCATCTCCGACTGGCCGCCGTCGTCCATCATCCGGCGGATGAACATCAGCCCCACCACGCTGGTGAACGACGCGCGGTAGCGGAGCTGGTTGGGTTTGGGGAACACCTCGCGGATCGCGCCGAGGCCCCGCAGGACCCGGAGCCGGTTCTCGAACCGGTCGAGCGGATAGGCGCGGCAGACGTGACGCATCTGCTCGTGGGTCAGCCATTCCTCGCCGGCCTCGGCGAACGCCGCGAACAGGGTCTCGGCGATGTCGACCAGCGCGGGGTCGTCCACCACCGCGCCGCTGTCGCGGGCGAGCGCCGCGAACATGCGGCGGTAGGTCGAGAGCACGGCCTCCTCGGTGAGGGCCGAGTCGAGCGTGAGCTCGTGGTTCGTCTCTGGCACGCGCCCTACCGTAAGGCTTGTGCCCGACATCCCTGACCCGCACGAGCCAGAAGCGCAGATGGGGCGGGTCCGTCGGATGCCTCTCGCGGAACGGAGTGGGAGCGTGCTCACCATCGTTTTCGCAACTATTCGCAACTTTCAGGACAGATCGCAACATCCGACGTACGGTCGGAGGATCAACCCCCCGCGGTGACGAGGTGACGGAGATGGCGACCTCCACAGCACGCATCGACGAGGCCAAAGGCATCCTCGCCGCCCGGCTCAGAGCGCTCCGCGCCGACGCCGGGCTGACCGGGCGAGCGCTGGCGGCCAAGACCGGCCTGGACCACACCAAGATCTCCAAGATCGAGAACGCGGTCCAGATGCCCAACCAGGCCGACATCCGGACGTGGTGCGAGGCCTGCGACGCGGACGAGCAGGTGGTCGACCTGATCGCGGCCGCCCAGAACATCGACGCGATGTACACCGACTGGCGCCGCCTTGAGGAGAGCGGTCTCGGCCACGTGCAGCGCTCCTTCCAGCCGCTGTACGACAGGACCCACCAGTTCCGCGTCTGGCAGCACTCGGCCGTCCCCGGCCTGCTCCAGACCGGCGACTACGCCCGGGGTCACCTGCGTGCCGTCATCGACTTCCGTGGCATCCCCGACGACATCGACGCCGCGGTCGCGGCGAGGATGAAACAGCAGGAGATCCTGCGCAACGGGAGCAAGCGGTTCGCGTTCATCGTCGGTGAGCAGGCACTCCGCACGCCGCTGGTCGGCCCGGCGGAGATGGCCGCCCAGCTCGACCGGCTGGCGGAGCTGACCTCGGGTGTCGCGAACGTGTCCTTCGGCATCGTTCCCGCGACGATCAGGCCGCCGCTCATGCCGCCGGAGAACTTCTGGATATACGACGCCAACCGGGTCCGCGTCGACACCGTGCCGGGCCAGATCCAGCACAAGGCCCCGAGCGACGTGGTCGTGTACGAGAAGGCGTTCCGGGCACTGAGCGGTGCCGCGGCCTACGGGCAGGAGGCCCGCGTCCTGCTGCGTTCCGCGGCCGCCGCGTTCCGCGAGATATGAACTCGCAACATCGCGCAACATGGTTGAGGCGGCCATCTCATGATCTCTAATCTCGCGAGTGTGACCGTTGATCACACATCCCCCGAAGATCTCGCGCCTCACCCAGCCGAACTCCGGGCCCGTGAACTGGCGGCCCTGCTGGCCCGAGCCCACAACATCCCGGCTGACGTCCACCGCCTGCCGTCCGGCAAGGTAGTCGTCTCCGTCTACTACGGGCTGGTCGCCCGCCTCGACGACGCCTGCCGTTTCTGGTGGGTCGTCCCGGCCTCTACCGGCCGGCACAGACCGCTGTGGACGAGCGCCGCCACCCCGGTCGCGGCCGCGTTCCGGATCGCCGCCCACTACCGGGAGATACGGGCCCATCCGCTGACCCACCTGATCTGCGGCGGCTACCTGCTGACCGACGTCCTGCTGGAACACCACGCCGCCGTCGCCCCGATCTGACGCCGCCGAGATTGCCGCTGTCACTGCTGCGCAGCAGTGGCCTCTGGACCGTGGAGTAGGGCAGGGCCTGGTATTCGGGAGGGGTTCCGGTTGTCAGGTCCGTCGTCGCCTGGGTCGCCAGGTGGAGCTCGTTGGCCTGACCGACCAGACCGTGTCCCACGTAGTAGAGGACGAGCACCTCGGTCGCCTGCCGGGCCGCGTCGTCAAGAAGGCTCGCGAAGTGTTGCGGATCCGCTGGTTGAAGCGCTCCCCACGGCTAAAGCCGGGGGATTCCAGCCGGCCCGGACGCCGCTGTTGCGGTGGTCTGCGCTGCTGTTGCTTGGCGGCTGGCCTTCCGGCCCACGCGGTTGCGTGGTCTGCGCGCCCCAGCTCGCACACCCGGCCTGGGCTGTGCGAACTCCGCCCTCCCGGCGGTGAGTACGTTCTTGGCGGCGTTCACGTCGGCGTGTTCGGTGTGTTTGCAAGAGGTGCACCGAAAGACCGCTTGGCTCTCGCGGGACCTCCGATCCACCACCTTGCACACGTTGCACGTCTGACTCGTGTACGCCGGGTTGACAGTGATCACGTGGGTGCCCGTATACCGGGCCCTACCACGGGTGGCCACCTCGATCCGGTACCAGCCCTTGTCCAAGATGGACCGGTTCAGTCCGGCCTTGGCGGCGGCCCCGTTCGGCAAGAACGCGCCCGGCTGCTCAGGGTCTGGCCTGGGTTCGACGCCGGCGGTCATGTTCTTGGTCTTGAGCGCCTCGAACATGACCATCTCAAAACCCGTGGCCAGGGTATGGGCGGTCTTGGCGGCGAAGTCCTCCCGGCGTCCGCGGACCGTCCGCACCATGTCGGCGACCCGCGCGGCGGCTTTCTTGCGCCGAACCGACCCCTTCGTGGTCCGGGCGAAGTCCCGCTGAAGCTTCTTGACATGCTCGACCTCCCGATCACGGGCGAACACCCGGTGGTGGAAGCGGCCGTCCGAGCGGGTCACGACCTTGACCACGCCCCGATCGATCCCCACGGCGCTGCCGGGGCCGGCGTGCCGCTCAGGCGGGGTGACCCCGTCCTCGACGAGAAAGCCGATGTACCAGTGCTCGCCGTCCCGGCTGACGGTAGCGTTCTTGACCTTCCCGCCGAGCGGGCGGGTGATCCGGAAGCGGACCCAGCCGAGTTTCGGCAGCCTCACCCGCGCCCAGCGCCGGTTGAGCCGCTCGACCGTGATTTTCCCGCCCTCGGGGAACCGGAAGCTCGGCGGATTGGCGGCCTTCGACTTCCAGCGGACTTTCCACGTGCCGTGCTTGGCACACGCCTGATCCAGGTCGATCAACGCCTGCTGGGGACAGTGACCGGGTACCTCGGCCAGCCAGGGGAAGTCATCTTTCGCCTCAGCCACCTGGCGGCCTGGTCGTGGTAGCCGATCCACCCACCGCGCCGACGGTGGATCCGGCGCTGTTCCAGCGCGGTGTTCCACACCGACCGGCACGTCCCGCCGATGCGTTCGGCGAACTCCCCCTGTTCGGGGGTGAGGTCCAGGCGGTACCTGCGTCCGGTGAGCATCGGCGATCACCGGTTCTTCTGGTTCTCGACGTAGCGCTTGACCACGTCCGGGGGCGCACCGCCCACGGTCGCCACGAAGTAGGAGTTCGTCCACAAGGTCGGCAGCTTCGACCTCAGCGCCGGGAATTCCTCGCGAAGCAGGCGAGAAGTACGGCCTTTGACGGCCTTGACCAGCTTGTGGATCCCGAACTGGGGGTCCACCTCGACCAGCAGGTGAACGTGGTCGGGCATGACGTCGAGCTCCACCGGCCACGCCTCCTTCTCCTCGATCACCTCACGGATCAACTGTTTAAGCCGTTCTTCGATCCGGCCGCCCAGAACCCGCCGCCGGTACTTGGGGCACCACACCACGTGGAACGCGCACTGGAAGGCGATGCTGCTGTTCGTCCGGAGCGTCACGGTCACACTGAGTCACCATACAGAAGGAAGCTATCTACCGCTCAAAGATTCGATTACCCATCAAGGAGAACTCTCATCAGGTTCAGAGCATGCTCGGGCCTGGCGGCCCTCCCGCGCCGGGCTTACCCCCATGGCTAAAGCCAGGGACCCGCGCCCGGCATCTCCGATCGACGCACCTGGTGAGCCGTGCGGGGATCCAGGCCGGCCCTGTCCACCAGGCAGTCCCCGAGGTCCTGAACCGTCGTACGGCTCGCCGGCACGGAGGGCAGGTGTGAACCGGGAACGTAGCTTCCCGAACCGACGAGCAGCACGCGCGTTCCCTCGTGGGACAGCAGGCTCACCGCTCAAGCTCCGATGGGCGACCCGCGACGGTTTCGGCGATCGGGTGACCCGCGACGGCTTCGGCGATCTGGCCGGTGAGCGCCCGTACTCCTTCCGGGGTCAGCGACTTGACCCCTTTGGCGGTCACCTCGATCTCCTGACCGTCGCGCGAGATCCGGATCGAGACCTCGCCGGGTCGGCTGTTCAGCCAGGCGATGACGATGCCGGCGAGGGCCGCCACCGCGCCCCCCGATCCGAGGGCCACCTGGAGGAGGTCGGTCGTCGGGCCGAGCTCGTGAGGTGCCCCGTCCCGTTCGAGAATTCGGACACGTCCGCGGAATTCCGGTTCCTCGATCAGCCACGAGTAGAGATTACGAAGCTGGTCGGCCTCTGCCCGTAAGAGTGCGTCCACGATTCCTCGCCACCTTTCCGCCTGCCGTCAATTTAGCCGCGACTTAGCCGCGACCCTGATTATGGTGGCCGGTTCGAGTAGATCGCCAGAACGGGGCTGCTGCGCGGCGTCGGTGGAGGGCGATCCGACGGGATGCTGAGCAGTCGGTCCTCATTCGGGCTGGATGTCCACGCCGATTACCTGATCCACGGGGCGCGGCCCAGGTGGGGCTTGCGCTGGAAATCCTCTCTTGCGAGGACGATAGCCTCATGTCGGGTGTTTCGGTGTTTAACTCTGGTACGCAGTAATCAGCTGAATTCTGTGGGTAGTCTCCTCGCGTGTGGGCAGTGGCCCCGGGCCAGGCACGAGCGCACCGCGAAACGACGGGGGAGACAACCCATGATCAGCGTCCTGATCGCCGAGGACATGCACCTGGTCCGGGGGGCCATGGTCGCCCTGCTCTCCACCGAGGACGACATCAAGGTCGTCGGCGAGGTCGGTCACGGCGACGAGGTCGTCCGCTCCTGTCTGCACCATCGGCCGGACGTCGCGCTCCTCGACATCGGCCTGCCCGGCACCGACGGCCTCACCGCCGCGGCGGAACTGCGCAGAAGGCTTCCCGACTGCGCGACGGTGATCCTGACCGGACTCGCGACCCCGGCCGCGCTGCACCGCGCACTGGACGCCGGCGCGCGCGGCTTCGTCGTCAAGGACACCCCGGCGGGCCAGCTCGCCGACTGCGTGCGCAGGGTGGCCGCCGGTCAGCGGGTCGTCGACCCCGAACTGGCCGTCGCCACCCTCAACGCGAAGCCGAACCCGCTCACCGCACGCGAACTAGAGGTCCTGCAGGCCGCCGCCGAGGGCGCGCCGGTCGGCGAGATCGCCGACCGGCTCTGCCTGTCCGGCGGCACGGTCCGCAACTACCTGGGACGAATCCTCACCAAGGTCGGTGCCCGCACACGAGTGGAAGCGGTCAGAATCGCCAAGGAGGCGGGCTGGCTCTGGTCCGACGACCTGGCCGAACTCGGCCTGATCCGCTATCGGAGGACAGGGTAGGCGCGTCGGCCGGTGAACCCTTTGAAGAGATGCCCATTCCCTACGATGAGGTCATGGGCAGCCGGTCAGGGCTCCCTACGAGGAGGCCATGGGCAGCCGGTCAGGGCGGGCAGGGGGTTCGGGCGCCGATGCGGTCGCCTGTGCTCCGTCGAGGGCTCGCCGGATCGCGGCGAGGGCGGCGTTCGGGTCGTCGGCGTAGAAGCGGAGCCGCCGGGCGGTGACGACGGCTCCCAGCGGGCGCACCGCGGTCACCGGCTCCGCCAGGTCGACGACCAGGTTCGTCTGGGACGACACCGCCAGGGAAAGCTCGTCGCCGGTCACCTGCAGGAGCCTCTCGTGGTCGTAGCGCCGGTCCACCCGTACCGACTCGACCAGCGCCATCGGCACACGGAGATCGAACAGGGCGCCCCAGCGGAGCCTGAGCTCGCCCGGTGCGGCGACGTGGGGCCGGGTGATGCCGGCGGCCGTCATCGCCAGCATCGTGACCACCGCGTACACGTCCAGGACCGTTACGACCGCGTGGACGACGGGCCAGGGCAGCAGGATGGCCAGAACCACCGTCTCGATCACGCACACCACGAGCAGGATGAGCATCATGGGGGTCTGTTCGCGGGCGTAGCCGATCGCGACGGCGTCGCCGTGAACTCCCTGCCGCCGCCCGGCGACCAGGTATCCGATGCTCGCCGCGGCTTTCGCCTCATGCGCCGTCAACCGCAGGATCGGCTCGGGAACCAGCTCCCGCAGTGCCGCCCCGGCAGCCTCGGCGGCCGTCAGGCCCTGTGACCGGTGCCTCCTGAACGCCCCGGCCAGCAGGAACGCCTCCACCCCGACGAGGGTGGCGACGGCCACCTCGGCCACCACGATCACCGGCATCGGGACGGGGACGCCCGCGACCAGGCACACCACCAGAGCCATCTCAGCGGGGAGCACCGCGTAGGCGATCGCGCGGACCAGCCGTCTCATGACAGCCGTCCGGTGAGAAGCCGCAACGTCTCGCGTACGACCTCGGCCTGGGCCGGGGGAAGCTCCGCCAGGAAGGTCTCGCCGAGTGGATCGGTGGAGGCCCCCGGGAGATCGGAGCCGAGGAGGGCCAGTAGGTCGGCCGGGATGTGGTCGGCGAACTCGGCGGCCAGTGAGGGGATCCGCGGATCGTCGGCGGTCGCCTCGGTCAGCTCACCGAGCCTGCGGTAGAGCTCGTAGGAGCGGGCCACGGCGCCGGGGTCGGTGGCCATCGGCCGCATGGCGGCGAACAGCCGTTCTCGATCCTCGGGAGTGGCGGTCGTGTCCATCAGCGCGAGCAGTTCGCGGTCCCAGGCCGCCGGCGCGGGTTCCGGCAACTCGCTCGCAGAGGCCGACATCGCACCGAACAATCCGGCCAGTCCGGGGGAGACCACGTCGTCGGGGTCAAGATCGGCGCCGGAGGCCTTTTCCAGCAGCACCGCCAGCCGGGACCGGCGCTCCTGGATCGCCCGCTCCTGGCGGGCGAGGTCGGCGTCCAGTTCGACGAGCACCTCGTGCAGGTCGCGGCCCCGGTCGTCGGCCAGGACGTCGCGCACCTCCTCAAGGGCCAGGCCGAGTTCGGTGAGCCGCCGTATCCGTGCCAGCTCGACCGCGTCCCGCAGGCCGTACGCGCGGTAGCCGTTGGGTCGTCGCGGTGGTTCTGGCAGCAGTCCCTGGTGGTGGTAATGACGTACGGCGCGGGTGGTGATGCCGACCAGCGCCGCGACCTCTCCGATTCGCATACCTGCATTACAGACGTTGACGTCGCGTCAAGGTCAAGCTCCTCCCTGACCGCGACCTACCGCGGGGGCCCTCCTTCACGAAAGCGGTGTACGGGCGCCTCGGGGCTGAAAGCGTGGCGAGGGCGAGTGATCATCTATGTCAGCGCTCGTCACGCCCCTTCGGCGAGTCTCCAACACCGGCCCGCGCCCGTCACCGTCGCGCAGCGGCCCCCTCCAGGGGGTGGTGCCGCGGGGATCAACTCGGCCGTAGCAGTTCGACGAGTTCCGGGGCGATGCCCGGGAATTTCCGGTCCGCGGTGAGCAGTGCGTCGGCCCCTATTCCACGTGCGGTCGCGATGATGAGGGCGTCCGGTACGCGAATTGTCAGGTCCGCGGCCCTGAGCAGGTCCGCGCTCTCAGTCGTCGCCTCGTTCACCTCGACGATCCGGTCGATGACGGCGGCACGGAACGCCCCGAGCATCTTCCCGGCTGTGACGCCCTTGCGAACCGCGCCCACCCGCAGTTCGCTCCAGGTGATCACGGAGATGGCGAACGAGGCCGCCTTGTCCTCCCAGTGGCGGACCGCGTCACGAGCATGGCTGTGCAGCGCGTCATCGGGATGGAGTAGGCCGGCGATGACGTTGGTGTCGAGCATCACGGTCGGCACTCGTCATCTCCAGCTCTCGCGGTTCGCCTCGACGAGCCCTACTTCCACCCTTCGGCCCCGACGACGTGTGACCATCGAATAGCCCATCTAGCTCAGCGGACGTGCCTCGGAGGTGGCGGTGACGATCGCGCCGAACACGAGAAGGGTCACCGGATCCGCAAGCGTGGCGGTCATCGTGCGGGCGTCGTACGTGGGCATGGGCGTCACTGTAACCGCGTTGAGCAGTCTGCTGCGTCTCTATGCTTCGGCATCGGTAGGTTGAGTTCTCATGGACAGCGCAGAATTTCTGGATCAGGTGCGGGAGCTACGCGGCCAGGGCAGATCTCCGAAGGAGATCGCTCGCACGTTGGGTGTGTCGCCATCGGTTGTTGCCCCGCTGATACGGGCTGTCGCGGCGGAGAACCGTGCGACGGCTCCTGCACCGGAGATTGTTGGTTGCTGGGTCAACGTCGGCTGGAGTGTGGGCCTGTCAATTGACGAGGGGCGCGGCTGGGTGGACGAGGCCGCGTCCGAAGACGGGACCGCGGGCATAGTGAGCGTGCTGGTCGCCCGGCGGCATCGCTGGGACAAGGTGGCGGTGTGCGGCTACCTGGTAGATGTGTACTGCCTGGGGGTGAAGAAGGCTCTGGGGCCTGACATCATGGATGAGCTGGCTCTGCTTCGGTTCCTCCCTGACTACTACTCCGCCTATTCATCCGGGTGGCAGGAGGCGCCAATCGAGCTCGCACAGGACATCGTCTTTGGCGCGATCGAGTACGCGCGCGGCCTTGGCTTCGAGCCCGCTGCGGATTTTGCGCAGACCGCCGACCACCTCGGCACGTGGGAAGGGCTGTCCGCGATCACCTTCGGCAAGGACGGCCAGCCGTTCTACATCTCAGGCCCGCACGACAATCCCCGGAGCGTCGTCAAGACCCTTGAACGAACGGTTGGGATAGGCGACTTCCACTACATCGTCACGGTACCGGAACGTCCCTTCGGGCTTACCGGCCATGCTTGGGGCGGGTGATCTGCCGAGTCGGGTGATCGTGGGAGCGGTCGTCTTACGGCAGGTAGCTTCCCCCGAGGACTTCGGGATATAGCTCCGAGGGCTGGCTTGCTTCCGGTCGTCTCGGGTCCTGCCGAACGATCACCATGCCCATGCTCCCTGGCAGATATGACCGGGGTACCGGCAGACCAACACCACCTCCCGCACGCGCGCCTGGATTGCGCTGAACACGGGACATGCGAGTCCTCCTTCGGTGAATGGGATGCCGGTCACCACCCGGCTCTGTTTAGATGAACATCTAGAAGTGCACTGAAAATCTTGCGTTCTGGTCCCGCCTCGGATGATTCGGGGCCAGACTCGTTGCGTGCAGGGTGAATGGGCTGGAGAACCGGTAGGGCCGGATGTGTGGCAGACCTGCCGGGAGCTGATCCCAGCCGGGAGCGTTTTCGCGTTCCTGGCCGAACATCGGCAGACGCTGTTCCCAGCAGACATGTTCACGGACATGTATCCCTCGGCGAACGGGCGGCCGAGCATGCCGCCGCAGGTGCTCGCCACAGTGATCGTCCTGCAGAGCCTGCACGGGCTGTCGGACTTCGAGACGGTTCAGGAACTGCGTTGTGACCTGAGGTGGAAGGCCGCCTGCGGCCTGGGTCTGTACGACACCGCGTTCGACCCGTCGCTGTTGACCTACTTCCGACGGCGCCTGCAGCGCTCGGCCGATCCGAACCGGCTGTTCACCAAGGTCAGGGAAGTCGTCGCGGCCACCGGCGTCCTCAAAGGCAGGCAGCGCCGGGCGTTGGACTCCACCGTGCTGGACGACGCGGTCGCCACCCAGGACACCGTCACCCAGCTCATCGCCGCGATCCGCCGGGTCATCCGCGACGTCCCCGGCGCCGAGCCGGTCGCCGCCCAGTGGTGCACCGCCCACGACTACACCGACCCCGGCAAGCCGAAGATCGCCTGGAACGACCAGCAGGCGCGGGACACACTGGTCGACGCCCTGGTCACCGACGCCCTTAATCTCATCGCTCACGTGCCCGGCCAACCGCTCGGCGAGACGGCGGCAGGCGCCCTCGGACTGCTGGCACTGGTCGCAGGACAAGACGTCGAGCCCGCCGACGGCTCCGACGGCCGATGGCGGATCGCCCGGCGCACCGCCCACGACCGCATCGTGTCCACGGTCGACCCCGAGGCCCGCCACATCCACAAGAACCGCACCCGCCACCAGGACGGCTTTCGCGCACATGCCGCGTTCGAGCCCGAGGCGGGGCTGTTCACCGAGGTCGCCCTCACCGCGGGCAGCGGCGCGGACAACCACGAGGCCGCCGTCGCCCGAAGCCTCCTCGCCGGCGACGACGATGCCCTGACGGTACTGGGCGACACCGCCTACGGCACCGGCGACCTGCGACAGACCCTCCAAGCCGACGGCCACACCCTGGTGATCAAGCCGCCGCCGCTACGCCAAGCCGTCCCCGGCGGCTTCACCACCGACGATTTCCAGGTCGACACCCAAACCGGCCGCGTCACCTGCCCGGCAGGCCACACCAAAACCCTCGGCCGCCCGCTGGCAGGTGGTAACCGCCAGGCCCAGTTCAAGATCCTGTGCCGCACCTGCCCACTGCGCGAACGCTGCACCACGTCCAAGACCGGACGCACCTTCAACGTCCACCCCCACTATGACCTCCTCAAAACCGCCCGGCAGCAGGCCGCCACCAGTCAGCGATGGCAGCAGGAGTACCGCCGCTGGCGACCACCCGTCGAACGCGCCATCGCCTGGCTGGTCGCCAAAGGCAACCGTCGCGTTCCCTACCGCGGCGTCCTCAAGAACAACATCTGGCTCCACAACCGCGCTGCCGCACTCAACCTCCGCCGCCTCATCAACCTCGGACTCACCCACACAGGCGGCGCCTGGGCACTGAACCCCGCCACTGCATAAGCCGCCGGGGCGCCTGCTCCGCGCCGATATCCACTCAAACCAAGATCTTCAGTGCACTTCTACTACTACTAGTCAGCGCGGTCAGCCGTTGGTACCCGGTGGTGGGTGTTGGAGTTCGACGTCGTTGATCTGGGTCAGTAGGTCTTGGACGTTTCTGGCTTCGATGGGTTCGGGGGTGTTGGTGTTCCAGGTGGGGAAGGCCCAGTAGCGGCGGGCCCAGTGGCGCCAGAGGATGACCCATCCCGGATGGCGGGCTTCCAGGTCGCGGGCCAGCTCGGTGGCGTTGTCCGTGCTTGCTGCGGGTGGGTCGGTACGGGCAGGATCTGTGCCGCGGCGGCGGCCTTTGGGGCGGAGGGGTTCGTTTGCCGGTGTGACCATGGGAACCATCGCTTTCTGCCAAGTCACCGTGGGGTGGGGAGGCCGGCGTCCCGGACGAGGGGGGACCAAGTCCAGGGACGCCGGCCTTTTTGTACGGTCCGCGCCCGGCGCGGGGGAGCCGTCGGCGTGGACCGGCTCCGGGGTCGGCGGGGATCGAGGGGCGATCCCGGCTGCCCGGAGGTCGGGAGGTCAGGGTTGGTGAGGCCGGGTGGGGAGGTCGAACCAGACGCCGCTCCGAGCACTACGCTCCCCACGAGGAAGGAGGTGGCCATGCCCGTCGAACCCACCCCGCGGCGCCGCCGTCTGGGCGCAGAGCTCAGGCGCATCCGCGAAGCCCTCGGCTGGACCCAGGAAGAGGCGGCGAGCCGCCTCGGCTACCAGTCCCTCTCCACGGTCAGCAAGATCGAAAACGGGCTGCAAGGATTGAAGATCCAGCAGCTTCCGCACTTCTTCGAGGTCTTCGGCATCACCGACGCCGCTCTACGAGAAGAACTCCGCGACCTCGTACGCCGCGCCGGCGAAGCCGACTGGTGGCAACGTTACGAGGGCGTGGTCGATGACCCACTCGGCGACTACCTTTCCCAGGTTGAAACTGCCAATGGCCTGTTCGTCTTCAATCCACTCGCCATCCACGGCCTGCTCCAGACCTCCGAGTACGCCCGAGCGGTGACCGAAGGAAGCAGGGTCTGGAAGACCCCCGAAGACATCGACCACTTCGTGGCCCTGCGACTGGAGCATCAGCGCACCATGCTGGAGCGTCGACCTCCGCTGAAGATCTGGGCAGTGTTCCCCGAGGGCCTGCTGCGACAGGAAGTCGGCGGCCGATCCTGCATGCGTGCCCAGATCGAGCACCTGATCCACCTCGCCCGTACCAACCCCACCGTCACCATCCAGGTTCTGCCGTTCTCCGCCGGAGCCCACGCGGGAATGGACGGCCCGTTCATGCTCATGTCCTTTCCCACCGGCCGAGACCTGGTGTGCGTCGAGTCCTTGCGCGCCTCCCTGCACTTGAACGAACCTGAGACCGTCGAGCTTTATCGCACGACCGGCGACCTGCTGAAGTCCGACGCCCTGTCGCCGAAGGCCTCCCTCCCGCTTCTCACCACGATCGCCAAGGACCTCTCGTGAACAAGAACACCCTCCCCCCCGACTGGATCGAGACCCAGCTCCGCAACGCTCGCTGGCAGACCAGCAGCCTCAGCAGCGGCGGCACCAACTGCGTCCAGATCGCCTTCCTGGAGCAGGGCATCGTGGCCCTGCGCGACTCCAAGAACCCCGAAAAGGCCCCGCACCTGTTCACAGACGCCGAGTACGACGCCTTCACCGGCGGCATCGAACGCGGCGAACTCCGACGTCCCTGAACTTGCGAGCCCATCTGAATGAGACGGAATGATGGTGACCGCTGACCTGGCCATATGAGCCAACCGTGACCCTCGTGTCGTCGTCGCGTCGGATGCCCAGGCGCTCGACGCGGCCTTCGTGGAGTTGAACGAGAAAAGGCTTGGTGACCTCGGGGCATCAGATTCGATGTCGTCGGCCGACGGGGCGGGGCCAGGGGCCGAGTTCGGAGGGCGGGGGACCGGGGGGCGGACGAACCGGAGCGACAGGATGATTGATAAGGGCTGTTGGCGGAGAGTCGCTTCAGATGGTCGGTTCTCCTGGTTTGATGTCGATGGGCGCTGAAGCAAGATCGCCGCGTCCTCTGTTGTCCTTCTGACTTCATGCTGGAGGCCCCCCGATGACCGATGACAGGAAGAGGCTGACCGCCTCCGAGGAGCGCCTGGTGGCACTCGCGGACGAGCGCGCTTTCAAGGTCTTGAGGAGTCCGACAGTGAAATACCTTGAGCTTGAGCACGCAGGTCAAGGCCAGGTCGGCTACGTCGGACGCGAAACGCCGCAGGGAACCATCTCCGTGCTTGTCTCGCCTGAGACCGATCTCGGGCGCCTGACCTCAATTCCCGGGCTCACCATTCCTGACAAATTCCGCTTTGGTGCCGCTATGATCAAGTTCCCTAAAGGCATGAACAAAGGGAAGGAAGAGAGCCACGATGGATATCGGATCGTCTGCGCGGACATCACCGCCTACTGCCGTCTATTGGAACGGCTGGTCAGTGAAGAGTGCGGCCCCGTGTGATTGGCGATGTGACTCCACTGGTGGTCTCTTTGGTAGCCGTAATACTTTTCCTCGGTAGCTGATCAAATAGCAACGGTAGAAAACCGGGCGCGGGTCAGGCCGACATACAGAATTCGGTGCTCTTCGTTTTCCGAATCTAGTCCTTTACGGAGTGTCTCATGCTCCCCAGAGGTTAGCCGCACTGCGACTCGATCCCATTCGCATCCTTTGGCTTGGTGGATTGTTATTCCGAGAATACGGTAAGGATGAGTGCTCGCTACACGTTTTTTAATATTTTCGAGCTCTCGGTATGGGCCTGTTTCCGGAAGGTATTGCTTGGTCTCATGCCGGATAGAAAGGGAAAGTTTTTTCCATGTATCCTGAACCGGGTCGGAGGCGAGAGAAGCCAGAACGCCGCCCAACCACTCGAAAAGGCGCTGCGGGGCGGCGGGGTCGAGAATCCCCAGGTTGCGAAGGGCATCGTTCAGAAAGGTGGACGACAGCCCGAACTCGACTTGTGTCAGTTGGTTGAGCAAGAGAGCGACTGCCGACTCTGCGGCTGTGTGAGGTGGCCCGAACGAGAGCGGAAGGATTTCCGTACCCGCACTCCAGAGAGACTGCCACTTCCAGGCAAGGGCGACATCGACTTTCTCCCCTTCCCCCGCAGAGAGTTCGACAGGTTTGCGTGCGCGTAGACACTCTGCAAGCAGGATGGTTTCGGGAGAACGGAAGCGGAAGGATTCAGACAGCGGGCAGCTGATGAAGCCGTACCGGGACACGAGTTTGTGAACGAGTTCGGGAGTAGCACCCCGGAAGGCGTATAGAGCCTGCCAGGGGTCGCCGATGATGGTTGTTTTGATGTCCTGCTCGCAGGCCATGCTGACGAGTCGCAGGTCCAGCTCGTTGGCGTCGAAGATTTCGTCAACGATCAGCGCACGTATTGAAGTCTTTATATGTGTGGAGATCGCATCCGCAAGTGCATGGTTTTCTAATGCCTGATTCAGAACGGTTCGTATTTCGGCGTGGGTGCACTTTCCCTGTTCCAGGTGATCGCGATATGTGGTTATATCACAAGGAACTACTTCGCCATCTATGATCGACAGCCAGGAGCTCGTGTCAGGGTACGTGTAACCCCAGGCTTTCCAGGAGTCCGCGACCGTTAATTCGACGCAACCACCGGGCCATGTCAGCAGACCATGGCGGAGAAGATACCCGAGTAGATCGTGCAGGTAGGCATCGATGGTGGCAACCCGATGGGGCCAGGTCAGCGCGGTTCTTCCCCACCGGGTATTGATCCGTTCTCGAAGTTCGGTAGCTGCAGCTCGATTGAAGCAGAGGGCGAGTACGGCTCGGAAGTCCCCCCTGCTGGTATAACGGTGCACGCCAAAGCGTTCAGCGGCGATAACGGTCTTTCCCGATCCGGGTTCAGCCTCGATATAAACACGTCCGGCTTCTGTGCCGGCGGCTTTGATCTGCGCAGGGGTTAGATCAAGGTTGGAGGTCACTGTTTCCTTCTTCTGAACTTAAGAAGTGGTTGAGATCTGCAAGGACGAGGATGCTTGGCGCGGGTTTGTCGTATAGGAAATCAAAAAGGCGATGCATATGGTCGGAACGTGTACCGAGGAAGGGTCCTTGTCGATGCGATCCTGCAGTTCCTCGGCCAGTGCAAGGGCGAACTCTCCCTTTTTTCTGGATGCGGATCCAGCACTGGTTTTGTGCTTTATCGAGGCGCTACGGAACAGCAATTGAATCTCGTCGGGGGTGATCTGAAGAGGAATAATCACACCAATTTTCCCAAGTGCTGCTGCGACTGCATCCTCGTTCCCGGCTGTGATCGCAGGCTCCAGGGTCGGCTCGCTTGCGAAATGCTTCACGATTTTTTGATCATGGGAAGCGAGCCATGCCGGATCCGTGAGCAAATTGCCGCTTGATGGCTTATCCGTATCGCCGAGTACGGCGATACGGTCACAGAGTTCTTTGCCTTTGATAGCGAGAAGCTGCACGGCCCAAGGCCTTCCTTTGAAGCCCATCGGAATGATAGCCAGCGCATTGACGAACGATGTTCGATTTTGGTTGCCCGCAGCCCACGCCAGGCCAAGCTGGCGGAGCAGCGCCACATCCGTCACTCCTTCGACGAGAGCCATACGTTCGGCGAACAAAGCTGAGGATCGGGTGGCGTCCAGATGCAGACGCGCCTTAGAAAGGACGTCTTTTTTGATGTTCAGGTGCGCTACAGCACAGGCGATTCGTTTTCCGGACTGAGGGCGCCTCAGCACTATGAGCTCCTCAGGCTGACAGGCCGAGATGACATTGGGAGCGTGCGAACTGAGGAGCTGACCAAGCGCTTCGTCCGCGAATCCCGGATCACCGCCCGGTTGGAACACCCCGGTGTTCCGATCGTCTACGACCACGGAATCTACGACGGCGAGCTCTATCTGGTGATGCAGCTCATCGACGGCTCCCCGGTCTCCACCGTGATCGACGAGGTTGAGCGGCTTCCGATCGGCTGGGTTGCCGCCATCGGCGCGCAGGTCTGCACGGTGCTGTCGGTCGCGCACGCGGCCTCGCTCGTTCACCGGGATCTCAACCCGGCAACCTGATGCTCTGCCTGGACGGGACCGTGAAGGTTCTTGACTTCGGGGTCGCTGGCGCGTTCGAGGCGTCGAGCATGCCCCGGATCCCCCAGACCGGCGTGACGACGGGCACCCCTGACTACATGGCCCCGGATCAGGCGTTCAGTGCCGTCACCACCCCGCAGTCCGACCTCTACTCCCTCGGGGTCGTCCTGTATGAGCTGCTGACCGGAGAACTGCCGTTCAGAGGGCCGACGCCCCTCGCGGTGATGCGTGGACACACCGACGAGCCACCCCGGCCTCCGCGCGAGCTCCGTTCCGGGATTCCGGTCCGGCTGGAGGAACTGGTCCTTCAGCTCCTGGCCAAGAAGGCGGAGGACCGGCCCGAGGACGCGGCGGAGGTCTTCGCCAGGCTGACCGAGTTCTGCCGCTCGGTGCTCGCCGAGGTGATCGAGCCGGCCGTCCAGATTCTCGGCCCTGCCAGTTCCGAGCTGAACGGTCTCCGGCTGGAACTGGCCAATGTGCTCTTCCTCGGCGGCGACTACCGAAAGGCCGCTCCGGAGTTCCACCGGCTCGCCACGGACCTGGCCGCACGCGAGGGGGCCGACCATGATCTGGTGCTTCGCTGCCGTCTGCAGGAGGCCGTCTGCCACGCGAAGGTGGGGGAGAACAGCCTGGCTCTCCGGCAGCTCCGCGGTCTGCCGGCCGACGGATACAAGTTCGGCGTCGACGAGGATCGCATCCTGGAGCTTCGCCGCGAGATCGGACTGCTGGAGCTCGCCGCCGGCGACAAGGCGGTGGCGATCCACACGCTGTCCATGCTCCTTCCGGATCTGGAACGCCGCTACGGCCCGCGGCACCCCGCGGTGGACCAGATCGCCGAGATCCTGGCCGACCTGGACCTGCACACCACTACCCGGTGATCGACCAGCGAGACGACTCGCCGAGCACCTCCTGCGCGCCGTCCAGATCGGCCAGGCGTGCGGCGAGCGTGGCGACCGCCAGCCGTTCGGGCAGGGCCACCGCGAACTTCAGCCCCGTCAACGCCCTGGGGTCCACCTCGGGCAGGCAGAGCCGGTCCGCCGCTCCGTCCATCGCCTTCCGCCACCCGTCCGGAGTCAGGTTCGTCCGGAGCCGGATGGATTCCTCCTCCACGCGCTGACCGCTGTCGGCGATCTCCGACAGGGTGGCCGCGAGGGTCGCGTTGACCCGGGAACCGGCCCAGGTCCACCAGTGCACGTCGCCGGTCTCATCCCTGGTGACGACGGTTCCGCCGGGGTGGACCGTTGCCAGACCGTCCTCGCGGATCACGGCGAGCCGCTCCCGCGCCCGGCGGCTCAGCTGAACCGATGGGTCCTCGCCCAGCAGCACCGAACGCATGGCACGGCAGAGGACGAAGGAGAGCCCACCCAGCCCTCGTCCGTTCCAGCGGGCCTTACCCCTGCCGTCGGCGGGTTCCACGTGGCAGCGCCGCCGCCGCCAGTCGATGTGGTTGACCCGCCAGGTCCGCCCGGCGAGCAGCAGCAGTCTCGGTCCCTCGATCTCCTCGGTGAGCAGTGCGGGATCGGTCCGCCCGATCTCCTTGCGCCCGTGCAGCACGGCGAATTCCGGGGCGGCGGTGAAGACGGAGGTCATCTCCATGAAATGCCGGAACCCGAAGCGCCGCTCGGCCTCCGGGCCGATGAACAGCATCCCGGAGTCCTCGTCCAGGTATCCCGACGCGACCAGGTGACCGACGACGGGTTCGGAGCCCGGGCCGAACGGCCACAGCCCGTTCCACCACCGTGGCCAGATTCGGTCCCCGACCCGATGCTCCTGCAGGCAGAGCGCCAGCATCTGCTGGGCCATGATGTGCCGGGGCTCGGGGGGCGGGGTGACCGGCTCCACCCAGCCGCGCCCCCAGAGCAGCAGCAGCGCCGCGGCCCGCAGCAGCGATCCCTCGTCCAGGGCGAGGAACAGGCAGTTCCGTACGCTTCCCGCCCGGCGCCCGGTCCTGCCGATCCGCTGCAGGAACGACGCGACGCTGAACGGCGCGTTGATCTGGATCACCCGGTCCAGGTCACCGACGTCGATGCCCAGCTCAAGGGTCGAGGTCGCGATGATGACACAGTCCCGGGCCTCAGCGAACGCCTCCTCCGAGCGCCGTCGCTCGTCGGCGGAGAGCGAGGCGTGCGAGAGGAAGACGGTGATGCCCAGACCGCCGAGCGCGTGCCCCAGCTCCTCGACGAGCTGTTTGGAATCGCAGAAGACCAGCCGCTTCTCACCCCGGTGCAGCGCCGAGATCACCTTCGCGGCGTTGGACACCGAGCCCACGTAGTCCAGCTGCACCTCTCCCGGCGGTACGACCTGCGCCTGACCGGGCGGGCCGGGCGCGACCACGTGCGCGGGGCGCTCTCCCGCGCCGGATCCCTGCAGCCAGGTCAGCAGCTCGCCGGGGTTGCCCACGGTGGCGGACAGGCCGATCCGCTGAAGTGGGCGGCCGAGCAGGTGGGTGAGGCGTTCCAGTACGGCGAGCAGGTGCCAGCCTCGGTCGTCGCCGGCGAAGGCGTGCACCTCGTCGACGACGACGGCCCGCAACCCGGCGAAGAACTGCCGGTGGTCGACGTTGACGCTGACCAGCATCGACTCCAGCGACTCCGGCGTGGTCAGCAGCACATCGGGCTGCTCCCGGAGGATCCGCCTGCGCCGGGGGGAGGTCACGTCACCGTGCCAGAGCGCGGTACGCCGCCCGAGCCACCCGGTGTAGCCCTCCAGCCGGGGCAGCAGGTTGTTCAGCAGCGCCTTGATCGGGCAGAGGTAGAGAACCGAGGTGCCGTGCCACTGCTCCATCGCCATCCGCGACAGCAGCGGGAACATCGCGGCCTCGGTCTTCCCACCCGCCGTCGGGGCGAGTAGCAGCGCGTCCGCGCCGGTCAGCACCGGCGCGATCGCGTCCTGCTGGAACGGTCGCAGCTCCGGCCAGCCGAGCGTGTTGACGATGTGGTGCAGCACCACGGGGTGGAGCTCGGAGCTCACGGCAGATCCAGCGAGATGTCGTCCATTGACAGCGCGTTCCTCTCCACCTCGGTCAGCTCGTGCGCGCCGACGGTGAGCCGGTAGTGCACCCGGGGGTCGAAGTCGGGGAACTGGTCCACTCGGTCGAGCACCTCGCCGACCAGCTTCTTCAGGAACAACCTGGGTGCGACCCCTACCCTGTCGCCCAGTGAACCCGCGACCGCCCGCGCGAGATCTGCCAGATAGGCGTCGTCCACCACCGAGGCCACCCGGGTGGACGCCCCCGCGGCGTACAGGTCCCTGACCCGGATCCCCAGCTCCAGCAGGCCGTCGTGGCTGAACCCCGGCAGCCGGGTCTGCACCGCCCGGGGGTTGTCGAACCGGGCGTCGGTGTCGAAGTCGGTGGCCAGCCTGGCCGCCAGCGGTGCCAGTCGCTGAACCCCCTGGGAACCCTCCGAGAAGAAGGCGGGTGTCCCGGTGATGAGCACGTACAGCCCGGGAAACCGGCCGGAGTCGACCTCGTCGATGAGCTGGCGGAGCGCGTTGAGCGCCTTGTCCCGCACGTCGGAGCGGACCCGCTGCAACGTCTCCACCTCGTCGAGCACCAGCAGCAGGCCCTGGTGCCCCGAGTCCCGCAGCACGGTCAGCAGACCCTGCACGAAGCCGAGCGCCCCGAAGTGGTCCAGGTCACCGCGGACTCCCGCCGCCCGCTTGGCGGACGCCGCCACATGCGGCTGCCCGCCCAGCCAGGCCAGTACGGCTTCAGCGGTCACCGGATCGGAGGCGGCCAGCGCCGCCCGGTAGCCTCGGAGCGCGGCGGCGAACGCGGGCGCGGAGCGGCTCACCTCGGCCAGCCGCTTCTCCAGCAGGGCCGCCACGGCCGGGTCCAGCTCGGCTTCCGGCACCCCGGCGGCGAGCGAGTCCTCCTCCAGGGTGTACATCCACGCGTCGATCACGGAGCGGAGCGCGCTCGGTGCGAACTGCGCGGTCGACAGGTTCTCGCAGAGCCGCCGGTAGACGGTCTCCAGCCGATGCAGCGGCGTCTCGGTCTCGGAGATCTGCACCTCGGCCACGGCCGGCCCGGCACGCTTCGCCCGCTCGGCGAGCCAGCGGGCGAAGAACGTCTTGCCGGAGCCGTACTCCCCGCGGACCGCCTTGAAGACCGCGCCGCTTCGCGACGCGACGGCCAGCTCGTCGTCGAGGGCGGCGGTGAACCGGCCCAGGCCCACCGCGAGCAGGTCCAGTCCGGCAGACGGGACGGTGCCGCGCCGCAGCGCGTCGATGACCTCGCGGCGGCGGCGCTCGCTGACGTTCCCTACCGTCACGACACCCCGAACTGCTCGATGAGGATGCCGATGTCCAGCACGACGGTGACCCCGTCGCGGTCGTAGCCGATCGGGTCGTAGCCGTCGACGCTGAGCACCCGCCGGACCGCGGCCAGCACGCTGCGCAGCCGGGTCGCGGGCACCTGTGCGAGCGCGGAGAGCGTCGACTCGTGCAGCCGCCCGCCGCCGTCGAGCAGCGCGATCAGCACGGCGCGGACCCGCTCGTCGTCGGAGGCGGCCCGTCCGGCGCTCTCCCGCTGCCGCGCGTAAAGCGAGGTGGCGAGCAGTTTGTCGACGAACCGCTCGGCGGCGCGTCGCAGCACCGGTGGCGCGGCGGGGAGCGCCAGTTCCTCGAAGGAGATCAGCTCCTCCTGGTTCTCCGGAAGCCTCGAGGAACTCGGCCGCTGGGCCTTCCGGGGAGCCGGGGGAGTCACGGGAGCCGCCGTGGATGCGGCGAGGGTGACCGTACTGTGCCACCAGGCGGGTTCCTGCGCCGGGGCGGGCCGCCAGCCGGCGATCCCGTCCACCGGAGCGGCGCTGAACACCGCGAACGGCACGGCGACCTCGGCGGCGGAGACACCGCCGTGGTATCCGGCGCGCTTCGCGGTGTAGCGCAGCCCCTCGCGCCAGGGCAGTACGGCCGCGCCGCCGCCGAGCAGCACCCGGCGTCCCTCGATGGCGATCTCCCCCTCGGTGACCGGGCCGCCGACAGGACGCCAGCGGGCCGACTCGGCTCCGGTGCCGGTCAGCGGCACGCTGTCACGTTCAATGACATGCCCGTGGTCACTGGTGAGGATCAGGGTCCGGCCGGTCGCCCTGGCCGCCTCGGTCAGCGCCGTCAGATGCCGGACCTGGGCGCGCGTCCAGGTGGTGCCACCGGGATCCATCTTGTCGAGCGCGTCGTCGACGGTGTTGAGCACCACGCCGACCACCCGGGCCTCGCCCTCCACCGCGCCGCGGACCTCCGAGTGCAGGGAGTGGCCACCGGGGGCGCGCAGCTCGTCCTTGTGGAACAGCCGGGCCGCCGGATCGCCCGTCGCGGCGGCGAATCCGGATTTCTCCTCGCGCTGACCGCCGGTCCGCAGCGTTCCGGTGAGCAGGCTGGTCCGGCAGGTCTCGGTGACGGTGGGCAGCGCGGGCAGCAGCACCCGTCGATGACCCAGCGCGGAGTCGATCAGCTCGATCCACCGGCTGCCCACCAGTTCGGCCGCCAGCTCGGCGAGCACTCCGGCGGACATCCCGTCCAGGACGATCAGCAGCGACCGGCCGAGCGGCCTGACCAGCGTGGACAGCGCCGACTCTATCGGCACCAGGGTGCCGGGCGGGGAGTCGGCGGCGACCATGGTCGCCAGGTGTCCGGCGAGCACGCGGTCCCGCGCGTCGCGCCGGGCCGCGACCACCTCCAGCAGCGACCGGTAGGCCCGGCCCACCTGCTCGTCGAGATCACCGTCCCACACGTCGGCGAATGCCCACTCGGCGTAGGCGCCGACCCTGATCTGGTGGTGTAGGGTGTCGGCGAGGGTGAGCGCGGGCTCGTCGGGGACCGCGAGCGACCGAAGCAGCCGGAGCGCCATCTGGGCCACCACGGCCCGGCGCTCCCGGTCCATTCCGCGCTGGGCCAGTTCGTGCGCCGCGAGCTGGGCGTACGCCTGCTCGGCCCGGTCCAGCTCCGCCGGGCCGGGGACGGGAAGCGCGTTCCGTACGGTCTTCGCGAACTCGCGCAGCCGGCTGTCGTACGCGCCGGGCAGCAGGGTGGAGCGGGTGATCAGCGCCCCGGCGTTGAACTTGCGGAGCAGCTCTTCGGCCCGTTCGAGCAGGCCGTCCGGCTGGTTCAACTGGACGATGGCCGCCTCCGCCGCGCGGCTCCAGGTCTGGGCCTGCTCGGCGGGCAGATCGGCGCCGCCGAGCCTGGCCCGGAGCAGGCCGCGGGCCTCACCGATGGACTGGACGCCGGTCCTGCCCTCCGGCCACAGCAGCCCGGCGGCCAGCGCGAGCGGGAGCGCGTCGCCGCCGTGCCCGGCCGCCGCGGCCCGCAACGTCCAGATCCCGGCGGGTCCGGTGACGCCGCCCAGCCAGTTGGTCAGCCCGATCCGTACCTCGCCGGGAAGCGCGGCGACAGCGGCCGTCGCCACCGGGTCGAGCGACCAGCGCAGCAGTCCGGTCGCGTCCGGGTGCCCCGGGGTGAGGTACGGCTCGCCGTCGGCCCGGGCCCCGAACAGTACCGAGGCGAGGTGCCCGAGCGCGTGCTCACGGGTGAGCGCCCCTCCGGGAGCGGGCGGCCAGCCGGAACCGGCCGGTTCCCACCTGCCCAGCGCCGACGCGGCCCAGTCCTCGGCCAGCAGCAGCGGATCGACGCTCCGTGCCGCGAACGACTGCTTGAGCAGGTCCCACGGCTTCAGCGGGATCAGCATGCCGCGTACCAGGTGGGTGAGCAGCCCGAGCCCGAGGTCGGCGGCGTCCGTGTCGGTGAGGACTACCAGGTAGCCGGGGTTTCCCCGGTGCGCGATGAGCTCCTCCCGGACGGCCAGCGCGGACGGGCAGGCCCTGACCTGGACGAGGGTCTCGCCGGAGGCACCCTCCAGCGGGAACGACGGCTCCCCGGCCCATTCGGGACGGGCGTGGATGCCGATCACCCGTTTCGACTGGCCGGGCTTCGCGACCCCGCTCACGATGCTGCGGATCGCGGGCAGCGTCGCGGCGGCGAGCCGGGTCCCGGTCCCGGAGGTCTCGATCACGACTGCGCCTCTCCCGTCGAGATCCGCCAGCTGATGGTGATCTGCGCCCCGGGGTGTGCGTCGGCCAGCGCCTTCAGCGTGCCGAGCGCCCCGTCGATGGTGCCTGCGGTCACGGTCGTCGTACCTGTCTTATCCGTCACGGTCACCGGATCGGGGTCGGATGACCCGTCGATCGGATCCGGCCAGATGATGATCGGGTCCGGATCGATGATGATCGGGTCCGGGATGACGATATTGGCCAGGAGTTGCTGTGCCTCCCGCTTGGCGTCGGCGAGCGCCGGGCCGAGGGACAATTGCACCTCCTGATATCCGGCCGCGTCGCGGAGCCGCCTCACGAGGTCGGCGGCGGTCTGGTCATGGGACGAGCGGGTCTCGACCGCGCGCAGCAGGTCCCAGTCCATACGGTCCAGCGCGGCCACCATGCTTTCGGCCGTCTTCAACGACCGGGCCACGGTTTCCGGTGCGGCGTCCAGTGCCGCCGAGGCCAGGCCGCTGACCAGGTCATAGGCTTCGGGTTCCGCTGCCAGCGAGGTGACCAGCGAGGCCGCGTTCCTGACGAGGCCCAGCCGGTCCGAGGTCCCGTCGGCGGCCCGGCTCCCGGTGAGGCCGAGCGCGTCGCGGTGGGTCTCCAGCAGCGCGACCAGCTTCCGGGCCGGCTCCTGCAACGCCCTGGCCTGGGTGCGCACGGCTCCCGCGAGCCGGTTGACCGTGGCGGCCGACCGGCGCTCCCCGGACGGCACCCCGAAGATCCGGGCGGCCCGGTCGACGGCGCCGCGCCAGATGGACTCGTCGGGCAGCCGGGGCAGTCGCAGCTCGTAGGCGGCGTCGATCCGGTCCACCGGTGGCCGGGGGACCGGTCCCTCCTCGCCGCGGAACCATTCGCGGTCCTGTGCCAGCGCGAACGCCGCGACGACCAGCCCGCGAACGGCCGGGTCCAGGCCGCGCGCCTGCGGCTGGTCCAGCCAGCCGATCAGCTTGCCGACCCCGATGGACTGCTCCAGGCCGTCCTGGGCGGCGAGCTGGGTGAGGTGCCGGCGCAGCGGGAAGGTGTCGGCGGTCAGCAGGAACGCGTTCTCCAGCGCCTCACCGAGCTTCAGCGGGTTGGCCACCTTCTTGAGCACCTCGCGGTCCTTGGCCGCGATCGGGACTCGGCCGTGCTCGTCGGCCGCCGCCGCCTCCAGATACTCCAGCACGGTGGTGAGGTCGCTGCGCCGCACCTCGGACTCGATCCTGGCCAGGTCGTCGTTGGGGCCGAAGTTCTGCTCGTCGAACGGGAAGTCGATGACGAGCTTCCACCGGTCGCCTTCGGCGAGCAGCGCGGAGTCCGGCAGCTCCTCGGCGTTGCGGACGTTGCCGTAGACCAGGTCCACCGTGCGGCGGCTGCCGCGCCAGACGAACGAGTGCGTGTACCCGCCGCCGATGGTGTCGGCGGGAGCCGACGCGCCGAGCGAGGTGAAGACCAGCTTGCGCAGCAGCTGCCGGCGCTCTCCGTTGGTGTCCTGGTTGCGGACCCGGTCCAGCACGCTCTCGTAGTCGACGCCCGCGAGCTGAATCGTGATCAGCGGGTTTCTCTGGTCGTCGGAGAGGTGGATCTCGCTCACCCCCGACTGCCCGAGCTCCTTGAAGAGGGCCAGCACCTTGCCGGTCTCGTCGCCCACCAGCCGGACCTTGATCGTGCCGTGGTTCAGCGCGGCCAGCTTCAGCGCGGCCAGCTTCAGCGCGGCCAGCTTCAGCGCGGTGAGGTTGCGCAGCGCGGGGACGTTCGGCGCAATCGCGGTGAGCAGCGCCGTCTTAACCAGCCGGGCGTCGCTGACGAAGGCGTGGGTCCGCGGCAGGCCCTCGGCCCGGTCGGTGGTGAGCCGGTGCCGGTCCAGCAGCCGGGGCAGCAGCTTCTCCTCGAACAGGGTCCGCGCGTTGGCGAAGTGCTGCGCTATGTCGTCGGTGAGCGGCACCATGCCCGCGCTCATCAATACGTCGTAGACGTCGCCGACCGGGATCAGATCGTCCACCCTCAGCTCGTCCCGGCCCCGGCGGAGCAGCTCGGCCATGGTCCGCAAGCCGGTCCGCTCCCGCTGCAGCAGGCCGGCGAGGGCGACCATGGTGGAGACCAGCGCCGGTGAGAACGGATAGGTCCGGCGGAAGGAGAGCTGGTCGGAGGAGTCGTCCAGCCCGTCCAGCAGCACGTTCCAGACCTTCGGCTCCCGGGTCACATGCGCGAACGCCGCCTCCGGCTTCTCCCGGCCGCCGGGCTTGAGGGAGAGCAGCCGCCGTTCCACGATCAACGGGAGGTTGCCGTCGGCAAGGACGATCTTGTTGAAGCGGTCCTCCCACCAGCGGAACGTCTGGCCGGTGGCGTACTTCTCCGCGCCGGTGAAGTTCGCGCCGAGGAAGTCCTTGATGTCCCGCTGCCTGGCGACGAACGACATCAGCGGGATCGGGCGCCTGCTGGACGCCGACTCCACCAGCTTGGAGAGCTTGGGGCCCTCGCGGTTGACGAACGTCGTGTCGTTGCTGCGGGAGGCGAGCCAGAGCACCAGCTCGTCGATGAAGAGGGCGATGCCCTGGTAACCGAGCCGCCGAGCAGAGCCTCCTCGACCGTCGAGGCGCCCATCAGGTGGTAGTTGAGGCAGAGCAGCTTTTTCCCGGCCAGCCAACGGTCATGCCTGTCGAGCACCCCCTCCAGGTCACGGAGCCCCCGGGCGTCCGGGTTGTGCTGGAGGATGGCGTTGAGCACCGCCATGAAATGGCTCTTGCCCGAGCCGAACGAGCCGTGCAGGAAGACCGCGTCGCTGGCCCCCTTCTCCAGGGTGCCCTGGACGTAGCCGAGGGCCGCGTCGAAGCTCTGCGCGAGCTGCGGGGTGACCACGTAGCTGGCCAGGGTCGCGTCGATACGCGAGACGCCGTCGCTGAGCTTGAGCACGAAGTCGTTCGCGCTCAGCGACTCGGGGATCTCGATGACGTCCCTGAGCAGCACCGCACCGTCGGGAGAGGCCGCCATTCGTCAGTTCCCCTTCTCAGCCGTCGGTTGGGTGTTCTTGACCTTCTTTTTACCCTTGGTGCCGCGGGCGGGCGCCTTCGGCCGCCAACTGGCCAGATCCGGCCGGGTCAGCTCGTGTTCGGTGAGCCGGTCCCGCAACCAGCCGGAGAAGTGCTCGGCTCGGGCGGCGGTCCAGGCGTCCTCCCGGCGCTGGAGCTCCCAGACCTCCTCCCACTCCGCTCGCTTGCGCAGCCCGCTCTCCTTGTAGCGGTACGCGGCCAGGAACGGCACCTGCTCGTCCTTCAGCAGCGCGGCCAGGCTCGCGGTCAGGTCGTGGTCGGGGGTTCCGACGTAGAGGTCGAGCACCTGCCGGAAGTCCGTGTCCAGCCGGGCCAGGTCGGCGAGCTGCGCCACGCTCAGCGCTCGGGGGTCCCCGTTCCGGTCGGACCAGAGGCTTGGCTTCTCAAGCCGGTCCAGCAGCCAGTCGCGCAGCGCGTTCGCCCGCGTCGTCTCGTACGGCTCCGCCGCCCAGCGCCGCTTGCACTCCGGACGCTCCACCAGACCGAGCAGCGGCTTGTTCGCGATGAAGTCGATCCGCCGGCGGACCAGCTCTTTGTACGCCTCCGGCCAGTGTTCCGGGAGGTCGGTACGCATGGTCGAACGGTGCCGCTCGAACCAGGCGGTCTCCGTCCCCCCGGCCTCGACCTGCCTGCCGAGCACGATCTCGAACGCCCGCTCCCCGAGCGCCAGCCCCGGCAGGTCTTTTCCGCCGTAGGTGAGATCCTCCTCCAGGATCCCGTAGAGCTTGTAGACCTCCCAGTCCAGCTCTTCCTGTATTGAGATCATCTGTGCCCGGATCGGCGTTCTCGTCTTTCTTTCCGAAGTCTTCTCCAGTGACCTCGACATTGAGTTCGGTCTGACGGCCGCCGGACATGCCACCGCCGTAGATGAGGGAGTCGCCGGTGCCGATGTTCAACTGCAGACCGGGAGTGTTGGGGCCGTCCAGGCGGGTCACCCGGCAGGCGCGGAGCGCGGCGACCATCAGACGGAACTTGGTGATCGCGGTCGCGGTCGGGTTGATGTCCACGCCGTGCACGCTGTCCAGCGCACGCTGCACCCGGACCCGCAGGTCGGTGCCCGGTTCGAGCCGCCCCCACTCCTCCAGCAGCCGGTCGAACGCACCGAGCAGGAAGTGCCCCGACCCGCAGGTGGGGTCGATCAGCTTCAGTTCCGTCAGATCGAAACGTTCCAGGGCCGGGGTGAGGGTCTGGTCGAGGATGAACTCCTCCACGAAGACCGGCGTCTGCAGCAGCGCGTACTTCTTCTGGACGTGCTCGGAGAGATCCTGGTAGAAGTCGCCGAGGAAGCGGGTGTCCAGGCTCTCGCTGTGGAAGTCGTGCGCGAGCCGGATGCCGTCGCTGTCCCGGCGCTGGAAAGCCTCGATCAGCGCCTCGGCCCGGTCAGCCGAGATGTCCCACCACCAGACGAAGTCGGTGTCAGTTGGCCGTGCGATGGGAGATCATTTTAAGAGCAGGTAAAGACTCCCCGCAGGTGGCGCGATGTCAGCTCCATAACGAGCTACGAGAGGACATGCGGGTGCCCATCGGACCCGGTCCAACCCCCGGTGCCCCGTACGCAGCCCCCCTCGAAGGACACCAAAAGCCGAGCGAGGGAAGGCCGAAAGTCAGAGCAGCCGGAAGTCGGAGAAGCCACAGGCCAGAGCAGCCGGAGGTCAGGATGGTCAGAGTCGGGAGGACCAGGGGATGGGGCGGTCAGGGATTGAGGTGGTCAGGGATCAGAAGTCGGAGGTTGAGGCGGTCAGGGATCAGAGGTCAGGAGGTAGGGCTCAGGAGACCGCGGCGTGCTGATGTGCCTTGATCCAGGTGGTGGAGAGCTGGACCGCGCCGATGGCGCCCGGAGCCGGGTGCCCGTCCAGGTGTGGCCGGCCGCTCTGGTTGGAGGGGAGCACCGTGGCCTCGTCGAGCAGCCGCCGCCTGGCGCCCTCCTCGTCCAGTGCGACCTTCAGGACCGCCTCGCCGTGCCGGGAATCCTTGACGAGCAGGGCGACGGCGGTGGACCCCTGCCCGAGCCGCTGGATGACCTCGAACCTTCCGGGCTCCTCCTTGGTGCCGAGGACGGCGCCCTGTCCGGCGGTGAGCGGGTCGACGCGCGGCTGACCGCCGAGCTCGGCGATCAGCTCTTCCAGGGCCTGCGCGAACCGGTCCACCGACTCGGTGCGGAGGTCCACGTCACCGGTGGTCGCCTCGCGGACCAGGTCGGCCATCGTCTGCGAGGCGCCGGGCAGTTCCAGGGTGAGATCGAGGCCGTTCTCCCGGACGATCCGCAGCAGCAGCTCCTCGTTGGACTCGGCGGGGGCCTTGCCGGTCAGGATGAGGAAGGTCAGCGCGCCCAGGCCGAACACGTCGGCCAGGACCGCGTCGGCGTCCGTGTTGTGCAGCGTCTCCCGGGCGAGATAACCGTGCGCGCCCCGGTCGGTCAGTATCTCCAGGGTGCGGGTCCCGGCCACCTGTCCGGTCTGCCCGGGCAACATCCGACCGGCGGTGTGCCAGTCCCGGACGCGGGCACCGTACCGGCCGTCACCGAGGGTGCGGACGTAGACCGAGAGCGGGCTGAGCCTGCGGTGGATCAGGCGGCGCGCGTGCGCGTACCGGAGCGTCCCGGTCAGGGTGCGGATCAGCTCCACCCGCTGGTCGACGCTGAGGGAGCCGCCTTTCTGCCGCAGGAAGTGGTCGAGGCGGACCTCGGTCGGGTCGTGCGTGAAGACGACCGCCGGGCCGCGTTCGTGCTCGTACAGCTCGATGGCCCGTGCGATGCCGGGATAGGCGGCGTTCTCCAGGACGGAGTACTCCCGCTTGGCGGCCCGCAGGATCCCGCTGCTTGAGCTCCAGCAGGTAGATGCCGCCCCGGCCGATGACCAGGAGGTCCACCTCGTACTGGCGGTTGGTCTTGGTGGTGAAGGTGAAGTTGCTCCACGCCCGGTAGGGGTCGCTCTCGCTGAGCAGCTCACGGATCGCGGCCAGACCGCTCCGCTCGTGCGCGTACTCGGAAGGCGTGACCTCGACCCAGCGCTTACTTCCGGGCTCCACCCAGTCCCTCTTGATCCTCAATGGCTGCCAAGTTTAGACATGTCCTGTCCGAAGCTGTAGATGGACTACTCCTCGGCCCTGAGGGGACCGTCCCCGGTCAGAAGTTCGAGGACCTTGACCGCCTCACCGCGGCGGAGCATGTCGTGGCTGCGCTCGTTGCGCCGGTTGCGCAGGCACCCGTAGCAGGAGGTCTCCTCGCCGCAGTCGCAGTTGGACATCCGTTTCAGCGCGGTCTCCACGACCAGGTCCAGCGAGTCGGCGATCCGCGTCACCGAACCCGCCCCGCCCGGCACCGCGTCGTAGACCACCAGGCTGGTCTGGCCGTCGTGCCCGGGGTGAACGGCGCCGTCGATGTCACCCCTGCTGATCTCCAGCCCGTCGGCGGCCCCTTCGAGCAGGGCGTACAGGGTGGAGATCCACTGCGACCAGGACAGCGACAGGGACTCCAGCCGCAGCTCCATGATGTCGGTCTCGTAGGTGTGCGCGAGAGAGCGCCAACTCAGCTTGCCCTTGCATTCCGACTGCCGCATCGGGTGGGTGTGCGTGGCGCTCTGCCTGCCCTTGCCGAAGTTGGGCGTGGCCCAGCCGCACCAGTCGCAGATCAGATAACCACTGCCGGTCGGCCCCTCGGCGAGCGCGATCATCTCGCCGCGCGAGCCGGACCGGCACAGTACCGACAACCCGCTCGCCGAGCGCCAGAGCCGCTTGACGGGGTCGTCCGCGAGCGACACCACATGGGCTGCCCCGTTCCAGGAGGTCTTCGGCGGGGCCGTACCGGGCTTGGCCGTCTTGTAGTCGGCGACGAAGCCGAACTCCGGCTTGTAGTACTTGCGCGCCTGGAAGTCGGCGACGGTGCCGCAGGCCGGGCAGACCGGATCGAGTTTCTCGCCGCCCTGCCGGAAGTGCTGGCACTGCCTGCACACGTAGTAGTAATTGCTGATCAGCTCCCGGCCGGGCAGCCGGTAGAGGCCGGCCGACCGCCACAGCACGCCTCCGGCGACCACCTCGGAGCCGGGCGCGTACTCGTAGATCGCGCTGGACAGGTCGCGGTCCAGCTCCAGCCTCGCTCCGACGGAGCTGTCACAGTGCGCGGTACGCAACTCGACGACATCCACCGGGAAGCCGTACTTGGGCAGCACGTTCCGGTTGGCCAGGAAACCGATCAGGTTGCGCCGGGTGATGGTGTTGATGGTCCGCTGGTAACGGTCGGCCTGAGCGAACTTCCTGCTCTCCGCGTACTCCCTGATGCGCTGCTCGAAGATCTCGATGTCCTGGGCCATCTCCTGCCGGACCTTCTCCAGGTGGACACACAGCTTGGTCACCCAGGCCTCCGACTCCACGCCGATCTCCGCCTGCACCGAGGTCGGCAGGATCCGGCGGAGGGACGCGGTGATCTCCTCCGGTACGGGGGTGAGGAAGTTCGCGACCCTGGTGCAGGGCGCGTCCCCACCGTCGATGGCCCGGAAGAACTCACCGGCCGTGCGCCAGACCTCCCCGCTGGTCGCCTTGGCGTGCCGGAAGAACGCGGCGATCGCCACCGAGTGCGCGTGCCTGCGGTCGATCCGCTCGTTGCCCAGCGGCACGTACGGTGCGCGTACCTTACCCGCGATCATGGTCTCGGGTTCCTGGTAGCGGGACAGGTCGTGCGAGCGGCGCTGGGCGTAGGTCACCACCAGCGCGGCGGAGTCGGCGCGCCGACCGGCCCGGCCGGCCCGCTGGATGTAGTTGGCCGTGGTCGGCGGCATGTTGCGCAGCATGACCGTCTGCAGCTCGCCCACGTCGACGCCGAGTTCGAACGTCGTCGAGCAGGACAGCACGTTCACCTCGCCGCGCAGGAACCGCTGCTGGATGTCGGCGGCCTCGTTGCCGGTCCACTGGGCGGTGTGCTCCTGGGCGACCAGCGGGATGGGCGTCATGCCCTGGTAGAGCGCCCGGTAGTGGTCGGAGTCGTCGGCCGCCCACTCCTGAAGGGTGCCCTCGCACTTCAGTGTGGGGCAGATGCCGCGTACCGCCACCGTGGTGATCCGCCGGCAGAGGTCGCACCTATACATCTCGGTGGCCGGGACGAGCCTCAGGCTGCGGTGATCCACCTGGTGGACCACCCCGATCCGGGGAACCTGGTCCCTGGGCAGCCACCCCTCCCTGAGCGCGGTCAGGAACTCCCAGCACTTCATGAGCACCCGTCGCGGATCCTCGGCGGAGCCGGCCGTGGCGAGCACCCGCTGGAGATAGTCGAGCCGCCGATTGCCCCCTCGGGTCGGCACCCAGCTCAGCACCTTCAGCTTGGGCTCCGAACCGTCGCCGCGTACGTAGATGGGGCCCCGGCGTGGGTCGAAGGCCTCGTCGCCGGGGTCGACCTCCTCGGGCATGGTGATCGCCCCCTGGGTGCGGAGCGAGCGGGTGAGCTCGCCCAGCAGCGTCCAGACCTCCTCTTCCGAGAGCCCCAGGGAGAGGAACGCCGGAGGGAGCCGCCAGCGCGGATCCCGGTCCAGGTCGACGCGGATCAGGCCCCGGCCCTCCAGGGACTGGCGGTCGTCGAGGGCGACCAGCTCGTGCATCACCCAGAGGGAGACGGCGCGCAGCTTCGTCTGCTTGCTGTCCTTGCGCTGGAAGACGCCCGCCTTCGTGGCGGCCACGGTCACATGATGCACCAGGTCCTCGACGGGTACCCGGTCGTCGTCCCTGGTCGCCCGGCGCAGGCCGTCCAGCACCAGACGCCGCCGCTGCAGGTTCGTGTAGCTGTTCTCCAGATAGGGCGCGAAGAAGGCCGCCTGCTGGCGGCTGTCGCTGAACGTCAGCAGCTTGCGACCGCCACCCGGCTGGTCGGCCGCCTCCTCGTCCGGTGCGGGAGGCAGATCCTGGTAGAGCGCAGTGGCCAGTACGGCCGCCGCGGCGTCGTTACCGCTCTCGAACTGCCTGATCTGACCGGCTCCCCGGGCGCCGCAGGCATGGCAGCCGGTGGGCGAACTGGCCTTCGTGTTCAGCTTCCTGACCGGCCGGAGCCGGGTCTCCTGGCAGCCGCCGTACCCGCAGACCAGCGGCGCCGCCGCGTGCAGCGCGCCGCACCGGGGACACAGGTGCCCGTCCTGGGCGTCGATCTCCGGGCCGGCCTCCAGCGTCACCTCGTCCTCGTCGACGACCTCGGGAGCGTCACCGACCAGCAGCCAGGTACGGGAGTCCTTGTGCTTGATCCGGGGCGTGAAGACCGTGCCGCCCGCGGACATCTCCACCGAGCCGATGAGATGGACCGCGCCGCAGCGCTTGCAGCCGGCCAGCTCGAACATGGCGCCGCCGCAGGAGGTACAGACCTCGTGCCTGCCCAGCGAGACGTGCGGACCGGCGCTCGTTAGGCAGGTGAAGGCGCCCTCGGTCGCGCGGGCGAACAGGTGGTAGCGGGCCGAGAGCACCGAAGAGCCCGACCGGTCCTGCACCTGGCTGCCGACCTGCACCAGCGCGGAGAGGCCGCCCGCCGGGTCGTCCTGACCGCCGAAGATCAGCTGGGCGAGCTTGTCGAACGACCGCGGTCCTGCCAGGAGGGCGTTGCGGAGGGCGGCCATCGCGTGCTCACGGGCGAGAGCCGTACCGGCGTCGGTGAAATCCGCGCCCGCCGAGGCCGCGCGCCAGCACAGCTCCTCGCCGAGGTCCTCGCTCTGGGCAAGTTCCCGGTAGTCCTGAGCCGACAGCGGTCCCCAGAACGGGCCCTCGGGCATGTCCACCCTGGTCGCGCCAACGAGGTCCTTGCGGCTCTCGTCGCCGTCCACCCATTCGAAGTCGACGTTGAACAGCTTCTGGGCGAAGTCCATGACCGGGGGCGGCTGGTCTCCCACCGTGGCACTGGTGGCGATGCACTGGAGCCGCTGCCGGGGAGCCACCCGGTCGTGCAGGCGCCGCAACAGCATGCCGAGTTCCTCGGCCTTCGCGCCGTCGTAGACATGAGCCTCGTCAAGCGCGATGAACCGCCAGTGCCCGCCGTGCTCGCCCTCGAAGAGGTCCATGTCGGCCGGGCGGAGCAGCAGGTACTCCAGCATCGCGTAGTTGGTGAGCAGGATGTGCGGCGGGTTGGCGCGCATCTCCTCACGGCTGAGCAGCTCGTTCGGCAGCCTCCGCTGTCCGGGGTTGAGCTCCTCGAACTGGGCGATCCCCTTGAGAGTCTGCTCGGGGGTGTCGCCGGTGTAGCGGCCGAAGGTGATGTGCGGCACGGCCTCCAGCAGCTGGCGTAGCCGCTTGAGCTGGTCGTTCGCCAGGGCGTTCATCGGGTAGAGCAGCAGCGCCCGCACCCCCGGGCCGAGCTCGCCGTCGGCGTGCTCCTTCGCCAGGGTGTTGAGGATCGGCAGCAGGAAGCTCTCGGTCTTACCCGAGCCGGTGCCGGTCGCCACGACCAGGTTCCGTCCGGCCACCGCCTTGCGCAGCGCCCGCTCCTGGTGCAGGTAGAGGGGGCGATCCAGCGGCAGGGCGGGCCCGCCGAGCTTGGCGAACTCCTCGCCCAGCACCCCGGCGGCGATCAGCTCACGGAGCGTGGCCCCGGTCCGATATGGCGGCGTCGCTTCGAGCAACGGCCCCTTGGTGAGCATCGGACTGTCCGTGATCTCCGCTGCCAACGCCTCGGCGATCCTCGGATCCCGTACCGGCAGGATCGACCGCAGATAACGCCGGTAGGTATCGGTAATGAGCGCACTGGTCTTGAGCGGGTCCACGCGTCAACTCCGGGGGGAGGCTTGGTCGGTTGTCGGGGCAGGCCGGCTCGCTCGGCGAGTACGAGCGCACCGGTCCTGGGGGCCATGCGTCGATTACCTGCCTGCTTGGTCGGCTCGGCCCGCGAGGAGAAGTTCGGCGCGGATGAGGTCGATCGTGGTCAGGTCTGGGGCGATCTTCGACAGGGCCCGCCACATGGGGCGGAATTCCCTTTCCAGGTGGCGGCAGCCGCTGTGGCCTCGGGCGGCGATCCTGGCGACCAGGGCGAACGCGATGGACGCGGCCGGTAGGGCCAGCCACCCGTCGCGACGCAGGGGATGGCAGCGGGCCTCGATGGATCGCTCCACCCCCCGGTAGTCGGTGAGCTTGATACTCATCGCCTCCCGGAGCACCCGGGCCGCCTGGTTGGCCACGTCACGGGCGTCGTAGCTGGTGCGCTTGTCGAACAGTTGCCGGGCGGCGGCGACGCGGGTGTCCTTGTCGAGCAGGGCGGAGGGCACGACATTGACCGCCCTCCACAGGTTCTCCAGCTGCTCGGGAGTCTGCTGGGCCATCCATTCGGCATCGGGGCCGAACCTGCCGACCTCGGCGTCGGGATCCGCCTCTCCGAGAAGCAGCCGCCCGGCCGTCTCGCCGCACTGGGCCTCGATGTTCGCGAGCAGATCGGACTCCTCGGTTGCCTGGCCGGGCAGGGCCGAGCCGGTGAGCAGCGCCGCGACCGCCGGATACTTTCGCCACAGGCGGCCGTGGGACTCCCGGTATTCGGGGGCGGGCGCGGCGGCGAGACCCGTGGTGATCAGGGCGACGATGGTCCGATCGGGCGGCAACGCCGCCTCGGGAAGCACCTGGACCGCATCCGAATGATGTCGCAGGACGGTCGCGATCTCGTCGATGCGCCGGTTCGCGGACCGGTGGTCGATGCGATTGGCCAGGTCGACGATCGCCCAGAGCCGCTCCAGCCGGGAGACCTCAGTGGGAAGCTCGTTCATCCCGGCGAGATAGCCGGAGATGGCGGCCTCCTCCTCGTCGGCCCCGCCGAACCGGCCGGGGGCGTCGCAGACGAAGATCTCGCGGGGATGCGGCCAGCGTGGCCACTCCTCCCAGAGCCACGGATCCTGAATGGCGAGCCGTACGTGCAACTGCCCGGCATCGACCAGATGCGCGGGGAGGGGGATCGAGCAGTCCTGCTCCACCGGGATGATCTCCGGTTCCCGCCAGGGAGCGGTCGTCAGGTAGATCCCCGCTGACAGCCCTTCGATCCAGATGCCGTCCTCCAGCACCAGGCGATTTTCGCGGTAGGTAACTGCCGAGGCGAGCTTGGCCGGCCGGACACCGGCGACGGGCACCGCCCGGCCAAGGAACGGCAGGATGAGATCGGCGCTGCGGTGCGCCTTCAGCGTGGTGGTGGCGCGCTTGAGGTTGTAGAGCCCCCGGCCGGAGGAGGGAACCTCCTGCACCGACTTCCCGCCGGCCAGGATCTCGACCGAAGGGAGCGCGTCGACCCCAGGGACCTCCACGCGGAGGGATTCGAGCCTCTCCACCTCCTCGGTCACCAGGCGGAGGGGGCTCGCGTGCCAGCGGGGGCTCTGCCCGGCCTCCTCGACCAGCACCCTCATGTGTGGGGGCGCGACGATGAACGGCTCCGCGTGCTGGTCGGTGCTACAGGTGATGACGTGTTCGCGCTCGCGAGGAGTGTAGGTGAGCACGGCCGGCTCCACCCGCATGCCGGAACCGGCGGCCAGCGACGCCTGCCCGGCGACCAGTCCCTCATGGTTGAACAGGCGGATCTGGGGAGTGCACCGGGAGGTGAGGCTCTCGGCGATGACGATGGAGCGGCGGGTGTTACGCCCGATGGGGCCTCGAACCGTGATCTCGAAGGCGCCGAGCACCGGCCGGGGCAGCGTCTCCCAGAGCCGTTCCGAGATCTCGGTGGGTTCGCTGACGGTGAAGGACCCGGTGAAGACGGTACGGCCACCGGCGGACGGGCGGATGTCGACCAGCCAGGTGGTCTCCCGCTCGGCGGGAAGCCAGATCGACGGGAGCTCGGCGAACACGGCGGAGCCGTACGGCGTGGTCACACCGGTGACGGGGGCACCGGTGAGGACGCGCGGCTTGCTGTGCCCGCGAACGGGGCGGCGAGCGGCGCCGCCGCCCAGGCCGATCCAGGTCGCACCCTCCAGCGAAACCAGGACCAGCCGCCAGCCGTCCCAGCCGATGGGCAGCGGGCTCTCGGTGACCACGCGCGGTGCGACGTCACAGGCCGGCTCGCGGTCGGCAGGGTGGAGCAGCCAGACGGTGTCCGGCGGGAGGGCCAGATGGCCGGGCAGGTGTCTGCCGTCCTCGGTGAAGACCAGCAGCGGATCGGCCGGATCCACGATCTCCAGCTCCACCTCGTGGGCGGAGCCGTACAGCGAGACCTGGGCCCGTCGGGCGGGTTGGGCGATCGCGAACGTCGTGCTGGGCGCGGCCTCGGCCGTCCCCACCCAGAGAGACCGGCTGCGGACGATGTTCTGCAGCCCATCGACGGTCACGGTCCACCGCGCCGTTCCGTCCGGGGCGTCTCCAACGGGAGGAAGCACGACCTGGACGCCCTGGCCGAACGGGTCGAGGCTCAATCGAGGTCGCTCGGTACGGCCTCGCCTGGCCTCGGCCGCGTCATACCGGGTGAGGTCGAGCCTGCCCCGGGTGGCGAGGTTCTGCGCCTCCTCGACGAACCGGGTGGGCAGGCCGAGCCCGTCCAGGTCGGGGTCGGGGGAGTGGAGCCGGTCCGTCAGGTCGAAGCAGCGGTCCAGGACGTCCATGGCGTAGTCGGTGCCGTGCCGGATGAATCGCCGTGCGGGCTCGTCAAGACTGTTGAGCCGTCCCTCGCGGCCGACCGCCCAGGTGAGGAACGCCTCGGCGTCCAGCCCGGGGTCCTGGGCGCGCCGCTGCAGGAGGAGCCGGAAGACGTCCTCCAGGCAGTAGGTCGGGATGCCCGCGTGCATCAGGATCGGGCCGACGTACGTCAACGACATGTCGGGGAAGGTCGGCAATCCGAAGGTCTCCAGGGCATGGGCGAAGCCGCGGCCCCATGCCGTCTGGTCCTGGGCGGTGCCGTGCTGGTAGCCGGTGGCCTTCCACCAGTACGGCCAGAAGGTGCCCTGGCGGTAGTCGGTGGCGGCCACCCCGGAGAGCGCGACCGCCACGCATCCGGGCCAGCGGTCGAACAGCGTCTGGAACTTTCCCTTGAAGACCTTGAGGCGGTACAGCTCGCCCAGCGCCGCCGCGGCCATGGCGAGCGTCTCGCCGCTCGCCTCGACCTCGGTGACGAGCGAGACAGCGCGAAGCCGGGGCCGCCACTCGGTTTCGAGAATGTCGAGGAGCTCGGATGGCTGCGTTCGGATGGATGAACCGAGGCTACCGATCTGTGACATGTCGTTACACCGTGTCCGTCAGGGGGCCGTGGAAGGCGCCGTGCTGCACAGGCTAAAGAGTTGGTCGCCGCATCACATCGAGCGTTACATAGATGAAGCTTCAATCTCAGCGCTGGAAAGTCACCCCGGATTTCCATCCGACAGGCGCTAGGCACAAGTAAAGCAGTTGTTTATGCGATTCACAACCAATATTTGTCGGTATGTATGGTTGGAGGCTATCCGCGGAACCGGCTCCGGTGCGTGTCTTCCCTGGTCTGCGAGGAGCGGCTCGAGAGCCGCGCACAGAGCTCACCGGACGAGGACTCAGCCGGTTTTCAGTGCGTCGTGCAGGGTGCGGGTTTCCTCGCGGGCGGGCCAGTGGTTTCGAAGCTCGTTGTCCAGGGTGTGCAGCTCACGCATGATCCGTGCCGAGTCGGTCTGGCGGGCGATGGTGAGTGCGGTGAGTCCCAACTGGGTGGCCCGGCTCGGATCGGGCCGGCCGGCCTGTGAGACGGCGAGGGCGAGTTTCGCGGTGAGGTGCCCGCGGTCCCGGGTGAGGTTCTCGCCCGTCGCGGTGATCCTGTTCTCCAGGATGGTGACGGCGGTGTCCGCGCGTCCGGCGGCGCGGTGGCAGACCGCACTCTGCTCCTGAAGCGTGTCCAGGTCGTAGTGGTGCAGGTAGACCGGCGCGTTCGGATCGCTGACGGATGGATGGTCGTTCAGGAGATCGGTGGCCTCGTCCAGGAGGGCGAAGCAGCGGTCGTACTCGCCGAGCATGGCGTGTCCGCGAGCCTGCTGCTGGCCGGCCGGCGCGCGGAGTTTCGGGTCGAGCGGGCCGGGGGAGTTGCGGGCGGCCGTGGCCAGCTGGACGACGGCTGCCGGATCGTCGGTGAGGCAGGCGATGTTGGATTCGCGAACGAGCAGGTAGGCGGCCATCTGGAGGTCACCGGCGCACTGTGCCCATTCGGCCGCGCGACGCGACCAGTGTCGCGCCGCGTCAAGATTGCCGATGTCCTGGTGCAGCCAACCGGCCATCTCCCCGTACTGGGCGAGGACCTGGAAGAGCGGCTCCACGCTCGTTGACCGGGCGCCGCGGCGAAGCTCGTTCAGCACCTCGATGTGTGCCATCACAGGCCGGAGCAACAGCCGGGGGCCGAGCATCTTGTCGGCGGCGTAGTGCTCTGCCAGCAGGCGGCGGAAGTAGTCGATGACGTCGGCGTCGACCCGGGTGGGTTGCTCGATCGCGCGGGCGATCCGTTCGGTCTGGGCGATGTCGACGGTCCCGGGAAGGACCGAGGAGAGCGCACCGGTGGTGAGCAACCGGGCGAACTCGCGTCGCGACATGGTCACGTGGACGCTCCCTCCGTCAGGCGTTCGCAACTCCAGCATGACCGGTCCGTCATCGGAGGCGCCATTGGGTAGAGCGGGTGATCTCGATGCGGTGTCACAGCCGATCGCTTCGCGTAACGCGATGAGCATTCCCTCGGCATTGAGCAGGCGATCGAGCTGCCGGACCTGCTCCAGTGGGATGAGGATCTCGCCGTTCTCCGCCCGGGAAAGGCGCGTGTAGTCGTACAGCGCCAGCTTGCCGAGTTCGCGCAGCTCGCCTCCGCGGCACCGGGGTTCACCCCCGAGGATCGGGCGCTGTTGCTGCGGGAGTCCGGCGGTGGCTGGTCGCCCGCCGATGTGCCGCTGCTGGACGAGGCGGCCGAGCTGCTCGGCGAGGACACCCGGGCGGAGCGGATCCGGGAGGAGTACGAACGGCGTAGGCGTGTCTGCTACGCCCAGGGTGTGCTGGACGTCGCGATGGGGTCGCGGGCCACCGACCTGGAGGACGACCAGGAGGCCGAGATACTCACGGTCAACGACCTGGTCGACGCGGACACGCTCGCCGAGCGGCACCAGGAGGCGGACCACCGCACCTCGGCCGAGCGCGCGGCGGCCGACCGGACCTGGACATTCGGGCACGTGATCGTTGACGAGGCGCAGGAGTTGTCGGAGATGGCCTGGCGGCTGCTGATGCGGAGGCTTGGCCGGACCGGCGTTGGCCTCGGCACGGTTTGGCCCCTCCTCCTTGGTCGTTCCACCTCCGGTACCGAAGCCCACCTGAACCGCTTTCCATGAGTACACGGCCCCGCACCCGAAAGCTGTCCATGCAATAATCCTCGGACGGATTGTGGATTATTACCTGGAGCCCTACCCGCCAATGGTGGAGTATTCGCCTGACCGCCTGCGGGGGACCTGCGGCCATCCGGGTGGGGCGACGCCTATGCGTGGGTTTTTGTGGAATCGGGTATGAGCGTCGCGATCACGCTGACATACTGTTGTCTGAGCTGTCCGGGATCAGCGTTGTTGGCCGGTCATGGGCCCGACGGAGGGCACGGGCAAGGCTTTACCTGTGAAAGGGAGTGACCCATGCCACCTTCGATTGTCGGACGTGAGGGCCCGCTTGCCGGGGAACGTTTTCCGGTGGGTGACACACCCGTTACATTCGGTCGAATGGACGGTAACAGTGTGGTGATCGACAGTGGCAGGGCCTCGCGCTTTCATGCGGAGGTGATTCCCGAGGCCGGCGGCTATGTGTTATACGACCGGGGTAGCCGCAACGGCACGCTGGTCAATGGGAAGCGCGTGATTTCACACGTGCTCCAGCCAGGCGATCTCATCACAATCGGCGATGAGACGTTCTGCTTCGAGGTGACCGGCGCGCTGGAGACGATCCTCGATCCGGCCGCGGTCCAGGACTTGATCGCATCCGCCGCTCCCGCTGATCCGAGGGTGCTCAACGTCACCGTTTCCGGCGGCGGTCCCGTCGGCCTGGGTTTCGCCTTGTTGCTCGAACACCTCATGGGCGAGCGGGTGTCCATCACCGTATATGACGGTCGCTGGACCCAGAATGGAACGCAGGTCGTCTGGAAGGACGAAGGGCAGGGAAACATCCGGCGGCAGCAAGTGGTGACGGTCCAGAGTCGCCAATTTCTGAACCTCCCAGAAGAGGTGCAGGACCGGTTGTTCGGCGCCGGATCGTATACCGAGATGTGGCCCTCGGGCCCCGATTCCATTCGCGGCTACAGCCCGCGGAACATTCGGATCGCCTATATCGAGGATAAACTACTGGAATTGGCGAACGAGAAATCCGGCCGCATCCGGCTCGTTCCTGCACGCTTCGACCCGGCCGAATACCACGATGCCGCGGCCAAGGACCATGTGCTCGCCGTTTGCGAGGGAGGGCGCTCGCGCACCCGGGAGCATTTCACCGACAAATTCGGCAACGCCGACAAGTCCATCTACTCGCTGGACGGCCGGCATATCCAGGACGTCGTGCTGGGCCTGCGGGTGAAGTCGGATCTGTCGGACCCCATGACGGTCCTGCTCACTGTCACCCAGAACCGCTTCCTCCTGAACTCCCTGCGCGGCGAAGGCTTCCTGAACATGCGCCTCACCGATGCCGAGGCCAAAGAGGTCGTCGGGATCGACCCCGTCCGGCAGGTGTTCGAGGAGTGCATCGCCTCGCGCCCATGCGTGATGGGACGGGACGAGCACGGCGACTTCCACTGCTCGACCCACAGCACGCTGTTCCTGCCCGCTCTGATCAGAGGCTCCGCACTATGGAAGCGGGTGCAGGAAGGGCTGACGTTCTTCGGCGTCGCCGAGGGGAACCTCAGCGCCGTCACCGCGTTCCGGCTGGATATGGTGCAGCGACCGCGGTTCACCGCGCAACTGTTCCCCGCGACGTCGGTCGCCCCGGGCACGTACGGATTCCTCCTCGGCGACGCCGCCAATGCGATCCACTTCTGGCCGGGGCGCGGGCTCAACAGCGGTTTGGCATCGGCCATCTCGCTGGCGCGGTCTCTCAGCAACGCCTGGCGCGGTAAGCCCTTGCGCGATGCCGACTTCGTCCGCCATGAAGCAGCGATGTCGATGCTGCAGTACCGGCACAAGAGCCGTGCGTGGAACGCGATGGTGGCCGCCGACGAGCGCGGCGTCAGCCATGCGATCAAAGACAAGATCGCCCAGAGCATCGAGGAGGCGTCGGGCGAAGACCTGGACAAGGACGCGACCATTGACGCGCTCATGGAGCAACTGCGATCGGTGCGGAGCCGCCTGGCGCCACGCATTCCCGGAATGCCCGACGACGCGACCCTCAAGGATCATCTGCGAAAGCTGAAAGGCGAGACGGTGCGAACCCTGCTGCGAAGCGGGGCATGGGACACGTTGATCGTCGGCGGCGAAGAGGTGGACATTGACATCTTCTACCAGCAGGATTCGCCGGTCCCGTCCGCGCCGGAAGAACTTCGGGCCGGAGACCGCACCAGGATGATTCCCAGGAAATCGAACAACTCGATGCTCTCAGGATGACATCGGCGAGCACAGGCTCGTATATTCGCGAGTCTCTCCGAACCAGACGTGGAGCTTTCCCCTGATGCCATCATTCACGGCTTTGAGAACCGGAGACCCGTCCCGGCTGGGAGACTACGATCTCCTCGGGCGGCTCGGCGAAGGCGGGCAGGGCGTCGTCTATCTCGCCACCGACGAGTCGGGACGACAGGTGGCGCTCAAATGGCTGCGTCCGCAGTACGCCGAGGACGCGGTCATGGTCGAGCGGTTCGTCCGCGAGGCCGCCGTCGCCAAGCGGGTCGCGCCCTTCTGCACCGCGCAGGTCCTCGGTAGCGGGGTAGAGGACGACCGGCCGTACATCGTCAGCGAGTTCATCGAGGGCGCGTCGCTGCAGAGCGTGGTGGCCCAGTCGGGACCTCGTACGGGCGCCGGCCTGCACCGCCTGGCCATCGGCATGGCGACCGCGCTCGCGGCCATCCACCAGGCCGGAATCGCGCACCGGGACTTCAAGCCCGCCAACGTGATCATCGCCCCCGACGGCCCGCGCGTCATCGACTTCGGCATCTCCAGGGCCCTGGACGCCACCTCGACGCTCAGTTCCTCGCCCATCGGCACGCCCGCCTACATGGCGCCGGAGCAGCTTCTCGGTCAGATGGTGGGCTCGGCGGCCGACATGTTCTCCTGGGGCGCCACGACGCTCTTCGCCGCCACCGGCCAGGCCCCGTTCGGCAGTGACACCCTGCCCGCGGTGATCCACCGGGTGCTCAGCAAGGAGCCGGACCTCTCCTCCTTGGACGGACCGCTGCGCGACCTCGTCGTCGCCTGCCTGAACAAGGACCCGGAGCAACGCCCGTCGGCCGAGCAGGTGATCCTACGCCTGATCCAGAGTCCGGTCACGGCCAGCGATCCCGTCCTCCTCAGGGAGGCGGCCGCCGTAGCGGCCCCCGGCCAACCCTCGTCGCCGCCGCCACCCGCGGGCGCCAAGCCCGCCGAGACCATCGCGGGCCCGCCGGCCTCTGGCGAGACCATCGCGGACCGGCCGTCTTTCCTCGAGACCATCGCGGATCCGCCGGCCTCTGGCGAGACCATCGCGGACCGGCCGTCTTTCCTCGAGACCATCGCGGATCCGCCGGCCTCTGGCGAGACCATCGCGGACCGGCCGTCTTTCCTCGAGACCATCGCGGATCCGCCGGCCTCTGGCGAGACCATCGCGGACCGGCCGTCTTTCCTCGAGACCATCGCGGACCCGTCGACCCTTCCCCAGTCAGCGGAGCGGTCGACCGCCTTCGGTGTCGCGGGCCCGCCCACCGCGTCCGCCCCTCCTGCTCCGGCGCCACCCGACCAGCACGCCGCGCCACCGCCCCTCCACTACCCGCACCCCAACATCCAGCCCACCCAGCCCACCCATCAGGTCCGATTCTCCCAGGCCGCCCAACTTCCCTCGCCTGGACCTGGGCACCCACATCCCGCTCCACCGTCCTCTCCTCCGCCGCCTGGCGAAGGAGGATCGGGGCCACGTGGCCGTACGCTCGCCTTCGCCCTGGGCGGCGTGCTGGCGGTAGTACTGGTGGGCGTCCTCGCTGTGGTGGCGCTGCGCGGCCAGGACGCGAACGGCGAGCAGAACAGCCCCGTAGCCGTGCGAACGGCCGACGCCTCGTCGGCGCCGGTGCCCACGGAGGGCCTGACCGCCATCCCGCTTCCCGGGGGCGGGGAGACCAAGCTCTACGAGGACCCGGCTGACCGTCTCACGCTCACCTCCTACGAGGTCCAGGATGCGGGAACGCAGGGGCAGGTGGACTACGCCCGCGACTCTCTCACCGGAGATTTCACGAAATATCTGGATCAATCGGAGACAGTGGTGTCGCCGAACGGCCGCTACCTTGCCGTCCACGGCAACTCCGCCGCCGAAGACGGCTACGACACCGTGACGATCGTCGACAGGGAGGCCGGCAAGCAGAGCACGGTCAAGACCGTGCAGCAGCCGAGGACCACCGCCATCGGACGATGGTCCAAGGACAGCGCCCGCCTCCTGCTCGTCATCCAGCGAGGAGCCGGCGCGAGCCGTACGACCGAGGGCTTCGTCATCCTCACGGCCAAGGACCTGGCCGCCGACGTGGTCGGCAACGACGACTCCGCCGTGGACCAGTCGCCCTATGGCTGGGCGGGCAACACGGGCGGCACGGTCGCCGTCGCCGACGACGGCTACCAGCGGTCCCTGCGCTTCTACGACACCAGCGGCAAGCAGGTGCGCAGCATCGACGGGGTCGGGAAGGTGCCGGACACGATGGACTTCTTCTCACCCTCCGGAGCGTTCTTCGTCACCGACTGCCCCGGCGACACGCCGAACATGCAGTGCATCTGGAACACGGAGAGCGGTCAGCAGGCCGACACCATCACTTCCGCCTGCGACAAGGTGCTCGGTTGGTACGACGAGAGCCACCTGTACTGCTGGGAGTCGGCGGGCACCGGCAGAAGGGTCAGCGTGATCGACCTCCAAGGCCACCCGGTACGGACCCTGCTGGAGACGCCCCCCGGCGTCACGATCGAGGTGACCTTCACCCGCAGACCATCCACAACCAGCTGATCCACTGAGCCTGCTCCAATACACGTTCCACGTGGCCGCCGGCGCCCTGCGGCTCTCACCGGACGAAATGACCCGTCTCGGCTCCCTCCACCAGGGTGGAGAGTGAGCAGCAGGACCGGAGGGCGCCGGAGATCTTAAAGCCGGGCGGAGGTTTCAGGCGCCGGAGATTCTAAAGCCGGGCGGAGGTTTCAGGCGCCGGCCTCCAGGCCGGTGTGGGCGGCGAGGAAGGTGAGCATGTCGGTGGCCAGGGCGACCGCGCGGCCGGTTGCGCGGGAACCGTGGCCGACACCCCCCTCGTGGCGGAGCAGGATCGGCCGCGAGCCCGAGGTCGCCCACTGCAGGGCCGCGCACATCTTGCGCGCGTGCAGGGGATCGACCCGGGAGTCGCCGCCGAAGGTGGTCAGCAGCGTCGCCGGGTAGTCGACGCCCTCGGTGACGCGGTGGTAGGGGGAGTAGCCCAGTAGCCGGCCCAGCTGCTCGGGGTCGTCGGCCGAGCCGTACTCCGAACGCCAGGCCGGGCCGAGCCCCGAGCGTTCGTAGCGGACCATGTCGAGCAGCGGTGCCGAGCAGACCGCGGCGGCGAACAGGTCGGGGCGCTGGGTCAGCGCGGCGCCGACCAGTAGCCCGCCGTTGGACTCGCCGCAGGCGCCCAGTTGCGCGGGAGTGGTCCAGCCGCCGGAGACGAGCGCCTCGGCCGCCGCCGCGAAGTCGTCGAAGACGTTCTGCTTGCGTTCCAGCATGCCGTCGCGGTGCCAGGCGGCGCCCTCCTCGCCGCCGCCGCGTAGCTGGGCGAGGGCGAACACCCCGCCGGCCTCGACCCAGGGCAGGATGTAGCTGGAGTACGACGGGGTGAGCGAGAGCCCGAAGCCGCCGTAGCCGTACAGGATCGTGGGCCGGGGGCCCGCGCCCGGCCGCGCCAGCACGACCATCCGCACCGGGGTGCCGTCCGCCGAGGCGAAGACCACCTGCCGGGCCTCCAGCTCCGGCACCTGCACCGCGCCGGGCGCGGCACTGTACAGCGAGATCTGCCCGGTACGGGTGTCGTAGCGGTGCACGCCCGGTGGAGTGACGCTGTCGGTGTAGCCGAACCAGACCTCGTGGCCGCCCTCGGGACGGGTGGTCATCGCGCCGGCCGAGCCGAGGCCGGGCAGCGGCACCAGGCCGCGCCGCTCCCCGGTCGCCAGGTCGTGGACGCTGATCTCGCCGACCGCGTGCCGGGTCCAGCCGACGAGCAGCGTCTGCCCGGCGATCGCGAACTCGCCGATCACCGCCTCCGGGTCCTCGCCGACCAGCTCGATCCAGTGCTCGGCGCCAGGGCGCGCGGGGTCGGCCACGCAGAGCCGTCCCCGTGGCGCGTCCAGGGTGGTGAGCAGGTACAGGCGCCCGTCGCGGCCGACCGCGCCCGCCGTCACCGTGTCCGCCGTCACCGCGCCCGTCACCGTGTCCGCCGTCACCGCGCCCGTCACCGTGCCCGCCGTCACTGTGCCCGCCGCCCGCTGGACGACCCGCAGGTCAGGGCGCTCGGGGGAGGAGGCGGACAGGTCAGCCAGCCAGAGGTCGTTGCCGTCGTCCGCCGCCGCCGAGACGGTCAGCCAGCGCCCGTTGTAGCTGATCCCCAGCCCGTAGGAGCGATCCTCGCCCATGATCACGGCATCATCCTCGGCCGGGGTGCCGAGCCGGTGCAGGCGGACCTGGCGGGCGCGGACGTAGAAGAACGCCTTCCCGTCGGGCAGCCATGCCACCGGGGAGTACCGGCAGCGGTCGATCGGGCCGTCGACCACCCGCCGGGTGGCGACGTCCATCACCCGCAGTTCCGAGCGCTCGTCGCCGTGCGTGGAGAGCTGGTAGGCCACCAGCCGGCCGTCCGAGTCGGGCTGCCAGTGGTCGAGCGTGGTCAGTCCGCTCGGGTCCAGCTCCACCGGGTCGATCAGCGCCTCCTCGACCCCGTCGGGGCCGGTGCGGTAGAGGACCGCGTGCTCCTGGTCGGCCGTACGGCGCAGTTGGAACCGGCTCCGGCCGCGCCACATCGGCACGCCGGCCATCCCGGCGCCGGTCAGCGCGGCCACCCGCGCGTGCCACCGGTCGCGCCCCGGCAGCGCGGCGGCGTGGCCGCACCACAGCTCCTCCTGGGCGGCCGTCCAGTTCTGCGTCTCCGGGCTGCCGGCGTCTTCCAGCCAGCGGTACGGGTCGGGCACCGGGTGGCCGTGCAGGTGGTCGACGACCGGTTGCCGTTCGGCGGGAGGGTAGATCATCGAGTCTCCTTCGGCGTGGATACCTCGGGCTTTGGCCCCGGGAAGAAAGTCCAGGCACCAGCTCCTGGGCTCCGGGAAGAGAGTCAAGGCACCAGCTCCTGTCTGCTCGACGGGTTCCACTGTCCGGCCAGGTCGGCGTAGAGCGGGGAGGCGGCGAGCATCTCCTCGTGCGTGCCCAGCAGGACGCCGGTGCCGTCCATGACGAGGATCCGCCGGGCCCGCAGGGCGGAGGTCAGCCGGTGGGCGATGACGAGGAGTGTGCCGCCCCGGCGGGCGAACGCCTCCTCCGCGCGGGCCTCGGCCGCCGGATCCAGATGACAGGTCGCCTCGTCGAGGATCACCAGCCGGGCCGGGGCCAGGTAGGCGCGGGCCAGGGCGATCAGCTGCTGCTCGGCGGGTGAGAGCAGGCCGGAGTCGATCTCGGTGGAGTAGCCGCCCAGCCGCGCCACCAGGTTCGTCAGGCCGACCTCGGCCACGGCGGCGTCCACCGCCTCCTTCGGGGCGTCGGCCAGGTAGGTCAGGTTCTCCAGCACCGAGCCGCGGAAGACGTACGCCTGCTGGGGGATGAGCACCCGGTCGGCGGGGTCGAGGCGGTCGGCGGGCACGCCGCCCACCATGACCTGGCCGGAGCCCGGCGGCAGCAAGCCGGTCAGCAGTGCGGCGAGGGTGGACTTGCCGATGCCGCTCGGCCCGACCACGGCGATGTGGTCCCCCTCGGGGATGGACAGGTCGAGGCGGTCGATCACTGGTTCGGCGTGCGGGCCGTAGGCGAACGTCACGCCGTGCAGCTCGGCACCTCCGCTCTCGGCCGCGAGCCGCCCGCGCGCCCGTACGGGCGGGTCGCCGTCGCGCAGCAGCCGGTCGAGTGCCACCCGGAGCCGGACGCCGTTGATCCCCAGTCCCTCCACGAGGTTGCCGAGCGCGGGTGCCAGCGACTGCGTGACATAGGCCAGCGCGCCCAGGATCACCCCGGCGCCCGCGCCCTCGCGGAGCAGCCAGGGGGTTCCGGCCAGCACCAGCAGTACCGGCAGCCAGCCGCCCACCGCCAGCGACGCGGTGCGCAGCGCGGTCACCCGCGCCAGTGACCTGGCCGCGCGGGCCTGCTCGGTCACCCGGAGGCCGACGTCGCCCGCGACCCGCTCCTCGGCTCGGCAGGCGGTGATGTCGCGCAGCCCGCCCACCATGTCGGCCAGCGCCTCGGCGGTGCGTTCGTCGGCCAGGATGAAGTCCCGCTGCCGCCGGGCCAGAGCGCGCAGCGACAGCAGGAAGAGGACGAGGCCGGCGAGGAACGGCGGCAGTACCAGCGTGAGCACCCCGGGGACGAGGGTCGCCAGCCCGAGTACGACGCTCACCACGGTGAACGCGAACGACCTGACCACGGTGATGACCGAGGCGAAGGCGTCGCGGGCCAGCTCGACCTGGAGGTTGGCGCGGGCCACCGCCCCCGCCCCCGGCCCTCGCCCGGAGGTGACCGAGTGGCGCAACGCGTCGTCGACGACATGTGCGAGCAGCTCCTCACGGAACGGCTCCACGATCGCGGCGACGGCCAGCACCACCTGACGGGCGCCGACGGCGGCCAGCAGCCAGGCGCCGCCGAGCAGGGCCAGCCAGGCGAACCCGGTCGCGGGGTGCCCCGCGCCGAAGCCGTCGTCGATCGCGCGCGCGATGGCTAGGCCGATGACCAGCGAGGGCGCGGTCTCCGCGACGGACCAGCCCGCGAGCCTGACCAGCTGGTACGGGTCTCTCCTGAGCGCCCGCCCGATGGGCCGGTTCACGAGGCACCTGCCTGGAAGGCGGTACGTACCCTGTCCTCGCCCGGTCGGAGCCTTCCCCTGATGGGCCGGTTCATGAGGCACCTGCCTGGAAGGCGGTACGTACCCTGTCCTCGCTCGGCCGGAGCCTTCCCCCGATGGGCCGCTTCATGAGGCACCTGCCTGGAAGACGGCGCGGTAGGCAGGGTCGGCCCAGAGGGTGTGGTGGCTGCCGCAGGCGCGTACCCGGCCGCCGTCCAGCCAGATCACCCGGTCGGCGGCCGCGGCGGTCGCCACCCGATGGGTCACGATCAGACGGGTACGGTCGCGCAGCTCCCTGGACAGCGCCCGGGCGACCTGGCGCTCGGTGACGGTGTCCAGGCTCGAGGTGGCGTCGTCCAGGATGAGCAGGCGCCGTCCCTGCGCGAAGGCGCGGGCCAGACCGAGCCTTTGCCGCTCACCGCCGGACATGGGTGCCTCCTGCAGTGGCGTGTCGTAGCCGAGCGGGAGCCGCCGGACGAAGGTGTCGGCGCGGGCCGCCCGCGCGGCGGCTCTCACGACCTCCCCGTTCCCATCCGGCTGCCCGGTCCGGCCGTCGCCGGAACGGGCGGCTTTCTCGGTGCCGGTACGACGACGGCTGTGGCGGCCGGGGCCGGGGCCGGTGTCGGCGCCGAGGACGCGGGCGGGGGCGGGGGCGGGGGCGTCGGCGCCCAGGGCGATGGCGGCGGCGACGGTGCCGCCGAGGAGTACCGGGCGCTCGAAGGCGTACCCGACGGCCCGGCGGAGCGCCTCGCGGGAGAGGTCGGGCAGCGGGACGCCGTCGAGGTGGACCGTGCCGTGGCGCGGATCCACCAGCCGTCCGGCGACCGCGGCGAGCAGTGACTTGCCGGCGCCCGAGCGGCCGACCACGGCCACCGCCTGCCCGCCGGGGATGACGAGGTCCACCTCGTGCAGGCCGCCCGCGTCGACATCGCGGAGCTCCAGCGTGCCGGGACCCGGCGGCAGCGGCCGTGTGCCGTAGGACCGGGGACTCTCGGCGACCAGCTCGTCCACCCTGGCGGCGGCGGCCCGTGCCCTGGCCAGGCGGCCGACGTAGCCCAGCGCCGAGCCGAGGCCGGCGCCGAGCACGACGTAACGGGCGGCGGCGTACAGCTCGCCGGCCGTGAGGTCGCCGCCGGCCAGCCGTAGCCCGCCCACCCCGAGTACGGCGACCTCCAGCAGCGGGACCACGGCGCCGGCCTGCACGCCGGCCCGCGCGTTGGCCCGCCACATGGCCATGGCATGCCTGCGCAGCAGGGGCAGCGCGGTCAGCACCCGCGCCCGCTCCCGGTCGGCGGTACCGGCCGCGGCGATCGTACGGGCCCCGGCGAGGGCGTCGACGAGGCGGGCGGCGATGTCGCTCTGCGCCGCCTGGTAGTCGCCCGCGATCGCGGTGCTCACGGTGAGGAAGGCCCGCAGGACGAGCGCGATGAGAACGAGCCCGACGACCAGCGTCGCGGTCAGCAGGGGGTCGATGAGGGTGAGGGCCACGATGCCGCCCGCGGTGGGGATGACCAGCGCCGCCCCGGTGACGAGCGACTCGGGGACGTGCCCGATCTCCTCGGTGTTCAGGCCCATCCGGGTGACCAGGTCTCCCTCGGGGAAGCGTCGGGTGACCGCCGGCCCGATGCCGAGAACGTTGCGCACCACCCGTTCCCTGAGCCAGGCCGAGGAGCGCGCGCCGCTCGATCCCGAGGCCCAGACGCCGAGGGTGTCGCAGGCCACGGTCAGGATCACCACGCACGCGCAGGCGCCGAGCCAGGTCGCCGTGCCGGTGCCACCGGCCACGAGCTCGTCGACGGTCCTGCCCAGCACCAGCGGGAGCGCGAGCTGCGCGAACGCGCCCAGCACGGAGGTGACCGCGAGGACGGCCAGCCAGGGTCCGCCACGCCGTACGGTCTCGGCCACCAGCCGGTCCGCTGCCCGCACGGTCCCTCCTTTCGGGAACGGGTGTGCCCGGGGCGGCCGCCGTCGCTGGCCGTCCCGGGCACGGGTTCTCACTAGTGGCAGAGCAGCAGGCTCAGGTTGCTGGGTCGGCCGGACTGGCAGCCGAGGACGGTGAGGGTGCTGCCACCGCCGCCGCCGTGGCCGCCGCCGGGGGTCTCCAGGGACTGCAGGTCGAGAAGGACCATGGGAATCGCTCCGTTTCCAGGTTTTCTGGGTCTTTGTGGAACAGGGGGACTAGTGGCAGAGCAGCAGGCTCAGGTTGCTGGGCCGGCCGGACTGGCAGCCGAGGACGGTGAGGGTGCTGCCACCGCCGCCGTGGCCGCCACCGGGGGTTTCCAGGGACTGCAGGTCGAGAAGAACCATGTCGTTACACCTCCTTCGGTGAGTCGCAGGAGCCAAACCGTCCGGCGGATCCGTGCGCGGACGCCCAGGCAGGGGCGTTCGTGCCGCCGGGCGGCTCGATGAAGGGGAGGAACACCGGCCGGTCGTGCAGCACGGCGCTCATCGCGAACAGGACTCCGGCCGTGCCGGTCGCGAAGTCCATGGAGAGCCTGAGCAGCTGGTCGCCGGGGAAGGCCAGCCCGCCGCCGTGGGGCAGCGCGTGCCAGCCAAGCCCGCGCAGCTGCTCGGCCAGGTCTGTGTGGTCTGTGTGGTCTGTGCGGGAGGTCTCGGGTCCCAGGCCCCACCCGAGGGCGGCGAGCATGCCGCTCCTGCCGGTGAACAGGCCGGACTGCACGAAGTACCGTCCTCGGGTGACGAGCCGGCAGCCGTCGAGCGCGGTACGGAGGTCCGCGTCGTCGCGGTGGGCCAGGTGGCGGGCGAGCACCATGCCGATGCCCACGGACCCCTCGTCCAGGTAGGGCAGCGTGCGCCAGCCCTGGTTGACCTGAAGGGTTCCGTCCTCGCCGGTGACGCAGCGCCGCAGGTCCTGCCGGAGCGCCGTGGCCGCCCGGTCGAGCAGCGCCGTGTCGCCGGTGCGCTCGTAGGCGTGCAGGAAGAGAAGGGCAGGCCCGGAGGAGCCGTACATCAGCCCGGCGCGGGGATGGCTGCCGCCGCTGATCTCCGGTACGTCGTCGGGCCCGCCCAGCCTGTCGGAGCAGATGTCGACGATCCGCAGGGCAAGGTCGGTGAAGGTCCGCTCGCCGGTGGTGGTGCCCAGATGGAGAAGGTTCAGGCCCATACCCGCCAGGCCGCCGAACAGTCCCGGCTCCAGTGCCTCCCACTTCTCGCGCAGGCACAACTCGACGGTGTCGATCGCGTCCTGGCGGTGCCCGAGCAGGTCGAGGACGTAGGCGACGCCGTGCAGCCCGTCGTAGAAACCGATGCCGGTCCCCGAGGCGGGGGCCAGCGCCCTGCGGCGCAGCCAGTCCTCGTGGGCGGGGAGGCGCTCGGCCCCGGCCATCGCCAGCGCGTAGAGCACGCCCGCCGCGCCGTGCGCGAGGTTGACGCCTCCGCCGGGCTGGAACTGGGCGACGTCACCGGGGAAGAGCCGGTCGTCGCGGTCGGGGGTGGCGCTCGCCAGGATGGCCCGGGTCATCGCCTCCCTGAGCTCGGGCCAGCCGTCGTGGCCGGGTCTCGGCAGGGGGGTGACCGTCGCCGGGGCGGGGCCCGCGATGGTCAGGACCGCCTCGTCGATCACCTCGGGCGGCACGGGGAAGGTCTCGGTGATGAGCCTGGCCAGGTCGGCCACCTTGGCGCGGTCGAGTGGCAGCATGATCGTGAGCTGGGGGGCGAACAGGCCGAGGCAGAGGCAGGCGAGGGCGTAGTGGTCGACGTCCGTGCCCTGCCGGTCGGCCGGTGCGCCGAACGCCGGGTGGGCGAGTGCCGCGCGGCCGCGATCGGTGGTGAGGGTCGCCACCTCGTAGTCGATCAGCGCCAGGCGGCCGTCCGCGGTCACCAGGATGTTGTTCGGGTGCAGGTCGCCGAAGACCACCCCGCGCCCGTGCAGGGACTCGATCGCCCGCCGGACCTTGGGAAGCGTGCCGAGCACCCAGGCGGTGTACTCGGCGAGGGCCGTCTCGTCGCAGGTCGCCCTGGTCAGCGGGTATCTCTGGACGAGCTGCCGCTGGAGCGGGTTGCCGTCGACGAACTCCTCGACCAGGAAGTGGTGGCCACCCAGGGTGAAGTAGTCGATCAGCGCGGGCACCGCGTCCAGCCCGGACAGGCGCTCCAGCATGTCGCGCTCGTGTGCCAGCCGCGCCACGGCGTCCCGGCCGGCGGCGTCGAGTCCGGCGTGCGGACGGGCCTCCTTCAGCACGACCCGCTCCCCGGTGCGCAGGTCCTCGCCGAGGTAGACGCCGCCGCCGTTGGAGAACTGCATGACGCTCTCGACCCGGTACGGCAGGTTCTCGGTGGTGACCGCGTTGCGGGCGGCCAGGTGGGGTTCGAGGAAGGCGGGCAGCGTCACCCAGGGCGGCACGCCGAAGGAGGGCTCGCGCACGTCGGGGACGAGCCGCCCCTCGCCGTCCTCCACGGCCAGCACCAGCTCACCGTTGCCGGCCAGGCAGCGCCGCCCGGCGAACCCGCCGTACCGCACGAAGAGCGGGCCCTCGCCGTAGCGGAGGTCACTGAGGATGTACGGCCCCTCGACGCCCGCGAGCAGCTCGTCGAGCTCCTTCAGCGTGAGCTCCAGCTGTGCCTCGTCCACCGGGTAGATCGTCACGAGCTTGCCGCTGGCGCCGCGGGGGGCGGCCTTGGAGTTCAGCATGGTCATGACCGGCAGGCTGCGCAGGAACTTGAACGCGATGCCGCGGGGCACGCAGTAGTCCCAGACCGCCGCTATGGCGCGCTCGGCGTCCTCGGTACGGGCCGAGACGTGGATCTTCCAGCCCTGGGCGGGGATACGGCCCGCGAGCGGCGCGTAGTGCATCCACGTGTCGGTCGCCTGGTGCTGCCAGCCGTCCGGGACCTCCCGGGCCGCGAGCGCGAAATCGGGGTGGTCGCCCCGCCGGCCGTCAAGCGTGTCATAAAAAAGCGGGTCCGCCAGGCAATAAAGCTCATACTGGTCATCCACGGCATTCTCCCCTGCTGTCTTCCAGAAGAGAGAATTACGGATAACCCGAGAAACCACTAGTTACAAACTAAACCACTCGTATATGTGAAACACACGGTGTCGACCGTGAAGGCGGGCGCTACCTGTGCTTTTGTAGGGGACGTGAAGACTATTCGGAATAATTACCGGGAACCTCGGCTATCAGGGTGAACCACCCGTCAGAGCCGCCGGCCACCCGTACCGTGCCGCCCAGCTCGTCCAGGCGGTGACGCAGGTTGCCCACCCCGCTGCCCACCCCGCCGCCGATGTCGCCGCCGATGTCGCCGCCGGTGGAGGGCGCCTCCCGCCGGGGAGCCCCGTCGTTGACGACGGTCAGGCGCAGCAGGCCGCCGTGCTCGACCAGCTCGATCGCGCACCGCTTCACCTGGCTGTGCCGCAGCATGTTCGTCACGCCCTCGCGTACCACGGCACCCAGCGCCGTGCTCACGGGCTCGGGCAGCTCGTCGGCGTCCATCCGGACCGAGCAGTAGGCTCCGAACCCCTCCATCAGGGCCCTGGCCCGGGCCGCCTCGCCGGGGAACGACAGCCGGTGGCGGGCCGCCGACACGTTTCGTACCGCGTGCGCGGCCTGCCGTACCGCCTGGAGCACCTCTTCCAGATCCTCACGCAGGCGCGTGTCGCCGGCCGCCCGCCGGTGGGCCAGCTCTCCCCTGACAGAGGCCAGCCAGAGCCAGTGCCCCACGATGTCGTGCATGTCGCGGGCGAACCCCTCGTAGGCCCTGGAGAGGGCGCGCTCCCGCTCGGCGCGCAGGCGCCTGATCCGCAGGGTGAGGGCGAGCGTGACGCCCAGAGAGATCAGCAGGATGCCCACCCCGGCCGCTCCGACGAGGTAGGCGGGGTGCGGCATGGAGCGCCTCTCGCAGAGGAAACGATATTCCTGTCAATAAACTCAAAAAGATGTTGGCTGTCAATCAAGGAGGGGCCTCGCGGCGCGGTGCGAGCAGGCAGGAAATGTCGTGAAATCAGGTGTAAATATGTCGATATAGACAGAATAATGATTCAGTCGTACCTGGCGATCTTTGTCGCGCCGTCGCCGGTCAATGGGGCGCCGGTCAATGGGGTGGCGGTCAATGGGGCGCCGGTCAGGGGGCGCCGGTCAATGGGGTGGCGGGCGCGGGCTTTCCCGCCGCCTCAGCCGGCGTTCACCAGGTGAGCTTGAACGCCGTGGGCAGCAGCAGGTAGGCCCCGGCCACCAGGCAGGCTCCCGCCACCGCCAGGAAGAGGAACACCCAGAACCCGCCGGGCAGGAAGGTCAGCCGGGCGAGCTGGTCGGCGTCGGAGTCGGGCGCCCGGCCGTAACGCCGCTTGCGCTGCAGCTCCACGATCGGCCGCACGCCCCCCAGCAGCAGGAACCACACGGCCAGGTAGGCGAGGATCGCGTCCATGTCGGGCGCGGCATACCAGGTGAACGCGAAGATGGCCCCCCCGGTGGCCAGCAGGCTCACCACGCCGAACAGGTTGCGGATCAGCAGCAGCATGCAGAACAGCAGTCCGATCACTATCGCGATCAGCACCGCCACGTAGCCGGAGGCGGTCAGCCACGCCCCGCCCAGCCCCAGCAGGGACGGGGCGATGTATCCGGCGGCGGCGGTCAGGATCATGCCGGGCCCGCGGGGCCTGCCCCTGGTCAGGGTCACGCCAGAGGTGTCGGAGTGCAGGCGGATGCCCTCCAGCTTGCGCCGGGTGAGCAGCGCCACCAGCGCGTGCCCGCCCTCGTGGGCGATGGTGATCAGCCCCCGCGACAGCTGCCACGAGGTGGACCACGACACCACGCCCAGTGCGGCCAGCGCGGACAGCAGCACGACCCACAGGGGCGGCCCGGAACGGGCCGTGGTCAGGGTCACCCAGAGGTCGGACAACGCTCACTTCTCCTTCGCGGCATGAGAGCAAAGCGTCCCACGACCACCGGTGTGTTGGCGATAAAGTCGGAGTCGTGCAGAACATGATTCCGGCCCAGGCGTGAGGAGATCGACGAGGTGTGGGGGCTGCTGGCCGAGCGGGGCGTCCCCGTCGTCGTCCACGCCAGCTCGATCCCGCTGCCCGGCCGTTGCACGGGGCCGGCGCCGATCGGCGGGTTACTGGAGTACCATCCCACCCTGCCGCTGGTCGTGGCGCACCTCGGCATGCCGGAGTACGACGAGTTCTTCGAACTGGCGGAGACCTTTCCGAACGTGCGGCTCGACACCACGATGACCTTCACCGACTTCGCCGAGCGCGGCATGCCGTTCCCCGCGCGCCTCCGGCCGCGCCTGCGCGACCTCGGGCTGGCCGGCAAGGTCCTGCTCGGCAGTGACTTCCCCAACATCCCCCCCCTACGCCCACCAGCTTCACGCGCTGGACAGGCTCGACCTGGGCGACGACTGGCTCCGCGCGGTCTGCTGGGACAACGCGGACAATCTTTTTGACCTTTCCTCGCACTACACTCGGTCGGCAGGACATCTGTGATCGGGAGAAACTCGTGAACGATCGGAACGCCGAGCTCATCAAGGCTTTCTATGACGCCTTCGCACGCCGTGACGCCGACGAGATGGAGCGCTGCTACCACCCCGACGTCACGTTCGGCGACCCCGTCTTCCAGGACCTCGAAGGGCGCGACAAGGTCATGGGAATGTGGCGGATGCTGCTCGGCCGCAGTACCGACCTCGGGGTGAAGGTCCGCGACATCGCCACCCGCCCGCACGAGGGCACCGCGCACTGGACCGCGAGTTACACCTTCGGTAGGACGGGCAGGAAGGTCGTCAACGAAATCGACGCTCTCTTCCGTTTCGAGGACGGACTGATCGTTCGCCACCACGACGACTTCGACCTGTGGCGCTGGTCCAGGATGGCCATGGGCCTGCCGACCGGGATCGTCCTCGGCTGGACCCCGATGCTCAGGGCCAAGATCCGTAACACGGCGAGGCAGTCGCTGCGAGAGTTCATGACCACCCGATAAGGAGACACGTGTGACCGACCGGCGAGTGCGGGGCCTGCGGAGCCTGATGCGTGGGCGTCCCGGTGCCGGCCGGGAATCCCCCGAGCGTTCGATGGACCCCAGATCCGTCGGCGAGGTGCAGCCGGTCCCACCTCGCTCGCGCGTCATCGACAACGCGATCTACGTCAACGGGCACCGCGCGGCCACCCCCGAGTCGCTTCCCGATGCCTTCGAGTACCTGAAGAACACCCCGGGCAGCATGGCCTGGATCGGCTTCTACCGGCCGGAGGACAGCTTCATCCTCGATGTCGCCGAGAAGTTCGACCTGCACGAGCTGGCGGTCGAGGACGCCATCGTCGCCCACCAGCGGCCCAAGGCCGACCGCTACGGCGACACCCTGTTCGTGGTGCTCCGCCCCGCCAGGTATCTCGACGAGGCCGAGGAGGTCGACTTCGGCGAGCTGCACGTCTTCGTCGGCCAGAACTTCGTGATCACCGTACGGCACAGCGAGGCCCCCGACCTGTCCCAGGTCCGCCGCAGGATGCAGCACGATCCCGACCTGCTCGGCCAGGGCCCGCAGGCGGTGCTCTACGCCATCCTCGACGCGGTGGTGGACGGCTACGCTCCCGTGGTCGCCGGTCTGCAGAACGACATCGACGAGATCGAGGTGCAGGTCTTCGGCAACGAGCCCGGGGTCTCCCGCCGCATCTACGAGCTGTCGCGAGAGGTGATCGAGTTCCAGCGGGCCACCCAGCCGCTGCTTGGCATGATCGAGGGTTTCATCGCGGGGGCCGCCAAGTACGGGGTGGATGAGGAACTGCAGAGATACCTGCGGGACGTGGCCGACCACGCGATCACCGTCGCGGAGCGGGTCGGCGGCTTCCGCCAGATGCTCCACGACATCCTCGTGGTCAACTCGACCATGGTCGCCCAGGCCCAGAACGAGCACATGACCAGGCTCACCGAGGCGAGCAACGCCCAGAACGAGGAGGTCAAGAAGATCTCCGCCTGGGCCGCCATCTTGTTCGCCCCCACCCTCGTCGGCACCATCTACGGCATGAACTTCGACGTGATGCCCGAGATCCACTGGACCTGGGGCTACCCCTTCGCGGTCCTTCTGATGGCGGGCGTCTGTCTCACCCTGTATCTGGTGTTCAAGCGCCGCGACTGGCTCTGAGCCGGCCGGGCCCGAACCCGACGGGCTCCGGAGCCTGCGGGGGGAGGGGTGTCAGCCGAGCTTGGCCGGGATCCGGAGGAATCAGCCGAGTAGTTTGCGGGCGGCCGCCTCGATCTCGGCCTCCGACAGCAGCACGTGCCTGGACGCCTCGCCCAGCGGGATGAAGCTGTCAAAGGAGGTCACCCGGGCGATCCTGCCGGTGAAACCCGCGTCGAGCAGTTCGGTGACGATGCCCTCCGAGACCCCCCCGGTACGGCGGGTCTCGTCGGCGATCAGCACCTTTCCGGTCAGCTCGGCGGCCCGCATCAGATCCTCCACCGGCAGGGGGGAGAGCCAGCGCAGGTCGAGCACCCGGCAGCCGTGGCCCTCGGCGGTGAGCCTGACCGCGGCGCGCAGGCTCATCCGCAGGCCGTTGCCGAAGGTCACGATCGTCAGGTCGCGGCCGTCGCCGTAGCTGCGGGCACGCCCGATCGGGATGTGCGTCTCCGCCCAGCGGGCCGGGGGCGCGTACGGGGAGAGCCAGCCGTTGTCGCCCTCCTGGAACATGTCGCGGGTGCTGTAGAGCGCGATGGGCTCAAGGAAGACGCAGACGCTGCCGTCGGTGCGGGCGGCGGCCAGGCAGGTACGCAGCATCGAGGCGGCGTCGTCGGGGCGTGCGGGGGAGGCCACGACCAGGCCGGGGATGTCGCGCAGCGCGGCGACGGAGTTGTCGTTGTGGAAGTGGCCGCCGAAGCCCTTCTGGTAGGCGTAGGAGGCGACGCGCAGCACCATCGGGTTGCGGAAGGCGCCCCGGGAGAAGAACTGGAGCGTCGCGGCCTCGCCGCGGATCTGGTCCAGGGCGTTGTGCAGGTAGGCCAGATACTGGATCTCGGGCACCGGCAGCAGGCCGGAGACCCCTGAGCCGAGCGCCAGGCCGAGCACCGCCTGCTCGTCGAGGTGGGTGTCGAAGACCCGGCCGAGGCCGAAGCGTTTCTGCAGGCCGCGCGTGACGCCGTAGACACCGCCCTTGCGCGCCACGTCCTCGCCGAAGACCAGCACGTCGGGGTGGGTGGCCAGGGAGTCGGTGAGAGTGCGGTTGATGGCCTGGGAGAGGGTCAGCGGGCCCTCCTGCTCGGGGAGCCTGCCGCCGAAGGCCCTTGCCCTGGTCTCGGGGGCGGCTGCCTTCGCGCCGGCCGCGGCGACGGCCGCGGGGGTGCGCGGGGCCAGTGGTTCGACGATGTCGAGGGCGGAGACCAGCCGGGGCCGCCGTGAACTCTCCATCGCCATCTTGAACAGGTGCTCGCGCGTCGTCTCATACCGGAGCAGCAGCTCGTCGGGGGTGATCAGACCGGCTTCGACGAGCAGTCTGGCGGTCGCCACGAGCGGGTCGCGCGCGAGGTCGGCGTCGATCTCCCGTTTGGTCCGGTAGGAAAGCTCCACGTCCGAGCCCGCGTGGCCCATCAGCCGGACGGTGCCGACACGCAGCAGGGCCGGGGCGCGGTTCACGCGGACGTGGTCGGCGGCGGCCGACGCCACGTCGTGGACGTCGGCCAGGTCGCAGCCGTCGGCCTCGAAGTACCTCAACAGCGGGTGGTGGGCGGCCTTGACCCAGCCGTCGGGGGTGCGCACGCTGATGCCCAGGCCGTTGTCCTCGCAGACGAACAGGATCGGCAGCGCCAGCTTCTGGTAGGAGCCGTAGGCGGCGGTGTTGAGCCCCGACAGGGCGCTGGCGTGGTTCGTCGAGGCGTCGCCGAAGCTGCACATCGCGATCGCGTCGGCCGGCCATGGTCCAGGCAGGCCGAGCTGGCGGGCGCGCTCGATGGCGAAGGCCACACCCACCGCGCGTGGCAGGTGGCTGGCGATCGTGGAGGTTTGCGGGATCACCGCCAGGTCGGGATGGCCGAAGACCTTGTGCCGCCCACCGGCCATCGGTTCCTCGGCCGCGGCGGTCAGGCCGAGCAGCACGTCGCGCATCCCCTCCTCGGGCAGCCGTCCCGCCATCGCCGACCGGGTCAGGTAGAAGGCGCCGGACCGGTAGTGCGGGAGGACGGGGTCGGTGACGCGCAGCGCGGCGGCGATCGCGGCGTTGCCCTCGTGCCCGGCCGAGCCGATGGTGTAGAAGCCCAGCCCCTGCTCGCGGAGCCAGCGGGCGGTGACGTCCAGCAGCCTGCTGCCGAGCTGGAACTCGAACAGTTCGCGGCAGCGGGCCCCGGTCAGGGTCGTGCCCTCCCGTATGGGCAGGCCGGGATCGCGCGGCGCCCCGGGGGAGAGGGCGGCCACGGCCTCGGTGAAGTGGGTCTCAACAGTGTCGCGCGCCACAGCCCGATTATGTCCCCATCGACGGACGCCGTCCTCAACCTTGACATCTTTGGTGCGGCCGGGGCGCGGAACGGCCCCATTCGACAGTCGTCCATGACAGGTTGTCGGGGTTTGTCGCCGATCATCGGAAACGGCGGTCAAGGAGGAATCTTTGCCGGTGCGAGCCGGAAAACGAGGAAAGACTTGTGAAGGGCCGCCTTTCCGGGGGTGAGGATCAGTGAAGTATGGAAGGTGAGCGACGCGGGAGGGGAGCCGCAATGCCGGTACGGGACGACGAGCGGCCGGTGGTCGTCGGATACGACGACTCCACGGAGAGCAGGCGGGCACTGCGGTGGGCCCTTGTGGAGGCCCGCCTCAGGTTTCTCCCGCTGCTGCTGTGTCACGCCTGGCAGTGGCCCTACCCGATGCTCTCCGTCACCTCCGAGACCACGGCGGTCCTCCGGCGGATGGGTTCGCACGTCCTGGAAACGGGGCTGGCCCTGGCACACGACCTGGCCCCCCGCGTGCAGGTGCGCGGTCAGCTGGTGGAGGGGTCGTCGGCGGCGGCCCTGGTGGGCGTGTCGAGTACGGCCGAGTTGATCGCGATCGGTCCGCGCGGCTCCGGCGGCTTCGACGAGCTGAAGATCGGCTCGACAACGGTCCAGGTCGCCTCGCACGCCCGCTGCCCGGTGGCCGTCGTCAGGCAGCCGGGCCACCTGCGCACCGGCCGTGTCGCGATCGCCGTGGAGGAGGCGCACCTGGACTCGGCGGAGCTCGGTCTGGCCTTCGAGGAGGCGAGTCTGCGCAGGGCGACGCTGCTGGTGATCTGCCTCTGCCCTGAGGGCACCGGCGACACCCGGCGGGTGGCGGTCCACCTCAACACCAACGTCGCACTGTGGGAGGAGAGGTATCCGCAGCTGGAGGTGGAGACCCTGATCGAGACGGGATCCCACGCCGAGGTGCTCCGCCACGCGGCCGACCGCTCGGATCTGCTGGTGGTGTCCGACAGGGAGCGCGACGACCCGCCCGGCCTCGCCATCGGCCCGGCCTGCCAGATGCTGCTGCGCGAGGCGCCGTGCACGGTCATGGTGAACCCCTCGCAGGCCTGGCTCGTGTCCCCGCGCAAGGGTGCCCACGTCGCGAGTTAGTGGTTGCTAACTTTTGGGTGCGGCCAGCGCCGCGCGGGCCATGCCACGCAGCAGTTCGGCCATCACCGGGGGCGGCAGTTCGCCCGCGCTGTGCGGTGTGGAGTTGAGCAGCCCGAAGACGGCGTGGGTCGCGGCGCGCAGTTCGGTCTGGGGGCGGCCCGGGTAGATCTCGCTCAGCACGGTGACCCACTCCTCGACGTACAGCCTCTGCAACCTGCGGATCCGCCGCCGGGCGGGCTCGGGCACGTTGTCCAGTTCCCTGTCGTGCACGGTGATCAGCGCCGGGTGGTTCAGCGCGAACTCGATCTGGCAGCCGAGCAGAGCGTTCAGGGCCTGCTCGGCGTCGGCAGCCTCGGTCACACGGTGGGTGCCCGAGGTGTGCAGGTGCTCGCTGACGTCCAGCAGCATCTCGGAGAGCAGTGCCTCCTTGCCGCTGAAATGCCGGTAGAGGGCCGGACCCGAGGTGCCGACCGCGCCGCCGATGTCCTCGATCGAGACGCCGTGGAAGCCGCGCGCCGCGAACAGTTCCGCCGCGGCGTCCAGGATCTCCGCGCGCCGCGAGCCGCGATTGCGGGTACGGGTCTGGGCAGTCGTCACCTCTCGCATGGTAGACGGTAGCGTTAATAATGACTAACATCTGCGGTGGAGTTAGTGACCGTTAACCCAGCGGCGACGGAGCCGTACAGAGGAGGGCCCGCATGAGTGGCTGGCCGGTGCTGCGAAGCGCCTGCGACCCGGGCGGCGAGGGATTCGGGCGCAACGCCGAGGTCAACGAGCGCCTGGTCGCCGAGCTCGGAGAACGCGTAGCCGCCGCGAGGCTGGGAGGCCCGGAGAAATCGCGCGCCAGGCACGTCTCCCGGGGCAAGCTGCTGCCCCGCGACCGCGTCGACTCCCTCCTCGACCCCGGCTCGCGGTTCCTGGAGCTCTCCCAGCTGGCGGCAGGAGGGATGTACGGGGACGAGGCACCCGCCGCCGGGATCATCACCGGGGTGGGCCGCGTCTCCGGCCGCGAATGCGTGGTCGTCGCCAACGACGCCACGGTCAAGGGCGGCACCTACTACCCGATCACCGTCAAGAAGCACCTGCGGGCCCAGGAGGTCGCCCTCCACAACAACCTGCCGTGCGTCTACCTCGTCGACTCCGGGGGCGCGTTCCTGCCCAGGCAGGACGAGGTCTTCCCGGACCGTGAGCACTTCGGCCGGATCTTCTACAACCAGGCCACCATGTCGGCGCGCGGCATCCCGCAGATCGCCGCGGTCCTCGGCTCCTGCACGGCCGGCGGCGCGTACGTCCCGGCGATGAGCGACGAGGCGGTGATCGTCCGTAACCAGGGCACGATCTTCCTCGGTGGCCCGCCGCTGGTGAAGGCGGCCACCGGGGAGGAGGTCAGCGCCGAGGACCTGGGCGGCGGCGACCTGCACGCCCGGGTCAGCGGCGTCACCGACCACCTCGCCGACGACGACCGCCACGCGCTGAGGATCGTCCGCGACATCGTCTCCACCCTCGCACCGCGCACGCCCTCCCCTTGGGAACGCCTGCCGTCGGAGGAGCCGGTCTGCGACCCCCGCGACCTGTACGGCATCGTCCCCGCCGACACCCGCACCCCGTACGACGTCCGTGAGATCATCGCCCGCGTCGTCGACGGCAGCAGGTTCGGCGAGTTCAAGGCCGAGTACGGCAGCACGCTCGTCACCGGATTCGCCCGCATCCACGGCCACCCCGTCGGGATCGTCGCCAACAACGGCATCCTGTTCGGCGAATCGGCGCTCAAGGGCGCCCACTTCATCGAGTTGTGCGACCGGCGCAACACCCCGCTGGTCTTCCTGCAGAACATCAGCGGGTTCATGGTCGGCAGGGCGTACGAGGCGGGCGGCATCGCCAAGCACGGCGCGAAGATGGTCACCGCCGTCGCCTGCGCCCGGGTGCCCAAGTTCACCGTGGTCGTCGGCGGCTCGTTCGGGGCCGGCAACTACGCGATGGCCGGGCGTGCCTACTCGCCCCGGTTCCTGTGGATGTGGCCGGGAGCCCGGATCTCGGTGATGGGCGGCGAGCAGGCCGCCAACGTCCTGTCCACGGTCGGCAACGCCGACCCCGACGCCATCCGCAGGCAGTACGAGGAGCAGGGCAACCCCTACTACTCCACGGCCCGCCTCTGGGACGACGGGGTCATCGACCCCCTCGACACCCGAACCGTCCTGGGCCTGGCCCTGTCAGCCTCGGCCAACGCCCCCCTCGACCCCGTCGGCTACGGCGTCTTCCGGATGTGATCGCACCCATGACCCACCCATCAGCACCCCGCCGGATGTTCGACACCGTCCTCGTCGCCAACCGCGGCGAGATCGCCCTGCGGATCACCCGCACGCTCAGGAGGCTGGGCATCCGTTCCGTGGCCGTGCACAGCGACGCCGACGCCGGGGCGCGGCATGTCCGCGAGGCCGATGTCGCGGTGCGACTCGCCGGCGGCTACCTCGACGTCGACGGCATCCTCGCCGCCGCCGCGGCGACCGGCGCCCAGGCCGTGCACCCCGGCTACGGCTTCCTCGCGGAGAACGCCGCCTTCGCCAGGCGCTGCGCCGAGGCCGGGCTCGTCTTCGTCGGCCCGCCGCCGGAGGCCGTCGAGGCCATGGGCGACAAGATCCGCGCCAAGGCCGCCGTCTCCGCGGCCGGCGTCCCCGTCGTCCCCGGCGGAGCCGAGCCGGGAGACGACCTGGCCGAGGCCGCCGAGCGGGTCGGCCTCCCCGCGCTGATCAAGCCCTCGGCAGGCGGTGGGGGCAAGGGCATGGTGCTCGTGCGCTCCGCGGCGGAGCTGCCGGAGGCACTGGCGTCCGCCCGCCGCACCGCCGCCGCCGCCTTCGGCGACGCGACCCTGCTGATCGAGCGGTTCGTGGAGAACCCCCGGCACATCGAGATCCAGGTGATGGCCGACGCCCACGGCGGCGTCATCCATCTGGGCGAGCGCGAGTGCAGCCTCCAGCGCCGCCACCAGAAGATCGTCGAGGAGGCTCCTTCCCCGCTCCTCGACGCCGCGACCAGGGCCGCCATGGGCGCCGCGGCGGTCGAGGCCGCCAGGTCCGTCGGCTACACCGGCGCCGGCACCGTCGAGTTCATCGTCCAGGGATCCACCGGCGACTACTACTTCATGGAGATGAACACCCGCCTGCAGGTCGAGCACCCCGTCACCGAGCTGGTCACCGGCCTGGACCTGGTCGAGCTCCAGCTCAGGGTCGCCGCCGGCGAGCCCCTCCCGCTCACCCAGGAGCAGGTGCGGCTCGACGGCCACGCCGTCGAGGCCCGCGTCTACGCGGAAGATCCCTTCCGGGGCTTCCTGCCGACCGGCGGCCGGGTCCTCGCGCTGCGCGAACCGCCCGGCGTGCGGGTCGACTCCGGCCTGCTGGCCGGGGGCGTGGTCGGCAGCGACTACGACCCGATGCTGTCGAAGGTGATCGCCTGGGGGCCGGACCGGGCGAGCGCCCTGCGTCGGCTCGACGGGGCGCTCGCGGCCACGGCCGTGCTCGGGGTGCCCACCAACATCGCCTTCCTGCGAGCCTTGATCGGCCACCCCGCGGTGGTCGCGGGAGACCTTGACACCGGCCTCGTCGAGCGCCACCTCGACGAGCTGGTCGCCCGCGAGGGCGTCCCCGACGACGTCCTGGCCGCCGCGGCCCTGGTCCTGCACCACGAGCACGTCCCCGCGGGGCCCGCCGACCCGTGGGACGTCCCCGACGGCTGGCGGCTGGGCGAGGCGGCGTGGACCGTCTACCGGCTGGAGAGCCGCGACGGCGTCCGCGAGCTCAGGGTGCGCGGCCTGCCCGCCTCCGGTGCCGAGGTCTTGCTCTCCGCCGACCTCTCCGCCGACCTCTCCGGCGACCTCTCCGGCGACGTCTCCGGCGACGTCTCCGGCGACGGCGCAGGTGCCGGCGCCGGGACAGTACGGGCGCTGCTGGCCGACGAGGGCGAGGACCTGCTCGTCACCCTCGGTGAGACCACGAGGCGCTACGCCGTCGCCAGGGACGGCGACACGGTATGGCTCGGCCACGACGGCGACGCCTGGGCGTTCACCCGCCGCCACCTGGGCGACCCCGGTGACAGGGCGGGCGCGGGCGGGCCGGGGGACGGCCTGGTCCGCAGCCCGATGCCGGGCACCGTCCTGGTGGTGAAGGTGGCCCCCGGTGACCGGGTCACCGAGGGGCAGCCGCTGCTCATCGTGGAGGCGATGAAGATGGAGCACACGGTGACCGCGCCGATCGACGGGGTCGTCGCCGAGCTGCGGGTCCGGACGGGCCAGGCGGTCGGCATGGACGCCGTACTGGCCGTGGTCGGCGGGGAGGAGCCGTGATGCGCGTCGTACCGGGACGCCTGAGGGCCGAGACGGGGAAGGGCGAGGGAGCATGATGCGCGAGCCGCAGCGGATCGGGGCGGCGGGGCTGCCCGAGCGGGTCACGATCTACGAGGTCGGGCCGCGCGACGGGCTGCAGAACGAGGCGGCGGTGGTCCCCGTCCGGGTCAAGGCCGAGTTCATCGCCCGGCTGGCCGCCGCGGGACACCGGGTGATCGAGGCCACCAGCTTCGTGCACCCCAAATGGGTGCCCCAGCTCGCCGACGCCGCAGAGCTGCTGGCGGGCATGGAGCGGGTCCCCGGTGTGCGATACCCGGTGCTCGTGCCCAACGAGCGCGGCCTGGACCGCGCGCTGGAACACGGAGTCCAGGAGATCGCCGTCTTCGCGAGCGCCACCGAGACGTTCGCGGGCAGGAACCTCAACCGGACGCTGGAGTCGCAGTTCGACATGTTCGAGCCGGTGGTCGCGCGGGCGCTGGCGCACGGACTGAAGGTCAGGGCGTACGTGTCGATGTGCTTCGGCGACCCGTGGGAGGGCCCGACGACGATCGCCCAGGTCGTCTCCGTCGGGCGCAGGCTGCTCGACCTGGGCTGCTTCGAGCTGTCGCTCGGCGACACCATCGGTGTCGGCACTCCGGGCCACGTCGCCGCGCTGATCGAGGCCTTCGGCGACCCCTCCCGGCTCGCGGTTCACTTCCACGACACCTACGGCCAGGCCCTGGCCAACACCCTCACCGCGCTGCGGGAGGGCGTGACCGTGATCGACGCCTCCACCGGAGGCATCGGTGGCTGCCCGTACGCCGAGAGCGCCACCGGCAACCTCGCCACCGAGGACCTGGTCTGGATGCTGCACGGTCTCGGCGTCGAGACCGGTCTCGATCTTCCGTCGCTGGTGGAGACCAGCACCTGGCTGGCCGACAGGCTCGGCCGCCCCAGCCCGTCGCGGGTCGTCCAGGCACTGGCCGGGAGCCTGTCCCGCACCACCGTAGAGAACGTCGAGGAGTGACCATGCCCAAGCTGACCGACGAGTACGAGGAGCTACGCAAGACCGTCGAGGCGTTCGCCCGCGACGTGGTGGCCCCGGTGATCGGCGACCTCTACGAGCGCGAGGAGTTCCCCTACGACATCGTGCGGCAGATGGGCGCGATGGGCCTGTTCGGGCTGCCGATCCCCGAGGAGTACGGCGGCATGGGCGGCGACTACTTCGCGCTCTGCCTGGCCCTGGAGGAGCTGGCCAGGGTCGACTCCAGCGTGTCGATCACCGTCGAGGCCGCGGTGTCGCTGGGCGCGATGCCGATCTACCGGTTCGGCACGGCGGAGCAGCGCGCCGAGTGGCTGCCCAGGCTGACGTCGGGCGAGATGCTGGGCGCCTTCGGCCTCACCGAGCCGGGCGGCGGCTCCGACGTGCCGGGCGGCATGAGCACCACCGCCGTGCTGGACGGCGACGAATGGGTGATCAACGGTACGAAGGCGTTCATCACCAACTCCGGCACCGACATCACCGGCGTCATCGGCGTGGCCGCGATCACCGGCGAGCAGGCCGGGGGCAAGAAGGAGATCTCCACGATCCTGGTGCCGGCCGGAACCCCGGGCCTCACCGTCGCCAAGAAGTACTCCAAGGTGGGCTGGAACTGCTCCGACACCCGCGGGCTCTCCTTCGACGACTGCAGGGTTCCGGCACGGAACCTGCTCGGCGAGCGCGGGCGCGGCTACGCGCAGTTCCTGCAGACCCTCGACGAGGGCCGCGTTGCCATCGCCGCCCTCTCCACCGGCCTGGCCCAGGGCTGCGTGGACGAGTCGCTGCGCTACGTCCGCGAGCGCCAGGCGTTCGGCCACCCCATCGGCCACTACCAGGCCATCCAGTTCAAGATCGCCGATATGGAGGTCCGCACCCACACCGCCCGCCTGGCCTACTACCACGCCGCGGAGAAGATGCTCGCGGGGGAGCCGTTCAAGAAGGAGGCGGCCATCGCCAAGCTCGTCGCCGGCGACGCCGCCATGGACAACGCCCGCGACGCCACCCAGATCTTCGGCGGCTACGGGTTCATGAACGAATACCCGGTCGGCCGCTTCTACCGCGACGCCAAGATCCTGGAGATCGGCGAGGGCACCAGCGAGGTCCAGCGCATGCTCATCGCCCGCCAGTTGGGACTCGGAGACCTCTGAGTCGTCGAGAGGGCGGCGGTCCCGGCCGCGTGAGCGGGCGCAGGGCCGCTCGGCGATCGACGCGTTCCTCTGGATCAAGCTGCCGGGCGAGGCGGACGGCTGCACCGCCGTCTGACCCGGTGGTGCGGCCCTGATCCGGTACGGCTCGCACGGTATGCCCCCCGTGCGAGCCGTACTGGATTCTCGCGTCTTCCCCGCGGTTCCGTGGCCGAAAGCGAGAACCGGGGTCCTGGGCCAGAGCTGCGCGTTAACCTGTGCTTTTGCCCGGCGCGGAGACGCGGAGCGGGCCGGCCGGCGCCGCCTCCATGGCCGCGGTGGCCTTCGTCATGATCTGCCGCATGATTTCGACCTCCTCGGGGCTGAGCCGGTCGATCAGGAAGGCGCGCACGACGGCCAGATGCCTCGGGGCGGTCCGCTTCAGGCAGCGCAGGCCCTCCTCGGTGAGTACGGCGAGCACGCCCCGCTCATCCGAGGGGCAGGTCGCCCGTGTGACGAGTCCCCGCCTCTCCAGCTGCCCGATCTGGTAGGTGAGGCCGCTTTTGGAAAAGATCAGCCGGCGGGCGAGTTTGGTCATCCGCATCTGCCGGTCGGGGCTCATGGAGAGTTTCACCAGGATCTCGTACTGGGCGTGGGTCAGATCTGAGTCGGCTTTCAGCTGATCCTCGATGCGGCGCTCCAGCAGATGCGTCGCGGACAGGTAGGCCACCCACATGGCCATCTCGCTCTCGCTGAGCCATCTCGTGTCGCTCACCGGCACATCTTATGGCTTGTTCGAATTTGAACCAACTGTTAGGGTTTGGTTCAAATTCGAATGACAGTGAGGAGTCATCGTGATTGACCAAGTACGCCCCTACGCCCTGCTGCTGGCGCGGATCGGCATCGGTGTGGTCTTCCTGGTCCACGGGCTGCAGAAGTTCATGACCATGGGGTTAGCCCAGACCACGGCCTTCTTCGACTCGCTGGGCATCCCGCTGGCGAGCGTCGCGGCTCCGGCGGTCGCCGTCCTCGAAGTCGTCGGCGGCATCGCGCTCATCCTGGGCGCGGCCCTGCCGGTCTTCGGCACTCTCCTCGTGCTCGACATGCTCGGCGCGATCGTCTTCGCCCACGCCGCGGCCGGCTTCTCGGTGAGCGAGGGCGGCTACGAGTTCGTCCTCGCCCTCGCCGCCGGCACCCTGGCCATCGCCTTCAGCGGTGGTGGTGCCCTCGCCGTTGACGGTCTCAGGCAGGGGCGCCGCCGTCCGGTGGCGGTCTAGGCACGGCCCTCTGGATCCTCTGCCCGCCGTGACCGGTCAGGCGGCCTCGCCGTGTTGCCGCCGGTCACCGTGGCCCGCCGGGACTCCCTCCGCCGCCTCGCGAGGCTCCGGTCTGACCGGTCCTCGCCACGGCAGGCTCCGGTCTGACCGGTCCTCGCCACGGCAGGCTCCGGTCTGACCGGTCCTCGCCACGGCAGGCTCCGGTCTGACCGGTCCTCGCCACGGCAGGCTCCGGTCTGACCGGTCCTCGCCACGGCAGGCTCCGCGGGACAGGGCCTGAAGTCACCCGGAACATCGGGCGCCACGAGGTCCTGGCCCCCCGACAATGGGCATAGCTGTTTCGACGGTGCCGAATGGCTGGGGGTCGATGTGCGGTGGCTACGAAGAATCGGCAGTGATTTCAAGGCTCGGCAGCACATCGACGCGTACGCTCTCACGATCGTCGTCTTCGGCTTCGCATTTCTGTCAATTGTCAGCGACGCACTGGATGACGACATCAGATGGGCGGTCCTGCTCTCGGGAGTGGGATTGCTGCTCTACCGGATCACCCTTCCCACGGAGCTCACCGAATCTCCCGACAGTCTCCTGAACGACCGGTCGGTATACGACATCGCACCGCTGTCGTCGCTGTTCGCCCACGCGCGTGACGTCCGCGTGTTCGCGCCCTCCGCGGTCAATCTGCTCTCCGCGCAGACCTGCGAGATCATGCGTAACACGGTGCTCGCGCGGGAGAAGGGACGCGTCAGGATCGTCATTCTCGACCCCCTGGAGAGGGCGGCGGTCCAGCAGGCCGCGAAGCAGCTGGACGAATCGATCGAGTTTCCGGTGCAGAGGCTTCCCGCCGCGCTGGAGAGCACCATGGAGCGCCTCCGCCTGATGAACGGCTGGAAGACCGCGGGTGAGTTCGAGTATCGCCTGCTCTCCTACAGTCCGGGATTCAGCCTTGTGCTTCTCGACCCGGAAACCCCGCGGGGCCGGGTCATCGTGGAGATTCACGGGTTTCACAACCCGTCGACCTCGTCACGCATGCACCTGGAGCTGACCCGCGGTCGCGACGAGCGCTGGTACACCTACTGGGTGGAGCAGTTCAACCACATATGGGAGGCGGCGAGATCCGATGTCACGCCGTTTTCCGGAGAAACTCCTCAGCCTGCTTCCGGAGATGCGGCGGAAGCCCGGGAGTGACCGCGTCGAGCGCCCGCGAGGCGAACTCCTCGGCGGTCGCGCGCTGACCCAGCAGGGCGTGGACGCGTGCGGCCCGCAGCAGGACCGGACCGCTGTCCGACTCGTCGGCGGTCGCGTCGAGGATCTCCTGTCCCGCGGCGTCGAACCGCTGAGCCAGGGCCAGGGCCAGCGCCCTGGCGGCGATCGTGGTGGGCCGCTGGTGCCGTCTCACCCGATCCAGGTCGCGCAGGGCCTCGCCGGGCCTTCCGAGATCGGCGAGGATCTCTCCGCGCAGCGCCAGCGCCTCGGCGGGGGGTTCGCTCGCGAGCGCCACGGCGCCGTTGAGAAGGGCGAGTGCGGCGCGCGGCTGTCCCAGATGCCACAGCGCCTCCCCGAGCGCCAGTTGCGCGGGCAGGTCGTTGGGAACCCAGGAGAGAGCGGCACGCAACTGCTCCACCGCCCTGTCGTACCGGCCCTGGGCCAGCCAGAGCCGTCCTTCCGCGGTCAGCGCCGAGGCCACCCCGTCGAACCGCTGGAGCGTCGCGAACACGTCGGCCGCCTCCTCGAGGAGGCGCCGCGCACCCTCCACCTCGCCTCCCACCGCCGCGACCTCCCCCAGGACGACCAGGGCCTCGGCCCGCACCCACGTCTCGCCGGGCCCCGAGGCGCGGACCGCCTCCTCCGCGAGGCCGCGGGCCGTCTCCCAGCTCCCCCTGGCCAGTGCCGCCCGCGCGTCGCCGAGGTAGGTCGCCGGGTGCTGCGACTGGCGCACCGAGCCGATCAGGCGGTCGTGCTGCAACTCGTACCAGCGGATCCCCAACCGGTGCTCGCCCCGCAGCAGGTGACGGTCCTCCAGCGCCTCGGCGATGGCGTTCGGCATGCCCGCCGTCTCACAGAGGCCCTCGTAGACGGTGTTGCGCGTCCCGTGCTCGGTGACGAAGGTCCTGCGCAGCCAGGAGCGGATCTCGCTCGACGTGACCCCCGACTCGGCCGCGACCTGCGCCAGCATCCGCTCGCAGAAACCGGTCAGGAAGTGGTCGACGTTCACGTGCAGGTTCACGTGCTCGGTGGTGATCTCGCGCAGGCCCGGCGGCAGCGAGTCCCAGAGCGCGGAGCAGACGACCTGCAGCTGGACGGGCTCCACGGTGTTCAGCGTCACCGTGGTCGTCTGCCCCTCGTCGTTGAGGAAGGGGACGGTACGCAGGTCGTCGACGAGTCGTTCGGCGGCTCCGGGGGCGAAGGATCGGCCGGTGCGCTCCAGGGGTCTCGTCGTGGCGTCGAGCGCCGCCGCGCGCGACAGCGGCAGCAGCTGGAACCGCGCCCGCGAGCCCCGGCCGAGCGGGCGCTCGTACGGCAGCACGGAGGCCAGATACTCCTCGCGCAGCGAGAGCAGCAGGTGGAGCCCGTCGTGCTCCTCGACGGCACTCGCGAGCTGGCGCAGCAGCGCGTGACGCTCCTCCTCCCGGTCGGGCGGACCGCCGAACAGCTCCTCCGCCTGGTCGACGGCGACCAGGGTGGGCACCGGGTCACCGTACCGGTCGACGCGTTCCGGGCGCCCGGCCAGGAAGTCCGAGACCGTCAGCCCGGCCAGCACGGGCAGTGGCTCCTCCGGCGCCCAGGCCGACAGCAGCGCCAGCGCGTACGGGTTGCCGGTGACCCTCGGGCGCAGTGAGACGATCCCGCGGGGCGACACCCGGGCCACGGGCAGAACGTCGGCGCGTTCGGGTTCGATGCGCGGCAGGACACCCGCGTGCAGCAGGGACGTCTTGCCCACTCCGGAGGCTCCGAACAGCACGGTGAGACCGGTGGCCTGCCAGATGGTGGCGATGTCGCGGCCCTCGCGCTCCCGCCCGAAGAACAGCGCGTGCTCGCCGCGATCATAGGGGCGTAGCCCCACGTACGGGTGGGTGGCCCTGTCGCTTTGGTGAGTCGCGCCTGTCATGGTGCCCGTCCCATTCTCCGCAGGAGCTCCGCGCAGAACTCCGAGGCGGTCCCCAGAAAGATCGAGATGTTCCAGCCGTCGAGATAGTGGGTGATGTAGCGTCTGGCCTTGCTCTCCGCGTCGCTCGCCGATCCGTTGATCTCGGGCATCAGCTGCACGCTCACGTGCCGCCGCTTGTTGCTGCGGGGCGTGCCGCGCACCAGGCCGTGGAACAACACCCGGAACGTCCAGTCCTGCAGGCTGTAACCCACGAAGAGCAACGGGCGGGTGGTCATCGCCTGAAGGATCGGGATCGGCAGCGGATGCCGTCCGTCGGTCGCGACCGCGTCCACCATGTTGACGAGGTAGGTCAGGTAGTCGGCCTCGGTCAGCACCAGCGACGCCGGTTCGGACCAGCTTCCGTGCAGATGGTAGACGAGGGGCCGTTCCACCGTCGGCTCCGGCAGGACGGGCGTGGCGGAGTCGGCTTTCCACCAGGGGGAGACGGCGACGTGGGGCTCCTTGCCCTCCGCCCGCAGCGCCTCGACCAGGAAGTCGTCGTAGTTCGTGGTGAGGAACGTCGTCACGGGGAAGCCGGCCAGCAGCCGGTGCGGCTCCCAGGGATCGCTCGCGGGAGGACGCCCGTGTGACCGGAGGTGGCTGCAGACCGTCTCCTTGAGGTCCACCGGATCTCGCACCACGGCCTCGCCGTACTGCATCACACGGGCCAGGTTGCCGGGGTCGGCGAACGGATAGTCATAGCGCATGGCGTACTGGTTGCTCAGGGTGGTGCCGGTGGGAAGCGTGCCGGCGCAGGCTCCCGCTCCGAGAAAAGGGGCGCAGTCGCCCCTGCCGAGCTGGTCTATCAACCGTTTCCAGTCGACATCATCCATGGGCCACCCTGATCATTGGGAAACAGTCCCTTATAGGACTCTATTTCCCGTCATGGCTGCACAGAAGTCAAGATCTTTCATATGGACGATGTGAATCCGGCGGCCGGTCCGGTGTCGTCGTTGTCAAGTATCCGCCTTAATGCACGCTTAAGGTGGGAATCATCTATATGATCAAGGTCGGTCAAACTCAGTCCGGTGACGTCGATGAGAACGCTCTCGATGGAATCGATCTCTCCCGTGATGACTTCCTCGCCCATGCGGACTCCCCTGGCCGTGGCCGGTTCACGCGAGCCACTCACGCCGCGTGCACCACTTACACCATTATCTTTCCACGCTCACCGAGCGCTTCCAACCCAGGGTATCCGGTTATCCTGGCATCATAAAGAAGGAAAACATTCACGTCTTATCCTCTCTTTGGTATGTCGCCATGAGACTCTGGCCTCAGCGTACATGCGCTCGGTCCGCCGGGAGTCTAAGCTGGACGAGAATCGGGCGAGCGGAGGCGGTCGCATGTCCATTTCAGAGCCATCGGGAATTTCCCGGGCCACGGGGCGCCAGCCCAAAATCTGGGGCAAGGTCCCACAGCGGAACAAGAACTTCACCGGTCGTGAAGATCTGCTCGACAAGCTGCACACCGGGGTCACGGCTGAGGTCACCGCGGTGGTGCCCCATGCCCTTCACGGGTTCGGCGGTGTCGGCAAGACCCATGTCGCGATCGAGTACGCCTATCGCTTCCGCCACGAGTACGACCTGGTCTGGTGGATTCCCGCGGACCAGCCGATTCTGGTGCGCTCCTCACTGGCCGCGCTCGCTCCGCACCTTGGCGTGTCCTCCTCCGTCACCATGGGAGTGGAGGAGGCGTCCAGGGCCGTGCTGGACGCCCTGCGCCGAGGCGAACCCTACTCCAGGTGGCTGCTCGTCTTCGACAACGCCGAGCAACCGGAGGACGTCAACGACATCATCCCGCGCGGTCCGGGGCACGTCCTGATCACTTCGCGCAGCCACGCCTGGCAGAGCGTGGTCGACACCGTCCCGGTCGACGTCTTCAGCAGGGCTGAGAGCATCGACTTCCTCAGCAAGCGCGTGCCGAGGTCGACCAGTCTCGACGACAGGAACCTGCTGGCCGAGCAACTCGGTGATCTCCCGCTCGCGTTGGAACAGGCGGGAGCCCTGCAGACGGAGACGGGGATGTCCGTCGGGCAGTACCTCCGTCTGCTCGACGAGCAGACGGTCCAGCTGCTCGACGCCAACAAGGCGTCGGACTACCCGCTCTCCATGACGGCGGCGTGGTCACTGTCGGTGTCACAGCTCAAGGCGAAGTTGCCCGAGGCCGTGGAGGTCCTGCGTTGCTGCGCCTTCTTCGGCCCCGATCCGATACCCCGTGATGTCTTCGGAGTGCTTCCCGAGGAGTTCGCGCAGGGATCGCGTCTCGGCCCGCTCCTCGCCGACCCGATCCTGCTGAGCAAGGCCATCAGGGAGCTGGGGCGTTACGCCCTGGTGCGGATCGACTCGGAGAACCGGACCATCCAGGTGCATCGCCTGGTCCAGGCGCTCCTGCGCGACGAGCTGCGCGACGAGGAGCACGTGTCCTTCCGCAGGGAGGTTCATCTCCTGCTGGTGGCGGCGACGCCGGGCCTGCCCGACGACAACGGCTCCTGGCCACGCTACGCGGAGTTGCTCGGCCACATGAGGCCCGCGCTGGTGGAGGAGAGCGGGGATCCCCGCGTCCGTGGCTTCGCCCTCGACGTCGTTCGCTATCTCTACTCGTCGGGTGGTTACCAGTCGGCTGTCGAGCTCGTGGAGAGCTTCATCAGGAGGTGGCGGGCCGACAGCGGCGAAGATGACCAGAATGTGCTCTCCGCGCGGCGACATCTCGGCATCGTCCTGCGCGAGCTCGGCGACTATCGGGCTTCCTTCGAGCTCAATCGCGACACCCTGGCACGCATGCAGGTGACCCTCGGGCCCGAACACGAGGAGACCCTCCTGCTTGTCAACAGCCACGGTGCCGACATGAGGATGCGGGGCGACTTCGCGGACGCGCTGGAGCACGACAAGGAGTCGTTCGGCCGGCACCAGGCGGTGTTCGGCCCCGATCACCGCCGGACGCTGCGCGCCATGAACAATCTCTCCGTGGACTACATGCTGCTCGGTGACTATCCGCAGGCCTTCGAGCTGCAAAAGGTGCTTTACACGAAGCAACGCTCCTCGGACTCGACGTCGAGCTCACTGGTCCTGCTGGCGGCGAGAAACGGCCTCGCCAGAATCGTCCGGCTCAGAGGCGACTACTCCGAGGCCTGCGACCTCGGCGAGGACGCGTACGAGTTCGGCGTGCAGGAGCTGGGGCCCGACCATCCATGGACCCTGCGCGTGGCGAAGGATCTGTCCATCGCCAAGCGCAGGGCGGGACTCATCGACGAGGCGTTCGAGATCGCCGAGCGGACGTACGAGCGGGAGAACCGCATCTTCGGCCGTGACCACCACGACACGCTCGCCGCGGCTCTGTGCCTGGCCAACGCGCAGCGCACCAGAGGAGAGATCACCGAGGCGCTGGAGTTGCTGCGCGATACCGCGGCACGCTACCCGGAAAGGTACGGGGACGAGCATCCGTTCACGTTCGGCTGCGACATGAACCTGGCGCTGCTCCTGCGGGTCAACGGAGAGATCGAAGAGGCGAGCCGGCTCGACCGGAGATCCCTGGAGGGCCTCGATCGTACGCTCGGCCGTGGGCATCACTACTCGCTGACCTGTGCGATCAACCTCGCCAGCGACTTCGCCGCCATGGGAGACACTCCGGCGGCCAGGCAGCTGGGCCAGGAGACTCTGACCCAGCTGCGGGAGCTTTTGGGGGTGGACCACCCGCTCACCCTGGCCTGCGCGAACAACCTGGTCGTGGACATGCGGGCGGAAGGTGACACCGAGGAGGCCGGCACGCTGGAAGCCGACACCTTCGAGCGCTACCAGCGGGTGCTGGGTAATGATCATCCTGATACGAAGGTGGCCCTGAGGGGTGAGCGGCTCGACTTCGACTTCGATCCGCCCGCGCTCTAACCGTTACGTTCGAGCCAGCGCGCGTGGTGGTCGTCCGCGCGTGCACGGCTCAGGGCCCGCGCGCGGGCGGGCACGCTCTCCCGCGACCAGTCGTCCAGGCGCCGCGCCATTCCGGTGGTGAAGCTCTCACCGGCTCGGGTCAGCCGCCCGCTGCCGAGGAGGGTGGCGGTGACCAGGCGGGCGGCCTCGCGCCACTGGAAGAACTCCGCACTCGCGCGCAGCGCCGCCTCCCCCGATTCCAGGTCGCGCTGGCGCATCCAGAAGCCGGACACACCGAGGAACGCGTACGCCCCCTGGAGCAGCCCGGGCACGGGACGGGGATCATCGCGCCAGGGGGCGTAGTAGCGGGAGCCGTCGTCGGGGAGCGTCAGCGGGACGAGGTCGAGCAGGGCGGAGAGTTTCGCGTGCTGCGTCTCGTGCGCCAGGGTGACCGCGAGCGCCGCCGCGTCCGGCGGCGTCGACAGGGCCACGCAGCCGAAGGTCTCCCGAGAGGTCGAACTCGACTGGCCTCCGGGGGGTGCGACCAGTGGTGTGAGGACCGTGATCGCCGTGGCCACCTCCTCGGCCACGATCCGGTGGTGGCGCACCAGCAGGTCCCAGGCCGCGTGCAGTGTCGACTGCCAGCGCTCGGTCTCGGTCTCGGTGAGCCGCTCGCCGATATTGGCCGTCTCCGGCATCCGGTAGGGGTCGAGATCGTCGATGATCAGGCGAAGCGACATGCCGTCCACCTCGGTGTACAGCGAGCGCAGGCCCTTCCAGCCCGGCGCGTCCCGGCGGGGATCACGGGGAACTCGGACGACGGTCCGGTCCGCCGTGACCTCGGCACCGTCCGCGGCGCACTCGACGGTGGCCCAGGAGACGGTCGGTGACAGGATCGCCTGACCCAGCGACGGCAGGGTGACCACCCCGTCCAGCGCGGGCACGTCGACGTCGCAGGCCGTGCGGGAACGGATCGCCGCTGCGGCGGCCAGCGCCGCGAGCTGTCCTGGCGCCGCGGCGGCGTCGCCCGCGTGGAGCATCCTGATCGTCCGCCGCGCCCAGGCACCCACCGCCGAATGGCGGAGCACGGTGTCGACGGCGTCGGGGTGACGGCGCTGGACGGTGGCGAGCAGGTCGTAGGCGCGGCGGGTGGTCGCCGCTTCCGGATGATCGACCGTGCGAGCCGTCTCCATCACTCCGCGTACGAGAAGCACGTGCTTGCTGTGCTGGGCGGCGGCCAGACGGCCGACCGCGGGGGCACCGCCGCCGCCGTGGGCCAGCTCCGAGAACACCTTTGCCGGAATCCGATGCTCGCGTAGGTTCATCGTTCCCCCTCAATTCCCGTTCTTCGATCGGAAGGCCGGATCGGCTCCGACTGTGTTATCGATATGCCCGGTGAGGAGAAACAGGTAGGCACGTTGGGAGGTGCGTGGCGGAGTCGACCCGCGGCCGGACCCGCGGGACGATCTCATGGAGCGGTTCGCCGCCGTGCCGCGCCGACTCGATGCCGTCGAGTCGGCGCGGGTGAACGTGTTCGGGGATTCTCCCGGCCGCGGCGGCGAAGGTCTCCTGCGGCACGTACTGCGGGCGGCTATGCCAGCCAGAGCCTGCCATTTCGTACATATAGCAATATTTGCATGCAGGGTTGCGTCTACTACGGATCTTCCGAATAAACCGGTAAAAAGGCGTCGGTCTCCGGTCGAGGGCGGGCGGCTTGCCGGTACCCGGGTTCGGCGGCCAATCGCGCACTGTTGATCAGCCTCCCCCGACACGGCGTTATATGTGATGCCCGAAAGCTGACTTCAGGGTAGGTGGAAGATGGGTGTCGCCGCGGCGGAAGGAGTCATCCCGCTGTACGACTCTGACGCGTGGCTGAATCAAGTTTTACAAGTTTTAATCTTGACTAACGGCACAAAGTAGTGCGAGATGGAAATGGCGCAAGAGAGGCGTGCCGCATTTGTCAGAGAAGCCGAAACTGGAAATTCTGTCGCCCGAAAATGCGTTTCCAGCCACGCTCGATGTGGCCGGACTGCTGGCCTCGGGATGGAGGCCGTCCGCCTTCCGACAGTTCATCCTGAAGATTCACAGTAGATGCGATCTCGCCTGCCGGCACTGTTACATCTACGAGATGGCGGACCAGTCCTGGAAGGCCCAGCCGCGGCGCATGTCCGAGGCGATCGTCAATCGAACGGCACAGCGCATCGCGGAGCATGCCCTGGCCCACGAACTGGCGGAGGTGGAGGTCATACTCCACGGCGGAGAACCGCTTCTGGCCGGCCCGGAGCTCATCTCCCACGCTGTGCGCACGATCAGGGGAGCGGCCGCCGACGTCGGGACCCGCGTCCACGTCGGCGTGCAGACCAACGGACTGCGCCTGGACGAAACCTACCTGCGGCTCTTCGACAGCCTGGAGGTCCGTGTCGGGGTGAGCATGGACGGCTACGAGGCCGCTCATGACCGGCACAGGCTCTTCACCAACGGAAAGGGGAGTCACGCCATGGTCACCGCCTCGCTGCGGAGACTGACGGCCGGCCCCTTTCACCATCTCTTCAGCGGCCTTCTGTGCACGATCGACATCCGTAACGATCCACTGGCCACCTACGAGGCACTCCTGGAGTTCGACCCGCCGGCGGTCGACTTCCTGCTGCCGCATGGCAACTGGCTCACCCCGCCACCCTTTCGCGACCCCGACTCGGCCGCCACACCGTACGCCGACTGGCTGCTCCCGATCTTCGACCGCTGGTATGGGGCCGCCGTGGAGGAGACCGAGATTCGCTTCTTCAACGAGATCGTCCGGCTGCTCACCGGGCGTGCGTCCCGTACCGAGGCCATCGGTCTCTCCCCGGCACGGATGGTCGTCATCGAGACGAACGGCAGCATCGAGCAGTCCGACATCCTCAAGTCCAGCTACCACGGTGCTCCCGCGACTCTGCTGCACGTCCTGCGTGACTCCTTCGACACCGTGCTCGAGCACCCGTCCATAGTGGCCCGGCAGATCGGCGAGCTCGCGCTGGCACCCGTCTGCCAGGCCTGTGACATCCGTTCCATCTGCGGTGGGGGGCTCTACCCGCACCGCTACAGCGAGGCTCGCGGATTCCTCGGTCCTTCGGTCTACTGTCCCGACCTCTACCGGCTCATAGATCACATTCGTGCGCGGCTGCTACGAGACGTCGCCCGGCTGAAGGGAAGCGGATGAGGCTCATCTCGCGTCCGGTGTCCGAAGAGACGTTCTCCAGGCTCGCGGCGGGTGGGGGCGGGGCCGGTGCCATGGCCGAGCTGCGCGCGATGCAGTGTTTCAAGAACAGGCTCCTCATCCGTGAGCTTGTCCTGGAGGCGCGGACGGCGGGGCACCCCCACGCCGACCTCTCGGCTCGCGCCTACGACCTCATGGTCGAGATGGAGACGCACGGCAGGGGCCGGGTCGAATCGGAATTGTGCTACCCGGCCGTGGGCGCATGGGCGTTGCGAACGTACCTTTCGCTCAAGGCCGGTACGGGAGTGAAGGACGACCCCGGCAGGCTGGCCGCCCTGGTCGTGGCGGTCGCCGTCAGATCGCAGACCGCCTGCCAGGTCCGCCTCGCGCTCTCCGACGACGCCATCGTGCTGCCCGGCCTCGGCCGTCTCAGCGCACCGGCCGGTGCCCGGGGAGTGTTCGACGTCACCGTGCGACCGGACGGTGAGGGGGCCGAGCTCGACATCGGCCGGTCAACGGTACGCGTCGACCCGCTCCGTGACGACACCGGCTGGCAGGTCCTGCGCCGGCTGCCGGTGGGCTCCGGGTTCAGCCTCGTCGTCGACGACGCGGACCCGTACCGGTGGCCCGCGGGTCACGTCACCGAGCCGAGGCTGAGCGACGCGAAGCTGGATCACTGGGCCCGGTGCCTGCGCGAGGCATGGCGTGTACTGACCGCCCGTCACTGGACCGTCGCCGAAGAGATGACCTGCGGTGTCTCGGTGCTGACCCCCATCCACGCGCCGGCTTTCGGCCAGAACAGTGCCACCTCCCGTGAGACGTTCGGGACCGTCGCCCTGTCCGAGCCGCAGCACGGCCTGGGAATGGCCGCGACGTTCGCCCACGAGATCCAGCACGCGAAGCTGACGGCGCTGACCGGCATGGTCGATCTGACCCGGCCGGAGAACGGACGGCGGCACTACGCGCCCTGGAGGAACGACCCCCGTCCGGTCAACGGGTTGTTACAGGGAGCGTACGCATATCTCGGGGTGGCGGGATTCTGGAGGCGCCAGCACCGTTTCGAGCAGGGGGCTCGCGCCTTTCGCGGACAGGTCGAGTTCACGCGCTGGAGGGAGGCCGCCCACCGCGTCACCGGCACCCTCCTGGCCTGCGGGGGCCTGAACGACCGCGGTGAGGAATTCGTGAAGGCGATGAGAGGCACGCTGGAACGGTGGCTGGACGAGCCGGTGGACCTCGCGGTCGCGGCGCAGGCCCGACGCGAGGCCGACCAGCATCTCAGAGCCTGGACCCGCCGCAACTCCCGGATCTAGAAGCGGTCAGATCGGCGGAGGGTCGAAGTCACAGTCGATGCGACGACCCTCGCTCGCGAACAGGGCGTCGGGGTGACCGATCTCCAGCGGGCGTTCGTAGCGCCGCATCGTGTCGGCGTACAGGAGTTCGGCCTCTTGCTCCGCGCCCGTCGCCCGTCGGTCGAGGACGAGGTTGCTGGCGCAGGCCAGGCTCAGGAAGTGGTTCTCGCCGAAGAGGCCGCGCAGTTTGGCGAGCGTGTCCTCGCCGAGCTCACGGGCGCGGCTGGTCTCTCCGGAGGCCGCGAGGTCCGTCTGGAGGCTGATGGCACAGGTCAGCGGGTAGTGATGGTTCTGGCTGACCTTGGCGATCAGGCTCTTCCTGACCTTCTCGTTCAGGTCGCGGGCCGTTGAGACGTCTCCTCGCAGCCGGTGGAGGATCGCCAGGTTGCCGAGGCACGCGTTGGTGTAGGGGTGGTCGGCGCCGTACACCCTGGGATAGCGGGCAACCGTCCTGTCCGCGATCGCGAACGCCTCGTCGATCTCCCCGGCTGTCCGCAGGGCGTTGGAGAGGTTGATCGCGGCCGCCATGGTGTCGGGATGGCCGTCTCCGAAAAGCCGCTGGAAGCGGGTGTGCGTGTCGTGCGCGAGCTCCAGGGCCTCGGGGATCTCTCCCGCCCGCCGTTTGGCGATGGAGAGGTCCTTGGCGGCCAGCAGGGTGTAGTGGTGGTCGAGGGTCAACTCCTGGACGCCGTAGGCGTAGGCCTCGTCACCCAGGTCGCAGGCCTCGGTGTAGTCACCGCAGAGGCGAACGGCCCTGGCCAGGCTGTTCCAGGACAGCAGCAGGGTGCCCTTGCTGACCCCCTCCGTCGCGTCGCTCTGCTCCAGGTAGGTCTCCTGGTGCAGCCTCCGCGCCTGTGCGTAGTCGCTGGTCAGCGCGTAGTCGAGGGCCAGGTTGTACAGAACGCGCAGGGTGGACGGTGCGGTCGGACCCGGCCCGTTGATATGCGTGGTCCGCGACTCCTCGTCCAGCCTGCGCGCGCCGAGGAAGTCGCCGCGGGCGCGAAGCGAGGCGGCGTACCCGTTGATCGTCGAGAGGGTCTCCGGGTGATCGGGACCGAGAGTCTCCGTCATCCTGTCGAGGGTCTCGTGGTCGACGTCGTAGGCCAGGGCGTACTGTCCGAGACCTCGCAGGATGTTGCCGAGGTGCTTGTGCGCGACGAGCACGTCCTGGTGTTTCGGCCCGCTTATCTCGGTCCATCTCCCGATGAAGCCGTTGATGAACGAGTGAGCGGACTGGTAGTTGCCCGATCGATACAGGTAGCGCACCATGTCCATGGCGAACAGCCTGGCCTGGGGGTCCGTGCATTCTTCCAGGCCGGAGGGGGCGACGTGGGCGACCAACTCCTCGAAACTACGCCATTTGTCGGTGTCATCGGGATCGTTCGGGGCGCTGCCGGCCAGCAGCACGTGGACCTCGTGCCGGATCTCGTGCTGGTCCTTCTCCGGCAGGTCGTCACGGAGGAGCGCCTGGACCAGGCGGTGGACCTGGATCGTGCGGGTCTTGGGCTCGATCCTGGCCAGGGCGAAGCGCCTGAGCTCGCTCAGTGCCGTGGCGAGCAGGATGGGGTCGGACAGGATCGCGTTCAGGCGGGGGACGTCCGCCCTGTTGCCCCTGCGGAACACATCGCGCGGGATGGGCTCGGGGCCGAAGAAGGCGCAGCACCGCAGGACCGTGATGGCCTCGGGGAGGCGGTCCTGCAGGAGCGACACCGACACCTTCCAGGCGGCCGTCATCGACAGCGGGTACCCCGGTGCCCGGTTCGCGCCCAGCAGACGGCTTGCCTGCTCGCTGAGCTGTTCCAGGTATTCGTCGACCGACATCCCGGTCTCGTACTGCAGCGCGCCGGCCTGCTCAAGGGCCAGGGGAAGGTCTCCGAGTTGCTCGGCCAGCCGTGAGGAGTCCTCGTCGGGAACCTCCCTGCGCAGGCGCTTCTTCAAAAACGCCACGCTCTCCTCGCGGGTGAAGACGTCGACCTGGAGGGTCTCGAAGTGGTCCTCCCACTTGGGGTTGCGGGAGGTGATCAGGACGTGGCCGGGACCGCGGGGGATGAACTCCTCGACCTGCCCGGGGTCCTCGGCGTTGTCGAAGATCAGCAGCCAGCGGCGGTAGGGGTCGCCGCTCTGCAACGTCCTGCGCACGGCCTCGGCGGCCTCCTCGACACCGGTGGCCGACACCGGTGGCAGGCCCAGGTAGGGCGCGAGCGCCGCCAGCGCTGAGGGCACCAGCACACGCTGGTCGGCGGGGATCCACCAGACCAGGTCGTAGTGCGAGCGGTAGCGGTGGGCGTACTCGATGGCCAGGTGGGTCTTGCCGACGCCGCCCCATCCCTGGAGCGCCTGGGGTTGGGGGACGACGGCGGTGACGGTGCTGATGCCCTGGCGGAGCTTGAGGAGCAGGTCGTCTCGCCCGGTGAAGTTCCTGTTGCGAGGCGGCACTTTCTCCCAGACCTCGGGCTGCCGTTCCGGCACCGTGTTCGCGGCGTGTGAAAGCTCCACCACCTATGGCCTCCACCCTGTCAAGCCGAAGGATTCTGTCGCCATCTTAGAGCTTGATTCGAGGAGCCGGGCATAACAGAATAAAATAAATGGCGGGCGCATCTTGAATTTCATGCGCAGCGGAGAAGGCCGTCGCACCGTGTTTTGGATGGCCGAAACCAGGCTGGCGATAGGGTCGCGAAGCAGGGAGCATAAATGCATCATGACGGTGCGGCGTCAACGGTCTCCATCGACATCACCGGTCTGTCGTTCAGGGATCTTGAAAAGGTCGGGAGTGCCTCTCTCAGAAGGGTGCTGGAAGAACTTCTCGGGCATGGTGCGGATCTAGAGCCGAGTGCGGGGTTCGACAGCTCGATATGAGCGATCGCCTTGCGGTTCCGGGCAGACTGCGACAGAAAGATAACCGTGAAGCATCAGCCCGTTTCCTGGCGATCGGCGAGTCAGACGCCCACATCCGGACCGCCGGGGGTTGACCGCGGCAATAGAGTCGTCCGGCATCGGGTCCGACGTCCGGCCGGGCCTTCGGTCTGTGAGGTGGTGCCCCGCGTGCACGACATGGGGGAGGCCGAGTGGGAGCGCCTGCTCGACCAGTTGAACAGCGGAGACTGCACGCCGTTCCTGGGATCCGGGGCGTGTGCGGGCACTCTGCCGACCGGGACCGCGTTGAGCCGCGACATGGCGCGCCGATGGGACTATCCGTTCGACGACGACCATGATCTTCCTCGTGTGACGCAGTTCGCGGTGATGCGATATGGGGATTCCGTATATGTGAAGAGGCGGATCTGCGACGAGCTCGACGCCGGGGGCGCGCCCGACTTCCTGGATCCCCTCGAACCGCACGGCCTGCTCGCGAGCTTCCCGCTTCCGGTATATCTGACGACGAACTACGACGACTTCATCCTGCGCTCGCTCGAAGCCGTGGGAAAAAGACCGAATGTGGCCGTCTGTCCATGGAACAAAGGGCTGGCCTACGCCGAGGAGCTGTTCAGCAGCGAGGCAGGGTGGAATCCCAAGCCCGAGGCCCCGCTCATCTATCACCTGCACGGCAACCTGCAGGATCCGGCGTCGATAGTGCTGGCGGAGGACGACTATCTGGAGTTTCTCACCAACCTCGCGGTGGACGGTGTCGCGGGCGGCCAGCGGATGCTGCCCACCTCCATTCTCGCGGCGCTGACCAGGAGACCTCTGCTGTTCATCGGATACAGCTTGCAGGACTGGACATTTCGCGTGCTTTTCCATGGGTTGTTGAAAGCCGTTCCCGGCATCAACCGCCGCAGGCACGTGAGCGTCCAGCTCGCCCCCTCGATCGCCAGCACGAAGGCGGACGTGCTGGAAGTCCAGCGCCAGCTGGCCAGATACTACGAAGACTGGCGGATCTCCATCTTCTGGGGGACGGCGGAGGAGTTCTGCCGTGAGCTGCGCCGGCGGATGGGACCGGTGCCGTGACCTCTGACGTGACCTCCGACCTTGTCCGGCCAGACGCGGCCGGCCAGCCGTACGTCGGCCTGCGGGCCTTCCGCCGCGAGGACCGAGCCAAGTTCTTCGGCCGGGACAGGGAGGCCTGCGAGGTCTCCGACCTGTGGCAGGCCGGACGCCTGACCGTGCTGTACGGGCCGTCGGGCGTGGGTAAGACCTCGCTGATCCAGGCGGGTGTGCTCCCGCTGCTGGACGCGGGCAGGACCGACGTCCTCCCGATAGGCAGGGTGTCGCACGGCTCGCCCTTCCCCTCCGCCGCGCTGTCCCGGCACAACCCGCACGTGTTCGCGCTGCTGTCGTCGTGGTCCCCTTCCGAGACGCCCACCCGGCTGGCGGGGCTGACGATCCGTGAGTTCCTGAGCCGGCGCCCACCGCGCCAGGATCCCTACGGCGACCCGATCCTCACCCTGGCCGCGATCGACCAGGCCGAGGAACTCTTCGGGGACTTCGCCCACCGCCAGCCGTACCGGGAATGGTTCATCAGCCAGCTCGTCGAGGCGCTGGACGGCGACCCGAACCTGCGTCTTCTCGTCTCGATCCGAGAGGACTACCTCGCCGCGATCCTGCCCCACGAGCCGAAGCTGGCGGGCATGGCCAGGAGCCGCTTCTCCCTGACCGCTCTTGACACGGCCGCCGCGGTCCGGGCGACCGAGGGCCCGCTGGAGGGAACGGGACGCTCGTTCGCCCCGGGCGCGGCGCGTGGCCTGGTGGACGACCTCCGCATGATCAGGGTCGGCAGGGCGCTGGGTGAGGAGGTCGTCGCCGACGCCAAGGTGGTCGAGCCCGTCCAGCTGCAGGTCGTGTGCTCGGCCATGTGGCGCTCCCTGCCCGAGGACGTGCGGATCATCTCCTCGGACCACGTCCGCAGGTTCGCCAACGCCGACCGTTCCCTCACCGACTTCTCCGAGCGGATGATCTCCGAGGTGGCCCATGACCACTTCGGAGACGACGTCGCCGAGCTCAGGAGCTGGCTGCGTCGCTGCTTCATCACCGAACTCGGCACCCGCGAGGTCGTCTACCAGGGGGAGACCGTCACCGCGGGCATGCCGAACGCGTTGGTCAGGGCGCTGGTGGACCGCCACATCCTGCGCGAGGACATCAAGGCGGGCACCCGCTGGTGCGAGCTGTCGCACGAACGCCTCATCCAGCCGATCCTGCAGAACGACCACCTCGTCGTGCAGGCCGAGAGCCGGACCTTTCCCGAAGACCACCTGCGGGCCGCCGAGCTCTCGTTCCGCGACGGTGAGTTCGCGCTGGCCGCCAAACAGGCCGAGGAGGCTCTGGAGCGGTGCGGTGACAACACCAGGATCCGCGCGGAGATCGAGTCCTTTCTCGGCAACGTGGCGCACCGGCGGGAGGACTTCGAGAAGGCCGTGTCGCACTACCGCACCGCCGCGGTCCTCTTCGAGACGCTGGGGGCGACCTCGGCCGTCGGCGGCCTTCTCGCCGGGATCGGCCGGCTGCGGCTGGCCCAGGGACGTCCCTCGGTCGCGGTGCGGGAGCTGTACTCGGCGATACGCCGTGTCCCCAATGACATGAGCATCCAGACCGAGCTCGCCTGGGCGCTCTGGTACGACGGCCATCCCGACGCGGCGCGTGACGTCCTCAACGACGTTCTGGGAAGGGAGGGGAACCTCACCGAGGCGTTGCGGGCGCGGGGCGAGATCCTCGCCGGGCTCGGCCGGGCGGAGGCGGCGCTGCGCGACCTCGACCGGGTCAGGCCGCTGCAGTGGCCCTCCACCCGGGCCGCCCACGCGCTCGCACTGGCTCTCCTGGGGAACCTTTCCGAGGCGGAGCGGGCTGTCAGAGCGGTGCTACCGGAGGCGGGAGATCACGGTCCGGCGCTGCTGTACGCCGCTCGGGTCAGGGCTCTGGCGCATGACGCCGAATCGGCGGCCGATCTGGCCCGCCGGGCCAGATCGGCGAGGGCACCCGCACTCCCCGCTCACCTGGCCGCCGAGGCCGACCGGCTCATCCAGCCACCCTGATCGGGGGTCCCTGTGCCGGGGCGGCACCTCTCGGCCCGATCAGGGCACCACGCAGCGAGGGGACGGCTGTCACCAGCACCGCAACCACGATCATGGTGAGGAAAAGGACCGTCGTCGCCCCCTCGTTGCCGAAGCAGGTGACGAGAAAGGCGCCGAGCGGTGCCGCCACCGATATCGCCGCGCGGCTGGTGAGCCGGGACACGCTTGCCACCCTGGCTATCCTGTCCGGTCCGATCTCGTGGGCCTCGAACGTCCTGACCGTGATGTTGCTGAGAGCGCCGGTGCATCCGGTCACCAGTGTCGCCAGGGCGAAGAAGACGGGATGGTGGCCGACGGCGGCGATGGAGAAGGCGGCCGCCCAGATCCACACCTGCAGGAACAGCATGCAGGGCGGCGGTGTGAGGCGCAGGACCACAAAGGATCCCAGGGCCCCGCCCGCCCCGCCCCCCGCGAGCACCAGGCCGACGACCAGCGGCGACAGCTCCGCCGAGCCCGAGAGGAAAACCATGGTCAGCGCGTTGACCATCAGATTGGTGAAGGCGGTCAGCCCCATCGCGGTGCGAAGAAAAGGCTGCCGCGCGACTTCCCGCAGGCCGTCGCCGACCTTGACCAGCGGGCGTGGACGTGCTTTCTGCCGGACGCCGTTCGTGTTCATGCGCAGCAGAAAACCGAACGAGAGAAAGAAAAGCACCGTGTTGACGGCGGACGGTACCGCCTGCCCGATCCCCAGCAGGAAGCCGCCGAGAGGTCTTCCCGCCAGGACGGCGGTGTGGAAGCTCATCTCGCTTCGCGCGAGCGCGCGGGGAAGCCGGTCGCGGCTGACGAGCGAGGGGATCAGCGCGGTCTCCGCCAGTGAGTGCAGGACCCACAGGGCTCCTTCGATGACCGCGGCCACCACCAAATGGGCCAGCGAGGCCGAACCGCACAGCAGGGCCACGAACACGCCGGCCGCGGCGATCCCCCGGATCGCCTCCGTCCAGAGCATGACCCGGCGCGGGGTGAGGCGGTCGATCAGGACGCCTGCCGGGATGTACAGCAGGAGGCCGGGGACGGTCGAGGCGAACCCCACCCATCCGGCGGCCATGGGAGAGCCGGTGAGCATCAGGGCTATCAGCGGATAGGAAACGCCAAGGGTCCGGAACGCGGTCATGGAAAGCGTCGACCCGGCCCACGCCAACCTGAAGTCCCTGGTGTTGTGGATCCGGGTTGCCCGCTCCGGTCCTTCCCTCACAGCTTGCGTGTTCCTGTTCTCGTGTCAGCCGCTGGAAACAGCTGACACCGGTCCGTGAGGTAAGTGGCCGAAACCGCCGAATAGAAGATGAGAAATGGGGGTTTGTTGACACGAAAACGACTAGTGGCACCCATGTCACATGGGGTTCCAGTAGTTAATTCCGGTCTTGGGAGGCCCAAGCATATCGCCGATTCACACAAGCGAATCAACGTTCGCCCTCCCCGCGGGATCGCTTTCCGGGGGAGGGCCTTTCCGAAAGTCAGGCGGGCAGCTGGGCGTCCAGGCGGTAACCGTCCACGGTGACGTAGACCTGGTCGCCCGGCCGGGCGTTCAGGCGCATCAGGACGGGCTGCAGGGAGTCGAAGACAGGGTGGTCCCGCCAGACCAGGACCACCGCGTTGTCACCGGGGCCGGTGACCGACAGCAGCGTGCCGGGACGCATGCCCAGCCGGGTGGCGTACCCCTCGGGCACGGCCACGGGACCGCCCCGCAGGTGGTCGCTGGTCACCTCGATGCGCTGCCAGCGGCTCGGGTCGGCCGACGGGCTCGCGGGCGGGTGGAGCGGAGCCCGCCGGCTGGTGATCAGGTGTGGCCGGGTGTTACCGCCCGACAGGGCCGACAGCGTGGCCAGGGCGGCGCGGGGGTCGATGCCGCCGGCGTTCACCTGCGGTATCGGCTGGCCGCCGCGGTGGTGGTGGCCGTTGCTCCCCGGAGTGCGGCGAGGCAGCTGCCTGGTCGCATCGGAGGCGGCCTCCTGGGGAGGCGTCTCCTGCCCGCTCGCGGCGAGGGCGTCCAGCCAGGCCTGGGCCGAGTGGGCCCGGATGCCGAGCTGGTGCTCCATGAGCGCGGCCGCGTCGGTGTCGATCGGCTTGTTCGCCAGGAGTTGGCGGGTCCTGTCACGCAGGCCGCCCAGATCGCCCACGACGAGCCAGTCGTCCTGGAGCCGTCGGTCGGGCATGAGAGTGACCAGCACCCGCCAGAGCGGGGTTTGGAGGGTGGGGACCTCGACAGGGTGCGCGGGGTCGGCGCCGATGAGCTGGTCCTTGGTGGCGGCGGCGCCCAGCCACTCGGTCAGCCCGAACATGTGCCCGGTGAGCGGTGCGGACTCCGAGGAGCGCAACCAGAGCAGGATGCGCTCCTCGGCGGTGCGCTGGGCCGAGGAGAGCGCGTCCCGGTCGGCGTTCAGCTTGTGCGCGAGTGCGCGCAGGCTGATCGGGTCCACCGCGAAGAGCCGTTCCACGGCGACCGCGCGCTCCAGCACGCTCCAGTCGCGGAACATGTTGTCCATCAGGCGCACCAGTGGATAGTCGCTGAGCCGGACCGGGGGTTTGGCGGCGGGAGGCTCGGGGGCGGGAGGGGTGGGGGCGGGAGAGACAGGGGCGGGAGGGGCGGGGGCGACCGGCGCCTGGCGCTGCTCCTGCGGCGGAGGTGGCTGGGCCGGGATCGGTGGCACGGGCATCTGCGCGGGGGCCTGGACCTCTGCCTGGACCTCTGCCGGGGACTGAGCCTGAGCGGCGGCCGGTGCGGCCTGTTCGGCGATCCCCGGGATACGGCTGAGCACCTCGTGGAACATGGCGGTGACCAGGACCTCGGGAGAGGCGGGCATCGCGGGCCCGCTCAGGTCTCCAGCGGTCAGGCGGCGCAGTCGGCTCCAGCCGCCCAGCCCGGCGATGGCCGAGCGTGCGGGCTCGGGCCAGCCTGGCAAGGTGGGGTCGACCGTGTGCACGTGCAGGGCGGGCAGCACGTCGCTCAGCGGCAGGTGGTCCCAGCGCGACAGTGAGAGCCGGGCCAGCCTGTCGCAGACCCAGTCGAGCCCGGCGGCGCCGAGGGCCTTGGGCAGGGCGACCGAGGACCACCAGCCGGCGGGCAGTCGGGGGTCGGTCAGGGCTTCGGCGACTTGCTGGGGTCGGCTCCAGCGCAGGGCTGGGACCAGATCACTCAGGCAGATCGATGACTCGGCATCCATCGGCGGACCGCAACCTCCCCAAAGTGACGCGTGTGGCTAATGGTGCAGCCTACGCCGCAAGCTATCAATTGGTGCTAAGAGGGTAAAGCTCATTCGTATCCAACTCCGACGGAAGGATACGTGGACGGCCCCCCAAGACCGTCACGGCCTCCGCTCCGGCACGGCGTCCGGCGTCCAGCGCGGCCTCGTCGCAGGCCCCGCTCAGCAGGGCCGTCAGCAACCCGGCCGCGAACGCGTCCCCCGCTCCAATGGAGTCAATCACCTCGGTGGTGAGCGCGGGAACCCGGGCGGCCAACTTTCCATTCCTGGCCATCAGCGCGCCGCGGGAGCCGAGTTTCACCGCCGCCGCGCCGTAGCGCAGGCTCAGGATCTCCGCCGCCCCCTCGGCCGAGGTCTCGCGGGTGAGCAGCAGCGCCTCGTCCAGGTTGGGAATGATCAGCTGGGCGGTCAGGGTCTCCTGGATGAACCGCTCGACACCGAACGAGCGCAGGAATCCGGTCGAGGCGGGGTCCACGCTGATCGAGACGCCGCGCCGGGACGCCTCGGCCATGGCCAGCCGGGAAAGCTGGAGCCCCGGTTCGGCGAACAGCGTGTATCCGGACAGGTGGAGATGGCCCACCCCCTCCAGCAGGCTCTCGTCCCAGTCGCCCGTGCCGATGTGCCCGCCCGCCCCCCGGTTGGTGAGCATGGAACGCTCCCCGGTCACGTCGACCATGGCGATCACCACGGCCGTCGGCCGGTCGGGGTCGATCCGCAGATGGGGCCGTACTCCGAAGCGCCGCAGCTCGGCGGCGTGCCAGTCGGCGGTGTCGAAGCCGACCCGGGTCAGGATGCGCGTGTCGGCGCCCAGCCGGGCGGCCCAGGAGGCGGTGTTGGCCCCCGAGCCGCCGGGCCGCAGCACGATGTCGGCGGCGGTGTCCGTGCCGACGGCCAGGACGCTCCTGGCCGACCCGCCGTGCAGCGCGACGACGTCGGTCACCACGTCGCCGATGACCAGCAGACCCGTTCCGGTCATGGTTTCCTCAGTTTCCCCGGCTCCAGGAGGCCGCGATCCGCCCGGCGACGCGGACGTTGCCCCGCACCGCGGCCAGGTTCGCCTCAAGCGAGGCGCCGCCGGTGCCGCGTACCAGGTAGCCCAGGAGGAACGGGGTGATGGCCTGGCCGGTGATCTTCTGTTCTTCGGCCGCGGCGAGGGCCTCGGCGAGGACGCGGTCGTGCAGGTCGGGGTCGAGCTGCTCCGCCGGCGGCACCGGGTTGGCGACGATCAGCGCGCTCTCCGGGCCGCCCAGCGCGTCCTGGGCTCGCATGATGTCCGCGGCCTCGGCCGGAGTCTCGATCCGCCAGTCGATCGGCTCGCCCGAGGTGTGCAGGTAGAAGCCGGGGAACTCGTCGGTACGGAACCCCGCGATCGTGACGCCGCGCGTCTCCAGCCGCTGCAGGGTGGCTCCGACGTCCAGGATCGACTTCACGCCCGCGCAGACCACGGTGATGCGGGTCCGGCTCAGCATGTCGAGGTCGGCCGACTCGTCCTGGCTGTCGGTCCACCCGCGGTGCACACCGCCGAGACCGCCGGTGGCGAAGATCCGGATTCCCGCCCTGGCGGCCAGGAACGAGGTGGCGGAGACCGTGGTCGCCCCGCTCGCCCCGAGTGCGGCGGCGGCGGGCAGGTCGCGGAAGCCCAGCTTGCGAAGCCCGGGCTCGCCGGCGATGCGCTCCAGCTGGCTCTTGTCGAGACCGATGCGCGCCACGCCGTCCAGTACCGCGATCGTCGCCGGTACCGCCCCGGCCTCACGGACGAGCCGCTCCAGCTCCACCGCGACCTCGAGGTTGCGGGGCTGGGGCAGGCCGTGCGAGATGATCGTGGATTCCAGGGCCACGATCGGGGCGCCCTGCTCCAGCGCCTCGGCCACCTCGGTCGAGGGGCGCGGCATGCCGCGGGTGAGGGACTGTCGGGTGGTACGCATGAGCTGGTTCTGTCTCCTTGTCCGAGCTCGTAATCGTTGCTTGCTTTTGGAACGGTGTAAACGACACCGTCTTCCCCAAAAAGAGCACGTTACGGCGGTTGCCGGGAGACGTCTACTTAAAGATCAGCTAATGAGTATGACTCCGATCAGTGAGATCCAGCCGATGATGGCCGTGGCGATCCCGCCCAGGAGCAGTGACCGCCCGCCCCGCACGAGCTTCCGGAGATCGACACCGGTGCCCAGGGCGAAGAGCGCCGCCGCGAGCAGCGTCGCCGTCAGACCGGGGACGGCCCGCGTGACCTCGGGTGGCACCGCGCCCAGGCTCCGCGCCGCCACGGCCACGACGAAGCCGGCGACGAACAACGGCAGCACCGGAGGCCGGCCTGCCGTCCGCCCGGCCTCCGGAGGCTCCGTCGAGGCAGAGCGCAGGGCGGCGGAGGTGAGGCCGACGATCGGGGCCAGCAGGACGACCCGGACCAGCTTGACGGCCACCGCGCTCACCAGGACTCCCGCGCCGGCCGCCGCGCCGATGGCCGCGACCTGCGCGACCTCATGGACCGAGGCGCCGGCCCACATGCCCAGCTGGTGCGGTGTCAGGCCCAGCGATCCCGCGAGCAGCGGCAGCGCGACGATCGAGGCACTGCCGTACAGGACGACCACGCCGACCGCGGCCGCCACGTCGTCGTCGTCGCTTCCGGCGACCTCGTGCATGGCGGCCACCGCCGCCGCCCCGCAGACGGACACGCCGGTCGCGATCAGCAGGGACCTGCGCGGGCTCACCCCGACCCGGACTCCGATCCACCGCGTCGCCGCGAACGTGACACCGGTCCCCGTCGCGACCACCGCCAGCACCGGCCAGCCGAGCGCCAGCAGCTCCGGCAGTGCGATCTGCAGCCCGAGCAGCACGATCGCCAGGCGGAGCACCCGGCGGGAGACGAACCTCAGCCCGGGGGCCAGCGAACGGTGCAGGCCGCCGAGGTTGGTGAGCGCGACCCCGAACGCCACCGCGATCACGGCGGCGCTCACCTCGGGCACGATCCGGGTCGTGGCCGTGGCCAGCACCACCGCGACGGCCACGGCCCCGAGCCCCGGCGCGAGCCCCCCGAGCCCCGATGCCGATGCCGATGCCGATGCCGTCGCCGGTGCCAGGCCCGTCCCCGCGGGCACCGGGTGGGACCGCCGGGGAGGTTCCGGTGAACGGGTGGGCGGGGAGGAGAACATGGTCCGAGTGTCGGCGTGGTACGGCGGGGCCGGTACCCGTCTCCTTACTGGTAGGTCATAGCCTGGGGCTATGAGTGAGCTGCCCGACATCGAGTCCCTGCGCCTGCTCGTCGATGTGGAACGCCTGGGCAGCCTCGGCCAGGCAGCCCGGGCCGCGGGCATCGCACAGCCGTCGGTGAGCAAGCGCATCTCGCTGCTGGAACGACGCCTTGGGCTGGAACTGCTGGAACGCACCCCGCGAGGCTCCGTCCTCACCCCGCAGGGCGCGATGGTCTCGGCCTGGGCCGCGCAGGTGCTGGCGGCGGCCGAGGAGCTCATGAGGGGGGTGGAGGCGGTACGGCGCGGCAGGGCCGCCCACCTGCACATCGCCGCCAGCATGACCGTGGCCGAGTACCTGCTGCCGCGCTGGCTGGGAGAGCTCCAGAATCGTGAGCCCCAGGTCCAGGTCGGCTTGGACGTGCAGAACTCGGCAGAGGTGGCGAAGCTGATCGGCGGCGAGATCGAGCTCGGGTTCGTGGAGGGCCCCTCGGTGCCGTCAGGGCTGGTGTCGCGGGTGGTGGCCACGGACCGGCTCGTGGTGGTGGTCGCGCCGGGCCATCCGTGGGCGCGCCGCCGTACCCCGCTGCTCGCCGCCGAGCTGGCCGCCACCCCGCTGGTCGTGCGGGAGCAGGGGTCGGGCACCCGTGAGACGCTGGACCTCGCGCTGACCGGCCACGTTGTCGCCGCCCCGAAGCTGGAGCTCGGCTCCAACGCCGCGGTCAAGGGCGCCGCCCGAGAGGGCGCGGCCCCGGCCGTGCTCAGCGGCTACGCGGTGGAGGCCGAGCTGGCCACCGGCCGCCTGATCGAGGTGCCCACCAGGGACATCGACCTCGCGCGCCGCCTTCGGGCGGTCTGGCGCCGAGGTCGCACCCCCAGCGGCCCCGCCGCCACCCTGCTGAAAATCACCCTCTCCGCCGCCGAGCGGCCGGAGCCCCCGGCCTCGCCGTCCCCCCAACCCGCAGGGAAGTCTCGTGCTCCGCTCTCGCTATGAAGCAGTGATCGTCGGAGGCGGCCACAACGGCCTGGTCGCCGCCGCCTACCTCGCCCGCGCGGGCCGGCGCGTCCTCGTCCTGGAGCGCCTCGACCACGTCGGTGGTCTCGCCGTGTCGGCGCGGGCGTTCCCCGGGGTCGACGCACGGCTCTCGCGCTACTCGTACCTGGTCAGCCTGCTGCCCGCCAAGGTCGTGGCCGATCTGGGGCTCAATGTCACGCTGCGCCGACGCCGCTACGCCTCGTACACGCCGGTGGGGGAGAGCGGGCTGCTGGTCGACAACGGCGACGCCGCGCGGACCGCCGCCTCCTTCGCCAGGGTCACCGGGGGCACCGGTGAGCTGGACGCGTGGCGCCGCTTCTACCGGATGACCGCCGACGTGGCCGGGAAGGTCGCGCCGACGCTGCTGGAACCCCTCGCCGACCGCGCGGCGATGCGGCGCCTCGTCGGCGACGAGGCGTGGCGTGACCTGTTCGAGCGGCCGATCGGTGAGGTGGTGGACGAGCGGTTCGCCGACGACACCGTGCGCGGGGTGGTCCTCACCGACGCCCTCATCGGCACCTTCGCCGACCCCTCGGACCCGGGCCTGTCGGCCAACCGGTGCCTGCTCTACCACGTGATCGGCGACGGGACCGGTGACTGGAACGTCCCCGTCGGCGGCATGGGCGCGGTCTCCGGCGCGCTCGCCGACGCCGCCCGCGCCGCGGGGGCTGAGATCCTGACCGGCGCGGAGGTCCTCGCGGTCGACGCCTCGGGCGAGGTCGTCTTCCGCGACGAGGGCGGGGAGCACACGGTGGTGGGCGAGCGGGTGCTGGCCAACGTGCCGCCCGCCGTGCTCGCCCGGCTCCTTGGCGGTGCCGAGCCCGCCCCGGAGGGCGCCCAGCTCAAGGTCAACATGGTGCTGTCGCGGCTGCCGCGCCTGAGGGACCCCGGTGTGGACCCCGAGGCCGCGTTCAGCGGCACCTTCCACATCAACGAGGGCCGCGACCAGCTCGCCCGGGCGTACGCGGAGGCGTCGGCCGGGCGGATCCCCACCCTGCCCCCGGCCGAGGTCTACTGCCACTCGCTGACCGACCCGTCCATCCTCGGCCGGGGGCTGCGGGAGGCCGGAGCCCACACGATGACGCTGTTCGGCCTGCACATGCCGGCCAGGCTGTTCCGCGACGACCCGGCCGGGGCGCGCGAGGCCGCGCTGCGCGCCACGCTCGCCTCGATGAACCGGGTGCTCGCGGAACCCGTCGAGGACTGCCTGCTGCGCGCCCCGGACGGCAGCCTCTGCCTGGAGGCCAAGACACCGGTCGACCTGGAGGCCGAGGCGGGCCTGCCGGGCGGCCACATCTTCCACCGCGACCTGTCCTGGCCGTACGGGGAACCGGGGCGCTGGGGCGTGGAGACCGACTTCGAGCGCGTCCTGCTCTGCGGGGCGGGCGCGCGGCGCGGCGGCGGCGTCAGCGGCATCCCCGGCCACAACGCCGCCATGGCGCTGCTCACCTGAGGCCATGGCGCTGCTCACCTGAGCCCGTCCGGCCTGGGCAAGGGGGCCGGAGGTGTTCATCGGGTTCTCATGATGAGCGTCTAACGTGAGGGCCATGGGTGACGGTGAGGCGGCGCGGGTGCTGGTCGTGGACGACGAGCCCGCGCTCAGGGAGGCGCTGCAGAGCAGCCTGGAGTTCGAGGGCTACCGGGTCGGCGTGGCCTCGGACGGACAGGAGGCGCTGGAGACGCTGGAGCGGGAGCCGTACGAGCTGGTCCTGCTGGATGTGATGATGCCCCGGCTGGACGGGCTGACCGCCTGCCGCAGGCTCAGGGCGGCGGGCGGTCAGCTGCCGGTGCTCATGCTCACCGCCCGCGACGCCGTGGGCGACCGGGTGTCGGGCCTGGACGCGGGAGCCGACGACTACCTGGTCAAGCCGTTCGAGCTGGACGAGCTGCTGGCGCGGGTCAGGGCGCTGCTGCGGCGCGGCGCGCTGAGCGCGCCCGCGGCCGAGGACGGCGCGCGCCTGGCCTTCGGCGACCTGCGGATGGACATCGCCAGCCGCGAGGTCACCAGGGCGGGCGAGCGGCTGGAGCTGACCCGTACCGAGTACCTGCTGCTGGAGCTGCTCATGGTCCATCCCCGTCAGGTGCTCACCCGCGAGCAGATCCTCAGCGAGGTGTGGGGCTTCGACTTCGAGCCCTCCTCCAACTCCCTCGACGTCTACGTCATGTACCTGCGCCGCAAGACCGAGAGCGGCGGGCGTCCCCGGCTGATCCACACGGTCCGGGGGGTCGGCTACGTGCTGCGGAACTCCGCGTGAACGGTCGCCGCTCCCTGCGCTCGCGGCTGACCCTGCTGGTGGCGGCGGCCGTGGCGCTGGCGATCGCGGTGTGCGCGGTGCTGTGCTGGTTCGTCGTCAGGGCAGAACTGCTGCGGCAGGTGGAGCGCTCCCTGGGCGTGCAGAAGGGGCCGCAGGGCATCGAGTGGATCGAGGCGTACTGCTCGGGAGGGCTGAAGGGTCCGAGGGAGCTCATCGACGAGCGCAGGCCGCCGCTCCGCCTCCCGCCCACCCAGCTGATCTACGCGGACGGCGGCCGGTGCGTCGTGGGCGCCACTCCCGTCAGGGTCACCCCGGCCGATCTGGCCCTGACCCATGCCCTGCCGGGCACGAGGGCTTACCGGAACGGGGTGACCGAGGGCGGCGAGGAGGTCCGGGTGATGACGAGGAACGTCGGGCCCGGCCTCGCGATCATGGAGTCCCGGTCGCTGGAGGAGGTCCACGCCACCCTCGCCGCCCTCGCCTGGATACTCGCCGGGGTCGCTGCGCTCGGCGTACTCGGCGCGGCCTCGGCCGGGCTGCTGGTCTCCCGCACCGCACTGCGCCCGGTCGGCCGGCTGACCGAGGCCGTCGAGTACGTCGCCAGGACCGAGGACCTCGACACCAGGATCCCCGTCGAGGGCACCGACGAGATCGCCAGACTCGGCGTCTCCTTCAACGCGATGACCACCGCGCTGGCCGGGTCCCGCGAGCGCCAGCGACGGCTGATCGCCGACGCGGGGCACGAGTTGCGCACCCCGCTCACCAGCCTGCGCACAAACATCGACCTGTTGCTGCGCAGCGAGAACACCGGGCGCCCGCTCGACCCCGCCCCCAAGCGCAGGCTGCTGACCAACCTCAAGGCCCAGTTCGAGGAGATGTCCACGCTCGTCGGTGACCTGCTGCAGCTCTCGCGCACCGAGGACGAGCACGAGCCGTACGTCGAGGTCGCCTTCCACGACGTCGTCGAGGCGGCCGTGCGCCGGGCGCGGCCGCGCGCCCCCGACATCCCGATCGAGGTGGAACTGCGCCCCTGGTACCTGCGAGGTGACCAGGCCGCTCTGGAGCGGGCCGTGCTGAACCTGCTGGACAACGCGGTGAAGTTCTCGCAAGGGCAGGAAGGCCCGGTGAGCGTGCGGCTCCGCGACGGCGAGCTGACGGTCAGGGACCACGGTCCCGGCATCCCCCAGGGGGAGCTGCCGTATGTGTTCGACAGGTTCTGGCGGTCGTCCTCGGCCCGCAGCATGCCCGGGTCGGGGCTGGGTCTGGCCATCGTGGCCAAGGCCGTGCGCGACGCCGGGGGAGAGGTGGGACTGGAGAACGCCGAGGGGGGCGGAACCCTCGCGCGCCTCCGCCTGCCGGGCTCCCCCGTCCGCGCCCGCCTTCCCGCGGCGCCGTGAGGTCTCTCATCAGGCGTCAAGAATTCGCTCAGCGAGATCGCAGAGGGCACGGTGAGCGTGGGAACCGATACGAGGAGGACATCACCATGAAGAACATCGACCGGAGGACGGCCCTGGCCGGGTTCGGCACCGTGGGCCTGGGGGCGCTGCTGGCCGCCTGCGCCGGGCCGGAGAGCACCACCAGGCAGGTGGCGACGACCACGGGTGGCACCGCGACCGTTCAGCCGACCACCGCGTCCTCCACCGGACTGGCCGCGCTGTTCGAGGACGCGTCGACGTGCGTCCTGACCGAGGAGGTCACCCAGGGCCCGTACCACTTCGACGCGGACAGGATCCGCAGCGACATCCGCGAGGACCGGCAGGGGAGCACGCTGCGGGTGGCGATCCGGGTGCAGGACGCCACCACCTGTGAGCCGATTCCCAGCGCGGTGGTGGAGATCTGGCACTGCGACGCGGGAGGCCTCTACTCCGGTTTCGAGAGTGCCTCCCGGGCGGTTGGCGGCGACGGCCCCACGGGGGAGCGCCCGACCGGCGTGCCGCCGAGCGGCGGTCCCGGCGGCCCGGGGGCGGGCGGCCGGAGGCCGGGGGCGGGCGACGGCACGCCCACCGACGAGGGGCGCTACCTGCGCGGTGCCCAGGTCACCAACGCCGACGGCATCGTGGAGTTCGTCACGATCTACCCGGGCTGGTACCAGGGGCGCAGCGTGCACATCCACGCGATGGTGCACATCGGCAACGCCCGGGTGCTGACCACCCAGATGTTCTTCGACGAGAAGGTCTCCGACCGGGTCTACGCGGCGCGGCCGTACGCCGGCCACACCGGGCAGCGACTGAGGAACGACTCCGACTCCTTCTACGACGACAGCCTGCTGATGAAGCTGACCAGGGAGGGCGCCGGCCACCTCGGGGTCATGACGTTCTCCGCCCCCGCCAAGAGGTGACCGCTTGAGAGCCCCCGGCCGGGCGGATTCAAGGGGTCGTCGCACCCCCTGAACGGATCAGCCGTCGCGACGATCCCTGGAACCCGAGTGCTTCCCACCGCCAGTAAGTGATCACTGTGTTGCGACGACCCCTCGAATTCGTCGCGGCCTGGTTCTGTCAGGAGGCGGTACGAACCGGCCGGATGCGCACGCTCGTCGCCTCGGCGGTGTTCGTCGGCCTGGCGTTCAACACCAAGATGCTCCAGGCCTACCTGGTGCTCCCGGCCTTCGCCCCGCTCTACCTGGCCATGGCTCCGGGGGCGCTGCTCCGCCGCCTCGGGCACCTGCTCGCGGCGGGTGTCGCGCTGGTGGCCTCCAGCGCCTGGTGGATGGTGATCGTGGACGCGTGGCCCGCGGCGAGCCGCCCCTACGTCGGGGGCAGCACCGACAACTCCGTCTGGGATCTCGTCATCGGCTACAACGGCCTCGGACGGATCTTCGGCAACGGCGGGGGGCGGGGCGGCGGGATGGGGTTCGGCGGCGAGGCGGGCGCCGGACGCCTGTTCAACGACATCATGGCCGGGCAGATCTCCTGGCTGCTGCCCTTCGCCGTGATCGTCCTGGTCGCGGGCCTGGTCCTGACCGCCCGCGGCCCGCTCCGCGGCGGCAGGATCGCCCTGCTGCTGTGGGGCGGCTGGCTCGCGGTCCACTACGTCGTGTTCAGCTTCTCCAGCGGTACCTTCCACCCGTACTACTCCACCGCGATGGCCCCGGCCGTCGCCGCCCTGACCGGTCTCGGCGGGGTGCTCACCTGGAGGGCCTACCGGCACTCCAGGGCGTGGTCGTGGGTGCTGCCCGCGGGGATCGCGGTCACCGGGGCGTGGGCGTTCATCGTGCTCCGCCGCAGCGCGGACTTCGTGCCCTGGCTGGCCTGGGCGGTCGCCGCGACCACCGTGACGGCGGTCGCCGGGCTGTTCCTGGCCCGCTTGGGGCCGCGGCTCAGGCTGCGGATCGCCGCCGTCGCGCTGGCGACCGGGCTGGCGGCCGGCCTCGCCGGGCCCGCCGCCTATGCGCTGACCCCGCTCGGCTCGGCCGTCAACGGCACCAACCCCACCGCGGGTCCCGCCGGGAGCGGCGGTTTCGGCGGCATGCGGGGCGGCTTCCCCGGTGGAGTCCCCGGTGGAGTCCCCGAGGGTGACGCGGGCCCTCCCAGCGGCGTACCGGGACAGAATTCGCAGCGGGGGGCGACCGGTGACGCCGCCCCGCAGCTGGGCGACGGCCTCCCGGCCGGAGGCGGGATGCGGGGCGGCCCCGGCGGGGCGATGGACCAGCAGATGATCGAATACCTGAAGCAGCACCGGGACGGCGCGACCTGGCTGGTGGCGGTGAGCAGCGCGCGGGGCGCCTCCTCGGCCATCCTGTCGACAGGGCTGCCCGTCATCGCCATGGGCGGCTTCACCGGGAGTGACCCCGCCATGACCGTGGACCGGCTCGCAGGGCTCGTCTCCTCGGGGCGGCTCAGGTACGTGATGACCGGAGACGACCGGGGTGGTCCCGACGGGGGTGGCTCCCGGGCGACCGAGTGGGTGCGAGGCAACTGCACGGCGGTCAAGGCGTCGGAGTACGGCGGTTCCGCCGACCGGTCCCTGTACCGCTGCGGCTGAGCCGGCACGCCGGCCGGTCCCTCTGTACCGCTGCGGCTGAGCCGCACGCCGGCCGTCCGGGACGGACTGTCTCCGGGCGGCCGGCGCCGTGCCGCTCCCGCTCTCCTCGCCCGTGCGGTGACCGGATACGGTCGGTGCGGCAGGGGCGGAGCCATTGACTGATCAGCCGGTCAGGAGTACGGAGGCGGCGGGCCCGCGCTGCTGTAGTCTTGCGCCGTGCACAGCGGAGGAGGAGCGCGCAGCCGCCGCGCCGACCAGGCCGACCAGCGCCGAGCGGAGCTCCTTGAAGCCGCCAGGCGGGTCGTGCTCGAGCGCGGGCTGGCCAGCACCCGCGTCGCCGACATCGCCAGGGCGACGAACGTGAGCGGCGGCCTGATCCACTACCACTTCGCCACCAAGGACGATCTCATCACCGAGATGCTCCGCAGCACCAGTGACTCGGAGGTCCAGCGGCTGAAGGAGATCGTCGCGGGTCCCGGCACCGCCGTCCAGCGCCTCGACCGTGTCCTGCGCTTCTACATCCCGGCCTCCCGATCCGACCAGAGCTGGATCCTCTGGGTCGACGCCTGGGCCGTGGGAGTGCGCGAGGAGCACGTCCGCACCATCCTGCTGGAGCTTGAGGGCGCCTGGATCGAGATCCTCGGCCGGGTGATCTCCGACGGTGTGGCCTCGGGCGAGTTCATCTGCGACGACCCCCTGGGCTCGGCCGAGCGGATCGACGGCATGCTCGACGGCCTCGTGGTCCGGTACACCCTGCACACCGGCAACATGTCCCGGAGCCGGATGCTCCATCACGCCAGGGTCGCCGCCGCCAGGGAGGTCGGCCTCCGCCTCTCGGACTTCCCCGACGAGCCGGCCGAGGCCCCGTAACGGCGGGAGGCCGCTCGGGGGCGGTTTGCGCGGGGGAGATCGTGGGCCGCCGAGGCGGGGGCGTCCGGGCGGCCTGGTCGGCTCTGAGCAGGTCAGACCTGGGGAGCTGGTCGGCTCTGACCAGGTCAGATCTGGGGAGTCAGACCTGGGGGGTGGGCAGGGCGGCGAGCAGGAAGGCCAGCCGCGCCGCGGCGCCGTCGATGTTCTCACTGGTGCCGAGCCGGTAACCCCACGAGGTGATGAAACGGCCGTCCTGGGAGCAGGTCACGGTCTCGGCCAGGGTGTTGCTGAAACGGTTGCGGACGTACACGTACGCGGGATCGCCGAACGAGATCCGCTGCACGGAAAGGTCGGCGTGCAGCCGTATCGCGGTTGCGAACCTCTCCAGACAAGACAGCGTGTCCAGCATCATGCGTCACCTCCGTCCCGACAGAGACTTGCACGATCTTGGGATGCTAATCAAGCAATTGCGGCGTTTAGTCTGCTGGTTGTCCGGAGAAATCGTTGAGTACGCGGACGATCACAGACCTGGCACTCTCCCCGAAGGCCGCGACCTCGCAGAGTTCCTCGAAGGTTCGCGCGTAGAAGGCGACGTCGTCCGGGTCGCGGAGAAGCAGGTCCCTCGTCCTGGTCGGCACCGAGACATGGTCGTCGTCGTACACCCAGAAACCGTTGAGCGGCGCCGAGGGCAGGGGTGCCTCGAAGGGGATCACGCCGAACGCCACATTCGGCAGCGCGGTCACCGCCAGTAACCGGTCGAGTTGCCCGCGCATCACGTCCAGCGGGGCCAGCCGGTAGCGCAGCACCGCCTCCGGCAGGACGAGCCTGAACCGCCTGCTCTGGTCGTAGAGGATGTCCTGGCGCCGCATGCGGATCCGGATGGCCGCGTCGATCTCGTCAGGGGTTTGGTGGAGGCGCCTGATCCGGGTGAAGATGCTCCGGGCGTACTCGGTGGTCTGCAGCAGGCCGATGACCACGCCGGGCTCGAACACCCGCAGCAGCGTGGTCCGCGCCTCCATGTCGCGGACGTCCTCCTGGAGGGCGGCCAGTCCGCCGCGGTGCCGCTGCCGCCAGGAGTCCTGGCGATCCGAGAGTCCCAGCGCGTGCTCCACCAGGTCCTCGACCACCTCGGGGGAGGCGTCTGTGGCCCGTGCCCACTGGACGATGTCGTCCTCGGTGACGGTCTGGCGGGCGTTCTCGATCCGGGAGACCTTGGAGGCCTGCCACCTCAGCCGCTCGGCCAGCTCCTTGCCCGACAGGCGGGCGGTCTCCCGCAGGTGCCGCAACCGTGCGCCGAGCTCGGTTCTGGCCTGCTGGAACCCGCTCACACGACCTCCCTGGCCGCTCTTGCCCGCCTGCTCTTCCCATGAGTTCAGGTCATCTCCCGCGTGGTGCGCACGACGCTAGACCCGAGCATATGGATCAAGCCAGAGAGCACTCCTAATCGTGACCAATATTTACAGAAAGTACTCGGCGCGCGATGTCCACGAGCAACTCGCGGGGCACCTCGACGGCGGTTTCACCCTCCAGGACATGGCGCAGATCGGCCAGCGCCTCCGCATCGGTCACCCGAAGGCCCTGGACCACGATGGTCCCGCGGTCGGTCTCGTAGAGGGAGGGGCAGGCGCCCGCCTCGGAGGTGGAACCAAGAAACCGGAGGCGCATGACTGAATCCTTCCCCGAACCACGCTCATGGAGCAATTGCGAGCAATCCTAGAGTTTGGAGGGTTGCGTGAAGGTTTCAAGCACGAGATAACGCATATGCCGGGGGATCACAGGAGGCGCCGCGGGATGTCGGCGAGTACGGCGCGGAGTTCCTCGCCAAGGGCCTTGGCCTGCGCGTCGAGGCGGGGGCCGGCGGCCACGCCGCGGCCGAGGAGGCCGTGGACGACGAAGTTGAGGGCGAGCAGGTTGGGCAGCCCGAGGCGCCCCGCCAGCTCGGCCACCGCCCCGGCGCACCCGGCGGGATCCAGCCCGCCCGCGTTAGAGACGATCTTGATGCCCCGCTCCAGGCAGGTCCCGAGGACCTCCTCCAACTGTTTCAGGAAGGTCGGCGCGTAGCCGGGGCGGCCCTTGAGCCGGTTCCCGGCCAGGATCAGCATGGTCAGCTCGGCGAGCCAGTCGCCGGTGAGCACGTCGATCGGACCGCCCTCCACCATCTCCCTGGCGGCCGACAGCCGGTCGCCGTAGAAGCCGGAGCAGTTGGCGACGCGCAGCATCAGATCTCCTCGGGCAGGGGCGTCTCGGACGCGCGCCCGGTGAGGAGCGCTGGCCCGCCATGGCGCATCAGCCCGCCTCGGGCCCGGGGATCCACGACGCGGGCCGCTTCTCCATGAAGGCGGCGATCCCCTCCTGCCCCTCGGCGGAGGTGAAGCGCCGGGCGGACAGCTCGGCCATCTGGCGCATGCCCTCCTCCACGCTCAGCCCGGGCACGGTCCGCACGAGCTGCTTGGTGAGGGCGAGCGACTCGGGGCCGCCGCGCAGCAGCATGCCGGTGTAGTGGGCGACCGTCGCGTCCAGCTCCTCCTCCGGCACGGCGCGGGTGAGCAGCCCGATCTCCCTGGCGCGGGCGGCGTCGAACGTCTCCCCGGTGAGCAGGTACTCGGCGGCGGCGCGCGGGTCGAGCCGCCGCAGCACGGTCACCGCGATCATCGCGGGCACCACGCCGAGCCGCACCTCGCTGAACGCGAACGACGCCGAGTCCGGGGCGATCGCGAAGTCACAGGCCGCCACCAGACCGAGCCCCCCGGCCCGCGCGGTGCCGTTCAGCCTGCACACGACCGGCTTCGGGCTCTCCCAGATCAGGCTCATGACCTCCGGAAACGACGCGGTCACCGGTGCCTCGTGCGCGCTGCCGGGGGCCACCCGCTGCTCCTTCAGGTCGGCGCCGGCGCAGAACACCGGTCCGGTCCCGGTGAGCACGATCACCCGGACGCTCTCCTCGGCCAGCGCCCAGTTGAGCCGGTCCTCCAGGTCGCCCAGCAACCGCACCGACAGGGCGTTGCGGTTGCGGGGGGAGTCGAGGGTGATCGTCGCCACCCCTCCGGACACCTCCCTGTGCACCAGGCGCTCCACCGGCCAACCTCCATCGGTTTTCATCTGAATCCTTCCAGCGGCAAGACCCCGCACTTCGGCTCCGGAGAGCCCGGGGAGGGGATCAAGTCTGCTCCTCGATCACGACCAGCACGAACCCGGCCTCGACCTGGCGGCCCGGAGTCACGTTCACCGCCGCCACCGTGCCCGGCGCGGGGGCGGCGATCCGGTGCTCCATCTTCATGGCCTCGAGCACCACGAGCACCTGCCCCGCGCCGACCCAGCCGCAGGCCGTGCCGCCCGCCGGGGGCGGGCGCGAAGCGGGAGTCCACGCCGGGGATCTCGAAGCGGTGCAGGGTGCCGCTCTGCGGGAGCCAGTCGCGGGCCGGGTCCTCGGCGTACAGGCGCACCTCGACGGCGTGTCCGGACGGCTCGGGCGGCGACGCGGGCAGCCGGGCGCCCTCGGCGATCCGCAGCTGCAGCTCGACGAGGTCGACGCCGTGGACGCACTCGGTCACCGGATGCTCCACCTGCAGGCGGGTGTTCATCTCCAGGAAGGCGACCAGCTCGCCCCTGACGAGGAACTCGACGGTCTCACCCCGGTTGGCGACGAGCAGGCGGCGGATCCGCGGGGCGGTCACGGGCATGTTCGCGGGCATGTTCGCGGGCATGGTCACATCCGGAAGACGCCGAAGCCCGCGGGCTCCGGGGCGGGGGCGTTGTGTACGGCGGACAGGCACAGGCCCAGGACCATCCGGGTGTCGCGGGGGTCGATCACCCCGTCGTCGTAGAGGCGGCCGGACAGGAAGAACGGCAGCGACTCGGCCTCGATCTGCGCCTCGACCATCCGGCGCATCGCCGCGTCGCCCTCCTCGTCGTAGACCTGCCCCCGGGCCTGGGCCGCGGCCCTGCCGACGATGGACAGCACTCCGGCGAGCTGGGCGGGCCCCATGACCGCCGACTTCGCGCTGGGCCAGGAGAACAGGAAACGAGGGTCGGCGGGTCGAACGGGATCTTCAGGTCCTCGGGCACGATGCCCAGCAGTTCGTCCTCGTCGTACAGCGGATCACCTGCGGCCCCGGCGGAGACGCCGGGCTTCCGCCGGTTCAGGCCCCTGACGATCTGCCGCCCGATCCGCAGCGCGTCGTGCTCGTCGGCGGCCAGGTAGTCGGCCAGCCCGCTGACCCGGGCGTGCATCTCGGCACCGCCCAGCGACTCGTCGTCGGACTCCTCCCCGGTGGCCATCCTGACCAGCGGTGGACCTCCGAGGAAGACCTTCGCGCGTTCCTTGACCATGACCACGTGGTCGCTCATCCCCGGTACGTACGCCCCGCCGGCGGTGGAGTTGCCGAAGACCAGGGCGATCGTGGGGATCCCGGCCGCCGACAGGCGGGTCAGGTCGCGGAAGATCCGGCCGCCGGGGATGAAGATCTCCTTCTGGGTCGGCAGGTCGGCCCCGCCGGACTCCACCAGGTTGATCAGCGGCAGCCGGTTCTCGAAGGCGATGTCGGCCGCCCTGAGCGTCTTGCGCAGCGTCCACGGGTTGGACGAGCCGCCCCGCACCGTCGGGTCGTTGGCGACGAGCACGCACTCGACGCCCTCGACCACCCCTATCCCGGTGACCACGCTCGCTCCCACGGGGAAGTCGCTGCCCCAGCCCGCCAGCGGCGAGAGCTCCAGGAACGCCGAGTCGGGATCGACGAGCAGCTCGATCCGCCCCCTGGCCGGCAGCCTGCCCCGCGCGCGGTGCCGGTCGACGTACTTCTCGCCGCCGCCGGCCCCGGCGCCGATGTTGACGACGGTACGGGCCTCGCCCAGCGCGGCGTGGACGAGGGCGGCGATGCGCGGATCGGTACGGCGCTGGACGGCGTATCCGTGGCCGTGGGTGTCGTAATCGAAGCCTCCCGCGGGAGCGGTGGTCATCGAGGTCGTCCCTTCCGTGCTTCTGTGAGGCGAACGCGCTGTCGACCGGGCCGGTCGAGCGCCCTCTCCCGGACCCCGGAGCTCAGGAATCGATGTAAACCCAGGCGAGCACGCCCGAGGCGAGCCTCACGAACACCCGGCGGTAGTCGGCCACCTCGTAGTCGTCGGCGGCGGCCAGTTCGGCGTCGGTGATCGCGAACACCGTTCCCTCGACGGCGTGGGAGAGGTCGCCCGTCGCGCGCACGATCGGATGACGGGCGGTGCCGCTGACCGCGATGACGTCGGGGTCGGTGATCTCCACCGTCGTCACCGTGTAGCCCGGCAACAGGTCCGGGGTGCCGTCCAGCTCGCGGCCGAAGGTGGACAGCTGTACCTCGCGCTGGCGCAGCGTCCCGTAGGAGAACAGGTACGTGCGGCCCTGTGCGCTCTCGGACAACGGACGCCCCCTTTTCCGTGCCTGGGTGAACCCCCACCCGCCGAGTCTAGAACGAGGCTGATCATTACTTCGCGGCCGGACAGGCCCCCTCTTTCGTCTCGGCGGACGTCGTCATCGGTCTGGGCCGAGCGCGACCTCGCGCGGGAAGGCGGCCCGGTGACCGTCGACGACCTGGGCGGCGCACCCGCCAGGCCGCTGTATGAGGAGCGTTACCTGCTGCTCACTCGCGACAATGGAGAGCTCGCCGACCGGGACGTGGTGCGCTGAGCGGAGGCCGCCGCGCTCCCTCTGCGCCATTCGGCGACAGATCCATCGGTGCCTCGCAACCGGTCGGTGAGTTCGGACAGATATGTGATCGGCGCGTCACCGGGGCGCATTGGACTCGCCGTTCATCGGCATGCGCTTGAACCCGACCAGCCGCCAGCTGAGATGGAAATCTTGGCTCGGTGGCTGGTTGTACACGTACAGCGGGTGTCCGTCAGCCGAGCCGGCCGTCCTTGATACCGCTGATGAAGGTGTTCCATGCGCCAGGGGAGAACTTCAGGACGGGGCCGGTGGGGTTTTTGGAGTCCCGTACGGCCTGGCCTCCGTTGGGGAGCGCCGCGACTTCGACACAGTTGTCGCCCGAGCCGGAATAGGAACTCTTTCGCCAGGCGAGGGGATGAGGCTGGGGGAGATCCATGATTACCTCTCGGTTTGTACAGCGGGTTTTGGTCAGTCGAGCTGGCCGTTTTGTATATTGTCGATGAAGGCGGACCACGCCGAGGGGGTGAAGATCAGGCTCGGCTCGTTAGGGGCCTTCGAATCACGTATCGCGACGATACCGGGAAGGTTCAGTGCGACTTCCACGCAATTGTTGCCGTCGCCCTGGCTGAGGGTGCTCTTGTGCCACTCGGCGTTAGAAAGATCCATTGGTGCCTCACAACCGGTCGATGAGTTCGGACAGATACGCGATCGAGGCGTCAGCTCCAAGTGCGTTGGCAGCGAGGCGCTGCATCACCAGGTTATAACGTTCGAGATGTTTAGGCTCTTCGAGATAGAGATTGTCTGTCGGGGTTTCAATGTAGACAACGTCCTGATCAGTGGAGTCAGGAAACCCGAGAATGACGAACTGACCCCATAGGCCGATGTGCGGACCGGCCGACATCGGAATGACCTGAATGGTCATGTGCTCAAGCGGATGGGTGTCGATCAACTTGCGAAGCTGGTCGCGCATGACCTTCGTGTCGCCTACAGGCCGTAGCAGGGCTGCTTCATCGATGATCGCGCGGTATCGGGGTGGGTTTGGACGCTGGAGGATCTCCTGTCGGCGCATCCGCGCTTCCACGCGCTTGTCGATCTCAGCGGGGTCAGCCAGAGAGGCTCGGATCAACTCGGTTGTGTATGCGGAGGTCTGCAGCAAGCCAGGGATCACAAGGGGTTCGAAAGTATCGATTGAGGATGCTTCCGCTTCGAGTCCTACATAGGTGCCGGTGAGGACGCCCTTGTACTGCTCCCACCATCCTCGTTCGCGGGCACCTCGGGCAAGGTCCATGACCGCCTCCCGCTGTGGATCTCCTACCTTGTACAGCTGGAGGATGTCCCGAATGTCGCGTGGGCGTGGTCGGGCTGTTTTGCCCGCTTCGAGGCGCGAAATCGTGGCTCGTGACAGATCCAGCGATTGAGCGACCTCCTCCATGGTCAGACCGGCGGCTTCGCGTAGACGCCGGAGTTCGGCGGCCAGACGTCGGCGGCGCACAGTTGGACTCTGGCCACTGTTTGTCATCGCTTGCCTCCAAAGCGTAGGGATGCTGATCGTAGAGCACTCGACGCAAGAGAAGACATATCGGTCGAGTTTCAAAATGAGAGTTGCAGTATCGACTGTGCGGGCCACATCATGGGGCCGTCAAGCGAACACGTTCTGTAAGTAGCTCGTGATGCTGTGTGACATCGGTCGCTGTCCTGGTCGGATTCGGACCTCGCAGTTCTGATCCCACGCACGGTAAGCGCGGCATTCACTCTGTCGGTCTCGCCTCGGCTGGAGAAACTTATGAAGACACCTCGCAAGGCTCTTGAGGCGTGCTGGGACCTGCCCGCCGATCCCGAAGTGGTCGGTGCGGCGCGGCGGCTGGCGCGGGAAGCCCTCGTCACCTGGGGCATCTCCGCCGTGACGGAGGACGTGACCATGGTCGTGTCCGAGCTGGTGAGCAACGCGGTCGTGCACGGGCGGGCGCCGATCACCCTCTCCCTGCACCGGCACGGGCGGATCGTGTGCGGGGAGGTCACCGACCACGGCGCGGTGTGGCCGACCCCGCTCCTGGCCGGTCCGGACTCGGAGCACGGTCGCGGGCTGGCGATCGTCTCGGCCTACGCGGAGCGGTGGGGGGTGGAGTCCGCGCCGGGGGGCAAGACCGTCTGGTTCGTCTGCGTGGAACCGGGATCTCGGTGAGCGGTCCGCTGCCCGTGCTGGACACGCCCGGCGACGTGCGCGTCTGCGCGCGGTGCGGCACCTGCATCGTCACGCTGGCCGCCGCCGTACGCCTGATCTGGGCTGATGTCACGGACGAGGTGATCTCGGCCGAGGTCGTCGAGCAGATCACCGCGCCGGTCGCCGACGTGTGGGTCGACGTGCTCTGTAACCCGTTCTGCCCGCCGGGCGACCACGAACCACACCCAGGCTGACCACGATGCCACCGCGCCGGTCAGCTCGGGTAGTTCGTGGTCCACACAGCGGTATGCGACGCCCCCTGCCGGTACTGCTCGATTCCGGCAGGGGACATCGGTCTTTTCCCGAAGCGGGCGACCTACCCGCACACCCCAGGCAGGTCGCACACCTTCTTCGTCATCTTCTTCGCCTGGTTGACGATTTTCTTGCCCGCTCCCAGGCCGTTGCCGATGTCGGTGTAGATGAACAGCGCGGCGCCCCGGCGGGCGACGACCCCCATCTCGACGGGCTCACGCTCACGCTTCCCCTGCTTGTGGAAGTAACCCGCGACAGACAGGGCCTCGTCTCCGACCCGCAACGGCTTGCCGACGTAGCCGAACCTGGAGCCGGTGTCGCCCTTCGCCGTTTCCCGCCTCGGGCACCTGGCCAGGTCCGTCCGAAGCTTACGGAACGCGGCCTGGGCGGGCCTGGTGCTCCTGTACAGCACGAGCTGTTCGCTGCTCCCGGAGGGAGCGCTGTTCGAGTACGTGATGGTGCGCATCGCGACCCGGCCGTCACGGGGTTTCCCCTTCGTGCGACAGGGATTGAGTTCGAGCTGCCGGGACAGACTGTTACTGATCTTCCACCACTCCTCGTCCTCCATGATCGGTCCCGCGGTCGCTGCGGGCTCGGTCAGCAGGAACCCCTTGGGGATCTCGGTGGCGCCCGCGTGGGCCACGCCGGTTCCGCCCAGCAGCGATCCGATCACCAGTACTGTTGCCATCGCTTGGTTGATCACGACTGTTGAGACGCGGGACCTTCTCGACGGGTTCCCCCGCTTCCTCGCGACGAGCCGGTCACAGGAGGAGCCTCCCTGTGACTCGCTCCTGGCGAGGGTTTGACCTGGCTGCCGGGGTCGAGGTCTCCCGGGGGACCCCTCGGGTATGGCCCCGGCGCGATCTCGCACCCCGGCCGGGCGCACCGTTACCGCCGTCAGCGGCCCGAGCCAATGCCGTTTAGATAGGGTTTGTGCTGGTAGCGTCGCCGGATGCAGTTGATCAAGGTCGGCGGTTCGGGCCGGTTGACGGATCTGGTGGGGTTGGGCGCGTTGACATCGCTGGTGCCCCGGCACGTGCTCGATGCGGCGATTGAGCTGCACGGGTGCCGTGAGGAGAGGATCCGGAAGCTTCCCGCACATGTGGTCGTCTACCTGTTGATGGCGTTATGCCTGTTCCCGGACGACGACTACGAGGAGGCCGCGGAGAAGCTGACCGGGCTGCTGGCTTCGGTGCCGGGTTCGGGTTGGGAACCGCCGACACGCGGCGCCGTCACCCAGGCTCGTCAGCGATTGGGGGCCGAGGCAGTCCGGGAGGTATTCGAGCGTGTGGCCCGCCCAGCCGCCTTCCCGACGACGACGGGTGCCTGGCTCGGCCGCCGGCGGCTGATGGCGATCGACGGGTTCGTGCTCGACCTGCCCGACACTCCGGCGAACCTCGAAGAGTTCCCCAAGGACAGCTCGGGCGGGTACGAAACCGCCTTCCCGCAGGCCCGGGTCGTGGCGATCAGCGAGTGCGGCTCTCACGCGATCGTCGCGGCGGATATGTCGGGCTGCTGGGACGGTGAACAGACCCTGGCCTACTCCTTGTACGAGCAGCTGGAGGAGGACATGCTGCTGCTCGCCGATCGCGGCTTCTACAGCTTCTACGCCTGGGGGCAGGCCCGCCGTACCGGCGCCCAGTTGCTGTGGCGGGTGCAGGCCGGGCTCCGCCCGTACTGGCTGTGTGACCTGGACGACGGGTCCTGGCTCGCGGTCATCACCAACCCCGTGGTCGGCCTGCACAGGTCACAGAAGGACCGGTTGCGTGAAGACGCCCGCCAGGGCCGGGACCTCGACCCCGACCGGGCTGTGGTCGTTCGCGTGGTCGACTACACCGTGCCCGATCGCAAAGGCGACCACATCAGGCTGATCACCGGCATCCTCGACCCGACCGACGCCACCGCCGAGCACCTGGCCTCCTGCTACCACCAGCGGTGGGAAGCCGAGATACGCCACCTGTGGTGCCCCTCAAGTCGTGTTCGTCTTTCACTGTGGGACTCCGTCCTGCGGGGATGGTTCGTCGGGGGGCTCGGTCCAGCGGGCGCGGGTGTAGAAGCCCGGCGGCCGACTCCGGCGCTGGTGTAGCCGCCGCAGTTCCGCGGCGTCGGCTGTGATGATCCAGTAGTTGCCTTCGGGGGCGTGCCGGGCGGTGATCCATCCTCGGTAGATCCAGTTGTAGACCGTGGCCAGGGGCATCTCCAGGGCGGCGGCCAGGCCCGGGACCGTCCACTCGCCGGGGTCCAGGTCAGCCAGGGCAGTGGGTCGATCGCGTCGCCGCGGGGCGACGATGCGGTACTGGTTCAGTAAAGTCCGGATCTGGGCGGGTTCGAAGCGGCTGGTCCGCTTGGGCGGCCGGAGCCCTTCGGCGTTGAGCGTGTCGGCGATCTGCCGGGTGGTCTTACCCTGTTCGGCGAGCTCGGTGACGCGGGCGAGCAGCCGCGGGTGGTACGACAGCTGGTCCAGACGGGCGACGGGCCGGATGGCCTGGCCGGTGGTGTGGTGCCCGCCGGCCCAGGTGATGGTGACATCCACCAGTTCGCTGTTCCCGATGACCGCGACGGTGATCTTCTCGATAAGGGTGCGCAGGAGTTCCTTGCGGTCTGCCTGGCCAGTGGTGGGCGCGTTCCAGATCTGCGGCAGATCGCCGGCCAGCTCCCCGATCGCCTGACGTTCTGCGTCAGTGAGTGTCATCGGCAGGGACTCGGTGAACCGCTGGTAGTCGGTTTGCAGGTGGTCGGCCTCGGCCAGGGCGGCTTCCCATTCCTTTTCCAGCTGCCGGACGACCAGGCGGTTCTCCGGTTCGGCCAGCTGGTACTGGCGGCGGGCCCGGTCGGCGGCGTACTGTGCCCGTTCCAGGCGCTGGCGCCAGAGCTTGTCGAGCATGGCCCGTTCGGCCTCGGCCTGGGCCGCCGCGTGGATCGAGATCTCCAGCGCGGCCGGCGCCACCGCGGCCAGCACCTGGCCGGTGACATAAGCGTCCAGGGCGGGCCCGGCGATGTGCTGGCAGGGCCCGCCGGTGCCGTAATTGACCTGGTTGTAGGCGCATACGTAGCCGTGGGCGGGGTTGCGGCTGCTGGGGGTGTGGTAGCGCACGCTCATGCGATGCCCGCCGCCGCATCGGCCGCATCGCAGCAGCCCGGCCAGCAGCGCCGAGCCGTCCCGCGGGGCTCCGGGCGAGGCGGCGGTCTGCCGGTTGGCCGCCATCCGGGCCAGATTCGCCTCATACCGCTCGATGGTGATGTAGGCGGGCATCCGGTCAGGCAGCAGCACCAGCCATTCGTCGCTATCACGGACGATGCGCCCGGTGCTGGGCCGACCCGGTTGCTTGCGGCGCGGGTCGACCCGGCGCCGCCCGTAGGCGTAGTATCCGGCGTAGATCGGATTGTGCAGCATGATCTGCAACGTCTCCCGGGTCGGGCGCCGCCACTCCAGCTCGCCCTTGGCCAGGCCGCCACGCACCCGGACCGGCAACTGGATCTGGTGGTCGACCAAGTAGCGCAGCACCGCGTTCAGCGTGCCCAGCCGGGTGAAGGTGTCGAAGACCAGGCCGACCACGTGCCGGGCCTGCTCATCGGGGTCGAAGACGACCTCTCCCGACGGGCGGCGAACATACCCGATCGGCAGTTGGAAGGCCAGCTCCCCACGTTCGGCCTTGGCCAGCCTGCCCGACAGCATCCGCTGCCGGATCAGGTACAGCTCGGCCTCGCTCATCGTGCCCTTCAACCCCAGCAGCAGCCGGTCATTGTAGAAACTCGGGTCGTAGACACCATCTGGGTCGGCCAGCAGCGCCCCCGACAGCGAGCACAGCTCCAGCAGTTGGTGCCAGTCTCGGCCGGTGCGCGCCAGCCGGGACATCTCGATGCCCAGCACGATGCCCACACGTCCCATCGTGACCTCGGTGACGAGTTTGGCAAAGCCCACCCGGGCATCGGCCATCGCGGCCGAGACCCCTAGATCGTCGTCGATCACCACGATCCGGGAACGGGCCCAGCCCAGCGCCGCCGCGCGCTCGACCAGCGCGTACTGCAACCGGGTCGATTCGGTGTGCTCAAGCACCTGCTGCCGGCTGGATTGGCGAACATACACCACCGCCGTCCGGTCCCGATGCTCCGGGCGGATCTTCTCCTGAGGCTGGCCCCAAGGCCGATACCCCGCCAGGCTCATCACGCCCGCCTCCGCTCCGGCCGACCACGGCCCGAGCCGCCAACACGGCCAGCAACCTCACCGTTGCTTGCCGGCTCTCGATCGGTAACCTCACCCAGATCCGGGATCGGGGGGCTCACCGCGCTCACCGGGCACTCGGCCTCACCTGCCTCACCAGACACCGGGGACCGCAACCGGTCGACCAAGGCCACCAGTCGCAGCAACGCCTCCACGCTGAGTATCGCCCCAGGCCCAGACGGTGCAATAGAGAGCAGTCCAGCTACAGGTGCATCACCGGTGGCGGATTGAAACCGGGTTCGACCAGCTGAAAACCCATCTGCGCGGGCCGGGTCGGATCCTGCGGTCCCGCACCCCCGATCTGGTGCGCCAGGAGATCTGGGCCTACCTGCTCACCCACTGGGCCCTGGCCACCCTGATCTGCGTCGCGGCCACCACCGCAGGGATCGACCCTGACCGGATCAAGTTCCTGGCCACCTTGCGTATCGTGCGCCGCTCGGTCACCGACCGGGCGGCCTTTCCCCCCCGAACCCCACGACACACTCTGGGTGCGCACCGTCTACCAGGTCGGCCGGCCCCGCAACCCCTCCCGCCGCCACCGCAGCTACCCCCGAGCCGTCAAACGCACCCGACGAAGCAGCTACAGGGAACGCCGCCCCTCCGACAAGGGAATCCGGCACGCAGGACCGCCCACCGTCGCGCTCCTACCCCGACAACCCCGAGCCAGAGGATGATCATTAACTAAACGGCATTGGGCTCCCCCCTCAAGATCGAAGAACCCGTAAAGGTGCCGAGAGACCGGGATCTTCTCACTCATTCACGGTTGCCGGGAGAACGTAACAGGCATAAACAGCGTCCAGCCATTCTTTGTTGATTTTCTGTCCAGTGATCCGCTCTACGAGAATCAACGCCGAGGTGAAGCTCTCACGCAAGTCGGTGACCCCGTCCTCGACGTCGTCATCAATGATGTCGAAGCGCAGACCTTCCATATGTGAATCCAGGGCGTTGGGGTCGCCTCCGTATCGGTCCTCGGTGTAGGTGATGTCGAGAACAGTGGCGATCTCGCCGTTTGCCGCATACCTGAGGATGGTTTCTCCATGGACACTCCATTCGATGCTCAGGGCCCGCCCGTTGTTTTTCGACAGGCCGACCACCGAGTCGATGCCAACGCAGCGATAATCTCCCAGCAGGAACGTCCATGTTCCGGCCGCCCCTACGAGAATGTTGCCGTCCTCGCGTCCGCTTCCGTCCGAGCCGGATCCCCAGCCTACGATTTTGCATGGCGTCACCGTATCGATATCGGCGCCCATGACACGAGCGACGTTCTCAACGCTGACACCTTCACACCACGTCACATAAAAATCGGCAAGGGAGCCATGGCCTCCTTCGTGAGCAGAAACAAGATCGTAGAGACTGTAAGGTGTGGTCATATCTCCTCGTTCGCCGAGGGTGTCGCCGTCCTGTCGGTTCGACAGGACGGCGACACCCTCATGTTGTGGCGAGCTTATTATCTATGGATTTTGGGGCGGTGGCCCGGTGACGCTGACCCAGTACTTATCCCCGTCGAGACGGGTTGTGCCGTCGGGGACAAGAACGCGGTAACGGGAGTAGAAGATTTGCAGTTGCCGCCCGTCATTGGTGTTTTCTATGCCAACTATTTTTTTGACCGAGAAGTTGCCGTCTCCCCACCCAGGTCCCTGTTTGGCGGTATTGAATGGGTACTCGTCGCAATGACCGGCGGTCTTCAGCGGCCTGCACGCTTTCTTCCTCGCACTCAGCTGAACCGCGCCCCATGTTCTTCCCTTGGGGTCCCCGGGCGCAGCAGACCTTCGTTGACGCGCGTCAATGCAGCCTTGGTGCCAGCCGTTGTCCCATTCCAGTTTCCTGGAATGATCTTCGGTACGGGAGCCTTCGAGGGAACGGTGGAATCCGGCTGATTGAACGCCTTCCAAAGGTGCTGGGCGACGGCACCTCTATCGGGGTCGTCCGTCTTTATCCTGTAGATGCGGCTGACTTCCGGGAAAGTGCACGCACCTGTGTATCTGATCTGCTTATCGTCGGGAACGTTGTTGAGCATCCCTCCCATCACCTCGTCCTCGCAGCGGACAGTGGGCGGGTTCCAGCTGCCGTTTTGCTCCTCCTTCGGCCTGTCCCACAAAGGAACGGCCTCGTTCGTGTCCATGAAATTGGCGTTGATGAACACCAGCCACGGGAAGACGCTGCACCGACGCACGTCATCGCTGGAAGACGTGGATCTGAATCGGTAGTACCGAGTGCGTGTTCCCCACTCGTCGATCCTCCCTGCCCAATCTCCGTCGACCGTTTTAGCGCAGGTCGAATTAGGCCCACTTGATGCGGCGGTCATCTCCAGCGACATTTCCTGCTGGCCTGCGGCTATGTGATCCGGAGTGATGTTGTCCAGGCTGACCCATACCGAGATGTCCTTGGGCTTCAGTGAGCCTGTCGCTCCATCGCTTCCTGGATCGCGGATCGACTCTCCGTCAGGCATGCCCAGGTAGGTGTTGACGACCACCGTCGACCGCCATATCAGGTCCGTCTCCTCTTCGACGGTACCGTCCGGCCTCTTCTTCGTCTTTCTCTTCTTTCCTCCGAAGATGTCCTCCGGGTCCGGGACCCAAATACTCATTCCATACCATCTGACGGTGCAGCCGCTGTAGACGGAAGCGGCGGTCCAGACGCCCTTCTTGTATTGCTTCGGTCCTTCCGCCTTACACGTGTCGAGTGTGAAATGTTGGTAATTGAACGACGGGTCGGGTACGGCACTCTGCTGGCTGGACCGTACGGTTTTCCCGGGAGAGGACTCGGACGGCTCGTCACGCTCGCCTTCGCCACCCCTCTCCGACTCCCACGGTGAGGCGGCGACCGTGGTCGTGCTGCCGTGAAGCGCGCCGACCTCGTCGGCTGACAACGCCTTTTGATACACCCGAACGTCGTCGAGGTCTCCGCGCATGACGGTACCCAACGTCATAGCGGCGTCGGCGTCCCATCCGGAGAAACCAATCACGTCGTTTCCGATTGGGGTGCCGTTGAGATATAGCGTCGCGGTGTCAGCCTCGGCGTCGTACACCCCGGCGAGGTGGAACCATTCGCCGACCGGTGGTTCGACACCGGAGAGCACGCCCTGGGGGGTGGCGCCGGCAGCGTCGGCGTTGGTGAGCGTGAACACCAAGCCGTGGTCGGCGGTGTTGCCCAGGCGGAAAGGAGCCTGGTGGACACCCTTCTGTTCCAGGACGATGTAGTCGCCGTCCTTGTCGCTCCACCGTAGCCAGGCCGCCGCGGTGAAACTCTCATCGGTGCGGATGACCGATCCAGCGGTCTGCGCCAGCGGTTCCTCACCCGACTGGACGACGTCGATCTTGATCTCTTGCCACGCCGACCAGGCCGAGGCTGATTCTCCGGCGACCGCACGGGCGCGCCAGCGGACCTTCCAGCCGTCGATCAGTTTCCCGTCTGGAACAGCGATGTCCGCCTGGCTGCCGGAGGCGGCGCCGTCCACGGCCCCGGCCCAGATCTGCCCGGTGCCCTGGCCTTCAGGCGCGGCCGGGTCGTGTTCGAGCTCGAACTCGGCTCGCAGCGCCTGCCCACCCGGGTGGGTGACCGTGGCGTTGAGGGTCGGAATGATCGTGCGAGTCGTGGTCGTGCCGTCCACTACCGCTGACGGGGTGACCGTGAGGTTCCCCACCGTGGGTTTGGGCATGTCGACGGTGACCTGCTGCCAGTCCGACCAGGCGGAGGAGGCGGTGGCCGAGGTGGCGCGGGCACGCCAGCGCACCAGCCATCCGTCGGCCAGTTCGCCCTCGGGGACGACGACGGTGGCCTGGGTGCCGGAGGCCACCGCGGTGGAGGTGCCGGCCCAGATCTGGCCGGTGCCCTGCCCGGTGGCGGCCGGGTCGTGCTCGACCTCGAACTCGGCCCGCACTGGCTGGCCAGCGGGGTCGGTGACCGTGGTGAGCAGGTTCGGAGTGAGGCTGGTGGTGACGGTCTTGCCGTCTACCAGGGTGGAGGGGGTGACCTGGAACTGGCCGACCGTGGGGTTGGGCACGTCGACGGTGACCTGCTGCCAGTCCGACCAGGCGGAGGAGGCGGTGGCCGAGGTGGCGCGGGCGCGCCAGCGCACCTTCCAGCCGTCGGTCAGCTTGGCGGCTGGGACGGTGATGGTGGCCGGGCTGCCGGAGGCCACTGCGGTGGAGGTGCCGGTCCAGATCTGGCCGGTGCCCTGCCCGGTGGCGGTGGGGTCGTGCTCGATCTCGAACTGGCCGGTCAGGGTGCCGCCGATGGTGTCGGAGACGGTGGCGGCCAGTTGCGGGGTGAGCGAGGTGACCGTGGTGATGCCCGCCACGTTCTGCGCCGGGGTCACCGTCAAGCCGGTGATCGCCGGAGCCGAGGCCTGGCCGGAGGTGGTGACGGTCAGCTTGGGCGGGGAGTTGAACTCGAAGGTCTCCTCGGCGGAGGGGAAGACCCGGTAGTTGTCGTTGGTGTTGGCCTCGTTGGGGTGTTGCAGCACCAGGCCGTGGTTGGCAGCGCCGCCGGCCCAGTCCTGAGCGATGGCGGTGACCGGCCACTCTAGCGGAGCCGGCTCACAGGTCGGGCCGAGGGCGACCCTGTTGATCTGGGCGTCCTCGGTGGTGGAGGTCGGTTTGTTGGCCCAGTACAGGTTGTTCTCATCCCACGCCGAAGTCAGGCGTCGGACTTGAATGCCCGGCCCGACCGTGGGGCCGCAGCCTTGGGCGTCGATGTTGAGCAGCGACAGCCTGGCATCGGTCACTGTGCTGCCCGCCAGGACGGCGGTGTCGAAGCGCAGATGCACCCGAGACAAGTCGCCGAACAACCGCCCGGCCATCAGATACCCGGCGGTCGGATCGGCCGGCAAGTCGGCGTCGCTGGTGGAGGCGACCTCCACATCATGGTTGAACGGCAAGGTAGTGGTCGGATCCACCCGCACCGGATACCGGGTGGCGGGGTCGGACAGGAAGGCGTGGTCGGGCTTGAGCACCAGCTCGGTGCGGCCGCCCGTGGTCACCACGTCGGTGGCGATCTTCGCGTGCCGGGCCTGGGGCAGGCGGCCCTTGGCCAGGCGAGCTCCGGCGGAGGCGTCCCACATCACCGGCTGCGGCGCCGAGGCGACGAGCTTGTCGTCCTTGCTCTCGTCCGTGCCGGTCGCGCCGGCCTTGGTGTCGGTGAGCAGCAGGCGTCCACCCTTGCCCTTGGTCAGGGTCAGGCCGCCGGTGTCCACCCCGATGCGCAACTCCAGGGGTTTGGCGGGCCGCTCGCGCAGCACCACGTCATGACGGAATCCGGTCGGTAGCACCGTCACCACCAGGTCCGCGCCGCGGCCCGCCGCATCGACGTACGTGGCCACGTTCTTGCTGATGGCCGGCTTGGGCAGCGCGGTCGGCCACCGCAGCGCATAGGACCGCCCGTCAGCGGCCGTCATCTTCACGAACGCGTCTGTACCACCGGTGGAAATTCCCACGGTGACACCTGATGGCAGCATCCTCGGGCGAAGTCCGCCGCCATGCGCCACCAGCGAGGTGTCGATCGGCACCCATTTGCCGCCCTGCCTGGTCCGTACAGGACCTGCGGCGATCTCGGTCTTGAACGTCTTCCCGTCGGGCTGCGCGTAGGTGAGGCTCGTTTCGGACGTCTCACCGACGACCGCAACAGCCTTCCCCTGCTTGACGGCATCAAGGGAGGCGGCTACCCGCGACTGAGAAGCCGCGTTCGAAACGGCGCTACCGTTTTTACCTGGAATCCAGGAAGCCGTATCGTTCAGAATCGCATCGTTCTGGTTTCTGGATGAATCCTCTGCGGTGTTTCCCGTTCCCTCGTCGAACGTCCAGCGGCCACTTTCCGGAATCTCTGTCGTAAAGGACCACAAGTGGGGGGTGAAGGGGTTGGGGGCTGCGTCGACGGCGTCGCTGACCTGTACCGTGTAGCGAGTCCCCGAGGACAAAGGATGGGTCGGCGTGAAGGTGAATGTTTTGTCATCGGCGGCTGCTGTTGTGTCGCCGGGAACCTCCACTCCCACAGCGTCCTTCATTGAGATGTCCGGTTCCCATACCGGCTCGCTGAAAGTCACCTCGACTTCGGTGCCCGGAGACACGTTCTCCGCATCGCTGCCGGGGGTGGTGGCAACCACGGTCGGCGAGCTTGTGTCACCTGTCTCGCTTCCCTCGACACCCTTCCCGTCCCAGTCGCCTAGTTCGTCACCCCTTGCTTCTCCGTCGATCGGTTGCAGTTGTTCCGTCGGGATCTCTTCCGGGTAAAGCTGCTGCTCTGTGAGAAGCTGTTCATTCCCAGCGCTCATCGCAGGAAGACTGGGAATGTTTTCCGCTGTGTCGACCTGCATGGCGAGGGCTTCCGCGTAGGTCGGTGGTGTCGTCCTTTCCGGGGTTCCGCAGTTGATGTAGCGGGATAGTCCGCGAATCTGGGGATTGACATGCGGAAACATGCCGTCTGCTGGCGGGACGGCGTGTATCTAGGGGCTGGGGTTCGGCCTGGTCAGCGGCTGGGCGGGGTGAGCTGGTAGATCCTGGGCGGGGCATCGATTTTGAGGGCGTGGAGCAGATCGCGCTGGGCTTTGGTGATCTCGGTGCGTTGCCGGAAGGTGCCGGCGGGGCCGGTGAAGGTGCCCAGAGTGATCCGGTCGAGCTCGCGGCGCAGGGCGGGCCAGGTCTGCCCGGTGGAGGTCTCGGCGATCCGGGCCAGCAGCAGCGCCAGCCAGCAGAGCAGGACGTGCGCGCGGATGCGCTGCTCCTTGCGGTGGAAGACCGGCCGCAGATCGATGATCTGCTTCATGTCGCGCCAGCCCCGCTCAACCTCGAGGAGCTGCTTGTAGCCGAGCGCGATGTCCTCAGGAGTCATCTTCGGGTCCGAGGTGCGCAGCAGGTACTTGCCGTCGAGGTTCTCCTCGGCCTTGATTCTCGCGGCGTCGATGCGCAGCAGCCCGCCGGGCGTGGTCCGCAGGTACCGGTTCAGGCCGGGCTTGGTGGAGATCACCCCGCGCAGCTCCGCACGTTTGGTCGCGTTCAGCCGATCGGTGCCCTCGATCAAGGTCGCGAGCTGGGCGAGCAGTCGTTCCCGGACCTTCTCGTCCCGCTGCGCGGCCTCGGGGTTGAAGCAGATGATGAACCGCTCGTCCTCGCGGATCCGAACCTCCTTGACCCGCAGGTTGTCGCGGATCTCCTGGTAGCGGCCCTGACGGGCGAGTGCTTCGGTGGCCTCGGCCGATCCGGAGCGGAGCTTCTCTCCGATGATGTAGTGGTGGTCGCCCTTGCGCAGGTGCAGCCGGTTGCGCTCGGAGGCGAAGCCGCGGTCGGCGACCCACACGATCCGCGACAACGTCCAGTCCCGCATATCGTCCTTGACCTGCCGGATCAGCGCGGAGTCGCCGGTCGCGCCGGGCCAGGACCACACCCGGACGGGGATGCCGGTGCGGGTGACGGCCATCCCGATCACGACCTGCGGCAGGTCATCGCGGTGGTCCTTGGACTTGCCGAACGACCGGAACCCCTTGCGCTTGTGATCGTCGGTGGCGTCCTGCTCGGGCACGACCTGGCCGAACGCGTCGCGAGGCACGGCTTCGTCGGCGTCTTCGGTCTCGAAGTAGGTCGAGGTGGTGTCGAAGAACAGCAGATCGACCTCGAGGTTGAGGAGGTTTGCGACCTGGTGGAACACCTCTTCCTCGAGCTTTCCGGAGATCTCGATCAGCCAGTCCATCGCCCGGTAGCAGGCGTCGTCGCTGGTCGCGGGCAGCAGGCCGTCGATCGCCACGTCCTCGTTCACCCAGCGGGCCGCCGCGAGCTTGGAGCAGGGGGCCAGGGCCCGGTTGGCGACCAGCGCGAACAGCACCCGCTCCGCGGCCGGGTCGAGCCGGCGGCCCTTGAGCAGCCGTTTCATCACCTTGCCGATCTCCAACTGCCGCCAGAGGGCATCCAGCACCCATGTGCCGCCCAGAGGTCGGGACTCGGTGAACGCCAGCCCGTCGGTCGCCGCCGACAAGGCGGCGTCGGGATCGAGGAACCGGGTGACCGAGGCGATCAGGCGCTGCAAGGCTTCCCGGTTCGCGGCATCCTCGCGGCCGAAGTTGTAGACGACCTGCACCTTCGACCGCTTCAACACCGGATCCCACACGTTGTGCGCGAGCTGCAGGTATCGGACTTCCGTCCCGTCCTTGTTCCGGCGAGGCGTCGACCGCAGATACATGGACTAGACGATAACGCCATAACCCTTGGCAGGCCTAGGAAACGGCGAATATGCGTGTATCTAGGCAGAATCGAGAATCCGACCAGTCCCCACCCCTCTGACCAGCATCTACACCTTCAGCCGTGGCCCAGAACCCTGATTAGCTGCGGAACCCAGGCCTTTGCGCTCCGTCGTATGAGTAGACGACCACTTCGATCGGAGCGGGCGTGAAGTCGACGGTGAGCTTGGGAGCGTGGGCCCCCGAGCTGCAGCAGGTGTATTCCTGGGTGCGGTAGCGGCGCCAGTTGGTGATGTCGGATTCGTTGCCGGCGGTGAGCTGGAAGCCGTAGTTCGGCTGGCCATCGGCCCATGCCTGGACGATCCCGTTCACAGAGTGGATCAGGTCATGCTCGTAGTCCATGTAGCCGCGGGTGCAGCCGGGGAGATAGGCGCCGTACTCGGTGTTCGCACTCGCGCCGGTGACCGGCGGCTGGTTGTTCCACGTCAGGGTGGAGACATCCCACCGCTGGGTGATGCGACGGGCGGTGACGCCGGATCCGACGAACTCGCCGCAGTCGTTGGACAGGTGGTTCCACAGGACCAGGTCGGCGTTGTCAACCGCCCCGCCCAGCAGCAGGGAGTCCGCGGGGATCTCGTCGAAGCGGATGTAGCTGCGCCAGCGCACCGACCCGTTGTTGGACTTACCCACCAGGATCCGGTCCAGGCTGCTGTTGTAGTAGCCGTCCTGGTATTCAGGCTGTTGACGAAGGTGTCATTGCCCAGGGACGGTTCCCACCAGTCGGAGTCGATGGCCATCAAGGTCACCGGGTAGGAAACCGCCGGATCGGCGAGGAACGTCACGTCGGGGGTGAACACCAGGGTGGAGGTGTCCTGCTCCACACCGACGGCGGCCTTGCCGACCTTGCCCGCGTCGATCGGCCCGTTGCCGTCGGCGGCCACAGCGTCGAGCAGCGGCGCCGGCCGAATATCGGCGATCTTCTTCTTGCCGTCCTCGGCCAGCAGGGTGGGCTGTCCGGCGGCGTCCTTGCCGTAGGACATGCCCGTGGGTAGATCCACCGGAAGCCGGAAGGTCAACGGGCCGGCGGGCCGCTCGCGGATGATGATCCGCTGCCGGAAGCCGGTCGCGGTCACGGTGACCACCAGGTCTATGTCCTCGCCGTAAGCGGACTGATAGGTGGCGGCGTTCCCGGCGAGTTTCGGCTTGGGCAGCTTGCCGGAAGCGGCGATCTCCGCGGTGCCCTGCGCGCTCTTGCTCTTCACCAAGGCGGTGTCGTCGCCCACCGACAGGGTCAGATCGCCCTTGACGGCTTTGGGCTTGATGACCCCGTTTTCCTCGACGAGGGTGGTGTCGATCGGCGTGAAGCCGTTTCCCTTGGCTTTTTTGACTCGGATGGGCTGTGCGTGCAGTTCCATTCGCAGGGTCTTGCCGTCAGGATTGGCGAAGACCGTCGTGGTCTCGGTCCGCTGAGAGGGAATCTCCACCCGTTTGCCGGTCTTGCCGGCCTTCTCCTTGGCGGCTTCCACCACCTTGTCCACAACCGGCCTGCCACCCTTTGGTGCCGGTTTCGGTGCCGGCGCGGGTTGCGTTTGCGCGGGGGTTGGTGCCGGTTCCTGCTGTGCCCATGATGGGACCGCGGCCAAACTGACGATCATCGTCACTGCCAGTCCTACCGCGGTGGCATTCACCAGTCGGCGTCTGCCTCGTCTGCGCCGAGATAAGAAGGGTGAGTTCTCTCTTATCCCTGGGGTTGGTGTCACTCATCACTCCTGCAGGCATGCGTTTGGCCCGCACGACGTGCGGGTCATGCGAACAAGGGTTCGACTCGAAGGAAGCTATCAGTAAAATTCACCCAGGAAAAGGGAATGATCAAGCGAGCAATCGCGGGCGGCTGGGCAAATGTCAAACACGAAAAATTGTAACGATCAAGTAAAAATCGTTCAGCGGTTGTGCGGAGTAATCGCGCCTCCGCGAGGCTTTTTCGTCCTGATGGTCGGCAGCATGAAGATCTACACCACCCGCCCCGGCCCGCCTTGTCACCCACCGCGAGGACGCCCGCAGGGTGGGGGCCGGTACCGCTCCCCGAATCCCGGCCGGTCTGCGCGACCTGGCCGTCGGCCTGGCCCGCCTGATCGGCTGGGCCCACATCGCCGCCACCCAGCCCACGGCCTTCGATCATTCGGTCTCACCACGTGAGAACGCTTCAGCCCTGGGATCGGCGAACGGCCTTTCGGATCGAAGGGGCTGAGAACGGCCTGCCGAGCGGTGTCGTTCTGGCGGCTCCGGATCCCCAGAGGATGATCTTCGACAACGGCTCGAAGCTCGTGGGCGGGCAGGAAGACCTGGAGGGCGAGTGGAAGACCATGGGGAGCATCGACGAAGTCGCCCTCCGGGTGAGGAAGGCAGTGAGCGTCGAATGACCTGACGACACACCGCCGGTGTCCGGACCATGGGGGGAACCTTCGCGAGGTCGTCGCGTGTGTGCGCGGGGCGGTGAGCGAGATCGACCTCTTTTGAACGCGTTCAGCGCGCCGCGCTAAGCTGGCCTCACACATTCTGGGGGCCCGATGAAGATAGTGATACCCGGAGGAAGCGGTCAGGTGGGTGCGGTCCTGGATCGCGCGATGACCGCCGCGGGGCATGACGTCGTGGTGCTGACCAGGCGGCCGGTGCGGGAGCGTGACGTCCGCTGGGACGGGGAGACCCTGGGGCCCTGGGCGGAGGCGATCGACGGTAGCGACATCGTGGTCAACCTGGCCGGGCGCAGCGTCAACTGCCGCTACACCGCCGCCAACCTGAGGGCCATGATGGACTCGCGTGTTCACTCCACCCGGGTCGTGGGCGAGGCGATCGCGGCCGCCGCGCGGCCTCCCCGGGTCTGGTTTCAGATGAGCACCGCCACCGTCTACGCTCACCGCTTCGACGCGCCCAACGACGAGGCGACCGGCGTGATCGGCGGTACCGAACCCGGTGTCCCGGCCTACTGGGCCTACAGCGTCGAGATCGCGAAAGCGTGGGAGCGGGAGCAGGAGCAGGCCAAAACCCCGCATACGCGTAAGGTCGCCCTGCGTACCGCCATGGTGATGAGTCCCGATCGCGGCGGCGTCCTCGATGTCCTGCTGCGGATGGTGCGGCTCGGCCTCGGCGGCCCGATCGCGGGCGGCGCGCAGTACATGTCCTGGATCCACGACCGCGACTTCGTCCGTGCCGTCGAGTTCCTGGCCGATCGGGACGACCTCGCCGGGCCGGTGAACCTCGCCGCCCCCGATCCTCTGCCGCAGCGTGCGTTCATGCGCGTGCTGCGCGCCGCGTGGGGGATTCGGGTCGGCCTGCCTGCCACGAGGTGGATGGCCGAGCTCGGCGCGTTCGCGCTGCGCTCGGACACCGAGCTCCTGCTGAAAAGCCGCCGGGTCGTCCCGGGTCGCCTGCTCGAAGCGGGTTTCGCCTTCGACCACGCCCGGTGGCCGGAGGCCGCCGGCGACCTCGTGCGGCGCGTGCGCGGCGGGGGCCGCGTCCCCGTGTGAGCCTCCGGGGCTCCTGCGGACCACCGGCGCGGCCTCGCCGTTCCGCGTCGCGTGGCCCGTGCGGACACGCTCTCCGGCGTTCAAAGGATCAGGCGCGCCGCCACCGCGAGAACCGTGATCACGATGGATACGTCCACCGGGTTCGACGATCTGCCCGGGGTCCGGGCGCAGGTCGTCCCCGCTGAACGCCACGATGCCCGGGTTTCACCGCTCTCGGCCAGCGTACGCACGCGAGGCGGCCGAAACGACCGGAGCCGGCCGGGCCGGATGAAACGGAAGCCGACGAAGCGCGCGGGATCTCCCGTGCTCAGCCGCAGTGGCTCCAGCCGCTCTTCCACGACAGCGACCCGTGTGAACCTCCCCAGATGACGCACTTCTTGGCCGCGGACAGGCGTACGGGGCCCGCGTAGACGGTGAACCTGCCGGGGTTGCTCCCGCTGGAGCCGCCCTGCACCTGGAGTATCGCGTTCATCGCGACCTTGGCGGGGACCACGTACCTGGACATGGTGACGACACAGTTCTTGCCCGCGGCGGAGTTGTAGAGCAGGTAGATCGTCGCTACACCACCCAGGGCCCTGGAGTTGACGACCTTGTAACCGCTGCCGCAGACGCCGGTGGCCGTGTAGGGATTGGGCTTCTGGGGGGTGGGCTTCGGGCTCGGCTTGACGGTGGTGGTGGGTCTCGCCGTCGGTCGCGCGGTGGTGGGCTTGGGCGTCGGCTTGGACGTCGGCTCGGAAGCCGATGAGGGCTTGATGGCGTTGTCCGGGTCCGACGGGTTCGCCGACGGGGTGGGCTTGGCGGTGCCGGCCGCCGGGTTGGGAGTACGGGAGGGGGGCCTGGTGGGCTCCCTCGTCGGCTTTCCCGCATCGCTGTTCGGGTTCTCGGCCGGCCGGGAGGACGGCCGTGCGATCCGCCGGGACGGGGGAGGCGTGATCGGGGAGACCTCTTCGGCGTCCTCCCCGATCTCCGAAGGCAGGGGCGGCTTCTTGCCGGCCGTGGGCGGACCGTCGGTAACGGATGCCGGGGCCGGCCTTGAGGTCTCCGCCGCGGCGGACGCCGCTCCGGCTCGCGCCACCGCGGTCTTCTCGTCGTTCTGGAGGACCGTCACGGTCCCGGCGGCGGCCACGCCGAGCGTGGCCACGACCGCCACCCCGGTGAGCAGGAGCCCCACAGGGCCGCGTGCCTTCCTCCGCCCGGACCCGTCCTGGCCGGAGCCGCCGTGTCCTGGCCCGCCGTGTCCCGGCCCGCTCTGTCCTGGCGCGATGTCTCCCGGCCCGCCCGCCGGCGGTCCGTCCTGGCGTTGCCCGCTCTGCCACATGGCCGCCGCGGACATGTGGCCGGGATCCGGCGCGGGACCGGTGAGGGGCGCCGGCCGCCGGACCGGGGTGGTGGGGGCGGTGCCCATCAGGCGGTTGACGAGTTGCTCGGCGGTTGGGCGCAGCGCCGGGTCCTTCGACAGGCAGGCCGCGACCAGTTCGCGCAGCTCTCCCTCCAGCGCGCCCAGTTCCGGCTCCGTGTTCAGGATCCGGTTGATCACGACGGGGATGGAGTCCTGGCCGAACGCGGGCGTGCCGGTCGCGGCGAAGACCATCGTGACGCCCCAGGCGAACACGTCGGCCGCGGGCGTCACCTCGCCCGGCCCGAGCTGCTCGGGCGCGAGATAGGAAGGGGTCCCCATCGCCACCCCGGTCGCGGTCATCCCCGGAGAGTCCAGGGCTCTGGCGATACCGAAGTCGATCACCACCGGGCCCTCGGGGCCCATCAGTACGTTGGCGGGCTTGAAATCACGGTGCAGGATGCCCGCGCGGTGGATCGCCGACAACGCGGTGGCCGTACTGACGGCGAGACGTTCCAGGGAGGCGCCGCGCCGCGGCCCCTGGCTGTCGACCAGCTGGCGCAGGGACGGACCCGGGACGTACTCGCTCACGATGTACGGACGGCTGCCGGCGAGGTCGGCGTGGAGCACGGAGGCGGTGCAGAACCGGGCCACCCGTTGCGCGACCGACACCTCGCGCAGGAAGCGGGCCCTGGCCTCGGGGTCGCCGGCCAGCCCGTGGTGGAGAAGCTTGACGGCGACCTGCTCGCCCTCCGGCCCCCGCCCGAGGTAGACGATCCCCTGCCCGCCCTCCCCGAGCCGCCCGGTCAGCTCGAACGATCCCAGGCGCGGGGGATCCTCCGCTGTGAGTGGTTCCATCAGCTGCCCCCCGGCAAAACCCGAAAAATGGTTTAGGTGGGGCAGAACGCTACCAGCGTGAGAGGGGAGCGAACGGCCATGGAGATTCGAGGGAACCGCGGAATCCCGCGCTCGGCCGGAGGGGGATTCGCTGAGATCCCGGCTCCCCGCCTGGTAAGAGGGGATCTCCGGATCTCCCCGCCCGGTGGGCGGGGGTCCGCTCAGATGGCCTTGCCGGGGTTGAGGATGCCGAGCGGGTCGAAGACCCGCTTGATCCCGTGGTGGATCTCCTCGGTGACCGGCCCGGTCTCCATGGACAGCCAACGCTGTTTCAGCAGACCGACACCGTGCTCGCCGGTGAGCGTGCCCCCCATCTTCAGGGTCTCCCTGAAAAGCTCGTCGGCCGCCGCCCACACCTCGGGCGGCGGTTCGGCCAGGGCCTTGTCGAAGACGAAGACGGGGTGCAGGTTGCCGTCGCCCGCGTGGGCGACCGTGGTGATCAGCACGCTGTGTTTGGCCGCGATCGCCTCGATCTTCTCGATCATGTCGGGCAACAGAGAGCGTGGCACGCACACGTCCTCCACCAGGCACTTGCCCAGCCGTTCCTTGGCCTCGTACGCCATCCGCCGGACCCCGATCAGCTGCTCGGCCTCCTGCGCCGACGACGACACCGCCACGAAGGCCGCGCCGTTGGCGGTGCAGAGTTCCGCCATGCGCTCGGAGACGGCCGGGCCGTCCACCGCGTCCGACTGCGCGATCAGCATCGCCCGGGTCGACTCCTCCAGCCCGATGTTCCGCCAGTCGTCGATGGCCTTGAGCGTGTTCCGGTCGAGCAGCTCCAGCAGGGACGGCTCGCACCCGGCCGCGATGATCGCGGAGACGGCGGCGGCCGCCTCCCTGAGGGAGGCGAACTCGGCCGCGATCGTCGCCGGGTAGACCGACGGCGCTCTGCGCAGCCGCACCGTCGCCGCGGTGATGATCCCGAGCGTCCCCTCGGAGCCGACGAACAGGCCGGTCAGGTCGTACCCCGTCACGCCCTTCACGGTGCGCCTGCCGGTGTTGATCACCCGCCCGTCCGCGAGCACGACCTCCAGGCCGAGTGCCGAGTCGCGGGTCACGCCGTACTTCACGCACCGCAGGCCGCCCGCGTTGGTCGCCAGGTTGCCGCCGATGGTGGAGATCTCGTAGGAGGAGGGGTCGGGGGCGTACATCAGCCCGTGCTCGCGGGCGGCCCGGTCCAGGTCGGCGGTGATGACCCCAGGCTCGACCACGGCGATCTCGTCGTCGGGGGAGAGTTCCCTGATGGCCGCCATCCTGTGCAGCGCCAGTACGACGCACCCCTCGATGGCGGTCGCCCCGCCGGCCAGGCCGGTCCCGGCACCCCGGGGCACCACGGGAACCCGGTGCCTGGTGGCCCATCTCATCACGGCGACCACGTCGTCCCTGGTGTGCGCCAGCACCACGGCCAGAGGTCTCCCGGGTTCCAGAAAGGTCCGGTCCCGGGCATAGGCGTCGGTCACGTCGGAGTCCGTCAGCACCCTCTCCGGTGCCAGCGCTGCGACGAGTTCGGAGATAGCGGTCACAACTGGACTGTACGACCTGGTTCCGCATGAACGTTCAGGCGGCACGCTCATCGCGCCCCCGCATGCCAACGCGGCACCTCAGGAGGCGGGCAGGCAACGCCGATCCGGATCGGAGTGAAAATCACCACCATTTTCTAACAAAAGGCATTTTATTTCAGTTTTGCAACATCATTTGGCGCCTTGACTCTGGCTTTGCTTTCTCGTCGAACCTCCCGGTTCGGTGCGCTTATCCGGCGCGCCGGAGATGTCCGCGCCCGGTAAACCCGCGCGCAGGGAGGGGACACGTTGTCCGGCAGAGTCAGCAGAGAAGGCGCTCCCAGGCGCCTTCTCGCGATGGTTCCCGTACTCGGCCTGGCCGTCACGGGCCTGGCTGTGAGCAGTGCGTCGGCCGAGAGCGACTCCTCGGTCGCGCGGTACCAGCCGACCGCGGCCGACTACTACATCAACTACGCACCGCCCAGGGACGAGCCGGAGGTCGGCGATCCGGCCCTGCCGTCGGGCAAGGCGCGCAAGGCCGCTCCGTCCAGGAAGATCGACCAGAAGTACTCCGAGGGCAACCCCGTCGCCGCGCGGGTGCTGGCCGCCCGCGAGGCCGAGGCGATCAGGACGGGGCTCAACCCCGCCGACCTTCTCTTCAAGAAGGTGAAGACCCCCAAGACGGCCAAGCTCCTCACCCTGCTGGTGGAGTTCAACGACCAGCGGCACCAGCACGCTGTGGTCCAACTTCGACCAGGAGTGGGCCAACGTCAAGATCGCCCGTGACGTCCAGGTGCCGGCCGGGACCGATCTGAAGTTCTGGCTCTGGAACAACTACGAGATCGAAGAGGACTGGGACTACGGTTTCGTCGAGGTCTCCGTCGACGGCGGCACGACCTGGGCTCAGCAGAGGGTCTACACCGAGGGCGGCGCCCTGGTCTCCACCGACGATGACTACACCGACCCCAACGGGAACCTCGTCGCGTTCGGCAACAAGAGGTACGGCCTGACCGGCAACACCGACGGCTGGCGGCACGACTACGTCGACCTCGCCCCGTTCGCCGGTAAGGCGATCAAGCTCCGCCTGGCCTACAACACCGATGCCGCCTACACTCCGCGCGGCTGGCACGCCGACGACTTCGCCCTCAAGAACATGAGCGGTCGCGTGCAGTCCTCGAACGCCGCCTTCTCCTTCGCCAAGACCTACCCCTTCACCGAGTGCATCGAGGGACTCGACGAGCCCTTCAGCGCGTACTGCACCAAGGTGGACGGGCTGAAGGGGGTCTCGGAGTTCACCGACGCCAAGACCTGGTACCCCGGCTTCGAGGCGCGCGGCGACAGCCTGCTTCTCCGCGACGCCGACGCCTCGACGGTCATCCCGTCGGCGGGCGACCAGATGTACAGCACCCGGGTCGTCAACCCCGACGGCAGCCCGGCCACCCAGGCGTACGGCATCGACATGGGCGGCGGCCACGTCCTCGGCTCCGGCAACCCCGGCGACGAGGGCAAGGCGCTGAGTGTGAAGCTCAAGCTCATCACCCCGCTGCCGGGTAACCTCGGCGCGATCGTGCAGGTCACCCCGCCCAAGAAGTAAACCCCCCAGGATATGGCCCCGCTGTCACCGATGGCGGGGCCATACCATTTGAACGGGCAGGCACCCGATCGGATGGGAACAGCGTGGGAGAGCTCCGAAGCAAGGCCGAGCACACCGAGGCCATCAGGACCGAGGGCAGGGTCTGCGTGGTCGTCAACACGCGCTCGCGCCGAGGCCGGCGCCACTACCCGGAGGTGGTCCGCGCACTGCGGGCCGAGAGGTTCGGATCGATCCGCTTCTTCCCCGTGGAAGATCCCAGGCGTCTGCGCGCCATCATCGAGGAGGCCCTGGCCACGGGCCCCGACCTGCTCGTCGTGGGCGGTGGCGACGGCACGCTCAGCTCCGCCGTCAAACACGTCGCCCACCGTGACGTCGCCCTCGGCGTGCTGCCCCTGGGCACCACCAACAACTTCGTCCGCAGCCTTGGCGTCCCCCTCGACCTCGCCGGAGCCGTCCGGGTGCTGCGCACCGGCAAGGTCGCGGACATCGACCTGGGCATCGCCGGAGACCGGGAGTTCGCCAACCTGGCCAGCTTCGGGGTCTCGGTGGAGGTGGCGGGCAAGGTCAGGCACGGGGTGAAACGTCTCCTCGGCCGCGCGGCCTACTCGCTCACGGCCCTGATGATCCTCCCGGGTCACCAGCCGTTCCGGGCTTTCCTCACCGTGGACGGCCGCCGCCACGAACTGCTCACCCACCAGCTCAACATCGCCAACGGCCGCTTCCACGGCGGCTGGCAGGTCGCCAAGGACATCAGCATCGACAACGGTCGTCTGGTCGCCTACCAGCTCGGCTCGGGCAAGCGCCTGCGCCTGCTGGTAGAGACCATGATCCGGGCCGGCAGCGGCCGCTGGCGCAGCCTCGCGGGAGGTCCCTTCGTCATAGGGCGGGAGATGCACCTGGAGACCGACCCGCCGCTGGCCGCCGACATCGACGGTGAGGTCCGTCTGATGACCCCCATCACGATCCGCACCGTCCCCAACGGCCTGCGGGTGATGGTCCCCGACGACTTCGTCGACTCCTGAGCCGCGTTCAGGTTGGGTTCGCCTTCACGGCTGTTTTCCGGTGATACGCCGGAATCTCCCCCTGAGCCTGGCGAGTAGCGGCTTCTGTCCCGGTACGTTCCTGTCAGGCAGGCTCTCCTCGTGCTCATCTCCGTTCCACGCGGGCGCGTGGGCGTCTCGCGGGTGGTGTCCCGGCCCGTGCCTCTCCGGGCGTTCGGGAACCGCCACGCCGGTGTTCGCCGTACCGGGGTCCTGGAGAGGGAGGGCCGGTACGCCGGAAGCCGGCGGGGAGAGGGCCGGCGGGCGGGGACGCCGCGCCCGCCGCAGGTCGGCCAGGGCCTCGGCGGCATCGGGGCGCTTGTGCGTCGCGTGGTCACGCATCCGCCGGAGCAGGTCCATGATCTCGGCGGACGCCTCACCGGGGGCGGGTTCGGCGTCGGGATTGGCCGGGGGGAGCTCCCCGGTCAGCAGCTGGAAGGCGATCACCCCGGCCGCGTACACGTCGGAGGCGGCGGTCATCCGCTCGGGCATGGCCTGGCACTCGGGGGCCGCGTAGTGGGTGTCGAGCACGTTGGGCAGCTCGTTGGCAACGGTGTGCGCACGGGGGCCCGGCTTGGCGTAGTCGAACCCGGTGAGCATCGCCCGGCCGTCCTCCGTCACCAGCACGCAAGCGGGACTGAGCGCCCGGTGGATCACGTTGTTGGCGTGGACATGGGCCAGGCCCAGCAGCATGTCCTCCACCACGTCCAGCCGGGCGGCGGTGGAGAGCGTGCGGGGGGAGGCGGTGAGGTGCAGGTGCAGCGCCTGGCCGTGCACGTCGTCGAGGACCAGCACGAACCGGCTCTCGTCGTCGATGGCGAAGAAGTCACGGGCACGCACCACGCACGGGTGCGCCGGGATCCTGGTGAGGGCCTGGTAGGCGTTGGTGATCAGCCGTCGTTCGGCCGCTCGCGGTTCCTCCTCCGCCAGCGGGTCGGCCCGGTAGACGCGTAGCAGGACCGTCTCGCTGCCGGGGACCGTCGCGTTGATCGCGCGATACTCGGTGACCCGGTTGTCGCCGCCCAGCTGCTCCTCCACCTCCCAGCTGCCGAAACGCGGCGGCGCCGTGGAACGTCGCACGCTCCCGTTGAGCGCCTCGATGATCGCGGTGCCGTACGGCGCGGTATCCGTGGTGTGGCCGCGTCTGACGCGGGAGGCGTCACTCAGCGTGCCGACAAGCCCGGCCAGGTCGGTGACGTGGCGTGAGTCGCGGCCGGCCGGGTCGACCAGCTCCGCGTCGGCCCCGGTGAGAACCACGAGGCTGTCGACGTAGACCCGGTCCAGCTCGCGCCGCTCCTGGGTGAGCAGGCCCTTGAGCGCGCGCCCGTTGCCGCGCAGCTTGGTGACAGGGGAGCCGAACGCCTCCCGCCGCAGCGGGAACCAGCGGTTCCCCGCGACCTCGATCCTGCCCCGGGTGCCCTTGACGTCGATGACGCAGAGCGAGTGGCCTGTCAGGACGATCAAGTCCACCTCGAAGGTGTCGTCGCCGCGGGGCACCTCGATGTTGTGCAGTAGCAGCCAGTCTTGCGGGGCGCTGTCTCGCAGGTGTGCGATGACCCGTCGCTCGGCGTCGTTGACCGGGCTTCCGCCGCCGACGATCTGTGCCATCTCTAGCGTGCCGCCTTCCTAATCGTGCTCATCGTGCCACGCAGTATCTCAAGAGGCTCATCTTTGCCCGTAGCTTTACTTTTCCACCACTCGGACACGCGGGCCTCCCTATGATCATGGCGTAGTCCCGGCCGTGAGACGTGATCGACGTGTCCGGCACGTCGGCGCTGTCGCTCCGGCCGGCCCTCGGATGGCAGGCGGGACACCGCGGCCGGTCAGGATGCCGGACATCTTCTTCGGTTTCCGTGGTCGCCGTGGGTCGTGCCGGCAGGTCGTGCTGGTGGGCCGGCCCGTGACGTGGCACGGTGTTGCCCCTGAGGCTCCCGTGAGCACCGCCGCCGTACGGATGTTTGCCGTGGCGGGACAGGGTAGGCGTCCTTTCCTGTAGGGGAGGAGGCAGTCCATGGTCAATACCAAGGAGTCACTGCCGACATCCGAGCTGATCCGGCAGATGTCGGAGCAGGTCTCGCGTCTGGTCAGGGACGAGCTCCGCCTGGCCAAGGCGGAACTGACCAAAAAGGGCAGGCATGCGGGAATCGGCGTGGGACTGTTCGGCGGGGCGGGAGTCGTGGCCCTGTTCGGGGCGGGATCTCTGGTCGCCGCGGTGATCCTGCTTCTCGCGTACGTGATGCCCGCCTGGTTGGCCGCGGCGGTCGTGGGCGTGGTGCTGCTGGCCGTGGCCGGCGCACTCGGGTTCTTCGGCAAGCACCAGGTCGCCGAGGCGTCCCCGCCGACTCCCGCGCGGACCATCGAGAGCGTCAGGGACGACATCTACGCGGTGAGGGAGAGGGCCCACCGATGACTGAGACAGACCCGGGCGGCTCCGACCGCCCCCCGGCCGAGGCCGGAATCACCGGATCCCGAAGAAAAAGGGTCGGTGCTCCCATAACGCCGGATGAGAGGGAGTCGCTGAACATCCCGCCGAAGCAGCCGTACGGCACGCCCGGCGAGGATCTAGGTGTTCCGGAGTCCGAGCGCGACGACACGCCCCGGCTCCCGGAGAGCGCGGTCGCCGGCGCCACCCCGTACGGCAAGACCGTCAACACCGCCGGCACCGGTGTCGGCGAGACGAAGACCGGAAAGATCATCACAAAAGACGAGAACGATGCGGAAACCGTGCGGCGGGACATCGAGGACGCCCGCCGCGAACTGGGCGACACTGTGGAGGCACTGGTGCACAAGACCGATGTGAAGGGCCGTTTCCAGGAGACCGCCGCCCATGTGGGCGAAGATCTGCGCAGGGCGGGGGCGGCGACCGCCACCACCGCCACCGAGATGGTGGAGCGGGTCAAGACGGCCGCTCCTGAGATGGTCGGGCGGGTGAAGGAGACCGCCCCCGAGATCGTCGGCCGGGTCAAGGAGGCGACCCCCGTCGAGATCAAGGACGCGGCGGAGAAGGTCGCGACCGAGGCGGGCAAGCGTCCCGTCCTGACGGTCGCGGCGGTGGCCGCGTTCGCCCTGCTCGTCTTCCGGGTCCTGCGGCGAGGCAAGAGGAGGTAGATGCCAGGCAGGGCCGTCCCCGAAGATCTGATGGGTGTCCCGAAGCCTTCGGAACCGCCCTGACGGGAGGATCCCGGGGGTCGTCTGGCGGATGGTCCGGGAAGATCTGGGGGCGTCCCGAAGCCTTCGGAACCGCCCTGACGGGACTCTCGGACCGAGGATCCCGGGGGTCTGGCGGGATGGGTCCGGGTAACCCCCGGAACCGCCGAAAGCGGCGCGACCGCCGGATCTTCGGAGATCCGGCCGACACCTGTGCGCCCAGGCAAGCCAAACTCATGTCTGTCGGGGTAATCTGACCGTTTCCGGGTGGGCGGCGGACCCCCTCCTCTCCGCCTGCCCGGATCTCCCCCACGGATGTCCCGCCGGACAGCCTCCGCTCGGCCCTGGCCTTCACACCGGGTCTTCGCGGTCAGGGGCGCCGCGTCGTCTTCGCGGTCAGGGGCGCCGCGTCCCTGTTTTCGTATTTCGTAACCAACGGCGAAGTATCCCGATCTTGGGCACACGCGTGCCCGAGCACATGTAGCGTTCCTGGGCGGGACATGTTCTCGGGGCAGGACACACGGGAGGTTTCATGCGCCACGCTCTGACGAGTGGAACGCCCGGCTTCCCCCTGCTCCAAGGGGTCGGAGCTGAGACGTCCGCCCGCAATGGCCATCGGCGAGGGCACCAACGACATCCAGCGGATGGTCATCGCGAAATCCCTCATCTCGGGTACCGCTAAGGTCGGATGGTGATGCGATCTGCCCTTTATGTCCCGGGTGACCAGCCCGAAAAACTCGCGAAGGCGCTCGACAGGGGAGCCGACAGCCTGATTGTGGACCTGGAGGACGCGGTCCTGCCCGTGCACAAGGAGGCAGCCCGCGCGGCCGTCGCCGTGTGGCTGCGCGGGCTCGGCCCCGACACCTCCGAGATCTACGTACGGATCAATCCCGGCGCGGCCGGACACGACGACCTCCGGGCGGTCGCCCTGCCCGGGGTGCGCGGAATCTGCGTGGCCAAGACCGAGTCGGCCGCCGAACTGGAGGCCGTCGACGCCGTGCTCACCGCCGCCGAGGCGGCCGAGGGAGTGCCCGGCGGCTCCATCGTGGTGTGCCCCCTGCTGGAGAGCGCGGCCGCGATCCTGGCGGCTCCAGAGATCGCCAGGGCGCCTCGTGTCGCGCGCCTCCAGATCGGTGAGGCCGATCTCCGCGCCGACCTCGCGGTTGAGACCGGCCCCGACGAGCGCGAGCTGCTGTGGGCTCGCTCCCAGGTCGTCCTGGCCTCGGCGGCCGCCCGGCTCGACCCACCCCTCGCTCCGGTCAGCACCGACTTCCGTGACCTCGATGCCCTGCGCGTCTCCACCCTCGCCCTGAAACGCCTCGGCTTCCGCGGCAGAGCCTGCATTCACCCCGCCCAGGTGGCCGTCGTCAACGAGGTCTTCACCGCCTCGGCGGAAGAGCTCGACCGGGCTCGTGACCTGATCGCCCGCTTCGAGGCATCCGGATCAGGTGTCGTCACCGACGCCAGGGGGCAGATGGTCGACGAGGCGGTGGTGAGGGCCGCCCGCCGCCTCCTATCCTGACGTGATGCCAGGTGAACGGTGTCTGTTCTGCGCCATCGCGACCGGAATCCCCGGCGTGAGGAATGGCCACCGATCCGCACAGCGGAAGTCCTCCAGGTCCTGCTCTGGCCGGATACGGAAGGCCGGTGTGATCTGTATGGGCCGGGCGCGGGTGGGGCTTGGCGTATAAGGTCCGGAGCGTGGAACCCGTCATCGCAGTGTTGCTGGTCGTCGCCCTGATCGGGGTGCCCGCCCTGGTGCTGTGGCGGGTGTTGCGCGGGCGCAGGGAACTGGGCAGCAGCCCAGCCGAGCGGGCCACGTTCGAGACCCTGCACACGGCCTCCCTCGCCGCGCCGCCGCTGCGGGCCGGGCTGACCGAGGCGGGGGCGCAGAAGGCGTCCCGGTACCTGCGTGAGCTGCTGGGTTCCCCGGCGCTGGCGGTCACCGACGAGGAGCGGCTGCTGGTCTACGACGGCGAGGGCGACCATCACGCCCGTGAGGCGTTCACCCACGCCGCCAAGACGCTCGCCGGGGGCCGGACCCGGGTCCTCGGCCCAGAGGTGGTCTGGTGCGATCTTCCCGAGTGCCCGATCAGGTTCGCCGTGGTGGTGCCGCTGACCACCGACGGGCGGGTGGTCGGCTCCCTGGCCGCGTACGGCGGGCACGCCTCGGCGGGTCTGGTCAGGGCCGCCCACGAGGTCGCGAATTGGGTCGACTCGCAGCTGGAGCTGGCCGAACTCGACAGGTCGAGGACACGCCTGATGGAGGCCGAGGTCCGGGCGTTGCGCGCGCAGATCTCCCCGCACTTCATCTACAACTCGCTGACGACCATCGCCAGCTTCGTCCGTTCCGACCCTGACCGCTCCCGTGAGCTGCTGCTGGAGTTCGCTGACTTCACCCGCTACTCCTTCCGGCGGCACGGGGAGTTCACCACGCTGGCCGAGGAGCTGCGTTCCATCGACCGTTACCTCACCCTGGAACGTGCCCGCTTCGGCGACCAGCTTCAGGTGACGCTGCGCATCGCCCCTGAGGTGCTCGCGGTCGCGGTGCCGTTCCTGTGCCTGCAACCGCTGGTGGAGAACGCGGTTCAGCACGGGCTGGAGAGCAAGCCCGGGATCGGGCGCATCTCGATCGTCGCAGAGGACGCCGGGGCGGAGTGCCAGATCAGCGTGGAGGACGACGGCGTCGGTATGGAACCGGAGCGCCTGCGCCGCATTCTGGCCGGTGACGCCGACGAGCGCTCGGGGGCGGGAGGAGTGGGGCTGGTCAATGTGGACGAGCGGTTGCGTCAGGTCTACGGTGACGAGTACGGCCTGGTGGCGGAGACGGCCAAGGGGGCGGGCACGAAGGTCAGCGTCCGCCTGCCGAAGTACCACCCGGGTGTCTCCGCCCGTTGAACCGTGCCCGATCGGTCGCCCCCGCTCACGGTCGGGCCCCCTCGTTGAACCGCCCGTCCGCCTGCCACACCGTTCACCGCCTGCGCATCCACCTGTCGGGCTCTCCGGCCTACCTGGTCGCCCATCGTTCGTTTGCCCGGGCCCGTTCGATTCTTCTCCCGAGTACGACAAAGTTGACAGGCGATGTCTGATTCATCACCCTCTAGAAATTCCCACGTGAACGACCCGGAGGAGTGACCGTGACCGGCCTGCGCGTCCTTGCGGTGGACGATGAGCTTCCCGCGCTGGAGGACCTGGCCTACCTGCTCAGGGACGACCCTCGTATCGGGGAGGTCTCCCTGGCCAGGGACGGGGCCGCCGCGCTGCGCGTTCTGGACCGGGCGATCGCCGACGGGCGGCCGATCGACGCGGTCTTTCTCGATATCCGGATGCGCGGCCTGGACGGGGTGGTGCTCGGCCGCCTGCTCTCGCAGTTCGCCAACCCGCCCCGGGTGGTCTTCGTGACGGCCTACGAGGAGCACGCGGTGGACGCCTTCGAGATCAAGGCGGAGGACTATCTGCTCAAGCCGGTGCGGCCGGAGCGACTGGCCGAGGCCATTCGGCGGGTGTTCGTCTCGGCGGAGCTGCCGGAGAGCGAGGGCGCGGGCCGTGGCGACCCCGACACCATCCCGGTCGAGCTCGGCGGCGTCATCAGGTTCGTGGCCAGCACCGAGGTCCGCTACGTCGAGGCGCAGGGTGACTACGCTCGCCTGCACACCGCGGGCGGCAGTCACCTTGTGCGCATCTCGCTGGCCACGTTGGAGGAGCGCTGGTCGTTGGCGGGTTTCGTCCGGGTGCACCGCAGCCACCTGGTCGCGGTCAAGCACATCGACGAGCTGCACATCGACTCGGGCCGGTGCGTGGTCCGCATAGGCGAGACCGAGATCCCGGTCAGCCGCCGTCACACCCGCGAGCTGCGCGACCTGCTGGTCCGCCGGGCGCGCAGGGGCAGGTCGGAGTGAGTCGCGACTCCGGGTCCAGGGAGGAGGCCGAGCCGCGTCGGTGGATCACCGAGCGTTCGCGTAAGGATTCCGAGCGACTGCGTAAGGAGTCTGACCGCTCGCGTAAGGATTCCGAGCGACTGCGTAAGGAGTCTGACCGCTCGCGTAAGGATTCCGAGCGACCGAGGCGCGAGGTGGTGACCAGCCCTCGCACCATGGCGCCCCGCCACCCCCGCTACCCGGTCACTCGTGAGATCGACGAGCAGACCCGGCTGGGCGAGATCTACATGCACTCGCTGGTCCGTACCCAGTTCCGGCTGGCCCTGTTCGTCTGCACGGTGCTGGGCTGCGTGGTGATGGGGCTGCCACTGTTGTTCCTGCTGGTGCCCGAACTGCACGCGGTCCGCCTGCTGGGGATCCCGCTGCCCTGGGCGGTGCTGGCCGGTCTGATCTACCCGGCGTTCGTGATCGGTGCCTGGCTCTATGTCCGGCAGGCTGAACGGAACGAGCGCCACTTTGCCGAGTTGGTGGACAGGGCCCGTTGACCTCCGCCCCGGGCCCGGAGCCCGAGGTCTCCACGCCGGGAGGCATCAGATGAACACCGCGTACGGTGTGACGGCGGTCGTGCTGGTGGTGCTGGCGGCGGTGCTGATCGGCGCGTTCGGCATCCGGCTGTCGCGGACCACCTCCGACTTCTACGTCGCCTCCCGCACCGTCTCCCCGCTGTGGAACGCCTCGGCCATCGGTGGGGAGTATCTGTCGGCCGCGAGCTTCCTGGGCATCGCCGGGCTGATTCTCACCTACGGCGCCGACATGCTGTGGCTGCCGGTCGGCTGGACGGGTGGCTATCTGGTGCTGCTCGTACTGGTCTCGGCACCGCTGCGCCGTTCGGGCGCGTACACGCTGCCCGACTTCGCCGAGGCGCGGCTGGAGTCGATGGCGGTGCGGCGGATGGCCGGGGTGCTGGTCGTGCTGATCGGCTGGCTGTACCTGATGCCGCAGTTCCAGAGTGCGGGCCTGGTCCTGCGGGCCATCACCGGCGCCCCCGAGTGGGCGGGAGGCCTGCTGGTGGCGGCGGTGGTGGCGGTGAACGTGATGTCAGGTGGCATGCGGTCGATCACGTTCGTGCAGGCCTTCCAGTACTGGCTGAAGCTTACGGCCCTGGCCGTGCCGCTGGTGTTCCTGTTGCTGGCGTGGCGGAGCGGGGGAGCTCCGGGGCTGAGTGAGCGGGACGCGGCCACCTGGGCGCTGCCGCTCTCCAACGGCAGGGAGTACGGTCTTTACTCGACCTACTCGCTGATCCTGGCCACGTTTCTGGGCACCATGGGACTGCCGCACGTGCTGGTCCGCTTCTACACCAACCCCGACGGCCGGGCCGCCCGGCGTACGACGCTGGTGGTCCTGTCGTTGCTCGGGGCCTTCTACCTGCTGCCGGCCGTCTATGGCGCGCTGGGCAGGATCTACGTCCCGGAGTTGAAGGGCAGTGACACGGTGGTGCTCACGCTGCCCGGACGGTTGATCGGCGGTGTGGCCGGCGACCTGCTGACGGCGCTGGTGACGGCCGGGGCGTTTGCGGCGTTCCTGTCGACCTCCTCAGGGCTGACGGTCTCGGTCGCCGGGGTCATCGGGCAGGACATTCTCAAGGGAGGGGTGCGTTCGTTCAGGACGGCGGCGGTGCTTGCCGTGATCGTTCCGCTGGGCCTGGCGGCGCTGGCCCGCTCGCTACCGGTCGCCGACGTCGTCGGTCTGGCGTTCGCGGTGGCGGCGTCCTCCTTCTGTCCGCTGCTGGTGCTGGGTATCTGGTGGCGTCGGCTGACTCCTACCGGGGCGATGGCCGGACTGCTCGCCGGCGGTGGCCTGGCCTGCGGCGCGGTTCTGATGACGATCGGCGGGGGGCCTTACGCCGGTCTGGCGGGTGCCATGCTGGCCCAGCCCGCCGCGTGGACGGTGCCGATCGCCTTTCTCGTCATGGTGGTGGTCTCGCTGCTGACGCCGGGGCGCATCCCGCCGAACGTGGCCCGTACGATGGTGCGCCTGCACACCCCCGAGATCCTCAATCTGGACCGGGGTGATTGGCGGCCTCGGTCTTCTTGACGGGGCGGGCCCACCGTTCCTTCCGGCCGGCCGGGGCAATCGGTGGCGCGCCCCCGCGGGACCCTCCGGCGGGAACCGTTCGTCGCGCGAGACAGACCTTTCACCGCAAGCCATGTCCAGCTGAACGCGGCGCGGCGGCGCCTCGGCGAAGAGTCCGCGAGCGGGTCTCCACGAAAGGTAGCTTCCCCTCTTACGTTGTCCGTGATCCAGATCACATTCGTGGGAGGTCTTGTGACCGCCAGGCAACATGACTCATCGGTCTATGAAGAGATTCAGGCCGGTGAACAGTTCCAGGAGTTGAAGAGGCGTTTTCGGGCCTGGGCGTTCCCGATGACCGCGGCGTTCCTCGCGTGGTATCTGCTTTACGTCGTCCTTTCCGGCTGGGCGCGTGACTTCATGGGCGCGAAGGTCCTGGGCAACATCAACGTGGCGCTGATCTTCGGTCTGCTCCAGTTCGTGTCGACGTTCGGGATCGCCTGGGCCTACTCCCGTTTCGCCGAGAAGAAACTCGACCCGCTGGCTGACGAGATCCGTCACAAGGTCGAGGGGAAGACCGAATGAGCCACCAGAGCCTGTCCACGATCCTGTTCCTGCTCTTCGTCGCGGGAACGCTGGGGATCACCTTCTGGGCCAGCCGCAACACCAAGGACGCCACCGACTTCTACGCCGGTGGCCGGTCCTTCAGCGGTGTGCAGAACGGCCTCGCCATCGGCGGCGACTACATGTCGGCCGCGAGCTTCCTGGGTATCGCCGGGATCATCGCCCTGTCGGGCTATGACGGCTTCCTGTACTCGATCGGCTTCCTGGTCGCCTGGCTGGTGGCACTGCTGCTGGTCGCCGAGCTGATGCGCAACTCCGGCAAGTTCACCATGGCCGATGTGCTGGCCTTCCGGATGAGCCCTCGCCCGGTCCGTACGGCGGCGGGTGTCTCCACCATCACTGTGTCGATTTTCTACCTACTGGCCCAGATGGTCGGCGCGGGCGCGCTGGTCGGCCTGCTGCTCGGCGTCACCTCGCCGACGGGTAAGGCGCTCACGATCGTCGGCGTCGGCATCCTGATGATCGTCTATGTGGTCGTCGGCGGTATGAAGGGCACGACCTGGGTGCAGATCGTCAAGGCGGTGCTGCTCATGGGCGGCGCGACCCTGGTCACCCTGCTGGTGCTCGGCCACTACGGTTTCAACCTGTCCGGCCTGCTGGGTGACGCCGCCGCGCAGAGCGGCAAGGGCGACGCGTTCCTCAACGCGGGCCTGAAGTACGGCACCGAGGCGCAGGGCATCGCGGGCAAGATCGACCTGATCAGCCTGGGCCTGGCCCTGGTGCTCGGCACCGCAGGTCTGCCGCACATCCTGATCCGCTTCTACACGGTGCCCACCGCGCGGGAGGCTCGCAAGTCGGTCCTGTGGGGCATCGGCATCATCGGCGTCTTCTACCTGCTGACCCTGGTGCTCGGCTTCGGCGCCGCGGCACTGGTCGGCGGCGAGAAGATCCTGGCGCAGGACAAGGCAGGCAACACGGCGGCGCCGATGCTCGCCGAAGCGGTCGGTAAGACCATCTTCGGCGACGTCGGAGGCACGATCCTGCTGGCCGTCATCGCGGCGGTTGCGTTCGCCACGATCCTGGCGGTCGTCGCCGGGTTGACGCTGGCGTCGAGTTCCTCCTTCGCCCACGACCTGTACGCGCATGTGTTCAAGCGCGGCAACGTCACGGACAAGGAGGAGGTCCTGGTCGCGCGGATCTCAGCCTTCGTCATCGGCGCGGTCGCCATCGGGCTCGGCATTCTCGCTCAGGGGCAGAACGTGGCCTTCCTGGTCGCGCTCGCCTTCGCCGTGGCGGCTTCGGGGAACCTGCCGGCGATCCTCTACAGCCTGTTCTGGAAGCGGTTCAACACCGCGGGTGCGGTCTCGGCGATCTACGGAGGCCTCGTCTCGGCCCTGCTCCTGGTGGTCTTCTCGCCGGTCGTCTCGGGCAGTGCCACCGCGCTGTTCCCCGATGCGAACTTCGCCTGGTTCCCGCTGAGCAACCCCGGCATCGTGTCGATCCCGCTCGGCTTCCTGGCCGGGTTCGTCGGCGCGCGTCTCAGTAAGGAGTACAGCGCCGGCAAGTACGCGGAGATCGAGGTCCGCTCGCTCACCGGCATCGGGGCCGAGCAGGCCACCTCGTACCAGCCCGTCGGCGAGGTCCAGCGGCAACCCGGCACCAACCCGAAACTGGAGCCCAGTACCGATTAGGCTCCGACCCGGAACCGGAGCCCGGTACCGACTAGGCTCCAACCCCGCACAGCTCCTGAACCCGATCGAGGCCCGGCCGTACCACGGCCGGGCCCCGTCGTCCTTCTAGCGGGACGCCTCGTCCAGCAGGGCCAGTTCATCCTCTGACAGCGTCAGATCGGCGACCGCGAGCAGCGGCCGCAGCTGCTCGACGTTGCGGGCGCTGGCGATCGGCGCGGCCACCGTGGGCTGGGCGGCCAGCCAGGCGAGGGCGATGGTGGCCGGGGCGGCTCCGTGGGAGGCGGCGATCTTGTCCAGGGCGTCGAGCACCTTCGGCCCGCGCTCGCTCCGAAGGTATTCCGACGCCTGGCCCGCGCGGGGGCTGTCCACTGTGACCCCCGGCCGGTACTTGCCGGTCAGGAAACCTCGGGCCAGGCCGAAGTATGGTGTGCTGGTCAGCCCCGCCTTGGCCACCACGTCTCGCAGTGCCCCCTCGTAGCCGCGTTCGAGAAGGTTGTAGTGCTGCTGCAGCACCCCGTACCGCGCCAGACCGTCCCGCTCGGAGATCTCCAGCGCCTCCGCGAGCCGCTCGGCGCTGTAGTTCGAGGCGCCGATGTTGCGTACCTTGCCCTCGGTGATCAGGTCGTCGAACGCGCCAAGGGTCTCCTCCAGAGGCGTGGCCGCGTCGTCGATGTGGGCCCAGTACAGGTCGATGTGGTCGGTGCGCAGCCGCCGTAGCGAGTCCTCGGCCGCCGCGCGGATGTTGGCCGCCGACAGCCCGGTGCGGCCGTTCAGTGAACCCACCTTGGTCGCCACCACTATCCGGTCACGGTTGCGGCGGGAGGTCATCCACTCGCCGATGACGGTCTCGGACTCCCCGCCGACGTGTCCGGGCACCCACGCGGAGTAGGCGTCCGCGGTATCGATGAGGTTGCCGCCCGCCTCGGCATAGGCGTCCAGGACTGCGAAGGAGTCGTTCCGGTCCGCGGTCCAGCCGAATACGTTGCCGCCGAGACAGAGAGGAAACAGGTTCAGCTCAGAAAAGCTCATGGGCTAACTCTATTTCTCGAATAATCGCGCGGTTGCGGGGCATCGGTGGCGGCCGTCGGAGCACTGTTATGTACGGCGTCAATAAGACTGCCGGAGGCTCTCTTGGCCCCCGGTTACCCGGACTCCTCATCGGTGCTGTCGCCGACCACGCCGAGAAGTTCCTCACGGACGAGTCGGCGGACGGGCCCCGCCGTGGGCGCACGGCAGACGTACGTGCGTCACCAGCCGCTGGCCCACTCCTTGGGATCACGCCGTGGGACCTTCCCCTCCGGCAGGTGATCGGATTTGCCGTGCCGGCCCTTCAGGCGGGCACCATCTGCCTGACCGGGGGGCTGTCCACCGGGGCGATCCGCCCGGAGGGCTCGATCTGCTCGATCAACTCGTCCATGGCCTCCTGCAGGTGGCCCATGAGCCGCCACACGTCGGCCACCCGGTCCGGGCAGGACAGGATGCCGAAGTCGAGCGAGCCGTCGTAGGAGAAGCAGGTGATGTTGACCCCGCCGCTCAGGTCGGTCAGCACGGACATGGGGTGGTAAGCGAGCACCCTGGCCCCGCAGAGGTACAGCGGGAGCTGCGGCCCCGGCACGTTCGAGACGATCAGATTGATCGGCGGCAGCACGATCGAGGCCAGCCGGAACACCGTGGAGGTCGCCAGCGCGGTGACGGCCGCGGGCAGCATCGACGACAGCTCTCCCAACCAGCCGGTGGGGGAGCCGGCGAACCGCCGCTTGGCGGTGCGCATCGTCCGCGCCATGACGCGCAGGCGCTCGCGGGGACAGGCCAGGTCGGTCGGGATGGGGGTGACCATGACGGAGATCTGGTTGCCGACCACCTCCCGGGCACTCGCGGTGCGGACCGCGACCGGGACGGCGGCGATCAGCGGCCGGTCGGGCAGCGCGTCACGCTCGCGTAGCCATGCGCGCAGCGCCGAGGCGCACAGCGTCATGACCACGTCGTTGACGCTGGCTCCCGAACTCCTGGCCACCCGCTTGACGTCCGCCAGCGGGATCGACCCGTAGGAGAAGCGCCGCTCGGGGCCGATCGGGCCGTTGAACGGTGTGCGCGGCGCCGTCAGCACGGGCAGCTCCGGCAGCTCCCGCACCCTTCCGGCGATCATCCGGGTGGCGGCGGCCACCCGCCGGGCGCCCGGTAGCGCCGAGGCCAGCGGCATCGTGTCGAGCTCGGTCGCCATCCGGCCCAGCGAGTACAGCGTTCTGGCGGGCTGCATCACCGACCTGGCCACGGCCCCGGCGAGCATGCCCGCCAGACCCGGGGCGGTGGTCCGCGGTGTGGGCGCGGGCCGCTCGACGATGCGAGGCTCGGGCGTCAGGTCCAGCAGCGCGGCCAGTGTCTCCGCCCCCGAGACCCCGTCGATGGCGCAGTGGTGGACCTTGGCGTACAGGGCGACCCGGCCGCCGGTCAGCCCCTGGATGAGATGCATCTCCCAGAGCGGGCGGCCCCGGTCGAGGCGCCGCTCGTGGATCCGGGCCACCTCCTCCGCGAGCTGGGCGTCGTCGCCCGGCGCCGCGAGGGTCACCTCGTGGACATGGCCGGCGACGTCGAGATCGGAGTCCTCCGTCCAGTACGGCCGGTCGAGGTCGAACGGCACGGTGGCCAGGCGGAGCCTCAGCGCCGGGGCCAGGTGCACCCGCTCGCGGAGCAGCTCGACCAGGCACTCGCGGGTGACGGCCCCGGCCCGGGAGTAGGCGGGGTCGAGGATGGCCAGCCCTGCGACGTGGGCCGCAGTGGTCGCCGATTCTGCGTGAAGAAACTGCGCGTCGAGCGCGGTCAGCTGGCGCATCGGTCGAGCCTCCTGGCGAAAGATGGGAGAACACGTATTGCCATCATCAGGTCGGCACGTTTCCCTCTCGTTTCCTCCGTGGGACCTCGGAATGTCTTTCTGGCGAGGTCTGAAGGCCCAGCCGATCATCGCGTTCCGTAACGTTCCCATTCCGCTCGGTAGTCACGCCTTGTGGATGGAGATGTCCTGGCGATTCTTTCCGAAGGTGATACTCGGGTACGGGCATCAGGAGCCGTGGGCCGAGGCGTTCACCCGGATGGGGCTCCCGGTCACCTGCTTACGACGGTCATCCGCTCACGACGGTCATCCGCTCACGACGGTCACCTGCTCACGACGGTCACCGGGTGGCGGACGACGGCGTCGAAGAGGTAGCCGAAGTCGTTGTGCGTGGTGCGCGGCGGCTGGACCGCGCCGGTCTCGTCGGTGGCGCGGGCGAGTAGGAGGTGCCGGCCGGTCTCGGTGGGTTTCCAGGTGACCTGCCAGCGGGTCCAGGTGGATGCCACGTGCGGTCCGCGTAGCGGGGCGCGCTGCCAGGTGGCGCCGCCGTCCAGGCTCACCTCCACATCGGCGATCCGGCCATTGCCCGACCATGACCGCCCGCGCAGCAGGTACGGGCGTCCGGCGACCAGTGTGGCGTTCCACGGCAGCTCGAAGGCGCTCCTGACGCCCCGCGTGGTCAGCGGGGCGCTGCCCTGCGGCGGATAGGCGTCGCCGAACATCCGGTAGAACTCGGTGTTCCACGGTGAGAACAACGGTGAGGTGGAGACCTCGATGTCGCCGACCCACTTGACCGAGGCCAGGCCGATCCAGCCGGGGACGATCAGCCGCACGGGGTGGCCGTGGTCGGGCGGGAGCGGCTCGTCGTTCATCTCGTAGGCGAGGATGACGTCCCGCATCGCCTTGGCCACCGGGATCGGGCGGCGCACCCGGCCGTAGTCGACCCCGTCGGCCACGTAGGCGGGGTCCAGTCCGCGGGCCATGACGTCGACGGCGTCCGGGATGATCCCGGATCGTTCCAGCACCGTGGCCAGCGGCACCCCGCGCCAGCGGGCCACCCCGATGCCGCCGAGCCGCCACGGGGTGCCGGCGACCTCCTGGTGCTGCTGGGCGGTGAAGAGGCTTCGCCCGTTGCCCGCGCACTCGATCGCCACGTCACGCGTCACCGAGGGCAGTGCGAGCAGCTCCTCGTAGCCGAAACTTCGGGGGCCGTTCAGGCCCGTGCCGTGCAGCCGCAGCCGCCAGGTGGCCGCGTCGATGATCGGGGTGGAGGTGTGATTGCGTACGAAGAACCGGTTGTTGGGCACATGGAACCCGATATCGCCCATGGCGTCCCAGCGCATCTCGGCATTGGTCTCGTGCTCGATGAACAACTCCGGCGGCAGGGGCTTGACGATCCCCGAGGCGGACGGCTCGCCGCCGACGGCCTCACCGCCACGGGTCCTGTCATCGACGGTCCTGTCGTCGACGTCATCGGCGGCCTCGCTGTCACGGGTCCTGTCATCGATGGCCCTGCCGTCGGCGGTCCTGCAGCCGACGGAGGCCGACCGGAGCCGGTCGGGGGTCTCCCGCAGGATCTGCCCGGCTCGGGCGCGCTGGTAGGTGGCCTCGTCGTTGAGGTCCTCGTACGGCATCCGGCGCCACTCCTCTCCCTACATCTATTTCCTACCAGTAAACTATGTAATATGTGAAGGATGCCACACCCCTGCCGCTTTCAATCATCCCCTCAACGGCCGAGGAAAGCCAGCAACCGCTCCAGGGGCCAGGTGTTGATCACATCGTCGCCGGTGAGCCAGCCGCGCTGGGCGACACCGATGCCGAACCGCTGGTTGTCGAAGTGCGGAACCGCGTGGGCATCGCTGTCGATGGAGAACTTCACGCCGTGGTGCTGTGCCAGCCGCACCAGGTCCGAGGGGAGGTCGGAGCGGTCGGGGAAGGAGTCGATCTCCATCGCGGTGCCGGTGCGGGCCGCGGCGCGGAACACCTCGTCCCAGTCGGCGTCCACCGGAGGGCGGATGCCGATCCTGCGGGTGGTCGGGTGGCCGATGATGTGCACGTGGGGGTTCTCGCACGCGGCGACGAACCGTCGGGTCATCTCCTCGCGCGACTGGGTGAAGTGCGAGTGGACGCTGGCCACGCACACGTCGAAGCCCGCCAGCACCTCGGCCGGCCAGTCGACCGAGCCGTCGGGGGCGATGTTCAGCTCGCTGCCGTGCAGCAGCCGCATCTTCGGGTATCTCTCCTGCAGCCGGTGCAGCCGCTCGCGTTGCTCCAGGGCCTTGTCCAGTGTCATCCGCTGCATCGCCAGGTCGGGCGCGTGGTCGGTCACCGCGTAATAGGAGTAGCCGCGAGCGTGGGCGGCGGCGACCATGTCCTCCAGCGAGGCGATCCCGTCGGTCAGGTCGGTGTGAGTGTGCAGGTCGCCCCGCAGATCCTCCAGAGTGACCAGCGTGGGCAGCTCACCGGCGAGCGCGGCGGCGATCTCACCGCTGTCCTCGCGCAGAGTCGGGGGGATCCACTGCATGCCGAACGCCTCGAAGATCTCCTCCTCGGTCGCGGCCGCGATCACCCGCTCCTTCTCGAAAAGGCCGTATTCCGACAGTTTCCAGCCCTTCTTCACCGTGATCTCCCGTAGGTGCACCGTGTGCTCCTTGGAACCGGTGAAATACATCAGCGCGGCGCCCCACGACTCGGCGGGGACCAGGCGCAGGTCGACCTGGACGCCCTGGGTGGTGCGGATCGAGGTCTTCTTGTCGCCCGAGGCGATGACCTCCGCGACGTAGGGCTGTGCCTTGAAGTCGTCCATCAGCGACTCGGGGCCGACCGCGAGGATGTCGACGTCGCCGATGGTGTCCTTCATCCGGCGCAGCGACCCGGCGTAGGCGATCCGCTCGGCACCCGGCAGCGAGGCGATGACCCGCTCCGCCAGGTCCATCGCCATCCCGGTGTGCATCCTGGCACTGTTCTCTGCCAGGTGCTCGACACCTTTGAGCAGGTTTTCCACGGTCTTGGCGCCGAAGCCCTTGACGCCCTGGAGGCGGCCCTCCCCGATGGCCTTCACCAGCGCCTCGGGAGAGTCGATGCCCAGCTCCTGGTAGAGGAAGATCGCCTTCTTCGGCCCGAGCGAGGCCACCCGGGTCAGCCGCCGCACCCCCTGGGGAACCTTTTCGCGCAGGTCGTCGAGTTGCCGGAAGCCGCCCCGCTCCAGGTATTCCTCGACCTTCTTGGCGATCGCCTCACCCACCCCTGACACGCTTCGCACCGGCACGGTCGTGATGTCCCCGGGAAAGCCTGCGATCGCCTTGGCCGCCTTCTGGTAACTGCGGACCCGGAAGGCGTCGCCGCCGGTCATCGCGAACAGCTCGGCGTACTCCTGCAGAGCGGCCGCGACATCGTCGTTAGCTCGTGCCATGGAGCCAGCCTAGAAGATCGCACCGACAGTTCCCGCTCCCGGCGGCCCGCCGCGACCTCTGCCGGCCTCAGGCCCCGTCCCGTTTCACAGCCAGGTGCCAGACAAACCCAGGTCCTACCTCGGCTCCGCAGGCGTTTCGCGACCGTCGTTTCGTGGCCGGCCGGGCAAGGTCGCCGGAGCGACGCTCGGCCTCGCGGGAATCTTCGAGTGGGGAGCCGCCCGGAGCGCCGCGCTGCTCGCCTCAGCTCTCCGAGGGGCTGGGGCTTTCTGAGAGGCTCGGGCTTTCCGAAGGGCCGGCACTTTCCGAGGGGCCGGGAGTGGAGGCCCTCTCGGCCTTGAGCAGCAGGTCTATGTGCTCCTGCACGATGGGCTTGGCCTCGGTGGCGAGCTCCTTCACCTCGGGGGAGGAGCCGTTCTCGATCTCCTGCTCCACGGCGGCGAGGGTCTCGTGGTGGCCGTGGAGTTCCGCGCTGATCCAGGCCCTGTCGAACTCCGCGCCGCTCAGGGCCGACACCTCGTCGAGCTGCTTGCGCTGCTCCGTGTTGGGCGTGTCGGGAAGTTTGACGCCGAGCTGATCGGCCACCTGGCGGACGGCCTTGTCGAGTTTCTTGTGGTCCTTGATGAATTTCTTCGCCAGCTTGCGGACGGTCCTGGTGACCTCCCGGTCCTGCTGGCCGGCGGTCTTCTCCCGGGCGGCCTTGCTCGACTCGATCTCGGTCAGGTTGGCCTGGTGTGCCTGGACGAGGAAGTCCCTGTCCTGCTGGGGGATGGCCTGGGGAGAGGGGGAGACGACGGCGCCGGCCGTACCGCCCATCGCGGCCATGGTGACGGCCACCAGGATGATCATCTTTCGAACCATCGGATCCTCCGTTGATCAATCCACGGTCGGAACTACTATCTCCCCCTCATATGCGCGTATCTCTGGAGATGTAGCGCCACAGGCGGTAAATCCTGACAAAAGCTCACATGTGGTCCTGTTGAGTAAGCCAGCCGGTCGGGCGCCCGCCGAACCTCGCTCGTCCCGCCCGGTACGGATGCGGACGCCCCGCCGGGCCCGGATGTCCTGGCGGGGCGTCATGCCGTGATGCCGGGCGGGCAGGGGACCGGTGCGCGCTGTGCCGCCCGGGTGGGCCTCCCGGACATCGGGTGGCCCACCCGGGCACACGCGGGTGAGCCGGAAAGGTCAGTGCTTGACGGCCCGGGGGCGGTACGGCTCGGCGAGGAAGGCGAGCTCCTTCTCGCTCAGGGGCAGGTCCACCGCGGCGACCGCGTCGTCCACGTGCCTGTTCTTGGTCGCGCCCACGATCGGCGCCGACAGGCCGGGCTGGTGGAGCAGCCAGGAGAGCGCCACCTGGGCGGGAGGGACCTCGCGTTCCCCGGCCAGCTGGGCGACCCGCTCCAGGATCAGCCGGTCGTTGTCGGCGTCGTCATAGAGGGCCTCGATGCGCGGGTCGCTGCCCGCGCGGGTGGTGGCCTCCTCGGCTCCGGCGCGGGCGAGCAGCCCCCGGGCCAGCGGGCTCCACGGGATCAGGCCCACCCCCTGGTCGCGGCAGAGCGGGTTCATCTCCCGCTCCTCCTCACGGTAGAGCAGATTGTAATGATTCTGCATTGATGCGAACTTTGTCCATTCGTGGACCTCGGCGACGTGCTGGGCCTTGGCGAACTGCCAGGCGTACATGCTGGAGGCGCCGATGTAGCGGGCCTTGCCCGCGCGGACCACGTCGTGCAGGGCCTCCATGGTCTCCTCGATCGGGGTTTCCGGGTCCCAGCGGTGGATCTGGTAGAGGTCCACGTAGTCGGTGCCCAACCGGCGCAGCGAGGCGTCGATCGAGGACAGGATGTGCTTGCGCGACAGGCCGCGGTCGTTGACACCCTTGCCCATCGGCAGGCACACCTTGGTGGCCAGCACATAGTCGTCCCGGTCGGCGAAGAGCCCGCTCAGCAGCCGGCCGGTGACCTCCTCGCTGCCGCCCAGCGAGTAGACGTCGGCGGTGTCAAAGAAGGTGATCCCCGCCTCGACCGCCCGGCGCACGATCGGCTCGGCGGCGGCCTCGTCGAGCACCCACTCACCCCACTTGGCGGGATCACCGTAGCTCATCATGCCGAGGCAGACCCTCGACACCTTCATGCCGGTGGATCCCAGGCGCACGTACTCCATGTCAAACCTCCCGATCTTCACAACCCTGGGCCCCAGCCTACGACCGCCGACTCCGGCCACTCCCCGCCCGGATGCTCCTCGACCCGCCCGATTCGGTAGAAGAGAGCACGATCACCCTGGTTGCTGGTGATGTCCGGGACCTGTAGTCCTCGCTGAGCGTAGGTGACCCCTCGGGCATGATCACCTCGGTAGAGGCTGACCCGGCTCAGGCTGTCGTACGCGCGGGCCTGCTGTGGCCCACCGCGGGCTTGCGGTGCCGTGGCTGGTGGTCTGTTTCGCGGAGAAGTACGGCGTGCGCCCCGACGGCACCAGGGTCAAGCACTACTACGTCAACGAGAGCGTCGGCATCGCCTGCGGGTTCTTCATCGCGGCCCTGCACGCGATGGGCCTGTCCACGCTCACCCACACTCCGAACCCGATGGCGTTCCTGACCGGTATCTGCGGACGGTGCGCCCTGTGGTGGAACCGGTGTCCGCGACCCGCAGGCCGGCGGCCTGGACGGTGGCGGGACGCGCGGGTGTGCTGCCTGGTGCGGGGGAGAGGCTCGCGGGAGCGCCGGCGGAAGCCTGGGCGGTGCCCCGAGTGGAGGAGGCGGTCGGGGCGCACGCGGTCGTGGTCGCCAGCATGGCCACCGCCGCCACCGCCGAGGTGGTGGCGAGCAGTCCGGCGCCGATGGATCGTTTCATGATCCGTTGGACGCGTACCGCACCCTCCTGGTTGCCGTACCGGGACATTCCACGAGGCTCAGGTTGTCTGAGTGATACGGGACAGCACAGCCGGTCCAGCCGGCGGTCAGGGTTTCGGAGGGAGCGGGAAGCGGAGGGCGGCGGCTGTGACGTGGTCTTTCAGTTGGGTGTCGACGGCGACGTGTTCGACGGAGCCGCCCTCGTTGATGACCGTTTCGGTCAGTTCGTCGAGGACGTCGGGGACCTGGCGCGTGGCACCGCCGCAGAGAGGACAGGTCTGGCCGGAGCGGGCCAGCCAGCCGGATTCATCGCAGATCACGCCAGGAACCTCGGCGCCGTCCTGGATGAGCAGGGTGTCGATCGCGGCGGTGGTGCCGCCCCACAGGCATTCGTCGACCCCTATCGCGGCGTTGCCACCGACGGCGGCCCTCTCGAAGACCTGCTGCACCAGGCGGCGTTCCTCCTCGCGTTCGTAGTCGGCGACGATGCGCTCGGCGCTCTCCCGGATCTCCTCGGGCGTAGCCACCTTGCCCATGTCGACGTTGAAGACGCCCGCGACCTTCGGGCGCAGTTGCTGCGGCAGGAAGTCCAGGAAGACGGTGACCTCATCGTGGTAGCCGCCAATGATCAGCAGGTCGTGGCCCTCGGCGCGGAAGATCTCGTCCAGCAGGCTCACGGTCTGGCGATAGTGGCGTTTGGTGAGGTCGTCGGCCTTGTTGCGGACCCGGTACTCGGCGAGACCGGCCCAGCCGGCGTAGTCGGGCTTGCGCAGGGTGCGCCCTCGCACCTCGCCGATCTCGCGCATCTCCGTCTGGTACAGCTCCCACGCGCGGGCCGACTCCTTGTTGACGACCAGGACACAGCAGCGGTGGTACTCGTCGAGCACCGCGAGCATGGGACGGACGTACGGGGTCTGGTCCACCACGACCTGGTCACGCACCTTGCGCGGGAGCAGCACGACCTCGAACAGGCCACCCTCACCGCATGCGAACACCGCGACGGCGCCGATCGTGCCCCGCCCGAGATCCGGCGTGCCCTCGATACGCTCGATGTCCTGCCGCAACGAGAGCCGTGCCCGCCGGTCGAGCGACGGGTCCTCGGTGAGCGGGCGGATCTGGGTGATGAGGCTGTTCAACCGGGTACGGACGGCGTCAAGGCCGTCGTGGCCCACGGCGACGTACATGGAGAGAACCGGCAGACCTCCGCTGTCGAAGCGGATGAGACGGTCGACAGTGCCCTTGGTGATCATGCGATGTCCTCGTCATGGCGGTCGGATGCTTGAGTTTCAGGGGGCGATCGTGGACGGCCCGCTGCGGATCAGGTCGGTCTCCGCCGCCTCGATCACCTGTTGCAGGTGCAGGCCGTGCCGTACGTCCGTGGGGGGCGGTGTGCCGCGCTCGACGGCCCCGGCGAAGTCCCGGTACATCGCCTCGTACGCCTCCCGGCCCACCGCGGCCACGCAGTCGATCGACGTGGCACCGCCGGGCCCGTAGATCTCGACCTCGGCTCGCGGTGGGTCGATCACCGCCCTGGCGTACAGGGAGGCCTGGCTGAACCGCCCGCCCTCGTGCTCAAGCAGCAGCCCGAACCAGCCGGACGGATCCCCCTGTGCGCGTACGTCGACCACCCTTCCCAGCGCGGCCTCCAGCAGATCGACGAGGTCGGGGCCGAGTTCGAGCACGACGCTGCGTTCAAGCCGCCACGGGCTCGCCGATGATTCGTCGGTCTGCGTCCCCGAGATGGCAAGGCCGCTGCCGCCCACCGGCCACGTCCGCTCGGCCGCGTCCAGAAACCGCTGGATCGCGGGAGCATGGCGCCAGACCAGCGCGACCTGCGAGACGGCTCCGCCCCGATCGACCGCCATGAGAAGGTTCTCCGCACCCGCGATGTCCCCGGCGATCGGCTTCTCCAGCAGCACCGCCTTGCGTGCGTGCGCCGCGTGGGCGCCGAGCTCGGCCTGGGCGGCGGGCGGCACCGCGAGGGCGACGGCGTCGCACTCCTCAAGCAGGTCGTGGTAGCTCTCGAAGGCCCGTGCCCGGTACCGGGCGGCCAGCTCGGCCGACGCGCCGTGAGAACGCGCCCACACCCCGGCGAACTCGGTTTCGGCACATGCGGCGAGCGCGGGCGCGTGAACCTCCGACGCCCGCTGCCCGGCACCGACCATGCCGACCCTTATCGTCATGGAAGTAAATCTAGGATCCGCTAAGTAACGCGAAAGGCGAAACCGGACAACGTGCCCGACAAGATGTCAGCGAGAGCGCCTGACGGCGTAGCGCCTGTTCAGGAGCCCCAGGTATCTGTGCGGCCGGCTCGAAACCCCGGCCTTCTGATCTTTATCCGGTTTGAAATCGTCCACCGACGTCCACGGGTGTCAGATGCGGATGTCCTCGACGCAGACGAACGTCCACCGGCCCTCCTTGGCTCCAACCGGCCGGCGGCGGGCCGGGGAGCCACCCACTGAGGCTCTCCCCGGCCCGCCGCCGTTGGTGGGTCCGGCTACCAGGGGATGGGGCCCTCCTGGGAGCTGAACGTGCCGGTCGGGCCGTCGCCGCCGAGGGTCGCCATCCGTACGGCCACCGCCGCGCCCTCCGCCGCCGTACGGCTTCCGGTGTGGCCGGTCAGGTCGGTGGCGCAGTGGCCGGGATCGACGGCGTTGACCAGGATGCCGGAGCCGCGCAGCTCGTTGGCGTAGAGCACGGTGAGCGCGTTGAGCGCGCTCTTGGCGGAGTTGTAGGCCAGCATCGGCCACGCGACGTTGAGGTCGTCTCCGGCGGAGGTGAGGCTGATCGAGGCCAGCCGGGTCGTCATGTTGACGATCCTGGCCTCGCCGGCCGCCCGCAGCAGCGGGATCATCGCGTGGGTGACCGTGACGACCCCGAAGACGCCCACCTCGTAGGTGGCCCGCATGTGCTTGGCGGTCACCTCCGCCGGGGTCATGCCGAAGTCACCGCAGGTCGCGGCATTGTTGACCAGTACGTCCAGTCGTCCGAACTCCTCACCGACGATCTTGGCCGCGCTCGCGACCGCCGCCGGGTCGGTGACGTCGAGCAGTATGGGACGGGTGCCTTCGGGAGCGTGGTTCTCCTCGCGGACTCCGGCGAACACGATCATCTCGCGTTCGGCGAGCTGTCGGGCGGTCTCCCGGCCGATGCCCCGCCCGGCCCCGGTGACCAGTGCGATCTTCACAGGTCGTTCTCCTTCTGTTGAGTTCGCACAGTCTGGGCGCGGCCTCTTGGAAGTGACCTGTGGATCAGTTGGGGAGTCCGGTGAGCAAGGGGTGACGGCCGAGGCCACGCGGCCGGCTGAGGTTCAGCAGGGTCCTGGAGACCTCTCTCAGGGTGAGCAAGGGGTGACGGCCGAGGTCACGTGGCCGGGCCGTCACCGCAGAGATGGAATGATCATCGTGACGCCGGGGACGGATCCGATCGAGGCGAGTGCGGCTCCCGCCTCCTGAAGGCCGATGGAGCGGGTGATCAGGGCGTCCGGGCGGAGGGTGCCGTCGGTGACGGCCTCCAGCATCGCCGGGTAGGCGCGCGCGGCCATGCCGTGGCTACCGAGAAGTTCGAGTTCGTAGCCGATCACCCGGTCCATCGGCAGCGCGGTGAGCCCCGGCAGCAGACCGACCTGAACGTGGCGTCCCCGGCGGCGTAGGCTCTCGATCGACGCCGCGCACGTTTCGGGGCTGCCGAGCGCGTCGATGGAGACGTGGGCGCCCCCCGAGGTGAGCTCCATGACCCGCGCGGGGACGTCGGCCTCGGCCGGGGCGGCACTGACGCAGGCGGTGGCGCCGAACGCCCGGGCCATCTCCAGGGCGCCCGTGGAGATGTCCACGGCGATCACCCTGGCCCCGGCCGCGGCCGCGATCATGACGGCGGACAGGCCCACACCGCCGCAGCCGTGCACGGCCACCCACTCGCCGGGCCGCGCCCGGCCCACGGAGGCCACGGCCCGGTAGGCGGTGGCGAAGCGGCAGCCCAGGCTCGCGGCGGTGCCGAAGCTCATCTCCTCGGGGAGCCGCACCAGGTTCACGTCCGCGTGATCGATCGCCACGTACTCGGCGAAGGACCCCCAATGGGTGAATCCCGGCTGGGTCTGACGCTCGCAGACCTGCTGCTCACCGGCCGCGCACGCCGCGCAGGAACCGCAGGCGCAGACGAACGGGACGGTCACCCGGTCGCCGGGCCGCCACGAGGCGACGCCCGCGCCCACCGCCTCGACCACCCCGGCAAGCTCATGCCCTGGCACGTGGGGGACCTGGATGTCCGGGTCGTGACCCTGCCAGCCGTGCCAGTCGCTCCGGCAGAGCCCGGTGGCCTCCACGCGGATGACCGCTCCGCCGGGTGGTGGTTCGGGGGCGGGCACCTCCCGGACCTCAAGATCGGCTCCAAACTCGTCGAAGACCACCGCTCGCACTTGCGCACACTCTCTTCCGGCTGTCGGCCTCTGCCTTTCGGCCCCGCTCGAACCTGACACTACTCAAGCCGGTCCCGGCCACCGTTCCCTTCTCGGCGTCCACGAGGCATCGTGGGAAGTCGGGGAGACCATGGAAAGGGCGCGCAGGCTCCCGGAACGCGCCGCGCGCCGTCGTTCACGGAGGGCTGTGACGAAAGTACTGAAGGGAGACCGTGGAAAGGGGGACGGGCTCCCGGGACGCGCCGCGCGCCGTCGTCCACGGAGGGCTGTGACGAAAGCACTGATTAGAAGGCGCAAGCTGGGAGAGAGGGAGGGAGCACGAGGACCAACTGATCGGACGGTGTGATGGGGCAGAAAGTCGACAAGGACCGTTTCTCCGAAGTGGAGTTCGTCCGCTTCGGGGAGAGACTGGTGGAGCAGATCGACACCCTCCGCGAGGTGCTCGCGCGGCCTGATTTCGGTGCAGGTCCCGTGACGATCGGGGCTGAGCTGGAGATGTTTCTCATAACGCCCGACGGTCGGCCGCTTCCACGTAACCGCGAGGTGCAGGTCGCCGCCGACGACGCCCGGCTCACGCTGGAACTGGGCAGGTTCAACCTGGAGGCCAACCTGACCCCGTTGCCGATCGCCGGGCGGCCGTTCACCGCTCTGACGCGCGAGATGCGGGAGATCATGGCCGTGGTGGACGCGGCGGCCGCGACCCAGGGCGGGCAGGTCGTGGTGATCGGGATCCTGCCCTCACTGAGCGAGTTCGACTTCAACCACGAGGCGCTGAGCGGCGAGGGCCGCTACCGAGCGCTGGCCAGGGGCATGCGGCGGCTGCGCACGGAGCCGTTCCGGGTGCGCATCGAGGGGGTCGAGCTGCTGGAGCTTGAGGTCGAGGGGGTGATCCTGGAGAGCGCCAACACCTCCTGGCAGGTCCATCTCCGTACGCCTCCCGGCGATTTCGCCCGCGTTTACAACGCCGCCCAGCTGGCCATCGGCCCGGTCCTCGCGGTCAGCGGCAATTCACCCGCCTTCCTGGGCAGGCAGCTCTGGGAGGAGACGAGGATCGCGCTGTTCGAGGAGGCCGCCGACGACCGGGACGTGGAGCGGCTCGACCGCAGGGACCGGCGGGTGGCGTTCGGCTCCGGCTGGGCGCAGAGCGCCGAGGAACTGTTCGAGACATGCGTCCGCGACTACGAGCCGGTGCTGCCGATGAGCTCGGTACCGGAGGAGGTGCCCGAGGGCGGCGTCCCGAAGCTGGCCGAGCTCCGGCTCCACCAGGGCACCGTGTGGCAGTGGAACCGGCCGGTCTACGACCCGGTCGACGGCGGCCACCTCCGAGTGGAGATGCGCGCCCTGCCCGCGGGGCCGAGCGCGGCGGACATGGCGGCCAACAGCGCGTTCCTGCTCGGGCTGACCGCGGCCCTGGCCCTCCAACCGGTGGAGGAGTTCCCCTTCGCCGGGGCCTACCGCAACTTCTACCGAGGCGCGATCCACGGCCTGGACGCGCCGCTGATCTGGCCCGGCCTGCGCGAGGAGGTCCCGGCCTGGCGGCTCGCCCTGGACCTGCTGCCGGTCGCCGAGACCGGTCTCGGCAGGATGGGCGTGGAGCCGAGTGAGATCCGGTGGGCGCTGGACATTGTGCGGGAACGCGTCACGCGCCGCCGTACCGGTGCGATCTGGCAGCGGAAGACCCTGGTCGGGATGGGGGGCGACCAGGCGGCGCGGGCGCGCCTGGTGAGCCGGTACCGGGAGCTGTCGCTGACCGGGGAGCCCGTCCATACCTGGCCCTTCTAACTACAAAAGGGATTTGAGTAAAGGCATACTCATGAACTCCGTATCTTGATCCGCCAATCCTGGCGAGACCGGACAAGGAGACCCCCTCATGAGTCAGATGAAGGCCGCATCGGCAGAGCCGTTCGGGTTGAAACGGGACGCCGGCGGCCTCACGGCCGGGATCAAGATCCTGGAGAGGGAACTCCAACGTGTGTCCCTCGACGCCGTGCTGGCCAAGGCGAACCGCGTCGCGGCCAGAAAGGGATCGACCGGTGCCGGGGCGTTCGCCAAGATGACTCCCAAACCCGTTGACTGGTACTGCTTCGACGCGGACGACAACGTCACCAGGGAGTGGTATCCCCAGGGCCTGACCTCCGCCTCCGACGCCGGGATCGGCGGGAGCACGTTCGTGGTGAGCTGGTACCACTCGCCGACGTCGGGAGCCGAGCGGGGTGCGCGCCTGACCTTCCTGAACACCGCGACACTCCGGTACCGGCACGTCCTGCTCGTGCGGGTCGCCGCCGACGGGAACATCACGCCGATCAACATCCACGCCGGCGGCGTCGCCTGGTACGGCGGCCTGCTGTACGTCGTCGACACCACGCGGGGCCTGCGGGTGTTCGACACCCGGCAGATCTTCGAGGTCAACGGGGACGGCACGGCTGCGATCGGCAGGAAGGACGGCGGATACGAGGCGTTCGGCTACCGGTACGTGATGCCGCAGACCGATGCCTGGACCACCACCAGCGGCACCGTGCGCTTCTCCCACACCGCCGTCGACCGCAGTACCGCCCCGCACACCCTGATCTGTGGCGAGTACGTCGACACGGCGGGCACGATCGGACGGGTGGCCCGCTGGCAGCTGACCGCGCAGGGAGCACTGAACGCCCCCGCCGGCGGCGTCGTCCAAGCCGTGGACGCCTACGCGCTTCCCGCGGGCAAGATTCAGGGCGCGCTCTCCTACAACGGCACCTGGTACCTCAGCCAGACCGCGGGCGCCACGGGGAACGGCACCCTGGTCGTGGTCGGCGACACGGTGCGCAGACGGCCCTATCCGGTGGGCCCTGAGGACCTCACCTGCGTCCGGGACAAGAGGACGCTGTGGAGCGTGACCGAGTTCGCGGGCCGTCGGGTGGTGTACGGCGTGCCGCTCTGACCGGGCGCGGACCGGCTTTCACCGGACCGGGGAAGGGGAGCGGCCGGCCCCGATGCGGGGGCGCCTTCCCGCACGGGTGTCCGGTCAGTGGAGGGAGCCACCGACCAGGCGGAGATCGCCGCCCAGCGAGACGGAGACGGCGGTGGTCACGATCGCGGTGAGCGCCTGGGCGGTCACCGTGACGGGCATGGAGGGTCTGGCCTCGCCGAGGACCTGCTCGGGGCTGTACGGCACGTGCACGAAACCACCGCGGACCCCCGGCCGCTCGGTGGCGATCAGGTGCATGAGGCCGTAGAAGAGGTGGTTGCACAGGAACGTGCCGGCGCTCTGCGAGACGCTAGCGGGCACCCCGACCGCACGCGCCGCCGCCACGCACGCCTTCACCGGCAGCGTGGCGAAGTAGGCGGCCGGGCCGCCACGCACCACCGGCTCGTCGATCGGCTGCCGCCCGGTGCCGTCGGGGACGCACGCGTCGTCGAGGTTGACGGCCACCCGCTCCACGGTCACGTCCGGCCGTCCCCCGGCCTGCCCGACGCACACGACCACCGCCGGGTCGTGCTCGGCCACCACAGCGCGCAACTGCTCCAGCACCTCGCCGAACCGGCAGGGGAGCAGCGCGGTCCGCACCCCGGGCACCAGGGCGACCGCCTCCCATGACGGGTTGCCGCCGCCGTCGAGCGGCTCGAACGCGGCGAGCAGGACGCCCTTCATCGGGGGTCCGGAGGAAGGGCGCAGGCGGGGGTGCCGCCGGGCAGGCGGTGCCGGTTGCCGGCGATCAGCCGGTAGAGCCCCTGGGCCGCCCAGCGCAGCGGCGGGACCCGCAGCACGAACCCCAGCGGGCTCCAGGGGAGACCGGCGGCGATCAGCAGCCTGGCCACCGCCTGCGCCCCGCCGTGCACCTCGCCGTCCTGAACCCAGAGCACCTCGCGCTCGGCCCGCTCGCGGGTGACGCCCAGCGCCGGAAGGTCGGTGAACTGCCAGGGGACGACCAGGGCGTGAACCCCGATGCGGCGCTCGGCGAACCTGACGCTCGTCGTGCAGAAGCCACAGTCGCCATCGAAGATCAGTACAGGTCGTCCTGTCATGCAACCGACACTACCCAGCGGAACCCGATCAAGGCCCGGCGACCAGGGTGACCGCGATCGGGCGGTGGTCGGAGTGCGGAACATCAGGGTTGACCTGGTCTTTTCCGGTGAAACCCGGGGTGACGAGCACGTGGTCGATCTGCTCGACCGAGTGTCCCTGGGACGGAATGGTGTTGAACGGCCTGACCGGGGCGATGGGGTCGGTCAGGCCCGCGCCGGTCAGCACCTCCCAGGCCCGGTCCCCGGGCTGAAGGTTGAGGTCACCGGCCACGATCACCGGGGCGCCGCTTCTGGAGGCATCCCTGACGATCCCGCCGAGCTGCTCGACCTGGTCGAGCTCGCGCCAGCCCGGCGGAGGTTGCAGATGGGTGCCGATCACGGTGATGTCCCCGCCCTGCCAGCGCAACCCGACCTCCAGTGCCTGCGCGCCGGTCGGTCCGCCCTGGACCAGCACGTGGTTCCTTATCGAGGTGATCGGCAGCGTGGTGAGCAGGGCGTCGCCCCACACCTCGTCGGCCGCCGGGGCCCAGATGTAGTGCATGTCCAGCCGTTCGGCGATCAGCCGCACCCCGTCGTGGCCGCCGTTGAGCAGCCAGCCCCTGTCGGCCTCGCTCAGCACCACCACGTGCGGCCGCAACTCCCTGAGCGCGTCGGCCTGCTGCTCCAGGGAGAGCCTGCCGGATTCGCCGTACCCCATCCTGATGTTGTACGCGGCGACCCGCAGCCCGTCACGCGGTGCCTCCCAGCGAGGCCGCTCCCCCTGCCAGAGGGGGACAGCCGCCGCCAGCGCCACCGCGGCCACGGCGACCGCCGCGAACCGCCGGTCGTAGGAGCGGCGCGGCAGGCCCGCGCTGCCCGCCAGGCCCAGCACCGCGACGACGAGTGCCGCGCAGACCGGCACCCACTGGTTGGGAAGGTAGAGGTCGTAGGCGGCGTAGTAGCCGAAGACGAACACGACGAACAGCAGCATGCCCCCTGCCGCGGCCAGGCCCCGCCGAGCCGCCCTGTCCGGGCCGAGGGTCGCCGCGGCGTGCGCCAGACAGGCGCCAAGCGCGAGCTGGCCGATGATCTGCGCGGCGATCGTCCAGCCGGGTGCCACTCCGTGGACACCGTCCACGGTGGCCCTGCCCAGCGTGAACGCCACCGCCGAGGCCACCAGGGCGATGGCGGGCGGCAGCGGGCGGCGCAGCACCGGCAGCGCGGCGGGCGCCGCCGACACCACCGCGAACGCCGCCACGACCACGGCGGCGGCCTGCTGGGCGGAGACGGTCGCCGCCTGGGCGTGCGCGGTGTTGCCCGTATAGAGGCCCCAGAGCAGCAGGGCGGGGCCGATGGCCAGCCAGGCACGGGGGGCGCCGGAGTACTCCTCGTCCGGGGGTTCCGCCCGGATCAGGAACGAGCCGAAGAGCACGAGCTCCACAGCCAGCAGCGCCCACGGGACCGCTCCAGGCCGCCACATCAGGTCGATGCCGTCCAGTGCCGCGTGGATCACCGTGGCGGCCGCCAGGCCGCCGATCACCCCGGCCGTCACGGGCCGGGCGTCCCGGCCGCCCATCGCGGTCGCCACCAGCCAGACCAGCCCGGCCAGCAGGCCGAGGCTGGCCACGTACAGCTGCGGGTCCCCGCCCTCGGTCAGCTGAAGCGCCGGCCGGGCCAGGAGCAGCAGGCATCCGGCACCGAGAGCGATCAGCCGCGGCCGGACGAGTCTGGCCAGCGGGACGGTCAGGAAGGCCAGCACGAACCAGGAGAGGGCGTACAGGCCCATCATCTCCGCGGGAGTGCTTCCCGCCCGGCCGAAGAGCGTGATCAGCGAGGGCAGGAAGACTCGTAACACGTCTACCAGCACGACCACGCCGAGGGTTACATCCAGGCGGATCCGCATGCTACCTCCAAAGAACGCGAGCTATCCTCGCCTTCTTTGTGATCCGTGACAAGGGCCGGTTCGCCCGGGGAGGGGAGATCCGTCCTCAGGGGGTCGAGGGGTCCTCTCGGGGGCCTCGGGGGCCTCCGGAGTTCGGGGGAGAGGAGGGTTCGCTCGGAGCGGTCGAGGGGCCGGCGGCTCCGCCGGCGGCAGCGCCGTCGAGGTGGCGGAAGGCCTCGTGCGCCGAGCGGACACTGTCGCGCAGCGCCTGCTCCAGGTGATCGGCGTCCTCGGTCAGCCTCCCTATCTCCGGTACGGCGAAGGCGTCGGCGCCCGACTCCGCCAGGAGTTCCTCATAGCGGGGAAGCCGTGAGCGGAGTACCTCGATCTGCTCGTGGGCGCGTAGCGCCTGCTCGGCGTCGGACACGTGGCCCGCGTAGCGTTCCAACGCCTCCACCCGTGCGAGCACGGCGGCCTCGCTGGCGGCCAGGGCACGCTCCAGCGGTGCCATGGCCGCGGCCACCTCCGGCGTGCTGCCGCCGTGCACGAACTCGTGGTGCTCGTTCCGCAGTGCGGAGAGCTTGGTCAGCAGCTGGGCGATCTCCCACTCCTGGGAGGGGAGCGTCACCGCGTTGCGCACGTCGTCGAGCATGCCCATGGCGTTGACCCGGGAGCGCAGGATGAGGTCGATCGCCCGCTGGGCCCGTTCGAGCAGCCGGCCGGCGTTGTAGTCGAAGTCCTCGGCGGGCAGCAGGTAGCGGCCCTCGTACCAGCGGGCCTCGCGATACAGGTCGTGCTCGGTCGTGTCCGGCTCCAGCGGCTCGCGGGCGGTGAGGAAACCGACGAGGACCACGAGGGCGAGCAGGGCGAGCACGAAGAAGAACAGCTGCCCGGCGTCCGCGAGAAAGAGCAGGCAGGCCAGGAGGAGCGCCGACATCGCCCCTCCGGACCACAGGAAACGGACGGGCAGCCTTGAGGCGGGCTCGGGAGGGTCGGGGCTCCAGCCGGCGCGGATGCGCGACAACATCGATGCGTGCTGGCGGAAGAGATCGGCGGTCCGGGAGGGAACCTCAGGATCGACCACCACTCGCCGCACAGGCCCGCCCCCTCCATCCGGTCAGGTTGACATCATCGGTCGAGATGGCGGAACGCCTCGTGCGCCGAGCGTACGCTCTCGCGGAGCGCCCGCCGGAGCATGTCGGCATCATCGCTGAGATGCCCGATCTCCGGTGCGGAGAACCTGGCCGCGCCCGTTTCGGCGACGAGCTGCTCGTACTCGGGCAGGTGAGCTCGCAGGACCTCGATCTGCCCATGGGAGAGCAGGGCGCGCTCGGCGTCGGACACGTTCCGGGCGTAGCGTTCCAACGCCTCCACCCGTGCGAGCACGGCGGCCTCGCTGGCGGCCAGGGCACGCTCCAGCGGTGCCATGGCCGCGATCACCTCGGGGCTCCTGCCGCCCCTGGCGAGGTGGTGGTGCTTGGCCCGCAGTGCGGAGAGCTTGGTCAGCAGCCGGGCGATCTCCCACTCCTCGGCGGGGAGCATCACCGCGTTGCGCACGCTGTCGAGCATGCCCATGGCGTTGACCCGGGAGTGCACGATGAAGTCGATGGCCCGCTGGACCCGGCCGAGCAGGCTTCTGGCGTCGTGGTCGAAATCCTCCAGGAGAAGGAAGCGCCCCTGCCACTGCACGGAGTGCCGGTACAGGACCCGCTCGACGGAGTCGACGGGTGAGGGCTTCCTGGCGAGATAGATCACCGTGAGGATGAGGAGATACAGACTGACCAGCGTGGTGAGCACGACGGCGGCCGCCGGGAGCGGGAGGTCGGTGAGTGTCAATCCGCCCGCCGCGACAACCGTCGACCCGCCGAAGAGCCCTATGAGCACTCCCGGAATCCGGGGGCCGTCGTCCTCCCTCGGGACGCGTCCGGTGCGAAGGCGATAGAGCAGGGGCCCGTTACGACGGAGCAGTTCGGCGATGTTCCTGGGCACCTCAGGATCGACCACCACGCGCTGCACAGGCTCGCCCCCTTTGCCACGTTTCAAGAGCATAGCGATTAACCGTGTTTCAGGTCATGCGTCCTCCCATGGTGCCTCTTTGTCGGCCGGTGACGCGTGCCAAAAAGATGATCGTGATGATTGTTCCGGATCCGAGATCGCGTCAGGCGAGGGCGGCCTCCGTTCGGAGTCGCTCCGTGCGTGCGTCACGGTGCCGGGAAACAGAAAATCCCAGGCGGATGGCCTGGGATCTGTCTGGTGGACGATACAGGGATTGAACCTGTGACCTCTTCCGTGTCAGGGAAGCGCTCTCCCGCTGAGCTAATCGTCCTCGGGTGTCATCAGAGCGGAAGACGGGATTCGAACCCGCGACCCTCACCTTGGCAAGGTGATGCTCTACCACTGAGCCACTTCCGCGTATTCGCTTCGGGTTTCCCCTCGGCGTTCGCCCTACCTTACCGGATCCTGGGGGTCCGCAGGTCGTGCGCTGAGGTGGAGACGGGATTTGAACCCGTGTAGACGGCTTTGCAGGCCGTTGCCTCGCCTCTCGGCCACTCCACCAGTCAGATCCCGGAGGATCTGCCGGAGCGGAAGACGGGATTCGAACCCGCGACCCTCACCTTGGCAAGGTGATGCTCTACCACTGAGCCACTTCCGCGTGTTCACCGGAGACGACTCCGGCGGCGCACGTGAAAACTCTAGCGCCTCCGCAGGGCGGATGTGCGCAGGGAGCGGGTCTGACGAAGATCTTCACTTCCTGAGCGGTTGAACGTCGGAGGCCCGGACGAACATGATCCGGTGCCCGAACTGGATCTGCCGGTAGCGGATCTCGCCCCTGACCACGCGGTGCTCGGACGGGTCGAAGGCGGCCGCTCGCAGATAGGAGGCCGTGGTCATCGGGCCGGAGCTGTAGACCTGCCCCGCGGGTATCGAGTACTGCAACGGGGTCAGGGCCTGTACGGGGACGCCCCCGGGGTAGGCATGCGCCTTCGGGTAGGCCCTGCCGTACACCTTCACCGGGGAGCGGCCCGGCCTGGGCGTCACCAGCGGGCCGGAGGCGGGCAGGGAGGTGGGGGCTCCGGCGGGATCGCTGAACCACGCCTTCTGGCCGAGGTACCAGATCGCGGTCCAGCCGTCCCTGCGCTCGGCGAGTGCGTACCGCTGGCCGGTGGAGGCGCGGGCGGCGTGGTCGTAGACGCTGTACGTGGAGTCGCCGGTGGGGTGCTTGCCGATATCCCTGACCAGGGGCGCGGTGAGGGAGGGACGGGTGTGCAGCCAGACCGAGGCGGCGCCCAGGCTGCGGCACCCCCCACTGCAGCCGGTGAAGTTCGGGCTGTTCGTGCCGTAGTCGGGCTTGATTAGCACCGAGCGCGCGGTGTCGCCGCCCGAGGCGCGCAGCGGGCTGCCGAGCAGTTCGAAGTAGTGGCTCCAGTCCCAGTAGGGGCCGGGGTCGTCGTGCATGCCGCCCACGGTCTCCGGGGTGGTGCCCGGCACGTTGTCGTGTCCCAGGATGTGCGCCCGGTCGAGAGGGATGTCGTACTTGGCCGCGAGGTGGCGTACCAGTCTGGCCGAGGCCAGGTACATCGCCTCGGTGAACCAGGCTCCGCCTTTGGCCAGGTAGCCCTCGTGCTCCAGGCCGACGGAGCGGGAGTTGACGTACCAGTTTCCGGCGTGCCAGCCGATGTCCCTGGCCCGTAGGTGCTGGGCGATATGGCCGTCGCTGGAGCGGATGGTGAAGTGCCAGCTCAGGTAGTCGGGGTTCTTGACCAGGCGGGTCATCGCGTCGTAGCTCGTCTCGCCGTCGTGGATCACGATGTAGTCGATCTTCCGGGGGCCGTCGGAGCGATCGTGGTTGCCGTACCCGCCGCTCTTGAGCCGCCTGTAGACGGCGGGGAGCCACTCGCAGGAGACGTTCCTCGGGCAGTCGGGCCCCACGGCGGGTTCCACGGCGGGTCCTATGGCGGGTTCCACGGCGGGCCTCACATCGGGTGCCACGGCGGACGCCGCAGGTCTCGCCACGGGTCTCGCCATGGGCAGGGGGGAGGGGGCCGCAGGGAGCACTGCGGCGATCTTTGTTGCGGGCTCGGTCACGGGTTTCTCGGCGCGCTCCGTGCCGAGGGAGGGTGCGGCGGTGGGTGTGGGTGCGGGGCCGTGCGCACGGCGCTGTGCCTTCGGGGCGAGCGGTTCGGGGAGAGACGGTTCGGGGAGAGACGGTTCGGGGGTGAGTGGCGCCCGCGGTGTGGAAAGGTCCGGTATCGCGGGCAGCACCACCCGTTCGCCGTCGTCGGTCACGCGTGCGGCCCCGGCCTGGATCGTCGCGTAGACCTCGTCGGCGAAGGACCGCGCCGCCTCCGTTCCCGCGGCGCCCCTTTCCGGTGTGCCGGGGTAGCGGGCCACCGCCTCGTACCAGCCCGCCGGACCGGTGTCAGGGCTCCCGCCGGTGCGGCGCCGGTAGTCGGCGAGCAGCGCGGCACCGCCCATGATGTTGGCGGAGGCGTCCTCGCGCAGCCGGCCGAGGGGCAGGCCGGTCAGTTTCGAGGCCCGTCGCAGGGTGTCCTGGGGCGGGGGCGGCGCGACGGGGGGAAGGGCGATCGCGCGCGGCCGGGTCTCGTCGCCGCGCGGGTCCTCGCCGACGCCGTGGGGGCGGCCCGGCCTGGCTCGGCCGTCGACCAGGTGCATCGGACCGTAACCGGCCGAGACGCTGGGCAGCCCGCCGTGGCCCTCCCAGCGGGACTCCAGATAGGAGACCGCGAGCAGCACGCTCTCCGGCACCCCGTACGCCCGCGCCGCCTCGGCGAAGGCGGCCTGCCTGCCGGACCGCGCCCTCGTTCCGGTCGGTGACGGCGTGTCGGTGACGGCATCGGGGGACGTCGCGGTCGTGAAGGGGGCGGGGTGCTTCCAGGGCCATGCCACCCGGTCCTCCGGACGTGTCGCCTGTGCTGGGACGGCTGAGACCAGTACGGTGAGAGCGGCGACGACGGTGATCCCCGGCAGGCGGCGCATGAAGGTTCCTCCCCCTCTGATGGCTACTTAGAGTTATCAGAGATTGCCGACTGTCGCGTGCTGTGGCGGGGTTACCGCATTGTGGAGATTCTCTGCCCGGAATCGGGCAGAAAACTTGGTGTCCGCTCTCCCGGGTGCGTATGGTCCTGCTCTGTGTCCACGACGCGGCATCCGTATGAGGATCTGATCACCCACCTGACCCGGACGAGCGCGCTCGGTCCGGGCGAGGCGGCGCGAGTCGTCGCCGAGGTGCTGGCCTACTTCTCCGAGCCCGTCGAGGAATTCGTACGGCGGCGTCACGCGGAACTCAGGGCGAGGGGGCTGGTCAACGATGAGATCTTCCCCCGGGTGGCCGTCGAGCTGGCGGTACGTCGTGTCGCGGCACCCGAACTCTCCCAGCGCCAGCTGCGCCGGATCGTCTATGGATAAGGAACGGTTACATGTGTGGAATCGTGGCCTATGTAGGGCCCAAGGACGCGGCCCCCATCCTGCTGGAGGGCCTGCAGCGCCTTGAGTACCGGGGTTACGACTCGGCCGGGGTGGTGGTCTCCAACAAGGGTCTGAAGATGCGCAAGGTCAAGGGCCGGGTGGCCGACCTGGCGGCGGTCGTGCCCGCGCGGTTCAAGGGCGGGCTGGGCATCGGCCACACCCGCTGGGCCACCCACGGCGTGCCCAGTGACGTCAACGCCCACCCTCATCTGTCCAGCGACGAGCGCATCGCCGTCGTGCACAACGGCATCATCGAGAACGCCGACGAGCTGCGCGCCAAGCTGGAGGCCGACGGCGCGGTCTTCCTGTCGGAGACCGACACCGAGGTGCTCTCGCACCTGATCGCCCGTACGGTCAAGGATTCCGACTCCCTGGAGGATGCCGTCAGGGCCGCGCTCAAGCGTGTCGTCGGCACATACGGCATCGCGGTGATCGACTCCGAGCGCCCCGGCGAGGTGGTGGTGGCCCGCAACGGCAGCCCCATCGTGCTGGGCATCGGTGAGAAGGAGATGTTCGCCGCGTCCGACGTCTCCGCGCTGGTCCGCTACACCCGCCAGGTGGTCCACCTGGAGGACGGCGAGATCGCCGTGCTCAAGGCCGACGGGTTCAACACCTTCGCCAGCGACGCGCGGGAGACGGCCAAGGAGACGCTGACCGTTGACTGGGAGGCCGGGCACTACGACACCGGCGGGTACGAGCACTATCTGCTCAAGGAGATCTCCGAGCAACCCGACACCGTGGCCAGGACGCTGCGCGGGCGCCTGGACGACCGCTTCCACGTCGCCCACCTGGGCGGCCTCAACATGGACGCGCGGGAGACCCGCTCGTTCCGCCGGGTGAAGATCATCGGCTGTGGTTCCGCGTACTACGCGGGCCAGATCGGCGCGCAGCTCATCGAGGAGCTGGCGCGCATCCCGGCCGATGCGGAGCCGGCCAGCGAGTTCCGTTACCGCAGCCCGGTGGTGGAGGCGGACACCCTGTACGTGGCGATCAGCCAGTCGGGGGAGACCTATGACACCCTCGCCGCCGTCCAGGAGCTCAAGCGCAAGGGCGGCCGGGTGCTCGGCATCGTCAACACCGTGGGCAGTGCGATCGCCCGCGAGTGCGACGGCGGCGTCTACCTGCACGCGGGTCCCGAGGTCTCGGTGGCGAGCACGAAGGCGTTCACCTCGACCGCCGTGGCCTTCGCGCTGCTCGCGCTGCACCTCGGCCGGGTGCGTGACCTGTCTCCCGCCGACGGCCGCCGGATCTGCGAGGGGCTGCGGAGGCTGCCGGACCAGATCAAGGAGATCCTGGCGCTGGAGCCGCAGCTCAAGGAGCTGGCGCAGGAGTACGCCGAGGCGCCGAGCATGATGTTCGTGGGCCGGGTCCGGGGGTATCCGGTGGCCCGCGAGGGCGCGCAGAAGCTCAAGGAGATCTCCTACGTGCATGCCGAGGCGTACCCGGCCAGCGAGCTCAAGCACGGGCCGCTGGCGCTGATCGGCCCGGACATGCCGACCGTGGCGATCGTCCCCGACGACGAGCTGCTGGACAAGAACCTGACCACTCTGGGTGAGATCCGTGCCCGGGGTGGCCGGGTGCTCATGGTCGGTCACCGTACGGTCGACTCCAAGCTGGCCAACGACTGCGTCGTGGTACCCAAGAACGAGACCGAGCTGGACCCGATTCTGCTGTCGATCCCGCTTCAGCTCTTCGCCTACCACGCCGCCGTGGCGCTGGAGCGGGACGTCGACAAGCCTCGCAACCTGGCCAAGAGCGTCACGGTGGAGTGAGACGGCTACCGGTGCGACCGCCGACGATGGTCGCCCCGTCAAGGGATGGGCTGCGGTCACCTCCCCGACCTGTAGCGGAAAGTGATTGAGGGGTAACCTATGGTATAGGAGGTTCTTGGGGGAAGGGGCGCTTATGCGCCGTAGGAGGTTTTTCGCGCTGGTGGCGGGAGCCATGGTCGTCGCGAGCTGCGGCAGAGTCGGCGACTCCGCCGACTCCGCCGACTCCGCCGTGGGCCGCCTGATCATCCTCGAGCCCACCGCCGACGGCCACGGCTGGGGCGGGATGGCGGGCAGGCTCGCCTCCGTCCTGGTCCTGGCGGGGCTGGCGCGCTCCGCCATGGTCGTCGAGCGGCCGGGAGCGCTGGGTTCCGTCCCCCGTGACGCGTTCGGCGCCGTCCGCGGCTCGTTCGTGCGCGAGGGCAGGCTGCTCGTCACCGCGATGCCGATGGTGACGGCCGCGGAGATCGCCAACACCGCCGCCGTGGTGGACGCCACCACCCCCCTCGCCCGCCTGGTCGGGGACTGGACGGTCCTGGTCGTCCCCGCCGACTCCCGCCTGCACACCTTCGAGGACTTCGCCGCGGAGCTGCGCCGCGACCCGGCGGCGCTGACGGTCGGCGGACGGCTGGAGGGCGGCTCCGACCACGTGCTCTACGGCATGATCGGCAAGTGCCTCGGGGTGGACGCCCGGTTGCTGGAGTACGCCGGCTTCCTTGCCGCCGAGGATGCCGCCGAGGCGCTTCAGATCGGACGGGTGGCGGCCCTGCTGGGGTCGGCCCGCGCCCTGCGACCCGAGATCGCAGCCGGCCGCCTGCGTCCCCTGGTGGTCTCCTCGGGCGGCCGGCTCGACGGGATCGACGCGCCGACGCTCCTGGAGGTCGACGTCCGGCTGGAGTACAGCGACTGGTGCGGTCTGCTGGGGCCCAAGGGCATGAGCCCGGCGGACCGGGACGCCGCGATCGCCCTGTGTGACAGGATCGACGCCGCGCCGCGCTGGCGCGCCCTGTGCGCGGCCAATGAGTGGAGCCGGGTCTACCTCAGCGGCGACGACTTCCGTCAGTGGCTCCTCACCGAGACGGCCCGCACCCGCGGGGTACTCCACGAGCTCGGGTTGCTGAAGTCCTCCGACACAACTTGTTGGGGTAGTTGCGTCAGACGCCCCTAGATGTAGGATCCTGCTCGTTGCTGGTTCGCCCCGGAAGGGGCGAGGCAAGAGGGAACCCGGTGAGATTCCGGGACTGCCCCGCAGCGGTGAACGGGAACGAAAGCCGTCATGTGAGCACTGGGTGAACCATGCCCGGGAAGCGACGGCCGGTAGGCACGCGCAGGGCGCCCGTGAGTCCGAAGACCTGCCGGTGACGTGATTGTCCAGGGCCTCGTGGGAGGGCCCGCGGAACGAGGCGGTCCGGCGTGCCCGGGATCGCTCGCGGACGCGTGCCCATCCGGCGGAGCCGTACGGGGAAGTCCGAGCGAGCGAGGGGCACCAGGTGACAGAGACCTTGGCAGGGACCGCGGTGGAGAACGCGGCAGGGGTCGTGGCGGAGAACGCCGGGGACGACCGGGGCAGCGGGAACGCGACGGTCGATCGCAGGCAGGCCATCGACGAGGCCGCCGCCAGGGTGATCACCGACCCGGAGAACTCCAGGGTCGCCGCCGCGCTGCTGGCCGAGCTGATCGCCGACGAGGCAGCCGAGCACGGCGTCCGCGACTTCTCCGAGTCCGTCGCCGCGACGCACCGGGCGGGGCTGATCGCCGACGGGCTCGCGGAGTTCGTGGCCGCACACGCCGAAGTCCTGGACGCGCTCATCGAGCCGGACGCCGACACCAGGTTCGAGTACTTCGGGCTGCGTACCGTCTACGATCGCTACCTGCTGCGTCACCCGAGCACCCGCAAGGTCCTGGAGCGCCCGCAGCACTTCTTCCTCCGGGTGGCCTGCGGCCTGTCCGAGACCGTCGAGGAGGCAGCCGAGCTGTACGCGCTCATGGCCACCATGTCCTACCTGCCCAGCTCGCCCACGCTGTTCAACTCCGGCTCGCGCAGGCCCCAGCTCTCCTCGTGCTTCCTGCTCGACTCGCCCCGCGACGAGCTGGAGGCCATCTACGAGCGCTACGGGCAGGTCGCGCGGCTGTCGAAGTACGCGGGGGGCATCGGGATCGCCTGGAGCCGGATCCGCTCGCGGGGCTCGCTGATCCGCGGCACCAACGGTCACTCCAACGGCATCGTGCCCTGGCTGCGCACCCTGGACGCGAGCGTCGCCGCGGTCAACCAGGGCGGCCGCCGCAAGGGCGCGGCCTGCGTCTACCTGGAGCCCTGGCACGCCGACATCGAGGAGTTCCTCGAACTGCGCGACAACACCGGCGAGGAGGCCCGCCGCACGCACAACCTGAACCTGGCCAACTGGATCCCCGACGAGTTCATGCGCCGGGTCGAGGCCGACGGCGTGTGGTCGCTGTTCGACCCCAAGGAGGTCCCGCACCTCACCGACCTGTACGGTGCCGCGTTCGACGACGCCTACCGGACCGCGGAAGCCGAGGGCCGGTTCGCCGCGCAGCTGCCCGCCCGCACCCTGTACGGCCGGATGATGCGCACGCTCGCCCAGACCGGCAACGGCTGGATGACCTTCAAGGACGCGGCCAACCGGACCTCCAACCAGACGGCCAGGCCGGAGAACGTCATCCACCTGTCGAACCTCTGTACCGAGATCCTTGAGGTCACCGGCGACGCCGAGACCGCGGTCTGCAACCTCGGCTCGATCAACCTGGCCGCCCACCTGTCTCCGGCCCCCGGAGACGGGGTCGACTGGGTACGGCTGCGCGCGACGGTCCGCACCGCCGTGCGGTTCCTCGACCGCACCATCGACCTGGGCTTCTACCCGACCCCCGAGGCCAGGAGCGCCAACCAGAGGTGGCGCCCGATCGGGCTCGGCGTGATGGGCCTGGCCGACGTGCTGTTCACGCTGCGGCTGCCGTTCGACTCGCCGCGGGCACTGGAGCTGTCCACCCGGATCTCCGAGGAGATCGCGCTGGCCGCCTACCGGACCTCCTCGGACCTGGCCGTGGAGCGTGGCCGCCACCCCTCCTACCAGGAGACCAGGGCCGCCACCGGGGTGCTCCACCCCGACCACTACCGGGCCGCGACGTCCGAGGAGTGGACGGAGATCAGGGAGCGGATCGCCAGGACGGGGCTGCGCAACTCGCTGATGATCGCGATCGCGCCCACGGCCACGATCGCCTCCATCGCCGGTTGCTACGAGTGCATCGAGCCACAGGTCTCCAACATCTTCAAGCGCGAGACCCTCTCGGGGGAGTTCCTCCAGGTCAACCGTTATCTCGTCGCCGACCTGCGGGCCCGCGGCCTGTGGACCTCGCGGATCCGCGACGTGATCAAGCGTGCCGACGGCTCCGTCCAGGACATTCCCGAGATCCCCGCAGACCTGAAGCTGCTCTACCGGACGGCCTGGGAGCTGCCGCAGAAGGCGCTGATCGACCTGGCCGCCGCGCGCACCCCGTACATCGACCAGTCGCAGTCGCTGAACCTGTTCATGGCCACCCCGACCATCGGCAAGCTCTCCTCGATGTACGCCTACGCCTGGAAGTCGGGCCTCAAGACCACCTACTACCTGCGCTCGCGTCCGGCCACCCGGATCGCGCAGGCCACCGTGGCGGCATCGGTGGCCGGGGAGGTCCCCGTCCCCGCCCCTGTCCTCGACCCCGAGGCCGTCGCCTGCTCCCTGGAGAACCCCGAGTACTGCGACGCCTGCCAGTAGACCGGCCGGCGACCATCCGCGGGCGGGCACCGATCCGGTGCCCGCCCCCTCAGTCACCCCGAAAGGGCGTTTTCCCGATGTTGCTCGACCCCGGCATGGATCTCACCCTGCGGCCGATGCGCTACCCCGAGTTCTACGAGCGCTACCGGGCCGCGATCCGCAACACCTGGACCGTCGAGGAGGTGGACCTCGCCTCCGACCTGGCGGACCTGGCGAGGATGACACCCGAGGAGCGTCACCTGATCAACCGCCTGGTGGCGTTCTTCGCCACCGGTGACTCGATCGTGGCCAACAACCTCGTCCTCAACCTCTACCAGCACCTCAACGCCCCCGAGGCGCGTCTCTATCTCAGCAGGCAGCTGTTCGAGGAGGCGGTGCACGTCCAGTTCTATCTGACGCTGCTGGACACCTACCTGCCCGACCTTGACGAGCGGGTCAAGGCGTTCGCCGCGGTCGAGCACATCCCCTCGATCCGCGACAAGGCGGAGTTCTGCTTCCGCTGGATCGACTCGCTCGGCGGCCTGACCCGGCTGGAGACGAGGGAGGACCGGCGGGCGTTCCTGCTCAACCTGATCTGCTTCGCGGCGTGCATCGAGGGCCTGTTCTTCTACGGGGCCTTCGCCTACGTCTACTGGTTCCGCTCCAGGGGGCTGCTCAGCGGCCTGGCCACCGGGACGAACTGGGTCTTCCGCGACGAGTCCATGCACATGGAGTTCGCCTTCGGCGTTGTGGAGACCGTACGGGCCGAGGAGCCCGAACTGTTCGACGACAAGCTCGCCGAGCAGGTCACCCGGATGATCGAGGAGGCGGTGGCGGCCGAGCTGGCCTTCGCCGCCGACCTGTGCGGCGACGGCATGCCGGGAATGGGGGTGGAGCAGATGCGACGCTACCTTGAGTACGTGGCCGACCAGCGGCTGGTCAGGCTCCAGATGCCCGTCCGGTACGGCACGGCCAACCCGTTCGCGTTCATGGAGTTGCAGGACGTGCAGGAGCTGGCCAACTTCTTCGAGCGGAGGGTTTCGGCCTACCAGATAGCCGTCGAGGGGAATGTCGCCTTCGACGAGTCCTTCTGATTAGCTAATGGCCCGGGGAAGAGAACGACGAGAGGGACGCCGTCAGTGTCCAACTGGATCATCCTGATCGTTTCCGTGGTCGCCGCCGTCGTGGCGGTGGAGGTGGTGCGCAGGGTGCTGCGCTCGCGGCTGATCGGCGAGAAGTGGGCCCTCGCCGGTCCGGTCGTGAGCCGCTGCACCTGGCCGGGGTTCGTCACGGCCGCCGTGGCGACGGCCTACACCGTCTACGAGCCCGGTATGGCGGAGGGCTCGGTCAGCCAGGTGATCGACCGAGGCCTCAGCGTGGCGATGATCGGGGGTGCCACCTGGCTGGTCATCCAGGCCGCCTACGCCGTCACCGACGTGGTCCTGAAGCACCTGGTCACGGTCCAGGGCGAGGGTAACCGCAAGGCCCGTCGCATCCGCACCCAGATCACCCTGGTCCGCAGGGTCGCCTCGGCGGTGATCATCGTGGTGGCGCTGGGCGCGATGCTCTTCACCTTCCCGCAGGTACGGGCGCTCGGCGCCGGTCTTCTGGCATCGGCCGGGATCGCCGGCGTCGTCGTCGGCATCGCCGCCCAGTCGACACTGGGCAACCTGCTCGCCGGCCTCCAGCTGGCCTTCAGCGACGCGCTCCGCCTGGACGACGTCGTCGTGGTGAAGGGCGAGTGGGGCCGCATCGAGGAGCTCAGCCTGACCTACGTGGTGCTGCGGCTGTGGGACGAGCGCCGGCTGGTCCTGCCCGTCTCCTACTTCACGACCAACCCGTTCGAGAACTGGACCCGGCACAGCAGCAGGGTGATCGGCCACGTGTTCATCCGGGTCGACTGGTCGGTGCCGATCGAGGAACTGCGCACCGAGCTCTACCACGCCCTGCGAGAGCACCCGCTCTGGGACCAGAAGGACTGGGCCATCCAGGTCACCGACACCCTTCCCAACGGGCTGCTGGAGCTGCGCGCCCTGATGAGCGCCGCCGACTCCGCCAGCGCCTGGGACCTCAAGTGCGACATCCGCGAGCACCTGGTGGCCTTCGTCCGCGAGAAGTACCCCCAGGCCCTGCCCCGTTTCCGGGTCGAGACCCCGCCCGTGCCCGCCACCGTTCCCGGGACACTCACCGGGCTGATGGGCAAGGACCCGACGGTGCCGCGACCGGGCCGTTCCGGTGGCCAGGGCGACGGCCGGCCCGATCCGTTGTGAGATGACCGTCGTTGGCCGCCGCGAAGGAGATCGTGGACGGCCGCGCCGACGAGGCGCGCTTCCTGCTGTGGCAGCAGGAAGCGCGCGAGGAGGTCACCGAGGGCGTCGCGGCCTTCCTCGGACGTCGCCCGCCCCGCTTCACCTGGACCGGCGCGGGGCGCGGCGGTCAGTCGGCCATGACCTCGTAGAGGTTGCGCGTCTCGTCGACGAGGAACAGGCCGCGCGCGGGTATGGAAGGTCCCCGGGCCGGGTCAGCGTTCGACGATCTCGTTCTTGCCGATGATGACGACGCCTCCCCTGGTCACCGCGAATCGGCTGCGGTCGTACTCGAGGTCGAAGCCGATCCGGGCGCCGTCCGGGATGATCACATTCTTGTCGATGATGGCCTTGCGGACGATGGCCCCCCGGCCCACCTTCACGTTGCCCATCAGGACCGAGTCCTCGACCTGGGAGTGGGAGTGCAGCACCACGCCGGGGGAGAGGATGGAGCGCTCAGCCAGCCCACCGGAGACGACCACGCCCGCGGAGACCAGGGAGTCGATCGCCCGGCCCACCCGATCGCCGTCGTTGTGCACGAACTTGGCCGGGGGGAGCGGATCGTGGCCGGTGTAGATGGGCCAGTGGCTGTTGTAGAGGTTGAAGACCGGATGCGCCGAGATGAGGTCCATGTGGGCCTCGTAGTAGGCGTCGAGCGTCCCGACATCCCTCCAGTAGCCCCGGTCGCGCTCGGTGGAGCCGGGCACGACGTTGTCGGCGAAGTCGTAGACCTCCGCGCTGCCCGACTTCACCATCATCGGGATGATGTTGCCGCCCAGGTCGTGCTTGCTCGTCGGGTCGAGCGCGTCCTCCCTGAGCGCGTCGATCATCGCCTGGGTCTTGAAGACGTAGTTGCCCATCGACGCGTAGACCTGGTCGGGCGCGTCCGGCAGGCCCACCGCGTCCTTCGGCTTCTCGTGGAACGCGACGATCCGCCGTCCGGCCGGATCCGCCTCGATGACCCCGAACTGGTCGGCGAGGGAGAGCGGCTGCCGGATCGCGGCCACGGTCACGTCGGCTCCGCTCTCGATGTGCTGCTCCACCATCTGCCGCGGGTCCATGCGGTAGATGTGGTCGGCGCCGAACACGATGACGTGGTCCGGCATCTCGTCGTAGATCAGGTTCAGGTTCTGGAACAGCGCGTCGGCGGAGCCGGAGAACCAATGCGGACCGAGACGCTGCTGGGCGGGGACCGGGGTGACGTAGTTGCCGAGCATCGCCGACAGGCGCCAGGTCCGGGAGATGTGCCGGTCGAGACTGTGGCTCTTGTACTGCGTCAGTACGACGATCTGTAGGTAGTTGCTGTTGGCCAGATTGGATAGCACGAAATCCACGAGCCTGTATATCCCCCCGAAGGGCACTGCGGGCTTCGCCCGATCAGCTGTCAGAGGCATGAGCCTCTTACCTTCTCCGCCGGCGAGCACGATCGCGAGGACTCTCATGTGTGGACCTTAACCTGATGAATCAGAGGTGAAACACTAGTGCGACGTTCCTCACCGAAAGTGCGGATCCACCTCGGTCCTGATATGCAGGAGAAGGCAGGCCCGATAATCTCGGTTTCCCCGTAGCGCATTCGCAACCTCCGCTGAGGAACGGAGCACTAGGCTGTTCATATGCGAGTGGATCTACTGACCCGTGAATATCCCCCCGATGTGTACGGAGGTGCGGGAGTTCATGTCGAGTACCTCGCCCGGGAGCTGCGCAGGCTCGCCGACACCCGGGTCCATTGTTTCGGAGCGTCACGGCACGAGGAGGGCGTCGCGGCCTACCGGGTGCCCGGCGGACTGGAGGCGGCCAACACCGCGCTCCAGGTGCTCGGTGTCGACCTGGAGATGGCCGCCGGGTGCGAGGGCGCGGACCTGGTCCACAGCCATACCTGGTACGCCAACTTCGCCGGTCACGTCGCCAAGATGCTGTACGGAACACCCCACGTGGTGACCACGCACAGCCTGGAGCCGCTGCGACCGTGGAAGGCCGAGCAGCTGGGCGGCGGTTACACACTGTCGTCGTGGGCCGAGCGCGGCGCGCTGGCGAGCGCCGACGCGATCGTCGCGGTCTCGGAGGGGATGCGCCGCGACGTGCTGGCGAGTTACCCTGAGATCCCGCCGGAGAGGGTCACGGTGATCCACAACGGGATCGACACCGGGGAGTACGCCCCCGACCACGGCACCGACGTCCTGGTCCGGCACGGCATCGACCCGAACCGGCCGTACGTCGTCTTCGTCGGCCGCATCACCCGGCAGAAGGGCCTCGTCCACCTGCTCCACGCGGCGCGTGACTTCCACCCCGAGGCTCAGCTGGTGCTGTGCGCGGGCGCGCCCGACACCCCGGAGATCGCCGTCGAGGTGACCAAGCTCGTGCACGGGCTCGGTCGCGAGGGCGTCGTCTGGATCTCGGAGATGCTTCCCCGCTCCGAGGTGATCCAGATTCTCACCCACGCGACGGTGTTCGTCTGCCCCTCGGTCTACGAGCCGATGGGCATCGTCAACCTGGAGGCCATGGCCTGCGAGACCGCGGTCGTGGCCACCGCCACCGGCGGCATCCCCGAGGTCGTGGCCGACGGCTCGACCGGCCTGCTGGTTCCGATCGACCAGGCGGCCGACGGCACCCCGCACGATCCCGACGCCTTCGCCGCCGACCTCGCCGAGCGGGTCAACCGGCTGCTCGCCGACCCGGCCCTCGCGGCCCGGATGGGCGAGGCCGGGCGCCTGCGCGCGGTGGAGCACTTCTCCTGGGAGCGCATCGCCGATCGGACCATGGAGCTCTACCGGCAGGTAGCGCGTGGCCGGATGACGGCTTCCGCAGGGGTGTGAGGGATTCCTAGGCGGTCAACGACCCCCTCCTGAAGGAGGGGGCTTGAGGCGCGGTAATGCGCTTTGAAGCCCCGCGTTGACCAGCCCTGGCCATCGCTCAAGGAGGTGCGTTTTGATGGCTACGTTGAACACGAGATCGCAGACCCACCGGCAGGTGCTTCCTCAGCCTGCCGCTCTGGAATTCGTGGGAGCAGACACGCCCGAGGGTGGGCACGAAACGGCTCACGGACACCGCCGCCAGGCGGTACCTGGTGTTCAACCCGGGCGAGGGGAGATCGAGCGGACCGGCACCCGGTCTGCTCGGCGTCACCCCGAGGACGCTTCGGCGTCCGAGGGAGCCAACCGTGAGGTTCACCCCGTCGTGTTCGTCCTGGACAGGCACGGCCACCCGCTCGACCCCTGCCATCCCGCCCGTGCCCGTCGCCTGCTGGCGGCCGGGCGGGCGGTCGTGGCCCGTCACACCCCGTTCGTCATCCGTCTCAAGGACCGCGACGCGGCGACCTCGACCGTCGAAGGCGTGCACGTCGGCATCGACCCTGGCAGCAAGCACACCGGTCTGGCCGTGTTCACCCCGCGTGGCGCGAACCGGAGGGGAAGGTACGCGATCCAGCTCGACCACCGAGGCGCGGCGATCCGCGACAAGCTCACCGCCCGCTCGCGGTATCGACGGCGACGCCGTGGCGCGAACCTGCGTTACCGCGCGCCCCGGTTCCTCAACCGGGCCAAGCCGAAGGGGTGGCTCGCGCCGTCGCTGCGACACCGCGTCGATGTCACCTTGTCGTGGGTGGCGCGGCTGACCCGGTGGGCGCCCGTGGCCGCCGTCCACGTGGAGAAGGTCTCCTTCGACACGCACGCCCTGTCGGCCGGGCGGCCGCTCGAAGGAGTGGAATACCAGCAGGGCACCCTCGCCGGGTACGAGGTCCGCGAATACCTGCTGGCCAAGTGGGGGCGCACCTGCGCCTACTGCGGCGCGAGCGGCCTGCCACTCAACCTCGACCACATCCACCCCCGCAGCCGGGGCGGCTCCGACCGGATCAGCAACCTGACCGTGGCGTGCATCGGCTGCAACCAGACCAAGAACGCCACCCCGATCGAGGAATTCCTCAACGGCAGGCCCGCCCTGCTAGCGAGGATCCTCAAGCAGGCGAAAGCACCGCTGCGCGATGCCGCCGCCGTCAACGCCACCCGCTGGGCGCTGTGGCGGGCACTGGAAGCCACCGGCCTGCCCGTTCACACCGCCTCCGGCGGCCGCACGAAGTGGAACCGCTCGCGCACCGGCGCGCCGAAGTCGCACACGTTGGACGCGTTGCACGTCGGCGAACTGGAGACCGTGACCGCCTGGCCGCCGGTGGTCCTGGTGGTCGCGGCGACCGGGCGCGGCACCTACGCCCGCACCACCCCCGACCGATACGGGTTCCCCCGCCTTGTCCGGCCACGGAGCAAACTGCACCACGGCTTCCAAACCGGCGACCTGGTCCGGGCGAACGTCCCGGCGGGCAAGAAGGCCGGGGTGCACGTCGGGCGAGTCCTGGTCCGCTCCTCCGGCTCGTTCGACATCACCACCCGGCACGGCCGCGTCGCCGGGATCAACCACCGCCATGTCCATCATCTTCAGCGCGCGGACGGCTACGGCTACACGACTCAGAAAGAAGCCGATCGACATGGCTGACCGGTCAGGGCACGCTCGGGCCTTGGCGGCCCTCCCGCTCCCGACTCCTCCCCGGCCTGAAGGCCGGGGCATCCTCGGGAGGTTCTGGTGAACTTTCAGATGAGGATCACCGATCGTCATGGTGGCGTCAGCACCGGTCCGTACGGCAGCCGCAACCTCGGAGGCCTGTGTGGTGACGAGCCGGACGCGGTCGCGGCGAACAGGGCCAGGACGGCCGCCGAGTTCGGTCTGGAACGGGTCGTGTTCATGCGGCAGGTTCACAGCGCCGACGTCCGTTACGTCAGCGCGCCGTTCGGTGACGACCCGCCGCCGCTGGACGGGATCTGCACCGACGTGCCAGGCCTCGGCCTGGCCGCGCTCTGTGCCGACTGCGCGCCCGTCCTGCTGGCTGAGCCGCGGGCAGGTCTGGTCGGGGCCGCGCACTCGGGGCGGGTCGGCACCGTGTCCGGCGTGGTGACGGCCCTGGTCGAGGAGATGGCCAAGCGCGGTGCGGTCCCGGCGAGGATGACCGCCCTGATCGGTCCGATGGCCTGCGGCACCTGCTACGAGGTTCCCGCCGAGCTGCGGGAGGAGGTGGCGGTGGACCTCCCTGAGGCGTGGTCGATCACCTCCGGGGACACCCCGGCCCTCGACCTGCGGGCCGCGATCACCTCGCAGCTCGGCAGGGCGGGTGTCGGAGAGATCATCCACGACACCCGCTGCACCATCGAAACCGCCGATCTGTTCTCCCACCGCAGGGAGGGCACGACCGGCAGGTTCGCGGGTTACGTCTGGCTGGAGCCCTGACCCGGACCTTGTCTCGGTCGGGTATGGGGCGGCTCCCACAGCACCAGGTGGTGAGCTCCGGCGCGACCGAACGCGGTGGAACCCGGCAGGTTGCCGTAACGCCGGTCACGAGGGGACGCGTTCCAGCACGACCACCGGAATCTCCCGGCCGGTCTTCGCCTGGTAGTCGTCGTAGGCGGGCCAGGCCGCCGTCATGATCTGCCACAGTTCCGGCTTCTCCTCCGGGGTGGCGGTGCGCGCCCTGGCCGTGAACCGGTCCCCCAGCACCTGGACCTCGACCTCGGGGTTGGCCTGGAGGTTGAGATACCACAGCGGAGGGTTGTCGGCACCGCCCTTGGAGGCCACCACCAGGAAGTCGTCGCCATGGCGCTGGTAGATGAGCGGGGTGTCGTGCCGTTCGCCGCTCCTGCGGCCTGTGGTGGTGAGGATCAGGGCGGTGGTGCCCTGCCATTCGTGTCCTTCGGCACCATCGGTCGCCCGGTACCGCGCAACGTGCTCTTTTCCGTACAGCATGATCTGTCCCCTCTGACAACTTACGCAGGTCAGTACCCGTCAGAGGGGATCTGTCACATCGGGTCGCTCAGTCCGCCGCCAGGATGCTTCCGTAGGCGCGGGCGGCCAGATCCGCGATCAGGTCGTGAGAGCCGAGGAGATCGGCGCACTCGGCCCCGATCTCCGCCGCCGCCGCGCTCGCGAGCCCCGGGGCCGCCTCGGGGCCTAGGACGCACGGGGACAGGGCGATCCGCTGGGCGCCGATGCCGCGGAGCCGCTCGGCCGCGTCGGCCACGGCGGGTGCGCTGTCCAGCGAGGCGACCAGAACGGGCAGCGTCAGCCGGGAGGCCAGCAGCACGGCCGTCGACTGCGCCTCCGCCGCCGCGTTCTCTCCGCCGACGGTGGCGAGGATGACCGCGTCGACCGGGGTGTCGACCGGGTTGGAGATGTTGAGCAACCGCATCCGGTCGGCCCGTGCCAGGTTCTTCTCCGCCAGGCGGATGTGTAGTGCCTCGGCGAGCAGCGGGTGCGGCCCCAGTGGATCGGTGACCGTCACCGACACGCTGCTGGCCGTGACGGCCGTGGAGATCAGCTGCTCCGCGACCGGGTGCGGGCCGGTCAGCAGCGGCACCACGATGGCGGCTGTGGCGTCTTCGGGACGCTCCCTGGCCGCCGACTCCAGCTCGGAGGTCAGCTCCTTGGCGTCCTCGCCGAGCCCGGCCAGTCTGACCTGGATCTGCGGGTTGTCCACCCGGATGAGGGCCGCGAGCTCCGCGGCGGTGCCGGAGGTGTCGCCGAGCGTGGCCAGCACCAGTGCCGGCGCCTCGGGCGGGAGCTGGGAAGGCACGGGCCTGCGGTGCCTGCCGGAGGGCCGTACCGGGCGCCCTCGTACGGGGAGGATGGGACTCTCACTCACATGCGCGGACTCTAGGGCCATTTGACTCTTCCCGTGACCGGAAACGGCGGCATTTCCGTCACAACATTCCGAAAGGCGGGGTGCGCGGGATCATCCGGGACGGGTCTCCCGGTGTCTCCGGTCGGTGCGCGGCCGGGGGATCCTCCGAGGTCAGACATCGCGGTGGCCTTCCCACTCGTCCTCCAGGGCCGAGTGCACGATGGAGTCGCGCCAGACTCCGCGGGCCCGGACGTGATGCCTGATCCTGCCCTCCTCGACCATTCCGGCGACCAGCATCGCCAGCTGGGCGGCGGTGTTGGCGGGGGAGCGGGCGCCCCAGATACGGTGCAGGCGCAGGTCGCGGAAGCCGAACGCCAGGATCAGCCGGATCAGGTCGGTGCCGATGCCCCGGCCCCAGTGGTCGGGGCGGAGCCCGAGGCCGATCTCCGCGCTGTGCGGGTGGTCGGCCTCGATGTGCAGCCGGGCGACGCCGAAGGCCTCGCAGCCGTCGAGGTCTGTCACCGCCAGCATGTAGAGACGCCGGGGCTCGGTCTCCGAGGACTTGATCGCCTCGATGATCGACTCTTCGACCTCCTCGCGCGTGCGGGGGTCGAACGGCAGGTGTTCGGTGGCCGTTGGGTCGCCGTATACCGCGTGCAGGGCGTCCACGTCATCGATGGTGACTTCCCTCAGCCGGAGTCTCCGGCCCGAGATCTCAACGTGGCGCATGCGCAGACGTTAACGTCTCGGGGGTTCCACGGCTAGAGATCATTCCAATAAGTGGACATACCATCATTTTAGTGATCTTATACTCACGCCTCCGCGTGTGCCCAGGCCCAGCTCCAGGCCATCGTGTGGCCCCGGCCGGCCGGCCCGGGACCCGTCGCCGGCGAGAGGGCCGGCGGGGTGCGGGAACGGCCGGGGAGCTGCTGACACGGGCCCGAGGGTTCGAGCGGTAGTCGCGGAGTTATGGGGCAGAATGGGCGGATGATTCCTCCGAGTCTGCATGTGCCGGTAGTCATCGGCCCCGGCCTGGTCGCGGACCTCCGCCTGCTCACCGAGGTGGCCGACCGCGAGTTCGCGGCCCTCGGGGTCAGCGGGACGGTGTCGATGACCTCCGACCTGCCCGGCTTCCGGGCGGCGCTGGACTCTCCCGGTGCCCTGGTCGTGCTGCCGGGTCCGGATCCAGGGGCCCGCGGCCTGTTCGCCGAGCGTCCCGAGGCGGTCTGGCTCGACGTGACGAAGTCCGAGGCCCCTCTCCCCGGGTCGGCCGGCGGCGCGTTGGGCACCCACCTGCACGGGCGGGGAATCTGGGGGCTGACCTGGGCGATCAGACACGCCGTGCACCGGCTGCGCCGACCGGCGCACCGGGTCGCCTATGGTGATCATCCCGACCAGTGGGCGGAGATACGGCCGCCGTACGGGACCGCGGGGCAGGCGCCGTCGCCCGAGGCCGACGGGCAGACGCCCGTCGCGGTGCTGCTGCACGGCGGTTTCTGGCGCTCGATCTGGGGTGCGGACCTGATGGACGCGCTCGCCGTCGACCTCGCCGAGCGCGGGTTCGCCGCCTGGAACCTCGAGTACCGTCGCCCCGACCTGCACGGCTGGGACGCGACCACCGCGGACGTCGCCCGGGGCATCGCCCTCGCGGCACAGGGCGCCCGTGGCCCGCTTGTGGTGATCGGCCACTCCGCGGGCGGGCAGCTCGCCCTCCGCGCCGCCGCCGACGACGCCGCCGCCGACGACCGGCGGATCACCCTGGCCGTCTCCCTGGCCGGAGTGCTCGACCTGGCCGAGGGGGACCGCAGGCACATGAGTTCCGGCGCGGTCGCCGCCGCGCTCGGCGGATCCGTGGCCGAGGTGCCCGAGACCTACCTGCGGTCGGGGCCGCTGGAGCGACTCCCCCTGGTGGTTCCCCAGCTCATCGTGCAGGGTACTGGGGATGATCTGGATCTGGTCGACTTCGGCCGCCGCTACGCGCGAGCCGCCCAGGAGTCAGGTGATCAGGTGATATATCTCGAAATGTCGGGTGATCATTTCGACGTCATCGAGCCCGCGTCGCCGATCTGGCGGGCCACCGCCGAGGCGATGGCCGAGCACTGCAAGGCCACCTGACGCGACGTCCCATCTCAGGCGGGTGACAGGGGACGCCAGGGGACGGGGCTGGACAGCACCATCATGCTCGACGGGTGGCCGTACGGAGCGAGCCGGTCGATCATCTCCTCGAACGTCGTCATCGAGGAGGTGGCGACCCGCAGCAGGCAGCAGGCGTCACCGGTCACCCGGTGCACCTCAAGGATCTCCGGCCAGGCCAGCGCCTGCTCGTCGCGGAGCACGCAGCGGGGGCCATAACACGACATCCTGATCAGGGCGGCCACCCCGCGCCCGGCCCGTGACGCGTCGACCCGGGCATGGTAACCGGTGATCACCCCGGTCTCCTCCAACCGCCGTACCCGCTCCGCCACCGCCGGAGCCGACAGATGCACCCGCCGGGAGAGCTCGCTGTACGACAGTCGCGCGTCCTCCTGCAACTCGGCCAGCAGTGCCCAGTCCATCGTGTCCACGATCACGCTCCGTCATGCCGTAAGTTGATCTGCTCGATGCCTTCCGTTCCGAAGGCACAACCTAATAATCACCTTTCCTGCATCATTTTCGTACAGACCGATACGGAGCACTATGGAGGTGCACAGGCGTAGGAGGAGCGATGACCGCTATCAAGCAGCTCACGGAGCAGGACCGCAAGGCGCGCGCGGAGGCCAATGACGGGCTGCCAACGCTGGGATTCGAGGCCGGCACGCCCTACGACGACTACGTGGGCACCGCCGCCCTTCATGATCTTCAGCACACCGTCACCGACGCCCCGGAGGAGCTGGCGTTCCTGGTCACCACACAGGTGATGGAACTCTACTTCGGGCTGCTCCGCTCGGAGTGGCGGCTGGCCCAGCGGCAACTCGACGAGGACGACGTCACCGCCGCGACGGGGACGATCAGGCGCACGGTACGGCACTTCGAGGCGCTCAACGCCGCCTGGGCCGCGCTGAGCTGGCTGACCCCGGCGCAGTTCAACACCTTCCGCGACGCCCTCGGCGAGGGTTCGGGCTTCCAGTCGGCGCTCTACCGCCACGTGGAGTTCCTGCTCGGCAACAAGTCCGAGGCGCTCATCAGGCCACACCGCCGCAACCCCGAGGCGCACCGGGAACTGGTGGAGGCACTGCACCGGCCGAGCCTCTACGACTCGGTGCTCGCCATGCTCGCCCGCGCGGGCCACGCGATCCCCACGTCGGTGCTCGAACGCGACCTCGCCGCAGAGTACGAGCCCAATGCCGAGGTCGAGGCGGTCTGGGTCGAGGTCTACGCCGGGCCGCTCGCCCCGCTGGCCGAGACGCTGACAGACCTGGCCGAGCAGTTCTCCGACTGGCGCTACCGGCACCTGATGGCGGTGCGCCGCTCGATGGGCGCCAAGCCCGGCTCGGGCGGATCCAGCGGCCTGAGCTGGCTGGAGCGGAGCATGCGGCGGGAGGTCTTCCCCGAACTCTGGACGGCCCGCACCCTGATGTGACGCGACGCCGTCACCGCCCGGGTCAGCCGGTCTGGCAGACCGGGCACCAGAAGAGATTGCGCCCGGCGAGCACCTGAGTACGGACCTCGGTGCCGCAGAGGAAGCAGGGCATGCCGGAACGCCGGTAGACGTAGACCTCGCCGCCGTGGTCGTCGACGCGGGGCGGACGGCCCATCGCCTCCGGAGTGTGCTCGGGCCTGACCGTGTCGATGCGGCCCACCCGGACACCGTCGGCCATCAGGACCACCAGATCCGCCCAGATCGCCTCCCACCGCTCGCGGGTGAGGTCGCGGCCGGGCCGTGACGGATCGACGCCCTGCCGGAACAGTGCCTCGGCCCGGTAGATGTTCCCCACGCCCGCGACGACCGACTGGTCCATCAACAGGACCCCCACGGAGGTGCGGCTGCGGCCGATCCGCCGCCAGGCCGACTCGGGGTCGGCGTCCGCGCGCAGCGGATCGGGCCCGAGTCTGGCGTGCAGCGCGGCCTTTCCCGCCGGGTCGAGCAGCTCGCAGGTGTTGGGGCCACGCAGATCCGCGTACTCGCCGGTGTTGCTCAGGCGTAGCCGCACCATCCCGGTCGGTGCGGGAAGGGGGACCGGGCCGAAGGCGTACTTGCCGTAGATGCCCAGGTGGACGTGGAGCCACCGCTCGTCGTCGAAGCCGAGCAGCAGGTGCTTGCCGTGGGCGTCGGCCTCGGTGAGCACCCGTCCGTCGATCCGCAGCGCCCCGGCGGCGAACCGCCCCTGAGGGCTTTCCGCGCGGACCTCACGGCCGCCGAACGCCCGCCGGTGCTCCCCGGCCAGTCGATGAATGGTGTGTCCTTCAGGCATGATCCCGAAATCATACGGCGCGTCCGGTGATGGTCAGGGCGGCGTGGCCACCGTCTCCGGCCGGTGCCCGTGCCGTCGCCGGAGCAGGGCGTGGGCCGACGCGGCGAGGGCCGCCCCGGCCGCGTAGGCCACCAGGTCGGCCGCGCCGAACGTGCTGCCGAGCACCAGCCTGGCCAGCACGCTCACCTCGGAGAGCGCGGCCGGAACGGGTGTCAGCTGGGCCAGCTCGACCGCCCAGCTGAACGCCGGTGCGCCGAGCGCGGCCCGCACCGGTGTGATCCGGGGCCACACCAGCACGATCAGCGCGTACACCAGCGCGGTGTAGAGGGCGTCGCCCGCGTACTTGCCGAACCAGCCGCCGGTGACCGCGCGGACGGTCAGCCCGGCGGCGACGGTCAGGGCCGCGGCGAGCGCGGCGAGCAGACGGGTGCGGAGGGTGGGCGACACCCGCCCACGATAGCGATGATGTACGGAGGTCAGGGAAGGGATGGCAGGCGGCGGTCGTGCAGCCAGCCCGCGAACAGCCTGTTCAGCGGCCGCACCGTGTGGCGCGTGGCCAGCGCGGTGAACGCCTCGGTGCTGACGCTCCCGTGGCGGTGCCCGGCCGTCCACTCCCGCAGCAGCGCGAAGAAGGGGTCGTCGCCGATGGTGCGCCGGAGCGCGTGCAGGGTGAGCGCGCCGCGCCGGTAGACGCGTTCGTCGAACAGGCGATGGGGGCCGGGGTCGGCCAGGACGAAGTCCTGGGGGAGGTCGGAGAGCAAACGGTGCCAGTGGCGCGCGTGGTCATCGGATGACAGGCCGCCGGAGTTCTCCGACCAGATCCACTCCGCGTAGGACGCGAACCCCTCGTGCAACCAGATGTCGCGCCAGTCGGCCACTGTCAGACTGTTGCCGAACCACTGGTGGGCCAACTCGTGGGCGACCAGCCGCTCCTCGCCCCGTCTGCCGTCCACGTGGTTCACCCCGAAGATCGACATGCCCTGCGCCTCGACCGGGATCTCCAGCTCGTCGTCCACGACCACCACGGTGTAGGAGCCGAACGGGTAGGGGCCGAACCGCTCGCGGAAGACCTCCATCATCCGGCCCTGACGCTCGAAGTCGTGGCGCACCCGCGAGGCGTGCCCGGCGGGGAAGAGCAGCTCCATCCCCGGGCCCGGCTCGGCCCGCTGGTAGCGGCCGATCTGCACGCTCGCCAGGTAGGAGGCCATCGGCTCGGTCTGCTCGTACACCCACGTGGTCGTCGAGGCCGCCCGCCGCCGCGCGACCAGCTCCCCGTTGGCGGTCACCTGGTACGCGGAGGCGGTGGTGACCGAGATCCGGTAGGTGGCCTTGTCATCGGGCCGGTCGTTGCACGGGAACCACGACGGGGCCCCGATCGGCTGGCTGGCCACGATGACGCCGTCGGTGAGCTGTTCCCAGCCGAGCTCGCCCCAGTGGCTGGCCACCGGCTGGGGACTGCCCGCGTAGCGGACCTCGACGGTGAAGGGGCCGGGGCGCAGCCCGACCGGCGACAGGTGGAGCTTGCCTCCGCGATGGGTGAAGCGCACCCGCGCGCCGTCGACCAGCACCCCGCTCACCCGCAGGGCACCCAGATCGAGGGAGAGCCGGGTGAGCCGCCGCAGCGCCACGGCGGAGATCCGGGCGACGCCACCCAGGCGGTTCGGGCCCACCCGGTAGTCGAGGGTCAGGTCGTAGTGCTCCACCCGGTAGCCGTCGTCGCCGTGCGTGGGGAAATACGACTTGGGGGTAAAGGGCGTGCTCAGCACCACACCGGCTTCCTCTGTTCCACTCTCTTCGTACGCTATCCCCGCCGGGTCCATGCCGCGATCGGGTTGCCGAACCAGCGGGTCCCGGCGGGCACGGACTCGCCGCGCATCACCAGGGAGGCCGGTCCGACCGTGGTGTTCTCCCCGATCACCGCCGCGGGCAGGATCACCCCGTGGGGCCCGAGCGTCGATCCGTCCCGCATGACGACAGTATCGATGCTCATCACGCGGTCGTGGAACAGATGAGTCTGCAACACGCATCCCCGGTTCACCGACACCCCGTCGCCCAGGCTGACCAGGTCGACCTCGGGCAGCCAGTACGTCTCGCACCACACGCCCCGGCCCACGCGCGCGCCCAGGGAGCGCAGCCACACATTCAGCGGTGCCGTCCCCAGCCAGCGCTGGGCGAACCAGGGCGCGGCCAGCACCTCCACGAAGGTGTCGGCCAGTTCGTTGCGCCACACGAACGAGCTCCACAGCGGCCGGTCGCCCACTGCGATCCGGCCCACCAGCGCCCACTTGGCCACAGTGGTGACCGCCGCGGCGAGCACCCCGCCGCCCAGCACCACCACGCCCGACAGGACGATCGCCGCCGCGAAGCCGTACGCCCTGGCCAGCCACTCCAGAGCCGCCGCCACGAGCACGGCCACGGCGACGGTGCACATCACCGGGACGACGCGGCACACCTCGACCGCGGCGCGGGCGACCTTCAGTCTCGGCGGCGGATCGTAGGTGCGGCTCCGGTCGATCTCCTCGGTGGCCCTGCGCAGCTCCACCGGTGGCATGCCCAGGTAGGACGAGCCCGCCTTGGCCTTCTTCGGCGCCGCCGACAGCACCGCGACCAGGCCGTCCTTGGGCACCTTGCGCCCCGGTGCGGTCATCCCCGAGTTGCCGAGGAACGCGCGCTTGCCGATCCGCACATGGTCGACTCGCAGCCGGCCGCCCTCCAGCTCGTACGGTGCCACCATCGTGTCGTCGGCGAGGAAGGCGCCGTCCCCGACGGAGGTCATCGACGGCAGCGCCAGCACCGTCGACAGCTCCACGTCCCGGCCGACCTTCATACCCAGGGCGCGTAGCCAGGCAGGGGTGGCCATGCTCGCGTACAGCGGGAACAGCCAGACCCGCGCCATCGACATCAGCAGGCCCGTCGCCCACGCCTGCCAGGCCTGGCGGCTGTGCACCGGGTGCTGCCCGGGGTGCAGGCCGGCCGAGAGCAGCCGCACCGAGGCAACGGTCAGCAGGACGAGGGTGGCCGCGGAGACGACGGTGGCCACGGGCACCCCGGAAAGGACGGAGGTCAGGGAGGGGGCGCCGCCGCGCAGCAGCACGGCGAGGCCGGGCAGCACGGCGATCACCGGGAAGAGGCCCAGGACCGGCGCGGACAGCCCGTAGACCGCGGCCCAGCGCCACGAGCGCGGCGGACGGTCGGCCGACGGCTGGCGGGCCTTGCCCATCCGGCTCGCGGGCACGCCCGCCCAGCGCTCCCCGGACGGCACCGAACCCGCCACCGCCGAGCCGGGCGCGACCTGGGCGTTCTTGCCGATCTTCGCGCCGGGGAACAGGGTGGTGCGGGCGCCGACCGTGGCGGAGGCGCCGATCTTGATCTCGCCGACACGCACCCGGTCGCCGTCGATCCAGTAGCCGCTCAGATCGACCTCGGGTTCGACCGCCGCGTACTTGCCCAGCTTGAGCATCCCGGTTATCGGCGGCATCGAGTGCAGGTCCGCGTCATCGCCGATCTGGGCGCCGAGCGCCCACGCGTAGTGGGTGAGCCACGGGGCGCCGGACACCTCGCCCACGCCGAGCCGCTCGGCGAGCTGCTCGGCGAACCAGAGCCGCAGATGCGTGCCGCCACCTCGGGGGTAGGTGCCGGGTCTCAGCCCGCGCAGCAGCAGCCGGGCGCCGCCCGCGGCCAGCGCGATCCGCCCGGCGGGGCTGACGAACAGCAGCGCGCCCGCGAGCACCCACCACCACGAGACGGCCGGGGCCCAGGGCAGGTTCACCAGGTTGTTCAGCGCGGCCAGCGCCACCACCCAGCGCAGCGCGCCGGCGGTGAGCAGTGGGATGGTGAGCACCGCCTGCGTGATCGCGGCACGGCGCGGCATCGGCGTGACGATCCGGTCGGTGGTCACGATCTCCGGCGCGTCGAGTGCCGACAGGTGCCCGGCGAGCCGGGGCAGCGTCGGGTTGTCGTAGACGTCGCCGACGGTGACCGCGGGGTAGCGGGTCCGCAGCGCCGAGACCAGCCTGGCCGCCGCGAGGCTGGTGCCGCCCTCCGCGAAGAAGTCGCCCTCGACGCCGCCGAGGATGTCCAGCCAGCACTCGGCCACCCACGGGTCGGCGTCCGGCACCCCGGTAGGGGCCGGGCCGGGCCTCTTGGGCAGCGGCCAGGGCAGGGCATCCCTGTCGATCTTCCCGGAGGTGCGCGTCGGCAGGTCGTCCACCAAGGCGATCCGGGGGACCAGCGCGGCGGGCAGGGTGTGGCGGAGGCGGTCCCTGGCGTCCTGCTGGTCGAACTCCTCGCCGGGCACGACGTAGCCGACGAGCAGCTGGTGCCCGCCACCGGTCGTGCGGACCGCCGCGGCCGCCCCGGCGACCCCGGGCAGCGCCCGCAGGGCCGCGTCGACCTCGCCCAGTTCGATCCTGCGGCCGCCGAGCTTGATCTGCTCATCCGCCCGCCCGACGAAGAGCAGTCCCTCCGGCTCGGCCCGTACCAGGTCGCCGCTGCGGTAGGCGCGTTTCCAGCCGAGCGACCCGAGCGGGGCGTACTTCTCGGCGTCCTTGGCCGAGTCCAGGTATCTGGCGAGCCCGACCCCGCCGATGACCAGTTCCCCGGTCTCGCCCATGGCCACCGGCTCGCCGTCCTTACCGACGACGGCCAGATTCCAGCCCGCCAGCGGCAGCCCGATCCGCACCGGCCCCTCCCCGGTCAGCGGCGCCGCGCACGCCACCACCGTCGCCTCGGTCGGGCCGTAGGTGTTCCACACCTCGCGCCCCGGCACGGCCAGCCGCTCGGCGAGCTCCGGCGGGCACGCCTCGCCGCCGAAGATCAGCAGCCGTACGTCGTCGAGCGTCTCGACCGGCCAGAGCGCGGCCAGGGTCGGTACCGTCGACACGACCGTGATGCCCATGTCGACCAGCCACGGCCCCAGGTCCATGCCGGTGCGCACCAGCGCCCGCGGTGCCGCCACCAGGCAGCCGCCGTGCCGCCAGGCCAGCCACATCTCCTCGCAGGAGGCGTCGAACGCGACCGAGAGCCCCGCCAGCACCCGGTCACCGGGCCCGATGGGCTCCCCGGCCAGGAACAGCCGCGCCTCGGCGTCGACGAATGCCGCCGCGTTGCGATGGGTCACCGCCACGCCCTTGGGCTTTCCGGTGGACCCCGAGGTGAAGATGATCCACGCGTCGTCCTCGGGGCCGGGCCGCCCGCCGTCGCCGTGAGACGGGACGGCCGGGCTGTGTGTCAGGTCGTGTGCCGGACCGCCGTCGAGAGGGGAGACGCCAAGGTCGCCGTAGGGGATGATCTTCCCGCCGTCGACGATGACGGCGCGGACTCCCGCTTCGCCGAAGACCAGCTCGGCCCGCTCGTCGGGGTCGTCGGCGTCGACCGGTACGTAGGCGGCGCCCACGGTGAGCACGGCGACGATCGCGAGGTACAGTCCGACGGTGCCCGAGGGGATCCGCACCCCGACCCGGTCGCCGCGCCCGACCCCGGCGGCCCGCAGCTCCAGGGCCATCCGTCCGGCCTCGGCCCGCAGGCCGGTGTAGTCGAGACGGGTCCGCCCGTCGTCCAGCGCGGCCGCGTGGGGGTGGCGCCGAGTGGTCCGGTCGAGGATGTCCAGCAGCGTCCTGGCCTGCGGCGCGTTCCCTCCCGGCAGGAGCGCCCGCGGTGGCACGTCGGTGTCGGCCGGTAACGGACTCACGGTCTTCCCCCATGTGGTGTGAGGCCCTTCCGGCCACGGAACAGCTTATGCGCATGGGGTTAACGCATTTCGGGTGCCTGGTTGTACGTCGGGTGAACCCTGCCTTTCCGATCATATTCCGGCTGGTCGGCCGCCCGGAGGAGGCTTCACTCGAAGCGGGGTGCGCATCGTGTCCATGCGGTGCGGGACCGTGAGCGGACCCGCTACCGGCGGTGCCGTCCTGGGTCACTGCCCCGCTACGCCTCATCGGCGCATCACTTGTCGTCGCCGGGGTCGTGGTGCTGGTCAGGGCATTCGTCGGGTTCGTCGTGGAAGGGCTGGGCACTCCCGCCCCGATCGCACCGCCCGAGCGCCTGGTCGTCGGCGGGATGTACAGATACGTCAGGAATCCGATGTACGTGGCCGTCCTCGCGACGATCGGCGGGCAGACACTGCTTCTGGGGCGGCCCGTCCTGCTGCTGTACGGCGCCGTCATGGCCGCGTCCGTCGTCGCGTTCGTCCACTGGTACGAGGAACCGAATCTGCGCCGCAGGTTCGGCGCCGACTACGAGAGGTACCGTGCGGCCGTGCCCGGCTGGTGGCCCCGTATGCGCGCCTACAACCTCTGATCCCCTCACCTGGCGGGAGGCGGAGCCGCCGTCACGGACGGGGCAGCCACCCTCTGGTGGCCGCGAGGTAACCGGCCTGGAAACGGCTGCGGGCTTCGAGCCGCTCCATCAGGTCGGCGGTGACCCGGCGCAGGGTGCGTACCGAGACATCGAGCCTGCGGGCCACCGCCTCGTCGGTGAGTCCGGCGGCGAGCAGGCGGAGCACCTCGCGCTCCTGGTGGCTTAGGCCCTTCTCGTCGCGCCTGCGCTCCTCGCCGAGGGGGGCGGCGGCACCCCAGGTCTGCTCGAACAGTGCGACCAGGGCGGTGACGACGCCCGCGCCGCGCAGCAGGACCGCGCCGACGCTGCTGTCCTCGGGATCCGTCGGCAGTAGGGCCACCCGCCGGTCGAAGATGAGCATGCGGAGCGGAAGGCCGGGAATGCTGCGCACCCGGCCGCCGCGGTCGGTGAGCCAGGCCGCGTATGCGCTGGTCGGCTGGTCGTTGCGGACGCTGTCGGGGTAGACGACGCGGATCGCCACACCCCGGTCGAGCAACGCCTCGTCCAGGGGGCGGCTCGCCGCGATGTTGTCCGGCGTCTGGGCGCTCTTCGGCTCGAACCCGAGTAGCTCCTGCCGGCAGTCGGCGACCAGTTCCTCGATCCTGGTACGGATCGTGTCGATGCCGACGAGGGACTCGGAGTCCTCGCCGGAGCGCGCCGGGTTCTGGTCGGCGTAGGCCGCGATCATCTGGGCGACGGCCGTCCGGCTCCGCTCGATCTCCTGCTGCTTGGCCAGCAGCGCGGCCTCCTCGCGGGCCAGCAGCGCGGCCAGTCCCACCTCGGGCCGGACCAGGCGCAGCACGTCCGGCTCCTCCCAGGAGGGGCGTAGCAGCGACAGCTTGGCCAGCTCGTCCAGCGTGCTGCGGATCCGGTGGACCGGCCAGCCCAACTCCAGGCTCAGTTCCATCACGCCGTAGGAGGGATTTTCCAGAATGGTGCGGTAGACGGTTTCCTCGGCGGACCCGATGCCAAGCAACATGAGCACGACTCCTCCCCGGTTCGAGCATGACCGAGACCCGATCTGCGGGCAGGACCCACGATGGTCTCAGCCTGAAACTAGCCAGGCGTAGTGACGACGGGGTTATGTGATCACCTTCGGGCACGCGTCTTCGGGCACGCGTCTTCGGGCACGCGTCTTCGGGCACGCGTCTTCGGGCACGCGTCTTCGGGCACGCCAAGGGCTGGAACGGCGGGGCGGGAGAGCCGTTCCCGCGTCGGCCGGTAGTCACCGCCCGCGGCGGAACGGGAGCTCGCCGACCGGCCTGCGGCACGCTGGCATGACCCTGCCACGTTAGGGACCTGCCAGGCGAAATGCCTGGTTTATTCGTGGTGCGCCGACCACTGTCGATTCATGTATCTCATCAACGCGCACCTACGCGCCCCCGAGATCGAAGGCCGCCTGGCCCCACCCGGCGGCCGGATGTCCGCGCGCGAGATCCGGCGCCTGCTCCTGATGCTGGCGGAGCCCGAGGAAGGGCTTGAGCATGTTTACGGCGAGGACCACGCCGACGGCGTCGACCTCGGCCTCTTCATTCGCAGGCCCACCCTCGACGCCGCCGAGAGCGCGGCGGCCCGGCTCTGCGCGCGCTGTCTCGACGGCGTGCCCGGACTCGCCGGCTGGTCGCTGGCGGGCTGTGGCACCGACCTCGTCCTCGCTCTCGCCCGCTTCAAGGCCTCCGGCGGCCAGGCCTGTCAGCGTCCTGCCATTGCAGCGCGCTGACAGCCCCTAGGTCTTCCGGAATACCCAGATATCGACCAAGAATCGAAGTGTCAGAACAAAGCGGGAAATGTCCGAAGGAAGTAGTTCGGAAAACCACCCGCGAAACAGCGAAAAAGGGCGCCGAGAATTACCGGCCGAAAGGAAGAAGAACGATGAATGCCGCGGTCCGTTCAGTCGCCACCGTATTCGGCGTCCTCTCGCTCACCGTCACCCTCACGACCGCCGTGGCGGTCGTGGCCGGGGAGAAGGTCGGTGGCCCCGCGGCCACCACGGTTCTCATTCTGGCCGGCGGAGCCGGCTGGCAGTGAGCCGATCAGGAGAAACCCATTCGTCACGGGCACCGCGCCCGAGAAGTCGTCCGGGAGGCGACCATCGTGAAGCACCAGGAAGTCGAGTTACTCGCTCTCGGCGCAGGGCCGTCGAACCTCGCCCTCGCCGTGGCTCTTGAAGAGCTCGCTCCGGAACTGGCAACCAGAACGCTGATCATAGAGCAGCACGAGAACGTGGCCTGGCAGCGGGGAATGCTGCTGCCCTGGACGCAGAGCCAGGTCTCCTTCCTCAAGGACCTGGTCACCCTGCGGAACCCGCAGAGCAGGTTCTCCTTCGTGAATCACCTGCACTCGGTGGGACGGCTCAGTGAATTCGTCAACCTGGGTAGTTTCACCCCGTACAGAATGGAGATTTCGAATTACCTGCTCTGGGTCGCGGAGTCGCTCGCCCAGGTGCGCATCGAGTACGGCCGGCGCTGCGTGGCGGTCGAGCCGATCCTGGCCGGCGACGGCCGGGTCGAGCGCTGGATCGTCCGGCTCGCCGACGGCTCGACCATCGGCTGCCGCACCCTGGTGGTCGGCGCGGGCCGCGATCCGCACATCCCCGAGGTGTTCGAGACGCTCCCTCGGGAGCGGATCATCCACAGCACCGAGTACAGCAGGGGGATCGCCGGGCTCGACCACGACGCCCCGCACCGGGTCGCGGTCATCGGCGGCGCGCAGAGCGCGGCCGAGATGCTGTGGGCCACCCACCAGAGCATGCCCAACGCCGAGTGCACGATGATCATGCGCTCCATCGGCCTCAACGGCTACGAGAGCAGCAAGTTCACCAACGAGCTCTTCTACGCCTCCTTCGTCGACGAGTTCTACGATTCGCGCCCGGATGCCCGACGCCAGCTCCTCAGCGAGATGCACCGGACCAACTACGCGGGTCTCTCACCGGGCCTGCTCGAAAGCCTCTACCGGCAGATCTACCTGGAGCGCCTCACCGGACAGGAGAGGATCCGGATGATCACGATGGCCGAGATCGCCCAGGCCAGGATCGAGAGCGGTGAGATCATCCTCACCCTCAAGGACAGGAAGAGCGGCCGTCTCGACGAGCTGCCCTGCGACGTCCTGCTGCTCGGCACCGGCTTCGACCGCCGGATGCCCTCGCTCATCCGCGACCTGGCCACCAGGACCGGCCTCGGCGAGATCGACGTCGACCGTTTCTACAAGCTGACCCTGCCCGCAGGGTCGAGCGCCGCCTGCTACCTGCAAGGCGTCAACGAGGACACGCACGGCATCGCCGACTCCCTGCTCAGCACGCTGGCCAACCGGGCGGAGGAGATCGTCGGCGACATCCAGGAGAGCCTGGCCACGGCCGAGATCCTGTCGCCGTTCGCCCTGCCGGTCGCCTCCTGATCCCCCCGAACCCCTGCAAGGAGAATCCCCGTGGACCTCCGTTCCTATGACCCTGCCCACCTACGCCCGGACAACGGCCTGCTCGCCAAGAGGCTGCTGCCCTGGGAGACGCTGAACGCCCCGTTCGAGGGGGCCTGGTGCGTCATCGCGCCCGGCACCGCCTCGACCCGGCACGCCCACCACGAGTACGAGATCTTCATCGCGGTCTCCGGCGAGGCGGTCCTGGAGAGCGAGGGCGAGCGCGCCCCCTTCGCCGCGGGGGACGTCGCCTACTTCCCGCCCGGTACCGACCACCAGGTGGTCAACGACGGCACCGCCGACTTCGAGATGTACGGCATCTGGTGGGACCACGACCTCGCCCGCACGTTCGAGACCCGGCACCTGGAGGAGAAATGACGGGGACGATCGTCATCGCCGCCACCCCGACGCCAAACGGCGACCTGCACGTCGGCCACATGGCCGGCCCCTACCTGGCCGGTGACGTCTACGCCCGCTACCTGCGGGCCGACGGCCGCCCCGTCAACTACAACACCTGCACCGACGACAGCCAGTCCTACATGATCTCGACCGCCCGTAAGCACGGCACCACGCCCGCCGAACTGTGCGCGACCTCCACCGCGGCCATCCAGCGGTCGGTCGAGGCGATGGGCATCTCGCTGGCCCCGCTGCCGCCAGTCGACGACGCCTACCGGCAGACCGTGCTCGACTTCGTCGCGACCCTGCACAACCAGGGCCGCTTCGAGCTCCGCACCGTGCGCATGCCGTACGCGGAGAACGCGGGAACCTACCTGTTCGACGGGCTGGTCAAGGGCGAGTGCCCGGCCTGCCTGACCGAGAGCTGCGGCGGATCGTGCGAGGGCTGCGGCCACCCCAACCACTTCGACGACCTCGGCGACCCGCGCTCGGTCCTGGACCCCGACGACCCGGTGACCTCGCGAGAGGTCACCGTCCTGGTCCTGCCCATCGAGAACTACCGGAAGGAGCTCACCGCCTACTACGCCGCCAGGGAGAGCACCTGGCGGGGGCACAGCAGGCAGCTCATCCGCGAGATCCTGGCCCGGCCGCTCCCGGAGATCCCGATCACGGTGCCGTCGCCGGGGTGGGGGGTCGACGCCCCGTTCGCCGAGACCCCCGGCCAGATCCTCTACCCGTGGGTCGAGGCGATGCCCGCCTCGATCTACAGCACCTGGAAGGCGGCCGGCGAGCCCGAGGGCCCCGTCGACAGCGCCTGGCGCGCCGGGAGCGGCAACGGCCTGGTCTACTTCCACGGCTTCGACAACGTCTACTTCTGGGGCATGGTCGACCTGGTCATGCTGCTGGCCCACGGCGACCGCTACATCACCCCGGACGCCAACGTCTGCAACGAGTTCTACGAACTCGAGAACGAGAAGTTCTCCACCAGCCGCAACCACCTGATCCGCGGCGCCGACCTGGTCGCCGAGGTGCCGCGCGACCTCGTCCGGTTCTACCTCGCGCTCACCTGCCCGGAGGACCAGCGGGCCAACTTCACCAGGGAGGGACTCGACAAGGTCACCGGCCGGCGGCTGCGCGAGCCGTGGAACGCGCTCGCCGACCGCCTCGACACCATCGTCACGGACCCGGGGGAGGAGCTCAAGGTCACCGCCGCCGGCCGGCACCGGGCCGCGGTGATCGTCGAGAGGTTCCGGCTCTGCTACGACCTCACCTCCTTCAGCCTGACCAGGGCGGCGGACGGCATCGTCGCCCAGCTCGGCAGGCTGCTGACCGCCGAGCGTGACGAGCCCGGTGACCTGCTGATCGAGGTGCGCGCCTTCCTGGCCTGCGCCGCGCCCATCCTGATCGACGTCGCGGCCGAGGCCGAGGCGGCCGGTGTCGAGCTCACCCTCGACACCTCCGCCGAGACGATCGACGCCTTCTCACTACCGCGACTGCCCGGGAGTCCCCGATGAAGCTCCTCGCCCTTGAAGCCAGACAGAACGCCACCTACTACCAGTCCCGCTACCAGCAGGTTCAGGACTTCGGCGCCGAGCTCTACGTACTCAACGGCATCGGCACCCCGGACTTCTGGCCCACGGACCGCTACCGCGTCGCGGGCTCCCAGCGCATCGACGACCTCATCACCGAGGCCAAGAACTGGCACGAGCAGGAGCGCTTCGACGGGATCATCACCTTCTCCGAGTCGGCGGTGACCACGGTCGCGGCGGTCGCGGAGGCGCTCGGCCTGCCGGGCGTGGGCGTCGAGGCGGCCAGGACCAGCCGTAACAAACTGCTGATGCGCGAGGCGCACCGCAGGCACGACGCCCCGCACCCGGACTTCCGCTTCGTCACCGACCTACCGGAGGCGCTCGGGGCCGCGGACGACTTCGGCTACCCGGTCATCCTCAAGCCCACCCTGGGCGCCGCGAGCAACTTCGTGTTCAAGATCGACGACAGGGAGGAGATGGCGGAGCTGTTCCCGCAGGCCCTTGAGGGCATCGAGGGGATGTCGTGGTTCGAGATGGAGGCCCACGGCCTCGACCTCGGCCCGCACGGCCTGCTGATCGAGTCGTTCCTGGACGGTGAGGAGTTCCTCATCGAGGCCGTGGCCTGGGACGACGAGGTCTACCTAGGTTCCATCGTGGACCGGATCACCGTCGAGGGCGGCACCTTCGACGACGACGTGCACCACGCGCCGACCTCGCTCACCACCGAGCAGGTGGCCGCGGTCCACCGGGTGGTCAGGGCCGGCGCGCACGCCCAGGGGCTGCGGCGCAGCGTGCTGCACGCCGAGGTCCGCTTCCACCGGGGCGAGCCGTACCTGCTGGAGATTGCGATCCGGCCCGGCGGCGGGGGACTGGATCTCATCGCCGGGATCACCGCCGCGCACAACCCGATCCGCGCGGTCATGGACGTGGCGCGCGGCGCCACGCCGAGAGTGCGCCACTACCGGCCGACCGGCGTCCACGTCACCGCGATGTGCCTGCTCTGCGACGCCGGCCAGGTCGCCTCGATCGAGGTGCCGGCCGAGGTCGCCGAGTCCGATCGGGTCTTCTTCCTCAAGGTCACAGCCAGGCCCGGAGACGTCATCCGGCGCCCGCCCGAGGGCAACAGCATCCTCGGCTTCCTCGGCACCACCGGCAACTCGCTGGAGGACGCCAGGGAGACGATGCTCGACTACGCATCCAAGATCAACGTCACTTTCGTCCAGGAAGGAGAACTGACATGACACAGCTGGCCACCGAGGCGCCGCAGCGGATCCGGCGCGTGGCGCGCACCCGCCGCTACCTGATGTGCCCGCCCACCCACTTCGACGTCGTCTACTCCATCAACCCCTGGATGAACCCGGACAAGCCGGTCGACGGAGCGCTGGCCCGGCTCCAGTGGGACGGCCTGCTCCGCGCCTTCCTGGCACTGGGCCACCAGGTGGAGTTCATCGAACCGCTGCCCGGCTACCCCGACATGGTGTTCGCCGCCAACGGCGCGACGGTCATCGACGGGAAGGTGCTGTCCGCCCGCTTCCGCTACGAGGAGCGGGCCGCGGAGGGCCCCGCCTACCTGGAGTGGTTCCGCGCCCGCGGCTACCAGACCCGCGAGGCGGTCCACGTCAACGAGGGTGAGGGCGACTACCTGCACGCCGGAAGGTACCTGCTGGCCGGCACCGGGTTCCGTACCGACATCCGCTCGCACCGTGAGGCGGAGCGGTTCTTCGGGATGCCCGTGGCGGGGCTGCGCCTGGTGGACCCGCACTTCTACCACCTCGACACCGCGCTGGCCGTGCTCGACCGCGACCAGATCATGTACTACCCGGGAGCCTTCTCCAAGGAGAGCCAGGGCGTCCTGCGCGTCCTGTACCCCGACGCGATCATCGCCACCGAGGCCGACGCCGAGGTGTTCGGGCTGAACGCCGTCTCCGACGGCCGCCACGTCCTGATGCCGCCCTCGGCCACCCAGCTGATGGACCGGCTGCGCGAGCGCGGCTACGAGCCCATCGGTGTCGAGCTCTCCGAGCTGTTGAAGTCCGGTGGCAGCGCCAAGTGCTGCACCCTCGAACTCAGGGCGGGCCGATCATGATCGACTACGACGGGCGCCGCTTCACCACCGGCGGCGTGCCCTCCACCGAGAAGCACCCGATCGCCCTGTACCGCCAGGACGGGGACCTGCTGTGGGGCGAGTTCTCCGGCGGGCACGCCCGCCGGGGGACCCTCACCGGGCTCTGCGCCCCCGACGGCACCCTCGACTTCGCCTACACCATGGTCCTCGACAACGGCGCCGTCGTGTCGGGCCACTGCCGCAGCACCCCCGAACTGCTCCCCGACGGCCGCGTGCTGCTCCACGAGACGTGGGAGCGCTACGGCGCCCACGCGGACAGCGGCGTGTCTCTGCTCGAGGAGATCGACCCGAAGACGTTCGCACAGAACCACCAGACGACGGAGAGCCGGACATGACCCTGAACACCATCGCCCGCCCGAACGTGCAGAAGCCCGTCAAGGGCGGCACCGTGACCTGGGCCTGCGCGCCGGGATTCCCCCCGTCCATCATCTTCCCCTTCACCCCGCCCGAGCGTTTCGGCACCCGCAACCTGCTCGAGTTCCAGATCCTGATGTACCGGCCGCTCTACTTCTTCGGCACGCACGGCACCCCCGAGGTCGACTACGACCTCAGCATCGGCGAGCCGCCGCAGTGGAGTGAGGACGGCCTGACCGTCACCGTCACCGTCAAGCCCTGGAAGTGGTCCAACGGCGAGACGATCTGCGCGGACAACGTGCTGTTCTGGGTGAACATGATGGCGGTCAAGGGCGAGCGCTACGGCGAGTACGTCCCCGGCTGCTTCCCCGACAACCTGGTCTCCTACGGCAAGCTCGCCGAGGACAAGGTCTACTTCACCTTCGACAAGGTCTACTCCAAGCGCTGGGTGCTGATGAACCAGCTCAGCACCATCACCCCGATGCCCAAGGCATGGGACCGCACCGCCGACGGGCCGTCCGACGCCTCCTACAGCCTGGAGAACGTGGCCGCGGTCTACGACTTCCTGATGGGCGAGAACGGCGGCGTCATCGAGGAGGACAACTCCGACCGGGTGCACTGGGCGACGAGCCCGGTGTGGAGCGTGGTCAGCGGCCCGTGGCGGCTGAAGAGCTACACCATGGAGGGGGTCGTCACCTTCGTCCCCAACGAGCACTACTCGGGGCCGAACAAGGCGCACCTGGACGAGTTCCGGCAGGTCCCCTTCATGTCCGACGGGGAGGAGTACCGGAAACTGCTGGAGGGGCCGGACGGGCCCGACGGCATCCAGGTCGGCTACCTGCCGCTGAGCTTCAGCGCCGAGCCGACGGACGACCCCACCAAGGGCGGTCCCAACCCGCTGGGCGAGAACTACACGCTGGTCCCGCAGGCGGCCTTCTGCATCCGCTACATCCCGCTCAACTACAACAACCCGACGGTCGCCGGCAAGATGCTCGCCCAGACCTACATCAGGCAGGCGATGCAGCACGCGCTGGACCAGGACCGCGCGTCCCGCGACATCTACCACGGCTACGCCTACCGGCAGGACGGCCCGGTGCCCCGCTACCCGGTGAGCGACCTGGTCTCGCCCACCCTGCAGGGCGCGCCGATCCTGCCCTTCGACCCCGACCGGGCCCGCGAGCTGCTGGAGGCCAACGGCTGGGACACCAGCGTGACGCCCGCCGTCTGCGTCAACCCCGGCGAGGGCCCCGGCCAGGCCGGGGCGGGCATCCCCGGCGGCACCAGGCTCAGCTTCTCCCTCAGGTACGCCGAGGGCCGCCCCGCGCTCACCCGGCTGATGGAGCAGTTCCGCGACGACGCCGCCAAGGCGAGCATCGAGATGCGCCTGCAGGAGGTATACGGCTCGGTCCTGGTCGCCGAGGACGCCCCCTGCGTCGCCGGACCCGACAGCCCCTGCCTATGGGAGCTGAGCACCTGGGGCGGCGGCTGGGTGTACCACTACCCGAGCGGCGAGATCCTGTTCCGGACCGACGCCGGCGGCAACTTCGGCCACTACACCGACCCCAAGGCCGACGAGCTCATCGACCGCACCCTGACCAGTGACGACCCGGCCGCGCTCTACGAGTACCAGGACTACATCGCCGAGCAGGTCCCGGTCATCTTCATCCCGAACTTCTCGCTGCGGCTGTTCGAGGTGGCCAACAACCTCCGGGGCTTCGAGCCGATCAACCCCTTCGGGATGATCAGCCCGGAGAACTGGTACTACGTCGAGAACGGTGACTGACCCCATGACGCTCGCCGCGGCGCCGGTCGCCGTCATCCCCGCGCAGAACCTCATGATCCTGCTGCTGCAACTCGGGCTGCTCCTCGGCCTGGCCACCGTTCTGGGCCGGCTGGCCGTCAGGTTCGGGCTGCCCGCCCTGCTCGGCGAGCTCAGCGCGGGCATCCTGATCGGGCCCTCGCTGCTCGCCAACGTCGCCCCCGACTTCTCCGCCTGGCTGCTCCCCACCGATCCGGCCAGATTCCACATGATCGACGCGGTCGGACAGCTCGGCGTCCTGCTGCTGGTGGGTCTGACCGGAATGCATCTCGACCTCGGCTTCATCCGCCGTCAGGGCAGGGCCGCCGCCTGGATCAGCGGCACCGGGCTGGTCATCCCGCTGGTCCTCGGCGTCGGGATCGGCTTCCTGGCACCCGCCGAGATGATCGCCGAGGGCGTCGACCACACGGTCTTCGCGCTCTTCCTCGGCGTCGCGCTCTGCGTCAGCGCCATCCCCGTCATCGCCAAGGTGCTGATGGAGATGCGCCTGCTCCACCGCGACATCGGCCAGCTCATCCTGAGCAGCGCGGTCGTCGACGACGTGGTCGGCTGGCTGCTGCTGTCGGTGGTCTCCGCGCTCGCCACCGCCGGGGCACGTACCGGGCAGGCCGCGCTGACCGCGATCGCGCTGCTCGCCGTGCTCGTGCTGGTGGCCGTCCTGCTCGGCCGCCGGGTGGTCGCCAGGGTGTTGCGCGCCGCCGACCGGGGCGGGAGCGTCACCACCATCGCCGCGGTGGCGATCATGATCCTGCTCTCGGCCGCGGCCACCCAGGCGATGGGGTTCGAGGCCATCCTCGGCGCCTTCGTCTGCGGCGCGCTCGTCGGCTCCTCACCGGACCTGAAGGTCGCCAGGCTGGCGCCCCTGCAGACCCTCGTCGCCGCGGTGCTGGCACCGATCTTCTTCGCCACGGCGGGCCTGCGGATGGACCTGACCGAGCTGGCCAAGCCGCCCGTACTCGTGGCGGGCATCGTGGTGCTGCTCGTCGCCATCGCCGCCAAGTTCGCCGGCGCCTACCTCGGGGCGCGCATCGCCAAGCGCACCCGCTGGGAGGCCCTCGCCCTGGGGGCGGGTCTCAACTCCCGCGGCGTGATCGAAGTGATCATCGCGATGGTCGGACTCCGCCTGGGCGTGCTCACCACCGCGTCCTACACGGTCATCGTCCTGGTCGCGGTCGTGACCTCGATGATGGCGCCGCCCCTGCTCCGCTTCGCGGCCTCCCGGATCGCCCCCACCGAGGCCGAGTCCGCCCGCGAGGAGTTCTTCGACGCCCTGCAGAGCCCCGACCGGGAGCTCGTGACCACCGCCAAGGAGGCGTGAGATGACCACCGACACCAGACCGCTGATCCTGGTGATCGCGACGGGAATGCGGCACTACCGCGAGTACCTGCTGCGCTCCATCGCCACCGAATACCGCATCCATCTCCTGGTGACCGCGGAACCCGGCTGGGAGCAGGAGTACGTCACCGGCTGGACCGTGGTCGCCGACACGACCGACGGCCCCGCGATGGCCGGCGTCGCACTGGAGCTGGCCGCCCGCGAGCCCGTGCACGGGGTGCTCTGCTGGGACGAGGCCAGGATCCTGGCCGCCTCGTACGTCTCCGAGGCCCTCGGCCTGCCCGGTGGCGACCCCGAGATGGTGCGCCGCTGCCGCGACAAGCACCGCACCCGCGTCGCACTCGACGCGCTCGGCGTGCCGCAGCCCAGGTCGCTGGCCGTCGCCACGCTGGAAGAGGCCCTGCGGGCCGCGGAGGAGGTCGGCTATCCGGCCATCCTCAAGCCGCGCGGCCTCGGCGGCAGCCTGGGCGTCATCAAGGTCGAGGACTCCTCGGAACTGACGGAGCGGTTCACCTTCGTCCGGGACCTGACGGTCCCCGACGGGGCGACGTACGAGGTCCCCGTCCTGGTCGAGGAGTTCGCCGACGGCCCCGAGGTCAGCGTGGACGCCGTCGTCCAGGGCGGCGTGGTGACCCCGCTCTTCCTCGGCAGGAAGGTCCTGGGCTTCGAGCCGTACTGCGAGGAGGTGGGGCACTTCGTCGACGCCCAGGACGTGCTCCTGCAGGACCCGGAGTTCTGCCGCGTCCTGCAGGACACGCACACCGCGCTCGGGTTCACCGACGGGTTCACCCACACCGAGATCAAGCTCTCCTCCAGGGGACTGCGCGTCATCGAGGTGAACGCGCGCCTGGGCGGCGACATGATCCCCTACCTCGGGCTGCTCACCACCGGGATCGACCCCGGCCTGGCCGCCGCCGCGGTGGCCTGCGGCCGCGCGCCCGCGCTCGCCCCCGAGCGCAAGCTCGTGGGCGGGGTGCGCTTCTTCTACGTCGACGAGGACGACACCACGATCGAGTCGATCGAGTTCGACGAGGCCGGCCTGCCCCCGGAGATCGACAGGGCGATCACGGTGGTCGCCCCCGGGGCGACCGTCTCGCCACCGCCCAAGGGCACCCTGTGGGGGCGTATCGCCTACGCCACCGCGCTGTCAGAGACCGTCGACGAGTGCCGGGCCGCGCTGGACGCCGCCCAGGCCAACCTGAAGGTGAAGGCAACCGCGTGACCGCCGTTATCGAGAACGAGAAGAATGTGTCCTCGACACCCCCTGACAAGCCGGACGACGGGGTGTTCGTCACCCTGCGGGAGACCCCGCGTGCCGTCAAGGCACTGCTCTTCGGCGGCTTCATCAGCAGGCTTGCCGCGTTCATCCAGATCTATCTGGTGCTGTTCCTGACCGACAGGGGATTCTCCGCCACACAGGCCGGGCTCGCGCTGGGCATGTACGGAGCCGGCGCGGTGGTGGGCTCGCTGGCCGGCGGGTCGCTGTCGGACCGCCTCGGCGCCCGGGCGGTCACGCTGATCAGCATGGGCGGCTCCGCGCTCCTGATCGTGTCCATCCTCTACGCCCCGACCTACGCGCTGCTGCTCGCCGCGGTCTTCGCGGTCAGCACGGTCGGCCAGTTCTACCGGCCGGCGGCCCAGACCATGCTGACCGAGCTGACGCCGAGGCACCGGGTGGTGATGATCACGGCGATGTACCGGCTCGGCCTGAACCTCGGCATGACCGCCGCCCCGCTGATCGGCGCCGCGCTGCTGTCCGTCTCCTACAACGCGCTCTTCTGGGGCGAGGCCGCCGCGGCGCTGATCTTCGGCGTCACCGTGATGTTCGCGCTGCCCAGGCGCGCCGCACACGCCGCGCACGTCGCGAAGCAACAGGAGGCGGCGGCGGAGGAGGAGGCGGACCCGGCAACGCAGGGCCGCTCCGGCTACCTCGCGGTGTTCGCCGACTGGCGCTACAGCGTCTACCTGCTCGCGATGCTGCTCACCTCCATCGTCTACTGCCAGTACACGGCCACCCTCCCGCTGGACATCTCCGCCGCCGGGATCAGCCTGTGGTGGTACGGCGCGGCCGTCTCGCTGAACGGCTTCATCGTCATCACCTGCGAGCTGGCGATGACGAAGGTCGTGCAGAAGTGGCCGATCCGGCTGACCGCGCTGCTCGGCCTCGGCCTGGTCTCGGTCGGCTACGCGATCTATGCGATCTCCCCGCTCCCGATCTGGTTCATGGTCGGCACCCTGGTCTGGACGCTCTCGGAGATCATCGGCGGGCCCACCACGTTCGCCTACCCCGCCCTGGCCGGCCCCGAGCGACTCCGCGGACGCTACATCGGCGCCATGCAGAGCGTCTTCGGGCTCGGCACCGCGATCGGGCCGGTGATCGGCACCCTGGTCTGGTTCCAGGTCGGCCGCTCCGTCTGGCTGTGGGCGGCGCTGGTCTCCGCGGTGGCGACCGTGGCCGGACTGATCGGCATGCGTGACCCGAACCGAGCCGACGAGTCGCAGCCCGCGACCGCCTCGGCGACATGAAAGGAGGGTGAGATGCTCAGAATCGCCGTCGTGGGTGGTGGGATCGCAGGAGCCATGCTGGCCTGGCGGCTGTGCGAGGTCATCAGGGGCAGCGCGGTCCACCTGTACACCGGAGAACCGCACCGGCGGGCCGATGCCAGCGCCGCCTCCGGCGGCCTGACCAGGGCGTTCGAACCCGACCCCGCTCTGTGCCTGGAGGCCGCGGACAGTCTGGCCGAGCTCCACTCGAATCCGGAGCTGAGGGAGTGGGCCTCCTACCGGGAGACCGGCTCGGTGTACCTGCTCCCCGGTCTGGGGCCGGGCACCGAGGGCCTGGTGGAACTGGTGCGCAGCCGCCTGCCGGGCTCGATCTCCCTGGTCGGCGGCGAGGAGCTCAGCACCCGCGGCACGTTCCGCGAGCTGCCCTCCGGGAGCGTGGCCGTCGTCGAGAAACGCGCCGGCTACCTCTCCCCGAACGGCTTCCGCGACCGGCTCCTGGTGGAGCTCGCCCGCTCGGGCGCGTTCGTCACCGACGGGCAGGTCGACGGGATCACCGCCGATGCCGAGGTCCGCCCCGCCGAGGGCAGCCCGGCCAGGTTCGACGCCGTCGTGGTGGCGGCGGGGGCCTGGACCCAGGATCTGCTCGCCCGCACGGGCCTGTCGGACGCGGGACTGCGCACCAAGGTGATCCAGTACGTGCTCGGGCCCTCGGCGGGGAGGGACCCCGGCGCGTTCGTCGACGAGACGTCCGGCCTGTACGGCAGGACGTACGCGGAAGGAAGGGTCCTGCTCGGACTGCCCACCAACAGATGGGACATAACCCCTGGAACCGCGCCTACAGACCCCGCCCTCACCAGCAGGATCCTGGACGTCGCCGAGTCCAGGATCGGGTACCGCCCGCCGGGGAGGAAGGTCAGGGCCGTCACCGCGGTCGAGTGCTACCACCCCACGGGCGGGCTGTCGCTGCGCCCCCTGGCGAAGGGTGTCTACACCTTCACCGGGGGCAGCGGCGGCGCGGGCAAGACGGTGCTCGCCGCGAGCCGCACGGCCGCGCGAAGCCTGGTCAGGTCTCTGCGGTGAACACCAGATAGCAGTAGTCGTCCAGCATCTTCGCCAGTGGCCGGCCGGGCCGGCCCAGCTCCACCGCCAGCGCCTCCTCGCCGAGCCCCGCCTCGGCAAGGAGGCGCTGCGCCCATTCTCGGCCCAGCCGCAGGTGTGCGCGGTAGGCGTCGGCCGTACGGGCACCGTGCAGGGTGTCGGCGATGGCGGCGTCCCAGGGCATCAGCGCTCGCGGGCGCAGGGCGTGCAGCATCTTGGTCGCCGCCGTCGGTCCCAGCGAGCGGGGTCTGGCCCCGGGAGCCGCCCGCATCGCCGAGAGGTCCGCGTAGCACTCGCCCACCACATCGATCTCGACGTCGTCCAGGTGCGCGAGCGCGACGTCCCGGCCGGGAAGGCGATCCCGCCAGCGCTCCCACCAGGCCCCGGTCTCCGCGCAGAAGACGTCGTGCTCGCCCTCACGCGGGTAGCGCAGCCGGCACCCCCAGGCGTTCAGCCAGGTCAGCAGTGCCCGGCGATGGGCCGCGAGCGCCGGGTCGACGCACGGCCCGGTCGCCAGCAGCAGCCGCTCCCAGGATCGCTCGGCCGCGGTGTAGCCGGCGAACTCACCGACCGCCGCGCGCAGTCGGGCCAGGTCGGGCCCACGACCCGGGAGGCGAGCCCCCGGATCGTGGGCGGCGAGATGGATGTCCATCCTCTGCGGTGAAGTCGTCACGGTCACGGCCGGTCAGCGGCCGGCCAACGGTGGCCGGCTGCGGCCCCGCATCAGCGAGGCCAGCAGCCGTTCGGTGCGCTCGTTCGGCTCCACCCCGAGGTCGGTACGGAGCCGGTGGCGGCACACCTCGTACCAGCTCAGGACGCGGCCGAGCTCGTCGAGCTCGCCGTGCATCATCATCAGGGTCTGGTAGGTGGCCTCGTGGTAGGGGTCGACGTCGAGGGTCCGGCGGCACCAGTGCATCGCGGCCGGCCAGTCCTCTCGCTCCAATGACTCGCTGCGCAGCGCGGACAGTGCGCGCAGGGCGGTCCCGCGCATCCACTGCCGCTGCTCGTTGATCCAGGCGCCGCTCTCGCCGGTGAGGAAGTCACCGATGTAGAGATCGGCGGTGCGCTGGAACCACGCGATCGCGGTGTCGTGGTCCTTGGCGACCCACGCGTCCCGGCCCCGGTCGAAGGCGCGCTGGAACTCCTCGATGTCCACCCACGCGCTGTTCGTCTGCAGCAGGTAGCCGTGCTTCTGGTGGAGCAGCGTGAAGCCGTCCCGGTCCTCGAACTCGTTGAGCACCCGTCGTACGCCGTGCACGGCCACCTTGAGCGAGCTGGAGTGGTGGTCCGCTCTTTCCGGCCACAGCACCTCGTGCAGCCGGTCCCGGTGGACGAACCGCTCGCGGTTGACCAGCAGATACTGGAACAGGGCACGGGCCTTGCCGGCGCGCCAGTGTGACACGGCCTGCCCGTCGACCTCCAGACGGAAGTTGCTCAGGCAGCGGGCGACGACCGAGGGTGTGCCCTCGTCGGCTCCGGGGTTGTAGGGGCCAGGTTCCGCCAATTGTTGAACAGGCATGTTCGCTTCCCTCAGGAGAACGGACTCCGCCGCTCGCGGAGTCAACCGCGGACGCCGAAATACGTCGTGTACGAGTGCGGTGCCAGCACGACCTGGATGTGATAGGGCATGCACTCGTCGTGCATTCTGAACATCACCGTGACCTCCGGGTAGGAGGTGGTCATGCCAAGCCCGGCGAAATAGTGGTCGGTGGCGAGGACGAGACGATAGAGCCCGCGCTCCATGAATTCGTCCATCCATTCTTTTACGTTTCCCTCGATGTCGGTCTCTCCTTCGGAGACCTGCTGCCAGTCCGCGCCCACGGCTCGCTCCAGGCGAGCTCGGACACCGGCCGCGGAGCGGCCGTAGACGCCGTCAAGTGCCTGCGTGGCGATGCTCATGGTGAGGATACCCATCTTCTGGTCAAGGCCGGGTGACCTGTATCACGCGACCTCGGTTCCATCAGGTTCCACCGGGGCGTTATCCGTCCGCTTTCGGCCCGCTATCCATCGGCTACCGCTCCCTATCTTTTCGTGGCGAATGCGGCGGATGCCGCATCAGAAGAGATCGGATAAAGGCCGGATAGGGGGGCTGCCTAACTTTTGAAGCAGACAGGCGAACAGCAGCCAGGAAGACACGACAAGAGGTGCAGAAAATGCGGGAATTCGCTAGCTCCAACGCTCTCCGGTCCATCGTCGCCGCCGCCATCCTCGGGTGCCTCGGCCTCACCGCCGTCCTTCCCGCAGTCGCCGCCGGCGGGTCCCCGGAGACCATGGTGCTCGCCAGCAACACTCCCTGGGGCTGAACTGCACTCCCCGCCCGGTGGTCACCGGCGGCGGGGGTTCGCCGGAGCGGTCGGAGCCGTCCAAGGCCCGGCCGCTTCTTCGCGTCTCAAACCCACCCGTTAGTCGCAAATCAGGGCAGACCTTAACAAACCCCCCTGGTTCTCCACTCGGTGACGTTGTATGATCCCGGACAGGCGGTGGTTCATACACATAAAATCACCCGTCGTGGCCTCTGGGGCATATGTCCAGGATTGCAGACGGTTGGGATTCGGTATATTTTCTCTGAGTTTAAGTTAATAGTCAGGTGCCTGACGTCTCTCTTACGCCAAGCCATGCGGTGATTTCCTGGACAGGCCGCGACTCTGTAAGGAGATTCGGGTGGAGTATCGAATCCTCGGTCCTCTGGAAGTCGTGGCCGGTTCCCAGCGCCTGGATCTGGGAGCACCTCGGCAACAGGTGGTTCTCGCCTGCCTCCTGCTGGAGGCCAATCGGATGGTCACCATCGGGCGACTGACGGATGCGATCTACGGTGAGGACCTTCCCAGCACCTCGCGCGCGCAGGTGCAGATCTGCATCTCCTCGCTCCGGCGACTATTCACCGCCCACGGCAACCTCGATGTCATCGCGACCCATTCCCAGGGGTACACCCTCCGGGTCACCGAGGGGCAGCTCGACTCCCAGAATTTCGAGAACCTGCTGAGCCAGGCACGCCAGGCGCGTGAGAACCGCCGGCCGGAGGAGGCGGTCAGGCACTACCGGGACGCGCTCGCCCTCTGGCGAGGCCCCGCCCTCGACGGCCAGGAGAGCCGGCTCGTGCAGGCGGCGGTCGGCAGGCTGACCGAGCGCCGGATCAACGCCAACGAAGACTGCGTCGATCTGGAGCTGGAACTCGGCAGGCACCACGAGCTGGTCGGCGAGCTCAGCGAGCTCGTCGAGGAACATCCGCTCAGGGAGCGGCTACGCGGCCAGCTGATGCTCGCGCTCTACCGCTCGGGACGCCAGGCGGAGGCGCTGACGGTCTACCGCCGTGCCCGCCAGACGATGATCGACGAGCTGGGCATCGAGCCCAACGAGAGCCTGCAGCAACTCGAGTACGCGATCCTCACCTCCGACGAGAGTCTCGACCCGCCGGGGCAGCAGCAACAGCAGCAGCAGCCCCAGCGCCACGGGGAGACGAACGAGGTGCCGGTCGCCCACCGGACCGTACCCCGGCTGCTTCCCACCGACATCGCGGACTTCACCGGCCGGATAAAGCTGGTCGAGGCCATCCGCCGGCAGCTCACGTTCGCCGCCGAGGACCGGCAGCGACTCGCCGTGCCCATCATCGCCGTCGTCGGCAAGCCGGGGATCGGCAAGTCCACGATCGCGGTGCACGTCTCGCACAGCGTCGCCGGCCGCTACGAGGACGGCCAGCTCTTCGCCGACCTGCACGGAGGGGAGTCGCGCCCGCTCGGTTCCGGGCAGGTGCTCGAACGATTCCTGCGGGCGCTGGGCGTGCCGGGCACCGCCATACCCGACGGGGTGGACGAGCGGGCGGAGATGTACCGCGCGCTGCTCGCCGGACGCAGGATGCTGATCGTCCTGGACGACGCCAGAAGCGAGAGCCAGGTGCTACCCCTGCTTCCCGGCAACCCCGAGGCCGCGGTGATAATCACCAGCAGGACCCGGCTCGCCGGCCTGCCCGGTGCCGCCCACCTCGACGTGGACCTCTTCGACTCGCGGCAGTCGGTCGACCTGCTCTCCCGCATCGCGGGCGTCGAACGGGTGCAGGCCGAGCACGAGGCGGCGGCCCAACTGGCGGACCTCTGCGGCCACCTCCCGCTGGCGCTGCGCATCGCGGGCGCCAGGCTCGCGGCCCGCCCGCACTGGACGATCGACCAGTTGGTGGGCCGGCTCGAAGACGAGACCCGCAGGCTCGACGAGCTCAAACACGGAGACCTGGGCATCAGGGCGAGCATCTCCCTGACCTACGAAAGCGTCAGCGAGGACGCGCGGAGGCTGTTTCGGCGCCTGGCCATCCTGGAGTTCCGGCACTTCTCCGGCTGGGTCGCCGCCGCGCTGCTCGACAGCGACCCCTATGACGCCCAGGACCTGCTCGACGACCTGGCCGACACCCAGCTGATCGAGGCGACGGACACCGGGTACGGCGTGCACGGCCAGTACCGCTTCCACGACCTGATCCGCGTCTTCGCCCGCGAGCGCCTGGCCGGCGAGGAGGCGGTCGCCGACCGCAAAGCCGCGCTGGAGAGGGTACTCGGCGGACTGCTCTTCCTGACCGGTGAGGCGCACCGCCGCGAGTACGGCGGAGACTACGTGCAGGTCCACAGCGACGCCCCACGCTGGCCGCTGCCCGACCGGCTGGTCGAGAAGCTGGTCATGGCCCCCCTGCCCTGGTACGAGCGCGAGCGGCTGACACTGGTCGCGGGCATCCGCCAGGCGGCGCAGGCCGGGCTCGTCGAGCTCTGCTGGGATCTCGCGATCAGCGCCGTGACCCTGTTCGAGTCGAGGATCTACTTCGACGACTGGCGGGAGACCCACGAAATCGCGCTGGCCGCCGCCCGGCGGGCCGGAGACCGCAGGGGGCAGGCGGCGATGCTCTACTCGATCGGCTCGCTCTACATCGCCGAGCAGCGCTTCGGAGACGCGCGCCGCGACTTCGAGGCGGCCGCGGAACTGTTCGAGGAGGCGGGCGACGACCTCGGCGTGGCCCTCGTCATCCGCAACATCGCCTTCCTGGACCGGATCAGCGGCCGGCTCGACGACGCGGTGGAACGCTACGAACGCGCGCTGACCATCTTCCGCAGGACCGGCGACCAGGTCGCCTCCGCCTACGTGCTGCACAGCGTGGCCCAGATCAGACTGGACTGCGAGGACCTCGACGCGGCCAAGCGGCTGCTGAGCGAGGCGCTGGAACTCAGCAGGGTCGGCGGCAGCCGGCGCGTGGAGGCACAGGTCCTGCACCGGCTGGGCGAGACCTACCTCCGCTCGGGAGAGCCGCGGTCGGCGGCCGAGGTCTTCGAGCGGACGCTCACCACGGTACGCAACATCGGGGACCCGACCGGAGAGGCGTACGCCCTGCACGGCCTGGGCGTCGCCCAGCTGCGCCAGGGTGACTTCACCGAGGCCGACCTCACGCTCCAGCGGGCTCTGGAACTGGCGAGCACCACGGGAGAGAGGCTGGCCGAGGCGCGGGTCGTGCTCGGCCTCGGCGAGCTGGCGCTGGCCACCGACCAGACCGAACAGGCCATCGGCCGCTTCCACCAGGCCCTCGGCCTGTTCCACAAGATCGACGCGCCGTTCCACGTGGTCCGCGTCCTGGTCATGCTCAGCGAGGCGTACTCGGCCGTCGGCGAGACCGAGGCGGCGCGGAGCGTCTCGGAGGAGGCGCTCGAACTGGCCGACACGATGCCACCCGCGATCGCCGCCCAAATCCGCACCCAGCTGACCCACCCTCCGGCCGCCTGACCTCGGCGGCCGGAGGGTGGGTCAGGGACGTATGGACACCGATACGTCCCTGACCGGAGTGAGTCAGCCGATGCGGCGCAGGGCCTCGGCCAGGCTGGACAGGCCGACCGGTCCGAGCTCCAGCGCCGCGGTGTGCCAGGCCCGCAGGTCGAAGGCGTCGCCCTGGCGCAGCCTGGCCTCCTCACGGGCCTGCACCCAGGCCCGCTCGCCCAGCTTGTAGGCGATGGCCTGGGCCGGCCAGCCGAAGTAGCGGACCACCTCGGCCTCGACCCGGTGCGGCTCGCAGCGGCCCCGGTCGCGCAGCACCTCGCAGGCCTTCTCGAAGGTCCACTTCGAACCGTCGGGGAGCGGCAGGTCCAGGTGGACGCCCAGGTCGATGACCACCCGGGCGGCGCGCAGCGCCGACCAGTTGAGCATGCCCAGCCGGGTACCCGGATCGGTGAACCAGCCCAGCTCGTCGGCCAGCCGCTCGGCGTACAGGCCCCAGCCCTCACCGTGGCCGTCCACCCAGGAGACCTTGGCGAACCTGGACAGGCCGTCCCCGGCCATCCGCATCGCGCCGAACTGCAGGTGATGGCCGGGAACGCCCTCGTGGAAGATCGTGGTCAGCTCGGTCCAGGTGGCGAAGCGCGTCCGCCCGCCGACCGGCCACAGTGTGCGGCCGGGGCGCGACAGGTCCTCGCTGGGCGAGTTGTAGGAGGCCGCGCCGGAGGTGGAGCTCACGTCGACCTCGGCCACGATCAGCTGCAGCGGCTCGGGGATGTCGAAGTGGGTGCCGTGCAACTGCTTGATCGCCCGGTCGTGGCGCTCCTGCAACCACGCCTGGTACTCCTCCAGGGAGTCGACGGCCTGGGTCTCGTTGAGGATCTCGGTGGCCTCCTCGATGGTCGCGCCCGGCTTGATCCGCTCGACCTCGGCGGCCATCTCGGTCCCGATGCGCTCCAGCTCGGCCCAGCCCCACTCGTACGCCTCGCGCAGGTCGATGTCGGAGCCCAGGCTGATCCTGGCCGCGACCGCGTAGCGCTCGGGGCCCACCGCGTCGGCCTCGTCCGCCCTCGGGGCGTACTCCTCGCGCAGGTAGCGCCCGGCGTCGGCGTACGCGGCGTGGGCCGCCGCCGCCGCGCTGAGCAGCTCCTCCTTGACCGGACCCTCGCCGTAGGTGGCGACGAAGGCGTCGTGCGCCGGGGGAGTCCCGCCCGCGCCGGCGAACTGGTCGGCCTGGTCGGCCATGGCCAGCGCCTGCCTGCGGGCGCCCCGCAGGCCCGAGGCCAGGCCGGCCTCCAGGCTCTCCCGCCATCCGGCGAGCATCGTGGGGATCGCCGCCAGGCGGGCGGCGACGTCGCGCCACTCGTCGTCGTTGCCGTGCGGGAGGAGGACGACGCTGGAGCGCACCCGGTAGGGCAGCCCGTACGGCGCCGCCACCCAGCGGAGCGGCTCGCCCATGTCGTGCCAGCCGAGTTCGGCCTCCAGCCGCTCCCGCAGGTGGGCGGCAGCCCGGACGTCCGACTCCCCGGTCGGGGCCATCTCGTCGAGACGCTTGAGGGTCGTGCGGATCAGCTCGGCCCGGGCGGCGCTCCCGGCGGGGCTGTGGTCGGTGGCGGCGACGAAGTCGGACACGATGCCCTCGGCACCTGCCGCGATCGGGTCGAGGGCCGCCCAGCGGGTGACGTACTCATCGCAAAGCGCAAAGATCGGAGTGCTCATGTCCTGGACCGTAGGATGGTCCAACATCCATGCCTTATCGCTCCGCTATCGAGCCTGGTACCGGGCCTGCGTGACGTCGGCCACCCGGTCCCGCGTCCCCGGGCGGCCAAAGAAGGGGGCGGCGCCGGCTCCTCGACTCCCCGCTCTCCTGGCCGGCGGGTCTCTTGGATCGAGCCCGCTTCCCACGGGCGGCGGGCCTGGGTTCGGTGGATACCGGGTTGGCAGGTCGTCGGGTGGGCTTCTTCCAGGGAGGACCGTCTCGTCTGGCCTTCTTCGGCGTGCGAAGCATGTTCCTCACCCCGGATGCCGGAACTTGCGATCCACCTGTAACCGGCTGGTACTGGCCGAGATAATCCACTTCAGCGAGTCCCTGATCAGCGGCGTCGAGACCGGTCTGCTTCCGGCCAGCCCGGAGTTCGCCGACGCCTGCGACGCGGCCCTTAACACGGGCGGAGCCCTCCGCCGCCTCCTCGACTGGCGGAAGTGGATCCAGGCTGAGTATGTCCATCGATCTAATCAAGAGGACGGTAGAGGAAAAATGGACCTGAGTGGCGCCAAGTGGTTTAAGTCAAGCTTCTCTGGAAGTAATGGTGGCGACTGTGTTGAGGTCGCGGAGCTCAAGGGCGTCGCCGATGGCCTCGGTCACAAGGCCGAGCACCCCGACCTGATCGCCGTACGTGATTCCAAGGACCCCGACGGCCCCAAGCTCTTCTTCACCCCCGCCGAGTGGGACGCCTTCGTCAACGGTGTGAAGGCCAGCGAGTTCGACCTCGGCTGAGAGGTCCCCTACCGGCCGCCCGGACATCCCCTCCTGGCGGCCGGTTGCCTGCCGGAGACGATTCGCGAGGTCAGACGGGTCTCGTCGGTATCGGGCAGGAAGACACGGGGCTGAGACGACGGTCTGTCAAAGTCCCGGGGGGAGGCCGCGTGCTCGCTGAGAACAGAAGGTCGATCTCAGGTCCCCGGTCTTGCCAGGCTCGCCGGTATGCGAGGCGACACCGCTGGTCAACGATGGATGGCCGACTTGATGGTGGAGAGCCGGGCGCCCGTTCCGTTCCAGGTGAGGGCGATGATCTCGGCCGCGATCGCCACCGCGGTCTCCTCCGGCGTCCTGCCTCCGAGGTCGAGACCGATGGGGGAGGACAACCGGGCCAGGTCGGCCTCGGACACGTTCTCCTCGCGTAGCCGTGCCATCCGGTCGTCATGCGTGCGGCGGCTACCCATGACGCCGATGTAGGCGGCGGGCGTTCGGACGGCGAGTTTGAGAAGCGGGACATCGAACTTCGGGTCGTGGGTGAGCACGCAGATCGCGGTGCGCTCGTCGACGACCGTCTCGGACAGGAAGCGGTGCGGCCAGTCGACGACGACGTCGTCCGCGTCCGGGAAGCGTTTCGCGGTGGCGAAAACCGGCCGGGCGTCGCAGACGGTGACGTGATAGCCGAGGAACTTGCCGATTCTGGCGACCGCCGCGGCGAAGTCGATCGCGCCGAACACCAGCAGGCGCGGCGGCGGGGCATAGGAGCAGATGAACACTCGCACGTCGTCGAGCCGCCGCTCACCGCCGGGGCCGAAGGTCAGCACACCGGTCCGTCCGGCGGCCAGCATGCCGCGCGCGTCATCGGTGACGGCGTGGTCGAGCGGGTCGTTTCCCAGCGAGCCGGCGATGCGGTCCGGCCAGATCACCAGCCGCGCGCCGAGGCGGCCGTCGCCGTCGAGGACCGTCGCGACGGCGACCGGCTCGCGTGCCTCGACGGAGGCGAACACCTCGGTCAGGGCGGGGAACGTCTCCGGCGACACCCGTTCCACGAAGACGTCGATGAGGCCACCGCAGGTCAACCCGACGGAGAAGGCGTCATCGTCGGCTATGCCGTAGTGCTCAAGCCGGGGCAGGCCCGAGGACAGCACCTCGCGCCCGGCCTCGTACACCGCGGCCTCCACGCAGCCGCCGGAGACGGAGCCGACCGCCTCTCCGGCCGCGTTCACCGCCATGATCGCGCCGGGCGGACGCGGTGCGCTGCTCCAGGTGTCCACCACGGTGCACAGGGCGAAGGGTGTCCCGCGCCGGTACCAGTCTCCGAGTTCGGCCATTGCCTCACGCATCGGTCGGCCCCTTCCCAAGTGTGATCGAGGCGGCTACTTCGTGGCCCACCAGGCGATCAGCGCGATCGCGACGACCCCGGCGATCGCGACCGGGGCGAGTCGCTTCAGGGCCGCGCCGCGGGCGGCGCCGAGCAGGTCCAGCGCCTCGACCGGTTGCGGTGCGGGTCGCACGGCCGCCACGGGCGCCGCGGCCGAGTTCGGGTGCGGGGTGGCGGGCTGTGCCGGGGCCGGCTGGTCGCCCGCGGCGAGGCTCGCGGCGAGATTGGCGGAGAACTGGCCGAGGACCTTGTTGCCGACCTCGAGCATCATGCCGCGGCCGAACTGCGCGGGCCGGCCCGTGACGTTGAGGTCGGTGACGATGGAACACCTCGTGCTCGACGTCGAGACGGCGTGCAGGGTGGCCGTCACCTGCGCGGAGGCGTTGCCGCCGCCCTTGATGTCGGCGCCCTTGGCGTCGATGAGGACGCGGTGGTTCGCGGCGTCCTGCTCCTTGAACTCGGCCACGCCGTTGTAGTTCAGCAGGACCGGGCCGAGTTTCACCTTCACCGAGCCGTTGACGACGTTCCCCTCTACCGACGTCAACGACATACCGGGAAAACACGGAGCGATCCGCTCCACGTCCAGCAAAACCTCCCAGGCGCGATCGACCTCGACGGGGATGGTGAATTCCTGCTCGAGCTTCATCGGGTACTCCAGACGAGGGTCGTGGGGACGGTGACAGCAGCGAGTCCCGCACTCACTGAAGGGATGTGAGATCCGTTCAGTGAAGAAAATCCCTACTGCTTGACCGCCAGATGTTCCGTTGACAGTGGACCTTTGGTAAAGCTACTGTCCCTTCAGCGCATAGTATGTCCGTTCAGCGGATACGAGTCAATAGGAGCGATCACGTGGCCAATACTTTGCGGATCTCGGTGGACACCGGGGGCACGTTCACGGACGTGATCGGCATCGATGGGGAGACCGGCGACGTTCACGTCGTCAAGACCCCAAGCGACCGGGAGGATCCAAGCAGGGCATTGCTCACCGGTATCGAGAAGGTCCTCACCCAGGCGAACCGCGGCTTCGACAGCGTCGAGATGGTCGTGCACGGCACCACCACGGCGACGAACGCCGTCCTGGAGCACGAGTTCGGCGGCATCGGCCTGCTCGTCACCGAGGGCTTCAGGCACATCATCGAGATCGCGCGCCAGTCCGTCCCCGACGGTTACGGAAACTCGTTCTTCTGGGTGAAGCCCCCGCGAATCGTGCCGCTGCACCTGGTGCGCGAGGTTCCCGAGCGGCTCACCTACGACGGCTCGGTCCATCGCGAGCTGGACGAGGCGGTGGTGCTGAGCGCGGCGCGGGAACTCGTGGACGCCGGGGTGACCCGGCTCGGGGTCTGCCTGCTGCACTCCTACGCGAACCCGATGCACGAGCAGCGGATCGGGGAACTGCTCAGGCAGGCGTTCCCCGATCTCTTCGTGTCGTTGTCCAGCACCGTGCTGCCCGAGTACCGCGAGTACGAGCGCGCCATGACCACGCTGCTCGACGTGATGGTCAAGCCGTACTGCCGCACCTACCTCGACCGGGCACACCAGGAACTTCGTACCCGCTCGGGCGAGCTGCCCTTCCTCATCATGCAGTCCAACGGTGGCGTGGTCAGTGCGCGTGCCGCCGGGGAAAAGCCGGTCACCATGCTGCTGTCCGGGCCCGCCGGCGGCGTGCTCGGCGCCGTCGAATCGGCGCGCAGCGCCGGTATCAAGAACATCATCACGCTGGACGTCGGTGGAACCTCGACCGACGTCGCGCTGATCGAGGACCTGACGATCCGGCTGACCAGTGAGACCGTGATCGAGAACTACCCGGTGAAGATCCCGATGATCGACATCGCCACGGTGGGAACCGGCGGTGGCTCGCTGGCGTGGGTCGGTCCGAACGGGGCGCTCAAGGTCGGTCCGAAGAGCGCGGGTGCCGTGCCCGGGCCGATCTGCTACCGGCGCGGTGGTGAACTGCCCACGGTGACCGACGCGGCAGCGGTCCTGGGATACTTCCCGGCCTCCCTGGTGGGGGGCGATCTCCTGCTCGACCGGGCCTCGGCGCACTCCGTCTTCCGCGAGTTCGGCGCCAACTGGGACATGTCCGCCGAGGAGATCGCGGCCGGCGTCCTGGAGGTCGCGGTGGCCGGTCAGGTGGCCGGCATCCGGCAGGTGTCGACGCTCAAGGGCCGCGACCCCGGTGACTACACGCTGGTCGCCTTTGGTGGCGCGGGGCCGCTGCTCGCCACGGAGGTCGCCGAATTCCTCGGCATGACCTCGGTGCTGGTCCCGCCGAACCCCGGCAACCTGTCGGCCTTCGGCCTGCAGGTGACCGACGTCAAGCGCGACTACGTCAGGACGTTCGTCCGCCAGGTGGCGGACGGGGTCGACGCCGAGGTGACGCCGGTCTGGCAGGAGCTGGAGCAACAGGGCCGGGACGAGCTCTCCGAAGAGGGCATCAACGCCGCCCGGGTGGAGCTGATCCGGGGCGCGGACCTGCGGTACGTCGGCGAGGGGTACGAGGTATCCGTGTCGATCCCGGCCGGCGTCTCGAACGAGGACTCACTGGCCGCGGTGACGGCCGAGTTCCACGCCGAGCACGACCGGATCTACGGCTTCTCCTACGAGGGCAAGCAGGAGGTCGAGATCGTCAACCTCCGGGTGCAGGCGATCGGCCGGCTGCACCGGCCGGAACTGGTGGGAGTGCCCGCCTCGACCGGTCCCGTCGAGCCGACGGCGCGGCGCGAGGTCTACTGGCGAGGCGTCGGCCGGCAGGACTGCGCTATCTACCAACGCTCGGAGCTGGGCGCGGGCAGCCGGATCAGCGGCCCCTGCGTGGTCGAGGAGTACGGCGCCACAGTCGTCGTACCCGCGAACTGGGCGGCTTCGACGGACTCCTTCGGCAACTTGATCATGGTGAGGCGGCAGGCATGAAAACCACACTCGGACCCATCGAGCTCGAAGTCATCACCGGAACGATCCGCTCGGCCGAGGTCGAGATCGAGGCGGCCGTCGAGCGAGCCGCCCGGTCCCCGATGATCCGGGACCAGCACGACTACCGGGTCGGTCTGTACGACGCCAAGGGGCGCAAGCTCACCGGCCGGTCGTACGGCTCGCTGGTCGAGCCGGTGTTCGAGTTCTTCGGCGACGACATCAACCCCGGAGACGTGTTCTTCTGGAACGATCCGTACAACAGCTCCGGTTCGTGTGGTCACGTCCCGGACCTGTGCACCACCGTGCCGATCTTCCACGAGGGCCGGTTGCTGGGATTCGCCCAGGTCTTCGGCCATCACGACGACGTCGGCGGCTGCGTGCCGGGCAGCCTGCCGGTGCAGGTCCGTGACCAGTGGGGCGAGGGTCTGGTGGTTCCGCCGGCCAAGCTCTACGACCGGGGCGTGCTGAACGAGACCGCTTTCAGGATCATCGAGCGCAACTCGCGGCTCCCCGAGCACCTGCGCGGCGACATCGACTCCGAGATCGGCGCCTGCCAGCTGGGCTCCCGCCGGCTCATCGAGCTCGCCGAGCGGTACGGTGTCGAGACCCTGGAGAGCGCGTTCGACTCCATCATCGACAACTGCGCCGAGACGATCCGCAGGGAACTGCTGCCCAAGATCGCCGATGGGGTGTACACCTTCGAGGACTACATCGAGTCCGACGGTTTCACCCGCAAGCTGTTCGCGATGCGCATCACCATGACCAAGACCGCGGAGAAGATCACACTTGACTTCACCGGTACCGACCCGGAGGCCGAGGGGCCGATCAACTGGGCGATCGACTACTGCGAGGGGCGTTTCGTTCGCAAGTGGCTGGGACCGGTGCTGCGCTGCCTGGCGGACTCCCCCGAGCGTGCGGCCGAGATCGACATCAACGAGGGGATCCTCGACGTTCTCGATGTGAGGTTCCCGGAGAAGGGCACCCTGGTCACCCCGCATTTCGGGCGTCCCACCGGGCTCCGGTTCTTCATCCTGATCCGCTCCCTGGGCATCTTCGCCGGAGTCCTCGCCAAGGCGACCGGCGGGAAGATGCCCGCGGACCACGAGACCATCCGCATCTGGGGCATGCACAGCCGCGAGAGCGACGGCAAGCTGAGCCTGTTCCGCGAGGTGCTCGGCGGCGGCGGCCCTGGGCGCCCCTGGGCCGACGGCAGCGACGTGGTGCACATCGTGCCGAACTCCCGTAACCTGCCCGCTGAATTCTCCGAGCAGCGCTATCCCGTGCTGGTCGAGAGCCTCGCGCTGCAGACCGACTCGGCCGGCGCGGGCAAGCGCAGGGGCGGGTTCGGCTACGACAAGCGGGTTCGGGCGCTGCGCGACTGTTTCCTGCTGTCCAACGCGGACCGCTCCGAGCTCGCTCCCTACGGGGTGAACGGTGGAGTCGCCGGCCAGCCGTACGGGGTGTCCATCGAGAGCGACGGCGGCGGCCCGCGGTCGCTGCCGGGGATGGTCGACGACGTGCCGGTGCGCGCCGGTGATCTGGTGCGCCTGTGGACGACAGGCGGCGGTGGCTGGGGAGACCCGCTGGATCGGGAGACCGAGCTGGTTCACTACGACGTGCTGTGCGGTCTCGTCACTCCCGAGGCCGCCGAATCCGAGTACGGGGTGGTGGTGACCGGAACCGGAAACGATCTGGTGGTCGACGCCGACGCCACCGAGCGCCTCAGGGACGAACGGCGGCGCGGTCGTGACACGCTCGGCATGTTCGACCGCGGCGAGCACTTCCGCAAGGTACAGAGCGCCGGTGGCCTGGTCTGGCCCGAGGGGTGGTCCGATCCGGACGACTGGCCGGCCGTCACCGGATGAGCCCAGACGGGGGAGGCGGCCCGGGCCCGGTCCTCCCCCGCCGGACTCCGTCCGTAGATCGTTGTCGTGCGTTAGAATCGCCACTGCCGCGGGCCGGGTCCGCATATCTACCGCTCGGGGCCGGGAAGCTCGGGGCCGGGAAGGGAGTGGGTGAACGTGGCGCGACGCACCGCGAAGTCCTCTGGGCAGCCCACCGACTCCGCCGGTCGGGCGAAACCGACGCTACAGGGAGTCTCCCGCGCGCTGCGGGTCATGGAGTTGCTGTCCCAGCAGCCGATGCGCGCCTCCGAAGCCGCCGAGGCGCTGGGCATGTCGTGGGCGACGCTGCACCGCACGCTGTCGCAACTGGAGGCGGACCAGTTCCTGGAGCGGGACGCGTCCGGTGTCTTCAGGATCGGCCGGCGCACGTGGTTGCTGGGCTCCACCTACCTGGTCGGGCACCGACTGCTCGAACTGGCCATCCCGTTGATGAACCGCGCGACCCAGGACACCCCGTTCGCCGTTTTCCAGTTGGTCGAACGGAGTGAGGGCATCGCGGTGGTCCTTTACTCCCATGAGGCGCTGTCCGGCGAAATCATCACCAGAACCACCTATGGTTACCATTTCCCGCTGCATACCGGCTCGAAAGGCCATGTGCTACTGGCCTACGAGCCCGATGAATTCATCGAGGAATATCTGGCCGGCGATCTCATCGCGCTGACTCCCGGATCGATCACCGATCCGAAGGAGCTTCGCGAGGTGCTCGCCACCGTCAGGAAACAGGGCTACGCCGTCACCATGGGTGACGTGCAGACCTTCACCGGCTCGGTGTCCGCGCCCGTGTTCGACAGTGAGGGCGCGGTGGTCGCGGCGGTCTGCGCGGTCGTCTCGCGAGCCCATCTCGACGGTGGCCAGAACCAGGTCGTGGTCACCGACGCGGTCCAGCGACTGGCCCAGGCGCTCTCGCTGGGCATCGGCTGGCAGCCGATGCGCAACCTCCGCTACCAGGCCTGATCCGCCACCACTCGGTTTCGCTCCCACATCGCCACACCGGACCCGGTCGGCGGCGATGCCGCCGCGTCGTGACGTGGCGGTCGCCGCCGACCGGTGATCGCGGCGTCGCGTCGCGGGCATCGTCGCAGCGTAGGAGCCGCGTCCCTGGTCACAGGCGACCTCACCGGAAAAGAACTTCAGTGGTGAGACCTATTGACACGGGTACTTCTCGCCCTAAACTCTCATCATCGACTAGCGAACACGGTATCCGCCCAGCGAATAAGGGGTATGGCATGCGCGCCACGCTAGAACTGCGCAATGTGGAGAAATCCTTTCCTGGCGCGCGGGCACTCAAGGACGTCTCGCTCACCGCTTTCGCCGGCCGCGTTCACGCTCTGCTGGGTGAGAACGGCGCGGGCAAGTCGACACTCATCAAAATCGCCTCCGGCGCACTGCAGCCGGACGCGGGTCAACTCCTGGTGGACGGTCGCCGGCAGCGGCTCACGCCGCGGTCCGCCAGGGCCGCCGGGGTGCGGGTGCTGCACCAGGAGCGCCAGATCGCGCTCACCAGGACCGTCGCGGACAACGTTCTGCTCGATCTGCCGCCTCGGGGCAGGTTCGGTCTGGTCACCGGTCGCGGGGTGGCCCGCGAGGCCGGTCGGCGACTGGCGCGAGTCGGAGCCGACCTCGACCCCGATGCCCCCGCCTGGACCCTCAGCGTCGCCCAGATGCAGCTGCTCGAACTGGCACGGGCGGTGTGCGCGGATGCCAAGTGCATCATCATGGACGAGCCGACGGCGACCCTGCACCGCGCGGAGATCGACCAGCTGTTCTCGGTCGTACGGCAGGTGCGCGACAGCGGCATCGCGGTCATCTACATCAGCCATCACCTCGACGAGGTGATAGAGCTCGCCGACGACTACACGGTGCTACGCGACGGGACGAAGGTCCACGACGGCCTGGTCGCGGAGGTGACGACCGGCGAACTGATCAGCCACATGTTCGGCGACGAGGTCTCGATGCGACGTGCCGACATCCACGAGGGCGCCGCGACCCCCGGCCCGGTGGCGATAGAGCTCAAGGACGCCTGCTTCGGCGGAGCCGTCCGGTCGGTGAGCCTGAAGGCGCACCGGGGCGAGGTGCTGGTGGTGACCGGGGCGGTCGGCTGCGGCAGCCGCGAGGTCGCGCAACTGATGGCGGGCGCCATTCAGCCGACGTCCGGCACGGTGCGGATTCTGGACGGGCACCGGAGCGGACGCCGGGCGGCGACCCGGGCGGGCGTCGGCTTCCTGCCGGCCGACCGCAAGCGTGAGGGCCTGATGCTGGATCGCTCCATTATCGAGAACGCCCTGCTCGCCGAGAACGGCATGCTGCGAGCTCCCGCCTTCAACCCCCTCTCGGCGGCGCGTCGGACAGCCGAGGTCTGCCGGCGGCTGTCCGTGAAACTCTCCGACGTCCGCGCGCCGATCAGAGGACTGAGCGGCGGCAACCAGCAGAAGGTCATCCTCGCCCGCTGGCTCCAGGTCGGTAGCGACGTCCTGGTCCTGGACGAACCCACAGCCGGAGTCGACATCCCGTCCAAGTCCGAGATCTACCGGCTGCTTCGCGAGCGGGCCGTTGCCGGTGACGCGGTGGTGGTGTTCTCGACCGAATACCAGGAGATCTGCTGCATCGCCGACCGCGTCGTGGTGATGCGGGACGGCCGGATCGCCGGTGAGCTTGACGGCGAGAGCGCCACCGAGCACCGAATCTTCGAGATGGAACTAGGAAGCTGATATGTCGGCAACGCAGACTCAGGTGGTCCTCCCGACGACCGCCCGGCGAAAGTGGCTCACTCCGGCGGTTCGCGAGCACCTCCAGGTCTATCTGCCGCTCTTGGTGATCATCATCGCCCTGTCGGCGCTCGCCTCCTCTCGCAACGGCGCCTTCCTGTCGACCATGAACCTGGAGCGGATGCTGGTCGCCAGTTCGGTGCTGGGCATTCTCGCGGTGGGCCAGACCTTCCTGCTCGTCGGTGGCCAGCTGGACCTCTCCGTGGGCAGCCTGGTCTCGCTGGGCAGTGTCCTCACCGCGAAGCTGGTGGTGGGCGAGGTGCCCGACGTCGTGATCGTGCTGGTCGCGGTCCTGGTCGGTGCGGCCTCCGGAGCGCTGTGGGGCCTGCTCGTGTCGCTGCTGCGGGTTCCACCGTTCATCCTGACGCTCGGCGGCCTGGCGGTCTTCGCCTCGATCGCGCTGACCGTGGCGAAGAGCACTCCGATTCCGCTGCCGACCGGCCTGGACTGGCTGCAGACGGGCAGCTTCCTCGGCCTGCGTACCCCGACCCTGATCTGGCTGCTCTGCGTGATCGTCGGCGGTGTACTGCTGCATTTCACCCGGTTCGGCCGTAACGTCTTCGCGCTCGGCGCGAACGAGGAAGCCGCCTTCCTCTCCGGTATCGCGACCACCCGGACGAAGATCGCGATTTTTGTCCTCAACGGCACGCTCGCCGGCCTGGCCGCGGTCGTTATCACCGGCCGGGTCGGCGCCGGCGATCCTCGGGCGGGCGTCGGGCTCGAACTCGTCGTCATCGCGGCGATCGTGCTGGGTGGCGCCTCGCTGGCCGGCGGCCGCGGCTCGATCCTGGGAAGTCTGCTCGGTGTGCTCGTGCTCGGTGTCGTCACCAGCTCGCTGACGTTCCTGAGCGTTCCCGACTCCTACGACCAGTTCGTCTTCGGCGCGATCCTCATCGCGGCCGTGTCGGTGACCGCCGGGGCCGACTTCCGTAGACGCCGCAAGGTCCAGCGACGTGCCTGACCCGGCCGGCCCGAACGAAACGGAGAAAGTAATGACCCAGCAAGAACCCGTATCCGGTGCCGCGATGACGGGCATCAGCCGACGGACACTGTTCACCGGCGCCGCCGCACTCGGCGGACTGGGACTGCTCACCCCGATCCTCAGTGCCTGCGGGTCGTCGACCGGCTCCGCGCCGACCGGCTCCGCGCCGACCGGCTCCGCGCCGACCGGTTCCGCGGCGATCGGCTCCGCGGCGGGGATCGGTTCCGGCAAGACGATCGGGGTATCGCTCAACGGCCTCGTCGAGTACACCAGGTACGTCGCGGAGGGCGTCGCCAAGGTGCTGGACGGCACCTCGTACAACCTCAAGATCGTACAGGCCAACTTCGACGTACAGACCGAACTGAAGAACCTCGAAAGCCTTATCTCGCAGGGCGTCGCCGGGCTGGTGGTGCTGCCCAACACCGTCGACACCGTGCTGTCGGCCGTGAAACAGGCCAAGTCGGCGGGCATCCCGACCGGCATCGCCCTGTGGGCGGCACCGGGTCCGCTGGACGAGTACGCCAAGGGCGTCGCCCACGTCGACTCCGTCGGCGGCGGCCGGCTGATCGGCGACTGGCTCAAGAAGAACGCCAAGCCCGGCAAGGTCGTGGTCGTGCAGGGCGTGGTCGGGCAGGGATTCTCGGAACGGATCGACCAGGGCCTGGACGAATCGCTCAAGGGGAGCGGATTCCAGATTGTGCTCCGCGAACAGGGGTACTTCGACCGTAGCAAGGCGGTCGGTGTCGTCGAGCGCGCGCTGCAGGCGCACCCGGACGTGACCACGGTCGTGTCCTACGCCGCGGCGATGGGCAACGGCGTCTCCGCGTACCTGAAGCAGAACGACATCAAGAACATCACCCACGTCACCAGCGACGCGGATGCGGAGATGCTGACCTGGCTGGGCACGCCGTACCTGGCGGCGACCCGCTACTACTCGGCGGCCGAGACGGGGGTGCTCGCCACGGAGGCGGTGCGCGCCGCGATCGAGGGCGGCAACCCGACTTTCAAGAACACCGTCTTCCAGGACATGATGACCGGCGAGAACAAGGATTCGATCGTGGCGAAGTCACCGATGAGCTACCCGGAGTACGAGGGCAAGCTGACGGACCTGTGACGACGGCACCGTACCGGGTCGCCGGCGGTGCCGATCGATTCGACCCTTGTAGGAGTGACAGTTGAAACCATCCGCTTTTCGATACGCGTTGCCGTCGACGTTGCGGGATGCCATCGACATCCGGGCCAGGTTCGAGGACTCGGTGATCCTTGCCGGTGGACAGAGCCTCATCCCGACGATGAACTTCAGGCTGGCCAATCCAGAGGTCGTCATCGACCTGCGGAAACTTGACGAACTCAACTATGTTCGAGTGGCGGACGGCGTCGTGCGGATCGGTGCGATGGCTCGGCAGCGAGTGGTCGAGCAGAACGACGAGGTCGCTGCGGCGAACCCGCTGATCCGCGAGACCCTGCTGAACGTGGCACATCCGGTGATCCGCAACCGGGGCACGGTCGGCGGCAGCCTGGCGCACGCCGATCCCTCCGCGGAGTTGCCGACGCTGCTGACCACGATGCGTGGCGCGATCACCGTCTGCGGGCCGTCGGGCAGCCGGACCATCGCGGCCGAGGATTTCTTCGAGTTCATCTTCACCACCGTCATGGAGCCCGACGAGCTGCTCGTCGAGGCGGCCATACCGGCGCTGGAGCCCGGTGAGGGCTGGGCGTTCGCCGAGTTCGCCCGCAGGCACGGCGACTACTCGGTGGCCGGGGTCGCCGTCACGCTCAAGCTCGGCGCCGACCGGCGGATCGACCGGGTACGGCTCGGCGCCTGCGGAATCGCCACCACACCGGCCCTGCTGACCGAGTGCGAGCGCCTCCTGACCGGCAAGTCGCCGTCGCCGGAGCTGTTCGCCGAGGCGGGGGCACTGGCCCGCGACGCGGTGACCGTTTCCGACGACAGCGCGACGAGCAAGGCGTACCGGCAGCACGTACTCGCCGGCCTCGTCGAACGAAACCTCACAACGGCGATGACCAGAACAGATGGTGCGTGATGACCGAGACCACTGAATTCGAGCCGAACGCCCTCGTCCAGATCAACGTCGAGGTCAACGGACGCGCGGTCAGCGAGGAGGTGCCGACCAGGCTGCTGCTGAGCGACTTCCTGAGGCACCGGCTCCGGCTGACCGGTACGCATGTCGGCTGCGAGCACGGGGTGTGCGGCGCCTGCACGGTCCACATCGACGGCACCCCGGCGAGGTCGTGCCTGACGCTGGCCGTCCAGGTGGACGGATGCTCCATCCGCACCGTCGAGGGACTGGCGAACGCGGACGGGAGCCTGCACCCGGTGCAGCAGGCGTTCAAGGAGTGCCACGCGCTGCAGTGCGGGTTCTGCACCCCGGGATTCATGATGGCGGTCGCCGGTCTCCTCGATGAGCGAGACGACCTGCGGACCGCCGAGGACGACTCGATTCGTGAGGACATCGCGGGCAACGTCTGCCGGTGCACCGGCTACATGAACATCGTGTCGGCGGTGCGGCGTGCTGCCGAACTCACCAACGAGAAGGGGTGACGGCCGGTGTCCACCCGCCAGTTCGGCGCTCGGGTACAGCGCAACGAGGACGACAGGCTAATCCGGGGTAAGGGCCGCTACGTCGACGACATCCCGCTGGAGGGCGCGCTGCACGGAGCGTTCGCACGCGGCAACGTCGCGCACGCGAAGATCACCCGCCTGGACGTCTCCAGGGCCGCGGCGCTGCCCGGCGTGCTGAAGGTATACACCCACGAAGACCTCGGCAGCCTCGACATGAAGATGCCGCTGCTGATCCCGCACCCGTGCATCACGCACGGCCGGACCCAGTATCCGCTCGCCCGCGACGAGGTGTTCTACGTCGGCCAGGCCATCGCGTTCGTCGTCGCCGTCGACCGCTACGTCGCCGAGGACGCCGCGCTGCTGATCGATGTCGAGTACGAGACGCTGCCCGTCGAGATCGACCTGCGACGCGCCGCCGAGCCCGGGGCGCCGCTCGTGCACGCCGACGTCCCGAACAACATCGCGGCGAACCTGGTGCAGGAGAGCGGCGACGTGGCATCGGCGTTCGCCAAAGCCGACCACATCACGTCGATCACCGTGCACTGCGAGCGGAGCACCGCCGCACCGATGGAGTGCCTGGCGACCGCGGCGCGCTGGGACGAGGTGTCCGGCGAGCTGACGGTCTGGGACGGGACCCAGGCACCGATCGGGCTGCGCGGGGCACTGGCCAGCCTGTTCGATCTGGACGAGCACGCGGTGCGGGTCATCGCTCCCGACGTGGGGGGCGGCTTCGGCCCGAAGATTCACTTCCCGTACGCGAACGAGGTCCTGGTGCCCCTGGCGGCCCGTGAGTTCGGCCGTCCGGTGAAGTGGATCGAGGACCGCTCCGAGAACTTCGTGCACATGACCCACGAGCGGCTGCAGATCCACGACATCGAGCTCGCGGCCACCAGGGACGGAATCGTGCTGGGGCTGCGTGACCGGTTCCTGCACGACACCGGGGCGTTCATCCCCTACGGCATCGCGGTCGCCCAGGTGGCCTCCTGTCAGATCGCCGGTCCCTACCGGATCCCCAACATCCTGGTCGAGTTCTCCTGCGTCTACACGCCCACCGTGCCGGTGACGCCCTACCGCGGCTGCGGGCGGCCCCAGGCCAACTTCGCGATCGAGCGGGCGATGGATCAGCTCGCCGACGAACTGGGGCTGGATCGGTTCGAGATCCGCCGGCGCAACTTCATCCAGCCAGAGGAGTTCCCCTACACCCGGCCGAACCTCATCTTCGCCGACGGCCTGCCCGTGACGCACGACTCAGGAGAGTACGAGCAGGCGCTGCGGGCGCTGATGGACGCGATCGACGTCGACGCGTTCAAGGCGGACCAGCAGGCGGCCCTGGAACAGGGACGCTACCTGGGCCTTGGCCTGTCCTTCTACGTCGAGGGCACCGGCCTCGGCCCGTACGAGGGCGGCCACGTCCGCGTCCATCCGATCACCGGAAAGGTGTTCGTCAACACCGGCCTGACCACCCAGGGACAGGGCCACGCCACTGTGTTCGCGCAGATCGTCTCCGATCAGCTCGGCGTGGCCGTGGAGGACGTCATTGTCGTCGAGGGCGACACCGGGGTGTACGACTGGGGCGTCGGCACCTTCGCCAGCCGCGCCGCGGTCGTCAGCGGCAGCGCGGTGCACAAGGCCGCCGTACTGGCCAGGAAGCAGCTGATCGAGGCCGCGGCCAACATGCTGGAGGCGAACCCGGACGACATCGAGCTCTCCGACGGCCGGGCCTTCGTCAAGGGGGCCGGGGTCGACGGGGTGACGCTGGCCGAGATAGCGACGGCCAGCAACCCGCTGCGCTACGCCTTCAACAAGGCCGCCGAGCGCGCGACCCAGTTCGCGCCGGCGGCCCGCAGTGACGGCCCGCCGCTCGCCGAGGGGGCCCACCCGGGTATCGAGGCGACCGACTACTACTCGCCGCCGCACGCCACCTGGGCCTACGGCGTGCACGGTGCGATCGTCGAGGTCGACCCGGCGACCTACGGGATCAAGATCCACCGCTACGTCTGCGTGCACGACTGCGGAAACATGATCAACCCGATGATCGTCGAGGGCCAGATCGCCGGTGGGGTGGCCCAGGGGATGGGCGGCGCGTTCTACGAGAAGCTGGAGTACGACGAGGACGGTGCCCTGCGCAACGCGAGTTTCATGGACTTCCTGATCCCCTACGCGACCGAGATCCCGCACATGGAGATGATCCACCAGGAGACGCCGTCGCCGCTGAACCCGCTCGGCATCAAGGGCGTCGGCGAGGCCGGCACCATCCCGGTGGCGCAGGTGATCGCCTCGGCGATCGAGGACGCGCTGCGACCGCTGGAGATCGCGCCGATCAGGAAGGTGCCGCTGAGCCCGTCCCTGCTCCACTCGTATGTCGCCGAGGCCGGGCTTCGGAAGTGAACGAGGTGCGGGCACCGCGACGCCCGGAAACGGAACTCACCGACCTCTCGGCGGTCGATCTGCAGGCGCTGCTGCGGTACGGCGAGGTCTCCGCGACCGAGGTGCTCGACGCGCATCTGGCGCGGATAGCGGAACGGAACCCGGTGATCAACGCCGTGTGCTCGGTCAGCGAGGACCGCGCGCGGGCCGAGGCGAGGCGAGCCGACGACCGGATGGCCCGCGGCGAGTACCTCGGCCCGCTGCACGGCCTGCCGATCCTGCACAAGGACCTGATCGAGACCGCGGGGGTGCGCACCACCTTCGGGTCGGCGGCATACCGCGACCATGTCCCTGACCAGGACGCGCTGATCGTGCGGCGGGCGGCCGACGCCGGAGCCGTGATGCTCGGGAAGACGAACACTCCGCAGTTCGGCACCGGTGGCCACACCTGGAACGCGCTGTTCGGCACGACGGTGAACCCGTACGACACCACTCGGAGCGCCGGGGGAAGCAGCGGAGGCTCGGCGGCGGCGCTCGCCGCCGGAATGGCGCCGCTGGCGACCGGTACCGACATGGCGGGATCGCTCCGGATTCCGGCGGCGTTCTGCAACGTGGTCGGGATGCGCCCCTCACCGGGTCGGGTGCCGTGGGTCCCGTCGCGGATGGGATGGTTTCCCTATGTGGTGCCGGGGCCGATGGCGCGGACCGTCAACGACCTCGCGCTGCTGCTGTCGGTGACGGCCGGACCGGACGCCCGGGCGGCGATCTCGATCGAGGAGCGGGGCGACCGGTTCACCCCGCCGCTCAACGCCGCCGTCTCGAAGCTCAAGGTCGCCTGGGCACCCGGCATCGCCGGACTGCCGGTGGACGCCGACGTCCGTCCGGTGCTGGAGCAGCTGGGCGGCACGCTCTGCGGACTCGGCGCCGAGGTGGTCGAGGCGGAACCGGACCTCACCGGTGCGGAGGAGGCGTTTCTCACCTGGCGATCCTGGTACTACGCCACCAGCTACGGAACGTTGCTGCGCGAGCGCCCCGAGGTGCTTGACGAGTTCACCGCGGCCAACACCCGGGCGGGCCTGGCCGTGAGCGGCGAGGATCTCGGCCGGGCCGAGGTGCTGCGGACCGCTCTGCACCTGCGGATGGCGGACTTCTTCGCGGAGTATGACATCCTCGTCATGCCGTGCGTGCCGGTCGCGCCGTTCGGCGCGGACAGCCGCCACCCCGAGACGCTGGGCGACGCGCCGGTGGTCTCCTACCTGGACTGGATGCGGCACCTCTACTACATCACCGCCACCGGGTTGCCCGTGGTGAGCCTGCCGGCCGGTTTCACCGAGCGGGGGTTGCCGGTGGGCGTGCAGATCGTGGCCGGACCCAGACGCGATCTCGACGCGCTGAGGTTCGCCCGTGCGCTGGAGACGGCGACCGGATTCGGCGCCGTGCGGCCGGGTGATACAGCTCATGATTCTGCTCGAAAGGTATTGAAGTGACTGGACCGCTGGCGGGCACCGTTGTCGTGGACCTGTCGCGGGCGCTGGCCGGCCCGCATGCCGCGATGATGCTGGGCGACCTCGGAGCCCGTGTGATCAAGGTGGAGAGCCCGGGGGCCGGCGATGACACCCGGGGCTGGGGCCCGCCGTTCGTCGGCCCCGAGCACGCTCGCGAATCAACATATTTCCTGAGTTGTAACCGGAACAAGGAGTCGATCACCCTCGACCTGAAGTCCGAAGACGGCAGGGAGACGCTGAGCAGGCTGGTCCGCCAGGCGGACGTGCTGATAGAGAATTTCCGCACCGGCGTGCTGGATCGCCTGGGATTCTCGATGGACGCGCTGCGCGAGCTGAACCCGAGGCTGGTGATCCTGTCGATAACCGGCTTCGGCCACGACGGTCCCGAAGGCGGCCGGGCCGGCTACGACCAGATCGCCCAGGGGGAGGCCGGCCTGATGTCGCTCACCGGCGCCTCGCCCGACGAGCCGACCCGGGTGGGGGTGCCGATCGGCGACCTGCTCGCCGGGATGTACGGGGCCTACGGAGTGGTCTCCGCGCTGCACGAACGTAGCGGCACCGGCACCGGGAGCGTGGTCAGGACCAGCCTGCTCGCCGCCCTCGTCGGGGTACACGCCTTCCAGGGCACCAGGTACACGGTGGCCGGTGAGACACCGCACGCCACCGGGAACCACCACCCGTCGATCTGCCCCTACGGCCTGTTCCGCTGCGCGGACGGCATGCTGCAGCTGGCGGTCGGCTCCGAGGGACTGTGGGACACCTTCGCCGCGGCGTTCGGCCTGCCCGCGGGCGAGGACGGCTTCGCCGGCAACGCCCAGCGGGTCGAGAACCGCGAAGCCGTGATCGACGCGGTCAACGCCGCGTTCGCCCCCTGGAAGCTCGACGACCTGCTTACCAGGCTCGCCGAACTCGGCATCCCGGCAGGTGAGGTCCGCACCCTCGACCGCGTCTACGAGTGGGAGCAGACCCGATCCCAGAATCTGCTGATCGAGGTCGAGCACGCCACCCTCGGGCGGGTGACACTCCCGGGATCACCGCTCCGATTCGACGGGGCGGCACCGGTCGAGCATCTGGCGCCGCCCACGCTCGGGCAGCACAACGAGTCGGTACGGGCCTGGCTCGACGAAGTCGACCCGCGAGGCAGGGGAGGGGACTCATGACCCCGCGGCCGACCTCGCACGAGCTGATCGATCAGGTCCTGGACCCCGGAAGCTGGATCTCCTGGGACATTCCGGTCAGTGATCGACGCGACAACGACGCCGAATATCGCGAGACGCTCGCCCGCGTCCGGGAGTCCACCGGGCTGGACGAAGCGGTGACGGTCGGCGAGGGCACCATCCGCGGGCGCAGGGTCGCCGCGCTCATCGGCGACTTCCGTTTCCTGGCCGGTTCCATCGGCGTTACGACGGCCGAGCGGCTCGTCCGGGCCATCGACCGCGCCACCCGGGAGGGCCTGCCCCTGCTGGCCGCGCCCGTTTCCGGAGGCACCCGGATGCAGGAGGGCACGGTCGCCTTCGTGCAGATGATCAAAATCACCGACGCCATCGCCGCGCACCGTGCCGCACGGTTGCCCTACCTCGTCTACCTCAGGCATCCCACCACCGGAGGCGTGTTCGCCTCCTGGGGCTCGCTCGGACACCTCACCGTCGCCGAACCGGGCGCGCTCGTCGGCTTCCTGGGGCCGAGGGTGCACGAGGCGATCAACGGCGAGAGGTTTCCCGAGGGGGTGCAGACCGCGGAGAACCTGTTCGCGCACGGTCATCTCGACGCGGTCCTGCCGGTCACCGACCTCGCCGAGACGGTCGATCGGGCGCTCAACGTGCTCTGCGCGCCGACCGGGCACCTGAACCGGCCGTACCGCTCGGCCGACGAGGAGATCGCGGACACTCCCGCCTGGGATTCCGTGACGCGATCGCGCCGGCCCGACCGCCCCGGAGTCCGCGCGCTGCTGGAGAGCGCCGGACAGGATGTGGTCCGGCTGGGCGGCGCCCGAGGGGACGGAATCCTGCTCGCCCTGGCCCGCTTCGGCGATGCACCGTGCGTGGTCCTCGGACACGACCGTAGCATTGGCCGACAAGGCGGGCCGGTGGGTCCGGATGGTCTACGGATGGCGCAGCGCGGCATGCGGCTCGCCCGGGAACTGGGCCTGCCGCTCGTAACGATCATCGATACGTCCGGAGCGGAACTGTCCAAGGAGGCGGAGGAGGGCGGCCTGGCAGGGGAGATCGCGCGGAGCCTGCACGCTCTGATCACCCTGGAGTCACCGACGCTCTGCGTCCTGCTGGGCCAGGGGACAGGCGGCGGAGCACTTGCTCTGCTGCCGGCCGACCGCGTCGTCGCCGCTCAGCACGCCTGGCTGTCGCCGCTGCCTCCCGAGGGTGCCAGCGCCATTCTGCACCGCACCGTCGACCGGGCGCCCGAACTCGCCTCGGCACAGGAGATCCGTTCGACGGACATGTTCCGCCACGGCATCGTCGACCGGATCGTGGGGGAGGACTCCGGGGACCCCCAGGAGTTCCTGTCGCGCCTCGGCCAGGTCATCGAGGACGAACTCGCCGGACTGCTCAAGGTCCCGACCGCCTCCAGGCTCGCGGACCGCCGCGCTCGCTTCCGCCGGCTCGGTAACGAGGTGCTCAGCGCGTGACTCCGGTGATAGCCCTCACCGGCGCGGCCGGATACACCGGCCGCGCCGTCACGGCCGCGCTGTCGCGCCAAGGTGTCGAGGTGATCGCACTGGTGCGTCGCGCGCGGCAGGCACCCCAGATGCTCGCCGCCGGCGCCGGGCGGGCAGTGGTGGTCGACCTCGCGGACCTCTCGTCGCTGACCGACGCGCTCGGCGGCGTCGCCGCCGTCTACCACATCCCGCCGAACATGCATCCGGCCGAGGACACGCTCACCGCCGTGGTGATCGACGCCGCGGAGCGGGCCGGGGTGCCGAGGTTCGTGCTGCACTCGGTCCTCGCGCCGTACCTGCCCCGGATGCCGCACCACCTGCGCAAGGCGAACTCCGAGCTGACCCTGCGCGAATCAGGCCTGACCTGGACGATCCTGCAGCCGGGGTGGTACGCGCAGAACCTGCTGCCGCACGCGGAACAGGCCCGGGACACCGGGCGGATCGCCGTGCCGTACTCGGTCTCGGCCCCGTTCGCACCGGTGGACGTGCACGATGTCGCGGAGGCGGCGGCCGTCGTGCTGACCGAGAGCGGTCACGACTTCGCCACTTATGAGCTCAGCGGGCCGCGGCTGCTGGACACCCGCGAGATGGGTGCCACGCTCGGCGAGGCGCTCGGCATTCCGGTGGTCGCGGTCGAACAGACCCTCGAAGAGTGGCGGGCCGGCGCGACCTCGCTGCCGGACTCCACGGCCGACGGCCTTGCGGCGATGTTCCGCTACTACGACGACCACGGCCTCCCGGGCAACCCCCGGGTGCTCGCCATGCTCCTGGGACGCGCCCCCACCGAGCTGAGCACCGTCCTCGCCCGCGACCTCCCAGGTGCGCCCTGACAACAAGCTGATCTTTCTCGGATGAACGCCGGTCGATCCAGGTGGAACACGTGCCAGGACCGGGGGCTCGTGCACCACGCACCAGGTCCGGACAACCGTTCCACTACGGTTCACAGGGCGGGTTCTTCTTCCTCACCCGCCGCCCGAGCCCAAAGGAGGACAGTATGGAAATCTGGATCAATCCCGACTGTTCCAAGTGCCGCTCCGCGCTGTCCGTCCTGGACGCAGAGAAGGCCGAGTACACGGTCCGCCGCTACCTGGAGGACCCGCCCGACGAGCGGGAACTCCGCGAGGTGCTGACCAGGCTCGGCCTCGAACCCTGGGACATCACCCGGACGGGTGAGAGCGCGGCCACCGAGCTCGGCCTGGCCGACTGGCCCCGTACCCCCGAGAGTCGTGACCGCTGGATCCAGGCGCTGGCCGCCCATCCGATCCTCATCCAGCGGCCCATCATCACCGCCGACGACGGACCGGCCGTCGTCGCCCGAACGGAGGAGGCCGTCCGTTCACTGCTTCCACCCGGGTAGGCACCGGAGAGCAATGCTTGAGACCTAGGTCATGTTCCTGGTTTGGATCTAGATCTTCGGATTCTGCCCCTCTTCGCGGTTGGGCGACTCCCGCTTGAGGACAACTCAACGCCTGCTATCGAGGGCGACCGGAACCGGGATTTCCGGGCCTCGGCATGCTCCTGCCGGGGCCCGGCGCGCAGCGGACACCCCCGCGCCGAGGAAGGGGGCGGCCCGGGGGTGCTGGTGGATGATCAGCCGAATTTGGGAGCCGGGGCCGTGGCGTTGAGCGCCGTCACGATCGTCTCCTCCTCGTACCTGAAGTGGGACTCCAGCTGGTTCGCCAGCCGCTCCAGGTCGGTGCGCAGCTGCACGGAGTCGCTTTCACCGGGTACGAAGCTGTCGACGAGCTGCTGGATGTCGTCCTGCAGCCGCGCCACCACCTTGTGCTCCTCGCCGAGCTGCGTCAGTGCCGGAGCGAGTGCGGGGAACTGCTTGGCCAGCATCGGGAACACGGCCATGTCCTCGCCGCCGTGATGCTTCTTCAGCGCCCCGCAGAAGTTCAGGCAGTGGGTGCGCATCTGCTGGGCGAGGTCCGGCGACGTCCGCTCGATCGTGTCCACGCCGCCCTCGATCGCCTGGTCCGCCTGGGCGCGGAGCGTCTCGAGCTCCTTACGCAGCCAGTCGTGCACCTCGACGATCCAGTCGCCCATGCCCTTGACCCGCTCCTCGCCGGGCTTGGGGCCGATCCGGTGCAGTACGACGACCGGGATCTCCCGGGTCGTCTTGGCCTGGTAGTCGGCGTACCCCGGCGCCTCGGTGATCACGCGGTCGAAGAGCTTGTCACGCTCCTGGGTCGGCGGGATGGCGGCGATCGCCTGATAGGTGTCGCCACCCGTCTCGACCGTCACGATCGGGTTCTTGCGGATGTTGTGGTACCACGCGGGGTGCTTGTCGGCGCCATTCGAGGACGCGACGACGATCCCTTTTCCGTCGAATTCGAGATACCCCAGGATGCTCTCCCGTCGCAGGCCGCTCTTGGCTCCGACGGTCGTCAGCACGGTCAATGTCCAGCCCTCGAACATGCCGCTCATCTTCCCGTTGTTCGCCCGAAACTCGGCGATGACCTGACGCTGGAACTCATTGACGTCGAAGCCCGCCCAGGTCTCGGCCTGTTCCTTGCTCATGCACTGCCTTTCCGTGTCGATTGATCGCGAAGAAGGGCCACGCCACCGGAAATCGACACAGAAATACCCCGCATGCCTACGCAATGAAGATGGGCGCAGCAATCCCAGGACAGGGATTGACAAGCTGCGAGAGACGGAACGTGCCGACCTCTGCAATGGCTGAGTAGCCGCTACCTCCATGCGTAGGCCCATACGGGGCTCGGTGAGACCGTAACACCGTCCCCGCTGATCGAGCAACGTCACGTTGGCGGGTGCAACCGGGAGCCGGTGGACCGGAGTTGGGCCTGATCTCGAGTCAGCTCCCTAACGGACCGAACTCGCCTATCGGCAGGAACGGCTCGATCAACATCCACTCGTCATCCGTCACTTCAGACCGCGTCACACCAGCCTGCTACCAGCACGAACCGCGAAGAGGGGCAGAATCCGAAGATCTAGATCCCAATCCGCAACATCATGATCTCAACCCCGTACTGGCCCTAGGCGGCGTAGTCAACGATCAGCAGGAGGTCAGACAAGGATTCACCAGCTCATGGTGATTGGTGAGTTCTACGAGAGTAGGACCCACTCTGGCGCGGTATGACCTGACTTCGACACCAGTAAGGGATCGAGGGAACGGTGGAGAGGACCTTGTCAGCTGTGGTGGCGGTGTTCGCGGCCGCCGTGGTGCTGACGGGCGGTTGCGGCGGCGGCGGCTCGCCCGCGCAGGCACAGCCGGTCATCACGCCAGCCGGCAAGATCGTCCCGGACAAAGGCAGCGGGGACCTTCCCGAGGCCACGGCCAAGGTGGGTCTGGACTGCCAGACAATGCTGGAAAACCGCGATTTCGCGTCGGCGGCCACAAAGATGGATCAGGTGGCGTCCGCCGACGACAGCACAGACAGCGAAAAAGCTATCGCGCAGATCTGCGCGGCGGCGGCGAAGGCGAACATGAGACACTATCGCGAGGCGCTCGAAAGCATCGACGCGGCGGAAGAGAATCTCTCCGATCTTCCTCCTGAGATGCGCTCGCTACTGTCGGAACTTCGCTACCACACAGAGCTGATCAGCGCCGCTGCCGTAGGCGAGTACAACAGGGCCCAAGAGGCCCTTGCCCGCCTCCTGGAGCTCGGACACAAACTGGGCGACTACGTCAGGGACGCGTGCGCGGTGGCGTCCGATCCCGCCGCTCTCCCGGAGTGCACGACGGCCACGCCTTCAGCCACCATGACCGAGTCCCCGTCGGGCAAGCCGAAAACACCAGTGACGTCCCCACCCGAGGACTCCACTACCAGGCCGACAGGCGACACCACCACCCCCACCGGCGGCGCTAGCAAGTCACCCAATGAAAGGAAGTCCGTATCGCCGGACGTTGATGACGATGGCCCGGCGCCAAGCTAGGCGTGGAATGCCTCCGCCCATGAACACATCCGCACGTAACGACGGCGAGGCCGGTCAGGACTTCACCCGCGTGTGGCCCGTCCTCGCCCACATCGTGACACCGACCACCTTGGTCACGGCGATCATGATGTATTTCGGAGCGGTACGCACCAACGCCATGTACGGGCGCCTCGGTGTGGATTCGAGCATGCTGGGCCTGCCCTTTCAGGAGTACGTGCTGCGCAGCGTCACACTGACCATTGAACCGCTGGTGCTGGTCCTGGTCGTGGCCCTGATCGCTCCCCCAGTGCACGTATGGCTGACCCGGTCCGTCGCTGGGCATCACACTGCCACGATGCGGATGGTTGCGATAGTGGCTGTGCTCGGAGTCGCGGGCGCCATGGTAGGCGTCATGGGGATGGCCGGCTGGGTGGGACTTCCGCCCTTCGTCATGCCGATCTGCCTGGGCCTCGGCGTCTTCGTACTGGTCTACAGCGCTTCTCTGTACCGCAGGGTCAACCCGCAACGAACGACCTCCCCCACGGACCAGATCGTCCAGCGCACGGTCTGCGCGGTGCTCCTCCTGCTCCTGCTTTTGTGGTCGGTCACGGAGTTCGCGGAGCAGCGGGGATGGGAGGCGGCCGACCAGTACCGGGCGGACCCAGGCATGCTACCGAACACGGTGGTATATGCGACACGACGTCTGTATTTGGAGGGTCCCGGGATTACAGAGACCACGCTGCCGGACCCGAACGCGATGTTCCGCTACCGATACACCGGCCTGCGCCTGCTGATCCATTCGAACCGGCGGTACTTTCTCCTCCCCGCCTGCTGGACGACGAGCCCGTGGGCCCGAGCGATAGCCCTTCCTGCCGACGATTCGCTGCGGCTTGAGTTCTTCTTGATCAACGTATTGCCGGAATGCCCACATGGGCAATGAGGACAGCACTTGACCCGATAGGTCTCGGCCTGCCCTTGAGAAGCGTGTCACCAGGTACACAGTGAGAATGGCAGTGGCGCCACCGAGCGAGACCTGTACGACCAGGTCAGAGACGCCGTCAAGAGCATTGGACCTGACAGGGAAACGCCCGTTTCCTGTCACATCAGCGATCTCGCCCAGGTGCTCCGCGTCGACGCTGGTCGGCGATATCCGGCCTGGCAGGGTTCCGAGGGCTGGGGGCGGGTCCCGGCGATTCGACGGTTGTCAGAGGGTGAGTTGGCGGGGGTGGGTGATCTCCCGGGCTGTGGTGGCCGCCGCTTCCATACGGGCCAGGGGGTCGGCGTCGGCGAGGGTGTCGAAGGACAGCCGGGTGAGGTCTTCGATGCGCTGGATCGGGACTTGGTAGGTCTTGTAGGCGCCGTAGGAGAACTCCGCGGGGGCGGTTTCCAGGCCGTCGATGAGGTGGTCTTGGCTGAGCAGGTAGCCGGTGGCCGACAGCTCACCGTTCTGTTTGATCATCGCCACGACTTTCCAGTATTGGCGGGGCAGCTGGACGCCGCGGTAGGGGTCGTCGTCGGCGGCCAGGACCGGGCCGGTGAAGACGGTGGCTTTCAGGTCACGGGTGTCGGCGTTGTCCAGGATGTAGTCCTCCAACCCGGCCCAGGTGGTCTGGTTCTGGTTGAAGTCCTTGTGCTGCGGGGTGCAGTTGGTGAAGTGGAAGGTGTCGTCGTTGCCGGACTTGGCCACCACGTTGCTGGCCCCCCACGCCGGGTCCAGGCGGCGGACCAGGTGGCCGCGGTCCAGAGGGTTGTCGCGGTAGACCTCCTCCCCGGCCTGTTCGCTGTCGGGCAGGCGGGGGTCGAAGATCCAGCGGTCGGGGTCACGGCGGATACGCAGGCTGGTTGCGCCGTCGATGTTGACCGCGGTGAAGAAGGCCAGCCGCCGCTGCCGGTTCATCACCACGCTGAAGTGGTGATAGTTCAGCACGTGCGCCTGCCCGTCCGCCTGCCCGTCGCCAGCGTGCCGGTTGAGCGCCGCCAGCGCGACGAGATCGGGGGGCAGGGCGGGCAGCGGCACCCGAGGCCCGCCGGGCAGGAAGTCCGGGTCGTAGCCGCGGCGGCCGGCATAGTCCGGATCGATCCGGATCGCCTCCGGCGCAGCTGCGGCCGGCCCGTCCGCGGCTGCCGGCTCGCCGCGGAGTCGGATGTCGAAGGGGACCGTCAGCGTCAGTGTCAGCGGCACCTGCCCGGCGGCCGGCCGCCCCACCGGCTCGGCCGGCTCGATTGCTCGGGTGAGTGACCGGTCGGTCAGAGCGGTCACAGTCGGTGGGGCGGGCGGGAGGCTGATGCGTTCGGTGAACAACCGGTCGACCAGGGCCTGCTGGGCCGGCGGGAACGGCTGGCCGCGTAGGAAGGCCAGCAGCCGGCTGACCCGCACCCCTTCGTTGATGACGCCGCCGAACGCGTCGTGGTCGGGGGCGGGGATGCCGGCGTGGTGCAAGGCCACGATCTCCCACTGGTCGTTGAAGACTGGGGAGCCGGAGGACCCAGGCTCGGTGTCGGTCTGGTAGTGCAGGAACAACTCCAGGATGTCGACGATCCGGTTTTCCCGCAGGGCGACCTGTTTCTTCTCCCCGCCCGGATGCTGGATGATCGTGACGAAGTCGCCGACGATGGCTTTGCCCTCGGACGCCACCAGCCGGTTGAACCCGAACCGGGCCAGCTCGCCTGTGCCGGCCTTCACCGCCACCAGCGCGAAGTCCAGCTCTTGGTCGGCGAAGAAGAACCGGCCCGGATCCAGGGAGAAGCCCTGCAGCGGGAGTGGCCGTCCGTCGAGGCCGTCCTGGTAGTCGAACTCGACGCCACTGCGGCCGGCCGTGCGGGCATCAGCGAGCACGTGCTGGTTGGTGAGCAGCAGGTCCGGGGAGACCAGCGATCCGGTGCCATAGCCGGCCAGCCGCCCGCGCGCGTCCCGGACGACCACGCGCCCGACCGCCCGCGCCGCCGTCGCCCCGCCTTCCAGGTAGCCGACAGGCAGCAGGTCGTTGGTTTGGATGATCCGTTCCAGCACCGCCGCCGCCGCTGTCACGGCCGCCGGTTGCGCTGCGGTTATCGCTGTGGGGTCGATCGGGCGGATGTCCCGGTAGTGGCGGCTGAGTCGATCGATGCGGGCGGCCACCCGCACCGGCTCATCGGCTCGGGCGATCCCGCCCGGCTCGGCGAGCACGGCGATCTTCCGTCGGCGCTGCTCGCTCCTGTCGGCTACCCGCGCGGCCACATCCTCCTGCAACCCGGCGGGCGGTCCTTCAACCGAATCCATGCCCTGCCCCCATCCCGCCGCCCCCGGCCGGCCTCGTCGCTTTCCTGGTGGGGGCGTTATTCCCCGACCGGTATCAAGTAATTCTCCCAGGAATGGGCTGGTTGTGGGGGCTGGCCAAGGTATGCCGGAAACCTGCTACGCCGCAGTAAACCCCGGATTTACTGCGGCAGAGCCCGAACGGCCCCCACAATGACGACGCCTATCTGACCGCCGCCGGAATCGGCGCCCCCTCCCGGAGCTCCACCGGCCCGCCCCCTGTCACCCACACCCGACCAGCGCCCGCCACCACCCCGCACGATGCGTTACCGGTGAGCGGCCCCACACCACTCCACCGCCCTCGCTGCGCTTTTCTCCACGTACTACGCCGCGCTTTTCAGCGGCGATCAGCCAGGCGCGACGCAGGTACCGATCTCAAACACTCGTACATCACCTGCGCGGACGCGACCGGGCCCGACAATCTTGGTTTCCCCGCAGCGCGTTCGCGATCTCCGCTGAGGAACGGAGCACTTAGCTCCTCCGTTGGTGGCGCAGATAGACGCCGAGCAAAACGATACTCAGCAGAGCCTGAATCGCGAGCGAGGTCGGTGTCACAGCCAGCAGCAGCGGCGTACTGCCGAGAGCGGCCAGATCTATTCCCGTGATCGCCCACAGCACGGGACCGGTGGGAATCCCTCCGGAGCCGAGGTCGATGACGGGCATCGCATGGTTGATCGCACCACGCTGCGCCATACGCAGGGCTCCCGCGGCAAGGCCGGGAGCCATCGCCAGACCGTACAAGCAGCTCCAAATGGGCATGAACCCCGCGATGGACAACAGGACAAAAGCCAGGCTGACCCAGAGGAAGGCGAAGACGGCAGGCATCACAGCCCTCGCGGCGGACCACTTCATGGTGAACAGACGGGCCAGTTCGGGGTGCTGAACATCCCAGCGTGCCCCGGCGGCCGCCGTTGTCGCCGCGGCCAGGCCTCCGCAGAAGAGTACGATCATGGCCAGGCCGGTCGTTCCCCCGGCGAAGCGGACGAGGACCGGCAGTGAGATCAGGGCCGCCAGTACGGCGAGTCGGCCCGGACGGCGACTCAGCATGCGCGCATCCGACCGCACCATCGCCAGTCGACCGGTAACCGGCCAGGCGCGTGAGCGCAGCCGTTTGGACCGCCAGAACCGTTGCTCGGCGATCGACGTCAACACAGCGGGTTCGAGGTTGAAGGAAGCGGCGACCAGCGTGCCCATCCGAATCGAAGTGTTCAAAAGCGCGCGCGAAGGGAAGCTCGACAATGCCTGCCACGCGTGCCATGCCAGGAACGCCGCGACCACCGGAGCCGAATACGCGATCAAAGCGATGGGCAGACCGGGAAGGGCCGGACGCAGCAGGATGAGCAGCCCCACCACCACGGCCAGGAGAATCACGGTGAGCCGAAGCCAGTCGTACCTCGCTTCGGCCGCCTGAAGCAGCACAGCCGCCGAACCCGCGGCGATCGCGACGGAGACGCCCAGGGACACACAGGCGATCACATCCTGCGGCCTGCCGAACACGGCCGTGCCCAGGGAGCTCAAGGCCAGTCCCGCGACCGTCAAGGACGCGAGGAGCACCAGCGCGTTACGGGCGAGTACCCGGCGGCGATTCAGCGGGGAAAGAATCAGCCACCGCATATCAGCGGGCGACGCCACCACCGGCCCCACCCATGCCAGGAGCATGAGAAGGCCGGCCAGAAGGGCCAGAAGGAGGGCCAGCCCTCTTGCGGGGTCGGCCAGTCCGGCCCCGCTGAAGAGCCAGGAGGTGAACCGGACGAGCTGCGGGACGCCGATCGCGGCGGCGAACCCCACGGCGATCAGCCAGTAATACGTTCGCTGCCAACCCGACTCCCGGACCGGTCGGCGACGCCGGGTCAGTTGAGCAACCGTCGTCAAGCGCCGTCCCCTCCGTGGAGTGTGACCATACGCGCCCCTGCGGACTCGGCGAGCCGCACGTCGTGTGTCGCCATCACGAGGGTGCCGCCGTCACCGGCGTACTTCGCGAGCAGGCCGCCGAGGCTATGGCGGAAAGCCTGGTCCAGTCCCTGCTCCGGCTCGTCGAGCAGGAGTAGACGGCTCGGCCTCGCGAACATCGCGGCCAGCGACAGCCGTTGCCGCTGGCCGGTCGAGAGCATCATCGGTGCGACGTCGGCTCGGTCGGACAGACCGAACATCTCGAGCAGCACCTCCGGTTCCAGGCATGAGCCGTCAATCGGCGCGTGGATCTTTCTGACCAGTTCCAGATGCTCACGGACTGTAAGCCACGGGTACCACGCCTGTTCGTCCGTGACCAGACCGACATCGCGCCAGAACGCCGCGTCATCCCTCAGTGGAGCGCCGAAGACTTGAATCTCTCCCGCCGCCACCCGCTGGATACCGGCGAGGCAGCGCAGCAGGGTCGATTTCCCGACACCGTTCACACCCGTCAGCGCGACGACTTCCCCCTGATCCACGCTGAGGTCGAAATGGTCGAGTACCGTGAAAGCGCCTAATGCAACGCACACGCCTTTAACCGTGATCACCGGCACCCGGTCGTCATTGACTTTGGACCGCACTACTCGGGGGACCCGGGCCATCGAGCTCCAATCTTCCGAAGGGACCGGCTGGTCCGGCTGGACCGACGACTGGGCGCCCTTTCCGCCAATGACATCATCGACTTCCAGATATGGCCGGGCACAGGCTCAGTGCACGATCATAGGATGGGGCGGCCTATGGCGTTACAAGCTCCTCCCGGGGGTTCGCCGTACTGCGTCGAATCCCCTGGGCTACGCCGGCGGTGGCGAGTGCCAGGGCCACCAGCAGCGCACTGACCCACAGTGGCGAGCGGTAACCGAGTCCCGCACTGATGGAGATCCCGCCGAGCCAAGGACCGATTGCGGCGCCCACGTTGAACGCGGCCGTGGCGAACCCCCCGGCCAGGGTCGGCGCCTCGGCCGCCGCGTAGAGCACCTGCGAGATCAACGTCGACCCGACGGCGAACGAGAGGGTCCCCTGGACGAAGACGAGCACTATCGCCGCCACCGGGTTCCCGGCGGTCACCGCGAATACCGTCCAGCCGATGAGCAGGGCCACCCCGCCGGTCACCAGGAGTGGAATGGGTCGCACGTCGGCCATTCGGCCGCCGATGGTGACACCGAGGAATGAACCCAGCCCGAAGAGCGCCAGTATGGCGGGCACCCAGGTGGATTCGATTCCGGTGACGCCGGTGACCAGCGGTGCGAGGTAGGTGAACGTGCAGAACGTCGCGCCGTTCACGAGGGCCCCCAGTAGCAGGGTCGCCACAAGCCGCCGGTCGCGCAGTGAGCGCAGTTCCCCGCGCGCGCTCGGGTGGGTGGATCCGGGGTTGCCGGCCGGTACCGACCGCAGGATCGCGATGATGGCCGGCACCGACACGATGGCCACCGCCCAGAACGCTGAGCGCCATCCCCACAGCTGACCGAGCAACGCGCCGGCGGGGACGCCCACGACACAGGCGATGGTGATGCCACCGAGCAGGATTGAGGCGGCGCGGCCCTTGGCGTTCGGCGCGACCATATCGGTGGCGGTCGCCAGGGCCACCGCCAAGAAGCCGGCGTTGGCCAGCGCCCCGACGATCCGGGTGGCCAGCAGTACTCCGTAGCCGGTGGTGAGCGCGCCCAGGACATGGACGAGCAGGAAAGTGATCAGGAAGGTCAGGAGTGAGCGACGTCGTGACCAGCGCAGGCTCAGAATCGCCATCAGTGGCGCGCCGATGACCATCCCCACCGCGAACGCCGAGGTCAGAGCTCCCGCAGTGGGGATGGACACGTGCATGTCCCGTGCGATGCCCGAGACGAGGCCGGACAACATGAACTCGGACGTTCCCTGGGCGAAGACCGCCAGTCCGAGCAGGTAGATAACGAATGGCATGACAAAACTCCGCAACCACATTGTGGGTCGGTAAGGAAGCGGTGGGCCGCAGCGGCACCCGCATCGACGTCGGAGAGAACGACGGTCCGATCGGGGGCGCGGCCATTCCGCGAGAGACCCTGCCGACGTCACGGAGGTGACGTTCGGCCCAGGTCGAGCACAGCCCGCTCTACGGTGATCCGGTGGCGGTGGTCGCAGACAGCAGTGATCGCGGCCTCATTGGCCGCGAAGCTTCAACGCGACGACGTGAGTGGCCACCGGACGACCGGTGGCTAGCGTCTGGACGCCTCGGGGCTGGACATACGCGAAAGCTAGCAACGCCAAACGCATCATGTCCAGTTGTTTGGCCGCGAGCTCATCGGGCGGTGTTGATCTCCATACCCAAGAAACGATCTTCTTCGTCGCCGTCCGAATCGGCGGACGTCCCGATGCGCGGCCGGAGTGTCAACCGGTGATGGTGCCCAGTGCCGAGATGAGGTAGAGGCCTCCGGCGGAGGAGACCGCGAGGCCGGCGGCGGCCGGGGCCCAGGTCATCGCGGTGGAGGCCAGTGACCACCTGTGGGTTCCGTGGGCCAGCAGGGTGTAGCCGCGGATCGTCACGACGCCCACGCCGGTCAGGGTGAGGGCCATCCCCACGCCGAAGGCGGCGACGAGCGCGACGGCGTCGAAGGCACGGCCGGTGAGCAGCCCGCTCATCAGGACGATGAACGCCGAAGGGGAGGGCAGCAGGCCGCCGGAGAGGGCGAGCGCGACGAGGCCCCGGCGTGACCAGGGATCCGGCCCGTCCTCGACCTGATGCCCGTGCCCGTGGCCATGTCCATGTCCATGTCCGTGCCCGTGCCCGTGTCCGTGCCCGTGTCCGTGCCCGTGTCCGTGCCCGTGTCCATGTCCGTGGCCATGTCCATGTCCATGTCCGTGCCCATGTCCATGTCCGTGCCCATGTCCATGTCCGTGCTCATGCCCGTGCTGGGTCTGTGTCTGGCGCCGACGTCCTCGGAGGTGGCGGTAGATCAGATGGATGCCGACGCCGATCGTGACCAGGCCGGCCAGCACCTGCATCCAGGCGGTGACGCTCTCGGTGCCGAAGCTCGCGGCGCTGCTCAGCCCCACCCAGGCGAACGCCAGCACCAGCACCGAGAAGGTGTGCATCAGCGCGACGATGACTCCCAGGCGCAGCGCGTCGCGGTAGTTGCCCCGGGTGCCGACCAGGTAGGCCGCGGTGACGCTCTTGCCGTGGCCGGGGGCGACCGCGTGCATCGCCCCGGTGACGAGGGCGACGGCCAGGACCACCCAGAAGACGCCCCTGTTGTCGAAGAGCGAGATGAAGCGGCTCTCGAAGCCGCTGAGCTCCGTCATGATCGCGTGCCTGTCGTGTCTGTCGTGTCTGTCGTGTCTGTCGTGTCTGTCGTGTCTGTCGTGTCCGTCGTGCCCGCCGTGTCCGTCGTATCCATCGTGCTCGTCGTGCCCGCCCTGCGCCGGGTCCGCAGCATGACGAACGCGCCCGCCCCGGCCAGTAGTACGGCGGAGCCGACGGCGACGCTCGTCGTCTGCCCGGACATGGCGTTCCCGCCCGAGCCGGAGAAGCTCAGACGCTGGGTGCTGACGGCCTCGGTGAAGAGTGCCTGCTTGGGGGTGGCGGGCGTGTCCGCGACGAGCATCGTCCGGTACGCCGTGTTGAGGTCGGTCAGGGCGGCGACGGTCACGTCCACCTCGGTCACCGGGTTCCGGCAGTCGAAGACGAACCGGGCGCCGTTGACGAGCAGCGCCCGGAGTTCCGCCAGCAGGCTCTCGCACGGCTGACCGGCCTGGGCGACAGTGATCTTCTCCAGCAGGTAGTCGCGGAGGGCCGTTGAGCGCTCCAGCTTCTGCTCACCGGTCAGCTCCGTCGAGACGGTGCCGGTGGACGGGTCCTCGAACGCGCCGAGCGACTGGCCGAGCGCGACCCAGTCGTCCTCGGCGGGGAGCCACGAGATGGTCACGCGTGAGCCGTCGGCCTCGATCCGCGCGGTGGACGGCGGCCCGAAGGGGTGGGCGGCGGCCGGGGTGGCCCAGCCGGCCAGGGCGCAGACGAGCAGCGCGCCCGCCAGCGCACGGGCATGGGTCTTCATGGATTTCCTGTCCGACGAGGCTCCGGAACGGCTCTGGCGTGTCCGGGGTACGGGGCCGCGGTGATGGCGGCCCCGTACCCGGCGGAGTTATTTCTTGGCGACCGTGATGGCCGGGCTGGTGATCTTCTGGTTGGCGCTGTCCAGGTAGACCACGTAGGTCTCGCCCTTCTTCGCGTTGCTCGGCAGCCTGAAAGTGTAGGTCAGGCGGCCCAGCTCATCGGCGTTCCGCACGCCGACCGAGACGGTGTCTTTGCGGTCGTGTTCTCTGCCACGCGCGTTCGCGTTCGCGTCGGCCTTCCGCAGGGAGACGGAGACGCGTTCGGCCGGGTCGTAGCCGTACGCGGAGATCGTGAGCTCGCCGCGGTGGTCGACGGTGGTCTTGTCGACGGTGACCTGCTCGCCGACGGTGTTCTCCGCGGTGCGGACCTCGTTGACGGTGCGCTCGCCCTTGTTGTTCTTCCGGACGACGAAGCCGTCGTGGTGCTCGCCGTTGGCGTAGCGGGCCTCGAACGTGATCTTGTCGGCCTCGACGTCGATCAGCTGGTAGAGCTGGGTGTTCTGGCTCTTGCTGACGACCTCGGCGCCGTTGCCGGTCCAGTTCTCGCCGTTGTTGAGGGCGTACATCTTGCCGCCGGAGACGGACACGACGTAGGCGACGCCGTTGTTGACCGTGACCGACTTGCGGGCGGTCGCCAGGTTGCCACGGCCGTAGGAGTGGTCGTGGCCCTGCAGGACCAGGTCCACCCCGTACTTCTCGAACAGCGGGCCCCACTGGTCGCGTACGGCGGGGTTGTTGCGGGTGCCGGTGGTGGAGTAGACGGGGTGGTGGAAGGTCACCACGGTCCACTTGTTCGGGTTGTCCTTGAGTAGACCCTCCAGCCAGGTGGCCTGCGCGGCCATCAGGGCGGCGTTGCTCTGCACGTTGGAGTCCAGGCCGATGAAGCGCACGCCCTGGTAGTCGACGGTGTAGGCGGTCTGCTTCAGCTCCGGGTTACCCGGTCCGTTGTCCGGATAGGGGAACTGCGGACGCCAGAAGGTGGACAGGCCGCCGCTGTACTCGTGGTTGCCGGGGATGGAGATGTTGTTGACCTGGCTGTCGATGAAGCCGGCGGCCTTGTACCACTGGCCCCACTCCTCCTCGTTGTTCGCGGAGTTGATGAGGTCACCGGCGTTGACGATCACCTTGGCCTGCGGGCGGTCGCCGAAAGCCTGGCGGAAGACGCGCGGCACCGCGGAGTCGATGTAGTTCTGCGCGTCGCCGTAGTAGATGAACGAGAACGGCTGGAGGTCGGCCGCCGCGGTGGTGAAGTCGCTCCACTCGGCCCAGTTGGTGCCGTCGCCGACCCGGTAGCTGTAGCGGGTGTTCGGCTTCAGGCCGGTGAACTCCACGGTGTGGTAGACGGAGGCGTACCCCAGCGTGGTGTTGACCGGGGTGGTGCTTGCCGCCTTGACGTTGGTGACCGCGCCCGCGGCCGGTGCGACCCCGCCGAGCGCGCGCGGGGCCTCGAGGATCTCGGCCTGCGCGGACTCGGCGTCGGTCACGGCCCGCCAGGTGACCTTCTGGCTGGCCGACGGCGTGGTGGTCGGGGTGAGGATGACCCGGTCGGGTATGGGGGAGGGCTTGTGGATATCGGCGGCGGGGTACTTCGGCGGCGGGGCCGCGCCGAACGCCACCGGGCTGAACACGAGGCCGCTGACGATCAGTACGCCCGCGCCCGCCGCCGCCAGCCTCGTACGCCGGGATCCGGCGGATCGGGGCAGCTTGACTTTGCCCATCATGAGCTCTTTTCCAGGGAGGATCACATTCCACCGAGGGAGTGCGGTGGACGTCCGTATTGATCCAGAAAAGAGGGACGAATACCTATATAGAGCGTTGCGTCCGGATGAACGCGTTCCCTTTTGTGTCTCTGGCCCCAGACGCACCACTGATGTCGCCGGAAGGCCGCGCGCTCGCCACCTTCCGTTGCCCTCGCGTTCGATGGCGCACACCTAACATCGTGCGGGCAGGCTCGGCTGGAAAAGGGACATGTATGCCTGCTTCGCGACCTGCGCCACGGCACGCGGTTTCGGTCAGAGTTTCGATGAATCCATCGGGTGGCATCGGGTCACATTTCCTCCCGGACCGAGGCCGAGATCCCCAGAGGTTCAGACGATCCCCAGAGGTTCCCAGAGGTCCCCGAACGGAAGGTACTTGATGACGGGCACCCGGCAGGCCGGTGACCGGCGGCTCGCCCGCCGCTGGACGCTGCTTCCCGGCTTCCTGGTGCTCGGGGCGCTGTTCCTGCCGCCGCCCACGGTGGGGACGGCGGGGCCGACGGTCAAGGACGAGACCTTCATCACCGCGGAGACCGGCGGGCTCCTGCACATCGAGGCGGGGGAGTGCTTCACCGACCCGGCCTACTCCCCGGAGGCGGCCGAGGTCGTCGTGCTCTACACGCCCTGCGAGGAGCAGGCGGCCAACCAGTCGTACGGCTTCGTGCACGCCCCCGACGGTGAATGGGATCCGGCCGCGCTCGCCACGTTCGCGTGGGAAAGCTGCCGACGGGGATTCGACAGCAACTGGAGCGGTGAGTCGGCCTCGGGACTGGCCTTCTATCCGGTCATGCCGACCAGGGAGACCTGGGACGACGGCGACCGCGACGTCATGTGCGCGGTCTACAGCCCCGAAGGCCCGATGAACGGCTCGGCGCTCCCCCTGGCGAAGTGGTGACTGCGGATCGTCTATATCGCCTCGACGACCTCCACCAGAACGTCCGGCCCGCCCACAGTGGTCTTCTATTAGGGCTTGGTTAGGTGGGGATAGGCCGGCCGCACCTGCAACGCGGCGAAACGCGAGCGTAACGGCCCTCTGGACCCGTGCTCCTCACGGCGACTCCTCGCCGTCCTTGGGAAAGGACACATCATCGACCACCCAGGCGGCCGGGTCGATCGCTGCGTCCATCCGCCAGGCCGGCTCGGCCGGCACCAGCTGATGCGACCAGGGGGCGTCGGTGAGGAACTGCTGCAGCCCTTGGCAGTCCACGCCCAGCCGGGCCGCCATCGGCTCCATCGATTTACGCGCCCCATCGCTCAGCAGGCCACGCACATACCGCTCGCCCCACCGCCGCTGATCAGTACGGGCGAAACCGGAGAACACCTCGGCGGCAAACGTCTCCAGTCGCGCCCGCACGGCCTCGAGTTCTTGAGGGGTCATGTTCCCTCACCCCCAAAGCAGGTGAAATACCGTCTCCTACCCGAGGTAACCAAGTCCTACTAGGTGACGATCTGTGTCGGTGGGTTGCTCACCGCCATAATCGTGACGATGATCGTGTGGGTGGTACCTCAGCTATGGCACTACGCCGCCCCAGCGATAGATCGCTGATAAGGAGCACCCCCCGTGGCCCTTGCCGGAACCCTCCTGCCCATCGCGTTGGCGATCATCATGTTCGGCCTCGGGCTGAGCCTGACGATCTCCGACTTCCGCCGTGTCGTCGTCTATCCGAAGGCCACCGTCGTGGCGCTCGGCTGCCAGATCCTGGTGCTGCCCGCGATCTGCTTCGGTCTGGTGGTCGTCTTCGACCTGCCGTCGGCGCTCGCCGTCGGCATGATGCTGCTGGCCGCTTCGCCCGGCGGCACGACAGCCAACCTCTACAGTCATCTGTTCGGCGGTGATGTCGCGCTCAACGTGACGCTGACCGCGATCAACTCGGTGCTGGCGGTCGTGACGCTGCCACTGGTAACCAACCTGTCGCTGTCCTACTTCGAGGCCGGCTCGGGCACGCTCGGCCTGCAGTTCGACAAGAGCCTGCAGGTGATGGCGGTCGTGCTGGTTCCGGTCGCCATCGGCATGGCGGTCCGCGCCATGGCACGGAGCTTCGCCGAACGGATGAATACGCCCGTGAAGATCGCCTCAGCGGTCATCCTGGCGCTGGTGATCGCCGGCGCCCTGCTCCAGGAGCTCGACAACCTCAGCGGCTACATCCAGTCGGTGGGCCTGATCACGCTGGTGTTCAGCGTGATCAGCCTGACCGTCGGCTACTGGGCGCCGCGCCTGGTCGGGGTGGAGCGCGGCCAGGCCGTCGCCTCCTGCATGGAGATCGGGATCCACAACGCCACGCTGTCGATCGCGGTGGCGCTCTCCCTGCTGAACAGCTCCCAGATGGCCATCCCGGCCGCCACGTATGGCGTGCTGATGTTCTTCACCGCGGCAGGAGCCGGGTTCCTGCTCAGGTCTCGCGCGGTGGAGTCGATGCCTTCGGATCGGTGATCGCCGCGATCGTCCTGGTGGTCACCCGTCGCTCCGTCCGCCCATGCCTGGCCGAACGCCGGCGACCAAGCGGGCGTGGCGCCCGCTTGGTCTTGGCGATCATGTCCTACTCCACATCGTTGAGAGCGAGGGGATGCGCGAGCACCTCGGGATCCACGGCGACCACGCCGGAGAACCGCCCGGGAGCGAGGAACTCCTCGGCCGCGGACACCACGGCGTCCGGCGTCACAGCGGCCAGACGGGGTGAGGTTGCCGCCTGACGGCTATGGCTTCCCAATAGGCCCCCGGCTATGGCCGGGGGCTTCCTGCTTCAACGTCGCGCAATATTTGATCATCCTCTTGCGTACGGGCACGCATGAAGTCACGATAGGCCAGTACAGGGTGCACTGAAATCTGCTGCGGCGGCGTCCAGCCCGGCAAGGCCAACGAAGGCCTGTCGTGCCGTTGAGGAAAAAATCGGGTCGAAGGTGCTGCTCAGGTGATGCAACGATGTGCGGATGACAGGCTTCTTAGACCGGTTTCTACAGCGTATCGGGCATCTGAACGTCTCCGATGAACCCACCGTGGACTCGATTCATCGGCTGGTCCTCGCGGGCGCCCGGGGTGGCCGGGATCCTCTTGAGGATCTTGCACGTGCCCTGTTCATCGCCGTTTCCAATGATGAGCTCGCCGAGCTGACCCTGGGCCTTCTCACTGCGGCCGGGCCGAAGATCTGGCTGGAGCTCGACTCTGTGTTGCGTCCGTGGATGTACGGTTACCAGGATCCACGCATCACGCTGGCGCAAGCCGTACGCGAAATGAGCAATCCCCTTGCGGTCGCATTGACCGCCTGCAGCCGGGATGGCCGCGAGCGTGCGAAAGCAGTCAAGCACCCCGCCATGCGTACCGATGTCCGGCTGTTTCCCGTGTTGGCGATCAGAACGGCTGACTGGGCCAACGCGGTGCAGCGCCAGGCCCTGCGAGCCCTGAGCGAGGTTGTCTCCCGAGCGGACGCGGCGGCGTTGCTGACCCTCGTACCGGTCGTGGTGCGGCTCGATGACCGGCGGCGTGGGCAGCCCGCCACCGAGATGATCCGCGCTGCTCTGTTGCGAGCCGACGGAGACACGCTTGGCACCGTACGCAGATGCGAAGACCTTCGAGGGCGGCGTTTCGTATTCGAGGTCTCGCTGGAGGCCAGGCGGATGGATCAGCGGCAGCTGGCTGAGGCGGCCCTTCACGAGTCCGACATCATCTCCCGGACTCGGTGTGCCGAAGCTCTGGCAGCCGAGGCAGTCGAACAGAACCGACCGGAACTGGTAGAGGAACTCCTGGACAGCTCCTCGGCCCGGGTCCGCGTCGAAGCGCTCACCGCCCTGGTACGGCTCGGCCGTACCGAATCGGGCCCGCGATTCCTATGTGACGGCGCGTCGATGATGCGCCTGACCGCGCAGTGGGCGGTTCAACGGGCGGGCGGCGATCCGGCCGAGCTCTACAGGCGATACCTCGCGGCACCTTCTGGCCAGGGGCTGCGTGGGTTGCTCGCCGGACTCGGCGACTGCGGCACTCGGGCTGATGCCGGACTGGCTCTTCCCTTTCTGAGTGACCCACGGCCTCGAGTCCGGGCAGAGGCGGTGCGGACACTTCGTCGCCTGGGTGCGACGGTCGATATCGCCGACCTGTTGGAGGACCCCGCTCCGGTGGTGGTCCGGAATGTGGTCAACTCACTGCGGGCGTCGGGTCCTGCCGTGCGGATCGAGCAGCTGTGGGCGCTGCTCGGGCCTGATAAACCCCGTCATGTACGGCAGGCCGCCCACCGGCTCCTGGCCGACCGCGATGCCTGGAGCCGGATCAGAGCGGATCTTCTCCTGCTCGGCGATCTGGACCCAGTGCTGAGTGCGTGTGCCCGCACCGACCTCGGCTCTTGGTGCTCGCGTGATTCGACGAGGGTGTATCGCGGCTGCCCCGACGAGATCCGCAGCGAACTGGAGGACATGCTGGCAAGGTCGGAGAGCATCGTGGGCGTGGAGAACGCCCGCCTGCTGCGCTGGCTGATCCGGACGAGCAGATGACCGCCGCGGAGTTCTCGGGCGTCTCGACACCCACCTGACCGTGGCCGCGAGCGACGACGTCGAACGGCTTGGCGTCTGGGCGAACGCGAACGGCGTGAAGTTCGCGCACATCGTGCTCGCCCGGGGCATCGGGGGTATGCCCGAGGGTCGCTTGATCCCTAGCCGTTCATCGACACGGGCACGGACACAGGGCCAAGGTTCGGGGATTGGATGACAGACGGTGCAGTGCAGGCTTCCGCAACTCGCGATGCAGAACGGGTCTCCACCCCAGTGAGGTAGCCAGTCTGCGCATGCCATGGGTCGACGGACACCTTGGATGTTCACTACGCGACCCCCTGAAGGACTTCTAAGAGCAGAGCCGCGACAGCCTTGGGACTGTGCCGGAGCGACCAGATCGCGGCGCGGTTTGAGGCGCTGAAGGCATCGCGTGACCAACTGAAATGGAGCGGTGATATGGATCACTGCAACTTCTCAGGTTGATGGATCTTGGGGCGTTCTGGTGAGCCGCCACGGGTCAGCACAACATCAGCACCGGTGCTGACAAAGACGGGGAATGACCCGAAGCAACAAGAAGCCCCAGACTCACGATCTAGGCCGTGAGCTGGGGCTTTGTCTCCTGTTTGACCAGGTCAGGCCTGGTCTGCTATGGAGCGTGGTGGACGATACAGGGATTGAACCTGTGACCTCTTCCGTGTCAGGGAAGCGCTCTCCCGCTGAGCTAATCGTCCGCATGGGGAAGGACCAGAGGTGGAGACGGGATTTGAACCCGTGTAGACGGCTTTGCAGGCCGTTGCCTCGCCTCTCGGCCACTCCACCGGAGTGAGAGCCCGAAGACCCTTCGAGCGGAAGACGGGATTCGAACCCGCGACCCTCACCTTGGCAAGGTGATGCTCTACCACTGAGCCACTTCCGCGTGTTTCCTCCGGGTTTCGCTCCCGGTGGCGACGAGAGAACTCTAGCGGGTTTTCCGCGCGGTTGCGTAACCGTGCGTTCAGCCGTCCGCCCGGCGCCCGTCGGCTGAGCGGGCGGTTCAGTCGGCCGGATGGCGCAACTGGCGGGCGACGGCGCGTTCCACCGCGGGCAGGGTGAGGAAGATCTCCAGGATGCGGGTGAGGCGGTGCACCTCGATGCGGTGGAAGGCGGGGCCGGTGGTGCGGGCCAGCAGGAAGGTCAGGGCCAGCGGGGGCAGCGGGGCGACGATCACGTGCAGGCCGGAGTCGAGGGTGAAGGCGGTCGGCCGGGCGGGGGTCTCGTCGGGGAAGGGCACCTGCTCGGGGGCGCGCCAGCTGGAGTGGACGGTCGCGCGAGGGATCTTCTCGGTCGCCGCCGCGGCCCAGTCGGCGCTGAACAGCACGGGCATGGAGTCGATCAGGGTGGCCAGGGCGCGGTCGCCCGCCGTGGTGATGTATTTGAGGATCTCCAGCTCCGGGTAGGTGCCAGGTGCCTCGCGCGTGCTCCAGACGCCCTCGATCGTCACCCCCGGCACGCTCTCCAGCCCATCGATCAGGGTCTGTCTGGGAGCGGAGTCGGGCCAGTAGACGGTGATGTCGTCCAGCGCCCGGCCCTCGCCGCGCTCCAGGACGACCACCTGGGTGATGTCGGCGCCCGCGACGCCGAGGACACGGGTGACCTTCCCCAGGGAGCCCGGCTGGTCGGGCAGTGCGATCCGCAGTCGCAGGAGCATCCGGGGCCTCCCAGGTCACGTCTGACTACTCAGGGACACCATATCCAGCGAGGATTCGTCCCGCTCGCCGCGGTGCGGTAGAAAAGCCAGGTGGAGTCGTTGAAACTGGGATCGCTGGAGGTATGGCCGCCGGTCGTCCTCGCCCCGATGGCCGGTATCACCAACACGGCGTTCCGCGCGCTCTGCCGGGAGCAGGGCGGCGGTCTGTTCGTCTGTGAAATGATCACAACGCGGGCGCTGGTGGAGCGCAACCCCAAGACGTTCAAGATGATCCGGTTCGAGTCCGACGAGCGTCCCCGGAGCGTCCAGCTCTACGGGATCGATCCGGTGACGGTCGGCAGGGCCGTCCGCATGATCGCGGAGGAGGGCCTGGCCGACCACGTCGATCTCAACTTCGGCTGCCCGGTGCCCAAGGTGACCCGCAAAGGCGGTGGTTCCGCCCTGCCGTACAAGCGGAACCTGCTCCGGGCGATCCTGCGCGAGGCGGTGCGCAACGCCGGGACGCTGCCGGTGACCATGAAGATGCGCAAGGGCATAGACGACGACCACCTGACCTATCTGGACGCCGGTCGGATCGCCGTGGAGGAGGGCGTCTCCGCGATCGCGCTGCACGGCCGCACCGCGATCCAGCACTACGGCGGGACCGCCGACTGGGAGGCGATCGCGCGGCTCAAGGAGAGCGTTCCGGAGATCCCGGTGCTCGGCAACGGCGACATCTGGAGCGCCGACGACGCGCGCCGCATGATGGACGCGACCGGATGCGACGGCGTCGTCGTGGGCCGGGGCTGCCTGGGGCGCCCGTGGCTCTTCGCCGACCTGGCCGCCATGTGCGAGGGCGGCGACGAGCGGCGCCGCCCCCTGCTGGGCGAGGTCGCCGCGACCATGGACCGGCACGCCACCCTGCTGGCCGAGTGCTTCGAGAGCGAGCCGCACGCCGTGGCCGACTTCCGCAAGCACGTCAGCTGGTATCTCAAGGGCTTCACCGTCGGCTCGGCCCTCCGCCGTCGCCTGGCCACCTCCGAGACCCTCGCCGGTCTGCGAGAGGGTCTCGCCGAGCTCGACGCCGCCCAACCCTGGCCCGAAGGCGTGGACGTCCCCCGGGGCAAGACCAACCCGCGTGACCGCGTTCACCTGCCCGCCGGCTGGCTCGACGACCCGTACGACCTCGCGGTCCCCTGCGCCGACGCCGAGACCGACACCCCGGGCGGCTGACCTGCTCGTGGTGACCGAGAAGATGGACCCCGCCCTGGTGGAGAGCCTGACGAGGCTGCTCTTCGAGCGCGGAGCGGAGCTGGAGAAGATCCACCCCGTGGCCAGGGAGATCAGCCGCGACAATGCGCGGAAGACCGAGCCGCTGCCCCTGCACGACGGCGCGCGGAAGTACTACGGCTGATTCAGGCCTCGACGGAGCCGCCGCTGCGCCAGTAGAGGTTGTTCTCCCTGCTGAGCATGCCCTCGTCGACCAGGTAACGGCGCAGTGCCGCGTGGTCGTCGTGGAAGGCGCGCAGCGCGACGTTGACCTCCTTCTCCGGGTAGCGGACCCCCGGCTCGAAGACCTGGACCACGTAGTCGAGCACGACCAGCTGTTTGTCCCGCTTGCTGGGGATCGCCCGCAGCCGCCCCTCGACGAGGAAGGAGCGCAGCACCTTCTCCTCGGCGGAGACCGCGGGCGCGGGCTTGGCCGTGGTGTGCAGCAGCTCGCGGAACCGCTCGCGCCGCACCTGCCACTCGCCGCCCTCCCCCCGCACGGCGAGCCCGCCGCGTTCCAGGCGGTCCAGCGCGCGCCTGACCGCCTCCCTGTCGAGGCCGGACTCCTCCTCTGGCTTGCCGCCCAGTGCCAGAGTCGCCAGCACCCGCAGCGTGTCCTCCTGGTAGAGCAGGCCGAGCACCTGCCTGATCGCTTCGTCGCTCATCCCGCCATTCTCGTCGGTCGAGCCCGGTGTTTCCGTGCTCACGGACAATCGGGGAGCGGGGGAATTCCCCGCCACACTGAACGAGTACGGCGAGTGGCGGACCCCTGTCGGGGCGGTCAGAGGCGGTTCAGGCCGATGACGTGGACCACGGCGCGGCCCTCCTCGTCGGAGGAGGCCAGGTCGACCTGGGCGTCGATGCCCCAGTCGCCGTCGCCGGCCGGGTCGGAGACGACCTGGCGGACCCGCCAGAACTCCTTCTCCTCCTCGATGCGGAGCAGGCCGGGACCCCGGGCGTCCGGGCCGGTGCCGACCTCCTCGTGGTCGGCGTAGTAGGCGTCGAGCGCGGCGCCCCAGTCGACGTCGGGGGCCAGCTGCTCCAGCTCCTGCTCGTTCTCCAGAGCGGTCAGCTCGATCAGGCGGAACATCGCGTTGCGGACCAGCACGCGGAACGCGCGGGTGTTGGCGGTGACCGGCTTGGTGCTCTCCTCCAGGGAGGGCGCCTCCAGTTCCCCGGTCGGGTTCTGCAGCTGCTCCCACTCGTCCAGGAGGCTGGAGTCGACCTGGCGGACCAGCTCGCCGAGCCACTCGATGAGGTCGACCAGGTCCTCGGTCTTGAGATGCTCGGGGATGGTCCGCGACAGGGTGCGGTAGGCGTCGGCGAGGTAGCGGAGGACCGTGCCCTCGGACCGGGTCAGCTCGTAGAACTGCACGTAGTCGGCGAAGGTCATCGCCCGCTCGTACATGTCGCGGATGACGCTCTTGGGGCTGACCGTGTAGTCGCCCACCCAGGGGTGGCCGCGCCGGTAGGTCTCGTACGCGCCCAGCAGCATGTCGGCCAGCGGCATCGGATAGGTGACCTCGTTGAGGAGCTCCATCCGCTCCTCGTACTCGATGCCGTCGGCCTTCATCTGCGCCACCGCCTCGCCGCGCGCCTTGTTGAGCTGCGCGGACAGGATCTGGCGGGGGTCGTCGAGAATCGACTCGATGATCGAGACCATGTCCAGGGCGTAGTTCGGCGCCTCGATGTCGAGCAGTTCGAGGGTGGCCAGCGCGAAGGTGGAGAGCGCCTGGTTCAGCGCGAAGTCCTCCTGCAGGTCGACGGTCAGGCGGGCCATCCGGCCGTGCTCGTCGGGCTCCTCCAGCTTCTCCACCACGCCTCCGGCCAGCAGTGACCGGTAGATCGCGATGGCCTGGCTGATGTGCCGCCGCTGCCACTTGCGATCCTCGTGGTTGTCGGTGAGCAGGTGGCGCATGGCCGTGTAGCAGTCGCCGGGCCGGTTGATCACCGCGAGGAGCATGGCGTTGCTGACCTTGAACCGGGAGTTCAGCGGCTCCGGCTCGGCGCTCTGCAGCTTCTCGAAGGTCTCCTCGCTCCAGCCGACAAACCCCTCCGGCGGCTTCTTACGGGCGAACCCGCGCCGCCGCTTGGGGTCGTCGCCGATCTTGGCGAGTGCCTTCTCGTTCTCCACCACGTGGTCGGGGGCCTGGCAGACGACGTAGCCGATGGTGTCGAATCCGGCCCGCCCGGCCCGTCCGGCGATCTGGTGGAACTCGCGGGCACGCAGCCGCCGCACCCTGTTGCCGTCGTACTTCGACAGCGCGGTGAAGAGCACGGTCCTGATCGGGACGTTGACGCCGACGCCGAGCGTGTCGGTGCCGCAGATGACCTTCAGCAGGCCCGCCTGGGCGAGCCGCTCCACCAGGCGGCGGTACTTCGGGAGCATCCCGGCGTGGTGCACGCCGATGCCGTGCCGCACCAGGCGGGAGAGCGCCTTGCCGAACCGGGTGGTGAACCGGAAGTTGCCGATCATGGAGGCGATCGCCTCCTTCTCGGCCTTGGTCGACATGTTGATGCTCATCAGTGCCTGTGCCCGCTCCATGGCCGAGGCCTGGGTGAAGTGGACGACGTAGACCGGGTACTGGTTGGTGGTGAGCATCTCCTCCAGCGTCTCGTGGAGGGGGGTCATCCGGTAGGAGTAGACCAGCGGGACCGGGCGCTCGGCGTTCTTCACCACCGCGGTGGGCCTGCCGGTGCGCCGGGTGAGGTCCTCCTCGAACCTGGTGACGTCGCCCAGCGTCGCCGACATCAGGATGAACTGGACGTTCGGTAGCTCCAGGAGCGGTACCTGCCAGGCCCAGCCGCGGTCGGGCTCGGAGTAGAAGTGGAACTCGTCCATCACCACCTGGCCGATATCGGCCTGGGCGCCGTCGCGCAGCGCGACGTTGGCGAGGATCTCCGCGGTGCAGCAGATGATCGGTGCCCCGGGGTTCACGCTCGCGTCGCCGGTCATCATGCCGACGTTCTCGGTGCCGAAGACCGCGCAGAGGTCGAAGAACTTCTCGGACACCAGTGCCTTGATCGGGGCGGTGTAGAAGGTGCGGATGTCCTTGGTCAGCGCGGTGAAGTGGGCTCCGGCGGCGACCAGGCTCTTGCCCGAGCCGGTGGGGGTGGCCAGGATCAGGTTGTTTCCCGAGACCACCTCGATCAGAGCCTCCTCCTGCGCGGGGTAGAGGGTCAGCCCTCGCTCGGAGTTCCATTCGACGAAGGCGTCGAAGATGGCATCGGGATCGGCGTCGATCTCTTCTGGCAGGCGGTCTACAAGGCTCACAGTCCAATACTGCCGAAGAACTTGTGGTGGTCGAACCGGTGGCGGCAATGGATCGCATTACATTTTGTGTAAAACGTGTAACATTATGTAGTTATGATCGCTTTTTTTGGTATAAACAGCTACTAAAAGGACTTAGCGTCGAGTGGGGTGTGCGGTGAGCGTGCCGGAACCGTCAGACGCGCCGCGGGTGCCGGTGATCCGAGGCCGGACGCGGTCCGGGAATGCTCGTCCGTGAGGCGGGTGAGGTGCGAAAGGACGGACCGGTGAGCGCCAGGCCCGCCACGATCGCGCCCGCCCCGAGCAGGGGAGCCGTCCCCGGGACGAAGCCGATCGCCGTGAGCGTGAGCAGACCCAGCCCAACCAGCACGGTGGCCACGACGACCCTGGCCGTCCCCCCGGTGTACGGTCTGCCCGCGGGGGGAGTCTCGAACCGCGCGAGGCCCCGCAGCAGCGGCCACATCGCCAGGATGAGCATGAGCAGCCAGTGCGGCCAGCCCGACAGCCAGGCCGAGGTGCCCGGCTCGGGAGTGGAGACTCCCAGACCCACCACGACCATCGAGACGATGACGAACAGCGCGCTCATGTGCCACAGGTAGAGGGTCGTCATCCGGCTGCCGGCCCAGCCGAGCGCCCTCGACACCCCGGGCCACCCCGCGAAGGAGACGATCCAGCGGCGCAGTGCCAGCGCCAGCCCGATCTGGCCGACCCCGACCGAGAGCAGCGCGAGCGTGGGCGGTGCCATGTTGGAGACGGGGGCGCCCGGCATCCCGATCATGCTGAGTGGATAGGGGCCGAAGGTCACCAGTGCCGTGGCCAGACCGTACCCGGCCGACGCCAGGATCCAGGGGCGGCCCAGCCGTCCGTCGGCGTACAGGAAGCCGAGTTGGTGCACCGCCAGCCAGACCAGCACGATGTTGGGAAAACCGGCGACGTCCAGGCCGCTGGTGAAGCGCAGGATGTCCACCGCCACCGCCCCCGCCGCCAGCGCGACCGGCACCCGCCAGCCGTACGCCATGTTGAGCCTGAGCATCGACGGGGTCAGCGCCACCGTGACAAGGTAGATCGCCAAAAACCAGAGCAGCTGCCCGGCCAGCCGCGAGGCGGTCATGACCGGTTGCTCCGGCATGCCGAGCGTCAGGAGCAGGTGGGGGAGGGGCAGCCAGACCGCCGCCAGCGGCACCACCGGCCAGGCCAGGCGGCGCAGGCGCGTCGCAAGCCACGCGGGAGCGCTGTCACCGCGCCGCACTGCGGCGCGGCTACTGATCGCGCCCGCCGCACCCCCGGCGAAGAACACCAGCGGCATCACCTGGCTGATCCACGTGAGCATCCAGCCGCTTCCGGCGGCCAGCGCGTTGCCCATGGTGATCCGGCCGTCGCTGAAGGAGAGCACCGGCATGCTCCAGTGCTGGAGCACCACCAGGGCCATGCCGAACACACGGAGCACGTCGATGAACGGGTCGCGACCGGCGGACGCCGGTGTCACAGGGGTTATCGGACGCGTTGCCGGACTGGGGATCACGGCGGTCAAGGGGGTCTCGATTCTCGGGGAGGGCAAGTGGAAACCTCGGGAAAGGCTGTGTGAAAAGCCTCCCGCCGGGACCCCGGCGGCGCAGTGACGTACGCGGCACTCTTCTCGCCGGATCCCCTCACCCCCGGGGGTAGTGCTGGCCCCACCCCCGACAAGCAGGTGCGCAGGGTCGATTGCCGCAGCCGGTACTCATAGCGTTGGCGGTATGAGAACCCTCCTGAGCCGCATCGGCGCCGACACCCGCTACCTGCTCGTGGGCTTTCCCCTCTCCATCATCTGGTTCGTCATCATGGTGGCTGGTTTCTCCGCCGGGACAGGCTTGGCTGTGGTGTTCGTGGGCCTGCCCATCCTCGCGACGACACTCCTGGTCGCCCGGGGCCTCGCGGACGTCGAGCGGCGCTGGCTGCCCGAGGTGCTCGGCCGCCCCGTCGCCAGGCCGAGGTACCGGCCCGCTCCACAGGGCGCCGGATGGTTCCGCAGGATGATCAATCCGTTGACCAGCGGCCAGTCCTGGCTCGACCTGCTCTACGGCATCGTGGCCTTCCCGATCTCCATCGTGACCTTCGTCTTCGCGGTGGTCTGGTGGGCCGGGACGATCCTCGGCCTCACCTATCCGCTCTACGGGTGGATCATCTACGCCATCCCCGGCAATAACGGCGGGCTCGGCCCGCTCCTCGGCCTGGGCGGCAGTCTCTGGGTCGAGGTGGTCATCAACACCGTCATCGGTGTGCTGTTCGCGATCACCCTCACGCCGGTCGTGCGGAGCGCCGCGCTCATCCAGGCCGGGCTCGGCAGGGCCATGCTGACCGGCGTGGCCGAGCTGCACGACCGCATCGACGACCTGGCCGAGGGCCGGGCCGCCGCGGTGTCGGCCGAGGCCAACGCGCTGCGCCGGCTGGAGCGCGACATCCATGACGGGCCGCAGCAGCGCCTGGTCTCCCTGGCCATGGACCTGTCACGGGCACAGCGCCAGCTCAGGCGCGACCCGGCGGCAGTCGAGCAGATGCTCAGCCAGGCCATCACCTCGACCCGCGAGACGCTGGACGAGCTGCGTGCCCTCTCGCGCGGCATCGCCCCTCCGGTCCTCAGCGACCGCGGCCTGGCCCCCGCGCTCGCCGCGCTCGCCGGGCGCTGCACCGTCCCCGTCGAGCTGGACGTCCAGGTGGAGGGACGCTTCTCGGCCGCGGTGGAGAACAGCGTCTACTTCGTCGTCGCCGAGTCCCTCACCAACGTCGCCAAGCACAGCCATGCCACGATCTGCACCGTGACGCTGACCAGAACGGGTGACTTCCTGATGCTGACAATCGGGGATGATGGGGTCGGCGGCGCACACGTCGCCAAAGGGCATGGCCTGTCCGGTCTCGGCGACCGCCTGAAGGCGGTCGACGGCGAACTGGCCGTTGATTCACCCGTCGGAGGGCCGACGGTCATAGTGGCGGAGGTTCCGTGCGGGTAGTCGTGGCCGACGACGCGGTGCTCATCAGGGAGGGCCTGATCAGGCTCCTGGAGGAGTTCGGCTGCCAGGTGGTCGCAGCGGTGGGGGACGGTGACCGGCTGGTGGCCGCCGTCGCCGAGCACAGGCCCGACGTCTCGGTGGTGGATGTGCGGATGCCGCCGGGCTTCACGGACGAGGGACTGCGGGCGGCGGTGGAGGCGCGCCGGAGGGTGCCGGGCGCGCCGGTGCTGATCCTGTCCCAGTATGTGGAGGTCTCCTATGCCGACGACCTGCTCGCCGACGCCAGAGGCGCGGTGGGATACCTGCTCAAGGACCGCGTCGTGGACGTGGACGACTTCATGGCGGGCCTGCGCACCGTCGCGGCGGGCGGTACGGTCTTCGATCCCCAGGTGGTGGCACAGCTGATGGTGAGGCGCCGTCGTGACGACCCCCTCGCCCAGCTCACCCCACGCGAGCGCGAGGTGCTCGGCCTGATGGCCGAGGGCAGATCCAACCCCGCCATCGGCCGTCAGCTGGTGGTCAGCGACGGGGCGGTGGAGAAGCACATCCGCAGTATCTTCGCCAAGCTCGGCCTGTACGCCGAGGACGGCGATCAGCACCGCCGCGTCCTTGCCGTCCTGGCCTATCTGCGCTCCTGACCGTGAGCCCACCCGCGGGACCCCGGCCTGCGCGTCCCCTCCCGTGGAGCCCCCGCGCCGCGCCCCTGGACGCCTGCCCGGCCATCATGGGGGCTGGGAGAGTGACGCCGGGAGCGCGACCGTAGGCTCGGCCTCGGCTGGACGCCTGCCCGGCCATCATGGGGGCTGGGAGAGTGACGCCGGGAGCGCGACCGTAGGCTCGGCCTCGGCGCGCCGATAAGCGTGTCGGGACCAATGTGGAAACGGTCTCCGAGGAACCGGCTGACCCACGGTGTCAGCGGATTCGGAGGGATCGAAGTGGACGAATCGGCAGGCCGGACGCCGGCGCCGGTGGTGGAGGAAAAAAATGATCTCGGTCTTCGGCAGTGCCAACATGGACCTGGTGGCCTACGTCGATGCCGCCCCCGCGCTCGGCGAGACCGTGACCGGCCGCGCCTTCAGCACGGTTCCCGGCGGCAAGGGCGCCAACCAGGCCATCGCCGCCGCGCGGGCGGGTGCCAAGGTGGCCTTCCTCGGGGCCGTGGGTGACGACGACTTCGGGACCGAGATGCGCAGGACGCTCGCCGAGGCGGGCGTCGACGTGACGAACCTGCGCACGGTCCCCGGCCCCTCGGGCATCGCCCAGATCGTGGTGGACGGCGGCGGCGGCAACTCGATCATCGTGGTTCCCGGTGCCAACGGGGCCGTGACCGCCCCCACCGAGGCCGAGATCGAGGTCATCTCCCGCTCAGACGTGCTCCTGCTGCAGTTGGAGCTCCCCATCGAGGCGGTCACCGCCGCCGCCAGGGCCGCCCGCGCCGCCGGGACCACGGTGGTCCTCACCCCCGCGCCTGTCCAGCCTCTGCCCGCTGAGCTGCTGGAGGCGGTGGACATCCTGGTGGCCAACGAGCACGAGGCCGTCGCGATCACCGGCCAGGCGGACCACGAGCGTGCCCTGGAGGAGCTGAGGGGCACGGTCGGCTGGGTGATCATCACCCTGGGATCGCGCGGCGCGCTCACCGCCTCCGGCGACGAGGCCGCCGTGTGGGTCGAGGCGCCCAGGGTGAACGCGGTGGACACCACGGCCGCGGGCGACACCTTCGTGGGCGCCCTCGCCGTGGCCCGCGTCGAGGAGCAGCCCGCCGACCGGGCCGTCCGCTTCGCCACCGCGGCGGCGGGTCTGTCCGTCCAGCGCGCGGGTGCCAGCAGCTCGATGCCCACCCGCGCCGAGATCGACCGGAGCCTTTCAGGAGCCGGCGCCTGACATCCGGCTATGCCCCTTCCCAGAGGGCGGCGGCGGCCTCGGCGCAGGCCACGTCCTGACCGATGGTGCCGCCGCTGACGCCGACCGCGCCCACCACGTCGCGGCCGTTGCCGGGCTCTCCGAGCGGGATGCCGCCGCCGAAGCACACGTACCGGTCGCCGGCCAGGCCGTACAGTTCGCCTCCCGGCAGGATCAGCGGCGCGAGGTCGGCGGTCGGCATGTGGTGGGCCAGCGCGGTGTGGGCCTTGCCGGGGGCGAGGACGGGGCCGGAGATCCGCGCGCCGTCCATCCGCTGGAACGCCACCAGATGCCCGCCCGCGTCGACCACCGCGACCGAGATGAGCGCCCCCTCCCGCAGGGCCTGCCGCACCGCGGCCTCACACATGCGCAGCGCGAGTTCCAGGTTCACCGGGCTCCTCACTGTTTCGAAAGCCTCCGGTGCGGACGGTCGGATGCGCACGTGTCGCCGCTCGGGGGATGCGAGGTGTCATAACGATTCGACGCTCATGTGCGCTCTTCGGAGGACCGGGGCGAGCCGGGATCACTGCCCGGTGAGGAGAGGAGAACGCGCGGCGACATTCCGACGACTCTTACCAAGAGTGATGATCACCTTACTTCAAGCTACGATCTCGTCACCGGCGGAATCGTTGAGGTGTCGTCTCGACGTGGGGAGAGGCATGCACAGTCATAACCGTGCGAACATCGTTCACCAGCTCAAGTACGCCCTCAGTCATCCGGGGCGAGTTCCCAGGCACCTGAGCCGGCTGAGCAGGAACATGTGGCTGCGCCTGAGCACCCGCGACCATGTCTCCTACTATCGGGCCATCATGAGGTCCGACGCCGCGCGCAGCCCCCACGCGGCCGTGGGCAGCAGGTCCTACCGGCGTTGGACGGTCCTGGGGAAGATGCAGTTCGACTACCTGGTGCGGCACGGGCTGAAACCCGAGCACCGCATGCTGGAGATCGGTTGCGGCAACCTGCGGGCCGGGCGCCTGTTCATCGGTTACCTCGACACCGGAAACTACTACGGTCTCGACATCTCCCCGGACATCCTGATCGCCGCCCAGGAGACCCTGGTCTCCTACGAGCTGCGTGAGAAACTCCCCTACCTCATGCTGGTCGGGAACCTGCGCTTCGCCGCCCTGCCCAGTGAGATGTTCGACGTCGTGCACGCCCACAGCGTCTTCTCCCACTCCCCGCTGCCGGTGATCGAGGAGTGCTTCCGGAACATCGGCCGGGTCGTGAAGCCGGGAGGCTGGTTCGACTTCACCTTCGACCGTACCGAGGGCAGGGAGCACCAGGTCCTGGGTGAGGACTTCTACTACCGCGCCGAGACCCTGCTCGACCTGGCCTCCGGATGCGGCCTGCAGGCGACTCTCATGGAGGACTGGGAGCGGCTTCCGCACCGGCAGTCCAAGATCCGTATCACATTCCCCGGCGACGGGTCCCCAAAGGAGTGGACCGCACCCGGCCGCGCCCGGCCTGAGGCGGTCCGTCAGGGACATCTCGACCGCGAAGCCGAGCAGGAGACGCCGGATCTCGTATAAGATCGAGCGTTTCGCGCGACCGATCTGGGGGAACCGATGCGGGCCCACGACCTGTCCGCCGGGGGCGGCGTACTGGCCCGTGTGCATGACGTGGCACGTGCGGCGACGCGGATCCACGGCCTGCCCGACGCCGAGGTCACGCTGATCAACGTGTCGGAGAACGCCACCTACCGGGTGGACGACCCGGCCACAGGAAGGCGTTCCATCCTGCGGGTGCACCGCCTCGGCTATCACTCCACCCCGGCGATCCTGTCCGAGCTGGCCTGGCTGGAGGCGCTCCGCGAGCAGGAGGGGATCCGCACCCCCCGGGTGATCCGGGCTCCCGGCGGCTCCCGGGTGCTGACCGTCCCCGGCGCCGAACCCCGGGAGCGCGTCATGTTCGAGCCCGGCGCCGAACCCCGAGAGTGCGTCATGTTCGAGTTCCTGCCCGGCGCCGAGCCGTCCCAGGAGAACCCGGTGCCCGGCTTCGAGCGGCTCGGTGCCCTCACGGCGCGGATGCACCGGCACACGCGCCGCTGGTCCCCGCCCGAGTGGTTCACCCGCTTCCACTGGGACTACGAGGCGGCCCTCGGCGCCGGGTCGCGATGGGGCCACTGGCAGGACGGCCTGGGCATGGGGGCCGAGGCGCGGGCCGTGCTGGGGCGGCTGGACAAGGAACTGCGCGAGCGGCTCCACCGCTTCGGCCGGGGGCCGGAGCGCTACGGTCTGATCCACGCCGACCTGCGTTCCGCCAACCTGCTCGTGGCGGGCGAGGGACCGCCCAGTGTCATCGACTTCGACGACTGCGGTTTCGGCTGGCACCTCTACGACCTGGCCGCGGCGGTCAGCTTCATCGAGCACCGGTCGGAGGTCCCCGAACTGGTCGACGCGTGGGTGCGGGGTTACCGGACCGTCCTGGACCTTCCGGCCGAGGACGAGGCGGAGATCTGGACGTTCGTCATGTTCCGCCGCCTGCTGCTGGTCGCCTGGATCGGCACCCATACCGGCGCGGACATCGCCGCCGAGCTGGGCTCCGGTTACACCGAGGGCACCTGCGAGCTGGCCGAGCGCTATCTCGGCGGCTCGCTTCGCTGACCCGGCCCGCCACCTGGTACGCGCGATGTTCCCGTACGGGCTGTCCGGCGAAGTGGCGCGCCGTGACCGCGCATCGGGAAATCGTCCCTATCCGCTCCCGGGTCCCGGCGGGTCCGGGATGGCGAATACGCGCCGGCGTCCGCATCACCGTCGCATCACCGTGCGCGCGACGGATATTCCGATAATGAGATTTCCGAGATGGGATTCTGTCTTCCCGAATCCTGATTTCCGGTTCCCGCCGCCCAATGCGGGGTGTTTTCCAGTTGACTTCGTCTCCGTGGCCACGGGCGGCGGTCCCGGTAAGGTCAGGATTTCAGTTCGCGCCTGATGTCCTCGTCGTCCGGTGCCAGTTCCAGTGCCCGGGTGAGGTCGGCGACCGCCTCCCCCTCTCGCCCGGCGGCGCGCAGCGCCATCGCCCGGTTGAACAGCAGGGCGGGGTCCGCTCCGGGTTCGAGGGCTCGGGTGAAGTCCGCGACGGCGCCCTCGGGGTCACCGGTCTCGAACGCGAGCAGCCCCCGGTTCGCCCAGGCGGCCGCCAGCGAGGGGGAGAGCTCCAGCGCCCGGTCGAAGGCGGTACGCGCCCTGTCGTAGCGCCCTTCCGCGGTCTCCACCTGGCCCAGCGCGCACAGCAGGTACGGGTTGGCGGGATCGATGGCAAGCCCGGCCTCCGCGTCCGCCCTGGCCCTGTCGTAATCGCCGAGCGCGGCCAGCAGCCCGGCCCGGTTGGCCAGGCCGTCCACGAACCCGGGGTCCAGCTCCAGCGCATGGTCCAGGTCGCTGAGCGCGCCCCGGTGGTCGCCCCTGGAGAAGCGGATCTCGGCCCGGTTGTAGTAGGGCTCGGGGAAGGGCGGGCCGGCCCGCATGGCCGTCTCGTAGTCGTCGATCGCCGCGTCCATCCGGCCCAGCCGGTGCAGCAGGTTGCCCCGGTCGATGTAGTAGTCGGGGTAGCCGGGGTCGGCCGCGATCACCGCGTCCAGGTCCTCCAGCGCCTCCTCGGGGCGGCCCAGCATCACGGTGAGCTGCGCCCTGTTGGCCAGCAGCACCAGCCGGTGTATCGGGTGCTCGCCGGGACGCAGGTCGCGGTCGGCCAGGGCGACGGCCTCGGAGACCAGCTCCAGTGCCTTGGCGGGGCGGCCCCGCCGCACCTCCACCAGTGCCCGGCCGTTGAGGTCGAACCCCAGCTTGAACGCCCGCTCGCGCGGATCGGGCAGCAGCGAGGAGATGGCGATCGCCTGGTTCACCAGCGCGAGCGCGGCGTCCGGGTCACGCCGGTTCTGGTCGTGGTGGCGTACCTTCAGCATTCCGGTGGCGTAGGCGGCCGAGGCGTGGACGGCCGGGGAGATGCTTTCCCGCCTGGCCAGGTCGAACAGGGCCTCAGCCTCGTCCTCCCTGCCCAGCGCGGCCAGCGCGGTCGCGGTGCTGTGCAGGAGCCGCCACCAGGTCCCGGGGGCGCCTTCGGGATCGGTGAGGCGCAGGGCGCGCCTGCCGAGGTACACCACGGCGTCGTGGCAACCCGCGTCCAGGCACCACTGCACCGCGAACAGGAACGCCTCCACCGCCTTCGAAGGGTCGCCGCCGCGCTCGCGATGGTAGGGGACCGCTCCAAGTCGCGCGCCGACCGTCCCCTCTCTCTCCAACTCGTCGGCGAGGGCGTCGTGCTCCTCCTCGCCAAGCGGATCCTCGGTGGTGATCCCCTCGCGGGTCACCACGGTCAGCAGCTCGGTGGGGACGCGGCGCCGCAACACGGCCAGGAACTCGAGGTCGGTGGGGTCGGCTCGGCCGGTGTTCTCGACGACGAGCGTCCGGGGACCGGTTTCGGCCAGGTACTCGCGGACGAACTCGGCCAGGCCGTTAGCCAGGCGTAGCGTTCGCCGCGGCGCGTGCACCAGGATCCGCTCCGCGCTGGGCAGGCTCGCGGCCACGGAGCTGCGCCGGGCGGGAACCAGATCCCGTAGGTCGGGCGCCACCGCGAGCAGTTCGATGTCGTAGCGGGTGACCAGCTCTGGCCGGGCGGTGGGCACCAGGGCGGAGACGAGCGCGCCCCCCGCTGTGTAGGGCCCGCGCAGGTGCCGGTCGGCGTCCACCGCGAGCAGCGGCGGCATGGGAAGAGGCGGGTTTTCTGGCGGTTGCGGTCCCCGACTCACCGGACTCCTCTAAGTCGATTTAGATGATATTCGATGATATATCGCGCTATGTCGTGACAGGGGCCGGCGCCCACCGCTGGACGCCGGTGCTGTGATTCGTGTCAGCCGATGTGCTTAGCGCTTGCGGTGCCACTGAGCGTGACGGTGCCGGGTTTGTGAACAATAATGCGCTTCATTACAGGCCTCTCTCGCAAATAACAACAAATCGCAAGTATTCGCAGTAATTACCCATATTGACAAGATCTATTTCTTAGAGTGGCCGGATCCGGACAACCCTATGGACAGCGGGGCGTGCCGGTGTTCACGGATGCTTCGCGGACCACGCCCGGTCTGGCCGCTGTGAGCGGCTCCCGCGGGGGATGCGACCCTGGTGTGATGGAACAGAGGAGTCGCTGGGCGGACATCGCGGGAGATGACGCCGGGGAGCGGTATGCGGCGAGGTTCGCCAGGCTGGCCGAGTCGGGGGCGGACACGCATGGCGAGGCGCGGTTGTGCGCGGGGCTGCTGCCGCCGGGTGCGCGGGTGCTGGACGCCGGGTGCGGTACCGGGCGGGTGGCGATCCGGCTGGCGGAGCTGGGATACGACTGCGTGGGTGTCGACCTCGACGCGTCCATGCTTGAGGTCGCCCGGCGGACCGCGCCGGAACTGCCCTGGATCCTGGCCGACATCAGCGACATCAGCGACATCAGCGATCTCGGTGATCTCAGCGATTTCGGCGGCTCCGCGGATCCGGCGGAGCGGGTCGTATCCGGCGAGCGGCGTGGGCAGGGCGAGCGCTTCGACATGGTCGTCGCCGCGGGTAACGTCATCCCCCTGCTCGCCCACGGGACCGAGGCGCGGACCGTCGCCGGGCTCGCCGCACTGCTGCGGCCCGGCGGGCTGCTGGTGAGCGGGTTCGGGCTGGACACCGCGCATCTCCCGCTCGCCTCCGCCACGGTCACCCTGGCCGACTACGACACCTGGTGCCAGGCCTCGGGGCTCGCCCCGCTGCGGCGCCTGGCGACATGGGACGGCGCCCCCTACGACGGTGGTGGATACGCGGTAAGTGTCCACATACGCACCCCTGGTGGACGAGCCTTCGAGGAGTAGTAGCTTCATCCCATGCGACTGGGCGTTCTAGACATCGGTTCCAACACGGTCCATCTGCTGGTGATGGACGCGCATCGAGGGGCCCGGCCGCTGCCAGCGTACTCTCACAAGGAGGAGCTGAGGCTCTCCGAGCACATGGACGAGGGCAACCGCCTGTCGGCGCAGGGCGCGACGCGGCTGCGGGAGTTCATCGAGGAGGCACTGCGGATCGCCGAGGACAAGGGGGTCGAGGACCTCATGGCCTTCGCGACCTCCGCGGTCAGGGAGTCGGTGAACGGTGAGGAGGTCCTCGCCGGGATCAAGGCCGACACGCAGGTCGACATCGAGGTGCTGTCCGGCCAGGACGAGGCGAGGTTGACTTTCCTGGCGGTGCGCCGCTGGTTCGGGTGGTCCTCCGGGCGGCTGCTGGTGCTGGACATCGGCGGCGGGTCGCTGGAGATCGCCTCGGGTATCGACGAGCAGCCCGACGTGGCGGTGTCGCTGCCGCTGGGGGCCGGCCGTCTCACCCGCGACCACTTCACCGCCGACCCGCCGCCGGCCGACGAGGCACGGGTGCTGCGCAGGCACGTGCGGGCCGAGATCGCTCGCGCGGTGGGCAAGGTGTCGCGATACGGCCGGGCCGACCACGCGGTGGCGACGTCCAAGACGTTCAGGCAGCTCGCGAGAATCGCCGGCGCGGCGCCCTCGAACGAGGGGGCGAACGTACGCCGGGTGCTCGGGCACGCGGACCTGGTCGGCTGGACCGACCGGCTGATCAGGATGAGCACGCGGGAAAGGGCCGAGCTGCCCGGGGTGTCGGAGGGGCGGGCGCCGCAACTGCCCGCCGGTGCCATCGTCGCCGACGCCGCGATGGACCTGTTCGGAGTGCCCCGGCTGGAGGTGTGCCCGTGGGCGCTGCGTGAGGGGGTCATCCTGCGGAGGCTGGACGCCATGCCCGAGCAGTAAGGTTTATTCGGCCGCCTGAGGGTTAGCGCGCAAAGCCATGAACAGCCCTCAGACTCAGCTGGAAGGTGCCGCTCGCAGAGCGGCCAACAGTCAGACGCTGGACAGGCTGGCGCGGATCGGCCTGGCCTGCCGAGGTGTCCTGTACGGGCTGATCGGTTTCCTTGCCCTGCAGATCGCCTTCGGCGGGGGCAGCGGTGGCAAGGAGGCCGACAAGACCGGGGCCATCCAGACGGTGGCCGAGCAGCCGTTCGGCATGGTGCTGCTCTGGCTCATGACCGTCGGTTTCGCGGCCCTGACCCTCTGGCAGCTGTCGGAGGCCGTCATCGGCCGGGGCCGGACCAAGGACCGGGTGGAGGCGGCGGCGCGCACGGTGGTCTACGGACTGATCGTGTTCACCCTGATCAACGTGGTGCTGCGCGGGGACTCCGGCGACTCGATGGACGAGCAGTCGAAGGACCTCACGGCCAAGCTGATGGACCTGCCCGGCGGCCAGGTCATCGTGGGACTGGTCGGCCTGGGACTGATCGCCCTGGGTGCCTACTGGATCCGCAAGGGCTGGAAGAAGAAGTTCCTCCAGGACCTGCGCACCGGCGAGATGCCGGCCGAGGCGCGTGACCTCACCGAGCGGCTGGGCATGGCCGGTTACGTCGCCCGTGGTGTGGTCGCCGTGGTCGCCGGTGTCTTCGTCATCCAGGCCGCGGTCACCTACGACCCCGGCAAGGCCAAGGGCATCGACGCGACGCTGCGCTCGCTGGCCGAGACCCCGGCCGGTCCGTGGCTGCTCGGGGTCGTCGCGATCGGACTGCTGCTGTTCGCGGTCTACTGTTTCTTCGAGGCTCGCCGGCACCGGATGTGACGGGTGAAACCGCACGGTACGGCAGGTGCGGGCACGCAGCTGAAGGCCCACCTGGCAAGCCCTACCTATCTATCCGGTAAGTGATCGCATTCCTACTTTTCCGAGACATCTTCCCTTTCGAGCTCCGCGTCTTCCCAGAGGCAGGAACAATATCGGAGGGGCATATGGACTCGTCGGAGTACGACGGCAGCGAATGGGTTCTCCGCCTTGCGGGTTCCCCGGACCAGGTGGTCAGAGCCCGCCGCCTGGTCTCGATGACCCTGGGGCGAGACCATCCCCTCCATGACGACTGTGTCCTGCTGACCAGCGAGATCGCCACCAACGCGGTGATCCACTCCCGGTCCGGGGACGGCGGGGCGTTCACGGTCACCGTGGCCTACTCGGCAACGGGCGTGCGGGTCTGCGTCCAGGACGAGGGCTCGTCACAGGCCCCCTGCGTGTGTCACGCCTCGGCGGACGAGACAGGGGGCCGCGGCCTGCCCCTGCTGGAGGCGCTGGCCCACCGCTGGGGCCTGGTCAGGGAGGCGGGGGCCAACAAGGTCTGGTTCGAGCTGGTACTCGAACTGGCCGGGATACGCGCGGGCAGCCTGGCCGGTGCCAGGTGAGCGCCGGTCGGATCGGCCGTTCCGAGGGCGAGGTGGGCGCCGGTCGGATCGGTCGTTCCGAGGGCGAGGTGAGCGCCGGTCAGGCCGGCCGCTCCGAGGGAGAGGTCGGGCGTGTGGCGGGGCGGGCGTCGAGTTCGGTCAGCAACCTGGCCATGCGGGTGGCGCGGAGCGGGTCGACGGGCAGGACATGGCCGGTCCACCAGCGGGCGATCTCCTGGGTCGGCCCCCCGGACACCAGGTCCAGGTAGTCGTCCAGCGGCGGATCGTAGATGAAGCCGGGCACCACGCCCCGGCTCTCCAGCCGGGCGACCACCACGTCGCGGTTCTCGACCAGCAGGGGCACCCGCAGCAGCGGTTGCGGCGCCGCGTCGCGGACACCCTCGGCCGCCCAGGGCAGGGTACGCAGCAGTTCGACCCCGGCCACCCGCCGCTCGCGCTCGCGGTCGATCACCCGGAAGCGGGAGCGCTGGTAGCGGCGGAGCAGCGGCCCCTGGCGCATCCGCCAGTCGTCGAGGTCGATCCGGAGCCAGTGGTCCATGGCGCGCAGGTCGACCGGATCGGCGGTGGTGACCGCGCGCAGCTCCTTCTCACGGGGCGGGCAGCGGTGGCCGGTCCACTGGACGAGCCCGAGTGCCTTGAGGGCGTGCCACATCGGCCTGACCAGCCCGGTGCGGTAGATCGTCTCGCGAAGTACGGGCCGCAACGTGCCGAGCAGCTGGGCGCGCGCTCCGCCGGGGAGCAGCAGCTCGTCCCTGGCACGGGCCAGCTCGGGCAGTGCGGCCGGGTCCCGCGCGGTGAGGAACCCGCCGGACATCGACCGCCCGTGCTTGGCGAGGCTGAACACCCCGGCGGTGCCGAACGTACCCGCGGGGCGGCCGTCCACTGTCGTCTGCATGGCGTGCGCCGCGTCGTCGAGGAGGATCACGCCGCGCCGGTCGCACTCGGCCCGCAGCTCGGTCACCCGGTCGGGCTGGCCGTACAGGTGCGTGGTGACGACACCGGCCAGGCCGCTCCAGTCGACGTTGGGGACGTCGATGTTGCCGTCGCGCCAGGAGACGGGCGCCATCACCGGTTCCAGCCCGGCGGCCAGCACGACGAACAGCACGGTTTCGCAGTTCGTCGGCGAGATGAGCACCCTGTCGCCGCGCCTGAACCAGTGACGCAGTGCCAGGAGCAGGCCGAATCTGGCGGACGGCACATGGAGGCACTCCTGGCCGATCCGGTCACGCATGGCCGCCTCAAGCTCACGGCCGCCGTTCTGTCCGTTCAACGGACCTTCCCTCGGGTACGCAGCCGCCCGTACCGCTTCATGGCCCTGTCGGCGGCGCCGTACAGGGCCGGACTGTCAAGGATGAACCGCCGCACGCGGCGGACCGGTGCGGTGCGCAGCCAGTGCGCCGCCGCACCGGCCGAGCGGCGGCGCACGATGCCCTCGGTGACTGGAACGGTCCTACTGCACAGCGCGTCCTTGTACTCCGAGCCGTTGCTGATACCGAGGTCCAGCGAGCCGACACCGATCTTCGCGGCGGCCTCGACCATGTGCAGGTGCTGGATCAGGCCGGGGGAGTACTTGGCATAGTCGGGATCGTACGCGGGGAACCAGCCGATCATCATCGTGCCGGTGCGCAGCCCGAAGTGGCCCGCGACGGGCCTGCCGTCCGCGTACAGCATGGACAGCGGCCCGGCGAAGTCGGGGGTGTCGACGGAGTGCAGGCGCTCGGTCAGCTCCACCACCCATGACTTGGCGAAGCGGTCGGGGCGGCCCATCCGCTGGTACTGGGCCGACTTCCACTCCCGCAGCAGCCGGAACTGCTCCGCGTCGCGCACCGCGAACTCGGAGGTGACCTCGCCCGCGTCGCGGCTCAGCTTCCGTTCCTTGTACAGGGTGGTCTTGACGAACTTCGGAGAGCGTTCGCGCAGCTCGTCGAGGAAGGCCGGGTAGCCGTCGGCGAAGTCGAGGACCACGGCCTCCTGCCTGAGCGTCTCGAACGGCTGGAACCACGGCTGGTGGTCGATCATGCAGCCGAACTCCCACACGTTCAGCCCGCACTCCTTGAGCAGGGTGTTGGAGTCGAATTCGGTGCCGGGCGCGTGGACCACGCCCTGGGAGAGCGAGACCCATCCGCCCAGGGCGGTGCCCACTCCGCCGCCGTGCCGCTCGAAGGGAAAGAACCCGACGGGCCCGTCCGACTCGGTGATCACCGCCACCCGCGCTTCGGCGCGGACCTCACCCATCGCGATCGTGAAGTCCGGGCTGAGAAAAGGGTTGGCGAGGTGCGCGCCGGAGCTCTGCATCTCGCGCCAGGCCGCGACCTCGCCCGAGCCCAGCTCCGCGGGCCGGATGACGTTGACCTTCATGTAGCCCCTCCCGCCGCGCCGGGGTGACCGGCGACCGTACCTGCGGTGCACGTCAACCTACCGTTCACGAGGAGGTGATCCTTTCTCGAAGCCCGGGCTCAGGAACTGAACGTCGTCCTCGGAGCGGAGCACGCGCGATCCGACTGGCCCGCAGAAATGGGTGGCGTGCGTCACGGAGCGCGGAAACCGTCCCGGAACCGGGCGGCGATCCCCCACCGCCGTCCGATACAGCGAATCTACCTAAATTTTACCTTACCTGCTAAGCGATATCGGAGATGGCCGGACTCGGCAGCACCGGGGGAACCCTGGGAAGGGCGGGGGGGATCGCCGGGACGAGTCGTTCGACGACCGGCAGGGCGCGGTGGGCGTAGAGCGGATCGACCGGCAGTACATGCCGGCCCCACCAGCGCGCGATCTCGGGTGCAGGTGAGGGTCTGGTGAACCCGGGCAGGTAGCTGTCGTACGGCGGGTCGTAGAGGTATCCGGTGGCGACCCCGTGCCGCTCCAGCTCGGCGATGGCCTCGTCCCGGCCCGAGACCAGCAGCGGGACCCGGAACAGCGGCTGGTCCAGATGGCGGTGAACGGCCGGTGCCACGGTGGGCAGTGCGGCCAGTGCCGAGACGCCGACGATCCGCCGCGACCGCTGCCGGGGCAGCGTCCGCAGGCGCCGCGACTGGTACCAGCTTGAGAGGTGGCCGCGCCTGGCCCGGTAGTCGTGCAGGTCCGCCTGGACCCAGGAGTCGAACGCCGGTAGTTGCGGCGCGTACTCCAGCGCCCTGAGCAGCTCTGCCGGGCGCGGGGCGATCCGGTAGCCATCGCGCTCCTCCTCCATGCCGAGCGCGCGCATCGCCCTCAGCGCCGGGCGGACCATGTTCAGCCGCAGCGCGGCGTGCCGGCCCACCGAGGTCAGCACGGTATGGATCTCTTTCCTGAAGGCGCCGGGCTGTAGCAGCCGGTCACGGTCGCGCTCCAGGGCGCGCAGGTCCTCCAGGCGCTCGACCGCGATCACCCCGCCGGAGCCCGCTCCGGCGTGCTTGGACAGGCTGAACACGCCGGCCACCCCGAAGGTGCCCAGCGGCCTGCCGTGCACGCTCGTCTCCATCGCGTGCGCGACGTCCTCGATCAGGATCTTGCCGGTGAAGGCGGCCACCCGGTCCGGCAGACCGTACAGGTTGGTGGTCAGTACCGCGTCGACCGTGTCGAGATCGACGGCGTCCGCATCGATGTTGCCGTCGTCGATGGAGAGCGGTGCGATGACCGGGCGCAGCCCGGCGGCGAGCACGAGGAAAAGGATCTCGTCGGCCGACAGCGGCGACATCAGCAACCGCTGGCCGGGGCTGCACCAGTGCCGCAGGGCCAGATACAGGCCCAGGCGGTTGGAGGGCAGCGGAAGGCAGAAGCGGCCTGTTCGCTTCGCCACAATGTGCTCAGGAGTCACTGGAGACCCTCTATCACGGGCGAGATCAGGACTGCAAATGGAACCGCGCTCCCTAGTCGGCGGCCACCTGGGACGTCTTACCGTGGTTGATCACCCTGCGGATGTTCGGGAGGATCAGCAGCGCGACCAGGAGTTGGCTGCCGAGCATCGCGTAGCCCACCGCGGCGATCCCGAAAAGGGGGAACAGCACGGTGATCGAGGTGAGGACCAGCACCGCCATCCCGATCTGGATGAGTGCGAGCTTGCGGGCCTCGCTCTGCGCGCGCAGCATGCTGAGGCAGATCTCTATCACTGTCTGGGGAAGTACGGCGATCGCCATCAGGCGGAGCAGCGGCGTGCCCGCCTCGGCGAACCCGGGGCCGAACACGCTCAGGATCAAGGGTGCGCCGACCACGACCACCGTGATGACCGGTCCGACGATCAGGAAGGTGCGGCGCAGCGCGTTGCGCACGCTCTGCGCCAGTCGGGTGGCGTTGAAGGACCCCTCGACCGTGAGGGACACCGCCATGTTGGCCGCCAGCAGCCCGACCATGGAGCCCAGCGTGTGGGCTATTGAGAAGTAGCCGAACGTCGGCGCGTCGTCGAGCCAGCCCGCGATGATGACCGGGACCAGGTAGAGGATCAGCAGGATGGAGAACGCGCCGGGGAAGTCTCCGGCCAGGAACCGCCCCACCTCGCGCAGGCGCGGCGGGTTCGCGGCGCTCTCCTCGGTGTTCTTGACGTGTTTGGGGATGATGACGCCGAAGATGAACCAGCTGATCGGGATCAGCGCCATGGCCGTCGGTATGATCCACGAGACGAAGATCCCGCCAAAGAGGCCGCCCTCCGGCAGCGCGAACGCCAGCGCGGCGAGCATGCCCATCTTGACCAGGCCGAACGCCAGGCTGTTGACCGGCACCCAGACGGCCTTGCGTAGCCCGGCCAGAGTCACGTCCTGGAGGGTGAAGATCGTCCAGATGAGAACCGAGACGAGGAAGAACAGTCCTGGGCCGAACCCGGCGAGGTCGGCGTAGACCGTCCCCCACGCCGGCAAGGTCAGCAGGAACCCCAGCGCCGCCACCAGGCCGGTGGCCCCGGCGATCGCGTAGCCGCGCAGGACGAACTCGGCGGTGCGGCGGCCGGCCACCGGGATGAACCTGGCCAGCGCGCCCGCGAAGGCGAGCCCGGTCAGAGAGGCGAACAGCCGCATCGCGCTGATCACAGCCTGGCCCTCACCGAACGCGGAGGCGGTGTACATGTGCGTGGCGAGGAACCAGTAGCCGAGGCCCAGCACGGCGGTGATCCCGGTATTGATCATCAGTGCGTAGCCCTGGAGGAACAGGGGGTTTCTCAGGTCCTTGCGCAGGCGGTCCATCAGGCCGTTCCTGCGCTCCTCGGTCACTGTCCGGCCCATCGCCTGGTCGCCTCCGTCGCGCGTCACCTCGTCGTCATCATGGGGCGGAGCGCTTGCATCGACCTTGCCGTCGGCTGTACGCAGGCCGGTGGCCGAGTCCGGCCAGGTGTCCGGTGGGTCCGGCCGGGTGCCCGGCTGGTTCGGCCGGGTATCCGGCGAGAGAGTGCCGCCCTCGTGCCGGGCAGGCAGCCCCGTGCCGTCCTCATTCACCTCGACGCTCCCGATCCGCACCGTTTTCCGGGGCGGTGCCGGATGCCCGCCCATCGCTCGCGCGGGGTGGTTCGACGGCATTCCCGGGGGGAGCGGGATGGCGCCTCACCAACGTTCGCGTCTCGCCACGAGACCGGCCGGTCACCGAGGGGTACATGAGAGTCGGCACGTGAGCCATGATGCCCCAGTTTCAGGCGGGCCGTGTCCGGCATGTATCCGGAAGTACCCGGCAGGACTCGATTGCGATGGGGGCCGCCCTGTTTTATCCGGGATTGGCGCTGCCACCCGCGGAGGCGGCCGGGGTGGCCGGAAGGATTCAGGAGGTGAGGAGGCGGTCCAGGACGCGGACGCCGAACTCCAGGCCCTCGACGGGGACCACGTCGAGATGGCCGTGGATCAGCAGGGCATCGGGCGAGTCGCCGGGGATCCTGGCGACCACGCCGGTCCTGCCGGGGCGGGAGCGGCACCTCCGGGTTCGCCCTGTGTACTCCCGGTCGGCTGTGACGCCGTTACCTCCAAGAGGGGCCGGGAGCTTGGTCGCTACTCGCTGAGCGCGGCCTGCGAGGTCTTCTTGGCCGCGGCCTTGGCCACGCTGGGGTCGCCCGCCGCGAACGCCGCGGCGACCTTTCCCCCAATGCGCCCGCGCTCGCTCACCTCGATTCCGTGGGACTTCGCCCACGCCCGGATCTCGGCGCTCCGCTCGCGGTTGCCGCCGGACCCCTTCGTCTTGCCCTTACGGCTCAGGGCGGTGCTCGCCTTGCGGGCGGCGGACTGGAAGGGTTTAAGGGCCTCTCGAAGTTTTGTGGCGTTCTTCGTGCTCAGGTCGATCTCGTAGGCGGTCCCGTCCAGGCCGAACGAGACGGTCTCGTCCGCCCGTTTCCCGGTGATGTCATCGGTGAACGTGACGACTTGCTGACGTGCCATTGTGTCACTCCTTAATCTTGGCGCCAGAGTGTGCGGCTGTGAACCCGGCCGGCGACGGCTCCCGCGTCTCTTCTCCGCGAGTAAAACTCTAGCCCCTCCTTTCGCCGTCGCGCCGGGAAACCCTGTCCGCCGGAGATCCACTCGATCAGGTTAATTACCCAAGGTTGAACTCCGGCGTCTCCGCGTCATTGGGAAATGCTTCCCGCTCGCGAGGGATTAAAAACGACGGAGGTGCGGTGCGCCCCTTGGTGTCTTGGCTGCCGAGATCTGTCGGTTGCCCATGGCGGGTTTTCTGGACGGAGGTGTCTGAGCGCTTTGGAGTTTCGTGACCTCCGAGTGGTTTCCGCCCCGGTCGCCGTGAAAAAATCGACTTCGGCCACTTGGGGGGGTCTGGTCCATCGTTCCACTGCCGCTCGCTTCGAGGCCTCCACCGCGCCGGCCGTGATGTCCCACCGGTGCGCGAGTGAGTCCTCCATCCCCTTTTCGCTGGCCGTGACACTTGATGGGGTGAGGGGCCGGCGAGTGAACCGGGTCCGGAGGGAGGGGCGTGGCAGGGGAGAAGCGCTGTGGGACCCGCTCCGGATGCCCGTCGGACAATTCGCGCATGCCAGGTGTCTGCCACCGAACATGTTCCAGGATTTCCGGAGGACAAATGACTTCCTCGCGCTCCGGAATGCGGGCCGCAGGTCTCCGGTTTTGCCGGCACTTGAGATCGGATGCGTTCGAAGGTGGTCGCCGACACGTGGCCGATCACCTTGGGGCATGGTCTCGACACGCTCGGGTGAGGCGAGGCCTGCCACACGGACCGTACGATTTCGGGCGCCTCCCATTGTGGGCGAGGAGGAGCCGCAGGCTCCGTTTGCCCCTTGACCGCCATTGGCCCGTTCCATCGTCTGGGCGGATCAACAGCCGGTGTTCCCTGAATTGTTCGTGTAACGGCCGGAGAGTGATATGGGCATTGCCGGTCCCCCGCGCCCGGGGGCGCCGGTCGATGACCGCCTGGACGAGATCGGCCGTACCTCCCGCACGGCCGGGGGTCAGAGGTAGAGGCCGGTGTGCTCAGGGACGGCAGTGCGGCTGAGCAGGCCGTCGCGGAGGGCGAAGAGTTCGGCGAGGGTCGCACCGGAGGGGGAGAGCCCTTCGGTGCCGCCGAGCCAGTGGGCGGCCTCGTCGTAGGGGAGGCGGCCGACCTCGATCTGGGCGAGGCAGCGGCCCGGGCGGGTGACGGACATCAGCCGCGACAGCGGCTCGCCGACCGACCTGGCGTAGTTGCCGCGGACCTCCGCCCAGGGGGAGGCGGTGATCGGCCTCTCCGAGCGGCGGCTGCCGCCGGGCGTGGCTCCGGCGAGAAGTGGACCTCCTTGAGTACGGACATGGCGGTAATGATCCTCTTGGCACGCCCGCCGGTCGACGGGTTTTCGCGAGGTGGCCGGGCTCAGGGTGCCACCGGCGGTGCGGGGGCCTCGGGGCGGTGCGGAGCAGGGCGTCGACCAGGGGGCTCGGCGGGCGGGTCAGCGGGCCGGTGAGGACGAGGGCACGTTCCAGGGACGGTTTCAGCGGGATCATGACGAGCCCGGGGGTGAGGAGACCGCGGCCGAGGTCGGGAACCGTCGAGACGCCGATGCCCGCGGCGATCATGCCGATGAGCGTGCCGAGCTCGCGCACATGCTGGGCCGGAGCGTAGGGGACACCCGCCATGGAGCACAGGGTGCGGGTCTGCGGCTCGCAGCCCCCCTGGAGACCAGCAGCGGATCCTCCAGCAGCTCGGCCATCGCGATGTGTTCCTGGCCGGCCAGGGGATGGTCGGTGCGGACCACCGCGTGGAAGGCGTCGCGGCCCACCACCACGTGCGCGGGAGGCGGGGGCGTCGGGTCGACGAGGATCGCGGCGTCGACGACTCCGGTCTCCAGCCAGGGGGACAGCTCGTCGTCGTCGCCCTCGAAGACCTGCACCTCGACACCGGGGAGTTCCGCGCGCCACGTCCGCATGAGCCGGGGGAGCAGCCCGCAGCAGACCGTGGGCGGGGCGGCGACGCGGACGACTCCGGCGAGCCAGTCCGTCCTTGCCCGATATCTCGCGCTGAGCCCGCTGCTGGCCACCGGTCCCGTGCACCTGGACCTGCCCGTCGTGGCGAGCATGGCGGCCCTGGGCATCCTGGGCACGGGGCTCGCCTACATCTGGAACACCACGGTCATCGCCCGTTGGGGGGCGACGGCAGCCTCGACGGTGACGTACCTGACCCCGCTGGTGGGTGTCGTCCTCGGGGTGCTCGTCCTGGGCGAGGCGCTGACGTGGAACCAGCCGCTAGGGGCGGTGGTGGTCGTCGTCGGCATCATGACCGGCCAGGGTGTGTTCACCTCCTGGACAGGTCGCCGGTCTCGGTGACAAGGGTTTGGTCGAGGTGACGCCGTCACCCGCCCACGCGCCGGCGAAGGAGGCCGGACCTTGATCGCCACTCGCTCGCCGCCGGGGGCGTGCGCGAGGTAGACGACGCCCCGCCCGCCCTCGCCTATTCTTCCGCCTATTCTTCCGGCCGGAAGGCGCCGAGCCGGGTCGGATCGTCAGGGGTGAGGGGGGCGCGACCATGAGGGCAAGGCTATCCATGCCCGTCTGAAATGGGAGGAGACGCGGGTGGACGGCGGCTGCCGAGAGGAGTGCGGGCGTTTTCCTGGTTCAAGCCATCCGGTTGCGGTTAAGGGGACGGCTGTTTCGCTGCCCGACGACTATCCGGTGTGCTCTCAGATCCTGATACGACGGAGATCAGTTGATTAACAGCACTGTATGGTGCCGTGTCAACCGTTACCCTCCGTAGGGCAGTATCCCCCAGACAGTGGAGACATTCCGTGGCCATCGATCTTGTTACTCGCCGCGAGTGGGGCGCTCGCCAGCCGCGCGGTTCCTACAGCAGGCTCAGCTCCACTCGGGGAGTGAAGGTCCACTACACGGGTGGCCAGGTCAGTCCGGACATCGTGAACGACCACGCCAAGTGCGTTGCTCTAGTGAAATCCATCCAGAGCCACCATATGGATGGCAATGGATGGATTGACGTCGGTTATTCGATGCTGGTCTGTCCGCACCGGAAGGTCTTCGAGGGCCGGGGCCCGAATCGCGTGCCGGCCGCCAACGGTGCCGGTCTCAACAGCGACCACTACGCGGTGCTCGGCCTGGTCGGCTCGTCGGGGCTCACCAAGCCGACCGACGGCATCCTGCACGGCATTCTCGATGCCGTCGAATACCTCAGGGACAAGGGCGGGGCAGGCAAGGAGATCAAGGGCCACCGCGACGGCTACTCGACCAGCTGCCCCGGCGAGCCCCTGTACGCCTGGGTCAAGCGGGGTGCCCCCCGTCCCGGTGGAGGGCCCGCCAACCCGCCGGAACCGCACCCCTCCTTCCCCGGCCGTACGCTCAAGCAGCCGCCGGTCATGAAGGGGGAGGACGTTCGCACCTGGCAGCGGCAGATGCGCGACCGAGGCTGGAACATCGACGTCGACGGCCTGTACGGCCCCGGCTCCAGCGACGTCTGCAGGAAGTTCCAGGAGGAGAAGGGCCTGTCCGTCACGGGCGCCGTCGACCGCGCCACCTGGGACGCGGCCTGGCAGGAGCCCGTCAGCTGAATGGTCCGGGAATCCCCCGCCCGATCCCCCTGACGACCCTCCTGTTGATGTTTGTCAGGAGCCCGGCGAGAGTTCGGAAAAAGGCAACGTTTAGTATCCGGTGCATGACGGTGCCGCCTGAGGAACCCCGACCGGCCGCCGAGTTCCCGCCGACCACGCGTGAGCGGTGGCGGGAGCTGGCGCTCGGGGTGTTGCGCAAGTCCGGGGTCGAGACCGGTTCCCCGGAGGAGGCGTTGGCCTCCACCACGTACGACGGTGTGACGATCGCGCCACTCTACGACGCGTCCGACCTGCCCGGTGATCCCGGCCTTCCAGGATCCGCCCCCTACATCCGGGGCTCCGCCCCCGAGGGGGGCTGGGAGGTGCGGCAGCGCCACGAGGTGCCCGATCCCGAGGCGATCCTCACCGACCTGGAGAACGGTGTCACCTCGCTGTGGCTCACCCTCGACCCCGAGGACCTGCCGCGAGCCCTGGAGCGGGTCCACCTGGATCTGATCTCGGTCACGCTCGACGCGGGCAAGCGGACCCGCGAGGCGGCCGAGGTGCTCATCGGGCTGGCGGGTGAGAAGGCCGGCACGCTGAAGGGGAACCTGGGAGCCGACGCGCTCGCCGACGCGGAGACCGCGATCGAGCTGGCCCGCCGCTGCGTTCGAAGCCACCCCGGCCTCAGGGCCGTCACGGTGGACGCCACCGCCTACCACGACGCGGGAGGCGGTGACGCCGAGGAGCTCGGCTGCTCCCTCGCCGCCGGGGTCGCCGCGCTGCGTACCCTGACCGGCGCGGGCCTGACCGTGCCCGAGGCGTTCGGGCAGCTGGAGTTCCGGTACGCGGCCACCGCCGATCAGTTCCTCACCATCGCCAAGCTCCGGGCCGCCCGCCGGCTCTGGGCGCGCGTCACCGAGGTGTGCGGCGCCCCCGACGGGGGACAGCGGCAGCACGCGGTGACCGGCTCGGCCATGATGACCGCCCGCGATCCGTGGGTGAACATGCTCCGCACCACGCTCGCCTGCTTCGCGGCCGGGACCGGCGGGGCCGACGCGGTGACCGTCCAGCCCTTCGACGCCCGCCTCGGCCTTCCGGACGCCTTCGCCCGCCGCATCGCGCGCAACACCCAGTCGCTGCTCGTGGAGGAGGCCGGTGTGGCCCGGGTGATCGACCCGGCCGGGGGCTCCTGGTACGTCGAGCGGCTCACCGAGGATCTGGCCTCCAGCGCCTGGGAATGGTTCCAGGAGATCGAGCGCGCCGGGGGCATCGGGGCCGCCGAGGGCTCCACGCTCGTCGCCGAACGGCTCGCCGCCACCTGGGAGCGGCGTTCGGCCGCCATCGCCAGGCGCCGCGACCCGATCACCGGTGTCAGCGAGTTCCCCGACCTCGCCGAGAAGCCTCTGGTCAGGCAGGCCAGGCCCACCGGGGATACCGGGGTGCACTACGCGCAGGAGTTCGAGGCGTTGCGCGACCTGGCCGACGCCCAGGCGAGCCGGCCGAAGGTCTTCCTGGCGACCATCGGCCCGGTGGCCGCGCACACCGCCAGGGCGTCGTTCGCGGCCAACCTGTTCCAGGCGGGTGGTATCGCCACCGTGGCCGGTGGCGCCGCGACGGACCCCGCGGAGATCGCCGCCGCGTTCTCCGCGGCCGGTACCGAGGTCGCGTGCCTGTGCTCCAGCGACCGGCTGTACGCCGAGCACGCCGAGGCGGTGGCCGCCGCGCTGAGGGGCGCGGGGGCGCGCAGGATCTGGCTGGCAGGAAAGGGCGGGTTCGAGGGCGTGGACGCCAACCTCTACACCGGGTGCGACGCGCTCGGCGCGCTCCGGACGACCTTCGAAGACCTGGGGGTGGCTCGATGATTCCCGACTTCTCCGAGATCGAACTCGGCACGCGACCGGCGGTGGCCGCCCCGGCCGCGGCGGACGGACCTCGTGGCCCGGTGTGGGAGACGCCCGAGGGGATCGAGGTGAAACCGCTCTACACCGCCGCGGACACCGATGGTCTCGACTTCCTGGGGACCTACCCCGGCGTCGCGCCCTACCTGCGCGGCCCGTACCCGACCATGTACGTCAACCAGCCGTGGACCATCCGGCAGTACGCCGGGTTCTCCACCGCGAGTGAGTCCAACGCCTTCTACCGGCGTAACCTGGCCGCCGGGCAGAAGGGGCTGTCGGTCGCCTTCGACCTGGCCACCCACCGGGGCTACGACTCCGACCACCCGCGCGTCGCCGGGGACGTCGGCATGGCGGGCGTGGCCATCGACTCCATCTACGACATGCGGCAGCTGTTCGACGGGATCCCCCTCGACAAGATGAGCGTGTCGATGACCATGAACGGCGCGGTGCTTCCGGTGCTCGCGCTCTACGTCGTGGCCGCCGAGGAGCAGGGGGTGGCACCCGAGCAGCTCGCCGGGACCATCCAGAACGACATCCTCAAGGAGTTCATGGTCCGCAACACCTACATCTACCCGCCGGGCCCCTCGATGCGGATCATCTCCGACATCTTCGCGTACACCAGCGAGAGGATGCCGAAGTTCAACTCGATCTCGATCTCCGGGTACCACATCCAGGAGGCCGGGGCCACGTGTGACCTGGAGCTCGCCTACACCCTCGCAGACGGGGTGGAGTACCTGCGGGCGGGTGTCGAGGCGGGCATGGACATCGACAGGTTCGCGCCGCGCCTGTCGTTCTTCTGGTGCATCGGCATGAACTTCTTCATGGAGGTCGCCAAGCTGCGGGCCGCCCGGCTGCTCTGGTCGCGGCTGGTGTCCGGGTTCGACGCGAAGAACCCCAAGTCGCTCTCGCTGCGGACCCACTCGCAGACCTCCGGCTGGTCGCTCACCGCCCAGGACGTCTACAACAACGTCGTCCGCACCTGCGTCGAGGCGATGGCCGCCACCCAGGGCCACACCCAGTCGCTGCACACCAACGCCCTGGACGAGGCGCTGGCCCTGCCCACCGACTTCTCCGCGCGGATCGCCCGCAACACCCAGCTGCTGCTCCAGCAGGAGTCGGGCACCTGCCGGGTGATCGACCCCTGGGGCGGTTCCTACTACGTCGAGCGGCTCACCCACGAGCTGGCGGCCAAGGCATGGGCCCACATCGAGGAGGTGGAGGCCGCCGGGGGCATGGCGAAGGCGATCGACGCCGGGCTGCCCAAGCTCCGCATCGAGGAGGCCGCCGCCCGTACCCAGGCGCGCATCGACTCCGGGCGCCAGCCGGTCATCGGCGTCAACAAGTACCGGCCCGACGCCGACGAGCCCATCGAGGTGCTCAAGGTCGACAACACCTCCGTACGCGCCCAGCAGCTCGACAAGCTGCGCCGCCTGCGCGCCGAGCGCGACCCCGAGCGGGTGGAGGAGGCATTGACGGCACTCAGCAAGGGGGCCGCGAGCGACGGGAACCTGCTCGCGCTGGCGATCGAGGCGGCCCGTGCGATGGCCACGGTCGGGGAGATCTCCGACGCCCTGGAGCGGGTGTTCGGGCGGCACGCGGCACAGATCCGTACGATCACCGGCGTGTATCGTGAGGAGGTGGGATCAGGCGTGGACACGGTCCGCGAGGCGTGCGCCGAGTTCGAGCGGCTGGAGGGCCGCCGCCCCCGCATCCTGGTGGCGAAGATGGGCCAGGACGGTCATGACCGGGGCCAGAAGGTGATCGCCACGGCCTTCGCCGACCTCGGCTTCGACGTGGACGTCGGCCCGCTGTTCCAGACGCCCGAGGAGGTCGCCCGGCAGGCGGTCGAGGCGGACGTGCACGTGGTCGGCGTGAACTCGCTGGCCGCCGGCCACCTCACGCTCGTGCCTGCGCTCCGCGAGGCGCTGGCCGAGCTGGGCGCGGAGGACGTCATGATCGTGGTCGGCGGCGTCATCCCGCCGGGCGACTTCGACGAACTGCGCGCCGCGGGCGCGAGCGCGATCTTCCCACCCGGCACCGTCATCGCCGACGCGGCCAGGGGACTGCTGGCGGACCTGCTCACCCGGCTGGGTCATGACGCGCACGCTTGACGACTACGTCCAGGGGGTGAAGGAGGGCTCCAGGGTGTGGATCGCGCGGGCGATCACACTGGTGGAGTCCTCCAGGGCCGACCACAGGGAACTGGCCCAGCGGCTGCTGGTCGAACTGACCCCGCTGGCCGGTGCGGCGCGCAGGGTCGGCATCACCGGTGTGCCCGGCGTCGGCAAGTCCACGTTCGTCGACGCGCTCGGCACGTTGCTGACCGGGGAGGGCCACCGGGTGGCGGTGCTCGCCGTCGACCCGTCCTCGACCCGTACCGGCGGGAGCATCCTGGGTGACAAGACCAGGATGTCCCGCCTGGCGGCCGACCCGGCAGCCTTCATCCGCCCCTCGCCCACCTCGGGCACCCTGGGCGGGGTCGCCAGGGCGACCCGCGAGGCGATGGTCGTGGTGGAGGCGGCCGGGTACGACGTCGTCCTGGTGGAGACCGTCGGCGTCGGCCAGTCGGAGACCACCGTCGCCGACATGGTCGACACCTTCCTGCTGCTCACCCTGGCCAGGACGGGCGACCAGCTCCAGGGCATCAAGAAGGGGGTGCTGGAGCTGGCCGACGTGATCGCGATCAACAAGGCCGACGGAGCCGAGGGCAGCCCCCACGAGCTGGACGCGCGCAGGGCCGCCAGGGAACTCGCCGGCGCGCTCCACCTGCTCGGCGCGGAGCGTACGCCTCCGGTGCTCACCTGCAGCGGGCTGACCGGTAACGGCCTGGAGGAGCTCTGGCTCCAGGTCGTCAGGCACCGCGACGCCCTGGAGGCCTCGGGGGAGCTCGCCGAGCGCCGCCGCCGCCAGCAGGTCCGCTGGACCTGGGCCATGGTCACCGACCGGCTGCTCACCCGGCTCCGTGAGCACCCGGGGGTCGCGGCGATCATCGCCGAGATGGAACGCGAGGTCGCCGAGGGTGAACTCACCCCCTCGCTGGCCGCCGACCGCATCCTCGCGGCCTTCGGCAGGGGCGACTGACGGCTCCGGGCGCGAATCTCCGGTAACCCTGGGTGACATCGGGTGACGGCGCGCTGGGGAGCTGATCCGTCATTTAAGCCGCCGTGTTAAGCGCATGTTAACGAAGCTCGTGTCCGAAACGGGCAGGGTTTATATCAAATACGAGCTTGATCACTTCTGGTAGGTCATGTGATACTTCATGTGAAGACTTACCAATGATGTGATGTGATGCGCTTTAGTACGTAAATCCGGTACTGAGACAGGCGAGGAGACCCGGAGTACTCTGGAAGGATTTCGGTCGGCCGGTTCTGATCCGCTGGTCGGCCAGTCGTTATCCATGCACCGGGTGGGAGCGGGACAAGTGGAATGTCCCCGTTTCCGAACGCTGCCGCGCTCACCCGCGCGGACGGTTGTCTCACGCTGCGCGAATTCACATCACGTGAGGTGGGAGACGTTTGCCTATGTCCGTCGACGTGCATACCGGTCCCGGTCGCCGAGTGAGATCCATTCCGATACGCCAGGCCCTGCCGAAGCTGCTCCGTGAACCGGCGGGCGCGCTCGCCGAGTTCGCCCGGGAGGCCGGCGGGGAGGTCGTCCGGCTGGAGTTGGGACCGTTCCGCCCCTACCTGGTCACCCATCCCGACCACGTCCAGCAGGTGATGCGCGTCGAATGGACGAACTACCGGCGCCTGGGGATGTTCTGGCGCCCCCTGGAGCGGCTCTTCGGGCACAGCATCATGAGTGACGGCGAGCACTGGCAGAACAGCCGGAAGGTCCTGCAGCCGCTGTTCACCACGCGGTACATCGCCACGATCGCCGAGGAGGTGTCCAGGCGCGTCGCCGGGCGCGTCCAGGAGTGGGACGGGTACGTCCAGTCGGGGCGCGACTTCGACGCGGCCACGGAGATGTCCGGGATCCTCAGCTACATCGTCAACCGGGTGCTGTTCGGGGACAAGCTGAACCGGGAGGACGGGGAGCGCATCATCCCCGCCTTCGACCGGGTGTCCCACTCGCTTGTCTACCGGATCCTCATGCCGTTCATGCCGTATTTCATCCGGATCCCCGGCGACCGGGCCTTCCTGAAGGCCGTCAGGGAGATCGACGACGTGGTCTTCCCCGTGGCGAGAAAGGCGATGGCCGACCCCGACGACAACGTCGACGTCATCTCCGTGCTCTGCCGGTCCGTCGACGAGAACGGCGACAGGCTCACCGAGAAACAGATCCGCGACGCCCTGGTCAGCGTGTACGCCGCGTCGTCGGAGACCACCGCGATGGTCCTCACCTGGCTGTGGCTGCTGCTGGACGAGCACCCGGACGTCGAGGCCAGGCTCCAGGCGGAGATCGACGAGGTGGTGGGCGCGGGGCCGGCCCGCCCAGAGCACATCCCCCACCTCACCTACACCCGCATGGTCCTTCAGGAGACCCTGCGCCTGTACCCGGCGGGCTGGCTGCTCCCTCGCATGGTCATGGAGGACGCGGAGATCGGCGGTGTGCGGATCAAGGCCGGCTCGACGGTGCTGGTAACCCCGTACGCCACCCAGCGGCTTGAGGAGTTCTGGGAGCGCCCGGACGAGTTCGACCCCGAGCGGTTCGCGCCCGGCAGGTCCGAGAGCGAGGAGCGCAGGCACAGGTACGCCTACTTCCCCTTCGGCGGCGGGCCGCACAAATGCCTGGGCGAGCCCCTGTTCTACATTGAGGCGCCGCTCGTGGTCGCGAGCATCCTCAGCCGGTTCCGGATGTCGGTGCGCACACCGGGGCCGTTCATCACGGGGTGGGCCGCCTCGCTGCGCCCCAAGGGCAAGGTCGAGCTGGGCGTATCCTCCGCCCGGCACGATCAGGGCGGGGTCTTGCGATGACGGCGCGACTCGACCCCGGCATCCGGCCGGAGGCCATGGAGGCGACGGCCGCCGGGACGATCTGCGCCCGCGCCGGCCGCTCCCAGCGGGACATGCGCGAGTGGGCGGAGACCTATCCCGGCCTGTTCTCCGCGAAGCCCTTCGACGCGGCCCTGTACAGCACCCTCTCGCTCGCCATGGCGTTCGGCGGGCCCTGGTTCACCGCCGAGCAGCTGCGGATGGCGAACAAGACCTCCCTGTGGGCGTTCGGGCTGGACTGGCTCGTCGACTACGTCGCCACCTCGCCGGCCGAGGTGGCGGACATCTCCCGGCGATGCCTGGACGTGGCCGCCGGGGGTCCGCCGGTCCCCGGCGACGACCTCACCCGCATGCTCGCCGGCATCCGCGACGAGCTCGCCTCCTCGCCGGTCTTCCCCGAGCTCGGGCCGATCTGGCGTGACGAGCTGGAACGCATGCTGGACGGGATGCTCGTGGAGTGGCGCTGGAAGAGCGACAAGGTCGTGCCGACCTTCGAGGAGTATCTCGGCAACGCCGACAACCTCGGCTTCTCCTTCGTGTTCGCCGCCCACTGGATCCACGTCACGGGCCGGGGCGCGGTCGCGGACGTCGGCCCGCTGCGCGAGGCGGGCTGGGCCGTGCAACGGGTCATCCGCCTCCTCAACGACCTGGGCACCTACGAGCGGGACGTCGCCTGGGGAGACCTCAACGTCCTGCTGCTCGACATCGGCCGCGCCGAGGTGGAGCGGCGGATCGCCGAGCTGGCGGCCCGGAGCAGGGAGCTGGTCGCCCCGCTTCGGGAGGCCCATCCGGAGCTGGCGGGCTACATGGAACGGCAGATGGACTTCTGCGCCGGTTTCTACCAGGTCGGTGACTACTGGGGGACGTTGTGAGCATCGACGACCTGTCCGCCCCCGCGGCGCTCGACATCTCGCCGGAGATCGGCCGGAGGGTCCCTACCGGGTCCGACGCCGGGAGCGGCACGAAGACCGGCACCGGGCCAGGCGACGGGATCGACATGGTCGCCGAGGCGCGCGAGCTGGTCGCCGGGCTGCTGGCCCAGCCCTGGGGGCAGGTGTCCGCCTCCCCGTACGAGACCGGCCGGGTGGTGAGCCTGGCCCCGTGGCTGGCCGGGCACGCCGAGCGGGTCGGGTTCCTGCTCGCCACCCAGCGGCCGGACGGCGGCTGGCACTCATCCGGCGACCATGCCCTGGTCCCCACGCTGAGCGCGGTCGAGGCGCTGCTGGCCGAGATCGGGCGCGGCGCCTCCGCCGACCTCGACCTGCTCGCCAAGGCGGCCGACCGCGGGCTGGAGGCCGTGAGGAAGCGGTTCCGCCGCGCCGAGTCCCTGCCGGACACGCCCGCGATCGAGCTCATCGTGTCGTCCCTGCTCTCCCTGATCGACGGTCACCTCGGCGGGGCGGGGCCGAAACCGCCCCCGGGCATGGACGGTGCCAAGTTGGCCTCGGTCAGGGCGTGGCTGACGTCGGGCGCGGAGATCCCGCAGAAGCTGGTCCACGCCCTTGAGGTCGCGGGGGCGGAGGCGACGGCGGCCTCCGGGATCCTTCCCACGCCGATGCCCGGCGGGATGGCCGCCGTCGGTGCCTCGCCCGCGGCCGGCGCGGCCTGGCTGGCCGCGTCGCCCGGCTCCAGGCCAGGCCAGGAGGCGGCCGTACGGCGTTACCTGGAGGCGGTCGTGGCCTCCACCGGCGGGCCGGTGCCCTGCGCCCTCCCCATCAGCGTGTTCGAGCGCGGCTGGACGCTCAGCTGGCTGCGGCGCGCGGGAATCCCGGTGGACGTGTCACCGGAGCTGGTCGCGAGCCTGCGGGACGGGCTCGGTCCCGAGGGGGCCGCCACGGGGCCCGGTCTTCCCGCGGACGCCGACACCACCTCCGTCGCCCTGTACGCGCTGGCGCTGATCGGCGAGCCACGCGAGCCCGAGGGGTTGTGGCCGTTCGAGACGGAGACCCACTTCTGCACCTGGCGCGGAGAGGAGGGAATGTCCCCGACGACCAACGCGCACGTGCTCGACGCCTTCGGCGAGTACCTGCGCCGGTGCGGGGGGGAGCCCCGCCACGAGGCCGTCGTGACCAAGCTGGCCGGGTGGCTGCGTGACCGCCAGGAGGCGGACGGCAGCTGGACGGACCGCTGGCACGTCTCGCCGTACTACGCCACCGCCTGCTGCGCCATCGCGCTGCACGAGTTCGGCGGTGAGGAGTCGGTGGGCGCGGTGGACAGGGCACTGGAGTGGGTGTTCGGCACCCAGCGCGCGGACGGGTCGTGGGGCCGGTGGGAGGGCACCGCGGAGGAGACCGCCTACGCGCTGCAGACCCTGCTGCTGACCGGCGCGGCGCGGGGGGAGCGGTGGCGGGAGGCCGTGGAACGTGGATACCGCCGCCTGGCGGCCACCCGCGACGGCGAGGCGCCGTCGCTCTGGGTCGACAAGGACCTGTACCTGCCGGTGGCGATCGTCAGGGCGGCCGTTCTGGGCGCGCTTCACCTGGCACGGCGCGGGCTCTCACTTCCGGAGACGACTCGTATTGAGAATTGACGATGAATGCGAAACGGGACAGAAGGGTACATCTGCTCTGTCCCGCCTTGAGTGTGTTTAGTGACATTGCTAGGGTTCGGCGGGTGTGATGCGGGATGTCCCGCTGATCCGTGCGATGCGGCGACCGTTTGACCTATGTGCGTCGACTGCCGCAAAAAGTGCCGTCTATTTTCTTTCTGCTTCCCGGGGTGGACACCATGCGCTTGCGTAACGCGAGCTTGCGGACCAAGGTCACGGCACTTCTGGTGTCGCTCACCGCGCTTTGGGCGTTCACGGCATGGGTGACGGTCCGTGACGGTGTGAACATGCTGGGCGTGGCGACCCTCAACACCGACGTGGCGGAGCCGAGCGAGCGGCTCATCGTCGAGGTGCAGGCCGAACGAAGGCTTACCGCGATCACGCTGGGCGCGGGCGGCACGGAACACCGGCGCGACGCGCTGGCCGCCCAGCGCGGGCGCACCGACGCCGCGGGCGCGAACTTCCGGGAGCTCACCGCCGGTAGCAGCGTGCAGCTTCTGGGAAGCTCGGCCCTGCAACGCCGTATCGCCGAGACGCGCCGGTTGCTGGACGACCTGGCCGCCGCGCGCAAGGCGATCGACGCGGGCCGGGTCAACCGGACCTGGGCCGCCGAGGAGTTCACCGACATCGTCGACTCCATCTTCCGCGTCTACGACTCGCTGGCCACGCTGGACGACGAGGAACTCGCCAAGGACACCCGCACGCTCATCGAGATGAACCGGGCCCGGGACATGCTCTCCCAGGGGGACGCCCTGGTGATGGGCGCCTTGACGGCGGGCCGGTTCGCCGACGGCGAGCAGGTCAGATTCACGCAGATCGTCGGCACGCGGCGTTTCCTCCTCGCCGATGCGGTGGCCGAGCTGCCCGCTGCCGACCAGGAGGCCTACCGGCGGCTGGCCGCCGGCGAGCAGTTCACCCGGCTGAGAGCCATGGAGGAGCAGCTGATCGGGGGCGCGAGCGTGGTGTCGACCGGAATGGTCGACGTCACGCGGTGGAGCTCCGACGCCCAGCCCGCACAGACCAAGCTGACGGAGACGGTGCTCACGGCCGGCAGCGGCGTGGTCGAGCGGTCGGGCCCGGTCGCGGCCGGCGTGATCGTGCGGCTTGCGCTGGCCGGCGGCCTGGGCCTCGTGGCCGTCATCGCCTCGGTCGTCCTGGCCATCACCACGGCCCGCGCCCTGGTCCAGCAGCTGGAGAAGCTGCGGGCCGCCGCCTGGGAGCTCGCCAACGAGAGGCTGCCCTCCGTGGTCGAGCGGATCGGCCACGGGCAGATCGTGGACATCGAGGCGGAGGCGCCGCCACTCAAGTTCGGCGACGACCAGATCGGGCAGGTCGGCCAGGCGTTCAACGCCGTGCAGCAAACCGCGATCAAGGTCGCGGCGGAGCAGGCCCAGTTGCGCCGTGACATCGCCGACATCCTGCGCAACCTCGCCCGCCGCACCCAGTCGCTCGTGCACCGCCAGCTGGGCGTGCTCGACATCATGGAGCGGCGCGAGAACGACCCGCAGGAGTTGCGCGACCTGTTCCGGCTCGACCACCTGGCGACCCGGATGCGGCGCTACGCGGAGAACCTCCTCGTCCTCTCCGGTGCGGCGCCCGGCCGGGCCTGGCGCGAGGCGGTCCCGATGATCGACGTGGTCCGCGGCTCGCTCGCCGAGATCGAGGACTACACCCGGGTCGACGTGATGCCCCTGGGAGAGGTGGCGCTGGACGGCCGGGCCGTGAGCGACGTCATCCACCTGATCGCCGAACTCGTCGAGAACGCCGCCTCCTTCTCACCGCCCTACACCACGGTCCAGGTCGGCGGGCACCTCGTGGCCCACGGCTACGCGCTGGAGATCGAGGACCGGGGGCTGGGCATGAGCGCCGCGGACATCGCGAGCGCCAACGAGCGGATCGCCAACCCCCCGGAGCTCAAGCTCTCCGGCAACGCCAGGCTGGGCCTGTACGTCGTCAGCCGCCTGGCCGAACGGCACAACGTCCGGGTGGCCTTCAAGGCGTCCCCGTACGGCGGCACGACCGTCGTCGTCCTCATCCCACAGGACCTGATCAACGAGGAGGGGCCGGGCGCCTCCGTCGGCGTCGGCGTGCCGCAGGCACGCCCGGCGAGCACCGGCGAGATGAACGGCACCACGTCCGCGGTCGCCGCGGTCCGCAGCAGGGTCGGCGATCCCCTGGGCATCGCCGGTGGTCCCGTGCGGGCCGGCGGCGCCGAGGGAGAGCCCGTCGGCGAGCCCGTCCTGGGGGCCTGGCCCGAGGCGTGGGAACCCGCGTCTCCTGGTCGCTTCGCCGACCAGGGTCTCGCCGCTCAGGCGCCCGCGGAGGGGTTCGCCGATCCCGCGGCACTCAGGCGGCTGCCCGACTCCGGAGCACCTATGAGCCTGCCCGACTTCACGAACCCCGGACATCCCGCCTCACCGGGCGCGCCTGCGGGCGGAGCCCTCGACGGCTCCGCGGCTCCCGGACGTCCGGGAGGCCCAGGGGGGGCACCGCCGCCCGTGCTGCCCCCGCCCGACAGCAGCCACACACCGGGCGGCCTCCCGAGACGCGTTCCCCAGACACATCTCGCCGCCCCGCTGCAGGACGACGAGCCGGCGGCGCCGGTGCCTCCGGACGACGGTGGCGCCGACGAACGCTCCCCGGAGATGATCCGCGCGGCCATGACGTCCTTCCAGACGGGCACGCGCCGCGGCCGCGACGTCGCGGCCCAGTTGACCAGGCAGGACGGCGACCCCGTGAACGAGGGTGGGCCTGCCGTGTGACCCCAATATTTGATCTTGAGTCGCGCGTGCCAGGTTCGGTGCCGACGAGGCGCCGAGGGCCGGCGACGGAACATCGGCAGGCAGAAGGAGAGGACAACGAGTGGTGCAGGGAACAGGATCTTTCACGGACCTGGCCTGGTTGCTGGACGACCTGGTCTCGCGGGTGGAGGAAGCTCAGCACGGAATCGTGTTCTCCACGGACGGCCTGCTGCTGGCGGCCTCGGCCGGATTCCCTCCCGCCGACGCCGAGCACCTGGCCGCCGTCGGGTCGGCGATCCAGAGCCTGGGCCGCGGGGTCAGCGACCGGGTCGGCGGCGGGCCGATGCGCCAGACCATCATCGAGATGCGGACCGCGTACCTGATCGTGACGGCAGCCGGGAAAGGGGCGTGCCTGGCGGTGCTCTGCGGCGCCGACGCCGACGTCGGCCTGGTCGCCTACGAGATGGCCATGCTCGTCACCCGCGTCGGCCAGTACCTCACCTCGCCCACCCGGACTGCCGACACCTCCTTCAGAGGCGACGGCACGCGATGAGCATCTTCGACGAGCAGCCCGAGGCCCAGTGGGTCGGGGACGAGGCAGGGCCGATCGTCAGGCCGTACATCCTGACGCGAGGCAGGACCGAACCGACCCGCGGTAGGTTCGACCTCATCACCCTGGTGGTGACCATCCGGCAGGTCTCGTCGAGGGAGCCAGGACTGGACCCGGAGTGCCTGGCCATCGTCCGGCTCTGCCAGTTGGCCCAGTCGGTCGCGGAGATCGCCGCCCACATGAACCTTCCGGCAGGCACGGTCCGCGTCCTGCTCAGTGACCTGCTCGACCAGGGATTCATCGCTATACAAGAACCGCATTCGGAGACGGATATGCACGACGAGAGGTTGTACAGGGCGGTGCTCGATGGACTCCGCGCGCTCTAGCCGTGACGCCGGGCGCGCGAAGATGCCCAAGGCGATCAAGATCCTGGTCGCCGGAGGGTTCGGCGCGGGCAAGACCACGCTGGTCGGCGCGGTCTCCGAGATAGAGCCGCTGCGCACCGAGGAGACCCTGAGCGACCGGGGCATAGGCGTCGACGACCTGTCGGGCGTGGAGACCAAGCAGACCACCACCGTCGCGATGGACTTCGGCCGGATCACCATCGGCGACGACTACCGCCTCTACCTGTTCGGCACGCCGGGGCAGGAGCGCTTCTGGTTCCTCTGGGACGAGCTGGCGCTGGGCGCGCTGGGCGCGGTGGTCCTCGCCGACACCCGCAGGCTGGCCGACTGCTTCCCCTCGCTCGACTACTTCGAGCGGCGCGAGACGCCCTTCATCGTCGCGGTCAACTGCTTCGACGGGGCCCGTCACTACGAACTCGACGAGGTCAGGCTCGGGCTGACCCTCCACGAGGACATCCCGATCGTGCTGTGCGACGCCAGGCAGCGGGAGTCGGGCAAGGAGGTGCTCATCGCCCTCGTGGAGCACGCGATGCGGATGCGGCTGGGCACGACATCCCCGCAGGGGAGTGCCGAACCCTCCGCGGAGCGGACCGGGACCCGCTGACGAGCATGCCCCCTTCCGGGACGGGCGGGGCTCCACCGAGCCCGTCTTCTCGCTCGCCGACCACCTTGACCTGATCGGCCGGGCCAGAGAGGTCTACCGGGACGCCTGACCTGACGGCGCGCGACCGGAGCCGCTCTTCGGGAGTGCGCACAGGATGGGACATGCGAGGCTTGTCAGCATGAATCGCCTGGCTGAGGTTGACCTGTCACGGAAACTCACCAAGAAAGAGGCCTCCGAGCGTCTCGACGCCGCTCTCGAACGCCTGCTCCACCTGCGGCTCACGCTCGGCGGCCAGGTCGGCGAGCAGCGCATCGGTCCACCGCTGTGCGTGGTCTTCGAAGGGTGGGACGCCTCGGGCAAGGGAGGTGCCATCAAGCGGCTGGTGCGCCCGCTGGACCCGCGCCACGTTCGCGTCGCACAGTTCGCCGCGCCGACCTACGACGAGAAGCGCCACCACTTTCTGTGGCGGTTCTGGCCGGTCCTGCCCGGCTGGGGCGGGATGACCGTGCTCGACCGCTCCTGGTACGGCCGGGTGCTGGTGGAGCGGGTCGAGGGCTTCGCCACCGAGGAGCAGTGGTCCCGCGCGTACGGAGAGATCGTGGAGTTCGAGCGGACCCTCGTGGCCGAGGGCATGATCATGGTCAAGTTCTGGATGCACGTCTCCGAGGACGAGCAGCTCCGGCGCTTCCAGGACCGGGCCGGCGACCCGCTGCGGGCGTGGAAGCTCACGGACGAGGACTGGCGCAACCGCGAGAAGCGTCCGCTGTACGAGGCCGCCGTGGAGGACATGCTCGCACATACCGACCACCCGAAGGCGCCGTGGCACGTGGTCCCCGGCGACGACAAACGCCTGGCCCGGGTCACGGTGGTGGAGACCGTCTGCGCCGCGATCGAGGCCGAACTCACCGCCCGGGGCTACAGGCCGACGACCCCCTCCGGGGCGGAGGGGATGGCGGACGACTAGCGAGACCGTGTCGTTAAAAGGGCGGAGGGGATGGCGGACGACTAGCGAGACCGTGTCGTTAAAAGGGCGGAGGGGATGGCGGACGACTAGCGAGACCGTGTCGTTAAAGCCGTTCTGACGAGAAGTATGGAGGTGGTGGAGACGTGCCACGCACCGTGGATCGGGGTAGGCGGCAGAATCAAATGACCGTCCATTCGTCGGTCATTGTTCTTCGTCATCGCGGGAGGGGACGCATGCGGTTGAGCTCGCGGCTGAGCAGGCTGGACCGGAGGGTGTTCGCCATGGTGGCGAGCGCGAGGTTGCCCGGTCTTGAACGTGTGGTGCCCGCGCTGTCACGCGCGGCGGACAACTCCCTGCTGTGGGCCGGGGTGGCCGGGGCGTTCGCGGTCAGTGGGCGCCGGCCGCTGCGCCGCGCCGCGACCAGGGGGCTGCTCGCGGTCAGCCTGGCCAGCCCGCTGGTCAACCTGGTCGGCAAGCAGGCCTTCCGCCGGAACCGGCCGTCGGCCGAAGGGCTCCCGCTCGCCCGGATGATCAAGATGCCCACTTCGGCGTCGTTTCCCTCGGGCCACTCCGCCTCGGCCGCCGCCTTCGCCGCGGCCGTGGCGATGGAGGCGCCCCGAGCGGTCGCGGTCCCTGTCGGGCTTCTCGCGGCCGCCGTCTGCTTCTCCCGCGTCTACACCGGTGTGCACTATCCGGGCGACGTACTCGCGGGGGCCGGGATCGGCGTGGTGGCGGGACTGGCCACCCGCCGTATCTGGCCCGACGCGGGAGAGGCGGGGCACGCCCGTGCCGCCCTGACGGCGCCCTCCGTGCTGCTCGATCCGGAGGGCGAGGGGGCGGTCGCCGTGGTCGACGGCTCAGCCGACGCCGCCGCGGGAACGGCCGAGACGCTACGCACGGCCCTTCCCCGGGCCGAGATCGTCGAGGTGGCGCCAGGTGCCGACCTCGGGGCCGCCGTGCGGGACGCCGCTTCGCGGGCCAAAGTGCTCGCGGTGGCCGGGGGAGACGCCGTGGTCAATCTCGCCGCACAGGAGACGACGGGCGCGGCGACCCCGCTGCTGGTCGTTCCCACGAGCCTCCGCGGTCGGTTCGCCCGCGCGCTCGGAGTCGAGACCGCCCAGGAGGCGGTTGAGGCGTACCACAGCGGTGACCTCGTGGCTGTCGACGTCGGCGAGGTCGCGGGCCGGAGGTTCGTCAACTCCGTCAGTGTGGGCCTCCACCAGGCGCTGGTGGAGAGCGGGGAGCGACGGCAGAGCCGGGTCGGCACGTGGCCCGCGCTGTTCTGGGCCATGGCCGAGGTACTCGGCCCGGGGGGCGCGCGGCCGGTGGATCTCGTCGTGGACGGTGTGCCCAGGCGTGTCTGGACGGTGTTCGTGGGCAACTGCCGTTACGAGGCGCGCGGTGGCGCTCCCGCCAGACGGCAACGGCTGGAAGACGGTCTGCTGGACATCCGTGTGCTCACCGCCGCCGACCGGCTGCCCCGGGTGCGGGTATTCCTCAGCCTGCTGGCCGCAAGGGTGAATCTCTCACGCCACTACCAGCAGTGGCAGGCCGACACGCTGTGCCTTTCGGCCCCCTCGGGACGACTGCGGCTGGCGTGCGACGGTGAGACGTTCACGGTCACGGGCGAGGCGGAGTTCACCAAGCGCCCGCGGTCGCTCCTCGTGGTCCGGCCGACCGGCTGAGATCCGGACGAGGTCTCGGCTGCGATCGGGTTCCGCGCCGGCCGCCTTCGGCGACCGGCGCGGAACATCCTGATCTGTTGGCGCGGGTTCACTGCCGGAGCTGTCCCGGCCGTTGGGCGGGCGCCGGTGTTTCTACCGCCTCATCGCTTGGCACGTGCGGTGTCGAATGCCTCTGGCGATGGTCTCTGCGGCTGTCGGTGGATCAGCCTCCGCCTCCGCCTCCGCCGCCGCCTCCTCCTCCGCCGCCGCCGCCTCCACCGCCGCTGCGGTCGCCGCCGCCGCCTCCGCCGCCGCCTCCGCGGTTGCCGCCTCCGCCGCCGCCACCTCCACCGCCGCCGACGATGTTGGTGTTGGTGTTGACGTTGCTGACATTGGCGCCGCCTCCGCCTCCGCCTCCGCCTCCGCCTCCGCCACCGCCACCGCCGCCGCCTCCACCGCCTCCGCCGCCACCACCACCACCGCCTCCGCCACCGCGCCTGGCGAAGCATCTCGCGGGATTCTTGTGGAACCTGCAGGGCTTCTCAGCGGAGATGAGGGTGGTCGTGACGACCTCCTGTGCCACGGTGCCCGCACTGGCGGGCTGGGCCGACATCGCTACGGGGGCGGCGAGGGTTGAGACGACCATCGCGCCGGCTGCGAGCATGTTCCTAAGGATGATCATGAGAGATCACTCCCTGCCGAATTGGTGGAACCCTGGGAGATACCCGGGCTGCCAAGACGCCTGAGCCGGTATCGAGGACGACACCTGCACAGCGTCTGGATCTGACTCACGCTAGGTGCGAAGCGTGAGAACGGTCATCTCAGGGAGGCAAAGGTAGCGGTTCAGTCTGATTGCCCTCGGGTTCCCGGCAAGAATTGATCAGAGGCGTTTAATCACTCTGAGCTACACCTCCGGTGACGAGGGTAGTTGTTTTCAAATGTCTCCTGATCCGATGGCATGGTTTTCCGGGAACTCCTCATGGCACGGGCGGTCTTCTGGCGCGAAAACCTTGTTTAGGTAAACCGCGGAGCCTTCCGTCGCACACTCCAGCGGGAGCCGGGCCGACACGGAGCACGCGCCGGCAGGCATGGGGGGAACATGCCGGCGCCCCGGCCCTCCAGGTGAGGTGGGGGTAGATCATGCTGTCCTGCCCGCAGTGGTGAGCATGACCTCAAACCGCCATATCGGAGCCCTGGGAGCCGGAGGGTGCCTGAGACTCCGGCGTATTTTACGAATGTCCCGCGGCCGGTCCGGGCGTTGGGGGTCTACCGGCGCGCGCCTGTCATCGTCGGTCACGACCTGCGGTTCCTGAGGTCCGCCGGTATCACACGACGGCCGTCCATGAATCTGGAGGGGGCCCGAGCAGTTAGGAGACGGACGCGAAGACCGCGATCTCGCCGTGAGATCGCGGTCTCTGTGTCCCTCCGGCCCGGATCAGGTCGAGAAGAGCATCCCCACCCAGCTGCGCTGGCGGTGGTGACCGTAGTGACCGTGGTGCGGTGCGCCCCAGCCGGGAGCGCCGTGCACGGGCGGCGGCGGAGGAGGAGGAGGCGGAGCAGCATGGGACTGCTGTGACCACTGGCTCTCCATGCGGGTCAGCGTCTCAAGCTCGCCGTAGTCCAGGAAGATTCCGCGACAGCTCTCGCACTGGTCGATGTGGACGCCGTTGCGCTCGTAAGTGCGCATGGCACCCCGACACTTGGGGCACTGCATCTGGCTGCTCTCCTTGTTCGGGCCTGGTTGCCAAGTAACCACAACCTACTGCGTGGGCACAGCATGGCAGGCGCTTCTGTGCCGGACAATCCTCAGGCACGCCTCAACGAGGATCTCCTCGACCTCGTCCAGGGGGCGCCCCGCCCGCCCGGCGGTGGACACCGCCGCCGCCGCGAGCTGTACGGTCATCGCCTGCGCCGGGATATCCAGTCGTTCCCACGGGTCACCGTCCGGTGGAACGGCGACCCCGCCCGCGGCGCGGTAGGCATCCAGGAAGCGGTGCCACACCTGTGGTTCCAGCAGTCCGGCCGCGAACCAGGCGGCGGGCCTGGACAGGTCCCATGCCTGGTCGCCGATGCCCAGGTCGTCGATGTCGATGAGGATCCACTCGTCAGGCGCGCGGACCATCTGGCCCATGTGCCAGTCGCCGTGGGTCAGGCCGCCGGGGCCCGCGGAGGGGAAGGGCAGGCAGCTGAAGGCCCGGCGTACCGCCAGCTCGGCGGCGGAGCGGTCGCCCAGGCGGGCGACCGTCGCGGCCACCCGGCTCGGCCCTCCCGCGTCTCCCAGCGGGGGCAGGGCCCGCGCGGGTACGGTGTGCAGCCGTGCCAGCAGCCGGGCGGCGGCCTCCCAGGGCGCCGCGTCCGGATCCTCGTGATCCACCGGAGTTCCGGCGGGCCAGACGGTGATCAGCCGGTCCTCGACGGTCATGACCTCCTCGGTCACCGGCTGGAGCATGATCCCGCGCAGCGCCGGGTGGGCGGTGGCCCGCATCCGCTCCGCCAGCGGCTCCCGCTCCGCTCCCGGCGCGTGCGCCTTGACCACGATGGAGCCGGCCCGCAGGATGATCACGTCTGGCCTGGTCGGCAGCACGGTGGCGGGCACACCGCCGTATCCGACGCCGATCCGGCGCAATTTGTCGATCAGGTCGTCGCTGTTCACCGGGCAAGTGAACCACTCGATCCATGATCCTTCCGGGCTGCCGCATAAAGTACGGGATATGAGGATCGGTTTTGCGGTGCCGGTATCGGGATCATGGGCGACGCCGGGCAACATGACGCGGGTCGCCCGCAGGGCCGAGGAGCTCGGCTACCCCGAGGTGTGGACCTTCCAGCGCCTGCTCTATCCGCAGCGTCACGACATGGGCCCGGTCTACCGCAGCGTGCACGACCCGGTGGTCACGCTCGCCTACCTGGCGGGGTTGACGAGCCGGATCAGGCTCGGGGTCGCGGTGCTCAACATGCCGTTCGCCTCGCCCGCGCTGCTGGCCAAGCAGCTGGCGAGCCTGCAGGCGGTCTCCGGCGGGCGGCTTGACGTGGGACTCGGGCTGGGCTGGCTGCCCGAGGAGTTCGCTGCCTCGGGGGTGTCGTTCGAGCGGCGCGGACGGCGTGGGGAGGAGTTCGTCACGCTGCTGCGGCGCCTGTGGACGGAGGAGACCGTGGAGCACAGCGGCGAGTTCTACGAACTGCCGGCCGCGTACCAGGACCCCAAACCGCCCACCGTGCCGCCGATCCTGCTGGGCGGGTCGGCGGAGGTGGCGCTGCGGCGCGTCGGGCGGCTGGCGGACGGCTGGATCAGTTCGAGCCGAGAAGACCTCGACAACATCGACAAGAAGATCTCCATCGTCAAGGAGGCGGCTCGTGACGCCGGGCGCGATCCCGAGGCGCTGCGCTTCGTCACCCGGGGTGTCACCCGCATACGCCCTTCCGGGGCGGCCGGACGCGAACCGCTGACCGGCTCGTTCGAGGAGATCAGGCAGGACGTCGACAGGCTCGCCGCCAAGGGGGTCACCGACGTCTTCCACGACCTCAACTTCGATCCGGAGATCGGATCGCCCGATGCCGACCCCGAGGAGTCGATGTACCGGGCGGAGGCGGCACTGGAGGCACTCGCGCCCTGATCAAGCGTTTGGTTCGATAGGGGCATGAGGGCACAGGAGATGGCAGACCGGCTGGAGATCGGCGAGTTGCTCGCCAGATACGCCTACGCGGTGGACACCGGAGACTGGGAACGGCTCGATCTGGTCTTCACCCCGGACGCGGTGATCGACTACACCTCGGCGGGCGGCATCAGGGGCAGCAGGGACGAGGCGCGGCGATGGCTCGCCGAGGTGCTGCCGACCTGGCCGGGACGCCAGCACCTGATCGGGGCGATGACCATCAGGTTCGACGGGGACGAGGCGGCGGTCACCGCCTCGTTCACCGACACGCTCGCGCCGTCCAGGGACATGATCGCCGCCGACACCGCAGGGCTCATCCGCGGCGGCGGCTGGTACCACCACCGCCTGGTCCGCACCATGTACGGCTGGCGCAGCAGAGAACTGATCGAGGAACAGACCTGGCGGACCATGTGTTAGTCCGCGGTCCCTGGGTCTTTCGCCCACCGTTCCCCGCCACGGCAAGATCCGAGGGACAGGGTCCGGCGGGGAACCGGTCGAAGGGCGGTCCGGCGCCGCGCGGCGGCCGCAGGCCCGATTGGACGACCGTTCATCTGTGCGATGCTCCGATGTACGGGTCTGATGGCGCATCATCGGCCTCGCCCTGTCATCCTTGTTCTCGTACATATACGGCCGAAACAGGGGAGAACGGTGGACGAGCGCAAGCCGATCGAGTGCTGGCTGTCGGACATGGACGGGGTCCTCGTCCATGAAGGACAGCCGGTGCCCGGTGCAGACGAGTTCATCCGCCGCCTGCGCGAGTCCGGAAAGCGGTTCCTGGTTCTGACCAACAACTCCATATACACCCCGCGTGACCTCGCCGTACGGCTGCGCGCGGCAGGCCTGGACATCCCGCCGGAGTCGATCTGGACCTCCGCACTGGCCACGGCCAAGTTCCTGGACGGCCAGCGCCCCGGCGGCTCGGCGTACGTGGTCGGGGAGGCGGGCCTGACCACGGCCCTGCACGAGATCGGCTACATCCTCACCGACATCGCCCCCGACTACGTGGTCCTGGGCGAGACCCGCACCTACAGCTTCACCCAGATCACCCGGGCGATCCGGCTGATCGAGGGTGGCGCCCGGTTCATCGCCACCAACCCTGACGCGGTCGGGCCCTCCAACGAGGGGTCGCTGCCCGCCTGCGGTGCGGTCGCCGCGATGATCACCAAGGCGACCGGGGTGGAGCCCTACTTCGTGGGCAAGCCCAACCCGATGATGATGCGCAGCGCGCTGCGGGCCATCGACGGCCACAGCGAGAGCACCGCGATGATCGGTGACCGGATGGACACCGACATCGTCTCCGGCATGGAGGCGGGGCTGCACACGATCCTGGTGCTGACCGGGGTCGTCAGCAGGGACCAGATCGACCGCTACCCGTTCCGCCCCTCCCTGGTGGTCGACTCCGTCGCCGACCTGATCGAGCTGATCGACTAGGCCAGGTCCGCACGCAAGGTCGGCGTCCGCCACAAGCCCCCGCGCGAGCCCCACCCTCTACACGCCCATGGCGGCGAGCCCCACCCTCTACACGCCCATGGCGGCGAGCCCCACCCTCTACACGCCCATGGCGGCGAGCCCCACCCTCTACACGCCCATGGCGGCGAGCCCCACCCTCTACACGCCCATGGCGGCGAACACCGCCCACGCCACGCCCGCCCCGGCCACCGCACCCGCGGCGGCTTGGGCGAGCGTGTGGTGAGAAATCCGCACCCGCGCCCACCCGATCACCGCCACCAGCGCCGCACCCACCGTGAGCGTCACCGCGGCCGGCAGCACGTACGCCAGCATCACAACGACGCCGGCCGCCGTGCTCGTGTGAAACGAGATCTTCCACACCAAGGTGATCGGGCCTAGCACCGCCAGCCAGCCGAGCATCACCACGACCATCGCCGTCAGCTCGACCGGCTCCCCGTCGGCCAGCAGCAACATCAGCAGTGTCACCAGCACGGCCGCCAGCGCCGCCAGCATCGGCTTGAAGCGGCTCGTCCGCTCCACGATGTGCCGTGAGTCCAACCGGCCCCGCCACACGCCGATCGCGATCACCGTGGCCGGTACGCCGCCGCACACCGCCGAGATCGCCGCACCCCATGCCGCACCCGCCCAACCGGCAGCCAACCCGCCGACTACCGGCGGCAGGCTCAGCATCAGGTTCTGCGGCGCGAATACCTCCGTCACCGCCCACGCGAACCCGTTCAGGCCGGTACGCGAATCGGCCCCGGACGCCTCCACGCCCGCCACAGACTGATCAGCCACTGCGCCTCCTGCACATCGTTTCCACCTTCGACCGCCTGGCCGGCCACCAACCCGCCACCCGGGGCGCCGGTCTGCCTCACCGTGAGAGCCTCACGCAGCTGGAGCGCCGCAGTTTCCGCATCCACCCGGCCGCTTTCGTAGCTGTGCTACGCCGCGCTGCCGATGGTGAGCCGGTGCGCCCAGGAGACCCGGAGCTACGCCATCGTGACGGCGGTGGTCGTGCCGGCCCCTGGTCGCCCTCATGATCTTCGGGGTGATCTCCGGCGGGCGGCTGACCGGGGTCGCGCTGCCCTGGGCGCTGCTGCCGTTGGTGTCCATGGTGATCTCGCAGATCCATCCGGTCTACAGCCCGAGATACCTGCTCTTCACCGTCCCCGCCATGGCGCTGATCGCAGGTGCGGGCCTGGACGCCCTGCGGCCCCGGGCGTCGGCCTGTGGCAGGAGGCGCCAGAACAGCGCCTTTGTGGAGGACGACGAGCGCTACCTGGCACTCATGGGCAACCGTGATTTCGTGCTGAGATTCACAGATGATTTTGGGTATTCGTGGATCGGCCTTTATGCCCGCAGGTCGGCCTGCTGCGGTGCCACTGCCTCGCCCGGCGCGAGCCGGTAAGACCGTTCGCGATGACCTCGGCGGGCCCCGATGGACGGGAGGATCAGGCGATCAGGCGATCAGGCGATCAGGCCGGGCAGCAGGGTGACGGTGCCTGCCAGGTAGGTGCCGAGCTCCGGGGGGACGAGGTTGATGGCGGAGATCTCGGCCGGATCGAGCGGGAGCCGCACCACCTCGTACCGGCCACGGGCGGGGTCGTCGAACTCCGGGCCGCAGCGCAGGGCGAGATCCATCGAGACCAGGCGGCAGCCGTAGACGTGCTGGGTCTTGATTCCCTCGTCGCGCACGCATTCCAGGGTGGTCAGCGGGGTGACGCCGGAGACCACGGCGCCGAGCTCCTCCATGACCTCGCGGTGCAGGGTGTGCTCCAGCGAGGCGTCCTCGGGCTCGACATGGCCGCCGGGGACGGACCAGTAGAGCTCCTTGCCGGGGACCGTACGCCGGAAAACCACCAGCCGGTCGTCGTCGAGGAGGACGGCGCGAACACTCGGCACGTCAGGCATGGGGCCATTGTGCCACCGACCCGGTGACGTGATCCGCATCCGGGCCCCGGGGAGGCGGGATTTCCTTGCCGAGGTCGACCTCCCCGCGCAGGTCGCCGCCGTTCCCCAGGCCCGCCGCTACGTCCGCGACCTGCTGGACGGCGTGAACCACCCGCACGCCGACGACGCGCTCCTGCTGCTCACCGAACTCGTCACCAACTCGGTACGCCACTCCGACTCCGGCCGTACCCGGGTCCAGCCAAGGTGAGCCCAAAAGCCGCAACGCAAGATCAGACAATGCTGCGGCTCGCGCGTGAATCGCTGGATCGCCGCCCCTCGGAGTTTCCGGTTTTTTCGGACGCCCCTCCAGCCGCCTTCGACTGGCAGGATGGCCGCCATGCCCTACGACCCCGCCCCCGCCCCGGCCCGCGAGGAGTTCCTCGGTCTCCTGGACCACCTCGACTTCACAGACCGCCCCGGTGCCGGACACCTCCACAGCCGGCCTCCCGGCCACATCCTCACCGGCGTCACCGACCTCGACGCCGTCCTCATCAGCCTGCCCCCGGCACCCTGACCGTCGTGGCCTCCCGCCCCGGTGTGGGAAGCACGACCCTGCTGCTCGCCTTCTGCCGGGGAGCCGCCCTCGTCCGCAACACCCCCACCCTGCTGGTCAGCTACGAGTCCTCCCGCCGCGACCTGCTCACCCGCATCACCTCGGCCGAGGCTCGCGTCGTCGGGCACGCGCTGCGCTCCGGCGCCCTGCGCGACGACGACCGGGCCACGCTCGCCCGCGTGATGCCCCGCCTCGCCGAAGCCCCCCTGCACCTGGCCACCCCGGCCGACTGGACCCTGGGCGAGCTGAGCGCCCGCATCACCCACGCCTGCACCGCCGGCGAGCCCGCGGCCCGCCTGGTCGCCGTCGACGGCCTGCGCCACATCCGCCCCGACGTGCGCGGCGGCACCCGCGAACGCGAGGTCACCGAAACCGTCCACACCCTCAAGGCGCTCGCCGTGCGGCTGGAGGTCCCCATCGTCGTCTCCGCCGACCTCGACCGCCTGCCCGAGGTGGGTTCCGGCCGGCTGCCGGCCCTGCACACCGATCTGTGCGACGCCGTCGCCCGCACCGCCGACCTCGTCGTCCTGGTGCACCGCGAGGACGCCGCCGAGCGCGACTCCCCCCGCGCGGGGGAGGCCGACCTGATCGTGGCCAAGCACCGTAACGGCCCCACGGCCACGATCACCGTGGCCTTCCAGGGCCACTACTAAGCGGAAACTAGATTACTGGACCAAATTCGTCGTTGCATACCACTTCGCTTTACCTTTCAGATTAGACAATAATCGCATGGAGAAACCATCTCGGCGCATTCCGCGGCGCACCCTTGAAGGCACCCGAACACTAGTTCTCAGCGCAATTGACAAGGGAATGCGCGTGGATGAAGCCGCCACTGTCTTCGGTGTTGGGCGATCCACAATATTCGGTTGGCTCAAGCTGCGGAAAGAGTCGGGTCCAGCGGCATTGGTGGTGAAAAAGGCTCCGGGACGCGAACCGCAACTGACAGAACGTCAAATGGCGCAGCTGCGGGGATGGATAATCGGTAATGACCCCCGCCAATTGCAGTTCGAGTTTGGTCTGTGGACTCGCGAGATGGTCGGTGAGCTTATCAAGCGCAAGTTCGGTGTCGTGTTCACATCGCAATGGGTCGGGACACTCCTGCATCGGCTCGACCTGTCTCCACAGCGACCATTGGTCCGCGCGTATGAACAGAATCCAGAACGCGTGCGGCAGTGGAAAGAAGAGGAGTATCCGAAGATTCGAGCTATGGCCATCACCGCAGGTGCAAGCGTCTTCTTCGCTGACGAGGCGGGTGTCCGCACTGATTACCACTCCGGTACCACATGGGCTCCAGTCGGGAACACGCCGATTGTAATCGGGAGTGGAAGTCGAGTTTCAGCAAACATGTTCTCCGCAGTGAACACGCAGGGGAAGCTGTACTTCTCCTTCTTTGAAGGAAACCTCAACGCCGAGGTGTTCATTGAATGCCTCAAGAAGCTGCTCGACGACATTCCCGGGAAGATCTTCTTGATCATAGATGGTGCGTCGGCCCACAGATCTAACGCCGCTAAGGAGTTCGCGAAGTCCACCAAGGGCCGACTGAAGTTGTTCTTCCTTCCACCCTACTCTCCTGAACTGAATCCCGATGAGTGGGTGTGGAAGAATATAAAGCACGATCATGTTGGGCGGATGGCCGCGCGAACCAAGGATGAGCTCAAGAAGGGGATCGAGAAGGCAGTAGCACGGATGCGCAACCTTCCCGAAATCGTCCGAGGCTTCTTCGCGGATCGAGGCCTCCGCTATATGACCACATGAGTAAAGTTTCTTACAGTCCAGTAACTTAGTTTCTGGTTAGTAGTACCTGGGAGATGTCGAACTCATCGGCCATGCGAGGTTCGCCCGGAATCGGGTTACCTGGCTGATATTCGCCATTCTTGATGCGTCGCCGTATCTCTTCAAGGACGGCTTGCCATTTGAGCTGGTCAGGCCGGAAATCGATCACAACACAAGAAGGAAAGCCTCTCTCGGAGTTCGGAGTTTTCTCGCTCAAGTTCACGCAGTCGGGCGCGCTCGGGGCCGCTGAGGGAGTGCGGTTCTTCTTCCGCGCGCGTTCGCTTGTAGGTGCTCACCCAATTGCCGAGCGTGGTGTCGTGGACGCCGAACTCTCTGGCGACCTCGGCGATCGTACGGGGGCCGTCGAGGACCATGCGCACAGCCTCGTCCTTGAACTCCTGGCTAAACCTACGCCTGGAGCCTTTCAGTATGTTTCTATCTCCTTCGGACTTTTACCACTCTACTGAGGCGATCATGTGCGCCCAGTAGAACTGGAGGTGAAGCCGTGACATAGCGGCTGATCTGCATGTTCGTAAGCTCGTCGTCGCTTGCCGGTGAAAGTCCGGTCCGGGTAGCTGCCAGGAGGCCCGGTAGCAGGCTGGCGGCTTCGTCTGGAAACGGGCGGGGTCGAAGCCCAGCGTCAAAAGCCCTTAAGGGGGAGCGACGATGCGGTCCGTAGCATGACGCGAAGCCTGCGGCGTCGTTACTCAGCCGTCTTCGGACGGGACAAGGGAGAGCCGAGCCCCTCGTGATCGGGGTGAAGGCCATGGAAGCGGCGAAGAGCCTGGAAATTGCAGCCGCGAAGAACTCCCCGGCGTATGGGGCGCGGAACGTATCGATAGTGACGGCGGGAACTGGGGAGGCCCTCCCCGGCCCGGTGACCTGCGGAAGGTGTTACCGGAGCGTGGCGTCCTATAACCGGTCAACGCCGGGAAGTGGATTGCTGGCCGGGTGGGCGTCGGAGGCGGCCGTAGTACTGCTTGAGCCGACCGGACAACATAACCGGCGGTGAGGGAAGGGCCGCTACTTCGTCGATGCATATTGAGGTGGAGGAGGGGCTCGGTGAGTGCCGTTTTGGCTATTCCCGCCGCCGTGGGGCCGCGTGTTCCGCGTGATCCGGTCCGCGCCTTGCAGCATGTGCTCTACCGGGCGGCCAAGGCCGATCCCGGACGTCGGTTCCACGCGCTCATGGACAAGGTCTATCGCAGAGACGTTCTGGAGCGCGGGTGGGTCATGGTGCGCAGCAACAACGGCGCACCGGGCATCGACGCGACCACGCTGGCCGACATCGAGGAGTACGGGATCGTCCGGCTTCTTGAGGAGTTGGCCGCGGAACTTCGGCAGGGCCGGTATCGGCCATTGCCCGCGCGCCGGGTGATGATCCCCAAGCCTGGGCTGAAGGACGAGTACCGGCCGTTGTCGATTCCCGCTGTTCGGGATCGGATCGTGCAGGCCGCTGTGAAGATCGTGTTCGAACCGGTCTTCGAGGCGGACATGGCTGATTGCTCATTCGGGTTTCGCCCGAAGCGCTCAGCACACGATGCTCTGCAAGTGCTCATTGAGGAGCAGGCGCGGGGCCGCCGGTGGGTGGTCGAGACGGACATCGCCAACTGCTTTTCGGCGATTCCGCACGATGAGTTGATGCGTGCGATCGAGGAACGCGTCTGCGATCAGTCGCTCCTGAAGCTCCTGCGGGTGATTCTGCGCGCCGGGGTGATGGAGGACGGACAGATCCGGCGAGAGGTCACCGGCACGCCACAAGGCGGCGTGGTTTCACCCGTCCTCTGTAACGTCTACCTGCACCGATTGGATCGGGCGTGGGACGAGGCGGACGGCGTGCTGGCCCGCTATGCCGACGACGCGATCGTGATGTGCTGGTCCCGCGGTCAAGCCGAGCGGGCCCTGGCCCGCCTGACGGAGCTGCTGGCGGCACTCGGTTTGGAGCCGAAGGCCGCCAAGACCCGCATCGTGCACCTGGAGGTCGGTGGGGAAGGCCTGGACTTCCTGGGCTTTCACCACCGGCTGGTGCGCTCACGCGGGTTCAACGGGAAACGGCCGTTCGTTTTCCTCGCTCGCTGGCCCTCAGACAGGGCGATGCAACACGCCCGCGACCGGATCCGTGACCTCACGGACGGCCGCAGGCTGCTGCTTCGCACCGAAGCGATCACCAAGGAGGTCAACCTGTTCCTGCGGGGATGGGCTGGCTATTTCCGGTACGGGCATTCTGCCCGGCGCTTTAGCAAGATCAGAGAGTTCGCCTGGATGCGCCTGGCGCTGTTCCTCAGCCGAAAACACCGGCGCAGCCGGAGCTACGGCCGGGGCGTGCTGAAACGCTCGCTCAGCGATCTCGGCTTGATCAGCCTGTATGGAATCGTCGTCGCGCCCAGGGCGGGCAAGCCCTGGCGGGAAAGGCCGAATGCCGGCGGTGAACGACGTCGGTGAGCCGTGTGCGGGAGAACCGCATGCACGGATCGAGGTGGCGGGGGTTGGAAACGGAGCGAAGAACCTGGTCACGGCCACTGGGGTGGCACACCCGTCCGGGAAACCGACGGAAGGAAGGCCCCAGGCCCTCCCGCCAGGAGAAGCCACCGCGCCAGCCCCCGACCCTACAAATATTGAGATTTTCCGGAGGTCCAGGTGGTCCGCCTGCCACTCCAGCAGGGCCGACGCGCCTTCCGATCTTCTCAAAAGTCCCAGAACTTATGATCGGCTCAGTACCAGCTATGGACAACACAGGGAAGCGCGTTGCGGAATGTGGCCACCGGGCGGTGCCTGGACAGCAACTCTTCGGGCAGCGTCTATGCAGGTGGGTGCGCGTCTGGCGACGCGGGTCAGCAGTGGTACAGAAATTAGTAGTAAAGGCCAGGTCGCGCCGGCGCTGCGGGAAGAGGTCGGCGACCTGGGGGGGCGTCCATGGACGTGGTGTACGAGCATCCGAATCCGGTAAGCCGGTCACGGTGGAAAAGCGCGGCGTCGTCCGTGGTGAAAAGCGCGGCGAGGGGGGTGGAGTGGTTCAGGGCCGCTCGTTGGTGTCGTGTCGTGCGGGGTGGAAGGTCAAAAGCGCGGCGAGGGGGGTGGAGTGGTTCAGGGCCGCTCGTCGGTGTCGCGTCGTGCGGGGTGGAAGGTCAAAAGCGCGCCGAGGACCGTGGAATGGCCCCAGACCGCCCATCGGTACGGGTCCGCCGCGGTGCGGAAGGATCCGGGGCCGCTCCTCGCCGCCGCCTCGCGCGGGGCTCTCGCCGTGCGGGGTACGAAGGTCCGCGGGGCGTCCGGTCAGGGGTCGCCCTCGGCCGGGTGCGGGGACGAATCGGGCCTTCCACCACGAAAAGCGGCCCATCCGAGGGGGTGGGAGTGGCGCTTTCCTTGATCGGGGTGAATCCGCACGCCCCCAGCGTGCCAACTCACCCAGATCATGGAAAATCCCCGATCGTCACCACCACGGCCCCGCCTCCACGCCCGCCATGACCCGCTTTGCCCCCTTCCGGAGCTCCACCGGCCCGCCCCCGGTCACCCACACCCGGCCAACGCCCGCCACCACCCCGCACGATGCGTTGCCGGTGAGCGGTCCTGAGCCACTCCGCCGCCCTCGCCGCGCTTTTCCCCACGGACGACGCCGCGCTTTTCAACGGCGATCAGCCAGGCGCGACGCAGGTACCGATCTCAAACACTCATACACCACCTCCGCGGACGCGACCCCTGGAGGCCGCCGGGACGGTGATCATCCAGGTGGACGAGCCCGCCCCTGCAGGAGACCCTGCCGCTGCGCGCCGCCAACCGGCCCGCCTACCTGGCCTGGGCGACGCTGCACGTCTTTTCGTTCGGGGCCGTTCCCTCTGCTCAAACGGCGTAGCGCTTACTCGGTCAGCGGTGGTCCCTGCGCAGGCGTTTGAGGTCGGAGCGTTGCTTCTTGGCGGTGATCCGCCGTTCGATCGCGCCCCTGCTCGGTTTGGTCGGGCGGCGCTTCTTGGGGGGCGGGGCGATCGCCTCGCGGAGCAGCTGGGCCAGGCGCATCTCGGCGGCCTCGCGGTTGCGCAGCTGGGAGCGGAACTCCGAGGCGGCGATGGTGATCACGCCGTTCACCAGGCGGGAGGCAAGACGTTCGAGGGCTCGGGACTTGAAGACCTCTTCGAGGGCCTCGGTGGCGGCCAGGTCGAAGCTGAGCTCGACCCGGCTGTCGGTGGTGTTGACCCCCTGGCCGCCGGGGCCTGAGGAACGGGAGAACCGCCAGCCGAGCTCGGCCTCGGGGACCGAGACCGAACCGCTGATCTGGAGCGGACCGGGCATGGCGGCGACTTCCTTCTCACGGGGGTGTGCGTGTTCTCAGGGTACCGAGGGAGTACAAGCCTGGATCAAATAGTTTTATGCCCCGTTCCTCGACGGAGACTACGAACGCAGGGCCGAAACGGAGCCGTCTGCACGACGTGGTAGAGCAGTCCGGGGCCGTCCCGCGCGGACGTCCCCGGACACGCTCACCGCGTGTCGCAACCCGGTGAACCCATGTGGTCGGCGCAGTGGTGGGTTTTCGAGACCGCCTTGGTCAGGTCATGGGCCGATCCGGGACGGCTGCCCCTCGCAGGAAGAGGTCGACGACCTCGTGGACCAGCTGATCGGCGGGAGGCGGAACGGGACGCTCCTGCGGGGGCATCGCCACATCGGCGGGCATGGGCTGGAGCATGCCGGCCAGTTCCATGAAGGCCATGGCCAGGAAGCTCGGATCAGCCTTCCGTAGCTCGCCCGTCTCCACTGCTTGGGCCATCAGGTCGGTGACGGGTGTGATCAGGCTACGCACGTAGGCGTGCGAGACGTCGGCGCGCTGTGCGTCATCCAGGTGGCGGGTGGCGTAGTAGATCTGGTCACCGAGAGCGGAGTTGTACGTTCCCCGCGCATAGGTGTCGGCGAGGGCGAGGAGACGGTCGCGGAGATCACCGTCGCCCCCCAGCGCCCGCTGGAGCGCGGCGGAGGTCTCCTCGATGTAGTGGTGGGCGACTTCCATGAACAGGGCGGGCTTCCCGCCGGGGAAGTGGTGGTAGAGGCTGGCCTTCTTCACGTCCACGGTTTTTGCGATCTCGTCGAGGGAGACCCCGAGGTAGCCGCGTTCGGCGAGGAGGCGGGCGAATTCATCGCGGGCGCGGACGCGGGTATCGGCTTGACGTGGCATGGCGGTTCAGACTCCTGTTCGGGTACGGAGGGTAAGGGCGAGGCGGGCCGCGACAGCGCCCGCGGCGAGAGTGCCGGCGGTGACGAGGGCGCCGGGGAGAAGGTTCTGCTCGCTCCAGGGTGAGGTGAGCAGGCCGCGCATCGCTTCCAGGGGCGGGGTGAGGGGGTTGATGTCGGCCGCGTAGGCCATCCAGCCGTCGAGTTGGTCACGCGGTACGAAGGTGGCGGTGAAGAACGAGAGAGGGAAGAAGACCAGGGTGACGGATCCGATCGCCGAGCCGTTGCCGGTGTGGAGGGCGACCGCGGCCGTCAGCAGCTGGAATCCGATACCGAGGAGTACGGTCGCGCCGACCAGGGCGAGCAGGGCGGGGAGGCCGGAGACGGGGCTCAGACCGAGCAGCAGGCCGAGTGCGGTGAGCGCGCCGGCCTGCGCGGTGAGGATGAGGATCCCGGCTAGGACGGGGGCGGCGGTGAGCGTCCAGCGGCCCACCGGGGTGAGCCATAGCCTGGCGTGATAGCCGGAGCCGATGTCGCGTACGAGGAGCTGGCCGGCGGTGGCGCCGCCGGTGAAGACCGTGGTGAGCAGGCACAGCGGTAACACCATGTCGATGTAGCGTCCGCCGGGCGTGGTCGCGGAGGCGACCGTGGAGAGCTGCGCCTCGTAGACGATCAGGAAGAACGCACTCATGAACAGCGGTGAGTAAAGCAAGGAGGGGGTACGGGCGCAGGCCCTGAGCGAGCGGGCGGTCAGGGCCCGGAACGCGGCGAACGATGTCGGCGCCGCGGACAGGGGCATGCGGTCGGCATCGAGGGCGGTGATGGTGGCCGGGGCGGTGCTCATGCGGCGGATTCGCCTTTCGGCGCGGTGGCGAGGCGGAGGAAGACGTCCTCCAGGCTGGGCTCGTCGACGCTTAGGGAGTCGGCGTGCAGTCCGGCGGAGGCGAGGGCGAGCAGTATCTTCCCGTCGGCGCCGGGGTGTGCGAGCCGGGTGCTCAAGGCGCGGGCATCGGGTCCGGTCAGGGCGGCCTGCTCGCCCCGGTCGGTGAGCAGCCGCAGGGCGTGGCCTGTGGTGTCGGCGTCACGGAAGCGCAGGGTCAGGACGCGGTCGCCCGCCTCCGCCTTGAGGGCGTGGGGGGCGGCGGAGGTGACGAGGCGGCCTTCGCGCAGGATGCCCACGCGGTCGCAGAGCTGGTCGGCCTCCTCCAGATACTGGGTGGTCAGCAGGACGGTCATGCGGTGGCCGGCGGACAGGGTGCGGATTTCCTCCCACAGGCGGCGTCGGCTGATCGGGTCGAGGCCGGTGGTGGGTTCGTCCAGGAAGAGGACCAGGGGGCGCTGGACCAGGGCGACGGCGAGGTCGACGCGGCGGCGCTGGCCTCCGCTGAGCCGGCTGACGGGAGTGTCGGCGAATTCCTCCAAGGAGAAGGACGCGAGGAGTTCAGCACCGCGGTCACGGGCCTGCCGGGCGGTGAACGACTGCAGCCGGCCCTGCAGGTGCAGCAGTTCGCGGGCGGACATGAGAGGGTCGAGGGCTGTTTCCTGCAGGACGATTCCGATGCGGCGGCGCACGGTCTCGGGCTCGCGGGTGATGTCGGCACCCGCGACGTGGGCGGTGCCCCGGGAAGGGCGGAGCATCGTGGTGAGCATGCGGACGGTGGTGCTCTTGCCGGAGCCGTTGGGGCCGAGCAGTCCGTAGACCTCTCCGGTGTTCACTTGAAGATCGAGCTGGTGCACCGCGGAGCGGTCTCCGAAGTCCCGGCCGAGTCCGGCCACCCGAATGGCCGGTGGAGTGGTTCTGTCCATCCACAAAACCTACCTATCGGTAGGTAGATTTTGTGGATGGACACCCTGTGCCGCGATAGACCGATCGCGCCGCTCGCCGCGGTGTTCAGCAGAAGGCCGGATCGGCGTGGACTCGATCGCCTTCGACGTAGGTGGCCAGCACCGTGGTCTCGCCGATCTCGCCGGCCGGGATCGAGTAGGGGTCGCGGTCGGTGATCACCAGGTCGGCGAGCTTGCCCTTCTCGATCGTGCCGGTCCGGGTGTCCAGGTGGTTCACTCGTGCCGTGCCGATCGTGTAGGCGGCCAGCGCGGCCGTCAGGCTCAGACGCTGTTCCGGCAGGAACACCTCGGCACTCTCGCCGGGGATCGTCCGGTTGACCGCGACATGGATGCCCAGGAACGGGTCGGGGCTGCTGACCGGCCAGTCGCTGCCCGCCGCGAGCGGCGCGCCGACGCGAACCAGATCTCCGAACGGGTACTGCCAACCTGCCCGTTCCGGGCCGAGGAACGGAATGGTCAGTTCGTCCATCTGCGGCTCGTGCGCCGCCCACAGCGGCTGCATGTTGGCGGTGATCCCGAGGTCGGCGAACCGCGGCACGTCGTCCGGGTGCACGACCTGGAGATGGGCGATGTGGTGGCGATTGTCGTTCGTTCCGTTGGCGGCCCGAGCGGCCTCGAACGCGTCGAGGGCTTCGCGGGCCGCCCGGTCCCCGACGGCGTGCACGTGAACCTGGAAGCCCTCGGCGTCCAGGAGGGTGACGTACGCGCGCAGCCTCTCCGGATCGACGAAGCTGATCCCCTGGTTGCCGGTCCCGCAGCCGCAGCCGTCCAGGTACGAGGAGGTCATCGCGGCGGTGTAGTTCTCCGCCACACCGTCCTGCATGATCTTGACGCTGGTGGCCCGGAACCGGCCCGCGTCGCCTCTGCGCGCGAGCAGTTCGGGGATCTGCTCCTCACCCCTTTCGCGGTCCCACCACAGCGCGCCGACCACGCGGCCGGTGAGCAGTCCGGACTCGGCGGCGGTCAGGTAGGCCCGCTGCACCTCGGGGTTGACCATCGCGTCCTGCCAGGCGGTCACCCCGGCCGAGTGCAGCCGCTGCTGGCCGGCCCACAGGGCGCGCAGCATCGTGTCCGCGGCCGGCTCGGGGATGTGCCGGCCGACCAGGTCCGACGCGCCTTCGTGGAGCGTTCCCTGTGGGTAGCCGTCGGCCTCCCGCTCAATGCGCCCGTCGACCGGGTCCGGGGTGCCCGCGTCGATTCCGCACAGCTCGAGAGCCCTGGTGTTGACCCAGGCTCCGTGGCCGTCACTGTTGATCAGGTGGACGGGCCGGTCGGGGACCGCCGCGTCCAGTAGGCGACGGCTGGGCGTTCCCCGGGGGAACCATTCCATGGACCAGCCGCCTCCGCTGATCCAGCCGGCCTCGGGGTTCGCCCTGGCATAGGCGCGGACGGCGGCAACGGCCTCGTCGGCGTCGCCGGCGTCGTGCAGGTCGCACCGGATCATGGTGAGGCCGGCGAGGACCGGATGCACGTGGGCGTCCTGGAACCCGGGGAGCAGGGCTCGACCGGCCAGGTCGACGATCTCGGTGGTCGCGCCGATCAGCGGCTTCACGTCGGTGTCCTCCCCGACTGCGACGATCCGGCCGTCGCGGACGGCGACCGCCGTGGCGGCGGTACGGCCGGGGGCGAGCGTGTGCACCGGACCGCCTTGGAAGACGAGGTCGGCGGGGGTGGTCATGCGAGTTCTCCTCGAGATGAGATCAGGGGATCAGAGCGAATCGGGGCGGAAGGCCCACGGGCGGACCCGCTCGACGGCGGCGCCGATGTGGAAGACCGTCGCGTCGTCGTAGCTGCGTCCGACGATCTGCACCCCGGTCGGTACGCCGTTGGACGCCCGCCCGGACGGGACGTTGAGCACCGGGCAGCGGCTGGCGATGTTGAAGACCGGCGTCAGCGAGTACTCCAGATACTGGTCGAGCTCCACGCCGTTGACGGTGAGCTTGGTGTCGACGTACTCCTCGCCGGCGCGCAGGCCGGGAGCGCCGGTGGTCGGGCAGATCAGCGCGTCGTAGCGGTCGAGCAGCTCGCCGATCGGCGCGTAGATCGCCGCCTCCAGCTCCAGACCGGCCAGGAAGGCGCCGCTCCGTCCCATCGCCCGCTCGGCGTCCGCGGCGAAGGCGAGGGCGTAGGGGGTGAGCTTGTCGCCGTGCTCGGCAGCGACGCGGGTGACCATGGGGCCGAAGATGGCGCCGAAGTGGATGAAGACGGCTTCGGTGACGTCGGCGCGGCGCAGGCCGACCTCGACCTCCTCCACGATCGCCCCGGCCTCCCGCAGAGCGTCCGCGACCGCCCGGGTGTTGGCCGCGATCTCCGGCTCGATCTCCCAGTCGCCCAGGTTGGGCGCGTACGCGACGCGCAGGCCGGTCACGTCCCCGAGCCGGTCCGGGATCTGAACGGCCGGGCGGAGCGAGACCACGTCGTGCGGGTGCGGGCCGACGATGACGTTCTGCAGCAGCGCGCAGTCGGCGACGGTGCGGGCCATAGGCCCGTCGTGGCAGTAGTGGTCGAGGTTGAACGGCGGCATCGCGGGCACCCGGCCGTAGGGCGGCTTGTAGCCGACGGTGCCGGTGTTGGCGGCGGGCATCCGGATCGACCCGCCGATGTCGGAGCCGGTCGCGAGCGTTGCCGTACCGGAGGCGAGCGCCGCCCCGGAGCCGCCGGAGGAGCCGCCGGGCGAGTAGTCCAGGTTCCACGGGTTGCGGGTGATCCCCCACAGCTTCGAGTGCGTGAAGCCCGCGCAGCAGAACTCGGGCGTCGTGGTGCGGGCGTGCACGATGCCGCCGGCGGCCAGCACCCGCTCGATGACCGGGTGGGTCACCTCGGCCACATGGTCGGTGTAGGCGAGGGAGCCGTCCGTGGCGAGCCGTCCGGTGATCGGCTGCTCGTCCTTCGTGGCGATGGGAATGCCCTCCAGCGGTCGCGGGGAGCCGTCGCGGTAGGCGCGTTCGGCCTGCTTGGCCTGGAGGAGGGCCTCGTCGAAGGTGCGCTCGCTCAGCGCGTTGACCTGTGGCTCGACGGCCTCGGCGCGCTCGACGACGGCGGTCATCAGCTCGACGGGGGACAGCTCTCGGGACGTGAACAACCGCAGGGCCTCGGTCGCGGAAAGGTAGGTGAGGTCTGTCATGAGAGCTCCTTCGAATCGGTTGCGAGGGCACGTCGGTCTGCCGCGATCTGGGAGGGGTCCCAGCCGGGGCGTGGCACCGAGTGCAGCAGCAGGCGGGTGTAGGGGTGCTCGGGGTCGGCCAGCACCCGCGGGCTGGGACCTGACTCGACCACGCGCCCCTGGTAGAGCACGAGGATGTCGTCGGCGACGTGCCGGACGAGTGCCAGGTTGTGGGTGACGAACAGATATCCGACGCCGGTGTCACGGCGGATCTCCGCGAGCAGGTCGAGGATCTGGGCCTGGATGGACACGTCGAGGGCGGCGGTCGCCTCGTCCAGGATCAGCACCTTCGGCTCGGTCGCCAGCGCGCGGGCGATGGCGACCCGCTGGCGCTGGCCGCCGGACAACCGTTTGGGGAGCGCGTCCGCCTCCCGCTCGCCGAGGCCCACCCGCGCCAGCAACTCGTCGCGGCGGGCTTGCCTTTCCCGTCGGCTCATCGCGAAGTGCAGGCGCAGCGGCTCCTCGACGCACTGCGCGACGCTGACGCGGGGGTCGAGCGAAAGATAGGGGTCCTGGAAGACCATCTGGATCTCTCGGGCACGGGAAAGCCGGGTCGCCTTGCCGCGGGCCACATCGGAGCGGTCCCGCCCGCCGACGCGGATCCGGCCGGAGTCCGGCCGCTCCAGGCCGACGAGCATCCGCGCGGTGGTCGTCTTCCCCGATCCCGACTCGCCCACGATGGCCAGGGAGCCGCCGGGCCGCATCGAGAAGGAGACGTCGTTGACGGCCACATGGTCGCCGAACGACTTGCGCAGGTCCTCGACCTCCAGCGCGTACTCAGCCATGGATCAGTTCCTCCGCGCGCAGGCAGGCCACCTGGACACCGTCGATTTCCCGCTGGACCGGCGCTTGCTCGGCGCATCGGGGGCGCGCATGAGCGCATCGGGCCGCGAACGCGCACCCGCTCGGAGCCTCGGCGAGCGACACCGGCCGCCCCGGTACGCCGCGCGGTGGCCGGTCCACGTCCAACCGCGGGGTCGCGGCCAGGAGCCCCATCGTGTACGGGTGGCGGGGCCGGTCGAACAGCCCCGCTGTGGACTGGACCTCCACGATCCGGCCCGCGTACATCACGCAGATGCGGTCACAGATCGCCGCGGCCAGTTCCAGGTCGTGGGTGACGAAGAGCATCCCCATGGCACGCTCGGCCTGCAGACCGGTCAGGATCGAGATGACCTCGGCCTGGGTGGTGACGTCCAGCGCGGTGGTGGGCTCGTCGGCCAGCAGCAGCCGCGGCTCTCCGGCGAGCGCGCCGGCGATCATCACGCGCTGCAGCATGCCCCCGGAGAATTCATGCGGGTACCTGCGCAGAGCCGCGCGCGGCTCACGGATGCCGACCGACTCCAGCAACTCCGTGGCCCGCTTGAGAGCGTCCTTCCGTGACACCCCGCCGGCCCGCATCCCCTCGGTGACGTAGTCGCCGATCCTGCGCAGCGGGTTGATGGAGGCCCGAGGATCCTGAAAGATCATGGAGACGTCGCGGCGGCGCAGGTCGCGGAGCCGGGTGGAGGACATCGTCAGGACGTCTTCTCCGTCCACCCGCACGCTGCCGGCGGCTTCGGTCTCCTCGGGAAGCAGGCCCAGCACCGAACGGCAGGTGACGGACTTGCCCGACCCCGACTCGCCGACCAGCCCGACGGTCTCGCCGCGTTCGACGTGCAGCGACACGCCGTCAAGGATGGGACGCGCGGCCTTGCCGGCCGCGAGCCGCACGTTCAGGTTCTCGATCTCCAATAGCCGACTGGTCATCACCGCTCCCGCCTGGCGACGCGGTCGGCGATGGACTCGCCGACGATGCTGAATGCGACCACCGTGATCACGATGGCGGCGCCTGGGGCGAGGGCGGGAAGCATCGCGCCCTGGAGCAGGGCCGGGGCACCCTCGTTGATCATCGCGCCCCAGTCGGCGGTGGGCGGCTGGACACCGAAGCCGAGAAAGGAGAGCGCCGCGAGATCCATGAGCGCGTATCCGAAGTTGATCGCGGACTGGGCCAGGATCAGCGGAGCGATGTTGGGAAGCAGATGCTTCACGCAGATCACCCAGCCGGACCAGCCCTGCACCCGGTACGCCTGGATGTAGGGGCGGGACTTCTCCTGCAGGGCCACGCTGCGGGCGAGCCGGCCGACGTACGGGGCGTAGGCGACGCTCATCGCGATCACCGGTGCGGTCAGCCCGGCCCCGAAGACCGCCACCAGGATGATGGCCAGCAGCAGGGCGGGGAAGGAGAAGACGAGCTCCATGGCGCGCGACAGCACGGAGTCGACGATCCCGCCGTACCAGGCGGCGGTCACCCCGATCAGCGCGCCGAGCACCGTCGATACGACCACGACCATCAGCGGGCCGAGCAGCCCCGTCCGGGCACCGAAGATCAGCCGGGACAGCACGTCGCGGCCGGACTGGTCCGCGCCCAGCAGGTGGTCGGAGGTGGAGCCGCTCAGGGTCGCGGACAGATCGACGGCGTCGGGGTCGTACGGGGCGATCAGCGGGGCGAAGACCGCCGTGACGAGCAGCACGGTCAGCACGGCGAGGGCGGCCGTGACGAGCTTGTCGCCTCCCACGATGCGGGCCAGCGGCGCGAGGAGGCTGCGCCGGTGGATGGGCAGGGGGGTCATCTTGTGCCTCCCTTCGCGTGGGACAGGCGGGGGTCGATGAGCGGATGGATCAGGTCGACGATGAGGTTGGCGCAGACGAAGGCCAGCACCACCATCAGGCTGATGGCCTGCACGACCGGGAAGTCCTTGACGGTGACGGAGCCGACCAGTAACTGGCCGACCCCGGACAGGCCGAAGGCGGTCTCCACGATCGAGGTGGCGACCAGCAGGCCGGCCACGATCGTCCCGGTCACGGTGGTGATCGGGACGAGGGCGTTGCGCAGCACATGCCGCCGTACCACGTCCGAGCCGGGCACCCCGCGGGAGCGGGCCACCTCGACGTGCTCGCGTCCCAGCTCTGCCAACATGGACGTTCGGGTCACCCGGGCCAGCAGGCCGATGAAGGTCAGGGCGAGCGCCGCCGCCGGGAGCGTCAGATGGTTGATCCGGTCGCCGAAACCGCTGCCGTTGCCGAAGGCGGGGAACCAGCCCAGCTGGACGGAGAACAGCGAGATCAGCCCGATCGCGGCGACGAATGACGGGGTGGCCGTGGCGACGCCTGTGCCGATGAGGACCACCCGGTCGACCGTGCCCCGCCGCAGCGCGGCCAGTGCCCCGATCGCCACCCCTCCGATCAGGATGAGCAGGCCGGCGTAGCCGATGAGCCACAGCGTCGTCGGCAGCCGGGCGCCGATCAGGCCGCCCACGTCCTGCCGGAACTGCACGGACTTGCCGAAGTCTCCGGTGACGATGCCGCCGATCCACTTGGTGTACTGGACCAGGAACGGGTCGTTCAGGTGGTACTGCTCTTTGATGGCCGCGACCGCCGCCGGTGACGCCGAGCGGCCTCCCAGGAGGAAGGACGCCGGGTCACCGGGGGCGAGATGGACCGAACCGAAGACCAGGAACGACGTGACGAGCAGTGTCACGATGATCCCGGCGGCCCGGCGGAGGAGAAAGCCTGCCATGGTCGAACTCAACCGGCTGAGCCCAGACGAGCCGCCCACGGGTAGACAAGCTGCGAGATGCTGGTCGGCGCGCCGGTGAGCCGCTTGTTGAGGAACATGTTGTGCGGCACCTCGTACAGCGGGATCCAGACCACATCGCGGACGGCGATCTCCTGCAGCTTGGCGATCGTCGCCGCGCGCGCGGCCGGGTCGGGCTGGGCGGCCGCCTCCTCGACGATGGCGTCGTACTCGGGGTTGGAATAGCCGCCGTAGTTGGCGAAGTTGCCCGTCTTCAGGATCCCGTAGAACTCCAGCGGGTCGGGAGTGGAGTCGTACCAGATCGTCATGACCAGATCGATCCCCTCGCGGGCCTTCGGGTCGGAGAACAGCGCCGTGTAGGCCTCCGGGGCGACCGCCTTCAGCTCGACCTGCAGGCCGATGGCCTGGCCTGCCGACTGCACCGCGTTGGCGATGACGCCGATCTCCGGGGAGAGGGTGCTGGTCGCGATCACGATCTTCTTGCCGGTGGCGCCCGCCTCCTCGATCAGCTTCTTCCCCCCGGCGATGTCCCGGGTGAGGGCCGGAAGCTTGGCGTAGTAGTCCTTGGCCGCCTCCGGGGCGATTCCCCAGGCGCCGATGGCGCCGGGCGCCTTCGCCGGTGTGGCGACTCCGCCCGCGGCGGCCTTGATGATGCCGTCACGGTCGATCGCCATGGACAGCGCCTTGCGGACCTTGACGTCGCCGAGCGTGCCCTTGAGGTTGGTGGGGATCATGCTCACGGCCGTCGTGTTGGGGCCGAAGTAGAGCGTGCCGTTGGTGGCGGTGCGAAGCTTGGGATATCCGGTGGACGGCAGCAGGTAACCGCCGTCGACCTCGCCGGAGAGCAGTGCGTTGACGCGGGCGGCGGGGTCCGGGATGAACACGTTCTTGATCGTGTTCACCTTGGGTGCGAGCGATGCGTCCCAGTAGCCGTCGAACTTCTTGAGGTTGATCGACTGGCCCTTCTGCCATGAGTCGAGCATGAACGGCCCGGTGCAGTTGACTCCGACATCCGGGGTGCCGTAGCCCTCCTTTGCCAGGGAGGCGGCGCTCGCGATGGTTCCGGCGGAAGTGCCCATCTCCTCGTTGAAGACCTGGTCGGGCTCCTTCAGATGGACCGTGACCTCCATCGGGCCGGTCTTCTCGATCTTGTCGACGTTCTCGTAGGTCGAGACCCAGTACGAGCCGACCTTGGGATCCAGGTGGCGGCGCATGCTCGCGACGACGTCATCGGCGGTGAGTGTGGAGCCGTCGTGGAATTTCACGCCGGAGCGGATCGTGTAGACCCAGCGCTTGGGGTCGGGAGAAGACGCGGCGCCGGCCAGGCCGGGCTCCAGCTTCAGGTCAGGAGTGATCCGCATGAGCTGCTCGCACACGTTGGCGAGCACGGTGTTGGGGTGGTAGTCGAAGGCGTACACGTAGTCGAGTGACTGCGGTTCGGCGTAGAGCGACCAGGTCACCGAGTCCACGGGGCCCTTGGCCGGGGGAGTGTCCTTCGTGATCTCGAAAGCGGCGGAGTCGCCGCCGCCCTTGCCGGTTTGCGAAGCGCCGCCGCAGGCGGCGACCGCGAGGGCGAGCAACGCCGTTGCGGCGGCGAAACGGGAGGTGCGCATCAGACCACCTCTTTCTGAACGGGCCGCAACGATCCGGTGTGCGGCTGAGGTGGCAGTGAGTATTCGTGAAGGAACGTTCCTGCACAAGGGAGTGAAGGAACGATTCTGCAACGCTGGGAGACTGGGTGACGAACCACCCGGCCAGATGACAGGATCCTGCTCATGAGCATGTCGGATCGCAGGTCCCGGGTTCGCCTCGTGGACGTGGCCCGTGCCGCGGGGGTGTCCAAGACGACCGTGTCGGACGCACTGAACGGAGCCGGGCGCCTTCCCTCGGCCACCCGCGAGCATGTCCAGAAAGTGGCGCGAAGCCTCGGCTACCGCCCGAACGCCACGGCACGGCTGCTGCGCAGTGGGCACACCCGGCTGCTCGGCCTCGCGGCACGGGAGTATGTTGAGGCGCCGTGGGTCTATGCGGAACTGGCCTACTTCGGGCTGCTTGTCACTGAGGCGACCCGGGCGGCCCTTGCCCACGGATACGGCGTCGTCCTGCTGCCCACCTCCGGGCCGGACGACTGCTGGCTGGACATGCCGCTGGACGGCGTGTTCGTCGTCGACCCGGTCGAGAGAGACCCGATGGTCGGAGACTTCCTCGCGGCAGGTGTCCCCGTGGTCACCGACCGCCGGGCCCTGGCGGAGGTCGCGAGCGGGGAATGGGAGACCGGCCGGTGGGTCGACTTCGACTACGACAGTGCCGTGCGTCAGGTCCTCGATCACCTGAAGGAGGCCGGCGCCGAACGGATCGCGGTCGTCGCGGCCGCGACCACGGCCTGCTTCCACCAGCAGTCGGTCGGCGCCTACCAGGACTGGTGCGCCGAGCAGGGGCGCGAACCCCGGATCGTCTGCCTTCCCGGCCCCGGTGTCCAGCAGACGCTCGACGCCGTGCGGGAACTGCTCGCGGCCCGCGTCCCGCCCGACGCGCTCTTCACCCTGGTCGAGCTCAGCCCGCCGCTCCTGCTGGACACGATTCGCAGGCTCGGCCGCTCCGTCCCCGATGATCTGCTGCTCGTCTGCGCCACGGAGGATCTGGCGGCCGTCTACACCGATCCGCCGATAAGCACGCTCGGCTTCCTGCCCGGTGAGACCGCCCGGGCGGCGGTGGAACTGCTCGTCGACCGCATCGAAGGCCGGGAGGGCGACCAGGGCCGCCTCTTCTCCGCCGACTTCCAGATTCGCGCGTCTTCGGCCTTTCCCGGCCGGCGGCCCACGCGGCGGACACGACGGCCGGTGGTGTCCCCGATCACCCCCGGGTGACGTTCAGGCGGAATCGGTCCCGGCGACCCACGGATTACGAGCTGCGGCCTGGGTCGTTCAGTCCCGATTCCGATCACCGATCCAGAGCGAATCATCGATCTGAACATACGCCGAAGAGACAGGCTCGGCGGAGTCCTACACGAGTATCAACATGCCGCTTGAACTGCATGGATGATGTTTTCGGCAGACACAGACCTCACCGCAGAATGTACACGGCGACATCGGCCGACTCGAACACCGAGAACGCCGCAGCATGACGAAGAAAACTCCGACGGGAACCGCAGGACCGCCATCGGCACGTTGGCCGGTGGAGCGGCAGAGGCGCCGTTAACAGCCTTCGCGCCGAGATCGGGCGCGGCGATCGTCGGTCAGCCGCAACCGCCCGCGTGGCCGGCGTCTCCGGCTGCGGCCGGCGGCACCACCGTCTCGATCGGCTCGGGCTGCGGCGCCCATGTGCCACGGACCGATGCCACGAAGTCCAGTACCCGGTCGGCGCCCCAGAACTTGTCGCGCCCGTTCATGAACATGGGCACTCCGAACACGCCGTCCTTCTCGATATTCTTCAGGTAGGCAACGCTCCGCGCCTGCATCAATGGATCCTCATGGGCACCCGCGATGCGGACCGGGTCGAGGCCGATCTCCTTGGCGACAGCGGCGACAACGTCAGGATCGGAGATGTTGAGGCCGTTCTCCCAGCGGGCGCGGTAGGTCGCCGCGACGAACTCCTCGCCCTTGCCCTCGTCCAGCGCCGCCAGGTAGCCGAGGTGTGCCACGTCCCATTCCGGGTCCTTGTCGACAGGCCAGGTCATGGTCAGCCCTCTGGCCCGGGCCAGCCGACGTACGTCCTGGAGGATGTAGAGGTGTTTTGCCTTGGACATGACCGTGTAGGGCAGTTCGATCCCCTGCTCGGCCACCAGACGCGAGCACTCCTCACCGGGTTCCCACATCGGTAGCCACTCTACGGCGGCCAGAACGTCCGGGTGGTGCGCGAGCAGGTCACGATAGGCGATCCAGGAATACGGGCTACGCAGTGAGAAGTACCACTTCAGCCGCTTGGGTTTGGCCATCGAATCATCAGTCCGTTTCTATCGCGTTCATTGACTGCACAACGTCTCCTGCGGCAAGAAGATTGGACCGAGGCCGGCTTCTACGCGGGCGCCCCACTCCCGCACGGCCGATACCCCGAGAGCCGCCGCTGACAATGGCGACCCTGGACTCAATGGTCATGTCCGCCTGTCGCTGCACGCAGTTGTTCGGCGGGGCGGTAGGCCACCACCATTTTGGACACGGTGAACACGAGCTCGCCGCGCACGACGCATTCACCTTCAAAGATCACGGTCTCGCCGATGGCCCGGGACACCCGCACCCGGTGCTCCAGCACGTCACCGGGCAGTACACGACGGTGGAACTCGATCCCGGCCAGCGATCCGAGGAGCATCACCTGTCCGGCCGGCACGTCCGGGTCGAGCAGCCCGACCCGGACGTGCCGGCCGTCCGGGTCGGGCTGCTCGACGCCGAGGATTAGGCCCGCGGCCTGCGCCCAGGACTCGACGAGCAGCACCTCTGGGTAGGGCCCGTCCACATGATCGCGATACCATGGCTCGTTGCGGCTGACCGACTTCAGCGCGGTGATCCGCTCACCGGGAGAGATATCGAGCACCTCGTCCACCAACAGCATCGGGTAGCGGTGTGGCAGAATTTTACTAAGGTCGGCCATTGGTCATCCCGCTCCGGTACCGCAATTTGACAGATGCCACGTTCCGGTCGGCCACCCTGGCCTTGGCCGAACAGTGCCAGTGCTCCCGGCCCTGCCTCCACTCGATGACCACGGTCAACTCGTCGCCCGGGAATACCGGCGTCATAAAGCGGGCCGACTCCAGCGCCGCCATTGTCAGCTCGCCCGCCTCCGCCGGCGCCGTGAGAAGCGCTCCGCGATGCACCACCTCCACCACGCACATGCCGGGGAAGATCGGGAATCCGGGGTAGTGACCGGCGAACACCGGCTCGTCCGGGCTGATCGTGATCGCCACCTCGTTGCCGGACAACAGGTGTATCTGTCCGGTAACCGGGCTGATCGCACTACGATTCACCGGCGGCGTCATGTCATCTCGCCAATCGGAGCAGGGCGCAGGCCACAACGCCGTGGTTGTCGACGGCTGTGACGACCGCGAGTTTTCCGGCGGCCTCCGGCGAACGCCTGGCCACACTGAGCACCGTCGCGATGCGAAACGCCGACGACGCTGCGCCGGTGTCGCCCAGCAGGTCTGTCGCCGGCAGCCGCTGCACGGCGTCATCACCGAACATTCGCCGCAGGACCGCCTGCTCGTGGTCGCCCTCGATGCCCGTCATCGAGCCCGATGCAGCCCAAACGTCACCCGGCGCGGCCGGCACGCTGGACAGTGCGCCGCGGACAAGCGACTCGAGTGTGGCCCGCGGGTCTTGGTCCAGGTAGACCCGCGACCCGATGGCCAGCACCTCGGCCAGCGGCTCACGGCCCTCGCCGATGCCGGCCAGCGGCTCTACGAGGAAGAACGCGCAGCCCTCGCCGAGGGTGGAGGTTCCACCGTAATGGTGGTGCAGCCAGGCCCGTACGCTGGAGTACTCCTCCGCCGCGCCGACAAGGACCTTGCGTGCCCGGTTGTTGTCGAGCAGTCGGCGGGCGTAGTCCATCGCGAGCAGACCCGCGGTGTCACCGCCGGCGAGCGTGGCGTTGGGTCCGCGTAATTGGTGCCAGATAGCGCATTGGCCCGCGGCGCTGTTCATCACCGTGTTCAGCATCCGGCCCGGGTCCACTTGGTAGGGCAGTTCGGCGGCGGAGGACTCCCGGGCGAAATCCATCGCAGACTGCGCGCTGCCCATTGTGGTGCCCAGCACCAGTGCTGTGTCGGTGCCCGTCTCTACGACCTGATTGCCCTCGGCGTCGCTCAACACCAACCTGACCGTGCTCACCGCCAGGCCCGTCACCCGATCCATCGAACGGGTTCCCTTGCGCCCCAAGACGTCCTTCGCGGAGAAGTCCGGGACCAGGCAGGCGGTGGTCGCAGGTCCCGGCCACAGCTCGCGGTCGAGCGGAGCCACGGTGGGCTTGGCCGTGGAAACACCGTCCACGAAGGACTGCCGGCCGAGGCCGAACGGCGACACCGCGGACCATGCCGTGATCACAGGCCGGGCGGAGAGCAGAGGTGGGGCGTTCACCGGCCATCCTCTTTGACGTATTTGCCGAGGATCACGCTGGCGTTGTTGCCGCCGAACGCCAGCCCGTTGTTTTGCACCACGCGCAAGTCGGCGGCGACCGACGTGTTGGGCACGCAGTCGATCTCGCACCCGGGGTCGGTGACTCGATGGTTGATGGTCGGCGGGATGAATCCATGCGTGATGGCCAGCGCGCACGCGATGGAGCCCAGCGCGCTCGCGGCGCCCATGGTGTGGCCCAGCATGGACTTGATCGAGACGGTGCGCGGCGGCTTGTCGCCGTAGACCTGGCGGACGGCCCGAGATTCGGTGATGTCGTTGGCCTGCGTGCCGGTGCCGTGCGCGGAGACCAGGTCCACCTCGTGGGGCTTGACTCCTGCGTCGTCCAGCGCCAGCCTCATGCAGCGCTCGATGCTGGATTGGTTCGGCGCCACCTGATGGTATGCGTCGCAGTTCAGGCCGTAGCCAAGCACCTCGGCGTAGATGCGGGCACCACGTGCCAGCGCGGAGTCCAGGCTCTCCATCACCAGCACGCCCGCGCCCTCACCGGTCAGGATGCCTCTACGATCAGCGTCAAAGGGTTGGCAGACCTGCGGTGCGATGGCGCCCAGCCGGTAGAACGAGGCAAAGGTCTTGCGGCACATGGCGTCCGCGCCACCGCACAAGGCGAACTCGACGTCACCCGAGCGCACGGCATCGAAGCCGTCGCCGATGGCGTAGTTGCCCGCAGCGCAGGCCGTGCCGATGGTGTATGCGCTGACGTTGCTCATACGCAGCTCGCGAGCGATGGAGATGGACAACATTAGAGGGGGGACCCAGCGGCTCGTCGCCGGGGCCGTTGCCCTCACCCCCTCAGCGATCCGTGGCTCCATCAACACGTCGAGGTCGAACGGCTCTCCGTTGGTGGTGCCGACGGTGACCAGTCCACGCTTGCCGGCCAGTTCTTTCTCGTCCAGTCCCGCGTCGGTGACCGCCATCCTCGCCGCGGCGGCGGAGAACTGACTTGCCCTGCCCAACGTGGCCGGATCGATGTTGCGCAGCCAGACGGTCGGGTCGAATCCCATGACCTGGCAACCGTTGGCGTGCTCGAAGCCCGAGGTGTCGAACACGGAGATCGGCCTGGCGCCGCTACGGCCGGCCCGTAGTCCCTTCGCGAACTCCGCGCTCCCCAAGCCGATGCTGGATACCACCCCAAACCCGGTAAGCACCACCCTGTTCACGGGGCTTCCTCCTGCTTTCGCGGTTTCGGGCCTACCAGCCGGCAGCTTCGGCGGTTACCTCGTAGACGCCGTTGATGTTGATCATTCTGGGCAGTTCGGACTGCTCGATGACGATCCGGAACTCCTTCTCCAGCGCGGCGAGGATCTCGATCGCCCGCAGTGAGTCGGCCTCGTGGTCCTCGATGAACAGACTGGATTCGGTAACCTCGTCCTCTTCAAGCTCCAGGACCTCGCAGACGATCTCCCTGATCCTGGCGGCACGCTCGTTGGTTATGGCGGTCATCTTGTGCTCCTTGATCTCTGCCGGAAGGAAACGCGGTTCGTTCAGGTGTTGTGCAGGGCTATCAGTGACAGGGGCCGCATGTCGGTCCAGTTCTCGGTGACGAACCTCAGCGCCTGCTCCCGGCTGCCCGGCCCGAACACCTGACGCCAGCCGTCGGGCACGGCTGCGAACTCCGGCCACAAACTGTGCTGGCCCTCGGCGTTGACCAACACCAGGTACGTGCCGGCCTCGTCATCAAAAGGATTGGTCATCCAAGTGCTCCCTATCTCTCAGTGGACGGCAAAGTCGCGGGTGACGGCGACCACCGAATCGGTGACGTCCCTTGACTCATCAGAAGCCGGCCACAGCACGGCCCGCGCGACGTCACGCGCCCGCGTCGGCCGGTTAGTTGATTGGCTCGCTGTGAACACCCGCTCACTGACGTCCACTGCGTCTGCGATAGTTACAGTTGCCGCCGACGCCGGCTCGGGTAGCCGCCGCGCGTCCAGCCTTCCGTGGGGCTGGTACCGCCGTGCCGGACATGAACGACTCCCTAGGCTCACGACGAAAGTGACTATATCGAGGACCAATCAAGGAAATCACTAGTGATTCCCTTAGAAGCGACCGGATATCGTACGCTTCGGTGAGTCAAGCCTCCGTTGAGGGCCACTTTCTGTGATTGAGGGTCGTCTATGTCCGGTAAGGCGGCGGCGCCGGCTTTCTCCGTTATATCCGGCACTCAGGTAAGTCATGCGCTGGATGGAAGGGAGAAACAGGTTGTCGATCTGGTGGAAGCCGCATACAGAGTGCACGGTCAACGTGACACGGTAAACCCTCCCTCCTATTTCTTGACGTTCCCCGACCGGCCTACCTCGCGCATCATCGCGCTGCCGGCCTCGCTCGGCGGGAGCAACAAGGTGGACGGCCTCAAATGGATCTCCAGCTTCCCGGAGAACGTGGCCGCGGGGTTGCCCAGAGCGTCAGCCGTGTTGATCCTGAACGATCGCGACACCGGCTACCCGTTCGCCTGTCTGGAAAGCTCGATCATCTCCGCGTCGCGCACCGCGGCCTCGGCCGCGCTGGCCGCGGACTGGCTGTCTCGGGACCGCGAGGGCGGCAGGCCGTTGCGGGTCGGCTTCTTCGGTGTCGGTCTGATCGCCCGGTACATCCATACCTACCTGGTGGGTACCGGCTGGCAGTTCGACGAGATCGGTGTGCACGACCTGTCGCCGGCGCACATGAGCGGTTTCAAGGACTACGTGGAGACGAGGGACGCCAGTGCGTGCGTCAAGGTCCACGAGGCGGCCGAAGACCTCATCCGGTCGAGCGATCTGCTGGTGTTCGCAACCGTTGCCGGCAGCCCGCATGTCACGGACCTGGGTTGGTTCTCGCATAATCCGTTGGTCCTGCACGTGTCGCTGCGCGATCTTGCGCCGGAGATCATCTTGGGCAGTGCCAACGTGGTTGACGACGTGGAGCACTGTCTGAAGGCCAACACCTCGCCGCACCTGGCCGAGCAGCGGACCGGTAAGCGTGAGTTCATCGACGCCACCCTGTACGAGGTGATGGCGGGTATCAAGAACGTGCGCACCGACCGGCCTGTCGTGTTCTCGCCGTTCGGGCTCGGAGTGCTTGACCTTGCCGTCGGCAAGTATGTCCACGATGAGATCGCCCAACACGGCGGACTTGTGACGGTCGATGGGTTCTTCCATGAGTTGACGCGTTACGGCAAGGGCTGAGGCTGTAGAAGAGGACCATGGCGTGCCAATCATTTCCGCTCCACAGGACTTTCACGTCGAAGATCTTTACGTTGCGTTGGAGGGGCTGCTCGGCCGGGCACTTCATCTGAAGTGCGAGGGGTTCAACTTCGCGGGCTCCGGGAAGCTCAAGGCCGCTTCGGAAATGATCTCGGCCGCCGAGCACAGTGGTTTGCTCGATCACAGCTCGGTGCTCATCGAGTCGTCGTCGGGCAACATGGGTGTGGCGCTGAGCATGATCGCGGCGAGCAGGGGTTACACGTTCGTGTGTGTCACCGATCCTCGGTGCAACCTGACCACCAAGCGGCTGATGGAGTCTTTGGGCAGTCAGGTGCATACGATTACCGAGCCGGACGACGACGGGGGCTTTCTTGGCGCACGGTTGTCCTATATCCGTACGTTATGTGCGTCTGATGATCGTTACCTCTGGCTTGACCAGTACCGCAACCCCAATAACTGGCAAGCGCATTATCGGCGGACGGCGCCTGCGATCAGTCGCCGGTTCCCGGAGTTGGACGTGCTGTTTGTCGGTGCGGGTACGACCGGGACGTTGATGGGCTGTGCGCGCTGGTTTGGTGAGTTCGCGCCGCAGGTGCGGGTGGTTGCTGTGGACAGTGTCGGTTCGGTGACGTTCGGCGGGCCGCCCGGTCGGCGTATGATCCCTGGTCTTGGTACCAGCGAGCGGCAGGTCCAGGTCGACGAGTCCTATCTGTGCGATGTGGTGTATGTGTCCGAGCCGGACACGGTCCGGATGTGCCATCGGCTCGCGAAGAAGGGGTTTTTGTTCGGGGGGTCGACCGGGACCGTGTGCAGCGGTGCGTTGCAGTGGCTCCAGGTGCACGATCCTGGTCATCACCTGTCCTCGGTGGCGGTTTCACCTGACCTTGGTGAGCGCTATCTGGACACGGTTTACCAGGAGAGCTGGGTGCGTGACGTTTACGGCGATGACGTGCTCGCGGGGGACCGGCGCGAGCCGGTTGGGTGAGTCCAGGGTTTCTACTGAGCCGATCATAAGTTCTGGGACTTTTGAGAAGATCGGAAGGCGCGTCGGCCCTGCTGGAGTGGCAGGCGGACCACCTGGACCTCCGGAAAATCTCAATATTTATGATCGCCTCAGTACGCGTGTCGAGGAGTTTGTGGAAGATGAATGAGCTGCAGGGGTCAGGTTGTAGTTTGCCGTTGTCGGCTGCTCAGCTGGAGGTTTGGTTTGCCCAGCAGCTTGATCCTGATAATCCGATCTGGAATATCGCGGAGTATTACGTTATTGAGGGTGATCTTGATGTAGCGCTGTTGGAGCGGGCTGTGCGGGTGGCCGTGGGGGAGGCGGAGTGCCTGCGGGTCCGGTTCGGCATTGTTGGTGATGAAGTGCGGCAGACGGTGGTTCCTTGTGAGGATTGGGAGTTCTCGGTCGTTGATTTAACGGGCGAGGTTGATCCTGATGGGGCGGCGCTGGGGTGGATGCGGGCTGATGCCGGGACTGTGGTGGCGTTGGATGCGCCGGTGTTGTTCCGGTTCGCGTTGTTGAGGGTTGGCCCGGATCGTGCGGTGTTGTATCAGCGTGCTCATCATTTGTTGTGGGATGGTTTTAGTGAGGCTTTGTTTGTCGCTCGTGTGGCGGGGATTTATACCGCGGTTCAGGAGGGCCGGTCGTACGGGGATGGTGTGTTTCCGCCGTTGGCGGGTTTGATCGAGGAGGAGCTGGCCTACCGGGAATCGGCGCGGTTCGAGAAGGATCGCGGGTTTTGGGCGGGGAGGTTCGCGGGGCCGGTGGAGTTGACGAGCATGTCGAGCCGGCCGATCACCGCGGTGCGCACCTTCGTGCGTCGTGGTGTGACTTTGGGGGTGGGGGTTGCGGAGCGGATGCGGGCGGTGGCGTGGGGGCATCGTGTCGCGTGGCCGACGTATCTGATCGCGGCGACGGCGTGTTATGTGCAGCGGGTTACCGGGGTTCGTGATGTGGTGTTGTCGTTGCCGGTGACCGCGCGTACGTCGGCTGTCACCAAGGCGACGCCTGGCATGCGTGCGAATTTGGTGCCGTTGGTGTTGGCTGTTCGGCCGGGGATGGGCCGGGGTGATGTGCTGGCGCACGCGTCGCGGGAGGTGGGTCTCGTTGTGCGTCATCAGCGTTTCCGCACCCGGGAGATCCGGCAGATGATGGGACTGGGCCGCCACCGGATCGGCCCTGAGCTTAACGTGGCGAATATCTTCGGCCAGATGAGCTTCGGCACCGCGACGGTGAAGGCGTTGAACCTGACAACCCCGCCCAGCGACGATCTCACGATCATGGTGCGTGACAGTGAGGACGGCGGCCTGCGCGTAGAGATGGACGCGAACACCGACCTGTATGACGTGGCGGATGTGGAGGCGCATCTCGCGCGTTTCACTGCATTCCTGGACACCTTTACCGCTGCGCCCGCGGACCAGCCGTTGAGTGCGATCGATGTGCTCGGGCCGCAGGAGCGTCGCCGGTTGTTGGTGGAGTGGAATTCGTCGGCGGTCGAGGGTGGTTTCGCGGGTGTGGTGGAGCGGGTTCGTGAGTGGGCTGTTGCGGTTCCGGACTGTGTCGCGGTCTTGGACGATGCGGGTTCGGTGTCGTATCGGGAGTTGGTCGCTCGGGCGAACGCGGTGGCCAAGAGGTTGCCGGCGGGTGTGTTGGTGGGGTTGCTGGGCGATCCGGGTGTCCGGTATGTGTCGGCGGTGCTGGGCGTGCTCGGCGCCGGGGGGGCGTATGTTCCCTTTGATCCGGGCGCGCCGGTGGCCCGCATAGCGGGTCTGGTCGCCGACAGCGGTGTTGAGGTGTTGATCGTCGCGCCGGAGTATCTGGACTTGGCCCGTGAGGCCGTCGGGGCCGGTGGCGTGCGGGTGCTGGTGTTCGACGATGCGGTGGACGGTGATCTGGGCCCGGTGCGGGGGGTTGAGGACGACCTGGCGTATGTGATGTTCACGTCGGGGTCGACGGGTCGGCCCAAGGGTGTGATGGTGTCTCGGCGTGGGATGGTCAACCATTTGTTGGCCAAGGTGGAGGATTTGGGGTTGGGGGCGTCGGATGTGGTGGTGCAGAACGCGCCGGTGACGTTCGACATCTCGGTGTGGCAGATGCTGGCCGGTCTGATCGTGGGTGCGCGGGTGCGGGTGGTGTCGCGGGAGACTGCGATGAACCCGGAACGGTTGTTTGGTATTCCGGGTGTGACGGTGCTGGAGGTGGTGCCGTCTGTGCTGCGCGCTGCTCTGGATGCGTGGGATGCCGGTGCCGCGGTGCCGGGGTTGAGATTGCGGTGGTTGGAGTCGGCTGGTGAGGCATTGCCGGCGGAGTTGTGTCGGCGTTGGCTGCAACGATTCCCTCGGATTCCGGTGGTGAATGTGTATGCCCCGACGGAGTGTTCTGATGGTGTGACGGGTGCGGTGATCCGCAACCCCGATGACGCTACGGGGTTGCGGGTGCCGATTGGTCGGCCTATCCGTAATACCCGGGTTTATGTGTTGGGTGATGATTTGCAGCCGGTTCCGGTGGGGGTGCCGGGTGAGTTGTATGTGGGCGGTGTGGGTGTCGGTCGTGGGTATTTGAATGACCCGGCCCGGACTGCGGCGGTGTTCGTGGCCAGCCCGTTCGGTGGGGGCCGGTTGTATCGGACCGGTGACCGGGTGGTGTATCGGCCGGATGGGCGGTTGGAGTTCCTGGAGCGCCGCGACTTCCAGGTGAAGATCCGCGGGCACCGGATCGAGCTCGGTGAGATCGAGACCGCGATCCGGTCGGCCGACGGGGTGCGGAACGCGGTCGTCACTGCCAACCGGCAGCGCCTGGTCGCCTATGTGGTGGGCCAGGTCGAGCCTGGCGCGGTCCAGGCGCATGTCGCCGCCCTGTTGCCGGACTACATGGTCCCCGCGGTGGTCATGATCCTTGACGCACTACCGCTGACCTCGAATGGCAAGCTGGACCGTAAAGCGTTGCGGGAGCCGGACTTCACGGCCACCGCTGAGGGGCGTGGGCCGCGTGATCCGCGTGAGGAAGTGTTGTGTGCCTTGTTCGCCGAGGTCCTCGATGTGGACTCGGTGGGTATTGACGACAGCTTCTTCGATCTGGGTGGGCATTCACTGCTCGCGGTGAGGTTGATCAGCCGGGTCCGTGGCGCGTTGGGTGTTGAGCTGTCGGTGCGGGATGTGTTCGACGCGCCGACGGTGGCGGGTCTGGTCGGACGGATGGGTGATGAGGGTCGGAGCCGGCCGGTGCTGGTGGCCGGACCGCGGCCGGGCGAGTTGCCGTTGTCGTTCGGCCAGCAGCGGCTGTGGTTCCTCAACCTGCTCGACGGGGAGTCTGCGGCCTACACCATGCCGTTGGTTTTGCGGTTGACCGGTGAGCTGGACCGGGATGCGTTGGGGCAGGCCTTGGCGGATGTGGTGGGGCGGCATGAGGTGCTGCGGACGGTGTATCCGGAGGTCGACGGCCGGCTAGTGCAAGAGATCAGGGATCAGGGGCCTGAGCTGGTGGTCAGAGCGGTGACTGAGGCTGAGTTGCCGGGCGCGATCCAGGCCGTGTGTTCGACAGGTTTTGATCTCACTGTTGAGTTGCCGATCCGGTGTCAGCTGTTCGTCCTGGGACCGACCGAGTCTGTGTTGCTGTTGGTGTTGCATCACATCGCCGGTGACGGCTGGTCGATGATGCCGTTGGCGCGTGATTTCGCCGCGGCGTATGAAGCACGCTGTTCGGGGCTGGTGCCGGGGTGGAAGCCGTTGCCGGTGCAGTATGTGGATTACGCGTTGTGGCAGCGGGAGCTGCTGGGGAGTGAGGATGACGAGCAGAGCCTGATTTCGGAGCAGCTGGGGTTCTGGACCAAGGCGCTGAAGGGGTTGCCGGAGGAGATCGCGCTGCCGGCCGATCGGCCGCGTCCGGCGATCGCCAGCTACCGGGGTGACGTGTTTGAGTTCGTGCTCGCCCCGGAACTCAAGGCCGGGCTGGGCGTGCTGGCCAGGGAGAACAACGCGAGCCTGTTCATGGTGTTGCAGGCCGGGTTGTCTGCGTTGTTGAGCAAGCTGGGGGCGGGCACCGACGTCCCGCTGGGCAGCCCGGTCGCCGGCCGGACCGATGACGTTCTCGATGATCTTGTCGGGTTCTTTGTCAACACGTTGGTGTTGCGTGCGGATCTGTCCGGTGATCCGACGGTGCGGGAGTTGCTGGGCCGGGTGCGGGATGCCGATTTGGCGGCGTTCGCGCATCAGGATGTGCCGTTCGAGCGATTGGTCGACGTACTCAAGCCCGCCCGGTCCAGGTCGCGGCACCCGTTGTTCCAGGTCGTGATGGTGCTGCAGAACAACGCGGCCGCACAGATCGAACTGGCCGGCCTGGACGTGAGCGCCAAACCGCTCATCGCTCCGACCGCTGACGACGACTTGTATTTTGATTTCACCGAACACGACGACGGCGGTATCAGTGTGCTGGTCACGTACGCCACTGATCTGTTCGACCGCTTGACGATTCAGCGGATTTCGGCCGGGCTGGAACGGGTGTTGAGCGGCATGGTGTCTGATGTGGACGCCCCGCTGAGCGCGATCGATATGCTCGGCCGGCCCACTCCGGCGGCGAGGTAGCGGAGAACTGGTTTTCCCGGCCCGTCAAGGGCGGCCCGAGGTTGACCGGTGCCAAGAATTAAAGGAAGCCGCTAGCCTTCGTGGCTCATTTCCCGCCGTAATAAGCACATGCCGCCCTGTCGAATGAACATAGTGAACATCATATGAACATGATCCGGGTTCCGGTGAACTAATCCGGTGTGTTTACTAGTGATTGCCTTAGAAAGGGCTGGATATGGTGAGCGAGTCTCAGTTGAGGGCCGTTTTATGGCGATGGGAGTCGCCTATGTCCGGTGAGGCGGCGCCGGCTGGATGGAAGGGAGAGACGGGTAGTCGATCTGGTAGATGCGGCGTACAGGATGCACGGTCAAGGCGATACGGATAGTCCTGCCCGGTCGACGCATGATCCTGGTCTTGGTGCCGGCGAGCGGCGGGTTCAGTTCGATGAGTCCCAGCGTGTCGAGGAGCTTGTGGAAGATGAATGAGCTGCGGGGTTCAGGTTGTAGTTTGCCGTTGTCGGCTGCTCAGCTGGAGGTTTGGTTTGCCCAGCAGCTTGATCCTGATAATCCGATCTGGAATATCGCGGAGTATTACGTTATTGAGGGTGATCTTGATGTAGCGCTGTTGGAGCGGGCTGTGCGGGTGGCCGTGGGGGAGGCGGAGTGCCTGCGGGTCCGGTTCGGCATTGTTGGTGATGAAGTGCGGCAGACGGTGGTTCCTTGTGAGGATTGGGAGTTCTCGGTCGTTGATTTCACGGGCGAGGTTGATCCTGATGGGGCGGCGCTGGGGTGGATGCGGGCTGATGCCGGGACTGTGGTGGCATTGGATGCGCCGGTGTTGTTCCGGTTCGCGTTGCTGAGGGTTGGCCCGGATCGTGCGGTGTTGTATCAGCGTGCTCATCATTTGTTGTGGGATGGTTTTAGTGAGGCTTTGTTTGTCGCTCGTGTGGCGGGGATTTATACCGCGGTTCAGGAGGGCCGGTCGTACGGGGATGGTGTGTTTCCGCCGTTGGCGGGTTTGATCGAGGAGGAGCTGGCCTACCGGGAATCGGCGCGGTTCGAGAAGGATCGCGGGTTTTGGGCGGGGAGGTTCGCGGGGCCGGTGGAGTTGACGAGCATGTCGAGCCGGCCGATCACCGCGGTGCGTACCTTCGTGCGTCGTGGTGTGACTTTGGGGGTGGGGGTTGCGGAGCGGATGCGGGCGGTGGCGTGGGGGCATCGTGTCGCGTGGCCGACGTATCTGATCGCGGCGACGGCGTGTTATGTGCAGCGGGTTACCGGGGTTGGTGATGTGGTGTTGTCGTTGCCGGTGACCGCGCGTACGTCGGCTGTCGCCAAGGCGACTCCTGGTATGCGTGCGAATTTGGTGCCGTTGGTGTTGGCTGTTCGGCCGGGGATGGGCCGGGGTGATGTGCTGGCGCACGCGTCGCGGGAGGTGGGTCTCGTTGTGCGTCATCAGCGTTTCCGCACCCGGGAGATCCGGCAGATGATGGGACTTTCACCCGAGGACCGTCGTCCGGTTGGTCCCGAGGTTAACGTGGCGAATATCTTCGGCCGGATGAGCTTCGGCACCGCGACGGTGAAGGTGTTCGACCTGACAACCGCGCCCAGCGACGATCTCACGATTCTTATGCACGACAGTGAGGACGGCGGCCTGCGCGTAGAGATGAATGCGAACACCGACCTGTATGACGTGGCGGATGTGGAGGCGCATCTCGCGCGTTTCACCGCGTTTCTTGACACCTTTACCACCGCGCCCGCGGACCAGCTGCTGAGCACCATTGATGTGCTCGGGCAGGAGGAGCGTCGCCGGTTGTTGGTGGAGTGGAATTCGTCGGCGGTCGAGGGTGGTTTCGCGGGTGTGGTGGAGCGGGTTCGTGAGCGGGCTGTGGCTGCTCCGGATGGTGTCGCGGTCTTGGACGATGCGGGTTCGGTGTCGTATCGGGAGTTGGTCGCTCGGGCGAACGCGGTGGCCAAGAAGTTGCCGGCGGGTGTGTTGGTGGGATTGCTCGGCGATCCGGGTGTCCGGTATGTGTCGGCGGTGCTGGGCGTGCTCGGCGCCGGGGGGGCGTATGTTCCCTTTGATCCGGCCGCGCCGGTGGCCCGCATAGCGGATCTGATCGCCGACAGCGGCATCGAGGTGCTGATCGTCGCACCGGAGTATCTGGACCTGGCTCGTGAGGTCGCCACTGGCGTGCGGGTGCTGGTGTTCGACGACGCGGTGGACGGCGACCTGGGCCCGGTGCGGGGGGTTGAGGACGACCTGGCGTATGTGATGTTCACCTCGGGGTCGACGGGCCGGCCCAAGGGGGCGATGGTGCACCGGCGCGGGATGGTCAATCATCTGCTGGCCAAGGTGGAGGATCTCGGGCTGGACTCGTCGGATGTGGTGGTGCAGAACGCGCCGCTGACGTTCGACATCTCGGTGTGGCAGATGCTGGCCGCCCTGATCGTGGGCGCGCGGGTGCGGGTGGTCTCCCGGGAGAGCGCGATGGATCCGCAACGGTTGTTCGGCATTGCGGGTGTGACGGTGCTGGAGGTGGTGCCCTCCCTGCTGCGGGCCGCCCTGGATACCAAAGTGACGGTGGCTGAGCCGGGGTTGCGGTGGCTGCTGGTCACCGGGGAGGCGTTGCCGGCGGAGTTGTGCCGCCGGTGGCTCCAGAGTTACCCGGCCGTCCCGGTGATGAACGCCTACGGCCCGACCGAGTGCTCCGATGATGTCACTCATGCGGTGATCCGTAACCCCGGTGAGGTTGCGGGGCTGCGTACCCCGATCGGTCGGCCTGTTCGCAACACCCAGCTTTATGTGCTGGGTGATGACCTGCAGCCGGTTCCGGTGGGGGTGCCGGGTGAGCTGTATGTGGGCGGTGTGGGTGTCGGTCGTGGGTATTTGAATGACCCGGCCCGGACTGCGGCGGTGTTCGTGGCCAGCCCGTTTGGTGGGGGCCGGTTGTATCGGACGGGTGACCGGGTGGTGTATCGGCCGGATGGGCAGTTGGAGTTCCTGGAGCGCCGCGACTTCCAGGTGAAGATTCGTGGACACCGGATCGAACTCGGTGAGATCGAGACCGCGATCCGGTCGGCCGACGGGGTGCGGAACACGGTGGTCACCGCCGATCGGCAGCGCCTGGTCGCCTATGTGGTGGGCCAGGTCGAGCCCGGCGCACTCCAGGCACATGTCGCCGCCCTGTTGCCGGACTACATGGTCCCCGCGGTGGTCATGATCCTTGACGCACTACCGCTGACCTCGAACGGCAAGCTGGACCGTAAAGCGTTGCCGGAGCCGGACTTCACGGCCACCGCTGAGGGGCGTGGGCCGCGTGATCCGCGTGAGGAAGTGTTGTGTGCCTTGTTCGCCGAGGTCCTCGATGTGGACTCGGTGGGTATTGACGACAGCTTCTTCGATCTCGGTGGGCATTCACTGCTCGCGGTGAGGCTGATCAGCCGGGTCCGTGGCGCGTTGGGTGTTGAGCTGTCGGTCCGGGATGTGTTCGACGCGCCGACGGTGGCGGGTCTGGCCGGGCGGATGGGTGATGAGGGCCGGAGTCGGCCGGTGCTGGTGGCCGGGCCGCGGCCGGGTGAGTTGCCGTTGTCGTTCGGCCAGCGGCGGTTGTGGTTCCTCAACGTGCTCGAAGGGGCCTCGGCGACCTACACCATTCCGGTGGCCTTGCGGTTGACCGGTGAGCTGGACCGGGACGCATTGGCCGCTGCCCTGGCCGATGTGGTGGAGCGGCATGAGGTGCTGCGCACGGTGTATCCGGAGGTCGACGGCCGGCCGGTGCAAGAGATCAAGGGCCAGGGGCCTGAGCTGGTGATCAGCGAGGTGATCGAGGCGGAGTTGCCGGGCGCGATCCAGGCCGCGTGTTCGGCCGGGTTCGATCTCATCGGCGAGTTGCCGATCCGTTCTCAGCTGTTCATCCTCGGTCCGACCGAGTCCGTGTTGCTGTTGGTGATCCATCACATCGCCGGTGACGGCTGGTCGGCGATGCCGCTGGCGCGTGATTTCGCTGCGGCGTATGAGGCACGCTGTTCGGGGATGGTGCCGGGGTGGAAGCCGTTGCCGGTGCAGTATGTGGATTACGCGTTGTGGCAGCGGGAGCTGCTGGGGAGTGAGGATGACGAGCGGAGCCTGATTTCGGAGCAGCTGGGGTTCTGGACCAGGGCGCTGGAGGGGTTGCCGGAGGAGATCGCGCTGCCGGCCGATCGGCCGCGTCCGGCGATCGCCAGCTACCGGGGTGACGCGTTTGAGTTCGTGCTCGCTCCGGAACTCACGGCCGGGCTGGGCGTGTTGGCCAGGCAGAACAACGCGAGCCTGTTCATGGTGTTGCAGGCCGGGTTGTCTGTGTTGTTGAGCAAGCTGGGTGCGGGCACGGACGTCCCGCTGGGCAGCCCGGTGGCGGGCCGGACCGATGACGCCCTCGATGATCTTGTCGGGTTCTTTGTCAACACGCTGGTGTTGCGTACCGACTTGTCCGGTGATCCGACGGTGCGGGAGTTGCTGGGCCGGGTGCGGGATGCCGATCTGGCGGCGTTCGCGCATCAGGATGTGCCGTTCGAGCGGCTGGTCGATGTGCTCAACCCGGCCCGGTCCAGGTCGCGGCACCCGTTGTTCCAGGTGATGATGGCGCTGCAGAACAACGCGGCCGCACGGATCGAACTGGCCGGCCTGGAGGTGAGCACCGAACCGCTCATCAGCCCGGCCATTGACGACGACTTGTTCGTCGAATTCACCGAGCACGGTGATGGCAGTGTCGGTGTGCTGGTCACGTATGCCACCGACCTGTTCGACCGCGCGACGGTTCAGCGGATGTCGGAGCAACTGGTCCGCGTTCTCGACGGCATGGCATCTGGCGTGGATGCGGCGTTGAGTGCGATCGATGTGCTCGGGCAGGAGGAGCGTCGCCGGTTGTTGGTGGAGTGGAATCCGCCTGCGGTCGAGGGTGGTTTCGCGGGTGTGGTGGAGCGGGTTCGTGAGCGGGCTGTGGCTGCTCCGGATCATGTCGCGGTCACCGATGATTCCGGCTCGGTGTCGTATCGGGAGCTGGTGGGTCGGGCGAACGCGGTGGCCAAGAGGTTGCCGGCGGGTGCGTTGGTGGGGTTGCTGGGCGATCCGGGGGTCCGGTATGTGTCGGCGGTGCTGGGCGTGCTCGGCGCCGGGGGGGCGTATGTGCCCTTTGATCCGGGCGTGCCGGTGGCCCGCACCGCGGGTCTGGTCGCCGACAGCGGCATCGGGGTGCTGATCGCCGCACCGGAGTATCTGGATCTGGCCCGCGAGGCCGTCGGGGCCGGTGGTGTGCGGGTGCTGGTGTTCGACGACGCGACGGACGGCGATCTGGCCCCGGTGCGGGGGGTTGGGGACGACCTGGCGTATGTGATGTTCACGTCGGGGTCGACGGGCCGGCCCAAGGGGGCGATGGTGCACCGGCGGGGGATGGTCAATCATCTGCTGGCCAAGGTGGAGGATCTCGGGCTGGATTCGTCGGATGTGGTGGTGCAGAACGCGCCGTTGACGTTCGACATCTCGGTGTGGCAGATGCTGGCCGCTCTGATCGTGGGCGCGCAGGTGCGGGTGGTCTCCCGGGAGACCGCCATGAACCCGCAACAGCTGTTCGGCATCTCGGGTGTGACCGTGCTGGAGGTGGTGCCCTCCCTGCTACGGGCCGCTCTGGATGTGTGGGATGCGGGTGTCCCGGTTCCCGAGCTGGGGTTGCGGTGGCTGGAGTCAGCCGGGGAGGCGCTGCCGGCGGAGCTGTGCCGCCGCTGGCTTCAGCGTTACCCGGCTGTGCCGGTGATGAACGTTTATGCCCCGACCGAGTGTTCCGACGGTGTGACGGGTGCGGTGATCCGTAGCCTTGATGAGGTTGCGGGGTTGCGTACCCCGATCGGTCGGCCTGTTCGCAACACCCAGGTCTATGTGCTGGGTGATGATCTGCAGCCGGTTCCGGTGGGGGTGCCGGGTGAGTTGTATGTGGGCGGTGTGGGTGTCGGCCGCGGGTATCTGAACGACTCGGCCCGGACTGCGGCGGTGTTCGTGGCCAGCCCGTTTGGTGGGGGCCGGTTGTATCGGACCGGTGACCGGGTGGTGTATCGGCCGGATGGGCAGTTGGAGTTCCTGGAGCGCCGTGATTTCCAGGTGAAGATCCGCGGGCATCGGATCGAGCTGGGTGAGATCGAGACCGCGATCCGGTCGGCCGACGGGGTGCGGAACGCGGTCGTCACCGCCGGCGAGCAGCACCTGGTCGCCTACGTGGTACCGGCGGCCGGGCCGTTGGATACTGCTGTGTTGAGGGAGTATCTGACCGGTTTGCTGCCGGAATACATGCTGCCTGCGGTCTATGTCACGCTGGATGAGCTGCCCTTGTCGTCGAACGGCAAGCTGGACCGCAAAGCGTTGCCGGCGCCGGACTTCACGACCCCGGCTTCGGGCCGTGGCCCGCGCAACCCGCGGGAGGAGGCCCTGTGTTCGGTGTTCGCCGAGGTCCTCGATGTGGACTCGGTGGGTATCGACGACAGCTTCTTCGATCTGGGTGGGCATTCACTGCTCGCGGTGAGGTTGATCAGCCGGATCCGTGGCGCGTTGGGTGTTGAGCTGTCGGTGCGGGATGTGTTCGACGCGCCGACGGTGGCGGGTCTGGCCGGGCGGATGGGTGATGAGGGTCGGCGCCGGCCGGTGCTGGTGGCCGGGCCGCGGCCGGGTGAGTTGCCGTTGTCGTTCGGTCAGCGGCGGTTGTGGTTCCTCAACGTGCTCGAAGGGGCCTCGGCGACCTACACCATTCCGATGTTGCTCCGGCTGAGGGGCAGCCTGGACCGGGACGCGTTGGCCGCTGCCCTGGCCGATGTGGTGGAGCGGCACGAGGTGCTGCGCACGGTGTATCCGGAGGTCGACGGCCGGCCGGTGCAGGTCATCAGGAGCGACCGGCCCGAACTCGTGGTCAGGTCGGTCACCGAGGCGGAACTCCCGGCCGCGATCCCGGCCGCTTGCTCGGGCGGTTTCGACCTGACTGCGGAGTTGCCGGTGCGGGCCGAGCTATACGTGCTCGGCCAGTCTGAGTATGTGCTGCTTGTCGTGTTGCACCACATCGCCAGTGACGGCTGGTCCATGATGCCGCTGGCGCGTGATTTCGCTACGGCCTATGAAGCACGCTGTTCGGGGATGGTGCCGGGGTGGAAGCCGTTACCGGTGCAGTATGTGGATTACGCGTTGTGGCAGCGGGAGCTGCTGGGGAGTGAGGATGACGAGCAGAGCCTGATTTCGGAGCAGCTGGGGTTCTGGACCAAGACGCTCGACGGCTTGCCCGAGGAGATCGCGCTGCCGACCGATCGGCCGCGTCCGGCGATCGCCAGCTACCGGGGCGACGCGTTCGAGTTCGTGCTCACCTCGGAACTCACGGCCGGGCTGGAGGTGCTGGCCAGGCAGAACAACGCGAGCCTGTTCATGGTGTTGCGGGCTGGGCTGTCGGTGTTGTTGAGCAAGCTGGGTGCGGGCACGGACATCCCGCTGGGCAGCCCGTTCGCGGGCCGGACCGATGACGCCCTCGATGATCTTGTCGGGTTCTTTGCCAACACGCTGGTGTTGCGCACCGACTTGTCCGGTGATCCGACGGTGCGGGAGTTGCTGGGCCGGGTGCGGGATGCCGATTTGGCGGCGTTCGCGCATCAGGATGTCCCGTTCGAGCGGCTGGTCGAGGTGATCAATCCGGCTCGGTCTCAGTCGCGGCAGCCGTTGTTCCAGGTGATGATGGTGCTGCAGAACAACGCGGCCGCACGGGTCGAGCTGCCCGGCCTGGACGCCGGTGTCGAGCCCCTCACCGCGCCCGCCGCGGACTTCGATCTCGAATTCGACTTCGACGAACACGATGATGGCAGCATCGGCGTGCTTGTCACGTATGCCACCGACCTGTTCGACCGCGCGACCGTTCAGGAGATTTCAGCCCGGCTGGAGCGGGTGCTGAACGGCATGGCATCTGGCGTGGATGCGCCGTTGAGTGCGATCGATGTGCTCGGGCAGGAGGAGCGTCGCCGGTTGTTGGTGGAGTGGAATCCGCCTGCGGTCGAGGGTGGTTTCGCGGGTGTGGTGGAGCGGGTTCGTGAGCGGGCTGTGGCTGCTCCGGATGGTGTCGCGGTCTTGGACGATGCGGGTTCGGTGTCGTATCGGGAGTTGGTCGCTCGGGCGAACGCGGTGGCCAAGAAGTTGCCGGGGGGCGCGTTGGTGGGATTGCTGGGCGATCCGGGGGTCCGGTATGTGTCGGCGGTGCTGGGCGTGCTCGGCGCCGGGGGGGCGTATGTGCCCTTTGATCCGGGCGCGCCGGTGGCCCGCATAGCGGATCTGATCGCCGACAGCGGCATCGAGGTGCTGATCGTCGCACCGGAGTATCTGGACCTGGCTCGTGAGGTCGCCACTGGCGTGCGGGTGCTGGTGTTCGACGACGCGACGGACGGCGACCTGGGCCCGGTGCGGGGGGTTGAGGACGACCTGGCGTATGTGATGTTCACCTCGGGGTCGACGGGCCGGCCCAAGGGGGCGATGGTGCACCGGCGCGGGATGGTCAATCATCTGCTGGCCAAGGTGGAGGATCTCGGGCTGGACTCGTCGGATGTGGTGGTGCAGAACGCGCCGGTGACGTTCGACATCTCGGTGTGGCAGATGCTGGCCGCCCTGATCGTCGGCGCGCAGGTCCGGGTGGTCTCCCGCGAGACCGCGATGGATCCGCAACGGTTGTTCGGCATTGCGGGTGTGACGGTGCTGGAGGTGGTGCCCTCCCTGCTGCGGGCCGCCCTGGATACCAAAGTGACGGTGGCTGAGCCGGGGTTGCGGTGGCTGCTGGTCACCGGGGAGGCGTTGCCGGCGGAGTTGTGCCGCCGGTGGCTCCAGAGTTACCCGGCCGTCCCGGTGATGAACGCCTACGGCCCGACCGAGTGCTCCGATGATGTCACTCATGCGGTGATCCGTAACCCCGGTGAGGTTGCGGGGCTGCGTACCCCGATCGGTCGGCCTGTTCGCAACACCCAGCTTTATGTGCTGGGTGATGACCTGCAGCCGGTTCCGGTGGGGGTGCCGGGTGAGCTGTATGTGGGCGGTGTGGGTGTCGGTCGTGGGTATTTGAATGACCCGGCCCGGACTGCGGCGGTGTTCGTGGCCAGCCCGTTTGGTGGGGGCCGGTTGTATCGGACGGGTGACCGGGTGGTGTATCGGCCGGATGGGCAGTTGGAGTTCCTGGAGCGCCGCGACTTCCAGGTGAAGATTCGTGGACACCGGATCGAACTCGGTGAGATCGAGACCGCGATCCGGTCGGCCGACGGGGTGCGGAACACGGTGGTGACCACCGGCGAGCAGCACCTGGTCGCCTACGTGGTACCGGCGGCCGGGGCGCTGGATACCGCTGTGCTGAGGGAGTATCTGACCGGTTTGCTGCCGGAATACATGCTGCCTGCGGTCTATGTCACGCTGGATGAGCTGCCCTTGTCGTCGAACGGCAAGCTGGACCGCAAAGCGTTGCCGGCGCCGGACTTCACGACCCCGGCTTCGGGCCGTGCCCCGCGCAACCCGCGGGAAGAGGCCATGTGTTCGGTGTTCGCCGAGGTCCTCGGCGTCGACACCGTCAGCATCGATGACAGCTTCTTCGATCTCGGTGGGCATTCACTGCTCGCGGTGAGGTTGATCAGCCGGATCCGTGGCGCGTTGGGTGTTGAGCTGTCGGTCCGGGATGTGTTCGACGCGCCGACGGTGGCGGGTCTGGTCGGGCGGATGGGTGATGAGGGCCGGAGTCGGCCGGTGCTGGTGGCCGGGCCGCGGCCGGGTGAGTTGCCGTTGTCGTTCGGCCAGCAGCGGCTGTGGTTCCTCAACCTGCTCGACGGGGCCTCGGCGACCTACAACCTGCGGATGACCTTGCGGTTGACCGGTGAGCTGAACCAGGACGCATTGGCCGCTGCCCTGGCCGATGTGGTGGAGCGGCATGAGGTGCTGCGCACGGTGTATCCGGAGGTCGACGGCCGGCCGGTGCAGGTCATCAGGAGTGACCGGCCCGAACTCGTGGTCAGGTCGGTCACCGAGGCGGAACTCCCGGCCGCTTGCTCGGGCGGTTTTGACCTGACTGCGGAGTTGCCGATGCGGGCCGAGCTATACGTGCTCGGCCAGTCTGAGTATGTGCTGCTTGTCGTGTTGCACCACATCGCCAGTGACGGCTGGTCGGCGATGCCATTGGCGCGGGATTTCGCGGCGGCCTATGAAGCACGCAGCTCGGGGATGGCGCCGCAGTGGAAGCCGTTGCCGGTGCAGTATGTGGATTACGCGTTGTGGCAGCGGGAGCTGCTGGGGAGTGAGGATGACGAGCAGAGCCTGATTTCGGAGCAGCTGGGGTTCTGGACCAGGACGCTGGAGGGGTTGCCGGAGGAGATCGCGCTGCCGGCCGATCGGCCGCGTCCGGCGATTGCCAGCTACCAGGGCGACGCGTTCGAGTTCGTGCTCACTCCGGAACTCACGTCCGGGCTGGAGGTGCTGGCCAGGCAGAACAACGCGAGCCTGTTCATGGTGTTGCGGGCTGGGCTGTCGGTGTTGTTGAGCAAGCTGGGGGCGGGCACCGACATCCCGCTGGGCAGCCCGGTCGCCGGTCGGACCGATGACGCCCTGGATGATCTTGTCGGGTTCTTCGTCAACACGCTGGTGTTGCGTGCGGATCTGTCTGGTGATCCGACGGTTCGGGAGTTGCTGGGCCGGGTGCGGGATGCCGATCTGGCGGCGTTCGCGCATCAGGATGTGCCGTTCGAGCGGCTGGTCGACGTACTTAACCCCGCCCGGACCAGGTCGCGGCACCCGTTGTTCCAGGTGATGATGGTGCTGCAGAACAACGCGGCCGCACAGGTCAAGATGACCGGCCTGGACGCCACCGTCGACCCGCTCCGCCCCTCGGTTACGGACTTCGACCTGAATTTCGATTTCACCGAGCACGGTGATGGCGGTGTCGGTGTGCTGGTCACGTACGCCACCGACCTGTTCGACCGCGCGACGGTTCAGCGGATGTCGGAGCAACTGGTCCGCGTTCTCGACGGCATGGCGTCTGGCGTGGACGCGCCGTTGAGTGCGATCGATGTGCTCGGGCAGGAGGAGCGTCGCCGGTTGTTGGTGGAGTGGAATCCGCCTGCGGTCGAGGGTGGTTTCGCGGGTGTGGTGGAGCGGGTTCGTGAGCGGGCTGTGGCTGCCCCGGATGGTGTCGCGGTCTTGGACGATGCGGGTTCGGTGACGTATCGGGAGTTGGTCGCTCGGGCGAACGCGGTGGCCAAGAAGTTGCCGGCGGGTGCGTTGGTGGGATTGCTCGGCGACCCGGGGGTCCGGTATGTGTCGGCGGTGCTGGGCGTTCTCGGCGCCGGGGGGGCGTATGTGCCCTTTGATCCGTCGGCGCCGGTAGCTCGGACCGTTGGTCTGGTCGCCGACAGCGGTGTTGAGGTGCTGATCGTCGCGCCGGAGTATCTGGACTTGGCCCGTGAGGCCGTCGGGGCCGGTGGCGTGCGGGTGCTGGTGTTCGACGATGCGGTGGACGGTGATCTGGCCCCGGCGCTGGGGGGTGAGGATGATCTGGCGTATGTGATGTTCACCTCGGGGTCGACGGGCCGGCCCAAGGGTGTGATGGTGCACCGGCGGGGGATGGTCAATCATCTGCTGGCCAAGGTGGAGGATCTCGGGCTGGATTCGTCGGATGTGGTGGTGCAGAACGCGCCGTTGACGTTCGACATCTCGGTGTGGCAGATGCTGGCCGCTCTGATCGTGGGCGCGCAGGTCCGGGTGGTCTCCCGCGAGACCGCGATGGATCCGCAACGGTTGTTCGGCATTGCGGGTGTGACGGTGCTGGAGGTGGTGCCCTCCCTGCTGCGGGCCGCTCTGGATGTGTGGGATGCGGGTGTCCCGGTTCCCGAGCTGGGGTTGCGGTGGCTGGAGTCGGCCGGTGAGGCGCTGCCGGCGGAGCTGTGCCGCCGCTGGCTTCAGCGTTTCCCGGCTGTCCCGGTGATGAACGTTTATGCCCCGACGGAGTGTTCCGACGGTGTGACGGGTGCGGTGATCCGTAGCCTTGATGAGGTTGCGGGGTTGCGTACCCCGATCGGTCGGCCTGTTCGCAACACCCGGGTGTATGTGCTGGGTGATGATCTGCAGCCGGTTCCGGTGGGGGTGCCGGGTGAGTTGTATGTGGGCGGTGTGGGTGTCGGCCGCGGGTATCTGAACGACTCGGCCCGGACTGCGGCGGTGTTCGTGGCCAGCCCGTTTGGTGGGGGCCGGTTGTATCGGACCGGTGACCGGGTGGTGTATCGGCCGGATGGGCAGTTGGAGTTCCTGGAGCGTCGTGATTTCCAGGTGAAGATCCGCGGGCATCGGATCGAGCTGGGTGAGATCGAGACCGCGATCCGGTCGGCCGACGGGGTGCGGAACGCGGTCGTCACCGCCGGTGAGCAGCATCTGGTCGCCTACGTGGTGGGCCAGGTCGAGCCTGACGCGCTCCAGGCACACGTCGCCACTCTGCTGCCGGACTACATGGTCCCCGCGGTGTTCATGATCCTTGACGCACTACCGCTGACCTCGAACGGCAAGCTGGACCGCAAAGCGTTGCCGGCGCCGGACTTCACGACCCCGGCTTCGGGCCGTGCCCCGCGCAACCCGCGGGAGGAGGCCCTGTGTTCGGTGTTCGCCGAGGTCCTCGACGTCGACTCGGTGGGCATCGATGACAGCTTCTTCGATCTGGGTGGGCATTCACTGCTCGCGGTGAGGTTGATCAGCCGGATCCGTGGCGCGTTGGGTGTTGAGTTGTCGGTGCGGGATGTGTTCGACGCGCCGACGGTGGCGGGTCTGGTCGGACGGATGGGTGATGAGGGCCGGAGCCGGCCGGTGCTGGTGGCCGGGCCGCGGCCGGGCGAGTTGCCGTTGTCGTTCGGCCAGCGGCGGCTGTGGTTCCTCAACCTGCTCGAAGGGGCCTCGGCGACCTACAACATCCCGATGCTGCTCCGGCTGAGGGGCAGCCTGGACCGGGATGCCTTGGCCGCTGCCCTGGCCGATGTGGTGGAGCGGCACGAGGTGCTGCGCACGGTGTATCCGGAGGTCGACGGCCGGCCGGTGCAGGTCATCAGGAGCGACAGCCCCAAACTCGTGGTCAGGTCGGTCACCGAGGCGGAACTCCCGGCCGCGATCCCGGCCGCTTGCTCGGGCGGTTTCGACCTGACTGCGGAGTTGCCGGTGCGGGCCGAGCTATACGTGCTCGGCCAGTCTGAGTATGTGCTGCTTGTCGTGTTGCACCACATCGCCGGTGACGGCTGGTCCATGATGCCGCTGGCGCGTGATTTCGCGGCGGCCTATGAAGCACGCAGCTCGGGGATGGTGCCGCAGTGGAAGCCGTTGCCGGTGCAGTATGTGGATTACGCGTTGTGGCAGCGGGAGCTGCTGGGGAGTGAGGATGACGAGCAGAGCCTGATTTCGGAGCAGCTGGGGTTCTGGACCAAGACGCTCGACGGCTTGCCCGAGGAGATCGCGCTGCCGGCCGATCGGCCGCGTCCGGCGATCGCCAGCTATCGGAGTGAGACGGTCACTTTTGAGTTGGATGCGCTGTTGTATCGGGGGTTGGCTGAGCTCGGGCGTGAGACTGGGGCGAGCCTGTTCATGGTGTTGCAGGCTGGGCTGTCTGTGTTGTTGAGCAAGCTGGGTGCGGGCACGGACATCCCGCTGGGCAGCCCGGTGGCGGGCCGGACCGATGACGCCCTCGATGATCTTGTCGGGTTCTTTGTCAACACGCTGGTGTTGCGCACCGACTTGTCCGGTGATCCGACGGTGCGGGAGTTGCTGGGCCGGGTGCGGGATGCCGATCTGGCGGCGTTCGCGCATCAGGATGTCCCGTTCGAGCGATTGGTCGAGATGATCAATCCGGCTCGGTCTCAGTCGCGGCAGCCGTTGTTCCAGGTGATGATGGTGCTGCAGAACAACGCGGCCGCACGGGTCGAGCTGCCCGGCCTGGACGCCGGTGTCGAGCCCCTCAACGCGCCCGCCGCGGACTTCGATCTCGAATTCGACTTCGACGAACACGATGATGGCAGCATCGGCGTGCTCGTCACGTACGCCACCGACCTGTTCGACTGTGCAACGGTTCAGCGGATGTCGGAGCAACTGGTCCGCGTTCTCAACGGCATGGTGTCTGGCGTGGATGCGCCGTTGAGCGCCATTGATGTGCTCGGGCAGGAGGAGCGTCGCCGGTTGTTGGTGGAGTGGAATTCGTCGGCGGTCGAGGGTGGTTTCGCGGGTGTGGTGGAGCGGGTTCGTGAGCGGGCTGTGGCTGCTCCGGATGGTGTCGCGGTCTTGGACGATGCGGGTTCGGTGTCGTATCGGGAGTTGGTCGCTCGGGCGAACGCGGTGGCCAAGAAGCTGCCGGGGGGCGCGTTGGTGGGATTGCTCGGCGATCCGGGTGTCCGGTATGTGTCGGCGGTGCTGGGCGCTCTCGGCGCCGGGGGGGCGTATGTGCCCTTCGACCCGGCCGCGCCGGTGGCCCGCATAGCGGATCTGATCGCCGACAGCGGCATCGAGGTGCTGATCGCGGCGCCGGAGTATCTGGATCTGGCCCGCGAGGCCGTCGGGGCCGGTGGCGTGCGGGTGCTGGTGTTCGACGACGCGACGGACGGCGACCTGGGCCCGGTGCGGGGGGCCGAGGACGACCTGGCCTACGTGATCTACACCTCGGGGTCGACGGGCCGGCCCGAGGGGGCGATGGTGCACCGGCGCGGGATGGTCAACCATCTGCTGGCCAAGGTGGAGGATCTCGGGCTGGATTCGTCGGATGTGGTGGTGCAGAACGCGCCGTTGACGTTCGACATCTCGGTGTGGCAGATGCTGGCCGCCCTGATCGTGGGCGCGCGGGTGCGGGTGGTCTCCCGCGAGACCGCGATGGATCCACAACGGTTGTTCGGCATTCCGGGTGTGACGGTGCTGGAGGTGGTGCCCTCCCTGCTGCGAGCCGCCCTGGATACCAAAGTGACGGTGGCTGAGCCGGGGTTGCGGTGGCTGCTGGTCACCGGGGAGGCGTTGCCGGCGGAGTTGTGCCGCCGCTGGCTCCAGAGTTACCCGGCCGTCCCGGTGATGAACGCCTACGGCCCGACCGAGTGCTCCGATGATGTCACTCATGCGGTGATCCGTAACCCCGGTGAGGTTGCGGGGCTGCGTACCCCGATCGGTCGGCCTGTCCGCAACACCCAGCTCTATGTGCTCGGTGATGACCTGCAGCCGGTTCCGGTGGGGGTGCCGGGTGAGCTGTATGTGGGCGGTGTGGGTGTCGGCCGCGGATACCTGAACGACTCGGCCCGCACCGCGGCGGTGTTCGTGGCCAGCCCGTTCGGCCAGGGCCGGCTGTATCGCACCGGTGACCGGGTGGTGTATCGGCCGGACGGCCAGTTGGAGTTCCTCGAACGCCGCAAGTCGGACCGTGAAACGCTACCAGAACCGGCTCCGGACTCCATGTCGGCGCCTGTGCCGCGCGGGCCACGCAACCTGCGGGAAGAAGCTCTGTGTGCCCTGTTCGCCGAGGTACTCGGCGTCGACACCGTGGGCATCGACGACAGCTTCTTCGACCTGGGCGGCCATTCGCTACAGGCCGTCAAGCTGATCAGCAGGATCCGCAACACGGTCGATGCTGAACTTTCCATTCGGGACCTGTTTGACACGCCGACGGTGGCGGGCCTGGCCGGGCGCGCGGATGTCAGTGGCTCGGTCAACTCGTTTGAGGTGTTGCTGCCACTGCGGGTGACAGGGCATCATACGCCGATTTTCTGCGTGCACCCGGTGGGCTGCGTCGCCTGGCCGTATATCGCGCTGACCGCGCAGCTCGGCCCGGACTTCCCGGTGTACGGCCTGCAGGCGCGGGGCATGCTGGAGCCGGACCGGGTACCGGAAAGTGTCGAGCAGATGGCGGCCGACTATCTCGAGCAGGTCCGCACCGTCCAGCCCGAAGGGCCCTACCACCTGCTGGGCTGGTCATTCGGCGGTGTGGTCGCCCATGAGATGGCGCGGCAGTTGCAGCAGGCAGGGCAGACCGTCGCGTTGCTGGCCAGCCTGGACAGCCACCCGGTGGCCGAGGCAGGCGAGGTGGAGCTGACCAGCGATACCGAACTGCTGCGAGCCATCCTTGCCCTCTTCGGGCATGCGGCGCCGCAGCGGCCTTCGGCGGCCGAGGTACTGGAGATCCTCAGGCACGAGCACAACCTCGCGGTGCTGGCGACAGAGGAACAGTTGATGAACGTGGTCGCCGCATGGCGTGCGAACGTCGAGCTGAACCTGGCTCACCGGCCCGGCAGGGTCGGAGGCCGGATGTTGCACTTCGTGGCCGGCCGCGAAAACACCCCGGGCGATTGGACGCCGTTCGCGGAGACCGTCGACAACCACCGAATCGACTGCGGGCACGATGAGATGCTGCAGCCCGAGCCGCTGGCTGAGATCAGCCGAGTCCTCGCCAAGGAGATCATCCCGAAGGAATAGGAGGCCGATCGTGCCTGACGCGCTGATCCCGTGGCGGGGCAAAACCATTGTCGCGACAGCGGATCGTGAAAGAGATTCTGAATAGGAAAGGTGTGGAGCACTACCACCCTTTCACGGCACATGGACCGAACGTTTGGTTCATCTGAATAGGAAAGGTGTGGAGCACTACCACCCTTTCACGGCATATGGACCGAATGTTTGGTTCACCGGATTCCGGCTGGAGAAAATGTCATGACTACCACTAATTCTGGCTCGTTCGTCGATGAGGAGCGCCGCGCGCAGATCAAGGAGATCGTCTGCGAGATCCTTGAAATCGACCTGGATGAGATGACCGGCGACAGCCTGTTCAAGGAGGACCACGGCGCCGACTCGATGGGCGCCATCGAGATCCTCTCCTCGCTGGAGCGCACCCTCGGGGTGGACATCGACCAGGGCGAGCTGGTCCGGATGGTCAACCTGGACGGTGTCGTCGCCGTCGTCGACGAGGCAGCCGCCGCCAAGTAGCAGGCAGGCGACGGCGGCCAGGAAATCGCCACCGACAAAGAGATGGAGCACTAAGTGTACGACGAACGCCAGCCACCGCGCCGGGTGGTGATTACAGGTCTTGGCGTGGTCACCAGTATCGGCGTCGGTGTCTCCGACTTCCTGGCCGGCCTGCGGTCCGGTCGTAGCGGCGTCAAGCCGATCACGTCGTTCGACACGAGCGGCTACGCGTACGCGAACGGTACCGAGATCACCGGGTTTCGTGCGGAGGACTGGATCGTCAACGTCGATCCCGGCCGGCTCGGCCGGGCCGGTCAGTTCTCCGCCGCGGCCGCCAACCTCGCGGTGGCCGACGCGTCGATGTCGCTCAAGGAGGTGCGCGCCAGGCGGGTCCTGGTCTCCATCGGTACGACGGATGGAGAGTCAAGGGATCTGGACAACCTGGCCGTCGAGCAGTTCGAGTCGGGTCCCGAGCGGCTCAGCCCGGTGCTGGCCGGCCGGATCCAGGCAGGCAGACTCTCCACGAGCATCGTGCGCGAGCTTGGCCTGACCGATGTGGAGGCGGTCACCATCCCCACGGCGTGCGCGGCGGGCAACTACGCGATCGGCTACGGCGTGGACGCGATCCGCGCCGGTGACGTGGAGATGGTGCTCGCCGGCGGCGTGGACGCCTTGTGCCGTAAGACCTTCGCCGGGTTCTACCGGCTCGGCGCGATGGCACCCGAGGTGTGCCAGCCGTTCGACAAGGACCGCAAGGGCATCCTCACCGGTGAGGGGGCGGGCATCTTGGTGATGGAGAGTCTGGAGTCGGCGAAGGCCCGCGGTGCCCGGATCTACGCCGAGTTACTGGGCTACGGGCTGAACTGTGACGCGCTCAGCCCGGTCGCGCCGGACCGCAGCAGCCTTGCCCGGTGCATGCAGCTGGCGCACCGCAACGCGGGTGTCAAGCCGCAGGACATCGATTTCATCTCCGCGCACGGCACAGGGACGAGGGCCAACGACCAGACCGAGGTCGAGGCGATCATGGAGGCGTTCGGCGACACGCCGCCGCCGACCGTGTCCATCAAGGGCATGCTGGGCCACACGATGGGGGCCGCGAGCGCGCTGGCCACCGCGGCGTGCGCGCTGGCGATCACCGAGGGATTCATTCCGCCGACGATCAACCACAACGAGACCGACCCGGCGTGCCAGGTGGACTGTGTGCCGAACGTGGCGCGGGCCGCGGAGGTCCGAGTGGCGCAGAACAACTCGCTGGCGTTCGGCGGTAACAACGCGGTGGTCATCGTCGGGCGGCACGAGGAGGCGTGATCTGTGGCACCAGCGAGTGTCCGGCGGCCAAGGCGCAGGCGGCCGGCCGGCGGCAAGCCAGTGGCCCGGGTGCTGTTGTTGCACGGACTGGGCTGCACGACCAGCATGTGGGAGCCGCTCGACCGGTACCTGCCCGATGACGTCGAGTTGTGGGATGTGAAACTTCCCTGGCACGGTATCGAAAGCGCGGACTGGAGTCGGCAGTGTGATCCGGTCTCCCTGCTGGTCGACTCGATGGACACCGGTGAGGCGGGCCGATTCGACGCTGTCGTCGCGCACTCGTACGCGGCGAACCTGCTGATCGAGGCGATGTCGGAGGGCAGGCTCGCGCCGGGGGCCGTGGTGCTGGTCAGCCCGTTTCACCGGCACAGCGCCGCCGACTTCGACTGGCCGACGATCTCCTACTACCTCAACGATTTCCACCGTATCTTCGCTGAGGCGCTGGACATCGGCGCCCGCGGCATCCCGGAGGTGTGGCGCGCCGCGGCCGCGCTGCACGTCCGAGACCAGATCGGCGTATACGGCTGGATGCGCTTTTTCGAGGCGTATCTTCGGTCGCCGTTCGTTGATCTGTCCACGATTGACGCTTCGGTGCTCGTTATCACCGGGCAAGACGACATCGCCACCCGGGCCTCCGACGGCAGGCAGCTGGCCGCGGCCCTGCCGGAGGGCCGGTTCGAGCTGATCGAGGACTGCGGTCATTTCCCGATGGCCCAGCAACCGGGCCGGTTCGCCTCACTCGTGCACGGCTTCCTGCGTGAGGCCCTGTCCCTGCCGATTGTTTCTCCCATCACCATGCCTGGAGTCGATGTGAACCCGACAGCCCCTCAGACCCCGATCGCGGCGGGCCTCGCCGCGGGGGAGCCGACCACCACCACGCTCAGGCCCCGGTATGAGGGGTCGAACATCTGCACCTGGATCGGTTTCAAGCACGTCAACTATCTGGTCGAGGAAGCGGTGCTCGATCACCTGAGGCAGCGCGGGTATCCGGCGGGCGAGCTCTATGAGCGGTACGGCATCTGCGTTGACATCGCAGACATCGACACTCGCATGTGGACCGCGTACCACATCGACGACGTCGCCGTGGCAACCGTGCGGCCGGTCGCCTCGAAGGGCGGTGCGCAGCTGCGGTTCGTGGTCGAGATGATCGCCCAGCGTGAGACGCCGGTGAAGACCGTGACCTCGAAGGTCGCTGTCACCCTGCGAAACGATCCGCGGGGGTTTCCGGCCGAGGCCGCGCCGGCCGAGCTGGGGCCGCACATCGTCGAGCGGCTCGGCGAGCGGCTCGGCGAGCGGCTCGGCGAGCCGGTCGCGCCGATCGAGATCATCGGCGATGACCCGCTCAAGCAGCTGATCGGCGACGCCAACGCCTTTGGCTGGGTCTGGCGGATGCCGTACTTCTACTGCCACTTCACCGAGCGTGTGCAGATGACCGGCTACCTGCGGCTGATGGAGGAGGTCGTCGACCTGTTCCTCCAGGAGCGCGGCGTGTCCATCAAGACACTGCTCGATGAGCAGAACTGGATCCCGGTGGTGCCCTCGTCCAAGGTCAGGATCTTGGACGAGGCGTGGATGGAGAACGAGGTCTACACGGTTTTCACCGTGGAGGAGGTGTTCAAGCGATTGACCTACACCGCGCGGATGGACTGCTACGTCAAGCGGGACGGAAAGCTGGTCCAGGTCGCCACCGGTAAGATCACCCATGGTTACGCGGTGATCGAGAACCGGCGTGACTGGAGCCAGGTCGACTTCGACGACCGGCTGGCCAAGGCGCTCACCGGTGGCGCGGGCTCGGCGGCACGGGCGGGGCGAGGTCAATGAGCGCGCCGACGGTTTCCTCCACTGTGGACGGCAAGACATCGGCGGGGCAGCTTGTCTTGTCGGCCTGGTCCACGCTTTCTCCCTACGGGGTGGGCGGCGAGGCCTTCAGTGCGGGCATTCGTGCCGGCCGAAGCGCCGTCCGCCCGTTGGACCGGGATGCGTTTCCCGGACCGTTCACGCGGGGCGGTGTGCTGGCCGACTTCTCACCTGCCGGGTTCCTCGGTAAGCGAGGCACCCGTGCGATGGACCGGCTGACCGCGCTGGCGATCGGCACGCTGGGCCTGATCGTCGAGGAATGCGGTCCGCAGCTGACCGCGGACGCCGAGCGGATCGGCCTGGTGCTTGGAACCGGTTCGGGCAGCATTCAGTCCATCATGGACTTCACCCGGGACTCGCTGGCCGGCAGGAAGCCCTACCACGTCGACTCGGCCCTGTTCCCGAACACCGTGATGAACAAGGCCGCCGGGCAGAGCGCGATCTGGCACGGCATCAAGGGGCCGAACACCACCATCACCGGTGACTGGAGCACGTGTCTGCTCGCGCTGAGCTACGCGATACGACTGGTCCGCGGCGGGCAATGCGATCGTGTTCTTTGTGGAGCGGTCGAGGAGCACTCGGCTCAACGGGCCTGGCTGGAGTGGCATGCGGGCGCGAGCCACAGCCAAAGGCCCGCGCTTGCCGAGGGGGGCGCGTTCTTCCTGCTGGAAACGTTGGCTGGAGCAAGGAACGCGGGGCGTACCCCGGTCGCCCGGGTGCTGTCGACGCGATTTCGTGGCGTCGGCGACCCCGCGGACCCGAGGGCGGCGCTGGCCGCTTGCGTCAAGGCGGCTGTGGAACAGGCGGGCGTGCGCGGTGAGGACGTGCGTGTTGTGGCGCCGTCCGCTGCCGAGGGGGACATCGGTAGCGCGGAGAAAGCCGGAATCACCGACGTGCTCGGCGCGACGGCGAAGTGGGTGGGCTGCAGGTCGCTCATCGGGGACGCCTCCTCGGTGTCCACCGGGTTTCAGATCGCGGCGGCGCTGTCGGTCGCCGAATCGTTCGGTGACAACGATCTGGCGTTGGTCACCACGATCGACCGTGACGGCACGGTCGGGTGCGCGTTGCTCGGCGGATACGGAGCCGGGTCATGACGGCCGCGCAGGTGAGCGGAGTCACTGTCACCGTGGACGTTTCCCCGGACGATCCGGTGTTCGCCGGCCATTACCCGGGCTTTCCGATCCTGCCCGGCCTGTTCCTGGTGGAGTACGTCAACTCGGCCTTTCGTGATATGTGCGCCGCCCGCGGCGCGGATCCGGTGCGCCCCGTCGCGCTGGAGAGGGTCCGGTTCATGCGGCCGGTCTACCCCGGCGACCAGGTGAGGCTTGAGCTGGCCGTCGAGCAGGTGGGCGGGTTCACCCGGTGTTCGGCGTCGGCCGTGGTCAACGAGGAGCGGGTCGCTGAGATCCGCGTGCGCTACCCGGCGGTGACGGCATGATCGGAGTCGCGGAGATCAAACAGATCATTCCGCACCGGTACCCGATTCTTCTCCTGGACCGGGTAATCGAGGTGCGGCCGGGTGAGAGTCTGGTGGCGCACAAGGCGATCACGTGCGCTGAGCCGTGCTATCAGAACACCGACGATTACGCGTATCCGGTGAGCTTGTTGGTGGAGTCATGGGCGCAGGCGGCCGTGTTGCTGGCGTGCTGGGAGACACCGAATCCGGACGTGCTGGCCGGTAAGGTCGAGCTGGCCGCCGGGATCAAGAACGTGGACCTGCTCGAGCCGGTGTTCCCGGGTGAGGTGCTGGAACATCACGTACAGATCCTGCGTAACGTCGCAGACGCGGCGATCGTCGCGGGCAGCAGCTTCGTGGGCGGCCGTAAAGTCCTTGAGGTGGGCAGTTTCTCCGTGGCGTTGCGTGGTGTCGAGGTCTTGATGCGTCCTGGAGGTGACTGACATGCGTCCTGTGGCATTGGTGACGGGTGGTTCACGCGGGATCGGCGGCAGTGTCGTGACCCGTCTGGCGGCCGATGGATATGATGTCGCGTTCTGCTACCGCTCCAACAAGGAGGCCGCCGACCTGGTCGTCGGGCAGGTTGCCGAGGGTGCTTCGGTGCTCGCCGAGCAGGTGGATGTCACGGAGTTGGGTGCGGTCAGGCAATTCGTCCGCCGGGCCGAGAAGGAACTCGGCCCGCTCGGCGCGGTGGTCTCGTGCGCGGGGATCATCCGCGACAACCCGCTCGTGATGATGAGCGAAGAGGACTGGCACACGGTATTGCGTACCAATCTCGACTCCACGTACAACGTTTGCAGTGTGGCGGTGTTCGGGATGATCAAGCGTAGGGCGGGTTCGATCGTCACGCTGTCTTCTGTGGCGGGTGTGTATGGGAACGCCGCGCAGACCAATTACTCGGCGTCCAAGGCGGGCATTATCGGTTTCACTCGTGCGCTGGCCAAGGAGTCGGGCCGGTATGGTATCCGGGCCAATGTCGTGGCGCCCGGTCTTATCGAGACCGACATGACGGCGTCCATGGCGGGTAAGGCGCGTTCGGGAATCGCGGAGCGGATTCCGCTTGGCCGGTTCGGTAGGCCGGAGGAGGTCGCCGATCTGGTGTCCTTCCTCGTTTCGGAGCGTTCCAGCTATATCACCGGTCAGGTATTGGGGATCGACGGCGGTCTCGTTGTCTGAGTGTTAGGGGGGCATGATGTCCGGGGGGTTGCCGGTGAACGGTCTCGAACTGCGGGAGTTACGCGATCTCGCGCGGGCGTTCTGTGGGAAGGAGTTGGTGCCCAATCAGGAGCGTTGGGCGTCGCAGAGGTGTGTCGATGCGCGGCTTTGGCGGGCCGCGGGTGATACGGGCCTGCTTTGTATCGGGATTCCCGGGCGGTACGGCGGTGGTGGCGGTACTTTCGAGCACGAGATGGTGTTGATCGAGGAACAGGCCATGGCCGGGGACACTTCGTGGGGTGTCAGTGCGCACGGCGTCGTCGCGCACTACGTACTGGCATACGGCACCGAGGAGCAGAAGCGGTCGTGGCTTCCCCGGATGGCGTCCGGCGAACTGGTCGGCGCGATCGCGATCACCGAGCCGGCCGCCGGTTCGGACATCCAGGCCGTCACCACCAGGGCGGAGCCCGACGGTGACGGCTACCGGGTCAACGGCTCGAAGACCTTCGTCACCAACGGCACCCAGGCCGGGCTGATCCTCGTCATGGCGCAGACCACGGGATTGTCTTTGCTGGCAGTCGAAACCGCCGGCGTGACCGGGCTTCGGCGGGGCAAAGCGCTTGAAAAGATCGGCAGGCACGGCCAGGACACGTGCGAGCTGTTCTTCGACGACATGCCGATCCCCGCCGACGCCGTGCTCGGTGGCAAGCCAGGGCTGGGACTGCGTCAGCTGATCCCGTTCATGTCGATGGAACGCCTGCACATCGCGGTCGCGGCGGTCGCGTCGATGGCCGCGTCGGTCGATGCGGCGATCCAGTACGCCAAGCAGCGAAAGGCGTTCGGGCGCAAGCTCATCCGCATGCAGAACACGCAGTTCAAGCTTGCCGAGTGTGCCACGGAGGTCGCGGTCGCCCGTGCGTTCGTGGCCGAGTGCGTCCGCGAACAGGCGGCGGGCGAGCTGACCATGGCCAAGGCCGCGATGGCCAAGCTGTGGGCGACCGAACGACTGTCCACAGTGGTTGACGACTGCCTGCAAGTGTTCGGCGGTTACGGCTACATGAGCGAATACCCGGTCGCCAGAGCATGGACCGACGCGCGGGTGGCTCGGATCTTCGGCGGCACCAGCGAGATCATGAAGGGGATCATTGCGGCCTCGCTGTAGACACGATGCGGTAGGCACGATGCGAGGTGTACGCACAGCCGCCGAGCCGGGCGACAAAGCGGCTCGGCGGCTGTCGGTGCGAGCACGTGATCGTCACGCCGCGGTCCGCGCGGTGAGACATCAGCACCTTGTGCGGCAAAAAGACCGGTGAAACCCATAGTCATAGTCCCGCCGCGTTGACCACCCATCGGCATTCTGGGCACGCTGGAACGGACTCGGCCGCAGCCTGTCAGGGAGCCTAAGACACTGGGACAGATGAGTACAGTTCGGGAACGGACCATGCGATAGCGCCTCGATCGCATTTGGCGGCGATCGGCGGATATCCCCTTTCGCGAAGGAGGTTCATCGGTGTGCGCGGATAGGCGTCGGCACGACAGCGCGTCCGGGTTGACCGGGCGGATCAGTGCGGGCCCTGACGAGCTGGTGCGGCGCGAAGTGCTGCGCCCGCAGCTGGAGTTCGAGGCCGAGCACCTGCTACCCGGCTATCTCCGGCTGGAACAGGTGCTGTTGCTGGAATACCATCGGATGGGCCTGCTCAGTACCATCGACGTCGCCACGATCGCACCGGTTTTGTCCGAGTTGGACAGCGAAACAGTCCGGAATCTCGCCGATGCGGCGATGAGCGACATCGCGTTCACCATCGAGCGGTACGCCATCGAGCGGATCGGCGACATCGCGCCCGCGTGGCACGTGGATCGCAGTCGCAACGATCTACAGGCCACCGCGCAGGCGATCTACGGCCGCGACCGTGTGCTGGACACCGTCGACGATCTGATCGGTCTCGGCAGGGCCGCGCATCAGCTGGCCTGCCGTGAGATCGACACCATGATGCCCGGGTACACGCATTCGCAGCCGGCGCAGGTCGCCAGCGCGGGGTTCTACTTCTCCGCGATGTCCGCTCAGGTGTTGCACAGCCTGCACCGCATGGACACCGTGTACGCCTCCGTCGACACCTCGCCGATGGGCGCGGGCGCGATGACCGGCGGCGAGCTCGACTGGGACCGGACACGGATGGCGCGGCTGCTCGGCTTCAGCTCCGGGGACGGGCACGCGCTGATCGGCGTGGCGACCCGCGACTGGGCGCTGGAGGCCACCGCGGAGCTGTGCCTGATCGGCGTGTCGCTCAGCCGGTTCGCTACCGACCTGTTGACCTGGAGCGGCGCGGGTTACGGCTTCATCGACCTGCCCGACGAGTTCAGCGGGATCTCCTCGGCCATGCCGCAGAAGAAGAACTTCCCGGTGCTGGAGCGCCTGCGCGGCCGGACCGCCCAGCTGGCTGCCGGGTTCGTGGGCGTGGTGCTCGGACAGCGTGCGACGCCGTTCAGCAACACAATCGAGGTGTCCAAGGAGGCAGGTACGCACGTCCCCTTGGTGTTCGACCAGGCAGGCTCGGTCCTGCGATTGTTCACGGCCGTCTTGGCCGGCTTGCGGCTACGGACCGACCGCCTGCGTGAGGTCTGCGAGACCGAGTACCTCGGTGGTCTCAGCCTGGCCAATCGACTGTGTCTCGACGCAGGCGTGCCTTGGCGTACCGCGCAGGTGATCGCGGGCCGCTACATCGTCGCCGCCGTTGACCGAGGGCTGACGCCTGCCGAGCCGGACGCCGTCCTGCTCGAACAGGTGGGTCGGGATGCAGGTTTCGAGGTGACCGACGCCGAGCGGCTGTTGACGCAGGCGTTCGATGTGGACAAGGCATTGTCGGCGAAGCGCACGACAGGTTCGGCCAGTGGGCAGAGCGTGCGCGCCATGTTGAACCAGCAGGCCGCCGACTTCGACTTGGTGCAACAACGCTGGACGGCCCGCCGTCGCCGGATCACCGCGGCCTACGCCACGACAGACCGATTACTCCAAGCGCTCACCGAATCCACCGATCTGCAGGAGCCACCGCGTGATCTGTGAGAACCTGCTCGACGCCATCGGCAACACCCCGCTCGTACGGCTGGCGATTCGCGGCGGCCCCACCTGCTACGCCAAGCTGGAGATCCAGAACCTGTTCGCGATGAAGGACCGGGTGGCACGCAACATCCTGCTGCGCGCCAAGCAGAACGGTGACCTCGCCGACGGCGCGCCGATCGTGGAGAGTTCGTCCGGCACGATGGCACTGGGCGTGGCACTGGTCGGCACCCTGATGGGGCATCCCGTGCACATCGTCACCGACCCGAGAATCGACCGTATGACGTTGGCCAAACTGGAATCGCTGGGCTGCGAGGTCCACGTCGTGCCGAAGATGGACGAACACGGCTGGCAGGGAGCACGGCTCAAGCGACTCGCTGAGATCATGGTGGCCAACCCCGGCGCCTTCTGGCCGAAGCAGTACGAGAACCCTGACAACCCGGCGGCGTACCAGACGCTGGCCGATGAGCTGATCGACGACCTCGGCGAGATCGACGTCCTGGTCGGATCGGTCGGCAGCGGCGGATCGCTGTGCGGCACGGCACGGGCGCTGCGCGAGCGCCTGCCGAGTATCCGGGTGGTCGGCGTCGACTGCGTCGGCAGTGTCCTGTTCGGACAGCCGGACTGGCCGCAGCGGCTGCAGAGCGGGCTGGGTAACAGCATGCATCCGAAGAACCTCGACCAGGGTCAGATCGACGAGGTGCACTGGCTCAACGACCGCGAGGCCTTCGAGGCGACGGTGGCATTGGCCAAGGAGCAGAAGCTGTTCGCGGGTAACACGTCCGGCTCGGTGTACCGGGTGATGACGCACCTGGCCGGGCACGAGCCCGCCGGCACGACCATTGTCGGGATCTTCCCCGACCGCGGTGACCGGTACGCCGAGACCGTGCACAACCAGAGGTACTGGGCCGAACGCGGCCTGCCTGACCAGCCGTTGGCCACGCGACCCCGCCAGGTTCCGCCCGGCACCGTAGTACGCTCCTGGGCCTTTTCCCGGCTGACCGATCCCGACGCGGCTCGGCCGGTCCTCGCGTTCGTCGAGTCCAACACGTCCGGCACCGGGATGGCGGCGATCGGTATCGCCGAACGCCTCGGCTACGAGCCGATTCTCCTGACCGACAAGCCCGAACGGTACCTGGGACTGCCGGAGACCGGATGCAGGGTGCTGCGGTGCGACACCGCGGACCCCGATGCGCTGGCCGCGGCACTCGATTCTCAGGTGCCGCGCCGCCGGATCAGCGCGGTGACGACGACCAGCGAGTTCTACCTGTCCACCGCGGCGAGGCTGGCTGCCGGGCTGGGGCTGCACGCCGAACGGCCCGAGGCGATCGACTGCTGCCGCAACAAGGCTGAGCTGCGTGCTCGGATCGACAAGGCGGGGTTGCCGCAACCGATGTGGGTGCGGGTCGAGAACGCCCTGGAAGTGCCTGCCGCGGTGGACAAGGTGGGCCTGCCCTGCGTGGTGAAACCGATAGACGAGTCCGGCTCGACCGGCGTGGTCCGCTGCGACACGGCCGACCAGGCGCTGGCCGCGGTCGAGGCGATCCATGCTGTGACGGTGAACGTCCGCGGCATGCCGAGGGCGAAAGGTGCGCTGATCGAGTCCTACGTGGATGGTCCGGAGTACAGCGTCGAGATGTTCGCGGTGGACGGGCGACACGAACTGGTGGCCTTGGTCCGGAAATCGGTGGTGGGCGAGCCGAACTTCGTGGAGTCACGGCACATCGTTCCCGCGTCCGTGCCCGAGGACGTGGCCGACCAGGTCGCCGACGTGGTACGGGACGCTCTGCGGGCGGCCGGACTGACCAGGGGCGCGAGCCATACCGAGGTGAAGGTCACCGAGACCGGACCCGTCATCATCGAGATCAACCCCCGGCTCGCCGGCGGCATGATCCCGGAGCTGATCCGCCTGGCCACCGGCGTCAACCTGCTCGAACAGCAGCTCAGGCAAGCCTGCGGATTGCCTGTCACGCTGCCGTCCGGCACGACCGGCTTCGCCGGTATCCAGTTCCTGACAACGCCGGACATCGGGGTGCTCACCGAGATCTCCGGTGTTCAGCGCGCGGAGGCGGTGCCGGGCGTGCACCAGGTGACAGTGACGACCGAACCGGGACGCCATGTCGCGCCGCCGGTCGACGCGTACGGCCGCCTCGGGTACGTCATCGCGACCGCGCCCAGCCGGGAAGATCTCGTCGACGTGCTGACCACCGCGTCCACGTCGATCCATTTCACGGTGAACTGAAGGAAAGAACGATGATTCTCACTGAAGGCCAAATCAACGTCCGTCGGGGGCTCCGATGACAGACCGGCTGCGACTGAGCCCTACCAGGATTCGGCCGTGGATTGCGCCTGGTGGAGCGCCCGCCGCCGGGCCGGACTTGTTGCGCAAGGCGGTGCCCGCCGAGGTGGTCGCGCGACTCCGCGCACTCGGCTCACTGCCTGACACCCTGCTCGCCGCGCACCTGAAGGTCCTCGGTGTGATGGGCGGCGAACGGTCGCCACTCACCGGATATCTGGCGCCGGGCGCCGATCTGGCGCCGCGCGGGATCGCCTTGGCCGAGGCTACCTGGCGTGACCTGATCGGCAAGGTGAACGAACCGGTCGACGTCGTGGACGACGCGCCCGCGTTTGACGTCGTCTTCGGCCTTTCCGGGGCCGGGATGATAACCGGCGCCGTGCTCGACGTCGGCTATGTGGACGCCGAAGACGGACTGTGGCTGGAGCTGCGGTTCCGGCCGGACGTGATCGACCGCGCGCACGCTGACCGGTTCGCCGGATACGAACTACGGGCACTGGAACTGCTCGTCACCGATCCCGACGCCCCGCATGACGCGAAGAGCCTGGTGGAGCCGGACGAGTACGAGTACCAGATGCATGCGCACTCTGGCGCCGACATCCCGTGGCACGGCAAGCTTTTCGTGGAGCTGTTCGAGGAACAGGTACGCCTGCGCCCGAACGACTTGGCTGCTTCGCACGGCGACAGCCGCTGGACGTACCGCGACTTGAACGCGAACGCCAACAAGGTCGCGAACACGTTGCTGCGGCGCGGGTCACTGCCGGAGGACCCGATCGCGGTCGTGATGAACCGGGAGCTGAACTGGGTCGCGGCCATGCTCGGCGTGTTCAAGGCGGGCGGTGTTTACCTGCCCGTGCGCCCGGACTTCCCACCTGACCGCGTGGCCACGCAATTCGAGCGCGCGGACTGCAAGTTCGTCCTGTCGTCCGCGGATGCCGTCCGCACGGCGAACGAAGCGCTGGCCGGCTTGGCCCATGACTGTCCGGTGTCGCTTGTGGAGGACGTGCTGCGCGACGAAACCGACGACACCAACCCGGACACGTCCATCGAGCCAGGACAGCTGGCGTACATCTACTTCACCTCGGGTTCGACCGGTGCGCCGAAGGGCGCGATGTGCGAGCACGCCGGGATGCTCAACCACCTGTACATGAAGATCGACGACATGGAGCTGGCCGAGGGCGAGGTGGTCACCCAGACCGCGTCGCAGTGCTTCGACATCTCCCTGTGGCAGGTGATCGCGCCATGGCTGGTCGGTGGGAGCACTCGGATCATCGACACCGAGACGCAGCTGGACGTCGACTCGTTCGTCGAGGAGATCGCCGCGGGCGGCATCCAGGTGATCCAGATCGTGCCCGCCTATCTGGACGTGATGACCTCGCACCTGGCCAAGCACCCGAGGCCACTCGGTGACCTGCGGACCATCTCGGTTACCGGTGAGGCGCTGAAACTTCGGCTCGTCCGCCGGTGGTTCGAGCTCTACCCGTCGATCTCGCTGGTCAACGCCTATGGTGCGACTGAGGTTTCCGACGACACGATGCACGAGGTGCTGACCGGTTTGCCGGAGCGTGACTTCGTCACGGTTGGCCGTCCACTGCGGAACGTGTACACGTACGTGCTGGACGAGAAGCTCCGACCGGCACCGCTCGGCGCGCCCGGCGAGATCGCGTTCTCAGGTGTCGCCGTTGGTCGTGGCTACATCAACGACGAGGAACGCACCGCGCACGCATTCGTCGAAGACCCGCACCGGCCGGGCACCCGGATGTACCTGACCGGTGACTTCGGCCGCTGGCTGCCCGAAGGCAAAATCGAGTTTCTGGGCCGCCGGGACGAGCAGGTCAAGGTCCGCGGGTTCCGGATCGAAATCGGCGACATCGAGACCAAGATCCTCGGCGTGTCGGATGTCCGTGACGCCGCCGTGGTCATCGAGGGCGACTCGGACACCAAGACCCTGGTGGCGTTCTACAGCGGCGCGGCCTCGCTGAAAGCCGAGGATATCCAAGACCACCTGGCCACACAGCTGCCGGAGTACATGATCCCGACGTATTTCCACCGGCTGGACACGTTGCCGCTGACCGAGAACGGCAAGGTCGACAAGATGCTGCTGACTTCGCTCGCCGGCACACTCGGCCACGCGGGCGCATCCTATGTCGCCCCGGTGACCGACGTGGAGCGCAGGCTGGCGACCGCGTGGGCGGAGGTGCTGGGCGTTCCACTGGAGCGCATCGGCCGCCGCGACAACTTCTTCGAACTCGGCGGGACCTCGCTGGCGGCCGTACGGCTCGTGATTAACCTGGACCGCCAGATCTCGCTGACCCAGGTGGTGACGAACCCGGTGCTGGAGGACCTGGCCGCGGGCCTCGTCGCTGTCGGCGAGCCGGTCGCGGGCCTGGTCCAACGGCTGTCCATCGGTGAATTCGACTCCGTGGCGACGCTGATCTGCCTGCCTTACGCGGGCGGAAACGCGGTCAACTTCCAGCAACTGGCGAAGGCACTGCAGGACAGGAACATCGCGGTGCACGCCGTCGAGCTGCCCGGGCACGACCTGGTCGGTGGGCAGGACGCGTCCCTGCAGGAGGTCACCGAGATCGCCAAGGCGGTCCATGACGAGATCCGCGGCATCACCGGTCCGATCATTCTGTGGGGACACTGCGCCGGTGCGGCGTTCGCGGTGGAGATCGCCCGGCTGATGGAGGAGAACGGGCGTCCGCCGTTGCGGATCTTTGTCGGCGCGCTGATGCTCGACCCCGTGTCGGACCTGAACGCCGAGAGCGCCGAGGTATCCGCGATGAGCAACACGGAAATCACGGCGTTGCTGCGGCAGGACAGCGCGTTCGTCGACCTGGACTCGCTCAAGCCGGAACGGATGGATGTGGTGGGCTCGGCCTACCGGCACGATGTCTGCTCCACCAACCGCTATCTGGCCGACATTCAGCAGGGCGGGGTGAGGCTCACCGCACCACTGGAGATCGTTGTCACCGCGGATGACCGCACGACTGCCGGTTACGCGATGCGGCACGGGCGGTGGAGTTTGGTCGCTGACCGCGTTGTGCTGCGTGAACTCGCCGAAGGTGGGCATTACTTCACGCGTACACGGGCGGACGAGGTCGCGGGACTGGTCGCCGAGGCGGTATAGGCATGTCACTGGCTGTCCAGCCGCTTTACCGCGGCGCCACCGGGTTGAGCACCGCGTTCGGCACCTTCGGCGAACTGCTGCAGGGCAGGCTGGACGAGGCCGACGGGGATTTCCTCGTCACGTTGCCGATCGCGCGCTGGACGGTGGCCACGTTCCTGGCCGACCCGGCCATGTCCACGATCGAAGTCCGGCCACGGCACAAGACGAAGTCGCTCAAACTGGCCCAGATGGTCATGCAGACCATGCCGAAGCCAGTCGGCGGAGTGCTCACTCTGGACAGTGGACTGGCCGAGGGCAAGGGCATGGCCAGCTCATCGGCCGATCTGGTCGCCACCGCGAGGGCGATCGGCAACGCGCTGGACGTGGAGCTGACGCCAAAGTTCATCGAAAGGCTGCTCTGCCAGATCGAGCCGACCGACGGCGTGCTGTATCCCGGAATCGTGGCGTACCACCACCGCAGTGTCCGACTGCGGCGGATACTGGGCTCGCTGCCGTCAATGACCGTGGTCGGCCTGGACGAAGGCGGCGCGGTGGACACGGTTGCCTTCAACCGGATCCCAAAACCTTTCGGCATGGCGGAGAAACGCGAGTACGCCCGGCTGCTCGACCGTCTCGCTTCGGCGGTGGCCACCGGAGACCTGGCTGAGGTAGGAGATGTGGCAACCCGCAGCGCCGAGCTCAACCAGGTCCTGCGTCCGAAGAGGACGCTCAAAGCGATGATTGGGATCTGTGCCGACATCGACGCACTCGGCGTGGTGGTCGGGCACAGTGGAACCGTGATCGGCGTGCTGATCGACCGTTCGACCCCAGCCTATCCCGACAAAGTCGCGGCGGCGGCGAAAGCATGTGCCACGCTGATCGGCAACGTGACGATGTACTCGACCTTGAGCTTCGACTGAAACGCTGGGAGGACAAAGCAAGTGAACGCATCGCCCGACTGGCAGCCGCGGGAGATCCGCCCGGCCGCCGTCGGAGCCGAGGCGAGCACCGGCGGGCTGATCTCGTACCTGAAGAACGTCAGTACTCCTTGATCCGGACGGCCTCGCCCATAGCCACGACGATCTCCCGCTCACCCTTGTACGGCTCGACCGCATGGGCCATCCGGATGTTGTCGACGAGCATGATGTCGCCGTCCTGCCAGGGCTCACGGATGGTGTGGGTGTCGTACACGGCGTTGATGGCGTCGACGGTCGCCCGGTCGAGCGGAGTGCCGTCTCCGGCGAACGTGTTGAACGGCAGGCCGCCGTCGAACGCCGTGATCAGGTAGTCACGGACGTCCGGGTCCATGGTCCACTCATTCAGGAACGCGATCTGGTTGAACCAGCCGAGCCGCCCTGACGCCGGGTGCCGCACCAACGCAGGACGGGTCTGCGTCGTCCGGAGGCTGCCATCCGCGCCCCAGGTTAACGAAATCCCGTGGGCCTCGCAGTACGCCTCTATCACATCCTTGTCGGAACTACCGAACGCGTCCGCCAGCGAAACTCCGACCAGGCCGTTGTAGTGGCGCACCAGCTGCCAGCCGTGCTCCGAGAACCGAGCCACCACATCCGGGTCAAGGGAGTCCAGCACCGCGTGCGAGTCGGCCAGAGCCGTCACGCCACCCGAAACCGGGGCACGCAAGCAGGTGAACGCCAGCACAGTCGGCACATCGGTCACGTAGCTCAGCTCGTGATGCATGCACATCGGCTGGTCCGATGGCCACTTCGTCGCCGAGTACACGCCATGCTCGAGCGAGTCACGTGGCGCGAAGCCCTCACGTTCGGTCACGAACGAGTCGATCAAGGCACGGCTGACGGCTGCGGCCGTGGACACATCCGCGATTTCCAGGCCACGCACCAGCACGGCGCCGTCGGCGGCCAGCAGCGAACGGAGGTCGGCACGGTTGTCGGCCGCCCAGGATGCGGGGTCCGTTTTGGACACCGGAAGGATCTTCACCGGGCGTGCTCCAGTTCGGTGGCGGCGAGACTGAGGTACATGTCGTCGAGCGTGGGTTCCCGATGGCGGGCTCGGCCGCCTCGATCACGGCTTTGTCCAGTGCGCGCACCATGACCGCGAGGTCCGCGGACGTGTCGACCGGCGCGGTGATCGTCAATCCGTCCGCCTCCGCGGTCGATCCAGTCCGCGGCTGCGCTTCCATGTACTGCATGGTCAGCAGCACAGTTGTGCTGTCGGAGGCCGGTTTCTCGACGGCCTCCCACGGCCGAACCTGCTGACCCGGATGTCCCGTGCGTCGATCATCAACTCGGTCACGCATACGAGGGTAGGGCAATTTCCAGGCCGAATCTCTAGCGAAAGACCCAGACCCTGTGTACGGCCGGCAGAACCACGTGCAGCACGTCCGGGTCCGGCCCTGTGGGGTGCGAAAACCCGGATGTGGCCTCTGGTCTGTGGTTATCCGCCCCGTCTATGCGGTCCGCCGGTACTGGTTGATCAGGCCGTCGAGTATCTGTCGGCGTTGCAGGCGGATTTGATCGAGATTGCTGGGTGTAGCCGGGGCATGTGGTGGCTGAGGTGGTTGACGGTCTCGTGAGCGATGGGGACGGTGCCGGTTGTAATGCCACTGGTATGCCTGCAGGACCCGGCGGAGATGGCGGTCGTTGTAGACCAAGAGCCGGTCGGTGCATTCCCGTCGAACGGTGCCGCCCCAACGCTCGGCGATCGCGTTGGCCTGCGGCGCGCGAACCGGCGTTTTGATGACGCGGGCGCCGAGTGAGGTGAACACCTCGTTGAAGACCGCGGTGAATTTGGCGTCGCGGTCGCGAATGAGGAATCTGATGCGCTCGGCCTGCTCTCCCAGGTCCGTGAGCAGGTTGCGGGCCTGTTGAGCGACCCAGGCTTCGGTCGGATGCGCCGTGACACCCACGACGTGAACGGCGCGTGTGGCGTGCTCGATGAAGAACAGAACGTAGAGCCGCTTGAGGAAGACGGTGTCCACGTGGAACAGGTCGCACGCCCAGATGCCCTCGGCCTGCGCTTTCAGGAACTCGCCCCAGCTCAAGCCGCCCGAGTGGGGCCACCTCAAGTCGTCATAACCACTCGGGCCGGTGCGACGTGGTGCCGGACCGAGCCCGGCTCTTTTGAGGATGTCGCGCACTGTGCTGGGCGGCACCCGTAGCCCGACGCCGGCCAGTTCGCCGCTGATGCGCTGATAGCCACCCAGCAGGACCAGGAGCTGAACGACACGTCCGAGGATGAGGTAAAGCAAGGACCACGACACCGTCAGCAGGATGCCCGAGACCTCATCATGCTCGAGCCACGAACCTCCAGGTCAACCACTACGGCCGAGTTTCCGCACCCCACAGGGTGGGGCTTGAACCCACGACCCACGGATTATGAGTCCGTTGACGGTTTTCGCCGGTGCCGCCGTGGTCTTGTGACGCGGGGCTCGCTTCCGCCACAGTTGCTCGGGGGCGTATGTCATCAACGCCCGTGAAAACCGGGCATGCGAAACAGGAGGCGGGGGAGTATGGACACGATCGTCGGGGTGCACGGTATCGGTAAGTACCGCTACTACCGCGACGCGGGTAACTCGGTCGGCGGCGCGGCGGTCGCGATGCGCGACAAGTGGGACCGCTACCTGCACAAGGGCCTGACGGGCGGCAAGCCGCACGTCAAGGAGCGCTACATCACCGAGATCGCCTACTACGCCCATCTGCTGGGTGAGAGCAAGGAGGACTCTCCGCGCGCGGTGCGGAGCATGAACGTCGGCGCCCAGGAGGTCTTCGTCGCCTGGGCCAAGCAGCTCGACTCGGTGGGGGAGGGGCTGACCGGTGCCCTGCACCGGATGACCGGCTGGCTGCTGGACCGGTTGCAGGCCAACGCCGCCGACTTCGCCAAGCTCTTCTGTCCCGAGGTCGCCACCTACATGGCGGCCGGGGGTGAGGCGCGCGAGAAGTCGAGGGCGGCCGTGGCCGAGGTGATCAGGCGGAACCGGCCCAAGGTGGTGATCGCGCACTCGCTGGGCAGCGTGGTGACCTACGAGACGCTCTGGGCCAACCCCGACCTGGAGGTGGACCTGCTGATCACTCTGGGCAGCCCGCTCGGCATGCGCAACGTGATCTTCGAGCGGCTGATGCCCGCACCGGTCAACGGCTGGGGCGAGCGGCCCCCCAAGGTCAGACGGTGGGTGAACATCGCCGACAAGGACGACATCGCGGCGATCCCGCCGGGGCTGCGGACCTGCTTCACCGGCGTCGACCAGGAGGCGCTGGTCAACCTCGACTGGCTCGACTTCCACACCGCGGAGAAATACCTGGGCTGCGGCGCCCTCAACCCCCACCTCAAGCCCTACCTGGGATGACCCGGGCCGGGGTCTCCCCGCCGGCTCGCACTCACCGCCGCGGAGGTCGGCACCTCCGGTTCCCTGACGTGAGCCTCGTCGCTTCCCGAGCCGTCCCTCCGGGTTCCGGTGCGACCACCACCGGGAAGCCGGCCCTTCGCCCCGATGTCGCCCGCCGGTCGGCCGGCGTTAAATCACCGCGGGTAGGGCACTCGCCTGTGCAACGGCTGTTCATCATGCCTTGATGCGCAGGCCATGGCGGGGAAAGCTGGAACGGTTGCACTGGTGGTGTGGAGCAGAAGCTGTCACGCAGAGTGTTTCTTTCCGCCGCCGCCGGTGCGGGCGGCCTGTTGCTCACCGGGGCCGGGCCCGGCCCGGCCCGGACCCTCGCCGGCGACCCGTTCACGCTCGGCATCGCCTCCGGCGACCCGTCGGCGGACGGCGTCGTGCTGTGGACCAGGCTCGCCCTCGACCCGCTCGGCCCGGACGGCCGGGGCGGGATGCCGGTCCGGGACGTGGACGTCGAATGGCAGCTCGCCACCGACGAACGGTTCGCCAGGGTGGTCCGCGCGGGTACCGAGACCGCACGCCGGCAGCGGGCGCACAGCGTCCACGTCGAGGTGGAGCACCTGGAGCACGGCCGGGAGTACTTCTACCGCTTCAGAGCCGAGGGCCACCTGTCGCCGACCGGCCGCACCCGCACCGCCCCGTCCGCGCTGTCCCCGCTGACCCTCGCCATCGCCGCCTGTGCGCACTACGAGCACGGTTTCTACACGGCGTACCGGAGGCTGGCCGAGCAGGATCCCGGGCTGGTCGTCCACCTGGGCGACTACATGTACGAGTACGCGCCACGGGGGTACACGGCCCTCGCCGGGAGTGTCCGGCAGCACACCTCGGGCACCTGCGCCACGCTGGCCGACTACCGGATGCGGCACGCGCAGTACAAGAGCGACCCCGACCTGCAGGCGGCGCACGCGGTCGCGCCGTGGCTGGTGGCCTTCGACGACCACGAGATCGAGAACAACTGGGCGGGAGAGGTCTCCAGCTCCGGGGACCCGGCGTTCGCCCGGCGCAGGGCCAACGCCTTCCAGGCGTACTACGAGAACATGCCGCTGCGCCGGACGAGCGTGCCCGGCGGGGCGTCGATGCGGGTCCACCGCCGGGTGGACTGGGGGCCGCTGGCCCGTTTTCACCTGCTCGACACCCGGCAGTTCCGCGACGACCAGGCCTGCGAGGACGGGCTCAGGTCCGGCTGCGACGACAGGCTGGCCGCCGGGCGCACCCTGCTCGGGGAGGACCAGCGGAACTGGCTGCTCGACGGTCTTGCGACCTCCGGCGCCCGCTGGAACCTGGTCGGCCAGCAGATCCTGATGGCCCAGCGTGACTCCAAGGTCGGGCCGGGTACCGAGGTCAACATGGACTCCTGGGACGGCTACGCCGCCGAGCGCACCCGCCTGCTGACCGGATTCCGGGACTCGGGCGCGGCCAACCCGGTGGTGTTGACCGGAGACGCGCACATGCACCACGCGGCGGACCTGAGGCTCGACTTCGACGACCCCGACTCGCCCCGGGTCGCGGTGGAACTCGTCACCTCCTCGATCGCCAGCGACGGCGACGGTTACCGCGACGAGAGCCGGATCGCCGAGACGATCGCCGAGAACCCGCACATCTCCTATCTCGACCAGCGGCGCGGCTACATCGTCTGCCGCCTTACCCCGCAGGAACTGCACGCCGACTTCCGCACGCTTGAATACATCAGCAGGCGCGGTGCGCCCGCGAAGACCGGTGCTCGGTTCACCATTCCGGCAGGACAGGCGGCACTGACCTAAAGCACCAGAGGAATTTCTGAAGAAATTCCTTCTTGCATATATCTTTCATTTACCCTTCGGTCATGTCTTTCGCGCCAGGTGCTGCCCTTCGGGCTGCGGTCTACAGGCGAGTCAGCAAGGACAAGAGCAAGCGCTCCGGGCTTGTTGGTGATGCTCGGTCTGTTGAGGATCAGAACACAGCCAACGTGAAATCATGTGCTCAATACGGTTAGACCGTAGCTGAATTATTTGCCGATCCAGATCGGAGCGCCTCTCGATTCGCGCGCTCTGGCCGCCCCGACGGGGAGCTCCTCCTGGCGAAGCTAGAACGAGAAGGCGTTCGATGTTCGGGTCCTATGGGAATCCAGCCGCGGTGATCGCAAACCCGTGAGCGGTTCACTTTCCTAGGCCTACTGAACCTGAAAGCTCGACGTGACACGCGATCATGCCTCTGACCTGCAGTGACAGGCGCGTTCTGCGTAACGTCGACCTTTGATCATCAGTATGTCGCGAGCGTGGTGTCTTCATCCACATCACCAACCATGACCGTACCTACGACATGGGCCGGTCTCGTGACTGGAAAGTGCTTGCCGATGAGGGGATCGACTCCGCCTTGGAGTCTGAAGAGATCAGCGAGCAGATCCGGCGAGGCACGGGCCCTCGTGCGTTAGAAGGGGCCTCGCATGGCCGAAAACTGTACGGCTATGACCGCGTCCATGCCGGACACCCGATCGCCTACGTGTCTGGGCGCAAGGAGCAGTGCCGCCGCCAAACGGAGATGTGGCTGGCCGCCAACGTCGGCCACCTCGACGACGCTGAGGGCTTGTGGATGCGCGACGACCACGACAACCAGCCCGACGTGCAGGTGAAGCACGACATCTACACCGAACACTTCGCCCACAGGGAGATCGCCGGAGTCATCGACGACCGCGCGGCCGTCGTCCGCATGTGGCGCGAAGAGCTTGGCCTGACCGTCTTTCAAGTCGCAGCAGGGGATTACTGAGCAGATCAGACAGTGCGGCAATCCGCTCCCCCCTCACCGACCTTGACGAACAGATGGCGCTGTGCCTCATGGCCGGCCGTGATGACGCTGGCGGAGTTCCAGGGGCACGTCAAGGATGAAGCTGACGCCGAGGTCGCCCGGCGGGCATCATGACCAGCCGAGAGGACGCTCGACGAGACCTGAGACGATGCCTCATCATTCGTCTCGCTTTGTACAGCTTCGTCATCGTGGTAGGCGTGGCTGCTCTTTGGTGGGGACGGGGTGCGGCATCGCGAGCGAGTCCTGCCCGACCTGCCGAGGCCGCGGCACTCTCCCTGACACGAAGACGTGCGCTCTCGCGGACTGTGGTCGAGAGTTCAAGTGGCAAGACGAAGGCCGCGGCCGAGAGCATCCGCGCGAGGATGCCGCCTACTGCTCGAAGTCCTGTGGACATTCCGCGACGCGCTCCTCTGACGAGGGCGCGCCGGCTCCGTGCACGCTTCCCCGCGGTGCACGTCGAGCCTGGGGGCCGGCCGGCCCTCCGAGGGCGCCGGCTTGTCATCACTCTGTGGAAACAGTGACGCCTCCAGTTGGCCTACACCCTGCCTGCGGAAACTCTCAAGGGATACAGCTTTATGGGTAGCCGGAAAGGTATATCTAAGGAGGAATTTCTGAAGAGTTGTTGGATGATGCCGCTTATGAGTCCCCTCACCAAGAGGCTCGGCGCCGTGGCTCTCGCCATGGCGCTGGGTGGCACCCTCCTTGTCCAGACCCCAGCCTCGGCCGCCGGGTCCGCCTTACCCGCCGCACCTGCCCGGTCACCCGCCGCTGCGGCGCCCACCGACTTCAGATACGTGATCTCCTTTCCCAAGCACGTCCGCAGGGGCGGATCCCTCGTCTACACGGTCAAGGTCCGTAATGCCAAGGCCCGCGGCCAGCACTACGTGGCGCTCGTCGGGGACTTCTCCACCCGGTTCCGCAAGATCAAGGTGATCTCCAAGCCGCGCAGCGTCAAGTGCTCGGTCAAGCGCCGTGACCTTTCCTGCTGGATCACCTCTCTCGACAAGGGCGACTCGACGACGGTGCGGATCCGCGCCTGGGCGGGCTCGCGCCGGGGCACCGCCACGGCCAGGTTCGGCGTGATCGTCACCACCGACGCGAAGGCCGACATCGACAAGCTCCGTAAGGAGATCCGCCGCACCGTCAAGGCCAGTACCCGCATCCGTTAGTCACCCGGTGGACCGGGGCCGTGCGGCCAGGCTCCTTGAGGTCCTGGCCGCACGGCCCGTCGCGTGGAACGGGCGCCCGCGGCTCCCTCGGAACCAGCCGGAACGAACGGTCAGATCCCGGCGCGGTTACGGGGACGCACGGTCGTCTACCGGGTCGTCTACCGGGTCGTCTACCGGGTCGTCTACCGGGTCGTCTACCGGGTCGTCTACCGAGGGGAGGAGGGGCTGGTGAAGGCGTAGCCGAACAGGGTGTCCCCGGGAGCGCCTGCCAGGGGCCTCGCCGTCGACGGGCGGATACCGGGGTAGGGGCCCTTACGCACGGCCCCGCGCAGCAGGGTGAGCCTGCCGTCGCCCGGGGCGGCGACGACCAGGCCGCGGCCCGGGACCGTGGCCAGAGCACCGCCGAAGTCGCCGCCCGTGCCGGTGACCAGCAGATTGTTGTTCTTGGTGAGGCCGCCGGAACGGGTACCCGCGAGCACCTGGACGGCGTTCTCACCCGGCACCCCGATCGCCAGCTCGTCGTCGCCGTCACCGTTGAGGTCTCCGGCGGCGAGGGCGGCGCCGAAGCGGTCGAAGTAGCGCGGTTCCCCCTTCAGCGAGCGCTGCGACCAGGTTTCCGAGCCCGCGGTGCGCAGCCCGGCGCGGGAGCCGTAGACGACGTGTACCGTGCCGTCGCCGTAGTCCATCGCCCGCTGGTTCTCGGTCAGGCCCTCGCCCGGTACGCCGATCGCCAGGTCGTCGCGGCCGTCGGCGTTGAAGTCACCGCCTGCCAGGGACTCGCCGAAGAAGTCCCAGACCTCGGCGCGGCCGCTGATCCCCGGGCTGTCCTGGGTGAGCAAGGTCGCCTTCCGCCGCCGGACGTCGAGAACGGTGACCGAGCCCTGGCCGTTCTTCAGGGCCGTGTCCGCGGGCGCGCCCACGGCGACCTCGGTCCGGCCGTCGCCGTCGAAGTCCCCGGTGGCGAGCACCGCGCCGAACTGGTCGGTCTCCTTCTCGGGCTGTCCCACCCATCCGGTCTCCTGCGTGATCATGTATGGCTCGCGTCCGCCGAACCCGTACACCCCGATCGCGCCGCCGCCCAGCCCCGGGGCGCCGATCACCAGCTCGTCGTCCCCGTCGCCGTCCAGGTCCCCCGCCGCGAGCGCGGCCCCGAACCGGCCGGACTCGCGCTCGCGGCCCAGGTCCCCGGCGTCGATCACCCGGCCGGGCCGCAGACCGCCCGGCGAGCCGTGAAACAGCTGCACCACTCCGTCGCCGTCGGCCCCCGGCAGGGAGCGGTCCTCCTCGGAGACGCCCACGGCCAGGTCGGCGCAGCGGTCGCCGTCGAAGTCACCGGTCGCCAGCGCCGAGCCGAATGCGTCCCCGGTCTCGCTCTCGCCGGGCACGCCGGGCTCGTCCTGGGTCAGTCTCCGGGCGGTGCGCATGTCGTACAGGACGGTGACCGCCCCCGCTCGGGTGTGGCCGCCGGAGCGGGTGTAGGGCGCGGCGACCGCGAGATCGGCCCGGCCGTCGCCGTCGAAGTCGGAGGGCACGTCGGAGCAGACGCCCGCGATGGAGGTGGCCCCGGCGGCCCCGGCGGCCCCGGCGGAGGAGGCGGGGAGCAGAAGGGAGGCGAAGGTAATGGAGGCGAGAAACGCGGCTCTCATGTATGTGATGGTTTCTGGTAATTCGGACACGCGGCCCACCGGGACATGAAATTCGCGTGGCCGGTACGGGTAAAGAACGTGCCAGGATTGGCAGCATGGAAATCGACCTGGCCGACCTGGGATTCTGGCGGCGGCCGCTCAAGGAGCGGCATGAGGCGTTCGCGCGGCTTCGGGATCTCGATCGGCCGGTGTTCTTCGAGGAGAAGCGGGTGCCGCTGCTCCGCTCGGGCAGGGGTTTCTACGCGCTGGTCAGGCACGCCGACGTGGTGGAGGCCAGCCGCAACGCCAAGGTGTTCTCCAGCGAGCCCGGTGTGACCAGTCCCGAGCCGCCCGGATGGGTCAAACACGTCTTCGGCGAGTCCATGGTCAACATGGACGACCCCCGGCACGCCCGGCTACGCCGCATCGTCTCCCGGGCGTTCAGCCCGAAGATGCTGAGCAACCTGCAGGGCGACATCGACGCCGCGTGCGCGCGGATCGTGGACGACGTGACGGCCTCGGGGCCCGGCGACTTCGTCCAGCAGGTGGCCGCAAGGCTGCCTATTCACGTCATCTGCGACATGATGGGCGTCCCCGACGAGGTGAGGGCCAAGGTCCACCAGCACGTCGACATCTCCACCGCCTACTCCGGCGTGCGGCCCAGCCTGGCGCACACGGTCAGGATGGCCGCCCAGAACACGCTCGCGCTGCTCGCCCTGCAGCGCCTGGTGATCAAACTGGGTAGGGAACGCTCGGGGGCGCCGGGCAACGACCTCGTCTCCGCGCTGGTCACCGCCAATGTCGACGGTGAGAGGCTGACCGACAGGGAACTGGGGTCGTTCTTCACGCTGCTGCTCGTGGCGGGCAACGAGACGGCACGCAACACCATGGCGCACGGTATCAAGCTGCTGACCGACAACCCCGAGCAGCGGCGCCTGCTGGTAGACGACTTCGACGCCCACATCGGTGGTGCCATCGAGGAGATGGTCCGTTACGTCTCGCCCATCATGCAGTTCCGCCGCACCGTCACCGAGGACTACGACCTGCGCGGCCTGCACCTGAAGGCGGGCGACAAGGTGGTGCTCTTCTACGGCTCGGCCAACCGCGACGAGACGGTCTTCCCCGACGCCGACCGGTTCGACATCACCCGGGACACCAAGCCCCACGTGGGCTTCGGCGGTCCGGGGCCGCACTTCTGCCTGGGGGCCAACCTCGCCAGGCAGGAGATCAGGGCGATGTTCCGCGAACTGTTCACCCGGCTGCCCGAGGTCCGCTCGTTCGGCGAGCCGGAACTGCTGGTGTCCAACTTCGACAACAGCGTCCGCAGCCAGGCGTTCACCTTCTGACGGCTCACCTGCCCGGCTGGGGAGCCGTCACCGGGCAGCCCGTCTTCGGCTCCGAGCGGATCAGGACGTTCTCCCGGATGGTGAGGAAGGTGAGCAGCGCCGCGAGGCCCATCATCGACGCGCTGACCAGCCTGGTCGTGTGGAACCCGGTAGTGAAGATCGCGGGAGAGTCGAAGGCGTCGCCGGTCAGCCCGGCCAGCGGGGGGATCGCGGCTACCGCGAGCAGCCCGCCGGTCCTGGCGACGGCGTTGTTGACGCCGCTGGCCACCCCCGCGTGGCGCTCGTCGGCGCTGGCCAGCGCCGTGCCGTCCAGCAGGCGATACCGGAACCGAGCACCGTGGTGAGCAGAACCCGGCGTCCCGTCGCGGAATTGAGACGGATGTGACCGTTGTCCATGCCGTCCATCATCGCTGACGCCCCATGCCCGGCTGACCTGCTCGCATGATTCCGAGAATGTCGGGTGACTCTGGTAGGACGGGTCCTGCCACGTTAAGCCTGACGGGAGTTTCCGATGGACCACAGCGAGTTCAACGACGACGTCGACGGTCTCTACCGTGGAGAGTACGCGGGCCTGCCCATCGTGAGCCTGCGTCCTCCAGGGGCGCCCATGCCCGCGGCGGGCGAGGCCGCGTGGCGCCTCTCGGTCCGCGTCTACGACGCGAAGGAGACCTTCGAGGAGCACTTCGCGCGCTTCGTCGCGACCGTCGACACCACCGAGGTCAAGGCGATCATCGTCGGCGGCTGGGGCGAGGCCTACGAGAACGACGCCTCGGGTCCCATCCGGCTGCTGGCCGAGAACGCGGCGCGTCTCCCCGCGCTGCGCTCGCTCTTCCTCGGCGCGATGCCGTCGGAGGAGTGCGAGATCTCCTGGATCCAGCAGGGCGACGTCACCCCGCTGCTGGAGGCGTTCCCGCTGCTGGAGCGGCTGGAGGTCCGTGGTGGCACGGGGCTGGAGCTGCGGCCGATCCGGCATGACAGCCTCAGGATCCTCCGGTTCGAGACAGGCGGTCTGCCCCCCGCCGTGGCCAGGGCGGTCGGCGAGAGCGACTTTCCCGCGCTCGAATACCTGGAGCTCTGGCTTGGGTCGGAGAACTACGGCGGAGACACCACCGTGGCCGATCTGGAGCCCATCCTGTCCGGCGAGCGGCTGCCCGCGCTCAGGCATCTCGGCCTCCAGAACAGCGAGATCCAGGACGAGGTCGCCGCGGCCGTCGCCTCCGCCCCGGTGGTGGCCCGGCTGGAGTCGCTCGCCCAGTCGATGGGCACGCTCACCGACATGGGCGCCGAGGCACTGCTCTCCGGCCGGTCGCTGACCCACCTCAGGCGCCTGGACCTGCACCACCACTTCCTGAGCGACGCCATGGTCGAGCGCCTCAGGACGACGTTCTCCGGCGTCGAGCTCGACGTGTCCGAACAGGAGAAGCCCGACGACGACTGGTACTACGTCGCGGTCTCCGAGTGACCGCGCTCGCCGTCGTCGGCACGCCGGGGGAGCGGCGGGTGACCATGTTCGCCGACGCCTGCGTCCGGCAGGGACTGCGCGAGCCCGCGGTCCTGCCGTGGACGTCCGTGCTGCGCGGTGCGGAGATCCGGATCGAGCCGGGCACGCTGGTAAGGATCGACTCGCCAGGGGAGGACGCGGAGACGGACGAGCTGCTGCGCGGAGGCGGCGAGCCGTCCCGGGTCGGTGGTGGGGCACGCTGGCACGCCGCGTTCGTCGCCGGGGCGGCGCGGGTCCGCGAGGCGGTCGACCGGATGCCGGGGGCCGTGCTGCTCGCCGATGTCGAGGACATCTCGGTGATGTTCGACAAGCGGCGCTGTCACGCCGGGCTGTCGGCGGCCGGGGTGCCGGTGCCGCCCGCGCTTTTCGGGCCGATCCGCGGCTATGCCGAGCTGCGCGAGCGGATGGGGGAGGTGCGCTGGGGGCGGGTGTTCGTCAAACCGGCCCATGGCTCGTCGGCCTCGGGGATCGTCGCCCTGCACGCGTCGGGCGACCGGGTCAGGGCGGTGACCTCGGCGGAGCTGACCTCCGAAGGGCTGCGCAACTCCCTGCGGATCAAGGTTTATGAGAACGAGTCGGACCTGGCGGCGATCGTCGACCTGCTGGCCGGAGACGGTCTCCACGTCGAGCGCTGGTTTCCCAAGGCGAGCATCGGCGGGCGCGCGATAGACCTGAGGGTGGTCGTCGTGGACGGCACGCCCACCCACGCGGTCGTCCGTGCCGGGCGCGGCCCCATGACCAACCTGCATCTCGGTGGCACCCGGGGTGACCTCGGCGTGGTCACGGCCATGCTCGGTCCCGAGGCGTGGGCGGGGGCGCTTGAGGTCTGCGCGCGGGCGGCGGCCTGCTTCCCCGGGAGCCTGGCCGTGGGAGTCGATCTGATGGTCGGGGCCGACTGGCGGAGCCTGGCGGTGGCCGAGGTGAACGCGTTCGGCGACCTGCTGCCCCGGCTGGGGGGCCTGCCCGGAAGCGGCGCGGAGGGCCTCGACACCTACGGCGCCCAGGTCCGCGCGATCCTCGCCCGGCACTCGCGGGAGGAGCCGGAGAGCCTCGCGTCCCGGGCACCGCGACGGCTCGCCGCACGGGCGGTCCGGTGACATCGGGGGCAAGGGAAGGTCCGGTGCGTGCCATGAACGAGGTCGTGGGCAGTCACGACCTGTTGCTGGTGACGCTCGACACGCTCCGCTACGACGTGGCGGAGGAACTGCTGGCCACGGGGCGGCTGCCCACGCTGGCACGGGCGCTGCCCGGCGGGCGGTGGGAGCGCAGGCACAGCCCTGGGAGCTTCACCTACGCCGCGCACGCCGCGATCCTCGCCGGTTTCCTGCCGACCCCCGCCTCGCCGGGACCGCATCCTCGCCCGTTCGCCGCCGCGTTCCCCGGCAGCGAGACCACGGTCCCGGGCACCTGGGTGTTCGACGCGCCCGACCTGCCCGGCGGGCTGGCCGGGGCGGGCTATCACACGATCTGCGTCGGGGGAGTGGGGTTCTTCAACAAGCTGACCCCGCTCGGGTCCGTGCTGCCGGCGATGTTCGCCGAGAGCCACTGGGAGCCGGCCTTCGGGGTCACCGCTCCCGCCTCGTTCGAGGCGCAGATCGTCTGCGCCGAGAGGGCGGTGGCGGGAGTGGACGGCCCGGTGTTCCTGTTCGTCAACGTGTCGGCGCTTCACCAGCCGAACTGGTTCCACCTGCCGGGGGCCACCCGCGAGCACGGCGACAGCCGCCGGAGCCACGCCGCCGCGCTCGAATACGTCGACAGGCACATCGGCAGGCTGTTCGCGCTGATGAGCGAACGGCGGCCGGGGTTCGCGATCGTCTGCTCCGATCACGGTACCGCCTACGGTGAAGACGGATATGTCGGGCACAGGATCGGCCACGAGGTCGTCTGGACCGTGCCCTACGCGGAGTTCACGATGGAGCGGGGGCAATGGCGGTGACCACAGGTTCAGGCCGGGGGCGGGAGACGGCGGGCGGCGAGCGGCCCGTGTTCCCCATGTCCTCTGCATCCCCGGCGCGACCCGCCGATGCCGTGGCGCATGCGGGTCCGTACCAGGGCTACGTCTACGCGTACCCGCACAAGACGGCCTACCGGCCGCTGGAGGACCGGCCTTCGCTGACGGAGGTGTGGGCGGAGGAGCCCACCGACCACCTCTTCCTCTACCTGCACATCCCGTTCTGTGAGATGCGCTGCGGATTCTGCAACCTGTTCACCCGCACCGGCGCCTCCGAGGAACTCGTCGACGCCTACCTCGGTGCGCTGGCACGTCAGGCGAGGGTCGTAAGGGACGCTCTGAGCGGCCCTCGTTTCGTGGCGGCGGCCGTCGGCGGTGGCACGCCGACCTATCTCGACGCCGCCGAGCTCACCCGGATGTTCGACCTCACCGAGCGGATCATGGGCGCCGACCTGCGGGCCGTCCCGGTGGCTGTGGAGACCTCGCCGGCGACCGCGACGGCCGACCGGCTCGCGGTCCTCGCCGAGCGGGGCACGACCCGCGTCTCGATCGGCGTGCAGAGCTTCGTCGACGCCGAGGCCCGTGCGGCGGTCAGGCCGCAGAGACGGCAGGAGGTCGAGACGGCGCTCGGCCGGATCCGTGAGGCCGGATTCGAGACGCTCAACATCGACCTGATCTACGGCATCGACGGGCAGACGGAGGCATCCTGGCGTTACTCGCTGGACGCCGCGCTTGCCTGGAAACCCGAGGAGATCTACCTCTACCCCCTGTACGTCCGCCCGCTCACCGGTCTCGGCCGCCGCGCCCGCGACTGGGACGACCACCGGCTCACCCTCTACCGAGCGGGCCGCGACCACCTGCTCGCCGCGGGGTACGAGCAGGTCTCGATGCGGATGTTCCGGCTGCCGGGGCGGTCGAGCCCCGCCGAGTACACCTGCCAGAGCGACGGCATGGTCGGCCTCGGCTGCGGTGCCCGCTCCTACACCTCCGCTCTGCACCACTCCTACGAGTACGCGGTCGGCGCAGGCCAGGTGCGCGCGATCATCGACGACTACGTACGGCTGGAGACGGAGGGGTTCGCGGTCGCCAACATGGGTTTCCGGCTGGACGACGACGACCGCCGACGCCGCCACCTCATCCAGTCGCTGCTCCAGGCCGAAGGGCTCGACCCGATGGCCTACCGCGCCCGCTTCGGAGCCGGGGTCGAGACCCACTTCGGCGAGGAGCTGGAGCGCCTGGCGGAGAGGGGCCTGCTGGAGCGGGACGCGCCGCCGCCCGGAGGCACGGCGCGGCCCGGGTGGTTCCGGCTCACCGCCGAGGGCCTGGCCCACTCCGACGCGATCGGTCCCGGGCTGTTCTCCGGCAGGGTCCGCGCGCTGATGGCCGGACATGAGGAACGATGAGCACCTCAACAGACTCGCCCGGCTCGCCTGACGCTCCTGTCGCCGGAACCCGCCGCCCGCGGCTCCTGCCGCTCCTGCCGGGCGAGCCCGGTGGACCGGGACAGGGTGGACCGGGACAGGGTGGATCGGGACCGGGTGGGCCGGGTGGCCGGAGCCCCGCCGACGCCGGGGAGTCGTGCGACGGTGGCCAGGGGCGCGACCACCTGACGATCCTCTACCGGGGACCGCTGGCGAGCTGTGACTACGACTGCCCCTACTGCCCGTTCGCCAAACGACGCGACAGCCCGGGGCGGCTGAGGCGGGACCGGGTGGCGCTGGAGCGGTTCACCGCCTGGACGGCCGGGCGAGACCATCCGGTCTCGGTGCTGTTCACCCCGTGGGGCGAGGGCCTCGTCCGCTCGTGGTACCGCCGGGCGATGGTCGAGCTGAGCCACCTCCCGCACGTGCGGCGGGTCGCAATCCAGACCAACTTCAGCTGCCGCCCCGGCTGGCTGGCCGAGGCCGACCTGGACACGCTCGCCCTCTGGGTGACCTACCATCCCGGCCAGGTCACCCACGAGCGCTTTCTCACCCGCTGCCGTGACCTGGTCAGGCGTGGGGTCCGGTTCAGCGTCGGCGTCGTCGGGCTGCCCGAACACCTCGGCCACGCCCGCCGCATCCGGGCCGACCTGCCCGGGGAGGTCTACGTCTGGGTGAACGCGGCGGAGGGCGTCGCCTACACCGACGACGAGGCGGGTGCCTGGACGGCGATCGATCCGCTGTTCCGGTACAGCCGGACACCGCACCGCAGCGCGGGCCTGCCCTGTCGTACGGGCGACAGTGTGATCTCCGTCGACGGCGACGGCACCGTGCGGCGCTGCCACTTCGTCCCGGCCGTGCTCGGAAACCTCTACGAGGGCACGTTCAAGCCGAGGGCCACGGTGTGCCCGGCGGCGATTTGCGACTGCCACATCGGCTACGTGCATCTGGAGACGACCGGCCTCTACGACGTCTTCGCCGGGGGGATCCTGGAACGCATCCCCGCCCGCTGAGGTCAGGCCACCCCCCCGCACCGCCCGACGGGCTCAGCCGGCGTCCGGGGGGTGCGGGAGGGAGCCCAGGCCACGCAGCACGAACTCCAACACCATCTCCTCGGCCTCCTCGGGTGTCACCGCGCCGCTGAGCAGCGGGACCCGCTCGGCGCCGATGACGGCGAGGATGAAGCGGGAGGTGGCGGCCACGTCGAGGGTGTGGAAGTCGCCTGAGGCCACGCCGCTGTCGATGATGCCCGTCAGGATGCGCTGCATCGGCTCGACGTGGTCGGCCAGGCGCTGGTAGGCGTCGGGGCCCAGGGCGGCGGACAGGTCGGCGGGGCCGGGATGGGGGTGGGCGAGCAGCCCTTCGAGCTGGAGCCTGACGAAGACCCGCAACTGCTCGGCGGAGGAGGCCCGCTCGGGCAGTTCCCGCTCGTAGCCGTCGATGAAGTAGTGCGTCACCCGCTCGGTGAAGGCCAGCAGCAGCGCGGCCTTGTCGGGGAAGTAGTTGTACAGAACGGTGCGGGTGATCTCGGCCTCGCTCGCCACGTCGGTCATGGAGATGGCGTCGATGCCCTGCTCCCGGGAGAGACGTGAGACCGCACGCAGGATGCGGTCCTGTGTCTGGGCGCGGTGCTCGCCGATGGTAGCGGCCGAAATCCGGGGCATGGCCCCATGGTCGCACAGTGCCGCAGCCCCGGTCAGGTCGTCCGCGTCCGGCCGCGAGGTCAGCGCTGGGGGCGGGTCGCGATCATGGCGGTGTGCAGGTCCTTGGTGCTGGGGGCCGGGGGGAGCGGGAGGCCGGCGCGGTCGGTGCGGCAGGCGTCGAGGATCAGGCCGATCAGTCGCCGCCACGCCTGAGGGGCGGCGTAGCGCGTGGAGCCGAGCACTCCGGCGTTGGCCATCATGATCAGCATAAGATCCTGGCCGGTGAAGTCGGCGCGTAGCGTCCCGGAACGGCGGGCCCGCTCGATCACCCGGTCGATCGCCGCCATCGCCCGCGCTCTCGGTGCCTCCAGCGCGGCTCCGGGGAAGCAGGTGGTGAGAGCCTCGGTCACCCCCTGGTCGGCGGCCTGCATCCCGCAGACGTGTTCGACCAGCCCGGCGAACGCCTCCCAGGGGTCGTCGGCGAGCTCCGCCGCCTCGGGATCGGGCTGATCCTGCCCGCTCTCACCGGCGTCCTGCCCGTGCTGACCCCGCTCGCCGCCGCCGGCCTGGTGGTCACGATGATCGGCGCCATCATCGTGCACGTCCGGCGCAAGGAGTATTCGGCACTCGTGATGAACCTGGTGCTCCTCGTGCTGGCCGCCTTCGTGGCCTGGGGGCGTTTCGGGCCGTACGCCTTCTGAGCACCGTACGTCTTTGAGGGCCTTTGCCGGGACCGTGCGATTTCCGAAGGTCCAGCGCCTCCTGGAGGGCGCCGGACAGCTGAACGCTCCGGTGCGGAGACATCCGTGCCGGAGCGTTCTCTCGTGCTGTGGGACGACCGGGTTCAGGCGGCGACCTCGGACCGGGCCACCCGGCCGAGCTCGCCCAGGACCTCGGTGTTGAGCAGGTAGGCGAGCTTGGTCTCGCGGATCAGACGCTGCTTCTCGGCCTCGTCCAGGGGCAGCGCGTCCAGCCGGGCCCGGTACTCGTTCTTGAAACGGGGCAGGCTGCCGATCTCGTCGAACAGGTAGAAGTCGATGCCGCCACCCGGCTGGTAGCCGTAGATCTTCTGCAGCTCCATCCGGATGAACTGCCCGCCGGACAGGTCACCCATGTAGCGGGTGTAGTGGTGGGCGATGTAGCCGGCCGGCCAGGTGGCGACCTGGTTGATGCGGGCGACCAGGGTCAGGGTCGGCTTGGAGGGCTCGATCCTGGACCGCCAGCCGGACCCGTAGATCGTCTCCAGGTCGCGGACCAGGGCCTCCTCCCGGTAGAGCTCGGGAAAGACGAACGGTGCCGCGACGGGGTCCTCGGCGAGCGACCGTGAGGCGCCGTCCAGGGCCACGTAGGCGAAGTAGTGCTGGGCGACCATCTCGCCGTACGCCTCGGGGGTGAGCTGGCCCGCCATCAGGGCCTTGAGGTAGCTCTCATCCTCGGCGGATTCGTGGTCGCCCCAGGTGGCGTTTCTGAGGACTTCGGAGAACGGTGACTCACTCATGATCACTCCGCGGCGAGGAAACTTTTCATGACACAGTGTCACAAAAATCGCGCCACCTCGTCAAGCCGATGACGACACCTTGTCATTAAACCGGCCGTCCTTCGCGTCGAGTTCGGGTGGGACGCGCGGGGACGGGCTTCTTGGCGCGAGCGGGTGGGGCCTGTCGCAGGGAGCCGGGCGCGTCGGATGGTGCCGTGGCCTCCGAGGGGGGTGCCTTCGCCGCCAATCTACCCTTAGGTTAGGCTCGGCTAACTTTTACAGCGTTGTCGTTGAAACCGTGGTCGGACTCCTCCCGATCGACAGAAGGAAAACACCGCCATGCCCGTTGAACTCCCCAAAGCTGTGCTCGCACCGGCAGCGGGAGCCCTGCTGTCCGGGATCACCGCCTGCGGAAACGAGTCCGACAGCGGTTCCACCGCTGCCGGCGCCGCGAACGACAAGAAGATCACCGTTTGCGGCGGCCGCAGCGAGTCGCCGGTCAAGGGATCAGGACTCCTCCCCTGACCACGCGACCACATCTCGCCAGGCGGGTCCGCCGCGACGGACCCGCCCTACGGCCGTTCGGTCGTATCCTGCCGACGGGCGGGCGTCCTCGCCGGCCGCTACTGCTCGCCCTGTCGGTACTGGCCGTCGCGGTGGCCCTCATCCCGGTGCTCTACCTCGGCGTGCGGACGGCCGAAGCGGGCTGGAAGCGTATCGCCGAGGAGGTGTTCACCGCGCGGGTCGCGCTGCTCGCGCTCCGCACCCTCGGCCTGGCCGCGGTGGTGAGCGCCGGGTGCCTCGTGCTGGGGGTCGGTTCGGCGTTCCTGGTCGTACGGACCGATCTGCCCGCCAGGCGCGCGTTCGCGGTCCTGGCGGCCCTGCCACTCGCGGTACCGACCTACATCGCGGCATTCGCGTGGAGATCGACCGTTGACGGGTTCGAGGGCTTCTGGGCGGCGGCGCTGGTGCTGACGCTGTGCTCCTATCCCTACGTCTTCCTGCCCGTCGCCGCGGCGCTCAAGGGCGCCGACCCGGCCCAGGAGGAGGTGTCCCGATCACTGGGCAGAAACGCCTGGCGCACCTTCACCGGTGTGACACTGCGGCAGGTCCGTCCCGCGGTCGCGGGTGGCGCGCTTCTGGTGGCGCTGTACGTTCTGTCGGACTTCGGCGCGGTGTCGATCGTGCGGGCCGACACCTTCACCCGGGCCATCTTCGTCGCCTTCGACCTGGGCTTCGACCGAACCGGAGCGCTGGTGCTGTCAAGTGTGCTCGTCATCTTGACGATGCTCATACTCGCGGGTGAGACGGCGAGCCGCCAACGCGGTGCCCGCTACGCTCATCTGGGCGCTACTCGCCGGGCCCCGGCCAGGTTCCGCCTCGTCCGGACGCGCTGGCCCGCCACCTTCATGCTGCTCGTTCTCGCGGGGCTCTCCATCGGCGTCACCGTGGTGAGCCTCGGCCACCGGATGATCGAGGGTGTCTCGCGGCCGGGGACCTGGTCCGAGGTGGCCGACGCCGCGGGCAACTCGCTCTGGCTCTCCTTCGCGGGCACCGTGCTCACCGTGCTGCTCGCGCTGCCACTGGGCGTGCTCACCGCCAAGGCGCCAAGCCTGCTGACCGCACTGCTCGATCGTCTCGGCTACCTCAGCCACGCCCTGCCCGGCCTGGTCATCGGCCTTTCCCTGGTCTCCTTCGGGATCAGCCTCGCCTATCCGATCTACCAGACGACCTGGCTGCTCGCGCTCGGCTACGTCGCCCTGTTCCTCCCGCTGGCGGTGGCCGCGGTCACCGCGGCGGCGGCACAGGCGCCCCCCGTCCTGGACGACGTCGCCCGCTCACTGGGCCGGGGACCGCTGGCCGTGCTGCGTACGGTGACCCTGCCCCTCACCCTGCCCGGCATCGGGGCCGGTGCCGCGCTGGCCTTCCTGGCCTGCATGAAGGAACTGCCCGCTACACTCCTTTTGCGGCCGACCGGTATCGACACCCTCGCCACCGAACTGTGGACGCACACCACCGTGGCGGCCTATGCCGCCGCTGCCCCCTACGCGGCGTTGCTCGTGCTGCTGTCATCGGTGCCCGCGTGGCTGCTCACCTCGCGCACCGGCATCCTCACCCGGGAGTCCACCAGATGAGCCGGCTGGAACTGCGCGGTATCGCCAAGAAGTACGGAACGATGACCGCGCTCGCCGGGGTCGACCTCACCGTGCCGAGCGGCACCCTGACCGCCGTACTCGGCCCTTCGGGCTGTGGCAAGACGACCCTGCTGCGCTGTGTGGCGGGTTTCGAACGGCTCGATGCCGGTGAGATCGCCGTTGATGGGCGGACTGTCGCAGGCCCGGGAGTGCACACATCCCCAGAACGCCGGCATATCGTCACCGTCCCGCAGGAGGGCGCGCTCTTCCCGCACCTGTCGGTGGGCGACAACATCGGGTACGGCCTGAACCGGGAGGAACGGCGTTCTGGCCGCATCGAGGAAGTGCTCACCCTGGTGGGCCTGTCCGGACAGGGCGAGCGGATGCCACATCACCTGTCCGGCGGACAGCAGCAGCGCGTGGCGGTCGCCAGGGCGCTGGCACCGCGCCCCTCCCTCATCCTGCTCGACGAGCCGTTCAGCGCGCTGGACGCCGGGTTACGCGTCGAACTGCGGCGCGATGTGCGCGACGCGCTGCGAGCCGACGGGGCGACCGCCATCCTCGTCACCCACGACCAGGGCGAGGCCCTCTCCAGCGCCGATCAGGTCGCGGTGATGCGCGACGGCCTGGTCATCCAGAGCGGACCGGCGGTCGGCGTCTATCGGGAACCGGTGGACCCATGGGTGGCGGCATTCGTGGGCGACGCGGTGTTCCTGCCCGCCGGAACCGGTATCGGCCCAGGTACGGGTGACGCCGTGCTGTCCACGGCACTCGGTCCCATCCCGGTGGGCGAGGTACCGGCAGGGACCGGTGCCCTCACCGCCATGGTGCGCCCCGAACAGATTCGCATCACCACGGCATCGGCCCGCCCGGCGGTGGCCGCGACCGTGATCGGTTACGACTTTCACGGCCATGACGCGGTCGTCACACTCCGGCTCGCCGATGACACACGGATCATCGCGCGAGTGCCCGGCCACGCGGCCCCGGTGACGGCGGGAGCCGCTGTCGGGGTGCTCGTGGAAGGAACATGTCAGGCCTGGCGTGGGGCTTGAGGAACAGCGCGCACGCCGGTTGTCCGTGATGGAGGCGGGTGCGCGGCGCGTGCGCATCCGGTAAAACGAACGGTTTGTCGTGCCGCGGACGGGTTGCGCGCCGTCGTTGGCCGTTCCCGGCCCGGCACCGGTGGCGCGGTGTCGCGAGGGCCTGCCGATCGTTTCCGTTGACGGGAAAAGTCCCTCGTCGCTCCAGGTGGGATCGCGGAGCAGGAAGGCGACGAGGGGGAGTGAGCTGGGGCCGTCCTATTCTGTGGCGGCCTGTAGCGGAGTGGCGCCGAGGGGGCCGGTCTCGGGTGGTGTGAAGTCATGGTCCGCGGTAGGTCGCCGAGCGCCGGGAGTATCGCGATCGACCGAGCAGATCGATGGCCTGCTCGGCCTGCTGCGCGGTGATGGACTTCTTCCGGCAGGATGACAGAAATTACACAATTACGATCGCTCACAGCGAACACGCTCAACCTCGGGAACATTCTCAGGCTCCCATTAATTGAGTGAGTACAACTCAACCCTTGGAGTTCACATGAGTGAGAGCTTGATCCTCCCGGTCCTGCCGCTCGACGACGAGGTCGTGCTGCCGGGCATGGTGGTTCCGCTTGACCTGTCGGAGACCGAGGTCCGGGCTGCGATCGACGCGGCTCAGGCTCTCGCTGACAACAAGCCCGAAGTCCTGCTCGTTCCCCGGATCGACGGAAGATACGGCTCGGTGGGCGTCCGGGCGATCGTCGAGCAGGTGGGCAGGCTGCCGGGCGGCGAGCCCGCCGCCGTGGTGCGCGGTGTCGACCGGGTCCGCGTGGGCACCGGCACGACCGGGCCGGGCGCGGCCCTGTGGGTGCAGGCCACCCGGGTTCCCGCCGTCGCGGCGGACGAGCGCGCCCACGAGCTGGCGAAGGCGTACAAGGCGCTGGCCACCACGATCCTGCAGAAGCGGGGCGCCTGGCAGGTCGTCGACGCGGTCAACCAGATGGACGACCCGTCGATCCTGGCCGACAACTCCGGTTACGCCCCCTGGCTGAGCACCTCGCGCAAGGCCGAGATCCTGGAGACCGCGGACCCGGCCGACCGGTTGGAGAAGCTGGTCGAGTGGTCGCGCGAGCACCTGGCCGAGATCGACGTGGCCGAGACGATCCGCAAGGACGTCCAGGAGGGCATGGAGAAGCAGCAGCGTGAGTTCCTGCTCCGCCGGCAGCTCGCCGCGGTCCGCAAGGAGCTCGCCGAGCTGAACGGCGACACCGCCGCCTCCGAGGAGGAGGACTACCGCTCCCGCGTCGAGGCCGCCGACCTGCCGGAAAAGGTGCGTCAGGCCGCGCTTAAGGAGGTCGACAAGCTGGAACGGACCTCTGACCAGTCTCCCGAGACCGGCTGGATCCGCACCTGGCTCGACACCGTTCTCGACATCCCGTGGAACGAGCGGACCGAGGACTCGTACGACATCGCCGCGGCCCGCGCCGTCCTCGACACCGACCACACCGGCCTCGAGGACGTCAAGGACCGCATCATCGAATACCTCGCGGTCCGCGGGCGCAGGGCCGAGAAGGGGCTCGGCGTGGTCGGCGGCCGTCGCAGCGGCGCCGTGCTTGCGCTGGCCGGCCCGCCCGGGGTCGGCAAGACCTCCCTCGGTGAGTCCGTCGCCCGTGCGATGGGCCGCAAGTTCGTCCGGGTCGCCCTCGGCGGTGTCCGGGACGAGGCCGAGATCCGCGGTCACCGGCGTACCTACGTCGGCGCCCAGTCGGGCCGGATCGTCCGCGCCATCCGGGAGGCCGGCTCGATGAACCCGGTCGTGCTGCTCGACGAGGTCGACAAGGTCGGCTCCGATTACCGGGGCGACCCGACGGCCGCGCTGCTCGAGGTGCTCGACCCGGCGCAGAACCACACCTTCCGTGACCACTACCTGGAGGTGGAGCTCGACCTCAGCGACGTGCTCTTCCTGGCGACCGCCAACGTGCTGGAGGCCATCCCCGGCCCGCTGCTGGACCGCATGGAGATCGTGACGCTCGATGGCTATACCGAGGACGAGAAGGTCGCCATCGCCCGTGACCATCTGCTCCCGCGCCAGCTCGACAAGGCCGGCCTCACCGCCGAGGACGTCACGGTCGACGAGGACGCGCTGCGCAGGCTCGCGGGTGAGTACACCAGGGAGGCCGGGGTCCGGTCCCTGGAGCGCTCGATCGCCAGGATTCTGCGCAAGGTGACGGCCAATGTCGCGCTCGGTGAGGGCGAGCTGCCCGTGGTGGTGGGGGACCTGGTCCCCTATCTGGGCCGCCCGCGTAACGTGCCGGAGTCCTCGCTTCCCGAGTCCAGCCAGCGCACGGCGGTTCCCGGTGTGGCGACCGGTCTGGCGGTCACCGGGGCGGGAGGTGACGTGCTCTACGTGGAGGCGTCCCTGGCCGACCCCGAGACCGGTGACACCGGCCTGACCCTGACCGGCCAGCTCGGCGACGTCATGAAGGAGTCGGCCCGGATCGCGCTCTCCTACCTGCGCTCGCGGGGCGCGGAGCTGGAGCTGCCCGTCGGTTCCCTCAAGGACCGCTCGGTGCACGTCCACTTCCCGGCCGGAGCCGTTCCCAAGGACGGCCCGTCCGCGGGCGTCACCTTGATCACGGCCCTGGCCTCGCTGCTGTCGGGCCGTCAGGTCCGCGCCGACGTGGCCATGACCGGCGAGGTCTCCCTCACCGGCCGGGTGCTCCCGATCGGCGGGGTCAAGCAGAAGCTGCTGGCCGCCCACCGGGCGGGCATCACGACGGTGCTGATCCCGGCGCGCAACGAGCCCGACCTGGACGATGTCCCGCAGGCCGTCCGCGACGAGCTCACCGTTCACGCGGTGAGCGACGTGCGCGAGGTCCTGGACATCGCGCTCACCCCGGCCAAGGTGGCCGAGCACATCGCCGCCTGACCCACGGCCCGCACCACGGCCCGCCCCCTCACCGGAGGGGGCGGGCCGTCCGGCTGCCCGATCTGGCGGCCAAGGGCCGGCTCATGTCGTACGGGGAGACCAAGGGCCGCTTCTACGCGCCGGGGGCGAGGATGCGGGCGATCAAGGACGACTTCGCCCAGCGGATCGTCCCGCTACGGGATCCGTACTGGCATGACCAGCGCTTCGTTCCGTAGACCGAACTTGAGGGCGAGGCCGGCACCGACCACCTCGCCGCCTGGTTCGCCGCTCGCTGGGGCACCGCCGCCGCGACCGTCAACGCCCGCCTGGACGCGCTGAGGCGGCGAACGGCAGAGCTACTCCCCCTGGTCGCACGAACCCGAGCGGTGGGCAGTGAACCGGGGGCGAGGAGGGTCCGGGCTAGAAGTGCACTGAAAATCTTGCGTTCTGGTCCCGCCTCGGATGATTCGGGGCCAGACTCGTTGCGTGCAGGGTGAATGGGCTGGAGAACCGGTAGGGCCGGATGTGTGGCAGACCTGCCGGGAGCTGATCCCAGCCGGGAGCGTTTTCGCGTTCCTGGCCGAACATCGGCAGACGCTGTTCCCAGCAGACATGTTCACGGACATGTATCCCTCGGCGAACGGGCGGCCGAGCATGCCGCCGCAGGTGCTCGCCACAGTGATCGTCCTGCAGAGCCTGCACGGGCTGTCGGACTTCGAGACGGTTCAGGAACTGCGTTGTGACCTGAGGTGGAAGGCCGCCTGCGGCCTGGGTCTGTACGACACCGCGTTCGACCCGTCGCTGTTGACCTACTTCCGACGGCGCCTGCAGCGCTCGGCCGATCCGAACCGGCTGTTCACCAAGGTCAGGGAAGTCGTCGCGGCCACCGGCGTCCTCAAAGGCAGGCAGCGCCGGGCGTTGGACTCCACCGTGCTGGACGACGCGGTCGCCACCCAGGACACCGTCACCCAGCTCATCGCCGCGATCCGCCGGGTCATCCGCGACGTCCCCGGCGCCGAGCCGGTCGCCGCCCAGTGGTGCACCGCCCACGACTACACCGACCCCGGCAAGCCGAAGATCGCCTGGAACGACCAGCAGGCGCGGGACACACTGGTCGACGCCCTGGTCACCGACGCCCTTAATCTCATCGCTCACGTGCCCGGCCAACCGCTCGGCGAGACGGCGGCAGGCGCCCTCGGACTGCTGGCACTGGTCGCAGGACAAGACGTCGAGCCCGCCGACGGCTCCGACGGCCGATGGCGGATCGCCCGGCGCACCGCCCACGACCGCATCGTGTCCACGGTCGACCCCGAGGCCCGCCACATCCACAAGAACCGCACCCGCCACCAGGACGGCTTTCGCGCACATGCCGCGTTCGAGCCCGAGGCGGGGCTGTTCACCGAGGTCGCCCTCACCGCGGGCAGCGGCGCGGACAACCACGAGGCCGCCGTCGCCCGAAGCCTCCTCGCCGGCGACGACGATGCCCTGACGGTACTGGGCGACACCGCCTACGGCACCGGCGACCTGCGACAGACCCTCCAAGCCGACGGCCACACCCTGGTGATCAAGCCGCCGCCGCTACGCCAAGCCGTCCCCGGCGGCTTCACCACCGACGATTTCCAGGTCGACACCCAAACCGGCCGCGTCACCTGCCCGGCAGGCCACACCAAAACCCTCGGCCGCCCGCTGGCAGGTGGTAACCGCCAGGCCCAGTTCAAGATCCTGTGCCGCACCTGCCCACTGCGCGAACGCTGCACCACGTCCAAGACCGGACGCACCTTCAACGTCCACCCCCACTATGACCTCCTCAAAACCGCCCGGCAGCAGGCCGCCACCAGTCAGCGATGGCAGCAGGAGTACCGCCGCTGGCGACCACCCGTCGAACGCGCCATCGCCTGGCTGGTCGCCAAAGGCAACCGTCGCGTTCCCTACCGCGGCGTCCTCAAGAACAACATCTGGCTCCACAACCGCGCTGCCGCACTCAACCTCCGCCGCCTCATCAACCTCGGACTCACCCACACAGGCGGCGCCTGGGCACTGAACCCCGCCACTGCATAAGCCGCCGGGGCGCCTGCTCCGCGCCGATATCCACTCAAACCAAGATCTTCAGTGCACTTCTAGAAGTGCACTGAAAATCTTGCGTTCTGGTCCCGCCTCGGATGATTCGGGGCCAGACTCGTTGCGTGCAGGGTGAATGGGCTGGAGAACCGGTAGGGCCGGATGTGTGGCAGACCTGCCGGGAGCTGATCCCAGCCGGGAGCGTTTTCGCGTTCCTGGCCGAACATCGGCAGACGCTGTTCCCAGCAGACATGTTCACGGACATGTATCCCTCGGCGAACGGGCGGCCGAGCATGCCGCCGCAGGTGCTCGCCACAGTGATCGTCCTGCAGAGCCTGCACGGGCTGTCGGACTTCGAGACGGTTCAGGAACTGCGTTGTGACCTGAGGTGGAAGGCCGCCTGCGGCCTGGGTCTGTACGACACCGCGTTCGACCCGTCGCTGTTGACCTACTTCCGACGGCGCCTGCAGCGCTCGGCCGATCCGAACCGGCTGTTCACCAAGGTCAGGGAAGTCGTCGCGGCCACCGGCGTCCTCAAAGGCAGGCAGCGCCGGGCGTTGGACTCCACCGTGCTGGACGACGCGGTCGCCACCCAGGACACCGTCACCCAGCTCATCGCCGCGATCCGCCGGGTCATCCGCGACGTCCCCGGCGCCGAGCCGGTCGCCGCCCAGTGGTGCACCGCCCACGACTACACCGACCCCGGCAAGCCGAAGATCGCCTGGAACGACCAGCAGGCGCGGGACACACTGGTCGACGCCCTGGTCACCGACGCCCTTAATCTCATCGCTCACGTGCCCGGCCAACCGCTCGGCGAGACGGCGGCAGGCGCCCTCGGACTGCTGGCACTGGTCGCAGGACAAGACGTCGAGCCCGCCGACGGCTCCGACGGCCGATGGCGGATCGCCCGGCGCACCGCCCACGACCGCATCGTGTCCACGGTCGACCCCGAGGCCCGCCACATCCACAAGAACCGCACCCGCCACCAGGACGGCTTTCGCGCACATGCCGCGTTCGAGCCCGAGGCGGGGCTGTTCACCGAGGTCGCCCTCACCGCGGGCAGCGGCGCGGACAACCACGAGGCCGCCGTCGCCCGAAGCCTCCTCGCCGGCGACGACGATGCCCTGACGGTACTGGGCGACACCGCCTACGGCACCGGCGACCTGCGACAGACCCTCCAAGCCGACGGCCACACCCTGGTGATCAAGCCGCCGCCGCTACGCCAAGCCGTCCCCGGCGGCTTCACCACCGACGATTTCCAGGTCGACACCCAAACCGGCCGCGTCACCTGCCCGGCAGGCCACACCAAAACCCTCGGCCGCCCGCTGGCAGGTGGTAACCGCCAGGCCCAGTTCAAGATCCTGTGCCGCACCTGCCCACTGCGCGAACGCTGCACCACGTCCAAGACCGGACGCACCTTCAACGTCCACCCCCACTATGACCTCCTCAAAACCGCCCGGCAGCAGGCCGCCACCAGTCAGCGATGGCAGCAGGAGTACCGCCGCTGGCGACCACCCGTCGAACGCGCCATCGCCTGGCTGGTCGCCAAAGGCAACCGTCGCGTTCCCTACCGCGGCGTCCTCAAGAACAACATCTGGCTCCACAACCGCGCTGCCGCACTCAACCTCCGCCGCCTCATCAACCTCGGACTCACCCACACAGGCGGCGCCTGGGCACTGAACCCCGCCACTGCATAAGCCGCCGGGGCGCCTGCTCCGCGCCGATATCCACTCAAACCAAGATCTTCAGTGCACTTCTAGAAGTGCACTGAAAATCTTGCGTTCTGGTCCCGCCTCGGATGATTCGGGGCCAGACTCGTTGCGTGCAGGGTGAATGGGCTGGAGAACCGGTAGGGCCGGATGTGTGGCAGACCTGCCGGGAGCTGATCCCAGCCGGGAGCGTTTTCGCGTTCCTGGCCGAACATCGGCAGACGCTGTTCCCAGCAGACATGTTCACGGACATGTATCCCTCGGCGAACGGGCGGCCGAGCATGCCGCCGCAGGTGCTCGCCACAGTGATCGTCCTGCAGAGCCTGCACGGGCTGTCGGACTTCGAGACGGTTCAGGAACTGCGTTGTGACCTGAGGTGGAAGGCCGCCTGCGGCCTGGGTCTGTACGACACCGCGTTCGACCCGTCGCTGTTGACCTACTTCCGACGGCGCCTGCAGCGCTCGGCCGATCCGAACCGGCTGTTCACCAAGGTCAGGGAAGTCGTCGCGGCCACCGGCGTCCTCAAAGGCAGGCAGCGCCGGGCGTTGGACTCCACCGTGCTGGACGACGCGGTCGCCACCCAGGACACCGTCACCCAGCTCATCGCCGCGATCCGCCGGGTCATCCGCGACGTCCCCGGCGCCGAGCCGGTCGCCGCCCAGTGGTGCACCGCCCACGACTACACCGACCCCGGCAAGCCGAAGATCGCCTGGAACGACCAGCAGGCGCGGGACACACTGGTCGACGCCCTGGTCACCGACGCCCTTAATCTCATCGCTCACGTGCCCGGCCAACCGCTCGGCGAGACGGCGGCAGGCGCCCTCGGACTGCTGGCACTGGTCGCAGGACAAGACGTCGAGCCCGCCGACGGCTCCGACGGCCGATGGCGGATCGCCCGGCGCACCGCCCACGACCGCATCGTGTCCACGGTCGACCCCGAGGCCCGCCACATCCACAAGAACCGCACCCGCCACCAGGACGGCTTTCGCGCACATGCCGCGTTCGAGCCCGAGGCGGGGCTGTTCACCGAGGTCGCCCTCACCGCGGGCAGCGGCGCGGACAACCACGAGGCCGCCGTCGCCCGAAGCCTCCTCGCCGGCGACGACGATGCCCTGACGGTACTGGGCGACACCGCCTACGGCACCGGCGACCTGCGACAGACCCTCCAAGCCGACGGCCACACCCTGGTGATCAAGCCGCCGCCGCTACGCCAAGCCGTCCCCGGCGGCTTCACCACCGACGATTTCCAGGTCGACACCCAAACCGGCCGCGTCACCTGCCCGGCAGGCCACACCAAAACCCTCGGCCGCCCGCTGGCAGGTGGTAACCGCCAGGCCCAGTTCAAGATCCTGTGCCGCACCTGCCCACTGCGCGAACGCTGCACCACGTCCAAGACCGGACGCACCTTCAACGTCCACCCCCACTATGACCTCCTCAAAACCGCCCGGCAGCAGGCCGCCACCAGTCAGCGATGGCAGCAGGAGTACCGCCGCTGGCGACCACCCGTCGAACGCGCCATCGCCTGGCTGGTCGCCAAAGGCAACCGTCGCGTTCCCTACCGCGGCGTCCTCAAGAACAACATCTGGCTCCACAACCGCGCTGCCGCACTCAACCTCCGCCGCCTCATCAACCTCGGACTCACCCACACAGGCGGCGCCTGGGCACTGAACCCCGCCACTGCATAAGCCGCCGGGGCGCCTGCTCCGCGCCGATATCCACTCAAACCAAGATCTTCAGTGCACTTCTAGACGAGAAGTTCCGAAGTAGCGGCGACGCTGATGGTTGGCTGCGCCGGGTTGGCCGCTTGCGGCCCGCCCGTGGAGCGGATGCTTCGGTGGTGCACCTGCTAAGAAATAAGCTCTGAGTTCCCGAGTGCCTCTCCGGGTCATCTCACCCCAGGACCAGGGCGTTCTCCGTGTAGAGCACGTCGCTCCGGCGGTTGAGGAGATCTCGGGATCGGTGAAGCCTCCCCCTTGTCGCCGAGGTTTTTGTAGCGGTGGTGAAGCTGAGGAGTCGCGTGCCGGCCCCGGTCGATCCCGGTGTACGAACGAGGGGGAGGGGGACGGGCTGCCGGACGACTCCGGGCACGGGTGTTCGTGAAGGCCGATCGATTTAACATAAAATGTCGGGAATGACGGTAAATAAGGGTTGCGTTGGGCCAGGTGTGGACCGAGGCCAGAGACCATGATCTGATCGCTGGACCATCTCCTCCCGCACCGTCCGGGCCACCTGCCCTCCTTCCGGGACGCCCGTCGGCTCCCTCCCCGGAAGCCTGCCGAGATCCGTTCCATGTTGGGGTACAGCAGTGATTGACGTGTCGGACCTGCGAAAGGTCTATCGAGATCGGGGGCGCGAGGTGGTCGCCGTCGACGGCGTCGACCTCCACGTCCGCGAGGGTGAGACATACGGCGTGCTCGGGCAGAGCGGCGCCGGTAAGAGCACCCTGCTGCGCTGCGTGAACCTCCTGGAGCGGCCCACCTCGGGCACCGTCTCGGTGGCGGGTCAGGAGCTGACGAGCCTGGCCGAGCGGGACCTGCGCAAGGCGAGGCAGCGGATCGGGATGATCCACTAGCATTTCGCGCTGCTCTCCTCCCGTACCGTCGCCGGCAACGTCGCCTTCCCGCTGGAGGTCATGGGAGTGGCAAAGGCCGAGCGCGGCAGGCGGACCGCCGAGTTGCTGGAGCTGGTCGGGCTGGCCGACAAGGCCGGGGCGCACCCCGCGCAGCTGTCGGGAGGGCAGAAGCAGCGGGTCGGCATCGCCCGCGCGCTGGCCGGCAGTCCTCCGGTCCTGCTGTCGGACGAGGCCACCTCGGCGCTCGACCCCGGCACCACGCAGTCGATCCTGGCCCTGCTCAAGAGCCTCAACCGCGAGCTCGGCCTGACCATCCTGCTGATCGCGGTGATCCCGTTCACCAGGCTGATCGTCGGCACGACCATCGGCACCATCGCCGCGGTGGTCCCGCTGACGCTCGGCGCGGCGCCGTTCTTCGCCCGCCTGGTGGAGACCGCGCTGCGCGAGGTCGGCAGGGACAAGGTACAGGCGGCCCAGGCCATGGGGGCCGGGCGCGCGACCATCGTCGGCAAGGTGCTGCTGCCCGAGGCGATGCCCGGCCTGATCGCGGGGCTCACGGTGACCGTGGTCGCGCTGATCTCGTACTCGGCGATGGCCGGGGCGATCGGCGGGGGCGGGCTCGGAGACCTGGCCATCCGCTACGGCTACCAGCGCTTCGAGACCATCCTCATGATCGTCACCGTTGTCGTGCTGGTCGCCGTCGTGCAACTCGTGCAGAGCCTGGGCGACACCGTCGCCCGCCGTCTCGCGCGCGACTGACCGGCCGAGCCGATGACCTTCTGCCGCCGCGCGGCCACACCGGGGTGACCGGGGGAGCGCTTCCATGGCCGTGAGAAACCCGCTTCCACGGCCGTGAGAAACCCGCTTCCACGGCCGTGAGAAACCCGCTTCCACGGCCGTGAGAAACCCGCTTCCACGGCAGGGCCCCGGCGTTGAATTGTTATGTCCAAGTCCGTCCTGTTGATCAGATGTTGTAGACGGCGAATGCGGCATCGTGGTCGAGGAGATCGCGGCGAGCGTGGGCGATGTTGGCCCGGCCGGCCAGACGGATGGTGCTGATCGCCAGATTCCGGAGGCTGGCTAGGGTTCTGGGTGCGGTACCCGTCCTGACCTGGGAATGATCCTCCGCGAATGTGACGTCCCTGACCCAATTCAGCCGGTTTTCCACCCCCCAGTGCGCCCTTTCGTAGTGGTTGAGGTGCGCGGGGCCTGCCAATTCAACGGGCAGGCTGGTGATGCCGAACACGATCTCCTTGCTGGTCCAGGCGCCATCCAATTCGCCGACGTCGCGGCGGAGCCGGAAGGCTTGCCGGGCGCCGGGGAAGAGGCCGTCATCGGCAGAGGCGGTGCGGATGGTGCGGCGTTCCCTGCGGCCGTGCCCGTGATCGTCATCGACCGCGGTGGTTTGCGTCCAGTCGGCATCCGGCCCGGACAACAGCGCGTGCGCGGCGGCGCGTGCCAGCGGTTGATTGCCCTTGAGGATGAGGACGTAGTGGCCGCCCAGCTGGGTGATCAGACGGGCGGTGGTCTTGGTGGTGTGCAGGGCGTCCAAGGTCAAGACCATCCCGGCCACCCGCAGGTGGGGCAGCATCGCGCGGGCGGCGGGACCCTCGCCTTTCTTGCCGGCGACCTGACACTGGCCCAGGATCACGCCGTGCTCGTGGCTGATCGCGCCGACCAGGAAGACCCTCCCGTCTTCGCTGGTGCGTGCCCCGCGCAGGGCCTTGCCGTCCAGCGCCGCTGCGGGCAGCAGCCCGGCCGGGGCGGGATGGCTGAGCCGGCGTCGTGCCGCGCGGCGCTGTTCCCGTTCGGCGGGGCCGGGAGTGTCGGGCAGTTGTGGCGTCAGAGCCTCCTGCCGTATCACCTCGGCGACATAGCCGCTGATCGCGGCGTCCAGCGCATCGGCGTCCAGCTCCGCCAGAACACGGCGGAAGGTACGCTCACTGGGCACGAGGAACAACCCGGTGAACAGATCACGGTAGGCGCCCAGCCGCTCCAGCGCCGCTTGCGGGCTTCGGGCGGCCCACTGCCAGATCGCCGCGACGCTGTCGCCGCCGACGACCAGGGTCGCGCACGCGGCCAACGTCAAGATGGCCACCAGCGGATGGCGCAGACCGCAAGCAGACCGCCGATCGGGAACCGTCGCCAACCGGCGCATCAACGCCGATTCCACCACGACCGGATCGGGTGCCAGTTCGGACTCCCACAATGCCAAGTCGGCGAGCTGGTCAAGACACGAGACATGCGGGGAACTGGTCAGAGAAGATGGGGACACGAGCGCGACTCCTGCGATGATCTCCGGATTTCGACACCCGAAAGATCAGCAGAAGTCGCGCTCTTTCGCGTTCCACCTGGCCAAACGCTCAACGTCGGCATACCGCATCAGAACCCGGGAACGCCGGGGCCCTGGCTTCCACGGCCGTGAGAAACCCGCTTCCACGGCCGTGAGAAACCCGCTTCCACGGCCGTGAGAAACCCGCTTCCACGGCCGTGAGAAACCCGCTTCCACGGCCGTGAGAAACCCGCTTCCACGGCCGTGAGAAACCCGCTTCCACGGCCGTGAGAAACCCGCTTCCACGGCCGTGAGAACCGTCATCCCAGGGCCGCGACCTCGTCCGCGAGGTCGCGGCCCTGCCGCGTTCGAGTACTTCTCACCGAACCTGAAGCCGAGTAATGTTCTGCTCCATGCACCCGGGAGCCATCGCAGCAGTTTCGCCGGACAAGCCCGCTGTGATCATGGCGGGCTCCGGACGGGTCGTCACCTACCGCGAGCTGGACGAGGAGTCCAACCGCCTCGCCCACCTCTTCCGCGCAGCCGGCCTACGGCCGGGTGACCACATCGCCTTCATGCTGGAGAACCACCCGCTCTTCCTGGTGGTCGCCTGGGCCGCGCACCGCTCGGGCCTGTACTACACGGCCATCAGTTCGCGTCTGAAGACCGACGAGCTCGCCTACATCGTCGACAACTGCGGGGCCCGGGTCTTCATCTCCTCGGCCGCCCTCGCGGACGTAGCGGTCTCCATCACCGACCTCGCGCCCAAGGTCGGGCTCAGGCTCATGCTGGACGGTGTCGCCCCCGGTTTCGACTCCTACGAGAAGGCCGTCGCGGCCCACCCCGCCACGCCCGTCGAGGACGAGTGCCAGGGCGTGGACATGCTCTACTCCTCCGGCACCACCGGGCGCCCCAAGGGCGTCAAGCCCACGCTCTCCAAGGCCCCGCTGGAGGAGCCCGGGCCGCTGCTGCGGCTCATCCAGTTCCTGTTCGCCCCCTCGGCCGACAGCGTCTACCTCTCCCCGGCTCCGCTCTACCACGCCGCCCCGCTGCGCTACTGCATGAGCTTCCAGCGGATGGGCGCCACGATCGTCGTCATGGAGAGGTTCGACCCGGAGCAGGCGCTCACGCTCATCGAGAAATACCGTGTCACCCACTCGCAGTGGGTGCCGACGATGTTCATCAAGATGCTCAAACTGCCCGAGGAGGCCCGCGTGCGCCACGACCTGTCGTCGCTGGCCTGCGCGATCCACGCCGCCGCCCCCTGCCCCATCCCCGTCAAGGAACGGATGATCGACTGGTGGGGGCCGATCATCCACGAGTACTACGCGGGGACCGAGGGCAACGGCTTCCTGTACGTCGGCTCGCAGGACTGGCTCGCACACAAGGGCACGGTCGGCCGCCCGCTGCTCGGCGTCACCCACATCTGCGATGAGGACGGCAACGAGCTGCCGCCGCGCCAGCACGGCACCGTCTACTTCTCAGACGGCCCGCAGTTCGTCTACCACGGCGACGAGGCCAAGACGGAGGCATCCCGTGACCCGCGGGGCCGGGGCTGGACCACCCTCGGGGACATCGGCTACCTCGACGAGGAAGGCTTCCTCTACCTCACCGACCGCCGCTCCTACATGATCATTTCTGGCGGTGTCAACGTCTATCCGCAGGAGGCCGAGAACGTCCTGTCCGTCCATCCCAAGGTGGCGGACGTGGCGGTCCTCGGCGTTCCCGACGAGGAGATGGGCGAGCAGGTCAAGGCGGTCGTCCAGCCGGCCTCCATGGACCTGGCGGGTCCGGAGCTGGAAGCCGAGCTGATCGAGTACTGCCGCTCCCAGCTGGCGTCCTACAAGTGTCCCAAGTCCGTCGACTTTCGCGAGGAACTGCCCAGGCACCCCACCGGGAAGCTCTACAAACGCCTCCTGCGCGACGAATACTGGCCCGCCGGCTCCTGATCGCCTCCCGCACCGCTGCGGACTTGGTCTTGACCAGGCGCTGCTGGACGGCCTCGGTGGCCGCGCGCAACCTGCGGATCGAGTCCAGCCTCACCTCGGCCGTCGGCGCCGGGAGGTCCCGCTTGAGTTCGTCGGCGATCGTCTTGACCAGGGAGGCCTAGACCTCGCGGTAGAGGTCGGCGACGGTGCTGGCGATCTGGTCGAGGAGGTCCTGGTCTACAGCCATGAGGTGGACCTCCTCGTGGCATCAGCACTATGTGTCTGGCTGATCGAGCCAACATCGCCCACGCTCGCCGCGACCCCATCGACCGCAATGCCGCATTCGCCGTCTACAACATCTGATCAACATGCCGGAACCGGACATGGCGAATCAACGCTGAGGCCGGGACTGAACGGGGAAATCCGGACGCCCGGTCAGGCCCGCCCGTCCGGCGCGCAGCCCCGCAGGATGAACGCGATCACCTCGTCCAGCCCGTGTTCCACGATCTCCGGAGCGAGCATGCCGGTCGCGGCCAGGTTGGCGTAACCGTGAAGCGTCGCGAAGACCGGGACGCCGAACTACTGCACCCAGCACCGCACCCGGCAAGTGGAACATCACCGACATACCTGACTGGAACGGTCGCACTGCCGTCGTTACCGGCGCCAACAGCGGTATCGGCATCGCCACCGTCGAGGCGCTGGCCGCCGTGGGTGCCCATGTGGTGCTCGCGGTACGGGACCCCAAGCGTGGCGAGGCCGCCGCCGCGGGCGTGCACGGCAGCGTGGAGGTACGCCGGCTCGACCTGGCCGACCTCGCCTCCGTGCGTGAGTTCGCCGCCGCCTGGCGGGGCGATCTGGACCTGCTCGTCAACAACGCCGGCGTCATGAACACCCCGGAGTCCAGCACCAAGGACGGCTTCGAGACGCAGTTCGGGACCAATCATCTGGGCCACTTCGCCCTGACCAACCTGCTGCTGCCGCACATCACCGACCGTGTGGTGACCGTGTCGTCCGAGGCGCACAAGAAGCCGGGCACCCCGCACATCCACTTCGACAACCTCAACCTCACCGGCGAGTACGCCCCGAGGAAGGCATACAGCCAGTCCAAGCTGGCCAACCTGCTGTTCACGCTGGAACTCCAGCGCCGCCTCGCCGCATCGCACTCGCCCGTGTGTGCCCTGGCCGCGCACCCCGGCCGGGCCGCCACGAACCTGCAGCGCCACGACGGCAGCGCGCTGGGCCGCGTCGTCATGCGGGCCGTGGCCCAGGACAACAAGGCCGGCGCACTGCCGACCCTGTACGCCGCCGTCCAGGACCTCCCCGGCGCGAGCTGCGTCGGCCCGGACGGCTTCGGCGAGGTGCGCGGCGCCCCGACCCTGGTCGGCCGCTCCCCGGCGGCCAGCGACCCGGCGACGGCCCGGCGCCTGTGGACGGTCTCCGAGGAGCTGACCGGCGTCACGTTCCCGCAGCCGACCGCGGTCACCGGAGCGTGAGGGCGCCGCGCCCTACTACCCCCGCCCGGGGTCGGTCAGCCGTGCGCCCGGAGGCGGAACACGGGATGGTCCGCGGGGTCGGGCAGCGCCGTGAAGACCGCGGAGACCGTCGGCATACTGCCGTACTTCTCCGGTAGGCCGCCATCGGCGGCGGCCGCTCCGCCACGGGCACCTCTTCCGTGCGCCGCGCGGAACTGGACGGGCTCGAAGAGCAGCCGGCCAAGCAGTTGGCGGAGGTGCAGGCCGAGCGGGAGGAACTCGCCGTCGCCGAGCGGGTCCTTAGAGGGGCCGAGGAAGATTTTTGAGCTGCCCTCCGGGGTCTGAGCACGGCTGATAAAGCCGTTGTCAGGAGATGCGGATCACCGCGATCAGCCCCTTAACCTGCGCTTACACGCCATCGGGCATCGTTTCTACCAACCGGTGAGCACCGGCCTCCGCCCCGTCGAATCGGGGGGACGTGGGACTTGGGGAAGACATGGACCCGAACAGGAACGAGCAGCAGGACACACCGGCCGAGGCGACCCCGGGGAACGACGGCTGGACCCAGTTCGGCAAGGTGCCGCCGAGCGCCGGCGCCTATCGTGCCGGTGAGGACACCGGACCGCAGCCGACGCTGATCCACCCGGTGCCGGAGCAGCTCGCCGCCGAGGCCCCGGAGAAGGCCGGAGGACCGGCGGTGGTCCCCGCTCAGCGCGGCAGGCTCACCGCCGGGCAGAAGATCGGCGCCGGTCTCGCGCTGGCGGCCATGGCCGTCGGCGGCGGGGTCGCGGGAGCCTTCGCCGCGACGAGCCTCAACGGCACCGCCACCGTGGTGTCGTCGTCCAGCCCGATCGTCAGCCCGGTCGGCAACGTGACAACGGTCGCGGACATCGCCCAAGCGGTCCAGCCCTCAGTGGTGTCCATCGAGGTCAGGACCGCCGCGGGCGGGGGCGAGGGGTCCGGAGTGGTGCTGTCGGCCGACGGCCTGATCCTGACCAACAACCACGTGGTGACGGCCGGCGGGCAGGGAGGCCCGGACAGCCGGGTGACCGTCAAGTTCAGCGACGGCAAGACCGCCACCGCGAAAATCATCGGCACCGACCCGGCCACCGACCTCGCGGTCATCAAGGCGGAGGACGTCTCCGGCCTCACCAAGGCCGCGATCGGCGACAGCGACCGGCTCAAGGTGGGCGACTCCGTGCTCGCCATCGGCAGCCCGCTAGGCCTGTCAGGGTCGGTCACCGCCGGGATCGTCAGCGCGTTGAACCGTACGCTCACCGTCGGTGGAGACCAGGGCCAGCGGCAGCTCCCGCCCGGCTGGGGCAACCAGGCGGAGGGCGGCCAGAGCCCCACCACCATCGGTGGCGCCATCCAGACCGACGCGGCCATCAACCCCGGCAACTCGGGCGGCGCGCTGGTCAACGCCGCCGGGCAGGTGGTGGGTATCAACACCGCCATCGCCACCAACGGCGGGGAGGGCAGCATCGGTGTCGGCTTCGCCATCCCCATCAGCACCGCCAAGCATGTCGCCGAGCAGCTCATCAAGAGCGGCAAGGTCTCCCACGCCTTCCTGGGTGTGAGCGTGACCGATGCCACCGGGGATGCGGATGGCGCGCTGGTCGGCCAGGTCACCGAGGGCAGCCCGGCGGCCAAGGCGGGCCTCAGGCAGGGCGACCTGATCACCAAGATCAATAACACGGCCGTGGACGAGGCGGCCACCGTGGTCGGAGCCGTCCGCGGCTTCAAGCCCGGCCAGCAGGTGACCGTCGCCTACGTCAGGGACGGGCAGCCCCAGACCGTCACCGTGACCCTCGCGGAGAAGACCGGCGAGTAGTTCCACCCGCAGGTCGTGCCGCCGGAGCCCTTGTGATCCGGCGGCACCACCTGTTTTCGGGACTCAGGAGAAGCGGCGGCCCTCGTCACGCCGGTAGGCCCAGACGGCCAGGGCTCCGGCCGCCAGGGTCCAGAGGCCGAACATGACCATCGACAGTGTCCCGGGGGTGCCGTGGCCGATCGCGGCCCAGACCAGCTCGACCGCGCCCCGGCTGGGCAGGAAGGGCGCGACCAGCTCGATGAACGCCGGTGCGTCCGTCGGGTTCATGAACAGCCCTCCGCCCACCGCCATCGGGAACAGTGTCAGCTGCACCACCGCCATCGCGGCCTTGGAGGGCAGTGCGCAGCCGATGAACAGGCCCAGGAGCTGGAACGGGACCGAGGCGACCACCAGGGCGCCGAGGCCGAGCAGCAGCCGCGCCGGCGTCACGACGGCCTCGGTGAGCAGGGCGGCCACCAGCAGCACCGGTACGATCCCGATCGTTGTCATGGCCAGCGCGTTGAGGATCCGGGCACCGAACCTCGGCCAGGGACCCGCGGGAAGGGTGCGGGTGTAGGAGTCCCAGGGCTGGGCGCGGTCCTCGGCGATGCCCAGGCCGTGGGTGAACAGGGAGCTGGACATAGCCGAGTAGATCAGTATCGACGCGGTGGCCAGGGTGGCTCCGACGGGGTGGTCCCCGGCGAACGGCACTACGAAGAAGAACATCGAGGCGGCGGGGAAGAAGCCGTTCCCGATCAGGGCGATCGGCACCCGGACGGTCTCCAAGAGCTGGTACCGGGTGTAGGTGAGAAGAAGCGACATGGGTGATCCTCCCAAGAAGGCTGGACGCGCCGGAAGAGCCGGGCAGGGCGAACCGTTCCAGCAGCGCCCCCCCGGTCGACGCCGCGCGGGTAGTGGGCGGCGACGAAGTCCAACACCTCGCCGACCCGCAGTGTCGCCGGCAGTCCGGTCTCCTGCGGGGTGACGCCGATGCGGCGCCGCCGCCCGGAGTCGGTGGGGGAGCCGCCCAGCAGTTCGACCCGGCCCACACTGGGCCTGCGCAGACCACAAGGAGGTTGATCAGGGTGGACTTCCCGACTATCGGTTTGGGACGCTTTTCCCGGTTTCCCAGCCAGCCCTACCCCTGGTACCGGGCACAGGCCCCCAGCCCAGGCACTGATGATCTTGAACGTCCCTGCACCGGCCCGCCGCAACCCACCCACCCTCCCTCGAGTCCGTCGTGGCTCAGCTCGCCCCCACCCTGACGACGCCGACCGTCCAGATATGGAGCCTTTGGCACCGACCTTCCAGGACAACCCGCGACGCTGACGGCAAGTGGGCTCAAACCTTCTTTACTGGTTTCAAGGCGCCAGCGCTCCGCGCCGCCGCTCCCCGAGCCGCCGGAACAGTTGCCGAATTAATCAGCGACCCTCACGACACCCCCGCCACCGACGAGTTGCCGAAAGAACCAGCCGCCCCCGCTACCGCCGCCATCGGTTGCCGAAAGAACCGGCGATCTCCCCCGCGCACACCCGTAGCGTACGAATTGCCGAATTAATCTTGTATAGGTCAAGCAGGCGGCAGCGCTCCGCGCCGCCGCCCGGCGCGGCATGCCCGCCCCCGCCGGACAGACATCGAGGCCGGGCATGCGGCCTGGAGGCCGGTCCCGCCCCGCGCCCGCCCGACAGGGACGCGCAGACCCCGCCGCCCACCGCACAGCCCGCCGCCGCAGCCAACCGCACCCGCCGACCACCCACGCGCAGCCGCCCCAGGCCCCAGACGACGAAATGACGTACGCACGGTCAGTACGTCACCCATAAGACGTACCGATCACCAGAGCCCGTCATGTTCACCCGCCGACAGGCCGCTCCGACCACCGGCCCCAACCGCTACGCGGCCCCTACGGGGTGCTTCGCATTGGCGCCGGCCGCTCCGCTCCGTAGTCCCGGTACGGCTTCCCCCGTAACAGGTAATCCGGTCTCACCGCCCATGGATACGTCAGCGACCGGCAATCAACACACCTGCACTTAAGCTTCTTCGCTACGCGCCACGATCCGTGCTCCACACCGGGGTCACGCACAGCGATGAGCGCCCCTTCGAAGGCAGCGGCCCACTGATCATCGTAGGCCCGCCACATCAGCACCTGCCGGAGTCGGTACCCATGCTTTTCCGCCACCCGCACCAAGTCACTCTCCAGACAACCACCCCCCTTCAAGACGTCGTCAACGATCCGCGCCTGCAACAAACGATTCTTATACGGAGGCGTCTCCCGGTACACCGGGAAACAGTTCCCCCCGACAGCGAACGACGCATCAACAACGACCCGATCAAACTCCTGATCCGCGCAACGGTAACTGTGAATCGTGGTCGTATCCACACCTACCTTCACCGACACTTCGGCCATGGTAAGACCGGACGCGATCCCTTCAATTATCTGACGTCTCACGCCGTCGTCATCGAGGATTAAAATTGACACCTATAATCCCGCACTCCATCAATTATTCCGACATTACCGCTTCAACTCGTAAGTCGAAAGTGACGTACTCAGCGTTGGGCCGGGGATCTCAACAAGCGCCCTCTTGACTCGCGCAGCCCCCCGGCCAGGTGCGACGGCCATTAGCGCGGGGATGGCGCACCGCCGCACCAGCTCAAAGCATCAGCAGGCCAGCCGGAACCAGACCGCGCGACCTATCTCCGGATCATGGTCAGAACCCCAACCGCTCGACAGGCGATGGACCCAGTCCAGACCCCGCCCGCCGAGACTGTCCTCACCCGCCGACCGCATCGCGGGCACGTTGACCGACGACCCCTGATCGATCACCTCGATGTGGATCACGTCCCTACCCAGCCCCACGGCGACCGTGACCAGCCCCTCGGGGTCAATGCCCGAATCACTGTGCAGGATGCTGTTCGTCACGACCTCACTGACCAGCAACCGCGCCGTCTCCAGGACCTCACCCGAGAAGCACTGCGCACTCAGCAGCTCCACCACCCAGCCACGAGCCTGCCCCGCCGACCGCACCTCACCACCGAAGTTGCGCATACCGACGATGCACAGCCCATCCCAGCGCCGGAACATCGTCTCCACCGCGCCGTAGACGTCTTCCCGGCTCACCGCGCCGCCGCCTTGAGAATGCGCCGCACCGCGTCCTCGCTGAACGCGTCGACCCGCTGAGTACGCCCCCGCCCCCAGGTGAAGATCCACCCTCCGTGCTGGAACAGGGCAGTCACTCGCAGATCCCCCACCGCGCGCGGCATCACCACACGCGGTTCGCCGGTCAGCGGGAGTTCCACCGTCGTCGCCACACCCAGATAACGGAGATCCCAGGCCAGCCGGACAAGATGGATGAACCGGTCCTCCTGCGGATCTTTCACGACTGATCGCTGTACGACAGCGGATACTTTGTCCCGCTTCTCTGCCGTCGCTTCACTAGAGCGCCTGGCTCTAGGATGATCCATGGATCGCACCTCCCTGTGCGGTCAAGGACCCGTCCAGTGCGCAATCACTGAGGCGGGTCCGCTCTTTTATGAGCTTGGATGAGAGCGAGAGCTACGCCACGCCTCTAGTGCAGGCAGGAGGGGCGTCGCGACTCTTGAGCGCAAGCCGTAGCCCCTGCTGTACGGAGCGGAGAAGCACTCATAGGGCGATCATCGCTGCGGGCATTGGCCCTAGTTAATGCCGTAGCACTGGCAGCACTAGGATTATTCTTCTCACGAATATCTGTGCGGTAGCACTTCCGCGCCTAACCTAAAGTTATGAGACAGGACCAAGGTCGTCCCTCGCTTCAGTTCTGGTCCACGCCCGCCGTAGCAGCCGCTCTCGCGGAGTGCGACATCCCCGCCGTCCTCGCTGAGGTGCAGCGGGCCAACGGATGGACGCAGGGCCAACTAGCCGAGGCGATCGGCTACTCCCAGAGCTGGGTTTCTAAAGTGCTGCGGAATCGTCAGCCGCTCACGGTGGACCAGGTCCGGGAAATATCAGTCCGAATCGGACTTCCACTTCATTTGCTCCGATTCGGTGCCCGAGGGGATGACGATCCAACGAAACGCAGAGACTTCGGCAAGGCGGTGGCTTTCACGGCTCTCGCAGCCCTACCCCTGCCTAAACGTGCGGAGGTGGACGAAACCACCGCACCCACTTTGACCAGCATCACCGGCGCTCAACGACGCCTAGAGGCAACGACGCCCGCTAATGAGCTAGCCCGAGGAGCCGTAGCCCATGTGAATCTGGCGAACCGTGTCCTCGGACGCGCCGCCCAGTCCGACTACGCCAGTGACATCCGTGCAGTGATGAGCGAAGCCGCTGGTTTCGCCGCATGGCTTCATGCCGACATGCACGACATCGGCACCTCGCGCACCTACTACCGCTTGGCGATCGACAGCGCCCGTCAGGCCGAACACTCCCTGTTGGCGGCTTACATGATCGGCAGTCTGGCCGCCTTCGAGATCGACGCCGATGACCCCATGTTGGCGCTGGACCTACTCGCCCAAGCGCGAAGGGAACTAGGTGAACAGCCACCGGCAACCGCACGAGCATGGCTGTACAGCATTGAGGCACTCGGCCACGCGACCGCCCATGACGCCCCCGCCGCTGTAGCCGCGTTACGAGAGGCTGAATCCGCAGTGATTGCCAGCGAACGGGCAGCAGCACCGCCGTGGCCTTGGGTCTTTCCGTTCGATGATGCGAAACTCGCGGGCTATCGCGCACTGGTCATGGTACGACTCGGCCGCGCAGACGAAGCCGTGGCCGCGTTCGCTGAGTCGTTGTCATCGGTCCAACCAGCCATCAAGCAACGTGGAGTGCTCATGACTGAGATCGCCACTGCCAAGGCCATGTCCGGGGACTATGACGAGGCTTTTCACCTGGTATCAAACGCCCTGACGGTAGGGATCACCTACGGCTCAGAGCGGATCATCCAACGTGCTAGACGGTTCCGCCGAACCTATGGCGGTCCAATGACAGGCAGCGCCCGCGCGTTCGACGAGCGTCTTCGCGCGACTCTCCTTTAGAAAGAAGGCCATGATCCGTATCGCCGTCTCCGGACACCGGGGCCTTTCCCCCGCGATCACTACCCTGATCGACGACGCTATTCGCTCACTGCTTGCCGAACATGCCCCTACGTTCACGGGCCTGTCATGTCTCGCGGACGGAGCTGATCAGATTTTCGCCCGAGCCGTCATCGACCTAGGTGGAGTGCTGGAGGTCGTGACCCCCGCCAGACAGTACCGGGAAGGGCTACCCGTCGAGGCGCACCAGGAGTACGACGCGTTACTCGTCAGAGCCGAGCAGGTTCACGCCATGGATTTCATCGAGTCCACATCTGAGTCACACATGGTGGCCAGCCGTTTCATGCTTGATCACGCTGACGAGCTACTTGCTGTCTGGGACGGCAAGCCTGCCAGGGGATACGGCGGAACGGCAGATGTCGTAGCTGAAGCCAGAGAGCGAGGGCTGAAGATTCATGTCATCTGGCCTGAAGGGGCTCAGCGCTGACGGCCAAGTCTGTCGCGGATAGTCAGCCTGTTTGGTCTACACGGCCCGCTCCGCGCGCCGATTCGCGTGGCGCGTGCGGGTGGGCGCCCCCGTCGCCCAATTGTCCGGGGCTCCCGGAACCCGTCAAGCACGGCTGTGATCGTAGGACAACCAGTCTGTACGGAAGGTCACCGGGAACATGTACACGCAAAGCCGCCCTTGACAGAACCCGGTCGCAGTCCCGGTGTCGGCAGCTATGGGGGTTGAGGGAGATGTGGGACCCGCATGGTGCCGACCGTTCCGAAGAGCTGGACCTAGACAGCGAGCCGACGCATCCGGCAGGGGAGCGCCCTAGGCAACTGGCATGGGAAGGTGCCCATGAGGCCCCTTGAGCTGCCGTGCCAACTTAAGCGGGAGTGCTCAGTGCCCGGTGGTCAGTGCCTCGGAACGCCACAGGTCCCGGTAATACCCAGGCAGGTCCACCAGCTGCTCGTGGGTGCCCCGCTGGACCACCGAGCCGTTCTCCAGCACGACGATCTCGTCCACCCGCTCCAGCCCGCGCAGGCGATGGGTGACGAGCAGCGTCGTGTGGCCGTGGGTGGCGTCCAGCAGGTCGGTCATGAGCGCGTCCGCCGTCGTCTCGTCCAGAGCCTCGGCGGGCTCGTCCAGCAGCAGCACCGGCGGGTCGTGCAGCAGCGCCCGCGCGAGCGCCAGCCGCTGCAGCTGCCCCCCGGACACCGTCCGGCCGTCCTCTCCGAGCACGGCGTCCCAGCCGGTCCGCTCCACCCATCCCTCCAGGCGCGCCCTCCGCAGGGCCCCGGCGAGCTCCTCGTCACCGGCCTCGGGGCCCGCCAGCCGCAGGTTGTCCCGCACCGACGCCTGGAACACGTACGGATCCTGGGTCAGCCCGGTCATCACCCGCCGGACGTCGTCGGACGCCAGCTCCCTGACGTCCACCCCGCTGACCCTGATCGTCCCCGACTCGGGCTCGACCAGGCGCATCAGGGCGGACAGCAAGGTGCTCTTGCCGGCGCCGCTCGGGCCGACCAGGGCGACACGCCTGCCGGGAGTGAGGGTCAGGCTGACGCCGTCCAGCGCGGGGGCGCGGTCGGCGCCGTGCCGGACCACCAGCTCCTTGATCTCAATGGTCGGCGGCCCGGCGGGTACCTCGACCGCGGTGGCCGGCTCCGGCACCGCCGGAGCGGTCGCGCCGACCTCCCGCAGGCGGCGCAGGGCGGCGAGCACCCCGGTCAGCCGCTCGGCGGCCGAGGCCATCGGCAGCACCGGTTCGAAGGCGACCAGCGAGGTCAGCGCGAGCACCGCGGCGGCCACGGAGCCCGCGCCGGAGTTCTGCGCCACGAGGACGATCGCCGCCACGGTCAGGCCCTGGGTGAGCATGCCCAAGGCGGAGGCCGCCGCGTTCGCCCGTGCCTGGCGGCGCTCCAGCGCAGCCAGCCGGCTGTCGGTCTCGGCGGCGGCGGCCAGGGCCCGCTCGTTCGCCCCGTAGGCGGCCAGGTCGGCCGCGCCGTGCACCAGGTCGGCGACCCGGGCCGCCAGGTCGGCCCGTGCGGGGGCGATCCGCGCCGACCAGCGCCGCGCGGCGGCGGCCGTGCCCGCCGGGATCAGTACCCCGGCCACCAGCAGCCCGGCCACCAGCACCAGCGCCGCGGCCGGGAGCAGGAACAGCCCGATCACCACCGCGGTCATGCCGGTGACCAGCGCCGCGACGGCCGGAAGCAGGCAGCGTACGAGCAGGTCCTGCACCGCGTCGGTGTCGTCGACCATGCGGCTGAGCAGGTCGGCCCCCCGCTGGTTCAGCGGTCCCGCGGGGATGAGCGCCTGGTAGAGCCGCTCCCTGGTCGTCGCCTGGGCTCGCAGCGCCACGTCGTGTCCGGCCAGGCGCTCCCCGTAGCGGAAGACCCCCTTGGTCGTCGCGAATGCCCTGACCCCGACGATCGCCACGCTCAGCGCCGCCAGCGGAGGCTGCTCGGCGGCCCTGGTGATGAGCCACGCGGCGGATCCGATCAGCCCGAGTCCGGCCAGCTCGGCCGCCGCTCCGGCCGCCGCGGCGAGGGCCGTCCGCCTGCCGGTGCCGGACAGGATCCCGTTGGAGTGGATCATGGGGAGGGGATCTCCTCTCGCGTCCCGGCCACCACGCGGCCGTCGGTGACCCGGATCACTCGGTCGGCCAGTTCGATCATCGCGGGCCGGTGGGCGACGATCACAGCGGTTCGGCCCTCGGCGAGGTCGCGGGTCGCGCTCACGACCGCGCTCTCGCTACGGCCGTCGAGCCGTGCGGTCGGCTCGTCCAGCAGGAGCAGGCCGGCTCCCGGACGGCAGAACGCGCGGGCGAGCGCGACCCGCTGCCGCTGCCCGGCCGACAGGTTCGTCCCGCGCTCGCCCAGCACGGTGTCGTAGCCCTCCGGCAGCGCCGAGATGAACTCCTCGGCCTGCGCGGCCCGCGCCGCGGCCCTGACCTCGTCGATCGTCGCGCCGGGGGCGCCGAGCCTGATGTTGTCGGCCACCGAGGTGGCGAAGAGGTGCGGGCGCTGGGGGACGAACGCCAGGCGCGCGCGCCAGGAGTCGTGGTCGCCGATCTCGGCACCGTCGACGAGCACCCTGCCCTCGGTGGGGGTGACGAAGCCGAGCAGCAGGTGGAGCAGGGTGCTCTTTCCCGCGCCGCTCTCGCCGACCAGCGCCACCCGCTCACCGGGGGCGATCACCAGCGACACGTCCTCCAGCGCGGCCTCCTCCCGGTCCGGGTAGCGCACCGTGACATGCTCCAGCCGGATCTCCGGTGCCGTCGTCGCTCCAGAGCCCGCGTGCCCGACGGCGGGTGCGCCACGCGGGGACGGAGCCTGCGCGTGGCCGTCGAGCACGGCGAACGCCTCGTCGGCGGCGGCGACGCCCTCCATCGCCGCGTGGAACCTGCTGCCCATGTTGCGCAGCGGCAGGTACGCCTCCGGTGCCAGGAGCAGGACCAGCAGCGCGGTCGACAGGTCCAGTGAGCCCGACAGCAGCCGCAGGCCCACCGGAACGGCGACCAGGGCCAGTGAGAGCGACGCGGCCAGCTCCAGCACCAGTGAGGACAGGAACGCCACCCGCAGCGTGCGCATCGTCGTGGCCCGGTGGGCGTCGGCCACGGACGCGATCACCTCGGCCTGGTAGCGGGCCCGGCCGAAGGCGCGCAGCGTGGGAAGGCCCCGGACCACGTCCAGGAAGTGGCCGCCGAGGCGGGACAGGGCCCTCCACTGACGTTCGGTGACGGCCTTGGTGTGCATGCCGACCAGTGCCCCGAAGATCGGGATGAGCGGCAGCGTGACCAGCACGATCACCGCGCTGGCCAGGTCGGCGGTGAAAAGCCGGACGAGCACCGCGATCGGCACGACGCCCGCGACCGCCACCGCGGGCAGGTAGCCCGACAGGTAGGGGTCGAGGGCGTCCAGACCGCGGCCGGTCAGGGTCACCAGCTCTCCCGAGCGCACCGAGGCCGGCCTGGTGGGGCCGAGCTCCTGCAGCCGCGCCAGCAGGCGGTGTCGCAGGGCGGACTTCACTCCGGTGCTCATGCACCCGGCGGCGACCCCCTGTACCAGGGCGAACAGCGCCCGGACGCCGACGAGCAGAGCCAGCAGGATCAGGGCGGAGGTCGCGAACCGCCCGGACAGCACCCCGGCGAGCAGCTCCGCCTGACCGAGGACGAGCAGTCCGGTCAGGACGGCGGAGGCCAGGCACACGGCCAGATGGCGGCGGACCGCCCGCTCGCCCAGCGCCAGCCGTACAAGATCCTTGTGCATGCCAACCTTAGAGACCTCAGAAGAACGATGGAACCCGGTCGGCGGCACGCCAGGGACCGAACGTCCGCCATACCCATACTTGCGCACCCACCATGAAGGGTGCGAACGGCAGAATCATGAGACTCAGCACATTTAGCGTCCCAGCGGGCGCCATATGGTGCAGAAGCCAGGGGGCGAGCACGACGAGCAGCACCGTGACGGGCGCGGCCGCGGCGCACGCCGAGCCCAGGAGCGCCCATCCGGTGCGGCGCGCCCCGGTCATCCGCTCGGGCAGCCGCCAGGAGAGGAACGTCCAGCCGTGGAGGGCGAACAGCACGGCCATCGCCAGAGCGCCCGCCAGACCGAGCAGACCGATCACCGGCCCCGACAGGCCGCCGGCCACCGCGACCAGTGCCATGCCCCAGCTCAGTGCCAGGCCGTAGGAGCCGGCGCAGATCGCCCAGTCCCAGGTCGCACGCCATGCGCTCCCGTCGGCACGGCGGCGGAACCAGAGCCCGGCGTCGCGCAGGATCCACGACACCAGCAGCAGTACCACCAGCGGGTAGAGGCCGAACAACACCTTCCCCTCGATCGAGGGGAAGGCGCCGAACAGCACGCCCGCCACGGCCACCAGCCACACCTCGCCCGCCAGGACGAACGGCGCCATGGCGGCGACGATCTCGTCCCGGTCCCGTTGCGTCCTGCCGAGCACGGGCAGCAGCATGCCCACTCCGATGTCGAAGCCCTCCAGGGCGAAATAGCCGACCAGCAGGAGTGCGAAAACGCCCAGCCAGAGGATGTCCACGATCAGCTCCCTAGTAGCTGAGCGCGTGCGCGCGCTCGTTGGGGTCGGCGGGGGCGTCCGCGCCGAGGGTGGCGACGGCGGGTCCGTGCCGTACGGTACGGGCGATCAGCAGGTAGTCGACGAGCGCGAGCAGGCCGAGCACGCCGCCGAAGGCGATGAACGAGACGGTGACCATCCCCGGGGTGAGTCCGGGGGACATGGCGTCGGCGACGGTCAGCCTGCCGTTGATCAGCCAGGGTTGCCGCCCTGACTCCCTGGCCAGCCAGCCGAGGATCGCCGCCAGGAAAGGCAACGGGGTGATCGCCATCAGGACGGGGTGCGCCCAGCGCCAGCGCGGCAGCCAGTACACGGTCGGCGTCAGCGCGAACATGATGACGAACTGCAGCAGCTGGCCGATCATGATCATGAAGCCGAGCCCCAGCCCCGAAAGTCCCCCGCCCCCGAACTTGTCCGGCTGGACCCCGGAGATCGCGCCGAACTGGGCGTAGCCGAAGCCGACCGTGATCAGCGAGCCGACGAAAGAGGTGATCACCCCCGTACGGAGCGAGCTCGTGAAGAACTCCCGCTCGGAGGTGTGCCTGAACAGCTGGTAAGCGCTGGCCCCCATCACCACGAAACCGCCGGCCCACAGGCCGGCGCCGAGCACGTGCGGCAGCGCCATGGTCAGCGTCGGGTTGGTGAGCAGCGCGCCGAAGTCGGTCAGGACCAGGCGGCCGCCCCGCTCCACGGCTCCGGCGGGGTGCTGCAGGAACGAGTTGGCCACCATGATCCAGAAGGCGGAGGCGTAGGCGGTCAGCGTCACCATCCAGATGCACATCAGGTGCAGCCATCTGGGCAGCCGATGCCAGCCGAAGATCCACAGGCCCAGGAAGGTGGATTCCAGGAAGAACGCGCCGAGTGTCTCGATCGCGAGCGGCGCCCCGAAGATGTCCCCGGCGTAGTGGGACAGGCCACTCCAGTTCAGGCCGAACTGGAACTCCATCACCAGCCCGGTGAGGATGCCGAGCGCGTAGTTGATCACATAGATCTGGCCCCAGAAGCGGGTCGCCCGCTCGTGGATCGGCTTGCCGGTGATGGCGTAGCGGGTGTGCATGATCGCGATCAGGGGGGCCAGGCCCAGGGTCAGCGCGACGAACAGGAAGTGAAGACTCCCCGTTACGGCGAACTGCGTCCGGGCCAGGTCGAGCACGTCCACACTCTCACCTCCAATATTATGGCTGCCTACCTGTAGGCACTCTACATGTAGAACGCCTACAGGTAGAATGCCTATACGAGAGGTAGGCTGACGACGTGAGTGAGCGAAGCGAACGGGCCGCCCGATGCGGCGATGCGGGATCCGTCCGGCCCGCGGAGGCGATCGCGTGAACACCGACGCGCTCCGCGGCCACATGGACGCCCTGCTGCTCTCCGTGCTGGAGCACGAACCCCTGCACGGCTACGCGATCATCGAGGCGCTCCAGGCGCGCAGCGGCGGCGCGCTGAACGTGCCGACGGGCACGGTCTACCCGGCGCTGCGCCGGCTGGAGCAGGCGGGATACCTGACCGGCGAGTGGGCCACGGTGGGCGGCCGCAGGCGGCGCACCTACCGATTGACCTCCTCCGGTCGCACGACCCTCGCCGGCGAGCGCTCCGCCTGGCAGAAGTTCGCCGGAGTCATCGGCGGCGTCCTGGAGCCGCGGACCACCCGCTGACGTCCGGCATGTCCGGCGGAGGCGGGGCCTGTGCACAGTCGGGGCTTATGCGCAGTCGGGGGTCATGTGCAGTCGGGGCTTATGCGCAAGTCCGGGTTTATGTGCAGTCGGGGCTTATGCGCAAGTCCGGGTCTATGTGCAGTCGGGTTTATGTGCAGTCGGGGGTCATGTGAAAGCCGGGGTTTATGTGCAGGCGGGGACGGGGCCGCGGCGGGTGAGGCTCAGGCATCGGAAGGCGCCATAAAGCTGCAGGCCCCAGAACGCGTAGCTCACCAGCGCCGCACCGACTCCCGGCGGGTAGTCGCTCAAGCCGATCGCCGCGCGGGAGCCGAGCATCAGTGCCCCCGAGAGCACGAGCATGACCGGCAGCATCGCCCAGACGAACATGCCCAGGAACCGGGTGATGAGCCGGGGGCGCCTGATCCTGCGCAGCCCCCGGCCCAGCGCGAACAGCGCGATCCCGCCGAGCACGCCAATGAGCATCTGGAGGATGTCCAGGCCACGGGCGACCGGGACAAACCAGTCGGGACTGGTCTCGTACCCCATCGGGGTGGTGGGGAAGATCTTCCAGATCGCGCTCCACATGACCGTGGTGAGCGGCACGGTGAGGAACAGCACGACGGCCAGCCTGCGGCCCGCCGCGATGGACAGCTCCTCCTGGTAGTCCGGCGCGATCTCACCGATCGCCCCGAACTCCTCGACCGCGGCACGCTCGGCCTCCTCGCGCCCCAGGCCGCCGCTCTCCAGCGCCTCGGCGGTGTCGAGCAGGCTGTCGCGGGCCTCGGTGATCATGTCAAGTCTCGGACCCCTGGGACCTCTGAGAGCGCGGCTGAGCCCGGTCACGTAGTCGTCGATGACCCCGGTGCCTGCCATGCGCTCTCCAGATGTTCTCCAGCGGCCTGATCCCCGCCCAGGGTATGGATATCCCATCCTGGTCGCCCATCCGGGACCGTCGCATCGGGGACCACCCTGAGAAGACCCCGAGTCGACAGCCGGCCACCCGCGGAACACGCTCGGATCCCGTGGGAGCGTACGGTCTTCCGCGGGCACGCGCGGTCTCACGGGCGGGTCTCAGCCGTGGTTGGGCACGCGCCGCAGAGGCCACCAGCGCAGCCTCGGCCATGGACTGCGCGAGGCGACGGCGAGTGCGCAGCCGCTCAGCCGGAGCCCCTCGGGATGGCGGATTCCGGTGAAGAGGCAGGCGCTGAGGTCCAGGTCGGAGAGTTCCAGTTCCCCGGCGTCCACCTCGTGCAGCGAGGTCACCCGGGCGCCGGCCCGGCCCCGCACCGTGGCCGGGCCGCGCAGGGTCGCTCCCTCCAGGTCGGCCCGCGCGTTGTCGAGCCGGACGGTCAGCCGCCCGTCCACTTCCAGGCGCCGCAGGTCCACCGAGCACCCGCCGGTGGTCACGTCGAGACCCTTGCCCGCCCACGCCCCGGCGAGGGTCAGGTGGCGGCCGACCGAGATCGGGCCCAGGTAGCCACCCGCCGAGAATCGCGCCCCGTCGAACCCGGCCAGCCCGCCGAAGCTCGTCTTGCGGAACGACACGGTACGGCGGAACCTGCAGCCTCTCAGGGTCGCGTCGCCGGTGAATCCGGTGCCGTCGAAGGTGACGAAACCCCGGAAGTCGGCGTTCTCGAAGGACGCGGTCCGGTCGAAAAGCGCTCCTCCGAACAGCGCGTCGCCGTTGATGGACACTTGGTCGAAGGCCGCGTGCCCGGTGATGGCGACCCCGTGCAGGGAAAGTTCCCTGTCGAACCTGACCTCCCTGAAGGAGACGTTGCGGGCGAACCTGGCGTTGAAGAACGAGGCGAGGCGCTGGAAACGCGCATGGTCGAAGGAGACGTCCCCGCCGAATGCGATGTCGCAGAACCGCACGCTCTCGGGAAAGGTCGCCCAGTCGAACCGGGCCCGCCCCAGGCGCCCGCGGGTCGCGGAGAGGATCCGCTCCAGCAGGTTCCTGCTGACGACTGTGGCCCGCAGGTCGATCGTGGAACCGGGGGAGAGGCCGCGGACGACCTCGTCGAGTTCGGCGGCGTCCAGATGGGCCAGGCAGCGCCGGTACGGCTGCCGCGCGGATCCGGCGCACCCCTGGGATGCGGCGCAGGTGTCCCAACCCACGTCCAGAGTTCTCATAACCGCAGTGATACCCGCAGGCGCCGAGGCAAGCGACCTCTAGGTCAAGGAAAGCCATATCTGGCCGGGCTGGATAGACATGAAGTGTCAAGATTCTTGAATTCGCCCTCTATCCACTTTTGGGTGGATGTTCTGGAATTCATCCCGCTCTACGCTCCCGGTCATGCGTGCTTTATCCCGGGCGTTCGCCGCCCTCGTGACCGTCGGTCTCGCCGCCACCGGCGTCGCGACCCTCGCCTCATGCCCGGCCCTGGCGGAGCCGGGCACCATTGTCATCAGCCAGGTCTACGGTGGTGGCGGTAGCGCCGGCGCGCCACTCACCAACGACTATGTCGAGCTGTTCAACCGCAGCGCCGCGCCCGTCGCACTGGACGGCTGGTCCGTCCAGTACGCCAGTGCCACCGGCACCGGAAACTTCGGCGCCAACCCGGTCGTCCCCCTGGCGGGCACGCTCGCACCCGGTCAGTACCACCTCCTCCAGCTCGCCGGCGGCGCCGTCGAGCCCACGCCAACGCCCACCCCGACCGTGGAACCCACGGTGGAACCCACGCCGACGCCCACCCCGACGGGGGAGCCGTGTGAGATTCCGGTCACCCACCAGATCGCCCAGGTACAGGGGAGCGGTGACGCCGGCCCGCTGGCCGGCCAGGTCGTCCGCGTCGAGGGCGTCGTGACCGCCGACTTCCAGGAGACGAACCAGCTCAGCGGGTTCTTCTTCCAGCCCGACGCCTTCCGTGCCTCCGACCACGACCCCGTGATCGTCGGCCTCACCCTGTAGGCCTGGCCCCGCAGGCCGGCAAGAGCTGACAGACGGTGGCCCGGTGCCGATCGGTGCCGGGCCACTCGGCCGTCCTGGTACTGAGAGGCCGCTAGGCCGACGAGCCGTGCAGCTCCGCGACGACCACCGTGTTCCCGTACAGGTCGGCGAAGTGCAGGGAACGGCTGTCGGCGTCCTCCTGCTCGCCCCACACGCGCACGCCACGCTCGCGAAGGCGCTCGCCGACCAGATCGAGATCGGCGGTGTACAGGACGAGCAACGGCCGGCCGCCGGACTGCCGTCCGATCAGCTCGCGATCTTGGTCGTCGACGACGGGCATGAGCCACAACCCGACCGCCTCCTGACCTGGCAGGCCGATGTGCAGGTAGCGGTAGCCGTTCGTGACCTGGTCGTGGAGCACGGAGAAACCGAGGACGTCCCGGTAGAAGGCCAGGGCCGCGTCGGGGTCGTCGACGAGCACCACCAGGCGTCCAACGGCGGAGAACAGGTCCTTGGCAGGGGGAGCGATCATGCGGGGAACCCTAGCCGGGGCGACCGACGTTTCCGCCGGGCCGGTGAACACCGGGGACGCGCGGTGAGCCCGGGTCTCGTGGCCCCCGCGGGCGGCGACTTCCCAGGTCGCCCGGTTCGAGGGGGCCGGCGGCCGGCGGGATGGAATGCACGTGGACGGGAAGTGGTTATGCCAGCCATACAGACGTGAACGACAGGAGGAGCCACCGGTGGCCACCATCGAGGTAACCGAGAAGAACTTCAACGACATCGCCGATGAGGGGATCGTCCTGCTGGACTTCTGGGCGGCCTGGTGCGGACCGTGCCGCACCTTCGGGCCGATTTTCGAGAAGTCGTCCGCGAAGCACACGGACATCAAGTTCGGCAAGATCGACACTGAGGCCGAGCAGGCCCTCGCGCAGGGATTCGAGATCACGTCGATCCCGACGATCATGGCCATCCGCGATGGCATCGTCGTCTTCGCCCAGCCGGGCGCGCTGCCCGAGCCCGCTCTCGAGGACCTCATCGGCCAGGTCCGCGCGCTCGACATGGACGCGATCCGAGCCGAGCTCGCCAACGAGCTCGGTGTCCAGAAAGGCTGACACAGATCGGGAGAGCCTCGCGACCGGCTGCGGCGCGGGGCTTTCGCACGCTCGGGGATCGTGTCCGCGGGCCCGGAACGACCTCGCGGGCCTGTGAGCGCCTTTGCGGATCCTCGATCGTTCGGATGGATCCGGATCTCCTCGCGGCCCGGGCCCTTTGAAGGGTTCGGGCCGCGGCGGAGGCGGGTATCAGACCGAGCGGTAGAGCTCGGCCACCCGGAAGGCCAGGTCGAGCGACTGGCTGCGGTTGAGGCGCGGGTCGCAGGCCGTCTCGTAGCGCCGGGCCAGGTCGTCTTCGACGATCTCGGCACCGCCGCCCACGCACTCGGTGACGTCGTCGCCGGTGAACTCGATGTGCACGCCGCCCGGGTGGGTGCCGAGCGCGCGGTGCACCTCGAAGAAGCCCGCCACCTCATTCAGCACGTCGTCCAGATGGCGGGTCTTGTGGCCGCTGGGCGCCTCGAAGGTGTTGCCGTGCATGGGGTCGCAGATCCACGCCACCTGGGCGCCGCTCGCGGTCACCTTCTCCACCAGCTCGGGGAGGTGGTCACGGATCTTCGACGCGCCCATCCGGGTGATGAAGGTCAGGCGCCCCGCCTCGTTGTCGGGGTTGAGCTTCTCGATCAGCGCGAGGGCGTCCTCGGCGCTGGTCGTCGGGCCGAGCTTGACGCCGATCGGGTTGCGGATGCTGGCGAAGAACTCGACGTGCGCGCCGTCGAGCTGGCGGGTGCGCTCGCCGATCCAGACCATGTGCGCCGAGACGTCGTACGGCCGGCCGGTCCGCGAGTCGATCCGGGTGAGCGCCTGGTCGTAGTCGAGGATCAGGGCCTCGTGCGAGGAGTAGAACTCGACGGTGTGGAACTCCTCCGGCTCCGCCCCGCAGGCGCGCATGAAGGCCAGTGCCTGGTCGATCTCGCGGGCGAGCTGCTCGTAGCGCTTGCCGGCGGGGGACTCGCCCACGAAGTCCTGGTTCCAGGCGTGCACCTGGCGCAGGTCGGCGTAGCCGCCCTTGGTGAAGGCGCGGACCAGGTTGAGCGTCACAGCCGAGGAGTGGTAGGCGCGCAGCAGCCGCCACGGGTCGGGGACGCGGGATTCGGCGGTGAAGTCAAAGCCGTTGACCATGTCGCCCCGGTAGGCGGGCAGCTCGATGCCGTCACGGGTCTCGCTGTTCTTCGAGCGGGGCTTGGCGAACTGCCCGGCCATGCGGCCGATCTTCACCACGGGGACCTTCGCCGCGTAGGTGAGCACGATCGCCATCTGGAGCAGCGTCTTGAGCTTGTTGCGCACATCGTCGGCGGTGGCGCCGGCGAAGGTCTCGGCGCAGTCTCCGCCCTGCAGGACGAAGGCCTCGCCCCGGCTCACCGCCGCCAGATCCGCCTTGAGGTTGTCGCACTCGCCCGCGAAGACGAGGGGCGGAAGCCCTTTCAGCTCGGTGACGACCTTGTCCAGCTCGCCGCGGTCGGGCCACTCGGGTTGCTGCGCCGCAGGCAGCCGCCGCCAGGAATCGAGGTTGATGCTCACGGCATCAGGCTATTGCAACCGGCTGGGCGAACGGACCCGACTGTCCACATGGTGAGAAGGCCTTCATGCCTGGTGAGATCCCGCGGGATCGGCGACGTGTTCGGGCAGGACGCCCAGGCCGATGAAGCGCCTGGCCAGCGGGCCCATCAGGGGAAGGCGGGAGATGTCGCGCGGCAGCCGCACCGGGCGGCTGCGCTCGGTCAGCGCCGGCCGGATCAGCCGGTTCTGGACAACGCGCTGGGCGAACTGGGTGATCACGGTGGGCGGGGTGCGCCGCCGCTGGACCCCTGCGAGCAGCGATTCGGGAATCTCGGCCCCGGCGGCGAGCGGTCCGGCCAGCAGGTTCGCGGCGGCGACCGCGTCCTGCACGGCCAGGTTGATGCCGACGCCGAAGACAGGGGACATGGCGTGCGCGGCGTCACCGATGACCAGCAGTCCCGGCCGGTGCCAGCGGCGCAGCCGGTTGAGCGCGACCGACAGCACGCTGACGTCCTCAAAGCCGGACAGCAGCTCGACCCGGTCCGCCAGGGAGGGCAGGAGCCTGGCGACCGGCTCGCGCAGCGCCGCTATCCCCGCCGAGCGCAGTTCCTCGAAGCCGCCCTTGGGGATCACGTAGGCGAGCTGCCAGTAGGTCTCGCGGTTGATCGACACCATCAGGTGGCCCGCCGACAGCCGCAGGAACGTCGAGTCGGAGTCGGTGGGCTCGCGCGGCAGCCGGAACCAGACCACGTCCATCGGGGCACCGTGCTCCAAGGGGACGAGTCCGGCGGACCGGCGCACGTCCGAGTGGCGGCCGTCGGCGGCGACGGTGAGCGTCGCGCGCAACTCGTGCTCACCCGAGGCGTCCCGATAGCGCACCCCGCGCACCGCGTCGCCCTCGCGGATCACCCCGCGGACCTCGGCCTCCATGCGGAGGTGGAAGTTCGGATACCTGGCGGCGGCACTGGTCAGCAGGTTGAGGAACTCCCACTGCGGCACGAAGGCGATGTACTGATATTTGCCTTTAAGTCCTGATAGGTCAGCGATCGGCACCGTGGCGTCGTCGGTCTGGATCTCCATTCCGTACGCCTTGCGGTGCGGGAGCCGGTGGAATTCCTCGGCCAGGCCCAGCTCGTCGAGAATCTGGAGGGTCGACGGGTGGATGGTGTCGCCCCTGAAGTCGCGCAGGAAGTCGCCGTGCTTCTCCAGGAGCGTCACCTCGACGCCGGCTCTGGCCAGCAGTAGTGCGAGCATCGCCCCGGCGGGTCCGCCCCCGGCGATCACGCATGTGTTCCGAGCCATAATTCATCACCCCATGAAATTCTGGCACGAGATGCCGCCTAAGAGAACAGCGGGCGCGGTCTTTTCCTCGGCGCCGCGTCCGCACCGATCGGGCCGTGGCGGCTGGCCGGTGGCGGCGCCCGATCCGAGCTCTGGGCGTAGATCTTCTACTTGACCTGGATGTCGGGGTGTGCCGCGTTCCAGGTCTCCACGGCCTTGTCGTAGCCGAAGTTCTCGCCGCCGCCGAAGGTGTGCACGGTGATGGTCACCGGCTCGGCCGCGGCGGTGGCGCCGCCGTCGCCCGCCGCGGGCTTGGCGGGCTCGCTGGAACCGCACGAGGTGATGGCCAGGGCGGTGGCCGCCATGACCGCTACGGCGGCGAGCGTGCCGTGCCGCTTGTTGTTCAACATTTCCGGACCCCTCTCAGGTGGTCGCCCGAATCATTGGGAGGTGACACCGCGGGCCGCTCCCCGACAAACACGGCCTCGCGGTGCGGTGGTTCCTCAATATGTTTTGGGAGCGCTCCCACGAGGAGTGGGCGACGGGCAACCGGAACGTCAATATGCCGAAACTCAACCGTTACATCTGATCGTTTTAGGTGGGATTATCGGCATGAAGTAGGGATATACCCCTTCATTGGGGCAGTTGGGAGCGCTCCCATCTCACGGATATACAGTCAGGGCATTTCGTGTCCGTGCGGAGGCCCGCCGGGGAGCGGCGGACAGCCCGCCGAGCTCCGGTCGAGGGCCTCCGCCCCCGGTCCGGTGTTCGGTGAAACCCGCTAGGCTTATCCAAGACGTTGAAGGGTGAACCGCGAACCGACAGACCCGACCATCAGGTCGGGTGCTGGAATCCCCGGCTTTCGAGCCATGGGAGGGCGTCAATCCAGGCGGCGAAACGGCCGGGTAAGCGAGTTGTCGGTCGCCGAAAGGTCTCCGGCAAGGAAGATCTCATCGAGTACCACGGCGGCGGGGAGGCATCCGGCGGGCTGTCCAGGCAAACTATGCCCATGAGTCGACGTTCACGGTGGGCGGCGCTCCTGGCGGGACCCGCCGCCGCCCTGATGGTGGCGGGCTGCACCACTGACGGCGGAGCGCTCCGACCCGACACGGAGCTGACCAGAATGTCGAGCCCCAGCGCCGCGCCCGGCCCCGGCCTGTTCGCTGTCAACTCGCAGCGACTCAGCGGCCTCATCGTCATCGACGTCCAGGGATACGTCCTCTACCGTAGTGACGCCGACGACGCGAGCCCGTCACGTTCGGCCTGCGTCGACGAGTGCGCCGAGATCTGGCGCCCGATGCCGGTCAGCGACATCGGGAGGCTGCGGATCGTCGGCATAGACCGGGGAAAGATCGGCAGGGTCATCAGGCCCGACCGCACCGAGCAGCTCACCCTCTCGGGGTGGCCGCTGTACGGTTACAGCGGTGATCGCATGCCGGGTGACACCAGCGGGCACGGCCGGAACGGCTGGTTCGCCATCTCACCCGCCGGAGCCAGAGCCGGCCGCTCCACTCCCTGACGCTGCCTCGCCACGACACCGCGGTGAGCGTCATCGCCTGTCAGGCGGAGGCTCGTCGGGCAGGGTCATGATCGCGGCAGTGCCCCCTCCGGGCGCCGGATGAAGCCGCAGCGCCCCACCGTGCAGCTCCGCCACCCATAGTGCGATGGTCAGACCCAGGCCGGTGCCGTCCGCCGCATCGCTCCGGAAACGCTGCGCCGGTCGGCCGTCCGGACCCGGACCCGGACCGGCATCCTTGATCATAACCATGCCGGCGGTGACGACGAGGGTGATCGTCGCGGGTTCGGCACCGGTCCGGCCATGCCGGACGGCGTTGTGGACCAGATTGCGGATGGCGATGCGGACCAGGGTCGGGTCACCGCTCGCCACCGTGGGCGAGACCGACACCGCCGCCGTGTGCGGCGGCTGCACGGTCTCGGTCACCACCTCTTCGGCCAGCTGGTCGAGGCGGAACGGCTGCCGCTGGAGCTCTCGCAGCCCGGCGACGAGACGCGCCCGCATGAGCAGCGCCTCAACCGAGTCGGCAAGCCGTTCGGTGGAGCGCAAAACCTGCCGCAACGCCTGAGACTGCTGGCCGGGATCTTTGATCGCGGCCTCCGACAGTGCCCGGATGACCGTCAGAGGGGTGCGCAGCTCATGCGCCGCGTCGGCGACGAACCGCTCCTGCTGGCCCAGCGCCTCGACAGCCGGCCGGGTGCCCCGCCGGGCCAGCAGATGCCCGCCGAAGCCGGCCAGGAGTGTGAACACCGCTCCTCCGATGAACAGGATCCACCCCAGCCGCCGATGGGCCCGCTGAACGGGCTCAAGATCGACCGCGACCACGATGGTGCCCGACACCACTCCGGTGACGGCGTGCGAGAACGGGACCGCGAGCAACCGTGAACGACGCCCCACGCTGGTGACGGTCGCGGCGAGCTCGCCGCGCCCCTGCCAGACGGGCCGGGCGAGGCCGCGCAGAACCTCTGGCGCGATCACCGGCAGGCTCGACGGATACGCGAAGACGAGGCGGACGTCGGTGCGGGTACCTTCGTACACGTGCACCGCGGTCGGGCCCTTCGACGCCGGATCGGCGAAGAGGCGGTCCAGCCGCAGCGCGCCGGACTCGTAGTACAGCAGGGCTTTCGCGGTCCGGGCGGTGCGCTCCAGCTCCGCCTTGACGAGACCGTCGCGCTGCTGCTGGTCGACGACCATCGCGACGGTTCCCATGCCGGCCAGACCCATCACATTGAGAGCTGTCAGCAGCAGGGCCAGGCGGATCCGAAGCCCGTTGAGGCGCCCGGTCGTCTGCAGGTGCGTCGGCTGCGCCCCCTTCTGCCCCCTGCCGCCGGGACCGGGGCCGCGAAGACGTAGCGGGTTCACAGCCGCACGGGCCCGGCCCGGTAACCGGTACCCCGCATAGTGAAGATCACGGCAGGCTCACCGAGCTTGCGTCTCAGCTGGTTGACGACGACGTCCACCACATTGGACGCCGGGTCGGCCCGCTCGTCCCAGCAGTGCTCGATGAGCTCGGTACGGGTGACGACGGCCGGTTGGTGGGTCATCAGGATCTCAAGGACCGCGAACTCCTTGGGCGTGAGGGTTTGCAGCACCCCGGCACGGCGGACCTCCCGGCGGGCCACGTCGAGTGTGACGTCACCGACGCGCAGGATCGGCGGGACCATCGTGGTGCGGCGCCGGCACAGGGCGCGCACCCGCAAGACCAGTTCGTCGGTGGAGAACGGCTTGGTCAGATAGTCGTCGGCGCCGGCCTCCAGGCCTGCCACCCGGTTGCTGATGTCGTCGAGCGCGGTCAGCATGATCGCTGGTATGGCCATGCCGGCCTGACGGCGCCGGTGGAGCTCGTCGGCCGAGTCGCCTTCCGGGAGCATCCGGTCGAGGATCAGGCAGTCGTAGTCGTTGACGCTCATGCTGAGGTCGGCCTGGCTCCAGTTGGCCGCCTCGTCGACGGCGAAGCCGGCCGAACGCAGCCCGGAGACGACGACACCACGCACGTCGGGATCATCCTCGACGACGATCACACGCATGGGACGAGGGTAGCGACCTGCCGGGGAAGTTCAAGACGAGGGTGGCGACCTGCCGGGGAAGTTCAACCAGCCGCGTGCGGAGCGGGCCGGGGGCGTCCGAGCGTTCAGCCGCCCGGTCACCGCGCGTGATCACAGGGCATCGCGGAACTCGCATGAAGGCTCCTGACGAACCTCTCCTCCGGAGATCGGATCGGTTCCCGTTTCCGTGGTCCATCTCGCCCTTCACCGGATCTTCATCGAATCCTCATGATCATCATCGCAGAATTCATGTCGGGTGACCGCGACGCGGAACGCCCCCGTACGCTGTGGCATCCGCCAGGCGGCGGCTGGACGGCCTAGACGCCTGGAGGCGATCGATGCGCAGCGCCCGCCGGTTGACCGCCTTCGCCGCGGCGGCGCTGCTGGCAGCCGTGCCGGGGTGCGCCGACATCGGGGGGCGCGTCCCGGATCCGGGGCGCTGTGGCCTGCGTGTCGCCTTCTTCGGGCCACTCACCGGCGAGTCCATGAACCTCGGGCGCAACATGCGCGAAGGCGCGCTGCTCGCCGTCGAACAGCACAACGCCCGCAATCCGGCCTGCCCCGTCGGGCTCGTCGACTTCGACACCCAGGGTGATCCGAAGCAGGCGCCCGAACTCGCTCAGCAGGTCGTCGCCGACCCCGCGATCATCGGTGTCGTCGGGCCGGCGTTCTCCGGCGAGTCGCACGCCGCCAACCCGATCCTGAACCAGGGCGGGGTCAGCACCATCACCCCGGCGGCCACCGACCCCGGCCTCAGCCGCTGGGGGCGATCGACCTTCCATCGCATCCTGGGCAGCGACGCCGCGCAGGGACCGGCGGTCGGCCGGTACATCAAGGAGAGGCTGCTCGCGCGGAAGGTGTTCGTCATCGACGACATGAGCCCCTACGGGCGCGGCCTCAGCGAGTTGGTCATGAAGGAACTTGGCTCGCTGGTGGTGCAGAGCGCCTCGGTTCAGCCGAATGCGGTCGACTTCCGCAGCGCGGTCTCCGAGGTCGAATCGGCAGCCCCCGACGTGATCTTCTTCGGCGGTTACTACACCCAGGCCGGCCGGCTCCTGCGCGAGCTGCGCGACGCGGGCGTGAGCGCCGTCTTCGTCTCGGGCGACGCGGTCAAGGACGACGGATTCGTCCGCACGGCGGGGGCCAAGGCCGCCGAGGGTGCGGTTCTCACCTGCCCGTGCCGGCCGCCGGAGGAGGATCCCGGGTTCGCCCGGCGCTACCGGATCCGTTTCGACCACGACCCGGGCACCTACAGCGCGGAGGCCTACGACGCCGCCACCGTCTTCCTTCGGGGCATCGACGCAGGCAGGACGCGACGCTCTGACATGGAGGAGTTTGTCGACGGCCACTCCGGCGCCGGTATCACTACGAAGATCCGATTCAACGGCGACGGCGAGCTCGCCAGATCCTCGGTCACGGTGTGGGCCTATCGGGTCCGCGGCGGCCGGATCGTCGCCGACGACAGGCCGATCCCCGGAAACTGACCGCACAGGAGATCAGAGATCATGACAAGCACCCCGATCGCTTATCGGATCCCCGGCCCGACCGCGTCGCCCCCCCTCACGAGGTCACCGTCCGCCGGACGCCACGACTGCGCGAGCGGCAACGTCCACCGCGCCCTCGCGGAGGCTCCGATCGGCGGGTACGGCATGCTGGAGGCGGCGCTCGCCTGGCAACATCTGCGCCCTGCCGGACCCGGGAACACCGGCGGGGGGACACCCGCCACAGCGTCGCGTCATCTTCCCGTCGTGGAGACGCGCAGCGAGGCGGTGGCGGCACGGATCGCCCGGCTGCTGTCAGGGCTGGCCTGGGCCATCGTCACCCAGGCCGACGCCGGCGACACCGGCTTCAAGCGGTCGCCGGCCGTGCGCGTCGAGGTGCCCAGAACACTACACCGTAGGGTCCTGCGGGCGTTGACCAACGCGTGGCGCGACGCCCGGCGGCAGTTCGACCCGCGCGTCCCGGGCACCGCCACCGACGACGACGCGGCCATCGCCCTGTGGCGCATGGGCATTCTCGTCGCCGGGCTCGGTCCCAGCCACAACATGGTCTACCTGCATACCGGCACGTCCACGATGGCCGAGATGATGGCAGCCGCCGCCAGGCGTCTCGGACTCACCCCGATCGTGGACAATGTCCACGGCGCTCCGGCGGTAGCCCTCTACCACCTGGGTGAGGTGCACTGGCTGCTCGCGGAAGCGGGAGCGGGAGGCGCGGCGACCGGGTGGGTGCGCGGCGGCCGTCCCGCCGGTGCCGCCGGTACCGGCGTCGGACCCTGGCCGTGAAATAGGCCTGACCGCCGAGCAGTTCGGAACCGTCCCTGCTCGGGCTGGTCCGGAACCTGCTGCGGCAGCGCACCACGCGCTGGTACAGTCAGTCGCGGTCGAACGCGTGAGCGATAACCAAGCTCGCAACCTTGGCCATTACTCACCGCCGGGAGGGCGGAGCCCACGTCACCCGGAACGGGATCGTGGGCTGGGGCGTGGAAACCCCCGTAAACGGGGCCGGAAGGTGAACCGCCAAGCAACAGCATCGCGACCATGCGCAGAGCCGCACGGTTGGGACGGCTGGAATCCCCCGGATTCATCCGTGGGGAGCGCTTCAAGCGAAGGAGTCGCGAAGGCGGCCGGGGGAACGCCGTCAGGGGCTCCGCGCGAGCGAGCGGAGCCCCTGGACGAGTGCGGATCGGCCCGCGTTCACCGGCGGGGGCCGGGTGCCCGCCCCATGGGGGATGGTGCGGGCGGCGGGTGTGGATCAGTTGGAGTAGACGGGGTAGCCGTAGCCGACGACCTGGGAGACGGGCCGGATGCGCTGCTCGACGTTGCCGTTGCCGGTATTGCCCTCGATCGTGGTGATCGTGCCGTCTCCGTTGTCCTTCTTCACGAAGCCGACATGGTCGATGCCGTCAATGCTCTTGCTACCGGCCCAGTCGAAGTAGACGACGGCGCCGGGGGTGGGGGTGGTGCCCCAGTGCTTGTTCTCCTTGAACCACTTGGCGTGGGTGACGGTGTAGGCGTCCCAGCCCATCGTGGGCCGGATGCCGGCCATCTCGCCGACCCAGGAGACGAACATCGCGCACCAAGGGGCGTTGGCGTAGCCGCGCAGGGTGCCGCCGTCGCGGGCGACGGTCTCCTGGGCGCGCGGGGAGGACATGTACCACGAGTGGAACTTGGTCCCGCCGCCCTGGGCGTTCTCGTGGACGCCGATCTGCTTGGAGGCGAGGTCCAGGACCTGCGCGGCGGAGACCTTGGGCAGCCTCTCGGCCGCGGTCTCGAGCGGGGTGCTCGCGAGCCTGTTCTGCGAGGCATCGGAGACCTTCGCGTCGGCGGGCGGCGCGTTCAGGGCGGTGTGGCTGTCGGCCAGGGCGGCGGAGCCCACGGAGCCGGTCGCCAGGACGACGCAGGCGCCCAGGAGGGCGCTCACCACGCGGGGGGCGCTGAGGGTGGGGGTGAGGCGGTTCTTGGTCATACTGGGGTTCGACTCCTTGCTTCGCTTCCATGCCGCCTACCGGGTTAGCTGACGGGTTCGGGCTGGGAAGTGCCCTACGGCGCGAGAACGCGCTGATTCACCCCAGGAACGTGGTTCCCCGGTTCCGCAGACCTCGCGGATTCGGCGGCCGTGCTCACCGCGGGCGGGGGTTCCGCCCAGGTGGAGCGCGGTCGGGCAATGTGACGGCAATGCGTAGACCTATACAGACCCAGACATTTGCCATGAACAGGACGAACGTACGTCACCCGGGCAGACGATTACAAGTAGGACACATTGCTCTGACTTGGTAAAACGTCAGATTTGAGGGGTTGGGGCGGGAAGTCGCTTGGTCGGGGAAGGGGGTGGATCGCGCCCGTTCCCGGCCGGTCGCGTCGGCTGGGGTCGCCGCGCCGTCATGGGCGGGATCCCCTGTTTTTCCGGTGCTCCGGGCGTGTGGTACCCGCCGGTGGACCGCCTGTCCCGGGGTGCTACGGCATGATCGGGGGCCCATGGGTAGGAGGGGACGGGTCGACTTTTTCTTGAACAAGTATTCGATGGTAAAAAGTGCGGAGAGGCTGCGTCCCTCCCCCTCGGGAGGCTCGAACATGGTCCGGCGACAGGGTGCTGCCCCGAAGACGGCCTCGCCCCGAAGACGATCATGACGGACGCGCGTGGGCGGCTGTTCACCCGCAGTTCCCAGGCGCTTAAGGCCACCGGGTTAGCTTGGGTCAGTCGTGAACGGGTCATTACCCGGCGTGGAGGACGGTCGAGACCACGCGCGGGAGCAGGGTTCGGCCATCGCCTGGGTGGAATCCCCGCTGCAGATGCTCTGCGCCGTGGAGGCCCACCACGCAGGGCTGCTCGGCGCCCGCAGCCACCTCGTGCCCAGGGCGAGGCTACGCCCCCTGGCCGTGACGGGACGTGAGCTCGGCCGCCTCACCCTGCCGCCGGGCCTGGAGCTCACCGCCGCGCGGCCGGACATGCCCAGGCCGCGCCGGGGCGCGACCTGGGCGGTGGGCGACGCCTTCTCCGGCAAGGTCCAGCTCCGCTGGCTCACCGGGCTCCCCGGCCGGATCGTGATCGTCGACGACGGGCTGGCCACCATCAGGCTCCTGGAGCTGCTCGTCGGCCACGCGGGTACGCCCCTGCTGAGAGCCAGGGGAAAGGCGGGACGGTTCAGAACCGTCCTCGGTGCGGCGGCCGGACTCAGGTTGCGCGCCGCCGCCCGCTCGGGGCGGTTGTCGATCTTCACAGCGCTGCCCGTCCCCGTGGACCTGGCGAAGGCCGTACGGGCGGGAGGGGCCGAGCTGGTCACCCACGACTTCGCCTGGCTGCGGTCACAACCGCTGCGCAGGCCACGTCCCGAGGAGCGCACGGTCGTCCTCGGCACCTCGCTGGTCCGCAACGGCCTGATCCATCGAGACCACTACCTCGGCTGGCTGGCCGCTCTCGGCTCGGCCGGGCCGGTGGCCTACTTCCCGCACCGCAGGGAGGACCCCCACGATCTCGCCGGTGTCGGGGAGCAGCCCGGCATCACCGTCTACGACGGTGGGATCCCCGCCGAGATCACTCTGCGCGGGCTGGCCGCCGGGCAGCGGGTGCTGAGCCTGCCGTCCACCGCGGTCACCTCCCTGCGGGTCCTGCTCTCGGCCAGGGGCGTCTCGATCGAGACGGTTGACGTCCCGGACGAGTGGTGGACGGCGGAGGCGGCCCCCTCGCTCCGCTCCCACCTGTCGATGTTCGCCCATCACGACACGGGAGCCACCGGGGCATGACCTTGTGACCTCGTGACCTCATGGCCTCGCGGCCGGAGCCCGAGGGCGCGCCGCCCCCGGGATGCGAGCCGCGCCGTGTCCACCCATGTGAAACCGGATATGCACCCGGGGGATCCCCGTTGGAGGTTCTCGTTGAAGGTCCTGGCCGTGGCCGATTCCGACTCCTACCTGAAGTGGGCGGCCTGCCTGCTGCGGGACCTGCCCTCGGGATGTGTGCGGGAGTTGGCGGTCATCCGCACCCCCATCACCCCGTCCCCGGCGCAGATCCGCGCCGCGGTCGCGGGCTCGTCGGAGGATCCGCCCGTGCTCTCGGCCCGCGCGCTGCGCCGGGCGGCGGAGCGGTTCAGGCCTGACGTGGTGCTCGCCGCCTGCACCGGGCCCGTGGTGGACGTGCTGGTCAGTGAGGTGCTGGCCGGGTTGCGGCCACGGCCCGTGTTCGTCTCGGGCCTTCCGGGCATCTCCGTCCCCGCCACCGAGAAGGCCTGGCTGTTTCGCAGCGGATGCGAGCTGTTCGTGCTGCACAGCGGGCGGGAGGTCGAGGAGTTCTCGGCGATGGGTCGTGAACTGGGCGGGGGCGGCCAGGTGGGGCTGGCCCGGCTGCCGTTTCTGCGCGGCCAGGAGGAGGTCGCCCGCATCGGGCCGCGGGACCGGGTGGTGTTCGCCACCCAGGCCAAGGTGCCCAGGCGGAAGGAGGAGCGCGAGCGCATCCTGCTCGCCCTGGCCGAGCTGTCCGGGCGGCGACCGGATCTGGACGTCGTCGTCAAGCTCCGCGCCCTGGACACCGAGCGGCAGACCCACAACGAGCGCCACCACTACCAGCGCCTGTGGCAGTCGCTCGTGGGGGAGGGCAGGGTGCGCGCCGAGGCCGTGCGCTTCGCGGTGGGGTCCATGCACGAACACCTGGCCCACGCGGCCGGGTTCGTCACCGTCAGCTCGACCGCCGCGCTGGAGGCGATCGCCCAGAAGGTGCCCCTGCTGGTGCTGTCGGACTTCGGGGTGGGCGCCGAGATGATCAACCTGGTCTTCGAGGGCAGCGGCCTGCTCGGCACCCTCGACGACCTTTCCGCGGGGCGCTTCCTGGCCCCGGACGAGGCCTGGTGCAGGGACAACTACTTCCATCCCGGCGACGAGAGCGACTGGGTCTCACGGATGGTCTCCCTGGTCGGGCAGGCCCGCTCGGAGCGTCTGGTCCCCGCCAGGTCCCTGCTCGACGGCCCCGAGTACGCCGCCGCCCGCCGTCGCGCCCGGATGCGTGTGGAGGTCCCGCCGAACGTGCTGCGCGCCGGCTACCGCGCCAAGCGCCGAATGCGCCGCTACCTCAGGGCACTGGGCTAGTGATCCGTTTCTCGAAGCGGGTAGGTCGGATCACCGGCGGCCGAGGGGAGATGTTCACGCACTCCGGCCGGCGAAGCGGCGGATCAGAGCCTGTTTGTCGATCTTACCGACCGCGGTGACCGGGAGGTCCTGGACGGTTTCGATCCGGTCGGGCACCTTGAAGGCGGCCAGTCCGCGGCCCATCAGGTGCAGGCGCAGCTCCGGCAGGGTCGGCGGTCGGGACCAGGGCACCACGACCGCGCACAGCTGCTCGCCGTAGCCGGTGCCGGGCAGGCCGATGGCGACGCCGCGGCGGATCGCGGGGTGGGTGAGCAGGTGGGCCTCCACCTCCTCGGCCGAGACGCTCTCGCCACCTCTGTCGATGGTGTCCTTGATCCGGCCTTCGACGACGAGGTGTCCGCTGGGCAGGACGCGGACCAGGTCGCCGGAGCAGTAGTAGCCGTCGGGGGTGAAGGCGGTGGCGTTGTGCTCGGCGGCCCGGTAGTAGCCGCGCAGCGTGTACGGCCCGCGGACCAGCAGTTCGCCGACCTCACCCGGTGCGATGTCGTGGCCGTCGGCGTCCACGACGCGCAACTCGTCCTCGGCACTGAGGGGACGTCCCTGGGTGTGCTCCACCAGGTCGATGTCGTCGTCGGCGCGGGTGTAGTTGAGCAGGCCTTCTGCCATGCCGAACACCTGCTGGACGGCGCAGCCCAGGCCGGCCGGGATGAGGCGGGCGGTCTCGGCGGACAGCTTGGATCCGCCGGCCTGCAAGAGTTTGAGGGAGGTCAGGTCCGCGGGGTCCCACTCGGCGGCCTCCAGCCACAGTGGTACCAGTGGTGGGACCAGGGCGGTGATGGTGATCTGCTCGGCTTCGATCAGGGCGAAGGCGTCGGAGGGGGCAGGCGAGGGGGACAGGACCACCTTCCCGCCGGCACCGAGCGTGCCCAGGACGCCGGGGCAGGCCAGTGCGAAGTTGTGCGCCACCGGCAGGCAGGCCAGGTAGGCCGCATCGGCGTTCAGGCCGCAGATTTCGGCGCTGGCCCGGGCGTTGAAGCCGTAGTCCTGGTGGGTGCGCGGGATGAGCTTGGGCGCGCCGGTGGTCCCGCCGGACACCAGTAGCAGGGCCAGGTCGGAGGGGTCGGGGTCGGCGTGCGGCACCGGGTCGGCGTCGACCTGGTGCAGCGGGGTGAACGGGCCGGGCTCGCCGGCCACCAGGACGTGGCGTAGGTCCGGGGCCTCGGCCAGGACGGCGGTGGCCAGATCGCGGTAGTCGAATCCGCCGGCCTGGTCGGGGATGACGTAGGCGACGGCACCCGACAGCCGGGCCAGGTGGCCGATCTCGGTGATCCGGTGGGCGGGCAGGGTGAGGACCGGCACCGCTCCCAGGCGTGCCAGGGCGAAGAACAGGACCACGAACGCGCCGATGTTGGGCAACTGGACCAGGACTCGGTCGCCGGGACGGATGCCCAGGCCTGCCAGTCCGGCGGCCATCCGGTCGGCGCGCCGGTCGAGGTCGTGGTAGGTGAGACGGTCCTCGCCGGCCACCAGCGCGGTGTTCTCGCCGTAGGCGCGGGTCCATTCGGTGAGCAGGGTTCCGAGTGTGCGGCCGTCCCAGATGCCCTGTTCGCGGTAGCGGGCGGCCAGGTCGGGCGGCCAGGGGGTGAGGCCGGAGGGTAGCGAGGGGGGAGCGGCTGAGGGCATCGAAGCTCCAGCGGAGTCAGGGTTTCCATCGGGGATTCGCGCCGCACGATTGTGCGACACGGGCCTGCAAGATTAACTTAGGTCAGGCTAACCAAACTTTCTTTAGGTTAGCCTACCCAAATAAAAATCTACCCTATGTTCGACCGGAGGCCCCGGATGTCCCAGCGTCCGTTCACCCTCACCCCGATGGGCCGGCGGAAGTTCCTTGCCACCCGAGCACATGGTCCCCTCCGTCGTGATGGCGCTGTCGGCCCTGCCGCTGCTGCCCAACGGCAAGCTGAACCGGGCCGCTTCACGCACAAGACCCCGGCCGCGCTCGCCGCCGCTTCGGCCTCCTCCCAGCGCACAGCCGTCCCCCGACCCGTCCGCACCATCAAGCAAGTAAAGGACACCCTCACTCCATGCTGACGATCGACGATCTCCGGCAGATGGCCACCGAGTTGCTCGGTCCAGGTACCACCCCGCCAGGCGACCACGACGATCTGATCGCCTTCGGACTGGACTCGATCCGATTCATGCAGATCGCCAACCGCTGCCGGCGAGCCGGCTTGACCATCGGCTTCGGCGACCTGGCCCGCACCCCCACCTTGGCCGAATGGTCGCGCCTGATCGCTCCCTCACCCGACCCCGAACCCGAACTTGAACCGGCCTCGGTGCTCGTGGACGCGAGCGGCCCGTTCCCGCTGGCCTCGATGCAGCACGCCTACTGGGTCGGCCGGGGTGGATCAGCTGACCTCGGCGCGGTCGCCGCCCACCTCTACACCGAGTTCGACGGCCACGGCGTCGACCCGGTCAGGCTCGGCGCCGCGGTCGCCGCGCTGGCCGACCGGCACCCGATGCTGCGCGCCCGCATCACCGACGACGGCCGGCAGGTGATCGAAGAATGGAGCCGAGGGGAGGAGCCGGAGGTTCTTGACCTGCGCGAGGCCACCCCGCAGGAAGCCGAACGCCGCCTGGCGGAGCTGCGCGACCGGCTCTCCCATCAGCTCCTCGACGTGGCCGCCGGCCGCATGTTCGACATCAGGGTCACCCTGCTGCCCGGCGGCGGCACCCGGGTGCACGTGGACGTCGACATGCTCGCCGCCGACGCCCGCAGCTACCGGGTGCTGCTGTCCGACCTGGTCGCCCTGTACCGGGACCCCGCCGCGCGGCTTCCCGAGATCGGCTGCACCTTCGCCGGCTACCAGGCGGCCCGCGGCGCCCAGCGCCCGGCCGAGCGCGATGTCACCTGGTGGCGCGAGCGGGTGCCGAACCTGCCCGGCGCGCCGGCCCTGCCCCTGCGCGCCGACTCCGCGGAGCCCGACCGGGTCACCCGGCTGCACCACTGGCTCTCTCCGGCCGAACGCGACCGGCTCACCACCTTGGCGCGCGCCCGCGGCCTCACCCCCGCGGTCGCCGTGGCGACCGTGTTCGCCGAGGTCGTCGGGGCCTGGAGCGGTGAGCCGCGATTCCTGCTCAACGTGCCGCTGTTCGACCGCCGTCCGCTGCACCCGGATGTGGACAACCTGGTCGGTGACTTCACCAGCTCGATCATGCTGGAGGTGGACCTGACCGAGCGGCGCACCTTCGCGCAGCGAGCCGCCCAGGTCCAGGAACGCATGCACGAGGCCGCGGCGCACTCCTCCTATCCGGGGCTGGACGTCCTGCGCGACCTGGCCCGCGAGCAGGGCGCGCCGGTGCTGGCCCCCGTGGTGTTCACCAGCGCCCTGGACCTGGGCGAGTTGTTCGGCCCCGAGGTCGAATCCTGCCTGGGCGAGGCGGTGTGGATCGTCTCCCAAGGGCCGCAGGTACTGCTCGACGCGCAGATCACCGAGTTCCACGGCGGGCTGCTCGCCAACTGGGACATACGCGCCGGGGCGTTTCCCGACAGCCTGCCCGAGGACATGTTCGCGGCCTTCCGCACGCTGCTGGCCAGGATCGGCGACCCCGAAGCCTGGGACGAGCCCGTCGGGCCACTGCTGCCCGCCGCCGCCCTGAAGGTCCGGGCCGAGGCCAACGACACCGACGGCCCGCTGCCCGCCCTCCCGCTGCACCGGCTCTTCTTCGACCAGGCCGCCCGCACCCCGCAGGCGCCCGCCCTGCTCGGACCCGGAGGGCCGGTCGCCTACGGCGAGCTGGCGGAACAGGCCTTGCGGGTGGCCGGAGCGCTCCGCGCGCACGGCGTACGCGACGGCGACCCGGTCGCGATCCGCCTGCCCAAGGGCCCCGAGCAGGTGGTGGCCGTCCTCGGCGTGCTCGCCGCCGGAGGCCACTACGTACCGATCGGCGTCGAGCAGCCGCAGGCCAGAGCCGAACGGATCACCACCCGGGCCGGGGTCGGCGTGGTGCTCGGCCAGAACCTGCCCTACCAGGACGCGGTGAGCTGGCCGGAGCCGCTGGCCGAGCCGGTCGCGACCGCACCCGAGGCGATCGCCTACGTGCTGTTCACCTCGGGATCGACCGGCGAGCCGAAGGGCGTGGAGGTCTCCCACCTCGCCGCGGCCAACACCGTCGCCGATCTCGCCGACAGGTTCGCCCTCGGCCCGGCCGACCGGACGCTCGCGCTGTCGGCGCTCGACTTCGACCTGTCGGTCTTCGACGTCTTCGCGCCGCTGTCGACCGGCGGCGCCGTGGTCACCGTCGAGGAGGAGGCGCGCCGTGACGCCGCGTCCTGGGCGCGGGAGGTACGCACGCATCAGGTGAGCGTGCTCAACTGTGTGCCGAGCCTGCTCGACATGCTGCTGACGGCCGCCGAACGCGACCCGCTCGGCCCGACCCTGCGCGCGGTCCTGCTCGGCGGCGACCGGGTCGGCGTCGACCTGCCGGCCCGGCTCGTCGCCCAGGTACCCGGCTGCCGCTTCGCCGGTCTGGGCGGCACCACCGAGACCGCGATCCACTCCACTTTCCAGGAGGTCACCGCAGGCCGCGTCCCCGCAGGCTGGACCGGCGTCCCGTACGGCACGCCGCTGCGTAACGTGCGCTGCCGGGTGGTCGACGCCCAAGGCCGGGACTGCCCCGACTGGGTGCCCGGCGAGCTGTGGATCGGCGGCGCGGGCGTGGCGGACGGCTACCGCGGCGACCCCGAGCGCACCGCCGACCGGTTCGTCCCCCTGGACGGTGTGCGCTGGTATCGCACCGGTGACCGGGCCAGGTACTGGCAGGACGGCACGATCGAGTTCCTCGGCCGTGCCGACCACCAGGTGAAGATCCGTGGCTTCCGGATCGAGCTCGGCGAGGTCGAGGCGGCCCTGGGCGCCCACCCCGCCGTGCGCCAGGCCACCGCCCTGGTCCTCGGGACCGGTGCACCGCGGCTGCACGCCGTCGTGGCCGCGGCCGGCGGCCTCACCGAGGAGGAGATCACCGCGCACGCGGCCGAACGGCTGCCCGCGCACATGATCCCGGACCGGGTGGTCGTCGTCGACGCGCTGCCGCTGACCGGCAACGGCAAGGTCGACCGCCGTGCGCTGACCGCTCTGGTCACCGCCCAGGCGCAGGCACCCGGGCAGGCAGAGCCGGTCACCGCGCTGGAACAGGTGATCGCCCTCATCTGGGCTCGGGCGCTCGGGCTGGAAAAGGTGGGCAGAGACGACGACTACTTCCTGCTCGGTGGCGACTCGGTGCTGGCCACTGTGATCGTCGGCAGACTACGGGACGTGCTGGACACCGACGCGGTCTCGGTTCACGACGTCCTGCGGCACCCGACGGTGGCGCGGCTGGCCGCCCAGGTCCGTGACGACCGCACCGCTCAGGTCGCCGAGATCTACCTGGAGATCGAGGCCATGACCGACGACGAGCTCAACGGTGAGTTCGACGGCGAGTCGGGCGTCGGGGAGCCGGAGGCGCCGCGCCGGTAGTCCAGAGGTGCCCCGGCGCGGCGCCTCCGGCTCAGGGGGACGTTCTCGACAGGCGGCTGCGGAGCCTGCCAAGGGGGCTCCGCCCCCGGGGGGCGGCGACCGGAGTGGTGGTCGGTGCGGCGATCAGGTCCAGGGCGGCGAGTCGCCGGTGCTTGAAGTAGCGGGCGGGGCCGCAGGCCTGGAGATAGGCCACGGTCTGCTCGCGCAGCCCCGGATACGCCTCGCTCCGCATGCAGTAGCCGACCGCGCCCACCAGGGCGGAGATGTCCACCGGCGGGGGCTCCCACAGCGAGCCGTCCGTCGACAGGCGGGGCAGCAGGGCGTCGGTGATGGTCGCCGGGATCCGGTTGCCGTTCTCGTACGGGGTGAGCCTCTCCAGGATCAGCTCGCCGCCCACCGTCGCCACCGGGAGCCCGAAATACCGCCCGGCGGTGATCAGAGCGGTGGAGAAGCAGCCGACCACGAGCTCGGGTCCGAGGGCGGCGAAGCACGACTCGGCCGGGACGGTCTCCGCCACCACGTCCAGTTCGACGTCCAGCTCGGCGGCCGTCTCGCGCAGCCGCCGGGCGTGCCGCCGCCCGGCGGCCGGGTGCGGCTTGAACAGCACGCGCGAAAACCCCCGGGCGACGAGGCCGCGCAGCATGTCGGCGTGGAGTTCCGCCTCCTCCTCGGGGGTCACGATGCCGAGGGCGGACAGGTACTGGCCGAGGATCATCGCCCGGCCCGGGGGCGGGTCGCCGGTTCGGCGGCCGGCCACGTCGAGAAAGGCCCGGTCGGGGAGGGGCTCGGCGGGCACCCCGTACTCCGACAGCAGCAGCGGCCGAAGACCCGGCACCAGGTCGAGGTGGAGCAGTCGGGTGATCCGCCCGGAGATCTCCTGCGGCAGCGGGTCGCGGGTCGGGCCGTAGCTCATCAGGCCGTCGGAGTAGACCGAGATCGGGCAGTCTCTGACCAGTCCCGCCAGCGTTCTGGCAGGGGGGACCGCGATGGACTCCAGGACCAGCTCGGCGGGCCCGTCATCCAGGGACAGGTGCGAGCAGAGCAGGCGGCCCAGCATCGGCACCTCGACGACGCGCGCCTTCCAGTCCGAGGGATGCAGCGGGGCCACGATCTCGTTCCACGAGTGGATCTCGTCGAAGCGTGGGCGCAGCGTGGCGAAACCCGGGCTCTCGTGCAGAGCCGGGGTGATCTCCGGGATGGCCGCGTTGTTGGAGACCAGCAGGATCCGGCGCCCCCGGCGGGGACCGAAACGGCCGTCGTCGATCGCCGCCGCCAGCGTCATCGCGCCGAACAGGGTCGAGGCGTAGAACAGCTGCGTCATCGGTGCTCCAGGAGGCCGAGCAGGATCTGATCGCGTTCGGCGTCCAGGGTGGTCCCGGCGAGCAGGTCGGCGGGGAGCCGCCTCAGGGCCGCGGCGCCGCGCTCCTCGAAGCGGGTACGGAGCTCGGGGGAGAACCGCTCACTCAGCTCCAGATGGTGGGCCAGCAGCGCGCGGAAGGTGCGCACCGCCTTGGGCATGAACTCCTCCTCCAGGTCCGCGAAGACCAGGTCGAAGGCGTCGAAGAAGTGCAACTGCCTGGCGTCGCCGATCCGCGTCAGCGAGCCTGTCACCATCCGCCGGTAGAACAGCCCGGCCAGCGACACCACCGCGAACGAACCCGCGTCGCGGTGCAGCCGCCAGATCCACGGCCTGTCCTCGGCGGTGTGCAGGTGCCCCGGGAAGGTCAGCAGGTCGCCGAGGTCCCGGCGGTAGATCCCCGCCCAGGCATACGGGTAGTCCACCATCGTCCTGGCGTGATCGGGCAGGATGTGGTCGCGCGGCTTCAGCACCACCTCGCGGGTGGCGAGCGGCGCCCGGTGGATCGTCCGCCTCCGGCCCTCCGCCTGCACGTGGTCGACCCGGACGAAGTCGCAGCCGAGCCGCTCGATCGCTCCGACCAGGTCCCCGAGATATCCGGGGGCGAGCCAGTCGTCGCCGTCCATGAACGTCAGGTAGCGGCCGGAGACGAGGGAGATCCCGAGGTTACGCGCGTCGGCCAGTCCGACCGGCGCGTCGTTGCGCACCACCACCAGACCGGGCAGAGCTTCGCGGAAGTCCTCGATGATCTGTCCGGTAGCGTCCACGGACCCGTCGTCCACCACGATGAACTCGAAGTCCCGCCGCGCGTTCCTGACCAGCGATGTCAACGCGTCCCCGATGTACTCCTCCGCGTCCCGCACCGGAACGACCACCGACAACTTGATCAACTTTGCCTCCCGTCCCAACTCGGACGACCCAACCAAGCCCCCCGAACCAAGCCCCCCTCACCCTCCCCTCGACGGGACGACCCGTGAGGCCGCGCCGGCGACTGGACTGAGGAGAGCGGGGTCGTGAGGAACGAGCGACCCCGCTCGACGAGGGAAGGAGTCGGGTCCCAGCGGCCTCACCGCGACGCGCCAGCGTCGCCATCGGCACGAGCCGGGTCCCAGCGGCCTCACCGCGACGCGCCAGCGTCGCCATCGGCGCGAGCCGGATAAGAGCGGCCGAACCGCGACGCGTTAGCGTCGCAATTCATACCGTGACCCGGCGGAGGCGGGACTTGGGGGCCTCCTCACCCGGAAAGACCCGCTTGACGCCGTCGCCCAGGGCGGTCTCGATGATGCGGATGTCGCGGACCAGGTGCTCAAGCCCGGCGGGCTCCAGCGAGGCGGCCTGGTCGGAGCCCCACATGGTGCGGTCGAGCGTGATGTGCCGCTCCACGGTCACCGCGCCCAGGGTCACCGCGGCGAGCGAGATCTGCAGGCCGCGCTCGTGGCCCGAGTAGCCGACCGGCACGCCGTACCGCTCCTGGAGTGTGGCGATCGTGCGGAGGTTGGCCTCCTCGGCGGGGAGGGGGTAGGTGGAGGTGGCGTGCATCAGCACCAGCTTGGAGGTGCCGAGAAGCTCAACCGCCCGGTCGATCTCCTCCAGCGTGGACATGCCGGTGGACAGGATGATCGGCTTGCCGGTCGCGGCGAGCGCGCGGAGCAGCTCCAGGTCGGTCACGCTCGCCGAGGCGACCTTGTGGGTGACCACGTCCATGGACTCCAGGAACTCCACGGACGGCACGTCCCACGGCGAGGCGAACCAGTGCAGGCCCCGATTCCGGCAGTGCTCGGCGATCTGGGTGTACTCGGCCAGGCCGAACTCGGTCCTGAGCTTGTACTCCATGTAGGTCATCTCGCCCCACGGCGTCTGCCGGATCTGGTCGCGCTGCTCCAGCGGTACGCAGATCTCCGGCGTGCGCTTCTGGAACTTGACGGCCTGACAGCCCGCCTCGGCCGCCACGTCGATGAGCCGGCGCGCGATGTCCGGGTCGCCGTTGTGGTTGATGCCGATCTCACCGATCACGTAGACCGGCTGTCCGGCCCCGACCAGCGCGTCGCCGATCTGGACGGGCCTGGTGGCCGGGGCGAGCCTCAGCTCGGCGCGGGGCGCGGTCCTTCCGGTGGCCACCTCGTCCGCCGGGCGGGCCGCGAGGACCCGGTCGCACAGCTCCCGTACGGCCCCGGCCCCGCCGGGCCTGGTCAGCACGGTCCTGGCGGCGGCGCGGACCTTCGGGTGGGCGTCGGGGACGCTGACGGGCCAGCCGACGTCGCTCATCGGGCCCAGGTCGTTGACGTCGTTGCCGACGTAGGCGACGCGGGCCGGGTCGATTCCCTCGATGGCCAGCCAGTCACGCAGCACGGTCTGCTTGTCGGTCAGACCTTGCAGGACGGGCACGCCGAGCTTACGGGCGCGGGCCGCGACCACCGGGTTGTGCTCGGTGGACATGATCATCAATTTGACGCCGGAGCGGCGCAGTAGCGAGATGCCCATGCCGTCGGAGCGACTGACCGCGACCATCTCACGGCCGTCCTGGTCGACGTAGGCGCGGTCGTCCGTGTGCACGCCGTCGAAGTCGGTGATCACCGCGTCCACGTCGATCGGCTCGGGCTGGTCCACGAACGGTGCCAGCGCCCGTACGATCTCCAGGTCCTCGGGGGTGTCCACCTCGACGGCGTGGTGCGGGGGCACCTGCTGCACGGCGACGGAACCGAAGAAGCGGTGACCGTGCTCGCGCAGACCCTTGGTGCGCATCACGTAGAAGGCGCCGGTCTCGCGGAACTGCGGCTCGCGGTCCTGGCGGCGCGGGCGGTAGGAGGGGTCGTGGTTGACGCCCGCACCGCTTGAGCTCCACAGGAACTCGTGCGTCTCCAGCCCGGAGAACACCACGTCGGCGCTGCCGTCCAGGACCTTGGCGACCGCGCCGTCCAGATCGGCGGGGTCGATGAACGCGCTGGTGCACTGCACCAGGATGACCACGTCGGGGACGTCAGGGGTGTGGTCGAGCGCGTGCAGCACCGCGGACTCGCTGGAGGCGGTCCCGCCGCTCAGCTCTTCCGGCCGGTCGATCACGGTCGCGCCCGCGGCGCGGGCCACCTCGGCGATCCCGGCGTGGTCGGTGCTGACCACGACCTCGTCGACCAGTTCGGCCCGCACGCAGGCCCGTACCGCACGGGCGACCAGGGGGGTGCCGCCCACCGGGGCCAGGTTCTTAAGGGGAACGCCCACCGAACCTCCGCGGGCGGGGACAACGGCCAGGACTCGCAAGGTGACTCCTCATGACATACGGCGAACGCCCCTGAGCCGGGGTGTCATAGGAACCTAGTCACGAGGGTGACCGGCCAGGGGTGCCTGAGCTGAACGCCCAGAGTCGTCCGTCTTAACTTTCCGCGCCCCCGGGCCCCGCGCGGGTACGCCCCGCTCCGGGGCGTACCAGGGGGCTGAGGAGCATCCACGCGGAAACTGGTGGTACGGGCGTTGTCGCAGATAACGGGCTGCTTCGTGTAGAGGGGGACGCGCGAAACAGCAGGCGGATTTTCAGCCGGTCCGCCGTCCGGCACAGGTGCTGGACGGCCTCGAACAGGTCGTCGCCCTTTTTCGGTCGGATGTTCCTCGACCCCCTACCAGCGCTCGTGTCCTCCCCGAACGGAGCGGATCGTCAGGGGGCGGCGCCGATGGAACCCATGAGCATGGGAAGCGCGCGTTCGAGGCCGCGGCGCCAGTAGGGCCAGCTGTGGGTGCCGGGCCCGTAGAAGTCGGCGGTCACGTCGGCGCCGTTGGCCCTGGCCCGCTCGACGAAGGTCACGGCCTGGCCGAGCAGGGCGGTCTCGCCCTCGTCCGGTACCTCGGAGGTGTCGTCCAGCGGGCCGGGGGAGCCGTCTCCGCTGGAGACGAAGAGCCGTACCCCGTGCAGCGCGCCGGTGAGATCGGCCGGATTGTGGGCGGCCCACTCGGGGTCCCGCGGAGGGCCCCAGAGCTTCGCGGAGTCCTCGCCGTTCCGGTTGAGCAGCCAGTCGACGCCGCCGTTGCCGTCGCGGGTGTGCAGCACTCCGGAGAAGGAGGCGGCCGCCTGGAACGTGCCGGGATGGCGGGCCGCGTACGACATCGCCCCGAATCCGCCCATGGACAGCCCCGCCACCGCCCGCCGGTCCCCGGCGCCGTAGTCGCGCTCCAGGATCCGTCGTACCTCGGTGAGGTGGAAGGTCTCCCAACCGGGGCCGTCGCGCCAGTCGGAGTAGAAGCCGACGGAGCCGCCCTCGGGGATGACCACGATCGCCCGGTAGCCCGAGGTGAGGCTTGCGGCCTCCCCCTTGGTGACCCAGGTGTCGTAGTCGGACTGGCAGCAGCCGTGCAGCAGGTACAGCACAGGCCACGGACCCGAGTCCGGCGTCCACCCCTCGGGCAGCAGGACCCGGACCATGCCCTCGCGGCCGAGCGCGGCGGAGGTCACGGTGAGCTCGTGGTCACGGCCGCCTAGCTTCTTCACCGCGACGGCGGGGGCTTGCGAGGCCCCGTCACGCGTGCCGGGCGAGGACGGTGGCAGCAGTGCGATCAGCACCGCCACGACCGCCGCGGCGGCCAGCAGGAGCACTCCCAGACGTACAGCGGTGCGGTTCACGCCGCCAATACTCTCGCTTCTCGCCGATCGCGTGAAGCCCGCTTGACGCGTCGCGGGCCGACCGGACGGGCAAAGTTCCCGCCGCACCGTCACACTGCCCGCCGACGGCCCGGCCTTCCACATCCGGCGCCTGGCCCGGAGCTGAGGATCCGGGACGGGGCAAAGTTCTCACCAAACGGCGTTACAGGCCTCGTGGGCCGGGGATTTGCGACAGTACGTCGTGATTCACGGAGGCTGTCATGGTCAAGGGAACCGTCGCCGCACTGGATGGCAGAGCGGGTGACCAGGCGGGCGGGACGGTGGACGGGACAGAGAGACCGCACATCAGCCTGCCGCTGATCGGCACGTTGACCGTGCCGCCACCGGATCGACTGGTCTTCTACGGCGTGCTGGGCGCGCTGGGCGCGTTGGGAGTCGTCGAATGGCCCCTCGTGCTCGTCGTCGGGATCGGTCACTATCTGACCGAACAGCGGTTCTCGCCCCTTTTACGGGAAGCCGGACAGGCTGCGGAGACGGCGTAGCGAGGAAAGAGATGCCGAGCGGCGGCCCGGCCCTTCCCGGCGGACAGGGGCCGGGAGCGGACCTGCCGGTCCGACCTGGGGGTGGTGGCGCTGGCACCTCTCGGTGACCTGGCAGGACAGGGCTGGACGCAGATCGGTGAGCTGGTCCTGGCCTTCGTGCTTTCGGCCGCGATCGGCCTTGAGCGGGAGATCCGCCAGAAGAGCGCGGGACTGCGCACCCACACCCTGGTCGGCTTCGCCGCCGCCCTGATCATGCTGGTGTCGAAATACGGCTTCGCCGACGTGCTGGGAGCGAACGTCTCTTTGGACCCGTCCCGGGTGGCCGCCCAGATCGTGTCCGGCATCGGCTTCATCGGGGCCGGCCTGATATTCGTCCGCGGTGACGCGGTCCGCGGTCTCACCACCGCCGCGGCGATCTGGCTCACCGCGGCGGTGGGCATGGCGGCGGGGGCGGGACTGTGGCTGCTGGCGGTAGCCGTGACCGTGGGACATTTCATGACGGTTTTCGTTCTCACCCCGTTGGCGGACCGGCTTCCCCGGTCCAGGTACGCACCCTCGCGGCTCCATCTGACCTACCTCGACCGGCGGGGCGTGCTCCGGCTGGCGCTGGCCGAATGCACGCGCAGGGGATTCGGCGTGGACGAGCTCTCCATTGACCAGCGCAGCGAGCACCGCGCCCCGGCGACCGTCTCACTTTGGCTCACCGTGCACGGCACCGGCCTGATAACCGAGCTGACCACGGCACTCTCCGAGATCGACGGAGTGCTCGCCGTGGTGAGCCAGGACGCCAACGCGCCCACGCTCTGACGGTCGCCGCCCGTGACATCACGGTCGATCTCCTATGACCCGACTCCAGGGCCCGGCTGCTTTCGATACTGGCCGAGACCGTCTCCGTACCGGACTTCGATCAGCACCTCTGAGTTCGGTGAAGGAACGCTACTGTGAAGCAGCGGCAAGCCGAGACGCGTTCGGCTCGGCTCGGATGTGCGTCGCTGCGGCTTGTGAAGACGCGAAGCCGAGGATGATGCAGATGAGTGGCCGTAACGGTGCGGTACTGATCGGTGGTGATGTCACGTGTTGACCCGGCTTGAGGTGCGGGGATTCAAGAACCTGCTGGACGTTCAGGTGGATTTCGGCCCGTTCACCTGTATCGCTGGTGCGAACGGCATAGGCAAGTCGAATGTGTTCGACGCTGTCGAATTCCTGTCCTATTTGGCCACGGACACTCTGATCGAGGCCTCACAAAGGGTTCGTGGAGCGTCGGGGATCCGTGGCGGGGATCCGAGGGACCTCTTCTGGGACGGATACAGGGACCATCCGCGACACATCTCGCTGGCTGCGGAGATGATCGTCCCCGCAGAGGTGGAGGACGACCTCGGGGCATCGGCCAAACCGACGACGACGTTTCTGCGCTATGAGCTTGAGCTGGAATACGCGTCTCCTGAGGGGGAGAGCAGCGTAGGCCGGCTGGTTCTGGCCCGGGAGGAACTTCGCCACATCAACAGGGGAGAGGCGGCCAGGCATCTTCGCTTCGCACACAGCGCGAAGAACTTCAGGAACGCCGTGGTCATGGGCCAGCGCCGAGGCGGGGCTTTTCTCTCCACAGAGAAACGGGAGAGTGGCACCGTTATCAATGTCCACGGCGATGGCGGAAGCTTCGGCAAGCCGCAGCCGCGAGCCGCGGTTCGAGCCGGTCGGACAGTTCTCAGTACGGTGACCACGAACGACTACCCGACGATTCTGGCGGCACGCCGTGAAATGCAGAGCTGGCGTCGGCTGGCCCTGGAACCGTCAGCGCTGCGTGCCCCGGACAGTTTCGGAGACCCAAGATCACTCGGCGCGGACGGCCGCCACCTGGCCGCCACTCTTTTCCGCATCGCCACTGAGAGCCGACGCCCGGACGGAACCTCGGATGCCGAAGCCGTCTACGCGCAGGTCGCCGATCGCCTGTCCGACCTCGCCGCCGTCGGGGTGGAAAGCCTCCGCGTCCAACCCGACCCGGTCCGCGAGGTCTTCACGCTCTTCCTGCAAGAGAGAGGCGGTCTCCAACTGCCGGCGAGGGCGCTCTCCGAAGGAACTCTGCGCTTCCTGGCGCTCTGTGTGCTGCTTGAGGATCCGACGGTTACCGGGCTTATTTGCATGGAGGAGCCCGAGAACGGCATTCACCCCGCTAATCTTCCGGCCATGGTGGATCTGGTGCGGGATCTGGCGGTGGATCCGAGGGAAACTCCCGACGCTGCGAATCCCTTCCGACAAGTGATCATCAACACGCACGCTCCAGGCGTCGTGCAGCTGTGTGATCCGGCGGACCTGCTCCTTGCCGAAGGGCGTTTGCTGCGCAATCCGGACGGGGTGGTCACCTCTGCGCTCTCCCTCACCCCCTTCAGCGGGTCATGGAGAGCGGTAGCGGGCGAACCATCCTTCTCCGAGGCCGATGTGGTCGCCTATCTTGTCGCGCCTCCCGGGGCTCAACTGCGCCTGCCACTGGACATCGCCGGATGAACGCGCGGTCCTTCGCCGGCCTTTTCATAGCTGAGGGAAGCTCCGATCTGCCACTGGCCGACCTTGTGGAGGCACTGTTCGTTGACAGAGGCGTGACGCTCAGGTTGAGCAAACCGGACTTCTCGCTTCTCGGCAAGATTCCCAAAGATGTCAGGTCACGGGTCACCGCAGGTATGAAGCTGCTGCGAGATCCCGTTGATCTTGTTGTCGTGCATCGTGATTCCGACAACGTCGGACATGAGATCCGCCGGACCGAGATCGAAAAGGCGGTTCGGGAAGCGGGGGTGGTCTCCTCGGTTGTTCCGGTGATACCGGTGCGTATGACCGAGGCATGGTTGCTTCTGGATGAGGATGGGATACGCCAGGTGGCGGGTAACCCGCGAGGACGGCATGATCTCCGGCTTCCCCGGGTTCATGAGGTTGAAGGAGTGGCCGACCCCAAGCAGATGCTCCAACAGTGCCTCATCACGGCAGCAGATGTGGTGGGGCGGCGCCATGACCGTGTCACGAAGCGGTTCTTCCAGCACCGCCGTCAACTCCTGGAGCGGTTGGACTGCGCGGGACCGGTCTCCAGGTTGCCGAGCTGGAAGCGGTTGGTGGCGGATGTCGACGCGGTTGTCGAGCAGTGGAAGTGAAGCCGCCCGGTACGGGTCTCATGGCATGATCCCGCGAAGAGAGCACCCCGGGATCACCCGGCTCCCAGCAGGGCGATGACGGACAGGGGCACCAGGGGTGTAGTCGGAGTTGTTGATCCCGCAGACGGGGGAGTGGAAGTCGGCGGAGGAGTAGAGCCCCGGGTAGTCGTACGTGCCGAAGCCGTAGCCGCCGTAGCTGCTGCTGCCCTGGCCGGTCATGTGGTTGACGACGGCGTCGGCGTGGACCTTGACGCCCGCCGCGTGACAGGCGTTCACCATGTTCCTGAACGCGTTCTCGTCACCGAACTTGCTGGTGAGGGTGTGGCGGGCGGGCTGGTAGATGTCCCACCAGACCGAGCAGCCCTTGGACGTCGAGTCGCTCGGCGGGGAGACCTGCACGGCGGCGTATCCGGCGGGGCCGAGGACGTCGGTGCACTCCCTGGCGACGGAGTTCCAGTTCCAGTTCCACAGCTTGACGATCGGGCCGGGGGTGGGCGGTGCCGCCTGGGCGGGGGTGCTCAGCGCGACGGGCACCACGACCGCGGCGCCTGCCAGCGCGCTTAACGTGGTGGCAACGACGGCTCTGTAGGGTTTCATGGGTGGGGGCCTCCAGGATCGATGGACGGGTTCCTTGGCCGGGCCGGGTGCTGCAACACCTGGCCCGGCCGTCTTTCCGGGGTATGCGGGGGTCAGGGCTGGACGAAGACGGCGACGGTGCGTGCCGGGACCGTCAGCGTGCCCGTGGCGGGATCGAACGTCGACTGCTTCACGACGGCGTCGTCGCCGGCCGTCTGGACGGGGTGGAGCGTCACCTGGGTGCCCTTCAGCGCGGCGACGGTCTGCGGCCGAGCCTCGGGGGTCGCGTTGAAGACGACGGTGATCGACTTCCAACGCGGGTCGATCCCCGAGGCGTCCAGGTGCATGGTCACGACACCCGGGGTCTCCGAGGTGCCGCTGGTCGGGAAGGTCAGGCGCTTCTGCACCTCGGCCAGGCTGCCCAGGCCGAACACCGGTGAGGACGATCGGATCTTCAGCAGCTCGCCGTAGCGGGCGCGGGCCGCGCCGATCGCCGCGCAGTCCGGCTTCAACGCCGGGTCGGCGAGCAGCGGCCTCGCGTACTGCCACTTGTCCTCGTTGTCGGCCTTCGGGGGGAGCCCGGCGCCGAAGCCGTTACCCGCGGAGCAGTCCCACAGCAGCCGGTTGAACCAGTCGCCGGAGTCGTAGGAGTTGCGATCCAGCGACTTGGAGCGGAGCCGCTCGCTGCCGGCGTGCACGAACGAGGTGCCCTGCCCGAGCACGGCCGTGGCCAGCGAGAGCGACTGCATGCGCACCCGGTCGGCCATGGTCGTGGCCTGTGGCAGCTTGTAGGCCAGCGCGTCGAACAGTGTCTCGTTGTCGTGGGCGTCGATGTAGGTGACGACCTCACCCGGCGAGGCGGTGTATCCGGCGGGGGAGCCGTTGTAGCCGACCTGTGAGCCCTTGACCTCCTTGCCGCTGGAGGCGGTGAAGGTGTAGTCGCGGAGGTTGCCGGCCAGCCCGACCTTGATCAGATCCTGGTAGCAGAGCAGCCGGGCCCGCTGCTGGGCCTCGTCGCCGTTGGCCGGTGACCCGTTGGGCGCCCCGGCCAGCCCGGAACCGAAGCCCTGGACCCGCGGGTCGGGGTCGAACGGGCTGCCGCCGCGCACCGCGTCACGGAGCCGGTCGCTGAAGGTGCCTATCCCGGTGCCCGCCATGTTGGCCTGGGTGGCCTGCTCGAAGCGGGCGTCGTCGGCGACCTCGCCGAAGTTCCAGCCCTCCCCGTACAGGATGATCGACTTCCCGTCCACGCCGTCGCGGGCCACGGTCAGCCTGTCCAGTGCGGCGCGGACCGCGAGCATGTTCGCCTTGGGGTGGTGGCCCATCAGGTCGAACCTGAAGCCGTCCACCTTGTACTCGCGGGCCCAGGTGACGACGGAGTCGACGACGAGTTTGCCCATCATGGCGTGCTCGGGCGCGGTGTTGGCGCAGCAGGTGGAGCTGGCCACGGTGCCGTCGTCGAGCAGCCGGTGGTAGTAGCCGGGCACGATCCGGTCGAGCACCGAGGTCGGATCCTGGCCGGCGGCGTGGGTGTGGTTGTAGACCACGTCCATCACCACCCGCAGCCCCGCCCCGTTCAGCCCGCCGACCATGCTCCGGAACTCCCTGATCCGCGACGACCCCTCGGGGTCGGTGGCGTAGGAGCCCTCGGGCACCGTGTAGTGCAGCGGGTCGTATCCCCAGTTGAAGGAGTCCCCTGCCGCGGTGCGCGCGACGCAGGCCTGCTGCTCCTCGGAGTCGGGGGGCATCGAGGCCAGGTCGCAGCCGGGTTCGGTCCGCTCCGCCCTGCGCTCGGGGACCGTCGCGATGTCGAAGACGGGCAGCAGGTGCACGTGGGTCAGGCCGTCCTTGGCCAGCCCGCGCAGCTCCTTCATTCCCGCCGAGTCGCCGGTGAACGCGGAGTAGGTACCGCGCCTGGAAGCGGGGACCGTCGTGTCGGAGGCGGAGAAGTCGCGTACGTGCAGCTCGTAGATCGACGACTTCTCCTGCGGCACCGCCTTGGGCTTGGCCAGTGACGACCAGCCGTCGGGCCGCAGGGAGCGGTCGGACAGGTCGACCAGCTGGCTGCGGCCCGAGCCGGCGGCCAGCGACAGGCTGTAGGGGTCGGTCACCTCGTTGGTGACGACCTTGCCCTCGGCGGGCACGTAGACCGTGACCAGGAAGGTGTAGTAGCGGTCCTTCCAGCCCTGCTGCCCGCTGACCGACCAGACGCCGGTGCCGTTGTCGCGCCGCATGGCGTGGACGGTGCGGGTCCCGCCGGAGGGGGCGCGGTGGAGCGCCAGCTCGACCTTGCACGCCGTCGGCGCCCAGACCGACAGCCTGGGCGTGCCGCCGCTCCACGAGGGGCCGAGGTCGGCGGTCACCGCCTTGGCGTGCAGGTCGTCGAGCACGCCGGGCAGCTGCACGCCGGTGGCGGCCAGCAGCGCGCCCGAGGCGTCGCGCTCGACGGCCACGACCTGGCCGCGCGACGCCTTCCCGGCGAGGTCGGCGTCGCGCGGGTCGATCGTGAACGCGGCGTGCCCGGCCAGGTGCGGCCACTTCGCCTTCTGCGCCTCGGTGAGCGCTCCCGGAAGGAGGCGAATGATCCGGATGTCGCCGGTTAGGTCGCCCTTGGCGTAGGTGATGTCACCCTTCTTGGAGAAGGCCAGGGAGTGACGGAGCGAGGAGGACGGCTCGACCTTCCAGGCGACGGTGCCACGGTCGATCCAGTGCGCCGAGGACTTCGACAGGTCGGCGTCCGCGCCGCGTGCCGCCGGCTGTGGCAGCAGGTGGCCCTCGGTGGCCGCGGTCCGCCAGGCCTCGTGGCCGGTCGCCACCAGGTCCAGCGCCTGGTTGTCGGGCAGGTCCTTCTCGTCGCCCTTGTGGATGATGTAGCTCACGTTCTTGGCCCCCTCGGTCAGGGGGACGCGGAAGTGAACGCCGAAGGCGTCTTCGCCCGCGGGCTGGAGCGGGGTGGCCCACTCGGTGGGCTGGGCCACGTCACCCCAAAGGTGCAGTCCCCAGCCTTCATATTTCCCGTCGGGACGGTTGTAGTGCAGGATCGCCACATTCTCGGCTGAGGCCCGGCTCGGGTGGACCTTCGCCACACCCGAGACGACGGCGGCCTCCGGCTGGAGCGCCGGGGTGAACGACTGGTCGGGACCGAGGTCCTTGGTGTCGCCCTTGTGGGCGATGATCCCGACGTTGGACGCTCCGGGCTTGAGCTTGATCCAGGCGAACCGGCCGTAGGCGTCCTCGCCGGTGAGCTTGAGCGGCTCGGCTCACTCGGTGGGGTTCTCGACATCGCCCCAGACGTGCAGGCCCCAGCCGTCGTAGTCCTCGCGCTGGTAGTGCACGACCAGCCAGTCGCGCCTGACCGCGCCCGGCTCCTCGGGGGCCGGCTCGGCGCCGACGGTCGCCGCCGCGCCCGCCGTGCCGCCGCTGAAGGAGCGGGCGGCCTCCTGGAACTCGCGCGCCGTGGGGGGAGTGGCCAGACCACGGGGGGCCTCCACGGGATTTGTTTCGAGGGTGTTGCCCGGAAGTTACTCACTGGGAATGCTCTATGCAATCCCTTGCGACAATTTTCTGAATCCAGGCAATCCGAGATGGGGCAGCAGGGGGTCGACGAAAGGATAAAAGCATACAAATAGTATTTTTCGCCCTCCGAGAGACAGTGGCGCCCCTGCCGCGACTTCTGATCGAAGGTCCTTTGGTTCTCGGTTTTGGGCTGATTTGTAACAAGTTTGCAGACTCTTGCAGAAAGTTCTTCCAATGGGGTTCACGTCGGCGTAACGTCCGGCGTACTCCAGACCCGGCCGGACGGCTCCCCGACGCCGGCCGCCCCCCTTGAACCTGAGGAGAAACACATGCGGGAAAGTCGATCCTGCTGCACGCGACCCTGCTGGCCGCGGTCGCCGTCTCGCTGTTCCCGATCGTCTGGCTGGTCCTGACCTCGCTCAAGCCGCGCGACGGCTGGCTCTCCAGCGAGCTGGAGATCTTCAGCCAGCCGTCGCTGGACAACTACATCCGGGTGCTGACCGAGACGCAGTTCCCGACCTGGCTGCTCAACTCGGTGATCGTCGCCGGGCTGACCGTTGCCGGGCTTACCGCCGGTGCCACAAAGTCGTAACACCGCCGTGCTATTACATCCTGACATGTCACCTGATCGGGGGATTTAACATGACCGAGCTTGTCTATGCGGACCGTGCTGCCGGGACCGCCACCCGATGGTGGCGCGACGCGGTGATCTACCAGGTCTACGTGCGCAGCTTCGCCGACGGCAACGGCGACGGTGTGGGCGATCTGCTCGGCGCGCGCGGCAGGCTCCCGTACCTGGCGGACCTCGGGGTCGACGCGATCTGGCTCACCCCGTTCTTCACCTCACCGATGGCCGACTTCGGCTACGACGTGGCCGACTACCGGGACGTGGACCCGATCTTCGGCTCGCTGGACGACGCCAGGGCGCTGATCGACGACGCGCACGGGCATGGCCTGCGGATCATCATGGACGTGGTGCCCAACCACACCTCCGACCAGCACGCCTGGTTCGCGGAGGCGGTGGCGGCGGGTCCGGGAGCCCCCGCGCGCGAGCGTTACATCTTCCGCCAGGGCCGGGGCGCGGCCGGAGAGCTGCCGCCCAACGACTGGGAGTCGATCTTCGGCGGCTCCGCGTGGACCCGGCTGCCGGACGGCGAGTGGTACCTGCACCTGTTCGCACCCGAGCAGCCCGACCTGAACTGGGAGAACCCCGAGGTTCACGCGGAGTTCGAGTCGATCCTGCGGTTCTGGCTCGACCTGGGGGTAGACGGCTTCCGCATCGACGTCGCCCACGGCATGGTCAAGGCCGAAGGACTGCCCGATGTCGGGCACAGCGACCATATCCGGATGATCGGCACCGACGTGGTGCCGTTCTTCGACCAGGACGGCGTGCACGAGATCCACCGCGCCTGGCGCAGGCTGCTCGACTCCTACCTCGGAGAGCGGATCGGCGTCGCCGAGGCGTGGGCACCGTCCCCGCAGCGGCTGGCCAACTACGTCCGTCCCGACGAGCTGCACCAGGCGTTCAACTTCCACTTCCTCAACACCCCCTGGGCGGCGGAGGGGTTCCGTGCGGTCATCGAGGAGTCGCTGGCGACCGCCGGGCTGGTCGGCGCGCCCAGCACCTGGGTGCTCTCCAACCACGACGTCAAGCGCCACCTCACCCGGTACGGCGGCGGCGAGGTCGGTCTGCGCCGCTCCCGCGCCGCGGCCCTGCTGATGCTCTCCCTGCCCGGCTCGACCTACGTCTACCAGGGTGAGGAGCTCGGCCTGCCCGAGGTTCTCGACCTTCCCGAGGAGTTCCTGCGCGACCCGCAGCGGCTCCGCAGCCCCGACGACGGCCGTGACGGCTGCCGGGTGCCGCTCCCCTGGTCCGACGGCGAGCCGCACTTCGGCTTCAGCCTGCCGGGCGTCAACGGGACATGGCTTCCCATGCCGTCCTCCTGGGGCCCGCTCAGCGTCGAGTCCCAGCTGGAGGATCCGGCCTCCACGCTGAACCTGTACCGGGACGCGCTCCGGATCAGGCGCGAGTGGACGGCCTTCGGCGACACCCCGCTGGCCTGGCTCGACTCCCCGGAGGGAACGCTGACCTTCACCCGCGACGCCGGCTTCACCTGCACCGTCAACCTCACCGGCGACCCCGTGGAGCTGCCCGCCCCCGGACGGGTTCTGCTGGCCAGCGCCGAGCCGGTCGTCCAGGGCGGTGTCGCGTGCCTCGCCCCCGACTCCGCCGTCTGGTGGCAACGCGATGACGCCTAGTGTCGTCGGCCCGCTCGGCAACGGCACCGCCCGGCTGACCGACATCGCCGCGCAGGCCGGGGTCAGCGAGGCCACGGTCAGCCGGGTGCTCAACGGCAAACCCAGCGTGTCGCAGGCGACCAGGCAGGCGGTGCTGACCGCGCTCGACCTGATGGGGTACGAGCGCCCGCAGCGGTTGCGTCAGCGCAGCAACGGGCTGATCGGCCTGGTCACCCCGGAACTGGACAACCCGATCTTCCCGGCGTTCGCCCAGGCGTTTGAGAAGACGTTGACCCAGCACGGCTACACCCCGGTGCTCTGCACCCAGCTGCCCGGCGGCGCGGTCGAGGACGAGTTCACCGAGCTGCTCGTGGAGCGCGGGGTCAGCGGCATCGTCTTCGTCTCCGGGCTGCACGCCGACGTCACCGCGCGTTCGGACCGCTACACCCAGCTGATCGGGCAGGGCGTGCCCATCGTCCTGCTCAACGGGCACGCCGCCGACGTCCCCGCCCCCTTCATCTCTCCTGACGACCGGGCCGCGGCACGGCTGGCGGTTCAGCACCTGGTCGACCTGGGGCACGAGCGGATCGGCCTGGCCGTGGGGCCACGCCGGTTCGTGCCGGTGATCAGGAAGATCGAGGGGTACCGGCGGGCGATGGCGCAGCTGCTGGGGGCGACGGACGTCGACGAGCTGATCTCGCATTCGCTGTTCTCCGTGGAGGGAGGTCAGGCGGCGGCGGCGCAGCTGCTTGAGCGCGGCTGCACGGGGATCGTGTGCGCGTCGGACCTGATGGCGCTGGGCGCGATCCGGGCCTGTCGTGACCGGGGTCTTTCGGTGCCGGGGGAGGTGTCGGTGGTGGGGTTCGACGACTCGCCGTTGATCGCGTTCACCGACCCGCCGCTGACCACCGTGCGCCAGCCGGTCCAGTCGATGGTGACCTCCGCGGTCCACACCCTCCTGGAGGCCATCGCCGGCACCCCGGGACAGCACTCCGAACTGATCTTCCAGCCCGAGTTCATCGTCAGGGGATCGACGGGATCCGGCCCCAAGGTACTTCGCTGACGACCTTTCTCCCCTGACCCTCCTCCCGCCGGTCCTCCGGCACCTCCCTCGGGAGAACACGCCTACTCCGAGCTGCTCGACCGGGTCAGAGAGGTGCCGGTGGGGGCGGTGACGCACCGGTTCCACTGTGCGGCTGGAGCCGCCATGGGATCCACGCCGTCGAACCGCCCCGGAGCGCGCGGGTGAAGCGGAGGTAACGACCGGCTGTGGGTCCGCCCTTGCAGATCGCTGAGTAAACCCCGGATGTGCGAAGATCTGCGCCTGACACACCCGTGGTGAGGCGATGGAGAGTACCAGAATGAACTCGACGAGACGGTGGGCCACTCCGGTGGCAGTGGCTTTCGTGGTGGGAGGCATGCTCGTCGCGCTCCCAGAGGCCACCGTGGCCGCGGCAGGCACCGTTTACTACGTCGACTCCAGGGCGGGTGACGACTCCGCGGCGGGCACCTCGGCCACGGCGCCCTGGCGCAGCCTGGAGAACGTCAACGCCGCCACCCTGCGCCCCGGTGACATCGTGCGTCTCAAGCGTGGCAGTGGCTGGCCGGGCGCGTTGACGCTGTCCGGCCGGGGCACCGCCGCCAGTCCCATCTCGGTCGAGCCGTACGGCAAGGGCGCGGCCCCGAAGATCAGCGGCAGGGACGAGGCGTGCGTGGTGATCTCAGGCTCCTACGTGCGGGTGGTGGGGGTGCGGGCCACCAACTGCCGGTGGGCCGGCTTCGAGGTCGGCGGCAGCCGTAACGAACTCGACCGCGTCATCGCCGACCGTAGCGTCACCGGGGTCCACTTCTTCGGCGCGTACAACGTCGTCAAGAACAGTGTCCTGACCGACAACAACCGTATGAGCGTCAACGACGAGGGTGGCGACGACGACTCCGGCGCCTTCGGCGTGCTGCTCAACGGTGACGACAACCTCGTCACCGGGAACCTGATCACCGGCAGCTACGCGAGCAGCAAGGACTACGGCACCGACGGCGCCGCCGTCGAGGTGTTCAACGGTGACCGCAACCGGATCACCCACAACGTGGCCAGGGAGAACAAGACCTTCGTCGAGCTGGGCGCGCAGAAGGGCAAGACCGCCGAGGGTAACGTCTTCGCCCACAACGTGGTGACCGCCTCGCGCAAGAGCACGTCCTTCCTCGTCACGCGCGGTGCCCGCCACGCGGTCGGGCCGGTGAAGGGCACCATCGCGGTGCACAACTCGGTTTACCTGTCCGCTCGCAGCACCCTCGGCTGGGCCTGCCACGACGGTTGCTCGCCGAGCATCCTGAAGCTGCGCAACAACGTCATCGTGGTCGGCGGGCAGGTGGGTTTCGAGGACGGCAAGGGAGCCGATGAGGACGCCGGCGTCTACAAGGGCCGTTCCCTCAAGTTCAAGCTCGGTCCCAGGTCGATCGTGGCCGATCCCCGCTTCAAAAGCCGGAAGGACCTGCGGCTGAGCCCCGGCTCTCCGGCGTTCGGCCGCGGTGTGAAGCTCGATCCCGCCTGGTACGGAGGCGCGCCCCTGGCCCGTGACCTGTCCGGCGCCGCACTGCCCGGAATCCCCGCCGCCGGAGCTTATCAATCCTGATTTTTACGCATTCTAGGTCTTATTCTGGACATCTTTCCGGAACCTTCGTGAAACCTGGCTAGGACAGTGTGGTGCGCAGAGCGAGGTGATCGGCAATGATGTTGCGGCTACGTATTTCCTTCCCCGACAGGCCGGGGGCCCTGGGGCAGGCGGCTCGGGCGCTCGGCGCGCTGGGCGCGGACATCCTTCAGGTGACGGTCCTGGAACGTGAGGTCGGCCGGGCGGTGGACGACTTCACGGTCTCCTGGCCCGGCACTGTGGACGCCGAGACGGTCAGGGACCGTCTCTCGGGCGTCCCGGGGATGAAGGTCGAGGGTGTCTGGCCCACCCGTGAGATCCCCGGCGCCGCGCCGGACTACGACCTGCTCAAGTACGTCGCCGCCGATCCGGGCAGGGCGCTGGCCACCCTCGTGGACGCCCTGCCCGACCTGGTGAGCGCCGAGTGGGCGGTGACCATGTCGTCGGAGAGCGGCGAGTTCGTCCACCGCAGCTGGCAGGCGCCGTCCGCCCTCGACGGGGCGGGTGGTCTCGTCGACGTCAAGGCGGCGGACCTCGCCACGTTACGACCCGCAGTCCTCGGGTCGGGCGATCACCAGCTGATGAGCATTCCGATGCCCGGGATGAGCATGCACCTGGTTCTTGCCCGCACCGACGGCCCGCCCTTCCACCGCGTCGAGCTGGATCGTGCCATCCGCGTCTTGGAGATCGTCTCCATCGTGGGGCGTACCTCCCAAGCGTGAGTGTTTCCGATATGTCGGATATTGGGTAGAAGGTGGGAAGTGGTGTGGTGCCACTTCCCGTGACCGTGCCACGTCGCCCGTCGTGACCGGCTCCGTCGAAGTCGTCCGGCTACGGCCCGGCAGGCGGGTAACCAGCGCGCACGTCCGCGTCAGCTCTCCCCCCGATGGACAGCAGCAGGTCATATCGGTACCGGGCCCTCGCGGGTCCGCGAGGAGGGCAGCCTGATGCCTAAGCACCACCACATCGTGGCCACGAGCCTGCTGGGGCTCTGCCTGGGCACGAGCACGGCCTGCGGGAGCGGGAACTGGACGGCCAGGGTCGGGGTTCCCGCCGATCCGGCGCGAAACTCCAGCCCCGGGCGGAGCGCCGAACCCACCACGAGCCCAGGTGCCACGAGCCCAGGTGCCACGAGCCCGGGTTCCGTGAGCCCCGCTCCGGGGCAGAGCACCGGTGCTGCACCCGTGCCCAAGGGTTTCAAACCGATCGGCGGCCCCGCCAACGGGGTCAGCGTCGCGGTTCCGAAGGAATGGGTCGCGATCGACCTGACCAAGGACGATCTCAACAAGGGGCTGAAGAACAGCGGACTGTCCGGCCCCACTCTGGAGCAGGCCAAGAAGAGCCTGCAGCCCCTGGTCGACAACAGGGGAATCTGGGCGGCGGACCCCGAGTCGGCCAAGACCTCCCCGAACGGGTTCCCGACCAACCTCAACGGCTTCTGCCAGGCCGGCCGGCAGACCTCGACGGACCAGCTGATCAAGGAGACCAGAGCCCAGTTGGAGCAGCTCAAGGCCAAGGTCATCGCGGCGGGGAAGGTGACCATCGGCTCCAGGGAGGCGGCACGGATCGTCTACTCCTTCCCGACCAACGGCGTCGACGTCAAGGGCACCCAGTACTACGTGCCGACCGAGAACAAGACCTGCATCGTCACGCTCAGTACCGACGTCGAAGGCAAACAGGAGCTTTTCGACCGGATCGGTCAGACGATCCGGCCGGTCTGACGGCCGCCTCGAATCCTCGGAGACCGCCGCAGCCCCGCCGCGCACCCGCCCGGCCCATGGCCGCTCCGGGTCAGCGCTGCGGAGGGTCGATGCGGGCGCCGTCCATGGTGAAGAGCATCAGGCGGGTGACGTCGACACCCACCTTGGCGGACTCGCCGGCCCGCCAGACCGGGCGGGAGCCGAGGCGGACGATGAGGTCGGCGCGGCGGTGGTGGCCGCCGCTGACGTGCTCCTGCTCCTCGTGCGGCTCGGCGTCCTCGTCGAATAGGTTGCCGGGGATCAGCCGGCGCAGGACCGACGATGATCTGGTGGCCGACGTACTGGGAGATGACGTACGCCCTGGGGTCGGTCCAGGGGATCACGATCTGGTGCGGGCCGAAGTCCAGCAGGATGAACTGGTTCTGCGGGGTGCGGACGGTGGCCGCGAGCAGGCAGTTCCGTCACGCGTTCCCTGACCAGCGTGGGATCGGTCTTGGCGATCTCCAGCGGGAAGGCGATGTTGCCGCGTACGGTCCGGTGCGGGTAGAGCGCGCCGTTCTGGAAGACCATCGCCACGTCGCGGTCGCGGGGAGCCAGGTCGTTGGCGAGCGTGCCACCCAGCCACAGGTCCCCTTCGCTGACCTCCTCCAGGCCCGCGATCATCCGGAGCAACGTGGACTTACCGCAGCCGGAGGGGCCCAGCAGAACGAGCAACTCCCCGTTTTCCGCGCGCAGGCTCAGGCGATCGACCGCGAGGTATCCACCTGGGTATACCTTGCTCACATTGTCGAGGACGACGGTACTCATGCTCGCTCGTTCCTCCCGGGCGCCCCCGCCCGGATCCCATGCCGTGTGATTGATGAGGTAGTACATCGCGGCACTTGCCCGTGTGTCCATAGATGTCATTAGAAATTGCTCATCCGAAGGTTACTTCTCCATTTCCTGCACGTGACGGTTAGTCGCGACCGAAGAGCTTTACCGAAATGCCAGTGCGAGGGATGGGATGTTACAGTTTGCGAAAAGTTGCAGAAACGAATTTCACTGCGGGTGTCGGATGCCGATCGGTTTGCGCCTGGTTCGGCCACATGGTGGGGTGACTCCTTGATGGACGGTGAGCTCGCGCAGACCTCACGCTCCCGCTCCGACGGGACGGCGATCCGGCTGGCCGACATCGCCGCGCAGGCCGGGGTCAGCGAGGCCACGGTCAGCCGGGTGCTCAACGGCAAACCCAGCGTGTCGCAGGCGACCAGGCAGGCGGTGCTGGCCGCGCTCGACCTGATGGGGTACGAGCGCCCGCAGCGGTTGCGTCAGCGCAGCAACGGGCTGATCGGCCTGGTCACCCCGGAACTGGACAACCCGATCTTCCCGGCGTTCGCCCAGGCGTTTGAGAAGACGTTGACCCAGCACGGCTACACCCCGGTGCTCTGCACCCAGCTGCCCGGCGGCGCGGTCGAGGACGAGTTCACCGAGCTGCTCGTGGAGCGCGGGGTCAGCGGCATCGTCTTCGTCTCCGGGCTGCACGCCGACACCACGGCCAAGATGGACCGTTACACCCGCCTGGCCGAGCGCGGGCTGCCGATCGTCCTGCTCGACGGCTACAGCGAGCGGATCGATGCCCCCTTCATCTCTCCTGACGACCGGGCCGCGGCACGGCTGGCGGTTCAGCACCTGGTCGACCTGGGGCACGAGCGGATCGGCCTGGCCGTCGGCCCCGGCCGGTTCGTGCCGGTGATCAGGAAGATCGAGGGGTACCGGCGGGCGATGGCGCAGCTGCTGGGGGCGACGGACGTCGACGAACTGATCTCGCATTCGCTGTTCTCCGTGGAGGGAGGTCAGGCGGCGGCGGCGCAGCTGCTTGAGCGCGGCTGCACGGGGATCGTGTGCGCGTCGGACCTGATGGCGCTGGGCGTGATCCGGGCCTGCCGTGACCGGGGTCTTTCGGTGCCGGGGGAGGTGTCGGTGGTGGGGTTCGACGACTCGCCGTTGATCGCGTTCACCGACCCGCCGCTGACCACCGTGCGCAAGCCCATCGGCGCCATGGCCTCGGCGGCGGTGGTCACCCTCCTGGAGGAGATCAACGGAGTCCGCGCCAAGCACGTAGAGCTGATGTTCCAGCCCGAGCTCGTCGTACGCCGCTCGACCGGCTCGGGTCCGCTGGTCAACCGTTAGACATGCTCGCCGGTGAAAGGTCTGACCCCTACGACCACCTGGCCGACGAGGTGATCGACGATCCCATCGGTGTCGCGGTCCCCCGTCTCTGCCGGTCCCTCGCCTGACGGAGGGCGGGGCGGCCCGGTCACCGGCGACCTCCACGGGTGGGTCGCCGCGTCCCGCGAACGGGGGCCGCCGGGATCGAACGGGTGAGGACGACGGCTACCCGCTGGATGTCACCCGGCCGATCTCACTCGGAGATGTTGACGACACTGGTGAGGATGACCGCGGAATCCTCGTCGGCCTTCAGAGAGTGCCGTCGCTGTGGGATCGGGGCGGCCTGCCCCGTGCCGAGTTCGATGCTCTGCCCCTCCTCGACGATCTGTACCCGCCCCGACAGGACGTGCAGGCTCGCGGCCGGCGGGGCGTCGTGGTCACCGAGGACCGTCCCCGCGGTCAGCACGATGACCGCCTGGCGTAGCGTGCCCTCGTTGAGGTAGGTGTGGGCGCTACGGCCGTGCGCGCTCTCCCTGGCGAGGGCGAGATGTTCCTCGGCGAGAGCCAGTACGTCGATCATGTGTTCCTCCCGGTTGTTCTGAACCTGCCCTGGGAGGGGAATGCGCAGAGCCAGGCGGAGGTAAAGTCATCCGTCTCGCCGGGTGGGGGGCCGCTCGTCGAAGCGGATGGCCCGGAGCAGGTCCGCGGCGGGACGATCGAGGATCGTGACGCCCGTGGCCGGAGGGAGCACGCCGCTGCGGGCACGCTCGATGAGCACCCGCCAGCGGCGGCAGTGCCGGGCGAAGGTGGTGTCCGTGACGACCCGGCCGCGCGAGAACTGTCCGTCGCGTGCCGTGCCCGGCTCCACGTCGAGCAGGATCAGGTGGATCTCGCTGCCGACCCTGCGCGCCAGCCATGCGAAGCCGTAGAGGATGTGCGGCCATGTGCCGCGGGTGTGCGCGACGACGCCGTGCCCCTTCAGCAGGGCGCGGGCGATCCGCACCACGTGGGTGGTGTGCACCAGCGGGATGCGGGCTCGCGGCGGGATCGGGCCGAGGTAGCGGGCCCACCAGTTGCGGGACTGGCGCGAGTCGACGACGCGGACCTCACCGGCGTGGACCGGTTCCCTCTCGTCGCCGCGCAGTCCGTACAGCCGGTCGAGCAGGGTGCTCTTGCCCGCGCCGGGGAGCCCCGCGAGGAGCACCAGCGATCCCGCCGGATAGTGCAGATCCTCGACAAAGGACCGGCTGGCCGGTGTGGTGGCCATCACGTGCACCTCGCAGGAAAGGGGACTCACCCCATAATGCGTCTCGCGGGCCTCCCACGGCGGAATCGAGTTCGCCGCCGATCCGGCGGGCGCCGGAGGGGACGGCGTCCGTGCGGAGGAAAGCCGGGAAGGCGGTACCTGCCGGGGCGGGAGACCGTCGGTGGGCATGCTCACTCCTCGAATGCGCTCGGTCATTCGAGGTCTCCTTCACCCGCACCTCGCGGGCAACCGTCCGGGGACGCCGCAGAGCGTCCGTATTGACCGGGGCGGTTCTTGGGAAGTACTCCCCTCGTTTGTTCAAGGTTAAGGGAATCCGGCCGGTGGCGTGGTCACCGAGAGGAGACTCTCCGGTGACCACGCGGCGCCGGCCCCCTGCTAGCGGCGGAGGGCGGCCGCCTCGGTGGCCAGTTTCTCGATCCGCGCGTAGTCACCGGTGGCGAGCGCGTCGGCGGGGGTGAGCCAGGTCCCGCCCACGCAGCCGACGTTCGGCAGTGCGAGGTATTCGGGGGCGGTCGCGGGCCTGATGCCGCCCGTGGGGCAGAACCTGATCTGCGGCAGCGGGCCGCCGAGCGCCTTCAGGTAGGGCAGGCCGCCGGCGGCCTCGGCCGGGAAGAACTTCATCTCGGTCACCCCGCGCTCGGCCAGTGCCATGACCTCGGACGCGGTCGCCGCGCCGGGCAGGAACGGCACCCCGCCGGCCTCCAGGGCGTCGACCAGCTTCGGGGTGGTTCCCGGGCTGACCAGGAACGCGGAACCGGCCGCCACCGAGGCGGCCACGTCGGCCGGGGTGCGGACGGTGCCCGCGCCGATCACCGCCTCGGGGACCTCGGCGGCGATGCGCGCGATGGCGTCCAGGGCGGCGGGGGTGCGGAGGGTGACCTCGATGACCGGCAGGCCGCCCGCGACCAGGGCGCGGGCCAGGGGGACCGCGGTCTCCGGGTCGTCGATCACGACGACCGGGATGACGGGGGCGATGTCGAGCAGGCTACTCACACGTACTCCAGGTTGGACAGGCGCTGGTTCAGCCACGCCGCCGCGCCGGCCAGGGCGGGCTGTGGGGCCACGATCAGCGTGGTGGCGATGCCGGAAAGGTAGTCGTTCAGGGTGGGGGTGGCTTCGAAGCGGCGGCGGAAGTCGCTGGAGCGGACCCGGTCCACGATACGCGGCAGCACGCCGCCGCCCAGGTAGATCCCGCCCCGGGCGCCGAGGGTCAGGGCGACGTTGCCGGCGAAGGTGCCGAGCATGGCGCAGAAGACCTCGACGGTCTGCGCGCACAGCGAGTCGTCCATCCGGGCCACGATGTCGGAGGCCGACAGTCTTGGCGCGTTCATCCCGCGGACGAGGGCGAGCCCCCGGTGCAGGCGTGACAGCCCCGGCCCGGAGAGCAGGTGCTCGGCCACCACGTGCTCCAGGCCGTCCGCGCGCAGCGCCCGGACGATCTCGTGGTCGCGCTCGTCGAGGAGCGGCATGGTGACGTGGCCGCCCTCCCCGGGGATCGGCACCCAGCCCTCGGCGGCGGGTACCAGGCCGCCCACGCCGAGGCCGGTTCCGGGGCCGAGTACGGCCTTGACGCCGCGTGAGGGCTCCGGGCCGCCCAGACAGACCAGGTCCTCGCCCCGCAGGTACGGCAGGGACGCGGCCAGGGCCTCGAAGTCGTTGAGCAACCAGGCGTTCGGGATGCCCAGCTCGCGCACCGACCCTGTCCATCCGGCGTTGGTGAGCCGGTAGCGGTCGCCCTCCACGGGCCCCGCGATCGCGACGCACGCGGCTCCCGGCCGAACTCCGCTCGCATGGTCTGCGAGATAGGCGGCTACGGCTTCGGGGAGGCCGTCGTGTTCCGCGCCCGCGAGCACGGCCACTGTATCGGGCTGACCGCCGGGCTCGGTGACCAGCCCGAACCGGGCGTTGGTGCCGCCGACGTCCGCGACGAGCCAGGGAAGGCTCACATGATCTCCTTCGCGGGTCGTATCGGAGGGAGGGTGCGCGCGATCATGCCCGGCCGCCGTCCGCGACGGCCTCGGCGTAGCCGTTCAGGGCGAAGATGCCCGCGCCGCGCTCGGCCGGGCCCACCGTGTGGCGGAAGGCGCCGAACAGTTCGCGGCCGGTGCCCACCCACTGGGCGTCGGTGAGCGGCGCGCCATGAGGGGACCGGGCGGTCAGCTCGTCGGCGGGGACCAGCAGCTCCAGGGTGCCGGCGGCGGCGTCGAGGCGGATCGGGTCGCCGTCCAGCACCAGCGCGATGGGGCCGCCGTCGGCGGCCTCCGGCGACAGGTGGATGGCGGCGGGAACCTTGCCCGACGCGCCGGACATGCGGCCGTCGGTGACGATCGCCACCCGCTGTCCCCGGTCCAGCAGCACCGCCATCGGCGGGGTGAGCTTGTGCAGCTCGGGCATGCCGTTCGCGCTCGGCCCCTGGTAGCGGATGACCGCCACGAAGTCCTGCCCGTCGAGCTCGCCCGCGTCGAAGGCGCGCAGCAGCTCCAGCTGGTCGTCGAAGACCTTGGCGGGGGCCTCGATGACCAGGTGTTCGTCCTTGACCGCGGAGACCTTGCTGACCGCGCGCCCCAGATTGCCGTTGAGCATGTGGATGCCGCCGTCGGCGGAGAACGCGTCGGAGACCGGGCGCAGCACGTCCAGGTCGGTGCTGCCCTCGGTGCGCTCCTGCCAGACCAGCTCGCCGTCCTTGAGCTCGACGGCCGAGCGATAGTGGTCCAGCCCGCGCCCGGCGACGGTCAGCACGTCGCCGTGGAGCAGCCCGGAGTCCAGTAGGTCGCCGATGAGCACCTGCATGCCGCCCGCGGCCTGGAAGTGGTTCACGTCCGCCTGGCCGTTGGGGTACATGCGGGTCAGCAGCGGCACGACCTTCGACAGCGCGGCCAGGTCGTCCCAGAGGAGCTCGATGCCCGCCGCCGCGGCGATGGCGACGATGTGCATCGTGTGGTTGGTCGAGCCGCCGGTCGCCAGCAGCGCCACGCAGGCGTTGACTATCGCCTTCTCGTCGACGACCTCGCCCACCGGGGTGTATTCGTCGCCGTGCGCGGTCAGCGCCACCGCCCGCCTGCCCGCCTCCTTCGTCAGGGCCTCGCGCAGCTCGGTGTGCGGGTTGACGAAGGTCGAGCCCGGCAGGTGCAGGCCCATGACCTCGATCATGACCTGGTTGGAGTTGGCGGTGCCGTAGAAGGTGCAGGTGCCGGGGGAGTGGTAGGACTTCGCCTCGGCGTCGAGCAGCTCGCCCCTGCCGACCTTGCCCTCGGCGAACAGCTGCCGGGTGCGGGCCTTGACCTTGTTGGGCAGGCCGGAGGTCATCGGCCCGGCGGGGACGAACACCGCGGGCAGGTGGCCGAAGTGCAGCGCCCCGATCAGCAGGCCGGGAACGATCTTGTCGCAGACGCCGAGCATGAGGGAGGCGTCGAACATGTCGTGCGAGAGCGCGATCGCGGTGGCCATCGCGATGACCTCGCGGCTGTAGAGCGACAGCTCCATGCCCGCCCGGCCCTGGGTGATGCCGTCGCACATCGCGGGCACGCCGCCGGCGAACTGCGCGACGCCGCCGGCCTTCCTGACGGCCGCCTTGAGGATCGCCGGGTAGGTCTCGTAGGGCTGGTGCGCCGAGAGCATGTCGTTGTAGCTCGACACGATCGCCACGCCGGACTTGACGCCGGCCCGCAGGTCGCGCTTGTCGCTTTCTCCCACGCCGGCGAAGCCGTGGGCCAGGTTGGCGCAGCCCAGGCTCGCCCTGGCGGGACCGCGCCGGCGGGCCGCCTCTGCCTCGGCGCGCAGCCGGGCCAGGTACGCGGTGCGGCTGGGGCGGCTCCGCTCGGCCAGCCGGTCTGTCACTTCTTGGATCACGGGATGCATCCGGTCTCCTGCGTCGCGGTCGGTTCGGTCTGTGCGCTGTTCCCGGCCGCTCACGCCAGTCCCTCCCCGTGCAGGCCGCGGCCGCTGCGGCCGACGAGTTCGTGGGCCGAGGCGGGGCCCGCGCTGCCCGCGGGGTAGGGCTCGGGCGCCGTGCCCCGTGACTCCCACTCGCTGATGATCGGATCGATCCACCGCCAGGCGGCCTCGACCTCGTCGCGCCGCATGAACAGGGTCGGGTTTCCGGCCAGGACGTCCATGAGGAGCCGCTCGTGAGGCGGGGTGACCAGGCCCGCGCGGTGTGCCTCCCGGCAGAACGGGCCGAACGTCATGGGCGGGCCGGCCAGGTAGGGGAGGAGCTTCCGGATGGAGAGGTCACCTGTGCCACCGAAGACGATGAGGTCGGCGGGTTGCGGGGTCTCGGCCATGGGGGGAGCGCTCCGTGATGATCTACCGAACTTGGGGATAGATCGGACAGTAGCCATATCTTGCGCTCCACACAACCCGAGTTTTGTAATTTGAGATGAGAAAGTACGTAGTTTTCATTCCCTAAGCAGGTGTGGTTCACTTGGCCGATGCCTCGACGTCCCGCTGCCGCGCTGGCCACCAGTGGTGAGGTGCTACGCCTCATCCGCTCCGGTGAGGCGGTCACGCGCGCCGACATAGGGCGCGTCACCGGTCTGTCCAGGCCCGCGGTGTCCCTGCGCGTCACCGAACTGCTGGAGCGGCGCCTCGTCGTGGAGGACACCGAGGGCCCCTCCACCGGAGGTCGTCCGCCCACCCGCCTGGTCCTGAACGCCTCCGGGGGCCTCGTCCTGGTCGGCTCGCTGGGCGCGAGCCGCGCGCAGGTCGCCGTCTGCGACCTGACGGGCGAGGTGGTGGCCCGCGCGGAACTGTCCGTGGACGTGGAGGAGGGCCCTGACGTCGTCCTCCCCCTGGTCATGCAGACCTGGAGCGAGCTGCTCGGCGACCGCCCGGCCTCCCTGGTCCGCGGCGTCGGCCTGGGCGTCCCGGCCACCGTCGAGTTCGCGGCCGGACGCACGGAGAGCACCCGGATCATGGCCGGCTGGACGGGCGTGGCCATCCCGCCGATCATCGCCGAGCGCTTCCCCGTTCCGGTCCTCCTCGACAACGACGTGAACGTCATCGCCATCGGCGAGCACCGCGCGATCTACGCGGGCGAGGCCGATGACCTGCTGTTCATCAAGGTCTCCACCCGGATCGGCTCCGGGGTCATCGCCGGCGGCGAGATCCTGCGGGGGGCACTGGGCGCCGCGGGGGAGATCGGGCACATCCCGGTCCGCGACGGCGGGGGAGTGCTCTGCCGCTGCGGCAACATCGACTGCGTCGACTCGGTCGCCAGCGGTACCGCGATCCTGCGCGAGCTCCGCGCCCGGGGGCACGAGGTCAAGACCATGGCCGACGTGGTGAGCCTGGTCCGCTCAGGCGACGCGGAGACCATGACCGTGGTCCGCAACGCCGCCCGGATGCTCGGCGAGGTCGTCGCCAGCGCGGTCAACCTGCTCAACCCCGCGGTGGTCGTGCTCGGCGGCGATGTGGCGGAGACCTTCCAGCCGATGGTCTCAGGGGTCCGCGAGGTGATCCACCGCCGCTCGACGGCCCTGGCGACCCGTAACCTGCGCATCGAGCGCAGCCGCCTCGGCCCGGGCGCCGGGATCGTCGGCTGCGCCCACATGGTCCTGGATCACATCCTCTCCCCGGAGGCCGTCGACTCCGCCGTCTGGCAGACGGTCCGTCCCGTCCGCTCCCTCGTCTGACACCCGTCCCCTCGTCGGCGTCACCGCCCGGCGCTCAGGTCATCAGTGATCACGTGCCGGCCAGGACGAGGCTGAAGTCGCCGGTCGGGTCGGTGTAATGGTGGATCACCCCGAATCCGGCCGTTACCAGCTCTCGCCGCAGGCCCTCGGGGCGGAACTTGGCGCTGATCTCGGTACGCATCTCCTCCCCGGAGGCGAAGGAGACCCGCAGGCCGAGGCCGGCGATCCGCACGCGCATGGCGCGGCTCGCGCGCAGCCGCATCTCGATCCACTCGTGCCGCGCGTCGTACAGCGCGACGTGCTCGAAGGCGTCCGGGGCGAAATCTGCGCCCAGCTCCCTGTTGATCACGTGCAGGACGTTCCGGTTGAAGGCCGCGGTCACCCCGCTCACGTCGTCGTAGGCCGCGACCAGCCGGTCGGTGTCCTTGACCAGGTCCGCGCCGAGCAGGAAGGTGTCGCCGGGACGTAGCGTGGCACGCAGCTCCTTCAGGAAGACCTCGCGTGCCGCCGGGGCGAGGTTGCCGACGGTGCCGCCGAGGAAGGCCACCAACCGCTGTCCCGTACGGGGCAGCAGTGCCAGGTGCGCCTCGAAGTCGGCGCAGATCGCGTGCACGGTCAGGCCGCGGTAGCGCCAGGTGAGCCACCGCGCGGCGTCGCCCAGGGTCGCTGCGTCGACGTCCACCGGAGTGTAGGCGCGCAGCGTCCCCGTCGCGGAGAGGGCGTCGAGCAGCAGCACGGTCTTCTCGCTGGTCCCCGAGCCGAGCTCGACCAGGGTGTCGGCGCCGGCGCGCGTGGCGATGTCGAGGGCGTGCCGGCGCAGGATGGCCAGCTCACGGCGGGTGGGGTAGTACTCGGGCAACCGGGTGATCCGGGAGAACAGCTCGCTGCCGGCCTCGTCGTAGAACCACTTGGGCGGCAGCCATTTGGGAGTCGACGTCAGCCCGGTGCGGACGTCGTGTTCGAGTGCCTGGCGAAGGTGGTCGCGGCCGAGATGGTCGACCAGGTGTACGGCTGACTGGCTGACTGACACGGGGGCCTCCTGGGTCCGTGGGTCACGGGTCCCGGCTCGCCGGTCCCTGACCGGGGTGCTGTGCTTTCCTGTGGTCCGGCTCCGCTCTGTCACAGTGGCTGGACGCGCACGCCGTCCGCGGAGGCGAGGACCAGGGTCCGATCCGGTACGGCCTGCCAGCCGGGCCGATCGTCCAGTGGTTCGCTCGCCACGAGCACGCCGTCGCGCGGATGGTCTCCGAGGTGGAGGAAGAACGTGTCGCCCCAGACGGTCGCGGCGATCGACCCGCCGTCGCAGGCGAGCAGGTTCAGCCGGGCGTCGGGATCCTTCACCCCGGCATGGGTGACGACCTCGACCAGGGCCTCGCCGAGCGGGGCGCCCGCTCGTCGCCGGGCGAACACCGCGGCGGCGAGCCACGCGGAGTCGCAGGAGCTCTCCGCGTCGTCGGTGAGTTCCCTGATCGCCTCCCGTGCGACCCGGCCGTTGTGGCTGAGCAGCCACGGCCCGTCGGCGAAGGGCGCGGTCGCGCTCTCCTCGATCGGCATCCCCGCCGTGGCCGACCGTACGGTGGCCAGCAGGCAGCCGGAGCGGGCGACCCGGGCGAGGCCGGTCAGGTTGGCGTCCGCCCAGATGGGGATCGTACGGCGGTAGCGGACCGGTTCGGCGCGGGAGGCGTCGTACCAGCCCATGCCGAAGCCGTCGGCGTTGACGGTGCCGTAGCGCTGCAGGCGCGGGGCGTGGGACTGCCGGAGCAGGCCGTGGCCGGGTTCGTGGATCAACGAGGCCAGCAGTCGGGGAGCGCCCAGCCAGGCCGCGTGGCGGCACATCTACCCTCGCTCCGGCGGGGGTACGGGGAAGCGCGCGGGGCACTGATCCGGGGAGGCCGAGCGGGCACATCGGAAGCCGGAGAAGATCTGCCTGCGGGCCGGGCGGTCCCAGTTCCTGAACGTGGTGCGGACCACGGCCGGGTCGGACGCCCAGGATCCGCCGCGCAGCACCCGGTGGCGAGAGTCGAAGAACACCTCGCTGTACTCGCGGTAGGGGAAGCTGTGGAAGCCGGGGTGGGGCAGGAACCACGAACCGGTCCACTCCCACACGTCCCCGATCATCTGCTCGGTGCCGTAGGCGCCCGCCCCCGCCGGGAAGGCGCCGAGCGGTGCGGGCCGTGCCGCCCGGTGCCCGAGGTTCGCCGTGGCGGGCCCGGGGTCGTCGTCCCCCCACGGATATCTCCGCGCCCGCCCGGCCTCGGGGTCCCAGCCACAGGCCTTCTCCCACTCGGCCTCGGTGGGCAGCCGCCTGCCGGCCCATCGGGCGTAGGCGTCGGCCTCGTACCAGCACACGTGCTGGACGGGCTCGTCCATGGGGACGGGCTCGGTCCGGCCGAAGCGGGTACGCCACCAGGTGCCGCCGTCGGAGATCCAGAACAGCGGGGCGAAGGCGCGGCTCCGCTGCCGCCAGAGCCGGCCCTGCGGAGACCACCAGCGGGGATCGTCGTAGCCGCCGTCGGCGATGAAGTCCGCGTAGGCGCGGTTGCCGACGGGGAACCTGTCGATCCAGTAGCCGGGCAGGTCGAGCCGGTGGGCGGGGCGCTCGTTGTCGTAGGCCCACGGCAGGATGTCGGTGCCCATCGTGAAGGGACCCGCGGGGACGAACACCTCGTCGGCACCCGAGGGCCGGCCGGGCGGCAGGTCGCCGTCGCGGACCAGGCCCGGTTCACCGGACAGCTGCAGGGTGGCGAGCATCGTCTCGTCGTGCTGGTGCTCGTGCTGGATCACCAGGCCGAAGACGAAGCCGTCCCGGTGCAGGGGGTCGGGGTCGTGCGGGTCGATCGCGTCCAGGACGTCCAGCACCCGGCCGCGCACGCCCTCGATGTAGCGGCGCGCCTGGTCCGGTCCCAGGATGGGCAGGGCCGTGCGGCCCGCGCGCGGATGCCTGAACGCGTCGTACAGGTCGTCGATCTCCGGGCGGAGCGGGGTGATCCCGCCGACCTGCCGCAGCACCCACAGCTCCTCGTAGTTGCCGACGTGCGCCAGATCCCACACCAGCGGCGACATCAGCGGCGAGTGCTGCCTGACCAGCAGGTCGTCCTCGGCGTCGGTGTAGGCGGTGGACCGGCTCCGCGCGGCGGTCAGCCCGGCGGCGATCCGTTCCTTGAAGTCGCTCATCAGATACCTCCGTGGTGGAGATTCCGGGTCCCGGCTCCGGTCAGGTCCTGAGCCGGCCTTGAGGAGGACGTCAGATCCGTCCTTCCCGGGCCAGCCAGTCGGGCAGGCGCCGTCCCGGCCCTCCGGCCAGATCCAGCAGATCGGCGGCCGGGGAGCGGCCGGGGCTCACGTGGCGGTTGGCGAACGAGGCGACCTCGCAGACCAGGGCCGGTGCCGCTCCCAGCCTGGGCAGCGCCGCGAGGGCGGCGCGGAAACAGGCGTCGGCGGCCCTTCGCAGCATCGGGTCGGCCAGGCCGCGGCGTGCCGCCCGTAGCCACATCCCCGCGCACGGCTCGGCCGCGGCCAGCGCCGAGTCGGCCGCGCGGTCGTCCGTCACCAGGGCGTGGGTCACCGCCGCGCACACCGGCCAGCTCGCCGGGTGCTGGGCGTCGAGGTAGCGGATCTCCAGCCAGCCGCGCGGCCGTACGGGTGGGAAGAGCGTCGTGGCGTGGTAGGTCAGGTCCGCCAGGGTCGGCGGCCGCGCGGCCGCGGCCAGCAGGTCGCGGAAGGTCGAGCCGTCGCGGACCGGGTGGTACCGCGTGCCCTCGGCGTCCCCGGCGTCCCCGGCGTCCCCGGCGTTCTCCGGGTTCTCAGGGCTCTGCGGGGCCTCGCGCACGGCCATGAGGCGGGCGTCGAGCAGGTACTCGGCCCAGTCGGCGGCGGGGTCGCCGGTGGCGGGGACGGCGGCCGTCCGAGTGCGGTCGAGCCGCTCCCACACCGCCTGGCGGCCCGACATCCACCCACATGGCCGGCTCTCGCTGAGCGGCGAGTTGGCGAAGGCCGCCACCAGGACGGGACCCAGCAGGTGGGCGCGCTCCCACCGCGTCGCGGGTCTCTCGCCCAGGTCCAGGTTGACCTGGATCGACGCCGTCGAGCACATCATCAGCGCCCCGTACGGCATGCCGAGAAACTCCGCCATCGCCTCGTACCGGGGCAGGCGCAGCTGCCGCCGGGCCGGCCGCAGCGGGTCGAGTCCCACTCCGACCGGCACCAGGCCGGCGTCCCGCAGCGCTTCGCGCACGGCGTCCACATCGGCGGTGAGGCGGGTGATCGCGTCGGGCAGCGAGCCCGGTGGTCCGGAGAGCTCCAGCTGGCCGCCAGGCTCGAAGGTCACCAGGCTCCCGCCGGGTAGCCGTGGCAGGGCTTCGGCGATCCTGCCCCACGGAACCTGGCGGGCGGGAGCCGTACGGTCGAAGACCAGGAACTCCAGCTCGACTCCCACCTGCTCGCCGGGGGAGGCGAGAAAGCACTGTCGTGCGAAGGCCTCCACGTCCGAGGCGTTCCGGATCAGCGTGTTCTCGGTCGCCAGACCGGTCATCCCCGTCCCCTTTCGACATTTATCTGTGGATTTACAGACTCGTGCGGTGGTGCAGGGGGCGGACGGTTTCATTGAGTAACGGTGGTGTGGCGCCCTGTTTCGACTCCCGGGCATCGCGGCGCCATGTCCGTCGGGGTGCTCCCGGAAGCGATGATGTGCCTAGGGGGAAAGTTCCCATTATGAGTGATTTCGACACATTTGCCGGTTCGGCTGAACGGTCGCCTCCCCGGCGCCCCGTGACCGGGCTGGAGACCGCGTGCCGTCGGTCACGCCGTTGTCAGCCACGCCGTTGTCGGCTGCGCCGTTGTCGGTCACGCCGTTGTGCCGTGCGGATTCGTCAGCGGTCCCCGAAGGGGTGATCGCAGGAAAGGGGCGCCGAGACACCTTTGACTCTCCTGATCGTCTCTTCCTCCTTCCGGGGGGCAGCGGAAGATAATATAAGATGTGAAAAAAGTTCGGTCCCCTTGAGAAACGCTTTGGTAACACGGAGGAGAGGTAGGTGCGGGTCACCCGTGAGGTGGGGTTCCCGACAGGAGCGGGATGCCGGACACCGGGTGGGTGCCCATAGCGATGGGGCACCCACGGCCGGGCTCCGCTACGCGGGAATCCTCAAGGGGCCGCGAGGACGGTGTGGCGGGAATCTCCGGCGGTTCGCGCCGGGAAGGACGTCACGGCGTCTTGTACTTCAGGGTGTAGGGGCCGGAGCCGCTCGCGGAGGTCACGCGGTAGCGGTAGTAGCCGCGCGTACCGGTGTAGCTGGTCTGCTCGTCGGGCCCAGGGCTGTCGGAGGTGGCGACGGTGACCCAGGTCATGCCATTCCATTTCTGCAGGAAGAGGTCGAAGTCGACGCTGCCGTCGCTGTCCAGGCAGGCGGAGTGCTGGCCGGTGACCGTCGTCTGGTAGTAGCTGTTGTTCGGCTGGTAGGCGGACTGGCCGTTACCGAGCCTGCCGGTGACCGTCTTCGGATAGCCGCTGCAGGAGGATGCGCTCGGCGGGGTGGTGCCCGGTGGGGTGGTGCCCGGTGGGGTGGTGCCCGCGCCCACGGTCGTCAGGGTCAGGCCGTAGGTGGTGAGGATCTCGTCGACCGGCTGGAAGTAGGTGACGCCCCCGGAGGTGCAGTTGCCGGAGCCGCCGGAGGTGACCCCCTGGGCCTGGTCCACGGAGATGAACGAGCCGCCCGAGTCGCCGGGCTCGGCGCAGGCGCTGGTGCGTACCAGTTGGGAGACGGTTCCCTGGGGGTAGGTGACGCTGGTGTCGCGTTGCTGGATGGTGCCGCAGTGCCAGCCGGTGGTGGAGCCGGACCGGCAGACCGAGGCGCCCTCGATGGCCGCCCTGGAGCCGGTGACGGGCACGGTGCCTCCGGCGCCGTTGTTCACCGTTGGAGTGGGCGTCCAGTTGGCGTTCACCGAGATCCAGGCGTAGTCACTGCCGGGGAAGGCCGACCCCTGGAAGACACCCTGAGGGAGCCGGTTGGAGCCGCTCGTGGTGTCGCCCTGCTTGCCGCAGTGACCGGCGCTGACGAAACCGTTCTGGGACTGGCGGACCACGGAGAAGCCGATGGAGCAGCGCTCCGTCGTGCCGATGTAGTAGGCGTTGCCGCCCACGAGGTCGTCGAGGAGTCTGGGGGTCTCGTCGGAGGGCTCCACCTTCACCGCGACCGGGTCCGCACCGGAGGCCTCCAGAGCGTTCGAGGCTATCGCGACATCCTTGGAGAGGACGACCACCTTGTTGGTCCGCACGTCGATGTAGCGTACGGCTCCGGTGTCCTTGTGGGCAGCCGGAGTGTTGTCCACCTGATTCTTGATGGCGGCGAGGTCCGCCAGGGAGCGTGTGACGATCTCGGCCCGGGCGCCTGTGGCGACGATCTGGGGGATGTCGGCCTCGGAGGTGGTGGCGACCACGAGTCGCTGCGCGACGATTCCGACGAACCAGGAACCGGCGAAGCGCTCACCGAGCTTCCCGCGCAGGTCCGCCTCGACCCCTGCCAGGCGGGCCTCGTTGACCAGGCGGGTCTGGGCCTGCTCCTTGGTGAGGTGCAGGTCGCGCTGGAGTGCCTCGATCATGCCCGCCGGCGGCTTCCAGGCGCCCGGGGCGGCAGGAGCGTTCGCGGCCCTGGGCTGGGCGGTGGCCGGGACGGGCACCAGGGCGAGCGCGGTGATGGCCAGGGCGCACCCCGTGGTGATGGCGTGTCTGCGGGACATGGGTCTCTCCTCGACCTCAGCTTTCCGGGCATGAGGGGGGAGAACGCCACATATCACAGGGTGATCATGCGATGTGGGCGACGCCATGCTAATCCAGCCGTTGCCGGTCAAGGCCTCAACGCCGCGCGCCACGCGGAGGGTGATTTCGACTGAGGTCCGCCGCTGTGTTCCGCTCTCGCGGCGCTGTGAAACGCCGGGGCGCGTTTCCCGGTCGATCGTCGGCCACGCCGCGGTGACGGCCGCCCGCCGTCACCGGGATGCGGGCGGTGGATCAGAATCCCCCGAGGGCGCCGCGCCGGACGCCGTGACGCGGGCTGGACGGAAGGGGGCGGACACGGCGTGGCGAGCATCACGTATGGTGAGATCGCTTCGCCGCCGTGCTCCCCGGGCAGGAGGTCGCCTCCGCTCTCGGGCATCGCGCGACGAGGGTGAAACACTCATGCCTCGCGAGTGAAACTGTTGTCCCTCGCGAGTGAAACCGTCGTCTCCGGCGTGAAATCGAAATGACCGATGCTGCGCTTTCAGCGGAAAGCGCTCACAGCGAACGAACGGAAATCACGCTCCCGTACCGGGCTATGGTCACGGGTATTCGTTATTCGCAAATCCTGGGTTCGGAGTAGGTGGAGAACATGAGCGGTCCCCAGATCGTCCCCGAAGATCAGTTGTACCAGCGGCTGCTGCGCAAGCGGATCGTCGTGCTCGGCAGCGAGGTGAACGACGAGGTCGCCAACCGGATCTGCGGGGAGTTGCTCCTGCTCTCCGCCGACGACGAACGGCGCGACGTCTGGCTCTACATCAACTCGCCCGGCGGCTCGGTGTCGGCGGGCATGGCCATCTACGACGTGATGCAGTACATCCCCAACGACGTCGCCACCGTGGCCATGGGCATCGCCGGGTCGATGGGGCAGTTCCTGCTCTGCTCGGGCGCGCCCGGCAAGCGTTACGTCCTGCCGCACGCCAGGGTGATCATGCACCAGCCCTCGGGGGGACTCGGCGGCACGGCCACCGACATCGCCATCCAGGCCGAGCAGATGCTCTACACCAAGCAGATGATGCGCGAGCGGATCGCCTTCCACACCGGCCAGCCGCTGGAGCGGATCGAGGAGGACTGGGACCGCGACCGCTGGTTCACCGCCACCGAGGCCAGAGACTACGGTTTTGTCGATCAGGTCATCACGAACACCAGCGAGGTGGCGTCCGAGAACTGATATTCCGTTCCCGAGAAGATTCCCCTTGGCCGGTTTCCCGGTGAGCGATCCTGCTCTCGGGGCGGTTTCGTATGGAACAGCCTGGCGCCCATTTCCGGCCGTCGCCGGAAATGGAGCCGCGCGGTAATGCGCCGTCGGTCGTACTCCGGTTCTTTCTCCGCGCTTTCCCGGCCGATTGGCCGACCTTTTCCAGCCGTCGCCCGGGCGCACCCGGCCGCTGGGTCAGCGGTGGCAGAGCAGGCAGCGTACGGCCTGTTCGAGAGACTCGGCGTCGGTCATGGGTGAGGGCCAGGGGAGCCGGATCAGGGTCGGGTCCTCGACGCCGCAGCGGACCGTCGCCCCGAAGCGGTCGAGCTCCCAGAGCCAGGCCCCCGGCAGCGGCTCGGCGAGCAGGGAGCCCAGGGCGGCCTCCAACTGCCTGCGATGGGCGCCGTTGACGTGGTTGAGCATGCGCTCGGCCTCGCCCATCAGCGGGTCGGGAGCGGCGCCGAGATACTCCTCGGCCTCCAGCACGCCCGACTCGGGGCCGGTCATATAGATCACCCTGCCGACGTCGACGCGTAGCAGCCTGGGGCCGTCCGTCCCCTCCAGCACCTCGAACAGCGCCTCGTCGGGGCAGCGCTCGGCGATCGCCACAGCGGTCTGCCTCACCTCGGCCACGGGCACGACCTGCGCCCATCCCTGCACCTTGAGCAGGCCGCGCGAGAGCTCGTGCTCTCCCAGCGAGCGGTTCGATGTCAGGTCCACGGTCACCACGGGCTCGTCCCGCACGTCGTGGAGCGGGTCGCCCGGCAGGACGAGCAGCACCGGCCGGCCGACGCCGTCCACGCCGCCTCTGGCGGGCGTCGCGGGGCTGGTGCCTCCGGCGACGGACACGTGGGTGAGAGTGGCGCCGGCGGCGAGGGTGCGGACCCGCTCGGGGATCGGCGGAGCGGTGACTGGCTGCATGGACCGGCTCTCCTTGAGGTCGGGGAGAAACTGCTGTATAAGATTAGCCTTGCCTAACTAAGGTAAACCTAACCATAGAGGAGCGAGCGTGCGCTACACCGGACCGAAGGTGCGCCTGTCCCGCCGGGCGGGCGTGCCGCTGACCCGCAAGGCCGTCCGATACTTCGAGGAGCGCCCCTACCCGCCGGGTGAGCACGGTCGCAAGACCAATCGGCGGCAGACCGGTGACTACGGGCTGCGACTGATGGAGAAGCAGAAGTTGCGCTGGTATTACGACGTCTCCGAGCGCCAGATGCGTCGATACTGGGACCTGGCGTTGCGCGGCGGTGGCCGCGCGGGAGCCGAGCTGGTGGTGCTGCTGGAGACGCGGCTGGCCTCCCTGGTGCTACGTTCCGGCCTCGCCCCGTCCATCTACGCGGCCCGCCAGTACGTCGCCCACGGTCACATCGCCGTGGACGGCCGCAAGGTCGACATTCCCAGCTACCTGGTCAGGCCGGGCCAGGTCGTCGCGGTGCGCGAGAAGTCGCGCCGGATGCAACCCTTCGTCGCCGCCTCCGAGGGCGTGTACGCGGACGACAGGGTCGCCGCCTATCTCGGCGTCGACCACGCCGAGCTTCGGTTCACCCTGCTGAGCCGCCCGCTGCGCGAGCAGGTCGTGGTCCCGGTGGACGAGCAGCTCGTGGTGGAGTTCTACTCGCGCTGACCTGACGCCTATCCTCGGCGCCGGCCCGCCGCCCTCCGGGCGGCGGGCTTTCTCACGCCGTTGCCTCTCACGCCGTTGCCTCTCACGCCGTTGCCTCTCACGCCGTTGCCTCCCACGCGGTTTCCCGCACCACGAACGTGCACACCAGCATGAACGCCACGAAGAACACCCACGCCTCCGGGTGCTTGGCCATCACCTCGCGGGTGATGTCGGACCAAGCGTCCCCGGTCATCTTCCGCCGGGGTGAGTCGGGTCAGGTCACCGTGGGACGCTCGGTGACCTGACGCAGTAGTCGCCGATGCCCGACTCCAGGAGTTCGAAGGCGCGCTCGGCCTGTCGCCGCAGGTCAGGGGCGATGGTGTCGAGCGTCTCGCCCGCGAGCATGCGCTGGACGGCGTGGCCCATCAGCCCGCGCAGCACCGCGCAGATCTGGGCGGCGGCGAACGCGGGAGTGAGGTCGTCGGGGTCGGCGTCGGCCTCGTCGGCGAGCGTTCTGGCCAGGGCCTGCTCGCGCGCCTCGTTCATCTCTCTGATCCGGGCGTTGAGTGAAGGGCTCTCGGCGACCATGCGGGTGAAGGCGTCACTCCCCTCGTGGAAACCGTAGCGGTGGTGCCGGGTGTCGAGCGCGTCCAGGAAGTCGCAGCGCGCTATCCTGCCGCCCCCGCTCCCGTACGACCCTGCTCGGCAGGTCCTCCACCTCCTCCTGCCGGTCGAAGAGCAGGTCCTCCTTGGTGCCGAAGTAGTTGAAGACCGTGTTGACCGACACGTCGGCGGCCCTGGCGACCTCGGCCACCGTCACGTTGTCGAAGCCCCGCATCATGAACAGCCCGGTGGCGATGTTGGAGATGCGCTCCCTGGTCTCCCGTTTCTTGCGCTCTCGCAGGCCCTCGCTCATGAGGTCATTCTGAGGTCCTCCCGCCAAGGGAGCACGGCAGTTACGGCTCACAACATGTGGGAAGGTCGTTGACATCTGACGATAGTGAGTGAACACTATCTTCATGCCGGAACAAGCACCCCGACGGCGTCCTCGGATCGCGGCGTCACAGCGACGACAGGAGGTGCTGGCTGCTGCGCTCCGCGAGTTCAGCCAGAAAGGACTGCACGGCGGATCGACGACGACGATCGCTGCCGCGGCAGGAATCTCCCAGCCGAATCTGTTCCGGCTCTTCGCGACCAAGAAGGAACTGTTCATCGCCGTGCTCACCCACGTGTTCGAGGCAATCGAGCGCGAGATGATCCAGCGCGGCGCCTCCGCCCCGGACCCGTTGACCGCGATGGAGTCAGCATGGGGCAGGCTGCTCGTCGCCGACGACCTGATGGCGATGTACCTGCAGGGATTCGCCGCGTGCCACGACCCTGACATCCGCGTGGAAATGCAGCGCGCGACGCGCGCGATCTTCGAGAGGGTCGAACGGATGCCCGGGCTCGATGCCGCTCAAGCCCACCGCTTCTTCGCCGAAGGCCTGCTCTTCATGGCCGGAGCAGTGATGAACCTGGAGGACGAAGCCACCGAAGACGGCTGGGGGCGCCGCTTCCTGTACTCCGGCTGAATCCAGCCGGAGCAGGATCCCGATCAATCCCGACGTGGCCACGCACTATCTGTCCATCGTGCTGCACGGCCTGCCTGCCAGCCTTGCCCTCTTCCTCGGCCCACTGCAGTTCATCACCCCGCTGCGCGTCCGCCGACCGCGCCTGCATCGGGTGATCGGTGCGGTCGGCGACGGCTCCCAGCATGAAGAGGATGTTTGTGCACACTGGTGGCACGCGCCACGACCCCGGCCGGCTCTGACACACGATGACCTCCGGGGATCTCAGGCCGGGGGGCCGTACGGCTCGATCCTCGGGTCGGCGTAGGGGCCCCCGCCCGCCGCGGGATCGACGCGGCGGGCCGCGGCCTCGGTCACCCGCAGGCCGTACAGGTTCTGATCGGGGTCGATGAGCACCAGGCCGTAGCCGGTGTCGACGTCCTCTTCCGGCAGCCCCAGGTGCCGCATGGCCTGCGCGAGCGTCGCGTCGGACGGGAGCCGTACGGTGATCAGGAGCATGACCTCACGGTACGCGCTTGGCGCGGCGCCGCAACGAGGCGAGGATCCCGGGGGCGTCGATGACGCCGTAGCCGTGGTCGTGGTCGAAGCCGACGTCGCTCCGGTCGTCCGCGGTGCGCCGGAGCAGGGTGCGCAGCTGGCCGGGGGGCAGGAGCGAGGAGGGCCAGCGGGTGCGCACGGCCGCGATCAGGCCTGCGGTGACGGGGCACGCGGCCGAGGTGCCGGAGTCGGCCTCGTCGTCGCCGAAGGCCCGGGAGCCGGAGAAGTGGGTGTAGGCGCACAGGTCCGGCTTGCGGGCGACGAGGCGGCCCGGACCCTGTGAGGAGTAGCCGACCCGCTCGCCACGGGTGTCGACGCCGCCGATCGACAGAACGCGCGGATGGGAGTTGGCGCCCGTGATGGGCCGATCCGGGTAAGCGCACCGGCCGTCAGGGCAGTCACGCCCGCAGTTTCCCGCGGCGAACAGCACGTCGGCGCCCGCACGCTCCAGGCTGGAGACGATCAGGTTGAACGGGTGGGCCGGGTTGTCGGAGTAGTTGCCGGGGTGACCGGGCAACACCATTTAACCTCACACATCAGTGCAGGTCAGGAGCCTAGTGGACACGTGGGCACGCTGTCCCAGATCATCCCACCATGGAGACGGAGATCAGCACCCCGGTAGAGCTTGAGGCGCGCCTGGGCCGGGGCCTGCTGACTCTGGCCGACCTTGACGGCCTACCTCCAGGGGAGCGCGTAGCAACCGCGCACCGGATCATGAACGCCCTTCAGAGAATGGTGGATCAGACCCACTCTGAAATGAGAGCGGTCATCGCCGAGGCTGCGATGTCGGCACCTGAAGAGGTCTCCAAATCGCTTGGCGTGTCCGCCAGCATGGTTGAACGAATGTCTGCCGACCCTCGATGCCCTGATTTCCCATTGCTGCGCTCCGCTCTGCGTACCGCGATGTTCCTGCGACCACTGCCCGTCGAGGCGGTCCGGAATGTCGGTAAGGCGCTCCAGATTCAGGGAAGCACGGATGAGGACGTAACGGCGCTATGTCGCCTACTCCTGTCCGTCGAGGAAGAGGCCCCTTTCGATGGTCCGGCGTGGGCCGGAATCAGCCTGAAGGATCAGGAGTCGTTCCGACAGGCCGTGATCTACGCTCGAAGCCTGCTCGGCTAACCTGCGCACCTCCTGACCGACCTCACTGCCTGCGCGGCCTATCGACGTCCTCGCGCTGTTCACCTGAGCCTGGATCCACCGAGCCGATTCTGAACTGAAGATCCTGAAATGAGAGGAGGTGCCCTCCGACCTGGGATGATGGGAGTTCTTCAGGCTTCCGTCACCTTGATCGAGAGGACACCTCTCAAGTGCAATTGTTCCACGACTCTGCCAAGACCCATGCGATCTTCGATGAGGAGCGTGTAGTCGCGTACGGCGGGCTGGGGCCGGTGATGCGGTTGGCCGAGCGGTGCGGCCTGAGCGACCTGGCGGGCGAGCACGTCACTCCCACCGGCCGGGACGGCGTGAACCCGGCGGCGAAGATCGGCTCGATCGTAGCCGGGATGGCCTGCGGGGCCGACAGCATCGATGATCTGGACGCACTGCGCCACGGCGGCATGGACACGTTGTTTACCGGTATCCGCGCACCGTCCACGCTGGGATCGTTCCTGCGGTGCCTGGCCTGGGGCAACGTCCGGCAGATCGAGAAAGTGGCCCGCCTGCTGCTGGCCCGGCTGGCCGCCCATACGCCGTTGCTGCCCGGCGCGGACGTGCTCGCCTTCCTCGATGTGGACTCGATGCAGCGACGTACCTACGGCTACAAGAAGCAAGGATCGGGGTTCGGCCACACCAAGATCGGCGGCAAGGGCGTGCTGGTGCGCGGGCTGAACGTGCTGGCCTCCACACTGTCCACACCGCTGGCCGCCCCGGTGGTGACCGGCACCCGGCTGCGCGGCGGAAGCGCGAACTCCGCCCGCGGCGCGGCCTGGTTCGTGCGTGAGTCGATCGGCGCGGCACGATCAGCGGGCGCGAGCGCCACCCTGATGATGCGCGGGGACTCGGCGTTCTACACCGCAGGCGTGATCAACGCCTGCCACACGAACGACGTGCGCTTCTCCGTCACCGCCAAAATGGACCCCAAGATCAAAGCCGCGATCGCGGCGATCGACGAAACCGCCTGGACAGCGATCAAATACCCCAACGCCATCTTCGACGAACAAGCAGGGGGCTGGATCTCCGACGCCGAGATCGCGGAGGTCGCCTACACGGCGTTCGCCGCGAAGAAGGGCCAGGCCATCACCGCCCGGCTGATCGTGCGCCGGGTCAAACGGCTCAACTCGCAGACCGGGCTCCGGCCAGAGGAACCGTTCCCGCTCTACCGCTATCACGCGATCTTCACCGACAGTCCGTACGCCCTCGGGCAGGCCGAGGAACAACACCGTGATCACGCGGTCATCGAGCAGGTCAACGCGGACTTGATCGACGGGCCATTAGCGCACCTGCCCTCGGGCGTGTTCACCGCCAACGCCGCCTGGCTGACCTTGGCGGCGATCTGCCACAACCTGCTGCGCGCGGCCGGCTGCCTGGCCGGAACCTTTCACGCCAAGGCGCGCGGCGCCACCCTGCGCCGCCATCTCATCGGCGTGCCCGCCCGCATCGCCCGGCACGGCCGGGGCCACCTCACCCTGCATCTTCCCCGGTATTGGCACTGGCGGCACGCATGGATGAACCTCTTCCAAGCCGTCCACCGGCTGCCACCGATCCGCGCGGCTTGACCCGTCCCCGCCCTGCCACCACTCTTCCCTCGACCTCCACGGTCACCCGCGCCCTCGCGCACGAACCCCGCCCCCGAGCCCGTGAACGCCTGGACAATCCGTGACCCGCGCACGGCGGGTTCTCCACACCCCAAATCAGACCCCCGTCAGGCAAAACGGTCCTGGTGAAGGAATCGAACCGAAGAATGATCACCAGAATTCACGCCGTGGATCCAGGCTCAGGCATGCTGGCCATTGGAATAATCCTGGCTTCTCAATAACGTCCATCCCCGGATTAGGTGCCGATTGAGCCGCTTCGGGTCGTTGTATATCCCGATCTTGATCGCCTTCAGCTCGGGATTGATGAGCAGATAGACAGTGCCGGGAAGGTCGGTTTTGTAGCCGCGCTTAGCGCAGAAATAGCAAGGTCCTTGCCCAGCGATAAGATTCCCAAGGCGCGGAGTGCATGGATGCCCTTTTTTTGTGCAGGTGCCGGACCAACTTGTCCCTGTATTGATGTATCGTGCGTCTGGGTCTGGCCTGAATCCACATCTATTCGCTATGGCGCGCGCCTCGAACTCCGTATATGGAGAATTTTTGGCGCAGCGCTCGCAGGTGCTACGGCCTCCCGCAACATTGCTATACGTCGGGTAGGTAACATGTCCCAAGCGTAAACAGATACATTCCCAAGGCTCGTTTGCCCCTGGAAAGGGCTCGAGAGGTATCACGCTAGCCCGTCGGATCATTAGGAGTCGCGCAGCATGTGGATGCACAGCTTTGCCGGCGCAGTATTTGCAGGCAGTTCCTTTGCTCCGGCGAGCATCAACTAAGCGTGGAGAGATTTCCGCTGGTTTTCCGAACCATATGCCTGGACACTCAGGGTTCATGCAGATTGAGGGCCAAGGCTCACTAACACCTGGGCATATTTTTTCAATGGGGTCAACCTTGGCGGCCCGCATCTCTGTCACTGCGGCTTCATTGGGAAACCTCCTCTTTTGTGCTTGAGCCTTACGTGCACACGGGTCGCAACCGCCTTGCCCTTGGTTAACGACGCTGTTGTATCGCGGTTTGATGAATTCTCCGCATTCCATGCACACGCACAGCCACGGCGAATTTGTTGGCCTGCTCTCGGGCATGTATGATACGGGCCAACAATCGCGTTCTTTCATTCGCTGTTTGGCGACTTCCGGATCTATCCTAGGGCGTCCCATGGCCGTTCTTCCTTAACGGCGCGGAGCGCAATTAGGCATTGGCAGCATCAACACGCTGGCCATTATGTAGGAACATGGGATTGTTGGCGCCATGCATGCGGAAATGCAATCAAATAGTGATCATCATGGTAGGCTGGATGTGACCAGGTGTCCGATGGGACATCCGGACTGCTCTCAGGAGGGCGCTCTCATGGCCCTGTGGGGCTTTTCTGTGTCTCTAGGGCTATGCCTCAATGCCCAGCGCTAGCCGCTCGACCCGCTCAAGATCGCCCCAATTGGCGTGGATGGTCGGGGTCTTCGCGCCGGGCTCCATGTGGACCTTGAGGACAGCCCCTTGCTCTCGCAGCCACACGTTCCGTTCCCCGATGTCCATGGCGTTCCAGATATCGCCGTACCGCTTGCCTGTCTCTACGTACCGCACGCCTGACGGGCGTTGCGGGAGGGAGGCCAGGTGGTCTCTCTGGGATTCCAGATTTGCCATGATCCGGTCAAACTGCGCTACCTGGGCGTCTGACTGGAACTTGCCCCTGAGGTATCGGTCGTCATACAGCTCTGTGATTGCTTCCACGACACGTTCCAGCTCTTCTGAGTGATCCTCTCCGGGGTCTTCGATTTTCTCCCGGACGTTGAAGTCGCCGACGTGGTCGAGAATCCTGTCATCCACCCACGAATGCATGAAGTCAGCGCGGACCACGGGCGCGTCGCACTCCTTCGACAGGAGGCCCGAGCACCTGTAGTAGTCGGTCAGGCTACGGCCCGACTTCTTTTTCAGGTTGAACGGACGGCCGCAGAGGCCACAGTAGGCGACCCTCAGGAGGAGGCTCGCGTTCTTCCGGTACTTGTCCTTGGGCGCCGGTGCGATCGCCTTTTGAAGCTTATTCCAGAGGAACAGAGGGGTGATCGGCTCGGCGTGCCTAACGGGCATGCCATCCTTCCCACGTACTACCTCACCACCGTGGTTAACCTCGCCTAGCAGGATGCGAGAACGGAAGATGTTAGAGATTGTGGTAGTGGTCCACTTGGACCCCTTCGAGGCCTTCCCTGCCCGTCCTCGGGCAATATCCATTGACGTGGGAACCTTTGCTTCGTTCAGTTCCAGCATGATCTGGCGGAGTGACTTACCGGCAATGCAATCTTCTATTGCCTGTCGGAGAATCGGGGCATACTCCGGATCGTGTTCAAGGACTGTTCCCCATTCCGGATGGGGGACTAGCTGGAAACCGAACGGGACGTTACCGCCACGGTAACGGCCGTTCTCCCGCAAATGTTGTTGCTTGGCTTTCTGCCGTTCGCTGATCGCGTTAGCTTCCATCTGGGCGAAGATCGCTACCAGATAGAAGAAGATCTCCCCATAGGCATCTTCGGAGTCGATCATCTCCGTGCTCGACTTGAGCCGGATTCCCCGATCACGGGACCACGTCAACATCTTGTCTACGTGGGAGACCTTACGGACGAACCTGTCCAGCCGGTAGAACACGATCACGTCGTATTCGTCGGAGCGGTTGTTCAGCCAACCGCCCAACTCCGGGCGCTGGAATGGATCAAACGTCGTAGCGGAGACATCGAGATCCTGGGCTATTCCCACTACCTCGAATCCTGATTTTTCGCATTCAGCTCGGCACTCTTTAAGCTGCACCTCGGGCGAGGTTGTCCCATCCGACACCTCGGACAGGCGGATAGCGATCAATGCGCGGGGCTTGCGACCGGCGGCTATGGCGGCGGTGCAGCGTGTGGTCTGACGTGGGGGCACGAACCGAGACGCTACGCCCATCATGGCGAGTAGGGCAAATAGTCTTCCTTGGTTGACCGGCGGGGAAGTCCCAGCTGGGAGAGAAGGAGCCCCAGCTGTTGCTGACGACCAGTGATCGCGAAGCGGCGGGCTGGGCTTCGAGGACGGTGCGCAGGTGGGCGAAGGCCGCCACCGCGTCCGACAGCAGGCCGTCCAGGGCCGAGCCGCCGGGCCTCCGGGAGAGTAGCACGGGCACGTCGATCAGCGACGCCCTCGGGGCGGCGATGAGCGCGTCGAAGGCGCACATCGTGCCGTGGTCGACAGGGAACTCACCCGCCCTGCCCTCCACCCCCGACGGTTTCCAGCTGCGCCGTTCGTCGACGGTGACGTCGCGGCCGAGGTGCCGGGCGACGTGCGCCGAGTTGATTCCGGTGTCGAGCACCGCGAGCGCGACGCCCGAGCCGTCGAGGCCGTCGCGAGCCAGCTCGGTGACGTGGAGCAACCGCTCCACGTCCCGCCAGTCGCCCATCGGGGGCGTGCCGCCGCAGGTGAGGCCCCGCTCGATCACCGGGTCGGCGAAGACCCCCACGACGTCTGGGCGGAGCGTGGGCAGCAGGGTGATCCGGGTGGATATCTCGTCGTCGGAGATCTCCCCGCGGACCAGGACAGAGGCCTCGTCGTCGGCGAAGGAGAACGTCAGCGGCTGGTTGAGCGAGAGGGGATCGCCTCCGGCGCCGGGTATCGGACGGGGGGCGACGACAGGCGAGAAGGAGGGGTCCACGACGACCCCCGGTAGCGTGTCGGCGACGTCGACCGCCGCCGTGCTCACCGAGGGGTCGGCCACGGCCGCGACGACGTCGGGGGAGGGGCGGAGCTGGAGCAGGACTCGCATGTGCACCACCGGGACTCGGGGGAATCGGGTTCCACCACATTCCTGCATCCACCTCGATCGCGTCCAGCCGTTGAAACCAGCCCCTATCAGGCTCCACATCACCTAACCGGCGCAAACAGCGAGCATGGATTTCCTTCCCTGAGCGAGTACCGGTCACTAGCGTTGGACGGCATGACCGCAGCGGCGGAGACGACGCCACCCCCTCATCCCGATGTCCGGCACACGCACTGGCTGGGCACCCGGCCCAGGCTGATCGTGGCCAGTGGTTTCATGCTCTTCCTGGAGCTGGCTTTGATCCGGTGGACCGGGTCGAACATCGTTCATCTGAGTTACTTCACCAACTTCGTCCTGCTGGGATCCTTCCTCGGTATCGGGCTCGGCTTCCTGCGGGTGGGGCGCAGTACCCGACAGCCCTACTACTCGCCGATCGTGCTGGCGGTCCTGGTCCTGGTCGTGCTGATCTTCCCGGTGACCGTGGACCGCCAGACCGAGGGCGTCCTGTACTGGACGAGCCTGAGCGCCAGCGGGCCGCCGGCCTGGCTGATCCTGCCGGTGATCTTCGCCGCGGCGGCGATCGTGCTGATGGGCCCGGCCGAGCTGGTCGGCCGGTGCTTCCCCGAGCTCGACCGGCTGGAGGCCTACCGCTACGACCTGATCGGCAGCCTCAGCGGCATCGGGCTGTTCACCGCGCTGTCGTTCCTCAGCGCGCCCCCGGTGGTGTGGGGGACGATCGCCGCGATCGCCTACGCGGTGCTGCTCTGGCCCCGCAGGGTCTGGGCCCGGGTGGCGCTGCTGGTGCCGTCGCTGGTCATCGTCGGTGCCCTCGCGATGGAGACGCTGACGGCGGGGGCGCTGTGGTCGCCCTACTACAAGGTGACCTACGAGCGTGGCTACTGGAACGACGTGCCGCTGATGGACATCAAGGTCAACGGCATCCCGCACCAGCAGGCCACCCCGGCGAAAAGCCGCCTGGAGTGGGAGCGCCAGTACGCCCTGCCGTACGAGCGGGCCGCCTCGGGCAGGCTGGACGACGTGCTGATCGTGGGCGCGGGCAGCGGCACCGACGTGTCGATCGCGCTGTCCAAGGGGGCCAAGCGCGTTGACGCCGTGGAGATCGACCCCAAGCTGCTTGAGCTCGGCCGCTCCTACCACCCGGACAGGCCCTACGACGATCCCCGGGTCACCACCCACGTCACCGACGGCCGCGCCTTCCTGGAGAGAACCTCCGACAAGTACGACCTGATCCTCTTCGCGCTGCCCGACTCGCTCACCCTGGTCTCCGGGGCGAGTTCGCTGCGGCTGGAGAGCTACCTGTTCACCCAGCAGGCGATGGAGGCGGCCAGGGACCACCTCAAGCCCGGCGGTACCTTCTCGATGTACAACTACTACCGCGAGACCTGGCTGGTCGACCGGCTCGGCGCGACCATGCAGGCCGCCTTCGGCCACAAGCCCTGCGTCGACATCGTCAGCGAGGCCGGCCAGCAGGCGGTGATCACCGCAGGTCTCACCACCGAGGCGCAGACGTGCGGCGCCGAGTGGGCGGGGGCGACCGCCGACACCCCGCCGCCGAGCGGTGACGACCGGCCCTTCCTCTACCTGAAGGACCGGACGATCCCGCAGATCTACATCATCACCCTCGGCCTGATCCTCATCGTCAGCCTGCTCGCCGTCCGGGCCGTCGCCGGCCCGTACCGGCGCATGCGCCCGTACGCCGACCTCTTCCTGCTCGGCGTGGCGTTCCTGCTGCTGGAGACCAAGAGCGTCACCGGGTTCGCGCTGCTGTTCGGCACCACCTGGGTGGTGAACGCGATCGTGTTCGGCGGAGTGCTGGTCGCCGTGCTCGCCGCGGTGGAGGTGACCCGACGCTTCAGGGTGCCGTCCCTGCCGGTGATGTACGGTGTGCTGCTCGCCGGGCTGGTCCTGGCCTGGTTGGTGCCCAACTCCTGGCTGCTGGGCCTGCCGCTGCCGCTGCGCGCGGTGGTCGCCGTGGTCGTGGCGTTCCTGCCGATCTTCGCGGCCAACGTGGTGTTCGCCAAGCGCTTTGCCGACTCCGCCGACGCCACCGTGTCCTTCGGCGCCAATCTGCTGGGCGCGATGGTCGGCGGCTGCCTGGAGTATCTGGCACTGGTCATCGGCTACCAGGCGCTGCTGATCGTGGCGGGCCTCGTCTATCTCGGCGCCTTCGCCCTGCTGCCCAGGACCACCAGGACCGTCGGGGCGGGCTGAGCCGGGGACACGGCGGCCCCGGCGGGCGCGGGTTCGAGGAAAAGCGTGGCCCGTCCTCCTCCGGGAGGACGGGCCGGCTGCGCGCGGGGTGGTCGTTGGACCGGTCAGAACCCGCAGGCATCGTCCAGCGACTGGGCGTTGCCGTTCTGGGTGGGGGTCTGGCTCGGCTGGACCGTCGTGCTCCTGGAGGGCTTGGGCGTGGCGGCGGGCGTCGCGCCGCTCGTGCCGGGGGAGGCGGTCACCCCCGCGGCCTGGGGGCGGCGGGCGGGCCTCAGCGACTGGCGCAGCGTCCTGGCGGTCGCGGCCCGGATCTTTTGCCAGTCCGGCGAGCCGGTGTAGAACTCCGGCGGCACGAACTGGAGGCTGACGATCCTGGCGTCCTTGACCTTCAGCCCCAGTTCGGTGATGTGCTCAAGCAACTCGCGGGGAATGTCGGTCTTGGCGGACTTCTTGGCCGCATTTGCGATCTTGGCGAAGTTGGTGAGCACCACCGAGGGAGTGGCCTGCTGGGCGAAGGCGCCGATGACGCAGCGCTGGCGGGCCATCCGGGAGAAGTCGTCGCTGCCGACGCGGGAGCGCCCGTACCAGAGTGCCTCCTCGCCGGAGAGCTTCTGGTATCCGGTCTTGATGGTCCCGGCGGTGCCGTAGAGGCCGCCCCACGGGACGTCGCGCTCCACCTTGATCCTCAGACCGCCGATGGCGTCGACCAGGTGGGCGAAGCCGTACATGTTCACCAGGGCGTAGTAGTCGATCTTCAGATTGAGCGTGTAGCCGATGGCGTCCATGAGCGCCGCGGGGCCTCGCTGCCCCGTCTTCTTGCCGGGCATGACCTCGGGGTGGTCCTCGGCGTACTGCCAGACCTCGTTGAGCAGGCCGCCGTTGGGCAACTCGCGCATGAAGCCGTTGGGGAACTGCTTGGCGAGCGTGGTGCCCGGTGTGAAGCGGACGTGCTGAAGGTTACGGGGAAGGCTGAACATGGCGGTGTTGCCGGTCGCGACGTGCACGCTGGCCACGTTTATGCTGTCGGTCCGCACGCCTTCCCGGTTCCCGGCCCCGTCACCGCCGATGAGCAGGAAGTTCACCCGATCGCGCCCGCCCCACGGGTCCTCGTGCTTGATAGGTACGGCCGACGCTTTGTCCGCGTTGCTCTCGAAGATGCTGTTGGCCGCGTCCTTGATGGTCAGCACGGTGCTCGCGGTCAGCGCGAACGGCGCCATCACCGACACGCACAGCAGGCCCACCGCGATGCCCGACACGATCTGCCCCCTGCCGCTGAGCCTTTCCGGCCCCAGGGAGATGTAGGAGAAGAGCACTAGCAGGAACCAGGCGATCGCGCCGACGATGGCCAGGGTCGCCCCGGTCGTCAGCGTGCTGTCACGGGCGAAGAATCCGGTGTTTCCCCCGCCGCTGAGGACGAGCCCGCCGACCAGGGCGGTGAGCAGCAGCACACCGAAGATCGTTAGCAGGATGTATCCGACACGGCGGCGTCCCGACCGCAGGTGCGCCGCACCGGGGAGAATCGCCGACAGTGCGGTCCAGCCGATGAGCGCGCCGACCGTCAGCGGCCTGGCGAAGCGGGGCCGTCCGCCGGGACCGGGTGGTGGTCCACCGGCCGGTCGGGGTGGTGGTCCGCCGGGACCGGGTGGTGGTCCACCGGCCGGTCGGGGTGGCGGGGGGAGCGTCCCCTGTCCATCGGGAGCGCCCTGGGCCCCGTCTGACACGTTGTGAACCTGGGGCGCGTCGGGCGTGCGAAGGGGAGCCTGTGTTTCGGCCGGACTCTGCGCGCCGCCGTGGCCTGTATCGGCGCCCGCACCGGGACCCCCGCTGCGGCTCCCGCCGCGACGCCGGGGGCGCCGTTTCCCGCTTTCGCCGGCGAGATCCCCCGAGTCTTCCCCAAGGTGCATCGTCACACCGCTTCCTACTACGTTTGCCCCGGTCCACCTGGCAAAACAGCCAAGGTTCCCCGATTGAACGGAATTTGCCAGGATTCTAGTCCCCATACCTGGACATGACAGACAGATGGCCAATCTACGGTGAATGGTCTCTTAACCTGCGGCGTCACCTATGAGGTCGGTGCCGGTCGGATGCCGCTCTTCTCGTGGCCCGGTGCGGGCACCGGTTGTCGGCTCACCGGCGAGCCAAGGTCACGGGGGTTCCGGGTGACGGAGACGGCTCCCCGGGCGAGGGCGGTGAGGGCCGAGAGCGGCCCTGAGCCGCCCGTACGGGTGGTGCCGGATGTGGTCCCCGGGGTGGTGGGGACGGCTGAGGGTGCTGTTCGCTGACTGTCAAGCTGTCTCCCCGGTTAATCCGAGGTCCGGTATGCACTACAAGTCCGGACCTTTGCCGAATTCGGGGCGTAAGCATACTGATTTATCATCCGTCACGGATGTCGCTGCATTCGATTACATTCCGAAATCATCCAAGGTGATCTCTGTGATGTGCCGGACCGATCCGGGGCACGTGTCCTAGCTTCAAACCATGAATCTGCAGCAGCTCCGCTATGTGGTCGCGACGGCGGAGCATCGCACCATGACCGACGCGGCCAGATCGCTGTACATCGCGCAACCCGCGCTCTCCCGTGCGATCAGGGATCTGGAACGAGAACTCGGGATGACGTTGTTCGCACGTTCCGGACGTGGCGTGGTCGTCACGGCGCAGGGACGCCGGGTGGTCAAGCTGGCCCGGGAGGCACTCGACGCCGTTCGCGAGATCGAGGCACTGTCCACGCACGGCCACGCATCCGAGGCGGAGCTCCGCATCGCCTCGATACCCAGCCTCGAACCGGGGCTGGCCGGTCGCCTTCTCCCCGCGTACACCGCGGAACATCCCGGGGTACGCATTCACATTGTCCGCTGTGACGGGCGGGACGGCGTGGTGAGCGCCATCAGGGACCAGCGGGCCGACCTCGGCCTGACGGATCTGCCCGTCCCCACCGATCTGGTCAGCCACCCGCTGGAGCGCCAGGAGATCGTGCTGATCTCCCCGCCCGGTGTGGACCTGCCCGACCCGGTGCCGATGAGGAGACTCAACGGCATGCGGCTGGTGCTGCCGGTTCCCGGCAGCTCCCGGCGCAGGGAGTTCGACGCGCTCTTCGCCAAACACGGTGTGGCCCCCGTGGTGGCGACGCAGCTCGACGAGCGCGGCAACTGGCTGGGCACCGTCCGTTCGGGTACGGCCTCGATGCTCTGGTACCGGGGGATGGCCGAGCAGGCCGCCCGCGCCGGACTCGTGGTCCGCACCCTCGATCCCTCGGTCCGCCGGGTGATCGCGATCGTTCACGCGCGACGGCGGCTGCCCGCCATCGCCCAGGAGTTCCTGTCCGTGGCCGAAAGTGGGTCGGCCGCGTAGGAGCCCCGAGGCTCGTCAGTTTTCCCCAAGTTTCCCCCAGAGGCGGCGCAGGTGGGAGCGCCGTCCTCTCCGAAGCCGGGCTATAGGCTCGGTCTCGATGACTATTCTGCAGCTGCGAGGCCGTGAGTTCCGGCCCGGCGAGTTCGCGATCATGGCGGTGGTCAACCGCACCCCCGACTCCTTCTTCGACCGGGGAAGGACGTACGGTTTCGAGGCGGCCCTGGAGGCGGTGGACGGCGCCGTCGCGGGAGGCGCGGACATCGTCGACATCGGCGGCGTCAAGGCGGGTCCCGGCGACGAGGTCGACCCCACCGAGGAGATCCGCCGGGTGGCCGACCTGGTCACCGCGGTCAGACGACGCCACCCCCGGCTCATCATCAGCGTCGACACCTGGCGCGCGGAGGTCGGCGAGGTCGTCGCCGAGGCGGGCGCCGACCTGCTCAACGACACCTGGGGCGGGGTCGACCCCAACCTGGCCGGTGTCGCGGCCAAGCACGGCATCGGCCTGGTCTGCGCGCACGCCGGACGGGTAGCCCCCCGCACCCGCCCGCACCGCATCGCCTACACCGACGTGGTCGCCGATGTCATCGGCTACACCGTCGACCTCGCCGAGCGCGCCGTCGCCGCGGGGGTGCCCAGGGAGTCGATCCTCATCGACCCGGCGCACGACTTCGGTAAGAACACCTGGCACTCCCTGGAGGTCAGCCGCCGGCTGAACGAGATGGTCGCCACCGGCTGGCCGGTGCTCGTCGCGGTCTCCAACAAGGACTTCGTCGGTGAGACCCTCGGCGGGCTCCCGGTGGACGAGCGTCACGCGGGAACCATGGCCACGCTGGCGGTCTCCGCCTGGCAGGGAGCCCGGGTCTTCCGGGTCCACGACGCCGCGTCCGCACGCGCCGCCCTGGGCACCGTCGCCGGGCTCCGGCGATGACGCCGGCGCGTCAAGAGTAGATGACCGACAGGAAGCGGATCAGGACCGCCTCCCGGCGGTCGGCGGGAAGGGCGTCCAGGACGGCGTTGACCACGGCCATCTCCGGCTGTCCCGAACCGCCTGGATCCACCCCGACCGCGGCCGCCAACTCGCCGAAGGCGGCGTCGTCCAACGCGTCCAGATCCAGGCCCGCGACCAGCTCCACGCTCAGCCCGGCGGCCTCGGCGATCTGGCTGATGGACGCGCTGTCATATCCCAGGGCGGCGAACAGGCTGGTCGCGACCCGGAGGATCGGCTCTCGCCGGCTGCCGTCACCGGAAGTCATGAATGTGACGTTAGGTGTTGATCGATCACCTGGCCAAGGAGGCCGGTGACAAGCCTTGGTCAAGATAGGGGAAGTCGTACGACAGCTCGGAGGCCCGGTGAGGCGTCCTCCAGGTGGACCGCGCCGCCGTGGGCGTGGACCGTCTCGCGCACGATCGCCAGACCGAGACCGGCTCCGCCCTCGTCGCGGCTGCGCGCGCTGTCCAGCCGGGTGAAGCGGTCGAAAACCCGCTCCCGGTCGAACTCGGGAATGCCGGGCCCGTCGTCGGTGACGGTCAGCACGGCGTCGGCTCCCTCGGCTCGCAGCTCGACCAGTACGGAGGTACGGGTGTGCCGGAGCGCGTTGTCGACCAGGTTGGCCGGCACCCGTCCCAGATCCAGCGCGTCCCCGGTCACCACGATCGGGTCGTTGCCGATCCTCACCGTGACGGCCTGGCCGTACCGCTCGACGGTCTGCTGGACCAGCTGGTCCAGCTCCACAGGCTCCCTGCGCGCCGGTGTACCGCCGCGCTCGTCCAGGCGGGCCAGCGCGAGCAGGTCCTCGGCCAGCCGGGACAGGCGCATGGTGTCCTCCAGCACGCCCTCGGCCGTCTCCCGCCAGTCCTGCCCCCCGGGATGGCCGAGCGCCACCTCCAGCTGGAGCCGGATGCTCGCCAGCGGGCTGCGCAGCTCGTGCGCCGCGTCCGAGACCAGGGCCCGCTGCCGGATGTCCGCCTTCTCCAGCCGGGCCAGCATCGCGTTCAGCGTCGTGGCCAGGCTGTGCACCTCGTCGCGCGCCTCGGGCACCGGCAGGCGGCGCGAGCGGGCGGTGTCGGTGATCTCCTCCGCGCCCCGGCGCAGCGCCGCGATCGGCCGCAGGGTCCCGCCGATGATCACCCAGCTGACCCCGGCGAGCAGGATCAGCAGCAGCGGCGTGCCGACGAGCAGCACGTGCCCGGCCGTGGAGATGCTGGTCTGCACCTCGCTGAAGGGGCGCGCCGCGATCACCGTCCTTCCCCCGTCGGCGCTGAGCACCCGGACTCGCAGCACGTGCGGGATGCCGTACGGCTTCCCGTTCAAGAAGCGCGCCTCGGCCGCGCCGATCGCCTTGGCTCGGCAGGCGGCGTTCAGCAGCGGCACCAGCCTGTCGGTGCCGGCGGTGGTGTGGGTGATCCGCCCCGCACCGTCGATCACCTGCAGGAGCGTGCCGTCCGGCGAGGTCATCTCGCCGGGCAGCCGCCCGGCGTCGGCCAGTGAGACAGTCTCCCTGGCCCGCTGGTAGATCGAGTCGTCGATGGTGCTCAGCAGCGCGTTGCGGAGCACGCCGATCATCACGTACGCCGAGACCACGAGTGCCACCGCCAGCACGGCCGAGGCGACCGCGGTCAGCCGGAAACGCAGGCTCCTGCGCCGCCACAGGCCGACCGCTCGACGTTTTCCCCCCGGTGCCGCGCCGGTCGCCGGGAGCGGGTCGGCCGGGGGAGCCCGGCGGGGCCGGGGCGCGGAATCAGCCGCCATGTCAGCCGCCATGTCAGCCGCCATCGCCGGCCAGCCGGTATCCCGCTCCCCGCACCGTCTGCAACGCGTTCCTGGAGAACGGCACGTCGATCTTGCGCCGCAGATAGCCGACGTAGACCTCGACCACGTTGGGGTCGGTGTCGAAGGTGTCCCAGACGTGCTCCAGGATCTCCGTCTTGGAGACCACCTCGTCGTGGTGGCGGATCAGGAACTCCAGCAGCGCGAACTCCCTGGGCGTCAGCTCCACCGGCGTCTCGCCCCTGGTGACGCGCCGCCGCGCCGGATCCAGTGCCAGGTCCCCGGCCCTCAGCACGGACGGGCGCCGGTGCGCGCCGCGCCGCAGCAGCGCCCTCAGCCTGGCCACCAGCACCACGTACGAGAACGGCTTGGTCAGGTAGTCGTCGGCGCCGAGGTCGAGCCCGTCGGCCATGTCGTACTCGCCGTCCTTGGCCGACAGCATCAGGATCGGCACCCAGTTCTCCTCCGCCCGCAGCTGCTTGCAGACGTTGTAGCCGGAGATCCTGGGCAACATGATGTCCAGCACCATCACGTCGTACTCGCCGTGCCTGGCCTGGTGGAGGCCGTCCTCCCCGTCGTGCGCGAGGTCGACCACGAACCCCTCGGCCTGCAACCCCCGCCGCAGGGCCGCGGCCATCCGCCGCTCGTCCTCCACGACGAGAACCCGCATGATCCACCTCTTCCCTCACCTCGAACGTCCCCATCCTCGACCACCCGGCCTGAGAGGCGGCTGAGAATCCTGTGAGTCCTCTCAGACTGTCTCAGCCTCGGCACAGGAGCCGTCCAGCAGGCTGCTGCTTACCGGGATCGACGGCATACCGTGGAGGAATGAGATGTCAGAACGAGCGAGACGCGGACGCACGGTGAGATGGGCCGTGCCGGTCGCCGCGGTCGCGGTGATCGCCGGAGCCATCGGAGCCGGGCCGGTCATCGCAGCTGTCCAGGGGGATCCCATCCTGCCCGAGCGTACCGCCGAGCAACTGCTCGCGAGTGCGGCCCAGGCAGGCCGGACCGGGTTGAAACCCATGTCGGGCACCGTCATGCAGACCGCCTCGCTCGGGATCCCCGGACTGCCGGAGGTCTCTGGCATGGGCGGATCCTCACCCGCCGCCCTGCTCGCGGGCTCGCACGAGCTCAAGGTCTGGTACGGAGGAGCGGGCAAGGTCCGCTTCGCCCTCCCCGGCCGGATGAGCGAGACCAACCTGATCACCAACGGCGACCAGGTCTGGCTGTGGCAGAGCGACGAGAACAAGGCCACCCGCGTCAAGGTCGAGGGCGGGGAGCAGGGTGAGGGGGCGGCCCGCGCCCACGAGGCGCTGCCCACGGCGACCACGCCGCAGCAGCTCGCCCAGCAGCTGCTGCAGCGGGTCGGCGCCGACACCGTGGTCAGCGTGAGCAACACCGAGAAGGTCGCCGACCGCGCTGCCTACCAGCTCGCGTTCGCGCCCAAGGACACCTCGTCCCTGATCAAGGAGGTCAAGCTGGCGCTGGACGGGGAGACCCTGGTCCCGCTGCGGGTCCAGGTCTACGCCAGGAGCGCGGCCGAGCCCGCCTTCGAGGTCGGCTTCACCTCGGTCACGTTCTCCCCGCCCGCCGCGGAGAACTTCACCTTCACCCCGCCCGCGGGCGCCAAGGTCGAGGAGACGTCGATCGGCGAGATCCTCAAGGAGCAGAAACCGGTGCAGGACGAGGGGCTCGAAGACGCGCAGAAGCTCAAGGGCGAGGTCAGCACCGTCGGCGACGGCTGGACCACGGTCGCGGTGCTCCCCGTCTCCGAGCGGGAGCTCACGGGCGGGGCACCGGGACAGGGCGGGGCGCCGGGCCAGGGCGGGGAAGCCGCGGGACAGGACATCGGCGCGATCGGCGACGCCCTGCTGAAGTCGGCCAAGCCGATCAGCGGGACGTGGGGCAGCGGCAAGGTCATCCAGACCAAGCTGCTCTCCGCGCTGCTGACCGACGACGGCCGCCTGCTGGTCGGCGCCGTCACCCCGGAGAAGCTGTCCGAGGCGGCCGGTCGAAAATGAGCCGGACGCCGACAGACGCCGGGCCGGCGATGGACGCCCCCGGATCCCACCTCGGGGATCCGGGGGGCGGTGCCCGGCGAGAGACGCCCGGTGCGGAGCTCTCCATCGTCACCAGTGGGCTGACCAAGCGGTTCGGGAGCGGGCAGGTGGCCGTGGACGCCCTCGACCTCGCCGTGCCCAGCGGGTCGGTGTTCGGCTTCCTGGGCCCCAACGGTTCGGGCAAGACCACCACCATCCGCATGCTGCTCGGCCTGGTGGTGCCGACGGCGGGCGAGTGGCGACTGCTCGGCACATCGATGCCGGGCGGGGTGGGCGGCGTGCTGTCGAGGGTGGGGGCACTGGTCGAGGGGCCGGCCTTCTACCCCTACCTGTCGGGTGAGGCGAACCTGCGCCGCTACGACGCCGCCGACCCGTCGGCCGACCCGCGCACCGTCTCGGCCAGGATCGGACTCGCCCTGGAACGGGTGGGCCTGGCCGCCGCGGCGGGCAAACGCTATCGGGCCTACTCGCTCGGCATGCGCCAGCGGCTGGCCATCGCCGCCACGCTGCTCGGCCCCAGAGAGCTGTTGATCCTCGACGAGCCGACCAACGGGCTGGACCCGCAGGGCACCCGCGAGGTACGCGGCCTGGTCAAGGAGATAGCCGCCGAGGGGACCACCGTTTTCGTCTCCTCCCACCTGCTGGCCGAGGTGGAGCAGATGTGCTCCCACGTCGCGGTCATGCGGACCGGGCGGCTGGTCGCGCAGGGACCCATCGCCGACCTGCGAGCCTCGGAGACGGTCAGGATCCGGGTGGAGACCCCCGACACCGCGACGGCGGCGGCCGTGCTCGCCGGGCTCGGCCTGCCGGAGGTCCGTCTCGGTGACGGCGGCGTCAGCGCGGCGCTGGGAGCCGTCCTGCCGGAGCGCGTATGCGCGGCCCTGGTCACAGGCGGGGTCGCCGTCCGCGGCCTGGCCGTCCAGCGGCCAAGTCTCGAGGACGTGTTCGTCGGCCTGACCGGGGAGGGATTCGATGTCGACGGTTAGCGGGAAGGAAGCCGTGTTCACCGAGAACGCCGTACACGCCAGCCCTGACCATGCTCCGTCCCCGGCGGCGGGCTCCGCACCGGGCTCCGCACCGGGCTCAGTGCCGGGCCCGGCCATGGCGGCGGGTGGGCACGCGGCCGGAGGCCCGATTCCTGCGCGGCGGGCGGTGAGCGCCCCCAGGGCGTGGCTGCGGCTGCTCGGCTCGGAGATCGGCATGACATTCCGGCGGCCCAGGAACCTCGCCATGCTCGCGGTGCTCACCGTGATCCCGGTACTGATCGGCATCGCACTGCGGATGTTCGCCGGAACCGGCGGAGGCGGCGGTCCGGCGATCTTCGAACAGATCACCGGGAACGGGCTGTTCCTCACCTTCGCCGCGCTCTCGCTCCTGGTGCAGCTCCTGCTGCCGGTCTCCGTCGCGGTCGTCGCCGGAGACTCGATCGCCGGGGAGGCGGGCATCGGCACGTTGCGCTACCTGCTCGTGGCCCCGGTGGGCCGGACCCGCCTGCTGGCTGTCAAGTACGCGGGTGTGGTCGTCTTCTGCCTGGCCGCCGTCACCGCGGTGGCGCTGTCCGCGCTCCTGACCGGCCTGGTGCTGTTCCCGGCGGGCCCGATCACGCTGTTGTCCGGAGGGACGATCCCGTTCCTCGACGGGCTGCTGCGGATCGGCGTCGTCGTGCTGTACGTCACCGCGGGCATGGCCGCCCTCGCCGCCGTCGCGCTGGCCATGTCGACCCTGACCGAGGTGTCCGTCGGAGCCATCGCCGCGACAGTGGTCGTCGTCATCGTGGCCCAGGTCCTGGGGGCCGTTCCGCAGCTGTCCGCGATCCAGCCGTACCTGCTCACCGAGTGGTGGAACGGCTTCGACGGCGTCCTGCGGGACCCGGTGGCCACCGGTGACATGGGGCAGGGCCTGCTGGTCTTCGCCGCCTACGCCGCCGTCTTCTGCTCCATCGCCTGGGCCCGCTTCACCGGCAAGGACATCACCGCCTGAGCTCCTGCCCCGACGGGCGCGCTCGAAGGCGCAGTGGTCTCACGGTGAGCCGGCCCCGGAAAGGTCCTTTCCGGGGCCGGCTCGCACAGGATCAGGAGGCGCGGCCGCCGCGGCGCAGGCCGAGGGCGCCGACCACGGTCCCGACCAGCCCGAGCACCAGGCCGGCCCCGCCGAGCAGGCGGGCGGTTCCGTCCGAGCCCTCGGAGGAGGAGGCGGGGGCCACCGACGGCGCGGCCGGTGCGGCGACGGCCGACGGCGTCGCGGAGGCGGAGGCGTCGTGACCGTCACCCTCGGCGGAGGCGGGGGTGAGCTTCAGCACCGGGGCCGGCCGTTCGACCTCGGAACCGTCGGCCTTGGGCTCGTCCGCCCACTTGACGACCTCACCACCGGTGTAGGTCTGGGTGGTGGGGAAGACGAGCTGGTCGGTGTCGGTGGGCAGCTTGCCCATGGACACCTCGAACTCCTGGAACTGGCCGGGCTCGATCCGCCCACCCGACCAGACGACCTTCGTGACCGCCTCGGTGAGCTCGCCGTACTCGGTGGTGACCGGTTTGGGCAGCTTGCCCTCCAGCACCTTGACCTTCCACCCGGGTACCGGCTTGACCGAGACGAACGCCAGCGGGTGGTCGACGGGGAAAGTCACCTCCAGCTTGGTCGTCGAGGCGTCGTCACGCTCGTTCGGGACCCGGAAGGCGACCTTGGTGAAGCCGCCCTGCTGGGCGCTGTTGGGATTGATGGTGACGTGCGCGAGAACGGGCAGGGCGAGACCGAGAGTGAGGGCGGTGACACCGGCGGCGACGGTGACCAGGCGGCGGGCATGGAAAAGCGGCATGGGAGTTCTCCACTTCGGGATTTCATGATTTCGGGGGGATGGGTCAGGCGGCGGGGAGTGGAGGACCGCGCCGGCTGACGGAGTGACGGAGGACGGCACGCGCGAAGACGGGCGTGACCGGGGTACGGGGGGAGCGCGGCGGAGCCGGGGCCTCAGCCGGGAGCGGCAGCAGCCGGAACATCGCGCCGAGGCGGTGCCGGGCCGAGCGGAGCAGCGCCCACAGGGCGGTCTCGCCGCGGGCCAGCCACCATCCGGTGACCAGCGTCGCGGTGAGGTGCGCGAGGAGCATGCCGAGACTCTCGCCCAGCCCCCTGACGTGCGGGTGCGGGGCCACTGGAATCCCCGCGGCGTCGCCCAGGAGGAACAACTCGTGCAGGGACAGTTGCAGGACCGACAGCCCGGTGCTGATCGCCACGGTGGACCGCTCGCGCCCGGCGAGTAGCACGCTGATCGCCATGACCGCGGCCCCGCCGCCCGCCACCGCCCACGGCTCCGGCCCGGAACCGCCCGCGACCACGTGGCCGAGGACGGCGAGCGTCACGCAGACGGCCGAGAAGGCGGCCGCGCGCATGAGGCGTAATGGGAGGCGGGCGCGCATGGTGCCCCATATGCTCTCACGCCTCTGCGATGTCTGCCGTTTTAAGATTTTTGTCGCTATGGTTGCCGCGATCCTGACAGATCCTTCAATCCGAGGTGGTAGGGATGCGGCACGTTTCTGGGGTGCTTGTCGGATTGGTTATGGCAGCGGTGCTGCTCTTCGGCGCCGGTTGGGCGGTGCAGGAGGCGGGGGCGAGCCTGGTGCCCCTTCCCGCGGAGAGCGACTCGAAGATCTGGATCGCACTCGGCGTGATGGCCGCCATCGGCCTCCTGGTCGGCCTGGTGGTCGCCGGCCGCGTCTCCCCGCTGGCCACCTTCGTCCCGTCGATGGTGCTGCTCGCCTGGACCGTGGTGTACGCCCTGGACGTCAGGCGCGCCATGGGCCTGATTCCCGACGACCCCGCCTTCCATCGGCTGCTCCTGCAGGCGGGGCGCGGCATGGGCCTGCTGCTGACCACCGGTGTCTATGCCCTCCTCGGCGTTCTGCTGTTCCTGCCGGTGCTGATGCCATCCCGCTGGGCGCCGCGGTTCCGGGACGAGGAGGAGTAGGAGGAGTCCGGAGAGCGGGACTATCGCTGAGCCCCCGGCCACCGGCCTGCTCGGGCCTTGAGGACTCGGGCCTTGAGGATCAGCCGGAGTACAGGCGGGCGACCACGTCCTCCATGGAGTTCTCCTCGGGGGCGGTGGCGCGCAGCTCGTCGAGGGTGCCGTCGAAGGCCAGGCTGCCGTGGTCGATCAGCATGACGCGGCGGCAGAGCTTCTCGATGTCGCCCAGATCGTGGGTGGTGAGCAGGACCGTGGTGCCGCGCTCGGCGTTGAGGCGGAGCAGGAAGTCGCGCATGGCGACCTTGCTGACCACGTCCAGGCCGATCGTGGGCTCGTCGAGCACCAGCACGGCTGGATCGTGCAGGAGCGCGGCGGTGATGTCGCCGCGCATGCGCTGGCCGAGGCTGAGCTGGCGGACCGGAGTGCCCATGAAGCCGTCGAGGCCGAGGAGTTCGGTCAACTCGGCCAGCCGCCGCCGGAAATCCGACCGATCTACTTTGTAAAGGTGTCGGATCAGTTCAAAACTGTCCCGCAGCGGCAGATCCCACCACAGGGTCGTCCGCTGGCCGAACACCACCCCGATCCTGCGCGCCAGCGCGGTGCGGCGGCGCGTCGGGTCGAGCCCGGCCACCCGGATGCTGCCGGAGGTCGGCGCCAGGATGCCGGTGAGCATCTTGATGGTGGTGGACTTGCCCGCGCCGTTGGGGCCGAGGTAGCCGACGAACTCCCCGGCCTTCACGCTGAACGACAGATCCCGTACGGCGTGCACGGTCTTTCTGGCCCTGCGGCGGCCCGCGGTGAACGAGCGGCCGACCCGGTCAACTTCGATCATGTGTCAACTCCCCGTCGAGCGGTAGCGGCGGATGCCCGTCCGCCAGGCGAGGGCGGCGAGGGCGGCCAGGGCGACGGCCGCCAGGGGCGAGGCGAAGCGGAGCCAGTACGGCAGGCCGAAGGGGTCCTCACGGTCGAGCACGAACAGTGCGGGCTGCCAGTTCACGAACGCCAGCGGTACGACGAAGGTGACGCCCTTGACGAGTTCGGAGCCGTAGACGCTCAGCGGGTACTGGGTGAGGGTGCTGCCGCCGTAGGTGAAGGCGTTGGCCACCTCGGGGGCGTTGATCAGCAGGAACTGCATGGCCCTGCCAAGGGTGAAGACCGAGGCGAAGATGACGATCCCGCACAGGACCATCAGCGGGATCATCCAGATCCTGCCCTGGTCGAGGCCGAGCCGGGGTAGCGCGACGGCGAGCACGACGGCGGCCTGTGCCGTCCTGCCGAAGCGGTGCACGCTGAAGCGGTCGACGGCCATCTGCGTGAACGCGCTCGCCGGACGGATCAGCATGGTGTCGAAGCTGCCGCTCCTGATGTGCTGGCTGAGCCGGTCGACGTTGCCGAAGAGCATGTCGGCCAGGGCGAAGGACAGGCCGGCGGTGCCGTACAGGAACATCACCTCGGCCAGGCCGAAGCCGCCCAGTGACCCGGTGTGCTCGAAGATCACCCAGATCGCCGCCACGTCCAGCGCGTTGACCGCGAACGAACCCAGCAGCATCATGATCAGCGGCCCCGGGTACTGTGCCGAGGCTCGTAGCCAGGTCCAGGCCAGCAGGAGGTACGTCCTCACCATCGGCTGTCCCGCCCGGCAGCCTTCCGCGCGTCGTCACCCACCCTGGATCACGACCTTTCTGCGGGCGGCGCCGGTGGCCAGGGCTCCCAGGATCAGCAGCGCCACCGCCCAGGCGGCCTGGAACCCCAGGGCCTCCAGGACCTCTCGCTTGCCGAGGTAGAGGTCGGCGGGGACCTGGACCATGGCCGACCAGGGGAGCGCCTCGGCCAGGGTGCCGAGCCAGCCGGGGAAGAGGTTGAGTGGCAGGACCATGCCGCTGAAGAAGAGCGTTGTCACCAGCGACAGCGACTGCACGCCCCGGTCGTCGACCACCCAGCAGGCGGACAGTGCGACCAGATAGCGCAGGGCGAAGCTGACGACCACCCCGAGGCCGAGGCCGGCGGTGAACGACACCCAGGTCATCGGGTCGACCGGCACGACGAGGCCGAACAGCATGGCGCCGATGGCCGTCGGAGGCAGGCTGCGCAGCAGGAGGAGGTAGGCGGCCCGGCCGAGATCGTCGGCGAGGCTCCACATCTGCAGGGACGCGGGGCGGACCAGGTCCAGGGCCACGTCTCCGCTGCGTACGCGTTCGGAGAGCTCCAGGCCGCCGCCGAAGACCTGCATCGGGCCGATGAAGGCCTGGCTGAGGAAGCAGAAGGTGACGGCGTCGGCGAGGTCGTATCCGGCGAGGCCGGGGCGGGCCTGCCAGAGGGCGATCAGGACGTAGGCGCGGAGGATGCCGAAGACGGTGTTGGTGAAGGCTCCGGCGATGGCGGCGGCGCGGTAGGTGGAGTGGCGGCGGAAGCCGTACCCGGCGATACGCGCGTAGAGCAGGAAGGCTGCCTCCCGGTGGGTGTCAGGACAACCCTCCCATCTTCCTGGGTGGCATGGGGAGGGGCAATGGATTTTCGGCGCATCGGATGCGGGCCCGTCGCGGGATCCGGGTGGCGTGCGGTGGTCGGGTCCGATGTCGGGCTTCGGCGGGGGTGCCGCCTGGATCCGGTCGTGTTTCCAGGGGGGACATCTGTTCGATACATGTTTGCAATCTTCTTGATATGTGTATCGCCACTAAAAGTGTGTTATGAGGGGAATGTCCTTTTGTGGAGGTCCCCCATGCGCTATGAGATAAATACGGACGTCAGCCCGGCCTACCCCTTCAGCTGGCAGGCGGCGACCCTCAACGCGATCATGCGCGGCACCTTCAAACCCGCCTCCCAGTTTCTGCTGAGAACCGACATCGGTTTCGTCGCGGCCTCCCGCATCGCCGCTCTGGCGGGCAGGGTCCCGCTCCGCCTGCCGGTCCACGTACGCGTGACACCTGACGAGGCCGGGCCGTGCCCGGGGGAGTGGGTCCGCGCGGGCGAGGAGCTCGACGAGCGCAAGGTCCTGCTCTACTTCCACGGCGGGGGCTATTTCGCCGGCTCCCCGGCCACCCATCGGCCGATCACCTGGCGCCTGTCGGCCGCGACCCGGCGGCCGGTGCTGGCGGTCGACTACCGTCAGGGCCCGGTCCACACGCCGGCCGAGGCCCTTGCGGACGCGATCGCCGCCTACCGGTGCCTCCTGGAGCACGGTTACCACCCCGCCGACATCGTCTTCGGCGGGGACTCAGCCGGCGGCCACCTCACCCTGGCCACGCTCCTGGCGCTCCGCGACCAGGACATGCCGTTGCCGGCCGCCGCCGTGTGTCTGTCGCCGTGGACGGATCTCACCGACGTGCCCCGCAGGGTCAACCGGACGCTCGACCCGATGATCCCGGCCGGCAGCGTCGAATGGCTCGCCCGCCGCTGGACCGCGGGTCTCGACCCCCACGACCCTTTGCTCTCCCCGGTCCTCGGCGACTACACCGGCCTGCCGCCGCTGATGGTCGTCACCGGCTCCACCGAGGTCCTGCGCGACGAGGGCCGCCGGGTGGCCGAGCGGGCCCGCGCGGCCGGGGTGTCGGTCATGTACGAGGAGTGGCCCCGCATGCCTCACGTCTTCGCCATCCTCGCCGACGTCGTCCCCGAGGCCCGCGAGGTCTATCCGCACATCGCCCGCTTCCTCGACGCCGCGCAGGACCTCCTGCCCGACCAAGAGGTCGCCGCGCAGGACCTTCTCGCCCGAGACGTACCCGACCAGGGCCTCGCCGCCCAGGATCTCGTGGCCTCGGATCTTGCCGTGTCCGACCTTCCGGCGCCAGGCCTTCCCGGCGAGGACGTCTCCGCTCTCCGGATCCCGCCCGTACAGTCCGGTTCCACGGCCGCCTGATCGCCGCGATCGCTTGATCGCCGCGATCGCTTGAGCGCCGCGATCGCCTGAGCGCGCCACGGCCGCTTGAGCGCGCCGAGACTGCGGGCTCGCCGCGGCCCGGGTTCCCGATGTCCGGCGGCGACTCGTCCGGCCGTGCTCGGCAGCGCGGGCCTTTCCCGCTGGTCACGCCGTCCCGTCCAGGCTCAAAGGCATCCTGTGCACCACGGATTTCTTACCCCCGGGGATCATTCGCCTTACCTCTCATATCCCTTCTGGCCTGTCGGGAGCGAAGAGCGCTCGAATCCCGTCACAGTGTGCTTGCCGTAGCCCGCGCACGAGAGGCTCAACGAGGATGGCACGTGGGGGAACAGATCCCATGAACGGTATGCCGGCCGGTGTGCGGCCGCTGACCGTCGGGGACCCGGTCATCATCGGCCGTTATCTTCTGCTCGGCCGCCTCGGAACAGGCGGCATGGGCATCGTCTATCTGGCCGAACATCCGCAGGGCGGAGTGGTGGCGATCAAGACCCCGCATCCGATGCACCTCAACGATGCCACGCTCCGCGCCCGTTTCGCCGAGGAAGTGAGATTCTCCCGGAGAGTGGTGCCTTTCTGTACCGCCGCGGTCATCGAGGACGGTACGGACAAGGACCGCCCATATCTGGTGTCGGAGTACGTTCCGGGCCCCGCGCTCTCCCAGGTGGTCTCCGCGCACGGCCCGCTCACCCCCGATCTGGCCTACGGCGTCGCCCTGGGGGTGGCCGCCGCGCTGGTCGCGGTGCACGAGGCGGGGTTGGTTCACCGAGATCTGAAACCGGGCAACGTGCTGCTGTCGGACACCGGTCCCCGGGTGATCGACTTCGGCATCGCCAGGGACATCGACGTCCTCGCCGCGCACACGCAGGCGGGGCAGGTCATGGGCAGTCCCGGCTGGGTCGCCCCGGAGCGGCTCACCGGCGGGCTCGCGCTGCCCGCCTCCGACATCTTCGCCTGGGGCTGCCTGGTGGCCTACGCGGCCGGTGGCCACCACCCCTTCGGCACGGGCGAGGTGGACGTGCTGACCCGGCGCATCATGGTCGAGCCGCCGAGGGTGGCCTCGGTGCCCGCGCTGCTGCGCCCGGCCGTCGAGGCCTCCCTGGCCAAGAACCCCGCCGACCGGCCGGGGGCCGCCGACCTGCTCGGCGCGCTGCTCGCCGCGGGTGGTGTGGGTGATCCGTGGGACCTGCGCGAGGCGGTCGCGGAGGTGCTGGCGGAGATCTGGACGCCGGTGCCCCACACGCCGGGAGCCGGGAGGGTGCGACTCGCGGTTCCGTCCTCGTTCCATGACGAGCCCTCGGTTCCGGTGGAGGCCTCCGCCAGGGCTTCGCGCAGGGCCAGGCCGAGCAAGGGCGCGCACCTGTCGCAGGCCGGCTTCGCGGCGCTGGCCACGGTCTCCATGGCGGCGGTCACCGTGGCCGCCGCGGCCGGCGGCGGGATCGGCTCCGGCGGCACCGGTTCGGGGATGCCCGAGCCGGTGCCGCCGGTCCTGCCCGCCGACGGCACGCCCTCCGGCTCCGTCTTCCACGGTGGCACCCGGCCGTCCGCCGGCAGGCCGCGGACAGCCCTTCCGGTCACCCCCTCCACGGTCCAGATCACCACCACCCGGACCGTCTCGCTGCCCATCGCCGGCCACGACGGCCGAGGCGGCCGAGGCGGCCATGACGGCCGTGACGGCCGCGAGGAACCGATGCCGGAGCGTCCGCGCGGCTCAGGCGGCTCTCCCGGCGGCGGTGACGACGGGCAGGACTGCGCGGACACGACCGCGAAGGGCAGGGGCAGGAACAGGGACTGCCCGACGGCATCGGGTGGTCCCAAGCCCTCCTTCACCCAGATCCCGCAGACCGGGGACGGGGAGAGTCCGTCCCCGACGCCCACCGCTCCCGCTCCCTCGGGGACGACCATCACTCCGCCCATTCCCAGCCCTTCTGTGCAGATGGGCTGAATAGCCTGTTTCGGGTGATTTACGGGAAAATATTGCTGGATCGGGTAAAGCGGGCGCCGCGAACCGAGGCGGAGGGGAGACCGATGGGCGAGCCTGTGCCCGGTGCGGTGGAGTTGAGCGGCGTCGGTCCGGGTGGTCGGCCGGACCCTGCTGGACGGCATCGGAAGCACGGATCCACACCGGCCCGGGAGGCCGGGGAGGCCGTCCTGACGGCCTCAGGTTTTCGGCCGCGCGTTCGCGCCCTCCGGTGAGGAGCGGAGCAGTAGCGGGTTCCGTGAGGTGTTTGCCCCAGTCATCGCGGCAATCTACCCAATAGGCCTCCTTCAAGAGGCGGCCGGCCGGGGGAGAGAAAGCCGCGTCGTATGCATCCACTCGCGGCGAGGAGGGCGAAACCATGACCGATGCCCGGGAAGTGCGCGACAGGTACACCGCCGCGTTCAACGCCCATGACATGGATGCGCTGCTGCGCACCGTCAGTCCGATCGGGGTGACCGTCAGCCCAGAAGGCCTGTCCCAAGGGCACGAAGAACTCGCCTCATACCTAGAACAGTTTTGGGAAGCCTTTCCGGACGTTCGCGCAGTGGTCGTGGAGTCGTTCGACGTCGAGGATGTGACGATCGACGAGCTGTTGATGGTGGGCACCCATATGGGACCGTACATGTTGCCCGATGGCCAAGTGATCACGGCGACGGGTCGCTCCGTGTCGATACGCTGCTGCTATATCTGCACGATTGAGAACAGGCTCATCGTGAGCCTGCGCCTCTACTTCGATCAGTCAGAGTTGCGCGCCCAACTCGGTCTCCCATGTGAGTGACCTCCTACTCGACGGCCGCCGGTCCGCACGCGCGGTACGCGACTGAGAGCCCGCACACGTCGAAGCGGAGCGGCTCCCTCCGGAAACGCCGGATCAGCGGGTGATGCGGATTCGCACGATGTCGGTGCGGTGCAGGGCGACGCCGTAGACGAGCGGCACGTCACCGTGTCCGAAAACGGTCTGCAGCGTCCGGGCCAGGGGATAGCCCACGGGGACGCGCAACGCGTCGGCCCCCTGATCGGAGGCGAGCACGGCTTCGAGGTCGGTGATCACCTGGGCGGCCGGGCGCAGGACGACCCGGTCGAGGAACATGAACAGGTCGGTGTCGATACCGAGCATCGGACTCGGGTCGATCTCGTTGGCGCCGATCTTCAGCGGTACGTAGTCCCGCATGTACGCGGCCCGCACGTCGTCGACGCTGAAGATCCGCGTCACCTGCCACACGGGCGACCGCGCCGGTAGGCCCAGCGCCTCGGCCGCCGCGGGCGGGCTCGGCACGGTGTCGCACGACGACGTGACCAGCTCGGCCGTGTGCCCCGCCATCTGGATACGGTCACGGTAGGCGAGGATCTTCGACATGCTCAGCGGCGCCAGGTCGCGGGTGCCGGCGAGGAACGTGCCGATTCCCCAGCGCCGGACCACCGCGCCCTCGATGGCCAGGACGCCCAGCGCCTCGCGGACGGTGCCGCGGCTCACGTCCAGCATCTCGGAGAGATCCTGCTCGGTCGGCAGCCGGTCTCCTGGCTGGACCTTAAACGTCTGAGGTGCAACCTTCCTTGGGAGACGTCTGGGCTACAAGAAGCTCGATGTGACATTCGGGTCACGGCGGCCAGGTGTACGGCACGGGTCCCGGGGGTGTCCGGTGGCGAAATACGGGGCGGGGGCGGAGTTTTCGCGCGGGTCGCCGGGATGACGGAGATCTGTGGGCGTGAGTGAGATCACACTTGGTGGACCGGACGGGAGCTCGCACGGTGGTCGTATCCGCGCGGACCATGACCCACAGGACCGTGCCCCGCGGGGTCGTGACCTAAGGGTGTCAGTCCTTCTTACGCTGGCGGATCAGGCCCATGAACCCCGGGCTGGGCTTGAACTTCGCCGTCCAGGTCTCCGCGATCTCCAGTGGCTCGCCGGTCTGCGGGTTGCGCCCGGTCCGTGCGGGTTTGTGGACGATCTCGAAGGATCCGAACCCGGGGATCGCCACCTTGTCCTCGGCCGCCACCGCCGTCTGGATCGTCCCCAGGATGGCGTCGAGAGCCGCGGCCGTCTGCCGTCGGGTGAGCCCGGCCTCTGCGGCGGCCTTCTCGATCAGCTCGCGCTTGTTCATGGGGACAGTTAACGCCATCACCGCCCGGTGAATCGAGCCCCGTCCTTCATCGGTCGCCGGTGGGACGGGTGCCCGCCCGGTTCGTGGGACGGGCACCCGCCCCCGTTCAGCGGTCGGGCTGGGCGGCCAGCCGTTCCGCCTCGGTGTGCAGTGCCTCGACGAGGATGAGCTCCAGGCGGAGATCTTCGTCAACGAGGCCGACCAGAACATCCATCGAGCCTCCCTGACCATTCTGACGCCCCAGCGGTCGCAGAAGTTGACAGCCGTACCGGACTGGACTCGGCTGTGTGCCGACCCTGAGCGTTCGCATAGGTGGGGTCCGCTACGCCGGGACGAGCTCCGCCAGATCGACGTGCTCTCCAACCTCGCGGATGCTCATGCAGTACGCCACGAGAACCCGCCGCCCGTCGATCCGGCGGGTGACCAGCAGACAGGGGCCGTCGTGAACCACGATGGCCTCAACCTCTATGCCCTGAGGGCTTCGCCAGATACCCATGAGCCCGAGGCTACGGAGGGCCGGGTAAGGGCGGGGTAACCAAACAGGCATATCGTGATGCACAGTACGGACCTTATGGATCTATCCGTAGGCTCTCCGATGATTAACCCAGTCGCTTTGGGTAACAGGACGCTGGAATTACCGTCATCAGGGAGAAAACACCATGGCTTTGCCCAAGCTCACCCCCGAACAGCGTCAGGCCGCCCTGGTCAAGGCCGCCGAGACCCGCACGGCCCGTGCCAAGCTTCTCGCCGAGGTCAAGAACGGCGCCCTCAGCCTGGAGCAGCTGCTTGGCCGCGATGACGACATCGCCAGGCGGATCAAGGTGTCGCAGGCTCTCCGGGCGCTGCCCGGAGTTGGAACGGTCAAGGCCGCGCAGCTGATGGCGCAGGCCGACGTGGACGAGGCACGCCGCCTGGGCGGCCTCGGCGCTCAGCAGCGCCGCAAGCTCATCGAGGCCGTCGGCCGCTGAGGCGCTGCCCCTCCCCCCGCGATCGCGCGCGGGGCACGCCGCCCTCACACCGGTCATGCCGCGGAGCGCGGGACGGATACGGGGAGGCCCCGCCGTACGGATTCGGGGGAGATCCGTACGGCGGGGCCTCATCCGACGACCTGATCATCGCGCTCGCCCGGGGAACCGTTCCATGCCCCGGAAGTCGTCTGGGCGAGCTCGGTCCGGAGAGTCAGTGAGCCTCTGCGAACTGCTCCTCCTCCGTCGACCCCTTCAGGGCCGTGGTGGAGGAATCCGGCGCGATGGCCGTGCTGACCAGGTCGAAGTATCCGGTGCCGACCTCGCGCTGGTGGCGGGTGGCGGTGTAGCCGCGAGCCTCGGCGGCGAACTCGGCCTCCTGGAGCTCGACGTAGGAGGTCATGCCGTCCTCGGCGTAGCCTCGGGCGAGGTTGAACATCGAGTGGTTCAGCGAGTGGAAGCCCGCCAGCGTGATGAACTGGAACTTGTAGCCCATGTGACCGAGTTCGCGCTGGAACTTGGCGATGGTGGAGTCGTCCAGGTGCTTCTTCCAGTTGAACGAGGGCGAGCAGTTGTAGGACAGCATCTGGTTGGGGTACTCGGCCTTGATGGCCTCGGCGAACTCGCGGGCCACGTCCAGGTCCGGGGTGGAGGTCTCCATCCAGAGCAGGTCGGAGTGGGGCGCGTAGGCCAGGCCGCGGGCGATGCAGGCGTCCACGCCGTTGCGGACCCGGTAGAAGCCCTCCGCGGTGCGGTCGCCGGTGGTGAACGCCTGGTCACGGGGGTCGACGTCGGTGGTCAGGAGCGTCGCGGCCTGGGCGTCGGTCCGCGCGATGACCAGGGTCGGCACGCCCAGCACGTCCGCGGCCAGGCGGGCGGCGCTGAGGGTCTTGATGTGCTGGCCGGTGGGGATGAGCACCTTGCCGCCCAGGTGGCCGCACTTCTTCTCCGAGGCGAGCTGGTCCTCCCAGTGCACGCCCGCGGCACCCGCGGCGATCATGCCCTTCATCAGCTCGAAGGCGTTCAGCACGCCGCCGAAGCCGGCCTCCGCGTCGGCCACGATCGGCGCCAGCCAGTGCGGCGCGTCGTGGTCGCCCTCCGACCAGGTGATCTGGTCCGCGCGGAGCAGCGCGTTGTTGATCCGGCGGACCACGGCCGGAACCGAGTTGGCCGGGTAGAGGCTCTGGTCGGGGTAGGTCTGCGCGCCGAGGTTGGCGTCCGCGGCGACCTGCCAGCCTGACAGGTAGATCGCCTTCAGGCCGGCCTTGACCTGCTGCACGGCCTGGTTGCCGGTCAGTGCGCCCAGGGCGTGCACGTAGTCCTCGTTGTTCAGCAGGTCCCACAGCCGCTCGGCGCCGAGCCGGGCGAGAGTGTGCTCCTCCTGGACGGACCCCCTGAGTCGAACCACGTCCTCGGCCGTGTACGTCCGCTCGGTGCCCTTCCAGCGAGGGTTGTTCTCCCACTCGCGCCGCAGCTCGTCTGCGGCTCCCTTGAGGCGATCACTCATGGTGTAACTCCTTTTCGTCCCCTGGGTGCCTTACTTCGAGTGTGTGCCCCGACGAAACGGTCAAACAAGGCCGGTTCTCGCGAAAAAATGAAGATTCTTCTCCTGTTGTCAATACTCGCCGGTATTCAGATGGGAAGAACTTCATAGTTTTCGCTATGGACTAGACCAATTCCGGTGGCGCGCTTTGCGGCTTGCCGGCTGCGAGCCGCAGGAGGTCGTCGCTCCGGGATTTCGCCCCCCGGCACCCTTCGGCGCCGACCTTCGCGTCGCCTTGAAGATCACGGTCTCGCCTCCCCGCCCTGAGGAGCCGACCGGCACTCCCGGCGCGGGTACGGCGGCGCTCTCTCAGGTGGCAGGTGAGGTGGTGAAATTTCCCGGGAAATTTCGTTTAGCATCGTGCTATGGCATCTTTGGTGGGTGAAGAACCGCTTTCCTTGACGCAGGAGCTCGATCTCATCGCGTTCGGCCAGCGCCTCCGGCACTTGCGCAAGCAGCGCGGCCTCACCCTGTCCGACCTGGGAGAACGCGTGAACCGCGCGCCCAGCCAGCTTTCCCTGCTGGAGAACGGCAAACGCGAGCCGAAGTTGTCGCTGCTGAAGTCCCTGGCCGCCGCGCTCGGCGTGCCGATCGAGGAACTGCTCCGCAGGCAGGCCCCGAACCGCCGGGCACAGCTGGAGATGGCCCTGGAGGAGGCGCAGCGTGACCCCCTGTACGCCGGGCTCGGCCTGGCCAGGCTGAAGGTCTCCGCTCGCGTCCCCAACGACGTGCTCGAACACATCCTCGGCCTCTACGGGGAGCTGCGCTCACGCCAGGCCAGAGGGACCGCCACCCCCGAGGAGGCCCGTGCCGCGAACGCCGAGCTCCGCCGCAAGCAGCGTGAGCAGGGCAACTACTTCGCGGAGATCGAGCAGGCCGCCGCCGAGGCGCTCGCCGCGGTCGGCTACCGTTCCGGAGCGCTGTCGCAGAGCACCGTCCAGGCGCTGGTCGGCCACTTCGGTTACACCGTGCAGACGGTCCAGGACCTGCCGCTCACCGTGCGCTCCATCTCCGACCTGCGCAACCGGCGGATCTACGTCAAGCACGAGCAGGTCGGCATGCACACCCCCCGCACGATCCTGCTGCAGACCCTCGGACATCTCTCCCTCGGCCACCACAAGCCCCGCGACTTCGCGGACTTCCTGCGTCAGCGGACCGAGGCCAACTATTTCGCCGCCGCCATCCTGGTGCCCGAGGCGGCCGCCGTGCCGTACCTGAGGGAGGCCAAGAAGGACCGGGCGCTGAGCGTGGAGGACCTGCGCGACGTGTTCGCCGTCTCCTACGAGATGGCCGCGCACCGTTTCACCAACCTGGCCACCCACTTCCTCGACCTGAGCTGCCACTTCGTCCGCAACAACGCCGGCGGGATCATCTACAAGGCGTACGAGAACGACGGCATCGTCTTCCCCGCCGACGAGCAGGGCGCGATCGAGGGCCAGCGCATGTGCCTGCAGTGGTCCGGACGCCAGGTCTTCCTGTCACCCGACCGCTTCTCCGTCTACTACCAGTACTCCGACTCGCCCACCGGCACCTATTTCTGCGTCGCCCACGTCGACCCGTCGCGCGAGCGCGACTTCGCCATCACCCTGGGCGTCCCGTACCGGGAGTCGCGCTGGTTTCGCGGGCGCGAGACCACCAGCCGTACCAAGTCGGACTGCCCCACCGGAGACTGCTGCCGCCGCCCGCCCGCCGAGTTGACCCAGCGCTGGGAGGGCTACGCCTGGCCCTCGGCCCGGGGCAACTCCCACATCCTGGCCGCGCTGCCGCCCGGATCCTTCCCCGGTGTCGACGAGGCCGATGTCTACACCTTCCTGGAGCGCCACGCCATCAGCTGAGCACGCGGTCCGGGCACGGTGTGTCATCCCGAGGGCGGGGCCGTCCGGCGCAGCGTCAGGGACGGGTGGCCGTGGAACCGGTAGGCGCCCGCGCTGTCGGGGTCCTGCCCGCGCATGGACCGCAGCACCTCGGCCGGGGGCTCACCGGTGAAGCAGCGCCGGTAGAACTCCCGCGCCAGGCCCCCGCCGACCGGCCAGAGCGGTTCGACGACCCCGCTCGCGCCCGCGAGCAGGAACGCCTGGGCGTCCCCCGGTTCCTCCAGGAAGACGAACGGGGCACCGGTCAGGTCACGGCCCAGCGCCTCGGCCGCGGATCCGCCGGCCGTGAGGTGGACGATGTCCGGCCCCTGGCCGAGTACGCCCAGGATGTCGCCGAGCGCGGGGGAGACCTGCACGGCGCCGTACTCGGTCACCAGCGGATGTGCCTGTGCCTCGTCGTACACCACCGCGACATGATCCGCCCGTGCGCTCACCGGGGGAGGCAGTTCGGGGCGCCGGCCGCCGAGGGGCCAGCGGCCGGTCACCGTCTGGCAGTTCAGATAGCGGGGGAGCGACGGGTCGTACGGGTGCTCCAGTGCGGCCAGTTCCCAGGGCACGTGCGGTTCCTGGGAGAGGATCAGCACGCTCGGCCGGCGCGGTGCCACCCGGCCGGCCACCGCGTTCAGCAGTTCCCAGAACCCCCGAGGCACACGCGAGCCGACCTTCCGTCCCAGTTCCTCGGAGAGGCGGCCCTGCCCGGTCAGGTTCCGGCCGAACTCCGAGGCCCGCATGCCGAGGTCGCAGAACTCGGCCCGGTCGGGGGTGACGAAGTGCGGCGACCGGTAGGTCCACCACAGCCGCCCCGGCTCATCACCGTGGACGATGACCGCCGTGACGTCCGCCGGCTCGCCCAGGAGGGCCGGACGGATACGGGTGCCGGAGACCGGCTCCGGCGCCTCCTCCAGGCCGAGCCTGCCGGGCGAGCCGTGGACCGTGATCGCACGCAGGCCGAACCCGACCACCTGGCCGCGCACCGAGTGGATCGTCTGGATCTGCCGGGCGACCTCGGGCCCCTCCTGCGCGAGGGCGATGAGGTTGACCGCCGCGCGGGGGTACGGTGACGCCGCGTCTGCGCGCAGCCGCACCCGCCACCCAGCCGGTGCGTCGAAGCCCTCGGCGACGAGCTGGATGTCCAGCTCGACCGGCTCGCGCGGTGCCGCGGTGCCGTCCCGCCCCTGGCCGGGGGCGACGCCGATCGACACCTCCGTGCCCCAGCCCGAGACCGACTCGGTGGGTGCCTCGATCAGCGGGACCCCCTCCCACTCGGACCCGGGCGCCGGGGCGGGCGCATCCCCGCGCCGCCTGCGGAAGGCCCCGGTCAGCCGGTCGAGCACCGAGGGGCCTCGGTTCCCGGCGGGAACCCGTGAGGCGGCGAGCGGCTCGGGCGGCGTCGGTGGTGCCTGTGCCTGCGGTGCCTGCGGTGCCTGCGGTGCCTGCGATGCCTGCGATGACGCGGGGCCCGCCGCATGGCCGGGGGGTATCCAGTCGACGCTCATGGCGCCGGTGGAGGGTATGTCGTCGTATCCACCGTCGTACGCGTCCCCGCCCCGGTCCTGCGGCGGGTGCGTCTGCCCGCCCGTGTCGGCGAGCATGGGGATCACCTGCTCGGCGGCGAGGCCGTGCTCCAGGTTCAGCAGTGCGGAGAGCCGGTTCCAGGCGGGGCCGTACTGGGCGATCAGCATGACGATCGCGTCGGCCAGTTGCCCGGGAGGACGGCTGCCGGCCTCGGCCAGCAGAGGATCCAGCCGGTCGCGAAGCTCAGCGGAGGCACCGCCCATCAAGCTGTCAAGCTCGTCGCGGACAGCGCGCGCCGCCCGCATCACGGCTACCGGGTCCATGCCTTCCCTCCTCGTGCCGGACTGGACTGATCTTCCCACCTGTGGGGCGAGGACGGGAGCCGGTACTTGTACGGAATCAGCGCCACATAAGGTGATACCCGTAAGTACCGAGGTGATGGGAAGGGTGGGCTGTGCTGCCTGAGGTCGAGGCATGGCTGAGCGGGCGCACCTCATCCTCGGGCGACTGGTCGCTGCCGGAGCTGCTGAGAGCCAAGGGTGAGACGACGATCAGCGTCGTGTTGCCCGCACGCGACGAGGAGGAGACGGTCGGGGAGATCGTTACCGCGATCCGCCACGATCTCATGGAGGCCGCGCCGCTCGTCGACGAGCTCGTGGTCATCGACTCCCGCTCCGTCGACGACACCGCCGGAAGCGCCGCGCGTGCCGGGGCGACGGTGATCGCGCAGGACGAGGTCCTGCCCGACCTCAAGCCGTTGGACGGCAAGGGCGAGGCACTGTGGAAGTCCCTCGCTGTGACCTCCGGTGACCTGATCGTGTTCATCGACGCCGACCTGCGCGAGTTCCGTACGTCCTTCGTGACCGGGCTGCTCGGCCCGCTGCTGGCCGATCCGGCGGTGGTCTACGTCAAGGGCTGCTACGACCGGCCCCTGCAGAACGTGCAGAGCGGCGGCGGCCGGGTCACCGAGCTCGTCGCGCGCCCCCTGCTCAACCTGCACTGGCCGCTGCTGGCCGGATTCGTGCAACCCCTCGCCGGAGAGTACGCCGGGCGCAGGTCCGTGCTGGAGAGCGTTCCCTTCGTCACCGGCTACGGCGTGGAGCTCGGCTTGCTGATCGATCTGCTCGACCTCGCCGGGCTCGACGCCCTGGCCCAGGTCGACCTGGGCCGCCGGGTCCACTCCCATCAGTCGACGGAGGCGCTTGGCGGGATGGCCGCCCAGATCCTGCAGACCTCCTGGTCGCGCCTGGAGCGCCAGAACATGATGGTGTCCCTGCACAGCCCCTCTCCCCGCCTGGCCCAGTTCCGCCGGGGCGCGAGCGGCCACCAGGTGAGCGTCCGGGACGTCGCCGTTGCCGAACGCCCGCCGATGATCACTGTTCCCGCCTATCGCTCCGCTCGCTGACCACGCCGTACGAGCGTGCTTCCGGGCGGTGCACGGAGCCCTCGACGCGGGCGATGGCCGTTTGGCCGGTGGGGCGGCAGAGGCGCCGTTAACAGCCTTCGCGCCGAGATCGGGCGCGGCGATCGTCGGTCAGCCGCAACCGCCCGCGTGGCCGGCGTCTCCGGCTGCGGCCGGCGGCACCACCGTCTCGATCGGCTCGGGCTGCGGCGCCCATGTGCCACGGACCGATGCCACGAAGTCCAGTACCCGGTCGGCGCCCCAGAACTTGTCGCGCCCGTTCATGAACATGGGCACTCCGAACACGCCGTCCTTCTCGATATTCTTCAGGTAGGCAACGCTCCGCGCCTGCATCAATGGATCCTCATGGGCACCCGCGATGCGGACCGGGTCGAGGCCGATCTCCTTGGCGACAGCGGCGACAACGTCAGGATCGGAGATGTTGAGGCCGTTCTCCCAGCGGGCGCGGTAGGTCGCCGCGACGAACTCCTCGCCCTTGCCCTCGTCCAGCGCCGCCAGGTAGCCGAGGTGTGCCACGTCCCATTCCGGGTCCTTGTCGACAGGCCAGGTCATGGTCAGCCCTCTGGCCCGGGCCAGCCGACGTACGTCCTGGAGGATGTAGAGGTGTTTTGCCTTGGACATGACCGTGTAGGGCAGTTCGATCCCCTGCTCGGCCACCAGACGCGAGCACTCCTCACCGGGTTCCCACATCGGTAGCCACTCTACGGCGGCCAGAACGTCCGGGTGGTGCGCGAGCAGGTCACGATAGGCGATCCAGGAATACGGGCTACGCAGTGAGAAGTACCACTTCAGCCGCTTGGGTTTGGCCATCGAATCATCAGTCCGTTTCTATCGCGTTCATTGACTGCACAACGTCTCCTGCGGCAAGAAGATTGGACCGAGGCCGGCTTCTACGCGGGCGCCCCACTCCCGCACGGCCGATACCCCGAGAGCCGCCGCTGACAATGGCGACCCTGGACTCAATGGTCATGTCCGCCTGTCGCTGCACGCAGTTGTTCGGCGGGGCGGTAGGCCACCACCATTTTGGACACGGTGAACACGAGCTCGCCGCGCACGACGCATTCACCTTCAAAGATCACGGTCTCGCCCGCCTCCGCCGGCGCCGTGAGAAGCGCTCCGCGATGCACCACCTCCACCACGCACATGCCGGGGAAGATCGGGAATCCGGGGTAGTGACCGGCGAACACCGGCTCGTCCGGGCTGATCGTGATCGCCACCTCGTTGCCGGACAACAGGTGTATCTGTCCGGTAACCGGGCTGATCGTGATCGTCACCTCGTTGCCGGACAACGGGTGTATCTGTCCGGTAACCGGGCTGATCGCACTACGATTCACCGGCGGCGTCATGTCATCTCGCCAATCGGAGCAGGGCGCAGGCCACAACGCCGTGGTTGTCGACGGCTGTGACGACCGCGAGTTTTCCGGCGGCCTCCGGCGAACGCCTGGCCACACTGAGCACCGTCGCGATGCGAAACGCCGACGACGCTGCGCCGGTGTCGCCCAATAGGTCTGTCGCCGGCAGCCGCTGCACGGCGTCATCACCGAACATTCGCCGCAGGACCGCCTGCTCGTGGTCGCCCTCGATGCCCGTCATCGAGCCCGATGCAGCCCAAACGTCACCCGGCGCGGCCGGCACGCTGGACAGTGCGCCGCGGACAAGCGACTCGAGTGTGGCCCGCGGGTCTTGGTCCAGGTAGACCCGCGACCCGATGGCCAGCACCTCGGCCAGCGGCTCACGGCCCTCGCCGATGCCGGCCAGCGGCTCTACGAGGAAGAACGCGCAGCCCTCGCCGAGGGTGGAGGTTCCACCGTAATGGTGGTGCAGCCAGGCCCGTACGCTGGAGTACTCCTCCGCCGCGCCGACAAGGACCTTGCGTGCCCGGTTGTTGTCGAGCAGTCGGCGGGCGTAGTCCATCGCGAGCAGACCCGCGGTGTCACCGCCGGCGAGCGTGGCGTTGGGTCCGCGTAATTGGTGCCAGATAGCGCATTGGCCCGCGGCGCTGTTCATCACCGTGTTCAGCATCCGGCCCGGGTCCACTTGGTAGGGCAGTTCGGCGGCGGAGGACTCCCGGGCGAAATCCATCGCAGACTGCGCGCTGCCCATTGTGGTGCCCAGCACCAGTGCTGTGTCGGTGCCCGTCTCTACGACCTGATTGCCCTCGGCGTCGCTCAACACCAACCTGACCGTGCTCACCGCCAGGCCCGTCACCCGATCCATCGAACGGGTTCCCTTGCGCCCCAAGACGTCCTTCGCGGAGAAGTCCGGGACCAGGCAGGCGGTGGTCGCAGGTCCCGGCCACAGCTCGCGGTCGAGCGGAGCCACGGTGGGCTTGGCCGTGGAAACACCGTCCACGAAGGACTGCCGGCCGAGGCCGAACGGCGACACCGCGGACCATGCCGTGATCACAGGCCGGGCGGAGAGCAGAGGTGGGGCGTTCACCGGCCATCCTCTTTGACGTATTTGCCGAGGATCACGCTGGCGTTGTTGCCGCCGAACGCCAGCCCGTTGTTTTGCACCACGCGCAAGTCGGCGGCGACCGACGTGTTGGGCACGCAGTCGATCTCGCACCCGGGGTCGGTGACTCGATGGTTGATGGTCGGCGGGATGAATCCATGCGTGATGGCCAGTGCGCACGCGATGGAGCCCAGCGCGCTCGCGGCGCCCATGGTGTGGCCCAGCATGGACTTGATCGAGACGGTGCGCGGCGGCTTGTCGCCGTAGACCTGGCGGACGGCCCGAGATTCGGTGATGTCGTTGGCCTGCGTGCCGGTGCCGTGCGCGGAGACCAGGTCCACCTCGTGGGGCTTGACTCCTGCGTCGTCCAGCGCCAGCCTCATGCAGCGCTCGATGCTGGATTGGTTCGGCGCCACCTGATGGTATGCGTCGCAGTTCAGGCCGTAGCCAAGCACCTCGGCGTAGATGCGGGCACCACGTGCCAGCGCGGAGTCCAGGCTCTCCATCACCAGCACGCCCGCGCCCTCACCGGTCAGGATGCCTCTACGATCAGCGTCAAAGGGTTGGCAGACCTGCGGTGCGATGGCGCCCAGCCGGTAGAACGAGGCAAAGGTCTTGCGGCACATGGCGTCCGCGCCACCGCACAAGGCGAACTCGACGTCACCCGAGCGCACGGCATCGAAGCCGTCGCCGATGGCGTAGTTGCCCGCAGCGCAGGCCGTGCCGATGGTGTATGCGCTGACGTTGCTCATACGCAGCTCGCGAGCGATGGAGATGGACAACATTAGAGGGGGGACCCAGCGGCTCGTCGCCGGGGCCGTTGCCCTCACCCCCTCAGCGATCCGTGGCTCCATCAACACGTCGAGGTCGAACGGCTCTCCGTTGGTGGTGCCGACGGTGACCAGTCCACGCTTGCCGGCCAGTTCTTTCTCGTCCAGTCCCGCGTCGGTGACCGCCATCCTCGCCGCGGCGGCGGAGAACTGACTTGCCCTGCCCAACGTGGCCGGATCGATGTTGCGCAGCCAGACGGTCGGGTCGAATCCCATGACCTGGCAACCGTTGGCGTGCTCGAAGCCCGAGGTGTCGAACACGGAGATCGGCCTGGCGCCGCTACGGCCGGCCCGTAGTCCCTTCGCGAACTCCGCGCTCCCCAAGCCGATGCTGGATACCACCCCAAACCCGGTAAGCACCACCCTGTTCACGGGGCTTCCTCCTGCTTTCGCGGTTTCGGGCCTACCAGCCGGCAGCTTCGGCGGTTACCTCGTAGACGCCGTTGATGTTGATCATTCTGGGCAGTTCGGACTGCTCGATGACGATCCGGAACTCCTTCTCCAGCGCGGCGAGGATCTCGATCGCCCGCAGTGAGTCGGCCTCGTGGTCCTCGATGAACAGACTGGATTCGGTAACCTCGTCCTCTTCAAGCTCCAGGACCTCGCAGACGATCTCCCTGATCCTGGCGGCACGCTCGTTGGTTATGGCGGTCATCTTGTGCTCCTTGATCTCTGCCGGAAGGAAACGCGGTTCGTTCAGGTGTTGTGCAGGGCTATCAGTGACAGGGGCCGCATGTCGGTCCAGTTCTCGGTGACGAACCTCAGCGCCTGCTCCCGGCTGCCCGGCCCGAACACCTGACGCCAGCCGTCGGGCACGGCTGCGAACTCCGGCCACAAACTGTGCTGGCCCTCGGCGTTGACCAACACCAGGTACGTGCCGGCCTCGTCATCAAAAGGATTGGTCATCCAAGTGCTCCCTATCTCTCAGTGGACGGCAAAGTCGCGGGTGACGGCGACCACCGAATCGGTGACGTCCCTTGACTCATCAGAAGCCGGCCACAGCACGGCCCGCGCGACGTCACGCGCCCGCGTCGGCCGGTTAGTTGATTGGCTCGCTGTGAACACCCGCTCACTGACGTCCACTGCGTCTGCGATAGTTACTAGTTGCCGCCGACGCCGGCTCGGGTAGCCGCCGCGCGTCCAGCCTTCCGTGGGGCTGGTACCGCCGTGCCGGACATGAACGACTCCCTAGGCTCACGACGAAAGTGACTATATCGAGGACCAATCAAGGAAATCACTAGTGATTCCCTTAGAAGCGACCGGATATCGTACGCTTCGGTGAGTCAAGCCTCCGTTGAGGGCCACTTTCTGTGATTGAGGGTCGTCTATGTCCGGTAAGGCGGCGGCGCCGACTTTCTCCGTTATATCCGGCACTCAGGTAAGTCATGCGCTGGTTCGACGAGATCGGTGTGCACGGCGGACTTGTGGCGGTCGACGGGTTCTTCCATGAGTTGACGCGTTACGGCAAGGGCTGAGGCTGCAGAAGAGGACCATGGCGTGCCAATCATTTCCGCTCCACAGGACTTTCACGTCGAAGATCTTTACGTTGCGTTGGAGGGGCTGCTCGGCCGGGCACTTCATCTGAAGTGCGAGGGGTTCAACTTCGCGGGCTCCGGGAAGCTCAAGGCCGCTTCGGAAATGATCTCGGCCGCCGAGCACAGTGGTTTGCTCGATCACAGCTCGGTGCTCATCGAGTCGTCGTCGGGCAACATGGGTGTGGCGCTGAGCATGATCGCGGCGAGCAGGGGTTACACGTTCGTGTGTGTCACCGATCCTCGGTGCAACCTGACCACCAAGCGGCTGATGGAGTCTTTGGGCAGTCAGGTGCATACGATTACCGAGCCGGACGACGACGGGGGCTTTCTTGGCGCACGGTTGTCCTATATCCGTACGTTATGTGCGTCTGATGATCGTTACCTCTGGCTTGACCAGTACCGCAACCCCAATAACTGGCAAGCGCATTATCGGCGGACGGCGCCTGCGATCAGTCGCCGGTTCCCGGAGTTGGACGTGCTGTTTGTCGGTGCGGGTACGACCGGGACGTTGATGGGCTGTGCGCGCTGGTTTGGTGAGTTCGCGCCGCAGGTGCGGGTGGTTGCTGTGGACAGTGTCGGTTCGGTGACGTTCGGCGGGCCGCCCGGTCGGCGTATGATCCCTGGTCTTGGTACCAGCGAGCGGCAGGTCCAGGTCGACGAGTCCTATCTGTGCGATGTGGTGTATGTGTCCGAGCCGGACACGGTCCGGATGTGCCATCGGCTCGCGAAGAAGGGGTTTTTGTTCGGGGGGTCGACCGGGACCGTGTGCAGCGGTGCGTTGCAGTGGCTCCAGGTGCACGATCCTGGTCATCACCTGTCCTCGGTGGCGGTTTCACCTGACCTTGGTGAGCGCTATCTGGACACGGTTTACCAGGAGAGCTGGGTGCGTGACGTCTACGGCGATGACGTGCTCGCGGGGGACCGGCGCGAGCCGGTTGGGTGAGTCCAGGGTTTCTACGCGTGTCGAGGAGCTTGTGGAAGATGAATGAGCTGCAGGGGTCAGGTTCTAGTTTGCCGTTGTCGGCTGCTCAGCTGGAGGTTTGGTTTGCCCAGCAGTTTGATCCTGATAATCCGATCTGGAATATCGCGGAGTATTACGTTATTGAGGGTGAGCTTGATGTAGCGCTGTTGGAGCGGGCTGTGCGGGTGGCCGTGGGGGAGGCGGAGTGCCTGCGGGTCCGGTTCGGCATTGTTGGTGATGAAGTGCGGCAGACGGTGGTTCCTTGTGAGGATTGGGAGTTCTCGGTCGTTGATTTCACGGGCGAGGTTGATCCTGATGGGGCGGCGCTGGGGTGGATGCGGGCTGATGCCGGGACTGCGGTGGCGTTGGATGCGCCGGTGTTGTTCCGGTTCGCGTTGCTGAGGGTTGGCCCGGATCGTGCGGTGTTGTATCAGCGTGCTCATCATTTGTTGTGGGATGGTTTTAGTGAGGCTTTGTTTGTCGCTCGTGTGGCGGGGATTTATACCGCGGTTCAGGAGGGCCGGTCGTACGGGGATGGTGTGTTTCCGCCGTTGGCGGGTTTGATCGAGGAGGAGCTGGCCTACCGGGAATCGGCGCGGTTCGAGAAGGATCGCGGGTTCTGGGCGGGGAGGTTCGCGGGGCCGGTGGAGTTGACGAGCATGTCGAGTCGGCCGATCACCGCGGTGCGCACCTTCGTGCGTCGTGGTGTGACTTTGGGGGTGGGGGTTGCGGAGCGGATGCGGGCGGTGGCGTGGGGGCATCGTGTCGCGTGGCCGACGTATCTGATCGCGGCGACGGCGTGTTATGTGCAGCGGGTTACCGGGGTTCGTGATGTGGTGTTGTCGTTGCCGGTGACCGCGCGTACGTCGGCTGTCGCCAAGGCGACTCCTGGCATGCGTGCGAATTTGGTGCCGTTGGTGTTGGCTGTTCGGCCGGGGATGGGCCGGGGTGATGTGCTGGCGCACGCGTCGCGGGAGGTGGGTCTCGTTGTGCGTCATCAGCGTTTCCGCACCCGGGAGATCCGGCAGATGATGGGACTGGGCCGCCACCGGATCGGCCCTGAGCTTAACGTGGCGAATATCTTCGGCCAGATGAGCTTCGGCACCGCGACGGTGAAGGTGTTCGACCTGACAACCGCGCCCAGCGACGATCTCACGATCATGGTGCACGACAGTGAGGACGGCGGCCTGCGCGTAGAGATAAATGCGAACACCGACCTGTATGACGAGGCTGATGTGGAGGCGCACCTCGCGCGTTTCACCGCCTTTCTGGACACGTTTACCGCTGCGCCTGCGGACCAGCCGCTGAGCGCCATTGATGTGCTCGGGCCGCAGGAGCGTCGCCGGTTGTTGGTGGAGTGGAATCCGCCTGCGGTCGAGGGTGGTTTCGCGGGTGTGGTGGAGCGGGTTCGTGAGCGGGCTGTGGCTGCCCCGGATGGTGTCGCGGTGTCGGATGATGCGGGTTCGGTGACGTATCGGGAGTTGGTGGGTCGGGCGAACGCGGTGGCCAAGAGGTTGCCGGCGGGTGCGTTGGTGGGGTTGCTGGGCGATCCGGGTGTCCGGTATGTGTCGGCGGTGCTGGGGGTGCTCGGTGCTGGGGGTGCGTATGTGCCGTTCGATCCGGATGCGCCGGTGGCCCGCACCGCGGCCCTGGTCGCCGACAGCGGCATCGGGGTGCTGATCGCGGCGCCGGAGTATTTGGATCTGGCCCGCGAGGCCGTCGGGGCCGGTGGTGTGCGGGTGCTGGTGTTCGACGATGCGGTGGACGGTGATCTGGCCCCGGCGCGCGGGGCTGAGGATGATCTGGCGTATGTGATGTTCACCTCGGGGTCGACGGGCCGGCCCAAGGGGGCGATGGTGCACCGGCGCGGGATGGTCAATCATCTGCTGGCCCAGGTGGAGAATCTTGGGCTGGACTCCTCGGATGTGGTGGTGCAGAACGCGCCGCTGACCTTCGTCGTCTCGGTGTGGCAGATGCTGGCCGCTCTGATCGTGGGGGGGCGGGTGCGGGTGGTCTCCCGGGAGACCGCGATGGATCCGCAACGGTTGTTCGGTGTTCCGGGTGTGACGGTGCTGGAGGTGGTGCCGTCCCTGTTGCGGGCTGCCCTGGATGTCGGGGTGACGGTGCCCGGGCCGGGGTTGCGGTGGCTGCTGGTCACCGGGGAGGCGTTGCCGGCGGAGTTGTGCCACCGGTGGCTCCAGCGTTTCCCGGCCGTTCCGGTGATGAACGCCTACGGCTCGACCGAGTGCTCCGATGATGTCACCCATGCGGTGATCCGTCACGCTGATGACGCCACGGGGTCGCGTACCCCGATCGGGCGGCCCATCCGCAACACCCAGCTCTATGTACTCGGTGATGACCTGCAGCCGGTTCCGGTGGGGGTGCCGGGTGAGTTGTATGTGGGCGGTGTGGGTGTCGGCCGCGGGTATCTGAACGACCCGGCCCGGACCGCGGCGGTGTTCGTGGCCAGCCCGTTCGGCCAGGGCCGGCTGTATCGGACCGGTGACCGGGTGGTGTATCGGCCGGACGGCCGGCTGGAGTTCCTGGAGCGCCGCGACTTCCAGGTGAAGATCCGCGGGCATCGGATCGAACTGGGTGAGATCGAGACCGCGATCCGGTCGGCCGACGGGGTGCGGAACGCGGTGGTGACCGCCGGTGAGCAGCATCTGGTCGCCTATGTGGTGGGCCAGGTCGAGCCTGACGCGCTCCAGGCACACGTCGCCACTCTGCTGCCGGACTACATGGTTCCCGCGGTGGTCATGGTCCTCGACGCATTACCGCTGAGCCCGAACGGCAAACTGGATCGTAAAGCGTTGCCGGCGCCGGACTTCACGGCCCTGTCTTCGGGTCGTGCCCCGCGCAACCCGCGGGAGGAGGCCCTGTGTTCGGTGTTCGCCGAGGTCCTCGATGTGGACTCGGTGGGCGTCGACGACAGTTTCTTCGACCTGGGTGGGCATTCACTGCTCGCGGTGAGGTTGATCAGCCGGATCCGTGGCGCGTTGGGTGTTGAGCTGTCGGTGCGGGATGTGTTCGACGCGCCGACGGTGGCGGGCCTGGCCGGGCGGATGGGTGATGAGGGTCGGCGCCGGCCGGTGCTGGTGGCCGGACCGCGGCCGGGCGAGTTGCCGTTGTCGTTCGGCCAGCGGCGGTTGTGGTTCCTCAACCTGCTCGAAGGGGCCTCGGCGACCTACACCATCCCGATGCTGCTCCGGCTGAGGGGCAGCCTGGACCGGGACGCCTTGGCCGCCGCCCTGGCCGATGTGGTGGAGCGGCACGAGGTGCTGCGCACGGTGTATCCGGAGGTCGACGGCCGGCCGGTGCAGGTCATCAGGAGCGACCGGCCTGAACTCGTGGTCAGGTCTGCCACCGAGACGGACCTCCCGGCCGCGATCGAGGCCGCATGCTTGGCCGGGTTCGATCTCACCGGCGAGTTGCCGATCCGCTCTCAGCTGTTCATCCTCGGTCCGACCGAGTCCGTGTTGCTGTTGGTGTTGCACCACATCGCCGGTGACGGCTGGTCGATGGCGCCGCTGGCGCGGGATTTCGCCGCGGCGTATGAGGCGCGTTGTTCGGGGACGGTGCCGGGGTGGAAGTCGTTGCCGGTGCAGTATGTGGATTACGCGTTGTGGCAGCGGGAGCTGCTGGGCGGTGAGGATGACGAGCGGAGTCTGATCTGCGAGCAGCTGGGGTTCTGGACCAAGGCGCTGGAGGGTCTGCCGGAGGAGATCGCGCTGCCGGCCGATCGGCCGCGTCCGGCGATCGCCAGCTACCGGGGTGACGCGTTTGAGTTCGTGCTCACTTCGGAACTCACGTCCGGGCTGGGCGTGCTGGCCAGGGAGAACAACGCGAGTCTGTTCATGGTGTTGCAGGCCGGGTTGTCTGCGTTGTTGAGCAAGCTGGGTGCGGGCACCGACGTCCCGCTGGGCAGCCCGGTCGCGGGCCGGACCGATGACGCCCTGGATGATCTTGTCGGGTTCTTCGTCAACACGCTGGTGTTGCGCACCGACTTGTCCGGTGATCCGACGGTTCGGGAGTTGCTGGGCCGGGTGCGAGATGCCGATTTGGCGGCGTTCGCGCATCAGGATGTGCCGTTCGAGCGGCTGGTCGATGTGCTCAACCCGGCCCGGTCCAGGTCGCGGCACCCGTTGTTCCAGGTGATGATGGTGCTGCAGAACAACGCGGCCGCACGGATCGAGCTGGCCGGCCTGGACGCCGGTGTCGACCCGCTCCGCCCCTCGGTTACGGACTTCGACCTGAATTTCGATTTCACCGAGCACGGTGATGGCAGCATCGGTGTGCTGGTCACGTATGCCACCGACCTGTTCGACCGCCCGACGGTTCAGCGGATGTCGGAGCAACTGGTCCGCGTTCTCGACAGCATGGCGTTTGATGCGGATGCGCCGTTGAGTGCGATCGATGTGCTCGGGCAGGAGGAGCGTCGCCGGTTGTTGGTGGAGTGGAATCCGCCGGCGGTCGAGGGTGGTTTCGCGGGTGTGGTGGAGCGGGTCCGTGAGCGGGCTGTGGCTGCTCCGGATGGTGTCGCGGTCACCGATGATGCGGGGTCGGTGTCGTATCGGGAGCTGGTCGCTCGGGCGAACGCGGTGGCCAAGAGGTTGCCGGCGGGTGCGTTGGTGGGGTTGCTGGGCGATCCGGGGGTCCGGTATGTGTCGGCGGTGCTGGGGGTGCTCGGCGCCGGGGGTGCGTATGTGCCCTTCGACCCGGGCGCGCCGGTGGCCCGCATAGCGGATCTGATCGCCGACAGCGGCATCGAGGTGTTGATCGCGGCGCCGGAGTATCTGGACTTGGCCCGTGAGGCCGTCGGGGCCGGTGGCGTGCGGGTGCTGGTGTTCGACGATGCGGTGGACGATGATCTGGCTCCGGTGCGGGGGGTTGGGGACGATCTGGCGTATGTGATCTACACGTCGGGGTCGACGGGCCGGCCCAAGGGGGCGATGGTGCACCGGCGGGGGATGGTCAATCATCTGCTGGCCAAGGTGGAGGATCTCGGGCTGGATTCGTCGGATGTGGTGGTGCAGAGCGCGCCGTTGACGTTCGACATCTCGGTGTGGCAGATGCTGGCCGCTCTGATCGTGGGGGGGCGGGTGCGGGTGGTCTCCCGGGAGAGCGCGATGGATCCGCAACGGTTGTTCGGTGTTTCGGGTGTGACGGTGCTGGAGGTGGTGCCCTCTCTGCTGCGGGCTGCTCTGGATGTGTGGGATGGGGGTGTCTCGGTTCCTGAGTTGGGGTTGCGGTGGCTGGTGTCGGCTGGGGAGGCGTTGCCGGCGGAGTTGTGCCGCCGCTGGCTTCAGCGTTACCCGGCCGTCCCGGTGATGAACGCCTATGGCCCGACCGAGTGCTCCATCGACGTCACCCACGCGGTGATCGCCAACCCCGATGACGTCGCGGGGCTGCGTACCCCGATCGGCCGGCCCATCCGCAACACCCAGGTCTATGTGCTGGGTGATGACCTGCAGCCGGTTCCGGTGGGGGTGCCGGGTGAGTTGTATGTGGGCGGTGTGGGTGTCGGCCGCGGGTATCTGAACGATGCCGCCCGGACTGCGGCGGTGTTCGTGGCCAGCCCGTTCGGTGGGGGCCGGTTGTATCGGACCGGTGACCGGGTGGTGTATCGGCCGGACGGCCGGCTGGAGTTCCTGGAGCGCCGCGACTTCCAGGTGAAGATTCGTGGGCACCGGATCGAGCTGGGTGAGATCGAGACCGCGATCCGGTCGGCCGACGGGGTGCGGAACACGGTGGTGACCGCCGATCGGCAGCGCCTGGTCGCCTACGTGGTACCGGCGGCCGGGCCGCTGGATACCGCTGTGTTGAGGGAGTATCTGACCGGTTTGCTGCCGGAATACATGCTGCCTTCGGTCTATGTCACGCTGGATGAGCTGCCCTTGTCGTCGAACGGCAAGCTGGATCGTAAAGCGTTGCCGGCGCCGGACTTCACGGCCCTGTCTTCGGGGCGTGGCCCGCGCAACCCGCGGGAAGAGGCCCTGTGTGCGGTGTTCGCCGAGGTCCTCGATGTGGACTCGGTGGGCGTCGACGACAACTTCTTCGATCTGGGTGGGCATTCGCTGATCGCGGTGAGGTTGACCAGCCGGATCCGTGGCGTGTTGGGTGTTGAGCTGTCGGTGCGGGATGTGTTCGACGCGCCGACGGTGGCGGGTCTGGCCGGGCGGATGGGTGATGAGGGTCGGCGCCGGCCGGTGCTGGTGGCCGGGCCGCGGCCGGGTGAGTTGCCGTTGTCGTTCGGTCAGCGGCGGTTGTGGTTCCTCAACCTGCTCGAAGGGGCCTCGGCGACCTACAACATCCCGATGCTGCTCCGGCTGAGGGGCAGCCTGGACCAGGACGCATTGGCGCAGGCCCTGGCCGATGTGGTAGAGCGGCACGAGGTGCTGCGCACGGTATATCCGGAGGTCGACGGCCGGCCGGTGCAGGTCATCAGGAGCGACAGGCCCGAACTCGTGGTCAGGTCTGCCACCGAGGCGGAACTCCCGGCCGCGATCGAGACTGCTTGCTCGACGGGTTTTGACCTGACCGCGGAGTTGCCGGTGCGGGCCGAGCTGTTGGTGCTCGGCAAGTCTGAGTATGTGCTGCTTGTCGTGTTGCACCACATCGCCAGTGACGGCTGGTCGATGGCGCCGCTGGCGCGGGATTTCGCCGCGGCGTATGAGGCGCGCTGTTCGGGGATGGCGCCGGGGTGGAAGTCGTTGCCGGTGCAGTATGTGGATTACGCGTTGTGGCAGCGGGAGCTGCTGGGCAGCGAGGATGACGAGCGGAGCCTGATCTCCGAGCAGCTGGCCTTCTGGACCAAGACGCTGGAGGGGTTGCCGGAGGAGATCGCGCTGCCGGCCGATCGGCCGCGTCCGGCGATCGCCAGCTACCGGGGTGACGCGTTTGAGTTCGTGCTCACTTCGGAACTCACGTCCGGGCTGGGCGTGCTGGCCAGGGAGAACAACGCGAGTCTGTTCATGGTGTTGCAGGCCGGGTTGTCTGCGTTGTTGAGCAAGCTGGGTGCGGGCACCGACGTCCCGCTGGGCAGCCCGGTCGCGGGCCGGACCGATGACGCCCTGGATGATCTTGTCGGGTTCTTCGTCAACACGCTGGTGTTGCGTACCGACTTGTCCGGTGATCCGACGGTTCGGGAGTTGCTGGGCCGGGTGCGGGATGCCGATTTGGCGGCGTTCGCGCATCAGGATGTGCCGTTCGAGCGGCTGGTCGATGTGCTCAACCCGGCCCGGTCCAGGTCGCGGCACCCGTTGTTCCAGGTGATGATGGTGCTGCAGAACAACGCGGCCGCACGGATCGAGCTGGCCGGCCTGGACGCCGGTGTCGACCCGCTCCGCCCCTCGGTTTCGGACTTCGACCTGACTTTCGGTTTCACCGAGCACGGTGATGGCGGTGTCGGTGTGCTGGTCACGTATGCCACCGACCTGTTCGACCGCGCGACCGTTCAGGAGATTTCAGCCCGGCTGGAGCGGGTGTTGAACGGCATGGCATCTGGCGTGGACGCGCCGTTGAGTGCGATCGATGTGCTCGGGCAGGAGGAGCGTCGCCGGTTGTTGGTGGAGTGGAATCCGCCGGCGGTCGAGGGTGGTTTCGCGGGTGTGGTGGAGCGGGTTCGTGAGCGGGCTGTGGCTGCTCCGGATGGTGTCGCGGTCACCGATGATGCGGGGTCGGTGTCGTATCGGGAGCTGGTGGGTCGGGCGAACGCGGTGGCCAAGAGGTTGCCGGCGGGTGCGTTGGTGGGGTTGCTGGGCGATCCGGGGGTCCGGTATGTGTCGGCGGTGCTGGGGGTGCTCGGCGCCGGGGGTGCGTATGTGCCCTTCGACCCGGGCGCGCCGGTGGCCCGCATAGCGGATCTGATCGCCGACAGCGGCATCGAGGTGTTGATCGCGGCGCCGGAGTATCTGGACTTGGCCCGTGAGGCCGTCGGGGCCGGTGGCGTGCGGGTGCTGGTGTTCGACGATGCGGTGGACGATGATCTGGCTCCGGTGCGGGGGGTTGGGGACGATCTGGCGTATGTGATCTACACGTCGGGGTCGACGGGCCGGCCCAAGGGGGCGATGGTGCACCGGCGGGGGATGGTCAATCATCTGCTGGCCAAGGTGGAGGATCTCGGGCTGGATTCGTCGGATGTGGTGGTGCAGAGCGCGCCGTTGACGTTCGACATCTCGGTGTGGCAGATGCTGGCCGCTCTGATCGTGGGGGCGGGTGCGGGTGGTCTCCCGGGAGAGCGCGATGGATCCGCAACGGTTGTTCGGTGTTTCGGGTGTGACGGTGCTGGAGGTGGTGCCCTCTCTGCTGCGGGCTGCTTTGGATGTGTGGGATGGGGGTGTCTCGGTTCCTGAGTTGGGGTTGCGGTGGCTGGTGTCGGCTGGGGAGGCGTTGCCGGCGGAGTTGTGCCGCCGCTGGCTTCAGCGTTACCCGGCCGTCCCGGTGATGAACGCCTATGGCCCGACCGAGTGCTCCATCGACGTCACCCACGCGGTGATCGCCAACCCCGATGACGTCGCGGGGCTGCGTACCCCGATCGGCCGGCCCATCCGCAACACCCAGGTCTATGTGCTGGGTGATGATCTGCAGCCGGTTCCGGTGGGGGTGCCGGGTGAGTTGTATGTGGGCGGTGTGGGTGTCGGCCGCGGGTATCTGAACGATGCCGCCCGGACTGCGGCGGTGTTCGTGGCCAGCCCGTTCGGTGGGGGCCGGTTGTATCGGACCGGTGACCGGGTGGTGTATCGGCCGGACGGCCGGCTGGAGTTCTTGGAGCGCCGCGACTTCCAGGTGAAGATTCGTGGGCACCGGATCGAGCTGGGTGAGATCGAGACCGCGATCCGGTCGGCCGACGGGGTGCGGAACACGGTGGTGACCGCCGATCGGCAGCGCCTGGTCGCCTACGTGGTACCGGCGGCCGGGCCGCTGGATACCGCTGTGTTGAGGGAGTATCTGACCGGTTTGCTGCCGGAATACATGCTGCCTTCGGTCTATGTCACGCTGGATGAGCTGCCCTTGTCGTCGAACGGCAAGCTGGATCGTAAAGCGTTGCCGGCGCCGGACTTCACGGCCCTGTCTTCGGGGCGTGGCCCGCGCAACCCGCGGGAAGAGGCCCTGTGTGCGGTGTTCGCCGAGGTCCTCGATGTGGACTCGGTGGGCGTCGACGACAACTTCTTCGATCTGGGTGGGCATTCGCTGATCGCGGTGAGGTTGACCAGCCGGATCCGTGGCGTGTTGGGTGTTGAGCTGTCGGTGCGGGATGTGTTCGACGCGCCGACGGTGGCGGGTCTGGCCGGGCGGATGGGTGATGAGGGTCGGCGCCGGCCGGTGCTGGTGGCCGGACCGCGGCCGGGCGAGTTGCCGTTGTCGTTCGGCCAGCGGCGGTTGTGGTTCCTCAACCTGCTCGAAGGGGCCTCGGCGACCTACACCATCCCGATGCTGCTCCGGCTGAGGGGCAGCCTGGACCGGGACGCCTTGGCCGCCGCCCTGGCCGATGTGGTGGAGCGGCACGAGGTGCTGCGCACGGTGTATCCGGAGGTCGACGGCCGGCCGGTGCAGGTCATCAGGAGCGACCGGCCTGAACTCGTGGTCAGGTCTGCCACCGAGACGGACCTCCCGGCCGCGATCGAGGCCGCATGCTTGGCCGGGTTCGATCTCACCGGCGAGTTGCCGATCCGCTCTCAGCTGTTCATCCTCGGTCCGACCGAGTCCGTGTTGCTGTTGGTGTTGCACCACATCGCCGGTGACGGCTGGTCGATGGCGCCGCTGGCGCGGGATTTCGCCGCGGCGTATGAGGCGCGTTGTTCGGGGATGGTGCCGGGGTGGAAGTCGTTGCCGGTGCAGTATGTGGATTACGCGTTGTGGCAGCGGGAGCTGCTGGGCGGTGAGGATGACGAGCGGAGTCTGATCTGCGAGCAGCTGGGGTTCTGGACCAGGGCGCTGGAGGGTCTGCCGGAGGAGATCGCGCTGCCGGCCGATCGGCCGCGTCCGGCGATCGCCAGCTACCGGGGTGACGCGTTTGAGTTCGTGCTCACTTCGGAACTCACGGCCGGGCTGGGCGTGCTGGCCAGGGAGAACAACGCGAGTCTGTTCATGGTGTTGCAGGCCGGGTTGTCTGTGTTGTTGAGCAAGCTGGGTGCGGGCACCGACGTCCCGCTGGGCAGCCCGGTGGCGGGTCGGACCGATGACGCCCTGGATGATCTTGTGGGGTTCTTCGTCAACACGCTGGTGTTGCGTGCGGATCTGTCTGGTGATCCGACGGTTCGGGAGTTGCTGGGCCGGGTGCGGGATGCCGATTTGGCGGCGTTCGCGCATCAGGATGTGCCGTTCGAGCGGCTGGTCGATGTGCTCAACCCGGCCCGGTCCAGGTCGCGGCACCCGTTGTTCCAGGTGATGATGGTGCTGCAGAACAACGCGGCCGCACGGATCGAGGTGGCCGGCCTGGACGCCGGTGTCGACCCGCTCCGCCCCTCGGTTACGGACTTCGACCTGACTTTCGGTTTCACCGAGCACGGTGATGGCGGTGTCGGTGTGCTGGTCACGTATGCCACCGACCTGTTCGACCGCGCGACGGTTCAGCGGATGTCGGAGCGACTGGTCCGCGTTCTCGACAGCATGGCGTTTGATGCGGATGCGCCGTTGAGTGCGATCGATGTGCTCGGGCAGGAGGAGCGTCGCCGGTTGTTGGTGGAGTGGAATTCGTCGGCGGTCGAGGGTGGTTTCGCGGGTGTGGTGGAGCGGGTTCGTGAGCGGGCTGTGGCTGCTCCGGATGGTGTCGCGGTCACCGATGATGCGGGGTCGGTGTCGTATCGGGAGCTGGTCGCTCGGGCGAACGCGGTGGCCAAGAGGTTGCCGGCGGGTGCGTTGGTGGGGTTGCTGGGCGATCCGGGTGTCCGGTATGTGTCGGCGGTGCTGGGGGTGCTCGGCGCCGGGGGTGCGTATGTGCCCTTCGACCCGGGCGCGCCGGTGGCCCGCATAGCGGATCTGATCGCCGACAGCGGCATCGAGGTGTTGATCGCGGCGCCGGAGTATCTGGACTTGGCCCGTGAGGCCGTCGGGGCCGGTGGCGTGCGGGTGCTGGTGTTCGACGATGCGGTGGACGATGATCTGGCTCCGGTGCGGGGGGTTGGGGACGATCTGGCGTATGTGATCTACACGTCGGGGTCGACGGGCCGGCCCAAGGGGGCGATGGTGCACCGGCGGGGGATGGTCAATCATCTGCTGGCCAAGGTGGAGGATCTCGGGCTGGATTCGTCGGATGTGGTGGTGCAGAGCGCGCCGTTGACGTTCGACATCTCGGTGTGGCAGATGCTGGCCGCTCTGATCGTGGGGGGGCGGGTGCGGGTGGTCTCCCGGGAGAGCGCGATGGATCCGCAACGGTTGTTCGGTGTTTCGGGTGTGACGGTGCTGGAGGTGGTGCCCTCTCTGCTGCGGGCTGCTTTGGATGTGTGGGATGGGGGTGTCTCGGTTCCTGAGTTGGGGTTGCGGTGGCTGGTGTCGGCTGGGGAGGCGTTGCCGGCGGAGTTGTGCCGCCGCTGGCTTCAGCGTTACCCGGCCGTCCCGGTGATGAACGCCTATGGCCCGACCGAGTGCTCCATCGACGTCACCCACGCGGTGATCGCCAACCCCGATGACGTCGCGGGGCTGCGTACCCCGATCGGCCGGCCCATCCGCAACACCCAGGTCTATGTGCTGGGTGATGATCTGCAGCCGGTTCCGGTGGGGGTGCCGGGTGAGTTGTATGTGGGCGGTGTGGGTGTCGGCCGCGGGTATCTGAACGATGCCGCCCGGACTGCGGCGGTGTTCGTGGCCAGCCCGTTCGGTGGGGGCCGGTTGTATCGGACCGGTGACCGGGTGGTGTATCGGCCGGACGGCCGGCTGGAGTTCTTGGAGCGCCGCGACTTCCAGGTGAAGATTCGTGGGCACCGGATCGAGCTGGGTGAGATCGAGACCGCGATCCGGTCGGCCGACGGGGTGCGGAACACGGTGGTGACCGCCGATCGGCAGCGCCTGGTCGCCTACGTGGTACCGGCGGCCGGGCCGCTGGATACCGCTGTGTTGAGGGAGTATCTGACCGGTTTGCTGCCGGAATACATGCTGCCTTCGGTCTATGTCACGCTGGATGAGCTGCCCTTGTCGTCGAACGGCAAGCTGGATCGTAAAGCGTTGCCGGCGCCGGACTTCACGGCCCTGTCTTCGGGGCGTGGCCCGCGCAACCCGCGGGAAGAGGCCCTGTGTGCGGTGTTCGCCGAGGTCCTCGATGTGGACTCGGTGGGCGTCGACGACAACTTCTTCGATCTGGGTGGGCATTCACTGATCGCGGTGAGGTTGACCAGCCGGATCCGTGGCGTGTTGGGTGTTGAGCTGTCGGTGCGGGATGTGTTCGACGCGCCGACGGTGGCGGGTCTGGCCGGGCGGATGGGTGATGAGGGCCGGAGCCGGCCGGTGCTGGTGGCCGGGCCGCGGCCGGGTGAGTTGCCGTTGTCGTTCGGTCAGCGGCGGTTGTGGTTCCTCAACCTGCTCGAAGGGGCCTCGGCGACCTACACCATGCCGTTGGTTTTGCGGTTGAGCGGTGAGCCGGACCGGGACGCATTGGCGCAGGCCCTGGCCGATGTGGTAGAGCGGCACGAGGTACTGCGCACAGTGTATCCGGAGGTCGACGGCCAACTAGTGCAAGAGATCAAGGGCCAGGGGCCTGTGCTGGTGGTCAGAGCGATAACTGAGGCTAAGTTGCCGGGCGCGATCCAGACCGCATGCTTGGCCGGGTTCGATCTCACCGGCGAGTTGCCGATCCGCTCTCAGCTGTTCATCCTCGGTCCGACCGAGTCCGTGTTGCTGTTGGTGTTGCACCACATCGCCGGTGACGGCTGGTCGATGGCGCCGCTGGCGCGTGATTTCGCCGCGGCGTATGAGGCGCGCTGTTCGGGGATGGCGCCGCAGTGGAAGCCGTTGCCGGTGCAGTATGTGGATTACGCGTTGTGGCAGCGGGAGCTGCTGGGCAGCGAGGATGATGAGCGGAGCCTGATTTCGGAGCAGCTGGCCTTCTGGACCAAGGCGCTCGACGGTCTGCCGGAGGAGATCGCGCTGCCGGCCGATCGGCCGCGTCCGGCGATCGCCAGCTACCAGGCTGACGCGTTCGAGTTCGTGCTCACTTCGGAACTCACGTCCGGGCTGGGCGTGCTGGCCAGGGAGAACAACGCGAGCCTGTTCATGGTGTTGCAGGCTGGGCTGTCTGTGTTGTTGAGCAAGCTGGGCGCGGGCACCGACATCCCGCTGGGCAGCCCGGTCGCGGGCCGGACCGATGACGCCCTGGATGATCTTGTCGGGTTCTTCGTCAACACGCTGGTGTTGCGCACCGACTTGTCCGGTGATCCGACGGTGCGGGAGCTGCTGGGCCGGGTGCGGGATGCCGATCTGGCGGCGTTCGCGCACCAGGACGTGCCGTTCGAGCGGCTGGTCGAGGTGATCAACCCGGCCCGGTCCAGGTCGCGGCACCCGCTGTTCCAGGTCGTGATGGTGCTGCAGAACAACGCGGCCGCACAGGCCGAACTGGCCGGACTGGAGGCGATCGCCAAACCGCTCACCACTCCGACCGCTGACGACGACTTGTATTTCGATTTCACCGAACACGACGACGGCGGTATCGGTGTGCTGGTCACGTACGCCACCGACCTGTTCGACCGCCCGACAGTTCAGCGGATTTCGGCCGGGCTGGAGCGGGTGTTGAGCGGCATGGTGTCTGATGTGGACGCCCCGCTGAGCGCGATCGATATGTTCGGCCGGCCCACCTCGGCGACGAGGTAGCGGAGATCTGGTTTTCCCGGCCAATCAAGGGCGGCCTGAAGTTGACCGGTGGCAAGAATTCGTGGCTCATTTCCCGCCATGATAAGCAGATGCCGCCCTGTTAAATGAAAATCATGTGAACACGATTCAGGTTCCGGTGAACTAATCCGGTGTGTTTACTAGTGATTTCCTTAGAAAAGTCCGGATATGGTGAGCAAGCCTCAGTCGAGGGCCGTTTCATGGCGATGGGAGTCGTCTGTGTCCGGTGAGGCGGCGCCGGCTGGATGGAAGAAGACGGGTAGTCGATCTGGTAGATGCGGCGTACAGGATGCACGGTCAAGGCGATACGGATAGTCCTACCCGGTCGACGCATGATCCTGGTCTTGGTGTCGGCGGGTGGCGGGTCCAGTTCGATGAGCCCCAGCGTGTCGAGGAGCTGTGGAAGATGAATGAGCTGCGGGGTTCAGGTTCTGGTTTGCCGCTGTCGGCTGCTCAGCTGGAGGTTTGGTTTGCCCAGCAGCTTGATCCTGATAATCCGATCTGGAATATCGCGGATTATTACGTTATTGAGGGTGAGCTTGATGTAGCGCTGTTGGAGCGGGCTGTGCGGGTGGCCGTGGGGGAGGCGGAGTGCCTGCGGGCCCGGTTCGGCATTGTTGGTGATGAAGTGCGGCAGACGGTGGTTCCTTGTGAGGATTGGGAGTTCTCGGTCGTTGATTTCACGGGCGAGGTTGATCCTGATGGGGCGGCGCTGGGGTGGATGCGGGCTGATGCCGGGACTGCGGTGGCGTTGGATGCGCCGGTGTTGTTCCGGTTCGCGTTGCTGAGGGTTGGCCCGGATCGTGCGGTGTTGTATCAGCGTGCTCATCATTTGTTGTGGGATGGTTTTAGTGAGGCTTTGTTTGTCGCTCGTGTGGCGGGGATTTATACCGCGGTTCAGGAGGGCCGGTCGTACGGGGATGGTGTGTTTCCGCCGTTGGCGGGTTTGATCGAGGAGGAGCTGGCCTACCGGGAATCGGCGCGGTTCGAGAAGGATCGCGAGTTCTGGGCGGGGAGGTTCGCGGGGCCGGTGGAGTTGACGAGCATGTCGAGCCGGCCGATCACCGCGGTGCGCACCTTCGTGCGTCGTGGCATGACTCTGGATGCGGGAGTCGCGGAGCGGATGCGGGCGGCGGCTTGGGGGCATCGTGTCGCGTGGCCGACGTATCTGATCGCGGCGACGGCGTGTTATGTGCAGCGGGTTACCGGGGTTCGTGATGTGGTGTTGTCGTTGCCGGTGACCGCGCGTACGTCGGCTGTCACCAAGGCGACGCCTGGCATGCGTGCGAATTTGGTGCCGTTGGTGTTGGCTGTTCGGCCGGGGATGAGCCGGGGTGATGTGCTGGCGCACGCGTCCCGGGAGGTGGGTCTCGTTGTGCGTCATCAGCGTTTCCGCACCCGCGAGATTCGGCAGATGATGGGACTTTCACCCGAGGACCGTCGCCCGGTTGGTCCCGAGGTCAACCTAATGAATTCCCTCGGTGGGATGCGCTTCGGCACCGCGACGGTGAAAACGTTCAACCTGACAACCCCGCCCAGCGACGATCTCACGATCATGGTGCACGACAGTGAGGACGGCGGCCTGCGCGTCAAAATAGACGCGAACACCGACCTGTATGACGAGGCTGATGTGGAGGCGCACCTCGCGCGTTTCACCGCCTTTCTGGACACGTTTACCACCGCGCCTGCGGACCAGCCGTTGAACGCGATCGATGTACTCGGCGAGCAGGAGCGTCACCGGCTGTTGGTGGAGTGGAATCCGCCGGCGGTCGAGGGCGATTTCACGGGTGTGGTGGAGCGGGTCCGTGAGTGGGCTGCCACTGCCCCGGATGGTGTCGCGGTCACCGATGATGCGGGGTCGGTGACGTATCGGGAGCTGGTCGCTCGGGCCAACGCGGTGGCCAAGAAGCTGCCGGCGGGCGCGTTGGTGGGATTGCTCGGCGACCCGGGTGTCCGGTACGTGTCGGCGGTGCTGGGCGCTCTCGGTGCTGGGGGTGCGTATGTGCCGTTCGATCCGGATGCGCCGGTGGCCCGCACCGCGGCCCTGGTCGCCGACAGCGGCATCGAGGTGCTGATCGCCGCACCGGAGTATCTGGACCTGGCCCGCGAGGTCGCCGGGGCCGGTGGTGTGCGGATGCTGGTGTTCGACGACGCGGTGGACGATGATCCGGCCCCGGCGCGGGGGGGCGCGGACGACCTGGCCTACGTGATCTACACGTCGGGGTCGACGGGCCGGCCCAAGGGCGCGATGGTGCACCGGCGCGGGATGGTCAACCATCTGCTGGCCAAGGTCGAAGACCTCGGCCTGAACCCCTCCGACGTGGTGGTGCAGAACGCGCCGCTGACCTTCGACATCTCGGTGTGGCAGATGCTGGCCGCCCTGATCGTGGGCGGGCAGGTCCGGGTGGTCTCCCGCGAGACCGCGATGAACCCGCAACGGCTGTTCGGCATTCCGGGCGTGACGGTGCTGGAGGTGGTGCCCTCCCTGCTGCGAGCCGCCCTGGACGCCAAGGTGACGTTGCCCGGGCCGGAGTTGCGGTGGCTGCTGGTGACCGGTGAGGCGCTGCCGCCGGAGCTGTGCCACCGGTGGCTCCAGAGTTACCCGGCCGTCCCGGTGATGAACGCCTACGGCCCGACCGAGTGCTCCGACGACGTCACCCACGCGGTGATCGCCAACCCCGATGACGCCACGGGCTCGCGTACCCCGATCGGCCGGCCCATCCGCAACACCCAGCTCTACGTCCTCGGTGATGACCTGCAACCGGTTCCGGTCGGTGTGCCGGGTGAGCTGTATGTGGGCGGTACCGGCGTCGGCCGCGGCTACCTCAACGACCCCGCCCGCACCGCGGCCGTGTTCGTGGCCAGCCCGTTCGGCCAGGGCCGGCTGTATCGGACCGGTGACCGGGTGGTGTATCGGCCGGACGGCCGGCTGGAGTTCCTGGAGCGCCGCGACTTCCAGGTGAAGATCCGCGGGCACCGGATCGAGCTGGGTGAGATCGAGACCGCGATCCGGTCGGCCGACGGGGTGCGGAACGCGGTGGTGACCGCCGGTGAGCAGCATCTGGTCGCCTATGTGGTGGGCCAGGTCGAGCCTGACGCGCTCCAGGCACACGTCGCCACTCTGCTGCCGGACTACATGGTTCCCGCGGTGGTCATGGTCCTCGACGCATTACCGCTGAGCCCGAACGGCAAACTGGATCGTAAAGCGCTGCCGGCGCCGGACTTCACGGCCCTGTCTTCGGGTCGTGCCCCGCGCAACCCGCGGGAGGAGGCCCTGTGTTCGGTGTTCGCCGAGGTCCTCGATGTGGACTCGGTGGGCGTCGACGACAGCTTCTTCGACCTGGGTGGGCATTCACTGCTCGCGGTGAGGTTGATCAGCCGGATTCGTGGCGCGTTGGGTGTTGAGCTGTCGGTGCGGGATGTGTTCGACGCGCCGACGGTGGCGGGCCTGGCCGAACGGATGGGCGAGGGCGGCCGGAGCCGGCCGGTGCTGGTGGCCGGGCCGCGGCCGAGTGAGTTGCCGTTGTCGTTCGGTCAGCGGCGGCTGTGGTTCCTCAACCTGCTCGAAGGGGCCTCGGCGACCTACACCATCCCGATGCTGCTCCGGCTGAGGGGCAGCCTGGACCGGGGTGCCTTGGAGCAGGCCCTGGCCGATGTGGTGGAGCGGCACGAGGTGCTGCGCACGGTGTATCCGGAGGTCGACGGCCGGCCGGTGCAGGTCATCAGGAGCGACAGGCCCGAACTCGTGGTCAGGTCGGTCACTGAGACGGAACTCCCGGCCGCGATCGAGACTGCTCGCTCGGTCGGTTTTGACCTGACTGCGGAGTTGCCGATGCGGGCCGAGTTGTTGGTGCTCGGCCCGTCTGAGTGTGTGCTGCTTGTCGTTATGCACCACATCGCCAGTGACGGCTGGTCCATGATGCCGTTGGCGCGGGATCTGGCTGCGGCGTATGAGGCGCGTTGTTCGGGGATGGCGCCGCGGTGGAAGCCGTTGCCGGTGCAGTATGTGGATTACGCGTTGTGGCAGCGGGAGCTGCTGGGCAGCGAGGATGACGAGCGGAGCCTGATCTCCGAGCAGCTGGCCTTCTGGACCAAGGCGCTCGACGGCTTGCCCGAGGGGATCACACTACCGGCCGATCGGCCGCGTCCGGCGATCGCCAGCTACCGGGGCGACACGTTCGAGTTCGTGCTCACTCCGGAACTCAAGTCCGACCTGGATAGCCTGGCCAGGAAGAACAACGCCAGCCTGTTCATGGTGCTGCAGGCCGGGCTGTCCGTGTTGCTGGGCAAGCTGGGCGCGGGCACCGACGTCCCGCTGGGCAGCCCGGTCGCCGGCCGGACCGATGACGCCCTCAACGATCTCGTCGGGTTCTTCGTCAACACGCTGGTGCTGCGCACCGACTTGTCCGGTGATCCGACGGTGCGGGAGCTGCTGGGCCGGGTGCGAGATGCCGATCTGGCGGCGTTCGCGCACCAGGACGTGCCGTTCGAGCGGCTGGTCGAGGTGCTCAATCCGGCTCGGTCCCAGTCGCGGCAGCCGCTGTACCAGGTGATGGTGGTGCTGCAGAACAACGCGGCCGCACAGGTCGAGTTGCCCGGCCTGGACGCCGGTGTCGAGCCCCTCAACGCGCCCGCCGTGGACTTCGATCTCGAATTCGACTTCACCGAACACGATGATGGCAGCATCGGCGTGCTTGTCACGTACGCCACCGACCTGTTCGACCGCGCGACCGTTCAGGAGATTTCAGCCCGGCTGGAACGGGTGTTGAACGGCATGGTGCCTGGCGCGGACGCGCCGTTGAGTGCGATCGATGTACTCGGCCAGGAGGAACGCCGCCGGTTGTTGGTGGAGTGGAATCCGCCGGCGGTCGAGGGCGATTTCACGGGTGTGGTGGAGCGGGTACGTGAGTGGGCTGCCACTGCCCCGGATGGTGTCGCGGTCACCGATGATGCGGGGTCGGTGACGTATCGGGAGCTGGTCGCTCGGGCCAACGCGGTGGCCAAGAAGCTGCCGGCGGGCGCGTTGGTGGGATTGCTCGGCGACCCGGGTGTCCGGTACGTGTCGGCGGTGCTGGGCGCTCTCGGCGCCGGGGGGGCGTATGTGCCCTTCGACCCGGCCGCGCCGGTGGCCCGCACCGCGGCCCTGGTCGCCGACAGCGGCATCGAGGTGCTGATCGCCGCACCGGAGTATCTGGACCTGGCCCGCGAGGTCGCCGGGGCCGGTGGTGTGCGGATGCTGGTGTTCGACGACGCGGTGGACGATGATCCGGCCCCGGCGCGGGGGGTCGCGGACGACCTGGCCTACGTGATCTACACGTCGGGGTCGACGGGCCGGCCCAAGGGCGCGATGGTGCACCGGCGCGGGATGGTCAACCATCTGCTGGCCAAGGTCGAAGACCTCGGCCTGAACCCCTCCGACGTGGTGGTGCAGAACGCGCCGCTGACCTTCGACATCTCGGTGTGGCAGATGCTGGCCGCCATGATCGTGGGCGGGCAGGTCCGGGTGGTCTCCCGCGAGACCGCGATGAACCCGCAACGGCTGTTCGGCGTTCCGGGCGTGACGGTGCTGGAGGTGGTGCCCTCCCTGCTGCGGGCCGCCCTGGACGCCAAGGTGACGTTGCCCGGGCCGGAGTTGCGGTGGCTGCTGGTGACCGGTGAGGCGCTGCCGCCGGAGCTGTGCCACCGGTGGCTCCAGAGTTACCCGGCCGTCCCGGTGATGAACGCCTACGGCCCGACCGAGTGCTCCGACGACGTCACCCACGCGGTGATCGCCAACCCCGATGACGCCACGGGCTCGCGTACCCCGATCGGCCGGCCCATCCGCAACACCCAGCTCTACGTCCTCGGTGATGACCTGCAACCGGTTCCGGTCGGTGTGCCGGGTGAGCTGTATGTGGGCGGTACCGGCGTCGGCCGCGGCTACCTCAACGACCCCGCCCGCACCGCGGCCGTGTTCGTGGCCAGCCCGTTCGGCCAGGGCCGGCTGTATCGGACCGGTGACCGGGTGGTGTATCGGCCGGACGGCCGGCTGGAGTTCCTGGAGCGCCGCGACTTCCAGGTGAAGATCCGCGGGCACCGGATCGAGCTGGGTGAGATCGAGACCGCGATCCGGTCGGCCGACGGGGTGCGGAACACGGTGGTGACCACCGGCGAGCAGCACCTGGTCGCCTACGTGGTACCGGCGGCTGGGACGCTGGACACCGCTGTGCTGAGGGAGTATCTGACCGGTTTGCTGCCGGAATACATGCTGCCTTCGGTCTATGTCACGCTGGATGAGCTGCCCTTGTCGTCGAACGGCAAACTGGATCGTAAAGCGTTGCCGGCGCCGGACTTCACGGCCCTGTCTTCGGGCCGTGCCCCGCGGAACCCACGGGAGGAGGCCCTGTGTGCGGTGTTCGCCGAGGTCCTCGACGTGGACTCGGTGGGCGTCGACGACAACTTCTTCGACCTGGGTGGCCATTCACTGCTCGCGGTGAGGCTGATCAGCCGGATTCGTGGCGCGTTGGGTGTTGAGCTGTCCATCCGGGATGTGTTCGACGCGCCGACGGTGGCGGGCCTGGCCGAACGGATGGGCGAGGGCGGCCGGAGCCGGTCGGCGCTGGTGGCCGGGCCGCGGCCGAGCGAGTTGCCGTTGTCGTTCGGCCAGCAGCGGTTGTGGTTCCTCAACCTGCTCGAAGGGGCCTCGGCGACCTACAACTTGCCGATTGCCTTGCGGTTGAGCGGTGAGCTGGACCGGGACGCCTTGGCGCAGGCTCTGGCCGATGTGGTGGAGCGGCATGAGGTGCTGCGCACGGTGTACCCGGAGGTCGACGGCCGGCCGGTGCAGGTCATCAGGAGCGACAGGCCCGAACTCGTGGTCAGGTCTGCCACCGAGACGGAACTCCCGGCCGCGATCCTGGCCGCTTGCTCGGTCGGTTTCGACCTGGCTGCGGAGTTGCCGATGCGGGCCGAGTTGTTGGTGCTCGGCCCGTCTGAGTGTGTGCTGCTTGTCGTGTTGCACCACATCGCCAGTGACGGCTGGTCGGCGACGCCGCTGGCACATGATTTCGCTGCGGCCTATGAAGCACGCAGTTCGGGGATGGCGCCGCGGTGGAAGCCGTTGCCGGTGCAGTATGTGGATTACGCGTTGTGGCAGCGGGAGCTGCTGGGGAGTGAGGATGACGAGCGGAGCCTGATCTCCGAGCAGCTGGCCTTCTGGACCAGGACGCTCGACGACCTGCCCGAGGAGATCACACTACCGGCTGATCGGCCGCGTCCGGCGATCGCCAGCTACCGGGCTGACGCGTTTGAGTTCGTGCTCACTCGGGAGCTCAAGGCCGGGCTGGACGTGCTGGCCAGGGAGAACAACGCGAGCCTGTTCATGGTGTTGCAGGCCGGGTTGTCGGTGTTGCTGGGCAAGCTGGGTGCGGGCACGGACGTCCCGCTGGGCAGCCCGGTGGCGGGTCGGACCGATGACGCCCTGGATGATCTTGTCGGGTTCTTCGTCAACACGCTGGTGTTGCGTACCGACTTGTCCGGTGATCCGACGGTGGAGGAGTTGCTGGGCCGGGTGCGAGATGCCGATTTGGCGGCGTTCGCGCATCAGGACGTGCCGTTCGAGCGGCTGGTCGAGGTGCTCAACCCGGCCCGGTCCAGGTCGCGGCACCCGTTGTTCCAGGTGATGATGGCGCTGCAGAACAACGCGGCCGCACAGGTCAAGATGACCGGCCTGGACGCCGGTGTCGACCCACTCCGCCCCTCGATTACGAACTTCGACCTGACTTTCGATTTCGCCGAGCACGGTGATGGCAGCATCGGTGTGCTGGTCACGTATGCCACCGACCTGTTCGACCGCGCGACAGCTCAGCGGATGTCCGAGCGACTGGTCCGCGTTCTCGACAGCATGGCGTTCGACGCGGATGCGCCGTTGAGTGCGATCGATGTACTCGGCCAGGAGGAACGCCGCCGGCTGTTGGTGGAGTGGAATCCGCCGGCGGTCGAGGGTGGTTTCGCGGGTGTGGTGGAGCGGGTCCGTGAGCGGGCTGTGGCTGCCCCGGATGGTGTCGCGGTGTCGGATGATTCCGGGTCGGTGTCGTATCGGGAGCTGGTGGGTCGGGCGAACGCGGTGGCCAAGAGGCTGCCGGGGGGCGCGTTGGTGGGGTTGCTGGGCGATCCGGGTGTCCGGTATGTGTCGGCGGTGCTGGGCGCTCTCGGCGCCGGGGGCGCGTATGTGCCCTTCGATCCGGGCACGCCGGTGGCCCGCACCGCGGCCCTGGTCGCCGACAGCGGCATCGGGGTGCTGATCGCGGCGCCGGAGTATCTGGATCTGGCCCGTGAGGCCGTCGGGGCCGGTGGCGTGCGGGTGCTGGTGTTCGACGATGCGGTGGACGATGATCTGGCCCCGCCGCGCGGGACCGTGGACGATCTGGCGTATGTGATGTTCACGTCGGGGTCGACGGGCCGGCCCAAGGGTGCGATGGTGCACCGGCGCGGGATGGTCAACCATCTGCTGGCCAAGGTCGAGGATCTTGGGCTGGGGGCGTCGGATGTGGTGGTGCAGAACGCGCCGGTGACGTTCGACATCTCGGTGTGGCAGATGCTGGCCGCTCTGATCGTCGGCGGGCGGGTCCGGGTGGTCTCCCGGGAGACCGCGATGGATCCGCAACGGCTGTTCGGTGTTCCGGGCGTGACGGTGCTGGAGGTGGTGCCGTCCCTGCTGCGGGCCGCTCTGGATGTGTGGGATGGGGGTGTCTCGGTTCCCGAGTTGGGGTTGCGGTGGCTGGAGTCGGCCGGTGAGGTGCTGCCGGCGGAGTTGTGCCGCCGGTGGTTCCAGCGTTTCCCGGCTGTGCCGGTGATGAACGTTTACGCCCCGACGGAGTGTTCCGACGGTGTGACGGGTGCGGTGATCCGTAGCTCCGATGACGTCGCGGGGCTGCGTACCCCGATCGGCGGGCCTATTCGTAACACCCGGGTGTATGTGCTGGGTGATGATCTGCAGCCGGTTCCGGTGGGGGTGCCGGGTGAGTTGTATGTGGGCGGTGTGGGTGTCGGCCGCGGGTATCTGAACGACCCTGCCCGGACCGCGGCGGTGTTCGTGGCCAGCCCGTTCGGTGGGGGCCGACTGTATCGCACCGGTGACCGGGTGGTGTATCGGCCGGACGGCCGGCTGGAGTTCCTGGAGCGCCGCGACTTCCAGGTGAAGATTCGCGGGCACCGGATCGAGCTGGGTGAGATCGAGACCGCGATCCGGTCGGCCGACGGGGTGCGGAACGCGGTGGTGACCACCGGTGAGCAGCATCTGGTCGCCTATGTGGTGGGCCAGGTCGAGCCTGGCGCGCTCCAGGCACACGTCGCCACTCTGCTGCCGGACTACATGGTTCCCGCGGTGGTCATGGTCCTCGACGCATTACCGCTGAGCCCGAACGGCAAACTGGACCGCAAGGCGCTGCCGGCGCCGGACTTCACGGCCCTGTCTTCGGGTCGTGCCCCGCGCAACCCGCGGGAGGAGGCCCTGTGTGCGGTGTTCGCCGAGGTCCTCGATGTGGACTCGGTGGGCGTCGACGACAGCTTCTTCGACCTGGGTGGGCATTCGCTGATCGCGGTGAGGTTGACCAGCCGGATTCGTGGCGCGTTGGGTGTTGAGCTGTCGGTGCGGGATGTGTTCGACGCGCCGACGGTGGCGGGCCTGGCCGAACGGATGGGCGAGGGCGGCCGGAGCCGGCCGGTGCTGGTGGCCGGGCCGCGGCCGGGCGAGTTGCCGTTGTCGTTCGGTCAGCGGCGGTTGTGGTTCCTCAACCTGCTCGAAGGGGCCTCGGCGACCTACACCATCCCGATGCTGCTCCGGCTGAGGGGCAGCCTGGACCGGGACGCATTGGCCGCTGCCCTGGCCGATGTGGTGGAGCGGCACGAGGTGCTGCGCACGGTGTATCCGGAGGTCGACGGCCGGCCGGTGCAGGTCATCAGGAGTGACAACCCCGAACTCGTGGTCAGGTCTGCCACCGAGGCGGAACTCCCGGCCGCGATCCAGGCCGCGTGTTCGGTCGGCTTTGATCTCACTGCCGAGTTGCCGGTCCGCTCTCACCTGTTCGTCCTCGGTCCGACTGAGTCTGTGTTGCTGTTGGTGTTGCATCACATTGCTGGTGATGGCTGGTCGATGATGCCGTTGGCGCGGGATTTCGCCGCGGCGTATGAGGCGCGTTGTTCGGGGATGGTGCCGGGGTGGAAGTCGTTGCCGGTGCAGTATGTGGATTATGCGTTGTGGCAGCGGGAGCTGCTGGGCGGTGAGGATGACGAGCGGAGCCTGATCTCCGAGCAGCTGGCCTTCTGGACCAAGGCGCTCGACGGTCTGCCGGAGGAGATCACACTACCGGCTGATCGGCCGCGTCCGGCGATCGCCAGCTACCAGGCTGACGCGTTTGAGTTCGTGCTCACTCCGGAACTCACGTCCGGGCTGGACGTGCTGGCCAGGCAGAGCAACGCGAGCCTGTTCATGGTGTTGCAGGCCGGGTTGTCGGTGTTGCTGGGCAAGCTGGGTGCGGGCACCGACATCCCGTTGGGCAGCCCGTTCGCCGGTCGGACCGATGACGCCCTGGATGGTCTTGTCGGGTTCTTCGTCAACACGCTGGTGTTGCGTGCGGATCTGTCTGGTGATCCGACGGTGCGGGAGTTGCTGGGCCGGGTGCGGGATGCCGATTTGGCGGCGTTCGCGCATCAGGACGTGCCGTTCGAGCGGCTGGTCGAGGTGCTCAACCCGGCCCGGTCCAGGTCGCGGCACCCGTTGTTCCAGGTGATGGTGGTGCTGCAGAACAACGCGGCCGCACGGATCGAGCTGGCCGGCCTGGACGCCGGTGTCGACCCGCTCCGCCCCTCGGTTTCGGACTTCGACCTGACTTTCGGTTTCACCGAGCACGGTGATGGCGGTGTCGGTGTGCTGGTCACGTATGCCACCGACCTGTTCGACCGCGCGACCGTTCAGCGGATGTCCGAGCGACTGGTCCGCGTTCTCGACAGCATGGCGTTTGATGCGGATGCGTCGTTGAGTGCGATCGATGTGCTCGGGCAGGAGGAGCGTCGCCGGTTGTTGGTGGAGTGGAATTCGTCGGCGGTCGAGGGTGGTTTCGCGGGTGTGGTGGAGCGGGTTCGTGAGCGGGCTGTGGCTGCTCCGGATGGTGTCGCGGTGTCGGATGATTCCGGGTCGGTGTCGTATCGGGAGCTGGTCGCTCGGGCGAACGCGGTGGCCAAGAGGTTGCCGGCGGGTGCGTTGGTGGGGTTGCTGGGCGGCCCGGGGGTCCGGTTTGTGTCGGCGGTGCTGGGGGTGCTCGGTGCTGGGGGTGCGTATGTGCCGTTCGATCCGGATGCGCCGGTGGCCCGCACCGCGGCCCTGGTCGCCGACAGCGGCATCGGGGTGCTGATCGCGGCGCCGGAGTATCTGGATCTGGCCCGCGAGGCCGTCGGGGCCGGTGGCGTGCGGGTGCTGGTGTTCGACGACGCGGTGGACGATGATCTGGCCCCGGCGCGCGGGGCTGAGGATGATCTGGCGTATGTGATGTTCACCTCGGGGTCGACGGGCCGGCCCAAGGGGGCGATGGTGCACCGGCGCGGGATGGTCAACCATCTGCTGGCCAAGGTGGAGGATCTCGGGCTGGACTCCTCGGATGTGGTGATGCTGAACGCGCCGTTGACGTTCGACATGTCGGTGTGGCAGATGCTGGCCGCTCTGATCGTGGGCGGGCGGGTGCGGGTGGTCTCCCGGGAGAGCGCGATGGATCCGCAACGGCTGTTCGGTGTTCCGGGCGTGACGGTGCTGGAGGTGGTGCCGTCCCTGTTGCGGGCTGCCCTGGATGTCGGGGTGACGGTGTCCGGGCCGGGGTTGCGGTGGCTGCTGGTGGCCGGGGAGGCGCTGCCGGCGGAGCTGTGCCACCGGTGGCTCCAGCGCTACCCGGCCGTCCCGATGATCAACGCCTACGGCCCGACCGAGTGCTCCATCGGCGTCACTCAGGCGGCGATCCGTCACGCTGATGACGCCACGGGGTCGCGTACCCCGATCGGGCGGCCCATCCGCAACACCCAGCTCTATGTACTCGGTGATGACCTGCAGCCGGTTCCGGTGGGGGTGCCGGGTGAGCTGTATGTGGGCGGTGTGGGTGTCGGCCGCGGCTATCTGAACGACTCGGCCCGCACCGCGGCGGTGTTCGTGGCCAGCCCGTTCGGCCAGGGCCGGCTGTATCGGACCGGTGACCGGGTGGTGTATCGGCCGGACGGCCGGCTGGAGTTCCTGGAGCGCCGCGACTTCCAGGTGAAGATCCGCGGGCATCGGATCGAACTCGGTGAGATCGAGACCGCGATCCGGTCGGCCGACGGGGTGCGGAACACGGTGGTGACCACCGGCGAGCAGCACCTGGTCGCCTACGTGGTACCGGCGGCTGGGACGCTGGACACCGCTGTGCTGAGGGAGTATCTGACCGGTTTGCTGCCGGAATACATGCTGCCTTCGGTCTATGTCACGCTGGACGCGCTACCGCTGACCTCGAACGGCAAACTGGACCGCAAAGCGTTGCCGGAGCCGGACTTCACGGCCCTGTCTTCGGGTCGTGCCCCGCGGAATTCGCGGGAAGAAGTGTTGTGTTCCGCGTTCGCCGAGGTACTCGATGTCGAGACCGTGAGCATCGATGACAGCTTCTTCGATCTGGGTGGCCATTCGCTGCTGGCGGTGAGGTTGATCAGCCGGATTCGTGGCGCGTTGGGTGTTGAGCTGTCGGTGCGGGATGTGTTCGACGCGCCGACGGTGGCGGGCCTGGCCGAACGGATGGGCGAGGGCGGCCGGAGCCGGTCGGCGCTGGTGGCCGGGCCGCGGCCGAGTGAGTTGCCGTTGTCGTTCGGTCAGCGGCGGCTGTGGTTCCTCAACCTGCTCGAAGGGGCCTCGGCGACCTACAACATCCCGATGCTGCTCCGGCTGAGGGGCAGCCTGGACCAGGACGCATTGGCGCAGGCCCTGGCCGATGTGGTAGAGCGGCATGAGGTACTGCGCACGGTATATCCGGAGGTCGACGGCCGGCCGGTGCAGGTCATCAGGAGCGACAGGCCCGAACTCGTGGTCAGGTCTGCCACCGAGGCGGAACTCCCGGCCGCGATCGGCACTGCTTGCTCGACGGGCTTCGATCTCACTGCCGAGTCGCCGATGCGGGCCGAGCTGTACGTACTCGGCCAGTCCGAGTATGTGCTGCTTGTCGTGTTGCACCACATCGCCAGTGACGGCTGGTCCATGATGCCGTTGGCACGTGATTTCGCTACGGCCTATGAGGCGCGCTGTTCGGGGATGGCGCCGCGATGGGCGTCGTTGCCGGTGCAGTATGTGGATTACGCGTTGTGGCAGCGGGAGCTGCTGGGCAGCGAGGATGACGAGCGGAGCCTGATCTCCGAGCAGCTGGCCTTCTGGACCAAGACGCTGGAGGGGTTGCCGGAGGAGATCGCGCTGCCGACTGATCGGCCGCGTCCGGCGATCGCCAGTTACCGGGGCGACGCGTTCGAGTTCGTGCTCACTCCGGAACTCAAGTCCGACCTGAATAGCCTGGCCAGGAAGAACAATGCCAGCCTGTTCATGGTGTTGCGGGCCGGGTTGTCGGTGTTGCTGGGCAAGCTGGGTGCGGGCACGGACATCCCGCTGGGCAGCCCGGTGGCGGGCCGGACCGATGACGCCCTGGATGATCTTGTCGGGTTCTTCGTCAACACGCTGGTGTTGCGCACCGACTTGTCCGGTGATCCGACGGTGCGGGAGCTGCTGGGCCGGGTGCGGGATGCCGATCTGGCGGCGTTCGCGCATCAGGATGTCCCGTTCGAGCGGCTGGTCGAGGTGCTCAATCCGGCTCGGTCTCAGTCGCGGCAGCCGTTGTTCCAGGTGATGGTGGTGCTGCAGAACAACGCGGCCGCACGGGTCGAGCTGCCCGGCCTGGACGCCGGTGTCGAGCCCCTCAACGCGCCCGCCGTGGACTTCGATCTCGAATTCGACTTCACCGAACACGACGACGGCGGTATCGGTGTGCTGGTCACGTATGCCACCGACCTGTTCGACCGCGCGACCGTTCAGGAGATTTCAGCCCGGTTGGAACGGGTGTTGAACGGCATGGCATCTGGCGTGGACGCGCCGTTGAGTGCGATCGATGTGTTGGGAGAGCGGGAGCGTCGCCGGCTGTTGGTGGAGTGGAATTCGTCGGCGGTCGAGGGTGATTTCACGGGTGTGGTGGAGCGGGTTCGTGAGTGGGCTGCCACCGCTCCGGATGGTGTCGCGGTCTGCGACGATTCCGGCTCGGTGACCTATCGGGAGCTGGTCGCTCGGGCCAACGCGGTGACCAAGAAGCTGCCGGCGGGCGCGTTGGTGGGGTTGCTGGGCGACCCGGGAATCCGGTACGTGTCGGCGGTGCTGGGCGTGCTCGGCGCCGGGGGCGCCTATGTGCCCTTCGACCCGGGCACGCCGGTGGCCCGCACCGCGGCCCTGGTCGCCGACAGCGGCATCGGGGTGCTGATCGCAGCGCCGGAGTATTTGGATCTGGCCCGCGAGGCCGTCGGGGCCGGTGGCGTGCGGGTGCTGGTGTTCGACGACGCGGTGGACGATGATCTGGCTCCGGTGCGGGGGGTTGGGGACGACCTGGCCTACGTGATCTACACGTCGGGGTCGACGGGCCGGCCCAAGGGTGCGATGGTGCACCGGCGCGGGATGGTCAACCATCTGCTGGCCCAGGTCGAAGACCTCGAACTGGACTCATCGGACGTGATGGTGCAGAACGCGCCGCTGACCTTCGACATGTCGGTGGGGCAGATGCTGGCCGGTCTGATCGTGGGCGCGCAGGTCCGGGTGGTCTCCCGCGAGACCGCCATGAACCCGCAACAGCTGTTCGGCGTTCCGGGCGTGACCGTGCTGGAGATGGTGCCCTCCCTGCTGCGGGCCGCTCTGGATGTGTGGGATGCGGGTGTCCCGGTTCCTGAGTTGGGGTTGCGGTGGTTGCTGGTCGGCGGGGAGGCGCTGCCGGCGGAGCTGTGCCACCGGTGGCTCCAGCGTTACCCGGCCGTCCCGGTGATGAACGAATACGGCCCGACCGAGTGCTCCGTCTGTGTGACGAGTGCGGTGATCCGTAACCCCGATGACGCCACGGGGCTGCGTACCCCGATCGGCCGGCCTGTCCGCAACACCCAGCTCTATGTACTCGGTGATGACCTGCAGCCGGTTCCGGTGGGGGTGCCGGGTGAGCTGTATGTGGGCGGTACCGGCGTCGGCCGCGGCTACCTCAACGACTCGGCCCGCACCGCGGCCGTGTTCGTGGCCAGCCCGTTCGGCCAGGGCCGGCTGTATCGGACCGGTGACCGGGTGGTGTATCGGCCGGACGGCCGGTTGGAGTTCCTGGAGCGCCGCGACTTCCAGGTGAAGATCCGCGGGCACCGGATCGAACTCGGTGAGATCGAGACCGCGATCCGGTCGGCCGACGGGGTGCGGAACACGGTGGTGACCACCGGCGAGCAGCACCTGGTCGCCTACGTGGTACCGGCGGCCGGGCCGCTGGACACCGCTGTGCTGAGGGAGTATCTGACCGGTTTGCTGCCGGAATACATGCTGCCTTCGGTCTATGTCACGCTGGATGAGCTGCCCTTGTCGTCGAACGGCAAACTGGACCGCAAAGCGCTGCCGACGCCGGACTTCACGGCCCTGTCTTCGGGCCGTGCCCCGCGGAACCCACGGGAGGAGGCCCTGTGTTCGGTGTTCGCCGAGGTCCTCGACGTGGACTCGGTGGGCGTCGACGACAACTTCTTCGACCTGGGTGGCCATTCACTGCTCGCGGTGAGACTGATCAGCCGGATCCGTGGCGCGTTGGGTGTTGAGCTGTCCATCCGGGATGTGTTCGACGCGCCGACGGTGGCGGGCCTGGCCGGGCGCGCGGATGTCAGTGGCTCGGTCAACTCGTTTGAGGTGTTGCTGCCACTGCGGGTGACAGGGCATCATACGCCGATTTTCTGCGTGCACCCGGTGGGCTGCGTCGCCTGGCCGTATATCGCGCTGACCGCGCAGCTCGGCCCGGACTTCCCGGTGTACGGCCTGCAGGCGCGGGGCATGCTGGAGCCGGACCGGGTACCGGAAAGTGTCGAGCAGATGGCGGCCGACTATCTCGAGCAGGTCCGCACCGTCCAGCCCGAAGGGCCCTACCACCTGCTGGGCTGGTCATTCGGCGGTGTGGTCGCCCATGAGATGGCGCGGCAGTTGCAGCAGGCAGGGCAGACCGTCGCGTTGCTGGCCAGCCTGGACAGCCACCCGGTGGCCGAGGCAGGCGAGGTGGAGCTGACCAGCGATACCGAACTGCTGCGAGCCATCCTTGCCCTCTTCGGGCATGCGGCGCCGCAGCGGCCTTCGGCGGCCGAGGTACTGGAGATCCTCAGGCACGAGCACAACCTCGCGGTGCTGGCGACAGAGGAACAGTTGATGAACGTGGTCGCCGCATGGCGTGCGAACGTCGAGCTGAACCTGGCTCACCGGCCCGGCAGGGTCGGAGGCCGGATGTTGCACTTCGTGGCCGGCCGCGAAAACACCCCGGGCGATTGGACGCCGTTCGCGGAGACCGTCGACAACCACCGAATCGACTGCGGGCACGATGAGATGCTGCAGCCCGAGCCGCTGGCTGAGATCAGCCGAGTCCTCGCCAAGGAGATCATCCCGAAGGAATAGGAGGCCGATCGTGCCTGACGCGCTGATCCCGTGGCGGGGCAAAACCATTGTCGCGACAGCGGATCGTGAAAGAGATTCTGAATAGGAAAGGTGTGGAGCACTACCACCCTTTCACGGCACATGGACCGAACGTTTGGTTCATCTGAATAGGAAAGGTGTGGAGCACTACCACCCTTTCACGGCATATGGACCGAATGTTTGGTTCACCGGATTCCGGCTGGAGAAAATGTCATGACTACCACTAATTCTGGCTCGTTCGTCGATGAGGAGCGCCGCGCGCAGATCAAGGAGATCGTCTGCGAGATCCTTGAAATCGACCTGGATGAGATGACCGGCGACAGCCTGTTCAAGGAGGACCACGGCGCCGACTCGATGGGCGCCATCGAGATCCTCTCCTCGCTGGAGCGCACCCTCGGGGTGGACATCGACCAGGGCGAGCTGGTCCGGATGGTCAACCTGGACGGTGTCGTCGCCGTCGTCGACGAGGCAGCCGCCGCCAAGTAGCAGGCAGGCGACGGCGGCCAGGAAATCGCCACCGACAAAGAGATGGAGCACTAAGTGTACGACGAACGCCAGCCACCGCGCCGGGTGGTGATTACAGGTCTTGGCGTGGTCACCAGTATCGGCGTCGGTGTCTCCGACTTCCTGGCCGGCCTGCGGTCCGGTCGTAGCGGCGTCAAGCCGATCACGTCGTTCGACACGAGCGGCTACGCGTACGCGAACGGTACCGAGATCACCGGGTTTCGTGCGGAGGACTGGATCGTCAACGTCGATCCCGGCCGGCTCGGCCGGGCCGGTCAGTTCTCCGCCGCGGCCGCCAACCTCGCGGTGGCCGACGCGTCGATGTCGCTCAAGGAGGTGCGCGCCAGGCGGGTCCTGGTCTCCATCGGTACGACGGATGGAGAGTCAAGGGATCTGGACAACCTGGCCGTCGAGCAGTTCGAGTCGGGTCCCGAGCGGCTCAGCCCGGTGCTGGCCGGCCGGATCCAGGCAGGCAGACTCTCCACGAGCATCGTGCGCGAGCTTGGCCTGACCGATGTGGAGGCGGTCACCATCCCCACGGCGTGCGCGGCGGGCAACTACGCGATCGGCTACGGCGTGGACGCGATCCGCGCCGGTGACGTGGAGATGGTGCTCGCCGGCGGCGTGGACGCCTTGTGCCGTAAGACCTTCGCCGGGTTCTACCGGCTCGGCGCGATGGCACCCGAGGTGTGCCAGCCGTTCGACAAGGACCGCAAGGGCATCCTCACCGGTGAGGGGGCGGGCATCTTGGTGATGGAGAGTCTGGAGTCGGCGAAGGCCCGCGGTGCCCGGATCTACGCCGAGTTACTGGGCTACGGGCTGAACTGTGACGCGCTCAGCCCGGTCGCGCCGGACCGCAGCAGCCTTGCCCGGTGCATGCAGCTGGCGCACCGCAACGCGGGTGTCAAGCCGCAGGACATCGATTTCATCTCCGCGCACGGCACAGGGACGAGGGCCAACGACCAGACCGAGGTCGAGGCGATCATGGAGGCGTTCGGCGACACGCCGCCGCCGACCGTGTCCATCAAGGGCATGCTGGGCCACACGATGGGGGCCGCGAGCGCGCTGGCCACCGCGGCGTGCGCGCTGGCGATCACCGAGGGATTCATTCCGCCGACGATCAACCACAACGAGACCGACCCGGCGTGCCAGGTGGACTGTGTGCCGAACGTGGCGCGGGCCGCGGAGGTCCGAGTGGCGCAGAACAACTCGCTGGCGTTCGGCGGTAACAACGCGGTGGTCATCGTCGGGCGGCACGAGGAGGCGTGATCTGTGGCACCAGCGAGTGTCCGGCGGCCAAGGCGCAGGCGGCCGGCCGGCGGCAAGCCAGTGGCCCGGGTGCTGTTGTTGCACGGACTGGGCTGCACGACCAGCATGTGGGAGCCGCTCGACCGGTACCTGCCCGATGACGTCGAGTTGTGGGATGTGAAACTTCCCTGGCACGGTATCGAAAGCGCGGACTGGAGTCGGCAGTGTGATCCGGTCTCCCTGCTGGTCGACTCGATGGACACCGGTGAGGCGGGCCGATTCGACGCTGTCGTCGCGCACTCGTACGCGGCGAACCTGCTGATCGAGGCGATGTCGGAGGGCAGGCTCGCGCCGGGGGCCGTGGTGCTGGTCAGCCCGTTTCACCGGCACAGCGCCGCCGACTTCGACTGGCCGACGATCTCCTACTACCTCAACGATTTCCACCGTATCTTCGCTGAGGCGCTGGACATCGGCGCCCGCGGCATCCCGGAGGTGTGGCGCGCCGCGGCCGCGCTGCACGTCCGAGACCAGATCGGCGTATACGGCTGGATGCGCTTTTTCGAGGCGTATCTTCGGTCGCCGTTCGTTGATCTGTCCACGATTGACGCTTCGGTGCTCGTTATCACCGGGCAAGACGACATCGCCACCCGGGCCTCCGACGGCAGGCAGCTGGCCGCGGCCCTGCCGGAGGGCCGGTTCGAGCTGATCGAGGACTGCGGTCATTTCCCGATGGCCCAGCAACCGGGCCGGTTCGCCTCACTCGTGCACGGCTTCCTGCGTGAGGCCCTGTCCCTGCCGATTGTTTCTCCCATCACCATGCCTGGAGTCGATGTGAACCCGACAGCCCCTCAGACCCCGATCGCGGCGGGCCTCGCCGCGGGGGAGCCGACCACCACCACGCTCAGGCCCCGGTATGAGGGGTCGAACATCTGCACCTGGATCGGTTTCAAGCACGTCAACTATCTGGTCGAGGAAGCGGTGCTCGATCACCTGAGGCAGCGCGGGTATCCGGCGGGCGAGCTCTATGAGCGGTACGGCATCTGCGTTGACATCGCAGACATCGACACTCGCATGTGGACCGCGTACCACATCGACGACGTCGCCGTGGCAACCGTGCGGCCGGTCGCCTCGAAGGGCGGTGCGCAGCTGCGGTTCGTGGTCGAGATGATCGCCCAGCGTGAGACGCCGGTGAAGACCGTGACCTCGAAGGTCGCTGTCACCCTGCGAAACGATCCGCGGGGGTTTCCGGCCGAGGCCGCGCCGGCCGAGCTGGGGCCGCACATCGTCGAGCGGCTCGGCGAGCGGCTCGGCGAGCGGCTCGGCGAGCCGGTCGCGCCGATCGAGATCATCGGCGATGACCCGCTCAAGCAGCTGATCGGCGACGCCAACGCCTTTGGCTGGGTCTGGCGGATGCCGTACTTCTACTGCCACTTCACCGAGCGTGTGCAGATGACCGGCTACCTGCGGCTGATGGAGGAGGTCGTCGACCTGTTCCTCCAGGAGCGCGGCGTGTCCATCAAGACACTGCTCGATGAGCAGAACTGGATCCCGGTGGTGCCCTCGTCCAAGGTCAGGATCTTGGACGAGGCGTGGATGGAGAACGAGGTCTACACGGTTTTCACCGTGGAGGAGGTGTTCAAGCGATTGACCTACACCGCGCGGATGGACTGCTACGTCAAGCGGGACGGAAAGCTGGTCCAGGTCGCCACCGGTAAGATCACCCATGGTTACGCGGTGATCGAGAACCGGCGTGACTGGAGCCAGGTCGACTTCGACGACCGGCTGGCCAAGGCGCTCACCGGTGGCGCGGGCTCGGCGGCACGGGCGGGGCGAGGTCAATGAGCGCGCCGACGGTTTCCTCCACTGTGGACGGCAAGACATCGGCGGGGCAGCTTGTCTTGTCGGCCTGGTCCACGCTTTCTCCCTACGGGGTGGGCGGCGAGGCCTTCAGTGCGGGCATTCGTGCCGGCCGAAGCGCCGTCCGCCCGTTGGACCGGGATGCGTTTCCCGGACCGTTCACGCGGGGCGGTGTGCTGGCCGACTTCTCACCTGCCGGGTTCCTCGGTAAGCGAGGCACCCGTGCGATGGACCGGCTGACCGCGCTGGCGATCGGCACGCTGGGCCTGATCGTCGAGGAATGCGGTCCGCAGCTGACCGCGGACGCCGAGCGGATCGGCCTGGTGCTTGGAACCGGTTCGGGCAGCATTCAGTCCATCATGGACTTCACCCGGGACTCGCTGGCCGGCAGGAAGCCCTACCACGTCGACTCGGCCCTGTTCCCGAACACCGTGATGAACAAGGCCGCCGGGCAGAGCGCGATCTGGCACGGCATCAAGGGGCCGAACACCACCATCACCGGTGACTGGAGCACGTGTCTGCTCGCGCTGAGCTACGCGATACGACTGGTCCGCGGCGGGCAATGCGATCGTGTTCTTTGTGGAGCGGTCGAGGAGCACTCGGCTCAACGGGCCTGGCTGGAGTGGCATGCGGGCGCGAGCCACAGCCAAAGGCCCGCGCTTGCCGAGGGGGGCGCGTTCTTCCTGCTGGAAACGTTGGCTGGAGCAAGGAACGCGGGGCGTACCCCGGTCGCCCGGGTGCTGTCGACGCGATTTCGTGGCGTCGGCGACCCCGCGGACCCGAGGGCGGCGCTGGCCGCTTGCGTCAAGGCGGCTGTGGAACAGGCGGGCGTGCGCGGTGAGGACGTGCGTGTTGTGGCGCCGTCCGCTGCCGAGGGGGACATCGGTAGCGCGGAGAAAGCCGGAATCACCGACGTGCTCGGCGCGACGGCGAAGTGGGTGGGCTGCAGGTCGCTCATCGGGGACGCCTCCTCGGTGTCCACCGGGTTTCAGATCGCGGCGGCGCTGTCGGTCGCCGAATCGTTCGGTGACAACGATCTGGCGTTGGTCACCACGATCGACCGTGACGGCACGGTCGGGTGCGCGTTGCTCGGCGGATACGGAGCCGGGTCATGACGGCCGCGCAGGTGAGCGGAGTCACTGTCACCGTGGACGTTTCCCCGGACGATCCGGTGTTCGCCGGCCATTACCCGGGCTTTCCGATCCTGCCCGGCCTGTTCCTGGTGGAGTACGTCAACTCGGCCTTTCGTGATATGTGCGCCGCCCGCGGCGCGGATCCGGTGCGCCCCGTCGCGCTGGAGAGGGTCCGGTTCATGCGGCCGGTCTACCCCGGCGACCAGGTGAGGCTTGAGCTGGCCGTCGAGCAGGTGGGCGGGTTCACCCGGTGTTCGGCGTCGGCCGTGGTCAACGAGGAGCGGGTCGCTGAGATCCGCGTGCGCTACCCGGCGGTGACGGCATGATCGGAGTCGCGGAGATCAAACAGATCATTCCGCACCGGTACCCGATTCTTCTCCTGGACCGGGTAATCGAGGTGCGGCCGGGTGAGAGTCTGGTGGCGCACAAGGCGATCACGTGCGCTGAGCCGTGCTATCAGAACACCGACGATTACGCGTATCCGGTGAGCTTGTTGGTGGAGTCATGGGCGCAGGCGGCCGTGTTGCTGGCGTGCTGGGAGACACCGAATCCGGACGTGCTGGCCGGTAAGGTCGAGCTGGCCGCCGGGATCAAGAACGTGGACCTGCTCGAGCCGGTGTTCCCGGGTGAGGTGCTGGAACATCACGTACAGATCCTGCGTAACGTCGCAGACGCGGCGATCGTCGCGGGCAGCAGCTTCGTGGGCGGCCGTAAAGTCCTTGAGGTGGGCAGTTTCTCCGTGGCGTTGCGTGGTGTCGAGGTCTTGATGCGTCCTGGAGGTGACTGACATGCGTCCTGTGGCATTGGTGACGGGTGGTTCACGCGGGATCGGCGGCAGTGTCGTGACCCGTCTGGCGGCCGATGGATATGATGTCGCGTTCTGCTACCGCTCCAACAAGGAGGCCGCCGACCTGGTCGTCGGGCAGGTTGCCGAGGGTGCTTCGGTGCTCGCCGAGCAGGTGGATGTCACGGAGTTGGGTGCGGTCAGGCAATTCGTCCGCCGGGCCGAGAAGGAACTCGGCCCGCTCGGCGCGGTGGTCTCGTGCGCGGGGATCATCCGCGACAACCCGCTCGTGATGATGAGCGAAGAGGACTGGCACACGGTATTGCGTACCAATCTCGACTCCACGTACAACGTTTGCAGTGTGGCGGTGTTCGGGATGATCAAGCGTAGGGCGGGTTCGATCGTCACGCTGTCTTCTGTGGCGGGTGTGTATGGGAACGCCGCGCAGACCAATTACTCGGCGTCCAAGGCGGGCATTATCGGTTTCACTCGTGCGCTGGCCAAGGAGTCGGGCCGGTATGGTATCCGGGCCAATGTCGTGGCGCCCGGTCTTATCGAGACCGACATGACGGCGTCCATGGCGGGTAAGGCGCGTTCGGGAATCGCGGAGCGGATTCCGCTTGGCCGGTTCGGTAGGCCGGAGGAGGTCGCCGATCTGGTGTCCTTCCTCGTTTCGGAGCGTTCCAGCTATATCACCGGTCAGGTATTGGGGATCGACGGCGGTCTCGTTGTCTGAGTGTTAGGGGGGCATGATGTCCGGGGGGTTGCCGGTGAACGGTCTCGAACTGCGGGAGTTACGCGATCTCGCGCGGGCGTTCTGTGGGAAGGAGTTGGTGCCCAATCAGGAGCGTTGGGCGTCGCAGAGGTGTGTCGATGCGCGGCTTTGGCGGGCCGCGGGTGATACGGGCCTGCTTTGTATCGGGATTCCCGGGCGGTACGGCGGTGGTGGCGGTACTTTCGAGCACGAGATGGTGTTGATCGAGGAACAGGCCATGGCCGGGGACACTTCGTGGGGTGTCAGTGCGCACGGCGTCGTCGCGCACTAC